>OZ255715.1:0-4726447 GCA_965277175.1 Edaphobacter sp.
TAACGCGGATTCGCAGATGCCGTAAAGAACATACAACAGCAAAGGCAACCGCAGATTCCCTTTCGGGAATGACAACAAGAAAGGCAACGACAATGGCAACAGGGATCCTTCGCTTCGCTCCAGGATGACGGCGAAAGGAAAAGGCGACCGCAGATTCCCTTCGGGAATGACAAACAAAGGGCACGGCAGACTGGACGCCAACTGCTACTTTGCTCTAGTCGCGGATTTGGGCTAGGAGGCGCTTCCAGTTTTTCTGGTTGCGGCGGTAGCTTTTTTTGAGGTCTTCGAGGATGCGCTCGAAGTCGGCGTGGCCGGTGAGTTTTCGCCAGGCGGGGTTTTTGCTGAACCAGGGATAGTTTTCGTTGCCGAGATAGATGGCGCGGCGTAGCCAGTGGAGAGCTTCGGACTCGTCGCCGTCGAGGGCGAAGTAGGTGGCGAGGCGGTAGGCCATCTCGCTGTCGGCTTCGGCGGCGGAGAGGGTTTCGTCGACGATGAAGGTGGCGGCTTTTTTCCGCTCGCCTAACTGGACGTAGCAGAGGGCGATGGTAGGAAAGACGATGCGCAGGCTGGACTCGTCGCGGATGACGTTTTCGAGGGTTTCGATGGCGTGGGGCAGGTCGCCGGTACGCATCTGCTGGTAGCCGAGGGAGATTCTGAGGAGAGGCTGACGGGGTTCGAGGGTGAGGCCCTTCTCGATCTCGTCGGCGGCCAACTCCATCTGGTTTTGATACTGGTAGACGCGGGCGCGGTGGTTGTAGATGAGGGCGGCGTTTGAGGGATTCATGCGGAGCGAGGCGTTGAACTGGTCCATGGCCTCGTCGTACATGCCGTCGATGCGGAGGGTCTGGCCGGCGACGAGGCGGACGTTCCAGTCGTTGCCAGCGGTCTGGAGGAGGTTTTCGATGCCGTGGCGGGCGGACTCCTTTTCGCCTCGGGAGAGGAGCATGTAGACGCGGTAGAGGTTGGCTTCGACAGAGCCGGGATCGAGGGCGAGGGCGCGGTCGAAGGCGCGGCGGGCTTCGAGGACGTGCATCTGGCCGCCGAGGCCATGGCGGGCGTACTGGAGGTGGGTGATGCCGAGGCCGGACCAGGCGGGGGCGTAGCTCTCGTCCTGCTTGACGACGGAGTCGAAGAGCTGGCAGGCGCGGTCGAGATCGTCGCGGCTGCCGGTGCGAGTCATGAAAGAGGAGAGGACGGCGCGGGCTTGTAGATATTCTTCCGACAAGGCTTGATTGAGCGAGACGGCCGACAGCGAGGCGGCGCGATGATTTTCATGGGCCGGTTGCAGGTCGCCGAAGCCCTGGAGGGTCGAGAAGACTTCGTTGCAGATCTCCGATTGGACGCTGACGAGGTCGAAGGAGGCTACGTTGATGGAGCCGCCGGCGCGGACGCTCTGGGTGGGGACGTCGAGGAGCTGCCAGTTGAGGTCGAAGCCCTTGTCGGAGCGGAGAAAGTTGCCGGCGAGGACGAAGTTGACGAGGAGCTTCCTGCCGACGCTCAGGGGATCGAGTTGGCTGGCGGGGATGGCCATGAGCGAGCTGGAGGGGCGGACGACGAGGTTGGTGACCCGGGTGAGACGGGTGGCGATGGCGTCGGCGAGGGCGTATCCGTAGAGAGGGGCGACGTCGCCGGCGGAGGCCCCGCTGCCAAGGTTGGGGTTGCCGAAGCTGACGTTTCCGAAGTTGACGAAGGGGAGGACGACGATGCTGTTCTGCTTGCTGACGGAGGTGTTGCTGGACTCGCGGAAGCGCTCGGCGAGCATGGAGAGGATGCCAGTGGTGCGTTTTTCTTCTTCGGGGGTGTCGAGCGCGAGACGGCCCTGAGAGGGGCGGAGGGAGATATTGTCGCCGGGGAGGAGGACGGAGTCGAGCTGCATGGACCTGATGATGGTCTTGAGGGCCTCGCGAACGTCTGCCGCGGAAGAGAAGCGGGCGGAGGGCTGTTTTTCGAGGCAGCGGAGGATGACGGATTCGAGTTCGATGGGGAGGCCGGGGTTGATGTCGCGGAGAGGCGGAGGATCGGAGAACTGGATGGCGCGGATGGATTGGAACTCGGGGGCGTCGGGGCGGTGGAAGGGATGGCGTCCGGTGGCGAGCTCGTAGAGGATGAGGCCGAGGGCGAAGAGGTCGGACTGAACGCTGGACTGGCCGGTGACGAACTGCTCGGGGGCCATGTAGGCGATGGTGCCGCCGCGCGCGGTGTAGGTGGGGCCTGGGACGGCGTGGGGAGAGCCGACTTTACGCTTGCTGGCGGGGCCGCCGGGGTCGAACTCGGCCTGGTCGGGGCGGAGGCGGCGGGCGAGGCCAAAGTCGAGGATCTTGATGAGGCCGCCGTCGGTGAGCATGACGTTGGCGGGTTTGAGGTCGCGGTGGAAGATGCCGAGGTTGTGGGCGGCGGAGAGTCCGTCCGCGGTCTGGATACCGGCAGAGAGGACGAGCTGGAGGCTGGCGGGACCTTCGGCGATGAGCTTGTCGAGGGATTTGCCGGGGATGTACTGCATGACGATGTAGGCTTCTTCGCCGTTGCCGTTTTCTTCGGGGGCCTCGCCTACTTCGTAGATGGAGCAGACGTTGGGGTGGTCGATGGCGGAGGCGAGGCGGGCTTCGCGGAGTTGGGTGGCACGCATCTGCTGGATGGTGAGGTTGCCGCGCTTGAGGAGCTTGAGGACGACGGGGCGCTGGAGGAGAGTGTCGTTGGCGAGGTATACGACGCCGCTGCCGCCTGTGCCGATCTTGCGGATGAACTCGTACTGCTTGATTTCGCGGCGCTTCATGGTTCCATTATTGCAAGGGGTGGGCGTGGATGGGTGAATGCGGTGTGGATGGAGAAGGCTCGACCGCGGATTGGCACGGATGGGACGGATTAAGAACAGGCAAAGGCAAGAGCAACGACGAAAAACAGAGATCTTTCGCCTTTGATTCGCCTTTGATCTGGAGCGGGTTTGCTGTTGGCGTAGAGGGGGCAACCGCAGATTCCCTTCGGGAATGACAAACAAGGCAGGCAGGCTCTACGCCAACTGCTACTTTGCTCTGGGATCGGCGCCATGAGAGAAAGGGCCTTCTGCTCCCTATTCCCTGCCTTGTGGAGGAAGGCAACCGCAGATTCCCTACGGGAATGACAAACAAAGGCACGGCAGGCTCTACGCTAGCGCTACTTTGCTCGCAAACGGCTACTTTGCTCCAGGGCTACTTTGCTCTAGGATGACGGCGAAGAACAAACCACAGCAAGGGCTCTCAATGGCAGTTTTAGACAGGTTCTGAGAACACACAAAACCATAGTTGCTAGCGGGAGACGGCGTCGAAGGGCAGGAAGATGGTGAAGACGGTGCCGCTGTGGTTTTTCATCTGGCTGCTGCGGAAGCGGAGGCGGCCGTGGTGGCGGGCGATGATCTCCTGGCTGATCCAGAGGCCGAGGCCAGTTCCGTTGATGTTCTTGGTGGTGAAGAAGGGTTCGAGGGCGCGCCGGGCGGTCTCGGGGGACATTCCCGGTCCGGTGTCGGCTACGGTGATGCTGAGGCCCTTGCGTCCGGTCTTCCAGTCTGTTCCGTCGCGGCCGGACAAGAGCAGCCGGCCTCTTGAAGGCTTCATGGCGTCGATGGCGTTACCGATGAGGTTGGCGAGCACCTGGCGAATCTCTCCTTCGAAGCACAAAACCGGGTGGGTATCGAGTTTGCGCTTCTCGACCATGAGGTTGGCGTTGCCGATGCGGCCCTGGTAGATGGAGAGAACGCTGTTGAGGAGGGCGTCGCAGGTGACGGAGGTGGGATTGGTGGACTGTTTGTGAAAACGCAGGGTCTGGTTGGCGATGGAGGAGACGCGGCTGAGCTCGTTTTCGGCCATCTGGAGATACTTCTGCAGATCGCCGGGATCTTTGGTTTCGCGCGCGAGGTAGAGGAGGTTAGTGACCGATTCCAGGGGGTTGTTGATCTCGTGAGCAATGGAGGAGGCGAGGCGTCCGACTGCGGCGAGTTTTTCGCTTTGCAGCAGGGCCGCGATGGCCTGCTTCTGCTGGGTGATGTCACGGAAGAAGATGATGATGCCGTCGGGGGTAGGACGAACGAGGACCTGAAACCAGATGTTGAGGGGCGCGGGGTAGAAGACTTCAAAGTCGGCGGCCAGGCCCTGGTTCATGGCTTTGTAGTAGTTCTCCAGGTAAAGGGAGCCTTCGTAGACCATGCTGGGAAAGGTCTGCCAGACGTTCTTTCCCACGACCTCTCCGCTGGGCGCCAGAATCTGGCTTCCCCTGGGATTGAGGTAGATCGCAACCCAGTTGCGGTCGATGATGAGGACACCGTCGGTAGTGACGTCGAGAACCTGCTGGAGCTGGCGCTCGACGAGGACCTTGCCGGTGGTCTCGGTGCAGGTGACCAGAGTGCCGCAGATGCTGCCTTCGAGGTCGCGGACGGGGCTGTAGCCGTAGGTCCAGTAGACGTCTTCAAGTTTGCCGTCACGGTAGATGGGGACGAGCTGATTTTCGTGCCAGCTTGGTTCCCCGCGGGACATGACGGCTTCGATCTGGGGGTAGATGATGGGCCAGATCTCGGGCCAGGTCTCGGCGCCCCGGCGGCCAAGCGCCGTGGGGTGTTTGTCGGTTCCGAGGCTGGGGCGATAGGCGTCGTTGTAGAACTGGATGAGATCGTCTCCCCACCAGAGAAACATGGGATGGCGCGAGGCCAGCAGCATGTTGACGACGGTAAGCAGGGTGACTGGCCATTGCTCGGGCGGCCCCAGCGGGGTTTGGCTCCAATCGAAGGACCGGGTGAGGTCGACCATTTCGCCGGAGCCGAAGATACAGTTTTGCGAGGGGAAGAGGCCGGTCTTTCGAGTGTCGCTGCTTTCCCGAGATATCACCTTGCGAAGACTCCTATGCGGGTCGGCTTGTTTCAGCTTACCTGATGGACCTACTGTGAGTTCAAGTTGGATGCCAGTTTCGGTGACGGGGAGCAGACTCGTTATTGACGCCGATGACCTTGTTGCCAACGACGGAGGGCTTGACCGCGGATTGCACCGATGACGCGGATTTAAGAACTGGAAAAGACGACGACGAAATACGGGGTTTTCTACTGAAAGGACGGGGGGAGGATGGCGGTCTCGCTGCGCTCGATGCCCCCATCTCATAATCGAGACCCTTCGACAGGCTCAGGGTAAGTTATGGGCACTCGGGGTTGTGCGGTCGAGATGATGACTCTTATGGGTTTAAGTTTCGCAATGAGTTTCAGGGGGGTGCGAGGAAAATGGATTCAGGATGCGGTGTGCTCCCGGCTATACTTGGGGAGAGAGTGAGCTCTGTGGCGCATCTCACGGCGTGAAGGTAACTGCAAGCTAATCAACGTTAAGGAAAAGGAGCCCTTCCCATGAAGCTCAAAGGTGAACGAGCGGTCGTGTGCGGCGCCGGTGGATTTATCGGCGGCCATCTGGTGCAGCGCCTGCTTGCAGACGGCGTCGAGGTGGTACGCGCGGTGGATATCAAGCCGCTCGAGGAGTGGTACCAGGTATCGAAGGGCGTCGAAAGCCTGTCGCTGGATTTGAAGGACAAGGACAGTTGCCTGAAGGCCGCAGAGGGGACATCGGTGGTGTTCCAACTGGCCGCGGATATGGGCGGCATGGGCTTTATCGAAAACAATAAGGCGCTCTGCATGCTGAGCGTGCTGACCAATACGCATATGCTGATGGCGGCGCGGGAGAAGGGCGTGGAGCGGTTTTTCTACTCCTCTTCGGCGTGCGTTTACAACGGGGAGAAGCAGACGAACCCGGATGTGGTGGCGCTGAAGGAGTCGGATGCGTATCCGGCGCTGCCTGAGGATGGGTATGGGTGGGAGAAGCTGTTTTCGGAGCGGATGTGCCGGCACTTCGAAGAGGACTACGGGCTGCAGACGCGGGTGGCACGGTATCACAACGTGTATGGGCCGCTGGGGACGTGGACGGGCGGCAGGGAGAAGGCTCCGGCGGCGGTGTGCCGAAAGGTGATCGAGGCGAAGCAGTCGGGCAAGCATGAGATCGAGATCTGGGGCGATGGGAAACAGACACGGTCGTTCATGTATATCGACGACTGCACCAAGGGTACGGAGATGATTACCGAGAGCGAGATCCATGAGCCGCTGAACCTGGGGTCGGATGAACTGGTGACGATCGATCAACTGGTCGATATCGCGGAAGAGATCGCAGGAGTGAAGCTGAAGCGGAACTATAACCTGGGCGCGCCGAAGGGCGTGAATGGGCGGAACAGCGACAATACGCTGATCCAGGAGAAGCTGGGGTGGGCACCGTCGATCAAGCTACGCGAGGGGCTGGCGACGACGTACGCGTGGATCGAAAGCGAGATGCTGGTGGGAGCGTCGAAATAGGCGCGGCGGACTTAAAGGCTGGGGCTGAATCGCGGCATCGCATTCTGGGGATCGACTTCTTCGATGGATCGGCCAAGGAGGCGATTGCGATTATGCGGCGCGGCGGCCTGCTGGTGGTGCCGGCGGCTCCGGCGTTGAAGGACCTCGACAGGGATGTTGACTATCGGGAGTCGCTGTTGCATGCGGACCTGGCGATTACGGATTCGGCGTTCATGGTGCTGATCTGGAACCGGCTGCAGACGGAGCAGGTGCGGCGGCTGTCGGGGCTGGAGTATCTGCGCGAGCTGCTGGTGGAGGAGGATGTTCGGCGGCCGGGAAATACGCTGTGGATCATGGCCAGCCCGGTGAGCGCGAGACGCAATCTGGAGTGGCTGGCGCAGCAGAAGATTGTGGTTCCGGAGGAGTGCCTCTATATGGCTCCGATGTACGGGAGTGGAGCAATCTCCGATGCGGGGCTGCTGGATCGGTTGAACCGCTTGCGGCCGCAGCATGTGATCGTCACGGTGGGCGGGGGGACGCAGGAACGGCTGGGGCTTTATCTGAAGCGCAATCTGGATTACCGGCCGGCGATCCATTGCATTGGTGCGGCAATCGCTTTTTTGAGCGGGGACCAGGTTCATATTCCGGTGTGGGCGGACAGGTTTTATCTGGGATGGCTGTTTCGGTCACTGTCTGAGCCGAGGCGGTACATTCCGCGGTATTGGGCGGCACGGAAGTTGTTCGCGCTGATGCTGCGGTATCGGGAGCGGCTGCCGGAGTTGAGGTAGGGGTTCGGGTGCCTTCGAATGATAGTGGTTGAGAAGCGGGTTTCTCTGATTAAGTACCTGAAGATTCCCCCAGGGGCTAAAGCCCGTTCTCCATGAAAGACTTACGGCGTGGCTGAAGCCGCGCCCTTTCAAAACCGAGACTTAATCAGAGGCTCCCTAAATAGAAGATGCTTATTCGAAACGGACCGAGTCGAGGATGGTTTGCATGCGGTGACGGACGGAGTCCAGTTCGCCTTCGGTGATGTCGCGGATACCGCTGACGTCGCCTCCGCAGAAGTTGTTGATGACGACATCGAAGCGGTAGCAGGAGTTGTTGCGAGAGGTGGTGTAGATCTCGTCACGCGATTCGGTGCAGATGCCGCCGTGCTCGTCGTAGCCGTGCGTGAAGGTGTGGCCGCCGATCTGGGTGGAGGTCACGGGGTGGTGGGGGGCGAGGGCGGAGGCTTCGGCGGCGCATTGGTTCGACGTGGTGTGGGGTGCGACGCTGAAGTAGAAGAGCGCTCCGGCGAAGGTGGAGGTGGGGTGGGGATTGAAGCTGATGGTAGCGACGGCGCGAAGTTGCGCGTTGTGAGCGGCGTTGCGGGCGTCGAGATGGAAGGTGCTGACTTCGAAGTCCTTGCGGGTGAGGTTCCAGGCGGCGGGAATGGTGAAGGAGACGCCGTAATGGCTGTCGCGGAAGAGGCGGGCGGGTGGAGTAGAGGGCTCGGGTGCGGAGGGATGGGATTGGAGGAGGGGCGGGACAGCTTCGGGAACGCCGCGAGGGGGGTGGGTTTGCGTTTGGGCTGAGGTTGCCAGGGTGCTGAGGAGTGCGATGGTGCAGCAGGACAGGATGGTGGTGAGTCGCATGCTTCCCTTCTCTGATGGCGAGAGCGAGTTGAATTTTAGTGTACGACGTGTCCTGCCGGACGGGCCTCCTGCACGGAGGGCGGCCACTTCGTGGCGTGTATACCTTTTCTTGCCAGGATAGGCGGTATGGGGCCTCCCGTTGGTCGGCAACGAATCTTCATCCCGACCAACGGAAGGCCGACCGAAGGGTATACACGTCACGAAGTGACAGCCCCGCGCGTAGCGGGCCCATCCGGCAGGACAAAAGCTATTCGAGGCGCATGCGGGGGTTGGCCAAGGTGTAGGCGACGTCGGTGAGGAGGTTGACGGCGACGTAGGTGAGGCCAATGGCGAGGATGCAGCCCTGGACGAGGCCGTAGTCGCGGTTGGAGATGGCGGATAAGGTGAGGCGGCCGATGCCGGGCCAGCTAAAGATCGTTTCGGTGACGATAGCCCCCGCAAGCAGGCTGCCGAACTGGAGGCCGACGACGGTGAGGACAGGGATGAGAGCGTTGCGCAGGGCGTGACGATAGACGACCTGATTTTCCGTAAGCCCCTTGGCGCGGGCGGTGCGGATGTAGTCCTGGTTGAGCTCTTCGAGCATGGCGGTGCGGACCATGCGGGTGAGGATGGCGGCGAGCGAGAGGCCGAGGGTGATGGCGGGAAGGATGAGGTGGAGGAGAAAGCTGATGGGGGTTCCGTCACCTGCTCCTGAGACGGGGAGCCAGCCGAGTTGGATAGAGAAGAAGAGGATGAGGATGGGGCCGAGGGCGAAGTTGGGGAACGACAGGCCGACGAGCGAGACGACGCCGAGGGTGCGGTCCTGCCAATGGCTGCGATGCAGGGCGGACCAGATGCCGGCCGGGACGGAGAGGGCGATGCCGATGAGGAGCGCGGCGAGAGTGAGGGCGAGGGTGTAGGGGTAGCGCTGGAGAACGAGATGGGTGACGGAGTCGTGAAGCCGGAGGGACTGGCCAAGGTCGGCGTGCAGGATGCCGTGCCAGTAGCGGGTGTACTGCAGGGCGAGGGGGGCGTCGAGGCCGTAGGCGTGGCGGAGCGCGGAGATGTCGGAGGCAGTGGCTCCTTCGCCGAGCATCTGGACGATGGGGTCGCCGGGGACGAGATGGATGAGAAGGAAGACGACGGAGATGACGACCCAGAGGACGGGAAGGGTGATGAGGATGCGGCGCAGGGGGCGCCAGAGGGGCGTGGTCATGCGGTTGTTCCCATGATGGAGAACAAGCAAAGGCAAGTACAAATACAGGGATCCTTCGCTGCGCTCAGGATGACGGCGAAGAACGAATAACGGCGGATCGCTTGAGTTGGTGGGCAAATCATGCGGTAGCGTCCGGACTGTCGGCTTCGTCGGTGGGGCGGCCGGGGAGAGCGGCGGTGTCTTCGACGAGGACGCGGCTGATGCGGCGGCCGGCCATTTCAACTACGGTGTAGCGGCGGCCGGCGTGCTGGATACTCTCTCCTACCATGGGGATATGGCCGAGGTGGGCGAGGAGGAAGCCGGCCAAGGTTTCGATGCCGGTCTCGCGGGGGAAGTTCCAGTGGAGCTGGTTGCCGAGATCGCGGAGGGTGGTGCTGCCGTCGAGGGACATGACGCCGGTGGTCGAGAGCAGGGGGGATCTGCTGATGTCGAACTCGTCTTCGAGCTCGCCGACGATCTGTTCGAGCACGTCTTCGGCGGTGACGAGGCCGACGGTCGAGCCAAACTCGTCGACGACGATGGCGATGTGGCGGCGGCGCTCCTGAAACTCCTGGAGGAGCTCGACGGCGAGCTTGGTTTCGGGGACAACGGTGAGCTCGCGCATGACCTGGCGGAGGGTGAGGGGCGACTCGCCTTTGCCGCCGAGAGAGAGGGCGACCGTGCGGAAGTGCATGAGCCGGGAGATGTCCTTGGAGTAGACGATGCCGATGATGTTCTCGGGGCCGTGGGCGGGGTTGTAGACGGGGACGCGGGAGTGCTGTTCGTCGACGATGCGAGCGGAGGCCTGCTGGAGGGGGAGGTCGGCGGGTAGGGAGAAGATCTTGCCCCGGGGGGTCATGATCTCCCGGACGGTGACGTGGTTGAGCTCGATGGCGCGGTGGATGATCTCCTCCTGGAAGACGGGCAGGAGGCCCATGCGGCGAGTAGCGGTGGCGATGAGCTTGAGCTCTTCGGGAGAGTGGACGGCGCCTTCGCCGCGCAGGGGAGCGCGGAAGAGTTTGAGGACGAGGGAGGCGGAGACGTTCATCAGCTTCACGATGGGGCGGGTGATGCGGATGAAGACGTCCATGGGGCCGGCGACGGCGAGGGCGATGCGTTCGGTGCGCTGGAGGGCGAGGGATTTGGGGACGAGTTCGCCGAGGAGCACCTCGAAGTAGGTGATGAGTGAGAAGGCGAAGAGGACGGCGATAGTGTGGGCGTAGAGGAGCGCGTGGGCAGGCAAGACGCGCAGCCACGTACCGGCGAGGGTGAGGATGACCTGGACGACGGAAGGTTCGCCGATCCAGCCGAGGGCGAGGCCGGCGACGGTGACGCCAAGCTGGACGGCGGGAAGGAACTCGTCGATGGAGTGCTTGAGCTTGAGGACGGTGCGGGCGCCGGGGCGGCCGAGGGCGATGAGCTGCTGGATGCGGGTTTCGCGGACGGAGACGAGGGCGAACTCAGCGGCGACGAAGAAGCTGCTGGCCAGGATGAAGAAGGCCACCATGATCACGCGGAAGAGCATCCATTCAAGCATTAAGGCTTGAGTTTAGCAGGGGGTGCGGCGTCACTCGTTGAGAAGGCGTAACGGCGATAAGAGGAATCAATACGGATAAGAGCGGGTTTCGTTGTGACTGCCCTCGAAAAACTCTGTCCCTCTCAGCATCGGCCTTTATTCGCTTTTATCCTTCTTATCATCGTTTACGTCTTGCACTTCTTCGCACAACAAATGGCCCGGCTGATGAACCGCCGGGCCGTTCGGAGCGCAAAACCTCTTTACTTACGCGAGGACTTTGATGATGGACTTGTCGATGGTGTCCTTGGGCACGAAGCCGACGATCTGCTCGGCGACCTTGCCGCCTTTGAAGAGGAGCAGGGCGGGGATGCCGCGGATGCCGTAGCGCATGGGCGTGGCGGTGTTCGCGTCGACGTCCATCTTCATGACTTTGAGCTTGCCGTGATAGTGGGTGGCAACCTCGTCGACGACCGGGGCGAGAGCGCGGCACGGACCACACCAGGCGGCCCAAAAATCTACCAGAACGGGTTGTTCCGACTGTAGAACATCTTTTTCGAAATTCGCATCGTTTACTTCGGTGACGTACTGTCCTGCCATGTAATTCCTCCGGACTGCTCTACCCTTGGACACCCATACGGTTGCAGCGCAGTCTCCACGATAATAGATGCTTAATTCGCGCAGTAGTTTCAGGAACGGGGATGTGGCTTAAAGGCAAACGCCCGGACCTCTAAGAAGAGGTCAACGGGCGGCGTAGCAGCCCTCCCCAGAACTGCCCACAGGTGCTACGGTACGGAGAAATTTTGTTCCCGTAAAGAAATCTTAGGTAATCCACGGTAATCGTCAAGAAGTTACCGGGTTGCTCTTTTCGATATCTAAGCCATTGTGCAGGCGGGAGTAAGCGATCAGGTCCGAAGTGCGCCCAGGGAGATTCTGGTAGAGAGGACCTCGAGGGTAGGTTCGCCCGCAGCTTGCCGGATGATTGGTAGAAGTGTATGGGTGGAGTCCTGCTCCACGATAAGCAGGACGGAGGGGCCGGCGCCGCTGAGAGCTACGCCGTGGATGGCGGGGTGGGTTTCTGCGAGTGGGAGGAGTAAGGGGAGCAGCGGGCAGGCTTGGCTGCGGTAGGGCTGGTGAAGGCGGTCGCGCATGGCGATGCGCAGGAGGTCAGGGCGGTTCTGGGTGAAGGCGGATACGAGGAGCGCGGTGGATTGGAGATTGGCTACGGCGTCTTCGCGGGAGTAGGCGGCGGGAAGCAAGGCGCGGGCCTTCGAGGTGGCAAGGCTGGCGGAGGGGAGGGCGAGGAGCAAGCTCCAGGTCAGGTCTTCTCCGCAAGTCGCTGTGGTCACGGCATTATTCGACATCGCGGAGACGGTCATGCCGCCGAGGAGGCAGGCGGCCACGTTGTCGGGGTGGCCCTCGCGGCGGCAGGCTTCTTCGAGGATCTGCCGGGTGGTCCAGTTCAGGTTGCCGAAGTGGTTGGCGAGGAGCACGCCTGCGAGGAGGGCCGAGGCGCTGGAGCCGCATCCCATGCCGAGGGGAATCTCGTTGTGAAGCCGCAGGTGGAGGCGTGGGGCGAGGACGCCAGAGGAGGCGAGGACGTCGACGTAGGTGGTGAGGATGAGGTTGTTGTCGAGGATGGCGCAGAGGTCTGGATTGCGCCCGGTGGCATCGATGTGGAAGACGTCAGCAAGGGTGGCGTCGATCGTGAGATAGAGGGCCATGGCGAGGCCGAGAGCGTCGAAGCCAGGGCCGAGGTTGGCGGAGGTGGCGGGGAGGCGGAGATGGAGCGGGGTGGAGGGCATCAGTGCGATTTTATCGGAGACGATCAACTCGCTCTGCAAGGCAAACAGCATCGACCGCGGATTAAGCGGATAAACACGGATTAAGAACAAAAGCGAAAGACGGATGGAAAGCAAGGATTGCGGCTTCCACGGGTATTCGCTACGGCGGGGCGTTTTAATCCGCGTTTATCCGTTTAATCCGCGGTCGATGTTTTGATTCCTCTGGTGAGACAATGGCCTGTTGGTCATACGAGCTGGGGCTGGCTCATGTGGGATTCGAGGGTGCGGAGGACGACGTTGGGGTCGGCTTCGAGGACGATGGGGGGCTTGCGGAGGGCGGCGTGCTGGGCCTGGTCGGCGGGGGTGAGCTGGGCTTTTTCGGCTTCGGTGAAGAGCTCGTTGCGGTGGTAGTCGATGGTGTAGGCGGAGTCCTTGAGGGTGTGGCCGGTGAGGATGAGGACGGCGCGCTCCTCGCGGGTGACTTTGCCGAGGGCGACGAGTTTTTTGAGGCCGGCGAGGGTGACGGCGGAGGCGGGTTCGCAGCCTACGCCTTCGGAGCCGATCTCGGCCTTGGCGAGGGCAATCTCCTGTTCGGAGACCTGCTCGCACCAGCCGCCGAGGTCGTCGATGGTGCGGGCGGCTTTGCGCCAGGAGGCGGGGTTGCCGATGCGGATGGCGGTGGCGCGAGTGTCGGCGGTGACCGGGCGCATGATGCGGTTGGCGTCGGTGAACCAGCGGTAGAGGGGGTTGGCGCCTTCGGCCTGGATGATGCTGATGCGGGGACGGCGGGGGATGAGGCCGAGCTGGTGCATCTCGGAGAAGCCTTTGCCGAGGGCGGCGGAGTTGGCCAGATTGCCGCCGGGAACGATGATGTGCTCGGGGACCTGCCAGTCGAGCTGCTCGACCATCTCGAAGGCGGGGGTCTTCTGGCCTTCGAGGCGGTAGGGGTTGACGGAGTTGAGCAGGTAGATGGGGAACTGTTTTACGAGCTCGCCGAGGATCTTGACGCAGCCGTCGAAGTCGGTCTTGAGCTGGAGGGTGAGGGCGCCGTAGTCCATCGATTGCGAGAGCTTGCCCCAGGCGATCTTGCCTTCGGGGATGAAGACGATGCTGCGCAGGCCGGCGCGGGCGGCATAGGCGGCCATGGCGGCGGAGGTATTCCCGGTGGAGGCGCAGGCGACCCACTCGAAGCCACGCTGGGCGGCGACGGAGAGGGCGGCGGTCATGCCGGTGTCCTTGAAGGAGCCGGTGGGGTTCATGCCCTGGTGCTTGGCGAGGAGCCAGTCGATGCCGGCGGATTTGGCGCAGCGGGGCAGGTCGTAGAGGGGGGTGTTGCCTTCGCGCAGGGTGACGACCTTTTCAAAGTCGTCGACGATGGGGAGGAGGTCGCGGAAGCGCCAGACGCCGGACTGGTCTACCGCCAGAGTTGACGTCCGGCGCTCTTCCCAGAGGTAGCGCAGGGCGCTGGGGTTGGGGAGGCGGCTGGCAGCATCGGTGGGGACACCTGCAGTGGCTGAGGACCAGGGATAGAGGACTTCATAGAGCCCGTTGCAGTCCGGGCAGCGGAAGTTGCTGCTGACCTTATCTTTTTCGATGACGGCCGCGCATTCGGTGCATCTAAGCTGGTGTGTCGATACCTTCATGGTTTCTCTCAGTTTATCGTAAGGGGCAGATCGCGGGTGCCGTCTTTGTATGCCTTGGCGTGTTGTCCGTGGGTACGGTGGCGTTTGGCCAGACAGCCCAGAAGGAGCTGCGGGCGGCGGCTGCGGCCGATCTGCAGCCCGTGCTGCCGGTGCTGGCGCAGCTTTATGAGCAGAAGACGGGCGTGAAGCTGGTGGTGAGCTATGGGTCATCGGCGACGCTGACGACGCAGATTTTGAATGGCGGCCCGTTCGATATCTTCATGTCCGCCGACTTTGTGCATCCGGAGCAGGTGGTGGCGGCGGGATTGGCGGATGGGTCTGCGCCGACGCCGTATGCGAAGGGGACGCTGGTGCTGTGGACGCGGAAGGACTCGGGGCTGCTGCCGCTGAGCATGGACCGGCTGACCGATCCAAAGGTGTCGAAGATCGCGATTGCGAATGAGCTGCATGCTCCTTATGGGTTTGCGGCGGCGACTGCGCTGAGGAAGCTGAAGCTGTACGATAAGCTGGCTCCGAAGCTGGTGGTGGGGGAGAATATCGCGCAGACGGCGCAGTTTGTGGAGTCGGGGAATGCGCAGTTGGGGCTGATCTCGATGACGACGGCAAGCACGCCGCATTTCAAGGAGATTGGGACGTATGTGCTGGTGCCGACCTCGCAGTATGCGGAGATTCGACAGTGCGCGGTGATCCTGGCGAAGTCGGGGAAGAAGGCGGAGGCGCATATCTTTTTGAACTGGCTGCTGTCGCCTGCGGTACAGGGGGATCTGCCGAAGCTGGGGTTGTCGCCGGTGCAGTAAGTTGATAGGGATCGATGCGAGCTGGATAGGATTTACTTTCGAATCACCGCGCCCGATTGTCAAAACCAGCTCTGGCTTTTTTGATGGATTCCCAACTGCTTCCGATCCAATGAACCAGGTTCCTCATCGGCTCTAAAAGGCTGAGCCCAAGTTCAGTCAATTCGTATTCCACTCTCGGTGGCACCTCAGGAAAGACCTGACGCGATAACAAACCATCACGCTCCAGTTGGCGCAGAGTTGTTGTGAGCATCCGTTGAGAGATCCCGTCTACCGACTTTTGAAGTTCAGAAAAGCGGGCACGATGGTTTGGCTTCCGTGACAGCGTGACAACGAGCAGGATGCTCCATTTGTCTCCGATCCTTGCCAAAAACTCGCGAAGCGCATCCGTCTCTTCACTCCTGCATGTAAGGGCCACAGGTCCCAACACGGCGTTTTTGCCTATCTGTTTCAAAAGTTACCTCCACCTCAGCCCCTAAGCTCAATGTGCCGTCTTCCTTTTCCTGCACTCTCATTCCATTATGTAGGTATTGAAGAGTAACCATTGAGCATTTCTGATTGGTTTTGACCTTATGCCCGACGCACGACCATAGAACGCATGTGCGCTCGGCTTTACCATGTGAAGGAGAAGCAATGCGCGTATTTCTTACCGGGGCCACGGGACTCATCGGTTCGGCCCTCGTTCCAGAGCTCATCAACGCTGGCCATCAGGTACTCGGGCTCACGCGGTCGGAGTCGGGCATCCAAAGCCTTCTCGCCGCCGGCGCCGAGGCACTTCGAGGAAGCCTCGAAGACCTGGAAACTCTGCGCAATGGCGCCGCACAGTCAGATGGAGTTATTCACTGTGCCTTTGACCACGAAAAATTCGAGGAGAGCGGCAAGATCGAGAAGCACGCCATCGCGGCTTTCGGCAGCTCGCTTGCCGGTTCAGACCGTCCCTTGATTGTGAGTGCGGGGCTCGGTCTGCCTTCGCCAAAACGTCCCGTGACGGAAGACGTGGACGCGCCGGATGTTTCACCCACGCCTCGCAGCCCAGAACAGGCTGCTCATGCGCTCAGCTTGCAGGGTGTAAACGTAACGGTAGTGCGCGTTCCTCAAGTTCACAACCGGGTGAAGCAAGGCCTCATCACCACGCTCATTGCCGTAGCTCGCCAGAAGGGACTTTCGGCATACGTGGCTGAGGGACTCAACCGCTGGCCGGCAGCGCACGTATCCGATGTTGCACGTCTTTATAGACTCGCCTTGGAGAAGCGCGAATCGTCTCGCTATCATGCGGTCGCCGAAGAGGGCATATCGCTACGGGACATCGCCGCCACCATCGGCCGCGGCCTCAAGGTTCCGGTTGTCTCCATTCCTCCCGAAGAGGCGCTTGCCCACTTTGGCCGCGTAGGAGGGTACGTTGGTCTGGACCTATCGGCCTCGAGCGTGATCACTCGGCAGCGGCTCGACTGGTTGCCGACCGGGCCGGGACTCATGGAAGATCTCGATAACATGCGCTACTTTGAAGACAGACATCGATAGCAGAGGTCGGCCTGGGTGCATCCATCATGCCTCGCTTCCGGTCCATGGGCGATACGGAAGTTGATTATCAGTGGAAAACAAGGCTTAGCGCAAAGAGAGCTCGGTGGGTGTCATAGACTTGTCGCTGTATGGATTTTGTGGCGCTTTGGTTGACGTTGCGGCTGGCGTTGGGGACGACGGCGATTCTGCTGGCGGTGGCGCTACCGCTGGCCTGGTGGGTGGCGTCTGGGCGCGGGGTTGCGAGGGCGCTGGTGCAGGCGGTGGTGGCGCTGCCGCTGGTGCTGCCGCCTACGGTGTTGGGATTTTATCTGCTGATTACGCTGGGGCCGATGACGGCGCCGGGACGGCTGCTGGTGAAGGTGCTGGGACATCCGCTGGCGTTCAGCTTTGCCGGGTTGCTGGTGGGGTCGGTGATCTATAGTCTGCCGTTTGCGGTGCAGCCTCTGGTGGCGGGGTTTGCCGGAGTGGAGAGCGCATATACAGAGGCGGCGGCGGCGCTGGGGGCTTCGCCTTGGCGGGTGTTCTGGACGGTGGTGTTGCCGCAGACGCGGGGATCGCTGCTGGCCAGCGCGGTGCTGACGTTTACCCATACGGTGGGGGAGTTTGGCGTGGTCCTGATGCTGGGGGGAAATATTCCAGGGGCTACGCAGACGCTTTCGATCTCGATCTATGACCGGGTGCAGGAGTTCAACTACGCGGCGGCAAACCGGACGGCGCTGCTGCTGCTGGGAGTATCGCTGGCAACGCTGGCGGTGATCTACTCGCGGCGCGGGCTGGGGCGAGGTGAGCTTGTCTGAGCGGCCGGAGTTTCTGAAGGTGCAGATGAACCACAGGCTGGGCGCGCTGTCGCTGGAGGTTGCGTTCGCGCTGGTGGAGCCGTGGACGGTGCTGTTTGGGCCTTCGGGGAGCGGCAAGACGACCGTGCTGCGAGCGATCGCGGGGTTGACGCGGCCGGACGCGGGAAGGATTGGGGTGGAGGGGCAGCAGGTTTTTCTGGATACGCGGGCAGGGGTCTTTGTGCCGGCGCATCGGAGGCCGGTGCGGTACACGGCGCAGTCGGCGGCGCTGTTTCCGCAGATGACGGTGCGGGAGAATGTGGCATACGGGGCGAGGGATGGCTCGAGCTCCAATACGATTCTGGAGGATGCGCTGGAGCGGTTTCGTTTGCGCGCGCTGGCGGCGAAGTACCCTCGGGCGCTGTCTGGTGGAGAACGGCAGCGCGTGGCGCTGGTGCGATCGGTTGCGGCGGCGGCTTGCCTGGGGCCGGGAACGCTGCTGCTGCTCGATGAGCCTTTTACCGGGATGGATGTGCGGCTGTGGAGTGAACTGTTGCAAGAGTTGCAGCCGTGGCTGGCGCAGAGAGGCGTGCCGGTGCTTTCGGTGACGCATGATGTGGGGGAGGCGTTTCAGCTTGGGGCTGAGGTGATCAAGATTGTCGACGGCTGCGTGGTGCGGCAGGGGCCGGTCGCGGAGGTTTTGATGGAGGAACGGCGGCGGGTGATGGAGCAGCTTGGAGAGAAGGCCAAAACAGACATCCACGCCAAGAATCTACCTTGGCGCAAAGCTAAGAACAGCCCGTAAGGATTAGAGGCGGATTACGAGGTGGCCGGGGCATTGGTTTGCGGCGGCCTGGATGAGCCGGTCGATGAGGTCTTCGCCGTAGCGGGAGAGGAACCAGACACCGGCGAGGCCGCGCTCCTGGGGGTGGCCCGCGGGGAAGACGTTGAGGGTGATGGCGTCGGCGTGCTTGCGCAAGCTGGTCTCCTTCTGGAGCTCGAAGGTGGCGGCCATGCGGCGCAGGCGGTTCATCTGGTAGAGCATCTTGGAGCCGGAGACCTGGGCGGCGCGGCCTAGAGAGGCGTCCATGCCAGCGAGGTATTCGGTGAGGGTGCTGAGTTCGGTTTCGAAGGCGTTGCCGGTGGCGGCGAGCCTGCGTTTGAGTTCGATGGGCAGGGCGCGGGCTCCGAGACGCTGGGCGAGGACCTCATGCGTGGTCATGGCATCTGGGAACTGGATCTCATCCTTGTCCATGACAGTGGCGATAGCGGGCTCGAGCAGCGTGGCGCTGAGCCGTGGCAAGACCGGGGTGATGCGTCCGAGGATGGCCTGGTAGATCACGGCGCTCTGGGCGAAGTAGGCGATCTCGGAGGGGCCGCCGATGTAGGCCGTGGTGGGGAGAAGGGTGTCCTGAAAGACGGGGCGCAGGAGAGCGTTGGGGCTGAGGCGCTCGGGAGCGGCTTCGAGGAGGGCGAGGAGGGCGGCGGAGGTGAAGGTTCGGTTGCCGGCCTTCCACTGAGATTCGCCTTCGGGTTCTTCGGGTCCTTTGGGTTCTTCGGGCGAGGTGCTGCGGCGGAGGGCGACGCGTTCGCCGGTGGATTCGTCGAGCAGGAAGAGGAGAGAGGAGTCTTCCGCGACGAGGACCTGCGCGTGATAGCCGGAGTCGACGAGTTCGCTGGTGCGGGCCAGAAGGGACTGTTGAAGCTCTGCGGCGTGCTCGATCGCGTACCGGAGGGTGGATGCGCCGAGGGCATGGAAGCCGCGGGAGGCGGCGTCCATGACGATGAGGCCCTGGCCGAAGAAGATCTTTGCCATCAGGCGTCCGAAGGCGAGGGCGAGGGAGGGTGCTTGTTCGCCCTGGGGCAGGTAACACTCGCGCAGCCATTCTGTGATGGGGGCGTACTCGAGCAGTTCGGCGGCGCGGTCGAGGACGTCTGCAAGCTGGGGGCCGGGGACGACTCCGCCTACCGGGACGGCGCGGGCGACTTTGAGGCCGGCATGGAGGGTTTCGACGGAGGTTTTGGTGAGCAGCGAGACCTGGTCGACCTCGGCGAGATCGTGGTCTTCGGTGGCCATCCAGAAGATGGGGACGTGATCGATGCCGGTGACGACGGTGGCTTCTTTGGCGCGGGCGATGGCGGTAGCGGCTTTGAGGAGGGTGAGGAGGGGGCCGCCGAAGAGAACGACCTGCTGGCCGGTGACGATAGCGCGAGCGCCTGCGCGGAGTTTTGCGATGTTGGCCTTTGCGGCTTCGCCTGCTTGAAAGGCCGCAGCCTCCTGGTCGAGCAGATCGGCAAGGACACCGGTGTGCTGCGGAGTCTTTGCAGCTAGCCCGGCGTTGCGCATCCAGTTATTGAGCTTAGCGTTTTGCGGGACTGGATTGGTGCTGCCGTTGAAGGGCTCGGCGCCGTACCACTGGCGTATAGCCGCATCGCCGGGGCTGTCGGCCATGGCGAGGTAGTCGCGGTAGATCTGCGACACGTGCGGCAGCACCGTGATTGGAAAACACTCAACGCCCATCGCAACCCGTTCTCTCTCGCCTGTGGCCGCAACGCGTCATGGCGTCGCAGCAACGGCTTTACTTTTTCGATGCATCTGGTTGGATGCCCTTCCCCCAAGTGTAGATGCAGGATGATACTTTAGCCCTATGGCCGTCCAAACCAAGAAGATCAACGCTCCGAAGTCCGCTCCGCCCGACAGCACGAAGTCCGCACGCAAGGATAGGAAGCCCGCGAACAAGGATGTCAAGTCCGCGGTTAAGAACAAGTCTGTGAAGAAGTCCCGGCTGATTTCGTCCAAGCTGGTTTACAAGGGCAAAGTGTTCTCGGTCTTCAGCGATAAGGTTGAGGAACCGGGAGGACATCTGAATACACGCGAGGTGATCCGCCATAACGGATCGGTGGTGATCCTGGCGGTGGACGAATCGAAGAACCCTGCCGATCCGGAGATCATCCTGGAGAGACAGTACCGCCATGCCGCGGGGCAGGCGCTGATCGAGCTTCCGGCAGGCCGCCTGGACCCGGGCGAGTCTCCGGTGGCGGGGGCGAAGCGCGAGATGATGGAAGAGACGGGATACAGTGCGAAACGCTGGACGCTGCTGACGAAGTACTTCGCGAGTCCGGGGTTTCTAGGTGAGTGGATGCAGATCTACGTGGCCCAAAACCTTCGCGAGGGCGAGGCTACGCCCGAACAGGATGAAAATATAGAGGTGTTCCGGATGCCCCTGTCCGAGGCGATGGAATTGGTTGCCGCGAACAAGATTCATGACGGGAAGACGCTGGTTGGGTTGATGCTGTATGACGCGGCGCGGCGGGCGGGGAAGTTCTGAGTTTCAGCCTTCATCCTTAGCAAACGCTAGATGGGTACACCAGGGTTGTACGGGAGCGCCCGGCTCTTGTACCGCGACAGGGGTGGGAAGCCTGCGCCGATTCACACTCGTAAGACTGGTTCTGCAATAACGATTTAAACCTGCCGCGCGATCCAGTAAACCGTCCCGTTTTCCCCTTGCCTTCCTCTGGCTTGACGAGATAACTTCGTAGCAATGCCATTTCGTTCCCATGAGAAGGTCGGTAGAAATGATCTCTGTCCTTGCGGTAGCAGCAGGAAGTACAAGCATTGCTGCCTGAAAGTCGTGTCTGCCTCCGAGGACAGTCCATGGAAGCGTCAGCGCGCCGCATCGGACAGTCTGACCGGGGAGATGCTGCGCTTCGCCGGGCGTGAGTTTGCGGATGACAGGCACAATGCGTGGTTGGACTTCAACCAGCTGATTCTTCCCATTCCGTTGGAAGAGGACTCGGCTGAGATCCAGATCTTTTCCCCGTATTTTCTGTTCGAGTGGGATCCGGACCGGCCCTCGCGGAAGCGCGGGAGCCAACCCAGGATTGGGCTTATCGCACGGTCCTACCTGCTGAAAGCGGGGAGCCGGTTACAGGAGATGGAACGATTAATTCTGGACCAGGCCACAACCCAGCCGGTCAGCTTTTATGAAGTTGTCCGTAGCGATCCCGGAGAAGGTCTGGTGCTCCGCGACATTTTGATCGGCGGTGAGACGGAGGTCGTGGAGCGCTCGGCATCGCAGATCCTTCGGCCGGGAGATATCGCTTATGCGCAGCTTTGGAAGCTCCCCGAAGTTGCGACGCTCGGCAGAATGGCGCCGGTTCACATTCCGCCTGGCAGAAAAGTCGAGGTCGTCGGACTTCGCGCAAGGCTGCGAAAGAAGATAGCAAAGCAGGACCGGGAGCTGGCTGCGAAGGATCTCGTCCGGTATGCGGAAGAGATTCGCACCACCTATCTCAACATTCGGGATGCCATCCGTACACCGCCTCGGCTGTGCAACACCGATGGCGATCCGATTCTCTTTCACACTCTGACCTTCAGGGTCGGATCGGCCCATGCAGCCTTCGAAGCTCTGGCTCCGTTGGCGTGGGAGGCCTCTAAAGAGGAGCTGCTGGACAGCGCAGAACGGGACGAAGACGGCACGCTGCGCAGCGTGGAGATCGAATGGGCGAAGAAGGGAAATCGGAAGTTCAAGACATGGGAGAACACCATCCTGGGCCGGATAAGAATCTCCGGGCAATCACTGGTCGCGGAAGCAAACTCGGAGAACCGGGCCACGAGGCTTCGCCACGAGATCGAGCAGAGATTGGGGATACTGGCGGTCCACCAGCGCACGGTGACGCAGACACCGGAAGAGCTGACGAAAGACCGTAAGCTGCAAAAAACCGGGCAAGCGACAGCGTCGGAGATGAGAGACCTGCTTCTCGACCCTGGGGTGAGGGAGCAGGCAGAGGCAGAGATGCAGAGGCAAATCGAGAGCTGGGTCTACCAGAAGCTTCCAGCTCTGGGCGGCCGCACACCCATTGAGGCCGTTGCAGACCCGGACGGCAGGGAGATTGTGGAAGGTCTGCTGCTGGACTGGGAGCGCCAAACTGAAGGACCAGCGGGCCCGGGAACGATTCTTCCCAACACCAGCGCCGTCCGCAAGTCTCTCAATCTGGCTCCTTCCGCGGCACGTTCTTAGAACGGAATATCGTCGTCCGTAATCCCGACGTCGGCATAGTCGGGCTGGCTCGCTGGGGCCCGCTGATCGTAGCTTGCCGTGCTGGACGCGCTGTTTTTGGAGTAGCCACCGCCGCTCGATTCTCCCCCTTCGCCCTTGCCGGAAAGAAGCGAAAGATCGCTCACGATGATTTCAGTCTTGTACTTCTTTTGCCCGGTAGCTTTGTCGTCCCAGGATGAGGTCTGCAGACGTCCTTCGATGTAGAGCTTATTGCCCTTCTTCACATAGTCGCGGACAATTTCGGCTGTCCGCTGGAAGGCGACAAGATTGTGCCACTCTGTCTTATCCGTGTATTGACCGTCCTGTCCCTTGATGCGGTCCGTGGTGGCTATCGAAAAAGACGCTACCGTCATGCCGCTCTGGGTTGCGCGAATTTCAGGATCTTTGCCGACGTTACCGAGGAGAATGACTTTGTTGACGCTTCTTGCCATGATGATTGCTCCAGATTTCTAGACGTTCTGAACGTCGAGAATATCAGATAGCGGATTGTGGAGGGATCGACTTATATAGCGATGCGCCGTCCCCCTGCCTACCGCCGCAGGTCGCCGATCCACTTTACCGCCGCCAGCAGCAGCGTCAGGGAACCCGTCGGCAGGCAGCCCATCGCCAGCATCAGCGCCAGCCAGCCCAGGTTGGTGTGTGGGCCCTGGTGCCGCGCGATCCCTCCGAAACTCGTGAAGATCAGCAGTGCGGCGACCGCGCCTGTGCCGAAGATCAGAAGGCCGGTGCGGAGGAGCTTGCGCGTGTCTGGCTGCATAGGAACGTTCAAATACGATTCTTGGTGCAAGGGGTTAGTGGATCAGCGACTGCATCGCATACACGACCACGCCGGTGAGCGAGACATAGAGCCAGATCGGAAACGTATAGCGGGCAAGCTTTTTGTGGGCAGGAAAGCGGCCGGTGAGCGAAAGAAAGAACGTAATCAGAATCATCGGCAGCGCAACGATCGACAGCACGATATGCGAGGCCAGAAGCTTCCAGTAGAACGGCCACCATGGACTCAACCGGTTGAAATGGGTCTCGCCATGCAGTGTGAAGTTGGTGAGATAGGAGACCAGAAAGATCGACGAGAAAAAGAAAGCCGTGAACAGCGCCGCGCGATGCTGCGGAATCCGCCGCGCTCGTATGTAGCCGAAGCCAATCAAAAGCGCCACCGTGCAGAGAGCATTCAGAACCGCGTTCAGCAGCGGCAGCGAACGAAGGTGCGCGCCCGTCACGTCAAGCGGCGCATGGAAGTAGACGAGATAGCAGATCAGCGCGCTCGCCGCGGCGCTTACCAGGATGATCGTCGCGATAATAGAAGGTGGAGTCCGGAGATTGCTCCTAGCAAGAGAGTCGCGCATCAGAAGAGCAGGCGTCCTTTCGCATCCAGCATCATCGCGGCTAACAAAAGAGGAAGATACAGCACCGAAACCCGAAGCAGGTCGCGCGCAACCAGCCGCGAGGCCTCCGCGTCTGGGTCACGTATAATCCGCGAAAATCGAACCGTATAGTAGAGATAGCCGGCCCCGAGGACGATCGCGGCTACCGCGTAAAGGTAACCTGTCGTATGCAGCGCAGCGGGCCACAGGCTCACCGGAATCATCAGCACCGCATAGAAGAGCGCCTGCGCAACGCTGCTCTTCGCCGCGTACTGCGTGTTCGGCAGATTCGCCGTGAGACGGACGCCGCCGCGGGCGTAGTCCTCGCGATACATCCACCCGATCGCCATGAAGTGGGGAAATTGCCAGACAAACAGGATCGCGAACAGCGCCACACCCGGCCACTCGATCATGCCTCGCGCGGCCGTCCACCCGATCAGAGGAGGCAGCGCCCCCGGGAACGCCCCGATGAACGTATTCATCGTTGTCACCCGCTTGAGCGGCGTGTAGATCGCGACATACCCGATCGCCGTCAGCAGCGTCAGCGTGCCGGTCAAAAGGTTCGTCGTCCACGCCAGATACAGCGAACCCAGAAACGTCGCCGCGAAGCCCAACAGCAGCCCATGCGCCAACGACATACGACCCGCAGCCATGGGCCGGTCGGCGGTACGGCGCATCAATACATCGCTCTTTCGTTCCAACGCCTGGTTCAGCGCACTCGACCCGCAGGTCACGACCGCAATCCCCAGCAGCGCTTCCAGACTGCTCAGGTGAAACGGACTGATTCCGCTCCGCAAGCTCCCCAGATAGAGCCCGGCTCCAGCCGTAATCAGCACCATCGTCGAGATACGCAGCTTGAACAGCGTCGCATAGTCCGCCAGCAGCGAATGTGTCTTCGCACCAGACTTCGCCGGCGCCAGGATGTGATCGGTAGTCGCTGAGGTAGCCACCCTTCAAGGATAGCGCGTTTGGACGGACTCACCCAGCCCGCACCCGGAGATCAGGGCTTAGGCCGCATCCTGCTCAGCAGGCCCTCAACCGTAGCCGCCGTATTCAACACATTCGCCTTCGTCAGCCACGCCCGCCGAAGCTGCGTAATCCCGTACCGCATCTGGTCCAGCTCCTCGGTCGCATGGGCATCCGTATCCACCACGATCCTGCATCCATGCTCCTTCGCCAGCCGCAGATGCAGATCGTTCAAATCCGCCCGCGCCGGACTCGCATTATGCTCGACCGCCACCCCAAGCTCCGCCGCCCGCCGCAGCACCCGGTCCATATCGATCGCATACGCCTCCCGGTTTAACACCTTCCGCCCCGTCGGATGCCCCAGGATCCGCACATGAGGATTCTCCAGCGCCCGCAGCACCCGCTCCGTCATCTGCTCCACCGGCTGCGCGAAGTGGCTATGCACGCTCGCCACCACAATCTCCATCTCCGCCAGTGTAGAGTCTTCCAGATCCAGCGCCCCATCCGCCAGAATATCCACCTCAATCCCCGGGAGCACCCGAATCCGCCCTTCCATCTCCGCGTCCACCGCGCGAATACGCCGCACATGCTCGAGCGCCCGCGCATCGTCCATCCCATTGGTCATCGCCAGGTTCTTCGAGTGGTCCGTGATGGCGATATACGCCAGCCCCCGCGCCAGCGCCGCCTCCGCCATCTCCCGAATCGAATCCCGCCCATCCGTCTCGCTCGTATGCATATGCAGATCGCCGCTGATATCCGCCAACGTAATCAGCTCCGGCAGCGTGTAGTTCGCCGCCGCCTCCAGCTCTCCGCAGTTCTCCCTCAGCTCCGGCGGAATGTAGTCCATCTCGAGCGCGCGATAGATCTCCGCCTCCGAAGCCGCCGCCACGATCACGTTGTCTTCAAGCCGCAGCAGCGCATACTCGCTCAACGTCAGCCCGCGCTTGATCGCCCTCTGCCGCAGCGCCACGTTATGCATCTTGCTTCCGGTGAAGTACTGCAGCGCCGCCCCATAGCTCGCCCTCGGCAGCAGTCTTACGTCCACCTGCAGATTGTTCCGCAGAGTAAAACTCACCTTGTTCTGTCCCCTGGCCAGCAGCTTGTCGATCAGCGGCAGCGCCGCCACATACTCCACCGCCGCGCCCACCACCTCCGGTTCGCACGCCGGCCCCGTCACCAGCAGGTCGAGATCCCCCACCGTCTCTCGCCCCCGCCGCAGACTTCCCGCCGGCGTAATCTCCTCTACCCCCGGAAACTCGCGAATCAGCCTGCTGATCGTCTCCGCAAACCCCTGTGCTTTGTCGATGCGAAACCGGCTCGAATTCTTGCGATGGTCTTCAATCCCCTTCAGCAGCTTCACCGTAAACTTCTCGCCCATGCGCGGCAGCTTCGCCAAATGGCCAGCCTTCGCCGCCGCCTCCAGGCCATCGATGTCGCACACCTCAAGCGCCGACCACACCAGCGCCACTGTCTTAGGCCCCATCCCAGGCAGCCGCAGCAACTCCAGCATTGTCGGCTTGTACTTCTGCAGCAGCTCCTCGCGCAACGGCATCGTGCCCGTCGTCAATAGCGCCACAATGTTTGCCGCCATGCCTTTGCCGATGCCGGCTATCCCCAACAACTGCTTCGGCTCCTCCACCAAAGTCGCAAGCTGGGTCGTCTGTTGTTCCACCGCTTCCGCCGCGCGCCGGTAGGATCGCACACGAAATGGGTCCGCCGCATCGATCTCAAGCAGCGCCGCAGTCTCATCCAGTAGCCGGGCGATCAATATATTATCCATGAAGAAAAGTGGTCAGCCGTGAATCCGCAGTCACTGAGCCAGTATGCAACACTCGCGTCAGTTCAGCAGCATCCCTTGTCCGAAACGCCGTGCAGAGCCGCACCCTAACCGGGCCACTAAAGCTTCTGCGTCCGGGATTAAGACCTCAAGAAGCCGCAAGCTCCTTCAACCGCGCAACCTGGTCCGCCTGAGGCCCCTTCGCACCCTGAATGATGTCGAACTCCACCTCATCACCTTCCTTCAGGCTCTTATACCCTTCGCGCTGAATCGAGCTGTAATGAACGAAAACGTCCGCCCCGCCGTCACGGCCGAGAAAGCCGTATCCCTTCGCATTATTGAACCATTTCACCGTTCCCTTATATTGAGCCACTTAAGCCACTCCCTCTATCTGCGTTCTGAGCCGCCTGTTAGTGAAGAAGCTCAGCACTAACCCGCTCATGGAGACTGTGACGCAAATCGTATCGCGTGAGTTTCCCCCCAAGTAGCCTCATTTGCATTATTTTCATCACATCGAAGTCTTTGGCAGCCTACGTGCTCGCATTATGTCGGGTAGCCGACAAACAGCCCGATTCGATTCGTAGATAAGTCGTGTTCGTCTTCGTCAGCTTATCCGGAACAGGACTTGCAGCAGAATTGCGGCGCCCACCGAAGCGAAGAGAGCGATGGGCATTGCGATCAAACCTATCTTCAAGAAATCCCAGAAGCTGACGTCGAGCTTCTCTTTGCGAAGGGCAATCAGCCAGAGGATCGTTGCCAGCGAGCCGGTAACGGAGAGGTTGGGGCCGAGATCGACTCCGATCAGGACCGAGTTGGCGATCAGCCCTTTGGTGTGCGCCGCCTGCAGGGTTGCTCCGGCGATGAGGCCGAGAGGAAGGTTGTTCACCAGGTTGTTGGCCACCGCTACGGCGAAGCTCGTGATCGAAGCGCCGAGAGCCGGAGCGAGACCGCTGACCCATCGCAGCGCAGCGAGCATGTATTTGAGAGCGCCAATGCTCTCGACCGCGTTGACGAGGAGGAAGAGACCCGCCACAAGGACCAGCGTTGACCAACTGATCTCTTTCGCCAGTTTCACGGGATTGCTGCGCGCTTTGATCGAGACCGCCGCGGTGATGGCGAGGGCGGCCAGGCAGGTGGGCAGGCCCAGGTCTTTGTTGAGCGACGAGGCGGTAAGGAGCACGGCCACCATCAGGCCAAGGCCGGCCAGCACCAATTTTCCATTGGAGGTAAGCGGCACGGCGTCCACTTCTTCCTGAATGCACGCAACGAGTTGTCTGCGAAAGACGACGCGCAGTACGGCGTAGGTTGCGGCAATGGAGAGGACCGAAGGGATGCCGAAGGAGACCAGCCAATGGCCGAGCGGAGGCATGCCTTGGTGGAAGACGACGAGGTTCGCGGGATTGGAGATGGGCAGGACGAACGATGCCGCATTCGCGATCAGCGCACAGGCAAACAGGTAAGGCAGGGGTTCGACCTTCGCCTTGCGCACAGCTTTCAGGATGGCGGGCGTGAGGACCACGGCAGTCGCATCGTTCGACATGAAGATAGTCACGAGAGTTCCTATGCCATACACCCAGGCGAAGAGGCGGCTACAGGAACCGCCGGCGTCGCGCACGGCCGTTGAAGAGAGCCAGTCGAAGACGCCATGCTCCAGCGCCAGTTCGGAGAGCAGCATCATGCCGATTAGGAAAAGATAGACGTCCGAGCCTTCTTTAATCGCTCTGCCGGCGAGCGAGAGAGGCACCAGGCGAAGAAGCACGAGCAGCAGCGCACCACCGCAGATCCAGTAGACCTCTGGGATATTGCGTGGACGAAGGAGCATCAGCACGATGCTCAGGACGACGACCGAAGGCAACAGAACTGGAATGAGTGCGTGTGGAATCATCTACCGCTTTCTTCGGTCTTGGTATCACGCAGTCTTCGCAGTGAATCGCTCTAGACTTGGGTCGCCTGAGAAGATGCTTAAAATTGAAGGCTCGACCACGGACTTCCACGGATAGGACGGATTTAAAAACGAGGAAAGACAAGAGCAACGACGAAATACAGTGATCCTTCCCCTTCGCTACGCTCGAGGGTCAAGGAGGACGACGAAGAACAGACAACGACGAGATGCCGGGATCCTTCCCTGCGTTCAGGATGACGGCGTAAAACAAACAAGGCAAATGATCTGCATATTGAGACAGGTCCAAAAGCTGGAGGCTATTCGGATTCTTTGGTCTTTGTTATTTTCTTATTCTTCGCAGTTTTTGCGGGTGCGGCTTTCTTTGGGGCTGGCTTGGATGTGGTGGCGGGGGTGAGGAAGGAGGACCAGTTCATCTCGGGCGCTGCATTGGCGATGGATTGCGCTTTGTTGACGGCCAGGCGCGCGACGGCATCGATGATCCATTCGAAGCTCTCCTGGCCGACGGAGTGGAGGTCGGCGTCAGGGGCGGGGTTCATGAAGTCGATGGCGTAGGGGGTGCCATTCTCGACGGCGAACTCGACCGTGTTGAGGTCGTAGCCGAGCGCTTTGCAGAGGGCGAGGGCGTCTTTTTCGATGCGCTTGAGGAGCTTCTTGTCGTACTCGGGGTGGTCGAGGAGGTAGCGTTGTTCGTGGGGCCGCCGGGGGTCGTAGGGCATGATGCAAACCTCCGACTGGCCGACGACGTAGCAGCGAAAGTATTCGGTGAAGTTGACGGCAGCTTGGAGGGTCATGCAGAGGTCGCGGGTCTGGTCGTAGGCGTGGAAGAACTCATCCGGATTGTGTACGTGGTGAACGTCGCGCCAGCCGCCGCCGTCGTGAGGCTTGAGGAAGGCGGGAAAGCCGATGTAGTCGAAGATGCCGTCCCAGTCGAGGGGAAACTGCAGGTTGCGCAGGGAGCGCTCGTTGATCTGCGGGGGGTAGTGCTTGTGCGGGAGCAGGACGGTCTTGGGGACGGCGACGCCGAGTCTGGTAGCGAGGGAGTAGTTGAAGAACTTGTCGTCGGCGGACCACCAGAAAGGGTTATTGATGACCTGCGTGCCGGTGAGGGCAGCGTTCTTGAGATAGGCCCGGTAGAAGGGCATGTCGTGCGAGATGCGGTCGACGATGACCGCATAGCCGGAGGGCTCTGCCATGGTGACGCCGCCGACCTGGACGAACTCCGCTTGAATGTCCTCGATTTGCAGTGCGTTGATCTTGTCGACCAATGCGCCGGGGAAGGTGTTTTCCATGCCAAACAGGACGCCAATCTTCTTCACGTAAATCCTCCTTTTGATCGCTGTTGCGCTGCGGTGAAGCCCAAGCGGGCTTAGAGATAAGTTTGCAGCATTCTCTGCCACTCGGGCCAGTCGTGACCGGCGCCTTCGCCCCAGACATCGAAGCGGCAGGGGATGCCTTTGGCGCGGAAGACCTTCGCCATGCGTTCGTTTTCGGCTAAGCAGTGGTCGTGCTCCCCGGTGGCGAGGACGTAGATGTTGCGCTTGTAGCGGTCTAAATACCAGGGATCGTTCATGTTGGGCAGATAGTGCATGGGAATCTGGAAGTAGCAGTCATCGTCGTAGTAGCCGGAGAGAAAGCTGGAGGGGTCGAAGGCTCCGCTCATGGAGAGCACGGCGGTGAAGACGTCGGGGTGGCGGAGGGCGATGTTGGCCGCGTGATAGCCGCCGAAGCTGCAGCCGATGGCAGCGAGCGAGCAGCTGTTGCCGTGGCGCATGAGGGGAAGGACCTCCTGCATGAGGTATAGCTCGTACTGGACCTGACGGGCGATGCGCCAGCGGGGCGGGACGGCGCGGTTGTACCAGCTTTCGCTATCAACGGAGTCGACGCAGAAGAGCTGGAGATGGCCGTGTTCCAACTTGTCGCGGAGGACGTTGACCAGGCCGCGGTCTTCGAACTCGAAGAAGCGGCCGCAGGAGGTAGGAAAAACGATAGCGGGCAGGCCGGCGTGGCCGAAGACGAGCAGTTCCATGTCGCGGCCGAGGGACGGTGAAAACCATTTCTGATATTCGCGTTTCATGGTTCGCCCTCTCTGCTTGATTGCCTCTCGGGAAGGATCGGCGCCTCTGCTAGTCTGATGCCATCGTAGTTTACCGGAGTCTTTTCTATCGCATTGCAACTGCTACCGCCGTCTCTTCGGTCAGCGCTCGAATTGCCGAAGCGTGAATCGCTCCTGGACGGTTCTGCCGCAGGAAAGTATGACAAGCAGGCGGATGCGAAGCTTGACGGAAATCTTTGATATCAGGTGTATGCCTTGCACTCGGAGATACTGCCGGACGATCGGCAGGTGTCGGTGTATCTGCCTCCGCAGTATCTGGAGGAGCCGGATCGACGCTTCCCTGTTTTCTACCTGCATGACGGGCAGAATCTGTTCGATGGGCGTACGTCCTATCTCGCGGGCCGGACGTGGCGGGCGCATACGACCGCCGACAGGCTTGCGGCTCAAGACGCGATTGAGCCGGTGATTCTGGTGGGTATGGCTAATACAGGGCTGCGGCGGATGGCGGAGTACACGCCTACCCGCGATGCAAGGCTGGGCGGAGGCGAGGGCGGGAGCTATGGACGGCTGCTGATCGAGGAGTTGAAGCCTGCCATCGATCGGCTCTACCGGACGCTGCCGGAGGCGAAGGACACCGGACTGGGCGGGTCTTCGCTGGGTGCGCTGATCTCGCTTTTTCTGGGGTTTACGCACCCTGAGGTGTTTGGGAAGCTGGCAGTGATGTCTCCTTCGCTGTGGTGGGATCACCGAAGCATCTTTCATACGATCAACCGGCAGGCCGCGAAACCTGACCTGCGGATCTGGCTGGATATCGGGACGGCGGAGGGTGGGCGGCATGCTCGTGACACCGACCTGCTGGAGCAGGCGCTGGTGCGGCTTGGATGGCGGGTCGGGGGGGACCTTACGTATACGAAGGTTGAGGGAGCGACGCATGATGAGACGTCCTGGGCGGAGCGGTTTGGCGATGTGCTGCGGTTTCTTTTTCCGGCCCGCTAGAGGGTCTTTTGGGCGAAAGATGTTGCGAAAAGCCGAGAATTCAACCATACTTAGGTGTTGGGTAATGTTCCGTAGCTCGTCCTCATGGAAGCTTGAGGCTTCGTTTGTCACCCAAACTCAAAAATGTTTTGAAAGGCAATGCCTGTGTTGATGATTCGTCTGGCGCGCGTTGGAGCGCGGAAGCAACCCCACTACCGTATCGTTGTAATCGAGAAGGACCGCGCTCGTAACGGGCGTTCGATCGAGGTGGTTGGCACCTATAATCCCCGCACCAACCCCGCGACGGTAGACCTGAAGCGCGACCGTATCGATTATTGGACCGGCAATGGCGCGCAGGTTTCCGATCGCGTTGGAAAGCTGCTGGCGCAGAAGCCGGCCGAAACCGCAGCCGCGGCCTAAGAGTTACACCTGTCTGCAATCTTTGGGAACTACGAGATGGTTCCCAAAGATTGCTGCTATTGCTGGTTCCAGAGTGTACGTCTTGCACACGGTTTCGCGTAGACTCCTTGGTATTGCACCTCAGGTTGATCCAGATGATGCAAAGTGGAAGGCCAAGGCAGAATGCCTGGTTTGCCCACGGCCAGTGGTTCGCTCGTTTCAGCGGTCCTGAACGATCTCGCAGCAGACGAGACGCAAGGATCGAGCTTGAGCGTTTCCTGGCGACTCCAGACCCAGAAGGTGTGCGATGACTCAAGCAGTTCCGATGCAGACGGGGGATAGCCCTGTGAAGGATATGACGACCCTTGTAACAGAGATTGCCTGCGCGCTGGTCGATAACCCCGGCGGTGTCTCCGTGGAAGCGATTGAAGATCGTGACGGAACTCTGATCCGTTTGCGGGTTTCCCACAGCGACGTTGGCAAAGTGATTGGGAAGCAGGGGCGGACGGCGCGCTCGATGCGAACTATTCTGAGCGCCGCCAGCATGAAGCTGAAGCATCGCTTCTCGCTGGATATCGTTGAAGAGGGTGACGCGGCGACGCCGTAGGTCTCTTCCAAGACCATATGGCACTGTAAACGGTCGACACACTTGATTCCCTTGCTTCGCCTATGACCGAAAGTACCCCACCGTGGATTGTGTTGGCGCATCTGCTTCGGCCGCAGGGTCGGAAGGGTGAGGTGCTGGCGGACCTGCTTACGGATTTTCCGGAACGTTTCGAGGAGCAGAAGCGCGTGTTTCTGGCTGCGCCGGGATTTCACGGCAAGCAGACAGAGGCCCGCGAGGCCGAGGTGATTGCGTTCTGGCTGCCGGTGGGGAAGAACCAAGGACGCATTGTGCTGCAGTTTGCGGGGACCGGCACGATCTCGGATGCCGAGTTGCTGGCGGGCCTGGAGGTGATCGTCCCGCACGAGGAGCGGCAGGCGCTGGATGAAGATTCGGTTTACATCAGCGAACTGATCGGATGCACCGTGTATGACGGCCAGATTGCGGTGGGTGTGGTGGACGATGTGCAGTTTGCCACGACGGCGGATGGCGGACGCCGGTTGGATGATGCTGCGCCGCTGCTGGCAGTGATCTCGCAGGATGGCGACGAGGTGCTGATCCCGTTTGCGAAGGCTTTCCTGGTTGGGGTGGATACCGGAGCCAAGCGCATTGAGATGAACCTGCCGGAGGGCCTGGTGGGCATCAATCGAGCGGCCACAGGGGATACAAAGTCGACCGATTACGATCAGAAGCGATAGGCAAACCCCAGCGAGACGATGGGGTAGACGGGGATGCGCTTGAGGTCCTCGTTGATGTCGTAGATCTCCTGCTTCAGGCTGGCCTGCGCCTCGGCATTGGAGGCGAAATTGACGCATCCGTCGGTGGTGCATGCGGTCCCGTTGAGGTTGACGTCGATGCGGGGAGATCCTGTGTAGGCAGCGCCAATCTCGAACGGAACGGAGAAGCGGCGGCCGGTGCGGGGGATGATGTTGCCGAAGCCTACCATCAGCAGGGGGGCGACTTTATGAGGAAAGACGATGGTGGCGGCTCCCCCGACTGGGTCATTCACGCTGTTGATAAAGGCTTGGTCGCCGAGCTCGAAGTCCTGTCCGGGGCCGACGGAAACGGCCGCATTGAAAGCGTTCCTGGAGTACAGGATGCCGGGGCTGATGTGAAAGGAATGATGTCCCGGAAACCAGTCGATGGTGCTGGTGCTGGACCGGAGTTGGAACTTCGAATCGTAGTTCACGTTATCGACGTTGAAGGGATAGGCGAAGGAGAAGAGGTTGATGCCGGAGCGGAGATTCAAGCTGCGGGAGAGTGGAGTGGCCACTTCGAACCCTGCCCCCAGGGTACTCGCCGTAAAGCCAATGGAGACGGACTGAAACGGCCTGGTGGATGGGCCTTCGGTAACAGCCTGCGGAACAGGCACCGAGCGAGTGAAGGCCGCGGGGCTGGAAAACTCTGGCGCGGAGGTGCTGGAAGAGGAGGCGACGAGATCGCTGGTGTCAAACTGGACTGGCTCCAGCTTAGGACTGCTAAAGCCGTCGAGATGCTGTGACTGCGCCATGCCTACGGAACAAAGCAGCGCAACTGGCATGATCCCTAGAAGAGTGAGTTTTCCTTTAAACATGGTGGCCACCTTTTCCCCTCGCGTACGGCGATGGAGTATTTCTCCAAGGTAGAGCAAGCATTTGAATTTTCCATTGCAAAGCAGCAGCAGATCCCTACAACTTCTTAGTGATATTGTGCAATCTGCGGCTCCTAAAAGTAGGGCTGAACCGAAATTTATCGTCTATGCGCTTTGATATCATCACGATCTTTCCTGACTTCTTCTCCGGCCCGTTCGACTATGGGATTCTGAAGCGCGCCCGTGCCGCGGGACTGGTCGTTATTGCGACTCACGATCTGCGCAGCTTCACGCATGACCGTCATCGCACGGTGGATGATCGTCCGTTTGGCGGAGGCGAAGGGATGGTGCTGAAGGTGCAGCCGATCTACGACGCGGTGCAGGCGCTGCAGCTTGCGCCGAAGACGGAGCGGGTGCGGCAGAAGGAGACGGTGATTCTGCTATCGGCGCAAGGCAGGCCGTTCAGCCAGAAGATGGCGCAGGAGCTTGCGGCGACCGAGCGGGTGGTGATTCTCTGCGGACGCTATGAGGGCATCGATGAGCGGGTGAACGAGATGCTGTGCGACCGCGAGATCTCGATCGGCGACTATGTACTTTCCGGCGGAGAGCTGGCGGCTGCGGTGATTGTGGATGCGGTGGTGCGGCTGCTGCCGGGAGCGCTGGGTAATCCTGACTCGTCGCGGTTCGAGAGCTTTGGCGCGGACGATCGTGGGGAGAAAGACGATGCGGAGGAAGGTCTTCCGCGGTCTACCTATGGCGCGGGAGGGCTGCTGGATTATCCGCATTACACGCGGCCTGCGGAGTTCATGGGAGTGTCGATTCCGGAGGCGCTGGCGGGGGGCAATCATGAGGCGATTCGGCGCTGGCGGAGGCGGATGGCGTTGAAAAAGACGCTGGAGAACCGGCCGGACTTGCTGGAGAAGATCGAGATCGGCGAGGAGGACCGGGAGATCCTGGCGGAGCTGCGGGGGTACGGCAAAGGACAGGGAGTAGGGAAGAGGGAGTAGGGAGTAGAAGACCGTTTCTCTCATGGCCGGATGTTCGCTGCTGCTTTGCCCCATCTACGGCTTGGCCGCTCGATGTAATTGGTTTGCAGCAAAGTTGTGGTGCGGAGTTTTCTACTCCCTATTCCCTACTCCCTATTCCCTTTCCTTCGACCGCCCTCCGCGCAGGAGGCCCGTCCGGCAGGACTCTTGGTGTACACTGAAAGACGAGTCCAACATAGGAAAGTTGCGTCATGTCCATACATCCGATTATGCAGAAGCTGGCCGCCAAGTTCGAGCGGACCGATTTACCCGCATTCGCCCCCGGCGATACCGTCCGTGTTCAGGTCAAGATTCGTGAAGGCGAGAAAGAGCGTCTGCAGGCATTTGAGGGCATGGTGATCGCCTGCCGCAAGGGCGCGCAGGGTTCGTTCACGGTCCGCAAGATGAGCTTCGGCCAGGGCGTCGAGCGCATCTTCCCGTACAACTCCAAAGTTGTCGACAAAGTGGAGAAGGTGCGGTCGTACGAGGTTCGCCGTTCGAAGCTGTTCTACCTGCGCGGTCTGCGTGGTAAAGCCGCTCGTCTGCGCGAGGTTGAGCGCGCCGCGAAGTAAACTTTCCGTCCCGGTTTTCCACCAAGCCACGACTTCGGTCGTGGCTTCGTTCTGCACAGCGGGTTTACACTCGTGATTGCAGAGCTATGGCTTCGATTTCCTCCACTCGCGTTCTACGAACGGTCACTGCGGCAACGGCGAAACAGCGGATGCTGAAGCAATTGGTATGCAGCGATGCGCCGGAGCAGGCTCTGCGCTACTACGGGTTCCAAAGAATTGCCGGGGTGGATGAGGTTGGGCGCGGCGCTCTGTTTGGGCCGGTGGTGGCGGCGGCGGTGCTTTTACCGGAGTGTCTGGACGCACTCGCGGAGGCGGGACTGAAGGACTCCAAGCAGTTGACCCGCGAAGAGCGCGAGGCCCTGGACACGCAGATACGCGGGATGGCGATTGCGGTGAGCGTGGCTGAGGTGGACGCCGAGACCATCGATCGCGTGAATATCTACCAAGCGACCCGGATGGCGATGCTGGCTGCGGTGCATGGGTTGATGGTGGCGCCGGACCATCTGCTGATCGATGCGATGCGACTGGACCACCCTTGCCGGCAGACGAAGCTGATCTATGGCGATGCGTTGAGTCTTTCGATTGCGGCGGCTTCGGTTGTGGCGAAGGTGCATCGGGATAAGCTGATGCGGGAGCTGGACGCGGTGCATCCAGGGTATGGTCTGGCTGCGCATAAGGGATATGGAACGCCGGAGCATCGGCGGGCGCTGGAGGAGATTGGACCTTGCGTGCTGCATCGCAGGAGCTTCGCGCCGGTGCGCGCGGTCGATCCGGATGCGGTGCTGGAGGGGATCGTTTCGGCGGAACTGCTGTTCGAGGATGCGGACCTGGAGATTGGTTTGGAGGATGCTGCGTGGGACTGAAGTTGATGTGCGTTGTGGCGCATCCGGACGATGAGTGTTTTGCTTTTGGCGGGGCGCTGGCCCTGGCAGCGGATCGTGGGATTGAGACCTATGTGGTTTGTCTGACCGATGGGCAGGCGGCGACCAATCGCGGGGATGCGGCTTCGTCCGCTGCTCTGGGGAAGATGCGGCGCGCGGAGTTTCATGCCTCGTGCAAGGTGCTGGGCGTGACGCAGCATGAGCTGATGGACTACCAGGATGGGCAACTGGAGCTTGTGGATTTTTCGACTGCGGCCAGGCGGGTGGTCGAAAAGATGCAGCGGTTCAGGCCGGATGTGGTGATTACGTTCGGCGGGGACGGCGGGTTGAATACGCATTCAGACCACATGATGGTTTCGATGCTGACGACGGCTGCTTTTCACTGGGCGGGGCAGGCGAAGCGGAATCCGGAGGCTGCGGGTCTGCACCGGGCGCAGCGGCTATATTACGTGACGTCGAACTTCATGCTGCCGGACAGGCCGCCGGTGGAGTTGATGCCGTGGACGGTAACGCTCGATATTCGTTCGGTGCGTGAGCGCAAAACCGAGGCGTTTCGGAAGCATGTGTCGCAGGCTCCGCTGATGGAGAAGACGAAGGAGATTTTTGAGCGGTATGGCGCGGAGGAGTTTTATGCTTTGGCGGCAGCCGCCGAGCCGCAGGCTGCGCGATTGAGCACGGATCTATTTGAGGGTTTAGGGTAATCGCACTTCGCTGCCCGCGTTCGTTGGGAGTCTCCACCGGGCTTTTTGGTGATGGTGGAGTGTGGTGAGGGGTGAGATGGCGGAGATCGAGGCAGAGACTGGGCTGGATCCGTTGGCGCTGTTTGGCGTTTGGATGAAGGATGCCGAGGCGAGCGAGGAGAACGATCCGAATGCGGTCGCACTGGCGACAGCTTCGCGCGATGGCACGCCCAATGTGCGGATGGTGCTGATGAAGCGGGTAGACGAGCGAGGGTTTGCGTTCTATACCAACGCGGCGAGTCAGAAGGGGGTCGAGCTTCAGGAAAATCCGCGGGCCGCGATGTGTTTTCATTGGAAGTCGCTGCGGCGGCAGGTTCGGATTTCAGGGCCTGTGGCGGAGTTGCCTGACGCGGATGCGGAGGAGTATTTTCATAGCCGCTCGCGGTTGAGTCAGTTGGGTGCGGTGGCTTCGCAGCAGAGCCGGGTGCTCTCCTCGCGGGAGGTGCTGGTGGATCGGGTGAAGGAGTTGGACGAGGAGTTCCCGGGGGAGATTCCGCGGCCGGAGTATTGGAAGGGCTATGTGCTGCGGCCGGAGCGGATCGAGTTCTGGAAGGATGGGGCGGGACGGCTGCATGACCGGTTTTTGTTTACGCGTGGTGGGGATGGATGGCGTAAGGAGAGGTTGTTTCCTTAGCGCGAGGCACAGATGCACAATGGATGTACCCGATGATCACACCAGAAAACGGCGAATGCAGAGATCCTTCAGTCCGTTCAGAATGACGATGTAAAACCGTGGGTTCCCTCATCGGCGCGGCGCGGCGTGTTCTGAGAAAATGGGTTTGTGAAAAAGTTAGCAATTCTGGGTTCTACCGGCTCGATCGGTCAAAGCACTCTCTCTCTCTGCGAATCTTTTCCGGACCGTTATCAGGTCGTGAGTCTGGCTGCGGGCAGCAATCTTGAAGCCGCCTTCGCCCAGTGTCTTCGCTGGCGTCCCAAAGTCATCTCGCTCGCCACGGAAGAGTTGGCCGCCACATTGAAGACCCGCCTCAAGCAGGCAGGCATCCCCGGCATCGAAGTCCTCCACGGGACTGCCGGGAGCGTACATGTTGCGACTCTTCCCGAGGTGGATTTCGTCGTCTCCGCTATCGTTGGTGTGGCCGGGCTCGAAGCCACCTATGCGGCAATCTGCGCCGGCAAGACGATCGGCCTGGCGAACAAGGAGTGCCTTGTCGCCGCCGGCGAACTCATCCTCGCTGCCGCGCGCGAACACCATGTGGCTCTCCTCCCCATCGACTCCGAGCACAATGCCGTCCACCAGTGCATGCGCGGCGGCACACCTGCTGAGGTCAAACAAGTGTGGCTCACGGCCTCCGGTGGCCCGTTTCGCAATACCCCGCTAGCCGATTTCAGGCACATCACTCCCGCCGAGGCGCTCAAGCATCCCACCTGGATCATGGGACAGCGCATTACCATCGACTCCGCGACCATGATGAACAAGGGCTTCGAGGTCATCGAAGCCTGCCGGCTCTTCGACCTTTTCCCGGCCCAGGTCCGCACCACCATCCACCCTCAGTCGACGGTCCATTCGCTGGTCGAGTTCGTCGACGGAAGCATCCTCGCCCAGATCTCCGTAACCGATATGCGCCTTCCTATCCTCTACGCCCTGGCTTATCCCGAGCGTGTGGCTGTCACAGAGAAGGAAAACCTGACCTTCGATCTCGCCACGTTGAGCCGGCTCGACTTCACTCCTCCCGATTTTGCGCGCTTCCCGTGCCTTCGTCTTGCCTATGAAGCTGCAGGTATCGGCGGCAACGCGTGCATTGCGCTCAATGCCGCCGACGAGATCGCCGTGGGCGCCTTCCTCGAAGGTCGTATTCCCTTCCTGGGCATCCCGCGTACAATAGAATCTGTGCTGCAGCTAACATCCAGTCAACATCCTGCGTCTATCCTCGATGTGCTTGAGGCCGATCTTGCCGCGCGTGCCTGTGCGCGCGAAGTGATTGCCCGCCAGTATCCCGGCGCCCGACGGTAGCCGAAACGCGAACTTAGAACGAGGTCTTCCACTCTCCCATGTCAACAATCCTCCAGCTTGCCATCGTTCTTGGCATCATGGTCCTGGTCCACGAGTTCGGCCACTTCGCCGTTGCCAAGCTCTGCGGCATCCGGGTCGAGGTCTTCTCCATCGGCTTCGGCAAGCGCCTGATCGGCTTCAAACGCGGCGATACCGAGTACCAGATTGCCGTCGTTCCCCTTGGCGGCTTCGTTAAAATGGCCGGCGAGATGTCCTTCGAGACCGTTGAAATCGACGAGCCTCGCACTGGCGATCCGGGCGACTTCAATATGCATCCGCGCTGGCAGCGCATGCTTGTGGCCCTTGCCGGCCCCTTCGCCAACTTCATCCTCGCCCTTGGCCTGATGACCGGCGTCTCCATGCTCCACAATGAGGTGCAGGAGTTCATCGACGGGCCGGCCCATACCGACTACATCGAACTGAACACCCCCGCCAGCCGCACGGGCATTCACAGCGGCGACACCATCGTCCACTACGACACGATCGAGAACCCCACCTGGGACCAGGTTGGCATCCGCTCTCTCCTGAACCTCAACCAGACCGTTCCTTTCTCCTACGTCCACGACGGCCAGCGCACGGACACCACCCTGAGAGTCGAAAACAAGGGCGCTCCCGACGACTTCTCGCTCGACAACCTCGGCCTCGTCCCCAAGATGCAGAACACGCCGGTGCAGGTCGACGCTCTGGAGCCGAACATGCCCGCCGCGAAGGCTGGCCTCAAGCCTGCAGACAAGATCCTCGCCATCGACGGCGTCCAACTCCACTCGGTTCCCGCCCTGCTCGCCTACCTGCAGGACCAGGCCGGCAAACCCGCTGCTCTGACCATCCAGCGCAACGCCAACGGAACTACCGAAACCCTCCCCATCCACATCACCCCGCAGCTTGCCGATGTACCCTCCGGCGGCAAGGACTACCGCCTCGGCTTTGTCGCCGTCCAGCCTCCGGTCAAGGTCGAGCGCTTGCCCCTCGGCAAAGCCATGGTCGCCTCATGGCAGTTCAACAAAAAAGGCTCGCTCCTCATTGTCGAGGTCTTGAAGCGCCTCTTTACCCGCCAGGTCTCGGTTAAGAGTCTGCAAAGTCCCATCGGCATCGGCCAACAGATTCATCAGGCGGCGCAGATGCCCGGCTGGATGCCATTGATCGGCCTGATGAGCTACATCTCGCTGAACCTCGGCATCTTCAATCTGCTGCCCATTCCTATCCTCGACGGCGGTATGATCCTCTTCCTCGTCATCGAAACCATCATGCGCCGCGACGTCAACCAGCAGATCAAAGAGCGCATCTACCAGGTGGCCTTCGTCTGCATCCTCGCCTTCTTCGCGTTCGTCATCTTCAACGATCTCACCAAGCTCAATTTCTTCACCAAACTCAAGCCATAGCCGCGGTGTGACGCAGGTCGGTGCCTGTCAAGACAGGTCGGTGCCTATCAAGGTACGATGTGGTTCCTGGAGAAACAATCGTGATTGTCTGCCGCATGTAGTCCAGGGTTGGTGATGATTCGGGTTGATCACAATGAGCTTAGCGATCCAGGAAGCGCAGAGCAGCCTGAGCCGCGTGAAAGCCGGCCATCCCGTGGACGCCGCCACCCGGTGGGGTAGACGCTCCGCAGAGAAACAGGCTGGGCAGAGGTGTGCGGTAGAGCGATGCTGTGGGACGAAAGAGAAGCTGCTGCGCACACATGACGCCGGCCGAAAGATCGCCGCCCACCAGGTTTGGATTCCAACGCTCGAGCGCTGCGGGAGGAGAGATGGATCGAGCGAGAATGCAGTCCCGGAAGCCGGGAGCGAAGCGGCTGATCTGACGTTCCATCGCGTCGAGATAATCCACCGTGCTGCCGTTGGGGACGTGACAGTAGGCCCATGCGGTATGGTGTCCGCCGGGGGCGCGGGTCGGATCGAAGAGCGATGGCTGTACCAGCAGGACGAAGGGGGCGTCAGAGGTGAAGTGCCGCTCGGAGGCGACGACTTCCTCCAGCGTGCCACCGAGATGGACCGTGGCGGCGCGGGAGCACTCAGGCGCTGTCCAGGGGATGGAAGAGCTGAGAGCATAGTCGACCTTGAACGTGCCAGCGCCATAACGGAAGCGCTCGAGCTTTCGCCGGTAGGCTGGAGGCAGTGCAGTCCCGGCGATTCGTAGAAGCTGGCGTGGGGTGACGTCGGCGAGGACCAGTTCGGTCTCTGGCAACTGCATTACCTCGTGCAAGGTCTCAATGCGTCCGCCAAGCGACTCAAGGTGGCGGGCAAGCAGGCCGGTGAGGGTTTGGGCGCCTCCACGGAGGATCGGCCAGCCGCCGGCGTGTCCCGCAGCCATGAGGACGAGAGCGACTGCCGCGGAGAGTGGAGCTTCCAACGATAAGACGGAGTGCGCGGCCATCCCGGCGAAGAGGGCTCGCGCGCGGACACCCGAGAATCGAGAACTCGCGAGGGATGCACCCGGCAGAAGCGCCGAGAGGCCGAAGCGGGCCAGCCGGATCGGGTGATGAGGAATGTGCTGCACGGGGCCAAGAAGGTCTACGGAAAGTTCTTCGAAACTGTTTGCAAGCGGCTCCAGCAGCGAACGGTACTTGCGGCCATCGCAGGCATCGAGATTCGCCACCGTGTCGTCGATCGAGTGTTCGAGCAACACGGCGGTGCCATCATCGAGTGGATGGGCGCAAGGAGAGATGGGCTCAATCCAGGGGATCTCTACGGGAAGAGAACGAAAAAAAGGGCTCGCCAGACCCATGGGATAGACGGAGGAGCCAAGGTCGTGGCGGAAGCCCGGCAATGTTATCTCGGCAGTTGAGCAGGCTCCGCCGATCTGACCGTTTCGTTCTAACACCGTGCTGGAAAGACCGGCGGAGGCGAGCACGATCGCGGCGGAAAGGCCATTGGGGCCAGAGCCGATGATGGTTGCGCTTAACATAAGAGGAGAATATCGCGGTCGAGTCGCCTCGCCGCCTGGTGAGTGAGATGCGTCTTTGCTTGCAAGCGGGGAAAATCGGATGCCGGGCCTTTGTTGGCAGGATCTTTCGGTGGCTTTGGCTCCTGGTGGTGTGATTTCGTGGCCAGTCAACTTTCTGACCACCGCAATCATCGCTGTGGCATCCAAACCTCGCAGAGGAAGGCCACTCATGGATGATGTCAAACGCGCCTTTCGCTACCTCTTTGAGCCGTTCTACGGCCGCTTTAATCATCTGATTGCACGATGGCTATTTCTTCGCGCGCTTGGCGTGATTTATTTCTCTGCTTTCTTCGCGCTTCTGTTCCAGGTGCGCGGCCTGATTGGGTCGCGAGGCATTCTCCCCGCCGTCGATTACCTGCAGGCTGTCCGCGCTCTTGGAGCGCTACGCTTCTGGTACGCGCCTACGCTTCTCTGGCTCAGCAGCAGCGATCACATGCTGATGGCGATGTGTTGGATTGGACTCATAGCGTCGCTATTACTGGTGGTTAATCTTTGGCCGCGCGCGATGTTGCTTCTCTGTTTCTTGTGTTTTCTATCGTTCGTCAGTGCGGCGCAAGACTTTTCGGGCTACCAGTCGGACGGGATGCTGCTGGAAGCAGGCTTCCTATCCCTGTTCCTTGCACCCTCCGGCCTCTTTCCTGGCTGGGGGATGAGGCAGCCACCCGTTCGGGCCGCGATGTTTCTTCTGCTGTGGGAATGGTTTCGCATCTACTTTCAATCGGGCGTGGTGAAGTTGCAGAGCGGCGATCCTACGTGGCGCAATCTGACGGCGATGTATGAGTATTATCAGAACGGTCCGCTGCCAACCTGGATCGGCTGGTACCTGCAGCATCTACCGCACTGGTTCCACATCGCGACCGCAGCGGTTACGCTGGTGATGGAGCTTGCGCTTGTCTGGATCGCCTTTCTTTCGCGCCGCTCGCGAATCGTCTGCTTCTTTGTGGTCACCGTTTGGCAGATCGGAGTCATCGCGACGGCGAACTATGCTTTTCTCAACTACCTTGTCCTTGCCCTCGCAATCTTTTTGCTGGACGATGTCTATCTTCTGCGCTTCATCCCGCTGCGTTGGCGGAAAAGTCTAAATTACGATCCGCTTCCTGGGCACAATGCAGATTCCGGAGACACTGTCCTTGCCCAGGGCGAAGCAAATCCTCCAACGAAGGCACACCCGCTTGCATCTCTTCGATCCGCCGTATTCGCCATCGTACTCACTTGGATCTTCTATGCGACTGCCGTACCCGTCGCGCAGATGTTCTGGCGCGACGCTCCGCTTCCCGCCAAACCAGTCGCCATCCTCGCTCCCTTCCGCATCGCAAACGCGTATGGCCTGTTTGCCGTGATGACTCCGCACCGGTACGAGATCGAGTTCCAGGGATCCGACGACGGCGATCGATGGGTTGCTTACCCGTTCCGCTACAAGCCGCAGGCCCTGAACGAGCGTCCGCGGATCTATGCGCCGTATCAGCCGCGCTTCGACTGGAACCTCTGGTTTGCTTCGCTCGGGTCGTGGCAACAGTATCCGATGGTTCCGCGCACAGAAGAACTTCTGCTTGAGAATGATCACGACGTGCTCGGACTCTTCGCCGGCAACCCTTTTCACGCCGCGCCGCCTCGTTTTGTCCGCGCTGTGCTCTGGCAATATTGGTTCAGCACACCGGAGCAGAAACGTAGCGAAGGATTGTGGTGGCAGCGCCAGTTTCTTGGCACCTATGCGCCGACCCTGACTCGGCTTCCCGATCATCGTTTCGGAGTCGTGGACGAACCCACTCTTAGCGGAACCTCTGAGCCTTAAGCTCGAAGCAGGTTCAAATTAACACCTCTTTAGTTACACAATTTGGGATCGAACGAGCTTGCCTTGGGAAGATTCCATTGACTTTAGGACAATTCACAAGCCGAGGAAGGCAACCCTCCGTATCTATATGTCTTCTTACAAGCTACTAAGAAGGATCCGAGTAGGAGCTGAACGATCGCTCCCGTCACGCCTCGATCCCCAATCATTTAACTTCATACGACTTGTCTTTTGAACCGTGTACAACTTCGGGGATAGAGGCGGAAAGCTCATTTCATGGTGGAAGCCGTCGTTTTATGGAATGAACCGAACAATCTTTCGCATTGGAACTTCAAGCTGGATGACGGCTGGGCCAGGTTTGCGGAGATGGTGAAGCTTGCTTCAGCGGCGATTCGCAAGGTCAACCCGGCGCTGCCGATTGTTTTGGGCGGGGTATCCTCGTGCGATTGCGATTTTCTTCGCCTGATGGCCTCCTACGGCGTGATGGAATATGTGGACGCTGTCGGGGTTCATGGCTTCCCACTGGATTGGAACCACTGGCAATTGAACGAGTGGTCCAATCGCGTGGCCGAGGCGGCAAGCGTTAGCGGTCTGCCGGTTTGGGTTACTGAGGTTGGAGTGTCCTCCTTCGGCGCCGAGGAGGTCCAGAAGTTTGGCATGCGACGTACGCTGGAACTGCTGCAGGGGCGCGTGGAACGAATTCACTGGTATAGCCTCTTCGATCTTCCGCCAAGCTGGCCGGCGGAGACGAGGCACAAAGAGGCTGAAGGTTCGTCCTATTACCGGCACTACTATCTTGGTCTGATCAAAGACGACGGCACGCCGAAGTTGGCGGCCGGCCACTTCCCTACAGACGGCAGTGTGGGGTTTTGTCAATGGTTTCACTTTGAAGATCCGCGGCTGGACGACGCCGCCGCATGGATGAAACAGCACGGCGTGAAATATCTGCGAACCGGGTTGAGTTGGGCGGACTCCTTTCGTCCGGATGCGACGCGCTGGTTCGATCGGCAGATGGAGACGCTTAGCCCATTCCAGGTTGCCCTGACGCTGTGCTTCACGCCGGAGCATCTGGGATTGGAGAAGCACCACACCAGCCCTCCAAAAGACAACCAGCAGTTCGCCGATTTTGCGGCATGGGCGGTTGCGCGTTATGCGCCCGCACTACAGAGCGACACAGCGATGCAAAACGATCTTGAGGAGAGCGCAATCGCCATATGACGAGTCAGACTAACAACTCGAAACAGATCTTGATTACGGGAGGAGCCGGATTTGTCGGATCTCATCTCGCGGACGGGCTTCTTCGCGCCGGTCACCGCGTCCGTATCCTGGACGATCTGCTGCCGCAGGTTCATCAGGCTGGAGCGCCGGACTATCTGTCGCCTGAGGTCGAGTTGGTCGTCGGGGACGTGCGCGACCCGAACCTGGTTCGCGAGGTTCTAAGTGGCGCCGATGTTATCTTCCACTTCGCCGCCACCGTGGGCGTGGGGCAGTCGATGTATGAGATCAGCCGCTATATGAGCGTGAACACGCAGGGAACTGCAGAGTTGCTGCAAGCGATGCTCGACACCAAGCTGCGCCCGAAGAAGCTGATTGTCTCCTCCTCGATGTCGATCTATGGCGAGGGGCAGTATGTCTGTTCTGCCTGCAGCGCAGCGGCATTTCCCCCGGTTCGCCCGGTGTCGCAGTTGAAGGCAACCCAATGGGAGCTGCATTGCACGAGCTGCTCAGGGGTGCTTGTGCCGCAGCCGACGAAGGAGACCAAACCTTCTGAGATCAATTCTATTTATGCTCTGTCGAAACGAGATCAGGAAGAGCTTTGCCTAATCTATGGCCGCACCTACGAGCTTCCCGTGACAGCGCTGCGATTTTTTAACATTTACGGAACACGACAGGCGCTCTCGAATCCGTACACCGGTGTTGCGGCTATCTTTGCCGCGCGGCTGATCAACAACCAGGCGCCGCTGGTCTTCGAAGACGGCGAACAGATGCGCGATTTCGTCAGCGTCCATGACATCGTGAGGGCCAACATGCTCGCGATGGAACGGCCGGAGGCGGATGGCGAGGTGATCAATGTAGGGTGTGGGCAGCCGATCAAGATTCGCCGGGTTGCGGAGATTCTTGCGGAGGCACTGGGCAAAGAAATCGCACCGGTGATTACGCAGAAGTACCGTTCCGGCGACATTCGACATTGCTACGCCGATCTGACCAAGGCGCGAAAACTTCTTGGATATGAGCCCCGGGTGACGCACGAAGAAGGCTTTCGCGAGCTTGCGGCGTGGCTGGCGCACCAGGAAGCTGAGGACAAGGCCGACACGATGCTCCAGGAACTCACCACCTATGGGCTGACCGCCTAACTCCAGGTCGCACGAGAAAGGACGAGTGTTAATGCCGCAACGCAAAGCACGCACGATTTTGATTACGGGTGGCGCTGGATTTATCGGATCCAATCTAGCGCAGCGTCTGCTCGCCGACTCGAAGGCTTGCGTTCGTGTCTTCGACAATCTGTCGCGCAGTGGTGTCGCTCACAATCTCGCATGGCTGCGAAATCTTCCCGGCAGCGAACGGCTCGAGTTTGTGGAGGGAGATGTCCGAGACGAAGCAACGATTGCCTATGCGGCGGCGGATGCCACTGAGATTTACCACCTGGCGGCACAAGTCGCGGTGACGACTTCGATTCAGGACCCGAGGGAGGACTTCGACGTCAATGTTCGCGGGACATTTAATGTACTGGAAGCAGCGCGCCGCTCGGACCGCCATCCTTTCATTCTTTTTACGTCAACGAACAAGGTGTACGGATCGCTCCATCGTGTCTCTGTAACCGTTGAAGGCACACGTTATCGAGTACAGGATTCAACGTTCCAGGGGGTTGGAGAGTCGGAGCCGCTGGATTTTCATTCGCCGTACGGGTGCTCCAAGGGAGCCGCGGATCAGTATGTGCGGGACTATGCGCGCATCTACGATTTGCGCACAGTCGTGTTCCGGATGTCGTGCATCGCCGGCCCGCGCCAGTTCGGCACAGAGGACCAGGGATGGGTCGCGCATTTCCTTTACTCCGCTCTTGAAGGAAAGCCCATCACCATCTACGGAGATGGATTTCAGGTTCGCGATGTGCTCCATATATACGACCTGATCGATGCGATGGAGGCTGCGTATAGTGCTGCGGAACATTCAGCGGGTTCAATCTACAATCTCGGCGGAGGACCTGAACGCGCGGTCTCGGTGGTCGAGATGTTGAAGGCGATCGAGCAGGAGACGGGCATTCAACCCGTGTTGCGGTTCAGCAATGTCAGGCCGGGCGATCAGCCGCTTTATGTCTCCGACACTTCCAAGTTGAGCGCAGACACAGGATGGCGAGCGCAGCGCTCGTGCCGGCAGATACTCGAGTCGATTCACAACTTTTGGGACACGAACCGGCAGCTTGTCTCGGGACAGCGCAATAGTTCCGTCAGTCAAGATCTCGTGGCGGAGGAAGTGGCATGAGGTTCGCTCTGGTGAATCCGAAATGGAGCTTCGAAGGTTCCACGTACTTCGGCTGCCAGGAGCCACATTTTCCGTTGGAGCTACTGTCGGCCCGAGAGATGCTTCGTGCTGTCGGGCAGGAGGTTCTGCTTATTGATGCTTGGATGGAGGATCTTTCCCCCGAGCAGACGCGGCGACGGTTGGAGAGTTTCGGCGAAGATTTTCTGGTGATGCCAACGGCCCCGTCGTACCTGTTCTGGCGGTGTCCACAGCCGGAGCTTCGTGTGCCTCGGCAGTGGATTACCGCGTTGGACCGTGCCTCGAAGAAGGTGGTTATTGGACCGCATGGCTCGGTTACTCCGATATCCACGCTGGATAAGACCGGGGCGGACATCGTATTGCGCGGCGAGCCTGATCAGACGCTTCCGCAGTTGGCGACACGACCGTGGGAGATGATTGCCGGGTGCTGCTGGCGTGATCGTAACGGGGTGATTCGATCGAGCCCGGGACTTGGCGTTACAGACATGCATGCTGTCGGCGCACTCGACTACTCCGACTATCCGGTCGAGCGGCACCATCATCTGCACCATATTTTCTCAGGAAATGGAGCAGACCATCTTCGGCGGGGAGCGGAGGTAGAGTTCGCACGGGGATGCCCGTACTCATGCACCTTCTGCAACAAGACCCTGTTCCGCAATAAATATAGAGAGCGTGAGTTGCAGTCGGTCCTTGCGGAGATCGATCAACTGATTGCGCGAGGCGTCGATTACATTTATTTCATCGACGAGATCTTTGGCGTGGGTAAGCAAGTGCGGACCTTGCTTGAGGAGATAGCGAAGCGTCCGGTGTCGATCGGATTTCAGTCGCGTATCGATCTGTGGAGCGAAGAGCTAATTGATCTACTGGGTCGAGCTCACTGCGTTTCGTTCGAATGCGGCATTGAGTCGATTACCGATGAGGGCCGCAACGCGATGAACAAGAACTGCCGCATCGATACGGATCGGATTACGGAGTTGCTGATCTATGCGAAAGGGCGTATTCCGTGGGTCCAAGCTAACCTGATCAAGACGCCGGAGGATGACCCTGCGCTGGTCGCAGCATGGCAGACGAACTTGAAATCCCATGGTGTTTGGGTGAGCGAACCGGTGCCGATGTTCCCCTTCCCGGGGAGCCCGGAGTACGTCACGACGTTCGGCGCACAGCCTGACGAGAGCGCCTGGGAACGTGCCCACTCTTACTATCTTCAACTCTTCGCCGACAAAGGCTATAGCGATATTCAGGAACGGGAGCCGCTTTCGCTGCGCGAGTTGGAATCCGACGAGCCTCGCAATCAGGAGCTTATATGCGCGTCTTGATGACCACCGATACTGTTGGCGGAGTCTGGACATTCAGCAAGGAATTAGCTGCTGGCCTTCTGCAGCGGGGACATGCTGTGGCCTTGGTGAGCCTGGGCCGCGCTCCTTCGCCGGAGCAACTGACGTGGTGCTCGCGCGTGACAGAAAAGTATGCTGAAAGGTTCCTCTATGAAAGCTCGTGTGCGCCGCTGGAATGGATGAATTCAAACGATACGGCTTATGCGGAGGCGGAACCTCTTCTGTTGCGAGTTGCCGAGAGGTTTGTGCCGAATCTGCTGCATTCGAATCAGTTTTGCTCTGGGCGTCTTCCCCTGGAACTTCCGAAGATAGTTACTGCGCATAGCGACGTGTTCAGCTGGGCTGCTGCCTGCCGCCCCAACGGCTTGCAGCCTTCGCCATGGCTCGATCAATACAGGAGTCTGGTGGAAACAGGACTTGAGGGTGTTGACGCAATGGTTGCCCCGACACGCTCTACGCTCTATGCCATGGCCACGCACTTTTCTGTACTGCCACCGAGCCATGTGATCCTCAACGGGCGCAGTCTCCCTGCAGTCACCGAGGAAGAGCCGCGCAAGTTACAGGCGGTTTCTGTTGGCAGGTTGTGGGACGAGGCCAAACATATCGCGCTTCTCGAGGAAGTACAAGCTCCGTTCCCGATCTTCGCGGTGGGGGAGCAGCGATATGAAGAGGCAGCAGCTCCCGAGCACTCCGGCTGCTTCGAACTGATTGAACCTCTTGCGGAGGACGAGTTGCTGCGTCTTTTTCGTCAGAGCAGTATTTATCTCGCCACATCCATTTACGAGCCGTTTGGCCTCGCTCCTCTTGAGGCGGCACTCTGTGGCTGTGCCATAGTCGCGAATGACATCCTCTCTCTGCGTGAGGTTTGGGGTGAAGGAGCAATCTATTTCCAAGGCTCTGCTGAGATGACGCAACTCCTACATACATTGCAAGCGTCGCCGGACACTCTACGGGATGCCCGGCAGAGATCGTATGAGCGCGCCCTGCAACTCAGCGGTGGCCGGATGACAGAGGCGTATGTCGCACTCTACGAGGAACTCTTAGGTTCGTCGCGGCTACTTCCAGCGCAGGAGTTGACCTCGCTTGCCTGCTAAACTTCGAATCGCTTACATCGCACATACCCTGCGTTCCGACTGGAACAACGGAAACGCTCATTTTCTTCGTGGTCTTATGCGGGCCATGACCGATCTTGGACATGATCTGACGGTCTTCGAGCCCGAATCAGGGTGGTCGATCGATAACCTGCGCAGTGAGACTCGCGGAAAAAAATCGATAGATAACTTCGGGCGCACATATCCGGATATCAACCTGAAGACCTTTAAGGGCGAACAGGAAGATGACGGCTGGCGCGAATGTTTGAACGACAAAGATATTGTCATCCTGCATGAGTGGAGCGCGCCTGCTCTCGCTCAGCAACTGCTTACGATGCGTGACGCGCTTGGCTTTCGCCTGCTCTTCCATGACACCCACCATCGTGCGTCGTCCTCTCCAGAGCAGATTCAACAATACGGTCTGGATCGTTTCGACGGTGTTCTGGCGTTCGGTGAATCGCTCCGCATTATTTATCGCGAACGCTTCGGCATCAGTAATACCTGGACATTGCATGAGGCTGCCGACGCAAGCGCCTTCTATCCTCGAACTACCAATGAAAATACCAGCCGCCGCGAAGTCGTTTGGATCGGTAACTGGGGCGAAGGCGAACGGTCGTCGGAGATTCACGATTTTTTTCTAAAGCCTGCGGCCGCACTTGCTGGAACTGCAGACTTCACCATCTGTGGAGTGCGCTATCCTGACGATGGCTTGTCCGCGTTGCGTGCGGCGGGTGTGAGGTATGCCGGGTATGTGCCCAACCTGGACGCTCCCGCTGTTTACGCCGCAGCGAAGCTCACAGTGCATATTCCGCGCCAGCAATACAACTCCGCAATGAGCGGCATTCCCACCATACGCGTGTTCGAGGCGCTTGCCAGCGGGATTCCTTTGATCTCTGCACCTTGGCAGGATACCGAACGACTGTTCCGTCCCGGTGATTTCCAGTTCGTGAACAACTCGGCCGAGATGACCAACGCCATGCGCGCTCTGCTCAATGACCCAGACGCTGCTGCAGAGCAGGCCAGATGCGGTCTTGAGACAGTTCTTGCGCGCCACACATGCGCCCACCGCGCCGCCGAATTGACTGAAATCTGTGAGGAGTTGCTCTCTTGAAGATCTTTGCGTTCGGTTCAAGCATTGTGTCGTCGTATTGGAACGGCGCCGCAACGTATTACCGCGGCTGTTACAAATATCTGGCTCGCCTGGGACATCAGATAACCTTTGCGGAGCCGGATGCGTATGGGCGTCAGCAACACCGCGACTCCGACGACTTTTCCTATGTGCAATCGGTTGTCTATCAGCCGGGCCGCGATCTCGATCGAATGCTCAGTCTGGCTGCCGGATCGGATGTGATCGTCAAACACAGCGGTATTGGCGTTGACGATGAGACGCTCGAACGCCGTGTCCTCGAACTGCAGCATGGTAGCGCCATTACATTCTGGGACGTGGACGCACCTGCCACCATTGCCCGGATGCACTCTGATCTCGAGGATGCGTTCCGATTTTCGATGCCGCAGTACGATGCGGTGTTGACCTACGGCGGAGGTCCGTGGTGTCGCGAGCAGTACCTTGCGCTGGGAGCACGCGCCTACTTCAGCATGTATAATGGTCTCGATCCGGAGACGCACTTCCCTGTCGCGCCAGACCCTGCGCTTGCCTGCGACGTCGCCTTCCTCGGCAACCGGCTTCCGGACCGCGAGGCGCGTGTGGAAGAGCTGTTTCTTGGCGCGGCCGACCTAGCCCCGGAAGCACGCTTTCTGCTCGGCGGCGAAGGCTGGGGAGACAAACGAATACCTCAAAATGTCCGCTACATCGGCCATGTGCCGACGGCCGATCACAATCGCGTGAACTGCTCCGCTGGAATGGTGATGAATATCAATCGTGCGTCGATGGCGCAGTCCGGCTTTTCTCCTCCGACGCGAGTCTTCGAGGTTGCCGGTGCTGGCACATGCCTGCTCTGCGACGATTGGCCTGGAATCGACGATTGCTTCGAACCGGACAAGGAGATCCTGGTGGTACGGGAGGCACGCGATGTCGTGGAGGCACTCGCAAGCAATGATGCTGCCGGTCGACGGCGCATTGGAGACGCATTCCATGCGCGCGCTCTCCGCGACCACACGTACGCGCAACGCGCACTGCAGGCGGAGAAGGCCTTCCGCCACTGCCTGACTGCTCGCGAAGAAGCAGTCTCCGTTCGCCGATGAAGATCGTTCTGTACGGCCTTACCATTACCTCGTCGTGGGGAAACGGTCATGCGACTACCTATCGTTCTCTGTTGAAGGCGCTGCATGCCCGTGGACATCAGATTCACTTTATCGAGAAAGATGTGGAATGGTATCGCAGCAATCGTGACTTGCCTGAACCGGACTTCTGTTCTGTTCAACTTTATCAACAGTGGGACCAGAACGTTGCCTCGCTTCTGGCCATAAGTAGAGACGCCGATGTGATCGTTGTCGGGTCCTACTTTCCCGATGCGATCGCAGCTACGACGGCCCTTCTGGAACAGGCGTCGTGTCCGATCCTTTTCTACGACATTGACACGCCAATCACGCTGGGCCAGCTGCGAGAGCATGGCGGAACCAAGTATTTGGATGCCGCACTGGTTCCACACTATGATGCCTATTTGAGCTTTACCGGTGGGCCTGCGCTCCGCGAACTGGAACAGCACTATGGAGCGCAACGCGCACTGGCCTTTTTTTGTTCCGTCGATCCGGCGCTCCACCGTCCTACGGCAGCTCGTGCTGAGTTCAGCAGCGATCTCAGCTACCTTGGGACGTATGCGGTCGACCGCCAACCCAAGCTGAGGAATCTTCTCGATGGCGCGGCTGCTCTCTTGCCGGAGAGCCGCTTTCTCGTAGCCGGCCCGCAGTATCCGGCGGACACCACATGGCAGTCGAACGTTGATCGCATCATTCACATCTCCCCGCCGGACCATCCTGCGTTTTACTCTTCAAGCCGGTTCACGCTTAACCTGACACGAGACGATATGGTTGCTGCCGGTTATTCTCCGTCCGTGCGGCTGTTTGAAGCTTCGGCGTGCGGAGCGGCAATTTTGTCCGACTCCTGGGAGGGTCTCGCCGATTTTCTTGCGCCCGGAGAAGAGATCCTGCTGCCGAAGGATGCATCCGAGGTCGCTGCCATTCTTAAATACACCACGGATGAAGATCGCAAGCGGATCGGCCAACGCGCTCGCGACCGCATCCTTGCCGAGCATACGGCAGACCATCGCGCGGCGCAGTTTGAACAAATTGTTTCCGATTGCAGATGAGGCTATGCCTGGTATTCGATCAACTCGGTCAAGGAATGCAGGCACCGGTCCGGACTCTCTGACTGGAGTTGCTCGAAGCTGTAGATGCCTGTGGCCACCGCGATAACGTCGAGCCCATTCGCCCTGGCTGACCGCACATCCTCGGGAGTATCGCCGATGACACAGACCTGGGCTGCAGCGCTCGCCAGTTCGTGAGCTTTATCGAGAGCTCCGCGAAAAACGTCTCGCCGAAATTCGAATGCATCGCTATATCCACCAAAGTCGAAGAGTTCCAGCAGCCCGCAACAGCGCAGCTTCAGTCGGCCGATGCCTTCGAGATTGCCGGTTGCTACGCCAAGTAAGGCTACCCGCGCACGCAGATGGTCGAGCACCTCACGCACCGCAGGTAAAACCGTGACGCAGAGATCGTTGCTGCGATGCTCGACAAAGCGGCACATCCCGACTCGCGTCTCGTCGAGTTTTGAACGCCACTGAGCTTCCGGCACCCCGGCCAGGTGGAGAGCGTCACGCAGGATTCCCACGTCGGTGTTGCCATGGGCTGTTACTCCGTCGAGATTCAGAGGCCGGCCTGCGAGTTGGCTAACCGCTTCGCAAAAAGCGAAATAGTGGACGGCATCGCTGCAGTGCAGCAGAGTTCCGTCGATGTCGAAGAGGTACGCGTCATACTCATCCCAGCCGCGTGGCGGCGCGGACTGCCCGGTTATATGCCTCATGTTTTCCAGCGTATCAGGGAACAAATTGTGCCAGGGCGTTTTGCACCTCTTCCAACACGCTCGTCCAGTCTCGTGGGCGCCGCTGGCGAAACAATCGCAGGGTCGGATACCAGGGGCTGTCGCTTCTTGCAGTCATCCACCGCCAGTCTGCCGCGTGCTGAAGCAGTACCCAGGCGGGTTTGCCCAATGCTCCGGCGAGATGCGCCCCCAGAGTATCGACCGTGATGACGAGGTCGAGGTTGGCGATGGTGGCCGCTAGGCTGAGTAGTCCGTCGCCGCATTCAGCTGTCGCATCACGTATCGCCGCACCTGCGGCTTCCTGAGCAGCGACGCCGCCCTGAAGATTCCAGAACTCCACAGTCCGGTCTTTCAGGAGCGGGTCCAGCAGGTCGAAAGATATTGAGCGCTGCGGGTTCCAGTCTCCGCCTGCCCAGACAATCCCTATGCGAGGATTCCTGGAACCGGCGCAGGCACGTGACATTGCGTTCGCGGCCTGTCGCACAGCCTCTTGCGGAAGCTGCAGGTAGCTTGTTGACAACGGCAGGTCCGACATTGTGGTGCGATAGATATATGGAAGCTCCGTTACCTCCACTTGAATATCCCATGCCGGAGTCTCGGCGGCCGCAACGGCATCCCAGGTGATCACTGTGTCCACCCCGTGAAAGTGGTGAGCCAGTTCAACAAATCTTGGCGGCAATTCAAAGATCACTTTCGAGGCTTGCTCTCGCAACATCGGCGCGTATCGAAGCATCTGCACGGTATCCCCAAGGCCATGCAGAGAGCGCACCATCACCCTGGCGCCGCGAAGATCCTTCCCGTTCCAAAAGCGATGCGGATCAGGAGCACCACGCAGCCGGATGGCGTCGCTCTCCTGCCATGCTGCCTCGAAGTCGCCTTCGAGCATGGAAGCCATCCAACGCCCTGCGGAGCATCGGTCCCGATCTGCACCGGCGCTCTCGGCATGGAAGAAGGCAGTACGTGCTTCCTTCAACCGGCGCTCTTCGAGAAGTTCTTCCGCCCCCATCAGGCACGCAGCAGGATCCCCCACGCTCAACGCCCGCCGGAGGTGGGATACACACAATGCGGGCCATCGGCAGGCACATCTACCGGCTGCCTGCGACAGATATAAACCTCCTCTTCCGGTTGCGCTTCAATCACGAATCCGGAAGATCGCAGCATCGCTTCGACACACGCCCGGTTTGGCACCCACCAGTTTGTCTGATCGTGAGAATAGCATCGTTCGATGAAGTGCAGCTTCGGATATCCAGGTTCGTCGAACGGCGCCGGGGCGTTGAAGGGATAGTCCTCAGCAACCTGAGTGATCTCGCGCCTTCCACGTTGCATGCTTTGGAAGAGCAGCATGTCTTTGGCGACATGCTCGTGGATGAGGTCGAGCGCAAGCAGCGGATGCCGGAGGTGATAGAGAACGCCCATGAAGATGACAAGGTCGAATCGCTCGTTCAGCGCGCCGACATCCCACACTGCCATGCGCTCAAAGGTGATCTCAAGCCCGGTCACCTCTGCGGCGAAGCGGGCCTGTCGCAAGTAGTGCTCGTCGATATCGATTCCGAGGACGCGCTCGGCGCCGCGACGTTTCATTTCAAGCGAGTAGAAGCCCGCGTTACAGCCGATATCGAGGACGCTCATCCCGGTCATGTTGAGCGGCAGGGCGTCGCGAAAATTCTTGAACTTTATCTCCGGGTAATCGCCCAGAAAGTGCTGCGGCGCGGTTTGCAGGCCTCCCAACTGCATGTTGTGAAACCATGGCTCGAGCTCTTCGATTCGCTGTTGCAGCATTGTCTTATCGTCCAGCAGCGAGTGAGTCGTTTCGACCATTCGTAACCTCTTTCTCCCACAGGAGCGCATCCTGTTGCGGTTGATCCGCAAGCAGACGAATTGCTTCGCGATATCCGTGCAGCGTGCCGACATCGACGTAGGCCTGACCGGCCCGGATGCCGACGGCACGGCCGCCTACCTTCATCCACTCGTTCACCAGTGTGCCAATATATTCGTCCCTTCGTTCCGGCCTGCTCCACAAGGCATGCAGGGCGTGAAACACAACTCCGGGCATGCGAATGCCGCCCCATATCCAATGCGACGCGGCGTCTTTTTGTTTGACCTGGATCTCCTTCACAGCGCCATCAGGACGTGTCACCACGGCATCGAACAGCTCTGGCCGCTCGACAGGAAACAGTAGAAAGGAAAGCACGTCTTCCGGCAACATCGAAAAGCCATCGTGTGGAGTCCATACCGTGTCCGGCAGTCCGATCAGGACTGACTCATCTTCGCGCACCAGAGGCATCGCGCGAAAGACGGCATCGCAAAGGCCGCCGGGAGTTGGCTGCACGACGTAAGCGATATCGGCGCCCCACAGGCGCGACCCGTAGTACTCCAATATGTCCGTCTTTCCCGGGGAGATCACGAAGCAAAGCTTATCGGCTCCAGCCTGGATCATTCTTTCCACCAGATACTCACTTACGGCGCGCGGCCTTTCGCGGCCTTCTTCTACACTGCTGCCCACCGGTAGCAGCTCCTTGGAAAACGCGAGCGGCTGGATCCGGCTTCCGGCCCCTGCCGCTGGAATGATTCCCCACATGATGTCAGTTCTCCCTTTTCATGCGCAGGCCACCTGCAACGTATAACTTCTGAACTCATCACAGATTATTTCCAACTGCTCTACGCGGCGGTTCCCGGTGTGCTTCGCCAATGTCCGCTCGCGGGCCGCATTCGCGATGGTCCGCAGTTCCTTGTCCGACAGTGAAAGCGCGTTGATCACATCCGCCGAGGAACTCACCCGCAAGATCTCACGCTCCGGCGCGAAGAAGCTGTCAAGGCCCTCCCAGTCGTCGGTAAGGAGCGGAACTCCGCAAGCCGCTGCCTCAAACAACCTTCCCGAAGGGCAGAACCCATAACCTGCCATCACGCCACGCGTCACGTTCAGCGTTGCGCGGCCGGAGCAGAAGAACGCAGGATGCATCGAGGGTAGAACATGCCGTACAAAGAAGATGTTTGTGCCCCATGGAAAGCTGTCCGGATACTGCGCTCCGCCGATCAAAAATCTTCCCTCCGCAACCAACTGCGCAGGTTCGAGGAACAAACGAGTCAAGGCTTCCTGCCGGTCTGCTGCGTAGGTGCCCAGGTACGAGAGCGCGGATCGAAAGTCTTCATGAAGTGGTACGGGGTGATAGTTTTCAGGATCGACCGAGCCATACAGCGGAGCTACGAACTGCGCCCCAAGCCTGGTCTTCAACTCCTTCAGGGCCTGTCCACCGGTGTAGCTCAACACCATGTCGAAATCCGCCAGACCACGGTCCGGAAGATACGCCACCGGGTTGTTCGCCTTGAAACAATCCAACGTCACGGGTGTATCGAGGTCGTAGAAAGCTCGTATTCCGGCGCCATATTCCAAGATCAACTCACTTGCAGCGGCGCCATCCGGACAAAAGCTGGTGCATAGCGCCAAGTCGGCGTCGCGCAGGTCGCGTTTCACCTCTTCGCGAACGTCCTCAATATCCCGATAAAGACGCAATCTGCCACCCTTTGGAAGGTCAAACAGATCACGCGCACCGGCGTAGTAGGGTACGTCCTTCTCATAGAAGACAACAGTGTGGCCGCGGTTCAACATGGATTTGACCAGCGACCGCCAGAGCGTCGCATGACCGTTTCCCCATGAGGAGGAGATGGTCAACCCAAAGATGACGAGATACATTCCTTCCCCCATGGCTCAACGTGCGTGCAGCTTGCGTGTACGCTGTGAGATGAACAGAAGACATCGCGGGATGTACTGCAAATTCGACGTGAAGTTTCCTGCCCTTCAGCATCAATAAGACGCTTTCGGAGTTCTTGCCAAACTCAAGGCTTCTGTAGCGCTAGAGTCGCCTGGAGCAGCCAGATGCCCAAATTCGTTGGGAAAATGTCCGGTCTATGGGTTCTATAGGTCGCCGAAGTAAGTCGAAACTTCATAACAGGCTCCAGATCGCGTGCTTCGTGCTGGAATACATACCTTGAATGGGAAACGCGAAGTCGGACGCTACGCTGCCCAGGTTGAACAATGCGTTGCCGTGCTGTTTGAGATGGCGCAAAGCCGTAATGGAGCCGTACACGGCACCCCAGAAGTTGATATCGAAGAGCTGACGGTGGTCGGCATCGGAGACCTCTTCGAGTCTTCCCCAGAGACCTTGACTAGCATTGTTGACCCAGGTATCGAAACCGCCGAAGCGCGCGACGGCCTCCTGCGCCATGCGCTCGATGTCCTCGCGTTTGCTGACGTCGGTGACGACATAGATCGCACACCCGCCATCTTGTTCGAGTTCACGCACAATCCGGGCGAGGACTTCTTCGTTCCTCGCCGCCAACACTACATTGGCGCCACGTTTGGCGGCTGCCTGCGCCGTAGCGAGACCGATGCCACTGGTGGCGCCGGTGATGACGATAGTCTGCTGCGACAGCGGCTTCAATGTAATTTCCATGGTCGAAAGGAGCGCGATATCCGGCAAAAGGCTGCATGGCGAGATGATCTCTGTGCCAGAGAAACAGAAACGAGTTTGACGCCATCAAGGAACGGATCTCATCGGACCGGACAAGTCTGCTTTGGAAGCCAGGAGAGATTATTTGCCAGGCGGATACTGTTCCAGCACGGCTCCGGCGTCGGCGCGAATGCGTTCCCAGAGTGCAGGCGGATCCAGCACCTCAACTCTCGGTCCCAAGCCCAGAACAATGAACCTGGCCTCCTCTACATTCGCGAACCGGACATTCAGGTTGACCCAGCCCTCGCGAACCCGGGGATTTTCTCTGTCCCTGCACAGAGAAGTTGCGCACCAGCTTCGAAGCGACTGCGCCGCCTGCGGACCCACCGAGACGACCGCGTCGAAGGGTCTGCGTTTCTGATCCAACTCCGCCGTCGACTTCTTCCAATAGGCCGAGAGTTTGAAATTCGCGGGACGCTTGAACGTGGTCGCGAGCGGAGTAACAGCCTGCATGCGCGAGACCCGGTACGTACGCAGACCATTGGTAGCCCGCGCGACCAGATACCAGCTCATGCCCTTGGCGACGATGCCCAGCGGATCGACAGTGCGCGGAGCTTGCTCCCCATCGGCGCGGGTGTAGTCGAAGGTCAGCTTGCAGTCGCGAGCCACCGCATCCTGCACGATGGGAAGCATGGAGAGATCTTCGGTTGTGGCGTGCCATCCCGTTGCGTCGACGTGTAGCCGTTCGCTCATGGCGGCTGCCTGCTGACGCATGTTATTGGGAAGCGCCGCCATGAGCTTCCCAAAAGCGCGCTCAGAGGCAGCGATCAGCGACGGATCGCTGAGGGCACGAGGTTGCGTCATCAACAGGGCTCGGAGTTCGGCTTCGTCCAGACCGGGAACCTGGGTTCGCCAGTCTCGCTCAAGCTGCCATCCGCCCTGTGCGCCGCGCAGTGCGGTGATGGGGACCTTAGCCGCGCTAAGCGCCTCCATGTCGCGATGAACGGTCCGTTGCGATACCTCAAGGCGCTCGGCCAGTTCCCTGCCAGTGATGCGGCCTTTGGCCTGGAGCAGAAGAAGTGCAGAGAGGAGACGATCAGCCTTCACGGGAAAATTCAACCTTTCATGCAGCTTTCTTATTCTGCCGGAACAAGTATGACACTGGATGTCATATATAACGTTCTAAGCTTCCGAATAGAAGGCAGAACCATTCAATCAAGAGGAGAACGGGTATGGAACTCAAAGCTTTTTTCCTAGAGCAGTTGGAACGCGAGGTGGCGTCAACGCGGAAGGTGCTCGAGCGTGTTCCAGAGGGCCGCAATGACTGGAAGCCGCACGAAAAATCGATGCCGATGGGGAACCTCGCCGCCATGGTAGCAGCTATGCCCGGCTGGGCTGGGCTCATGATCGAGCGGGATGAGCTTGACCTCGACGCCCCGGCGAGCGCGGAGTTGAAGACAAAGCCGGTGGCAACGAGAGCTGAGCTGTTGAAGTCATTGGATGCGGGTGTGGACAAAGCTCGGAAGGCTCTGGAGCTCACCAGCGAGGAGCATTTGAGGAAGCATTGGAGGTTCAAGTACGGCGGCCATGTGTTAAACGATGAACCACGCTACGTGGTGCTGTCGGATTCGCTGTTCGGCCATCTGGCGCATCATCGCGGTCAACTGACGGTCTACCTGCGGTTGAATGAGGCCAGCGTTCCGGCGCTCTATGGACCGTCCGCCGATGAGCAGCATTGACCCAGAAAGCAGGCGTGGTGACAAATTCGCCCCATGCCTGCCCACCGTGATTGCAATGCGAATGGAAGGAGCGACGTAGGAACATGCCAGACCTGCCAAGAAAAAACTCCTCGAACAATGACCAGCTTCTCGCCTCAGATGATCGGGGCAGCCGCGTGCAAGCTGCTGACCAGAATGCTTCTCCTACGGACTATAGAACGTCTGCCAACCTCGAATCAGATCGGATCTTTGCACTGGAGGCGGAAAATAAGCGCTTACGACAGTTGGTCGCGGAACTGCTGGTCCGGAATCAGCAGGTCCGCGAATTGTCTTTTGGCTCTACACACGCAAAAGGATTGGGGTAAAAAAGTCCGGCATAGCGTCGAGACGGATCAGTAACGATCGAACAAGCGGTCCGGCAAGTACAATCGCGAAGGGAAGCGCAACGCGATTTCTTTGTGACCTCTTCTCAGAGGAGAGCAGACATTAAGGAAGCATCAGCAATGTTTCAGCACGTCTATTCTTCCGGAGATTCGGTCTTCACCGCGTTAAAAGGCAAGCTGATCGTCTCCTGTCAGGCTTCCCATGGAGAGCCGCTCGATCATCTGGACAGCCTCACCAGAATGGCAGCTTCCGTCCTGCGCGGTGGGGCAGGCGGCTTGCGGGCAGAGGGAGTTGAACGCGTCCTCGCCTTTCGAGCTTTGACCGATCTGCCGATCCTCGGAATCGTAAAGACCTACGACGCCAACGGAGACGTCTACATCACTCCCGATTTCGAATCCGCCCGGTCGCTCAGCGCGGCGAAGGCGGAGACTCCTTTCGGACGAGCCGTGGCCCGGGTTGATCGATCGAATCCATACCCAGTTGTCGCGGCCAGTTTGCGCGGATATAGCGACCCTTGAAGAAGCGATTGCCGCAGAGGAGGCAGGAGCTGATGCGGTTGCCACAACGCTGTACGGTTATACGGCGGAGACGATTGGAGCGCGATCGGTTTCCTGGGATTTGGTTCGAGCCCTCGTAGATCGCGTGAGCGTCCCAGTCCTTGTCGAAGGTCACATCACTCAACCGGAAGAGGTCCAGCGTGCACTGGAGCTAGGAGCGCACGCCGTTGTGGTCGGCTCGGCAATCACGCGACCGGCCACGATCACGGCAAGATTTGTTGAGGCTACCCGGAGATGACGCCGTCCTTCCCTTGTCCTACCCGGCAACTCGGAGATAACCCTGCAATTTGCTGTTGCGTGAGCTGAACGTCGTCGTCGCGCCGGACGCTGTCACTCCGGCGATTACTCAATAGTAGTGGTTGGCACGCGAATCGAGGCGCGATACCGGTCGCCGCGGTAACGCGAGCACGCCACTTCGATCGGGACCTCCTCGGTGGTCATAATGATTCGCGAGATCGAAAGCACGCTGGCCTTCTTCGGAATCGTCAGCAGCTCCGACTCCTCGCGGGTGGCTGGCAGCGCCTCAATTACCTCATCGGCCCAGGCGACCCGCACACCGAAGTTCTCCCGAAGGATGTAGTAGAGGGATTGCTTCGAGAAGTCGAAACGTTCCAGTGCGGGAAATTGTTTGAGCGGAATATGCGACTCTTCAATCGCCATGGGAATGCCATCTGCAAGCCGGAGCCGGCGCAGACGCATCACAATCTCTTCTGCCTTGACCTTCAACTGTTCCGCAAGATCGGACGTGGCTTTCACCACGGTCTGCTCCAGTAGCCGCGAACTTGGGGCCATGCCGCGCTGCTTCATATCCTCAGTGAAGCCTCTGAGGTGCATGATGTTTTTTTCCAGCTTTGGCCGCGTGACGAAGGTGCCGCGGCCCTTCTGACTGAAGGCATAGCCGCTGGTCTTCAGGCCGTGCAACGCCTGCCGGGCGGTCATCCTGCTTACCTGGTAGATGCGGGCCAGTTCCTCCTCCGACGCAAGGGAATCTCCTTCTCCCAGTTCGCCGGAGCGAATTCGCTCCATCAGGGTCCGTTGAATCTGATAGTAAAGCGGAATGAATCCGTTCTTGTCTAATGGTTGAACAGCGGGCGCGGCTTGAACCTGAACTTTTGACACGATCTCTCCCGATACACTCTTTGCTCGCCGAAACCGCCGAAGCGGAACTCCGGTTCAAATCGCTACGACAGATACATGCAATAGCGGCGAAATGATTCCCACGAAGCAGTCTATACATCAATACATGGAGTAGCACCAGAGGCATCGACACAGAACCAACTTGCGAAACAAGAGGTGCTACAGGCGAGCGAAAGATGTTTCAGCTTGTGGAGGGATGTCCGTCCAGAAACGTTTGGATGACCTCGGCGGTTGGCGACAGTACGGTCAAATTTGCCGCCCTGCCCACCTCCAGGCTGCCCCACTCCTCCTCCACTCCCATCAGCCGTGACGGATTACGCGAGGCGGCCGCAACGGCAACCTCCAGGCCGGCACCGGTAAATTCCATGAAGTTCCGCACTCCGCGATCAAGCGTCAGCACACTGCCGGCAAGCACGCCGTGAGAGGTACAGCGCCCATCGTGTACCTCGACCTGCATCTCCCCAAGCATGTAGACTCCATCCGGCATTCCGGTTGCGCTCATACCATCGGTGACAAGAATGATCTTCTCTTCCCCTTTTGCTTTGAAGTAGAGGCGCACCATCATGGGATCGACGTGGACGCCATCGCAGATGATCTCTGCAAACAGAGAGGGTTCATCGAGGACGAATGCAGCCAAGCCAGGCTCGCGATGGTCGATGGCCCGCATCGCATTGAAGGTATGGGTCGCCGAGCGCGCTCCCGCCTGCAGTGCCGCTTGCGCCTCCTCCACCGTGGCGTTGCTGTGACCCAGGCTGCAAAGGACGCCCAGTCCTGTCGCATGCGCGATCAGCTCCGTTGCTCCCGGAAGCTCAGGAGCGATCGTCATCAGCCGGATGCATCCCTCGGCAGCCTGCCAGAAGCGATCGAATAAAGCGATCGATGGAGCTTCCAGCAGCGAATCGGTATGGACGCCTCGCTTCGTATGCGAAAGGAACGGTCCTTCCAGGTGAATGCCCAGAGGCATCGCTCTCGCCGGGGAACCCGCCTGCAAACGTTTCATTTCGCCTGCTAAACCCGCAAGCGAGCGTAAGATCTCCTCGCGCGGAGAAGTGACCGTCGTCGGAAGATAAGCGCCCACTCCGCGGCTGGCAAGATAAGCGCCGACCGCATCCATTGCCTCCGGAGTCGCCTCCATCACGTCATGTCCGGCACAACCGTGAATATGGATGTCGAAATACGCGGGCACCAAGGTCGCGTCCGAAAATCGATGAGTCGCCGTCACCCGATCGTGTTCCCGCGCAGTGAGACTTTCGATGCTTCGGATACGACCGTCTTCCATACTGACCAGTGGATAATCCACGGTGTCCTTGCCGTTCTGGAGTCGCCGCGCCGCTATGGTACTGATCATTCTGTCCTCTCATCCATCCAGCCACTTCTACCACGTCGCTCCTTGCAAATACCTGAGCGAATACCTGAGCCTGTCCCCATCTGTGCCACTGGAAAGCTCTCATCCGCTCAGCAGCCGCTCGGGAACGCCACCGGCATTCTTTCACCGTCTTCGTCGACGCAAATTTTTCTTGTAGCCTTGGCGCATAGTCAGTATAGTCGTCCAGACAGGTTGGGAAACAGGTCGCCTGAAAAAATAATGAAACGTTATCCAAGCTGCGCCTTCCAAATCCTCGGGCAGTCAGATGATACTCTCCGCCGCCTTCGTCATTCCCGTATAGCACCAGGACGCCCCGGCAGCAGACGTCGTCCCCAGAGTAAAGCCAACCGGCCACAGCAAAGATTGGATGTTACCGAATGAATACCAAATCCGACCCGCATAAAGCGACTACGAGCTTCGCCCATGCCATGCTTCGCGAAATTTACGAGCAGCCACAGACCTTCGCCGACACCATCGAGCAATATATTCCTGGCGGCTCCTCGACGACAGAGGCATTTCAGCCGGTCCTCGAAGCGTTCGGCCGGCGCGAAAGGCTGGTCATCGCCGCCAGCGGCTCAAGCCGCCATGCCGGGCTCGCCGGCGAAATCATGATCGAAGACCTCGCCGGGATTCCGGTCGACGTCGAGTACGCCAGCGAATATACCTACCGCTCCACGCACACTCTCCACAATCCCGGCGTGCTCGTAATTTCACAGTCCGGAGAGACGGCGGATACACTCGCGGCCTTGCGGGAAGCCCACGCCCGCGGCCTGGCCACCGTGGCGATCACCAATAACGCCCGGTCCACCATGGCGACCGAAGCCAATGCTTCGCTGCCGACCATTGCGGGTATCGAGAAGGCGATTCCAGCGACGAAGAGCTTCACCACTCAGCTCGCGGTGTTGTATTGTCTTGCGCTGCAACTGGCGCGTTTTCGCGGCCGCATGACCTTGCAGACCGCGGAGTCCCACGGCCGTCAACTGCAGGAGATTCCATCGCTCCTCGAACAGGCGCTTCCCGGATGGCAGCAGCAGATAGAGGCCCTCACTCCATTGCTCCAGAACGCGAGCACCTTTCTCTATCTCGGCCGGGGTGTTCATTATGCGATAGCCCGTGAAGGAGCGTTGAAGCTGAAAGAATCGGCATACCTGAACGCCGAAGGCTACCCCGCCGGCGAACTGAAGCATGGCCCAAATGCGCTTGTCAGCAAGAATGCGCCGCTCATCATGATTGCCACTGCGGACGCCAGCGACCCCGACTCCGTCCTGCGCTATTCCAAGGTGCTGCAATTGATGAAAGACATGCAGGCCCAGGGGGCGCGGATCATCGCGCTTGCAACCGAGGGAGATCAGGAGGTCGCGCGATTCAGCAACTCCTGCCTCTATGTACCGGCCACCAATGATCTGCTGTCCACGGTCCTCGAAGCCGTTCCCTTGCAACTGCTCGCGTACAGCATGGCGATCAGCCAGGGGATCGATGTAGACCGTCCACGCAATCTGGTCAAAGCCGTAGTCGAGGAATAATTTCTGGAGCCGCAGTCTACAAACCATCCACGCTGAGGGTCTCCATCCGGTCTTTTGCTGCAGTCCGATAAGCAGCAATCGCAGCCTGCTGAACTCGCTTGACCGGAACATCCTGTAACACAGCGGCGGAGCGGCAATCTTCGAACTCGGGCGCTGCATTCAGTTCTTCTCCGTACAGCGAGCCAACTTTCATCCTGACCTCTCCATATTCCGTCTGAACCACAGTGTGACTCCGGCTAAGGCAGGAGCGCCGGTCCTGGCGAATGCGAACTCCCAGCGTGCTCGTCTCGCGAAGGATCAGGCGCTCCATCTCCTGCGCCTCCGAGGGGTCGCACAAGACGGTGAGTAATGTGCCGGGACGTCCCTTCTTCATGATGACCGGCGTGAGCATCACGTCCAGCGCTCCCTTTCCCAAAGCGGTCTCGGCGACGTATGCAATAACCTGCGGCGAAAGATCGTCGAGAGCCGTCTCCAGCACAGTCACGGACTCGACTTCCTGCTGCCCATGTCTTGACTCTGCTGCAGCACGAGCCTGCTCTGATCCCGCGGAAGGCAGCGTTGTAGAAATCTTCGCTGCCTCGAAAGCTTCTCCTATCTGAAGGCGCAGGACATTGGGAAAGTCCTTGGGGTCTCTCGTGCCGGCCCCGTATCCAATCCGCTCAACCCGCATAGCCGGTTGCTGCCCGAAGGCCGGGTCCAGTGCTCGCAGCAGGGCCGCTCCTGTCGGCGTAACCAGCTCATTCTGAACATGAGCGGAGTAGGTGGGAAAACCTCGCAGCAGGTCGGCGGTAGCCGGCGCGGGTACCGGAAACGTCCCGTGAGCACACTGGACAACGCCGCCACCGACATTTAGAGGCGAGCAATGCCACGAGTCGATCTTGAGATGGTGAATTCCCGCGCTTGCTGCAACAATGTCGACGATGGCATCGACCGCGCCGACCTCGTGAAAGTGGATCTCCTCAACAGGAACATTGTGGATCTTCGCCTCGGATTGGCCCAGTAGTTCGAACGCACGAAGGGCAGTCTGCTTGACCGCCTCGCCTAATGACGCCGCCTGCAGGAGCGCGCGTATTTGGGTCAACGAACGCCCATGCGCAGGAGCAGCAGGAACGTGATCGTCGTCATGATCATGATGATGCGCATGTCCGGTCTTGTGAAGGTGCTGTGTCTTCGGCTGCTGTGTGAGTACCGCCTTCTCCGCGTGGCTCTGCTGCTCGACCGGTACGGGCGGTGCAGCGTGACCGTGCGCCTCTCCCTCGGCCAGGGTGCCGCCTTCCAGTACGTGGACCTTCGTGCAGGAGATTCCGCTTCGGTCAACCGTCTCGATCCTCAGACTCGCGCCGACCTGGAGAGCCTCTGTCGCGTCCTGCAACACCTGAGCCGGAACGCCGGCATCCACCAGGGCTCCAAGAAACATGTCGCCGGAGATACCCGCAAAACAATCAAGATAAGCAATACGCATGTCTTCCTTCTTTCGCAGCAGTTGGACTGTTGGAGGTAATCTGCCGGATGAGCAGGTTGTCAATACCTCAGATGCCGGTTGCGAGTCCGGCGTTGAGCATTCCTCGGCCGTCGCCTACGCCCTGCCCTGATTCTTACACCGTTCGATGGACACCCTTCACCCCCAAACATTCGTCAAGCCGAATGACGCCTCAATTCCTGCCCAACACCAGACCAACAGATATTCCGCCTGCTAGCATGTTCAGTTATGCGGATCTGCCGCCCCTTCCCAGTATTGCCAAAATCACGGTCACGCCATCTCCTGCCCGCAATCCTGGTGGCTGCGACTATTCTGCTGCTCGGCAATGTTGCCGTCGCACAGCCTCACCCGCAGCAAAAGACTGTCGATTGGCCGGCGTATGGTGGACAAGTAGAACAGGACCATTACTCTGCCCTCACGCAAATTAATCGTCAGAACGTGAGTAAACTCCGCATGGCCTGGAAGTACGACAGCGAAGAGGATAGTGGCCTGGAGACAAGCCCGATTATCGTCGGCAGGACTCTCTACGCCTGCACGCCTTCGCAGAAGGTCGTGGCATTGGATGCCGCGACCGGCAAGCTGCTTTGGAAGTTCGACTCGAAGATTGCCGGAACTCAGCCGACTCGCGGAGTCTCTTACTGGTCCGATGGAAAAGACAGCCGGATCTTCGCGGGCGTGATGAACTTCCTCTACGCTCTCAATCCTGCCACAGGCGAGCCCATCGCTCAGTTTGGGGAGAATGGCAGGATCGACCTCCGCAAGAATCTGCGCGGCGACTACAACCAGCAATCCATCGCACTGACCAGCCCAGGAATCATCTACAACGATCTGATCATCGTTGGTGGCAGAAACCCGGAGACCTATCCCTCGCCTCCAGGCGACATCCGGGCCTTCGACGTACACACCGGGAAACTTCGCTGGAGCTTTCACACCATCCCCCATCCCGGCGAGCCCGGATATGAGACCTGGCCCGCGAACGCATGGAAATACGCTGGAGCGGCAAACAACTGGGCCGACATGGCGCTCGACACGAAGCGGGGCATTGTCTACGTGCCCACCGGCTCCGCGGTCTTCGACTTCTACGGCGGCGACCGTGTGGGCGACGATCTCTTCGCCGACACTCTCCTGGCACTCGATGCAAAAACCGGAAAGCGCATCTGGCACTTCCAGGGAGTCCATCACGACCTCTGGGACCGGGACTTCCCTGCTCCTCCCTCCCTGCTCACGGTCAGGCACGACGGAAGGGACGTCGATGCAGTCGCGCAGACCACCAAGCAAGGCTACGTCTATCTCTTTGATCGGACCACCGGCAAACCGCTCTTTCCTATCGAAGATCCGACGTACCCCGCAAGCAACGTGCCAGGAGAAGTGGCCTCACCGACCCAGCCACGCCCCAGTGCCCCGGCCCCGTTCGCGCGGCAACTCCTTACCGCAGATATGCTGACCACCCGTACCCCGGAAGCCCACGCCTGGGCTCTGGAGCAGTTCAAGAACTATCGCAGCGAAGGACAGTTTGTGCCCTTCAGCGTAGGCAAATTGAATGTGCTGCTGCCCGGCTTCGATGGAGGTGCGGAGTGGGGTGGCTCAGCCGTCGATCTGGCAACAGGCGTGATCTACATCAACTCCAACGACGTCGCCTGGATCGCCGGCCTCACCGTTCCTCCCCCGCCGGCCACTGCTGGACAAAGCATCTACCAGAATCGATGCAGCATCTGCCACGGCACGGACCGCGCAGGCTCGCCGCCCTCTTTCCCATCCCTTGTTGGCGTTGGGCAGCGTCTGTCCGACGCTCAGATAACAACCACTCTGCACCAGGGCAAGGGCCGGATGCCCGCATTTCCCGATCTGAAAGACGATGACGTCACCGCTCTGATCCGATACCTTACCGCGAAGCCGGGCGGCCCCAACAAGCCGGACGGCTCCAACAGGAGAGAGATGGTGGCCGCAACACCCGAAGGCGCGGGAGAAGACGAAGCCCACACAGTACCGTACCAATTCACCGGCTACCGCAAGTTCCTGGATCCTGACGGCTATCCCGCCATCCAACCGCCCTGGGGTACGCTGAATGCAATTGATTTGAATACCGGCAAATATCTCTGGAAGATCCCGCTCGGAGAATACCCGGAGTTGGCCGCCAAAGGCATGCGCAACACCGGCTCTGAGAACTACGGCGGCCCCATCGTCACGGCCGGCGGCGTCCTCTTCATCGGAGCCACCGCACACGACCGCAAGCTCCGCGCGTTCGACAGCAAGACCGGCACACTGCTATGGGACACCGTATTGCCCTTCGCCGGCATGGCTACGCCCGCAACCTACATGGTTGACGGGAAGCAGTATGTCGTCATCGCCGCAGGTGGCAGCAAGGACACGCCAAAACACAGAGGAGGGATTTACCTCGCATTCTCCCTGCCCTGATGCAAATTTACCTCGCATCCGCTTCACGACTCAGGTCCCGCGCACGCCCAACCTTGCATCCAATGCAAGTGTCGGCCGCAAGTCTGTCTGCGACGCTACTCGCTCTCGATTCAAGTACGGCCCTTCTCGAACGAGGGCCACTCAAAGACGAACATGGCGTTCGCAAATATAATTTCAGTATGTCTTTGTTCAACCTGATACCGCACATCGGGCAATCAGAAGGTAAGCCGATTGCGGCACTCAGCTGATGATTCCATTTTGATTTACTGGAGAGGGTGAAATTTTGTCCTGCACACCAAGAATAGCTTTGTTCGTCTTATCTCTCGCCGTCGCCATTCCTGCCAATGCGCAGGGAAACAGTGCATCGAAAGAGCAAGCTGTGCATGCCGGCCAGCAAGTCTTTACCCAGAGATGCTTCCAATGCCACTCCGTGCTTCCCGATCAGGTTCGGTTTGGACCGAGCTTGTATGGCGAACTGCGAAAGCCGCACCCCAAAAAGACGGATGCAGAGGTCCGCACTATCCTGAAAAACGGAAAAGGAAAGATGCCGTCTTTCAAGGATGTCCTCACGAAAGAAGATACGGACAAGCTGCTCGCCTATCTTCATAGCCTCTAGCGCACCGCAGCCTCTAACGAGCGCCTCTTAGATCCGGCATTACTCCGCAGCCGGCTCCATAAAGCTGCGCCCACGCGCCTCCGGCCCAAACCAGAAGAGCAGCAGCAGCGCCGCAATTACGCACACCTCGAATGTCGTGAGCGCCCAGGCGTAGCCTAGATGGTCCCGCAGGAGGAGTTCCACCGCCGTTGCGGGTGACGCCAGCAGAAAGCCAAGCTGATACACCAGCCCCGGAAACAATCCGCGCACAGCGTCCGGAGACAGCTCGTTCACATGCGCCGGAATCACGCCAAACGCTCCCTGCCCTCCCATCTGCATCAGGCAGGAGCCGAAGACCAGGGCCAACAGCGTCGAGCCAAATGCCCATGCCGGAATAGAGAGCAGGCACATCACCAAGGCCAGCATCACGGCGTATCGCCTGCCAATCCTCTCCGACAGTTGCCCGAAGAGGAGCGCGCCAACGATCGCCGCAAGGTTGTAGAGAACCGGAATGCCGTACAACATCTTCATCCCGAGTACGGTCCGCCCCGCCAGCGCTGGAAGGGATTTCAGGAAGTCTGGATAGAGGTCCTGTGTGCCATGCGAAAGGCACAGCATCACCGACATCAGGACCAGCAGATAAAAAAAGATTCCGGAGTGTTGCAGCACCGTGGAAAAAATCTTCCGCATCGACGGCGCGCGCTGCTGCTTCCAAGCCTCGGACTCTGGCGCAAGCCACGTTAGGACAGCAATCAACGCAGCCACGGGAGTGCCCACAAAGAAAACGGAGCGCCATCCCAGGCCCGGCACCACCACCTGCATCACCACAGCCGCCAGCAGGTAGCCCATCGGATAGCCGCTCTGCATCAAACCCGAGAGAACGCCGCGGAACCGGCGCGGGGAGCTTTCCATCGCATAGGAGGCGCCGATCCCCCAATATCCTCCCATGCCAAAACCATAGAGCGCGCGCATGACGACAAAGACCGTAAAGCTTGGCGCCAGACCGCTGAGCACAGTAATCAGCGAGAAGTACAAGACACAGACGATCAGCGGACGTTTGCGCCCATACCTGTCCGAGAGCGCTCCGAAGGCGAGCGCACCCAGCGGACGCATGGCCAGCGTAAGCGTGAGCGTATAGACCACGGCCGACTTTTGCGTGTGAAAATGAGCAGCGAGCGTGTCGAACAGGAAGACGACGACGAAAAAATCGAACGCATCCAGCACCCACCCTAAAATGCTCGACGCGACGGCAAACTGCCAGCCTTTCGTCTCGCTCTCGATTGCCTGGACGCTCTGTTGCTTAGACATTGAGTCCATAGGTCTCGTTGTGATGAGTTCTTCTGCTAGTCGCGGGCGCGCTTTTTTACTTCGATAGTGAGACGCTTGATCTTCTGGTTCAGAGTGGAGAGCGGGATCTTGAAGTACTCGGCGGCTTCGGTCTGGTTCCAATGGCAACGCTCGAGGCGGTCGGAGATGATGCGCCGCTCGATCTCCTCCATCAGGTCGAAGAGGCTGGCGTTGGGCTGATGATCGAGCAGGCTTGACGAGTACGTGCTGCCGGTAAGCTGGGTCGGCAGCAGGTCAGGAGTGATCGTTCGCGAGGTAGAAAGGACGACGCCGCGTTCCATGGCATTCTCGAGTTCGCGGACGTTGCCGGGCCACTCGTAGTCCATCATGATGCGCATGGCTTCGGGAGAGAGGGAGCGGTCTTCGGTGCCGTTTTCTTCGGCATAAAATTTCAGGAAGTGGGCCGACAGCACAGGAATGTCTTCGCGGCGCGAACGCAATGGCGGAAGCTCGAGGCAGATCACGTTCAGGCGGTAGAAGAGATCTTCGCGGAACGAACCGGCGCGCACGGCTTCCTGAAGGTTGACGTTGGTGGCGGCGATAATGCGGACATCGACCTGAATCTCCTGGACGCCGCCAAGGTGCATAAAGCGGCGGTCCTGCAGGACGCGCAGGATCTTGGCCTGCATGTCCATGGTCATGGTGCCGATCTCGTCGAGGAAGAGGGTGCCTCCGTTGGCCACTTCGAACAGACCTTTTTTTGCCGTGACCGCAGAGGTGAAAGCGCCTTTGACGTGGCCGAAGAGGGTGGATTCCAGCAGCTCCGAGGGGACCGCGCCGGTGTTGACCGGAACAAAGGGCCGGTCGCGTCGTGGCGAGTTGGCGTGGATGGCCTTGGCGATCAGCTCCTTGCCGGTGCCGCTCTCGCCCTGGATGAGAACAGTGGAGCGGCTGGGAGCGATTTGCGCGACAAGGTCGAAGAGGCGCAGCATAGGCTCGCTCTTGCCAACGATATTTTCGAAGTTGTAGCGCTGCTTCAGGGTTCGTTTGAGCTGGACGACCTCTTCTTCGGCGCGGTGCCGTGCGACTGCGGCGCGAATGTCGGCGAGAAGTTTTTCGTTGTCCCACGGCTTCTGAACGAAGTTTTCCGCGCCCGCCCGGATAGCGTCGACCACATTTCCAACCGTCCCGAAGGCGGTGATCATGATGACGGGCAGGTTGGGCTGCAGTTCGATGATGCGGGGCAGAAGGTCAATGCCGCTTTCGCCCGGCAACGCGAGGTCAAGGAGCAGCAGGTCGTACTCGTTGCGCGACAGCAGCTCCATGCCCGAAGGCCCGTCCACGGCGGTGCTGATGTTGAAGCCCTCGAGGGTGAGAAGGGTTTCAAGCGATTCGCGAATGGCGCCTTCATCGTCGATGATCAGAATGCGAGGTTCCCCGGCTACGCGCGCCATGCGCTGGAGATGCAGGGATTCGGCGGCCAGTTCAGTGGTTTCAGACATGAATCGTCTTTCTCTCGGCTGAGGAGCCGGTGTTGCCCGCGGAAGCGGCACTGGAGACGTCGGCGGCGGCGGGACGTGTGCCCGAGGAGGGGAACTCCAATTGGAAGGCCGTGCCGACGCCAGTCTCGCTTTCAACGTGGATCTTTCCGGCGTGCTCCTGCATGATGCCGTAGCTGACGGCGAGACCAAGGCCGGTGCCTTTGCGCTCGCCCGCCTGCGGGTTAGTTTTGGTGGTGAAAAAGGGATCGTAGATGCGGTGGAGATGTTCGCGCTCAATGCCGTTGCCGGAGTCCTGGATGCGGACGAAGACGCGGCCGGCTCCATTGAACGTGGCGACTTTGAGGGTAGCGTTTTGAGTCCGGAACATCGCGTCCTTGGCGTTGAGCATGAGGTTAAGGATGACCTGCTGGAGCTTTCCCTGATTGCCGTGAATGCGAGCGAGATGCGGATCGAAGTTGGTTTCGACGCGGATCTGCGCGGTCTTGAACTGGTGATCGAGCAGGGTGACAGTGTCGCGGAGAAGTTCGTTGAGGTCGAGCGAGGTGAACTCCGTTCCGCTGGTGCGCGAGAAGTTCAGCAGGCCATTGACGATCTCTGATGCCCGGAAGGTTTGCTGGGTGATCTTTTCAAGCACAGGGGCGAGCCGTTCATCGTCGCGCATGTGCTTGGTCAGCATCTGGGTGTAGCTGGAGATGACGGCCAGAGGCGTATTGACCTCGTGGGCGACGCCGGCGGCGAGAAGGCCGATGGAGGATAGTTTTTCCGACTGGGCAAGCTGAGTTTCGAGCTGGATGCGATCCGTGATGTCGTCCACCAGGATGATGCGGCCGACAGCGATGAAGTTGCGAGTGACCAGCGGGGCGATGGCGATGTTGGCGACGCGAACCTCGCCCGTGGGCAACGCAAGGCGGAACTTGTAGAGAGTGTGCGTGCCGTGCTCCTCGCGAACGCTGTTGAAGCGGGAGACGAAGTCGGCGGGAAGAACCTCGGAGAGAGGCCGGTGCAGGACGTCGACGCGCTGGCGGGCGTACATCGTCTCCATCTGGGTGTTCCAGCTTTCGATGCGGTCTTCGAGATCGACGGCAAAGACGCCTACGTTGATGGATTCGACGATATTTTCGTGGAACTCCTTGAGGCTTTCGAACTCGGTGATCTTTTGTTCGAGGCGGCGGTAGAGTTGCGCGTTCTGAATGGCGATGCCGATATACCCGGCGAGGGATTCGAGCAGCTCCATGTCTTCCGAAGAGAGGAAGTCGCCGTCGTCGGTGCGGCCCAGACCGATGACCGCCACGGTGCGGGTGCCGGAGCCTTCGCGGCTAGCGACGCGACAGGGAAGATAGTAGTTGAGATCCAGACGGCCGGCGCTGCGGCTTTGCGCCTCGGGAAGGCGCAGGACCTGCTGGGGATTTTCAAGGAAGATGTGGTTGCTCGCGCCAGGCCGGTCGAAGTCCAGGAAGCGGACATCGAGCGCGCGAAGATCGGCGGACTGGAGGTTGGTGAGGCCATGCGAGGCGGCGAGGTCAAAGTGGCGTCCGCTGAGGCTGCCTTCGCCTTCGGAGGCGAGAAAGACGGCCACACGGGTGACGAGCAGGGTCTGCGGAAGCCGCTCGACGATCGAATCGAGCAGGGCGCGGAGATCGGTCTGTGAGTTGATGCCGCGGCCGAACTCGACGAGAGTCTCGCGGTAGTCGAAGCGCTTCTGGTCGAAGATGCGGTCGACCTGGGCCTGGATGGCGCGCTTGAGCGGCTCGAAGACGATGCCGGTGATGATGATGCCGGCCATCAGACCGTAGATGCGCAGGCTGGGCAGGCGAGTGTGGACGATCTCCGCCGTGACCGCCACGATGCCGAAGTACACCCCAACCAGCGAGGCGGTGGCAAGGGTATAGGTGACGCCGCGCTTGAAGATGAGATCGACGTCCATCAGGCGGTAGCGGACGATGGCCCAACTAAAGGTGAGCGGGAGGATCACCAGCGAAAAGCCGGCAAGCTTGGTCAGGAGACTGGGGACAGGCCAGTCCGCGAGGTACGGAACGACGTAGAGCAGCGTGAACGGCGCGATTGCGATGAGAGTGCCGCGGGTGAGCCACTTGAGCTGTTGGCGTTCCAGAGCGGACTCGGCCCGGCGATAACGCATGCGGAAGACGACAGCAGCGATCACGTAGTAGAGCGCGAGATAGCCCAGGGCGATCTGATCGAGACGATGCTGGAGAATACCGGTCGCGGACCAGAACCGGATGGCGTGGTATTGCAGGCCGATGAGGAAGATGCCAGGGACATACAGAAGAGAACAGAGCACACGGCGGACGAGCCGATTACGGTGCTGGGTGGCAAAGTTATCCGAGAAGCTGACCGCAAAGTGCAGGAACAGGGCCGGCTGAAGGGCCTGAGCCCCCATATTACCCCAATAGATCACCCAATCGAAGGTGCCGGGTTCGCCCGTAGACCGGAAGCTGTAGAGGACGAACGAGACCAGGCAGAAGATATAGAAATGAATGGATTTGGGTGCGGTCCAGCGCCGAAAAAGGACGTAGATGCCGATACAGAGATAGACCAGCGCGATAAATCGGAAGCCCTGATTGATTGAACGGTCTTTGGGCTCGAGAATGACCTGGATAGGCAGGGGGGTAGCGCCCTTCAGGTCCTCCGAATGCGGGACGGGGCGAAGAATGGAGTAGGTCGCGTGGGCCCAGATGCCGCTGCGGAACATCTCGCGGACCAAAGGGGCGATGCGCGGTGTGGGCTGGTCGTCGATGCTGACCAGGACATCGCCCGTGCGGATGCCGGCGCGATGGCCAGGGGAGTCGGCCGGGACTCGTTCTGCGCGTAGACCGCCGTGAGTTTCAGCCCACCAGATGCCATCGGTGGGAACATCGAAGCCATTTTCGTGTTCGAAGTTCAAGCCCGCGAGAACGCAGACGGCTAAGGTCGCCACGGCGAGCAGGATAGCCAGGACGCGGGTTTGGGCGGCGTTCTTCATGGTTCTTCATGGAACTTCAGAACTCGTGCAGCAACTCGATAACCAAACCGATATGTGCCCTGAATGCACCATCGTGTGTCAATTCTTTACCGAAGTTCTACAGAAAATCATAACTCATTCTGAAATGTGCATACGTGCCGATTAGCTGTAGAGATGCGGTCCATCGAGGCGGCGAGTTCCGTGGCGAACAGAAAAGCAGGGAGATGCGGGTCTGGTTCTAATCTGTACATCACGGGGTGGGAATTGAAGAGATCAAAACAATTTAGAATGGCTTTTGAATCTTTTTCACACTCCTGTAACATCAAATTTTGCTGGAGAGTGTGCTCAAGCCTATCCCAGCCCCTATACGAAAGAGTTGCCCCGAAGTGAGTAGAAAGCAGATCAAGATCGAGGATGCGTTTGCGGTTGTGGGTGGGGCTATGGTTCACTACCAGTGCGCAGGCGCGGGGCGGCCTCTTTTGCTGCTTCACGGCTTGGTCGGATCTGCGAGAAACTGGCGGCAGAATATCAACTTCCTCTCGCGCGATTCCTGCGTGTATGCCGTCGATCTGTTCAACATGGGAGAGTCGGAGCGGGTCCCGGGCCTGGATGCCGGACTGGCCGCGACGGCTGACCGTTTAGCCGCTTACATGGACGCTGTCGGGATCGACGAAGCGGACATCGCGGCGCACTCGCACGGCGGCGCGGTGGCGATGATGCTGGCGGCGCGACATCCACAGCGGGTAAGAAGTTTGATTTTGTTTGCGCCGGCAAATCCCTTCTGTGATCTGGGGCACCAGTTGATCCGGTTCTATCAGACCCGCTTCGGGGTGTGGTTAGCGCGGCAGATTCCCTGGCTGCCCAGAAGGTTGAAGGCGACAGCGCTGAGCCGAATGTACGGCGATCCCTCCCGCGTGTCGGAGGGTGCGCTCGAGGGATACATCGAGGGCCTGCATGTTCCCGGGACGATGGACCACGTTTTGCAGATTGTGCAGCGCTGGTTTGTCGACATGGGTCTGCTGCGCTCGGCCCTCGCCAAAGTTGCGGCCAAGCCAACGCTGCTGATCTGGGGCGACCGCGACCGCGCAGTGGGATTAGCCTCAGGGCGGCGATTGCAGGAGACGCTCTCGCAATCGAGCCTGATGGTGCTTCCAGGCGTCGGACATATTCCGTTCGAGGAGATGCCCGAGGTCTGCAATCAGGCCATGCGGGAGTGGCTTTCAAAGCCGTTACCTTCGGAGTCAAAAATGTTGATGGGGCGCGCGAAAGAGGCGTTCGGCTTCTTGGACAACGCGATCAAGACCGATGCAGCGTAACCAACTCTGAAGCTAGACCACCCGAAATTATTGACCAGTGAGTTCCATGCCGAACTGACTGCGCAGCCAGTTGCGGATGTGCTCCTGCATGACATTGAGTTTTGCGCCGGGCGAGCCGGGCGTTGGCTGAAAGAAGTGATCCGCCCCTTCCACCCAGAACAGTTCCTTGGGCGATGGCGCCCGCTCGAAGACTCCTTCCATCACCTCGCGCGGCCCATATTGGTCGTGGTCGCCGCTGATAAACAGCTTCGGCTGGGTGCATTTTGGTAGAAAGCCGTAGGTGTAGTCGCGGCCCGCGGCGCGGACGGGAACGCCAAGGCCGATAAGCCCTGCAACGCGTGGGTCTCCGCAGCAGGCGCGCAGGCCGACGTTCGAACCGAAGGAGAAGCCGGCGAACAGGATCGGAAGGTTGAAGTTTCGCTCCAGCCAGTCGAGCCCGGCCTTAACATCGTCCTGTTCGCCATACCCTTCGTCGTGGGCGCCCTCGCTCAGCCCAACACCGCGGAAGTTGAAGCGCAGGACAGGCAGGCCGAAGGACGCGAACGCCTTCATCGCGTGATACACGACCTTGTTGTGCATGGTGCCGCCGCCGTGGGGATGGGGATGGCAGACCAGCGCGGCATACGGAGCATCGTCGCGGCCAGTATTCAGAAGAGCTTCCAGACGGCCTGCTGGGCCGCGAAGATCGTCGATGGATCGGATCTGCGAAGAGGGGGAGAGAGTCATCGGATTCAGTCTACCGGGTGCGGCCTTCCCTGCTCCGTCTACCCAATCACGTATGCTGGATTTCATGGCAATCGACCCCATTCCACTGACCAGGCAGCTTGTCGATATCGAGTCCACCACCTACTGCGAGGGCCTCGCTGGTGCCTTCCTGTACGACTATCTCTCGGCGCAACGATACGACGTCGAGCGAATGGAGGTAGCGCAGCCGGATCGGGGTTGCACGCCCGGCGCGGGCAGCGGAGAGCGCTTCAACGTCTACGCCGCCATGCCTGGAGTAACGCCGGAGGTGGTCCTTTCCACCCACATGGACACCGTGCCTCCGTACTTTGGCTGCACCGAGGACGATGAGTTTCTGTACGGCCGCGGAGCCTGCGACGCCAAGGGCATTATTGCCGCGCAGATAGCCGCCGCGGACCGGCTGCGCGAGGGCGGCGTGAAGGTCGGGCTACTCTTCTTGGTGGGCGAGGAGCGGGACTCCGCCGGGGCCGCGGTCGCGAATACCCAGCCGAAGGGGTCCAGGTTTCTGATCAACGGCGAGCCCACGGACAACCGGCTGGCGCTGGCCTCGAAGGGCGCGCTTCGAGTAGAGCTTCGCGCCAAAGGCCGGATGGCGCACTCGGCCTACCCGGAGCTGGGCGAGTCCGCCATCGACAAGCTGGTCGCGGCGCTGCAGGATGTCCTCGCGATTCCCCTGCCGGTCGAGCCGGAGATTGGGCCGTCTACGCTGAACATCGGGTTGATCGAAGGCGGACGTGCCCCCAACGTGATCGCCGACAAAGCGGAGGCGCATATCCTGGTTCGCCTGGTGGGGCCGGCCGAAGAGATCAAGCGGTCGATCCTCGCTGCGGTGGACGGCCGGGCGGAGGTCGAGTTCAGCCTGGAGCTGCCGTTCGTCCGAATGCGAAGGGTCGGAAATCTGCCGACCATGATAGCGAAGTTCACGACGGACATTCCTTCGCTCACAGCCTGGGGCGAGCCATTTCTGCTGGGGCCCGGATCGATCCACGTAGCGCACACCCCGGGAGAGAGGATTGCAAAAAAGGAGTTGCTGGAGGCAGTGGACCTGTACGCGGATCTCGCAGCGAGTTTGGTGAACTGACTCTGTACCGGACTTCTTAACGCTGCTCAAAAACTAGAGCAAAGTAGCAGTTGGCGTGAGTCAGCCGCGCCCTTTGTTTGTCACTCCCGTAGGGAATCTGCGGTTGTCCCCTTCAGACCAACAGCAAATCCGCTCTAAGTACTTGGCCAGTAGTTGAGATTGAGAGTTTTCTTGGCAGTTGTTTTGTCTTTCGTCGTCATCCTGAACGCAGTGAAGTATCCCTGTATTTCGTCGTTGCTTTGCCTGTTCTTAAATCCCTCTCATCCGTGCAATCAATGGTCAAGTTCTTGAACACATCCGCCAGCACCATCCCAACCAGCAGCTATGACGCCCACCCGCCCCAACTTCAATCTCATCGCCCGCCCCTACCGCTGGCTGGAATACCTCACCCTCGGCCGCACACTCGAATGCTGCCGCAACCACTTCCTGCCAGATCTCCACAACTGCAAACAAGCTCTCATCCTTGGCGACGGCGACGGTCGCTTCCTCGCAAAGCTCTACGCCGCGAACCCCCCCCTCCGCGCCACCGCCGTTGACATCAGTTCCACTATGCTCCATCTCCTCCGAAGCCGATGCGAGGCGGCAGCGTTCAGCGCCAAAACCCGCCTCCGCACCTGCAACCACAGCGCCCTCGACCACGCCCCGTCCGGCAAAACCGACCTCGTCGTCGCCCACTTCTTCTTCGACTGTCTCGCCCAATCCGAACTCGATGCCCTCATCGATCGCCTCGCAAAACACATCCGCCCCAATACCCTCTGGCTCATCTCTGACTTCCGCATCCCCACTGGTCCCATGCGCCTCCCAGCCCGTCTCTTCATCCGCAGCCTCTACTTCGCGTTCCGCATCCTCACCGGCCTCCGCACCACGGCACTTCCCGACCACGCCACCCCGCTCTCCCGCGCCGGCTTCACCCGCATCTCCCATCGCCATTCGCTGGCCGGAATCCTCACCACCGAACTCTGGCAAGCTCCTGGCACAAAATAAAACAGCAGCAGTCCACTCCGTCCCGCTACAATCCCTCCATGCCGCGCAATCACTTCTTCGTTACCGCCGCGCTCTTCCTTACCCCCTTTGCCGCGCAAGCCCAGCCCACCTTCCAGCCAAGTATCGCCACCAACTCCCCCGGCGGCAAGCCCCTCTCCACCCGCGTCGTCTCCTACCAGATCGACGCCAAAATCAACACGAACAAGAAATCCGTCGACGCCACCGAGACCCTCACCTACAAGAACCTCACCGGCCAGTCCCTCACCTCCATTCCCTTCCACCTCTACCTCAACGCCTTCCGTCCCGAGTCTTCCTTCACCAGCGAGACCCACTTCACCGGCGGCATCCGCGACAACGAAAAAGAGAACGACTACCCGCCCGAAAAAATCGGCGGCATCACCATCTCCCACATCGACGCCGACGGCTACGGCGACCTCACCTCCGCAATGCACTTCATCGCCCCCGACGACGGCAACGCCAACGACCACACCGTCACCCAGCTCAACCTCCCCCACCCCCTCGCCCCCGGCGACTCCATCACCTTCCACCTCGCCTTCCACGACCAGTTCCCCTTGTCGATCGCCCGCAACGGCTGGAAGCGTGACTTCATCATGGGCGGCCAGTGGTATCCCAAACCCGGGGTCTTCTGGCACGGCGCCTGGAACTGCCACCAGTACCACTCCACCACCGAGTTCTTCTCCGACTTCGCCACCTTCACCGTCTCGCTCACCCTGCCCAAACGCTACGTCGCCGGCGCCAGCGGCGTGCCCATCGGTGAGATCAATAACTCCGACGGCACCAAGACCCTCAGCTTCTACGGCGAAGACATCGGCGACTTCGCCTGGGCCATCAGTCCCCACTTCAACATCACCGACGGGACCTACCTGTCCTCTCTCGGCCCGGTAAAGATCCACGTCCTCGCCCTCGCCGCCCATCCCAAAGCCGGCGGCCGCTATCTCTCGATCATCCAGAGGACCCTCGCCCAGTTCGATCAGCGCTACGGCCCCTATCCCTACAAGATCATCACCGTCATCGACCCCGAACCCGGCTCCGAGATCGGCGGCATGGAGTACCCCACCCTCTTCACCGGCGACACCTCCTGGTACGAACCCACCCACGTCACCGAGCTCACCGCCGAGCATGAGTTCGGCCACCAGTACTGGTATGGCATGGTCGCCACCAACGAGTTCGAAGACGCCTGGCTCGACGAAGGCATCAACTCCTACACCGAGGTCAACGTCCTCTCCGCCATCCTCGGACGCAACACCTCCGTCTTCGACCGCTCCTACGCCAACGCCGGCGACTACGAGCTCCAGCGCCTCCAATACATCAGCAAGCCCGACTACGATCCCGTCACCCGCTGGGCCTTCAAGTTCCGCGACGCCCAATCCTACGGCGGCGTCACCTACGGCAAGACCGCCACCCTGCTCGCCACCCTCGAAGGCATTATCGGCAAAGACACCATGGACGAGGCCATGCGCACTTACTTCATGCGCTATCGCTTTACCCACCCCACCAGCGAGGACTTCCTCCGCACCATCGAACAGGTCGCGCAGGCCCGAGGCCGCCTCCCGCTCATCACCATGCCGCCCGCGCCGCCCACACCCGCTACCGCGCCCGTCACGCCGCCCAGCCCCTCCTGCGAAGGCGTGTCCTGCAACGATACCCAAGCCTCCACCGCCGTAACCGCGCTCGCCGCAGTTCCCACCGCAGCCACACCGGCGATCTCCGTCCCAACCCTCACGCCTTACTTCAACCAGGCCGTCTACGGAACCGCAGTCCTCGACTACGCCGTCGACAGCGTCTCCTCCGATCCTGTCCAGTGGTGGCTCCCCGAACCCAAAGACAAGAAGAAGATCCAGTATCTCTCCCAGGTCTACCTCCGCCGCAAAGGCGACTTCATCCTCCCCGTCACCGCCGAGGTCATCTTCGACGACGGCACCCGCCTCCGCGAACACTGGAACGGCATCGACCGCTGGACAAAGTTCACCTACACCCGCAACGCTAAAATCACCTCGGTCGAAATCGACCCCGGCCACACCATCCTTCTCGACAAGGACTTCTTCAACAACAGCTACACCGTCGAACCCAACGGCATCCCCGCCCGCAAACTCTCCAACATCTGGCTGGTCATGCAACAATTTCTAGCCCAACTCACCACCTGGATCGTCTAATCCAACCCAACCACAGCACCAACTCGTACCCGCCGTAGCAGTTGCAGTTGCATTTACAGTTGTATTTGCAATTTCCGTTGCTTGTCTTTTTGGTTGTCATCCCCGAAGGGGATCTGCGTTGCCGTTGCAGTTGCTCGTTTTCCGCTGTCATCCGGAACGCAGTGAAGTATCCCCGTATTCGCCATTGCCGTTGCCCGTTGCCCGTTTTTCGTCGTCATCCTTGAGCGCAGCGAAGGATCCCTGTATTTGCTGTTGCTGTTGCTGTTGTAGTTGCTGTTGCTGTTGCCGTTGTCTTCGCCGTTGCTGTTGCCCGTTTTTCGTCGTCATCCTTGAGGGCAGCGAAGGATCCCTGTATTTGTCCTTGTCCTTGCTGTTGTCGTTGTACTTGCTGTTGGTTTTTTCGCCATCAAGAACTCGTCATTTCGACCGAAGCGGAGAACCCGCTTCGCAGTTGCCGCCGCTCTTGGAACAAAGCGGGCCGTCAGCCCACGAAGATCCAACCCGAATAAAGGACGCAAAAAAAGCTCCCAAACCACCGAGGTTCAACGCATGACCGAACGCCGCAACATCTTCCTCCACGGCCTCTCCCTCACCCTCCGCCGCTTCCCCGCGCTTCTCTGGACCTATGTCTTCAGCCTCGGCCTGGCGCTGCTCTTCTCCGTCCGCCTTCACACCCAGCTCGCCTACATCCTGGACCACTCCCTCGCCGCCCAGCGCCTCACCAACGGCTTCGACCTCAGCACCGTCGCCGGCGTGTTCCTGCGCTTCCAGGGCGCTCCCGCAGGAGGACGCGCGGGCAGCTACTCCGCCGTTCCCCTCTTCTTCATTCTCTTCTTCTTCCTCCTTCCCGGAACCCTCTTCTGCTACCAGACCAGTTCGCCCGCCCGGCTCAGCACCCTCCTCCATCAGGGCATCCTCCACTTCTGGCGCTTCGTCCGCATCACCATACTCACTCTCCTCATCTCCAGCCTCATCCTCGGCCTGCTCTCCTTCCTTCAAGGCAAATGGGCCGAACACGTCGACAATCACGCCGTCGGCCTCCACTCCTTCCTCGCCCGCACGACCGGCATCGTCATCATCGGCCTCATCGCCTGCTTCCTCCGCCTCTACTTCGATCTCGTCGAGGTCTACACCGTCCAGCTCGGCCTGCATCTCCGTAGCGCCGCCTTTGGGAAAGAAGCCAAGTCCGACCGCCGCGTCCGCCGCACCCTCGGCCCCGCCTGGCGAATGCTCCGCGCCAACTTTGCCGAAGCCTATCCCGTCTTCCTCTTCCTCGCCATCCTCGGAGCCGCCGCCGTCCTCGTCACCGCCCGCATCTCCGTCCACATGCTCGCCCAGCCCCGAGTCTGGCCCACGTTCCTCCTCACCCAGATCGGACTCTTCCTTATGCTCCTCACACGCTTCTGGCAGCGCGGCGCCGAAACCTCCCTGGCCCTGCAACACCCCATCTACCCCCCGCCGCAAGTCCCCATCCGCCACGTAGTGACTCACGTCCCCCCGCCACCCCCAGTCACCCCTATCGAATATCCCATCGCACCTCCCACCCCAGACCCGACCGCAGGCCGAACCGTAGAGTTAACCCCAGATCCCATCCCCAATCCCGAACCCGCGTCCCCCTCCCTCGATCAACCCGACCCTGGCATCTTCCACCGTGATCCCAACAAGCCACCCCTCTAGTTCTGTCCGAAGCACGCGGCCATCTCGAACCCGCGACCGCCTCCGGCTTCCGGATTGAATAAGTCTCAAAACTATGGCGTATTTTTAGCCGGCGCGGAAGCTGCACTTTTTTGCACTCTCAGCCATGCCAATTACCACAAGGAACCAGCAAAATACCACGCGAAACACGCGCATTTTTCAGACCCCCCTTGAAAAAATGCCCATAAAACCGCGAAACTCCGCCCCACGCGCGCAGCAAATTTTTTTTCGCCAAATCGGTCAAGACACGCCATTAACTGCCCACGAAAATCGGCACAAGCGCAACCTTCCGGCACCGCCTCCAGAGTCCTCTAAGTCAACGAGCGATCAAGATGTGTGTATCCGCCATCCACGACCATATGCTGCGCGGTCGTGTGCCCGGACTGTTTGGCGGAAAGCAGAAAAACGGTCATCGCCGCGATTTCAGAGCCTTCCGTCATGCGGTGCCCCAGGGGTATGCGCTCGATGATCCTCTTCAGGGTTCCCTCGGGATCTTCCTGTTTATCGACCCATCGCCGATAAAGTGGCGTCATCACCTCCGCCGGCAACACGCTGTTGACGCGAATGCCAAAGGGTAGAAGCTCAGCAGCCCACTCCCGGGTAAGCGCAAGCTGCGCTCCCTTCGCGGTGGCATAGGAGCTTGTGCCGCCCTGCCCGACCAGCGCCACCTTCGAGCTGATGTTGACGATCGCGCCCTTCGCTTCCTTCAACATCGGTAATGCATAGTGGGCCATCGCATAGTAATGCAGAAGATTCTGTCGCAGGCTCTCAGTAAAACGTGCAGGATCGCCGCTTGCGAGGCCAACGCCATCGTTGACTCCGGCATTGTTGACAAGCCCATCGAGGCGCCCGTAGCGCTCTTGCACATATTCGATGGCGCGACGGCACTGCTCAGGGTCGGCAAGCTGCGTCTCAACGAAGTCGCACCGGAGTTGCGCAGCATGCATCTCCGCCCGGAAGTGCTTTACATTCTCCGATAACCGGCTGACGACCACGACGACCGCCTGCTCGTCGAGACAGGCACGTGTGATGGCTTCTCCAATGCCCGCGCCTCCACCGGTGACGATCACGACATGATCCGCGAGACCCAGATCCACACAACCTCCCTGTGATTCGTTATCGCAGGTTGAAGAATCCGCCGTCGATCGGATAATCGACTCCAGTGAGGAAGGAAGCTTCGTCCGAACAAAGATAAAGCGCAAGCGCGGCGACTTCAGCCGGTGTACCCATGCGCCCGATAGGCTGAGACTGCGCGAGCGCCTTCATCTTCTCGGCCTCCTGTCCAGGATAATTCTTGGCCAGAAACCCATCGACGAATGGCGTGTGCACGCGAGCGGGCGAGATGCAGTTGCAACGAATTCCCAGCGCAATATAGTCTTTTGCGACCGAAAGCGTCATGGCCAGTACAGCGCCTTTCGTCATGGAGTAAGCAAAGCGATCCGAAAGGCCGGCCGTCGCCGCAATGGAGGCCATATTAAGAATGACTCCACGTCCCTCCTCCAGCATGGATTGCAGAGCGAATCGCATGGTCAGATAAGTGCCGCGAACATTGACGGCATAGAGTCGATCCATGTCCTCGGGCGTGGTCGAGTCGAGCCTGCCGATATGCGCAATCCCAGCGCAATTGACCAATACATCCACAGGACCATCCGCTCGGGCGGCGATCTCTTCGAAGGCGGCCTTAACGCTCTCTTCGCGGGAGACATCGCAGGTAAGACCCAAGGTGGACCTGCCAGACTTGGCGGAGATGGCTGCTGCCATCTTCCTGACCTTCTGCAGATCGAGATCGACGAGCGTCACCTCTGCGCCGGAAGAAGAGAAGAGATCGGCGATCGCCAGCCCGATACCGCTCGCTGCGCCAGTGACGATAGCGCGTTTTCCATTCAATGCAAACACCTAGCTCATTCTCCTCATAACAGATATCGTCCTGATGTTGTACTGTCGCTAGATACCGATTGTCAAATGTGAAAATACCTTTCTGCTTATGAAATCACGCGGGATTCAATGCCCAATAATTTGTGCTTAGGCAAGCGGGATGGCATAGCAAGAGAAGGTCGCCTACCTAGAGGCTGTTATGAAGTTCATGCGAGTTGTTTGAACATGTTTGCGATCATGAGGCAGGCGAAGGCGACATAATGAAATCCTTTGAGGGTAGTGTCGAGCCGTTCGTAGTCGCGTGCGAGTCTTCGAAAGCGAGCGGCCCAGGCGAAGCTTCGTTCGACCACCCAGCGACGGGGCAGCAGCACGAAGCCGCGTTTCGCCAAGGGATGTTTGATCACTTCGAGCCGGATGCCGTGGCTCTGGGCGGCCTCGGCCGCCGTCGGCCCGGTGTAGCCCTGATCGACATAAGCCATCTCGACCGTGCCGCCGGTCAGTCACCTGCTGCATGTCCTGGGCAAGCGCCTCGACCTGAGAGCGATCCCCCTGATCGGCCGCGGTCACGCGCAGGGCAAGCAGGTGGCCCAGCGTGTCGACGGCGATGTGAACCTTCGAGCCCTTGCGCCGTTTTGCGCCATCGTAGCCCGCCCGCGCGCCGCTCTCGGGCGTTGATTGCAGCATGCGGCTGTCGAGGCACGCTGCCGTCGGCTGGTCTTTGCGACCGGCAAACTCGCGCAGCAGAATGCGCGTGTCCTCGACCAGCCGCTCGAAGCATCCCGCCCGCATCCAGCGCTGCATCTGCTGAAAGATCGCAGGCCACGGCGGATCATCGTGCGGCATGAACCGCCACTGGTTGCCCGTCCGCGCAATGTAGCGAACGCCATTGAAGGCAGCCCGCAGATCGTGCTCTCGATGCGCTTTCCTCTCGGCTCAACAGTAAGTACGGCAGCACAAACGCCCACTCCTCATCCGACACATCACTCGGATACCCAACTTTCCCCTGGTTCGCCATCCCTCCATCATGAATAGGATGGCCGCCAGCGTAAGCACCTACCTTGGTGCAAACTTCATAACAGGCTCTAGTCTTTTCTTTTCTCTTTGGGGGTTGTCCAGAGGGGATATTTCTCTTTACAGAGGGAGCACAGCGAGATCATGAAGCCGACGAATTGCTGATCTCAGCCAAAGAATTTCCCTGGCAGAAGACGATTTCTGCTTGCCGATCACGACTCGATGAGTGACTCGACGATTTGGCGTAAAACGAGAACTCTTCACGCGACGTGCGCATTCAACAGGAAATGGCGTGTTCCGCGCTGGGTTAGATCCGGCAAACCAGATATCGAGAAGCCTCGGGAGCCGGGACTCTTAGAAAGTGTTGGCTAAGGCAGCCCCACCATGCACCGCCGCGAAGTCCGCCATCATCGTCTACGGCAAGCGCGTAGGCACAACCCTAAACGTATGCACTTATATGGGACGCCAAGTTTGGGAACTTCTCGCGAAGAGCTCCGGTCATCCTCACCGAGTAGATTTCCGGAGCGTATTCTGTGACGCTAATACGCCAGAAATCCACCGTGCAATTCCTTCAGTACGTACAGGAACATGGAATAGGTGGGTGTTCGGACTGGACTTCAGGAGGCTTCGGTAGCCCGCCGGGCCTTTCCTTCGCCAGCTTTACTGCCCGCCTTTCGTGCCACCAGAAGGGCTACGGCCTTGGAAAAGTGCTGAGTCCTGGTACTCCACGGCATACCTCCAATGACTCCTAAGTGGATAGAAGTTGTTATTGCTTCGAGGCACTAGATCGGGCTGATCGCTTAGAGACTGCGCTCTTCGGCAATCGCGGAACAGCCTGAACGCCCGCCCAAAGCGTTGCGATCGTTTGCTCGGTCACGAGAGCCTGGTCAGGCAAGTCAGGCACAACCCCTTGGATGACCATGAGTGTGGCGAGGCCAAAGATCGTAAACCACCAAGTGTGGGCTATCACGATGTCATCCCTGTTTGGCAATCCTTCATCCTTGGCAACATCGAAAAAGAGTTGCACGAAACGCGCGAACAGCGGCGCGCCAAGGTCGTCGATGTATTGTCCAGCGCGGACGCCGTTTCTGTTCTCAGGCCCGAACCAGACGTTACGGAACTGCTGTGGATGGGCAGTGCAGAACTGAATCAAGCCGCGCGAGGTCGCAAAAAGACGCTCTTTCGGTGCAAGATGTTTAGCGGCAATCGCGTCGAAGTTCTGAACCATCAGCCCGATCGTCTCGCTGCTCAACTCGGCAAGAATGTGCCATTTGTCGGGGAAATGCTGATAGATCACGGCGTGGGTATAGCCGATCTCTTTAGCGATCTCGCGAAGCGTCACAGCTTCGTAGCCGCGATCAGCAAACATTCTGCTGGCAGCCGCAAGGATTTCTCCCCGCAGCCTTTCCTTGCGCTCTATCCGGCGACTTGGCGATGTGGATGTCACTCTAACAGCCTAGTCCGCTTTGGCACTTTTTGCAACCAAAAGTTTATTTATAACCATAGGTAAAACCAAAGATTATTTTGCAACCTATGGTAAGAATAAGGCTCTAATCGTCAGGTCGCGTATTTGGATGGGCGGCCATGTACGAGGCAAAAGGAGAATGCGATGAAAGTTCTAGTGATTGGAGCAGCGGGCAAGAGCGGCGAGGCGCTGGTAAATGAGGCGCTTGCGGCCGGACATAAGGTGACGGCTTTCGTGCGCAATACTTCGCAGTACAAGAAGCAGAACGTCAGAGTTGTTGCGGGAGACGTGCTAGACGCGGCTGCGGTCAACGTCGCAGTTGCCGGACAGGATGCGGTCATCGACGCGTTGGGCGGCAAGACGCCATGGAAAGTGACAACGATGGAAACGAACGCGGCACGCAATATTGTGGACGCGATGCGACGCCATGGCGTGCGGCGGTTGCTGAAGATTTCAGTGGTGGGTGCGGGCGAGAGCGTCAAGAACGCTGGCTTCTTCAACGAGCACTTACTCATGCGGACATTTTTGAAGGGTCTGCTGGTAGACAAGGCAGGCATGGAAGCCAAGATCGAAGGCAGCAACTTGGACTGGACACTCGTGCGACCGCCGATGTTGACCGACCATGAGAAGACCGGCATTGCCAGGGTGCTGAGTACCGAGGGCGGCGAGAAGGCGCACAAGATTGGCCGGGCCGATTTGGCAACCTTCATGGTGCAGCAACTGGAAAGCGGACGGTATGTGCGTCAGGCCGTCACAGTGACGACCACGTAACAAGGCCTCCGAGAGGATCAACCACCTCTCTCATCGAGGCGATCCGATCTTTTATGTAAAGGCCTAGAACGGTTCATACGACAGATTAACGGGGAAACCACGGGACTAGCGGAGTGCTAGCTGCGCAACATACAAGCTCTGGTATTCACGTCAGAGCACCAACTTCGTTCACGAAAGGATTGTCTTATGTCAAACTTCCCCACACCGCTTGAAGAAATCATTCATCACAACGTTATTAAGAACAAGAAAACAGGCGGCCCAACGCTGGATATCGGGCCTATGCAGTTGCTGTGGAGGGCACTGGGAGAAAACACCGGCTACAGCTTTTCCATTTATGAGATGACGGTTGTGCCGGGTATGGGTATTCCACTTCATAGGCACCCATTTGCAGAGTTTTTCTACGTGCTGGAAGGCGATCTGTCGATCGCGTATTGGAACAACCAGGGTGTCACAGAGTGGGATACGTGTGAAGCCGGAGAGAGTCTGATGGTGCAACCCAATGCGCCTCACTCATTCTTCAATAAGAGTGAGCGTCCGTGTCGCGTGCTGAGTGTGTCAACGTATCACCACGAGCGAATGATGAAGGATGCGGTGCATCCGGATGGCAGGACAGACTTCTTGCCTGCTCAACTCACTCAGGCCGACTTTGAGAAGTTGACCATGTCGATGGAGAAGAACCAGACATTCCTTGTCGCCGACCACGCGTAGCACGGTACGTCTCTTGAGTTCAACCTCTTGACTCAAGAGATGCACTGTGCGTTGTGAGGGTTTGAAGTCTTGGGGTTTTTAGGAAACGAAAAAGCAGAGCTGCTTGGATAACCGGACTGCGGAAATGTGAGTGAAGCACCAATGAGTGAGGCTGATATGCAAGAATTCATTGCGGCACATCAGCTCTTCGTCCCCTTGCGCAGCGTCGTTCACGCACCTGTGCAATACCGCAATCTTTTCCTTGCCGGTGACGCTGCCAACCTCGTCCCACCTACATGCGCCAAAGGAATGAACCTCGCTCTCTACGACGTGGACATCCGAGCCCTTATCGCCGCAGTGCGCGACTATGGCTCAACCGCACTGACTGATTACTCCGACACCGTCCTTCCACACATCTGGAAGTACCGGGACTTCAGCGCTTGGATGACCGACACCATGCATGATGCTGGCGACCCCACCCAACGCGGCAGCTTCCGTCAGACCTCCGCCCGCGGCCGCCTCGACATGCTGTTCGCCTCTCTCCAGCGGTCGCTCGCCTCCATATGCCGTACAAGAACTTCGGTAGAGCGCCGGGGTGCTATCGATTTACTGCGAACGATAGACCCCGGTTCTTCATTCCGCGTGGATGCGGGCGCTCTAGTCTTGACCAAAACTACTGCGCTGGCGCTGCGTTCAAGACCGATGCTGGATTATTTTGAGTGGACCGATGTGGCGGCACGGTATGCAGATACTTTAGGGCGTAACTTTGCTGATGCACCTAAGGCGAGGGGACGTTTCATACGCCTCCAGCAACCTGGAGAGGCTGACCGTGAACTTGAGCACTACGACCTCCGGGAGAAGCTCGACCCCCACCAGCGGATCGCGGTGGCTGCGATGACCGATCCGGCAGTACATGGCATCTGTCTCTTCGATGAACAGGGGTCTGGTAAGACGGTCATGGGAATACACGCGTTCGATAAGTTGAAGAAGGCAAAAGCGGCAAGCACGCTACTCATCTTTGCACCCAAGAATATGCTTGGCGAGTGGGAGAAGGACTTCCGACGGTTTACTGGAGCTTCATATAGCGTGACGGTGGTCAGCGGCTCTAAAGAAGCTAAGTACACTAAGCTCATCGAGTCTAGCGATGTTTACGTAACGAACTATGAAACTGCCGCGGGACTTGAGGATACTCTCACCTCTCTGATCAACAGGAAACTCGGCAACGTGATTTTGGTCGTCGACGAGAGCTTTTTTGTTAAAAACCGCATTGCGAAGCGTTCGGCAGCTATTAGGAGACTCCGTAACCTCTGCGACAAGTGTTGGATGCTCTGCGGGACACCGGCACCAAACGCTGCCACGGACGTGATCCACCAGTTTGATATTGCCGACGGAGGAGTTACGTTCGATGGCGTGGCTCTACCCGAGAACCCCGACGAACTGCGAAAGGCGGTGAAGAGGACTGTCGAAAACAGGGGTGTGTACCTGCGCAGGTTGAAAGTGGAAATCCTCCCCGACCTGCCCTCAAAGTCCTTCCATCGTATCCAGATCCCACTAGGCCAGGCTCAAGCCGAATTGTATAGAGATCACCTTAAGTCTCTGGTCGCCGATGTGGAGCTAACGACGGAACACGAATTCAATACGGGCATGACGTCCTTCATGGCTCGACGGACACGCCTCTTACAGATATGCAGTTGTCCCGACCAGGTCGATGCAACACATATCGAAACCCCATCAAAGCTACTGGCAATGGACGAGATGCTCCACAAGCTCATCGAAGAGCGGCACGAGAAGGTCGTTGTTTGGTCTTTCTTTAGACGCTCTCTCGAGTCGATCTTCAAAAGGTACGCCAAATACAACCCCGTTAGGATCGACGGTTCTGTTGCAGACCCACAAGTCCGGGCACAAGCTGTAACGCAGTTCCAAACTGATGACAGGACAATGCTGTTTGTTGCGAACCCCGCAGCGGCTGGTGCTGGATTGACCCTGACACGCTCACATGTAGCAATTTATGAATCGTTCTCTCCTCAGGCTGCGCATTACTTGCAGAGTCTCGATAGGATTCATCGTCGCGGACAAGAATCTGAAGTTGACTACTATTTGTTGCTTAGCGATGGGACCATCGAAGAAGAGGAATACCGGCGCCTCTTGCATAAGGAGCAGCAAGCTGCTGACTTATTCAGTGACCTCCCTTCTACCCCACTTAGGCGTGACGTTTTCCTGCGCGAGTTGATGGAAGGGTTAGCCAAGTTCAGCGGGCAGGCTCTGGCCGTGGGGCTTGAGACTCGATGAACCCGGAGCATTACCTCTTCATCGATGAGCGTTTGCTTGGGACATGCGCCTTCTGTGGAGGGATGCCCGGCACCCGAGACCACGTCCCGTCTAAGATCCTCCTGGATGATCCCCTGCCGAGAAGTCTTCCCATCGTGGAATCCTGCGCTAAATGCAATCAAGGGTTCTCCCTCGACGAGGAATACTTCGCCTGTTTCTTGGAATGCGTTCTTGTTGGTTCATCGTCTCTCACACAAATCAGGCGCGTAAAGGTGAAGCGCGCGCTGGAACATAATCCGAAGCTCGCGGCTCAGATACAGGCTGCGGCAACCCTGACTGATGAAGGTGTCCGTCTTTGGATTCCAGAAGCCGAACAAGTCCAGAATGTCGTTGTGAAGCTAGCGCGAGGACACGCGGCTTATGAGTTGAGTCTGGTGCAGGTCGATGAACCTGCCGAAGTAATCTTCCGACCATTTTCGGCCATGTCAGTTGATGAGCGAGAGAAGTTTGAACGTGTTGGAGCCGGTGAGATTAGGGGATGGCCAGAGATCAACAGCCGCGCATTTCTGCGAACCGCCGGAGCGGAACCGTTCGCTGACACTCCTGGACCGTGGATTGTTGTGCAGGAAGGGCAATATCGATACTCGGTTGACGAAGGCGGAGGCGTTCGAGTCCAGATCGTAATATCGGAATACCTTGCGTGCATCGTAGTGTGGGAGTAACGCTGGGCAATGCCTTGGAACCCCACGCTATAATCTCGAATGCCACTAAGCGTGTTTTGGGACAATTCGAACATTTGGCTTATCGGTAGAGAGGTCTGCAAGGCGCGCGAACCAGGCGACGAGGATGCCTTCCGCATTCACTTTTCGCATCTCTTAGACTTTGTATTGAATCGGCGGCCGCTCGACTATGCCTTCGTTGGTGGTTCAGTACCGCCGTCGAGTGATCCCTTGTGGAAGCGCTTCGAATCTTTTGGTATAGAAGTCGATACGCAACAGCGCGGGGTTACCACGGGGGAGAAGTAGCCGTTGATTAAATGATCCAGCTTGCGATGGCGAACCGCGTTCTCGATAAACCAACCCCAGGCACGCTCGTCCTTCTTACGGGTGACGGAAGTGGCTACCAGGACAACAAGGGCTTCATCAAGCAAATCGAACGAGCTCATAAGCATGGATGGACAATCGAAGTTGTTAGCTGGGACGCGGGATGCAATCGATACTTAAAGCATTATGCCGAACAGCACGGTGTCTATCGTCCTCTAGGAGCTTGTTGAAAAAGGTTCCACGCTTCGTCCGATGACGTTTGCTTTTCGTCTATGGAGTATGCGTGGAGACGAGCGGTTGCAGGGTGGGATGTTCAGCTATGTGACGTTGGAGCAGCGTGTTCCTCAGGACCATCCGTTACGTGAGATACGCCGGCTTACAGATGTGGTTCTGCGGTCGTTGAGCGCGGCGTTCGACGAGATGTACTCGACCTCTGGGCGTCCTTCGATCGCACCCGAGTATGTGCTTCGTGCGCTGTTGCTTCAGGCGTTCTACTCGGTGCGCTCGGAGCGGCAGCTGGTCGAGCAACTGGACTACAACCTGCTGTTCCGCTGGTTCGTCGGCCTCGGCATGGACGATGCGGTGTGGAACCATGCGGTGTTCTCGAAGAACCGCGACCGGTTGCTGACCTCCAAGGTGGCGCAGCAGTTCTTCGCCGAGGTCAACCAGCAGGCGAAGCAGTTCATGTCGGACGAGCACTTTACGGTCGACGGCACACTGATCCAAGCCTGGGCCTCGCACAAGAGCTTCAAGAAGAAGGACGGCTCCGATGACGATGGCACGAACTTCCACGGCCAGCAGCGGAAGAACGAGACACACGAATCGACCACAGTCACTTTTATTAACAATAAGCGGTGGGCAAAATAGGTTCGCGTTGGCCGCAGGCAAGGAACCGCGCCCGCCATTTACTCGCGGTGTCACGGACGGCGATTCTTGAGTCAAAGGACGTGCCTTTTTTGCGACAACCGGGCCAACAGCCGGGAGCATGTTTGGCCGGACTGGATACTCCAGACGATGAAGGGGCGCAGGCCTCTCCGGCAGACTCTATGGGAAGGTCCACCAGTACATTATGCCGACGACTTCAAAATCAGGTGCGTATGTCGGGTTTGCAATAACGGATGGATGAGCGAACTGGAAGCGAACATTAAGCCACTTTTGGCTTTGCTGTCCGGCGATGTCTCAGTGGAGATGGATGTCGAGCAACAATTGCGACTTACGATTTGGGCGGCGAAGACCGCTATGGTCATTGCGGCCACTAAACCGCAGAAAGCCACACGCTTCTACCAGCCAGAAGTCAGAAAGGCATTCAAGTCCGGCTTCAGCATTCGTACAACACACGGATGTGGATGGGGCGCTACAACAGGTCGGGTTTGTTCGCCGCCGCCGCCGAGATTTCAATATAACCTCGCTCAGGTCGACTCTCCTGGTTTCGGGAGCATCACGACGATGATAGTAGGCCATTTGGTCCTGCAAGTTCTATCCCTCAACTTTCCGGCCGAGACGCAGGGCCATATTGTCGAGATTCCGCAGCGTGTTGGAGATTGGGACCAAACCCTGTCCCCTCTCTGGCCTTTTGAACGGTCTCTCTTATGGCCGCCCGCAATGTCCTTTGGCAACGACCCGGACCGATGCCCTCTGAGGAGCCTTCACGACCGCTGGCGGGTTGAGGCCATTGCCTAGTTTTTGCTATTGAAAGGAGATTCGAACATTGCTGAGTCACGCCAATGCGAGCTCCGAACCACGTTACTTGAGACGTACCGCTATATCACTTGCAACAAGCGCGAGATAGTTTTCCGCTGTAACAACTGCTTCCTTAGCTTCCGTTAGGGTGATGAGAGCGATGTCATAGAAGGCGTCGTTTCGCTTACGGCGCATACGGTCGAACAGCGCAAAGGTTGGAGCCAGTGACGGGTCGAGATGCTGTTGGGAGAACTCGATGATCGCACGGTGGTGCCCAAGTTGGACTCGGGGTCGACTTCCGTGGCTTAACATCAAGGCCAGCGAACCCTTCAGCATCGCCTCATACGCAATCTGATAGGCAGCTTCCGTATCAATCGCCAGATTCTTCCTGGCGGCGACTGACTTGTTTTGTGCGCTGGCTAGGAATTGTTCAACCTGCTTACGGCTGACGGGTTGGGGTTTCGTTGTTTTCATGCCTCTATCAGTTCAACCCGCTTCCCGTTCCAAATATCGCTGAGAAATGGATCGTGACCAGCCAGCTTACGTTTCAATTCCTGATCACCGATCACAGTGTAGTTTACTTCTCGATTCAGCAGCTTCTCAAGACGGCCTGTCTCGCTCGCAAGCTCGCCTGCCTCGGGCTTGCCGACGATCAAAACGTCGATATCGCTGGTAGAGTCTTCTTCCCCCTTGGCGAAGGAACCGTAGAGGTACGCGGCGTGTATTCCCGGAATCTTTCGCAGCGCCTCGGAGATCGCTGGAACGATACCAATCGTGCGACGTAATATAGAAAAAAATTCTTTCAGGAGCGGGTATTCCTTGTTAAGGCTGTAATACTTCTGGTTCCCGCGAAACTGAGATTGGAATAGTCCCTCCTCTTCCAGACGACTCAGTTCGCGAGAGAGGTTAGTGGGATCGACGCGCAGCAGGGCGGCGAGTTCGCGAACGTAATGAGAAGCGGAGCGATTCACCAGATAGTGGGTCAATAGAGCTCGGCGCAATTTAGATCGGAGCGGAATCATCGCAGTAACATATTACCACGATTGTAGTAGAAATATACCACAATCTTTACCCTGTTCGGGCATGTCGACGATGCACGCGCTGCAGTACGCTCTCGGGTATTCTCATGGTCTTATAGGCTCGCTTGAATCGGCTCTCCTCGCTACCCCATTCGACCACTCCTGGCTCGCCGGTGAACATCCTGCGAATCGTATTCTCGCTGAGACCCCATAGTTTAGCGACTTCTATTACCGAATAGTGCCTCTCGAGTGCCGGGTCCGCCAGAGCGAATTCCGATCCAGAAGTATATGAACCCATCGGTTTCCGCAAAATCTGGTTATGGGTATCCGGTCGCATAAGTCTCTCGAAAGATGATCGTTCTGTCTCAGGACAAGAGTAGGGCGCAGACGGACTGTTTATCGCGGAAAGAAATTCCACACGGTGTCCAAAATGGACACCGTGTTCGTCTTCAAGGGTACTTCAGAAGCTCATCCCAGGTATTCCGAGCTGGACAGGACTTCGATCTGGTCGACGACCTTTACTGCGATGATCTCGAAGTCAGGGCGACTGGTCCGTATGTAGCGGATGACCTCTTCCAGAGAAAGGGCCGCAATATGCAGCGTCAGCCCGTCCTTTCCCTGGTCGGTGCGTTTATGACCCGATACATCAAACAGCAGGGCTTTCCGCAAAGCTCTGTCGTCGTCCCGCAGTTCGCTCTGGCGTGTCCCTTTAGCCATGACATCCCACTCCTTTTGAGATTCCTTCCTGGACCAGCCAACCCGTAAAGAACAACATGTGCATAATACCTCTGTTATGGAGTGAAGTAGTACCATAAGTGCTGGTGGCCAAAGAGGAACACATTCCTTCCCGGCGCCCCGGCAAGACCTCGCTTGGAGCGAAAGTGTTTTCCTACTACACCCAGGAAGAACGGAAACTGCTGGAGAAGGCGGCAAAGCTGGAACGCCGCAGCCTCAGTAGTTTTGTCGCCCTCGCCGCGCTCGACCGAGCGCAAAGGATCATTGCCGGCAAGTAAGCGCCCGCACAAACGGCCACCGAACTCCCCGATTCATAATGCTACCATTATGCAGTGTTGAGCCAAGCTAATCGCCGATGCTATGCGACCAAATGCATAACTGCATCCGGCTGGATCGGTGCAGCTATTTCTATGCTTGTTTAGTCGCAATCCCCTCTGTCCTGCGTGTTCTCTCAGGCACCGCGAGAGAAGTGCAGGCTGCGCCCGGCGACTGGCCGGATTCTGCTTCGTCCGCCATGTCGATCAATCTTCGCTTGAAAAGTAGCGCGATCCGGCAGACGGGTTTCGGTTCCCCCTAAAGGTCTCCCCCGAAAAAGCATCCCGCCAGTCTTGGGAGCAGCCATCTCTCTCGCCCTCCGGGTGAGTGTCCTGCGAGATCACTCCGGGACCACAAAGGAGATCAAAGCCATGCAAGCACAAACATCAATTCAACATCAGCTCACCAATACCATCACACACGGCGACTGCATCCAGGTGATGCGCGAGATGCCTGCAAATAGCGTCGATTTCATCCTCACCGGTTCGCCGTATCTGGTGAACTACCGCGACCGTGACAGACGTACTATTCAGAACGATACCAACGCGGACTGGCTAAAGCCCGCGATGCGGGAAGCGTACCGGGTACTGAAGCAGGATCGCGTAGCCATCATGTTCTACGGATGGACAAAGATCGATGTGTTCTTCGACGCGTGGAAGACTGCGGGTTCCGTGTATCTCAAGCATTCTCCCTCTGCGTCTGGATTTCTGAAGAACCCACCTGTCGCAAATGGTGTTCCTTTGCATGTAATGGCAGTCGACTATCGTCCGGCGCAACGCATGCCAGCCTCCTTCAGTTCTTTCCGCATAGAGGTTGGCCGCAAAGGCTTTGACCACGTCAGCGAGATTTATGAAGCGACTCGAAAGGAGCAGCCCCCCTTCGCACTTGCGCCTGACACTGTCACTGCATGGGCATATGAACTTCTGGCTGATGGACATATTGCCGAAGCCCTCGACATCATGAAGCTGGCGATTCAGCTCAAGCCGTCTAGCCGCAACTATGCCAGCCTGGGCGAGACGTATAACGACGCCGGACAAAAAACGTTGGCCGTCGAGAGTTATAGAAAAGCACTTGAACTCAACCCAAATGAGCTCGCTGCTAAGCAAGGTCTGGAACAGATGCAAAGGGCCGCATCACTGCGGAATTGAAATGAGTCGCCAACGCTGCAAGAAAAGGGCCTTCAGAACTGTTTGAAACCGTGGTCCTGCAATTTATGCAATCGACGAGAATGCTCTCTCCTTCTCCTTCGGTTCATGGCTTCATTGCGGATTGTGGTTTCCGAGCAGGAACAGCGGAATCCAATCGATTTACGAAGATTCACATTGATTTCTACGTAGCCTTACGTATATGGTTCGATTATGAGAAGGACTGATCCCGGTAACGTGCGGCCAACCGAGTTTGAACTCGAATTGCTCCAGCTTCTCTGGGCGAAAGATGGCGCGACCGTTCGTGAACTTTACGAAACTCTGAAAGAGCATCGCGAGTTGGGCTATACGACCGTGTTAAAAACCATCCAGATCATGCTCGAAAAGGCTTTGGTGACGCGTGAGGAAGTAGGCAATGCTCATCTATATCGAGCGGCACGGAGCGAACAACAGACGCAGAGGCAGTTCGTCGGAGATTTAAGCACGCGGCTTTTCGGCGGTTCGGCAGCGCGATTAGCGCTACATGCCCTTTCAACCGGAGTGGTAGACGATCAGGAGTTAGCGGCAATCAAGAAGCTGATAGCACAAAAGGAGGGTCGGGCATGAAGAATCTTCCAGAGGCGATCGGATGGACCCTGTTGCACTTCACTTGGCAAGCAACCGTGATTGCTGCTGTCTGCAAATGCTTCGACCAGGGGCTACAACAGAGTCGTACCATTCTGCGGTATAACGTGACCCTTGCGGCTCTCGTCTGCATGTTTGGAACGAGTATCGCGACATTGGTGTACGAGCAAGAGCGTGTCAACCACGTGCAACGATCGGGAACGGCCTCTGCCACCATGCCGGCAAGTGTCCAAATCTCTTCACTGCACGAGCATTTAGCTGATGCACTACGTGTACCGTTTCATCTCAACACCATACATCTATTTCAATGGATCGACGGTGTATGGCTCGTCGGCGTCTTATTGTGTTCTATCCGTGCCGCGGGCGGCGTACTCGTGCTTAGGCGTATGCGCTCTGCTCTGTCAGTAGAACCGATTGAGGAAATGGCGGAGTTGTTTCGAGGCTTAGTTGGCCGAATGAGAATCAACCGACAGGTCAGCCTTCGGATGCATATCGCTGGCTTAGATCCGTTTGTTGCTGGCTTGTTTCGTTCGATAGTTTATCTTCCTTTGTCGGCGCTCTCCTCGTTAACGCCTGATCAAATCGAAGCAGTTCTCACTCATGAATTAGCTCACGTACGCCGCGCTGATTGCATAGGGAACCTGCTGAACACATCTATGGAAACCTTGTTCTTCTTCCATCCGGCGGTTTGGTGGCTCGGGCGAACGTTGCGTGAACAGCGCGAATTTTGCTGCGACGATATTGTCCTGGTGTCCTGCTCAAGTCCCATGAATTATGCCCAGGCGCTACTCGTGTTGGCTGAGAATCAACAGATATCGCCGCATCTTGCTCTTTCAGCTGGTGGTCACGGAGGAAGACACCTTTTCTTCCGAATTGAACGGATTTTAGGAAACGAGCCTTCTACGGAGCGGCAGTCGGAGGCTAGTGTTGTTTTTAACCTAGCTATTCCAGCCATAATGCTTGTCGTTGCTGGCTGTCTTTTCTTGGCGGCCCCTGCTGGCAATCATTTTCCTGGCGTACAGGCCGCCGCGATTTCTGCATCTCGCATTCGTTTTTATCAACATCCCGCTCGATCGACTGTTCGCCTTGCATCGGTAACGCGCTCAAATCTTGAGCGATTTCCTACGAAACGAATCACTATACATCTCAGCCAAAGTGCAGCAAAGGAGACACAAAGCGAAAGGTCTCTTACCGAATTGGCTGCGCCTACCGACATTGGGGATTATTCAGAGCGACGCCTGCGGATACACAATCACCAACATCACGACCATCAACATAGTCATCATCACACCCACGCCCCCGGCGACTCGCAATCAACCGATGGATAACATTCCTATGAATATCCTGATCATGGCTGATTCGGGCACGCTAGCTCGAGATCGACTACGCTTTCCCGAGTTCCGCCAGTTTTTCCCGCCCCGCCTTGCTCAGCTTGAGCCTCTGGCCATCCGAAAGCACCACCGTCCCTTCCATTCGCCCCTCCCGGTAGACTTCCTTGATACGGTTGAGATTCACAATCGCGGAGCGATGAATGCGAACGAACTGCCTGGGGTCCAGGCTCCGGTCTAAGTTCGCAATGGCTTCGCGCAGCATGTATTTGTGCCCATTGGTATGAAGGCAGCAGTAGTATTGCGCCGCTTCAATCCAGTCGATCTTCTCTGCCGGAAGCAGAATCTCCTTCTCGCCGTCCTTTACCAGAAAGCGCGAGGAGTAGGATTTTGATTCCTCAGTTGAGTTCCGCAGCCCATTCAGTACAGCCGTAAGCTGCTCCTGTGTCATAAGAGCAGTCTCTGCCGCAATCTTCTTGCGGACACGCTCCAGAGCGGTTGCGAGACGCTCGGGGCTGACAGGCTTTGTAATATAGTCCACGGCGTGGACATCGAAGGCCCGGACTGCGTGCTCCTGATATGCAGTCACAAAGATAGTGGGCGGGAGATGCTGCAATCCCACCTGCTCGACCACATCAAAGCCGCCAACCTTCGGCATCTGCACATCAAGGAACAACAGGTCCACCGGCTTCGATTGCAAATAGGAAACTGCTTCGCGCCCGTTTTCACATTCTGCAACAACCTGAATGTCTTTGTGCTCGGAGAGGAGCACGCTGAGGAACTGCCGCGCCAACGGCTCATCATCGACAGTAACGGTTCGGAGGCTCATACGGCCATCCGCTCATATGGGATTTGAATCGTTACCTCGTATCCCCCTCCGACAGGAGACACCGCCTGAAACTTATGCGTGTTCGGATAAAAGTACGCGAGGCGTTCTTTTGTATTCTGCATTCCGATGCCGTGTCCTTTGGTGAGCGAGTTATCCGAGCCGCTGCCGTTGTCCCGCACCTGCATCCAGAGCGTCTCCCCAACTCGTTTGACGGATGTTTCGATCAACCCGCCCCTCTCCATCGGAGCGATGCCGTGCAGGATGGCATTCTCAACAATGGGCTGGAGCAGGAAGCAAGGGATAAGTCCTTTCAGTGCTTCCGGCGTTGCCTCGATCTTCACTTGAAGACGATGGGCGAAACGCACTTGCTGAATCGCCAAATAGCTTTCGATGACCCGCAGCTCTTCGGCAAAAGGCACCTTCTCCGGCGCTCTACGCTGGAGGGTTGTGCGCAGAATCGTGTCCAGGTGTTCCAGTGTCTTCGATGCCTCCCGATTTCTGCCCTGAGCCACGAGACTTGCGAGGGCATTCAAAGTGTTGAACAGGAAGTGGGGTTCCATCTGCATCTGGAGGGCTTTGAGTTGTGCTTGGGTGAGCTGCTGTTCCACCTTCAGTTTTTGAATCAAGGCTTGTTGTGTCTGCATTCGGGAGTGGAGGAACGCACATATGCCATAGATGAAGCCGTATAGGACGATCTCCACGCCAAAATGCTCGGGGTCCTCCACTCCATGCGTAGCGTAGTGGCGACCCCATGTAGGCCAATGAGCTGAGGCGAAGGAAACGGTTCGTTGCAAGAAAAACAAATGTGTAGCGGCTAGTGCGCACGCAACGCCAAGGTTGCCAGAGATCATCCGCGCTGAAGGCTTGAGTGCGATGGGCCATCGCGTTGCGAAATGCCACAACAATGCCGTGAACGGAACCCACCAGCCCCAGATCACACACCCATAAAGAAGGGACGGCGAAAAAGAGGCGTGTAAGCCATGCGCTTCGAGGTTGAGATGGCACTCCCTTGCGGTCAAAATCGAAAGGATTCCAGCGATCAGCGAAACCGCAACTAAAGCAGCGCCGGGTCTCACCGGAAGAATTCTCGCATCGTCGTTCGCTTTGCTCATCGCCAAGCCTCTCTCTGGCTATGGAGAGATTTTAGTCTCCCGCAGCAGTGGTTGTATTCAGAACTCAAATCGTGCTCCTAATTCCAGTCGCCGCGCAGGCCCGGCAGCGATGGGCTGCCCAACGGTTCCAGACGAAAGGATCGTATTTACCGTAGTGACGTTCGTGTGATTTAAGACATTCGCACTGCGCGCGTTCAAGCTGAGTGTCTTGGGGTGATCTTTGTCCTTGGGGTTAAGGACGAAAGTGCGCCGAATGTTTGGGTCGAGATGAATCACGCCAGGCATTGTGCCTGGGTTGTACGGCACATTTCCGTTGACTGTGTTCGCCGTCATCAAGCCATAAGGCGTGCTGTAGACGCCTGCACCCTGCGCGGAAGCATAGGAAGGTCGGTCGTTGAATGTACCATCGCCATTGGCATCGGTCCCTGTTGTTATGTTGTAAGGAAGGCCCGGCGTCGCAGAGAACTGAGTGTCCAGTTCAACCTTGAACGGGAGTTGAAGAACCCCCAACACGGAAATACCACCTCTTCGCATCCAATCGGGACGGCCTGAGTCCCCCTGTGGGTTGTATGTCGATTGGGGCGTTTGGGGGTTCTCCTTAAATTCCAGATACCAATAGGTAGCGTTGAGATTGAATCGCTTGTAGCTGTTTTGTTTTACGTTTGCGGTGTACACCGCTCCTCGGCTGTGGCCATAGGTTTGATATTGCATGATATTTTCATTTGGAGCGATCGGGCGAGGAGCCAGGAGTGCCCCTGTCGGATCGGGGGCCACGCCGACACTGTCGGCTACCTCGGGGGCATTGATATTGACGACGCGAAAGGACTCCCAATCGGCCCCGAAGCCATACTCAAACTGTGCCGTCCAGTGATGCGGGAATTCATGCGCCACCCTGGCAGCAAACTGGAAATCGGGGCTCTGGCCAACTCCGGGCGAGAATTGGTTTCTGGTACCCACCTGAATCGATCCGGCCACGGGAACCAACGGATTGCTGTAGCTGGGAGAATAGACCGTGTATTGCAATTGCCTGTTTCCATTCAGACGTTCAACTTCCGTCAGGTTCGCGGGCGTATCCCAAATCGTGAAAAGGCCAACATGCGCGCCGATAGTCCATCTTGCGTTCTTGTCTGGAGACCACAAAAAGCCGAGCCGTGGCCGGAAGTTGGGGAAGCTGTTCGGATGAACTTCCAGTTGGTAGCGGAGGCCCAATGTGACCGACAAACGCTGCAGCACCTTCATTGTGTCTTGCGCATAGAGGCTCACCTGAGCTTGAGTAACGGGCACGACCGGATTTCCCGTGGTCACTTCATAGGTGGTCGGAGTTCCGCTCGGAAGATTGAGAACTGCACGGCGGAACTGTTCCATACCATCGATCGTGGTCGCCTGGCCCGTGGGAACATTGGCCCCATCAAGAACCGGAGCGCTACCACCTCCGAAGACATAGGCACCGTTGAAGGTGTTCGGATCGTAGTCATGAACAAAGCTCGTGATGGACTGTAGGCCGAAGTTGAATTCATGCTTCCCGCGTGTTGCGATGATGTCGTCGTCTACTTCGAGGTCGCGTTCCCGGTCGTTTGGGTTTTGACTAGTTGCTCCACCGCCGGTAAAGTAACCAGCGACCTGAAGGTTGGGAGAGGACGAGTTAGGAGTTTGCAGAGTACGTTTCCATGAATAGCCGATTCGGGTTTCGTGCAGAGTGTTCGCATTGAGCGTCAGAGTGTTCAAGAATCGCAAATCGTACTCGCTCACGTCGCTGGAATAACCAGCTTCCTGCAATACAAGACCGCCTACACCCTGATTTCCCTGATCGTTGACGTTCGCCGACCAGGAGAGCGTTGCAATATCGTTTTTGCGCACCTGCAAGTCACCGCGCGCCGATCCGATCCAGAGCCTCTGTGGAGCGGTGACCGCCTGGTGCAACGGTGCTGGACTGTAGGAGGAATCTAATGTCGTAGCGTTGACAATATTGAATTCGTCGATGTCGCGCCGTTCCAGCGCAAGCGCGAAGTCGAGTGTTTCGGGCAGGATCGGACCGGTGAGTTCGATACCATATCGCTGCCGTCCGGCGGGCGTGGAAGTCGTCGAGAAGGGATCTGTCGCATTGAAGATGCTGTTGCTGTCAGTAAAGAAGAGAGCGCCATGAAACTGGTCCGCTCCCGGTTTGGTCGTGATCTCAATGCGGCTACGATGCCACTGGAATTCGGGCGAAAAAGAATCAGGGTTGACTCGGATCGATGCGATTGAGCTTTTTGGAGGCATTGCACTGGAGCTTTGAAAGCCGTCTACGACGACAGAGGTAGCCGTCGGATCTCCGCCGCTGCTCGACGCAAGCATCTGTAGCTCCTGTAACAGGTCATCTGGGTCATCGGGAAGCTGTTGAACTTCTTTCGTGCCAAGGACAATGGTGCCTGCTCCGCTACTGTCGTCTTGGCCCGCTGAATCACTTCCCACTTGCACCTCTGTCTGCACTGTGGCGACGGCGAGTTGAAGATTGACGTGAGCGGTCCCTCCCTGGCGAGTACGCGTCGAGGCCGTGCCTCTCGCAAAACCGTCAGCCTGTGCCGTGAGGGTGGTGGAAGTTGCCGGAATGCACGGCAACACATAATGGCCTGCTGTGTCCGTCGTAGCTATCTCTCCCTCGGTCGCACGCACCTGCACTCCCAGAATCGCCGCCCCCGTCGAATCGGTAATCGTCCCATCAACGCGAATGCCGTTGACGCAACTCTGCTGAGCATGAGCCAGGGATGCAACCAACCCAATGGTCAATATCAGTCTGTATGTCCAATTCCTGTGCATGGGCCGCTTCGTCTCCTGATCCAAAAATCACAGAGGCGGCGGATACAATCCAACAGTTTGCAACAAAGGCCCGCTTTTGGCATACGAACTATGTTTTTGTCGCGACGAACTTGCAAGCCTGCCTGGCACTTAAGGGCTGGCGGCAAATTCATTTCATAGCTTCTATTCTTTGTCTGCGTAACCCATTTTTTTTTAGCAGTTTAAGGTTTTCCGCCACCAATGTAGCGCTCTATTGGCGGACCCGCTATGCCGCGCTCTTATAGGTCTCGACATAAAATTCGCCGCCTTCGTATCGCAAAAAAGGGGGTTCGTTGCAAACTTCTCGCCCCTTGCTGCGTCGTGTGGAACGCTACCGCACAGATGCCGAAGTGAGAGCGTGAGAGAAAAACACACGTCAGAGTTAGGGCTGTATCGCAGGGTCACTAACCGGATTCAGGCAAACGCCATGATAGTTCGCTGGGAACATACTCATCAGTGCCGCAAATGCGGGCACGTAATCCGGGCTAATGATATAGAGCTAAAAGCAATCACGATAGGCGTCATCACATGCCCGAAATGCGAAATGTCCGGACCCATCAATGTAAAGATATTGCAGATGAAACGCTGACCCACGCTTTCCCTTAGACGGGAATTGGCAATGACATTTGATCTTCGACCTTCAGGTGGTTCATCCGCCGCATGAAGCTTCGTACCAGCTCGCTTATCACTTGCGATTCGTTATCTGCGCGGGAGATCAGTAGCGTGTTCATCATTAACCTGGCTTCATCCAGAGGCCTCATTGTGAGACCGGCCCGCGCAATACGGAGAGCGCCTGACTTGCCGACGATGACCAATCCGCCCGGCTCGTTGAGTAGAGGGATTGCTTCCTCTGGAACCATGAAGTGCTGAATCCCAGATGGGATGATTCGTAGCTCGCTTGTGAGTTTCTGGATCAGGTCATAGAGCGGAGGATGGTTTTGACGCTGAAAAAGTATCCAACGCTTTCCGGCAAGTTGAGCGAGATTCAGGGATGGATAATTTGCTAGCTCATCGTTTTCTGACATCACGACGTAAAAGGGCGATTCGTCGATCTTAAGGCCCGTCAGCAAACCGGAGTCGGGTGGTTCAATAACGAGTGCAAGGTCAAGCTCCCCCGTGAGGACTTCGTGAACCAAGTCGCAAGAGAAACCGCTCGACAAGTTCAGTCGAAGACGCGGATATAAAGGAAGCCTTGTAGCGAGAATCGTCGATGTGAAGAATGGGTCTGCATAAGGCGTTCGCCCTACATTCAACATCATCTCCGCATCCTGTCCCGCCGCTCGTGCCGCTTGCACTGCGCGTTCTGCGTGTAGAACGGCTATGCGGGCTTCTTTGACATACGCTCTGCCCGCCTCGGTCAGAGACACCAAATGATGGTCTCGAACAAAGAGAGCTACGCCAAGGCTCTCCTCTAGTTCAGCAATGTGTTTCGTAACGGCTGGCTGGCTGAGGTGAAGGCGCTTGGCAGCGCGAGAAAAACTCAATTCTTCCGCTACCGCGATTGCCGCTTCCATGTACTTCAGTTCGTTTCGTGCCATGCTGCCCCCTTTACGCTCAACCTGGGTTCAGAAGGCCCGAGCCCCGTACAGAGGACGGGTACTAAGGCGTGGGAAAGACAGTTTCAGAGAATCGCATTTATGTCTTAATTGAGACCTCTGTGTCATCTTTAGACGCTTTCGCGCCATAGACCGTTACAAATTCTACCGCCCGCTGCGATGCGGTCATTCCAATTCGTAATAACCGTCCTTCAGAAAGTAATTGGACAATTCGAGCTGCCCCCGTCAATCGTAGTCAGCAAGGCAGTATCTGAACGCATACACTCTGCTCGCGCGTGGAAGAGAAATTGGAGCTGACCGCCCACGAGCAGGGCATTCGGGATGCCGGGACGCTGATGGATCATCCCAGGGGGTCGCCAGTGCTACACAAACCGTCAGAAGAAGGGTTCTCAGAACACAAGTTTGAGGGAGCACCTGAGCTGCGCCGCAAACCAGTTGCCAGCGAGCCATTCATTCCCGAACCCCTGTTGGATACAGACCAGGCAGCCGCGATCATGCGAGTACATCCTAAGACCCTTCAGCGTTACGCACGGCAGGGCATAGTGCGGGGCTTTCAACTCGGAACGATGTGGCGCTTTCGGGCGAGCGATATTGACCGCTGGATTTCGGAACAACTCGCAAGTTGAGTTTTCCTCTCGACCTCTGCCCGGCATAGCGATAGGCTTTAAGAAAGCCATCCGTTGCGCCGGAGAAAGGGAGTAGTTATGCCAAGGCGCACACGGTATCAACAAGGAAGCGTGCAACGTGACAAGCGGCTAAGCGGACCGGATGTTTGGGTATTCCGTTGGAGGGAGATCGGGCCAGATGGCAAAAGCGCTCAGCGCAAAGTTGTCATCGGAACGGTAGTAAATCTCCCCTCAGAAGCATCCGCCCTCAAAGCAGCGCAAGCGTTGCGCATCGACGCCAACCAACAAACCCCGCGAGCGGATAGTCGCCCGAGCACGATAGCGGAACTGATCGAACATTATCGGTTGAAGGAACTGACCGAGGACGAACAGGGACGCAAGGCGCACTCGACACGAGCCGCTTACGAATGTTACCTAAACGTCTGGATTGTTCCTCGTTGGGGCAATCACCGGCTCCAGCAGGTGAAGTCTGTAGCCGTCGAGGAATGGCTGGGTGACATCGAGCGGGCCAGGGGAACCAAAGCGAAGATTCGGAACATTATGAGCGCTCTCTTCAGTCACGCAATGCGGTACGAGTGGACGGACAGAAATCCGATTCGCCTCGTTCGGCAAAGCGCGAAACGAGAGAAGATTCCCGATGTTCTCGAATTGCACGAACTCCAGACACTTCTCACCAAACTGGCCGTCAGGGAGCGCACGTTAGTATTGCTCGACGCTGCGACCGGATTGCGAGTGAGTGAACTGCTCGCTCTCAAGTGGGATGACATCGACTTTGAGAATCTGGAGATTCGCGTCACCGAATCAATCTGGCATCAGGTACTAGGTGTCTGCAAAACAGAGGCGTCGGCAAGACCCGTCCCGATGGACGACTACATGGCCGAGGATCTTCTGCGTTGGAGAAAGACCTGCGCCTATCCGATGGAGTCCGATTGGGTCTTCGCTAGCCCGACCATGAAAGGCAAACAGCCCTACTGGCCGGACACCTCATGAAGCGGTACATCAAGCCAGCGGCGAAGGCGGCTGGCATCCACAAGAACATAGGTTGGCACACCTTCCGCCACTCCTTCGGCACGTTGCTGAAGGCGAACGGGGAAGATGTGAAGACCGTCCAGGAGCTTTTACGACACGCCAACAGCAAGATCACGCTCGACGTTTATACGCAGGCCGTGAACTCGCACAAGCGTGCCGCACAGAGCAAGGTCGTTCAGATGATTGTGCCCGGCGTGGGCACAAAGAGGGATCAAACACGTACAGGTACAGGAGCGTAATCGCTTATTGTGCCCGTAATGTGTCTGGATTTGCTTGTCACTTAGGTCCCATATATTCCGTAAGTCCTTTGGAATGTATGGCGGGGACGACGGGGCTCGAACCCGCGACCTCTGCCGTGACAGGGCAGCGCTCTAACCAACTGAGCTACGTCCCCAGATTGTCTTTCAACAACTTGGATATATGTCACATAGAATCAACCGTTTCGCAGCTTTCGCTCTAGTCGCTTGTTTCTACCATTTCGCTGCTGTGGACTTGATTTGGGGACTCTGGTGGACACCATGTGGACACCAAGCTGTACGCCAAAACTGCCATGTCAACGACAAGAATTAGTCTACCAGAGGAATCCGTTTGGTGTCCGCATCACCCTCTCACCGGAGGAAATTCTTCCTGAGAGTTTGGTTTGGGGCTCTCCGCAGCCGACATGCTACGCTCGGCTGTTCTGAGTGCTGATCGTCGCGTCACCCTTTCACCCCCTTCTCTGCGGGCAGTTCAAAGCCGGAGAGCTGTTCTACCTGGCGCAGAAAGACCGATGGCTTGATCTGGAGAGAACCGCAAATGTCGAAAATGCTGCGGAGCGACGGATTGGTCTTTCCCAATTCGATGAGGCTGATGAAGGCACGTTCATAGCCGGACTTTGCGGCAAGCGCCTCCTGGCTCATCTTCTGCCGTAACCGATGCTTCCGCAGCAGTTGCCCAAAGGCTGCGGACGGATCGAGTTTCGTGTTCTGAGTACCAGAAGATGCCACACACAACTGTGGCACCGCAAGTATATTACGCGCCGCTTATAATACTTGCGGGCACGGAAGATTCACGCGGGCCCTGTAGCTGTGGGCCGTTCTGCATCTTAATACAAGCCGTCTATCAATCACGCATTGATGATGCACGAATATTCATTGCCTATCCCGGGTCGTTGCGACTGCCCTCGAAGAGATTTCCCGGAGATATTGTGACGGAATTCGGGCCCCACACTAGCGGTCAAATAAGAAATGTGGAGGATCACTCCAAATGCGGGCGAGAATGATTATCTTCCCCAGCGAAGACGGCCTCGACGTAGTGATCTGGGGCAAGTGGACTCAGGGAACGATGCGCCATCGTCACTTTGAAGACCGTACCTGCATGATTGCCGTGCTAGAGAATCTGCATCTTCTCAGTTCAGCGGACGCAAAGAAGCTCGAAGAACTTGTGTTTCTGGATCACTGTCCTATTTATTCATCTGAGGTCGAAGAGAACGTGCTTGCGGCTCACGGTTTCCTGCCAGCCTGAACCTCAATGCATTTCCCGTAGTGAGCCTATACGATTACGTTGCTATTGCGTCTCGTCCGAGTTTCTATTTGCATTTCGATCATGTAGGGCCAACGACTCACGGAAGGCTTTGATAAGGAACTGACCCTCTTCCGTTAGCTCTACTTTCTTTTGTCTGGGCCTGAAGATGTGAAAGTACGGTTGCGCTTCGAGCGCAGAGCTTTGCCTCTTCAGCTCGGCTGACGTGATACTCAGTTTTTCCGCCGCTTGTGCATAGTCCGATTCTTCCGTCAGAATAATGGCTGCTCGTTTCAGGCCGATTGCAATAGATTCAGACACTCTCAACTCCCTGAACGTTGGTGGCCGACCGGGGAACAAATGAATTCAATGAAAGCTCTTCCGCTCTGTATGGACGGCAGAACGGAACATGCCTAGCACTCTGATTTAGCAGGCAATTGTCACTAGCTCGTCGGCTTTCGCATACTGATCGAACACTAGGATAATCACTAATTTGGGCGAGCCGTCGTATGCGCTCGCCCAAATTGGAGGCACAAAGAAAATGACTATTTCCAAGACGGCGAACATTCTCCATTTTTATGAGCATTGCAAACTCCCGAAGCGTGCGATGACCCCACCGTTGGGCACTAAGCTATCTTTTACGAACACTTCAAACGAATTGCCGCCAGGCGGTACTCGAAAAATCGCGTGCCCGTTTTGGCTCGCCATTTCAGCCATGTGGCGGATCGTAATGTCGGCACATGGCTTCGTAGCAGTCGAGAACACCAGATGCGGTCCAGCGTAAAGCTCTTGGCTGAGCATATTGGCGAGAGCAATGATGGTGGGGTGTGCCGAGTCCCATGCGTTTATCACAAATGCTTTCGGCTGCAGCTCTCGAACCCATGCCGGGCCGCATGCATCCATATATCCGTGGTGGTTCGCCACAGCGACTTGGACTTTTCCAGAGGCCTGTGCGACTGCGGTTTCGATGTCTCCCCAAGGCCATCGGCCATAGTTTTCTTCATGGTCTTCGTCGCCGGCTGAGAAATAGCTGAATTTTCCATACGTTAGACGGATGGCGAGCGCGCATTTGTTTTCGGTCGGGTAGTCTTCCTCCTTGAGTTCCTTCAATGGTGGGAAGTGCGCTCGGGTTTGTTCGCCAATACCTGTCCAAACATCTCCGTTGGAAGCAAGGTTGCGAATATCGAAGTCTGGATAACGTTCAGGAGCGCGCTTAAGCGTAATCTGTCTCTCCGAACCCGGAACAAACCGTTCTACAGTTCCTCCGCGGCCAGGCAAGCTCTTGATGAATGCATGGTAGTTTGCGAACTGTGGACCGGGGATCGGAGCAGGATAAGCATAGTCGGGATAGCAGCGATCGAGGATCTTGCGAACAGGGATAGTTTCCGCCACGTCAGATATGCCGCCAAGCTGATACAGTCCAAACCGTGACCGTGGAGAAATGTCGTACCTCCCCGGCCAAACCGTTCCCATGTGATCTTCGTGGAAGTGTGTGAGTAGGAAGTAGTCGATCTCATTGCGGCCTGCTTGTGAGAGATATTCTCGCGTATATTTGGCGATCCATTGTCCAGGGCGCTGGCTGGCGTTCGGGCGCGGGTCAATCAAAAATTTGTCAGCACTTGGATCGAGACCCGTGATCATTGAACCGGCATCAATCATCATCGTGGTCGCATCCGGAAGAATAAGCAACGCGCAACTTCCGCGACCCGTTGAGATGTGGTGGATGTAGAGATAGCCCGGTTCCCAAGGGGGCAGCGTCAAGTGTCCTGCTGTCTCGGATTGCCTTAAAAGTATCGGAGAGATTTGTGTCGCGATAAGGGAGGCAGCGGCTTTGCCGAGAAATGCTCGTCTGTCGAATATCATTAATCGATCACCTAGAGTGGGAAATGAGGGCAGGCTGTTTCTTTGAGAAGAAGTCAGCCCGCGTTTTGGTTAGAAGCTGATTTTTCCAGTGAATCGCAGGACACGTGAATCGGCCGCACTGCCAAAGGTCGACGTGATCTCACCGAAGTTGCTGGTGGAGGCATTGTTGGCTGGTACGGCGAAGTTGGGCGTGTTGGTAGCGTTGAAAGCCTCGGCACGTAACTCGAAGTGGAACCGTTCCGTGATTGGAAATAGCCTCGATATGCCCAGATCCAGATCCGAATCGCCAGGCCCCCGTAATGAGTTTCGGCTCGCGTTACCGAAGCTCGCTGTAGTGACTGGAGCGAAAGCCGAGGTGTCAAACCAAGTCGCGAATTTGCCGATTCCTTTTGGATAGGCGACAGACGGCTTCACCTTATTCGCTACCTGCGTATTGAAAGGGGCGTTGAGAGAGGTGGCTGAGGCGATCGGGGTGAAAGGAAGGCCCGAGTATCTCGACACAATTCCGTTGATCTTCCATCCCCCCGCAATCGTGCCCAAGACACCTGGAGAGTTTAGGAAGGCGTGGTCCTTGCCGAACGGTAATTCAGCTGTGAAGCCGGCATCGAAGACGTTCGTCCGGTTGAAATCGCTGACGGCGCGGTTACGGGAAAAGTACGGAATCGCATTGAACAGAGGCACGTTGTCGTCGTCCGTTGCTATGTCGATAGACTTACTGTATGTGTACGACGCGGTCAGCAAAACACCGTGCTGGAACGGGTGCTTAAGGTTGAGTTGCAGCCCGTTGTAGTTCGCTGAGCTGGACGGGAGGATCGTTTGAGTTTCAGCCTTCCTCCCGAAAGCCGTGTATAGGGGCTGGCCTGCTGCTCCTAACCCCGGAGTTTGGCCAGCATTCGCCTCGAGGAAGATAGTCTGCCGAATCGCCTGGGTAAGCACATAGCTGGCCGTCAAATCGAATCCTGCAGGCAAAGCGCGTTCGATAGTAGCATTCGCGGATTCGACGTAGCCGCGTCGGAATGTCCCCGCAGGCAAGGTCTTTGTATAGGCCGTGAGCGGCAATGCAGCCGTTCCGTTCGAATTGATGACCGGAGCGACAGTAGCATAACCCGGAATGCCCGTCAAAAAGTTGCCAGCGCTAACGTAGGAATTATTCGCATTAACCGTTTGGGCTATGGTGACCGGATATGGGTCTCGCATACCACGTGTGAAGGGATAGACGTCATTGCTAATGCCGTAGCCTGCGCGCAAGACAGTCTTATCATTTAACCGGTAGGAGATCCCGAAACGCGGAGCAAAAGCAAGCTTGCCAGCATTCGAACCTGCCCCATTTGGCTGCCCGTCGATACCGCCGAGGATGACAGTATTGCTAGCAAAGTCATAACGCTGAATGCCTTCGCCACTCCGACTAAAGATGGGGAAGAACTCCCACCGAAGTCCATAATTCAAGGTCAGCTTTTTCGATACCTGCCATTGGTCCTGGGCATAGGTTCCGTACTGCCACTCATTTCCAGTCATCGGATTTTCGAATTGATAGCTCTTGCCCAACGAGTCAGGCAAACCGAGGAGGAACTGGCCGAATGCGTTGGCCGAAGTCGAAGATGCTCCTCCATTCAGAGCGGTTACACCGCCAGTAAAGGTGAAACCGCCGCGAGGTCCGAATCCTCTCTGCGGTTGATACTCATTCAGGCGGTTATTCAGCATTTGAACGCCGAACCGAAGAGTATGCGAACCAATCGCCCAGCTGAGGTTTGCAACGTAAGTAAAGGTAAAGTCGTTCTTCAGTTCGGGAGTATAGGCGTCCGGATTACCAAGCGTCTCAAATCCTGTCACAGCGAACGAAGGGAGGCCAGCCTGATTGGAATCACTACCATAAGCACCGTTACCGTCGCTGTTGGTTCCAGGAATACCCAATGTTGGTCCCAGATTGCGAGCAAAGTCTGACTCATACCACTTCAGATTGTTGCGGCCAATACCGAAGTTCGCATCGAATAAGAGGGTCGGGGTCAGCGTCCGCGTATACCCCACACCGCCGATGGTTACGCGAGTCTGGCTGTAACCCGAACCTGCATTGGCTCCTCCTGGGCTGAGGCCCGTGCCCCCACCTATTCCCAATGTACTCGGAGAGAACACATCCGCAGACATATAGCTCAGTTTGGCGAACATCGAGGACTTGGGACTGATCTGCCAGTTAACCTTTTCGTCGTAAGAGTAGCGATCAAGGCTGTAGGTCCCAGCTACAGAGTAGTTGCTGGAAGTACCTGGAAGATTCGGTGACGGGATCAGGGCCAGCAGCTTGATTGCGGCTGGAGCGATGCCGGTCTCGATCGCATTGCGCCCATCCGCATTCTCACTCGCAAAGGTTTTCCGCCCCGTCCCGTCTGCGTTGCCGGTATTGGGATCGTAGAGCGTGGCAAGGCCCGTAAAGTCTCCGGCTCTCTCAGCTGCGGTGGGTAGTGAGATGATCTCCGGGTAGAGTTGCCGCTGAGACAGGCCTTCAAAACCGGAGAAGAAGAAGAGCTTGTCATGAAGAATGGGCCCACCGATGTTTGCGCCAAACTGATTGAGAATATTCTTCGGGGAGGAGTTGCCGGCCAGTGAGAAGTACGTCTTGTTGTAGAAGTAGTTCCTCGCCGCCAAGGCAGAGTTAGTATTTTCCTCCCAGAGAGTACCGTGAAACGCATTTGTCCCAGACTTGGTTAGAACCGAGACGACGGCCCCTCCTGCGAGACCCTGCTCCGCAGTAAAGGCGTTCGTCACAACATCGACAGATTGGATGTCTTCCGTTGGAGGGTTGTAGAGCGTGTGGGACGGCAAATACACCTGTTGAATCGCCGCGCCGTCTACTGATGTAACATTGCCATTGCGAGAAGAGCCATTGATGTTCGTAGTCAGGGATCGAGAGGGGGTGTCCATCACGGAGTTCTGAAAGCGTGACGGTGTTGCGCCTGGAAGGAGGCTGAGTAGGCTCTGATAGTTGTTAAACCCTCCGATCGGCATATTTTCCAATTGTGTGGAAGTCAGTTCGCCATGGATTGTTGCGGTGTCGGTCTGCAATTGACCAGCATAAGACCCGTTGACTTCGACCGTTTGATCGACTGAGGCGATTGCGAGGTGTTGGTCGGCGCGCGCGATCATGTTCGCTCGGACGTCCAAACCATCTACCTTAACAGAGGTGAACCCTTTAGCAGAGATCTCGACGCGGTAGGTGCCCGGCGTCAGGTTACGAATCTCGTAGTCTCCCGCTGAGTTGGAACTCACGGTAGTCGACACGCCAGTTTGGGTATTTGTTGCGACGACGGTTGCGTTTGGGACGGTTCGACTTGACACGTCAGTTATGTTGCCGACAATGGAGCCGTACAGAGTCTGGCTGTATGCGAGACAGACTGACAACTGAAGCACGGCAATGGCTGCGCTGAATCTTATTAATTGTTTAATGCGGATGTGCATGCGTCACCTCGTTTTGTTGGTGCAATCTACGCCCGGCCTCGTGAAGAAAAGAATGCTCGAATCGCATTCGAAACTGAATGTTTGGACAGAACAACCATTGCTCAACGTCGTGAGGACTGCAAAGAGGGGAAGGGGGTGGGGAACTGAAGGAATCGGGGGTGAGCGAAGCTCCTCACTTCATATAACTCATTTGATATGAAATGGTTGCGTTCTAGACTCGCTAAAAGAAAATTGCGTGAATACGCTTCTTAAGTAATCTTTAGGTCTCCGAAGTTCGTCGCAGACGCAGTATCCTTAAAACGAACAATGTGGAAGCCGCCATGACTGTCTTGGATCAGACAAAATTGCGTGCGCAAGTTGAAAGGCTTGTTGCCAGCGCTGAGTTCGCACGGGCGGACCGCATGGTTCAGTTCCTGCGCTATGTCGTGGAAAAGACCCTGGAAGGCGACAGAATCGCCCTACGAGAGCGCCAGATTGGCGTTTCAGTGTTCGAACGCCCTCCTGACTGGGACCCCAAGCTAGACAACATCGTTCGCAGTGAAGCGCGGCGCCTTCGTGACAAGTTGGAAGCGTATGCGGCAGGCAACGACCCCGATGAGACCGTCCGCATCACTATCCCCACAGGTGGGTACGGTGTGCATTTCGAAGAACTCGTTCCTAACGTCGCCCTAGCTGAACAAACGACCGCGTACCCGGTCGGGTTAGCTGCTATATACCCAGGACAAGCTGCTGTGGACGGCACGATTATCGGACAGAGTCCGAAGGAACATATCGTTGGGAACCAAGTTTTGTTATTGGTCGGCGTCGTAGGCCTACTGTCTGTTCTATTCGCCGCTTTACACCACTGGTCGGGAACGCGGAGTCGGGACGATGAGTACGAGATAGAGCCGTTCTCCTCGGAGGCTGGTCTGCAATTTAGTCCAGCTATTTCGCCCGACAATAAGACGATTGCTTTTGTTTGGAACGGCGGTGGAGATCGAGTTGATATCTACAGCAAGTCGATTGGTTCAGCGGAACTGCAACGGCTCACTCACGATTCTCTGCCTAGTATCCATCCAGCGTGGTCGCCAGATGGAAAGCAGTTAGCGTTTCTTCGCGAAGCTGGAACCGAGCTCCCGCTGACTGAAGCTGGAGGAGAGGCTCAACTGATTTTGCTTGACACAGTCACGCATCGAGAGAGATTGATCCGACGGATGCAGGATTCGCTCGGCACATGGGGCTCAAATAATCCGCTGGCCGGCTGCCAAACGCTATCTTGGAGCCCGCATGGTGACCAGATCATTTTGACCGATCCTTCAGAGGGAGAACACGGTCTAATATCCGTATCGACTCTTACTGGAGAGCAGAAGACAATTTCCAGGCCTGGCGGTACGGATCAGGATTGCTACGCTCGACTGTCTCCAGATGGCCAAACAATTGCCTTTGTCCGGTTGATCAGCCACGCGGTTGGATATCTGTACACCATCGACATCGCCGGCAACCATCTGAATCGGCTAACGCGAGAAGTCAAAGATCTACGTGGCGTCGGCTGGACGCCTGATGGATCGCATTTGGTCTTTGCTTCCAAGGAGCGAGGCGCCTATCAATTGCAAGTGATCTCAGTACAAGGTGGAGAACCGAAGCCCTTACCTGCGGCTACAGCGTCGGCTGCCGATCCCTCTGTCTCGCCGAACGGCAAGTTCGTTGTTTTCGTCGAGAATCACGAGAACTGGAACATCTGGCGATTGCCCCTTAAAGACGATGAGATTGGTACACCACAGAGATTTCTCGCATCAACGGGGCAAAATCATTCCCCAAGTTTTTCACCGGACGGACGCATCATTGCGTTTGTTTCAGATCGGTCCGGCAGTCCGGAGATCTGGCTTTGCGATAGCGATGGCCAACATTTACGCCAACTCACCCATTTCGGTGGGCCGTGGCTCGGGACAATACGCTGGTCGCCTGATGGTAGTTCCATCGTATTCGATGCCCGGCCCAAGGGGCACTCTGCCATATATAGAATGACCGTCAATCAAGGAAAGCCACAAGTGGTTGAGGATCAACCACCATTCGAAGTCAGGCGTCCATCGTGGTCGCGCAACGGCAGATACATTTACTTCGATACCACACGTGGCGGAGCACCAGAGATTTGGAGGCGAGATCTGAAAACCAATCAGAATCAAGTGATCGCTCCAGCTGGGTTTATGGTCGGAATTGAGTCGCCCGACGGAAAGCGACTTTTCTATCAAGAGAACGAGCGGCGCCATGTGTGGGTCTCTGATCCAGATGGCGGTAGCCCGAGACAACTTTCGCAGGTTATTCCTACGCCAGATTTGGACTGGACTCCCGTAGGCACGTCGATCTACTTCGCCTCATCGACGTCGGCCGGGGGAGCCGACATTCTCGCCTTCGATGTCAGTAATGGCAAACTGAGAAAGTTGGGCCACGTAAATCAGGATTTATCTCTCGGAACACCTAGTCTCGTCATTAGTCCTGATGGGCAGACACTTCTATACGCCGCAATTGACAATAGTTCGAGCGAGATCAAGCTCCGCCGCGGTGCATTGCCACGCTAGCGTTCTCACTCACTGCAATCGTTCCAGCCCTGATCCCCGTCGCACATCTTGGTCGGTCCTTCTGGCTATCAGGCGAAGGTGCAGCAGGAGGAACTTGACTCCTGACGCGCAGTCGGCGACCGGGGGCCAGTAGCGGGATGAGGGTGGCAGGGAGCGTCTTCTCCTACTCGTTTCGACAGGGCACACCACGCGAGCTTGGATGGCTATCTCAGACGTTGGCAGACGGAACTCAAAGTGTCGCCATCAGTCCGGATCAGCGGACACTGCCTTACCCCCACCATAGACCAACGCATCAGCGAAGAAAAGCTTCGCCGCGAACTCATCGGCGCGCACCAGCCCGCGACGGCAAGCATCGTCTCCGTTTTAGTCTGTCGGAGACTCCGATGCTAACCTGCAGCTCGCCTTATCCCGCCAAGAGACTTTTCCGCGACATAGCCAGCAAAGCGAGCCATTCGACCTGTACGGACGAACTCGGCTTTAAGTGAACGATTCATTGGACGGCAGATGCCTGCTCGGGTCGGTTTATATCGTGCGTATGCAGCCGTAACGACCCAAAACATTATTCCCCTTTCCTTGAACATGCTGTGAAGACCTGCCGCGAACGTAAGGCTTTCTTTGCGAGACTTTGTTGACTGACTTTTAACAATGTCCGAACGACCAACGTATCGCCTACGTAAGTAGTTGCTTGATAAGCACCTTTCTGAGGTGGAACAGATCATCCCACCCCTTGTTCACTCAACACTCTCACCCTCTTACCCACTTGCGCTGTAGATGTGCCGGTGATTAGTTTGATCTCGCACCGGCCCTAGGTCGGGCCAGAAACCCAGCCTATCTGTGTCGCACGAACAGCTTTCACCGGACGCCCACTCCGTGAGACCACGGGTGCGTCTGATCCTCAGATTGATTCACAACCCTGGAGTCCAGAATGAAATCGCCGCGTTCGTTCTCTCTATCGATGCTGATGCTGGTTATCTTAGTCCTTGCCGCCGGGTGGCCCGCAACGCCTCCGCGCAATCCGCCTTCACGCCATACTGCCCGGCAGCCACCATCACGTCGGCTCGCGCCGCCGCCGCCTCGACCTTCAGCCTTGGCAAGATCCGCCAGTACACCCAGTTGAATGCAAACTTCAACGTGACCTCGGGGAGCACTTTCAATCTTGTGGCGATGGTTGCTCACCGCGGAGTATGGGAATTCTGCCCAGAAAATACTTTGGAAGCATACGAGGCGGCCCTTGACCTGGGTGCAGAAGCTGTCGAAATGGATATTCGTCTAAGTGCTCCCGGCTTTAACTCCACTGAGGGCGTCAACTACCCCAATGGCAAAATGTTTCTAACCCACGACTATGACCTGCGCGGCGAGGGTCCAGATCTCGATAACACGAATCCGCAGAATGTGATCTACTCGGCCACACCAGAGTCTCTGGTCGGTCGACCCATGGTGGATCGAGCTGGCCGACCGGCGTATGCCAATAACTGTATTCCTGTCCCAGTTCCCGTCACTCCAGGCTGTACGACAACAACTCCAGTAGTTCTGCACAGCCTGACGGATCTCTTGGCACACATACTAGCGAAAGCGCGGGCAAACTCCTCAGCGATTGTGAGCGGAGCCGGGAATCAAGGCAGAGATTTGGTGGCGCGCGGACCGGAACTTGTTCTTGATATCAAGGGCGGCGAGCCCGAGCTAAACGCTGGCGCCGACGATACACTACCGAATGTCGTTTGTGCGACTAATACAGCGTTAAAGTACTGCAACTCCACATCGTATTTGGGAGTGCAAGAAGCAATGGCGGAGGTGTCGGCCTTTGAGCTAGCAAATAACGTCGACCTGGAACAGATGGTTGTCTACAAGTTCGTTTCCAGGAACATGACTTCGGCTGATTGGACGGGATTAGTGAGCGCCAACTATTCCGGTCAGCCGAATCAGCCAGGGATGGTGCTGATTGCCTACAACCAAGGCAACAATGATCCACCAGCCGAGATCTATCCCGTTTCGGCAGGCGACCAGAAGGGATATCAGTCTTATCCTGCTTATGTAATCACAAACTGGAATGTACAGTACGAGGGTGTTTCGACTTGGCAGTGGAACACTGCGGACCTACTCGGCGTCAGTCCCGCCACCGGTATTCACGGCACCGAATCCTTTCTAGCATCCAACGGCTTTCCAGAGGGCTCACGCTGGAGCGCCGGTCAGTGTTGCCATGCTCCCCAGGCACTCCAGACGTGGGGACAAGCGACCATCGAGTTTAATTACCAACCCCCATCTTCACCGCTGAGGCCCTTTAATGGCTGGCCATACAACATCATCACGACATCCATCACCTTGGACGGGTATGGGAATGCCAATCGCTACTTAGTCAACTGCGGGCTTCGATTCACGGACTGAATTCAGTAAACACAGTTCACTCTCAATTAGGCATTTCACGCTCACGCCGTTCTAGGAGAATGTCATGAAGCTGAGTCATGTTTTGCGAAACACCTTCACGTTCGTGCTTGCTGTGGTCTTGTTAGCTGCCGGCCCTCTTGCGAAAGCGCAGGACGCGGAAGAATTTGGTGAAGGTGTGCCCTATTCTCCCACGGCGGTTCTCGGTAATCCTTCAACTTCGGTTCAGCAAGTCAGCGCCACTCAGGCGTCCAATATGTCTATCATTGCTGATCCCACAAAGGGCATATCCGGTAATCAAGAATTCGACCTCATTCTTCCGAACGGCCCTTCAGCCGCAGGCTTCACGATCACCGTCAATCTCGATGTGACAAAGGGCATCAGCGCTACATCGAAACCACTTCAATCGATCTTTATGATCAATGACGGTCAGAACAATGACACAGATGTAGCCTTTGCTCTCCTCCGCGACTATACGGGCTATTGGTACATCGCCAAACGGGTCGATGGTCCGATTTCCCAGCCATTGGTGGTGTATGCCAATCGTTTGTGGGACCCTCTGCGAAGTCCATGTGTCCTTGCCAACAGCTGCACCTACGATACGATATACGTCACCTTCACAACCAACGGTTCGATCTACCTCGACGAGTACGCTACGCTTTCCAATCCCGCTTCCGGCACCTCAAAATACAGTTGGTACGAGGGCGTCGTGGGCTCAGGTTACCCTGTCCTCAGCTATCCAACGGGAGGAGGGTTAACCACGCCGCCGAACAGTGCGGTAAACTTTGCGCCCGCGAGAGGCGTCTACCTGGGAAGGATAAGCGTCAACTGGTTCAGGTCGGTTAATAACCCGAGTCCCGGCGGCTCAAACGATGTTGGTGGCGCAATAAACAACCCCGTCGCCTTTGATGACAACGTACTCAACGGCATCAACGCCTACCAAGCTTCAATATATGAAATTTCTTACACAAAGAACGGAATACTTGGAAACGGCACTCTGCAAGGCCTACGAAGCGCCATCGTAGGTAACCAAGAAAGTTACCAGTCCACCGACGACCAGATCATAGTGAATGGAATTTACCCCTGTAATTCAGGGCAATTCGAAAACAGCACGCCGGGAAACACGCAGCTAAGTTACAGCCCCATATTTTTACCTTCACCCTGCAAGCGGCCTGCAGCCGCTCCTCTCGGCCAGTTGAGCCCGTCCCATGTCAATTTCTTTTCTTCCTCTCAAACACAGACATTTACCGTCACGAACGTCGGTCAGGCGACATCGCAGCTCGACATTAGCCTGATCCAGGTCGAACCAATCGATTCCAATGCGGGAACAACTTACTTAGATAACTTCCGGGTTACAGGCGGTTCCTGCCTTGTCAATACCGTTTTGAGTTTCAACCAATCTTGTACAGTCAACGTGCAGTTTCTACCAGCGACCGGCGGCAGTCTCCTCAACAATAACGTCAGACTCAGAATCTATACGAATGCAGACACGATCGCTGTACCTTTGGCCGCTCCTCTATTTGGTTACTCAGATCTTGCAGTACCTGGAAATTGCAGTTCACTAGGATACCCCGGCTGCGACGTCAACAACCAGACGACCTATACCTTGTGCGCATCTGAGGGTGGTAGCTGCAGCTTCACCGGCGATCGCAACGTAGTTTTGGTGCAAATGGCGTTTATACCAAACCCGTTACGTTCGCGAACAGTGTAGACTGCAACGCAACCGTTTTCACGGATCCGCTTTACGGTGTTGTTAAGGCCTGCTACTTCAGCCCACCCATCGGATATTTGGGAGCCTATGGAGCTCCGTATCAGGTCGGGTTTGTCTACTGCGGTGATGAGCAGGAAACCTGCAGTTACGAGGGAAATGCATACGCACTCATGGCAGGCGGCGGTAAGTATAGTTATGCCTTCTTTAGCATTTCCAACAGGTTTCTGTGTGACGTGAAAACAACATTTACTTATGGCGGCGACCCGGCTTTCGGTATTCACAAGGCGTGCTTTTATCAAGGCGTTCAAGGCTATGTATCCCCTCACTACGGTCCCAGCGGATATCAGTTTTGCGCGGGCCAGGGCAGCGGCAATGGCGTATGCCAATTCAAAGGTCTGGGAAGAATCGCGTTCGGTGCGACAGTTGGGTCCGGCCCGGATGATAAGAAGTTCAACTATGGAGTATTCAACGGCGGGGTAGCTTGTAATACGGATGTCTTAGGCGATCCGGCGCCGGGGTACACCAAAGACTGTTATTACCAAGTGATCACAGCTGCAACCGCGGTCACTAGCGGTGGCGATGGCACCTCCCCCAGTGGTACCAGTACTTGCGATATCTATGCTTCGGGCGGCACTCCATGCGTCGCCGCGCATAGCATGGTGCCGGCTCTGTTTGGCGCTTATAGCGGAAGGCTGTACCAAGTCACGCGTGCGTCAGATGGCCAGACTAAGGATATCCTCACGCGGGCCACGGGAGGTTATGCAGACGCGGGCTCGCAGGATTCCTTCTGCGCGAGTACGACATGCAGCATTACCATCATCTACGATCAAACTTCCAACCATAACGATCTGCCGGTAACGGCCCGTCTTTCCGAGGCGGTGGCGAACGCGCTGCCCATCAGCGCCAACGGAAATTCAGTCTACGGCCTGAAAGTGACGCCTGGCGTCGGCTACCGCAACAATGCCACGCACGGCGTTGCCACGAGCGCGTCGCCGGAGGGCATGTACATGGTGACCAGCGGCACGTACGTGAACAACGGGTGCTGCTTCGACTATGGAACGCCGAAACTAGTAGCACCGATAAAGGCCCCGGCCACATGGATGCGCTCAACTTTGGAACCTATTGCGAATTCACCTGCAGCGGGAGCGGCCCATGGGTGGAAGCCGACCTTGAAGACGGCCAATACATGGGCAATGGCACCAATCTCGCAGACGTGTCCATGGGATACGACTTCGTCACGGCGATGCTCAAGAACAACGGAACCAGCACCTTTGCCCTGAAGGGAGGCAATGCTCAATCGGGTAATCTCACTGCGGAATACTCGGGATCGCTTCCTACCACTAAGTCGGGGTACATCCCGATAAAGCTGGAAGGGTCCATCATTCTGGGAACCGGCGGCGATAACAGCGATACGGATATTGGCGCCTTTTTTGAAGGTGCCATGACGTCGGGCTATCCATCGGATGCGACGGAAACCGCAGTCCAGGCTAATATCGTTGCGGCGGGTTATACGTGCAACAGCGGCGGCTGTAACGCGGGTAGCGGGGGGACAGGCGTTATCGAGCCTCCCGGTCCGTACACTGGACCAAGTGATCCTGGCGGCCCTGGTCCACAGGACGGGTTTGGAACGCCGGCGATGCAACAGCCGAACGACATTATGGCGACCAAGCCGGCGCTTGCCTCGTTCAATGGGAGCCTTTTCGTCGCCTTCCAAGGGGCAAATGTAGCTAACGACCTTTACGTTACGTCTTCGTCAACTGGGAACAACTTCCCAATTGCAACGAGGTACACGAATGTTCAATCGAGCAGCGCACCCGCACTGGCGACATACAATAACCAACTATTTATGGCATTCCGTGGCCTGAATGTAGATAACGACTTCTACATTACTTCGTCTCCGACCGGGACCAACTTTCCAACTGCAACCAGGTACACGAATATTCAAATGGGCGGCGCTCCCGCACTGGCTGTCTTCAACAATCAACTATATGCAGCCTTCCAGGCGAACGATCCGGGCCACACTTTGCATATAACGAGTTCTTCAGATGGAGTGAACTGGCCGGTCGCATGGCAGATACCCAACGTTCAGATAGGCAGTAATCCTGCGATGGCGGTCTTCAACGGTATACTTTACGTCGCCTTCAGGGCGAATGACTCAAGTAATGACGTGTGGATTGCATCTTCGGCCGACGGAATCAACTTCAGCTCCCAGAAGCTGGACGGTCAAACGATGGACGGGTACAGTTCGCCTGCTCTGGTGGCCTCCAATAATGTTCTCTACTACATCTATGAGGCGAATGACCAAGGCCACGAGATGCTGGTGACGGCTTCAACGGACGGCTTTACCTGGCAGGGTCCTGCGGCCTATCTCGGTGTTCAGATGGGCGCTACAGGACCGGGGGCGGCGGCGTTTGCCAACGGAGTCTTCGTGGGCTTCCAGTCAAACGATACCAGAAACGTTTTGTTCGTGACCAACAAAGTGACTGAAGCGAGCGTATACACCGGGCCAACCGATGGGGGAAACGGCGGCGCACAAGACACATTCGGAGCGCCGGCGGCCCAGCAGCCGAACGATATCATGGGGACCAAGCCGTCACTTGCCGCTTTCAAAGGAAGCGTCTACGCTGCGTTCGAAGGGGTTGGTGTGAATAACGACCTCTATGTTACCTCGTCGTCAACTGGGACCAACTTTCCAACTGCAACCCAGTACACGAACCTTCGATCGAGCAGCGCACCCGCCCTGGCAGCATTCAACACCCAACTGTATGTGGCATTCCGGGGCCTGGGTGTGGATAACGACCTCTACACCACGTCGTCGCCGACTGGGACCAACTTTCCAACTGCAACCCGGCACACGGATATTCAAATGGGTGGCGCTCCCGCCATGGCGCTGTTCAACAACCAGTTGTACGTTGCCTTCCAGGCGAACGACCCGAGTCACACGTTGTTTGTGACGCGTTCCACTGATGGGGTGACCTGGCCGGCCGCTTATCCTATACCCAATGTTCAGATCGGCAGCGATCCTTCGATGGCGGTACTGAACGGGATACTCTATATCGCCTTTAGGGCCAATGATTCAAGCAATGATGTATGGATTGCATCTTCGTCGGACGGCATCAACTTTAGTTCTTACAAGCTAGCGGGTCAAACGATGGTTTGGGGCAGTTCACCCGCTCTGGCCGTCATCAATCAAAACGATGCTAACGTTCTCTACTATTTCTATGAAGCGGACGACAGTAGTCACGAGATGCTGGTGACTTCGTCGTCAGATGGAGTTTCCTGGCCAAGTCCCGCGCTCTACAGCAACGTGAAGATGGGTGGTACAGGGCCAGCAGCAACGGGATTCGGAAACTCCGTTTACGCTGGTTTCCAGTCAAACGATGCCAGAAATGTGTTGTTCGTGACAAGCCAGCCGGTTAGCGGGACGGGTGGGGCATCGAATACCGGCTTCTATGTGCCGAACAGCACTTACTACCCGGGATTGATCCGGCTGTCACACGGTCCGCTATCACAAACGGCCTGTTTGTAGCCAGTACCAACGGCAACATCTTTGTCAGCAACAATAACGGAGCCCAGTGGGTCTTTACTGGAACTGTACCCTCTCAATTCGGGAGCGAGTGGGGCGGCGGAACTCTGTATGAGATGCCGCAGACTGTAGGGAGCATGCAAGCCGGAACGCTCTTGTTTGCCTCCACCTATTTCATGGGATCTCCTAGAACCTCGATGATTGAGGTCTCCATAAGCACGGATCAGGGAAACACCTGGAGTTACTCGTCCATGCCGGTCTCAGGCGGTGGCAGTTTTGGCGACGGAATTTGGGAACCCCAGTTCGAAATCGCGAGTGACGGTGCACTCGTGATGTTCTGGTCCAATGAAACCGACAGCTGTTGCAGTCAGAAGATCTCCCACATACGGACATATAATGGTACGACCTGGCAGGATGCATCGAATGTTGTAGCAAGCCTGATCCAGGCAGACAGACCCGGTATGGCAGTGATATCCAAGATGCCAAACGGAACCTACTTTATGAGCTATGAGTTGTGCGGCCCTGCAGCATGCACCGCGTTCTCTCGTACCTCGACAGATGGGTGGAACTTTGGCGACCCAACCAATACAGGCACGAAGATTCAGACGCCTTCGGGACAGTACTTCGAACACGCACCCACGAATGTATGGAGCCCTTCGGTGCTTGCAAGCAACGGCGCTCTCCTGCTCATAGGACAGGAGCTGTTTGAATCAGATGGTTCTGTATCGAATGCAAATGGTCTGGTTATGTTCGCGAATCTAACGAATGGCACCGGAAATTGGTACCTAGTGGCGTCACCTTTACAAGTGTCACATCCCTCCGACAATTTTTGCCCAAACTATTCTTCGGCGATTTTGCCGGCGACGGACGGGTCAAGCATATGGGAGATAGCGAGTGCCTATAACAGCAACAACCAGTGCGTAAGTTATTGGGGAAGGGAGAACTGGAACCAACTGCCCACGGATGGCTTCTACTATTCGTTTCAAAATATAGGGGCAGGCTTGTGTCTCGACGACTATAAAGGGGGTACGGCGAACAATACTCCAGCGGATTTATGGGGATGTACAGATTCAAACGGCGTATACGACGAATACTGGCAGGTCCATGCGCAGGGAGGTGGTTATTTTTCAATTCAGAGCGAGAAAACGGGGCTATGCGTTGATAACACGGGCAGCCTTACGACTCCAGGTAACCCGGTCGCTTTGTGGGGCTGTACTGGGGGAGCAATCAGAACTGGCGTTTTGTTGATGTGGGCCTAAATCAATATGAACTCCAGAACCAGGCTGCCGATCTCCCACTGGATGATACGCATGGTTCAACAACGCCAGGAAATCAGTTAGAGATATGGACTGATCTTGGTTTTTCAACCCAGCATTGGGCATTGCACTAGGAGTTTGTTGAAAAAGGACTATCAGAGAAAATGGTCGAGGTACATACCTCGTCAGGATGCCTCAGGAGCGATCGACTGCATTTGATGGACACTTGAGCATCACGCAGAATTGCGGGCCAGGTGACTGGTCCCACGTTTTTCAACAAGTTCCTAGAGGGTATATGGCGGCCCGGACAAGTTCCGGGCCGCCCCATGACTGGAAATTACCTTGTATCGCCACCATTGCGGCGGCTTCTCACTCAGCCGCCGAAGCGGGATGCATCTTCGGGCATAAGTACGGTTGACCTCTGACACTACGGTGACTCTTCCTGCTGAATCACAAATGGATTTCTATCTAGCGGCTCCCATTGCTGTAAAGCCTCCGCCGGAAAAGTAAGCAACGCGGCTTTCTCAGGGCGTTCGTCTTGGCGAGCCAGTCCTCTATGTGAGAGGATATACGCTCTAACCAGCCTTAAGTCGCTTCCGCAATCGTCGCAGACGATTTCAGACGCGCAGCCGGCGAGCGAAGGCCGGAACCGAAATGGGCAGAGGGTGCAGGGAGAAACCAGCACGGGTTCTCCCTGCTGCTTTTTGCAGGCAAAGAGGAGGGGCGGCGAACACCGCCCCTCGATGAATGGAGAGCTATGCCGCTTTCTTTGCGGCTTTCGTCTCAGGCGGTGTCGCCTTCTTTGCTTTTTCCTTGGCGGTGAACTCCTGCCTTACCTTGGCAGCGATGGCGTCGGTATCCACTTTGTAAGCCGTGGCTGCATCCTTGAGCACGCTGGAAGGATTGCCCCGCGAGGCCGCCAGCAGAATGCTAGACTCGACCAGCAGCCGTGAGAGTGTTCCCTCGTCGGCTCGGCGGAAGAAGGCAGCGAAAGTCTTAAAAGTTCCCATCAACGTTTGCGCTCCGGAGAAGTCCATCGTTCCTTGAGCGTGAGCGGCGTTGGCAACGCTTGCGAGTGAGAGCGCAACAAGAGTCGGCCCCATCACATGCGCGGCACAGAGGAGTTTTCGAGAGATGAGTCGCACTCGCCGTCTGCGAAGCGAGCAATGAGAGTGGGCTTTGTTGCGGGGATTGACGACACTGCATTCGGAAGACATCGGCACCTCCATCGACTGGTCTCAGTCGGGAATATGCCGGAGCTTAGTGCCGATAATTTCTAGCCGTCCAATACTTGTTTGTTATGGGCCAATCTTTTTTAGAGATTGGACTGCTATTTGCGTTTGTCGGCGACCGCAAACAGGTCTATTTGATCGTCATCTTTCTCACGCGATGTCTTCGGTCTGGTTGCTCGAACACGAACGGATACGACCGGCTTCTTTTCGGATATCTCCGGTGATTGCCGGAAGCGATTTGTCAGCTCTTCAACAAACAAAGGGGAATTACGTCCTTTAGTCCCTAACTATTTATTTTCATTAGCTTCGGGCTTCGGCTTTTTCTTCCGCTCTCGCGGCTCTTTTACCTTCGATTCAGGGCGATAGCGAAGGACAACATCAACCATTTTGTCTAAGACTTTGGGTGTCTTCATTGAATCAACCTCGCATAGGTGAGCCGCTTGCCGTCCATAGCTTTGATGAAGCTATCGAGACGGTCGAGCGTGTGAATTTTCACGTCGCCTTCGTTGAGCCGGAAGGTGAACTCGTCAACGTAGCGATGCAGATGCTTCGGGCTGGCGTGATGATAGACACCGTGCATCCCACGCTTCATCACTGCCCACACGCTCTCGATACCGTTCGTTCCAGCAGCTCCACGAACGTACTCGCCCGCGCTGTGGTTCACCGTCTCATGGTTGAAGAAGAGACCGGCCATCCCATTGTAGGCAGTGGCCTCGTCGGTGAGCAGGGTAGAGCCGACTTCGACGTTATCCATGATGGCGGTTTGAATCGTCTCTTTGTCGGTGTTGGCAACGGTCATGGCGATAGTGCGACCTCCACGCTCACGCAAGCCGAGTACAGCCGTCTTTCCGACCGAGCCGCGACCGGCGCGGAGCTTCTTAGCCTCATGCTTATTGGCCTCTTTACCGCCGAAGTAGGCTTCATCAATTTCGACCATACCTTGCAGCTTCTCTAGTTCGCCACCACAAGCCTCGCGGAGACGGTGCAACATGAACCATGCAGCTTTTTGTTGAATGCCAATCTCTTTGGCTACTTGCATAGACGAGATGCCTTTGCGGGCAGTAACCAGCAGGTACATTGCGTAAATCCACTTGTGCAGCGGGATGTGCGACCGCTCGAAAATCGTTCCTGTGCGGATCGTGAAATCGAGTTGGCACTTATTGCAGCGGTAAAAGCCTTCGCGCTTGCGGGTGGTGATGCGATCTTGACCGCCGCATGTTGGACAGGTTGTGCCTTTAGGCCAGAGACGGCCTTCAAGGTAGATGCGGGCCGTCGATTCGATCAATCCCACCTCTCGGCCAGCGTCCTGAACAGTGAGGCCAAAGCCATTCCGCGAGTGAGGGCGGGTCATAGTGTTCCAGAGTTCCGCGATGTTCTGGTGGGTGTAATGCAGAATGGTGCCCTGAATCGCCAGCTTCGAGAGTGCGCTGTCTACGGCAGCGTGATTCGGGTCGGAGCGCTTGGGGATACGCAACAGGACGTTGGTATCCACCAGACAGGCATCTATCCCCATCTACTCGTGATCCTGATAAAAGCTCTCGCGGGTGAACGCTTCTTTGGGAAGCTGGGGAATTTTGTCGGAGAACTGTGTTAGGGAATCGAGCCACGCGCGAACTTCCTCCGGCTTCCGTGATGGTCTGCTGGTGCCATGCTGGTGCCATTCACGCGAATATAGACGCGCTCGATCATGCTGCCAGCGTAGACGGCTGGCTCGACGCCTTCTGCGTGCGCGTCCGCGACAAGCCGGGCCTCGATTTCGGGTTTGAGTTCAATCTGAATCATTGTGTCCTCCAATCTGCGAACGAAACCGCTCACAACTGGTTACGACCGGAGCCGCCCACGGCTACCCCATACTTTGAGCCTAGCATGGGGTAGCCGTAGAACCATCTATTCGTCTAGGGCCACCATACTCGCCAGTTCACCGTTGTTGACCTTGTGTGCGGCGTCCTTGGAACGGATGCCCTTGAGGTAGACCATCGTGGATTTGATGTCGCGGTGTCCAAGCCATGCCTGGACAGTGCGGATGTCTACGCCGTCGCGCAGGTGATTGGTGGCGAAGGTGTGCCGGAACTTGTGCAGGAAGAAGTTCATGCAGTACGGCCCTTCGGCACACTTGTTGCCATGCTCGGTCACACAGCGCCCACAGTTCAAACCGGCGCGTTCCGCAACGCGCTTCACCACCGTATCCATCTCGCTATCGGGATTGCCTCGGGTGTTGCCGAAGATGAGATCGTGAGGCCGGGCGTTCTTGCGTTCCTTCCTCTTCGTCAATCGCTCCACCAGAACATGAGCAGGATTTCCTGCACATGTGGTTCGCAACCTCGAAGCTGCTAACTGACCCTCCATGCCCAGCCCACATTGCCCTACCACTCAGCCGCATTTAGTATGATGGAAGAACCGGATACCGCTAGCGCCTCTGCGTGGTTGCATCCGCCTTTTTCGCATCTTTTACACATGCCTGCCATCCAATCTCCAGTAACGGAAGAAGTTCATCCTGACGTAGCGCTTGTAGCACGCGCCAAATCTGGGGATACAGCCGCATTCGAGCAGCTCGTCCGGCAGTACGAACGCCAGATCTTCCGGGTAGCGCAGCACATCACCCAAAACCGTGAAGACGCCGAGGACATCACGCAGGACGCATTTCTCAAAGCATACGAGAAGCTCGATCAGTTTCAGGGAAACTCCAAATTCTCTACCTGGTTGGTCCGCATCGCCGTTAACGAAAGCCTCATGCGCCTGCGCAAGCGCAAGACCAGCAAGACCGTCTCCATGGATGAAGATGTCCAGACCGATGAAGGCTCCATTCCCCGCGATTTTGCTGAGTGGCGGCCCAACCCGGAGCAGCTCTACAACCAGTCCGAGCTCGGCGACATCCTCCGCAAGACCATCCAGGGCCTACCTCCTGGCTTTCGTACCGTCTTTACCTTGCGCGACATCGAAAATCTCTCCACGGAAGAGACTGCGGAGGCTCTCGGCTTGAGCGTCCCCGCCGTCAAATCTCGCCTGCTGAGAGCGCGCCTGCAACTGCGCGAACGCCTCAGCCGATACTTCCGGCAAAAGCAGGAGGGCCAGACCGCATGAACTGCACCGATCTTCTTAGCCACCTCTCCGACTACTTCGACGACCAGCTCACCGCCGAACTCCGCGAAGAGATCAGTCTTCACACCTCAAGCTGCCAGCACTGCCGTGTCGTCCTCAACACCACCCACCAGACTATCGAGGTCTACAAGGGCGCCGAGCTCTACGAAGTCTCTCCTGAACTTCGCGAACGCCTCCATGGCGCCATCATGGCCAAATGCGCTACTAAAAAGTAGCCATCACCCGGCTCTTCAGATTCGCTTAGCCGCCCGCAACGCTGCGGTCTCCTCCCCGGTAAACAGCCGCGACCGTATCAAAAACCGCTCCCCCTCTCCGTTCTCCAGCGAAAACATCCCACCCCGCCCCGACACCACATCCAGAATTAACTGCGTGTGCTTCCAGTATTCAAACTGGCTCCTGCTCATATAAAACGGCGTCTCCCCCAGAGTCGCTAACAGCACATCGCCATCGCCTACCAGAAACTCCCCACGCGGATAGCACATCGGCGAGCTGCCATCGCAGCAGCCTCCCGACTGATGAAACATCAGCGCCCCATGCTTCGCCGCAAGCCGCCGCATCAACTCCTCAGCCGCCGCCGTAGTCACCACCTGCTCAGGTAAATCACTCATAAACGCATGTCCTGCCGGACGGGCCTCCTGCGCGGAGGGCGGTCACTTCGTGGTGTGTCTACCTTTCCTTGCAACTCTAAGCAGCATAGTTCCTGCCGTTGGTCGGCGCGAACTCCGATCCCGACCATCGGGAGGACCAGCCGAAGGGGTATACGCGTCACGAAGTGACCGCCCTCCGCGCAGGAGGCCCGTCCGGCAGGACGAAGTGGCTAAAAGAATCCCAAAGCATTCGGGCTATAGCTCACCAGCTGGTTCTTCGTCTGCTGGTAATGCTCCAGCATCATCTTATGGTTCTCCCGCCCAACCCCCGACTGCTTATACCCCCCAAACGCCGCATGCGCCGGATACAAATGGTAGCAGTTCGTCCACACCCGCCCCGCCTGAATCTCCCGCCCAAAGTGATACGCCCGGTTCATATCCCGCGTCCAGACACCAGCTCCCAATCCATACAGCGTATCGTTCGCCAGCGCCAGTGCCTCATCGTCATCATGGAAGGTCGTCACCGACACCACCGGCCCGAAGATCTCCTCCTGAAAGATCCTCATCTTGTTGTTGCCTTTGAACACCGTCGGCTTAATATAAAATCCCTCCGCCAGGGCGCCGTCCATCTTCGTTCGTTCGCCACCCGCAAGCACCTCCGCGCCCTCCTGCCTGCCAATGTCGAAGTACGAAAGAATCTTCTCCATCTGCTCGGTCGAAGCCTGCGCCCCGATCATCGTCGTCTGGTCCAGCGGATTGCCCTGCTTGATCGCCTTTACCCGCCCCAGCGCCCGCTCCATGAACTCGTCATACAGCGTGTCCTGAATCAGCGCCCGCGAAGGACACGTACACACCTCGCCTTGGTTCAGCGCAAACATCGCGAACCCCTCCAGCGCCTTATCGAAAAATGCATCGTCCGCGCTCGCCACATCCTTGAAGAAGATATTCGGCGACTTCCCGCCCAGTTCCAGCGTTACCGGAATAATGTTCAGCGACGCGTACTGCATGATTAGCCTGCCCGTTGTCGTCTCGCCGGTAAACGCAATCTTATTGATTCGCGAACTTGACGCCAGCGGCTTCCCTGCCTCCAGCCCAAACCCATTCACGATATTCACCACACCCGGCGGCAGAATGTCCTGGATCAGCTCCATCAGCACCAGGATCGACATCGGCGTCTGCTCTGCGGGCTTCAGCACCACGCAGTTCCCTGCCGCCAGCGCCGGCGCCAGCTTCCACGTCGCCATCAGGATCGGGAAGTTCCACGGAATGATCAGCCCGATCACGCCCAGCGGCTCATGGTAGTGGTACGCCACCGTCGTCGCGTCAATCTCCGAGATCGAGCCCTCCTGCGCCCGGATCACGCCGGCAAAGTACCGGAAGTGATCCACCGCCAGCGGCATGTCCGCCGCCAGCGTCTCGCGAATCGGCTTGCCGTTGTCCCACGTCTCCACCGTTGCCAGCAGCTCTAGGTTATCCTCAATCCGCTGCGCAATCTTTTCGAGCCTCCGCCCGCGCTCAGCCACCGAAGTCTTCCCCCAGGCCTTCTTCGCCCCATGCGCCGCATCGAGCGCCCGGTCCACATCAGCCGCATTCGAGCGCGCAATCTCGCACAGCACCTGCCCCGTCACCGGCGTCACATTCTCAAAGTACTGCCCCGAGAGCGGAGCCACCCACTCCCCGCCAATGTAGTTGTCATACTTCTTGCGAAGGTTCACAGGAAACCCGTAATTCCCGGGCTGAAGCGCAGTCATCGTAGCCATACCCATCCGCTCCCTCACGGCCATTCTCTTCCGCGCCCGAATTGTAGTCTTCCCACCGTCATCTGTCACAACCGGTCCGAGCCCCTCATCAACCCTGTCTAAGGACTTGTCCGGAAACTGCTATTGAGGTCATCCTCTACGGTTGCTTGTTCTTCGCCGTCATCCTTACCCCTCGAGCGCCGCGAAGGGGGGAAGGATCCCCGTATTTCGGCCGTTGCTCCTGTCCTTGCCTATTCGTTAATCCGTCTCATCCGTGCAAATCCGTGGTCGAGTTTTCAGCTCTTGGACAGACGCTACGTCTTGACGATCCGGAAGTCCTCCGGCTCATCTCCGCTCGGACAGTCCCACCCGCAGCACGGAACAATATTCTTCCCAGCCTCCGCCGAACCCCACGTTCCAGGCTCATAGACGTAGACCGGCGTGTCCACCTTCAGCACGGGATCGACGATCCGCCACGCCTCTTCCACATAGTCCTGCCGCGCAAACAGCGTCGCATCCCCGGCCATCGCATCCGTCAGTACCCGCTCGTACGCCTCCATCTCCTCCGGGCGTGGATGCCTGCTCGCCACCAGCTCCACCTCCTCGCGCCTGCCACCCTCCGCTCTCGGGGCCACCGAGACCGCCATCGCAACCGTCTGCTCCGGGCTGATACGGAAGCGCATATAGTTCTGCGGCACGTCCGGCTCCGTCAGGTTCGTCGTAGGTGGCTTGCGAAACCGGGCCAGCACCTCCATACACGTCACCGGAAGGTTCTTCCCCGCCCGAATGTAAAAAGGAACCCCGTCCCACCGCCACGATTTAATCTCCAGGCGAAGCGCCGCGAACGTCTCCACCTTCGAGTCCGGCGCAACTCCCTTCTCCTGCAGGTATCCGTGAAATTGTCCTCGCACCAGATCCTCCGGCTTGATCGGAGGAATGGCCTTCAGCACCTTCACCTTCTCGTCCCGCATCGACTCGCTGTCGTTGCGCGCCGGGCACTCCATCGCCAAATTGCACATCACCTGGAAGATATGGTTCTGCACCACATCCCGAATCGCGCCCGTCTGATCGTAGAACGCCCCGCGCCCCTGCACGCCGAAATTTTCCGCCATCGTGATCTGGACGCTCTCGACATAATTCCTGTTCCAAAGTGGCTCCAGGAACGTATTCGAAAACCGGAACGAGACCATGTTATGCACCGGCCCCTTCGCCAGATAATGATCGATGCGAAAGATCGCAGACTCCGGAAAAGACGAAAGCAGAATCCGATCCAGCTCCTGCGCCGACGCCAGATCGTGACCGAACGGCTTCTCGACGATGATGCGAGCGCCCTTCGCAGAACCCGACTGCACCAGTTGTTCCACCACCTTCTCGAACAAGAATGGCGGTATCGCCAGATAATGCGCGGGATGCTGGGCCGAACCCAGCGCCTGCCGCACCGCAACAAACGTAGCCGCATCCTCATAGTCGCCATCGACATACCGCAGCAGCGAACTCAGCTTCGCCCACGCGCCTTGGTCGACGCCGCCATGCTTCTCTAGGCTGTCCTGAGCCCGCGCCTTGAACTGATCGAGGTTCCAGCCGGCCTTCGCCACGCCGATCACCGGAACGTTTAGCGTCCCGCGCTTAATCATCGTCTGCAGCGCCGGAAATATCTTCTTGTACGCCAGGTCGCCAGTCGCGCCGAAGAACACCAGCGCATCGGAATGAGGTTTGTCCACGAATCGTCTCCTTAGAGCAAAGTAGCAGTTGGTGTAGAGTGCCGTGCCCTTTGTTTGTCATTCCCGAAGGGAATCTGCGGTTGCCCCTCTACACCAACAGCAAATCCGCTCTGGAACCTGTCAAAATTTACCCTGAAGAATGTTTACGGCTGCCGTTTTCATTGTCATCCGAAACGCAGTGGCCGTCATCCTGAACGCAGTGAAGGATCCCGTGGTTGCCGTTGCCTGTTCATAATCCGCGTCGTCCGTGCAGATCCGCGGTCAGCCTTTACTTTGCCGGCTTCTCCAGATGCCCGCCGAACTCATACCGCATCGCCGACAGCAGCTTATTCGAAAACTCCGCCTCGCCCCGCGAGCTGAACCGCTCATACAACGCCGCCGTCAGCACCGGAGTCGGAATACCCTCGTCGATTCCCGCCTTGATCGTCCAGCGCCCCTCTCCCGAGTCCGAAACCCGACCGCCGAACTTCGCCAGCTCAGGGTCCTGCGTCAGAGCATCCGCCGTCAGATCCAGCAACCACGAAGCGATCACGCTGCCGCGGCGCCACACCTCGGTCACATCCGGCAGGTTGAACTCGTACTGATAGTGCTCCGGATCGCGCAGCGGCGTCGTCTCCGCATCGATCTCCGCCGTATGCTTGCCGATATCCGCCCCCTTCAGCACGCCAAGTCCCTCCGCATACGCCGCCATCATCCCGTACTCGATCCCGTTATGCACCATCTTGACGAAGTGGCCGCCGCCATTCAACCCGCAGTGCAGATACCCCTGCTCTGCCGTGCCCCCCATCTTCTCCCGTCCCGTGGTGCGCGCGATGTCGCCAATACCCGGAGCGATCGCCTTGAAAATAGGATCCAGGTGCTCCACCGCGGCGTCCGGGCCGCCGATCATCATACAGTACCCGCGATCCAACCCCCACACCCCTCCACTCGTCCCCACATCGACGTACTGAATCCCCTTCGACTCCAACTCCTTCGCGCGGCGAATGTCGTCGATGTAATACGAGTTCCCGCCATCGATCAAAATATCGCCGGACTCCAGATGCGGAGCGATCTCGGCAATCGTCTTCTCCACCACTCCCGCCGGAATCATCATCCACACCGCGCGCGGCTTGGCCAACTTGCCCACAAACTCCTCGAGCGAAGAAGCGCCGGCAACCCCCTTCTCCTTCGCCAGGTCCTCGACCGCCTTCGGAGACATATCGAACACAACGCATTCGTGGCCATGCGCCGCCAGCCGCCGAACCATATTGGCTCCCATCCTGCCCAGACCGATCATTCCAAGTTGCATGCCATCTCCTTTGTCTTGATTCGCAGATCCTTTTGTAAGAACTACCTGAAACGAATGTTTACCTGTTCTTCGCCGTCATCCTAGACCCTCGAGCGCCGCGAAGGGGAAGGATCCCTGTATTTCGCCTTTGCTCTTGCTTTTTGCTGTTCTTAATCCGTTTCATCCGTGTAAATCCACGGTCGAAGTCTTCAATTAAACAGCCTCTCAGGTTCGACTGCCCCGCTTACTTATTCCGCCTGTACCTGCGGATCAGGTTCGTCGTCGAGGCATCGTGCGACAACACAGGCTCCGTCTTGCTCTCCAACTCACCTATGATGCGTTGCGCCAGCACCTTGCCTAGCTCCACCCCCCATTGATCGAACGAATCGATCCCCCAGATCACTCCCTGCGTAAACACCGAGTGCTCATACAGCGCAATCAGCTTGCCCAGCACATCAGGCGTTAGGCGTTCCGCAAGAATCGTGTTCGACGGCCGGTTGCCCTCGAACACCCGGTGCGGCGCCAGCCAGTCCGGCGTCCCTTCCGCCTTCACCTGCTCCGCCGTCTTGCCGAACGCCAGCGCCTCCGCCTGCGCAAACACATTCGCCATCAGCATATCGTGATGCTGCCCCAGCGGATTCAGCGTCTTGTAAAATCCAATGAAGTCGCACGGAATCAGCCGTGTTCCCTGATGAATCAGCTGATAGAACGAGTGCTGCCCATTCGTCCCCGGCTCGCCCCAGTAGATCGGCCCCGTCTGCGTCTCCACCCGCTTCCCATCGAGAGTCACATGCTTGCCGTTCGACTCCATCGTCAACTGCTGCAGATACGCCGGAAACCGCTTCATATACTGCTCATACGGCAACACCGCGACCGTCTGCGCGTCAAAAAAGTCCGTATACCACACCGTCAGCAGACCCAGCAGCGCCGGCAGATTGCTCGCCAACGGAGCCGTGCGAAAATGCACATCCATCGCATGAAAGCCATCCAGCATCGCGCGAAAATTGTGCGGCCCAATCGCCAGCATGGTCGACAACCCGATTGCCGAATCCATCGAATAGCGGCCGCCCACCCAGTCCCAGAACTCGAACATATTCGCCGTATCGATCCCGAACTTCGCAACCTCCTTCGCGTTCGTCGAGATCGCGACAAAATGCTTCGCGACCGCCTTCTCATCGCCGCCCAGTCCAGCCAGCGCCCAGTCCCGCGCCGAGTGCGCGTTCGTCATCGTCTCCAGCGTCGTAAACGTCTTCGACGCAACCAGAAAAAGCGTCTCTTCCGCATCGAGATCCCGCACAGCCTCGACGAAATCGGTACCATCCACATTCGACACAAACCGGAACGCGATATCGCGCTGGCTGTAATACTTCAACGCCTCATAGGCCATCACCGGCCCCAGGTCCGAGCCGCCAATCCCGATGTTCACCACCGCGCGAATCCGTTTGCCCGTGTGCCCCTTCCATTCGCCGCTGCGAACGCGATTGGAAAAAGCAGCCATCTTGTCCAGCACCGCATGGACAGCCGGCACCACGTCCTCTCCATCCACCACAATGGACTCGCCCTTGGGAGCCCGCAATGCCACATGCAGCACCGCCCGGTTCTCCGTGACGTTGATCTTCTCGCCGGTAAACATCGCTTCGATCCGAGACTTCAACCCGGACTCCTCCGCCAACTGCACCAGCAGCTTCAGCGTCTCGTCCGTCATACGGTTCTTCGAGTAATCGAGAAAGATCCCGCCGCTCTCCGCAGTGAACCGCTCACCGCGCGAAGGATCGTCCGCGAACAACTCGCGAAGCAGTTTGCCGCCCATCTGTTGGTGATGCTCTCCCAATGCCTTCCAGGCCGGGCGCTCGCTGAGAGGAAGTGACGTCATAGCCATCTGCATGCTCCTTATCTCGGTAGTCTCGCACTACCAGACTACTATTCCCCGCCCCCCCCAGCGCCGAACCGGCACTTGCTTGTTCTTTGTTGTCATCCTGACCATCGAGCGCGGCGAAGGGTAAGAATCCCCGTATCTTCGCTATTGCCTTGTTTTGCCTGTTCTTAAATCCATCTCATCCGCGCAAATCCCCGGTCGAACCTGCCGTCCTTATACAGGTACCCCAAAACAATACAGGTACACCAAAACACGCATTTACGCCCGCGCGAACCGCTCTCCCAACACCAGCTACCTCCTCGCCTTCTATTCCCTACTCCCTATTCCCTACTCCCTGCTTCTAATCCGCGCAAATCCGCGGTCGAGCCTGCCGTTCTTGGTCCACCCAAACCGAACATGAGACGATAAATACCTATGACCACCCCGACCGCATCAGGATTCGCCATCGCCATCATGGCCGCCGGCAAAGGCACGCGGCTCAAAAGCAAGCGCCCCAAGGTCCTCCACGAGATCGGAGGCCGCGCCCTTCTCCTCCACGTCATCGCCGCCGCGAAGACCATCGTCCCCGCCGATCGCATCTTCTGCATCATCGGCCACGAGTCCGAACAAGTGAAGACCGCCGTCACTCACACCGGCGTAAAGTTCGTCCTCCAGGCCGAGCAGCGCGGCACCGGCCACGCCATCCAGATGCTCAAGGCCTTCTTCACCCTTACCGGCAGCCAGCTCCCCGAGCACCTCCTCGTCCTCTCCGGCGACGTCCCTCTCATCCGCCCCGAAACCATCGCCGCCGTCCGCGACCTGCATCTCCGCGAGCACGCCGCCATGACCATCCTCACCGCCCTGCCCGCCGACCCCACCGGCTACGGCCGCGTCCTGCGCGTGACCCCGAACGCACCCGAAGTCACCGCCATCGTCGAGCAGAAATCCCTCACCCCGGACCAGCTCCACGCACCCTACACCAGGGAGATCAACTCCGGCATCTACTGCTTCGAAACCCGAGCCCTCTTCGACAAACTCGACGCCCTCGACACCGGCAACGCCCACGGCGAGTTTTACCTCACCGACGTAGCCGCCATGCTCGTCGCCGAAGGCCAACGCGTCGTCGCCATCCCTGCGGACCATCTCGACGAGGTCCTCGGAGCCAACACTATCGCCGAGATGATGCACCTCGACGCCGCCATGCGCCTCGCCAACGCGCAGCGTCTGATGGCCCAGGGCGTCACCATCTTCCGTCCCGAAACCTGCGTCATCGACGCCGAAGTCACCGTCGGCCCCGACACCGTCATCGAGCCTTACGTCCAGCTCCTCGGCAAAACCACCATTGGCGCCGACTCCCGCATCCGCTCCTACTCCGTCATCCAGAACTCGCAGCTAGGCGACAACGTCACCGTGCGCAACGGCTGCATTCTCGATCACGCCGAAGTCGCCAACCACGCCGTCCTCGGCCCCTACGCCCACCTCCGCCCCGAAAGCCGCATCGGCGAATCCGCCCACGTCGGCAACTTCGTCGAAACCAAAAAAGCCACTCTCGGCAAAGGTTCCAAGGCCAACCACCTCAACTACCTCGGCGATACCGTCATCGGCGTCGGCGTCAACATAGGAGCCGGAACCATCACCTGCAACTACGACGGCGTCCACAAGCACCTCACCACCATCGGCGACCACGCCTTCATCGGCTCCGACTCCACCCTCGTCGCCCCCGTCACCATCGGCTCCGGAGCCTACATCGCCGCCGGCAGCAGCATCACCGAAGACGTCCCCGAAGGCGCCCTAGCCCTCGGCCGCAGCCGCCAAACTACCAAACCCGGTTGGGCCGCAGCCCGCAAAGCCGCCCACCAAAAGAAATAAGCCTCTTCAGCCCCGCCACTCCCAAGGAATCCACATACGTAAAAGCCCCACGGTGTTCTTTCTGGCGATAGAGCAAAGGAGCAGTTGGCGTAGAATCTGCCGTGCCCTTTGTTTGGCTCTTTATTTGTCATTCCCGAAGGGAATCTGCGGTTGCCCTCTACACCGGAAGCAACCGGCAGTCTGTTTCGGAATCCTCAGGCCAGCCCAGCCTCCCGCAACCTCTCCGCCGCGGTCTCAGGCGTAATATCGCGCTGCGGCCCACCCAGCAGCTCAAACCCCACCATAAACTTCCGAATCGTAGCCGACCGCAACAGCGGCGGATAAAAATGCGCATGAAAGTGCCACTCAGGATGCTCCTCCCCGTCATATGGCCTGGGATGCAGTCCCATCGAATAAGGAAACGGCGTATCGAACACCTTATCGTAGGTCTGCGTCACCGCCTGCAGGATCGACGCCAACCCATCCCGCTCCGCTCCGGTCATCGACTCGAGATCGGCCACATGCCGCACCGGCAAAATCATCACCTCGAACGGCCACACCGCCCAGAAAGGAACCACCGCGACAAAGCTCTCATTCGACGCCACCACACGCTCCCCCCGCCCGACCTCTATCTCCTGGTAAGCGCACAACAGGCAGCGCCCATGCTCCTTCAGGTAAGCCCTCTGACTGCCCAACTCCGACACCACCTCGTTCGGCGCCGAGCGGTTCGCCCAGATCTGCCCATGCGGATGCGGATTGCTCGCTCCCATCATCGCTCCGCGGTTCTCGAACACCTGCACATAGCTGATATCCTCCCGCGACCCCAGTTCCACATACTGCTCCGCCCACACGTCCACCACGCGGCGAATCTCCTCCACCGGCATCTTCGCCAACGTCAGATCATGCCGCGGCGAAAAGCACACCACCCGGCACACTCCGCTCTCCCCCTCCGCCACCAGCAACCCCTCGTCCCCATCATCACTCGAGAATCGCGGCGCATCCAATTTCAACGCCGCATAGTCGTTCTCAAACACAAACGTGCTCGCGTAATCCGGGTTATGGGCTCCGCCCGCCCGCACATTCCCCGGACACAGATAGCAGTTCGGATCGTAGGTCAGCGCCGCCGGAACAGCGGGCCTCTCCATCTGCCCCTGCCACGGCCGCTCGGTCCGGTTCGGCGACACCAGCACCCACTCCCGCTTCAGCGGATTGAACCGGCGATGCGGATTCTTCTCTGCCAGCGGATTCATCGCGCACCACCCTTCTCCGCCAGCGCCACCGCGCCGTCCGCAGCCGTACACACAAAGCACTCCGCCTCGATCCCCGTCTTTACCGTATACTCGCCACGTACCGCCTCCACAAACCGCTCCGTCCCCCCCGCCCGAACAATATTCACCGTGCATCCTCCAAACCCGCCGCCGGTAATCCGCGCCCCAAAGCACTCCTCCTGCCTCATCGCAATCTCCACCAGGTCATCCACCTCCGCACAGCTCGCCGCGAAGTCGTCCCGAAAACTCGCATGCGCCTCGACCATCAGCCTCCCGAACCGGACCATATCCCCTTCCAGCAGCGCCTCCCGAGCCTGCTGCACCCGCCGGTTCTCGGTAATAATGTGCCGGCAACGCAAAAAGCTGGCCGCGCTCATTTCACTCCGGCAAGCCTCCAGGTCTTCGAGCGTAGCGTCCCGCAGCAACTGAAGCCCCAGCCGCTCTCGCAGCACCGCCTGCCCAGTCTCCACCTCATCACTGCGGTTGCCATACTCTCCCGTCGCCACCGCATGTTTCACCATCGAGTTGCAGATCACCACCCGGATCCGGTCCGGCAGCGGCAGCAAATCGTACTCGAGCGAACGGCAGTCCAGCAGCATCGCCCGGTGCGCCACCGCCCCTGCCGACGCAAACTGGTCCATGATCCCGCTCTTCGCCCCGACATACTCGTTCTCCGCCCGCCGGCACAGCGTCGCCAGCTTTTCGAGCGGCATCCCAGCCCCCGCCCGGTCCAGCAGCGCCATCGCTGTCGCGACCTCCAGCGAAGCCGACGAACTCAACCCAGCTCCCGGCGGCACATTCCCCGACAGGCTCATGCTGAACCCGCCCACCTCCACTCCCGCCTCGCGCAAACACCACAGCACTCCCGCGGGATAATCACTCCACCGCCCCTCGCCCGACGACCGCATCCCGGCAATCTCGAACGAGACCTCTTCGTCATAGTTCGCCGAATAAATCACCGCGCGGCCATCCTCCCGTGGACTCACCACCGCCAGCGTCTGAAATTCGATCGCCATCGGCATCACAAACCCGCCCGTATAGTCGGTATGCTCGCCGATCAAATTCACCCGCGCCGGCGCCGCAAACCCATGTCCCGCCTGCCGAAAACGCCGCTCATGCGCCCGCAGCGCCTCGTCCCTCTTCACGTTCATTCCCGCCCCTGACCATTCTCGTTCGATCAATTCGCCGCCATAGTTTGTTTTCGTCTCTACCGTTGTTCATTTCCGCCGTGATCCTGAGCGCAGTGAAGATCCCCGTATTTCGTCGTTGCTCACGCTTGCCCGTCCTTAATCTATGTAATCGGTGTCATTGGTGCAAATCCGTGCTAAATCTCAAATTTTCTGCAAGCAATTTCATCCTACAACCCACCCGTCCATCACTCCTCCCGCAGCACCTCCAGCGGCTTCTGCCCCAGAATGCGATGGCTCGCCGCCCAGCCCGTCACCACCGTCAGCGCTGCCGTCCCCGCCAGCCCGCCCAGCGTCCACATCCACTCAAAGTGATACGCCACCGTAAGCCGTCCTAGCAGCACCTTCGCAATCACATTCGCGAACGCAATCCCCACCACCCCCGCCACCAGCCCCAGCACCGCAAACTCAATCGAGAACACCGTGGCGATCCGCGCCCGCGTCGCTCCCAGCGTCTTCAGCACCACCACCTCGCGAACCCGCCTATACCGCGTTCCCGCAATCGAACTTGCCAGAATCACAATCCCCGCGAAGATCGAAAACGCCGCCAGGAACTGGATCACATACGTAATCTGCATCACCACCGCCCGCACCGTCTCTAGCGCCTGCGCCACATTGATCACCGTCACCGTCGGGAAGTTCTGATACAGCGCCCGCTGCAACTCCCCCACCCGCGCCGGGTCGGCATGCACTCCGCCATACCACACCACCGGCAGCCCAGCCAGCGCCGGCGGCGGCAAAATAAACTCCGCCCGCGAATACGCATGCTGCCCATCGGACTTCGTCAGCGCCACCACCTTCGCCACGAACTGCGTATCCTGCGCCGCAAACGTCACCGTCGACCCCACCCGCACGCCCAGCCGCTCCGCCTGCCGCTGGTCGATCGCCACCTCCGGCCGCCTCTCCCCCGCCGCCCACCTCTCCCCCGCCGCCCACCAGCCTCCCTCCACCACCTTCGTCCCCGGCGGCACCGCATCCGCCCACGTCAGGCTGATCGAACGCAGCATCCGCTTGGGAAAGTTCTTCAGCTTCGCCTCATTCGCCGGCCTCCCATCCAGCTCCACAATCCGCGACGACACCACCGGCAGCAGCTCCGGAGCAGCCGTCACGCTCGGTGTCGCCTTCAACAGCTTCCGCACCCCATCCACCTCATCGCTCGCAATATCGATCAGAAAAACATTCGGCAGGTTCGGCGCAGCCGACACATGCAGCTCCGTCACCACCGCCTGTTGCACCAGGTACACCGTCATGATCTGCATCACGCCCATGCCCAGCGCGGCCAGCAGCGCCGCCGAAGGGTTCCCCGGCCGGTACAGGTTCGCCAGCCCATGCCGCACCGCCGACGGCAGCCGCAATCTCGTCTTCGAAAGAAAATATCGCAGCCCCGCCAGCACCGCAGCCGACGCCGCCAGCAGCACCGCCAGCACCGCCACCAGCCCCAGCGAAAAGATCTGCCCCACCATCACCGAGTCGCTCAGCGTCGTCGCAATCGCCGCCAGCCCCACCAGGATCAGCACCGCCGCCCCAATCTGCGCCGCGTTCTTGGTAATCTTGCGCCGGATCGCCGTCACAAACGGATCGTCCGTGTCGTTCTCAACCGCCCTGCGAAAGATCTGCGAAGGCCGCACCCCGCGAATATCCAGCAGCGGCGGCAGCGTAAACAGCAGCGTCGTCAGAATCCCCGCAGCCAGCCCCGTCAGCACCGTGCTCGCCTGCACCTGCACCGTCGCGTCGATGTTCACCAGCTTCGCCAGCAGATGCGGAAACGCCAGTTGCACCCCAACGCCCAGCGCAACCCCCAGCACTCCCCCAATCAGCCCCAGCAGCAGCGTCTGCAGCAGGTAGATCTTCATGATCTGTCCCGACCGCGCCCCCAGCGACTTCATGATCGCAATCGTATCCAGCCGCTGCTGCAGATGCGCCCGCATCGCCATCGCCACGCCGATCGCCCCCAGCACCAGCGCCACCAAGCTCATCAGCGACAACAGGCTCGTCGCCCTATCCAGCCCCTGCGTCAGCGCCGGATTGGTCTCGCGATAGTCGATCACCTGCGACTCCGGCAGCAGCTTCTCCAGCCGCGCCTTCAACTCCGCCACCGCCGCATCCGAAATCTGCGCCGCCCCCCGCGGCTTCGGCACCTTGAACAGATACCGCTGCCCCGCGTGGCTTCCCGGAGCCAGCAGCCCGCTCGCCTCCAGTCCCTCCCGCGAGATCAGCACCCGCGGCCCCGCCGCGAAGTTGCCCGACAACCGGTCCGGCTCGTTCACCACCACCGCCGCAATTCGAAACACCTTCGTCCCGATCTTCAGCTCATCGCCCACCTTCAGCTTCAGCCGCACCAGCAGATCGTCCGCCACCACCACCGTATCTGGCGTCAGCTCCGCCTTTAGCTTGGCCCTGGAAGCTAACTGCACCACGCCATAGAACGGATACATCGCCGGATCGACCGCCTTCAGCGAAACCAGCAACGGGTCCAGCGTCTTCGCCGCCGAGGCCATCGACAGCAGCTCCGTCACCGGAGTCATCTCCACCCCGCTCGCCGCAATCTCGTCCAGCCCCTTCTGCTCCTCCGGTGTCGGCTGCTGAAACATCCGCGCGGACAGGTCCGCCGCCATAATGCTCCGCGCCTTATCCAGCAGCGTCCCGCGAAACGAAGAAGAAAACCCCCTCACCCCCGTCAGCGCCGCCACCCCAATCGCCACCGACAGCACCACAAAGAAAAACTTCCCCCGCGACGACCGCATCTCGCGCGCGGCAATCTTCCCCGCCGACCGGTAGCTCAGCGTCCCCATCAGCCCTCCGCCAGCGCAACGCCGCGCTCCGCCGGCCCCTCAGCCGGATTCGCATTCCTCTCGTCGGCCACAATCAACCCGTCGCGCAGCACAATCCGCCGCTCAGCATACGCCGCCAGCACCTCATCATGCGTCACCAGCACCAGCGTCGTGCCCTCCTTGCGGTTCAGGTTCAGCAGCAGCTCCAGCACATGCGCTCCATTGGTCGTGTCCAGATTTCCCGTAGGCTCATCCGCCAGCACAATCGGCGGCCGCAGAATAAACGCCCGCGCCAGCGCCACCCGCTGCTGCTCTCCGCCCGAAAGCTGCACCGGATAGTGGTCCATCCGGTCGCCCAGCCCCACACTCGTCAGCAACTCCCGCGCCCGCCCCAGCCCGCTCTCCCGCGTCTCCGCATTCAACTCATACGGCAGCAGCACATTCTCCAAAGCAGTCAGCGTGGGGATCAACTGGTACGACTGAAACACAAACCCGATCGTCTTGCCCCGCACCTGCGCCAGCTTGTCCTCCGCCAGATAGCTGATCGCCGTCCCGTTCAACCGCACATTCCCCGCACTCGGAGTATCCAGCCCCGCCAGCAACCCCAGCAGCGTAGACTTCCCGCTCCCGCTCGCTCCCATAATCGCCGCGAACTGCCCCTGCGGAACCGTGAAGTCCAATCCCTTCAAAATATCCACCGTGCGCGCACCGTTCCGGATCGATTTGCGGAGTCCTTCCACAGCAATCATCGGAGTCATAGAAGTCGTTGTCGTCAACTGCGGGGGTCTCCTTCTTCGAACCTGTCAAAAAAAATCACATTGCAGGCTCGTGTTTTGCCGTTGTTTGTTTTACGCCGTCATCGCCGTTATCTATTTTTCGTCGTCATCGCCGTTGTTTGTTCTTCGCCGTCATCTTGAGCGAAGCGAAGGATCCTTGTATTACGTCCTTGCCCTTCTTGTTTGTCATCCCCGAACGGGTCTGCGGTTGCCTTTCGCTGTTGCCGTTGCCTTTCACCGTTGCGGTTGCCTTTCGCTGTTGCGGTTGCCTTTCGCTGTTGCCGTTACCTTTCGCGTCATCCTGAACGCAGTGAAGGATTCCCGCATTTGCCTTTGCCTGTCCTTCAATCCGTCTCATCCGTGCAAATCCGTGGTCGAGCATTCCATCTTTGATACTTTGGTACCATGCGGAGAACGCAACCTATAGCTATTCTAGCGGCCTTTCTAACCGCCGCGTCGCTTTCCCTCACCGGCTGCCGCACCGACACTACCACCAGGCAGGCCGAACGGCTCGACTCCAGCAAGTCCGTCCCCGGAGCCGAATCCCCCGCGCCCCAGCCCCAGCCGCCCGCCAGTTCAGCCGCTAACCCAGACCATCGCCCCCTCATCGTCTGCTTCGGCGACTCTCTCACCGCTGGCTTCGGCGCCGACCCCGGCCAAAGCTACCCCGACTACCTCCAGGCCGACCTCGACGCCAAAGGCTTCCCCTACCGCGTCGCCAACCGCGGCATCAGCGGCAACACCACCAAAGACGGCCTCGACCGCGTCGCCGAAATCGCCGCCCTGCACCCCGCCGTCGTCATCGTCGAGTTCGGCGGCAACGACGGCCTGCGCGGCCTTCCCATCGCAGACTCCCGCGCCAATCTGGACAAGATTGTCGCCACCCTCAAGGCCAGCGGAACCAATGTCGTCCTCGCCGGCATCACCCTCCCACCCGACTACGGCCCCGACTACATCCAGCAGTTCGACCAGACCTACACCCTGCTCGCCAAAAAGTACAACGTCCCGATGCTCCCCTTCCTGCTCCGCGGAGTCTACGGCACACCCGGAATGATGCAAGCCGACAACACCCACGCCACCGCCGCGGGTAACAAAGCCGTAGCCAACAACATCCTCCCACTCATCACCCCGCTCCTCAAAAAGTGATGTCGCCCCACCAAGCCACCTCTAACATTCCAGATCCGCCGCTGCTTCTTGCCGTTGCCAGTTCTTCGCCGTTGCTTTTGTTTTCGTTGTCATCCTTGAGCGAAGCGAAGGATCCCTGTCTTTGCCTTTTCTTCCACACAGGCCAAGTCGCACCACCCAACCGGCGAACCCTCGTTTGCCGCGAACCTACTGTGTCTGCACCTGAAGCAGATCTTCCTTGCCGCGAAACCGGACCAGATCCCAGTCCGCGCACTGATGATGGCGTTCCTCTTCGACCAGTTTCACCTCATCGAAGCGGTTGGCAACCGTGCGGAAGCAGACCGAGCAGATCGCGTCGTAAGAGCCGTCCCAATTCTGTCGATGCGGAAAGTACTTTTTGCGGGCAAGTGGCATCGCGACTCCTACGAAGGGAAGAAACCTCTCGCTGGCCGGCACGATGTATACCGACTGACTGCAAAACCGGCGATCGTCGTTTCAAGGCAGAAAGAAAACTAGGCAGTAAAACAGCAGGTGTCAATCACGCACTCGGGTAACATAACGCAGGACCGAGTGCCACTTCAGTCGCCTGAAGAACATTTTTCTGTGGATTTCATGTGGAAATCAAAGGTCGGACCACATGGAATGAGAAACTTCACAGACCTGTGACAGACCTGTGACAGACCTGTGTCAGCCCGCTGGTCGATGCGGAGCTTGACAGCCCTGATACACTTACGAGTAGAGATTTAGGAGGAAGCCCGGCATAGACCGGGCTTTTTTACATCCCCATACTAGCGGGAAGTCCGAGGCTAAGTCTCCTTTTTGGAAGACTTTGACACATATTGGGGGGAGGGGGCAGTACCGGATGCAAAGCGAAATCGCAGGCCCAAACCTCCGCAGAACCATCCTCGTCGCCTCCCTCCTCTTCACCGCAGCCCTCCCCGTCCAAGCCAAAGCACAATGGGACCTCGAGGAATCCCACACCACCGCCAACCTGCGCGGCATAGCCAACACCGGCGGCGGGGCCGTCTGGGCCAGCGGCACCAGTGGTACCGTCCTCCGCTCGGAAGACGGCGGCTACCTCTGGCAGACCTGCGCCATCCCCCCAGGAGCCGAAAAACTCGACTTCCGCGGCATCCAGGCGTGGGACGAAAATAACGCCATCGTCATGTCCTCAGGCCCCGGCGACCAGTCCCGACTCTACCAGACCACCGACGGCTGCCAGACCTGGAAACTCCTCTTCACCAACCCCGACGCCCCCGGCAGCGGCTTCTTCGACGCGCTGCTCTTCCTCGACCGAAATCTGGGACTCGTCTTCGGCGACCCCGCCCATGGCAGCAGCCGCAATCCAGTCGAAGGCGGCTACTTCACCTTCCGCATACGCGTTACCAGCGACGGCGGAAAGACTTGGACGCCGGTCGCCGATCCCGAATTCAATGCACCGGGAAAGAACCTTCAACCCCTGCCCAACGAGGGCCTCTTCGCCGCCAGCAACTCCTCCGCGTTCTCGTTGAAAGGCTGGCTGTGGATCGGAACCGGAGGAGGCCGCGTACTGCGCCGCCGTCTCTACATCAACCCAGCCTTTAAAGCGACCTCCCTGCAATACGGTATCTGCGCAGGCGCTTTGGATCCGGTATCGCACACCTGCGGTATTCCCTGGACCGACTGGACCAACACGAGCACGCCTCTTTCCAGCACAAGTCCAACCGCGGGCATCTTCTCTCTCCAGTTCCGCACGCCTGCCATAGGAGTCGCCGTCGGAGGCGACTACCAGAAGCCCAATCAGTCCGCCTCCACCGCAACCTACTCGCTCGACGGCGGAACCACCTGGCATGCCGCCCAGACTCCGCCCCGCGGCTACCGCTCCTCCGTAGCCTATGACCCCAAGTCAAAGCTCTGGATCACCGTAGGCCCCAACGGCACCGACATCTCCACCGACGACGGCAAAAACTGGCACACGCTAAAACCCTCGAATGGCGACCCTGCCGACGCCGGCAAGAACTGGAACTCCCTCTCGCTTCCCTTCGCCGTAGGCCCCCACGGCCGCATCGGCCGTCTCCGCACCATCACCCCGCAGCAGCGAACAACCCCGTAGAAGCAACCCTACTGCGGAGCCTGCGTACTCTGCGGCGTCCCTCCCGGCGACCCAAACGAACCCGAAGACCCCGGCCCGCTCCCAGGCGTCGACCCAAACCCGCCACTCGAACCGGACGACCCGAAGCTCGATGACCCAAACCCCGAAGTCCCGCTACTCCCCGTCCCTCCCACACCCGAACTCATCCCCGCCGCCGACCCCAGGCTCCCGGCATCGGTCGAAGCCGGCCCTCCGCCCAGCAGGTTCGCCTTCGCCTTCAACTGCTCGATCCTCGGATCGTAGATAAACTCCCACGTCTGATACGTCGTCTGCTCATTCAGCACCACGATCGAGTCGCCCTGCTTGGGTAGCCCCACCCCCACAAACGGCGCTCCACTCCCCGAAAACCCCGTAGCCGGCTGGCTCGGCATTCCACCTGTCGCACCCGTCTCCGAACCCGAACCACCCGTACCTGTCCCAGACGAGCCACCCCCAAACGAACTCCCACCCGGCGACGAAGACCCGAACGAAGAACCCGAAGAAGATCCAAACGAAGAGCCGGGCCCACCCGAAGAAGACCCAAACGAGGAAGACCCAAAAGAACTCGAGCCAGACGACGAGCCAGAAGACGACCCGAACGAACTCGCGCCAAACGAACTCGACCCCGAGGGCGAAGCCCCTCCTCCACCCGACCCGGAACTCGAACCCGCCGCACCCGTACCAATCCCCCCCGAAGAAGCCATTCCCGCAGCCGACCCCAGCCCCGGCGCCAACCCAGCCAGCGGCTGCCCGAAAAATCCCTTCACCGTCGTCTTCGCCTCGCCCACATGGATCAACCGCCAGTCCGCCTTTCCCGTCATCGGGTCCACATACTGCTGCCGCAGAAACCGGATATTGTTCGTCTTCCCCAGCGCGTCCAGCGAAGCCGGATACGTTCCCGTCTTCCGGTAATAGAGCTGAATCGCCCGCACATACTGGTCCCCCCGGTGCACTGCCTCCACCTCGCGCTCCCGCCTCAACTCCTTCGCCACCGTCGGCGCGGCAATGCTCAACGCCAGCAGGATAAAAAAAATCGCGACAATCAATCCCACCAGCATGAATCCCTGCTCCGCTATATGGCCTACAGCAAGCGCGGACCCACGCTCACCGCAATCCCCGATTCTCAACCCTGAGTTAACCCTGATCATCCAACCACCTCACTGCGCCAGCAGCGGTAGTGTCTGCTTATTATTGTTCGCCAGATCGTCCACCACAATCGAGTTCGTCAGCACTGTCACAATCTTGTACCGCCGCTGCACCACATCCCCATCCGATGCCAGAAACACATCGTCGCCATGCAGCAAAAACGCGCGCCGCATCCCACTCGCCGAAGTGACCGTCCCAAAAAACTTCAGCTCGATCGGCGGAGGAGGAGGCGGTCCGGAAGGCATCACCGGCCCGGACTTCGCCGCAGCCTGCCCGGTCCTCACCGAGGCGACCAGCTTCGGCAACTCCACCGGCGCCGAGTTCGCCGAAAAAATATTCCTTCCGCTCCCCGAATACACCAGCGACTCGGTCACCAGCATCGGCCCCATCCGCAGCGTAGGATCCAACTGCGCCGAGGTCGTTCCCAGCCTCTTCGCCTCGCCGCCCGCAGTACCCCTCGCCGCACCCGCAGCCGCCGGGGCAACCACAGTCACCGGCGCCACCGGAGGAGCCGGGCTGTCATCCCTCAGCTCGTAGAACAGAATCCCCGCTGCAACCAGCACAAACCCAGCCACCGCGGCCGTCTTCTTCTGCAGATCCGGAGTCAGCCTGATCATCGCCGTGCCCCCATAGTCGCAGCAGCGCCCGCAGCCGGGTTAAAGCCCGTAGCTGTGTCTTGATCCGCCGCACCTGCCACACTCTTCTCCGAGCCCTCTGTCCCCACCGGCGGCCGCAGATACGTCGTCAACCCCAGCCTCAGCCCTACCGTCCCGCTCTGCTGCCCGGTTAACGTCAACCCCGTAATCAGGAAGAACACCTTGTCCCGCTCCAACCCATTGATGAACAGCACCAGCGGCCGGTAGTCTCCGCTCAAACTCGCATCCAGCCGCGTCTCGACCAGCGCCCCCGCCGTCTCATCCATCACCGGCTTATGCGCATACTGCACCCGCGTCAGCTTCACGCCCTGCTTTTTGGTCAGCGCGCCAAGCTCCCCCGCCACCTCCGAGTCCGCAAACGGCAGCCGCTGCTGATAAAACCTGTCCGAGTCCTTCGTCGCCTGCGCCAGCTTCTCGTCCAAACCCTCTAGCGGCTGTTTCGCAATCTCCGCCGTCTTCATGGCCACCCTCTGATCGGCCAGCGCCTGTGCGTTCTGGCTATTCGCCGCGCTCCACGCAAACGCCATATGCGCCAGCAGGTAAAGATTCACCAGCCCCAGCGCCGCCACGCCCGCGATATGCACGTTCAGCAGCGTCCCCAGTCTGCGCGTCTTCTCCACCCACTGCCGCGTCGCCACCGAACGCTTCACCGCCGTCACCGTCGTCATCGCGGCGCCCCCTTCTGCAACGAAGCGCCAGCTGCCGAGCGCTTCGCCGAACGTTTCGAAGCCGCACTCTTCGGCCCCGCCGTCTTCCTCACCCGCGCCTTCGAAGAAGCCTTCGGCGAACTCCCCGCAACTCCACCTACCGTCTCCTTCGCCGCAACCAGACGCTTCTCCGGCAGCGGGTTATAGCCGCTCAAGATATCGAACTGCACCGCGCCCGGAGCCGTCACCGGAACCGCATTCGCCGCCCGGTCGCCCGGCTGCGTCTGCGCCTGCTCCGAAGCCAGCCGCGGCGATACAAACCGCTGCGACGTCTCCAGGTTCCGCACTAACTGCACCGCCCTGCCCCGGTCTCCGCTCACCCGCAGCCGAATAAACACCTCGCCCGTCTTCGTAATCACCGGCTCGATACTGGTCACCTGCACTCCCGCCGGCAACACCCGCTCCAGGTCCATCATCACCGCGGTCCAGCTAAAGCTCTTCTTCGCGAACACCGCATTCAGAAACTGCGACCGCTCCAGCACCGCCATATTCTGCGGCTGCCGCATCCTCTTCTCATTCGCCGTCCGCTCGTTCTCGAACTGCGTCGTCTTCGCTTTCAGCTCGCTCATCTGCGCCTGCGCCACCGCCGCCTTCGCCCTCAGCGAGTGCAGCGCGAACCCCAGCCCCACCGCCAGCGCTGCCAACAGCGCCATCGCCAGACGCAGCCGCGCAAACAGTGGCCGCAGCTCCACAAAAGGACGAGTCGCAAGATTAACCGAGATCCGCATCAGTTCCTCAGCGCTCCCCGCACGCCGGCCAGCCAGCCGCGCGGCACGCCCGCCGTCACCGCCCCAGTCTCCATCATGCTCGCGTCCACCATCTCGCGCACCCGCAAATCGGCGAACCCGCTCTCTTCCATCATCGCAGCCAGCGCCTCCGCCCCCAGCGCTCCCGCCGCCTGCAACTCTCCCGGCGCAACCTGCAGCGTGTCTTCAAAGTAAGCCGCCGCCACACTCACCGCCTGCGCCACCTCACGGGCAGCCATCCTCAACTCCACCTCGCGCTGCACCGAAGTCTGGATCACCGAAGTCTGCATCGCCGCCTCTGCGTCAAAACGGTCATACCCGCCCGGCCCCAGCGCCTCCTGCCGCGACCACTCCTCGGCTGAACTCTCCCGGTCCACCATCGGCAACGCCGCCATCAAGTCGATCCCCGCACCGGTATCGCCCGACATATCAACCGACCGGTGCAGCAGCAGCATTCCTCCCTGCACGATCGCCGTCGTTATCGCCCCCAGCCCGGCATTGACCACCAGCGCCGGAGCCGGAGTCTCTTCCAGTCCCCCCAGTGCCGCCAGCGTACTCGGCAGCACCGCTCCAGGCAGATACCCGGCCCCCAGCACCACGCCCTCATACTCTTCGAGCACCGCCTTCGGCATCGCCACCACCAGCAGCTTCACCATCCCCTTCTCGCTCGCCATCACCTGATAACTCACCACCGCATCGTCCGCATCGAACGGCAGCAGCTTCTTCAGCCGGAACCGCACCACCGGCAGCGCCTCCGTTATCTTCGAAGGCAGTTGGTCGAAGTCCAGAAACAGCACCCGCGCCGCCGAGTCCGGCACCACCACGGTCACATCCCGCAGCCGCCCGCCACCGCTCCTCTCAGCATGACGCCCGGCAATCGCATCCAGAGCCTTCCGCACCGCCGCGACGACCGCCGTTTTATCAGCAACATTGCCCGCCCGTAAGCTGGGAATCAAAGCCCCCTCAGCCAACTCCCCCCGCCCCACAGCAGTCAGCAGCGCAGCGGCATCCTCTGCCCGCGCCGCGACGACGCCCTCCACCCGAACCTCAACCGCCAACCGCGGCCGCGTACCCAACGTCTTCGGTAAAAAATCCATGCCGTCCTAGACTACCTTGACTACCTTCAACCTGCCCTTGTTCGCTATTCCCTACCCCCTACACCCTGCTCTTATCGTCCCGCCTCAATAAACGTCACCTTATTAATCTCCCGCAAAGTCGTAATCCCATCACGCACCCTTTCCAGCGCTGAATCCCGCAGGAACGCCATCCCCTTCTCCTTCGCCTTCTTGCGAATCTCGCTCCCCGGCTTCTTCGCCAGCAGCATCTCGCGAATCTCGTCATCCAGCTCCAACAGCTCATGGATCGCCGAACGCCCGCGAAATCCCGTGCCATTGCACTCAATACACCCCGGCCCTTCGCGAAACTTGAACCCCCGCCACTCCGCCGGATCAAGCCCGCTCGCCAGCAGCTCCGTCTCGTTGTACATCACATCCTTCACGCAGAATTCACAAACCTGCCTTACCAGCCGCTGCGCCAGAATGCAGTTCAACGCCGAGACGAAGTTATACGGCTCCACGCCCATATTTAGAAACCGTCCCAGCACATCCACCACATTATTCGCGTGAACGGTAGTGAACACCAGATGACCCGTCAGCGCCGAGTTGATCGCAATCTGCGCCGTCTCCGCATCGCGAATCTCGCCCACCAGAATTTTATCCGGGTCATGCCGCAGAATCGACCGCAGCCCGCGCGCGAACGTCAGCCCCTTCTTCTCATTCACTGGAATCTGGGTAATCCCACGAATTTGGTACTCCACAGGGTCTTCGATCGTGATGATCTTATCTTCTTCACTTTTAATCTCGTTCAACGCCGCATAAAGAGTGGTCGTCTTTCCCGAACCCGTCGGCCCCGTCACCAGCACCATCCCGTAAGGCTCTTTGATGTACCGCCGAAACCGCGCCAGGTCCTTCGCCGCAAACCCCACCACATCCAAGCTCAGCGACTTGAACTTCTCCGACATCGACTCCTTGTCCAGCACGCGCAGCACAGCATTCTCGCCATGCACCGTCGGCATAATCGACACGCGGAAGTCGATCAGCCTTCCCTTGTACCGCACCCGGAACCGGCCGTCCTGCGGCACGCGCCGCTCCGCAATATCCAGCTCCGACATCACCTTGATACGCGACAAAATCGTCTGATGATGCTCCCGCGCAATCGGAGCCATCGCCTGCTGCAGCACACCGTCGATGCGATACTTCACCAGCAGCGAGTCGTCAAATGTCTCCAGATGAATATCGCTCGCCCGCCGCTCCAGCGCCGTAAAGATGGTCGTATCCACCAGCCGGATAATCGGCGAGATATCGTCTTCGCTCGTCAGCCGCTCAATGGATATGTTTGAGTCCTGATTGTCATCCCCCGACAAGACATCGAACGCCAGCCCCTCGCTCGCCTCATCCAATACGCGCTGCGACTGCTCCGTCTTCTTCAGCAGCTCCGTAATCTGGCTCAGAGTCGCCACCCTCGTCGCCAGCCGCTGCCCCAGCAGTCCCGAGATCTCGTCCAGCACCATCAGCTTCGACGGGTCCGACACCGCAATCGCCAGCCGTCCCTCCAACTGCTCCAGCGGCACAAAATTATACCGGAACATCATGTCCACAGGCACGCTCTTGAACAGCTCATGCGAGATCTTGAAGTTCTTCAAATCCACGAAATCAGCGTGATAGCGCCGAGCCAACAACTGCGCCCGCTCCACCTCGCTCATCGCCGTCTCATTGATCGGTATCGCCAACGGTGCCATTGCCATATGCGTGAGACTCCCAAAACTTCAACTCGTCACAACATATCAGACGCAATCCCCTTCCCTGGAGCATGAATGTTCTGGCTCTTGGTCACCAGAGCGTTGCCCCATGCACCACCGCAGTGGCTTAATGTCGATAGTGATCTGAATATCGTCGGGCACGTTTCGAACTAATTGAGTCGCACACTTTGTTGCATCTAGAGGCTGTTATGAAGTTCATGCGAGTTGTTTGAACATGTTGGCGATCACGAGGCAGGCGAAGGCGACATAATGAAATCCTTTGAGGGTGGTGTCGAGCCGTTCGTAATCGCGTGCGAGTCTGCGAAAGCGAGCGGCCCAGGCGAAGCTTCGTTCGACCACCCAGCGACGGGGCAGCAGCACGAAGCCGCGTTTCGCCAAGGGATGTTTGATCACTTCGAGCCGGATGCCGTGGCTCTGGGCGGCCTCGGCCGCCGTCGGCCCGGTGTAGCCCTGATCGACATAAGCCATCTCGACCGTGCCGCCGGTCACCTGCTGCATGTCCTGGGCAAGCGCCTCGACCTGAGAGCGATCCCCCTGATCGGCCGCGGTTACGCGCAGGGCAAGCAGGTGGCTCAGCGTGTCGACGGCGATGTGGACCTTCGAGCCCTTGCGCCGTTTTGCGCCATCGTAGCCCGCCCGCGCGCCGCTCTCGGGCATCGATTGCAGCGTGCGGCTGTCGAGGCACGCTGCCGTCGGCTGGCCTTTGCGCCCAGCAAACTCGCGCAGCAGAATGCGCGTGTCCTCGACCAGCCGCTCGAAACATCCCGCCCGCATCCAGCGCTGCATCTGCTGAAAGATCGCAGGCCAGGGCGGATCATCGTGCGGCATGAACCGCCATTGGTTACCCGTCCGCGCAATGTAGCGAACGCCATTGAAGACAGCCCGCAGATCGTGCTCTCGATGCGCTTTCCTCCCGGCTCAACAGTAAGTACGGCAGCACAAACGCCCACTCCTCATCCGACACATCACTCGGATACCCAACTTTCCCCTGGTTCGCCATCCCTCCATCATGAATAGGATGGGCCGCCAGCGTAAGCACCTACCTTGGTGCAAACTTCATAACAGGCGCTAGGACAGCCAGAAGGATTCTTCAAACGACCCGCAGTCAGGCGTGCAGGATGACAACAGAGAAGCCGGTTCATTCAAACGATATTCCGCGTCACCCAAAGCAGCGGCTGGCGTATCGGGAACGTCCTTTGCAGTTCGGGAACTTCCGGATCGGCAGGCAGTGTCTTCCACAAACTCGCATACTCAGGCCGGTCATAAGCCCGCGCTGCAAACAACAGACTGGGCGGACGCACCGGAAGCTTGTTGAAATCGATAGCATCCGCGCGGTAAGGCCACGCGCCACGGTCGAGAATATAGGGATAATGCCGTGCAATCGCGCTCCGCATCCCCGGCCCATCCTGCAACTCATAACTCCAGACATCTTCAAACCGCGTGGAAAGCAGCAGGCATATTCCGGTAAGCATGTCCAGATTGAACAGCGAATTCCGATAAGGATTGGCAGTCGTAAGTTCATGCGGAAACGTACCGTCAGAGACAATCTGCGCGCGAATCGTGCTGCTCTCGTACTGGTGACGCAACGCGGTAAGCGGCGCATCATTCGTAAGTTGCCCGAGACGCGCAATGGCCGACGCCTGCAGCAGCCAGGACGTTCCATGATGACTTTTGTTGTCTCGCGCAAGCCCTGCAAGGCGCGAGCTGTTCAGCCACTCGAAATATTCTTCAAACCACTTCTTCAGCGCAGCAAGATTAGGCTCTGTAAGAGCGTCAGTGTTGGCAAGGAAAGCAAGGCACTGCACCACCTCGGCCAGATGTACCGCTTCAACGACGCCTTCCAAGCGGCCGTTCTTCGCGGGAGGAATGGTTCGACCGTAGAGCAGGCTTGGCGTCATGCTGGTTGCGGGATCGATGAACCAGGCGTGCAGGTGAGCGACTGCGTGTTCAGCGTAGCGCGCGTCTTTCGTGAGCAAGAAGGCTGCTGTTAACGCGGGGACATCGATGCAGACGTTCAGGAGAGCATCGCGGTGGGCGGTGAAGGCGGTGGGATTTGGTAGGCCGCTGCTATGGAGGACATAGGTGCCGGTTGGATTCACGGGGTTGGGGAAATAGTCTTCAGCTTCGGAGTAGAAGTCGTGCGGCGTGCCTGGACTGCGCGTTGCTGGGATCGAGACCAAAGGCGTTGGCGATTTGGTGAGTGCGTCTGTCGCGGCCTTGAGGATGCGGTTGTGATCGATCTCTGCAACATTGGGGCGAGTGGTGGGTCTGGACTGAGACAGGAGCAGGCGCGGAGAGAGGATAAGTGTGGCGGCTTGCGAGCAGAAGCTGCGGCGGTTGATGGCCATGGCAATTTGGGCCTACGCGGGAAGGGTACCACGACAGGCGAGATGCGGCTCCTGCGGGAAGCACGGCGATTCGACGATAGGATTGAAGTACATGAGATTCCTGCTTGCATATTTGTCTTTAGCTCTTGCCGGCGTGATGCTCTGTGATGCTGCGGCCTTTGCGGATGTCCGCATGATTCAGGTTTGCGTTCACGATGCGCGCGGGTTCGCGATCGTCGGAGCAAAGGTGCGGGTAAACGGAGAAGCTTCGCAAGGCGCAGTGAGCGACAACAGCGGCTGCGCGGTGGTGAGTGCCGGACAGCAGGCAGTGGTGCAGATTACGCGAAGCGGCTTTAGCAGCATTTCGCATACCGTGGACCACCAGAGCCAACTGCTGGTGGAAATGCAGGTGGCAGGAGCTTCGCAGGAGATCGAGGTGACGGCTTCTCGAACTCCGCTGGCGCTCGATGCCAGTGCGAGCAGCGTGCGCACGGTAACTGCGGAGCAATTGCGGGAGGCTCCGGGTTTCACGTTGGATGATGCGTTGAGGCAGGTTGCCGGGTTCCAACTGTTTCGGAGGACGAGTTCGTGGGTGGCGAATCCGACGACCGAGGGGACGACGCTGCGCGGGCTGGGATCTACCGCGGCGAGCCGGACGCTGGTGTTGACCGATCAGGTTCCGCTGAACGATGCGTATGGCGGCTGGATTCATTGGAACGAGATTCCGGCGCTTGCGGTGCAGGATGTCGAGTTGATGCGCGGAGGAGCCTCGGACCTGTATGGTTCAAGCGCAATTGGCGGCGTGATTGACGTCGTTCCGGTCATTCCGAAGCGGTTTCGGTACGGGTTGAACGTGGCTGGAGCGAGTGAGAGCACGTCGATCGTCGATGGGTTGCTGACCGGGGCGAAACAGGGATGGAGCGGTTTGGCAGCTAGCAGTCTGTTTCGGACGGATGGATACATTCTGACGGCTCCCGAGGTGCGCGGGCCGGTGGACGTGAACTCGAACGATCACTCGCAGAGCGGAAGGCTGGAGCTGCGGCGCGAGATTGCGGGCGATGGCGACGTGTTTCTGCGGGGCAATGTGCTGAACGATGCGCGGAGCAATGGAACGCCGTTGCAGAAGAACTGGACGCGGATCTGGCGTTATGTTGGCGGCGGCGACTGGACATCTGGCGATGTTGGCAGGTTTCTCGTGCGGGCATATGGGACCAACCAGATCTACCGGCAGACGTTTTCCGCGATCAACACGGCGCGAACGTCGGAGAAGCTGACGAGTTTTCATGTCGATCCTTCCGAGCAGGTGGGTGGCGCGGTGCAGTGGGCGCGGAGTTTCAAAGCGCTTACGATGGTGGCGGGAAGCGATGTGCTGGATAACCGCGGCACCGACCTCGAGCAGCTCTCAGAGGTGAGTCTGAGCGCCCGGCAGCGAGGCGAAGGCGTCTATGGCGAGGTGCTTTGGCAGCCCGAGACGTGGTCGTTTGCGTTTTCGTCGCGGTACGATCACTTCGGCAGCTTCGATGCGAGGCAGACTGGCGGCACGCCTGCTCCGCTCCCGAGCATCGACGAGAATGTCTTCGATCCCCGGCTAGGTGTAGTGAAGAAGATAAGCGGTGTGTTGTCGTTGACGGGTTCGGCATTCCGCGCGTTTCGTGGGCCGACCATGAATGAGCTGTACCGGCAGGGGCAGGTTGGGCAGCAGATTACGCTCGCGAATGCAAGCCTGCGTTCGGAGCGGGCCACCGGATTTGAGGTCGGCGGTCTCTTCAGCGCAGGGAGGCTGGGTTCGGTGCGCGGCAGCTACTTCTGGACGCAGGTGAACCGGCCGGTGGCAGCGGTGACGCTCAGTTCGACGCCTACAACTACGCTGCTGAAGCGAGATAATTTGGGTCAGCTCACGAGCAAGGGGCTGTCGGCCGAATGGGAGTTAAAGCCGATCGATTTCCTGACGCTGACTGGCGGATATCAGTTTGCGATCTCGACAGTGACGAAGTTTCAGGTTCAGCCTTCGCTGGTAGGCAATTGGACGCCCCAGGTGCCGCGCAATATGGCGACGCTGCAGATGCGCTTCGAGCGGGCGAAGATCGGGGCGCTGGACGTAGATCTACGGACGAGCGGGCATCAGTTCGACGACCAGGCCAACCAGTTCCGGCTGGCGGCATATGCGCAGGTGGACTTGTATGCGGAGCATAGCTTTGGCCGAAGATGGCGGGTATATAGCTCGGTGCAGAATCTGCTGGACCAGCCGGTGGAGGCTGGGCGGACACCGCTACTGACCCTGGGTTCGCCGCGGACGGTTACAGTCGGAATGAAAATTGAATAAAGGTCCAGAGGCTCTGTAAGCTACTCCCTCTAAGCAGTGTCAAATCCCTGACTTGCGAAATCAAGCGTCAACAAGAGTGTTCTGCTTCAGGAACCAACGGCGAAGGAGGGCTCCCGATGGGTATTCGGGCTTCCTTCTGGATTCAGCTCTCTATTTCCATGAGCAGGCAGTCGGGCACAGGTCATCTCCTAGTGCAGAAGCTGGTTATAGATGCCGGCAGTTTCGCTGTCGAAGCAGCAGAAGATGACTCGTTCGACGCCGCTGGAATCGGCTAGCTCCTTGATCGTGCGAACGGCGATCTGGGCGGCACGCTGGCGCGGGAAACCGTAGATGCCGGTAGAAATTGCGGGGAAAGCAATGGTTTTGGCGTCGTAGACAGTGGCAAGCTCGAGGCAGCGGCGATAGCATCCAGCCAGGTCATCGTCTTCGCCGTGGGCGCCCCCGCGCCAGACCGGCCCAACGGCATGGAAGACCCATTTGGCAGGAAGAGCGAAGCCGGGGGTAGCTTTGGCGTCGCCGGTGCGGCAGCCGTGGAGGGCGAGACTGGCCTGCATGAGTTCCGGTCCGGCGGCGCGGTGGATGGCTCCGTCGACTCCTCCTCCTCCGCTCAGTGCGGAGTTGGCAGCATTCACGATGGCGTCAACAGCAAGTTTAGTGATGTCGCCGTGGACGATTTCGAGTTGAACCATACGTGCCTCCAAGGAATTGGATGCATGAAAGCCCCGGTTATTCCTCATCTTTCATCCTGGTGTAACACTGCGTCGCATTGCGGCTCTATGGCGGGCTAACTCATCATTCTGAAATTTCCAGGCGGACTTACTATGGCTACTCCTGTCGTTACTCCTCCCGGCTCACTGCCGCATCGGAAGCTGAAGAAATCGTCACCTGGCTTCGATACGATCGCGGAGTGGACTCGTAGGATTGCGGCGAGAGAGCCTGCCTCTGCGGCACGCTTCTTGCTGTTTAGGTTTACTGCGTAGGAGCAGGATGCATGTTCGCGGATGACTACCGGAGCTTTGGTCATGACGCGATGCGGAATTTTGAGGCGATGCCGGAAATCGCATCGTGCCGTTGGTATGCTTAGACGTACCTCAACGAGACCATGAGCCTTAAAGCAAAGATCGAAGCCGTTATCTACGCCTCTGAAGAACCAGTTACCTTGGCGCAACTCGCCGGACTGCTGGGACAGGAAGCTCAGGCCGAACTGGACCACCTGGATTCTGCGCAGCACTTGCTGGCGCTCGACGAACTGGGCGCGGAGGAGAATCTTGCGGACCCGGATGCGTTGAACGATGAGGTGCTCTCGGAAGTCGACGAACCCGGCGGTTCGGGACCCGACGCCGAGCCGGAGTCTGGGCCTGGTGAGGCGCTTGAAGAGCATCTGCATAAGGCCGTTGCGGAAGAGGCTGCTCATGCGAAGGCTTTGCGCGAGCACGCTGCTGCGGATGAGGCCGCGATGAGTACGGCGGACTCGCTGGACGAGAATTCATTTGATGTCGATACGGCGGAACAGCAGGAGACTGTGGCGCCGATTGAACAGGAGGCCGTCGTGCAGGCGGGGGAGGCATCGACGGAGGTATCCGGCAGCCCGCAGAAAGAAGCGGAGAAGAGGCTTGCGCGTGAGGCCAAGGAAAAAGACCGCCGGCTGAGGGAGTATTTCCGCGGCATTCTGGACCAGTTGATCGCGGACTATGCAACGTCGGACCGGGGACTTGAGATTCGCGAGGTTGCGGGAGGCTACCGGCTGGCGACCAAGCCGGAGTATCACGATGCAGTCCGCGGGTTTGTGAAGTCGCTGAAGCCTCCGCTGAAGCTGACACTGCAGGCGCTGGAGACGTTGGCGGTGGTGGCATACAAGCAGCCGGTCACGGCTCCCGAGGTCTCGGAGATTCGCGGGGTGGATTCGGGCGGGGTGCTGGGGTCGTTGATGACTCGGAAGCTGGTGGCTACGGCAGGCCGCAAACAGGTGATCGGACGGCCGATACTGTATAAGACCACAAAGGATTTTCTGCTACGCTTTGGGCTGAGAGACATCAACGAGCTTCCCAGCATCGAAGAGTTTGAGAAGATGGCGGGCGAACTCGCCGAGCAGGAGGAGATTCCCATGGAACATCATGCGCCAGAGAATGCGGCAGAACTTGAGCGGGAGCGGGACCAGACCGCGCCGCAGGCGGATGGCGATAGCAGCCCTGCCGAAACGGTGGCGGAGGAGGCGGTTGTGGATGGGAGACTCTCGGGGCTGCAGCCTGACTATGACGATGTAGGCCCTGACAGAGGCGACTCGCCAGCGCTGGATGCTGAGATTCAGCGAGACGAGCAGCGCGAATCTTCAGAGGAGAGCTGATATGGATGACTCCAAACTCGATCCCCGGCCCGATCTGCTCGACTCTCCAGATACGCCGGAAGACAATGAGCCGGATACCGTGGCTACGCCGGAGGGCGACAACGAGGCTGCGCCGGACGCTCCTTTGAAGCCTCATTCCGATGGGCTGCAGACGCCTCCTGCGATCGACACGAACAAGGTGTAAGCAGGTCGCGGAGGGTGACGCGGTTTCGATGAGTTCTCTTCCATCCCAGTCTCCTCCATTTCAGTCCAGCCTGGATCTCTACCTGCACGTCCGGGTCGTGATCTCGATCATCGTCGGTTTGTGCATCACAACGCTCCTGAGCGGGTTCGCGCGATTTGTGCAGCATCCCAAACGCGCCCGCGTGTCTATTCTTCATCTGGGCTGGGCCGCGTCGCTGCTGCTGTGGATTATTCATTTCTGGTGGTGGGAATTTCGACTGACGCTGGTGCAGCAGTGGACGTTTGCGATCTATTTCTTTGTCATCCTGTATGCGATTTTGTATTACTTCCTCTGCACTCTGCTTTTTCCTTCGGATTTGCAGGATTATTCAGGTTACGAGGACTATTTTCTTTCCCGCCGAAGATGGTTCTTCGGCTTTCTCGCAGCTACGTTCGTTGCCGATGTGATTGACACCATGTTGAAGGGGAGCGCGTACGTCCACTCGTTTGGAGTCGAGTATCCGATACGCATCGCGGTGAATCTGACGTTCTGTTTCATTGCGATGGTACGCGCAATCGGAAGCTGCAATTTGGTGTTCTGACAGTGTCGCTGCTCTATCATGTGTATTTCATCCTGCAGGTGTATGGGACGCAGTGACGTCAGCGCTGTTGAGGACGGAACAGCCTATGCCTTTCCTACCCAGGTTCTTCTCTAGGTTGCGAAGAGAATTTCGGTGAGGTGCCTGGCTAATTCCTGGGGCTGATGGAAGTGAGCGGGGGTGTCACCGAAGGCTTCCTGAGCAAAGAACGTATCATCGTCGGCAACATGGAACGCGAAGTGGCAGCTCTTGCGGTCCAGCGCTGGATTGCCGGCGACTCCCCGTCCTTTGGCGTAGTCGAGGACAATGGTGCCTTCCTGATGACTGAGGCGCGCGTCGAACCAGGGAAAACGGCTGCGGGTGAGTTTGATTTCGCCAGGGTGAATGTTCTGGAGGATGGTTTCGGACGCGGTGACATCACCCTGAAGCTGGCGCTTAAGCTCGTTGACGTTCTCTTCGAGGCTGATGACGAGGCCGGCAAAGAAGGGCTGGCCCTTCGCCGTAACAATGGCTTGCTTGTGCTGTTCTCTGCCGAAGCTCTCTGCGGCTTCATGGTTTTTCTTCCTGATATCCTGCGCGAGGTTGTCGATCCATTCCTGGTTCATGCGGGTGACGGCTCCTTGGCGTCCGGTCGAACCGCCTGAAAAGAATCCTGCGATACGGACGCTAGAGGTTTGACGGCGAATGGGCGGGAAAAGCCGCTTGATGGGGAAGGTGGATCGCGGGTGTGGGAGATCTGGCAGCGATGCTACGATTCTTGTGGGCTGAGATATCCGCCCGGACGAGGGAACGATGACTGCTGGAGCAGATGAAGGAATGGTCCACCTGCGGAGCCCACGCTCAGTTGAAGAGACGCTGACGCGACTGAAGGGTCAGGTGCAGGCGCGAGGGATTGCGATTGCGGCTGAGATCGATCATAGCGGGGACGCGATCAAAGCTGGTTTGACCATGAAGCCGACGAAGCTGTTGATCTTCGGGAATGCAAAATCAGGGACGCCGCTGATGATAGCTTCCCCGACGCTGGCCCTGGATCTGCCTCTGAAGGGACTGGTGTGGGAGGACGCTGAGGGTCAAGTGTGGCTCTCGTATAACAGACCCGAATATCTTCAGCAGAGGCATGGAATTCCGGAGGAACTGCTGGGGAATATCGCAGGGATCAGGGTTATTGCCGAAGAGACGGTGCGCTGAAGGATTCCGGGTTCATTTCGGGTGACTTCCTATCGTGTCGACGCTGCGCATGGGCGTGTCCGCCGCAGCGACCGGCTATACTTGGCATCGTTCCAGAGACGCCATCCAAATGGACTTTGAACAACTGAAGACGTTTCTCGAAGTGTGGCATCAGAAGAGCTTCTCCCGCGCTGCGGCGAAGTTGCGCATTACGCAGCCCGCTGTCTCGGCGCAGATCCAGTCGCTGGAGCGGGAGGTAGGCGAACGGCTCTTCGACCGCAAAGGAGGCAAGGTTACGTTTACTGCCGCGGGTCGGGTCTTTGAGCCATTCGCCGAACACGCGCTCGATTGCCAGCGTCACCTGATGCTGATGGTGTCGGAGCAGCGCCGCTCGCCGCGAGGAGAGATCTCGATCAGCGCCCAGGAGTCGACCAGCCTCTACGTGCTGCCCGATGTGTTTGCGGAGTTCAAGAAGCATTATCCCAAAGTCGCGCTGAAGATCGCCCGTGCCGAGAAGTCGCGCACGATTGAGGCCCTGCTGAGCCGCGAGGTGGACTTCGGGATCGTCTCGCTGCCGGTGGCGGACCAGCGCTTCGTCCTGGAGACAATCCACGAAGACGAACTGCTGCTGGCGATTCCCAAAGGGCATCCGCTCGGTGAAGTTAAGAACGCGAGTCCGAAAGACATCGCAAAGCACTCTTTTCTGCTACCCAAGCAAGGGAGCCAGCGCGACCTTCTTCTCAATGTCTTTCGTATGCATGACGTTTATCCGAAGACCGTCATGGAGGTGGAAAGCAGCGAACTGATGAAGCGGTTTATCGGCGCAGGGCTTGGCATCGGCTTTCTGCCCAGCATTAATATCGCGGCAGAAAGGGAGGCAGGAAGCATCGAAGTAGTGAAGTTGGACGAGTTGCGTATGATGCGCGATCTCGGACTTATCTATTTGAAGGAAAAATCTCTAACTCATGCAGCGAAGGCGTTTCTGCAGATTGCCATTGGAGGCGTCAGGCTCGATCCTCCTGAGATTCCCATGCGCAGAAAGCCTGCTCCTCGACCGCGGGGGGCACTGTCATAGGGGTAGCAACATGAGTTGGGTTGATTGGGGGCTATCAGGATGTCAACTGCCTGAATTTTAGCCCCGGGCTTCTTTATGGTTGACATGGCCGACGATCAGCCCTTTCGGTCCTTCGCATTAATCAGAGCCAGCTCAAAAACTCCCCACGAAGATGGCCTTCAACTTCGCTCTCAGCCCCTGCTCCTCGCTCGCCCGTCTCACCTGTGTCCGGTGCGTATACAGCAGCATCCCGATCGCCGCGGAATACTCCGGTTTCGCGAGTTCCTCCGGCATTCGCGACAGCGGCACCGGATATCCAATCCGCGCCGGGACCCGCAGCAGACTCTCCGCGTTATCCAGCAGCCCAGCCATATTCGCTCCGCCGCCAGTTACCACGCAGCCCGCGCCCAGGGCCTCCAGCACCCCGCCGTTGCGCAGATTGTCGCGCAGCATCGTAAACAACTCACGAGCCCTCGGCTCCAGAATCTCCGCCAGAAACCGCTGTCGCACCATCCGGGCCGGTTGCCCGCCGGAGATCGCCAGATTGCCGCCAACTTCAATCTCATTCATCTGCGGCACAGCCGTCACCACGCAATGCCCATAGGTCCGTTTCAGATATTCAGCTTCTTCGACGGTCACATGCAGCCCGACCGCAAGATCATTGGTGAAGTGGTCTCCGCCGATCGGCAACACCGCCGTATGCGCGATCGATCCTTCGAAGAATACCGCCAGCTCCGTCGTGCTCGACCCGATATCGGCCATGCACACCCCAAGCTCGCGTTCGTCCGCGCTCAGAACGGCTTCAGCCGAAGCAATGCCCTCGTACACTGTATCCTGCACCTCCAAGCCCGCCCGGTTCGCACACGTAATCACGCTCTGCGCCACTCCCCCCGAGCACGTCGACAGATGCAGATTCACCTCCAGCTTGTTCCCCACCATCCCCACCGGATCATGAATTCCGGCCTGATCGTCGAGGATGAACTCCTGCGGGAGCAGATGCAGCACCTCGCGGTCCGGAGGCAGCGCCACCGATCGCGCCCGGTCCACTGCTGCCCGAACCTCCTCCCGCGTAATCTCCCGCATCCGGCTGCCCATGCTGATCCCGCCGCGCGAGTTGATCCCCCGCACATGGGTGCCCCCAATCCCCACCACCGCGGTCTCGATTCCAGCTTTGGCCACGCGCTCCGCCGTCAGTGCCGCGCGATTGATCGCCTCTGCCGCTGGCCCCAACTCCGCAATCAATCCCTTGCGCATCCCGCGCGACGGCTCCACGCCATGTCCGCGATACCGCAGCACGCCATCCAGCAGCTCCGCCACCAGCACGCAACTCTTCGTGCTACCCGCGTCAAGCACGGTAATCAGATTTTCCTGCTTCTGATTCATGGGTGAACCACCTGGGGAGGATGATATAGCGGCGTGCCTGGCGCAGGCCGTACCACAACCGGGTGATGTTTCGCCGCCGCGGCATGTGGTTTCCCCTTGACTGCGTTCTTAGCCGTACTTTTCTTCGCCGTCACCGGAAACGCAGCCTCGCTCTGGGCCATCCCATGCGCCGTCGCCTTCGCGGAAGTCTTTCCCTTTGCACTCACGCCATGCTTGCCCTCCGCAGGATGGACCCGCGAAGCAGCCCGGGCACTCAATTTTCCCGCCGAAATTGAATGCATAGCCGCAGCCGAACTCATCGCCCCTGACGCCGGGGCCTCGGCAGACGGACTCGCTCCCCCTGTATTGATTGAAGATGTCATAGGAACACCGGAGCCTGGCTGCATCTCCAATACTACCTGCCGCTCATACCGCATATCGACCGACGAAAGCTTCGGGTACACGGTTCGCCACTCCGGCAGATGCTGCTCGAACCGCCGGTACCGGTCCAGGAAATCCGCATCCCCAAAGTGCACCAGAATATCCGCCGCATGGTCCGGAATCAGCGCCTTCACGTCCTCCGGGTTCGACAGGTCCACCTCACTCAGTCCCTGCGAAATTTTCTCTCCCGAGGAGTCCAGCTCCGACGTAAACCGGTTGAAGATCTTCATCCGCGCCGCCCGCATAGACAGCGGATCATTCGCTGAGATCCCCGTCACCACCGGAAAGGAATAGTGCGCATCCGCCTTTGTCTCGATCGGCATATCCAGCAGCACGCCATTCGCATCCACCAGCCCGATATGGTTGCCCTCGCGAACAAACGCCACCGGCGTCCGCTCCACAACCGATACCCGCAGCCGGTTCGGCAGCAGCCGCATCACCGTTGCATGCGCTACCCAAGGCATCTGCTCCAGCTCTGCCCGCCGCTCCGCCAGCGAAACCCGGAAGATGTTCCGTTCCAAATCTCCGCCGAATACACTCAACAACTGCGCCCGCGTCACATGCGCATTGCCCTCAAACTCGATCGCAGACGCCGACGGAATCACAAACCGCTCGTCATGCAGCAGCAAGCTCCTGACCATCAGCAGTATCCCCGCGCAAGCGCCCACGCACAGCAGTCCCAGCACCCCTGCGGCGATCCAACCCCGCCGGTTCCGCGGCAGGCCGCCAAACCTTACCCGGACCCCGCCCCGCCGCCGCATCCTCGGAGCGTCCTCCTCCGCATAGGGGTCATAAGGGCTCTCGGCGAAGTCTTCGCTTAGGTCCCGGCGTAGCCGCTCATCCGGCGATTTCGAAACCCGCCGCCGGGGATGCCCGCCCTCCGGCGCATCGATCACCTCTTCGCCGCCCCTTGAAAACACATCGCCTCGCCGCAAGCCTGAGTCAGGCCGCAAGAATCTCCGTCCTGAGCATAACCCGCCCGCACCGCCGCTTCGGCCGCCATCTTCCCCACGTACCCTTTCAGGAACTCACCCATTCGCCGCCCCCTGCGCCACTCCCTGCAGAGACAAAGCCTCCAGCAAAACCGGCCCGGCCTGAGACACGCTGCCCGCCCCCAGCGTCACGATCACGTCTCCCGCCTTCGCGTCCTTCACCAGCGCCGCAACTCCCTCGGCCACCGAAGCCGCATACGCCACCTCCGCCCCGCAGCCAGCGCCAATCGCCTTCCCCAGCGCCTCCGCAGTGATACCCGCAATCGGCGCCTCGCTCGCCGCATAGATATCCAGTATCTGCACCGTATCCGCATCGCGAAACGCCCCGGCAAACTCCGCCATCAGGTCTCGCGTCCGGGTAAACCGGTGCGGCTGAAACAACACATGCACCCGCCTGTACCCGCATTCCCGCGCCGCCCCGAGCGTAGCCACAATCTCCGTCGGATGATGCCCATAATCATCCACTACCGTCACCCCGCGCACCACGCCCTTCACCTGAAACCGCCGGTCCACCCCGCGAAAGCTCTCCAGTCCCACCGCAATCTGGTCCGGGGCCACCCCAAGCTGCACTCCCACCGCCACCGCCGCCGCCGCATTCAGCACATTATGCCGACCCGGAACATGCAGCCGGAACGTTCCCATCATCAGGCCCTTGTAGTTCACCGCGAACACCGAATGGCACTCCGCCTCCTTCGCCATCATCTCCACGCGAAAGTCCGCATCCGCGCTCTCGCCGTAGGTATAGACCTTGCGCCTTACCCGCGGCAGCACCCCCCGCAGCAGGTCATTATCCAGGCAAGCCGTCGTCGCTCCATAAAACGGCAGCCTATCCATGAACTCCACAAACGCGTCTTCCACGTCGGCCATATCGCGATAGCAATCCATATGTTCGCGGTCCAGATTCGTCACCACCGCCAGCACCGGCGAAAGCTTCAAAAAACTCCGGTCGCTCTCATCGGCCTCCGCCACCAGGTATTGAGAATTCCCCAGCCGTGCATTCGACCCCAGCGCATTCACCCTTCCCCCCACCACCACCGTCGGATCCAGCCCGCCACCTGCCAGCACGGCCGCCACCATGCTCGTCGTCGTCGTCTTCCCATGCATCCCAGCCACGGCGATCCCGTACTTCAGCCGCATCAGCTCCGCCAGCATCTCTGCCCGCTGGATCACCGGAATCTTGCGCTCTCGCGCCTCTAACACCTCAGCATTGTCACGCGCCACCGCCGAACTGGTGACCACCACATCGCTCGCCGCCGCGTTCGCCGCCGCATGCCCCTCGAAGATCCGCGCTCCCAGCCCGACCAGCCGCTCTGTCACCGCGCTCCGCCGCAGGTCGCTGCCCGAAACCGAGTACCCCATGGTCAGTAGAATCTCCGCGATCCCACTCATCCCGATACCGCCGATGCCGATAAAGTGGATGCGCTGCGACGGAGCAAACAGAAAATGACCGGGAACGAACATATTTTTCAACTTTAGCAGCGCAGCGTCATAGATGCTCCTGAAGGAAAAATTCTCAGACTCAAAGCAGAAAAGAAATTTCCCTTTTTTCTGCAAGAGGTCGTTCCCACTCCCACCCCAAGAAAGATGCAACAAATCCCGCAGCCTCGTGTCTAATGAATTGGGCGCGTAAGTCACGGATTCCGTAGCTGGACCCGCACCCGAGTCCTCGCCATTCCGCGAAATCCGGCTCGATCGGATCAACGAAGGAAGGCCAGGAAGGTAGAACCATGAAGTTCTCTCATCGCTTCGCCCGATTCACCGGTACGGCCACACTCGCCGGAGCCCTCGTGTTCCTCCCGATGGCGGCCCAGGCCCAGAACGACGCTCCCGCAGGCGAGAACAACGGCCAGTACACCTCTCCGCCCGCTCCTGCCGCAGACCCCGGCGCCGGCCAGTACGCCCCAACCCAGGACGGTCAAAACCCTCAGCAAAATGGCCAATACGATCAAGAGGATGGTCAATACAATCCCCAGCAGCAGGGCCAGCCGAATCCTCAGCAGAATGGCCAGTACGCGCCCATGCAGAACGGCGCCCCCTCCGGGATCGAACAGGCCCCACCCGCCATCCCCGACTATGAGCAACCCCCAGCCCCCGGCGACGGCTATATCTGGACCCCCGGCTATTGGGCCTGGAGCGGCGAGGGCTATGAGTGGGTTCAGGGCGCCTGGGTCGCGGCCCCCTACACCGGCGCTCTCTGGACACCCGGCTACTGGGGATACGCTCCCTACGGCTATTTCTGGAACGCCGGCTACTGGGGCCCAGCCGTCGGTTATTACGGCGGCATCAATTACGGCTTCGGCTACTTCGGCATCGGCTTCTACGGCGGATACTGGGGCGGCGGCCGATTCTTCTACAACAGCGCCTATTGCAATCTTGGCTATGGCCGCCGCTTCAACGTCTACAACCGTACCTATAACGGCTACTCCGGACGCCCTGGCGGGGTCAGCTTTGTCCACGACAACCACATCCGCAACGGCGCAGGCTACGGCAACAGCTTCCGCGGCTCTACTGTCAACGGCCGCAGCTACGTCTCTTCCAGCGCAGCCCGCTCCGGCTACAACGGTGCCCAGAACTATGCCCATAGCTATGCGCCGTCATCCCAGGCACGTTCAAACTACTCGGCTCCGCGGGCTGCTCCATCCACCGGTGCCCCTTCCGGCAGCTACCACGGCGGTAGCGCCCCTGCAGGGGGTGGCTATCATGGTGGCGGCGCTCCCGCAGGAGGTGGAGGAGGCTTCCATGGCGGTGGCGGTGGCGGCGGCTCACATGGCGGAGGCGGTGGTCACCGCTAACCCACAACTTGCCAGCTAACGGCTGAGGGTCACTCCTCCGCCGGTCTTTGTACTCCCTATACTGCGCCCAGCGGAATGATTTCCCAAAGAGGGCGCGCAAAAGCAGTCGATCAACTCACCCGGCTGGAGCTACGCACCAAGCCCACCACCATCTCGCCGATCCGCCGTAACGCGCCAGGTCTGCCCATCGTTCGCGCTGCGTCGCTCATCTCGCACAGCCGTTCCCGGTCCGTCAGCAATCCGGTCAGCCGCTCCAGCAACACCTCCGGCGTCAGGTCCGCTTGCAGCAGCATCTCCGCGGCCCCGCCCCGCACCACCAGCTCCGCGTTCTTCCTCTGGTGGTCGTCGGCCGCAGTCGGCAGAGGAACCAGCAGAGAGGGTTTGCCCGCCGCGGCCAGCTCCGCAACGGTGCTGCCCGCCCGGGCAAGAACCAGGTCCGCCTCCCCATACTGCCCGGCCATATCCGTGAGAAACGCACTCACCTGAACCGCCGCTGGATCCACTCGAGCAGCCCGGTACGCTTGGGACGTGGCAGCCATAGCCTTTTCCCCCGACTGGTGGACGATGGTCAGCCCCGGCACCCGTTCCAGCAGCCGCGCAGCAATCCGCGGCAGCATCTCATTGAACACCTTCGCTCCATTACTCCCCGCCGTAATCAACAGCCGAGGCTCCGCTCCCAACACCCGATCCGGCACCGCGAAGATCTCCTCCCGCACCGGCACGCCCGTCACCACGGCGTTGCGAAAATACTGCGCCGTCTCCGCAAAGTTCACCGCTGCCGCGCCTACAAATTTACCCACCAGCCGGTTCGCCAGCCCCGGAACCGCATTCGGCTCATACGCCAGCGCCGGAACCCGCAGCAGCACCGCCGCCATCATCGCCGGCCCCGAAGCATATCCTCCAACCCCCACCACCACATCCGGCCCGAAAGTCCGCACCAGCCCAACACACCGCAGCACACCCAGCGGCAGATTTGCCATCGTCCTAACCCGCGTCAGCAGGCTCACATTCTTCAACTGCCCCACCCGGATCAGCTCCAGCGGAAACCCAGCCTCCGGCACCAGACGAGTTTCAAGGCCCCGGGCCGTGCCCACAAACCGCACCTCCGCCCCATGGGCGTCCCGCAGCTCTCGCCCAATCGCAAGCGCCGGAATCACATGTCCTCCGGTTCCTCCGCCGGCAATCAACACGCGCAATCCCGGCACCTCAGTCGATCTCGCGCGTAATGTTCAGCAGCACACCCATGCTGGCTAACGTGATAAAGATCGAAGTCCCTCCCGAAGAGATAAATGGCAGCGGAATTCCCTTGGTCGGCAGTAGCGCCAGCACCACGCTCATGTTGAAAAACGCCTGAATCAGAATCGCCGTCGTAATCCCGAACGCCAGAAACCGCGCGAACGGATCGGTAGAAAGATACGCCGCACGCAACCCGCGATAGCCTAGCGCCACAAACAGCCCCACCACCAGCAGCGCGCCAATCAACCCCAGTTCTTCGCAGACATTGGCGAAGATGAAGTCCGTCTGCACCTCCGGAAGATAAAACAGCTTCTGCCGCCCTTCCATCAACCCAAGCCCACGAATCCCGCCCGTCCCCACCGCGATCAGCGACTGCAGGATATGGAAGCCGCTTCCCCTGGGATCGGCCTCGGGATTCACAAACGCCAGCATGCGCGCCCGTCGAAACGCCACATGAAACAGCATGAAATACAACACCGGAGCAGCAGCGGCAGCTCCGATAGCAAAATACCTGGTTCTGGCCCCCGCTAGATACAGCATCAGTGCCGTCACCGCCATGCACACCAAGCCGGTTCCAAGATCAGGCTCTTTCAAAATGAGCGCCGTAAACACCAGAGGCACCGCGATCGCTCGCAAAATCGTGCCCTTCCAGTCATCCATCTGGTGAATGCGCGTCTGTAGAAAATACGCAAGAAAAAGCACTAGCACCGGCTTGGCCAACTCTGAAGGCTGCAGCGTCTCACCTGCTATGCGAATCCAGCGATGCGCCCCATTCATGCCATTCATCGCAAACACGCCGACCAGCATCAGCATCGTCACCGCGACCGCCGGAAACACAACTCTGGGATTGTTATAGTTCCGGTAGTCCACCCGCATCAGCCCGACCATCGCAATCAGTCCGAGCACCGCCCAGATAGCCTGCTTCCGAACATACGGGTACGGCGAACCCAAACTCGACTGCGCCATCACAGCGGACGCCGAAAACACCATTACCAGCCCGAACAACACCAGCAGCAGCACCACTCCGAAGAGCCATTTATCCACCCCTACTCTCTTCGCCATGCCCTCACGTCCCGCTTCCCTGCTGTCTGCTCAATCTAATTCGTTCACCAGCTGCCGAAACACCTGGCCTCGATGCTCATAGTTTTCAAACTGGTCGAAGCTCGAACAAGCAGGCGACAGCAGCACCACATCCCCATCGACGGCATCTTCGGCGGCTTCCGTCACAGCAGCCTGCATCGTCTCTGCTGACTTCATCTTCACCACTCCCTGAAGCTGCCGCTCAATCTTTTCTGCAGTTGAACCAATGGTGTAAACAACCTTTACCCGTTCCTTCAGCAGTTCAGCCAATTCTCCGTAATCTGAGTCTTTATCCTTGCCTCCCAGGATCAGGTGGATCCCACCCGCGAACGAAGCCACGGCCTTCCTCGTCGCATCCACATTCGTAGCCTTCGAATCGTTATAAAACTCCACGCCATGCCGCTTCCTCACCAACTCGAGGCGATGCTCCACCGCCTTGAACTGCGCCACGGCAGCCCGGATACTCTCTCCCGGAACCCCCGCGAGCCGAGCCACGCACACCGCCGCCAACACATTCTCGACATTGTGCGCTCCCTTCAGCGGTATCTCCGAAAGTGGCATCACCGGTTCAGTGACTCCGTTTTCTTTGCCGACCCAGACAACCACACCGTCCCGCAAAAAAGCGCCCCGACGCATCGCCTTGGTCCCGCTAAACCAGAACACCTCGCTCTTTGCCCGTGCCGCGCACATCTGCGTCACGCGGTCGTCCGCATTAAGCACCAGGAAATCGTCTGCGTCTTGCCGCGCAAAGATCCTCTCCTTCGCCGCCACATAGCTCTCGAAGCTGCCATGGCGATCCAGATGGTCCGGCGTGATATTCAGGATCACCGCAATCTTCGGATGGAACTCCTCCACCGTCTCCAACTGAAAGCTGGAAACCTCGAGCACATTCACCGTCTCCGGCGTGCTCGTGGTTATCAGGTCGATCACGGGTAGCCCGATATTTCCACCCACCTGCGTCGCTATCCCCGCGTCGCGAAAGATCTTTCCCACCAGGGTCGTGGTCGTCGTCTTCCCGTTCGCCCCGGTAATCGCAACCACCTGCCCCTTGAGATATCGACTCGCTAGCTCCAGCTCTCCGATCACAGGCAGCCCAAATGCCTTCACCTGCTTCACCTCGGGCGTATCCATCGGCACGCCCGGCGAAACCACAATCAAGTCCTGCCGACGGAAGGTCAGCAAGCCATGACCTCCCGACTCGACCATGATTCCGGCATCGAGCAGCGCCGGAATCTCCTTCTCAAGCGCGGTCGCACTGCGCGTATCGCTCACCGTTACCCGTGCTCCTCTGGCCCGCAGAAACATCGCCGCCGACAGCCCGGACCTACCCAATCCCACGACCAATACCCGCTTGTTCTTCAAATCCATCATTTCTTCACACTCTCATCGCAACTTCAAAGTAGTCAACGCAAACAAAGCAAACACCAGAGCCAAAATCCAGAATCGCGCAATCACCTTCGACTCCGACCAGCCCATCAGCTCGAAATGGTGGTGCAGCGGAGCCATCTTGAAGATGCGTCTCCCATTCCGCAGCTTATAGCTCCCCACCTGCAGCATCACGCTCAGCGCCTCAAGAATAAACACGCCGCCTATGAACGGCAGCAACAGCTCCTGTTTAATCACGACGGCTACCGTCCCGATCGCTCCGCCGAGAGCAAGGCTTCCCACATCGCCCATAAAAATCTCCGCCGGATGAGCGTTATACCAGAGAAATCCGATACTGGCCCCTACCATCGACCCGCCAAACACGGTCAACTCGCTCACCATCGGCATACGCTGCAACTCGAGGTAGTCCGAAAACACAACATGCCCGCTGAGATAAGTCAGGACAGTAAGCGCACCGGCCGCGATGATCGTGCACCCAATCGCCAGCCCATCCAGCCCGTCCGTCAGATTCACCGCATTGCTCGAACCTGCGATCACGATCATGACAAAAATGACAAACGGCACATACACCAACCAGTGCATATGCGGAATGTGCCCCATCCAGTTCCACACCAGGTCCGGCCGGAACCGCTTTGCGAACGGCACCATCAGCCGCGTGGAGTATTCCCCGCGCGTTTCCATCCGAACCAGCGCGATCCCTACCCCGGCGCTTGCAATAAACTGCAGGCCGAGCTTGGCCCGCGCCGTCAGACCCTGATTCTGCCGATGCACCACCTTGATGTAATCATCCGCGAATCCAATCGCGCCAAACGCCAGCGTCGATAACATCACCAGCCACACATAAAGGTTGGAAAGGTCCGACCAGAGGAGCGTAGGAACAAAGATGGAGATGCAAATCAGCACTCCACCCATGGTCGGCGTTCCACTCTTTTTCTGGTGCGACTGAGGACCCTCTTGACGGATGTACTGCCCGATCTGAAACTCGCGCAGCTTCTCGATGACAAATGGTCCGATCAACAACCCGATCAGCAGAGCCGTCAGGCTCGCAAAAACCGTGCGGAAGGTGAGATAGCGAAATATGCGAAACAGTCGAAAATAAGGAAACAGCTTCTGATACAGCAACCAATAGAGCAAAACGTCTCCGCCTTTACTCGCAGCCTCTAACTGGTTCCTGCGAGTCACGGCTATCTTAACAGCCCTGCCGTCCAACTTCTGGGTTTATCTCATTTCTCGAACCAATTCGAATGCCTGCCGATGGCTCGCGCGCTCCGATCAGAGCCCGTTCTCCAGCGCAAAACAGAGCGCGTCCGCAGCCATGGCAAGTTCGAACGCCATATGGGCATCGTGGTCCGCATCCTCGGCCTGACGCAATAGCTCGACCGTCACCGGAAAGAGGTCCACTCCCTTCCCGCGCTCCTCGCCCTCAATCTTTTTGAGCCTGTGATCTGTCTCCGCAATAAAATCCTCAAGCCACTTCGGTCCCGGCGAAGCCACCTTCTGCTTATATTTTTCTCTCGCCGCGTAAAGTCCGGCCATCGACAGGTGCTCGGTCGCCCGCAGAACACCAATCGCCCGCAGAACATGCTGCTTGCTGCTCTTGCCGTCCAAAGCTTTGCGATAGAGCTTTACCCCGCGTTCCAACAGGTCCCGTAGATCTTCGCCCGTGTTTTTCTCCATCAGAGAGATCACAACCGAAGCTCGCTGCATATGATGAAACGCTGTCATCAGCCCTAGATCATCGATGTTGAGCGCCTTCAGCCCGACAGTTGAATGTTCGCCCCTGTGCTTGGCGCTTTTTTTAGCAGCATGCTTCGCCGCGTGTTTCGCAGCATGCTTGGCGGCCTTCTTCGCATGTTTCTTAGGCGCCGAGCGAATCGCCCTGCCCTTCTCCGTAAGCTCTTTCCTGCTGCTCGGTACGATGTCTTTTGCCATAGTCCTTTTAAGATGCCGCACTGTGAAAAAGCGTTACCGCGGAACTTCCACAATCCCTGCCAAAGCCCCCTCCAGCCTCACTCCCCGCGATCCCTTCAGGAGAACGACATCCTCTGTGCGCACATTTGCCAGCAGCCACTTCCCTGCCGCCTGCGCATCGGCAACAAATATCGCCTCGGCGCCACCGGCCAATGCCGCCCCAACAAGCGCCTCCGCCGCACCCCGCACCCCGAGGACCACATCCACGCCATGCTCTGCCATCCGCAACCCGCACGCAGCATGCAGCGCCTCCGCCTCGGCGCCAAGCTCCAGCATCTCTCCCGCCACCACAATGTGCCGTTCGCCGGGCATAGCCATCAGCGCGTCCACCATCGCGTCCAGGGCACGCGGATTCGAGTTGTAGCAATCATTAATCAGCGTCGCCCCACGCCAGCTCAGCACCTCCCCACGCTTATCGCCGGCACGCAGCTCGCTGACCGCCGCGGCACACTCCTCCAACCTCATCCCGCTCCGCAATCCCACCGCAATCGCCGCGAGAGCGTTCGGAATATTGTGTCTGCCCAGCATGTTTAACTGAACACTCGCGTGCTCCCCTTGGGCTTCCACGGTAAATACCATACCCTCGATTCCGATCTCCTCGACATGCACCACACGCACGTCAGCGCCCTCGCCATATCCGTAGAACACCGCGCGCTCGTCGAGCCCCCTGCCAAACGAAGCGACGTAGGGGTCATCGAAGTTCAATATCGCCAGCCCATCCTCCGGCAGCGCTTCGATCAGCTCATACTTTGCCCGCGCAATCCCTGCGATGCCGTCTTCGAAAAACTCCAGATGCACCGGTCCCACGTTGGAGACGACGGCCCAGTCCGGCTCTGCGATCTTCGCCAGCACGGCAATCTCCCCGGCATGGTTCATGCCCACCTCGATCACGGCAACCTCATGCTCTCGCTCCAGCTTCAGCAGTTGCAGCGGCAGTCCAAATCCGTTATTCAAATTACCCGCTGACTTCAGCACCTTGAACCGTGCCGCCAGCACCTGCGCCACCGCCTCTTTCGTAGTCGTCTTCCCGGCCGACCCTGTCACTCCGATCACTCTGCCATCCCACTCCCGGCGCACCGCATGGGCCAACTGCTGCAGCGCGCGCAGGACACAATCTTCTCCCTCAGCAACCTGCAGCAGTTGCGACTCGTTCACCTCCGCCGGCACCACCCAAAGATTGCTCACCACCGCGGCAATGGCCCCATTCGCCAGCGCAGCCTGCACATAGTCATGTCCATCCAGCCTCTCGCCGCGAACCGCAAAGAACAACTCTCCCGCGCCAATGGTCCGCGAGTCGATCGCATAGCCCATTGCCTCTGCCGATGTATCGAACTCTCCGTCCGCGTGAATCCAATCCGCAATCTTACCCAACGTCAGCTTCATCGCATCTCCTTCAACACAGCAGCAGCTACCGCGACGTCATCAAACGGCACGGTCCTGTCCCCAAAAATCTGCACCTTCTCATGTCCCTTCCCGGCGAGCAAAACAATGTCTCCAGCCCGCGCCGCACGAATCGCAATCTCAATCGCCCCGGCACGATCCTCCTCCACAATGCAGGTCGCTCCCGTCTCCCGCACTCCCGCCAGCGCCTCTTGAATAATCGCCATCGGATCTTCGCTTCGAGGATTATCGCTGGTCAGCACCACGAGATCGCTTCCCTCCCCCGCAGCCCGTCCCATCCGAGCACGCTTCGTTTTGTCACGGTCCCCGCCACACCCGAACAACGTGATCACCCTGCCGCCACGCTCCTTCACCAGCTCACGCGCCAACGCAATCAAGTTCCGCAGAGCATCGTCGGTATGCGCATAGTCCACCACTACCGTCACATCATGGAACGAAGGAACGACCTCAAACCGCCCCGGCACCTGCGCCCCCGCAGCCGCGCCCGTGACGATCTGTTCCAGCGACAACCCACGCGCCAACGCTGCACAGGAAGCCGCAAGCAGGTTATACACATTCACTCGTCCGGTCAGCAGCGACTGAACAGGCGCATCCCCTTGCGGCGTCTTGAAGGTAAATCGTGTCTCCCCCGCCAGCAGCCGCACGTCCTCCGCCCGATACTCCCCATTCAACAATCCATACGTCATCCGCTTCGATAGCATGCTCCGTGCCGCCAGACGACTCCCGTAAGGATCATCGGCATTGATCACGGACACTCGCGGCGCTCCCACTCCCTCAAAAAGCCTCGCCTTCGCCAAAAAGTATCGCTCCATGGTTCCGTGATAGTCGAGATGGTCCTGCGTCAGGTTCGTGAATATCGCCACCTCCACCGGTAGTCCCCAAACCCTCTCCTGCTCCAGCGCGTGGCTTGACATCTCCATCACCGCCTCCGTCGCGCCGGCCTTCACGCCATCCGCGAAGGTCTCGAGCAGATCGCGAGACTCAGGCGTCGTATGCGGAGAAGCGCGCACCTCATCCCCTACATGCGTCTCAATCGTCCCAACCAGCACACACCTCCGCCCCACGCTCTTCAACATCGACTCCAGCAGAAACGCCGTCGTCGTCTTTCCGTTCGTACCCGTCACCGCACTCAGCGCCAGCTTCCGCTCAGGATGCTCCATCAGTGTCGAGCTGATCTCCGCCAGCGCCCGCCGCCCTCTCTCTACTAGCGCCGCGCCAGTCCCAGGATGCTCACGCCTGATCCATTCATAGCAGACACGCGAGTCCGTCACCACCGCCGCCGCCCCCTGCGCCAGAGCCGCCTCGATATAACGGTTCCCGTCCGTCGCCCCACCGCCCATCGCGACGAACACATCCCCCGGCTTCACCCGCCGCGAGTCATACTCCACTCCGGCAACAGCAACCGGCGCACTGCCGCACTCGACCGCATTCATGCCCGCACAGACATCTTCCCAAGTCATATATTGGATGCTAGCTGAGTCGAACATCTCATGGCGCGTGCAAAACGCTATCGGGCAAACCGCACCACTACCTCGGTTCCCGCCGGCACCATCGTCCCCGCCGCCGGCGCCTGCTCCCGTGCCATCCCGCTCCCCATCACCTGCACCCGCAACCCCAACGAATCGGCACGCTCCACCACGGCTCGCAACCCTGCCCCTTCAAACGAAGGCACCGCCACCCGCAAGCCCGCATCCACCACAACCGCGCCCTTGTCCTTCCCCTGCATCTCCGCCGCCGCCTCCGGCGCGAAGTGCCGCGCATGGATATCGTCTGCATCCTGGGCGGTCGAACCCATCCCGCCCCCTGCCTGCAAAGTTGCCAGCACCTTAGCCGGAAGCAGACTCAGAACGCCCTTAGCCTTACCCGCATCCTTCGGCTTTTCTTCTGCAGCCCTCTCGTCCGAAGCACTCTCCAGGGGCGCGGAAGTCACCGGAGTCCGCAACGGATCATCCTTCGGCAGATTATTCACGTCATCGAACATCGCGTTCAAGTCTGCCGTGCTCTCGGTAGGAGAATCATCGACCTCATCGGTCTTCGTCGCCGCCACTAGCTCCTTTTTCGTCTTCAGCGGCTGATCGTGCGGCACGCCCAGATACTCCAGCACCTGCTGCGCCACCTCCGCAAACACCGGCGCACTCGCCGCACCGCCATAGTGCTGGACCTCGCTGCCGGCCGTCGGCGTATCAATCACCACAGCCACCGAGATCGCCGGGTTGCTGACCGGCGCGAATCCCGCAAAGCTCGCCACCAGCTTCGTGTGCGAGTAGGTATGCGTCGCCGGATCGATCTTCTGCGCCGTGCCCGTCTTTCCGCCGGAGCTGTAGCCGTTCAAGGCAGCCTGCCTGCCAGTGCCCTCCACCACAATGCCCTGCATCATCATCCGCATCTTCGCCGAGGTCAACTCTGTAATCACCCTGTGCGCGCCATCCGGCAACGTAGCAGGCAACTGATTCGAAGGCCGGAACGCCGCCGGCTTCAGCCGCGGATCGCCCTTCATCTCGTCGGTCGACTGCAACAGCACATGCGGCGGCATATACACCCCGCCATTCGCAATCGTCGAGACCATCGTCACCAGCTGCACCGGCGTCACCCCCACCTCTTGCCCGATCGCCATCGACAGGATGCTGGTCGCGCCCCACTTCTTCGGATTACGCAACAACCCGCGTGTCTCGCTCGGCAGTTCGATCCCCGACCGGTCGCCGAAGCCGAACGCTCTCATATAGTCATAGAACTTCTGGTTCCCCAACTTCAGCGCCATCTTCGCCGCGCCCACGTCGCTCGAGTGCTCCAGAGCATACTGCACCGTCACCCGTCCAAAATGATCGCTCCGGTCGTCATGCAGCGTGCGGCCATACATCGTCATCGCGCCGTTCTGACAGTCCACAATGTCCGTCGGCTGCACACCCGCCCCATCGATCGCCGCCGAATACGTCACCAGCTTGAACGTAGAGCCGGGTTCGTACACATCGCTTACGGCAAGGTTGGTCAACTCGCCCGCGCTCATATGCCGGGAGTCGTTCGGGTTGAACCGCGGCGAAATCGCGAGTGCCAGGATCTGCCCCGTGTGCGGGTCCTGCACCACAACCGTCCCGTGCAGCGCCTTCACCTTCTCCATCTGCGCATCCAGGGCGCGCTCCGCCATGTACTGAATGTTCGCGTCGATCGACAGCACCAGGTTCTCGCCCGGCATCGGCTGGCTCTCTTCGCTGCCCAGCACATGCCGCTTCGCATCGAGCGCCGTCAGCATATGTCCGGGCTCCCCATGCATGTCATCGTCGAACTCGCGTTCCAGACCCCCCAGCCCCACGTCGTCCGTGCCTACATAGCCCAACACCTGCGCCGCCAGGTCATTGTTCGGATAAAACCGCTTGAACTCCTTCTGAAAATAAATCCCTTTAAGGTTCAGTTCACGAATGCGGTCCGCCATCTCCGGCTCTATCTTGCGCGCCACCCAGGCAAAGTTTCTGGAGGCGTTAAACCGCGCCAGCATCTGCTGCTTCGAGGTAAAGTTATCTCGCGGGTCGGCATGAACGATCTCCGCCAATATCTCGGCCGCACTCGCCCGGTTGTCTCCAAGCTCCGAAGGCACGGCATACACGCTATCCACCTGCACCGTGACTGCCAGTTCCTTGAGATTCCTGTCGTACAGCATGCCCCGTCGGGGAGCGACCTCAAACGTCCTCTGCTGTTGCTGCGCGGCCCGATGGACGAAGTCCGAATGCCGCACCACCTGCAGCCAGCCCAGCCGCAGCGCAATGATCGCAGTCCATCCGAAGAAAAAAAGCGCCACATGCGCAAACCGTATCCTCCGTATCGGAGCGGTCAACGTCTGCCGTGGCGCTTTGTCCATTCTTGTCCCTGCTTCGCTGTGATCACTTCTGCTACAACTTGTTTAAACTTCCCTGAAACTATGTTTGCCGTTGTTTGTCTTCCGTCGTCATCCTGACCCTCGAGCGTAGCGAAGGGGAAGGACCCCTGTATTTCATCGTTGCCGTTGCCTTTGCCTGTTCTTGAATCCGTCCAATCCGCGCAAATCCGTGGTCGAGTCTTCAGTTTTACAGCCTACTGAACCATCTGGAGACCGCCCGGCACGGTCGCCTGCGCCAGCACCGGAGCGTTTGGATCTCCACCATCCGGCCGCACTACCTGGCCAGGCTGAGGTGCATCCAACCCGAGTTGCTTGGCCATCTTGTCGATCCGTCCGGGATCGGTCAACTGCGCCTCAGACAACCGAAGCTGCCGGTTGTCCTCGCGTAACTGCTCTACCTGCGATTTCTGCGCTTCTACATGATAGCCAATTTCGATTGCCGAAAAGTGCTGCCATACATAAACCATCACCAGCAGAAACAAGACACTCATCACCGCCGTGAAGGTGCGCATCTCACGCCGTCGCACCGGATCATCCGCCTTCACAATCCGGCTATTGTCGATGTGCTTGGTGAAGAAAACCTCAGGCGTTGGCCCACGCCGAGCCCTGCGCTGCGTCTCATACAGTTCGCGGTTGCGCGCCGCCAGCAACTCGGCACGGCTCTGCGGATGCACCCGCGAGCCCATCATCTCCATCTGCTGTCCTGCCATCGCCGAAGCTGCCATCGCGCACCTCACTCGAATCCTGTTTCTAGTCCTGTGCCACTCTCCCCAACGTACGAACCGGGCCGGGATCGCTATTGGAGGAAGGGACTTTGTCGTACTGAGTTGTCTTTCGCCTGAAAGAAGGTGGGACAACCCCGGCCCGATCACTTGTACTCTCTACAATTGCACTGTTTCTTGTGCAATGGAGAATGTTCATCCTAAACTTTCTAAACTTTTTCCGAGGCCCGCATCTTGGCGCTTCGCGACCGCGGGTTCCTCATCTGTTCTTGCTCGCCGGCCACAACCGGCTTCTTCGTCAAAACCTTCAAAACCTTCGCTTGCCCAGCCTCTCGAAATGCATCCTTGACCAGCCGGTCTTCCAAAGAGTGGAAGCTGATCAGGACCAGCCTTCCGCCCGGCTTCAACAGAGACCCCGCGCTCTTCAGCAGCGATTGAATCTCTCCCAACTCGTTATTCACTCGAATCCGAAGCGCCTGAAAGGTGCGCGTCGCCGGATGGATCTTCTCGCCTTTCATTGGTGGGGCCTCGGCCGATACGATTCTCGCTAACTCCGCTGTCGTCGTTATCGGCCGGGCCCTCACAATGGCTCTGGCGATTCTTCGCGACCTCCTTTCCTCTCCGAATTCGTAAATCAGGTCGGCGAGTTCGTTTTCGTCTTCCTGATTTACCACTTGCCCGGCCGTCTCCCCCCCGCGCGTATCCATCCGCATGTCAAGGGGGCCGTCCAGCCGAAAACTAAATCCTCTGTGCGCCTCGTCCAACTGCAGGCTGCTCACGCCAAAGTCAGCAAGCAGGCCATCCAGGCTTCCCGGCGCAATCAAACTCGAAGCCTCCGAAAACGCCCTCGGCTCAAACACAACCTCCGGCATCTCCATTCCCAACTCAGCCTCTAACGTCGCCAGCCTCGCCCTGGCCGCCTCCATCGCTTCTTGATCGCGGTCGAAGCCAATGAGTTTGCCCTTGCCGCCCAATCTCTTCGCAATCTCCAAAGAGTGCCCTGCCAGACCCAGCGTCGCATCCACAATCACGCCGCCCGGCCGCACATTCAAATACTCCAGAACCTCTTCTAAAAGAACCGGCACATGTTGCGGACTCATCCTCTCACCGCCTCTGTGCTGCCCCTGAGGGCCAGTTCGCAACTCGCTAAACAACAACCTTCGTCTTCTCTGCGAAAGCCACTAAATCCGTGTCGGTCAATTCGACCGCACCGCTAGCCTTCTTCATCTCGGCATCGAACAGCTCTGCATTCACAACCTCCAGCAGCGTCTGCGACCCCATCACATTCACATCGCCCGTCACCTTCGCCAGTTCCCGCAGCTTCTGCGGAATCAGAACCCGGCCCTGTGCATCCATCTCTGCCATCTGCCCATAAAAGTTCGTCACGTCCAGAAATTTCTTTCGTATCGGATCCATGGGAGACATCCTGGCCAGAGATGCCTCGATCTGCTCCCACTCCTTCAGCGGATAAACCTGCGCCCGTTTTCCGTCCATGCTCGTAATGTAGAACTGGGGTCCGTAAAGCTCATCCACCCGGCGCTTGAACTCAGCCGGCAGCTTCAGCCGGCCCTTCTCGTCCACGCGCGTTGGGTGATTTCCCCGAAACATACCTACCTCGATACCCCCGCCCTGCTCAAACTTCGGCCCAGACTCTCTTCCGCCGAGTAGAATTCGTCCATCAGGAGTGTTGAAGGGTCCACAAAACTCCAAAATGTTCTACTTCGCTCCACCATCGTCGCCGAGCCATCTTTCCCTGTAAAGGGCTAAATTGTGCAAATCTCTGCAATTCCCATATTGGATTGTGGAAAACTCAGCCTCTAGCGGAACCTCATTAGATACCCACAACATGTAGTGTTAGCGTCACTGGTTCATAGCCGTCGAGCTACTTGCGGCATGCAATTCCTTCTGGTAAGCGAAATAAAAGCGAAAGCTTACCGCGCAACCTCAAGCAGATTCTTCCGGCGCAGCACCCATACCAGATACGCCAGCACCGCAACGTTTATCAGCAGCAGACTCAGTCGAAACCAGTCTGGACGCCGCGCCAGCTCATACAACTCCCAAGGCAAGAACGAAACGGTCAACGAGAGAGTAAGGTACTCCGCCCACACCTTCTCCCTGAGAAGGCCGTACCCCTCTGTCAAAGCCAGCGCGGAGTACCCGAACGTCGCGAAGCTGATCTGTTTCAACCGGTGCGCGTCGATCAGGTCGGCCTTATCCATCACGAGAGAGACCAATCGACTCTCCGGATCGAATTTGAACTTTGTCGCCAGCCGCATGACCTCATCTCCAAGGTCCTTATGCAGCAGGTGAATCGCTCCCGCGCCAATGCAGAAGAAAAAAATCGCCTTCCCCAGCTTGAAGAGTCCGATCAGCAAAAGACCGCGGTCGCGCACATGGTCTTTACTAACCGCGTCTCCGTCTTCCTGCATCCACCCACCCCTGCTGCTTCGCGCATTTTGCATCGGCTCTGACCTTCAGTTGACGGCGAGAGGTTGGAATTGTCAACGCCGCTTCTACCTCAGCCTGTTCTCCCCACACCAACTGGCCTTCACCTTTTTACGCCCTACGATTTCATCGTCTTCCCCTAAGTCCGGTATTGAGTTCACGAGTCTATCCGCAATATCTTCCAATCCAAGGTCGATAGAGAGACGTAGATGCTTATGAGCGCCTGAAAAATAAAAGCTCAAGAAATAGCAGGCAAACCAGCTTCAGATACTTAAGAACGATAAAGGATAACGACTATGAAGAAGACTTTCCTCGCCGCATTTGCTGTAGCTGCTCTGGCCCTTACCTCGCTCAGCGCCCACGCCCAGAAAGACCCCGACGTAGGCGGCGCCCCCATGTCCCCCAACAAGACCATCGTCGAGAACGCAGTCAACTCGCCGATTCACAAGACACTGGTTGCCGCAGTCAAGGCTGCCGGCCTGGTCGATACCCTCAACAGCGCGGGCCCCTTCACCGTTTTTGCTCCCACCGATGACGCCTTCGCCAAGCTCCCCGCGGGAACTGTCGATACCCTCGTCAAGCCCGAGAACAAAGAAACCCTGGTCAAGATCCTCACCTATCACGTCGTCCCCGGCAAAATCAGCTCCAAGCAGCTCATGAAGATGATTAAGAAAGGCGGTGGGAAAGCCACCCTCAAGACCGTCCAGGGCGAAGACCTTACCGCGACCATGTCCGACGGCAAGATCATGCTCACCGACGCAAAGGGCGGCATGGCAACCATCACCACAGCCGATGTCTTCCAGTCGAACGGCGTCATTCACGTCATCGACACTGTCCTGATGCCCAGCTAACCTCAACTCCTCCTCTATTATCCCTCCAGGCGCCTCTTTCAAGAGGCGCCTCTTTTTGCTTTCTTCTATCCAACATCGAGAGATAAACCTTCCGCGAGTATCAGCATCACAGCACTAACGCAATTTCCTTCTACGCCCACATCTGCCACGCAACGAAGCACAGAAACATCGAGCCGAAAGCCTTATGCGCCACACCTATCACTCCGAGCAGTGGCTTCCTTATCCTGTGGAACTCGTCTTCGCCTTCTTCGCCAACCCGGAAAATCTTCCTCGTCTCATGCCTCGCTGGCAGCAGGCCCGGATCGAAGAAGCCGCCTTCGCGCCGCCGCCTCGCCTTGGAACCGGGTCATACGCGCTCCCCAAGAGCATCGCCGCCGGCCAGGGGACTCGCATGACGCTGAGCTTCAGACCCTTCCCCTATTCTCCCGTCCGCGTTCCATGGGAGGCGGAAATTACAGAATTCGTCTGGAACGACCACTTCTGCGACCACCAGCTTCGCGGCCCTTTTGCCTATTGGCATCATTGCCACAGTGTGCGCTCGGAGACACGCACCGCCGAGACCGGCACCTCCAGTTCAGGCACGCTGCTTCACGACAGCGTCGAATACGAACTTCCGCTCGGTCAACTAGGTGAATTCGCCAACCGTCTCGTCATCTCGCGCCAGCTTCGTAGTACCTTCGACTATCGCCATACGCGCACCCGCGAACTGCTCGCCGGCATGTCTCAAAAATCCTGACATCCCATCCATGACGGCTGCGTCTCGTGACAGGTCGAGGAGTTACAAATCCCAAGGACCTGTCTAAAAAACTACATGCAGAAATATTGCTTTTTGCTGCTGTTTTACGCCGTCATCTTGAATTGAACGAGTGAAAGATGGCGCCCCACGTATTTCGTTGTCGCTGTTGCTTGTTTTAAATCCGTCTCATCCGTGCGAATCCGTGGTCGAGATTTCCGTCCTTGGACAGGCGCTAATGCTTCGCCAGAACATGATCCATCATCCGGGTCAGATAAGGCCGTGTCTTCTCCAGCGCAGCCTCTGCGGTGATCCCATACTTCTCGCGCAGAGCCTCCACCTTGCCATGTTCGATGAACTCATCCGGCCAGCCCACCCGCACCACCGGCACCTGTAGGCCCAACTCATTCATCGTCTCCATCACCGCCGACCCGAAGCCGCCCGCCAGCACATGATCTTCGAGCGTAACCACCAGGCCGCATCGCCCGCCAAACTCAGCCACGCACTCCCTGTCGATCGGCTTGGCAAACCGCGGATTGATGACAACCGTCGTGAACCCTTCCTTCTCCAGCATCTCAGCCAGCCGCACCCCTTCCGGCAACATGGCGCCCAGCCCGAAGATCGCAATCTCAGCGCGATACGAGCCACGAATCACCTCTGCCTTACCGATCTCTAACGCCGCTGGCTGCTCTTTCACCGCAACTCCCGGGCCCGTCCCGCGCGGATAGCGAATCGCGCTCGGTCCCTCATGCAGCATCGCGGTATACATCATGTCCGCCAGTTCATCCTCATCCTTCGGAACCATATGCACGAGGTTCGGCACACTGCGCAGATAGCTGATATCGAACAGCCCATGGTGGGTTGGGCCATCATCCCCGCTCAGGCCGCCGCGGTCCATGCAGAAGACTACCGGAAGATTCTGCAGGCAGACGTCATGCACGATCGGATCGAACGCCCGCTGCAAAAATGTAGAGTAGATTGCGCAAAAGGGCTTATACCCCTTCGTCGCCATGCCCGCCGCAAAGATCACCGCATGCTCCTCCGCAATCCCCACATCGAAGTACCGCTTCGGATGATGAGGCCGGAACAGATCCAGCGCCGTCCCATTCGGCATCGCGGCCGTAATGGCAACCACCTTGTCATTCGCGGTAGCCAGCTTCGTCAGCGACTCGGCAAATATCTCCGAATAAGTCTTCTGTCCCGTCGGCTTCGTCTCGCCCGTCTGCGCGTCATACGGCCCCAGCCCATGAAACTTCTTCTGCTTTTCGATCGCCGGCTGAAAACCTTTCCCCTTCTGCGTGATGGCATGCAGCACCACGGGCCGGTTCTGTTGCTTCAAGAATTTAAATGTCTCGATCAGCAAGGGCAGGTTGTGTCCATCGATCGGCCCAAAGTAGTTCAGGCCGAACTCTTCGAACAACATACCCGGCCCAATCAGACCCTTCGCAGCTTCCTCCGCCTTTCGCGCCACATGCGCCACCGTCTTGCCGCCGAATCGTTCCAGCAGCCCCGCAGCTCGCTCGTGAAGGCTCGAGATCGTCGGGTTCGTCACAATCTTGTGGAAGTACTCCGCGATCGCGCCGACATTCTTGTCGATCGACCACGCATTGTCATTCAGTACCACAATCAGCCGCTTCGTCTGCGCCGCAATATTGTTCAGCGCCTCAAACGCAATCCCGTTCGTAAACGCAGCATCCCCAGCCAGCGCGACGATATGCTCGCTTCCGCCCGACATATCCCGGGCCACGGCCATGCCCAGCGCAGCACTCAGCGCCGTCCCGGCATGCCCCGCTCCATAGCTGTCATGCTCGCTTTCGGTGCGCAGCATAAAACCGTTCAAGCCGCCCGGCTGCCGGATCGTATGAAACAGCTTCTCGCGTCCCGTCAGCAGCTTATGCACATAGGCCTGGTGACTCACGTCGAAGACGAAGCTGTCCGCCGGGGTGTTGAAGACATAGTGCATCGCCAGGGTCAATTCCACCACGCCCAGATTCGGCCCAATGTGTCCGCCAGTCTTTGAAACGCTGACAATCAGTCGCTCCCGTATCTCCTCAGCCAGTTGCGTCAGCTCGGAAATTGTCAGCTTCTTTACATCGGCGGGAGATTGAATCGTCTCAAGAATGTTGCTCATACCAAACCCGTTCCGCAGTCCGTTACTGAGCGCCCGGCCCTGCCGCAAAGACACCTGCCGCCCACGCAACTTGAACAAAGGCAGCAGCAGTTAAGTATATCAACCCCAAACCATTCTGCCAGTTGCGCCTCGCGCCAGAAAGCCCAGACCGAAGCCGCTCATGTTGTTTGTGAGCGGCGAAGCGGAAAAACCCGCTGCTCCACCTACGCTCTCGACGCTCTACCGGATGTTTGTTCCACGGTCGTCATCCTGACAATCGAGCGCGGCGAAGGGGAAGGATCCCACATTTCGCTCTTGCTTTTACCTGCTCTTAAATCCGTCTCATCCGTGCCAATCCGCGGTCGAGCCTCAAGTTTTTAGACCCCCCTATAAGGTATGCTTCCCTCACATGCCCCCCGCAGTCACCACCACAGGCCTGACCCGCCGGTTCGGCGACTTCACCGCCGTGCAGGACGTCAACCTCACCGTCGCCCCCGGCCAGTTCTTCGGCTTCCTCGGCCCCAACGGCGCCGGCAAATCGACCACCATCAAGATGCTCACCGGCCTGCTCGCCCCCACCTCAGGCTCCATCCAGATCCTCGGGCTCGAAGCCGCCGAAAATCCCATCGAGGTCAAACGTCAGATCGGCGTCGTCCCAGAAGGTCTCGCCCTCTTCGGCCGCCTCACCGCCGCCGAATACCTCCGCTTCGTAGGTCGCATGTATGGCCTCGACGCAGCCACCACTGCCGCCCGCACCGCCGAACTCCTCGAATTCATGTGCCTCGCCAACGAAACCCGCAAACTCATCATCGACTTCTCCCACGGCATGCAGAAAAAACTAGCCCTCGCCGCCGCTGTCATCCATGGCCCCCGAATCCTCTTTCTCGACGAGCCCTTCGAAGGCGTCGACGCCATCGCCTCCGGCACCCTCAAGGCCATGCTCCAGAGCATGATCGCCCGCGGCGCCACCATCTTCCTCACCTCGCACGTCCTCGAGATCGTCGAGCGCCTCTGCACCCATATCGCCATCATCGACCGGGGCCATCTCATCGCCAACGGCTCCCTCGAGGAGCTGCGCACCGGCGTCCATGCCCGCAAGCCAGCCAGCGACGGCGCCTCGACCCAGACCCTCACCCTGGAGCAGATCTTCCTCAACATCGTCGGCAAAGAAGCCGGCGCAGCCCAGCCCGAACAGGAACTCTCATGGCTGGGCTGACTCCTGCTCCCATCCACCGCTGGACCTCCGCGCAAAGCCGCGCCCAGTTCGCCGCCCTCGCTCAACTCCGCTGGTGCCTCTTCCGCAACACCTTCCGCCGCAAAGGCGGAGTGGGCGAACTCATCGCCCGCATCCTCTTTATGCCCATCGTCGGCATCTTCGCCTTTGGTCCCATCATAGGCGCGGGCGTGGCTGGCTATTACATCGTCTCTTCCAATCATCTCAAGCTGCTCCCAGCCCTCACCTGGAGCATCTTCGCCCTCTGGCAGCTCGTCAGCATCAACATCTCGCCCCCCACTCTCAGCTTCGACATCAACATCATCCTCCGCTTCCCGGTAAACTTCTCGCGTTACCTCACCGCTCGCCTCTTCTTTGGCCTCCTCAGCGCGTCGAACGTCATCGGCACCCTCGCCCTCCTCTCAGCCGACATCGGTATCGGGATCGCCCGGGTATCCCTGCTTCCCTGGGCCACGCTTCTCCTCGCACTCTTCGCCTTAGCCAACATCTTCTTCACCCGCATGATCTTCGCCTGGGTCGACCGCTGGCTCTCCACCCGGCGCGCCCGCGAACTCCTCACCGCCTTCATCCTCTTTGCCTCCTTAGGCTTTCAATACCTCAACGTCACCTTCAACCCCGGGCTGCAGGGCCGCGGCAGCCATCACGCCAATCACCTTCCGTTCCTCCTCAAAGCACTCCACTACATCCAACCCATAACGGCGCTCCTGCCTCCCGGACTCACTGCAACCTCGATTCTCAGCTTCACCCAAAGCCGCTTCATCCTTGGCATCGCCTCCTTTCTGGGTCTCGCCGCCTTCGCTGCCCTCTTCCTCGCGGTCTACGCATTGCGGATGCGGCGCGAATTCAGCGGCGAAAACCTCTGCGAGGTCACTCGACAAGAACCTGCGGCCGCACTCCGGCCAGCCACTCCTCACCCCCACACGCAGCTGAGCACAGACAAAACCGCTGGGCATAACCCCACCTTCGCCGCTTGCCTGCAGAAAGAGTTCCTCTACCTCCGTCGCAACACTAACCAGCTCTTCGGATTTATCGCCCCCGTCGTCATGGTCTTTCTCTTCGCCGGACGGATAGGAGCCAGCGGACGCCTCGGCAATCTTGTATTTCCCGCAGCCGTCGCTTACTCCATCCTCGGCGTCTCCATCCTCTCGTACAACTGTCTCGGCATGGATGGCACGGGCGTCCAGTTGTACTTCCTGGCCCCTACACGCCTGCGCGACGTCTTTCTCGCAAAGAACCTTATCGGCTTTCTGCTCAATCTCACCGAACTCCTCCTGATCTACTTCGTCATCCTCTTTGCCGGCCACCCGCCGTCTCCCCTCATCACATTCGCAACGTTATGCTGGCTCCTCTTCACCATCTTCACCAATGGAGCCATCGGAAACCTTCGCTCCCTCACCGCGCCCAAGAAGATCGAGCTCTCCAAGATCAGCCGCCAGCAGACCTCGCAACTCAGCGCACTGATCGCCTTCGGTGTCGTTGCGGCCTGCTTCGGCGTCGGCTTTGGTGTCGCCTCTCTGGCCAACTATCTCAACCACCCCTGGCTTATGGTCCCCATCCTTCTGGCCCTGTCCGCCGGCGGCTTCGTCTTCTACCTCCAGGTCCTCAACCGCCTGGATTTCATCGCGCTCAACCATCGCGAAGCGCTCACGGAAGAGCTCTGCAAAGCCTGATCGCACCTGCACCTTGCAAAGTGCATAAGGCAGAAGGTTGGACGACCTCCTGTATCAGCGCAATGACAGGATGCGGACCTAGAATGAAATGATGACAGCCCTACCCCAAAGCATCGAGGTCGTACGCGTGAAGTCCTGGGAACGATACCCCTGGCTGCGCCACGGATTCAGCACGCGATCCGGAGGGGTCTCCTCTCTTTATGGCGGCAATTCCCTGAATCTGGGCTGGACAAGAGAAGACGATCCAGATGCTGTGAGAGAAAACCGTCGGCGCTTCGTACACGCAGTTACCGGCGAACTGGTTGTCGATGCACCATTCGCACTGGTAGGAATGCGCCAGATCCACTCCGCAAACGTCCACGAAGTACGAGGGCCGGACTCGCCTGAAGACAAGCGTTCTACGGCCGAGGGCCAGCCGGTCCTGGAGGGGGATGGTCTCATCACCGACCGTCCCGGCGTGCTCCTCGCCGTAGGAACTGCGGATTGTGTTCCCGTGTTAGTGGTGGATACGAGCAAACGGGTGGTAGCGGCTTTTCACGCTGGCTGGCGAGGCACGGTCTCTCGCATGGTCGAAACCGGCATAGCCAGACTGCAGCAGAGCTATGGTTCACGCACCGAAGACCTTATAGCAGCAGTTGGCCCCAGCATCGGTCCCTGCTGCTATTCGGTCGGGAACGAAGTGGCCGCGGAGTTCGCTTCAAAGTTCACGTATGCTGACCAGCTATTCCGGAAGGGAAGCACCAGCGAACCCCGGCGGACCGATGCAGCAGACCCACTAGCAAAGAATCAACTCCATCTTGATCTCTGGGAGGCAAACCGGCGCCAGTTACTGCATGTGGGGTTGGCCGACGCACAGATTTCCGTCCTCGCGTCATGCACTGCCTGTTCACGCGATTCCACAGGCCAACTTCGGTACTTCTCCCATCGTGGAGAACATGGCATCGCGGGCCGAATGCTGAATGTCGTCGGCATCACGGAAAGAGGCTCAACCGGCGGCAATGTTCTTCAAGGATGACGTTTTCCGTCAAACAGCGTCTACATGGATGCGGCAGCGGCACTTCAGGCATCAAACAGAGGTGCCGGTTCAGGCAGGAGCTCGACCATAAGTCTTTTAGCTTCAATCAAATTTGCATCCTTCCCCGCGTATCTGTAAGATACCGCGATTGTAGACATGAGAGTGAATGTGCCTAGCGTAGCCCCACAGTTTCTTCGTTCCCGTATTGGCAAGGTTTGTGTCGCCATCATTGGCTCCACCCCTGCCGAGATGCTTGAAAAAGCCAGCGCTGTTGTCAAAGAGACGCCCTTTCTCGAGTTTCGCCTCGACTACCTCGAGAAACCTTTGCTTGCTCTGCCAAAGTTCAAACAGTTTTTCGCCGACAATACCGCCGTCACCGCCATCGCTACCTGCCGCCGAACGGCGAATGGAGGCAAGTTCGCTGGCGCCGTCGCCGCAGAGATCGAAGTCCTCTCCAAGGCCGCGGCAGCCGGGTTTCACATCGTCGACCTTGAGCTTGAATCTGTCGAAAGCCTGAAAAAGGGCGAACTCCAGAAACTCCGTGACACCGGAGTGGCCCTGATTATCAGCCACCATGATTTCAATGCCACCAAGGACTTAGAAGGTATCTACCAGCGGATTCAGCCCTTTCAGCCCGACTTTATCAAGATTGTTCCGACGGCGAAGACGCTGACCGACAACGTCACTCTCATGCGCTTCATCGAGCACATGGAGGACCACTCGAACATCATCGGCATCTGTATGGGCGACGCCGGCATCATCTCGCGCGTGCTCGGCGTCCGCGCCGGCAGCGCATTTACCTTTGCCGCCGCCACCTCTGGAGAAGAGACTGGGCCGGGCCAGATCGCCGCTCGTACGTTGATCGAGACGTATCGCATTGAGCAGGTCGACGCGGCTACCAAGGTGTATGGTGTGGCGGGCAATCCGATTCGCAGCTCTCTTTCGCCGATCATGATGAATACGGCCTTCCGGCGCGAGACGGTGAATGCGGTGTATCTGGCGCTGCAGGCGACCAAGCTAGCCGATCTTCTGAAGCTCGTGCAGGAGATTCCCATTCAAGGGCTAAGCGTCACCATGCCGTTGAAGCAGGAGATCATGGCCCACCTCGAGAAGACCGATCCACTCTCGGCCAAGATTGGCGCTTGCAATACGGTGCTTCGCGCGCAGGACGGTAAGCTCTATGGATTCAACACGGATGTGGCCGGCATCGTTGGGCCGCTGGAGAAGCGGATGTCCCTGCGCGGAGCTAAAGCTTTGGTTCTAGGGGCTGGCGGCGCGGCGCGGGCGGCGGTGTTTGGACTGCGCGATAAAGGCGCGGAGGTGTTTATCCTGAACCGTACGCCGGAAACCGCGCAAAAGCTGGCCAAACAGTCGGGTTCGAAGACGATCAAGAAGGAGGCGCTGGCGAAATCTTCATTCGACGTAATCCTCAACGCGACTCCGATCGGGATGGCCGGATTCAAGGGGGCGCAACTGCTGGAGGCGAAGGACCTGAATACGAAACTGGTCTACGATCTGGTCTACAACCCGCTGGAGACGCCTTTGCTGCGCTTAGCGCGGCAGCAGAACATTCCTATTATCACTGGCATAGAGATGTTTGTGCAGCAGGGGGCGCGGCAGTTCGAGATTTGGACGGGCAAGCCTGCGCCGGAGGAGGAGATGCTTCGGGTGGTGATCCACGCGCTGCGTCAGCAGGTTGAGGCTGCTGCTACGGAAGCTCCTGCACCTGCGCCAAGCTCAAAGTCGAAGAAGGCTTCCTAGGAGACTTTCTGCAGAAAAAATTTGCGGCCCGGAGAGTCACATCTTTCCGGGGTTTCCTTGTTTTTGCTGGGCTTTTTTGATGGGGGTATTGGAAAATGGGCGAATTTTGCGTGGTTGTTTGCTGGTGAGTTGTGGCAGTTCGTGTAGCTTAAACGGTAAATTTTGGCCGCTTATTTGCGATCGAAAATTGCGCCACTTTTTGAACTTTATTTCGCAGATGAGTAAGCCCCCAAAATGGGACGGCTTCCTCGTCTTGACTTGCCGTTGGGGTTAGGTGCTCTTGCCTTCGGCGGAGGCGATCTTCTCTTCGGCGCGGCGGGTGACGGCGTTGGCTTCGTCGTACTTTTCGCCGTCATCTCCAGCCTCCTGCCAAAGTTTTTCACCCTCCTGCAACTCCTGCTGGGCTTCGGCAGGGTCGATCTCGTTGGGGTGCAGGGCGGTTTCGGCCAGGATGGTGACGCGCTCCGGCAGCACCTCGACGAAACCCCAGGCGACGAAGAACTTCTGATCGCCGGAGGAGCCGCCGTGCAGCCGGACTTCGCCCGCGCCCAGTTCGGCGAGCAGGGGGGCCGCTCCGTACAGAGCTTCGAGGTAGCCGGACATGGACGGGAGTTCAACGGCCTCGGCGGTCGAGTCGAGAAGGACTCGGTCCGGCGTGACGAGGCGGACGGTGAGGAGGCCGGATTGTTGTGTGTCTGCCATTTTTAGCTATTAGCTCTTAGCCTTTAGCTTTAAGCTAAAGGCATGTTCGTGAGTCGTTCTTCTCTTTTCGTCATGCGTTCATTAGCTAACGGCTAAAAGCTAATAGCTAAAGGCTGCCCTTACGCAGTCTGCTTCATCTTCTCCGCGGCGGCAATGACATCTTCGATGCCGCCCTTGAGGTAGAAGGCCTGTTCGGGGATGTCGTCGTGCTTGCCTTCGATGATCTCCTTGAAGCTGCGAATGGTGTCTTCGATCTTGACGTAAGCGCCGGGGATGCCGGTGAAGATCTCGGCGACGTGGAAGGGCTGTGACAGGAAGCGCTGCACCTTGCGGGCGCGGGCCACGGTGGTCTTGTCGTCGTCGGAGAGCTCGTCGATTCCGAGGATGGCGATGATGTCCTGAAGGTCCTTGTAGCGCTGCAGGATCCGCTTGACGCCCTGGGCGACGTCGTAGTGCTCCTGGCCGACGATGCGCGGAGAGAGAATGCGCGAGGTGGAGGCGAGGGGGTCTACGGCGGGGTAGATACCCAGTTCGGACAAGGGACGCGAGAGCGAGGTGGTGGCATCGAGGTGGGCGAAGGTGGTGGCTGGCGCGGGGTCGGTGAAGTCGTCGGCGGGCACGTAAACGGCCTGCACGGAGGTGATCGAGCCCTTCTTGGTGGAGGTAATGCGCTCCTGCAGCTCGCCCATCTCGGTGGCGAGGTTCGGCTGGTAGCCTACAGCCGACGGCATACGCCCGAGCAGGGTGGAGACCTCGGAGCCGGCCTGGGTGAAGCGAAAGATGTTGTCGATGAAGAGCAGCGTGTCAGCTCCCTCTTCGTCGCGGAAGTACTCGGCAACTGTCAGTCCCGTAAGAGCCACGCGCAGACGGGCCCCTGGAGGCTCGGTCATCTGGCCATAGACCAGCGTGGCTTTGCTCTTGGGCAGGTCTTTGAGGTCGATGACGCCGGACTCCTGAAACTCCATCCAGAGGTCGTTGCCCTCGCGGGTGCGCTCGCCGACGCCGGCGAAGACCGAGAAGCCGCCGTGCTGGCTGGCGACGTTGTTGATGAGTTCCTGGATGATGACGGTCTTGCCGACGCCGGCGCCGCCGAAGAGACCGACCTTGCCGCCCTTCATAAACGGCTGGATGAGATCGATGACCTTGATGCCGGTTTCGAACATCTCCTCCTGGGTGGACTGCTCGTCAAACGCGGGAGCCAGGCGGTGGATGGGCAGGTGGACCTTGGCATTAACCGGGCCGAGCTCGTCGACGGGTTCGCCGAGGACGTTGAGCACGCGGCCAAGGGTCTCGCGGCCTACGGGGACGGTGATTCCCGCGCCGGTGTCGATCGCCTTCATGCCGCGCACCATGCCTTCGGTGGCGACCATGGCGATGCAGCGCACGCGGCCTTCGCCGAGGTGCTGCTGGACCTCGACGATAACGTCGAGCGGGTTGGGGACGTCGAAGCCTTCGCTGACGATGCGCAGCGCCTGGAAGATGGGCGGCATATGCGCCTCTTCGAACTGGACGTCAACGGCGGGGCCGCTGATGGAGATTACTTTTCCGATGTTTTCTTTGTTCTCTGCCATAAGTTTCTTTCGTTAATCCCCTATAGGGCGGCTGCTCCGCTCACAATCTCGATAATTTCTTTAGTAATAGCCGCCTGCCGCACGCGGTTCATTTGCAGGGTGTAGGCGTCGATCAGTTCGCCGGCGTTTTTGGTGGCGGCTTCGGTGGCAGTCATGCGGGCGGCCTGTTCGGCGGCGGCGCTTTCGAGCAGCGCGTGGAAGAGCTGGGTGGTGACGTAGCGCGGCATCAGGTGGCGGAAGAGGCGCTCCGGCTCCTGGTCGAAGATATAGTCGACCTCGGAGGTGCCGAACTTCTTGGCCTCCTGGTCGATGACCGACTCCTCGGGCTCGTTGATGGAGATGCCGGCGGTCTGGGCGGCGTGTCCGGCGGCCTCGCGCTGCTCTTCGCTCATGACCTCGGCGACGGTGATCTCGTGGGACCCGAGCTTCTGGATGGGCAGGAGCTTTTCGACGACGATGCGCTGCGAGATGACGGACTTGAACTCGTTGTAGACCAGATAGACGGAGTCGATCTCGGCGCGCTCGTAGCGTTCGATGATGTCGCGGGCCATGTCGGAGACGCCGTCGAACTGGAGCTTGAGAAGCAGGTCCATGTGCTCGGCGACAACTTCGACCTGCTGGCCGCGGTGCCGGATGGTCTCGAAGTGGGTGGAGAGGTCGTTGTCGTAGTGCTCTTCCTTCTTCTCGTAGTTGGCGGCGGGAAAGCGGCGCTTGTAGAAGCCGATGGCCTTCTTGCCGACGGGCTCGAGGTCGATGTTCTGGCCTTGGGCGACGCGCTCGTCGATGAACTTCTGGGCGGCCTTACCGATGTTCGAGTTGAAGCCTCCGGCGAAGCCCATGTAGCCGGCGATGACCACGACCAGGACGTTCTTCTCTTCGCGCTGGACGAGAAGCGGATGCCTGATCTCGCCGGTCTGCTCGTTGAAGAGATCGGTGCGGCGGACGATGGATTCAAGAACGTTCGAGATCATCTGCGCGTAGGGCCGCGCGGCCATGGCGCGCTCCTGGGCGCGGCGCAGCTTGGCCGCCGAGACCATCTTGAGGGCGCGAGTGATCTGCCGCGTGTTCTTGACGCTGCGGATGCGACGCCGTAGATCGAGGACGTTGGCCATGGTTTACTTGTTGCCCGCCATGGCGGTTGCCTTCGGGGTCTCGGGAGCTGCTTCAGCCTTAGTGTTGCCATTGGCCTTACCGTTTCCGTTGTTTGCAGCGTTGGTATCGCCGTTGGGGTTTGGCTTGGAATTGGGCTTGGCGCTGGACTTCGAGTTCGCGTCGGCGTCGGCCTTCGCCTTGGCATCGGCGTCGGTCTTGTTTTTGCGGTCGGCGAGGAAGCTGCCCTTGTATTCGTTGATGGCGTCGGTGAGGCGCTTCTTAAGATCGTCGTCGAGCGCCTTCTTGGTGGCAATGTCGGTGAGGATTGCGGGCTGGGCGGAATCGAGATACGGATAGAAGCCGTCCTCGAAGGCGCGCAGGTCGGCGACTTCGACGTCGTCGAGCAGGCCGTTGACGCCGGCGAAGAGGATGGCGACTTGCTTCTCTACGGGCAACGGCTGGAACTGCGGCTGCTTCAGGAGTTCGGTGAGGCGCTGGCCGCGGTTGAGCTGCTGCTGGGTGACTTTGTCCAGGTCGGAGCCGAACTGCGAGAAGGCAGCGAGCTCGCGGTACTGGGCGAGGTCGAGCTTCAGCGTTGCGCCAACCTGCTTGGTGGCTTTGATGGCCGCGGAGAAGCCCACGCGCGAGACCGAGAGGCCGACGTTGACCGCAGGGCGGATGCCGGAGTTGAAGAGGTCGGTCTCGAGGAAGATCTGGCCATCTGTGATCGAGATGACGTTGGTGGGGATGTAGGCGGAGACGTCGCCGGCCTGCGTTTCGATGATGGGCAGCGCGGTGAGCGAGCCGCCGCCGAGTTTTTCGGACACTTTGGCGCTGCGCTCGAGCAGGCGCGAATGCAGATAGAAGACGTCGCCGGGATAGGCTTCGCGGCCTGGCGGACGGCGGAGGAGAAGCGAGATTTCGCGGTAGCTGGCGGCGTGCTTGGAGAGGTCGTCGTAGATGATCAGGGCGTGTTTGCCGGAGTCGCGGAAGTATTCGCCCATGGCGGTGGCGGCGAACGGCGCGAGGTACTGCATGGGCGCGGGCTCGGAGGCAGTGGCGGCGACCACAATGGTATAGCCCATGGCGCCGTGCTCTTCGAGGGTCTGGACGACCTGCGCGACCGACGACCGCTTTTGCCCGACGGCGCAGTAGATGCAGATCAGGTTGTTCTTCGCGGAGTTGATGATGGTGTCGAGCGCGATGGCGGTCTTGCCGGTCTGGCGGTCGCCGATGAGCAGCTCGCGCTGGCCGCGACCGATGGGGATCATGGTGTCGATGGCTTTGATGCCGGTGGCCATGGGTTCGCGCACGGACTGGCGATCGATGACCCCTGGGGCGAGGCGCTCGACGGGGAGAAACTGGCCGGTGTCGATAGGGCCCTTGTCGTCGATGGGCGCCCCGAGGGCGTTGACGACTCGGCCAATGAGGGCTTCGCCGACGGGCACGGACATGATCTTGCCGGTGCGCTTGACCTGATCGCCTTCGCTGATCTGAGTGTAATCGCCGAGAAGGACGGCGCCGACCTGGTCTTCGTCGAGGTTCATGGCAAGACCGGCTACGCCGTGGGGAAACTCAATGAGCTCGCCGGCCATGACCTTGTCGAGGCCATGCACGCGGGCGATGCCGTCGCCGAGGGAGATGACGGTGCCGACCTCGTCGACCTGAATGCGCTGCTCGAAATTTTCAATCTGCTGGCGAAGCAGCTCGGTTATCTCATCCGCCTTGATCTTTGCCATGTCTTCCTTCTACTCGATTCGTCGAATCTGAAAAATTTGGGCGCCGTTGCCGACGAAACTTTGTGCCTGAATTTTAGGCCCGAACTTTAGGCATTGACGAGCTTCTGCTTTAACTGCTGCAACTGCGCGCGGAGGCTGCCGTCGTAGACCGTCGACCCGATGCGGACAACCGCGCCGCCGAGCAGGGTTGGATCTTGGGCGTAGGTGGCGCGGACGTTGCCTCCGGCGAGTTTGGCGACTTGCGTTTCGAGTTCGGCGCGGTCCTGATCGTTCAGGGGATGCGCGCTGGTGATCTCGGCTTCGGTCATATTCGCTTGCTCGTCGGCGACGGCGTGATACTCGGTGAGGATCTCATCGAGCTCGTGGAGGCGCTGGTGGTGCATGATGACGGCGAGGAAGTTGCGCACCTGCGGGAACATGCCGATGCGCCCGGAGATGGCGTCGAGGATCTTCAGCTTCTGCGCGTTCTCGATGGAGGGGTTCATGAGGACTTCGCGGAGCTCGCGGCTGTCGGCAAGAGTGGCGCTGAAGTCCTGCAATTGCTGCTGAGCCGCGGCGGTGTCGAGGTGAGACGAGGCGGCAACGGAGGCGAAGGCGTGAGCGTAGCGGAGGGAGAGGACCGACATCAGTTTCGTCCTTCCTTGTCGCCGTCTCCGGCCAGGCGCTGGGCGAAGCTCTGGATGAGGAGGCGGTCGGTCTCGGCGCTGACGACGAGCTTCTTGGCGGCCTGGTCGATGGCGAGTTCGGCGGCGTACTGCTGGATCTGGCGCTGCGCGAGCGTCGTTGCGGCGGCGATCTCCTGCTCGGCAGCAGCAAGGATCTTCTGCTTCTCTTCCTCGACGCTGGCCTTGATGCGCTGTTCGTCGGCGGCGGAGTCCTTGTCGGCCTGGGCGCGCATGGCGGCGATCTGTTCGTCGAGCTTGCCGAGGCGGGCTTCGACGCTGTTGAGGCGGGCGCCGGCCTCTTCGGTCGCGGTGCGGGCGTCGACGAGATGCTTCTGGATGGCGGTGTTGCGGTCGCGGAAGGTCTTGGGCAGAGTCTTGAGGAGCAACCAGCCGAGGAGCGCGGCGAGAACGAGGAAGTTGGCGACGGTGAAGGCTGTGGCCGCCTGCTCGGGGTTCATGCCGAGCTTGGCCCCCAGGGCGCGCACAGTAGGCGAGTGGAGGTACTTGTCATTGGTATCCACCTCGGCCTCGTTGGTCTGGGGCGACTGGGCCTCGGGGCTCGAGAGGCGGCCTCCGCCGGAGTTGGTGGGATGAGTGTCCTGCGCCCTGGCGTGAGGCGCGGGCACGAACAGCGTCGCTGCCAGCAGAAATACGGGCAGAAGCCTCTTCCACGAGGGAAACCTCACTGCGCGGCCTCCGTTGGACGAACGCCGGAAGGAAGCACAGCATGGAGGATCTGGGCACTTAGTTCGTCGGTCATGCGGGCGATCTGGAGCCGCGCCTCCTGGGCGCTGCGGTCGATCTCGTTGCGTGCTCCGCGTACGCGCTCGTGCGTGGTCTGGCGCACCTGGGCGAGGGCCATTTCGCGCTCCTGGTTCCACTGCTTCAGCTTCCGGTCGCGGACCTCAAAGATCTCGGCCTTGGCGGCGCGCAGCTTGTCTTCATAGACGGTGGTCTCGGCTTCAGCCGCGGCGATGGCGCCACGGGCCTGCTCCACGGCGCCGGAGGTGCGGGCGCGGCGCTCGGCGAGAACGCGGTCGAGCGGACGGCGGACCAGGAGGCCGTAAGCCGTCACCAGCAGAAGAAAAAGAACCATCGTCGGCACGGAGCCGAGCACAAGTCCACCGAGTTCGTTGAGTATCTGATCCATGAATGGGGTCGGCCGAAGCCGCTTGGCAGTCCTGTTTTCTTATTGTCAGCTATGTCAGGCAGTCTTTTGTGTCGCACCTTGTATGACTGGGAAGGCGAGTGCAGACGCTGCATGATAGTTCGAGGTACACCTAGTTTTAGCAAAGCGATTGCGACAGTGTCAACCGACCTGGACTTGATAATAGGACAAAGCAGACGGTCTCAGCACAAAGACACCGCATACCACATTTGTCTTGAAATCTGTGTTTTGTCTTTGACATTCGCCGGTAAAGGGATAAACTTGAAGATACCACCTAGACCCTAAGCTCTGGGTCACATAGGCCGCGTGATTGGGGACACCACCTCCGCTCCCCGTCAGGCGGCCTATGGTTATTAAGGATCTCTATCTTCACGGGAACCACAGGAGTGGTCCTCCGGACGTGAAAATCGCCTCAATTTTCCCTGATCTGGTGTAAGGTGGGCAGACCTAGAAAGGCTATCCATGCTCGACGGTTTTCAATACAGCCTCCTCAAAAAGATCTCTCCCGCTGCTCCGCAAACGATGTCTGGATCAGCCTTCGAGGGAGGATCGAAGATTGCCGTTTCCCTGGGCCCCGAACTTCTCCACGCAGTCCGAGGAAAGACTGTGATCGACTTTGGATGCGGCAATGGAATCGCGACCCTGGACTTGGCGCGCCACGGCGCCAAGCAGGTCATCGGACTCGACATTCTGCAACATGACCTAGACAAGGCGACAAAGAATGCTTCGGCCGCAGGTCTGTCCTCTTGCTGTGAGTTTTCTACTCGCACCGAAACAAGGGCGGACATCATCATCTCTCTCGATGCCTTTGAGCACTTCGGAGATCCGGCAGCCATTCTTGGCATCATGCACAGCCTTCTGGCTCCGGGAGGCTACGTGATGGCGAGCTTTGGACCGACCTGGTATCACCCCCTCGGAGGCCATCTCTTCAGCGTCTTTCCCTGGTCGCATCTTCTATTTTCCGAGGATGCTCTTATCCGCTGGCGCTCCGATATTCGTAACGACGGTGCAACGAAGTTCAGTGAGGTGGAAGGCGGCTTGAACCAGATTACTATTTCTCGGTTTGAACGGATTGTCGCGTCCAGCAAGTTCAGGATGCTGTCGATGGAGACTGTCCCAATTCGAGCGCTGAAGCCTATACATTGCAGACTGACGCGAGAGTTTACCACCGCTATCGTTCGTGTGAAACTCATCCGTGCGTAGAGGTCTCTTTCAGATGTTGCGGTCGCGGAAGCGATGGAAGCGGTTGAGCAGGGATGCGGGGCCTTTGGCCGTCATATACGCCAGATTGCCTTCGAACCGCTTTGCCTCGATGACAGCTCCAGCCTCGAGCGCGGCGAGCACCGCTCCTTCGGACTGAGGCAGGCGAAGCTGCATCTCGATCAGGGGATCGACGATCAGCGCGGCGTCGATGGCCTCCAGCAGATGATCGAGCCCGAGCTTCTTCAGGCCCGAGACGGCGATGCTGCCGGGAGCGCCCATGGGGGCCTCGAATGATTCACTCACCAGGTCGATCTTGTTGAGCACCTCGATGACGGGCTTCTTCGCTACGTCAAGCTCGGACAGCACCTGCTCCACCTGGGTCTTCTGCTCGTCGAGCATCGGGCTCGAGGCATCGCGGACGTGGAGCAAAAGTTCGGCGCGCTCCACTTCTTCGAGGGTGGCGCGGAAGCTGGTGACGAGGGTGTGCGGCAGGTTGCGGATGAAGCCTACGGTGTCCGACAGGAGAATCTTGCGGCGCGACGGAAGCTGCAACTGCCGCAGCTTGGGATCGAGGGTGGCGAACATGCGCGAGGATTCGAGCACGCCCGCCTCGGTGAGCGCGTTGAAGAGCGTGCTTTTGCCGGCGTTGGTGTAGCCGACCAGCGCGACCACAGGCACTGGAACGGCCTCGCGCCGCTGCCGCTGCTGCCGCCGGATGCGGCGCACGGATTCGAGCTGCTGCTTGACGTGGTCGATACGGAGATTGATCTTGCGGCGGTCGGTTTCGAGCTGGGTCTCACCCGGTCCCCTGGTGCCGATGCCGCCGCCAAGCTGCGACATAGCCTTGCCGCGGCCGGCCAGCCGGGGCAGTTGATATTCAAGCTGCGCCAACTCCACCTGAAGCTGGCCTTCGCGAGTCCGTGCGTGGCGGGCGAAGATGTCGAGGATAAGCTGGGTCCGGTCGATGACGCGGCAGGGCAGTTTACCTTCCAGATTGCGAAGCTGTGAGGGCGTAAGGTCATGGTCGAAGAGCACCAGGTCCGCGCCGGTCGAAGCCACGACGCCTTCAATCTCCTCGAGCTTGCCCTGGCCGATCAGGGTTGCCGGGTCGGGACGGGGGCGACGCTGGATCAAGGTAGCGGCGACTTCGGCTCCAGCGCTGCGGGCCAGTTCTTCAAACTCAGCGAGCCCGGCGTCGAAGTCGAGGTCGGCTGCGCTGCTGGACTTGCCTGCGCGACTGGATTCCGCTGCACGAGCGGTCCCTGCCGCAGGATCGTCTTCCTCCAGCAAGGTGCCAGAGGATACGGCCGCGGCGGTACGCGCCAGCTTTGCCGCCGCGGTCAGCTTGCGGCGTTCGCCGGTGAACTCGACGGCGACCAGCACAGCGCGTTCGCCATGGGATCGGCGTCGCTGAGCACGTTGATTTGCACTCTGCTGCGCCTCACGGGCCGCTGCTTCCTGGGCTTCGACCAGGCTCCGTCTTGCAGTCTTCGTATCTTCCGTGGCCAAGAGCTATCGGCCCTGGGTTCCGGTCGCCTCGTGCATGGGCGGAGCCATGGCGGAGGCAGGACCCGCGCCGGCGCGAACGTCCGGCCTCGGCTCCGAACGCGTCTCCGAGCGAAGTTCGGTATGCGCCCCGGCTCGTCCGCTGACGACGGTCGAGATCGCATGTTTGAAGATCAACTGTTCCTGGCTGTTGTTTTCGAGCAGGACCGAGTATTTGTCGAACGACCGGATCTTGCCGGTGAGCTTAACGCCGCTGACCAGATAGATCGTGATCGGGCTCTTATCTTTTCGCACTGTATTGAGAAAAGTATCCTGAATGTTCTGTGCCGGCTTTGATTCCATGGGGCCGATCTCCTTAATTGATTATGTTTCCTGCAAGGTTCTACCGTGGTCCACTAACTTCAGAAGAAAACCCGGACTGCGACCTCTCCGAGTCTGAAGCCAAGACTGTCTACCATACGAGCATTCACGGCAATTATCAACCTGTCCACCGCTCGCGTACAACCGGCAGGCAACAGCAGATATGCATGGTTAGACGCACCTCAAGCAGGAACGACAGTCCGCATGGACGATTGGAGGCGATATACCATGACAGATGTGCCGATTCGCACCCCGCAACCCGTTCCAATGCTCGATTTCTCCCGTCAGTTCGCCAGCCTGCGGCAGGAGCTGCTGGATGCCATCGAGCGGGTGTGCTCCTCGCAGCAGTTCATCCTCGGCCCGCAGGTGGAGAGCTTCGAGCGGGCGGCGGCGGCGGTCTGCGGGGCGCCTCATGCGGTGGGCTGCGCGAGCGGGACGGACGCACTCTGGCTGGCCCTGGCGGCCGCGAATATAGGACCGGGCGACGCGGTGGTGACGACGCCGTTCAGTTTCTTCGCGACGGTCAGCGCGATCCTCCGCTGCGGCGCGCAGCCTGTACTGGCCGACATCGACCCGGCCACCTTCAATCTCTCTGCCGCATCGGTCGAAGAGGTGCTTTGCTCGCCGGGCGGAGCCAACATCAAAGCCGTGCTGCCGGTCCACCTCTACGGCCAGAGCGCGGACTGGGACGCCTTCACCGACCTGAAGCAACGCTACGGCCTGCTGCTGATCGAAGACGCGGCGCAAGCCTTCGGCGCGACATGGAACAGCACGCCTGCGGGAGCGCTGGGGGATGCGGCGGCGTTTAGCTTCTATCCGACCAAGAACCTGAGCGCGATGGGCGACGCGGGGCTGGTGACCACAGTCTCGGACGCGATCGACGACCATGCGCGTGTGCTTCGCTCGCATGGGATGCGCCGCCGCTACTACCACGACGAGATCGGCTGGAACTCGCGGCTGGACAGCCTGCAGGCCGCTGTGCTCGAGGTGAAGCTGCGGTACCTGCCGCGGGGAAACGAGCGCCGCCGCGAGCTGGCTGCGCGCTACGATCAGCTCTTTCGCGCGGCGGGTCTTACGGCTGCGAGCGCTGCCGAGGGCATCGTGCTGCCGATCACCGATGCGCGCGCCGGACACGTCTTCCACCAGTACGTCATCCGCGCTCCGCGACGCGATGGGCTGCGGCAATTTCTATTGGACAGGCAGATTGGAAGCGAGATCTACTATCCTGTGCCGCTGCACCAGCAGACCAGCCTAGCGGGACTTGGCTACCGGCAGGGAGACTTCCCCGTCAGCGAAGCCGCGGCAATGGAGGTGCTGGCCCTGCCTATTTATCCGGAGCTGCGCGAGGACGAGCAGGAGACGGTGGTGGATACGATTGCCGGCTTCTACGCGTGACGCCTGGCGAGCCGACCCACGCCGCTGGCACGCTATTGGCTCGCTGCGCTTTGTACCCCGTCGGTATGGCTCAACGCTTGAAGTGCCGTACGAATGGCAGCCTCTCCCCGTTCGTCGAAGCGATCATCAGAAGACACGCCGACATGCCCACCCGAGCATGCGTCCGCAGTCCTGCAGAGCTCTCCCGCCGTTCACGATCCAAACCGACAAGACCCGAAGACATGTGGCAGTCACGAGCCGCTCGGCGATTCAGTCCAGGCGAGAGTCATGCGACGCTCCGGCATCCAGAGTACGGCATCTGAAGACTGCACGTAATGGCGTTAGCGCCGCTTTCTGGCCATGTGCCGCTGCTTGGCTTCTTTTTTCTTCTTCTCGGAGACTGGCTCGGGGTGCGCTTCGCCTGGCGGGGGGACGCCGGGTTCAAGGACGCGCCGGACAAGATTGCCCTCCAGCCGGTAGGTCTTCAGGACGGTCTTGCCGGGGACGATGGCTCCGGTGACCGGGTCGGGGATCACGGGGGGCGCATCATCGGCTAACACCCGGTAGGTGAAGGTGGGCGCGGGGGTGGTGGCGGCAGGTAATTTGCCGTAGGGATCGCTCGCCATCTTCACCCGCACCGGCAGATAACCTTCGATGTTCCTCTCGCGAAAGGCCGTCTCGTAGCGGTGCTTCTTGAGGTTCCAGCTGAAGACGCGCACCTGGTCGAAGTCGTAGGGCAGCCCTGCTTTATAGGGACTCAGAACGGTCACATATTCGGGGATGTTCCCGTTGCCCTGACCGCCGCTGTCCTGCGCCGCCTCGGGATCGTTCACCGTGGTGAGGACATAGGCGCCGACGATGCGCTGGCCTTCGGAATAACGCACGATCGAGTCGGGCGCGTCGACGTCCATCATGCGGCTGTAGAGCCAGCCGGTGTCGCCCCTGGAGTCGCGCACCAGCCACCAGTCCTCCATTGCCGGTGGCGCGGGTAGCTCAGGTTCGGGCGTGGCGGATTTCGTGGTCTTGGCGGCGGCGGCTTCGACCGGCCGGGCAAGCGCCTTCATCCCCGGAGGCAGCGGCTTCGGCAGGGTGGCGCGCTTCAGGAGCTTGAGCTTTTCGCCCTCCGGAAGACGGTAAAACCGCTCGGAGTTGCGGCCCGGCTCGGCGTGCAGGTAGACGTCGTCGCGCACTACGGCGGAGGCAACTGCCGGATCGTCCTTGTGCTCCTGCTTCAGCGTGTCGAACTGGTCGAAGACCTCCTGGGTCGCAACCACTTTTTCGTCGATCCAGCCCTGCTCGCCCTTGGGGGTCTTCACGTTCAAAAAGCGGCGGCCGCGCTCAAGGACCTGGAGCTTCTCGCCGTTCTCTACCGTAGCGGTGCGGTTGGACACGGCGGCGACGCGGTCGCGCAGGAACGTCTGCTTGGCCGTGACGTAGACATATTGTTTCGCCGGTGTTGGACGGAACCGCGAACAGCCGCTCATCCCAGGCAGCAGGCACGCCACGGTGGCGACAGAAAGCAGCCGCAAGACCCGGCTGCCGAATCCGGATTGTCGAGAAGGCGAAAAAATGGCCCGAAGACTCCGCAACACTGCACTCGCCACGTCTTCCATACTACTGGGATGGGGCAGGGCGAGAGGAGCAATTCGTCCGGGCATACTCAAAGGAGTATCCCCTCTTGCATGGATTGCGTTAGTGAGTCAGGGCTAACGCGATGGGTCCCGCAGGGTCGGTGTCGGTCGCAGTGGTGGCGGTTTGATCGAGCTTGCCGGGAACGGTCGAATCGAAGCTATACATGGTCAGGTCGGGGCTGCCGCCGGGCGCCGCTGCCAGCAGGTATTTGCCCGTGCTGTCGATGCCGAGCGACTGCACAATTGCGCCACTGGTATAGGGGGAACCGCTGAGCGGCGTAAGAGTAAGGGGGACTGTCGCGGTTGCCGGGACAATCGTGAAGCCGGAGATGGTGCCGTCGGTCCGGTTCGCCGCGTAGGCATAGGTTCCGGTAGAGTCCAGCACGACCGAGTAGGTCCCGCTGCCCGCGGCGAACGGGGAGCCCTTCACCGGAGTGAGCGCGCCGCCGCCGGCGATGCTGTAGACGGCGACGCCGCCGTTGGCTCCGCTGCGGGCGATGTAGAGGTAGGCCGTATTTGGGTCGATGGCCACATCATTGTCACTGGTCTGCAAGTTGCCCGTGGGCAGATAGGTGCTGCTGACCGCCTGGCCCGTCGAGGTGTTAAAAGTAAAGACCGCATCTCCGGCATTGCCGAGAGCGGCGAAGATGAGCGCACCGTTGGGCGAGATGCGCACCGAGGTCGGCGTCCACTGGCCAGTCACCGAGTAAACCGGAGGCTGGCCAGCTCCGACCGACGTCAGCGCGCCGGTGGAGCTGTTGATCTGGAAGATGTCGAGCTGCTGGGTGCTGCGGTCGAGTGCGATCAGCCATTGCCCGTCCGGCGACACCGCCAGCGCCGCCACGTACGCAACCGCCTGGATCGTTCCCGCGCTCGGAGGCGACAACGATCCATTGGAGCTGATCAGGTAGAGATAGATCCCGTTGCCGCCGCACACATACAGAAAGGCGTTGTTCGGCGTGACAGTCATGGCAAGCGGCTGAAAGCCAGCCGAAATTGGCGGGTTCGTCAGCACACTCAGTGACGCCGGAACAGCGGGTATGGCCGGTGTAGTCGCCGTAGCAGGGACAGCGGCGGTTGCCGGAATGATGGAAAACCCGGCGATCGAGCTTTTGGTCGAGTTCGCCACGTAGACACTATTGCCCGTATTGCCGCCGGGGTTTACCGGGGTGGTCGGGAGGGGAGGGAAAAAGCCGGAACAGCCGGTCAACCCCGGCAACACCATCGTCATCGCGATCACCACAATCCGCCGCAAACTCGCCCTTGGTTCCATGAACTCCAGCGTCCTTTTTATCTGCCCGGCAACTTGATCCTGCGCACAATTTCCCGCGCACAACCTGACCATCTCAAAGCTAACTCAATTTGCGCCTCATCTATAATTCGCGCAATGTATTCATCAAAGTTCCCGCACTTTCTCAAGCGAGCCGCGCTGGTATGCGCTCTGGGAGTTGGCACTGCCTCTCCCGCGCGCTTTCAAGCACAGAAGCTACATACCTTCGACGCAACCGAGCGGCAAAGGACAGTGCTGCCCGCGTCGCTCGAACCGGAAGTTCACGCGGACATGAATTTTCTGGCCGATGACGAGCTGCATGGCCGGGGCTCCGCCACCCGCGACGAGCACATCGCCGCGCTCTTCGTCGCCTCACAGCTTCGGGCGCTCGGCCTTGAGCCCGGCGGAGACAATGGCACGTTCCTGCAGAAGTCCGCGCTGCCCGATCCGCTGCCGCAGCGGGTGCAGCAGCGCCTTTCGAAGTTCGAGAACGTGCCCCGCAAGGAGACCTGGAACGCCGTCGGCATCCTGCGCGGGACGACGCTGCCCAACGAAGTCATTCTGCTGACCGCGCATCTCGACCACCTCGGCATCGGCCCGGCGAACGCCTCCGGTGACACGATTTACAACGGCGCGGACGACGACGCTTCCGGCACCACCGCCGTCCTCACGCTCGCTCGTATCCTGGCCGAGGGCCCGCGTCCCAAACGCACCATCGTCTTCGCGCTCTTCGGTTCGGAGGAGATTGGCGGCTTCGGCAACCACGCCTTTCTCGAGCACCCGCCTGTGCCGCTTGCCGAAATCGTCGCCAACCTCGAATTCGAGATGATGGGCCGGCCTGACCCCACCGTCTCTCCCGGAACCCTCTGGTTGACCGGATTCAACCGCTCCGACCTGGGACCGGAGTTGGCAAAACACGGCGCCCGCCTGGTCAACGATCCTCACCCCGCGCAGAAGTTCTTTCAGCGCTCGGACAACTACGCTCTGGCAAGGCAGGGCATCATCGCCCACACCGTCTCCAGCTATGGCCTGCACCACGACTATCACCAGCCCAGCGACGAGATCGGCACCATCGACTTCACGCACATGACCCGCGCCATCGCCTCCATGGTCAACCCCATCCGCTGGCTTTCGGATACCACCTGGAAACCGGCGTGGAACCCCGGCGGCAGACCCGAACCGGCCAGTAAGACCGACCGCGGATCACACGGATAGACGCGGATAAGAACAAGACAAAGTAGTCTTTCGTCTTTATCCGTTCTTATCCGCGCCATCCGCGGTCGATCTCTTTCCTTATGCGGTGACCAGTTCCTCCTTCTTCACAATCTCTTCGATCTTGCGTCCGATAGCTTTGGCAACGCCCTCGCCATACTTCGGGTCGCACTTGTAGAAGTGGTTGATCTGAAGGTCCTGGATCCGCTGCTCGACCTGGCCCAGAGTGCCTGCGATGTTGCTGAACAGCCGCTGCTGCGCATCCGCGGGCATCAGGCGGAACAGGTTTCCCGCCTGGCTGTAGTAGTCGCCGTCGTGCTCGCGATGATCCCAGCGCCCCATCACCGAGCTGTCCAGCGTGACCTTGCGCTCGATGTAGCGGGGGTTCTGCTTCGGACCGCCAAAGCTGTTGGGCTCGTAGTTCGGCGAGCTGCCGCCGTTGTCTCCGAGCGCCATCATCCCATCGCGATTGTAAGTCGCAAACGGACACTTCGGCATATTCACCGGCAGGTCCTGATAGTTGCCGCCCAGACGATAGCGATGAGCATCCGGGTAGCTGATCAGACGTGCCTGCAGCATCTTGTCCGGCGAAAAGCCCATGCCCGGCACCACATTGCGCGGCTCGAACGCTGCCTGTTCGATCTCGGCGAAGTAGTTCTTCGGGTTGCGGTTCAACTCCATCTCGCCGACATCGATCAGCGGATAGTCCGCATGAGGCCAAACCTTGGTCAGGTCGAACGGGTTGATGTGGTAGGTCTTCGACTCGGCCTCGGTCATCACCTGCACCTTGACGCTCCACTTCGGAAAATCGCCCGTCTCGATCGCGTGGAACAGGTCCCTCTGCGAGTGATCCATGTCCTTCGCCCGCATCTGGTCCGCTTCTTCCCCGGTGAAGTTCTTGATGCCCTGCTTGGTCTTGAAGTGCCACTTGCAGTAGAACAGCTCATTCTTGTTGTTGATCATCGAGAAGGTATGCGAGCTGTAGCCGTTCATGTGCCGGTAGCCATCCGGCGTCCCGCGATCCGACATCAGGATCGTCACCTGGTGCAGGCTCTCGGGCGAAAGCGACCAGAAGTCCCACATCATCTTGGGCGACTTCAGGTTCGTCTCCGGATCGCGCTTCTGGGTGTGAATGAAGTCGCCGAACTTCAGCGGGTCGCGCACGAAGAACACCGGCGTATTGTTCCCCACCATGTCCCAGTTGCCCTCTTCGGTATAGAACTTGATCGAGAAGCCACGCGGGTCGCGCTCGGAGTCTGCCGAACCCTTCTCTCCACCTACGGTCGAGAACCGGATCAGCAGCGGCGTCTGTTTGCCCTTCGTCTCGAAGAGCTTCGCCGTGGTGTACTTCGCCATGCCCGGGTTGGTGCAGGTAAACGTGCCGTAGGCGCCCGAGCCCTTGGCATGCACGACGCGCTCCGGAATCCGCTCGCGGTTGAAGTGCGCCATCTTCTCGAACAGCAGGAAATCATCCCCTACGATCGGCCCGCGCGGACCGACCGTCATGGAGTTCTGATTATCGCCAACCGGACGGCCTGCATCCGACGTCATGAACCCCTCGCCGTGCGCGGGTCCGTTCGATCCATCCTGAATAATATCTGCCATCATTCCCTCCTCTGTTACCGGTTGCACATCATGAAAACATCATTGACACTTCGCACAGACGCCGATCACGTCCACGGCATACCGCTCCACCAGAAAACCGCCGGGCAGCTTGTCGCGCCTGGACGCAAGCCCCAGATCCTTCTCTCCAATGTCGGTAATTCCCTTGCACTTCGAGCAGACCAGATGATGGTGCGCCTGATCGTTCATCTCCACGCGCAGCGAGCCATGATGCAGGCTGACCTCGCGGAAGACGCCGCTTTCGACAAACAAATGGATGTTCTTGTAGACGGTGGCCAGCGAGATGGCCGGCACCTTCTTCTTGACCTTCGCATAGACCTGCTCCGGACTGGGATGGCCATGCATGGTCTTCATCACTTCGTACAATACCTGCCGCTGGTGCGTGACCGCGATGCCGTTCTCCTGGCAAAGCTCGCGGAACGACCTGGTCTGGTTCACCAACATGAAGATAGTATAGACGATAAAGATTATCGTTTAGTAAATAGACGCTTTGTCCTGCCGGAGTCACTTCGCGACGGGTGTACCCCTTCGGTTAGCCCTTCCGTTGGTCAAGATGAAGATTCGTTGCCGACCAACGGAAGGCCCCATAAAGGCTATCCCGGCAAGAAAAGGTATACACGTCACGAAGTGACCGCCCTCCGCGCAGGAGGCCCGTCCGGCAGGACACACGTCAGTTCAGCCGCTCCGTCTTGCCGAACCTGGCATCGAGCGGCTTTCGTCCCGCAAAACCCTCTTCTTCCGTGTGCCAGTGCGTAATCGCCGCCTCGCCGACCTTCCAGCACAGCAGCACCGTCTTGCCGTCCATGAGGAAGGGAAAATCCAGCAGGCCCTGCTCGAAGTCATTCACCTGCACGCCGATTGAATCGATCTCGGCAAGAGTATCTTTCGCTTCCTGCACAGTCTTATCGCGCTCCGCCCGGCGCCGTGCCGCGACCGCCACATCCACATGCAGGCCGCCGGAAAGAAAGATGCGATGGCTCAACTGCTGCATCTCGACCTCCAGTTCGGTCGCGCGCACTGCCGTCTCCTGGGCCTTGCGCAGCAGCGTCTCCACCACTGGCAGCAGCGTCTGGGCCTCACTTAACGTAAATGTCTTGCTCAAGCCCTGTCTCCTAAGCTCTGATCTCCAGCATCCTGTCGAGCGCCACACGCGCCCATTGCTTCACGTCCTCGTCCACCTTGATGCGATTGACTACGCGGCCTTCGACCAGGTTTTCGAGAGCCCAGGCCAGGTGCTGCGGCGAGATCCGGTACATGGTCGTACACAGGCAGCCCGCATCGTCAAGCGTAATGACGCGCTTGCCCAGTGGCGCGAACCGCTTCGCCAGTCGATTGACCAGATGAACCTCCGTGCCGACGGCAAAGCTCGCGCCCTCGGGAGCCTGCTCGATCACCTGAATGATCCGCTCGGTCGAGCCGATCGCATCGGCCTTCTGGCACACCTCCCAGCGGCACTCCGGATGCACGATCACCTGCATTCCCGGCTCTTCGCGGCGCACCCGGTCCACATGCTCGGGCAGAAAGCGCTGATGCACTGAGCAGTGCCCCTTCCACAGAATCACCTTCGCGGCCTTCAGCCGGTCCGGGGCCACGCCGCCGTTGATCTGGTAGGGATCCCACACGACCATCTCGCTCAAGGGAATGCCCATGGCAAAAGCAGTGTTGCGTCCAAGGTGCTGGTCCGGCAGAAACAGAATTTTTCCTGACCGTGCGAACGCCCACTCGAAGGCTCCGCGCGCGTTGGATGAGGTGCAGACCAACCCGCCGCGTTCGCCGCAGAAAGCTTTGATCGACGCCGCCGAGTTCATATAGGTCAGGGGAATCAACCCGCTCTGGCCTTCTATTCCCTCCTCCCTCCTGCCTACTCCCAGTCTTTCAAGCGACTCCCAACAATCTTCAACCTGCCCGATCTCGGCCATATCGGCCATCGAGCAGCCCGCGTTCAGGTCCGGAAGGATCACCTGCTGCCAGGGCCGGCCGAGCACATCGGCGGTCTCGGCCATGAAGTGCACGCCGCAGAACAGCATGTACTTGGCGTCGGTTTCGGCGGCGACCTTCGAAAGCTTGTAGCTGTCGCCGGTAAAGTCCGCGAACCGGATCACCTCATCGCGCTGGTAGTGGTGGCCCAGCAGAACGACGTCGGCGCCAAGCCGCGCGCGCGCTGCAGCGATGCGGGCGTCCATAGTGTGGTCCGGTTGGGCGAGGTAGTTTTCCAGCGAACACGAGTCCGCAGCGTCTTCCGCCACGGCCGCAGCCGGAGCGATCTCCAATAGTCCGTTCAAAGTACTCCGCCTTCAGTCTCTCAAGAGGTGTCCGGCACCAGCCGAGGCCGATACCATCCACGCGCCCTGCAGAGACGGGGATGTTGAAAGCATGCACTGCCAAAGTTGCAGTGGATTCGCTGTGCAGAAGTGAAACCTGCACCCAACCCACGGGGATGTTGCAACTCCTACTTCACGCCGCGGCCAATTGACCGCGTGTAGTTGATTAGACGTACGCCGCATCGGGAACGATGCATCTTCGCGTCCTGCTGCGCTACACCAAAATTTTACAACAACGGGAACGCCTTCCATCCATTTGTTCCGTTCCCGCGTAAGCCGTATCATGGAGCACACGTATGCCTAGCTTTCAGGACAGCGCCATTCTTGTGTTTCTCGCCCTGCTGCTCTTCGGGCCGAAGAAGCTGCCTGAGCTTGCCCGCCAACTGGGGAAACTGATGGGCGAGTTTCGCCGCGCCTCCAACGAGTTCCGCATGCAGATGGAAGACGAGCTCCGCGTCGCCGATCAAGAGGAGCAGCGCAAGAAGATAGCCGCAATGGAAGCCGCGGCCCCGGCCGCCCCTCTGCTGGCTGAGAACGTCATCGCTCCTCCCGCGCCCGAATACGGCGAAGACCACCCGCACCTGCCTCCGCCCCCTCCGGAACCGCCTGTGGCAGAGCCTCTGCCCATCGCCTCCGCCGGCGACCTCAATCTCATGCCACCCGCCACCGGCCTTCCCGTCAGCAACTCGGCTAACAACTCGGTCATGACCCCTGTGCTCGACTCCATCCCACACATTCCAGACCCCGAACCGGGCACTGCCATGAGTTCGGCCATCAGCGAGGCGCCGCAGCATGGCTGATCTCGACCCGATTGACCGGGTTCGCGCCGCCGTCTCCGATCGCGCCGAACTTCCTGGGATGAGTCTGATGGAGCATCTCACCGAGCTCCGCAAGCGCCTCATCCACTCGACCTTTTACCTCATCGGCGGCTTCATCCTCGCCTATGCCTTCCACGTCCGCCTGTACGACTACATCATGGCGCCGTACACCGCGCTCGGTCTGGGCGGCCTCAGCATTCTCCACCCCACCGACGCGCTCAATCTCTACCTCAAGACCTCCTTCGTCCTGGGAGCCATCTTCGCCAGTCCCTTCATCCTCTACCAGCTCTGGCTCTTCATCGCGCCCGGCATGTACGCCAACGAGAAGCGCTACGTCATTCCTTTCATGGCGGCAACCGTGCTTCTCTTTCTCTGCGGAGCGTGGTTCGGCTATTACTGGGTGCTACCCGGCGCGATGAAGGTCCTCATCCTCGACTTCGGCAAAAACTTCCACGCCATCATTACCACCGAGGACTACACCAGCTTCTTCCTCGCCGTCATCCTCGGCCTCGGCATCACCTTCGAGCTGCCGGTGCTCATCTTCTTCCTGTCGCTCTTCGGCATCGTCGACGCCAAGTTCCTGCTCAAGCACATCAAATACGCCATCCTGGCCATCTTCATCATCGCCGCCGTCATCTGCCCCACGCCGGACCCGTTCGGCATGTGCCTCTTCGCCACTCCGATGCTTGGCCTGTATATGATCGGCGTCGGCGTTGCCTTCCTCGTCCATCCCGCCCGCCGCAAGGCCAAAGAGCAGAAGCCCGCATGAACCTGATGACCTCTTCTAAGCCTCACAATCTGGGTGCCCCAGGTCTGGATTTTCAGACCTGGGTTCTTCCCAAGCGACAGTCGCCGCGCCGCCTGTACCTCGTCCTCACGTTGTTCCTGTCTCTTCTGACCCCGGCAACCCACGCGCAGACCGCCCACTTCAACGGCCAGACCGCCTATCACCTGACCGAGCAGCTCCTCCAGGTTGCCCCCAAGCGCTTCAACGGCTCCCCCGGCCACCTCAAGGCCGAAGAGTTCATCAAGCAGCACTTCACCGCCGAGGCCGCCAAGGGCAACTTCGAGACCGACACCTTTACCGCCAGCACCCCCGCCGGCCTGCAGACGATGCACAACTTCATCGTCAAATATCCCGGCAAGAAAGCCGGCATCATCGTCCTCGCCAGCCACTACGAGACCAACTACCCGCTCCGCGACATCGCCTTCTACGGAGCCAACGACGGCGCCGCCACCTCTGCCCTGCTCCTCGAGATCGGCAACGTCCTCCGCGCCCATCCGCCCGAAGGCTACTCGGTCTGGCTGGTCTTCGATGACGGCGAAGAGGCGGTCAAAGACTGGTTCTCAAACAATGGCAAGGACAACACCTACGGCACCCGCCATCTCGCCGCCAAGTGGTCGCAGGACGGCACTCTTCCCAAGATCAAGGCCTTCCTCGTCGCCGACATGATCGCCGACAAGGATCTGAATATCGACGATGTGAGCAACTCCACACCCTGGCTGCTCGACATGCTCAAGATAGCCGCGAAGAACACCGGTCACTCTGCCTCTATCTTCAAATATCAGGAAGACGAGCAGGACGATCACCTGCCGTTCGTCGAGCGCGGCGTACCGTCCCTCGACCTTCTGGACGCACACTACGGCCCACACACCGCCAGCGCTCCTGACGGCTACCACCACACCGCCGAGGACACGCTCGACAAGATCAGCGCCCACTCGCTGCAGATCTCCGGCGACATAATTCTGGAGATGATCCGCCTGATTAACCAGCGCCCTTAAAGGATCATGTCCTGCCGGACGGGCCCACTGCGCGTGGGGCGGTCACTTCGTGACGGGTATACCCCTTCGGATGGCCCTCCCGTTGGTCGGGATGAAGATTCGTTGCCGACCAACTGGAGGACCATGCTGCTCACCTGCCCAGACCGGTATACACGTCACGAAGTGACCGCCCTCCGCGCAGGAGGCCCGTCCGGCAGGACCATCTTTTTACTTGCTGCAGGCCTTGCCGTGGTCCGGGCGCGCGCCCTTGGCCTTCGCATCTGCCTCGGACATATACGCCCCGGCCTTCGTCTTACCGTAAAAGTCCGTCCCGTAGCAGTGGTACACGTTGCTGGACGAGTTTACCCACACCAATCCAGGACCGCCGCCCGCCGCCTGCGTTCTCGCAGCCGCCTTCTCCGACGGAGACAACTTCGATTTCGGTGCTGGTGCAGAAGCCGCGGTTGAAGCAGGAGCCGGTGCAGGAGCCGCATTCGCCGCCGGAGTAGTTGCCGGAGCAGCCGCAGCCGCAGCCGCGAACCACGTCTTTACCCCCTGATGTCCGCGGCACGCGCCCTGTTTGCTCGGAGCGGTTGAATACGTTCCATCTTTGCACTGCCCTGTCGATCCTGCCGGAGGAGCCGCCTGCCCCCACGCAAGCTGCGCGCCAACCAACCCCGCTACAACCGCCATGCAACGAACTGTTATCTTCATATGCTCTCCAGAACATCAAATTTGCTGTTCGGCCCGGATACCGCTAAAGATACCGCCAAATCCTATCCCATCCGCCGCGAGCTGTCACCCGGACCCTCGCGCGGCAGCGCAACGAAATACCGCTCGCATGCCCCAAAAGATGTACCGGCTCTCCCTCCTTCGCGGTATGTCCCGTCTCGCGCCGCTCACGTTACGCTCATGGCTGCCGATGAACGACACAACTATGCAGAATCCATCCTCTTCCCTCCTTCCGTTCCGGTCCAAAGAGGTCGCCAACCAGGCTACGCGTCGAAACTCCGGAGAAAACTTCTTTTCCCTCCACCATGTAGGCGATATCGTCCGCAGCCTTTTCCTGACCTCCCTTCTTTGGGTCTTCCTCGCCGTCGGCGTCTACACGGTCTACACCATGATCGCGGGGGCGCACTAAGGAACTAAGATAGCTTCCTTCTGTGCAGTTCCGCCGCAACCCTGTAGCATCCAGAAAAGATGCCCGGCGCTGCCTCCACTCTTCCCGCTACCCCAACCTTCCACGCTACCCCTATCAGCCACGCTACCCCCATCAGCCACGCTACCCCCATCAGCCACTGGATAGGCTTCCACCTCTTCCTCCTCGTGCTCCTCGGGATCGAGCTGGTCTATGCCCGCCGCCAGGGCCGCGCCAGGACCCACTCCACCGCTATCGCCGCAACCATTCTCTGGGTCGCCGCCGCCCTCGGGTTTGCGTTCTTCATACTCCGCACGCTGGGCGGCCAGTCCGCCACCCAGTACCTCGCCGGCTATGCCATCGAAGAGTCGCTCTCCATCGACAACCTCTTCGTCTTCCTGCTCCTCTTCCGCACCTTCAAGATTGAGCCTACCCGTCAGCCCAGGGTCCTTTTCTGGGGAGTCGCCGGCGCCATCCTCATGCGCGGAGCGTTCATCGCCGCCGGGCTTGGACTCCTCACCCGCTTCTTCTGGATCGGCTATGTCTTCGCCGCCATCCTGCTGATCGCCGCCATCCGCCTGCTTCTACCCGCGAAGAAGGAGGAGCCAACCCACACGCCGCGCTGGCTCGCCTGGCTCGCCCGCGTCCACCCCGTCAGCCTCCGCCAGGACAAGTTCTTCGCCCGCGAAGGCGGCCGCCCGATGGTCACTGTCCTCTTCCTTGCCCTGGTCGCCATCGAACTCACCGACGTCGTCTTCGCGCTCGACTCCATCCCCGCCGTCCTCTCCATCACCCGTCATCCTTTTCTCGCCTACACCTCGAACATCATGGCCGTCATGGGGCTGCGCTCGCTCTACTTCCTCCTCGCTCACCTGCTGGTCAAGCTGCGCCTGCTGCACTACGGCCTGGCTGGAGTCCTCGCTTTTGCCGCCTTCAAGATGCTCGCCGCCCGCTGGCTTGAAGTCGGCCCGCTCGTCTCGCTCGCCATCATCGTCATCATCCTCGCTACGACGATCACTCTCTCCCTCGTCCTGAAACCAGACAAGCCGACGCAGACCGCCTAAGCCGCGCCCCGGACGAACAGACAATGCACGGTCAATGGTCCCGGCAGTTGTTTAGAGCAACGCAGCAGTTGGCGTAGAGTCTGCTGTGCCCTTTGTTTGTCATTCCCGTAGGGAATCTGCGGTTGTCTCCACCACACCAACAGCAAACCCGCTCTAAAGCCAATGCTCCAAACCACCTACGCCCGCTCCAAAACCACGGTAAAAAAACCGTCGCACGCATGCACCCCCGGCAAAGTCCTCAGCGCGCCATCCTGCACCGCGGACAGCAGTTCCACCCCGCCCACCAGCACCTCGCGCGCTGCCAAGTCTTCCAGCAGCCGCTCCACCGGCACCCTCCGCACCCCGCCGCCCGCAGCCATCGCGTTCACAACCTCTTCGCCCTCCTCCGGCTCCAGCGAACAGGTGGAGTACACCAGCCGCCCACCCGGAGCGAGCCGCGCGAAAGCTCCAACAAGAATCCTGCGCTGCCGCTCCGCCTGCCGCGTCAGCTCTTCCACCTTGAGTCGATGCCGAATCTCAGGATTCCCCGCCAGTGTCCCTGTCCCCGAGCAAGGGAGATCGCAGAGAATCAGATCGAACTCTCCCTCAACCTGTTTTGCGTCGGCGGCATCCGCGACGGCGAAAACCACCCGCTCCGCATAGACATAGCGGCGCAGCCGGGCCTCGGTCTGCGCCAGCCGCCGCGCGCTCACATCGCTGGCCAGCAACTCCGCACCGCTCAGCCGCCGCGCCAGAATCAGCGTCTTGCCCCCTGGAGCGGCGCAGCAATCCCACACCCGCTTCGCATCCGGCGCCGCCGCGGCCGCCAGCTCCGCGACCAGCCGCGACCCATCGTCCATGTGCGGAAAATCGCCGCCCATCTCGGCGAACATGCCACCCTCCGCTGCCTCTTTCTGGTCCGCCTCGCAGATCTGCAACGCCGCATCCCGCCCATACGCCGCGACCCACCGCTCCACCATCCATCGCGGATGTCCAAGCCGCTCCGCGATGGCTGCCGTCGACTCATGCAACGGAGCCGTACGCTCTGGGTGCCCCGCATCTCGATTTTGAGATGTGGGTTTAGCCGCAGCCAGCTTCCGCAGCACCGCATTCACCATGCCCGTGGCATGCGGCTCTCCCGCGGCGCGGCACAGCTCCACGCTCTCGCTCAACGCCGCATGCGCCGGAACCCGCTCCAGGTGCAGCAACTGAAACGCTCCCATCCGCAGCGCGATCGCCACTGGCTCCGCCAGCCTCTGCTCCGGCCGCTGCAACAACGAGCGCACCTGGGCATCGAGCGCGATCTGCCAGCGCAGAACTCCCATCACCAGCGCAGTCGTGAGGTTCCTGTCCTCCGGCGACAGCGCCTCCACCAGGGCCGAATGCAGCAGTTCGTCGCTATGGCCTTTCCCTTCGCCCACCAGCTTCAGTACCTCGAACGCCGCCAGCCGCGATGGCGTAATCTTCGCTAACGCACTCTCCACCGAGGCCGTCGGACCAGCCGAGACCGGACGCCGCCTGACCTGTGCAGCAGCAGGCTTACCGGATCTTCCCGAACGACCCTCTCTCCCTTGCCCTGGCTCTTTCATAATCCCAGCCGTTCGCCGCTCTTCACCTGATACCCACGCAGAAAATCCGCGGCACTCATCCCCCGCTTGCCCTCCATCTGCACCTCATCCAACGCAAGCAACGTCCCACCGCCGCAGACCGCCGTCATCGCATCCCCTTGCACCCGCAGCACTCCCGCCTCACCTTCTCCGCAAATACCTGCTACATGCATTCTTTGCACAATCAGCTTCTTTCCCCGGACCGTCGTATGCCCTCCCGGCCACGGCTGAAAGCCTCGCCACCGGTCATACACCTGCTGCGCCGTCCGCGAGAAATCGATCAACCCATCCTCGCGCTTCAGAATCGGAGCCATAGTCGCCAGCGAATGGTCCTGCGCCTGCGGAAACAGCAAGCCTGCACCCAGTTGACGCAGCGTCTCCACCATCAGCCCCGCGCCCACCGGAGCCAGCGTGCCGTACACATCCATCGCCGTCTCTTCCTGCCCAATCGGCACCACTTGCGCCAGCAGCATATCTCCTGTATCGAGTCCCGCGTCCAGCCGCATCGTCGTCACGCCCGTCACCACCTCGCCGTTTGCCACGGCCCACTGGATCGGCGCGGCTCCTCGGTATTTAGGAAGTAAAGACCCATGCAGGTTGATGTTCCCAAACCGCGGCAAATCCAGCATCCACTGCGGAATAATTCGCCCATACGCTACGACCAGAATCGCGTCCGGCCGAATCTCCTCCAGCCGCGCACGAAAATCCGCATTGTTCTTGATCTTCTCCGGCTGCACCACCTCGAGCCCATACGCGATCGCAGCGAGCTTTACCGGAGGCGTCTGCATCGCCATTCCGCGTCCTGCCGCGCGATCCGGCTGCGTCACCACCAGCGCCACCTCATGTCCGGCAGCCATCACGCTGTCGAGCGTAGGAACGGCAAACTCCGGCGTGCCACAAAAAACCAGCTTCATACGGCTCAACCCTCTCTACAAGACTGTGTCCTGCCGGACCATCACCACTCGCCATTCTTGATCAGCTTCTTGATCTTCCGAATCACCAGATCGCGCTTCAGCCGGCTCAACCGGTCGATAAACAGCACTCCGTCCAGATGATCGATCTCATGCTGCATCGCCCGCGCCAGCAGTTCGTCTCCTTCCATCTCGAACCACTTTCCCGTCACATCCTGCGCCTTCACCTTCACCCGCGCCGCCCGAGAGACCTTCTCGCGAATCTCCGGCAGACTCAGGCAGCCCTCCTCCTCCACCTGCTTGCCCTCGCGCTCGACGATCTCCGGATTAATGAACACAATCTTCTCCTCCGGATTTTTCTTGAAGCTCACATCGATGACCGTAATCCGCTGCGAAATTGAGATCTGCGGCGCCGCCAGCCCAATCCCCTGCGCCGCATACATCGACTCGAACATCTCGTCGACCAGCTTCTTCAACCTGGCATCGAATGCCGTCACCGCCTCACCGGGTTTTGCCAGCACAGGATCCGGCCACTTCACGACCGTATGAATCCTGCCGGTCTTTCGCGCTACTTTTTCGCCGCTCACTTTTTCCGTCACTCAATACGCTCGAATCTGCTCGCAATAGCCATTGAAATTTCGCTGCATCTCACGCAGCGAGTCCCCGCCGAACTTCTCCACCACCAGCCGCGCCACCGTCAGCGCCACCATCGCCTCCGCGGCCACACCCGCCGCCGGAACCACGCAAACGTCGCTCCGCTCATACGCAGCCTTCACCGGCTCGCGGGTCGCAAAGCTCACCGATCCCAGAGGCCGCCGCAGCGTCGAAATCGGCTTCAGATAGCCCCGCACTACCACATCTTCACCATTCGAAATCCCGCCCTCAATCCCGCCCGCATTGTTCTGCTCCCGCGAAAACTTCGTGTATCCATCGCCCTCATATCCAATCGCATCATGCACCGCCGAGCCCAGCGACTCCGCCGCCGTCACTCCCCGCCCCAGCTCCACGGCCTTCACCGCCTGCAGGCTCATCACCGCCTGCGCCAGCAGCCCGTCCATGCGCTCGTCCCAGTTGGCATGCGTCCCCACGCCCGGCGGCAAGCCATGCGCCACGACCTCAAACACCCCGCCGATCGTATCGCCCGTGCGCAGCACCGCATCCACCTCGGCCTTCATCGCCGCCTCGGATTCGGCATCGACGCAGTTCAACAGAACTTCTTCCTTCGCCTGCAGCGCCGCGATCTCCTCCCATGTCGCGGGCCGACGCAGCTCTGCCTTGCCCACGCGAATCACATGGCTCGCAATTTCTACCCCGAGCGCCCGGAGCAACATCTTCGCGATCGCCCCGGCAGCCACCCGCGCCGCGCTCTCCCGCGCACTCGCCCGCTCCAGCACATACCGCGCATCGGGAAAGTCGTACTTCAAACTCCCCGCGAGATCGGCATGTCCCGGCCGAGGCGAAGCGACCGCCTTATGCTTGCTCGCATCTCCAGCCTCGACCGGCAGGATCTCGGTCCAGTTCTTCCAATCGTTGTTCGCCAGCACCATGGCAATCGGCGACCCGATCGTCTTGCCGTGGCGCACGCCGCTCAGAATATGCGCCGCGTCACGCTCGATGCGCATGCGACCTCCGCGTCCATATCCCTTCTGCCGTCTCCAAAGCTCGCGATCGAGAAACTCCTGCTCCACGGTCACGCCCGCCGGCATGCCGCTCACCATCGCCACCAGACTCTCGCCGTGGCTCTCTCCCGCCGTAGAAAATCGCAACATATCACTCGCTTACCGGCGCAAACCGCACCAAAACCAAATAAAGATGAACTTAGATTGTAACAACCAAGACACGGACGTTGGCCCCCTCTGCCCGAGCGTGAAAAAGCCGATACGATTGCTATGCCCTTCTTCTAAGGACCTGTCAAAAACTGTTGTGAGAGCGTTTTTTTGCGGTTGTTTGTTCTTCGCCGTCATCCTGGAGCGCAGCGAAGGATCCCTGTATTTCATCGTTGCCTTTGCCTGTTCTTAAATCCGTCTCATCCGTGCGAATCCGCGGTCGGCCTTCACTTTTATACAGATTCTAAGGCTGCACGCCGCGCGAGATCTTCTTCAGCAGAAACTCCTGGAACAGAGAGTTCGTCGCGCTGGCGGCAAAGCCGACCAATGTGTTGTCGATCGTCAATTTGACTCCCCGGCTGGCAGGCGGATAATATGCATTCGAGATGCCGCCCGCGGCGAAATCGCCCAACACATTCGAGTAGTTCGGCTGCCACCGCCCGTTGTCGCCCTTGCAGAGGAACACCGTCGAGATCGCATAAAATGTCCGCGACCGCTTGCTTCCCGTGCCTTTGTAGAAGTACCTCGGGTCCTGGTGGAGGATCGACGGCAGAATCGCTCCTGCAATCATCGTGGTATCGAACCCGTCGCCGAAGGCCGCTCCGAAGCGGGTGAAATACCCCCTGGCTCCCTGGCCATAATCGGGATAGCTGTTCTGCCACTGCTCGATGCCGGACTCGAACGCGGTACCCACAAAAGACCCCGGATCGAAGATGTTCCTAATCGCCAGGCGAAACTTCTGTCCTGAAGTCAGCGGCGCCGCATTCCAGACATAGCTGACATAGAAATTCGGGAAGATCCCAAGCACGCGCTGCTGTTCCTGCAGATGTATCTGCTCCTGGGCGATATCGTATTGCGAAAGAACGACGTCGACATCGGTCCTGGCCGTCGCTATCCGCAGCGCGATATGCGGGATGTAGAAACTCTGATCTTCCCGCAGCACCATGGGCGCGGAGATCCAGGGTGAAAATCCCGCCGAGCTGATCGTCACCCGATACGTTCCCGGCCCGACTCCGGTAAAGCTGAAAAATCCATCGGCGTTGGTCGTCAGGGTCCGGGCTGCGGCGGAATCGCCCGGCGGACTGCTCGAAAGGCCCGGCGGACTGCTCGAAAGAACGACGCTGGCGCCCGCGACCAGGGCTCCATTCGCATCCGTGACCGTGCCCGCGATGACCGTGCCACCCTGTGCCTCGGCGGCCTGCAGACCCGGTTCATCGGGCAGGGCATCGCCTATCGCAGCAGCGTTGGCCGGAGCAGGCTGCGGCTGGCCAAGCACCTTCGCCGAGGTGCCCAAGCCTGACAGCGCAGCAACGATCGCAACGCCGGCGCCGCGCAGCCAACCGCCAGCGATGCGCCGCATACGCCCTGCCGCGACGCTTCCCCTGCAAATCGCCATCGTTAGGCCCCCTCTGTATCTGAACCGCTACCGTCGCAGGGGGTTGTTTGCCGCCCGCACACTTCACCCCTGACCCGCCGCCGCATCGGGCATCTCCCGCTGTGGCAACTGCTTACTCGTCCTTCAGGTACCCTTGCGTATTCAGCAGAGGACGGTCCATGCTCCGCACCCAGTCGGTCAACTCGCCGCTGCTCTTTCCGCTCGCCGTCGCCGCGGCGAACTCGTTCCGCATCGCCTGCATCTTCGCCTCCAGATCGTCGAGCGCACTCAGCAAGAGCGCTTCGGGAGTCATCGGCAGCTTCGGCGATCCAAACTCATATTTGCCATGGTGGCTCAGGATCATATGCTCCACCAGCACTCGCAGCTTCTCCGGGAAAGGCGCCAGCTCCTGCACCTTCTCGCGCAGCATCCCCTGCGCGATGCTGATATGGCCGATCAGCTGTCCCTCCAGCGTATAGCGGAAACTCGACTTCCAATCCAGCTCGCGAACCTTGCCGATGTCATGCAGAATCGCGCCCGTCACCAGCAGGTCCGCATCGACCTCCGGATAGGACGGAGCCGCAGCCAGGCACACCCGCACCAGCGTCAGCACATGCTCCAGCAGCCCTCCCAGCCAGGCATGATGCAGCCGCTTCGCCGCAGGAGCGCACTTGAAGGCAGGCCCAATCCGCTCGTCGTCTAAAAAAGCGAACACCAGCCGCTTCAGCTCCGCGTTCCTGAACGCAGCCACATAGCCGCGCAACTCCGTCCACATCTCCTCGACGTCAAACCGCGTGGACGGCTGGTAGTCCGCCGGGTCGACCTCATGGTCCGCCGCCAGCCGCAGCTTCTTCAGCGTGATCTGAAATTTTCCCTGGTATTTGGAGATGTCGCCCTGGACCTTGACGTAGCATCCCTCCGAGCACGTCGCGATCGCCTCGGCAACGTCGTCCCACATCCGCGCCTCAAGCGAACCCGTCCGGTCCGTCACCGTCAACGCCAGAAACTGGCCGCCCTGTTTCTTCTCCCGCACCTGCAGCGATGACAGCACAAAGTACGTTGTCACCGCGGCGCAGTCGAACCTCGCAGCATCTTCCACAAAAAAATCTTTCATCGCATCCAGCATACCGCGCACCCGCCCGGAACACAGTCCCGCAGACGGCGACGCGAGAGCCGAAGCCCCCCGCGGCCGAGTCGTCCGTGACTCTCCTACTGCGGCGGCGTGGGAATAGGAGTTGTGGGGGTCGCCGGCGCCTCTCCACCCCCCGCGGGCGCTCCAGGGGCAGGAGCCGTTGGCGGAGGAAGGGTCGTCGTGTCGGCCTTTGGCGCAGGCGTTCCCGTGCCAAAGACTCCTTCCGTCGCCGTACCTCGATCAGGAGCCTTTGAAGGAGTCTCCTGAAGAGGAGCCTTCGGCGTTGGAGCCTGGTTCTGCAGACGCTCCTTGGGCGCTCCCTTCACCCTCTTCTTTTTCTTCTTCTTCGCCGTATCGCCATTCAGACCCAGCGGAGCGGACTGCACCTTCGCCGCCGCCTGCTCCTGCTCGGTCTCAGCTGCGGGAGTAGCCGCAGCCTTTTCCTTGACCTTCTTTACCTTCGCCGCCTTCTTGGAAGCGTTATAGGTCTTCGCGCGATCGCTGAAGCGGGTCTTCCCCGTGGCCACGGTCTTCGGCGCCATCGGATCCGCATTCGTATCCGCCTCGGAGGTGGAGAACGTCTGCGTGCTGCCCGTCACCGGCGCAATCTCGGTTCCCGGCGGGGCGGACGACGCCTGCGCTTCGGGGGCTCCCGTAACCGACGCCGCACCCAGACCAGTGTCGGCCCCGGACGCAGTCTCCTGCGGTCCTGCCGGCAGCGAGTTGCGCGGAGCCTGGCCAAACCGCACCTTCTCCCGCTTGATCTTCTTCGGCTTCGCAGGCTTCCCATTCGCCTTCACTGAAGGAACAGGCATCACGGCAGCCACAGGCGTCACCGTAGCCGGCGGAGCAGCCGTCGATTTCGCAGCCGTCGAGAACTTCGTTCCCCGATCGAACCGCCTCTTCTGCACAACTCTCTTCTTCTTCACCGCCGGCGGCGCATATGCGGTAAACACCGGCTTGGTCTGCTTCGAGCTCGCGCCAGAGTCCACATACCCTGGACGAATGTCGATATACGCATCCTCACGCAGCTTCGTCAGGTAGGCGCGCAGCGCAGGCTGCATCTGCTCGTTGTACATCGCCTCCTGGATCTGCGGTTCGATGTCCTTCAGCGGCGGCACACCCGCGGCGATATGGTCGGTCACCTTCAGGATCACGAAGCCCTGCCGCGTCCGAATGGGCTGCGTCCACTCCCCAGCCTTCAGATCGAACGTCTGATCTTCGAGGACCTTGGCCAGCCCACCCCGCTTGTACAGCCCCAGGTCGCCGCCCTTATCAGCGGTGGGTCCGCCGGAATCGGCCTTGGCCAGCTCTTCGAACTTCGCCCCGCCCTTCAACTGCCCCTCAAGACGGTCCGCCTTGGCCTTGGCCTGTGCCACTGTTGCCTCGTTGGCGTCGGCGGGCGTCGGCACCAGAATCTCGCTCAGCTTGATCTGCTCCGGCTGGGCAAACTCCTGCTTGTGGGCCTCGTAGTACGCCTGCTCCTGCCCTTGCGTTAGTTGCAGCCGACGGCCCACCTCGTCCCGCACGACGTTCTGTGTAATGACGTTGTCGCGAATGCTGGCCTTGAAATCTTCGAACGAAACGCCCTGCTGCTGCGCCGCCTTTTCCAGGTCTTCCATCGTGTCCAGATGGTTCTGCTTGCGGATCTCGTCCAGCCGCCGGACGACCTCGGAATCGGCGTTGATGCCAAGCTCCTTGCCGCGGGACAGCAGCAGTTGCTTATCGATCATGTCGCGCAGAAGGTTTTTCTGCCGCTCCGCAGCCTCGGCTGGCGTCGCCCCGGCCTGCTGGGCCTCCGCCGCGAGCTGCTGCTCCGCCCGCTCGACATCGCTGCGGCTGATGATCTGATCGTTAACATGCACGACCACATCTTCCACAACCGTTCCGTTGGGTGTAATCGGCTGCACAACCGGCAACTTGTACTGCGGCTGCGGCTCGGACGGAACGCTCAACGGGCTTTGATACCGCGGCGCCTGGGCCACTCCGGGCAGCGCCAGCAAACCAAGCCCGCATACCAACGCAAACTGCGAAATTCTCAGGGTCATCGTCACTCGTATCTTAATCAACATCCATCCGTGATATCCGCGATTTAGGGGTCCATCGCCCGGCACGTCCGTCCTCACTCTTTGGACTCACCAGAGAGGAGAACGGGTATCCGTAACCAATTCTAACTGCCAGTGTCCGAACAAGCGAATCCTCCTGGACGAAGGCGCCGGCTCAGGCTTCGAATCAGGCTTCGGCTCACCCTCGGATGCTATACTCCGTCCAACGCAGGACCACCATTTCGCGCAGATCGAGCGCCGTTCTTCCCTTTTGAGGTTACTAAGCCAATGGCTCCCCGCACCCGCCGCGCACTCTTCTCCGCAAGCCTCTTCCTCGCTACCTGCGCCATCCTCGGCTCCCTGATCAACCAGAAGGTCGCCGCCCAGTCGGCCACCGACGAGTCCACGCTCCGCGACTCGCTCCACTCCTTCACCAACGTCTACTCCCTGGTCGAGCAGAACTACGCCGAGCCCATGACCACCGACAAGACCGACAAGGCGATCTACGACGGCGCCATCCCGGGCATGCTCCACGTCCTCGATCCCCACTCCAACTTCTACGATCCCAAAGCCTACGCCCAGATGCGCGAGGACCAGCACGGCAAGTACTACGGCGTCGGCATGACCATCCAGCCCCAGCCCACCCCCAACGGCAAGACCAAGATCGTCGTCCTCTATCCCTTCGAAGGAACGCCCTCCTATAAGGCCGGAATCAAGCCCGGCGACGTCATCGTCAGCGTCGACGGCAAGCCCACCGATGGCCTGGACTCCCTAGCAGTCTCGATGCTGCTCAAAGGATCGCGAGGCACTCACGTCTCCGTCACCATGACCCGCGAAGGCTCCCCGCACCCACTTGTCTTTGATCTGGTCCGCGACGAAATCCCCCGCCCCTCAGTCGACCTCGCCTTCCTCATCCGCCCCGGCGTCGGCTACATCCACGTCTCCAGCTTCATCGAGACCACCAGCCACGAAGTCGGCGACGCGCTCGACACGTTCGGCGACATCCACGGCCTCGTCCTCGACCTGCGCGGCAACCCCGGCGGCCTGCTCAACGAAGCCGTCAACACCTCCGACAAGTTCCTCCAGAAGGGCCAGATCGTCGTCTCCCAACGCGGCCGCGCCTTCCCCGACCAGGTCTATCGCGCCACTCACGGCGAAGAAGGCCCGAAGTTCCCCATCGTCGTGCTGGTCAACCGCAACACCGCTTCAGCCGCTGAGATCGTCTCCGGCGCCTTGCAGGATCACGACCGCGCCCTCATCGTTGGCGAAACCACCTTCGGCAAAGGTCTCGTCCAGACCGTCTTCCAGATTCCCGAAAACACCGGCCTCGCCCTGACCACCTATCACTACTACACCCCGTCGGGCCGCCTCATCCAGCGCAACTACAACCACGTCTCGCTCTACGACTACTACTACGTCCGCGACGATGCCGCGAAGGCCAACAAGAGCAATCTCGAGGTCAAGCTCACCGACTCCGGACGCACCGTCTATGGCGGCGGCGGCATCACCCCGGACGAGAAGATCGACGACCTGAAGTCCAACCACTTCCAGGACAGTCTGCTCATCCACTACGCCTTCTTCAACTTCAGCAAGCACTACCTCGCCAACCACACCGTCAACAAGGACTTCGTGGTCGACGACGCCCTCATGCAGCAGTTCAAAGCGTTCCTGAAGGACAACCAGATCGACTATACCGACGCCGACATCGCCGGCGTCAGCGACTGGATCAAGGAGAGCATCAAGAGCGAACTCTTCACCTCGCAGTTCGGCCAGATCGAAGGCCTCAAGGTTCGCGCTGAATGGGACCCGCAGATCGCTAAGGCAGTCACCTTCCTGCCCGAGGCTCAGACCCTCGAAGACCACTCCAAAATCGCCCAGCAAAACACCGCGAGCCGATAACAGAATCTCCAGGGAAAAAAGGAAAATAAGAACAGCGCTCAAGCATCAGCCTGAGCGCCGTTCTCTTTGTCTGCGAATCTCTGGAGCGGGAGACGGGGATCGAACCCGCAACCAACGGCTTGGGAAGCCGCTACTCTACCATTGAGCTACTCCCGCTTCTGCCCTCATTATAATCGGCAATCAAGGTTTGCGACGACGAAGTCATCGGCTGGCGCATCTCGACCGCCGGGCAGCTTACCAGGCGACCATAGTTTGCACTCTCACCCGCAAACCGGGTTCCGCCAGCTCTGCTGGGTGCTTGGAAAACGCAGGCTATTCTAGCCTCACGTTAACCGCTCTCTCGCTCTGACCGGCAGCTACATCCCCCATTCAGGGGATACCCGCTCACCCCACGATCACGCATCCTGAACTGCATGCGACCCTGCCAAAGCAAATACAGGTTCCCTACGGTTCTCATCCTCCTGATGAGCTCCCTGCCTCTGAGTGCCTTAGTCACGGGCGCCTCACTCGCCACTGCCGCCACACCCCCTCCACTCGCGGCCCTCAGCATTCCAACCTACGGCGAAGAAGCCTCCCTGCTCCAAAGCCTCAGAAGCGATGTAGCCGCCCATCCCGGCGATTTCCTCTCCTACGAAACCGAATCCAGCGCCAATCGCTTCCTCGCGGAGCACGCACCCGAAGCTCAGCGCGAGACCGAACCTAGAGTCGTCGCGCGCGGTGTTCTCGGATACTGGCGCGGCAGGACAATCGTGGTTCTTCCCAGTCTCTCCGCAATCGACCGGCGATAGCTCAACACCACACGAATCAGTCCCAACGCAAACTAGCATCCACGCCGAAGAATTGTGCGAAGAGCAATCGAGACTTTCCTCGAAACAAAGAGCGATTTGGTTGCCTCTATAAGTCTCGGCTGACCTCTCCACTACCCGCAACCGGCTCTCTTCCAAGGTACTGCCGGACCTGTCGCCTATTTCGCATCTAACTCGCAATGCCGGTTCCAGGAAACCATTCCTCATGAGTTGCCCAATGCACGAAAGTAACCTCTCGTAACCCGTCGAAGACTCGCAAAAGCCTCTATTCCAAAGGGAATTCAATCAACTTACCAGGATGAAACGGGTTAAGATAATTCAAATGAATGTCCATTTCGATGTTCGCTCTTCCCCTCTGAGCGCTCGGACGAGGTCTGCTTGAAAGCCAATCTGATCGGAGTGGAACGAAAGCCATCGAATGCACTCAGCACTTCGCTGCTACGCATGGCACTGGCGTGTGTCCTTTTGCTGCTGCTTGTTTCGGCGACAATCATGGCGTTGCCGCTGCTCAGCGCGGCATCGCTCATCTATGGCATGTCTCCGACCCGTCCTCCTCTTGTGGTCAGGGCCTACTCGAGAATCTTTCAACATACTCCGGTAACGACGGATTTTGTGATCCAGGGGCGTAGCGGTCCGCTGAAGATAAGGATGCTGACGCCCAAGGGTTTGCCCAATGCACCAATCATCGTGGTGGTGCATGGCTTTGCCCCGACCGGCAATCAGGATGGCCTGCTGAACGTCCTCGCGGTACGGCTCTCCCGCAGCGGGTTGCGGGTCGTCATGCCCAATATCACCTCTGAGGCCAGCCTTCGGATGAACCCGACGGCCGTGCAGGACGTGGATGATGCTGTCCGTTGGAGCGCCATGACCTCAGGCCAGCAGGTATCGCTGTTTGGCATCAGCTTCTCCGGCGGCCTCGTCATCTCGGCAGCCTCAACGCCGGGATACGCGGACTATGTGAAGATGGTCTTCTGCATCTCCGGCTTTAACAGCATCGATCGACTCGGAAGATATTATCTGCACGATCACATCCTTGATCCTGAGGCACAGCCCTATGGGGGAACTCCGACACCGGGCGCTCTGGCGCCAATGGCCTTGCAGTATCTCGATGAACTGGTCCCGGCAAACAGTGTCGGTCCCTTGACCGGGCCGCTGCAGGCGATTCTGGCGAACGTGCCCGCCGAAGAAGCGGCCACAGAGGCGCAGCTCACCCCGGATCAGCGTGAGCTGCTAGATGATCTGCTGAACGTCAGAACGCAAGCGATGCGGGAGCGCTATCATGCGCTGCTCGATCATCATCGCAGGGAGCTGGCCGCCATCTCTCCGATGGGAAAGATCCAGAGAGTTCATGGCGCCCTCTACGTGCTGCATGGAGAGGTGGATACCACAATCCCCAGGGGCGAAGCGGAGTGGACGCGATCCGAAGCCTTACACCAAGCCAATGTGAGGGTCCTCATTTCGCCCTGGGTGCACCACGCCATTCTGGACCCGCACGCTCCTACCCTCGAGAAGATCCGTGCAGGATATTTCGTATCGCAGATGCTGGCTGCCGCGCTCCGGCCATCCCCGTTTCCAGCATCGAAACGTTAGCTCTTCGGCGTGGTGAAAAACAAAAGGCGAAGTACCTGATGAAACACCAGATACTCCGCCAGAGGGTTGGAAGGAAAAACCGTCGTTGTCCAGCAGGAAATCTGCCAGCTTGAGACGGACGGTTTAGTTTTGAGCGGCAAAGACCACATAGACATTTGCCGTGCCGATGGTGATACCCGCCGGAATCACCTGCGCGCCAAATAAGGCATTCAGGGTTGCGGCCGTGGCGGGAGCAAGAGTAAGGATCAACCCGTTCTCCTGCAATACGCCGGCCGTGAGGTGCAGCGGAAGCGAAAAGCCCGCCGGGGGTTGAAAGTTGAACAGCGGGATGCGCGCGGTGAAGTGATCGTTAGCGACGAAGTCGGCGGTGATGACCGGAGCGGTTGGATTGCTGGTGTCGATGATGAAGTTCTGAATGCGAATGACCGCGCCCGCGACATTGATGCGCAATCCGCCTGTGTGTTCAATATCACCGGCAGAGGTCGTCAGATCGACCGCCCCGCCGGTAGCGAGCACAGTAACCGAGTTGTTCTGAAGCGCGTTCCCTTGAAGATCCGTGACGACGGCGCCCAGGCTTTGCAGAGAACCGACAAAGCCGGAGTTTAATTGCACGGTTGTGCGCCCATAATCCACGGACGGAGTTTGAGACGGAGTCTGCGCCAGCACGATCGGAGCTGTGCAGGCCAGGGCCATAGCAAGACTGGCTTTGCTGAGGAGATGTTTCATTGTTTTACCTCGGCATGATCGCGGAATTTCGCTCATGCTGTTGAGAGTCAGAACGAATCGCGGTAAGAAAGCTGCTCGGGAGTACCTGTTCGATTCGAACGAGTGGATCGGCGTAAGCCGGACGTGTTGCTTGGCCTGTTATAGATGGGTTGCGGTAACGGATGACATACAACTTTCGACTTGGCTTTTTTACCAGACGTTTTTACCAAACCAGCCATGCTCAGGCAACAATAATTTGTACCCTAGCTCGCCGTCGAACCTGCCGCTGCCACTTTACAGGCGATTCAAAACGCTAAACTTTATAAGAAGGATGGGGGGGGAAATCGGGACGCTCTTGTCACAACGCACCCATTCTTTGGTGGAGCTGAGCGGGATCGAACCGCTGACCTCCTCGTTGCGAACGAGGCGCTCTCCCAGCTGAGCTACAGCCCCCACCAGACGCGCATCGCATACTACGATTCGTGCAGTCGCGATGCCGTCGAACAACTCTCCGAGTGTATCAGCAAGCATCGCCGGACTCAAACCCGCGCCGGCAACCACGGTCAAATCTACCGCAGTCTCTCACCCACCTGCCCCCTCACCGGAGTCCCCGCGGCCAGCGGCTTCTCCACCACATGCCAGACCTCGCCCGCGGCATCCGTCATCACGTCGAGCACCGGCACCAGCAGCCGCGCCCCGCTGCGCGCAACCGCCTCCAGCACCCCCACATCGCCCGCCGCAAACTCCGTCCGCTCCAGCGACATCTGCCACCGCTGCCGTCCCGCCGCCCGCGACTCCTCACGGATATCCGTCACTATACTGGAAAACTCACTCACTTCCCCACCGCCGTCACTGGAGCCTTCCATCTCGCATCGGCTTGCCACGTCGAACAGCGTCCTCGGAGGTCTTCTCCCGGCCGGATCTTCCCTCCGGCCGGATCTCCAGCACCCTCGCCGCGCTCCTGGTCAACCTCACGCCCGCCTGCTCCGCAACCAACCCCAGCGGACCCCACTCGTAAAGCCATCGATCCAATCTCCTCATCCCCAACGTTAGTTCATCCGTCTTCAGTACGCCCTCGCACGGCACTCCCCGCCCTCGTCGCGCCGATTGCCCTCTAAGTCATCCGATTCGCCGCGGCTAGTGCCTGAATCGGGGACGCCGAGGCGATCATGCTCGCCGCCACAACATCCGCCGACTTCCCCGCAGCCACAATCGCAGCCCGTCTCAGGATGGCCCGGTCGCCTTCTGCTTTAAACCAGCGCGCTCCGCCGAATCCCACGACAATCGCAACGCTCAGCTCGGAAAGATGCAGCGTCACCTGGCCGCCCGATACCTCCGGTCCCCGCAACGAGGCGCCCTGGGTCGCCAGCCACTCCGCCACCGAAGCCACGACCCCCACAAAGACGACGCCGATATACCCCGGACGCCAGATGCCCTCTTCCACCTTGGGCAAATGCAAACCGGAGTCGCCAACGAAGGCATTCACAAAGCCCCCAAGGGCGCCGCAAATCGCAATGATCACAACATCGACAAGTAGATCGTGCATCGCTCACCTCTGTCTGCCGTAAAAATCACAAGTCTACGACATTGATCCCAATCCGGCGCGCAGGTGCCCACTTCCCTCACTGCGCTATCGGCACCCCGTCCAGCGTCAGTAAACGTCCGACCGGATACATCCCCACCCGGTTGGCCGCAAACCACGGCGACCGCTCATAAAAGAACTCCAGCCGCGCAGAGGGGCTCCCGGCAAACACCGGATCGCTCTCGATCTTCTTCTCGAACTCCGCCTTCAGCCTCGGGTCCTTCACCATCATCTCCCGCGCCAGCGCCTCCATCACATACGCCTCGCCATACTCCTTCTGCTCGAAGATCGAATCGAAGAACCCCCACTGCAGCGCCGAGTCAGGCGCCGCCGGCTCAAGCCACTCCAGCGCCACCTTCGACAGCCGCTGGTTCAGCCGCACCACCGCCGAACCCGCCGGAAAGCTCATCTTCTCCCGCACCAGCACACAGCTTCCGTATTTGCCCGGCCTTCGCGTCGTCTCCCCGTTGAACGTCGGATGCCGGCCTTCGAACGGCGGGTCCTGCCACGTCATCCCCGCGCACTGATACGTCTCCGCCTCCCCTGCCCACGCCGCCGTGGTCCGCTCCATCGCCACCTGGTGCGCCGCCAGGACATCGATCACCTTCGTCCACTGCGCCGGAATGATATACGCAGCCGGAACCGTCGTCTCCGCCGTCACCTTGAACCCCGCCTCGATCGGCAGCGACACATTCCAAGGCTCATGCGTGTACTTGATCCACATCGCGCCCGAAACCGCGCTCAGCTCCCGCGTGTACTGATAACCCCGAAACAAGAACGGAGTCGTCTGGCCGCCCCATCCCAGCGCCAGCGGAAACTTCACATCGCTCAGCGGATGCGCACCCAGTTCCTCGGCCTGCCTGTCCGCCGCCGCATTCAGCGCGATCACCTTGTCCGCATCGCGGTTCATCAACTCCATCAGGCCCGCGAGGATCTCGTAGTTCCCCGTCACCCGCGTCTTGTAGTCCTTCAGCATATGCAGCTCGACCAGCATCCCCGGCCGCCCTTCCAGAATCATGTACCCCGTAGAAAACCGCGGCGGATCGTCATTGAACCCCAACCCCTCCGCCGGATCGTTGTCGTTCACCAGCGTGATATAAGTCGGCGAAGCCAGATGTCCATGCCCATCCACATACTTCTCGAGTGTAGGCGTCGCCACCTCATCCACCCACTTCGCCGTCTCTCGCGGCACATTCAGCCCGTCGTCGATCGTGAACGTGACGTCGTACTGATAGTCCGCGCCATCAGTCACATGGTCATCGACAAAAAAGTCCGGCAGCCAGCGGTGAAACATCGCCAGAAACGCCCGCGTCTCCGGCGTATCCGCCTTCAGGTAGTCGCGGTTCAAATTCAGGTTCGTCCCATTCCCGCGCCACCCCATCTCCGCCGGTCCATTCTGGTTGATCCGGTTGTACGGACTTCTCCGCTCATGCCCATCCGCGTTGTAGATCGGGATAAACACAAACACCGCCCGCTCCAGCAACGCCGCCTTCGTCTTCGAGATCACCATGTCCCGCAGCAGCGCAAGACAAGCATCTTTCCCATCCATCTCTCCCGCATGAATGGAGTTCTGCACCAGCACAATCGGCCGCTTCGCCGCATGCAGCGCCGCCGGATCGAACACCCCATCCCGCGACACAATCACGATATCCAGTTCCCTGCCTTCACCCGTCTTGCCGAACCCCTCGATCCGCACCTGCCCCGGCCCAGCCGCCTGCACCCGCCGCAGATAAGCCATCGTCTCCGCATAGTCTGGAGTCGTCCGATAGCAACTCTTCTCCGCCGGCGTCAGCCACGCCGCATCTCCCACCGGCGAACAAGGCGCATTCAAACCCGCGCGCGGCTGCAAACTGGCATCACTCACCGTCTGCGCCGAAGCCCCCCACCAGCTACCCGCAACCGGCAGCACGAGCCCGACGAGCCCAAAGACAAGCCCAAGGCGCACCCTCAGTCGCCAGAAATCAGTCCTCACCCTTAAGCCCCCGTCTATTTGCCCTTAATCGCTGTACGCCTTTTAATCCGCACTTATCCGCGAGAATCCGCGGTCGAAATCGTCTTTTCACGTCAGATCGTCCGTATCGAACGGCGTCACCTTCCGCCCCAGCGCCGACACGTCCCGCGAATTCCCCACCAGCGTCTTTACCACCACGCCGATATCATCCTCCGCCTCAGCCGCCGCGGTCATCACCCCGACCGGCTCCGGAATCGCCAGGCTCTCCAACAGCACCGTCACATGCGCCACGGCAACATTGTCCTGGTTAAACCCCTCGGGCGTCTTCGCCTTGATCCCCACCTCACCCGGCTTTACTCCCAGCAGCGCGGCCACGCTCTCCCGCAACTCTCCGGCAATCGGCACAATCTTCGGCTTGGCCATCACTAGCACGCTGTCAATATTCACAATCCGGTATCCCGCCGTCGCAATCTCCTCCAGCGCGGTCTTCAAAAACACACTTGAAGCCGCGCCCTTCCACCGCGGATCGCTCGGCGGAAAAAACGTCCCAATGTCCCCCGCCGAAACCGCCCCCAGCAGAGCATCCGTAATCGCATGCAGCAGCACGTCGCCATCCGAGTGCCCGGCCAGCCCCTCCGGGTGCTCAATCGCCAACCCGCCAATCACCAGCGGCACACCCGCCTGGAACGCATGCGAATCAAATCCATACCCAATTCTCATACCCATCAAAAGTCCCTCGGTGCTTCGACCGCGGATTCACACGGATGAGCACGGATCTTTTTCTTTTCATCTTCTAGTATGAACCGTCTGAACTGAGGTCTTGGCCCAAAGTTTAAAAGCAGACCCACTTCAAACCTCGTCGCCCGAAGGTAATGCAATACCTGCCCATCGTGAGCGCCGTCAACGGCGGATACAGCCTTCAACTCCAGCAGCACAGCGTCATTGACTACAGCGTCAGCGCGGAAATTCCCCACAACCTCACCGCGAAAATAGACCGGAACAGGAACTTCTATCGCTACTCGAAGCCCGGTCTGCACAAGCGCAATCCTCAATGCCTGCTGATAAACGCTCTCCAGAAATCCTCCGCCAAGCTCGTTATAAACCTCAAAAAACACCTGGATCACCTTCTCGGTAATCTCAGAATGCAATCCGCGAAAGCGCCTTCCATCCGTTCTTGTCTTTAAATCCGCGTTCATCCGCGCAAATCCGCGGTCGCTGCTCTCAGATAAAACTCCGCCAACTCAATATCCCCCGGCTGCGTAATCTTGAAGTTCCTCGCCGTCCCCTGCACCACCGCCACCTTCACCCCAGCCCGCTCCAGCAAACTGGCCTCGTCTGTCCCCGAGAAGCCATCCGCCGCAGCCTCCACAAACGCCTGCCACAACAGCCCGAACCGCGCTCCCTGCGGCGTCTGCGCCTGCACAATCCTCTCCCGCGGAATCGTCGCGGTCACAATCGCCCCATCGGCCGTCCGCTCCACCTGCTTGATCGTATCCACCGCCGGCAGCCCCACAATCGCCGCGCCATGCTTCGCCACCGCATCGATGGTGCGCTCGATCGTCGCCGGATCGATCAGCGGCCGCACCGCGTCATGCACCAGCACCACATCGTCCTCATCGCACTCCAGCGCCGCCAGCGCATTGCTCACCGACTCCTGCCGGTTGTCGCCGCCCTTCACCAGATGCACCCGCGCACCCAGCTTATGCTCCAGCAACTGCGCCTGCACCCGCTCCCGCTCCTGCGCCCGCACCGCAACGCACACCGCGTCCACCCGCGACACCGCAAGAAACGCCCGCACCGACCGCACCAGCACCGGTACTCCCCCAACTTCAAGAAACTGCTTGGGCGCCATCGTCGACGTCGTACCCGCGGCCATCCGCGTGCCAATCCCTGCTGCCGGAAGAATCACAAATACTCGCATAACCAGCGAAGTATACAAGATTCCGGCGCGCCCCTCCCGCAGCCCGAAGTACTCGTTACCAGGACTTCACTCTCTTTGCCGTCGCTTTGCTTTTGCCCTTCTTTTTCTGCTTGCCATCCCCGTTGCCGTCGCTTTGCTGTTGCCCTTGTTTTTCTGCTTGTCATCCCCGCAGGGGATCTGCGTTCGCTCACCCTCACAGCCGCAGCATCATCTCGTTGGTTCCTTCAAACCCGTTGCGTTCATAGAGCGGCCTGCCAAACTGCGAAGCATGCAGCGAGACCACCTTAATCCCCCGCCGCCGGGCATCGCCTACTGCCAGCTTCAGCAGCTCATAGGCAAGCCCACGTCCGCGAAACTCCGGATCGACATAGAAGTTCAGCAGATACGCCCGCAGCGGCTCAGCATCCATCCAGTGCGGCGGAAAATCCATCAGCCACATCCCCGCTCCCGCCGCCGCACGCCCGTCCTCCTCCACCAGCCACCCGACGTAGCTCCCATCCTGCAGCCGCGGACGAACCCACGTAACGAAGTTCTCCATCATCGTCTGCATCGCGCCGCCCTCCGCCGCCTGCCCCGCGTCCACAAACATCCGCATCCGCTGATGCGCAATCAACTCCGCATCTCCCTCAACCGCCAACCTCGTCTCGAACATCGCTGCAGTATATAAAAATCAGAATCGCCCCAACAGCCCGCACCCACTCCCCTCCCTTAGCGTTGCTATATCCCGCTGTTGCCCCTGTTTTTCTTGTTGTCATCCCTGAAGGGGATCTGCGGTTCTTTTTGCCCAGGATCCACTCGACATAGAATCGCTCTAACATGATCTAAATGCCCTCTCCGTACCTCCCCTTCGACCGCACTAATATCAAACCCGGAGACCGCATCTGCGTCGGCCTCTCCGGCGGCGCCGACTCCTTAGCCCTCCTCCTCACCCTCCACGCCGCCAACACCGCACCCCGCGACTCCCTCGGCATCGGCCTCTCCGCTATACACATCCACCACGGCCTGCGCGGCCAAGAAGCCGATGCCGACCAGCGCTTCGTCGAAGACCTCTGCACTCGCCTCGACATTCCCTTGCATCTTCACCACGCCAGCGTCCCCGGCCGTGTCACGCAAACACGCGAGACCATCGAAGAGGCTGCCCGCAACCTCCGCTACGACTTTTTCTCTACCCTCCTTGCCAACGGCCAAGCCGACGCCGTCCTCACCGCCCACACCCTCGACGACCAGGCCGAGACCGTCCTCATGAAGCTCCTCCGCGGAGCCTGGACCGAAGGTCTCAGCGCCATCCACCCCGTCCTCACCCTCCCAAAAGGCAAAATCCTCCGCCCCTTCCTCGCCACTCGCCGCGCCGGCATCGAATCCTTCCTCCAATCCATCGGCCAACCCTGGCGCAACGACTCCACCAACACCGACACCGCCTTCACCCGCAATCGCATCCGCCACGAGTTGCTCCCCCAGCTCCGCACCTTCAACCCAAATCTGGACCAGACCCTAGCCAACCTCGCCGAACTCGCCCGCGAAGAAGAGTCCCGCTGGCAGACCGAGCTCTCCCGCCTCCTGCCTCATCTTTTGCTTCCCGGCAAGCCCGTCCGTGGCGGAGGCCGCGCCGTCAGCACCGCCCCCGGCCAATCCGCCGTCTCCATCGAACTCGACCGGCTTCGCATCCTCGACCCAGCCCTCCGCCGCCGCGTCCTCCGCGCTGCCGCCCGCCAGCTTGGCGCCCGCCTCAGCTTCGACGAAACCTCCCGCCTGCTCGCCCTCTGCGGCTTCAGCCCCTATCCCGCAGCCGGAGCACCCACCGTCGCCCCCCGCACCGGCTCCACCCTCCACCTCCCCAACGGCCTCCGCGCCGACCGCTCCCCCCGCGAACTCCGCCTCTACCGTGTCGAAGGGCAGCGAGTCGAAGGGCAGGGATCAGGGAATAGGGAGTAGAAGACGGTTTCTCTCGTGACCCCGAGGTCCGCTGCGGCTTCGCTTTTTGGCGGCCTGCCTGTTTCTTACAGCGGAGAGTTGGAGTGCGAACGAGTTCCCTACTCCCTATTCCCTACTCCCTGCCCTTTCCCCGCCAAACCTTTTTTGCTCCCCCGAATCCTTCCGCCTGAGAGTAGAATCTAACTACTTGGCTAAGGCGGGACTTTTGCTGGCGTTCAAGGCATCGTCACCAGAACCTTCCTTCGCAGTAACCGTCTAAGAGTGGTGGGCTTTCGTCCGCGTCAACGGCCGAAAGTCAGGTCTGACAAGCGCCAGCCGATTTCGAGGCCGCTGCAGACTTGGAAAATGAGGAAATTCGCTTTGAACTCGACCGTCAAACAAATTCTGATCTGGGTCTTCATGATCACCTGCCTCGTCTTTCTATGGCAGGTCGTCGTCAAAACAACTGGCGGTGGCCAGGAAAAGAGCATCAGCCTCACGCAGCTTCTCAACGACGCCGACCAGGGCAAGATCTCGGACGTCATCGTGAACGGCTCTGAAGTCACCGGCCACTATCGCGACGACGCGAAGAATCTCTTCAAGACCACCATCCCCGGCAACTACCCCGACATGTACAAGACGCTCCGCGACCATGGCGTCAACATCAATATCAAGGACCAGAGCCCCAACCAGTGGCTCAGCCTGTTGATCTCCATCGCGCCCTTCGCTCTCCTGCTCGGCCTCTGGTTCTTCCTCCTCCGCCAGATGCAGTCCGGCGGCAACAAGGCCATGAGCTTCGGCAAATCGCGCGCACGGCTGCTCTCTATGCAGCAGAAGAAGATCACCTTCAAGGACGTCGCCGGCGTTGACGAAGCCAAGGAAGAGCTCAAAGAGATCATCGAGTTCCTCCGCGAGTCCCAGAAGTTCCAGCGCCTTGGCGGCCGCATTCCCAAGGGCGTGCTCCTCGTCGGACCTCCAGGCACCGGCAAGACCCTGCTCGCCCGCGCCGTAGCCGGCGAAGCCAACGTCCCCTTCTTTAGCATCTCAGGCTCTGATTTTGTGGAAATGTTCGTCGGCGTCGGCGCATCCCGCGTCCGCGACCTCTTCGAGCAGGGCAAGAAGAACGCTCCCTGCATCATCTTCATCGACGAGATCGACGCCGTAGGCCGTCACCGCGGCGCAGGCCTCGGCGGCGGACACGACGAGCGCGAACAGACCCTCAACCAGCTTCTCGTCGAAATGGACGGCTTCGAGGCCAACGACGGCGTCATCCTCGTCGCCGCCACCAACCGCCCCGACGTTCTCGACCCCGCTCTTCTCCGCCCCGGCCGCTTCGACCGCCGCGTCATCGTCGACCGTCCCGACATCCGCGGCCGCGAAGAGGTCCTCAAGGTCCACTCCAAGAAAGTCCCCATGGCCGAAGATGTGAACCTCAACATCCTCGCTCGCGGAACCCCGGGCTTCTCCGGAGCCGACCTCGCCAACATGGTCAACGAGGCTGCCCTCACCGCCGCCCGCTTCAACCGCAAATCCGTCCACATGTACGACTTTGAAGTCGCAAAAGACAAAGTCATGATGGGCGCCGAGCGCAAGTCCATGCTCCTCACCGACGAAGAGAAGCGCGTCACCGCCTACCACGAAGCCGGACACACCCTCGTCTCTGCCCTCCGCGAGCACTCCGACCCGCTCCACAAGGTCACCATCATCCCCCGCGGCATGGCCCTCGGCGTCACCGTCTACCTCCCCGAGGAAGACCAGCACACCGTCACCAAGGACTATCTCGAAACCCGCATGGCCACCCTCATGGGCGGACGCTGCGCCGAAGAGATCTTCCTCAAGCAGATGACCACCGGAGCCGGAAACGATATCGAACGCGCCACCGAGCTCGCCCGCAAGATGGTCTGCGAGTTCGGGATGTCGAAGATGGGGCCCATGACCTTCGGCAAAAAAGAGCAGGAAGTCTTCCTTGGCCGCGAGATCGGCCAGTCCCGCGACTTCTCCGACGACACCGCCCGGCAGATCGACGCCGAGGTCCGCAGCTTCGTGGACGCCGGATACAAATCCGCCTACACCATCCTCGAAGCCAACCAGGACATCATGCACCGCATGTCCAAAGCCTTGCTGGAGCGCGAGACCTTGGACGCCGCAGAGATCAAGCTGATCATCGAAGGCAAGGAACTCCCGGCCGCCAAATCATCCCTCTCCGGAGTAGACCCCGGCAGCACCGGCGAGCCCCAGAAGGTCCTCAAACCCGAGCCCGGACAGCCCGGACGCAAGCCCGGCTACAGCGAAGGACAACCCTCCCCAGCATAAAACAGCATACCTCGCAACAACAGCAGAGGCAGCCTTGATGGCTGCCTCTGCTGTTTCACTTACCTCTCTCGCTGTCATCCCTGAACGGGATCTGCGGTTGACTTTGCCTCTGATGGATCTCGGTCAGGATTATTATCAAGCAAGGTTGCAGTACATCTCTCTCCATTCAGCAAAACAGTGTAATCATCACACAGACTCTTAACTCCAGCAAGCTGCCGCGATATATCCTGATCATCGGTGCTCCACGTCCCGCATCTGGGTGACAATCTGGGACATAGGGCACCTGATCGCCAGGATTAACGCCGCTTCGCAACACCATCCTTCGCACTGCCATTCTTCCCGGCTCCCACAAGCTGCTTCCCTGATGTCCCATTCGCCGCAGCAGTCGTAGCTTTGTGTGCCGAATCCTGCTTGCCCCGGTCCTCGCCATCGATCTTGCCGTTAATGTCGCCAACCGAAAGCCCCTTGCCGCCATTCATCTTCGACTCCACAGGATGCAGCCCGAACGACGACGTCCACGGCCCCGTCATATTCGTATCGCCCTCATCGCCCGTTCCCGTCGAACCATCGAAGTACTCGTCCACAATCCCCGGCGTAGGCTTCAGCATCCCCACCGAGAACGGTGTCTTCTCCAGGCTTTCGAGCGCAGCCGTGAACGCCTTCATGTGCGTGATCTCCCGCGTCATCAAAAACTGCAGCGTGTCGATCGATCCCGGATCGTCGGTATGGTCGATCAGCCGCTCATACACGATCTTCGCCCGACCCTCCGCCGCGATATTGCTCCGCAGGTCGACATCCAGCTCCCCTGTAATCTTCAGGTAATTTGCCGTCCACGCATTGCCCATCGAATCGAACAGCCCCACGCCGCCTCCGCCCGCAATCGTCACCAGCGGATCAGCCTCCGCCGCCTCGCGGTTCGTCTTCATCGGCTTCAGGTGCATCCGAATCAGCGCGCCCACCACCTCCAGGTGGCTCAACTCCTCGGTCCCGATATCCAGCAGCAGATCCCGTCGCCCCAGGTCATCCACACAGTTCCAGCCTTGAATCGTGTATTGCATCGCAGCGGCAAGCTCTCCGTTCGCTCCGCCAAACTGCTCCAGCAGCATATTCCCGAACCGGACATCCGGCTCTCCGATATTCACGGTGTACATCAACTTCTTCACATGGTGATACATAAGCAGACCTCTACATTGATTTGCGTGCTCGCGTACCTTCCTTTCGATGCCGTATCTCTCCATCCCGGCCACAGACTCTCAAAAATACGGGCCAGCATGAAGAAAACACGCTGACCCTGTGAAATAAAGCTTCAAGCCTGTTTCACCGGCTACAACTTCCCTCCATAAACCACAGGCTCGAGCTGAATCTCCTCCTTCGAAGGATTGCGCAACTGCAGCCCCACCAGGGCAATCTGCAGAGCCAGTCTGGCCTTAAGAAAGTGGGGGTTCATTGAGCGCTTTATCCTAGGTGAAAGCATTTTTTCTCAGGTAAAAAATGAAATAAATTAGGAATGAGTTCTACCCCTGCACCCCATCGCCTGTCAAACAAAACCCCCCGAGCCTGCTGCCACAACCATCCCCCGCGTATCTCTACCTTCCATCGCTCCGCATTTGCAGCTGTTTGTTTTTCGTTGTCATCCTACCTTCGAGCGTAGCGAACGGGAAGGATCCCCTGTGGTTCGCCTTTGCCGCCCAGCAAACATTAAGATCGGTGTCATCGGTGCAAATCGGTGTTAAGCCTTCATTCTTAAACAGCCCTCAGGCCAATCCGCCCAGGTGCGACAATAGACGAGAGACGCATGATCCTCCGCCTCCTCACTCTTCTCGTCCTCCTCCCGGTAGCCGGCTGCGGCTACCACCAGGCCGGCGCCGCCACCCATATCCCCGCCGGCGTCCGCACCCTCGCCGTCCCTGTCTTCGCCACCAACGCCCAGGCCTATCACACCGAGATGGCCTTCACCCAGGCCATCATCCGCGAGCTCAACACCCGCACCAGGTACCGCGTCCTCAATCAGGACTCCGCTGACGCCGACGCCACCCTCCACGGCACCATCCTCACCCAGACCGTCGCCCCCCTCACCTACGACTCCAACACCGGCCAGTCCTCCAGCTATCTCGTCACCATCACCGCCAAAGTCGCCCTCACCGCCCACGACGGCCACACCCTCTACCGCAACGACGCCATCGTCTACCGCGAGCAGTACCAATCCACCCAGGACCTCAGCGGCTTCATCCAGGAAGACGGATACGCCGTCAAGCGCATCGCAAACGACTTCGCCCAGGCCGTCGTAAGCGATATGCTGGAGTCCTTCTAATGCCCTCCCTCAAATCCTTCGCCTCAACCGACCGCTTCATCGCCGAGATCGGCTCGCCCGCAACCATCCGCCCCGGCTACGTCCTCATCGGCGACGAGGTCTTCCTCTACGACCGCTGCCGCAAGGCCGTCCTCGCCACCCTCGCGCCCGAGCCCTCCCGCGACTTCTGTCTCCACGATCTCGACCTCGCCGAAACCAGTATCTTCGAGGTCCTCGACCGCGCCCAGACCCCCTCCCTCATGGCGCCCTTCCAGGTCCTCTTCGTCCGCAATCTAAAAACCCTCTACACTCGCGGCAGCAAAAAAGAAGAATTCGCCGCCATCGACGCCTACTTCCGCTCCCCCAACCCGCAGGCCCTTATCCTCTTCGTCGCCGACCACCTCCGCATCCCCACCGACCTCCGCAAGATGGACTACCAGGAGAAAGACCGCTACGAAAAGATCCGCGAAACCCTCGGCGACTGGTGCGGCTTCGTCGAACTGGCCCGCGTCGAAGAAGGCGACGCCATCAAGTGGGTCACAACCGCCGCTGAATCCCGCAGCGTAAAATTTGACCCCGATGCCGCCCGCGAGCTGGTCGACGCCCTCGGCTCCGACATGATGCTCATCGCCGGCGAGTTCGAAAAACTCCTCCTCTACGTCAGTGCCCCATCCGCCGCAAAAGATAAAACTGTGATTTCGACCGGAGGCGGCGCACTTGCCGCCGTAGTGGAGAAACCCGCTTCTCTACCCACCCCGCCAAAACACCGGGTGCCCCATCTTGGCGACGGTTCTATCGGTTCTATCGTCGCTAAGGTGGGTGAAGCGTCGCCGATCTCCCCAGCCGAACCCCTTACCCGCAATCGCGTAACCCTCGGCGACGTGGAAACCATGGTCCTCGCCGCCAAACAGCGCAGCCTCTACGAGCTCACCGACGCCATCTCGCTGCACGACCGCCCCCGCGCCCTCCTGCTCCTCCACGGCCTGCTCAACGCCGACGGTGGCGAAGACGCCGCCATCGGTCACCTCTACATGCTCGCCCGCACCTTCCGCCAGATGCTCATCATCTCGGAGAAAAACGTACGCGACTCCCGCGCCATCTGGCAGGCGCTCTGGCAGGGCTTCCGCATGCCTCCCTTCGCCGCCGAAGACTTGATCAAACAAGCCCGCCGCTACAAGTCCCGCCGCGAACTCACCCGCGCCATCCGCCTCGTCGCCCGAGCCGACCTCGAACTCCGCAGCTCCCCCGCCAACAAACTCCTCGTCCTCGAACGCCTCATCCTCGACCTCGCCACCGAACCCAAACCCACCCCCTACGACCCCACCCACCAATTCGCGATGGAACTCTAGTCGCTATTCCAGCGCGTTGTAGCGCGCCGGGTGCCCCATACATCGATTCTGATGTGTGGGCCTCGTCCGCAGGACGACCGCACTCCTACAACAGCCCCACCACTCACCGCTCTCACCCTAAATCGAACACCGCACCATGTAAGCCGCCCGCACTTCCCGCCAAATGCTCATCCTCTCCGAACCTCTAGCTCGACGCAATGAAGCGGCAGCGTCCGGACTTTGATATCGTCAACAGATTTACCGCATCAGCAGATCCATCGATCACCCAATCGAAACAATCTGGGAGTATGCTCTCGTCATCTTCGATTTCGATCCGTGGCCCCGCGCCGCACTCGATGCACGGCGAATAGGTTTGCCTGAGGAGACTCCCTAATGTTAATCCATCTCTCTAGCCATAATCTTATCAAGATCGCATGTACGCTCACTGTGGTCTTTGCACCCGCGTGCCTGCATGCCGACTCGTTCACCCAGACCAACCTGGTGTCCGACGTGCCTGGTCTGGCCAACACGACCGATCCCAACCTCAAAAATCCCTGGGGCGTGGCCTTTTCGGCGACGTCGCCGTTCTGGATCTCGAATCAAGCCTCCGGCACATCCACTCTGTACGACGGCGCCGGGACCCGCGTTCCGCTGGTGGTCACCATCCCGCCCGGCACACCGCCAGTTACCGGACCGACCGGCCAGGTAGCCAACAGCACCACCGGATTCCTGGTCAACGGGTCTCCGTCGCACTTCATCTTCGACACACTCAACGGCGCCATCGACGGATGGAGCTCAGGCACGTCAGCGCAGCAAACGGCCGCGACGCCCGGCGCTGTCTACACCGGCCTCGCGCAGGGCGCCAGCGGAGGCTCGACTTATCTATACGCGGCGGATTCGGCCGGCAAAATCCACGTATTCAATTCGGCATGGAGTGATGTTACGGGCTCTACGTTCGCCGGCAAGTTCGTCGACCCAAACCTCCCGTCGGGCTTCACCCCATTCAACATCCAGACGGTCGGCTCTAACCTCTATGTCACCTACGCTCACCTGACCCCGATGGGTACCGGCCTGCCTGGCGGCTATGTCGACGAGTTCGACGCAAACGGAAACTTCATCAAGCGGATCGCATCCGGCGGCAGTCTCTACGCGCCTTGGGGAGTCACCCTGGCTCCCGCCGCCTTCGGCTCATTCAGTAACGATCTGCTGGTCGGCAACTTCGGCGACGGCGAGATCCTTGCCTATAACCCAGCCTCCGACGCCTACCTGGGCACGCTCGACGGGACCAACGGCCAGCCCCTCGTCAACCCGTATCTCTGGTCGATCGAGACCCGCACCGGCGGAGCCAACGTGAACACGGACGCGCTCTATTTCACGGCCGGCATCAACAATCAGCAGGACGGCCTGTTTGGCGAGATAACCTCCACGGTGCCCGAACCCGCCACCATCGTGGAAACCGCTTTCGGCCTGCTCGGGTTCATGTTGTTGAAAATCAGACGCGCCTAACCGATTCGCCATAACGCATCTTGTGTAGGCGAACCGCCTCCGAAATCGGGTGCCTCATATCTCGATTCTGAGATGAGTGCCTCGTCCAAAGGACGACCGCACTCTTATCCCGAACCATCACTCACTCTCCGCCGGGTGCCCCATACATCGATTCTGATGTGTGGGCATCGTCCGAAGGACGACCGCACTCCGCTACAAGCAACTCACAGAATACTCCCGAATAGCCGCATCCGCCGTCACCAGCGTCAGCCCCTCCACTCTCGCCTGCGCCACAAGCATACGGTCAAACGGATCTTTGTGATGCAGCGGGAGGGAAGCCGCCAACTCGCCATGCTCCATCGTGATCGGCAACTTCAAAAAATCCAAATCGCTGGGCCAGTCCTCCAATCGAGTCAATCAGAACTAACTTACCCGTGGACCGCTTGATGCCCAGCTCCCAACCGGTCACCGCGCTCACGAAAACCTCATTGCCCGGCTCGCTGATCGCCTCGCGTTGCCCCTCCGACAGTTTGCTCAGATCGCTGTCCCACCACAACAAAACATGCGAATCAAGTAAGAACTGCAGCACCGTTCAATATCCCCATTCCTTCAGATCGGCTTCGCTCATCGGCGCATCGAGATCCGGAGCGATATAAGTAATCCCAAGCAGGTTCTGCCCACCAATCCGCCTCGCTGACGTCAGATCCTTAGAGACAACAGGAACCAGCTTCATCGCCGGCCTCCCCTGCCGCTCAATCACAATCTCTTCCCCACGTTCAGCACGGTCCAGCAACTCCCCCAGGTGCTGCTGCGCCTCATTCAGTGCCACAGAACGCGCCATCGCAAACCTCCAGCTCAAAATCAGTATAGCCGGGCGCCCCATCTCTCGATTCTGAGATGTGATGCACCATCTAACGCCTACACAGCCTCCGGCCCCCTCGCTCCCTTCGCCCTGCGCAGCAGCGTCATCGACACATACGCCCCAATCCACGACCCCACCGCCGCGAAGCACACATACATCCAGTTCTTCGTATAGCTGATCACGGCAAACGCCGAAAGCAGATACCACACGCTGCTCCACGTAGCTGCCGAAACGCGCCGCTGCGACGACACCGCGGAATTGAACAACACATACACTGCATCCGTGGCAGCAGTGGAGACCAACACGCCAAACCCAAGCCAGGGATCAAGATGCACCATCCTCATACCTCCGCGGAAGTCTTAGAACCAAACCCACTCGCAACCTGCGCCAACGTCCGTCAGAATACCCTGCGGCGACGCGCCTCACCACAACATCCAAGCCATAATGGAAGAAGCACCTGACCCGACTCAGCCCAGCCGCACCCGGAGCCGCCCCATGCAGGACAGCCGCGCAGCCGCACCCTGGAAGCAGATCGCCCTCTTCCTCCTCACCCTCGGCGTCCTCATCCTCTGCGCGCTTCTCCTGCGCCCCTTCTTCACCGCCATCGTCGGCGCCGTCATCCTCGCCGTCATCACCCAGCATCCCTATAACTGGCTCGCCGCCCGCATCCCCAACCGCAATCTCTGCGCCACCGTGGCCCTGGTCCTGATCATCCTGGCCGTCGTCGTCCCCGGCTTCTTTGTCGCCCAGAGCATCAGCCGGCAGGCCTTCAACGCCATCAATACCCTCCGTGAAAGCGCCACCCAAGGCCGCATCAGCGACTACATCGGCAACCGTCCCGACCTCGCCGCCCAGATCGAAAGCTTCTCCTCCTCCATCGACTCCAACAACGTCGCCCGCAACACGGCAGCCTACCTCGGCGGCAAATTCGCCATGATCCTCGGCAACTCCATCCACCTCATCACGGAGATCGTCGTGATGCTCTTCCTCCTCTTCTTCTTCTATCGCGACCGCACCCTCGCCCTCACCGCCCTCCGCTCCCTGCTCCCCCTGCGCCCCCACGAGGCCGCCGAACTCCTCGACCGCGTCGACAACACCATCTTCGCCACCGCTCTCGGCCGCCTCACCATCGCCCTCATTCAAGGCGTGCTCGCCGGCCTCGCCTTCTGGGTCCTCGGCGTGCCCAACATTATCCTCTGGGCCTTCACCCTCACCGCCTTCGCCATGATCCCCGCCTTCGGAGCCTTCCTCGTCTGGGGTCCGGTCGCCATCTACCTCGGCCTCCATGGCCACTGGGGCAAAGCCGCGCTGCTCATCGTCTGGGGAGGACTCGTCGTCAGCACCATCGACAACATCCTCTACCCCATCCTCGTCGGATCCCACATCCGGGCACACATCGCCGTCATCCTGCTCACCATCCTCGGAGGCATCGCCGTCTTCGGCCCGCTCGGCATCGTCCTCGGCCCAGTCATCTTCACCATCGCCTCGACCCTCATCGACTTCTGGCGCGCCCGCACCAACGACCTCAACCCCGCGCTCGAACCCTGACCCTCATCGCACCTTCCACTTCGTCGAAAGCATCGCCAGCTTATCGTCCAGACTCACCGGAACCGGAGCCTTTCCCGCAACCGAAGCCTTCCCCGCCTGCCCCTTGCCTGCACTCGAAGGCCGTTGCATGTCCTTCGCCGTTGCCGTTGCATGTCCTTCGCCGTTGCCGTTGTCTGTTCTTCGCCGTCATCCTCGACCCTCGAGCGTAGCGAAGCGGAAAGCCCCCGCATTGGTCTCCCTGCCGGCACACGTCACCCTGCTCTATCCATGCTACCGGCAATCACTAGGAAAACTCGGCCGCCAAATCCGGCCGTAACCCGCGAGTTGCCCCTTAGCCGGCCTGGAGGAGTGACTCGGCCTGTCTCCCGTCAACTGAGAGCGGGAGATGGCAGCCGGTATCCTGGCGGCAGCTAAGTCAGCGCCGCAGATTCGCCTGGCGCCGGTTAACTCGGCCACTGCATGGGTGCCGAAGCTCTTCCCCTATGGGAGGAGATAGGCCCGAGGCCTGCGAGAAAGCTAGTCGGCCCGCTTGCTGCTCACCCGCTTCGGCTTGCTCTTGGCCTTGAGACTGAGATTGAGCGCCACGGCAGCGCGAATAAGATCCTTCAAGGCCGCCTCATCGACCATGTCGCCTTCGTGGAGATCGAGGGCGCGCCTGACATTCCCGTCGAGGCTCCCGTTGAAGAGACCCGAAGGATCCTCTAACGCAGCTCCCTTGGCAAACGTCATCTTGACGGCGTTCTTGTACGTCTCTCCCGTGCAGATGATGCCGCCGTGAGACCAGACGGGAGTCCCCATCCACTTCCACTCTTCGACAATCTCAGGATCTGCCTCGTAGATGATCTCGCGCACCTTCGCAAGCATCTTCCCGCGCCAGTCCCCAAGTTCCTTGATCTTCTCGTCAATTAACGCAGAGGCAGATTCCATCTGAACAGGCCTTTTCATGGACAACTCCAACTCTCGCACCTAACTTAGCTGCACTGGAGCGTTACCTGCAATCCCCGCAGGCCGTTTCTTGCGACAAGCGCGCTTATAAGGACTGATCCTAGCCGGAGTCCTCTAATGGAGACACTGTCGGATAGCAGAGGAGAAAATCATAACTGTCCGCCCAATAGATTAGGTTCTTCCTAGGGTGTGTCATCTAACTCGATATATGCCTGTGTTCCTGAGCATTTTAGTTTGAAGGGATGGGAATCAGGCGTTACGGGTTGCGGGACGATCAGTGGAAGCGGATTGAAGGGCTTTTACCAGGGCGGGACGGTTCGATCGGTCGTCCTGGGAGGGATAACCGTTTGTTTATCGAGGCGGTGCTCTATCGCTATCGGGCGGGGATTGCGTGGCGCGATCTGCCGGAACGGTTTGACGACTTCCGCGTGGTGCATACGCGTTTCAGCCGCTGGGCGGAACGCGGGGTATGGAAAACGGTCTTCGATCATCTGGCCCAGGACGCCGACAACGAATATGCCATGATCGATTCGACCATCGTGCGCGCTCACCAGCATAGTGCGGGAGCGCGCAAAAAGGGGGCGCCTCGCAGGCCATCGGACGCAGCAAAGGCGGATTGAGCACCAAAATCCACACCACCGTGGACGCGCTCGGCAACCCGACAGGCTTTCATCTCACCGAGGGACAAGCCTGCGAACTGGACGGGGCTGATGTCCTGCTGCCTTCCCTCAAAGCCAGAACGGTGATCGCGGACAAGGGCTTCGATGCCGACAAACGCGTGCTGGAACCGCTGCAGAAGGCAGGCAAACACGCTGTCATCCCGCCCAAGGCCAATCGCAAACAACAGCGGCTTTATGACAAGGAACTTTACAAAGCCAGACACCTGATCGAGAACTTCTTCGCCAAACTCAAACAGTTCCGCGCCATCGCTACGCGCTACGACAAAACCGCTCGAAACTTCCTCGCCGCCATCCACCTCGCAGCCAGTACCATTTGGCTCATTTGATGACACGCCCTAAGCGCCTTCGATTGCGGGCGGGGATGCCGCACGGGTTGCCGCTTTAGGCCGTTGCCAGCTTCCAGACGTGCTCATGTCGCACTCGACTCGCCTGTCAGGCAGCGAGCACGCGGCGACGCACCGCGCCGATCATGCCGAGGGCTCCAGTGCCCAGGAGGATAAGGCTGGAAGGTTCCGGAGTCGCCGCAGCGGTAACCGGCGTGATATCCGTGATGACAAGACTTGCCGTTGCCCCAGGGTTCTGCACAATTCCCGCACCAAAAATCTGACCTGCGGATTGCAGAGTGAAGGACCCTGTCAGAAAGGTGGGATTCTGAACTGTGCCTGAAAACAGGATCGGACCAAGGAATTGATCTGGCTGGCCTCCAAAGATATCTAAATCGAATTCGTTGCTTGACGAGCCGAGTGGAAAAAACAGGTTCGTAGTCCCACCCGTTCCGGTGAACGAGCTGGTGATCGAGATATCCGGTATGGTGAGCTGAAACTCGCTGGGGTCTGTGCTGGTCGGAGTAGGCGAGGATGGAACGGTAAAGGTGACTGGAACTATTCCAGGCCCCGTGATCGAGAACTGGTATGTATCGGCGTGAGCAAGGCTGGCCGACAGCATGGCAGCAGCAACGGAAACATGTAGGAGCAGGGTGTTCTTCATGGTGTGAGCCCTTCTTTAGTCGTATCGTGAAGTGCGGCCCAGAGGATTTTAGGGGCGGACGATGGCAATTCGGCTGTCGTCCCGTTTCAGGGATGCTGCATGTCGCTGGAGTATGGTGCATGCAAGGGGACAAAGCAAGGAAATAAGAGCATTTATTCTCGACGGTTACCGATGTGCGCGGCGCGGACGGGCATCGGGGGTAATTAGTAACTGAGTCGCGGACGGGGGCGAGCAAACTTCAGGTCACCAAGCGTGAAACCGAGGCCGATAAGAAAATTTCATATCTATGTTGCTCCTGAGGGGCTATGGTCCAACTACGTTCCCTTCCTCCTGTTTTCGGGTTTGCTCGAACACTAAATTGATCTATCTGGAGTTTCCCTTATGCGCTTCTCTCTTGCACTCTCTGCCGTTCTTCTTGCTGTCCTTGGCAACACCATCCCCGCCAAAGCCGACACCATCTTCAACGTATTCGCCGATCTCTCGGTGCAACAACTCGACATTTTCGGCCGTCCCACCGGAACTACCACTCCCGACGGCACGTTCACCGGCACCATCACCATCAACACGCTTACCGGCCTCATCAGGCGGGTGGCCCACATCTGAACTTACCACCACAATCGGGTGCCCCATCTTCACGACGGTCTTATCGTCGCTAAGGTGGGCCATTTTCGCGGCAGCGAAAATCCCGGCACTCTTCCCCAGAAAAACGGATCGTGCTCCGCACGTAACCCAATTCTCAAACTCAAGTCATTCCGGTGGTAAGGTCAGATGCGAGACACCCTGCTCACCTGTTTATACCGGCCTGCCATTTGTCGCAGGAATGAGGCCGCCGATGGTGGGCTTTGAGGTCGCAGCGCTCACGATGCCACAGTAAAATAGGATGACGTGAAAGGGGCGATAACGTGAAAGGCGTAACCTCCGTAGCCGCCGACCGCAGCGAAGGATGCAGCCGCGCCTGTCAGGTCAAAAAAAATGCCGGCATACGCCCATTCCTTGAGCAGTGGGGTTATGGTTTGCCAGGGAGCGCACAATCTCCGATGCACTTACCGAGGATAGAATTAGCCCCGCTCAGTTGACTTGCGGGAAGCGATCCGGGTTATTCCCGGATAACGGGCTACGCGCAAACACGCCCCCTACCGAACATCGCACAGGTTGACAGCCCCTCCTTCAAAGCGAAGACTTACAGGCAAGGAAACGGCAGACATGAAAACAACCACCCTCGAAACCGCCATCGCCACTCCGCCCACCACCAACAAGCACCTCATCCGCTGGGTAGAAAAGATGGCCGACCTCTGCCAGCCCGACCGCATCCACTGGATCGACGGCTCCCAGGCCGAGTACGACTTCCTCTGCGACCAGCTCATCAAAGCCGGCACCTTCACCCGGCTCAATCAAGACCTCTGGCCCGGCTGCTTTCTCGCCCGCTCCTCCCCCAGCGACGTCGCCCGCGTCGAAGACCGCACCTTCATCTGCTCCCTCTCCCGCGACACCGCCGGTCCCACCAACAACTGGGAAGACCCCTACGTCATGCGCAAGAAGCTCAAGCAGCTCTTCCGCGGCAGCATGCGCGGGCGCACCATGTACGTGCTGCCCTACTCCATGGGTCCCATCGGCTCGCCCATGTCCCCCGCCTCTATGTCACAGATCGGCGTCCAACTCACCGACTCCGCCTATGCCGTCGTCAACATGCGCATCATGGCCCGCATCGGCGCTCCCGTCTTCGCCGAAATCGACAAGGACATCAAACGCGTCGTTCCTTGCATGCACACCGTCGGCGCTCCGCTCGCGCCCGGCCAGCAGGACGTCCCCTGGCCCTGCAATCAGGAAAAGTACATCGTCCACTTCCCCGAGACCCGCGAGATCTGGAGCTACGGCTCAGGCTACGGCGGCAACGCGCTCCTCGGTAAAAAGTGCTTCGCCCTCCGCATCGCCTCCAACATCGCCCGCGACGAGGGCTGGATGGCCGAGCACATGCTCATCGTTGGCGTCGAATCTCCCGGCCGCCCCGATGGAACGACGGAAAAAACCTACGTCGCCGCCGCCTTCCCCTCCGCCTGCGGCAAGACCAACTTCGCCATGATGATCCCGCCCGCCGGCTTCGAAGGCTGGAAGGTCTGGACCGTAGGCGACGACATCGCCTGGATCAAACCGGATGCCTCCGGCCAGCTTCGCGCCATCAACCCCGAGGCAGGCTTCTTCGGCGTAGCTCCCGGCACCAGCGCCAAAACCAACCCCAACGCCATGGCCACCCTCTCCCGCAACACCATCTTCACCAACGTCGCCCTCACCCCCGAAGGCGGCGTCTGGTGGGAGGGCATGACCGACACTCCGCCCCCCGAACTCATCGACTGGCGCGGCAACCTGTGGACTCCCGAGATCGCCAAGTCCACCGGCGCGCCCGCCGCCCATCCCAACGGACGCTTCACCGCCCCCGCCAGCCAATGCCCCACCATCGACCCCGACTGGGAGAACCCCGCAGGCGTTCCCATCTCCGCCTTCATCTTCGGTGGCCGCCGCCCCACCACCATGCCCCTCGTCTACCAGGCCTTCAACTGGTCCGCGGGCGTCTACATCGGCGCCACCATGGGCTCCGAAACCACCGCCGCCTCAGCGGGCGCAGTCGGCAAGGTCCGGCGCGACCCCATGGCCATGCTTCCCTTCTGCGGATACCACATGGGCGACTACTTCCGGCACTGGCTCAAGATGCAACGCAACCTTTCCTCCACGCCCCGCGTCTTCCACGTCAACTGGTTCCGCAAAGATCAGGACGGAAAATTCCTCTGGCCCGGCTACAGCGAAAACATGCGCGTCCTCAAGTGGATCGTCGATCGCGTCCGCGGCCGCGCCCAGGGCAAGGAGACCCCCATCGGCTGGACACCGCACTTCGACGACATCAACTGGAAGGGTCTCGACTTCCCCCGCGCCGCCTTCGACGAGTTGCAGACCGTCGACCGCGCCCAGTGGAAGCAGGAGGTCATGGGCCACGAAGAACTCTTCCTCGCCCTCCACGACCACCTCCCCCCGGAGATGATCTACGAGCGCGAACTGCTCATCTGCCGGCTGTAGAAGATAGTGTCCTGCCGAACAGGCCTCCTGCGCTCAGTCACCCCACAAACGAAGACCTGTTTGCGGGGACCCCGATTCGGCGGTCGCTTCGTGACGCGTATACCTTGTCTGGGCGAGTGAGCAGCATGGGGCCTGCCGTTGGTCGGCAACAAATCTTCATCCCGACCAACGGGAGGGCTAACCGAAGGGGTATACATGTCACGAAGTGACCGCCCCGCGCGTAGCGGGTCCGTCCGGCAGGACATTCCCAAAACGGGAACGCATGAAAATAAATAGAGAAGAAGTTGGCGTATTTTTCGTCCTCGAAAAACCTGCACTCTCAGCCAGACGAACTTACCACAATGCACCACTTTCACCATGCAAAAACACCACGTTTGCACACCACATTTCTCAAAAAACCCTGTAAACCACCACAAACACCACACCAAAAAAAACGCGCAAATAATCTCCCGGAAAGAGTCTCAAAATCATGTCCTCCCAGCACGCCGCACCCTACAATCCCAACCCTCCCGCTCCCATCCCCGAGCCCACCCATGCCGAACGCGCACGCACCCTGCTCCATCTCGAAAGCGTCGCCACCCTCTCCACCCTCTCCCGCAAACAACCCGGCTTCCCCTTTGGCTCGCTGATGCCATACGCCCTCGACCCATCAGGCCGCCCGCTCTTTCTTATCAGCACCATGGCCATGCACACCCAGAACCTGAAGGGCGATCCACGCGCGAGCCTCTTCGTCACCCAGCCCGCGGCCGACGGCGATGTGCTTGGCGCAGCACGAGTTACCGTAGTCGGCAACGTGCTGCAGCTTACAGAGGCAGACACGCCCGAGGCGCGTGAGATCTATCTGAAGGCCCACCCGAACAGCCAATACTGGGTCGATTTCACCGACTTCGAGTTCTTCCGCATGGAGCCTGTAGACATCTACTACGTGGGTGGCTTTGGCGTGATGGGCTGGGTCAGTGCTTCCGACTACACAACAGCGCGTCCTGACCCCCTTTCCGGCGCGGCGCGAGGCATCCTCGACCACATGAACGCCGACCACGCGGACGCGCTGGTGCTGCTCTCGCGCACACACGCCGGACTCGAAGCCGAATCCGCAACCATGACCTCCGTCGACCGGCTGGGATTCCACGTGCGGGTGCAGACTGCGGCGGGGGTGAAGGGATCCCGTATCCCCTTCATTCGCGAGGTGATGACCCCCGGGGAGGCGCGAACGGTGCTGGTTGAAATGGTCCAGCAGGCGCGGCAGCGATAAAGTGCAAATCTCACTTGACTCCAGAGCGCTTTGCCGTTAGCTTTAAGGAATGGCCAGACTCCCTTCGGGTTGAGTCGGTCATAACGAAGTCCACCCACTTCGTTGCTTTACCGGAATACCCACGCAACAGCCCCCACCGCGCTGCGTGGGTTTCCTTTTTAAGCCTCTGCTTTGGCAGACTCTGGATGCCCGGCCTACATGCGGACGCTATTACGCAACTATCTTTCGAGAAGCCCCATGGATGCGGCACCGGTCGCGAACCAGAAGGGCTATAATTCCGCTACGTCAAATCCTGGAGATTTTGCTCATGAAAAAGCTCATAGCTCTTACTGTCCTTGTCCTCGGCTTCGCTACTGCGGGCGCTTATGCCGAGTCCCTCAAAGGCTTCGTCTCCGACTCCATGTGCGCCGCCAAAGGCAAGGCAAACTCTCCCGAGTGCGCCGCCAAATGCATCAAGGGAGGCTCCGCCCCCGTCCTCGTCGTCGGCGACAAGGTCTACAAGATCACCAACCCCAACACCCTGATTCCGCACGCCGGACACAACGTCATCGTTGAAGGCACCGTCACGGGAGACTCCCTCACCGTCGCCTCTGTCAAAATGCAAGCCGGCGGCCAGGACGATACCCGCCCCTGAAACGCTCCTGCGTAAAGCTCGATTCTCTGCTGCCAGATTCGATCCTGTAGACGATCCGGCACTGCAAGTCAAATGACCCGTTCGTGGTACAGCCCGAAAGCGCGAATACCTCACAGTTCGCTGTAAAATCCAGGCAGCGGGTCAAGTCTTGCATCTGGCCGCGGAAGCGTCCTGCTTCAGGAGCATCAGAGTGGAAATCATCTACAGCCGCACCATCGAGGACGAAGCGCTGGCAATCGACGACAAGAGCTTCGTCGATTGCACCTTCATCAACTGCGTGCTGGAATACAGCGGTCGCCCTGTCAATTTCGAGAGGACCCTGATGCGTGGCTGCAGATACGTCTTCTTCGGGGAGGCGCGAAGCACTGTTCACTTTCTTCAAGGCATTGGCCTTATGCCGCACGAGCAATCCGAGTGGGGTGAGTTCTCGGACACCATCCAGTAGTTTGGTTTAGTCTAGAAACAACGTGCTTACCCGGGATTTCACGCAAAGACACGGATTGAAGAACAGGTAAAGCCCATGCAGGGCGTTCTACCCTCCAGCACGCGATAGTCCGCATGGATTTGTCGAAAACGACGGCTTATTTATCGCTTCAACAGGTTCTAGCGCAGGCAAGGCCAAGGGCAGGCTACTCCTTCAGAAGCGACTCGTAGCGCTCAATCTGACCCAGGGTGAACGCATGCATGTCCGACTGCGCCTGCCAAGCACGGTACCACTGCACCAGGAACTCCAAGGCAACTTCAAGTCGAAGTTTTGGCGCCCAGCCCAGGTCGGCGCGGGCACGGCTTGCATCTAGTTTCAGATACCCCGCCTCATGCGGACTGGGAGCGTCGTCGAGTACCCAGGATGCCCCGTCGCCCCAGAACCCCGTCATTCGATCTGCGATCCACGCAACCGGTTTTGCATCGTCTTCGATGGGACCGAAGTTATACGCCGAAGCATAACGCGGGTCGTGGGTCAGCAAACGCTCCGCAAGACGGATATAGCCGTGGAGCGGTTCGAGGACATGCTGCCAGGGCCGAATGGCATGGGGGCGGCGGATGAGCACGGGCTCACCGGAAAGAAAGCCACGGACGAGATCGGGGAGGAGACGATCAATCGACCAGTCGCCGCCGCCAATCACATTGCCGGCCCGGCCAGTCGCGACGGCGACCATGTGACCGCCTGGCTTCCCCAGCGCCTCAACGGGAAAGTAAGACTGTCGATACGCCGCAGTTACGATCTCGGCGCAGGCCTTGCTGCTGGAGTAGGGATCGTAGCCGCCGAGAGGATCAGTCTCGCGATAGGGCCAGATCCACTCCTTATTCTCGTAGCATTTATCAGTCGTCACCGAGACGACTGCCCGGACGCTGGGGGTACGCCGGACGCTGTCCAGCATGCGGGCTGTCCCGATTACATTCGTCTCGTAGGTCCCGATGGGGTCGTCGTAGGAGGCGCGGACCAGAGGCTGGGCGGCCAGATGGAACACAATCTCCGGCGCAAACTCCGTTATCGCGCGCTCCAGCTTGTTGCCATCCCGAATGTCGCCGCGAAGGTCTTCGATGACCGAACCGACACGCGCAACCGTGAAGAGAGCGGGGTCTGTGCTTGGGTCCAGCGCATAGCCGCGAACATTTGCGCCGAGCTTCGCCAGCCAGAGCGCCAGCCATCCGCCCTTGAAGCCGGTATGACCGGTGAGAAAGACCTTGCGGCCCTGCCAGGAAAATGTGCTCGCTGCGCTTGGTGCCAGAGCCTGTGTACGCTTCTCCGATTGGCTCACCATGTCTTCCACGGCGCCTTTCCTGTGCTCCACATCTCTTCCAGTTGCTGTCTGTCGCGCAGTGTGTCCATCGCCTGCCAGAAGCCGCGATGAGGGAACGCGTGGACCTCGCCGCGAGCGACCAGCGCTTCGATGGGTTCGCGCTCGAACATCTGTTCTTCACTGGTAATGTCGGCAAAGACCTTTGGAGACAGCACGAAAAATCCTCCATTGATCCAGCCGCCTTCGTCGCTTGGCTTCTCGTGGAAGGAGTAGATCCGGGTATGGTCCAGTCCAAGCCCCCCGAAGCGCGCGACCGGTTGGACGCTGGTCAGTGTAGCGGCTTTGCCGTGCGAGCGATGGAACTCGATCAGCGCAGTGATATCCACATCCGCGACGCCATCGCCATAGGTCATGCAGAAGGCATCCTCGCCTTTCACATAACTCTCGATCCGCTTGAGGCGGCCAGCGGTTCCGGAGTTCTGCCCGGTATCCACCAGGGTGACACGCCAGGGTTCGGCCAAGGAGCCATGCACCGTCATCTTGTTTTCCTTCATGTCGAACGTCACGTCAGAGGTGTGGAGGAAATAATTCGCGAAATATTCTTTGATGACATAGCCTTTGTAGCCGCAGCAGATGATGAAATCATTGATTCCATGGGCTGAGTAGAGCTTCAGGATGTGCCACAAAATCGGCAGGCCGCCGATCTCGACCATAGGCTTGGGCCGTACCGAGGTCTCTTCGCTGATGCGCGTGCCGTAACCGCCGGCGAGAATGACAGCTTTCATTCTTCTTGTCCTTGGAGTTGGAACTGAGAATCTCGGTTAATCATACCTGCGCTTGCCGGCGGTGCGAGAAGCAGGCTGAAATGCTTCCCCTATTTTCTCCGAAACTGGCGTTCCAATCCCATGATCTGTGTATTCTTAAGACACTATGAATGAAAAAGCCACAGCGCTCCGGCAGCAAATCCTTGAGTTGACCGAGCAGTTTCATGCAGAGGCGTTTCCGCAAAAACAGTTTGTGCCGGGTACATCGACGGTCCCGGTCTCGGGAAAAGTAATTGGACCCGACGATATCTGCTCGGTGGTCGATTCGGCGCTGGACGGCTGGTTCACGACCGGCCGATTCGCCAAGGACTTCGAGCGCAAGCTGGCGCGCTTCTTCGGCGTCCGCTCGGCTTCGCTGGTGAACTCCGGATCGTCTGCGAACCTGGTGGCGCTCAGCGCCCTCACGTCGCCCAAATTAGGCGAGCGCCAGTTGAAGCCGAGCGATGAGGTTATTACCGTCGCCGCGGGATTCCCCACGACCGTGAATCCCATCTTCCAGAACCGCTTGGTGCCGGTGTTTCTCGATGTGAGCTTGCCCACCTATGAGATCGATGTGACCAGGCTCGAAGAGGCGTATAGCCCCAGAACGAAGGCCGTCATGATCGCGCATACGCTGGGGAACGTCTTCAACCTCGACGCGATCACCGCATTCTGCAAGAAGCACAACCTGTGGCTGGTCGAAGACTGCTGCGACGCGCTGGGTTCGACTTACAAAGGGCAGAAGGTCGGGACCTTTGGGGACATCGCGACGGTCAGCTTCTACCCGGCCCACCATATCACCATGGGCGAAGGCGGCGCGGTGTTGACCGACAAGCCTGCACTTCAGGTGCTGATCGATTCGTTCCGCGACTGGGGCCGCGACTGCTGGTGCGAGCCTGGGGTCGACAACACCTGCGGCAAGCGTTTCGATTGGCAACTAGGCACGCTGCCCTGCGGATACGATCACAAGTACACGTATTCTCACGTCGGCTACAACCTGAAAGCGACCGATATGCAGGCTGCGCTTGGGGTGTCGCAGATCGCCAAGCTGCCGCACTTTATCGAGCGGCGCAAGGAGAACTTTAACTACCTGAAAGCGGCCTTGAAACCGCTTGAAGAGTTCCTGATGCTCCCCGAGGCGGGAGAGCACTCCGATCCGAGCTGGTTCGGCTTCCCCATCGGAGTCCGAGAGGGTGCGCCCTTTACGCGTGACCAGTTGACGAAGGCGCTGGAGGGTCAGAAGATCGGGACGCGTCTGCTATTCGCGGGAAATCTTCTGCGCCAACCGGCCTACGAAGGCTACGAGTATCGCGTGGTAGGAGATCTTCCCAACACGGATTTCGTGATGAACCAGGTCTTCTGGATTGGCGTCTATCCGGGCCTTAACGAGCCCATGTTGGATTTCATCGTTAAGACAGCGGCCGACTTTGTTGCGTCGGCATGTAGCGGTTTGAAGGTGCTTCAGGCGTAAAGTGGCTGCTTTGCAGGAGCATTGTTAATTTTTGCGGAAGCCGTGCCACTCCGCCGTTCTTCGAATTGATTCCTGCAGGCTGACGGTCTGGCGCAGAGGAAACATCTGGTGTGCGCGTGCCGTCGAAGGTACATAGCGCGCGGGGGCGACTCCTTCAACGGGCTGCTTAGCGATGTGGACTTGCACGTTCGGGTCAAGTGTCGAGGCAACTGTCCTCGCGAGGCCGGCAATGTTGATTGCCTCCTCCGAACCGACGTTGAAGGCCAGCAGCGACGGTGCCCGGAACAGCAATGTCCAGAGCCAGATTGCCAGATCGGCAGCATACAAATAAGATCGCACCGATGTACCGTCGCCGCCAATGCGAATCGGGCCGCCCTGGATGGTATCGCGGATGAAGTTGCCGATGGCGAAGTTTCCGTCCAGCGGAAGACACGGTCCGGCAAAGGCGAAGCAGCGCGCGATTTTAATTTGAATGCCGCTCGATTCCGCATGCAGCGCGCACAGCAACTCGGAGACTCGCTTGCCCTCGCCATAGACAGCCGATGGGTGCAAGACGTCCGGAGCGCCAGCGTACTCCTCTGAGATATGGCTGAGGTGGGCAGGCTGCTTGCCGTAGACTGCGCCGGAGCTAGTCAACAAAAATTTCTGCGTGCCATGGGTCGCCGCAAATTCGAGAACTCTCTCAGTCCCGTCGGCAATCGCGGCATATTGGTCGGCAGGGCTTCCCACGGCGGCCGCAACGTCTGTCGCAGCGTGGATGACGTATGCGAACGCGCCGGCGGGCAGGGCGAAGCTGCGGATATCTCCTTCCACCAGCTTAATGGAAGGGCTGGAGGCAAGATGCGGCGATCTCCTGGCAAAACGGGCCGCATCCCGAGTCAGCACGGTCATCTGCGCGTTCAAATCGAGATGAAGGTTTGCGTGCAGGAAGCTCTCGAGCAGCCAGGAACCGAAAAAACCGGTGCCTCCTGTGATGAAGATGCGTCGATTGCGCATCTCCTCCCAAAGAGTTCGGGTCTCGCTCAATACCAGGTCAAGGTCGGCAGAATCCAAAGCTCGCAACAGGGTTGGTCCTCTCTATCTGGCCGTGGAAAATACTGATTGGGCTACTTCGACAATTCCTCGGACGCTCAATCCCTGGGCCTCACGCAACTGTGTCTGAGTGCCCGCTACCTTGACTGGCAACCTGCCCAGACGAATGGGATGGAAAGGAACGGCTGCGGCAGAGGTAGCCAGCACCTCGGCCACAATCGTTCCAAGTCCGCCGATACCGTGCTCTTCCACCGTAATGATCGCCTTGGTTTCGCGTGCGGCGCGGGTGACAGCTTCCGTGTCGAGAGGGGAAAGAATAGGCATGCTGAGCAGACGCACGGAACGGTCCATATCTTGCAACTTCCGGGCCGCATGGACGGCAGTCTCGAGCATTCCTCCCGTACTGATGATCGTCAGGTCGGTTCCTTCTTGCACCAGGATGGATCGGCCGTCCGCAAGGTCGATCGGTTTTTGATGCAGCACCGGCTCTCCGGCCTTCCCGAGCCGCAGATAGGCGGGGCCATGTGTCTTTGCGAGCAGGCGTGTAGCGGCACGCGCCTCCACCGGGTCTCCTGGAGCGATGACGGTCATATTCGGCATGACGGCCATCACGGCCAGATCTTCCACGCCATGATGGGTATACCCATGGCTCCCGTAGGCCAAACCGCCGCCCACCGACACCACTTTGACATTCAGGTTGTGATAACAGACATCGTTGCGAATCTGCTCCAGGCACCGCATGACGGGGAAATTCGCAATGGAGTAGGTGAAGACCGTTTTTCCTGTCAGCGCAAGACCGGCAGCGATGCCTGTCATATTCTGCTCCGCGACTCCGGCGTTGAGATAGCGCTTTGGGAAGCGATCAGAAAATTGTTCGAGCACGGAGTAGCCCAGGTCGCCGCAGACGAGCCAGATGCGCTCATCCTCCGCAGCCAGCTCACAGAGATGCTCAATGAAGGATGTCCTCACTTGGCCACCTCGAGTTCTCTATTGGCAAGCTCGACCTGTTCCGCCGTGGGGCTCTTGTAATGCCAGCTCAAATCATCCTCCATGAAGCTGATGCCTTTACCCTTGACTGTATGCGCAAGGATTAGGGTGGGGAAGCCCTTCTGCAACGGCAATGCGTCGAACGTGTTCACCAACTCCTCGATATTGTGTCCGTCCACTTCTTGGACTTTCCAGCGAAAAGCCCTGAACTTGTCAGCCAGCGGCTCCAGTTCGAGGACATCGCTGACTCGGCCAAAGCTCTGAATCTTGTTGTAATCAACGATAACGATAAGATTGTCAAGCTGGTGCTGGGGCGCGAAGAGCAGGGCCTCCCAGTTCGAGCCTTCATCCAGTTCTCCATCACTGAGCAGAACGAAGGTGCGGAAGCCAAGATCTTCCCGCTTGGCTGCCAGAGCGATGCCGCACCCAACCGGCAGTCCGTGGCCCAGCGAGCCGGAGGAAAGCTCCACCCCCGGGACTCCGCTGGTGACATGCCCGGTCAGGCGAGAACCTGCTTCGCAATACCGGTCGAGCTCCTCAACCGGGAAGAAGCCTCGTTCAGCGAGCGCACTGTAGAGCATGGCAGCGCCATGACCTTTGCTGAGGATGAAGCGGTCGCGGGTGGGCAGATCCTTATCCAGTGGGTCGATCCGAGAGCGTGCCAGTAGAGACAGGTAATGATATCGGCCATTGAGAGACAACTGCCGAGGTGCGATGCTTTCGACCGGTGCACCATGCGAACTGCATGGGCGCGCAGCTTTCGCGCGACAGCGCTTAACTCTTGAACATCTGGCATTCAGACCCCTCCGAAACGGAAACTCATTTATGACACGTTAGGCATCGCGGGCGGCGCGTCGAAGTTGATGCGTTCCACCTCCACCGCATAAGGACGCCTCTGAATCTGGGTATAGATCGCCCCGATGTATTCTCCCATTACGCCGAGGAAGATAAGTTGGATCGAGGCGATGAAGAACACGCCGACCAGCATAGGAGCAAGACCGAAGCTGAACGTGCTCCAGAAGAGAAGCTTGAGGATGAAGTAAGTGAGGGCGACAAAGAAGGAAAGGGCCGCACCCGCAAACCCCGCAAAGGTAGCCAGTCGAAGCGGGACTCTCGAATAATTAATAATTCCCAGCATGCCGATGTCGTACAGCGTGTACCAGTTGTTTTTGGTGATGCCAAACTTGCGCTTTGGCTGGTCGTAGTAGATCTTTTTGTACGGCAGTCCGATCTCGGCGAGCATCCCGCGGAAGTATGGATACGGATCGCCGAACGCCCGCACGTATTCGATGACCTTACGGTCGTAGAGGCCGAAGCCTGTGAAATTCTGGAAAGTCTCGATGCTCGAAAGTCTTTCCGCAAGCCTGTAATACTGCTTTCGTGCGAAAAAAACCAGCGAGTTTTCTTCGCTCGTTCGTTTGATCCCGAGCACCATGAAAAAACCCGCCTCCCACTCATCGAGAAAAGTCGCAATCATGCTGGGCGGGTCCTGCAGGTCTGCCACGATCAACATCACCGCATCTCCCCGGGCCTGTAACAGGGCGTGCATAGGGGACCGGATATGACCGAAGTTGCGGGCGTTCGCAATGACCTTGACGTTCGGGTCGGCCGCGGCAAGGCGTTTCAGGATCGGTAATGTCTCGTCCAGAGAGCAGTTGTCGATGAAGATATGCTCGTAGCGGTAGCGTCCCAGGTCGGCCATGACCTGGCGCACCTGCCGATAGAGCTCTTCCACATTCTCCTGCTCGTTGTAACACGGAGTCACGATGCTAATGGTTTTCAACATTACCTCGCAAGAATCTTGGATGTCGGGGGCGGCGGGTACAGAGCCATGACGTACGCAGACCTAAAGCTGGGCTCTTGCCGGCTTTGATGCGGAAAAAGAAAAGTTTTTGTGCGCTAAATAGGTGTAGATGGTGGTGAGGCCCATCACGATCGCTCCGGCGAGATAGGGAGCCTGCTTGTGGAGACTCGCGAATTCCTGCAGTCCCCTGGTGAGCAGAGGAAGCGCAAACAGGCCTGGGATAGTTGCGCTGCCGTAGACGGCCATACAGCGCAGCCACTCCCGCAGGTAGTTTCCTTCTGTGCGAAAGACGAAAAACTTGTAACAAAAAAATGACATAGTGACGCCAATGGGCGTAGCGGTGATGGAGGAGATATCCACGGTAAGCGGAAGATAGCGCGGCGCAAGGACACGGCTGTAGAGCGCGACAGCGCCCGCATAACATGCGTATCCGAAGAGCGTGTTCCACACGCCGGCGATCAGGTACCGAACGACCTGCCGGTCCAGGAAAAGACGTACAATCCCTCGCGAAGACCTTGCCAATGGCCCGGGCGGCGCCTCGTTATCATCGAAAGCGGGACTGGGCTCTTTGCCGATCATGACCTCATTCTACCCAAGATGCAGAGCATCGACGCCTTATACCGGCAAGGAATCAGGTGTGCTTCAATCAAACTTCGGTTATTTTGGCGGTTCAGTCGACTCGTCTCCCTCTTTCAACAGATAAATCTTGTATCCGCGTTTGCCGAAGGTTCTGGTGACATCGAGAGTGTAGGCGGTGTTGATATAGTCAGCCAACTGCGGCCACTGATTGATTTTTGCGAAGGAGTTACGCTCACACAGCCACTGGTTCGTCATCACGATGACTTTGGGTGGGTTTTTGTGTATATCGTTCCAAAAGATGTTGCGATAGTACAGCAGCGGGTGACTGCCAATCGGCCCGAAAAGCATGTAATCGCCGATAAACCCAGTATTAGGAAGAAGTTGCAGCCGGTAAAGCGTTGCGTAGCAGCCGTCCACCATATCGAGGCACTGCACCTGGTTCTGGAGGGTTGAGCCGCCCAGGCGGATGAGGTCGGCTTTGAGGGCATCCGGTTGATCGTTCATCGGTTGAATCCACGCCACTCTGTGCGTATAGGAGGGGACCACAGCCAGAACGGCGAAACCGAGCGCCGCCAGCCCAACGAGATGCCGCCAACCCCTGGTCCGCATAGCCTTGGCACACTCTAACGCGAACCACAAAAGTACGAAGACCTTGAAGGAGTAAGCGTGATAACTGAAACCCTTACGTTGCGCAACAAAAGAAAAAATGCCGAAGAGAATCCCTAGCCCAAGCGCCAGCCGCTCCCAGTTCTCCAATTCCTTCCGGGCCCGATTCACCAAGATAAGAACAAGCCCGATGACAAGCGGGACAAGGGCTCTCCGAGACAGAAGATCTCCTATGAGGAAGGAGATGGGCTTGTCGCCTACGCTGGCATAAAAGGGAATCAGCCGCCTGGCAGTCGCGAGGAAGTCGCCAAAGGCGTGGTATTTGAACAGGAACTCCAGGTTGCTGAGAAGCGCAAAAAAGAGCCCAAGCGCCCCATAGCCCAGGTATGGCTTTACGGAAATTTCCTTCTTTCTGATCGGAAATATGATCATCAACAACAGGACAAGCCCGAATGGCGCAGCGGTGGGCTTGAGCGAGGCGGCCAGCCCGATGACGAAGCCGAAGGGCAGCATCAGCAGCGGCTTCTGCCTGCGCGCCGAGGTAAACAGAAGGGCATAGCCGACCATGATGAGGGTAATCATGACCTCGTCGCGCTGCGCCGCGTTAATGGGACCCTCAAGGCCGTGGATCAAGAGAAAGAGCACGCCCGCGAACAGTCCAGCAAACCAGTCGTATGGGAGGGAGATGACGATGAGGGAAGCTGTCAATACGCCAAGCAGAAAGAAGTCGTAAAGGCGCAGGCCAAGGTCTCCACCGCCAAATACATGCATCGCCCAACCGTCGATGAAGTATGACCCCGGCAAGTTGATGTCGATGATGTCGCGGTAGGGAGCCATGCCGTGAGCCATTAGGAAATTGACGTAGTGCATGATCGACGCATCCCACATCAGCTGCCAGTGAATCGACTCATAGACATAGATAGCGATAGATGCGCACAGAATCAAACTGAAGATCAATCGCAGCGCAAGCAGATAACGTCGAAAGTTCATCTGTTCGATCGCCAACCGGCGACCTCAACCAACTCTTCTTCGGAACCCGAAACGTGCAATGGAGCCGCCGGAAAACAAGCTGACAGACCGGAAAGCCGCGCGGGCCCCATTGCAGTCGGCGGCTGGAAGAGCGACATAAACGACATTGTACCGTCCAGAATGAGGTGAAAAGCAGCTTGTAACTCGAAGAGATAAAAACTTGCCGAAATCGATAGAAGGTAAGCCTATGCAGCGAAGGGGCGGCATCGCCTCGAGGAAGATCGGCAAATAAGCCGCTCATTGTGTCAGGCTCGCCACCTGCCTGCTGCTCTTCAGCACATAGATCCTGTACGCGGAAGTTGCAAAGCTCCTGGTCACATCCAGCGTATAGGCCGAATTGAGATACGCGGCCAGTTGCGGCCATTGATTGGTTTTTGCGAAGGAGTTAGGCTCACACAGCCACTGGTTCGTCATCACGATGATCTTGGGTGGATTCTTATGCAGGTCGTTCCAGAACATATCGCGGTAGTGCGGCAGCGGTGGACTGCCGATCGGCCCAAAGAACATGTAATCACCCATGAACCCTGTATTTGGAAGAAGGTGCAGCCGGTAGAGAGTGCTGTAGCAGCCGTCCACCATATCCAAGCATTGGACCTGGTGCTGGAGTGTCGAGCCTCCTAGTCGAATCAGGTCGCTTTTAAGCGCATCCGGTTGGTCATTCAAGGGCATGATCCATGCCACTCTGCGAGTGTAATTGGGAATAACCACGAGCATGACAAGACCAATCGCAGTGAGCCCGGCAACGTGGCGCCATCCTTTAACCCGCATGGCCTTTGTGCATTCCAGGGCAAACCAAAGATAAACAAATACCTTGAAAGCATATGCATGATGATCAAAGAGCTTGCCCTGCGCGACAAAGGAAAAGGCACCAAAGAGAATACCAAGTCCGAGAGCCAGACGTTCCCAGTTTTCCCATCTATTCCGACTTCGATTAATCAAGGCAAAAATAAGGCCACCCGCAAGCGGAACAAGCATTCTTCGGGGTAAAAGGTTATGAACGAGCGCAGAGAAAGACGCGTTTCCTATGCTTGCGTAGTAGGGAACAAGGCGTTTCGCTGTTGCGAAAAAAGCGCCAAAGACATGGTACTTGAAGAGGAACTCCAGATTCATCAAGAGCGCTACGATTAGTCCGAGCAGCCCAAAGCCAAGGTAAGGCTTCGCCGTGACCATCTTCTTTTTCAGGGCGACGGCCATCATCAACAAGAGAATCAACCCCAGTGGAGCTGCGGTAGGTTTGAGGGATGCCGCAAGCCCAATGAAAAACCCGAATGGCAGCATGAGCCATGGCTTCTGCCTGCGCGCCGAGATAAACAGGAGCGCGTAGCCGACCATGATCACGGTAACCATCACCAGCTCGCGCTGGGCAGCGTTGGGAGGCCCCTCCAATCCATGGACCAGCAGAAAGAGAACGCCCGCAAGCAGCCCGGCGAACCAGTCGTATGGGAGGGAGATGACGATGAGGGAAGCTGTCAATACGCCAAGCAGAAAGAAGTCGTAGAGGCGCAGGCCAAGGTCTCCACCGCCAAATACATGCATCGCCCAACCGTCGATGAAGTATGACCCCGGCAAGTTGATGTCGATGATGTCGCGGTAAGGAGCCATGCCGTGAGCCATCAGAAAATTGATGTACGGCATGATGGATGCGTCTAACATCAACTGCCAGTGAATCGACTTATAGACGAAGAAAGCGACAGAGACGCAGAGAATCGAACTGAAAAACAGTCGAAGCACCAGTAGATAACGTTGGAAGGTTCTATCTTGCATCAAGAGCGGAAGCTCCCTTCCATAAACAGAGACTTCTAAGGTATTCCATCTGGCTGGGTCTCTCCTCATCTATCGGCGAATGAAGACCAGATCCTCTTACGAAATTAGAGTCCTGTTCTTCGCTCATGCTATCAAACCAAACCCCCACACCCCACACCTTACGGCGAAACCGGCTGGTGTGCCTGGCGTCTGCGCCGGGTGAGGCCCACGCAGACAGGGATAGAAGCATCTTTCTCCGCTAATCTCGCTTCCAACATGATGGAGAACTTCGTATGCCTCGTCCCTACTGGTCAGGTCAGATTCAAATTTCATTGGTTTCGTTCGGCGTGAGGCTGTTTCCGGCGACGGAAGCCAAGAGTGAGATCCGTTTTCACCAACTCAGCCGAAAGACAGGCGAACGTGTGAAACACCAGAAGGTCTCGGGTGATGAAGGCCCGGTGGAGAACTCGGACATTGTGAAGGGATACGAGTACCGCAAGGGAGAGTACGTCACGATTGAGCGTGATGAGATTGAACATCTGAGAATTCCGTCAAGGCACACGCTTGAGGTGACGCAGTTTGTCGATGTACATGAACTCGACCCCGAGTTCTTCGAGAAACCCTACTTCGTTGTTCCGGAAAACGATGTTCAGGCCGAGGCGTTCGCCGTGATTCGCGAGGCGCTGAAGGAGACGAAGAAGGTGGCGTTAGGAAAGATCGCCTTTGGGGGCCGGGAGCATCTGGTGGCGATTGCCGCGCCTGGCAACGATAAGGACGACAAGCTTGCCGGCATGATGGCTTACGTGATGCGCTATGCCGAGGAACTGCGCGATCCTGCTGACTACTTTGGCGACATCAAAAAGGTCGCGATTGACGAAGACCAGCTCTCTATGGCGAAAGAGTTGATCAAGCGTAAGGCCTCGAAGTTTGCGCCAGAGAAGTTCAAGGACGAATACGAGGCCGCCCTGCGCGAGATGGTCGAGGCGAAGGTGCAGCACGCTCCTGTTCCAAGAGATGAGCCGGCACCGAAGTCGGCCAAGGTGATCAATCTAATGGAGGCGCTGCGTAAGAGCGTTCGCGGGGACGAAGCTCCTGTCCCGGAGAAGACGTCGCACGGGAAGAGCATTTCGGCGGAAAGCAAGAAGGGGATCACGCTGTTGAAACCCCCAGCTTCGAAGGCGGCGAAGTCGAGCCGGAACCGCAAGTCGGCTTAGCGCTATGGCGACAAAAAAAGCTACAAAGAAGCCCCGCTCGAAATCGCGCGCGGCAGCTGCAGACGCGGTCGAAGATCAGCTTGAACGCTATCGCTCGATGCGCCATTTCGATGTCACTGCAGAGCCCAGCGGAGAGGGGCATGCCGCCAAGTCAGCCAAGTCAAAAACGCCGGATAAGCATGGTTTGCCGTTCGTCATTCAGAAGCATGCGGCCTCTCATCTGCACTATGACTTTCGCCTTGGCTGGAACGGGGTGCTGAAGAGTTGGGCGGTTGCGAAAGGCCCGAGCTACTACACCGCCGACAGGCGGCTCGCCGTCCAGGTGGAAGATCATCCGATACAGTACGGCGGCTTCGAAGGCATTATTCCCCAAGGCCAGTATGGCGGCGGCACGGTGATGGTGTGGGACCAGGGGACGTGGGAGCCACAGCCCGGGCACACGGATGTGGATGAGGGCCTCCGTAAAGGCTCGCTCAAATTCATCCTGCACGGGACGAAGATGAAGGGGCGCTGGACGCTGGTTCGCATGGGAGGAAAGGCCGCGAACGAGCGCAAACCGAACTGGCTGCTGATCAAGGAGCACGACGAGTCTGAGCGCACGAAGGAAGCCCCTTGTATCACCGACGAGGCGCCAAACAGCGCGGTCACCGGCCGCAGCCTGGAAGAGATCGCTCGCAGCGAAGATCACGTTTGGAACTCGAAGCAGACTGCAAACGATAATGCCTGGTACCGCAAGGACAGTGTGACGGCGAAGCAGAAGGCCCCAGTAAAGAAGCAGCCGGCAAGGAAACCAGCGAAGACCAGGAACTACGATTCCTACCTGAAAGATACTACCCAGGAAGAGCTACCGGATTTCATTGCTCCGGAGCTTGCGTTACAGTCCACCACGCCGCCTGGTGGAGGCGGTTGGCTGCACGAACTCAAACTGGATGGCTACCGCATGCAGGCCCGCAAAGACGGTAGCCGCGTTCAACTGCTGACGCGCACCGGGCTCGACTGGACACACCGAATGAACACAATCGCCGCCGAGGTAGCCTCGTTGCCGGTGGAGCGCGTGCTGCTCGATGGCGAGGTCGTCGTGCTTGCCGAGAATGGCACAACTAGCTTTGCCGGCCTGCAGGCTGCGTTCCAGGAGGGCGTGAAGAAGCCGCTCACCTACTTTATCTTCGACCTGCTGCATCTTGACGGACACAATCTCCGCGCTCTGCCTTTGACCACGCGCAAGCAGGTGCTGGCATCGTTGCTTGAGCAGGCGGGTGAATTTCTACGCTTCAGCGAGCACCTCGAAACCAGCGGCGAGTCCATGTTTCAGAAGGCTTGCGAATTGCATGCCGAAGGCATTGTCTCCAAACGTGGCTCCAGCAAGTATTTGAGCGGCCGCAGCGGGGACTGGCTGAAACTAAAATGTATCCACGAACAGGAGTTTGTGATTGGCGGCTTCACGCTGCCATCCAACGGAAGCCACGGTGTCGGTGCGCTGCTGCTTGGGTATTACAACGGAAAAGAACTGATTTACGCGGGACGGACCGGCACCGGCTTTACCCAGAAGACCCACCGGAGACTCCGCGATCAGCTTGAGGAATTGCGTCAAGCTACGAACCCCTTCGACCATACGCCCACAGAAGCAAAGCGAGGCGCCATCTGGGTGAAGCCCCACCTCGTCGCGCAGGTCAACTTCGCAACCTGGACCGCGGACAATCTGGTGCGTCAGGCCTCGTTCAAAGGGCTCCGCGAAGATAAGCCTGCGGCAGAGGTGCGCCGCGAAGATCCGGGCCATCCGCCGAAACGTCGCGGGGCGAAAAAAGCTTCGCACTCTTTGGCTACCAAGGTTGCGGCGAAGGCCGTCTTAACGAAGACGCCGGCCACGCACGCGACGGAGACTGCGCCGATCCGTCTCACACATCCCGGCAAGATTCTTGACGTCGAGACACAACTGACCAAGCAGCAGCTTGCCGATTATTACTGGGCCGTGGCGCCTCACATGTTGCCGCACATCGAGGGCCGCCCGCTCTCGCTGGTGAGATGCCCCGAAGGCAGCGGAAAGCCCTGCTTCTATCAGAAGCATGTCAATCACATGCTGCCGCCGGGCATCAGTTCAGTGGATGTGCCGGATAAGACCGGCAAGGTTGAGCTATACATTACGCTTTCCACCGCAGAAGCGCTGGCCGGGCTGGCCCAGATGGGTGTGTTGGAAGTGCATCCATGGGGTTCGCGGAACGACGATCTCGAACATCCTGATCGCATCATCATCGATCTCGACCCCGATGTCGCGATCCCGTGGCCGAGGCTTGCTGCGAGCGCCGGCGAAGTTCGCAAAAAGCTCAAGAAGATTGGACTGGAAGGTTTTCTGAAGAGCACCGGCGGCAAAGGGCTGCACGTCGTCGTGCCTGTGGTGGCGGAGTACGACTGGGCGGTGATCAAACAGTTTGCCCATGCGTTCGTGCTGCAGATGGAAAGAGAACAGCCTGACTTGTATTTGACGAAGATGAGCAAGGCGGCTCGCAAAGATCGTATCTTCCTTGATTACCTGCGGAACGAGCGCGGAGCTACGGCGGTGGCGGCCTACTCCCCGCGTGCCCGTGCGGGTGGGCCGGTGTCGCTTCCGCTGCATTGGAGCGAACTGAATCTGCCGGAACGGCCAGTCGTTCATGTGGCTGACTTCGCGGGTTGGAGACAGCGGATCTCTCGCGACCCGTGGAAAGCGCTACTCAAGCTGCGGCAGCGCATCACCAGCAAGACGCTCGATCTTCTCGAAATTGGGCACCGAAAATAAGCTGCCGCAGTCTCGAGCCGCGGGTCTGCTTGTTTGTTCCGTTTTGAGCGAGAGGGCCGTTCGCGCTGCAATCCTCAGAAGCGCACCCTCGGTTCCTCGTACAATCGACGCATGGGCCGCATCCGCATCCTCTCCGACCTTGTGGCGAACCAGATCGCTGCCGGCGAAGTCGTCGAGCGCCCCGCCTCGGTCGTCAAAGAGCTTCTGGAAAACTCCCTCGACGCGCAGGCGACCCGCATCCGCATTGACGTCGAAGCCGGCGGCCGCAAGCTCATCCGCATCGTCGACAACGGCCACGGCATGGTGCGCGATGACGCCCTGCTTGCCTTCGAGCGCCACGCCACCTCGAAGCTTCGCACCTCCGACGACCTGCTCTCCATTTCCACGCTCGGTTTTCGCGGCGAAGCCCTTCCTTCGATTGCCAGCGTCTCCCGCCTGCAGCTCGAAACCCGTGTCGCCGAAGAACCCTCTGGAACACTGGTCGAGATCGCTGGCGGCAGCATTCTCCGCGTGGAGGACGCCGGTCTTCCGATAGGCACCACCATCGCGATTCGCGACCTCTTCTTCAACACCCCCGCGCGACGCAAATTCCTCAAGTCCGAGCAGACCGAACTCTCCCATATCGCCGCGCTCGTTACCCATTACGCTCTTGTCCATCCGGCAAAGCACTTCGAACTCCACTCGGCGACGCAAGCTCTCCTCATCGCCCCGGCGGTAGCCACGGTCGCCGACCGCCTCTTCCAGATCTTCGGTAGAGACACCAGCAACTATATGATCCCCACCGCCGCCGAGCTGGACTTTGCCCGCGCAGGGCTGCCCGAGCCGCCGCCTTGGAAGCGCGACGCCGACTACACCTCGGCCGAGCCTGGATACCTCCGCATCACCGGCTTCGTCTCCAAGCCTGAGTTGCAGAAGCTCAATCGCAACTCTATTTACGTCTTCGTCAACCAGCGCCTGATTCGCGACAAGTTGATACTGCATGCGCTATCGGAGGCTTACCGCAATATCCTTCCGCCCACCTCGTTCCCAGTCGTCCTGCTTTATCTCGAGATGCCGCCACAAGAGGTAGATGTGAACGTTCACCCTGCCAAGACCGAAGTCCGCTTTCGGCAGCCCAGCTTCGTCCACGACTTCGTCCGCGACACTGTCCGCACGACGCTCATTCAGGCCCGACCAGCCGCCAGCTTCGCGACCGCTCTCAGCAATGGGCCCCATGGCGCATCCAGTTCGCTGCTCATCGATGTAAGCCCCCTGCCCGGCGCGCCCGACTCCGCAACCTTGGACAGTAACGCGCATCACGTTGAGCGAAGCGAGGAACCCGGGCATTTTACTGAAAGCGGCACGAACGCGATGAGCGGCCCATTCTTTCGCCCGGGTGCCCCAACGGCGTTTCCGCATACCGAACCGTACCACCCGGACGATAGCGCAACCTACGACCCGACTCCGGTAAAGTCCCCTACCTTTGAACTCGCCGCGCCCATCGTGCCGCCATTCCCAGGCCGTTTCGCCTTCTCCGGCCATTCCATCCCGGTAGGCTATGAGCACGGGGAATTCGGCTATCAGTCTAGCCAGGAACCCGCCCTGCCTCAGCAAGCCGACACCCTCACCGCTCTCTCCACCCTGAAACCCCTCGGCCAGTTCCGCGACTCCTTCATCCTCGCGACCAACGAAGAGGGACTCTGGATCATCGATCAGCACGTCGCCCACGAGCGCATCCTGTTCGAAAAGGTACTGCGAGAGCGTGACACCGAACAGGTCCAGCGCCAGCGCCTCCTCATGCCCCTGCTTATCGACCTCCTTCCCGCACAGATGATCACCTTCGCCGAGATCGCTGGAGAGCTTGAACGCAACGGCTTCGAAGCCGAACCCTTCGGGCCTCGCACCCTGGCCGTCAAAGCCGCTCCGGTCGGACTACAGGGCCACGAACTCGAGCACCTGCTCGAAGAAGTCCTCGCCATCCCCGACCGCAACCGCCAGACCGAAAACACCGAGGCCCGCCGCCGCCGCATCGCGGCCAGCATTGCCTGTCACGCCGCGATCAAGATCAATCAGCCTCTGGACTTCGCCAAAATCGACTGGCTCCTTGTCGAACTAGGAAAAACCGAGCATCCTACCGCCTGTCCGCACGGCAGACCCATCGCTTTGCGTTATTCTTATAGAGACATACAGAAAGCATTTCAGCGCATCTAGTCCAAACCGCTCGAATTAGATTCTTTATCCTGTCATCCTTTTAGCCCAGGCGAAGGATTGCTGTAGCGCGCATTTTCTTGTCATTGAATCGCCCAGCAGGAAGGCAACACCTTGAGTAATTTAAGCACGCCCACGGCTGATCAGCTCGTCACCGCCCGTCTCGCCCATTGGCACCAGAACGCGGAGCCCATCCTCACCATCAACATGCTACGCGACTGGCTCAACGCCTCCGGCCTGGTCTTCTTCACCCCGCGTGCCGCGCAGCTTCCCGCCCCCGCGCCCTCCTTCGTCGAAGCCATCCTGGGAACCCCAAACGAAAGCCCCACGATCGCCGACACCGAACAGACTCGCAGCCTACTGACCCGTCTCATCCTCGACGGCGGCGCGATTCCCCTCAACCTCTTCGGCAATCCCACCGGCACCGGCAGCGAGACCCCCGACTTCCTCGTTTCCCCTCTTGCGTTCCCTTACCTCTTCACCCTTCGCGGCGACAAGACCTGGAAGCAGCCTCCCACGACCAGCGGTGCGGCCAAGGTCTCTCCGCTCGCACTCAACACCTACATCCTGCTCACCGACCGAGCGAAAGATCATGCCACGGGCATGTCCTCCTACGACCTCACCACCCAGCTTGGCAAAGAGGTTACCGAGACCGCGGTTCTGCGCGCGCTCACCGAGCTCTGGCAGCACCTCCGCGTCTTCCCCGTCCCGCAACTCGACGGCGCCCCCACCCTCTGGGAGCTCACCTCGGCCCGCTTCACCAAGCAGATCAAAGCCGGAGCCAACGCCGGCCAGCCTACCGCGCTCTCTGCCCTCATCTCGCTCTATCTTGGCCAGGCCATCGTGGCGTCTGAAGAAGACATTGAAACGTTCCTCTCCCCTGTAGCCCCGCGCTCGCGCATCCGGGACGTCATCCATGCGCTCATCTCCGCCCGCCAGCTTGAAACTATCGCTGTCGAAGGCCGTACCGTCCTCCACGTCACAGGCGAACTCCCCGCCTTTCTCACGATCGGATCTCCAGTCTCCAACGATCTGAAAGCAACCGAAGCCGATACCATCGACGGCACAGGCGAAACTCAGCGCATCACCAAGTTCATTCCCAAGCCCCGCAAGGTCGGCACGGGATTTGTCCCTAAACCAGATCGCAGGTCCGCTGATAGCACTGCTCCCCGCGAGCGCCGGCCTTTCACCCGCGAGTCCAACCGTGCGGATCGTCCTAGCTTTACCAAGCCCTGGGCGGAAGAGCAGGCAGACCGTCTCGCCGCGGCGCAGTCGTCCTCCACCGTTCATGGCGATGCCGAAGCGGCATCCTCGCAGCCGCCTGCACGAAGCGACGGACGCGAAGCTGGCCGCGACCGTAACCCCACCTTCGACCGGGGAGGAAAGCGCCCCTTCACATCGAAGCCTTCTTTCGGGAGCCGGCCCAGCTTCGGCAGCAGACCCCGCTTCGGCAGTGACCGCGCATCCTCAGATCCCACCCGCAGCTCCTTTGGCGGCAATCGCCCCAGCTTCCGCCGCGACAACGACTCCGACGACAGCCGCCCACCGCGCCGCGAATTTACTGGCGGACCCGAAAACAGCGCAGCCTCTGGCGGCCCCGGCAGCGACCGTCCCCGCAAGACCTTCAGCAAGCCCGGAACTTTCGGACGCAAGCGCGAAGACTTCGGTGGCAAGCCAAGCTTCGGCCGCGACAGCGACTCCCATCCTCCGCGCCGCGAATTCATCCAGCGTCCCTATGGCGACCAGGGCAGCGGCCCAAGCGACCGCCCGCGCCGCACCTTCGGTGATAGACCGGACAAACCATCTTTCGGCGGCCCGCGCAAACCCGGCAGCTACGCCCCGCGCCCTACCTCCGGCGGACGTAACATCGAGAGCGGTGGCAGCTCTCAAGGCACCCGCGGCTCTCAGAACGATCGCTCGTCCGGCTTCGCTCCCCGGAAGCCACGGACACCCCGCGAGGGTTCATCCGGCACCTCCCGCTTTGGCGGCAATCCCAGCTTCTCCCGCGATCGTGACACTCAAGATGACCGGGCACCCCGCAGCTTCGGCCCGAGCCGTGGTGCGGAGCGCAGCGCAGGCCGCGAAGGGCGCCCCAGCGGCCCTCCCTACCGCAAGTTCGATGCCCCCCGAACGCCGCGTCAGTTCTCGTCTGAGCGATCCGAAAGTCCCGATCGCCGCCCGGAGCGTTACGACCGTGGCTACGCCGGTAAACCAGGCGGTGGCAGCTTCGGAGGCAAGAAGCCTTACGGTAAATCCGCAAGTGGCCCTGCTGACAAATCCGCCCTCTCCGGAAGATCCGGAAGCAGCTTCGTCGACAAAAAACCATACGGAAAGTCTGCCGCAGGCGGCTTAGGGAAACCCGCCAGCACCTTCGACAAGTTCAAAGGAAATAAAAAGCCCTTCGGCAACCGTCCCCCAGCCCGCAAGTTCAAGCGCGAGGAAAATGAGTAAAGCGGAATGACGGACATGCCAAGCACCTCCGCATCCAGCAAGCAGTCTGAGCCAGTCAGGCGCCAGCAGCCCATTATCGCCATCGACGGGCCTGCCGGCGCCGGCAAGAGCACCCTCGCCGCACATCTCGCCCGCCGCTTCGGTTTCCTCAACCTCGAGACCGGAGCCATGTACCGCGCCCTTGCGCTAAAAGCTATCGAAAACGACTATGCCTTCGACGAAGAGCAGCCCTTGCTTGACCTCGCCTCCGCAACCCGCATCCTTCTTGAGCCGCAGCTCGAAGGTAACCGCGTCCTGCTTGACAGTATCGACGTCTCCCGCCGGATCCGCGAGCAGGACGTCACCTCCGCCGCGTCTCAGATTTCCATCCACCCTCGCCTCCGCGCCTGGATGGTCCAGCAGCAGCGCGCGCTCGGCCAGGCAGGCGGTGTTGTCATGGAAGGCCGCGATATCGGCACCGCTGTCTTTCCCGATGCCGAAGTCAAGATCTTCCTGGACGCCGCTCCCGAGGTGCGCGGCAACCGCCGTTACCGCCAGGCCGTCCCGCACACCTCCGACGGCAACCCGACGGCCAGGCAAAACTCATTGCGCCAGTCCCCTGATCCCATCACCAGCGAACAGAAGCACCTCGCCGAGCAGGCCATCCTCCGCGAACTCAAAGAACGCGACTACCGCGACCGCAACCGCGCCGAGTCTCCCCTTCAGCCCGCCGCCGACGCCGTCATCCTCGATTCGACCTCGCTCACCCTGGATCAGGTCCTCGCCCTCGCTGAAGAGATCGTCCGCTCCCACTTTCCATCCTGAACTCGCGCTTTTTTCACGCCGGAACGTCATGCAAGATTTCGTTTGAGCTTCATTTGTCAATCACGATTGCACCAAAGTCTGTGCAACAGTAACTATTCAGGTAATTTAAGACAAAAAAGGTTGTCGACTGTGCTAACCTTCACACATCGTTTGAAACAGATTGGAATTCTGCAAAGCTCGTACTGTACGAACCCCGATTTGGATCTGGCGGCAAATTCAATAGCAATAAGGAAATAGCGAACATGGAACAGGGAACAGTAAAATGGTTTAACGATGCCAAGGGGTTTGGCTTTATCAGCCGTCAGAATGGCGAGGATGTATTCGTACACTACTCGGCGATCAATTCGAACGGTTTCAAGAGCCTTCAAGAGGGCCAAGCTGTACAGTTCAATGTGGTAAAGGGGCCCAAGGGCTGGCAGGCGTCTGACGTTCAGCCTCTCTAGTCTTTTGCATCACGACTACAGCGACAACTAAGTTTTGCGGGAGGGATGGCCCAGGCTATCCCTCTGCGCCTTTAATCAGACACCATCTCGAATGCGAGTGATTCGCTGCCCATTCCAGCGGAATTTGGATCCCAAGAATGAGCTGAGCGGACTGGCACTGGGAGGTCAAGCGCAAGGCTGACTATATCTAGCCATAAATATCATGGTCCTCTCGTCTCGGAGCCAGTCCTACCGGGCGTGCCCAGGGCTACATCACATCAGGTCTGCACCAGATGAGATGTACAGACAAGTTAGCATCTTGTCGCGACTGTGCTCCATCGAACACATCTCTAACAAGCAGCCCTGCCCCCGCCCCGCACAATCAGATTTGTCGAACTCGACCCCGAGTTATAAGCCGGAGAATTAAGGTAAAAAGTACAGCTCCGACAACGGCCACTAGAATCGTGTAAAGCAGCCCACCGGCGCCCGCAAATCCAAGATGTGTCATCACGAAGCCGCCAACCAGCGCGCCGATGAGGCCGATCACCATATCCATGATGGCTCCATAGCCGCCACCGCTCATGATCTTGCCTGTGATCCATCCCGCTATGATGCCAACGATAATCCACCAAATGATACCGCCCATAAGAATCCCTCACTGAAGTTCTTCCGTATTCAATAGGAGAGTCTTAGCTGACTGATGGTTATCTTCCGCCTCAACTTTTTACAAAAATTTTGTTATAGTCTGATGTGCTCTCTTTGATCAACACGCTTGGCCTGCTTTTTAGAGCATAGAGTGGATCTTGAAACCGAAAAACGCCTCTTCCGCGCCACTACTTCGGACTCGCCTCCGGTCCCACCGTACTTATCCCCGGCAGTATCGTCGACGTCGCTTTGAACCGCCGATAGTCAGACTCCACGGCCCGCAGGCTGCCGTCGAAGTGAAACACCAGCAGCGCCCGTGCCGCGCCCCGGCCTTCGATCACCGCCGGCAGCCACACCTCATCGTTGATCTTCCGCTGCTCAAAGGAAAAACTCGTTCCCTTCTGGATATTCACCACCAGCCCCCCGCCAATCTTGAACGAGTTCACAAAGTGCCCCTCCCCCTTCGCCAGCACCTTGTCTGTCTCATCGATCCACGCCGTTCCCGCCATGTCCCGAATTACCTCCTCCTCTTTATTCCGCGTCTTCGCCTTCGGATCGCCCGTAAAGTCCACCGCAATCGTATCCCGCCCATTCAGCTTCACCCGTCGCGCGTTGGTAAAGCTCCCCAGCTCCAGCAGCCGCGACACCGTAATCACTTCGTTCCCCCGAGGATCGGTCTCATTGCCCTTCTCCTCCGCCTTCACCCGCTTCTCGCTCGCCTTCGCCGCCTCCTTGTCGATTCTGTTGTTCTCTTTCTTCAGCTCGTCCGCGCTCACCGGCTTGCCGTCCCTGCCGGTCAGCCGCCGCACCTGCACCCCTCTTAGCCAGAACACTTCATACTCCCGCGTCTCGGTCTTCTTCACCCCGCCGTGGCTGTCCATCTCCTGCTCGGTCTCCATCGACTGGTAGATGTAGTTCTTCTCGATCGCCTCCGACAGTTTCTGATTCGTCTCGACGGCATGCATCAGCGCAGGAATATCCGGCAACGGCCGTTCTTCCGCCCCTGCCTTTGCGATCTCCGCCGCTGAGTCCGCAGCCTGCTGCACTGCAGATGTCTGCTTCGTTCCAGCCGGCTCTGCCGCAGCCTGCCGTCGGCTCGCCATCTGTGAACCCGCCGCAGCCACACACATCCCACTCCACGCGATCAGAAGAACGACAAACCTGAGACAGCAAGCGACCATAGCCTCAACTATAAGTCCGAAACCTATGCGCCACTTCCCCGCCCTGCTCGCAGACGGCCTCACCGGTCTAAAACGCCGGTCTGACGATCAGTTCCGCAGCTCGGAAACATGATCGCTGCGATCTCCGGACAGGGTGCAACTTTATAGTCCTATCGAATCGCAACCTCGCCCTCGGGCGTGCACCGCCTCGCCGAAAGGGCTAGCATATTACTTGGGCGCAAAACATCGCGCAATTGAATCTGAAGCGAGGAAGCAATGGCCACCAAGGCAGGGACTTTGACTGCACCGGCTCCGGCAGCGGAGCAGCACGAACGCGAAACCACCTTCGACATCTTCCGCCGCTGGGGCTACCTGCAAGCATCGCTCGATCCTCTAGGGCAGTACCTTCCCCCTGAGCCATTCCCCACGCCCGCTCCTGAAGGCGAGCTCGCCGCTGAAGCGCGGGGCTACTACTGCGGCACCATCGCCGCCGAGTTCATGCATATCGCCAATCCTGACCAGCGCCAGTGGCTGCAGGAGCGCGTCGAGCAGATGCCGCCCAAGCCCGATCAGGCCCTCATCCTGACTCAGCTCATCCGAGCCGACCTCTTCGAGCAGGTTATTCAGTCGCGCTATCTCGGCACCAAACGTTTCTCGCTCGAAGGCATTACCGCGCTCATTCCCTTCCTTGATCGCGTCCTCGCCGTCAGCGCCACCCACGGCATTAACAAGGCCATGATCGCCATGAGCCACCGCGGCCGCCTGAACGTGATGACAAACACCATTGGCCGCGCACCATCGGAGATCTTCACCAAGTTCGAAGATGTCGACCCGCGCAGCACCATGGGTGGCGGCGATGTCAAATACCATGTCGGCGCGACCGGCGAATACCGCTCGCCCAATGGCGAAGTCATCAGCCTCCATCTCGCATCGAACCCCAGCCACCTGGAGGCTGTCGACCCCGTCGTCCTCGGCCGCACCCGCGCCAAGCAGGAGCGCGTCGGCAAGGGTGGAAGCGACCAGGTCCTGCCGCTCATCATTCACGGCGACGCTGCATTCGCCGGCCAAGGCATCCTCGCCGAAACCCTCAACATGGCTACTCTCCATGGCTACAATGTTGGCGGCACTATCCACGTCATCGTCAACAACCTCCTCGGCTTTACCGCGCTTCCCGAAGAGTCGAACTCCTCCCGCTTCTCCACAGACATCGCCAAGCGCCTTCCTATCCCCATCTTCCATGTCAACGCAGAAGATCCAGACGCCGTCGTCCGTATCGCCGCACTCGCCGCCGAGTACCGCGCCCGCTTCCACTCTGACATCGTCGTCGACCTGGTCGGCTACCGCAAGCATGGCCATAGCGAAGTCGACGACCCCACTGTCACCCAGCCACGCCGCTATGCCCTCATCAAGGACCGCCCAGCACTCTACCAGATCTACGCACAGCGTCTCGGTGTCGACCCCGGCACCGAGGTGCAGGCAATCCAGCAGGAGCTTCTCGACGACCAGAAGGCCGCCACTAAAGCCGACCACAAGCCGCAACTCGCACAGCTGCCAGCCTACTGGGATCCCTACAAAGGCGGCGAACTTCAGCCCGAAGACGAAGCCGTCGTCACCGGCCTATCCGCCGAGCGCATGAACGAACTCGCTATCGCTCTGACCTCCTATCCTAGCGACTTCCATATTCACCCTAAGGTCAAAAAGCTCTTTGAGCAGCGCCTCGAAATGGGCGCAGGCTCCCGTCCCTTCGACTACGGCATGGCCGAACTCGTCGCCTTCGCTTCCCTCCTTGAAGCCGGCACCCCCGTTCGCCTCAGCGGACAGGACTCCCAGCGCGGCACCTTCAACCAGCGCCACTCGGTCATGGTCGATACTGAGACCGAGCGCCGCTACATTCCGCTCGCGCATCTCCGCGAAAGCCAGGGCAAGTTCGAGGTCTACAACTCCCTCCTCTCCGAAGCTGCCGTCCTTGGCTTCGAGTACGGCTTCTCCCGCGACTACCCTGAAGCCCTCGTCCTCTGGGAGGCCCAGTTCGGCGACTTCGCCAACGGTGCCCAGATCATCATGGACCAGTTCATCGCTGCAGGCGAAGCCAAATGGGGTCTGCTCTGCGGCGTCGTGTTGCTCCTCCCCCATGGCTACGAAGGCCAAGGCCCCGAGCACTCCAGCGCCCGCATCGAGCGTTACCTCCAGCTCGCCGCTAACGACAATATCCAAATCTGCCAACCCTCCACCGCCGCCCAGTATTTCCACCTGCTCCGCCGCCAAGCCATGCGCTCCTGGCGCAAGCCGCTCGTCGTCTTCACTCCAAAGAGCATGCTGCGGCACCCGGATGCTTCCTCCTCGCTCGCCGACTTCGCCTTGCCCCGTTTTCTGAACGTCCTCCCCGACCACACCGTCCAGGATCCGCGCCGTCTGCTCGTCTGCAGTGGCAAGATCGGCCACAACCTCCGCGTCGAGCGAGAAAAGCGCAAGGAGTTCAGCGTCGGCATCATCTTCCTCGAGCAGATGTACCCGTGGCCCGAAGCCGAACTGCAGGACGCGCTCGACGAGCACCCCGGCGCCCAGGAGATCGTCTGGGTGCAGGAAGAACCAGCCAACATGGGAGCCTTTTTTTATGTCATGCCGCTGCTGCGTCGAATGGCCGGAGACCGCGCCGTGCTCAGCATCAAACGCCATGCCAGCGCTACTCCCGCCACCGGCTCCGCGAAAGCACACGATATCGAAGAGAAAACTCTGATCGACCTTGCACTCGGCACCGCCGTCTAAACCGCTTTATGCCTCCGCGAATACAAAGCCCGAACGGGAGATCTCCCGTTCGGGCTTCTTTATAGCAATTCAACAAACGCATTGCGGAACTTCCGCTTACGCCATAATCCGGCGACGAATGATACCAGCCGCGGCGAACAGCCCACTGCCAAGCAGAATGAAGCTGCTGGGCTCGGGAGTCGCGCCCACCGGCATCGTATTCACGTCGAATACCAAATCCGCCGGCGCGCTGCAGCATTCGGAGTAGTCAAGCGTGAAAGCGTAATTTCCGGCTGCGTGGGTATTGTCGAAGATGAAAGGCGTCGTCGAAAAGCTGGTTGGTCCCGGATCGTTTAAGCCATTTCCCGTTCCACCTGCAAACGCGGGAAGAGTCAAAACGACTCCATCGTCATGACCGATGGTGAAGGAGTTGCTGCCGGCATTGAGAAAAACCATACCCGAGAGCACAAGTTCCGTACCCAAACTTCCGTTGCCTAAGCTGGCAGTTGAACTGAAATTATGGTGTTCATTCGTGAAGGTGGGATTATTCAGAAATCCACCAACTGTGAAATTGGAGGAGCCGTTGCTAAGAAAGTCAATTCCGCCTGCGCCGACGGTGAAGGTGGCGTTGGCCAACGACGAAGACATATTTGCGGAGCTGCCCGCATCGGCAGGGTTGGGTGTGTTCTCGTAAACGGTACCTGTGATCTGAGCTTGGGCAAGAGGCGCGACTGCAAGCATGAAAGCCATGCAGGCAAGAGGAGAGATGGAGCGGAGAAGTTTCATAATATTCCTCAGGAAGCTATTTTGGGATTGGTTGAAAATGGGCCAGGGATGACGCATGACCAGTTAGCATCTGGATGGCCATCTCAAGTCAGCAAGTAAATTTTCTGTAATTCGACCCATATCAAGGTTTGCAGCTTTGACGGCTGCATTTTTGTTTCAGCAAATGAACAAAAGGCGCATAAATTTGCGGGGAAAGTGATAATCACGTTCTCACCAGCCAATAATCCGTGGACAGACGATTTATCTCGTGTCACCGCAACTCAGCCCAATTGATTTTCTTCGGCAAGATTGCTTAACTGTCACGAGGGATTTGCCGGAGACGCCGTCGGCACATGCGAAGGGATCGGGTTCGCGATTTCTTTTGCGTAGATCTGATAACTGGTCTTGGGCGGATCACTATCCTCGTGCAGCGCCCGCACCTGCGCTCGTATCTGCTCATCGGCAGCCGTGATGCGCTCGCGCGACCTTAGATAATCCAGCCACGATTCCATCACGAAGGTCTCGTTGAGCCGCTCCGGGTTCATCGCATCGCGATAAATTCCCCACCGTATCGCGCCATCCCGCAGCCGCACGCCGCGCAACCGATGAATCGCCTGGGTAAACTCCGCATAGTTTGCGGCCGGGATCCTGTACTCGATTGAAATCCGCACCGGACCGTCCGTCACCTCGGTATCGGACGCAAGCTGCGGCGCGGGATTCTTGAACTGGTGCGGCGTATGGTCCGGCACCGGCCCCTGCAGGATATGAAAACGCCGCACGAAAGGAAACGTAATCAGCAGTCCGCAAGCCGCCGTGGTTAGGGCGATCGGCGTCGAGGTACGCTCCGCGATGGCGCCCCACAAGATCGACCCCAGCGCCATCCCTCCCTGAAACGTCATCATATACGTTCCCAGCGCCCGCGCCTGGACCCATGCCGGCGCAGCAAGCTGGACTGAAGTATTGATGGTCGACATCGTGCTCGTCCAGGCTGCGCCAGACAGGACCAACGCCGCTATCAGGAGGTACGGGCTGCGCACAAATGCCATAACCAGCAGCACCGCGACGTTGTAGAGCGTCGAGGCCGCCAGGATCTGGTCCGCCGTAAACCGCTGCCGCACCCGGTGCAGCGTGGTCGCGGCAATCAATGCTCCCACGCCAAGCGAGCCGTTCAGGATGCCGTATCCCAGCGGCCCCTGCTTCAGGTCGCGCCGCGCCACCACAGCCAGCAGCGACCAGATCGCCGAGATAAAAAACGTGAACACAAACGCCCGCACCAGCGAAGCCTGCAGGTCCGGCGCATACCGCACATAACGCAATCCGGACCGGATCGACGCCGCAATGCGCTCCGATGGCAGGGCCGACTTGAACAGGGGAATCCTCTTCCAGTTCACCAACACCCAGATCACTCCGGCAAACGAGACCGCATTAAGCGCAAATACCGAGCCTGCGCCCGTATGCACCCGCTGAAACGCCGCCACCATCAACCCACCCAGCGCCGGACCCACCGCGCGAGCCAGATTGTTGCTCGCCGCATTCAGGCTCACGCTGTCGGGAATCAGCTCTCGTGGCACCAACTCCGGAACGATCGCCTGCCACGCGGGGTTGTTCATTGCCGACCCTATATTCAGCAGAAAGGTAAACGCCAGCAGCGTCCACGGCGAAATGTACCCCACGAAGGTAAGGACCGCGAGAATTCCCACCGCTCCCAGCATCCACGCCTGCCAGAAGATCAGCAGCTTCCTGCGGTCGAAGATATCGGCCGTCGCTCCCGCCAGCAGGCCAAACAGCAGCACGGGCAGGCTCGCCGCGGTCTGCATCAGCGCGATCAGCAATGGCGATGCCGTTAGCGATGTCATCAGCCATGTACCCGCCGTATCCTGCATCCACGTACCGACGGACGAGATCGTGCTCGCAATCCAACGGTCGCGGAACAGCGGAATCTTCAGCGGAGCGAAGCCACTCGGGCTCGGCGAGTCCGCCTGACTCGTCGGAGCAGTGTTGGGAGATTCCAGAGGCATGGCTTTCTGTAGTGTAAGTGCTCACAGCAACACCACTTCAGCTTTCCTGCCGGGGGTTCTGCTATCCGCCTGCCGGTACCGTGTCTATCGCGTGGCGGTTGCGGGTCAGGCTGTAGTAAATGACAGGGGTGACGATCAGGCTCAGGAAGATTGAAAGACACAGGCCGCCAATGACCGCAATCGCGAGCGGTTGCAGCATCTGCGAGCCGGAGCCGAGCGCAAATGCGAGTGGCAGCATCCCGCAGACCGCTGCAATCGCGGTCATCACGATGGGCCGGAGACGCCTCTGCGCGGCATGCAGCATCGCCGCCCGTGCGAGATTCTCCTCCGCTCCAAGATCTTTCTTCACCCCAGCAGAACGGTCCATCTCTTCCGAACTGCGAAACTTCTCGTCTGCGTCGAGCAGCAGGATTCCATTCTTCGCCACAATGCCGATAACCATGATCAATCCCATGAAGCTGGCGACATTGAAGTTGGTGTTCGTGATAAGCAACGCGATTACCACGCCGACGATCGAGAGCACCGAACTGGTAAGGATGGCGATGGGCGCGGAGAAATTGCGGAACTCGGTCAACAGGACTCCGAAGACCAGCGCAAGAGCAAGCAGCAAAACCCGGCCAAGGTCCCGGAACGACTTCTGTTGTTCCTGATAGGTGCCACCGTACTCGACACGGACCGACGATGGCAGGTTCAGCCGTCCGACAGCGGTTTTTACCTGGGCCATTGCGCCGCCTAGATTCGAGCCCTCCAGCCGTCCGCTGACCAGAATCACCTGCTGCAGATTTTCTCGACGGATCTCATTCTGGGGTGGTAACTGGGTCACCTCGGCCAGCGAGCCAAGCGTCGCCGTGCGGCCGGTGCTCGAGTTGAACACCGTATTCTGAATGGAGTCGAGAGAAGTACGGTTCGCTTCCGGCAACCGCACCCGGATCGTGTAAGGCCGTCCGCCCACGATCAACGGATCATTGGTCGGCAGGCCATCCAGGATGGAAGTAGCATCTTCCGCTACCTCGGTGGGAGTAAAGCCAAGACGCCCCGCGACCACTGGATCAATCTGGAAGTTGGTCGCAGGTCCGCTCAGCGTATTGTCGATGCCGTTCTGCGTATCGACCACGCCCGGGATGGCCGCAATCGCCGCCTGCACTCTCGGTGCTAACTCGTGAAGCAGTTCACTGTCGTTTGAGAAGAGCTTGATCTGGATCGGCTCCGGCGAGTTGGAGAGATCGCCAATCATGTCCTGCAAAACCTGGGTGAACTCCACGTCGAGTTGCGGCACCGTCGACTTGAGTTGTTGCCGGACATCATTCATCACCTCCTCGATCGAGCGGGAACGCTTTGCCTTCAAGCGCACCGAAATGTCTCCAGTATTCGCCTCGGTTACAGCCGCCAGCCCAAGCTGCAACCCTGTGCGCCGCGAGGTGATGCTCACCTCAGGGGTGTGCTGGAGGATTGTCTCCACCTGTTCGAGCACGCGATTGGTTTCCGCCAACGAACTTCCGGCGGGCATGATGTAATCGAGGATGAAGGCTCCTTCGTCCATCTCCGGCAGCAGATCCGACCCCAGTGCATTGTAGGCAAAGTACCCTCCAACAACCAATACGAGGCAAAGTCCGGCCAGGGCCAAGGGACGGCTCAACGACCAGTTCAGCACGCGTTCGTGGAGGGACAGAACGCGGCGCATCACTGGCCCGTTCTCCTCGTGCGACTCACGCCGTACAGATCCTGGCTCGGACCCGCGCAACAACTTCAGGCTCAGCGCCGGCGTAAAGGTCAGCGCAAGCATCAGGGAAGTAAGCAGCGCTACGGCCATGGTAATCGCAAGTGCGCGGAAGAAGCTGCCCGTCACTCCCGTCACCGCAATCAGCGGAAGAAATACGACGACCGGGGTGATCGTCGATCCAAATAGCGGCATGGTTATTTCTTTCAGGGCTGTCTTGACCGCATCTACTTTGGAACCGCCCCTGTCGCGGTGGACCACAATGTTCTCCACGACCACGATCGCATCGTCGATCACCAGGCCAATCGCTGCAGCGAGGCCGCCCAGGGTCATCAGGTTGAAGGACTGCCCGATGAGCCACAAGAAAAGTATCGTAACCGCTACGGTCACAGGAATGACCAGCCCGGCAATCAGGGACAATCTCCAGTCACGCAGAAACAGGAACAAAATAAGGCAGGCAAGCGCGAGTCCGATCAGGATCGCATCGCGAACGCTGGCGATCGATTCGCGGACAAGCTCGGATTGATCGTAGAACGGAACAAGATGCGCGCCTGCCGGAAGCACCGATTTAAGGTTCGCAATTTCGACGGTGATGGCGTTGGCAACCGCAACGGTATTGCTGGACGGCTGGCGCGTGATGTTCAGCAGAACGGAGGGTCTTCCATTCGCCGTGACCATGGTGTAAACCGGCATGGTCGATGGTTCGACTCTGGCCACATCGGCGACACGGACCGGCGCGCCATTCGATGTGGTTTTTACCACCAGATTACCTAGCTGCGCGGAATTGTGTGCCTGTGCGCCGACCAGGCCGAGGATGAGCTGATGATTAGCTTCGTAGAGCCCGGGCGAGTCGATGATGTTGGAAGCCTGAACGGAATTCACCAGATCGAGCAGCGTCACGCCAGCAGTCTGTAACCGCGCAAGGTTGGGAATGATGTGAAACTCAGGGATCTGGCCTCCCTGCACGACCACAGTGCTTACACCGAGAACGCGGTTCAGCGGAGGCTTCAAATCGTAGGTAGCGATCTCCCATAATCGGGTGGGCGAGACAATGTCTTTTCCACTCGCATCCTTGTCGGAGGTCAACGCATAGCCGAGAATCGGAAAGGTAGCGAAAGTCAAGCGGTTTGTGGTGATGCGGGCCGTATTCGGAAGTGTTTGCTGAACCCTCGCAAGAGCCGCATCGGTCAATTGCAGAGTGCGGTACATATCGACGTTCCAGTCGAAGAACAAGCTGATCTCTGCGGAGCCGCGGCTGGTTGTGCTGCGAACTGTCAGCAGACCGGGAACGCTATTGATTGCGTCCTCGATTGGTTTGGTGATGGTCACCTGCATCTGCTCGACCGGCATGACCCCATTGTCGATGCCAATCACCACACGCGGAAAATTTGTGTCAGGAAATACCGAGATCGGAAGCTGGGTAGCGGCATAGATTCCCGCCAAGACCAACACCATGACGAAGAAGAACATCGGCTTCGACACCGTAACCAGCCAGTAGCTCTTCGCAGATTCAGAGACCGGCGCGCTGGTGCTCACTGATCATCCTTTCCGCCGGATACTGCGTCTGATCCGGCGACCGGTGCGGCTCCGATTTTCACTTTGGTGCCATCATCTAACGCATATGCGCCAGTGGTGATCACCATGTCGCCACGCGCAAGCCCATTGAGCACCTGAACTCTCTGGGGTGTCTGGATACCAAGCGTGACCGCATGCTTGTGCGCGGTTCCGTCGGTCGCAATCAGCATCACGGACTTCGTCATCCCATCACTCGCCGTCTGAACCGCCTGTGCTGGAATCGTGAGCGCCGCTGTGGCTGTTCGCCCAGTGATAATGGCATGCACGGCAGTGCCGGCCTTGAAGCTGCCCTTCGGATTTTCGACGCGAAGCCACACCTCCACCGTCGTGCTGCCTGGGTCGAGCGCGGGACTGATCAGCGAGACCTTAGCCGGTACAGGGTTATCCAATCCCGGGATCGCGACCGTCGCAGGCGCGCCCACGGTCAACTGCTGCGCCTGCATCTGCGCCATGTGCAGCTTGGCCAGCAGCGCGGAGGTGTCCATCACCGTAATGACAGGAGTCCCCGCGGCCGCTGTCTCTCCGGCAAACAGCGGCCGGTCTGTAACAACTCCATCGATTGGGCTGCGTATCTCCGTATAGCTCAACTGTGCTTCGGCACCGAGATACTTCCCTTTCGCCGAAGCGAGTTGCCCTCGCGCATTTTCCAGTGCCGCTTTCTGGCTGACCTGCTTGACCGCCTCCAGGTGTTGGCGGGCAATATCGTAGGCTGCCTGCGACTGCACCAGGGTGGCCTTTGCCGTGTCCAGATCGCGTCCGGGGATAGCTCCCTGCGCGAACAGATGGGCGCGGCTGTCGACGATGCTTTGATTCAGAGCGAGAGTGGCCTTCGCCTGCGCCAGATCCTGTTGCGCCCTGGTGTAATCCTCCGGTACCGTGGCGCGTGTCGCCGTCTCATAGGTCGCTTGTGCAGCCGTATAGGCGCCCTTGTTGTCGAGAACCGCAGCCGCAAGATCGCCGTTCTCAAGCGTGGCCAACAACTGCCCAGCTGTTACTTTCGAACCGCGCTGCACATAAAACCGCTTCACCGGCGCTGTCACTTTGGGGGAGATCGCCGCCTGCGCGAGCGGCGCCAGTGTAGCGTCCGCCGTAATCTGCTCCGAGATACTGCCTTGTTCGGGATGAACTGCCTGAACGGAGACCACGGGTGGCGCGGTATCTTCGGCTTTCTTACAGCCGCTGGCCAGTACAGTAAAAAGCAGTAGCGTGATCCAGAAGGTGCATTGTGATGGGGCAGATAAACGTGGCATGGCTACATCGTTCCTGTCAGGATCTGAAGATTTGCGAGAGATGTCCGGTACCGGATGATTCCATCCTCACGCGCTAGTTCCGCGCTGGTGAAGGAGTTCTGCGCATCAACCACTTCGAGTACCGTCGCCTCGCCCGCCGTGTAGCGCATACGAGTCAATTTCAAGCTCTCCTCTGCCGTTCTCACGCTCAGGTCCAGCGAGTCCAGTTGGGCACGCGCCGTCTCTGCCTCGGCATAAAACTCCTCCGTCTGCGCAATCAGCCGTCGTTGCGCGGCGCTCAGCGTAGTTTTCGCAGCATCGCGCAGGATCTCCGATTGACGCACCTTATGCTGGGTCGAAAACCAGTCCCAGACGGGAATATCCAAAGTAGCTGAAGCGGAGTAGCCGAGATTGCGAGCCCCCTCACGACCGTTAACAGCGAACTGGGCCGCATCGATACCATAGGTGAAGTTCAACGCTAAATCAGGCAGGTAAGCCGCCCGCGCCGCTTTTACATCGAGGCTGTTGACGCGAAGCGAACTGGCAGCGCTTCGAATCTCCGGGTTGAGATGCATGGCTGCTCCCTGGCTCTCCTCACGAGTAGGAAGCGGGGGAGGCGTCGACGGGGCGCTCAACGTAAACGGGCTGCGCGGATCGGGAAACAGAAGAACGCCTAACTCCAGCCGTGATCTCTCCACCTGCAGGTTTGCATCGGAGACGTCCCGATCGCGCTGCTGCTGTTGTAACTGCGCCTTGACGACATCCGCATGGGCCGCCTCACGCGCTGCCTCACGCTGCTGTGTCAGCTTAGTAAAGCTGGACGCCTCCTGGGCCGCACGCTGGGCAACGGCGAGTCTGCGGTCTGCTCCGAACGACCCATAAAATAAGTTGACGACCGACGCCACCAGACCGCGGCGGGCAATCTCAAGCTCCGCCGAAGCGACCGCAGCCGCGGCGGAGGCGCGAGAGACAGCCGTGATCTGCTGCAAGCCTATGGTCTCGTTCACTTCTCCCTGGCTCATGTACTCGTGAACTGCATTGTTGGCGATGAAGCGCGGCGGCGAGAGTATCGCCGACGGGTTCGGTGGAATCGCAGTTTCGGTCGCAGATAACGATTGTCGTCCGGCCGACTGGGTATAGAGAAACTGGTTGTGATAGACCGCATTCGGCAACAGCGCGGCGCGGGCGATCGAGCGGTCAAAATCGCTGACGCGACTGGCGGCAACTGCTGCTGCAAACCCCGGCTCATTGGTCCGCGCCAGCGAGATTGCCTGATCGAGCGTAATTGCAGAGGACGAAGCTGGAGTGGAAGGCGGGGTGACTGTCGCCCCGCTCCCTTGCGCGACAGCTGAACCGCATTGGAATGCCGGCAGCAGGACAGCGAGCGCGCACAACCGGTTTATCTTGTTCGCGGAACGGTTGCAGGCAACGGCCATTACTTGCGGCCCACCACAAGTACGCGGAAGGTACCCGGAAGAATAGCGGGACGTGGACGAGGATTCTCCGGCGTCGCTGACGGCTTTGGTCCGAAGTCGGCAGTCACCAGATACACACGGCCGTTGCCTGAGTCGAACGCCATTGTCCGCGCACCGCGCTGGGTTTGAACCGTCTGAAGGATTGGATAGCCGTCCTTGCCCGCATCGACGATGGTCAATGTACCGTCTCCATTGGAAGAGAACGCCAGCTTGTGCGCAGCGTCATAGCCAGCCGCGTCGGGACCGTCTCCGATGTCTGGTGTGGCCAGGCTCTTGCCTGATTTCGAATCGGTCACTGCCATCTTCTTACCATCGCAGACAGAGAACAAGCGATGCCCCTTCACATCGATAGCCAGTCCTGAAGGAGAATCGCAGCCAGTAAGCGGCCAGGTCGCTGTCGTCTTCTTCGCCGCAGCGTCCAGCCGGACGATCTCATTCTTGTCCTCGATATTCGCAAACACGGTTCCGGAACCATCGGCCACGGGAAACTCAGGCTTGCCAGGCAATGCAATCGTGGCAACCACCTTGCGCTCCGCCGTATCGATGACGGTCACATTCTTGCTGCCGCCATTGAAGGCCCAGATCGTCTTCGTCGTCGGCTCGAAGACCATGCCATCCGGATTCGTTCCGGCAGGGATCGAAGCTACTTTTTCCAGTGTGGACCGATCGAAGACCACAACTGCTCCAGCTCCGCCATCGGTGATATAGCCGAATTTGCCGCCGTCATCGAACGCAACGCCATGAAGCCGTTTGAACCCTGTGATGCTCCCGGCAGACTTGCCGGTGTGAGTATCCAGAACCTCGACGCGGGTGCCGTGCGTGACATACAGACGGTGTGAGCCGGGATCGGCGGCGAGATAGTCCCATCCTCCATCGCCCCCAATCGTCCATTTATCGAGAACCGCGTATGGGCCCTGGGCAAGCGCCGGAACTCCCAACGCAAACGTCGTAGCTATAGCAGAGGCAAGCATCAGCTTGCAGGGAGTGGAAGCGAAGCACTTCGAGGTCATAGAATCTCCAGTAAGAGTTCGGCGGTTGCTTGCTGCCGATTCTGCAACTATCGCAGACCCGAGCTTAAATGAACATGAATGGTCGGCCAGTATCAGCTTGTCTCCCCCAAAGCTGCAGGACAGATGTGTGGCTGCAAAGCCAGGGGTTGCTTTAACGATGTTCTGCCCCACTTGCGAGGCTTTGTGCAAGAGGCAAGCGTATCAGGACGGTTGTCCCTCCGCCAAGTTGGCTGTCGATCTCTATTGCCCCCCGCGATCGTTCGACAATCGCCTTACAGATCGCGAGTCCAAGCCCAGTGCCTCCAGTGCGGCGGCTGCGAGAGGGGTCGCTTCGGTAAAAACGCTCGAAGAGAAAGGGAAGCAGGTCCGGATCGATACCGGATCCGGTGTCGATGATGCGAAGTTCTGCCCAGAGACCTGCCCTCTCGGCCAGAATTGTGATAAGACTGCCCGGCCCGCTATGCTGTATTGCGTTCAGCACCAGATTGGAGCAGAGTAGCTCCATCTGTGCTTGCGCCATGCCGAGGACTAATGAATCCGGCGCAGAGATAACGAACTGCAACCGTCCGATCTCCGCCATCGACTCGAATTGTTCGACGACTCGATGGACGACTTGTGTCACATCCGCTGCGGTGTTTTCCTGGCGCCGATCTGGACTGAGCGACTCCCCTTCGATCCGTGCAAGCGTCAGCATATCCGCCACGATACCTTCCATGCGGTGACAATCGAGCTGACAGCGTTCGAGGCCGGCCTGGTACTCCACAGTGCTTCTCGGCTTCATGGTAAGGAGTTGGAGCGAAGACTTGACGACAGCCACCGCGGTCTTGAGTTCATGGGCAGCATCGCTGACAAACCTGCGCTGCTGGAAAAAGGAACGTTCGAGCCGTTGAAGCGCGGTTTCGAGCGCAGAGGCCAGCGGCGCAAGCTCGATCGTGTTTCTAGCCCGATTCGAAGGAACAAAATTCCATGAAGCCGCGGAGAGACCGGCTGCCTCGGTAGCCAATTCGCTAAGAGGCATAAGTCCTCGACTCAAGAGCCAAAACATAAGCAAGCCGGTGGCCACCAGCAACACAAGACTGGTGAATGCGTAGAACTCGACTGCCTCCCAGATCTCTTTCCAGACAGGCCCTGTTGGGGATCCGTAGAGAATGACAACAGACCGAGGAATCCCTCCGCCTTTGTCGCCGGGATCAACCACGCGGACGCCATCCACGCGGATTACGCGATAGCTCTTATTCGCCTCGATCAGGTGCTTGTGCCGGCGGTTCTGATCAGCCAACTGATCTCGGCTGAGGGCGGTCCAATTCGGCGAATGGCCGAGGACACGACCATTCTGGTCCCACACCTCGTAGATATCTCGTGGAGGAAGGCTCTTTTCCGTGCCGTCCAGCATGACATTGTCCTGCGCATCTTCGGCATCCTGGACGGCCCCGAGCAGCGAATCCGCACGGCCCCGCAACATGACGTCAAAGGCACGAAAGCGCGCGTGGTGTTCGTACAGCAGGGCCAGCCCGCAGATGCACAGGGTCGAGGCCAGTTCGACCAGGAGGACCGAAACGATCAGCCTTCGTTTGATGGAATAAGGCTTCATTCCAGCTCCTGCTCATCGAGAGACAATCGATAGCCGCGGCCACGAAGAGTCTCTATTCCGGGCTTCTGCGAGTCGGCGTCCAGCTTGCGGCGCAGGTTCGAGACATGGGCTTCGATCACATTCGAGTGATGCTCCCAGTTGTAGTCGTAGAGATGTTCGAGCAACTCGCGCTTGGAAACGATGGTGCGGGGGCGGTGCATCATGTACTCAAGAATGCGGTATTCCATCGGGGAAAGGTCAACGAGTTTGCCGCCTCTCCGAACTGTCTGTTCCACTGTGTTTAGTTCGATGCCGGCGAGCCGGAGAATTGGATCGGCGACACCTTTCCCTCGTCGAATGAGCGCTTTGGCTCGTGCGATGAGTTCTCCGAGGTCGAAGGGTTTGGTGACGTAGTCGTCAGCGCCTGCATTCAGCAGTTCGATGATGGAAGCGGCTTCGGCGCGTGCGGTGAGGATCAGGACGGGCGTCCTGTCTTCCCCCGCCCGGAGATGTTTCAGCACACTGAGACCGTCGAGCAGCGGCAGCATGAGATCGAGGATAACGAGGTCGTAGCAGCGGCTCTCCGCCAGCAGGGTGCCGGTGCGGCCATCACCTGCGCAGTCCACGGCAAACCCAGGTCCCTGAGCCAGAGCGGCGGAGATGTTTTCCGCCAGCCTGCTCTCGTCTTCGATCAGCAGAACACGCATTCTCCTAGTGTCGCCCATCCAGGTTAAGTGGCGCTGAAGGCAGTAAGATTCTGCCACGGGAGAGTGCTTTTTTTGCTTGCCATGTTTGTGGTGTTTTATTGGTAATTTTGGCAATCCGGTGTGTTTTTTGCTGGTAAGTTTGTGGTAGTTAGTGTGGTGTAAATGGTATTTTGGGGTCACTTTCCAAAGGTTGAAAAATACGCCACGGGTTTTGGATTTATTTTCAGGAGTTCCATTTTGGGAATGCCTGGGCATTGTGACGAGGCGTGCGATGGGCAATGGAGATCGAAGTTCGTCCGGCGGCGGGTACGGCTGCCAGGAACTACGATGTTGGAACGGAACGCAGGAGGCCCGTTATGAAGGCAATGGCAAAGCGGATTTCAATCGGGATAGCTGCTTTATCCTGTAGCGCACTTGCAGGAGCTACCGACGTGACAATTCACCTGAATGGCTCTCAAGCAATCTCGCGAACCATCATGAAGTTTGCGTGCGATGCCCAGGGGTCCAGGATGGGGCTTCCTGCCGGAGTCTTCCCGGTGGAATACCTGAATGGGGCGGGAAACAGCCTGGCTGTCGTTCCAGTCGGCGGCAAGTCACTGATCTTTGCGAACGTCGTCTCAGGGTCTGGGGCGCGGTACGCAGCCGGAGAGTACGTCTGGTGGGATGCAGCCGGACGTGGCGTTACGTTTTCGTCCGATTCACTTGCGGGCAAGATGTCGTCTGCGTGTCATCGTGTGGAGTGATTCAGGGCTGGTTGGGTGGACGCGGGAGGTCGAAGCCAATCTTTCGCAGAGCGTCTTCGGTGACTTCGTAATTTTGGTCCGGGTCGGGACGGGCATCTCGTTCCGGGTCCATGTGTGAGTACGTATGCAGGTAGATGCCTGCTGCAATGAAGGCGGAGTCCAGTTCTGCCGTATCGCGAAAGGTGACGGTGAGAGGGCTTCGCTCGTGGGCCAATCCTCCCACTCTCTGATAGTTGAGAACGATGCCTCCCGGATGCCCCGGGTCGGGCGTACCTCTGAATTTCACCTGGAAACTATTCATGAGCATGTCCTTGAGTCTTTAGATGAGTCTTTGGATGCCGGAAATCTTTGAATGCGCGATCGTCAGATGCCGGAGGAGGAATGGTTGTCCTCCTAGCGACGCTTGCCGAACGCGATCAATGCGCTTTGATCGAATCTCTCGAGTAGCTCGGCAACGTCCTTGTAGACTTCGATGCAACCGGCGTGGAGTAGATCACTTCGGGACCATCCACCGGTTGTGATGCCGATGGTTCGAACGCCGGCCTTTCCCGCGGACTCTGCGTCGTACGGCGTATCCCCGAGGGCGAGGACGTTGCCTGGTTTTGTATCGAGTTTGCTGAGCGTGGATCCGAAGATGTCGGGATGGGGCTTGGCTCGATCGGCATCGTCGGCCGAGGTGTTTTCATCGATGAGATCGGAGATGTTGGCGATCTTCTTGTAAGCTTCCAGGTCGTCCTTGTTGGCGGACGATGCTAGGGCCACCCGGATACCAGACTCTTTCATGCGCAGGAAGAGCTCTCTGACTTTGGGGAACGGCTGAACCTTCGGAAGGTACTCCTGCCGGAAGATGAACTTGCGATATTCCTTCAGGGGCTCCTCGATCATCGGCCGCTTCCACCAGGGCACGAATACGGGAATGAGTTCATCGCCGCCTTTGCCAATCTGACGGCGCACGTCCTCCAATTCCAACGGGATATCGACGACAGCGAAGGCGTCCTTCCATGCAGCCGCATGTAACCAGTTGCTTTCGACGAGGGTTCCGTCCATATCGCACAAGACTGCTTCGACCATAAGGCTCCTCACAAACACCGGCAATACGTGTTAGATGCCTGTGCGGAAACTGAAAGGCTCGACCGCGGATTGCGCGGATGCGGCGGATTAAGAACAGGCAAAGACAAGAGCAACGGCGAAGACAGCGATCCTTCCCCTTCGCCGCGCTCGAAGGTCAAGGATGACGGCGAAGGACAAACACCAAAGAGAAGCCCTCAATGGCAGTTTTCTGGACAGACTCTTCGATGCCGGGAGGTTGATTCCGTGAGTTTGCGTTGGCTCCTCGCGTATGGGGTGCGTGTCTCCTGCGCGGCGCGGAGACAGCTCCTGACGACTAGAATAAAAGCAGCAAGAGCGGTGAGAGGCATTCTCCATGAGCACGAGGTTCGATCAGCGATTCGGCAGCAGACGGCGTTTTCTCAAGCAGGTGAGTGTGGCCGCCGTGGCTGCTCTGCCGGTCACGGGCCGTTTCGGTTTCGCGAACTCGCCTTCGTCATCGGTGGATGGGTCTAACGGGTTTAATGGGTCTTCTGCCGGGGCGATGTTCCCGAATCGAGCGCCGCTCCGGCCGAATGCCTTCTATCCGCTTCCGCTTGGGTCAGTGCGGCCGCGCGGCTGGCTGCTGGAGCAGCTGAAGATTCAGGCGAACGGTCTTTCGGGACACCTCGACGAGACGTGGGCCGATGTGGGGAGCAACAGCGGCTGGCTGGGCGGAACGGGCGAGTCGTGGGAGCGGGGCCCGTATTTTCTGGATGGCCTGGTGCCGCTCGCGTATCTGCTGCAGGACGAGCGGCTGAAGGGGAAGGCGCAGCGATTTGTCGATTGGACGCTGTCGAGCCAGACGCCGGATGGGATGCTCGGCCCGAAGAGCAACAACGACTGGTGGCCGCGCATGGTGATGCTGAAGGCGCTGATGCAGTATGAAGAAGCGACGGGCGATCCTCGGGTTATCCCGTTGCTGTCGCGCTACTTTGCGTATCAGCTTGCGACGCTTCCTGACCGGCCTCTGCGGGACTGGGGCAAGTTCCGCTGGCAGGATAACGCTCTTGCCGTGATCTGGGTTTACAACCGCACCGGAGACCCGAAGTTGATCGAGCTTGCGCGCCTGCTGCACGCGCAGGGCTACGACTGGCAGGCGGACTTCGCGAACTTCAAATACACGCAGCGGATCACACGGGAGGCGATCAAACTCGATAAAGGACAAGGTTTGGCAGACATGGCGCTGGCCACACATGGGGTGAATAATGGGCAGGCGATCAAGGCCGCTCCGGTGTGGTCGGTGGTGTCGGGCAAGGAAGAGGACCGCCGCGGAGTGCAGCAGATGCTTGCCGCGCTCGACCAATATCATGGCCTGCCGAATGGAATGTTTTCCTGCGACGAACATTTTGCAGGGCGCAATCCTTCGCAGGGTTCGGAGCTGTGCACGGTCGTCGAGACGATGTTTTCGCTGGAGCAGTCGCTTGCCATTGTGGGAGATGCAGCGCTGGGAGACCGCCTGGAACGTATCGCGTTCAATGCGCTGCCGGGCACGTTTACCGACGACATGTGGGCGCACCAATACAACCAGCAGCCGAACCAGGTGGAGTCCGGCCTGCTGAGCAAGCCATGGACGACGGACGGTCCTGAGTCGAACCTGTACGGGCTGGAGCCGAACTTCGGCTGCTGCACCGCGAACTTCAACCAGGGGTGGCCCAAGTTCGCGGCCAGCTTGTGGATGGCCTCGCACGACGGTGGTCTTGTGGCGGCTGTCTACTCGCCTTCGGAGGTGAACACGCGCGTCGGCAAGACAGCGGTGCATCTGCTGGAGGAGACCGAATATCCCTTCCGCGATACGATCCGCATCATGGTCAATCCGGTTGCGCCGGTCAAGTTTCCGCTGAGGCTTCGCATTCCTGGGTGGGCGAAGGGCGCGACGATCAGCTTGAATGGAGAGGCAATGCCCGCTCCGGCAGCGGGGGAGTTTGCGAAGATCGACCGCACCTGGAAGGCCGGCGATGTCGTCGCGCTGAAGCTGCCGATGACGCCGAGGCTGACTCGCGGGTTTAACGAATCTGTCTCGGTCGACAGAGGTCCGCTTGTATTCTCGTACCCGATAGGACAGGACTGGGTGAAGTTGAGAGACCGCGGCATGACGGCAGACTGGCAGGTGTTTCCCACGACGCCGTGGAACTACGCTCTCGCGGTGAGGGACGACGCGATGGATCGGGTCAAGGTCGAAGAAGGCGCCGTGGGAGCAGTTCCCTTCTCTCTGAAAGGATCTCCGGTGAAGCTGCAGGTGGAAGCACGCAGACTGTTGACGTGGGAGGCGGTGGATGGCGTGGCAGGCCCGGTTCCGGCGAGCCCTGTTACCAGCAAGGAACCGGTGGAGACGGTGACACTGGTTCCGTATGGCGCTGCGAAGTTGAGGATCACCGCGTTTCCGCGGTTGAACGCGGACTATAGCTATACGGAAGGAATCTCTGATTAAGCCCTTCTAGAGCGGGTTTGCTGTTGGTGTGGAAGGGGGCAACCGCGGATTCCCCTCGGGAATGACAAACAAAGGGCACGGCAGACTCTACGCCAACTGCCACTTCGCTCTAACGATCCCTCAGGGGCTAAAGCTCCATCTTTTTTGATCACCTTACGGCGTGGCTGAAGCCACACGCCCTTTCAAAACCGAGATCTATAGCAGAGGTTCGTTGCGTATCGAGCGGGACGTAATCGGTCGGACCTACTTCGCCGTCGCCTGGAGCTTCGAGGCGGCGTTCTGGTGCAGTTGATCGAGCACCAGGTAGACGCCGTTGGTCCATCCGAAGCCGACTACGTTCTGGGTGTAGCCCTTGGTAATGACGACGTTGGCGGAGCGGTCCACGACGTTGTATTTTTCGTGGATGGTGCCTTCGCGGTGAAAGCTCTCGTCGATCATGCTGGTGAACTCGTTGGCTACCGCGTCCGCCTCGGTGTGAAATCCGTAGCGTTCGAATCCTTCCGCCGCGAGAAGCTGGATGGGCGCCCAACCGTAGGGGTCGTCCCACTGCGCGCCGGAGACGAAGTCGCTCATCATGAGGCCGCCGGGGCGATTCAAACGCGCGAAGGTATGGATGACGCTGCGTGCCTGCTCCGGACTGGCCGCACCGGTCCACAGCGGATAGTAGGTGGTGGCGTAGAAGTAGGTCGACTGCCGTTTGGCCTCGGTGTCGTAGTCGAAGTAGGCGCCTGCGGTGGGGTTCCATAGATATTTGTCGATGAGCGTTTTGCGAAGCTCAGCGCGCTTTTCCCATTTGGCTGCCTCTGCGGTGAGCCCGAGTTGCCGGGCCATCCAGGCAAGGTCTTGCTCTTCTTTGAAGAGGAGCGAGTTGAGGCAGACGGGAGCGAAGTGCTGGGTTCGTCCACTGTAGGGGCCGAAGCGGAAGCTGACGTCGAATCCGGATTCCCGCATGGCGCGATCTCCGGAAAAATAGTCGTTGGTTAGCCGGATGGCAGCGGGCGGCGCGCATCGTTGGCTGGCCTGCGAACAGACTTTGATGGTGTAGTCGTTTTTGGATACGGGCGGGTGAACGGGCGTCACATAGCCGGAGCGGTTATCGTCCTCGAGGGAATGTTGCGCGACACCGACGTAGTACGCATCGTCCGAACCCATCTCGGGAACGGGGCCGTTTTCGTAGTCGAAGTAGCGCGCGAGGCCGGTGTCTCCGGCGCGATGTTCCGGGCGCTGCCAGAGGGAGTAGTCTCTGGCGGCGTACTTGTAGGCTGTGGCCAGCCAGGTCTTATCGACGGCACCGGCACTGTATAAGCTGCGGATCATCGAGGTGAGAAACGGCGGCTGCGAACGGGAGAGATAGTAGGTTCGATTTGCATTCAGGATGCCGCCGTAGTTCTCGATCTCATAGAAGAAGTTCTCGACGATGCCCTTGGCCAGTTCGGGTTTTCGATCCAACAGCAGGCCGCGCAGGATGAAATACGAGTCCCAGCCGTACATTTCATTGAACATGCCGCCGGGAACGACGTACGGGTGCGGCAGGTAAAGCAGTCCGGGCGAAGGCAGGGCAGACGAATCCAGGTCGCCGATCTCCTCAATTCTTTTCGGCAACTGGCGAACATCGACCTTGCAGGTTGCAAGCTCCCTTGCCACCTTGTCGCGATTCTCGGTTTGCGAGATGTAGACGACTGTCCGCGTGGCGATCATACGATTCACGAAGGTCTCGCATTGGCTGTTCGACCGGGTGAGGGTGGACCACGCTTGCTGGATATAGCTGACGGTTTCTTTCGACGAGACCGGCTGTTGCCCGGAGACCTGCAATGGGGCAAGCGATAAGAGAGCCAGGAGGAAGAACCGTTGCACGCTGCTGAATCTAGCCATAACTCTATTGTCTCTCTTCTGGTGATCGCTTTGGACGGGAGCGGGAGCAACGGCGGCTGGATCGTTGCCGAGCTATCTATGCCGAGCTATCTATAACGAGAGCGTAACCTTGCGAAGTCCACGAACGGCGTTGCAGAGAAAGATCGCATCCGCAGCCATGATGTCCGGCAGCAGCAGGGTCCGCTCTTCTGCGGCGGGATTGGTCTCCAGCATGTGGCGACGGAAGATGCCAGGAAGCACTCCGGAGCTTAGCGGCGGGGTCGATAGCCGCTCTCCCTGCTGGATAAAGAGGTTGCTGATTGCGCCTTCGGTAAGCTCGTTCTTCTCGTTCCTGAAGAGTGTGTCGTCGAAGCCATCGGCGCGCGCCTGGGCGTACTCGCGGTCGTAGAGGCTGCGGTGGGTTGTTTTGTGGCGAAGAAATACGTCCGCAGAAGAGGTCGCTTGGGACGACAACCGGACGTGCCCCGTGGATGCTTCGTGAAGAAGCAGCGTCGCGGTGATGGCTGGCCTGCCTGATTCCTCCAGCAGCAGCCGCACCCGGTAGCGACTCTGCGCGCTGAAGTTTTTCGAGGCGTTTGCCAATGCGGAGAGAATGGCTTCGCGGTCGAACGGGAAGTCGAAGTATTTGGCCGAAGATTGCAGGCGATCCAGGTGCAGCGGCAATAGGAAAAAATCGCGCTCCCAGAGCATGGTTTCGATTAGTTGAAATTCATGCCGTTCACGAACAAGGAACTCTGCCTTCAGCCTGCATTCGCGATACTCCTCGTCGGCATCGGAGTCGGCCACGATTCCCCCACCGACTCCCATATGGGCGTGGCCGTCTTTCACGACGAGAGTCCTGATAGCTACGTTGAACGCGGAGTTTCCGCCAGGTGAAATGAAGCCGATGGCGCCAGTGTAGATTCCGCGAGGCGCCTGCTCGAGTTCGCGAATGATCTGCATGGTGCGGATCTTGGGCGCGCCGGTGATGGAGCCGCTGGGAAAGAGCGCTTTGAAGATGTCGTAGTAGGAGAGCCTGGCGCGCAGCTTGCCTGAGATCGTGGAGGTCATCTGCAATAGCGTTGCATACCGCTCCACGGAGAAGATGTCGTCGAGGTGAACGCTGCCCATGTCGCAGATGCGGCCGAGGTCGTTGCGCAGCAGGTCGACGATCATCAGATGCTCCGCGCGGTTTTTTTCGTCATGCTGCAGACGGATGGCGGCATCGGCGTCTTCGGCGGAGTCGAGTCCTCGCGGCATGGTGCCCTTCATAGGACGAGTGACGATTCTTCCGTCTTCGATTCTGAAGAAAAGCTCCGGCGACAGCGAAAGAATATGATGCCCGGCTACATTGAGGAACGCGCCATAGGAGACGGGCTGCTGCTTAACCAGTGTGGCGAATGCTGCGCCGGGTGGGACTGGGAGGGGCAGCGAGACACTGTCGGTGAAGTTCACCTGATAGGTGTCGCCTGCCTGAATGTATCGCTGAATGCGATCGATGCTGGCGCGGTAATCCTGCTTCGAGATGTTCAGCTCGATCCGCTTAGCAAGACGCGCAGGAATGGAAGGCGCGGGAAGTTCGGCCGCTCGCTCCATCGCGCCTTTCCGGTGTTGGTAGACGATGGGATTGCGATAGACGCCAAACTAGGCAAGCGGCAACGCCTGCTCTCTGAGATCGGAGGAATCGAAGCGCTCGAAGTGGTAGCCGCACTCGTAGCTGAGATACCCCGCGACATGGAACCCGGAGGCGAGGGCCTGTTCGATCTGCCGAAACAGCTCCGGAATCTGATCGAGCTGTGACGCCATGACGATCCGTAGTGGGTCGCAGAAGAGAAGACTCTTGGTATTGACAGCATCGAAACGTGAGGTATGGAGCAGAACGGAGTTCGTCCCGCCGTCGGCAACAGAGGGAAGGTATGGGGAAAGCTGCGTCCACGGAGCCAAGCTTTTTACTCCTGCTTTCAACATACCGGAGCGAAGGCTGGCGGTATGGGCTTACTCTTCGCTCAGAACGGCTACTCCATGCTGGTCCAGCTTACTGAATGTCCTTTGATGAGAGAGCCGACTCGAAAATCCTACTCTCCCGGGAGATGGGCTGGAAACCTTTCTGCGCTGCTTCCGCCTTCTTCTCTTTCGTCTCTGCTTCAGGCACACTCAAGAGATGGTGCGCGTTGGCGTCGATGAGAATCTTGCGGAAGAGCTGCTGGCTGGTTTTCCGCGCGAGGCGGAGATTGTGCGGATCCCCCGCGATCCCGCCGGAGAAGTGAACGTCGATTTCTGGATCATGCCGTTCCGGCGACAGGATGCGGAGAGAGTTTTTCCCCACCTTCGCGGATTGCAGGTAGCACAGTCCATGATGGCTGGAGTCGATTGGATTTCGCCCTGGCTGCCGAAGGATGTAACGCTATGCGATGGGCGCGGGATTCACGATATTTCCGCCTCGGAATGGGTTGTGGCGGCGATTCTCGGTTCGCTCAAACGCTTTCCGCTTTATCGAGATTTGCAGCGGCAGGAGCAGTGGAGGGGCGAAGAGGCAAGTACCGGCGCGTTTTTCGATGGAGGCGAAGCGCAGACCGGACAATACGAGATTCTAGGCGATGATCTGGAGGGGAAGACCGTTCTGATTGTGGGCTATGGATCGATTGGAGCCGCGATCGAAGCTCGTCTGATTCCGTTCGGCGTGCAGGTCGTTCGCCTCGCAAGAAGCGCTCGCGAAACTCCGAAGGTTCATGGCACGGGAGAGTTGCCTACGTTGTTGCCGCAGGCGGACGTGGTCGTGGTCATTGTGCCTCTTACCGCAGAGACGAAGGGGCTGATCGGGGCCTCGGAGCTTGGCCTGATGAAGCGTGGAGCGTTGCTGGTGAATGCTGCACGAGGGCCGGTGGTAGTGACGGACGCTCTGCTGGAGGCGCTGCAGCAGCACAGAGTACGCGCCGCACTCGATGTGACGGACCCCGAACCGCTTCCCGCTGGACATCCTCTGTGGTCGGCCCCGAACTGCATGATCACACCGCACATCGGAGGAGCGACTCCAGAGTTTATTCACCGTGCCTTCCGGTTTGGAGCGAAGCAGGTGAGGCGGTTGATCGCGGGGGAAGAACTGGAGAATGTGGTGACTGAAGCCGGATACTGATTCGTGCGCGCCGTACTGATTCGCTGGTCTAAGATGCGCGGATGGATTTCCCGCTGAAGGAAGTTCCGATAAAAAGAAAAGCAAAGGCAACAGCAGATCCCTTTCGGGGGTGAGAATAAAAGAAACAAAGGCAGATGCGTCGAGATGACGATAAAAAAACTTGCTGAGACGTGGTGGTTGGCTGGTACGTTGTGATAGTTAGCGTAGCTGGGAGTGCTGTTTGAGGGCGTTGGGGAGCTTTTGATAGATGTTGCCGAAGCCTCCGTTGGAGAGGATGGCTAAGATGTCGCCTTGTTTGAGTTGGGGGACGAGGGAGGCCACGATGGCGTCGGCGTCAGGGTGGAGCGAGGCCGGGATGCTGCGGGCGTTGAGGGCGGAGACGATGTGGTCGGGGTGGAGGCGCTCGGCGGCGGGGATGCTCTCGGACTGGAATACGGCTGCGAGGACGACGCGATCGGCGAGGGCGAGGCTGTCGATAACCTCGGCCTCGAAGACGTTGCGGCGGAGGGTGTTGGAGCGGGGTTCGAGGACGGCCCAGAGGCGCTGGCCGGGGTAGGACTCGCGGAGGGCGCGGAGGGTCTCGCGGATGGCGGTGGGGTGGTGGGCGAAGTCGTCGATGATGGTGATGCCGTTGATGACGGCGCGGACTTCGAGGCGGCGCTTGACGCTTTGGAAGGTGGCCAGGGCTTCAACGATAGCTTCGGCGGGGATGCCCTGGCCTGCGGCGAGGGCGGCGGCGGCGGTGGCGTTGAGGGCGTTGTGCTGGCCGGGCATGGGAAGGGTGAGTTCGGCGAAGGGCTGGCCGGCGCGGGTGAGGGTCCAGGTGGTGAGAGGGCCTTCGTGGCGGAGGTTCGAGATGCGCCAGTGGACGTCGGGGGAGAAGCCGTAGCGTTCGACGGGGCAGAAGGATTTTGTGACGCATTCGGTTACGTTCTCGCTGGCATCGAAGGCGACGATGCGGCCGCGGCGGGGGACGAGGTTGACGAGGCGTTTGAAGGCGGTCTTGACGGCGGCGAGGTCGGCGTAGATGTCGGCGTGGTCGAACTCGACGTGGGTAAGGATGAGGGCGTCGGGGAAGTAGTGGAGGAACTTGGGGCCTTTGTCGAAGAAGGCGGTGTCGTACTCGTCGCCTTCGAGGAGGAAGGGTTTGGTGGGGCGGAGTTTGAAGCTGGCGCCGAAGTTTTCGGCTACGCCTCCGATGAGGAAGGATGGGGCTAAGGCGCGGTTAGTGCGCGAGGCTACCTCGTAGATCCAGGCGAGCATGCTGGTGGTGGTGGTTTTGCCGTGGGTGCCGGCGACGACGAGGGATTCGCGGTTGGGGAGGAACTCGTCATGGAGGATGGCGGCCATGGAGGTGAAGGGGATGCGGTGGTCCAGAATGTGCTCGAGCTCCGGGTTGCCGCGGGAGATGGCGTTGCCTACGATGGCGAGGTCGGGCTTTGGGTTTAGATTTTTTTCAGCGTAGGGCTGGAGGATGGGGATTCCGAGGGCGGCGAGCTGGTCGCTCATGGGCGGGTAGGCGGCAGTGTCGGAGCCGGTGATACGGTGGCCCTGCTGCTGGAGCATGCCGGCGAGCGAGGCCATGGCGGTGCCGCAGATGCCGATGAGGTGGATGTGTTTGGGGGCGTGCATGGGCTGGTACAAGTTTTGCCGGGATGCGGAGGAAAAGCAATAGCGTGGGGGCTTCGGGGGAGAGATGGCGTGCTGGTGTAGAGTCCGGGGGAGAGGAACGCGGTCTCGCATCGCTCGATGCCCACATCTCAGAATCGAGATATGGGGCACCCGGCAAAAGACAAATGCGGGGGTTCTTCCCCTTCGCTTCGTTCGATGGTCAGATAACAGCCCAATTGGGAACAATCACCGAAGAAGAGTAGCGGCTATTTTCGAGGCTAAACGGTCACGGCGGATTCGAGGAAGTGGAGGGTTGGGTTTTGGGGTTGGGTGAGGTCGAGGCGGACGGGGATGCCTAGCGGGAGGGTGAGGTTTTGGGTGGCGACGTGGCCGCTGCGGAGGCCGATGGCGATGGGGCCGGGGAAGTTGCGGAGGGCGTGGAGGATGGCCTGGTCGAGGTAGGGTTCTTCTTCGGGGGGGACGCATTGGCGCATGTCGCCGAGGACGATGCCGGTTACGTTTTCGAGGAGGCCGGCGTAGCGGAGGTGGAGGAGCATGCGGTCCCACTGGTAGGGCTTGGTGGCAATGTCTTCGAGGAAGAGGATGGTGGGTTGCGAGAGGCGGGGGGCGTAGGGGGTGCCGAGGGCTTCGGCGATGAGGGAGAGGCAGCCGCCGGTGAAGATGCCCGAGGCTTGGCCGGGGCGGAGGGTGCGGAGGCCGGCTTTCTTTTCGAGCGACCAGGGCGCGGCTTGCTGGAGGCTGTGCTGCCAGCTTGCTAGATCTACTCCGTCTTCGCGGCTGAAGTCGGCGGCGGCCATGGGACCGTGGAAGGTGATGAAGTTGGCTTGGGTGTGGAGCCAGAGGTGGAGCGAGGTGTGGTCGCTGTAACCGATGAAGGGTTTGGGGTTGGCGCGGATGAGGGCGGTATCGAGGTGGGGGAGGAGTTCGGCGGATCCCCAGCCGCCGCGGGTGCAGAGGATGCCGTCGATGGCGGGGTCGGCGAAGGCGGCGTGGAGGTCATGGAGGCGGTCTTCGAGCGAACCTGCGTAGTACAAGGGGCCGCTGGCCAAGGCGTGTTGGCCGAGGACGGTTTTGTAGCCGAGGGCGTGGAGGTGGTCGATTCCTTGATGGACGAGATTTGGCTTGCAGGCGCTCGCGGGCGAGACGATGGCGAGGGTTGCTCCGGGGCGGAGGGCGCGGGGTTTGATGGAGGGCGTAGGGGCAGGCTTCATAGGGCGTGCCTGGAGACTAGAGCGGATTTGCTGTTGGTGTGGAGAAAGGCAAACGCAGATTCCCTTCGGGAATGACAAACAAGGACACGGAAGACTCTTCGAGAATGACAAACAAGGGCACGCCAACTGCTGCTTTGCTCTAAGGATTCGCAGCGTGTTGCTTTTCCGCAAAGATCAGATACGCGCGACAGGAGAGAACAGGCAAGGACGAAGTGCGGGGATACTTCCCCTTCGCAAGCTCGATGGTCAGGATGACGGCGAAGAACGAACAACGGCAAGAGAGATTTGTGGTTGCTGGGTATGGGTGGAGTCATAGCCCGGAGACCTCGCCGGTGCAGATGATTTCGGCGGGGCCGGTGAGGCGCATGGGGGCGTTGGCGTCGGGCCAGGTGGTGCGCTGTGGGCCGCCCTGGGCGATGGCGGTGAGCTCGCGGGCGGTGTGGCGGAGGGACATGGCGGCGGCGGAGGAGGCGCAGGTGCCGGTGCCGGAGGAGGTGGTGGGGCCGCAGCCGCGCTCGTAGATGCGGAAGGCGATTTCGTCTGGAGACAGGATGCGGACGAACTCGACGTTGGTGCCGTGGGGGAAGAGGGGGCTGGTGGCGATGATTGCGCCAAGCTGCTGCCAGGGGAGGTTATGGGTGGTGAAGTCTTCGGTGTCGGGGGAGGCTTCAGGGTCAACGAAGAGGACGAAGTGGGGGTTGCCGGTGTTGACCATCGCGCCTTCGATGTTGCCGATGCCGGGGAGGACGATGGTGCGGGGCATGACGCGGGGGATGCCCATCTCGGTTTCGATGAGGTAGGTGGGTGGGGTGCTTTCGATGACGCGGCAGGTGCGGAGGCCGCCGTGAGTGCCTAGCGAGACGGTTTCGCGGCCTTCGCTGTGGGCTAGCCAGGCGGCGACGCAGCGGGTGCCGTTGCCGGAGAGCTCGGCTTCTGAGCCGTCGGCGTTGAAGAGGCGGAGGAAGAGGGAGCCGTCGGGTTTGCGGTTGAGGAATTCGATGCCGTCGGCGCCGATGCTGGTATTGCGGGCGCAGAGCTTGCGGGCGAGCTCGGCGTGGCGGCGGTGGGCGTGCGTTTCTTCGATGAGGAGGAAGTCGTTGCCACAGGCGTGGGCTTTGATGAAGGGGATCATGCTGCTTTTATTGTGCCTGAAGATATTGTCCTGCCGGACGGGCCCGCTGCGCGCGGGGCGGTCACTTCGTGACTTGTATACCCCTTCGGTTGGTCCTTCCGTTGGTCGGCAGGAAAATTTGTAGCGACCAACGGGAGCCGCGACCAACGGGGTATACACCCCACGAAGTGGGGCGGCAGGACACTATCTTTTCGACTGGTAGATGCGGGCGCAGGGCTGGCCGGTGGTGCAGAGGATAGAGAGTTCGGTGAGGCCCTGGGGATGCGCGGCTACGGCGGCGGATACGGGATCGCCGGCGATGGCTACGACGTAGGCGGCGTGTTCGGCGGGGGCGGCGAGGGCGGCGTGGAAGCTGTCGTAGTCGCCTTCGTTGAGGGTCTGGCGGAGGGGAATGCCTGCGTCCTGAAGCGCGCCGATGTGGTCGGAGTTATACATCAGGATGGTTTTACCGGGGAGGAACTGGCTTAGCTGGCGGGCGAGGGCCTGTTCGAACGGGACGCGGGTGGTGGCGTTGACGAGGGCTTCCTTGAGAACGAGGGGAGGAGTGTATTTTTCGAGGCCGAGCAGGTGGTTCAATCGATCTCCGAAGCCGCCCATCATGGTGACGGTGTTGAGAGCGATGAGGAGGAGGGTGATGGGTTGGAGGAGGCGCTTGATGAGAGATTGGGATTGGGAACGGGACTGGGTCCAGTGGTGTTCGAGCCATGCGACGGTAAGGAAGGCGAAGAGCGCGAGGGCGGGGAGGAGCTCCATGCCGTAGCGGGAGTTGTAGAAGGCGTGGGGCCAGAGTTGCGGGATGAAGATGGGGACGGAGCCGTAGGAGATGGAGTAGACGTAGAACGGCAGCGGAATCCAGAGCAGGAGAGTGGAGAGGGCGAGGCGGCGGCGGATGGCGAGGATGAGGCCGGCGAGGGCGGCGGCCATGACGAGGAGACCGGTCTCCCAGAAGGCGGCGTCAACCTGTGCGGTGCGGGTGTAGAAGAGCAGCGCCCAGGCGGGGTTGTGCCAGCCGCGATGATGGTGGCCGTTGGGCGGCATGGTCTTTTTCTCGATGGCAGCGGCGGAGTAGGGGCCGCGGAGGAAGTCGAGGGGGTCGTGCATGAAGTGCTGATTGTAGGCGAGCCAGCTGATGGGGCCGGCGAGGGTGAGGAGGGTGAAGACCGCGAAGGATGGGGCGAGTTTGCGGAAGAGGGTGCGGTTGCGCGCGAGTTGCCAGGTGAGGATGCACCAGACCGAGGCGCCGAGGATCCAGCCGTCGTAGCGGGTGTAGACGGAGGCGAGGATGAAGATGCCAAGGAGAATGAGGTACCGGGAGACGCGGCGGGATTCGGTGGCTTGGCGAATAGCTGCTGTCTTGCCAGAGCCTATGTCCGGAGATCCGGAGATAGGGGAACTGGCTGTGGCGTGGATTGCGGCTACGCACTCTATGGTGAGGAGGGTGGTCCAGATAAAGAGCGCGAGGAAGAGCGGCTCCGTCATGGCCGTGGTGGAAAGGTAGAGGAGGTTGGGGTTGAGCGCGTAGAAGGCAGTGGCGGCGAGTGCCCAGCGCGGGACCAGAATGCGGCGAGCGAGACGGTAGAGGCCGGCTACGCTGGCGATGTAGCAGATGAGGGAGGGCCAGGCTCCGGCGAGGCCGTTCTGCCACCACTGCATGTTTTGCACGAAGGGGAGCATGAGGAGGTGAGGGAGCGGGAGCCAGACGCCGCCGAGCTGGACGAGGCCGGGGTTGCGGGAGTCGAGAATGCGGCGGGCGATGCCGAGGTGGGCTACGGCGTCTCCGTAGAGCAGGACGTAGCCGCGGGAGAAGGAGACGACGAGGGCGACGAAGGATAGAAGCACTGCGGCGAGGGCGACGGGGAAGGTCTCTTCGCGGGTGGCGGGGCGCACTTCGTCGGGGTTTGGTGGCGCGGCGGCTGGGGCTCCGGTGCGGGCCGGTGCCATGAGGCGCTGTGCGCGAGATTGTCTTGGACGGATCGGCATAGAATCTTTTGCGATGATACTTCGTGTGCTGCCGCACGGACCCGCTACGCGCGGGGTGGTCAATTCGTGGCGTGTATACCCCTTTGCGTGGTCCTCCCGTTGGTCGGGATGGAGTATTCTCATCCGGACCAACGGGACGGCCCATGATTTTCATGTGCCCAGACCGGTATACGTGTCACGAAGTGACCGCCTCCCGCGTAGGGAGCCCGTCCGGCAGGACACAATCTTCTATGCGTCAAGATGCGAGATCTCGCGGAAGAGTTTGAAACGCTGGTCGATCTCTTCGCGGGAGACGTTCTGGAGGCGTTCGGTGCCGAAGCGCTCGACCGCGAAGGAGCCCATGACGCCGCCGTAGAACATGGCGGTGCGGAAGACGGCTGGGGTGAGCTCGGGCTGCGAGGCGAGATAGCCGTAGAAGCCTCCGGCGAAGGAGTCGCCTGCTCCGGTGGGGTCGACGACCTCGGCGAGCGGCAGGGCTGGGGCGCGGAAGGGATACGTGATTTTTTTGCCTGGGAATGACCGGTCGCTGAAGAAGGCGGTGGCGCCGTACTCGCCGTGTTTGACGACGAGGGTGCGGGGACCCATGGCGAGGACTTTTTCGGCGGCGCGGACAAGGTTATTTTCTTTGGCGATCATGCGGGCTTCGCCGTCGTTGATGAGGAGGACGTCGAGTTCGCGGAGTACCTTGGCGAGATTGGCGGCGTGGTCGGCGATCCAGTAGTTCATGGTGTCGCCGCAGACCATCTTGACCTTGGGCATCTGGCTGCGGACGCGGGACTGGAGGACGGGGTCGATGTTGGCGAGGAAGAGGAACTGGCTATCTTTGTAGGCGTCGGGGATCTTGGGGTCGAAGGTCTCGAAGACGTTGAGGTCGGTGCCGAGGGTTTTGGCTTCGTCCATGTTGCCGGAATAGGAGCCGGTCCAGTGGAAGCTGAGGCCGTTAGAGCGTTCTATGCCCTGGATGTCGATGTTGCGACGGGTGAAGACGACTTCGTGCTCGGCGGTGAAGTCTTTGCCGACGACGGCGATGACGCGGACGGGAGTGAAGTAGCTGGCGGCGAGGGAGAAGTGGGTTGCGGCGCCGCCGAGGCAGTTGTCTACTTCGCCGTGGGGGGTTTGGATGTTGTCGAAGGCTACGGATCCTACTACGAGAATGGACATATGCTCCTTGTGGTGGTGCGGATTCTTTCTAACTTGTACGAATTCCTCCGCTCAGGCTGTGGAAAGGACAACAGCGAAAGCGGGAGCAATATTCAGGTCGTTGCGGCTTCGCCTTCACTCCGGCCTTCGGCAGAGAGGTTACCGCTTCGCGGTGCGTCTTAGAGGCGGGGCTAAAGCCCCGCTCTATTTCAAAAGCAAGAACAACGGCAACGGCAAGAACAACCGCAACGGCAAGAACAACCGCAGATCCCCTGCGGGGATGACAACAAGAAAGGCAACGGCAACAGCCAGAACAACAGCAAATACAGGGGTCCTTCACTTCGTTCAGGATGACGATGAAGAACAAGCAACAGCAACTACGAAGAACAAGCAACGGCAACTACGAAGAACAAGCAACGGCAACTACGAAGAACAGGCAACGGCGAGGTTTTTTTAAAAGTATTTGTCGAGAAGAAGAGCGAGCTTCTGGCGGGTTTCGGCTGGGATGGCTTTTCGGTCGGTGAGGATGGCGTGCTGGAGGGCGTTGGCACAGGCGCAGGTTCTGGCGGTGGGCATGGCGGCTACGGCGGCGCGGACGACTTTGGAGGCGTTGTCGGCGTTCTGGTGGAGGACGGCGACGACCTGGTCTACGGTGACGTCGTCGTGACCCGCGCGCCAGCAGTCGTAGTCGGTGACCATGGCGAGGGTGGCGTAGCAGATCTCGGCTTCGCGGGCGAGCTTGGCCTCCTGGAGGTTGGTCATGCCGATGACGTCGGCTCCCCAGCTACGGTAGAGGTTCGATTCGGCGCGGGTGGAGAACTGCGGGCCTTCCATGCAGACGTAGGCGCCGCCGGATTTTCCGGTGACGCCGACGCTGTCGCAGGCGCTCTGGAAGGTTCCAGCTACGGTGGCGCAGACGGGGTCGCCGAAGGCTACGTGGGCGACGATGCCTTCGCCGAAGAAGGTGGAGACGCGGGCGTAGGTGCGGTCGATGAACTGGTCAGGGATGACGAAGTCGGTGGGCTTGTGCTCCTCTTTGAGCGAGCCGACGGCGGAGACCGAGAGGATGCGCTCGACACCGAGGGATTTCATGGCGAAGATGTTGGCGCGGAAGTTGAGTTCGCTGGGAAGGATGCGGTGACCGCGGGCGTGGCGGGCGAGGAAGGCGACGCTGCGGCCTTCAAGTTCGCCGAGGATGAAGGTGTCGGAGGGGTCGCCGAATGGGGTGGAGACGCGCTCTTCGCGCAGGTTGGTGAGTCCGGGCATGGCGTACAGGCCGCTGCCTCCGATGATGCCAATCTCTGCCTTCTTCAAAACGTAGATGCTCCTCGTGGTTGCTTGATGTGCGGACTGTGGTGCGGCGTTCTACGGCGGCTGTGCCCAAACAGGAAGGACAGCAGATCCCCTTCGGGGATGACAACAAGAGAAACAGATACAGCAACAAGGAAACAGGTGCAGCAGTGATTGAGTTCGATCTAATTTGCCCCTACGGAATTATATCGCTGGAGGTGCCGGCGGTGAGGCTGCCGAAGGAGGCGAAGAGATGCGCCATGGAGAGCGCGGGCTCGTGAAGCGGCGTGGGCTGGAGAGGCGACGCGGCCTGCTGGATGGGGCCTATGGGCTGCGCGCTGGCGATGCTGTCGCGCAGTTTGCGGGCGAGCGCGAGGTCGAAGCCTTCGCCGATGAAGACGCTGTCGCCGCTGCGGGAGATCAGCACGTCACCCTCGTTGGTGGAATAGATCTGCTCGTTTTCGCCGGTCTCGTCTTTGGTTCGCTCGACAACGTTGGAGTATTTGCGCGGGATCTGCGCGGCGTAGATACGCTGGAAAGAGCGGGCGGAGTCGGGGTTTTTCCAGCGGGAGTAGTAGAGCATCGCGATGGAGGCGGTTGAGTTTTTTTCCGCCGCGGTGACGGCGGACTTTCGCTGCGCCGCGTAGTAGACGCCGCCGTTCCACTCCGGGGAGAGTGCGGTGGCGATCTCGCGGCCGCCGAAGAGTTCGGTGAGGATGCGGACGTCAAGTTCGCCCATGACGCCGACGTCGTAGGGCGTGTACTCGGGGTCGAGCAGAGGATGGATATCCGGCAGACGCAGGACCGGGACGGGAGCGTGGGCCATGTAGGCGGCAGGGTGCATGATCTGGAAGCTGGACGAGGGCGGGTCGGCGAGAACGTCTGCGAAGGCCGCCTGCTTGCCTGCCTTGATAAGAATGGCCTGCTCGAAGCTGAGGCCGTAGCTGTAGGGAAAGAGCAGCGACTGCTGGAGCAGCAGAGGAGCGCGGGCCATGACGGGCGAGCCGCTGGTGTCGGTGATCTGGTCCTGCAGGTGCGCGGCAAGTCCGGGCGCGTCGGCGATGGTCTTGCCGGTGGGGCGGAGGGTGTAGTCGACGAAGACGGCCATGGCCTGGCCTTCGGCGACGGCTTCGCGGGCGGTGTCGGCTTCGTCGACCTGGAGGTGGCGGTTATCTTCCTGCACGTTGTGGGAGGTGTCGTTCTTGCTGATCGCGGACCACTTGGTGAGGTTGACCTTCTGGTCCTGGAGGGCGTGGGTGAGTTCGTGGGCGAGGACGGGCTTCTGCTCGTCTGGCTGGATCCAGTCGAGGAGAGTCACGGTCTTGGTTTTGTTGTCGTAGAAGCCGGCGATCTGCTCGGTGAGCAGGGAGAGGAGAAAGGGGCGGAGCTGGAAGTCGCGGTCGAGCAGGCCGAACTTTTTGAGCACGATCTCGGAGCGCTCCATGCGCTTGGCGCCTTCGTCTTCGTCGAATTTTTCGTGGAGATAACGGGTGATCTCGTCGCGCGAGATGAGCTTGCGTTTGACGGTGTGGTCGATGGGCAGGCCGGAGTCGGAGCTGACGAATTTGAGGATGTCGTCTACGGAGCGAAAGAGCTCGTTGGCCTGCTCCTTCGTCATGGGGGTTTGGCTGGTCTGCTTGGCGGGAGGCTGCGGGACGACGGGAGCGATGGTCTGGCCCGGGTGCGCGGGGGCGGCAGTTGGTGCGGGGCTTGCAGGCGCCGCGGCCTGGCTTGCGTGTGCGGCATAGGCGGCGGCCAGGAGTGCGATGGCCGTGATGCGCTTTATGGAGCTACCGCGGCTACCGCTGGTTGTGTGCTGCAACATAGACCTCTCAATCGATCGCTATAATCAAGTGTACGCAAGTTTTTTGCGCCACTGTTGATGACCTCCACGACACAATCCGCGATTTCGGCTTCAGCGATGGGCAAGTCTGCCCTGAAGCTTGGCGCGCTACTGCAGGGTGCGGGCGTTTCGCCGCTGCGGGATATGGGCTGGATTCGGGTGACGGGAGAAGACCGGGTGCGCTGGCTGAACGGCATGGTGACGAACGCGGTGCAGTCACTGAAGCCGGGCGAGGGTGCGTATAACTTTCTGCTGAATGTGCAGGGGCGGATACAGGGGGACGGCGTGATCTTCGCCGAAGAAGATGCCCTGTGGATCGAGACGGACGCGGCGCAGGTTGCGGGCCTGATGACGATGCTGGACCGCTTCATCATCATGGACGATGTGGAACTGGCCGATGGGAGCAGAGAGCGGGCGGGATTGCTGGTAGCCGGTCCGCAGGCGGCTTCGCTGCTGGAGAAGATTGGGTTTGCGACTGGCGCTCCGGAGCCGCCTTCGATGCGGACGGTGGGTTGGAATGGCGTGGATGTCAGCGTGATGCGGGCGTATGGTCCGCTGGTGGCGCGGTTTGAGCTTTGGATGAGCGCGGAGGGCGGTGCGGCAGCAAAGGTCTCTGAGGCGCTGCTGAGCGCGGGGGCTGTGGCATGTGAAGCCGAGAGTCTGGAGTGGCTGCGGATGCTGGAAGGAACGCCTCGATACGGCGCCGATATCCGCGACCGCGAGCTGCCGCAGGAGACGGGGCAGACGCGCGCGCTGCACTTCGCGAAGGGATGCTATCTGGGCCAGGAGATCGTTGAGAGGATACGGTCGCGAGGCAATGTCCATCGGACGTTCGGGGGCTTTCGGCTGGAGGGAGAGATGCCTGCCGCGGGTGCGGTGCTGGAGGCGGAGGGCAAGGTGGTGGGAGAGTTGACCAGTGTCGCGGCTGTGCCCTTGCTTGAGGAATCTTTGTCTGGGAGCGGCGGCGCGATGGTCACGCTTGCGCTGGGCTATGTACGGCGTGAGGCGCTGGAGCGCGGCCTGCGTCTGGTGTATGCCGGTGGCGTTGCTGTGCCGGTTTCGCTTCCTTTTTTGAGTGCTGCAGCTTCCGGGCTGCGTGCTGCATCTGAACCTTCTGAAAGAGTGTGACCATGTCTGAAGCAAATAAGCCGTTTGTTATTACCGATCGCCGCAAGTTTACCGCCGAGGGAGAGCTGCGGCCCGATGCTGCTCCTTCCCCGGCGAAAGAAGAGCGCGAAGCGAAGCCGGTTGCCGCCGCGGAGCAGAAGCCTGCCGAGACGCCTGAGAGCGCGCAGGAGCCGGAGATGGCGCCTGCCCCTACGGCCGAACAGAACGATCAGGCGAAGCGCGCGTATGAGATGACGGCAGACCGCCTGGATACGGCGATCCGGTCGGCGAACCCGGGAATGGACCATCCGCCCGCGATGAGTTTTGAGCAACTGGTGCAGTCGGTGTACCTGACGGCGATCATGCAGCTTGGCGGGACGGCGCAGGAGGGACAGCAGCCGCAGGTCGATATTCTGGGCGCGCGGCAGAGCGTGGATATGCTGGCGGTGCTCGAGGAGAAGACGAAGGGAAATCTTTCGGATGAAGAGATGCGATTGCTGGATGGCGCGCTGTTCGAGCTGCGGATGGCGTTTCTTGAGGTGACGCAGGCGCTGGTGCGGTCGAGTGCGGCCAACGCGCCGGGCGGGGGTGCGGGGCGGCCGGGTCCGGCTGGTCCAAGCATCGTTCGCTGAGGATGCGCTAGCGATGGAGGCGACCCTCACGTTTCTCGGCAGCGGGACCTCGATGGGAGTGCCTACGCTGGGCTGCGACTGCGCGGTATGCACGTCGACGTACCCGCATAACCGGCGCACGCGACCCTCGATTCGGCTGGAGTATGACGGCCATACGGTGCTGGTGGATACGGGGCCGGACTTCCACGCGCAGGCGCTGCGGGAGGGCGTTCGGCGGGTGGATGCGGTGCTGTATACCCATGGCCACGCCGATCATGTGTTGGGCTTCGATGACCTGCGGCCGTTGAGTTTCCATGTGAAGGGCGGCCTGCCCATCTATGCGGACGATGCGACGGCCGACAATATCGAACGGATCTTTGAGTACACGTTTCGCAAGGAGAACCGCTATCCGACGAGCGCGCGGGTGGAGATACACCGCATCGACAGGACGCCGGGCGCGGGGTTCGATCTGTTTGGCGCGCGCTTTCGGCGGGTCCCGGTGACGCATGGGAGGCAGGAGATTACGGGATACCGGTTTGGCGGCGCGGCTTATCTGACCGATATGAGCGATATCCCGCCGGAGAGCGTGCCGCTGCTGCAAGACCTGGATGTGCTGATTCTGGATGCGCTGCGGCGCGATCCGCACCCGAGCCACTCGCACCTGGATAAGTCGGTCGCGATGGTGGAGCAGTTGAAGCCTCGGCGCGCTTTCTTCACGCATATGAGCCATGAGCTGGACCATGCCGCGACCGAAGCTGCACTACCTGCGCATATTCGGCTGGCTTACGATGGGCTGAAGATCAAGTTCGAGATCGCATGATGCAGATATTTCGCCAGCTTGCAGAGGTTCCCACGGACTACGGTCCGACGGTCGCGACGATTGGTAATTTCGATGGCGTGCATCGCGGACATCAATGGGTGATCGCGGAGGTGGTGGCGCGGGCGCGAGAACTGGGAGGGCGCTCGATTGCGATTACGTTCGATCCGCATCCTGCGCGGGTAATTCGGCCGGAGCTGAGCCAGCCGCTGATTACGCCGCTCGCCGAAAAGCTGGAGCTGCTGGGGCAGACGGGACTGGATGCGGTGCTGGTGCTTCCTTTTACGAACGAGCTTTCGCGAATGACAGCGCGGGAGTTTGCGACGGAGGTGCTGCAGCGGAGATTGCACGTTGTCGAACTGCATGAGGGGGAGAATTTCCGCTTCGGCTATCAGGCGGAGGCAGGCGTCGAGGGTCTAGAGACGCTGGGAGACGAGCTTGGCTTTGCCGTGCGGGTGTATGCGCCGCGCAGCGTCCGGGGAGAGGCTGTTTCATCGAGCCTGGTGCGGCGGATGATCGCGGAAGGAGAGGTGAGCCGGGTGCGCGCTCTGCTGGGCCGCAGCTTCGCGGTGCTCGGCACGCCAACCTCGGGGCGCGGCTATGGTACACGGTATACGGTGCCGACAATCAATCTTGCGCCGTACGGCGAACTGCTGCCTGCGAATGGCGTTTACCTTACTACGCTGACGGTGGGCCTAGGCGATGCGAGCGAGAGCTTCGAGGCGGTGACGAACGTGGGAAACCGTCCGACGTTTGGAGAGGACTCGTTCACGGTGGAGTCGCATCTGCTGAACTTCCATCCGATTGCCCTGGAGGAAGAGACGCCGCTGACATTGACATTTCTCGGCCGGCTGCGGGCGGAGAGGCGCTGGCCTAACCCCGAAGCGCTGAAGGAGCAGATTGGCCGCGACGTTGCGAAGGCGAAGCGCTATTTCAGTCTTTGCCGGGTGATGGCTGCGCGGTCCCGGAGCGCACGGACGCAGGAGAGTTTGCTGGCGCCGTAGCCGGTCTGACAGGTATGGTCGCAACAGATTTGTGCGGCGTCACCCAATGGGAGACGGCATAACCAGATGGTGTTGGCGTAGTGGTTGTGCCACCGGGCTTTGCCGCAGGTACGGCCGTCGCCGGTGCTGTTTCAGGTTTTGCCAGAGCAGGCGATGTTCGTTTTGCTGGATCTACCGCGCTGTTTGCGGCCACGCTCAACCTTTTTTTCGGAGCGCCGGCGGCGGCGAAGGTTTCATTCGGTCTGCTCGCGATGGCGACGCGCATGAAGTCCATCCACATGGGGAGCGCCGCGCGAGCGCCAGTCTCTTTTTCGCCGAGCGACTGGCTGTTGTCGTAGCCGATCCAGGCGCCGCAGGTGATCGATGGCGAGAAGCCGACGAACCAGGCGTCGGTGAAGTCGTTGGTAGTGCCGGTCTTGCCACCGAGCGGATGGTTCAACTGCAGCGCGGCGGTTGCCGTGCCCTGGCGGACGACGGCCTGCAGGAGCTGCATCATGGCGCGGGCAGTGTCGACGGAGATGACCTCGGAGACGGCCGGAGGTTTTTCGTCGAGGGGGAGGCCGTCGGCCTGGGTGATCTTGCGGATGAAGTGCGGTTCGATGAGGATGCCGTCATTGGGAAAGACGCTGTAGGCGCCGACCTGCTCGGTCAGCGTGATGCCCGCCGAGCCGATGGCGACCGGAAGGAATGCGGGGATGTTGCTGGTGACGCCGAAGCGGTGCGCGGTCTCGATGACCTTGCGGATGCCGTAGCGGGCAGCGAGTTTGAGCGCGGGGATGTTGCGCGATTCGGCGAAGGCGCTGAGCAGGGTCATGGGACCCGCGTAGTTGGCCTCGTAGTTGTGAGGCGTGTAGGGGCCGCTGGGCGTGGGGAAGGTGGTGGGGCCGTCGATGATGATGTCGGAGGGCTTCGCGCCGTTCTCGATCGCCGTGGTGTAGACGTAGGGTTTGAAGGAGGAGCCGACCTGGCGCTGGGACTGCGTGGCGCGGTTGAACTGCGAGAGCTTGAAGTCGCGGCCGCCGACCATGGCGAGCACCTCGCCGGTGGCGTTGTCGACGGCCATCATGGAGGCCTGTGCGCCGGAGTCCTGCTGGAGCGAGGCTTGCAGGCTACCATCGGGAGCGTTCCCTTCGATGCGGACGTAGACGATGTCGCCGGTGCGAAGGAAACTCGTGGCCTCCAGGTTCTGCGTCCACTTCCAGTTGTCGGGAGTGAGGATCGCCTGCCGGGTTCCGAGGTTGACGGAGATTTTTTTCGAGGAGACCGCCGTCACCAGGCCGTGCAGGTAGCTGCCTTTTTCGAGCGGCTGGGTCCAGTCGGGATGGCGGTACGTCTCCATGTCCAGCCCCTGAAGCAGAATGTTGGGGAGACTTCCCTTCCAGCCGTGGCGGCGCTCGTAGGCAGCGGTCCCGTCGAGGACGGCCTTGTTGGCGACCTGCTGAAGGTCGAGGTCGAGGGTGGTGTAGACGCGCAGGCCGGCGCCGTGGACCTGCTCGACGCCGTACTCCTTCTCCAACTGGCGGCGAACCTCTTCGACGAAGTAGGGTGCGACGCTGTTGGCGGGAGACTCGATGTGCAGACCGAGAGGCGCGGCTTTGGCGGCGTTCGCCTGCTGCCGGGTGATCTTGCCGTCCTGGAGCATCTCGGTGAGGACGAGGTTGCGGCGCTTCAAGGCGCGGTCGGGGTATTTAATCGGCGAGTAGGATTCTGGACCTTTGGGAAGAGCGGCGAGCAGGGCTGCTTCGGGGAGCGTCAGGTCGCGCGCGTGTTTGCTGAAGAAATACTCGGAGCCGGCCTCGAAGCCGTAGGTGCCGTGGCCGAGATAGATCTGGTTGGCGTAGAGATCGAAGATCTGCTGCTTGGTGAAGCGGCGCTCGATCTGCACGGAGAGGAAGATCTCCTGCAGCTTGCGCCCGTAGGTCTTCTCGGACGAGAGGAAGAGATTTCGGGCTAACTGCATGGTGAGGGTGGAGGCACCCTGGGCGCGGCCATTGGAGTGGAGATCGCGCCAGGCGGCGCCGACGGCACGGATGAGATTGACGCCCCAGTTGCTCTCAAAGCTCTTGTCTTCGATGGAGATGATGGCCTGGCGGAGGACGGGCGGAAACTCGGAGTACGGCACCACGACCCGACGCTCCAGGGCGAAGGAGCCGAAGACCTTGCCGTGGACATCCAGAAGTTCTGTCGTGGTGTTGGGGCGGTAGCGGGCCAGATCGTTCATCTGGGGTAGATCGATGGAGTAGACGAACATCAGCCCGCAGAGGCCGCCAAAGACAGCCGAGAGCCCCAGCAGGGCAAAGAAGGTGACGCGACGCGCCATGCGGCGGCTGGGATAGTCGGGACCGGTGAGCGTGGCGCGGCGGAGAGCCAGCTTCCACTGCGGTTGCTGGGACTCGGACCTGCGATTTTTGCGGGTGGGTACGGTCTGCACGGCCTCTTCACGATAGCATGGCTGGCGGTGCTTCCAGAGGCTCGAAGTACCCGAACGTAGAAGCCTTCGCCAAGCCAGCCGGACGCGCTAAGCGGCTTTGCCTTTCAGTAGATCGAGGGCCTTGGTGAGGGGCTCGTCCACGGTGACGGTGGGCTTGTGCGGAGGCGCCTGAGTCTTGGTGCCGGTGGTTTGATCTTCCACCAAATCCGCCTCGTCGTCGTTGTTGTTGTTCGAAGCCACCGTTACGTCGGGGGTCACGCCATCGTCCTGCAGCTTCTTGCCGTCGGGCGACTCGTACTTCGCGACGGAGAGGAGGAGGGCCGAGCCGTCGGGCAGCTCGAAGGTCTTCTGCTGCGCACCCTCGCCGAAGGTTTTTTCTCCGACGACGTCGGCGCGCTTGTTGTCCAGCAGCGCTGCGGCGACCAGTTCAGCCGGTCCGGCGGTTCCACGGTTCACCAGGACGACGACAGGCGCGGTGGCGTTGATCACCTTTGAAGGATCCGCGGTAAAGGTCTGCTTCTCCACCTTCTGGCCTTCGAGCATGGCGATGGTGCCCGACTTCAGAAAGAAGTTCGACAGGCGGGTTGCCTCGGCCATATCGCCGGCTGCAACGTCGCGCAGGTCAAGCAGCACCTTCTTGTTGTTCGCTTTGGGCATGGCCTTGAGCTTGGCCTCGATCTGCTGCACATGCTCATGGTCGAGCACGCCGGGCTTCAGATAAAGGATGCTGGAGTTTTCATACATGGTCTCGGCCACGGGCGGCAGGGAGGGAGAGACGCGGGTCAGGACGACTTTGTCCGGAGCGGCCTTGCGCGGGCGGACGACGGAGATGGTGAGTTCGCTGCCGGGCTGGCCTTCGAGCAGGCGCTGGATCATGGCGAGGGAGATGTCGCGGGTGTCCGCGGGACCGATGGCCTCGATGATGTCGCCGTCGGTGAGGCTGGCCTTATCCGCCGGGCTATTGGGCACGACCGAGACGACGGTGGCGTAGCCGTAGCGCTTGGAGACGTTGATGCCTACCTGGGCTTTGCCGCCCTTGTCGTCTTTGTAGGCCTTGTAGTCGGTCGGCGAGAGATAACTGGAGTCGGCGTCGAGCGACTCGAGCAGCCCGCGGAGAGCACCGTTGGTGACGTCGGAGATGTTGGGGTCGGTGACGTAATCGGTCTGAATGTGGCGCAGCACTTCGCTGTAGACGTTGATCTGGCGGTAGGCACCGTCCTGCGGTTCGGTGGCGGCGCTGACACCGCTGGAGTTGACGCCGAGGAAGACCGTCACGACGAGGGCAACGGAGACGGCGAGCAGGAGAATCTTCGTGATCTTAGGCATGGTTCAGGGCGACTCCGTTCAGGGCGGCTACGGCGACTGCAAGGGTGCGGAAGGTGTTTCCCGATTGCGACAGAGGTTAGACGTATCCCGTAGTGAAAATGATACTCTCGAACCAGAGAGTGCGCTGGCAGGCGAGATACGACTTTGGTGGCGGTGGGCAGGATCGAACTGCCGACCTACGGGTTATGAGTCCGTCGCTCTAACCATCTGAGCTACACCGCCAATGGGTTGTAGATAGTATGCCGACACAAGATCTTTCTGAGGAAAGAGAGACGATCGCCACGGCACAGCCAGAGACCATCATACTTGATTCCGGGTCTCGCGAAAAGCAGACGGTGCTTGGAGTGATTCCGGCGCGGCTGGCTTCGAGGCGGCTGCCGCGCAAGGTGCTGCGCACGATCGCCGGGCGGCCGATGCTGGCGTGGGTGTTCGAGGCCGCCAAAGCCTGCCCGCAGTTGGATCGCGTGGTGGTGGCGACGGACTCAGAGGAGGTGGCGGAGCTTTGTGAGCGGCATGGCTGGCCAGTGCTGCTGACCTCTGCCGATCTACCCAGCGGCACGGACCGTGTGCATGCAGTGGCGCAGCAGATGGATGCGGAGATTTATGTGAACATTCAGGGCGATGAGCCGCTGCTGAAGCCGGAGCATCTTGCGGCGCTGCTGCGGCCTTTCGCGCGGGCGCAGGTCGAGGTGTCGACGCTGAAGGTGCTTTGCTCGGAGGACAACATTGCGAATCCGAATGCGGTGAAGGTGGTGACGGCGGGTGATGGCAGGGCGCTGTACTTCTCGCGGGCCACGATTCCCTATGACCGCGATGGCGTTCGCCCGCAGTATTGGAAGCACATCGGGCTGTATGCCTATCGCAAGGAGGCGCTGCAACGCTTTCCTTCGTTGGCTACGAGCGAACTCGAACAGACGGAGCGGCTGGAGCAGCTTCGTTTTCTGGAGAACGGTATCGCGGTGTATGTGGAGGCGACCGAGTTCGACACCATCGGGGTGGATACCGAAGATGATTTGCGTCGGGTGGAAGCGATTCTGCTGGGACGTTAGTTGAGTGAGGTGAACTTGAGTTCGAGGCCATCCGGAATAGCGTTTACCTTTAGCGTTTCGAGCGATGAGGCGATCCATGAGGCCGCGTCCAGTTCGTCGGCGGAGTGAGTCCCGAGAACGGCTAAGACGCGGCAGCCTGCGGCGATTCCCGCGCCTACGCCTGATGGGGCGTCTTCGACGACGATGCACTCTGCCGGCTCGAAGCCGAGGAGTTGGGCGCCGCGGACATAGGGTTCAGGGTCGGGCTTGCCGCGCGCGACCATGTCGGCGCTGATGATGCGCTCGGGAATGGGCAGGCCGGCAGCGGCGAGGCGGCCCAGCATCAGCCGGTGCGTGGCGGAGGTGACGATGGCCCATCGGTCGCGGGGCAGCGATTCCAGGAGAGCCTTCACGCCGGGCAGGACGGTCAAATCCGCCAAGTCTTCCAACTCCAGATCTTCGATGACGCGCAGTCCTTCCTGGGGGTCGATGTCGGGGCGCAGCGATTTGACGATCTCGATAGCGCGCATACCGTGCGGAACGTCGTAGGTGTCGGCGTCAGGGACGTCATATTTCTTCGCCCACTGGCGCCAGCAGCGAATGACCGAGCCGATGGAACTGATCAGGACGCCATCCATGTCGAAGAGCAGACCCTTCGTCGAAACCGCAATCTCACTCATCGAACTCCTACGTGCAGCGTAACGGCGCCGTCTTTCTGATAACGCTCAAAATCTGTGTTGTAGACGCGATCGAGTGGGGTGTTCCAGACCGAGGACCACGCCTTTACCACGCTTTCCGGCAACTCTCCGGCGGCCGGGAACACAGCATACTTTCCCGCGGAGACTGTCTTCTTCGACATGCCCTCGGGAACCGGGGCGATCTCCGGCACCGCGCATCCGATCAGCACCGTGAAGCCTCCAGTATGGTCGCTTTCGTAGTCCGAATAGATGCTGTAGATCAAGTCATCGACGCACGACGCGATCTGCCCAGCCACTCCGGTTTCATAAAACCTTTTCCAGAGCGCACCGATCTCATGGACGCTGCTGTTCGACGTCCGCGCGGCGATACCGACAACGGTGAAACTTGGTTCGTACTGCAGGTCATAGCTCATGGTTGCCCTTTTTGCCGGCTTACGATGTTGAGGAGTTGAGGACGAAGGCTTTTGCGGCGGCGAGGACGCGCTCGACGGAGGCGACCGAACAGCTTTCGCAGTAGACGCGCAGCAGCGGTTCGGTTCCGGAGGCGCGCAGCAGGAGCCAGGTTTCGGCGGCGTCAGGCTTGGTTGCGCAGTCAGGATTGTCGAGGAAGAACTTGATGCCGTCGAGAGTTTCGACGCGCAGGACCTTCATTCCGGCGAGGTCTGCGATACCAGCTTTCGCGCGTGCGATGGCGGACTGCTTCAGGGCGTTGTCAATATGCATATCGATGCGGCCGTACTGATGTTCGCCGAACTCCTTCTGGAGCGCGGCTACAAGTTCGCCGAGGGTCTTCTTCTCGTCGGCCATCACGTTCGCGAGGAGCAGCGAGTTGAGCAGCCCGTCGCGCTCGGGCAGGTGGCGGCTGATGCCGATGCCGCCGGACTCCTCGCCGCCGATGAGGATGTCCTGCTCGAGCATCAGGTCGCAGACGTATTTGAAACCGATGCCGTGCTCGTGCAGGCGCCTGCCGTATTTGGCGCAGATGCGGTCGAGCATTTTGGTGGTGTTGAAGGCGCGGGTGACGTCGCCGGGCCACTTCTTCCGCTCGAGGAGCCACTTCAGCAGCACGGCGAAGATCTTGTGGGCGTCGACTACGTTGCCGTGCTCGTCGACCGCGCCGATGCGGTCGGCGTCGCCATCGGTGATCAAGCCGGCGTCGCACTTCTCCGCAACGACGGCGAGTTGCGCCGCGCGAATATGGGGCAGGATGGGTTCGGGGTTGATGCCGGGGAAGGCGGGGTTGATCTCGGCGCGCATCTCGACGAAGGGGATGCCAGCGTTAGTGAAGATGCCCGCAACGACACCGCGGCCGGCGCCATACATGCAGTCGATGAGGAACTTATAGCCTGAGGCGTGAATGGCTTCGAGATCGACGAAGCGGGCGATGGCGGCGATGTAGTCCGGGTTGAAGTCGGCGGCTTCGACGGGCGCCGGTATCGCGGCCTGCGCGAGCGGCTTGCCAAGATAGCCTTCAATCGCGGCCATGATGGACGGCTTGCCCGAGCCGCCATAGCTGGCCTTGTACTTCACACCGTTCCACTCGGCGGGATTGTGGCTCGAAGTAATCATCACGCCGCCTGCGGCTTTGCGCTCGCGCACGGCATAAGAGAGCGCTGGTGTAGGCGTAATCTCCGAGGCCATGACGACTGGAATACCGGCTGCGGATAACACTTCGGCGACGACTTTGGCGAAGGATTGCGAGCCGAACCGCGTGTCGTAGGCGATGCAGATACCGGCAGCGGCATTCTCGTGCGCGAGGATGTAGTTGGCGATTGCGGCGGCTGCGACCCGCACATTGGCGTAGGTGAAGTCATCCGCGATGATGCCGCGCCAGCCATCGGTCCCGAACTTAACTACTGTGGTCTCTGCCATATATTTGCGTCGATCTGGTTGAATGGCGGAATGCCGATTAGATGAGGTCTTCTCTTCCTGCGGCTTTCAACTCGGCAACCACCTTGCCCACATCCTGCGAACGCTCGCGGGTGGTGATCAGCAGCGCATCCTTGGTCTGCACGACGACCAGATTGCTGACCCCGACCAGCGCTATCACCTTGCCCGGCGCGTGGACGTAGTTGCCGGTGGAGTCGATGGAGATGCAGAGAGGATCTTCGCCTTCGAAGACGTTAGCGAGCGAAACACTCTCCGGCGGACATCCGGCGGCATGCTCGTGCAGCGCCGACCAGCAGCCCAGATCGTTCCAGTCGAAGTCTCCGGGGAGGCAGTAGATCTCCGCGCTTTCTTCTCCCTTCGCCGAACGGGGCTCGAGCACGGCATAGTCGATGCTGATGTTCTCGCATTGGGGATAGACTTCCTCAAAGACGCGGTCGAACTCGGCTTTGGAGGTACTGTGGGCTGCGGCGATTTTTTCCAGCAGCGGCGCCATAGCTGGACGATGTTCTCGAATGGCATTGGCGAGCGTGCGTGCGCTCCAAAGAAAGATACCGCCGTTCCACGCATAGTTTCCCGAACGCACGAAGTGCTCTGCCAACCCGCTGTGCGGCTTCTCCGTGAACCGCCTGACCCGCCGCACGGTGAGATCGGACGGGGGCAAGAGGGCAGACTCGACGGTGGCGCCCAGTTCAATGTAGCCGTAGCCGGTCTCAGCCCGCACCGGGGGGACACCCAGCACAACGATCTTTTCTCCGCTTGCGGCCAGTGCGATGCCTGCGCGGATGATCTCGGCGAAGCGGGATTTATTCTTCACCACATGGTCGGAGGGGAAGATGCCGATGACGGTCTCGGGCTCAGTCTTCTCGAGGAGAAAGGCAGCCAGCGCACAGGCTGGCGCGGTGTTTCTCGCGGCCGGTTCGCTCAGGATGTGGTCGCGGGGAACCTCTTCAAGCTGCTCTGCGATGAGGTCGTCGAGAAGGTTGTTTGTGATCACCCATACATTTTCCGGATCGGCGACCGGCGCCAGACGGTCGACGGTCTGCTGAATCATGGTGCGCTCTCCATCGAGAGCCAGCACCTGCTTTGCCTTCGTCTTTCGGCTGCGAGGCCAGAAGCGCGTCCCGCTGCCGCCTGCAAGAATCACCGGAGCAAACTTCAGCTCCGTCTTACTGCCTGGAATGGGCATACGCCTCCATCTTAGTGGATCGGCTGCACTGGGAACACCCGGACCAGCCGGGCCAACAGGTCCACAAGACAAGCAAGAACATCCAACCGCTAGCTCAATGTTGCAAAATAATCGCGCATCCGCTTCACGCCTTCATCGACGACCTCGTGAGCGACAGCGTAGGAGAGCCGAATGTGTTCGTCCGTGCCGAACGCTTCCCCGGGAACGACGACGACATGCGCTTCGCTCAGCAGCTTCGCGGCCAGGTCAGATGCCGATGTGACGCCGCCCTTGCCGATGAACTTGCTGATATTGGGATAGACGTAGAACGCTCCCTGAGGCACGGTGCAGGTGAGGCCGGGGATTGTCTTGAAGCCTTCGAGCACCTGGTCGCGCAGCTTGATATAGTCGGCGCGCATCTCGGCGACACACTCCTGCGAGCCGTGGAGGGCCGCGATGGAGGCCCGCTGCACCATGCTGGCCGTGTTCGAGGTGCTCTGCGACTGCAGCTTGCTCATGGCTGCGATGATCGGCTTGGGGCCGAGCGCGAAGCCTGCTCTCCAGCCGGTCATGGCGTAGGTCTTCGACAGCGAGCCGAGCACGAGGATGTGCTCCTTGCAGTCGGTGAAGGAACCGCCGCTGACGATCTCTCCGGTGAAGTTGAGGTAGACGTAGCACTCGTCGAGCAGCACGTAGATGCCGTGCTTGTGCGCCAGGCGGACGATGGCCTCAAGGTCCGCCGGAGCGACGACTGCACCCGAGGGGTTTGACGGGGTATTCAAGATGATGGCCTTGGTCTTCGGCGTGATGGCCGTTTCGATCATCTTTGCGGTGACGCGGAAGTTCTCTTCTTCTTTGCTTTCGACCAGGACGACCTTGCCGCCTGCGTACTGGATGATGTCCTTGAACGACACCCAGTAGGGCACCGGCAGAATGACCTCATCCCCGTGATCGACCAGCACCTGGATGGCGTTGAAGAGGGCGAGTTTGCCTCCGGTGGTGAAGACGCACTCGTCGGGGGTGTAGTTCGAGCCGAAGTCGCAGGCGTGGCGATCGACAACGGCCTTGCGCACCTCGGGCACGCCGGCGACGTTGGTGTACCGGGTGAAGTTCTTCTCGATGGCGTCGATGGCCGCGTCCTTGATGTGCCGAGGGGTCGCGAAGTGGGGCTCTCCCGCACCGAAGTCCGACAGGTTCACGCCCTCGGACTTCAACTTCAGCGCAGCCGCGGTGATCGCCATAGTTGCCGAAACTTCAATGCGGCCGATGCGGTCCGCAAATGTTTTGGTCGCAGTTGCTGTGGTCATGTCTCTAGTTTGTCAGATTTAGACCGCGAGATAAAGCCGGAGGAGAAGGTTTACCTATGCTGACGATTCGGAACCTTGGCTTTGAGCCGTTCGACGACCAGCGGAGGCACCAGAGCCGTGACGTCGCCGCCAAGCTGAAAGACGCCTTTGATGAGCCGAGAGCTGACATAGGTGTACTTTTCGGCGGGCATCATAAACAGGGTTTCTAGCTCCGGATCGAGCTTGCGGTTCATCATGGCCATCTGGAACTCGTACTCGTAGTCGCTGATGGCGCGAATGCCGCGCAGAACGGCCTTGGCCCCCTGCTGCCGGGCAAAGTCCACCAGAAGCCCGTCGAAGGTCGTTACGGAGACGTTGCGGAAGCTGCGGGTGGCCTCGTGGATCATCTCCTCGCGCTCAGGCACGGTAAACAGCGGCGTGCCTTTTTCGGAGTTGCGGAGGATCGCGACCACCAGCTCGTCGACGATCTTCGCCCCGCGGGCGATCAGGTCGAGATGCCCATTGGTCAGCGGATCGAAGGTGCCGGGGTAGATCGCTTTCACGGTATGCATGCTCCAGCAGCATATCGTGCTTTGCCGGTCAGGAAATAAATCCGGCGATTCCTGTAGTCTTACGGGCAAACCGTTGCGTCTCTCTAAGCAACTGCGAAACAACGCAGCGGCGCTTCCATACGGATCTTCCATGTCCTCACACGCCCTCACTTCAGAGAGTCTTCCCGTGACCCAGCAGGCCCCGGCGACGCCGCTGGACGATCTCGATTCAATCGTCGCCACGTATGAGCAGCGAATCTTCCGCTTCCATCTGATCGCCATTCGCGACCGGGACCTGGCACAGTCGCTGACCCAGGACACCTTCGTCCGCGCCTGGTCGGCCCGGCACAACTTTCGTGGCGATTGCTCCCTCTCGACCTGGCTGATGCGGATCGCGCTCAACCTGGTCCGCGACCATACCCGAACCGAACGCTTCCGTTTCTGGAAACGCGTGTCGGAGACGGCGGTCGATGTCTCCGATATTTCGTCGCACATTCCGCACCGCGACAGTTCGCTTGAATCGCGGCTGATCGCCAGCGAACAGATGACGCTGGTGTGGGAGAGCGTTGCCGAGCTCTCCGCGCGGCAGCGAAGCATCTTCCTTCTGCGCTTTGTCGAAGAGCTTGAACTCACCGAGATCGCTAGCATCACCGGCCTGCCTATCAGCACCGTCAAGACGCATCTGTACCGCGCTCTGGCCACCATTCGGACCCGCCATAACGCCAGTCTAAAGGAGTCTTTATGAATCTCCACCTCTCTCACGAGCAACTGTGCGACTTGATCTTCGCCGACCTGTCGCCGGCACCGCGAAACGATTCCGATATCGTCCATGAGCATCTGCGAGCCTGCCTGATCTGCTCAGCGGAGTTGAAGAGCCTGCGCGACTCGCTCGCTCTCTTTCGCGACGCGTCTGTCTCGTATGCCCACCAGGAGTTCGCTCGTTCTCATGCGCGGCGGTCATCCATTGCGCCTCCGCACCGGTACCTCAGCCAGCCTTTCTATTGGGTTGCGGCGGTTCTCATCCTCGTTGCCGCCCTGTTCCCGTTGAGCATGCGCCGCCAGCAACCAATCGCTCCCGAGGTCCCGAAGGCAGCACTCCTCTCCGCCTCTGCGACGGAGTCCGACGCGGCGCTGCTTGCCGATATCGATCAGAAGATCTCAGACGATGTGCCTGCTCCGATGGAGCCGCTGGCCGATCCCACCGCCGGGGCCTCGTACTCTTCAGATCAAAGGAAGAACTGACATGCGCCTGAAGCCTGTACTTTCGTTCGTCTTGTTTGCGACTCTTTCCTCTCCGTTTCTGGTGGCCAGCCAGCCCGATGGCACTCCACCTGGAAGCAAGACGGAGCAAGGGCGGGGAGGATGGGGAGGGTGGGGAGGAGGCATGCACTCCGGCTTTCGTATCGGTCCTGCGGGCATCTGGTGGCACAATCCCGATCTGATCCAGAAGCTGACGCTCACGCCCGACCAACAGAAGCGCATGGACGACATCCTGCAGCAGAGCCGACTGCAGTTGATCGACCTGCGGGCCAACGTCGAGAAGCAGGAGGTTTTGATGGAGCCGATGCTCGCCGCCAACCCGCCAGACACCAACAAGATCCTCGCCCAGATCGACCGCACGGCCCAAGCCCGCGCAGAGCTGGAAAAGGCGAACGCCAAGATGCTTCTCGGCATCCGCAACTTGCTGACCCCCGACCAATGGACGAAGCTGCAGGCGGAACGGCAGGAGCATCGCGGCATGAGAATGCGGCATGACGGCATGCCTGGCGGCTCCGGTGGCGCTGCCCCACAGGGAGGTCCTGGCGGAGCAGGCGGCGAAGGAATGTTCTAGGCGTCCTGGCTCTCAGGAGAAGAGGGACAAACCTCGAAGCTGGTCCCTCTTTTCTTGCGTTATTAGACTAGGGTGTGTCATCTAACTCGATATATGCCTGTGTTCCTGAGCATTTTAGTTTGAAGGGATGGGAATCAGGCGTTACGGGTTGCGGGACGATCAGTGGAAGCGGATTGAAGGGCTTTTACCAGGGCGGGACGGTTCGATCGGTCGTCCTGGGAGGGATAACCGTTTGTTTATCGAGGCGGTGCTCTATCGCTATCGGGCGGGGATTGCGTGGCGCGATCTGCCGGAACGGTTTGACGACTTCCGCGTGGTGCATACGCGTTTCAGCCGCTGGGCGGAACGCGGGGTATGGAAAACGGTCTTCGATCATCTGGCCCAGGACGCCGACAACGAATATGCCATGATCGATTCGACCATCGTGCGCGCTCACCAGCATAGTGCGGGAGCGCGCAAAAAGGGGGCGCCTCGCAGGCCATCGGACGCAGCAAAGGCGGATTGAGCACCAAAATCCACACCACCGTGGACGCGCTCGGCAACCCGACAGGCTTTCATCTCACCGAGGGACAAGCCTGCGAACTGGACGGGGCTGATGTCCTGCTGCCTTCCCTCAAAGCCAGAACGGTGATCGCGGACAAGGGCTTCGATGCCGACAAACGCGTGCTGGAACCGCTGCAGAAGGCAGGCAAACACGCTGTCATCCCGCCCAAGGCCAATCGCAAACAACAGCGGCTTTATGACAAGGAACTTTACAAAGCCAGACACCTGATCGAGAACTTCTTCGCCAAACTCAAACAGTTCCGCGCCATCGCTACGCGCTACGACAAAACCGCTCGAAACTTCCTCGCCGCCATCCACCTCGCAGCCAGTACCATTTGGCTCATTTGATGACACGCCCTAGTCCTGTCAGCCTTGGCGGCGAAGAAAAGCACCGGGATTTCACTCCCGGCGCTCCTGAACTCTCTAATTCTTGGATGCTATTTTTTAGCGCGCACAGCTTCCTTTGCCTGCGTGGGCCCGTCGACTGGAACCGGTGGGACGTCGGGTGGCAACGCATTGCCGCCTGCAATACCCAACTTCTTGCGCAATTCGGTGTCGACGCGGGCGAAGACGTCCTTGTTTTCCTTGAGGAAAGATCGCACGTTCTCGCGGCCCTGGCCGATGCGCTCGCCCTGATAGCTGTACCACGCGCCGCTCTTGTCGACGATGTTGTGCAGCACGGCGAGATCGAGCACGTCGCCCTCGCGGGAGATGCCTTCGCCGTAGAGGATGTCGAATTCGGCGTCGCGGAACGGAGCGGCAACCTTGTTCTTGACGATCTTAACCTTGGTGCGGGAGCCTACGACCGAATCGCCGTCCTTCACTGCGCCGATGCGGCGGATGTCGATGCGGACCGAAGAGTAGAACTTCAGCGCCTTGCCGCCGGTTGTGGTCTCCGGGTTGCCGAACATGACGCCGATCTTCTCGCGGATTTGGTTAATAAAGATGAGGCAGGTACGGGATTTCGAGACGGTTCCGGTGAGTTTGCGCAGCGCCTGCGACATCAGACGCGCCTGCAGGCCCATGTGCGAATCGCCCATCTCGCCGTCGAGTTCGGCCTTCGGCACCAGCGCGGCTACTGAGTCCACCACCAGCACGTCGATGGCATTCGAACGAACCAGCGCCTCCACAATCTCAAGCGCCTGCTCGCCGTAGTCGGGCTGGCTGACGAGTAGGTTGTCGATATCGACGCCGAGCTTTCCAGCGTAGGCAGGGTCGAGCGCATGTTCCGCATCGACGAAGGCGGCAAGTCCGCCGGCTTTCTGGGCTTCGGCGATAATCTGCAAGGTGATGGTGGTCTTGCCGGACGATTCAGGCCCGAAGATCTCGATGACGCGCCCGCGCGGAACGCCTCCTACCCCAAGCGCTGCGTCGAAGGAGATGGAACCCGTGGAGATCACCGAGATCGGCACAACGTCTTTCGAGCCGAGCCGCATGATCGAACCCTTGCCAAACTGCTTTTCCAGCCCGGAAAGAGCCAGTTCTATCGCCTTGCTACGGTCATCTGCCACGTGATGTCTCTCCTGAAAGTGGGTAAAACGGTGGATAAAAGCTCAATGCGGATTCTAGCACCCAAAACGGGAAAAGCAAATAAAAGGCGAATACAACTATCGAGTCAGCCTAGACAGACGGAGTAAGAAGGTCTTTTCTGGCACATCGTTGCAGGATAGAGTAGCGTTCCCTGCTGTACTCTCACCCCTCCCCCTGCCAAAGTTGCGCAAAGTCTTCCCATGAAAAGACATAGGTGTGGAATCTAGACGGTGGTGTATGCCGATTTCGCATAAAAATTAAGGCACGGCTTTTGGTCGGGCTCCTGCGTCTCGTTGTTTTAAGGAATCAGTGTGTCAAGAGTGGCGCAGCTGAGCGCAGAGCTTAGAGTAACAGGCTGGCGACGGGACGCCTTCGGGTGACGAGCAGGAGCAGGCCCGCTACACCGGTTGCGAAGAATAACAGGGTGGAGGGCTCGGGAACTGGGGTGTTGGTTTGAGGTTCGATGGTGATAGTGCCGGGGAACTGCGGGAATGTAATGACTGGCTGATATTCGGCGTCGAAGGTCCCGGTGAGAAAGGTCGGGTCAGCGATCGAGCCGCTGAAGAGTGTCGGGGCATAGATGTGGGTGTATGCCCTGGGTACAGAGGGTGGACCGAATTGAGGGTCGAAGATAGCGTACTGGACGAGCGTCTGGCCGGCAGTTAGCTGGGTGAAGTCGACGATGAAGTTGTTGCCGCCCGACATACCGACAACCGAGAAGCAGTTGGAGTAGCAGACACCGTAGCCGTTCCAGTAAGAGGGTGGAGGTGAGGCGGGAAGATCGATGATGAGGTTGGCGGGAAGAAAATTGGGAGAGGTGGGGAAACTGAAGGTGAACTGATCGATGGTGTCGGCGTGAGCTTCCAGGGGGATGATAAGGGCAGAGGCGACGAGAGCAAGGGTGAAGAGAGTTTTGCGCATGGCGTGGGTCCTCTTCTCTCAAATTGTGGGACCATGGTGCGCTTGTGCTGCCGGGCTGTCAAGGGCGGAATGTCAAGCAACGCGAGGATGTCTTTTGTCTTGGAAGAGTCGAGATATGGCGAGAGGGGATGGGAAATGAAGGTGATGAAGTGGAGCTGGCCTGTCTGTGGGGGCGTTCGAGGCCTTTTTGGGCATGGTGGGGAGTTATCGTTTGAGAGAGGAAGACGGTTCGCGCTCTCGCCTTCAAACGTGGGCTTACCCCTTACGGCTTTAGTGTTGTGGGTTGGATGAGGGCGGGGGCGTGGCCGTCTCGTCATCGTGATGGCCATGGTGGAAGATTTTGCCGATGCCGCGGCCTGTGCCCTTGGTGATTTTGCCGGTGCCCTTGGCGGCGCCGACGCCGACGTCCTTGCCAGTGACGGCTGCGCCTTTGCCGACGTTGCCGGCGGCGTCGACGGGGTGGAGGGTGACGAGATCGCCGGCGCCTTTGCCGACGCCCTCAGCTGCCGCTCCAGTTCCCTTGCCGGCGCCTTTGCCAATGTCGCCGGCTCCGCTGCCGACGTCACCGCCGGGGCTGCGGGGTTGGGGCGGGGGCTGCGTCTGGGCGGGGGTTTGGGATGGGGCGGGTGTGGTCTGGGTGTTCTGGGCGGTGACGCTCTGGCTGGAGATGGCGAAGGCTAAGGTGAGGAGCGCGAGGGATGGTGTGGGGGATGCTTGGCGCACGGATGAGCCCTCCTTTCGATTGGATGCTGCGGCGAGGAGTTGGAAGCAGATTGCGGCGGGTGAGATTTTGTGGCGAGGCGAAGGGAACGGTTCGAGTTTCGCTCGAATGCCCCCATCTTAAAAATCGAGATATGGGCACCCGGCTAGCTTCGGTTTGTCATGGCGGGTGGGGGCGGTGTGTCGGGGTTCATGCGGGAGCGGGCGTCGCGGAGGTGCCCTGTGGCGGGTTGGTGAGTGCCGGCGAGGGCGAGGCCGAAGCGGGGCATGTTGGCGTAGATCGACTCGTAGTGGCCGGGGGCGACCTGGAAGGACTCGTGCCAGATGCCGACGGAACCGTCGTCTCCTACGCTCTGGTTGAAGGCCTTCCAGGCGGGGAGGTGGGCGGCGGTGCGGGACTGGGCGTAGTCGACGAGGTGGTCGAAGCTGCGCCAGTACTGGGTGACCATGATGCCGGGCCAGTAGACGGAGGAGAAGCCGCCGAGGAAGCCGAGTTCGGGGTTGGCGTAGAGCTCCCGGAGCATGGGGCCCATGGCTTTGGTGACGGGGAGCCACTTGTTGAAGGCGAAGAGGCGGTTGATGCGAAAGCCAATGAGGAAGACGACGAAGGGACCTTCGATGCGGGTGGTGAAGCGGCCTGGGTGGATGGCGGGCATGGTCTGGTTCAAGTGTACAGTCTTGGGCGATGAGCTTCAGTGGGTCATATAACGGTTCGAGCTTCGCTCGAATGCCCACATCTCAGAATCGAGATATGGAACAGCCGACTGAAGCCAGCAGCATGGTTGCGGGTGCCCCATCCTTCGCGCCTTTGCGAAGGGTGGGACTCCTCGCTACCTATTCAGCCTCTATCGTAACGACACCTGATTCACGGAGAGCGTAGCGTCGAAAGCTGCTCCATGGGTAATCTTCCGGTCGATCGACCAGACCGCGGCGCACCGGGTTGCGGTGGATGTATCGCAGCTTCCCCAGATATTTGGCATGACTGGAGACATTGAAGTCGTAATACCGCGTCTGCCAGAAGTGCTGCTCTTTTTTAGCTTTGAGGTGCCTCGATGTTGTTTGCTTGAGAACCTGGAGGACAGTAGCCAAGGGTGTTACGGGAGGCTCGTCAACGAGGAGATGAACGTGTTCGGGCATTAACACGTATCCGGCTATTGCGAGAGTGTGGCGTGACCTTACCTGCTCAAGAACTCGCTCGAAGACGTCCTTTGCCTCCGGTCTGAGCAGCAGAGGTTTACGGTGATAGCAGCTGAATGTGATGAAGTGGAATTGCTTGGCTTCCTGATAACGTTTGAGCCCCGTCGGCATGGTGATTACGAGGGTATACGATCCCACCCTTCGCAAAAGCGCGAAGGATGGGGCACCCGCACCCGGATGTCGCATATAAGCGGTTGCTCCTATGCGTGATGAACGCGTGTCAAGGAAGCTGAGGCTTTCCAGCCGCCGCTAGTTTGAGATTGAGTGCCGCTTTTCTATCCGCTGCCTTTGCAGGCTTGACGAAGTAGTGGTCAAACGCATCTTCTAATACATCGAGGTTCCACTCCGCCTCGTTTGGTTCGACAGGGAGGATAGCTCCGGTACTCTGGCTTTTTAGAGGGTGAGCCGCGAAGTTACCTATTACACGTACCGCATTCAGCTGATCTGCGAGGCTAGTAGGAACGTGACCTTCGTCGATAATTTCTTGAATTTGATCAAACAAATCTTTGCTCTTGGTGTGTCCATAATCGCGGAGAATTTGCTGCAAGGAGCGGCGGGTGAGAGCAGCTGACGCTTGCGGGCTGATGGACAAGACTGACGAAGCTTCTCTGAAATCCGTGGCGATGTCAGACGGGACTTCAGCCGGGCAAGGTCTGAACGATGATCTGGGCCAAACTAGGAAAGTCGTTGTGGGGGATATCCTAAATTTGCCATTCTGCATAGGTGCGCGTGGTCCCACTCTAAGCATTATGATCGCCTGCTTACAGTTTGGACAGATTCCGTACGCAGCCTCCCAACCTATCGCTGACTTATTCTCGTCTACAGCGGTTGTGAGAGGCTGCAATTGGAGTTCTATGTGTATAGTTACGCTGCAGTAGGGGCATTTCATAATTTCCCTAGCTGCAGCCGCTGGTGTTGCCGCAGGACATGCAGCGGTAGCAGGAGCCGCTGCGGGTCATGATGGCTCCGCAGGTGGCGCAGGAGGGGGCGTCGCCCATGTCGTACATGGACTTCATGGCGTCGGCGGCGTGATACAGGCCTCGGTCTTCGAAAGACGAGGGGGTAGGGGGTAGGGGATAGGGGGTAGAAGGCTCTAGGCCGCTGCGGGCGCTGAGGTCTGGAGCGATGCCTTGCTGGGGTGGAGTGCGGTCGGCGTACTCGTTCTCCGGGTAGGCCGGTGGCGCGTCGGAGCGAATGCGGGGATTCTTCGCCTCGCTCAGAATGACGCCATCTTCGTCGTCATCGGCACCTTGTGCGTAGGCGGAGGCGTTGAGGCTGGGGACGACAGTATTGGCCGGGCCGTTGGCGGTGCCTGCGACGGGGATGCTGTGGCTCCGACCCTGCGGACTTAGGCCGGCGAAGAGGTCGAGCTGGTGTCCGGAGAGGAAGCGGATCTGGATCCAGCGGAAGATGTAGTCCATGATGGACTTGGCGTAGCCGATCTGCTCGTTGCCGGTCCAGCCGGAGGGCTCGAAGCGGGTGTGGGCGAACTTCTCGCAGAGCACCCGCAGCGGGACGCCGTGCTGGAGGGCGAGCGAGATGGCGGTGGCGAAGGAGTCCATGAGGCCGGAGACGGTGGAGCCCTCCTTGGCCATGCGGATGAAGATTTCGCCGGGCTGGCCGTTGGGATACAGGCCGACGGTGATGTATCCTTCGTGTCCGGCGAGGCCGAACTTGTGGGTTACGGACGCTCTCTCGGCAGGGAGGCGGTGACGGACGGCGCGGGGCGGGGATTTGGCGTCGGCGGAGTCGGAGTTTTGCAGGGCGGCTTCGGCGATCTGGCGGAGCTGGGTTTCGAGGGCGGTGATCTTTTCCTGAGATTCCGCCTTTGTAGCGGCTTTCGCAGCTAGGACGGCTTCTTCGATCTCTACCGAACCTGCGGCTATGGGGGGAACCTGCGCTACGGCGTTGGTGCCGCGAGTTCCCTTTTTATCGGCGTCGGTTTGCGCGGTGACGTTGAGGGGCTGGGTGCCCTTGGAGTTGTCGCGGTAGATGGCTACGGCTTTGAGGCCCTGACGCCAGCTCTCCATGTAGGCTTCGGCGATGTCGTCTACGGAGCAATCCTGGGGGAGGTTGACGGTCTTCGAGATGGCACCGCTCAGGAAGGGCTGCGTCGCGCCCATCATCTTGATGTGGCCCATGTAGGAGATGCTGCGGGTTCCCTTGGAGGGTTTGAAGCTGCAATCGAATACGGCGAGATGCTCGGGCTTGATGGCGGGCGCGCCTTCGATCGTACCGGTGGCGTCGATGTAGCTGACGATGGCGTTGACTTGCGCCTCGGAGTAACCGAGTTTGATCAAGGCGGAGGGGACGGTGTTGTTGACGATCTTGATCATGCCGCCGCCGACGAGCTTCTTGTACTTGACCAGGGCGAGGTCGGGCTCGACGCCAGTGGTGTCGCAGTCCATCATGAAGCCGATGGTGCCGGTGGGAGCGAGGACGGTGACCTGGGAGTTGCGGTAGCCGTGGTTTTCGCCATGATGGAGGGCCCCGTCCCAGGCGTGGCGGCTGGCTTCGATGAGCTGGTCGAGCTGGGGGACGAAGAAGGGTTCGGGGCTGTTTTTGCTGCGGCCGATGTTGTTGACTTCGGCGCGGTGCATGCGGACGACGTCAAGGAAGGGCTCGCGGTTGACGTAGAAGCCGGGGCAGGCTCCGCCGGCGATTTCAGCTTGCTGGGTGAGCGGGGTGGCGGCTCCGAGGGCGGGGCAGGATTCGGCGATGCGGGAGGACTGCCAATAGGCGTCGCCGCAGAGGATGGAGGTGAGGGTGGCGGCGAAGTCGCGGCCGGCGTCGGAGTCATACGGCAGTCCGAAGGCCATCAGCAGGGCGCCGAGGTTGGCGTAGCCGAGGCCGAGCGGGCGGTAGTCATGCGAGTTCTTGGCGATCATCTCGGTGGGGTAGCCGGCGGAGTCGACGATGATCTCCATCGCGGTGGTGAGGATAGCGATGGCGTGGCGGTAGGCGGGGATGTCGAACTGGCCGCCGGGGGTGAGGAACTTGATGAGGTTGAAGCTGGCGAGATTGCAGGCAGAGTCGTCGAGGAACATGTACTCCGAGCAGGGATTGGAGGCGTTGATGCGGCCGGAGTTCTTGCTGGTGTGCCAGCGATTGATGGTGGTGTCGAACTGCATGCCGGGGTCGCCGCACTGCCAGGTGGCTTCGGCGAGATTGTGCATGAGGTCGCGGGCTTTGTACTCCTTGACCGGGGTGCGCTCTTTGACGGTGCGGGTGACGAAGGAGCCGTCGGACTCGACTGCGCGCATGAACTCGTCGGTGACGCGGACGGAGTTGTTGGCGTTCTGGAAGAAGATGGAGCTGTAGGCCTCGGAGTCGGGGCCGCTACCGTCGTAGCCTGCTTGCATGAGATGCCAGGCTTTCTGCTCTTCCTTGACCTTGCACTGGATGAAGTCGTTGATGTCGGGATGGTCGACGTTGAGGATGACCATCTTGGCAGCGCGGCGCGTCTTGCCGCCGGATTTGATGACGCCGGCGAAGGCGTCGAAGCCGCGCATGAAGGAGAGCGGGCCGGATGCGGTGCCGCCGCCGCTCAGGGTTTCCATGGAGCCGCGGATGTTCGACAGATTCGAGCCTGCGCCCGAGCCCCACTTGAAGAGCATGCCCTCGGTCTTGGCGAGGGTGAGGATGGAGTCGAGCGAGTCCTGAACCGAATTGATGAAGCAGGCCGAGCACTGGGGCTTGCGGTAGCCGGTGACGGAGAACTCTACCTGTCCGGTAGCCTGGTTCCAGTGCCAGTTCTGGGCGTCGGAGTTGGGTTCGAGGCGGTCGCAGCCTACGTTGAACCAGACTGGCGAGTTGAAGGCGACCTTCTGGTTCAGGAGCAGGTGGGCGAGCTCGGCGTAGAAGGTCTCGGCGTCCTGCTGCGAGGCGAAGTACCCGCCGCTGACACCCCAGTCGCGGATGGACTCAGCGACGCGGGTAATCAGGGCGCGGACGCCAGACTCGCGCTCGCTGGTGCCGTTGAGACCATGGAGATACTTGCTGGCGACGATGTTGGTGGCGGTCATGGACCAGTCAGCGGGAACCTCGACGTTCTTCTGCTCGAAGATGGTCTTGCCTTTGAAGTCCTGGATGATGGCGTGGCGCAGCTCCCAGACGATCTCGTCGTAGGGAGAGACGCCGGGCCTGGTGAAGTGGCGATCAAACTTCAGGCCGGGGAAGCGCGAGGTAGAGGGCGAAGTGGCCTGGTGGGAGGTTGCGCCCTGATTGCTTTGCGTGCCGGTCTGGGTCTGGTTCTGCGTCTGATTGGGAATGGTCGCCATGGGGAAAACTCCTTCTAATTGGATGAAAAATCGAACTTTTTGATGCTCTGAAGACGCTTCCTTCAGGGGGTCTTCCGGAGGGCTGGAGACGCTGTATATGGATCCGGCTAACAGAAGCCGGCGGCGTCGGAGCGGTCGGAAAACTGTGGAACTGGCCCTTTGTGCTGGCGGGCTGCAGTCGTGAAAGTAATGCCCTCTATAGGGGCATGTCAAGTATAAAGCACAACATGTTGTATTGGCTGTACGAATACCCCTATTCACGGGACGTTCCTGCTTCGGGAGGGGAAAAATCGGGCGTTCCGCTGTGGAATTTCGAAAACAGGCGCGTGACTGGCGGGATTTTACTGCTCGGTAACAGGGCCTTTCTTCGAGGGTAGGCGCGGCAGTCGAGAAGGTGCATTCGTCAAGACAGCGGGTCTGGTTGGATCGAGAGTGTGGAAAACAGTTTAAATTGGCGCGCGGCAGCCGCATCGGTCGCAACTCGGCAAAACAGCCACTGGCCTGCGGGTATATGATTGTTAGCTAGAAATTGTTTACCCAGGGGTGCGAATCATGTCCGAAGAGAAGAAATCTGGATTTTCGCGGAGAGGGTTTCTCAGGGGGGCAGGCGTCACGGCCGCGGGAACCCTTATGCAATCGGCCCAGGCTCTGGCACGGGAGACCGCGGAAGCAGCCCATGAGCCATTGCACATGGGGCCGGGCGCCGTGCCGTTGACGCTGCACATCAATGGGCAGCAACATCCCGTGCAGGTGGAGCCTCGGGACACGTTGGCAACGACCTTGCGCGACAAGATCGGGCTGACTGGGACGAAGGTGGTGTGCGACCGGGGGTCCTGCTCTGCCTGTACGATCTGGCTGGACACGGTGCCGGCACTTGCGTGTATGACGCTGGCAGTAGACGTGGGCGAACGCAAAGTCACCACCATCGAAGGATTATCGGATGGCGATCATCTGCATCCTGTGCAGGCGGCTTTCGTGAAGCATGACGCGATGCAGTGCGGCTTCTGCACCCCGGGTATGGTCATGAGCTGCGCGGCGCTGCTTGCGCGCAATCCGCACCCGACGTTAGGCGATGTGAAGCATGCGACGAGCGGCAATCTGTGCCGCTGCGGGACGTATCCGAAGGTGTTCGCGGCGACGCTTGACGCGGCGCAGGGCGGGAGTTCTATGGCGCGGCTGATTATGCCCCATGGTACGAGGGAGGCATAACCATGGCCGACAAAATGCTCGACATGCTTGTTCAGGACGACAAGAAGACATCGCTGGGACAGAATGCTCAACCGGCCAAGTCCGTGCAAAAGGGCGTAGAAGGCGAAGCGAAACCCACTCGCGAAGTGGAGAAGCAGGACAAGGCCACACCTTCGGCAGCGGCGACGGCTGGGGCGACGCGTACGGCGAGTTTTCTGTATGGCATTCCGCAGCTCGGCCTGTCGCAGATCGACCGGCAAGTTCCAATGGATGAACCACCGCCAATGGCGGCCAACGCAGACCTGAAGTATGTAGGGCAACCAACGGTCCGGTATGACGGCCCCGCGAAGGCCTCCGGCAGGGCGAAGTACACGGCGGATATGCATCCGGCGGGAATGCTGTATGCGCGTATGGTGACCGCAACGATTCCGCATGGAAAGATCGCATCGATCGACACGAGCGCGGCAGAGCGACTACCGGGGGTACGAGCGGTCCATGTGATCGAGCATGTGCGTGGCAGTGCGGAGTTGCGCAATCCCGCGCTCGAGACCCCGTCGCGCTACCCGATTATCCGTTATGCAGGGCAGCCGATCGCGGCCGTGGCTGCGACCACGCAGGACATTGCGAACGATGCAGCGGAGCTCGTGAAAATACAGTACGACGCGATGCCTTTTGTCGTGGAGCGGACGGCGGCACGCGCCGGCGATGCGCCCATGGTATATCCGGGACCGGCGGATGCGGCGGGGAGCGCGGGTGGGGGCGGCGGCGGAAGGGGTGTGCCGCAGAAGGGCAATGTGCATGGACCGCAGCGAAAGCAGGTAGGCGACCCCGAAGCGGGATTCAAGGAGGCCGATGCTGTGGTAGACAGCGAATACTTTACCCAGGTGCAGACGCACTCCGCCCTTGAAACGCACGGCGTGGTGGCGGACTGGAAACCGGACGAACTGACGGTTTGGGCGTCGACGCAAGGGACCTCAAGCGTGCGGAGCGAACTGGCCGATGTCTTCAAGCTGCCGAAGAACCAGGTGCGGGTGATTACGGAGTTCATGGGCGGGGGCTTCGGCGCGAAGTTTGGCGCGGGCAATGAGGGCGTGGTGGCCACGCACCTCTCGCGCAAGGCGAATGCGCCGGTGAAGCTGATGCTGGACCGGCGACAGGAGCACATCGTTTCCAACCGGCCGGATTCGCACCAGAAGCTGCGGATCGGGGCCAAACGGGACGGAACCCTGACCGCCATTCAATTGGTGAGCTATGGAACGGCCGGCGTAGGTACAGGTGCGGGAACGGCGGGTCCTGCGACGAACATGTACAAGTGCCCTAACTTACTGACCGAGGAGTACGACGTCTTCATCAATGCCGGGCCAGGGGCTGCGTTTCGTGCACCGGGGCACCCGCAGGGATGCTTCGCCCTGGAGCAGGCGATCGATGAGCTGGCTGTGAAACTGGACATGGATCCGATGACGCTCCGGGAAAAGATCGACGACAACCCGGCCCGCAAAGCCGAGCGGCAGATCGTGCTGGAGCGCAGCAATTGGCGCAAGCGGCGGCCGGCAGGTGCGGACAGCGGACCGGTAAAACGCGGCATGGGCATGGCGCAGTCGGTCTGGTATCGCGCTGTGAGCATGAACTCCTCCTGCGAAGTGCGCATCTCGCGAGATGGGTCCGTGCAGTTGCTTTCGGCGGTGCAGGATCTGGGCGGCGGGACGAAGACGATCCTGGCGCAGGTGGTGGCGGAAGAGTTCGGTATTCCGCCGCAGAGTGTGGGCATCCGTATCGGGGACACGCGGTATCCGATAGGGCCTGACTCGGGTGGCAGCGTCACAGCAGGATCTATTACGCCGGCGGTCAGAAATGCGGCGTATCAGGCGAAGCAGAAGCTTCTGGAGACCGTGGCGCCAAGTCTGGGCGTCTCGCCGGCAGACCTATTGATGCAGGATGGCCGCGTGGTGGTCAAGGGAGATGCATCGCGATCGATGACCCTGCGGCAGGCGGCAGGCAAGATGCCCACCGAGGAGATTGCAGTTCGTTCGACCCGCGTACCGGATTATGCGAAAGAGCGAATCCTCTACGGCGGCGTGGATTTGGTGGAACTGGCGGTAGACACGGAGACCGGCAGGGTCCATGTCGAGCGCGTTCTCGGCGTACACGACTGCGGGCGGCCGATCAATCCGACCGGGGTCATCAGCCAGATCAACGGCGGTATCCTGCAGGGTATCTCGTATGCGCTGTTCGAGCAGCGCATCATGGACCCGCAGAAGGGTTACATGCTGAATGCAAACCTTGATAACTACAAGATCCTGGGCTCGCGCGAAGTGCCTGAGATTGAAGTCGTGCTGATTGAAAACTACATCGCCCAGAGCTCGACCGATGCGGGCGGCATCGGCGAGTCAGCCGGTATCATCACGCTGGCGGCTGCAATTGGGAACGCCTTTTACAACGCTACCGGAGTGCGGATGCGCAGGATTCCGATGACGCCGGCAAATGTGCTGGCGGCACTAGGGAAGACCGGCGGGGAGCTCGAAGCATGAATCAGTTTACGTTCGTCAACTGCACAACCGTGAAGGAAGCGCTGGGGCAGATGGATCACGGCGCCGTGGTGAAAGCCGGTGGCATCGATCTGCTCGATTTAATGAAGGAGAACATCGTCTCGCCGCCGAAGCTCGTAAACATACGGCAGGTGAGCGAGCTCCGCGGGATCGAGGTGACTCCGAAGGGCCTTCGGCTGCGGCCACTCGCGACTCTCAGCGAGATCGCCGCGCACCCGGAGATCCAGCGTGATTACAGTGCCCTGTCAGACGCGGCCGGACACGCCGCGACGCCGCAGGTGCGCAACATGGCGACGCTGGGAGGAAACATCATGCAGCGTCCGCGCTGCTGGTATTTCCGCTCGGCTGATTTCGATTGCAGGAAGAAGGGCAACACAGATGTGTGCCATGCCATCGCGGGTGAGAACCAGTACCACGCGATCATGAACAACCAGAGCTGCGCAAGCGTCCATCCGTCATCGACGGCAGTCCCGCTGCTGGCGATGAACGCCGAGGTGGAGCTGACCTCAAAGCGCGGTAAGCGCACGGTGCCGATGGCAGAATTCTACGTGCCTCCGGAGAAGAGCCTGATCAACGAGACGGCGGTCCAGCCCGGCGAGCTGATTACCGCGGTATTCGTTCCCTCTCCGGCAAAGGGCACTCGCTCCGCCTATCAGAAGTATGGGGAGAAGGAGAGCTTCGACTGGCCGATCGCAGACGCGGGCGTTGTGCTGACGATGGATGGCGGCATCTGCAGACATGCGTCGATCGTTCTAGGTGTGGCCGCACCCACCCCGATCCATGCCACGGCGGCCGAAGCGCTGCTGCAGGGCAAGTCCATCGATGAAGCGACAGCACGTGCGGCAGGCAAGGCAGCCGTGCAGGGTGCGACCCCACTCTCAAAGAATGGCTACAAGGTGCAGCTGTTTCAAACGGCAGTGTACCGGACGATCCTGCTGGCCGTCGGCCAGATGGACCGCGATCCCAGCGCGATAGGGTAGGTGAAAGCAATGAGCGAAGCAGCGAATACCTCAACAATAGTTGGCGAGAAATGCAGTTGCCTGCGCAGCAAGTCCTCCTATGGCCTGTTTGGCGACTACCAGGAAGATATGGAAGAGGTTCTTGGCTCGACGACAACCTACTGGTGTCTGAAGACGATGGGCAAAGCGGGCCCCGATGAACACTATGTGCACGGCTCACTTTGCCGTAATGGACGGCAATGCTGGGAGAGCTCCGACACAGAGTAAATGCCAAGGCTTAGGCTGCAAACCGCTAGAGCAACCGTAGGATCTGCCCGAGTGCTGCGAATCACAACGAAAACACCATTCAGGCACCCTCGCGCATCGCGGCCAGGTAACACAAGCGTTGCCCAGCCAAACCGGCGGCCTCGTCGCGAACATCGGCGACAAGCAGGCGCTAGGTGGATATGTGAAGGTAAACGAATGGAACGACTATGAGATCATCGCACGCGGCGGCGTGATGATGCACGTCATGAACGGGCAGCTGATGGCGATTTTTATGATGACAATAAAGACTCGGTCCATAACCAACCGGGACTGATCGGTTTCGAAATCGAAAGCCAGACTTGCAAGATCTCTGTGCGCGATATCTGGTTCCGTAAGTTCGACTAGGAAATCTGAGCAGTCATGTATATGCAGACGAATCAGCCATGCGGCAGCCACACTCGTATCCGCGCCCTGGCTGTAACAATCGTCCTAGCTTGCTTGTGTACCCAGCATGGCTTCGGACTCGATCCAGCGAAAAATTTCCGACAATATGTGCTGCGCACCTGGACTTCCGAATAAGGCCTGCCTCAAAACTCGATTCGTCCCATGCTTCAAACGCGGGACGGATTTTTATGGATTGGCACACGAGGTGGACTGGCCCGATTTGATGGTGCGACCTTTGTGGTTTACAAAGCTAACGCACCAAATTCAATTCCAAATGACTCCATCACCGGGCTTGCCGAGGACCGCGACGGAAGTCTGTGGATCAGCAGCGCTGGCGGTCTGACCCGCTACCGCAACGGGCATTTTCATAACTACAGCAGCCGGGATGGGCTGCCCGATAACTCTATCTGGCGTATCGCCGCTGACCCTGCGGGAGGGGTCTGGGCTGTCACCAGGGACAGTAATCTCTTCCACTTTGACGGCACAAATACGCGCCGCTATCCGAGCCCTATCGTTGCGCGCCCGGAGGAGGTGAATGCTTTGCTTGAAGACACACAAGGCACACTCTGGATCGCAACGTTCCATGGCCTGTTCGCCTTCGGTCAGGATAGAAGCTTCGTGCGCTTTACTCACGGAGACGGTTTGGCAGGTGATCGCATCTTTGCGCTTGCTCTTGATCACCAAGGCGAGCTATGGAGTGCGGGTGCTGGAGGGCTCAGCCGGTATACGTCAGGCGGTTTTATCTCCCTGCCGGTCGCGGGACTCGCAGTCCCAACTCTGCTTGCGTTCGATCCTAACGTAAAGGATGACGCTATCTAGACTGGCTCGACAGGGTAGGGGCTGTTCCGCTTGACGCCACAGGGCGTGCAGCGGATGCGGGCAACACAAGGACTAACCAGCGACGAATTGTGGCTGATATATTTCTCGCGCGATGGCAGCCTATGGCTCGGGGCGGGCAACGGACTCAACCAGCTCAGCGATGGCGCCGTGACTTCCTAGGCATTGGCGAAGGTATGCTGAGGTCAACACTCGGCATGCAGAGTTCCCAGGGTCCCAGCGGGGAACTTTGGTTTGGCCACGGCAACTACCAGGTTTATGAACAGGACGGGAAGCTTGTCCCCTGGCCTCGGCTTCAGCGGTTGCGAGAAGAGGGATTCCGGAGCATGAAGCTACGCAAGGCTTATCACGTAGCCCGGGCGCCATTTCGATTTGGGTCCATAGCAATTACCGTAGTAGCCGTGGGCTCGTTCTCACCGATAGGCCTGGATACAGTGTGCTTAGCGATGGCACACAGGAGCAGACTTTGCCTCCCATTCCCTGGGCCTCGGTCGGCACCCTGCTGATTGATCGCAATGGCATGATATGGGTCGCCGGCTCGGAGATTGGCGTACGTACCGATTCGGCTCATGGTCCGCCCCAATCCTATACGACGATCAACGGCCTTGACGATAACAACGTTAGCGCGCTGGCCGAAGATGCAGCCGGGAATATCTGGGTCGGCACGCTTTCCGGGGTCAATCGCATCTGCCATGGGATCGTTATGCACGTCGTCTCTTGCGCGAACGTGACCTCGATCGTTCCCTCGTCCGACGGAAGTATCTGGGCAAGCTCCGAGTCCGGGCTGATCTACGTACCTCCCGCGCTTGCACCGGTGCGAATTTTCACACAGCAAGACAACCTGCCGACCAGCGTCATTGAGGGCGTCGCGGAGGATACTCAAGGGCATCTTTGGCTCGGCACCGAGCAAGGCGTTGTGCGAGTTAATAAAGCCGATTTGCTTTCACCGGCCGGCAAACCTCAACGCGCGCCGACGGGGCAGGTATCGAGTCGGACGAATTGAGAACAAGCTTTCAGAATGCCATTTGGCGGGGTTCGGTCGCTAAGCATTTCAGAGGATTTCAGCAGATGAGATCTGGCGTATCGTGTGTATAGGAGAAGGTGGATGAGGATGCGTGGCATACGGATCGTAGTGGCTGTTGCGGCAGTGTCGTTGACAATATTGGCGACGAGACAAACGTTCGCTTCATCGGATGTGTCGAGCACGGGGCAATCCGCGCAAACGTCTGATTCACCGCTGCCGTCCGCTCAAGCCACTAGCAACGCGGGGGGGAATGTCGTGACATCGGTACAAGTGGATCGAGCGGACACGGGCCGCATCTTCGACGGAATCGGCGCCATCAGCGGCGGCGGCGGCAACTCGCGGCTGCTCATCGATTATCCCGTCAAGCAGCGCAATCAGATACTCGATTACCTCTTCAAGCCCGGCTACGGCGCATCTCTCCAGATCTTAAAGTTGGAGATTGGAGGCGACGCAAACTCGACCGATGGATCCGAACTCAGCGTTGAGCACACACGCGGAGTCGTGAACTGCAATGCCGGATACGAGTTCTGGGTGGCCGAGCAGGCCAAACTTCGTAACCCTAATATCAAGCTCTACGGTCTCGCCTGGGCCGCGCCGGGATGGATCGGTAACGGCAACTTCTGGTCACCGGACATGGTCCAATATCTAATGACCTGGATGGGTTGCGCGCGCTCCCACGGTCTGACGATCGATTATCTCGGCGGCTGGAACGAGAAAGGATTTAATAAGACCTGGTATGAGAACTTGCACGCCACCCTCGCGGCAGGACATTACGCGACCACCGTCGTCGGCGATGATTCTGGCTGGGACGTAGCGAAGGCCATGAGCAAGGACCCGGCTTTCGCGAAGGCCGTCGACATCATCGGGGTGCATTACTCGTGCCAAGGGGGCGATGGAGGGAACGCGAATTCCTGCCACTCTACACAGGCAGCAGTCGACATGAACAAACCGCTCTGGGATAGCGAAAATGGTTCACAGGACGACGACAGCGGCGCTGGGCCTCTGATCCGGGCGATCACCCGTGGATACATTGACGCGAAAATGACAGCGTTTTTGAATTGGCCGCTCATCGCTGCGATTACCTCGAATCTCCCCTACCCGACCACCGGATTGATGGTCGCCGGCGAACCGTGGTCTGGCCACTACAGCGTCGGACAAAGCTTATGGGTTACGGCGCACGTCACGCAGTTCGCGCAACCAGGCTGGCAGTTCTTGAATCGTGCAAGCGGTTATCTCGGCGATGAACGTACTAATGGCAGCTACATCTCGCTGCGCTCACCGAATGGCAACGACTACAGCACAATCGTTGAAACGACGACCGCAACCGCCGCATCAACGATGACGTTCAACTTCGGCGCCAGTCTCGCGGGGAAGTCGCTGAGCGTGTGGGCCACTAAACTCCACTCAACCTCTATTGAGGATCAGTTTACCCATACCACCGACCTCCATCTAGACGCTACAGGTAAGTCCCAGCTCACTCTCCAACCCGACTACGTCTATACAGTCAGCACGCTCGGCACAGCAGGCAAGGGGAACGCCACAGCTCCGCCGGCACATCCCCTAACTCTGCCGTATCGCGACAACTTCAATCACTACAAGACCGGTAGCGAAGCGCGTTACGTTTCCGACATGCAAGGAGCCTTCGAGATCCAGCGATGCGCCGTCGGCAGACCTGGCAATTGCCTGCAGCAGATGGCTGCGGTCAAGCCGATCGAGTGGCAGGATAATAGCGACGCATTCACGCTCCTCGGCGATCCCTCCTGGACGAACTATGCCGCCAGTGTGGACGTGGAGCTAGCCAAGCCCGGCGTGGTCGAGCTGATCGGTCGCGCTGGCACGCAAAAGCGGCCCCAGTCTCATCAACAGGGCTACTACTTCCAGATATCAGACACCGGCGCGTGGACGGTCTTCAAGAGTGATTCGGGAGGGAAGCATACGATGCTGGCAAGTGGATCGACAGCCGCGCTCGGCACCGAACACTGGCACCGGCTTGGCCTCTCTCTCAACGATGAAACCATCACCGCATCTCTCGATGGGAAAACCGTCAAAGTGCTCAAGGACGACTCCTATCACTCCGGGCAGCTAGGGATGGGGATTACCAGCTATGACACCGATCAGTTCGACAACCTCTCGATCGTGCCAGTCAAGGCGACGAAACCCGCGGCGGTAAATTAGTAATCGCGAGCCCGAGTCCGAGGTTGATTGCAGCCGCAACGGTCTGCTTAAGGAAGGTCTGAGAGCGAGGGTATCGGCTCCGAAGTGCTTGTTCGTCGCATCAACGGAATAACGATGCGCTGCTGGCAATCAATCACATCGTGGGCGAAGGCCCTGTGCTTCACAACACGAACGAATCAGAAGGCTCGTCCTCCAGCAAAAGCAAACAAATATACCTAAAGAAACCCAGTCGCAGGGCAGTACGCTGGTATTACCCCTTGTGGCACTTCGTGTGCCCAGGAGATGAATTTGCTTAAGCTGCCGAAGTTCGTTGAGAGTGTTCCCTCCTTCGTGAGCGTCAACAAGCCGTTGACACGCTTCTCGATAATCCGGATGCCAACCCTGGCCCTTAAACGCTGCCGCACCGATTAACCTGTTCCATGATTTCGTCCCGGCCCGAGAGCTCAGAGCGGTTCGTTGAGTTCTGTGAGACGTGCCGCTACCGGTACATCGGTCTCTGCTGCGGAGCACCCGGTATCGGCAAGACGCTTTCCGCCCGGCGCTTTCGTTGTGCTGAAAGGGTCGAGAAGCATGACTCAACTCATAAACGAGCCGATCTATGGGCCGCCGATTGACACCTGGGGGCGGAAGGGGGGGAAATCGGTGGGCATGGGGGTGGAAATGTCGGAAAGCAGGGACGCCGTTGCCTCTTCTTTGGGGTTGTTCGTGTAAACACGTTTCGGCGTCAGGATCGTTAAAAAATGTTAGCACAGCGTTGATTTTCAGACGGCTGTAACAGGCGGTTCTTTGTCTCTTCACGCGGTCTGCATACTTTGGTGATAGTGGATACCAGATATCACTTTACCGCACCTTATCTTCGCAGACCGCGCTCCTATGCGGGTTAATGTCTCGTACTAGACACGATCGATTTCAACCACCCGTATCCACCCTTTTTGGAGGTTTTTTTCATGATTGGCAGACGCGCCCCATGGGCGATAGCGGTATTGTTTTTGACCTGGTTTTCGATTTTGCCGGCGGTGGCCCAGACCGGCCGCGGCTCCGTGACGGGCACAGTAACCGATCAACAAGGCCGGGCATTGCAGGGCGCTCTCGTGAAGCTCGATCCTGGTGGCGCATCGATGCTGACGAATTCGACGGGAATGTATACCGTCACGGGGCTGCCCGCGCCGATGAGATACAAGGTATCTGTGACCTATGCCGGATTCGCAGATACGGCGCAGGAGTATGACCTGAAGGCTGGGGAGACGGACCAGATGAACTTCAGTCTGGCGGTCGCCTCCAACTCGGAGAATGTTCAGGTCTATGCGGGCCGGCAGGGCGGCGAGGTGGAGGCAATCAACCGCACCTTCAATGCGGACAACATAATCAACGTGCTGCCGGCAGATGTAATCACTAGTCTGCCGAACGCGAACGTGGCGGACGCGATTGGACGACTGCCGAGCGTGTCGGTGGAGCGCGATGAGGGCGAGGCGAAGTACATTCAGATCCGCGGGACGGAGCCGCGATTGACGCACACGACGCTCGATGGGGTGACGATCGCGTCGCCGGAGGCGGTGCGTCAGATCAAGCTGGACGTGATTCCGGCGGACCTGGTGGAGTCGGTACAGATCAACAAGACGCTACTGCCCAACATGGAGGGCGACGGTATCGGCGGCTCGGTCGATCTGCGGACCAAGAGCGCGGAGTCACGGCCAACGATTGCGCTCGAAGGTATTGGGGGCTATACGCCGATCATCGGCGGCCGGCCGCAGTATATGGTGGACGGCACTGTGGGCAAGCGTTTTTTTACTGGAGACAAGCTGGGCGCGCTGATTGGGGGTACCTACGACTACAACGGGCGCGGCATCAATGACCTCGAGCCTGGTCCGGCACTCACAGGTACCTACGATCTGCGCGACTACTTCTATTACCGCAGCCGATACGGCTCTGCCGGGACTTTGGACTACCGGTTCAACGATACTTCGAGTATTTACTTCAAGGGCCTGTACTCGCACTTGAACGACTATGGCGAAGACAGCATTTACTCACCGGCGATTCAGAACACGCAGGTCGATGCGTCGAGCAACCCGGTCAACTACGGCTTCGTCTCTGCCTTGCAGGGTGACGGCCATGGCACGATCCGCTTTCAGCAGTTGCAGCGGCGCCCGCAGCAGGACATCGTTGGCGGTCAACTGGGCGGAAGCTCGGTGATCAAGCAATCCCTGCTGACCTGGGATCTCGACAGCTCGTTCGCCCGCACCCGGGGTGGGTACAACGATTCCTACTTCAGTCCGTCGGCGGCAAACCAGAACAACCCGCTGAACAACATCGCCTATGGGCTGGACCTGCGCAATCCGCTGGTGCCTGTGCTTCAGGTGCAAAACGGGGTGAACGTTTACCAGCCGAACAATACGTTTCTCAATCAGGTTCAGCTTGAATACACCAACCTTCCGGAGGTCGATCTGGGCTTCGGCGCTTCCCTGGCCACGCCCTACACGGTTGCCGGCCATGCCGGGACGTTCGAGTTCGGCGGGCGCTTTCGTAACGAACATAAGTTCGAAAATCAAGACACGCGCAACCTTTATCCGACTGCCGCAAATCCAGAGGACCCGTCGCTTGCGCAAAGCAACTTCCTGAGCGAGTTTTCCGACCCGAACTACTACGGCGGAAACTTCGGTCCGTACGGTCCAGGAGTGAACTTCAATAGGGTACTTGCCTTCGGGGCGGTCGCCGATGGGGGTGTCGCGGGAGGAGATATTCTGGGCAACTCCTTCAACCAACTGGAGAAGGTCTCCGCCGGCTACCTGATGAATACGATCAACTTCGATAGGTTCCGTCTCATTGCGGGGGTGCGGTTCGAGGCGACCAGCGAAAACAACACGGGATACGACGGAGCGGGGAACGCGGGACAGACTGGGACCACGAAGATCACGGCGAAGAGTTCCTACGTCGACGTGCTTCCAAGCGCCTCGTTACGATATTCTCTTACCCCTTCGTCGGGGATTCGCGTCGTCTACAGCCGTGGGCTGTCGCGTCCGGACTTCCAGGACCTCGTTCCCTTTACGAGCGCTCCGACGGCCGGCAGCGCTCAGGTGTCGGAGACTCGAGGAAATCCAAATCTACTTGCAGAGTACGCAGACGATATCGACCTGCTCTACGACAATAATCTTTCGCGGGTCGGTCTGCTGCAGGGGGGCTTCTTCTACAAGAACCTCCAGAACCCGATTATCCAGACGATCACCCAGATTCCTGGACCGATCTTCCTCACACAGTCTCTCAACGCGGGAAGCGCTTATATCTACGGCTTTGAACTGGCCTTCCAGCAACACCTGACCTACCTGCCGGGACCGCTGAACGGGATCGGGATCTCGGCCAACTACGGCTACACCGCTTCTCGGGCGACGCTTCCGCCCTATATCGATCCATCGGTGCTGCAGCCGGGACAGATCAGTGGACCGAATCGCGGGGCTGGCGGATCGACCCCGCCGCTGCTGCGTCAGGCTCCGAATACCTTCAACTTCAGCCCGACCTATGACAAGCGTAACTTCTCGATCAGGATGGGCCTTGAATATAACCAGGCGAATATTGGCGCTTACCAGTATGACGCCGGGGCCAACTCCGGTCCTATCCAGGTGGGCGGCGGCGGCGGCGGTCTGCACGGTCCGAACGGAGACCAATACTTCTACTCGCACCTGCAGGTTGACGTTCAGGCGAGTTACCGGCTGCCGAAGGGGTTCTCGGCGATTGCTTATGGATTGAATCTGAACAACGAGGTCTTCGGGTTCTACTACGGAGACCCGATGTATCCGACCCAGCGGGAGTTCTACAAGCAGACGTTCGGCGGCGGTCTGCGCTGGTCGCCATCGCGGGAGAAGCGGTAGCTCTTCGCCGGCAACGCGTAGAGGCATGGGAGACGGTTCCTGTCCTGGGTGCATATGGCCCGGACAGGAGCCGACCTATTCTTAATAGGAAGACATACCCCGATCGCGAAGGCGTTGGCGGAGTTGGGCGGTGGCGTCGCGGTGGCAGAGCAGGCAGAGGGTGCGGAGGTTGTCGAGGTTGCATTGACCGCCTCCTTCGACTACGGGGAGGATGTGGTCGGCGTCCCATAGGCTGCGGCGGGCGGCGATGGACTTCATGCCGTAGAGGCGCAGACCGGCGGCGCGGGCGGGACCGCGGGAGCGCTTGAGAGCGTTGTAGGCGGCGATGGTATCGATGCGGCAGACGGCGCAGATGCCGTGGTCGCGGGCGAAGACATGGTCGCGGAGGTAGCCGGGATCGGTGCGGAGGCGCCATTGGTGGACGCAGTATTCGCTGCAGAAGGTGCGGCGGCGGCGGGCGAGGATTTCGAGATCGCACCAGCGGCAGAGCGGCAGGCCGTTGGGTCCGGTGGCCAGGTCGGCGGGGTTGGTGCGGCCGCCGGGAAGGGTGCGGGAGAAAAGCATCACTGCTCTCAAGCATAGGGGGAAGCGGCGGTGTGCGGAATTGATCAAGCGGGTTCGCCAGGGCTGCGAACGAATGCGGACCGCCGGAATCGCCACCGTCATGCAGGAGGCTGTGCCGTTTACCGGCCTTGAGTCAGACTTCGAAGTCGAGTTCGATGGGATCAATCAACGGCATGAGCCAGGAGAGAAGCCGCTGATGAGTAGGGTGGGTCCCGTAGGCTTCGAGGGCGGCATGGTCGGTGAACTTCATGACGCCGCCGAACTCGTAGCCCTGGGAGCGCGGGGAGAGATTGACGCCGGCGTAGGTTTCGAGCAGCCCGGGGATCTGGCCCTGGAGCGCCTGAATTTCGGTTTGAGCGCGCTGCTTCTGGACGTCGGTGGTGCCGGGCTTCCAGCGGAAGAAGAACGTATGGAGGACCATGCGGCTATTGTAGTAGCGAACGCCGGTCGCCGGAACAAGAACCTCAAACCAGGACGCAATGAAGGAGGATGGTACAGCTATGATCGGAAGAGACATCAGGAGAGACTTGGGAGGGCTGTGATGGCAAAGACGCAATCGGCGATGGTAGCGCTGGGCAGTATCGCCCCGGCCTTCGAGTTGGTGGACGTCGTGAGCGGCAAGGCTCTGGGCCGCGATGACGTGTTCGCGACAGCGTGGGATGAGGATCGGTCGGACGCGGCGAACAAGATGCCCGGCGGCGGAGCTTCGCCGACGGGACGGCATGGACTGCTGGTGATGTTTCTCTGCGTACACTGCCCGTACGTGAAGCACGTCGAGGAGGAGTTGGCGCGGATCGGCCGTGACTATGAAGGCAGGATTGCGATTGCGGCGATCTCGTCGAACGATGTGGAGGCCTATCCGCAGGACGGGCCCGACGAGATGAAGCAGCAGGCGCAGCGGCTGGGGTTTCGCTTCCCTTACCTGTTCGACGAAACGCAGGAGGTGGCGCGGGCCTATGACGCAGCCTGCACTCCGGATTTTTTCCTCTTCGATGCGGAGATGAAGCTGGTCTATCGCGGGCAGCTGGACGACAGCAGACCCCGGCGCGGCGATGCAGGCAACGACGTCCCGGTGACGGGCAAAGACCTGCGCGCGGCGATGGATGCGGTGATCGCGGGGAAGCGGCCGGACACGAATCAGCGGTTCGCAGTGGGATGCGGCATCAAGTGGAAAGAGTAGGGTTGCGCGGCGAGATCGTACGGGGAGTTTTTGCGGAATAGAGAAAGGAATGAACGATATGGATGCGGTACTTGAGGAATTAAAGGCGGGAATTCGGCGGTTTCGGACGAACGTTTATCCGGAGAATGAAGCAACCTATCTGAAGGCAGTGAGCGAGCCGCAACGGCCTCATGCGCTGATTGTTACCTGCGCGGATTCGCGGATCGACCCGGAGCTGCTTACGCAGTCACGGCCGGGCGACGTGTTTGTGACGCGGAACGTCGGCAACCTGGTGCCCGCGTATGGCGAGATGCTGGGCGGCGTGAGCGCGGTGATCGAGTATGCGGTATCGGCGCTGAAGGTGCAGCATATAGTGGTGTGCGGCCATACCGACTGCGGCGCGATGAAGGGACTGCTGCATCCGGAGGGATTGGAGTCGATGCCGACGGTGAAGAGCTGGCTGAAGAATGCGCATGCGGCGTTGAGCGTGGCGAGTTCGCTGGCGCGGCCGGACGAGCAGCCGAGCGCGCTGATGCGGCGGCTGACGGAGGAGAATGTGCTGCTGCAGATGCAGCATCTTCGGACGCATCCTTCGGTGGCGGGCGCAATGGCCGGCGAGGAGCTGACGATCTCGGGCTGGGTGTATGACATTGGCAAGGGCGAGGTAAGGATCTCTGAGGACGGCGGCCGGGTGTTTATTCCGGTTTCGATCGAGGGCAGCCGCGCATGATTGTTCCGCGAGGCCGGCAGCTGGGGCGCATGCTGCAGTATGTGGGCAGGCCGCTGCTGATTCTGCTGATCTACGATCTAGCGGTCGTGGCTGCGTACCAGCTGATGCACTGGAATTGGGTAGCAATGCCGCATATCCCGCTGGCCCTATTCGGGTCGGCGATCGGCATCATCGTTGCGTTTCGGAACCAGTCGTCCTATGCGCGATGGTGGGAGGCCAGGACACTATGGGGCGCGATTGTGAATAACTCGCGCAGTTGGGCTAGGCAGGTGGTGACAGTGATGTTGCCGTCGCAGGCTGGAGACGTTGCTGAGTTGGTCAAGATGCAGCAGCGGCTGGTGTATCACCAGATTGCGTATGTGCATGCGCTGCGGCAGCATCTGCGAGGCCTTGCTCCGTGGCAGGATCTGGCGCCGCTCTTGGACGAATCGGAGGTAGTTGATCTGCGGGCGCAGAGGAACATCCCTCTGGCCATTCAGAGGCGGATGAGTGCTCTGCTGCGTGAGTGTGAAACACAAAGTTGGATAGATATCGCTCAGTGGCGTGCGATGGATAGCAACCTGGATGATTTGATCGATGCGCAAGGAGGAGCGGAGCGGATAAAAAATACCCCCATGCCAAAGCAGTACGACTATTTTCCGCAATTGTTTGTCGAAATATACTGTGCACTGTTGCCGCTGGCCCTGGTCACGCACATGGGTTGGCTTACGCCGCTGGGTTCAACACTGGTAGGCTTCATCTTTCTGGCGTTGGACAAGATAGGCCGCGACTTGGAAGATCCATTCGAAAACTCAATCTATGACGTTCCGCTCACCTCGATTACGACAACGATTGAAGTGAATCTGCGCCAACTCTTAGGAGAGACGACGGTTCCTCAGCCGGCGACTCCGGTCAGGGGAGTTCTTTGGTAGCATGCCTGAAGACGAGGCCCCAGTCGCCCGGAGCCAGTACCTGGAGCCGAACCTTCAGTAGTTCTGGCCTGAGCCGGTGCTGGAGGAGCCTCCGGTGGAGGTAGCGTCTGAGCCATGAATTTTTACTAACTTGTTATAGATGCCCAGGATGAGGAAGGGTGCGGCCCATTGGCCTACAAAGAGAGACTCGTGCTGCTTCTTCGCAGCCTGCAGGCCCACCGAGATGGCCATCGAACCCAGCGCCAGTCCCAGATAGACGCTGGAAGGAACCTGCGACGTGAATTTCTCAATGGCGGCGGTGATTTGATCTTCCTGTGCTTCACCCTTGGCTACACGATAGTCGGTCATATGCAATCTCCTTGGCGGCGTTGCCGTCCATCATTAGAGAGATGCGGAAAACGAGTCGCGCGGGCAGCTACTTTTCGCCTCTTTTTTTGCAAGGTCAACAGCCGGAGCGAGGATTTGCATCGGGTACATCGGATAAATCACAGCCACTTCAACTTACGCAAAGCGCAGAGGAGTAGCGCGGTAACGGAAATGGTGATGCCGCCCACCCACTCCGCCCCATGGGGAGAGTCTTCAAAGGGAAGTCCCTTGAGGTTCATGCCATATATGCCGGAGATGGCGATAGCCGGCAGAGCGATGGTGCCGAGAACGGTAAGCACCTTCATCACCTCGTTGGTGCGGTTGGCGACTGAGGAGAGATAGATGTCGAGCGTGTTGTTGAGCAGGTCGCGCTGAGTTTCGACCGAATCGAGCAGACGGGTAACGTGGTCGTAGATGTCGCGGATATACGGCTGGTGCTCGGCGTCGATCAGCGAGTTGGGATCGCGTTGCAGGTGAAGGCTGGCATCGCGGGTGTTGACGAGAACGCGGCGCAGGCCGATCAACTCGCGCTTGATGGCTAAGACGCTTTGCAGAATCTTCGGCGAGGGCGAGTCGAGGGCCTGATCTTCCAAACTATCGATGCGGTCGTCGAAGTGATCGATGGCGGGCAGATACAGGTCGACGATGGTATCGAGGATGAGATAGACCAGACGGGAGGGATGCTCGTCGTCGCCGTCGCGGCGAGCACGGGCCAGCGCCTCCTGACTTGCGCTGCAGCTAGGGTCGGAGATGGTGATCAGAAAGCCTTTGCCGGCGAAGAGGTCGATCGGCGAAAACGCGGGCATCTCCTCGCCGGGATTGTCGAGGTCGGGCCGCAGGTGGACCGGTTTGAAGACGGCGAAAGTGTAGTTCGAAGACGAGTCTACCTTGACGCTCTCGTCGGGGTTGCGGGCATCTTCAAGGTGGAGCGGATGAAGATTGTATTGTCTGGCGAGCTCATCGAGCTTGGGGTCGTGGGCGTCTTCGAGTTGATACCAGGGCATTGGCGTCCTTACTTTGTCTTTCCTGCCGCGATGAGGCTGTTGCTGCCTTGAAAAACGTTTACGAGCTTCCACGGCTGATTGCGTCCATCGTACCGCTGAGTGCGATTATGATCTAGAAAACCACTCAGATTTCTGAAAGAGAGAAACCTAGCCGATGCAGAGCCGGAGCCGCGTACGTCTATTTGTGTTGGCCTTGTTCACCGTTTCGTTTCTTCCGATGATCGAGCCGGCAGGGCTGGCGCAGGTTCCCTCGCCGATGTCCGCTGCGTATGATCCCAGGCTGACGTTTGCGCCACTGATGCTGCCGGAGCCGGTGAATGCGTATCGTTCCAGCAACGGCGCTCCAGGTCCGAACTACTGGCAGAACGAGGCCGACTATGAGCTGCATGCTTCCCTCGATACAACGGCGAAGCAGTTGAGCACGACAGAGATCATCACCTACACCAACAATAGCCCCGATGTGTTGCCGAGCCTGTGGTTGCAGCTTGAGCAGAACACCTACCGCAAAGACTCGCGGGCGCGGATCGCGGCTGGTGAGATGAGACGGCGACGCGGCGCGGACGAGCCCGGGCCGGCTGATTTCACGGAAGGGATTGTCTTTGACGCGGTCGAGATCGAGGCGGGCAAGCGGACATCGAAGGCAACGTATCTAGTCAGCGATACGCGGATGCAGATCCAGCTGACGAAGCCGCTCGCGGGCCACGGCGGCCAGTTGAAGATCCATATCAAGTACCACTACCAGATTCCCGGCGAGTGGGGCGGCAGGACCTCGTGGGGCGCGACCAAGAGCGGCGGCGAGATCTACGACATCGCGCAATGGTATCCGCGCATGTGCGTCTATGACGATCTGCGCGGGTGGGACACGCTGCCTTATCTCGGCAACGAGTTCTATCTGGAGTATGGCCACTTCGACTACTACGTGACGGTCCCATCGGCGATGATCGTCGCCGGTTCGGGCGAGTTGATGAACCCGAAGGAGGTGCTGACCGCGAACGAAATAGCGAGGCTGGAGCAGGCGCGTAACAGCGACAAGACGGTCTACATCCGCACGCCTGCCGAGGTGAACAATCCTGCGAGCAGGCCGAAGCCCGGCGGCACGTTGACCTGGCACTTCCACATGGACCACACGCGCGACGTGGTGTGGAGCGCATCGCCGTCGTTTATATGGGACGCGGCGCGGATCAATCTGCCGGAGGGCAAGACGTCGCTGGCGATGAGCGTCTATCCGCCGGAGAGCGCTGGGCCGGACGCGTGGGATAAATCGACCGAGTACACCAAAGACACCATCGAGCGCTTCTCCAAGCACTGGTATCCGTATCCCTGGCCGGCGGCGGTGAGCATCGCCGGGTTTTCGAGTGGGATGGAGTATCCCGGAGTGGTGTTCGACGGCGTCACGGATAAGGGGCCGTTCTTCTTCTGGCTGACCGCGCATGAGTTCGGTCATACGTGGTTTCCGATGATTGTGGGCTCGAATGAGCGCCGGAATGCGTTTATGGATGAGGGCTTCAACACGTTCATCGACATCGAAGAGTCGGCCGAGTATGAGGGCGGCAAGTATGGGCCGAAGCGCGACTCGGAGTACTCGGCTGGAGGCGAACCGCCGGACACGATCCTGAAGGTGCTGGATAACCCCGAGGCTCCGACGCTGATGATGCCGGCGGATGCCTACCCATGGATGCTGGGCCATCCTGTGAGCTACTTCAAGGGCGCGTATGGGATGGTGCTGCTGCGCGAACAGATCCTGGGGCCGGAGCGGTTCGACTGGGCGTTTCGCAAATACATTCGTGACTGGGCGTTCAAACATCCTTCTCCGTCGGACTTCTTTCGCGAGATGGAGAGCGAAGGCGGCGAGGACCTGGGGTGGTTCTGGCGGGGATGGTATCTGAACAACTGGAAGTACGATGTTGCCGTCGATAGTGTGAATGGTTCGACGGTGACGATCAGCAATCGCGGCCAGTTGGTGCTGCCGACGACAGTAGAGGCGCGGCTGAAGGATGGGACCAGGCTGCGCATCAAGCTGCCGGTCGAGACCTGGCTCTCAAAGGGGAAGTACGTCTGGACAGTGGAGAGCAAATCTCCGATTGCGGAAGTTGTGGTCGACCCTGACCATGTGCTGCCGGATGACGATCGCAGCAATAATGGGAAGAAGGTGGAGTAGGACGACAGAGCCAATATGGCTTGAATGTAGCTCGTCTTTTTTCGGGTACCGGCTTCCGCACGGGCCCGCAACAACGAAACTTTCATAAGCCGGAAAAGTTTCAGCGCTGTCGTTACAGCTTGGAATCTAGAGGCGGATACTCAGGCTTTGCGGGGGGCGTCTTTAAAGCGCGCCACGACGGCGGATCGGAGGCCTCGGCGATCTTCGGAGCCGAGTCCTCCGGGCTGGAGATGCCAACCAACCGCAACACTTTTCCTATGACACGAACAATGGGCCGCATATTTATCCTCGCATCTTGTCACGCTACGTTATTTTTAAAGCATGAGAGACAATCGTATAGTGCGCGCTACCCGCAGGCGAGGTGCATGGAGCAGCTTTCTCGTCTTGAGCCTGATGACCGGCTTGTTTTGGCAGGGGACCATGAAGGGGTGGTCTCAGGCGGCTAAACCCGCACCGGATGTGATCGTGTTCACCAATGGCGACCAGTTGACGGGAACTCTCGAACGCGCGATGGGCGACTCCTTTGTCTTCAAGAGCGACGTTGTCGGAGAGATCACCGTCTCTGCGGACAAGATCAAAGAGTTGCGATCCAACGGGCAATTCGTCGCATTGAAGAAGGACGAGAAGATCACCCGAACCTCGAAGACGCCAGGAACGATTACCTACGCGGACAGCGTCATCAACGTTGCGCCCACTTCGTCCAGCACTGCTGAGACAGTTCCCGTCAAGAACCTCGCTTATCTGATCGATGCCACTACCTTCAACAAAGAGGTGACCAGCAATCCGAGCTTCCTCCATGGATGGAGTGGATCGCTTACCGGTGGGATCACGCTGGTAGAGTCGACCGATTCGAGCCAGACCTACAGTGCGGCTGTCAACCTGATCCGGGCGATTCCTTCGGTTTCCTTTTTGCCGCCGCGCACGCGAACGACCTTTAACCTGCTGGAGACCTACGGCAAGATCACGTCGCCGGCGGTCCTGCCCCCCAACCCCGCGATACCGGATGCTGTGGCGAAGACGAACATCTTCCATGCGGACGCCGAGCACGACAAGTATTTCAACTCGCGCCTGTATGGCCTGGTCGATGCGTCGTTCGATCATAACTACTCGCAGGGCCTGAACCTGCAGCAGATCTATGGGGTTGGTCTCGGCTACACCGTCTTCCAGACTCAAGTGCAGGAGTTGGATGTGAAGGCAGATGTGCACTATGAGCGGCAGAACTTCGCGCCGCCCAATCCTCAAAACGAGGACCTGATCGGTTCGAGCTTCGCCGAGTCGTATCACCGTAATCTTCCGAGGAAGATTGTCTTCACCGAGAACGGTACATTTATTCCGGCCTGGAACAATCTCAGTGTCTACTCGGCTATCTTCGGAGCTGGTCTGGACTTGCCGACCTACAAACGATTCAGCCTTAGCCTGAGCGCCCAGGACAACTACCTGAGCAATCCTGCCTTCGGGTACAAGAACAACAGCTTCCAGTTTGTCACCGGTATTGCCTACGCGCTGAAGTAGAGTGTGGTTCGCAGCAGACATCGGCTTCGATGCAGAAGATCGAAGCCGCTGTTTTTTGCCTGAAGAATCAGCGGCGGCTTATGGTCTGGCTGCGTCGAGGATCTGACTGACCGGCCCCGGCAGTTCCTTGTCGGCATTCTTCAGAAGCAGGCTGACCTGCCACATCTCAGTGTCGCTGAGCACCTGGTGGAACGCGGGCATACCCGAGAGGCGGATGCCGTTCGCAACCTTCCAGTAGGTCTCCCCAGGCTGATCGTCGCTGACGCCGACTACGCCATGCTTGCCGTGCTTCTTCCAGAGCTGCGGCGCGGACGGGTACATATGTTTCGCATAGTCGACATCGTGTCCGGGGATTCCGTGGCAACTGGCGCATTGGGCGCGATAGATGTGAGCGCCGGATTCGAAGACGTCTTCGCTGATGCCAAAGGGCGGCTTTTGCATCTCGCGGTCGATGCGGGCGTTGAGTGGAAGATGAACGATGTCTTTTTCGAAGGGGAAGGGCGAGTCCGCAACGGCGACCGGCAGATGACCGAACTTCATATACAGGAAAAAACCTGCTGCCAGGACGACAATTCCGAGAATGAATCCGAGAAAAACACTGCCGAAACTGCCGCCGCCGCCTTTTTTCGCCATCTGGACGCACTCCTTGAGGGTAAGAGCCGCCGCAAAGGGCGGCGGATGTTCTAATAAGACATGGCCGCAACTGTTTCGAGCGAAACGGCCATCGAGTTCCACAATAACAAAGCGAAGCATGTGCGGGAGTAAATCTTTAATGTTCGGTTTCAGGTTAAGTGTGAAGCGCGTAGCAGGAGTGTTGCTGGCGGCCGTGATGGCCAGCGGAGCAGTTGCCGTACAGGGACAGGTGACGCGCCGTACGCGCAGGGAGTCGAGCGCGAACCGCCAGGCCCGTATCGCGAGGACGACGGCGGAGACCTACAACCATCGTTTTGAAGTTGCCGGCGGCGGCGGATTTCTGCGGTTCAAACCGGGGTCAATCCTGCAGAAGAACAACGAAGTCACGTTCTTCATGAGCGGCACCTATTATCTCAGCCCGAAGCTAGGCATCATCGGCGGAGTTCGCGGACTGTATGGCAATGCGAAGATCGGTAACAACACCAGTTCCAATGGCGAGTCTCCGATCTTCCTGCCGTTCAAGCCGCAGATCTCGGAGTACCCTTTTATGGGCGGCGTGGCGTACCGGGTGTACGCGAAAGAAAAGATCGCGGTGGCCGTGACCGGCGAAGGCGGCGCGGTGCTGGGCAAGTTCGACGGAGACACCAAGGGCCTCCGGTCGAGCGACCTGGGACTGTGGCAGTCGACGACGAAGCCGGCCTTCAGCATAGGCGCAAACTTCGACTACAACTTCTATCCCAACCTCGCCTTCCGCATCCAGCCAACCTACATCGCGACCTTCTTTAAGCTCGATCCGATCGATACGACGCATGGACCGGCGGGATCGATTCAGAACAACTTCGGCGTCAACCTCGGCGTGGTCTACCGGTTCGGCAAGATCAGGTAGTGTCCTGCCGGACGGGCCCACTACGCGTGGGGCGGTCACTTCATGATGCGTGTACCTTATCGTGGCAGACCAAGCAACATGGGTCCTCCGCTGGTCGGGAAACGTTGTTCCCGACCAACGGGAGGACCCATGCAATCGATTCTACGCAGACCAGTAGCAGACCAGTATACGAGTCACGAAGTGACCGCCCTCCGCGCAGGAGGCCCGTCCGGCAGGACATGACCGCTAATAGCGCCTAAAATGAAGTGGGGATTTTATGGCGACGATCAATCAGGACGACTTCATCCGGAGCGTGGCGGACGCGCTGCAATACATCAGCTTCTACCACCCGGTGGACTACATTACCAACCTTGCGCGGGCCTACGAGTTGGAGCAGAGTCATGCCGCGAAAGATGCGATGGCGCAGATCCTGATTAATTCGCGGATGTGCGCCGAAGGCCACCGGCCGATCTGTCAGGATACCGGCATTGTGACGGCTTTCGTGAAGGTGGGGATGGAGGTGACGTGGGAGCCGGGCATCGCGGGCATGATGACGATGCAGGAGATGGTCGACGAAGGCGTGCGCGAGGCGTGGCGGAACTCGGATAACGTGCTGCGGCCGAGCATTCTCGAAGATCCCGCGTTTACTCGAAGGAACACCGGAGACAACACGCCGGCGATGGTGTTCGTGTCTCTGGTCGAAGGCGGCGAGGTGGACGTGACGGTGGCGTCGAAGGGCGGCGGGTCGGAGGCGAAGAGCCGGTTTGCGATGCTGAACCCGTCGGACTCGGTGGTGGAGTGGGTGCTGAAGACGCTGCCGGGCATGGGCGCGGGATGGTGCCCTCCGGGGATGCTGGGCATCGGCATCGGCGGGACCGCGGAGAAGGCGATGGTGATGGCGAAGGAGTCGCTGATGGATCCCATCGACATGCAGGAGTTGATTGCGCGTGGGCCGAAGACCAAGATCGAAGAGTTGCGGATCGAGCTGTATGAGAAGGTGAACCGGCTGGGCATTGGCGCGCAGGGACTGGGCGGACTGACGACGGTGCTCGACGTGAAGATCATGGATTTCCCGACACACGCGGCGAATCTGCCGGTCGCGATGATCCCGAACTGCGCGGCGACGCGGCACCTGCATTTCAAACTGGATGGCAGCGGGCCGGTGATGGTGGAGCCGCCGCCGCTCGATGCGTGGCCGAAGCTGGAGTACGACGTGCATACGGCCCGCAAGGTTAATCTCGACACCGTCACTCATGAAGACGTGAAGACGTGGAAACCCGGCGAGGTGATTCTGCTGTCCGGCAAGCTGCTGACCGGTCGCGACGCCGCGCACAAGCGCATGACCGATATGCTGACCCGCGGCGAAAAACTGCCAGTGGACTTCAAAGGCCGCTTCATCTACTACGTCGGGCCGGTGGAGGCGGTGCGGGATGAAGCCGTTGGACCGGCCGGCCCGACAACCGCGACCCGCATGGACAAGTTCACCCGGCAGATGCTGGCCGAGACCGGGCTGCTCGGGATGATCGGCAAGGCGGAGCGCGGGCCAGTGGCTATCGATGCGATTCGCGAGTTCGAGGCGGTGTACCTGATCGCCATTGGCGGCGCAGCCTACCTGGTATCGAAGGCAATCAAAAGCTCAAAGGTGCTGGCCTTCGCGGACCTCGGCATGGAGGCGATCTATGAGTTCGAGGTGCAGGACATGCCGGTGACGGTCGCGGTGGACAGCAAGGGAACCAGCGTGCATCAGACTGGACCGGAAGAGTGGTCGCGTAGGATCGCGGGTATTCCGATTCTGCAGTAGCTTCGTAAAGGTTATCGCCTACGAGTTTGCGGAGAGGGGTACCCCCAGGCACCTTTTCTCTCGGAGGCCTCACCTTGACGGCTCTCTTCATCAACTCCGTGAACTTCCGGAAGTCTCCCGGCGTGCTCATTGTCTCCTAGCTAGCTGGCCTCTTTACGGGATCTTTCCACAGCTTATTCATGAGGGGAGTATATCAAGGCCATCCAATGCTTCGCTTGAAATCGGCGTGGGCTACCAATTCTGGAGTTGGCTTACAGTTGGGAACCTTGATAAGAATAGTTTGAAGTCCCGCCTTTCGCGCGAACTTCATAGCCGGAACACAATCGGTGTCATTTGTAACAAGAATGATCCTTCTGGCAAGATGCTCTGCTGAATATGCGGCGATGTCTAAACCAATTCTCATATCCACTCCCTTTTGTTCAAATTGAGGGTCGAAATCTGCATCAGTCGCTATCGCTCCCTTTATGGCCTTTGAACTGCGCTTGAAACCCCTGAACTTCAGCACTCCTCTCCGAACTGCAAATAAATCCAAAGCAGCTATCTCGTGTAACCATCTATCCGATCCTGAGAAGGTTCTGATTGTTCCAGATACTGGCTGGATGGCCGTCCCACTATATGGAGCACAATCGTAATAAAGGATTCGTAAACACTCCTCATCAGCTGGGATGCAAGAGAGAGCAAACTTCTCGATGAAAGTAGGGTTGTAGGTCTTGTTTGCTTTTTTGACTTGACTACGCAGAAATCCGCCATCAATTAGGACAATTGTCGTTTTCATCTCGCCTCAAATAGAAAGGCCCCCTTGGCGGGGGCCGATCCTCAATACATGCTCGCCTACGAGCGTAGCGGATATGAGATGAGATTAGAGGCACCATTAATCACTGTCAAGACATCAAACTGAACACTATCCGCAGATCTCTCCCTTGACTCCGGTATGCGTTCCTCAGCATACACGGAATGTATCCAAATTTCAAGCCATAAAATAAATTGTGAGAGGAGCCGTGCAGATTGTCGAGCCAGTCGCTCGAAAGTTCGTCACCTTTGCCGATCCACTCGATATGGCAGAGTGCCTCACCGTACAGCGGGTGCGTCTCTGCCAGGCGGTTCGCAGAAAGTCGAAGATGCGTATCGCGCTGTAACGGTAGGACTCTCAGGAGATACGCGACGGATGCTCAGCCGGAGGCACAGCTTTCTTCTTCCGGCTGAGGACGAAGCTGCGGCGTTTGCGCTTGGTCTCGGAGGCATGGTCGATCTTCCTCCAGAAGCCGACGAAGTAGTCGATGGCGGAGATGATCGAGACTATTGTCATCCAGTAGATGGCGGTGACGGCGATGAAATGCACGCCCACGATATAGCCGCCCCCCAGTCTCGGAAACCATAGCCAGTAGTCCCAGCGGTGGGCGAGGATGGCGGCGACGATGGAGACGATCTGGATGACGGTCTTCAGCTTGCCGATCTCGCTGGCTTCGATGGTGAAGCCTTCGGTGGCGGCGATCGAGCGCAGGCCGGAGACCAGGAACTCGCGGCCGATGACCAGGACGGCGATCCAGGCGGGTACGACGCGAGGATTGTAGGCGACCAGGACGATGAACGCTGCCGAGACCATGAGCTTGTCGGCCAGCGGGTCAAGCAGCATGCCCATGGTGGTGATCTGCTGTCTCCGCCGCGCCAGGTAGCCGTCGAGTCCATCGGTGATGCTGGCCAGGATAAAGACGATCGAGGCGATAATCTCCTGCTCGCCCCCACGCAGGCCCACAGCACCGTGGCTTCCCGCGAGAGGAAAGGACGGCGAGAGGATCCAGATGAGCAGTGGAACGCATGCGATACGGCTCATCGTGATGGAGTTGGGCAGGTTCATGGGCTTGGTCGCGCAGTTTGCGACGCGCCGGAAGATCGCGCGCACCTTCGATACTGACATTCTCCCATAGTGGACGCTTGCGGGAGAGGAAAGGTGGCAGCGCGGCATTAAGCAGCGATATCTGAAAATCTGGAGAACCCACGTCCGAAGACACGGACGTGGGGCACTCAGTTTTGCGGAGGGTCAGGCGTAGATGCCGCGCTGTTTGGTGGTATAGGCGACGCGGTCGATCGCCAGCATGTAGGCGGCGATGCGGTTGTTGACGTTATGGGAGTTGGCGTAGGCAACCACATCGCGGAAGCTCTCGGTCATGATGTTGTCCAGACGCTGGTTGACCTCGGCTTCGGTCCAGAAGTAGCCCATGCGATCCTGCACCCACTCAAAATAACTCGTCGTAACGCCGCCCGCGTTGGCCAGGATGTCGGGGATGATGAAGACGCGCTTGTCGGCGAGGATCTCGTCGGCGACGGTTGTGGTGGGTCCGTTTGCTCCCTCGCAGAGGATCTTGCAGCGGAGGCGGTCGGCGTTGCGGCTAGTGATGACGTTCTCGGTCGCGGCGGGGATGAGGATCTCGCAGTTATAGGTGAGGAGTTCGTCCTTGTCGGCGGCTTCGGCCTCGGAGAAGCCGTTGATGGTGCCTGTGTTCTTGCGGTGATGGATAAGGGCGTGGATGTCGATGCCGTCGGCGTTGTAGAGGGCGCCGTCGTACTCGGCGATGCCGATGATGGTATAGCCCTTGTCGGCGAGGCATTTGGCGGTGTTGGAGCCGACATTGCCGAAGCCCTGCACGATGACGCGGCAACCGTCGATGGACATGCCGAGGTGCTTCATGGCTTCATCGCAGACGACGGAGACGCCGCGTCCGGTGGCTTCCTTGCGTCCGCGCGAGCCGCCGAGGTTGACGGGCTTGCCGGTGACGACCGCGTTGACGGTCTGGCGCATGTGCATCGAGTAGGTGTCCATGATCCAGGCCATGGTCTGCTCATCGGTGCCCATGTCGGGGGCGGGAACGTCTTTTTCCGGCCCGATAAACTCGATCATCTCGGCGGTGTAGCGGCGGGTCATGCGCTCTAGTTCGCCCTGGGACATCTTCTTGGGGTCGCAGATGACGCCGCCCTTGGCCCCGCCGAAGGGGATGTTCACGACAGCGCACTTCCAGGTCATCCAGGAGGCGAGGGCGCGGACTTCGTCGAGAGAAACGTCGGGCGAGTAGCGGATGCCTCCTTTTGCCGGCCCACGCGCGACCGAGTGCTGGACGCGATAGCCGGTGAAGACTTCGATAGAGCCGTCATCCATGCCGACCGGAATATGGACGATGAGTTCGCGCGCGGGGTAGCGGAGGACCTTCCAGATGCCGGGATCGAGATTGAGTTTGGTTGCGGCGTAGTCAAAACGAGCAGCCTGGGCCTCCCAGGGGTTTGTCTCCTGCTCGAGGGTGAGAGTTTGCATGGTGTGTTCCCTTTTTTCTGTTGCTGGTATCAGCGATTCTCCGGCCATTGAAAGCCTCCCTCAGGAAGCAGAATACAGCTTGCGCCAGACCGGTCTGTGGCCAAACCAAAGGAGTATAGGCCTGCCAAAATAGGATGCGCAATGTGACCCATGGGTAAGTTACTCTTCCGTTATCATGTCGTGCACCGTTCGTAACGGGGAGGGAGCACAAGGATGTGCCCCGCTGGGGCCGCAGTTATGATGGATGCAGCCATGCCTTCTGTCGACTCCAATTCCCTTCCCTCCGCGCATGAATTCCTGAAGCTAAGCCGCAAGCACTCTCTGGTGCCGGTGTACCGGACGGTGACGGCCGATCTGGAGACCCCGGTATCGGCCTTTCTGCGGATTGCCGCCGAGGAACCGGAGGCGTTTCTGCTGGAGTCGGTCGAGGGTGGCGAGCACGTCGGCCGCTATACCTTTATCGGCATCCAGCCGTACAAGAAGATGGTGGCCCGGGGAACGCGGATTACAGTTCGCGAGGGGCAGCGACAGCGGACGTTTGAAGGCGACATCTTTGCCGAGCTGAAGCGTGCGCTCAGCGGGCATACACCGGCGCAACTAGCAGAATTGCCACCATTTACGGCTGGAGCGGTAGGCTTCTTTGCGTACGACGTGGTGCGGCAACTGGAGAAGCTGCCGTCCCTCGCGAAAGACGAACTTGGGGTTCCGGACGCATGTCTGATGTTCTTCGACCAGGTGCTGGCCTTCGACCATGTAAAAAAAGAGATTCGTCTGATGGTAACGGCAGACCTGACCCGGGAGCCTCGCGAGGGAGCTTACGAACGGTCCGTGCGGCGGCTGAACAAGATGGAAAAGCGGCTAGGAAACGCTTTGCCCGTGAGACGAACGAACAAACCGGAGGGCAAGCTGAAGGTGCGCTCCCGGACCCCGAAGGCGGCGTTTCTAAAGGCCGTGGAAAAGGTTAAGGAATACATCGCCGCGGGAGACGTATTTCAGTGCGTTCTGTCGCAACGTTTCGATTGCGTGCCCGGGGTGGACGCGTTCGAGATCTACCGGGCGCTGCGCATTGTGAACCCTTCACCGTATATGTATTTTCTACGCTTCGGGCTGGAGGTGGGAGACACGAAGCAGGAGACGACCGCACACATAGTAGGATCGTCGCCGGAGTTGCTGGTGCGCGTGCATGGCCGTGAGGTGGAGTATCGCCCGATTGCCGGAACCCGTCCGCGCAGCGCCGACGAGGTGGAAGACCGGGCCATGGAGGCCGACCTGCGCGCGGACGAGAAGGAAGTCTCCGAGCACATCATGCTGGTGGACCTAGGACGGAATGATGTAGGGCGCGTCAGTGAGTTCGGCTCCGTGCGGGTGAAGGACCTGATGTTCGTGGAGCGCTACAGTCATGTCATGCACCTGGTGAGCGCGCTCGAGGGCAGGCTGCGGCCAGAGCTGGGAGCACTGGATGCGTTTCGAGCCTGCTTCCCTGCAGGGACGCTGAGCGGCGCGCCCAAGATTCGCGCCATGGAGATTATCGAAGAGCTGGAGCCTGCCCGACGAGGCGTCTATGGCGGCAGCGTTCTCTACGCTGATTTCCGCGGCAATCTTGACTCGTGCATCGCGATCCGCACGTTGTATACGAACGGAGAGCAGGGACATTTTCAGGCTGGAGCCGGCATCGTAGCGGACTCGGTGCCCGAGAGAGAGTTTGAAGAGTGTGGGAACAAGGCCCGAGCAGTGGTGCGGGCGATTGAGCGGGCGCGGCAACTCTGAATACGAGAAGCGCAGGCATCGTCTAGCCGCCTAGCGCGGGATCGTTCGATTTCTCCTGCTGCAGCGCCCAGTAGATGCCGCCGACGATCTGTAACACGCCGATCGTGCGGGTAAGCGCGGGGCGCTCCTGCAGACTGCCCATCAAGGCTTTCCAGGGTTTGGGTCCGTGCTTCCAGGCCAGTGCGTCGTCCTGCGGGCGGATCACCGCCATGATGCCATCACCAATGAGCGCCATGGCAGTGAAATGTTTCCAGCGTCGCGATGCAACTGACTTCGATGTAGCTGACATGGACACCGCCTGACTGGTTTAGAGGTGGGCGGAGACCGCGCCGTTGCCTGCGACGCCGAAGGGCTGGTCCGGAGCGTAGAATTAAGTTATCGATATGGTCTTTGTTCTCGATAACTACGACTCCTTCACCTACAACCTGGTGCAGTATATGGGAGAGCTGGGCGCGGAGATGGTGATTCGGCGCAATGACGAGTTGACCCCGGCCGAAGTCGAAGCGCTGCGGCCCGATCGAATTCTGATCTCGCCAGGCCCCTGCACCCCGCAGGATGCAGGCATCAGCATGGAGCTGATTAGACACTTCTCGACCGGCGGCAGACGGGTTCCCATCCTGGGAGTTTGCCTGGGACATCAGGCCATCGGAGCGGCCTTTGGGGGTAACGTCGTGCGCGCGCCGAAGCTGATGCACGGTAAGACCAGCGAGGTCGAGCATGACGGCAAGACCATCTTCGAAGGCATCCCGTCGGCGATGACCTGCACCCGGTATCACTCGCTGATTGTGGCCGAGGACGGATTTCCCGAGGAACTCGAGATCTCTGCGCGCACCACGGAAGGCGAAGGGGGCCACCCCACGATCATGGCATTGCGGCATCGCGAACTGCCCATCGAAGGCGTCCAGTTCCATCCGGAGAGCGTGCTGACCGCCAATGGCAAGAAGCTGATTGAAAATTTCCTGAACCTGAAGATGTAGCCGGTTCCGAGCGCGCTCAAAGAAGACGCCGAGCCAGCCGGCCAAGGATTTACCCATGAGATTGAGGGCAGGATGAAGTTCAGATCGTTGATGATGTACCAGCTTCCTCTTCTCCTGGCAGGATTCGCCGGATTCGCCGCAGCGCAGGCGCCTCAATCGATTGGAACCGTTGGGATGCAGGATGCGACCGTCGCCGGAGCGCTCGAGATCACCAACGGACGTGCCGTGCTGGTTGGAAGCACGACGGTGTCTGCGCACGATCATGCGGCCGAGGTCGCGCTGAGCCGAGGCGGTTCGGTGCGCGTCTGTGCCACCAGCGGACTGCATGTCGCCGAAGGAAAGAGTGCGACGGGTGAGCAGCCGCTGATGCTCGCGCTCGATCGCGGCGCCATCGAGGTGCAGATGGCGGCGACCGCACGCGACGTCGTCATGACACCCGATCTTCGATTCACGACCGACGGCGATGGCCCACTCGACCTGAATCTCCGGGTGGCGAAGAATGGCGACACCTGCGTGGAAAATCGCGGCGTCAATGCCCCGGTGCTGCATGTCGCGGATCAGTTTGGCGAAGGCAGTTATGAACTGCATGCAGGACAGCATGTGCTGTTCGAACATGCCAGCCTGAAAGAGGTAGTGGACCACGAGTCCTCTTCGTGCGGATGCCCTCCGGAGCCGGCCATGACCCTGGCGGATGCGCTGGTGAACCCGGCTGCTGCTGGTACTTCGAGCAGCGCGCCCACGGCGAAGACTGCGGCGGAGCAGCATCCCTTCCCCGCCGCCGTCAGCGAGGGACTGGCCCCGGCAGCGGCGGTTCCCCAGGCGCCTGCGGGAACGCTGCATTCGCAAGTCTCCGCGACGCTCAGCTCCAACAGCGTGCCTGACAGCACGGCAGAACCTGCTCCATCCTCGTCGGAGGCGGCTGGCTCGACTCCCGCTAATACCACCGCTGCAACTGCTTCGGCAGCTGGCGAAGTTTCCGGCGCAACGCAGAACCCGCAGCCAGTACCAGCGCGGCAAAAGGGCATGTTTCATGCGGTAGGGCGATTCTTTCGACGAATCTTCGGCGCAAGTTGAGAGTCGGCGCCGCATCACGCATGGAGCGCAGCCGGCCATCCCGCTGCGCTACAATCGAAGGGTCGCGGACTGATTGGCGAAGATGCCGATCCCTGCACAAACTATTCACTACATAGCTGAATTCTGCACAGATCTCAGCGCAGATGAGGGGTTTTCTCTTATGTCGATTCCCGCAACGCAGATGCGCCCGGGCATGATCATCAAGCACAATAACGACCTTCACACCGTCTTTTCGGTGGAACATCGCACGCCTGGCAACCTGCGCGCGTTCATCCAGGCCAAGCTGCGGAACGTCCGCACCGGCGCGATGTTCGTCGAGCGCTTTCGCTCCCCGGACCCCATCGACCGCGTCATCGTCGATGAAATAAAGATGGAGTTTCTCTACAATGACGGCGATGACTACTACTTCATGGACGAGGCCTTCGAGCAGACCATGCTGAAGCGCGAGACCCTCGGCGACGCCGTCGAATACCTGATCCCGAACCTGAGCATCAGCGTCAGTTATTACGACGAAAAAGCAGTCGGCATCGAACTTCCGGGTGTCGTCGAGATGACCGTGATGGAGACCGAGCCCGGCATTAAGTCCGCCACAGCATCGTCCGTCACCAAGCCTGCCAAGATGGAGACCGGCCTGATGGTTGCAGTGCCGCCGTTCATCAACGAAGGTGAGAAGATCCGCGTAGACACCGCCGAAGGCGCATATATCAGCCGCGCGTAAAGAAACGCGGCAAATTTATTTATCAACCGACCAACAACGCTTCTTCTCCACGCCGTGATTTAATCTATGGTCGCTCACTATCTCGTCAAAGGCCGCGTGCAGGGTGTGGGGTTCCGCTGGTTCGTCCACCACGAAGCAGCGGAACTTGGACTGCGCGGCTGGGTGCGCAATACCGATAGTGGCGATGTCGAAATCGTTGCCGCAGGTAAGACGGAAGATCTTGCCGAGTTGAAAGATGCGCTGCGGAAGGGATCGCGCGGCAGCCGCGTTGATGCTGTGCTGGAAGATGAACTGGTCGAGAGCGAAGGCGAGAAGCTCGGACCATTTGAGATTGAAGGAGCCTGGTAAAACCCGATGACACTGCCGATCAATTGCGAACCGCTGAAGACGCTTATCCGCACCGTGCCCGACTTTCCGAAGCCCGGAATTCTTTTTTACGACATCACGACGCTCCTCAAGGACAAGGCCGGATTCGCCACGCTCATCGACGCCTTCGCCCAGTATTACATCGGCAAGGAGATCGACCTGGTGCTCGGGATCGAGGCGCGCGGGTTCATCTTCGGGCCTGCGCTCGCCTATCGCTTGAACGCCGGATTTGTGCCGGTGCGTAAGCCTAAGAAGCTGCCCGCGAAGACCGCGCGCGTGAACTACGACCTGGAGTACGGAACGGACTCGCTTGAGATTCACCTTGATGCCATCCAGCCGGGACAGCGTGTCATCATCGTCGACGACCTGCTCGCGACCGGCGGCACAATGCAAGCCACAGTGCAACTTGTCCGGCAGATGGGCGGAGAGATCGTCGGGCTTGGGTTTGCCATCGAACTCGACTTCCTGAAGGGCCGCGAGAAGTTTCAGGAGTACGACGTGCTCAGCCTGTTGCACTATGACGAGTAAGCCACAGGCTGGCTGAGCCTTATGACCGCGCGTCCCGATTCAAGCGAAGAGCGTCATCAGAGGCGAGTCGAGCGGCACGGTCTGGATGGGGCCGCCAAGCTTCCCCGTCGTGCCGTCGCGGCGGAAGATAGTGATCGTCGCCGAGTCCTGGTTGCCGCAGACCAGCCATTGTGCGGTGGGATCGAGCGTGAAGTGGCGGGGAGTCTTGCCGCCGCAGGAGATGCGCTGGATCAGATCAAGGCGTCCGTCCTTTGGGCTGATGGAGAAGACCACTAGCGAGTCCTCGCCCCGGTTGCTGGCATAGAGGAAGCTGCCATCGGGAGAGATGGCCAGCTCGGCCGCTGTGTTCTTCTCCCGGGGAAAATCCGGCGCAATTGTCTTCACCGTTGCGTCAGTGTTGGTCAACAGGCCTTGGGGAGTGTCGCTGAAGCGCGTCGCAGTCCACAGCAGACGGTCGATAGTCGAGTCGATCTCGTTGATGCAATATACCCAGCGCCCATTGGGGTGAAAGACGAGGTGACGCGGCCCGGAGCCGGGGCGGTTGTTCGCGAAGAGCGCATGGCCGGAGAGCTGGCCGGTTTCGGGATGGATCTGGAAGATTGAGATGTGATCGGTTCCCAGATCGCAGACCAGCAGAAAGCGGTTATCCGGCGAGATGGTGGCGCAGTGCGGATGCGGAATATCCTGACGCGCGGCGTTCGAGCCCAACGCGCCGAATTCTTTATGGTCCTTGAAGTCGATGCGTTCGACCGGCTGGCTTAGCGTGCCATCAGGCTGGATGCGGTAGGAGGCAACGCTCGAGCCGTAGTAGTTGGCGACGAAAGCGGCATGCCCAGTGGCGTCGACCGAAATATAAGCTGGGCCGTTACCGCCGGAGGAGACCTGGCTGCGCTGGTTCAAGCTGCCGGTGTTGGCGTCAATGGCAAAGGTGGTGACGGTCGCGGCAGGGTCGTTGAGGCCGTTGACCGCGTAGAGAGAGCGATGTCCAGCACCGGGGGGCGAAAGCGCAAGGTAGGAGGGCCGGGCCGTGGCGGCTACAAGGGACGGCGGGGTCAGTTGCCCGCGCGTGGTATCGAAGCGCGATTGATAGATGCCCTTGCTGACGCCTTTTGTGGTGTCCGTGCCGAAATAGACTCGAAGAAGCGGAGGAGGAGGAAGCGGCTTCTTCTTGCGCAGTGGCCACGAAGCGAAGGCATGCGCCGACGCCGCGAAGGCAGGCAGCGTGACCAGGAATCTGCGGCGCGTGAACATGGGCAAATTCCCCCGAAGGCTTACGCTGGTTCGCCTGGAAGGTGGATGCCCATCTCGTCTTCAGCGCGGACGTTTTCGTTGATGATGGGCAGGCTGGGCAGGTTGTCCGTGCGGACCGCCTCTTTCACGACTGCGTTGGCGTGTTCCAGCACCTCTTCTACCGTCATCGTATACATCTCGCGGCCGTTGTCGTAGCCGGACTGGATGGCGTGTTGGAGATAGCGCCCGGCAGTCTGGGCGGCGAGGTAGTCCGTGATGACGAAGCCGGTGCGGCGCTTCTGTTCGACCCAGGCCAGGTTCGGCATCGCGATCCAGACGGGGCGGCCATTGACAGCGAAGCGGATATCGGTGGCGTCGGCATGACGCGTTGCAATGGCCACCACCGTTCCCTTCCAGGTGCAGTGGAGTTCTTCTCCGGTCCAGCGATCGGTCACTTTGAAGTCTTCATACATGATTGATTCCAGCTTAGTGCAGGGTGCGGGGATCGGCAAGGTCGCGGCGCCCGCGAATGCCTTTGGGACAGTATTAAACTCCTAACTCAGCACGGATCGCATTGGCGATGGCATCGGCGTGGTGGCGCATCAATGGTTCGGATTCGGCTTCAATCATCACGCGGGCGAGCGCCTCGGTGCCGCTGTAACGGATGACGACGCGGCCTGAATCCGCCAGTTCCCTCTCGGCGGCTGCGATGGCGGCGGCAACGGTCGCGATGGCCTCCAGCGGTTTCTTCTCGCGCACCTTCACGTTGACGATGACCTGCGGGAATACCTTGAGGTCGGCGACCAGTTCGCCAAGCGTCTTGCCGCTGCGGTGAACGATGTCGAGCAGCAGCAGCGAGGTGAGCAGGCCGTCACCCGTGGTGCTTCGTCCGGTGAAGATAATGTGGCCGGACTGCTCGCCCCCCAGCGCCGCGCCGGTGGCGATCATCTGCTCCAGCACATACTTGTCGCCGACCGCGGCGCGCAGCATCTGAATGTCGCTGCGTTTGAGCGCCGCCTCCAGCCCCATGTTCGACATCGTGGTGGCGACGACCGTGCCGTTGGTCAGGAGACCTTGGGACTGCAGGTCGCGGGCCGCCAGCATCAAAACCGCATCGCCGTTGACCACGTTGCCATGCTCGTCGGCGAAGAGAGCGCGATCGGCGTCGCCATCGAAGGTGATGCCCATCGACGCTTTGTGATGCCGTACCGCGCCGGCGACGATCTCAGGATGAAGCGCGCCGCAAGCCTCGTTGATGTTGCGCCCATCCGGACTGGCGTGGGTGATGATCACTTCGCCGCCCCCATTCTGGTTCAGCTCGGAGAACAACTGCGGGGCAACGCTCGAGGCCGCTCCGTTGGCGCAGTCGATAACGATGCAACGGCCATCGAGCGACAGTCCGGGCGCGGCGGCGAGCAGGAAGCGGACGTACTCGGCGCGGTCAGCTTCGTTGACCGCGGGAGGAGCAGTCTGCTGCGCAGGAGCGGTATTGCTGCTGAGCTTGCGGAAGATTTCGTCCTCAATCGCGAGTTCGAGCGCGTCGGGCAGCTTGTAGCCGTCCGGGCCGAACAGCTTGATGCCGTTGTCCTGCCAGGGATTGTGCGATGCGGAGATGACAACGCCGGTCGCGAAGCCATGCGTGTGCGTGAGGAAGGCAACCGCCGGCGTGGTAATGACGCCCGCGCTTTCGACCGAGGCCTCGCCAGCGATGAGCCCGGCAGTCAGGGTGGCGGCGATCCATGTGCTGGACTCGCGTGTATCCATGCCCAGCAGAACGCGCGGTTTGGGAGACTTCGCTGCGAGCGTGTGGGCAAGGGCGAGCCCGATGGCGTACACCGTGGAGGCATCGAGTGGCGACTGACCGGCGACGGCGCGGATGCCATCGGTTCCAAAAAGCTTCTTCATGAGTTGCGTTTCTCCCTTGCGTCGGGTGCTTCCGTTTCGTTGATCTGGCCTGTAGCGGCTGATTTCGTTTGCGTCACTCTGGCTTCGAGGCTTCCGTGCCCAAGGCGCGCATGGATAGTCTCTCCCGCTCCTGTCTCGGCGGAAGAGCGCAGAAGTTTGCCGTTCGCGGAATAGATAAGGGCGTAGCCACGGGCGAGAACGGCGACCGGCGACAGAGCTTCGAGGCGCGTCGAGGCGCGGTTCAAGCGGACTCCGCGCGTGGCGATCGTCCGTGCGCCGGCTGTCTGGAGCCGCTGCGTGGCGGTTTGGAGGCGGCGGTGCGTGCCAGCAAGACGAACGGTGATGTCCTGACGGCGTAGACGCTCGTTGAGCATCGTGAGGCGTTGCGACGCGATGCGAAGGCGGCGATGCGAAGTGGACTCCACACGCAGGCGAAGCTCATCCAGACGCTGATCGCGCCGGTCAATGGCATCCCGAAGACGCGTCAGTACCGACTCCGCGGAGAGCCGCGTGTAACGCTGTCGGGCATCCATCAGGTAATAGCGGCCGGCGCGTCGAACGCGGGCGGAGAGGGCATCGACCCGCTCCCCGATATGATGCTGCGCTGCCGTGACCAACTCCGCTGCGGCTGAGGGAGTAGGAGCGCGCAGGTCGGCAACAAAATCCGCGATGGTGTAGTCGGTCTCGTGGCCAATCGCCGACACGACCGGAAGCTCCGAGCCGGCGATCGCGCGTGCCAGTGCCTCATCGTTGAAGCAGGCGAGGTCCTCCATTGAGCCGCCGCCGCGAGCGAGGATCACCAAATCGGCGCGATTGGGGTGGGCGTTGAACCAACGGATCCCCGCCGCTATCGAGCCCGGGCTCGACGCCCCCTGCATGACGGTGGGATAGACGAGCAGGTTGAGCCGGGCATGCCGTCTGCGAATCACCGTGATAATATCGCGGATCACAGCGCCGGTCGGCGAGGTGACAATGCCGACGCAGTGCGGAAATGGCGGCAGCGGGCGTTTGCGGCCAGCATCGAACAGACCCTCCGCCAGCAGACGCGCCTTCAACTGTTCGAAGGCAAGTTGCAACGCTCCGGCGCCCCGAGGCTCCATCGTCTCGGCGATGAGCTGCAACTGTCCCCGCGTCTCGTACACCGAGATGCGGCCGCGGACCAGCACAGCCAGACCGTCGGCAGGGCGAAAGCACAGGAGCTGCGCCTGGCGACGAAAAAGCACAACCGGAAGCTGCGCCTCGCCGTCCTTCAGCGTGAAGTAGATGTGTCCTGAAGACGCCGGACGGCAGTTGGAAATCTCGCCTTCGACCCAAAGATTGTTATACGCGGTCTCCACATGCTGGCGGACATCGGCAACCAGCGCGCGGACGCTCCAGATGCGGCGCTCGCTGGAAACCGCGACAGGCGGGCGCAACTTTTTTTCGGGCAGCGGCACGGCTGTTTTGCCAGAGGACACAGCTTCCACCGGCTCGGCGGACTCCGGCGCGACTGGTTTGGAGGCATGGGACGAAACGACGGACGGAGAGAAGAGGCCGGTCTGGAACAGGGGATCAGGAGCCTGTGCCGGGGTAGGCGACCGCTTCCCGGAACGCAGTTTCGTGCTGCGCGCACGCAGGCTGGCCAGGGTCGGCGGGCTGTCTTGCCTCTCGGACATACCGCCCTGAGTCTAGCATCGCGTCGATTTTTGCATCCAGCATATTGCATCCAGCACAGGAACGCGCTATCCGGCCTCAGCGGCGGAATCGGCCAACGGCCCACAACAGCAGGCTAAGCAGCACGCTGAGCAGGATCGAAGTGGCCAGCGGAAAGGAGAACGACCAATTACGTCCGCGCCAGTTGAAGTCGCCTGGAAGCCGGCCCAATGGAAGATGAAGGCGGTTCAGCCCAAGAACCAGAGCTCCGGCGACGAGCAGGAGAAGACCAAGAAAGATCAGGACGCGCCCGAAATCAGCCATTCGGCATCGCCCTTCGCTACGCCGTAGCCAGCAGGGCAGCGGCTTCGCGGAGAAGCTCCGCGGGCTGGCACGGCTTCGTTAGAACCCCCAGCGGGCGGCGAAGCTTGCTTGCCTCCTCGCGAACGTTTTTGAGATTGGAGTAGAAACCGGTGAGCACAAGGATCTGACAGTCAGGCTGTTCGCGCGTGATGTCACTCACCAGAGAAAGCCCGCTGCGGCCAGGCATGGTAACGTCGCATAGCAGCAGGTTAGGGGAAAACTCGCGGGAGTATTCCAGGCCCTGCTCCGCGGAGTAGGCGGCCTTCGCCTGAAAACCGCTCTTTTCAAAGACTAAGACAAGCGTGTCGGCAACCAGATGATCGTCATCGACGACCAGAACTCTCTGCATGGTGGCCTCCTCATTGGAAGTGCCTTGTACGTGCGAACTATGCTTCGTTAGACAGACATTAGGCTCAAAAGACATGCTTGTCGAATAAAAATATGAAGTTTTATCAATAGCTGAAAGGGCGGACCACATTCTTGCAGCCGCCGGAAACACGTCGTACCAAAAAACAAAATTGCCGCTGCTCCTCTTCCCAAAGTGAAGTTTATGTCCCGCGGGGCCTCTGATAAGGTTTACGGAAGACCCTAACCCGGGCCTGGAACGGACCTCCCTTGCACGTCGTCGCACTGATCGCCGGTTTGATCTGCTGTCTGGGCGTCGCGCTGGACGCATTCCAGACCATCATCCTGCCGCGGCGCCCCACCGGTCGGTTTCGCATCACCCGCCTGTTCTTCGTCGCGACCTGGGACCCCTGGGTCCTGCTGGCCGAACACTCCGGCAACAAGAAGGTACGGGAGCAGATCTACAGCATCTACGGTCCGCTTTCGCTGCTGCTGCTGTTGCTGTTGTGGGCTCTGCTGCTGGTCTGCGGCTTCGCGATGATCTACTTTTCCATGCATTCTCCCTTCGGGGACGTGATGGTGGGGCACAACGCCGGAGTCTTGGCGCTGTACGGCACCGATCTGTACGTCAGCGGAACCACCCTGTTCACCCTTGGCCTCGGAGACGTCGTCCCCCACAGCCTGCTCGCTCGTGCCGTCATCATCTTCGAATCCGGGACGGGCTTGGGTTTCGTCGCGCTCGTCATTGGCTATCTGCCGGTTCTCTACCAGGCGTTTTCGCACCGCGAGGTCAGCGTGGCGCTGCTCGATGCGCGTGCCGGGTCACCCCCCAACGCGGCCGAACTGCTGCGCCGCCATGCCTTCGACGGGGGTGAGGAAGCCCTGATGGCCCTCATGGCGGAGTGGGAGCGCTGGGCCGCCGAGATCCTCGAGTCGCACATCTCCTACCCCATCCTCTGCTATTACCGCTCGCAGCACGATAACCAGAGCTGGCTTTCGGCCCTGGTCTGCATCCTGGACACCTGCGCTCTGCTGATCTCGGTCGTCGAAGGAATGCCCTCCCGCCAGGCGCAGTTGACCTTTGTCATGGCGCGCCACGCCCTCATCGATCTCGGCCACGTCTTCCACATCGAAGAGCGTGCGGCCTGGCAGCGCCGCGGCGAAATCGACCGCCTCCCCGCGAAGGAGTTCTCCCGGCTCTGCGAAGCTCTCGGCGAAAACCACCTCCACCTCTGCGGCGATCCAGCGGCCGCCAAACGCCTGCACACCATCCGCGCACTCTATGAGCCCCATGCCTTTGCGCTGTCGGAGTACCTGCGGATGCCACTCCCGGTCTGGGCCGCCCCGCCGAAAAACAACGATCAGTGGAGCATCCTGAGCCGCCTGCGGACCGATGCCGAGGCTGCCCTGCACGTAGCAGGCGAACGCTCCCCCTTCCTGCCCGACGAGAACCACGGATCGTAAAACTTCGGCTTTTTACAGACCAGCCGGACCTGCCTGGGCCGCGGGCACCGGGTTCAGCTTCTGCGCGGCGATCTGGCCGGCGGGTCCCTTCGGATCTTTGTCCTTCAACTGTGCATAGATTTTCTTCGCCAGTTCGGGCTTGCCCTGCGCCTCGTACAGCTCGGCAAGCTGAAGCTGCGCGAGCCCTGCGGGAACGGTGCTGGCGGGCTTGGCCGTCAGTTCGTTGTAGAGTTCGATGGCCTGCGGATCACGCCCGGTCTGACGGTAAAGCTGCGCCAGAGAGATCTTCGCCAACGCCGCAAGATCGCCGTTCCAGCCGCTCGCCACCTGCTTCAGCGTGCTTTCGGCCGGCCCGTTCTGCCCTTCTTCCATATACGTCAGTCCGGCAAAATAGCGGGCGTTCTTGCCGTCTGGGGTCATGCCATACTTGTCCGCCACCTCTTGGAACAGACCGTTGGCGGCCTTGGCCCGCTCAGCCACCGAGGCGTACGTCTTTACCCCGGGAGGCACCGGTTGTCCCGGCGAAGCCAGCGGGGTCTGATAAGCCTGCATCGCCGTGCCGAATGCGACTGAAGCCCGGTTCGAGCGGCTGTTGTAAATAAGAATGCTAGCTACCGCGACGATAATCACCGCCAGCAAGATCGCGCTGGTAACGATCACGGAACGGCGATTTTCGCTCGCCCACTCGAGTCCATGCTGGGTTGTATCGACAAACTGGTCATGCTTGAGAGCTGCTTTAGTCTGCTGGTCCACTGAGTTCGGTTTCCTTTTGGCTCGCCGCGGTCTTGTCCGCTTTGAGAGATCTGGTTGCGCAAGTTCCCGGCGCAGAACTTTAAGTCTATCAGCGGAAGGAAGCTTCTGTGGAATCCCACCGGCCAACTTTCCGCAGGGAATCGGAGATCACTGACTTGTCAGACTTTCTTTGAGAAAGTAGATCTCCTGGCGCCGCGCCACATTGCTTTCCACAAATTCGCCACCTCTCCAGCCAACTTACCCATGGCAACCGCATCCAACCGGGAAGCCGGGCTCAGCACGCATCCAGCACAAGTGCTGTTTTTCTCACCGTTTCAACGCAACCGGGCCCATTTTCCTCTTTTTCAGAAAAATCTTCACCTCGACTAAATCCAATCTTTCCGCAACTCCGTAAGCAAGACACGTCAAGCACGTCCGTCTTAACGACACGACCATTTCATGATACGTTCGCTTTTCGGCCTCTTCCCTTGTGCAGAGCTCCACTCCTTCTTCAGGGTCCCGGTTTCTCCCGGAGCCGGTCCCGAAGCTGATTCTCTCCCTTTAGGCCGATCGTTCGTCAGGTTACGTCCGTTCTCCGAGACGCAGCTCCGCGCTCTTTAAGACGTGCGCCCTCCTGACCCTTAACTCTCCGGCACGTCTCTCGAATTCACTTCAAGGAGTCACGGAATGACACCTCTCAAATCCCTGTGCAGATCCCTGTCCGGTTTGCTCGCAGTTCTGTCGCTTTGCGTCGCCGCGACGACGACAGCCCGTGCAGCCGGCATCACCTACACCGGCACCTTTGCCGCCGACAACAGCGCCGCTGACTTTGTCATTTCCCCCACCTCCACCATGGACTACACCTTCTACACCACGTCCTACGGCGGCGGCCTCAACGCCGATGGCATGTCGGTCAGTGCCCCCGGAGGATTCGTTCCCGTCCTCACCCTCTTCTCGGTCTCCAGCGGCAATGCCGTAGGCTTCGGGGGCGGCGACGGCATGTGCCACGGCTCCTCGTCCGCCGACCCGGCAACCGGACTGTGCGAAGATGCCTTCTTCTCCGCAGCGCTCGCTCCAGGCGAGTACGTCCTCGATCTTACCGAGTTCCCTAACGTCGCCAACGGCGGCATCAACGGCGGATTCCTCTTCGGCAACGACCCCACCGCCACCAGCGATCTCTGCGGCGTCAGCGGCGGCATGTTCCTCCAGACCGACGTAGCCCCCTGCGCCCAGCGCAACGACAATTACGCCGTCAACATCAGCTCCTCGTCTCCTGTACCCGAACCGCCGACGTGGTTTCTCGTCTTTCCGCCCGCAGCCGCACTTCTCCTCTTCGGCCGTCGCCAGCTCGCCTGAAAACCGCTGAATCCGAAGACCTCAACCACCGCGCACGCTACCCACAGAACACCGGAGAACTGTCATGTCTAAAAATCTGATCGACGACCTCTACGAAGCATCCCCCAACCGCCGCAGCTTCCTCAAAAAAATCGGCGTCGCCACCGCTGCCGTCGGCGCAATGGCCGTCACTGGAACTACCCCCGCGGAAGCCCAGACCATGACCGAAGAGAACGTCCTCAACTTCGCGTTGAACCTCGAATATCTCGAAGCCGAGTTCTACACCTATGCGGCCTACGGCACCTCTATCACCAGCTACGGCATCGGCATCAACGGGGTCGCCACCGGCAGCAACCCACCCTCCGGGGGCACCACCACCGGCGGCAGCAAAGTCACCTTCTCCAACAACCTGGTCTTCACGCAGACCATCGGCGCGGAGATCGGATCCGATGAACGCGCCCACGTCGTTCTGCTCCGCACCGCACTCGGTTCGGCGGCCATCGCCAAACCCAACATCTTCCTGAACGCGCTCGGCTTCGGCTTCGAGAGTCAAAACGACTTCCTCAAGCTCTCCCGCATCTTCGAGGACATCGGCGTCACCGCCTACGCCGGGGCCGCCGGCCTGCTCACCACCCCCGCCATCATCACCACCGCGGCGCGAATTCTCGCCGCCGAGGCCGAGCACGTCTCCACCGTCCGGACCCAGATCGCGCGACTCAACATCCCCACCATGCCGCTCGATGGCGCCGATCTCATTCCGCCTCCCAGCGGCCCGCAGACCCAGTACCTCTCCATCAATATCAACAACGGCCTGCCCGCCACCAGAACACCCCAGGAGGTGCTGTATCTTGCCTATGGGAACCGGGCCGGCGTCTCCTCCGGCGGCTTCTTCCCCACCGGCGTCAACGGAGCCATCACGATGAGCGGCACGGCGGCCACCTCGTCAAACCTGGCATAACCCCTCGCCACAATCCGGGCGGCCCATCCTTTGCCGCCTCACCGCAACAGGCAAAGGATGGGCGATTCGCCTCGCGCAAACCCGTGCTCCCCACCTCTCGCGCCGCCAAAAATCTCTGTGACTCCCTTGGCGGTCCTGCCTCTTCCCCTTAATCTGTCCCGAATCGCCAGCGAAATGACCACATAAGCACTTAACTACCACTAACTCACCACTCTTGGTCGAGGAGGCAATGTCTCAGCCGAGCAGCCTCTCGTATGCTCTAACGGTTCGTCGCATCATCGCCTCTGTCGTAAAATTTGCAGCCACAATTTCTCTCCCCGCCTCTCCCATTCGGCTCGCCTGCCTCGGATCGAGAAGCAGCCTCGTGATAGCTTTAGCCAGCGCCGCCGGATCCTCCGGAGGCACAATGTAGCCACTGATGCTGTCCCTTACTGCTTCGGCATTGCCCCCGACATCGGTCGCCACCACCGGAAGCGCCGCGGCCATCGCTTCGATAATGGAGTTTGAGAATCCCTCGCTGCGGGACGGAAGAACAAAGACATCGGCGCCGGACAGATACTCCCGCAGGTCCGTAACGCCTCCGGCGAAATGAAAGCGGCCGGCCAGGTTCAGATCGTGGATCAGCATCTGCAACTCGGTAAAGTACTCGGGCTCCAGCACCTCGCCGGCGATACAGAAAGAGGCTCCCGGGAACCGGAGCGCCACCGCAGCAGCAGCCTTGATCAATAAATCATGTCCCTTGACCCGCCGGATATTGCCGACCGTCGCAATCAGGAATTCGCCTGCGGCCTTCGCGGGTTTCGCAATCGGCGACTCGTCAAGATCAAGACCGTTGTAGATCGTCTCTACCCGCGCCGGATCGATCCGATCGACCGTGATGCAATGCTGGCGCACCTGCTCTGAAACCGCAAAGACCCTGTCGGGAGCACGCGCCATGAGCCGATAGGACAGATGGTGCTTGCGGGTCCTAAGAATCCCCATGTCCCTGCGGCTCCACACCAGTCTCGCATCGGACAGCAGTTTGACGACAAGCCCGGCCCAGATGTCGGAGCTTTCAAAGAAGGTCTGGACGATCCGGATTTCCTGCCGCTCAAGGAAGCGGCTTAGCTCGAGAGCGCCTCGCAGGGCCGTCAAGTCATAGGTTCGGTGCAAACCCAGCGTGTAGACGGGGCAGGGACAAGGCGTGTTATAGAAGCTGCTCTCCGGATGAATAAAAAAAGTCAGAATGGAAACGCGGAATCCATACCGTGGCAACAGCGCGGCGAGCCTCAAGACGATCCGCTCTCCCCCGCCCAGCGACTTTGGGAACTGGTCGAGCACCAGCAGGACATGAGGCAGCGACGCACGCCTTGTATCCTGCTCGCCGGAGATCGCAGGCGATACGGCTTTGATCATCCCCATGCGGGAAATGCCCGAAAGATAGAGAGAGAACGGAGTTGGAGAGGATACAGCGATCCCATGCTATCTCCAGGCCAGGTGCGACGGAATAGCCAGCGAGTCGTCGACTGTCTCTGCCTGTTCCTGATGAGCCAGCTCGACCATCTGGTTTGCGCGCACGGTCGCTCCCGTCAGGACCCACAGAAGTCCGTTGATCTCGACATACGTCCAGCGGTCGCCAAACAAATTGGCAACCATGCAGGAGCAGAGGGCGATGAACAGGCCGAGTCCAAGCCCACGGTAGAGTGGATCGTCCCCCTTACGGAATAAGCGGAAGGACGCGGACAGCAGTTGGAACAAAAGGATAAGCGCCAGGACGCCCCCGATGATGCCTGTTTCGACGAGAACTTTGACATACCAGTTGTGCGTGTCCTTCAGGTTGTCCACATGGTGTTCAAGCTGGAAGGTCGCAAAGCCCGTACCCACGATCGGGCTGCTGAGAAACATCTGCTCTGCGTGTTCCCAAAGGTCGACCCGCTCCTGCGCGGAGGCGTCGAGCGCGCCGCTTGAAGTTTCTGTCATGGTGACACGTTCTTTAACGGCAACAGGAACGATCGCCTGCCATGTCACAAGGAAGACCGCAAGGACCACCAGGAGTTTGCGGTCCTTTACCACGGCAAGCATGAACGCACTGAAGATGACCGCGACGTAAGCGCCGCGGGAGAAGGTATACATCGTAGCGAATAAGGTGATCGCAGTGAGGCCGTAGCACAGCAGCTTGACCTTCCTGCGTTTCATAAACTGCCCGAAACCCCAGAAGAACATTCCAAATTGTGCGAGGAACGCCGCTAATTCATTAGCCTGAAGCGCGAGCGGCCCGCCGTCCCGTTTGTTCTCATCGAATGCTCCCCAACTCCTCGACAAACTTTCAGCTATAGCGCTCTTGTCGATCAGCAGCAGAGAAATAGCCGTGACGATGACGACTGTCCTCACCGCCTTCCGGTCCTCGATCACCAGCCCCGCCGCGGCAAAGATCAATGGAAGAAGCATGTAGTCTTTCCACGTCACGAAATTGATATCGGAAAGCCAGAGAGGAGGTGGCGCGTTGCTGAGCGCAGTTCCAATCCACAGGGAGAGATAGAGGTAAACGCCGAAGACGATCCAGGTCATGTACAGCTTGGATTTCGGCAGGCGTTTGCCATGAAGGAGAGCGCCGACAATGACGCAGATCACCAGAATGGTCAGCATGTTGCCGCCCAGCGGGTAATCCATAAAGTGGTCCCGCATCGTACGGTACGGCAGAAACGGCATCATGTAATAAAGACCAAGCAGAGGCCGTCCGGTTAAAGAAAGCAGGCACATGACCCAAAAGCCAAGATAAGCAACCAACGGAATGTAATGGCCAAGTCCTGTTCCCACGATGCAATCTCCACGGATTTGTTGCTTATAAGCGTCCAGGCTATCAAACTCGGTCAGATCACCAGTTAAACCCAGACTTTTTCCCGTCCTGCGACGAAATTGTGGAAGGCAAACGCTGCAGCCACGTTGAGCATGACAAACGTATTCGCGATTGCCACCGGTCTGAACCTCTTCATCGATGGGATCAACGTCCCTACGGCAGCCGCTATGTAGAATACCAGTTGCAACCCAAAAACCGTCTTGTAGAATAACCCTCCAACCGTCGCCGATGAGACAAGCATCAGGACCAAGAGGAGAGGAACCACAAGCCGCAGAAGTTTGTGACTGATGAAGCGAAAGAGGAGCGGGTTCGCAGGCGAAAGCAGCCACGGGGCCAGTCGCACCAGTTGGTAGTTCCCGGTCAAGGTACGGACCTTGCGCGAGAATTCCTTGCGTGGCTCGCTGAAGATTCGATCGCGTGCAACTGCTGTGGGTTGAAAGACGACGCGTTTTCCCATGCGAGCCACATTCATCGGAACAAATACATCGTCCAGAATCGTTCCTGACGGAATTTCGACATATAGCTCCCGCCGAAGAGCATAGATCGCTCCGGTAACTCCGACGACCGAACCAGATGCCGATTCGAGCTTGCGCACAAACTTTTCTATCTTCCAATAGATTCCCAGCGCTTCCTGAGAAGGCGCACCGGAAGCTGTTTCAAGCAGAAGCTCCCCACTCACAGCACCGACCTCTGGGTCGGCAAAGCAGGCAACCAGCTCGGAAAGAGCCTCTTTCCCCACCGATTGCCGTACATCCAAAAACACTAAAATTTCGCCGGTCGCAAGGCGAACTGCTTCATTGAGGGCGCAGGCCTTTCCCATAGGTATGGGAAGAACGACAGGGACGATGCGGGGAATGTGCTCTCGCAGAATCTCCGCGGTGCGATCGGTCGATCCATCCGAAGCGATGACGATCTGAAGTCGCTCAGGAGGGTATTCGAGCGAGCCGAGGTTCGCAAGCTTTGCTGGAAGCCTCGTCTCCTCATTATGGGCTGCAATGAGAATGGAAACTGCTGGAATGATCGGCTTGATGAGGTGAGGCCTTTTAAATAGAAGAGCGTAGATTGCGAGCACAACGGCATAACCGACGTAGGTATAGATTACGGTTGCAAAGCTGAACCAGAAAAGCAGTTTCATTGTCTATTCTCAATTAAACAACAGCATCTTCACGACGGGGAATGACGCTTCGGAGGGATGTCCCGGACCAGGCTAGCCATTATAATGAAGCCTGCTCAGCGGATCGGCAACCTTTCGGAAAACCATAAACTTCCGCCAATAGGCAATATCTCCGATAGAAGCTCATCGCACAATCCTATGACGATACTTTATAAGTATTCTGTCGCTTCGGAACCCCGGTAGCAATGTCGACCACGAAAAAACGATTTGCCTTAAACGTAGTGATGAATTGGGCGGCCATGGCGGTAAGCATGGTTGTGCCCTTTTTTCTCACCCCTTTCGTTATACGAAATCTAGGCATCACCGCATATGGCATCTGGATTCTTGCGGTTTCGACGGTGTCTTACCTGAACGTGCTCGATATGGGGCTGCGGAGCGCAGTCATCCGGTTTGTCTCCAAGGCGCAGGCGCAGGATAAGCCGGAGGATGCGAGAGCTGCCATCGGGGCTGCATTATGGGTAAGGCTGCTGATCTCCTCTGGCGTCGCCGTGCTGAGTATCATTCTGGCGCTGGTCTTCCCTCACCTGTTCAAAATTCCTTTTGAGTTGCAAAGGGCCGCTCAGATCACGGTATTGATGTGTGCGCTCGGAGTAGCGTTCACCTTGATCTCCGGTGTCTTCGGGGCAGTCCTTGCAGCAACGCATCGCTTCGATATTCTGAGTTCGATCTCGGCAGTGCAGACACTGGCCAGGGCTGTTGGCGTCATTCTGATCCTGAGAAGCGGGCACGGTCTGGTGCAGCTGGCCTATTGGGAGGTAACGGTAGCGTTGTTGGGCGGCGTGGCCACCTGTGGAATCGCGCTGAAGATCTTCCCGGCTTGCAGGGTGAAGATAGCACGACCCGATATGGCAATCCTGAAGAAGATCTGGTCGTATAGTTTCACGACCTTCATCTTCATCATCGCGGTCCAGGTGATTACAAATACCGACAATATGGTGGTGGGCGCCTTTGTCTCTGTCGGGATGGTTGCGTTTTATGCGATCGGCGGAAGCTTGATGGGATATTCCTGGCAGGTTGTCTCGTCGGTCTCATCCACATTTACTCCAATGGCCAGCAATCTTGAGGCAGGCGGCCGAACAGAGGATCTGCGGCGCCTCCTGTTGCGGGGCACGCAGGCCACACTTGGCATTGCCCTCCCGATCAGCCTTGCCTTGGTACTGCGCGGAAAAACCTTTATTGCCTTATGGATGGGAGCTCAGTACAGCCAGGTCGCTGGAACTGTGCTTCAGATCTTGATCATCAGTCAGTTCTTCGGAGTTGCGGACGGCACCGCAGGTTCGATCATGATGGCGATTGACAAGCATAAACCTGTCGCAAAGTCGGCCGTCGTCGAAGCGGTGATGAACTTCGGTCTGAGCATTCTTCTGGTGAAGACGATTGGCGTGTATGGCGTAGCATGGGGCACCTCCATTGCCATGGCGATTGTGCATCTCGTCTTCTGGCCAAGGTATGTGCGCAAGATCCTTGGAGTACCCATCCGCACCTTCCTTTGGGAGGGCTGGATGAAGATTACGGTGTGCTCGCTTCCGTATGCTGTTCTATGCGCGATCACGGATAAGTATTGGCACGCCTCTAATCTCGTATCCTTTTTCGCCCAAATTATCGCGATCCTACCGATGTATGTCCTTTGCGTCGTACTGGTCTTCCGTAAGGAAGCACGGAGTATCTTCGTGAAGTGGCAAGCGTCCAGATTAGTTCAGGCATGATCGGCTGCTTTTCTAGCTCGCCTGCTTCGTCGAAGATAGTCGACTGCGGCTATCGGCAGGAATGATGCTGCTATAAGTAAACCCGCGGATCGAACGTGGCGGCGGTCGCAACGGATCGCCTGGATGAAGCTTCGCCGCGCCAGAACATAATCTCTGGCATCGAAGGCTGCGCAACCGCGCCACCAGTGCTGCCGTCCCAATTCTTCATCAATGATCTTCCGGGTTGAGTTCGGAAGATCGGGTTCTTTCAAAAGGATTTTTTGCAGAGCAAGAATCGTATATTGATTGATCTTGCTATTATTCGAAGTAATGTTGTGGCTGCCTTCATACCGTATTACGAGCGGTTCATTGACCAGCGAAACCTTCCAGCGCGAGCAGATGCGAGCGAATAGCTCAATGTCCTCGCAGGCAAGCATCTCTTCGTCAAAGTTGCCAAATTCTTCGAAGCACTCCCGGCGAAAGATCATTGTCGACGGAAAGAGAAACCGCGATTGAATATAGTTCTCAAGAACGTGCCCCTCCGATGCCAGTGGCCGATTGATCAGATAAGACGATTGAAATCGGCCGTCAGCATACCGGACAGAAAAGTCAGAGTACACGATGCCGACTTCTGTGTCGGAAAAACGAGGAAGCTGCTTCTCGATTTTATCTGCCCCCCAGGAATCGTCCGCGTCGAGTAAGGCGATGAACTCTCCTTGAGCGACGCGGATGCCAGCGTTGCGCGCCGCGGGTAAACCCTTATTCTGCTGCAGAACGCAGACGATGCGAAGCGAATAGGGAGCGATGACGGCTTGAGTATCGTCTGTCGAACCATCGTCGACGACGATAACTTCCAGATCAGAGTAGGTCTGTGCAAAAACACTGTCGAGCGTCTCCGGAAGGAACGCAGCGCAATTGTAAGCGGGAATCACGACCGAAACTTTTGGCACCAGGTCCTCCAAAGGCAAGCTGTCCGTGAGGCAAAGAGTGCCATCGAACATTTAGCGATTACAGTTCATCTTATTGTTCGCCATAATAGCGCTCAAGATTGAAGAAGTGCTTCCCATAAATAAAGCCGCAAAGATCCCATGTTGCCAACTCATCTGCAAAGGCCAATCCTTTTCCTTGAGGAGATAACCGATGCTTCGGCAGCAGCAGCAAACCTCGAAGTGCTCGGCCAATCCGGTAGCGGGGTATTCCAAGCGTGTAAGGAACGGTCTCCGGCATCTCTCGATCAAGCACACCCTGGGACACTGCCCTCCAGTAGCACCAGAGGCGATGATATTTGCGCGTCAAGCGTTCTAAGGGAATGTAGTGATGAATGACGAGATCCGGAACATACATTCCATGTACTTCCGCGGCCGCCAATCGACGGCAAAACTCAGCATCTTCTTCTGAAAGTAATCCTTTGCCGCTTCGGCCGAGCTTGGTAGAGTAGGCGCCAATCCGATCGAACACCTTGCGGCGAATCACTGCGTTCCCACCCATCAAATTGCCTGAGAACTCAGGGCCAAAGGAGGCGCGAGGCTTGGGATAAACAGCTCCTATCGCCGCATGGTATCCGGGCGGCAGCCAATCAGGTGCAGGCGCAGCCCAATCAGGCAGGTATGGTCCTCCGATGAAATCTACAGAGGGATCGTTGAACTCGCGCACAACCACTTCGTACCAGAGGGTATCGATCTCCTCGTCATCATCGATAAAACCGATAAGGTCTCCAGTGCCGGCAAGAATACCGGCATTGCGTGCATGGGAGAGTCCTTGCTTGATCTCCTTCACATAGACGACTTGACGATCAGACTGCGCGGAGATCTCACGAACAATCTTCTCGGTGTCATCTTTACTATTGTTGTCCACAACCAGAATGGTCACTTCGAGACCTGCCGGGATCGATGCCTTTAACAAACTAGCGATCGTAAGCTGCACCCTTTGACTGCGATTGTAAGTCGGCACCACAACGTCGAGCTTCATCGGTCTCCCTCGCACATAGCCCACCACGCCTATTTTGAATACTACATTTCAGTAGCAATAAATTTCAGGACATTGTGTTGTTGATATAGCCAGCCGAACCGGCACTTGAAACAATCTTTCCCGGATTACCCAGCACCACCGCTTTGCTGGGGACATCGAAGTTGACGTAAGCGCCAGGGGCAATCAATGCTTCGCTCCCGATAACGATCTTTCCTACGATGATCGCGTGGGCACCCACCCAAACGCGATCTTCCAGTGTCGGCGCTCCTCTATGAGCTCCCCGGCTGGTCGCGCCTATCGTAACGCCTTGTGCGATGTTGACATTTGCGCCGAGGACCGCATAGGGGCTGATAACAACGCCGCCGAAATGCCCAAGATAGAAGCCTGGCGCAATGCTCGTCGTTGGAGAGATATCGAATCCGTATTTGAAACGATAGTGATCCAGCAGGATACGATTGTAGAGGTATAAGAATATCCACGCCGACTTCTTCCGGCTGCTGTAGTAGGAGACTTTTCTTAGATAATAGGTAAAGCGAAAGCCTGGGCTTTGTAGATAAGTTTTAACGAACGTTCGAAAGTCGGACTTACCGCTGTACCGATAGACATCAGCTCTCAAGATTTGCCACATCGTAGAAGCCACTTCCAGTCCTTTGTCGATGTGCTCTCGGAACGCCCATCCGTCAATTCATCTCAGGCTACGGTCAGGTTCATATTACTATGGGTCTGGAGCAATCGTAATGTTACCTGAGCAGGACCCGATCTCGCATTCCGAGTCCTCCCGGCGCCTGGATAATCGGCGGCCTCGGCCGTGCCTTCACCTCCTGTACCACGAGCTTCGCCCAGAAAAAAGCAACTACTCGTATTCGCTGGAGTGCGAACAGTTCGAAGGGCAGGTGGATCTTTTTGCCCGGTTGCAGGAAGCTCAAAACCCGGGCTCTTGGCCCGAGATTACCTTCGATGATGGGCACATCTCAAATTATGCGTACGCCCTCCCTATTCTTCAGACTCGGGGAATCCGCGGCCGGTTCTTCATCACGGTTGGGTGGACGGGGCGAAGGGCCGGATATATGAACTGGGATGAGTTGCGTTGCCTGCACAAAGCCGGTCATCCAATCGGCTCGCACGGCTGGACCCATACGCTCTTGACGCACTGCACGAGCAAGGAGCTACAGCTTGAGTTGAACGGCGCGCGCGAAACTCTCGAGGACGCTCTCGGAGCTCCGGTCACAACGATGTCTCTCCCCGGAGGCCGCTTCAACCGCCAAGTCCTGGAGGCATGTCGTGAGGCTGGCTATATCAAGGTCTATACCTCCATTCCACGACTAGAGCCGATGCCGCCCGGACCGGTAGTTGGTAGACTGAACATCCGTGGGGATTGCAGCTTGACTTGGGTTGAAAGCCTGTTGACACCGGGCAGCCGCGTGCTGGCAAACCTCCAGCGCCAGGAGCGACTAAAATCAGCCGCGAGAGCCGCCCTTGGAGATCGAATCTACGCAAAAATCTGGGCCATCCTGAATGGACAAGAAGCAGAGAGCAGGGCCGGTTAGGCATCTCCCTATGAAGATTCTGCACATCATCAGTAGCGGAGGCATGTACGGAGCAGAGGCCGTCATTCTCAATCTCTCCCGTGCTCTCAACGAAGGGCCGCATGAAAGCATTCTTGGCGTCTTCTCCAACTCCTCCCGTCCAAATGTACAACTGCACGAGAGAGCACTCAGAGAAGGTATCGAATCTCATCTGATCTCCTGCAATGGCCAGGTCGATCGGACCGTGCCGTCGCGCATACGAGAGTTAGCCACCCAAACCGGCGCGGAGGTAGTGCATGCCCACGGCTACAAGGCAGATGTCTACGTCTACCTTGCCATGCGTGGATCGCCGATATCCATCGTCTCCACTTGTCACACCTGGTACGACAACGACATCGTCGTGCGTCTCTATGGCATGCTCGATCGTCTCGTGCTGAGAAGGTTTTCGGGAATAGTGGCAGTTTCGACCGCTGTCAAACAGCAGTTGCTTGGAGCCGGCGTTTCTGAAGGTAATGTTCGGTTGATACGCAATGGGGTCGACCTGCTGGCATTCCAGGAAAGTTCACGATCTCAGCAAACTCCCAATGGAGCGGATTGCCCACTAAGCGTCGGACTTGTGGGGCGCCTGTCGCAGGAAAAGGGCGTCGATCTGTTTTTGCAGGCTGCGGCTAGGGTCCTCCAGGAACTACCGCATACTAAATTTTTAGTCGTTGGCGATGGGCCGCTCCGGGTTGAATTGGAATCGTTGATTGAACATCTGGGCTTAGCCGGAAGCGTCTCCTTGCTCGGACGCAAAGACGATATGCCTTCGTTTTACAATTCGCTGGACTTGCTGGTCTCGGCCTCGCGCCAGGAAGGGCTTCCCATTGCCCTTCTTGAGGGAATGGCAAGCGGACTACCTCTTGTCGCCACCGCGGTCGGCGGCGTACCTGCTCTTGTGCAGACGGACCGCACAGGGGTCTTGGTGCCTGCAGATAACGTAGAAGCTTTGGCCAAGGCAATCTCCCGGCTTCTGCTGGATGCCGGGCTACGCCAGCGGTTCGGAAATGCGGCGAGGACGCTCATCGCAGAGGAATACTCCGCGACCCGAATGGCTTCAGATTATCTAAGCTTGTATCAGGAGGCCGTTACTGCAAAACGGCAAAGCGCATCGTGAAAGCCAACCTGCCGGTCAATATATTGAATGGTTTGAGAGAGGCATCGCATTGAAGAGCAACACTCGGCAGCCGAAGGTCTTCATGATGGACCTGCTGGCGATCGTTCCCTACTACACCGCTTATCTCTCCAAAGCCCTGCTTACCGAGGGCGTCGACCTGACTGTCGGGTCCATCTCTTACTATCTGGACCCAAACTGCTTTTCAAGCCACGGTATCCGGCTCGATCCCGGTTTAATGGACATCGCCGGAAAGCTCCGCCTTCCACGTATGCCCCGCAGATTGTTGAAGCTGGCCGAAGCTTTCCTCAACATGGCTGCCCTGATGATACGGTTTGCTCTCTCTCCTCCGGACATCGTTCACGTCCAGTTTCTACCGATGCTTCGATGGCGCCTCCCCCTCGATTCATGGTTCGTCGCCTTCTGCCAGAAACGTGGAGTGAAAATCGTGCTGACCGTCCACGATCTGCTTCCACACGATACGGGAAATGTCCATCAGCAAACGTTCGATTATCTTTACCGCAGGGTGGATACCATCATCTGTCACTCGGCGCATGTCCAGACCAGGCTTGAGACCGAGTTCTCCGTACCGGAACACAAAATCACGGTGATTCCCCACGGGCCTTTTTTTTACGACCTTCCGCCAAACAACTCTGAGCTTCTAGCCCAAACTCTTGTCCCTGAAGCAGATACCGTTCTCGTTTTATGGCAGGGGATCATATTTCCCTATAAAGGGGTCGATTTGCTTCTGCAGGCTTGGCAGGCCCTCGAAGCGAGCGGAGCAAATGCTACCCTCGTGATTGCGGGCACGGGAGCCCCAGACCTCTTGGAACAAATCCGCAGGCAGGTCCAGGACCTGGACCTCAAACGTATTAAACTGCACTTCCACTTCATCTCCACCGCGGAACTTACAGCGTTGTATCGCGCCGCGGATATCGTCGTGTATCCCTACCGCTCCATCACGACGAGCGGAGCGCTGGCAACAGGACTAGCCCTTGGGAAGACCATCGTCGCAACAGATCTACCCGTTTTTCGCGAACTTCTAACAGACCACGAAAGCGCGCTGCTGGTTGATCCAAAGGACCCCTCCGCCCTGGCCGGCGCACTGATTGAACTGTCCTCCAACGCGGCGCTTCGACAGCAACTCGCCGCGAAGGTCAGTGAAATGAGATTCGGCGATCAGTCCTGGCTCTTCATCGCGAAAAAGACCATGCAGGTCTACGCGGGCGTTCTGTCTGTTTCCAAATCAGCGCAGCAGTTGGCATGAGCCAACGTTCTAATGGACCATCATAACTGCGGCAACATCGATGTTTTTCAAGTGGATACTAAAACTATGCCAATGGTTGACATCATTATTCCCGCATTCAACGCGGCAAGATACTTACCAGCCGCAATTGAGAGTGTCGTCGAGCAAACTTTCGAAGACTGGCGGATCCTGCTCGTCGATGACGGCAGTACGGACAACACCGCAGAGGTCATCTCCCCTTTTCGCGAGCGGCTGGGGCCAAAGATGAAATACATCCCACAATCGAATGGCGGTCTTCCCGCAGCACGGAATACCGCAATAAGAAATTCTTCCGCAGAGTTTCTGGCCCTTCTCGATGCCGACGATGTCTGGTTGCCTAACCGTCTCTTTGAATCCTTGAAGTGTTTCAAAGACCGGCCGCAGGTTGGACTGGCTTATGGCCGCACCTCGCGTATCGATCATGAAGGCGAGCTCATCGACACATGGCGGGGTAATGATAAATGGGTGGAAGGGAATATCGCTCCGTATATCTACATGTTCGAAGTACAGCTACCTTGTCCCACCATGACCTTCCGCAGAAAATGCATTGAAGAAGTCGGCTACTTCGACGAAACCATGCGAGCAACCGAAGACCGGGACCTCTGGTTCCGTATCGCCCAGCAGTATGAGGTTGCCTTCGCGCCCGAAGTGATCGCACTGTACAGGATCTCCCAGAATTCGATGTCGGCTGATCCTGAACGAATGCTTAAGGCGCAACTGCGATTTGTTCAAAAGCACTACCGTAGCCCACATTGCGGACTAAGAGCGCGACAGATCGCGAGAGCACGGGCATACCGGCAATATGCAGAAGCATTGAAGCTACGTCATCTGCCGCTATCTGCTCTTGTGAGCTCGTTACGAGCGCTTGCATCCGATCCGCTGGATACGGACAATTCCAGGACGGCGGCATCCATGCTCCTGAATTGCGCCGGCATCGGACGGATTCGCAGTTAGCCGTTGTCCGAACGCTTTTGCATGTAGCGAACACCCTTCCAGGCAGTCGTAACGAGGATGACACCGCCAACGCACTTCAGAACCAGTCCAGCCGAAGGACCTAAGTTGGCGCTGCCTGCATCTTTCGTTGTGGGGGTAGGGCTTCCTGCTCTACCCGGAGTCATATCGCCATATCCGTAGACGTGCCAGCTCTCATCTTTGAGGTGGGGATCTCCGCATATCGCTTTTGTCTCATGCAAGCGCGTAGCAGGACACGACCAGCTCCTGCTTGCATGATAGGTCGTATTCTGATCGAAGGAACTGTCAGGGTTGCGGTAGGCTTTGGCGGCGTCCTCCACATAGATGGGATTGGAATACTCACCCCTGCCGCCACTGCGATATCCGTTTGCTGCATTGTTCAGAAAACCAATAAAGATGTTGTTCTCATGTTTGATGAGACATGTCGACGTGGAACAGGAAGAATTTACCCCTACTTCCAGGCCAGTCGCTGAAGCAGAGTAGATGACGTTGTTCTGAAAAATTGTCGTGCTTCCGTCATTGACGGTCAGAAGAATACCGGCATCCGCCGCTCTGCAGAAGTCCGAAAGGCGGGAGTTGTAGCCGGACGGCGTTCCCGGAATCGCCTGCCGGAGCGCATTGCAGTTGGTCACGATTCGATTATCGGTAACAATTCCGCGCGCCCCACCCACCTTGATCTGTTGACCCATGTTGCCGTAGGCCAGCGTGTGCGTGACGGTCATAGAAGAGCCCTTGCCGGAAATATGAAGCGCATCCAGGCCATCTTGCGTGTTATTGAAGACGCTTCCCTGGTCGAAGTGAACGTTCCATCCCGGGTTGCTCTCGGTCGTGGTCGTTCCAAACCCATCGCCATATCCCCCGGTGTTATCGTCCGTGCAGTCCTGATATGGCTGCGCGTGGACAATCGGATACTCCTCCGCACATCCGTTCCATGCAATCGAATAGTGCTGGACTAAGAGCGATCCCGAACCGGTTGTGCCATTGCCCGCGTCGGCATTCCAACCGGCCGAGGCGTTCCCCAGAATATCGAGATAGGAGAAAACCATCCCGTCGCCGGTTGCTCCCGACATCCCCGCGCCTGCCAGGCCGTGCAGGCGAACATCCGTCAGCGTATCGTGGGTCGAGCTATTAGCCCAATAGATTCCGTTGATGGCGAAGTCCTCCAAGGGGAAATCCGACTTGCAGGTGTGTGTCTGGGAAGATTTTCCGCACGAAGAAAAATCCGTGAGATCCAGGCAGGCCACATCGACATAGGAAGCGCCTGCCATATTGAGGACAGATGCCACCCCGTACCCACCATGAAGCTGAGTCTTCGAGGAAGGAGAACGGCATGAGGCATAGTTCTCCCCGAGAATCCTTGTGTGCTGACTAGGAGTTCCCGATGGCGGCGGAGGGGCTCCTGCACCGTAGGGGTTGCCATGGAGTCCAAAGGAATCCCCGGGGTTAGGCCCACTCTGCCCAACGCGGTAGCTGACACCGGTACCGATCGATCCGCGAATAAGATAGGTGTCCCCTCCGGCCCCAATCCAACCCCAGGCCGGAGCTCCGGCGGCTGGATTGACCGTGTAGCTCCCATCCGTCCAAAGATCCCGTACGTCGCTAAAAGCGCAGTGCTGATTCACGCCTTTGCCGCGGTAAGCGACATCCGCCTTGCCATCGCATTGACCTTGAGGCACGTTGACCGAATAACGGCTTCCCCCATCTGTACGGACATACCATGTCGCTCCGGACAGGTGAGGGCAAGCGAGGCCAAATAAGATCAATAGCAGCGCATGACACAGAACCTTATTGTTCATATCCTCCTATAGTAGGGGGATTGCCTCGAGTCTGCCCACTATAATCAATCGTCACTCCAGGAATCACCGTACCCGCCCCCATCACGACGCTCGATCCTGAGGTAGGAGCCATATTGCCATAGCCGTAAAGATGCCAGGTTTCGTCGACAAGTCCGGGATCAGTGCAAAGAGTATTGACCGAGCCGCTATACGGACACGTCTCCTTACCGTTGTAAAAATCATTGTTGGTGAACACCGTTGCCGGGGCATGGAAGATATTGACCCCGCTGTAGTTGAACACCAGATCACTCTGGTTGCCGGAAGAGGAAGACGCAGGATAGCCATTCGCCACTGAGTTGGTGAACCCGACAAAGACATTGTTCTGCATCGTCATCGAGGTTGTGGCGCTGCAGGAGTTGTTGCAGTCCAGCTCCACCCCTACCGTACTGGCCGAATAGACCGTGTTGTTGGAAAACACCAGTTGCGCGGCATCATCGACACTGAGCCGGATTCCCGCATCCGCCGCCCGGCAGAAGTCGCTGAGCTTCGAGTTGTAGCCGGAGGGCGTTCCCGGGATCGCTTGCCGGAGCGCATTGCAGTTGGTCACAACCAGGTTATTGATTGCCGTCCCATAGGCCCCACCCACCTTGATCTGCTGCCCCATGTTCCCGTAGGCCAGGGTCCTGGTCACGGTCATTGTCGAACCCGATCCTCCAATATGCAGCGCGTCCAGGCCATCCTGCGTGTTGTAATCGGCCGCCCCCTGGTCGAAGTGAACGTTCCATGCGGGACTGCTGGCGATGGTTGCGGTGCCGAAGCCATCCCCATAGCCACCGCTGCTGTCATCGGTGCAGTCCTGATACGGGACCGCATCCACCATGGGATATTCTTCCGCGCAGCCGTTCCACGCAATGTTGTAGTGCTGCACCAGGAGCGTGCCCGTCCCAGTCGTTCCATTGTCCAGATCAGCATTCCAACCCGAACTGGCGTTTCCGATCAGATCGAGATAGCTGAACACCATCCCCGTCCCGGTCGGCCCTCCCATTCCATTATTGGCCAGGCCGTGGATATGAACATCGGTCAACGTGTCGTTCGTAGAGGTATTGGTCCAACTGATACCTGTTTTGGAGTAGTCGTCCAGGCTCCCGATATTCTTATTGCAGGAATGAGCCTGTCCCGAATCTCCACAGGCGGAGAAGTCCGTGATGTCCAGGCAGGCCATGTCCACATAGGAGGCCCCAGCCATGTTGAACACGGTGTAGAGGCCGTATCCTCCATGAATCTGCGTCTTCGCCGACGCAGTATGGCAGGAGGCATAGTTCTCTCCCAGAATCCTCGTGTGCTGACCGGCAGTTCCAGAGGGCGGGACGGGAATGCCCGAGTCATAAGGATCACCCTGGATCCCCCAGCGCTGGTTAGTTGGACCATCCCAGGAGTCATTCGGATTGTTCCAGCCGATGCGGTAACTCGCTCCGGTCCCAATCGAGCCGCGGATAATATAGGTGTCCCCCCCGGAACCTATCCAGCCATAACCTGGGAAGTTATTCGAACTGGCTGTATAAGAACCGTCCTGGAAGAAATAGCGCACATCGTTGAAAGCACAGTGCTGATTTGGCGTAGTTCCCACCGGAGGGGCATCCGCCGTCCCATCGCACAACCCTGCCGTCATGTTGACCGAGTAGCGCGTGCCTCCATCTGGACGAACATACCAGGTGTTTCCCGACGCTGCAGCCGCCTGTGCAGCAGCAACGGTGATTGAGGTCTTAGCAGATTGCGTCTGAACCGGGCTACCGTTGTCGCTTACGCTCAAGGTGAGGTTCGAGGTACCGGCCGCCGTTGGGGTGCCAGAGATCACGCCCGTCGTTGCCGCAAGGGTGAGTCCAGCCGGCAGTGTTCCGGCACTGATTTTCCAGGTATAGGCAGGCGTTCCCCCGCTCGCTTTGATAGAACTGGAATACGTTGTGCCGTCGATGCCTCCCGATAGCGTGGAACTGCTGATCGTCAATGGTGCAACGGTAACAGCCAGAGAAATGTTGGCCGACAGAGACTGTGCCGGACTGCTCGAATCCGAGACCATCGCGCTGAAACTGGCCGAACCGGCTGCGGTCGGCGTCCCGGAGATAACCCCACTTGCAGAAGTCAGAGTTAGTCCGGCAGGCAAACTGCTACCCTTGCTCAGCGACCAGGTGTAAGGCGCATTGCCACCAGTTGCATTAAGCGTGGTGCTGTAAGTTTGGTTCTGGGTCGCTCCCGTCAGAGCCGTCGAAGAAATCTTGAGCGGTACCGATGGTGTCACAACGGAGACCGCAAGCTTCGTGCTCGCGATTAATGCCGGAGAACCGGAATCCTTCACCGTCAAACCCACAGGAAAGTTACCGCTGGCAGTCGGCTTACCCGAGATAATCCCTCCGCTCAAACTAACTCCGGCTGGCAAAGCGCCGCTGCTGATGGACCATTTATAAGGAGCCGTGCCTCCGCTTGCCTGCAGAGGAGCCGAATAAGTTGACCCCTTGGTTCCGCCAGGCAGCGTAGAAGTATCAATCTTCAAAGCGGCTGGTGAAACTGCGAGCGTGAATTTGACTGACTTACTTTGCTTCGTTGCATCCAAGACTGTAGCAGTGAAGCTAGGCGAACCAGTTGCGGTCGGCGTGCCCGAGATGACCCCACTTGCGCGAGTCAACGTTAGCCCGGCAGGCAAACTACCGCTGCTGATAGACCAGCTATAAGGGGTTGTGCCTCCGCTTGCCTGCAGAGGAGCCGAATAAGTTGACCCCTTGGTTCCACCAGGCAGTGTAGAGGTACTCATCGTCAAAGCGGCTGGTGAAACTGCGAGCGTGAATTTGACTGATTTACTTTGCTTCGTTGCATCCAAGACTGTAGCAGTGAAACTGGCCGAACCCGCTGCGGTTGGCGTACCCGAGATAACCCCACTTGCGCGAGTCAACGTTAGCCCAGCAGGCAAACTACCGCTGCTGATAGACCAGCCATAAGGAGCCGTGCCTCCGCTTGCCTGCAGAGGAGCCGAATAAGTTGACCCCTTGGTTCCGCCAGGCAGCGTAGAAGTGCCGATCGTCAAAGCGGCTGGTGAAACTGCGAGCGTGAATTTGACTGATTTACTTTGCTTCATTGCATCCAAGACTGTAGCAGTGAAGCTAGGCGAACCAGTTGCGGTCGGCGTGCCCGAGATGACCCCACTTGCGCGAGTCAACGTCAGCCCGGCAGGCAAACTGCCGCTGCTGATAGACCAGCTATAAGGAGTTGTGCCTCCACTGGCCTTTAGAGGAGCTGAATAAGTAGACCCCTTGGTTCCGCCAGGCAGTGTAGAGGTACTCATCGTCAAAGCGGCTGGTGAAACTGAGAGCGTGAATTTGACTGATTTACTTTGCTTCATTGCATCCGAGACTGTAGCAGTGAAACTGGGCGAACCAGTTGCGGTCGGCGTGCCCGAGATGACCCCACTTGCGCGAGTCAACGTTAGCCCGGCAGGCAAACTACCGCTGCTGATAGACCAGCTATAAGGAGCCGTGCCTCCGCTTGCCTGCAGAGGAGCCGAATAAGTAGACCCCTTGGTTCCGCCAGGCAGCGTAGAAGTGCCGATCGTCAAAGCATCTGGTGAAACTGCGAGCGTGAATTTGACTGACTTACTTTGCTTCGTTGCATCCGAGACTGTAGCAGTGAAACTGGGCGAACCCGCTGCGGTTGGCGTACCCGAGATGACCCCACTTGCGCGAGTCAACGTCAGCCCGGCAGGCAAACTGCCGCTGCTGATAGACCAGCTATAAGGAGTTGTGCCTCCACTGGCCTGCAGAGGAGCCGAATAAGTTGACCCCTTGGTTCCACTAGGCAGTGTAGAGGTACTCATCGTCAAAGCGGCTGGTGAAACTGAGAGCGTGATTTTGACTGATTTACTTTGCTTCATTGCATCCAAGACTGTAGCAGTGAAACTGGCCGAACCAGTTGCGGTCGGCGTACCCGAGATGACCCCACTTGCGCGAGTCAACGTCAGCCCGGCAGGCAAACTGCTGCTGCTGATAGACCAGCTATAAGGAGTTGTGCCTCCACTTGCCTGCAGAGGAGCCGAATAAGTAGACCCCTTGGTTCCGCCAGGCAGCGTAGAAGTGCCGATCGTCAAAGCGGCTGGTGAAACTGCGAGCGTGATTTTGACTGACTTACTTTGCTTCGTTGCATCCAAGACTGTAGCTGTGACATTGGTGGTTCCACCTGCAGTTGGAGTTCCGGATACCGCACCATTGCTTCCCAGATTTAGTCCGGCTGGCAACTTGCTAACGGACAAGCTATAAGGCGCGCGGCCTCCACTTACCTGCAGCGAACCTGAATATGCTAATCCAACCGTGCCGGTTGGCAAAGTTGTAGTAATCGTCAACGGCGCCGGTGTGGGTATGGGTGTGGGAGCCGGTGTAGGTGTAGGCGTAGGTGTCGGCTTCGGCGTAGGGGTAGGTGTAGGAGTAGGGGTCTGGGTCGGTGTAGGCGTCGGGGTCGGTGTAGGCGTCGGGGTCGGTGTAGGCGTCGGGGTCGGTGTAGGCGTCGGAACAGATGTCGAGATAGGTGTCGGTGTAGGCACCGGTGCCGAGATTGGCGCGACAGCCGGAGGAGTTGCGATGAGTATAGGCACAATATTCGATGCTTCCATCGTCTGAGAATCCCGCACTTGCAGTTGTGCCGTCGATGGCGTAGTGAGACTGCTGCCTTGGATTGTGCCGGACAGCGTGCTTGCATCGACAACTGAGGTCGCGACTGCACTTCCGTTCCACAATATAACGCCGTGGTTTGCAAAATTCGTCCCAGTGACCTTCATGGTCACGCTCTGCGAACCCGCTGTAATCGTCTGAGGAGAAACCTGGCTGATGCTGGGTGACGCCACGGTCTGAATCGGACCTGACCCACAGCCTAAGCAAAATAAAACGAGACCGAAACCTAAACCCATCACTGTTGTCCTTAACACTTTTTGCAATGTTCACCCCGAACGACAAGTAATTGTCACTTGGCAATAATTCATCTCCCCAGAAGCGGAGATTTTTACTGCACTCGGAATGAACGTTATAGTTAAACATTGACTGCCGCAGTTACCCACACGTGTAGTCCCAGTACCACTAATGGGCCATGCGGAAATTAACTCAATCTAAGAAGGCAGGCAGGATATTCCGCCGGTCAAGCGCAAAGCAGCAGCTAGATAGATGATAACTGTGGCTAGTTGACGGTCGAAATCCGTAGTTATTCTCGTGTCAACTTAAATCGAAGCTCGGCCAGGAGGGACTAAGGCTTCTTGTCCCTAATCTCTCAGGGACGGCATGCCAGTTTTGTTCGATAGCGGATAAATGATCGAAAACACTACAGAAGGAGCGATTTGATTTAGAGATCAAAATTCAACCTGCCTGAGAGAGAAATAGCTCGAATGAGCGAATTCTCCTGACCAGCGGGAACCAGCAGAATAAAAAAGCTGTATGACAGCTCTAAACCATAAGAATCAACTTACAACAGCAAAGCACTTCGACGAGCACGCGCCGATCTTGCCCAGGATATAGCCAGTGCAGCGAGTTGCACCTGACTACACCTGTTCAAACTCTTCCATAAGGTACTTATGGGAGAATCATTACAAACATCTCAATTGCCAGGCAGAGGGATTCGACTACAACATCGTCAAGGACGAAAAAAATGGATGTCCCCATCACGTCTGCTAGTACACCGCAGGTAAGAGGACTTCAATTCTTATAACACAGATACTTCACACAATGAGCAAGTTTTTGCATGTAACCAAGCATTCAAGATCCCATCTACACAATAATTGCTTATCGGATCACCTATCGCAAATACTTCGAGTCGATGATAGCGGCAGCAAAAATCGAGCCAGCCTACTCCCTCTTCGAGCTTCGCCTTTCAGCAGCGAACGATCTTCTCCGAAGCAATCCCCTTTGTCGCGTTCCGCGAATCCACGACCAGCTTCGACTGGTCTACAATCGCCTTATAGTCATAGTCCGAGTGGTCTGTCATGATCAGCACGCAGTCATATTGATCAAGCTTATCGAGCGGCGTACAAGTCATGTTCAGGTTGTAGTGACGTCCTCGCCCAACCTTCGGGAAGTAGGGATCGTTATACAGCACCTCGGCACCTTCCGCGCGCAGCAACTCGATCACGGTCAGCGAAGGCGATTCCCGCAGGTCGTCGATATCTTTCTTGTACGCCATGCCCAGCATAAGAATTCGCGATCCGTTAACGGCTTTCCTATGCTGATTCAAAGCCTTCCCCACATATTGCACAACGTGCGCCGGCATGGACTCATTCACCTCTCCAGCCAACTCGATGAATCGCGTATTGAAGTCGTACTCTTTGGCCTTCCAGCTCAGGTAGAACGGATCGATCGGAATGCAGTGGCCGCCAAGTCCAGGTCCTGGATAGAAAGGATGGAACCCGAAAGGCTTCGTCGACGCCGCATCGATCACCTCCCATATATCCACTCCCATGCGTAACGAAAGCAGCTTCAACTCATTGACCAACGCGATATTCACGCAGCGGTAGATGTTCTCCAGCAGCTTGGTCATCTCCGCCACGCGGGTGGACGACACTCGCACAGCTCTGGTGAAGATCCCTTCATACAGCACAGCGGCCAACTCCGTTGCGATTGGTTCATGGCCCCCGACAACTTTAGGGATATCGCGCCGCGCCACCGTGGTGTTGCCTGGGTCCTCGCGCTCCGGCGAAAACGCAACGTACACGACGCCACTTTCCTGGGCTGAGCCTTTGCTCTGCACCTTCAGGCCCTGTGTGTTCTCCGCCTCAAGGATCGGAATCATCAGATCTTCGGTTGTCCCCGGATAGGTCGTGCTCTCCAGCACAATCAGCTGTCCCTGCCGTATCCACGGAGCTGTGGCCCGCGTCGTATTCTCTACATAGCTCAGGTCCGGTTCACGATGTTCCGTTAGCGGCGTGGGCACACACAAAATGATCGCATCCATCCCAGACAGGCGAGAAAAGTCCGTCGTCGCCTGCAAGCCGTGCTGCCGCGCAGCTTGGATCTCTTCCTGCGGGATGCGAAAGATGTACGACCGTCCTGCCTCGAGGTCAGTCACTTTCTTCTCATCGATATCGAAGCCTGTCACTTTGAAGCCTGCAGCGGACAGCAGGAGGGACAAAGGCAAGCCGACATATCCGAGTCCAATTACTCCGATGCTGGCTGTGCGCGCTTTCAGGCGATCCAGGCGTTCCTGGGCAATTTGAGGGAGAGCAACTTCAGTAGTAGTCGGCATGGTCACGATTATCGCATTCACCGCATACCTCTTGCACCAATCTGCAGTTACAACTTATAGGTCAACTCTCTCAACACGAATGTGCTCCCGCGGTAGCACCGCGCAATCGCACGCTGCCATCGAAGCTGCACAAAAGTTGCATGGACGCAAGAAACAGGGGACTGACAAACTAAAATCTATCAAATGCTTGCGTCAGCATAGGACGCAGGCAGCGCTACAGGATAAAATCCCTCTTAGTTCAACCATTCTTCGAGACACACGCCAGCACATATGCTGGTGGAGGACACATGGCCCGTTATCTCATCACCGGAATCGCAGGTTTCATCGGTTCCTCTCTCGCACATGCGCTCGTCGACCAGGGACATGAAGTAAGCGGCATCGACAATCTCTCCACGGGAAACCTCGACAATCTCGCCGACATTCGCCATGCCGTCTCCTTCCAGCAGATGGACCTGCAAGATGTGGCCGGCATCAAGTCTGCGTGCGATGGAATCGACTACGTCCTCCATCAGGGCGCGCTTGCTTCGGTTCCACGCTCAGTCAAAGATCCCCTTAGCTCGCACGAATCCAACGTCAACGGAACTCTTAATCTGTTGATCGCAGCTCGCGATGCGAAAGTCCGCCGCATCGTCTACGCAGCCTCCTCTTCCGCTTACGGCGATCAGCCTACCCAGCCCAAGCAGGAAGACATGTCTCCTCTGCCTCTGTCGCCCTATGCCGTCCAGAAGCTCACCTGCGAGTACTACATTCAGTCCTTCTACCGCGCCTATGGCCTGGAGGGCGTCTGCCTCCGCTACTTCAATATTTTCGGTCCCCGTCAGGCTGCCGACTCGCCCTACTCAGGCGTGATTGCCCAGTTCACCTTCAAGATGATGGTTGGCGAAACTCCTACCATCTTCGGCGACGGTCTCACCAGCCGCGATTTCAATTACGTGGATAATGCAGTGAGCGCCAACCTCCTTGCCTGCCAAGCCCCCAGCGAGGTCGCAACCGGGCGTGTCTTCAACATTGGCACCGGCAAAAGCCACACGCTTAATGAGGTCTACGCCACCATCGCAGGCAGGCTTGGCTTTAGCGGCAAACCACACTACGGACCGCCCCGCGAAGGCGATATCAAACACTCTCTGGCCGACATTGCTCGCGCCCGCAAAGAACTCGGCTATGAACCCAAAGCCCACTTCCACGAAGGATTGAGGAAAACCGTAGCCTGGTACCTGGAAGAAAACCAGAAGACTTCCGTTGACTCCGAAGTCCATCAATCGGCATGACAAACTCTTGGCGCTGGCGAATCAGCGTATCTGATTCCGCGGCACCGCAATGAGGCCTAAGATCCCGTGAGGGATACTCGCATTTCGTCATTGCTCTTGCTTTTGCCTGTTCAAGCTGCTTACACCGATAGTCTCCGCCAAACAGAGACCGGATAGGCAGTTCGCTACTGCGGCGTAATGATGCCTCCTACGGGCATGCTCGTGGGCAGGGTTCCGGGTCGCCGGAGATGCATCGCCTCGGCAACCATGTCGGCATACTTGAGGCCTGCACCGGTGTTGAAGAGAACGACCTTGTCGCTGGGTTTCAGCTCTCCGCTGGCAATCAGCTGGCCGTAAGCGGCAGTGGCGGCCGCCCCCTCGGGAGAGAGGAAGATGCCTTCGTGTCTGGCCCAATCAAGAATGCTCGCGAGGATGGCTTCGTCGGAGGAGGCGATCGCGGCACCGCCGGATTCGCGGAGGATATCGAGGATAATGGCATCGCCGTACGGTTTGGGAACACGCAGACCGGCGGCGAATGTGGATGCATTCTGAAAGAACTCGCTGGCAGGCTTGTGCTCGTCGTAGGCCTTGACGATGGGAGCGCAGCCATCGGCCTGGAGGGCGTACATCCTTGGCCGCTTCCCCGTAACCCAGCCTAACTGCTCCATCTCTTCGAAGGCCTTCCACATCCCGATCAGGCCCACGCCGCCGCCGGTTGGGTAGAAGACGGCGTTGGGGTACTGCCACCCCAGCTGCTCGACAAGCTCGTAGCCCATGGTTTTTTTGCCTTCAACCCGGAACGGCTCCTTGAGGCTGGAGATGTCGAACCAGACTTGGTGGGCCGGGGTATTGGCCTTTTGTTGGGCCTTGATGGCTTCGGTGACGAGCCGGGCGCAGTCGGAGATGAGGCCGTCCACCATCGTGACGTCGGCTCCGTAGATAACCCCTTCGAGGTAGTTCGCCATCGGAACGTCGCGCGGCACGAAGATGTGGGCAGCGATCCCGGCAGCCGCGGCGTAGGCAGCCAGGGCTCCGGCCGCATTCCCTGCACTGGGGACGGCAAGGTGCTGGAGCCCGTAGTGCTTTGCCATGCTTACGGCCAGGCCGAGGCCGCGGGCCTTGAAGGTGCCGGTGGGGTTAGCTCCTTCTTCCTTTAGGAAGAGGCCAGGGTAGCGCTTGCTGTGGAGAAGCGGCGTCCAGCCTTCGCCCAAGGTAACCGGAGTGACATCGGGCAGCACACTGGAGTAGCGCCACATCCCGAGGCTGAACCCGCCAGCCGCAGCCTTTATCGCGATGTCTTCCCGTTTCGCGATGCGTTTCAGTTTGTCCATGTCATAGCGGACATAAAGCGAGCCGGCACAAAGCGGGCAGACAGTTTGGGCGGTATCGGCGGAGACATGGTGACGGCATCGAGCACATTCCAGAAAGGTTATCGCGGGCATAAATATCAGATGTTATCGGATTCCAAGGGAAGCAGCCGGCCGCGCCAAATTCATGCTCCGGGCGCTGCGAGGATCTGGCACGGTTTCAAGTAAGACGGGGATAGCGTGGCCGATGAGGCGAAAGAGGTGCCGTTCGTCCTCAGTGGATTCGGGCCGGCTGGAGATACACCGGCTACGCGAAGAGGCTTGGCTTGATACCAGGGCGGTTTGCCCCTCTGGGATAGGAAGCCGTCACCACGAAACGCCATGTTTCTTCTCTAATGCACCGTCTTCATACGGCGCGACATGAAATCCATGAGGAGGTAGTTGCCAAGGTTTTCAGGGGTGGTGAAGTAGGCTTTGCCACGGCACATGGCGCTGACCTTCTGCACAAACTGCACAAGGGCGAAGTCGCTGGCGAGCATGAAAGTGTTGATCATGATGTTGCTGCGCTTACAGCGGCTGACCTCTTCGAGGGTCTCTGAGATGACGAGCGGGTCGAGGCCGAACGCATTTTTGTAGATGCGACCGTCCGGCAGGGTGAGCGCGCTGGGCTTGCCGTCGGTGATCATGACGATCTGCTTCATATCTTTATTCTGACGGGCCAGAATGCGCTGGGCCATGCGGAGGCCCTCGCGGGTGTTGGTGTAGTGCGGGCCGACCTTGACGCGGGAAAGCTGCGAGAGGGGGATCTCTTCAGCGGTGTCGTGGAAGAGAACGAGATTGAGGGTATCGCCGGGAAACTGGGTGCGGATGAGGTGCGAGAGCGCCATGGCGACGCGTTTGGCCGGGGTAAAGCGGTCTTCGCCGTAGAGAATCATGGAGTGCGAGCAGTCCAGCAGGACCACCGTGGCGCAGGAGGACTGGTAGTCGGACTGGTGAACGTGAATGTCGGAGTGGTAGATGTTGAGCGGCGCGTGCTCTTCGCCTTCGATGGCGGTGGCAAGGCCTTCCCGGGCAAAAACGCTGGAGAGGGTAGCCGTGATATCCAGATTGAGCGTGTCGCCGAACTCGTAGAGCTTGGAGGAGCCGTTGGTCTCCACGCCGGCGGCCTCATGGCGGGTGTCATGGCGGCCGAGGTTCGATTTGCCCAAGGGGCCAAGCAGCTCGCGGAGGGCCTTGTAGCCGAGGAAATCCATGCCCTTGTCGGTGACCTCGAAGCGGGCCTCGCCGTTGTTGTCGCCCTGCTCGCCCCGGCCCTGCTTGGGCTGCTCGGCATTGATGAAGTTCTGCTCCTGCATCTTCTGGATGATCTGGTCGATGAGCTCTTCGACTTGGTCTTCGGAGAGGGCTTCGAACTTCTCCTGAGCTTCTTCATCGAAGAGTTCGCCGGACTCGAGGGCCTGTTTGATGGCCTCGCGCAAGTTCTCCATCGTCTGGTCGCCGTCGAACTCCTGGAAGCGCGAGTAGGGGTCCTGGAAGCCCGAATCAAGGAGGAACTCGGAGAGCGCCTGCATCAGGTCTTCAAGGCCGAAGGAGGAGGCAAGATCACCGGTGAATTTGGTGTAGCGGATGCGTTTCATAGCTTATTCCATCCGATGCGAAGGAGCCGCGCCGAGGCGCTCAGGCTATTGGATGTGGAGGCTGAGGCGGCCGATGTAATTTTGCGAGTCGGACGGTTGATCGTATATCCCAGCCCATGATGAACCTCTCATTTCACAAAACTCGATCGACCCAGTAGACCCCATACACCGGCTCAACGCTTACTCCCAGCCGGTTTGATCTCGGTAACGCTTAGTTCGGCCTTATCCGAGCGCGACCGGCTCCTTGGGAATCGGACTCGCGTCGCACATCCAGCCTTCCCTGCCATGGGTTCCATCACAGAATGGCCGCTTCGACGACATGCCGCAGCGGCACAGCGAGATCGCCGGCTTCCCGGTAAGGTCCCACTCCTGCCCATCCACATCGACCAGAGAGATTGGACCCTCCACACGAAACGGCCCATTCGGTCGAACCGTAATCCTCACTCCCGCAACCGCAGCCGGTTCTGCCGGCGCAACCTTCGATACTTCGTCAGACATAAAGCTCCTTGATCCTGTCAGCATACCAGCACCACGAAGTGCGCTCGCACGAAAGCACATGCACCCTAAACCACATCCACTTCGATCTCATCCACATAGCACCAGCCCCAGCTCTCGCCCGGCTCGATCGACCGCATAATCGGATGCTGAGTCTTATGGAAGTGCTTCGTAGCATGTTTATGCGGCGACGAATCGCAACACCCCACATGCCCGCACTCCAGGCACATCCGCAGATGTACCCAACTGCTGCCTGTCTTCAGGCACTCCTCGCACCCCTTTGCCGAAGGCGTTACCTTGCGAATCTCGCCCATATGCGTGCATTCCATAGAAACCCCTGCCTTCCATACGGCTCCTTGAAGATTTAAAGGTCCGATGATTCGGCGATTCTATGCCTTATCCATTCACCGCGCGAACAACATCAGTCGCCAAGTCCCTCCATGATCCCATACTCCTTCAGCTTGCGATACAGCGTCGTCTTTCCAATTCCCAGCAGCTTGGCCGCCATCAACTTATCGCCTTTCAGCTGATGAATCGTCGCCAGGATCGCCTGTTTCTCCAACTCCGCAATCGAGACGATGCCGCCCTTCCCTACGCTCGCCCACTCGCCAAGCTCCGCCTCCTCGCCGACGTCCTGTACCGTCGGCCCCTGCTGCAGCCGGAAGTTCTGCAACTGCGTTGGCAGGTCGCCCATATGCAGCATCGGCCCGGAGGACAGCGCACAAGCCCGCTCGACTGCATTCTCCAGCTCCCGCACATTGCCCGGCCAGTCGTACTCCGCCATAACCCGCAGCGTCGTATCGGAAAAACTCCGCTTCCCCTCACGATCTTTCTCCATCTGCTCCAGAAAGTGTATCGCCAGCGGTGCGATGTCCTCCCGCCGGTCGCGCAGCGGCGGAATCCGTAGGTTCACCACGTTAAGCCGGAAGTAGAGGTCCTTGCGAAACCGTCCCTGCTCCACCATCAGCGCCAGATCGCGGTTGGTCGCCGCCAACACCCGCGCCGAGATCGGTCTCGTCTGCGTCGCCCCCACCGGGCGGACCTCCTTCTCCTGCAGGGCCCGCAGCAGCTTCGCCTGCAAGTCCAGCGGCAGCTCGCCAATCTCATCCAGGAACACCGTCCCGCCATCGGCCGCCGCAAGCAGCCCCTCCTTGTTCCGGTCCGCGCCGGTAAAGGCTCCCTTTACATGACCAAACAGCTCGCTCTCGATCAAGGTCGGAGCCAGTGAACCGCAATCCACCGGCACAAACGGCTTCGCGGCATGCGGCCCGTTGAAGTGGATCGACCGCGCCACCAACTCCTTGCCCGTCCCGCTCTCGCCTAGAATCAGCACCGGATGGGTCGAATACGCCACCTTCGACAGAATCCGGTACAGCTTCTCCATCTCCGGCGACTGCCCCACCAGTCCGCCCATTCCCTGCTGCGTTCTCAGCCTCTCGCGCAACAGGCGGCTCTGCACATCCATATGCAGCCTGTGCCCCGTGCGCTCGAGCACCGTCGTCAACTCCTCCAGCGCAAACGGTTTGGTCAGATAGTCCCCCGCGCCAATCCGCATCGCCTCCACCGCCGACGACACCGTCGCAAACGCCGTCATCACCACCACCGCCGTATCCGGATGCAGCGCCTTAACCTGCTCCAGCAGCGGCAGCCCACCTCCGCCCGGTAATTTCAGATCCAGCAGCAGCAGATCGATCCTCTGGTGCTTCAGCACCTCCCGCGCCGAGGTTGCACTATCGGCCCCCAGGACCATGAACCCCATCCCCGCGGCGATCTGGCAGCACGCCGTCCGCACTGCCTCATCATCATCCACCACCAGCACATGGATCAGTTCAATGTGTTCCGCCGGAGCTGTCTTTGTCCCAACCTGCTGCGTAACCCCGCTTACAGGGGACACGCCGACCAGCACTCCCGAAGGCGCAGCCGTCACCTTTCTCGGGCCATTCGCCGTCGTAATCCCATTCGCTGCCACGCTCGCTCCTTTTCTTCCCTCGCTCAATATCCCAACCTCCACGGACTTCGCCGAGCCTGCCGCCGCAAACTTCAACATGCCATCCACCCCGGCTCTCCCCGTAGCACCATCTTCACCCCTGCCTCCTTCCCCTCGCCATCCCCCATTCGTGTCTCCCCCTCAGCGGCCGCCACCCCAGGCCATTCAACGGAAACGCTCGTCCCCACCCCTGTCTGGCTTTCGACCTTGAGGCGCCCGCCCGACATCGCCGCCAGTTCCCGCACCACGCGAAACCCCAGCCCACGCCCATTCGGCCTCGCAACGCTCCCGTCCCCCATTAGGCACCGCGTCGCCGCCGCATCCATGCCGCAGCCCCGGTCCCGCACCGTCATCACGACACGCCGCCGAAGCCCGCCCCCGGGGTCACACTCCGTCACGCCCGCCACATCAATCGAAATCACCCCCACCCAAGGCGTAGCTTCCGCCGCATTCTTCACCAGGTTGGTCAATATCCGCTCCACCGATTCAACCGGAACCCGCACCGGCAGGAACGCGCTCACGCCATACGAGATCTCCAGCGGCCGTCCCGCAATCCTGCCCAGCAGCCCCTTGCACCGGTCCACCACATCCGGCAGCACGGCACTCTCCTCCGGCTTTCGCGCCCGTCCCGCCCGAGCATGGTTCACCAGCCTGTCGATCATCGCCCAACTGCGGTCGCTCAGCATCCTCAGCTCCGACGCATACTCCCGGTGCTCCTCGTTTAGCACCCCCGGCATTGCCAGCAGGTCCGAATAGAGACTCAGCGCTCCCAGCAGATTCCCCGCATCATGCGCCAGCCCCGCACCTTCGGCGACACCAGCCACCGCGTCTGCCTCCACAACTCTCACCGGTGCGGCCACCGGGCACCGCGCCCCTATCGTCGCAGGTCTGTCCAAAATAGAGCCGCCCAAACTCATCTGGCGCGTGATATGACGCAGCGCAGCAAATTTCCCCGCATCGAACTTCACCGAATTCATCTCTAGCCCCATGTCATAACTGCTCTGCATTGCCTGCATGACGTGCGTTCCACCATTCCTCTGCCCGGTTACTTTTAGTAGAGCGGGTGAACTTCTGTAATCACTTCAAGTGCCAAACTGGAACTCCTTCGCTAAGTCATAGCTTACAAACACCTTAGCTCGAAATCGTCCTACCGCGACTCACACACTCCCAATTCCCAAAATAGAACTGCACCAGTGCCGAACCCTCGAAAACCCAGCAAACACAATATCCCGCCGCAATTCCCATTGCGGAACCAGTCCCGTTTCGGAACGCACAGAACGCTACGCCAGACACATCCGGAACCAACCAGCTCACGCAAGAGTACCCACGCCGACCCGCGCGAAAAGAACGGGGCAACTATAATCCAGAGATGTCCGCCGCCTCCGCTCCTCCCCAGCTCTTTCGTCCCGATCACCGCACCGCCGATGCCCTCCGCACCGTCCGCATGACCCCCCACTACATCGCCATGGCCGAAGGCTCCATCCTCATGGAGTCCGGCAACACCCGCGTCCTGTGTAACGCCACCATTGAGCAGGGTGTTCCCGGCTGGCTCCGCAACTCCGGCCGCGGGTGGGTCACCGCCGAGTACGGGATGCTCCCCCGCGCCACCCTCACCCGCACCGCCCGCGAGAGCGAGCGGGGCAAGGTGGGCGGCCGCACCCACGAGATCCAGCGCCTCATCGGGCGTTCTCTCAGAAGCGTTGTCGACATGAAGGCCCTCGGCGAGCGCACCATTATCCTCGACTGCGACGTCCTCCAGGCCGACGGAGGCACCCGCACCGCCGCCATCACCGGAGCCTGCGTGGCATTGGCCTTGGCGCTGGGCAAGCTCGTCAAAGCCGGAACCCTCAAAAGCTCGCCTTTGAAACAGATGGTCGCCGCTACCTCCGTCGGCATCGTCGACGGCCATGTCCTGCTTGACCTCTGTTACGAAGAGGACTCCCGCGCCGCCGTGGACATGAACGTCGTCATGCTGGCCTCGGGCGGCCTCGTCGAAACCCAGGCCACCGCCGAACGCGACTCCTACACCCGTACCCAGCTAGGCCACATGCTCGACTACGCCGAAAAGGGCATCCGCCAACTCCTCCTCGCCCAGCAGACCATCCTCGAAACCGCCGCCTAGCCCACAAGAACCTGCAGACTCTTGGCGGGAGCGGCAGTATCTGGCCGCCGTGAATCATTTCCGACACTTCGGAGAATGATCTGCTTTACCGAAGTCCCCTCGCGCGCCGCACGGGCCTTCAACTCTCGATAATTGGATCGGGAAGGTCGACCCTGGTCTACGTTCAATTGATATGGAATGACTGCCGATCGAACCGGACGTGCTGGCCTCGCGCCTCACACTGTAAACTCGACCAAAGCCCATGCCTTCCAAATTCCGCTCCGCCGTCCTGCTCTGCCTCTCCGCCTCCCTCGCGCAAACTCCAGCCCAAACAACCACCCCACCCGCCGCCGTTCCAGCCACCGACCCCGGCATCCGCACCATCGAGCAAGCCAACAAGAACCTCACCGGGACACCGCCACAATCCGTTATCTGGAGTCCCGACGGCACCCGCCTCACCTACCTCGCCTCCGGTGACGACACCACCGGCAAGCCCGGCGACATCGTCCAGGTCGATGCAGCCACTGGCCATGCCAGCATTCTCGCGACCGCCGCACAGCTCGACAAACTCTCCTCGGACGCCATCAACGAGAAAGACAAGGACCACCGCGCCCGCTACGGCATGTCCTCCTACGTATGGGCCGATGACTCCAGGCATCTCCTGCTCGACAAAGGCGGCCGTCTCTGGCTCTACGACATCGCCGCCGGCTCCGGCGCCCTCATCGTCGACACCAAGGCCGGCTCCGGCGACGACCCCAAGTTCTCCCCCGACGCCGCCAACGTCTCCTACCTCCGCAACCACAACCTTTACATCCATCCCGTCGCCGGCAAGAACCAGGAGACCGCCCTCACCACCACCACACCCGGCACCCTCCTCAACGGTGAAGTCGACTGGGTCTACCTCGAAGAACTCGACGTCCGCAGCAATTACTTCTGGTCCCCCGACTCCAAGTCCATCGCCTACCTCCAGATGGACGAAGCCAAGGTCCCCGAGTACCCCATCACCGACTGGATCCCCACCCACGCCACCATCGACAGCCAGCGCTATCCCCAGCCCGGCGATCCCAACCCCGCCGTCCGCGTCGGCATCGTTCCCATCAAAAGCGGCAAGACCCGCTTTATAGAAGTCCCCTTCGGCGTCAACAACGACTACATCCCGCGCTTCGGCTGGGTTGACGCTAACACCGTCTATCTTGAGGTCCTCACCCGCGACCAGCAGCACCTCAACCTCTACTTCGCCGACGTAAAATCCGGAAAAACTCGCCTCGTCTACACCGACACCGACAGCAAATATCTCGACTTCAGCTCCGACCTTCACATTCTCCCCCACGGCCGCTTCCTCCTCACCAGTTGGCGCGACGGCCACTCCCATATCTATCTCTACCGCTTCGACGAGCACAACCCTCTCGCCGCCGACGCCAACCGCCGCCTCCAGCTCACTCACGGCGACTACGAGATCGAGAACATCGAAACCGTCGACGCAAAATCCGAGACCGTCTTCTTCACCTCCAACGAAGGCTCGCCCCTCGAAGACAATCTCTGGTCCATAAAGCTCGACGGCAGCGACAAACAGAAGCTCACCTCCGGTCCTGGCATCCACTACGTCCTCGTCTCCCCCGACGGCGCGCACTTCAGCGACCTTTACAGCAGCTCCACCACTCCGCCCGTGGCCAGCCTCTGCACCATCGGCCAAAGCTGCTCCGCCATCTGGCACTCCAAACCCGTCACCCCCGCCACCGGAGTTACCAGCTCCACCATCACCGTCACCGCCGCCGACGGCAGCACCAAACTCTACGGGCACCTCACCCTGCCTAGCTCCACCGCAGCCGCATCGATCCCGCTGATCCTGAACCCCTACAACGGCCCCACCCCCAGTAGCAGCATCCGCAATGCCTGGGGCGGCCAGATATTCAACGAACTCCTCGCCCAGCACGGCTTCGCGGTCCTCGACGTAGACAGCCGCGGCACTGGAGGACGCGGCCGCGACTTCCAGCAGGCCGCCTACCGCAACTTCGGTCCCGTCCAGCTTTCAGACCAGCTCACCGCCCTCGACCAGATCCTCGCCCGCTACCCCCAGCTTGACCCTAAACGCATCGGCTGGTGGGGCTGGAGCTGGGGCGGCAGCTTCACCCTCTACGCCATGACCCACACCGACCGCATCCGCGCGGGCGTAGCCGTCGCCCCCGTCACCGATTGGCGCAACTACGACTCCATCTACACGGAGCGCTATCTCGGCCTCCCCACCGCCAATGAGGCCATCTACACCGCCGACTCCCCCACCACCTCCGCCGCAAAACTCAAAGGCCGTCTCCTCATCGCCCATGGCACCGGAGACGACAATGTCCACCTCGCCAACACAATCCAGTTCCTCCAGCCTCTCATCGACGCCGGAATCCCCTACGACCTCCAGCTCTTCCCTCGCAAGACCCACTCCATCGCCGGCCCCACTGCCCGCAACGAGCTCTTCCATCGCATCCTCTGGCAGTTCGAAACCTACTTGAAATAAACGGAACACACCGGACCCACCGGGCAGGGCATCCAACCTCCTATGACTACGACGCAAGACAGCTCAGGCCGCAGCTTCTCCGGCACCCTCCTCGCCATCCTGCTCGCGCTCATCCTCGGAGCCGTCGCCCTCGGCGTCTTTATCCGCCACGCCACCACCGGCATCCTCGGTCGCGTCGCCACCGCCATCACCGGCCGCTCCACCACCTTCGACACCTCCGTCCCCGCCGTCGTCCAGCGCATTCAGCGCCTCAACCGACTCGAAACCGTCGTCTACTCCATCGACACCGTCGTCGAAGGCGCCAAATCCAGTCCCGTTCTGCCCGACCTTCTCGCCGGCGACCGCATCCTCCTCGTCGTCCATGGCCAGTCCATCGCCGGCATCGACCTCGCTCAGCTCAAACCCGAAGACATTCGCATCAATGGCTCCTCGATCCACGTCACCCTCCCCGCCTCCCAGCTCTTCCTCACCACCCTCGACAACCAGCACACTCGCGTCTACGCCCGCTCGACCGGTCTGCTCGTCCCCGCCGACCAGAACCTTGAATCCGACACCCGCGCCAAGGCCCAGCAGCAACTCCAGCAGACCGCGCTCGCCGACGGCATCCTCGACACCGCACGCAAAAACGCCCGCGCCACCATCACCACCCTCCTCTACAGCCTCGGCTTCCAGCAAGTGGATGTCACCTAGCGCATAATCGCGACGACTGCGGCACAACCCCTGCAACCTTCCCTACCTCCTAGCATCCAACGTCCGATGGCTCAATGCAGCATCCCCGCCGGCAACAATCCAACTCCCATCTCTCCCGAACCTGCGCTATGATCCAAAGCATGAAGTTCCGCATCAAACCCGGCCCGGCCCACCCCGAATCTGAGGCTACTCGCGACCTCGTTCGCGCTGAAGGCGAAGAAGAATCCACCCTCGCCAAAACCATAGGCTGGATCTCCGCCGGCCTCGGAGCCGTAGCTCTCGGCCTCTTCATCGGACGCGAACTCCGCCTGCGTTACAAGTTCAACCGCCGCACCCCGTACGACTTCTACGCCCACTCCGGCGACGAGCAGGACGTCGACTTCGGCCTCGGCATCTGACTTTTCCTCACCCGGCCAGCGCAAGGCCGCTCCATTCGACCTCACCTACAAAGTAGACACACCACGAAGTGGCCGCTCCACACGTAGTGGCCCGTCCGGCAGGACATCTCTTTCATTTACGATAGTCACGATGATCAAACCAGCCTTCCTCTTCCCCGGCCAGGGCTCGCAGTCCGTAGGCATGGGCCGCGACCTCCACGACCACTTCCCCACCGCCCGCGCCGTCTTTGACGAGGCCGACGCCGCCCTCGGCTTTCCTCTCTCCCAGCTCATCTTCGGAGGCCCCGAAGACCAGCTCAAGCTCACCGAGCACACCCAGCCCGCCATCCTCACCGTCTCGGTCGCCGCCGCCCGCGTCTTAGCGGAAGATGGAATCACTCCTGCCTTCGCCGCCGGCCACTCCCTCGGCGAATATTCCGCCCACGTTGCCGCCGGCACCCTCACCTTCGCCGACGCCGTCCGCACTGTTCGCTCCCGTGGCCGCTATATGCAGCAGGCCGTCCCCCCCGGAGAAGGAGCCATGGCCGCCATCCTCGGCCTCTCCGCCGAACTCATCAACGACATCTGCGCCCAAGTCTCCGACGACCTCACTCCCCTCCCCAACGCCGCCGACAGCATCTCCCTCGCCTTTTCTCCCAACAGCGCCGTTGTCTCCCCCGCCAACCTCAACTCCCCCGGCCAAACCGTCATCTCCGGGAGTGCCCACGCCGTCGAGCGCGTAGCCGATCTCTGCAAACAGGCCGGAGCCAAACGCACCGTCATGCTCCAGGTCAGCGCTCCCTTCCACTGCGCCCTCATGCAGCCCGCGCAAAACGCTCTCACTTCTGACCTCGAAGCCATCCCCTTCCAGGACCCGCAGTTCCCGGTAGCCTGTAACGTCGACGCCCGCCTCCTCACCCGCGGCCCCGAGTCTCGCGACGCGCTCATCCGCCAGGTCACCGCACCCGTCCGCTGGGTCGAGTGCATCCAACTCCTTATCGCCCAGGGCGCCACCCACTTCATCGAAGTAGGCCCCGGCAAGGTCCTCTCCGGCCTCATGCGCCAGATCCAAGGAACGCCCGACCGCAACCAGAAGACCCTTAATGTAGAAGACCGCGCCTCTCTCGAAAAGACCTTAGCCGCCCTCACCGAAGCCTAAGCCACCGCGAATTCCGGAGGAAACCGTGCAAGTCAACGACGTCGTAGAAAATTTCACTCTCCAGAACCAGGACGGCAAAACCGTCAACCTCAGCGATTACAAAGACTCCCCCGTCGTCCTCTTCTTCTACCCCCGCGCTGATACCCCCGGCTGCACCATCGAGTCCTGCGGCTTCCGCGACGCCTTCGAAAAATTCGAGAAGGAAGGCATCGTCGTCCTCGGCATCTCCCGCGATACCGTCAAGGACCAGAAGAAATTTCAGGCCAAATACGACCTGCCCTACGATCTCCTCGCTGACCCCGACATGGAACTCATCAACCGCTACGACCTCATCAAGCCCAAGAACATGTACGGCAAGCTCGTCAAAGGCGTAAAGCGCACCACCTACCTCATCAGTCCCGACACCGGCCAGGGCCAGCGCCTCCTCCACATCTTCGAAGACGTCAAACCCGAAGGCCACGCCGAAGAGGTCCTGGCTCTCCTCAAGCAACACCAAGCCAAATAGGCCTGCATGCAAACAATCGACTCGACAAAGATCGTGGAGTCCGTCGCCCGCCGGAGGAATTCGAGCTTTTGAGCGCTCACGCCTTCTTGAGCCCCTTCATCGCATGGTCGAAGATCTCGTCGATGTACGCATCAGAGAGCGGGCTGGTACCCATCTGCAGGCGGTAATAAATAGGAGCGTAGAGGAGGTCGATCATTGCGTTCGGATCGACCTCCTGCCGTAGAAATCCTTTCCTGCTGCCCTCCTCAAAGAAAGCTATTGCCATCCTGCGCCGAGGCATGGCCATCGTTCGCGAAGAGCGGTAGCCAGTTCAGGGACTACTCTTGAGAGTTAGATAGAACTGCTAGAGCAAGATTTAAACGGAGAACATTCACGCGGGGTTCGCCCAGAAGACCGAGTTGACGTTGCGTGATGTGCTGTTGCACGAGCCCCTGCACGACAACTTCGGACAGATGACGTTCCTGTGCAACGCGGTGCGTTTGATAGAACGCAGCAGCGGGTGTGATATCCGGGTCCAACCCGGAGGCCGATGCAGCAACCAGATCGATTGGTACAGGAGCGCCATTGCCTTCGGCCTTCACGCTCGCATCCACGCGGTCCACGAGCGTTTTGTTCGTCGGCCCGAGGTTCGAGCCGGACGAAGCCGATGCGTCATATCCTGTTCCGGCCGCAGACGGCCTGCTGTGAAAGTAGCCCGGCCCCGTGAAGGGCTGACCGATCAACGCGGAGCCGATCGTTTCTCCATGAAGCACAAGAAGTTGACCATCGGCCTTATTGCGCATCGCAAGATGTGCGATGCCGGTAATGAGGAGTGGATAGACGATACCAAGGACAAACGCGGTGACAACGGTATACAGGCATGCGATACGAATGTGCTTCTTCATAAGACTCCTTGAAATCAGAGACGCGGGCCATTAAGCGAGGTGCAGCGCTACGATCAGCATGTCCAGCAGTTTGATCCCGGCAAACGGCGCAACGAGACCCCCGAGACCGTAGACCACCAGGTTGCGCCGCAGCAATGCCGCAGCCGACATCGGTTTGTAGCTGACGCCGCGCAAAGCCAGCGGGATCAAACCGACGATAATGAGCGCGTTGAAGATAACGGCAGAGAGAACCGCGGACTCGGCGTTGTGCAGATGCATGACGTTCAGCGCATTCAGCACCGGAAAGACACCCGCAAACATCGCTGGGATGATGGCAAAATATTTTGCAACATCGTTCGAGATGGAGAAGGTGGTCAGAGCACCGCGTGTCATCAGAAGCTGTTTGCCGATGGCGACAATCTCGATGAGTTTGGTAGGATTCGAGTCGAGATCGACCATGTTGCCGGCTTCCTTGGCGGCCTGTGTACCGGAGTTCATGGCCACGCCTACATCGGCCTGAGCAAGCGCGGGTGCGTCGTTGGTCCCGTCACCGGTCATGGCCACCAGCTTGCCGTCCGCCTGCTCGCGACGGATCAAATCCATCTTGTCCTTGGGCTTGGCTTCCGCAAGAAAATCGTCCACACCGGCCTCGCGTGCAATGGCCGCAGCAGTCAACGGATTGTCACCGGTGATCATGACCGTGCGGATGCCCATGGCGCGGAGTTGATCGAAGCGCTCTTTCATCCCACCCTTGACCACATCCTTCAAATAGATGACTCCGAGCGCACGTCCGTTCTCGGCGACCAGCAGCGGTGTGCCGCCCTTGCGTGCGATCTCCTCCACCGAGCTTTGCAACTCCTGCGGCATCTGCGAACCATGCTCCTGGAGATAATGAGCGATTGCATCGACAGCACCCTTGCGGATGGACCGGCCGTCCACTTCAATCCCGCTCATGCGCGTGGTGGCCGAAAACGGCAGAAACTCTGCATTGAGTTGCGCCAGTTCTCTCCCGCGCAGGTTGTACTGCTCCTTCGCGAGGACAACGATGGAACGTCCCTCTGGGGTTTCGTCCGACAGGGAGGAGAGCTGTGAGGCATCGGCTAACTGGCTGGCCGAGACCCCGGGTGCTGGGATGAACTCCGCAGCCTGCCGATTGCCAATGGTGATGGTGCCCGTTTTGTCGAGAAGCAATGTGTTTACATCGCCGGCAGCTTCGACCGCGCGGCCAGACGTTGCAAGCACGTTATGCTGCACCAGCCGATCCATACCTGCGATGCCGATTGCCGAAAGCAGCCCCCCGATCGTAGTAGGAATCAGGCAGACCAGGAGAGACACCAGGACGAACACCGTCTGCGGAGCTCCGGAGTAGATCGCAAACGGCTGCAGCGTGACGACCGCGAGCAGAAAAATAATCGTTAGACCGGCGAGAAGGATATTGAGCGCGATTTCATTCGGTGTCTTCTGCCGCTCGGCTCCTTCGACCAGAGCGATCATACGGTCAAGAAAGGTCTCCCCCGGATTCGAAGTGATCCGTACCGTAATGACGTCGGAGAGCACGCGCGTGCCGCCGGTCACGGCCGAACGGTCTCCTCCAGCTTCGCGAATGACCGGCGCAGACTCGCCGGTAATGGCAGATTCATCCACCGAAGCTACGCCCTCGATTACCTCCCCGTCGCCTGGAATCATCTGTCCGGCAGTCACCCGGACAACATCGTTAACGCGGAGCTCCGAACTCGGAATCTCGTCAATCACGCCAGATTTGCTGACCCGGTAAGCCGTCGTCTCGGACTTGGCAAGACGCAGTGCATCGGCCTGGGCCTTGCCTCGCCCTTCGGCCATTGCCTCAGCAAAGTTCGCGAAGAGCACGGTAAACCAAAGCCACAGCGTGATCTGCAGGTCGAAGCGAAAATCGCCGCTCTTCGTCGCCACGTTGAGGAAGAGCAGCACAGTCGTGAGAACGCTGCCGATCTCCACCACAAACATGACGGGATTACGCATCATCACGCGCGGATTGAGTTTGCCCAGCGCGTCGACAGTGGCACGTCGAACGATCTTGGTATCAAACAGGGAACGCCGATTCGCTTGCGTGAGCATAGGATCTCCTGAAGTCGTCTAAAACAAATGTCCGGCACGCAGCAGCAGATGCTCCAACACGGGACCGAGGGTAACTGCGGGGAAGAATGTGAGAGCTCCGACGATCACAATGACGCCGGTGAGCAGGATAGTGAACAAAGGCGTCGTGACTGGAAACGTGCCCGACGAGGGTGGAACGATCTTCTTGCCGGCAAGATTTCCGGCGATGGCCAACATCGGAATCATCATCATGAAGCGGCCAAAGAACATCGCAGCGGTAAGCGAATAGTTGTACCAATGTGTGTTCGCGTTCAAACCTGCAAACGCCGACCCGTTGTTGCCGGTCGCTGAGGTATACGCATAGAGAATCTCGGACAGGCCGTGCGGTCCATGGTTCGCCAGGCTGCTAAGCCCAAGGTTCGGCATCAGCACAGTGACCGATGCAAAGCCGAGAATGATGAGCGGAAAGATAAGCAGATAGAGCATCGACATCTGCACGTCATAGGCTTCGATCTTCTTCCCCAGGTACTCCGGCGTTCGGCCCACCATAAGACCTGCGACAAACACGGCCATGACGACAAAGACCAGCATGCCATACAGCCCTGCTCCCACGCCGCCGAAGACAACCTCGCCGAGCAGGATATTGACCATCGGCACCATGCCGCCCAAGGGCATGAAGCTGTCGTGCATGCTGTTGACGGCACCGCAGCTTGCATCCGTGGTCACGGTCGCGAACAGCGCAGAGTCTGCGATGCCGAAGCGGACCTCTTTGCCTTCCATGTTGCCGCCGGATTGAGTGAGCGACCCGCGCTGATCAACGCCATGCAGCAGCGGATTCGGCTGCGACTCCGCCCAGTAGCAGATCACAGTCCCAGCGAGCCACAGCACGAGCATTGCGGCAAGCACGGCCCAACCGTGTTTCGGAGCGCCCACCATCTGCCCCAGCATGATCGCCAGTCCGGCCGGCAGCAAGAAAATCGAAAGCATTTCCAGAAAGTTCGAAACCGGTGTTGGGTTCTCGAAGGGGTGCGCGCTATTCGCATTGAAGAAGCCACCTCCATTGGTGCCCAGCATCTTGATCGCTTCCTGAGACGCCACCGGGCCTTGCGCTATGGTCTGGGTGGTCACGGTTGCTGTCTTTCCATCGGAACCGGTGACCTTCTGTGCCTCCATGAGTTTTGCCGTGTCATACGGCTTCAGGTTCTGGACTACACCTTGCGAAACCAGCGCCAGAGAAAACACGATGGAGATCGGCAACAGCACCCAAAGTGTGCCGCGCGTAAGGTCGACCCAGAAATTGCCCAGTGTCTTTGTCTCTCGCCGCGCTATGCCGCGAACGAACGCGACTGCCAGCGCCATGCCGACCGCCGCCGACCAGAAGTTGTGTGTTGCGAGCCCAAGCATCTGCGTGAGATAGCTCATGGTGGACTCGGGGGTATACGCCTGCCAGTTGGTGTTGGTTGTGAATGAGATGGCCGTATTCAACGCGAGCGCGGATTCAACCCCAGACAGATGCTGCGGGTTCAGCGGTAACAAGTGTTGCACGCGCTCGACAACATAGGTGAGCAGGGCGGTGGACGCGCTGAAGACAAGCATCGCAACCGCGTATTCGGTCCAGCGCATCTCCTGTTCGGGCTTCACGCCCGTCATGCGATAGAGCAGGCGCTCGCACGGGAGAAGTATCGGGTCGAGAAAGGTCTTGCGGCGCTCGAAGACCCGGGTAAGATAGCTACCCATGGGTTTCGCCAGCAGCAGCACTGCCGCGATGAAGAGAGTAATCTGCAGCCAGCCGTTGAGTGACATCAGAACTTCTCCGGGCGCAAGAGCGCGTAAACCAGGTACACGAGCAGCGCTGCCGAGATGGCGAGCAAAATAAAATTGAGAATCACGAGCGTGCTCCTTTCAGCCGGTCGCAGGCAGAGACATAGGCGACTGCGATAGTGAAACATGCGAAGCTCATAAACAGAGAGATTAGATCTGCCATTATTCCTCCAGATGCGTTCTGCTGACGCACGCGGTAAGAGCCTGAAGATGCAAGCGGCAGAGTCAAACTCTACCGCTCATTCTAGAAGTGCCAGATGAGATCGGCCGCGAGCGTGAGGGCCTCAGTCTTGCCTCGCCCCGTCGGGATGATTCCGTTCCCCAGGATTTGGCTTTCATAGCTCGCCATGGAACTGCCTGCCGAAATATCCGTGCAGGATACGGGCTTACCGTCGAGCGTCGTAAACTTGCTGTAGCACTTGGTATAGCTGAGTTCAGGACGAAAGGTGATCGTAGAGCCGCTCCAGAAATTGAATCCGACCATATGCTCTTCGTAAACGGCGGGCGTGCCGGTGCGCTGGCCCTTGATGTCGTCTACGACCTCGTTGCGAATGTTCAACGAGGCGCTATTGTGCCAGAAGTTGTGCTCGAGATAGTTTGTCAGCGCCCACTCTGAAGCGTAGCAGCGACTTTGCTGTTGGGAAGCTGGGAGCCGGGGATCCTGGCAGACGGCGCCAAAGTTGAGGTTGACTCCTGCGCCGTTGGTCTCCGGCCATGGAGTCGCGGCTGTGCTGGGATACAAGCCGCCGCTGTTGTACCAATACATGTTCGGCGTGTCCCGCATGTACTGGTACCAGCCTTCGGTGTCGGTGTGCCAGTGCGCGTTGAAGCGGTGATACCAAGTTTCGTAAAAGGCAGTCAGGTTGTTATAGGCATACTTGCCATCGTTGATCGTGTTATCGCATGTGTTGAGGGCGTCTCCGCCATTCGACCAGGTATACGTCGCACACACGTTCCCCGTGAGCTTCGCATCGGTCGTCCAGGGTGCGGTGTCGCAACCCGGAGAGATGCCGCCCTGGACTGTCCAATGGTCATTGAGCTTGATGGTCGCGTTCGCTCCAAGCTGCGTGTAACAGTCGTAGGTGTAGAGGATGGAATGGGAGTAGCTGTAGTTGTTCGGTGCGAGCTGCGCCTCGATATCGGGAAGCGAGATGTAGCGCCCGACGCGGAGCACCATGCCTTGCGCGACTTTGGGAAAATAAGCGTCGTAATAGAACATGACGGGGTCGAACCCATACTCGGCGTTTTTGACGAGGAGTTGCTGGCTGAGAATTCCGTGCGACGTGGTGAAACGGTAGTCAGTGCCGTAGAGCAATGTCACGCGATACCCCCAGTCGAAGTGGGCCTTCTGCGCCGTATCTTCGACTCGTTCGAAGTAGAGAGCGGCCTGGTCGAGCTGGATCTGGTTGGAGTATACGTCGTAGGCCGCGGGAACATTTGCGGCGATATCTTTCTGGGCATTCGTCTTATTGTTGGTCGATCCGTTGCCGCCGATTTCCAGGTAGCCGTAGATCTTGTTCTGACTTTTATTCTCATTGATGGCCTGCATGAGCGGATAGGTCTGCCCGTCCGGTGCTCCAATGACAGTTGTACCGCCGATCGGCCAGTCGGCTGCGGGAAACGGGGGCGAGAAGATGGGCGGCGGGGTGCCGCGGCGCGGCTGCTGCGGCACAGCAGTACCGGGTCCGTTGCCGGCCCAGTCCGCCACATAGGCGCGGCCCAGACGATGGAAGAAGCTGTTATCGAGCGGCTGGGGAACCGTTGTTGCGGGGGTCTTCGTCTGCTCCTGAGCAGAAGCCGCAGAGATATCGGCAGCATCGTCTGAGACCCCAGGAGCTGTGGGCGCATCTGGAAGGGACGATGAAACAGCAAGAACGGGCGCTACAGTTGGGACAGGAGTCTGAGAACGTCCCACGAACGGGGCGAGGAGTAAAAGGAAACCAGCGATGGAACGGAGCATGACACATCCTTTCTATTTCAGTAGAAAGGAAGCCCCGTAAGAGTCGCGTAGAGAAAAAGTTAAGAAGTCGTAAGTTCGTTGCTGTCGTCCGCGAGAGGGTCGGCGCGAAGACGGTATCCGACCCATGGCTCGCTCTCAATATAGCTCTGGGTGCCGGTCGTATCGATCTTCTTGCGCAGTTGTGCGACCAGCACGCGCAGATACTCCGGCTGATCGATTCCAGCGGCACCCCAGATCGAACGGAGCAAAGTCCTGTGGGTGAGCACCCGGTGTGGATTTCGTGCAAACTGCAGCAGCAGGTCGAACTCCTTGGGAGTCAGGTGGATGGGCTGACCCCGCACCGACACCGTGTGGGCGTCGGTGTCGATGACGAAGTCTCCTACCTCAAGACGTACCTCGGCCACATCGGGCTGCTTGGTCCGCCGAAGCTGTGCACGAACCCGCGCCAGCAACTCGGGCATGCTGAAAGGTTTGGTGAGATAATCGTCGGCGCCATCGTCGAGCGCCGCCACCTTCATCACGTCCGTATCGCGAACACTGAGGACAATGATGGGTGTCTGGGCGAGGAGACGCACAGCCCGCGTAAGTTCCAGTCCATTCATCTCCGGCATCGCCAGGTCAGTGATGATCAGGTCAGGGCGATCGGTCTTGAAGCGCGCGTAGGCCTCCGCTCCATTATCCGCAACGAGGACCACATAGCCGCTACTCTGCAGGGACGCGCGCAACATGCGCGTAATCTGCCGTTCATCGTCGACTACGAGAATGCGCTTCAATGGCCCTCCTGAGTAACGATATGCAAATCGACGTGCGGGGCCTCGGACATGAACTTCTGGATGGCCAGGTAGTACAGATATTTGCGCAGACCATGCAATGCCGATCTCCCGACGATAGCCTGCGTGATCCGATGCTCTCGGATATAGGCCGCGGTCGTACGGGCGGTATCGCTGCCCGTGAGATTCACGATAGACGCTCCGAGATTTTTAGCGAAGTCAAGACTTGATTCCAGCGTCCGCTTTCGTTCCGCGTCCTCATCGCGCCCACTCTCCACGTGCAGGACGTACAGCTCCGCGCTGAGCGCCTCCGCCAGCCGCGCTCCGCGGACGATGAGATCACGCGCCTGTGCGTTCGAACTGATGCACACTGCGATCTTCTCCGCGACCGTCCAATGAGCCCCCAGCCGCTTCCGCTTCACATAGTCGTCCAGGGTGCGATCGACCGCCCGCGTCACTCGCTGCAGCGCCATCTCGCGAAGAGCGATGAGGTTACCGCGACGGAAGAAGTTGGAAAGTGAGCGCTCTACCCGATCCATGGGATAGATGTCCCCGCGGCGCATCCGCGTGACGAGAGCCTCCGGGGTTAAATCGCTGATCACGATCTCGTCCGCACGATCGAGCGCCCAGTCGGGCACCTGCTCCCGGACGCTGATACCGGTAAGTGCCTGGACCCGCGGAGCCAGACTCTCGACATGCTGAATGTTGATGGTGCTGAGTACATCGATATTGTTTTCCAGCAGCAGCAGAACGTCTTCATAGCGTTTCGCAAACCGGCTGCCTTCAATGTTGGTGTGGGCCAATTCGTCGATGAGCGCAATTTGGGGCTTGCGCGCGAGAATGGCATCGACGTCCATTTCGGTAAATAATGTGCCCTTGTAGTCGACCTCCCGGCGTGGAACCTGCTCCAGCTTCGACGCGAGATCCGAAGTGCCGCTGCGCCCGTGACTCTCCACCACGCCGACCACAACATCTTCTCCGCGACTCCGCCGGCGAATGCCTTCGCTGAGCATGCTGAAGGTCTTACCGACACCGGGTGCGTAGCCGAGGAATACCTTGAAGCGGCCGTGTTGCTTATCCGTTTCGCTGGTCACAAGCCAGTCTTCCGGCGATTTCCGTGTCACATCCCAAGTCTCGGTCACGTCGTACAATTCCCCCATGAACTCGAAGCGCGTTGTGGCGATCACCCAGTGGGTGCTGGCATTCGGTGCTCTGGCCGGAATTGTACTCGTATACCGGCGATGGCTCCACGTCAATCCAACCACCGTTGCGCTCAGCCTATTGCTATTGATTCTTTTGCTGGCTGCGAAATGGGGGCTGCGTCATGCGGTGGTGATCTCCATCGCGGCAACCGTCTGCTACAACTTCTACTTTCTTCCCCCTGTCGGAACCCTCACGATCTCCGACCCGCAGAACTGGCTGGCGCTGCTCGCCTTTCTTGCCACCGGCGTGACAGGTAGCCGCCTGTCGCAGCGCGCTCGCGACGAGGCCGCAGAAGCGCGAACACGGCAGCGCGAGGTCGAGGTGTTGTTCACCCTTAGCCGCGAACTGCTGCAGACCGACAACGTCGCCGCACTCGTCAATGCGCTGCCGAAGTTCGTCAAGAAAACCTCACAAGCGGAGTCGGTGGTGTTGTACTTGCTGGACGGCGACCGGCTCTATCAGGCCGGATTGCAACAGGTTTCAAACGTCGAAATACCGCACCTCCGGCAGCTTGCCTTGAGCCTCTCTGGACCGCAGACCAGCCCAGGCGACGAGACGCGCATCCCTTTGCGAGCCGGCGTACGCCCGCGAGGGCTTTTGCTCCTGCGCCGCGTCAAACTTTCTTCCGAGAGCTTTCAGGCTATTGGAGGACTGGTCTCTATCGCGCTCGATCGCGCCCAGGCTCTCGAAGACGTGGCGAAAGGAGAGGCCGGCAAAGAGAGCGAGCGGCTCCGTACGTTGATTCTCGATTCCATCACCCATGAATTGCGTACGCCGCTGACCTCCATCAAAGGCGCGGCGAGCACCCTGCTCTCCAACAGCGAGATCAACGAGGAGGATCGTCGCGAGTTGTTGACGATTGTGGACGAGGAGAGCGACCGGCTGAACCGGCTGGTTGGCCAGGCCGTCGAAATGGCACAACTCGAAGCGCAGGAGGTGCACATGAACTTCACCCCAGTCGACCTCGCAGACTTGGTGCAGTATGCCCAGGAGAGTTGCACCTCGGTCTCTACAACGCATCCCGTCACTGTGAACCTGCCAACGCTTCCCAAAGTCTCCGCCGATGGAGGAATGATCGGCAAGGTGCTGTGCAACCTGCTTGAAAATGCGGCGAAGTATTCAAAGTCTGGATCTCCCATCTTCCTCTCCGCCGAGCGAAAGGATGGATACGTCCTCACCAGCGTCGCCGACCGGGGCATCGGCATCGACCCCGCCGAGCAGAGCCTTATTTTCGACCGGCTGTACCGATCGCGTTCTCAGAGCGGAACAACCCAGGGGACCGGCATGGGCCTGGCCATCAGCCGCGCCATCGTGGAGTCGCACCACGGAAGTCTCACCGTAACCAGCCAACCGGAGCACGGTTCCGTCTTCACTTTCAGCCTTCCGGTCGCGCAATGAACCTCGTCCAAACCAACGAATTTCCGCCACGCTAGATTATTAACTCAATGGGTAATACAAACTGTGGTTCTGTATGCCGTCGAGGTTCAAGTAATTGTTAAGGTTTTTCTCGCTAACCGACTCTGAATGAACCTCGGCTGGTACAGCAGTCGCGCCCTGCCCAAGATAGCCATTGACCGGGAGGCGGTTGATGTTTACTTTGTGGCTAATGGCTGACATGCAATCTATCCCTGCTGACCTGACGAGCGCCCCTGCGAACGCTCTTTCGATTTCGATGAATATAGGCACGACGATCCGCGGTTATCGCCTGCAAAAGGGCATGTCCCAGGGCGACATAGAAAAACGTACCGGTCTGCTGCGCTGCTATCTGTCCCGGGTGGAGAACGGCCACACCGTACCGTCGCTCGAGACTCTCCAGAAGATCGCCCGCGCTCTCGACCTGCAATTATCAGAGTTCTTCGCCGAAGAGGCCGTCGCGAAGGAGATGTCTGGGCTTAACCTCGGCGAAGACGAGATCCGCTTCCTCACCCAGATCCAGCGGTACTCCGCCCACCTCTCCGAGAGCGACCGCAGACTGCTTCTCGCCATGGTGCGCAAGTTCGCCCAGACCACCTTGAGCTAGTTGACCTAAGTCGCTTCCATAAACGCAAGGCACCGGTAGGCCCGGCACCACCGAGGCACACGATGAAAGCAAACATCTTCACGCTGATTATCGGCTTGGCGGCCCTTGGCGCACTCGTCTTTCTCTATCAACCCGAAGGACCATGGACGCCAATCCGGATCGCCGGGGCAGCACTCGCGCTGGCTTCCGGTGTCTTGCTCGTCGTGTCACGCCTGCAGATTGGATCGTCTTTCTCCGTCCAGCCGATGGCTCGCTCTCTCGTAACGTCAGGCATCTACTCCCGAATCCGCAATCCGATCTACGTGTTCAGCTCACTGCTGCTTGCCGGAATCGCCCTCTACTTCGACCGGCCCTGGTTGTTGCTGGTCATACTGCTCCTCTTTGTGCCGATCCAGATCTACCGCGCGCGCAGGGAAGAGAAAGTCCTGAGGGACGCATTCGGTGACGCCTATACCCGGTATAAAGCTGGCACCTGGTTCTAAGCCGCCAGGCAATTACCGCAATTTGGCGATCCAGTACCCGAAGAGAATCAGGAATAACGCCGCGGCCAGAAAAGTCACCTTCTGCCGTTGCAGATAGCGCGTACGTCCCGACGTCATACGCGGAACCAGCGGAACCCCCAGCGCCAGCCCGCTCAGAAAGCCGCCAATATGCGCAAAATTATCGATCCGGACGATGCTCGTGAAGTTGGCGCCGATGCCCAGCACAAGGTTCAGAGCGGCAAACTGAATGACAGAACGCCGGAGACGCTTGAGTTCGAACGCCGGGATCGGAAGCTTGTGGTTCGAAAGCAACACGATCAGGATGCCGGCGATACCGAACACCGCCCCGGAGGCTCCTGCGCCAACCGAGAAAGCATCGCGGAAGATTACGTTGTGGCCAAGCGAAAGGAGATTGCCTGCGATCCCGGTGAGCAAATACACAATGCAAAGCCCCACCGGGCCCAGCAGCGGTTCGCCCAGCAGGCCGAGATTCCACAGGCACCACATATTCGTGGCAATGTGGAGCAGTCCTACATGAACGAACGTAGCGGTCAGCAGACGCCACCATTGTCCGGCGAGAACCAGCTCTGAGTTTGTCGCCCCGAAATGAATTAACTGCGGAACCGTGGGATCGCTCGGCGAAACGCCGTGTAGCACCATCCATCCGAACACAGCGATGTTGATGCCCAGCAGCGTGTAGGTACCGGGCGTGGCCAAGATATTCCACCCCCGCGCCCGCGAGTTCGGGCGGTTCGCCTCGCGCTCGTAGTCGGGGATCGGCGCAACGCCAGCAACGGAATGCGGCGGCAGGAGTTCGCCTTCAGGTTGGGGGGAGGAGGGCATGGGCTATGGTTCTACGCTATCGTGCCGAAGGACGAATGACAAATCCGGCTGTGGCCGAACCTGCCCGAAAGAAGGAGACTCATCAAAGCATCACTGCCCACCGGGCATCGTGGGCAGTCCGGAAGAGATCGCAGGCCGCTGCGAAAGGGAGAAAGCGGCTCAGGCAGCATCCTTCGTAAACCTGTCTCGCAGATCAGCGGGAATGTGCTGCTGCACCATGCCTCCTAGAAAGCCCGGGAGCGGTGTGGCAACGGCGACCAGCACCCAAAGCAAGCCCGAGAACAACATCCCTGCCACCGCGACTGCTTCGAGCGAGATAGCGACCGCGTGGGTTTGATTCAAATGAACATGCACGGTGTTAATATGGGTGACGAGTTCCACCCGGTGAATCACAACGGCGGCCAGAAGGAACGCCAGGATAGATAGCGTGCTGACGCTGATTAGCAACACATCGATGGTGCGAGCGATCCGCTGACGATGACGGCAGTGGCCGCAATCGGAAAGATGCTGGTCATAGTCGGTACGCATGGCCGGAGATAGGCCCGAGATGTCGTAGCGCCAACCGGAGAGAATGTCTCCCACCACGGGGTCGATGCAGAGAGTGCGATGAACTCTGCGACCAGTCTGGCTCGCTCCACTCGCTGAAAACTCTAAGGCAGGTTTTTTCATAGGCTTAACCCCATTCTATCTCCTTTGATAGCGGGGTAGCAGGAAAGGATTCACGGGCAAGTAACAGTTTCAGCACATTTTCCGGGTCAACGTGCCGCCCGCGGCCGTAACACTTTGCTCCAAGTTCCGGGAGGATCATGACTTACAAAGTGATTGGATCCATGGGAGCAGCCTGTTGCGCCAGCAAAACTCGGTTTCCAAGAAGCGTCGGATGGCCTCCCAGCGCCTGCTCCGCCGCAAGCCGCGCCAACTCCGGTGCGTTATTCGACTCCGACAGGTGCCCCAGCACAATCCAGGCCGCACCGCCGTCATAGTCCTTCTGCAGAAACTCCGCGGTCGCGTCATTGGAAAGATGTCCCACCCGCGACAGCACCCGCTGCTTCACGCTCCAGGGATACGGGCCGTCGCGCAGCATCTCCAGATCGTGATTCGACTCCAGCAGCAGCACATCGATCCGCTTCAGCGCAGATTTTACATTCGGCGGCATGTAACCAAGGTCGGTTGCCAGCGCCATGCGAATGCCCTCCGTCTCAAAGACAAATCCGCAGGGATCGGCAGCATCGTGCGGGATAGTGAACGGCGTAATCTCGATATCGCCGATCGAAAACTGCTTTCCGGAGTGAAAATATTCCACTGCCGGAAGCTGCGCCGGATCAAGCTGGGCACGATCGGCCTTCTTCTCCGTCAGCATTTCAGGTCCGCAAAGCTCCTCGTCCGAGTCCATCGGAAGCTCCAGCCTAGCGTTGGAATCCTCAGAACGATTCACCAAAGCAGCTTCTGCCTCAGCGGAGCTAGTCGCGATTGCCTCCGACTGCGCCGCAAACTCCGCTCGCAGGTCTGTCGCCGGCGTGCTCGCGGCAATGGTAGCTGCACGAGCCTCCTTTTCGCGCTGCACATGGTCCAGCCACTTCGCATACGTCATCGTCGTGCGCGGCGTCAGCATCCGGACCCAGGCGCGATGCGTGGACTCCGTAAAAAAGACCGGAATCCTCAGCCGCCGAGCCAGTACCGCCAGACCGGCAATGTGGTCCTGATGCTCATGGGTAATCAGGATAGCGTCAAGCAGCGCCGGATCTTCCCCAGCCACCGCCATGCGCTTCAGCAACTCGCGGCACGACAGCCCCGCATCCACCAGAACCCGCGTACGCGAGGAAGAGATAACGGTGCTATTGCCTTTGGACCCGGAGGCGAGCACAGTCATACGCATCATCTAGCAAGAATACGCCGTTCCGTTGTGAGTATGTCGGCGGAGGTATCAACCTGAATCCCTCAGGCAGCACGAGCTAAAAACTACCTCAACCACAACCAGCGAAGACCTTGCTTCGCGATTACCCCTTGCACCTCGGTTCACATTCCGAGAAGGAGTTCCATCACGAGTTTTTAGGGCGCCCCCTAAGGCTGGGCGTAATAAGCCCCTCCATGGCGAGTCACCGAGCCCAAGCCATCCCGTCATCCCCCGCCCCTGCTTCAATCGTCCCCTTAACCTTCCACTGCGCCAGATCGATCACCGCAACCTGCTTCGCGTTCATGCACGACACATACGCCGTCTTCCCATCGGGATTCATCAGCACCTCGCCCGGCCCGTCCGGCACGTCGATCCGCTTCACAACCGCAAGCGTCTTCAAATCCACCACCACCACCTGCTTCGCCGTGCGCTGCGTCACCAGCAGCCAGCGTCCATCGAGCGTAGGCGCGGTGCCATACCCTACCGAGGGCAGTGCAATCCACGTCTTCACCTTATTGGTCGCCGTATCGATCACCGCAAGCTGCGGCTTCGTCTGGTCCGCTGTAAACACCATGCGGTCGTCCCGCGAGATCGCAATCCGCTGCGTGTTCTTCGAGACCGGAATGATCGCCAGCACCTTGCGCGCCTTCATATCCAGCACCGACACCGTCCCCGGACCCACATTCGCTGTATACCCTCGCGACCCGTCCCGCGACAGCGCCAGCATATGCGACTGCTCCTGCCCCGTAGGCACGCTGCCCACAACCTTCAGCGTCTTCGGGTCGATAATGCTCACCGACTTATCCAGCTCGGTTGTCACATACAACATGCCGCTGTTCTTGTCATAGATCGGGCAGTGCGGCCGCACCCCATGGCCGAAGTCGACCGTATGCACCACCTTGTGCGTCGGCACATCGATCACCACCATCACGCTGCCGTTGGTTCCCGCCTTGCCCACGCCGGAGTTTCCGTAGATCGGCACATAGGCCGTCCTGCCGTCAGGCGAAGCCGCCACCTCATGGCCGGTCACGCCGCCCTCCGACACCGTGGCGATCTGCTTCCCCGCCGCCACATCGAGAATGCTCATATCGCGGTCGCCCTGGTTCGCCACCAGCAGCTCAGGCCGTCCCGCCGTCGCGCCATGGCCCTGCGCACTGGCAACACCGGTCGCAACCGCCATCACACTGCACGCCATTACCGAACCAAGAAGAAGAGACTTTTTCATAGGCCAACAAGTATAGCCGGTCAAGTCTTCCGTTCTTGACGATCCCTTAGAAAGGCATACGCAGCGTCAGCACCGTCGCGTGAGAATAAGTATGGAAGTGGGTTAGGGCGATCTGCTCACCGGCTCCGAAGGTAAGCCCCAGCCGCCCCGGCTTTCCTGAGGCATCATGCGTCAGAGGAACGCGGCCGATCACCACACCCGGCGTCGCAAACGTCTGGGTCTTGCCGTCGTTCGTCCCGCCCTTGTAGAAGTTTGAGTTGAATTCGACCTCCGGCCAGAAGATCCGTCCTACCCCACTCTTCGCCGCCCGGTATTGAACAGCATTGTTCCAGGCGATGTTCCGGCCCACCCCTTCGTATTCGATACTGGCAGCGAACCGCCAGCAGTCGAAGTCAACGCCAGTTGTCCCCAACCTTTGCCCACCGCAAGCGTCGACGTCACCACAGCGCAGCAACTTCCGTTGCCATTCTTCCCCGTCGGAATCGACGCCGCAAAAAAACCCGTGACGATCGCATTGCCATGTTCCTCGTTGCGCGCAAAGAACCGGTACTTGCTATTAAAGTTCATATCCCCGAACCCATCCGACTCTCCATTCGATCGATTGAAGAACGGAGGCACATTGATCAGAATCTCAACGTGCCGCTGAGGAATGAACTCCAGCCGCTTGCCGTTGCCGTAGTTCCAAAGCCCCTTCGTCGTATTGAGAGTCTCATGAACAAAATCGGTGCGCAGCTCCTGCTCCAGCCTCGGCGTCACCGTCACCAGAGGCGTGATCCAGTGCGGCTGCTCGTTCTGCGTCTTCGTCACGCGCGCCTGATAACGCTCCCAGAAGTTCCAGGTTCGCAGCACGGTGCCGGTTGGAAGCTGCGCCCCTCCACCAGCCTGCGGCTGCGACAACACATTCGGCTGCGGTTGTGAATTGCCCGCAACCTGGAATTGTGAATCCGGCTGCGAAGGCGAGACGTCCTCGGCTTGCTGCGCGTTCGCAAACAGAGCAGTCGCCATCAGAGAAAGAAGCAAAGCAAGACGTGCTGCCTCGCGGCCATGAAAAAAGGGGTCGAAGAGAGAGCATACGAAGAGGTCATGCTTCGATTGTAGACGATTTATAATAACGAATTGAAAAGACGCCCTAATAACTTCCGTCGTGAAATCTCTCGCGGTTGTTTGTTCTTCGTCGTCATCCTGGCCTAGAGCGCAGCAAAGGGGAAGATCCCTGTATTCGTCCTTGCTCTTGCCTTTGCCTGTTCTTAAATCCGTCTCATCCGTAAAATCCGCGGTCGAGCCCCTGACACTTAAAACAAGTTCGCAGACAAAGCCGCTTGATCAGCCATTGTTTTGACGGAGCGCATATACTTTTTCAGAACGGAGATAACGTAATGGCAGACACCGACACCCTGTTGAAACCGCGCGAAGCAGCCGCATCGCTCGGCGTGAGCTACGCGACATTGAAGCAGTGGATCCTCGCCGGAACCCTGAAGACCATCAAGACCCCCGGCGGTCATCACCGTATCCCGCAGAGTGCGCTGGCTCCCATGCTTAAGTCGCCGCCTAAATCCAAATCCACCGCCGCCCGCACCGCATCGCGAGAACGCTTCCGCGCCGTCAGCGGCCGCAACCAGCTGATCGGCGAGATCGTCGAAGTAAAAATTAGCGGTCTGTTGGCGAAGGTTGTCCTCAAGATCGGCGACCAGAAGATCACCTCCATCATCACCGCCGAAGCCGTCCGCGAGATGCAACTTCGCAAAGGCCAAACCGTCGGGGCCCTGATGAAGTCCACCGAAGTGATGATCGTCCGCGTCTAACCCGTTTCGTTTGACCTGTCCAAGAACTACCGTTGAGCTTTTTTAGTTTTATTTGTTTTACGCCGTCATGTTGAACGTAGTGAAGGAACTCTGTATTCGTCGTTGCTCCTGCTGTTGTCTGTTCTTAGATCCATCTCATCCGTGCAAATCCGTGGTCGGCCCTTCAGTTCTTAAGATCAGCCACTCAAACCCCAAATCTCATCGCTCTCCCCATGCCCGAACTCCCCGAAGTAGAAACCGTAGCCAACGGCGTCCATGCCCGCATCCACAGCCAGACCGTCCGCTCCATCTGGACCAGCAACAAGCCCCAGACCTTCAAGTCGCCGCCCGGCGAGATCGCCGAGGTGCTCACCGGAAGCCGCATCGACCGCGTCTACCGCGTCGGCAAGACCATCGTCCTCGATCTCACCCGGTCCAAAGACCATGCCGGAAGGGCCGCGCAGTTCCTCGTCCACCTCGGCATGACCGGCCGCCTCCTCGTCTCCACGCCGGACACCCCGGTCCCACCGCACACTCACGCCATCCTCACCCTCAGTGGCGGGAAAGAGCTTCGCTTCATCGACTCCCGGCGTTTCGGGCGCTTGTCTGTGGTCGCCTCTACGAGTGAAGAAGAAAGATACGCAGGCCCGGGCGCCGAGCCCCTGACCATCGGCCTCGAAGACTTCATCGCCCTCTTCCGCAAGCGCAAGACTCCGATCAAAGCCGCGCTGCTCAACCAGTCCCTGCTCCACGGCGTCGGCAACATCTACGCCGACGAGAGCCTCTTCCACGCCGGCATCCGCCCCACCCGCCAAGCCGGCCGCCTCACCCGCGCCCAACTCACCCGGCTCCGCGCCGCACTCGTCAAAGTCCTTACCGAAGCCATCCAACTCGGCGGCTCCTCCGTCTCCGACTACGTCGATGCCGACGGCGTAGCCGGCTTCTTTCAGCTCCACCATCACGTCTACTCCCGCACCGGCCAGCCCTGCCGCATTTGCGCCACTCCGATTAAGCGCGTCGTCATCGGCGGCCGCAGCACCCACTTCTGCCCGAAGTGCCAGAAGTAAACAATCGACCATGGCTGAGCGCCAACAAACACGGATCAAAACAAAGACAGAGCCGTTCAAATGTGCTCTGTCTTCATCCGTCCTTCGTCTTTGCTGTGATCCGCTCTTGTCCGCGTACTCCGCGGTCGACTTTATTCCTTACAACCCCGCTGCCTGCTCCGCCCAAACCCCTGCGCCGACCACCCGGATCTCCGGCGTGTCCTCCACAATCTCGAGCGAATAGCTCTGCAGCGGACTCATCTTCACCATCTGCTGCAGGTAGTCCTTCAGCAGAGGCATGTCGACAAACCGCACGTTAAATCCCGAGAGGAAGATCTTGCCCGGGCCGGACATGTGAATCGTGGTCGTTGTCGCCGCGGCCAGCGCCTTGTGCCACAGCCGCTTGAACTCCATGCAACGCGGGTCGCCGTTCTTCGCCGCTTCGAAGACCTCTTCCGGCTCCATGTCGAGAAAGCGCAGCCGCATCGCGCGATGCCCCATGATCCCTTCCATGTGCCCGCGGCCGCCGCAGCCGCAATAGCGCTCCTTCTCATCCAGAGACACCACCGAGTGTCCGCCTTCCCACACCCCTTCTGAAAACGGGTATCGTCCATATCCGATACCGACACCCAGCGTCCACACCCGAATCATGCGGTCCAGCTTGCCATGCGCCGAAGCCAGTCCGGCCGCCATGCCGTCTGCGTCGTTCAACACCGACACCCGCGCGCCAATTCCATGATTGCGCAGATGCATCGCGGCTAACTCCTCAATCCGCGCGCCCTTCAACTGCGGCAGGTTCGGCGACTCTTCGATCACGCCGTTCTTCACCAGTCCCGGCAGCGATATCCCGATCGCGGCAATGTCCTTCGCGCCGTCCGCTACCTGCACCACCTCTTTGCAGATGGTCTCCACCAGAGCGTCGGTGTGCAGCTCCACCAGAGCATCGTCCTGGTCGCGATCTTCAGGGAAGTGCTGCACCGTCCCCACAAGCTGATGATCGACCACCAGCCCGGCCGAGATCCGATCCGATAAATTGACGCCTATTGTTTTTGCCATGACTCTTATTGCCCCAATCCCGGGAACCGCGTCTTACTCGAATTTGCTTACGCGGTTCAACCCATTGAAAGCCGCAACTTTATAACATTCCGCGAGAGTTGGGTAGTTGAACACCGTATCCACGAAATAGTCCAGCTTCCCGCCCAGCGCCATCACCGCCTGGCCGATGTGCAGCAGCTCGCTCGCTCCTTCGCCGATGATGTGTACGCCCAGGATCGCATGCGTCATCCGGTGAAAGATAATTTTCAACCGGCCCGTCGTATCGCCGCGAATCTGACCGCGCGCAATCTCGCGATAATACGCCACCCCCACCTCGTACGGCACGTCTTCCTCGGTTAACTGCTCCTCGGTCTTGCCGATAAAGCTGATCTCCGGAATCGTATAAATCCCATACGGATAAAGCCCCGGGTTCGACAGCACCTTGTCATCCCCAAACGCCCTCGCCGCCGCCACCCGCCCCTGCTCCATCGACACCGACGCCAGCGACGGGAACCCGATCACGTCACCCACGGCAAAGATCGTCGGCACTTTCGTCCGGAAGTCCTTATCCACCGGAATGCGCCCGCGCGGATCCGACTCGATCCCGACCGCCGCTAGATTCAACTCATCCACATTGCCCTGCCGTCCGACGGCATACAGCAGTGCGTCGCCCTGCACCTTCTTCTTGCTTTCGAGATTGGCCACGACGGTCCCGTCCGGCATCTCCTCCACCGAATCCACCTCTTCGTTCAGCCGCATCGTCACCCGCGAGTCCCGCAGATGATAGCTCAGCGCCTCGATTATCTCCTGATCGGCGAACTCCAGCAGCCGCGGCCTGCGCTCGATCAGCGTCACCCGCACTCCCAGCGCCGCGAACATACACGTGTACTCGACGCCAATCACGCCGCCGCCAACCACAATCATCGTCTTCGGCAGGTTCACCAGCTCCAGCACAAGGTCCGAGTTGATGATGCTCCGCCCATTGATCGGCACCTTCGGCGAAGACGCCGGCTTGGTCCCCGTGGCGATCAAGATATTCTTTGCCTCATACACCGTCGCGCCGCGCGAGTTCGTCACCTTCACATGGGTCGCATCTTCAAAGCTCGCCACCCCCACCAGCATCTCGATGTTGTTGCGCGAAAGCTGCGCTTCGGTGACATCGATCTCGGTCTTGATCACATGCTGGACCCGGAATGCCAGGTCCGCCATCGTGATCCGTTCCTTCACCCGGTAGTTCATCCCATAGATGGACTTGTAGTTATACCCCGACAGATGCAGCACCGCCTCGCGCATCGTCTTCGAAGGAATCGTCCCCGTGCTGATACAAGCGCCGCCAACCACCTCGCGCATCTCCACCAGCGCAACCTTCTTGCCCAGCTTCGAAGCGTATATCGCAGCCCGCTGCCCGGCAGGCCCGGAGCCAATCACAATCAAATCGTAAACACTACTTATCATTGGAGTCATCGGCGCATACTCACGGACACCTCACCAGCCGCGAAACCGGCTCTTGTCCCGTTATCGGCCCCGACCTGGCAATCGGTGAGGGGCCAGTTGCTTGATCCTCTGCGCATCGCATACTGCTTTGAAACTACCACACCGACCTTAATATCCCGACTCCAGTTGGCTCGCTGCTATCCCTGCGAAACAGGCCCCTTCGCTACGTGACTTGCAGCCCTCAAGCCTGCCGTCCAGCACTCGATCAAACCCACTCTCGCCGGTCCCCGAGGTCGCACCTGCTTTTCTTGTTGTCATCCCCGACGGGGATCGGCGGTCTTCCGTTTGGATACACTCACCTTGGAATTGTTTTCAACCACCATGCTCCGCTACGCCATCACAAACCGCTCGTTTTATCCGGGAACCGAACGCGACCGGCAGACCGCGCTTCTCGAACAAGCTGCTCAATGGGCCGCAGACGGCATCGACTTTATTCAGCTTCGCGAAAAAGATCTTCCCGCCGCAGCCCTCGCGCAACTAGCCCGCATCATCCTCCAAACCATCGCCCTGACCGCCAGCCCCACAAAGCTCCTCATCTCCTCACGCCCCGACATTACCATCGCCACGCGCGCGCATGGCGTCCACCTCACCGCCTCTCCCGGCGAACTCACCCCGGCCCAGGTCCGCAGCCTCTTCGCCGCAGCCGGGCTGCCAACGCCGGTCCTCAGCCTCTCCTGCCACACCCTCGCCGAAATAGCCCGCGCCCGCAGCCTTCCCCTCGACCTCATCCTCTTCGCCCCCGTCTTCGAAAAACCTCTCCCCGGGCAGCCTCCCCTCCCCGGCCAGGGCGTCGACCGCCTCCGCGAAGCCTGTGCCGCCGCAGCTCCCGTGCCGATCTATGCGCTCGGCGGCATCACCCGGCAAAACGCCCCCTCCTGCCTCGAAGCCGGGGCCGCCGGGGTCGCCGGAATCCGCCTCTTCCTCAGTTGATTCCGCCTCAAGCTCCGAGCCTGTCCTGCTACTCTCTCCTTATGAAAATCTCCATCCGGGAGGGCACCTCCGGCGACGCGCAGGCCATCGCGCGCGTCCACGTAGCTTCCTGGCAGGCAACCTATCGCGGCATCATACCCCAGCCCCTTCTCGACGCCCTCGACGTCAACTCCCGCGCCGAAGACTGGAAGAACTGGTTCACCCGCGAAGACCTCCACGTCTTCGTCGCCGAGAATAACGGGGGAATTTGTGGTTTCAGCAGCGGCGGCAAACCTCGCGAGCCCATCCAAGACTTCGACGCCGAGATCTACGCCATCTATTTCCTGCCCTCCGCAAAAGGGCAAGGCGCAGGCAAGCTCTTAGTGCAGCGCCTCGTACAGGCTCTTCGCACTGACGGCTTCACGAAACTGGCGGTCTGGGTGTTGGCCGAAAACCCATCGCGCAGCTTCTACGAGCATCTCGGTGCATCGCAGATCATGCAAAAGCCCATTCAGATCGGAGATGCCGAATTGGTTGAAATCGTCTACGGCTGGCAAAACCTGCAATTTGGAACGGACACATCCCTTACAACTCCCTTGCGGCGGTAGAGGCTTGAACCGCGGTGGAGGGCTGGTCTTTGTCGTTGCTCCAGATACATATTCCCGTCGTCGAGGCCGTGGGAAGGGTGGGAAGCCGCATCATGGCTTTCCATGCTCTGTCATTTCCGTGGCCTGCCTCGAGGTGCGGATCAGGAATCGAGGTTGCCGAAACTCCCGTATTGCAGGAACTTCCGCCTAACTGTTCGGCGCTGGACTTACCTTAGCTGTAATCCATGCTCCTTTGCCGTATGCACCCCCGAGCATCTACTCCTGAATCATCCCGATCGTTCCCAGCCACGTCTCCACTAGCTGGGGCCATCGCGACGCTGGAAACTTCGTCGGCCGCAGCCCGAACGCGTGTCCACCCTGTGCATACAAATGCATCTCCACCGGAACTCCAGCGTTCTTCAGCGCAATGTAGTAGACCAGCGAGTCGTCTACGTTGTCCGAATCATCGTTCTCGTTCTGGAGCAGAAACGTAGGCGGCGCTCGGCGGGTGAGGTGATCGCGAATATCCGGGTTCAACTCCGGCCTTTCAAGCTTCTCCTCTCCAAACGACAGATGGCCGGGATAGAGGGCTATGGCAAAGTCCGGGCGGCAGCTTTCTTTATCGGCCGCATCGATGGCCGGATACAAGCGCTTCTCAAAATGCACACTCATCGCCGCCACCAGGTGCCCGCCCGCCGAAAATCCCAGCACCCCAATCTTGTGCGGATCGATACGCCACTCTGCCGCATGAGACCGCACCAGCCCCAACGTCCTCTGCGCATCTTCGAGCGCTATCGGCGACTGCGGATAGGCGCCCCAATTCGGAGCCGACCTCGGAACCGGCACGCGATACTTCAACAGCACACACGTAATCCCCTTCGCCATCAGCCAGTCGCATGCCTCCGTGCCCTCCAGGTCGATGGCTAGAATCTCATAGCCTCCGCCAGGAAATACGACGACCGCTACCCCCGTATTCTTTCCCTTCGGCGCATAGACCGTCATCGTTGGCTGGGAGACGTTCTTGAGATAGACCCACGGCCTGCCCGCGACCAGGTCCTTCGTATCCGTCTCAATCGTCTCCGGCCCTGCAATCGACCGTGAGTCCGGCGCTGCCCCTGGCCATATCGGCACCTGCATGTGACCCGGCGATGGCTGCCAGGCTGTCGTTTGGGCGCTCAACCCGCCAAATCCAACTACGACACAAAGAGCAACCAGCAAAGGCTTCATCACAATCCCCCATACCTTACGCATAGCCAGTGACTGACTGGCTGAGAGCCGAGTGTACGACCATTTTGGGGTGACGTTTTCCTCGTACTGCTGCGGGAAGCAACTCAGTCAACAGACACCATCATCCAGCGCCAACGTGCGTACCGCCCGGAATGTCGGCTTCTCGGCAAGTTCGTCACCCGAAGGGGTATGCAACGCCACAAAGTGACCGCCCCAAGCGGAGTGGGCCCGTCCGGCAGAACCATGCAATAATCACCCCAGCCGATGTCCTTGACGCTCTTTACCTCCCTGGTCTTCGCCGGCTCCCTGCTTGCCGGCCTTCTCGGCGCGCTCACCGGCCTCGGCGGTGGCGTCGTTCTCGTCCCGCTTCTCACCATCGCCTTTCACGTTGACATCCGGTACGCCATCGGAGCCTCGCTCATCTCCGTCATCGCCACCTCCTCGGGAGCGGCCGCCGCCTACGTCCGCGAAGGCTTCTCCAGCATCCGCATCGGCATGTTTCTCGAGATCGCCACAACGGTTGGCGCCGTCTTTGGAGCCTTCCTCGCCTCCCGCGTCCCCACCCGCGCCCTCGCCGTCATCTTCGGCCTCGTCCTGCTCTACTCCGCCTGGCTCTCCTGGCAACAAACCCACCACCCCGAGGTTCCGAACTCCCACCCCAACCCATGGTCAGACCGCCTCCGCATGTCCGGCGCCTACCCCGACGGCCACGGCGGCCAGTGCCATTACACCGTAGACCGCATACCTGCCGGCTTCGCCACCATGTTCGGCGCGGGCACCCTCTCCGGCCTCCTCGGAATCGGCTCCGGCGCCGTCAAAGTTCTGGCCATGGATCGCATCATGCGCATCCCCTTCAAGGTCTCCACCACCACCAGCAACTTCATGATCGGCGTCACTGCAGCCGCCAGCGCCGGCATCTACTGGAAGCGCGGCTACATCGACCCTGGCCTTGCATTCCCGGTCATGCTCGGCGTTCTCGGCGGATCCCTGCTCGGCGCGCGTTATCTCGTCCGAGCCCAAGTCTCCATGCTGCGCAGCATCTTCACTCTCGTCATTCTCGCGCTCGGCATCGAGATGATCGTCAATGGTTTTCTTGGCAAGTCATGACACCGCAAAGGCATTTCCTGCCGGACGGGCCAATGCGCGTGGGGCGTATACCTTTTTAGCAGTGGATATTCTTGGGCACTCCCATGGGTCGTGAACAAAGATGATCCCGCTCAATGGTAGGCCCGTGCGTATCATTTCAAAGGCCGGTGAGAGGACAGCACGATGGAGTGTGCCTGTTCGCATCGAAATTCATCCCACGCTATAGAGACACGCCTTCGCGAGCGCACATCTGGATTTGCGAAGTGACTTTATTTGATCGCATGCCAGTACCGCAAGAAGGCCGCCATTGCTGGCGACCTTCTTTATTGTTCGGTCTGACGCGAAGCACCTCTGCTGCATGCCATGCCTTAGTCGCCGGAGACAGTCTCTTCGACTACTTCGGTTTTGACCACGGGCGCGGCTGGCTTGATCTCACCTAGAGAGATAAAGCCGGGCTGTTCCTGCTCGCCGAGCACTTCCTTGCGGTAGAGCTTGGCCATCTTGGAGTTTTCGGCGTCCTGCTTGATCTTCGCATCGCGTGCGCGGATCTTTTCTTCGCGGGAGTTCTTCGCGATGCCGGACTTGTCGAAGGTGTCGTTGGCGGCTGAGTTGACGTGAGCGTCGTTGAGGACGAGATCGTACTTCATCTCCTTCTCCAGACCGACCTTCTTGCCGCCGGCGAAGATCTCGTGACGTCCATGCTCCTCGTACCACTTGGTGAGCGTGGAGGTCATGTGCATCTTCTCGATGATGTTGCGCCAGCCTACGCCGGTGTTGTAGGCGCAGAAGCTGATCTCGCCCTCCTGGGTGGCGTAAGGGATGATGCACTGCTCGGTGCGGCGGAAGTCGTAGTTGAACAGGTCCTGGAACCACATGCCGGCGATGAAGAGGAAGTTCCAGCGGTCGCCGCGGCGCAGGTTGATGTCTTCCATGGTGCGGTCCGCCGTGACCTTGCCGTAGCTGCGGCCAGTAGCCCCGAAGCTCTTGTCGAACTTCTGCAGCAGGTCCTTGATCTTGAAGTGGGTGGGTGCGGCCTCGGGCTTGTAGTTGCGGAGCAGCGCGAGGGTGACACCGATGATGGAGAGCCACTTGCCGCGAGCGGCGTCGTTGATGCGGGCGACGTCCTTGGCCAGCCGGTCTGCATTGATGAACGCGGTGACCGGCACGGCTTCCTTGGTCTCCTTGTCAATCATCAGCGCCATTGAGATGCCGCAGTTGGGATGGCAGCCGCAGGAGAGCTGGCCCCAGTCGCGATCGGGACCGTGAACGAGGTCGGCCCAGTCAGAGAAGGTGGACATGAACGAGATCGGAAACCAGTCGCGTGTCGGCTCGCCAAGTCCGGTTTGGTTCTTCACATCGTGGGCGAGATGCGAGAGGGTATACCGCTGAGCCTGACGGCGCTCGTCCGAGATATCTTCGTCGCGGCCGGTGAAGCTGACTGGCTGGAAGGAGAGGAAGTTGATCTTCTTCGGGTTGTCGAGGGCGAACTCGATGATGCGGCCAACCTGCTCATTGTTGATGCCGTTGACGATGGTGGTGACGGGAACGATGTCGACGCCGGCCTCGTGGAGATTGTGGATGGCCTGCAGCTTTACGTCAAACGCGTTGCCGACCTTACGGTGCGAGTTGGCGGCGTTGCCGATGCCGTCGAACTGGAGGTAGGCGTAACGGAGACCCGCTTCAGCCGCTGCTTTGGCAAACTCTTTCGACTTGGCGAACTCGATACCATTCGTCGCGGCCTGCACGGAGGTATAGCCGACCTTGCGCGCATAGGAGACCGCGTCGAGGAAGTACGGCGAAAGCGTAGGCTCGCCGCCCGAGAACTGCACAGACATCTGACGACGCGGCTTGATCGTGACCGCATTGTCGAGCATGGTCTTGATCTCGTCCCAGGTGAGTTCGTGGACGAAGCCGACCTGGTTGGCGTCCATGAAGCAGGGATCGCACATCATGTTGCAGCGGTTGGTGAGGTCGATGGTAAGGACCGAACCGCGGCCGTGGGTGACAGTGGACGTCCCGTGATTGTGGAGCTTCTCGTCGTTGTGGGCGCGGATGTCGCGGCCGGGGAAGACCTCTTCGAGATGCTTGAAGAAGGCAGTGTCGATAGACATCAGGTCTTCAAAATGGCCGTGAACGGGGCAGTCCTTGACCATCAGGATCTCGCCGTTGCGCTCGATGATCTGCGCCTTGATCTCGCCGACTTTTTCGTTGAGCAGAATCTCGTGAGGCAGCTTGCCGTCGACGATCTGCTGACGGATCTCGGGGATGCACTTGGGGCAGAGGGAGTCGGTGGTGCGCGGCCAGCCGAGGGGCGGCTTCTCCTTCTGGTAGCTCTTGAGCAGGGGCTTGTCGCTCCACTTAGGCGTGAAGCTGGCGTTGGGGCTGAATGAGTTCAGCTTGTTGAAGACTGCCCAACCTGCTCTGGCTCCATAGGTGAGAGCTTTTTCGGCTAATTTGGCCTTTGGCATTTCCGTTGTCTCCTGTGAGGCGTGTCGCCTCTAATTTTGTCTTCCTGAATCCACGCTAATGGGATGCGGGAAGATTGGGAAAGTATGCATCTTGGTTCGAGCTATCCATCGTCTTTGGTTGAAGATGCGCGTGCATTCCCTGCCATAAGAGTACCCAGACGTAGGGCTACTTTGAAGCAGGAATAACTGAACAGCGAGATCCTTCATTGAATGGCGAGTAAAGGTGTTGAATGGGGAGGTTTTTGGATGGACAGAGGGTGCAAAAACATGTTCCAGGAATTGATGTGTGGCCGGTAGCATTGATAAATGTTTTTGCTTGATCAAACTGCATGAAGCAAATAGCGACGGCGCGGCAGCAAAAGGAGAAACGCGTAGTTCCGGTCGAGATGACGATGCCTGAGCGACGGTAGGTACGGCAACAGATACCGGCGACGGTGGAGGGGTCATCGCGGAGGCTAGGGGATGTTGGTTCCGTTACCCCCGGCGATGTTGTTGAGCAGGGTCTGGACGAAGATGATGCGGACGTGGATGCGTTTTGCCACGTCGGGGAGGAACTCGGTGAGGAGATTGTTGGCTGGATCGGTGGCGAGACCGGTGGCGATGCGCGCGACGGTAGCTTCTCCGTTGGGGTGGATGCCGGGGACATAGAGGTTGGCCAGTTCGGCGGTGATGGGATAGGTGAGCAGCGTGGCATAGTTGGGGATCGTGGCGCCATCGTCGCTGCGGGAGATGACGGTGCGGGAGATGGAGTAGAGAATGCGGCGGCGAAGGGGGGCGCCGGACATGCGGTAGTAGCGGGGATCCTGGTGGACGAGCGCGGGAACGGCGAAGACACCGAAGAACTGGCCAGTGGCGTCCTGTAGCAGACTGACGCCGGCGATCTTGCCGAAGCCTTCGAAGCCGGGGCCATATGCGGTGTGGGCGTTGGTGCCGATGCTGATGGCGGAGATGCCTACGATGGTGGCGAAGTTGGCGGGATCGGCGAGGTTGTGGAGAGCGAGATAGCCTTTTTCCTGCCAGGTAAGCGGAATGATGATGTTGGTATTGAGGAAGCGTTGATAGGGATCGACGAGCGCGGCGCAAGGATTGGGGACATGGCCGAAGGGATTGGGATCAACGTGGATAATCTTGACTGCGGTGGGGATTCGGCAAGGGCGGGGACCCCTGCCGACCCTGTGGAATGAGGTTTCAGCGACGTCAACGACGTTTTGCGATTGGGCCTGGGCGGCGCCGGGGGAGTCGGGAAGCATGGCGCCGGGTTGAAGGGCAGGAGGTTGAGCGGGCGAGTTGGGCTGCGGGAGCGATGTGGGTATCTCGGATCCTCCGGGTGTTTCCGGTGTCTGAGCGTGGAGAATCGTCGCACCCAGCAGAAACACCAGTAGTACCAGACAACGCATTCGAAAGACCTTTCTTGCCGGTTTCATCGCAACATCAGAACTTGGACGTTACTCAAGCTTCTTAAGATGAGCGTAGTCGAGTGCGTCGTAAAGGAATTCGCTGACGACAAAGCCTATGGCGGAGCCGCCGATGGAGGTGCCGAAGGTCTTGGCGGTCTGCTCGAAGCCTTGGTTCAGCCTGGGATAGTAGGTATTGGTGAGCGCCGCTCCGGCGAGGTTGCCGCTAAGCAGAGAGAAGTTGGGGCGGCCTTCTCCCTCATCGTTCCTGGTGATGAGGGCGCGAGTTGCGGCGTAGGCGGCGCGTTTGACGGGATTGTGCCCCTTTCCCATCTTGTAGTAACGGGGATCCTCGTGAAAGAGAGGAGCGAAGACGGCATTGCCGAGAATATTTTCGCTGGTGGCTCGAAGCGCGGTGGCGCCAAGGCGCATGCCGAAGGCTCCGCTGTCGGTGCCATAGTTCGGACTGCCGTTGATGAGGTGGCTGTAACCTGCGGAGGCGGTCCAGCCTACGGCCGAAAAGAGGGTGAAGGACTGCTCCAGGCCCAGAACAACCTTTTGATGGCCGGTGAGGCGGGGGACAGTCTGGCCGGGCTCGATCGTTATGTCGTGATGAGACAGCCCTTTGTGCAGCTTCTGCATGGAAGTCACCACCGGATCGCTGGCAGCGGCCAAGGCAGCGAATCCTGGATCTGGATTGGAGCTGCTGGATTCGCGCACGGCAACGAAGCCGGGGGAGTCGGGAAGTGAGAGTGCGGCGGTGGTTTCTGTGATGCCGCTGGCTTGAATCGGGCTGGATTGGATTTGAGCAAAGGTAAGGGGGGAAGCGAAGGCGAGCAGGGCCAGCGTGAGCATTGTGGTCCTGAAGGTCGTCATAGAAGTTGAAATCCGGAGGCTGGAAGAAGCTCCGTACGGTAAAGAAACGAGTGCAATCGTCAAAAGAACTCCCTTAAGCCTCATGGGCTTGCTCTCCCCTTAGGGTAAGGCATGATTCCCGGATCACACGGGAAATATCGTATGCCTATTGCCTGTGTTTTATTGCCTGTACTTTGAAGTTGTCTATCTTCAAAGGACGCTTGAACCGGCCAGTACGTTGTATTTGCATGAGATAGTTCGCGTTACGCCCTGGTTACCAGGTGGGAACACTGGCAGAATCGATTGCGATGTACGTTGACCGCGGGTTTTTCGCGTCATCTAATCGAGGGAGCGAGGTGCGGGTATGGCGACCGAACAGCCGAAGCGGGCCTGGGAGCAGCAGTTGCGCGATGCTGCGGCACATGTGGAAGCGGACCTGAACAAGGTGGTGACCTACATCAACGACGAAGTGGTTCCCGATGTGCGGCGGAACGGCTCGGAGGCGCTGCGGGCTGCCGCGGCTGAGTTGCACAGGCTGGCGCAGAAGCTTGATGACCATGCACGCAGGTGGTCTTCGGCGCCACCGCCTCCGCCTCCGCCGGGTACCCCGAGGCCGTGATTCGCACGCGGACTGTTTGGCCTGCAGTGATATCGGCGTGTGCGCTGATGGTTGCGGGCTGCCATCGGGAGACGACGCGGGCGTATCGTCCGCCACCGCCGCCAGCTTCGAGCCAGTCTGGGAATCGAGGCAGGCGTCCTGACTATGGAAGAGATGAGAAACTGCCAGAGGTTGCTCCTGCGCCTGTACCTGGGAACCTGGGCAGGCCCGTATCGAGCGAGGTGGGACTGGCGAGCTGGTATGGGCCGCCCTATGCCGGACGCAGGGGCGCGGATGGCACGGTGTACGACCAGAATGCGATGACTGCGGCGCATCTGACGCTGCCGATGGGTTCGATGGTGCGGGTGACGAATTTGGCAAACAATGTTTCCGTTGTGGTGAAGATTACGGATCGTGGGCCATTTGTGCGAGGCCGGATCATCGATCTGTCTCTGGCGGCCGCTAGAGCTACGGGGGTGTATCGCGCGGGAGTGGCGAGGGTGAAAGTGGAGGCGTTTGCATTGCCGGTGCGGGCGAATGCGTACCCGGGTGGGCGGTGGTGCGTGCAGGTGGGGGCGTTTGCGCGGGAGTCGGACGCGGTAAAGCTGAAAGAAGAATTGATGCGGCGCTACACAACAGCGAAGGTAATCGAGTTCCCCGGGCCTACGGGGCATTGGGTGAGGATCAATCCGAGACAACCGGACAGGAGCCACGCGAGCGAGGTTGCGGATGGGATTCATCCGAAGGATTCGGCAGCGCAGGCGTATGTGACTCGGACGGATTAGTCCTGCCGGAGTCACTTCGTGACGTGTGTACCCCTTCGGATGGCCCTCCCGCTGGTCGGGAGCGATATTGATGCCGACCAACGAGAGGTCAATTGTCCCCCACTTCCCCGGACAAGCTATATGTGTCACGAAGTGACCGCCCCGCGCGTAGCGGGCCCGTCCGGCAGGACATCAGCGACGGTTCATGCCGAGCAGGCTGAGAAAGAAGCTGCCGAAGATGGCTTCTACGCCGAGCATGAAGCAGGTAGCGGAGGGAAGCGTAAGGCGGAGCATGCGCTGTGGGGAGAGTTCGCCGAAGCCGGCGTCATGCCAGATGTGGAGGGCGTAGCCCAGTATGCCGAAGCCAGCGAGCAGGAGAGCGCAGCCGAAAAGCAGGCCCAGCTCGAGATTGATGTACTTGAAAATGCACTCGAACTTGGGGTTGCGAGGCAGGAAGCCCTCCTGCGTACCGAAGACCTTGGCGCTGACGGCGAAGACCGAGATGTGCGCGCCGATGAGGACCAGACCGAGGGAGTAGGTGAGAGTGTCGACGTCGAAGGTCCAGCGGCCGACAGTGCGGGGGCCGGGAAGAAGCCAGAACGAAACGGCGAGGCCGACCAGAAAGGTGATGATGCCGGGGTTGAGGAAGAGCCAACGGGGACTGAAGAGGAGGAGAAAGCGGAGATGCCGCCAGCCGTCGCGCCACGAGCGAAGGTGAGGCGGGCGGCTGCGGCCATCGGGCGAGAGGGTGGTGGGGACTTCGGTCATCCGCAGCCCCGCGAGAGAGGATTTGACGACCATCTCGGAGGCGAACTCCATGCCTGTGGTGCGGAGTTGAAGCGCCAGGATGGGGTCTCGACGGAAGGCTCGGAGTCCGCAGTGGAAGTCGCGGACGGGGATGCGGAAGAAGATGCGGCCGATGGAGCTGAGTACGGGGTTGCCGAGATAACGGTGCAGAGGAGGCATGGCTCCGGGTTCGATTGAGCCGGAGAAGCGGTTGCCCATGACGAGGTCATACCCTTCGTCGAGTTTCGGAAGGAAGCGCGGAAGGTGCTCGAAGTGGTAGCTGGCATCGGCGTCGGCCATAAGGATGTACTTGCCACGCGCGGCCTCGATACCGGCGATGAGGGCTGCGCCGTATCCTCGGACGGGCACATTGACGACGCGGGCTCCCTCGTCGGTGGCGATCTTCTGCGAGTCGTCGGTGCTGCCGTTATCGGCGACGAGGACCTCGCCGGCGACGTTGTTGTCCCGAAGGGCGCCAATCGCCTGGCGAACGCAAATAGCGAGCGTCTCTGCTTCGTTAAGACAGGGCATCAGGATGGTTACGGTAAGCCCGCTCATTGTTTGCATGCTACCAAATGCGGTGGTGTGCCGTGCCTTCCGCATTGCGTGCTATCTATGCAAGCGGAAGCGGCCGCAGCCGTGAGAGAACAGTATGCGGGCCAGAGGCGGCGCATCCGTTCCGCGAGACTACCGGCCGAATTCTCAAGAGCGCGGCTTTGAAAGCACATATTTGCGCAGAGACATGGCAGGCAACTCGATCAGATAGCGGGTGAGCAGACAGAGAACGATGGTCGCGCTCAAGACCGTCGCGAAGCGAAGAAAGTAACCGGCGTTGTCCCCGGTGTGCAGCTTGCCCCGCAGGTGGTCGTACAACATCAGGACGTACATGTGGGTCATATACATCGCATAGCTGATCAAACCGAAGAATGTGAGCAGCGGACCGCGGAGCCACGAGAGGCCTCTCTGTCCTGTATGGCTGATCAGATAGGCAATAATCGAGCCACAGAGCAGGGTCACGCCGGTCTGGTGGAACGCTGCCGTGAACGCGAGCGCGCGAAGGTGATCTGTCGCGATCAGGGAAAAGGGGGTCAGGACGAGTCCCAGAAGAAAAGCAAGGGTGATGACCCGCTTTTCGCGGATGGAATTGGCCTGGAGCTCTCTCCGCGCGAACCAGCATGCCAGCAAAGCACCGAAGGCCAGGCCATCGCAGCGAAAGAAGGTTAGCCGATAGTTGAAATGGCCGAAGGCAGCGGCAACGAACCGGAGAAAAATCGCCGTCGACCCAATGATCAAAGCCCATTGCTGAAGCTCTGCCACCGAACGTCGCCGGACTACGGTGGGCCAGATCAGGTAGAACTGCTCCTCGATGGCCAGGCTCCAGAAGGGACCGGCGGATTCAACATGAAACAGCCAGGCGAAGTTCGACACGAAGAGCGCGGACAGGATGACGTAGGATTTCGAACCCGCAACGAAGAGTAAAACGCCAACCAGGCAGAGGATGTAAAGCGGGAGGATGCGAAGCACGCGCTTCCAGTAAAAGTTGCGGTAGTACGCTGAGCCTCCGCGCGCATCGATCAAAAGCGAAGTGATGAGGAAGCCTGATAGAACGAAGAAAAGATCGACGCCGGAGTCCCCCAGACTGGAGAGGCTCCAAAGAAACCGCTCCGGCCTGCCCCATCCCAGCGGGGAGATGGACGTGAAGCAAACGTGATGAAAAAAAACCATCAGGGCTGCAAGGCCCCTCACCCCGTCCAGTTCCCGAATATGCCGCAAGTGGCGCACGGAGGTGCTTGGTTGTTCCGAGACCGAACCTTGCACAGAAAGGGTCATAAGACCAGTGTACTTGGGCTAGTGCGCAAGTCCTTCCGGGTTGCTCTTGCGCGAACGCGAAAGACTCCCGAGAGGCAAAAAAGCCTTGCGTGAGGGCAAAGCTTTTTTGTGCCGATGCATTCCCTTTTATATTTCCTTGACGCCATCGACGAAGGCCTTCAGCTTGCGGCTGCGGCTGGGGTGACGGAGCTTGCGCAGCGCCTTGGCTTCGATCTGTCGGATGCGCTCGCGAGTGACCTGAAAGCTCTGCCCAACCTCTTCGAGGGTATGCTCGCTGCCGTCTTCAAGGCCGAAGCGCATCTTGATCACCCGCTCTTCGCGAGGAGTCAGGGTGCGGAGAACCTGCGAGGTGTACTCCTTGAGATTGACGCTGATAACGGCGTCGGCCGGGGAGACGGCCATGCGGTCTTCGATGAAGTCGCCAAGATGGGAGTCTTCTTCTTCTCCGATGGGAGTTTCGAGGGAGATCGGCTCCTGCGCGATCTTCAGCACCTTGCGCACCTTCGCGACCGGTATGTCCATGCGGCGGGCGATCTCTTCAGAAGATGCTTCGCGGCCCAGCTCCTGCACCAGTTGCCGCGAGGTGCGGATGAGCTTGTTAATAGTCTCGATCATGTGGACCGGGATTCTGATCGTCCGGGCCTGGTCGGCGATAGCTCGCGTAATGGCCTGACGGATCCACCAGGTGGCATAGGTCGAGAATTTGTAGCCGCGGCGGTACTCGAACTTGTCGACGGCTTTCATCAGGCCAATGTTGCCCTCCTGAATGAGATCGAGGAACTGGAGGCCGCGGTTGGTGTACTTCTTGGCGATGGAGACGACGAGACGCAGGTTGGCCTCGATGAGTTCTCGTTTGGCGCGCTCAGCGTCCATGTCGCCCTGGATCATCTCGCGCTGGGTGCGCTTCAGGTCGGCGAGGGAGATGCCGGCGTCGGCTTCCACGCGCTCGAGATCGGTGCGGCAGTTCTTCTGCTGGCGCTTGTATTCCTTGCGCAGCTCTTCGGATTTCGATGCCTCGAACTTAGTCTCGAGGGTCTTGATCTGGCGCTCGAGCGTGCGCATGGAGTCGACCGTCTTGTTGACCTTGTCGAGCAGGCGCTTCTTTTCGCCATTGGTGTACTTCAGTTCGCGAACAATGCGGTTGATGTAGACGTGCTCGCGGCCGATGAGCCAGCGGGTCTTGCGAGTCTCCTTGGCCTTGGCTTTGGGGTCCTTGCCGTTGGGGGCTTCGAGCTTTTCTTCGAGAGCCTGCAGCTTCTTCTGATGCTTGACGATGATGTCGATCCGGCCGGCGGTGGCGCGGACGCGGGCCTGCAGAATCTCTTCGGTAAGTTCCTCTTCATCGAAGGTAACGACTTCCTTGATGTTGCGGACGCCGCGCCTGAGGTCTTCGCCCAGGCCGACGATCTCGCGGATCACGATGGGCGAGCGGGAGATAGCCTTCATGACGCGCATCTGGCCGCGCTCAATGCGTTTGGCGATCTCAACTTCGCCCTCGCGGGTAAGCAGGGGGACAGTTCCCATCTCGCGGAGGTACATGCGGACGGGGTCGTTGGTCTTCTCGAGAGTTCCGGGAGAGAGGTCGAGTTCTACATCTTCAGACTCTTCGCCGGCCTCGGGCTCGTACTTGTCGCGCTCTCCGCCAATACGGGACTCGCCCGAAAGGACGTCGATCCCCTGGGTGTTGATAGTGGTGAGCAGGTCATCGAGGTCGTCGGGAGTGGTGATGTCTCCTGGGAGAAGGTCGTTGACCTCGCCATAGGTGAGATATCCCTTTTCTTTTCCGGTGTCGATGAGCTTGTCTATGTCTTCTTCGTACTTGTCGATTTCTTCAGCCACGGCTGTGCGCACTCCTGCTAAGATTCTTTGGATTGGGGTGCCGCCGGTCTCGATCCTTGGTATCCAGGCGGACGGGTCCCTTGGTTATTGCGTAATGGGCAGGGAGCAGATTGCGGTTTAGACCGCTTTGGCAAGCCCGGTGACCTTATCGAAGGTCGGGGCATTCGAAGGCACACGTCCCCAGCGAATCACAGGATACCACATATGTTAGACGCTCTGGCGCGGGAAAAGATTCTCTGAGCGGATGCCAGCTCTTGCCGGACGGGCCGGTGCCCGCCCCTCCTCCAAGCGTGCAAATCGCAGATCGCAGGGAGGTCGGTTGCCCCGGCTCCACTTGAACAGCATCTCCTCCGTCCTGGCGCGCCAGAGAGGAGAAGTAGCTTTGGTGCTTGCCAGATTTCCCGGTGGGAAAAGCACGCGAGGACATAATGGCGCGGCGATTTGACAAAAATGGCGAACAGGACACTGGCTTCGCCGATCCAACAGGCCAGTTGTGAGATCGACAAAAAGCGCAGCCCAAAGGCTGCGCTTTTCCATCCAGAGCTGATGCTAAATCGAGCTCATATTGTGCAGGAACTCCTGATTGTTCCGGGTCTTTGCCAGCTTGTCGGTCAGCAGCTCCATAGCCTCCACCGGTGACAGAGGGTTCAGCACCTTGCGCAGAATCCAGGTCCTCTGCAGGTCTTCCTTCGGGATCAGCAGCTCTTCCTTTCGCGTACCGGAGCGCTGAATATCGATCGCCGGGAACACGCGCTTGTCGACCAGCTTGCGGTCCAGAATCACTTCCATATTCCCTGTACCCTTGAATTCTTCGAAGATCACTTCATCCATCCGCGAGCCGGTATCCACCAGCGCAGTAGCAATGATCGTAAGTGAGCCACCCTCTTCGATATTGCGGGCCGCGCCGAAGAAACGCTTTGGCCTCTGCAACGCGTTCGAGTCCACACCTCCAGAGAGCACTTTGCCCGAAGGCGGCACGATCGTGTTGTAGGCACGCGCCAGACGCGTAATCGAATCCAGCAGAATCACCACATCCCGCTTGTGCTCGACAAGGCGCTTGGCCTTCTCGATCACCATCTCGGCGACCTGTACGTGGCGCGCCGCCGGCTCATCGAAGGTGGAGCTGATCACTTCCCCCTTGACGCTGCGCTGCATATCCGTCACCTCTTCCGGCCGCTCGTCGATCAGCAGCACAATCAGCACGACCTCGGGATGATTCGACGTGATACTGTTAGCAATCGACTGAAGCAGCATCGTTTTTCCGGTGCGCGGCGGAGCCACGATCAACCCACGCTGCCCCTTGCCTACTGGCGTCAGCAGGTCCATCACCCGGCCAGAAATGTGCTCGCGAACGGTTTCCATCTTTACCCGTTCCTGCGCATAAAGGGGAGTCAGGTTGTCGAACAGAATTTTGTTGCGCGTCTCTTCGGGAGATTCGAAATTGATCGCCTCGATTTTAACCAGCGCGAAGTATTTTTCGCCTTCGTGCGGCGGCCGGACATTGCCGCTGATCGTATCGCCAGTCTTAAGGTCAAACTTGCGGATCTGCGAAGGCGAAACGTAAATATCGTCGGGGCCAGGCAGATAGTTGTAATCGGGCGAGCGCAGAAAACCATAGCCGTCTGGCAGAATTTCAAGAACGCCTTCCGCGAAGATGTGCCCTTCCTTCTCGCTTTGCGCCTGAAGAATCTTGAAGATGAGGTCCTGCTTGCGAAGCCCGCTAGTGCCCGCGATATCGAGACCGCGCGCAAGCTTGCCTAGCTCCGCAATATTATGTTCTTTCAACTCAGAAATAGTCATGTTTTTACCTGGATTCTGATTTTTAGGAGGGATTGTTTGGAACTGAGGCGGGATCTGCTTGACGAGGGGGTCGTGCGGAAGGCCAGAGATGTTTCCTACACCTTGAACTGCGGATGGGCTGTGCGGGTGAAGCAGTTAGGAAAGGTTCGAAGAAAATAAGAGGTTTACAGAACCGGCGAGGTGGGTTGAGCGTTGATGTTGATTGCAAGAAACTGCCGCGCGTTAAGCCGCGCGGCGTTCCTGCAATTGAACCTTCTCCACGACGGCTTCAGATGCGCTATCCATCGGGATGGTGTCTTTAAAGCGATCCAGAACCTCATTGGTCGTGTCCTGCAATCTGGTGTTCGGCTTGTGCAGCTTACGCGTCGCCTTGGAAGCCAGTTGACACAGCTCGTAGCGGTTGTTCACGTGCGTAAGAGCTCCAAAGATAAGATCCGAGCGCATAGTTTCTCCTTTTCATTTCTTAGGCGTAAGCGTCTCACTGGCGCTACTCGCCGTAATATCTAGTATCGAAACATTCCCAATCAAACTCTCTACTTGTGTCGAAAATGATCCACAGCGATTAGACGCAGAATCCCATGAGGGGACTCCAGGAAATCTATAAAATCCCTCAGCTGTCTTTCAGCAGACAAAATAAGTGCGGCTGGCCAAAACCAGCGTTCCTCCGAAACTGTCTCTTCCGTATGATTCAGCGCTCGCCGCGCCCAGGGCGTGAAACAGGTGGCAGTCAGTAACCTGACAAAGCAGGATCTCGCAGACTCTCTGGTCGTCGTTTGCAGACCGAGTAACCAACGCAGAGCAGATGCGACTTATTGGAAAATAACCCGTCGAACGCCCAACGTCAATACTTTTTTTGGGAAGCTGTGAATAATAAAATTCCAGAAACGGGATTTCCGCTGCACGATCGAAGATTTGACCGTATATGCTTGAATAACTTGGCCATCACGACCAATAACTACGGTCCAACGTGCGATATTGAATGGCCTCCGCGATATGCGGCACAGCGATATCTCTATCGCCGCCCAGATCGGCTATCGTACGCGCCACCTTCAAGATCCGGTCATGCGCCCTCGCGCTCAGCCCCTGTTGCTGCATCGCGCGCTCCAGCAGGCGCTCCGCATCCGAGGACAGTTCGCAATACATCCGTATCTGCGGCGTATTCATCTGCGCATTGGCAAAAATCTGCCGGGAAGCTCCCTTGGCCGACCCCTTCGTCCGCTCTGCCGCGGCTCCAAACCGCGTATGCTGCCGCTCTCTCGCCGCCAGCACCCGGTTGCGAATCTGCTCCGATCCCTCCGCCGCATTCCCTCCGCGCAACTCCTTGTACTGCACCGCGGGAACTTCGATGTGGATATCGATCCTGTCCAGCAGCGGCCCCGAGACCTTCGAAACATACCGCTGGATCATCGGCGGCGTGCACATGCATTCGCGCGATTTGTCATTGAAATAGCCGCACGGACACGGGTTCATCGCAGCCGCAAGCATGAACTGCGCGGGAAAGCTCAAACTCATCGACGCTCGGGCGATCGTCACATGCCCATCTTCCATAGGCTGCCGCAGCACCTCCAGCACGTTCCGCGGAAACTCCGGCAACTCATCCAGAAACAGCAGTCCGTTATGCGCCAAGGACACCTCGCCCGGCCGCGGCATCACCCCGCCGCCAATCAGCCCCGCATCCGAGATGGTATGGTGAGGCGAGCGAAATGGTCGGTGCGCCACCAGCCCCTGCTCCGCATCGAGCACCCCCGCCACGGAGTGAATCTTCGTCGTCTCCAGCGCCTCCTCAAATCGTAAGGGAGCAAGAATGGACGGCAGGCGTTTCGCCAGCATCGTCTTGCCCGAGCCCGGCGGCCCGATCATCAGAATGTTGTGCCCACCCGCAGCCGCCACCTCCAGCGCCCGTTTGGCCGTCTGCTGCCCTCGCACGTCTTTAAAGTCATGAGGGAAGTGCTGCATCTCATTCAGCAAAGCCGTTGTCTCGACCCTCAACGGCGTCGCCTTGATCCCGCCCAGCGCCGCGGAGTTCAGCAACTCCCTCACCTCCAGCAGCGAGTTCACCGGATACACGTTCACTCCCTCCACCACCGCCGCCTCGCGCGCGTTGCTGGCGGGAATCACAAGATTCGGGATCCCCTTCGCCCGCGCCGCCACGGCAATCGGCAGCATTCCCTGCACGGCCCGGAGGCTGCCATCCAGCCCCAGTTCGCCCACCAGCAGGTAGTCGCTCAAGTCTTTTATGTGCAGCGCGCCGTACGCCCCCAGAATCCCGATCGCAATCGGCAGGTCGAACCCCGAACCCTCTTTCTTCAGGTCCGCCGGAGCCAGGTTGATCGTGATCCGTGTCGGGGGAATATCGAAGCCCGAGTTCTTAATCGCGGAACGCACCCGGTCGCGGCTCTCCCGCACCGCCGCATCCGGCAACCCCACCGTATGGAACTGTTCCTGGTCCAGCTTCACGTTCGAGAAATCGACCTCAACATCGATGATGTGGGCGTCGATTCCATACACAGCAGCACTGCGAGCTTTGAAAAGCATGGTCTGAGCCTGGTAAACCCTTGCGGCAGAATATTTTCGCGAGTATAGCACTCCGCGGCAGCAAGGCCGGGCGAAAGCCGAATCGCCGCCAGACAAGACTTCCTCCGCACGCCTACAATAATCAGGTTGTGAACACCAGCCTCTTCGAACTCTTCAAAATCGGCATCGGCCCTTCCAGCTCTCACACAATGGGCCCCATGCGCGCCGCCCTACGCTTCTCCCGCCAACTCGAGTCCACCGGCCTCCTCGTCCGCGCTGCCACCGTCAACGTCGATCTTTACGGCTCGCTCGCCCTCACCGGCATCGGCCACGGCACCGACCGCGCCGTCCTTCTCGGCCTCCTCGGCGAAGCGCCCGAAACCATCGATCCGGCGACGGTAGATTCCCGCATCGGCTGCATTCGGTCCACTGGCGCGCTCCCACTCAACGGGAGCCGCGCCATCCCATTTACCGAAGCGGCCAACCTCCGCTTTCATCGCGATCAGATGTATCCCGACCCCGCAATCGTCTCGCACCCCAACGGTCTTCGCTTCACCGCACGAGACGAAGCAGGCGCAACGTTGGCTGAAGAGGTCTTCTACTCCATCGGCGGCGGCTTCATCGTCTCCGAAGCAGAGCGCACCTCCGAAAGCTTGACCAGCGAGCGCACCGTGCCGTACCCCTTCCGCAGCGCCGCCGACCTGCTCTCCACCGCGAAGCAACACAATCTCACCATCGCGGACCTGCTGCTCGCCAACGAGGTCGCGCTCCTCAACGACCCGAATATCTCCATCAACCGTCCGCAGCCGACAACCGCCTCAGCGCAGCAGAACCAATCCTCCGAAGAAAATATCCGCGCCAGCATTCTCACCATTTGGCAGACCATGCAGCAATGCACCCAACGCGGTATCGCCATCGAAGGCATACTCCCCGGAGGACTCAACGTCCGCCGCCGCGCCCACCGTCTCGCCGAACGTCTCAATACCATCGGCTCGAAAGATCCTCTTGCCCCCATCGACTGGGTCACCGTTTACGCGATGGCGGTCAATGAAGAGAACGCCGCCGGAGGCAGAGTCGTCACCGCTCCCACCAATGGCGCAGCCGGAGTCATCCCCGCCATCGGCCACTACTACATCCGCTTTGTAGAGGGAACAGAGGAAGAGAAGCACGAAGGCGTCCTCCGCTACTTTCTCACCGCCGCCGCCATCGGCATTCTCTACAAGGAAAACGCCAGCATCTCCGGCGCGGAAGTCGGCTGCCAGGGAGAGGTCGGCGTAGCCTGCAGCATGGCCGCCGCCGGCCTAGTCGCCGCGCTCAACGGCTCCAACGCCCAGGTCGAACACGCCGCCGAAATCGCCATGGAGCACAATCTCGGTATGACCTGCGATCCCATCGGCGGCCTCGTCCAGATTCCCTGCATCGAACGCAACGGCATGGGCGCCGTCAAAGCCATCAACGCCGCACGCATGGCCATGCACGAAACCGGCGACCACAAACTCTCTCTCGACCAGGTCATCGCCACCATGTACCAGACCGGGCTCGACATGCAATCCCGCTACAAAGAAACCTCCCTCGCCGGCCTCGCCCTCAATATCATCGAGTGCTGAAATCGCTCAACCGTTTCCGCAATGGCGCGAACGCGCCAATGGATTGGGTGCCCCATGTCCGGATTCTCAGACATGGGTTTCGGTCAAGCCAGCGACCTGTGCCCAATACCGAAGTGCCCTAGCTGCCAAACCGTCCGCAAGCCACCTTGCAAACCGTCTTTATCACCACCACCCCATCCACCTGCCACTTGGCAAAGAACTCCCGGAGCCCCTGCTGCATGCCCTCATACTTCGCCTCGTCCGGCTCCGGAGCCACCGACAGAGACTGTGTCTGTCCCACCAACTCCTCGCGCGTCAATCGTTGCTCGCCGTGGACCTCATCGCGAAACAACTCTCCACCCGCAAAGAAAGCATTGACGCGCGGGTCGATGTCATATCGCCAGCGGTTCGCCTCGTAGTCCGTGCCATGCTCGCGCAACACAGCCTCATAGTCATGCGACTGCGGAGATTCATCCCGCACCCTTCCGTTGCTCACCACGACCGCCCACCCCTCCGGCCGCAGAATCCGCCGAAACTCCTTCGCGGCCTGCTCTTGATCGAACCAGTGGAACGCTCGCCCAGCGGCGACAAAATCTACAGAAGCATCTTCGAACCCCGTAGCCTCCGCCGTAGCGTTCTTCACCGTTAGACCCGGCCATGCCGAAGCCAGCCTCTCGCAAGCCCCACGCATGTCCTCGTTCGGCTCTATCGCGATCACCGCATTTCCATGTTCCAGGAACACCTGCGCCAGCATTCCCGTACCCGCGCCGATATCCGCCACCAGGTGCTCCCGTCGCAACCCGCACCGCGACGTCAAAATCTCGATGACCTCCGCGGGGTAGCGCGGACGATACTTTGCGTAGTCCTCGGCTCTTCCTGTAAACCGCGTCACACTCTCGTTCATGCGGACTCCACCCACACAACTTTTGGATGCACAAATAGAGGTCTACCGCTCCACCGCCAGCGCCACAGAATTCCCTCCACCCAGACAAAGCGCCGCCACGCCCTTGTGAGCATCCCGCCGCATCATCTCGTAGATCAGCGTCACCAGCACCCGCGCTCCGCTGGCTCCAATCGGATGCCCGATCGCTACCGCCCCGCCGTTCACATTCACCTTCGCCGCATCCAGACCCAGCTCCTTCATCACTCCCAGGGCCTGCACGCTGAACGCCTCATTCAACTCAAACAGATCCACCTCATCCCGCTCCCACCCCGCGCGCTTCAGCACCCGCTGCACCCCAGTCACCGGAGCCAGCATCACCCACTTCGGAGCCACGCCGCTCGTCGCCTGCGCTTTGATCGTCACCAACGGCTTCAGCCCCAACTCCTTCGCCTTCTCGGCCGGCATTACCACCAACGCAGCCGCCGCATCATTCACCCCCGGAGCATTCCCCGCCGTCACCGTACCCTCCTTCTTGAACGCCGGCTTCAGCGCGGCCAAAGCCTCGAGCGAAGCATTCTCCCGCACGCTCTCATCCCGCGCAACCACCGTCACCGCTCCCTTCTTCCCCGGCACGCTTACCGGCACCACCTCCGCATCGAATCGCCCTTCCCTCCAAGCCGCGTTCGCCTTCCTATGCGAAGCCAGCGCATATGCATCCTGCTCCTCGCGTGTAATCGAATGCTTCTCCGCGACGTTCTCCCCCGTCATGCCCATGTGATAGTCCTCGCACGCACACCAAAGCCCATCCTTCACCATCGAATCCACCACAGCGGCATTGCCCATGCGAAACCCCTTGCGTCCCTGCGGCAGCAGGTAAGGCGCATTCGTCATCGACTCCATTCCACCCGCGACCACGATCTCCGCATCGCCCGCCATCACCGCCTGCGCCGCCAGCGCCACCGCCTTCAGCCCCGAACCGCACACCATATTGATCGTCATCGCCGAAACCGTATCCGCCAGCCCACCCTGCAGCGCCGCCTGCCGCGCCGGATTCTGTCCCAGCCCCGCCGGCAGCACACAGCCCATCAGGCATTCGTCAACGCTCGCCGCATCGATCCCCGCCCGCCGCACCGCCTCCCGCACTGCAATCGCCCCAAGCTGTACCGCCGTCATCTCCGCGAACGCCCCTTGAAACTTCCCCACCGGCGTCCGCACCGCAGCCACAATCACAACATCCTTCATCGCCAAAACACCTCGACGAAAACTCTACTCCTTTCGTTTCACGCCACACCAGCGGTCCTGCACCGTGAATGCCTCCCTCATCCATCTTCAGTTTTCATCGATCTCCCATCGTGTCATCCGCGGGGTCATCAATGCGATGCTGTTTTTGTTCTTCGCCGTGATCCTGACCTCGAGCGTAGCGAAGGGAAGATCCCCGTATTTCGTCGTTGCTGTTGCTCTTGCTTTTGCCTGCTCTAGTTTTCAAAACAGATTCTGAGCCACGCCGCACGCACTCACAGCCAGACGGCCACACGCAGATGCTTATGCTTCTCCGCTCTCTCTTTCTCGCCTCACCGGCCGTCGAGGCCGCAACAAGGAAATCGATCGGCGTTCTTCTCACGCTCCAACGCAAAAAAAGAAGTGCCTTCCTGCATTTTTTTCTTGACAGTGAATTTTCGTAAAACTATACCTTCGTTAGCTGCAATGAATCATGTTGCAGAGTCAATGTCTAATCACTAGGGAGAATAGGCACATGGCAACGAAGAAAGCCGCCAAAAAGGCACCAGCGAAGAAGGCAGCAAAAAAGGCAACCAAAAAGTAATTCAACCAAGGCAAACAGAGAAGGGGACGCGATAAGCGTCCCCTTCTCTGCGTCTGCGGTTGCCTCTCCTTATTGAGCCGAAGCCTTCATCACATTCTTCGGCGTCGACAGATACCCCGACACCTTGTTCTTCTCAATCACGTTCACCACCAGTTCATACAGCACCGGGTCCTTGCCAGTGTAGAACTGCACCGGCTCATCCAGCCCCTTATCTTTCTTCTCGATGTTCCTGTCATCCGCGCTCACGTTTAGCGTATACCGCGAGTGCTTCACATCCGCCTTCTTCAACTGCAGCTTGATGGTCGACAGCAGCGTCGGCTTCGCGCCCTTCTGCAACGTGAACTCCAGGTAATTCCGGTCGCCCTTGTGCTTCAGGACCTCCAACTCATCCTTGTTCGTGGCGATCAACCCGCTCATCACGCCGGCGTCGCCCACTACCCGGTTCAACTGCGTCTTCGTTGCCTCCAGGTCGGACTTCGTCGTCGCCACATCCGTCTTTACCCCGCCCACATCCGTCTTCACGCTCGCAACATCGGTCGACACGGCTCCAATCTTCTTCGACGCCGCAGCCTGCTCCTCCTCCAGCTTCGCCGTCGCCACTTTCTGCGAGGCAAGGATGCTTTGCGTTCGCAGATCGATCTGTCTCTGGGTCATACCCACGCTCCGCCCCAGCGTCTCGCTCGTCGCCCGCAGCCGCGCATCGGTCGCCTGCAACTGCTGCGCCATCTCCGCGTTCTTCTGGTCGCCCGAGGCAATCTTCTGTTCCGCGGCAGCGATATGATTCTGCAGCGTGTAGCACCATACCAGTCCCGCCAACCCCGCCAGCAACGCAACCGCAACTACGGCAAGCAATGCTCCGGAAATCGACCGCTCTCCTACATATTCGTCTTCGCTCATCACACTCTCCTCGTACTTTGCCGCAACGTCCTTGATCCAGACCCAATCGCCCGGTCCGTCACAATCTCTGCAAGCCTGCGAAACAGACCCTCACAAACTATAACGTCTCCCGATCCAACTAAACTTATTCCATGCACCATCCCGACATCTGCATTGCCGGCGCCGGCATCGTCGGGCTCTCGCTTGCCCTCGAGCTTCACCACCGCGGCTATCGCATCGCCGTCTTCGACCGGGGCGCTCCGCTCGCCGAAGCCTCCACCGCGGCTGCCGGTATGCTCGCCGCCGCCGATCCCGAAAATTCGCCTCAACTCCGCGCCCTCGCCGGCCTCAGCCTCTCCCTCTATCCCTGCTTCCTCGAACGCATCCATCTTTTATCCGGCCTCCGCGTTCCCTTCCAGACCCACACCACCCTCCAATGGATTCCATCGCACCTCCCAATCTCGAAAAGTGAACTCACCCCTGCGGATCTCGCTCACTTCCTTCCCGCACTTACCCCCGCGAGTCACCGCTTCACACTCCTCGACGAGCACAGCCTCGACCCCCGCCAACTTGCCACCGCGCTCCTCGCCGCCGTACGCGCCACCACGATCGACCTCCGTCCTGACACCCGCATCCTCTCCACTCGCGCCAGCAACACCCGCATTGAGATCCAAACCACACTCGGCCCCATCGCCACCGTAAAGTTCATCGACTGCACCGGAGCCTGGGCCGCCTCCACCTCGCACCTGCCCAACCTCCAGGTCTCTCCAAAAAAAGGCCAGATGCTAGCCGTCGCTCTCCCTTCTTCTCTTCCCCTCGAAGTTGTCATCCGCGCCCATAACATCTACATAGTCCCCCGCACCACCGGCCCCAACGCAGGCCGCGCCATCATCGGAGCGACCGTCGAAGATGCAGGCTTCGACAAGACCCTCCACCCCTCCGCCATCGCACACCTCCGCTCGCTCGCCACAGCGCTCTTACCGCCGCTAGCCCACGCCCCTCAACTCGAAGCCTGGGCCGGCCTGCGCCCCGCAACTTCAGACGGGCTGCCTCTTCTCGGCGCCCTTCCCAACCAGCCGAATCACCTCCTCGCGACCGGCCACTATCGGAATGGAATCCTGCTCGCCCCCGCCACCGCGCACGTCATCGCGCAACTCCTCTCCGGCGAACCCCCTTCCATCAATCTCGATCCCTTCTCTCCAGCCCGAGTTCTACCCCAGCCCAGATAGCGTCCATCTCGCACAAGCACACCGATATTCGCCCACCTCGCCGTGACAACCGTTTCTCCGCTGCGCTATAACCAGATGTACTTGAGTTTCACCGGGAGAAACGCGCCTATGTCTACTGTCGTCGCATCGAAAGGCCTGGAAGGTATCGTTGCCACCACCTCCGCCATCTGCTGGATCGACGGTGACGCCGGCGTTCTTTCCTACCGCGGCATCGACATCCACGAACTCGCCCAGCGCTCCACCTTCGAGGAGACCACCTATCTCCTCTGGTTCGGCAAACTCCCCAATCAAGCCGAGCTCACCGAGTTCAACCAGGACCTCTCCGCTGCCCGCAAGCTCGATCCCAAGATTATCGACCTCCTCCGCAGCGTCCCCGCCGACGCCTCCCCCATGGAGGTCCTCCGCACCGCCGTCTCGCTCGTCAGCATCTATGACGCCGACAAAGCCGACAGCTCGCACGACGCCAACGTCCGCAAAGCCTTCCGCCTCACCTCGCAGATCCCCATGATCGTCGCCGCCTTCGATCGCATCCGCAAAGGCAAGTCCATCGTCTTTCCAGAACCAGCCGAAGCCGGCCACTCGCTCTCGCACGCCGCCAACTTCCTATGGATGCTCAACGGCGAGAAACCCTCGGACACCGCAAGCCGCACCTTCGACATAGCGCTCATCCTCCACGCCGACCACGAGCTCAACGCCAGCACCTTCGCCGCCCGCGTCATCGCCGCCACCCTCGCCGACATTCACTCCGCCATCACCGGTGCCATCGGCGCACTAAAGGGTCCGCTCCACGGCGGAGCCAACGAAGCCACCATGCGCCTTCTCTACGCCATCGACAAAGCCGGCGCCGACCCCACCGGATACGTCAAACAGATGTTCGCGGAAAAGAAAAAGATCTCAGGCTTCGGCCACCGCGTGTATCACACCGAAGACCCGCGCGCGACCCACCTCCGCCGCATGTCCGAAGAACTCGGCCGCACCTCCGGCAACTCCAAATGGTTCGACATGTCCCGCAAAATTGAACTCTTCGTCAAACAGGAAAAGAAGCTCAACGCCAACGTCGACTTCTACTCCGCCTCCACCTACACCATGCTCGGCATCGACATCGACCTCTTCACCCCCATCTTCGCCATCAGCCGCATCTCCGGCTGGGCCGCCCACGTCATCGAGCAGCACGACGACAACCGCCTCATCCGTCCCCGCGCCGACTACACCGGCCCCGCCTACCCCGCCCCCTACATCCCAGTGGAACAGCGCAAGTCATAACAAAAGATCATCGCCATGAGAGCAAAGTAGCCGTTGGCGTGGAGTCTGCCATGCCCTTTGTTTGTCATTGTGGAGTCTTTCATGCACTTTGTTTGTCATTTCCGGAGGGAATCTGCGTTTTTCTTCCTCCACTCCAACAGCAAATCCGCTCGAGAGCAAATTCATTGCAATACTGCTGTATCGCGGTCTTTCCTCGTCATCCTGAACGTCGCGAAGGACCCTGCATTTGTACTTGCCGGATCCGCTCACCGTATCTTCGCTCTAAAAGAAACACCGGCTGTGTAGTTTCCACCTGCAGAATGCTTTCGTGGGGCGCGAACCGCTCTCTTACAAGCCGGAAAATTCCCCAACGCCTTCACTCCCACTGCGCCTTGTGCCTCTCCAGCCACCAGCACGCAGGATTCCCCTGCTGCGGAAAGATCGACCTGCTGCAAGTCACCGGAGTGGTCCCCATCAGGTCGTACTCGACTTTATTTCCCTTCAGCGGAGTAGCGAGAAACTGGTTCACCTCTATCACGCCAAAGGCCGTGCCATGCGCCACCCGGCTACGCAGCATCATCCAGTCCACCGCATAGACAAGCGCGAGCAACGCCGCCAGAGCTACGAGAGATCGAACCAATCGTCCCACCTAGACGCTCATCCGCCGAAGTCCGAAGCTGCCTGTCCGTCTCCACGTCGTGAAAACAATGCGGACGAAAACGTAAGCATCGCCGCCGCTAAGCCGATAACTCTCTTCATAGGAACCTCAGACTTTGCAGCGGCTTCGAATGGAATTTGGAATGCGCCGCCGCTGGCGAAACACTGTCGCAGGATACGAGTCTAAGCTAGTTTATAAGAATAAAAGCAAGGGGATTGAATGAAGGACACACGATCGTTTGTAAGGCTGGTTCGGCTCACCGCCATCCTCGCTCTGGCCCATGTCTCACTTAGCGTCTCACTTATCCAGGTCGCAACCGCGCAAAGCGCTCCCACCGCCACCCAGCAACTCCAACTCTCCGCCTTCGTCGCAGGCACAGGCGTTTATACCAAGTTGGAAGGAGGTAAGAATCTCGACATCACCGCCGGCGCGGACCTCACCTTCCTCGGTTTCCGCCTCTTTAAGCCCGCCTTCGAAGTCCGCGGAAGCTATCCCATCGACTCGGGCAACATCAGCAGCCAGAAGAACTTTCTCCTCGGCCCCAAGGTCGAATACCCTCTCGGCCGGCTGCATCCTTACGCCGACTTCCTCATCGGACGCGGCCAGATCGATTATCTCAACGGCGGCTTTCCTGTCGGCGACCTCGACTACATCAGCTCCAATACCTTCATCTACTCTCCCGGCATAGGCCTTGATTACAGCCTCACTCACTCTCTCGCTCTTAAAGCCGACGTCCAGTTTCAGCACTGGAACACGCCAGTCACTCCATCTGGATCCATCCATCCCACCGCCATCACCCTGGGCGGCGTCTACACCTTCGACTTCAACCGAGGCCGCCGCTACTGATTCCAATCTCCGGCGCATCGGCAAAAAAGACTGACAACCTCACGCAACGCTCTGGACTCCTATCTCGTGGGAGCGTATCGTTTTGCCCGAAGACCATATCCTTGCAATCACGGAGTGAACTCATGAGTCGCCGCATACTGCCCTCGCTTCTGTCAGCTTTTCTCGCCATGGCCATCGCCGCGCCCGCTGCCTTCGCGCAGAGTCCCACTCCCAACCCAGCCGCGTCTCAGGAAGACATGGCGCAAGTCGTCAACCAGGTCCAGAAGAAGCTTGCCGGTCTCTCGACCCAAAGCGTCTTCGACTGGCTCACCTTCGACATCCATGGCGGAGTCCTCACCCTCAACGGCTTCGCCTCCCGTCCCGTCCTCAAAGAGGATGCCGGCCGCGCCGTTAAAAACATCCAGGGCATCACCTCGGTCAACAATCAGATCAAGGTCCTGCCCTACTCTCCGATGGATGACAGAATCCGCGCCGAGGTCTACAACCGCATCTACACCCAGCCTTCGCTCCGCAAATACAACGCCAACCAGGGCACCCTCGGCCGCGCCATCGGACCCGGCGCCGGCGTCGCCATCGCAGCGGGCGGCATCACCAACAGCCCTCCCCTGGGATTCCACGCCATCCATATCATCGTGAACAGTGGCCATGTCACCCTCTATGGCGCCGTGCTCAACAAGTCCGACTCACAAATTGCCGGCATCCAGGCCAACCAGGCCCCCGGCGCCTTCAGCGTCACCAACAACCTCATCGTTCAGAACTCCGCCTCGCAACCCGCGAAATAATCGAGGGGCTTAGGAAGCAAAGGACTCAGAGTGGATCCTTTCTGAGGAAGTTTAGCAGTTCTTTGTAGAGGTTATTGTTGCGGTGATTGAAGCGAAATTCTGTCTCTTTGAGGTGGAGGTAGAAGATGCGTTTGGGCACACCGCAGAACCTGGCGAGGCGACGTTTGGCCACGCTCCAGAAGCTTTCGATACCGTTGATGTGGTTGAGTTGCTGGGCGAAGATATTCTCCCGGTGCTCGACTCTGAGGTGCTTGTCGTAGCCCAGATCGACCAGGCCGTGATAGCCAGCCCAGCCGTCGGTGTGGACAACCGAGCTGAGACTGGCGCGGCCACGAATCACCGCTTGCAGCGCGGCTTTGGAAGCAGTGGGGACGATGGCGGTGTAGACCTTGTCGCCGCGCTTGAGCAGGCCGAAGACGATGGTCTTGCCGCCGGCGCCGCGTCCGCACCTCCCGCGCACGCGCTGTGGTCCGAAGTAAGACTCATCGGCTTCGAGCACTCCCTCTAACGGCGACTGCCGCTCGCACTCGGCGGCGATCCTGGTGCGCAGGCGCAGAAAGATCGTGTTGACGGAACGAAGCGAAATCCCAGTCAGATGGGCCGTCTGCGTGGCTGTCAAATCCAAGGCAAAACACCGGACCAGGTGCCGGAACTTCGCCTCGGATAACTTTGAAAATCGAAAGTAACGGTTCGACTGCGCCATGATTGGACTCTAGCGCCATCTGGCAGTCCTTTGCTTCCTAAGCCCCTAATCGATACCAGGGGGCGACGATTTACGCCAGCGATCGTCGCCCCATTCCCTCTTCCGTCCCAACTCCCAACGTCGTCTACAATCACACTGTGCGACGCCTCCTCGGCATCACCTTACTGCTTCTCTTCAGCCTGCCGCTGATCTCGCCCGCGCTCGCCCTCCCGGCCAGCTCCGGCGCGAATCTCCCGGCCTGCTGCAGACGGAACGGCGCACATCACTGCATGGGCAACATGCAGCAGGCATCTTCCGGCCCCGGAATCCACCTCACCCGCATCCCGCAACGGTGCCCCGCTTATCCCGCGGCCATCACCCAGGTCCGGCACGGCGATCTCTCTCTGCACACCGCATCGCTGATCTCCGCCGAAATCGTAAGCCACCCCTCCCTCAAATCCCAGACCTCAGCCCGCGCCCGCGTGGCTCTCGACCGCTCCCGCCACAAGCGCGGTCCTCCCCGCCTCAACCTTCTCTAGCCAGACCTGCTCTTATACCCACGCTAGAGCAAAGTAGCAGTTAGCGTAGAGTTTGCCGTGCCCTTTGTTTTTCATTCGCGAAGGGACTCCGGGTTCGCCCCCTCTACACCAACAGCAAATCCGCTTTAGCTCATGTTCCGCATCTCACCCCAGCGGAATCGCGATCGTGCTTGCCGCACCCCTACGAAATTCCAGCTCTGTCAGTGTCCTCTGACTCGGGAGTCCAAAAGCCCCATGCGCAAACTCGTTCTCTTCCTGCCGCTTCTTCTCCTCGCTGTAGCCGCCCACGCCTCCATCTTCAGCCAGCTTCACGGCATCGTCCACGACACCCAGCACCGCCCGATCGTCGGCGCTAGCATCCAGCTCCGCGCTGCGAACTCTACCTTCACCCAATCCGCCGTCACCGCACAGGACGGCACCTTCACCATCCTCTCTCTCCCACTCGGCGATTACACCCTCACCGTCTCCCAACCCGGCTTCTCTTCCATCCGCCAGACCCTCACCCTCGCGTCCGATACCGCTCCCGTCCTTCACTTCGAACTGTCTATTGCCACTGTCCAAGAATCCACCACCGTCACCTCCAGCGCCGGCGAAGCCAACGTCAACACTGCCACGCCCACCACCCTCATCAGCCGCGAAACCATCGCCCAGACCCCCGGAGCCGACCGCACCAACAGCATGGCCATGATCACCGACTACGTCCCCGGCGCTTACATGACCCACGACATGCTGCACATGCGCGGCGGCCACCAGGTCAGTTGGCTCATCGACGGCGTCCAGATCCCCAACACCAACATCGCCTCGAATCTCGGCGCCCAGATCGACCCCAAAGACATCGACTACATCGAAATCCAGCGTGGCAGCTACACCGCCGACACCGGCGACCGCACTTACGGCGTCTTCAACGTAGTTCCCCGCACCGGCTTCGAGCGCAACCGCCAAGCCGAACTCGTCCTCTCCGCCGGCAGCTTCCTTCAGACCAACGACCAGATCAACCTCGGCGACCACACCGAGAAATTTGCCTACTATGCCAGTCTCAACGGCAACCGTAGCGATTACGGCCTCGCCCCACCCATCGGCCAGGTCTTCCACGACGCTGCCAACGGCTATGGAGGCTTCGCGTCCCTCATCTACAACCGCACCCCCAAAGACCAGTTCCGCCTCGTCACCCAACTCCGCAACGACTTCTTCCAGATCCCCTACGACCCCGATCCCAACAGCTTCGAGAACCAGCAGTACGACTCAAGCAATCTCCGCGACGCCCAGCACGAGACCGATGCAATCGCCGCTCTCTCCTGGCTTCATACCTTCAACCCGTCCACCGTCCTCCAGGTCTCGCCCTTCTACCACTTCAACCGCGCCAACTACGATCCCAACCTCGACGACACACCCGTAGCGACCACCTCGCACCGCTCCTCGAACTACGGCGGAGCACAAGCCTCCATCACCACCGAAATCGCCCGCAACACCTTGCAAGCCGGCTTCTACTCCTTCGGCCAGCACGACACCTATCTCTTCGGCGCTGTTTTCAACGATAACGAGGATGCAAGCGGCACCGCGCCCTTCTCCCTCCCCGAGGCAGCCAGCGGCGGCGTCATCGAAGAATACCTCTCCGACAACTACAAGCCGACCTCCTGGCTCACCCTCATCGCCGGTCTCCGCCAGACCCACTTCCAATCGGTTATCACCGAAGACGAAACCGCTCCCCGCTTCGGCGCAGCCCTTCGCATCCCCAGACTCAACTGGGTCTTCCGCGCCTTCTACGGCCGCTTCTACCAACCCCCGCCGCTTCTTACCGCTGCCGGCCCCGTCGTCCAGTTTGCGCAAGCTAACAACACCGACTTCACTCCGCTCCACGGCGAACGCGACGAAGAGCACCAGTTCGGCGTGCAAATTCCTTACCACGGTTGGCTACTCGACGCCGACACCTTCAAGACCCGCGTCAACAACTTCCTCGACCACTCCAACCTCGGCGACTCCAGCATCTACTTCCCCGTTACCATCGACGGAGCACTCATCCGCGCCTGGGAACTCTCCCTCCGCAGCCCGCGCATCGCCCATCTTGGCCAAGCCCACCTCGCCTACTCCAACCAAATCGCCGAGCAGCGCGGTCCCATCACCGGCGGACTCATCTGCTATCCCATCGCTTCACCCCAGTGCGACGTCGCCCCCGGCTACACGCCGCTTGACCACGACCAGCGCAACACGCTTAACGCTGGCTTCAACGCCTCACTCCCTTGGGACACCACCGCCTCCACCAACCTCTACTACGGCTCCGGCTTCGTCAACGGCAGCCCCGACCCCGCCACCCCTTACCCCAACCCTTATCTGCCGGAACACACTACCTTCGACCTCTCCCTCGGCAAGAGCTTCGGCGAAAACATCACCGCCAGCGTCACCGCCACCAACGTAGCCAACCGCCGCGTCCTGCTCGACAACAGCCTCACCTTCGGCGGATTCCACTACAACGATCCCCGCGAAATCTTCGCCGAACTCCGCTACCGCTTCAAGTTTTAGGCAAACTTGCAGTTGCCGTAAAGTCTGCGAGGCCCTTTGTTTGTCAACTTCCGAAGGGAATCTGCGGTTGCCCCCTCCACACCAAAAGCAAACCCGCTCAAGAGCTGTCCTCCCTCAGATGTACTCCAGTCTTCTTCCTGGCCGACGGAAGGACCTATGCAGCTTATGTCGCTAAGACCGGTATACAAGTCACGAAGTGACCGCCGTCCCCACAAACAGGTCTTCGTTCGTGGAGTGGCTTCGCGCAGGAGGGCCGTCCGGCAGGACCAGCACTATCCCGGCAACTGCGGAGCCAGCTTCTGCACCGCCGAACTATCCGATCCCAGCCAGTCCGGATGCCGCGCCGTCGTATCGAAGTGCGACGTCGTCTTGAACAGCTCATACTTGCCTTCCATCGCCGCCTCCTGTGTCTTCGAGATCAACTGCGCCACCTCAGCTTCGTCCATCGGCTTGAACGCCTTCACCGCCTCAAACGCCTGGTCCAGCAGCATCTTCGAGTTGATCCCTGTAATCTGCACCGACACCGGCACATTCAGCGAGTAGCGCAGACAGTCCATCGGCTGCACCGCCCCGCTCTTCAAAATAATGTCATCCCCAAAGCACTTCATCCCCAGCACACCGATCTTCTCTTCCAGCGCCCGCGGCACCACCAGTTGCGCGAAGCTCCGGAAGTGCGCATCCATGATGTTGATCGGCATCTGCACCGTATCGAAGTGGAACCCATGCTGTTTCGCCACCTCCAGCATCTGCAGATGGATATGCGGATTCTTATGCCCCGTAAACCCGATGAACCGAATCTTCCCCGCCTTCTGCGCCGCCACCACCGCTTCCATCGACCCTCCTTCATGGAAGATCCGGTCCGGGTCGTCATACCGCAGAACCTCATGGTGCTGCAGCAGATCGATATGGTCTACCTTCAACCGCTTCAGCGACGTATCGATCTGCGCGGCCGCCACCTCCTTGGTCCGCCCATCGATCTTCGTCATCACAAACGCCTTCTGCCGATAGCCGCCCTGCGCCAGCGCCTTGCCCACCCGCTCCTCGCTCCTGCCCTCGTTGTAGTCCCACGAGTTGTCCAGAAACGTGATCCCCCGGTCCAGCCCCTCATGCACCAGCCGAATCGCCTCGTCCTCCTGCACCGTAGCCAGCCCGAGATGCGATCCGCCCATCCCGATCAGCGACACCTGCACCCCAGTCGCCCCAAGCTCCCGATACAGCATCTCCCCCCGCATCGTTCCCGCATTTGCCTGCGTCACCCGGGGAATCTGCCCCGCCGCCCCCGCTGACGAACCCGCAGCCGTCTGTCCCGCACCCATCTGTCCCGAAGCGGCCTCTCCCGCACCCGCCTCTCCCGCCATGCTCTGACCTCTCTCCTGTCTTGTTCCTCCAACCGTTCCACTCTGCTCCGCCGCCGCTGCCGCACTCCCCGCAACCAGTGCCGCCGCTGCCGCACTCGATAGAAACTCTCGCCTCTGCATAGAATCACCCCGTCCCGCGTCTGATGCAGCGAACCACCCAGCGGGTGCCCAGTTCCCGCACCTGTTCCGTGTGGCCGAGCCATGACGGTGGACGTGAAGGATGAGTTTTGCAGCCGAGTGAGCCAAACCAAGAAACTTGACGTGACTTATGAATCAAACGCCCAGAGAAGAGGTAAAAACTTCACGCCCTGGGAGAGATTTGCCAAGCCCCTTTCCGCAACTAAAGCAAAGTAGCAGTTGGCTTAGTGTCTGCCGTGCCCTTTGTCTGTCATTCCCGGAAGGGGAATCTGCGGTTGCCTTTCTCCACACCAACAACAATCCGCACTATCGATCTGTCCTGCCAGACGGGCCCGCTACGCGCGGGGCGGTCACTTCGTGACGTGTATACCCCTTCGGCTGGTCCTCCCGTTGGTCGGAATCGATATTTCGTTGCCGACCAACCGGAGGCCCCATGCTGATTACCCTGCCCAGACAAGGTATACGCGTCACGAAGTGACCGCCCTCCGCGCAGCAGGCCCGTCCGGCAGGACATACGCTTCTAGATATCCAGGTTCTTCACATCCAGCGCATTCTCTTCAATGAACTTCCGCCGGCTCTCCACATCCTCGCCCATCAAGGTCGTAAAGATCTCCTCGCAGGCCGCGATATCTTCGAGCTTCACCTGCATCAGCGTGCGCCGTTCCGGGTCCATCGTCGTCTCCCAAAGTTGCGGAGCCGTCATCTCACCCAGCCCCTTGTAGCGCTGCACCTGATACTCCTTGCGCCCTTGTTCAATGACGTATTCGAATACCTCGCGCGCCGTCTTCTTCTCCACCGGGTCCTGCGAAGACTTGCTCACCCGCTTGCCCGGCTTAGCCTCAGCAGCTGTCCCGGGAGCCGCGGCATTCTCCGCCACGCCCTCTTCCGAAGCGATCTCTTCTGCCTCTTCCGCAGCTTCGGCAGCCTTCGTCTTCACAGCGTATTCAATGAAGAACGGAGCCACCAACTGCTCCTTGATCTGCGCGTGCTTGCCCAGCATCTGCCTGCTCTCGGGAGCCGAAGCTAGCGTCCAGTCGATCGCCCGCACCGCACCCTGCGCATCCGTATAGCTCACCGAATAGGTCTTGTGCTCCTCATCCAGCTCCACCTCGCCAACGTTCTTGAACTGGTAAGGCTTCTGCATCTCCAGCAGTCGCGCGCGCATCCGCTCCAGCTTCGCCTGCGACTCAAAGTCCGTACGTCGCGCCGAATCCTTGCCTTCCTGCGCGAACAGCTCCGCGAACGTCCGCGTGACCTCTTCGTTCCGCAGCCGCTTCAGCACCTTGTCGAAAAACCCGAGGTAGTCGTTCAACTGCCCCATGAACTTCGTCAGCGCCGCACCCTCCAGCCGTCCGCCATCGCCGCCATAGCGGATCACCATGCCATCGGAGGCGCGCTTCACCATCACGTTCACATACTCGCGGTCATCCTTGATGTACTGCTCGAACCTGCCCTTCTTAATCCGGTACAGCGGCGGCTGCGCGATATACACATGCCCGCGCTTGATCAGCTCCGTCATATGCCGGAAGAAGAACGTCAGCAGCAGCGTGCGGATATGCGACCCGTCCACGTCGGCGTCGGTCATAAGGATCAGCTTGCCATACCGCAGCTTGCTCGCGTCGAAGTCGTCCTTGCCGATCCCGCATCCCAGCGCCGTAATCATCGCCCGAATCTCTTCATGGCCCAGCATCTTGTCGTAGCGCGCCTTCTCGACGTTCAGGATCTTGCCCTTCAACGGCAGGATCGCCTGGAACTTCCGGTCCCGCCCCTGCTTGGCCGTCCCGCCTGCCGACTCGCCCTCCACCAGGTACAGCTCACAACGGTCCGGCTGCCGTTCGCTGCAGTCCGCCAGCTTACCCGGCAACCCGCCGCCGTCGAGCGCACCCTTGCGCCGCGTCAGGTCGCGAGCCTTTCGCGCAGCCTCACGCGCCCGCGCCGCGTCAATTGCCTTGTTGATAATCTTCTTCGCGACCGAAGGGTTCTGCTCCAGAAACGCCCCCAGCCGCTCATTCACGAACGCCTGCACCGTCCCCGCGATGTCCGAGTTCAGCTTGCCCTTCGTCTGTCCTTCGAACTGCGGCTGGCTCAGCTTCACGCTGATCACCACAACCAGCCCCTCGCGCACATCGTCGCCGCTAAGGTTCTCCTTCACATCCTTGAACAGCCCCAGCGACTGCCCCGCCGCATTGATGGTCCGGGTCAGCGCCGTCTTGAAGCCCGACAGATGCGTCCCGCCATCCACCGTATTGATGTTGTTCGCGAACGTAAACACAGTCTCCGAGTAGGCGTCGTTATACTGCAGCGCAATCTCCATGGCCACGCCATCGCGCTCGGCTTCCATGTAGATCGGCTTCTCGTGCAGCACCTGCTTACCCTTGTTGATGTGCTTGATAAACTCCGCAATCCCGCCCGCGTACTTGAACTCCTGGTGCTTGCTCTCACCCGTCTTCGCATCGGTCGTGCGCTCGTCGGTCAGGTGGATCTCCAGCCCCTTGTTCAGGAACGCAAGTTCGCGCAGCCGCTGTGCCAGAGTGTCGTAGTTGAACTCCGTCACCGTAAAAATCGACTTGTCCGGCAGGAAGTGGACCTTGGTGCCCTTGCGCTTGCTCGGCCCCATCTTCCGCAGCTTCGAGATCGGCGCGCCCTTGGAGTAGTCCTGCTCCCACGCATGCTCATCACGCCAGATCTCGACGTCGAACTCCTCGCTCAGCGCATTCACGCAGCTCACGCCAACGCCATGCAGACCGCCCGAAACCTTGTAGTTCGAAGCGTCGAACTTGCCGCCCGCATGCAGCATCGTCAAAACCACCTGCACCGCCGGCATCTTCTCGCCGTTGATCACCTTGTCGTCGACCGGAATTCCGCGCCCGTCATCGACCACCGTAATCGAGTTATCGACGTGGATCGTCACATCGATCCGCGTCGCATGGCCGCCCAGCGCCTCGTCGACCGAGTTATCGACCACCTCATACACCAGATGGTGCAGCCCCTGCTCGCCGGTCGAGCCGATGTACATCGCCGGCCGCAGCCGCACCGCCGCCAACCCTTCCAGCACGGTAATGTTCTCAGCCGAGTAGCCGCCGCCCTCTTTCTTGCGCGCGTCTTTCGCGTCTTTGGTGCCGGTCGTTCCGTTCGTCTGTAGCTCCAAAACCTCAGTCTCGGTCGGGATTGCCGTCGTCGCCATGATTCTCCGTTCAGTGCCTGCTGCTTTCTACCGGAATTCCAGCTCAGTCCTGACTTCCGTTCCGCCGTCTACATCAAGTCTCGCAGTCCATCTCACAACCCGCGAAAACCCGCGCCATTACAGCGATTTACGCCACTTCTGGACTGTCTTTCCGTACTTCTAAGTATACCACTTCAGCACCGGTTAAGGTTCCTGATTCACCCCTCTTCTGGGCCTCAACCGCTCCACCACGAACTAAGGCGCATTCTTCCAAAACCACCTTCACTGGTGCCCCAAATCTCGATTTTGAGATGTGGGCATCTCGCGAAGCGAGACCGTCTTCTCCCCGCCACCACTCTCGATTCTCCCCTGAAATAGACTCTCCCCAAGCCCGCAAACCAAACGATAAAACCTCCGAACAAAGTCTCGGAGAAAATACCTTAGCTGTACGTGGCGTGGGAGTCTCCGTGTCTTCGATAAAATATCCTATCTGCCCTTTATGAACATGCAATGAGGTCTGGATGGGCAACCGCCAAACCGATAAAGCAGGTAGGCAAGAGTGCGAAACGGATCTACGAACCGGATGTCCTCGACGTAGAGGAGATATCCGCCATCCTTGCCGAACTGACAGAACCAGGCCGCACAGCTACCCTAGCGGCTGCCATAACCGGCCTCCAAAAGAGTGAACTGTTTGGGCTGCAATGGCAGGATGTGGACTTTGATAAAAACTTGCTCTACGTTCGCAGGTCGATCGCGAAGCAGGTTTGTAGGTAGGACCAAAACGGCAGGTCCAAATCGTCCTCTGTCTTTGAATGGAGAACTATCCAAAGCCCTCGCGCAATGGAAGCTCATACCCTTACACAAAGCCGGGGGATTGGGTCTTTGCCAGTCCAACCAGCCGGGGATTGAATCCTTACTGGGCGAACACTTTGCTTGTAAGGCATGTCGGGCCGACTGCGGTAGCGGCTGACATCCGAAAACAATCTTCCTATTTAGTGCGGCTAAGTTTTTTGATAAATATGGTAGGCACGAGGAGACTCGAACTCCTGACCTCTACCGTGTCAAGGTAGCGCTCTAACCAACTGAGCTACGCGCCTGCTTGTTCCGCCTGCTTCACTCCCTCTCAATGGATAACTTCAATTCCGGAGAAAGCTTCCAGGAACGTCAAGTAAGCGCAGCTTGAACATCTCCGGCAAGAGGCTGAATCTCGCGGCACTGTCACTGCCCCGTACTTGAATTGTAGCAAAAGAACGGGGACTCACTGTGATTCGGGAACGTTGGACGCGGGAAGCGGTCGTTGGGAGCGACTGTCCAAAGCGCCTTAATTTGAACCGGTCTTCGACGAAGGAGTACCTCAGCATGTTCCTTAGCAGCGGATCGTAAGAAGAGACGGGATTCCACGGGCAGCACACGCCTCGAATCCTGCGGCTCTGGTGATGCCGGTGCTTACGTCCCGCAGAAAGTCTGCCTCACGCACTCCTCGGGGCGGGCTGGCGTGGTGTACCGCTCCAGGCCGGCCCTATCCTCATAGGGGCGCGAGATCACCTCCAGCAACTCCTCGAAGGGCCGGAAGTCCTGCCGCTCAACGGCGGCGTCCAGTGCCGACTCCACTACGTGATTGCGCGGGATGAATGCCGGGTTTGTTATCCGCATGGCTGCAGCGCGCGCTTCCGGTGAGGCGGGATCATCTTTCAGGCGTCCTCGCCATCGAGCTGCCCAAGAGTCATAAGCCGATGGGTTGGCGAACAAGACGTTTACTTTTTCGTCGCCTGCCCGGCGGCCAGCGGCATCGCACAGGAGACGGAAGGTCAAGGTGAAGTCGGCGCGATTCGCGGCCATGCGCTGCAGCAGGTCTTCCGCCAGCTCCGCATCGCCCTCACGCTCCGTGAGCAGGCCAAGCTTGCGGCGCAAACCGGCGATGCGAGCCGTCTTGAAGTGCGGTTCGAAAGCGGCGAGGACCTCCTTGGCCGAGGCTACGCCGCCCTCTTCACTTCCTTCCTCCTGCGCCAGGATGGGCAGCAATGCCTCGGCGAGACGCGTCAGGTTCCAGTGTGCGGCATGGGGCTGATTGCCATAGGCATAGCGTCCCTGATGGTCAATCGAGCTAAAGACCATGGCCGGATCGTATGCTTCCAGGAACGCGCAAGGGCCGTAATCGATTGTCTCGCCCGAGATGGAGGTGTTGTCGGTATTCATCACGCCATGGATGAAGCCGAGGAGCATCCACTGTGCGACCAGGTTCGCTTGCCGCGCGACCACGGCCTCCAGGAATGCGCGATACGGCTGCTTGGCCTGTGCAGCGCCACCATAGTGCCGGGCGATCGCGTAGTCCGCCAACATGCGCGTTGCTTCCGTGTCTTGCCGTGCGGCGAAATACTGGAAGGTGCCCACGCGAAGATGGCTTGCCGCTACCCGGGTAAGCACGGCTGCGGGCAAGGATGATTCGCGCATCACTCTTTCCCCGGTGGTTACAGCGGCCAGGGCTCGGGTGGTTGGCACACCCAGCGCCGCCATGGCCTCGCTCAGGATGTACTCGCGCAAGACCGGGCCGAGCGAGGCTCTGCCATCACCGCGCCGGGAAAAAGGCGTGGGGCCTGAGCCCTTGAGCTGAATGTCATAGCGCACTCCGTCACGCCCCATCACCTCCCCCAACAAGTGGGCGCGGCCATCACCAAGCTGAGGCACGAAATACCCGAACTGGTGCCCGGCGTAGGCGAGCGCCAGAGGCTCGGCTCCCGTGGGCACATCATTGCCAGCCAGGATCTCGACGCCTTCCGGGCTGGCCAGCGCGCCAGGGTCTAACCCGAGGCTCAGCGCCAGATCCACATTTACTTTCACCAGGATCGGGGCAGCTACTCGTGTCGGATCCAGCCGGGCGTAAAAGCGTTCCGGCAATCTCGCATACGTATTTTCGAAGCCAAAATGGAAAGGCCGGCGGCTACCGCCCGGGTGATCCGACGAGAGGATCGATGGGACATCTGGTGAACTCATGATGTATTTGATGTCGGCATATTGTTTTCGCTCCAGCTTAGGGGCTGCGGTTATCTGTTTTCGCGCAGGCACCTGTACCGTCGTTGTCAGCCGGTTGCGCCATGTTTTTCTAAAACCTTTAGACTGGTACCCACATACCTATGACGACCCAGACCAGGCCCACTCCCCGCAAGATCCTCGTCCTCGGCGCAACCTCCGGCATCGCCGAAGCCACCTGCCGCATCTGGGCCACCCAGGGCGCAAGCCTCTTCCTCATCGCCCGCAATCCAGAAAAGCTAGCCTCCGTAGCCGCCGACCTCCGTACCCGCGGCGCCACTTTTGTCGACACCGCCGTAGCCGACCTCGACGACACCGAAAAGCATCCCCAGCTCCTCGCCCACGCCGTCAACTCCCTCACCGGCATGGATATCGCCTACCTCGCCCACGGCATCCTCGGCGACCAGGCTGAAGCCGAGCGCGACTTCGAAACCGCCGCCCAGATCCTCCACACCAACCTGATGGCCCCGGTCTCGCTACTCACCTGGCTGGCCAACTACTGCGTCCAGCGCGGCTTGGGCACCCTCGCCGTTCTTTCCTCGGTCGCCGGAGATCGAGGCCGCAAGTCCAACTACGTCTACGGCTCCTCCAAGGCCGGCCTGTCCGCGTTCTTAGGCGGCCTGCGCAACCGCGTCGACCGCGAAGGCGTTCACGTCCTCGCCATCAAACCCGGCCCCACCCGCACCGCCATGACTGCCGGCATGCCCAAAAGCGAAAAGTTCGCCGACGTCGACGCCGTAGCCGAGTCCATCGTCAAAGCCATCGACAACCGCAGCGACACCCTCTACGTCCCCTTCCAGTGGCAACCCATCATGTTCGTCATCCGCAACATCCCGGAGCGCATCTTCAAAAAGCTGAACCTCTAGATCAAAATTCAATCTTGCTGTACCCCGCTGTTGCCCCTGTTTTCTTGTTGTCATCCCCGAAGGGGATCTGCGGTTCTTTCTGCCGGGATACACATTCACCGTAGAATCGCTACAACCTCCGCCAGCCAACATCCGTGTGCTCCATCTTCGCGACAGTTTCATCGTCGCTAAGATGGAGCATTCACGCCACGCGCGAACCGCCTCCTTCAAACTTCCAGTTATCCTGGAGCTTGTGAAAAGAATGTTATTGCAGTTGCCGTCATCCTAGAGCGAAGCGAAGGATCCCCATATTTCGCTGTTGCCGTTGCCTGTTCTTAATCCGTCCCATCCGCGCCAACCAGCGGTCGACCCCTCACTCCATGTCCCGCCAGTTCTCCCCCACTCCCACCTCAGCCACGATCGGAACAGAAAACTCCGCCACACTCTCCATCTCCCGCTTCACCAGTTCCCTCAGCCCCTCCACCTCCTCCGGGGCCACGTCGAACAGCAACTCATCATGCACCTGCAGCGTCATCCGCGACCTCAGCCCCCGAGCCAGAATCGCCGCATCGATCTTCAGCATCGCGAGCTTGATCAGGTCCGCCGCCGTCCCCTGCAGCGGCGTATTCACCGCCGTTCGCTCCGCAAACCCGCGCATGTTCGGGTTGCGCGACTGAATATCCGGAATCGGCCGAATCCGCCCGAAGTGCGTCTTCACCGCCTGCTCCCGCCGCACCGTCTCCAGCGTCTCCTCGATAAACCGCTGCACCCCCTTATACCGGTCAAAATACGTCTCGATATATGTCTTAGCCGTCTTCTGGTCGATGCCCAACTGCGCCGCCAGCCCAAACGGACTGATGCCATACACAATCCCGAAGTTCACCGCCTTCGCCCGCGCCCGTGTCTCCTTATCCATTGTTGCCGGGTCCACGCCAAACACCTCGCTCGCCGTCAGCGTGTGGATGTCCTTTCCCGTCCTGTAAGCATCGAGCAGCAGCGGGTCCTGCGAAAAATGCGCCATCAGCCGCAGCTCGATCTGCGAGTAGTCCGCCGACATCAGCACATTGCCCGGCGCGGCAATAAACGCCGCGCGAATCTCCCGCCCCAGCGCCGTGCGTATCGGAATATTCTGCAGGTTCGGGTTGGTCGAAGATAAACGCCCCGTAGCCGTCCCCACCTGGTTGAACGTCGTATGCACCCGGCCCTGCGAGTCCGTCAGCTGCGGCAGCGAGTCCAGATACGTCGACTTCAGCTTCGCAAGCTGCCTGTACTCCAGCACCAGCGCGGCCACCGGATGATGTTCCGCCAACTCCTCCAGCACATCCTGCGCCGTCGACACCACCTTGCCCTTGCCGTACTTCATCGGCTTCGGCAGCAGCATCTTGTTGAACAGCACATCGCCAAGCTGTTTCGGCGAGTTGATGTTGAAGCGATGCCCCGAATCCGCGCCCATCGCCTCGCCCACCAGCAGGTAAATCCGCTCCGCCAGATTGTCGATCTCGACTGCTAAACGATTCGACATATCGCCCAGCACCTTCGAGTCGATCCGCACCCCTGCCTGCTCCATGCGCAGCAGCACCGCAACCAGTGGGAGATCCATCGTCTCGTAGATCTCCCTCAGCCCCGCCGACTCAATCTGCTCGCGCAGCGTATGCGACAGCCGATGCACCGCATTGGCCGACTCCGGCAGCAGGTTCGCCATCTCGTCCATGCTCGGCGCCTTCGACGGACGCGCCAGCGCACGATTGGTAAATCGAGCCGTAACGTCCGGCAGAATGTGCGAGCCATGCGTCGGGTTGATCAGATAGCTATACAGCATTACATCATCGCGCACCCCGCCCAGCGTCAGCCCATGCGGCTCCAGCGCCCGCAGCACCGCCTTCAAATCATGAACATGCTTGGGCAACGCGGCATTCTCAAGCGCCTCGCGCACTCCCGGCGCGTCGAGCGAGACCACCATCGCCGTATGGTCCGACGTAGCCAGCCCGATCTGCAGTGACGTAGGCACTCCCGCCGCGCGTACATTCTGTGCGGATTTCTCCGGCGCGGCGAACAGCGACATCGACTGCGAAGGCGGCGGCTCCACTTCAGCCTCCTCTTCGCCCGCAGGATCGGCGCAGACCTCCTCCGCCAGCGCGCACGCATCTTCGAACACCGCAACCGTCAGCCCCTTCACCTCGCCATCCGCTCCGGCAGACCGCGCATCGGCCAGCAACTCCGCAATCTGTTCCTGCGTCGGGGACAAGTTGTAATGCAGCGGCGTATTGTCTGCCGACGGCGCAAGCTCCTTCAATAGCGTCGTAAACTCCAGCTCCGAAAATAGCTCGCGGCACGCCGCATTGTCGAGCGGCTGCGTTCGCATGTCCTCCAGGTCGTACTCAATCGGCACGCCGGTATGGATCGTCACCAGCTCTTTGGATAGCAGAATGTTGTCGCGATTGTTTTGCAGCGATTCGCGATACGTTTTGCGCTTCACCTCCTCGGCTTGGTCAAGCGCCGCCTCCACCGACCCAAACTGCTGGATCAACTCCACCGAGCCTTTGTCCCCGATCCCCGGCGCACCCGGTATATTGTCGATCGCATCCCCGCGCAGCGCCATCACATCGATCACCCGCTCCGGCGGCACACCCAGCGCAGCTTCCACACCCGCCCGGTCGAGGATCAAATTGTCCTTGGTCGGGTTCAGGATCACCACATCGTCGTTCACCAGCTGCATCATGTCCTTGTCCGACGACACGACATAGACCCTATGCCCCAGCGCGCTCAGCTTGCAGCTCAACGTGCCGATCACGTCATCGGCCTCGAACCCCTCGTAGCTCAGGATCGGGATGCGAAACGCATCGAGAGCCCGCCGGATAAACGGTAGCTGCTGCGCCAGGTCCGGCGGCATCTCCGTGCGGTTGGCCTTGTACCCCAGGTAGTCGATCTCGTCGAACTGCTGCGTCTTGATGTTGAACTTCTTCACCGCCTTCATCTCGAGCGCTCGCTGGTCGCGGAACACCGGCCCCGAGAGGTCGTACACCGCCGCCAGATACAGCGGAGAAAAGTCCCGGCGCAGCTTGTTGATCATGTTGACGAACACATACGTCGCCGCCGTCGGAATGCCCGTCCGTGTCGACATAGGCCGCTGCCGCTGCATCGCGTGATACGCCCGGAAGATGAACGCCATGCTGTCCAGCAGGTAAATCGGCGGTTTGGTATAGTGCTTCGGCTCTTCCTTCGCCCCACCCGGTACACTCACTACCCCGCTCTGCTCTTGCCCGTTCCGATCGTCTGCACTCTTCACCATAACTTTTAGATGGTAGCGCGTCGGGAACGACACGGCACCTTCATTACAGCACCAGCATGCAGTCCCCATAACTGAAAAACCGGTATTTATCCTCCACTGCATGCGTGTAAGCCGCCAGCGCCGTCTCCCGCCCCGCAAACGCGCTGACCAGCATAAGCAGCGTCGATTGAGGCAGATGAAAGTTCGTCAATAACCCGCTCACCACCCGGAACCGATGCCCCGGCCGAATGAAGATGCTCGTCTTCCCCGAGTGCGCCTCAAGCGGCCTGCCATCCGCCACCTGCGCGCAATGCTCGAGCGTCCGCGTCGTCGTCGTTCCCGCCGCAATGACGCGCCTCCCTGCTCCGAGCGCGGAGTTGATCGCCTCAGCGGTAGCCGCAGGCAGCGTGTAGTGCTCTTCGTGAAGCCGAATATCCTCCACCTTCTCCACCCGCACCGGCTGGAAGGTGCCCAGCCCGACATGCAGTGTAAGCGTCTCAACTTGCACCTTTTTTTGTTGCAGCTTCGCCAAGACCTCCGGCGTAAAATGCAGCCCTGCTGTAGGCGCCGCAACTGATCCCGCAGCCCGCGAAAACACTGTCTGGTACCGTTCGCGATCCTCCAGACTGTCCTCGCGATGAATATAAGGAGGCAACGGCATGTGCCCTATCTTATTCAGGATGGCATAGAAATCCGCCACCGGCTGAAACCGCAGCGTACGCTCTCCAAACTCCCCCGCGGCCACAACCTCGGCCTCCAGAACAACCGCAGTCCCGTCATGGAAAAGCAGCCGTTCGCCGGGCTGCACCTTGCGGCTGGGACGAACCAGCGCGCTCCATGTGCCGTCCACAAGTTGCTGCGTAAGAAGCACTTCGATCCGCCCCGCAGGGTCCGGCGAACTCTGCTGGGTGAGCCGCCTCCGCGCCCTCGTCGCATAAAGACGGGCAGGGATAACGCGGCTGTCATTGAGGATCAACAGATCGTCAGGCTCGAAAAAATCAGCGAAGCGGCTGAAAACACTGTCCCGTCGCAGGCCAGTCCCGCGATCCAGAACAAGCATGCGGCTGGAGCCTCGAACCGTCGGCGGCGACTGGGCAATCAGCTCTTCGGGAAGATCGAAATGGAAGTCGGTTACGAGCATGTCAGAGAGGAAAAGTCCACTACGTCTTCAGGATTGAGCAAGTTGCACAGAGAGGTCAAGGGCAGCCTGGACGTCAGCCTGCTCAGCCGCAACCTGTCGAGTCCATGCGACGGTCACGCGAGAAAAAGGCTTTGGGATGAGGAAGCTGTCCCACGATCTGAGCTGCCAGGCGCGCTCAGGATGAACGTAGAAGGCCCCGACCGTCGTGCCAGCCAGACGCGCGAGCTGGATCACTCCAGGTTTGGCCACCATCGCCGGACCGCGCGGCCCATCGGCGGTGATGGCGCAGTAGTGACCATCCAGATAGGCGCGGTACATCGTACGCAAACCAGCGGTACCGTCGCGGGAGCTGGAGCCGCGGATGGCGACAAAACCCAGCCGTTCAACCGTGCGGGCAACGAGTTCGCCGTCGAAGCTGCGGCTAATAAGGATGGTGATGCCGTGGTTGCGGAAGCGCCACGCACAGGCGAGAAGGCAGCGGTGCCAGAAGGCATAGACGGCCGGGGGCTCGGTGTCGTAGCCGGGAGCGGCGCCGGGTTCGCAGACATCGCGATACCGCAGTGTGACGCCCAGGCAACAGATAGCCATGCTTGCCAAGCGCGGAATGACGGCGAGCGCAATGCGCTGCTTCAAAGTGTAGGCGGAGGCCACGTCTGCAGTTTACTTGCTTGCGTTTGAAACCTGTGCGAGACCCGCATTTGCGCTAGCTGTATTTGAGCCAGCGGAGGATCTCCGAAAGATTGGGCTTCTTGCCGTACATGAGGATGCCGACGCGGTAAATGCGGCTGGCGACCCACAGGATGGCGAGGATGGTGAGAGTCATCAGGGCGAAGGAGAGGCCGATCTGCCATGGCGGAACCGTGGTGAGCGAGATGCGGAAGTTCATCAGCAGCGGGCTGCAGAAGGGGATCAGCGAGACCACCTGCGCAAGCGTGGAGTTGGGCGCGGGAACGATGACAAACAGCATCAGCAGGCAGAAGGCGAGCGGCAGAACAAGAAACATATTGAGCTGCTGAAGCTCCTGCTCGGAGTTGGTCATCGCGCCGAGCGCGGCGGCGATGCTCGAGTAAACCAGAAAACCGAAGATAAAGTAGGCGACGAAAAAGAAGATCTGCGTGAGGCTGATCGGGGCATGTCCGCCACCCATGATTCCCGCTGCCAACGGCGTGGAACCCAAGAGGCCGGCGGCAAGCATCCACACGCCGATCTGGGTAATTCCGACCGCGCCGACGCCGAGAATTTTTCCGGCCAGCATCTCATCGGGCTTGATCGTGGAGAGCATGACTTCGAAGACGCGGCTGGTCTTTTCTTCGATGATGGAACGCGCAGTATTCATGCCGTAGAGCATGATGACCATATACATGAGGAAGAAGAGGAGGTAGGCGGCGCCGAAGGCTGCGCGGCTGTTGCCTGTCTTGCTGGTGTCGATGGCGACCGGGGCCATGAGGGTAGCGATTTCGGGCGCGGCCATGCCCTGGTGCGTCAGGCCCTCGCGGGTGAGTGTGTCCTGGATGGCAGAGGACAGTGTCCCTTCCGTGGTGATGTCGCCGGCCGAGCGCGGCACGTAGGTGAAGACAGGACGGTCGTTGGGGAGTGCGGGCGGAGAGACCCAGAGATAACCCGTTAGGCCGCTCTTGCCTGCAAGGTCACGGTCAAGTGCGGCGCGGGTGGCGTCCGAGGGTGTAAGCAGGTCAACTGTCATGCTGCTGCTGTTCTTGCCGGCTTTAAGTTCGGATTTAAGGTCGGCTGCGAAGACGGGGTCGGCAGAGACGATGGCGACGTGCGAGGAGGACTTGGCCCGGGACGCGAGATAGCCGCCGCCGAAGACGAAGACGCCCATCATGAGAGGAATCAGGATGGTGGCGACGATGAAAGCTTTGGTGCGGATGCGTTCTAGATACTCGCGTTTGGCGATGAGCCAGGTGTTATGCATGGACTTTTTCTCCAGTGGCAATGCCGACGGACGTCTCGGTGACCTTTTCGATGAAGATCTCTTCGAGGGTAGGTTCCATCACTTCGAAGCGGGTGATTCGGGCGCGGGTGATTGCGGCAGCAAGGAGAGCCTGGGCGTCAGCTCCGTCGTTGAGCCGGATTTCGGCGTGGCCGCCGTAATTTTTCGCGGAGTGGATGGCCGGGTGGTCCAGGAATCCAGCATCGCCGGTGAAGTTGATGAGGACCCGGTTGGCGGGATAGCGCGATTTGATCTCGCGCATGGAGCCGGAGAGGACAAGGTGGCTGTTGTGGATGAGGCAGATGCTGTCGCAGGTCTTCTCGACCTGGTCCATGCGATGGGTGGAGAAGAGAATCGTGCGGCCCTGGTTGCGGAGGTCAACGAGAGTGTCCATGAGGAGGACGGCGTTGACGGGATCGAGGCCGCTGAAGGGCTCGTCCATAATGATGAGCTCCGGCTCGTGGAGCAGGGTGGAGATGAACTGGATCTTCTGCTGCATGCCTTTGGAGAGTTCCTCGGTCTTCTTGTCGATGGACGGAGTGATCTCGAGCCGGTCGCACCAGGCGTGGGCGCGCTTGGAGGCGGTGGCGGCGTCCAGACCCCGGAGCTGGCCCAGAAAAATAAGCTGATCCATGACCTTCATCTTCTTATAGAGACCACGTTCTTCGGGGAGATAGCCGGTACGCTTGAGTAGGTCGCGGCGGAAGGGCTGGCCGAAGAGTTTGACGGTGCCGGAATCTGGGACCGTGATGCCGATCATCATGCGGATACTGGAGGTCTTGCCGGAGCCGTTGGGGCCAAGAAGGCCGAACATGCTGCCAGGTTCGATGGAGAAGCTGAGGTCGGCTACGGCGATTTTCGTGTCGTAGGCCTTACGGACGTGTTGCAGTTCTACGATGGGCATGTAGGCTCTTGGTGGTGCTTCAAGATTGAGTTTATCAGGGGTTTTTGGATGCTGATTGTGTTTGGCGGAAGGCCGGGTACGGGTAAGACGACTTTGGCGAAGGCGGTGGCGCGGGCGTTGTGCGCCGTGTATCTCCGGATTGACACGATTGAAGAAGCGCTGCGATCTTGCGATGTGGTGAAGGATGATGTGGGGCCTGCAGGTTATACAGTTGCCTATCGTGTGGCAGCGGAGAATCTCACGCTGGGGACAACGGTCGTGGCGGATTCAGTGAATCCGCTGCAGATTACGCGCGATGCGTGGGTTGCGGTGGGAGCGGAGGCGGGATGCAGGACGGTAGAAATCGAGGTGATCTGTTCGGATCTAAAGGAACATCGGAGACGGTTCGAGAAGCGGGAGACGGTGGTTGTTGAGTCGAAGCCGCTGCTGTGGGAGAGTGTGACGGGAAGAGAATACGATGCCTGGAATCGTCCGCGAATGGTAGTTGATACCGCGGCGATGACGGTGGAGGAGAATACCGCTGAGTTGCTTCGCGTTCTATGCGATAGAAAATGAAAACGGGTTGTGTATTCCGGTGAATAAATGCAGATTGCGCGGAACGCTTGTTCCAGGATCGGCATCTCTCTGCAGGAGAGGTGAACTATGGCACAGAACGATGGCAAGAAGCACTTTCATTGCAAGGATGTGGGGTATGAGTGCGACTGGCAGCTTACGGGGAACAGCGAAGAGGAGATGCTTCCGGTGATTGAAGATCATGCCGCTAAGGTACATAACCTGACGCACTTCAAGGGGCAGGCGGTGGAGCATGTTCGAGAGGCCATTCGAAAGAACGGGTAGAGCGGATTTGCTTTTGGTGTAAAGGGGCAACCGCAGATGCCCTTCCAGAATGACAACTAAAGGGCACGGCAGGATTCTACGCCTACTGTTACTTTGCTCTCCTCCCTTACAGCATGGCTAGCTCCTCAGCGATGTGAGCGTTCCGGTGTTTGCGGTCGAGTTTCGCGGAGATGAGGGCGAGTACCAGAGTGATGAGAGTCACAAGGGCGCTGGCGAGTGGAAGCTGGCGGTAGTTGAACCCGGCGGTGAGCATCATTCCGCCGAGTGAGGCTCCAGTGGCGTTGCCGAAGTTGAATGCGCCCTGGTTGAGCGTGGAGGCGAGGTTGGGCGCGGCGGCGGCCTGATCGACGATGCGCGATTGGAGCGGAGCCCCGGCAGCGAACTGGACGGCTCCCCAGATCAGGATCATGATGATGGCGGGGATGACGTGAGGTTCGGCGTAGTAGAGGGCGATGAGAGTGGCGAGCAGGGTAAAGAGCGCGGCGATGAGGAAGGCCATCGGGCGCCAGTCGCTGAGCGTGCCGCCGAAGAAGTTGCCGAGCGTGATGCCGACGCCGAAGAGAAGCAGGGTGAGCGTGACCGTGTGGGGCGAGACCTGGGTGACTGCTTCGAGCGTGGGCGCGATGTAGGTGAAGACGCAGAAGAGCGAGGCTGAGGTGAGGATACTCATGGCGAGGACGAGCACGACCTGGGGCTTGCGCAGAACGCGGAACTCGTGGAAGATATCGCCGGAGCCTGCGGGTTGCGATGGCAGCAGGAAGACCAAAGCTGCGGCGGCAACGAAGCCAATAGGGACGATGGCCCAGAAAGCGGCACGCCATCCATAGGCCTGGCCGAGCGCGGTGCCGGCCGGAACGCCGAGGACGTTAGCCAGCGTGAGGCCAGAGAACATGAGAGCAATGGCCTGGGCGCGCTGGTTGCGGGGGACGAGGTTCGCGGCGACGACGCTGCCGATGCCGAAGAAGGCTCCATGGCACAGGGCGGTGAGGACGCGGGCGGCGAAGAGGAGGTTGTAGCTGGGGGCGATGGCGCAGGCCAAGTTGCCCAGAGTGAAGACCCCCATCAGCAGCAGAAGAGCGAATTTGCGTTCGAGTCTTGCGGTGGCAATGGCGACGATGGGCGCTCCGACTGTGACTGAAAGCGCGTAGCCGGTGACGAGCACGCCGGCTCTCGGAATGCTGACGTGGAAGTCGGCGGCGAGGTTGGGCAGCAGGCCCATGATGATGAACTCGGAGGTGCCGATGCCGAAGGCGGCCACAGCCAACGCCAGCAGCGGCGTATGCAGCAGGATGTGCTTGCGTGGTGAGGTCTCTTCCCTAGCCGGCATGTTTTTATTGCAACACAGTTGTAGCCACGGGCGAAACTACGGAGGATCTGCAAGGGGGTGGCGCGGGTGATCGTTCTTGGTAGCATCGGTCTGTGCTGGAATTTTCTACACCGATCAAGTACGTGAAGAACGTGGGCGAGCGCGTGGCGGCCGAGCTCGCCAAACGCGGCGTCGAGACCGTGGAGGACCTGCTGTATCATCTGCCGTTCCGGTATGAAGACCGGTTGAACCCGATGCCGATGAGTGCCTTGCAGGCGGGAACGATGGCGTCGGTCATCGGCGAGGTTCGGGGAACGGTGCTGCTGCAGACGCGGAGTATGCCACTGTTCGAGATGACCGTGGGGCAGGGGCTGCATACCGTAAAGTGCATGTGGTTTCGCGGAACGTATCTGCGGGACAAGTTCCATGTGGGTCAGATGGTGGCGCTGTATGGCAAGCTCGAGCCTTCGCGGGGCAGCGCGGGCAGGTTCAAGATGATTCAGCCGCAGTTTGAGGTGCTGCCTTCGGGGCTGGGCCAGGATGCTGGGAAAGATGCCGAGTTTTCCATGCTGGAGGTGGGACGGATTGTGCCGGTGTACGAGTCGCTGGGCGGGACGACGGCCTGGGGAGCGAAACTGGGTTCGAAGTGGCTGAGGCGCGTGATCTGGTCGCTTTTGGAAGAGTTGAAGAGCCAGCCTGAGAGCCAACCCATGGCGGAGACTTTGCCCGATGCGATGCGTGGCAGGTTGAAGCTGCCGGGCAGGCTGGAGGCATTAAAGGCGGCGCATTTCCCGGAAGCAGGAACGCCGATGACGGAGTTGATGGCGGCCGCTTCGCCCGGGCATCGGCGGCTGATCTTCGAAGAGCTGTTCTATCTGGAGCTGGGACTGGAGCTGAAGCGGCGCAGGATGCGGGAGCGCGAAGGCACTGCGTTTGTAACCAATGTTAAGGTGCGCGAGGCGATCAAACAGGTGCTGCCGTTCCACCCGACCGCCGCGCAGAAACGGGTGCTGGGCGAGATTGCGAACGATATGCGCAGGCCGCAGCCGATGCGGCGCTTGCTGCAGGGCGACGTGGGTTCGGGCAAGACGATCGTTGCCATGCAAGCGGCGCTGGTGGCGATCGAGAATGGATACCAGACGGCGTTGATGGCGCCGACGGAGATTCTGGCGACACAGCATTATCTCTCTGCGCGGAAGCTGCTGGGAGAGGTGCTGTCGCCGCGCACGGGCAGGCCGTATAAGGTAACGCTGCTGACGGGTTCGCTCGATGAGGCGTCGAAGCGTGAGGCGCGGGGAAGAATCTTTCGCGGAGAGACGGACCTTGCGATCGGGACCCATGCGCTGATCGAAGACAAGGTGGACTTCGACAATCTGGGATTGGTGATTGTGGACGAACAGCACCGGTTTGGCGTACAGCAAAGATTCCGGCTGATGAAGAAGCCCGGCGCGCTCGACCCGGATGTGTTGGTGATGACGGCCACGCCGATCCCGCGAACGCTGGCGCTGACGCTGTATGGGGATCTCGATGCGAGCGTGATCGACGAACTGCCGCCGGGACGGACTCCAATCGTGACGCGCAGAACGACAGAGGAGCGCGCGGAGGATGTTTGGGCCTTTGTGCGCAAGCAGGTGGAGGCAGGGCGGCAGGCTTATATCGTTTATCCGGTGATCGAAGGAGCAAAGGACGATCAGCCGGAGCTGGATTTTCCGCAGGATGAGCCCGAAGAGGCAGGACCTTCGCGAACCGCGGCGAAGAAGACCACGGGACCCGCAACTGCGTCGTTGCTGCGCGGAGGCTCCGCTCAGAAGGGCATAACCCTGCGCAACGAAAAAAAGACGAAAGGCAGAGCCGCGAAGGGAGAGGCCGCGAAGACGGAGAAGCTCCTTGAGCCAAAGAAAGCGCTGCGAGCCGCCACGGACATGTACGAGGAGTTGCGGAGCGGGGCGCTCGCGGGATTGCGCCTGGGACTGCTGCATGGCAGGTTGAGCGCGGACGACAAAGATGTGACGATGCGGCGGTTTCAGCGTGGCGATATCGATGTGCTGATCGCGACGACGGTGATTGAAGTGGGCGTGGACGTGCCGAACGCCTCCGTAATGGTGATCGAACATGCGGAGCGGTTTGGCCTGGCGCAGATGCATCAATTGCGCGGGCGCGTCGGTCGTGGCGCGGCGAAGAGCTTCTGCATCCTGATGACGGGCGGCCGCGTGAGTGAACCGGCTGAGGCGCGGCTGGAAGCGATGGCGCGAACACAAAACGGTTTCGAGCTGGCCGAGCTTGACCTGCAGCAGCGCGGTCCGGGAGAGTTCTTTGGTACGCGGCAGGCTGGCTTGCCCGAGTTTCGCGTGGCGAATCTGATTCGCGACCGTGCGTTGCTGGAGGTGGCAAAAACGGAGGCGGTGAGGTTTGCGTCAGAGCCTGACCCGAAGATTCTGCCGGCAGAGAAAGATGCGGTTTGGGCCCGGCTGAAGCTGCAGTGGCAAAGGAAGTATGGGCTGGTCGAAGCTTAGTCTAGGGTGCTCAGTTTGAAATATCGGCGAAACCTCAGTCCGAGAGATATGGGACGAGGGCGTTAGCTGGCAACAGCGTGCGTGTAAGAGGCGAGGCTGACAGGCTGAGAGGAAGAAGGTGCGATCGTCTTCTTAGGACCGCGTTTGCGTGCTACAAGAATGCGAATGCGCTCGATCATCTCAGCCGGAGAGCAGGCTCCCTTGGGCAGGAAGACGTCGGCGCAGCCTGCGCGATCGAAGGCATTGACGGTGCCGGACACGATCATCGCGGGCAGTCCCGGGTGGAGCTGCTTGGCGCGGCGGACGAGCTCATTGCCGTCCATCTGCGGCATCAGGAGATCGCAGAGGATGAGGTCGACCGTGCCGGGCAGAGACTGCTCCAAAAACTCGATTGCATGCTGCGCCGTAAGTGCGGCGACAACGCGGTAGCCGCGGGTTTCCAGCAGGAAGGTGCGGACGGAGAGGATTTGTTCGTTGTCGTCTACGCAGAGGATCGTCTTCTTGGGGCGCATGCAGTCTCGCTTCTGCCGGAGACCGCCTTGTGGCGGTTCGCGGCCGATGGGCCAGCGGCTGCGCCTGCTGGTTTGCAGGCGCACCCGTCCGGATGGTGAACATCGCCCCGAGGTTCGGCCGAATATGGCTCTTCGACGCGTGGTGGGCCGACTGCTCCGTGAGGATAAAAGACAGAAAGAGCAAAGCTCTCCTATCTGCTCCACTAGGGACCAGTGACCCACGCCCGCAACAAAGCTGCCGAACCGCGGGGTGCGAGAGAGGCCGTATGCCGGTGCAGGTTGCCACGCGACTCCGCGAGCGCAAGGACTCTGTCTGCTGCGAATACAAGAAGGGCGAGGCCAGACGAACTGGCATCGGCCTCAAGGCGTATGCAGGCAGCGAGGTTGCACGCTGGAGAGTCGCGACTGCGGACAGTCGGGCTTCTCTCAACTCAAGTTGTCAGAAAACAGGCGAAAGCAATTTTTCATCGGCAACAGCGCAGCACATTGCATGCAACGCCGTCGTCAACGCTTTCCAACAGTACGAATGGGTGGGCGGCTTGGCAACGGCGAAGTTAGAGCGAAGACGCACCTTCTTATCGCTTGCGCATCCACCGCTGCACGGAACCTCGCGAATTCATTGGAGATTCACGAGACATGCCTGTTGAAATCGGGTGCATCACGACAGGAAAAGGCGTCCCGTTGCCACAGGAATGGTGCGGCCTCCAACAAACACTTTGCACACCGTGTCGCCTTCCAGGGTTGCGCTGACGTGAATGCGACTGGGACGAAGCATCTCGATTCCCTGCTCGAGGACAACCGGCTGTCCGCTGGCCGCGAGGCCGTGGCGAACGAGGTAGGCGATGGCGCACCCGGCTGCGGAGCCGGTGGCTGGGTCTTCGCTGGTGTTGAACATCATGCGCGCATGCCAATCGGCGCCTGCCTTCGCCTCGGCGCGGGTGAGGCAGTAGAAAAACTTCGCGCCGATGCGCTTGAGAGACTCGCGAGCTGCGTGGGGCACGATCTGCACACGCGCGGCGGCGGCTAACGATTTCAGCGGCACGATGCAGAACGCCATGCCGGTAGAGACCACCTGCGCGGGGAGATCGGGATCGAGATCGTCGCTGGCGAGGCCGAGGGCGGATGCGATCGCGGCCCGGTCTTCGCTGCTGTTGTGGATCTCGCCGAAGGTGGGATCGTTCTGCTTCATAGTGCCGAATACGCCGGGTTGCTCCGGCTGCGGCGGGGAAAAGCGCACCACAATGGGACCGACGCCGAGGTCGAGCGTGATCTGCGCGGAGCCGCGAAGCGTGGGGTAGTTCCAATACAGCCAGCTTGCGGTGCCGAGCGTGGGATGTCCGGCGAAGGGAACCTCCTCGGTGGTAAGAAAGATGCGGACGTGGATACCGCGTTCGCGTTCGATCTCTGGAGAGCGAGGCACAATGAAGGTAGTTTCGCTGAGATTGGTCTCGCGGGCGATGGCCTGCATCTCGTCCGCTGCAAGACCGCGAGCGTCGGGGAAGATGGCCAGAGCATTCCCTTCGAGGGCGCGCTCAGCGAAGACGTCGACCTGGGCGAAGTCGTAGGCACGCGAATGTTTGGAGGTCGCGACAGCTGCGGTTGCAGGTGCGCTCTGGTTATCACCATTTGACATGAAAGCTCCTCGGAAGTATGGTTTGGATAGATCGCGATGAGGTAAACCTGCCTCATGCTAGCTTAGCTGGCAGCGGTACAAAAGATCATTTATGACGACAATGCCCAACACGACCACCACACTCTGCTGTTGCTGTAGCCCGGTGTGGGTGTGTGGATGAGCGAATCGAAGTAAGCCTCTTCGAACAAGCACAGAACCCACCCAGAGCCAATGAGCCGGGTGGGTTTTTACATGTCGCGAAGGGAAAGAGAAACGTAAAGATCGTTCTTCGATCGGTCTGGACAAGAGTTTGGATTCTGTGTTGCGGTAGCAGTTTATTTCAAAGAAATATTGGGTTGACCCCAAAGAAGGCGAATCGATCATGTCACTCCGCATCAACGATATTGCTCCCGATTTCACTGCTGAGACGACCCAGGGCACGATCCATTTCCATGAATGGATTGGCGACAACTGGGCCGTTCTGTTCTCCCACCCGAAGGATTTCACCCCGGTCTGCACCACGGAACTGGGCGCCGTGGCAAACCTTGAGGACGACTTCGCGCGACGTGGCGCCAAGGTCATTGGACTGAGTGTCGACCCCGTCAGCAACCACGAGAGATGGGCCGCGGATATCGAAGAGGTCAGCGGGTCGAAGGTGAACTATCCCATGATCGGCGATCCCGAGTTGAAGATCGCCAAGCTGTACGACATGCTCCCGGCCGATTCAGGCGAGACCTCAGAGGGTCGCACGCCCGCGCACAACGCACCGGTCCGCACTGTGTTCGTCATTGGGCCGGACAAGCGCATCAAGCTGACGCTGGCCTATCCCATGGCGACCGGACGCAACTTCGACGAGATCATCCGCGTCCTCGATTCCCTCCAGTTGACGAGCAGGCACAAGGTCGCGACGCCGGCAAACTGGAAGCAAGGCGGGGACATCATCATTACGGGCGCGGTCTCCAATGAAGATGCGGATAAAATCTTTCCCGGGTACAAGACCGTCAAGCCCTACCTGCGCACGGCCGCCCAACCGGAGTAAAGCGCGTGGCCGGAGTAGAGCAAGACAGGCTCAACAAAGGGGACGAAGACTTTTATTCGATAATTTCCGTCACGGCTTTCCGGTTGCGTGACAGACGAGGGCACCGGTGGCGAAGTGGCTAACGCGCTGGTCTGCAAAACCAGTATTCATGGGTTCAAATCCCATCCGGTGCTCCAATTTTTCTCAAGGAATATCTGATTAATTTTGGCTTTGAAGCGGCTACTGAAGCCTCGGTGAACTCCAGGAGAAGACGCAGTGCAACATGACCACTCCATCACCAGCACCTTCGGGCCAAGAGCCGAAGCCTACCTGACCAGTGCAGTGCATTCCCAGGGAAACGATCTCGCCTCCCTCGCAAGCGCCGTCGCGAAGACACGACACCCTGCAGTCCTCGATCTCGGCTGCGGAGCCGGACACGCCAGTTTCGCCGTGGCCCCCTCCGCGGAACGGGTCGTCGCCTATGACATCACCCAATCCATGCTGGACGTCGTTGCGTCTGCGGCTCGCGAGCGCAACTTCACGAACATCGTCACGCAGCAGGGCTCGGTGGAGCAACTTCCGTTCCAGGAGCCAAGCTTCGATTGGGTGATTAGCCGCTACAGCGCGCACCACTGGCGCGACGTGCGGCTGGCGTTGAGCGAAGTCAGGCGTGTCCTCAAAGCCGGCGGCCAGGTCTGCTTCATCGACGTGGTAGGCGGTCTTCAACCTCTGCTGGACACTCACCTTCAGGCTATCGAGATCTTGAGAGACCCATCCCATGTGCGCAACTACACCGTGCCGGAATGGCTTGCGCTCTTCCACAATGCTTCGCTGAACGCCCGCGTCGTACAGCGCTGGCGGCTCCCGCTCGAGTTCGCCTCCTGGATCTCGCGCATCGGCGCCTCGCAGGATCGCGTAGCCGCAATCACCTCCCTCTGGTCGGGTGCGCCGGCCGAGGTACGGAGCTACTACAAGGTGCAGGACGATCTCTCGTTCGAACTCGATGTAGCAATGTTCCAGGCACAACTCTGAAAGACCGGGCAATCATCCCACTATGGGAGAATCTGCGGAAGGCCAGACACTACCCTTGCGCCACGGTCATCACGCGCAGCTCAGGCGACACGATCAGTCTCGCCTCGGTTCGTGTCTGAACCTCATCGGCGCTCATTCCCTCGGCTACCTCAGTCAGCAGAAGCCCTTCCGGCGTCACACGAATCCAGCAAAGCTCCGTCACGATATCGTGCACTACGCTCTGACCCGTGAGCGGCAGCGTACACGCCTTCAGGATCCTCGACGCGCCGTCTTTCGTCTGGTGTTCCATCGCAACGATCACGCGCCGCGCCCCCGCCACGAGATCCATCGCGCCACCCATGCCCTTCACCATCTTCCCGGGAATCGTCCAATTCGCCAGGTCACCCTTCTCGTCCACCTGCATCGCACCCAGGATGCTCATGTCCATGTGGCCGCCGCGAATCATCGCAAACGATTCTTCACTTCCGAAAAACGAGCATCCCGCCAACTCTGTCACCGGCTGCTTGCCTGCATTGATCAGATCAGGATCTTCCTGCTCCTCAGACGGAGGCGCGCCGACACCCAGCATCCCATTCTCCGACTGAAACATCACGTCGACCCCGGCCGGCACAAAGCCCGCAATCATCGTCGGCAGTCCAATGCCAAGGTTGATATAGAAGCCATCGCGAAACTCACACGCAATCCGCCGCGCAATCCGCTCCTTGCCCGTCACGCTGCACCTCCGGACTGGATAAACTTCGACTCGATCGGCTTGCGATAGGCTGCGCCGACCACCACGCGCTTCACGTAAATCCCTGGCGTAACGATATGGTCCGGATCCAGTTCGCCGGGCTCAACCAACTCCTCCACTTCTACGATCGTGAGGTCGGCAGCCGTCGCCATCGCAGGATTGAAGTTTCTCGCCGTCTTGCGATAGAGAAGGTTCCCCAGGCGATCGCCCTTCCACGCTTTGATCAACGCAACATCCGCATGCAACGCATGCTCCAGCAGATAGCTTCTCTCGCCGATCCTCCGCGTCTCCTTCCCCTCGGCCACCACTGTGCCCAGCCCGGCCGGCACATAGAAGGCAGGAATCCCCGCACCACCGGCACGAATCCGCTCCGCCAGCGTTCCCTGCGGCACCAGCGTAAGGTCCAGTTCGCCCTTCAACACCAGGCCCTCCAGCCGCCGGTTCTCCCCCACGTAGCTCCCAATGTGCGATGCGACCATCCCGGCCTCCAGCATCAACCCCATGCCGAAGCCATCCACGCCCATGTTGTTGCTGATCGTGTGCAGGCCCATCACTCGCCGTCGCACCAACGCCGCTATCAGGTTTTCAGGAATGCCGCAAAGCCCGAAGCCTCCGAGCATGATCGTCGAACCCGAAGGGATATCCGCGACTGCCTCATCCGCGTTAGCAACCACCTTATTCATCGAGCAGAGTCCTTGCGCGGCGGAGTAGGACACGCCGCGCTGTCGGGAATACATTACTTCGCATGCGTTGAGAAGGTGAAGACCGTTGTCGTGTGCATCGTCTCGCCGGGCTTCAACTCTGTCGTCGGAAATGCGGGATGATTCGGTGAATCGGGAAAGTGCTGGGTCTCCAGACACAGCGCAGCATGTTTTTCAAATCCCTGTTGCTCTCTTCCATATTTCTTCCCGGCCAGGAAGTTGCCGGTGTAGAACTGAACGCCCGGCTGGGTCGTCGTCACCGTCAGCACCCGTCCGCTCACCGGGTCGTACACCCGCGCTGCCGTCTTCATCTCGCCGTTCTTTCCACGCAGTACCCAGTTATGATCGTAGCCGCCCGCGAGCTTTAACTGCTCGTTATCGTCGTTGATCCGAGCGCCAATGACAGTGGGCTTGCGGAAGTCGAATGGTGTACCTTCCACCGGAGCAAGCACCCCCGTCGGAATCAGCCCAGCATCGACCGGTGTGTACTGGTCGGCGGGAATCATCATCTCATCGTGCAGAATCGTTCCCTGGCCCTCGCCGGCCAGATTGAAATAGGAGTGGTTCGTCAGATTTACTACCGTGTCCTTATCCGTGGTCGCAATATAGTCGATCCGCAACGCCGCATGATGCACGGTATACCGCACATGCACCGTCAACGTTCCAGGAAATCCCTGGTCTCCATCAGGGCTCACCAGGGTCATCTCTACGCCGTCCGCAATAGGCCGCGCCTGCCATATCTTCCTGTCGAAGCCAACCGTACCGCCATGCAGCGCGTTCGCATGGTCGTTCGTGGGAATCTGGTACAGGTGTCCATCGAGCGAAAACTTCCCGAACGCAATGCGATTTCCGTAACGTCCTACAATCGCGCCAAAGTAGGTCGATTTGTCGTCGAGATAACCATCGAGAGCGCTGTAACCCAACACCACGTCTGCGATCTTGCCGTCGCGGTCCGCCGTTTCAATCGAAACGACGCGCGCTCCATACGTCATGACCTTCGCTTCGATCCCATCGCTCTTCAGGGTGTAGAGATCCACCGCTGTCCCCTCCGGCGTCTTTCCAAACTCGCTCTTCGTCACTGATCCATGTGCCGCTAGTGCAGTTGTCATGCTAAGCAGCATAATCCCTAACCATCTCATCGTGATACTCCCTCGCTTTGTAGCCCACCGCAGGTTTCGCTGCATCGTCCGAGTCCGTCCGACGGCCCTCGCCACTATACGTCAACGCCGTTTGTGATGAAACACAGAGGAGGCCACCCGGATCTTGTGCGTCAGGTATTGGCGCGGCGCCGTAGGAGTTGTTGTGGGAGGCTCGAACCGGTCAGACGAAGGGTGATGAGGGAGAGGGCTAGCCAGAGGAGGCCCCCGATGGCGAGGGCAGTGAGGTCGGCGAGATAGCTGCGGTTGTGGTGGGGGATGAGGTGAAGGGCGAACAGAACCCCGGTGAGGGCGACTAGCGCGGCGAGGAGGGACCGAGCGATTTCGGTCAGGTCGAGGCCGCGAAGGGAGACTAGCCTACGGCGGTGGGCAAGGACGGCGAGGGTGAGGGTGTGGACCAGGATGGCGAGGTTGGAGGCCCACGCGAGGCCGATGACGCCGAAGCTGCGGTGCAGTCCCCAATATACGGGGATAGAGAGGGCGGTGATGAGGGTGCCGGCGCGCATGGGGGCGAGGGTTTCGCCGGCAGCGAAGAAGGCTCGGGAGTAGATGGCCTGGGCGGACCAGAGAGCGAGCGAAAGGGTGAAGATCTCGAAGTAGACGGCAGTGGAGGTGGAGTCGGCGCGGTTGAAGGAGCCGCCGCGGAATATAAGGTCGACCGTCGGGCCCGCGAGAGCGAACATTGCGGCGGAGAACAGGAGCGAGGCGGAGAGGATGCGAGTCACGGAGCGGTTGACGGCAGAGGCGTAGTCGGCGAAGAGATTGCGGCTGTAGAGGGAGGCGAAGAAGGGCAGGGATGCGGCTCCGGCGGCTTGGCCGATGATGGCCATGGGGGCGGTGAAGAGACGTTTGGCATACATGAGGCGGGAGATGTCGCCGGTGGCGTGCTTGGCGAAGTAGGTGAGGATGATGTTGTCCATGAAGACGACGGTGACGCCGAGCATGAGCGGGACGGACATGCGAACCCAGGCGCGGAGTCCGAGGTTGCGGAAGTCGAGGATGGGGCGGTAGCGAACGCCGGCGCGATGGGCGGCGAAGGCGTTGACAAGGAAGGGACCGGCGAAGGATCCGGCGAGCGCTCCGTAGGCGAGCGACGGGATGCCGATGGAGTGCGAGAGGACGATGCCGCCGAGAATGATGAAGACGGTGTAGACGAGCGGTGAGATGGCTTGGTAGGCGAACTGTTTGCGGACCAGGGCGACGGAGGCGAGGACTCCGCCCGAGAAGAAGAAGAGCTGGCCGGGAAGGAGGATGCGCGTCATATAGGTGGCGAGCGCGGCCTCAGCGGGCTTATTGGAAAAGAAGATGCGGGAGTAGAGCGGAGCGGCAAACTCGGCGAGGAGGATGGCGGCGCCGAGAGCGAGGAGCATGGTGTTGAGGATGACGGAGAGAGCCTTATCGCCCTCTTCGTGCTCGCCGGCCTCGCGATAGCGGCTGAGGATGGTGACGAAGCTGATGGAAGCAGCGCCGCCGATGAGGAGATAGTTGATGAGATCGGGAAGCTGGAAGGCGATGTTGTAGGCGTCGGTGCCGGGGCCCGCGCCGAAGGTGTAGGCGATGTATTTGTCGCGGACCAGCCCGATGACGCGGGAGATGAGGGCGAAGGCAGAGATGAGGAGGGTGGCGGAGAGGGCGGTGTGCTTATGCGAGGGACGCAGCCAGCCGAAGCGCGCTGGCGCGATCTCGGGGTCGCCGGCGGGGCTGTCGGGCGTAGCTACCGGGATATCTGCTTCTTCTGCGTTCTCTGTCTTTTTTGTTTTGGCGGAATTGAGCACTGGGATGGCTTCATTCTATCGGGCGCGTTGTTCGACAGGATTATGCTGATGAGGTGACCGGGCTGGTTCGTCGGCTTTGGAGAGGCTTTGGAGAATCTTCGGTTGCGGGTGTTTCGGGCGGTCGCGGAAAAAATGAGCTTTCGCAAGGCGGCGGAGGGACTGCATTTGAGCCATACGAGTTCGGTGGTGGGCGCAGGCGCGAAGTCGGGGCCGACGGCGCTGGCGGCGAGTCTGTCGCCATGGGCCATCCATGGGGGTTGGATTGCGCTGGAGGTTGGGAGCGGGCATGGAGCTTCGAAGTAAAACAACTTCGGTGCTGATGGATAAACCGTCGGATTGCTCGAAACCCATGTCCGAGAATCAGGACATCGGACACCTAGATTGTTTGCCACTTTGACGACGTCACACCATCGCCAAGCTAAGTGTCTTGAGCGGCGGTAGGAGTAGCGGCATGGCCGGTGGGCTCGTTCCAGGCTCCTGTAATGGGAGTGTTACGGCCCGGGCGCTTTGGCTTGATCTTGGAGGAGATTGAAATACCTGCGACGGTGAAGCTGACTCCCTGACGCTGGCTGCAGCGGAGACAGCGAACGGGATAGCGCATGAGGAAGAGCTGCGAGAAATCTTCGGCGCGCAGGGTGGAGCGGCGGAAGCTCTGGCCTGAGCAGAACTGGCACTGGATGGGAACACCCTGAAGAGCGTCGATCCCGAGGTATGGAGTCTTGCCGTGCGAGGAGTGGGGGCGCTGGCGGCGGCGCGGACGATCTTCAAACTGGTTGTTGAATCCCATCGTCAGATCGTATCGTCTTCCGGCAGAAGAGGAAGATCAAACAGCTTCTTTTCCGTGCTGCGGCGTGAGGTGCCGACGGCGCGCGGGGCGCGGATAGGGTGAACGGAGGTGCGAGTGGCGGGCTTGGAGAGCAGGGTATGGAGGTCGCGCAGGTCCTTCTGAAGTTTGCGGAGCGGGCGGGGATCGGCTATGGGCTGCAACGGCTCGATGGAGAGAGCGAGCTGAGGCTCTTTCTGCTTGATCTCGCCTTTTAAGACCTGCCGGGCGCCGGGGATGGTGTAGCCCTCGTTATAGAGGAGGGTCTTGATATGGAGAGCCGTTTCGACGTCGCGGCGGCGGTAGAGGCGCTGGCCGGTGCCGCCTTTGTGGGGCTTGAGCTGGGGGAATTCGCTCTCCCAGAAGCGGAGGACATAGGCAGGGACATCGCAGAGCCGGGCTACTTCGCCGATGCGGAAGTAGAGCTTGTCCGGGATGTCGGACCCGGATGCTCGGGTGGTTTTGCGGATTGGCTGGTGCTGCGCCATGCCAAGGACTCCGTGGCCTGTTCTCCGGCTTGTGCTAAGTATAGGCCACGGATGGAGCGGGTTACAGCTTAAATAAGCTCTGTCCGGCAGGACATAGATTTCAAAGTTCAGGCGGGTGGAGGGTAGACGGGGTGGCGAGGCTGGGTTCGGTGGGCGGCGGCGCGGGCGTACTGGACGGGCCAGGTGATCTCCTGATGGAGTTCGCTGGCGGCGCGGAGGGGCCAGTAGGGGTCGCGGAGGAACTCGCGGGCGAGGAGGACGAGGTCGGCCTGGCCGGTGCGGATGATCTGGTCGGCCTGGGCGGGCTAGGTGATCATGCCTACGGCGGCAGTGGGAAGGCCGGCTTCGCGGCGGATGGTCTCGGAGTGAATGACCTGGTAGCCGGGGCCGGTGGGGATCTGCTGGCCGGGGTGGTTGCCGCCGGTGGAGACATCTACGAGGTCGACGCCTTCTGCCTTCAGGAGCTTGGCGAACTCGACCGATTGGGGGAGATCCCAGCTTGGGCCGAGGGACTCTGGAGCCCAGTCGGTGGCGGAGATGCGGACAGACATCGGCAGATGCTGAGGCCACGCGGAGCGCAGGGCGCGGGCGACTTCGAGAGGGAAGCGGGCGCGGTTTTCGAGGCTTCCGCCGTACTCGTCGGTGCGGTGGTTAGAGAGCGGAGAGAGAAACTCGTGGAGGAGATAGCCATGGGCGGCGTGCAGTTCGATGAGGTCGAAGCCGGCGGCGAGGGCGCGGTGAGCGGCGGCGGTGAAGTCGGAGATGATCTTGTCCATGCCGGCGCGGTCGAGCGCGGTGGGGACGGGGTAGGCGTCATCGAAGCGGAGGGCGGAGGGGGCTACGGGCTGCCAGCCGCCTTCCGACAATGGGATGCTGCGGGTGGGTTCCCAGGGAACGGCCATGCTGGCTTTGCGTCCGGCGTGGGCGAGCTGGGTGCCGGCGTAGGCTCCATGCTGATGGAGGAAAGAGGTGATGCGCTTGAGTTCGGGGATGTGCTCGTCCTTCCAGATGCCGAGGTCGCTGGGAGTGATGCGGGCTTCGGGGCTGACGGCGTTGGCTTCGGTGAAGACGATGGCGGCGCCGCCTATGGCGCGGCTGCCGAGATGGACGAAGTGCCAGTCGTTGGCGAAGCCGCCGGTGGAGGAGTACTCGCACATGGGAGAGACGGCGATACGGTGAGGAAGGGTGAGGCTGCGGAGCTTGAGGGGGCTGAAGAGTTGGTTCGCCGAGTTGGTCACACGGAATTGGATGCCCGGAGGAGAGCTTTGGAATGGCGGTTTTTTTGGTGGGTGGTTTTGTGGTGGTTTGCTGGGGAAAATGGCGAATTCCTAGTGGTTTTTGATGGTGAAATTGTGGTAATTCGTGTGGTGGAAGCGGTAAGTTTGCGACGCCAATTCGCCCGTCGAAAACTACGCCCCGAAGTTCGACTTTATTTTTGGGCTGAAGAAAGGCGACTCGGGTTTTTGAAGGAACGGAACCGCGAGGGCGGCGGGGGCGTATTGTTTCCTGAAGACCTGGAGGCGGGTATGCAGGCGAAGCGAATGGCAGCGGCGGCGATGATGGTTCTGGCGATAGCGCTGGTGAGCGGATGCCGGGTGGAGAACGACAAGCATGGCGACAGCGAGAACGTGAAGATCGCGACGCCGTTCGGCGGGATGACGGTGAAGACCAACGATACGACGGTGGAGGAGGGATTGGGGCTGCCGTTGTATCCCGGGGCGGTGCTGGTGAAGAAGAAGGGCAAGAACGATGGAGCCGCGGATGTGAACTTCAGCTTCGGGAAGTTCCAGTTGCGGGTGAAGGCGGCGAGTTATACGACTCCGGATGCCCCGGATAAGGTTGCTGGGTTTTACCGGAAGGCACTGGGGCGGTATGGGGACGTGATCGAGTGCCGGAACAATACTGCGGTGGGTACGCCGACGCATACGGCCGAGGGGCTGACGTGCAGTGACGACGATCAGAAGAACCACCTGAAGGTAGACGATGAGATCAGCGGCAAGATGGAGTTGAAGGCTGGATCGAAGCAGCACCAGCATACTGTGGGAATCGATTCGGATGGCAGCGGGACCAAAATGGGGATCGTGGCGGTGGACCTGCCGGGGCACTTTGTGGATGACGATGACCATAAGGACCAGCAGACGCAGTGAGCGATTGTTTCGCGGCCGAGGGGCTCAACCGGAGAATTCCCGCGCCTGGGCTCTATCAGTTCTTAAACAGGACTTAAGTTTCGTCTCGATCTTCTCGTCAATCAAGGAACAGTGGAGTGCGACAGGCTTGCTGGCTGTGTCCTTTAACATCCCGTCAAAGAAGTCGCAGGCCAGAATGTTGTCAGGCCAAAGCATATTCCACCCACTTAGGTAGACTCACGGGTGCGGGCGTCGCCTTCGCATTCTGAGGCGCGCCGCGCTCAGAATGACACCAATCGAATCCTGACGGATGCGCCGAAGCGGTCAGGCGAATTGTTCTTGAAAGCGCATATCGCCGCTATAGAAGTGGCCGATGTCGGAGATGCCGTGCTGGATCATGGCGATGCGCTCGACGCCCATGCCGAAGGCGAAGCCGGTGATCTTCGCGGGGTTGTAGGTGTCGTCAGCGGGATTAATCTTACGGCGTTCTTCGGTGACGGAGGCGAAGACGGCGGGGTCGACCATGCCGCAACCGAGGAGTTCGATCCAGCCGGAGTGTTTGCACTTGCGGCAGCCTTTTCCGTTGCAGAAGATGCAGGAGATCTGGACGTCGGCGCTGGGTTCGGTGAAGGGAAAGAAGCTGGGGAAGAAGCGGGTTTTGACGCCGGAGCCGAATAGGGCCTTCATGGCGTGGTCGAGTGTTCCCTTAAGATCGGAAAAGGTGATGTCAGTGTCGACGCAGAGGCCTTCGACCTGGTGGAAGATGGGGGAGTGGGTGGCGTCGGCGGCGTCGTTGCGGTGGACCTTGCCGGGGATCACGATGCGGATGGGCAGGGCCTGGGCGATCATGGTGCGGATCTGGACGGGCGAGGTGTGGGTGCGCATGAGCAGGCGGTCGCGCTGCGGCCGATCATTCTGACCGGCGATTTGCAGCGTGTCCTGGGTGTCGCGGGCGGGGTGGTTGGGGGGGAAGTTGAGGGCTTCGAAGTTGTAGAAGTCGGACTCGACCTGTGGGCCGAGGTTGGTCGAGTAGCCGAGATGGTGGAAGACGGAGACGATCTCGTGCATGGTCTTGAGGAGCGGGTGGGGAATGCCGGGAGCGCGGACTGTGCCGGGCAGAGTGATGTCGAGCGCTCGCCCGCGCTGTTCGCTCTTGGTATTTTCTTCCCATGGAATGTAGCCAGGATCAACTCCGGCATCTTGAACCAGATTGCGCGGAGCAATTACCAACGCTGCCTCAACATGCTGCTTCAACTGATTGAATCGCATGCCGAGCGATTTTCGCGCCTCAGGAGGAGCGGATTTGAGCCAGCTTTCACTGACGAGTTTGAGGCGTCCCTGCTTGCGGCCGGCCCAGTACAGGCGGAACGCTTCCAACTGTTCTTCGTTTCGGACTTCTTTGCGGCCGGCGTCGACCTCTCCTGAAAGAGCGGCAAAGGCTGCCTCTAACGCTGAGTCATCGAAGGACGAGAGTTGGGGGATGGTTTCGTTCATAGGTAATTAGGCGAAGGGGTACATGCGGGTGGTGTGCTTTTTCGTGGCGCCTTCCTCTCGAAGTATACCGGCAAGCTGAATTTCTATCTCACAGCCGTAGCACCGATTTGCACTGATGAGACGGATTAAGAACAGGCAAAAGTAAGGACAAAGACGAAATACGGGGATCCTTCCCCTTCGCTGCGCTCGAGGGTTAAGGATGACGACGAAGAACAAACAACATAGAAGAACGAACAACAGCAAAACAATGGTAAAAACGGAGTCTTTAGCCAGGTTCCTTAGAGCGAAGTACGACTGATCGAACGGACATCGCGAGAACTACTCGAAGGCGTCTAACGGTAGTTGTTGCTACTGGCCGAGATCAGCGACGGTACCTTCTGTTTTGCAGTCCGTTCCCGGCGCCACGCATCTGTTCGAAGAGGAAGGCGCGCTCGAACAAGTGGCGCAATGAGCACGAGGCTGGCTGAAGCTGCATTTCGAAGAGGGGGCCCAAGATGTTGTTCCTCGATCGAATTGACGCCGGTCAGCGACTGGGCGTACGGCTCCAGGATGTTTTCAAGGAGCGATCCATCGATCAATCGTCGATGCTGGTGCTGGCGTTGCCCCGCGGCGGTGTTCCCGTGGCCTTCGAGGTCGCTCTGGCATTGGATGTTCCGCTGGATATCTTCGTGGTGCGAAAACTCGGTGCGCCAGGGCACGAGGAGTTGGCGATGGGAGCGATTGCGTCGGGTGGCGTACGCGTCATGAATGCCGAGGTTCTTGATGCTCTCAGGATTACACCATTGCAGATCGAACAGGCGGCGGTTCGGGAGGCGCAGGAGTTGGAGCGGCGCGAACAGTTGTACCGAAGAGGTCGAGCGGCCTTGGAGGTGAGCGGGAAGTCGATCCTTCTGGTCGATGATGGGCTGGCGACGGGCTATACGATGCGTGCCGCAATCGCTGCTCTTCGGCAGAAGGATCCGCTGAGAATTATTGCAGCTGTACCCGTTTCCGCTCGGTCGGCCTGCGAGGAGCTCGATAAAGAGGCCGATGCCGCCGTCTGTCTGTACATGCCGCTTGAGTTCATGGCGGTCGGGCAATGGTATCGAAATTTTGCGCAGACCAGTGACGAAGAGGTTCGGGATTTCTTCGATCGCTCAGCCAGACGCTTCGAGCAGCACGTTGCCTGAGATCACTTGATCCCCAAACATCGGCGTTGCCTGAGTAAGCAGCGCATCTCCCTGTTCTCGCGATCAAGGGAGATTGGACCCTTTGTCTCGAGCGGGTTTGCTGTTGGTGTAGAGGGGCAACCGCAGATTCCCCTCGGGAATGACAGACAAAGGGAATGACAGACAAAGGGCACGGCAGACTCTACGCCAACTGCTACTTCGCTCTAGAAAAGATTATGTGTTGGAGGTGACGCGCTCCCAGAAGCTGGAGGTGAGCATGGGGTCGCGGAATTTGGCGAACTGCTGCCATTGGGGGTAGAAGGCTCGGAACTGGGAGGCGGTCATGGCGGCGTCTTTGGCGGGGTAGAGGCGGCCGCCGAAGTCGCGGGTCATGTCGCCGAGGCGCTGCAGGAGGGGGAAGCTGACGCCGGGTTTGATGGGAAAGTCGAGCGCGAACATGATGCCGGCCTGGGGAAAGCTCATCATGCCGAGCGAGGGAATGTCGCCGAAGGCCTTCAGGACGGCGAGGAAGCTGGCGAGGCCGGATTTGGCGATCTCACGGAGGATGGCGATGGTGCCCTCTTTGGCGTGGTCCCAGGGGATGGCGTACTGGAACTGCAGGAGGCCCTGCTTGCCGTAAAGGCGGTTCCAGTGGAGGACCTTGTCGAGAGGGTAGAAGAAAGGTTCGTAGTCCTGGAGGGTCTTGATGCGGGGTTTGAGCTGCTTGTGGAAGAAGACGGAGTTGAACATGCTGACGGTGGTGCGGTTGAGGGCGAAGCCGGGGGCGTCGAAGGGGAAGACGAGTTTGGGTTCGGGGGAGGGTTTGAGCTCTGCGGGGACTTTGGAGTGGTCGCCGGGCATGAAGATGCCGCGGGCGAAGTTTTTGCCGGTAGAGACGCAATCGACCCAACTGACGGTGTATTCGACGTGCTGGTATTGCTGCTTGAGTTCGAGGAACTCGTCGATGCCGTGGAACTGGATGCCCTCGTAGTCGATGAGGCGGGAGACGATGGGTTTGAGGCGGAGCTGGGCCCAGGTGATGAGGCCGGTGAGTCCCATGCCGCCGATGGTGGCGGCGAACCAGTCAGGGTTTTCGGTGGGGGAGCAGAGGCGGTGGGTGCCGTCGGAGCGGACGAGCTCGAAGCTTGGGACGTGGCAGCCGAAGGAGCCGGCGACCTCGTGGTTTTTGCCGTGGATGTCGTTGGCGATGGCGCCGCCGAGGGTGACGTATTTGGTGCCGGGGGTGACGGGAAGGAAGAAGCCGCGGGGGACGGCGAAGTCGAGGATCTGGGCGAGGGTGATGCCGGCTTCGGCGGTGAGGAGGCCGGTTTCGGGATCGAAGTCGATGAGGCGGTTCATGCCGGTGGTGAGGAGGAGGTTCCCGCCTTCGAGGAGGCAGACATCTCCGTAGCTGCGGCCCATGCCGACGGGGAGTGCGCCGTTGAGCAGGCCGGCGGTGACGCGGGGAAAGTCTCCCTGCCAGTTGAGGGGGATGACTTTGGCGTTGTATTTGGGGTAGCGTCCCCAGGATTCGAAGGGAGGCGAGGCTGGAGGGTGTTCGGTCGATGCGGTGAAGTCCAGCTTCGGGGTAGTTGAGGTTGCGGTGGGCGGCATAGAGTCAAGGATAGCTGATTGGGGGCTAGGCTTTATGATTTGTTTAAAGACGTGTCCTGCCGGACGGGCCCACTGCGCGTGGAGCGGTCACTTCGTGACGCGTATACCTTTTCTTGGCGAGTGAGGAGCATGGGGCCTCCCGTTGGTCGGCAACAAATCTTCATCCCGACCAACGGGAGGGCCTACCGAAGGGGTATACCTGTCACGAAGTGACCGCCGAATCGGGGTCCCCGCAAACAGGTCTTCGTTTGCGGGGTGACTGAGCGCAGGAGGCCCGTCCGGCAGGACGCAAAAAGGGTATGGCGTATGCCATACCCTTTTTGAGTTTCGTGTTGGTGGATGTTAGGCGGCGGTTTGGGCGCGGTTCGCGGTGTGCTGGTCAGCGGCGGTCTTGAGGGCAGACTTGGCCTGGACGGTGAGGGCTGCGAATCCGGGGGCGTCATTGGCGGCGATGTCGGCGAGGATCTTGCGATCGAGCGGATTGCCGGCGAGCTTGAGGCCGTTGATGAAGGTCGAGTAGCTCATGCCGTTGATGCGGCAGGCGGCGTTGATGCGGACGATCCAGAGGGCGCGGAACTGGCGCTTCTTCTGCTTGCGGCCGGTGTAGGCGAACATGAGGCCGCGCTCGACGGCTTCCTGGGCTGCCTGGTAGAGCTTGGACTTGGTGAGAAAGTAACCACTGGCGCGCTTGAGGATCTTTTTGCGGCGGTCGTTGCGTTTGGTACTCCGTTTGACACGGGGCATCTTGCTTCTCCTTTTGCGTACTTCGTTTAAGCGGCTGGAGGTAAGAAAAGCCTCTTCACTCGCCAGGCAACTTCAAGTCTCGGTGGAATCGCTACTGCGGGTTCCAGGGGCCGGAACGCTTTTACTGGCCCTTTGCTCCTATTGGGAGCTGCTCGACCTGAAAAACTGATATTTCCTTACTATTCCTGAAAAACGAAAGACCTTCTGCGGTCTCTTACTCAGGCGTAAGGAAGCATACGGGCAACCTTGTGATGATCCGCGTCCGAGATCAGGGCCGAACCGCCGAGCTTTCGCTTGGTCTTGGTGGCCTTGGACGTGAGGATGTGGCGCATCTTGGACTGGCCGCGCTTGAACTTGCCGGTGCCGGTCTTGTGGAAGCGCTTGGCTGCGCCGCTGTGGGTCTTCAACTTTGGCATGGTGTTCCTGACGAAAATTGTTTTCTGGACAACCTCCTGAGTATATACCAGGCTAGGACTGCGCCGCAGCGTGAGTCAGCGAGGGGCATGGATACAGAGAGGGACATGGATAAGTGTTAGTTCCAGTCGAAGCGTGACTTACCCTTTCAGCATCAAAAAAATAGGTGAAGAATTTTGACAAGACAAATCGTGCCCAAGCGAAGCGGCGTGGCTTCTGGGGATGGATTCTGGTTTCCCTTCTACTTGCCGTCGTGGTCCTCGCCGCGATTGGACAGGTAATGGTCCATCGAGCAGGGCCGATCCTCAAAGGCCGTATCATCGAAACACTCAGTGCGCGGTTCGATAGCCATGTAGAACTCGATAGCGTGAAAGTTTCCTTAACCCGAGGTCTTGAGGTTTCAGGGACGGGACTTCGCATCTTTCCGCCTGACGATGTCGTTGCTGCAGGAGCCACGCATCCGCTGATCTCACTGGGCAGCTTCACCTTTCATGCCAATCTGCTGGGGCTGTTCATAAAGCCCATGCATGTGGGTACGGTGCATGTTTCGGATATGGCCATTCATATTCCGCCGCGCGAAATGAGACAGCATGCGCCGCCGCATAAGAGAAGGATGGCCAAAATCAAGATCGTGGTCGATCAGATTGTCTTCGACCGTTCGAAGCTGATCATCGGAACGATCAAGCCGGACAAGGATCCAAAGGACTTTGAGCTGAGCCATATCGTGATGCGGAATGTAGGTCCGAACCACCCGTGGGACTATGACGCAACCCTGGTGAACGCAATTCCGAAAGGCGATATTCAGGCGAAGGGAACCTTCGGGCCCTGGAACAACGAGAGCCCCGGAGATTCGACGGTAACAGGCCACTACACGTTCAACCATGCGGATCTGAATACGATCAAAGGCATCGGCGGAATGCTGTCGTCGGTGGGCGAATTTACCGGACAGCTCAACAAGATCGTGGCAGACGGAACGACTAAAACGCCTGACTTCTCGCTGGACACTGCAAACCATCCCATTCCGCTCGAAACGAAGTTTCATGCCATCATCGATGGAACCAGCGGCGATACGTATCTGCAACCAGTGAACGCGCGGCTGGGCGGATCGGACTTCACCTGCAGCGGCGCAGTGATCAACGTCAAGGGTAAAGGGCACATCATCGACCTCGATATAAACGTGCCGAATGGGCAGATTCAAGACTTCCTGGAGCTCGCAGTCAAGACAACTCCGGTGGTGATGACGGGGCGACTGGAGATGAAGACGAAGTTGCAGATTCGTCCCGGGAAAGAAAGCGTGTCACAGAAACTTGGCTTGAAGGGCGGCTTCACGCTGCGCGAGATCCACTTCACCAACCCGCAGGTGGAGGACAAAGTCGACATGCTGAGTCTGCGGGCGGAGGGCGATCCCAAGGCGGCGAAGCCAGGTGCCGTGGATGTGCACTCGCGGATTGCTGGGCAGTTCGTGATGGAAGATGGAAAGCTGAGCTTCAGCAAGCTGGACTACTCGCTACCGGGAGCGACGTTGAATCTGACCGGTATCTACACCCTGGATGGCGAGAAGTTCGAGTTCGATGGGCAGGTGAGGACGAAGGCGAAGCTGTCGCAGATGGTGGCTTCGCGTTGGAAGTCGCTGCTGCTGAAACCGGTCGATCCGTTCTTCAAGAAGGATGGCGCTGGGGCTCAGATTCCGGTGAAGGTGAGCGGGACCAGATCTGCACCCAAATTCGGTTTGGACATAGGAAGCAGCGGCAAGAAAGACAACGAAAACAAGAAGGACAAGAAGAATTGACCGGACTTCAGTTGCTGCCGGCATGCTCTTCGAAGGCCGGATCGGCTGGGTTCGCCATAATGCCCATCTCAACGTAAATAGGACGCATGATAGTGCGGATGGAGGTGAGTTGTGTGGCATACCACGCGGCTCCGGCGATGCAGAAGCTGCCGGTGATCATGACGGCATGAGGCGCACCGAAGCGATGGGCGAGCCCTCCCGCCAGCAGGCTGCCAAACGGCGCCATGCCGACGAATGCCATGGTGTAATAGCTCATCACACGCCCGCGTTTGTCTTCGGGGACCAGCGTCTGGATGATGGTGTTGCTGGCGGCAAGGCCCTGCATCATGCCAAAGCCCACGACGAGCATCAGCAGCAGGGACAGCCAGAGATGGCGCGAGAAGCCGAAGAGAATCAGCCCGCTGCCGAACAGTATGGCGGCAATCTGGATCATTCCGGTAAGGCCGCGCACGGACTTGCGCATCGCAAGCGAGATCGCCGAAATAAGCGCCCCTACGCCGGACGCTCCCATCAGGTAGCCGAGCGTATGCGGGCCGCCGTGCAGCACCTGCGACGCGAAGATCGGCATCAGCACCATGAACGGCATCCCCATCAGACTAAGTAATGCGAACAGAGTAAGAATCGTCCTGATGGGGCTGAACCCAATGACGTAAGACCAGCCTTCCTTCAGCTGCTCGAACATCGAAGCGGCGGCGCGCTGAATGGGAGACGGCGGCACCCGCATCATCAGGAGGGAGAGGACGACAGCGATGTAACTCACGCCGTCAATCAGAAAGCAGTAGCCTTCACCGAAGCCTCCGATGATCAGACCGGCAAGCGCGGGGCCGATGAGGCGCGCCATGTTGACCATTGAGGAGTTGAGGGCGATGGCGTTGCCAAGGTCCTGCTTATCCGGCTTCCCTGCGTCGTCCGACACCATCTGGATAAGGAATGACTGCCTGCCGGGCATGTCGAACGCGTTGATCAGCCCCTGCAAAGCGCTGAGCGCGATGATCTCGTGGATGGTAATCACCTTCGCAAGCGTCAGCCCGGCCATGGCGAGCGACTGAACGCCGGCGAGGACCTGTGTCCAAACCAGAAGATTGCGGTGGTTCAGGCGATCCACCAGCACCCCGGCAAAGGGCGCGAGCAGGAACGTAAGGATCTGTCCGGCGAAGCCCACGACCCCAAGCAGCAGAGCCGAACCGGTGAGCCGATACACCAGCCAACTGGTGGCGACGCGGGTCATCCAGGTACCGATCAGGGAGATGCTCTGTCCAGTGAAAAAAAGGCGGAAGTTGCGGTGACGGAGAGCTCGCCAGGCATGGGAGAAACGGTTCGGCCGGGCGTTCCTGTTTGTGGTCTGGGCCATGCGTCTGTTCGGGGAATCCTTCCCTGTGGTAAGTCACTTGTCTTCAGAACGAATGTAGAAAAACGGCCCACAAATATCCTGAACAAGGGCTTTACCGGAAAACCTCACTCTAAAAGGGTTTAGAACGAACAGAGCCTCTCGTGCACTCGATTTGCCTCTTTTCTACCCTGGTCCGATTATAAGGAATTCAAGGAATCTACTGCCGCTGAAGCCAGCGGCGGGACGAGAAATCCGTCAGGACACTGGCCGCTAACAAGCCGAAGCTGATCGCAAAAGCGCAGATCACCCAGTTGAGCTCCATCCGCCCCTTGAGCATGAACCTGTCAAGCAGCGCCAGCACGAGGACCAGGACGGCCGCCTCGGCGAAGAACGAGGAGCAGCGTGGCGCCGCGACAGCGAGGAGTTCAGAGAGAGGAGACGGGCTCTTTTTCGGGATGGCTCCGCCGCCAGGAGGTAAAAGCATGAGGCGAGGCACGGAGCCTGGGATTTGATTCTGGACTGGGTCTTGAGTGGAATTGCGAAATTGCTGGGGTGAGACCCTCTGGAGAGAGGTAAGAACATTTTTGTGAAACATAAACAAGCCTTTGTGGTGCCTGTAACCAGTCTGGCTGCGAAATAGCCGGAAGTCCAGTTAATTTCAAGTAAATACAACATTTTGAATAGTTTATGGATATCCATGCAGCGCAAATGAGAGAATATGCAAGGAATTGAGGGTGTGATGCGGCTGATCGCAGTAGATATGGACGGGACGCTGGTGGGGCCGGACGGCCATGTGAGTAATCGAAATTTGGCGGCGCTAAAAGCAGCGGAGCGGGGCGGAGTAGAGGTGGTGGTGGCGACCGGGCGGCGGCACTGCTATGCCATGCGGGTACTGCGCGGGCTAGGATTGGCGGAGGAGAATGCGCTCATCAGTTCAAATGGAACGGTAACCCGAACCGTCGGGGCCAGATTGCTGGACCGGACCTTGCTGCCGAAGGATACGGCTCGATGGCTCTGCAAGCATGTGGATGAGTTTCGCAATGCGCTTGTAATGACCTTCGACAAGGTCGGCCCCGATGGAGAGGACACGCGAGGGGCGTTGGTAGTGGAGGATCTTGACGAGTTGCACTCCAGCATCGGCAGGTGGATGGTTGCGAATGAACCCTATATCGAGCGGGTGGTGCCGATGGAGGACGCACTCCAGGGCGAAGCGCCGATCCAGATGATGTTGTGCGGGACACTGGAGAGAATGCGGCTGGCAGAGGCTCGACTGCTGGAGCATCCCGGCGTATCCGCGGTCGGGGTGACCCCGCTGGAGCGGGCCGGAGAGGCCGAAGCGGCGCTGCACCGGACAGAGTACCCGGAGCGGAATCTGAGCATTGTGGATATCCTGCCCGCCGGCTGCAGCAAGGGGCGCGCGCTGCTGCGGTTGGCACGCGAGCGCGGAATCGAGGCAGAGGAGATTTTGGCGATTGGAGACAACTGGAACGATGTTTCCATGCTGGAGGTTGCCGGACGGGCGGTGCTGATGGGGAACGCCCCAGAAGATCTGAAGGCGATGGCAGCGGAGAAGGGCTGGATGGTGGGGCGGCGGCATGATGAGGATGGGGTGGCGGAGGCGATTGAGACAGCTCTGGCTGGGCACCTCGATGCCGCGCTTCCTGTGACTCGATAACAGGAGCCTTATGGAGCCAAAGGAAGTCGACAGTGGTAGCCTTTGAAGGTGACGATGCGGCTTAGTGCGTTCAGCTTTGGTGTGGCGCTGCTGACAGCGATGTGTCCGCTGGCGCATGCAGCGGAACATGTGACCCTGAAGAACGGGTTTGCGGTGGATTGCACCCGCCGCGAAGCTATGGGAGACAAAGTTCGGCTTTACTTTGCGGCCACACCCGGAGATGCGGCGAGCCCCAACTACATGGACGTCGCGGCGGACGCGGTGGTTCGGGTGGAGACGGTTCCCGATCCGCCGGAGGCAGTTGCAGTAACAATATCGGCAGCAGCGCACGACGCCGCACCCACAACCCAAGAGATGCACGAGATGCTCGCCCATGCCGGAGCCGCGCACCACATCGACGAAGACCTGCTGGCCAGCGTAGTACGAGAGGAAAGCGGAGGCCAGGCGAGAGCGATTTCGCGGACGGGCGCGCAGGGGCTGATGCAACTGATGCCCGGCACAGCGCGGACCCTCGGCGTTGCGGACGCCTTCAGGCCGGACCAGAACATCGCCGGTGGGACCGAGTACCTCGATGAACTGCTGACGCGCTATCACGACAACGCGGCGCTGGCTCTTGCAGCCTATAACGCGGGTCCGGGCGCAGTGGACAGATACCATGGCGTGCCTCCGTATCGCGAAACGCGGGTGTATGTTGCGCGCGTGATTCGCGAGTTCAACCGGCGCAAGCAGAGGTCTCTATTGGCGCAGGCAAAGTAGGGCTCGGCACAGGCCGCGTTCTGACGAAAAAGAGAGAGTGCGATGACGAAGCGTAAGGGAGTTCTGTGGTTCGTGGGTGCGGTTGCGCTCATCGTGCTCGTGCTGCTGTTCCGGTACAAGGTGCAGTTCGACTGGAAGACGTTCTGGCGGCAACTGCGACTGGTGAGCGCAGGCCACATCGTGGCTGGCATCGCCCTGATCTACGCAACCTACTGGCTGCGCGCGATGCGGTGGGCGGTATTTGTGTCGCCGACGAAGAAAGTTACGGCCGCTTCCCTGCTGGGTTCGCAGTTCATCGGGTTCACGGCGGTGGCGCTGTTTGGACGGCTGGCGGATCTGACGCGGCCTTACTTGGTGGCGCGGCGGACAGGGCTGCCGCTGGCGTCGCAGGTCGCGGTCTACACGATTGAGCGAATGTTCGATCTGGGCGCGGCGGCGCTGATCTTTTCGAGCGCGCTGGCGTTTACGCCCAAAAATGCACCGCACCATGAGGTCTTTGTCCGGGCAGGCGTGTTGAGCCTCGGAGCAACCCTGGCGATCGCCATCTTTGCCGGAGTGGTGCGGGCTGCAGGGGGCGCCGTGGCCGGATTTGCTCGTGGAACAGTGGGGTTACTTTCGAAGCCGGCCGGCGAGAGTATCGCGACGAAGATCATCGGGTTCCGCGACGGCTTGAACGCCCTTTCGTCGGCGCGGGACTTTGGCATCGTGGTGGCGCTGTCACTGACAATGTGGGTGATGATCGGTTTCGCTTACCTGCAGACCGCGCATGCATTTGTCCAGACACCCGAGCTGGCCGGGGTGACGTTTTCACGGACGATGTTGCTGATGGCGGCCAGCATCGGCGGTTCCCTGCTGCAGCTTCCAATCATTGGCTGGTTCACACAGATTGCAATTACGGCCGCGGCGATGCACACCTTCTTTGGAGCGCCCATCGAAGCGGCTACCGCGTGCGGAGCCATGCTGCTGGTCGTGACATTTCTTTGCATCATTCCGACGGGAATCATCTACTCGCAGGTAGAGCATGTCAGTTTGAAAAAAGTGGCCCAGGAGAGCGAAGCTGCGGGTGCCGGCGGATAAGGAATTCTAGAAAACATGTCCTGCCGGACCGCTGCTAGAATCGATTTATTCCGATGAAGTGCCCCTACTGTGGATTTAGCCAGGACCGAGTTGTCGATTCGCGCGAGAGCAAGGATGCAGACTCGATTCGCCGGCGGCGTGAGTGTGAGGGCTGCAACAAGCGGTTCACGACGTACGAGCGGATCGACGAGATCCCGTACATGGTAGTGAAAAAAGATGGGCGGCGCGAGAAGTTCGATCGCCAGAAGGTGCTGAGCGGGCTACTTCATGCCTGCGAAAAGCGGCCTGTTGCTGCCGTAAGACTGGAACAGATCGTCGATGAGACCGAGGCCTACGTCGTCGATTCGCCGGAACGCGAACGCACCACGAACGAGGTCGGCGAGTTGATCATGAATCGTCTGAAGGAGATCGATACGGTCGCCTACATCCGGTTTGCCAGCGTCTATCGCGACTTCAAGGATGTTCGTGAGTTCAAGGCAGAGCTCGAAGAGTTGTTGAGCGGGAAAGACCCAAAGAAAAGGCGGCAGTAATGGCGGCGGCAAAGAAGACGCACAGGATTACGTTGATTCCGGGGGATGGAATCGGCCCGGAGGTTTCGAGTGCGGTGGTGAGCATCGTAGAGGCCGCAGGCAAGGCCACAGGCGTGGCGTTTGACTGGCATCGCCACGACGCCGGCGCGGATGCGTTCGAGAAAACAGGCGAGTACATCCCCAAGGTCCTGTATGACTCGATCGAGAAGAACCGCGTCGCCTTGAAGGGTCCGGTGACCACGCCGATTGGAGGCGGTTTCGCTTCGATCAACGTGACGCTGCGCAAGAAATTCGAGCTGTTTGCGAACTTTAGGCCAGTCAAGAGCCTGCCTGGACTGAAGACGAACTATCCGGATATGGACCTGGTGATTGTGCGCGAGAACATGGAAGATCTGTACGCCGGGCTCGAGCACGAGGTGGTGCCGGGCGTCGTGCAGGCGCTGAAGATCATCACCGAAAAGGGTTCGACGCGGATCGCGAAGTTTGCGTTCGACTATGCGCGCAAGCATGGACGCAAGAAGATTCACGCGATCCATAAAGCGAACATCATGAAGCTATCGGATGGTCTGTTTCTACGCTGCTGCAGAACGGTCGGCGAGAGCTATCCCGAAGTGGCCTATCACGAGCACATCGTCGACAACACCTGCATGCAGCTTGTGATGAATCCCTACCAGTACGACATCCTGCTGACCGAGAATCTTTACGGCGACATTCTGAGCGACCTTTGTAGCGCGTTTGTCGGAGGATTAGGTCTGGTTCCGGGGGCGAACCTGGGGACCGAATGCGCCATCTTCGAGGCGGTGCATGGATCGGCTCCGGACATCGCCGGCAAGGACATGGCGAACCCGACCGCGCTGCTCCAGAGCGCCGTGCTGATGCTGCACCACATCGACGAACCGGAGACGGCAGACCGCGTGCAGGCTGGCCTCGAGCAGGTCTATCGCGAGGGCAAGACGCTGACCAAGGACGTCGGCGGCACAAGCGGGACGAAAGCCTTCGCGGATGCCGTCCTGCAAGCCATGGAGATGCCGGCAGCACCCGCTTAGCGGACTCCGTCGACTGGTAGGATGGTCTGCAACTCACAACGAAAAAGCTTGAGAGAGAGGTTGCATGAAGCAGATGCGCGTTTGGTGGACAATGGCAGTGATGGCGGGCAGTCTCCTGGGTGTCTCTGGCGTGCTGACAGGATGCAAACCCAGCCCCGCGGTGAAACAAGCTCAGGTGATTGGGAACGGGACAAACGATCAGCGATCGGCGGAACGTCCGCAAAGCGCACCGCTGGATAAGACGACACTTGGGATCGTGAGTGGGACAGTGCGGTTCGCGGGAAAGCCGCCGGCGCGCGTCAAAATCGACATGAGCATGGACCCGGTCTGCTCGATGACCGGCGGAGACAACTACTCCGAGCAATACATAGTGCATGACGGCAAGCTGGCGAACGTATATGTCTACGTCAAGAGCGGCCCCTCGGCGGCCATGGAAGCGGTTGAGCCTTCGTCCGCCCCGGTAGTGCTCGACCAGGTAGGCTGCAAGTATGTGCCGCATGTCATTGCGGTGGTGCAGGGCGGCTCGGTGGAGTTCCGCAACTCCGACGGCACGATGCATAACATCCACACCATGCCGACCACCGTTGGCAATGAGCCGATCGACATCTCGCAAGGCGCGAAGGGCGCTCCGGTGTCGAAGCAGTTTGCAAAGCCGGAGAATATGATGCCGGTGCGTTGCAACAATCATCCCTGGATGAATGCATTCATCAATGTGTCAGCGACACCATTCTTCGCCATAACGGATGCGGACGGGCACTTCAGCATCACTGGACTGCCAGCGGGAACCTACACGCTGGCCGCCGTGCACGAGAAGATGGGCGAACAGGATGTGACAGTGACTGTAGAGCCGCAGGGGACCTCCAAAGCGGACTTCAGCTTTAGCGTGAAATAGAAATACGGTACGGCGGAGGCGGGATGAGTGCAGGACTGGCAGTGGTGTTGGCGGCGGTGCAGCAGACCAGGCAGTACAGCTTCGATCTGGCGTTTGTGGTGAACAAGCTGCCGCTGTGGTTTCTGGTGTTTGCACTGTTTCTGCCTCGGTTGGCGATGATGGTGGCGTGGTTCCAGGGATTGCTTGGTCCGGTGCACGTCAATCTGTCGCCGTCTCATCTTGAAGGACTGGTGCCGCTGCTTCTCTGGGTGCTGCTACCCCGGGCGCTGGTGATGTATCTGATCTATCTGGATCAGGGGATCCACTTCTGGTTCTTGCTTCACCTGCTGGTGGCGCTTCTGGTCTGGGGCGGCTCGGGTGGGTATCACTCGCGGCGGCGGCGAAGAGACGATTATTAGTCCTGCCGGCGGCCCCCCCAGCGCGGCGGGCGGTCACTTCGTGGCTTGTTTACCGGTCTGGGCAGGATGAGCAGTATGGGACCTCGCGATGCTCGGCAGATATCTCCCGCTGACTGGGGGAAGGCCCGTTCGGCAGGACACAATCTTCAGTAGCGCGTTATTCTAATTGAATATGGAACGGCGCAAGGTTGGAATACTGGGCGCGACCGGCATGGTCGGGCAGCGATTCATTCAGTTATTGAGCAATCATCCCTGGTTTGAGATTGCATGGCTGGCAGCGAGCGATCGCAGCGCCGGCAAGATCTACGCAGACGCGTGCAAGTGGAAGCTGGACACTCCGCTGCCGGCGCAGATTGCCGCGATGACGCTCGAGCCGAACGTTCCCGAAGGCAGCGCGAGCGAGCTTCCGAAGATCATCTTCGCCGCTCTGGACGCGGAGATCGCGCGTGATCTGGAGCCGAAGTTCGCCGCCGCGGGGTGCGCGGTCATCTCGAACTCAAGCGCGTTCCGCATGGCAGAGGATGTTCCCCTTGTAGTGCCGGAGGTAAACGCCGACCATCTTTCGTTGATCGAGACACAAAGTTGGCGTAGAGAAAGCGGCGGGTACATCGTCACCAATCCAAACTGCAGCGCAATCGGTCTGGTTCTGGCTCTGAAGCCGCTCGAAGATCGCTTTGGCATCGAGAGCCTGTTTGTGAGCACGATGCAGGCGGTGAGCGGCGCGGGCTATCCAGGCGTAGCTTCGCTCGATATCCTGGGCAACGTGGTGCCGTTTATCAAGAACGAAGAGGAAAAGCTGCAGGAAGAAGTCGGCAAACTGCTCGGCCAGCTAAACGGCTCGAAGATCGACCCGCTGGACGCGAAGGTAAGCGCGCATTGCAACCGCGTCGCCGTCGAAGATGGGCATACGGAATGCGTAAGCATCAAATTCAAGAAGAAGGCGACGCACGAGGAGATCCTTTCAGCATGGAGCGACTTTCTCCCGCTCCAAGGCCAACATCTACCCACCGCCCCCGACCAGCCGGTAGAGTTCGACGCGGGCGTGGACCGTCCGCAGCCGCGGCTGGACCGCATGCGCGGACGCGGCATGGCGGCCACAGTAGGACGCTTGCGCGAGTGCGCTCTGTTGGACTGGAAGTTTGTGGTGCTGTCGCATAACACCATTCGCGGAGCTGCGGGCGCAGCGGTGTTGAACGCCGAGGTGCTGGCGCGGATGGGCAAGCTGGACAAGCTGGGGATGTCGCGCAAAACAGGTTCGGATCAGGCTGAATCGACGCGCAAGGTCGCGGCGGTGACGGCTTGAGCGTGGCACGGGAAAAACTGGTTGTCATGAAGTTTGGCGGCACCTCAGTCGAGGACGCGCAAGCCATGCAACGAACCGCTGAGATCGTTCGCGGACGGCGGAAGCGCGGGCTGGAGGCTGTCGTTGTGGTTTCGGCCATGGCAAAGGTGACGGACCTGCTGCTGGCTGCGGCTTCGGCTGCCGGGCGCGGAGACAAGGCTGGCGCGCTGGCCATCGGCGCCCGGTTGCGCCATCGCCATATCGATACCGCGGCCGCGCTGCTGGAAGAGGAGCGGTTTGCGCGACTCCAACTGGCGCTGCATGTGGAGTTCGACGCGCTCGACGATCTGCTGCGCGGGATCTCCGCTGTGGGCGAACTGACGCCGCGCACCAACGATCTGGTCGTGAGCTTCGGCGAGAGGCTTTCGAGCAGGATGGTGGCGGAGGCGTTTGACCAGCGCGGACTCGACGGCGCGCATGTCGACGCCCGGAGCTGCATCATCACCGACGCAAACTACGGCAAGGCCGCCCCGCAGGAGACTGCGATCGAAGCCAAGCTGGCCGACCTCGTCCTGCCTCTGGTCGAAGCCGGAAAGACGCCGGTGATGGGCGGGTTTATCGGTTCGACGGCTGACGGCATTACCACCACACTGGGACGCGGTGGCAGCGACTACACCGCCGCGCTCGTGGGCGGCGGAATGCACGCCGGCGCCATCGAGATCTGGACCGACGTCAACGGCATCATGACCACCGATCCGCGGATCTGCCCGGACGCGCTGCGGGTGAAGACCATCAGCTTCGAAGAGGCGGCCGAGCTTGCCTACTTCGGCGCGAAGGTGCTACACCCGGCCACGATCCTGCCCGCCGTGCAGAAGAGCATCCCCGTGTGGGTACTGAACTCGCGCAATGCGGAGAACGAAGGCACCAAGATCACCGCGATGGCGGCCAAGTGCGCGAGCCCCTTCAAGAGCATCGCGGCGAAGAAGCGGCTGACCATCATCGATGTGGTCGCGAGCCGCATGCTGATGTCGCACGGCTATCTAAAGGCGGTCTTCGATGTCTTCGACAAATACAAGTGCGCGATCGACATGGTCTCTACCAGCGAGGTAAGCATCTCGTTGACGGTGGACAGCAACCAGCAACTGCCGGAGATCTGCTCCGAGCTAGCCAAGATAGCCGACGTGAAGATGGAAGGAAACAAGGCGCTCGTCTGCCTCGTGGGCGAGGACATTCGCGGCCACAACGGCATTGCGGGCAGGGTCTTCACCGCAGTCAGCCATGTGAACGTGCGGATGATCTCCCAGGGTGCGAGCGAGATCAACATGAGCTTCATGATCGACGAAGAAGACGTGGAGGAGGCGGTGCGCAGTCTGCACAACCACTTCTTCGCCGATCCCGACGAGACGGTCTTTGATGTCATAAACCGCGTTCAGCTAGAGAGCAAGGCTTAGGAAGGCACACGATGCGGATATTGGTTCTGGGACTTGGCAAGACAGGCAAACTGGTCGCGGAGATAGCGGCCGGGCGCGGGCACAGCGTAAACGTTCTCGACGCCAAAGAGAATGCGAATGCTGCTGCGCTAACCCCTCCGTACGTTGCGGGATTCGATGTTGTGATCGACTTCACAACGCCCGAAGCTGCGATCCAGAACATGCGGGCATGCCTGGCTACCGGCGCAAAGATGGTGATCGGAACCACCGGATGGTACGACAGGCTTGCCGACATGCGCGCGCTTGCGGAGCGCAGGCAGGCGGCCCTGCTGTACGGAAGCAATTTCTCCATCAGCGTGCAGGTGATGCTGCAACTCGCGGCGACCATGGGTCAAGCCCTGAAGAACGCCGGTTATGAGTTTTCCATTCACGAGACCCACCATGCGGGCAAGCTCGACTCGCCCTCGGGCACCGCGATCAGCCTGGCCAAGGTGGTCGAGAAGTCAACCGGGTTAGCGCAGGTGCCGATAGAGGCAACGCGCGATGGCGACGTGATGGGACTGCATGTGCTGGAGGCGCGGAGTGCCGCCGACCGGCTGGTGCTGACCCACGAGGCCTCCTCCCGGCGCGGCTTTGCCGAGGGCGCGGTCCGGGCCGCGGAGTGGTTGGTTTCGCGAACGGGATGCTTCGACTTTCAGGACGTGTATACGCAGATGTAATTGCGTCGAAAAGGAATGGCGATGAAGGTGATGGAAACAGAAACGAAGAACAAATTCGCAGACCTGACGTTTGAACAAAAGCTCGACCGGCTGGCCGAAGTCGCCGTAAAGGTAGGACTGGGACTGCGCGCCGGGCAGGAGCTGATCCTGTCCGCCCCCATCGAAGCGCTCCCCCTGGTGCGCCGCATCACGGAACACGCCTACAAAGCTGGTGCTTTGCTGGTCACGACCTTCTATGCGGACGATCCAAGTGTGCTCGCGCGGTTTCAATTCGCGCAGGACGCCAGCTTCGACTACGCGCCGGTATGGCTGCAGGATGGCATTGCAGCGGGCTTCCGCAATGGCGCGGCGAGGCTGGCCATTGCAGGAGCAAACCCTGCGCTCCTGGCCGCGCAGGACCCGGCGAAGGTGGCGCGGGCCAACGTCGCGGCGTCGAAGGCAGGCAAGCCGGCGATGGAGCTGATCACGCGCCACGAGATCAACTGGACCATCGTCGCCTGTGCCACGCCGGAGTGGGCCAAACTGGTCTTTCCGGGAGAGCCCGAAGAAGCAGCGGTTGCGAAGTTGTGGGACGCAATCTTTCTGGCCTCGCGCATCGCCGTCGACGACCCCATCGCAGAGTGGCAGGAGCATGGCGCCCGCCTGAAGAAGCGCATGTACATGCTCAATGCCAAACGGTTTCATGCGCTGCACTTCAAGGGACCCGGGACCAACCTTACCGTTGGACTGGCCGATCACCATCTCTGGGCAGGCGGGGGAACGACCGCCGGCAACGGAGCGTATTGCCAGCCCAATATCCCGACCGAGGAGTGCTTCACCACCCCGCACAAGGACCGCGTGAACGGGACGGTACGGGCCTCAAAGCCGCTCTCGCATCAGGGAACGCTGATCGAAGATATCGCCGTGCGGTTTGAGGATGGAAGGATCGTCGAGGCCACCGCAACCGCCGGCGAAGATGTGCTCAACCGGCTCATCAGCACCGATGACGGAGCGCGCCGGCTGGGTGAGGTGGCCCTGGTGCCGCACTCCTCGTCGATCGCGCAGAGCGGCGTCTTATTCTGGAACACGCTGTTCGATGAGAATGCAGCGAGCCATATTGCCTTGGGGCAGGCTTATTCGACCTGCCTGATTGGCGGCGAAAAGATGGATGCCGAGCAACTTGCTTCGCTCGGCGCCAACGCCAGTCTTATCCATGTGGACTGGATGATTGGATCCGCCGAAATGGACATCGATGGCATCGCCGCAAATGGAACCGCGGAGCCTCTGATGCGTCGCGGAGAGTGGGTCTAGGACTATTCGCGGTTGCTGCTCTAGCCAAGGTAGTAGCAGTTGGCGTTGATTTGTTTGTCATTCCCGCAGGGAATCTGCGGTTGCCCACTCCACACCAACAGCCAACTCGCATCTAGCGAGCAATCCTCTTCTCCAGCAGAAGAAGAACCGCTGTCACGGAGCATGCACCGGATAAGTGACGCCTGCAGGCGCAACCCGCATAACGAGTAAAGCAAGGGCGCCTGCACAGGCACCCCTGCTTTACTCAACGGAACCCCTCATTACTTCGAGGCTACATTGTTCTTCTGGGCGATCTGCTGAATCATCTGCAGGTGCTCGGTAATGACCTGCTCCCCGTGGGAAGCGGCATCTTTCAACTGGGGATTGGTCGTGCGGCTTGCTTCCTCTTTGAAATCCTTCTGATCTTTCTCGTGGTCTTTGACCATGTCTTTGATATAGGCCTTATCGAAAGCGTCGCCGTTCAGCGCCTGGAGTTTGGTCATCGTCGCCTTGTCCTTTCCCGATGGCCCATTCGGTTCCTTTACATTCATCTGCTGCGCGATCGGCTTCAGATCGTCGCCAAGCTTGGTGTGGTCGTCCACCATCTTCTGGGCGAACTGTTTCACATCATCGTTGCTGCTCTTCTGCAAAGCGAGTTGCCCGAGTTGCACTTCGGCCATGCCGCCTTCGAGGGCCTTCCGGACGAACATCTTGTCCATCCCCTGTCCGGTCCCGTTCTGCATCCCATTCGCCATCTGATCCATACTGCTGGCACCGCCGGGATTGTTGGCGCCGCCGGGGACCTGCTGCTGCGTTGGGGTCGCGGGCTGCTGCGCTCCAGGGTTCTGTTGCGCCACCGCAGAGGCCGTTCCGAGTAAGGCAACCCCTGCAAGTGCGACGATGCTGCCGCGTAAATGCATCGTAAAATTTTTACAATTCATAGTCATAGCCTGACTCCTGAGTGGTAAGAAGCACATTCCTGCGGGAGTCGCAGAAGGATGCTCGCGATGCAACGCGCAGATCGCATGGTGTTAGGGTGCATCGGGCGCCCGGAGCGTTGCCTGTACTGAGATTGTCCAGAGCCTCAAGCGAGCAGGCCGGCTGAAATCCGCCAGGTTATTGAGAATACGAAAGCCGAGGGAGAAATTCGGAGTCGTTGGGCAACTCCGGCTGTCCTGCTATCCCTTGCCCGGCGCAAAACAAGGCGGACACCGCAAAGGAAGTTGCCGACGCGGTAAACTGGCAGTCACTATGAATCTGATGGGTTGTGGAACGGCGCTGGTAACTCCCTTTCGCAGGGACGGCGGTGTGGATGAACCTGCTCTGCACGCGCTCGTGAACTGGCAAATTGAAAGCGAAATCGATTTCCTTGTCCCTTGCGGAACCACCGGCGAGGCATCCACGCTCACCGAGACGGAGTGGCTGCGCGTCGTCCAGGCCGTCGTGGCTGCGGCGGCAGGGCGCGTTCCTGTATTTGCCGGCTGCACCCACAACGCGACGCATGAGGCGGTAGCACGCGTGCGAAAGCTCTCGCAGGTCCACGGATTGACGGGGGTTCTGACCGCGAACCCGTACTACAACCGGCCCGGGCAGGAGGGACAATATCAGCACTTCCGCGCCATCGCGGAGGCAACCGGGTTGCCGGTGCTGCTCTACAACATTCCTTCGCGAACCGGCGCAAATCTCGAACCGGCCACCGTGCTCCGTCTCGCCGAGTTGAAGAATGTTATCGGCATCAAGGAGTCCAGTGGGAACTTGGCACAGATTACCGAGCTGCTGACGACTGCGCCGCGCACCTTCCAAGTCATCGCCGGAGACGACGGTCTGGCTCTGCCGATCCTCTCGCTCGGCGGGGCAGGGCTCATCTCCGTGGCTTCGAACGTCATTCCCGCGCAGATGGCGCAAATGGTGCGCGCCGCGCTCGAGAATGATTGGGCCGGCGCCCGGCGCATCAACCGGCAGTTCTTCCGCCTCATGCAGGCGCACTTCTGGGAGGCGAGCCCCGCCCCAGTCAAAGCCGTCTTGCACATGCTGGGACGCGGCCAGGACGTGCTCCGCCTGCCCATGGTTCCTGTCTCCGATGCCACGCGTCGAAGGCTCGAGCGGATGGTGGGCGAGTTGGGAATGCTGGTCGGCGTTCCCGCCACAGGCGAAGATCTGCGGACGTTCTAGATCAAATTCAATCTTGCTTTACCCGCTGTTGCCGCTGTTTTTCTTGTTGTCATCCCCGAAGGGGATCTGCGGTTCTTTCTGTTGGGTTACACTCACCGTGGAATCGCTATAGTGTCTCAAATCCATTTCACAATAGAAGTGACATCCTGAGCGAAGCTTGGCGCGCTTTCGCGCCAAACGCAGTCGAAGGACCTGATTTGCAAATGCGGTAATGCGAAGTCGATGTTTTCAAGAAAGAAGAAAGAGGAGACGTGAGTTTGAACAATACGTTGGAAGAACAAATTGAGCACTGGTTTGCGCAGGGCACAGCGGCAATCGGAAATACCGAGGCCGAGGCGGCATTCTTTGAGTTACGCGGAGCACTGGAAGCCGGAGCCCTACGCTCCGCGGAGCCGGATTCTTCTCTCCCACTTGGATGGCGCGTGAACCAGTGGGTCAAACGCGGAATCCTGCTCGGGTTCCGCATCGGCACCATGATGGAGATGGGAGGCGAAACCCTTCGTTTCATCGATAAGCACACCTATCCCGTACGCAGGTTCACGGTCGCCGACGGGGTGCGTGTTGTGCCGGGCGGCGTCAGCGTGCGCACCGGAGCCTACGTCGCCAAAGGGGTTGCGGTCATTCCCCCCGCCTATATCAACGTCGGCGCGTATGTGGAGGAAGGAACCATGGTGGACTCGCACGCTCTGGTCGGCAGTTGCGCGCAGATCGGCAAGCGCGTGCATCTCAGCGCGGCAGCGCAGATCGGCGGCGTGCTCGAGCCGGTCAACGCCAGCCCAGTCATCATCGAGGACGACTGCCTCATCGGAGGCAACACCGGCGTTTATGAGGGCACAGTCGTGCGCAGGCGCGCCGTACTGGCAGCCGGAACGGTCTTGACGCGGGGCACACCGGTCTACGATCTTGTCCGGGGAGAGATCTACAAAGCCACGGCGGAGATGCCGCTCGTCATTCCTGAAGGCGCAGTCGTGGTTCCCGGATCGAGGGCCGTCACCAAGGGCAAAGGACAGCAGTGGGGCTTAAGTCTCGCCGCTCCGGTCATCGTCAAATATCGGGACGAAAAAACCGAGCTTTCTCTCGTACTGGAGGACATCCTGCGGTAAAATGCGTCAGCGGGAGGCACGAAAGGACACCTGTCTTTCGTCGTTGCACTTGCTGTTGCCTGTTCTCAAATTCGTCTCATCGGCGCAAATCGGTGTTACGCCTCTGGTTTTTTAGACAGGTCCTCATGAATGAGGAGTTCCGACAGCAATGGTAAACTTAAAGATTGATGGCACAAGATAAATTGAAGATGATTCCGCTGGGAGGCCTTGGCGAGTTCGGTATGAACTGTATGGCCCTCCGCTGGCAGGATGACATTATTGTCATCGACGCCGGTCTGATGTTTCCTGAAGAAGAGTTGCTGGGTGTCGACATCGTCGTGCCGGACATCAGCTATTTGACTGAAAACCGCGAGAAGGTTCGCGCGATCCTTTTGACCCATGGACATGAAGATCACATCGGCGGCCTGCCCTGGATTCTCTCCGAGCTGAACGTCCCGGTCTACGGCACCGAGTTCACCCTCGCCTACGTGGAAGGCAAGCTCGAAGAACATCGCCTCCTGGACGACGCTGACCTGAACGAGATGATCCCCGGCAAGCGCTTCACTCTGGGGCCATTCTCGATCATGCCCATTCGCGTCACGCACTCCCTGGTGGATTGCGTCGCCCTCGCCATCCACACCCCGGTCGGCGTCGTCCTCCACACCGGCGACTTCAAGATCGACCTCTCGCCCCCCGACAACAAGCCGTTCGACCTCCAGGCCTTCGCAGAACTCGGCAAGCAAGGCGTCCTCGCGCTCCTGCAGGACTCCACCAACGTCGACCGCAGCGGCTACACGCCCAGCGAACGCGCCGTACGCCCCAAGCTCGATGAGATCTTTTCGCAGACCAAGAAGAAACTCTTCTTCAGCTGCTTCTCCTCCTCCATCCACCGCATCCGCCTTGCCATGGAACTCGCCGCTCAGCATGGCCGCAAGGTCGCCGTCATCGGCCGCTCCCTCGACAACTCCACCGAGATCGCCCAGGACCTCGGCTATCTCGATCTCCCGCAGGGCCTTGTCATCAACCCCGGCCAGATGCGCGACTTTCCCGCCAACAAGCTCCTCATCATGATCAGCGGGACGCAAGGGGAACCGATGAGCGCCCTCAGCCGCGCCGCCGTCAACAACCACAAGTTCGCCAAAATCGACTCCGGCGACACCGTCCTGCTCAGCTCCCGCGTCATTCCCGGCAACGAAAAATCCATCTACCGGATGATCGACCACCTCGAACGCCGCGACGCCCGCGTCATCCACGACGACGGCAACTCCGGCCTCATCCACGTCAGCGGACACGGCAGTCAGGAAGAGCTGCGCCTCATGATCAACCTCGTCCGGCCCAGGTTCTTCATCCCCATCCATGGCGACTACCGCCACCTCAAGCGCCACGCCGAACTCGCCGGCACCATGGGCATCGTCGAAAAAGTCATCCTGATGGAGGACGGCGACGTCCTCGAACTCGACAAGTCCTCCGCCACCAAAACCGGAAAAGTCACTGTAGGCCGCGTCTGCATCGACTCCGGCGGCGCCTCCACCGATGTCGTTGAAGACATCATCATCCGCGACCGCAAACACCTCAGCGAGGACGGCATCGTCCTGCCCATCATCGCCATCAACAAGCGCACCGGCAAGCTCGAAAACACGCCGGAGATCGTGATGCGCGGCATGGCCATTCCCGAAGAGGGCCTCATCGCCGAGGCGCGTCAGATCGTGCAGCGAACCCTGGAAGGCTCCTCGCCCGAAGAGACCGCCGACTACGGCGTCATCAAGGAAAAAATTCGCAATGATCTCAAGCGCTTCATCCAGAAGAGCACCAGCCGCCGGCCGCTCATCATGCCGGTCATTCTGGAGATCTGATCCTGAATCCAAAACCGCTGAATCCAAAACCGCGCTGAATCCAAAACCACCAAGGCGCCCCGTTGCGGGCGTCTTTTCTCCGCCTGATGAGGCTTTTGATGCGGCGCAGCTTGAGTTAATCGTTCGAGGCGCCCAGGCGCCGTAGGATGGAAAGAAGCGACTCTGAGTGAGGCCTTTCTTATGGGTTTTGTCTTCGCGACCTCAATCTCCGGAATGAACTGCCGAAGCAGCTTCGGCGTGCTCTCGGCCCTTGCTCTGCTCGCAGCTTCGATCACCGTCCAGGCGCAGAAGCCCGCCATCATCCCGCCTTCGAGACCCACCATCGGGCTCGTGTTCGAAGGCGGCGGCGCGCTCGGCTTCGCGCACATCGGCGTCATCGAGTGGCTGGAGCAGCACCACATTCCCGTCGATGACGTAGCCGGCACCAGCATGGGCGGCCTCGTCGGAGGCCTCTACGCCGCCGGCAACAGCCCGCAGGAGATCACCACCTTCGTCGGCGGCATCAACTGGTCCACAGTGCTCAATGGCCAGGTCCCCTTTCAGGCGCTGAGCTATCGCCGCAAAGAGGACAAGCTCGCCTATCCCAACCGGCTGGAGTTCGGCCTCAAGCATGGCCTCAGCCTGCCCAACGGCTTGAACTCCGGTTCCGCCGTCGGGCTTCTGCTCGACCGCACCATGCTGCCCTACTACGACCTCAAGAGCTTCGACGATCTTCCCATCCCCTTCCGCTGCGTCGCCACCGATATCGCCTCCGGCAAGGAGCATGTGTTCAAGGACGGTTCGCTCGCACAGGCCATGCGCTCCACCATGTCCATTCCCGGAGTCTTCGCGCCCGTCGCTCACGGCAACCAGATCTACTCCGACGGGGGCGCCGTAAACAATCTTCCTGTAGACGTAGCGCGGGCCATGGGCGCCGATATCGTCATCGCCGTCTACCTCGACACCGGAACCGTCGATCCGTCGAGCCTCACCTCACTGGTCGGCGTCGCCGGCAGAAACGTCGCGATCATGATTGCGGCCAACGAAGCCAACAACCTCAAGAACGCCGACATCCTCCTCAAAGCGGATGTGAGCAAGTTTACCTCGGGCGACTTCGAGAAGAGCAAAGACATCATTCCGCAAGGCGTCAAGGTCGCCCAGCAGCACGCCGCGCAGTTGGAAAAGTATGCGTTGAACGATGCGGACTGGCAGGCTTATGTGGCCCAGCGGAATGCGCGCCGCAGGAAAAAAATTCCCGTGCCGCAGTTCATCGACGTCTACGGAATGACCGGGACGCAGCGTGAAGAGGTCGCCAATCAGCTTGCTAAGTATGTTGGAAAGCCCGTGGACGAGCAGAAGATCGAAGGCACGATTGCCGATCTGCAGGGAACCGGCGCCTACTCGAGCATCAGCTACAACCTGGTCGAGAAAGATGGCGAAACCGGCCTGCTGGTGCGGCCAAGGCTCAAAGAGTATGGACCGCCCTTTCTGAATCTCGGACTAACGCTCTCCTCGAACGACTCGAACGACATCCAGTTGGGCGTGGGAGGACGTGTGACGTTCTTCGGGCTGGCAGGACCGGGATCGGAACTGCGCTTGAATGCTTCGTTGGGGCAGGTGGCCGGAGCGTTCGGTGAACTGTATAAGCCGTTGTGGTCCAGCAAACGCATCTTCGTCGCACCCCGCGCCTACTACGCGCACACCGTTTCGTCCTTCTACTCCGGCAGCCAGGAGCTTTCCCAATACACCGAAGAGAAAAACGGATTTGGGGCCGACCTCGGTTACAGCTTCAGCTCCAAGGCGGAGCTGCGGGCAGGCGAGGACTACCAGTGGTACGGAGAAACGCTGCGCGTCGGCATGCCGATCGACCCCGTCTTTCATCTCACCCCATGGGTCAGCAACGTGCGCTTTCAATATCTGGGCCAGGACAGCGCCATGGTCTCAAGAAAAGGTTCCGAGCTGCTGACGGTCTACACCTACTCCACCCAGAGGCCGAATGGAAAAAACGGCCTCTCGCAATGGAACACGACCGCATCGCACTTCATCACGATCAAACAGCGCGGGATCGTCTTCGGCACGGCCGCAGGCGGCACCAGCTTCGGTGCGACCAACCTGGGACTCGCAGGGTTTTCTCTCGGCGGCCCCCTGCGCTTGAGCGCCTACGACCGCGGCGAGCTGCTGGGCAACGACTATTTTCTAGGGCAGGCTGGCTACCTCTACCAACTGGGAAAGCTCAATCCCGTCCTCGGCGACTCCATCTACGCAGCCGGCTTCTACGAGATCGGCAAGGTATGGGGCGGCGCGCCGGGAACCCCAACTCTTCCCAACGATATCTCCGGCGCGGTCATCGTGAAGACGCTCATCGGCCCCATCTACGGCGGCGGCAGCATCGGCGACAGCGGCCATCGCAAGTGGTTCTTCGGCCTGGGCCGCATCTTCTAACCATCGCTGGTTTATCCCATCCGGACAGAATCACGCCACAAACCGGGGTGCCCTATCTTCTTCATGCCACAAAACCGGGTGCCCCATCTTCGCGACGGTCGTATCGTCGCTAAGGTGGGCATTCGCGCGAGGCGCGAACCGTCCTTCCACCCAGCGCCACAAATCCTCAGCAGATCCCCACTGCTTCCGCAGCCTGCAACCGGTCATCGCTTAGCATCTATCCAGAGGAACACGACTGCATGCTGCGACGCCAACAACATCCCAACCCGGCCCAGCAGCACGGCGTAAGGCAGCCCGTCGCCGCAATGCGCCGGATCGCACAGACGCTTCTGGCGATCAGTTTCGTCGCTCTCCTCGGCGCCCTTACCTGGCCAGTCGCCAGGACCCACCTCCAGGCGATGGCTGTGCTGCGACTGGTAGGCAAGCAGCCGGTCCCGTGGGTCATCCGCGCGCTCACGATGTACCCGGTGCAAACCCAGGAGGTGCAGTTCGCGACCGAAGCTGGAGTCGTACGGGCAAGAATCTATCGACCCATCGGCCAGCATGGTTCTGCATACCCGCCCGGCCTTGTGGTCCTCCATGGCGTACACCATCTGGGCATGGAGGAGCCGCGCCTGGTGAGCTTTGCGACCGCCATGGCAAGCTGCGGATTGACCGTACTCACCCCGCAGTTGCCGGGTATCGCGAACTATCATGTCGGTGAAAATGACGTGGAGGTCATTGGAGAATCGGCCAGGTGGCTCACAGGCCAGACCGGAGCACCGGTGGGCTTGCTGGGCTTGAGCTTCAGCGGCGGACTCGCACTCGTCGCGGCAGCCAATCCGGCCTACCGGAACAACATAAAGTTTGTTCTGGCCGTGGGAGCACACGACGCCATGAGCCATGTGGCGAACTTCTACCTTACCGGGCAGGAGGTCCGTCCCGATGGGTCCATCGAGCGATTGAAGCCGCACGATTACGGTCCGCTGGTGCTCGAGTATGAGCACCTGGAAGACTTCGTGCCGAAGCAGGATGAGGCCGCCATCCGGCCGGTCTTGCAGGCGCACCTGTATGAAAACAAAACCGCCGAGCAAACGGCGGAGTCGAAGCTGGATCCGAACCAGCGGACCGAGGCCGCAGATCTGATGGATTCGAACTCCGCCAGGACCAGGGCCATGCTCGCCGCTTCGGACCAAAAGCATCTCGGAGACATGGCCGCCCTCTCGCCCAGAGGAAAGCTCCGCACCATGACCACGCCGGTGTACCTGCTCCACGGGCAAGCGGACAATATCGTTCCTGCGGCAGAGACGCTGTGGATCGCGAAAGAGCTGCCGCGCACAACGCTCAAGGAAGAGCTGATCAGCCCAGTGCTCTCGCATGTGAATCTCGAAGAAGCAAAGCCCACGGCATGGGACCAATGGCGGCTGGTGCATTTTTTTGCCGTGATGATCCATGCCGCGGAGAGGAAATAAAGAAGTTTGAGCAGATGTGCAAGCCCTCTTAGAACCTGTCCAGGATCTGTCGCAGAGAGAGCTACTTTACTGTTCATCGCTCTCCGGGCGTCATCCCGACCCTCGAGCGTAGCGAAGGGGAAGGATCTGCGCATTCGTCGTAGTTCTTGCGTGTGCCGTTGTCTGTTTCTGTCATGCCCTTGCGTTTGCCGTTGTTTGTTCTTCGCCGTCATCCTTGAGCGCAGCGAAGGATCCCTGTCTTTCGTCGTTGCTCTTGCGTGTGCCTGTTCTTAAATCGGTATCATCGGTGCAAATTGGTGTTAATCCTTCGCCTTTTTACAGGTTCACAGAGGGTCATGAATGCATCTCAAAAGGACAAGATAATGTCAGATGAATTGGTAACGCTAGAAGAAATCCAAACTGCACAGCAGCGGATCGCCGGAATCGCCGTAAGGACGCCGCTCTATCGCGTGGAGCGGGCACGCCTGCGCATGGCCCGCTTCCCCGAGCCCGAATTCGACCTGTACCTCAAGGCAGAGAGCGAACAGCCCATCGGCAGCTTCAAGCTGCGCGGTGCCTACAACATGGTCGCGCAACTGTCGCCGCAGGAGTTGCAGCGCGGGGTCATCACCTACTCCAGCGGCAACCACGCGCAGGGTGTGGCCTATGCCGCGCGGGCGCTGGGCGCAAAGGCGGTCATCGTCATGCCGAACAACGCTCCCGAGGTCAAGAAAGCGGCCACCCGCGCGCTCGGCGCGGAGATCGTCGAAGTAGGACCCGCCTCCTCGGAGCGCCGGATGAAGGCCGAAGAACTCGTGGCGGAGCGAGGCTATGCGATGATTCCCCCCTACGATGCAGCGCAGATCATCGTCGGCCAAGCCACCTGCGGCCTGGAGATAGTAGAGCAGTTGCCCGGAGTGGACCTCGTCATCTCGCCGGTGAGCGGCGGCGGCCTGCTCAGCGGAACCGCGACAGCCGTGAAGCTTGCGGCGCAGCAAGGTCTGGGGAACCCTGAGGTGCAGGTATGGGGAGCGGAGCCTGAACTCGCCGCCGATGCAAAAGAAAGTTTCTACTCCAAAACCCTGGTCGAGTGGCCGGCCGCCAAGACAACCCGGACAATCGGAGACGGCCTGCGTACCCAAAGCTTAGGCACCCTGAACTTCAAGCACATCCTGCGTTTCGTAGACGGAATTGTAACCGTCAGCGAAGAAGAGATCATGGCGGCCATGCGCGTGATGCTGGTCGTGACCAAACTGATACCGGAGCCAAGCGGAGTGGTATCCCTCGCAGCAGCCTTGTTTCACGCCCAGGAGTTACCGAAGGCCCGCAAAGTCGCCGTCATCCTGAGCGGGGGAAACCTCGAGCCGGAGCTGCATAAAAAGTTAAGCCGGGAGCTGACCGCACCCTGAACCGGCTTCAGCTTTCCCATTTTGGAACACCAGAAAAAAAATAGTTGAAACCCGTGGCGTATTGTTCAACACGAAAATAGGGCTGTTAAAAAACACTCTCAGCCGCACTAATTACCACAACTTACCATCGAAAAACCACGTTTGCGCGACCGGCTTTTCGCAAAAACGCCTTATAAACTACCACTTTTCTCCATCGCAACCACGGCAAAAAAGGTCCACCAGATTAATGCATTTGGAAGCGGTTGAGCACGTCCTGGAGCGACACGACGCCTTCGAGCGACCCCCGGCGAGCGCGATTGGTAACCGGAAGCAGAGGCCAGCGTTGAAAGTGCGCCAGAGCGCTGGCCAGCGGCAGATCCGGGAAAAGAACAGGTGTTCGCTCCGCCCCCAGCCGCTTCTCCAGAATGGCCGCCGGCTCCGCTGGACCGCCTGGAGTTACCGCCAAAGCATCGTCCGGCTTGTCGGCGAGCCCCTCAAGTTCCTCCTTCTTAGCGGCGTACCAGAGCCCATCGCTGCAATGGACCAGGTACACGGAAGTGGCTTTATTCTCTTCATATTGCGCGACGGACTTCAGCGTCTCTTCAATCGTCTCGGTGCCCTGCAGGATAGGCACAGTGACCGGCTGCATAGCGTCTTCCAGGTGGAGGTTGCTCTCCTCCCGAAGCTCCTCCATCGACGGCAAATCCAGCCCATCCTGATGCGTAAACTGCTCAAGAATGGGAACCGGCTGCAGCGCGCGAGAGATGAGGTACGCAATCGTATTCGCCAGAATTACGGGCAGCACGATGGAATAGTTGCCGCTGACCTCCAGCACCATGAAGACTGAGGTGAGCGGCGCGCGAAGGAATGCCGCGAACAGAACGCCCATCCCCACCAGCGCATAAGATCCAATCGAACCAGTAAGATGCGGGAAGTAGATCTTTTCAAACGATCCCACCGCCGCACCCAACATGGCCCCGATAAAGAGGGTAGGAGCAAACATCCCGCCGGGAGTTCCGCTCGAAAAAGACAAGGTCGTCGCGATAATCTTCAGCAAAGCCAGCAGCAGAAGCATCTGCCAGACGAACTGCGAGTGCATGGCCTGATCGATAGCCTCGTATCCCGCGCCCATCACCTGGGTGAACCCAAGATAGCCGATCCCGCCTACCAGTAGCCCAGCCATAGCGGGCTGGATCAACTGCGACCATTGCGGTTGGCTGCGCAGCTTAGGACGTAGATAACTAAGGGACTTAGCAAAGATAAGAGAAGAAAATCCGCCGACGATGCCAAGCGCAGCATAGGCAAGAAGCTCCCGTGGGTCGCGCAGGGTAACGGCGGGAATCCGAAACATCGGCTCGGATCCCCAGAAAGCGCGGGCGACCACAACGCTCGATACGGCGGAGAGAACGATGGAACCGAGGACAGCAGCGCTCCACTGGCCAATGACCTCTTCAATGACGAAGAGAATGGCGGAGATAGGCGCGTTGAAGGCTGCGGCAAGGCCGGCGGCAGCTCCGATGGGAGCGAAGATACGAAGCTTCTCCTTCGACATGCCCACACGCCGGCTGATAAGAGAAGCAACGCCGGCGCCTATCTGCAGCGATGGGTCTTCGGGCCCCAGAGAATGGCCGCTGCCGATGGCCAGAGCCGAGAGCAGGAACTTGCCGATAACGGTCCGGAAGGAGATATAGCCATTGCTGATATAGAGCGCAGCCTTGGTCTGGTTGATACCGCTACCGCGCACATTCGGAAAGACATAGCGCGTAAGCAGAGCGATGACGAGACCGGCGGCCGCGGGAACGATGATGAGCCGGGGCTGATGGCGGCCTGGGGATGAGCCGAGCAGCAGGACGCTCAGCCACTCGATAGCCATACGGAAGGAGACGACGAGCAGGCCGGAGATAACCCCGATGAAGATAGAGAGGATGAGAAAGATCCGCTCTTCGCGGCCGGGAGCAAGCCGAGCGGTCATCTCCTCGCGGGAAAGGTCGCCTGTCTTTGCAACATTCCCCGAGCTATCAGGCTGCTTTTTCATGGTTCGATCAGGGCTCCATCGTCTTGGGAAATTTAGCGAGAAGCAGAAGGAGCGCATCATCGCCAGTTGGTGCGCCGCAGATGCTGCTGGCCTGCGCTTCGGTTTCAAAGACCAGCTTCATAGTGTCGTCCTGCTCGGCTGAGTCCTTGATCAGCGCACTCCTGCCGATAGCCGCCTCCTTGCCTGTCCACGCTGCGACAAGGTTCTGAAGCGAAGAGGAAGAATTACCGGAAGAAGATATCTGTGCGGTGCAACTGTCGAGGCGAGCTTTTGCTATCTCGCGGGCCTTGAGAATGCGGTCTACGCGCTCGCGCGGTGGGAGGTTCCTCGAAGGCGTGAGAGCGAGGATTCGCGCGGAGTTGTCGAGCATGGACTGAGCTTCGGGAGATAACGTGGCCTGCGTGGAAGGCGCGATTTCGTGCAAATGCGCGGCGCGCTCGAGGAGCCGGTGCGCCTCTTCGAAACTCCCGGACTGATACTGCAGGCGGCCGGCTGCGAGGAGCGCGGTGCGATTGTCAGGCTCCTGCGCGATGACCTTCACATAATTATTGAGGGCATCGTAAGTGTCCCCCACCGACTCGAGCAGCGGAGCGAGGGAGAGGGCAAGCGCCGGATCGTTTGGGTCGTTGCTAATGGCGACGAGAAGTTCGGTGCGGGCGCCGCTTGGATCGTGATGCGCCATGAGGTAGTGAGCCAGTTCGAGCCGTACCTCACGTCTGCGAACGGTGCCGTCGCCCTCCCAGGTGCCGTAGATGGCGGCGCGATAGTAGTGGATCGCGGCCTGAGTGTCGCGCTTCTTCGCGGCAAGGCGGGCGATGTTGAGATTGATGAAGCCGTCGCCGGGCTGGGTCTCCCACAGGCTGAGAAAGTAGTTGTAGGACTCCTCGGTGTGGTTTGCTTCACCGAGCGCCTGGGCCAGAAGGAGTTCGTACGAGCGCTCACCGGGGGCATAGGACAAGGCGGTGCGGAGAGCAACGATTGCCTGATCGGGACGGTTTGCGGAGAGGGCTGCCTCGCCTCGAGCGGACCAACGTTTCGCGAGATCGTCTCGATGGGCGGCGAAAGAGCGGAAGAGAAAGAGCGTGATGAGAAGAAGTACGATGGTGAAGAACAACAGGCCGAGGAAGGTCAGCGCGTCGCGAAAGATTAGCTTCCGTTTGATACTCGAATAATCGTCTGTTTCCACTGTCATTGGCATTCAACCCGCTGTGCCGGCCTGACGCATAGCGAGAGTACCTCTCTAGTTTATGGGTTTGATGCAGATAGGGCCACTATGCCGTATGCAGGCACATTTCACGAAGTCTGCAAATCACCCCGGATTTGTTTTGCTTCGACGACGAGAGTTTAGACTTTATGGGTCCGGCTCTCCAGCGAACCTGGTATCGCGTCTAATAGCCTCTATGCTGCGTTTTAGTGATTGCCGGTCTTCGGTCGTTGGTGTTGTGGCGGTGGCGCTGCTGAGCAGTGCTGCCATGGGACAGAGCAGAGCGCAAAAGCAGGCTGAGAACTACGACCGGGCAGCACGGGCTACGGTGCTGCATGATGCGAACGTCTATGTGGCGGCGGATGCGGATTCGCAAAAGATTTCGCTTGTGACGCCGGGACATGAGGTGGTGATCGTCGAACGGAACGGACCATGGGTGAAGGTATTCGCCAATACCGATGTCAACGACGACGCGAACGAAGATGACCGGAACAAACCGGAGTTTGGCGAGGACGCCAATGTGACGCCGGCCTCGGGCTGGGTTCGGGACAAGGGGATTGTAGGCCCGGCAACCCCTGGAGGCGATACCATCCTGTTCGGGTCTGCGGCCAACTTTGAGGACGAAGCGACGCAGCCGCATGCTCCCAAGGGCGCTGCCGGTTCAGCGCATCTGCTGTACCAGCGGGTGGCGGAGTACTTCCCCGATTCTCCGCTGGCGGCGCAGGCAGCTTGGCGATCAGCGGATATTCGGTGGCAACTGGACAAGCTGGACATCAGCACGCTGCCGAGCGCGAAGGAGCAGGAGGCCTATCTTCGGCCACAGCTCTACGAGGGCGAGTTGAAGAAGGTGATGAAGACGTATCCGGGAAGCGATTACGCGGCGAGGGCAGCGTACGATCTGCTGGATAACAAGCTCTGCGGCGACTGGCAGGGCTTGCCGAAGTGTCCGGAGATGGAGACTGGCCTGTATACAAAATATGCGCAGCAGTTTCCGGATGGACCAAAAGCCGCGGAAGCACTGTATAACGCCGTTTATCGCCAAGGCGTAGTCGTGACGATGTATACGGTGCAGGAGGATCGAAAGCGAGCGGAGGAAGCTGCGAAGAGGACGCAGGCGCTGGCCGCCGATCTGAAGTCGAAGTACCCGAAGTCGGACTATGCGGCGAGGGCATCGAGCCTTGCGTTTAAGGTGTCGCAAGGAATTCCGGTGTATGGGAGCGATCGGGATTAGATAGCTGCCTCTGTGGCGGGGGTGATTTCGATTCAACGTTTACCCATGCGAACCCGTGCGGACGCTTTAGGATAAAGGCATGCCGATTCTTAAGGTCATTCTCCTTGCCATTGTGCAGGGCCTTGCCGAGTTACTGCCTGTCTCCAGTTCTGCGCATGTCGTAGTCGCAGAGAAGCTGATGGGGTTGGACCCTTCTTCGCCGCAGATGACACTGCTGCTGGTGATGCTGCATACGGGTACCATGTTTGCCGTCATTGTCTACTTCTGGAAACAGTGGAAGAGGACGTTCTTTTCGAGCAGCGATGCGTTCAAGCGGTTTGCGATCCGGCTGATCTGGGCGACCCTGCTGACGGGGCTGATCGGCGAAGCGATCATCAAGGTGATCGAGAAGACCGCGTTCAAAGGGGCCTCGAAGGGGGAGATCGAACTGCTGTTTGGACGCCTGGACCTCGTTGCTCCCGCGCTGGCTGCGGCAGGGCTGCTGATCCTGCTGGCAGGGCTAATGGAGAAGCGGCGCATGGGAACGCAAGCGAAGGTCTATGGCGATAGCGTGACGATGCGGCAAGCGGGTTGGATTGGGGCAATTCAAGGATTGTGCCTGCCCTTTCGTGGCTTCTCGCGATCGGGCGCTACGATCTCGACCGGCATGTTGACCGGCGCCAGCAAGGAGCGGGCGGAACGGTTCAGCTTTGCGCTGGCTGTGGTCTTGACCCCCCCGGCGATTGGCCGAGAGGTTATGCGGCTGATGAAGGCCTCCCATGAGGCCACAGGAGCGGGCGCATCGATTGATCTGCATGGCAGCATGATCATGGGGTTTCTTGGGGCGGTGTTTTCTTTTCTCGCCGGGCTGGTGGCATTGAAGTGGCTCAGCAGTTGGCTTGAAGAAGGACGCTGGTACTTGTTCGGCATCTATTGCCTGATAGCTTCCGTGGTGGTATTTGGGTTGTATCGCGCCGGGTACTGAGGGACTGAGTCGATAATTTTCGGAACAAGCAGCTTATCGTCCTGGGCGGGTGTAAAGCCATGCCCAATAAATCAAGGGAAATTGGAGAGGAATTCTAAGCCAAAGAGCCCAGAGAGGAATAGAGGCGAATCTGGAGTGGTCGGCCACCATGTAGATGTTGGCGGGCAGGACCGCGAACAGGAGAACAACCAGACCCCACGCTGCGAGGTGACGCGTGATTTGGGAGAAAAGACCAATGCCGCCGAAGATCTCCGCCGCTCCGCTGAGGTAGACAAGAGCGAGTGGAACGGGAAGATACGGAGGCATGATCTTCAGATAAAACTGCGGCAGAATGAGATGCAGACTTCCGGCCACGATAAAGAGCACGGCGAGAAGGGTGCGTCCGAGCATGCAGGGCTCATTTCCCTTCCGCGCCTGTTGCGACGCCATACGCACGACGGGCGGCTATAGATTCAGCCGCCCGTTCGTAAAGGTTCGTGTGTTAGCTCAGATTATTTCGCAGCGAGAGCGTCTCGATGATTGCGAACGAAGTCATGCGAGGTGAGAATGTGGGCCTGCTGCTCTGCAATCATCTGGCGTACGGGGAGAGGAAGTTCCTGATTGAGGGCATCGGCATACGCCTTCTTGGCCTCGTCCTCTCCCTGCTCCGCTGTTTCGAGTAGAGTGTGATCTCCCCCTCCCAGCTTTGCCTTGAGATCGCCCCAGACGCGGTGGACCGCGCCGGCGGTGGTACCGGATTCCTTGATATCGTGAACGCCATTCTGATGCAGCACCTCTTCAAGATCGCCGCGGAAGCTGGTGCGCTTGAGAGATTCGGCTAAAAAGTAGCGTTTCAGTGTCTCATCCTTGAGATGATCCCCTATGTCTGCGAAGCCTTTCTGGCTGTCAAGAAGAGTGCTGATGAGTGAGTTGAGAGCACGTTGCATTTCGTGCTGCTTCCCTGAATCTGTCGGCATTTGTAGATCCTCGGTCGTGCTGATGTTTTACGGTTGAGCAGGGTCCGTCGACTGGGCGCGATTCTCCTCTGCCGACGGCAAGCAGGAGAAATCGCGAAAATCCCACGCCCCTGCCAACCGGTTCTAAGGTCCGCCGGAAGAAATTCGCCCGGCGGCGTATATGGGTATGTAGATGCGAAGAACGACCGTGGGTTTGCATCCGGGTACCCCACGAGGAGGTTTTTCTGTTTTCATTCCAAGTTGGAGGACCGGTCTGGGATAATCGGAGGTGCTCTGGTGGTTTGCGGACTTGATCGATTGTGCCCGGGTTGCGGAGTTCGATCTGCGCCGGAGCAGGCGAGTCCGCGCGTCCCCCTCTATGAAGGCTCCCTAATGAAAACTCTGAGACTTGTTTCCTCCCCAACGCGTCATCGCCGCCTCAACGAGATTTTGGGAATGGTGATGTTGGTGAGTGCGGGACTGTTGCTGCTGGCGCTGTCCAGCTATACGCCTACCGACCCGTCCTTCAACACCGTAGGGCATTATATGACGGGACGGCCGGCGCATAACTGGACAGGCATGGTCGGTGCATACATCGCCGATGGAATATTGCAGTTGATTGGAATTGCGGCGTTCTTTCTGCCGCTAGTGCTGGGGCGGCTGGGGATCTGCTGGATGCGGTCGCGGCCAGCGGGCTCGCCGATGGCCAAGGCGATAGGGCTGGGGATGTGGGTAGCGTTTGGACCGGCGGCGATTGCGCTACTGCCGGGAGCACTGCTGTGGCGGCACTCGCTGCCGATCGAAGGTACGACAGGAAGACTTCTGGCCGACTTGCTGATCCAGTACCTCAACCTCCCGGGCGCGGCCATTGTGCTGACGTTGATGGTTGCGGTTTCGCTGTATCTCGCGACAACGTTTACGTTCAACACAGCGCGCGAGTGGGCGACCATCCGGTTCGGCTTTGTGCAACGGCTATGGGACTGGTGGATGCGGCGGAAGGCGAGGCGGGCCGGCGCGCAGGCTGCGATAGAAGAGATGTATGGCAGCAAGCGCGAGCAGGCGGATGCGAGAGCTCGGCGGGCGCGTGAGCTTGCCGAGGAGGCGGAGCGCAAGCGGTTGGAGCCGGAGAGCACAACGCTGCTGAGTGGACTGTTCGGCTGGTTGAGCCGGAAGAGGCGAGTGGCGCCAATCTCTCTTGCGCCGGAAGAGTTCGAGTCCGCGGGGCACCCGAGTTCGATCTTCCAGGCGATGCCGCGGACTCTGGTGGATGCCCCGCCGGTAACGGCGTTCAGTACGGCGGCAGCAGCAGCGGCTCCGTTTGCCGAGGTGTTGGCGAAGGCGGCTGCGCCGGCGCATGCTTTGGATGACGAGTCCAACTTCCGAAACGAAGACTTCCGGTTCGATCCGGATTCCGATGGTCGCAGAAACGAGCCTGTACGCGCCGCCAGGAAGATCGAGGAGCAGCCGAAGGCTGCCTTTGCGACGCCTGCGGCGATGACTCCGCTGCCGACGCTGCCTGGGGCAATCTCGTTCGGAAAGCGGGCGGATGCCGACATCAAGCCGGTGACCATCGTTCCGAAGAGCGTGCGTGGCTACAAGCTGCCGCCGTCGTCGCTGCTGTACCGCAGTGAGGAACACGCCGTTGTCCGTGAAGATGCGTTGCGAGAAGAGGCTCGGATTCTGGTGCAGAAGTCGGCGGAGTTCGGCGTCGATGGTCAGGTGACGCAGATCAATCCCGGGCCCGTCGTGACTACCTTCGAATTCAAGCCTGAGGCTGGCGTGAAGGTGGCGCGCATTACTGGATTGGCGGACGATCTTTGCCTGGCGATGGCGGCCGAGTCGATCCTGATCGAGCGCATGCCGGGCAAGAGCACGGTTGGCATCCAGGTGCCGAACCATGAGCGGGAGACAATCTGGCTGCGCGATGTCGTGGAGTGCGAGAGTTTTGCGCAGTCGAAGTCGCGGCTGGCAATTGCGCTGGGCAAGGATATCAACGGCCGGATCGTTACGGCGGACCTGGCGAGCATGCCCCATGTGCTGATCGCGGGTTCCACGGGTTCGGGTAAGTCGGTGGCGATCAACGCAATGATCATGAGCGTGCTGTTCAAGTCGACGCCGGAGCAGGTGCGGATGATCCTGGTCGATCCGAAGCGCGTGGAACTGGGGATGTACGAAGGCATCCCGCATCTGTTTACGCCGATCATCACCGAGGCGAAGCTGGCGGCGAACGCGCTCCGCAACGCGGTTCGCGAGATGGAGCGGAGGTTGAAGCTGCTCGCAGCAAACCATGTGCGGAACATCGACCAGTTCAATAAATTGTTCGACCATGGCAGCGATTATCTGTTTGAGGATGTGAACCAGGAGCCTCTCCCGTACATCATCATCATCATCGATGAGCTGGCTGACCTGATGATGCTGGACCGGGCCAATGTGGAGGAATCGATTACACGGCTGGCGCAGATGGCGCGTGCGGTTGGCATTCACCTTGTGCTGGCGACGCAGCGGCCTTCAGTGGATGTGATTACCGGGTTGATCAAAGCGAACGTGCCGACGCGTATGAGCTTCCGGCTGGCGACGAAGGTGGACTCGCGGACAATCATCGATTCAAACGGCGCGGAGAGCCTGCTGGGGCGCGGCGATATGCTTTATCTGCCGCCGGGGACGAGCCGGGTGCAGCGGGTGCATGCTCCGTTTGTGACCGAGAAAGAGATCTCTGCGGTGACGGAGTTCTGGAAGGCGCAGGGTGAAGCCGAGTATGTGCACGGCTTCCTCGAAGGGCCGAAGGAAGATACCGGCAAAGAGAACGACGGCGGTGCTGACGGCGAAAACGACGATGTGATGTACGACGACGCGGTGCGGCTGGTCTTCGAGTTCGGCAAGGCGAGCACTTCCCTGCTCCAGCGACGATTGCGGATCGGGTATGGGCGGGCGGCCCACCTGATCGACATGATGTATAACGATGGCCTGGTGGGACCGGCTGACGGGTCGAAGCCGCGTGAGATCCTGAAGTCGCCGAACTGGATCAGCGAGGTGGATGCGGCAATTCGGTGATCATACCGCGGTTTTGCCCAGACCAGGTGGGTTCAAGAACAGACAAGCAAGAGCAACGACGAAATGCAGAGTGAGCTTACCCATCCCTGCGCTCGATGATCAGGACAATGATGCAGAACAAATAAATGTGGACTGCTACTCGTAGGAGAGCGCGTCGATGGGATCCTTGCTGGCTGCTTTGATAGCCGGGTAAAGCGCTCCCAGGATCGCTCCGAGGAACGCAATCAGGATCGATTTCCAGACGTAGGGAAGATTGATGACGAAGTCGAGGGTGGGAAACTTTGCTTCGAGAGCGGCGCTGAGGGCGAAGCTGGCTGCAATGCCAACCGCGATGCCAGCCGCCGCCAGCACGCTGGTTTCGCGGAGCACAATGCCTACAACGTAGGCGCGGGAAGCCCCCATCGATTTGAGGATGCCGATCTCGCGCGTGCGCTCCATCACGGCGGTATACATCGATTGGAAGATGACCAGGAAGCCGATGATGACCGCAATGCCGATGACCACGCGCAGGCCGATATTGAAGCCGGGAAGCGCATTGGGCGTCATCGAAGAGAGGTACTCGTCGGTGGTGATGACGTTGTACTGGCTCATCCCCGGCGTAGCCAGAATGGCTTTGCGAACATCTGCCTCATATTTGGGAGGAGCTTCGGTCTTGAGATAGAACGCGGTGGCTTTGCCTTCCGTGCCGGTGAGGGTGCCCATGGTGTCGATGGGGATGAACTTGCGTCCGCCCTTGCCGTGTTCGACGATGCCGCAGATCCGGAAAGGATGGTTGAGGATAGTAAGAGTGTCGCCCACCTTTTTCCCGGCCCCGATGTAGTCGTCGACGATGACGTCATAGGGAGCCTGGAAGGGGCCGCCGGAGAGAAAGACGAAGGGCAGCAGGCCATTGTAAGACTTGAAGTCGATGCCGTAGATGTTGTCGAGTGAACTGGTGATCTGGATGTTGACGGGCGCGACCACCTTGATATGCGGAATCTGTGCGAGAACGTCACCGACCTTAATCGAAGCGCCGGCGGGACTCATCCCGATGAAGTTGTTGGTCGTGCTGGGGCGGACGAACATGTCCATGCCGATGCCGTTGGTGCGGTCCTTGAAGCCGTTGAGCTTGCCCATCAGGATGGCGGTGATGGAGAGGATCATGATGACCTCGATGGCGATGGCGAGGCAGCTGATGAGCGAGCGCAGCGGACGATGAACGAGATTTCCGGCAACCAGTTTATTCATACCTGTACCAGTGTATGGCAGGGAGAAATTTCACGGCTTGCGGCGCTTGGGGTCGCGCCTGAAGCCTAGCTCTCAGGGGATGCAAGAGGGGATGGAACCGAGGAGGGAAGAGGATAGAGGCGACGGCTTGGCACACTGCGAACAGGAGGCGCCTTTTTGAGGAAGGTTGCCTCGGGGCCGATGAGCAATGTCCCGATGATGGGCATAAGGTATGCGGCCAGAACAGAACAAAGGACTACGCCGAACGCGCCGGTCGAGAAGAGCCAGATCACGCTGGTGACGTCGCCCTCCGAAGCGGCATGGGTGAACATCACCATGACGATCAAGCCCCACGGCGCGTTGCGAATGTCCCCGCAGAGGGAGTCGTAGACCCAGAAGAGGAGGAACCAGATCGCCGGCGCGAGAAAGATTATTCCTTTCCATCCGATCATGTGAAACGCTGACGATGTTGTGGAGAAGGAGACTCCGGTGGATTCGTCCTCCTCGCCTAGAATGCCGATCTCGTGCGCGAAGGTGTTTCCATACTGGAACGTCGGCTTGCTCTTCCAGATGAAGTGAGGAACGATATTTTCGAAGCTCTGGATGACTGGAAGGAAGCCGAAGGTGCCAAAGTTTTCGGTGCGGTCGTTCAGGGCATCATCGATCGAAATCATCTGAAGGCGATCGAAAAATCCTTGCGGGCTGTTGTAATAGCCGAATATCTCGTTTTCGTAGGCCAGACTTGAACTGCTCAGATATTCCTTGCGGACCTCGCCAAGATTGGTCAGCATTTCGTATGCGGTCTTTGTGTTCTGCGCCGCGCTTTCCTCTTTGAAGTTCCGGCCATACTGCGAGAAGGGAACCAGATAACGGAACACGAAGAGCATCGCCAGAATTCCGCCCAGTATCTGGTACCGGGACACCCGATAGCGTTGCGAAGCGGCGGCAAGTATCACAGCGGCCAGGGGACCGAACATCCCCTCCTTCGAGAAACTAATAATGCCAAGGAAGAACATGAACCCGCAGCAGAGGGCGACGGGGAAATTGATGCATCGTCTCCCTCCAGTCCGCCGGATGGTCTGGAGGACGCCGAGGATGATGGCGAGGGGGAAAAAATGATTGATCTGGTTGAGCGCGGATTCGACAGAACCGCTTCCCGTCGGAACGAGAGTCTCAACCACCACGATCAGAAACGAAACCACGGTGCAGCCGATGGTGGCCGTCTGGAGTTTATAGCCGGGCAGGATATCGCCCAGGATGGGCCGCTTGAGAGTCAGCCTCCTGCTGAAGAAAACTGCAGCTAACATCGCCACGGAGGAGGCAAGATAGAGATAGATCGTAAGCAGAGGAGTTTGAAGGTTTGAATCCGCAGGTTCGCCAAGGACCGCCTTCCAGACAAGCCCAAGAATGACCGCCAGCGTGGCATAAAAGAAGACATAGGCGCCCGATGGCCGGGTAAATCCGCCGGCGACGTTGAAAGCAAGGCCGGCGATAATGATGAAGAAGAAGCAGCAGAGCGAGAATGTAGCGTTGGTCCTCTCAACCATCTGGACCGCGCAGAGCAGCGCTGCGAAGTAAAAGACCGACTTGAATGGAATGCGTTCGGGAAAGGGGAGTCGCACTCGTTCTCTTTCTCAACCAGGAGGGGGATGACGCTCTTAGCTCAATCCAGCTTAAGCGAACCGGGGAATGCCCTGGGCTGCCGGAGTTTGTCGGACGATAGCTACGGTGATCTACCTCTGATGATAGCGATGGGGAGGCGAGCTCGTCAAAAGCAGCTTTCCCCGTATTGGCCGGCATGATCCTAACCACCCGTTACGACAAGAGTTACAATCCGGTCACAAGCCGGAGGGAACCCTTGCGGCCCGGATCGTCTCCCGTTTCGTTTTGTACAGATGGAGGGTTGTGACAAGACGGTCTCGCAAACGGAGCGAGGGCTTCTCGACCAGGTAGAACGAAAGGGATGCGACGACCAGCACTGCCAGCCAGTTGCCGGGGAAGCTTCCGATATATCTGCGAGCGGAGCCGAAGACGGTCGCATTCGCATTATGAAGAAAGAGTGTTTGCCAGAGATAAATACTGTAGGAGAGTACCCCGATATGCATGATGAACCGAGCGTTGAGCACCCGCCCAACCATGCTGGACGGGTTTCTAACACACCATAGCAGAAAAATAGCAGTCGAGGCTCCGCAGATGGTGTAGCCGAAGGGGAGCTGCCATTTATTGGAGAAATAAGCGTTAATGCAGTCGGAAATCACGACCAATGCCGGCGCAAGCCACCAGATCTTCGTCGCGACCTTGTAAAAGCGCTCGAACCGTGGAACGCCCTGCCACAACGCAATGAGGCAACCGAACATAAGAGAGTCGGCGTGCATGTGCAGCGCGTAGCTGTTCCGCAGATATTGATTGTGAATGTAGGAACTATGCAGTGAAAAGCAGAGGACCCGGATCACTGGCGAAAAGCACACTACGGCAACCGCCACCAGACCGGCCTTCTGCCTGCCTTGTTTGCCGGAACGCCGCAGGCAGTAGATGAGGACAAAAGGCCAGATGAGGTAGAACTGCTCTTCGATGCTGAGGGACCAGAAGTGTTCCAGGGACCACATCTCGGCGTGTGCGTAGTCGTGAAAGAAAAATAGCGAGCTGATGATATCGAGCTTGACGATGGCCAGTCGCCCAGCCCAGCCCAGCAGCAGTAGGACGCCAACGTAGGCGTAGAGTGGCGGCAGGATGCGCATAGCGCGCCGGAAATAGAACCCCCGCAGGCTGATCGACCCGCGCTTCTGCTGCTCCTGCAGCAACAGGGTAGTAATGAGGTAGCCGCTGATAACAAAGAAGATGAGAACGCCGGTCTGTCCATCGAAGATGCCATACCAGATCAATGGCACATGGTGTTTGAGGCTGAAGCGCTGGAGTGTATGGAGCGCAAGGACCAAGAAGATGGAGACCGCGCGCAAACCGTCGAGGCTGGGGATGCGGGGCGTTGACTTGACGGAGGGTACTGGCGTACGCAAGTCGTCAGAGGCCGGAATGGAGCGGTGCCCTGCCTCCTGATCTGGGATGGTCATATACGTGGAATTTTACCCGATACGATGCTGCCCGATACATTACGGGCAATGCGGGAATTTAATTTCCGTAGTTCTCAAGGGATCGGTTTACCAAAAGGATTCGCGGACAAACATAGCCCATTGACACATTGAACTATCTTTGACTTCGAAAACAAATTGATCTATGCTTCCTGCAACCGGGCGCAAGCCTTTGCTTTTGCTAGCACTTAGAGCATCCGGGAGAACGGAGCGAATGGAACGATTCTGCGACGAACTACGCTGGGAGCGGGAACGGCGCCAGGTCTCGATTGAGACGATCTGCGAGGAGACCAAGGTCTCCTCACGCCACTTGCTGGCGCTGGAGGCGGGGGATTACAGCGAATTGCCTGGAGGGGTGTTCCGCAAGGGGATTGTCCGGAGTTATCTCAGCGCTCTGGGGTTGGATGAAGTCTCCTGGATTGAGCGATTTGAGGCGAGCCTGCGAGATTGCGGCGCGGTCAGCCCGGACGGCAGCGACTGGGTCGAGTTTGCCGAGAATGTGCGCAAAAACCGGGCAGGAGTTGCCTACAGGATGAACCTGCGCTGGATGGGCGTCGCGATGATGCTGCTGTCGCTGGTGGCACTGGGGTGGACCGTGTGGAAGTTTGCCCTGCATGGCCGGATTTTCTAGGCGGGTTGACGCACTTTTTCTGACGACGGTAATGGCCGTTAAACGTCGATTTTGCACGGGGATTTTGATTTCCATAGGGCGCAGCGGTGGTTTTTTGCTGGTGAATTTGTGGTAGTTCGTGTGGCTAACGTGGTAAGTTACGGGTCACAGTTTGGAGCCTTGGAAGTACGCCACCTTTTCAACTTTATTTCGATATTTCGATTCATTTTCGGCTTTGGCAAAATTGTGCAGGGTTGTGCCCGATAACCGAAACGATATCCCCCAGAATGGGCAGATCTGACATCTGCGAGGTATCCATTGAATGCAGGATTTTGCCGCTGAGGGTGCATCCCAGGCGAATGGCTGCGCCGCTTTGCCGGGGTGCGGGATGACGGGTAAAATAGACGGGTTGCACACTGCATTGGCTACGTGCCACGGCAGGCATCCATGGAGGAACTTCTTTTGTCGACACGCGACCGTTTTCTATTTACCAGTGAGTCAGTTACCGAGGGGCATCCGGACAAGATTGCCGACCAGATCTCCGATGCGATTCTGGACGCCTGTCTGGCGCAGGATCCCTACAGCCGTGTGGCCTGCGAGACGTTGACCTGCACGGGCCTGGTGGTCATCGCGGGCGAGATCACGACGAAGGCCTATGTGGACTTCCAGAGCCTGGTGCGCGGAACGGTCGCGGCGATCGGGTATGACAATGCGCTGTACGGGTTCGACTCGAATACGTGCTCGGTGATCTCGACGATCAATAAGCAGTCGGGCGATATCGCGATGGGCGTGGACACGGGCGGAGCGGGCGACCAGGGCATGATGTTCGGCTATGCCACCAATGAGACGCCGGAACTGATGCCGACACCGATTTCGCTGGCGCACAAGCTGGCGTACAGGCTGAGCGAGGTCCGCAAGAATGGCCTGATGGCTTACCTGCGCCCGGACGGCAAGAGCCAGGTGACGGTGGAGTACGACGCGAATAACAAGCCGAAGCGCGTGGACGCGGTCGTGATTTCGACCCAGCATGCGGAGAACATCGGAAACGACGAGCTGCGCGGAGACATTTTGAAGCATGTCATCCAGGCTGTGATTCCGGCGGAGCTGCTGGACCAGGACACGAAATACCACATCAATCCGACCGGTCGCTTCGTGGTCGGCGGACCGATGGGCGATACCGGGTTGACAGGACGCAAGATCATCGTCGACACCTACGGCGGCATGGGGCGGCACGGTGGCGGCGCGTTCAGCGGCAAGGATGCGACCAAGGTGGACCGTTCGGCGGCGTACATGGCGCGGTACGTGGCCAAAAACATCGTTGCGGCCGGCTTGGCAGACCGTTGCGAGGTGCAGTTGGCCTATGCAATCGGCGTGGCCGAGCCAGTCAGCGTGTTGGTGGATACGTTCGGCACGGGCAAGGTGGATGAGACCAAGCTGGAGGACCTGGTACGGAAGAACTTCTCGCTGACGCCGAAGGGCATCATCGAGAGCCTGGACCTGCGCAAGCCGATCTTCAAAGCAACGGCGGCGTACGGCCACTTCGGACGCAAGGGCGACAGCTTCACCTGGGAGAAGACCGACAAGGCTGCGGCTTTGAAGGAGCAGGCGGGAGTGAAGGAAGCGGCTGTGAAGTAGTTCTGCCATTACATCTTTCAATGGACGAAAGAGCGGGCGGGCCTCACGGTTTGCCCGTTATTTTTTGTGACGAAGCTGAAGCGGTTTCTATCCATCCTTTATAAGCGCGAAGAGCGGGCACCCCGGAATTTGTGCCGGGACGAAGTGCGGTTGCCGTCCGTGACCGCGTGCGATACTTGAATCTGACATGTACAAAAGAGTCCTCCTCAAGCTCTCCGGAGAAGCCCTGGCTGCAGGCCGCGGCTTCGGCATCGACGCTGTCTTCATTCACAAAGTAGCCGCGGAGATCGCCGCCGTTCACGCCTTGGGCTGCGAGATGGGCATCGTCGTCGGTGGAGGCAACTTCTTTCGCGGTGTCGCCCAGCAGGCCATCGACATGGACCGCGTCGCCGCCGACCACATGGGCATGCTCTCCACCGTCATCAATGCCATCGCCCTCCAGGACGCCATCGAAAAACTCGGCCTCTTCTGCCGCGTCATGTCGGCCATCGAGATGCACCAAGTAGCCGAACCTTACATCCGCCGCCGCGCCATGCGCCACCTCGAAAAAGGCCGCATCGTCATCTTCGCCGCCGGCACCGGGAACCCGTTCTTCTCCACCGACACCGCAGCCAGCCTCCGCGCCATGGAGATCAAAGCCGACATCCTGCTCAAGGCCACGTCCGTCGACGGCATCTACACCGCCGACCCCAAGACCGACCCCACCGCCACCAAGCTCCCGCAGATCACCTACACCGACATCCTGCGCCTCAACCTACGCGTCATGGACCAGACTGCCGTCTCTCTGTGCCGCGATAACAATATGCCCATGATGGTCTTCAGCATGCGGGAACAGGGAAACATTGTCCGCGTAGTCAGCGGGGAAAAGCTTGGCTCGCTCGTGACCGCATGATGACAGAGTCGCTTGCGCAGGGTCGATGCATCTCCTGCCATTTCTAGCTTCCAGGCGCTGCGGCGCAAATTTGTCATCGAACTCGCGATATGCCGCGTCAAATCCTCTAAAGCCGCGTTGAATAGAATGGAATCCGGCAGCAGCCAAACGGAGCAGGACGACCCAAGTGAACGCGACCCTTCTGGAACCAGTTGTCGAGCCGGCACCCACTGCGGAGACGAGACCTGCGGCCGTGAGCACGCGCAAGCCGCCCTTGCCCGCGCTCACCGGCATTCGCACGCTGCTGGCCCTGTCGATCGTCCTGTTTCACTTCACCCCCCCGCATCTTGGGCTTCTCTATCCCATCATCGACAACGGATACGTCTTCGTCGGCGTCTTTTTCCTGATCTCGGGCTACGTGCTGACCTACAACTACGCCGATCGCGCCAGAACCCTAGTCAAACGTGAGTTCTGGCTCGCGCGCTTCTCCCGTCTCTATCCTGTCTATCTTCTCGTCCTCATCGTCTCCGCCAGCATGCTGCAGGACGAGTGGCACGCCCGCTCCCACTTCGAGTTCTGGCAGGGAGTCCTGCTGACCCCGCTCGTTCTCCAGGGCTGGAGTCCCTCCGTCGCCACGTTCTGGAACACCGTCTCCTGGACCCTGTCGAGCGAAGTCGTCCTCTACGCAGCCTTTCCCTGGCTGATCCGCATGCCCTTGCCCAGAAAACCGCTGAACCTTGTGCTTCTCCTCCTCAGTTTGTGGATCATCGGCCTCATCCCCCATTCCCTGTACCTCTTGTTGAACCCGGACCACCTCGCCGGCCCGGTGGATCGCTACAGTTCCACGCAACTGCTGCGGTTCCTCAAGTACACCCCGCTTCCGTACGTCTGCACCTTCCTGAGCGGCGTCACGCTGGGCAAACTGCAGCTGGCCTTGACACTCACCCCTCGGCAGCGTCTCATCCTCTCCGCAGCCAGCCTGGCCGCCGCCGGAATCTTCTTCTACACCCTGGTGCTCCACACGCCCTATCTCCTGATGCATGGCGGCCTGATGACTCCAGTCTTCGCCGCGCTGGTCCTCGGCCTCAGCGGACCGCATGCCATCTCCGCGTGCTTTTCGTGGCGTCCTCTGCTGCTGGTTGGAGAGAGCAGCTACTGCCTGTATCTGCTTCACTTCAACGTCTTCCAGCTTCTCCATACCTATCGCGTGCCACAGCGCCTCCATCTGCTAGCGTTTGATCCCTGGCTCTCCTACGGCATTCTGGTGGTGCTCTCGCTGGCAGTCTTTCACTTCGTGGAAGTCCCCGCGCGCAGAGCGATTCTCAGCCGCTTCTCGCAAAAGCATCGGGCACTGACGCCGGCCGCCTGATCGTCTCGGAACGGCTCACCGCCGGGCGCGTTCGATCCTGAAGCATTTTACCCGGCGATTTTGGGCGTGAGTGAAGCGGCCGTTTCGACGCCGACGCCATCGCAGCTCTCTGAATACTTCCAACAGCCTCCAGCTTCGCCGCAGAAACCGAACCGGCTCATCGGATAGGGTCATGCGATGCGTGTGTCTCTTTCGTACGTGGATTCGGAAGCTCTGCCGGCAAACAGAAAAGCCCCGCAATCGGTCGCGGGGCTTTTTCATGCGGGAACAGGTGCTGGTTGAAGTGCTAGTCGACGATGACCTGGGTCGGATGCGATCCATTGGCCACGGACACCGCGCAGGTCGGCAACGCGGACGAGGGGAACGGCGTATTCTGCACCGAGCCTAATCCTCCTGTACTTGCATTCAGCTTGAATGCGGAAACGTCGCTTTGCAGGTTGTTTGCGGTATACAGATAGAGGCCGAGCGCGGGTTCGACCGTTATGCACTGCGGACCCGTATCGGTGCTCGTCGCAGAGCCTATCGAGGTCGCCGGAGTTCCGGTGGAGATATCGATCGCATACGCCCCAATTGTGCTGTCCGAATAGTTCGCGACGTACAGGAACTTGCCCCGCGGATCGATAGTGAGCGAAACCGGGAAGTGACCCGTGCCGAACGGCGAGTTCACCATTGGGGTCAGGGAGCCGTCGCTGTTGACGGTATTGCCATAGAGCTGGTTGGTCGTTTCGTCGGTGATGTAGACAAACCGTGATGTAGGATCTTCCGCAATCGCACTTGGGGTGGTGCCCGCGCCATAACCTTTCGCTAGCGTCTTGCCCGAGGCATCGGTCGTGATTGTTGTGCCCGGAGTAGGCGTCAAAAGGCCCGTCGCCATGTTCTGTGAAAATCCAAGGACAGTGGCATTCGGCGAAGTCTCCTGGTCGACCACATACACGAAGGAGGTCTGATTGCCGGAGGCCGCACCGTTGGTCGGGGTGCAGGTCGGATTCGCGCTGTTGATCGGACTTGTCCCCATGCACTGCGGACGGCTCACCGCGATTCCGATGGGATTGTTGCCGACATTTACCGTAGCGGGAGTGCCCAGCGAACCATCCTTGCTGCTGATCGGGAAGATCGTCACGCCTCCGGGTCCCGGCGAAGCGGGCGAATACAGCTGCTGGCCGTTGGGTCCAAGCTGATACGTGAACGTTACATACAGGTACGCTCCGGCAGCATCCATCGCAACCGCCGTCGGATGGCTTCCCGTCACGTTATACGTGTTCTGAAGGTAGATCTTGCCGTCGGTTCCAATGGAATACTCGCCCACGGTCGCGTCGTCCTGGTTGATGACGTAAAGATTCAGGCCGTTCGGCGTGGGGATCAGCGTGATCGGAGTGCGGCCCGCCGGAATCGGGGAATCAGCCAGCGGATTCAGGGAGCCGATCTGGTAGTCCACCGAATACGCGCTGACGCCTCCGTTCTGCGAGCTACTAGGAGTTAGAGGCTGCGCCGTCGTGACGTACACATACGCCAATACATAGTCACGGCTGCACGCCGTTACGCTTAACAAGGCTATCGACAAAATCGAGGCCAACGATCCACGGCCTATATTATTCCACTTCATGCTTGCCTAACTCCGCGGCAGATTGTTTCCGCCCTGTACTGCTGTCCCGGTATCCAGAACTCATGCCGACATTCTGGCCTGCTCGCCGTCTGGTGGTCGCGCCCGCTAGTCGATCGCGCCGCTGACTGCGAGACAGGTTGCCTGTCCTACTGCGTTGAACGTCGACCCGTTTTTCAAGTTCCCCAGCGATCCATCATAGGCAAAAAGCTGCTTGCCGGTTACGGTGCCACTGCCGTTCGAAGTGTAGATATATTGATTGGATGGGTCTTCGACCATGCAGACCGGCCCCGCGTCGACCGCGTAGGGATTGCCGTTCAGGTTAGCATTCTGCAGGGTGCCGTTCGTCTGAATATTGAATGTCGAGATTGAACTGTAGTTGTTGGTGGTGTCGGTCGTGGACTGGTTCGCAACATAGAAGCGAAGGCCCTTGCTGTCCACCAGCGAGTACACCGGGTTCGAAGCGGGGGATATATTCTGCGTTGCGCCGCCGGTGATGGTGTTCAGGGAGCACGACGTTGCTCCTACCGTGTAAGGCAATACCTGGCCCGGCGTATTGGTCGCGCCGGCGTCGGTGATGTAGACCGAACTGCCGCCGCCGTTGATCGAGGTGGCCCGCGTGGTGCCGAGGTTGATGGTCGAGTTCGTCGTCAGCGTCAACTGCCCGTTCCCTCCCGCCGCGTAGGGGAACACCGTCTGGTCGCCTTGATCCAGCGTGAACACGCAAGCCCCCGAGAGCGCCAGCATCGAAGGCGTGTTTCCGACCGGGAAATAGGCCAACTGCAACTGCGTATTCGGATCTTTGATCTGCTGATTCAGCACCAGCGTCAGACGGCCCGTATTGGGATCGACCGAGAACACCGTGATATCCCCGAAGCAGGAGGTCGCCGTCGCAGCAGGATCCGGCGCGCACACTGTATTGGGCGCCTGCTGATCCAGCACATAGAGGTAATTGCCGGTGCTGTCATGCGCGGCCCAGACAGGGGTCTTTCCCTGGGTCTGGAAGCATTGCTGGAAGGTCAGTATGCCCTGTCCGCCAACGCTGAACTCGGAGATGCCACCGCCGGTTCCGCAGGGCAGAGTTCCCGAGGCGCTCGTCGGCGAACCGCCGCCCTTGTTGACCACATAGACGAACCGGCCGCCCGGCTTGACCACAATCGACACCGGGTTCGATCCGCCGGAGGTAAACGGCGAGTGCGGGACCGTCGTCAGATTCCCGGAGAAGTCGTCGATCTCAAAAGCAGCAATCTGGTTGTACTGCGTTCCCAGAACCCACATGAACCCGATCGTGCCGCCACCGCACGCCGTCATGCCCAGACCCATCGCTACGGACACTATCAAGGCCATTGAAACCCGGCCAATCCTGCTCAACTTCATGCGCTTCCTTAATCCTCGCCAGTAGACGTTTTTCGTCCACCTTTTGCCGCGAGCAAATCTGTAGGGTACGATTCCTTCGCTTATTGTAGAAGCTGTCGCGAGTTTGTGCCACTCGTCCAGCGCTTTGTGGCCAATCTCTCTTCGGCTGCATCAGCCGTCCGATTCGACGAGAAGACCCCCGCCCCAAAAAACGGGCCAGAAAAAACTATCGAGCTCCCGTCCGCATCTTCTTGCCCGGGAAAAAATCTCCAGATCCTAGAGCATACGAGCCGTTGGTGTAGAGGTAGAGTCTACCGTGCCTTTGTTTGTCATTCCCGAAGGGAATCTGCGGTTGCCCGCTCTACACAAACAGCAAACCCGCTCCTAAAAGATCTTGAGATGGATGGTCAGATACTTCTTCGGGTCGCTTCGGATCGTCGTCACCAGGTCAGTGCTCGCCGTCAGCAGCTTGTTCACATTCGTATAGGCTGTATCGTCGGTCGCCAGCTTGCCCAGCGTGCCGCGGCCCTCATTCAGGCCGGAGACCAGCGTATTCACCTGGGTGATCGTATTGCTCAGGTCCTGCCGGAACTTCGGGTCCTTCAGCATCAGCCCAAGTCCGCCTTGGCCCGCATCCGCCTGCGCCAGGATCGAGTTCGCATGCGCCAGGGTCGAGTTCAGGTTCTTGTACATCGAATCATCCTTGAGCAGCATGCCCGCGGTACCCTTGCCTGCGTTCAGCGAGTTGGAAATAGACTCCAGCTTTCCGGCGGCATCGTTCAGCCGGTTGTACATCGTATCGTCGGTCATCAGTTTGCCAATCGAACCGCGCCCCGCGTTCAGGCCCTTTTCCAGCGTCACCAACTCTTCCACCGCGCTGTTCGCCTTGTTATACAGGTCGGGATTGTTGATCAACTGCCCGACCGAGCCTTTGCCGGACTGCAGGTTGTCCACAATGACGTTCATCTTCGCGAGGATCACGTTGAGACTTTCGATGGTGCCCTGACTCGCCTTCACCACATCGGTCAAACTAGGCGTCTCCAGCGTCTTCAACTCGTCGCCGTCGTGTAGTGGCGGGCCTACCGCGAACTGGCTGTTGATATCGACGACCGTGTCGCCCAGCACGCCAACCGTCGATAGCGAAGCCTTCGAATCCTTCTTCAGATTGCTGGCGAACTTGTCGTTCAACTTCATCGTCACCTTGACCGGCGTCAGCTTGCGCGCGGGCGAGTTGTCGATTGTGACCGTCTTCACCGTGCCGATCGTGACTCCCTCCAGGTTCACCGCGGCACCGGTCTTCAGGCCGGCGGAGTTCTCGAAGTACGTCGTCACCGTCAACTTATGCGAAAAAACCCCGAGCCCCGACGAACTCGTCATCAGGAACAGCAGCGTTACGAGCACGACCGTCGAGATCAGTACAATTACGCCCACCTTCAACTGCGACCATCTGACCTCCTGCTGGCTGGGCATATCTCTCCTTTAACTCGTATTGCAAATATCTGACTCGTATTGCAAATATCTGGCTGTCCGGCCTCTCAACCGCCGGCAACTGCGTTCGACACAAGCAAGGTATTCAAGGTATTCGTAGTTGCTGCCTGTAGTTGAGAGAATACATGACCCCTCGACCCGGTATGGTACCAAACCAGTCAGGAACTCTGCCGAGGCGCAAGTGCTATCTCTCTCTACGTCATCTACGTCCAATGGATGCGTAACTCCATTCCATAGTTTCAAGTCTCACGCAGCCGTCAATCCTCCATCACTACCACCGCCATCGCCACATTCCGGTTATGGGTCAGGCTCACCTGCACCCTCCGCACGCCTATCGCAGCCGCCAACTCCGCCGCCCGGCCTGTCAGGTGCAGCGTTGGGCGCCCGCTGGCCTCGCGCTTCACTTCCAGCTCCTTCCAGCTCACCCCGCGGCTGATACCGGTCCCCAAGGCCTTCGCCCCAGCCTCTTTCGCCGCAAACCGCGCCGCAAGACTCTCCGCCGCGTTTTTCTTCCGCATGCAGTAGGCGATCTCCCCCGCGGTATAGATCCTGTCGAGGAACCGCTGCCCGAACCGGTCCATGCTCGCCTGCACCCGGCTGGTCTCAATCAGATCCGTCCCTATTCCCAACACCATGACAACCCTCGCCCTCCCATCCTCCTACATCGCTGTCTCAAAAGCACACCGTGCGAGGAAGAACCTTGTTATCTGCCTTACTGCGGCTGCTCGCCTCGATGCGCTGTCATCCAGCAGGTCATCTCCATGCAGCACCGTGGAGTACACCCTCGTCATATGACTACCGTACTGCCCTGCCCGCTCACGCTTCCCTCCTCCTCCTCCGATGAACACTCTGATGGCGGATCGTCCAACGCCAGGAGGCCGATCTCTCCATGCAATCGCTCGACATTCAGGGCTTCAGTTACGAAGAGCGCCACGGCCTCATGCCCATCCTTGCCTCCGCCTTCGCGGACTGTGGCGGTTGGATCCTCGATCGCAAGACCCTTTCGCCATCCACCGTGGTGTTCCATGTTGAAATCCAGCTCCGCGCGGTCGTCGATCTCTACTCTTCGATCATCTCCGCCGGCCTCCAGCTCACCCGCGCCGGACATCTCGGCCTGACGCACCTTTGCACCTGCCGCAAAAACCTCGTCGCCCCCGCCGATTTGGGCCAGATCGTCTCCGTCCGCATCGAGGTCAGCTTCCTGGAAGACGTGACCCTGCACACGCTCTTTCTGGCGGCCCCAACTCACGCCTGAAAGACAGGCTCTTAACGTCGTGCACCGTCATACTGAACTCTTTTTTCACAGTCATTCGCCACGAACCGAAGACTCCGTATTTCGCCGTGTTTTTGCTTTGAAGTTTGCTCTTGCCTTTCCCTGTTCTTGAAATCAATTCCATCGGTGCAAATCGGTGTTAAGCCTTCAGCTTTTCTGGCCGGTTCCAAGCCGCTAACGTCCCAGATCCACCACGGTCCTCCGGTGCAGCACACTATCCGAGTCCCCGATCACCAGCGCCCACGGCAGCCCACGCCCGCGCGTGAACACCAGCCGCAACCCTGTCGCATCGCCTGCAATCTTGAACACCGGCTCGCTCGATACCGTATCTCCGGCTCCAATCCTCGCGTCCAGCCGGATTCCGCTCACCCCCACCGACTCGTCCCACCGCCTTCCCTGAGCGTCGATCAGATAAGCCCGTATCCTTTGCTCGCCCTGCAACGACGCGCCATGGTTGGCCACCTGCACCGACACCCGCAGCAATCGACGCCCATCGCGAATCAGAAATCCCGGCACCTGCTCCACCCGCGTCACCGCGAAACACATCTGCCCAAAGCATTGCGGCTCACCCATCGCGACCACCTTCTGCTTCTGCACCAGCGAAACTACCACCAGCACGCCTGCGTAAATCACCCACACACCGACCAGCCAGCCAACTCCCGTCCGCACTCTTTGCCGCTCTCCACGCCGCAGCGACACAAGTACCCCAAGCACTCCGATAGCCGTCCAGCCCACCACCCCCCACATCAACCATTCCATCAGATTCATCCCTACCCCATTCACGCCCATCCCATTCACGATAGACTTCAAGCAATACCATGTCCGTTCCTTCTTCCACGTTGCACCCCGACTCGCCCCCCCACGCTGGCGCAACGCCTATCATCCTCGCCCAGAATCTCGGCAAGGTGTATCGCTCGGGCAAGCTCGAAGTCCTCGCGCTCCGGGATGTCAATTTCGCCATTACACCTGGCGAGTTCGTCGCGATCGTCGGCCCCTCCGGCTCCGGGAAATCCACGCTCTTCTACATCCTCGGCGGCCTCACCGGGGCCACCAGCGGCTCAGTCCGGATCGACGGGGTCGACTTCGCGAGCCTTACCGACGCCGAACGCACAAAAACCCGCCGCGCCAAGATCGGCTTCATCTTTCAGCGTTTCAACCTGCTGCCGACCCTCTCCGCCATGGGCAACATCGAGATCGCCCACGACATTGCCAATCTTGGAGCGGGAGGCAAAGGGGCCGCACCCAAACGGGAGCTCGACCGGCCGCTACTCGATCACCTCACCGAGATGCTGAGCATTCAAGACCGCCTCGACCACCGGCCCAATGAGCTCTCGGGAGGCGAACAGCAGCGCGTCGCCATCGCCCGCGCCCTGATCAACCGCCCAGCCATCGTCCTCGCCGATGAGCCCACCGGCAATCTCGACACCAAAAACTCAGACGCCGTCCTCAAGATGCTTCGCGAGTCCAGCCGCGAGCTCAACCAGACCGTCCTGATGATCACTCACAACCCCGAAGCCGCCCAGATCGCCGACCGCATCCTGCACATGCGCGACGGCGAAATGTTTGAAAACAGGAAGTAGGGTGAAACAGGGAGTAGGGTGTAGGGAATAGGGAGTAGAAGGCAAAGACATTATGTAAGACACCGAACTGACTGCCTGTTCCTACTTCCTTCCCACCCGCTCCTCCAGAACCGCGCCCTGCCCTTGTACCCGTTTTCTATTCCCTACTCCCTATCCCCTACACCCTGTCGTTTTCTATTCCCCACCCCGTGCCCTTAAAATTCTTGCCAATCGTACTTCAATAGGCATACTATCCGTTTCGGTTCGATGGAGCTCGCTGAGAATCGCGCGCTCTGAGACCAAAACCTAGTGCAATGAGTAGTTTTTCCCCAACTTACGTACCGGTATAAGTTGCATACTCAACCCCCTGAAGGGGCGGTTACACCCCCCTCAGCGTGCTTTGAAAGGATCAATCATGGCATGGTACGCCTATTGCATCGCCGAACGTCAGGCCTTTCCTGAACTCTGTCGTCACCGTCGTCCAATGCCCCTCACCGGGGTATCGGGTCTCTTCGGCAACCAAACTTTCCTCTTTCCCGCCAGTGATCTCGCAGTCATCGTCTCGGAGCACAGCGCAGAAGATACTGCGCGGCTCGATCAGCAGTCCGCCAAGGATCACGCCCGCGTGGTCGCCGACTGCTTCAAACTCTCCACCGTTCTCCCCTTCCGTTTCGCCACCACCTTCCAGGACGACGACGCGCTCCGTCGCTCCGTCCGCTCCAACCAGCGTCATTTCCAGGCCAATGTCGAGCGTCTCCGCGGTAAAGCCGAGATGCACCTCAAGGTTCTGGTCGACGACATCTGCCCCGGCACCGCCATGCGCGACATGACCGTCGGCCAGCAGTACCTCACCAGCCTCCGCGAGAGCGCCAGCCGTCAGCGTGAGCGCCAGTCCAAGGCCCGCGCGCTGTCGCTCCAGATGCATCGCATGTTCCTTCCGATCGCGGAAGAGGTAACTTGCAAACGCATGGAAACAGGCAAGATGCTTCTGGATATCGCTCACCTGATCGACAACAAAACAGTGGAGCGGTACCAGAACAAATACACCTCAGCCACGCTCGAACTCAAGGACTGCCATATGCAGCTCTCCGGTCCGTGGCCGCCATACCACTTCGTCCACCGTTCCGCCGCGCAGCAGCACCACAACGCGTAAGTTGCCACTTCGGCTCTTCCCTTTGCCTGCGTACTCGCGGGAAAGGGAAAGCCGCAGAACCACATCCAGCGGTCCGGTCACTTTTCCGTAGATAACTTCGGAGGCACCCTTTCGCTGGCCAGGTGCATCGCATCTATAGCTGCAACAGCCAGATAAACAGGTGCGTCTGCAATAGCTAGCTCGAGTTTGGTAAGGAGAACGTGCAAATGGATCGTCGTACGACTTTGGTTACTGCTCTGGTACTGTTCAGTGGCTTACAGGGACTTTCAGGAAACTTGCTCCACGGTCAGGAGCCTAATCCGACCGCACAAATGCCTCCCGATCAGAATCAAAATCCCAATCAGGCTCCGATCGAGAAACAGGACAATGGAATCTATCTCTATCGCGTGAAGGTTGTCCAACGCAATCTGGACGCAGTGAACTACCTGCACCGGAGCGGATCCACCAAAATTGGCTTCGAGGGCACGACGCTTCTTCCCACGGCCAAGGGCTCTGCCAAGGTCACCAGCGAACGCGGCGGCATCCACATCTCAGCCAACTTTCAGAATCTGCCTCCGGCCAACGGCTTCGGCCCCGAATATCTCACCTACGTCCTCTGGGCCATCACCCCGGACGGCCGCCCGAATAATCTCGGCGAAGTGCTGCCTGACAATAAGAAGAACAACATCGAAGTGACCACTGCCCTACAGTCCTTTGGCATGATCGTCACCGCGGAGCCTTACTTCTCCGTCACCCAGCCCAGCGACGTCGTCGTCCTGCAGAACGTGATTCTGAACGACCGGACCAATGGCGTGCTCGAGAAGGTCAATGCTCATTACCTCCTGCTGCCGCGCGGCACCTACGCGCAGACCGAAGGCTCGAAGACAATTCTCAACCCCATCACCCGCGACGAAAAATCTCCGCTCGAACTTTATGAAGCGAACAACGCCATCCGGATCGCGCAGATGACGGGGGCCGAAAAATACGCCCCCGAGATCATGAAGGAGGCGATGCAGGACCTGCAGAACGCCACCGATCTCGACCGCAACAAGAAGGGCAATCGCAAGATGGAGATCACCTTCGCGCGTCAGGCCGTCCAGCGCGCCGAAGATGCCCGCCTCGTCACCTTGCGCAAGCAGGCGGCCGAGCGCCAGTACAACGCGGAGATGGCCAGGCGCGATGCTCAGAATCAAAGCCAGCAGTCGCAGCTCGAAGCCGAACGAGCCCGCGCCGCGCAAGCTGAAGCCGACGCGGAACGAGCCCGTGCCGAAGCTGCGGCTGCAGAAGCTCAGGCCCGCGCAGTGAGCGCGAATAAGAACGCCAACGACGCCAATCAAGTCCGCGAACGGCTGCGCGCCCAGCTCAACAGCGTTCTCGCCACCAGCGAAACCGCCCGCGGTCTCATCGTCAATATGTCGGACGTGCTCTTCGACACCGGCAAATACACCCTGAAGCCGGACACCAAGATCAGCCTCGCCAAGGTGGCTGGAATCCTCCAGGCTTACCCCGGCCTGAAGCTTCAGGTCGAAGGATATACCGACAGTGTGGGAAGCGACGAGTACAACCAGAAACTCTCCGAAAACCGAGCTGATGCCGTTCGCGACTTCCTCATGACCCAGGGCGTCCAGACCGGCAACATCACGGCCACCGGTTACGGCAAAACCAAGCCCGTCGCCGATAACAGCACCGCTCAGGGCCGACAGCAGAACCGCCGCGTCAATCTTGTCGTCTCGGGCGACGCCATCGGCATCCAGGAGAGCAGTCCAGACTCCGCACCCGCCGCACCTGCCCCGCCCTCCGGTACGTCAAATCCTCCCTCCACTCCGCAGTAGATACTGCGGCTCAACCGAACGGCGAAGGGCTGCCCAGTGCGGCCTTTCGCTTTTCCGCCACAAAACCAGTTCGTTGCCCTTGGTTCTGGATAATAGGTCATGGCCTCTCTTCAGGGAAAGATCGTTTTCATCACCGGAGCCAGCTCAGGCATCGGCCGCGCCACCGCAATCGCCTTCGCCCGCGAGGGTTCGCGCGTCCTGCTCTGCGCCCGCCGCCTCGACCGCCTCGAAGAACTCCAGCAGACCCTCATCTCCTCAGGCGCTCAGTCGGTGCATATCTTCAAACTCGATGTGCAGCGCCGCGTCGAGGTGGAAACGGCCATCGCGGACTTGCCCACCGGCTGGCGCGAGATCGACATCCTGATCAACAACGCCGGCCTCAGCCGCGGCCTCGCCAAGGTCTACGAAGACGACCCGCAAAACTGGGAAGAGATGATCGACACCAACGTCAAGGGTCTTCTTTACGTCACCCGCGCCGTCGTTCCGGGAATGATCTCTCGCGGTCGTGGCCACGTCATCAATCTAGGCTCTACCGCCGCCCATCTCACCTACGCCAACGGCGCCGTATACTGCGCCAGCAAAGCCGCCGAGAAGGCCATCAGCGAAGGCCTCAAGCTCGACCTGATGGGCGCGCCCGTACGCGTCACCTCCATCGATCCCGGCATGGTCGAAACCGACTTCAGCGCCGTGCGCTTCCATGGCGACCAGGAAAAAGCCGCAAAGGTCTACCAGAACATCACGCCGCTGCAGCCGGAAGACGTAGCCGACGCCATCGTCTGGTCCGCGAGCCGTCCGGCACACGTTAACATCCACACCGTCCTGATCACCAGCATCGACCAGGCCAACTCACTCGTCCTGAACCGGCACAGTTGAGCAGGGCCGAAATGCGAACTACATATGGATCGTCCAGCCAAGCTCGGCGAGCTTCTCTTCGATATCGGCCAGCGCGTTGGTCAGCGCGGACCGCCGGTGAGGACTCGACGTCCGCTCCGACAGAATGCGTTCCCGCTGCAACTCCAGCGCCTGCCGTCTGCGTTTGCGCTCTGCGTCATCCGCGCGGTTATCTGCGGCGACAGGTTTTGGAGCGGAAGCCTGATTTTGCTGTTCTTCCACGGATTTACTCTCCCATCCTCGCGACATAGCTCATTCTACGCTGCGGCAAATCAATCTATGAAATAGTTTCGCGCCGCACCCACCTGGTTATGCATCCTTCATTCAGCAGAACCGCACGCCTGAGAGGCCACGATGAACGCCTATCCCATTACCCAATTCGGCATCGACAACCTGAAGCAAACGGAAGTTCCCGAACCCCAGGTTACGCCGGGCGCCGTGCTCATCAGGGTTCACGCTGTCAGCCTCAATTTCCGTGACCTCATGATGGTCAAGGGCCTTTACAACCCCAAGATGGCCCTGCCTCGTATCCCCTGTTCCGACGGCGCAGGAGAGGTCGTCGCCATCGGCGAAGGCGTTCGTCGCGTAAAAGCCGGCGATCGCGTCTGTGGCATCTTCATGCAGCGCTGGCTCGACGGCCCGCTCACCGCGGATAAATCGAAGCAGGCCCTCGGCGGCGACGTCGATGGAATGCTCACCGAATACGCTCTTCTTGCCGAAGACGGAGTCATTCCCTTCCCCCAGCACCTCAGCTACGAAGAAGCCGCGACCCTCCCCTGCGCCGGAGTCACTGCCTGGAACGCGCTGCACCACGCCGGAGAACCCGCCAGCCCCGCGCACCCCGGCGACACCATCCTCATCCAGGGCACCGGCGGCGTCTCCATCTTCGCCCTGCAATTCGCGAAGCTACTCGGCCTCAAGGTCATCGGCACCTCCTCCAGCGACGAAAAGCTCGACCGCGCCCGCAGCCTCGGCCTCTCCGAAGGCTGCAACTACAAGAACAATCCCGATTGGTCCAAATGGGCCACCCAGGTCACCGGCGGCACAGGTCCGGATCGGGTTATTGAAGTAGGCGGCGCGGGCACATTTGGCCAGTCCCTGCGCGCCGTTCGCATCGTCGGCGTCATCGCGCAGATCGGCGTCCTCTCCGGGGCAGCGACATCCGATCCGCTCGCCCTCACCCCCATCCTCCATAAGCAGATCCGGATTCAGGGAATCTACGTCGGCTCCCGCCTCATGTTTGAACAGATGAATGCGAGCATCGCCGCGGCGGAACTTCATCCTGCGGTCGACCGCGTCTTCGCTCGAGATCAGGTGCGCGAAGCCTTTCACCACATGGAATCCGCCTCTCACTTCGGCAAAATCGTTATACGCGTCAGCGAATCCTGAAACGAAACATGTCCTGCCGGCCGGGCCCACTGCGCGGAGGGCGGTCACTTCGTGACTTGTATACCTTTGTTGGCAAGGGGAAATCGAGGGTCCTCCCGTTGGTCGGGAACGATGATCCCAACCAACGGGAGGGCCGACCGAAGGGTACACGCGTCACGAAGTGACCGCCCCACGCGCAGTGGGCCCGTCCGGCAGGACAGTATCTTCTGCATATAATCAGACTCACGCCAGAGAGGACACCGCGCAGTGATCGTAGAGATCGAAGGCTTGCAAAAAGTATACGGAGGCAAGCAGCGCGTAATCGCCGTCGATGACATCGACCTCAGCGTTCGCGAGGGCGAGCTCTTCGGCCTGCTCGGACCCAACGGTGCCGGCAAGACCACCACCATCAGCATCTGCACCACCCGCGCCTTGCCCACCTCCGGCAAAGTCCACATCGCTGGCATCGACGTCGTCAAAACTCCCGCGCTCGCCCGCCGCTCCATCGGCGTCGTCCCGCAGTACAACACCCTCGACCGCGCCTGCACCATCTTCGAAAATATCCACTTCCACTGCCTCTACTTCGGCTTCTCCCGCGCCCAGGCCACCGAGCGGACCAACCAGCTTCTCACCCAGTTCCACCTCACCGAACGCGCCGGCGCTTACCCCGCTCAACTCTCCGGCGGCCTCGCCCAGCGCGTCCAGATCGCCCGCGCCATCGCCCACCGCCCCAAGGTCCTCTTCCTCGACGAGCCCAGCGCCGGCCTCGACCCGCAAAGCCGCATCGCCATGTGGGACGCCGTCCGCGGCCTGCGCGAAGAGGGAATCACCGTCGTCCTCACCACCCACTACATGGAAGAGGCCGACGAACTCTGCGAGCGCGTCGCCATCATCGACCATGGCAAAATTCTTGTCCAGGATACCCCCGCCGCCCTCAAAGGCTCCATCGGCGCCCAGCGCATCTACGAGCTCGATCTCCGCACTCTGGACAACGTTCCCGCTCTCGTCCAGCAGCTCCAGCAGCTTCCCGGCGTCGTCAGCGCGGAGGCGAACCCCAAAGGCGTCCGCATCTTCTCCCAGGGCGCGGAAGGGCTCCTCTCCGACGTCGTCCGCGAGGCAGACCCCTACGGCCTCCGCGACCTCACCATTACCGAGACCAGCCTCGAAACCGTCTTCATCCGCCTCACCGGCCGCGATCTCCGCGAGTAGCCCGCCCTCACAGAGAGACCCTATGACCCAACTGGCCGAACTCGAATCCACTCCGCACATTAACCGCGACCGGCATGGTTCACGGCTCACCCAGTACGCGCGCGCCTTCGCCGGCCTCTTCCTGCGCGACCTCCACGTCCTGCGCCGCGAACTCTTTCCCTTCGTCATCCGCGTCTGCATGAACCCGCTGCTCTTCCTCTTCGTCTTCACCTACGTCATCCCGCACATGAACGCCAATGCCGCCATGAACCCAACCGGAGCCATGGCCGGCAATGCCTTCAGCACCATCCTTCTCCCCGGTCTCATGGCCGTCGCCATCATGTTCAGTGGCATCGCCGCCGTGGCTCTCCCCCTCGCCCAGGAGTTCGGCATCACCCGCGAGATCGACGACCGGGTCATGTGCCCGCTTCCCGTAGCCGCCGTCGCCATCGAAAAGATCTGCTTCTCCGCCGTGCAAAGCGTCATCGCCGCCTGCATCGTCTACCCGCTCGCCTACTACGTCCCGGCGGTGCATCCCACGACGCACATCGCCAACTGGCCCTTTCTGATCCTGGTCGTCGCCCTCGCCAGCCTCACCGCCGGCGCGCTCGGCCTCACCATCGGCACCAGCGTCAAGCCGCAGCAGATCGGCCTCATCTTCGGCGTCGTCGTCATCCCCATCACCTTCCTCGGCTGCGTCTATTACCCTTGGGCCGCGCTGACCCAACTCCGCTGGCTGCAGATTGGCGTCCTCCTCAATCCCATCGTCTACATGAGCGAAGGTCTGCGCGCCGCGGTCACCCCATCGCTGCCCCATATGAACCCCTCCCTCATCGTCGGCATGCTGGTCGCCTCCCTCTGCCTGCTCACCTGGCTAGGCATCCGAGGCTTTCTCCGCCGCGTCATCGGGTAAGAAGATTGGTTGCCATCTTCCATCACAGCTACTTTCGTCCACTACAGAATAAACCGTCATCTCGACGGAAGCTGCTCACAATCTAATCGTGAGCAGCGCAGTGGAGAGCCCCGCATCTTTGCCTTTGCTGTCGCCTGTTTCTAGAGCAAAGTAGCAATTGGCGTAGAGCCTGCCATGCCCTTTGTCTGTCATTCCCGAAGGGGATCTGCGATTGTCTTCCTCTACACCAACACCGAATCCGCTCTAATCCGTGTCGTCGGTGCACATCGATGTTAAGTCTTAGCTCTCACCCCGCCCAACTCACCTAAACCGCCAGCTTGCCCCGCAGACTCTCCGCAATCAGCTTCCCATGAAATCTCCCATTCTCAATGAAGATCTCATTAGTCCGCTCTCCCGCCACAATCACCCCGGCGAGATAAATCCCCGGAACGTTGCTCTCCAGCGTATCCGGATCGCACGCCGGACACCGGTCGTTCCCCTCGTCCAGCTTCACCCCCAGCCGCTCGATGAATCCAAAGTCCGGATGATACCCCGTCAGCGCAAATACAAATTGATTCGCAATCGTCACTTCACCTTCAGGGGTAGCGAGCGTCACGTCATCCTCGCCAATCGTCGTCACGGTGCTGTTGAAGTAAGCCTTCACCTCACCGTTCTTCACGCGATTGTTGATGTCCGGCAAAATCCAATACTTCACATGGCGATGCATCTCCGCGCCCCGATGCACCAGCGTCACCTTCGCTCCATGCCGCCACAACTCCAGCGCCGCAATCGCCGCCGAGTTCTTCCCCCCAATCACCACGACATCCAGTCCATAAAACGGGTGCGGCTCATGGTAGTAATGCTTCACCTTGCTCAGGTCTTCACCCGGAATTCCCAGATAATTCGGCAGGTCATAATATCCCGTCGCAATCGCCAGCTTGCGCGCCCAATACGTCAGCGTGCGCCCAAACCGGTCCGTCGTATGGACGGTAAAATCCCCATCGCCGCCTTCCACGCGCTCGACAGTCTCGTACTGGCGAACATCCAGCCCATAGTGCTCGGCCACCTTGCGGTAATACTCCAGCGCCTCGCTGCGATTCGGCTTCTGGTGGGGGCTAGAGAAGGGCATATTGCCAATCTCAAGCAGCTCCGGCGTCGTAAAAAACGTCATATGCGCCGGATAGTTAAACAGCGAGTTGCACAAACATCCCTTATCCACCAGGACCGCGGTGAAGCCAGCCCGCTGCGCCTCAATCGCGCACGCCAGACCCGTAGGGCCCGCGCCAATCACCAGCAAATCCACTATCTCTGAAACAGCCATGCCTTCATTTTACCGAAGGTGTCCTGCCGGACGGGCCTCCTGCGCTTAGCCACCCCACAAACGAAGACCTGTTTGTGGGGACCCCGGTTCGGCGGTCACTTCGTGACGCGTATACCTTGTCTGGACAGGTGTGGTGCATGGGGCCTTCCGTTGGTCGGCAACAAATCTTCACCCCGACCAACGGGAGGGCTCACCGAAGGGGTATATAAGTCGCGAAGTGACCGCCCTCCGCGCAGGAGGCCCGTCCGGCAGGACTAGCTCTCCAGCATCACCAGCTTATGCGCAATCGCAAACAGCGCCAGCTCCAGCCGCGTCGACACTCCCGTCTTATCGAAGATATTCGACAGGTGCCGCTTCACCGTCTCCTCGCTAATCGTAAACTGCTTCGCCACATCCTTATTGCTGCATCCTTCCACAATGCACGTCACCACCTCGATCTCCCGCGGCGTCAACCCATACGTCTTCCGCTCCGGCACCGCGGCAGCCTTCTTCATTAACTCATTCAGCGCCGTCACCAGGTTCGCCACCGGCTCCCCGCCAATCCAGTAGTCGCCCGACAGCACCGCCCGCATCGACCGCGAAAGATCCCCAACCGCCGCCTCCTTCAGCACAATCCCGCGCGCTCCAATCTGCAGCGCCTCGATCACCTGCTGCGCCGAAATCGTGCTCGTCAGCAGGATGATCTTCACCCGCGGTGACTTGTTCATAATCGCCCGCAGCGCCTCCAGGCCAGGCAGCCGCGGCATCTGCAGATCCAGCAGCAGAATGTCCGGCTCCAGCTCCAGGGTCTGCGTAATGGCGGCATTACCGTCCTCTGCCTCGCCCACCACCTCGAACCCCGGCTCGCTCTCCAGCATGTTCTTCACGCCGAACCGTACCACCGGATGATCGTCCGCAATCACGATCCGAATCGCCGTCGCCGCTATGCCCGCATCCACAGACTTCTTCCCAGCTTCCTTCATAGCGCGTCTTCTCCTCACACTTCAATAGCCCGGCCATTCTCGCTTGCTTGTGCGACCAGAATACGCCGCAGCCTCTCGCACGACAGCAAAAGTTCCTCCAGCGAAGCTACATGATCACCACGCAAACCCCGCGCTTCCATCGCTGCGGCAAGTGCCTGCATCTCCCTCGCTCCCACCATCCCGCATCCTCCCTGGATTGCATGCGCCTCTTTGCGATACCCAACCTCGTCCCCATCGAACGCCGCTCGCCGCATCGCCGCAATCCGCCGCTCCGCATCCTCCATGCACATCGCATACAACGCATCCAGCTTCGACCGCCGCATCGATCCCGCCAGCTTCGCATACACTGCCTTATCCAGAACCACGGTCCCCATACCATCCACCCCGCGATCCCCACCAGCCCTTCCGCCCGCAATCGCCTCCGCCAGTTCTTCCATCGAAAACGGCTTCAGCAGAAATCCATCGAACTCGCCACCAGCCTCACCCTCCAACTCACTTCCACTCATCGCCAGCAGCACCGTCCCAGCCTCGCACACCGCCCGCATCTGGCGCGCCAGATCATCTCCCGATGTCCCCGCCATCTGCACATCCGCCAGCACCACCTCCGGCAGCAGCCTCGCCGCCCGCAGATGCAGCAGCGCCGCGTCGCCCGAGTCCACCGCCTCTGCCTCATACCCGGCCCCTTGCAGCAACACCTTCAGCACCTCGCGGCTTACCTCATCGTCATCCACCACCAGCACCCGCGCCATCTCGTTGCCCTCAGCGCAAAGACTACCAACTGCCACCGTCCAATACCACTCTGCGCACGATGGCGGTAAAGTAGTTGCCATGGACCCGGACGAGCAGCAGCCGCGAAGCCAGTCAACCCCTCGCGCTTTCAATCCCGACGCTTCCAATCCCGACGCGCAAGTCGCTGCAACCCTCGCCGCTCTCGCCACCCGCGTCGACGCCCTCGAGCGCGAACTCGCCCTGCTGCGCACCCACCCCATCACCTCGGCCCCGCACCCTGCGGCAGCGTCATCTCCGCCGCCGCTTCCCTCAGCCATCCCCAAACCCAAAGCCTCCCTCGAAGACCGCATCGGATCCCAGCTCTTCAGCCGCATCGGCATCGTCGCGCTGCTCATCGCCACCGCGCTTTTCCTCAAATGGGCCATCGACAACCAGTGGGTCGGCCCCCTCGGTCGCATCCTCGCCGGCCTCATCGCGGGCGCAGCCGTCATCCTCTGGTCCGAGCGCTTTCGCTGCCACGGCTTTCCCACCTTCGCCTCCTCCCTCAAAGCCATCGGCAGCGGAGCACTCTACCTCTCGCTCTGGGCCGCCTTTCAGCTCTACCATCTCCTGCCCGCCGCCGCCGCCCTCATCGCCATGGTCCTCGTCACTGCATGGAACGCCTTCATGGCCTGGTCGCAGAACAGCGAACTTCTCGCCGCCTATGCCCTCGCCGGAGCCTTCGTCACCCCGCTTCTCCTCTACGACGGCGGCGACCACGAGATCTTCCTGTTCAGCTATCTCCTCACCATCGACATCGCCACGGTCATTCTCGTCCGCCTCAAACCGTGGCCGCGCCTGCTCCTCGGAGCCTTTCCCGCCTCCGCCGCCTACTTCATCGCCTGGTACATCGGGTGGTACAACTCCTCCAGCGCCGTTAGGCCCACAGCCGTCACCATCCTCTTCCTCGCCCTCTTCTTGCTCACCTTCATCATCCCCTCTCTGCGCGCGCCCGCAGCCGGCGAAGCCACCTATAATCCCCTCCCCGAAGTCTTCCTCCCGCTCGCCAACGCTTCCTTCACCGCCTTCGCCGCCTACTTCGTCCTGCAGGACGCTGGATACCACGATCTACTCCCCTGGGTCGCCGTTCTCCTGGCCGCCTTTTATCTCGGCCTGATGCGTCTGCCCCAAACCCGGGTCACCTCCGCCCTCCACCTCTCCCTCTCGATCGTCTTCCTCACCATCGCCATCCCCCTCAAAGCCACAGGCCACTGGATCACCATCGGCTGGCTGGCCGAAGGCGTAGCCCTCCTCTGGATCTCCACCCGCCTCACCTCGCGAGCCACAACCGACCCAACAATCCACACACAGGCCACAACCCGGGTGCCCCCTCTTCGCAGTCTCATCGCGGCTAAGGTGGGCCATCGCGCAAGCGATCCGCTCTCCTCCACCAGGAAAATCCATTCAACCCCAAGCGCGACCCTCCGCCGCCTCGCCACCCTCGCCCTCACTCTCGGTTTTCTCGGCCTTCTCCTCCAAACCCTCTGGCTCGACTCCATCCCCCAAACTCCCTTTCTCAACAGCCGCTTCGCCACCGCGCTCTTCGGCATCGCTGCCTTCGCCATCTCCGCCGCCATCTCCCTCCGCGCCCACCGCCGCCAAGAAGACTCCAGCGCCCCCAGCCAGCTCACCATCACCGCGGCCTCCATCGTCGCCCTCAATCTCACCGCCATCCTCGCCTGCGTCCACGAACTCGAAACCATCTGGCCCAGTGCCACCGGCGATCCGGACGCCGACCTCCAGCGCTCCCTCGCCATCTCTGCCTTCCTCATGCTCTACGGAGCCGTCCTGCTCGCCATCGGCTTCTCGAAGCGCTCCGCCTTCCTCCGCTGGCAGGCTCTGATCCTTCTCGTCTTCACCATCGGCAAAGCCTTCCTCTACGACCTTCGCAACCTCAGCCAGGGCTACCGCGTCCTCAGCTTCCTGGGCCTCGGCGCGCTGCTGATGGCCGTCAGCTTCGCCTACCAGAAAGACTGGCTGGCCCTCCGCGACCCGCAACCCAGCCCCGCCGCCGCATCTACCGAAACAGGCGAGCAAGGCCTCCAAAATGCAGAAGAACGGGATGCAGATGAAATCGAACACGAAGAAGGAGCTAACCCGTGAGGTTCGTCTTCCTTCTCGCGCTCCTGCTCTGGGAAGCCGCGCCAGCCCCTCAACCCGGCTCAGCCGCCCACCAGGACTTCCGTTACCAACGAAACATCTCCCTCATCAGCGGAGCCGGCCCAGCCTGCGCGGTCCTCGACCCAGCACTCTTTCCTCACGCCGGCCCCTCGCTCAAGGACCTCCGCCTCTACCAGAACAACCGCGAGGTCCCCTACGTCATCACCCTCAGCGAACCCCAGCAGCCCGACTCCGACACCGCCCAGGTCCGCAACCTCGGCCTGCGCCACCGCAACCTGGTCTTCGATGTCGAGATGCCCCACCACCCCTACACCGATGTCGTCCTCAACCTCACCGGCCACAACTTCCTCGCCACCGCGACCGTCTCCGGCACCCGCGACCCCAACTATGCTAACCAGACTCGCCTCGGCGTCTTCACCCTCTTCGACCTTACCAGTCAGCATCTCTCGCGCAGCACCACCCTCCCCCTCCAGGAGACCGACCTCCCCTACCTCCACATCGAACTCGCCGTCTCCTCCGTTCCCCCAAATCCCACCCTCGCCCCCCAAGCCCTCCTCCGCATGGTCCAGGGTGTCACCGTCCCCCCCAGCCGCGAAGCTCAATCCCTCTACACCACCGCCATCACCAGCACCACCATCGTTCAGAGAAAGCGCCAGAGCGTCGCCACCTTCCTTCTGCCTGAGCGCATTCCCATCGAGCGCGTCTCCTTCGACCTCGCCCCCGGCTTCAGGTCCAACTTCAGCCGCGATGTCCACATCACCGACCACCCGGATAGCACAGCGAGGAGCCTTTCAGACCAGCGAAATGACACTTTCCGCCACGCTAACACCACGCTCGAACCATCCAATTCCACCATCAACTCCGCCGACAACCCAAGCGAAAGCCTCGCCGGGACCATCCTTCGCGTCCATCTCACCCAGGCCGGCCACGAAATCCGTCAGCGGCAGCTCAGCATCCCGGCTACCCTCGGCTCCAACATGCAAAGCGCCGCCACTGTCCACGTCGCTGTCGACAACGGCGACGACATCCCCCTTCCTTTCCACGCGATCCGGCTGGAGATGCGCCAGCGCAAGCTCTGCTTCGACGCCCAAACCGCATCTCCCCTCACCCTTTTCTATGGCAACCCGTCTCTTCCGGCTCCGCAGTACGATTACGATCGCATCTGGGCCCCCTCGATCGCCGCCCACAACGCCCAGCTAGGTCCCGAACACCTCAACCCTGCCTATCGCACCCCACCCGACACCCGCCCCTTTACCGAACGCCACCCCCATCTCCTCTGGATCGCCCTGCTCGCCGTCGTCGGTCTACTGGCGGCCATCGCCATCCGCTCCTCCAGAACCACCCAACATTAGGGACAGGGCTTTCTTCCGTCGTCCGGTGGAAGAAAGCGCTGCATGGCCAACTCTGCCGTCAACGGGATGATCGCCATCGCAAACGGCAGAAAGATCCGGACCTCTTCGATTCTTCCGACCGTAAACCACATTCCCAGAAAAATCACCGACCCGGTCAGCACTGCGATCGATGCCGGCTGTACCTCGTACCGCCGCCGCGCCAGCGTGAAGAATGTCCAGCCAAGAGGCAGGAGAAACAAGACAAAAGGAATCAACTCGCGCGGCGTCGTCAGGTTGGAGAAGAGTTGCAGCACCGGAGTATCACCATAGGTCGCGTGGGGATAGATCTTCCGCATCAACGCGTACTGAATCCCAAGCACCAGCAGGACACACACCAGGCTGGTCGCGGCCTGCACAGCGCGCGGCAGCGCAAAGCCCTTGCCCAGCGGTGTCAAACAAACCAGCAGAATTCCAACGTGCAGGGCGAACGCCACATCCGCGCGGACAAACCCCTGCATGGCCGCCAGCAGGAGAATTCCGCCAACCGGCACAACCATTCGCGCCGCCGCGGGCAAAGGCAGCTTCACCGCCAAAAGCAGCAGTACCAGCGACAGGATCGCAGTCGTCGGCAGCGTCTCCGGCCGCTGATACCATTGCAGCCACGCCAGATAGAACTGCGTCAGGATGACGAAGCAGGCTGCCCCCAACCACTCTCCGGCAAGACCCGCCTTGCGATAGACAGCCGACCGTCTCAGCACCAAGAGCAGCGTGAACACCGCAATAAATGCTGTGATCAGATCCAGCAGCGTCAGTGTATGCCGCAACGCCAGATGCGTATGCGTCGCAAGAAAGTTCGCCAGGAACACAACGCCGATGCGGTACTGCGATGGAGCGCTCGACGTCCCCGCGATCACCCCGGCCCAGACGCCCGGATCTTTATAAAACTGCCGACTGTACTCCCAGTAATCCAGGAATCCAGAGGCCAGAAGAATAATGCTGAGCAAAATACTGGTGATTCGTTTCGGTCCTTGCGTCACGGGTTTTCCTTCTCGTTTTTCGCGGCACTTATTGGAAAGAGTAGCATCCCGGCACGAACGAAGAACCCTGCTTCCGCGCGCCGTTCCAGTAGGGTCTCGCGCTATACTTCCCTCAAACATGTCCGCGCCCGATCCAAGCCCTGCAGCCGGTCCACGGCGTTTTTATGAGCTGGATTCCCTGCGTGGTGTCGCTGCTCTAACCGTCGTCTTCTATCATTTCTCGCAGATCTGTCCTCCGCACGTCGTCCACATCCTCCTCCACACTCCCTTGCGGCTTTTTGTTGCGGGACATCAGGCGGTCATCCTCTTCTTCCTGCTCAGCGGCTTCGTCCTTACTCTTCCTTATCAGAAACGCGCCGGTCTCGACTACGGCTCCTTTCTACTCAAGCGAGTCTGCCGCATCTATCTGCCGTATCTCGGCGCTCTCGCGCTGGCTGTCTTCTGCGATAGGCACTTCGCGCGCCACGGTGCGTTCGACAACTACTGGCTCAGCCTCACCTGGACAGTTCCGGTCACCACCCATCTGGTGCTGCAGCACATCCTCTTCCTCGGCAACTACGACTGGTCGCAGTTCAACACAGCCTTCTGGTCGCTGGTCTATGAGATGCGTATCTCTCTCATCTTTCCGTTCCTTGCGCTGGCCGTTCTTCGCCTCCGCGCCGCCTGGCTGATTCTGGCAGCCCTCCTCCTCTCGCTCGTCTCCCTTCCGCTGGCGCTCCTTCTGCCCCGGGCGCTTCCTCTCAGTCATGGCGCCGCCGTCAGCAGCACGCTTACGCTCCACTACGCAGCCTTCTTCATCATCGGTTCGCTGACGGCGAAGCATCTCCATCCCATCAACCGCTGGTACGCCCGGCTCAGTGTCCTGCAGTCCGCGCTCCTCGCCCTTATCGCGTTGCTCCTCTATACCTTCGCCGACTCCAGCAGCATCATCCAACGGTTCTCCATTCCCAACGAACTCTACGATTGGCCCGTGGCATTCGGAGCCATGGTGCTCATCCTCATGGCCATGAACAGCCGTCCCTTCCATCTTTTTCTGACCAGCCCCACCATTCACCACCTCGGCAAGATCTCTTACAGCCTCTACCTCCTTCACGGAACCGTTCTCTTCACGCTCGTCTACACCATCTACGGCCGCGTCTCCATCGTGATTCTCCTGCTGCTCTATCTGGCCATCACTCTCGTCGTCACGGAGATCTTCTATCACTTCATCGAGCGCCCCACCATGCTGCTTGGACGGCGCCTCACCGCTCCGAGCAAAATAACCAAACCCGAGAACGTCGTTCTTTGATCTCAGCTCACTGGCTCCGCACAACCTGCGCCGTTCCATCCCGTCCTACTTCTGTAATACCCTGAACTCTCAACGCAAATCTGCGTTTAATCCTCTATATCCTATGAATCACCCGCGTTCCAACTCGTCTCGCCTGTTCCAATCCCTCGAGATCCTTCTTCTTCTGGCGGCGGCCGTGTTTTTTTCCTTTCACACCCTGCATCTCAGCGCCGACTTCCCCAACCACTCCCCCTGGATGGACTGGGCCAAGTACACCGATGAAGGCTGGTACGGTGATGCGGCCATCCGTCACTTCCAGCGCGGCCACTGGTACGTCCCCGGCGACTTCAACCCCGCCGCCGCCCTCCCCGTCTGGCCTCTGCTTGAAGCCGCACTCTTCCGCTTCACCGGCGTCAGCCTCGCCGCAGCCCGCGGGCTCACCGTCGGCATCTTCGGCCTCATCCTGCTCTCCTCGTACTTGCTCGTGCGCCGTTGGCAGCATTTTTCTACCAGCAGCACGTCTTTGCCCTCCCTGGCGCCAGCCATCGCCGTCCTCCTGCTCACCGTCAGCCCCTTTTGTTACGCATTCACGCGCATGGCCATCCTCGAACCCCTGCTGGTCCTCTTGACCCTTTTCGCCCTGCTCGCAGCCTCCTATGCCACACCGAATCAGCAGATCCCCGCGCCCCCGCTCCGCGCCATCCTGCGTCACGCGTTTCCCATCGTCTCTCTCGGCCTGCTCATCCCGCTGATGGTCCTTAGCAAGACCACCGCCCTCTTTCTCCTGCCCTCGATCGCGTGGCTGCTCTGGGCGCGTGCCGGATACAGACTTCTCCCCTTCCTGCGCCTCGGCGTTCCTGCCGCCACCCTGGCCGCCGTCACCTGGCTCAGCTACTACGGCTTCATCGTCCGCCCCCACTTCCTCAGCGACTTCCGCTATCTCTTCAGCGCAAACGCCTACACCGGAATCACCTCCGACACTGCCTTCTCCGTCCTCTCCGATACCCTTGCCGACGGCCTCTGGATCGGCAGGATTCTCTATCCGCTTGCTCTCCTCGCCGCGGCATCAGCCCTGATTCTGCGACCGCGCCTCCTGCGTAATCCGCTCATTCCCGCGCTTCTGCTTTGGATCGCCAGCTATATGGCCTTCCTCGCCTATCACGCCAACCTGCAGCCCCGCTACTACCTGGTCATCGCAGTCCCTCTCACACTTCTCATTCCAGTCGTCTTCGAAACCATCTGGATCGCCGCCCCAAATCGGCCCCTGACTCCGTTGCGCCGCCTTGCTACCGCTTCCCTCTTGGGCGTCCTGGCCGTTCTCACCGTAAGCGACGCCCGCCAGACGCTTGATTATGTCCACAGGCCCGACTACACCTTCACCAAGGCCGCCGCACAAATCCACGCCATCATTGCCGCCGACCACATCCACAACCCGCTTATCCTCTCCATCAGCGGCTCCAATCTCTCCCTGATGACTGGGCTTCCTTCCATCTGCGACGACTTCGGGACAATGGAGCTCGCCGCGCGCGTCCGCGCCTACCATCCCGGCTGGTATGTCGCCTGGAACCAGGTCGATGACGACAAGATGGAAGCCCTCGCGCCGATGTACCATCTCAAGCGCGTCGCTGCCTTCCCCGCCATGGACGACCCCGACCGCAACCTCCTCATCCTGTACCGGCTGGATTCTCCCACTCCGGGCACGCAGCCGCGCCATCACCGCAAACCGGCTGTCCCTCGGCTCCTACAGACCAGCTTCGGCCAGCAACCCAGCGTCGGCCAGCTCGAGCATTAGGCCCTATTGATTTGGCTCTGTCCCACACGGCCGAATTGGATAAAGTAGGCGTGAACTATCGGTGCGCACCGCGAGGGCTCAACCTTCCAAAAGCATTTTCGGGCTGGTGTAATCTGACCAGACTGCCCCTCCGGCACCGTTTCCTTATGACCCCAAGACTATTGTCCTCAGATCAAGTGCCCTGCCCAAACTATGCCGCCCGAGGCATCTGCTTTCTTGACCTCCGAAATCAACGGCAGCTGCCCGAACCCGCACCGGACCGAATCTGACATGACGCCAGCTTCCCTCCTTCATTTTGCCGAAGCCCTCCTCTGGTGCGCCCTCCTGTTTGTCTCCATTGCAGGCTACGGAGCCATTCTCCTGCGTCTTTTCGGCCTACATCGTCCGTCTCTCGCGCTCGCAGCGACCAGCGGCATCGGAGCGGTCATCTTCCTCGGCGGCTGTCTCAATCTTGCCCATGCCATCACCACGCCCATTCTTCTGGCTATGATCTTCCTCGGCGCGCTCGCAGCGATTCTCCTGCGCCTTCGTCTCACCGAACCTGAAGCGCAGGAAGAAGACGCCGTCCGCCAATCGCCAGCCGCACGCACCATAACCATCCTGCTGCTTTTTGTTGCCATCATCTTCTTGGTGCGGCTTGGCGCCACCGTGCATGCCGGGCAATATCAGGCGTCCGACGACTACAACTTCTATCTCGCCGCTCCGTCGAAGATGCTGCAGCTCCACCACTATGCCTCCGATCCCTTCAGTGAGCGCCGCATCATGTCCAGCGTCGGCGGCAACTATTTCCTCCAGGATCTCGTGCTCACCGTCCTTCCTCTCGAAGACGTCCAAATGGCCGACCGGGCGCTCGGCCTGCTCCTCCTCGCCTTCCTGGCCTACGGGCTGGCCAGCACATTCCGCCTCACCCGAATGCAGCGCGCCGTCTTCGCCTTCCTCGTCTTCTTCACCCCGCAACTCCAGTTCAACCTCACCTTCGTGCTCTTGCCCAGCGCCCTGTTTTTCGGTCTCGTCTACCTCGCTGCCAGCCGGAAGGTCTTCGCCGGCCGCTCGGTCCTCCTGGCGCTGCTACTTGGCGCAGTCACCGGAGCCGTGGCAAGCATGAAGTCCACCTATCTACCCCACGGCGTCATCTTCGTGGGCTGCGTCGCACTGTTCCACTGGAGAAGACGGGGGTTCGCTGCTGGCGCAAGAACATTCCTACTGGCTGCACTCGGAGCCTTCGCCGTCATGGCCCCGTGGATGATCGCCAGCCACAGCACTTCGGGGACGTTCTTCTATCCGTCGCTCGGCCCCGGCTACCAGTACAGCGCCTACGGCCTCTACCCAGCACCTTCTGGGGCCGGGGTCTCCATCATCCTGCACAAAGTCATTCCTTTTTGCCTTCCCCTGCTCCTGCTTTTCCTCGTCGAATGGCTCCTCGGCGACCGCGACGAAGAGGGCGAAGCTATCCTCGCGCTCTCCGCTGCTGCCTTTGTCGCCGCGCTGCTGGTCGGCATCGCCACGGGCGGAGACTCCGTGCGCCGGTACAACTATCCCTGCATGCTTCCGGCAATCCTTCTTCTCTACGTGGTCTTCAGTCGCCGCGCCAACGCCTTCCCTGCAGCTCGCCGGTGGTTCCTCCTCCAGGCCGGCACGGTCGTTGTGGTCGTACTCGGAGCTATCTCCATCTGGCGCAATGATTTCACCAACGAGTTCATGCAGATTCCGTGGGGTATCAAAGCCGCCCTCTACGAGACCCCTATCGTCCCACCGAGCGTTCAGGCCGAGTATGCCGTCATGCAGCGCGCCCTGCCCAACGATGATGGCGTTCTCGCCACCGTGGGCAACAGCTTCCTCCTCGACTTTCGCGTCCACCGCATCGACATCGCCGACTACCCCGGAGCCGCCAGCCTGCCTCCCGGCTGGCCCTCCAGAGGCAATGGCGACGCGCTCGCACAATATCTCTTGGCCCACCATCTTCGCTATCTCGTCTACAACTACGCCGACTTCGCCGGTTTCGATCGAAGCGCCCCCGGCGTTATCGCCGACCCCTCTCGTACCCAATGGATTCACAGCGAGGCCAGAATTACCCTCCGGTCCCACCAGCAGTATGCCGAACTGGCTCTTACCCGCCGCCGCCTCTACGATGACGGCAGCATGTACGTCCTTGATCTCGCGACTCCCGCAACGGCCATAAATTCAGCTTCGAACGCGGTAAACTCCTCCAATCAACCCTTGACGGCACCCCAGCAGCCTCAGTAGACTTGAATCTCGCGCAGTCTCGCGTCTGTACGTCTGTGTTCCCATCGTTCGCAGGCAAGTCAGTCCAGCGGGATATCCGTGATGGATCCACTTGGAGCAGCTAGCCCACAGCCGCCCCTGAAGCACCCATCCCATAGGTCTTGTGCGTAAGTCCCTAGTGCGTAATCCAGGGCAAGTGGTCCGTTCCGCGTTGTGGAGAGGCAGATTCTCTTCCATCGCCAGATCGCGTTGCCCCCGGAGCAACAGAGATCCAGATTTCCCACGCTCCACCAACCGGCACCACTTTCTTCATGCACCACGCCGAACACTGAAGACGGCAGAATCAGGGAGTAAACCAGAGATGTCCACCACCATTCCGAGCGGTAAAGATATCAAGCGCAAGTGGTTTGTGCTCGACGCCAGCGGCAAGACCCTCGGCCGCCTGGCTACCCAGGCCGCCTCCGTCCTCGCCGGCAAGCTCAACCCCCTCTACACCCCCTACATCGATATGGGCGATCACGTTGTGATTATCAACGCCGAAAAGATCGTGCTGACCGGGCTAAAGTCAGACCAGAAACTCTATCGCCGTTACACCGGGTTTCCCGGAGGTCTGCGTGAAGAGTCCTTCATCAAGCTTCTTGCCCGGCGCCCCGAAGCGATCGTCGAACAGGCCGTCAAGGGCATGCTGCCCAAGAACAAGATGGGCCGGCAGATGGCCACCAAGCTCAAGGTCTACAGGGGCGCGCAGCATCCGCACCTCGCCCAGCAGCCCGTCGCGATGGACTTTCACGCCTCCAACGCGCCCAAAGTCAGCGCGACCAGCAAGTCCAAGGTGATGATGCCGACCCACCAGGCTCACGCGCTCGAAGGCTAAGCGACCCCTCCTGCTTTGCGGGAGATAACGAAGTTTGGGGCCGTTAGCCCCGGGTTCTATCAAGTTCAAGGAGCATCATGGCAGATCTTATTCAATACTACGGAACCGGTCGTCGCAAGAGCTCGATCGCACGCGTCTTCCTGCGTCCGGGCAGCGGCAAATTCACCGTCAACAAAAAAGAGTGTGACGTCTACTTCGTCACCGCACAGCAGCGCGCAGCCGCCAAGCGCTCGCTCGGCATCGCCGACATAGGCGAGACCTTCGACGTCATCACCACCGTAAAAGGTGGCGGCGTCATGGGGCAGGCCGACGCCGTCAAGCTCGGCATCGCTCGCGCGCTCATGGTATTCAACCCCGAGCTCCGCAAGGCGCTCAAGGCAGAAGGTCTCGTTACCCGCGACTCTCGCGGGAAAGAGCGCAAGAAGTACGGCCAGAAGGGCGCTCGCGCTCGCTTCCAGTTCTCTAAGCGATAGAAGAAAGAGTTTTCCAGCAGAAGCCATTTGCTGTTACTTTTTTCTGTTCTTCGAGATCGGGTCAATACAGTTCGAATGGGTGCCGAAGATTTCCTCCGGCACCCATCGCATCACCCTCATGTATCGTCTCACCGGCCACGCATGAGGTCAGGAGTCAAATCTCCCGCGCTTGTCTCGTCAGGCAGAGGATCAATCCAGGCACCGGAGCACCGGTCCGGCTGTCTTAATCAAGGAGCTACATTGGCAAACATCACGATGAAAGAACTACTCGAAGCGGGCGTCCACTTCGGGCATCAGACCAAGCGCTGGAACCCCAAGATGAAGGAGTACATCTTTGGCGAGCGCAACGGCATTTACATCATCGACCTCCAGAAGACCCTCAAGATGTTCAAAGAGGCGTCCAAGTTCGTCACCGACCTCACCGCCACCGGCAAGCTCATCCTCTTCGTCGGCACCAAGCGCCAGGCCCAGGATGCCATCGCCGAAGAGGCCACCCGCGCCGGCATGCCGTACATCAACAGTCGCTGGCTCGGCGGTCTGCTCACCAATTGGGTCACTGTGCAGAAGTCGGTCAAGCGCCTCACTGAACTCGACGACATGTCCACCGACGGCCGTTACGAGCTCCTCACCAAGAAGGAAGTCATCAAGCTCGAGCGCGAGCGCAAACACCTGACGACCAATCTTGCCGGTATCAAGACCATGAAGCGCCTTCCCGACGCCATCTTCGTCGTCGACTCGAACAACGAAGCCATCGCCGTCGCCGAAGCCCGCAAGCTCGGCATCCCGGTCGTCGCGGTCGTCGACACCAACTGCGACCCCACCGTCGTCGACTACGTTATCCCCGGTAACGACGATGCCCTCCGCGCCATCCGCCTCTTCACCACAAAGATCGCCGATTCCGCCTACGAAGGCGTCCAGATGGTCTCCGAAAAAGCATTTGCCACCGAAGCCGCTGATGTTCAACCGCTCGAAGTCTCTCCCGAACACGTGGGCGAAGAGGGCGATGTCACCGGCTCCGATCTCGAAGTCCACGAGTCCGCCGGAGTTGCCGAAGCCTCCACAGAAGACGATGAGACCGTAGACCTCGAAGCCGTCCTCGGCGGAAATATCCGCAAGGCCCCCGCCGCCAGCGAGCCTGACTCCGAGCCCGAAGCCATCTCCGCCCAGGCCGCCGTCTAAGCGACGCCACGAACACTCATCTGAGGGAGCGTGGCTGCCCGCGAAAGCGAATTCGGCGCCACGCTCTTTCTGCGTTACGCCTCATTAACACTCACTCAGCATCATCCATAGAAGGATAGCGAACATCACCATGAGCGAAACCCAAGTGAAAATCGACGCAAAACTCGTCAAGGAACTCCGCGAAAAATCCGGCGCCCCCATGGGCGACTGCCTCAAAGCTCTCCAGGAAGCCAAAGGCGACATGGAAGACGCATTCGTCGTCCTGCGCAAGCGCGGCATGGCCTCGGCCGCCAAGAAAGCATCGCGCACTACCAACGAAGGGGCTGTCGGCACCTACATCCACGCAGGCGGCAAGATCGGCGTCCTGCTCGAACTCAACTGCGAGTCCGACTTCGTGGCCCGCACTGACGATTTCCAAGAGCTCCTCCGCGACGTCGCCATGCACATCGCCGCCGTCGATCCCCGTTTCGTCAGCCGCGAAGACGTCACCGAAGCCGACCTTGAACGCGAAAAGGACGTCTACCGTGCCCAGGCCGCAGCCTCCGGCAAGCCCGCCAACATCGTCGAAAAGATGCTCGAAGGCAAGCTCGCCAAGTTCTACGAAGAGTTCTGCCTCCTCGACCAGCCCTTCATCAAGGAGTCCTCGCAGACCATCGCCGCGCTCATCGCCACCAAGGTCGCCAAGCTAGGCGAAAACATCAGCGTCCGCCGCTTCGCCCGCTTCAAAGTAGGTGCCCCCGACTGGACCGTAGCCCAGACCAAATCCGCCACCGAAGAAACTTCGGCCTAAGACTTCATTGGAACGCAGCAAGAAGCCCGGACAGTCGTCCGGGTTTCTTTTGGCTCGAATTTAATTCTGACTTGCTCCACTCTGACTTGCTCCCCATTGAGCCGTCCGCTGAGTCGAGCCACGATCCGGTGAGCGCGGTCTGCGCATCCGATCGCACGATTGCCGATCGTATGGGAGAACGCTCAGATGTCAGATGCTGTCCTCAAATCGACTTTTAAGATTATTGCGGGATGTAGGGAGCCTGGCTACCCCACTTCGGGTCCGGGTCCAAATGGAAGATGACATCGGAGGGGAGGGTTTTAGCGAATTCCTGCAGCTCGCTGCGAATCTGCGCCTCTGCCGATGGCGTAGTGCTATAAAACACCATGCATTGTTCCGTCATGACCACTGGCCGGCCCGGTTCGCACATCTGCGCCATGGCTTTCCAGTCGTCAGGAATGGTAAACCAGTCGGGAAACAGCATCGCCAGCTTTATCCCATGCCGTTCTACAATACCGTGCAGCCACGCGGCTGACTTTATGCTCTGCCGCGCTGCCTCAGGGGATGCGAGCCCGTACACATCCAGCACATACGCCCCGGGCCGTCTCTGGAAGCTCACCATTCCCAGGTCGTTGACCGCGTAGTCGCCTTTGTAAAACTCAGTGACGAAGCGATGCATCTGATATTGGCTTCGGTAGATGTCCAGCGAGGCATTGATGGTCGACTGTGTAGTCTCAATATATGGCGCCGCGCATAAAGTCAGACCCAGGACGAAGTAGCCGAAGAGAAATCTCTGACCCTCGGACAGAACATACATGCAGAGCATGGTCGAAAAAATGACAGCATAGACTTCGTACCGTCCGAACCATCCAAAGCGGCCGATCAGCAGGTGTGCGCCTCCCACCAGCGCGGTTCCGGCGAAGATGTAACGGCGCAGCCGGACGCGGTCCTTCCATGCAAGAGCAATAAAGGTCAGCACCAGCACGTCCAGCGAAAAGCGGTCCATGCCCAGCATGTCTCCGTAGATATTTCTGCGCACGGTCCTGAGCTGCGCCATCAGGCCGGTATGCGAGCTGCTATAGGCATTGCCTTTGATCAGGACCGAAAGGGGCAGCACAGGAAGCCCTTCGCTGTGCAGAAAGATCGAAAAACCAATCAGCGGCGCCACAGCCAGGGCAAGCACCGCAACTGCCTTGCGGCGCTGTTTCAGTCCCACAAGCGTCAGACACATGGCGGCGGTCAACCCGATGTCTTCGTAGCGCACCATCGGAGCGATCACCGCAGCAGCCACGGACCACGCTGGCATCCTCCTGCCCGAAAGCGCCTCCATCATGCCGTATGCGCAACAGATCGCCAGCAGAACTTGCAAGACATGTTCCATCCCGACGAGCGTCAGGCTCGCTAGATTCGCCACCAGAATCAGCAAAACCGCAGTCACCATCTGTTGCCACAGAGGCATTCGCCCGCGTTCATCTTTTTGCGGAGGCCATCTGGAAACCGCTGCTCCAATCAGGCACGCCGCCGCCGTGCCAAACACAATATTCCACAGCAACGGAACATACTGATGGATCTTTGTTCCCGCAAACGGAATCAGGAGAAACGGCCAGAGAATACTGGACGACGGACTGCTCATCTCGTTTGGATTGATGCCGTAGTGGCCATGGGCAAGCTGCTCGGCCAACGCCAGGTGAATATACGGATCGTCCAGTGCATAAATGAAATGGCCTCCCGCACCTCTGCAGACTTTTATTACCAGCACAGCTACGACCAGCAGGTACGCTGCAGCGGAAAAAAGCATCAGCTTTCGCGAGAGAGGTCTCATAAAATTCGGGGGAATCACAGTTTTATTCTAAGGCAGCCGAGCCGTCTCTCTCCTCGCTTCTGCATCATAAAGACGCATTAAGGAGCAACCATCCTGATGTCGATCAAATCTCCAGCTGGCAAACTGCACAACAAATCCTCACGTCCCTCCTCTTCCAATCGCCGCAGCAAGGCACCCATCCCCTGGCCCGAAATCCTCCGCGAAGCCCGCGACCGCTTCCACGTCCAGCGCCTCCGCCCCGGCCAGTGAGAGGTCCTCGAATCCGTCTTCCACGGCCGCAGCACCTTCGCCATCATGCCCACCGGCTCCGGCAAGTCCCTCACCTACCAGATCCCCGCGCTCTTCCTGTCCAAGCCCGTCGTGGTCGTCTCCCCGCTCATCGCTCTGATGCAAGACCAGCAGGACAAAGCTGAACAAGCTGACATTGCCGTAGAAAAGATCGACTCCACTCTCACCCGCTCCGAGGCCGATTAAGCGGCAGAGGCAATCGACAAAGGCATCCCTCAACTCCTCTATGTCACCCCGAGCGCCTCGAAAACAGAGAATTTATCGCCAGTCTCATGGATAACGGCGGTATTTCCCTCTTTGTCGTCGACGAGGCCCACTGCATCTCGCAATGGGGACACGATTTTCGCCCCGCCTACCTCGGTCTCGGATACGCTCGCAAGGTGCTCGGCAACCCACCTGTCCCATTCACGGAGACATCCTCACCACTGCTCCCGAGACCGTGCCCGTCGCTCCCACCACGCCTGCCTTTGTCTTTGGAGATCGCGTTAGTCACAAGCGCTTCGGCCCCGGCAAAGTGGTCGACATTCACGAAACCAACGTCCTCGTAGACTTCGAAAAATCGGGGAAGAAACGCCTTCGCGTCGACTTTCTTACCGCTGTTGCCTGATTCGCAGCCACAGAGAACAGACTCGGGCCGTCTCCGCCGGATGGGATAAACTGCTGGTTACCACCTAATCGCATCTCACCACGACCCAATCCCGGCAATTACGAGGGCTTTCGATGCTCATTAAGTCTGAATACGATATTCAGTTCCATCTCACTGTGCCTACGCCGGTGGTGGCACTCCTTCACCTGCATCCTTCGCTCGAGCCCCGGGTAAGAAATGGCAACCTGCTCATGGTCGAACATATCGACAGCAATTCAAAGATAGATGTGGTGGCTTCGGAGTATCACGACGTCTTCGGCAATCGATGCACACGGTTTACAGCACCTGCGGGTGCGGTCCGGCTGAGCGGCCAGAGCGTGGTGGAGGTCGAGGGGCTTCCAGATCCGATCAACGCATATGCGCAACAAGCCCCTGTCGAAGGGCTGCCGTCGGACGTATTGCAGTTTCTGCTGCCCAGCCGGTACTGCGAGGTAGACCGGTTTGTGCCGATCGCGCAGGACCTGTTTGGCTGGACAGCCCCTGGATGGGCGCGCGCCGCGGCGATTCGCGACTGGGTGCATGAGAAGGTGGTCTTCAACTACAAGGCGGCCCGGCCTACCAAGACGGCGATGGATGTATTTACTGAGCGCATTGGGGTGTGCCGGGACTATCAGCACCTAGCGGTTACGCTGACTCGGTGCCAGAACATTCCAGCGCGGTACGTGACCGGATATCTGGGGGATATTCGATGGCCGTACAGCGGTCCGGGTGACTTCAGCGCATGGTACGAGGTGTTTCTCGATGGGCGCTGGATGACGATGGATGCGCGGCATAACGAACCGCGGATTGGACGCATTCTGATGGCGACCGGGCGGGATGCGGCGGATGTAGCGATCACGACTTCTTTCGGAAATGCTTTTCTGACGAACTTTTATGTCGACAGCTACGAGGTCAGGGAGGACGGGACAACCGTGCCGAGTCTGCCGGGTGCTCCCGCGCCCCCGGAGCCAGTGGTTACGGCTTTGAACCGCGGTTCGAGCGGGGCGGTTCAGGGCCTGGCGGAGTAGAACGTGTAGATGGCGGTGTAGGGGACGCGGGTAATGTCTCCCTGGTGCCCGGCATCGCAGCCGGTAGTGGGTGCGACGCCTCCGTGAGTGTCGGAGCGGCGGATAAAATCGACGGTTGTGAGGATGCCGGTGCGTTGAGGATTGGCAGCCTTCAGAAGCAGCCACGGAATGGAACTGCTGTCCGGCGAGGCTGACTTGGCCTGGACGACGCCCTGGATGGAGCTGCCGTCCTGATAATTCCAGACGGGGCCGTCGCCGTGAGTAGCGACTTCGTTGCCGGTGCTGTCGAAGAGCCGGGCGGCAGGGGCAACGAAGATCCATCGGTAGGAGCGATCAACCTGTTGGCAGGCGTAGATCTGAGATCCGGCGGCACGCAGGGTGAGGATGGGGTGCTCGGAAGCCGGAGGTTGGGTTGGGTCCTGCTGCTGGGCTTGGACGGTAGCCGCTGCGAAAAAAATGCAGAGAGCGATGAAGAGAGTTTTTCGAACTGGACTTTGCATGGCTCGCATCTGTTGAGTTTAGGACAAAACGGAGCTTCTGTTGCCGGCAGAAAAGATAATGTCAGAAGCCAGGACGTAGGCTTCGCGCGGCTAAGCCAGGATCGTGGGTTTGGGGCGACGAAACGGAGTGTGCAGGAAGAGATGCGGTGGGAGGATACTGGTATGGCAATGACGAGTGGATTGAAAACAGATGCGGGCGCACCGGCTGTACCGAGTTACTTTCCTGGCCGGCAGTGGCAGCAGGTACTGCGACGGGATGAAAGCGCAGACGGGCAGTTTGTGTATGCGGTGAAGTCGACGAAGATCTACTGCAAGCCTAGCTGCGCCAGTCGCCGCCCGGCACGAAAGAATGTGACCTTCTTTCCTACCCCGGCACTGGCTGAGGCCGCAGGGTACCGGGCCTGCAAGCGATGCGAACCTGAGCGGGCCGAGGCCAGGGCCGATCCGCAAGCGGCGGCGATTGCGGCAGTTACGGAGTATATGCGCGACCATGCGGCCTCGGAATCGAGGACGCGGCTGGCTGACGTGGCGAAGGCCACCGGCGTCGGGCGGCTGACGATTCTGCGTGGGTTCAAGCGGGTGCTGGGGGTGAGCCCCGGCCAGTATGCGAAAGAGGCCCGGCTGGCGAGGTTTCGCGACAAGGTGCGGGAGCCAAGGAAAGAATCAGGCAACGCGCCCATCACGGATGCGATCTATGAGGCTGGGTTCGGCTCGAGCAGCAGGCTCTATGAAAAAAGCGTGGCAACCCTGGGGATGACGCCGCGAGTGATGCGTGAAGGCGGAGCGGGCTTGCTGATCCGTTATTGCACGGCGGCCAGTCCGCTGGGACGGATGCTGGTGGCGACAACGGATGTGGGGATCTGCTCGATTGCGTTCGGCAAGCATGACAAGGAGTTGGAAGCCGGTCTTCGGGAACAGTTTTTCAGGGCGCAGCTAGTCGCGGCAAAGGGCAATACCGGCTGGCTGGCCGAGGCGGTGGCGTTCGTGGCGAGCCAGTTGGGAGAGCATCCGCTGGCAGCGAAGTTTCCGCTCGATGTGCGGGCGACGGCATTTCAGAAGCGCGTCTGGAATGCCCTGCAGGCAATTCCGCGAGGTGAGACGCGGAGCTATTCGGAGTTGGCGCTGCAGTTGGGAGCGCCGGCAGCTTCGCGGGCGGTAGCTGCTGCCTGCGGGGCGAACCCGGTGGCAATCGCGGTGCCGTGCCATCGCGTCATTAGCAAGAGTGGAGCGCTGACCGGATATCGTTGGGGCGTGGAGAGGAAACGGCGATTATTGGAGGCGGAGAAAAGTTGATGCGATGTAATTGGCTGCGGGACGACAGAATGGATGGACGATGAGTGTAGCGAAGGACAAGCCGTTGCCCGACGGGTTCAAGGCCTGGATTGTCGTGAGCGTCGGCTTGCTGCTGCTCTCGCTGGTGCTGGTGCTGGGCGATATCATCGCGGCATTCGTTTATTTTTCAGACAAGACGAGTCCACTCTGGGTGACTCTGCTGGGAGTGGCAGGTGCGCTCGGGGTAGGGCTTGGGTTTGCGGGACTGTTTCTCCTGATGGCGATTGCAGGCTGGCGGTCACACCGGGAGTCGAAGCGGGTGCAGGTCATTTCGCCGGTGCGCGAGGGACAGGCAGACCGTTGACGCGATAAGGTGGAACGATGCCACAAACACAGGCGGGCTATGACCAGGTAGATGGGCGGGCGCTGTACGCAAAGATCTCCTGGCGGCTGATTCCATATATCTTTCTGCTCTACATCGTGAACTATCTGGACCGCGTGAACGTGGGGTTCGCCGCGCTGGATATTCAGCACGACCTGCACTTCAGCAACACGGTGTATGGGACCGGCGCAGGGATATTTTTTCTAGGTTCTGCGCTGTTCGACCTGCCGAGCAACCTGATGCTGACGCGGGTGGGGCCGAGGATTTGGATTGCGCGCATCATGATCTCGTGGGGCATCATCTCGACGCTCATGATGTTTATGCATTCGGCCACTTCGTTTTACGTGCTGCGGTTTTTTCTGGGAGTCAGCGAGGCCGGATTCTTTCCCGGCATGATCATCTATCTGACGTACTGGTTTCCAACCACAGAGCGGGCCAGAGCAGTGGCGCGATTCATGACGGCGACTTCGCTGGCCGGTGTGGTAGGTGGGCCGCTGTCAAGTTATCTGCTGAAGCTGAATGGAGTGGCAGGGCTGCGGGGATGGCAATGGCTATTTCTCTCGGAGGGCATTCCGACAATTCTGCTGGGCATTTCGGTGCTGTTCCTGATGAAGGACAACCCGAGTAAGGCGAACTGGATGAAGCCGGAGGAGCGGGAGTGGCTGTCAGGCGAGTTGCAGCGCGACCAGGAGCGCTATGGCGCCGCGACACACCACCGTCTGAGCGATGCGTTCCGGCTGCCGATGCTTTGGGTGCTGGCGGGCGTTTACTTCGTAAGCCAGATTGGTGTGTATATCGTAAACCTGTGGATGCCCCTGATCCTGCATAGTTTCTCGCGGGGTTCTGCAAGCCATGATTCGATTCTGATTGCACGCTATGCGACGTTTCCTTACCTGGCTGCCGCGGTGATGACGGTGGTGGTCGGTTGGAGCTCCGATAAACACAACGAACGCCGGTGGCATATCGCAGGCTGTCTAACTCTGGCTGCCGCGGGGTTTGCGTGGACCGCGTGGGCGCATCAACTGGCGATTGCGCTATGCGCGATGACGCTGGCAGCCATTGGACTTTGGAGCATGATGGGACCGTTCTGGACGCTGACGACGGGCAAGTTGGGCGGCGCGGCGGCAGCGGGCGCGGTTGCGATGATTCAAATCGTCGGTGGGGTGGGCGGGTTTTTAGGGCCATACATGACCGGACGCCTGCGGGATGCGACGCACAGTTTTGCGGGAGGGCTGTATCTGATCAGCGGAATGGCGTTCGGCGCGGCGCTCCTGGCGCTGGCGGTCCCGAGGACTGAGACGCAAGTGGTTGACGCAACGAAGTTGACGCTGGCGCAGTAAAGGCGCGTTGAGATCTCGAACGATGGATTGTTTGTGTGGCCAAAGAATCGACCGGCACGCCTGGAGAATAGGCTTCGCAGTCTCGATGGCGATTGATGTTGGCGCTGTAGGTTGGTAATCTTATAGCAAGTGAATTTTACTCTCGCCCGGTAGTAACTCTACCATTTAAACAATTGAGGCTTTCATGCCAACAGCTACATTGGAAAACAACACGGCAACCAAGGCGCAGGATTACAAGATCGCGGATATTTCGCTGGCGGAGTTTGGCCGCAAAGAGATCGATATCGCCGAGCAGGAGATGCCAGGCTTGATGTCGATCCGCAATAAATATGCGGCGGGCAAGCCGCTCGCAGGTGTCCGCGTTACTGGTTCGCTACATATGACCATCCAGACCGCCGTTCTGATTGAGACCATGGTGGCGCTCGGTGCGAACGTGCGCTGGGCGAGTTGCAACATCTTCTCCACGCAGGACCATGCGGCTGCGGCAATTGCGGCGGCGGGCGTCCCGGTCTTTGCGTGGAAAGGCGAGACGCTGGAGGAGTTCTGGTGGTGCACGAACGAGTCGCTGAGCTTCCCGGACGGTAAGGGCGGTCTGCTGGGACCGCAGCTTGTGATCGACGACGGCGGTGATGTGACTCTGCTGATCCATAAGGGCGTCGAGATGGAGAAAGGCGCCGCGGCTGGATCGAAAGACCAATGGATTAACTCGCCGTCTGGTTCAACCGAAGAGGATGTGATCAAGGCGCTGCTCAAGAAGGTGCATGCGCAGTATCCCACCCGCTGGCAGGATGTGGCCAAGGAGTGGCGCGGTGTTTCGGAAGAGACGACCACGGGCGTTCACCGGCTCTACAAGATGTTCGAGAAGGGCACGCTCCTGGTCCCGGCAATCAACGTCAACGATTCGGTCACGAAGTCGAAGTTCGACAACCTGTATGGCTGCCGCGAGTCGCTGGTGGATGGCATCAAGCGTGGCACGGATGTGATGATCGCCGGCAAAGTCGCTGTGGTTTGCGGATACGGCGATGTGGGCAAAGGTTCCGCGGCTTCGCTGCGCGGACTAGGCGCGCGTGTCATTGTGACGGAGATCGATCCAATTAACGCGCTGCAGGCTGCCATGGAGGGCTATGAGGTCACGACTCTCGAAGAGACGCTGGGCCGCGGCGATATCTACGTTACCTGCACAGGCAATGTGGATATCATCACTGTCGAGCATATGAAACTGATGAAGGACCAGGCGATCGTGTGTAACATCGGCCACTTCGACAACGAGATTCAAATGGAGCCGCTGAATGCGCTAAAAGGTGTCAAGAAGCTGAACATCAAGCCGCAGGTGGACAAGTACACGTTCGAAGCGACTGGCAACAGCATCTTCGTGCTGGCCGAGGGACGGCTGGTGAACCTGGGCTGCGCGACCGGCCACCCGAGCTTCGTCATGTCGAACAGCTTTGCCAACCAGACACTGGCGCAACTCGATCTTTGGAAGAATAAGGACAAGTACAAAATCGGCATCTACATCTTGCCGAAGAAGCTGGACGAAGAAGTTGCGCGGCTGCACCTGGAGAAGATCGGCGTGAAGCTGACGGCGCTCTCGAAGAAGCAGGCGGACTATCTCAGCGTGCCGGTGGAAGGGCCTTATAAGGCGGAGCACTACCGGTACTAAAGCAAAGTAGCAGTTGGCGTACTGTCTGCCGTGCCCATTGTTTGTCATTCCCGAAGGGAATCTGCGGTTGCTTTCTCCACACCAACAGCAAACCCGCCCTAAAGTCGTATATGGGGCTGCTGATTGAAAAACCGAAGGGCCGCTGAGAAATTCCTTGGCGGCCCTTCTGCTTTGCTACACCGAAGAGACAAGACGGTTTTTTTCAGGATTGCAGTCGTGCAGGGACTAACAGTTCGCTAGACGCGTTCTCGCATAGGATTGGTGCTCCTGCGATCTCCTGCGGCGGCTTAGATCATGCTGCTACCGCGTATGGATGGAATAGACACAGGGGCTTCGCAGGTGTTGCGGTCACAGTGCAAGGTATATTTCTTCACGGGGCCGCGACTTTCGCAGCAATCTCGGGTAGCCGAGGCGAAGTCCACGACAAAAATCCAAGAGGCAGTCGGAGATCAACTTCAGACTTAGCTCGTGGCAGTCGGCGAGTCGAAGTCGGCGGCGGTGATGACCTGAAGGCCCGGGTTGGTGACGAGCTGCTGATCGATGAGGATGATCGTTCGTGCGGCTCCGGCGGCGTAGGCTACCTGGGCTCCGCTATAGACCGCGACGGTAGTGCTAGTGGGGATCGTTCCGCTGGGCACCATAACAAGAGTGTAGGTGCCGTTGGGAATGTTCAGGTAGCCGGTGTTCGTGTCGAAGACGACGCCGGTCAGGAGAGGGCTGACAGCAGTAAGCTTCTGGCTGGCGGGGACGAGATAGATGTCGACTGCGCCGATGCGTGTCGCCTGGTCGATGAAGCGCAGCGAGACCTGGCCGGTAGGCGCAGCCTGACTTTGATCCGTGAGAATGAGCTGCTGCAGGCTGGCGGCGGAGTTGCCGATCAGAACGGTATACTGCGTCGCGGCGGCCAGGGTCGCTTTCGAGGAAGAGAGTACCTGCTTACTTCCTGCGGTGTCTGCGTTGATGGTGTAGTTGCCGGGTGTGAACGTAATGTAGGAGGTGAGAGTGCCGAAACCGAGATTGTAGGCAAGAGCCGTGGAACCCTCGTAGAGATCAAGCCCTGGAGCATCAGGCGAGGCGTCGACGATGCGGAGATGAGACTGCGGGGTGGAGGTGATGACAGCCTGGCAGCCGGAGAGAATGCCGAGAGCGAAAGTGATTGCGGCGAGGCTAGCGGCGCGACGGACGAGATGGTGGAGGCGCGGGATCATGTACCGTCGGGAAGTGAGGTTGTGCATCGACAGGTATCACTCTAAACGATTTACGGGGGGTAAGCGATGACGGATTTGGAGGATGGGCAACGTACTAAAATTGTACGGATACGCCGTTCTCCGCTCACAATGCACGGCAGCCGACGAACGCGGATCGAGAGAAGGCTGACCTGATTGTCGCGGTCAGCCCCCTTGGAATTTCAGAAGTAACCCTGAACCTACTTCTTCGGTTTGCTCGCGATAATCTGGTCTTTAATCTTGTTGTAGGTGGCTTGCGGAAGAATGCCGCGGGTGATGAGCTGGTTTTTCGCGGTATAGGGGCGGCCGTCGATGATGCGCTTCGCATAGGCGTCCCCAATGCCCGGGAAGGCCTTGAGCTGATCGGGAGTGGCGGTGTTGATATCCAGCTTATCGCCGGCGGTGGCGGCGGATTTGGTCTGGGCGAAGGCGGTTGGTGCGACGGCGAAGACCGGAACAGCGGCGAACAGCAGCGTGGCGGCCAGAAGTCGGTGGCGCAGTGTATGCATCAATGTAGGCATCGATGAGATCTCCTCTGAAAGCTGGATGGGTTTACTGCGGAAGAGTACGAGAGCACGAGAGTTGCGTCAACTAGCAAGTTGTCGAACGTCGCCGCATTGGCAGGGTATGTCCTTCCGGTGAATTTCCTACACGCACGCATGGACTGAGTTGACTTCTCCAGGCCTGAACGCTAACCTGAAAGGGAGATGAGCAAGCTGCACCTTCATCACGGCCATCACCATCACCACGCGGCAAGCGTGTTGGCGGCTGTTTCCGGTGTGGCGAACTAACGAACGCTTCCTAAGGATTTTCGAAAGGCCCGCTGACGCGCATCCCGCGAGCGGGCCTTTTTACTGCGTGAGAAGTGAGAGCGGTATGGACGCAAGAGACAACAACCCGACGAACGGAGAGATGCGAATGAACGGCGCACTGAAGATCGATTTTGCGAAGATGGATGGGCTAGTCCCGGGTATGGTTCAGGATGCGAAGACGGGCGAGATATTGATGCTCGGCTTTTTGAATGAAGTGAGCTACGCGAAGACGCTGGAGACGGGATTTGTGACGTTCTGGAGCAGAACCCGGCAGAAGCTGTGGATGAAGGGCGAGACCAGCGGCAACCGTCTGCGTGTGATTACAGCTGCGACCGACTGTGACAATGACGCGCTCCTCTTCAAGGTGGAAGTGGAAGGCGACGGACTGGTATGCCACGAAGGAACGGTAAGCTGCTTTACCAAAAACATTTCACTGGAGGCGAAGTGAGCGAGACAAGCGGAAGCACGACGGGGAAGCTGAAGCTGGGCATTCCAAAGGGCAGCCTGCAGGATGCGACGATTGCGTTGTTTGAACGCGCCGGCTGGAGGATCTTCGCCAACGGCCGGAGCTACTTCCCTTCTATCGACGATGCGGAGATCGAGTGCATGCTGGTGCGGGCCCAGGAGATGGCGCGGTATGTCGAGCATGGCGCGCTCGATGCTGGACTCACCGGCAACGACTGGGTGCTTGAGAACGAGACCGACGTGGAATATGTGACCAGTCTTACGTACTCCAAACAAAGCCGGCAGAAGGTAAAGTGGGTGCTGGCAGTCCCGGAGGATTCACCGTTCCAGAAGCCGGAAGACCTTGCCGGAAAAATCATCGCCACCGAACTGGTCGAGTTCACGAAAAGGTACTTCGCAGGAAAGAATATCCCGGTGACGGTAGAGTTCAGCTGGGGAGCGACCGAGGTGAAGCCACCCACCCTGGCCGATGCGATTGTTGAGGTGACGGAGACGGGCTCTTCGCTGCGGGCGAACCGGTTGAGAATTATCGAGACGCTGATGGAGAGTGAGACGCAGTTGATCGCGAATAAGAGCGCCTACCATGATCCATGGAAGCGCCAGAAGATCGATAACATTTCGCTGATGCTGAATGCGGCGATTGCGGCGCAGGGCCGTGTGGGCTTGATGCTGAATGCGCGGAAGAATGACCTCAACACCGTGATTGGAGTGTTGACAGCGCTCAACTCGCCTACGGTTTCCCAGTTGAGAGATGCGGACTGGGTTGCGCTGAATACGATTCTCGATGAGTCGCTGGTGCGGGAAGTAATTCCGAAACTGAAGGCAGCGGGAGCTACCGGCATTGTGGAGTATCCATTGAGCAAGGTTGTGCTGTAGAGCAGAGGAAAGACTTCAATACTGATCTACCGGACGACACCGGTCGAAGAATTTTTCTGATCGGTGTTCCTCGGTAGTGTCGGTGTTAGGTTTCTGTGGAGTCCCTGAATGAAGCTGGTAAAAACGTTTGGACGTGGCGAAAAAGCTGCAGCGGAACTGATCGAAACATTGGAGCGGCGTGGCGCTGTAAGTACCGCACGCGTCGAACCGGTGGTGCGGCGGATTGTTGCGGATGTGCGCACGAGTCGCGACCGCGCTCTGAGGAAACATGCGGCGCGGTTCGATGAGTTGCGGAAAGGGCAATCCCTGCTGGTCTCTCGCGACGAAATGCGGGCCGCGTGGGAGGCTACTGCCGCTCAATTGCAGGCAGCGATGATGGTGGCGCGAGGAAACATTCTTGCATTCGCCCAAGCGCAGATGCCGCAGGAGTGGACCATCTCGCCAACTGCGGGCGTGAAGACCGGACAAATCGTGAGGCCGCTCGGCAGCGTGGGTTGCTACGTGCCAGGAGGCCGGTATCCGCTGCCTTCCACGTTGCTGATGACTGTAACCCCGGCGCAGGTAGCCGGCGTGGAACGGATTGTGGTGTGTTCGCCGAAGCCCGCCAAAGAGACGATGGCCGCGGCGTGGCTGGCGGGTGTGACGGAGCTTTACAGGGTGGGTGGCGCGCAGGCAATTGCGGCGATGGCGTATGGAACCGAGATGGTGAACCGAGTCGACAAGATCGTAGGCCCGGGCAATTTGTATGTGACTGCGGCGAAGGTGCTGGTTTCGACGGAGTGCGGCATCGACATGCCGGCTGGCCCGACAGAGATCGTAGTGACCAGCGAGACTGGCAGTGCGGCAGGAATTGCGGCGGATCTGATCGCCCAGGCGGAGCATGACCCAGAGGCGCTGGCGATTCTGATTACCAGCAACGCAACGTTGGCGCAGGACGTTGCGGCTGAAGTGAAGCTGCAGGCGCACGGCAATGCGGTCGCGAAACAGTCCCTTGCGGCGCAGGGCTGCATATTTGTAACAGCTACCGTTCGCGAAGCACAGAAATTAACGAACCGCCTAGCGCCCGAGCATCTGACCGTGGATGCGCCGGCGGACCTGAAGTGGGTCCGCAATGCAGGTTCGGTGTTCGTCGGAGAATACGCTCCGCAGTCTATGGGGGATTATGTCTCCGGACCGAATCATGTGCTGCCGACAGGACGCGTGGGGCGGCTTCGCGGTGGCCTGAGCGTAATGGACTTCATAAAGGTGATTACGGTGCAGGAGTATACCCGCAAAGGGCTCAAGCAATTGGGACCGCATGCGATTGCGCTAGCTGAGGCAGAGGGTCTGACAGGACACGCAGAGAGCGTGCGCATGAGGATGCAATGAATAATGCTACTGATCTGGTTACAGAATTGAAATCGGTGCGGCCGCGTAAGGCTGTGCTGGAGATGCCGGAGTATCATCCGCCGCTTGCGGGGCGAAGCGCACTGCGCCTGGACTTCAACGAGAATACGTTCTCGCCTTCTCCGCGCGTCCTGGAGCGTCTGAAGGCAATGGCTGCGGAGGATTTGACGAAGTATCCCGAGCGGGAACCGGTGGAGCGAATCGTCGCGCAGCACTTTGGACTTCAGGCCAGCCAGACCCTTCTCACCAATGGCGTCGATGAGGCAATCCATCTAATGTGCGCGGCATTTCTCGACGAAGACGACGAAGCGCTGATCTGTACGCCCACGTTCTTCATGTACGACGTAAACATCCAGATGATGACGCCCCACATAAGAAAAGTTCAGGCCGACTCGACGTTGGAGTTTCCGTTTGAGCGCTTTATGTCAGCCATCACGGAGAAGACGAAGCTGATGATCGTGGCTTCACCGAACAACCCTACGGGTGCTGTAGTCAGCCGGGAGCACCTGCTGGCGCTGGCTGCAGCGGCTCCTCACGCAGTATTGATGGTCGATGAGGCGTACTACCACTTCGACGGCTCAACGACGATCGGCGATCTGGCGACAGTGCCGAATCTTATTGTGGCGCGAACGTTTTCGAAAGCGTACGGACTGGCGAATCTGCGAATCGGCATGCTGGCCGGGAACGCGGACCTGCTGAAGTATGTGCGGAAGGTGTGCTCGCCTTACAACGTGAACGGGCCTGCGCTGAACTGCCTTCCCGCTGCGGTCGCGGATGAGCAGTATCTCGCCTGGTATGTCGAGCAGGTGCGGGCGGGACGGGAGCGCATGGTGGAGGGGCTGCATGAATTGCGAATCCCATTCTTTCCGAGCCACGCGAACTTCGTGCTGATGAATATTGGGCCGAAGCACAAGGAATTAGTGAATGCGATGCGAGCCCATGGCGTATTGCTGCGCGACCGCTCGACAGATCCGGGATGCCAAGGTTTTGTGCGCATTACGATCGGGCTCGAAGAGCATGTGACACAAGGCTTGTCTGCGCTGAAGGTTGCGTTAGACGAGATTAAATGGAAGCCGCAACAGGCAGAGCAGCCGGTTACAGAACAGGTCAGAGGCGACACGAGGGAGTTTGAGTGATGGCAAGGAGCAATAATCGTACGGGAACAGTGAAGCGAGACACAACGGAGACGCAGATCGCGTTGAAGCTTGTGGTGGATGGACAAGGTGCTTACACGGTCTCTACCGGGATTCGGTTCTTCGACCACATGCTGGAGTTGTTTACGCGCCATGGCGGATTCGACCTGACGCTGAAGTGCACTGGCGACCTGGATGTCGATCAGCACCATACGGTCGAGGACGTGGGAATCGCTCTCGGAGAGGCTTTCAATAAGGCTCTCGGCGACAAGAAGGGCATTATGCGGGCTGGGTACTTTGTCATGGCGATGGATGAGACGCTGGCCGTCGCAGCCGTCGATCTCAGCGGGCGAGTGGCTTATGTTGTCGACGACAAAGTAAAAGTCCGGCTGGTCGGAGATTTTCAAAGTGAGTTGCTCGCTGACTTCTTCGACGGGTTCGCGCGCGGAGCCAAAGCCAATGTCCATGTGAAGACGATGTATGGACGTAGCAATCACCACAAGATTGAGGCAATCTTCAAGGCGTTTGCGCGAGCACTCCGTGGAGCTTGCTCACGCGATGAAAGGATGCGCGAGATGCTGCCGAGTACAAAGGGACTGTTGTGATTGCAGTCATCGATTACAAAGCCGGAAATTTGACCAGCGTGGTGAAGACACTGGACTTCCTTGGCGCTCGCGAGATTGTGGTGACGCAGGATCCTGCAGTGGTGCGCACAGCGGCGAAGGTAGTGCTGCCAGGCGTTGGACATTTCCAGGCGACCTCGTTGTTGCAGGAACTCGGACTGACGGATGCAGTGCGCGAGAGTATCGCAAGAGGTTCGTGGTTCCTGGGAATCTGCGTAGGACTGCAGTGGTTGTTTGAAGGATCGACCGAGGCTCCGGGAGTCCCCGGGCTCGGCCATTTCTCAGGCATGTGCGAGCGCTTCCCTATCCTGTTTGAAGGCGCGGAGTTGAAGTCGCCGCACGTAGGTTGGAATTCGCTAGAGGGGGTAAAGGTGGATTCGCAGTTGCTGCGCGGTGTGCAGAGCGGCGGATTTGTGTATTACACGCACTCCTGGCGTGCCCCGGTTATAGAGAGTACCGCTGCGGTTACAAACTATGGCGGGGCTTTCACAGGCGTGGTGGAGCGAGAGAATGTGATGGGTGTGCAGTTTCATCCGGAGAAGTCGAGCGCGGTGGGCCTACAGATTTTGAATAATTTTATGGAGTTGTAGCAATGCCATTTATATATGAGTTGAAGATTGCCGCCGAAGAGCCCTCGTATACATTCGTGCAGCAGCTTGTGCCGTCGGGCTCGCTGGTGGGAACGGGGCAGCCGGTCTGCACGCTGACCGATGGAACGATGGAGTTTCATGTGCCTGCGCCGAAGCAGGGTTTACTGGTGGCGTGGTTTGCCGAGCGTGGGGCAGTGATCGAAAACAGCGATTCACTCGCCCGGATCGTTTGCGAAGGAGATGAAGTTGCGGTGCCGGCTGTCGTGCCGATGAGGCTGGGATAAACGATGCTGACAAAACGAATTATCGCCTGCCTGGATGTGCGTGGCGGGCGCGTAGTGAAGGGCGTCCAGTTTGTGGACATCGTCGATGCAGGCGATCCTGCGGAGCTGGCACATCGACATGCTGCGGCAGGGGCTGATGAGATTGTGCTGCTCGACATCACAGCGACGCATGAGGGCCGCGGCACGCTGCTCGACACGGTGAAGCGCACGGCTGCGGCCCTGTTTGTGCCGTTTACCGTCGGCGGAGGAATTCGATCGGCAGAGAATGCATCTGCGGTGTTCGACGCAGGCGCGGACAAGGTAAGCATCAACTCAAGCGCGATCGCACGGCCGGAGTTGATCGGTGAGATTGGCGGAAGCTTCGGGGCACAGGCGGTGGTTGTGGCAATCGATGCCCGGAGAGCGCGAGGGGCGGCCGCTGTCGAAGAGGCTGAAGTCTTCGTGAACGGTGGACGGAAAGCTACCGGCCTACGCGTAGTGGATTGGGCTCGCGAAGCGGAGCAGCGCGGCGCCGGAGAGATTCTTCTGACCTCGATGGATACCGACGGAACGCGGAACGGCTTCGACTGTGAGTTGACCGCCATGGTGAGTGCGGCCGTGCAGATTCCGGTGATTGCGTCTGGTGGTGCGGGAAGCGCGGCGCACTTCGCCGAGGTGTTCGGGCGAGGCAGAGCGGATGCGGCGCTGGCGGCTAGCATCTTCCACTTTGGCGTTACCGATTCGTGGGAGCTGAAGGCGGATCTGCAGCGAGCCGGGGTGAGTGTGCGGCTTCCGTGTTGAGCACAGATCGATTACTTGGAATTCCGCAGGAACACAGGCTGCAAACAGGGAGAGGGACTGATGTTGATACCGTCGATTGACTTGATGGGTGGGCGAATTGTGCAGTTGGTGCAGGGCGAGAAGCTGAAGCTGGCATTCGATGACTTTGAATATTGGATTGAACGGTTTTCGAAATATTCGGTGGTCCAATTGATCGATCTCGATGCAGCGATGCAACAGGGCGAAAACCGAAAGTTGATTGAGATGATCTGCCGGCGTCTGCCCTGCCAGGTAGGTGGAGGATTGAAGACGGCGGAAGACGGCAAGGTGCTGCTCGCGGCCGGCGCGAAGCGGGTGATCTACGGGTCTAGCCTGTTTGGGATCGCGCAGGAAGGCGATACGCGGAGGCACAAGCTGATTCGGCTGGAGTTTGCAGAGGAGTTGAAGAGGACGTTGGGTGAGGAGGCGCTGGTGTTCAGCGTGGATACGAAGGCGGGCAAAGTAGCGGTGAAGGGATGGAAGGATTCCGTGGACCTGACGCCGGAGGAGGCGGTGACGTGGCTCGAGGATAGCTGCGGAGCGTTTCTGTATACGCATGTCGATACCGAAGGAACGATGCAGGGCTTTCCGCTCGATGTGGCAGCGATTCTGCGGGCTTGCACGGCGAAGCAGTTGATCGTTGCGGGTGGAATAAGGGAGCGCGGCGAAATAGATGCCCTTGATGCGATGGGCGTCGATGCAGTGGCTGGCATGGCGGTTTACTTGGGCACCATGGAAGCTTGAGATCTGTGATGCAGCTTTCTCTGTGAGTGCATCTGATGAGAGAGGCTTTCGCTGCCGCGTGGGTGGTTGAAGGACCGGCCGCTTTGAGGAGAAGAGAGACATGGAGTATGTGAATCTGGGTAAGACCGGGTTGAAGGTTTCACGCATTTGTCTGGGATGCATGAGCTATGGCGAGCCGATGCCGGGTGCAGGGGGACGCCAACTGTGGGCGCTCAATGAACAGGAGAGTCAGCCGTTCTTCAAGCAGGCGCTTGACCTGGGAATCAACTTCTTCGATACGGCAAATGTGTATTCGAGCGGCAAGAGCGAGGAGGTGCTTGGCAATTTTATCTCCGCGAACATGCGACGCGAAGATATCGTGATTGCTACGAAGGTGCATGGCGTGATGCGGGATGACCCAAATGGACGCGGGCTCTCGCGCAAGGAGATCTTTTACGAACTGGACCAGAGTTTGAAGCGGTTGGGCATCGACTACGTCGACCTTTATCAGATTCACCGATGGGACTATGAGACTCCGATTGAAGAGACGCTTGAGGCCCTGCACGACGTTGTGAAGGCAGGCAAGGTGCGGTATATCGGAGCTTCGTCGATGTATGCGTGGCAGTTCGCGAAGTCCCTATATCTGGCCGACCTGCATGGATGGACCCGTTTCGTTTCGATGCAGAATCATTACAACCTGCTCTACCGCGAAGAGGAGCGGGAGATGATGCGACTGTGCCAGGCGGAGGGAATCGCCGTGCTGCCGTGGAGCCCGCTGGCGCGTGGGCGGCTGGCGCGGGTATGGCAGTCGGAGACAACAAAGCGATCGGAGACGGACCAGTTCGGCACGACCATGTACTCGAAGACCGAAGATGCCGACAAGCTAGTGGTGGATAGGCTGGGCGAGTTGGCAGAGCGGCGCGAGGTGACGCGGACTACATTAGCTCTGGCATGGATGCTAAGCAAGCCGGTGGTGACTTCGCCGATCGTCGGAGCTACTAAGCCGGTCCATCTGGAGGATGGCGTGGCTGCGTTGTCGGTCCGGTTAGCGCCGGAGGAGATAGCCTCGCTAGAAGAACCGTATGTTCCGCATTCCGTGCTGGGGTTTAGTTAGAGCAAAGTAGCAGTTGGCGCAGAGTCTGCCGTGCCTTTTGTTTGTCATTCTCAAGGGAATCTGCGGTTGCCTCCCACCACGCCAATGCCGAACCCGCTCTACCGTGTGGTCTGTCAAGGTTGCATGGATTGTGTGGCTACAAAGTTGGCTCGGTAATGACCCCGCAGGCGATCCGGTTGCCGACATTGCCGGTGGGATCGGTCTTCATGTCGTCGGCTTTTTCATGCACCATGATAGAGGTTCCACCGTTGGCAACGATGCTATTGGGCGAGGAGGGGTCGAGCGAGAGATAGTCGACCTTGAAGGTGGCCTGGCCGGTGTGATCTTCACCGATTTCGATATTCTGCGGGAGGTCGCCGGCATGGTGGCCCATGGGATTAAGCAGACCGTGCTGCTTACTCTCAGGATTGAAGTGCCCGCCCGCAGACTTGAAGTCAGGTGGGTCGCAGAGCGGTTTGGCATGGATGTGGACCGCGTGCTCACCGGGAGGAAGGTTTTTCAGGTTCAGCTTGATCGTAAGCTTGTCCTTTTTTCCTTCGCGGAACGTTGCGGTGCCGGCGTCCTGACCCGCGCTGGTTTTGAGTGGAATAATGAGAGCGTCCTTCGCTTTAGCAAACGCCGGAATGGCGAGAAGACAAAGAGCGACCGAAACAAGTGTTTTACGCACAGCGAATCCTCCTTTTGAGTACGGGATAAGCCTATCGGAGTATCAGTGCGCGCGCATGGTGTTTGTGAAGATGCAGGAAAATTTGATTGGATTCTGCAGCGTGCGCAGCGCAGCAGCGGTTGGAAAGGAATGCTTACTCTCAAATTAGTGATCTCTTTCTTTCGGAGACGGCCAGGTAGCGGTACTCCCGAGGTTTGAACACCTCATTCAGATAGGTTCCTTTCGACGCTGCAGTCATAAACGCCGCATATTCTTCAGCCGGCACATCGAAATAGCGATACACCTCTCCACTTGCGCGGAACTCAATCTCAAGTTCTCGACGGAACGGCTGATATCCAATCGACGCAATGCTTGTTGAATCAACCTGGCTGCGACGCATAATTAAATCTACCAAATCAATATTCGATCTGCTTCATCAAGGTTGATCTGTACGCGTACAGCCAAACATAACAGGTTGGTCGTATTTGCTGGGGAGCGAAACGTTTCATGGCAGCAGGTCGCTGATCTTGCTGATGGGGTAGTCCGCGCTGCATTCGAAAAACATGCTGAAGGTAAATCTACGGGTCGGGTCCGTTGTGCTTGGCTGAGCCGAGCAGTGAATAGATGGCGGCTAGATGGCGGCGCGTTGTCTTCCGGAGTCCGTCCGGCAAAGAGGAAGTTCTATCGGTTATGCGCGAGGACGCGCAACGCAGGTTCGCAAGCGTTGTTGTCGGTCTTGAAGGTGTCGTCCTCGCCGCAGCGGGTAAGGGCGCGAGAACGCATAGCGGATTGCAGCCGCGTTTCGGTCATCATCTCGGCCGTCTTCACCCAGCTCGCGCACGCGCTTTACGCAGTCGGAACAGCTCTAATAGCCTGGTCACGATCTACTTAGTTACTAGCGGAGCGTAGCGGTTTGCTGGACACTTTTTTGCTGGACACTTGTGGATGAGGAAGAAGTTGTACGGAAGCGACGTAATCCGATAAGAAGTTTGATCTTATTCGTCCTTCTGTACGAGGTGTTTTGCGGTGTCCTGTATCTGCTCAAGAAGGGTTGCCAGTGGTGGATGCTGCCGGGCGAGTTCCTTAAGTGGCGCACGGTCCATTCGTACTTCCAGAAGTTGTCAGAGCCCGGTCTGGATGGCATTAGCCTCTTGGAAAGGGGCCTTTAAAATCGGTTGGCGAGGACCGCGCCAAATCGCACTTTCTTTTTGAGTCATGACTGAGGATGGCTGTTGGGTTTGGGTTGATTTGCTCTGGCTCCTATGGGGGCCAGAGCAAAAGGTCAGGCGATAATCACGATACCGGCCATTCGGTTCATATGGAGGTAGCGTTTGCTGCCCATTTGGTCGATGCGACAAGGGGGAGCCTTGCAGCGGCCCAACATCAGTACCGAGTTGCCGTCGGGAAAGGCACCGACGACCCGAGTTAGCCGGCGCATCTCGCGCATCAGCCGTTCCTGAGGGTTGTTGGTGTGCAGGTAGCGCCAGTGCTCCCGGCGGCAGCCTGGGTAACTCAATGTCTCGCCAGTGCCGTGCTCGAAGATCTCGGCGCCCTCGGCCAGCTTCATCGCGCGCAACTTCTCGACCACCATGCGGGCCTTTTTTAGCCGCTTGGGCGTCTTCCGAGGGGTGAATCGCTTTCAGTATCGTCGCCACCTCCTTAATCTTGCCTGTGGGAACCGTTGTCTATACGTTGCCGTAAAAGTGGACCACTCGAGCGTTGCCACTTCGCCTCCGGATAAAAAGTCCGTCAGGTCCTCGACCAGCCCCAGGCACTTGTCGGAGACGAACAACTCGACGCCCGTTAGGCCGTGCTCCTTCAGCCCGCGAAGGAACTCCGTCCAACTGGCCTTGTCCTCCTTTGCGCCCTCGATCACCGCCAGAATCTGTCGATAGCCGCTCTGCGCCACGACGATCGCCACCAGCACCGAGACGTTCTTCACCTCGCCGCCCCAGCTCCGCTTTAGCCATATATCATCGAGAAAAACGTGCGGGAACTCGCCTATCAGCGGCTGCTGCCGCCACTCTTCGATCTGCTTGTAGATCCTCTGGTTCAGATCGCTCACGTAGAGCCGGCACCCGCGTTCCCCACAGCGCCTGGGTGATGTCTTCCACCCGGCGCACGTTCACCCCAGCAAGATACATCTCGACCAGCGCCTCTTCCACCGACGACTCGCGCCGCCGATACCGCTCGATGATCGCGTCTCGAACGGCAGGCTGCGCAGCTTCGGCCTGCAGCATCACCTCGCCTTGGTGTGCAACTGACGGTCGTAGCTGCCCCCGTGAGTCCTTGTGCCCCTCAGGCCGCTCGTACTTCCGGGCAACGCACAAGGTGGTCGCCTCCGCATCCAGCAGCGCGTTCAACGTCTCTTCCACCGTCGCACGCACCACCTCGTCCAGGTGCCCGTATCTTCCCTCGTCGATCTGCACCACCGCGCCCAATGCCTTCGGCTCAATCGCTGTCTCCACTCCTGCTTCCATCGTCGGCTCCATCACAAGTCCCTCAGTCTGTATGTCTCTTCTGGGGTCGGCGCGCGGCTTCGGGTTTCCTGTAGAGAGGAGGAAGAAACATGCAGACAACCAGATCATTTATCGGAATGGACGTCCACAAGGCGACCATCTCTACCAGCGTGGCGGAGGACGGCCGGAACGGCCCGGTGCGGTTCCTGGGCGTCATCCCGAATCAGCCCGACGACATCGCGAAGATGGCCAAGCGCCTCGCGAAGCACGGCGAACTCGACTTCTGCTACGAGGCCGGAGGTTGGGGTACAACATCTATCGTCAACTCACAGTGCTTGGCCATAGCTGTACGGTGGTGGCGATCTCGATGATCCCGCGCAAGCCCGGCGAGCGGATCAAGACCGACCGGCGTGACTCGCAGAAGCTGGCGATCCTGCACCGGTCCGGCGACCTGACGCGCGTGTGGGTTCCAGACCCGACGCATGAGGCTTTGCGAGATCTGGTCCGTGCGCGTGTGGATGCGTCCATGCACCTGATGCGTGCCCGACAACAGTTGCTCGCCTTCCTTCTGGGGCATGGACTCGCGTATCCGACCGGTAAGCACTGGACGAAACGTCATCGTTCCTGGCTCGCAGGACAGACCTTTTCCACTGGAAATTCATCGGATCGTCTTTCAGGATTATGTCGAAGCGGTCTGGACGGCACAGGAGAGAAGAGATGGATTGATCGAGCGGATCGCCGCCATGACTGCAAGTTGGTCATCGGGGCCGCTGGTCGAAGCTCTGCGCGGCCCACGCGGTATCGACCTGCTCTCCGCGGCCACGTTCATTGCGACAACAGGCGATCTCAGCCGCTTCGAGTCGCCGCGTATGCTGATGGGCTATCTCGGCCTCGTTCCCTCCGAGCACTCCAGCGGCGGCAGCATTCGCTGTGGCGGGATCTCCAAAACCGTCAACCGAGAGGCCAGACGGATGCTGATCGAAGCCGCCTGGACCTATCGCTATCCAGCCCGCGTTGCCAAAGATAAAACCGAGATCCTCGTCCGGTTGCCGAAGAACGTTCGGGACAAGTTCTGCGACCACCTGCCGCTTTACCGGCAGTCCACGATTTATGCGCAGGAGGGCGTAGATCTGGATCGCTCGACACTTGCCAGTAGGTCGGCGAGAGCAGCTCCCTGCTGGACCCTCTGGTGGAGGTTCTGCGCCGCTATGTTCTCTCCGCCGACAAGCTGCACGACGACGATACGCCAGTGCCCGTGCTCGCTCCCGGCACCGGCAAGACGAAGACGGCAAGGCTCTGGACCTACGTTCGCGACGACCACCCGTCCGGTTCAACCGACGCTCCGGCGGCAGTGTAGTTCGCCTATTCGCCGGACCGCAAACCGGGTCCCGCGCAAGCTTGCTCGCGTGGGTGGAAGGGAGAACATCCGCAGCGGCAGCTGAAGAGCTTCAAGGGCATCCTTCAGGCGGACGGCCTACGCCGGATTCAACAAGCTCTACGACGACTGATCGATCCAGCAAGCGCCCTGCATGGCCCATATCTGATGCAAGTTCTTCGACCTGATGGAGGCACACAAGTCGCCGGTCGCGACCGAAGCCATCGAGCGTATCGCGCCTCTTTACGGGATCGAGAAGGAGATCCGCAGCCACCCGCCGGACCACAGCCGCCGCGTGAGCAACGACCGCGCCCGACCGTTGATCGAGGCTATGCACCTCTGGCTGAAAACATCGCTGGGCAAGCTCTCCCGCAAGTCCGACACGGGGCGGCGATCCACTATGCGCTCACGTTCTGGAACGCGATGGCGCACTATCTCGAGGATAGCCGCATCGAGATCGATAACTCCGCCGCAACTATCTCTTCGCCGGCTCCGATCGCGGCGGAGAATGAGCGGCTGTCTTCTATACCCTCCTCGGTTCGGCCAAGCTCAACGGTCTCGACCCCGAAGCCTACCTGCGGCATGTGCTTACCCGTATCGTCGATCACCCCATCAGCCGGATCGAGCGAACGGAGCCGGTTCATGCCGGCCCGGCGCAGAATACGGCTCACGGTGGCGCGGCTCAGGCCCAGCGTTATCGCGATCCGGCCCCCGTTGTAGCGCAGCCGGCGAAGAGCCAGAACCTTTTCCTGTAAAGGAGAAGAGGTGGTGCGTGGACATCGGCGAGGGCGCGAGGAGCGATCGCCCAGACCGGCAGCCCCGTGATCGTGGTACCGCCGCACCCACTTGGCCACCGTCTTCGGGCTCACGTGGAAGCTCGCCGCGGCCAGCTGCAACGTAAACCCCTACTCAAGAACCCTCTTTGCTAACTGCTCTCGACTAGGAACCGTCAGTCGGGCATTCTGGTGATAGTCCTTTCGATCCCTCCGGAAATCTGATTCGTCGCTGAACCAGCTTCTCGCAGTCAGATCGAATGAACAACCTGTTGAAACTTCACGGCTAAAGACAAAACTCAAATCAAATGCGCGAAGGAAATCGTACGTATCCGTATGTTATCGGGCGAATATATATATATGACATGGAAACCAGGCGAGTATAAAAACAAAAGCCCCATCCTTGAACGGATGGGGCTTTGATAATATGCCGGCGATCACCTAATCTCCCACACACTTACGCGTGCAGTACCATCGGCCCAACGAGGCTTAACTTCCGTGTTCGGGATGGGAACGGGTGTGACCCTCGCGGTAAACTCACCGGCAAAGTTGAGGCGCATTGAAGGCCCCCTTATGGGGAGCCGCCTGAAGCCGAAATCCTGAGCGTCTTCTGCGAAGGATCTTCTTCTGCACCTCGTATTTCAAAGAAATCTCGCTCTCGCGATCTTCCACAACTGAATAGATTGGTTTAGACGTCTGTTACTTGTTGCGTAGTTTCCAAAAGATATAACTACAAAGCTTGTATTGAATGAATGCAGAACAGTGGACATGATCTCGAAAGATCGTACTATCACTGCGCAGAGTAAATTCTATGGACAAGCCGAACGGGCGATTAGTACTGGTAAGCTACACGCATTACTGCGCTTCAACCTCCAGCCTATCAACCTAGTGGTCTTCTAGGGCCCTTCATTTCCCTTTTGGGTTGGGAGATCTCATCTTAGAGCGTGCTTCCCGCTTATATGCATTCAGCGGTTATCACAACCGAACTTCGCTACCCAGCCGTGCCCTTGGCAGGACAACTGGAACACAAGAGGTTCGTCCATCCCGGTCCTCTCGTACTAAGGACAGCCCTCTTCAAATCTCCTACGCCCACAGCAGATAGAGACCGAACTGTCTCGCGACGTTCTGAACCCAGCTCACGTACCACTTTAATCGGCGAACAGCCGAACCCTTGGAACCTTCTACAGCTCCAGGATGTGATGAGCCGACATCGAGGTGCCAAACCGAAGCGTCGATATGAACTCTTGGCTTCGATCAGCCTGTTATCCCCGGCGTACCTTTTATCCGTTGAGCGATGGCCCTTCCATACAGAACCACCGGATCACTAAGGCCTGCTTTCGCATCTGCTCGACTTGTAGGTCTCGCAGTTAACCACACTTATGCCTTTGCACTCGACGGTCGATTTCCAAACGACCTGAGTGTAGCTTCGCGCGCCTCCGTTACAATTTAGGAGGCGACCGCCCCAGTCAAACTACCCGTCTTACTATGTCCCTCTCCCCGATAAGGGGAGCAGGTTAGAATCACAACAATCGCAGGGTGGTATCTCACCGTTGGCTCCACCGAACCCAAAAGTCCGGTTTCAAAGCCTCCCACCTATCCTGCGCAGCAATGGCCGTAACTCATAGTAAAAGTATAGTAAAGGTGCACGGGGTCTTTTCGTCTAGCTGCGGGTAACCGGCATCTTCACCGGTACTACAAGTTCGCCGAGCAACTCGTTAAGACAGTCGAACGATCGTTACTCCATTCGTGCAGGTCGGAACTTACCCGACAAGGAATTTCGCTACCTTAGGACCGTTATAGTTACGGCCGCCGTTCACTGGGGCTTCAGTTCAAAGCTTCGAGCTTGCGCCCTAACCTCTCCCTTTAACCTTCCAGCACCGGGCAGGAGTCAGCCCCTATACGTCGTTTTTGACTTTGCAGAGACCTGTGTTTTTGTTAAACAGTCGCCGTTCGCGTTTCACTGCGGCCCCCTTAGGCTTGTACCCATGGGGGCGACCCTTCTCCCGAAGTTACGGGTCTAATTTGCCGAGTTCCTTAACAAGCTTTCACTCGAGCGCCTTTGGATATTCTCCTCGTCTACCTGTGTCGGTTTGTGGTACGGTTCCCAATTCCTCTCCTTAGAGGTTTTTCTTGGCAGCATGAAATCAGCAGCTTTCAGCCATTCGGCTTACTGCTTTACGCCTCACTGTTAAGACTCTCCGGATTTGCCTAGAGAATCCAGCTTACGCGTATCGAGCCCCATAGCCATAGGAGGCCCTGCTTATCCTTCTGCGTCACCCCATCGTAATAACGAGATCTTGGGAGGTCCGGAATATTAACCGGATTTCCATCGCTTACGCCTCTCGGCCTCAGCTTAGGGACCGCCTAACCCTGAGCGGATTAACCTTCCTCAGGAAACCTTAGACTTTCGGCGTGAAGGGTTCTCACCTTCATTATCGCTACTTATGCCGGCAGGGTCTCTTCTGTAATGTCCACGTATCTTCCCAGTTACGCTTCATCCACGACAGAATGCTCTCCTACCACGCACACCTAAAAGATGTGCATCCGCTGCTTCGGTATACAGTTTTAGCCCCGTTGTATTGTCGGCACCGGACCGCTTGACCAGTGAGCTATTACGCTTTCTTTAAAGGATGGCTGCTTCTAAGCCAACCTCCTGGCTGTCTGAGCGTTCCGACTTCCTTTCCCACTTAACTGTAATTTTGGGACCTTAGCAGGCGGTCTGGACTGTTTTCCTCTCGACTGTGAAGCTTAGCCCCCACAGTCTGACTCCCGGGCTGGTTGTAATCGGCATTCGAAGTTTGATTGGATTCAGTAAGCCGGAAAGCCCCCTAGTCCATCCATGTCTCTACCACCGATCCAAATCACCCGAGGCTAGCCCTAAAGCTATTTCGGAGAGAACGAGCTATAACGGAATTTGATTAGCCTTTCACCCCTACCCTCAGCTCATCCGAGCTTTTTTCAACAAACACCGGTTCGGTCCTCCAGTGAGTGTTACCTCACCTTCAACCTGGCCAAGGGTAGATCATCCCGCTTCGCGTCTATTCCTGCCAACTTATCGCCCTATTCAGACTCGCTTTCGCTGCGGCTCGCTCACGCTTAACCTTGCTGACAAGAATAACTAGCCGGCTCATTATGCAATAGGCACGCGGTCAGACATTCCCTTACGGGCATAGTCCTCCCACTGCTTGTAGGCACACGGTTTCAGGTACTTTTCACTCCCCTCAATGGGGTGCTTTTCGCCTTTCCCTCACGGTACTGGTTCACTATCGGTCAGAAACGAGTATTTAGCCTTACGGGATGGTCCCCGTGGATTCAAGCAGGGTTTCTCGTGCCCCGCCTTACTCAGGTACCTGCTTCGAGTCTGGATCGCTTTCGCCTACGGGCCTGTCACCCTCTTTGGATCTCCTTTCCAGAAGATTCAGCTAGCAACCAGATTGGTAACTCTACTTTTGCAGGCCCTACAACCCCCGATACACCTTGATGCAACGGGTTTGGGCTGTTCCGATTTCGCTCGCCACTACTATCGGAATCGAGGTTTCTTTCTCCTCCTGGAGGTACTGAGATGGTTCACTTCCCTCCGTTCGCCTGTTCCTACCTATGAATTCAGTAGGACATACCCAGGGTTTACCTGGGTGGGTTTCCCCATTCGGAAATCTCCGGATCAACGCGTGTGTGCCGCTCCCCGAAGCTTATCGCAGCTTGCCGCGTCCTTCATCGCCTGTTTCTGCCAAGGCATCCACCGTGCGCCCTTAGTAGCTTGACCATAGAATTTACTCGCACGCAGCAGAGTGACAACCTCTGCAACTTAGAGCAATCTACGTTTTGATATAGTCCACGCCTGTGTCGTACAGCCACAATCTCAACGTGCGAGATCTCAGCCGGTAACACGAAAATTATTCTAAAGACACTCAATACTGACGACAGCGTCGCAATCAGAGACAACCTGAAAGCTAGCTGCTCAGCCTTGTAGTTATATTTACCCAATCTATTCAGTTGTCAAAAATCGTTGAGCGAACCGTATTGCTACGTTGTCGCATCGCACCCTAAGGCGGCTTGAGCATTCCTGCTCAAGGTTCAACCTCCCGGCTATTCAGCCAATGAGACTCAACCTCAAGCAGACATCGCTTGCATTACATATCGAACATGCCGATCGAGAAGTATGGTGGAGCTGAACGGGATCGAACCGTTGACCCCCTGCTTGCAAAGCAGGTGCTCTCCCAACTGAGCTACAGCCCCTTGATGATCATTAAGATAAATGACCGCCGGGATAAAGGTGGTGGGCCTGGGTAGATTCGAACTACCGACCTCACCCTTATCAGGGGTGCGCTCTAACCAACTGAGCTACAGGCCCGAAGTAGCAGCCCTGCGCGTAGCTTCTAGCACTTAGCTAAGAGCTAACGGCTAGAAGCTACTAGCTGGTTTTCTCGAAAGGTTTCGAGGACACAGTTGAACGTGCATAGCAGCTACGCCGCCATTGACCATCGGTGTTGACAGGATCGCGAAAAAAAGAAGGTCTAGTTCAGGCTCATCTAAACTTGCCAAAGCTCATTTAGATGGTTCTCGGCAACATCACCTCAAACTCAACCTGGTCGCAAAACCAAGCTGCCTGCATTCGCAGGGCGCCGAAGTGTGCCGAGACGTTCTCTTTTAGAAAGGAGGTGATCCAGCCGCAGGTTCTCCTACGGCTACCTTGTTACGACTTCACCCCAATCATGAATTACACCTTGGGCGGCTGCTCCCTTGCGGTTAGCGCACCGACTTCTAGTGCAACCCACTTTCGTGATGTGACGGGCGGTGTGTACAAGGCCCGGGAACGTATTCACCGTGGCATGCTGATCCACGATTACTAGCGATTCCAGCTTCATGGAGTCGAGTTGCAGACTCCAATCCGAACTGAGGCCGGCTTTTTCCGATTAGCTCACCCTCGCGGGGTTGCAGCGGTTTGTACCGGCCATTGTAGCACGTGTGTAGCCCTGGACATAAAGGCCATGAGGACTTGACGTCATCCCCACCTTCCTCCCCGTTATCCGAGGCGGTTTCGTCAGAGTGCTCAACTAAATGGTAGCAACTGAAGATAAGGGTTGCGCTCGTTGCGGGACTTAACCCAACATCTCACGACACGAGCTGACGACAGCCATGCAGCACCTATATAGCGGTCTATTGCTAGACGCCGACGTTTCTGCCGGATTCCACTACATTTCGAGCCCAGGTAAGGTTCTTCGCGTTGCGTCGAATTAAACCACATGCTCCACCGCTTGTGCGGGCCCCCGTCAATTCCTTTGAGTTTCAGCCTTGCGACCGTACTCCCCAGGCGGATTGTTTATCGCGTTAGCTTCGACACGGCAGGATTGGGTACCTGCCACATCAAACAATCATCGTTTAGGGCTAGGACTACCAGGGTATCTAATCCTGTTTGCTCCCCTAGCTTTCGTGCATCAGCGTCAGTTATGGTCCAGTGAGCCGCTTTCGCCACAGGTGTTCCTTCCGATATCTACGCATTTCACCGCTACACCGGAAATTCCACTCACCTCTCCCATACTCAAGCCCGACAGTTTCTCATGCAGACTATGGGTTGAGCCCATAGATTTCACATAAGACTTGTCAAACCGCCTACGCACCCTTTACGCCCAATAAATCCGAACAACGCTTGCCCCCCTCGTATTACCGCGGCTGCTGGCACGAAGTTAGCCGGGGCTTCTTCTATGGGTACCGTCATTATCTTCCCCATCGAAAGGAGTTTACATACCAAGATATTTCATCCTCCACGCGGCGTTGCTGCGTCAGGGTTTCCCCCATTGCGCAAAATTCCCCACTGCTGCCTCCCGTAGGAGTCTGGACCGTGTTTCAGTTCCAGTGTGTCCGTGCGCCCTCTCAGGCCGGATACCGATCATCGCCTTGGTGGGCCATTACCCCGCCAACTAGCTAATCGGCCGCGAACTCCTCTCCAAGCGCATTGCTGCTTTGACTCGTAAGTGTTATGCGGTATTAGCTAAGATTTCTCTCAGTTATTCCCCACTCGGAGGTAGATTATTCACGTGTTACTCACCCGTGCGCCACTTTACTCGTGGATTGCTCCACTTTCTCGTGCGACTTGCATGTGTTAGGCACGCCGCCAGCGTTGATTCTGAGCCAGGATCAAACTCTCGTTTAATCTTGGTTTGCTTGCCATCCAACGACAGGGGTCGGGATGGATCAAGCGCCCCCGATGCTCGAAAACACCCGGAGGTTTATAACTAGTGAGAATGACTAAACCAAATTTCGTATCATCTCACGATTGGCACGTTCAACTATGTTGTCAAAGATCCGAACTGCATCCGCCTAAGCGGGCAGCTTTGGATCAAGGACGAAATCGGCATACGCCAGACTTGTGTCCTCGAACTTGATGCGCTGTTGTCGTCTGTATTGGCTGCTTGCTTTAGGTCTCTCTCTACTTCTTTCCGGCTTTATCCAGCCTGGCGAGAGCCACTTCAGCAGCGCGTGACGTTTTAGCGAGCTTTCTGAGATTATCAATCTCTGGCTCTTTTGTCAACTGTTATTTCTTAGCTTCCCAGCTTTTCTATCGAAGCATTCAGTACAGTAAAGACCCGTTCGCAGCGCAAAAATATCAAAATACCGTGACGCTTGTTCTGAAAAACAAGCGCGGAGCACTTAGCTCCTGAACTTCCTCAAATCAACTGCAGTGGCTTGGGTTTAGATTGCCGGTAGGCCTTAGGCTCTTAACCGCGATCAAACACTTGGACTGCGCTCCGGCTTTCCCTTGTTATCGCCCTCTAACTTCGAGAGCCAAGGTGCGAAGCAATCTTTCTTTGCTACTCACCTAGAGTACCCTGCTTTTCGTATCCATGCAAGCTTTATGCTTCTCACTTCGTTTCTCGCGGTGCCCCTCTACGACTTCCTGAGAGTATCAGTGCCCCCTGATCCGCGCAACCCCAAGTGCCTGTTGATAACCTAAAAAATCTGTAGAAAACTCATTCTCACCAATTAACCCGCGCCGCAAACGTACAGCTTCCCTACCCCACCGCCTCCCGCCCGCCAAAAGCCAAAACCCGCAACTCCATCTTCCACCCAGACCAGCTACAATCGTTCCCACTATGGAAGCCAACGAAGTCCAGGAATTCGCCAACCAAATGAAGGAATCCGGAGAGTCCGGTGAAGAGTCCCTCAAGACCATCTCGCTTGGCATCTCCATCCTCGCCGTCCTCGTCGCCATGGTCACCGTTCTCGGCCATCGCACCCACACGGAAGCCGTTCTCATGCAGTCGCGCGCCGGCGATCAGTGGAACGAGTACCAGGCCAAGAAGATCCGCATGGACAACCTCTCCGTCACGCTCGATCTGCTCAGTATCGAGCCCACCGCCAACTCCGCCCTTGCCAGTGCCAAGACCACGGAATACAAGGCCCACATCGAAAAGTGGAAGTCCGATCTTGCCGAAGAGCAGGACAAAGCCCGCGACTTCGAGAGCGAAGTCAAACACGCTGAAGCAAAGGCTGGTCGATTTGATCTAGGCGAAGCTCTCCTTCAGATCGCCGTTGTCCTCTGCTCGATCACCCTTTTCACCCGCAAACGCGCCTACTTCCTGCTCGGCCTCACCTTGGGAGCTGCCGGCATCGCCGTCGCGATCTCCGCCTTCCTGGTCCACTGAAAGATATGTCCCTGCCGGACGGGCCCGCTACGCGCGGGGCGGTCACTTCGTGACGCGTATACGCCTTCGGTTGGCCCTCCCGTTGGTCGGGATTGAGATTTGATCCTGAGCCCGGTATACACGTCACGAAGTGACCGCCCTACACGCAGTAGGCCCGTCCGGCAGGACTGATCTTCTCAAGGCCTGGCAATCACACCCAGATCCACCAGCCCATTCACAAAATACTGCACCGCCAGCGCCACCAGCAGCAGCCCCATAATGCGCACCAGAATTCTCACCCCCGTATCCCCCATCGCCCGCGCCACACGGTCCGAGTTCCCGAGCACCAGATAGCAGATCGCCGCGGTCACAAAGATTGACACCAGAATTGCCGCCATCTGCCACTTTGTCTGCGCCTGGCCTACCAGCACCATCACGCTCGTAATCGAACCCGGCCCCGCCAGCATCGGAATCCCCAGCGGCACAATTCCCGCATCCTCCTTCAGGGCCGCCTCTGTCGTCTCTTCGCTCGACTCCTGCGTAGGCGACCGCTTCGCCTCCAGCATGTCCAGGCCAATCAGCAGCAGAATCACCCCGCCCGCAATCTCAAACGCCGGCAGCGTAATTCCAAACATCCTGAAGATGTACTGCCCCGCCACCGCAAACGCGCTCAACACCACCAGCGCCGTTACCGAAGCCTTCCATGCCATCTGCTGCCGCCGCCGCGCATCCGCCCCCGCCGTCACCGCCAGAAAGGTAGGCAAAGCCGCAAAGGGATCCACCAGAAAAAAAATGGAACTCAGCGCCAGCACGGAGAACCGCACATACGCCGAGTGCTCCAACACCGAAAAGCTCACCGAATGGGGATCGAACATCAGCGATAATCACCTGCGGCCAACGGCTGCTCGAACAAAGGTTCGTACTGCAGCCTTGTCCGCGCTATCTTGCAATAAGCAGCGTCCTTCTCTATCCCCCAGTAGCGTCTCGCCTTCGACTGAGCCGCAACCAAAGTCGACCCGCTTCCACAAAACAGATCAAGCACAATCTGACCTTCCGTCGTCGTCAACTCAATCAGCGTTTGCATCAGCCGCACTGGTTTCTGCCTTGGGCGGGGCTGCTGCCCATGTAAGCCGAATTCGCATTGTCACGCAGAATGTCCCAGTCTTCGGCTCCTATTCCGTACGGAATGTCGCTCAAAATTATAGGTACAGACTGTGTTGTCATCTTCAAGACTTCTATGGAATCCCCGTTGATGATCTGGTCGAGATCGAAACAATCGCTCATAGGCACGCCATCAATCCATTATCGACGATCCCGTCAATTTGTCTTTGCTTCTCGTCCAGTTTTCTGCAGCGGATCAGGGCGTTGAGCGCGGCCTGTGATCCGGCATCTCTTCCCGTCTTTCCTAATGTCAGTTACTAATCTACCAAAGCGAGTTTGCCGTCTCGCGTATGAGAGATGCCGCAACTCGCTATAATTGTCTTTCACCACCAGGAGCGCAAAATGCCCATCCAAACCACCCAAAACATCTGGCACAACGGAAAACTCATCCCCTGGGATCAAGCGCAGATCCACGTCATGTCCCATGTCGTCCACTACGGCTCCTCCGTGTTCGAGGGCATCCGCTGCTACACCCAGCCAAACGGCTCGTCTATGGGAACCGCTGGCATCTTCCGCCTCCCAGAGCACATGGCGCGCCTGGTCGACTCCGCCAAAATCTATCGTATGCCGCTTCCCTACACCGTCGAGCAGCTTACCTCCGCAGTCATTGATGTCGTCGAGGCCAACGGCGTCGCCCCCTGCTACGTCCGCCCAGTCGCCTTCCGCGGCTACGGCGAAATGGGCGTCAACCCGCTCAAATCCCCCGTAGAGGTCTACATCGCCAACTTCCCCTGGGGCAAATATGTCCCCGGCAACGCAGGCGCCGACGTCTGCATCTCCAGTTGGAGCCGCCTCGCCCCTAACACCATGCCTTCGCTCGCCAAGGCCGGCGCCAACTACATGAACTCGCAGCTGATCCGCATGGAAGCCGAGATCAACGGCTACTCCGAAGGCATCGCGCTCGACGTCAACGGCTATCTCTCCGAAGGCTCCGGCGAAAATCTCTTTCTCGTCCGCGGCGGCATCCTCTACACCACCCCTCTCGCAAACTCCGTCCTCAACGGCATCACCCGCAGCTCTGTCCTCACCCTCGCCAAGCAACTCGGCATTGAAGTCGTCGAGCAGGCTCTCCCCCGCGAGATGCTCTACATCTGCGACGAAGCCTTCTTCACCGGCACCGCCGCCGAGGTCACCCATCTCCGCTCGGTCGATCGCATTCTGGTCGGCGACGGCACCATGGGACCCATCACCAAAGCCCTCCATGACGAGTTCTTCGCCATCGTCAACGGCACGAAACCTGACCGCCACAACTGGCTCACCCCCGTCAACGTCAAGGTCGGCGAAACCGTAGGCGCATAAGACACACTACACTCAGTGCCAATTAAAGAGGCAGCCCGCAAAGGCTGCCTCTTCGTAATTCAGGCCGTCGCCTCTCACTACTCCGGCACAACCGTCATCTCTTTCTTCGGGATCTTAGCCAGAAACTCCTCGCCCGTCTCAATATGCTCGTTCGTCAGCCGGTAAGGCGTATGCGCCAGCCACTCCGCCAGCGAAATATCCTCGTAAGTCCCTATCGGAAACACCTCGACAAATTCGAGGTCCGTGTCGCCGGTGTTTTCGATATAGTGCGGCATCGAAATGTCGACATACCCCACATCGCCGCCCTGGAAGTCCATCGTCCGCGCCTCGCCGCCCGCGGCAAATACCGTCATCCGCGCATTGCCCTTCACGTAGTACTGCCACTCGTCCGCATTCGGGTGCCAGTGCAGCTCGCGCATCCCGCCCGGCTTCAGCTTCACAATCGCCGCCGCGACATCGGTAGCCGGAAAGTTCTTCCGATCCACAATCTTCACCTCGCCTCCCTTTGACACCTTGGTCGGCTGCATCTCGCTGGGCCGGAAGTCGAACGGATTGGGCACCGGCCCCGTGCCCTCCTCTACCTGCTGCTTCTCCTCCGCCAGCGGACGCGGCAAGTCTCGCGGAAAGATAAACAACTCCTTCTTCGGCACCTTGTCGAACGTCGACTCCGGCACATCGAAGTTCTTCGCCAGCACCTCCTTCGGGGTATGGTGCATAAAATCCGTCAGCAAAAACGTCCCAAACTCGTTGAAATTGCCATCCGCGAACACCAGCAGAAACTTGCATCCATCCGGCCCCAGTCCCTGAATTGAGTGCGGAATGCCTCCCGGGAACAACCACAGATCGCCCTCATGCACATCGCTGATGAACGCCCTGCCCTGTTGATCCACCGCCGTAATCCGCGCCGACCCATACAGCATCAGAGACCACTCCGCGGCGACATGCCAGTGCAACTCGCGAATGCCGCCCGAGATCAGCCGCATCTCCACGCCCGCCATCCGCTTCGAAGCTGGCAGATCGCGCACCGTCACCTGCCGCGTCCACCCGCCAGCCTCAACCCGCTTATGAGCCAGCGAAAACGAATACTTGAACGGCTGCTGCCCGCCGTTATCGCTCTCTGGCGGCCACACCGAACTCGGATTCTGCGCATCCAGCACCGTATTTCCCGGTGGCCCAGGCTGGCTCTCGTTGATCCCGGTATGCGTATCCGTAGGATAAATCTTGCCCTGCGCCCCTTGTTGTCCCTGCGCCGCCTGCAACCCTGCCGCCGCGACAAATACCGCCGACCCAGCCTCGATAAACTTCCGCCTGCTCAACTTCGCTTGGTCCTTGTCCTCTGCCACGATGCACGTCCTCTCTCTGCTCCCGAGTCAATCAATAAACTGACTCGGTAAGATGTTAGGTCGTCCGCCTCTGTCGCCGGTTCTCTCCAGCGCTGCGCCGCAGATCCCCGTCTCTCCGATCGCATCGAATGGAGGAATCTCCGTCGCGGCGTCTTGCTGTCATACTGTCTTACAACTCTCACAAACCGTTAGTTACATGGATTCCCTGCCGCCCTCTCACGATGCCTCAACCTCAATGGTTCACCTTAAACCGGTACGTCAACTCCAGGTATGCGAGTGTCAGCGGGGGGCCGTGTCCATTCCCTCGCATTAGCGTGCCTGGCGAATAATGCCCAACGCCCATGGCCAACGTCATGTAGTCGTGAAGAAACGCATACAGGCCCGAAGCGTCGAACTCGCGGCCGATATCCCCGCTCCGAAACCCGCCGGACGGAGCCTTCACCAGCACGCCTGCCGCACCGCTGTAAACGCTGTCCTGCGTCGATGCCACCTGCAGCCACTCCTGTTGGAACAGCAGAGAAAGCTTGTTGATCGGGGTCACGTTTAAGTTGATGCGCTCCTGCTGGATATTTTGAAAGCCAAATAAATCGGTCAACCCGAACGCATTGTGGTTGCTGGGATACTGCTGGTCGAATGTGCCGATCCGCTGCGGGTCGTTATGCGGATTGCCCGAGGCATAGTCATACTCCCCCAGCAGCCGCGGCTTCCACCTCATCTTGTCCGACGTGTACCCGCTCTTCACATATCCGGCTCCCGACCGAATCGAATTATTCGAATAGCTCCCCCGCTGCAGCGCTCCCAGAACGTCGAAGAAAAATCCTCCAAACAGCGTAGCCGACGCCTCGGCCCCCGGTGTCACCTCGGTCTCGGTCCCATAGCGGCCCTGTTGCCCCATCACCCGCGGCTGGGCGCGAATAAAAACAAATGGCAGAAGTACCGTGTGCGGCACCCACGAACTGATCGTCCCCACCGCGCCGTGGAACGTCAGCCCGGCTCCGTGCGTGTCCAGCGCCGTAGGATGCACCGTTACCACCGACGTGCTGAACACATCCAGCCGGTTCTTGTCTCCAACACGCCCCAGAAATCCGTCCCAGGTGCGACTGTTGTTGGTCCAGTTGCTGATCCCCACCAGACGCTCGCTGCCATATCGCAGCTCCTGCCGCCCCGCAATCACTCTAAAATCCTTGGTATGAAACTCCAGGAAAGCCTGCCGGTCGTCGAACTGGTCGCGCATATTTGCCGCGACATCCTTCGAATCCAGTCCCGGAGCATGGGTGTCGATGAACTGGATATACCCGGTCAGCCATTTCGTCGGTCGAACCTCCAGCCCTCCCCACGCTCGCGTCAGTTCGTAGAGCTCTTCATTGCCAGAGACGTAGTTGTCGGAGGTCTGGCTCTCCGTGCGCCCTCGCAGTTGCAGGTCGAGCGTAGCCCACTTCGGCACTCCTCTCCAGTCCAGCGCCTGCACCTTTCCCCCATCCTGCGGATAATCGATAAACTTCGTCGCTACCTTGTTGACCGCGCTCTCCTGCGCCCACGCTGGAGACACCGCCATCAGCGCTACCGCCACTCCCAGGAAACAGAAACAGCCCTTCATCGACCAAAACGCCCGGCCCACAGATTCAACGATTGTTCGAACTCTCACCTATATCCCCCAACAGTGTAGAACGTAAAATTTACCCACTGCCCTACAGGCTACATATGGAAGAATTTACACACCATTCATATCATCAAAACAATCAGAAATCCGGTCGGGCTTCTTTCTAGAGCAAAGTAGCAGTTGGTGTAGAGTCTGCCGTGCCCTTTGTTTGTCATTCCCGAAGGGAATCTGCGGGTTGCCCCCTCTACACATCAACCGCAAATCCGCTCTCAATCCGTCTCACCGGTGTAAATCGGTGGTACACCGTCAGTTCTCCAACAGCTTCTCGGCAACTTTGGAACCCTCGTTCGATCAGGACCTCAAAACCCACCTCCCAGCCATCCGGCATCCCGCCGCAGGGAACGAAAACAGCATCCCATGTCGCAAGAGTTTGTTCAGAATCTGGCGAAAGGTCATAGAGACAAATGCAAGCGGAGTATCTTTCAGCATTGGAAGACCGGCTTCCGTCTCCCCTCGCCAAAGGGGAAGATCCAGCCACGATCAAGTCCGCCATCGGCCTTCTGATCCGTGACCCCGTCAATCTGCGTCTGGTCGAAAGCGCATCCCTTCAACTCGACCTCACCCCAGTCCTCCTCACCGAAGAATCCCTTTCCGTCGATGCTCTCAAGGGCTTCGAATTCATCGCAGCCGAAGAACCCTTCGCCGCCAGAATCAATGCGCTCCTCACCACCCGCGAAGCAGGCAAGACCGAGGGCATCAACCCCGCCGTCATCGCCATCTGCCCCAGCGACCCCGGCCACAGTGAAGGCCTCGTCAAAACCTTCGATCATCGCGACATCTCTTTCGACGGACTCCTCTGTCTGCATCAAGCACCCGCGCTCATTACCGCTCAACTCAGCGTCATCCTCTACTCCCACCGCTCCTTCGCCCGGCGCTATCGGACCACCTTCGAGGAGCTCAACCTCAACCGCCGCATCTTCCGCTCCGTCACCAGCGGTATCAGCGTCGCCACCGCTTCGCTCCCCGGTCTCCCCCTCACCTATGTCAATCCCGCATTCGAGGTCATGACCGGATACACCCTCGAAGAAGCACAGGGTAAGAACTGCCGCTTCCTCCAGGGCAGCGAACGCGGCCAGCCCGGCCTGGACCTCATCCGAGAGGCCATCCACGGCCAGCGGGAGGTCGTCACCATCCTGAAAAACTTTCGCAAGGACGGCACCCCTTTCTGGAACGAACTCTCCCTCTCACCCATCCGCAATCGCGAAGGCCAGGTCACCCATTTCGTCGGCATTCAGAACGACGTCACGGCTCGCGTCGAATTCGAAGCCGCCCTCCGCGAAAGCGAAAAGCTCGCCGCCGTCGGACGCCTCGCCTCCTCCATCGCCCACGAGATCAACAACCCGCTCGAGTCCGTCATGAACCTCGTCTACCTCGCCCAGCACAGCGAAAATCGCGAACAGATCAATCATTATCTGGCGACAGCCGACAAGGAGCTGCAGCGAGTCAAGCTCATCACATCCCGCTCGCTCCGCTTCTATAAGCAGTCCACCCGTCCCCAGGCCGTCGTCTGCACCGACCTGTTGAACTCGGTCCTTGACGTCTACCAGTCGCGCCTCCAGAACCACAGCGTCTCGGTAGAACGCAGAGAACGCTCGACAAAATCCTTCGTCTGCATGGATAGCGAGATTCGTCAGGTCCTCAACAATCTCGTCAGCAACGCCATCGACGCGATGAACTCCAAGGGAGGCCGGCTCCTCATCCGCACCCGCGAAGCCACTGAGTGGCGCTCCGGCGCTCACGGCGTCCTGATCACCGTCGCCGACACCGGCACCGGCATCAACTCCGAGACCATGAAAAACATATATAAACCCTTCTACACCACCAAGGGCATAGGAGGCACGGGCTTAGGCCTTTGGATTAGCAGCGAAATCGTAGACCGCCACCACGGCCGCCTCATCACCCGCAGCAGACAACGCGAAGGCAAATCCGGCACAGTCTTCGAACTCTTCCTCCCCTGCCAGGGTCCTTCCCTCGACTGCCCCTGATTCGAACGCAGCAAACAATCTGGGTGCCTGTTTAGTACCGACTTCGCGATGTTCATTCTTCGCCGTTGCCGTTGTCGGTCCTTCGCCGTCATCCTTGAGCGCAGCGAAGGATGGCAGATTCAAATTTCAAGTGCAACAAATATCGTGAATTGATTCCTAGGGTGTGTCATCTAACTTGATATATGCCTGTGTTCCTGAGCATTTTAGTTTGAAGGGATGGGAATCAGGCGTTACGGGTTGCGGGACGATCAGTGGAAGCGGATTGAAGGGCTTTTACCAGGGCGGGACGGTTCGATCGGTCGTCCTGGGAGGGATAACCGTTTGTTTATCGAGGCGGTGCTCTATCGCTATCGGGCGGGGATTGCGTGGCGCGATCTGCCGGAACGGTTTGACGACTTCCGCGTGGTGCATACGCGTTTCAGCCGCTGGGCGGAGCGCGGGGTATGGAAAACGGTCTTCGATCATCTGGCCCAGGACGCCGACAACGAATATGCCATGATCGATTCGACCATCGTGCGCGCTCACCAGCATAGTGCGGGAGCGCGCAAAAAGGGGGCGCCTCGCAGGCCATCGGACGCAGCAAAGGCGGATTGAGCACCAAAATCCACACCACCGTGGACGCGCTCGGCAACCCGACAGGCTTTCATCTCACCGAGGGACAAGCCTGCGAACTGGACGGGGCTGATGTCCTGCTGCCTTCCCTCAAAGCCAGAACGGTGATCGCGGACAAGGGCTTCGATGCCGACAAACGCGTGCTGGAACCGCTGCAGAAGGCAGGCAAACACGCTGTCATCCCGCCCAAGGCCAATCGCAAACAACAGCGGCTTTATGACAAGGAACTTTACAAAGCCAGACACCTGATCGAGAACTTCTTCGCCAAACTCAAACAGTTCCGCGCCATCGCTACGCGCTACGACAAAACCGCTCGAAACTTCCTCGCCGCCATCCACCTCGCAGCCAGTACCATTTGGCTCATTTGATGACACGCCCTAGAGATCGCCGCCGTAGTGCCGTGGGAAAGTGGGAAACGCTCTTTGTTTTCCATCTTTTCCATGGCTCCTTCGACGCATCTCAACCGTGTGTTGATGTTGCGTTGTTGCACTTGGACCTTGAGACCGCCGATCCCCGCATTTCGTCGTTGCTTTTGCCTGTTCTTAAATCCGCCCTCAGCCGCGCAATCCGCGGTCGAGCCATTCGTTCATAAAACAGATTCCTTAGCTACGCCCCACTTGGTCGCATCCAAGCACTTGTGCGTTCCGCTAAAATCCAGCTTTCCCTCCAAGCCAGCCCTTCCCACCGTCCACACGGCTGGTCGAACCCCATTGTCCCAGGCGACCATCCCGATCCCACCATTGTGCAGGTCGCCGGCGTCTTCTGGGCCTCCTCCACCTCCGGCGAGTGGTCTCCGCAATTTCCTCTCTTCCGTTCGACCGACCTTGTCCATTGGATTCCGTCCGGCTCCATCTTCCCGGTTCAACCCGCTTGGGCGGAGGGTTCCTTCTGGGCTCCCGAACTCGTACACGACGAAGTAACCGATTCTTTTGTCGTCTGGTATGTCGCAAAAAAACGCGGCGGCCCGCTCTGCATCGCCGTCGCAACCGCAGCCGAGCCCACCGGGCCGTATACCGACCACGGCCCGATCATCTGCCAGGATGACGGCTCCATCGACCCCTGCTTCGCCCGCGACGAGCACGGAGAACCCTTCCTGATCTGGAAAGAGGACGGCAACTCCCAAGGCTGGCCCACGCCCATCTGGGCTCAGCGCCTCACCAAAGACCTCCTTCATCTCACCGGCGAAAAAACCCAGCTCCTCGTCAACGATCAGCCCTGGGAGGGAGGCGTCGTCGAAGGTCCCTACATTCTTCGTCATCAGGGCCGCTTCTATATGTTCTATGCCGGCAATTCCTGTTGCGGAAGGGAGTGCAAGTATGCGGAGGGGGTGGCCCGTGCCGACCGTCTGCTCGGCCCCTGGGAAAAATTCCCCGGCAATCCCATCATCGGAGCCAACGACAACTGGCGCTGCCCCGGTCACGGCACCGCTGTCCAGACCGGAGATAGCAACGGAAGACGCGGCCAGGATTACTTCCTCTATCACGCCTACCCGGCAGGCGGCACCATTTACGTCGGCCGTGAAGCCATCCTGGACGAGATCACCTGGCCAGACCCCGATTCCGGCGGTAAACCCGGATGGCCTTCGATAAATGCCGGGCGCGGCCCCGGAAAACCCGCTACCCTCTCTCCGATCGACTTCACGGACAACTTCGACGCGCCGAAACTCGGACCCTCCTGGCAATGGCCCGTCAACACCCGCCCACGCATCACTCTCCGCCAAGGCTCAGTAACCCTCGGCATCCCGCTCGAGTCCCCGCTCGCCGATAGGCCGGTGGAATCTGCCATGATTGCCGTTCCTCGCCCGGCCGGCCTGCACTATCAGGCCTGCGTCGCGATTACGCCGCCTGCCCAGCCGGAACCGGATCTTTGGGCCGGCCTGGCCATCGTAGGCGACCCATTCAATACCATCGGCCTGGGGCTGCGCGGCCAGCCTGACCGGAGCGAACATCTCCTCATCCTGTGGCAGCGTCGCGGCGATACCCAGGCCATCGTCTGGCAGACTCCTCTCGGCTCCACCCCAGACCTGCATCTCCGAGCCACAAGCTTCGGCAGCGAGCACCATCTGCAGTTCTTCTTCTCGCTGGACGGCGAAAGCTGGAACAAAGCCGGGGGAGCGTACGACGCCTCCGATCTCCCCGCCTGGGATCGAGGTCTCCGCATCGGCCTGATGCTGGAAGGGCCTGGCGGGCTCTCGGCAACCTTCCGTACGTTCGAGCTTCGCACCCGGTAGCCCTTTGGCCGAAGCTGGCAGCGAGGAAAAATGATTCCGCATAATCTGCAAACTATTGCAATGTAGCAACTTACGCTTCAACAATATTTGCAAAAAGGCCAATCTGGTCGGTGGGATCGAACGTGCCTAGGTTAGCGGTAAGGTACGTAAATGTTCCCCTCAGGTGAAATATGAAAAAGTATGTTGTGTTTGCGTGCGGCCTCGCCTTGGCGACGCTGTCTTCTACCCCTATGTTTGCCGATACGCTTTTCAACTTCAGCTTCACAGGAAACAACAGCGCTTATGGACTTCCCGGAACTCCGTTTTCAGGATCGGGTCAGTTCGATGCCAGGACAACCAATACAGCGGGCGAATTCAGGGTCATCGGAGTGACGGGTACTACCGATGGCATGGCGATCACAGGCCTGGTCCCACGGGGCGTATATCAGAGCAATGACAATCTGCTGTTCTATACCAACGGAGCATCTTCCGCTTCGGTCGACTACAATGGCATCTCGTATCGATTGGCGGATGGTTTCGACGCGAATATCTTTCTGAACAACCTTGATTCTCCTCCACAAGACCAGGAGTTGATCTTCCTGAGCGGAGAGAACGCACCGATCACGATTACTCCCGCCAGCCTCTCTGCTGTTCCTGAGCCGAGCACCCTCGCTCTGCTGGGTACCGGAGCGCTTGGCCTGTTTGGCACATTGCGACGTAAGCTCGCTGCCTAAACTTCGCCGCTTCGGAAAAACAGCCGCCTCGTTACAGAGGCGGCTGTTCTCGTCTAAACGTCTTTCGCCAGCACAGATGCCCCAAACCGGCATATCTTGTCGCCAAGCTAGTTTGCAGCCAACCCAACGCACTCTTCAAGAATGTCGATTGCAATGTCCGCCTCCTGCTGGTTGACGATCAGCGGCGGACAGAGGCGGAGGGTGGTTTCGCCGCAGCCCAGAATAAGCAGACCGCGCTCGAACGCAAGGTCGACGATCTTGTCGCGCATGGGACCGGTGGGAGCGCGGGACTCCTTGTCCTTCACGATCTCGATGCCGATCATGAGGCCGCGGCCCCGGACATCGCCTACAGTGGGGTACCTGGCGATCCAGGGCCGCAGGCGTTCGAGCATCTTCTCCCCCACAATCGCAGCATTACGGATGCCTTCCCGTTCGAGAATGTCCATGGTGGCGAGCGCGGCGGCGATACAGACAGGGTTGCCGCCAAAGGTGCTGGCGTGCGAGCCGGGGACCCAGTCCATAAGGTCTGCCTTGGCCATGCAGATGCCGAGGGGCATGCCGCTGGCGATGCCTTTGGCGATGCAGACGATGTCCGGTTGCACGCCGGAGTGCTCGATCGCCCACCATTTACCGGTGCGGCCTGCTCCGGACTGGACTTCGTCAGCGATGAGAAGGATGCCATGGCGGTCACAGATGCTGCGAACCTCCCGCAAAAAATTGTCCGGCGCGACGACGTAACCGCCCTCGCCCTGGATAGGTTCGAGGATGATCGCGGCGACCTCTTCAGGCGGCAGGATGGTCTTGAAGAGTTTCTCTTCGATGAAGCGGGCGCAGTCGAGGGCGAAGGCTTCCTGCTCCTGCGGACCTCCGCTGCAGCCACGGTAGACATAAGGGTAGCGGATGTGGTGGACCCCGGGCACGAACGGGGCAAAGCGCCTCTTCTGCTGGGGTTTGGAGCCGGTAAGCGAGAGCGCGCCCATCGTCCGGCCATGAAACGCGCCAAAGAAGCTGATGATGTTCTGGCGGCCGGTGTGATAGCGGGCCAGCTTCATGGCACACTCGACCGCCTCGGCGCCGGAGTTGCCGTAGTAGAACTTGTGCGGCCCTGCCATGGGGGCGATGGCCGACAGCCGCTCGGCGAAATCGGTCATGCCTTCATAGTAAAAATCGGTCCCGGACATGTGAATGAGCTGGGCAGCCTGCTCCTGAATTGCCTTGACGACTTCGGGATGACAGTGCCCGGTGGAGTTGACCGCAATACCGGCGGCGAAGTCGAGAAACTCATTGCCATCGACGTCAGTGACCCGGATGCCGCGACCGGATTGAGCCACCATGGGATAGCTCCGGGTGTAGCTGGGAGAGATAAGGCGGTCGTCAGCGGCTACGATCTTCCGGGCATTCGGACCGGGGAGGGCGGTCTTGAGCTTGGGACCATATTGGGCGTAAGCTTTCTCGTCTTGCACGGGGATGCTATCGGTGTGGTTCTGGGCTGGATTCAGGGTCAGGGTAGTCATGGGAGTCTCTCCATTAGGCAGCGTTGCGGTCGTGTGGCCGGCCCTCCGTCTTCCACGCGGTCGGTAGACGAGTACGGCTTTTGGCGTCAAATGCTGCGAAGACGATGGCGCCAGGGATCGCTGCTGGAAGTGCGAACTTAGTCGCCGGAGAAGAGACTGGGTCGCGTGAGGCTGGGCAGCACGCGGAGATAGCGGCGCGGCATCTGATGCCGTTTCGAGCGGCATGGGGACGCGGCAGCGTGGCTGGGTCTGGCGCTGACTGCGGTGGTGAAGGAAGGCGATCTCATAGCCTGCTCCTGTGCCGCCGAGTATACCGCAGCGCTACTGAAGGTGTCTCTCTCTCTGGTCGACGCCGTCGCCTTCGTTGCCGAAAAGCATGTTTCCATTCCATGAAAGTGGGCTAGGGCTTTCGCGCTGCATGACCTCAAACAACGAGCATCCTAACCAGCAAAGGAGATCTATGAGCCAGGAAACCAATATCGCAACGACGAAGAAGATGGGTGAAGCGGTGAATCATGGCAAGCTCGACGTGCTGAGGGAAGTGTTCGCTTCCGACGTCAAGGACCACGACCCAGCGCCCGACCAGGCGAAAGGTCCTGAGGGCTTTATTGGATTCTTCACCCAGTTCAGGGCCGCATTTCCCGATCTGAAGATTGCGGTCGAGCACATGGTGGCGGACGAAGACAGCGTCGCCATCGCCTATTCCGTTACCGGCACGCAGGACGGCCCGTTCCAGGGAATCCCTGCCACAGGCAAGAAGATCAAGGCGCGGGGCGTGCAGATCGCGAAGTTCAACAGCGACGGAAAAATCATCGAACGCTGGGGTAGCTCCGACGAGCTAGGCATTCTGCAGCAGATTGGAGCGATCAAACCCGCGAGCACGATGAATGAGCCTCCGGCGATCACGGCGCCAGCATCCGCAGGCAAGATTTAGCGCGACTGAATTGGAGTATGGGATGCGTTGGGGCGAGGTCGAGCACCCGGCATGTCTATCGAACGCAGTACGGGTACGGATGCCGTTCTCACTTGCCGACGACGAGTTCTAGCGCATGACTGAGCCGGGCACCATGGGCTGGGGCGCGTCGTTGTCGAACTGCATCGAGAAGCCGAACAGGATATTCAGCACGTCGCTGTGTAGCGTGGTGAAGTCGAAGCAGAGGACGTGGCGGGTGGGTTCGGGCTTCTCGCCTCGCTTGTGGGGCTTGACCGGAACGTTACCGAGCATGCAGGCTTTGGCCGCGTAGGTGGTGCGAGGCAACCGGTTTCCCGGGATGGGCGGCATCGGGACCGAGGCGAGCACGATGGCCGCGGGATGGCCGTCGATGGCGTACGCCGTCGGCTCCTGGGTCACGGTCGGTTCGCCGTATTGCTTGAGCTGGCGAACAATCTGCTCGCGGAGAAAAGGGCCGAGATTGGTGGCGCCGTGCAGTACCGTGGGGCAGGTATTGTCGATGGTGGAGAGGACAAACGAGGAGGTATCGACCGGCGTGACCGAGGTGGCGAACAGCGTGGAGCGGGCGCACTTCGGCGGGTCAGATGCTGCCGACGTAGACGATCCGCTTGCGGGGTCTTTTTCGGGCTCTGGCGTGAAGCGCCCAGGATAGAAGTAGGTGATATTCAAAGCCGCGTCGTGGAAGCTCTTCAGCAGATTTGAATTCGCCGGTTCAGTGGCTTGAGAGGGAGTTTGACAGAGGGCTGAGGCGCAGACGAGAAAGAGCAGCAGAAAGGCCGAAGTACGAAGCACCATGCCTCTATGGTAGCACCGGGGCGTGGACTGGGCGCGCGCAGGGGGTTCCGGCGACGGGCGTTACCATGGAAAGATGCCCTCCACATCTTCGCCGGACCGGACGCGAATATTACTGTCGTTCGGCTGCGTGTATCTCTTCTGGGGATCGACTTATCTGGCGATGCGCTATGGGGTTGAGGTGTTGCCGACGTTTGTGCTTGCAAGCTCGCGGTTCCTGATTGCTGGGCCACTGCTGCTGGGGCTAAGCGCCGCGTTCCGACTCAAGCTAAGGCCAAGCCGCAGCGAACTGGGCAGATTGGCCGTCATCGGAATCCTGATGCTGGGGTGCGGCAATACGTCGGTGATCTGGGCGGAGCAATATATTCCGACCGGGCTTGCGGCGCTTCTGGTCGCCTCGATTCCGCTGTATGCGGCGCTGATCGAAATGGTGCTGCCGGACGGCGAAGGACTGGCCGCACAGGGTTGGATCGGCATAGGCATTGGATTCGCTGGCCTGGTGTTTCTCTTGTGGCCCGGGCTGCGCAGCGGACTGCACGGCGAAACGAAACAGATCGTCGCCGCAGGGGTAACTCTGACTGGAGCTCTTTGCTGGACCTCGGCCTCTGTCATCTCGCGGCGTTCGACCATCAGTGTCAGCGGCATCGCAGCGGCAGGCTGGGAGATTCTCTTCGGCGGACTGTTCAGCCTGGCCCTCATGCTCGTCACGCACGGCTATCGCGGTGCGCAGTGGGGCGCCCAGGCATGGTCGGCGGTGTTGTACCTGGTGCTGTTCGGCTCGACGCTGACCTATACCTCATACATTTATCTGCTGGATCACGTAGCGGTTTCGAAGGTAGCGACCTACGCGTATGTCAATCCTGTGATTGCCGTGGTCCTGGGCGCGATCTTCCTGCGCGAGCACTTCGTCGCGGTCGAGTATGTGGGAATGGCGGCAATTCTGGCGGCCGTATTTCTGGTGACCAGTTCGAAGATGAAGTCAGGCGAAGCGGCTGTAGTGGATGAGGATCTAGCGGCGGGGTTCGAGGCTTAGTAGAACATCGTTACGACATCCCGGTAATCTGGCCCTCTGCGCCGACATCGATACCTAGAGCACGGGAGGCCTTCGGCAGGCCCGGCATCAACATCATGGCGCCCGAGATGACGACGAGGAAGCCTGCTCCGGCCGAGAGGACGATATCGGTGATGTGTAGCGTCCAGCCGGTCGGCGCGCCCATCCGTTTCGGGTCGTCAGTCAGCGAATATTGCGTCTTGGCGATACAGACCGGGATTTCGCCATAGCCCCACTTCGTGAAACGAGCTAATTTTTCTTTGGCCTCCGGGGTGAGTTCGACGTCCGCCGCACCGTAGACCTTCTGAGCGACAGCGGTAATCTTTTCGAGCGCGGTAGTGCTGGCTTCATAGGTGCTGGTGGGGGCCAAGCCCGGATTTGCGGCGATGACGCTGACGACTTTCTCCGCAAGCGCGGCTGCACCTTCGCCGCCTTTGGTGAATGCCTCGGAGAGCGCGAACGCCGCGCCCTGCGCTTCGCAGCAGGCTTCGAGGAAGCGCAACTCTTCGTCCGTGTCGGTGGGGAAGCGGTTGATGGCGACAATGGCGGGAAGGTTAAAGCCGCGCACAATGCTGACGTGCTTCTGCAGATTCTGCACGCCGGTCTGGAGGTCGCCCGCCCCTTGATTGCGGACAGACTGCACCGTGGTGACGAGCACGGCCGCCGACGGCTTGATGCCGGAGGACGGCATGACAATGTCCATGTATTTTTCGAAACCGAGATCGGAGGCGAAGCCGGTCTCGTTAACCACATAGTCAGCGAGGCGGAGGCCCATCTGCTGTGAAAGCACGGAGCTGGTGCCGTGAGCGATATTGGCGAAGGGGCCGCAGTGAACCAGCGCCGGCGTGCCTTCGGTGGTCTGGACGAGATTGGGCAGGATGGCCTCGGAGAGCAGGGCCATCATGGGACCGATGGCGTTGAGGTCGGCGGCACGTACGGGCTTGCCGGAGCGGGTTGCGCCGATGACGATGCGGCCAAGACGCGCGCGGAGGTCTTCGCGGCCAGCGGCAAGGGTCATGATGGCCATGATCTCAGAGGCGGCGGTGATGACGAAGGCGGTGGGTCGATCGGCTCCATCGCGCTTGGCGTTCGCCGTAGTGCTGGCGCTGACGACGACGTGGCGCAGGGCGCGGTCGTTCATGTCGAGCGCGCGCGGCCAGGTGATCGCGCCGGGATCGAGATCGAGATCGTTGCCGTGGAAGAGGTGCGAGTCGATGAGCGCGGCCAACAGATTGTGCGCGGAGGTGATGGCGTGGAAGTCGCCGTGGAAGTGCAGGTTGATCTTTTCTGCCGGCTCCACCTGAGAGCGTCCGCCGCCGGCCGCTCCGCCTTTCATGCCGAAGACAGGCCCCAGAGAGGGTTCACGCGAAGTGAGAATGGCGCGCTTGCCGATCTTCTCGAGGCCCTGCACCAGACCGATGGAAGTGACGGTCTTGCCTTCGCCGGAGACAGTTGGAGTGGTCGCGGTAACGAGGATGAGTTTGCCGCGAATGGGAAGGCTCGAGTCGTTAAGCAGGTCGAGCTTCAGCTTCGCGCCATAGGTCCCGAGGCGTTCGACATACTTTTCAGGTAGCTCGAGCTTTTCGACGATGGCTTCGATGGGGAGCAGATCGCTGGTCATGGGACCTCATGGTTTTAGTGCGCGACAGGCCTAACGGGCTGCGGTGCCGATGACGACAGGATAGAGCGGAGCAGCCTGGGCACGGCCGAAGCGCACGGTCGTCTTGGTGATGCGGTTCAGCATGTCGATGCTGTTCGAGGAGAAGTACCAGACCAGCAGATGGCTGTTCCAGTTAGTGGATATGCCCATGGTAAAGAGCTGTAAGGGGCCGGGAGGCTGCGGGTTGATGCCGGATTGAGCTGTAGTTTGGGGCTGAGCTTGCGGTTGTCCCTGGGCGGCGGCCATGTGGACCTTCTGCCAGCCGATAGTGTAGGTAGACGGCGGAGCAATGGATTTCATGCCGGGAACTTTGTTGACGATTTCGGCCATGTCGGCGAGCAGGGTCGTGCTGTGGAGTTGCTGCTGATCGGTGAGGCAGTTGACATCGAGCTCGGCAAGCAGGACCGTCGCGCTTGTCGCCGGAGTGATGGTGACTTTAGCGCCTCCGTCAAGCATCGGCTGGGACGTGGTGGTCTGGGGAGCGCCGGTTTGCGGCAGTTCGAGCAGCAGGGTGGGACGCAGGCAATGGGTGGCTTCGGCCAGCTTGGCGTCCGCAGTGCCGGAGATGCCGAAGAGGGTGAAATGGCCGCCCTGCATAACCTGCGCGGTATCGGACTTGACGAGATCGGACGGATAGAAGAGGCGCAGGTTCAGAGCCTCGCTCTCCCATCCGGTGGTGTTTGCGGCGGGGGTTTGCGCGGAGGCGGCAAGGGATAAGGCAGCAAGGGTGGATACGGCAGCGAGACGGGAGAGAAGAGAGAGGGTCATTTTTCGCTTCCTGCGAACAGAGATCTTGAGCCGGTTACTTTCTTGCAATGGACTTACTTTATTTTTCCAGCGTGCCCTATTTTCTCTTCCAACGAACGCCGTCTTTCGAGTCTTCGATGAGAATACCTTTGGCCAGGAGGTCGTTGCGGATGGCGTCAGCTCGGGCGAAGTTGCGGGTCTTTTTGGCCTGAGTGCGTTCGACAACCAGAGCATCAATATCGGAGTCGGAGAAGGAAAGCGTGGCAAGGAGTGAAGGGTCGGCTTCATCGAGGCGCCCTTCGGCTTCGGCCCAGGCGAGCGCGGCGCGAGTAATGGCAGCGTCCTTGTCTTCGAGCACGGCGAACACCCCCTCAAAGAGGGCGAGGACGCGCAGGATCTCGGTAACGTTGTCGGCGCGAACGTGCCCAGCATCGGCGGCGGAGTTCGCGGCGCGGACAAGATCGAAGATGGCGGCGCGGGCTTCGGCAGTGTTCAGGTCGTTGGTGAGAGCCGCGGTGTAATCCTTCTCGGCCTTTGCGGTGGCGGCAGCGATGTCTGCATCCAGGCCCGGAGCAAAGCCCCCCTTCAGCATACGCTGATGAAACGTGCGAAGGCGGTCGATTGCGTTGGCGGACGCGACCAGGCTGTCGAAGGTGAAGTCCATCTGATGCCGGTAGGGAACGGAGATGAGCAGAAAGCGAATGGCCGAGGCACGGTGGCCCTTGAGCAGCAGGTTGCGGAGGGTATAGAAGTTGCCCTCGGACTTCGACATCTTCTTGCCTTCGACCAGCAGAAAGCGAACGTGCATCCAATGGCGGACGAAGGTCTGGCCGGAGGCGGACTCCGACTGCGCGATCTCATTTTCATGGTGCGGGAACATCAGATCTTCCCCGCCGGCGTGAAGGTCGATGTTCTCGCCGAGGAACTTGGTGGCCATGGCGGAGCACTCGATGTGCCAGCCTGGACGTCCGGGACCGAGGGTCGTGTCCCACGACTGTTCGCCTGGTTTAACAGCCTTCCATAAAGCAAAGTCGCGCGCCGCATCTTTTTCGTACTCGTCGAGGTCAACGCGGGCCCCGTCTTCGATGCCGTCAAAATCCTTTTTCGACAGCTTGCCGTATTCGGGAAAGCGCGCAATGCGGAAGTACCAACTGCCGTCTTCGGCCTGATAGGCAATGTCCTTGGCGGCGAGTTTTTCTATCAGGCCAACCATGTCGGGAATGCAGGCCGTAGCGTGGGAGATGTGCTCGGGTCGCTCGATGGAGAGGGCATCGAGATCTTCAAAAAACGCGCGCTCGAACTTTGCGGTGTACTCGGCGATCGGAATGCCGGCAGCCGCGGCGTTGCGAATAATCTTATCGTCTACGTCGGTGATGTTCATGACGTGTTCGATCGCAATGCCCTGCTGGCGGATGACGCGGCGCAGCACATCGACGTGCAGGAAGGTGCGGAAGTTGCCGATGTGGCCATAGTCGTAAACCGTAGGCCCGCAGCAGTACATGCTTAGGGATTGACCGCCGGTGGGGGCGAGAGGTTCGATCTTGCCGCCCAGGGTATTGAAGAGTTCGATCGTTGCCACGTGCTCCATGTTCCTGCCGCAGCCGGGCGCGTGGCGCGGTGCAGACTGCTCTCGCTTGGAGTTTCCAGTTGATTTTAGCTGATCGACAACGGTTTCGACGCTGCAGCGACTTACTGCTGGCCGAGACGGAGTTGCGGGGTGGCCCCAAGGTCCTCAGACGCGAAGTTCCGGGCGACGAACTTGGGCCAGGCTGCGGCGGCAATCATGGCGGCGTTGTCGGTCGAAAGGGCGAGCGACGGAAAGGCTACGGGAAGGTTGCGGCGGTCGGCTTCGGCCTGCAGACGGCGGCGGAGTTCGGAGTTAGCCGCAACACCACCGGAGACAATGATGCTGCGGACTCCAAGCGCTTCCGCCGCGGCGAAGGTCTGGCGCTGGAGGTTGCCGACGACGGCGTATTGAAAGGACGCAATCAGATCAAGCGCCTGCTGGTCGCAGAGCTTTTTGGCAGCATCGGATTGTGGCGTGATATCGAGTTCGGCGGCGAGGATTGCGCGGCGAGCTTCGATGCGGTCGCGCATGGGGTGGCTTTCGACGTACCGCAGAACGGCGGTCTTGATGCCGCTAAAGGAGAAGTCGAAATGAGGGCCTTCCGCACGAAGAAGCGCTTTCTTATTGATGATGCCCTCACGAAGAGGCCGGGTATGGATGGGGCCGAAGGTGAAGGGCACGGCGCGTGGGTTGCCAAACGGTGCGAGGGCGTCGATCCACGGGCCCCCGGGATAGCCGAGTCCGAGCAGCTTGGCGACTTTATCGTAGGCTTCGCCGGCGGCGTCGTCGACAGTGCGGCCTATGTTTTGATAGGTCCAGATGGCATCGGGCCCCTGCTGCCTTGCGAGGTAGAGGTGAGTGTGGCCGCCCGAGACGACCAGCGCGAGTAGCGGCAACTCCATTGGCGCTTCGGACCGCTGGCGGGATTCCATCAGAACAGCGTGGATGTGGCCTTCGAGATGGTTGACGGAGATGAGCGGCTTGTCCAGCCCGTAAGCAAGCGCCTTGGCGTAGGTGATACCGACCAGCAACGCTCCGGCAAGGCCCGGGCCTTCGGTGACGGCGATGGCGTCGAGCTCGGCGAAGGTGACTGGATGTCCGGCCGAAGCACTGGCGCGGCCCATGGCCTCGCGGACGACGGGAACGATGCTGCGAAGGTGTTCGCGGGAGGCGAGTTCGGGAACAACGCCGCCGTAGTTGGCGTGGAGCGACATCTGCGAGGCGACGACGTTCGAGAGCGCGGAAGTGCCGCAGCGAACGACGGCCGCGGCAGTCTCGTCGCAGGAGCTTTCGATGCCGAGAATGAGGCCGGTGGCATGGCCGCTGGCGGAGCTTTCACGCATCCCTCTATCATAGGGGCAGAGATGGCCAATCCTGTGGCGCACAACCCGAAGTACGCTGCGGCGCGAGAGATCGTGCAGGCGCTGCGTGTCTCAGGGCATCAAGCTTATTTCGCGGGTGGATGCGTGCGCGACCTGTTGCTGGGAATCGGGCCGAAGGACTTCGATGTGGCGACCAGCGCTACGCCTGATGACGTAATGAGTCTCTTCGCAAGGACCTACTCGGTCGGCGCGCACTTCGGGGTAATCCTGGTTTGTACGCCGGATGGCGATGGCGGCGATATTGCCACGGAGGTCGCGACCTTTCGCCACGATGGCGCCTACAGCGATGGGCGGCGGCCGGATGCAGTGCGGTTCTCTACCGATGCTCGCGAGGATGTGCTGCGGCGCGACTTTACCATCAACGGCATGCTGCTCGATCCGGTGAAGCTTGAGGAGACAGGATATGCTGCGGCGGCGACCCTCGACTATGTGGGTGGGCGGCAGGATCTCGCGGCGAAAGTCTTGCGGGCGATTGGCGATCCACTGCTGCGGTTCGCCGAGGACAAGCTGCGGATGCTGCGGGGAGTACGCTTCGCGGCACGGCTGGAGCTTGAGATCGAGCCCCGAACCATGGCGGCCATACGTGCGGCGGCAACGGAAATCGGGCAGGTGAGCTGCGAACGCATCCGAGACGAGTTAACGCTGATGTTGACCGAGGGCCATGCGCGCCGAGCGTTCGAGTTGCTCGATGCCACGGGGCTGCTGGTGCAGGTGCTGCCGGAGGCAGTGAAGATGCATGGTGTTGCGCAGCCGCCGCAGTTTCATCCCGAGGGCGATGTGTGGGTCCACACAATGCTGCTGCTGGAAAAACTTCCAGCGGGCGTCTCGCCGACACTGGGATGGGCGGCGCTGCTGCATGACATCGGTAAGCCGGCAACATTTCGTCCGCCTGATCCGAAAAAACGCGGCGACCGTATTCGATTCGACGGGCATGTCGAGGTTGGCGTCCGCATCGCCGAGGTAATCCTTGGCCGCCTGCGCTTCTCCAACGAAGACGCCGAACAGATCGCCGCGCTGGTGAGAAATCATATGCGTTTCGGCGACATCCTGCGGATGCGCGAGTCGACGCTGAAACGGTTTCTGCGGCTGCCGAAGTTCGATGAGCACTTGGCGCTGCACTGGATGGACTGCAGCTCCGCGCACGGCGATCTGCGGCTGTATGAGTTCGCCAGGGACAAGTACAAGGCTGCCCCGGTGGAGACGATGCGGCCGAAGTTATTGGTAACTGGTCGCGATCTGATTGCCGCAGGCTATCCACCAGGGCCGCAATTCAAGGATATGCTAGAGGCCGCCGAAGACGCGCAGCTCGAAGGTGCGGCGCATACGACCGAAGAGGGGTTGGAGATTGTTCGAAAGCGATTCGGGCGGACCGGCCGGCCAGGGAATGCGCACCTAGCTTTGCGCATCTAACCTGACGATGGCTGAGATGACTGACGATGTCGTAGTAATTGGGGCAGGAATGGCCGGCCTGACCGCAGCGCGTGCGCTGGGCGAAGCTGGATTGCGTGTACTCGTCGTGGAAGCGCGGGACCGGATCGGCGGACGCATCCTGACCCAGCACAGGGATGGCGAAGCAATCGATTTGGGTGCGGAGTTCATCCACGGCCGTCCTCCGGAGCTTTGGGCGCTCATCGACGAGATAGGGCTCGAGACGTATGAGCGTGATGGTGCACAGGTGTGTTTCGAGGACGGCGCGCTGGCCGATTGCGACAACGAGAGAAACGAAGTGTTCGACCCACTGGAGAACTTGAAGGACTTCACAGGCCCCGATGTGAGCTTCGCCGATTATCTCGACCGCGAACAGCTCCCCGCAGAGGAGCGCGGCCGAATCATCGGTTATGTCGAAGGTTTCAACGCCGCCGATCATCGCCAGGCGAGCGCCGCAGCTCTTGGCGCGCAACAGAAGGCGGAAGACGCGATCGGCAACGGCCACAACTATGGACTGCGAGGCGGCTACGATCAACTGCCGGCTTACCTGGCGCAACAAATTTCCGTCCATGGCGGCAGAGTGATGACCGGCGCAACGGTGAAGGAGATTCGCTGGCAGCAGGGCCACGTGGAGATTGCCACCAATTCTGGAAGCTTCCATGCGCCGAAGACAATCGTGACGCTTCCCCTTGGCGTGCTGCAGAGCGGTGCGGTGACGATCTCCCCGTCGCCAACCCCGGTGCTGGAGACCGCCGGGCTGCTGCGCATGGGCCAGGTGCGGCGTTTCACGCTACTCTTCCGCGAGAGTTTCTGGGAAAAGTTGCCGCCACAGCCTGCGCTGAGCGAGTTGAGCTTTCTCTTTGCCTTTGCGGAGATGCCGCCGGTGTGGTGGACGCCGCACCCTCAAGCGAGCCACACCATGACGGGTTGGGTCGGCGGTCCGCGCTCGGCGGCCCTGGCCGGCATGGACGCGGAGGCGCTGGGCCAAGGAGCCTGCGCTACGTTGTCACGCCTGTTCGGGATGGAGGAGAGCAAGCTTCGCGATCTGCTGCAGGACTGCTACACGCAGGATTGGCAGCACGATCCGCTTGCGCTCGGAGCATACAGCTATGTGGCGACAGGCGGCTTGGATGCATCGAGGCGAATGACTGTCCCGATCGAAAAAACGCTCTTCTTTGCCGGAGAACACACAGATACGACCGGACATTGGGGCACAGTCCATGCTGCAATGCGGTCGGGGCTGCGCGCCGCGGAACAGGTTCTCGACAGGGAGAGGTAAATCCATTTACCGCGGATTCGACGCGGGAACGGGCTCGTCCGAGGGTCGCTCAGATTAGACAGAAGCAGATTCTGCTTCAATTTGATAGAGACACACCAGAGGTGATGAGAACAAAGTCAGCGCTGGTAACGCCAGCAGCCATTCCCTGCATCCAACGGGAAGTCATGGCGAACACGAAAAAACTTCTCAACACCCCCGTCGACCACACCCCGAACACACAATTGACCGTCGATGGTGCCGAAGTTCCAGGCCGCGCCGGCGAACTGCTGATCGACCTCCTGAACCGGCGGACCGCCGTGCACATGCAGAAGGCAGTGCCGCAGGTCTGCTATCTGGAGCAGATGGGACCTGTCCAGAGCTGCGATACGTGCATGATCAAGGTAGATGGCGAACTGGTGCGAGCGTGTGCCACCAAAGTTGCCGCAGGGATGAACGTCGACACGGTAAGCGAGGAAGTCGATGTCGCCCAACGCGAGGCGTTCGATCGCATTCTGAAGAACCACATGCTGTATTGCACCGTGTGCGACAACAATAACCAGAACTGCACGATCCACAACACGACCGCGGTGCTGGACGTCAAGCATCAGAAGCGGCCGTATACCCCGAAGCCGTACCAGCAGGACCACTCGAACCCGTTCTACCGGTACGATCCCGACCAGTGCATTCTGTGCGGGCGCTGCGTGGAAGCCTGTCAGAACGTGCAGGTGAACGAAACGCTGACGATTAACTGGGAGAACGCTCACCCGCGCGTGCTGTGGGACGGCGGCGAGACGATCGACGGTTCCAGTTGCGTCTCCTGCGGCCATTGCATCACGGTCTGCCCGTGCAACGCTCTGATGGAGAAGTCCATGCTTGGAGAGGCCGGCTACATGACCGACCTGCCAAGAAAAGCTTTGGACGACATGATCGACGTGGTGAAAGGCATCGAGCCGCCGATCGGCTATGGACCCATTCTCGCTCTCTCCGAGATGGAAGCGGAGATGCGAAACGGGCGCACCAAACGCACCAAGACGGTATGCACCTACTGCGCGGTAGGATGCAGCTTCGAGGTCTGGACCAAGGAGCGGCACATCTTGAAGATCGAGCCGACGCACGGCCCGGCCAACGGAATCTCGACCTGCATCAAAGGCAAGTTTGCCTGGGGACATATCAACTCCGAGGACCGCCTGGTCAAGCCGCTGCTGCGCGACGGAGAAGGCTTTCGCGAGATCGAGTGGGACGAAGCCCTCGATGTTATCGAGCACACCTTCAAGCGCATCAAAAAAGAACATGGGCCGGACGCCCTGGCGTTTATCGCCTCCTCGAAATGCACCAACGAGGAGAGCTACCTGATGCAGAAGTTGGCTCGCGCTGTAATCGGGACCAATAATATCGACAACTGCGCACGCTACTGCCAGAATCCGGCAACGATGGGTCTGCAGCGAACGGTAGGCTACGGCGGCGATTCAGGATCGATCGCGGACATCGAGAAGGCAGCGCTGGTCTTGATCGTCGGCGCAAATCCCGCGGAAAACCATCCTGTGCTTGCGACGCGCATCAAGCGATCTCACAAACTTCGGGGTCAACGCCTTATCGTCGCCGATCTGCGCAAACATGAGATGGCCGAACGCGCCGACATCTTCTTCCGGCCAAAGCCTTCGACGGATTCCGTATGGATGTGCGCAATATCGAAGTACATTCTCGACAGCGGCCTTGCGAAGATGGATTTCGTACACAAGTGGGTCAACAACTTGGAAGCGTTCAAGAAATCGCTCGAACCATTCACCCTTGAATACGCGGAACAGATTACTGGTGTGCCGGCCAGTACGCTGACCACGGTCGCACATGAAATCGCCGCGGCGGACGGCGTCTGTCTGCTGTTCGCGATGGGCGTAACGCAACACTGCGGCGGCTCCGATACGGCCACGGCCCTCTCCAATCTGCTGCTGTTGACCGGCAACTACATGCGGCCTGGAGCCGGGGCTTATCCTCTGCGTGGACATAACAACGTGCAGGGCGCCAGCGACTTCGGCTCCATGCCGAACGTCTACTCCGGCTACCAGAAAGTGGACGACCCGGACGTCCGGGCGAAGTTCGAAGCGGGCTGGGGCGTCTCTCTGCCGACCAGCACAGGCAAAGACAATCACGAAATGATGGACGCGATCGTCGATGGGAAGCTGAAGGCCCTGTATATCAAAGGCGAAGACACCATCACCTCGGACTCGAATGCAGGCACAGTCGGTGAGGCGCTGACCAAAATCGAGTTCCTGATCGTGCAGGACATCAACTTCTCCGAGACCTGCCGGTATGCCGACCTCGTATTGCCGGCGGCCGCATCGCTCGAAAAGGACGGGACTTTCACCAGCACGGAGCGTCGGATACAGCGCCTCTACAAGGCCATGGACCCACTCGGCGAATCCAAATCGGACTGGGAGATCATTCAACTGATCGCCAACCGCATGGGCGCTAATTGGAAGTACGAGCATCCCTCCGACATCATGGACGAGGTCGCGAAGCTGACGCCTCTGTTTGCTGGAGTCAGCTACCAACGGCTGGAGGGCTTTGCCAGCCAGCAGTGGCCGGTTCATGAAGACGGCACCGACTCTCCCCTGCTGTTCACCGAGAAGTTTCCCTTCCCCGACGGGAAGGCCAAGTTTCACCCAGTCGAGTACATCCCGCCCTCCGAGGAGACCAGCGAGTTCTACGATCTGCACCTGAACAACGGCCGTCTGTTGGAGCACTTCGAGCAGGGCAGCATGACCTACCGCACCGCCGGCATACGAGAGATGACGCCGAGCACCTTCCTCGAGGTCTCGCCCGAACTCGCCGCCGAACGAGGTGTTTCGACCGGTCGTTACGTTCAGATCGCGTCGGCGCACGGCAAGGTCCGCGTCCAGGTGCTGGTGTCGGACCGCGTCAAGGGCAAGCAGCTCTACATGCCGCTGAACTCTGTCATAGAACCCGTGAATAAACTGACCAGCAGCTTCACCGACCGCGCCACCCACACCCCCGCGTTCAAAGAGACGGCAGTCAACATGACGCTCCTGCCGGAGCAGGGCGACAGTCCGTTGCCGCGCAGAAACTTCCGCTACGGCACGCGCACGCCGCAGCCGGGATTGGAGATCGAACGCAAATGGGCTCGGGCGGACTATCATCTGCCGGGTACGCGCCCCTCCGACAAACTCGTTCAGATCGAAAGCACCCGCATTTAGCTTTGCTGTCAGGAGTTTCGCCTATGGCACGACCGATCGAATTCAAACCCGTCACCGTCGACTACAAGGCAGATTTACAGCGCAAGCTCGAACGCGCGCCCGAGCAACACGCGGAAGCGCTTCTGCTGGCCTACGATGTCCTCGAAGCGGCACACAAAGAAGGTCTGCTGGATCTGCTCCACGGCGCAATCGGCGCGCGAGACACCTTGGTCTCGACTCTCGCCAGGTACGCCAGCCAGCCAGAGGGCATCGCGGCTATCCGCAATCTTTTGACGGCTGCCAAAATACTGACGGAACTCGATCCGGAGGCGCTGGAGCATGTCAACAACGTGCTAGGCAACGCAGTGCGAGAGCAGAAGCAGGAGAAGAAACCGCCAAGCCTATGGCAACTCTTCAAGCGCGCCACTAGCGAAGACGGCCGTCGCGGACTGTCCTTCGTGACGCTGCTTCTCACTGGATTCGGGAGGTCGCTGAGAGAATAATGAGTGCTGCGGAGAAGCTGCTCGCATAGCGCAGCCTATGGTCAAATACAAGATGTGACCCATTCCTTTGTTATCGGCAACGCTCCTTGCGCAGTTCCTGTAGGCGGCGGACGACTTTTTCTCATTGCAGGACCGTGCGTGATCGAGTCCGAAACCCACGCGCGCACAATGGCGGACGCCATACAACGGATCGCCTCCGACTTGTCCCTCCCCTGCCTCTTCAAAGCCAGCTATGACAAGGCCAATCGCACTTCCATCAAGAGCTTTCGCGGACCCGGACTGGCCGAAGGCTGCCGCATCCTGCGCGGCATCCGCGAGAGCACCGGGCTTCCCGTGCTGACCGATGTCCACACCGCCGCCGACTGTGAGGCTGTCGCGGGGTCCGTCGACGTGTTGCAGATTCCGGCCTTCCTCTGCCGTCAAACCGACCTGCTGACCGCAGCCGCCGAAGCGACCAGAAAAACCGGCGGCGCGGTCAACGTGAAAAAAGGCCAGTTTGTCGCGCCCTGGGACATGAAACACGCCGTAGAAAAAATCCGTGAGAGCGGCAACGACCGCGTTTTGCTGACCGAGCGCGGCGCCAGCTTCGGATACAACAATCTGGTCGTGGATATGCGCTCTCTGCCGATCATGCGCGGCTTTGCGCCGGTCATCTTCGACGGTACGCATTCGGTGCAGACTCCATCCGCGGGGAACGGCGTCAGCGGCGGCCAGCCCGAGTTCATCCCGGTGCTGGCCCGCGCCGCGGTGGCCGCAGGAATCGACGGCATCTTCCTCGAAGTACACGACAATCCCGCTGAAGCAAAGTCAGACGGCGCCAATGCGCTTCATTTGAATATGTTGAAGGGTGTGCTGGAGCAGTTACTCGCCGTGCAGGAAGCCGTCTCCACCCACAAGGCATAGAACCGTCCGGCTGCACCCGCCCAACTGCCGAAGCACAAAAAAAGGCCCCTCGGTGAGGGGCCAATCTGCCTTGGTTCTCTCTGGTTAGGAGAGGTTTTTGCGAGTGCGCTCTGAGTCGCTATCTCGGCAAACTTGCGGGCGGTGTGCAAAATTCGCCCGTGGAAGATTACTGGTTCACCTCTTGCGGCGAACTTACTCCGGTATGAGAGGGCGTTGGCGCGGCCGAGTTCGACGCGGAGTTTGATCCCATCGTGGCCAAGCTGTTGTGCAGCAGCGTCACGCTGACACCGTTCACGATCGCCTGCTGACCATCCTCCGGCTTGGCGGAATTGCGGCCCAGGCCGGTACGGTAAATCCTGTAAACCGGCACCTGATGCTCGGTAACGAGATAGCGGACGACCGAGTCAGCCATTGCCTGCGAGGTCTGCACTCCGCCACGGCTGTACCCCTGTACTTCGATGATGTATCCTTTTTCCCCGGCAAGCGACGAAGCGAAGGAGTCCAGATCGCCCTTGGCCTTGGGACCCAGAACGGTGCGCCCGGAGACAAATGGAACTGCAGTCTGCGATACGGTCTGGTACTGGTCCAGAGTGCCGACCGTGTGACCCAGTGCATCTGTACGGGTGCTCGCATTGTCGGCGAGTGTATTGGCGGAATTGGCGCGGCTTGCTGCGTCCTGCGCGTGCTGGTCAGCCGTATTTGCTGCATTCATGGCATTCTTGATGCCGGCCTGCGACCGTGAATCCACATCGCGGATATCGTTGGCGTTCTTGGACTGAAGCTGATCGAGTTCATTCACCTGACCCTTGATTGGGGCGACCTGCCGATTGACCCACTTCTTACGAGCCAAGGGGTTCATATGTCCCCAGAAGCCCTCTTTGGATTCCTGCTGGAGCGGCTTGCCGGTCGCGTAAGTGCTCTTGTCTTCGGGGTTCATCGATCCAGCCGTCGAACCGGAGGCGGTTGTCTGATCGGGCGTTTGCGTGGATTGTGCCGCGGGTGCATTGGTCTGAGCGAAGGCGGAGATGCCCAGTGCGCTTCCTAAAAGTAGTGCTGGGAGGCCGAAAGTGGTTCCGTATTTCATCATTGTTTTGCTCTCCTTTTGTACCTATCCGTCGATACTCATACGTCGGCACACAGATGATAGAGCAGGTGACATGCCAAAGTCGCTAAGCGAGGCAATGCGATGAAAGCACAATGTTTAGCACTCTTCGGTGGGAGAACACGGTTGGGGAAATTAGGGCAGGCTCACGCAAATTCTTCCCGGCAGCCGGGTAAGTATTACCGGATAGAACCGATGCCGATCGCGACTGATTACGCCCGACAGCTATTCGCCGCAGCTACTTCGTCGCAACCTGGATGATGTGAATCTCGGGCATCTGGCTGTTCCAGTTCTCAGGGATGGTGTCGAAGATCAGCCGGAAATCCTGCTCGTCGCCCGGCTTCAGCGGCGACGCGCTGACCGGCTCGGTGTCGATGTAAGGCTGGCGCGTGCGAATCAGAGCCAGCGGCACCGTCTCCACCTGCGGCGGCATCCCTTCGTCATTGCGAAAGAGCACCTGCACCGTGATGCCGCTAACGGTCTCCGCGCCGGTGTTCTTGATATGACCATCGACAAATGTCGACTTGCCGCCAGACAGGCTGGTGGATTCGCTCATGGAAGGCTGCGATAAAGAAAGACTGGCGGCATAAGCGGCCAGCGGCTGCACAGTGTTCGGCACGGCGGTTTTGCGACGGGTCGCGAACAGCAGCCCCACAATCACCACCAACACAAGCAGACCGGCCACTCCCCAGGCAGCAACCGGGATACCGCCGCCCTCGGGAGAATTGGAGGTGAACATGGCCGCGGCGGATTCCCCTCGCCTATTGTCCGATTTGTCCGATGCAGAGGAGGAGGCGTTTCGTGCTGGCTCCGAGGCGTCGTCGTCCGGCGGATGCAGTTCGCTCATACTCCGAGATTTTATACCCGCAGAACATTATGCCTGCGGAAGGATATCCGCAGAACATTATGCCTGCGGAAGGATATCCGCAGATACGGGCCTGCGCTCAGCCCCAGAGGAGCTACCGAAGGAATCACAGCAGGGTCCATTCGCGGATTCGTGCGATTTTCATCCAGGAGCAAAACTTTCTGGTGCATTATGGCGTTAACCAACATCAAACGTCTATCGAGCGTAGATACCAGAGCGAGGAGACCAACGATGAACCCGCAGAGCATAAAGTCGAACTCCCTGATCGGTCCTCAGACCTCCGTGCGGCCTGTAATTCCGGTTACACAGGAGGAATCATCCGCACCCACTACCGCTGATCGCATCTATCAGATCGCCGCTCTGACGGCCGGAATCTTCCTGCTCGCGACCCTGCTATAGCTCACGGCTAGGATCGGGCGCTATGCGAAGCTTGCGCGCTTGACCTTCTGCCGGAAGTCTTCGCCCTGCATCTCCACGACCACGCACATCTCCTGCAGCCGGGACCAGATCCGGTCTCCGATACGATCCGCCAGAGTGCGCTTCGTCATAGCCCTTCTGGTTTCTTTGGTTTGCTGGTTCCAGGTGTCGTTTGGCTCTTGGAAAGCGATTGAAGGGGCGTCGTTTGGCAGGTTGGAGGTAATGATCGTCGATTTGTCCTGGTTATACCGGCTGCTCAAAATATAAGAGGTCGTATCCCAACTCCAGTCGCTCGGAGTAATGTCCCCCAGGTCATCGATGACAAGAATGTCGCAGGTGATGGCGGTCTTTAGCAAGGATGCCTCCGCTCCCGCCTCATTGGAGTTGTAAATCGATCTCAACCTCTCCAGAAGTTCCTTGTGCTCCCAGAAAACTCCCGTTGCGCCGCGCTCCGCTATCAAGCCTTTCAATATCCCAATCGCAAGATGGGTTTTACCCAGGCCCGCTGAACCTACGAAAAGCAATCCCTTGCCTTTGGTTTCGAGAGGAAACCCGTCCGCGAACTTGCGCGAGACGCGAAGCGCTTTCTTTAGACTAGGCGTCGCGGAGGCGTGCATCGTCTCATAGGTGTCTAGGGAGCAGAGTTCGTATCGCCTCGGAATCCGTGCATTCTTCAGCAAACGCGTGGAGCGCCGTTCGATCTTGCACGAGCAATCCTGCGCGAACTGCGTCCCATCCGGGCGGTGAATCACCTGAAAACCTAATCCGCTGCATATTGGACAAACTTCGCTCATGGTTTATTCCTCCAGTATCGCGCACCTGAATCCAAATTCCCTCTGTGCGAATCTAGGTTAATTAGATAAACTGGGAAAACTGCTTGAGCGCTTCCTCACCGGGGCGCAAGCGGCGGCGCGACAGGCCCTTCGATGTGACGTGAACTCTACCGTTGCAAGCGATCCGCGAGCCGGCAGGCAAAGTTTACAAAAAAGGATCATCACCATGCCAAAAGAAGGTATTCACCCGAAGTATGACAACATCACCGTCAAGTGCGCCTGCGGCAATCGCTTCGAGACCCGCTCCACGCACAAGGGCGACATCGTCGTCGAAATCTGCTCCGCCTGCCACCCGTTCTTTACCGGCAAGCAGAAGCTGATCGACACCGCAGGCCGCGTCGAGCGCTTCCGCCGCAAGTTCGCGAAATCGGACGCCGGCAAGGCAAAGACCGCAGCCTCAAAGTAAGCGGAAGCCCAAATCAACCGAGAGGCCTCCGCCCAGCGGAGGCCTTTGCTTTCTATTCCCTACTCCCTGTTTCTATGAAAAAGCGCTACACCCTCGATCAGAAACGCTGGGACTCGCCCGCCGAGCACGCCATGCCCGAGCACACCCGCGTGCCTGCCAGCTTCTCCATCGGCAGTGTCGTCATCGCGCCCGCCACGGTGCTCGCGCCCATGGCCGGCGTCACCGACACCGTCTTCCGCCGCTTCATCAAGAACGCCAGCCAGTTCATCGCGACAACGAACGGCGACACCGACGTCAACAGCGTGACCTCGAATCAGCAGTCCGGCTGTGGCCTCATCATGACCGAGTTCACCTCCGCCGACGGTCTCTCCCGCATGCGCGAGGTCAAGCGCAAGCGCTATCTCACCTACTACGATGACGAACACCCCATCTCCGCGCAGCTCTTCGGCTCGAATCCGGCAACGCTGGCCGACTCCGCGCGCATCGTGCAAGACGCCGGCTTCGATCTCGTCGACCTCAACCTCGGCTGCCCCGCCAAGCGCGTGGTAGCCTGCAACGGAGGCTCCGGCCTGTTGCGCGACCTGCCGCTGATCGAGACCATCTTCAAAGCCGTCCGGAGCGCCGTCACCATCCCCTTTACCGTCAAGTTCCGCATGGGCTGGAACGATAAGCACATCGTCTGCGTCGAACTCGCGAAACTCGCCGAAGACTGCGGCCTCAACGCCGTCGCCCTGCACGCCCGCACCCGCGAGGACGGCTACACCGGCCAGGCCCGCTGGGAGTACATCGCCGCCGTAAAAGATGTCGTGCGCATCCCCGTCATCGGCAACGGCGACATCCGCACCCCCGAAGACGCCGCCGCCATGGTCGACGCTACCCACTGCGACGCCGTGATGATCGGCCGCGCCGCCCCGTCGAATCCCTGGATCTTCCGCCAGATCGCCCAGTACACCGCCTCCAAGGAGGCCACCGGCACCGGCGCCTATGATGAACCCACCGACCAGGACCGCTACCGCATGATCCGCGACTACTTCGGCATGCTCGTCCACGAGATCGCTCTCGAAGAGCAAGCCGAAGCCGCCCGCGCAGCAGCCATCACAGCCTCCGGCCAGATCGCGCGCGACCAGCGCCACCGCGACTGCGTCGGCAAGATGAAGCAGTTCGCCAGTTGGTTCACCCATGGCGTTCCGGGCGGCGGCGCGTTGCGCAAACAGATCTTCGAGTCAAAGAATGGCGATGCCGTGCTGGCCGCGGTTGAAGCGTTCTTCACTGGATCTAACAATACCGAAGAATCGGATTCATGCGCGTTCGCAGAGCACCACGAAGCAATGGTCGCTTTCTCAGGCAATTACGACTGAGCCTTCTCCCGATTGCAGATAGAATCTGCGCAGCTGACCCACTTCGTTCTGCCACACCTTATATTTCTGCTCTTCGCCCTTTGGTAAATCGATATGCCGAAGGCTGCTCAGTGTTTCAAAAAAAACTTGACCCGGCATATTTGCTTCCTTGCCAATTATGAGAGATGTTCGATACGGGCGCTGCTTCATCTCATCTTCCCGATCGAACTGCCCGAAGATCTCGCTCAAAGGATGGGAAGACCATGCGCCGTTCATGGGTGCAAGACCAAACGAGCGGCTAAGTCACTGTAATAAACGAACTCTTCGGTCTTGGCTTTAGCCTCAAGCTATTCAGCGATATCTTTCATCGTGCCACCTAAGTCCTTGATATCTATCCTGCACTTTTTAATGCTTAGGCGGCGGAGGACCGATCTATCGATTCCTCTTCCTTGAGCAGTGCGTTGTGGATCAGCTCTTTGAGGTAAGTCTGCCGCTCAAGACCTTTGCGTTCTGCCAGTTTGTTGGCAAGAGCAGCATCAGCAGCATCTAACTCAATCGCTGTTTGCTTCTGGGCGGCAATCTCCTCCATGCGGCGCTTCACGGTGCCGTGTCCAAGCCGCCCTTCCGCTTGGGCGCGCTCGAACTCCTGCAGAATGAAATCCGGGTGACTGTCCCACCACTCCGCCTCTTCTCGTTCGCTGTCAAAGCGCGGCGGTCCGGGTATATTATCAATCGCCATGTCTCTCTCCTTTATCTGACCAATACTTCCTTGTCATCGCCGCTGGCGCCACAAACGCGGTGACGACGCGGACCATATCGTCTCGCAAAGTAATTACAACAAGCAGGACCCGCGCCGCCGAAGTAATACCTGCCAAAAGGAACCGCTCTTCCCCTTCATGGTACTGCCGCATGATGTCCATTGGGGCAATCTCGACTGCCTGTTCAGCCTCTTCGGGTGTAACACCATGCTTCGCAATATGCGCCACATTCGCTTCGTCCCAATCAAACTTTTCCTCTCCCGCCATTGTATCTGCCGGGCATCTGCGACTCCCCGCTCCGTTTCCGCCAAATAACTTTCACCTTCGCCCGCCACCGCTCATCGAGCGCCACCAGCGTCCACTCCACGCGCGGCGAAAGATACCGCAGCACCACTTCTGTAGCCGGATGAACCCGCAGCGCCGGAGCCACCAGATACAGCCGCGGCGGCTCCGCCGGCAACCGCAATCCGCCAAAGTACCCATGCCGCTGAAATTCGCCCAACCCGCTCGCATTGTCGGGATTTTGCAGATGATGCCAGCGCACCCGCACCCAGTAGTCCAGCCCCTGCAGCGCAAGATGTAGATCTTCGTCCGCCTTCAGTTCGATCACCGCCAGGCGTCCGTCGCGTGTCACGCCCAGCAGGTCGAGCATACCCCGTTCCGCCGCGGCAAACGCCGGCACCTGCGCGTACAGATTGTTCGGGTCCAGATGAGCATCGAGGGACAGAATGTCTTTTCGAAGCAGGCTCTCCAGCCATCGCTCCGGTTGCATCCGGTACAGCGGATCACGCTTGTCTCCACCGGCAGCACGTCGCGCAAACAAACGCGCCACCAGCTCCCGCAACTCACTTTCGTTTTCATTCGTCAGCGACGTCTCGTTCGCGCCCGCTCCAAACGTAATCTCCTGCGCGCTGTTGAAAGAACTGCCCGCGTAGCCCATCTTTACGCGCGCAAACTCCAACCCGTGCAGCAGAAAACTCAGTTCGGTCGCGCTGCGTAAGTGCTGCTCCACCACGTCGCGCATCGTCTGGGGAACCAGCGCCATGACCCGCGCCGCAGACTCGGCGAACCGCTCTCGCGCGGCCTCCTCATTCGGCGTATGCATCAGCCGCGTGCTTAGGTTGCCATGGTCCGCCGCATCGCGCTGCTCCATCTCCTCGGTCTTCTGATCCAGCTCCCACAACTCCCATTGCGCCGCGGACGCATTCAGCCACGCTAGCCGCGACAGAGTCAATGTAGCCATGCCGCGCGGCACAATCAGCTTCAGCCCCTGGTATACCCTGCGGCCATCGCCCGACTCTCGGCAGTGATGCAGCCATAGAATGCCCAGCGTCAGAATGCCGTCGACGGTGGCCTGCATCTCCTCCTCATTGACCGCGATCACAGCCCAAGCCTTCTGCCCCTTTACCAGCGAGCCGCGCGCATATGCCGGGCCAAAACTCTTCTCCAGATCCATCGCAGTGCGAAACGCCTCCGGCCTGAACTCCGGAAAGCTGCGCAGCAGCACCCGTTCCAGCACCTTCAGGTACTTCACTCGCGTAGCTTCCCGTGTCGACGGAGTGCGGCGATCGCGATTGGTCGCAAGCTCCAGCATCTGCGGCTTGGTTTGTCCGAAACGATGCGTGCTAAGCCGCAGTATGCCATTTCGCAATGTAGTGCCGCCTACACGCCGAACGAGGTTCCGCTCCTCGCTCCAGAGATGCAGCGTGCAGCGGCCATGCTTGGTCGCCAGCGTGTACTTCGCCTCGCGCATGTCGAACAGCACTTTGCCATCCTCCAGCACAACGGCGTAAGGCGATTCGGCGAGAAAATCCTCCAGCGCGGCGGAGATCTCCTCCACCGTCTGCGCAGGCTCCACAGAGACAGCTCTTGGCGGCATAGCCGAACGCTACCACATTCCCGCGCACACAACCGGCAGAGGATTCGACACGGAACCTAGAGAGGAAGCTTGAAATGAAAGTCGGAGATTCTGAGCCCCTGCCGGAAGTAGAAAGCATGAGCCTCATGGCGATGCGTCCCTGAGTCAAGCATGAAGGTATTGCATCCCGCCTCTCTCGCCAACGCGATGAGCCATTGCAGCATTGCCTCGCCGTGTCCCCGCGAACGCAGCGCGGCATCGGTCACGAGGTCGTCGACGTAGAGTGCCTTCCCGGCCCAGAGCGTCGTCTGCAGCCGGAAACCGGCGCACGACACCACAGCGCCTCCATGCTCGGCGAACGCGAGCTGATATCCCTCGGCCTGCTGCATCTGCACCCGCCCGGCAAACTCATCGGCCACCAGCGCGGGACGAAGCTGACGCATCACCGGAAAGCAGCGGTCGATCTCGGCTGTCGTCGTGGCAACCTGGATCGTTCGCACCCGTGGCAACCCGTCTACCATCTCTCCCTGCCGCGCAAATGTGTGATGTGCGCCACATGGTGGCGCGAGTGCCACGCATACAACATGGTGGCGAACTCCACCGTCATCGGCCCATTCTCCGGATGCGTAAACCCGCGCAGCCACTGCCTCTCATCGAGCGACTGCAGCAGCATCACCCAGCGCGCATGCAGACTCTCCACCAGCTCCAGCGACCACTCCACCGGAGCGGCCGCGTCATGCAGCCTTGCCCACGCCGCCTCATCGTACGGCGTGATCGTCGGCCAGTTCTCGGTCAACGCCAGCCGCACCCGGAGAAACGCGTTCATGTGGCTGTCTGCGACATGATGCACCACCTGCCGCACCGTCCATCCGCCCTCGCGATACGGTGCGCTGAGCTGGCCATGGCTCAATCCATCCACCGCGTTCCGCAGTTGCTCCGGAAGTTCCGCCAGGGTTGCCACCGCGCCGGTGCGGTCGTCCGGAGTAATCGTCGCAGGGGCGGCAAATCCACCAATCGGGTACCTGGGATCGACATCAGTCAGTGCCATGCTCCGTCCTCCACACCACTATGGTTGAAAGTTAGCACACAGAATTGTGTAACCTCTATTAAGACTTTCTCTTGCGCCCGAAGATTTCTCTATGCGCCTGCCGGCAATAGCTCTTATCATTCTTCTAGCCTTCGCCACCGTCGGGTATGCGCGGCAGCCCTCGCGTCCCCGCAACCAAAGCGCGGCCATCGCATCGCACCCGTCAGCCGGAGCCTACACAGGCTTCGACAGAAATGAGTATCCCGGCGACGGCGCGCTCCCCACCCTGCGCACGCACTTCGCGTTCGCCGGATATTGGCTCAACAATCCGCCCGGCTCCAGCCAGAACACCTGGCAGGGCAAACGCGAAATACTCCTGCGCAACGGCTTCGGTTTTCTCGTGCTGGTCAACGGCCGCCTCGACGCCCAGATCGCCAAAGCTAGCAAGTCGCCGGACACCACAGCCGCCACGCTCGCCGCAAAAGATGCCACAGACGCAATCGCCGCAGCACGCCGGGAGCACTTCCCAGCCGGCGCCATCCTCTTCCTCGATCAGGAGGAAGGCGGACGCCTCACCATCGGCCAGGCAGGATACCTCTTTGCCTGGACCGAAGCCATCGCCCGGTCCATCTATCGTCCCGGCGTCTACGCCAGCGGACAGCCCGTCAGCGACGGCCCCGGCAAGACCATCACCACAGCGCAGGACATTCGCGAACACGTCGCAGTCCAGCATCTCCATCCCATCGCCCTCTGGGTGTACCAGGACGCCTGTCCGCCCGCCAACGGATGCACCCTGCAGCCGCCTCCGCGGGCCTCCAGCGGAACTCCCGGCGCGACCGTCTGGCAGTACGCGCAGTCGCCCCGCCGCAGAGATATCACCTCCGCCTGCAGTACCACCTATGCCGCCGACGGCAACTGCTACGCTCCCGAACTCCCCGGGCTGATCCTCGATCTAAACGTCGCAGACTCGCCCGACCCCTCGCACGGACGCTGAAACTTGACTAAAACCTTTCGTCAAGGCCATTTGCTGTTCTTTGTTCTTCGCCGTTTGTCGTTGCACTTGCCTTTGCTGGTTCTTCCATCCGTCGAATCCGTGGAAATCCGCAGTCTAGTCTTTTAATTCGTAGTCAGGCCTTAAGTTTTAGACAGGTCCGGAGAGCTGTCGTCCCACCACCCACGATCGACGAATCAGCCGTCCGGAAACCCTCTCCGCCAATCGGCCGCATCCATCTTCATTTGCCGCGCGTCTCCGCGAAGCCTAGAATCAGGGAAGATGACCATACCTCCTCCCGATCACAAACGCTACTTCATCGAAAAATTGGGAATCTCCGAACGTCTGATGGAGCGCTGTCTGGGAGAGGCCCTCTCGGCGGGAGGCGACTATGCCGACCTCTACTTCGAATCCGTTACCTCCACCTCGCTCGGCATCGACGAGTCGCTAGTCAAGTCCGCCAGCCAGGGCATCAGCGTAGGCTGCGGCATCCGCGTCCTCTCGGGCGAACGCACCGGCTATGCCTACACGGATGATCTCTCCAGCGAACGGCTGCTCCGTGCCGCGCGCACCGCGGCTCTCATCGCCAGCGGTCCAGCCAAAGAGCAGATGAGCGGCTTCCGCCACACCGAAACTCCTTCCCTCTACCCGGTCGCCGGGGCCACCAGCGACGCTGAAATCGCCGCCAAGCTCGCCCTCATCCAGCGCGCCGACCAGGCCGCCCGCGCCTACGATCCCCGCATCACCCAGGTCCGCGCCGGCTTCAGCGACGAACTCCGCCGCATCCTCGTCGCCGCCTCCGACGGCACCTTCGCCTCCGACACCCAGCCCCTGGCCCGGCTCAACGTCTTTGTCATCGCCCAGGACAGCGCAGCCAACTCCGGCTCCGGCGGCACCGCACGCGGCTCCTCGGGAGGCGGCGGCCGCGTCACCATGGACTTCTTCGAAGGCGAAAAAGCCCCCGAGCATTATGCCCGCGAAGCCGCCCGCACCGCCATCCTGCAACTCGGCGCAGTGGACGCCCCTGCAGGCGAGATGCCCGTCGTGCTCGGCCCCGGCTGGCCCGGCGTCCTGCTCCACGAAGCCGTCGGCCACGGTCTTGAAGCCGACTTCAACCGTAAGAAAACCTCAGCCTTCGCCGGGCTTATCGGCCAGCAAGTGGCCAGCCCGAAAGTCACCGTCGTCGACAATGGCCTGATGCCCGGCCGTCGCGGTTCCATCAATATGGATGATGAGGGAAGTCCAACCCAGGAGACCGTGCTCATCGAAAACGGCATCCTCAAGGGCTTCCTCTCCGATAAACTCAACTCGCGCCTGATGGGCATGCCCAACACCGGCAGCGGACGCCGCGAGAGCTACCACCACATCCCCATGCCGCGCATGACCAACACCTACATGCTCAATGGCGACGACATGCCCGAGGACATCATCAAGAGTGTCCAACGCGGTCTCTACGCCGTCAACTTCGGCGGCGGCCAGGTCGACATCACCAACGGTAAGTTCGTCTTCTCCGCCTCCGAGGCTTACCTCATCGAAGACGGCAAGGTCACTCGCCCCGTCAAAGGCGCAACCCTCATCGGCAACGGCCCAGAAGCGCTCAAATACGTGTCTATGGTTGGCAATGACCTCGCGTTGGACGAAGGTATCGGCACCTGCGGCAAGGCCGGACAAAGCGTGCCAGTCGGCGTAGGTATGCCCACAGTAAAGCTCGACCGCATGACGGTCGGGGGAACGGGACACTAATGGCAGTCGAACGCGAAAAAATCTACGAGTGCGAAGTCAAGCGTCGCCGCGTCAAGGAAGGCGGAGGCTACGAGCCCTTCTGGAAGGTCAAATCCGTCGCCGTTGCCCTCGCCGACAGCGACACCGAGTTCCGCTGCAAAGACTGCTACGGTGGCGTCAAGCTCCTCGGACGAAACGGCAAGGTAGGCTCCGTGCCCTACGTCGAGCACAAATCCCCCGCCGACTCCGAATACTGCCCCAGTGGCCTGCTCTTCAAGAAAGCCACCGACGGCCGTCAGCCGCGGCCCTCCGAGCATCCCGTCGAATAGCCGCTGCATCCGAATTCCCTTGCTTTTCTGGTTGTCATCCCCGGAGGGTATCTGCGTTGCACTTGTATTCCTTCGCACCACGCACCACACCGGAAAGCTCCACCCACCGAACTCCCACCCCAGCATCACAAGACGAGGTGAACTATGGCAGCCGAGCGTGAAAAATTCTATGAGTGCGAAGTGAAGCGTCGCCGCGTCAGAGCCACCGGCGGGTACGAGCCGTTCTGGAAGGTCAAGCCCATCGCCATAGCACTCGAAGACAACGACACCGAGTTTCGCTGCAAGGACTGCGGCGGCCCCGTCAAGCTCTTCAAGCGCCGCACCGAGGACGGAGCCGCCTCGCACATCGAGCACAAACTCAAGAGCGACTCCGAGTACTGCCTCGCAGGCATGCACTTCCTGAAAGCCACCGACGGCCGCCTGCCAAGGCTCTCCCAAACCCCCGTGCGTTAATTCCAAGTTCGTTGAGGTCCGAAATCGTGTCACAGCTAGCGTCAGTCGTCTCATTCGACTTGAAGCAACTCGCCTCCGACATCCTCTCGAAGGCCCTCAAAGCCGGAGCCACCGACGCCGAAGCTGTCGTCTTCGAAGGCGACGAGTTCTCCGCGCTCGTGCGTCTAGGCCAGGTCGAAACCCTCAAGGAATCCGGCTCCCGCGCCGTAGGCCTCCGCGTCTTCCTGGCCTCCGGGAAAGCCCAGCGCACCGCCAGCACCTCCTCCTCCGACTTCTCCCCCGACAGCATCGCCCGCCTCGTCGAAGGAGCCATCACTCTCGCCCGCATCACCAGCGAAGACCCCTTCGCCGGCCTGCCCGAGCCGCACGAGTTCGGCAGGATCGACCAGGACCAGCACCTCTACTTCGACGACGTCAACCAGATGCCTCCCGCCGAGCGCATCCAGATTGCCCGCCGCACCGAGGCCGCCGCCCTCGCCTACGACACCCGCATCCAGAACTCCGGCGGCGGCGACTTCGACACCTCCACCTCGCACAAAATCCTGATGAACTCCCGCGGCTTCACCGGCGAGTACCGGCGCAGCTACTGCGGCTTCTCCGCCGCGCCCATCGCCCACGACGACAAGGGCAATATGCAGCGCAACTACTGGTTCTCGAACTCGCGCACCACCACCCTGCTCGAAGATCCGGAAGAGATCGGACGCGAAGCCGCACGCCGCACCCTGAAGCGCCTCGGAGCCCGCCAGGTCAAAACCCAAAAAGCTCCCGTCGTCTTCTCCCCCGAGATCGCCCGCGGCATCATCGGCAACATCTTCGATGCGGCCAACGGTGATGCCATCTACCGCAACGCCAGCTTCTTCAGCGGACAACTCGGCGAGCAGGTCGCAGGAGAAAACATCACCGTCGTTGACGACGGCACCATGATCCACCACGTCGACGGAGGCCATAGTAGCGCCCGCGGCAAAATCAGCATCGGCGGCTTCGGCACCCGTCCGTTTGACGGCGAAGGTCTCCCCACCCGCCGCACCGTTCTGGTCGAACGTGGCATCTTGAAGAACTACGTCATGAACACCTACACCGCCCGCAAACTGAACATGAAGTCCACCGGCAATGCCTCGCGCGGCCTCGCCGGCAACCCCGGCATCGGTGCCGGCAACTTCTTCCTCGAACCCGGCGCCCTCACTCCCGAACAGATCATCGGCGACATCCAATCCGGCCTCTACGTCACCGAGACCATGGGCTTCGGCGTCAACCTCGTCACCGGCGACTACTCCCAGGGCGCCAGCGGCATGTGGATCGAGAACGGCGAAATCGCCTATCCCGTCGAAGAGATCACCATCGCCGGCAATCTCAAAGACATGTACCGCAACATCGCCGCCATCGGCAACGACCTCGTCTTCCGCGGAGCCAGCGCCGCCCCCACCCTCCGCATCGAAGGCATGACCATCGCCGGAAGCTAACCGGCAACGCTCTCGATGTCATTGCGCGCCCACTCCGCAGATCCCTTGTCAGAGTCAAGAACACCCACTGCCCAGCTACAATCCTTCTGTGCCAGCAACCTTCCACTTCGATCACGTCCTCCCCTTCACCCCCGCTGAAGCCGGCGCGGTCCTCCGCGCCATTCCCGCCCAACCCGGCATCTTCGCCCTCCGCGGCGCACACGAAGAAGACGCACCCTACCTCACCCAGACCGCCGACCTCCGCCGTCGCATGCGCCGTCTGCTTGATCCGCCCGAATCGCAATCCAAGCGCCTCAACCTCCGCGAAAAAGTGGCCCGCATCGAATACTGCGTCACCGGCTCCGCCTTCGAGTCCTCCCTCATCCTCTACCACGCCGCCGCCGCCCTCTTCGGCTACCCCGAAGCCCGCCGCCGCCTCAAGCTCCACACCCCCTACCTTCTCCGCATGACGACGGAAAACCCGCACCCCCGCGTCTACGTCACTAACAAGCTTTCCAAGCGCGGCGTCGCGCACATGTACGGCCCTTTCCCCTCGCGCCTCGCTGCCGAGCGCTACTGCGACGCCGTCCTCGACCTCTTCAAGCTCCGCCGCTGCCACGAAGACCTCCACCCCTATCCCGAGCACCCCGGCTGCGTCTACGGCGAGATGAACAAGTGCCTCGAACCCTGCAAGCAAGCCTGCACCCCCGAGCAGTACGCCGCAGAGACCGCAGCCGTAAAAAAATTCTTCGACACCCGAGGCGAAAGCATGGTCATCGAGATCGGTCTGGCCCGCGAAGAAGCCTCCGCCGCCATGCAGTTCGAACGCGCCGCCGCCCTCCACGCTCAATGGCAGAAGGTCAAAGCTGCCCAGTCCCTCGCCGACTGGATCGTCCGTCCCATCCCCAGGCTCCGCGCCATCATCATCCAGTCCGCCGCCCGGCACGAGCACGAACACCCCGAACAAGCCGCTCTCTTCCTCCTCAACGCCGGCTGCTTCGCCGGCCCCGAACGCCTCTCCACCCTCGGCGTCCGCGCCGTCCGCGAGCAGACCAGCGTAGGCAGCTCCCTCTTCGCCCAGCCCCTCATGCTGCAACCTGTCCCCCTCGAAGGCGCACCCGCCACCGAATCCCCCGACTCACCCGAATCCCGCGCCACCCATGCCCTGGCCACGCTCGAATCCCGAGCCTCCGCCGCTCCCGACCTTGCCCTGCTCAGCGATCACCTTTCACTCCTCCGCCGCTGGTACTACCGTCCCGAAAAACAGCGCATCGGCGAAATCTTCCTCCCCAACGAAGACGGTAAGTGGCCCGTCCGCCGCATCCTCCGCGGCGCCGCCCGCACGGTCATCGGCGACCCCAAACCCATCGCCGAAACCCAGCGCGAAGCCGCCAAAGAAATGAAAGAAGAAATAAAGAAATGAAGAAATAAGCCCCGTACCCTCCACAAAGGCCGCCCCGACGTCGAACGAACCGTTCCCGTGGTACCGAAGAGCCGCTAGAGCAAAGTAGCAGTTGGCGCAGAGTCTGCCGTGCCTTTTGTTTGTCATTCCCGAAGGAAATCTGCGGTTGCCCCTCTACACCAACAGCAGATCCGCTCTAGTTGATAAGAGCCTTTTCGTCTACTTGACCAACTCCATCACCACCTCGATATCCAGGTGCCGCGTACTCCCTGGGATATCCAGTGATCCCAAAATCAGCGGCTTGCCCTGAGTCAAGAACGACGTGCCCTGAAGGACAGTCTGGCGCACGATCGGGTCTTGTGCGCCTACAAAGGACTTCTCCTCGGCGATGCTCGACTGCTCCACCTTCGAATTCAACCTCACTCCATTGGCGAACTCATCCAGTGTCGCGTCGAAGTTCGTTCCCACATCGAGATAGGTCATCTGGGTTTGCGTCTGAGAGTTGGCGGCGATGTAGGATCCGGTCGCGGTCGCGACTGGTACCTTACTGCCTTGTTTGAGGCTCGTCCTTTGTCCTGTAACCATGATCATGGTGAAGTGTTGAACGCCGACGCGTTTGCCATCATCCGACTCCGCGATCGTGTAGGTCAAGCGATAGGTCTTCCTGGGCCGATCAAGGCCGTTGAGGATCTTCTGCGTCAGCATGAGCTCATCCGGGGTTGCGCGCATTCCGATCGCGTCCTCGCTGGGGAGATAGTAAATCTTGACCTCGGGTGGTAGCAGGTTGCGGAGAGCGACTACGATTTCGTTGCCCTCATTCTGCTGGGTGGCGTTGGTGAGATAAAAAGTCTGGAAGGGACGTGTGTCCACCCTTGCATTGGGTGCAGCACTGTCTTTTTCCGCGGCGGCGCTATTCCCCGCCTGCCCCCACGCGCTTGGCCCAATCCAAGCCAGAGCCAGAGTCACTCCAAAAATCACCCCCGCAACCTTGCTACTCAATCTTGCCGATGCCCCGTAGTTCCTCTTCATTCGCGATCTCCCGTTCTTCATTGCTTTTGCGTTGGTTGCGGCGTGGTTGATGGATCTGGAGCAAGTTGCTCCGGCGTTGTCTGCTCCTGCACTTGTTCTGGAGTTGAAGGGTTCGTGATTGGCTGCGCCGGCGTTGCCTGCTCCGGCGTCGATTGTTGTGGCGCTGCCGTCGATTGTTGTGGCGCTGCTTGTTCGGCCACTGTCTGCGCTGCCTTAGCTGGCACCGTTGACCCTCCGAAAAACCTCTGAAACTCCACTCTTTCTTCTGAGTCCTGCGCAGCCTGCAGTTTAGGATCAAGCATCGCCAGCTCGATCGGTTCGGTCTTATGCGCGATACGAAGCAGCAGCCTCTCCTGCTCCGTCAAAGGCATCGGCGGAGCCGGGTGGCTGGCAGCATGCATCTCGTCCACAGCTAAAGAATCACTCTCGCTCACCACTCCCGCTCCCCGCGCACTCACCTTCCCCTCTGGACTGGCCGTCTTCATCAATCGCACGGCCGCCCGTGGCAAGGAAAGTTGTGCGCTCCTCGCGGCCATCTCCGGAGCGGCGGGAGGAACTGACGCCACAACAGGAGCCGAGATCATCTTCGAAGGTCCAGGGACATGCCCAAACCGCCGTATAGCGGGGATCGTCACCGCGACAACAAACACACCCGCTAATGCAACACCCCACGCCATGGGCCTGACTGCCGGACGCACCGGCGCCACTAGCCACATCGGTCTCCACCGGCGCCAACCCGATCGAGATTGCCCCGATGCCCGGTCCTCGAGTGCTGCCAGAATGCGGCGCTCCATTCCATCGGGAGCATCGGGACCTCGCAAGCCCGCCAGCACCTTTTCAATCGCCTCTTCCGGCTTCTTCATCGTTTCTCTCCTTTCTCGAGCCGTTCCCGCAGCCGTACTCGCGCGCGAAACAGCAGGGCTCGAACCGCCGACTCGCTTCTTCCCAGGACCTCCGCCATCTCTGCCGTCCCCAACTCCTCGATTGCGGAAAGAAGCAGAACATGGCGCTCCCCCTTGGGCAACCTCTCCAACTCGCACAATACCGACCTCATACGCTGCGCCTCGTCCAGCGCCTGGTCGGCGGGCACACTGCTTGCCGCCAGACTTCGCGCGAAGCTCTCGTCCATCTGCTCCGGCCGTATGCGCCGTCTACGGTCGAGGGCCAGGTTCCAAGCAATACGGATCAGCCAGACCCGCATGTCACGTACCCCGGTCAAAGCACGGCGGTGTTCGAGAACGCGAACGAACACGTCCTGCACCACGTCCTCTGCCTCGACGCGACTGCGCAACACGGAGTGAGCGACACGAAAGAGAAGCGCGGAGTAGGTCTCCACCAGAGCCGCGGGATCGATCTCCGACCGCGAATCCTCCATGGAAGACAACACCAAGCTGCATCCCTCGACCGATGTCATAAATCCCTTCTAGGGAGACAGACGCCCAGGGTCGGCTTTTGCTCGACAATATTTTAAGGAGCGATTTATGCGGATACACCAGTGACTCTGGTCACAAACTGCGTATCGCCTCTACCAGCTTGACCGGATGAATCGGCTTCTGCACCAGCATAAAGTCGTGCCCCGCGTCTCTCGCGTCGCGAATCAAATCCGGCGCTCCCACCTGGCCGGAAAACAGAAGTATCTTGCATGCCGGGATCTCGCGCTTCAATGCGATAGCAAGTTCAATGCCGCTCATCCCCGGCATCACAATATCCGAGATGAGATAGTCCGGAGGCGCCGTTCGCGCTGCTTCGAGAGCCGCCTGCGGATCGGTGAACGGAACGGCATCGAACAGATTCATCTGCAGGATCACGGCGAGCATCTTGGCAATCTCTAATTCGTCGTCTACGACGAAGATGCGTGGCTGCAACTCAAAGGGATTGTCCATATCTTTTCTGTTGGATGCGGGCTCCTACTCCCATGAATACGCCATGGCCAGCTTCACGGATTGTGCGAATACACCCGGAAGCCGTACCCCGAACCCAATCGTCCTGCATTATCTTCGCCGTTGCTCATGCCGTTGCCTGTTCTTCATCGGTCCCATCCGCGCAAATCCGTGGTCGAGCCTTCAGTTCTTAAACGACTCAGCCGGTCGCAGCCCGAGTTACCTCCCCGCGTCACACTGATAAACTCACACACAGGAGTATCAGGAGCACCCTCGTGATCGAACTGGCCGCATCCATCCTCGCGTCCGACTTCGCGCACCTCGCCGACGAGGTCGCCGCAGCCGAACGCGGCGGAGCCACCATCCTCCATGTCGACATCATGGACGGCCACTTCGTCCCCAACATCACCTTCGGGCCGCCCATGGTCAAGGCCCTCCGTCCCGTCACCAAGCTCCCGCTCGATTGCCACATGATGGTCGACAACCCCGACGCCTTCCTCCAGGACTTCGCCGAAGCCGGAGCCGACATGATGTCTGTCCACCAGGAGGTCTGCCGCCACCTCCACCGCACTCTCCAGCAGATCATCCATCACGGCATGCTCCCCGGCGTCGTCCTCAACCCCGCCACCCCCGTCGACACCCTCGTAGAAGTCCTCCCCATGCTCCACTATGTCCTCGTCATGAGCGTCAACCCCGGCTTCGGCGGCCAGAAGTTCCTCCCCCTCGCCCTCGACAAGATCGCCCACCTCGCCGAGCTGCGCGAAGAGATGGGACTCAACTTCCGCATCGAAGTCGACGGCGGCGTTGCTCACGATACCGTCGCTCAGGTGGTCGAAGCAGGAGCGGACATGTTAGTCGCCGGATCGGCCATCTTCAGTCCCGGCAAAACCGAGCAGAATGCCCGCGAGTTCCTCCAACTGGCCCGCGCCGTCTCCCCGGTCCAGGTCTGATATTTATTTCTGCGGTCATTCACTACTGCCGCTGCCGTTGCTTTTCTTGTTGTCATCCCCGAAGGGGATCTGCGGTCGCATCTGCCGTTGCCGGTTTCTAAATTCGTTTCATCGATGCAAATCCGTGTTAAGACTTTCGACAGCTCACACGAGAACCAGCACAACACCGTCTGAAACGATTAGAATAGTTCCAAGCCTCGGCAGCGCACGCGCCAGGCGGATGGGGTCTTTGTTAATGATCAAGCAGCCTAAACACACCAAGCCTTCCTTCTTTCCCAGCGTCCATGCATCCTCCCTCGTCGGACTGGCCATCGCCGCCATGCTGCTCTCTTCCGCCGCCGCGATCGCTCAGGTCACCGGCTCCTCCCAGACCACGACCGACCCCAACACCGGCCAGCAGCAGGAGAGCGTCACCCTCTCAGCGCCGGTCAATAAGAAGCAGGACAAGGTCGTCCAGTCCAAGGACACCAAGCGCGAGATGCGTAAGGAAAAGAAGATCAACCCTGCCGATGTCGCGAATGCCGGCCTGCCCGACAAAGTCCTTTACGACAAGGCGGTCGACGCCACCAAGCGCGGCCACTTCGACGTCGCCCGCCTCGACCTCCAGACCCTGCTCAACACCTACCCCGACTCGCAGTATCAGATGAAGGCCAAGCTCGCCATCGGCGACAGTTGGTATCGTGAAGGCGGCACCGCGGCCCTCACCCAGGCCGAGCAGGAGTACAAGGACTTCATCACCTTCTTCCCCAACGCCCCCGAGGCCGCCGAAGCCCAGATGCGTGTCGGCGACATCTACTTCCGCCAGATGGACAAGCCCGACCGCGACTACTCCAAAGCCCAGCATGCCGAAGAAGAATATCGCCTCATGCTCCAGCAGTTCCCCGACTCCACCCTCGTCCCCCAGGCCAAACAGCGCCTCCGCGAAGTCCAGGAGGCCATGGCCACCCGCGAGGCGTCCATCGGCGACTTCTACTCCACCCATAGCAACTGGCCCGCCACCATCGCCCGCCTCCAGACCGTCGTCGACACCTATCCCCAGTACAGCCACATGGATGATGTCCTCATCGGCCTCGGCGACGCCTACGAGGCCGAAGCCCGCTACGTCCGCACCCTCAAGCTGCCCGAAGCCGGCAAGGCCCGCCTCGAAAAAATCTATGACGATCAGGCCGCCGACTCCTACCGCAAGGTCATCCTCGAACACTCCGCCGCACCCCACGTCGAAGATGCCCGCGACCGTCTCGACGCCATGAACCTGCCCATTCCCACGCCCACGCCGGAGCAGGTAGCCGCCAGCCTCGCGCTCGAAAACAGTCGCCGCCAGTACCGCCTCCAGGACCGTGCCCGCCTGCTCGTGCTCCACCAGCCCGACGTCGTCCTCGCGGCCCGGGACGGCGAGCCTACCCTCGCAGATCCCGCGCCCACCCTCGCGCCCCATGTCACCACCAAGATCATGGCCGACTTCAAGGAATCGCTCACCCCGTCCCCACCAGCACCAGGCGGCGCCGGCACACTGAATCCCAAGCCCCTGCCGCAGCCCGCCAGTCAGCCCGCCATGCCCGTCTCGAACGGAGCTACGGCCGCCGCCGCTCCCGCCGCTCCGGCAGCGCCCCTGCAGTTGCAGGACGTTCCGACTGCGGGATCTGACGCCGCAAACCCAACCGGAACCGCCGCCGTCACCAGCGTCTCCGGCAACGCGCCTGCTGCCGCCGCTCCCGCCGGCAACACCATGGGGGTCGAGGTCCTCAACTCCGGATCGAGTGCCACCCCACCCCCGACGGGATCGACCACCTTCCCGGGAGCAACTCCAGCCGCTACACCGGCGGGCGCCACACCGGTAGACGCGAACGGCGGCCTCAAAGCCGTCGGTCCTACCAACTCCACCCCGCTGCCCGCCGTCGAAAAACCTGCCGCGGCTCCCGACGCGGTCAACGACATTGCCGACAAGCCACAGCCAGCGGCCCAGGCCCCCAACGCCAACGGCAAGAAGACCGGCAAGCCCGAGTTCGACAAAGGCGACGAGTCCTCCAGCAAGCACAAGAAAAAGAAGGGCCTCAGCAAGCTCAATCCCTTTTAGCTTTGCTCAGGCACTCAACGGTTCGAGCGGTTACTATCCCACTCTTCGCGCATCTGCGAAAGAGTGGGATAGTAACCGCTCACAGAGTATAGCGACTTCCATGTCTCTAGTTCACTGTCAAGGACACGAATTCACGGACCGCGTTTTTCACTTATTAGCGCAGTTGTTTTTGTTCTTAAGTTTCTTATCGGGTCGGGAACCGGGCGGCGTTCAACGACAGTCGCTCAAACTTCCATACGCGGGTTGGATACCGCATGAACGTGTGTCGTCGCAGGCTTGCCTCGGACTTAGCGCGGGCATCGGGATGTACTCCGGCCCAAGGGGCTCTCGAGGATCACCATGACCGGCCGCCCGGTTCCCCACCCGAAAAGGTGGAAGCCAGACCGGCTCAGGTTGTCATCGGAGTCCTCATCTCCTGACCAATAGCCCAGATGAATCCGGCAAGCTCACGGGCGAGCGCAGTGACGACGACGGTAGGCTTCTTCCCTCGCGCAATCATGGTTCGATAGCGAGCGCATAGCCTGGTCTGTGCCTTCCATGCAATATCGCGGATGTTCTTCGGCAGGCGGACGAGGATCTCAGCCTTCTCCTTGGCGACGCGGGCGGGATAGCGATAGCTCCATGCGGCTTCGATCAGCATCCGTCGTGCTTCTCGGTTGCCGGTCTTGGTGATGCCGCCGCGACGGACGCTGCCGCCGCTGGAGTGTTCCGATGGAACGAGGCCGAGGTAACCCATCAGCATACGGGGCGACTCGAAGCGGCTCAGATCGCCGGTGGTGCAGATGAACGTGGCTGCCGATAGCAGGTCAATCCCACGCAAGCCGCGCAGAGCTTCGACGAGCGGTCCGAGCGACCAGCTAGCCGTCATCGCGCCGATCCGTTCGATCAGTGCATCTCGTCTCTCCTGTGCTGTCCAAACCGTCTCGACGTAATCCTGGAAGACGATGCGATGAACCTCCTGCTGAAACGTCTGTCCAGCCAGCCAGGAACGATGGCGCTGCGTCCAGTGCTTGCCAGTCGGATAAGAGCGGCCATGTCGCAAGAGGAAGGCGAGCAACTGCTGCCGAGCCCGCATCAGGTGCATGGATGCATCGACACGCGCACGAACCAGATCGCGCAGAGCTTCGTGCGTCGCATCCGGCACCCAAACCTTCGTCAGGTCGCCGGATCGGTGCAGGATGGCCAGCTTCTGCGAGTCCCGCCGGTCGGTCTTGATCCGCTCACCTGGCTTGCGCGGAATCAACGAGGTCGCCGCGACGGTGCAGCTATGGCCCAGCGCGGTGAGCTGGCGGTAGATGTTGTAGCCGCAGCCGCCGGCCTCGTAGCAGAAGTCGAGTTCGCCATGCTTCGCAAGTCGCTTCGCCATCTTCGCGATGTCGTCCGGCTGGTTGGGAATGACGCCGATAAACCGGACCGGGCCGTTCCGTCCGTCCTCGGCTACGCTGATCGAGATGGTCTCCTTGTGGACGTCCATCCCGACGAATGATCTGACTGTCTGCATGTCTCAAGTCCTCCTCTCTACAGGAGAACCGAAATCGTGCCTCGACTCGAGCAGAGACATACAGACTTAGAATTTATTAAAAAACTGTCGTTGAGAGCATTCGCTATTGTTCGCTCTTCGCCATCATCCTTGGCCCTCGCGCAGCGAAGGGACAGGATCTCTGTATTTCGTCGTTGCTCTTGCTTGCCTGTTCTTAAATCCGTCTCATCCGTGGAAATCCGCGTTAAGCCTTCAGTTTTAAGCAGGCTCTCAAAACCCCTGCCGCACCACCACCTGCCGTCGCATTCTCGGCCCAAACCCCACCCCCAGCAGCACCAGCAACACCGCCAATCCGGTCAGCGCAAAAAACACCGGACTCAGCGACACCCGTTTCGGCGCACTCTGCCCCTTCACCCGCGACAGATGCGACATGTGCCCTCCCAACACATACACGCTGCCCGAGAGCGACTCGTCGGCCTCATAGACCGCATTGCCGCCCAGCACCAAGGCATCCCCGCCTATCCGCGCCAACGAATCCACCACCGCATTTCCGCCCACCACCGTCGCCCCGCCCCGCACCTGCCCGCTCACATTCAGGCTGCCGAACAGCACCACCACCCGCCCCGACACCTCGCCCTCCACCTGCACCGAGCAGAACACGCAGGTCGCGTTATGCACCTCCTGCCCCGCCGCGACAAAGATATCCTGACCCACATACGCCCGGTTTCCCGGCGTATCGGCCAGCGCGGCAGAAGCCAGAAACAATATCAATACGAAGTTGCGAAGCGCGTGAATCAAAAAAACTCCTCAAACAGGGATGGGCCTGCTCCACTCCATACGCACGCACACCGGCCACGGTTCCCCATCGCCCGAAAAAGCTCCGATATCACGAAATCAAGCCTGATGCTCGTGCGGGTGCCCCATAGCTTGCCCTGAGTCCGCCGAAGGGTCCCGCGTTTGGGACATGGACTTTCATAATAGGACCTATCTCAAACGGTCCCGCCTACAACCTTCGGCCACCCACTTGTCCCCCCGGATACGCCGGAAACTGATATCGGTTCCGCCGCACGATCCACACCACCAGCCAGATCAGTCCGGCCAGAATCAGCAGCGGCGCAAACACTGCCAGCAGCCATGCCCGCCCCGGCAGCACCGTCCGGTCGCCATGAATCATCGCTCCCGGAGCAAGGTTCGCACTCCCCGCGGCAACCGCCACATCCCCACTCACCGCCGCGCCCTCACCCAACCCCAGGTCCCCTCCCAGGATCGCCACGTCGCCCGAGATGCTCCGCCCCTCGTCCACCGTTACGTTCCCAAACAGCACCGCAACATCGCCGCTCACCTCGCCATGGATGCGGACCGTGCAGAACACGCACGCAACATCGCCCGCCGTCTCACCCTCGGCAATCGTGATGTCACTTCCAAACGTAGCGCGGTCCTGGCCGGAATCGCCGGAATTTTTCGATCTGGCGAAAGCTGGGCACGCGATGGCAACAACAAGAATCGCAAACAGCAATCTGCGCATAAGAGAACCTCGTGCAACGAGTGTATGCCGCTCCGTACTCTCCGTAAAAAAAAGCGGGCCATCCTCTCCTAAAGACAGGACGGAGGCGCAAACCAAGGCGAACCAACCCCGTACCGCCCCACCCGATGCTACCCTTAAAACACCGATGAGCCAGGAAAAAATGAGCGAACAAACTACAAGCCAGGCAACAAGCCACGAACTGCCAAAAGCCTACGATCCCTCCATCATCGAACAGCGCTGGGCCGATTACTGGGTCCGCGAACGCCTCTTCGACGTGCCTACACCAGCCGATACGCGAGGCCCCGCCGAAAAGTTCACCATGCTCCTCCCCCCGCCCAACGTCACCGGCCGCCTCCACATGGGCCACATGCTCAACCAGACCGAGATGGACATCCTCACCCGCTGGCATCGCATGTTGGGCCACACCGCCCTCTGGGTCCCGGGCACCGACCACGCCGGCATCGCCACCCAGATGATGGTCGAGCGTCAACTGACCGCCGAAGGCAAATCCCGCCAGGACCTCGGCCGCAACGCCTTCGTCGAAAAGGTATGGGCCTGGAAAGACCTCTACGGCAATGCCATCCTCGACCAGATGAAGCGCCTCGGCGCCTCCGTCGACTGGTCCCGTGAGTACTTCACCATGGACGACCGCCTCAGCATCGCCGTCAAAGAAGCCTTCGTCCGCCTCTACGAGCAGGGCCTCATCTATCGCGGAGCCTACATCGTCAACTGGGACCCCGCAGCCCAGACCGCCGTCTCCGATCTCGAAGTCGAGCACGAAGAACGCGCCGGCAAGCTCTACCACATCCGCTACCCGCTCGCAGAAGGTCCCTTGCCGGATGGAACAGACTCCATCACCATCGCCACCACCCGCCCCGAAACCATGCTCGGCGACGTCGCCGTAGCCGTCAACCCCACCGACGACCGCTACCTCGCCCTGCAAGGCAACCTCCTCCGTCTCCCTCTCAGCGGCATCAATGGTCAGCCCGACCGCGAGATCCCCATCCTCGCCGACGACTGGGCCAAGCCCGAGTTCGGCACCGGAGCCGTCAAAGTTACCCCCGCCCACGACCCCAACGACTTTGCCATTGGTCAGCGTCACCACCTCCCCAGCCCCAGCATCCTCGACGAGACCGCCCACGTCGCACTTCCCGGCTCGCCCTACCACGGCCTCGACCGCTACGCCGCCCGCGAACGCATCGTAGCCGACCTCGACGCCCTCGGACTCCTCGCCGCCGTCAAAGACCACACCAACTCCATCGGCCTCTCCCAACGCACCGGTGTCGTCATCGAGCCGCGCCTCTCCCAGCAGTGGTTCGTCAAAATCCAGCCGCTCGCCGACAAAGCCATCGAAGCCGTCGACAAAGGCTACATCAAATTCACCCCCGACCAGTACCGCAAGACCTACGACGAGTGGATGAAGAACATCCATGACTGGTGCATCTCCCGGCAGCTCTGGTGGGGCCACCGCATCCCCGCCTGGCACTGTAAAGCTTGTTCCGCCATTACGGTCTCCCGCGAGCCCCCCACCCACTGCGTCACCTGCAACTCCGCCGATATCACCCAGGAGACCGACGTCCTCGACACCTGGTTCTCCTCCGGCCTCCTCCCCTTCACCGTCTTCGGCTGGCCCGGAAAGCAGGGAGCAGGAAAAGAACAGGGAAGAGGGAAGAGGGAAGAGGGAGTAGAAAACTACCCCGCCACCGACCGAAGCCCTCTACTCCCTACTCCCTACTCCCTACTCCCTGCCTTATCGGCCTTCTACCCCACCGACCTCCTCGTCACCGGCTTCGACATCCTCTTCTTCTGGGTCGCCCGCATGATCATGCTCGGCTGTCATTTCATGCTCGACGTGCCTATGCCCGACGGCTCACCGCGTTCTCTTGAGAACGCGGTGCCCTTCAAAGCTGTCTACATTCACGCCCTCGTCCGCGACGCCGACCGCCAGAAGATGTCCAAAACCAAGGGCAACGTCATCGACCCTATCGACATCATCGAGCGCTTCGGCACCGATGCCGTCCGCTTCAGCCTCGCCAGCATGGCCTCCCCCGGCACCGACATCGCCTTCTCCGAAGCTCGCACCGAAGGCAACCGCGCCTTCGCCAACAAGATCTGGAACGCCGCCCGCTTCCTGTTCATGAACCTCGACCGCGCCCGCACCGGCGGCTTCAACCTCCAGATCGGCCCCGGCATCGCCACAAATCCGGGTGCCCCGCTACCTGCCCTCGAGCCTGCGAAGGGTTTCGATTCTGAGATGTGGGTTCTCCCCCAGAACACCCCGCTCGAATCCCGCTGGATCGTCTCCCGTCTCTCCCAAACCTGCGCCGCCGTCGACCATTCTCTCGCCGCCTACCGCTTCGACGAGGCCGCCAGCGCCGTCTATCAGTTCTTCTGGGGCGAGTTCTGCGACTGGTATCTCGAACTCATCAAACTCCGCCTCAACTTCGACTACCTTGACGAGCACGCCTCGGAAGAGACCCGCACCGCAGGACTCGCGGAAATCGCCGTTTCACTCGCCCTATTGATCACCGTCTTCGAGCGCGCCCTGCGTCTGCTCAGCCCCTTCATGCCCTTCCTCACCGAAGAGCTCTGGCACGCGCTCCTCAGCTACAGCTACGGCTTCCCCCCTCCCGCAAAATCCATCGCCCTCACCCGCTACCCCCAGGCCGCAGACTTGCCCATCGATCCCGCCGCCGAGAGCGATATGCAGACCCTGCAAGACCTCATTGTCACCATCCGTGGACTCCGCAAAGAGATGGCGGTGCCCGAAAAAGAACCCGCCCCCATCCGACTCTTCGCCTCACCGGCCATAGGCGCGCTCGCCCAATCGAACGCCGACATGCTCAGCAAACTCGCCCGCGTCAGCACCGTCGAACTAGCCCCCGCCGCGCTCACAGGCGACAATACCCGCTCCTCCTCAGTCTTCGACGTAGCCGTCCTCTACCAGCGCCAGATCGACATCCCCGCCGAACGCGAGCGCCTCACCAAAGACCTCGCCAAATACGAAAAGGGCCTCATCGCCGCCGACCGCCAGCTCTCGAACGAAGCCTTCATGGCCAAAGCCCCCGCGCATATCGTCGAAGGCCTTCGCAAACAATCCGCCGAAACCCGCACCCTCTACGACAAAACCAAAGCCGCCCTCGAAGCGGCTCTGTTGCATTAACTTGGCCACGGGTAGCTGGCCAAGTTAATGCAACAGAGTCTGGTAAAGCTTGCCGGACCTTCCATAACGAGGATTGACAAACTCTGTTATTCAAGGAAGCATAGAAGATAGAGGTTCAATTATGAATGTCTCTCTCACCCCCGAACTCGAACAATTTGTTTCCACCAAGGTTGGCTCTGGCCGTTACAACTCAGCCAGCGAGGTTGTGCGCGAGGCGCTGAGACTTCTGGAAGAACACGATCAGGCGCGAGGTGTTCAGATTGCAGCATTCAATCAGGAGCTCGGTCATCGATTGGCCTCGCTAGATCGTGGAGAGCGGGTCGATCCAAGTGCCGCGCGAGAGCGAATCGACAGTAAGTCCCGCGATCGGAGGAAGACCCGCGCATGAACCCGTATGTCTTGAGTGTTGCTGCTGAGCTCGATCTCGAGTCCATCTGGGTTTACATCGCTCAAGACAACATCGACGCGGCGGATCGCTGGATCAGCAGATTATTTGACGCTTTTGAAAACCTGGCCCGGACCCCAGGGATGGGCCATAAGCGCGAGGATATTACCGCCTTTCCGATTCTGTTCTGGCCGGTAGGCGCGTACCTGATTCTTTATAGGATAGGAACTGAATGGGTTGAAATCATCGCCGTGACCCAGGGAGCGCGCGACATCCCCTCCTTTCTGAATACGCGAATACAGTAGAGGCGGTGCTTGTGATAGGAGGTACTAATGGATCTATCGGTGAGTTGGATTATCCAGAGATGTACTCAACGCTGGATCGGGACGGAATTGCAATACGTCGATTTCCCGACGCCAGAGGGCGTGATGACCCGTGACGAGATGATGATCGTTTTAGAGCGCGTGGGCCGAGAAAACCCAGGTGACGAGTTTCGCGGCCACAACCTGAGTCAATACGCGGCCAGCAACAAAGTAGACGGTGGTTGTGAACGGTAGGCGTAGTCATGAAGCAACGCGGAAGATGGTCGGCAGGAAGAACTCCAACAGGAAAACCCTTCCGCAATCGCGTTGTGTCAGTTCGGTCTTTCACGATTTCCGAACTTGAGCGTTGTGCGAAGTGCTGGATGCCGAGACACAAGCACCAAGGGCAGGGATTGATTGCAGATCACGACTTCGTAGAACCTCAACCGCAAACTACCAGAGGCAAGACGTAAATATCAGACGAAGGTGAGTCGTCTTTTGAAGCGGAGGGCTGCTGTCCACCTGATGCTCTCATCTGCCGTAGCTTTACGTGTAAAACCCATCCTTAGATACACCCGAGGCCAGCTTTCGAGCTGGCCTTTTCCTTTGCTCATTCGCTCATTCAGGAGATCCAACGTGGAAACATATTTCGACTATTTACGCTTATGTGGCGCACCACATAAGCGAAGATATGTGTAGATGTCAGTTATGTTGTCATGCGACATGAAGTGCCTCCAATAGCGGGTTCTGACTGGACTGATGGCCACATAACTAACCAAGACATACCTCGATGTCATCAGCCGCAAAGCGATTGTTACTCGGTGAACTCGTCATAACCGAGCAGCGTTTGCGTATAGGAGGACGTCAGCCTGAATTACAGCGGGTCAGTTCACGGCCTTGAGTGCAGATTGACGAGGAAGTAGCATTAGTAATCGACACCTTTGTTCAGAGAGAGAGTGCCTCGAAGGTCCTGAGTGGTTTTCATCTCAGGTCTTCATTCGGCTAATTGTCCAAGCTTCCAACGGGAATGTACTAGAGCCTGTTATGACGTTGCGTTGAGTATATGGAAGACGCGGGCGAGCATGATGCAAGCGAAAGCGAGGTAGTGGAAGGCTTTGAGGGAAGTGTGGAGCCGTTCGTAGTCGCGGGCGAGGCGTCTGAAGCGAGCCGCCCATGCGAAGCTGCGTTCGACCACCCAGCGGCGCGGCAGCAGGACGAAACCGCGTTTGGCCATGGGGTGCTTGACCACCTCCAGCCGGATGCCGTATTGCTCGGCTGCCTTGGCCGCTGTCTCTCCGGTGTAGCCCTGGTCGACATAGTCCAGATCGACGGTATCGCCGGTCACCTGCTGCACCTGTTTGGCCAGCGCGCCGACCTGCGCCCGGTCTCCTTGATCGGCGGGGGTGACGGTGAGCGCCATCAGATGTCCCAGGGTATCGACCGCGATGTGGACCTTCGATCCCTTTCTTCGTTTGGCTCCGTCGTAGCCCGCCCGTGCGCCGGACTCGGGCGTCGACTGCAGCGTGCGGCTATCCAGACAGACCGCCGTCGGTTGCCCCTTGCGCCCAGCGAATTCACGCAACAGCGACTGCACATCCTCGACCAAAAGCTCGAAGCATCTCGCCGCCATCCAGCGACGCATCTGTTGATACACGGCCTGCCAGGGTGGCAGATCGTGCGGCATCAAACCCCACTGATTGCCGGTCTTGACCATGTAACGAACCCCATTGAACAGCGCTCGAAGACTGTGTTGACGGCTCCGGTTGTCCTCCCGGCTCAACAGAAGATAAGGCAGCACAAACCCCCACTCCTCATCCGACACATCCGTCAGGTAAGCACTTCCAACTCGCTTGACCATTCCTCCATGCTGGACAGAAAAACCAAACCAGCAAAGACTCTACATAGGTGCAAACTTCATAACAGGCTCTAGGAGCTTGTTGAAATAGCGTTTGATTTCGGCTGAGCGGTGGGTGTTTTCAGCTTTGCACGAGGCCGTTCGTTGCTGTTCTGTCGTTTGTCTTCACTTGTGGGCCTTTTCGAGGCGTCAAAGGGCGTTCTCAGGCGCAGGTTTGCTGAAGGCCTTGCTGGGACTGGCTTGCGATGAGCCTGGGCAGGCGCATGAGGTTGTGCGCGGCGCAGTGGAAGACGAAGATCCAGTCGACCTTGTGAAGACCGCGCAGCTTCACCTGGCGGATGGAGCCGGTCTGCTTCATCCAACCGAAGCTCTTCTCAACCAGCCATCGCCGGCTGAGGCTGAGCGCATATCCAGGATGCCGGGTGGTCCTGCGGTCGAGGTTCGAGCGGCGTCCCTTGTCGTTCTTCGTCACATGCGCGGTCACGTTCAGCGCCCGTGTGGCGGCGACGAAGTCCCTGGTGTCATAAGCCTTGTCGGCACCGACGGTGATGCGCCGCTTCTTACCCTTTTGCTTCTCTTCCAGCAGCAACAGTGCGGCTTCGCGCTCGGCATAGCCATTGGCCTGGGTCGCCATGGCGGCGGCGATCAGGCCGTTGCGGTTCTCGACCAGCGCGTGACCCAGATAGGCCAGATGCGACTCCTTGCCATAGCTCTTCTTGTATAACCGCGCATCCGGATCGGTGGTCGATTCGTGCGTCTCGTTCTTCCGCTGCTGGCCGTGGAAGTTCGTGCCATCGTCATCGGAGCCGTCCTTCTTCTTGAAGCTCTTGTGCGAGGCCCAGGCTTGGATCAGTGTGCCGTCGACCGTAAAGTGCTCGTCCGACATGAACTGCTTCGCCTGCTGGTTGACCTCGGCGAAGAACTGCTGCGCCACCTTGGAGGTCAGCAACCGGTCGCGGTTCTTCGAGAACACCGCATGGTTCCACACCGCATCGTCCATGCCGAGGCCGACGAACCAGCGGAACAGCAGGTTGTAGTCCAGTTGCTCGACCAGCTGCCGCTCCGAGCGCACCGAGTAGAACGCCTGAAGCAACAGCGCACGAAGCACATACTCGGGTGCGATCGAAGGACGCCCAGAGGTCGAGTACATCTCGTCGAACGCCGCGCTCAACGACCGCAGAACCACATCTGTAAGCCGGCGTATCTCACGTAACGGATGGTCCTGAGGAACACGCTGCTCCAACGTCACATAGCTGAACATCCCACCCTGCAACCGCTCGTCTCCACGCATACTCCATAGACGAAAAGCAAACGTCATCGGACGAAGCGTGGAACCTTTTTCAACAAGCTCCTAGAGCGGGTTTGCTGCTAGTGTAGAGGGCCAACTGCAGATTCCCTTCGGGAATGACAAACAAAGGGCACGGCAGATTCTACGCCAACTGTAACCGTGAGGGTTACTTTTTCAGTTTCTTCTTTTTCTTTTTGGCTGGAGCGTTGCTGACTTCGGTGTCGCGGTCGCCGACCATGTGAAGGCGCATGAAGTTGGTTGCGCCGGATTTGGTGCGGGTCCCGGCGACGATGCCGACGATCTGGCGCTGGTGGACGTGGCCGTGAGTTTCGAGGATGACCTCGGCCATGTTGACGAGCTTGTCGGTGTCGCGGAAGCGGCTGCAGAGGATGGGGTAGGTGCCCCAGAGGAGCATGCAGCGGTTGATGACGCTCTCGAAGGGGGAGAGGGCGAAGATGGGCGGATCGGGGTGGTACTTGGAGAGGAGCCGGGCAGTTGCGCCGGTCTCGGTGAAGATGGCGATGGCGGCCACATCCAAATCATCCGCGGCGTGTGACATACACTCGCAGATGGTTTCGGCGATGGAGAGCCGGACGCTGGGATGATGGCCGAGCGCGGGCCGGGGATCGATGCGGATCTGGTGCTCGGTTTCGGTGATGATCTTGGCCATCATGGCGACGGCTTCGACGGGGTATTTTCCGGCCGCGGATTCTGCAGAGAGCATGACGGAGTCGGTGCCGTCGTAGATGGCGTTGGCGACGTCGGAGGCCTCGGCGCGGGTGGGGCGCGGGTTTTCGATCATCGACTCGAGCATCTGGGTGGCGGTGATGACGGATTTGCGGTACTCGGCGGCGCGGCGGATGATGTGCTTCTGGATGGCGGGAACTTTTTCTGGCGGCACTTCGACGCCTAGATCACCGCGAGCGACCATGATGGCGTCGGTGACTTCGAGGATGGAGTCGAGGTGCTCGATGGCCTGGGGCTTTTCGAGCTTGGCGATGACCCAGGCGTCGGAGTTGAGGGCGGCGAGGCGGTTCTTGACGTGGCGGACGTCGTCGGCGGTGCGGACGAAGGAGACGGCGACGGTGTCGACCCCCTGGCCGATGGCGAAGATGAGGTCTTCCTCGTCCTTTTCGGTGAGGGAGGGGACGTTGACGGCGATGCCGGGAAGGTTGATGCCTTTGTTTTCGCCGAGCATGCCGCCGTTGACGATCATGCAGGTGACGTCGACGCCTTTGACGGATTCGACGCGGAGTTCGATGAGGCCGTCGGAGAGGAGGATGCGGGAGCCTGGTTCGAGGTTTTCGGCGAGGGTCTTGAAGGTGGTGCCGACGAGGGCAGCGGTGCCTTCGATCTCGCGCGGGGTGATGGTGAGGCGCTTGCCGGCGAGGAGCTGGACGGGTTTGTGGCCTTTGAGCTTGCCGGTGCGGATCTTGGGGCCTTGCAGGTCGGCAAGGATGCAGATGGGCTTGTTTTCTTCGCGGGAGACGGTGCGGACCATCTGGATGAGCTCGGCCTTTTGCGCGTGGCTGCCGTGAGAGAAGTTGAGGCGGGCCACATCGAGACCGGCGCGGACCAACTGGCGGAAGACTTCAGGAGAGCTTGAGGCGGGCCCGAGAGTGGCTACGATCTTGGCTCGGCGAGTACGTTCCAGAGGGGCAAGGGAGACGGCGTCGGAGGGGACTGCGTTTGGCATGGGATTCGGAGAACTCTTCATGGGTCGCTTTGCGGATACTTTCTCACCATCTTTTGGTGCAGATGGCATGACCGGTGAGTTTAACTACCGTGGCAATTCTAACCGGCTGGAGGGCTGTTTGGGGTTACAGGAGCGGAATGAGTGCCGTGCGAGCCGAAAAAACGTTCGGAAAACTCGGTATTGAATTCGGCCCCGCAGAGGATGCTGAGAGAGATGATGTAGAGCCAGAAGAGGAGCGCGATGCCCGCGCCGAGGGGGCCGTAGACCTGGGAGTAGTTGGCGAAGCGGGTGACGTACCAGCCGAAGACGAGGGTGGAGAGAAACCACATGGCCGTGGAGACGATAGCGCCGGGAAGAGTGCGCTTCCAGGACTGCCGCATGGGAGTGCCCATGTGATAGATGAGGGCGATGATGCCGGTGCTGGCGGCCAGCGCGATGGCCCAGCGGAACAGGAGTGCGGCGAGGTACACGGGGGTCCGCACTGAAGGCATGACGTGCAGGGCGAGCCACAAGGTGATGAAGTGCCCGAAGACAACCAGGATGCTGGCGATGGAGAAAGGCAGGAGGGAGAGCGGGACGAGCAGGAGAGCGCGGCGGCGGCGTTGCCAGAAGGTCCAGCAGTCGGGGTCGAGATTGTTGGCGCGGCGGACGCCTTCCATCAGGGTTGCGATGACGCTGGAGGCTCCGCTGAGGCTGACGAGGAAGGCAATGCTGAGAGCATGGGTAGAGCGAGTGGTATGGGGAGAGGCGACGAAGTAGCTTTCGAGGAGTGGAGTGACGTCGGGGGGCAGGACGCGGTCAAAGAAGGCGGCGAGCTGGAAGCGGACCGGGGTGCTGTCCGGCAGCAGGCTGACGACGGCCGCGGCGACGATGAGCGCTGGAAAGAGCGCCACCATGGCGGAGTAGGCGGTGGACTGGGCGAGGTTGAGGCTGTCGTGCCGGATCACACGAAGCAGCGTGCCGTGAAAGATCACGGGAAGGCGAAGGAGTCTTCTCATGGGACTCATCCGAGGAGGAGGCAGAGCTAAGCCTTCCATCGATTGAGGAAGTCGGTAACGGAGGCGGCCTGCATGTAGCGCATGTCTTCGAACTCGCCGGTCTTCTGGGAGTAGAGCAGCTTGCCGTTGGCATCGAGGACGGCGAGAGCGGGAACGCCTTTCTTAAGGGGGATGTTGTATTTTTTGGCGATGTCGACGTTCTTGTCGAAGTGGCCGATGTCGATGTGGACGACGAGGAAGTTTCTGTCGAGCAGTTCGGAGTTGGGAGTTTGGTGGAAGTAGATTTCGAGGACCTGGCAGTCGCCGCACCAGTCGCCGCCAAAGTCGAGGATGACCCGCTTGTTGTGATGGCGGGCCTGCTTGAGAGCTGAAGCGATCTCTGCTTTGGGATCGGCCTCGGCGGAGTAGAGGTGTTTCTTGACTGTGGGCACGGGGGTGACAGGCTGGCGCGCCGGGGCAGTGGATGGGACGGCCGCGACGGGCGGCGCGGGTTCAGGCTGTTTGGCTTTGCAGCCCAGAAGGCAGCCGGTAGAGAGCATGCCTGAGAGCGCCAGGGCGGGGATGAGCCACTTGCCGCGGTTCGGTGAGGCGATCACAACCATGAGGTAGACCTTTCCTGTCGGCTAAAGCGGCCTGTTATTCAGGCTAGGCTTCGCTGCCTGATTGCCAATAGAGATTTCCTAAGGACCTGTCTAAGAGCTAAAGGCTTAACACGGATCTGCACCGATGAGACGGATTGTAAGAACAGACAAAAGCAAGAGCAACGGCGAAATACAGGGATCCTTCGCCACGCTCCAGGATGACGGCAAAGAACAAACAACCGCAAAAGCGCTCTCTCAATAGTTTCAAGACAGGTTCTAAGAGGATAGGCAAGCAACGGCGAAATACAGGGATTTTTCCCCGCGTTCAGGATGACGTCAAGAACGAAGAACGACCACCAACTTATATTAGGCCTTCCAGCGGTTGAGGAGCGCGGTGATCGCCTCCGGGTTGGGGCGTTCGAACTCCTTGGGGCGCTCGGAGTAGAGAAGGGCGCCATGCGCGTCGAGGATGGCCAGGGCAGGGACTCCTCTGGTGACGGGGACGTGATACTTCTGCGCGACGTCTAGGTTCCTGTCCATGTGGCCGATGTCGATGTGGACGACGAGGTAGTGGCTGGCGAGGATCTCGGCGTTTGGGCTCTGGTGGTAGTAGAAGTCGAGCACCTGGCAGTCGCCGCACCAGTTGCCGCCGAAGTCGAGGAGGATGCGCTTGTGTTCGCGCCGGGCCTGAACGAGAGCGGCGGCGATCTCGGCGGTGGGGTTGGCAGTCTCGGAGTACAGGTCTTTGTTGACGTGGAAGGTAGCCTGGGCGCTGCTCTGGGAAAGAGGCGCGAAGGAGAGCGCCGCGAGTACGAAGGAGAGGAGGACAGCGCGGGATTTCGCGGGATGAGACATGTTTACAGATGATGCCTGAAGATCGCGGCGGGACGCAAAAGTATCTGCTTGCTTTCGGCGGGTGCTACTTGCCGGAGTAGTAGCCGTCGCGAGTCTGGACGAACAGGTCCTTCTGTTTCACAGTGAGGTCGATCTGGTGGTAGCCGGTGGATGCGGCGTCCTGGGTGGGGGTGTAGCCGAGGCGGTACTGGGCACGAAGCTCTTCGGCGATCTGATTGTAGATCTGGGCGATGTCCTGTTTTTTGGTGACTTCGAAGACGCGCCCGCCGGTCTCCTGGGCCATGCGCTCGAGGACTTTCTTGCCGTCGATGTGGCTTCGGCCGGTCGTGCCGCCACCGCCGGGATTACTGCCGCCGCCAGGATAGCCGCCACCGCCGGGATAGCCGCCGCCTGGGTATCCTCCTCCGGGATATCCCCCGCCCGGGTAGCCTCCTCCTGGATAGCCGCCTCCCGGGTAGCCACCTCCGGGATATCCGCCTCCGGGGTATCCACCACTGCTGCGTCGCTGATTATTGTTCATCGGGTGGGTCTCTTCGCCTTTGAAGTAGATGGCATAGATGATGGTGTCGGCGCGCTGGGCGGCCTCGATGGAGTGGGCGAGGACCTCTTTGCTGCCGTTGTCGACGCCGTCGGAGAGAATGATGACGGCTTTGCGTCCGGTCTGCTTGCGCATGATCTCGTCGGAGGTAAGGAAGAGCGCGTCATAGAGGGTTGTGCCGCCGTGATGATGGGTGGCGCTGCCGGTGTCGGAGGAGTCGGCGGTGGCGCTGGTGGTGGAACTGGGTGTGTCGATCTCTTTAAGCGCGGCCTGCAGGAGGGGGTGGGACGGGGTGAGGTCCTGCAGGAGTTCGGTCTGGCGGGAGAACTGGGCGATGAACGCCTTGTCTTTGGATGTGGTGAGCATCTGGTCGAGGAAGGTGCTGCTGGCGGAGCGCTCCTCGTCGATGAGGTTGCGCTGGGAGAGGCTGGTGTCGACCAGGAGACCGAGGCTGAGGGGGAGGTTGGTGTCCCTGTCGAAGTAGCGGATGGTCTGGGGTTTGCCGTCTACCTGGAGGGTGAAATCGTCTTTGGTGAGGTTCTGGAGGAGTGCGCCCTTTTTATCGCGGACGACGACGGGCAGGTTGACCAGACGGGCATCGACTGAGATGGTCGTTGGGGGCTGCGGCTGCGATGGGGTCGTGGCGGGCTTCTGCTGGGCAGAGAGGCTGGTCACAAGGCCAGAGACGAGGCCGGCCAGAATCAGGTACTGGGCAAGACGCCGAGCCGGGCATCGAGCGGAGGGGAAGGCGTTCATGGGTAGTTAGACGAGGTGGGCGGGGCGGGGTTTCAAAGGAGGCATGACCGGGTGAGTTGGGCTGCCGGAGGGTGCGAAACCTGTAGCCTGCCTAGATGCGCCTGTTGCAGTATGCTTGCGGCATCGTGAATTGCTGGTAGAAGTGAGCCATGGACCTGAGACAGAGCAGAGGCGCGACGGACTTGGGAGAACTGCAGGCCGATCCTGCGGCAGGCGACGATGAGCCAGCCCGATGGATGCACCTGGGCGCAACCTTCTTGGTTCTGCTGGTTCTTTCCTGGCTCGGCATTGTGCTTTCGCGGCAGTCGGACGGCGTCGCGACGATCTGGTTTACCAATGGACTGCTGTTTGCGGTGGTGATCACGCGACCGCGCAAGACGTGGGTGTATTACTTCCTTGCGGGCTTTCTGGCCGATACGATGGCCGATGTGATCTATGGCGATCCGCTGAAGCTGGCGGCTGGCGTGGCGGTCGCGAATTCGATTGAGGTGATTACGTCGAGCGTTTTGCTGACGCGATGGTTCGGCAGTCCCTTTCAACTGACGAAGCGATATCCGCTACTCGGATTCCTGGGGATTGCGGTGCTTGGGGCGACGGCTGTGACCAGCGCGCTGGGAGCTTCGTGGACGCTGCTGTTTGTGAACGCCGGACCGTGGTGGATGATGTTTCGGACTTGGTACCTGGGCGATGTGCTGGGTATGGCGGTCATTGCGCCGCTGGTGTTTATCCTGCAGCGGCCGGGATTTTTTGCCATGCTGGAGCGCAGGCATTTGCCGACGACGCTGCTGCTGCTGGCGGCGCCGGCGATTGCCACGGTGATTGTGTTCGCGGACAGCAAGGATCCTCTGATCTTCTTTATTTTCCCGGCGCTTCTGCTGGTGGTGTTCCGGCTGGGTTTCCCGGGAACGGTGCTCGCGGTCTTTGTCATTGCGCTGATCTCGATCAGCTTCACTGTGTCGGGCAATGGGCCGCTGATGCTGATCAGGGATTCGACCGTCCTGCACCGGATTGTGATCGAGCAGATCTTCGTTGCTGTGGCGCTATTTACCTTTTTCCCGATCGCGGCGCTGCTGGAGGACCGCAAGGCCCTGGAGGTATCGCTGCAGAGGAGCGAGCAGCGATACCGCGAATTGGCCAACGCGGACTCGTTGACAGGGCTGGCAAACAGGCGGGCGTTTGACGAGCGGCTGGAAGAGGAGTGGCAACATGCGTTGCGGAAGCAGCGGTCGCTGGCCCTGCTGGTGATCGATGTGGACATGTTCAAGTGCTACAACGACGTGTATGGACATATCGGAGGGGACGAGTGCCTGCGCTGCATTGCGACTATGATCGCCGGCACAACCCCTTCCGGCCGAGGGATTGCGGCGCGGATCGGCGGGGAAGAGTTCGCCGTGATTCTTCCGGATACAGAACTGGAGGAAGCGTTGAAGATCGGAGATGAGATCCGTCAGGCCGTTGCCGCGACGGCGTTGCCGAATGCCGGCAGCTCCCATGGAGTTCAGACGGTCAGCGTGGGGGTTGCGACTCGGATACCGGAGGTCAATACGTCGGTGATGTCGCTGTTGGCGGCGTCGGACCATGCGTTGTATCGGGCGAAGTATCTGGGGCGCAATCGAGTCGAATTCGCTCCAGCTATGATGGCAGCCAGTAGAACGGAAGGCTCGACCACGGATTTGCACGGATGAGCCGGATTTAAGAATAGGCAACGGCATGAGCAACGACGGAAATAGAGGTCCTCCTCTTCGCTGCGCTCGAGGGTCAGGATGAGGACGCAAGACAAGCAACCGCAAGAAAGCGATCAACGGGAGCCGCTGAGACGTGTATTCTGGCGGCACGATGGGACAATATGTAGGGATCGCGGCCGGGTGTCTCCTGGCATGCTTTGGTGTGGGTTGCGGATCGGTCTCGGCGACGGCGTCGATCGGTGCGGCGGGGTCCGCCGGGAAGCCGCCCTATGGCTCGACGAAGACGCTTGTGCTGTGGCCGAACGGTGCTCCGGAGGCGACCGGCACGAGCGACCGGGACGTGCCGAAACTTTTTATGTATCCGGCGACCGAGGCTGGCGTGCATTCGGCAGTGATTGTGATGCCCGGCGGCGGCTATATGCACCTGGCGATGGAGAAGGAAGGCGGCGACGAGGCGCGATGGCTGAGTGCGCATGGGGTGACCGCGTTTGTGCTCGATTACCGGTTGGGGCCGCGATACCATTTTCCGGTTCCCATGCTCGACGGAGCGCGCGCGGTTCGTTATGTGCGGAGCCACGCGGCGGAGTTTGGTATTGCGAAGGACCAGATCGGGCTCTGGGGGTTCTCGGCAGGAGCTCATCTGGCGGGCTATCTGGCGGCGGTGCATGATGCAGGCGCCCGCGATTCGGCGGACCCGATCGATCGCGTGAGCGACCGTCCGGACTTTGCGATCGTATCGTATGGGCGGTTCAGCCTGGACGGGTCGATTCCGCGCAAGACGAATATGGAAGGACTGCTGGGGCAGCATCCCACGCAGGCGATGCTGGACGCAGTCTCGGTGGTGAAGCTGGTGAACAAGAACACACCGCCGTGCTTCATCTATGCGACGTCGGCGGACCAGACGGTGAATTCGCTGAACGCCACGGAGTTCTACGATGCGCTGAAGCGGGTGGGCGTGCCGGTGGAGTTGCATATCTTCGAGCGCGGGCCGCATGGCACGGGGCTGGCGCAGGGATTCAAGAAGTTTCCCGAGCTGGCGATCTACCCGACGCTGCTGGAGAACTGGATGGAAGTCCATGGATGGATGGCGCGGCAGTAAAGCTTGGGCTTGGGGCTTACCGCGTCTGGTTTGAGAACTGAAAGGCACGCCCGCAGGATTGGGACGGATGAGACGGATTTAAGAACAAGCAAAAGCCTCCCGGCGTTTAGGATCACGATGAGAAGAACCGCGTTGCTCATGTTACGAGGCAAGATCGAAAATAAACCTTCCTCAAACCGTTGTTCTCCTGATACGTTGCGAGCATGAATTAGACGTTGCTCCCTCTGGTACCGGGCAATTGCCGGCTGGAAGAGATTCCTCTATTTGCCGAGCTTGTAGTTGAGGTCCTTTTGAAGGCTTTCGCGCTTGATGTCCCAAGGCCGTGGGTTTGGAAGATTGTATTATCGAGCGTGCCGGTGTTTGTGGCGCTTGGGCTGTTCTGGCGGATAAACTATGGGGCTCACTGGGGCGCGTTGACGGCCATTCTGATTGCGGCGCTGGGGGCTGCGGTTGCAGTCTGGGCGCTGTGGTATGACTATGGGCGTACGGTCGAGCGGAAGGGCGCGCGCGAGGCGCACTCGCAGTTTCTGGCAGCGGCGGAGACGAGTCTGGATGCGTTTTACCTGCTTGAGCCGGTGCGGAACGATGCCGGTGAGATCATCGATTTCCGGATGCTGTATTTGAACGCAAATACGGAAAAGTTGATGAATAGATCCCGGTCGGAGTTGCTGGGACAGAGGCTAGGTACGATCACTCCGATCAAGCCGACTGGCAGGATGTTCGCCAGGTTCTGTGCGGTGGTCAACTCCGGCGAGCCGTTGAACGAAGAGTTTCCGGTGCGCCATGAAGGCGTCAAGGCAACGTGGCTGCGAACCCAGGTGGTGAAGCTCGGAGACGGCCTGGCGATCACCTGCAGCGACATCAGCGAGGCAAAGGCGACCGAGGAGCGCTATGCGCATCTGGCGGAGTTTACCGATTCTGTCTTTCAGAATGCTCCGTTCAGCATTGTCGCCACCGATATCAACGGGCTGATTACGGCGATGAATGTTGCTGCGGAGAAGCTGACGGGCTACAACCGGGAGGAGCTGGTGGGGAAGGCTCCGTTGACGGTGCTGCACGATGAGCGCGAGTTGCTGGGCAGGGTTCTGGGTATCGATCCAGCGGGGACCCTGGAGCAATATGCCTTTCAGGTCCTGACGGCAGGCACAGCGGTTGGCGAGATGGAGGAGCAGGAGTGGACGCTGATCCGGCGAGATGGAGCGCGTACGCCGATCCATCTCGCGATGAGAGCAGTGGCTTCGGATTCGGGCGAGGTGAGTGGATTCGTCAGCATCGCGTTCGACATCACGGAACGCAAGCAGATGCTGGACTATGTGACCCATCTGGCCACGCATGACCACCTGACCGGGTTGACTGGCCGCGCGCTGCTGCAGGACAAGACCGTTCAGGCGATCGAGGAGGCGCGGCGTTATGGCACCAAGGTCGCGGTCTTTATGATCGACCTGGATTACTTTAAACGAATCAACGACTCGCTCGGACATACGGCCGGCGACCAGCTTCTGGTGGAGGCTGCGAGGAGATTGAGCCGTTCGGTCCGCAGCACGGACGTGGTGGCGCGGGTGGGCGGGGACGAGTTTGTCGTGGTGATGCCGGACATCACGAGTATCGAAGATGTGGAGCAGTGCGCGGCCAATCTGGTGGCAAAGCTGACGCCGGAGATGTCGATCGAAGGCCACATCGTGCATGTGACGGCGAGCGTGGGAGTGTGTCTGTATCCTGACTTCGCGAGCGATGCGAAGCACCTGCTGAAGCGGGCAGATGTGGCGATGTATGCGGCGAAGGAGAATGGCCGCAACCAGCACCAGATCTTCAGCGAAAGCATGCTGAAGGAGACGGCGCAGCGTTTGACGATGGAACATGCGCTTCGCCATGCCCTGGCGAATGGAGAGATGAGCCTGCATTATCAGCCTCAGATCTCGCTGACGACCGGGATGGTGATCGGCATGGAGGCGCTGCTGCGATGGAACAATCCGAAGCTGGGGCGCATTTCGCCGACGCAGTTTATTCCTGTTGCCGAGGAGACGGGATTGATTGTGCCGATTGGAGAGTGGGCCTTTATGACCGCGTGTTGCGAAGGCAAGGCGATGCAGGATGAGCTTGGCATGGAGCTGACGGTTTCGGTAAATCTTTCGCCGAGACAGTTTCAGCAAAAAAACCTGCTGCATGTGATTGACAATGCGCTGGCGAAGAGCGGCCTGCCTGCGGAGAGGCTACAGATCGAGATCACGGAGAACATGCTGATGATCAACTCCGGCGAGAATCTGGACAAGCTGCAGAAGATGCGGGAGCTTGGGGTGAGGATCTCGATCGACGACTTCGGCACCGGCTTCTGCAGCTTCTCCTACCTGCTGCAGTATCAGGTGGATCGTTTGAAGATCGATCAGAGCTTTGTGAAACAGGCCGGTACGGACGCGAATGCAACCGCGGTCGTGCGGACCATCATCGCCATGTCCCATGGACTCAACATCAAGGTGGTGGCGGAGGGCGTGGAGACCGACGAGCAACTGCGTTTTCTGCTGCGGAGAAGATGCGACGAGGTGCAAGGGAACTTTATTGCGCCGCCGGTTCCGCCGACAGAGTTCTGCGAAGTGGTGCGGAAGCATGGCGCCCGGTCTTTGATTCCCATCAATGAGCCGGTGAGTGGCTGGTTGCGATAAATAGAGCCAGTTCCTGAATGAAGTTCAGGTTAGGCCAGGCAAATGCTTGTCTTGGCGAAACTGAGACTGTCGCGAAGATGGGAACCGGGATTCTGGTTTTCTTTGCGGAGCTATTTGGTGAAAAGTTTGAGGTCGATGGAGTCGCCCATGGATTTGTAGCCGACGTCGCCGGGATGGAGGTGGTCGCCGGAGTCATCGAGGGGGAGGAACATGCCGGGGTGGGTGGGATCGGTGGTGAGCTTGTCGAAGTCTATGACGCCATCGAACTGGTTGGTGGTGCGAATCCATTGATTGAGGGCCTGACGGATGGTCTCGCCGGCGGGGGATTGATAGCCTGCTCCAACGTAGGGAGTGAGGGTGGCGCCGAAGACCCTGATGCCGTGGGTGTGGGCGCGGGTGGCGAGCTGGGAGAGGCCGGCGATGAGGTCGTCGGTGGTGACGGACTCGCCTCCTGGGCTGGTGGGTGAGGTGGCATGGCCGATGTCGTTGATGCCTTCGAGGAGGATGAGGTACTTGACTCCGGCCTGGGCAAGGACGTCGCGATCGAAGCGGGCGAGTGCGCTGGGTCCGGTGTGGTCGCGAAGGATGCGATTGCCGCCGATGCCTTCGTTGAGGACGCCGAGGCTGGAGGTTTTCTTGTCGGTCTGGAGGCGGCGGGCGAGGACGTCGGGCCAGCGGGCGTTGGCGTCGCGAGTGCTGTGGGCACCGTCGGTGATGCTGTCGCCGAAGGTGATGACGGATGCGCTGTTGCCGGTGGTGCGTACGTCGATGCCTTTGAGGAAGGGCCAGGAGGTGATGGGGGTGGGCGAGGCGAGGGATTTGGCGCTGACGACGTTTCCTGCTGCGATGTAGCTGGTCTGGGCGGCGTAGGGGTGTTGCGAGAGTTGCTGGATGGGCTGCGCGGGAAGGAAGAGGCTGACGGCAACGTCGGCGAAGGCGGGGAGTTTGAGGTCGGCGGGGTCGCTGACGATGAGGGCTCCGGGCGGGATAGTGACAGAGGGATGGCCGCCGAAGGTAAGGGCGTTGGCGGAGGCGAGGTCGATGTTGCCGCGGCCGGCGCTGAGTGCGATGTGGGCGGCGCCGATGGTGAGGGGCTCGGTGCCGAACTCGTTGCTGAGGATGATGCGGACGGCCGGGCCGCCAAAGGAGACGTGCACGATCTCGCGGAAGGTGATGTCCGTGGCGCCGTACTGGATGCTCTGGTTGGGACTGGCCATGGGTGCTGTGGCCCAGGTGCCGACCCAGTGATCGGGAGTGGCGGCGATGGAGGGGATGGGCGTGAAGGCGAGGAGGCAGAGAAGAAGCAGGGTGAGCATGTTGTTGCGGAAGTTCATGACGGTCCTTATCGGGATTGGTTCGACGGTCTATGTTACTGCGATTACTGCCGTTTTGTGGCGATGAGGCTATTCGCGCCGTGTATGAACCTTTCTCCCCGCCGGGGCCGCGCCGCGAATAACCCAAACTGCGTAGCCAAACCACCTGGCCACCAAGTCGCGTCCCTACTTCGCGTCCTCATACTCCTCGTTCCACGCCGCCTGAATCGCCTCCAGGATGCTCTCGTTGGACTTGCCCGGATCGCCTACAAACCCCGGCAGCTCGGTCACATATCTATGTAAATCGGTAAACCGCACCATGTACGGCTCAACCTCCGGATACTTCTCCTGCAACTGAATCCCAATCTCTTCCGTGTCGGTCCAATCAAACTCAAGCGGCATTGTCCATCTCCTCGTTAAACTATTCTCAAGCGCAAAAATCGTCTCAACAAGAGACTACAAGACCTCATCGTGCTTCACCATTCCAACTCGCCTCATGCAGAATCGTGGTCCGCCTCGCTCCTCCGCCGGGACCTCCGCAACCGTGCCGTCCACCTCGCTTCTACCCAGCGCTTTCTCCACGACCAGACCCCCGGCAACTCCTCCACTGTCATCTTCGGCCGCGATGAACAAGGCCGCCACGGGAACTTCCATCCCGCCAGTTACGCCGCTATCTGCGCCAACCCTCATTGGGTCCGCCGCCTCACCAAGGTCCACACCGCGCATCGCAAACTCCGCGCCCGCGCCGATTGGGCATGGATGGAACTCGACTGCGCCAACAGCTCCGACGCCCTGCTGATGAACATCTTCTGCCATCCCCGGGTCGCCACCGCTGAAACGGTCTCCGCCCCGATTGCCAACCTCCTCGGCATAGACACCGCCTCGGCACCCGTCTTCGGTCTCCACCCGGGCGTCCCGCTCGCGACCGGCCTTCTCGACCGTACCGAGATCGACCTCCAACTCGGCAATCCCTTCCTCGAAGCCAAGCTCACGGAAACCAGCTTTCAGAACGGGCAATCCCGCCTCATCCTGCGCTACCGCGATCTCGAAGAAGTCTTTGATGTCTCCCGCCTCCTCCGCAACACCGACCCCACCGCGAGCACCGCCATCCCCGGCTACCAGCTCATCCGAAATGTCCTGGCCGCCTATGCCTCTGACGCCTCCTTCTGTGTCCTCTGCGACGCTCGCCGCCGCGACCTCATCGAAACCTGGTACACCGTCCTTTCCACCGTCCACCGCCTCACCTTCGGCGCCCGCCTGAAGCTGCTGACCTGGCAAGAATTATCCGCAGCCGTGCCCCAGGACCTTCAGCACTTCCTCGATTTCAAATATGGCATCCGCGCCTGAGACCCTGCTTAAAACTGAAGGCATAACACGGATTTTCACCGATGAGACGGATCCAAGAACAGGCAAAAGCAAGAGCAACGGCGTAAGACAGGGATCCTTACCCTTCACTCCGTTCAAGCGTCAAGGATGGCGGCGAAAAACAAACAACAGCAAAAGCGGTCTCACGACAGTTTTGTAAAGGTTCTAAGAACCTGTATCTAACTTGCTCGGGAAATTTTTCAGTTACTTTGTCTTTGTTTTCGTCCTGAATGCAGGGGAAGATCCCTGTTATTTCGCCGTTGCCGCGCCTGTTCTTAATCCGCCTCATCCGCGTAAATCGGCAGTCGAGCCTTCAGTTCTGAAACTTAAGCGAAAGCACCTGCACCCTACACGGGAACACGCGCGGAACAAGCATCCAGGTAGGCGCACGCCGCAAAGACCAGTTCCTCGCCCAAGATGTCGAGCTGCTTCTCAGGGGCCTCCAATTCCAGCATTCTCCGGCTGACCCCGCCCATCGCACCCTGCAACATTGAGGCGGCCAATTGCGGATCTGTCGTCAGCGGTTCGGAGGCAGCCGCCAGCATTCGAGCGATTGCCTTATTCCACCGTATTCCCACCTGCTGCACGATGCTCGCTCCATCCACATCGGAGCTTACGGAGTACAGAGCGGCGCTCGTCTTCGCATCTCTCATCTTGGCCTGAAGAAATGAGGTGATCAGAGCGGTCGCCATCTCTCGAAGTGTTTTGCCCTTCTGCTCCTCGCAGACGAGTTCGACCGCTTCCGTCACCGCGTCTATGTGGCGTATCAGAACGGCCTGCAACAGTGCGCTCTTATTCGGGAAGTACTGGTACAACGTCCCGACCGACACACCGGCCCGCAACGCTACCCTTGTCGTCGTCAGCCGCTCCTTTCCAACATGGAGTAAAACCTGAATAGTGGCTTCAAGAATCGCATCCACGCTCGCCGCCGAACGGGCTTGCACCGGCGATTTACGGGGCTTTAATACAATGGGGGAACGCTGGCGCAAATGCGAACTCCTAACCTGAAGCTTCTTTCATCTAATCACAAGTAACTGCAAAATGGCTGCAAGCGACGACAGAGGAGAGGAACACAGAATGACGAAACCAATGGATACTGGCGGCAGCTTTACGCTCCCCGGCACCTCAATGAATTTGAACCGCATGGGCTACGGTGCTATGCAACTTGCCGGTCCGAAGGTGTGGGGACCGCCGCGTGACATGAACGCTGCGGTGGCTGTCCTGCAAGAGGCAGTTGCTGCCGGCGTGAACCATATCGATACCAGCGACTTTTACGGTCCGCACGTCACCAACCAGATCATCAAGCAGGCGCTTCATCCTTATCCGGACGGCCTGGTGATCGTCACCAAGGTGGGCGCTCGGCGACCTGAGCCTGGATCGTGGCTTCGCGCGGTCTCGCGCCAGGAGCTGACCGACGCCGTAAACGACAACCTCCGCAACCTGGGTCTGGAGGCGCTCGACGTCCTGAACTATCGCGTGATGGGACCCCCTCACGGTCCCGAGGAGGGGTCTATCGCCGAGCAGGTGACGGTGCTGGCCGACCTCCGGAGTCAGGGGCTGATCCGCCAGATCGGTCTGAGCAACGTCACTCCCGCGCAGTTGGCGGAGGCGCAGAAGATTACCGAGATCGTGTGTGTGCAGAACCTCTACAACCTCGCACACCGCGACGATGACGCGTTCCTCAATGACCTCGCAAAGCAAGGCATTGCGTATGTGCCGTTCTTCCCGCTGGGCGGCTTCACGCCGTTACAATCTTCGGCGCTCGACTCAGCAGCAGCGTCACTGGATGCAACCCCGATGCAGGTCGCACTTGCGTGGCTTCTTCAACGCTCGCCCAATATCCTGCTGATTCCTGGCACATCGTCCGTGGAACATCTTCGCGAGAACCTCAAGGCGGCGACTTTGAAGATTCCTTCCGAAGTGCTCGCAGATCTTGACGCAATCGATGGAGGCCCCCCCCAGTAAAGCCCAGCAGCGGTGTTTTCCGCTCGGCCAGGAAGAAGAAGCCGACCTGGCGTACACGAGGATCTGCATTCCGCTTATCATTTCATTCGGCCATTTCATTTGGCCAGGCGGAATTCAGGTCTTCTGTACTCTCTTCTACCCGGAGGCCTAACTTCCAGGCCCATGCGCAGGCTTTCCTTCCTGTACGTAATTCCGGTTCCACTTTGGGATCTCCACCACATAAGTCCCTGGCTTCTCGATTACCGCCTGGCAGCCCAGCCGCGAGTTCAACTGGATATCCGCCGCCGTCTCCATGCGGTCCAGCTCCAAATCTTCGGCCTCGCTGATCCCCTGTGCGCCTTCCTTGACATGAATATGGCAGGTTGTGCAGGCACACACCCCGCCACAGGCATGGTCGAGAAAAATATTGTAGTTCTCCGCCACATCCAGAAACGACATCGGCAGCCCATGCCCTTCATACGGCAGCGTATCGAACGGAAACTCCACCGTCCTGCCCTCCGGCAAAAATGTTACCCGCACCATCCCTTCGCCCGCAGGCTTCGACATATCCACAACGTCCGCGCTCTTCTTGGTATCACTCATCATTCAGTCTTCCGTCGACTCTCCGGCCGTAGCCTCATCGTTTGTGGAACTCTCTATCTGTTGCGTTTCGGCATCCTTAGCCGAACTCGTTACCTCGGCCTTCGCAAAAGGGTGCGGCGCCGTAGGTCCTTCTCCCATGCTCTCACCTGCGGCCTGCATCGTCTTGCCTTCGATCGCGCCCGATACTGCATTGTCCATCATCAACTCCGCAAATCTCCGCGTCGCTTTGTCCAGCCTTTCAATACCGTCCCGAATATCTTTGTAGTTCCCGCCAGCCACCGCAGCCTTCAGAAACGAGATCTGCTGCTCGATCTTCGCAATCTCCTCGCTGGAAAGCATCTGCCACGCCTCATGCTTCCTGCCCTTTTCGACCGCCGCCAGGATCGTCTCCGCCTCGTTCTTCGCTTCGATCACCTGCCGCTCGTGTATATCCTGCTCCGCGTTGTCAAACGAATCCAGAATCATCGTCTCCACTTGTTCATCGGTTAGACCGTAGGTTGGTTTCACTTCGACTTGAGCCTCTTTGCCGCTTCGCTGCTCCCGCGCAATCACATGCAGGATCCCGTTCGCATCAATCAGAAATTTCACTTCGATCCGCGGCAGACCCGCAACCATTGGCGGAATTCCCTTCAAATCGAATCTTGCTAAAGACCGGCAATCCTTCGCCAGCTCCCGCTCGCCCTGCACGACATGCACGGCCACATTCGTCTGCCCGTCAACACCAGTCGTAAAGTGCTCCGTCGCACTCGCCGGTATGGTCGAATTCCTCTGGATGATCTTCGCCACGACGCCGCCCAACGCCTCAATCCCCAGGCTCAGCGGCGTCACATCCAGCAGCAGCAGATCTTCCGTCGCAGCCGAACCGCCAGCCAGAATCTGCGCCTGCACTGCCGCCCCGAGGGCCACCACCTCATCTGGATTCAGATCCGTATGCGGGGTCTTTCCCCGCGCCTTCAGTTCAAACAGATTATCAACCAGCACGCGCACCGCAGGAATCCGCGTCGATCCTCCCACCAGCACTACTTCATCGATCTGCGCCGCGTTCAATCCCGCGTCCTTGAGGGCCTGTTTACAAGGCGCAGCCGTCCGCGCAATCACACCCGCAATCAACTCCTCAAACTGCGCCCGCGTTATCTGCCGCCGATACGTAGCCCCACTTGGCAGTTCCACATTTAACGTCGCTGTCTCGGTAACGGACAGCATAATCTTCGCCTCAATCACCGCCTTACGGACCGCCTGCACCGCCTGGCCGTTTCCGCGAACGTCCTCGCCTCCCCCGAGATCAGGGTCTCCCGCAATATCATCCAGCGCAATCGCGATCAGCAGATTATCGATATCGTCCCCGCCCAGATGGGTATCTCCGCCTGTCGCGACCACCTCGAAGATTCCCTCGTGCAACTTTAGAATCGAGACATCGAATGTCCCGCCGCCAAAGTCATATACCGCAATCAAACCATCTTTGTTCTTCTCCAGCCCATAGGCCAGCGCCGCCGCTGTGGGCTCATTGACCAGCCGCAACACCTCCAGCCCGGCAATCCGCCCCGCATCTTTCGTGGCCTGTCGCTGTGCGTCGTTGAAATAGGCAGGCACCGTGATCACGGCCTTCGTTACCGGCGCACCAAAAAACCTCTCGGCATTTTTTTTCAACTGTTGCAGCACATATGCCGAAATCTCCGGCGGCGTCAACAGCAACCCGCCCACGCTCACCTTCAACACCTCGCCGGGCCTCAGCCCCTCCGCCAGCTTGAACGGAAACAGCTTCAACTCTCCCTGCACATCCTCGATATCGCGCCCCATCAGCCGCTTGGCCGAGTACACCGCATTCGCCGAATCCGCCATCAGCGTCCCGCGAGCCGCATTTCCCACCACCACGCCCTCATCGGTCCACGCCACCACCGACGGCACCAGCCGCTCTCCATCTTCGCCAGGAATCACGACCGGCGTATCGCCCTGCATGAACGCAACCAGCGAATTTGTCGTGCCCAAATCGATTCCTACGACCCGCTCATCTGCCATCAACGAAACCTCTATCTGCCTCTCTTCTCATTGTCCTACATTGCTGACCCATCTCGGCCGGGAGCACCGTCTTGCCGCCGGCCAATAGGGTTTAGATGCGATTCCTGTTAGAAGACTTTACGTCTCCGCGAAATCCAGCCAGCAATCGCCACGCGCTCAATCCGGGATACCTCTCTCGCCAACGACAACCGCGACCAACTCATTGTCACAAACCGACATCTATCAGAACTTACGCATCGTTACTACACAGAGGAAGGGTTTCTTGCGAAGGGTGGAAAAAATGGACCCTCAGGACAACGAGAGCACCTATCACAGTACGGATGATTCGTTGCAGGAGACAGTGAACATTCTCGAATCACTCAGGAACCTGATCTATTTAACCAGGCTGGAGTGTGACTGTCCGGAACTGGTCCGCCGCTACATGGAAATGTCTGACGAGCGCATCAGCGCGATGGTCGCAGTCCTCCAGCGCGACTCCTCTGTTTCCGCGCACATCCGCCTCCCGAGCCAGTGTTAGCCTTGACGTATGAGCAAAGAAGACCTGCAGGAACGGCTGACATATTTTCAGAGGAGGCTGGAGGAGGCCCAGCGCAGATCGGCCGCCAAGGAGCCACATCCTCGCACCTTCGACACCGGCTACACCACCGAAACATTCAAGACGTGGAACGAATCCATTGCCGTCATCAAGGAACGCATCGCCAGCATCACGCAGCAGTTGCAGGCGCAGTAACGCATTCTTACTCTACCTTTCAGCGCAGCGGCGGGCGTCTCTATTTCGTCGTTGCTCTTGCTTTTGCCTGTTCTTATAATCCGTTCTATCAGTAATAGTTTCTTGTCAGGCCTTAGTTTTGAAACGCCGATTCGTTCGGGCGAGGAGAGTCCAGCGAATCGAGCAGAGCGCGAGTCTCGCCGAGGACGTCTTCAGCTTTCGCGGAGGGCAGCGGCCAGCGAAGAGTTCCCTGGGGAGTGAATTGTGCGCCGCGCCTGGCATTGCGGCTGACGAGCTTCATCAACATATTTGGGTCGATGGTCCTGGTTTCATTTGTGAAATGAGACGGGTCTGCGTTGACCGCAGCGAATTTAATGTGGAGCATCTCAACAAGGGTCTTGATCGGCGCTTTCTTATTCCCGTTCGGGTTGGGGAGTTCTACCTGGGTGCGCTTGCGGTCGAGTTGAGAGATGCCGAGCTGTTCGCAATGCAGGCGGATCTCTCCGGCGGCGAGAAGGTTCAGAACGGATTCGGGCGGCGTGCCGTAGCGGTCTTGCAACTCTGCCCGAACGTCAGCGATCTCCGGTTGTGTCTGCGCTGAGGCGATGCGTTTATACATGCGAAGCCGCTGATTTTCTTCCGGGATATAGTCGCCGTCGATGCGCACCGAGATGCCGAGGTTGATGACGGTGTTCGCGTGTGCGGGTTTTTCTTCTTCACCCTTCATCTTGCGAACGGCCTCTTCCAGCATGGAGGTATACATCTCGAAGCCGATGGCCTCGATGTGGCCGGACTGCTCGCCGCCGAGCATGTTGCCGGCGCCGCGAAGTTCGAGGTCGAGCGCGGCAATCTTGAACCCCGCGCCAAGATCGGAGAACTCCTTCAGGGCAGCGAGACGGCGGCGGGCAATCTCTGTAAGCTCGGTGTCTGGCGGGATCAATAAATACGAATAGGCGCGGCGGTTGCTGCGGCCTACTCGACCGCGAAGCTGATACAGCTCGCTGAGACCGTGGCGGTCGGCGCGGTTGATGATGATGGTGTTCGCAAGCGGGATGTCGAGACCGTTCTCGATAATGCTGGTGGCGACCAGGACGTCGTATTCGTGGTTCATGAAGGCGAGCATGACCCGCTCAAGTTCAGCCTCGGGAAGCTGGCCGTGGGCGATGACGATTCTCGCCTGCGGGACAAGTTCTCTTATTCTGGCCGCAAGGTCGTAGATGGTTTCGACGCGGTTATGGACGAAGTAAATCTGGCCGCCCCGCTCGAGCTCCATCTCGATGGCGGTGCGAATGAGCTTCTCGTCGAACTTGGCGACGATGGTCTGGATCGCCATGCGGTCTTTGGGCGGCGTCTCGATCACAGACATATCGCGCAGCCCGATCAGCGACATGTGCAGCGTGCGCGGAATCGGAGTGGCGGACATCGACAGCACGTCGATCGCGGCGCGCATTTGCTTCAGACGTTCTTTATGCCGAACGCCGAAGCGCTGTTCTTCGTCGACGACCAGAAGCCCGAGGTCCTGGAAGTTCAAATCCTTCGACAGAACGCGATGGGTGCCGATGAGGATGTCAACCTTGCCCTGCTCAACTTTTTCGAGGATGATCTTTTGTTCTTTCGCGGTGCGGAAGCGGGAGATCATCTCGATGTTGACGGGGAAGTTGGCGAAGCGCTTTTTGAACGACTCGAAGTGCTGGAAGCTGAGCACCGTGGTTGGGGTCAGCACGGCGACCTGTTTGCTGTCCTGCACGGCCTTGAAGGCGGCGCGCATGGCGACCTCGGTCTTGCCGTAACCCACATCGCCGCACAGCAGGCGGTCCATCGGCTGGGTGGACTCCATGTCACGCTTGATGTCGGCAATCGCAGTGAGCTGGTCGTCGGTCTCGTTGAAGTCGAACGCGTCTTCGAACTCGTGCTGCATGTTGGTATCGGGCGAGAAGGGCGTGCCTTGCGCGGCTTTGCGTTGCGCGTAGAGCTTGAGCAGCTCGCCGGTCATGTCGGCCATCGCTTTTTTTACGCGGGCCTTGGTCTTCTGCCAGGACTGGGTGCCGAGCTTGTTGAGCTCGGGGGGCGGTCCGGTCTCACTGGAGCGGTACTTCTGGATCAGGTCGAGTCGAGTGAGCGGGACGTAGAGCTTGGCCTGGTCGGCGAACTCGAGGATCATCAACTCAAGCGGCGGCTGGTCGTTTTCCTCAAGGACGCGGAGCCCGCAGTACTGGGCGATACCGTGTTCGACGTGAACGACGTAGTCTCCGACGGCCAGGTCGCGGAAGTCGGAGATGAAGGCGGACGCTTTGGACTTGCCGCGTCTCACGGGGCGGGCGGTCACGTCGGCGTCATCGGTTAAATCCTGCGCTCCGAAGATCACGATCTGGCGGGCAGTCGTCCTGTCGAGATCGAGCACCTGGACGCCGGACGCGATCGCGGTCTTGACGATGACCGGGGTGCGAAGATCTACGGAGTTTCCGGCGAGATAGCTGGATTCGCTGTAGACCGTGGCGCTGCCATGCTGCTCATGACGCGAGCCGAGGCGATAGGGAATCTGGTATTCCTGCAGCAGGCCGGCGAGGCGTTCCACTTCGCCTTGATTTGGCGCGGTCAGAAGGATGCGGGCCTCCTGCTTCATCAGCGCATTGATCGCATCGATCAGCCCCGGGATGGAGCCGTGAAAGCGCATTGTGGGGCGCGTGGCGAAGTCGACTTCGGAGAGGTCGCTGCGATCAGCATCGAGGACGTCGACCGCACCAAGCTGGTCAAGCTCACAGCCGCAGAACTTGCGCAAACGGTCGTCCAGGTCCCACGGAGAAAGGTAGATGTCCTCCGGCCGAACGAGATTGCCGATGCCGGAGCGGTCATGGCGCTGCTCGATCTTGTTCCACCAGCGCTCGCCCTGATTTTTCACCATGGCGGGCTCTTCGAGGAAGATGCGAGGCGCGGCTGGGCTGGAGGCGCTGAGCAGGTCAAGCAACGTGAGATTCGCACCGGCGACTGGAGCGAAGAACTCCCAGCCGGGAAAGATTGTCGCCTCGATCGACTGTTGAGATCTTGCGGAAACCCAGGTCGCAGAATCGAGACCTGGGGCACCCGGTTCCGTGACCCGGCCGGCCCGAGTGAGCCGAGCGTTGATCTCGGTGAGGAGCTTTTCGGTGGCCGGAGTTTCGGTGAGCGGCAGAAGCAGAGCGTCATCCAGAGTGGAGCTGCTGCGCTGGGTCTCGGGGTCGAAGCGGCGAATGGACTCGATCTCGTCGCCGAAGAAGTCGATGCGAACGGGCCGCTCCATCTCGGGGGAGTAGACGTCGAGGATTCCCCCACGAAGAGTGACCTGGCCGGGCATTTCGACCACGTCCACCTTCGTGTAACCCACCGATAGCAGGTGCTCGACCAGCATGTCGGGCATGTACTCCTCGCCGACCTTGAGCTGCAGGGTCAGAGCCCGGTAGTAGTCGCGCGGAAACAGCTTCATGCAGGCGGCTTCGACCGGTGCGATGACGAGGCGAGCCTGTCCTGTGGCGATCTTCCACAGCGTCGCGGCGCGGGTCTCCTGGATCTCCGGGTGCGGCGAGAGATTTTCAAACGGGAGGACGTCATGTGCGGGAAGGCGCAGGACGGATTCGGCGGGGAGAGCCCCGGTGAGCTCGCAGGCGCTGAGCACAGCCGCGTGCAAGGCTTCGGCGGCCTTGTTATCGGCTACGATGATGAGGCTGGGAGCCGCGGCCGCGCGAGCGAACAAGGGAAGGTAGAGAGCACGAGCCGTGAACGTGAGGCCGGACACACGTCTACGCCCCGTGCCTCCGCTCAGGTGGCGGCGAACACGCTCGAAGGCTTCAGAATGCTCCAGGTCTGCGAGGAGCTCGCGGACGAAGGAAAGAACCATGCTGAGTTGATTCTAGTTGAAGTGCGGTTTTCATCGCTTGGCCGACAGGAGTAGTATCTGCTTCCGCGGGAAAGTCGACTTTCGTCGTCCGCCCACTGCGGGATCGCGATGCTTCATAGAGAATCTTCGGAGGTTGACGATGAGGATGATAGACAAACGGATTTCCCTTGTGCTTTTGACAGCGGTGCTTCCCCTGCTCGCGGGATGCGGCCGGCACAGCAAGAAAGAGCAGTATTATTTGATCGCTACGAACACGGCCGTCCCCTACTGGAAGATGGCGGCGGCGGGATTTGCGGCAGCGGGCGCTCAATATGGGGTTTCGGTCGACACGCGCGGGCCGGCGGGGTTGAATCCCCAGGCGGAGGTGGATGAGTTCAACGCGATGGTGGCGAGGAAGCCAGCGGGGATCCTGGTTTCTGTTGCAAACTCGGACCTTATGCGGCCGGCGATCAATGCTGCGATCGCAGCGGGAGTTCCGGTGATTACGATCGACTCCGACGCTCCGGCCAGCAATCGACTGTATTTTATCGGGACGAACAATCGCGAGGCTGGGCGGCTCGGCGGAAGACGTGTTGCGGCTCAACTGAACGGGAAGGGCAATGTGGTGTTCTTCACCAACCCGGGACAGCCAAATCTGGAAGAGCGATTGGAGGGCTACAAGGATATCTTCGCCGACTATCCGGGGATCAAGATAGCGGAGGTATTCGATATCAAGGCGGATCCGGGTACGGCGCTGGACAAGGCGGGGGAGTACCTTGCGCGGACGGGTACGGCCAAGATCGACGGATTCATCTGCCTCGATTCGAGGTCGGGTTCGAACGTAGCGGATGCTTTCAAACGGAGGAATACCACGGACCGGTTACTGATCGCAATGGACGCGGACTCCGACACCTTGGCGCTAGTAGGTGATGGAACGATCGATTCGACCATCTCTCAAAAGCCGTACACGATGGCTTTCCTCGGGTTGAAGGCGCTGGACAACATCTATCATTACCCTGTGAAGCCGATGGGCGCAGACTACGCGCTGGACCCGTACTCTCCCTTTCCGGCCTTTATCGATACCGGGGTCGCCCTGATCGATAGGACAAATCTCGATGCCGTTCTGAAGAAACAGCAGGCAGCAAACAAGTAATAGGTCTTCCACGTTTGTGGCCCTGGGGAGAGCCCGCGCAATTTCGTCCGGCTGCCGAATCGCGCTGGGGGCCAAACCATTGACCGGTGAGGAAGGTTCAGGCCTCGATGGTCTCCTCCGGTTTTGCTTCTTCTTTTGCTTCTGACTTTGCTTCTGACTTGACCAGGGGAGCGATGGCCTCGGCCTCGGCGTCTTTTCCATAGATGACCTGGCCGTATTCCAGCAAAGTGACCATACCGACGCCGCCGCAGATGTTACCGGCAACCGCGAAGAATAGCCAGTTGAGATACGCGATCCCCGCGGCTTTGCCTACGAGGACGGTGGTAAGGATTTCGCTGCTCGCGGCGATGCAGTGGGCGAAGTTGCCAAGTCCCACGACAAAGGTCAGCATCCAGATGATCATGACCGAGCCGGTGATGGAGTGCGAGCCGGAGACGAGCCACGCCACGGTGGCGATGATCCATCCCCCCATGACCCCGCTCCAGAAGATTGTAGCGGGCGGATTGTGGATGGCTTCGAGACCGAGATTGGACAGGGCTTGCACGACCTCCGGGCGGAGAGCGTGGGTGAGCGAGACGATGGCCGCGAAGGCCAGCGCTCCGAGCACGTTTGCGGGAAGCACAGTCGCCCACAGGCGCACAGTCTTCCATAGGTGCTTCTTTTCCGCGAGCACCAGGGCGACCGGGTAGAGCGTGTTCTCGGTGAAGAGCTGCGAGCGGCCCAGGATCACGACGATGAAGCCAAGTGGATAGAACATCCGGGCGACGAACAGGACGGTCTTGGTGGGGGTCGCGCCCGCCGGTGTCAGCAGGGCGATGGCGATGGCGTTCCCGAGAGCGGAGAGGCCCATGAAGATGCCGCCCGCGAGGCCGGAGATGGCCAGAGAGACACTGGACCGGCCAAGCTCCTGACGTGCATTGTTGGCGACCTGCTCGTAGATGTCCTGCGCGCTGGGACGCTCCAGATTCTTTTGCGCCTCCTGGGCGGGCGCGGGCGGCGGCTGGCGGCGGAGACGAAAGGGCATAGGCTGGAAGGACCTCCGATTAAGTTGCCGGCAATCCTGTCATTATAATTTGCCTATGCCGCGTACGCTTACGCCCGACCAGGAACTGCAGGAGCTGCGCGATAAGCTGCGACACCATGAACATCTCTACTACGTGCTTGATGCTCCTGAACTGACGGACGCGCAGTACGACGCCCTGATGAACAAGCTGAAGCGCCTTGAAGAAATTTATCCAGAGCTGATTACGCTCGACTCCCCATCGCAGCGTGTGGGAGGGAAACCACGCGAAGGCTTTGTCAAGATGCCGCACTCGCGCCCCATGCTTTCCCTGGACAACGCCTACAACGAAGAGGAGCTGCGGGCGTGGGACCAGAGAGTGCGGGAGGCCCTGCCGAGTTCGGACACAGTGCGATACGTCTGCGAGTTGAAGCTGGACGGCCTGTCGCTGGCGCTGCACTATGGACCTGGTGCGAGGCCGGGAACACGTGAGCCGCCCCACCTGGAGCGCGGGCTGACGCGCGGCGACGGTTCGATCGGCGAAGAGGTCACGAGCAACGTCCGCACCATCCGGTCGGTGCCGCTGAGTATTTCAGCAGCGAAGCTGGCGGCTGCGGCACTGCCGCAGAGCTTCGAGGTTCGCGGCGAGGTAGTCATGCCGCAGGCTGCCTTCGTGAAGCTGAACGCGGAGCGCGAGGCACAGGGGCAGACGCCCGCGGCGAATCCCCGCAATGCAGCGGCAGGCACCATTCGTACACTCGAGCCGAACATCGTAGCCCAGCGCCGGCTCGATTTTTACGCGTACTTCCTGCTGCAGGATGGCGAATTCTTATTGCCGCAGCAGTCGAAGACGCTCGATGCTTTACGTGCCTTGGGTTTTCGCGTCAACCCGTATGCGAAGACGGTAATGGATATCGATGAGGTGATCTCGTTCATCGCAGAAGCAGAGCCGCTCCGCGACGCCCTCGGATATGAGATCGACGGCGTTGTCATCAAGGTGGATGCGACCGCGCAGCAGCGCCGGCTTGGGTTTACAGGCAAAGCGCCGCGCTGGGCGATTGCGTATAAGTTCGCCGCTCGAGGAGGAATCACTCGCCTCGAAGATGTGCTGTTTCAGGTGGGGCGCACCGGCAAAGTGACGCCGGTCGCGGCGTTGGCTCCGGTTTCAATTGGAGGCACGACCGTGACCCGGGCGACACTGCACAACGCAGACGAGATTGGCCGCCTGGGCGTTCGCATCGGCGACTCCGTGCAAGTCGAGCGCGGCGGCGACGTGATTCCCAAGATCGTTTCCGTGGTGAAAGACGCAGCCCATCCGCGGGGCGCCCAGGAGATCGTGTTTCCGGAGCTGTGTCCCGAGTGCGGAAGCGCGCTGGTGCGGGCTGAGGGCGAAGTGGACTGGCGATGCGTCAATGCGAACTGTCCGGCGCGCCTGCGGGAGGAGCTTCTGCACTTCGCAGCCCGCGGCGTGATGAATATCGAAGGACTGGGCGATGCCATGGTCACGCAGCTTCTGGCGGCCGGATACGTGAAGGGCATCGCCGATCTCTACCATCTCACGAAGCCGCAGTTGCTGAGTCTTGAGCGCGTGGGAGAAAAGTCCGCGCAGGCGCTATTGGACGAGATCGAACGGTCGAAATCGGCCCCACTGGCGCGCGTGATTTTTGGATTGGGTCTACGGTTTGTGGGAGAGCGAACGGCGCAACTACTGGCTGCTCATTTTGGCTCCATGGATGCGCTGATGACTGCGACCGCTGATGAACTGGAGTCTGTGAATGAAGTTGGGCCGCGAGTATCGCAGGCAATCGCGGAGTTCTTCGCCGAAGCTCACAATCGGGAGTTGATCGAGCGCCTTCGCACTGCGGGATTGACCTTCACCGCAGAGAAGCGCCTGATGACATCCACGCTGGAGGGATTGACCTTCGTCCTGACCGGAACGCTGCCGAACCTCACCCGCGAGCTTGCGAAAGAGAAGATCGAATCTGCAGGCGGACGTGTCTCCGGAAGCGTAAGCAAGAAGACCAGCTACGTGGTCGCAGGCGAAGACGCAGGATCGAAGCTGGAAAAAGCAACGTCGCTGGGCGTCAAGGTAATCGATGAGCCCGAGCTGCTGACGCTTCTTGAGGATGGACCACCGGTTAAAGGCTAAACCTGCTATCCCTGGCGATCAGTCCGGAAGCCACACGCCTTCATCGCAGCGACTGGCTCCGGGTTTTGCATGAAGGTCTCCCAGACAAAGGCGGTCCTGAGGTTCTCTGCCATTAGCACGCCGATGCCAACGTCGATGCCCAGCACATCGGGGTCGTACCAGTGCAGGTCAGGATGAAACGCGTCGCAGAAGCCATAGCGGCCCCACGCGTCCTTGCCGTAGTTGTCCTTCAGTGCGCGGAGCACGCGAACGCAATCTGTGGGTAAGAATGGAAGCGACCCGGCGGTGGCGCATGGCACCACGGAACCGTCGACCGGACCCATCAGCGGAGGCCCTCCCCAAGCGGTGTAGCCGTGCTCCCAATCGGAGGCGCTGACTCCCCAATAATCGTTGTTATAACCACGCTTCAGGCCGAGACAGAAGCTCTTGTGTGCGCGGGTGGCGGTAATGGAGTTCGTAAAATAGTCGGTGTAGGCATCGCGCTTGCCGGCGAAGTCGAACCATGCGTGGGAGTACTGATGCACGAACAGAGGATCGCGTCCGCTGATGTAGGAGAAGGGCCCGAAGTTGATGGGGGGCCGCGTGAAGGCGCTCCACGAATCGGGCGATACCGGGTGGGTCGGCGATCCGATCGCCAGCAGATAAAGCATCATCAGCTCCGAGTAGTGATCCCAGCGCGTCGCAATAAAGCCCGTTTCGGGCCGCCAGCCCATTGAGAAGGTCTTGCCGCCGTTGAGCATCCATGGCCACTCGACGCGGTTGTAGAGCTGCGTCGCGAGATCGGTAATCTTCGGATCGTTGAAGTAGGCCCGGCAGGTGAGTACACCACATAGAAGAATCGCTGTATCGATCGACGACACTTCAACATTGATCAGAGGTTTACCGGTCTTGACATCGTTGAAGTGATAGAAGAAGCCGTGCTCATTCGGCATCGTGTTCAGGTGAAACTGCAGTGTGGTGATCACCTGGCTCTTGATGCGATCAGTTTTGAAGTAGCTGCGCTGGTCGGCGATGCAGAGCGCCGTGAGGCCAAAGCCAGTGGCGGCAATGCTGGAAGCGAAGTGGCTGTCCAGCGCGCCGGTGGAAGTCTTATTATTGGCACGATCCAGTACCTGGCCGGTTGTGGGATCAGCCTGCTCGGTGAAAAAAAGGCAGGCGGCATGCTCCATCTCTTCGAGGAACGCGAGGTCTTCGTCGCTGAGCAGCCGGGTATACGGAGCAGGCGCTGCCGCAGGCTTTTGCGCCTGCGTTTTAGGTGAGGCTACAAGGGTTGAGAGGAGAGTTCCGCCCAGCAACTTTGTCGCACTACGTCGCGTGATCTTATTGGAAGTCGTGTGGCGAACACTCATGTAGATTCGGCAGATACGGGTTCATTTGGTTCAGTGGAGACAAAGAGCTTAGCGGCCTGATGCGATGCCGGCAGATGTGATGAGGACGAGTCCCTGGGGAGGCACGGTGATACTCAGTGTGCCGTTTGTGAGCGCAGCCTGTTCCGGCGGCGAAGCTTTGCCCGCGGCACGAAGCTGCATGATCTGGTCGCGTGAGGGAAATGCAGGACGGCCCATGGCATCGTAAGCTTTCCCAACATTGCCATGTTCTGCGTCGAGTCGCGAGACCTGCAACTTCGCATTTGGTGTCGTTCCGGTGAGATGTAGCGTGAACGTCTTCGACGGCCCCGGATCAGCAGGAGGCGGCGTGTAGGCAGCGCCGGTGCCGTAAGGCGGAGCGTAGTTCCAGAGGGCCACTGCGAGCGAACCGTCGCTGCGCACCGTTGCCAGTGCCGAGTCGGAGTCAAGCTTGATGCGGCGGTCGCCCAGCTCATGCAACATGGCGAAGGCGTTGAACGACGGCTTGGGAATTCCGTCTTCCGCCAGCAGGCCGAAGCCGCCATAGAACGGAGTCTTGACCACGCCCTGCTCTTCAAAGACATCGGAGAAGGTCCAGTAGCTCATCGCTTCGGTTAGGCCATCGCATTGGCTGATGGTTCCGGCAAGCCATGGCCCCATGTAGATGCTGTCGGTCACATCCGGCTCGTTCGCATAGCTGGCGTTGTACTCGCTGAAGATCAGCGGCGCCTTTGGGAACGGCGACGCCGCAATCTCGTCATGCACCTTGCGCACGGAGCGGCAGACCATACGATCGCGCGGAATGTTCTCGTTGGTGTGGAAGACATCTTTGGCCGTATCGTTCGCGTAGACGTGCGAACTAACAAAATCGACGGGAATATTGTTCTGCTTGCAATGTTGAAGGAACGCCGTGACCCATGCAGCCTGCGCCGTGGACGGGCCGCCGACGCGAATCCGGCTGCTCACCTTCTTCAGTGCCAAGACAGTGTGATCGTACAGTTCAAAGTAGGTGGGCTGAGCGGGTTTCCCGGCCCAGAAATCGAGGTTTGGCTCGTTCCACACCTCGAAGTTCCAGTGCGAGACCTCTTCGATACCATAGCGCGCAATCAGATGCTGCGCGAAAGCCGTGATCATCGCGTCCCACAGAGCGTAGCTCTTCGGCGGCGAGACGTTCTGCTTGTACCAGAAGGCATGCAGGGCAGCGGGATCCGAGGCCATCTTCTTCGGCATGAAGCTCAGCTCGACGAACGGACGCACATGGTTCGCGAGCAGCCCGTCATAGATCTGGTCCACATAGGAGAAGTTGTAGGGGGACAGATCGACGGCAGCCTGAGCCGCCTGCCCCGGGTTTTGCGTGTGCGCGTTCGGATCGTACAGGCCGACGTCGTCCATGAAGATGCCATGGAAGCGCACGGCGTCGAAGTCCGTCACCGTCTTTACCGTTCGCAGGTCGTCGCGATAGCTCTCGCGCAACGACAGCACCGCGCGCCCGGAGCCGAAGATCTGCTCCCAGAAGTGCGGGAACGGCGTAGTAGGTGCTTTGGCATCGATGCTGATTGTTGTGGAGGGCACAGACTTGTCCTCAGTTTTTTGCGCCTGCAGGCAGACGGTGAGCAACGAAAGCAACATCAGTGTTCCCGCTGGAGAGGGGCGAAGTCGCATGATCTATTCTTTCTTAGACGTGCCAACAATGCAAAGCGGCAGCCTTTGCCAGGCTCTTCCTATTGCCGTCTGTAAGCCCTTGATGGTTCGTCCTTAGAAGTCGACCCGAACAAAGAAATCGATCACGCGCCCGGCATCGGCTGACGGAGAGATACCAAACAGAGAGTTTTCGATGGTGGCATTGTTCGTGCCGAAGAGAATCGGGGCAAGATTTGTCTTATTGAAAGCGTTATAGAAGTTCGCCTGGAAGCGTGCGGATGCCTCATGGCCGAATACACTGAAGGGCTGGTCTTTCCCCGCGCTCAGATCGGTGTCCAGATAGCAGGGGCCGGTCCAGGAGTTGCGGCCAATGCCGGGAGCGCCGGGCGTGCCGATCTGAAAGTATTTCTTGCCGCCTCCGGGGAAGTTGCTGCCGTTGATGTAGGCGCTGTTGGAACAAGAGTTGTGCGCTCCGCCGAAGTAAGCGGTAGGGCGCGTAGGCGCGATGGTTGAGGCGCTCTGCACGACAGCCACCGTAGGGACCCCGGTAACAGGCGTCCAGGGAAAGCCGGTGTGGTATTGAAAGATGCCGTTGATCTGCCAGCCGCTGACAATGGAACCGACAAGTCCATGACTTTCATGGTATTTCGGCAGGTCCCAGTTGCCGGAGACGGTGACGCGATGCCGATTATCGAAGTCGGATGGGCCATACTCGGTCTCAGGATGTGCGGGGTCGGTCTGGTTCGAGAGGCTGCCGGGGCCTTCGTTCGATGCCTGGTCCAGGCTCTTCGAAAAGGTGTAGGTGGCATTGATGTCATAGCCATGGGCGAAGCGTTTATTGAGCGACGCATTGGCTCCGTTGTAGTTGGAGTAGACGTCGGTAGTCGGAATAAAGACCTGGTAGAACGGTGTGGTTGTAGAGCCGGTCGCACAGGTGCCGTCCGGATTAGTGGGGGAGCAGGTGGGATAAAGGAAGTTCTGGTTCACCAGACGGATGGCGTGATGACCAATGGACCCCTGGTATCCGAGGATGGCGACTATCTGATGCGGCAGTTCATACTGGGTTTGCAGAGAGAAGCTGTACAGGATGGGCTGATACGTGTGCGGCGCTGCGCCGTAAGCTTCGATTGCGCCTGCGCCGGTGGGAAGGCCCGTAGTGGGATCCGTGCCTACGGCGAGACCGGGGTTGACCGGGAAGCTGTAGGGCGAGCGCGTTGTGCCGCGCGCGAAGAGGATGTGGGCCGCAGCGGCGGAGGCGGTGTCAGTGCCGCAGCATAGATTGAAGGCACCATATCCGGGACCGTTCTCAAAACCCGGAATATATAGACCGTCGTCGATGCGGTCGTAAGAGACGCCGAAGCCTCCGCTGAGAACGAACTTGCTGTTGTATGCAGCGGGAGCCCAAGCAAATCCGAATTTTGGGGCCCAGTTGTTGAAGTTCGAGTTTGTTATATGGTTGACCGGAGCGAGACGCGCCGCGCTCAGGTAAGTGGCATAGGTCGAACCGAAGACAGGCTGATTGATGTTAGACCCTTTATTGTAGAGGGGTTCGAAATACTCCCAGCGGATGCCTGCATTCAGGGTGAAGGCTGAGTTGACCTTCCAGTCGTGCTGGACGAAGGCGGCGATGTTGTGATCGCGAAAGTAGCGCTGTGCGTTCACGGGACCGCCGGTGTTTGGGTTTGCTGCGACGGACTCGAAAACGGGCGCATCGTTTGCGAGATTCCAGATGTTCTGGAAGACATAGTCGGGGCGGGAGTTGCCGCTGAGGTTATCGTCGTCCTGCTGCCAGCGGATGAGCCCGCCGTAGCGCGTCGTGTGAGATCCGATCGTCTGGATTAGCGTGTCCCGAAATTCATAGGTGTTCTGCGCCAGGATGCCGGGAGTGCCTGCTCCCGGCGCGGGGCCGGAGTAAAGACGTCCGAAGGTATAACCCTGGACCTCGAAGCGCGGAATTCCGAAATCGACGCTGGTGCCGGAATCTGTAAGTTGATTGTCGGAGAAGCGGGTGAAGTTGCCGCGTGCTTCGTTGATCAGATTGGCGTTGAAGGTGTGAATGTAAATGACAGTTGCAGTGGCATTGAGAGGTTTGAACAGTAGGTTCGAGAGAGGCTGCGCTCCGGTACTGGCATCGGGGCTGTTTTGTGCAAGCTTGACGTAAAAGCCGCTGAGAGAGAGAACGTCGCGTGCCGTCAGATTCCAGTCGACGCGGGCGTTCCATTGGTTGCCGCGATAGTGAGAGGGTGTGCTGACCTGGGCGAATTGTACGTCAGGAAAGCCGTCGAGCCCGGCTCCGGTAAGACTGTTGGGTGTCTTAGGATGAGCCGGATCGTACGCGGGCAGGTAAGTGCCGACCGTGCCAGAGAAGGAGCCGAGGTCTGCGCCGCCGTTGACCTCCGCGCACACCGGAGTGGTAGAGTCAGAGGGCGGACTTTGCAGGTTTTGGCAGAGTGTCGGCAGCGCTTTGACAATAGACGCCTGACCGCCGGGCCCGTTGAGCACGCCGTTGACGATGCCATTGCCTCTCGTCTGGCCCAGTGTGCTGAGGAAAGAGGAAGTGGGAACGTACTGCTCCGAATAGCCGCGATTCACGTTGCTCGCGCCCTCATAGGAGGCAAAGAAGAAGAGCTTGTCTTTAATAATCGGGAAGCCGAGACTTGCCGCCCACTCGCGCTGTTTGTTTTCGACGCGGATGGGCAGCGCGCCGGCGGGACCGCCATACGACTCGTAAGCGTTGAGCCCGGGCTCGTCGTACTGGAAGAAGAGGCTGCCGTGGATGTTGTTGGTTCCAGACTTGGTGACGGTGCGGATATGCATGCCGATATTGCGGCCCTCCGTCGCGTCGAAGTTGCTGGAGGTGGTGGTAATACTTGCGACAGACTCAGGATTGGGAGTAACTACGGCCGCGCCGCCATGAGAGAGGCTGTCTACGCTGACGCCGTCGATGAGAAAGGTGTTCGAGGTTAGGCGCTGCCCTGCAGCCGAGGCATTGATCTGGTTCTCGGTCTGGAAGATGCCGGAGTTCGATTGACCGGCTCCTTGCGCGTTAGGAAGCGCGACGCTCGAACCGGAACCACTGCGCGCCCCATCCGAGACAACTCCCGGAGTGAGGCGTAACAGCTCGTAGGGATCGCGGCCAAAGGCAGGCAGCCGTGTCACATCGGCAGAAGAGATACTGGTGCCGATGCTCGCGTCGGAGGTGTTAAGCACTGGCACATCCGCGGCGGAGACATTGACCGTCTGGGTGGACTCTCCAATCTGGAGCTTCAAATCGACATTGCGCGGAGTCTCGGCGATTACCGTTACGCTGTCCAGCGAGGTAGCTTGAAATCCTTTGGCCGTGGCGTTCAGAGAATAGGTGCCCGGGGGCAGTTCGCTGAACTGATAGGTGCCCTGACCTCCGCTGATTGTGGTACGGGTCGCCTGGGTTGCGGAGTCCTTCAGCGTCACCGTAGCGCCAGGAATGATCGCTCCGGTCTGGTCCGTGATCGTCCCAGAGAGACTGGCGTTGAATTGCGCGTGGGACGTAGAAGGGATTGCGAGGAGCAGTGCCAGCAACATAAAAAATAAAAGGGGAAATGCAAAATCACGTCTGCCCATGGAAGCCTCCCGAATGGTATTGCGGCAGCCAACTGCTGCATCGTTCGCCAGTAAACCATGTTCAACCCATTCTGGCGAGTGTCAAACAAGTTTCGATTGATGGGTAAGGAACAGCACGCCAAATACACACGCGCACCCTCCCACTCTTATGCCTAAGCTTGCAAGAATAAGGTGCATCGGCCATCCGCCGGGTTGTCCGCAACGTGAACATCTTCTGTCGATTAGCATCAAAAAATACACAAGCTTCCCCTAAACCACAAGCCCTCGAAGGTTGATCGCCTCACGGCAGACTCTGCATCCCATACAACTGTGAGGGTGCATCTGGCCAGCCTCGTCGAAGACTTCCGCGACCACGCTACGGAAACGGCGGTCGTGTCGCACCGCGGCGTCCGCCGGTACGCTGCCAGCTATGGCGACCTCTCCCAGCTTTCTGGCCGCTTTGCCGCCGAGCTGGAACGCCGCGAGATCCGCGCCGGCGAGCGTGTGGTCCTCTGGGGCGAAAACTCAGCCGAGTGGATCGGCGCCTTCTTCGGCTGTCTCCTGCAAGGCGTACTCGCTGTTCCTCTCGATGCCGCCAGCCCGGCTGAGTTCGCCAAACGGGTCTTCGCCGAAGTAACCCCCAGGCTCATCCTCGGCGACGCTGCGCTGCTGCACGATGTCGAGACACATGCGCCGCAAATCGTCCTCTCCGGGATGGCCGCTACACTGCCGCGGCAGCCGAACTTCACTGTAGCTGCGTCTATCCGCGAAGACGCCCCATTTCAAATCGTGTTTACCTCCGGCACCACCTCCGAGCCAAAGGGGATCGTCCATACCCATCGCAACGTATTGGCAAGCCTGCGGCCAATCGAAGCGGAGATTGCAAACTATCGCAAATACGAGCGCTGGGTGCATCCGCTCCGTCTCCTTCACACCCTCCCGCTCAGCCATGTCTTCGGCCAGTTCATGGGCCTTTGGGTGCCGGCGATCCTTGCCGCGGAACTCCACTTCGCCGATAATTTTGAACCGGCGCGAACCGTCGACCTGATCCGTCGCGAACGCATCTCGGTCCTCATCGCCGTCCCGCGTGTGCTCACTCTGCTGCGCGCGCATCTATTGCGAAACTTCCCGGCCCTCCCTGCCGAGTTGGAGCGTACTGCAGGTATGTCTGCTCTGAAGCGCTGGTGGCGTTTCCGTGCCGTTCATCGCGCGTTGGGGTGGAAGTTCTGGGCCGTCATCTCCGGAGGGGCCTCGCTGCCGCAAGAGTTGGAGCGCTTCTGGAACCAACTCGGTTTCGCTCTGATCCAGGGCTACGGCATGACCGAGACAGCCGCGCTCATCACCCTCAATCATCCCTTTCGCATCGGCCACGGCACCATCGGCAAGGCACTGCCTGGGCGAGAAGTCCGGCTCAGCGATACCGGCGAAATTTTAGTGCGTGGCGATATGGTCTCCGGAGCCACTTGGCAGCAAGGGCGCATGCAGCCCCGCAAAGGTGACTGGCTGGCCACCGGCGACTTGGCCGAGCAGAACGATTCGGGAGACTTTCGCTTCGTCGGCCGCAAGGGCGATGCCATCGTCACCTCCAGCGGGCTCAATATCCATCCCTCAGATCTCGAATCGGCAATGCTGCGACAGCCGGGCGTGCGCGGCTGCGCGGTAGTTCCATGCGAGGTCGCCAACAGCATCGAGCCGGTCTGCGTGACCCTCTTCTCCGGCGATGGCGCAGCCCTGCAGCAGGCAGTCCGCGGTGCAAATGACAGCCTGGCGGAGTCCCAGCACATCCGCCGCACCCTCCGTTGGCCTGAGGTCGAATTTCCCTACACCTCCACCGGCAAACTGCTGCGCCGCCCAATTAAAGATTGGGCATGCGCTACTCTCAATCGCCGCACCATGGATCCAGAACAGCAGACTGATACCTTACTGTCCCTGATCGCAGAGATCACAGGAGTCGAAGCTGCGCAGGGCGGCGATGACCTCCGGCTCTCCGAAGACCTGTATCTCGACAGCCTCGGGCGAGTGCAGTTGGCATCCGCAATCGAACAGCATATCGGTATAGAACTCGACGAAGCGCAGATCGCAAGCGTCGTCACGCTCGGCGATTTGAGAGATGCTATCGCAGAGCGCGCACCTTCAGGCAGTTCCCCCACAACTGCCACGCCGGTTACTGTCGAATCGAGTGTGCCCGAGAGACAGCCCGCAGCCGAAGCCCACATCTATCCGCGCTGGCCATGGTCCTGGCCCGTGCGATTCCTCCGAAACGTCATGCTGGAGATCGTCATTCGACCCCTCATCGGATTTTTTCTAAGCCCTCGGGTCGTCGCGCGTAGCGAAGCGATCCCGCCCGGACCCTTCTTGATCATCGCGAATCACGTCACTATGTTGGATGGACCGCTGGTCCTCTACGCGTTGCCGGCGCGGCTACGGCACCGGGTCGCAGTCGCCATGTCCGGCGAGATGCTCCTGGACTTCCGGTTCGCCCGTGGGCAGCGCAATTTCCTGCAAAACTTCTTCGCTCCAGCCGCCTATTGGCTCCTGACCACACTCTTCAACGTCTTCCCGCTTCCGCGCCTGCGAGGATTCAAGCGCAGCTTCGCGCATGCGGGCGAAGCGTTGGATCGAGGCTACTCGGTTCTCGTCTTTCCAGAAGGGACACGAAGCCATGGCGGAGAACTGGGAGCCTTTCGGCAGGGCATCGGTCTACTCGCGGCTCAATCGCGCGTTCCCGTCTTGCCCATCGCCCTCGTGGGACTCGCAACGCTGCGACCCGGCAACACGGACTGGTTTCGTTCCGGCCGCCTGCAGGTCCGCATCGGGGAAGTCGTCGCCATGCCCGACGAAACGGCACCGGCCGACTGGACAAGAAAGTTGGAATTCGAAATGCGGCAACTCAGTAAGTGACTTCCGTGCAAGATGCAATGTTTGGGGAGCCCAACAGGAATTTTCACAGGCCGTTTTGTCGAAATGAAAACCGGCATCTCATCAATAAGCACTGATAGCTTTCTTCTTTGCAGCCCGGAGGATCTCAATGTCCAAGGAACTCGTCATCGTCGTGACCGGCTCGTCCGCGGGCCTGGGCCGTGCTATCGCCCACGGATTCGCGAAGAGAGGAGCGCACATTGGATTGATCGCAAGAAATCCTGAAGCGCTAAACGCCGCAAAGCAGGAGTGCGAGGCGCTCGGAGGCCATGCTCTGGTCCTGCCCGTTGATGTCTCCGATGCCGAAGCTGTCGATGCCGCGGCAACCCGCGTCGAAGAAGAGTTCGGCCCCATCGACGTCTGGGTCAACGATGCGATGGTCAGCGTCTTCTCTCCGGTGAAAGAGATGGAGCCCTCCGACTATAAACGAGTCACGGACGTCCTGTATCTTGGGTTCGTTCACGGCACGCTCGCTGCGCTGAAACGGATGCTCCCCCGCGATCGCGGCACCATCATTCAGATCGGCTCCGCGCTTTCCTATCGTTCCATCCCGCTGCAATCCGCCTACTGCGCCTGCAAACATGCCATCAACGGCTTCACCGATTCGCTGCGCTGCGAACTATACCACGACAACAGCAATGTCAAAGTCACGGCGATTCAAATGCCCGCGATGAACACCACGCAATTCGACTGGGTAAAGAACCGCCTACCGAACGACACCCAGCCCGTCCCTCCGATCTTTGAGCCCGAACTGGCAGCCGAGGTAGTCGTCGAAGCAGGGTTCGCAAAGAATCCACGCCGGGAATACTGGGTCGGATCCCCTACCGTTCTGGCGATCGTCGGCCAGAAGTTCATCCCTGGCATTCTCGACCGGTACCTCGGCAAGACTGGCTACAAGTCGCAGCAGATTCCAAATGAACCCAGAGATCCGAACGCGCCCAACAATCTCTACCACTATGTTCCCGGCGTACACAGCGCGCGCGGCAAGTTCGCCGACCGCTCGAAAAGAACCAGCGCCGAAGTCTGCATCACGTTGCATCGTGGCTGGTTCACTCTGGGAGCAGCCGTCCTGCTGGCCGCCGCGGGCGGTGCTCTCGCCGTAAAGAAGAGGTCGTGATGGCAACGTCTCGCAGCGGCTCCGTGACTTCATCGCACAGCAACGAAGTCCTCTTGCTCGGAGCCTGCTGTACGGCACTCGCCACCTTGGTCCCTGTCTCTCTTTATCAGGCCGGCGTTCTCGGCCATCTTCCCGACCCGCCCTGCTCGCTCTTCGATTCCCAACGAATCACCACGTCCAAAGCTGCTCATCCATTCGGGATTCCAGACGGACCTTTGGGACTAGCCAGCTTCGGAGCAACACTCGCCCTGATCCTCCTGGCAAAGCGTCATCCGAACGCCAAAAAAATTCTCGGAGCAAAGCTCACACTCGATGCTTCGGCGGCAGCCTTCAACGCATGCAGGCAGGTGATCAGCTTTGGAAAGCTCTGCTCCTGGTGTACGGGAACGGCGCTTGCCGCCGGCATCATGGTCTACGCGGGTCGTGAGATCGTGCGTGACACCTGGGCACCCTTTATCGAAGTTACAGCCCCGCCGCTACTGAAGCCCAGCTAGCCAGTCAGGTTCAGCGTAGACGCCTTACGCGGCGCTTCCGGCGCATTGACGAAACGTCCAACGAAGCGCAGTACACAAACGCAACGTCTCAGATCGACCACATCAAATCCTGACATACGTCATTGGGCAAGCATGCATCTGTTCTGATAACTTCTGCTGTGGCTGACGTACTATAAGAAATATCCTTCATCAATCGTCTTTTTAGGCGCCGACCGAAACATCTTCAATGTGGATTGGATGAGTCGTGTTTTTAGAACGCGCAAAGTCTCAACTTGCTACCTTTCCAATCACACCAGGCACTTCATGAACCGAAGATCATTTCTCGCCAACGTTATCAGCGCGGCTGCAAGCCTCAAGGCGTCCCGCTGGATCGACGCTCAAACGGCTCCCGCGAAACCTGCAGGCCAGGTCTCTATTCAAGTTGACCTCGACGCCGAGAGGCGCGCTATCCCGCAGGATTTCACCGGGCTAGGCTACGAGACGGCTTCCCTCGGTGTGCCTGGACTCCTCTCGGCCTCCAACGCCCGCTACGTTCAACTGGTTCGCGGACTAGGAGCCTCTGGCCTCCTCCGGATCGGCGGCAACACCTCGGACGATGCTTTCTTCGAGCCCGATGGCGTGGCAAAGTCTTCTCCCCAAGGAACAGTGGTCAACACGAACAGTCTCACCGATCTTCATTCCTTTCTCGACGCAGTTGGATGGAGGGCGATCTGGGGTCTCAACCTGGGCAGCGGAACGATGCACCAGGCGGTCGCCGAGGCGGCCGCAGTCAGCTCGATACTGGGACCAGCGCTGCACTCCTTCGAGATAGGCAATGAACCGGATCTCTACCGCACACGCCGGCCGGAATGGAATTACGACATATTCCTGCAGGAATACAGGCGCTTCAAATCGGCCATCCAGGAGAATGTACCGAACGTGCGCTTTTCCGGACCCGATGCAGCCGGTTCGACGGACTGGGTCGAGCGATTCGCCCGCGACGAAGGATCGTCCACCACCCTGCTCACGGAGCACTACTACATCGGTGATGGGAGAAGTCCGGCAAGCACCATCTCGCGTATGCTGCAGCCGGATGAAAGACTCGCAGCAATCCTGAAGCGGCTTCAGGCGATCTCGACCGCCTCGCGTATCCCATACCGCATCTGCGAGACGAACTCCTTCTACAACGGCGGGCGTCCCGGTGTCAGCGATACGCTGGCCGGCGCGCTGTGGACCCTCGATTATATGTATACGTTGTGTTCCGCAGGAGCCGCCGGAGTAAACATCGAAACCGGAGTGAACCAGCATGGAGTCATTAGTCCTTACTCGCCGATCGCCGGAGATGCACCTGGCAAGAACGTCGCAAAGCCGAGCTGCTATGGCATGCTGGCCTTTGCGCAGGGCAGCAGGGGCAAGCAACTCCCCGCACACACTGATGCCGGCGGCATCAATCTGACAGCCTACGCCGTCGCGCAGAGCGAACAAGAGCTCTCGCTCACCGTGATCAACAAGGACCTGAAGCAAAATGTAACTGTAATGGTTCGATCCCAAAAAACTGTTCGCCACGCAACCGCACTACGCCTGGAAGCGCCTACTCCCGAGAGCACGGACCGCGTGAGCTTCGGCGGCGCAACGGTTGGAGAAGACGGCCGCTGGCAACCGAAGAATCAGGAAATCATGAAAATCCTACGTGGATCTGTCGAGATCGAGATGAAAGCCGCAAGCGCCGCCGTGCTGACATTAGCGATTTAGACGCTCCGTCAACTCTCTTAGACGAGAGTGGTAGAGCAGTCGGCCGAATCGGTCGTAGACTGACATAGCATGGACTTCCCGCAACATCCCGACATGCAGGACCTGGGACCGACCGGCAAGGTGGAGAAGGTACCGGCCGGCAAGCTTCACTCTGCCCAGTACCTGGTTGCGCTGGTGCTGGCCGTGCTGATTGCCGGACTGTGGCGGCTTGAGGTAGTGGGAGCGGATAACTTTCGTGCGCTGGCCGAGGCGAACCGCATTCGGAAGGTGCCGATCCTCGCGCCGCGCGGCCGGTTGTTCGACCGCGATGGACGCCTGCTGGTGGACAATTACCCGTCCGTCTCCTGCTATCTGCTGCGCGAGCAGATGAAGGACATAGACACCGACCTGCCGTTGATCTCGCGAGGCCTGCATCTTCCGATCGAGCAGATCCAGGCGACCATCCGGCGTTACCAGATTGCGCCGAAGTACCAGCCGATTCCGTTGAAGCAGGACATTACGCCGGACGAGCAGGCGTTTATTGCGGCCCATCGCGACGAGCTTCCCGAACTGGAGACTCTCGACGAGCAGCGGCGTCTGTACCCCTCCGGCGGATTTGCGGCGCACCTGATCGGGTATGTCGGCGAGGTTTCGGAGCAGATGCTAGACGATCCGCGCTACGCGTTCTACTCGCCTGGCGATGTGGTCGGGCGCTCGGGTGTCGAGCAGACGTATGATGCGCTGCTGCGCGGGGTGGACGGCAGCCGTGACATTATTGTGAACAGCCACGGTAAGGAGCTGGGCCATCTTGGGCAGACCCTCGCTGTTCCCGGAAAAGATCTGCGTCTGACCATCGACCTGGACGTCCAGATGGCGGCGGAGAAGGCGCTCGAGGGAAAGATCGGCGCTATTGTGGCGATGGACCCGCATACGGGCGAGATTTTGGCCATGGCGTCGCGTCCGACCTTCGATCCAAATCAGTTCGCGGTGCGGTTAACCAAGAGCTACTGGAATGAGATCCTGAACAATCCGGATCATCCGCTGCTCAATAAGACGATTCAGGCGCAGCTTGCTCCTGGCAGCACGTTCAAGATCATCATGTCGGTCGCTGGACTGCAGGAGAACGTGGCCCAGACGATGCGGGTGGAGTGCAATGGGGGAGCAAGCTTCTACGGTCACTTCTATGCCTGTGACCGGCATCATGGCATGGTCGATATCTACAACGCCATACCGTACTCGTGCGATACGTTCTATTACACGCTGGCGAACCGGCTTGGCATCGATACGATTGCGAAGTACGCGACGTCGCTCGGGCTCGGGCAAAGGACCGGCATCGATCTGCCGGACGAGGCGACCGGCACCATGCCGTCGACCTTGTGGAAGCTGAAGACGCAGCATGAGAAGTGGTTTGCGGGCGAGACGATCTCAGTGGGCATTGGGCAGGGGGCTGTTACCGCAACTCCGCTGCAACTGGCGCGGGCGCTCGGTGGTATTGCTTCGGGCGGGGTGCTACGCCGTCCGCATGTAGTCTTCGAAGACGAGGTGCCGCCGGAGATGCTGGAGGCCGTTCATGAGAGCTTTCCTGGCGCGGGCAACAAGACGATCCCGCTGACGCCGGAGAACTGGCAGATCATTACCGATGCGATGGCCAATGTCACCAGTAGCCCCATCGGCACGGCGTATGCCGCGCATTTGGACGGGGTAGACTTCGCCGGCAAGACCGGCACCGCGCAGGTGATCGGGCACGATGCGCTGGCCCGCAGCGGCAAAGGGCATAATACACAGCCCAATGCGTGGTTTGTCGGCATGACTCCGCGGCGGAATCCAGACATTGTGGTGGCGGTTCTGTGGGAGCATGGGAACTGGGGCAACAACTCCGCCAAGTTGGCGGCGCAGGTGATCGAAGCCTACGTGAACAAGCAGCGCAAACGCGATAATAATGTGCGCATCGCCGAGACGCCCACGCCAAAGCCTGAGGCGCCCCCCACCCTTCCGTCAACCCCAGCCGTTCCCAGCGCCGAATAGGACAGACCTGCCACGATGACTCGCCTCTCCTCTTATCGCGATTTCGACTGGGTGCTTCTCGGCTTCGTGCTGCTGCTTTCCGTGATCTCCGTGTTCGAGATCAAGTCGGCCACGCTGCATACCAAATTTCATGGCTTCGACCACAAGCAGATCGGGTTTCTGGCGGTTGGCCTGGTGCTGATGTTCCTGATCTCGCTGGTCGATTACCACCGTCTGATCGATATCGCGCACTGGGCCTATGGCGTTGGCATTATCGCGTTGGTTGCCGTGGCGTTGTTTGGGACACGTGTGCTTGGCGGAAAACGCTGGATCAGCTTTCATGGAGCGCACTTTCAGCCGTCGGAGTGGATCAAGCTGATCCTGATTGTCGCGATTGCGCGTTATTTCTGGGGACTGGCCGGCAAGGAACTTACTTGGGGGGATATCGGGAAGGCGTTCGCGATGGTCGGCATTCCGATGGCCTTTGTGCTGAAGCAGCCTGACCTTGGCACGGCCCTTACCTATCTTCCGATTCTGATCTGCGGTTTGTTTCTTGGCGGCATACGGTTCCGGCAGGCGGGAATTATGGTGCTGGTCATCGCGGTGGTTGGCGTTGGCGTCTACAAGTCCGGCAAGCATCTGAAGCCGTATCAGCAGGCGCGCATCAATGCGTTCCTCGATCCCGATTCCGATCCTCGCGGCTCCGGCTATCAGATTCGCCAGTCGCTGATTGCGGTAGGCTCGGGGGGGATCTGGGGCAAGGGGGCGAACAAGGGGACGCAAACCCAGGGCGACTTTCTCCCCATTCCGTATACCGACTTCATCTTCGCGGCGTTTTGCGAGGAGCATGGCTTTGTCGGAGCGATCGGGGTGCTTCTGCTCTACTTCCTGATTCTTATGCGGCTGATTCAGAACGCCCAGACGGCCTCCGATCTCCCCGGTTCGTTCATCATTATGGGGGTGGTGGCGGTGGTTCTCTTCCAGATTGCGGTGAACGTCGGGATGGTGGTCGGGCTGATGCCGGTGACCGGGATCCCGCTGCCGCTGCTGAGTTATGGTGGTTCGTCGGTGCTGTTTACGTTTCTGGCGCTGGGGATCGTGATGAACATCCGGATGCGGCGCTTCGTGAATTAGGAACTGAAGGCACGACCGCGGATTTCCGCGGATGAGACGGATTGAGAACAGGAAAAGCAAGAGCAACGACGAAATGCGGGGTTGTTTACCTCGTTCAGGATGGGTCGAGAGCGTTCAGAACGGCGTCTCGCATAGGCGGCAAGTCATCTTTTACCGTATTCCATACGATCTCGTCATCGATGCGCTGATAAACATGCCGGAGCAGATTCCCCAGTCCTCGATAGCCTTTCCAGTCAAGTCCAGGGCAAAGTGCCTCAGCCGCGCTTCCGAGCCGGATCGCTGCCTCGGTGATGATCTGAAGCTGGAGTTCAATAGCGGATTTGGTCTTCTGATCCTTCCGATATGCTTCAAAGTCCATATCGTCCAGAAATTCATTAACGTAATCGATACATTCCAGTATGTCTCGAAGGTGGTACGAGCATCCCTAAAAGGCAACGACTGCCTCGCGCATGGCTTTTGTGCGGACGGGCCCTTTCATCCACTCCTCTGAGGAGAGATCGACCTCTGCGCCTAAAAGCTCGGTAAGATGACTCTGCAGGCGGCCTACAGTGACAAGGGTCAAACGTCTGGACTTATCGAAATCTGCCAATAGATCGATATCCGATTGCTGGGACTTTTCTCCGCGCGCAATGGACCCAAACAGGCGCAAATGCACAATACCGGCAGCTCTCAATTCCAGTTCGTGTTCGCGCAATATCCGAATCACATGCTGCCAGTCCATGCTGAATTGTGACACACCGCAACCAGGGGAACTCAACGCCACTCAATGAGAATCTTCTTGCAGGCTGGCTTCTGCCGCAGCTTTAGTGCAATACTATTAGCAACACCTGTCCGGCTGTAGATGCCGGTCAGCGTACTATCCCGCTGTTCCAGGCGCACGCTCGCCGGTAGGCGGCAATAAAGATTTTTTTAGAAGAAAAGGCCGGCCAGACGAGGAAAATCGATCCGTTGGCCGGACAGGTTTGAAGGGAAATGATTACATTCGGAAGGCAAACGGCCCCGCCTCAAATGATTGATCTTGAGGTTGTTCTGGTCACAAACTCCGCATGTCTGCTGTCGCACGAAGCATCCTCCCGTGTCCCCGATCTACCCGGTATTGTCCAATCCGCGCTCGAGGCGAGTGCGTTCAGGGCAGAGCAGCACCAACATCTCGCACCGGTTGTCGAGCTTTGTTCACGCGCTTCCGCACCCCGCATCCTGTCCGCTCCACGGTGAGCGATGCCTGGCCACGATGCCAGGTCAGCTCCCGATGATTCCCTGTCTCGTCTGCCGCTCGCATCCCCACCGGGGCGGGCAGAAAGAGTACAGCGAATGTCGAAAGAAATATACATCTCCAGCACCCCCCACGAGACCCGTCTCGCCATCGTCGAAAACGACGCCCTGGCTGAGATTTATTACGAGCGCGAGAACGAATACACGCTTGCGGGCTCTATCTATAACGGCAAGGTTACACGCGTGCTGCCGGGCATGCAGTCGTCGTTCGTAGACATAGGGCTCGAACGCGATGCCTTCCTCTACATCACCGATTTCATGGAAGAGGCCGGTGATTCGGCCGACTTCGACAGCAGCGGCAATGATGAAGGGCTACGCTCCCAAGGGCGCCGCGACAATCGCGACCGTAACGGCGCTTCCCCGACTGGCGCTTCCCAGACTATCGAAGGCTCTCCGGCTACCTCTGAGCCGTCCGCCGAACTGAGCAGTCGCTCCCCTGAGCGGGGCGATCGCAGCGGCCGAGGGGATCGGAGCCGTGGCCGTGGACGCCGCGACCGCAGCGGCAATCGCGACCGCCAGCCGCTCTCCGAAAACGCCGCGCCGGTAGACGCAGAAGAGTTCAAACGCCCTGTCGAGTTCGTTGGCGAAGATCTTCCTGTAGAACGGAACGACGAGGCCGAGCTTGGAGAAGGAGCGCCAGGAGCCGACGGCAGCCGTCGTTGGCGTGGCCGTCGTGGCCGCCGCCGTGGACGTGGTCCGGGAATCTCTGGAGTCCCCGGACAGCGCGATGAGTCTTCGCTGGCCGCTGGAACTCCGATGGAAGCTGGCGACGAGGCACCCGGGGAGACAGCGTATGACGACTCCTTCGACATCGATGCCGCCGCCGCATCGCGTTTCACCACCAGCACGACCTCGCCCGCAGAATCGGCCAGTTCGACGACCGGGGCCACCAACTCCTCGCAGGAGAATGCCGGGCAGGGCAACCGAAACGATCGCGGCGAGCGAAGCAATCGGGGCGACGGCAGTAATCGCGGCGGCCGTGATGAACGTGGAGGACGAGGCGGACGGGATCAGCGCGGACCACGGGTTCCTCGTGGATTCGCCCCGAAGACGGCCCACTATGGCGTAGACGACAGCCCCGCCTATAACGAATCTGCCGAGAACAATGGTCCCACATCCGAACCCATCATCCTGCCGGGCGAGTCGCTCTCGAAGTATCGGAAGGCCGGCGATGAACCTGCGGCAACAACGTCATCGTCTTCTGCCGTCGAGCAGAACGTCCTTGTTCCTTCCGCACCGTCTTTTGCGATTCCGGCAGGTTGGGATGGCGGCGCGACTCTTCCCGGAGAGACGCTCTCGCGTCATCGCCGTTCCGAAGGCCGTTCTGAGGGCCGAACCGAGCACCGCGACGAGCACCGACATGATCAGCGCGCCGGCTATCGCAACAAGCCTGAGCCGGCACTGCCGCGCGCTCAGGTGATTCGCGAAGCCGACGGCATCAGCGTCGCCGAGACCATTGAGGAGCAGCCTGAAGTCCTGCTGGCCACGCATCCCGATCTGATCTCGCCTGACCAGCTTGAACATGAGCCAGTCACTGCAGAACCCATTGCCGCCGCAGAGCCCGCAGCTCCCGCAGAGCCAGTCGAGTATGAGCCGACGGACGCTTCTGCCTCCTACCGTGTCGATCCCGTCGCTCCCAGCGAGTTTCGCCAGAGCGCGCCGGTGCTCGAAGCTCCGCCGGACGAGACGGACACCGAGTCTGAGGCGCGCGGACACAGCGAAACCCACAGCATTACGCCCGGTTCCGGTGAGCACGTAGCGGACCTGCATATGGACGCGCAGTCCGCTCCCCAGCCCCCGATTGCAGAGCATGAAAAATTCGACTGGCAGACTGACTCTCGGTCTGACGCGACGCAGACAGCTCCTGTCCCGCACGAACTCACCACTCTTTATGCCGGCGGCGAGTTACACTCCGAGCCGCCCGTCGCCACCTTTATTCCTGAACATGCCACTGAGACGGTCTCGCCGATCGAGCATGAGACAGCCATCTCCAGTCCTGCCGAAGATGCTGGGGCGAACGAAGTTGTTCCTCAGCATTTCGCTCCCGGGGCGGGTTCGCTCGAAGAAGAGACCCTGGAAGACGAGGATTTCAACACCACGCTGCACGCGAGCTCAATCGAAGAGATGGATGATTTCGACGAAGAGGAGACACTCGAAGGAGCCGCTGATCTTGGCACCATGATTCGTGAGATGTCCATCGACCAGATCACGCGCTCCGGCCATGGGGATGAGGAGGAAGAAGACGATCTCGAAGAAGAGGATGCCGTCTACGATCCCGGCCACATCGAGGATGCTGAAGAGGAAGAGGACGAAGATCTCGATGAGGCGGATACGGAAGAAGACGTTCTGCATGAAGAGTTCGCGGAAGGCAGTGAACCTGGTCCCAATGGATTCGGCCACGCGCAGGCCAGTGCGGTAACACCCGCATCCGATGGCAATCTCGATAGAAGCCAGGACCGCGGTCGCGGACGTCGCGATGGGCGTCGGGACGGGCGCCGCGGAGATCGATTCGGACGCAGCGGCGGCGATCGCAGTGAGCGTCCGCGTCATACCGGCGGAGCCGGCGACCGTGAGCGCTCCGGCGGAGGCCGGGACCGCCGTGGCGGGCGCAGTTCGATGCAGTCCACCAACCTGCCTGCCATCAGCGAACTGCTGAAGCCGGGCCAGGAAATCCTCGTGCAGATCGCCAAGGAGCCTATCGCCAAGAAGGGCGCCCGCATCACCTCGCACATCGCGCTTCCTGGCCGGTTCCTGGTGTTCATGCCTACGGTGAACCACACCGGCGTTTCGCGCAAGATCGAATCGGACGGGGAACGCCGCCGGTTGAAAGAGATACTGCTCAGTGAGAAAGGCGAAGCCTCCGGCGGGTTCATCGTCCGGACGGCCGCCTCGGGCGCGAGTGAAGAGGAGTTGCGAAGCGATCTTCGCTTCCTGCTCAACCTCTGGGCAGACATCAAGCAGCGCTCCGAGTCCAGTAAGTCTCCGGCGTTGATCTACCATGACCTCAATCTGGTGGAGCGTATTCTGCGCGATCAGGTTACTGACAACTTCTCCGCCATCTGGGTCGATAGTGAAGGGGAGTACGAGCGCGTCCTGCGTTTCCTGCAGCGCTTCCAGCCTTCGCTGATTCGCCGCGTCAAGCTCTATACCAAAGAGACTCCGCTGTTCGAGCAGTTCGGCATTACCGAAGAGATCAACAAGGCGCTGCGCAGCAAGGTGTGGCTCAAGTCCGGTGGGTCGATCGTCATCAACCAGACCGAAGCGCTGGTCGCGATCGATATCAATACGGGCAAATTTGTCGGCAAGACGGCTCGCCTCGAAGACACGATTGTGAAGACGAACCTTGATGCCATCCCCGAGATTGTTCGCCAGATCCGTCTGCGCGACCTGGGCGGCATCATCATCATCGACTTCATCGACATGGACGAGCGTAAAAACCGCAATCGGGTCATGGCCGCTCTGGAAGAGGAGTTGAAGAACGATCGCGCCCCGTCGAAGGTTCTTCAGTTCAACGATTTCGGTCTCGTCGCCATCACCCGCAAACGTGTCAAGCAGTCGCTCGAACGCACGCTGTCGACGACCTGCAATGTCTGCGTCGGCACCGGCATGGTGAAGTCGCCGGTGACGGTCTGCAACGATATCTACATCGAGATGCGCAAGATGCAGAAGCACCTCGACCGCGGCGATGTGATGCTTCGGGTCAATCCTGAGGTAGTCAAACAGTTGAAGGCGCCCGGAACCAAATGGCTGCAGGAGATGGAAGAGATGGCGGGGAAGACGATTCTGGTCAAATCAGATCCCAGCCTGCACCCGGAGCAGTTCGATATCCACTAGACTTATGTTGCTGTCTTCTTTGCGGGCGCTCCTGCTGCGGCATGGCGCCCGTATCTGTTTCTATTCTCGATAGTTTTTTGTTGTTCATCCAATGACAAATGCTGCAATAGGTTGTCATCCCAAACGGCATTTTGCGCGTCATACACAACAAGAGCGCTGCAGTTGGGTTCAAGCACCTAAGAACCTCGCAGCTTTCAAGGGAGCCTCAAAGATGCACACAGCTATTCGCAGATATCGCCTTTCCGTTACCTTGAGCCGCACTGCGGCAGTCACGTTTCTGGCTGCAGCAGGAACGCTCGGCCTTTATGCGCAGCAGTCGGCAGGCACGGCCCAAACCCTGCCGGCCATCAACCTGAAGGCGAGTCTTGCTGCACCGCTGAATCTCTCAACTCCGGCCCTGACCACACCCGACGATCTGAATTACAGCAGTAGCGTTGGCGACACAACTACCGCAAGCGCGGAGAATTTCCTCAGGTTCGATGCGGCCCAACCGCCGCCACGCCGTCGCCGTTATGGACGGCCGAACTACAACGACAGCCGGACCAATTCCGATGGTTCCAACAAATACACTTTTGAGGTCGGCGGAGGTTTCAACCTGCCCACTGGCGGCACCCACAACTATCTGACCACGGGCTGGAACATTCAGGTCGGCGGCGGACGCAACTTTAACAAGACCTTTGGCGTCCTTGCCCAGTTTGACTACGATCACTTTGGCTTCCAGACTGCGACTTTGAACAACCTGCTGGCGATCTATAATGGGCCACCCATCTATGCAACGGATCAGAATGGTAATCCACTAACGCAACTCGGGGGCGGCAGCCACATCTGGTCCTTTACCCTCGATCCCATCATCAACTATTACACCTCCGATAGCTGGGGCGCTTACGTGATTGGAGGCGTTGGGTTCTATCACAAGACCGCGAACTTCACGATTCCCGGAATTGGAACCTATTGCGATCCATACTATGGTTGCTATCAATACCAGGCTAACCAAACCATCGACAAGTACACCAGCAACGCCTTCGGCGCGAATGGCGGCCTCGGATTCACCTATAAGGCGTCCCGCTTCAGTTCAGTGAAGTTCTATGCCGAGGCACGCTATGTGTGGACCGACAATAAACCTCGCCCCTTTGACGACAGCGGGAATACTTCCTACTTCAATGTCTTTCCCCAGAACAGCCGGCAGACGACTTATCTCCCGGTCACGTTCGGCGTCCGTTTCTAGGGACGGAACAGGAGCATTCTCACAAGGCTAATCCAAGTACATTTCTTGGCGTGTGTTCGGGGCGTGGCTGAGGCTACGCCCCTTTTCAGGTCTGATCTAATTAGAGCGATTCCACGGTGAGTGTATCCCGGCAGAAAGAAACGCAGATCTCCTTCGGGGATGACAACAAGAAAAACAGGGGCAACAGCGGGGTAAAGCATGATTGAATTTGATCTAGAGGGTCCTCAACTCAAGCGTTGGCGAACGTCACGCGTATGTGGGTCAATGCGCGCCCTGCAGCCGGAGCATGAAGCCGATCACTACCCCTGCCACTGAGAGAAGGGTCATCGCTATCTGGTGCGGGATGCCTCGCTGCCGCCTCTCCCATGCATTCACCCACAGAACACCGACGAGCACCGCGACGAATGCGCCGCCGGTCATCCATGGATTCAAATGCGCTCCCACCCAGGAGGCCACGTAGGCTCCTGCCGCAGCGCACGGAAGCCAGATGAGGTCCTGCAGGAACTTGTATCTTCGCCTGATCCTGTAGTCCTTCACGACAAAATAATGTGACATCGACGTGACGCCGAAGGTCGCCGCCATGGACAAGACCAAGGTCGTTGCGTATCCAAGGAGAAGAGCAATCGCAAGAAAGATGCCAGTAATCATGGCCTGTTTTTGCCCTGTCCCTTTGCATGAACGGGTGGGAGGGCTCGACTCTCAGTTTATCAGGCGGCCACTACTGCCGCGTTCCCGAACATAATCAGATGCCGACCGGATAGGGCTTCTCGTGCATCTCCTCTCCCTGATCGCCGCTGCGCTCGAAGCGCCCCTGCAGCAGGCTGAGCAGGCCGGTGTACCAGTAGCCGAACACAAACAGCAACAGAAACGGGACCGTAAAGAAGTTTTCCGTCGAGACCGCGTAGTACACGGTCCACGCAAAGTAGCAGCCGATGGCCAATTCGATCCAGGGCACGATGCCGAGCCGCTTGCGATAGACCTTGGCCTGGCTCTTCTCGCCTTTTTTCTTTACGCTGTACTTCGGGGTTCGCGCGAACGCGCTCTTCACGCCGACGAGCGCCTCCATCACAGCTTTGGTGTTGGTGATCGTGAGGCCAATACCGCCAAGCGCCATCACGAAAGGCACATAGACGATCGATTTGTACCAGGTTTTCGGATAAAGCTCCTTCTGGCTCACCATGTAGAAGGTTGACACCGACATGGTGCTCGCGATGAAGAGAGGGAAGTCGATCAGCAGCATCTGGATGTAGCCTTGCCAACTGCGGATGATCATTGCGGGCATCAGCAGTACGCTGAGCACGATCATAAGGGGGTAGCTGATGTTCGCGGTCAGGTGATACCAGGCCTCGAGCTTGGTATGCCATGAAGCATCGCTCTTGAGCACGCGGGGTAGAATCTTCTTGCCCGTCTGGATCAGGCCCTTCGCCCAGCGTGCCTGCTGCGTTTTGAAGGCCGTCATCTCGATCGGCAGCTCGGCGGGGCATTCGACATCCTGCAGATACTTGAACTGCCAGCCGGCCAGTTGCGCGCGGTAGCTCAGGTCGGTGTCCTCGGTGAGGGTGTCGTGCTGCCATCCGCCCGCGGTCGAGATCGTCTCCCGCCGCCACATTCCTGCGGTTCCGTTGAAGTTGAAGAAGACTCCGGCGCGGCTGCGGCCTCCGTGCTCCAGCACAAAATGCCCGTCGAGCAGGATCGCTTCGACTTGCGTGAGGAAGCTGTAGTTGCGATTGAGATGAGTCCAGCGCGTCTGCACCATTCCTATCTCGGGCTCGGCGAAGTGATGGATCACCTGCATGACCCACTGCGGCGGCGGCACGAAATCGGCATCGAAGATCGCCACGAACTCGCCGCGCGCTACATCAAGACCTTTGTCCAACGCGCCTGCCTTGTAGCCGTGGCGGTTACTGCGGTGCAGGTACACGATGGGCTGTGGCTCCATGCCGGCAAACCCGCGGGCGTAGCGTTCGACGATCTCGCGTGCCACTCCGGTGGTCTCGTCGGTGGAGTCGTCCAGTAATTGGACCTCGAAGCGGTTGCGAGGATATTCCAGACGGCAGATTGCCTCGATCAGCCGGTCGACGACAAACTGCTCGTTGAAGATGGGAAGTTGAATGGTGACGAAGGGCAACTGGCCTTCGGCGAAACGCATGGGCGGCTCGTCCCACTTCGCCGCGTTTTTTTTATTTTTGAAGTCCGTAGTGAATTCCGTAGAACGCCAGGATGATCATGACGATGAAGTAGGGAATCAGCATCCCTGTATCGAACGCATTCCAGCGATAGAGATGCTCGAAGGTCTTGTCGGCGTAGTGCGTCTTCCAGTAGTGGCCGAGGCCCTTGGGAGCGAGCAGCAACCCGAGTTGAGCCGTGAATGTCTGAAGAGAAAAGTGCAGGATCGTTGCTCCAGAAGATGTTCGCGTACCGAACCGATTCTACGCGATACGAAGGGGGATTCTGCGTCAACGTATGGATTCAGCGCGGTACGTTGCCTGGGTACATCGTGGCTGAAATGTTTGTTGTCGCGCTAATTTAAAAACATGGTCCGATAGAGCGTGTCCCGTTGAACGGGTTTGAAACCTGCGTCGCGAATCACCTGGCGGAGTTGCTCTTCGGTGGCTGCATTTGCGCCTTCAGCGTGGAGCACGCTGCCTACGTCGTTGCCGCCGAAACGCAGGCCGACCTGGAGGACTTTGAGGCCTTGCGTCTCGAGGTTCGATTGCACGTTGGCGATGTTGTCGAGGACCATGCGCGAGATCGCCAGTGTTTTCAGGTATTCGACGGCTGTTGCCTCTTCGAAGCCGGGTGCGGTTGCGTTGCCTGGGTTGCAGGTATACGGAGTGAAGGAGGCGAATCCGTTGGTCTCCTGCTGCAGTTGGCGCAAGGTTTCGAGATGGTTGACGCGATGCTCCGGGGTTTCGCCACCGCCGAAGATCATGGTTGCAGTGGTCTGGATGCCGAGATTGTGCGCGGCGCGGTGGACGGCGATCCAGTCTTCGGCTTTGCGGCGTCTAGTATCCTGCGGCTGCACGGCATCGTCGAGAATATCCGCGTCGTTACCGGGGATTGAGTCGAGGCCGGCTTGGCGGAGGCGGCTGATTGTGTCTGGGAGAGAGGAGTTGGATTGTTCGGCGAGGGTGAGGATTTCGCCGGCGGAGAGGCTGTGCAGCCAGAGGCCGGGGAAGCGCTGTTTTATGGTGCGGAAGAGGCTTTCGAACCACTCCAGAGTGTGGTCTGGGGTGGGTTCGCCCTGGAGGGTGACGGCGGTGCCCCCGAGGGCGATAAGGTCTGCGATTTTGCCGGCGATGTGCTGAAAACCCGCGTCGCTCAAGGAGTCGGTGTAGTCGATGCGGCTGTCGATGGTGTAGCTGACGACGCCTTCGGGGTGCAGGCGTCGGCGGACGGCGTCGGCTTCCATGCCGATTCCGATCAGGTCGTCGCTGGCGAAGCAGTCGAGAGCGTCCTTGCGGGTGATTCCCATGGGGTTATTCTACGTTTTCTGGAGAAAAAAATTGCGGCTGGTGGAGTGTGGTTTTTATTGGGGTTTTCTGCGATTTGCGCGTGTTTTTTTGTGGTGAATACGTGGTGAATTTGTGCTGATTCGTGTGGTGCAAGCGGTACTTCGCGGGTCACATTTTCCGCTCCGAAAATTACGCCAAGTTTTGAACTTTATTTTCAGGGGCAGGCTTTTTGTGCGGTTATCGCGCGTGCTGGAGCTGGACGAGGAGCACGACGGCTACTGACGCCAGAATGACGATGAGGGAGATGCCGGCTTTGATCCAGAGGCCGAGAGCGGCGATGCTGCGTTCGAGAGCTTCGATCTTGCGCTCATGCTGGTCGATCGAGAGGCGGGCGAGCTTGACCTCTTCTCCGACCCCGGCGATCTGGGCGGTCTGGTCCTGGAGTTGGCGGTAGAGGCCAGCGTGAGCCTTGGTGACCTGGCCGAGGTCGCCCCGGACGCCCTCGGCCATGGCGGCGAGTGCGGTTTCGTTGGCTTTTTCGGCGGCGGCCTTGGAGGTGAGGAACTTGTCGGCCATGGGCAGCAGGCGCGAGACGTGAGGAAGCAACTCAAATAATTGCGCGATTACCTTTGGCCACATAGCGGTCTAGTCTAGCTCTTTTTTTACTTTACGGGTGCGCGTTGCCGCCAGCGTGTGAGGAGTACGGCAATGGTGAGCAGCAGGATGGAGGTGACGATGGCCTGCGACCAGAGGCAGTAGATGCACCACTTCTGGAGGACGTAGGCTTCGAGGTAGCTGAGGAAGGCGGCGCAGAAGAAGCCGATCTGGGCGAACTCGAAGGCGAGGACCCAGCGGCCGAAGAGGGCGGCGATGGCGATGGCGGCGTATCCGAGGATGCCGATGGTGGCTATCGGGATGTGGAGGGTGCCTGGTTTTTCGTCGAAGGTCTTGGCGGGGAAGACGGCGAAGCGGCTGTGATTGACCGCGCCGCAGTCGAATTTTTCGGTGACGGCGCAGGGGGGCGCAAGGCCGGGGTCCATGTAGTGGACGTGAAGGGCCATGGCGGCGACGACGATTCCGGCTACGGCGAGCAGGGCGATGAGGTACTTCATGGTTTTTATTGTAGCTAGTCCTGCTGGACGGGCCACTAGGCGCTAACGAAGGCCCTCGGCGCGTATGATTGAAGGTGGGTTTTTATAGCCTGAGTATTGGAGTAAACAATGTTTGAGCCTCGCGCGAATTCCTTTCCCACCATTATCGATGTTCCTCGCGAAGGGACCGCCTCGCTGCTTTCGAAGGTGCTGGCGATCACTTCGTTTGGCTTTCTGGTTACAGCAGCAGGCGTAGCTACTGCGCCGGCCTGGGGCATGCTTCCCGGTCTGATCATCGTGTTCGCGCTTGTGTTCGGGATCAGCTTCGCGCGAAAGGCGAGTCCTGGAATTGCGCTTGGCATGTTCCTTACGCTGACCTACTTCATGGGCTGGGAGATTGCGCCGCTCGTTCACCGGTATGTCCAGAGCGTCGGCCCGAGTGTGGTGTTCAATGCGGCTGCGACGACTGGTCTGGGCATGGCGGCGATGGGGTCGGTCGCTTACCTGTTCCAGATCAACTATCGCCGCATTGCGGGGATCGGGTTCGCTGCGCTGCTGGTGCTGATTCTGGCCGGCATCGCGAGCATGTTCCTGCATTTCATGACGCCGGATACCTATTCGTGGCTGACGCTTGGCATCTTCACGCTGCTGACGGTTGGCGACTTCGCCCGCATTCGCGCCGGCGGGGACGGACGGTCCGCGGTTTCGCTTTCGCTGTCGATCTATCTGGATGCGATCAATATCTTCCTGGCGGTGCTGCAACTGATGAGCGGGCGGCGGCGGAGTTAGGGAGGTCTTCGTTCCTGAAGATCCTCTCAGACACTGTCTAAAAGCTGAACGGCTCGACCGCGGATTTGCACGGATGAGGCGGATTAAGGACAGGCAAAAACAAGAGCAACGACGAGCGACAGGGATCCTTTTCGCTTCGCTCGAGGGTCGAGGATGACGGCGAAGAACAAGCAGTGGTGAACGCAAAAGCAAGGACAAACGCGGGTATCCTTCACGTGGATTTCGGCTCGACCTGCGTTCAGGATGACGGCTAAAGACCGGGAAACAGCAATATTGATTTTTGTATAGGATGAAGCCGTGAACGCTACCAGCCGCAGAGAGTTTCTTGCTCTTCTTGGCGCCGCCGGTGTTTCGGCAGCGGTGTCGCCTTCCTTGTTTGCTGCTTCGGGTTCGCCGGTTGCGGGGGAGCCGTTTACGTTTCTGTTCTATACGGATGCGCATCTGCAGCCGGAGTTGGATGGGGTGATCGGGACCGGCATGGCGTTCAAGAAGGGGCGCGGCATCAAGGCGGACTTCGCGATCAATGGGGGCGACCATGTCTTCGATGCGCTGGGGGTTCCGAAGCAGCGTTCGCTGATGCTGTTCGATATGTACGACAAGGCGCAGCAGGACCTGGGGCTGAAGTTCTACCACACGATTGGGAACCATGACGTGTGCGGGGTGTATCCGGCGAGCGGGGTGGGCGAGGACGATCCGCTGTATGGCAAGAAGCTGTTCGAGGAGCGGTTCGGCAAGCTGTACTACTCGTTCGACCACAAGGGGCATCACTTTATCGTGCTGGACTCGATCGGGATTACGCCGGACCACCACTATGAGGGGCGGATCGATGCGGCGCAGTTGCAGTGGCTGGCGGCTGACCTGGCTGCGTTGCCCGCGGGTACGCCGGTGATCGTTTCGGTGCATATTCCGCTGGTAACGGCGTATATGGCCTACATCCCTGAACTGCCGATGGCGCCGCCGCACCATAGCCTGAGCGTGGCGAATGCTTCGCAGGTGCTGGATTTATTTGCCGGGCATAATGTGATTGGGGTGTTGCAGGGGCATACGCATGTGAATGAGCTGGTGGAGTGGAAGGGTGTTCCCTATGTGACCAGCGGGGCGGTGTGCGGGAACTGGTGGCATGGGCCGCGGATGGGGACGCCGGAGGGATTTACGGTAGTGACGGTGGCGGGTGGAAAGATGACGACCCGGTATGAGACGTACGGGTTCAAGACGGTTGCGCCGGAGAAGAGTTAAGGGATCTTGTCCTGCCGGACGGGCCTCCTGCGCTTAGCCACCCCACAAACGAAGACCTGTTTGTGGGGATCCCGGTTCGGCGGCCACTTCGTGGCGCGTATACCTTTTCTTGCCGGGGCGGAATGCGTGGGGCTTCCGTTGGTCGGCAACGATATCTGCTCCCGACCACCGGGAGTACGCACCAAAGGGGTACACCCGTCACGAAGTGGCCGCCCCGCGCGTAGCGGGTCCGTCCGGCAGGACCATCAGTGCTTTTCTTTTTCCGGCTTGGGTGGGAAGTGTTCGAACATCTTGCCGACGGACTTCCAGACCTGGTCTTCGTCGCCGTGCTGGCTTTGGGCGACGTTGTCCTCGGTGGCCTGGCCGCGCCATACGACCTGATTGCTTCGTGCATCGACGAGATCGACAGTCAGGATGCCCATGGTGCGGGGATGCTCCTGTGTGGTCGAGATGCCGTCGCCACCTATACCGCCCCAGCCGCCCCATCCACCCCATCCACCCCAGCCACCCCACGGACCTCCGCCCCATCCGAAGCCGTCGCTGGTGGTGGTCGCATCCATGACATTTTGCGTGGTGAAGTGAAAGGCCACTTTGAGGTCGGGCGTCTGGTTGTTGGGGACGGCATTGAGGCCCTTGGCTTCGAGGGCGCTGGTGACGTACTTGGGAACGAACTGGGTATAGAAGCCGGTCTCTTGGTGCCGCATGAGGCGGAAGGTGCGGTAGTCGGAGAAGGGCGCTTTGACGCGCCAGTTGACTTTGACGCTCTGCGCATTCGCAGGACAGGCTATGGTGAGCACGGTTGCGGTTGCTGTGACAAGAAAGAGATGGATTCTGTTCATGTGCGGCTCCTGAAAAGGCGACTGATGGGGTAGGATGCGCACCATGGTAAGAGAGCGGCGTTGTGGTAGAACGCTTCTAACGATCCCGCTCGATTGGCGATAGGGGCGGGGTGGCAGCGTAAAACAGGCAGCAGCAAAAACAAAGGCAAATACAGGGATCCTTCCCCTTCGCTGCGCTCGAGGGTCAGGATGACGACGAAGAACAAACAACAGCAAAGGCTCTCAACGACAGTTATTAAACAGAGGGGCTTAGGAAGCAAAGGACTGCCAGATGGCGCTAGAGTCCAATCATGGCGCAGTCGAACCGTTACTTTCGATTTTCAAAGTTATCCGAGGCGAAGTTCCGGCACCTGGTCCGGTGTTTTGCCTTGGATTTGACAGCCACGCAGACGGCCCATCTGACTGGGATTTCGCTTCGTTCCGTCAACACGATCTTTCTGCGCCTGCGCACCAGGATCGCCGCCGAGTGCGAGCGGCAGTCGCCGTTAGAGGGAGTGCTCGAAGCCGATGAGTCTTACTTCGGACCACAGCGCGTGCGCGGGAGGTGCGGACGCGGCGCCGGCGGCAAGACCATCGTCTTCGGCCTGCTCAAGCGCGGCGACAAGGTCTACACCGCCATCGTCCCCAATGCTTCCAAAGCCGCGCTGCAAGCGGTGATTCGTGGCCGCGCCAGTCTCAGCTCGGTTGTCCACACCGACGGCTGGGCTGGCTATCACGGCCTGGTCGATCTGGGCTACGACAAGCACCTCAGAGTCGAGCACCGGGAGAATATCTTCGCCCAGCAACTCAACCACATCAACGGTATCGAAAGCTTCTGGAGCCTGGCCAAACGTCGCCTCGCCAGGTTCTGCGGTGTGCCCAAACGCACCTTCTACCTCCACCTCAAAGAGACAGAATTTCGCTTCAATCACCGCAACAATAACCTCTACAAAGAACTGCTAAACTTCCTCAGAAAGGATCCGCTCTGACTCCTTTGCTTCCTAAGCCCCAAACAGGTTCAATGGCTGCTGCAAAGACAAGATAGTCACGAGTGTGATGACGAGTGCGGCTCATACTTTGAGAGGCGCTTCTGCATGACGGCTATTGCGGTTTCGCTCTGGTCTACGAGGATGAAGCGGCGGTTGTGCTTTGCGGCGGCTTCGCCGGTGGTGCCGCTGCCGGCGAAGAAGTCGAGGACGGTTTCGCCGGGGTTGGAGTGGACTCGGACGATGCGCTCGAGGATGCCGAGAGGTTTCTGGGTGGCGTAGCCGGTCTTTTCCTTGCCGGTGGGCGAAACGATGGTGTGCCACCAGACGTCGGTGGGGGTTTTGCCGCGGGCGGCTTTGGCTGCGCCGACGAGGCCGGGGGCCATGTAGGGGATGCGGTCGGTGGCGTCGAGGTGGAAGGTGTAGCGGGTGGGGTGGCGGGTGTACCAGAGGAGGTTGTCGTGCTTGGCGGGCCAGCGTTTGGTGGAGCGGGCGCCGTAGTCATAGGCCCAGATGATCTCGTTCTGGAAGCAGTCGCGGCCGAAGATCTGGTCGAGGAGGACTTTGCAGTAGTGGACTTCGCGGTAGTCGATGTGGAAGAAGAGGGAGCCGGTGGGGGAGAGAATGCGGTGGGCTTCGGTGAGGCGGGGGCGGAGGAAGGCGGGGAAGTCGGCAAAGGTGTCTTGATATCCGCTTTGCTGGGTGGGGGCGGGTTCGGTGCGGTAACGATGGCCGCCGAAGCCGGTGCGGTCGCCATGGGCATCGCGGACGGTTTTGATCTGCCTGCGGGTCTGGCGCTTGCCGGTGTTGAAGGGAGGATCGACGTAGATGAGGTCTACGGACTCCGTCTCCATGCGCTGGAGCACGTCTAGATTGTCGCCGTACACGATCCGGTTCATGTCCCCTCTGCACTGACAGTATCTTAGCTTTGTGCAGAGGGCCGCACCGTGTATTGTTTTTGTCGGGCTACTTTATGGCCGACTGATGTCCGCACCCCTGATGTCCGCACACTTTCTCATTCACGCCATGCTTACCCATCGCGGCCGCGTGCGGCAGGGCAACGAAGATACTTGCGCGGCTGCGCCGGAGGCCGGGGCGTACGTGGTCTGCGATGGGATGGGGGGAGCGGCGGCGGGAGAGATTGCCAGCAATCTTGCCGCCGATACGTTTCTTGCCAGTCTGACATCGGCGCAAACGGGTTGGCGACAGCAGTCTTTGCGACCGCAGGTGCGGTTGAACGCTGCGATCCAGGCGGCGAACCAGGCGGTGTATCAGCAATCGGTACAGGGGCCGGAGTTTTCGGGAATGGGGACGACGCTGGTGGCGCTGCTGCATGCTCCGCTGAGTGTGGAAAGTGATGGGAAGGATGGTTCGTCGCGGAGACCGGCGGTGAACCATCTGAACTCGCGGGCTTCGGATCCGCCTACGCTCTGGCTGGGGCATGTGGGGGACAGCCGATGCTATCGGCTCCGAAAGGGGAAGCTGGAGCGGTTGACGAACGATCATTCGCTGGTGGAGGAGCAGCTTCAGGCGGGGCAGATCACAGAGGCGCAGGCGGCGCGGTCGCCGATGCGGAATTTGATTACGCGGGCAATTGGGTCGCAGTCGACGGTGGAGGCGGAGATTCAAAGCCATCGTCCGCAGGCGAACGATCTTTACCTGCTGGCGTCCGATGGGTTGACGCATGAGGTGAGTGATGAGGAGATCCTGGAGATACTCGGGGCGGTGCCGATGCCGCAGACTGCGCGGGGACTGACGGGGGCTTGCGAAGCGCTGATCAAGGCGGCGAACCGGAATGGGGGGAACGATAATATTACGGTGCTGCTGGTTGCGGTGACGCCTGAGATTGCGCCGCGCTGAGTGCGCGATAGCTGCTGAGAAGCTGGCGGACGGTTGAAACTGCTACACTGCGGGGTCCTCGAAAAATTCTTATGTCCGATACGAAAACGATTGCGGTTCTGGGTGCGGGAACGATGGGCAATGGGATCGCCCATGTTTGCGCGCGGGCTGGGTTCAATGTGGTGCTGTATGACGTGCAGCAGGAGTTTCTCGATCGCGGGTTGGCGACCATCGCGAAGAACCTTGCGCGGGAGGTGGCGAAGAACAAGCTGACCGAGCAGCAGGCGGACGAGGCGAGGGCTCGGGTGAAGCCTACTTTGGATCGCGAGGCGCTGGCTGGGTGTGGGCTGGCGATTGAGGCGGCTACGGAGAGGTTTGTGGTCAAGGCGGAGATCTTTCGCGATCTGGACCGGATTCTTCCGGCGGAGGCGATTCTGGCTTCGAATACCAGCTCGATCTCGATTACGAAGCTGGCGGCGCAGACGAAGCGGCCGGAGAAGGTGATCGGGATGCACTTCTTCAACCCGGTGCCGGTGATGCAGTTGGTCGAGGTGATTCGCGGGCTGCAGACGTCGCAGGAGACGTTCGATGCGGTGCATGGGCTTGCGATGGAGCTGGGGAAGACGCCGGTGGAGGTGAACGATGCGGCGGGATTTATCTCGAACCGCGTGCTGATGCCGCTGATCAACGAGGCGGTCTATGCGGTGATGGAGGGTGTGGCGACCGCGGAGGCTGTCGATCAGGTGTTTGTGCTGGGGATGGCGCACCCGATGGGGCCGCTGACGCTGGCGGATTTTATCGGGCTGGATGTGTGCGTGGATATCATGCGGGTGCTGGCCGAGGGATTGGGCAGTGCGAAGTACAACCCTTGTCCGCTGCTGGTGCGGATGGTGGATGCGGGTTGGCTGGGGCGGAAGTCGGGGCGGGGCTTCTATCGCTATCCGGGGAAATGACGGTCCTGCCGGACGGGCCCACTTCGCGTGGGGCGGTCACTTCGTGACTTGTATACCCCTTCGGTAGGCCCTCCCGTTGGTCGGGAGCAATCTTTATTATCGACCAACGGGAGACCCCATGCAGCTCAACCCGCCCAGACAAGGTATACGTGTCACGAAGTGACCGCCCTCCGCGCAGGAGGCCCGCCCGGCAGGATTACACTGGATAGGCGACCTTAAGCGATTTGAATTTACAGGAGAAGACATGCCCCAGGAGCTTTACTTTGAAGATTTTTATGTTGGCCAGACGTTCCACTCGCTTGGCCAGGCCAAGGTGACTGCCGAGGAGATCAAGGAGTTTGGCAGCAAGTATGATCCGCAGCCGTTTCATCTGGACGAGGCTGCGGGCGAGAACTCGTTCTTCAAGGGGCTAGCGGCTTCGGGGTGGTTGACGGCGGCGATTGTGATGCGGCTGCGGGTGCAGTCGATCACGGTGGCGGGCGGGATGATTGGCGCGGGCGTGGAGGAGATGCGCTGGACGCTGCCGGTGCGGCCGGGCGACTCGCTGCGGACGGAGATTGAGGTGGTGGGGGTGCGGCACTCGAGCTCGCGGAAGGAGTTTGGCGTGGTGCGGACGCGGACGCTGGCGTTCAATCAGCGGGATGAGGTGGTGATGCGTTCGACGGTAAACTTTCTGGCTCCGGTAAAGCCAAAGGCTTAACGGCGGAGAGGCTGGACTGTGACGGACGAGCAGCTCAATCTGTTGAAGTCGAGCATCGATCGGGTGGTCACGATCGAGTTGCGGGATGGCGAGCGTCATCTGGCGCAGGTGCTTTTTGTGTTCGAGGAAGGAGAGACGCCGGATTGCTTTTACCTGAAGGTCGAACGGGGTCCGGATGGCGGGTTTGTGCCGCAGGGAAGCAGCGGATGTTCGGTGCTGCTGTCCGAGATCGCGGCGGTGTCTCCGCTGGAGTCGTGAGGATCCTGTTCGAGGACGGAGCGCTTGACTGCGGATTTGCGCGGTTGAGATGACTTTCAAGAGCGAATTTGTGCTGGCGTCGAAGTGAGCGGCTTGATCGAGACCCATGTCCGAGAGTCCGGACCCTTCGGCGTGCTCAGGGCAAGCTATGGGGCACCCAGGCCATTTGCCACGCTTGAGCGGTGAGTCTTGAATTCGTTGAACAAATTTGACGAAGTCGAATCGGCCAGCAAGAGCCATGACGTACCAGACACCGACGAAATACAGGGATCCTTCACTACGTTCAGGATGACGATGAAGAACGGAGCGGGCGAATACATCAATGAACTTCAGACTCAGGACGCTAGAGCGGGTTTGCTGTTGGTGTGGAGGAAGGCAACCGCAGATTCCCTACGGGAATGACAAACAAAACTGCACGGTGGAGTCTGCGCCAACTGCTACGGGCAAGACAAATAAACCGCACGGCGGACACTATGCCAACTGCTACTTCAACGCTAGTGGTGGGATAGCTGGAGGATGGGCAGGAGGCTGGAGTAGTCGTCGGTCCAAGGACGCAGGTGGGTCGGGATGGCGATGGGGTTGGCGGCGGGCTCGACGTTGGGGTTGGCGAAGAAGGTGGGGCTGTCGGTGAGGAGAACCCAGGTGGAGCGATAGGCGCCGGTGGACACGTTGTCCGGGCTGTCGATTACGCGCGCCGGCATGTGGGAGGCGGCGGCGAGTTGGGCGATCTCTGGCGTGAGGTCGAGGTACTGGTTGGAGACATGGAAGGCGAGGATGCCGTTGGGGGCGAGGTGGCGGCGGTAGAGTGCGACGGCCTGGGTGGTGAGCAGATGGAGCGGGATGGCGTCGCCGGAGAAGGCGTCGATGGCAAGGACATCGAAGTGCTGCGGGGCTTCTCGGGTGAGGGAGGCGCGGGCGTCGCCGGTGGCGAAGGAGAGGGCGGCGGGGGAGTCGCGCAGGTAGGTGAAGAGATGCTGGGCGATGGGGCGGACGAGGGGATTGATCTCGTAGAAGCGAATGCGGTCGCCGGGGTGGCCGTAGGCGGCGAGGGTGCCGGTGCCGAGGCCGATGACGCCGATGGCGCGGGGTCGTGCTGGATCACTGCCAGGCGATAGATTAGTGCCGCGGGCGGGATCATTACCGCGGGCGCTACAGCAGAAGCGCAGGGCAAGGCCGATGCCGGAGTCGGCGGCGTAGTAGGAGGTGGGGGTGCGGTTGAGGCCGGGGGCGAAGATCTGGGTGCCGTGCTGGATGGTGCCGTTGAGCAGCAGACGCAGGGTGTCGCCGTTGGGCATGGCGGTCTGCTTGACGCGCAATGTGCCGTAGAAGTTGCGGACCTCGAGGATGGCCTCGCGGGAGTAGGCGGTATGCAGCATGATGGCGAAGAAGAGAAGGAGCGCGCCGGCGGTGGTCCAGAGGAGGCGCTGCGGCCAGCCGTCGTTCCAGGTGACGGCTACGGCGAGGAGAGCGGTGACGAGGAAGGAGAGGGCAAGGTCGTAGTTGGCGGAGAAGAGGAGCGGGCTGGCGATGCCGATGAAGAAGGTTCCGGTAGCTCCTCCGGCGGCGAGGAAGAGATAGAAGAGGGTGGTCTCGCGGGCTCGGCTGGGGCGCAGGGCGTAGGCTTCGGCGTGGCAGAAGAGGCAGGCGAGGAACAGCTCGGCGAGGAAGAAGAGGATGGCGATGCCGATGGGCAGGCTGAGGTCGGTCTTCGAGATGGCGTAGCCGAGCGCGGCGAGCATCACCACGAGCAGGCGCACGACGATGCCGCGGCGATAGAGGCGGGGGCACTCGAACGCGACGATGAAGGTGAGGAGATAGACGGCGAGCGGGAGCGTCCATAGCAGGGGGATGGCGGCGATGTTGACGGTGAGATGCGCGGTGACGGCGCTCAACTGCATGGCGGCGGCCATGGGGAGCAGGAACCAGAGAAGTATGCTGCGGGGCGGGGTTGGTTGTGCGAGCGGATCTTGCAGCGGCGTCTCTGTGGGCGCGGCATGCTGCGGCTTTCGGGCGAGCAGGGTGCAGCACGCTGCGTAGAGGAGGAAGGCGAGGGACCAGAGCATGCGCTGGAGCCTCAACGTCAGGTTCGGTTCGACTAGGGTGGGGTAGGCGATCAGGGCAAGCAGCGAGCCAGCGTTCGAGAGCGCGAAGAGGCGGTAGGGCACGGCGCCGCCTTCGGTGCGGAGGAACCAGATCTGGAGCAGGGGACTGGTTGCCGCGAGCAGCAGGAACGGCAGGCCGATGGTCAGGCTGAGCGCGAGGAAGATCGCGGTGACGGGGTGGTCGATGCCGCGGCTGAGCGTTGCCGCTGTTGGCGAGAGCCTCTGGATTGCCAGCAGGAGGACGGCGGCCGCGAGCGAGGCTAGGTAGAGAGGCTTGTGCCAGCGTGCCGTGGGGTTGCGTGTCAGCCAGTGCGCGTAGAGATATCCGAGCAGCAGGGCCACCTGAAAAAAGACCAGGCAGGTGAGCCAGACCGCGGAGGAGCCGCCGAGGGTGGGGAGCAGTTGCTTGGCGGCCATCGGTTCGACCAGGAAGAGGAGGAATGCGCCGAAGAAGACGGTGATGCCATAGAAGAGGCGGGATGCGGACATGAAGGACCTGGAGTCGAGACTGAAAGATGGTACGGCCGGTTTGTTTGCGCTGTCGGATTTCGCATTGCGCGGATGCATGAGGAGGATATCCATACCTCTGCGGCTTGCGCCATTGAAATGATTTGGTGTCGCTTGTTACGCCTGTGAACTGTGGTTACGGTTGCTCCGTCTTCTAACCAGCGGTAGAGTTAGACGGGCCTGCTAAAGCCGATGCGCTGAGCAGTCAAGTGGTCATCGGGAGTTGTTTATGAATGTGTCATGGCGTGCTGGAGGGGTCCTTCTCTCCGCTTTTCTTGCTCTTCCTCTCTTTGCGCAGCGGACTGCCCAGCAGGAAGCGGCTGCTACGCCAATCGCCGACCGTCACATCGTGCTAGACGTTGTGGTGCAGGGCCGGTCGAAGAAGCCGGTGGCGGGGCTGCAGGCGCAGGACTTCATCGTGCTGGACAACAAGAAGCCGCAGAAGATCGTTTCGTTCGCTGCCGTGGGTGGCGATGCGGTGCAATCGGCTGATGCGGAACCGCCGGCGAGAATCATTCTGCTGGTCGATGAGGTCAATATCGGGTTCAACCGGGTGGCCTACGCGCGCGACCAGATCAGAAAGTTTGCGCTGCAGAACGGCGGGAAGCTCTCGCATCCGGTGACGATCGCGTTCTTTACCGATCATGGCTCGGAGGTTTCGAACGGTTCGACGCGGGACGGGAAGCTGCTGATGGCGACGTTCGATCAGCATGAGGCGTCGCTGCGGACGATGCGACGTTCCGAGGGCTTCTATGGCGCGGTGGACCGCTTCCAACTTTCGTTGTCGACCTTGAACTCGCTGGCCTACTCGGAGGCACAGAAGCCGGGCCGCAAGATGGTGGTCTGGATCAGTCCGGGATGGGCGTATCTGTCCGGGCCTGGGATCGACTTGACGCAAAGGGAAGAAGCCGGGCTGTTTTCGTCGATTGTGGCAACGTCCAATGAGCTTCGCCGGGCGCGCATGACGCTCTATAGCATCGATCCGCTGGGAGTGGCTGACGCCGGCGGTCTGCGGATTATGTACTACGAGCAGTTCCTGAAGCCGGTGCTCAAGCCGGAGAATGCACAGGCCGCCAACTTGGCGCTGCAGGTGCTTGCGACGCAGACGGGAGGACTGGTGCTGAATTCGAGTAACGACATCTCCGCCCAGATCGACCGCGCTGTGGCGGATGCGGATGCCTATTACACTCTGACGATCGACCCGGCGCCGTCGGAGCGGCCGAATGAGTTTCATGCGATCGAGGTTAAGGTCGAAACGCCGGGGCTGACCGCGCGCACACGCAATGGATACTATGGCCAGCCTTGAGTGCCTGCAGATCAGAACTGTTTAAGGACGGAAGGCCCGACCACGGATTGACACGGATCGGACGGATTAAAAACAAACAACGGCGGAATATAGGGATACTTCGCCCTCGCTACGCTCGAAGGGCAGGGTGCCGGCGGAGAACAAAGAACCGCAGCGCGAACTTTCAAAGATAGTTTCTCGGCGTTTCGCACACGCTATTTGAAGTGTGGCTCTGGCCGTCGCACGGCGGGCTCGCGACGATCGTTGCCCGGTGTAGATTAGAGGCATGGTAGATACAGAGCTGATTGTCCGTGCCTTGCGGGATCGCGGCCACGTTGTGGAGAGTGTGATCTCTGTGCCCGAGAATGCGGGCGAATACGAGTTTATTGTGGATGGCAGAACGCTTACTCTGGATGAGACCAGGGAGTTGCTGGAGTCTGAAGAGCCGAAGTAATCCAGGCAACCTGTGGCTGGCAGGGACTCGCAAGGTCATTGGTGGCGCGGCCTGCTGGCCGGGCAAGGATGTCTCCGCTGAGGCATGACACAGATTTGCGCGGATGAGATGGTTGTAAGCAACGATGAAATGCAGGGACCCTCCTCCCTTCGCTGCGCTCAGGGCTCAGGATGACGGCGAAGCACAAACAACAGCAAAAAGACGCTCTCGATGACGACTCGACGACGCTTAGAGCGGATTTGCTGTTGGTGTGGTGGAGACAACCGCAGATTTCTACGGGAATGACAACAAAGGGCACAGCAGACTCTACGCCAACTGCTACTTTGCTCTAAACAGGTTTCTCTAAACAGGTTTCTTTGACCTTGTCCCTTGACGGATATCGTTCCTGACGCATCCTACCTTGCGAGGTGACAGGCGATGAAGGTTCTAGTGATTGGAGCAGGAGGCAAGTCGGGGCGGCTGGTTGTGGAGAAGGCTCTCTCCGCGGGGCACACCGTGACGGCGTTGGTGCATACGGCGGAGGATGTGCAGAAACATCCCTTTCCCGGCGATGTGACGGTGGTCGTGGGAGACGTTCATGACCGTTCGCTGCTCGGGTCCGCAATGCAGGGATGCAACGGAGTGGTCGATGCCATCGGCGGCAGCACGCCGTTCAAGGACACTGATCTGGAGTCAAGCGCGGCGAAGGCAGTGCTCGATGTGATGGAGCAGGCAGGGGCGAAACGCCTGGTCGTCATCTCGGTGCTGGGTGCGGGAGAGAGCAAGGAGCAGGCGGGATTCTTCTATGAGCATCTGATGGCGCCCGTCTTTCTGCGCGGGGCGATGAAAGACAAGAACGCCATGGAGAGCGAAGTCCGCCAGAGCAGCGTCGAGTGGGTGCTGGTGCGGCCGCCGGTCCTCACTGACTCGGATGCGACCGGATCAGTGAAGATCGTGCTGAAGGGCGAGACCGCGCACAAGATCACGCGGGCGGACCTGGCGCAGTTCCTGGTGGATCAGTTGACGAGCGACAAGTTTCTTCGTCAGGCTGTGACCGTGGAAAATAGCTGATGGTGGTTCGTTGCGCCAGCCAGTGATGCCGAAGCAGGCGGTTGCTTTCTGGGATGCTCGCGGGACACGATATGATGGGTTCTAGCGTCTGTTGCTGTGCGCGCCACTGAGCCAGCACCGGTCCGTTATCCCGTCCACACGCAATGGAGAGCAAATCTTTCGTGAATCAACACAAATCAGCGGTTATTCTGGGCGCCCAATGGGGCGATGAAGGCAAAGGCAAGATTGTCGATGTGTTGTCGGAGAAGTTTTCCGTGGTGGCGCGGTATGCGGGCGGCCACAATGCGGGGCACACGGTCATTATCAAAGGTAAGAAATTCGTGTTGCAGTTGATTCCCTGCGGCGTGCTGCGACCGGAGTGCAAGGGCGTGATCGGCAATGGCGTGGTGCTGGATCCGATGGCTTTCCTGAATGAGGTGAAGAAGCTGAAAGAGGCTGGGCTGCCGGTCCAAGGCGGTCCAGACGGACAGTTGTTCGTGTCGAACCGGGCGCAGGTGATCCTGCCGTACCACCGGATGATTGAACTGGCGGCGGAGAACGCGCCGGGACGGACCAAGATTGGGACGACCAGCCGCGGCATCGGGCCGGCCTATGAGGACAAGATGCACCGCAGCGGCCTGCGTGTGGTCGACCTGCTGAACTCCGCGCTGCTGCGGACGCACATCGAAAACGCCTGCCACGAGAAGAACACTATCGCTCATGCGCTGTTCGGCACCGAGCCGCTGGACCCGAAGACGATGTATGAGGAGTATTCGCGTGCGGCGGAGCAGATTGCGCCTTTTGTGACGGACACGGCGGTGATGCTGAACCGGGCGATCGAAGATGGTAAAAAAGTGATGTTCGAAGGGGCGCAGGGTGCGCTGCTGGACATTGACCATGGGACGTACCCGTTTGTGACGTCATCCTCGTCGACGGCGGGCGGCGCGGTGACTGGAACCGGGGTGGGTCCGACCAAGATCGGGACGGTGATCGGCGTGACCAAGGCCTATGTAACGCGGGTCGGCGAAGGGCCGTTCCCGACCGAAATTCACGATTCGACCAGCGACCTGCTGCGCGCGCGTGGGCAGGAATATGGGGCGGTGACTGGGCGTCCGCGGCGCTGCGGCTGGCTGGACCTGCCGCTGCTGCGGTACAGCAACATGATCAACGGCACGGAGTGGCTGGTGGTCACCAAGATGGACGTGATGGACGAGTGCGAGGAGATTCCGGTCTGCACCGGCTACAAGGTCAACGGCAAGCTGACCGATGTGATTCCGGCGGATATGCCGGGATATAACGCGATCGAGCCGATGTACACGAAGGTGAAGGGCTGGAAGAGTTCTACTGAAGGGATCACCGAATTTGATAAGCTGCCGCAGTTGGCGCAGGAGTATCTCAAGTTTGTGGAAAAGGAGTCCGGGGCGAAGATTGGGATGGTTTCGACCGGACCGGACCGCGACCAGACCATGACGCTTCCGGCGTTTGAAGAGGCGCTGCAGGCGTAGGAAAAGGCGATTATGCTAAGTTTTACCGTAAGGATGACCTTCGACCAGATCGATCATGGCGCGATCGCGGAGATTCTGTGCCAGCTCACCGAAGCCTCGCGGAAGGAGCCCGGCTGCGTGAGTTACGTTCCTCACTTCGTCGAAGGCGAGGGCACGACCGTAGTGATCTACGAGCAGTACGCGGACGAGGCGGCGCTGGAATTTCACAGGGCGACGCCGCATTTTCATCAATATGCCATTGGCGGGCTTTATCAGAAGATGAAGGAACGCCAGATAGAAAACCTGACGGCTGTCTGCTGATCTTGTGATTTTCGGCGGGAAGGACTTTTCAGGCGGCGATTGCGTCTTACCTGTGCAGAGAAGCATGTACGACTAAAGTTGCTTTGACTCGACGCGGTAAATCGGTCTACCATCCGATACGCTTATGGCCTTGTGGATTCGTCCAATTCGTGGCTTTCGCGCTTGCGGCTCCGCTGCCTGGGGCTGGCGGATGGCCTCGGCAACCGTCTTGACGGCTGCGTTAGTTGGTCCGTGTGCGTTGCCGGCGCTGACCATGCACGGACAACCGCTGCACGAACGAAAGCACGACGCCAAGAGGCAGGTGGAGGCGCTGGAGGAGCAGTGCCGCCAGGCAGAGCTTTCGGGCGATGTGGATGTGATGGATAAGCTGCTGTCGGACGACTATATCGGGATCTCGATGACCGGTCGCGTAAATACCAAGATGCAGCAGCTTGACCGGATGCGGATGCATAAGATCGCTTTGACGAAGATTGATCTAGGCGAGATGCAGGTGAAGCTGGTCGGGTCAATTGCGATTGTCACTTCGCGGGCCGAAGTTGAGGGAAGCAATGACGGCAAGCCCATCAAAGGGATCTATCGCTACACGCGGGTCTATCAACGCCTGCCGACGGGGTCTTGGAAGATCACCAGCTTTGAAGCGACGCGGGTACCGGGAATGGGTGATCGAGGACGAGGCAATCGTGGGGACGACTCGAAGGCTGCGGCATACGTGCCCCCTGCGGGGCCAACGTAGCATATCAGCTATCCGACTTAGCGTTTAAACCAAAAACCCTGCTACTTGGCAGGGTTTCATTATGTGGCAAGGTGAAGCTCAAGAACAACCAGGGCCAGGTGCGATCAGGCGATTCGCGTGCCCGTCAGGGAGGGGCGAATGTCGGTGATCTCGTGCGGAAGGTGGCGCGTGGAGACGGAGACCTTGATACGCGCTTCAGGCTGTGGGAGTGCCTGCGGGAGGTTCAAAGCCAGCAGGCGACGGTAGAGAGAGCGGGTCGCGCCGGTGAGACGCGCGTCCTCGGACTCGTGGGGGAAGAGCGCAAGCTGCTGTCTGTTCGAGGGCGGGACAGGCTTGCGTTGGGCCGGGGTGACAAGGTAAGGGCGGCGTTCAGAAACCATGCCGCTGCGACTTTCTCGCGTGGCTAGGGAATCTGCCCGCAAGGAAGCAGGTATAGTTTGTTTGAATGTGGCCATAAAGCCCTCGTGGTACGAGCGGAGGTTACTTTGTATCCTCTATATTGGTTACGATGAAAGTTAAGTGGACTTGGTTGTACTAATTCCTGAGCAGGGGCCGAAGTCTTTCCCATGTTACCTCGAGCGGCTCGGGAAGGATACGAGTTTCTGCGGTGACGGTCATAAAATTTGTGTCGCCGATCCAGCGGGGCAGGGCGTGCAGGTGAATGTGATGCGCGATCCCGGCGCCTGCAGCCTCTCCCAGATTGAGGCCCATGTTGATGCCGCCCGGCCGGTAGATCTCGCGCAGGGCGGCTTCGGTTCGTTGAGCCAGATGGATTACCTGGTTGGCGGTCTCGACCGGAAGCGCGGCCAGCGAGTCAGTGTGCTGGTAAGGGACCAGGAGCACGTGGCCCGTCGAGTAAGGATACGCGTTGAGACAGATAAAGCAGCGCTGGTCGCGGTGGACGATCAGCGCGTGCCGCTCGGCTGTCTCCTGCGGCATGCCGTGGGCGATGGCGTAGTCGACCGCCGCGATCATATTGCAAAAGACGCAGTGTCTGTCTTCGGCCTCGGTGGGCGGCCAGGCACTGAGGGCGGCTGGAACGCCTGCATGGGTTTGCGGCTCCGCGCCGGTGATATAGCTATAGCGCCAGGGTGTCCAGAGGCGGTCCATCGCCAGAGTATAGCTTGGCGTGAAAAACCTATGAGTGCGGGAGATTCGAAGCGGGAGCCGGTCGATGAGGCGCAATTTCGCGGAAGCGTGGTGCGGCATGCGGTCGTGACGCATCTTATTGACAGTCACAATGCAAAATAAGCTGAACTCCTGGGATGACGTGGCGATGAAAATGCTAAAGACGCGCCGCGTTTTGTTGACGGACGGTAGGCAAAGTTCTATGCTTTATCTGTGAGCTATTGCGTGTGGGACCCAAGTGCAATATCTGCTCAGTAAGACCTGATTCCTTACCTCTTGCCGAAGCTGTCGCGTGGATGAGAAAACAGCCAGCGTTTCCCACAGGATCGCTGATTGTTTCTTCTCTGAAAGCCGCCTGACAGGCAAGGAATCCTTGGATCCCGGAGTCCGCATTCACCATGGTAGAAAACCATAATCCTGACCACAACGAGAGCAAACCCCTGACCACCGAAACGGAAGTCCTAGCGCCCGAAGCGACAGCGGCTCACACCGACCTGTCTTCTGAATCCACCTCAACCCAACAGCATGAGACCGCCCCCGACTCGTCCAATGCCGCGGAAACACCGGCCATTTCAGCCAGTGCCGTCGCGCAGGAAGCTGCAGAGCATGGCCACGTAGCCACTGTGACCGCTGCCGCAACTGACGAATCCGAAGATGATCTGAACTACGATGCAGCTGACTTTGCCGCAGCCCTTGCGAACTTCGATCGCGAGCAGGCAGCCGAGTCCGCCGCCGCCCAGAACCTGACCGCGGAAGAGGTCATCGTTACCGGCACTGTAGTGAAGATCACCGACAAGCATGTTGTTGTCGATATCGGTCTCAAGTCGGAAGGTCTCATCCCCCTGGAACAGGTTCTGGACATCAACGGTGTCTCGAAGTTCCAGGCAGGAGACTCTGTTGAAGTTGTGGTCGAGCGTGAAGAGGCTGAAGGCGGATACCTGGTCAGCTATGACAAGGCTCTGCGCCACAAGGTGTGGGACAAGCTTGAGCAGGCCGCGAACGACAAGACCCCGGTCAAGGGCATGGTCCTAAGCCGCGTCAAAGGCGGTCTCACCGTCGACATCGGCATCAAGGCCTTTCTGCCCGGCTCGCAGGTCGAGGTCCGTCCCGTCCGCAATCTCGACGGCTACATCGGCACCGAGATCGAAGTTCGCGTTATCAAGCTGAACAAGAAGCGCGGCAACGTCGTCATCAGCCGCAAAGAGCTTCTCGAAGAAGACCAGAACGCGAAGAAGTCCGTCACGCTGGCTACGCTCGAAGAGGGAAGCATCCTCACCGGCACCGTGAAGAACCTCACAGATTACGGCGCATTCGTGGATATGGGCGGCCTTGACGGTCTGCTCCATATCACCGACATGAGCTGGGGCCGGCTCACCCACCCCCGCGACCTCGTCAATGTTGGCGACGAGATCCAGGTGAAGGTGCTGAAGTTCGATAAGGACAAGCAGCGTGTCTCGCTCGGCTTCAAGCAGTTGACGCCTGACCCATGGCTCGATGCCACTGAGCGCTACCCAATTGGCGCCCAGGTTCGCGGCCGCGTGCTTTCGGTTACGGACTACGGCGCGTTTGTCGAGCTGGAGCAGGGGATCGAAGGTCTCGTCCACGTGTCTGAGATGACGTGGAGCAAGCGGATGAAGCATCCGTCGAAGATGGTGAAGCCTGGCGATGAGGTCGATACGATCATCCTGAGCGTCAATCCCAACGACCGCCGGATCTCGCTGGGTATGAAGCAGCTTCAGGAAAACCCTTGGGAGCAGCTTGAGGACAAGTACCCGACCGGCGCGATCATCGAAGGCCGCGTCCGCAACCTGACTGACTTCGGCGCTTTTATCGAGATCGAGGATGGCATCGATGGCCTGGTACATGTCTCGAACCTGAGCTGGACCAAGCGTATCAAGCATCCGTCGGAGGTCTTGAAGAAGGGCGAGAAGGTTCGCGCCATCGTTCTTGGAGTCGAGCCGGAGAACCGCCGTCTCTCGCTGGGCGTCAAGCAGCTCCAGCCGGATGTGTGGGATACCTTCTTCGCACAGCACCGCATCGGCGATGTCATCAAGGGCAAAATTCTGCGGACCGCGCAGTTCGGCGCCTTTGTCGAGATCGCTGAAGGAGTCGAGGGCCTCTGTCACGTCTCCGAGGCGGTCGATGCGCAAGGCAAACCGGTCGCGATGGATGTTGACTCGGAGCACGAGTTCAAGATCGTCAAGATGAACCAGGAAGAGAAGAAAGTGGGTCTCAGCATCCGCGCAGTCGGCGAAGAAGCCAGCCGCGCCGAGGTCGAGAGCTACAAGGAACGCGAGAAGACGCCGAAGGGCAACAACAACCCGGGTTCGTCCAACTCCGGTTTTTCGGGCAACAGCAGCAGCACGACGCTCGGCGATCTGATCAACTGGAAGCGTTCGGAGTCGGAGAGAGACTAGAGCTCAGACCACATACAAGTAAGAGGGTCGTCCATTTCAAGGGCGGCCCTTTTTACTGCCTCGAACTTCGCGCCGGTAGAGTCATGAACGGATACTGTACCCCGGCTATCCTGAGCACAACGCCCATTGGCGATTGTTTCGCGGTTCATGTTGGTCCGGACGGCTGTTCAAGAGCTGAGCAGATGTGCTGTTGGCGTGGAGGAGGGCAACCGCAGATTCCCTTCGGGAATGACAAACAAAGGGATGGCACGGCAGATCTTACGCCAACTGCTATTTTGCTCTAGAACCATGAGCCTTGTGAAGGCGCTCAGGGCTCTCGGTGGGTAAAGGGCAGGGGCTGCTCCGACGGGTACTGTTATGCGGAGATCGAGTGCAGGTTGGACGGCGCTTCGAGGCTTGCGGGAGCCATCTTGGCGGAGGCCCGACGCATGATTTCAATTTCAGCAGGAGCAAACAACTCGGGCGGAATGCCGCCGATCGCGACATAGCCAGGGTCGTCGCCAAGCGCTATTGAGATCTGGTTCCAGCGTAGGAAGGGCGAGGTCGTCGGCAGCACGATGATGCGGCGCTTCGGCTCCGGCAGGGCGAAGTAGGCAGACCAGATCAACAGCGTGAGACCCACGGCGATCCCGTTGACTACGCTAAAGCTGGAGTACATATTTGCGTTGTGAGAGATCCAAGCTGAGCTAACCAGACTGGTCGTAGCGAGAAAGCCCAAGCCAAAGCTGACGCCGAAGATGCGGCTGCGATAAGAAAGGCCCATGGGCCGGATGGCGAAGCAGACAAACAGCAGCAGGCATAGGGTAAGAATGCTTGAGGTCTGCTGTAGCTGCGTAACCATGGCGACAAAGAAGTTAGTTCCCGTCTGGTGCGGTGCGATGGCAACGCCAACTGCAATTGCCACGGAGATTGCTGCCACCCAGCGGAACACAAGTATTCCCAGCGTTTGCAGCCCCTCTAGCGGAGCCATCGCGAGCTTGAAAATGCTGTAGATGACCAGCAACGACAAGATCGCTTCCAGAGCATAGCTGCTCCAGTAAACATAGAAGTAGCACCGATAGGCTAAGTGCCGATCCATATCGAAGCGGGCGCTAACAGAAATGAGACTCAGACATACCGCAGAACAGGTGAGCCTGACACACATCAATGCAAAGAGGTACAGAAATTGGCGGGCAGCTTTGCTGCGTACTAGAAACCAGATGACAAGCGCACAAAGCAACGGCTCGAGATATTCAAGCAGTGTGACAAGATGTTCTGAAGAAACGTTCATGTGATTCGTTCCTATCGAATGACAAGCCCAAGCCTAGCCTATTCGAGGGACGGACACAAGCAATAATTAGTGGATTGTGCAAGAAATTGCCGGTTACTATCGGCCTTTCATACCGCAGGCATTCGGATCGTTCGGGGCGCACGTGGGAACGGGCAGCATGCTGGTCCGGGCTACCTTTGTCTGGGTGGAAGTGGAGGCGGAGGAGGTCAGAGTGGTGGCAGCAGCACCGGTGAGAGCGAGTACGACGACGAAAGCGCGGACGATGATTTTCATGAAAAGCTCCAATATTTATTCGGCGACCTTGTAAATCAAATATATGCAAAGACTTAGCGAGACGCGATATTATCGTCCCTTCATGCCGCAAGCATTCGGATCACTCGGGGCGCATGTGGGAACTGGCAGCATGCTGGTGCGGGCGACGGCGATCTTGGGCTGAGTGGAAGTGGAGGCGGAGGAGGTCAGAGTGGTGGCAGCGGTACCGGTGAGGGCGAGGACGACGACGAAAGCGCGGACGATGATTTTCATGATGGATTACTCCTAAAGTTGTATTTGCGTAAAAGATTTCACTGGACATCTGCGACTCCCTAACCATAAAATAGAAAATGGCATAAGTCCAATAGAATCAATGATATACGGTGATATTAACCATCTTGGATTACTGAGGTAATTGCAATTTCCGTATATACGCAACAGGTTGCATGCTGGATGTCTGCACATGAGAAAAAAACTTCTCTTTCGCGTGCCAACAGATGGGACTCTCACGAGCGCAGGCCTGCGGTTTAGCTTGTTGTCAAGCTCCGCTTTACGTTATGAATGCGCTGCCCTGCTTCATCGACATCTGCCAGGGTTGCCGCAGACCGGCCAACCTGACGGCGGGATTGGTGCAGGAGTCTGTGGGCGAATGTCATATCAAGGGTTTGCGGTTCAATAGCAGACCTGCAAAGACCTGCATACTTAATTCTGCGAAGATTGACGCGTAAACTGGGGTGTGCGTGAGCTTAGAGGCTGTTTTTCGTTGATTTAGACCAGCGCACCTGTAGGGAATACGTGAGGGGCTTAGGAAGCAAAGGAGTCAGAGCGGATCCTTTCTGAGGAAGTTTAGCAGTTCTTTATAGAGGTTATTGTTGCGGTGATTGAAGCGAAATTCTGTCTCTTTGAGGTGGAGGTAGAAGGTGCGTTTGGGCACACCGCAGAACCTGGCGAGGCGACGTTTGGCCAGGCTCCAGAAGCTTTCGATACCGTTGATGTGGTTGAGTTGCTGGGCGAAGATATTCTCCCGGTGCTCGACTCTGAGGTGCTTGTCGTAGCCCAGATCGACCAGGCCGTGATAGCCAGCCCAGCCGTCGGTGTGGACAACCGAGCTGAGACTGGCGCGGCCACGAATCACCGCTTGCAGCGCGGCTTTGGAAGCATTGGGGACGATGGCGGTGTAGACCTTGTCGCCGCGCTTGAGCAGGCCGAAGACGATGGTCTTGCCGCCGGCGCCGCGTCCGCACCTCCCGCGCACGCGCTGTGGTCCGAAGTAAGACTCATCGGCTTCGAGCACTCCCTCTAACGGCGACTGCCGCTCGCACTCGGCGGCGATCCTGGTGCGCAGGCGCAGAAAGATCGTGTTGACGGAACGAAGCGAAATCCCAGTCAGATGGGCCGTCTGCGTGGCTGTCAAATCCAAGGCAAAACACCGGACCAGGTGCCGGAACTTCGCCTCGGATAACTTTGAAAATCGAAAGTAACGGTTCGACTGCGCCATGATTGGACTCTAGCGCCATCTGGCAGTCCTTTGCTTCCTAAGCCCCTACGTGATTCTTCCCCGTTTCGACTCGGCTCAGAGCCGGAATGTCCGGTGTTGCGCTATGTCGTGCGATAGGCTGCGCCGGTCCCGGCTAGCCAGCGCAAGGCTTTCAGGGAAAGCTCTGATGGCGGCTTATCGGTGGGATGCCAGGAGCTTTCCCTTAGGCTGTGATTACCCATTCAGGCGATTACGGTTCCAGGCCACGACCCAGGAGCCCAGGAGCTTTTGAAAGGCATACTACGGAATTTCACCGATGAGGCGGATTGTAAGGACAGGCAGAAGCAAGAGCAACGACGAAGTACAGGGATCCTTCCTCTTCACTAAGCTCGAGGGTCAAGGATGACGACGAAGAACAAGCAACAGCAAAAATGCTCGCCCGACCTGTTTTAAACAGAATCTAAGAGCGGGTTTGCTGTTGGTGTGAAGGAAGGCAAACGCAGATTCCCTACGGGAATGACAAACAACGCGCAGGGCAGATTCTATACCAACTGCACCTTTGCTCTAGGAGAGTGGCTCGCTCGTGGCGCGAAGATCCCCTCATTTGCATATCGGCAAAGGAGGGGCGACCCGGATTCTTGATCTGCTCGGAAGTTTAGGGGATTGCGATATTGCAGCAGACACATCGCAATCAATTAGCGGTTGCAGTCTTTTGACAGGTTTTCAGACAGCCAGTCTGGGGTTAAACGGTGGCGGGGGCGGACGGCTCGACTGTTTTTGCAGTGTTGGCCAAAGGCGCGCTGACTGCCTTTTTCGGTGCTGGCGCTTCCGCCTTCTTGGACGGCGCGATGATGGCGTGCAGGGTGGTGCCTTCCATGCGGGGCATGAACTCTACCAGGCCGGCATCGCCGATATCGAGGATCAGCCGGTTGATGATCTTGTAACCGAGATCGCGATGCGCCATCTGGCGGCCTTTGAAGCGCAGCGAAGCCTTGACCTTGTCGCCTTCGCCGAGGAAGCGGACGGCCTGGTTCTTCTTAGTCTGGTAGTCGTGTTCGTCGACCGTGACCGAAAACTTGACCTCTTTGATGACGATGACCTTTTGCTTTTTGCGGGCAGCGCGATCGCTCTTGTCTTTTTCGTACAGAAACTTGCCGTAGTCCTGGATCTTGCAGACCGGCGGGACGGCATTGGGGGAGATCTCAACGAGATCCAGCGAGCGCTCCCGGGCCATCTTCAGGGCGTCAAAAGGCGGCATGACGCCAAGCTGTTCTCCGTTTTCGTCGATGACGCGGATTTCGCGGGCGCGGATACGCTCGTTGGTGCGGATAAAAGACTTTGCGGAACGTTTATCAATTGGTGGAATAAGTCGCCTCCACAGCGGGTTTCGACCTCGCTATGCGTTGTTGAAGGTTGGATGCAGCTTTTTAGGATGATGCACCGCAACCTCAAGTATACCATCTGGCCGGTTGTTTGCCGGGGCTGAACGTGTGCCTTCCGGCTTCGAAGGACGAGGAAAATCTCCCGATTTCAGCGGAACGCGTACTCCCTATGCCCTGAGACTTTGGATTCCAGACTAAGATCATGTATGTTGGCTCCGGAAGCACCAGAGAGGACCAACTCGTGGAAGGAAATAACGAATGAGACGCCGCATTCTGCTGGTTGATGATGAAGTCGCCGTGCTGTTGACGCTGAAGGCCGTATTGGAGATCAGCGGGTTCGATGTGGATACCGCTGCCTCTGCGCGCGAAGGCGTGTCGAAGCTGCACACGCGCGAGTACCAGATGCTGATAACCGACATGCGCATGGAGAGCGATGCAGCCGGAGTCGAGGTCATCAAAGCGGCCCGTTCAGCCGCCTATCATCCCGCTGTCGCGCTGCTCACCGCATTTCCTGTGGCCGAGGAGGACTGGCAGGAGATGGGAGCCGACCAACTACTGGTCAAGCCGATGCACACCCGCATCCTGCTCCAACAGATCGAAGACCTGATCGCGGGCCACGAGCGCAAACTGGCTCAACAAGGCGCTTTGCCCGCAGCGGCGAAGACTCCAGCGCCTGCGAAAAAAGCTGCAACGAAAAAAGCGGCGGGGAAAAAAGTGGGGAAACAGACCTTTGCGAAGAAGCCGGCTGGTAGAAAAACAGCAGGCGTAAAGACCACCGCGAAGAAGATTGCCACAAAGAAGAAGACTGCCGCAAAGAAGACTGCCGCAAAGAAAACTGCGAACACCTTCAGTCGGCCCGCGAGGAAGGCAACGAAGGGTCGCAAGTAGAGCGTTGCGGCCTCCACACGCGGCACAATCGGGGCTCAGCCAGCAGTATGTTCCTTGATGTACGTGCGCAGCGTGAGGTTGAGATCCATCGCTTTTTGCACCCCACTATCCAGCATCTGCAGCCAGTCGGACGCGGGCTGTTTCAGATCGGCCGTGCTGAGGAGATAGCTCGTCTGCACAATGATTTCGAGGGCGTTGCTCAGGTCGTGCGCGATTCTGCGCATCTCTACCGAGAGATCTTCGGGAATGATTTCCGCGTTGGCCGCAGCCTGGAAGGGTACGGTGTTTTGTTCGTTCATGTTAGTAGGCAGAGGCTCCTGAAATTTAGACGGAATTTTGCGGGAAAAGACTCAAACCACATGAGATGCAGTCCTGCGACGCTGGTTGCCCAACTACTGCGGTGTTCGATCCTGCCTCTTTACCCGAAAGGTTTCGGACCTGCGCCAGCCATGCGGCCGATTGACAAGCAAGCTATCTGTTTGTAACACTAAAGGCTCGCGGTTCGCGTGTCCGGCTATTGTTTGAGCGGGGCGAATGACACCGTGCCGTAGTGGCGGAATTGGCAGACGCGCATGGTTCAGGTCCATGTACTCGCAAGGGTGTGGGGGTTCGAGTCCCCCCTTCGGCACCAGATTTTCAGCTTCGGCTGGATGCAGCAGAGGTAGGCAATTAGCGGAAGATAAAGCAGATAAAGTGGAAACAGATAGGCTGAGTCGGCGTCGGCCCGGGCTTCTGTCGATCAGGTATGGATTGCAGCTCTCTTACCTCGCAATCCTCTTCAAGGGACTATGCCCACCCAGCTCGATCAGATTCTTGCGCACACGCTCTTACAAGTAAATGCCCGTAAGGCCGCCGCGGACTTCGGCCTGCTCGAAGGCAAAGCGGCCGCCCACACGCCGCGGGGCTTCACGAGGGCGCTACGCGAAGCTGCACAGAGTGGACCAGCCGTTATCGCTGAGATCAAGAAAGCTTCGCCTTCGAAGGGTCTCATCCGCAGCGACTTTTATCCCGCCACGCTCGCCCGCACCTTCGAGTGCGCCGGAGCCGCCGCGCTCTCGGTCCTTACCGACGAGGAGTTTTTTCAAGGCTCGCTGGCCTACCTCGAGCAGGCTTCGAACGAGGTCCGCATCCCGTGTCTCCGCAAAGATTTTATTCTCGATTCCTTTCAGGTTCTTGAGGCCCGAGCCGCCGGCGCCGACGCCATTCTTCTTATCGTCTCCGCCCACACCGACTCCGCCCTTAGCGGCCTTCGCGATGAGGCCCGCACCATGGGGCTCGATGTCCTCTGCGAGACTCACGATCGCGAAGAGATGGATCGCGCCATTGCGCTCGGCTTCGATCTCATTGGCGTCAACAGCCGGGATCTCCACACCTTTGCGGTTCGCCCCGAAGTGCTCGAAGAGCTTGCCCTCTGGATGCCCAAAGATGCCGTTATGGTGGCCGAAAGCGGCATTCGCACCTCCGAGGAGATCGCCAGCCTTCGCGCTCTGGGCTATGATGCCTTTCTGGTCGGAGAAGCGCTGATGCGGCAGCCCGACCCCGCTGCCGCGCTCGCCACCCTGCTGGACCGGGAATACTCCTCCGATATCTGAGAACCTGTCCAGAGACTGAAAGGCTCGACCACGGATTGCGCGGATGCGACGGATTAAGAACAGGCAAAGGCAAGAGCAACGACGGAGATACTTTCGCTACGCTCAAGGATGACGGCGAAAACAAATAACGACACAAAAACGCTCTCCGGCGGTTTTTGGCAGGTTTTTAAGAACCTGTCCCACGAATGGTCGAGTGCGCCGGGAGGGCCGAAGGCTTTTGGTGGTGGCGAGGAGATGGGGAAGTTGGAGAAATAGATTGAAGAAACATCGCAAGTAAGAAATTGTTTGAAGCACCAGACCAGTCGATCATGTGGATTAAAATCTGCGCCAATACAAATCTCGACGATGCCCAATTGGCCGCTCAACTCGGTGCCGATGCTGTTGGGTTCGTCTTCGCCCCCAGTTCCCGGCGCGTCACGCCAGCCGAGGTCGCGCGCATTACGCCGCACCTGCCGAAACATGTTGAACGCATCGGAGTCTTCCCGGCGCTCGAAGCTGAGCAGATCGCCCGCGCCGCCCTCGTAGCCCATCTCGACACGGTACAACTGCACAGCCGTCTTGATCTCGACCTGCTGCTGCGCCTCCACACACTTTTGCCTAATGGCGTCAAGATCATCCAGACTGTTCACTGGGCCGTGGAAGCCTCAGGCGATACGGAAACCGGCAGCGCAGTCGAAGTCGCTTCGCAGCTTCGCAGCCTTGCTGGCGGCAGTCTCGCCGATCGCGTTTTGATTGATTCCAAATTAGGGCAACACCCTGGAGGGACCGGCATCGCCTTCGACTGGAGTGCCGCGAGGGCGGTCTTGTCGGAGGCGGGCGAAGATCTTAAACTGATCGTTGCCGGTGGGTTGCGTCCGCAGAACGTCGCTGAGGCCATCGCAGGGCTGAGCCCCTGGGGCGTGGATGTCGCCAGCGGTGTAGAGGCGTCCCCTGGCCGCAAGAGTCCCGAAAGACTTGCGGCCTTCATCGCCGCTGCTCGCGAGGCTGATCTGAATGCTTCTTAGAAGCTGCCTTTCTAAAAGCTGAAAGGCTCGACCACGGATTGCACGGATAAGACGGATTCTAGAACAGGCAAAGGCAAGAACAACGACGAAAGACAGGGATCTTTTCCCTTCGCTGCGCTCCAGGGTCAAGGATGACCGCGAAGAGCAAACAGCAGAGAAAACGCTTTCAACGAAAGTTTACAGGCTGATACGACTTGCTGGCGGGGCCGGTTATAGGCCAGGTACGCTGTCCCGGTTGATTTTGGGTCAGGGTCGTTTGTTCTGGGTTTGGGCGAGGAAGTCGATGAGGTAGTTCTTCCAGACGGCGGCCTGGGTGTGGGTGCCGTGGCCTCTGGTGGCGTCGGAGATGGGGATGAGGATGAATCTGGCGTGGGGCATGCGGGTGACCATCTTTTCGGCGATGCCAAGCTCGGGTGGATTGATGAAGTCGTCGGCGGAGTTGATCCAGAGGACAGGGGCGGTGATGGTCGCGAGCTTTGGCTCGGGATTGTAGTTGCGCGAGGCATTGACGTAGTAGAGGAAGTCGTTGGCGTCGGTGTGGGCGATGCTGGCGGTGAGGAAGCGGTCGACGTAGGCTTCGGATTGGGCGCGGGTGGGGAAGTGCTTCTGCATCTGGAGGGGGGCGGAGCCGGCGATCAGGATGAGGTCGTTGGCTCCACGCAGGCCTTCGACGGGCTCGGTGGTGTAGTCGCCGTTCTTCCAGGCGGGATCGTCGCGGATGATCTGCATGGACATGTAGCGCCACATGCGGTTGCGGCCGGCGAGCTCGACGGGTAGGCAGGCGAAGGGGGCGAGGGCGTCGGAGAACTGCGGGTAGGTCTCGCCCCAGAGGAAGGACTGCATGCAGCCCATGGAGGTGCCGAGGATGAGGCGGAGGTGGTCGACGTGGAGGCCGTCGAGGAGCATGGCGTGCTGGCTGGCGACCATGTCGTCGTAGTCGTACTGGGGGAAGTGCATGCGGAGGCCGTCGGAGGGCTTGGAGGACTCGCCGTGGCCGATGTCGTCGGGGAGGATGAGGAAGAATTTGGTGATGTCGAGGGGCTGGCCGGGGCCGAAGAGGACATTGGAGAAGACGGGATTGAGGAGCGAGTGAGCGCTGCCGCCGGTGCCGTGGAGGAGGAGGACGGCGTTGTCGGTGTGGCCGTCGGCACCGCGGTGCGGAGTACCGAGGGTGAGGTAATGGAGGTGGAGCTTGGCGATGGTCTCGCCGTCTTTGAAGTGGAAGTTGGGGAGGTCGTAGGCGCCTTCGTGGGTGGGCCATTGGGTGGCTGGGGCCTGGGCGCTGGCGAGGGCGGTTGCTGCGAGGAGGGCGAGTGTGAGGAGGCGGGGGATCATGTGTGCTCTTAAAGCGGATTCGCTGTTGGTGTAGAGGGGGCAACCGCGGATTCCCTTCGGGAATGACAACAAAATGACAAACAAAGGTTCCCTTTGCGAATGACAGACAAAGGGCGCGGCATGCTGTACGCCGACTGCTACTTTGCTCTGTGCTACTTTGCTTTAATCGTTGCCGCCGGAGCCTTTCCGGGGACGGCGGTTGGCCTGCAGGACCTTTTTGCGCATGCGGAGCGACTTCGGGGTCACTTCGACGAGTTCGTCGTCGGCGATGAACTCGATGCACTGCTCGAGGGTGAGGGCCTTGAAGGGAACGAGGCGGACGGCATCATCCGATCCCGACGCGCGCATGTTGGAGAGCTTTTTTTCGCGGACGGCGTTGACGTCGAGGTCGTTGTCGCGCGAGTGTTCGCCGACGATCATGCCCTCGTAGAGTTCGATCCCGTCGGAGACGAAGAGAATGCCGCGGTCCTGGAGACCTTCGAGGGCATAGGCCGTTGTCGTCCCCTGGCGGTCGGAGATGAGGGCGCCGGATTGACGCTGCGGGATCTCGCCCTGGTAGGCGATGTAGCCGTCGAGGATGGAGTTCATGATGATGGTGCCGCGGGTCTCGGTCAGCATTTCAGACCGGAGGCCGATGAGGCCGCGGCTGGGAATGCGGAACTCCATACGGACGCGGCCCGAGCCGTGATTGACCATCTTGGTCATCTCGCCTTTTCTCGGTCCGAGGCGCTCGATGACGGTGCCGACGAAGTTTTCCGGGACATCGATCGAGAGATGTTCGACGGGCTCCATGATCTGGCCGTCGATGGTCTTGGTGACGATCTGGGGACGGCTGACCATCATCTCGAAGCCTTCGCGGCGCATCATTTCGATGAGGATGCCGAGCTGGAGTTCGCCGCGTCCGAGGACCTTGAAGGAGTCGGGCGAACCGGTGTCCTGCATCTTGAGCGAGACGTTGGTGAGGAGTTCCTTGTCGAGACGGTCGCGGAGGTTGCGCGAGGTGACGAACTTGCCTTCGCGGCCGGCGAAGGGGCCGTTGTTGACGTTGAACTGAATGGCGATGGTGGGATCGTCGATGACGATGGGAGGGAGGGGCTGGGGGTTCTCGACGTCGCAGAAGCTTTCGCCGATGGTGATGCCGGGGATGCCGGCGATGGCGACGATGTCACCGACCTGGGTCTCTTCGATGTCGGTTCGCTTGAGGCCGGAGAAGCTGAAGAGCTTGGTGATCTTGTGCCTGGTGAAGGCGCCGTCGATTTTCGCGACGTTGTACTCCTGGCCGGTGCGCATGGTGCCGTTGAAGACGCGGCCGATGGCCAGACGGCCGAGGTAGTCGGAGTAGTCGAGGTTGGTGACGAGGATCTGGAGGGTGCCTTCGGGATCACCCTTGGAGACGGGGATGGTCTGGACGATCTGCTCGAAGAGGGGCTGGAGATCGGTGCCGGGGACGGCGGGGTCGGTGGTGGCGGTGCCGAGCTTGCCGTTGGTGTAGAGGACGGGGAAGTCGAGGACGGACTCGTCGGCATCGAGGTCGATGAACAGGTCATAGATCTCGTTCAGGACCTCCTGAGGACGGGCGTCGGGGCGGTCGATCTTGTTGATGACCACCATTGGCGTCAGTCCGGCTTCGAGGGCCTTCGAGAGCACGTACCGGGTCTGGGGCAGGGGGCCTTCGGAGGCATCGACCAGCAGGACCACGCCGTCGACCATCTTGAGGGCGCGTTCGACTTCGCCGCCGAAGTCGGCGTGGCCCGGGGTGTCGACGATGTTGATCTTGTTGTCGTGATAGTAGAGCGCGGTGTTCTTGGCGAGGATGGTGATGCCGCGCTCTTTTTCAAGGTCATTCGAGTCCATGACGCGCTCGGTGAGGGCTTCGTTGGAGCGGAAGGTGCCAGACTGGCGGAGCATGGCGTCGACGAGGGTGGTCTTGCCATGATCGACGTGGGCGATGATGGCGATGTTATAAATGGGCTTAACGGCGACTGCGGTTGAGTTGCTCACTGCGTTACCTATCCTGTCTGGGCGCTGGGGTGTGGATTTTCGGGGGAAATGCGCGTCACTTCTAGTTTAGCCTACTTGCGGCTCGGTTGGCCCCTCGAAGTAGCGGGAAAGGTAAGAAGATCCGGTAAATGTGCGTGGTGCTGGTGATGTGAAGGCTTAAGACCAATTTGCGCCGATGACAACGATTGAAGACATGTCATCTGGGATGATGGCAGAAAGGATCGACCGCGGATTTGCTCGGATTGGGCGGATTAAGAAGGGTTTGGTGTTGGTGTAGAGGGGCAACCGCAGATTCCCTTCGGGAATGACAAACAAAGGGCACGGCAGACTTTATGCCAACTGCTCCTTTGCTCTAAGAACGGGCAAAGGCGGAATGCGGGGATTCTTGGCTGCGCTCTAGAAGGACGGCGAAGAACAAGCTGCGGCAAAGTTAAAAAGTTGGAAGAGGCGTTGGTGGCGCTGGGGTCTGCCGCTATACTCAAGGCTCCCGATGCCTTTGACCCCGTCCTCCCAGTTCGAGCACAGTGCGCTGAAGAACTATCTGCTGGACCATGCCTACGACGAGATGTTCTCCGGCCCGGACGACCTGCACAAGCACTGCGAGCTTCTGCTGGATCACTTCGCTTCGCTGCCGCCGGACGAGTTGCAGCGGCGCAAGCAGGCGGCAGATCTCAGCTTTCTGAATCAGGGAATCACCTTCACGGTCTACGGGCGTGAAGAGGGTACGGAGAAGATCTTTCCGTACGACCTGATTCCCCGCATCATCACCGCGGCTGAGTGGGCGACGGTCGAGCGCGGACTGACGCAGCGGATCACCGCGCTCAACCTTTTCCTGAAGGACATCTACAACGAAGGCCGCATTCTGGATGACGGCATCGTTCCCCGCGAGGTCGTTTACACCTGCAAGCACTATCGACGGCAGATGGCCGGATTGCAGGTGCCGCGCAATGTCTATATCGCGGTCTGCGGGACTGACCTGATTCGTCTGGAGAACGGCGAGTTCGTGGTGCTCGAAGACAATCTTCGCGTCCCCAGCGGCGTCAGCTACATGCTGACCAATCGGCGCGTGATGAAGCGGATCTTTCCTCAGCTCTTCCGCAGCTACAACGTGCGTCCGATCGAGCAGTACACGCAACTGCTGCTGGGAACGCTGCGCTCGCTGTCGCCGGAGGGAAGGCCGGAGCCGAATATCGTGCTGCTGTCGCCCGGCGTGTTCAACTCGGCCTACTTCGAGCACGCTTATCTGGCGCGGCAGATGGGGATCGAGCTTGTGGAAGGCCGTGATCTGGTGACGCATGACAATGTGGTCTACATGCGGACCACCAATGGATTGCGGCGGGTGGATGTGATCTATCGCCGGGTGGATGATGACTTCATCGACCCGATGGCGTTCCGGGGAGACTCGATCCTGGGGGTTGCGGGTCTGTTCAACGCGTATCGGGCCGGGAATGTGACTCTGGCCAATGCCTTTGGCACCGGCGTGGCCGATGACAAGGCGCTGTATGCCTATGTTCCTGAGATCATCCAATACTATTTGAGCGAAGAGCCGGTGCTGAAGAATGTGGAGACGTATCTGCTGACGCGCCCGCACGAACGGCAGCATGTGCTGCAGAATCTGGACAAGCTGGTGGTGAAGGCCGTGGGCGAGAGCGGCGGTTATGGCATGTTGATCGGGCCGCAGTCGACCGCGGCGGAGCGGGAGGAGTTTGCGCGCAAGATCGAAGCCGACCCGCGGAACTATATCGCGCAGCCGACGATCTCGTTTTCGCGCGCGCCGTGCCTGATTGGAGACGAGTTGCAGCCGCGCCATGTGGACCTGCGGCCGTATGTGCTGTATGGCGATAAGGTGACGATTGTGCCGGGCGGACTGACGCGGGTGGCGCTGAACCGCGGGTCTCTGGTGGTGAACTCGTCGCAGGGCGGAGGAAGCAAAGATACGTGGGTGCTGAGCCAGTGAAGGGAGATGCCGATGCTGTCACGGGTTGCCGATAGTCTGTACTGGATGAGCCGGTATCTTGAGCGCGCCGAACATGCGACGCGTCTGCTGGACGTGAACCTGAACCTGATGCTGGATGAGAGCGCTGCCAGCGCGGAGAGGCGTTGGCAACGCGTGCTGCAGGCGATGGGCAGGCCGAAGGACATCGAGTGGGAGGGCGAGCCGTATGCGCTGACGCAGGCGCTGATATTCGACACGGGAAACAAAGCGTCGATACTGTCCTGCATTATTGCGGCGCGGGAGAACTCGCGGCATGTGCGGGAGCAGATTTCGACGGAGCAGTGGCACCGGCTGAACAGCCTTTACCTGCAGGTGACTGGCCCCGAGGTGCAGAGCGATGGAAACTCGGAGGCGTTGGCGGCAGGGGTTACGCAGCCTACGGAGTTTCTACAGTCGGTGATGGAGGCGGTGCATCAGTTTCAGGGAGTGACCGACTCGACCATGAACCATGGCGAGGGCTGGCAGTTTATCCAGGTGGGGCGGTATATCGAGCGTGCCTCCGCTACGGCGTTGCTGCTGGAGGCTTATCATGGCGATCTGTGGGAGCATTCGGAGGACTTGCCGGGGGAGCATCCGGAGCAGGTGCCTGAGGGGAATGAATATCTGGATTGGATGGGGCTGCTGCGGTCGGCTACTGCGTTCGAGGGGTACTGCAAGGTGTATACAGCGGACCTGACGCCGGACCGGATCTTCGAGTTTCTGCTGCTGGATGAGGAGTTTCCGCATTCGGTGCGGTTCTCGATCGACAGCCTGCAGTGCGCGCTCGAGAAGATCCAGGGAGATAGCGGCAGGAGCAGAGCCGAGGGGTTGCGGCGGCTGATTGGGCGGCTGCAGTCTTCGCTGAACTATAGCTCGGTCGACGAGATTCTGAATCAGAATGTGGTGGGATACTTGAGAGGCATTCAGGCACAGTGCAGGGCGATCCATGGGACGATCTATGAGCTGTATGTGGACTATTCAATTCAGGCCGCGCTGGCGGGATAGATGGCAGGACGGCTTCGCGGTTCCAAGGGAGGGACCATGTATTACTCCATTCGGCATTTGACGAAGTTTCTGTACAGCAACCAGGTGAGCGAGAGCATGATGGAGACGCGGATGCATCCGCGCAGCGACCAGAACCAGCGTTGTCTGACCTTTCATCTTTCCGTGAGTCCGCGGTGCCGGGTGTTCAGCTATCGCGACCATCTGGCGAACCATGTGCACCACTTTGACATTCCGGGGATGCATGGGCAACTGGTGATTGTGGCCGAGTCGCTGGTCGAAGTGCAGCCGGCCTTACAGGTGCCTGCGTTCCTGGCGCCAGAGGCTTGGAGGGACCTGGACGCGATGGTGGAGCAGGGAGACTACTGGGAGATGCTGTTGCCCAGCGAGTTCGCCACGCCGACGCCCACGCTGGACGCCTTCGCCGCGGAACTGGACGTGCGCCGCAGAGATGACCCGCTGATGGTGTTGCACGGGCTGAATCAACAGATCTATGAGTATTTCGATTACAAGCCGAAGTCGACGAAGGTGGATTCGCCGATCGATCTGGCGTTGAGCACGAAGGCGGGGGTGTGCCAGGACTTCGCGCACATCATGATCACGCTGGTGCGGACGAAGCTGCGGATTCCGTGCCGGTATGTCAGCGGGTACCTGTTTCACGGGGAGAGCGACATGGACCGCTCAGCCAATTCGGCGACGCATGCGTGGATTGAGGCGCTGCTTCCTCATTTGGGATGGGTGGGGTTCGATCCGACGAACTGGCTGGTGGCGGGGGATCGGCACATCCGGACTGCGATTGGGCGAGACTACTCCGACGTGCCGCCGACGCATGGGATCTTTCGCGGGAGGGCGGCGAGTGAACTGACGGTGGCGGTGCGGGTGACGCCGAGCCTGGGGACGCCTTCGCTCGACCAGGAGATGCCGGTGCCGGAGGACTGGTCGATTCTGGTGGAGAAGGCGACACAGCTTCCGGAGCAGTTGCCGCCGCCGACGCGGCAGCAGCAGATGGCGCAGCAGCAGCAGGAGACGAAGTAATCCACTTTCCTGAGTTCAGCCTGACGGCGAAAAAGCTTCAGGGTTGTTATTGGAAGGAGCTGGCCGTGCTGGGGGCCGTACTTCTCTGGGCGCTTTCGGTAGTGGTTTCCGGGGCGCTTTCGGTGGCATTTTCGGTGGCGCTGCCGGCATTGGGGTGGGGTGGGGTGGGGTTTGGGTTGTGGGCGGTCTGGATGTCAGGGGCTAGCCAGGTGCCGGGCGGAGCGGGAACGGCACCGTCGCCAATCTTCCAGCGGCCGCGGTCGAGGTAGACGATACCGCAGCCGACGATGACTTCGGGCTGGAGGAGCAGGAGGGAGAAGAGGTAGCGCTTGGTTTTGAGGCCGGTCTCGGAGACTCCCCGGATGGGCCGGCTGCGGCGGAGGGTGCCGGGTACCTGGGGGATTTCCATGACGCTGAGGTGCACCTCGGGATGGAGGCGGCTGTATGCGACCATGGAGCGGGCGACCTGCTTGGGGGTCATGAGGCCGAAGTCGGAGACCTTGTCCTGATGGACCAATCCGGGATAGAGGATGTTGATGATATCCGCGGCGAAGTTGGCGCAGTTGGCGGTGCGGAGTTTATAGGCGCGGAGGTTGGGCCGGTCGTTGAGGGTGTCGATGAGGCGCTGGTCCTGTTCGACGGTGGTTTCGATGCGGTATGCCCAGACGCGACGGTCGAAGGTGACGCCGATGGTTTCGACCCACTCGCCTTTGGGGGCGGGACCTCCGTTGGGGCCGTCGGGCACGATGTGGCGGAGGTAGCGGAGACGATACTGCTCGCGGATCTCGGCCTCGCGGGGCAAGGTCATGAAGTGCGGGACCTGATCGGGGCTGTCGACGCCGTAGAGGAAGGGGAGGATGGGGATGGCGAGCCAGTCGATATCGGCGACGCGATGGTAGCGTGAGAGTACGATGCCCATCTCTCCGGGGCGGCAGAGATGGAGGCGGGTGGGGGTATCGGCGCAGACGCGGTCGAGATAGACCCCGGAGTGGCCGAGGGGCATCATGGAGCCGAAGCGTCCGAAAGGTTCGCTGACCAGGACCGTGACGGAAGCATGGGACTGAGAGGCCGCCAGCAAAAAAGCCAACGCGAGGAGACTTGCGGCTACATGGCGGATAGATCGTAATTTCGGCACGAAGCGCCCGGGGGGTGGCACGAGGCTTCCTTTCTTCAGAAAAATCTTAGAATTGTCAGATGCGGCTTGCCGATGAAGTGGCAGCTTTGCTTAAAAGCCGTTTTGTGATGCGGTCAATCTTCGATTGTGATGGGGCGGCGGGTGCGGGAGTGATGCAGTCTTCCGGTCGAGTAGGATGATGAGCAGAGGGAGATGCGGGTGCCTGCGCTGCGCTCAGGACGACGGTGAAGAACAGCCAAGGGCGGAATAATTTGGATCAGGCAGGACGGCCAGAACATCCGACAGAAGAACCTGTTCAAGATAGAGGAGAGAAAAATGATGAACCGCCGTATGTTTTCTGCCGCAGTGTGTGTGCTGCTGCTGCCGGTCGCGGGTGCGCTTGCCCAGAGCTCACGCTGGGCGATTGATTCGAACCACTCGCAGGTGAACTTTCAGATTCGACATATGGGGGTCAGCACGGTGCGCGGTTCGATCAGCGGGGTGAGCGGCACGATTGTGTGGGATGAGAAGGACCCCGGCAAGTCGAGCGTGGAAGCCACGATGAAGACGGGCACGGTTTCGACCAATAACGAGAAGCGCGATACGGACCTGAAGTCGCCGGGCTTCTTCGATGTGGAGAAGTATCCAACGATGACGTTCCGGTCGACTTCGGTGACGCAAGCCAACGGCAAGCTGCAGGTGTTGGGCGATCTAACGCTGGGTGCGGTGACCAAGAGCGTGACGCTGGAGGTGGATGGGCCGACAGCGCCGCAGAAGGGTATGGGGGGAAAGACGGTGATCGGGCTTTCGGCTACCGGGAAGCTGAGGCGGAGCGACTTCAACTTCGCTTCGAAGTACCCAGCGGTGATGCTGGGGGATGAGATCCAGTTTACGATCGACGTGGAAGCGGATAAGTAGAGCCGAGGCAGCGCGGCGGCAGAAACTCTCTCCATTTATTCGAACCTGTTCAAAAAGGCTTAACACGGATTTGCACGGATGGAGCGGATTTAAGCACAGGCAAAAGCAAGAGCAAAGACGAATACAGGGATCTTTCCCCTTCGCTACGCTCGAGGGTCAAGGATGACGACTGGCCATCATGGGGGCTTCGGCGAGGCCTGCGTTCATGGAGACGGCAGAAGACCACAGAACAGCAAACAGGCTCTCGACGACAGATTTGAATTGCCCAGGGTTCTTAGGGGCTGAGTTTTTCGCGGCTGAGCTGCTCGTTGCGCTGTTCGATTTCGGCGGCGGCCTTGGGCTTGAGACCTCGGAGGATGTCGAGGAGTCTCGCGGGATCGAAGGATTCGAGGATGTAGTCTGCGTCGGGACATCCTTCGAATCCGGGCGCCGCGATGACGATGACGGGAAGCTTTGGCTGAAGCTGTTTGATCCTTTCGGCCACTTCAACGCAGGACATGTCTTGCAGTCCACCGTCGAGCACGACGCCGTTGACGGCAGGGAATGTCTCGACGGTTTCGAGCGCCTCCTGGCCGCTGTAGGCAGTGAGGACGTTGAACTTGGCCGTCTCGATGACGAGTTTGCGGGTGGAGATGCTGCCGGGGAACTCCCGGTCAATTACGAGGAAGCAGGGCCTGATCATGGTTGCCTTCGACCCTATCCCGGCCATCGTCAGTGCGTCAACCCGGTTGCGGCTGGCTGCGTGACTCCCGGTAGGCTGCGGGGCAGCGAGTTGACCTCTCGCTCATGGGCTAATGTTCGTTTCTGCGCTGGATGCGGTCCTTGTTGTCGCGAACCAGGCGGAGAAAATCCTGCTGGATGGGACCGGTTTAAAACAGGTTCTTTGGAGAAATCAGATGAGGCTATCGTTATTTCCGATGCTTTTCTCGGAAATAACTGTGAAACCTTGATGTGCGGAGGAATGTCTTACTCTATATAAAGATTAACCCCGCAGAAGAGGTCGGATCGAATGTGGATTGTCAAGATAGCGCTGAGCCGGCCGTACACGTTTATCGTGCTGGCGATCCTGATTTTGATCGCGGCGCCGGTGGTGATCCTGAATACGCCGACAGACATCTTTCCGAATATCGATATTCCAGTGATCTCGATGGCGTGGGCGTATACGGGGCTGAACCCGGAGGAGCTGGAGGGGCGGGTGACGACGCCGTTCGAGAAGTCGTTGACGACGCTGGTGGACAATATCCAGCACATCGAGTCGACGACGATCTCGGGCATTGTGGTGGTGAAGGTTTACCTGCAGCCGGGGGCGAGCGTCGACCGGGCAAACGCCCAGGTATCTTCTGTGTCGGAGTTTATGCTGAAGAACCTGCCGCCGGGGATTCTGCCGCCGGAGATTGTGAACTTCAGCGCGTCTTCGGTCCCCATTATTCAGCTTGGGCTTTCGGGGCGGGGATTGTCGGAGCAGCAACTGAACGACTTCGGGTTGAACGTCATCCGGTCGCAACTGGTGACGATCCCGGGGGCGGTGGTGCCGAACGTGTATGGCGGCAAGCAGCGTTCGATCATGCTGAACCTAGACCCGAAGCTGCTACAGGCGAACGGGCTTTCGCCGAACGATGTGCTGAATGCGATGGCGTCGCAGAACGTGGTGCTGCCTGGGGGCACAGCGAAGATCGGCGAGGACGAGTACGACATCCACATCAACTCGTCGCCGTTGACGTTGGCTGGGATCAGCAACCTTCCGTTGCGGCAGGTGAACGGCACGACAGTTTACATGCACGACGTGGCGAATGTTTCGGATGGGAGCATTCCGCAGACGAACATTGTGCGGCAGGATGGGCACCGCGGGGTGCTGATCACGGTGCTGAAGTCGGGAAGCGCTTCGACGCTGAGCGTGGTGAGCGGGATCCGCAAGCTGCTGCCGCAGATCGCGCAGACGGTGCCGCCGGCGCTGAAGATTACGCCGATCGGGGACCAGTCGATCTTTGTGCGGGCGTCGATCACCGGGGTGGTGCGGGAGGCGGTGATTGCGGCAGTGCTGACGGGGCTGATGATCCTGCTGTTCCTGGGGAGCTGGCGGAGCACGATCATCATCGCGGTGTCGATCCCGCTTTCGATTCTGACGTCGGTGATTGTGCTGGGGCTGATCGGGCAGACGATCAACATCATGACGCTGGGCGGGTTGGCGCTGGCGGTGGGCATCCTGGTGGACGATGCGACGGTGGAGATTGAGAACGTCAACCGCAATCTGGAGATGGGCAAGGAGCTGCGGCAGGCGATTCTCGATGGCGCGCAGCAGATCGCGGTCCCGGCGCTGGTGTCGACGCTTTGCATCTGCATCGTGTTTCTGCCGATGTTCTTTTTGTCGGGGGTGTCGCGGTATCTGTTCGTGCCGCTGGCGGAGGCGGTGGTGTTCGCGATGCTAGCGTCGTACCTGCTTTCGCGCACGCTGGTGCCGACGATGGCGATGTACCTGCTGAAGGCGCACGAACACGACGAGCATGCGGTTTCGCGCAATCCGTTTATTATTTTTCAACGCAAGTTCGAATTCTTGTTCGAAAAAGTTCGGAGCTCGTATGAGAACCTGCTGGAGCACCTGGTTTCAGTGCGGACGATCTTCGTTCCGGTATTTCTGCTGATTTGCCTGAGCACGTTTCTGCTGGTGCCGTTTCTGGGACGTAACTTCTTTCCGAGCAGCGATACGGGGTCGTTTATCCTGCATCTTCGGGCGAAGAGCGGGACCCGCATTGAAGAGACGGCGAAGCTGTGCGATCTGGTGGAACAGAAGATCCGCAAGATGGTCCCGGCGGGCGAGATGGACAACATCCTGGACAATATCGGACTGCCGTACAGTCCGCTGAACCTGCAGCACTCGACTTCAGGGCTGATTGGGCCGGGGGATGCGGACATCCAGGTCTCGCTGAAACAGAAGCACCATCCGACGGCGGACTATGTCGCGGAGCTGCGGAAGGACTTGCCGCGTGAATATCCCGGGGTAACGTTTTATTTTCTGCCGTCCGATATTGTGACGCAGATCCTGAACTTCGGCCTGCCGTCGCCGATCGATGTGCAGTTCGAAGGCGCGGACATTGCGGGGAACCGGAAGGTCGCGGATAAGGTGCTGGAGGAGATGCGGCATGTGCCGGGGCTGGTGGACCTGCGGATTCAGCAGCCGGACGACTATCCTGTGCTGACGGTGAACGTAGATCGGACCAAGGCTTCGCAGGGCGGCTACTCGCTGCGTGATGTGGGGAGCAGCCTGCAGAACCTGCTAAGCGGAAGTTCGCAGCTTACGCCGATGTTTTTTTTGAACTACAAGAACGGCGTGAACTATAACATGGTGGCGGAAGCGCCGCAGTACGATATTCAGTCGATGGGCGACTTGCAGAACGTGCCGCTGTCGGCGCCGGCGGCCAAGCAACCGGAGATCCTGGCGGACGTAGCAGATATTACGCGCAGCACCGAGATGCAGGAGGTCAGCCACTACAACATTCGGCGGGTGCTGGATATCTACGGCTCGGTGCAGGGTACGGACCTGGGTTCGGTAAGCAAGCAGATCGACAAGATCGTCGCCGAGAATATGAAGGCGCTGCCGCGCGGGACGTTTGTCCATATCCGCGGCCAGATCGAGACGATGAACACGTCGTACTTCGGGCTGATCGCAGGGCTGGGATTCGCGATCGTATTGGTATACCTGCTGGTGGTGGTGAACTTCCAGTCGTGGCTCGATCCGTTCATCATCATCACGGCGCTGCCGGCGGCGCTGGCGGGGATTGTGCTGTTCCTGTTTACGACGCGGACGACGCTGAGCGTGCCCGCGCTGATGGGCGCGATCATGTGCATGGGCGTGGCGACGGCGAACAGTATTCTGGTGGTGTCGTTTGCGAAGGAGCGGCTGGAGGTTACAGGCGATGCGATCCGGGCCGCGGTGGAGGCTGGCGCGACGCGGTTCCGGCCGGTGTGCATGACGGCGCTGGCGATGATTATCGGCATGGTTCCGATGGCTTTGGGGATTGGCGATGGCGGAGAGCAGAATGCTCCGCTGGGACGCGCGGTGATCGGCGGGTTGTTGCTGGCGACGGTGGCGACGCTGATCTTCGTTCCCGCGGTGTTCGCGCTGCTGCATGGGCGGCGCGAGCAGGTTACGACACAGAGGGAACGGGAGCGGCAGATGGCGGCTGGAGATTGATGCGAGGGGGATGTGGGCGGAACAGGATGCTACGGCGAATAAAAGGCAACAGCAGATCCTCTGCGGGATGACAGCAGGAATGGCAAAAGCAAAGACGAAAATACAGGGTCGTCCCCCCTTCGCTACGCTCGAGGTCAGTATGACGACGAAAAGCGGCCAAGTGCAAGTGCAACAGCAAAAACAACCGCAGATCCCCTGCGGGGATGACAACAAGAACGGCAAAGACAAGAACGCACAAGATGCAATGCGGAGAGACTTCCCCTTTGCTGCGATCAAAGGTCGGGATAGCTTCAGACAGGTTTCAAGAGGATTTTGATGAGCAGAGAAGGAGCACGCATGACGAGCGCGACCGACAGCACGACCCCGAGGGCGACTCCTTCCGGCCAATTTCCTGTGGAGCCGGTGCCGCCGCCGCCGGAGCGGCCTGGGTTGACGAAGGGCACCTGGATTGGCATGGCGGTGGTTGCGTTGATTGTGGCGGTGATTGTGGTCTTCGGGATCTCGGTGCGGCACGGGTCGGAGAGTACGCTGGCGAAGGACACGGCGATTGCGGCGATTCCTTCAGTGAATGTGGTTTACCCGGCGCCGTCGAACATGTCGTCGGAGATTGCGCTGCCGGGCAATACCCAGGCGTTTGTCGATACGCCGATCTATTCGCGCACCAGCGGGTACCTGAAGAGCTGGTACTTCGATATCGGCGCGCATGTTCGCAAGGGGCAGTTGATGGCGGTGATCGAGACGCCGGAGACCGACCAGCAGCTGCAGGTGGCGCAGGCGGACCTGAAGAGCGCGCAGGCCAACCTGAACCTGGCGAATACGACCTCGACGCGATACCAGAACCTGCTGAAGACGAACTCGGTGTCGAAGCAGGAGACCGATGTGGCGGTGAGCGATGCGGCTGCCAAGCAGGCCGCGGTGGATGCTTCGATGGCGAATGTGCGGAGGCTGGAGCAATTGCAGTCGTTCGAGAAGGTGTACGCGCCGTTCGACGGCATTGTTACGGCCCGTAACACCGATATTGGACGGCTGATTTCGGCGGGGCAGAATACGACGGCGCAGGAGCTGTTTCATCTGGCGTCGATTGGGAAGCTGAGGGTGTACGTCTCGGTGCCGGAGGCCTACGCGGCGGCGATCAAGGATGGAGCGAAGGCGACGTTGACGCTGGATGAGTATCCGGGCAGAACATTTGAAGGCACGATTGCGCGCAATGCGAATGCGATCGATTCCGCGACGCGCACGCTGAATGTGGAGGTTGACGTCAACAATCCCAAGGGCGAGCTGCTGCCGGGAGCGTATGTGTTCGTTCACTTCAAGGTGCCGGAGTATGCGGCGAGCCTGATGATTCCTTCGAATACGCTGCTGTTTCGCGCACAGGGCCTGCAGGTTGGCGTGGTGCGGGGCGGCCGCGTGCAACTGGTCCCGGTAAAGATCGGCAAAGACGCCGGGGCGCATGTGGAGATCGCTTCGGGATTGACGAGGGACGATGCTGTCATTCTCGATCCTTCGGACTCGCTGGCAAACGGGCAGCAGGTGCAGATTGCCCATCGCGAGAACGAGCCGGCGACGCTGAAGGACGGTGGGCTTTGAGGGTACGCCCATTTGCAGTTCTGCCTGGCGCAGGCTGTTTTTCTGCCGCGGGCTACTTCCTTTCTGCCGCGGGTTACTTCCTTTCTGCCGCGGGCTACTTCCTTTCTGCCGCAGGCGCCATGTTGCTGAGTGGATGCATGGTCGGGCCGAAGTATGTGAAGCCGGCGGTCCCGATGGCTCCGGACTATAAAGAAGCCGGGCCGGATGCGGCTAAGGAGAACGCGGACTGGCGTGTGGCGCAGCCTGCCGATGCGGCGCAGCGCGGGGCGTGGTGGACGATCTTCGGGGATGCCGAGCTGAATGCGCTGGAGCCGCAGGTGGCCGCGAACAACCAGGACCTGAAGGCGGCGGATGCGCGGTTTCGGGAGGCGCGAGCGCTGATTAAATATAACCATGCTTCGCTGTATCCGACGGTGGGAGTGAGTCCGTTCGCTGGAGGGTTGCGCGATTCGGCGAACCGGCCTTACTTCGCGGCGACGGGAACAGAAGGGAATGGGGTCGGCGATATTCAACTGCCGGTGGATCTGAACTACGAGATCGATGTGTGGGGCAGGATTCGGCGGACGGTGAGCGCGGCGCGGGAGGAGGCGCAGGCGAGCGCGGGAGACCGGCAGACGGTGATGCTGAGCCTGCAGGCTGAGCTGGCGATCGACTACTTCGAAGCCCGCAGCGCGGACGCGCAGGAGAAGCTGCTGAACGAGACGGTGACGAGCTACGAAGAGGCTCTGCGGATTACGAATAACCGGTTTGAGGGCGGGGTCGCGGTGAAGTCCGACGTCTTCCAGGCGCAGACCCAACTGGAGGCGGCGAAGGTGCTGGCGCGCGATGTCACGCTGCAGCGGTCGCAGTTCGAACATGCGATTGCGGTTCTGCTGGGCAAGCCGCCGGCGTCGTTTGCGCTGACGGAGGTTCCACTGGATACGCGGCCGCCTTTGGTGCCGCCGGGGATGCCGTCGGAGCTGCTGGAGCGGCGCCCGGATATTGCCGCCGCGGAACGGCGGGTGGCGGAGGCGAACGACAGGATCGGCATTGCGCGGGCGGCGTTTTATCCTACGATTTCGTTGAATGGGGCCGTCGGGGTGGAAGGATCTTCGTTCGCGAATCTGTTCAACCCTGCGAGCCTGCTGTGGTCGATAGGGCCTACGCTGTCGCAGACGGTGTTCGATGCGGGGCGCAGGGCTGCTGTGTCCGAGCAGGCCAATGCCAGCTATGACGAGACGGTGGCGAACTACCGGTCGACGACCTTGACCGCATTTCAGCAGGTGGAGGACAATCTGGTCGCGCTGCGGGTGTTGAGGCAGGAGGCGGACCATCAGCATCAGGCAACGCTTGCGGCGCAATCGGCGGAGCAGATCTTCAATAACCGCTATGTGGGCGGCCTGGATACGTACCTGCAGGTGGTGACGGCGCAGACGACGGCGCTGGAGAATGAGCGGAACGATATCGACCTCATGCGGCGCCAGATGGACGCGAGCGTGCTGCTGGTGAAGGCGCTGGGCGGCGGCTGGGATGTGACGGCTCTGCCCAAGCTTTGAAATGCAGGGAATAGGGAGTAAAAGGCCCGCAAAGGCAGGAGACGGGGTTTTCTACTCCCTATTCCCCACCCCTGGGTTTATAGCTCTGGTAGCATGGCGTTCCTATGGATGGTTCGATCTCTTCACGTCGTGAGTTGCTTCGGCTGGGCGGAATGGGAATGGCGGCGGTTGTGGCTGGGCCGGTACCGTCGGCAGGCGCTGCCGCGCGTTCGCCTGCGTCTGGGGCTGCTTTGGGTCTCTTCGATATTCGTACCTATGGAGCGGTGGGAGATGGCAAGGCTGTCGATTCGCCCGCAATCAACCGGGCGATTGATGCTGCTGCGGCGATGGGCGGGGGGACGGTTGTGTTTCCCGCGGGGACCTGGCTGTGCTTTTCCATTCGACTGAAGAGCAATGTGGCGCTGTATCTGGCGCAGGGAGCAACCGTGGTTGCGGCGGACTCTCCGCTGCCGGGCGCGAGCACCGGCTACAACGGGGGCGTCTATGACGCGGCGGAGCCGAATGCTGCGGAAGCCTACCAGGATTATGGCCATAACCACTGGCACAACTCGCTGATCTGGGGCGAGGGTTTGCATGATGCCGGCATCAGCGGGCCGGGCCTAATCCATGGCAAGGGACTGTCGAATGGACGCGGCTCGATGAAGCTCGGCAATGAGAGCAAGGCTGAACAGGCGGGTGTGGGGAATAAAGCGATCGCGCTGAAAAACTGCCGTAATGTGATATTTCGAGATTTTTCGATTCTGAAGGGCGGCCACTTTGGGCTGCTGCTTACCGGGGTCGATAACCTGACTATCGACAACCTGAAGATCGACACGGACCGCGACGGTATCGATATCGATTGCTGCAAGAACGTTCGTGTGTCGAACTGCACGGTGAACTCGCCGTGGGATGACGGCATCTGCCCGAAGAGCAGTTATGCGCTGGGGTACAGCAGGGCGACCGAGAATGTGACGATTACGAACTGCTATGTGACCGGAACGTATGAGCTGGGGTCGGTGCTCGATGGGACGTTCAAAAAGTTCGCAGACGGGGTGAAGGCGCCGCGGACGGGACGGATCAAGTGCGGCACGGAGTCGAACGGCGGTTTCAAGAATATTACGATCTCGAACTGCGTCTTTGAGGGCTGCAATGGGCTGGCGCTGGAGAGCGAAGACGGGGCGCTGTGCGAAGACATCGCGATCTCCAACATTACGATGCGCGACATTGTGACGGCGCCGATCTTTCTGCGGCTTGGCTCACGGCTGCGCGGGCCGAAGGAGAGCACGAAGGTCGGGACGATGCAGCGCATCCTGATCGATAACCTGGTGAGCTACCGTGCGGATGCGAGGCTCTGCTCGATTTTGAGCGGTATTCCCGGGTATGCGCTTGCGGACATTCGACTGGCGAACATCTATCAGCAGCATTTGGGCGGGGCGTCGCAGGAGTCGCTCGCGGTCCGGCCGCCGGAGTTCGAGAATAAATACCCCGACCCGGGGATGTTCGGGCCGATGCCGGCGCAGGGATTTTATCTGCGGCACATCCGCAATCTGGAGATGAGCCATGTCGAGGTGCAGGCGATGCAGCCTGATCCGCGGCCTAGCTTCTTTCTGCAGGATGTCGACCGCGCCGATTTTATTGCGGTGACTGCGCCCAAGGACGTTCCGGCGTTTCATCTGAATCGAGTCACTGACGTGCGTATCCTGCTGAGCCGCGCCGCGAAGGACACGGAGCTCGACAGCGTGGATGACAGGATTATTTAGGCTGCGTCTTAGGCCCCACAGATTGCCTGAATCGAAACATGGATGAATCTGATTGTGCGAAACGCAGTGGCGTGATTTCATCTTTCAGAGAACAAGAAAAGAGAATGCGCTGCAGCGGCGCTTTGGGAGCTTTGCATGACGTATCAGGTATCGCGCAATGGGCAGTTGTATGGGCCATACACGCTTGAAGATCTCCAGCGATATGTAGATTCGGGAAACGTTCTGCCGAGCGATATGGCCAAGAGCGAAGAGATGCCGGGATGGGTGTCCGTAGCCCAGCTTCTAGGTTTGCCGGATGTTGCGGCTCCGGCCTATGCAGCGACGGTGGCGTATGCGGCGCCTTCGGGTGGGGTCTATCCGGACCCGCCGAATCTGAACTGGGGGCTCGAATTGCTCCTGGGCTTTTTGACGTGCGGACTGTTTGTTGTGGTGTGGAACCTGGTGATTGCCGCCTGGGCGAAGCGGGTGCAGCCGGCGAGCAAGGCGCTGATGTACTACATCGTCGCGACGGTGCTGATCGTGATGAACTTTGGGAGTTCCTGGGGCGTCTTCATCGCCATTTCGCACCATCACCAGGTCCACCGAAATCTGCTCGGCGGCCTGATTTCGCTGGTCTGCTGGGTGATCCGCCTGATTGCGCGCTTTACGCTGCGGGATACGCTGGAGCAGCACTTCAATGGGCCTGAACCGGTTGGGCTGCGCCTGAGCGCGGTGCTGACGTTCTTCTTCGGGGGAATTTACATGCAATACAAATTAAACGAGGTCAACCAACTGAAGCAGGCGGTCCGGTATCAGAACCTGCCGCGATGATGTCAGGGGTTAAAGCCCCGTCTATTTTTAATCACCGTACGGCGCGGCTGAAGCCGCACCCCTTGAAGGCTGAGACTTAATCAGGGCTCTGTTGCATTAACTTGGCCACGGGTAGCTGGCCCGGATCCACATCTCGAATCAGGCAGCAATCTCGAAGAGCTTGTTGACGAAAAGGATCTGGGCCGCCACCTTGGGTTCGCACAGTATGCAGTGCCGGGGTCTGATCATGCGCATGATCTCGAAGCCCTTGATGGTGGCGTAGGCAGTCTTCCTCGTCTGAAAGCCAGGCGTGGGTCGGATCACGCGCTTGAGCCCGCTGTGGCCGGCCTCGATCATGTTGTTCAAGTACTTCGATGTTCGGTGCTTCGTCTCGGGCGATAGCTTGCCCTCGCGCTGCAGCCGGCGAATCGCTTTCGGGCAGGAGCCAAGCTTATCTGTGGTGATCGAGCAGGGGTGCCAGTTGCGCATCGTCTTCAGCGCTTTGCCAAGAAACGGATAGGCGGCACGGGTATTGCGCCGATCCATCCGCATGAAATCAATCAATCGGCCATGCTTGTCGATCGCGCGGAACAGGTACTTCCACTGGCCGCCCACACGGACATAGGTCTCGTCCACTCGCCAGGAGCCAGAACGGTAGCCCTGGCACCAACGCACGCGCTTCTCGAGCTCTGGCGCGTACCGCTGCACCCAACGGAAGATCGTCGATGCGTCGACCTCGACGCCGCGCTCCTGCATCATCTCCGCCAAGTCCCGATAGGTGATCCCGTACTTGCAGTACCAGCGCACACAAACCAGAATGACCTCAACAGGAAAACGGCGACGCTTGAAGATCGACATCGCTGGCTCCTCGACTTGCCTTCCACCTTACACGCAGGCCAGTTAACGCAACAGAGCCAGAATCCCGGCTGGAATAAAGGGGAGGACAGAGGGAAGAAAGTTCAACCAGCAAGGAAAGATGTTCCGAGGTATTGAGAAAGATACGAAAACCTGTGGAATAGATTGTGAATCCGCACTATTTCGCAGGGTCGCGCGGAGTAGTATCGTGAAAAGAATGCGTGCTGCCGTCGTGGTGGCGCGTGCCATCAGACCGCGGCGGAATTATCTTCAAAGCAGTACGAAAGGATCAAACGAACATGTGGAAACCGAATCAGCCTGGAAGCAATACGCCCTCAACTCCTGAACCGGTGCGTCCGTCGGCGCCCGCAACGAACTTCGAGGCTAGCCCCACCCGCCCATCGACCGTAAGCTCCGGCACGGCGGCCTCTGCCGTGCCCACCGGCGAACAGGCAACCATCGGCAAGTCTCTCGTGCTCAAAGGGGAGCTGACCGGCTCTGAATCGCTGTACGTCGACGGCAAGGTCGAAGGTTCGATCAATCTTCCCGGCAACCGCGTGACCGTCGGCCGCAACGGACAGGTCGCCGCCAATATCGTGGCGCGCGAGATCGTCGTGCTCGGCAAAGTCCGCGGCAACTGCCAGGCCACCGATCGCGTCGACATCCGCAGCGAAGGCTCGCTTACCGGAGACGTCATCGCAGCCCGCATCTCGATTGAAGACGGCGCCTTCTTCAAAGGCGGCATCGACATTCGCAAGCCGGGCGGAACGGACCTCAAGGGTGGTCCCGCGACCCCTATCTCTGAGCCCGTCGCCGTAGAAGCCTAGCGTTCGCGAATCGTGGAGTATCACGGCCCCGGCCCAGCGCCGGGGCCGTTTCGCGTGCGCTCAGAATCGCCCTTGCGGGAAATTCCGAAGCACCGTGAACGCGACAGTCGCAGCCAGCATTCCATAGAGCGCTACAGTCGGCGGATCGGGCCATCGCACCCTCTCGCCTCGCAGCCAACGAGCATACAAAACGATCCCGTAAGCAACGCAGAACGGGAACGCAAGCGTGAAGAGCGCGTTCCAATCCCAGGCCTCCGCGAATTGCCCGCGCAGCAACGCAGCCAGAGCGCGTGTGGCTCCGCATCCCGGACACTTGAGATGAAGCAACTCGTACACCGGGCACCGCGGATAAAAGCTGTTCAGCGCCGGCGGATAGCCCAGCAGGACCGCAACCGGAATCGCGGCAACCGCCAAAGGCCCAACCGCGCGCAGGGCAGCCGCCAGTCCTTCGCTCAAATATCTGGCAGCTCCCCTGCTCAGGCGTGCCGTGTCGAGGGGTGTAGCTGCTTGCAACACGGTCGCCGCCTTTCTCCCAATGTTCAACGAAGACTACACCGCCGGACCTTATGGGAGAACGCGAAGATCCAGTCCGCTATCCACGAATTGGTCGTGTTCACCGTGTTCTCCTCGCACACCGTGAACTGCCAGCACATTATCCGCATTCGGCTGCACGGCCGCTCGTGCTGCTGTCGACAGGCCGCGATGCTCCCAGGAATCGCTGTCCCCCAGTTGCGAGTAGGCAAGCACGCCGTTGAGGTAGATCTGTATCTCTCCATGATGAAGGTCTTTTGCGACCAAATTCGCAAGCTGGTCCGCCGAGAGTGAGCCAGGATTGAAATGCCGGCGCATCCAGATATCGTGAGTCGTCCAGGACGTGGCGCTTGCCTCCGGGGTATTGCCGAATCCGCCTTTGCCTTCAGTCCATTGCGTATCGTCAAATCCGGAGGCCGCCCAATCCGCCCCTGGCTCCGCAGTGCTGTACTTCCATTGCTGACGTTCCTTCTCCGAAGAAGGAACGATGACACGATAGGTTGGCATCGGGAGCGTCGAATGGTTTGCCTGATATATCTTTTCGACAGCGACCTTCGGGATGCGATCGTAAGTCAAAAGACCGTTGATCTCGGTCATCACGTCGGTCAGTTCGGTATACACCGTAGCGGAAAGGCCTTTCTCTTCATCGAGCTTCTTCACCTTGCCGATGTATTCGGCATAAAGATAGAGCAGGTCATTTGGAGTCGATACATTCGTATACGTATCGCCGCTTTCGGGCCACGTATGACCGGGCACTCGATAGCCGATGCCGCCGTACTCCCCGTTGACCGACGCCTGATTTGGCGTGGCGGCGCGCACTCCCGGCTCCGGATATTGATGCAGGTCATTGAGGTCCCCCGAGCCGGTGTATTCTCCGCCGCTGGCCTCATTCACCAGCCGCGAAGGATCGAGACTCTTCACCATAGCCACGAGTTGTTCGCTGTCGTGCTGCCCCTGGGCTTCGTTGAATATCGTCCACGAGATGATGGAAGGAGAGTTCCAGTGGGTCTCCACCATGCGCCGCAGCTCGGACTCAAACTCCGCCTTATCCACCGGCGGAACGCTTTCCATCGGCCACGGATAGGAATCGGCCGAGGGCATGTCCTGCCACACCAGCAGACCCAGCTTGTCGGTCCAGTAATACCACCTCGCAGGTTCGACCTTGATATGTTTGCGAACCATGTTGAAGCCCAGGGCCTTCGTCATCTCGATGTCGCTCTTGAGCGCCTCATCCGTAGGCGCGGTATAGATGCCGTCCGGCCAGAAGCCCTGATCCAGTGGCCCTCTCTCGAAGACATACTCGTTATTCAGCAGGATCCTGTTGAACTTCCCTACCTTCCCGATCTGGATCTTGCGCATTCCGAAGTAACTGGAGACGTTATCCGTCGTCGAGTTATTTTCCTTCAGAGAGATCTTAAGTCCGTAGAGAAAGGGATGGTCGGGAGACCACAGTTTAGGATTCGAGATCGGAATATTGAGTTCTGCGTTCGCATTGCCTTCGAACGTCTTCACCACCCGATCCCCATCTTCTACCTGAACGCTGACCGTAGCCGCCTTCGCCGAGTCCGTCGCGTTTACCGTGAGGTGCAACTCGCTGCGATCGACATCCGCCACCATCTTGAGATCGCGGATGGAGCGGCTTGCAACCGGCTCGATCCACACCGTCTGCCAGATGCCCGTTGTCGGGGTATACATGATGCCCCCGATATCGTCAGTCTGTTTCCCGCGCGGTTGGCCACCTAACTCCGTTGGGTCGTAGACGCGAACAATGATGTCCTGAGGTCCGCTTTGCTTTAGATAAGGCGTGATGTCATAGCTGAAGGGGTCATATCCGCCTCGGTGAATCCCCACACTTTTGCCGTTGATGTAGACCTCGGATTCATAATCGACTGCGCCGAAATGCAGGATGACCTGATTCCCCGCCCACGCGCTGGGCACGGTGAACGTGCGGTGATACCAGAGCCGGTCGAAGTGCAGCATCACGCCGGATAGAGCCGACTCCACAGGATAAGGAACGACGATGTGGCCGCCCAGCTTCTTTCCCACCGGAACCGGATCACCTTCTAGCCCGCTCTGCAACTCCCATACGCCATTCAGATTCAGCCAGTTCTCCCGCACCATTTGCGGCCTGGGATATTCCGGGAGCGGGTGGTTTGGATCGACGTCCTTTGCCCACTTCGTCATCATCGGCGCCCGCTTCGGCCTCTGGGCCTGAAGTCTGTCAGTGCAAAAAAAAGCAGCCATGATCATGAGAATTGCCACAGCAGGCGACCATCCAGACAGTCTCCATACCCTCTGTGATCGAGCTTCAGTGTTGCACACTCTCTCCATCATACCGTTCTCCTCATTTGGCTTGGCCGCTCTCGTCTGCCTGCAGGCAATGGGTGTTTCAGATAAATCCGTTAAGGTCAGTCGCATCATTGCGGAAAATTTTATGTCATTGGCGGAGACGCAAAGGTCGAAGGTCCACGACGCCCAACCCGGGCTGCAGCCCACGCGATGAGCTTGGCTGTATAGATGATAAGACTACCGCGTACGTTGAAGGAGCGACTCCGGATAGGGTAAAAGATTCTGATCTCTGCGATCCTCGTGGATGCCCCGAACGGTTGCTGCGTCATGCCCCAGAACCCTGCCGCTGCCCCTTCCGCTGCGTTCCTCTCGCGCGGAAAAGACAACGGCCAGGACTGAGTCTGGTAAACGACCCTCCAGTCCGTTCAAGCACCAACTCGCAGTTGTTCGAGTAATTCATCGCGAACCAACGTCAGTCGGAATGCTTCGAAATTCCCTCTTCGCTCTTGTGAGTATTCGTTCTCGCAGCTTTCTCTGCTGCAGCCTTGCCTTGACGCGCACCTGGGTTCCGCTCTCCGGAGAGCTGACTATCTGCAAGGTTCCCGCCACATCGCGCGCTCTCTTCTGCATGCCAAGAATGCCAAAGCCTGACGGCTCTGGACTAAACGCAAATCCCCTTCCATTGTCTTCCACCACCAACTCAACCGTGTCGTCTTCATAACTCAGGGTGATCGTCAACAGGGCGGGATCGGCATGGAACACAGTGTTCGCGATTGCCTCCTCGCCGATATCCAGCAGCGCATCCGCGGTCCTCAGACTCAGAGGAACCGAGCTTCCATACAGCTTCGTCTTCGTTCTTATCCTGCTCTCAGCGATCTTGTGCGCTGTTTCCGTCAGCTTCTCCAGTAGGTTCTGCCGAATCTGAGGCGACGGCGAGCCGAGCATCGCGATGGTCTCGCTCGCGTCCGAGTGACATCTGCGGATCAACTGGTACGCCACAGTCAACTGATCCACGATAGGACCTTTGTCCAGATGATCTCCTCGTATCAGGCTGCTTCTGATCCCCTGGATTTGATACCCGATTCCAGCGAAGCTCTGCGCCATCGTGTCGTGAATGTCATAGGCCAGACGCTGCCGCTCCTGCGTGATCGTAAACGTCTTCCACTGCTGAATACGGAAGTAAGCAAGCTGGGTCAGCAAAGCAACAACCAAAGCACAAGCGAACAGCATCCCGGCATGCCAGGGCGTCCACCATGGAAGGCCGGACAAAACCACCGGCTGCTCCACGGACGCCGCATGCTGCCGCAGTTCCATATAGTCGTTCCATCCTGCGGGAGAAATGCTGACATTGCGCCATCTTCCTCCAGCACTCACCGACCTCAGCCCAATGCGTCCTGTCTCACACAAGAGCGCTCTTCAAACGCAATCCAGGCGGTCTGCCGCGTGTCCAGGTTCTGCACAGAAGCGGCGATGTTGCAGTTGTACGCCGTCACCCGCAGCCGATACCACACCAAAGGATGAATCCCGCCGGGCAACATCACGGGACGCGCCTCGATCCAACCATAATTCGACCGCCCGATAATAAGGTCTCCGCCATCCATTCGAAGGCCGACATAGTATCCGTTATACGAGTCAAGGCCATCCTGTTCATCATTGGACCGGATCAGAGTGCCCATGTCACCGTCGTCTTTGTCAAACCAGATATCGGCGTTGAGCGTGTAGTTCTTCCAGTCGCGCGAGCCGGTGACCAGCTTGGCGCCTCGCACGTCTGAATTTTGTTGTAGTTTTGTTGTAGATCGTGCCGTTGGAAAAATCCCAGGTCCCCCGAACCCCGTCCACTCGCCGGCCTGCCCTGCCTCCAACTGGTAGGTGTGCGAAGGAACCACGCTCCCCAAGCCATACGTATAGACCCAAAACCACGCGACAAACGCAACACACGCCAAAGCAATGCGGCCGCCAGAAGTCTCCTTGAGGTCGAGTTGAGGAATCGTTCTATCGCGCCCTCCGAGGAACCGCCGGAACCATACATCCAGACATCTGGACAGAACAAAATTCTATCCTGTTACCAAGGGCCGCAAGCCGTCGGAACAGGCGATCGGCAGCATGGAATGGCCGCTCCGGCGAGCACAGTGCCCAGCTTAGCTGGAACAACAAATCATCAGCACCGGATGCAGGCATCGACTTGCTACTATTGAATGCAACGTTTTTTTTTCGATCGACCAAAGGGTTACGAACCAACATGACGCAACAGAAGATCCGCAAAGCTGTCTTCCCCGCCGCCGGCTTGGGCACCCGATTTCTACCCGCAACCAAGGCCACGCCAAAAGAGATGCTCTGCCTGGTCGACAAGCCACTCATCCAGTACGGGGTCGAAGAGGCTGTCGCCGCCGGCTGCACCGAAATCATCATCGTCACCGGCCGCGGCAAGACCACCATGGAAGATCACTTCGACCGCAGCCCCGAACTCGAAGCCTCCCTCGCCGCGAAGAATAAAATTGCTCTTCTCGAACTCGCCCGCTCCGTCTCGAAGCTGGCCAAGATCACCTATACCCGGCAAGCCGAACCCCTCGGCCTCGGCCACGCCGTTCTCATGGCGAAAGAGCTCGTCGGCAACGAGCCCTTCGCCGTCCTGCTGCCCGACGACATCGTTGACGCCACCGTCCCCTGCATGAAGCAGATGGTCGAAGCCTTCAATGAAACCCAAGCCTCGAATGGAGAGATGTCGAGCATTCTCGGCTCCGAAGTCGTCGAAGGCGCTGCCATCTCTGCCTACGGCTGCCTCGACTGCACTCCCGACCCCAAAAACCCGCGCCTGCTTGCGGTAAAGAATATGGTCGAAAAACCCAAGCCCGAAGAAGCGCCCAGCCAGAACGCCATCATCGGCCGCTACATCCTCACCCCGCGCATCTTCGAGATGCTCGAGCATATCACCCCAGGCGCCGGCGGCGAACTTCAGCTCACCGATGGAATCAAGGCCCTCCTCCAGCACGAGAAGGTCTACGGCTTTAGCTACGAAGGCAAGCGCCACGACGCCGGCGACAAGCAGGGCTTTCTCCGCGCCACCGTGGAGTTCGCCCTCAAACACAAAGACCTCGGCCCCGATTTCCGTGAATGGCTGAAAAACCTTCCTCTGTAGCAGGGATAGCTATTCTTTGCCCAATCCCTCTCGCCGGTATTCCCGCTACAATCGGAACAGGCGTATACCACTTGGGCGAGTAGCTCAATCGGATAGAGCATCAGCCTTCTAAGCTGACGGTTGCAGGTTCGAGCCCTGCCTCGCTCACCACCCTGTCGTGTGCGCCTGTCCTCCGGCTAGACCTCCATCAGCGAATCCTCAGGGCTCCTGTGAGAATGGTCTTCGACGCCGCGATGCCCGGCCGTATGCCACACTGCGGCCACTGCGATAAAGCCAAGTTGCAATCCGCAGACGCCGTCCCATCCCCAGTGCATCCACGCCATCGTCGCCAGCGCCGATCCAACGGCCGCGCCGGTGAAATAAATTGTCATGTAAACGGTGTTAAGTCGGCTGCGCGCCGACGGCACCAGCCCGAAGATCCGCGTCTGGTTCGCCACCTGCGTCATCTGCGCTCCCATATCGAGCAGAACGACGCCCACCACTAAGGCAATCATGTGGAGCATCATCGACAGCCGCGCAGCCTCTTCCGCCCATAGAACGACATACGAGGCCGCCAGCAGCGCCATCCCAGCCGAGATCACCCACCGCGAGCCATGCTTGTCGGATAGGCGTCCAGCCAGTGGCGCCACCATAGCCCCGGCAGCGCCAACCACGCCAAACGTGCCCGCAACGCCCGCACCCAGCCCGTAGTGGCTATGCAGCAGAAACGCCAGCGTCGTCCAGAAGCAGCTAAAAGAGGCAAAGACCAGAGCGCCGGTTACGGACGACTCTCGCAACAGCGGCTGCCTGCGGAACAGCGTCCATAGCGACCTCATCGCCTCGCTGTAGCGCAGCGTCTGTTTCGGCGGCAGCTTCGGCATCTTCTTACCCAGCAGCGGAACGAACGAAGCATTCATCACGGCCGCCACCACAAACACCCATCGCCAGCCGTGGATTCCACTCACCCACCCGGCAAAGGTGCGAGCCAGCAGGATCCCCAGCAGCAGCCCCGTCATCACCGTACCGATGGCCCGGCCGCGTTGCTCATGCGAAACCAGATCGGGCGCGATAAGCAACGCAATGTGCGTCACCGACGCCAGCAGTCCGATCAGAACGCTGCCCGCGATCAGCAGGTTGAGAGTCGGCGCTACGGCCACCAGAAGCAGCGCCACCGCAACCGCTCCATACATCCGCATCATCAACGCGCGCCGCTCCAGCACATCGCCCAGCGGAACAAACGTCAGCAGACCGAGCGCATAGCCGATCTGTGTCGCCACAGCAACAAAACCGGTGTGGCCCGCCGTGGCCCCATAGGTGTGGCCCATCTCCAGCAGCAGCGGCTGGTTGTAGTACATGGTCGACACGCCCACTGCACAGGCGAGACCGAGAAACGCGAGCGGAGCGCGCGGGGCCGATTTAGCAGGGGTAGTCATACCGGAGAGCTACTCTAGTGTAGGCCACGGCAGGCAATTTCAACCGGCCCCGGAACACGCGCGCAGCTAGACTTTGCCCAGCGTCAGCTTGGCGATCGTGGCAAGCTGCATGAACGAAGTCCCCTCATAAATCTTGCCGATCTTGGCGTCGCGGTACAGTTTTTCGACAGGATAGTCCTTCACGAAACCGGAGCCGCCGTAGACCTCCACCGCAAGACTCGCCACCCGCTCGGCCACTTGCGACGCGAAGTATTTGCACATCGCCGCCTCCTTCAAAAAATCCTGTCCGGCATCCTTCAACCGCGCTGCGTTATAAACCAGCAGACGCGCCGCTTCGATGTCCGTCGCCATCTCGGCCAACTGAAACTGCATCGCCTGAAACTCCACCAGCGTCTTGCCGAACTGCCTGCGCTCCTTCGCCCACTTCACCGCATGGCCCCACGCACCGGAGGCCAGTCCAAGCATCTGCGCGCCAATGCCGATCCGCCCTTCGTTCAGCGTCTCGATGGCGATCTTGTATCCTTTACCCGGTTCCCCCAACACCTGCGTCTCAGGAACGAAACAATCGTTGAAGATCAACTCGCAGGTACTCGAGGCGCGGATGCCGAGCTTGTCTTCCTTCTTGCCCAGCGCAAATCCAGGCGCATCTTTCTCCACCAGAAACGCAGTGATCCCCTTATAGCCTGCTGCCGGGTCCAACGTCGCGAAGACCAGGAACAGCCCAGACTCCTTCGCGTTCGTGATCCACAGCTTCTGTCCATTCAAGACATAACCATCACCGCGCTTGACGGCCCGCGTCTGCAGCGCGAAGGCGTCGGAGCCGGACGAAGCCTCGCTCAGTGCATAGGAGCCGATGGTGTCGGCCGCCATACGGCTGAGATATTTCTTCTTCTGCCCATCTGTGGCCCAGCGAATCAGCGCGTTGATACAAAGCGTATTCTGCACATCAACCATCACGCCAACCGAAGGGTCGACCGCCGAGATCTCCTCCACGGCAAGAATCGCCTCGAAGAAGCTGCCCCCGGAGCCGCCGTACTCCTCCGGCGCCTCGATGCCCATCAGGCCCATGCCGAATAGCTTCTCAACCAATCCGGCATCCATCTGCTGCGCTTCGTCCATCCCGCGAACCAGCGGACCGATCTGCTCGGTAGCGAAGCGCCGCACCGTATCGCGAAACAACCGCTCGTCGTCCCCCAACTGCGTCAACCCAACCGGGCCGCCATGCTGCGCCATCCACTCACCTCAAGCGTTATCGAGAAGGTGAGTCTAGCATCCCGGAAGCATGGCTGAATAGCCGTTCATTCCATCGCGCGAGGACCTGCCGCTGCCGTTCAAGAAATCAGCCGGCAGCTTGGACCAGCCGCCCGCGCCGGCTAACGATCGACAGTGTCTCCGTATTCAGAATCTTGCGTGCCTGCTCCCTCGCGTGGTTTGCCCACGGGCCAACGGGGTCGAGCCGCACATACGTCAGCCAATGCCGCAACGCTCGGCGCCGCTGCCCCTGGCGCTCATAGGCCAGCGCAAGATTGTAGTGCGCATCGGCATACTGCGGCACCAGTGCGACGGCCTTCTGGTACGCGGCGGTCGCCTCAGGGAGCCGCTGCATCTCGTCCAGAACATTCCCCATGTCGAAAAAAGCCAGCGCGTATTCAGGATCAGCCACCGTAGCGCTTCGATAAAGCCGCTCCGCCTCCCCATACTCCCGAAGGTTGTAGTGGATGGTCCCCAAATTGATCAACGCCTGAGCATGCCCGGGGCGCATCGCAAGAATGGCCTGATAGATCTCCATCGCCTGCGAAACCGTCGCGGGTGTCTCTTCCAGTTGCACCGCGCGCAGAAACATCTCCTGCAACTCGGCCATTTGACGCGCGGCGGAGTCTCCGCACGCGCCCACCACCCGAAGCTGACGCGCCGGACAGGTCTCGAAGTCGAAGGCCAGTTGCTGCGTCACAGGATCCACCAGCGCACCGCCGTGCCGAAAACTCAACCGCGATCCTCTGCGAACAAAGCTCGCCTCCGACAGCGGGTTCCGCATCCCCGCGACGCGCTGCATCGCATCCACCGACGCCCGAATGCTCTTCGCGGAGATACGCGTCGTAGCCTGCAGGTCGCGCAGCTTTCGCAACTGGCTCAATGTCTCAAAGGAGTAGTCTTCGCTGGGGGAGATCAGCCCGGCCCGCTCCCACGCCACCAGTTGGCGCGCATGCAAGTGAAGTATCCGGATTACATCTTGACGGCTATATCGTGTCACGTGGGTGTCTCGGTCGGCACCATTGCTGCATCCTGAGCCAGCAGACTCATCTGGAGTATGCCCGTCAAACCCGCGTCAATCAAGTGAAATGCGCCTATGCTGCTCAGATAGCAGTGGATAACTTGTACCAAATATGGTTCTCCCGGCTCAGCGCGCCCGATTCGACAAGATGAATCGAAGCGGACCGTAGTTATCGCCAGACAGCATTCAGAAAAAAGATAAGATGCGTAACAGATATGAGATCGATCTCGATTCAGGGTTGGGCCTTGCAGAAGATGGATGCGCTGACGAAACGCCGGCGGCGCATACCCGGGGTCGCGGCTCATCTGGCAACCGGCGAACAGGGTGAGCGCGAGGCGCTGTTCTATTTGCGGCGGATGGGCTACACCATCGTGGCCAGCAGATGGAAGAGCCCGAAGTTGTGGGGTGACGTAGATCTGGTCGGGTGGGACGGGGACTCTCTGTGCTTTGTCGAGGTGAAGACCCGCACTGGACGGGACGGCATGACAGCCGAGTCTGCCGTGGACCGCGACAAGCAGGAGATGGTGCGCAAGATGGCGCGCGCCTATCTGCGAGGATTTCCGGGAAAGCTACGGGCAGACATCACCGTCAGATTTGACGTCGTCTCGGTCTACTTGCTGCCGACCGGCGTAGAGTTCGACTTGTTTCAAGGAGCCTTCGGATGGTGACATATAGCCGCGGGAGCGAAATGTGCAGTGCCGCATCTGGCAGAGCCGGGTGCCGGGTACGGGTTGAGCCGCAGATTCCGGGTGCCCCACATCTCGATTTTGAGATGTGGGTTGAAGCGCCATAGGTCCCCAGAAAGCCGTAGTATCTTCACCTGTCTCTCTCAACCGCCCCTCACCGTTTCGACACGACTTCGCATTAGCCATCCAAATCGGGTAAACGCGGTGTCTAATAAAGTTGATCCAATGAGGGTACGAGACGATGACGCTGCTGAATGCACCGGAGTACGATAGCCGCCGTGAAACGCGAAACCGTAATTTGCTGATAGCCGCCGGGCTGTTCGTGGTGCTGATGGTAGTCATCGGTGTCGGCGGTTTTCTCGCGGGACACGGATGGTTCTTCTCGAACCTGCCGATGGAGCACAGGGTCAATGATTTCTTCAACGCCCTCGAGGCGAAGGACTACAGCAAAGCCTATGCGATTTACACGAACGATCCCGACTGGCAGCAGCATCCCGAAAAGCACGCGGACTATCCTCTGAAACGATTTACCGAGGACTGGACGACGGCAAGCCCGGTTGGCGGCCCGATCGTCTCCCACCACGTCGATATCTCAAAGACCGACGGCACCGGCGCCTTCGGAAGCGGTGTGATCGTCGCCGTGCGAGTGAACGGCGACCACAAGCTTTTCATGTGGTACGAGCGCAAGGACGGGACCCTGACAGAGCCGGCGCCCCACATCCTCCAGTACGACTAAGGATTGACGATTCCTGTCCACACAGCGGATACACGGCCCCATTGCTCTCGACCAGCCGCACACGACGGATATCGAAGCGGTGGATTTGGTGGGCCCGGAGGGATTTGAACCCCCAGCCAAGGGATTATGAGTCCCCTGCTCTAACCGTTGAGCTACAGGCCCGGCAAAAAGGAAGGTAAATCGCAAACGATCGTGGAGGATCGAATGCGAAGCACCACTGAAGTGTATCGCAATCGACGGGACGCCTTTGCTCTCGAAGCGCGCCAAGCCATCACCCGGATTATGACTTCAGCGGCCATACCACCTGGCCGCCGCGATGGTATGCCAGGTTGCCGATATGTCCCGCGCGCGCCGCGGAAACCCCTGTCTCCACCGGCGCATTCGGCTCTCTGCGGCTCTTGATGCACTCGAAAAAGTTCTCCACATGCGAGATGGTCCCATCGCGAAAGCTGTGTTCCACCAGCACCGGGTTCTGGTCGCTCTTCACCCCTTCGCGATACACGCTGAAGCCGCTGCGGGTCAGCTTCAGCGTCGCCTCGGTCCCGCGGAACTCCAGACCTCCGTCATCGATCGAGGACGCCATCATGCCCTCATAAAACACATCGAAGCCGGGATACCGGAACGCCGCCTGGATGGTGTCCGGACACTGCCACTGCTCGAAGATGTACTTATCCCCAAGCATCTGCGCCCGCGACGGTTCATCCGACTTCATCGCCCACTGCGCCACATCGATCCAGTGCGCGAACAGGTCGGTCATGGCCCCACCGCCGAAGTCCCAATACCATCTCCAATGGCTGTACTTCTCCACGCTGAACGGCTGGTCCGGTGCGCCCCCCAGCCACTGCTTCCAATCGAGCAGCGTCACATCCATCGGCTTCGGCACCCAGCTCACGTTATAGTTCTGCCACCAGTAGGTCCTCACCTGCACGACACGCCCCAGGCTGCCTCCCTGGATCAGATCCACCGCATTGCGAAAGTGGCTCCAACTGCGCTGCTGCATGCCACACTGCAGAATCTGCTTGCTCGAACGAACCGCGCGAATCAGCGGCGCGCCCTCTTCAAGCGTGTGCGTGACCGGCTTTTCGAGGTAAACGTCCTTGCCCGCGGCGATCGCGGCCGTTGCGACACGAACGTGCCAGTGGTCGGGCGTCGCGATCAGGACGGCGTCGATATCTTTCTGGTCCAGCACCTCGCGGTAATCGACATGGGTCGTGGCCAGGCCGTTCGACCGCGCCTTGACCGCATCGCAGTGCGGCGCATACACATCGCTCACCGCGACGATCTCGTAGGAGCCAAGAGCATCGGCGGCATCGAGCAGATTCCTCATCCGCCCTCCCGCCCCGATCACCCCAACGCGCAGGGTGTTGCTTGCACCAAACGCCTTGGTCGAGGCGAGTGCCGTAAGTCCGCTTGCGACAAGAAAACTGCGACGATCCGGTTTCAAAGACATGACTCTCCCGTAAGTTCCATCGCGATGATGGTACCAGTGAACGTCATCGATATTGCTATGTCCCGGGTCTTCCGTCGCCCTCCAGAACATAGGAAGGACCCTTTATCTGCTCTCGTACGCGCCGGATACACGCACCGTGATGTTGCGTCGCAACGCATCGCCCCGAGGCGTACGACTCAATCACTCCCCCGGCGCGAAACGAAGCGCAAGAACATGCTTCAGGAATAGGGCTGTTTACGGCAGCTTCTTCTTTGCTTTGCGTGGGATGAACTTGCTGGGCGCGAATCTTCATCTCATTGAATGACTTGGAAGTTCAGGCAGCGCGAATTCCACTATTCGAATCAGATATCAAGAGCAGCATGCAATAAATAACGCGTCAACAAGGACTTAGCGAATCGATGAAGAATAAGGCTCGGCATGTAGTGATCGTCGGAGCAGGACCCGGAGGACTGGCGGCAGCTTTACTTCTGGCAAAATCCGGGGTGAAAGTAACCATAGTTGAGAGATGCAACAAGGTCGGCGGACGCACCTCCACGCTCGAACGCGACGGCTTCAAGTTCGACGTTGGACCGACCTTCTTCCTCTACCCCAAGGTGTTGAAAGAGATCTTCTCGGTTGCCGGCTACGATCTCGATGCCGAGGTGCCGATGACGCGCCTCGATCCGCAGTACCGCCTCGTGTTCGGCGGGGGCGGCGAGCTGCTGGCAACGCCCAACGTAGAGCAGATGACCAGGGCCATCGCAGCCATCTCCCCCGAGGACGCGCTCAAGTTCCAGGCCTTCATCCTTCACAACCGCAACAAACTTACGAAGTTCCTGCCCTTTCTGCAGTCGCCGTTTGAAAGCTGGAGAGATCTTGCCAAGCCGGAGATGCTGAAGCTGCTTCCCTTGCTGGCGCCCTGGCGCTCGCTCGACGACGACCTCCGGGTCCACTTCAAAGACGAGCGCATTCGGCTTGGATTCAGCTTCCAGTCGAAGTACCTGGGGATGAGCCCCTTCCGCTGCCCCAGCCTGTTCTCCATCCTCTCTTTCCTGGAGTACGAGCATGGCGTCTTTCATCCCACCGGCGGCTGTGGTTCAGTCACCCGGGCAATGGCGCGGATGGCCCGCGAGTTGGGCGTAGAGATTCTGCTCAACGAACCCGTGGAACGAGTGCTGGTCGAAAACGGCAACGCCATCGGCGTCCGAACAGCGCATCACACCCTCCCCGCCGATGCCGTCGTCATGAACGCGGACTTCGCCGGAGCGATGCGCAGGATGCTGCCCAATCATCTGCGGAAAAAATGGACCGACGAGAGGCTGGCGAAGAAAACCTACTCCTGCTCCACCTTCATGATGTATCTGGGCATCGACGGACGCTACGACGACGTCTCCCACCACACCATCTATCTCGCGGAAAATTACAGAGAGAACCTCCAGGACATCGAAAAGTTGCACCGCCTCTCCGAAAACCCTTCGTTCTACGTGCAGAACGCAGGCGTCACCGACGCAACTGTGGCTCCCGAAGGACAGAGCACGCTCTATGTCCTGCTTCCTGTCACCCATCAGACGGGCAAAGTAGATTGGGAAAAAGAGACGCCGAGGTTCCGCCAACTGGCGTTGAAGCAGTTGGAGAAGATCGGAATAAGTAACGTCGAGAAGCGGATTCGCACCGAGACCATCATGACCCCGGCGGGCTGGCAGGGAGAGTTCGACCTCTACAAAGGAGCGACGTTCAGCATGGCGCACTCCCTGAATCAAATGCTCCATCTCAGGCCGCACAACCGCTTCGAGGACGTCGGCCAGATGTATCTCGTCGGCGGAGGGACCCATCCTGGAAGCGGCCTGCCGGTCATCTTCGAGTCGGCGCGAATCACCTCGCGGCTGCTCTTGCAGGACCTCAAGATTGAACCTCAGTGGGATATCTCCGCGGAGTCGGCATCTCGCGACGAACTGGTCGAGGTGGCGTCCTAGCCATGCCAGGTTCGGTGCCCCATCCGTTGCGGAAAGTAACACTTGGTGTAGAGTCTGTCGTGCCCTTTGTTTGTCACTCTCGACGGGGATCTGCGCTTGCCTTCCTCCCCGCCAACAGCAAATCCGCTCTATCAAGTTCGTTGCCGTATCTTCAGCCGTTTGTCTTTCGCCGTCATCCGGAACGCAGGGAAGGATCCCCGCATTCGCCCTTGTACTCGCCCGGATACGCTTACCGTGGGATTGCTCTAAAGACCGGGGCGCATACTGAATGCGTGAATACCGCTCGTCCTTCTTCTAACATCGATGCGCCCAGACATGCGTGGCAGGCGGCTCAGGCTGAGTGGTCCGCTGCTCCGATAACAAAGCGCCTCGCCGTGCTGAAGCGAGCAAGGCATCGCATGGCCGAGATGTCTGATCTCTTTGCTGCAGCGATCTCGCCGGAATTAGCGCGGACCGCAGCGGACACCATGGTCGCCGAACTGTTGCCGCTCCTCGAGGCCTGCCGTTTTCTCGAACGCGAAGCCGCACGCATTCTCGCGGTACGGCGATTGGGACGGCGAGGTCTTCCCCTCTGGCTCGCAGGAGTTGACGCACAGGTCCAGCGAGTCGCGTTGGGCAAGGTGCTGGTCATCGGTCCAGCGAACTATCCGCTCTTCCTTCCCGGAGTGCAGACGCTGCAGGCTCTGGCAGCGGGCAACGCCGTAGTATGGAAGCCTGGCCATGGAGGAAAGCCGGTTGCCGCATTGGTTGCGGATGCCTTATCCGCCGCAGGCCTGCCCAGGGAACTGCTGCGCGTCACCGAAGAGAGCATCGCAGCCGGCCAAGCGGAAATCGACGCTGATGCGGACAAGGTCTTCTTCACCGGATCAGCCAGAACAGGACGTGCGCTGTCGCGACAGTTGGCCGAGACCACCACGCCCTGTGTGATGGAGCTTTCCGGATGCGACGCAGTCATCGTGCTCCCTTCAGCCGACTGGAACCGCGTCGTGAAGGCATTGGCCTTTGGCATGCGCCTCAATGGATCGGCGACCTGCATGGCCCCGCGAAGGTTGTTTCTCCTCGGCGCTGCTCCCGAGCAGCGAGAGCGCATGATGAGGCAGTTGCTTCCTGCATGGGATCAAATCGAAGGTATCCAGCTTCCCGAGCGCATCCAGCGACAGCTTCGCGAACTACTCGACGAAGCCGCTGAAAAGGGCGCAACGATACATGGCGAGCTTGCCTCAGAGCAGCGTCCGATTCTAATCACAAACGTAAACTCGGCCATGCAGATCGCGCGCGCCGACATCTTCGCTCCTCTCTTGATGGTGATGGCGGCAAGTGACGAGGCGGCCGTGCTGGAAGCAATCGCGGACTGTCCCTACGCGCTGACCGCCACGGTCTTCGGCGAGGAGCGTGAGGCTCGTGCGCTGGCGCAAAAAATCACGGCAGGTACCGTCCTGGTGAACGACCTGATCGTCCCCACCGCCGATCCGCGAGTACCGTTCGGCGGCCGGCGAGCAAGCGGCTTCGGCGTGACTCGCGGGGCTGAGGGCCTGCTGGAGATGACGGCAATCAAAGTCGTGTCCGTGCGGCGCGGGCCAGGCACAAGACACTTCGAGGCGACGGCACAGAAGCACGAGGCTCTCTTTCGCGGTTTGATGGTGGCCTCCCATGCAGACTCCTGGCGCGAGCGTTGGCGCGGAGTAAGACAAGTGATAGCGGCAGCACGGAAACTGAAAGAGAAATGACGAGGAGCAGCATGCAGAGCGAGATTGGCAGTGGCGGCAGCAACGTCGGAGTAATCGGCTCGGGCTTGGCCGGCCTCGCGGCGGCATGTACGTTGGCTGCTCGCGGACATCGTGTCGAGGTCTTCGAGAAGAACCCCTGGCTCGGCGGAAAGGCCGCGCAACTCCGCGAGCAGGGCTTCCGCTTCGACATGGGGCCAACCATCCTGATTCAACCCTCGGTACTCCGCAGGATCTTCGAGGAGGCCGGACGCAGCATGGAAGACTACGTTCCCATGGTCCGCCTTGATCCCCAGTGGCGCTGCTTCTTCGACGACGGAACCCGCCTCGACTTGCACGACAACGCGCAGGAGATGGCCGCCCAGTTCGAAGCCATCTGGCCGCAGATGGGCGCGGGCTATCTCCGGTTCCTCGAAACCTCCAAACAGTTGCACTCCATCAGCGATCGGTTTTTCTTCTGGCGCTCCATCGGCTCCATGCGCGACACCATGGACGTAGGCGGCGCCTTCGACCTCAACGTCCTCCGCGACGTCATGCGCATGCGCCTCGGCAAAACCGTCGCCGGAACCATCCGCGAGTTTATACCCGACGCCAACGTGGCCCAGATGCTCGACCACTTCGTGCAATACGTCGGCAGCTCCCCGGACGCCTCCCCCGCCATCCTCTGCGCCATCGGCCACATGCAGATGGACGAAGGCATCTGGTATCCGCTGGGCGGAACGCGCGCCGTCCCGGAGGGCCTCATCAAACTCGCCCGCGAACTCGGCGTGGTCTTTCACCCCGATACTGACGTCGCAAGAATCCTGACCGACGCCCCGGCCCATGGAGGCTCATCCGGCAAAGTCTCGGGCCTCGTGACCACCAAAGGCTTAGTCCATCGCTTCGACAAAGTAGTCTCAAACGCCGACGCCGTACGCACCCATCGTGAGTTGGTAGGCGGAGCCGCCGCCCGCGCCTTCGACCACAAGCGCACCTACGAGCCAGCCTGCAGCGGCGTAGTTCTCTACCTCGGCCTGAACAAGCGCTACGAGCAGCTCGCCCACCACGACTTCGTCTTCTCCCGCGACCCCCACGAAGAGTTCCACCACATCTATGACCTTGGCGAGCCCGCCCCCGACCCCACCTGCTACCTTGCCGCCACCGCGCGCACCGACCCCGCCAGCGCCCCCGCGGGCGGCGAAGCCCTCTACGTCCTCGTCCACACTCCCTACCTGCGCCCCCACCACGACTGGAAAAAAATGTTCCCGGCCTACCGGCAGGTGATCCTCGACAAGCTCAAGCGCACCGCCGGCATGGCAGACATCGAACAATCCATCGTCTTCGAATCCGCGTTAACCCCGCAGGACATCCACGACCGATACCGCGTGCTGAACGGCGCGATCTACGGCATCTCCAGCCACGGCGTCTGGCAGGGAGCGTTCAAGCCCGCCAACCGCAGCAAGGAAGTCCCCGGCATGTATCTCGCCGGCGGCGCCGCGCACCCTGGGCCGGGCATGCCGATGGTCATGATGTCAGGCTGGATCGCAGCCGACAGCCTCGACCAGGATTCACGCCGTTAGAATAAGTACGAAACCCAAGGGTGACAGCATGAGCGCTCCCACAATCTCGAAGCCGGTCCTGGCATTCTTCCGCCGGATCGTGCGGGGATACTTCCGCCGCCACTTCCACGCCGTGTGGGTCGCCGGCGAAGAGCGCTTCGCCTCATTGTCCTCTCCTGCTTCCGGCCCCCTGATCGTCTACGCCAACCACAGCTCCTGGTGGGACCCCATGGTCTCCGTCCTGCTCGCCGAACGGATGCCCGCGCGCAGCCACTTCGCTCCCATGGACGCCTCCGCGCTCGAGCGGTACGGCATTCTGAAACACATCGGCATCTTTCCTGTCGACACCGCGACAGCCCGCGGCGCCGTGCAATTTCTCCGTACAGGAGAGCGGATCCTCCATCAGGGAGGAGTCCTTTGGATCACCCCGCAGGGCCGATTCGCCGACGCCCGCGAGAGGCCGCTCCTCTTCAAGCCCGGCCTCGCCTCGCTGGCCGCCCGCGCCGCCCCCTGCACCGTCCTCCCGCTGGCCATCGAGTACCCCTTCTGGGACGAGCGCCTGCCCGAGTGCCTGCTCAGCTTCGGGTTGCCCGTCCAGGTCAGCGCAGACCAAAGCGCCGAAGCAATCCAAACCCGCCTGACAGCCGCCCTCGAATCCACCATGGACACGCTCAAAGAAATGGCCCTGCGGCGGCGCCCTGCCGGCTTCAAAACCCTGGCGCGCGGAACCCAAGGTTCGGGCGGCTTCTACGCCCTGGGCCAGCGGCTCAAAGCGCTCGTCCTGCATCGCCCCTACCGCGCCGAGCACACCATCTCACCCTCCGAACCGATAGCCTCCAAGAAAGCCAGCCATCATGCTTGACGCCTTCACCATCGCGATGATGCTCTGCGCCCTCTCGCCGGCTGTCCTCTTCTGCGTCAATCTGCGGCGATATCGCGCGCCGGCCGTGCCGAACTCGCCTCCGCCGCCTGGCATCTCCGTGCTCATTCCAGCGCGAGATGAGGAGGCCGTAATCGGCGCAGCAGTAGCCAGCGCCCTGCGCACCGTGGGGATAGAGTTCGAGATCATCGTCATGGACGACTGCTCCACCGACCGCACCGCAAGCATCGTGCACGAGATGGCGCAGCACGACCGAAGAATTCGGCTGGAGCAGGCCCCAGCGCTGCCCGGCGGCTGGAATGGCAAGCAGCATGCCTGCTGGTCGCTCGCCCACGCGGCGAAGTACGATCTGCTCTGTTTCGTCGACGCCGACGTGCGCGTCGAACCGGAGGCACTGATGCGCATGGCGGCGTTTCTACAAAATGGAAACGCCGGACTGGTCAGCGGGTTTCCCCGGCAGGAGACGAAGACCTGGATGGAGTGGCTGCTGCTTCCGCTCATTCACTTCATCCTGTTGGGTTTTCTCCCCATCTCCCGCATGCGCAAGACCACCGACCCAGCCTTCGCCGCCGGATGCGGACAGTTCCTGCTCGCCCGTCGCGACGCTTATTTCGCCTGCGGAGGTCACGCCGCTATCAAGTCCACCATGCACGACGGCCTGCTGCTCCCGCGGCGCTTTCGCCGCTGCGGCTACCGCACCGACATCGCCGACCTCACCAGCCTCGCCGCCTGCAGGATGTATCGCAACTCGCACCAGGTCTGGCAGGGGCTCGCGAAGAACGCGACCGAAGGACTTGCCGCTCCCGTGCGCATCCTGCCCATCAGTCTTCTCCTCGTCATGGGCCAGGTCTTGCCCTTTCTCTTTGCCGCATGGTTTGCCGTCTTGGGGGGAGCCTCCACAGCCGTCTGGGTCTACGTGCTGGTCGGCATGGCTGGAGCATGGCTGCCGCGTCTGCTCGCCGCAACCCGATTCCGGCAGAGCTGGCGCGGCGCGTTCCTCCATCCCTTCGGCATCCTCCTGCTGCTTGCCGTGCAGTGGTACTCGCTCATTCGCAAGTTAAAAGGCGGAGCAGTCAGTTGGAAGGACCGAATCTACGCAGGCTCGTAGAACCTCTTGTTCGCCGCTGCCCTTGTTTGTCCTTCGCCGTTGCGGTTGTTTGTTTTTCGCCGTCATCCTTGACCCTCGAACGGAGTGAAGGGGAAGGATCCCTGTATTCGTCGTTGCTCTCGCTTCACCTTTCCTTAGAGCAAAGTAGCAGTTCACGTAGACTCTGCCCTGCCCTTTGTCTGTCATTCCCGAAGGGAATCTGCGGTCGCCTTCCTCCACACCAACAGCAAATCCACACTAAAAAGTCGCTGCGCGGCTCCTGTTCCACTTCTGCCACATTGGCCACCCAAACGTCACTGCCAACGCACCAAACTCTCCTTCGCGTGATCGAACTCCACAAACGGCCCGAACTCCCCCACCTGCACCTTCACCGCCGCCCCATTCACCGTCACGCTCCCCACCTGCGCAAACCTCCACCGCACCATCACCCGCGCCGCCGAATCGCCCGTAATTTTCAATGAATTTGCCCCACGCTCCACCACCCGCCCCTCAAAGTCCGTAATATTCCCCACTCCGCCGCCGCCAAAAATCTCATACACCCGCCGGTCATCCATCGCCTTCACCGCCGAGTTCCCGCTCTCGCTCTGCGGCACCAGCGTCATTACGTCTTCGGGGATCTTCGGAATCACCGCACCCGCCCTCACATACAGCGGAATCGAATCCATCGCCGCATCTACCATCAGACTCTGGCCTCCACTCATCTGTTTGCCGCTCCAGTAATCCACCCACTCGCCCTGCGGCAGATACACCACCCGCTGCGTCCCGGCATCCACCACCGGAGCCACCAGCAGGTCCGGCCCCAGCATGTACTCATCCTTCGCCACCCGCGCCTGGCTGTCGTTCTGGTTCGTCAACACCAGCGCCCGCATGATGGGCATCCCATCCTTCGCCGCCTCCTGCGCCGCCCTGTACCGATACGGAAACAGGCTCATATGCAGCACCGCAAACTTCCGGTAAGTCGCCAGCGCAGCGTCTCCATAATCCCAAGGCCCAAGGTTTGCCCCCGACATCACCTCCATTACCGGCGACAGCGCCGCATACTCCGTCCATCGTTGAAACAGCACCGCATCCGGAGTAGAAGCCGTCTTCTCATACCCACCCAGATCGGCCGTCCACAGCGGCATCCCGCTCAACCCCGCGCCCAGCCCCGCTGTCACCACCGTCGGCAGCCCATTCTCCACGCTGAAATCCGACTCGTTGTCTCCTCCCCACAACATCCCCAGCCCATTCGCCCCCTGCGTCACGCTCCGCGCCAGCAGCACGCCATTGCCCTTCAGGTCCTTCTGAATCAACTCCTCCACCGCATTGTTGTAGAGCACCGCATACCGGTTCCGCATCACCCTCGGGTCAGTCCCATCGGAAAACTTCACCGCCCCAATAAAGCTGCCCTCCGCATCGTCGTCCTTGAACCCATCCGCCCCCGCGCGGATCGCCTGCCTCACCTGGTCCTGCCACCACCGCTTCGCCGAAGGATTCGTAAAGTCGATCAGCGATCCCAACCCCTTCCACCACCTCCCCACATAAGGCGTTCCATCCGGGTTCTTCACAAAAAAGCCATTCCCCGCGGCCTCATCGTAGCTCTCCGCCTTCGCCACAATCTTGTCCTCGAACCCAGCCTCGCCCGGCGGATTCGACTGCGAGTTGATCCAGGGCGTGTGCCACAAAACCAGTTTGTAACCGTTCTGGTGGACATACTTCACCATGCCGGCCGCATCGTCGAACTGCTTCGGATTGAATTTGTAACTGTTATAGGTCGTCTCCCACGGCGAATCGATCAGGATCACGCTCGCCGGCAAACCAAGCTGCCGGTTCTTGTCCACATCCTCCTTCACCTGCGCCTCGTTCTGGTGAAAGTCCCGCCCCTTCCAAGGCGCAAACGCCCAATAAGGCGGCACAATCGACCGCCCCGCCAGCGCCGTGAAGCGGTCCAGGATCACCGGGAACTCCGGTCCCGTAAACAGCACGATCCGCAGCTTCTCCGCCGCCACATCCACAATCACGTCGGTATTGCTCGACGCATTCATGTCGAACGTAGCCTCCGCCGTCGTATCCACCCAAAGCCCATACCCCGTCGTGCTCATAAAGAACGGCATCGGCTTGTACGTCGAGCTTCCCTTGGCGCGCCCGTTATCCTGCGACAGGTTCTTCACCACGGTATGCGCATGGTTCAGTGCATCGAACCGCTCCCCCAGCCCGTAGTAATTCGCCGCATCCCGCACCCGAAACCGCCACTCCCCCACCGAGTACGCCACGCTCGTCACCTCCACCGCTCCCGGCGATAGCTGCTTGAAGTGCAGCTTGCTCACCGGCACCGCCTCCCCGTCAAACTCAAAGTCCTGCACCAGCAACTCCGCCCCAGCATCGACCGCCCCCTCCCTCTGCTTGCCCGGCAGCGTCAGCGCCACAGCATACAGGTCCTTCCGCACCAGCCCCGCCACCGGAGCCTCCGCCACCCTGCCCGTCGCAGCAGCAGCAGCCGGAGCCGGAGCCGGAGCCGGAGCCGGAGCCGGAGTTGGAGCGGGCGAACGGTCCTGCGCCCGCCCCGCAACCGCAGACAACACCGCCGCCGCAACCCCAAACAACACTCGAATCATCCGCATCCCCCTACAATAAACGGGATGGCTCAAATCCGTCCTTCGACTTCATTTGGCACAAAAAACACGCCAAACTCCACTCAGAATGACAAACTAAGGATCCCCCGTATTTGCAGGACACCTTGATGATTGATTGATTTCATGCTAAGGTCATGTGCCTGCCTGGGCTTCTCCAGTCGGAGCGATCTCTGGGTGATCCAGCGAATCGCCGGGCCTTCTTTACAGGGACATCACATGCCAAAACTTACGGACCTGCAGACCTAGTTCCGCGCGTTCCGTGCAATGACGTACGTGACATCTATATCGAGCCGACTCCAGGAGCTTTCCCATGCCAATCAACTTCACCGTCAAATCGTTTGCGCTTAGCAACACGCGCTCCGTCCATGAGGACACAAACTACGTCGCCGTGGCGATCAATCAGAATGGAACAGAGATACCGCCGCAAACCAAGCGAATAGGCAACGTCAACAATGGTACGCATGCTGTAAACGTGGCGGTTTCGGTGTCATCGACGTACCACGATACCGATACCTTCGCCTTGAGTTATCTCGTCATCAACCATGGTGGCGGAAAAACGCAAGATGTGCTGAATGACTGTGCGAGCGCAATGACGCAGTCGGCATTGAAAACGTTTAATGCCGCGGATGCACAGATTGTGCCCGTGGGAAATTTCCAGTTGCCGACGTGTCTTTCATCGGCCCTGCGCGCAAAGGACGATATGAACTTCTGGTGGAACCAGATCAAACCGGAGTTCCAACATCTCTCCTCGGACCATTGCGACGGGCCGGTAGCGATTGACCGCTTTTCCTTCACCGGAGCGGCCTTAACCCAGATGATTCTGGTTTCGCAGGCCAATCCATTCAGCATCATCTATCTGGGGACTGACTCAAACGTCGGATGCGGGTCAAACTCGCATTACTCCGTTCAATGGTTCGTCAGCGTTTCGTAAAGAGGACACCAGTCGTAAGTGATTATCAGGAGAATCAAGGCACGAAGAGACGGGTCCCGCGCGGGAGCCCTTCCTTGTCGTGATACAACGAGCAGCACTACATGTTCGTATGGCCGCCGCGCATCTCCTCATTGAACGTCGGCCGAATAAACGCGAGCGCCTGCGCCACCTCGGACGCATACTCTGGGCGATGGCCCATCAGCGCCTCGGTCGGCGCGGCATACTCGGTATCCGCCGCTAGTCGCACCATGCCTTCGCCCGTCAGCACCGCTACTGTCTTCTCCAACTCCGCCACGGTCGTATTCAGATACTGCGCATCCCGCGGGTCCAGCAACCACACCGGCTCTCCGCCGCCCAGCATGCCCGACAACCAGAAGACCTTCGCCGCCAGATACTTTTGCCGCTGCGCCTCGGTCGTATCGTTGAAGTTGAACTTCTTATTCCACAGGCTGTAGTACCGCGTCGTCACCGGCACCGGCTGGCGATTGCCGCTCTTTACCAGCTCAAGCTGCCCCTGGTCCATCGTCTTCCGCACCGCGTTATAGATAAACGTCTCGGCGAACGGCTGCTCCGGCGCCTTCACGATCTCCGCAAACGTCACCGTCATCGAAGCCGCCACCTTCGCATGCAGCGGGCTCTGCTCGCCGTCCTCCAGCCGAACCTCGCCATGCACCAGGAACGTATCCGCGCCCGAGGTCGATCCGTGGAACGGCCAGGTAAACTTGTCAAAGCTCAACGGCAGCCCATGCAGCGTCAGATAACAGTCTGGCCGCGGATTCCTCAGCCGCTTCGCCGTCTCCCCCAGGTAAACCCCAACCTCGGCCAGCATATCCGCCCGGCTGAAATCGAACTTGTCGCTCAGCTCCAGAACCTGCGTCCTGGCAGTATTCCCCACGAGCGCCAGCTTGAACCGCGTCGTCGGATTGCCGGAAAAATCCTGCCCCACTTCACTGGAGGCGACCACCAGACCTGCCGCCTTCGCCGCCGCCTCAACCTGTGCCGCCAATACCGCCTGCGTTCCCATGCTCATCGACCTGAATCTTCCTTTGCCATTCCGTGTAACCTTCTTTATTTTACGTCCCAATCTCTCTCAACTGCGCGAGGACGCAGTGCCCCCGGCTACATGGGCCGCCAAACGGTAAAAAATGCCACCGCTGAGGGAGCGATTCCGATAAATCCATCTCAGTCCAGAGTTACCGCTCATCCAAAAAGTCGGGGCGGCGAGGAACAAAGCCGCAAATGGGGCAAAGCCTTTCCTTATGTGTGCAAAGTTTTGCCCTTTTCCCTTTGCCCCTTCCAGACCCTAAAACCTAAGTCATTCAAATTGCAGCGTGTATGCAAAAAGAGTGCGTGTTTTGAATTGGCGCTCCACCTGCTCTAACTAAGGCCAGGAACGGCTATCCAAACCTTCTTTACTACTAACCAGGAGACACCATGAAGATCACGCACCTCGCAACAATCGCAGCCTTGGCTCTGGGCACAGTCGCCGCAGCGCATGCCGACTCAATTACAGGTTCCCTTTCCGCTGGCGGAAACGATTCCTACACCTCCAACACCATCACCTTCCTGAGCGGATACGTCGCCGGAGGCCCCGGCGCCAATACGGGTACCTTCAGCGTTCTCACCGACGGCACCCCGATCAACTTCCTGATGGGATCTCTCCCCTACCAGCAAGGGATGAACATGGTTCCTCCCGCGATCTCCCCAGCCCTTCTCTTCTCGACTTCGGGCGGCAGCATCAACTTCCAATACTTCCTGACCAGCTATGATGCCAACCTGATCAACGGCGGCCCTGGCGTAGTAGGATGCACCGCAGGCACCTGCCTGGAGGCCACAGGAGATGGCTTTTTCACCGCAAACGGCTATACGGACAGCCCCGGCAACTTCGTATTCACGTCGCAGTTGGTAGACGGCCAGACGACCACCTCGTTCTCCGCCTCTGCCTTCGCGACTCCCTCGTCGGTTCCTGAGCCGGCGTCCCTCGCGCTCTTCGGCACCGGCCTGCTCGGCGTCGTTGGGTTTGCTCGCCGCAAGTTCAACGTCTAACTCTTGCTTTTCAACCCTGCTCTTCTTCAAGATGGGAGCCGCAACCGGCTCCCGTCTGTTTTTAAGTAAACCTTCGCCGGTGCTCTCGCCTTGCCTGTTCTCCGCTCCTTCGAGTCTTGCAAAAAACAACTCCTGACCCGCCAGCTACCACTGCAGCAGAAGCAGTTCGGAACAAAAGGCCGGTCCCATCGCGCCCATCATGCTGTAGCATCCAGGGCTTCCCGGCCGATTGAGCAGAAAGTCCTGCATCACCGTAAGCACCGATGCCGAGGAAAGATTTCCACGCTGACGAAGGCTATTCCACGAGGCGGACAAAGCCCCATGGGGCAGGTCAAGGCTGCTCTCCATTGCTTTCAAAACCTTCGGCCCTCCACTATGGAAGATGAAACTGCAGATCTGCCCCATGCTCAGGTCGTTGTCCTCCAGAAAACCTTCGACCGTGCCGCGCAGTTCCGTGCTGACAAGCTCCGGAACGTCGGCCGACAGAACAATGTTGAAGCCGCTGTGATCGATGTTCCACCCCATCAGGTGTTCCGTGTCCGGGTAGAACGTCGAGCGGGTGTCCAGCACGCGCGGGCACGGCTCTTCAACGCTCGTGGGTTTCATGGCCAGCGGCGTCTCTTCCCCAGCCAGTACCACCGCCGCCGCCCCGTCTCCGAACAGCCCGCAGGCGACAAGATTAGCCATCGAATAGTCATCCGCCTGCCATGTCAGCGAGCAAAGCTCGACCGAGAGCAGAAGCGCATACTGCTTGGGAAACGCGCGTGTGTAATCGATGGCTCGCGCAATCCCCGCCGCTCCGGCAACACAGCCGAGCCCGAAGATCGGGGTCCGTTTGATGTCCTTCGGGAAGCCCATCAGGTTCACCAGACGTGCATCGATACTCGGACACGCAATGCCTGTGACCGACGTAAAGAAGATGGCCGAGATGTCCGACGGCTCTAATCCAACCTGATCGAGCGCCTTCTGAATGGCCTGCTGACCAAGTTCAAGAGCTCCCTTGATCCAAAGGTCGTTGTGTTGGCCGAAGCCGGAAAGCGTTCCCAGCGTATCGAGCGGGAACATGATATGGCGGAAATCTACGCCGCAGTTGGAGTGGAGACGGTTCATCACGCCGGGAATCTCCAGTTTGTCCTGCATACGCTCTTTGAGAGCTTCCGTGATAACTGCCTGTGGATAGCGATGGGCTGGGAATGCTGTGCCTACAGATGCAATGCGCATAGTCGAGCGACCTCTCCGGGAGATAGGGATGGGTTACCTTGCTGACTAACCTTCAGCAAAGCGGTTGGCAATCGATTTTTTGCAGAAGTAAAACAAACCTGTGGGGCGGGGCTGCGGAGACCTACATTCAGCGCACAGGGTCAGGCCACTTGGGCTATAAAAAAAAGTATAAACCACCCAAAGGTTGCCTGCAGCCCTGTGCTTTTTAATGTTGTGTGAACGTCTACAACAAAAGGGTTATGCCCTTTTTATCTTTCTGCAATGCGAATAACCCTCGCCTATATCATTGCCGCTGCGGTTTGCGGCGCACTTGCAGATGCCGTTTCCGTCGCAGCTGCATTGCCAGTTGCGGTTGTCATAGCAGTTGCAGTTGCAGTTGCAGTTGCCGCTGTTTGTTTTTCGTCGTCATCCTTGACCCTCGAACATAGTGAAGGGGAAGGATCCCTGTCTTTCGTCGTTGTTCTTGCGTTTGCCTGTTCTTATCCCTCTGAATCCGAGCCAATTGTGGCCAAGCCTTTTTTCAGACAGATCCCTGCAGGAAAGCTGTCAAGCTCGAGACTTACGATCCCAAAGAAGAATCAGCAAGATAGGCGTGGCGTACGAGTTTCTCTCAACCAGCTAAACTAGAGATAGCTGTAAGGAACCTCTGATTGAGCCGGTCTTCAAGGGGCGCGTCTCCAGCCGAGCCGTCCGTAGTTCCGGGCCAGAACCACGGAAATGCGCTTACAAGACCAACGAAGTCCAAGCCTAACCTATTTGAATCGAAGACTTTGCACACTTTTGCTACGGGGGGACACCACCGGACCATGGACAACCCAATCAACCTCGCCACCCTCGCCACCCTCCCCACCGAAGCTCGCAACCCCGCCACCGAACACATCGACGAACTTGCTACCCTCGACATGCTCCGCCTCATCAACGCAGAGGACGCCAAGGTAGCCGCAGCCGTAGCCGCCGTCCTGCCTGAAGTGGCCCAGGCCATCGACGCAATCGCCCAGCGCTTCCCCCACGGAGGCCGCCTCTTCTACATCGGGGCCGGCACCAGCGGACGTCTCGGCGTCCTCGATGCCAGCGAGTGCCCTCCCACCTTCTCCGTCCCACCCACCCTGGTCCAGGGCCTCATCGCCGGCGGCGACACCGCCCTCCGTAGCTCCAGCGAATCCTCCGAAGACTCCCGGGAACAAGGCGCCGCCGACCTCGCCGCCACCGGCTTCGGCACCGTCACACCCACGACACCGGGTACCCCGTGTCCCGACTCTGGGACGTGGGATCGCAGCGCCGCCGGATCATCCGGAACCCCCGACACCCTCATCGGCATAGCCGCCAGCGGCCGCACCCCCTACGTCCTCGGAGCGCTCGCGTACGCCAGAAAATTAGGCGCCCTCACCATCGCCCTCACCTGTGTCCCCAACTCCGCAATGGCCGCCGCCGCCGACCTCTCCATCGCGCCGGTCACCGGCCCCGAGGTCCTCACCGGCAGCACCCGCCTCAAAGCCGGCACCGCCACCAAACTCGTCCTGAACATGATCAGCACCGGCGTCATGATCAGGACCGGCGCCGTCTACGGCAACCTCATGGTCAACGTCCAGACCACCAACGCCAAGCTCGTCGACCGTGCCCACCGCATCCTCATGGCTGCCACCGGCATCGACCAGGCAACCGCCGAAACGCTCCTCAAACAAAGCGGCAGCGTAAAAACCGCCATCGTCATGCGGAAGCTCTCGATCGACCGCCCCACCGCCGAAGCCAGGCTGCGGGATCACCACGGCAATCTCTCCTCTCTCCTCAAGCAAAATACTTGAGCGGCAATCTTCCATGAACAACAGTCCAAGGCAGAATCACCATACAATTCTTCGTCGGACATTCCGCGCAGTAAGCCTCGCCCTGACCGCCGCGACCCTCCCCGCCCAGCAGGCCCCGACCCCAACGCAAATCATGCCCCAAATTATGCTGAAAGACCCCTACCTCGCCCTCATGACCGCCGCCGACACCCACGCCAAAGCTCACGGCGCGCCAACCCCAACCCTCTCCCCCGACGATGCGACCCTCCTCGGCCCCAACCCTCCGGTCAACGTGGCCGCACTCCACCAGGCAGGATTCAAAGTCGTGCCATGGACGACGAACGATCCGGAGAAAATGCGCGCTCTCATCGGCCTGCGCGTCGACGGCATCATCTCCGACCGCGCCGACCTCCTGCAGTCCGTGCTGAAGCAGCAGTCCTCTGCCCACCCCGCCGAAGCAGCGTATTTCAAGGCATTCGACGTCGCCGCCCATCGCGGGGGACGCGGCCTGCGCCCGGAAAACACGCTGCCCTCCTTCGAGAACGGCCTCGATCACCTCAGCACCACGCTCGAAACCGACACCGGCGTCACCGCCGACCGCGTCTCCCTCATCTGGCACGATCAGTTCCTCAACCCAGAGTCCTGCCGCCGCGTCGACGGAACCCCCTACACCCGAGAAACCCGCATCTACACCCGCGATATCACGCTCGCCGAAGCGCAAAGCACCTACATCTGCGACAAGCTGCACCCTCGATTCCCCGATCAGACGAACGATCTGGCGCTTTCGCCGGTCTCGGTAGCCTTTGCGAAGCGGGAGCATCTGATCAGCCCGTATGTCCCAACCTACGTGGATCAACTGTTTCGGTTTACACAGTTTTACGTGGACTTCTACACGAGCGGACCCGGCAAATCGCACCCCGACGCGGCAGCGCGAGCAGCCAATGCCGCCAAAGTCCGGTTCAACTTGGAGACAAAGATCACTCCGTTTCCCGAAGATCCCGCAGGCCCTCCGCCCGCGTTGCCTGAGCACGCAGAACCAACGACGAACCACACATTCGACCCGCAGACGTTTGTGACCACACTATGTGGGGCGATCACGCGAAACCACATGGAGACCCGTGCCGAGGTGCAGAGCTTCGATTTCCGCACGCTGGTCCTGGTGGAGGAGCAGTTTCCGAAGATCCCGACCTACTATCTTACGGGTGAGCCGGAGACGCTGAGCAGCCCGTTGCTTCCGCCTTCGCTGCGGCAGTAAAGATAGGTCCTGCCGGACAGGCCTCCTGCGCGGAGGGCGGTCACTTCGTGACACGTATACCTTGTCTGGGCGGGTTGAGCTGCATGGGGTCTCCCGTCGGTCGGCAACGATATCTGCTCCCGATCAACGGGAGGGCCCGCCGAAGGCGGTATACCCGTCACGAAGTGACCGCCCTCCGCGCAGGAGGCTCGTCCCGGCAGGACAGAATCTCACCAATCTTTCAAAAAAGGCTAAGCTTGCGCGGCATCTCGATGCCGAGGTGCTCATAGGCCAGCCGTGTAGCCACGCGGCCGCGAGGAGTGCGGTCGAGAAAACCGATCTGGATGAGGAAAGGTTCATACACCTCCTCCAGCGCTTCCTGCTCTTCCGCCAGCGCGGCGGCAAGCGTGTTGAGCCCGACCGGACCGCCATCATACTTCTCGATAATCGTGCGCAGCAGCCTGCGGTCCAGCTCGTCGAAGCCGTGGGCATCTACTTCCAAAAGAGCCAAGGCAGCCTGCGCGGTAGGCCGATCGATCACGCCCTGCGCGCGCACCTGGGCGTAGTCGCGGACGCGGCGCAGAAGACGGTTCGCAATACGTGGCGTCCCGCGGGAGCGCATGGCGATCTCGGCCGCCCCATCGCGGTCGATCGGCACGCCAAGCACCTCCGCGCTCCGCTCCACCACGAAGCGCAGTTCATCGTCGGTGTAGAACTCCAGCCGCAGAAGAATGCCGAACCGGCTGCGCAGCGGAGAAGACAACATGCCGGGCCGAGTGGTGGCGGCAACAAAGGTGAAGGGGCGAATCTCCATCACATGGGTGCGAGCCGCCGGCCCCTGGCCAATAATGATGTCGAGTTTGTAGTCTTCGAGCGCAGTGTAAAGTTTCTCTTCGAGCACGGGCTGCAACCTGTGGATCTCATCGAGGAAGAGGACCTGCTTTTCGCGCAGGTTGGTAAGGATGGCGGTCAGGTCGCCCTGGATCTGCAGTGCAGGGCCGCTCGTTTGTTGATAGCCGACGCCAAGCTCGTTGGCAATGATGGTGGCGAGCGTAGTTTTGCCCAGGCCGGGCGGCCCGAAGAGGAGAACATGATCGAGCGCTTCGCCGCGCGACTTCGCCGCTTCGAGGGCGATGGCGAGCTGCTCCTTAGCTTTCTCCTGCCCGATGAACTCGCCGAGCCGGGTAGGCCGGAGCTTCAGCTCAAAAGCTACCTCGTCATCGAGCTTGCCGGCGGAGACAAGGCGTTCGGCTTCGGCGGTCGGGCTGCTCGGTTTGTTCTTGGAAGATTCCACTCAAGGGCGATGGTACGGCGAAGCCGCTTGAGGACGCAAACCTTAGGTCTGGGGTTTGGCGCGCCGCGCTTCGCTCAGAGTCAGGATTCACGACGAGCAACGAGCAGGAACGACGGCGATGGCCGCGGCCGAGAAGCAGAAAGAGAGCCAACCGAAGTCGCTACAATGGAATGTGCATGACTTTAAGTTTTACGGCGCACTGGCACTACCTCTGGCTGGTCGTGGCTTCCTTCCTTGCCGGAGTGATGAATGCGATGGCAGGTGGAGGATCGTTCCTCTCCTTTCCTGCGATGCTGTCAATGGGCGTGCTGCCGATCCAGGCGAATGCGACCAATACGGTTGCGTTGTGGCCAGGCCAGTTGACCTCGCTGGCGACACTGCGAGGCGATATCCGCAAGGACCTGCTGCCCGCAATCGTGACCGCCTCGACATTCGGCGGCGTCACGGGCGCCGTTGTTCTGCTGCGCACCGGGCAACGTACTTTTCTTCACCTCATTCCGTGGCTCCTGCTGATGGGAGCGTTGATCTTCGGCATCAGCGGGCCGGTTTCCAAGTGGCTCCGAGCGCATTCGGCAGAGCCCCATGCGCCGCGCCACCCAAAATTCTTTGCCCTGTTCTGCGCGCTGTTTCCAATCTGTTTTTACGTCGGATACTTTGGCGCGGGCGGCGGGTTTCTGATTATGACGGTGCTGGCCTTGGCCGGTATCGACCAGATGCATACGCTCAATGCCATGAAAGTCGTCGCCGCGTGCCTGTCGAACCTGGTGGCGATCGTCACGTTCATCGTCAGCGGAGCAGTCTTGTGGCACTATTGCCTCCTCTCGATGGTGTTCGCCGCCGCCGGAGGATTCGTCGGAGCACACTATGCGCGGCGGATGAACCCGGCCCTGCTGCGAATCATCGTGGTACTGACAGGATGCACCATCGCCGCTTATTTCTTCTGGAGACAAAGTTGATGGTTGCCGCGGACGTACCCGCGCATAAGGAGTTTCGCAATGAGCCATGAAGGAATTCGCATCGTAAGCGCCGGGCAGGCGCAGCGGGAGGATCAGGAGCACAGGGAATTGTCCGCCGATGCGGCCACTCCGCAGAAGGTGCGGGTCAAGAAGACGGAAGGTACCGGCGTCGAAATCGAGTGGAAGGACGGGCACCGCAGCGTATGGACCTTCGCGTGGCTGCGAAACGCCTGCCCCTGCGCGACCTGCCATGAGGAGCGCGAGAAGACGGGGCGTCTGCCGGGCGTCCCCAAGCCGAAGGAGCAGACGCTGCTGGTGATGTACGAGGCTCCCGTAAAGCCGCTGGAGGTCACGCCGGTGGGCAAATATGCGCTCAAGTTCAAGTGGAGCGATGGCCACGAGAGCGGCATCTACTCCTGGGAGTATCTGCGTCGCGTCTGCCGCTGCGACGATTGCATGACGAAGCAAAAACTGCAGGAGAAGAAATAAGACTATGAGTGCTCCCAGGGAGACCGAACAGTTGCAGCTATTGGCGGAGCGGTTGAAACCGCTCTACGACCGGCTGGCGAATCATCCGCTGTACACGTCGTTCGAAACGGTGGAAGACCTGCACGTATTCATGGAAGCGCATGTCTTTGCCGTATGGGATTTCATGTCGCTGCTCAAGACGCTGCAGCATGGGCTCACCTGCGTCGCAGTGCCTTGGATGCCACGCCGGTTTGCGGCAAGCAGGAGGCTGGTGAACGAGATCGTGCTCGGCGAAGAGAGCGACCTGTATGGTACGGAAGCCATAAGCCACTTCGAGCTTTATCTACGGGCCATGCGCGCCTGCGGAGCTTCGACGACAGCGATCGACACATTGCTGGCTGCGTTGCGCGATGGCTCCGGGTGGCAGCAGGCAATGAGGATCAGCGGCGCTCCGGATGCGGCCTACAGTTTTGTGAGGGCCACCTTCGCGGTGATCGAGGCAGGCAAGCTGCACGCGACGGCGGCAGCATTTACCTTTGGCCGCGAAGACCTGATTCCGGAGATGTTTCGCGGCTTCATTCGCGACCAGAACGAGCGCCTGCACGGGCGGCTTGAACTCATGCGCTGGTACATGGAGCGCCACATCGAGGTAGATGGCGAAGAGCATGGACCGATGGCGCTTCAGATGATCGCCGAACTCTGTGGCAACGATGCGGAGAAGTGGCGGGAGGCGGCAGAAGCTGCCGAGCTTGCACTGCGGGCGCGGATAGCGCTGTGGGATGGAATTGCGGAGAGCCTGAAACGAAGCGCGGAAACGCTCTGGTCTCATAAACAGAGATAGCTCCTAAAGTTGTTCCTCCCTTTGTTGTCGTCCTGAACGCAGTGAAGTATCCCCGTATTTCGTCGTTGCCTTCGCCTGTTCTTAAATCCGCATCATCCGTGCAAATCCGCGGTCGAGCCTTCGGTTCTTAACAGACGCTAAGGAACCACATTGGGCCGTGGGTTGCTGATCACCGGATGAAGCTGCAGTTGCGCGAACGCATCCTCGACCGTATCCGCAACCAGAAGAAGCTCGCGGTTGCTCGTTTTGAGCATACCTTCGGCGACGCAGTGGTCGAGAAACGCGAGCAGCTTGTCGTAGAAGCCGCTGGTGTTCAGCAGGAGAATCGGCTTCGCATGAAGTTTGAGCGTATGCCAGGCAAGGACCTCGAAGAGTTCCTCGAAGGTGCCGAAGCCGCCAGGCAACGCGATGAACGCATCGGCCTTCTCTCCCATCAGCGCCTTGCGGGTGTGCATGGTGCTGGTGACGTAGAGTTCGGTGACGCCCTGATGCGCGACATCGAGATCGACGAGCACCTCGGGAATGACGCCGATCACCTTGCCATTCGCAGCCAGGGTTGCGTCGGCAACAGTCTTCATCAGGCCAACGTTGGCTCCTCCATAAATAAGCCCGATGTCGTGGGTGGCGAGGGCGCGTCCCAACTTCTCGGCTGCGGCCCGATACGCGGGCTGCAGTCCGTCGGCAGAGGCGCAGAAGACAGCGATATTGCGAATCATGACTTCAAGAATATCAAGTTGGAGAGACAGAAGGGCGGGAGGCCGACCGGCGCTGTTGCGCAAGACGATCGGCCTGATGCCAGAAAAAATGCAACTGAGTTGGAAGGTTTCGTTAAGGAGACTAGCGAACGACGATGGTGGCGCCTGCGTGATCCTTGACGACTTCCTCAATGACCGAGCCCACCGGATGATTCGTCGTGGCTGTGTTAGCGACGATGCGCGTACCGACCGGAAGCTCGAGGTTGACCGGCTTGCCGGGATCGAGCGTCATCACCTTGTCGTCGATCTTGACTTCCATTGGCGCACCTGAGTCATTGCGAATGCTGAATTTCACAGTCGACGACTTCGACTTGCCGAACATGGCATGAACCGGAGACGTGATGGATATAGGAGCGGCGTACACAGCCGGAGCTGCAAGGAGGGCGGTAGTCGCGACTGCGACGGCGAAGCGAGTGAGGCGATTCATAGTAAGCTCCCGATACTTCGAAGATTCCGACGGGAGTTCCTCTGCCATGGTTCAGGGAGCGCGTCGTTGAGAACAGGTACGCAGAGTGCGTTGCGGTAGTTCCGTGAAAGAGCAATCTTTTTGATTGAATTGTTGCGTCTCAGTGAATTGATTCGGCGCTGTCGGCAGGGCGGATAGCATGTTCGCAAACGGACAGCAACCGCGCGGCTTTCTGCTGATTTCCGCGACATACAGGTGCTTTTGTTGCAGACAGCTTAAAATAAAGACCGGAGCGTGTGAACGTTGAGTCGACTTCTAGAAAATATGAATCCGCAGCAGCAGGAAGGCATCCGCGCGGTCGATGGACCGGTGCTTCTGCTTGCGGGCGCTGGCTCAGGCAAGACGCGTGTGATCACGCATCGCATCGCATACCTTATCCAGGAGCGCGGCGTGCCGGCCGACTCGATCCTCGCAGTAACGTTTACTAACAAAGCCGCGAAGGAGATGGCTGAGCGCGTCGATAAGATCCTGGGGCACGGCTCACTGGCCAAGCCGATGCTCGCGACCTTCCACAGCTTCTGCGTGCGCGTGCTGCGGCGCGATATCGAAGCATTGCGCGTAGGCGGCGTCGGCCTTACCCGAACCTTCGCCATCTACGACGAGACCGATCAGCAGGCAGTCGTGAAGCAGGCGTTGAAGCGGCTCGGCATCGACGACAAATCCCTCAAACCCCGCGTTGCGCTGGGAAGAATCTCCTGGGCGAAGAACCACATGATCGACCCGCAGGAGTACTTCCTCGCCAGCACCAACCCGATGGAAGAGAAGATCGCTCACATCTTCGAGATCTACAAGAAAGAGCTGCTGAAGGCGAACGCCCTCGACTTCGACGATCTGCTGCTCGAAGCAGTGCGTCTGCTGAAGTCTTCCGCCGAGACCCGGGAAAGATACAATCGCCGTTACAAATATCTTTTGATCGACGAGTATCAGGACACCAACCGCCCGCAATACGAGTTGATGAAGCTGCTTGCCGGTCCGGGCGCCAACGTCTGCGTCGTCGGCGACGAGGACCAGTCCATCTATAGCTGGCGCGGCGCTGACATCAAAAACATCCTAGAATTCGAAAAAGATTTTCCCGCGACCAGGACCATCCGCCTGGAGCAGAACTACCGCTCAACCCAGGTGATTCTCGAAGGCGCCGGCGCAGTCGTCGCGCAGAACACGCAGCGCAAGGGCAAGAACCTCTTCACCACCCGCGAGGGTGGCAGCCTCATCGGATACTACGAGGCCCCAGACGGCGAAAACGAGGCCCTCTTCATCGCCGACCGCGTGCAGCGCTACCTGCGCGAAGCCGGCCAGCAGGAAGACAAGCCGCGATGCGCCGTGCTCTATCGCACCAACTCGCAGTCCCGCCTGGTCGAAGAAGCGCTGCGCCGCTATCAGATCCAGTACCACATGGTCGGCGGCTTCAGCTTCTACGACCGCGCCGAAGTCAAGGACATCCTCAGTTACCTCAAGCTGGTCCAAAACGTCCACGATTCCATCGCTCTCGCCAGGGTCGTCAACTCGCCCCCGCGCGGCATCGGCAAGACGACCATGGAGACCCTCGAACGCATGGCGCTCTCAACCGGCATCAGCACCTGGGACGCCATCGCCCGCGCCATCGAAGACAAGCTGCTGCCCGCCCGTGCATTGCAGGCGCTCAGCGGATTCAAGCGGCTGATCGAAGATGCGCGCGCCATGCTCGGCCCAGGTTTCGCGGACAAACTCGCAAGCGACGTCGCACCGGACGGAGACGCTTTCACCCCCCAGAACGTCAGCGAAGAGGCGGACGTCTCCTTCGGCTTCGGAGCTAAGACAGAGGAAACAGACGAAACAGAAGCCGCCGCTCCCGAACCGCAGGGCGCCGGCGCAGACACCGCCTTCGACACCAGCTTCAACTTCGGCTTCGACTTCGGCCCCAGCGAGGAGATCTCCACCCTCGCCGCCGAGAACGCCGTCGACTCCGACGCCTCGCACAGCATCGACGCAACCATCGACACCGCCAGCTTCAATCCCTTCGCGCCCGTAGTGCTCAAGCGGTCCGCCAACACCACCCTCGAACGCGCCGTCGAAACTAAAATGGCCCGCGAGCATATTCAGGAGCAAACAGACGACCAGCCGGCCTTCCGCAAGCCAGGAGACGCCGCCACCCTGCCCGAACTGATCAAGTTCCTCAACGATCGCAGCGGCTACATCCGCGCCCTCGAAGAAGAAGCCACCCCGGAGTCCTTCTCGCGCATTGAAAACCTGAAAGAACTCGCCAACGCCGCCCAGGACGCCCAGGAACGCGGCGAGACCCTGCACGAATTTCTCGACCACGCCGCCCTGGTCTCCGACGCCGACAGCTACAGCGAAGAGGCCCGCGTCACCCTCATGACCCTGCACGCCGCCAAGGGCCTCGAATTCCCCCTCGTCTTTCTCACCGGCATGGAAGAGGGCCTCTTCCCCCACTCCCGCACCCTCACCGATCCCACCGGCCTCGAAGAAGAGCGCCGTCTTTGCTACGTCGGCATGACCCGCGCCATGGATACTCTGGTCATGACCCGCGCCCGCTACCGCCGCCGTTACGGGAGCGATATGCCGGAGTCGAGCATCCCCTCGCGCTTCCTCGAAGAGGTCCCCACCCGTCTCGTTGAAGACCTCGGCAGTCCACCCGCCCGGCCGCAGTTCTCCGGCTCCGGCTACAACTGGAAGTCACCCGCCGCCGGAGCCTACGCCACGCCGTACCCGAAGTCGAACCGCTTCGGCCGCCCTGCCGCTGCCGAAGAGGGCGACCGCCACTACAGCTACGAGGACGAAAATCAAACAGACCAGGCAGACCGGAGCCGAGAAAATGGCGCCCGGGCAGCAGCACGCGCCGCAACCGGATACGGCGGCGGCAACCGCTCCGTTCAAACCGGCAAGACCGCGGCACAAGGGCAATCCATCGACAATATCGCTAGCTTCTTCGCCGCCCGCGGACAGAAGCTCTCCCGCCCCAAACTAGCAGTCGCAGCCCCCACCGGTAACACCGGCCTCAAGCAGGGTACCCGCGTACGGCATCCAAAGTACGGCGAAGGGACCGTCTTTCGTCGCGAAGGCGATGGAGAGGACGCCAAGATTACAGTACAATTTCAACAGCACGGCGTGAAGAAGCTGGTGGAGAAGTTTGCCCAGCTAGAGCGCCTCTAAGAAGCAAACGTATCGCCCCTCACGTTCCAGCAAAATCTGCAGTGAAAGAAAGATCGACAATTTAATGGCAAACACCAAGAGCATCACCGATACCGAAGAGCGCAAGAAGGTCAAGCGCGCAGCACGCAAGAAGGCCGCACCCAAGGCCAAGCGCACCGGCGCGCGCGGCGAAAACAAGCAGAAGATCAAGAAGGCATCTCGCGGCCAGAGCAAGCGGTAAGCTATCCTGCTGAGCGGAGCCTCTGCGGCATACCTCCTGCGAGGTTCCAGGCTCGAAACAACGGCAGTTTTGCATCGCACCTGTAAGACAACGACGCATTAGAAACGCCGCACCATTCTTCTGCACGCAGGAGCGAGCGCGCTGGCCAGGCAAATCTTTCGCACCAAGTCGATCGACAAGCTGATCTCTGAATCGGAGAAGCCGGAGCACGCCCTCAAGAAGACCCTCGGCCCCGTATCGCTCACCGCGCTCGGCATCGGCGCGGTCATCGGGTCTGGAATTTTTACGGTGATCGGCGTCGCCATCGGTGGCAATCCCGCATCCCTGGCCACTTGGGCAGACTCGCCGGTCATCGATCTCCTGCTGCATCACGGAGCTGTCGCGGGACGTCCCGGCGCAGGCCCCGCGCTTGCCCTCTCGCTCGTTCTCGTCGCCATCGTCTGCGCGCTCACCGGCCTCTGCTACGCGGAACTCGCGTCCATGATTCCAATAGCAGGCTCGGCCTACACCTACACCTACGCGACCCTCGGCGAACTGGTCGCGTGGATCATCGGCTGGGACCTCATCCTCGAATATGCCTTCAGCAACATGAGCGTCAGCGTCGGTTTCGCCGCGCACGTCGTCGCCCTGCTGGACTGGGCAGGACTGTCCCTCTCGCCCAAATGGCTATCGCCTGCCTACCTGCCGCTCGGCCTGCAGGACCTCCAGGGCAAGGACATCTACCCTGCGGGCTGGCACATGGGCTTCAACATCCCGGCCTTCCTCATCGTGCTGCTGTTGACCGTCGTGCTCGTCCGCGGCATCCGTGAATCCGCTCGCACCAACAACATCATGGTGCTGGTCAAGATCGCCGCCATCCTGCTCTTCGTCTTCTTCGGTCTCAGCTTCATCCATCCGGCAAACTACCATCCCTTCTCGCCGAACGGCTGGTCGGGCGTGCTCGCGGGCGGCTCCATCATCTTCTTCACCTACATCGGGTTCGACTCCGTTTCGACCGCAAGCGAAGAGTGCAGGAACCCGCGCCGCGACGTACCCATCGGCATCCTGGCCACGCTGGTCGTCTGCACCGTGCTCTACATCGGCGTAGCCGTGGTGCTCACCGGCCTCGTACCTTGGCAGTCGGTCGCGGGTGATGCGGCGCCCGTAGTCAATGCCCTCAAGCGAGTCGCCATGGGGCCGGGCGGCCAGCGTCTGCATTGGGTGCAACTGGCCGTCCTCATCGGAGCGCTGGTCGGCATGATCTCGTCCATCCTGGTCTTCCAGCTTGGCCAGGCGCGGGTCTGGTTCGCCATGTCGCGCGACCGCCTGCTGCCCGACGTCTTCAGCCACGTCCATCCCAGGTTCCGCACCCCGGCCTTCGCCACCTGGGTCGCCGGGTTCCTCGTCGCCATTCCCGCGGGCCTCTTCGACGTCGGCACCTTCGCCGAGATGTCGAACATTGGCACCCTCTTCGCCTTCGTCCTCGTCTCCATCGGCGTCATCGTGCTACGCTACAAAGAGCCCGAACGCCATCGCGGCTTCCGCGTCCCCTTCGGCCCCGTCATCCCCATCCTCAGCGTCCTGTTCTGCATTCTCCTCATGGCCGGCCTCCCCGCGAAGACCTGGATCCGCTTCTTCGTATGGCTCATCATCGGCCTCTTCGTCTACGTCCTCTACAGCCGCAAGCGCAGCGAGTTCTACGCAAAATAGCTAGAGCATAGTAGCCGTTGAGCATAGTAGCCGTTGAGCAAAGTAGCCGTTGGCACAGAGCCTGCCGTGCCCTTTGTTTGTCATTCCCGTAGGGAATCTGCGGTTGCCTTCCTCCACACCAGCACCAAATTCGCCCTAAAATCTATAAAACTGGCGCGAGGGCAATTTCCTGAACGTATTGGAGCACCTCTGTATTTCGTCGTTGCCTCTTGCCTTTGCCTGTTCTCAAATCCATCCAATCGACACAAATCCGTGTCTGAGCGCAGCGAAGAATCCCCGCATTTCCTTGCTCCGGTGCCGCTGCTCTACAACAAGGAAAAAATATGCTCGCTCAAATAGCCGGGTGCCCCATATCTCGATTCTGAGATGTGGGCATTCGCGCGAAGCGCGAACCACTTTCCTTCGTAGCCGCACATCACGCCAGCCTTACTGCCCCTAATTGCATGCATCCATGCGCCCCTCAATTACCCTAAACTAAACAGATGGCGCGCAAGCATACGAAACCAGACGCTGAGATCGACGTCGTTGACTGGCTGCGCAAGCTGCCCAAGGTGGAGCTGCACCTGCACCTCGAAGGCACCATCCAACTCGACACCCTGTTAGAGCTGAGCGAACGCCACGATGCGGAGCCGCTGACCGCCGAGGAGGCAAAAAAACTCTACATCTACGAAAACTTCCTCGGCTTCATGGACTCGTTCAAGGCCGTCTCGACCCGGCTGAAAGGCCCAGCCGACTACGAGCTGATCACCTACAACATGATTCGTGACCTGTCGGCCCAGGGTGTGGCGCATGCCGAGGTGTATATCTCCTTCGGCATCATCTCTTACTGGAAGAACGCCGAGGTCGAGCCCTACGTCGAGGCGATCGAGCGTGGCCGCACGCGTGGCGAGAGGGACTTCGGCACCACCGTCTACTGGCTTATCGACGCCGTGCGGCACTTCGGAGCGGACGAGGCCGCTAAGGTATTTCGCAAAGCGGCGGAGTTGCGAAAGCTCTACCCGAGCATCGTCGGCATCGGCATCGGCGGTGACGAAGCCAGAGGCAGCGCCGACCTCTTCCGCGAATCCTACGCCGAAGCCAACGCCGCAGGCCTGCGCCTCACCGCCCACGCCGGTGAAACCATCGGCCCCGAAAGCATCTGGGCCGCCATCAACATCGGAGCCGAACGCATCGGCCACGCTCTCTCCGCCCAGCACGACCCCGAACTGCTGCAGATACTCGCCGAAAAGCAGATCCCGCTCGAACTTAACGTGACCAGCAACATCCGCACCGGCTGCTGCAATAGCTTCGACGACCATCCCGTCAAGCGCTACTTCGAATCAGGCTTGTTGGTGACGATCAACTCGGACGACCCCCCGATGTTCGGAAGCAACCTGCTCGAAGAGTACGCGCTGGTGCAGGAACGGTTCGAGTTCTCTCTCGAACAGATGCGCGAATTGGCCGCGAATGCAGTCGAGGCCAGCTTCCTGCCCCCGGACCGCAAGCTGGACCTGCTGCGGCAGGTGGAGCAGTACGGGTAGTAGATTAGCCAACATTACTGTACCCCGGTGTTGCACCTGCTTTTCTTGTTTGTCATCCCCGAAGGGGATCTGCGGTTCTTTTCTGTTGGGAACACTCACAGTGGAATCCCTCTAAGCCGCCGAGCCACGCCGCAGTCGAACGTCCCCCCGGATGCAGAATCTTCCCTCGAAAATAAAGTTGAAAAAGTGGCGTACTTTCGGCGGATTTTTTCTCTGCACTCCCAGCCAGACGAATTGCACCTGTTTACCACGTTTTACCATGCAAATTCACCACGTTTGCACGCCAGAAAAACGCGAATACCCTGCAAAAACGCCAATTCACCACAAGAAGAAATACGCGCCGGAAAACCGTAACTTATCGCCCGTCCGGGGCGGGAACCATGACCGCATTTGGGTCAACCTTCGGAATGCCGAAATGGCCGCTAAGGTGGACCAGGTCGAGCGGGCGAAGCTCGCAGGCGATCTGGATGACGCTCATGTCGCGTGGAGAGCGGGTAAGGACCGTAACTCCATTGATATCAGGCCCAGTGAAGTGCAGCCAGAGGTCGGTCACGGTGCTGCGAGGCTGGGCCGAATTGGCGGGCGTCTGGTTGCCATCGACAAGATGCTTCCAACCCGCGACATGATAGGCGTCGATGATTGATGCCATCGTCTGCGGGGTGTAAAAGGCAGCTTGGGGATAGCGGTAGTTGTCGATGGAGATGCCGGTCAGCGCGGCGGCCGCATGATTGGCGTCCATCCCGCCCGAGGCAAGCAGGTTCTGCGCAATCTGCAGCATAGAACGATCGAAGCTGAAGGCAGTATGGGTCGCGGGTTGATCGGCGAGGTTCAGGAGCGCCTGTTGCGTGCCGGGCGGCAGACCTGCAAGTTGCTGGGCACGGGCGTAAGGCGTGCTGGCGATGGCTATTGACAGGGCAACGCGGAACAAGGCGGAACGCAACTGCAGCTTCATCGATGGCTCCTGGTTCTTTAGACACGTGTTTGTGTCAGGAGTTATCCCGGAAGCATAATATTCGCTCTTTGGCCCGCGCAGGTCTACTGGGCGGGGCTATTGTGCGGGACGTGGAGCGAAGTAGCCCTTCTGGGCGCGGACGTGATAGCGCGGGTCATTGGCCTGGAAATAAATGGTACGAAAGGAGCCATCGGCGATGAGGTTCGCGGGGCGGTAGACCAGAGAATACTGACTGCGGAGTTCCTCTTCGATGTTGTGGAAGCCCGTGGCTACGTCCTCGATCTTGATGGGGTAAAAGGCTTGGCCACCGGTGGCCTCCGAGATCTGCTTGAGGACATCGTCGCCCTTGTCCTTGCTGGGGCTGACGTTCGTGCTGATGGAGTAGACGATGGTCTGGGCACGCTGGCACATCTTGATCGCATCGGATTCTTCGACGCGGCTGTAGTTGTCGTCACCGTCCGAAACAAGGATGAGGGCGCGACGCACGGCGCCCTCATCCTGCAGAGTGAGCATCTGGTCTTTGCAGGTCTTATAGAGCGAGTCGAACAGCGCAGTGCCGCCGCCGGGACGCAGCTTGCGGATGCCCTGGTTGAGCAGATCGACGTTGTTGGTGAAGTCCTGCGAGACATCGGTGTTGATGTCGAAGCCTTCGACAAAGGCGCGGTCGTTGCGGTGGAGGATCTGAAGGAGGAACTCGATTGCCGAGTCCTGCTCGAACTGGAAGCGCTGGCGGATGGAGCTGCTGGTGTCGAGCATGATACCGACGCGCAGGGGGAGATTGGTCTGCTGGGTGAAGTGCAGGACAGCAACGGGAGGACGGCCATCGTCGAGAAGGCCGAAGTTTTCGCGGCTCAGGCCGGTGATGAAACGACCCTTCTTGTCAGTGACGGTAAAGATGAGATTCACTTCATTCGCTTGGATCTTGATGGTGGTGATCGGCTCGTCCTGTGCAGGAGCGGTCTGCGTGCCGGGCAGAGCCTGCGCTGCAGGAGTCTGGTTCGCTGGAGCGGACGCTGGCGGGACGGGGGTTGGTTGCTTCTCGGCAGGTGCGGTGGACTGGGGCGCGGGAGCCGCAGGCAGAGTGCTCTGAGCCGCTGCGCTGGTCTGCGCCGGAAGTGATGCGGCTGCGGCGAGGAGGGAGAGAAGAAAAAGGGAGCGCGTGAGCCCCGGGATGCGGTTCATTCGATTAAGTCCAATCACTCGGACGATTCTACTCAATTGTGGGCTGATTCGCGCGTATTGCTTGCAGAAACGTTGTCAGTTCGGGGGGAAGCGGGGCTGCGAGGTCCATGGGCTTGCGGGTTTGGGGGTGGGTGAAGGAGAGGTGAGCGGCGTGGAGGAAGTTGCGGGCGAGTTGGAATTCGGGTTCGAGGCCGGGGATGACGTGGGGGGCGCCGTAGAGGGTATCGCCAACGACCGGATGGCCGAGCGACTGCATGTGGACGCGGATCTGGTGGGTGCGGCCGGTTTCGATGCGGACTTCGACGAAGGTGAAGGGGGCGCCGGGCGTGGTGATCCGGGCATTTATTCTTTCGAGGACATGGATGTGCGAGGTTGCGTGGCGGCCGTCGGCGCGGCGGGTGGTCATGCGGGTGCGGCGGATGAGGTCGCGGGCGATGGGAAGATTGACGGTGGTGTCGTCCTTGGCAAGGTGGCCGTGAACGAGGGCGACGTAGGTTTTGGCGATGCGGCGCTCGGAGAACATCTCGCCTAGCTTGCGGTGGGTGCTGTCGTCTTTCGCAATCAGGATGAGGCCGCTGGTAAGTTTGTCTAGGCGGTGGACGATGCCGGGGCGGAGGTCGCCCCCTACATCGGAGAGTTTGGCGAAGTGAAAGAGGAGAGCGTTGACGAGGGTGCCGCGGTTGCGGGCGTCGTCGGTCGAACCGGAGCCCGCGTGGACCATCATGCCGGCGGGCTTGTTGATGACGGCGAGGTACTTGTCTTCATGGATGACGTCGAGGGGAATGTCTTCGGGGATGGCGTGGAGGGGTGCTGGCTGCGGCGTGCCTTCTATCTCGATGGATTCGCCGCCGCGGAGCTTTTGCCTAGGCTTAGCGAGATGGCCATCGATGCGAACCTGGGCGTTTTCGATGAGGAGCTGGACGCGGGCACGGGAGATGTCGGGGATGGCCTGGGCGAGGTACTGGTCGAGGCGGAGGTTGGCGGCGGCGGGATCGGCGAGGAAGGTGTGGATGCCTGCCTCGGAGTCGGCGTCGTCTTCGAGCTCGAGGAGCGGCACGGGGAGTGGAGTAGGCTCCTCGACGCCGCGAGTGGCGACATATTCGGGACGGACGGTGCGGCGGCGCTGGCCCTTGGGGAGCATGTTTTTAGACGGCATGGGAGACCAGCTTTCGTGGCCGCAGGAAGAGCAGGCCGGCTGTGACGATCATACCGATGGAGATCCACTGGATGGGGTCAAGGATTTTGTGGAGAGGGTCGAAGTAAGGATAGGGCTGGCGGAAAAAAGTGAGGAGGAACTGGAGGATACCGCAGAAAAGGAGGGCCATGGCTGCGATTTCGCCGGGGTTACGACGACGGGCGAGTTGGCGGAGAAGGAAGACGGTGAGGAGCGCGGCAGCTATCGCGGCATAGAGGGAGACAGGGTGGAGGCGGATGGTGTCCGGCGGGATGCGCATGCCCCAGGGGAGGGACGTGGGAAGGCCGGCGTCGCTGCCTTCGGCAAAGTGACCGAGGGCGAGGAAGGCCCAGATGAGGGTGGCGCAGGGGGCCCAGGCGTCGAGAGTGGGCAGGATGGGAAGTCCGCGGAGGCGGAGGTAGATCGCGGTAGCGAGGATGGTAAGGAGGATGCCGGTGGCGGTGAGTGACGGCACCATCAACAGGAGGATGGGATAGGCGAGGAAGTTATGCAGGTTGGCAATGACGAGCAGCAGACGGGAGAGGACGAAGGCGGAAAAGAGGGTGAAGAGGCTGGCATTCCACAGCTTTTCGGGGCAAAGACCGGCCATGACAGCGGTGCGGAGGCTCAGTGTAAGGGCGGCCATCAGGCCTGCCGCGGTGAGGACGCCGAACGTAGGAAGCAGGAGGTGGCCGGAGTGGATGAGATAGGGATACACGTTCAGGGGGTTATGCGAGGTGGAGGGATAGTGCGAGAGAAGAAGACCGACCCGCTGGGCCGTACGGCGAGTCGCTGGTGAACCCGTCTAAGACGGCGGGACCCTGCCGTGGTTCTTTAGGCGTTCCTGACTGGAGGACAGCACACCGAACCATGTATACGAGCCAGGCCCCTGTTCAATGAATATTGGTTCAACCAGCGTGGGTCGCGTACCTGCTTTGCAGGCCGGTAATCTTGAGTTGGATGCTAATGGGATTGGGGAGGATTAGCAAGCTGGCGGTAGGGTTGGCTAACCTAAGTGCAAGTGGGTGAACTAACTTGTTGACGCGGCGAAAGGTCTTGGGCTAGCCGGCTTTGCGGTCTTCGAGGACTTCGTCGAGCATGTGGGCGATGGAACCGGCGCGGCTGCGGACAGTTTGCTGCGAGGTCTGGAGACTGCCGGCGAGGGAGGCGAGCTGGTCGTGGCGCTGGCGGGCGGTGCAGAGCTCGTCAGCGATGTTGAGGGCGGCGAGGACGGCCACGCGGAGGCTGTCGACAGTGCCGCCATGGGCGGAGACGGCGCGCATCTTGGCGTCAACGATGGCGGCGAGGTGCTCGATGTAGGCGGGGTCGATGCCGCGAAGGTGGTAGACCTGGTCGTAGATGTCGACGGCGATGGATTGGTTTTCTACCGGCTCGGGCGGGGCCTGATGGGCTTCGAGGGTGGTGTCCATCGAGTCTCCTTTCGTGTTTTCCGCATTGATATTAGAGGAGTTCGTCCATCTGCTGAAGCATCTTTTCGACGCGGAGGCGAACGGCTTCCCGCTCTTTGCTGAGGGTGTCGATCTCGGATTCGGCCATGGTGGCGAGGCTTAGCTGGTCGGCGAGTTGGGCGCGGAGGCTGGCGGCCTCGGATTCGGCGGCGGCGCGGGCTTCGCGTTCGCGTTTAACGATCTCGACGGCACGGAGGACTTTCTGCTCGAGCGCCTGAAACTCATCTGCACTGACATTCGGGCTGATGGTGGATGTACTCATGTTCGCAGTATAGACGGCGGATGCGTGGATATTGCTGAGGGAAACGGGGGTGGAATCTATTTTGGTGCGCGTTTTGGCGGTTTTTTTCTGGTCGTGGTGAATCTTGTGTTTTGCAGGGGATTTTTGCGTTTTCCGGTGTGCAAACGTGGTGAATTTGCATGGTGAAACGTGGTTGACAGGTGCAATTGGTGTGGCTGAGAGTGCAGAGAAAAAGCAGTGGAAAAATACGCCACTTTTCGGAAGTTTATTTTGGGGAAGGAAACAATTCGCGCGTGGCACGAATGTCCACCGTAGAGCGGGATTTGCTGTTGGCGTGGAGAAGGCAACCGCAGATTCCCTGCGGGAATGACAAGCAAAAGGCACGGTAGACTTTACGCCAACTGCTACTTTGCTCTGGCGACTACTTTGCTCTGGCGACGAGGAAGCCGTCGCCAAGCTGGGGCACCCGGTTCGTTATGCTCCGGGGGCGCGGATGACGCCGCCCAGGTCGGTGAGGGTGGCGATGAGGGTAGACCACCAGGAGGTGAGCTCGTCGTCGCGGAGGGTGCGGTCGTTGGATTGGAAGACGCACTTGAGCAGGAGGGCGTAGTGGGCTGGAGGCACGGATTTTCCTTTGGGGTCGCGGAAGATTTCGGTGGGGGTGAGGCGCTGGAGTTCCGGGATATCGAGGGCGCGGATGGCGGAGGCGACGGTGTGCCAGGACATGGTGTCAGGGAAGGTGAAGGAGAAGTCGCGCTCGACGGCCTGGAAGCGGGAGAGGTCGTGGGCGATAGCGCGTTTGAGAGGCAGTTGGTAGAGGCGGGCGAGGTCGAGCTGGGCGAGATAGATGGGCTGGCGGAGTTTGCGGGTGTCTTTTTCGGAGAGGGCGAGTTCGCCGAAATAAGCGATGGGCTGGTGGTCGAGGAGTGCGGTGGCGCTGCGGCCGGGCTGGAGCCAGGCGGGAGCTTCGGGGGTGAAGGTGAGGCAGATGCGGGGTTCTCTCGGCTGCGGCGGCAGAGGCGCTGCCTCCGGTCGAGAGGACAGGTCTTTTTCCTGCGATTCCGAATCCGGGCCCAGATCGAAGCGGGAGAGGATGGACTCGATGGCGCCCTTGAGCTCGAAGAAAGGCGCGTCGGCGGCGGGGTGCAGGGGGGTGGGCTGGGGTTGAGCGGTGGTGAGGCCAAGGGAGAGCTGGGGGGATTCGTGGACGGACTCGATCGTGTCGCTGTCTGCAAGAGTGCTGGCGGTGAAGATATGGCCCTGCTCGAAGAGGCGGACTTCTCTTACGTCGCGGTTGAGGTTGTGGCTGAGCATGGCGACCATGCCGGGGACCAGCGACGGGCGGAGGAGGGAGGCTTCTTCCGAGAGGGGATTCTCCAGGGGAACCGGGATCGCTGTTGGCGCGTTAGAGAAAGGCGGCCGCGAAGATGGGGCACCCGGAGTTGTGGCGGGGGGGGAGAAGAGGTTGGCGTCCTGCCGGCTGGCGAAGGTGCTGGAGATAGATTCCGAGAAGCCCACGGCCAGGAGGCGGGTGCGGACGGCGGCTTCCTTTTGGGCAGTGGGGTGCGCGATGACGATGCCGGGGGTGGGGAGGGTGTCCGCGAAGCGGTTGTAGCCGTAGACGCGGGCTACCTCTTCGATGAGGTCGATCTCGCGTTCGAGGTCGAGACGCCAGGAGGGGAGCTGGACGTGAAAGGATGCGGCGGTTGGGGGATTGGGTGTGGCGCTTCTACCCACGTCCGCAAAGGCGGGCTGCGGGACGCCCGGATTTTCGATAATTGGACTTTCGGCGAGGGGGTTGACCATGCCGGTTTTTTTGATCGCTGTTTTGACGGCAGGAGGGGCTGCGGTGAGGGTGCAGCCGAGGGCGGTGAGGTATTGGTGAACGAGACCGGGGGTGAGGGCGGAGTGCTGCGGGGTGTCCTCGAGGGTGGCGCCGAGGTGACGCTGGACCTGCCGGACGGAGAGTTCGATGGGGGGGCGGTTGGCGGTGCGGGCTGCGATCTCGGGGACGGTGAGGTCGATGAGGTCGCCTTCGAGCTGGCCGCCGTGTTGCAGGATGAGATGGGAGACGAGGCGGTTGGCGATGGGGGCGGCGTTGAAGTCGGCGCCGCGCTCGAAGCGGTGGGAGGCGTCGGTGTGGAGGCCGTGGCGGCGGGCGCTGCGGCGGATGCTGGCCTGGTCGAACCATGCGGCTTCGACGAGGATGTTTCTGGTCTCGGTGGTGATCATGGAGTCCCAGCCGCCCATGACTCCGGCGAGGGCGAGGGGTTTTTCTTCGTCGGCTACTACGAGGTCGTCGGAGGCCAGAGTTCGTTCGGCGCCGTCGAGGAGTTTTAGTTTTTCTCCCTCGCGGGCGAGGCGGACGACGATGCCGCCTTCAATCTTGTCCAGATCGAAGGCGTGGGTGGGGTGGCCCATGCCGATGAGGACGAAGTTGCTGGCGTCTACGGCGTTCGAGATTAGTTTCTGGCCGAGGAGTTGGAAGTGCTCGGCGATCTGGCCGGTGCTGCGGGCGATGGTGACGCTGCGGAGGACCTGCGCGGTGAAGCGGCCGCAGAGGCGGGGGGCGTCGATGCGGATGGGGAAGGGTTTAGGGGCTCCATCTGGCCTCTGTGGCTCGGAGGAAATGCGAGGATCCTTCGCTCCGCTCAGGATGACGTTACTATTTTGCGTGGCTATCAGCGGAAGCAGCGGCAGGTTGTAGATGGTGGCGGCTTCGCGGGCGATGCCGTAGTGGTTCATGGCGTCGACGCGATTGGTGGTGATGTCCATCTCGAGCAGGTGGCCGTTGGACCTTCCCTCGGCGCTGGTTCCGAGGTCGTGGACGCCTTCTACGGCGATGCCGCGGAGGGTGAGGTCTTCTGCTAACTGGTGGTCGTCAGCGGGGATGTCAGGGACGTAGGTGCGGAGCCAGTTGGTGAGGATCTTCATGGGGGCTACGTCAGTTTACTGGAAGGTCCCCTGGCTATGGGCTGGATGCGCGCTCAGAAGCTCTTTAAGAACTGAAGGCTTAGCACGGATTTGCACCGAAGAGACGGATTTAAGAACAGGCAAGAGCAAGAGCGAAATATGGGGATACTTCACTACGTTCAGGGGGCGGCGAAAGGCAACCGCAAAAGGCAACCGCAGATCCCCTTCGGGGATGACAGTAAGAAAGGCGGCGACGAAATACAGGGATCCTTCCCCTTCGCTGCGCTCGAGGGGCAAGGGGGACGGCGAAAAACAAGCAGCAGCGAATATGCTCTCCTATCAGTTTAGACAGGTTCTTAGAGCGGATTTGCTGCTGGCGTGGAAGAAGGCGACCGCAGATTCCCTTCGGGAATGACAAACAAAGGCACGGCAGACTCTACACCAACTGCTACTTTGCTCCAGAATGACGACGCAAAACAAACAACGGCAGTTGATGTCTAAGGCAAGTTCTCAAGTAGCTTCTGAGATGTTGCCGTGGATGCTTTTCTCGGTGGCGCGCAGGTCGCGTTCTTCCGCGGCGAGTTCCAATCGCTCTGCCTTGATGGCAACCCCGGGGTGGGCGATGATTTTGCCGCCGCGGGCGCTGGACCCGATGACGACGGCGGCGGCGACGAGCACGAAGTTCTTGATGATGTACTGGCCTTCCAGGGTTGGAAGGACGGGGAAGTGAATCCATGTCTTATGCAGGAAGAGGACGAGGGGAAGGAAGGTGCCAGGAAGGTGGAGGAAGAGGAGAGCGAGGGTGAGACCGAGAAAGCGTCCGGTGAGCAGGCCGAGGCCGATGACGATCTCCCAGGCAGCGAGGAGATGGAGAAGGATTTCGGGACGGATGAGATGGAAGGTGATCATGGTGAGGGTGCGCTCGGCGAGGGAGTCGATGGGTGTCATCGCAGGCATGAATTTGAGGATGCCGAACCAGAGAAAGATGATGCCGAGGGCGATGCGGGTGACGAGCAGGCCATGGCGGGCCATGATGCCGTAGAAGTGATGCTCTAAGTGAAGGGCTGCGCGCAGAGGGCGGGAGGTGAAGATGCGGCTCAGACGGTGGATCGACACGGGCCTGACGGCGGAGGCAGGGGACGCGGGAGGGAGGACTTGGTGGGCTGGGGACATCGTGCTTTCTCCAGGGTGCTCCAGCGAGTGCCTCCCGGAATGGAAGGGCTTCTGGTCTCAAGCTAAGTACGCTGGCGAACAGTCGGCGGATGGTTTGACGGGAGCGATCGAACGGTTCTTCTTGTTCTTCCGTGCGGGTGTGCGGCGGTGGGTCGAGCTTGCCGCACCCTGCGGGGTGGGATATCTTCATAAGATATGCACGAGTCTTGTCATCGTTGCGGGGGCGAGCTGCCGGAGAGTGGCGGCGATTCGCCGTTCTGTCCGCATTGCGGTTCGCCACAGTTGTTTCTGCCGGAGTATGAGGAGCAGACGGGTTCGGCCGAGACCGATACAACGGGAGCGGTGCCGCCGCCGAGACCCCGGCAGGTGGAGTGGAAGACGGCGATACGGTGCGCAGTGCTGGTGGCGGGGGTGGCGGCGGTGTTGAGCGTGGTGTCGGCGCGGGTACAGGTGGTATCGCCGCTGACCTGGCTGTGGACGGTGAGCGGATCGCTGATTACGCTGGCGCTGTATCAGAAGCGGCGACCGCAGGCGTGGATGGATGCCGGGATAGGCGCACGGATTGGGGTGGTGGTGGGGTTGGCGCTGATGGCGTGCTTCGCGATTGCGATGTCGGCGGCGGGACTGGTGGCGCGGTATGGGCTGCACAGCATGGCGGGGTTCGATGCGGAGCTGACGCAGATGCTGCATACGCAGATCCAGAAGGCTTCCGCGACGGCGCCTGAGCCGCCGGAGGTGGTGCGGTTTTTATACTCGCCGGAGGTACGGGCGGGGATGATGCTGGCGGGGTTCGCGATGCTGTCGGGATTTCTGGTGGCACTGTCTACTGTAGGCGGGGCGGTGGGCGGGTTTTTGCGGACGCGGCGGAAGGTTTCGGCTTAGGCGCGGTTAAGAGCGGATTTGCTTTGGTGTGTGTGTGAGGCAACCGCAGAATTCCCTGCGGCAATGACAGACAAAGGCACGGCAGATTTTGCGCCAACGGCTACTTTGCTCTAAACGTTGAACTTGAAGAACAGGATGTCGCCGTCTTTCACGACATACTCCTTGCCCTCGGAGCGCAGAAGGCCCTTCTCTTTTACCACCTGCTCGCTGCCCAGCGCAAACAGATCGGAGGAGGCGTAGCAGTCGGCTTTGATGAATCCTTTTTCGAAGTCGGAGTGGATGACACCCGCGGCGCCCGGAGCCTTGGTGCCGCGGCGGATAGTCCAGGCGCGGACCTCCTGGACTCCGGCGGTGAAGTACGTGATGAGGTCGAGCAGGCGGTAGGCGGAGTGGATCAAGCGGTTCAGCCCCGGTTCGGAGAGGCCCATGTCGGTGAGAAACTCGTCCCGCTCGGCGGGTTCAAGCTGGGCGATCTCGGACTCGAGCGCACCGCAGATGCGGACGACCTGGCTGCCCTCCTCGGCGGCGCGTTGTTCTACGGCTGCGGTGTAGGCGTTGCCTTCGATCAGCCCGGATTCGTCGACGTTGGCGACGTAAAGCTGTGGCTTGGCGGTGATCAGGAACAACTCGCGCGCGAGCACTTTTTCATCGTCGGTGAGGTCCGCCGTGCGAGCGGGTCTGCCTGCATTGAGGACCGCGAGCAGTTTCTGCAGCATGGCGTGCTCGGCCTTGACCTTGCTGTCGCTCGAGGCCTTCGCGGCACGCTCGACCTTGGTATTGCGCTTCTCAACGGTGTCGAGGTCGGCGAGCAGAAGTTCGGTGTTGATGATGTCGATGTCATGCAGGGGATTCACCCCGCCGGCCACATGGACGACCTCGGGATCGTCGAAGCAGCGCACGACGTGGCAGACCGCATCGGTCGCGCGGATGTGGCCGAGGAACTGGTTGCCGAGCCCTTCGCCTTTGCTGGCGCCTTCGACCAGACCGGCGATGTCGATGAACTCCATGGTGGTCGGAACGAGGCTCTTGGGCTTGATCAGGTCGGAGATCTTGCCGAGGCGTTCATCGGGCACGGTGACGACGCCGGTGTTGGGGTCGATGGTGCAGAAGGGGTAGTTTGCCGCCTGAGCTTTCGCCGAGGTGAGGGCGTTGAAGATCGTGGATTTCCCGACGTTGGGCAGGCCAACGATTCCGCAGTTCAATGGCATCTTCGATTAATTCCTTCACACGACGCTCATTCCGGCATCGCGGCTTACTTTTACAGGATACCTTTTTGGCTGCGGTTCCGCGCCGGGCTTGCCGCGGCAGCGAGGTGCGACTAGGCTTATCGAGACATACGAGGTGATCGATGAGGCAACGAATACGTACGTTATGTGTGTTGGCTGGACTCGGCGGCATGATGGCATCGGGAGTGGCGCTCGCGCAGATGTCCGGCGCAGCTTCAGGCCCAGCGGCCGAGGTGCAGCGGAGCTATGCGGCGGTGAAGGCGAACATCCTGAAGGCCGCGGACAGGATGCCTGCGGAGGATTATCAGTTCAAGCCGACGCCTGATATCCGCAGCTACGCCCGCGTGGTGAACCATGTCACCGAGGCGCAGCTCCATAGTTGCGGCGCGGTCAACCACACTGCTGCGGATGCGCTGGCGAAGGTTCCCGCCGAAACCGCGGATAAGGCGGCCATCGTTGAAGCGCTCAAGGCTTCGTTCGCCGAGTGCGACAAGGCTTATGCTTCAGCGACCGATGCAAGCCTGGGAGAGATGCTGGACGCGGGCAAGGGAAAGCGGTCGCGCGTGGGACTGCTGTGGGGTGTGGTGTCGCACGATAACGAGCAGTACGCGACGCTGGCGCTTTATCTGCGGCTCAAAGGCCTGGTGCCGCCAAGCAGCGAAAAGTAGCCGCTTACCAACTGAAGCCGCCTGAGGCGGGTGGCCAGGCTTGATGAAGCTGCCGCAGGAGGACGATTCGGCGCGCGCGAGTTCGTTCCTGCCTTCCTCCTGAGTTGCCTTTGCTACGCGATGTTACGGATAGATACGGTTCAGCGTCCGGGCAAAGGGGATGGTCTCGCGCACATGGTCGAGGCCGCAGATCCATGCGACGGCCCGCTCGATTCCCATGCCGAAGCCGCTGTGCGGCACGCTGCCGTAGCGCCGCAGATCCAGGTACCACTGGAAGGCTTCGAGCGGCAGGTTGTGGGCCTCGATGCGCGACTTCAGCAGGTCGTAGCTGTCGACGCGCTGCGAGCCGCCGATGATCTCGCCATAACCCTCCGGCGCGAGGACATCGACGCAGAGTGCCTTCGTTGGATCCTGCGGATCGGGCTGCATGTAGAAGGCTTTGATCTGCGCCGGATAGCGGTGGATCATCACTGGGCGGTCGAACTGGCTGCTGAGGTAGGTCTCGTCGGGGGAACCGAAGTCGTCGCCGTCCTTGTGCTCGTTTTCGATGAGGCCCTTGCGGAATGCTTCGGCCAGCATGGCGTGCGCTTCGTCGTAGCTGATGCGCGGAAAGGGAGCCTGGATCGTCTCCAGTTTGGTTACGTCGCGGCCGATCACTTTCAAATCGGCGCGGTGGGATTCGAGGACCCTGGTGACGATGTGGCTGATGAAGTTCTCCGCCAGCACCAGCAGGTCGTCGAGACCGTAGAAGGCGACCTCGGGCTCGATCATCCAGAACTCGGTGAGGTGCCGCCGGGTCTTGGACTTTTCGGCGCGGAAGGTTGGCCCGAAGCTGTAAACCTTGCCGAGCGCGAGCGCCGTCGCTTCGATGTAGAGTTGGCCGGACTGCGTGAGATAGGCCTTGTCGTTTTCGAAGTAGTCCATCTCGAATAGCTCGCTGGTTCCCTCGCAGGCGTTCGGGGTGAGAATGGGCGGATCGGTACGGACGAAGCCGTTGGTGTCGAAGTACTCCGCAGCCGCTCGCATGATGGTGGCCCTGACCCGCAGAATCGCCGATTGCCGGGGCGTGCGCAGCCAGAGGTGGCGATGCTCCATGAGGAAGTCGACACCGTGCTCCTTCAGGGAGATGGGGAAGGGGGTGTCGTCCGGGACCCTCTGCACCAGCTCTATGTGCTCCACGTCGAGTTCGTAGCCGCTTGGAGCACGGGAATCGGCTCGTACCTTGCCGGTTACAATGACGCTCGACTCCAGGGTCAACTCCTTCAGGGCGTGAAACATCTCTTCGGGCACCGCCGCCTTCGGGACGATTCCCTGAATGGTTCCGGTGCCATCGCGAAAGATGGGAAACAACAGCTTTCCCGAAGCGCGCAGGTTATAGAGCCAGCCACGGAGCGTGATGGTCTGGCCTTCGTGTTTGCCGATTGCGGCGATGGTGACGATCGGATTTGTTATTGTGCTTGCGGTAGTTACAGATTCACTCATGGGTGTCTTTCTTCTCGGTTTCTATCGATGCTCCGCAGCTTCGGCGGCTCTTGTCAGCAGATCGAATGCTTTGATGGCGTCGCCGATCACCGTCTCCTGCGTGACTTCCAGTTCATAGGAGATCTCCAGAATGCCCGGGACCTCGCCTGGGAGAGCCGAGGCGTGCTTTACCACGTTGGCCCAGTCGATCGCGCCCGAACCCGGCCACAGATGGTCGTCTTTGGCGCCGCGGTTGTCGTGCAGATGGAGTTCCGCAATGCGCGGCTTCAATAGTTCGAACGCAGCATTCACTCCGGCGTTGTTTTCGGGATCCAACAGATGCGCGTGGCCGATATCGAGGCAGAAACCAACCCGGTCGAAGTGGCCGACACGAACAATCTCCAGAAGATGCTCCGGCGTGGTGATCTCGTTCTGCAGGTTCTCGAGCAGGATCCGGGCGCCCAGCGGATGCGCGAAGGCTTTCAGGTGCTCGATCGCGGTCAAGGAGTTTTCGAGCGCACGCGGGTTCCAAGCATCGTCTTTTTGCCCGAGATGCAGCACGCATGCGGAGACGGGAATCTGTTCCGCACACTCCAAGGCCCGCTTGATCTCGTCCATGGCAGCGATGCGACGCGACTTTTCGGGATCGATGAGATTCAGATTTGGCGCGACATGGCGAGACCACTGCGCGTCGGCACGATCGCTGAGGTAGAGGGGCTGGTGCAGGGTAGCGGCGACGCCGTTCGAACGAAACCAGACGGCGATGTCGCGCACGGCAGCCCGGTCGGTGTAGTCGAAGTGATGGCGTGCGGCGAAGATCTCGATGGTCTGCGCGCCGGTCTGATGCAGCGCATCGAGCAAGCCAGGGTGCAGGCGCTGCGGCAAAAATACGTGGGTGGAGATACCAGGTTGCATCATCTGTTAAGGTACAGCAGCAGAGGCTCCGGGTGGGTCGCGCGGGATACGAGGCTACTGTCAGCTAGAATCGGAACGCAATCAAGAGGAACTGTCGAGTTAAGGAAGATCTGATAAGTTCCTGAAGATTCCCTCAGAACCTTTCCAGAAACTGGAAGGCTTGACCACGGATGTTCACGGATGAGCCGGATTTCAGAACAAGCAACAGCAAGAGCAACGACGAAATACAGGGATCCTTCCCCTTCGCTATGCTCGAGGGTCAAGGATGACGACGAAAACAAACAACAGCAGAGAAAGCCCTCAATGGCAGTTTCTGGACAGGTTCTCAAGGGGCTACAGCCTGATTCGTTGTTAACGACTTATGGCGTGGCTGAAGCCACGCCCTTTCAAAGCCTGCAGCCTCCTGCGCGGGATTCACCACCACCGCGTGTCGCGATAGAAGATGCAGTAGGTCTCGAGATACCAGGAGACGACAAACAGGAGCAGCATGGCGCCCGTTGCCCAGTAGAAGACTTTGAGCGGCAGGGTAGCCGAAAGCGATGGGTGCGGCTCAGGCTCGGCTTCCTGGAAGATCAGCCCGCTCACGAGGCAGATCCCCGCCGAGAGCGCCAGCAGCAGCAGCGAATCGAGAATCCTGTCGTGCAGGGCAGGTCCTGGGACGAGAAGATCGAGGCTTCCGGGAACCAGAAAAGCGGTATGGAACAAGGCATAGAGCGAGAGCAGGCAAAGCAGGAAAGCGACCGGCTTGGAAACCTCCAGCAGCATGGGTCCAACCCCTCGGATGTGCCGTAGTCTACCGCGTTCGGCGCCGCCGCGCTCGAATTGAGCGGGGAAGCTAGAGGAGTGCGTCAGACAGAAAGACAGTTATTCGGGCGGCATCGATCCCACATCTCCCCGCAAAGGCGGCGGGTAGATATGGGGCACCCAGGTTCCGATGGCACGTCGGGATTTCTGACGCACTACACTAGCCCTCTTCCACCGGCAAGGGAGTCCCACGCCGCCGATCGAAGATCTTGCGCAGCACGTAGGCGACCAGTATCACGGCGAGGATGCCAATCACGATCAACGTCAGCTCCTGGTGGAAATGCAGGGTTCGGATCATAGTGTGGAAGATCGCCGGACCGTAGATCATGATGATCAGCGAGACGATGACGAAGCGGATGAACTTGCCGAGAAGAAGCGCGGAGAAGAACCAGAGCGGCTTCATCTCGAAGACGCCTGCGGCGAACTCGAAGATTTTGACCGGGAAGGGAGGGGGCATCATGGCAGGAATCATGATGGCAAGGAATTCCTGCTTCTCGAAGCGGTCGCGCAGCTTCTCGTAGCGGGCGCGGTTGATGCGCTTCAACAGGAACAGCTCGCCCCCGGCGCGACCCAGATAGTAGGGCAGCAGGCTGCCGATGGCTGCGCCCAGTGCGGCGGTAAAGCAGTAGAGGAGAAAGCGGGTGTGCTCGTGGACGACGTATTCGACCACGATGGCGTCGAGCGGCATCGGAATCGAAGAAGCATCGATAATGGCGATGATCAGCAGGCCTAAGGCGCCCAGCGGCTTCAATACGGCAAGCAGCCATGCGTTGGCCTTGACCAGCCCAAAGCCGATCTTCTTCCACGGCACCGCGGCCAGCAGCGTCACCGTCGCACCTCTGGATGGCGCTGCGCATCATCTTCGTTGTGTTCGGCGAGTTCGCCGGGTTCGGCCAAGGCTGCCGATTCGTGGGCCGTGTTCCCCGCCAGCAGGTCCAGCGCATGCGGCAGCAACGGCAGAATGGCCGCCAGCGAACTCTTCGCCCCGGCGGGACTGCCCGGCAGGTTCACGACCAGGGTCCGGCCGGCCGTACCGCATACCGCCCGGCTGAGCGGGGCAAGCGGCGTATGCAGCAGCCCATCCGCCCTCATCCGCTCGGCGAGGCCGTCTACCAGGCGCTCGCAGACCAGCCGCGTGGCCTCTGGGGTCACATCCCGCTCGGCCAGGCCGGTCCCGCCGGTCGTCACAATCAGCTCGGCGGTGTCCGCATGCCGGCGCAGGGCCGCGGCGATCAACTGCAGCTCATCGGGCAGGGTCTCCGCCGCGATCGCACTGATTCCGGCGGCCTGGAGCAGCGTCTGCACCGCCGGTCCGGAGAGGTCCCTCTGCTCGCCCCTGGAGCAGCGGTCGCTGATCGTCAGCACGACGGCACGAATATCGGAAGAAAACCTTGCGTTCACTCTTCCAGTCTACGGGGCTTCGTTGGCTTCGGCCTAACCCGGCCTGCTGACTCACGAATCTATTGAGGTCAATAGCCCTTACGTCGTATGTGGCGTCGTATGTGGCCGGGGCCGAAAGCTTCGGCCTGTCATCTTTCCGCGAATCGGCCACCAAAGATGAGAAAATAACAGAGACTATGGGATACGGGGTTCTCGACCGGCGATCACCAGAAGTGAGTCAACGAAACTTTAGCGTCGCGCAGCCGTCAGACCTCATAGCCCATGCCCTACCTCGAGACACCGCCCAACTCCGCGCCGCCCAACCAGCCTGTCAAGGTTGTGAAGGTGCGCACCGGCCGCTACGGCGAACTCGAAGAGCATGAGCTGATTCACCTGCTCGACTCGCTTGATGACGAGCGCTCGAAGGCCCGCTTCCGCGAGTCTGTCTATATCTCTCTGATCATCTATCTGGCGATTGGCTGGTTCCTCTTCTACGGTCCGCGCGTGCTGTTCCACCAGCCCCGGCTGATCAATCCGGTCGACGTCCTGAAGGAGCGCGACAAGCAGCTTACCTTCCTCAACGCGCCTAAGGACCTCTCGAAGCTCACGCCCAAACCGACGAAGGTCATCAGCGACAAGAACCACGTCCAGCAGACCACGCATCCGACGCTGGACAAGAAGACGCTTGAGCAGCTCCAGGCGATGCGCAGGGCCGGGATGCCAGCCGCCCCAGCACCCGCTCCGACCGCTCAGCCCGCGCCGGCAAAGCCCGCGCCGCCGACACCGCAACAGCCTGCTCCGCCTGCTCCTCAGCCCACCCAGCAGGCCCTGGTGGAAGCGCCAAAGCCTGCTCCCACGCGGCCCAGCTTCGGCAACCCGAACCAAAGCGCCGGGGACGCCATTCGTCAAGCCGCGCACGACGCAGCGCGGGACCACGGCAGCGGCGGCGATTATGGCCAGAACGCTCCGCTCGCCCACCAGGGCCTGAATACTGGCGTCGAGGTCCTCTCGGACATGCAGGGGGTTGATTTCGGCCCCTATCTGCGCCGCATTCTCAGCGATATCAAGCGCACCTGGATTCCGCAGATCCCTGAAGAGGCACGGCCGCCGCTCAACAAGCAGGGCGAGACGCTGATCCGGTTCACGATCCTGCCGGACGGCCGCATCGGCGCCATGAACCTCGACGCCTCCAGCCAGGACTCGGCCATCGATCGCGCCTGCTGGGGAGGCATCACCGGCGTCGGGCAGTTCCCTCCGCTCCCGGCAAACTTCAAAGGACCCAACCTCGAACTTCGCATCGACTTCCTGACCAACAAGCCGATGCCAGGTTCTCAATGAAACGGCATGACGCCGGACGCTAACGGCTGGACATCATCGCAAGCTCATCTCCAACTCCAGACCGTCCGAATCTCTCGACTGCACGGCAGATGGAACGCCGCCGTCAGGTCCGCGGCCTGCTTCTGCTTGCCGTTGCGATCCTGATCTTCAGTCTGCTGCGCGCGGGAGTGCATGCGGTCTTCACCCCAGGCTGGTGGCGGCTTTGGTGACGGGACCGGACAAACCACTCATCGTTCTTGTTGGCCCTACCGCCAGCGGCAAGACCTCGCTCGCCGTTCGCCTTGCGGAAGATTTTCAGGGCGAGATCGTGAGTTGTGACTCGGTCGCCGTCTATCGCGAGATGGAGATCGGCACGGCCAAGCCCTCGCATGACGAGCGCGTTCTCATCCAGCACCACATGATCGATATTGCATGGCCGGACCAGCCCTGCACCGCCGGCGACTACAGCAGGCAGGCCCGCGAAGCCCTCGCCGGCATCAGCGCCCGGGGCAGCTCGGCCAACGCTCGCGGTCGTCTGCCCATTGTTGCCGGCGGTACGGGGCTCTATCTGCGGGCGCTACTTGACGGCCTCTTCCCCGCGCCCCCGCAGGAGCCCGGCCGGCGCGAGCGCCTCCGTCACATCGCTGACACCCGCGGTCCTGCTTATCTGCATCGCCTGCTCACGCGCCTGGACCCTGCTGCTGGAGCCGCCATCCACGCGAACGATGTCTCCAAGGTCGTCCGCGCTGTCGAGGTTTCGCTCTGCGCGAACGAGCCGCTCACGCAGCAGTGGCAGAAGGGCCGCGAAGCTCTTACCGGCTACCGCATCCTGCGCCTCGGGCTCAACCCGCCGCGCCCGCGCCTCTATGAGCGCATCAATCAGCGCGCCGCCGCCATGTTCGACCGCGGTTTGATTGAAGAGACCGACCGCCTCATCGGCCGGTACGGAGCGGACTGCCGTCCTCTCACTTCGCTTGGCTACGCCGAGGCGTCCGCGGTCCTGCGCGGCGAACTTACCCGCGAGCAAGCCGTAGCCCACGCCCAGCAAGGTCACAGGAATTATGCCAAGCGTCAGCTTACGTGGTTCCGGCGCGAACCGGACATGCATTGGCTGGAGGGCTGCGGCGGTGACGACGACGTTGCGGCAGAAGCGTTTCGGCTGGTGGAGAGACACCTGGAAGGCGGCTGACTGTTAAGGGATGTCTGACGAGAGCGGTTCCACTGTGAGTGTGCCGAACAGAAGGCAGCCGCAGATTCCCTTCAGGAATGACAACCAGAGAAGCAGGTGCTACACCGGGGATTAAACTGAGCGAGGTTAAGCCGCTACTTGAGCCTGATACTTCGGCGAACACCACTGCTGAAATAAAAGATGAACAGTTTCCAGGTGGGCGCGGTCCTAGTGTGTGACTAGCAGGAATGAGGCTGCGGGATGAGTGTTGGCGTGCGAGTCTGGCCGCAGTGCAGCGACGAAGGAGAAGAGGCGTTGCATGTTCGGGCCGAAGAAAGAAACGAAGCCTTTGCGGGGCTGGTCGCGCGACACTCTCGCCTGATGTTCCGCGTTGCCTATGGGCTTCTACGCAATGCGCATGACGCGGAAGACGCGGTGCAGGAAGCATTCCTGAAGCTGTACCGAGGTGAGGCATGGCGAGCGATGGAAGACGAAAAGGCGTTTCTGGCGAGAACGGTGTGGCGCGTGGCACTGAATCGTGCGTCCTCTCGTGCGTCCTCTGGTTCCGGGAAGACGGAAGAGATCGCGGAACTCGAACTGGTCTCGAACGAAATGTCTCCAGAGGAGAGCGCGTCCAGTGGAGATGAAAGAGAGCTTCTGCGGCGCTTGATCGATGGACTGCCGGATGAGATGCGACAGACCTTGGTGCTATCCGCACTCGAGGAGATGAATTCGCGAGAGGTAAGTCTGGTGCTTGGTATCCCGCAGGGAACGGTGCGAACTCGATTGATGCGAGCGAAGGCTGAATTGAAGAAGCGGTTTGAAGCAATGAAGGAGGGGCAGCGATGAGCGAATCTAAATTCGAAGAGCTGCTGGACGTGGTGCTGCGGAAGGACGCGGAGGTAGAGCCGTTTGCGGGGTTGGAAGAGCGGGTGATGAAGCGGATGCTCGTCCCATCGCCACGCCATTCGATTTGGCGGTCTATTGCGTGGGCACTCACCGTTACGGCCCCTGTTTGCCTGGTATCAGTGATACTGCTCACCCAACAGAGGTTTTCCTCAAAGCATGCTCCTTCGATGGCGCAGATCGCATCAAGCCATCCGCCGCAGAACGCTGCCGCTGAAAAAGTTACCAAGAAACTATTGCCGGTTTCGCCGATTTCTCCCGCGCGTCAGACGATGATGGCGGCCCTCAAGCCACTGCATGCAAAGCCGCTTTCCAAGGGACCCGAGCCACTGCCGAGACTGGATGTCTTCCCTGCGCCTGCTCAGTTGCCGGAGCCTGTGCGTGAGTTGGCGGAGCTGTGCCGCCATCGGGGAGTCGATGTCTCAGATCTGACAGATCTTGATTTCCAGGGGAAGCCGCCTGCCGAACTGAAGGTTGAGCCGATCACGATTGCCACAATCGAGATCAAACCATTGTTTCCGCTGCCGGACAGGGCAAAGAAACAAGTTAAAGATCACTAAGAGACTGTTTGAAAGTTGAAGGCATAACACCGATGCTCACCGAGCTTAGAGCGGATTTGCTGTTGGTGTGAAGGAAGGAAACGCAGATTCCCTTCGGGAATGACAAACAAAGGGCACGGCGGACTCTACGCCAACCACTACTTTGCTCTAAGAGAAGGCAAGAGCAACGACGATATACACGGATGCTTCCCCTTCACTCCGTTCGAGGGTCAAGGATGGCGACGAAAAACAAACAACAGCAAAAATATTCTCACGATAGTTTTAAACAGTTCTAAGGAGAGCAAATGAAAAAGGCAGATTGGACTTCGCGGGTTCTTGTTGCAATCGCTCTGATGAGTTGTGTCGTTTTTCCGGCATTTGGGCAGACGCCGCCTGGAAACCCTTCAGCGGCACAAAATACTGCCGAGCGTCACTACTATCATCTGGTTTTCGTTGTGAAGGAGGTCGAAGCCGGAAAGGTAATCAACAGCCGGAGTTATTTTATGAGTATCGGGACTGTCCAAAAAGGTATGGACATCCAACGTATGCCAAACAGTTTTCGCACAGGAACCAAAGTGCCGGTGGGGACTGAGCCAGGAAAGATCAGTTACATCGATATTGGCGTCAACATCGATTGCCGCAACGTTGTCGATCTCGGAGACAGGATGGCTATGGATCTGAGTGCGGAGATCAGCAGTCTGCAAAAGGAAGCGGAGGATCGAAACAAACCGCAGATTGTAGGAGAAGGACCAGCACCGTTGATCCAACAGAACAAATGGAATTCCCAGGTGGTCGTGCTTTTGGGGAAGCCGACGGTGGTGTTCTCGTCGGATGAGGTGACCTCGAAACGGACTATCGAGCTAGAGCTTACGGCTACGGAGATCAAGTAAGGAAGGTCTGATTACAGCTTGCGAACATTCCCGTAGATGCAAAGCCCCGTTTATTGTGATCCTCTGACGGCGCGGCTAAAGCCGCGCCCCTGCAAGACGGAGAGTTAATCAGAGGTTCCTCTAGGAGGGCTGGACGACGAGGTTATCGGCCAGCCGGAACCGCACAATCGACTCGGCCGGAATCTCGATATCGCGATTCCCCGTGAGGCCGCCAACGGCTGTTCCCGCACCCGCGCCGACCAGCCCGCCAACCAGCAGCCCGACACCGCCGGTAGCCACGCCGCCGACCAGCATGCCCAGCCCGCTGCCGCCGCCGATAAAGGCAGCCGACCGTTTGCCCTTGCCCTTCTTTGTCCGCGTCAGATCCGCCGTATCCAGCCGGTACCGCGTTCCATTGAGGGTAAGGTAGGTCAGCCGCAACTCCAGGATGGAAGCACCCTTGAAGTGGCCTCGCCGGTGCGACTCCACCACAACGCCGCTCACCGGTGCGCCCCGGGGAATCACCACCTGATTGTTGTCTCCGGCCACCGGATCCTCCACTTCCCCGTCGAACCTGTCTCCCGCCCGGCTCGTCTTCACGCTGATGTGCTGGTTGATGCGAATCGTCAACGGCGTTCCGGCGGCAACGTTCACATCGGCTGCCCTCACGATGGGCGCGGCGCCCGGAGAAGGCGAAGGCACCGGCTGCCCTGAAGCATCGACCTGTCCTGCTGTGACCGGCTGCCCTGTGGTTACCGGCGAGGTTGCCGGCGTACCCGGGGCTACTCCAGCCGCCGGCGCGACGGTTGTCGTCACCTCCTGCCCCGTCTGCCCAGGCGCAGGAGGCTGCACGGTCGTCGTCGTCACCGTGCCGTTCTTGTCCGTCGAGACCACCTGCTGCGCTTGTCCGGTAGCCGCTGCCTGCTTCTTCGCTGCATCGAGCGCAGCATCTTCTTTCGACTTGCAGCCAGCCAGCATTGCGACTGCCAGCATCATCGTTGCAGCAGTCTTTGCCTTGCCTTGGAATCTCATCGTGCCGTCCTCGTTCTTCGTGCGTAGTGTCTTTTCAGGTCTCTCGAAAGACTACTCCAGGTATTGCAATTCCTGAAGGAAGATTCTGTCCTGCCGGACGGGCCGAAGGACAGGGAATAGGGAGTAGGGAACAAATAGGGAGTAGAAAACTCCGAACTCCAACTCCGCTGCGACAATTACGCAAACAACGAGCCACCACGCCTCAAAAGGCGAAGCAGCAGCGGACATGAGCCGTGCGCGAACCGTCTTCTACTCCCTATTCCCTACTCCCTGCCCTTCCGGCAGGACAAAAGAGTTAAAATAATCTCCATGACCACCCGCCCCCAGCTTGCCCATCTGACCGCACAACTCGACGAACTCCGGGAGCGCGGCACGTTTTTCAAACTGCGCGTACTGGACGACCAGCAGGCGCCGGTGTGCACCTATGATGGCAAGCGCGTCCTCAATCTCGCCTCGAACAACTATCTTGGGCTGTGCAACGATCGTCGTCTCGAAGAAGCCGCCATCGCCGCAACGAAGAAGTACGGTGCGGGCTCAGGGGCCGTCCGCACCATTGCCGGGACCATGCGCCTTCACATGGAGCTCGAAGAAAAGATCGCCGCCTTCAAAGGAGTCGAGGCCTGCGTAGTCTTTCAGTCCGGCTTCGCCGCCAATGCCGGTACCGTCTCCAGCATTCTCGGCAAAGATGACTTCATCCTCTCCGACGAGCTTAACCACGCCAGCATTATCGATGGGGCTCGTCTCTCCCGCGCCAAGATCAAGGTGTTCCGCCATAAGGACGTGGCGCACTGCGAAGAGCTCCTGCAGGAGGTTCAGAACGAACCTGGCCGCAAGCTCGTCATCACCGACGGAGTTTTCTCCATGGACGGCGACATTGGGCCGGTTGATAAGCTGGCCCACCTCGCCGAAAAGTATGGCGCCATCATGATGGTCGACGATGCCCACGCGAGCGGGGTTCTGGGGCGCAATGGGCGCGGTTCTGTCGACCACTTCCATATGACCGACAAGGTGGATGTCCAGGTCGGCACCTTGTCCAAGGCCATTGGCTGCCTCGGCGGCTACGTCTGCGGCAGCCGCGACTTGATAGACTACCTGTACCACCGTGCGCGCCCGTTTCTGTTCTCCACCTCGCATCCTCCGTCGGTCGCGGCCACCTGTATCGCCGCCTTCAACATCCTCGAGTCCGAACCCGAGCGCATCGAGCGCCTCTGGGACAACACCTGGTACTTCAAGCAGCAGCTCGCCAATGCAGGATTCGACGTAGGGGGCAACTCCACGCCAAAGAGCGAAACCCCTATCACGCCCATTCTTGTCGGAGACGGCCGCAAGACCATGGACTTCTCCCGCGCGCTGTTCGACGCCGGCGTCATGGCCACTGGCATCGCCTTCCCCACCGTCCCCGAAGGAAAAGCCCGCGTGCGCACCATCATGACCAGCGAACACACCCGCGAGCAGATCGACATGGCCCTCGAAGTCTTCACGTCGGTTGCGAAAAAGATGGGCATCCTGCAGTCTTGAAGTTTTCGCCGGGCCAAAACGACCATGCCGGGAACGACTACGGAATGGCTGAAGCCGCGCCTTTCAAGGGAGAACTTGATCCAAAGGCGACATCAACAAACAAACCTTCCATACCCACTAATAGCTCATGTCCTGCCGGACGGGCGCATGCACAACCCGCCCTTCGCTCACCGTGAAGGCGATTTTTCCGAGCATGGGTGAGCCGTTAAATGGTGTATTCTTCGACTTCGAACGCGAGGTCTTCGCCTCAAAATTCCATTCCGCCGCTGGATCGAAGACCACTACATCCGCGAAACTCCCCACCTGCAGCGACCCGCGTCCTTCCAGCCGCACAATGCGCGAAGGCTGCCAGCTCATCAACTCCACCACCCGCGAAATCGGCATACCCTCGCCCTTATGCAGCACACGCAACGCCAGCCCCAGCGCCGTCTCCAACCCGGTGATGCCATTCGGCGCGCGCTCAAACTCCTGCTCTTTCTCGAAACGCGCGTGCGGGGCGTGGTCGGTCGCGATGCAGTCCACCGTTCCATCGATCAGCCCGGCGATCATCGCAAGCCTGTCCTCCTCTACTCGCAAGGGAGGATTCATCTTCGCATTCGTGTTGTATTCGCCGATTGCCTCGTCGGTCAGGGTGAAGTGATGCGGCGCTACCTCGCACGTCACATGCAGGCCGTCGGCCTTGGCCTGTTGTATTAAAGACATCGCCAGCGCGGTCGATACATGCTGCACATGCAGGTGCGCCCGCAACCCTTCCTGCCGCTCGATATCCCGCAGCAGCCGAATATCCCGCTCCACAATCCGAGCCTCGGCCTCGACCGTCATCCCGCGCAGCCCCAGGCGAAACGCCACTTTTCCTGCGTTCATACTGCAGCCGGCCGTCAGTCGTGTGTCCTCCGCATGCTGCGAGATGGGCACTCCCAGCCCGGCAGCCGCCACCAGCGCCTCTCGCATCACGCGCGTCTCCAGCACTGGCTTGCCGTCGTCGGTAAACCCCACCGCTCCGGCGCGGCACAGCTCGTGATAGTCCGTAATCTCTGCGCCCTGGCTGCCAAAGGTCGCCGCCGGCATCGCGAACAGCTTCACCACCGCACCGCGCGCCGCATCGAGCATCCACTCGAGGCTCTGCACTGAATCGTTCACCGGCACGGTGTTCGGCATTGCCACCACGCTGGTAAATCCGCCCGCCGCCGCCGCCGCCGTCCCGGTAGCGATGGTTTCCTTGTACGTCTGCCCCGGCTCCCGCAGATGCACATGCACATCCACCAGGCCCGGCGCGACGATCATCCCTTTGGCGTCGATGGTCTCCTTCACCGTCACCCCGGCGAACCCACCCGGCATCTCCACCGCAGCCACGCGGCCCTTCCGCAGCAGCAGGTCCCGGTCCGCGTCCACCCCGGTTGCCGGATCTACCAGCCGCCCGTTCAAAATCAATACGTCACTCATGCGGTTACACTCTCAAATCCGCCGGCGCCCAGCGCCCTGGCCAGCAGCGCCGTCCTTATCCACAATCCATGCCGCACCTGCTCCTCGATTGCGGAGTTCGGCCCATCGGCCACCTCGCCTGCAATCTCCAAGCCGCGAATCATCGGCCCGGGATGCAGGACCAGAGCCTTCGGCGCGCTCGCCGCCAGCCGCTCCTCGCTGAGCTGGTATCGCGCACTGTAGCCGGCCAGGTCCAGATCCAGGCCGACCAGACGCTCGCGCTGAATCCGCAGCATCATCACCACATCCGCCTGAGCCAGCGCCTCGTCGAAGTCCCGCGCAATCTCCACGCCCGCACCCAATCCCAGCGCATCCTCGGGCAGCAGCTCTTTCGGTCCGCACAGCACTACCTTCGCGCCCAGCCGCGGCAGCAGCATCGCATTCGACCGCGCCACGCGGCTATGCAGGATATCGCCCGTAATCACCACCGTCACGCCGGCCAGCGTCCTTGCATCCACGCGCCCGGCGTTTACCCCCGGCAGCCGGGCCAACATCGTGCGCAGGTCCAGCAGCGCCTGCGAAGGGTGCTCATGCATTCCGTCTCCCGCATTCAGCACCGGCAGCCCGGTCGTCTTCGCCAACAGAAACGGCGCTCCCGAATTCGCATGTCGAAGCACGATGCATTCCGCGCCGAGTGCCCGCAGCGTCAGCCCTGTATCCTTCAGGCTCTCGCCCTTTTCGATCGAGGAAGACTTGTCGCTCACCAGGGTGGTCATCGCCCCCAACTGCTTCGCCGCCAGTTCAAACGAAGTCCTGGTGCGCGTGCTCGACTCATAGAACAGCAGCGCCACCCGCCGGCCTGCCAGAACCTTCACCCGCTCCGCGCTGTGCATGCGTTCCAGCCGGTCCGTTGCCGCCAGGATCGCGGCTACCTCTGCCACCGGCAGATCCGCCACTGTTAGCAACGATCCCGCCGCATACTCCGGCTTCTTTCTCGCGTCTTGCACCGTCGCATTCGTATTCGCGTTCATCGAAGCCGTCAATCCACCAGCTCGACCAGCAGCACCTGCTCCTGCCCATCCACCTCGTTCAGCTTCACTTCGATAATCTCCCGCTTGGACGTCGGGATGTGGCGCCCCACATAGGTGGCTTCGATCGGCAGCTCGCGATGCCCGCGATCGATCAGCACCAGCAGACGCACGCTCTTTGGGCGCCCATGGTCGAACAATGCATCGAGCGCGGCCCGTATCGTCCGTCCCGTATAGAGCACATCGTCCATCAGGATGATGTCGCGCCCGGTCACATCGAATCCGATTGCGCCCGGCGTCACCTTGGGCCGGGGGCCGTCGGTCGAAAGATCATCGCGATAAAAGCTGATGTCGAGCACGCCCGTATCGACCGGATGCTTCTCGATCTTCTCCAGCAGCGCCCCCAGCCGTTGCGCCAGAGGAACTCCTCGCCGCTTGATGCCGACCAGCCCCACATTGTCGCTGCCGCCATGCTTCTCCACGATCTCGTGCGCCAGCCGCACCAGCGTGCGCTCGATCTCCGAGGCCGACATCAGCCTTCCCTTTTCACGAAACCTGGGCGTCTTCACTTCCATCTCATCGCTCATAGCAGTTGCGCTGATAATATCAGTCCGGCGCCCTTCCGCTGAAGGGCCACGTCACCCTACTCCGTGCGCAGAGCCACCACCGGATCGATCCGCGATGCGCATTATTTTTTTGGAACGGGTTTGGGTTGGGGATTGGTCTTGTTGTCGATGAAGCGCTGCTGGGCTTCGGCGACCTTGTTGCGGGCGAAGGCGGCGTCGCGCCAGCCCTTGACTTCGACGCGCTTGCCTTCGAGGTCCTTGTAGATGGCGAAGAAGTGGGTGATCTCCTTGAGCATGTGAGGGTAGATCTCGGAGAAGTTCCAGACGTCCTTGTAGCGGGGGTTGCCCTTGCCGACGCAGAGGACCTTTTCGTCGCCGAGGCCCTGGTCGAGCATCTCGAGGAGGCCGATGGGACGGACCTCCATGACGCAGCCGGAGAAGCTGGGAGTGTCGACGAGGACGAGGCAGTCGAGGGGATCGCCATCGTCTGCGAGGGTGCTGGGGATGAAGCCATAGTCGCCGGGGTAGTGGACGGGCGAGTAGAGATTGCGGTCGAGGCGGAAGACGTGGAGCTCTTTGTCGTACTCGTATTTATTGACGCCCTCGTAGGGTATTTCGATGACGGCGTTGATGACTTCGGGGCTGCGGGACCCTACGGGGAGCTCCATGTAGTTGGGCATAAAATCTGGCATCTCTTCTCGTGTGCTAAAAAGTTTGGCTTGCAGGTGTGATGCAGGTTCAGGCTCCGTGGCGTTGCCGGGCGATGGCTGGACTCGCTTCGGGAAAGGAAAGCGGCACCATGTCTATAATCAGACAGGATGAAGGCTCATGTCTATGTCACGCTGAAACGAACGGTGCTGGATGCCCAGGGGCAGACGGTTGCAGATGCATTGCAGCGGATGGAGTATCGCGGCGTTGCCGATGTACGGCAGGGGAAGTATTTCCTGCTGACCCTGGAGAATGGACTGGAACAGAACGCCGCGCAGGCCGAGGTGGAACGGATCGCGCGTGAGGTGCTGACGAACCCGGTGATCGAAGAGTTTACGTTCCGGCTTGAAGATTGAAAGGTAAGTCCTGTCGGACGGGCCCGCTACGCGCGGAGCGGTCACTTCGTGACGTGTATACCCCTTCGGTGGGTCCTCCCGTTGGTCGGGATCGACCTTTTGTTGCCGATCAACGAGAAGACGGCGCAGGAGGCCCGTCCGGCACGACTTGAGTTGCTGGTGCTAGGCTTAAAGGGAACGATGGAGGACTTTTTGAGCGATGCACCTGTAGACGGGATAGCGGGCGAGAGCCGGTTTGTGCGGGCGTGTCTGCGCCGTCCAGTGGACCGTACGCCGGTGTGGTTTCTCCGGCAGGCCGGGCGGTATATGCCAGAGTACATGGCGGTGCGGAAGCATCACACGCTGCTGGAGATCTGCCGGACGCCGGAGATCGCGGCGGAGGTGACCGTTACCGCGGCGGAACGGCTGGACGTAGACGCGGCGATCATCTTCGCGGACCTGCTGCTGCCGCTGACGCCGATGGGGCTGGACTTCGAGTTTGTCGCGGGCGAGGGGCCGGTGGTGCATACGCCGATCCGGTCGCTCGAAGCTGTGCAGGCGCTGCGGACCGATCGCGTGGATGAGTTGCGATATGTGTCGCATGCGATTGAAAAGGTGGCGAAGCATTTTGCCGCGCCAAGGCCGGATGGAGATACGCTGGGGATTATCGGCTTCTGCGGGGCTCCCTGGACGCTGGCGGCTTACATGATTGAGGGTGGCAAACAGAGCGGCGGGGACCGGAATTATATCGAGACGAAGAAGATGATGTACTCGGATGGGGCGGCGTGGGCTCTGCTGATGGAGAAGATTGTCACCATGCTGGTTGCTTATGCCGAGCAGCAGGTGGAGGCGGGCGCGGATGTGATCCAGGTGTTCGATAGCTGGGTGGGCAAGCTGAGCGTCGGCGACTACAACCGATACTGCTTGAGCTGGACGACCGAGCTGGTGCAGCGGATCAAGGCGCTGGGCGTGCCGGTGATCTACTTTGGCGTGGAGACCGCGTCTCTGCTGCCGGCGATGAGCGGAACGGGGGCGGATGTGATTGGGCTTGACTGGCGGGTGCCGCTGGAGGTGGGATGGAGGTCAGTCGGCCCGGGGTGCGCGGTGCAGGGAAATCTCGACCCGATTGCGCTGTTTGCGCCGGAGGATGTGCTGAAGGAGAAGGTGCGCGAGGTGCTGCTTGCGGCAGCGGGACGGCCGGGACACATCTTCAACCTGGGGCATGGAATTGTGCCTGGAACGCCGGTGGAGAGCGTGATCCGCGTGGTGGAGTGGGTGAAGGAGTTAGGTTCGACGAGGAATGCGGAGGCGGGCAAATACAACAGAGTGGTGAAGGAATTGAGCGCGCTGTGAGTCGGGAGACGGGCAGTTCGGAGAGGGGCAAGAGCGCGGTGTTGCTGCTCGCGCATGGAACGCCCGATGTGCTGGGCGAGATGGCCGAGTATTTGAACAAAGTGACCGGTGGGCGCGCGCTGCCGCAAGAGGTTGTCGAGGAGTTGCAGCATCGTTATGCGCAGATTGGGCTGCGGCAGAAGCCTGGCGTGGAGGCTCCGCCACTGACTAGATGGACGCTGGAGCAGGGGCGGCTGTTGGAAGAGGCTTTGGACGGCAGCAAAGTGTACGTGGGGATGCGGAACTGGCATCCTTACATCGCGGATGTGGTGGCGCAGATGCGGATGGAGGGAGTGACGCACATCAAGGCGGTATGTCTGGCTCCGCAGAACTCACGGACGAGCGTTGGGCTTTACCGGCGTGCGGTGCTGGCGGCGGCTGCGGGGCTCGAGGTGGAGTTTGTTGCGGGGTGGGCGGAGAGTCCGACACTGGCGCTGGCGTTTGCCGAGCGGCTGTGGCCGGTGTGGGCGGAAGCTTGCGGAGAGTCCAGGCATCGCGTGCCGGTGCTGTTTACGGCGCACAGCGTACCCTGCCGGACGATCATGACGGGAGAGGCTTCGGTGGCGGGAGCGCGGCCGGGAATGCCGATGCAGAGCACGCCTGATTCTTATCCTGTGGAGGCCAAGCGCACAGCACAGATGGTTGCGGAGCGAATGGCGGGTGTAGGGTTCGGCGATAAGGATTGGTACTTCGCATTTCAGAGCCAGGGCATTGCCGGCGGATCGTGGATTGGACCGACCGTGGAGGATACTCTGAAGGCGATTCAGGCGGAGGGACACCTTGGCGTGGTGATGCAGCCGGTGGGCTTTCTTTGCGACCACGTTGAGATTCTTTATGACATCGATATCGCATTTCGCGAGGCAGCGAGCAGGCTGGGGCTGCAGTTGTGGCGGGCGGAGAGTTTGAACGACTCGCCGCTGCTGGTGAAGGCACTGGCGGAGGTTGTTTCGGGGCAGTATCGGGCGACGGTGGACGAGATTCCTATGCCTGCGTCGACGGCATAGACTGACGAGTGACCGGGCACGGAGGCTGCGGTCTCCGCATTTCTGTTTTTGCGGCAGATGTATGTGGAGAGTGGATGAAGCGGGTTGCAATTGTTGGCGGAGGGGTGGCGGGACTAGCGGCCGCATATGAGTTGGCGGGGCTCACTCGCGGTGGCGCGGCGGTGCAGGTTACGTTGTTCGAGGCGTCGACGCGACTGGGAGGGATCGTCGAGACGGTGCGTGAAGGTGGGTTTACGATCGAGTGCGGACCGGATGCGTGGGTAACGGAAAAGCCGTGGGCGCGGGAGCTTGCCGAGGAGCTTGGGCTTGGCGCGGAGGTGATGGGTTCGAACGATGCTGAGCGCAAGACGTATGTGCTGATCGACAAAAAGCTGCGGGCAATGCCGGATGGGATGCGCATGATGGTGCCGGCTGACCTGGAGGCGCTGGATCGTTCGGAGCTGTTCAGCGCGGAGGCGAAGAGGGCATATCGCGCGGAGTTGGGGCGGGCGGACGAGCTGAAGAAGAGCGCTCCTACGGAGGATGAGGACGAGAGCGTTGCGGAGTTTGTGCGGCGGCACTTTGGCGGGGAGGTGCTGGAGAAGATCGGCGCTCCGCTGCTGAGCGGCGTGTTTGGCGGAGACGTGGAGAAGTTGAGCGTCCGCGCGGTGATGGCGCCGTTTGTCGCGATGGAGCGGGAGCAGGGAAGCTTGATCGCGGCGCTGCATGGGCGTGCTGCTTCGAGCGGAAAGGCTGCGGTGTTTACGACGCTGCGAAGCGGGATGGGAACGCTGGTAGACCGCATGATCGCGGCGATTCCTGAGGAGTGGATTCGGCTGGGAGCGGAGGTGAGGTTCGTTTCTTACGGCGAAGAGGGTTGGCTGGTGGGCACGGCGAGAAGCGTGGAGCGGTTCGATGCGCTGTTGATGGCCGCGCCTGTCGATGTAGCGCGAACGTTGCTGGAGCCGGTGGATGCGCGGGCAGCGGAGTTGATGGAGATGGAGGCGAGTTCGGCGGTGGTGGTGGGGTTTGGTTTTCCGGATGCTGCGAAGTTCGAGATACCGCGAGGTTTTGGGTTTCTGGTGCCGCCGGGGTCCGATAACCTGCTGCTGGCCTGCACGTTTGTGGACCAGAAGTTCGAGGACAGAGTTCCGGAGGGTGGCCGGCTGATGCGTGCCTTCTTTGGCGGCGAAGCGGCGAAACGGCTGCTGCGATGCGGCAACGACGAGACGGCTGCGGTGGCGCGGCTGGAGTTGGCGCGGATTCTGGGGCCGCTGCCGGAGCCGCAGGTTACGGTGGTGCGACGCTGGCCGCGCAGCCTTCCACAGTATGCCGTGGGACATCTAGAACGCATGAAGTGGTTGGAGGCACGGGTGGCGGCGTTGGATGGATTGTGGCTGCTGGGCAATGGATATCGTGGCGTGGGAGTGCCCGATCTGGTGCGCGATGCGCGAGCTGCGGCAAAACAAATTCTGAGCCGGGACTGAGGATCTTCGCGCTGAATTTCAGCGAGATGCGATTCGGAGGCAGTTGACCCGAGGCTTGTGCCGGGATAATCTTTTCCTAATCTGGTGTTGGGAAGACGGTGAGAATCCGTCGCTACCCCGTAACTGTATGCGCTGAGAGTTTTGACAGGTTGCACTAAGCCACTGGGACATGTCCTGGGAAGGTGAGTCAAGATTCGATGAAGCGTGAGTCAGGAGACCTGCCAGAGGCCGATCAGGCTGGTTCAGCTTCGCTGGGAGAGCTGGAGAGCATTCTCGCTGACTTCGATCGTAAGTCTGCACGAGCGCTGCCTAAATTCATATTCCCGCTCTGCCGTGCGAACTTGACTTCGCGTGACAAGGAGCTAACGATGCAGGAGACGCGCCACAGTTCGGTGACACTCGTGCTTGGCGGTGTGCGCAGCGGCAAGAGCCGTTATGCGCAGCAGCTTGCCGAACGGGTGGGCCGCGTTGTGTTTGTTGCCACAGCAAAACCGTCGGATGAAGAGATGCTGCGGAAGATTGAACGGCACCGGGAAGACCGGCCCAAACATTGGGTGACGATCGAGGAGCCGCTTGATCTGCCGCAGGTGCTGGCGCAGCATGAAGGCGGCTGCGATGCAATCGTTGTGGACTGCCTGACGCTCTTTGCGGCGAACCTGCTGGAAGCCGAGGGCGATGACCGCGACACCATTGATCTCAGGGTGGAGAGGCTGTGCGAGGCTCTGCGGTCGGTTGGCTGCCCAGTTGTGCTGGTGTCGAATGAGGTTGGCAGCGGGGTGGTGCCCGCGTATGCCAGTGGAGTGAGATATCGCGATCTGCTGGGCGAGATCAACCAGAGCGTGGCCAGGATTGCTGACGATGTGGTGCTGATGGTGGCAGGGTTGCCGCTGGCTTTGAAGGGATACCTTGAGGTGACCGCGTGAGAGGCTTTCTCGTGTCGGGTACGGCGAGCGGCGTTGGGAAGACGACGGTCGCGCTGGCGGTGATGGCGGGATTGCGGCGGCGCGGTCTTGCGGTGCAGCCGTTCAAGTGCGGGCCGGACTTTCTGGATACGGGACATCACACGCGAATCGCCGGTCGACAGTCGCGGAATCTCGATACCTGGATGCTGAGCGGAGAGGCGAACCGTGCCGTGCTGCGCCATGCTGCTCGCGACGCCGATGTGATCGTGGCCGAAGGAATGATGGGGCTGTTCGATGGGAAGAGTGGAGACAGCGAGGCTGGAAGCAGCGCAGAGATTGCCAAGCTGCTGCAGTTGCCGGTGGTGCTGGTCGTCGATGCGGCGAAGAGTGCGCGAAGTGTTGCCGCAGTCGTGCTGGGCTTTGAGATGTTCGATCCGGAGTTGCGGATTGCCGGAGTGGTGCTGAACCGTGTTGCCGGCGGGCGGCACTACGAGATGTTGCGTGAAGCGATTGCTTCCAGATGCAAGACGAGGATTCTCGGCTGGCTGCCGCGAGACCCGGCCATTGCGATTCCTGAACGGCATCTCGGGTTGCAGAGCGCGGCCGAGCAGGATGCGAGTAGGCAGGATGATGCGGTTAACCGGCTGGCTGCGCTTGCAGAGAAGTACCTCGATCTGGGTGAATTGCTTACGTTGCAGTGTGGAATGGAGATCGCGGCGTTTGAGCCTCCACAAAGTTTGTTCTCTTTGAGCGGGAATGGGTTGCGCGTGGGCGTGGCTGCGGACGAGGCTTTCTCGTTTTACTACGAGGATAATCTTGATTTGCTGCGCGAGCGGGGTGCTGAGATCGTTCGATTCAGTCCTCTGCGGGATGCTGCTCTTCCGCACGATCTCGATGCGCTGTACTTTGGCGGCGGCTATCCGGAGCTTCACGCGGAGCGGCTGAGCGGCAATCACCCGATGCTGAATGAGGTGCGCGCGTTTGCCGCCTCGGGCAAGCCGGTGTACGCAGAGTGCGGCGGGATGATCTATCTCGCGCGGACTCTCACTGTATCCAATGGAACTGCTTATCCGATGGCAGGCGTGCTGCCGATTTCGATGCAGATGACAGAGAAGCTGGTGCAGTTTGGATACGTCACGGTGGAGTTCGTCGAGGATTGTCTGCTGGGACCAAGAGGAACGGTGGTGCGAGGCCACAGCTTTCACACCTCGCGAATTGCGGCGCAAGAGGAGCTTGAAACGTCCTACCGCGTGCATTACTCCATGACTGGCGAGGACGAGTTGGAAGGATTTCGACAGGGTAATGTGCTGGCCAGTTATATTCACCTGCACTTTCGGGCAAACCCAGTGGTGGCGGAGAGTTTCGTTGGGGCAATTCGCCGCGCGCAAGTCTTGCAGGCGGTGACGGCGTGAGAAGGCTTTTCGTTGTCGCTTTCCTTCTGTCGATTGTGTCCATTCCCTGCCTCGCCAGCCGCACCTTGACCGACGAGTTGGGACGCACGGTGGTAGCGCCGGACCACCCCCACCGCATTATCTGTCTGATGCCCAGTGTGACCGATACGGTGTTTGCTTTAGGCGCGGGGAAGGATGTCGTCGCGATTAGCGATTACACGAAGTATCCCGCAGAGGCGCTGAAGAAGCCCAGTGTCGGCGATCTGATCAACCCTTCGATTGAGACGATTGTCGCGTTGCATCCCGACCTTATCATCGGCGTGCAACCGATGGGTCCTATGGAATCGACAACTCAGATAGAGCGGCTTGGCATTCCCGTCTTTCTCGTCAATCCGCATGGTATTGCCGGAATTCTGCATTCTGTGCAGACGATTGGCGTTGCTCTAAACCGAACTCAAGAAGCGGACGCGCTGATGCATCGGCTGGAGGCGCGTGTGGACGCTGTGAAAGCGAGAACCCAGGGCTTGGCTGCACCGACGGTCTTCATGCCGATTTGGTATGACCCGATCGTCACGATCGGTAAACGTGCTTTTATCACAGAGATTATTGAAGCCGCCGGAGGCCGTTCGGTGACTGCCGACCTGCCGACAGAGTGGCCGCAGATCAGCATGGAGGTTGTGCTGCAGCGCGCGCCCGATGCGCTGTTGCTGGTGAAGGGCGGCAAAATTACGCTGCATGTATTGGAAGGCCGCCCGGGCTGGAGCAGTCTCGCGGCGGTCAAGGCTAAGCATGTGTTTTACGTGGACGACCGGATCAACTTCGCCAGTCCAGTAGCGATCGATGCATTGGAGGAACTCGCAAAACAATTTCATCCTTGAGCTGAGCCGTTCAGCTTGCAACCATTCACCAAACAGCAAGGTGTCGGGAAGCGCGGTGCAAATCCGCCACTACCCCGTAACTGTAAGCGCCGAGAGTCTTGGCAAGGACGCGCAACGCCACTGGAGGCGTACTCCGGGAAGGCAGCCAGAGCTCGATGAAGCGCAAGCCAGGAGACCGGCCTTGCTGGATCGACCCGAGGGGGAAAGATGTATTCATTGATTCGCAAAGTGCAGTCCGCCGCCTGGATTGCTCGCCTGTTCGCCGTCGCCCTGTTGGCGCTCACATTTTCAGTTCAGACGCTTGCCGCAGGACCGGGATCATTGCATGGAACTGTAAAGGATCCGCTGGGCGCGATCGTTCCAGGCGCCACAGTGGAGCTTCTGGAGGGAACGAACCTTGTGAAGACGACAGTAGCCGATGAAGCCGGGAACTATTTTTTTGAAGCGCCGGCCGCGGCGCGGTATCGCATACGTGCCACCGCGCCTACGTTTCAGGCGACTACCAGCGATCCGATCTATGTTTCGACTTCTGCGAAGGCGGAGCTGGATATCACGCTTGCGACGCAGACTCTGACGCAGCAGGTGTCTGTGACTGCGACCGCAACCCCGACGCCGGTCGCACAAATTGGCGCGTCGGTTACAGTATTGAACGCGGAGGATTATCGGCAATTTACCGAAGTGCAGCAGCCTCTGCGTCTGATACCCGGGCTGCAGGTGACACAGACGGGACAGATGGGCGGGACCACGGGACTGTCGATCCGCGGCGGCAATACGGATGCGAATAAGGTGCTGATCGACGGCGTGCCGGTGAATGACATTGGCGGCGCGGTGGAGTTTGCGAACCTGGCGACTGTGGGGATCCAGAAGATTGAAGTGCTACGAGAGCCGGATAGCGCGCTGTACGGTTCGGATGCGCTGGCGGGTGTTGTGAACCTGACGACGGCGCGGGGCGCGACGAGACTTCCACTGTTCACCTATGCGGTGGATAGTGGTAATTTCAGCACGCTCCACCAGGAGCTGACCGGCAGCGGGGTGGTGCGGCAGTTCGATTATTATGGCGCCTTCGACCGTCTGGACAGCAGAAACAATCTGCCGAACGACGCGTTTCACAATGGCACCTACGCCGGTAATTTTGGCTGGGACCCGAATCCGGCGAACGATCTTCGCTTCACGATACGTCACCTTACTCTTTCGGCTGGCCAGCCGAACGGCGTTTTATTGTTTGGCATTCCGGACGACGCGGCGACGAAGGCACAAAACAGCTACTACAGCGGCGTGTGGAACAACCAGGCCACGACAAGCTGGCACAACCAGATTCGTTACGGAGGCCAGCGTCTGCGGTCGCAGTACGATGACTTCGCCGCGACTGGCATTCCTGATCCTGCTGGATCGGGCAACTTCCTCGGCGCCCCGGTCACGATTCAGGGAGCGAATGGATACAGCGTTTCGGGTCAGGCGATCTTTCAGTATGCCGGCGCCTATCCCAACCAGACTCTCACCTATACGGACCGTGACTCCGTTTATGCACAGACGGACTATCGCTTCAGCCCCCATCTCCTTGCGCTTGGGGGCTTCAAGTATGAAGCGGAGCGCGGTTCAACTACGTTGACGGGACCGCCGCCGAGCACGAATGCAATCAGCCGCGGCAACTACAGCTACACCCTGCAGGTCTCGGGAGACCTTCGCAACCGTCTGTACTACAACCTGGGCAGCGGCCTCGAGGACAACGGCCTCTTCGGTTTCGCCGCGACCCCGCGCGCGTCGCTTGCCTACTATCTTGCGCGGCCATCCGCAAATAGTTTTCTGAGCGGAACCAAACTGCACGGCAGCTTCGGTAAGGGGATTAAAGAGCCAAGCGTGTTTCAGCAGACCAGCTCGCTCTTCGACATTCTGGCAGCTTTGCCGAACGGAAACGATCTGATCTCTCAGTTTCACGTTGCGCAGATCGGGGCGGAAAACTCTCGCACCTTCGACGGCGGCATCGACCAGGAGCTATGGAGCGGACGCGCTCGTATGGGTCTCACCTACTTCCACAACGAGTTCACGAACGGGGTGGAGTACGTGCCACAGGCAGCGCTCTTCGCCCTGGGAGTTCCGGAGGCCAATCTATCGGCGCTGAAGAACGGCGCGTACGTCAACTCGCAGGCCTTTCGCTCGCAGGGCCTGGAGTTCGAGGCCGAGTACAAGATCAACAATCACCTGTTCGCACGCGGCGGTTACACCTATATCGATGCGGCGGTGCAACATTCCTTTTCGAACGATGCCTTCTGCCCAAGTTGCAATCAGAACCCGAACTTTCCAGGCGTCGATATCGGCGCATTTTCGCCGCTGGTGGGCGCACGGCCGTTTCGAGTGGCGCCGCACACGGGCTACTTTGGACTGAACTATACGCAGTCGAAGTTTTTTAGCTCACTCACCGGAACGCTGGTGAGCCGGCGCGACGACAGCGACTTCCTCTACGATGCGAACTTTGCGTCGACCTTGCTGCTGCCAAACCGCAATCTGGATGGGGCTTACCAGCGACTGGACCTTAGCGGCGGTTATCAAATCACTTCGCGCGTAACGGCATACGCCAACATGCAAAACCTGCTCAGCGAACACTACGCGGAGGCGTTCGGCTTTCCTTCTCTGCCATTCACCTTCCGGTCGGGAGTTAAGATCAACTTCGGAGGCGAGTCGTGGCGACTGAAGTAACGTCCGAATCAATCCGAATCACAACATCGTCTGCGGCGCCTGCACCTGAATCGGCTTCGGGTGCAGTGCGAGAGGCGCACGCCTGCTACGAACATTCGACGAAGCGTACCATCGGTTTCGCAATGCTGGTGGCGATACTCGTCGTAGCACTGGTTGTGGTGGTGCTCTTCTCGCTTGCGACGGGCGCCATTCGCATTTCGCCTGCAACTATACTGGCTTCTCTCTTCAGACATAGACCGCTCACCGCGACCCAGGAGATCATTCTGCTGCAGATTCGTCTGCCGCGCGTGCTGGCTTCGGCCATCGTCGGCGCGGCGTTGGCAATCTCCGGGCTTATGTTTCAAGGACTTTTTCGCAATCCAATGGCCGATCCCTACGTCATTGGCTCGTCGGGCGGAGCGGTGCTGGGTGCATGTATCGGCATCTTCTTCTTCTCGCAGATCTCGCTGCTCGGCTTCAGTGCGACGGCGCTGCTTGCGTTCGCCGGCTCTGTGATCACAATGGCGATCGTCTACTCACTGGCGCGAGTGAACGGTAAAACGAACGTGATCACGCTCTTGCTTGCAGGCTTCGCCATCAGCACGATGCTCGGCTACTCCAGTTCTCTCTTCGAAATGTTCGGCGCTGGCAATGGATCCGAGACTACAGTCCTGCTTTCTTGGCTTCGAGGCGTAATTGGGACTCCGCAATGGGCGCAGCTCTCGGTGACGAGCTTCATTTTCTTGTTTGCGACCATCGCCGCAGTTCCTCTCATGCGCCAACTCAACACACTTGCGCTCGGCGACGAATACGCCCATCAACTTGGGCTCAGAGTCGAATACACGCGCGTGGGGATCATCGTCACGGGATCACTCCTGACAGCGGCCGCGGTGTCCCTCGGGGGACTGATCAGTTTCGCTGGGCTGATTGTGCCGCATATTGCGCGTCTGCTCCTTGGGCCGGACCACGTCCGTCTTCTGCCCGTCACCGCTTTGTCCGGCGCCATCTTTCTTGTTGTCGCGGATACACTCGCCCGATCTGTTTTCTCACCTACCGAGATACCCGTTGGAATTCTAATGGCGCTTCTAGGAGGACCATTCTTCCTCTATCTCTTACGCAAGACGAAGCGGAGCTATGCGCTATGACTCCACTGCTGCGGTTCAGCAATGTTGGCTTCGGCTATAACGATGGTGACGTGATTCGCGCCGCGAGCTTCGACCTGCAGGCTGGAAGCTGCACGGCGCTGATCGGACCGAATGGCGCAGGCAAGACAACGATGCTGCACCTTGCGGCGGGCACGCTGCGATGCTCCTCTGGTAACGTGCTTCTCAACGGGCAGCCGATGCGGGAACTCGCGCTCAGAACGGTAGCGCGCAACATCGCGCTTGTACCCCAGCAACTCGACATCCCATTTCAGTTCACGGTGCGTCAGGTCGTGGAGCAGGGGCGCACTCCTTATCTTGGTATGCTGCGCGGGCTTCTTCGCGAGGACCGCATGGCAGTCGATCGCGCCCTCGATCTCGCCGATGTCTCCCTATTGCAGCATCGTGTCTTCAATGAGTTAAGCGGAGGCGAGCGTCAGAGAGTGAAGATTGCCCTTGGCCTGGCCCAGCAGCCGAAGTTGCTGCTGCTCGATGAGCCAACGCAGAACCTTGATATTGGGCGACAGGTTGAATTGATCGATCTGCTGCACTTTCTGCGTGCCGAAGGCATCACTATCTTCGCCTCGATCCACGATCTTCAATTGGTCGAGGGGAACTTTTCGTCCGTTGTCCTGCTCAGCCCGGATATGCCGCTGATGAGTGGCACTGCGGAGGAGATGCTAAAACCAACGCTCTTAGAGAAGGCATTCAACTGTCCACCGCGCCGTCACCCGATGCTGATCGAACGGATGCAGCGGACCGCGAAGAGGGCCGTATGACTAAAGCAGCCCAGTCCATCGTCTCCGAAGTCGTCTCCTCGATGCAATCGCCAAGCGAGCTGTGGCTTGCACGTGCGCGTACTCATCTCGATGCATTGACCAAGCCGCTTGGCAGCCTCGGCAGGATCGAGGACCTGGCTGCGCAGATGGTTTCGATTCGACAAGAGAGATTTTCCGAACCGCTGCGAAAGGCGGTGTATGTCTTCGCGGCGGACCATGGAATTACGGCAGAAGGAGTCAGCGCGTATCCAAGTGAGGTCACACATCAGATGGTGCTGAACTTTCTTCGCGGCGGCGCGGCGATCAATGTGCTGGCGCAACTTCATGGCGTCGAGTTGAGCATTGTCGACGTTGGCGTCGATGCGGACTTTGATGGAGCGAAGGGAATGCTGCACCGTAAGGTTCGCAGAGGAACACGCAATATGCTGCGTGAAGCCACGATGAGCGATGACGAGTTGGCCCAGGCGATTGCTATTGGTGTCGACCTCGCGGGAGAAGCAAAGGCCAAGGGACAGGACCTGCTGGCCGTCGGTGAGATGGGAATCGGCAACACGTCTGCAGCGAGCGCCATTACAGCGGTTCTGACCCGTAAGCCCGTCTCGCTCGTCACGGGCACAGGAACGGGCTTGAACCCGGATGCGCATACGCACAAACAGACGATCATCGAAGCCACGGTCAAACACCACTTCCCGTCTTTACGGAACAAGACTCCTAACCCGCTCGATGTTCTGAGTTGTGTTGGCGGGTTGGAGATCGCGGCGATGACCGGGCTCATGCTGGGCGCGGCTCGGCACCGGATCGCCCTGATAGCCGATGGATTTATTTCGACAGCCGCGGCAGCAATCGCCTATGCCATTGAGCCTCGAGTGCGGGGCTATCTCTTTGCCGGACATCAATCGGAAGAACCGGGACACCAGGTGCTGCTCGACTACATCGGATTGAAACCGATCCTGATGCTCGGCATGCGGCTGGGAGAAGGAAGCGGCGCGGTGCTGGCGATGCCGGTGATTGACTCCGCGATGGCAATTTACAACGGAATGGCGACCTTCGCCTCTGCGCGAGTCAGCGAGGCGAAAGGATGAAGGGAGTTCGACAGGCGCGGAGGTTGGGCGAAGAGGTGGCGGTGGCGTTCCAGTTCCTCACGCGCATCCCTATGCCAAACACGATGTATAAGGCGGACTCGCTGTCTCGCGCGATCAAGTTCTTCCCTTTGGTCGGCTTGGTTGTCGGCACAGGTGCGGCGCTGCTGCAGAAGCTGCTGCTACCGCATCTGAGCCGTCCGTTGATCGCGCTGTCGGTGCTTGCTTATCTGGTTCTGATCACAGGATGTCTTCACGAAGATGGGCTTGCCGACACATTCGACGGATTTGGCGGTGGATGGAACAGGGACCAGGTTCTGGCCATCCTAAAAGACAGTCGAATCGGCAGCTATGGCGCAACGGCTCTTGTCTTGTCGTTGCTGGCACGCTATTTGCTGCTGGCTTCGATTCCGGCCGGCCATTTTGCGACGTATCTAATCTCTGCTCATGTGCTGTGCCGCTGGACTTCGCTGCCGCTGAGCTATTTCCTTTCTCCGGCTCGCGAAGAGGATGGCCAGGGTGCGCGAATCGCGAAGCTGACGTCTCTTACCTCTTTACTGTTCGGAACAGTCTTCAGCGTGGCTGTGGTCATGTTTGCACTGCGCTGGTTGGCTGTGGGTCCGCTCCTATTCACGTTGATCTCCGTCGCTCTGAGCGGGTTGCTCTACTCCCGAAAGATTGGTGGGGTGACCGGCGACTGTTTCGGAGCGACGAATCAATTGGCTGAAATCGCTGTCTACTTGTGTGGAGTGTGGAACGCATGAGTGAGATAGTTTTTATTCGTCACGCCGAAACCGATATGGCAGGAACGTTCTGCGGCCACTCCGATCCCGAGTTGAACGATCGAGGTTATGGTCAACTGTCTACGTTGATCGAGAGGCTTCGCGGACGAAACATCGGTGCGGTTTACAGCAGCGACCTCCGGCGCGCTCGCACCACTGCAAATGCAATCGCAACATCTCTTCATGTTGACTACCGCGTCTGCCCTGCTTTGCGCGAGATCAGCTTTGGCGAGTGGGAGGGCCTTGCCTGGGATGAAATCGAGCGTCGCGATCAAGCCTATGCCTGCCGCTGGTTGGCAGAATATCCAAATCTGCCAGCGCCATCCGGTGAAACTCTTCGTGACTTCGAGCAGCGTGTGTTGACTGCAGTTCGGCTTGTCCTCGAACAGTCAGCCGGTCTTGACGTCGTGGTAGTCACGCATGCAGGCGTTATCCGGACTGTGCTGCGGAAACTGCAAGGATCTTCTGAGGAGGAGGCGCGCGAGCAGACGAGAGAGTATTGCAGCATGGTTCGGCTTGCGAGAGCAGCTTTCTCGCGGTTGGATAGCCATGGGGTGAGCCTGTGACTCCATCGATAGTAGATGTGCGTGAACTGATTGCCTGGGGACTGGATGAATACTGCTTTCGCGCTTCTGCGGAAAGGTTCGATGAAAAAGCGCTCGTTGAAAAGGTGAGGCGCGCGCAAGACAAATTGATCCTGCGGCAAGCCTATGCCAATCACTCCACTCTCCTGGAAGATGACACGCCGCAGATTCAGGATCTGTTTGACCTAGCGGCGCAGCGGGAGGATTTGCACGAAGAATATAAAGGATTGGACTGGAGACTCGGGGTTGTTGATTTGCGCCACCTGCTGGCGTTTCAACGTCGAATAGTATTCCATCCCACACGATTGACCCCGACTGTACCTGAGCAGCATGACTGGTCCGGCTTAGTTGCGTTCACGCTTGCACCTCGAAGAGACACCAAGTACCGTCTGGCCCAAAGAAGAGAAAGTGCGCACGTGATGGACATCAGCCTGTACTCAAATAATCCCGATCTGCAATTGAGACTGACCATGGAATCTGGATACGGCAATTCTCTGCCGTTTGGTCTGCATGGTGGCTGCCCGTTCTTCGAGGTTGCCGAGCTTCGCGGACGCTGGTTTCTGCGGGATGGCTATCATCGCGCCTACCGTCTCCTGCAGGCAGGCGTTTATTGTGTCCCCGCTGTTGTCCTTCATGCGCGAACCATAGAGGAGCTTGGCGCGACGGAGCCGTGGTTCTTCAACGAGAGTCAGCTATTCTCGGATCGGCCGCCGCATGTCATGGATTTTCTCGATGAGGAATTGACCTTGCGCTACAAGCGAGCAGCTCTACGCAAACTTATTCGCATTCGCATCGAAGAGACGTTAGAACCGTTCGACGATTTTGATGAAGTGGAAAGAGATGAAGTAGAAAGAGAGGAACTATGAGTATTGCAACGACGCATGGAGATGGTGGACAGACCGGGCTTGCCGGAGGCATTCGCATTTCGAAGGCAGACCTGCGGGTTGAATCCTATGGCTCAGTCGATGAGTTGAATTCGGTGCTGGGCTTTGCCCGCAGCATCTGCACCAACCAACAGATTCGCGACTGGACCGAGGGCATTCAACGCACGCTGTTTCGGGTTGGGTCAGCGCTCGCGACTCCGCCGGAAAGCAAGAAAGCGCCGCCTGGCATTACGACAGAGGACGTAGAGACGCTGACGAAGCTGGTGCATCAGATTGAGGCGACCGAGGGCATCCTCGCTGACTGGTCGCTGCCGGGAGCTCATACCGAATCCGCAGCATTCGACATCGCGCGTACGGTCTGCCGGCGAGCAGAGCGCAATGCGGTTCGGCTGGCCTCCAGCGGTGTGGAGTTGAAGCCTGAGATCCTGGCCTACCTGAACCGCCTGTCGGATGTGATCTGGCTCTTTGGCAGATTGATCGAGGTGGAAGCAGGCGTAGACGCGCGTCTGCGTAGCGGCGAAACCGCCGGACCAAAGTGGTCGCGGGCGTGGAAATGAAGAAGGCGGCCGGCTTCGACGAGATCGAGCGGCAGGCGGTTTACCGCGCTATTCGAGAACGCCGAGACGTGCGGCGCGGCTACTTGCCGGAGCCGATTCCCGACGACCTGATGGATCGGCTTCTGCAGGCTGCACACGACGCGCCATCGGTCGGACTGATGCAGCCATGGCGCTTCATTGTTGTGCGCGACCTTGGCGTGCGGCAAGCAGTCTATAAGATCTTCCAGGATGCTAATCGGCAGGCACTCGCAAGCTATGAAGGCGAGCGTCAGCAGAGCTATGCCGGGATGAAGCTGGAGGGCATACTGGAAGCGCCCCAGAATCTTTGTATCGTCTGCGATACGCAGAGCGGCCAGGGACATCAATTGGGGCGGCGCACAATGCCCGAGACTGCGCTCTACTCTGCTGTCTGCGCTGTGCAGAATCTATGGCTCGCGGCGCGGGCGGAGGGCGTTGGCATGGGTTGGGTAAGCATTCTTGATACGGATCTGCTGCGGGGGGCGCTGAAGATTCCGCAGCATATCACGCCTGTCGCGTACTTGTGCCTCGGATACGTTGATGCATTCGCGACTAAACCCGATCTGGAACGGTCAGGATGGGAGAGACGCACATCGCTGAAGAGTGTCGTGTCGTTGAATCGCTATGATGACAGCGGCAGGAAAGAGCAGATGTGAGGAGAGCGCGCGCAATCATGGTTCTAGGAACGAGCTCCCATGTCGGCAAATCGCTGCTGACGACGGCGCTTTGCCGCATCTTCGCGCAACACGGTCACAGGGTTGCTCCGTTCAAATCGCAGAACATGTCGCTGAACTCCGCGGCGACTATCGAGGGGCTTGAGATTGGCCGCGCGCAGGCATTGCAGGCGGAGGCAGCAGGAGTGGCAGCATCAGTCCACATGAATCCGATCCTGATCAAGCCGTCGGACGATACCTCGTCGCAAGTCGTCGTGCTTGGAAAGATCTGGGGGCGAGTGAACGCGGCAGATTACCACCAGCGACGCGTCGAGGAGTTGATGCCCATCGTGCGCGAAAGCTATGAGACGCTTGCATCGCAACATGACGTTGTCATTCTCGAAGGGGCCGGATCGCCTGCGGAGATCAACCTGAAGCAGCACGATATCGCGAACATGCGCATGGCGGAGATGGCCGACGCTCGCTGTCTGCTGGTTGGCGATATCGATCGCGGCGGTGTCTTCGCCTCCCTGCTCGGCACACTCGAACTACTGGAAGAAGAAGAGCGTGAACGCATTCAAGGCTTCGCGATCAACAAATTTCGTGGCGACAGGGATCTTCTTGAACCAGGAATAAGCATGATCGAGAAACGTCTGCGGAAGCGATGCGTCGGCGTGGTTCCTTACCTGCGCTCGTTGATGCTGGAAGAGGAAGATAGCGTGGGGCTGCCGGCAACCACCCGGAAAAAGTGGCCAGTCGATTCCTTCACAGACGACCCCACTGCTCGTCTTTTACGGATCGCCGTGATCGCACTGCCATCGTTTTCGAATTTTACGGACTTCGATTCGCTGCGCGCCGAGCCCACTGTTTCGTTGTTGTTCTGTCACGCAGCGGAGGCCATCGCGCAGGCGGATGTCGTCGTTGTGCCGGGCAGCAAACAGACGGTGGACGATCTGGCCTGGATGCGAACGGCCGGTCTGGACTGTGCCGTGCAGGAATATGCGCGTACGGGGTTAGTGGTCGGTATCTGCGGCGGAATGCAGATGCTTGGCCAGGTCATTGTCGATCCTCTAGGCGTGGAGCGCACAGGATCCGTTGCTGGACTTGGCCTCCTCTCGATTCGAACGGTGATGCAGGCCGATAAGATCACGCGAAACGCCACGGGCGAGATAGCGAACACGACGCTATTCGGACATACAATCGGTCACTGCCGGGTGTCCGGCTATGAGATTCACGTCGGGCAGACCAGCTATGAATCGGGCGCGGAGCACTTTGCCATTCTCTCAAGCAACTCCGCATCGGTTTCCGCTACCGACGGCTGCATCAGTTCGGATACGCGGATCTTCGGCACCTATCTCCATGGGTTATTCGATGAGGATGCTTTTCGCCATCGATTTCTTTGTGCGGCACGTGCCTTTCACAAGCTTACGCCTCCGGGTGAGCTTCATCAGTGGAAGCGCCTTCGTGAAGAGTCTCTGAATCGTTTGGCGCTGCAAGTGGAAGATGCCCTGGACATGCAGGAGATCTTTCGCTGGGTTGGTCTTCCCTATCACCGTGCGGCAGAAGACAACAATCAAGCTCTGCGAAGAGAAGACGTCGCATGAGGATCGGACGCAAAGTTCTTGCTACGGCTTATGGGTTCGACTGGCTGGCCGGCGACCCTGAATGGCTTCCTCACCCTGTAAGGCTGATCGGCAAAGGCGTCGAAGTGGGAGAGCGGATGCTACGCAAGCCCGGACAGCCGCCAGCAGTCGAGCTTCTGGTTGGCGGCGCTTTGACTCTTGGCCTGGTGGCTGCAAGTTATCTCGGGACAACGAAGTGTATTGCGTGGGCGCATCGTCGAGGGAGCTGGCTCGGGTTCGCCGCAGAGATGCTGCTCGCATGGACCTGCCTTGCTTCGCGGAGCCTCCACGAGGAAGCATCCGCTGTCGTTTCGGCGCTTGAGGACGAGAATATCGGGCTCGCACGGCAGCGGCTTGCCAGGATCGTTGGACGTGACACGCAGTCTCTCAATGCAGAGGAGATTTGCCGCGCTCTCATTGAGACAGTAGCGGAAAGTGCCTGTGATGGAGTGATTGCCCCGTTGTTTTATCTCGCTATCGGTGGTGTTCCGCTCGCGATGGCATACAAGGCCATCAATACGCTCGATTCGATGATCGGCCATGCCGATGAGCGTTATTTCTACTTCGGCAAGGTGGCCGCACGGATTGACGATGCAGCGAATCTGCTGCCTTCGCGTCTGACTGCACTGGGCATCGCTGCGTCCGCTGCTGCCTTCGAGGGCGCAAGTCCTACGGCTGCGATCACTACATGGCTATGCGACGGAATGAAGCACAAGAGTCCAAACGCTGGCCAAGCTGAGAGCGCCATGGCTGGTGCGCTACAGGTTCAACTCGGTGGTGAGAATTTCTACGACGGAAAGCCGCTCATCATACCTCTGCTTGGGAGGGATTTCTCTCCCCCTTCTACACCAAAGGCAAAGCAGGCAATCCAGATTGTTGCCATACTCTCAGCGCTTGGATTAATCGCTGCCCTCCTTCCGGGAGGAAGCAAGCGATGATAGCGACAGATCCAGAGGTGGTTCCGGCGCATGGCGGCCAACTACGGCAGATAGGCGCTCGTTTTGGAATTGAGGCTGAGCGGTTGCTGGATTTCAGCGCCAGTATCAATCCTTCCGGACCTCCTACCTCTGTAATAGCAGCCATCCAAGGATCCCTTGCTGCTCCTGCGAGCCTGACGACCTATCCCGACCTCGAGTTGACGGAGTTGAAGCGCACAATCGCCCATTCCTCAGGCGTCCAACCTGCGAACATCTCGGTTGCCAATGGCTTCGTGCCGCTGCTGGACGCCTCGCTGCGGTCAGCCGCAATCAAACGCTGTCTTGTGCCTGTGCCGTCCTTCAGCGAGTATCGAAGAACCCTTGAGAACTCTGGAGTTGCGGCCGTTCCATTCCAGCTTTCGGCCGATAACGGTTTTCAGTACGATATGGACGCGGTTACGAGAGCCTGTTCCGACAGCGGTTGTGATGCAGTCCTGCTGGCAAATCCGCAAAACCCCTCCGGGGTTCTCTGTGCAGCCGAACAGATGAAGCAACTTGTCGAGGTCGCGGCGTGCCATAACATTGCGGTGCTGCTGGACGAGGCTTTCATCGATTACTGTCCTGCTCATTCGATGGTGCAGGTTGCGGTGGAACATCGACGGGTCATCGTGTTTCGCTCCGTGACGAAGTTCTTCGCCATTCCAGGACTGAGAGTGGCTTATGCGATCAGCAACTCCTCCGCTACCGCGGGCATGGACCGCTTCCTCGCGCCGTGGCCGGTTACGAGCCTTGCCTCGGACGGGGTCTGCGCGGCTCTGCGGAATGATGCATATGCGGAGGACTCGCGCGTTGCGAATGAGCAGCGGCGCTCATGGCTCCAGCAGGAGCTTGCCTCGCTGAAGGTCGCAACCTATCCGTCGGCCGCGAATTTTCTTCTTCTGCGGTTTCCAGAAGGTGTGGACGTCGGGCGACTGTGGGAACGAATGATTATCGACCACCAGATTGTGCTTCGCTCCTGCACAAATTTCGAAGGTCTCCCCGGCGGCCATTTACGGGTTGGAGTGCGTTCGGCGTCTGAAAACGCCAGCCTAATCCATGGTCTGAAGCGAGTGCTTGCGGACCTGCAGCAAGGATGGACGTTAAGCGGCACACCATCCCCTCTCTCGCAGTGAATAGTTCGCCGATCCTCCAACACGATGTCTCTCTTTACAAATAAGCTAGTAAAGAAGGCGAATGAAACCTGACTATCGTTATGTGGAAGTTACCGATCTACGCTCTTTCTACCTTGTGCTGCGCGTCGGCTGTCTTCGCTCAGGTCAACACTGGTGAACTTCGATTCGACGTGCAAGACCCCAGCGGTTTCGGTCTCCAGGCATCCATTCAGATCGCAAGCCTGGCAAATCAATACAAGACTGTCCTTGTGACGGATAAAGATGGTAAAGCCGACGCTCCGCGACTTCCGTACGGAATCTACGTCATCACAGCGCAACACGCAGGGTTCACAACGGTTTCAAAGACTGTTGAAGTGAGATCGGCAGTTCCAGCCGAATACATCATCAAGCTTGAGGTGGAGCCGGTCAACACGGTCGTCGATGTGAAAGAGAACGCGACCCTGATCGATCCGGACAGGCCATCCTCTGTCATGCAGATCAGCTCCTCGGAGATTGAGGACCGGGTGAATTCGCTGCCCGGCAGGTCCCTGCAGAATCTAGTCGTGTCCCAGCCTGGGTGGCTTTATGAAGGAAACGCGGTACTGCATCCCAGGGGTTCGGAGTATCAGACGCAGTTTGTCATCGACGGCATTCCCCTCACGGATAATCGCTCTCCGAGCTTCGGCCCCGAGATCGAAGCGGACGATGTGGATTCCATGAGTATCTACACCGCAGGCATTCCCGCCGAGTACGGCAGAAAGATGGGAGGCGTCGTTGAACTGAATACAAAGCGAGACCTGAAGCCCGGCGTACATGGCGAGCTAGACCTCTCAGGCGGAAGCTACGACACCGCCCAGGGCTACGCGCAGGTTCAGGATATGTGGGGCAAGAATACGCTGGGAGCCACTGCCTCGGGCAGCATGACGGCGCATTACCTCAATCCTGTCGTGCCGGAGAACTTCACGAACCGCGGCACCACCGGAGATTTTTCGGTCAAATATGAGCGCGACCTCGCCGGCAGCGACCGTCTCATCCTCGGCGTTCGACATGCGCTCTCGCGTTTTGAGATTCCAAACGAGTTCATACAGCAACAGGCAGGGCAGCTTCAGAACGGCGATAACTTCGAGACGATAGGAACTGTGAACTACCAGCACACCTTTTCCCCGGACAGCCTGGGGACTCTTGCAGGAATGGTTCGGGACAAGGCCAACGATCTCTTCTCAAATGAAAGCTCCACGCCCATCCTTGCGTTTCAGCACAACGGTTTTCGCGAAGGATATGTCAAAGCGACCTTTTCCCTTCACCGCGGCGTTCAGGAGTTCAAAGCTGGACTTGAGAACGACACCACTTTTCTTCATGAGGATTTCAGCTATCTCGTTACCGATCCCACACAGTTTGACGACAACACGCCTCCGAGTCTGACCTTCCTGGATAGTCGTCCCGACCTTGAGCAGTCCGCCTTTCTTGAAGATATGATTCGTCTCGGTAAATGGACGGTCAGTGCCGGTTTGCGTTGGGACCACTATCAGCTCCTTCTCAACCAGAATGCCTTCAGCCCCCGCCTCTCCGTCGGGCGCTCCCTGCCATCGCTCAACATGGTGCTGCACGCATCCTACGATCGCATCTTCCAGACGCCTTCCTCTGAAAACATTCTTATATCGAGTTCGCCGCAGATCGACGCGCTGAGCGACCAGTTCCTTCGTCTTCCCGTCAAGCCTTCCCTGGGAAACTACTACGAGAGCGGCCTCACCGAAGGGATCTCTGACCGGCTGCGCGTGGATGTCAATGTTTATCGCCGCGACGTAAGAAATTTTGCTGACGACGACCAGCTCCTGAATACGGGGGTGAGCTATCCCATCTCCTTCGATAAGGCGGTCATCTATGGGGCCGAAGGCAAACTGGAGCTGGTGCGCCTCGGGAAGCTCACCGGTTTCGTCAGCTATTCCTACATGGTTGGCAACGCGTGGTTCCCCGTTACGGGAGGCCTGTTCCTCGGCAACGACGCCGCTGCCGCCGTTACTCAGATGAGCGGCCACTTTCCCGATTCCCAGGATCAGCGCAATACTTTGCAGACGCGCTTTCAATATCAACTGACGCCTCGTATCCGGGTGGCCAGCGGCGCATCCTACGGCTCGGGTCTGCCCTTTGCCTTTGGGGGAGACGAGGCAGATGCACTGGCACAGTATGGTCCCGCCGTGATTAGCCGCATCAACTTCGACCGAGGACGTGTTCGCCCCCAGCTCGCGGTCAACGCTTCCCTCATTGCCGATCTTTACAAACGCGACAAGTTCGACACGCGCTTCCAAGTGGATGGAGACAACCTGAACAACCGGCTCAACGTGATCGACTTCGGCGGTTTGTTTTCGGAAAACGCGATTGGGCCGGGCCGAAGCTTCAGCGTTAGGCTAAGCACAAGTTTCTGAAACAGGATCTTCAGGATGGTCGGGGCGGAGGGATTCGAACCCCCGACCCTCTGGTCCCAAACCAGATGCGCTACCAGACTGCGCTACGCCCCGACTCTCTCTTAGTCTATCGCATCGGGTTTGCGGCGCCGCTTCAAACGCTGCGAAGGTGAGTGTGGAAGTCCATGCCGAAGATGTCGTGCAGCAGGCGTCCGAAGACCCACGTCAGCAGAAGCAAGGGCAGGACCACCAGCGCTGCCAGAACGAGACAGAGGCCCGCGAGGAACAGCCAGCTCTGTATCGTATATTTTCGCGGTTCGTACACGCTGCCGGTCAAAAGCGCATAGTTGCGGCGGTTGGCTCGCCAGGCGATGTCGAACATGTCGCCGAGCACAGGCACCGACCCTACTACCACCTCGATCGCGACGTTCGCCACCATTCGCGCCACAGTAATGTACGAGACGCCGCGGACCCAGGCCGCGATGATGATAATGCACGAGGCGGCGCCGCCAATCAGGTCGCCGATGCCGGGAATGAACCCGACTATCCCGTCCAGGCCAAGACGGATCGAGGTGCCGGGGATGCGGATGAAGTCGTCCAGCACATGCGAGAGCAGATCGAGATTTTCATCATCGAACGCTTTACTGCCGCGTCTGATGCGGGGCGACAGGACCTCGGGCTTCGCGGTAAAGGCCATCGGGACCTTGCCCTCTCCCTGCGGAATTGCCCCGCAGACTGCAAATGCTATAATCCCAGTATACGGCGGCTATAGTTCAGTGGCAGAACGCCGCTCTGTGGCAGCGGATGTCGTGGGTTCGAAACCCACTAGCCGCCCCAAACTTTCTCATCCTCTCCAGAGCTGCGGAACAACCTTGCCCCGCATACCCCTATCCAAGGATCCGTCTCCGCAAGTTCCGCTTGCCGCTCCTGCGCCTCCTGCGCGCCTTTACGTGGGTACTTCCGGTTGGGCTTACCCGACATGGAAGCCGGGGTTCTACGCAGGAACATCGGCCAAGCGATTTCTCGAGTTCTACTCCTCCCAGCTCACCTCGGTTGAGGTCAACTACACCTTCCGCACATTGCCAACGGCAAAGATGCTGGAAGGCTGGCTGGCAGCGACTCCGGCACACTTCCGATTCAGCTTCAAGGTTCCGCAGCGCATCACTCACTTCCGACGGCTGCGCGACTGTGAGGACGATGTCGCCCAACTTCTAGAAGCGCTCGAGCCGGTGCGTGCCGCGGGCAAACTCGGACTGCTACTCTTTCAGCTTCCTCCCAACTTCAAGGCCGATGCGGAACGACTTAGTGCGTTTCTTGCGAGTCCCGCCCTGCAGACAACGGAGCCTACGCCGATTGCGTTCGAGTTTCGCGATCAATCCTGGTTCACTGACGACATCTACGCCCTCCTGGGCCGGCACAACGCCGCCCTCTGCATCGCCGAAAGCGATGACCTCGCCACGCCCGAGGTCTACACCGCAGCCCGCCACACCTGCTATCGGCTGCGGCGAAGTGGCGGCTATAAGAATCTGGAGCTGGACGCCTTCGCAACCCGGTTTGCCGCACTTGCCAAGGATCGAGACGTCTACGTGTATTTCAAGCACGAAGACGAGCCGACCGGAGCCTTGAGCGCTACCTATTGCTTGGCACGTAGTCGGCTTGCAGCAGGCGATGTCTCATGACGACCAAGGCAATCGACACGGTCGCAAGACCCACCGAGGAGTTCCGCCCGCGGCGCTTCCTGCGCAACGGCCATTTAATGACCATCATGGGCAACTACCTGCCTAGAGCGAGTAGCCTGCCGAAGCCCGAGGCGCAGCTGATCGAGGTCTCGCCAGCAATACCGGGCCAGATCTCCAGCCAGGTACTCTGCCACTGCCACTGGCAGCCGAAGGCGGTACGTGCGACACGGGCTACAGCGATTATCGTGCATGGGCTCGAAGGCTCTTCGAACTCGCAGTACGTGATCGGCAACGCAAATAAACTGTGGCGCGCCGGTTGCAACATCGTCCGCATGAACATGCGCAACTGCGGCGGCACCGAAGCCCTGTCGCCGACGCTTTATCACTCCGGACTGTCGAACGATGTGCTGGCCGTCATGAACTTCTTCGTGGCGCGGCATGGTCTGCAATCGATCTCTCTGATCGGCTATTCCATGGGCGGCAATCTGGTCCTGAAACTCGCGGGCGAACTGGGCTCGGCGGCGGCGGAGCTTCGATCCGTTATTGGGGTCTCGCCCGCGGTCGATCTCGGCCCTTCCGCGGACGCTTTGCATCTTCCCCAGAACCGTCTGTACGAGCTGAAATTTCTTCGCGCGCTGCTGCGTCGTTTTCGCCGCAAGACGACGCTGTTTCCGCACGCCTATGATGCCAACCTGGCCACAGGGATTCATTCTCTGCGCGAGTTCGACGACCGCATCACGGCTCGTTATTCAGGCTTTGCTGGAGCGGACGATTACTACTACCGAGCCGCCGCCGCGCGCGTGCTGGACCGCGTCGCCGTGCCCACCCTGATCCTGCATGCGCTCGATGATCCTTTCGTTCGGCTGAGCGAAGAGACGCGCGAGAAGATCCATGCGAACGACCACATCACGCTGATCGAAAGCGAACACGGCGGTCACTGCGCCTTCCTCGCCAACCCCAATGAGGCCAGCGGCGACGACGGCTATTGGGCAGAACATACCCTGCTGCGTTTCCTGCTCCGCAATGCCTGAGCAGCCGGTGCAGGGTCGCGCCGGCTGTAACACCAAAGGGGACGCTAAGATAGTTCCTGATGCTCTCCGAATGGTCCGTCGAATGTGCCGCAGACGATCCCGTCCTCGTTGTCCCGTGGTCCGACCCATCGGACTCTTCCGGCAACTGCCGCTTCGTCGATCTGCGCGAGAACCCATATGATCTGGATCACCTGCCTGAGGTCGAGCAGCATCCTCCGCTAATGCATGCGTTGCGCGCGCTGAACGCGCCGCGATCGCCGGTCTTTACGGCAAAATGCGACGCATGGCCGCTGGATGCGGGGCAGTTGCAGCAACTGCGTCTGGAGTTGGACGCACTCATGGAGGATACGCCGGCAGGTTTCGGCGGCTACATCGACATCCTCTGGCGCGAGCGTGCAGTCTTTGCCTCGTTCCATCAGCAGGAGCAGATGCTGCACCGTCTCAACCGCCACGCCGGATTGCTCGATCAACCGTATGCCATGCTCGATTGCGTTATCCGTCCGGCGCTGGTGGATCTGACCGGCCCGCAGGAGGGCTTCGCCGTCAGCCTCTATATCAAAGCTGTCGGCCACGATCCGCGAGCCGCGGAAGAAAACTGGGCTGCCGGGCTGGATGCCGTCGTCACGTTGCTGCGCAGCAAAGACCTGGCGTTTTCTTAAGGTCTGATTCAGCCTCCAGAACATTCCCGCAGAGGCTACAGTCCTATTTATTTTGATCACCTTACGGCTCGGCTGAAGGCGTCCCCCCTTGAAGACTGAAACCTAATGAGGTTCTTATCTGTAAGTTGATCGCCAGGTACCGGAGGCATCCCTCGGGATCATCTCTGTGTCACGACGAAACCGACCGAAGCTGCCTTAAAGTCTTCCTTGTTTAGCAGCGCAGATGGGAGAACTCCGGGTTTTGCGGTTGTCGTTGCAGTTCTCTCCACCGCGCGGAAAATCCCTGCAAAGACTTCCTGCATCTCATTGTCTAATATCGTTATTCATAGCGAACCGGAGAAGACATGCCCACTGAAAACGCATCCGCACCGAAGACCTCCATCACTCGAGAAAAACTTGTCGATCTTCTGAACGAAGACCTTGCCCGCGAATTCCAGGCCATCATTGCCTACGTCAACTACTCTCAGGTCATCAAGGGGGCTGCCTACATGAACATTGCCGACGAACTCGCGGTCCATGCTACCGAAGAGCTTGCTCACGCCATCCTCCTGTCCAATCAGATCGACTATCTTGGCGGCATGCCCACCACTACTCCCAAGCCCGTCAAGACGTCCGAAAAGGCTGAAGACATGCTCCGCTTCGACCTCGATAACGAGAACGAGACGATCCGCAACTATCGTCGCCGGGTGAAGCAGTGCGACGAGCTGGGCGAGTTCGCCACCGCTGAACACATCCGCGAAATCCTGCTCCAGGAGCAGGACCATCAGATCGCCCTGGCTACGGCTTTGGGTATCGACGTTCCCAACGTAGGAATCGCCGACTAATCTCGTCTGAGACAAAAAGATGGCGCCAGATAACTCCCGGCACCATTCTTTGTTGCGAATCTCTGATCGCAAACTGCTTACTTGCTATCAATCTTTAGGTTGATGAAGAATCGATTCTTGCTGTCGAACGAACTGATCGTCTTCACCGAACTCTTCCTGCCGTTGCTCTCCGCCCAAAGCTCATAATCCGTGCTCTGCGCAAGCTGGCCGAAGCGATAGGTTCCATCACCTCCGGTGATATAGCTCTTCACCGACAGGCTGTGATCGTCTTTCAGATAGACGACAGCGCCATTCAGCACTGCATTTCCACCATCGATCACCTTACCCTGCACGATCCTCTGTTCGGGACCGCGCTGTTCCGCAACCGCACGCGCCGCAGGCGACACCGGAGCAAAGCCTGCCATCAGACAGAAGACGAGGGCTGCAGCAACAGCAAAAGAACGGAGCGAGAGGCCGATACGCTTCATAGGATTCAGTATACGGCTACTATTTCGGGCCATCGCCGCTACTCGTCCTCATCCTCGGCGGCATGCGTCGTGTCTTCGTCGTCATAGCCGGCTTCCTCGATGCTCGTCAACTCCAGCGGGTCCACCGAAACCACCTCGAGATCCGCGCCGCACTCGTCGCACTGCACGGTCTCGCCTTCTTCTACATCATCTACATCCACCGCAATCGGGTTATCGCATTCGGGACAAACAACAGCCATGATCGAGCCTCCGGGGTTTTTGCTGCCACCCGCTTATGGAATTATAAAAAAACGTGACGCTAACGCTCCGCTTTTTATTTAGCGGCCATCCCGTCCATTCGTCAAGCGTACGATCGAACTACCGTATTAGTTCCACAAGGAGAACGAAAGTGACCGTCGCCTCCCACATCACCCGCGTGGCCTTCGCGGCTTCTCTGCTGCCCTTGATTCTTCTTCCCGCTCCGCTCCGGGCGCAACAGCAGCCTCTTCCGACCGGCGAGCCCATCCCCACGGCGCCCCTCGACCCCGCCATCGCCGGCGCGCTCAGCCAGGTCTCCCCCGACCATATCCGCGCCACCATTGAAAAGCTCGTCAGCTTCAACAACCGCAGCACGCTCTCCAGCATGGACACCGGCCTCGCCCCCAACACCGGCGTCAGCGCCGCAGCCGACTGGATCGAGTCCGAGTTCAAGCGCTACTCCGCGGCCTGCGGGGGCTGCCTCGAAGTCAAACGTGACGATTTCGTCGAACCCGCCAGCACCGCTCCTTACGCCCGCATTACCCGTCCCACAAAAATCACCAACGTCTATGCCATCCTCCGCGGCTCGGACCCAGCCCAGGCCGCGCGCATGGTCCTCGTCACAGGCCATTACGACTCCCGCAACTCGCTCAATGCCAACACCCACGACCCCGCTCCCGGAGCCAATGACGACGCCAGCGGCACCGCCGTCTCCCTAGAATCCGCCCGCGTCCTCAGCCAGCTCAAGTTCCCCAGCTCGATTGTCTTTGTCGCCGTCGCCGGTGAAGAGCAGGGCCTCAACGGAAGCAGCCATCTAGCCAAACTCGCGAGGTCCGAAGGCTGGCAGCTTGAAGCCGTTCTCAACAACGACATCGTCGGCGGTGACACCACGCCGGGAAACACCGAACCTCCCAACATTCAGGACAAATCCGCCGTCCGCGTCTTCTCCGAAGGCGTCCCCGCCAACGCCACTCTGGACCAGCTCCACATGATCCAGACCCTCGGCGCGGAAAACGACTCCCCCTCCCGCGAACTCGCCCGAGCGGTCGCCGACGTCGCCAACACGTACTTCCACATCACCTCGCAGCATTCTCCCTCCGGCACACTCCCGCCGCACGTCCATAACAACATGATGCGCGTGATCCCCGCCTTCCATCCCGTGCTTATCTTCCGGCGCGACCGTTTCCTTCGCGGCGGCGACCATACCAGCTTCAACCAGGAGGGCTTCCCGGCCGTCCGCTTCACCGAGTGGGCCGAGAATTTCAACCACCAGCACCAGGACGTCCGCGTCGAAAACGGCATCCAGTACGGGGACCTCCTCCAGTTCGTCGACTTCAACTATGTCGCCAACGTTGCCCGCCTCAATGCCGCCACACTCGCCACACTGGCCTCTGCCCCCGGCGTGCCGCAAAATGTTCACATCCTCACCATGGCTCTGGACAACAACTCCGAGCTCACCTGGGACCCTCCGGTCGGCGCGCCTGCCGACACGAGCTACCAGGTCGTCTGGCGCCCTACCGACCAGCCCCTCTGGACCACCTACGCCGATGCCGGCGCCGCTCACAGGCTCAAGCTAGCCGTCTCCAAGGACAACGTCGTCTTCGCCGTTCGCTCCGTCGATGCCGCAGGCCACCGCAGCGTTGCTGTCCTCCCCACCCCCGAACGCGGCCCAAGACCCGCGCCGCCAGCCGCCAAGTAGGTACGTCCAGCCAGAAATTCGAGGAAAAACACGGCTGGCCACACTTTGCAGTCTCGTGGCGAAGGTACTTCGACCATGCGCAAATCACTCGCTTTACAGACTACGCCCCATTGATGATGATGGTTGGGCTGGACGCACTCTTCCGGCAGTCACGGGGGAAACAAACTATGAACACGAATACAAGCGCCTTACGCGAAACCCTCCGCCCACTCATCGGCGACGAACGCACAGAGAAGCTCTTCAAGGTTCTCGTCATCCATCCTGACCTCGCTGATGACCCCGGCCCGCACGTCTCCCGCGCAGTTCTCGCACAGGCCCTGAACATGCTTCTGTTCGAAGACCTCCTCAAACGCGTTCCCGCCGCAAAATTCTATGGAGAACGCTGCCTCGACGAAGGCAGAACGGTCATGCACGACCACGGGGCCGTCCGCACGGTCGCCCTCGAAGGGATGGGCGCCCTGCCCACAGGCCAGGAAGCGATCACGCGCATCCTCCGCCCCCTCGGCTATGCTCTCAACGGCACCTATCCGCTTGAACGCCTCAAGATGACCGGCCGTTCCCATGCCCAGGCGGACTATCCCGAAGCCATCGCCCAGTTCTTCCTCAGCGAACTCCACCCTGACCGTTTCTCCGCCGAGTTCCAGTCCGCCGTCCGGCGCGTCACCTCCATGTCGAAAGACCCCCTCACACCGGAAGCCAAATCTATGCTCGAAAGGCTGGATGCCACTGGCTCGCTCAGCATCGACGAATCCGCCAAACTCCTTCCTATCCTCGTAGCCTGCTTCGCCCGCCAGCACGCCGAGCCAACTCTCGCCGACTACGAAACCCTCCTCGCCGAATCTCCCGAGATGGCTTGGATCTCCACCGAAGGCAATGCCTTCAACCACGCCACCGACCGCGTCGCCGACGTCGACCAGCTAGCCGCCGAACAGAAGGCCCTCGGTCAACCCATGAAGGCAGCGGTAGAAACCTCACAGTCCGGCCGCGTCCGCCAGACCGCCTATCTGGCCGCCCGGGTCCAGCGAAAATTCCGCACTCCCGATGGCAAACTGATCGAGAAAGAAGTCCCCGGCTCCTTCTACGAATTCATCACCCGCCTGCCTCTCCCCGCAGAAGAGGGTGAACAGAAACTCGACCTGAGCTTCGACAGCAGCAACGCTCAGGCCATCTTCAAGATGACGGCCGAATCCAAAGCCTGAAAGGATTAACCCCGGCCAGCCATCGCAACACAGGGAGCAGCATGTCTACTTCGCCCTTCGTCCTTCTTCCCAGTTCCCACGCCCGTACCCACGACACCTTCGCCCGCGCCGCAGAACTCGAAACCCAGCTTCGCGAGCAGGTTCGCGGCGAGGTCAACTTCGACGCTGCCGCGAAGGCCCTCTACTCCACCGACGCCTCCAACTACCGCCACATTCCCATCGGACTCGTCTTCCCGCGCGACGAAGCCGACGTCATTGCAACGGTCGACATCTGCCGCCGCTTCAACGCTCCCATCCTCACCCGCGGCGCCGGCACCTCGCTCGCCGGGCAGGGCTGCGCGGCAGCGGTCATCCTCGACTTCTCGAAGCACATGAACGGCATGGGCGCAATCGACCCTGAGGCTAAAACCGTCCAGGTCCAGCCCGGCATTGTTCTCGATCGCGTCCGCGAAGCCGCGGAGAAGTTCGAGCTTACCTTCGCTCCCGACCCCGCCACGCACAGCCGCTGCACCATCGGCGGCATGATCGGTAACAACTCCTGCGGGGTCCACGCCCTGATGGGCGGCAAGACCGTCGACAACATCGAGTCCCTCGACCTGCTCCTCTACGACGGCACCCGGCTCACCGTAGGCGCAACCACAGAAGCCGAGCTGGCCAGCCACATCAAAAACGGCGGACGCCCCGGCGAAATCTACGCCGGTCTCAAACGCCTCCGCGACACCTACGCCGATTACGTCCGGAAGGAGTTCCCCCGCATCCCTCGCCGCGTATCCGGCTACAATCTCGACGACCTGCTGCCCGAAAACAACTTCAACGTCGCTCGCGCCCTGGTCGGCAGCGAAGGCACCTGCGCCGTCATCCTCGGGGCCAGACTTCGCCTGATGAAGAGCCCCCAGTACCGCACTCTCGTCGGCATCGGCTTCGAAGACATTTTTATTGCGGCAGACAATGTCCCCGAGCTCCTGACTCACAAACCCATTGGCCTCGAAGGCATGGACGGCCATCTCCTCGATGCGCTGCGCAAAAAGCACAAGCTCGTCGACGATCTTGCCCTGCTGCCGGAAGGCCGAGGCTTCCTCCTCGTCGAGTTCGGGGCCGACACCCAGGCCGATGCCGACCAGCAGGCCAAGACTTTCGCAGCCGCTCTCAGGGATCTCCCCGCCAAGACCACCTCCCGGCTCTACAGCAGCGCCGAAGCCGCACGCGTCTGGCATATCCGCGAGTCCGGCCTCGGAGCCACCGCCTTCGTCCCCGGCCAGCCCATGCGCTGGGAAGGCTGGGAGGACTCCGCCGTCGATCCCGCCCAGGAAGGCTCCTACCTCCGCGCCATCCACGCACTCACGCAGGAATTCGGCTATACGAGCCCCATGTACGGCCACTTCGGCCAGGGCTGCGTCCATATGCGCTTCAACTTCGACTTCGAATCCGGCCCCGGTATCCTCGCCTTCCGCCAGTTCATCGACCGCGCCGCCGACATCTGCATCGCCCACGGCGGCTCGCTCTCCGGCGAACACGGCGACGGCCAGTCCCGCGCCGCTCTGCTGCCCAAGATGTTCGGCCCCGAGTTGATCGAAGCCTTCCGCGAGTTCAAGCTAATCTGGGACCCCGCCAACCGCCTGAACCCCAACAATCTCATCGACCCGCACCAGCCGCACGAAGACCTTCGCCTCGGCGCCGATTACAACCCCTGGCAGCCCAAGCTGCACTTCGCCCTGGCCGAAGACAACGGCTCGCTCGCCGCAGCCACCAAGCGCTGCGTCGGCGTCGGGGCCTGCCGGAAGACCGACGCCGGAACCATGTGCCCCAGCTTTATGGCCACCGGCGACGAGATCTACTCCACCCGAGGCCGCGCCCATCTCCTCTGGGAACTCATGCAAGGGGAAGTCCTCCCCAACCAGTGGAAGAACGAACAGGTCAAAGAGTCCCTCGACCTCTGCCTCTCCTGCAAGGCATGCGCGAGCGAATGCCCGGTCTCGGTCGACATGGCCACCTACAAGTCCGAATTCCTGGCGCATTTCTACGAAGGCGAATCCCGCCCGCTCTTCCATTACGCCTTCGGACGCATCGACCGCTGGGCGCGCCTCGCCTCCTTCGCCCCCTCTCTCGTCAACGCCCTCAACAACGCCCCGCTCATCAGCCCGCTCATGAAGAAGATCCTGAACATCCACCCGCAGCGTACTTTCCCCCGCTTCTCCAAACCGTTCACCCCCGACCGCCGCCTGGCTCGCGATGCACGGCGTCGCCAGGATCGCCGCACTCCTCTCCCCAACACCGCCCCCGAGGTCTTTCTCTGGGCCGACACCTTCAACAACTATTTCCACCCCTCCACCATGCGGGCCGCCCATCAGGTGCTCACCTCCGCCGGCTTCCGCGTCTCTCTGCCCAATCAGCACCTCTGCTGTGGCCGCCCCCTTTACGATTTCGGCATGCTCGACACCGCCAAGGATTACCTCCTCAAAATCCTCCACGTACTCGCCCCACAGATCGACGCTGGAACCCCCATCGTCGTCCTTGAGCCCTCCTGCGCCTCCGTCTTCCGCGATGAACTCACTAATCTTCTTCCCCACGACCCCCGCGCCGCCAAACTCCGCGACCAGACCCTCCTCCTTAGCGAGTTTTTGGTCAAACACGCCCCCCACTACCAACCTCCGCAACTGGGCGAGAAGATCATTGTCCATGGCCATTGCCACCACCACGCCACCATGGGCATGCAGGACGAGATGAAGCTCCTCCGCGCCACCGGAGCTGACGTCCAGCTCCTCGACTCCGGATGCTGCGGCATGGCCGGCCCCTTCGGCTTCGAAACTGACAAGTTTGCCGTCTCCCAGATCCTCGGTGAGCGCGTCCTCCTCCCTGCCGTCCGCAACAACGCCAACGCCATCATCGTTTCGGACGGCTTCAGTTGCGCCGAACAGATTACCCAAAACAAAAACCCCCGTCCCCTCCATCTCGCCGAACTCCTCGCCCGGAACCGCGAGCCATAGCCGAACCAGAGCACGTGTGAAAGATTCAGGCGCTCCCTGTCCAGCTTTCGCGGCATGAGTTTTTCGGCAGCCCGACACCTATGTCTGAATGCCAAAAAGCAGCGAATCCGGAATGCCCGGCAGAACGTATCTAAACGCGTGAGAATTCTGTGTCCAGCGGGAAGACTACTCAGTATCAGGCTCTCCTGTGCCATCAGGGAATTGGGGCAGTCGGACACCAATATGAGGAACGCCAGTCTCACATTTGAAATCCGGAACCAAAGCTGGAAAGACGCAGTCCATCTGGTCTCTGAAGCACGTAAAAGATTTGTGGACCATACCTCTCAATGCCATACATGCGTGGACGAAGTTGATTCGTGCCGACGCGAAAAAGAGTTGCTCCGCAGTCAATAAGCACAACGATGAACCGGGCAGCCGCCCGAATCGGCTGAGACAACTGGTAAGCTGCGCTGTCATTGTGTTAGTCTTGGGATGTACTCTTGATAAAAGAGTGCGGGCACCGCAGGCAAAGACTCTTAGTGGACTTCGGAGTTTGGCCAGAGACTGCGATTCGCCTTTTCCCACCGCATACCTTCCCGCAAACTCCGGAAGCCGCGCTGGTTGCTCTGGCTGGTAGGCCCGTCATCGGACGAGTCTCGCCGTGCAGCAGCAGCGCTTCGAACCCTGACAGCAATGCTGACAACTGAATCCATGGTGCCGCACCTGGGCACCCCTGCATACCTATGCCGCTTCACAACGCCTCTTCCGAGAGGCTCTCGATAGGGAAAATTTTGAACTCAGCAACGTTAGAACAGAACGACCAGCAGATCCAGAACGACCGGAAACCCACCGCAACCCCACTCCACGCAGCCCCAGTACCGCCGACCACTCCCGTCAGCGATGTCCTCTTCACCGACTTCAACATCTCGGACTCGCTGAAGAGCCGCCTGACCAACGCCGGTTTTCTTAATCCCACCCCTGTACAGGCCAAAGCGATCCCACCGGCGCTTGAAGGCTCCGACATCCTCGCCACCGCCTCCACTGGCACCGGCAAGACCCTCAGCTTCCTCATTCCGATGATCCAGCGCATGGACGCCATCTCGGTACCGAGCAGCAAAGGCAAGCGCAGTCCCATTCGGGCGCTCATCCTGCTGCCCACGCGCGAGCTCGCCATGCAGGTGCTCGAAGCCTACTGGAAGCTGGTTCCCGGCTCGCGTCATGACGCGGTGCTGGTCTGCGGCGGCCTCTCCGAGAACAACCAGCTCGATCAGCTCGATCGCGGCCCACGGCTCGTCGTCGCCACCCCCGGCCGCCTCGAAGACTTCCTTCGCCGCCGCGAGGTCAACATCAACTCCGTCGAGATGCTCGTCCTCGATGAGGTGGACCGCATGCTCGACATGGGTTTCCTGCCTGCCATCCGCCGTATCGTCGGCGCGATTCCGAAGACGCGCCAGACCATGTGCTACTCGGCCACGCTCGACGCGAACATCCGGGAGATCGTCCGCGACTATGTCAATAACCCCGTTCGCATCGAGATCGGCACGACGTCCAAGCCCAGCGACCGCGTGGAACTCCGCGTCTACACCGTCATGCAGGACCAGAAGCTCGGCCTGCTCGACCAGATGCTGAAGCAGGAGGAGGGTACCTTCCTCGTCTTCTCGCGCACCAAGCACGGCGCCGACCGCATCAGCAAAAAGCTCGAGAAGCTCGGCCACGACGCTGACGTCATCCACGGCGACCGCAGCCAGTCGCAACGCACGGCGGCACTGAAAGGCTTCGCCACCGGACGGCATCGTGTTCTGGTCGCAACCGACGTGGCGGCCCGCGGTATCGACGTGCAGGACATCGCGCACGTCATCAACTACGATCTGCCGAACGCGTCGGACGATTTTGTCCACCGCATCGGCCGCACCGGCCGCGCGGGCAAGAAGGGCGTTGCGACGACCTTTGTGATGCCGCAGGAGAAGCACGACGCCCGCAAGCTCGAACGCGAACTGAAGATAAAGTTTGAGTGGCGCGAGGCCGATAAGAACCTAGAGAAGGAAGTTCGCAACCAGCCCCTGGACACAACAGCTCCCGGGACGGACATCATGCAACTTGAAACTCGCTCGTGGAAGGGCAACGACCCCGTCTCCCCGATGAGCACGCCGAACAGCAACTACGGCGGCGCGAAGCCGGGCTTCCGCAGCCGTAGTGGCGGCGGTGGCTTTTCCGGGGGACGCAACTCCGGCGGTCGTGGACCGGGCGGACGCAGCGGACGCCCAGGAAACCGTCCCGGCAGCAGCCGCTCCGGCCCAGCGCGCCGCGGCCAGTAACTCCGGAAAGAACACGCTCCGCTTTGCACGTCAACCAACGGCAGAGCGGAGCCACTGGCTCCAGACAAACCATAGAAACGCGATCTTCCCCATCGGATCGGCTTAACTCTCCCGGTATGAACCAAATATAGTGAGATTTTCCGAGTATAGGATAATTCCCTATACTCTTATAAACTTCCTATACATCATCCATGAATCCAGTCCGAAACCCCTTGCTCCAGGTGCCGGAACACAGTCCCCGGAACTAGCTGGTCGCGAAGCGATTCTCAGCAACGCTATCACTGCGCTGGAACGCCTCAAGATCGGACGGTCTACGCGCAGCTATATTCTGGTGGGCTTGCGAGGCGTGGGGAACCGTTCTTCATAATTGGATACATGAAAATTGCTATTCTGAACTAACTCCGCAAAGCACTCCCCTAGTTTCCAGTCTTTTCGGCCTGCAAAAAAGGCACTCACGATCCGACCTGAGGATGGAATGAAACTTCGCCGGATTACAACGCATGGAAACTGGATACCGGAGATCGACGGGCTGCGCTTTGTTGCCATAGCCGCAACCCTGTTCGCCCACATCTTGGGCCAGACCGTCAACCGAGGCACCCAGCCCCTCAGTGCGGCCACCGACGCCATCCTCGTCGGACTGGCCGACCGCGGTGGCCGTGGCGTCCTGCTCTTCTTTGCCATCAGCGGGTTTATCCTCGCTCAGCCCTTCCTCCGGCAGCATCTGCAGCACGGAAGCCCCGTCTCCCTGAAGGCCTTCTTCAAGCGCCGCCTCACCCGGCTTGAGCCTCCCTACATCCTCTCCCTGCTGATCTATACTGCCGTCTTTGCCGTCTACCAGGGGCGTCTCCACCCTCTGCTGCTGCCCCTGCTCGCTCATATCTTCTATGTTCATAACTTCTCTCACCTTCCTCCCATCAACTTCGTCGCCTGGAGTCTGGAAGTAGAGGTGCAGTTCTACCTTCTCGCCCCTCTGCTCGGATGTCTGTACCTCATCCGGCCAGCGACCTTGCGCCGTGGCCTGATGGTCGCGCTTATCCTTGTCAGCGTGATCGTTCGCTTAACTTCCCATGGATATGCGGCGTGGAACCTGCCCGGGCAGCTGCAATTCTTTCTCGTCGGATTCCTTCTTGCCGACCTTCGAGCGACCCGCACCCACTCCGAGACCAGCCGCTGGTGGGATCTCGTCAGTCTCATCGCCTGGTTTGCCATCTTCGCCATCCCCAACCGCCAGATCGTCTTCCTCCTTTCTCCTCTGATCCTGCTCGTCTATCTCGCCACCTTCAACGGCCCCATCTCACGCCAGATCTTTCGTACGGATTGGATCGCACTCACCGGGGGAATGTGCTACTCCTTCTATCTCATGCACATGCTGGTCATCTCCATCTTCTCGAAGATCGCTTCCCGCTTCCCGCTTCCCGCTTCCCGCTTCCCGCTTCCCGCTTCCCGCTTCCCGCTTCCCGCTTCCCTCGAGTCTCTTGATCTCTGACCTCCTCCAGTTTGTTCTCCTGAGTATGTGTATCTACTTTTTCTGCACCGCCTATTTCGTTCTTATCGAACGCCCCTGCATGGACCCTAAGTGGCCTCACAAGCTATGGGCGCGCCTGTCCGGCCCAAGGAACGCGCATCGTAAACCTGCTCCAGAAACCAGCATGGAACGCCGTTAAGCCTGCCTCAAGCGCCGCGCTCTCGAAGATTCACAGCATCCAAACGCGAATAGCGTTGTATTCCCCTGTAAAATAGAGGTAATTCCATGATCTCAGTCTCCAATGTCACCATGCGCTACGGCTCGAAGCTCCTCTTCGAGGATGTTTCAGTTACCTTTACCACCGGCCGCCGCTACGGCCTCACCGGACCCAACGGCGCCGGCAAATCCACCTTCATGAAGTGCCTTACCGGCGAGATCGATCCGCAGAAGGGCACAGTGGTACGCCCAAGGAAATTGGGCGTGCTGAAACAAGACCAATACGAGTTCGACGCCTACCGCGTGGTCGACACCGTCATCATGGGCAACAAAGCCCTGTGGGCGGCGCTTGAAGAGCGCGAGATCATATATGCCAAGCCCGAGATGACCGATGAAGACGGCAGCCGTCTGGGCGAACTCGAAGGCATCGTCGGCGACGAAGACGGCTACGAGGCCGAATCGAACGCCGCCGTGCTGCTGCAAGGTCTCGACATCCCCGACGAGCTGCACGAGCGCAAGATGTCCGAGCTCCAGGGCGGCCAGAAGGTGCGCGTGCTGCTCGCCCAGGCGCTCTTCGGCAACCCCCAGGCGCTGCTGCTCGACGAGCCCACCAACTATCTCGACCTCGAATCCATCCACTGGCTTCAGGACTTCCTCGTCCGCTACAACGGCACCGTCATCACCATCTCGCACGACCGGCACTTTCTCAATAACGTCTGCACCCACATCGCCGACATCGACTACGAGACCATCATCACCTACAACGGCGGCTACGACGACATGGTCTTCCAGAAGACCAGTGTCCGTACCCGCATCGAGAGCCAGAACGAGCAGCGCGAAAAGAAGATCGCGCAACTCAACGACTTCATCGCCCGCTTTTCCGCCGGAACACGCTCCTCGCAGGTCAACTCGCGCAAGAAAGAGGTCGAGCGCCTGGCCACCAGCGAACTTGCCCGCTCCAACATCGCCCGCCCTTTCATCAGCTTCAAGATGGAGCGCCCCTCCGGCAAGAACGTCCTCGAGTTCGAGCGCGTCAATAAGTCCTATGCCCAGCCCGACGGCAAGACCGAGCACGTCATCAACAACTTCTCTGCATCCGTCACTCGCGGCGACAAGGTGATCCTGATGGGCCGCAACGGGCAAGGGAAAACCACGCTCCTCAAGGCCCTGCTTGCCAACGGCCCCGGCATCGACGAGACCGGCTTTGGCGATAAGGCCGCCTCCATCGACTCCGGCACAGTCAAATGGGGGCATGAGGCCCAGATCGGCTACTTCGCCCAGGACCATAAAGGCTCCATCCAACTCGACATGACGGCCTCCGACTGGCTCCACCAGTTTGATCCCCAGGCTACCAAGGAAGACATTCGCGGCATCCTCGGCCAGATGCTCTTCAAGGGCGAAGAGGGCCTCAAGAAGACAGACGCGCTCTCCGGAGGTGAAGCCGCTCGCCTCCTCTTCTGCAAGATCATGCTGCAGAAGCCTAACGTCCTCGTTCTCGATGAGCCGACGAACCATCTTGACCTGGAAGCCATCAACGCCCTCAACCAGGCCATCCAGAAGTACGAAGGCACCGTCTTCCTCGTCACTCACGACCAAGACCTGATAGAAGAAGCCGGCACCCGCATCTGGCACTTCGAAGGCGGCCCCACCGACTTCCACATCACCGACCACAAGGGACCCTACGAGGAGTACCAGCAGCAGTTGGCCTTGACCGCAAAATAAAAACTCGACCGCGGATCACACGGAAAAGAACGGATCAATTCAGGCGCTTCGAGTTTTTAGCATTTGTCTTTATCCGTGAAATCCGCGGTCGAGCCTTGCCGCTCTACAATGGAACTATGCCAGACGTCGACCCCATCCAATCTCGCGGAAAAAATGTACTCGGCCAGCCTCTCGATATCTGCGGCTGCGAGCCCATGACCGGCTTCTACCGCACCGGATGCTGCGAGACCGGCCCCGACGACCACGGCGTCCACACCATCTGCTGCGTTGTCGATGCCGGCTTTCTCGAAGCCTCCAAGGCCCTCGGCAACGATCTCAGCACCCCCATGCCGCAGTACGGTTTCGCCGGCCTCAAGCCCGGAGACCGCTGGTGCGTCTGTGCCGCCCGCTGGCTGCAGGTCCAGCAGGCCGGAGCCGCCTGTCCCATCATCCTCGAAGCAACCCACGAGAACACGCTGAAGCTCGTTCCCTTCGAGCTCCTCATCCAGTATGCCGTCATTCCTAGCCAGCTCCACTGATTCAGCTGTGTGGACCATGCCAATCATGGCATCCGGATAGCATGGCAACACCTGAATTAGACCAGCGAGCCCTTCCCTTGAGTGTGACTTCCCGCAGCGTTGCCGCCGAGCTCCCCATGTATGTCCTGTTGTCGTTATCTTTTCTCCTCATCGCTTGCGGTCTCGCATCGACGCCTAAGGTGTTTGCCGCCGCGCCGAAGGTCCACACGGTGACGCTGGGACCCTATCGCAAAGTGCCGTACACCCAGCCGGACGCGACACCGGATACCAAGACCGATGAGACCTCCAGCCTGAAGGTCCGGCCGCTTTTTGTGGATGACCGGCAGAAGGAGTGGACCACGGGCGAGGTGCATGACGTGACCGACCGTACCTTCACGGTGCGCCGCGCGCTTCGCATCAACGACGCGCTACCCACCGATACGGCTCAGCACTGGATGTGGCAGCCGGGGCCTTGGCTCTCTGTCGACCGCATAACTGGCCATATCACCGCATTGCATCTGCCGGACTTCGACGCCGCTGTCTCCGATGTGGTGTGGTTTCGCGATTATGCTGCGTACTGCGGGATCGCCGCGACGGCCAAGGGCGGCTTGTTCGCCGTCGTGGCGCAGCTTGGAGCGCGGAGGCCGGTTGTGCAGAAGCAGATTGGAAAGTGGCCGCAGACAGACCATTTTATTCCGGTATGCCAACCCGCGCAGTGGCAACGCCTGCCCATGCGGGTGACATTGAAGCCGACAGGCGGAGAGGCCGCGACCTACGACGTGGTCGGTACTGCGTCCTTGATCGAAGAGGGCGACAACTTGGAAGAGAACTGATTCGCGGGGCTGTAGCACTCGCCTTTACTGTAAGCTAGGCTGCTTAGCCGATACGTCAGGAGTGTGACTTGCTGAGTCTGTTCCAGGGCGTACGTCCCTTGAAACGAGCGGGTGCTGTGCGCGATGCGCTGGCCGGGGTTGCGCTGGCCGCGATGGACATTCCTCAGGCCCTGGGATATACGCGGATCGCGGGAATGCCGGTGATTACCGGGCTATATACGCTGCTGCTGCCGTTGCTGGCGTTCGCGGCGTTCGGCTCGTCACGGTATCTTGTGGTCGCGGCAGACTCCGCAACTGCGGCGATTCTTGCGGGCGGCCTGGCTGGCATGGCGCCGGTCGCCAGCACACGGTATGTCGCTCTGGCGGGTCTGGTCGCCCTGCTGACTGCGGGCTTCCTGCTGCTGGGACGCGTGTTCAAGCTGGGCTTTATCGCGGACTTTCTTTCGCAGACGGTGCTGGTGGGATTCTTGACAGGGATTGGATTCCAGGTTGGGATTGCGGTGCTTGGAGAGATGGTGGGCATCCAGGTGCATTCGCGTCGAACGATCCTGCAGCTGATTGAGGTATGCCGGAGCTTGCCGAAGGTGCATCTGCCGACCGTGTTTGTCTCTGCCGTGGTGATCGCGGGGGTGCTGCTTCTGCATCGCTTTTTGCCGAAAGTTCCGGGAGCCTCGCTGGCGGTGATCGGAGCGACGGCGGCGAGCGCAGCATGGAATCTTGCTGGACGCGGAGTTGCGACGATCGGCCCTGTCCTCGGCGGCTTGCCGCATCTGGGATTACCCGGGATGGGACTGCCGGGAGTGAACTGGCGGGATATTCCTCCGCTGGCGGGCGTGGCCGGATCGTGCGCGGTGATGATCCTGACGCAGAGCGCGGCGACTTCGCGAGTGTACGCGGCACGGCATCATCAACGGCTGGACGAGGATGAGGACCTCGTTGGTCTTTCCGCGGCTAATGCGGCAGCGGCACTGAGCGGGGCGTTCGTGGTGAACGGCAGTCCCACACAGACGGCGATGGTGGAGAGCGTTGGAAGCCAGAGCCAGATCGCTCAAGTGGCTACCGCGGGCATCGTCGCGCTGGTGTTGCTGTTTCTCACCAGGCCGCTGCAGTATCTTCCGCAATGCGTGTTGGGGTCGCTGGTCTTCATGGTGGCGATACGGCTGGTCGATCTGCGTGGCCTGCGAGATATTCGACGCGAAAGTCCGGGCGAATATGGCCTTGCCGTGACCACAGCGGCGGTTGTTGTAGCGGCTGGCGTGGAGCCGGGCATCCTGTTGGCGATGGTGATGTCGTTGCTTCGTATCGTGCATCACAGCTACCATCCACACAACGGGGTCATGGTTGCCGACACGAATGGGACCTGGAAGCTGATCGCACCTGCCCCCGACACCGTGACCCAACCGGGGCTGGTGCTGTACCACTTTGGAGCAGCGCTGTTCTATGCCAACGCCGGGCGGTTTGCCGACGATATTCTGGGACTTGTGGGGCCGGCGCCATCAAGTGTTCGCTGGCTTATTGTGGATGCCGAGGCAATGACCGATGTGGACTACAGCGCGGCGAGGGTGGTTCTGGAACTCAGGAAGAATCTCGAAGACGCGGGAGTGACGTTGGCGTTCGCACGGCTGCCATGGGGGACCAGGGCGGATTTCGACCGGCATCACTTGACCGAAGCCGTTGGCGAGGCACGGCTGTTCAATCGGCTGCACGATGCGGTAAATGCTTTCGAAAAGCTTCAAGCTCCATAGCGAGAGGCTGCTCAGGTCGCAACTGTCCCGCTGATGTAGGCTTCGAGCTGGCGGATGGTCGTCTCCTGCTCGGTGATCACCCAGTTCACAAGGTCGCCGATCGAGATGAGGCCGATAACGGCATTGTTCTCAACGACAGGCAGGTGGCGAATGCGGCTTTTCGTGATGATCTGCATGCATTCGCCTACGGTCTGGCGCGGAGAGACGAAGATGACCGGGCTGGTCATGATCTCGGCAACCTGGGTCTCTCTCGAGGAGCGTCCCTGAAGGATGATCTTCCGGGCATAGTCGCGCTCCGAGATGATTCCCAGCAGCAGGCCTCTCTCCATCACGAGCAGCGCACCCACCTGGTTATCTGCCATTGTCTCAATCGCTCGATACACAGAGGCATCAGGGGTTATCGACACAATTCGTCCGCTCTTCTGCTTGAGGAGCATGCTGATGGTCGCTGCAAATTCGCTCATCGATCACCTCGGGCATCGAATAGTATTCCCATGAAATCGCGCGGTCAAATTCGGTCGGCTGCACGCTCCCGCACGTCAGCAGTATCATTGGTTTATGCAGACCTTCGAGCATCTCCTCCACGAAGCCGAAGTCGCCCATGGCCACCTTTGCGCAGGTCAGATCTTAGGGGTTCGTATGGCGATGCTTGGCTGCGAACGGCTCGGCGTCGAGGATCCGAAGGGTGCTGACCGCAAACGGCTTGTGACTTTCATCGAGATTGACCGCTGTGCGACGGACGCTATTGGCGTCGTCACTGGATGCCGTCTTGGCAAGCGCGCGATCAAGTTTCGCGACTGGGGCAAGATGGCCGCGACCTTCGTCGACCTCAGCATTCCGGTTTCGCATGAAGGCGACGCTCCTGTTTACAAGGCGGTACGGATCGCCGCGCTCGAGTCGTCCAAGCAACGAGCGCGTGATCTGTATCCTCACGTTGAGAATAAGAACCAGCAGCAGATGTTTGCCTATCGCGAGATGCCTGACCAGGATCTCTTCAGCGAACAATGGGTTCAGGTTGCCATCCCTCCACGCGAGATGCCCGGGTACAAGTCCGCACGCATCACATGCGCCGAGTGCGGCGAAGGCATCAACTATGACCGCGAAGTTCTTCGCGAAGGAAGGATGTTGTGCGTTGGCTGCGCCTTCCCCGATGGACGCTACTATCAGCCGCTGATTGCAGAGCAGATGTCCGCAAACAGCATGGCCGAGGCGGGAGCTTCTCCGAAACCTACCTGCGAGCATTTTGAGCTACCCGCCGAACACAAGCTTGTGCCTTACAACTGGCGATTACCCACGCCTACGGTGGCCGTCACGGTAGCCGCTGAACTCATGTCGCGTACCCGCTTTGCATGGCGGCGCTCCTGTTCCTCACGCAGAAGAGCGTAGCACCGGGACCTTAAGACCAAGGTGGGATAGCCTACCTGCGTGTCCTTGGCCAACTGTGCGCATGCGCCCTGGCCGGCCTTTGCTCACGTTGCACGCAGATTCCGTTCAGCGGGAATGTTGCTGGTCGGCACACACGAAAGCCAGAGAATAGGCATCTGTAAAAACACAGGTTTAACTATGCCGGAACCCGTTGTCGTTCTTCTTCGCCAATCGCTGATGCTGAAGTCCGCGATAGCCGGCTGTCTTGACAAACCGAAGCCGAAGCCGGTCCATCAAGTTCGTTCCGCCACCCGGCGCCTCGAAGCTTCGCTCGAACTGCTCACCATATCCTCCGATATTCCTGACATGAAGCGGAAGTCGAAATCGCTTCGAGGCTCACTTCGGAAGATTCGCCGTGCAGCGGGTAAGGTGCGCGACCTCGATGTCCATCGCGAGTTGCTCGGCGGCTACACGAAAACAGGCGTAACGGACAAACTCGACAAGGAGCTTGCCGAGATTAGGGAAAAAGCCGCGCACAAGCTTCAAAAATGGCTTCAGCAAAATCATACGAAGGTTCAACTTGAACTCGACGACCTTGAAATCACCTTGAAGCCTGCTCTCGATCTCAACCTGAGCGGCGGTGGACTGGCCGGCATGGCACGAACGTGGTTCGCCGAGGCGGTGCATGGTCTCGACCCGCAGCAGGACGATGATCTCCACTCAATCCGCAAAGCCTGCAAGACGGCCCGCTACCTGGCTGAAGTAGGCGAGGACGATTCGAAAGCTGCAGCCAAAGCAGCAGCCCGTTTCGAGAGTTCCCAGCAGGCCTTGGGCGCATGGCATGACCACCTACTGCTGCTTGGCGAAGCTAAGAACAGCCTTCCGTGTGAAAGCAACGTCATCGCGGCAATCGCGGCCGATACTGGACGGCTCCGGCAGCGTGCGGGCTCGATGGCAAAACGTCTGGTTGAAATCACCTGAGTATGAAGCGCCGTCGCCATCTATGGCTGTTCCCGTCGCTCCGCAGGAGATAGTCATGTAACCTGCAACGGAGCCACATCCACGATGACCAGGTTGGCTCCGGATCCAATTCAGATGAAGAAGCACAATCCGAAATAGCTTTTCCTGAACACCCTCCGCGACAAGATCAATCGCGTAAGATTGGATGAGACCGAACGCATACGTAAAGAGAACAGCGACGTCGCAGACCGGCCTTTGTGGACAAAGAAAGGTGCATCGTGAACCACCCCCAAACCGCTGCTGCTCGTCCGCTGGGCCAACGCCTGTGTTAGCCTCCAGCAAGGGGTGCAGCACTCTGTAGCCCATTCTTAGCCGATGCCTGTGACTCTCCCCAAATTCAGCGTTCTGTTTTCTCTTGCGGCTTATCTTTCCCTTCCGATGGGCTGGCTTTGCGCTGCTCAGAGCGTTCCTGCAAATGCCGGGGCGGCTGCGGCGTCGCAGGAAAGTTCCTCTCTGCCCGATGCTCCTGCGCCGCAGAACCAGGCAAATTCGCCTGCTGCGGCAAAGGCGAACGAAGCCGAGCCCGAGAACGTTACTCTGGTTGGCACTCCACGACGTTTTCTGGCGGACCAGAAGGCAATCTGGACGAGTCCCTTGCACCTTCAACCCTCAGACGGGGTGTGGCTGCTTCCGCTGGCTGCGGTTACGGGGGTGCTGATCGGCAGCGATCATCACACCATGACGTCGCTGATTCAAATCAGGCCCAACGATCAGCAGCACTTCAAGACCTTCTCCGACGCCGGCGTGGTGGCTCTAGGCGCGCTGCCGGCAAGCATGTACCTGTGGAGCCTGGGGCATGATGCGCCGCAGGCACACGAGACCGCCCTGCTGACGGGAGAGGCGCTTGGAGATAGCCTAGTTGTCAATGAGGTTTTCAAATTCATCTCGCGCCGCGACCGGCCCACGGTAAACGACGCGCAAGGTAATTTCTTCAGCTCCAGCTTCTCGGATTCGTCTTTTCCGTCGAACCATGCCACGGCGGCGTGGGCGATGGCTTCGGTGCTTGGGGAAGAATATCCTGGCTGGCTTTCGCGAACTGTCGTGTATGGCGCGGCAGCAGGGGTAAGCGTCAGCCGCGTTCTGGCGGAACAGCACTTCCCCTCCGATGTGCTGGTGGGAAGCGCGACAGGATGGCTGATTGGCCGCTATGTGTACCGCCGCCATCATAACTTCAGCCTCAACCCCTTCGATTCCACCCCGATGCCGGGAGAGTTCGGCGCACCGCGCAAGCCGCGAGCACTGTCGCAGTCTTCCCTGTCCTCATCTTCTTCCCAGCCTGGGTCGCAGGTATCGACGATGCACTACCCTCCCGACCCGATCGCAAACCGTCCTCCTCGGCTCTTCGATGATTCGACGGACCCAGACACGATCGGCTCGACCAACGTGCCGATGGATAGCTGGGTGTATCCAGCGCTGGAGCGCCTAGGCGCGATGGGTTTCATCCCTGGGCAAAGCTCTTCGATCCGTCCCTGGACTCGCCAGGAGTGTCTGCGGCAGCTTAAGGTCGCGGAGGACCTGGCCAGCACCACGGACAACTTCAGCGAGAGCGGGCTGCTTGAGGCGCATCGCCTGATTGGCGACCTGCATAACGAGTTGGAGACGGAGCCGGAATATTATGAGGCGTTGAGCTTGGAATCAGCTTATGCGCGATACGGCACGATCGCCGGACCTGCGCTGGCCGACAGCTTCCACTTCGGCCAGACCTGGTGGAACGACTTTGGACGGCCTCTGGGGCGGGGCAGCAGCGCGATCGCGGGATTCTCCGTGCGGGCGCACTCGGGCCGGCTCTTCTTCTATGACCGGCAGGAGGAGCAGCACGATCCGGGCAATCCAGCCAACTCGCCTGCGGTGACAGCGCTGATCAACGTGATCGACCGGTCGGAACCGGGCTCCGATCCGCTGATCGCTCCTGTTCTGCAACAATCTGCATACGACCGGCAGCGACCCATCGAGCTCTACGCCGGAGTCGCCTTTGCTGGCAACGCTCTCTCACTCGGCAAGCAGGAACTGTACTGGGGACCGACCACCATGGGTCCGCTCGCCTTCTCCAGCAATGCTGAGCCAACTTACAACCTGCGCTTCGTGGCGACCCGGCCTCACCCTTTTCCATTTGTACCTTCTCTGGGAACTTACCGATTCGATGTCGTGCTCGGCAAACTCTCCGGACACAGCAACCCGGCGCGACCCTGGTACAACGGTCAGAAGGCGGACTTGAACTTCGGGGACAACCTCGAGATCAGCTTTACGCGCTGGTCTATCTTCTGGGGTGTCGGGCATCCCATCACGCTGCATACTTTTCAGCAAAATATATTCAGCTTGAATTCGACCGGAGGCGGTCCGGGCGGCGGCGGTGGCAGTGCGGGTTATGGAGACCGGGAAGATCCCGGCGACCGGAAGAGTAACTTCGACTTCAGCTACCGACTGCCTTTCCTCAGCCGGTTGGTCACGCTCTATGCCGACGCCTACTCCGATGACGACCCCAGTCCGATCAGTGCCCCACGCCGCGCGGTGTGGAACCCGGGGATCTATTTTGCGCGGTTGCCATGGCTGCCGCATATGGACCTGCGCGTGGAAGCAGTCAGTTCACACGGTCTTTTTACCGATTTTGGCCCATATCATTACTTCACGAATAGCCAGTATCTCGACGGCAACACCAACAAAGGCTTCCTGCTCGGGAATGCCATCGGCCGCGACTCTCGGGCAATCGAAGGCCGCACCGGCTACTGGTTTTCTGCTCGCACCAGAGTTGAAGCCGGCTATCGACAGAACAAAACAGCACTAGGTTTCCTGCCGGGAGGAGGCACGATTACGGACGGATTTGTGAATGGCTCCTACTCGTTCAGCCGGAATTGGCAGGCGCAGGTCTTCACCCAGTACGAGCGATTCCTGATTCCTTCTTACCTGCCTGGATCGCAGCACAACACGAGCGGCTGGCTCCAGCTCACCTGGACTCCGGAACTGCATCTGCATCGGTGAGGTCAAGAGGGGAACGCCGGAATCGGTAGAGTACGATTCCGGCGGTGCGTTCATCGTACGGTGGTAGCATTTTCAGCGGCCTTTTGGCGGCCATAAATGACCCCGGCCAGAACTCCCCACACCTGCGCGCAAGCCCGTGCTGCGAGCAGCACAGGCGAGAGAATTCCTATCACTGGGTCTTTCGCGAAGGCACGCACCGAGAAGGGGACGGTGCTGAACAGGAAAGCGGCGAGCACGAGCACCGTCGCCGAAATAGTGGGCCGGGCAGCCAGGTCGAAGACGATTGCAAGCAGCAGCGCGGGCGCAAACAGGAGCTGAAGCTTCATCATCTGCGGCGTGTGGCTGTCCTTTACGCCCTTGCTCGGATTCTTGCGCACGGCGAGGACGCGCCAGAAGGCGAACTTGTACTTCTTCTTGAGATAGCTGGAAAACTTGTCCGGGTGAGTGTGGAAGACGATTGCAGCAGGTGTGAACTTCATCTTCCAGCCGCGTGCTGACATACGGTAGGAGAGCTCGACATCTTCGGCGCAGGCCACTGGGAACGAGGTGTCATACCCCGTCATCTCCAGAAAGCGATCGCGCACAAAACCGGCAGAGTAGGTGTCGATGAAGTCAATACTCGCAAGATTCCTCATCAGCCGGTATTTGTCTTCATATTCGATCTGCACGAAGCGGGCAGCGAGGCTCTTCTGGTGTGTGCGGTAGATGCCTTTGGCTCCGACTACGTCTGGTTGGTTGAAAGGCTCAAGCATGGCTTCCAGCCAGTCCGGCATCGGCACGCAGTCGTCATCCGTGAACAGGATGACCTTCCCTCGTGCCTCGCGCGCGCCACGGTTCCTTGCCGCTGCGGGCCCGGCGTTTTTCTGGGTTATCAGACGAACTGCAGAATATCGTTCGACGACTCCTGCGATGTTGTCGGTTGAGCCATCGTCAACGACCAGGATCTCGACCTCGCGGCCCGGCGTCTGGCTGGCTAACGAGTCAAGACAGTTCCCTATGCGCGAGGCACCATTGAAGGTCGGGATGATGATCGATACTGACCTCACATCGACCGGAACTTGGCCTGCCGCTTCCGGGCTGGGGAACTGCCTTGTCTCGCTCATCGGGTGCTGTCTATGCCGTCGCTCCCTGAGTCTTGCCGGAAGTGTTGGTTTTATCGTGATCGCTGCCCTTCAAGAGATATTTGGACAAGGTAACGAAGCCTTTGACATTGCGCTGCAGCTCGCGACGGTCTAGAAGAGACTGCTTGAGCTTGTAGGCCAGATAGGAGGGAGCGAGATAGAAGCTGCGACGAGCCTTATCGCAGAAGCTGACCAATTCCTCATGCGTGATATTTGGCAGGGTGACGACGCTGTTATGGAGACCATCCTTGGTCAGCCAAGCACCCCAGTCCTCGATCTGGATGTAATCCCGCTTCTTGGCTTCCTGATAGGCGACCGTGCCCGGATAGACCATGATGGGAAAGAACTGCGCGGTATCAGGACGGAGCTTCTTGGCGAAGGTCAACGTCTTCTCCATGCTGGCGGGGGTCTCATTCAGGTTGCCCACCATAAAGCAGCCATGCACCATAATGCCAGCATCCTGGCAGCGGCGAACGAAGCGATGGGCCTCTTCGTGGTACTTCGCGTCGCGGCGGTCGTCATTGTTCTTCTTCATGCCATTGATGACCTCGACGTCGCCGCTTTCAAAGCCGACGCAGAAGAGACGCGCACCTGCCTTGTGCAGGGTTGAAAGCAGCTCGCCTTCGGCGCCAATATCGGCGCGGCAGTTCGCATCGAAGGGCAGCTTGTTGCCGCGACGGATCAACTCATTTGCCAACTCGAGCGTACGTGGTTTGCTGACGATGAAAGTATCGTCTTCGAGCATCACGGTCTTGATCTCGGGCATCTCGCGGGCTACGTAGTCGAACTCATCGGCCACGTTCGATACGGACCGATAGCGCATCGTGTGTCCGCTGAAAGTCTGGGGATAGACACAGAACGAGCAGTGGTACGGGCAGCCGCGGCTGGTATCGAAGACCACAAGAGGCCATAACGAGTGACCGTAGAAATAATCCGGCGTGTGCAGGAAGCGCTTGTAGACCTCTGAGACTAAAGGCAATTCATCGAGGTTCTTGATAGCTTCGCGCTGCTTATTGCTGACGATCTCTCCGGTGGCGCTGCGCCATACCAGGCCGTCGACTGTAGAGAGGTCCGCGCCGCAAGCCTTAGCTTCGAGCCAGTCGCGCACGGTGTACTCGTACTCGCGGATGGCTACGGCCTGCAGCGAGGAGGACATGGCGAGGGTCTCTTTCGGGAGAGACGATACGTGACGTCCGACCATCAACACATGCAGGGCTGGATTCGCGGCGACCATGGCTTCGACAACGCTGACGTCATTGAGAATGCTTGGAGTGGAGGTGTCGCAGATTACGGCTTCGATGTTCTTTGCTGCAATGCGATCAATGACCGCCTTCACCGAAAATCCACCGGCAGGGGCATCGACGAGATCCACATCGTGTCCATTTTTGATCGCTACACCGGCGGTGGTGGCCAGCCACTTGGGGTAGTACAGGGTCCCGCTCTTCGTCACGGCCGGGCTGCGCTGCTCTCGGGAAAAACGGGGATGAAATGGGGGGTTCAGAAATAGCACACGCATTAAGAAAAAGCCTCCGTCAGCCTTGATTAGAACACATCGGCAGCATATCTGACCCGCTCAAAAGAAGGAGCATCTACCACGTTGGTTACACGCCTTCCCGGATCGGTCCAGACATCTCTGGTATCGACCCGGGGCACCAAACAAAGTCGCGCTCAGCTACAGGGCCGCAGGTGTTTGCGTCTTGCTCCGAATACGCATGGAGCGTGTGGAAGAACCAGTATAAGACACAGGCCGCTAAGGCGATAGGCGCTTTCAGGAAGATCCACACAGGGGCAGCTCCTGCCCTGTATCGTCTACACTGAAACTCAATGCACCTCAATTGAATGCGCCGGGAGCAGCACGAATTAAAGTGAGATCCATCTTCATCAACGGACGCTTTCTGTCTCAATCTATGACGGGGACGCAACGCTATGGCCACGAATTACTGAGAAGTCTGGATCAGTTTCTAAGCGGGCCAGGATCGAGTCTGCCTGCGGTTACTGTTCTTGTTCCTCCCTCGGTAAAGATCGTTCCGAAATACAGCAGGCTGCTGGTATCTCAAGTCGGAAGATTCTCAGGACAGATATGGGAGCAGTTTGAGTTGCCCTTCTACGCCACCGGTGGACTGCTGTTTACTCCATGCGGCGGCGCTCCCATACTGCACCCGCGAAACGTCATTACCATCCATGATGCCGCTGTCGTTGCGGCGCCCCAGGGCTATTCGCGGGCCTTCCGCACCTGGTACCGGTTTCTGAATCGGAGGCTCTGCCGCTCGGCTTTGCATGTGCTGACCGTCTCGCAGTTCTCGAAGGCACAAATCGTTCAATGGTACGGAGCGAATGCAACGAGAGTCACGGTTACGTATCTGGGCTCCGACCATGCCTTACGACCGGAACCGGAGCCGGAGATTCTCGCCAGGAACCTGCTCAGCCGCTTCAAGTATGTGCTGCTGGTAGGGTCGAAAAACCCGAACAAGAATCTCGCGGGCTTGCTGCAAACTATTCCGCACCTGGCCGACTCCAGTATTCCGGTGGCTATCGCCGGCCCCAGCGATGCGAAGGTCTTCGGCAAATCGCAAATTGCCGATCATCTGGTTTGCGATCTCGGCTATGTCAATGACTCCGAACTAAGAACGCTCTACGAAAATGCCGCATGTTTTGTCTTCCCATCGTTCTACGAGGGATTTGGACTGCCGCCGCTCGAGGCCTTGGCGCTGGGCTGTCCGACAGTAGTGGCAGATTCTACCTCTCTCGCCGAGATATTCAAAAGCATCGCGTTCATGTGCAACCCGCACGATCCGTCCGATATAGCCGACAAGATTCTTGAGGCATGTAGGGCACCACAGGAAAACAGGCAGCAGTATCGCGAATTCGCCGGCACCTTCCGCTGGGACCAGTGCATGAAGACAACCTGGGACATCCTGGCGCATTTTGCGGAGGCCTGACTCGATGAAACAGCGAGCCCTCAAGCCACGCGATTCCCTGTCAGTCGCCGTTCGTACGATGATGCTGCAATAGCACAGGCACTGACAAACCAGGGATAGAAGAACGTAAGCTGCACGGCGAACGTATGTGCTAGCGGTTGGAAGACTGCCGCGATGCCGAGAATAGAGGCTTGTTTTCGACTTAGCCACGGCGGCGTAAACAAGAGAAGCATGAGCCATAACGTGGCAGGTATTCCAATCTCCGCCGCGATTCCCGGAATTCCAATACCGGGAACATCTTCAATCTGCGGGATCGCGGGCAGAATTCCAAGATAACGAGGATCGTTCCTCATGAGAGGATAATTGCCGAAACCGATTCCGGTAACCGGATGGGCGGCAATCATCCTGGGGACAATGTAAAGAGCCGAAACTCTACCTGCTACAAGGTTCAAATCGGCTCCTCGGCTAGCCACCTGTTCGCCAATGTTTTCGAAGCTATAGACATATCCATACAGTTGTTCCCCAAAATTCAGTGACACTGCGACTCCCCAAAAAAGAGCAATCGACAGGATCAGGTAAGAAGCTTTTCGTGCGAGGGACGCAGCGGATAAAACTGAGTAGAGAAACAGGAATGCTGCCGCAAAGAAACCTGCTTTTGATGCGCTCAGAAAAAAAGCTAATAGCAGAACCGCACTACTTGCTTTTCCAAGCCGGCGTCCCATCGTATGACGGCGAAGGAGGCCAACCGTGAAAACGCTCGCGATATATATTCCGAACGGGCCACCCTCATTGAAAAAACCCCGGGCTCTCGCTACCCCAGCTTCATTCGCATACGCACCCAAAAGTGACGTTGGAGAGGGTTCGAGATGACCTATTGCAACTGCAAAATAGCAAACAATCGCATAAAAGCAGCAGGCTAGCCCCGTCAGCCAATATGCACTCATAGCTCTAGCTAAAAGCTTCTTCTCTGTCATCAAAACATTTGTCAGCCAGAGGAATGCGTATACCACCGCCGCAAATTGCAAGAGTTTGGAAAGTGAAAAGAGCACTGGCCGCTTGAGGAAAGATACTTCAAGCAGAGGAAAAAAACTGAGTCGTGTGGAAAGAACAGACAAAACAAAGAGCAACAGGAGCAGCAGACTGTATGACTTGAACAACCCCCGAAGGCCAGCCGCAATCCGGAGTGAAAAGCCCGAGCACAAGAATTTGGCGACACAGAATCCAAGCAGGAGAAGGAGTGCAAAATCCTCAGGCTGGAGACTTCCAATCCTCAGATTGGTGAAAGCAGGAAGGATAGCGAGCAAACCAACCACCGCCGCCAAGCCGGAGACGCGCTCCGTGGGGACCACAGCCTCCAAAGAGCCTAAACGATCGGTGCTCGGTTTCATGTACCTCATTTTATGTGGCCGCGATGCCTGTAAGTACATGCTCGTTCTAAACCCGATATCGACTGTCGGATTTGGGGTCGCGGAAGCTGGCAAGAATTCCCCGCAGAATCGCAGTCGCATTCTTGGGCTTGCCAATCAGAATCCGTAGCAGAGCACTCGCAGCCACCACCGCCAACTGCGATGGCATGAACCAAGGATAGCTGCGTCTCGTAAATACGAGCCTGTTTCGCGCAAGATAAAAGTCTGACAGTACGCTTCTGTCGCTTCGCGCACGAGCGCTTCCGATGCTCGCGCCCTCCTTGTGGTAAACGATGCTCGTCGGGGCATAACCGAAGTGAAACTTGGATTTGGAACGGCAGACCAGGTCGAGTTCCTCGAAATAAAGAAAATAGCTCTCTTCCAGGAGGCCGATTTGTTCGAGCAGGCTGCGTCGGATCAGCATAGAAGCGCCCTCCACATAATCCGGCGCACCCGATGTTGTCGAAATGGAAGGAGTGGACAGGTCTTGCAAGGGACGCGTGCGCCCGCTCCAGCGACTATACCTTCTTCCTCCAGCGGTCAATATGCTGTGTGGGAAAGCATAACTTCGAAGCAGGGAACCGCATATGCCTAATGTCGGATTGGCTTCTGCCATATTTACCATTGCACAGAGCGAATCGGGTTCGACTACTGTATCATTGTTCAGCAACCAGATGTAGTCGCAACTCGCCCTTGCAAGCGCATAGCGGATACCTACATTGTTTCCTCCCGCAAAACCTAGATTGCTACCCGTCTGAATCAGCACTAGACGGACATTAAGCGATGGATCAAGGGTGGCCGCTCTTGAAGCGGAGATGGAGTCAAACGCGATAGGCTTAGGAATCGATGGCAGTACCAGACGATCTAGGCCTTCGCTCTTGCACGAAGCACTGATGCTGCCAATGGCCCAGTCTTCAATCCTCCGCAGGGAGTCATCGGAGGAATCATTGTCGCAGACGATCACAGTAAAAGCGGGATAGTTCAACCGGAAGACAGACTCAAGACACTCGACGGTGTCCTGCCACCCGTTCCAGTTCAGAAGAATGACATAGACGTGAGGCTTTGTTGCTACATCAGGCTCGGACGCCGGGTGCGGCTCGCTCAAGCATTGGTCCTGTTTCATACCCTCCTCGCTTTGCGAAGGCGGCAAGCATACCGATGGCCAGCGTAAAGGCTGCCCGTAGTTGCGGGTTCAAAGTATCTGTTTTTCGTCTGCAATACCAACCCGTCCTCTCCGCATTCTAAACTTTCCACTGTAATGCCGTTTGCTACGCGGAATTGCGTTTGGCATGCCGTGGCGGATGGTGACTGAAACACTTCGCCTCGCAAGCCAGGGTACTTGCGTGATGACGGCTGTTTTGCTCCTGTGAGAACATATTGGGTGTGAACCAGTCTGAAGGACCAGTAAGTGTGCTCAGCGATGTCGAAAGAGATACGGCGCCAGTTTTTTCCGAGCCGGCGGAGACCGAGATTTCCCTGCTGGACCTGATCATTGTCGTCGTCCGGCACCGGGGAATGATCGCAAAAGTAACACTTGGCATGACGCTGATTGGCTTGGTTGTCTCGTTTCTGCTTCCCGTTCGCTACACAGCATCGACAGCCATTCTGCCACCGCTGCAGGGCGGTTCCGCTGGCTCGGCTCTAATCTCTCAGCTTGGCAGCCTGAGTTCCGTTGCCTCGATGGCAGGTGGAGGAAGCCTGGGACTGAAGAACCCGAACGACCTTCAGGTAGCCCTGTTGAAGAGCCGCACGATCGAAGATGAGATGGTAGACCGTTTCGATCTGATCAAGCTTTACCGGGAGAAACGTCGATCCCTTGCCCGAAAGGACCTTGAGAAGGCAGTCGATATCGAGAGTGGCTCCAAAGATGGACTAATCCGGATCTCAGTTACCGATAGAGATCCCCGACGCGCCACTGACATGGCCAATGGATACGTCGAGGAGTTCAAAAAATATTCGGCTGGCCTGGCCGTGACAGAAGCTTCGCAGCGCCGGCTCTTCTTCGAACAGCAGCTGAGCCAGGCCAAAGATAACCTAGCCAGTGCCGAAGAGCAGCTAAAAAGGACCGAACAGAAGACCGGCATGATCCAACTGGACAGCCAGGCCCGCGCAGCCATTGGGCTCGTCGCCGACCTTCGAGGACAGATCGCGGCCAAGGAGGTCCAGATCAGCGGGATGCAGGCTTTCGCGACCGGCGAGAATCCCGACCTGCAGCTTGCCGAACAACAGCTGGCAAGTCTCAGATCGCAAGAGGAGAGGCTGGGGGCTAATCCAGACGGCGCATCGAATGTGATGATGCCGAAGGGAAACATGCAGGAGGCGGGCATTGAATATGTTCGAAAGCTGCGCGATGTGAAGTACTTCGAGACTATCTTCGACCTGCTGGCACGGCAGTATGAGATCGCCAAAGTCGACGAAGCGCGGCAGGGCGCGTTAGTCCAGATCGTCGATAAGGCTGTCGTTCCTGACCACCGATCATCCCCAATGCGCACTGTGATTACGCTTATCGCTGCGGTTCTCGGGCTCATCTTCGGGACAGCCTGGGCATTCTCCACCGAAGGGGTCAACCGACTTTCAAAGAACCCCGCGGAGAGATCGCGGCTGGAGACACTGAAACGACTGCTCTCACATGAATCAAAGCAAGAGACGCGCTGACTGCCCTCAAACCGACTCATTGCCATTCCTCTTTAGGTCGATTGGCCGGCAAATTGAATCATGGCATAAAGTCGCTGCAAGCACGGGAAGAAGCAGCCCTATACTCGTTCGTTACTTCACGGCTTCGGGTTTGCGCATATTGCGTCTCCATTCCGCCGCGCCGCAACTGGCCATGTTCCTGTTCCTGGCGGTGCGCTTTGCGCGGCGCGTGATGCGATTCCAGTTTTCACAATGCATAAGCGTGTGGGAAGGGATACAGGACTATCGTCGATCCATGCCGGTCATCCAGAAAACACGCTGATTTATAAACCAACCTCAGCGACAATTTGGTAAGACGCTTAGCTGCTATTTCCTTTTCAGATGAGACCCAAAGAATTGAGCCCGATATGATTCAAACAACAGATCTTGTTATGCGAGAGGTGAAACAGTCGCTTGTAGCGCTTGCATGTGCTGAAGGAATGGTTTAGTCAATGTCCGAAATCCTCATCCAGTGCGTTGTTGTCCTCTATCAATGCAATCTGGAGAACTCCGCGACCTTAGGGTCACTCGCTGAGTTTGGCCTGCAACAAAGAGATTTTGCTCGGCGAGTCGCTTTACTTATCTACGACAACTCTCCAGAGCCGCAGCCTTCGATCTCCGATCGCTGGAACTTAGGAGCGTTCGAATACTGCCATGCTTCGAAAAACGAAGGACTTGCAGCTGCTTACAATCATGCCTTATTGATGGCGCATGAAGCTGATGTCAAGTGGCTGCTCTTGCTGGATCAGGATACGGTGCTCCAGCCAACCTTGTTTGAGGCTTTGTTTGCGGTCATAGAATCACCGTTGTCACCCAAGGTCTGCGCCATCGTGCCGAGGCTCATCCAGGATGGGAGAATGCTCTCTCCGCAGCGGGTCGGAAGATTTCGCAATCACGACTATCCGGAAGCGGGGGAAAGCGCCTGTCACACGCCGATCACCGCGTTCAATTCGGCTGCGTGTGTGCGAGTTCAGTCGCTCGAAGCGATCGGGGGCTTCCCTGGCGAATACTGGCTCGATTACCTCGACCACGTCGTGTTTCACCGTTTGCAGGCTGCTGGGGGACGAGTTCTGGTCCTGGATGTCGTGATGAAGCATCGGCTTTCCCTGCGAAACCTGGAAACGGAGATGAGCCTGGACAGATACGCGAATTTGCTTGCTTCCGAATGGAGATTTGTCCGGGAGACTGGCTCCGGAGGCGGCCCGCTGATTCACAGGCTGCGATTACTCAAACGCGCACTCAGTCATAGCGTTCGACTCAAGAATAAGGCTTATGCTTCGAAGACGCTGCGCGCCGTATTGGAATGAGGTTCAACAAACGAACAGGTTGCGTTTAGCGAGTGTAAAGTTTGATGTATCCTCCTCGAAGGCCGATCCATTGGCTAGCCGCGATCTCCCCCATCTGCGGTTTCCCCATTTCAGGCTAGCGAAAGATAGGAATGTTTCCAGTTACATCAAGATCGTTCGGATGTTGGCAGCGACTCGTCAATGCCTGCACCCTACGTAAACCCCGGTGGCAGCCCATGAGCACCCCTTCTCTAAATGTCAACCGCGAGACTAAGGACCTAGAGCGTGGATGAATTCGTTACAGCGCTTGCAAAACCCCAGCCGCCACAGTTGGAACCACTAACCGGGCTGACCGCCAAACTGTCGAAAAACGTCGCAATCAGCCTAGCGCGCGTTGCTGTCAACTCGCTGGTTGCGCTGGTGCTGCCAGCCTATCTGACGCATCATTTGCCTGCGACGATCTATGGCGCCTGGGTACTCATCCTTCAACTCGGCGCATACGTGTCCTTTCTCGACTTCGGTGTCCAGACAGGCGTGGCCAAGTTCGTGGCCGAATTTGAAGCGAAGGGCGACAAGGTCGGCGCGGGACGCCACGCGAGCGCCGGATTTGCCATGATGACACTCGCAGGTTTGCTGGGTTTCGGTCTTACGTTCGTACTTGCTTGGCAGGTTCCGCGGCTTTTTCACACCATGCCGGCGTCCTTGTATCGAGACGTTCGCATCAGCGTTCTTCTGGTCGGCTGCTCTCTGTCTTTCAGCCTGGTCTGCTCCGTCTTCTCGGCTGTTTTTTTAGGGCTTCAACGCTACTTCGTTCCCATGACGATTTCGATCGTCAACAAGGTATCCTTTACGGTAGTAGTCCTCGTGGCTGTCGCCCTCCATGGCTCTCTCACGGCAATGGGGATCGTTGTAGCCGTGGTCAATGTCGCCACCGCACTACTTCAGTTACTCGCCTGGCGCAAAATGGCAGCACATATCCGTGTCTCCCTTTCCCTGATGAATTATCAGGTGGTGAAACGGATGACAAGCTATTGCGCTCTGCTTTCCATATGGACTGTGGGCATGCTTTGCGTCAGCGGACTGGATGTCACCATCGTCGGCCACTACGATTATTTCCAGACCGCTTACTATTCGGTCGCGACACTCCCGACAAACTTCATCCTCGTTCTCTTGGGTTCCGTACTTGGACCGCTGATGCCGGCCTCTTCCGCACTGAGCACACAGCGTTCGCCAGTCGAAATGGGGGAATTGCTATCTAGAATCACTCGCTACGGCACCATCCTTCTGCTTCTCACCGGGTTGCCGCTGATGGTTCTCGGCTTCCCCGTGCTGCACCTGTGGGTCGGTCCGGCCTATGCTGTGTCGAGCCTTTCGTATCTTCGGATTTTGGTTCTTGCCAACATCGTTCGAAGTGTTTGCCAGCCCTATGCCACAATGCTTGCCGCGACTGGCAAACAGGGAGCTGCCACGGTGACGGCAATCTCCGAAGCAGTGGTCAACCTGGGCAGCAGTATTTATCTTGCCAGCCGCTTTGGCGCTATCGGAGTCGCCTACGGCACGCTGCTTGGATCGCTTGTGAGCGTTGCGCTTCACTTCGCCGTCAGCATGCGCTTTACTCGTCAGACGCTTGCGATTGCTCGCACTCGACTCCTTCTCGGCGGTCTGCTTCGGCCAGCAATGATCGCTGTTCCTTCGGTCCTGCTTCTTCCGTTTTGGCGGATCTTTCCTGCATCCACTCCCGCGCCCGCAGTTACGCTTCTCTGGGGGCTCAGCACGCTGCTCCTGGCATGGTTCGGAAGTTTGACCCGGGAAGAGCGCAGCAGGCTGGTCGATTTCACCAGAAGCTGTCTCATGCTATCTGCCAGTCCAGCCAATCCGTGAAAGTGTTCTAAACTAATAAAAACAGATCTGCCTATGCTGCACAAAAGTGACATCACATCTGAGGAAAATTCATGGTGGTAGAAGTAGAGTATTGGAAGTCAGTGATCGGCGGTATGGTCAAGCCGAAAGTTCCCGTTTTGCCTTATGTGCCGAAGAGCCGTCAATTGCCATCGAGAGTGCTCCCAGTGGACTCAGCATGGAAGGGGATTGAAAGTGTTTTGCCCGATCTTATCGGGCAGTTCGGCATCGGCACACAACGCTGCCTCGAGTTTGGCGTGGAGCACGGCTATTCCACCGCTGCGCTTTCCTGCTTCTTCGAAGCTGTCACCGGAGTCGATACGTTTCAAGGAGACAAGCACACCTATTACAGGGACCTCTATTCGGAAACTTCAAACGCCCTTTCCAGCTTCGATAATATTCAACTCGTCAGGAGTGATTACCAGGACTGGATCGCCAAGGATGACAGCTTCTACGATCTGATTCACGTCGACATCATTCATACCTACATCGATACTTTCAAATGTGGTCTGTGGAGTGCTAAACACTCGCGCTGTGTGCTATTTCATGACACGGAGAGCTTCCCTGCCGTGAAGCAGGCAGTGACTGATATCGCCCGCGAGTCTCACAAAACCTTTCACAACTTCAAAGAAAGCTACGGATTGGGAATTCTGGTCTGAGTTCCGTCAGCACGGCGCCTCAGCTCATGCGGGCTAGAAGGCAGATGTGAAATGGCGCCGCGAGATCGGCGGCCAACACCTGAAACCCGACTCTCGATAATAGCTCCTGACTATTGCTTTTATCGAACACATGGTGATGCAAACATCGATTCGAGAAATTGTTCAGGGAACGTTTATGAAAGTCCTGTCTTGACCCTGCGGCAAGGTCTCGGCTCAAATCATGTTTCTCAAGTATTTCCGGCAAGTGAGTAAGATCGTCCTCGCCCACTTCATGCTCGAAGTCCTCCAGCATATGGTCTACTCTGGTCGGGGTTCTCAGGTGATCGAAGGTCTTTCGGTAATTAGGAAGTACCAGGACCAGAGCGCCGTCAGGTTTCAGCACCCTCTGCCATTCTTTCAAAGCCCTGACTGGGTTTGCGAAGTGTTCCAGGTTGTGACAAGACAGTAAGATGTCATACGTCGAATCCGGCACATCGACCAGAGCCGAACCGTCACAGAAGAGAGTGTTTCCAGGGGCTTTCCTGGTATCGAAAAGAAACGCCTCGGTGTGCTTCGCCCAAACGGTAGACTTGGAAAAATCGCAGTTATCCAGGCCTCCAATCTCCTCATAAACCGGGAGCGCGTTGCCTCTTCTGAAGAGGCCGCTAGGTCCGCCTATCTCCAATCCATTTTTTTCGGATACATAAGGCAAGTACATCTCGAAATTCTTTAGGCGACCTTGGCACATCAACTCAAGCCGTGCGCGAATGCGACGCGAAAACGAGATTCCCTGTTCAAAAACAGTCATTCTTTCAGCTTATCTCCCGCTTTCAGGATTGCCAAGAGCACTTCCTCGACAGACTCGGTGAGACGCGGGCTTATCGGCAGAATAGACGGCAATGGCAAGGACCTGCGCTCGCCGAAGAAGCCGAGCAACGCAACCATTTTTGCTTCGCAACTTCAGCTTCTCAGTTCTCGATTGAATGGACAACCACCTACGGCTCGACTGAAGATTATTGGTCGAGAAGAAGGATTCCTGTATTTCGTTGTTGCTCGTGCCTTGGGCTTTTCTTAATCCGTTTCATCCGTGTAATCCGTGGTCAGGCCTTTCACATTCTTGAACCAGATCCTAAGCCGCAGCTCACCCAACTCATAACCGATATTCTTCACCGCCGAGGCTCCCAGCCTCTCCCGAAGCTGCTCGATATATAAGCTCTGTGGCCGCACCGGCTTTCCCGCCGACTCGCTCGTCACCGGCTCCAGCGGCCCCCGGACCGATCCATCGAACACCGGCATCTTTGGATCAATCGCCTCGCAGCGATTGCCGATCGACCAGTTCAAAATTCCCGGCGGCTCATTCATCTCCAACGTCTTCGCCGTGTTGTTCCAGGCCGCCGCCCAGCCAATCGCCCAGCCGTGCCCGGGCCCCATCTCGCCGCGATTCATCAGGTCCACGCCCCCTCCCGGCACCTCGCAGTTGTCGATCAACAACCCCGTCGACCAGCGCTGATGCGGCTGTATATGCCCATCGCCCAGGAACCGGCAATGCAGCACCACCACCGGCCCTTGCTGGCGAGCTTGCATCGCGAAGTAATAGATCTGGTCTCCGCTCCCGTGCAGCGGTCGAACAAGATTTGCGATCCGTTGCAGGAGAATGTGAACGGCTTCGCGCCACCCACAATCGGCTGCTTCTTCACCGCGTCCACGTTCCGCACCGTCACCCGCTCCTTCCCCGCGGCGATGTTCACCGAAGTGCTCGTCTCCTCGAACGCTATCGTCTGCACCCAGCTATCTACCGCGTTGTCCATCCTGATTCCATCGAACTGCGGCTCGTTCAACGTCACACTCCGCGTCGAAGCCACGATCCGCAGGCCCTCCACCCCGACGCCCGAGATCTGGCCGCTCACCCGCACCTTCGAGACCGTCACCGGCGTGTTGCCCAGGTACTTCGCGTCATACGAGTCCATGAGTGGAATCACCAGCGTCACCGCATTGCCCGCAACCGAGGCAACTTCCCGGCGCACCTCCAGCTCCCCGCTCACCCAGTGCTCCGGCTTCCCGCTCCGCCGCAGCGTATCCATCCCCATCCGCTGGACACACTCCGGAGTCACCTGTTTGACGATCAACAACGTATCCCCAGGATGGATACCCGCCGCATCGGCAAAATGAAACATTGTCGCTCCCGAAGCCACATAGCGATCCGTGAGGACCGTCCCGTTCCCCAGCGTCTCCTCGTGCAACTCACCCGCAATCGCAACCGCCAGGTGTGGGTCGCCCGTCATCGCGAGCGTCGTCCCGCCGTCCTTCGCGCCAGCCCCGCGCGGCCCGTCCTTAGCGCTTTGCGAAGAGTGGGTTCAGGGCCTCTACCTCTTCGACCAGTCTGTATGATGGAGGACACGACAGGTCAGCCTGAACCGCTTACCCACAGCGCAACGGAAAGAAGACGGTGCCCTCCCAATGATCTCCTCGCCTCACACGAAGCTCCTGGCCGCAGCCTGCCTCGTCGCACCATTTTTCTTTCCCACCACCCAGGCAACCGCCCAAACACCCATTCGCGTAGCCGTCGTCGGCCTGGTCCACGGCCATGTCCAGGGTTTTCTCCATAGTCTTCCCTCTCACCCCGAGATCGTCCTGGTCGGCATGGCGGAACCAAACGCCCAACTCCGCGAGCAATACGCCGCCAGCACCCACCTCCCCGCGAACCTCTTCTTCCCCACCGAAGCCGCCATGCTGCAGGCCACGCACCCCCAAGCTATCCTCGTCTACACCTCTATCGCCGGCCACCGCCCCGCCATCGAACAAGCCGCGCCCCTCCATATCGCCGCCATGGTCGAAAAGCCCCTCGCCACCACCGTCGTAGACGCCCTCGCCATCCAGCGCCTCTCGCAAAAATACAACGTTCCCGTCCTCACCAACTATGAGACCACCTGGTATGCCTCGAACACCGCCGCCAACAATATCCTCGCCAGCGGTAAGATCGGCGACATCCGCAAGATCGTCGTCCACGATGGACACCAGGGCCCTAAAGAGATCGGCGTAGGACCCGAATTCCTCTCCTGGCTCACCGATCCCGCGCAGAATGGAGCCGGCGCCCTCTTCGACTTCGGCTGCTATGGCGTCGACCTTGCCACCTGGATCATGCACGGCGAACTCCCCCTCAGCGTTACCGCCATCACCCTCCACATCAAGCCGCTGATCTATCCCCATGTGGACGACGACAGCACGATCCTCCTCACCTACCCCCACGCCCAGGCCATCATCCAGGGTTCCTGGAACTGGCCGTTCTCCCGCAAGGACTTGGAGATCTACGGAGCTACCGGTTACGTCGATACCCTTTACGAAGACAAAGCCCCCGGCGCCAAGCTCCGCATCCGCCTCCCCGGCGAATCCACCGAACACGTCGAGACCGCACCCCCGCTCACCCCGCCCGAGAACAACTCCCTTAATTACCTCGCCGCCGTCCTCACCGGCGCCCTGCATCCCGAGCACGACCTCACGTCGCTCGACACCAACATCACCGTGGTCCGCATCCTGGACGCCGCCCGCCGGTCCGCCCAGACCGGCCGCACTATCCCGATAGGCAGTGAGACTACAACGAAGAAGTGACCCTCAGCGACAGTTCCTCAAGGCAATCTCCGGAGTGGCCAAGATCAGCTTGCGCGTGTACTCTTCCCGCGGCGCATCGCATACCTGCTCGCAATCCCCAAGCTCTACCAGACGTCCTCGCTGCATCACCGCTAGCCGGTCGCATAGATACCGCACCAGCGGCATCGAATGCGAGATAAACAGATAGGTCAGCCTGTACTCCCGCTGCAGGTCACGCAGCAGATTGATCACCTGCGCGCCGACGCTGACATCCAGCGCGCTCACCGGCTCATCGAGCACCAGAAACTCCGGCCTCAGCGCCAGCGCCCGGGCAATGTTGATCCTCTGCCTCTGACCTCCGCTGAACTCATGCGGGAAGCGCTCGAGCGCCGAGCCGTCCATTCCGACAGTGCGCAGCATCTCCGCCAGCCTCGCGGCCATCCCCCCTGCCGGGCTCTCGCCATGGATCGCAAACGGCTCCGCCAGCACCTCTCTCACTCTCATCCTCGGGTTCAATGCCGCGAACGGATCCTGGAACACGATCTGCATACTCCGCCGCATCGCTCGCAGGGTGCGCGCAGGCATGGCCAGCAGATCCTGCCCGGCATACAGGACCTCGCCTCCGCTGGGCTCTACGAGACGCAGCAGCATACGCGCCACCGTGCTCTTGCCGGAGCCCGATTCCCCGACTAACCCCAGCGTCTCACCGCGTCGAATCTGAAACGAAACATCGTCGACCACGCGACGACCTGCGCCGTAGTCCTTCACCAACTCCCTCGCCTCGACCAGCACCTCGCCCATCGGCATAGCCGGATAGTAGCATCCAAGCCGGAGGAAGCCCGAAGACGTGCGAAGACGCATGCAGCCAGACAAACCGCGAAAAACTGTTCTATCGGTTCATGCTGTGAAAGATGCTGGCCAGTTTGAGAACGCCGGCCTTGATCTCCTTCTCGTTCACCGCCGCGAATCCTATCTGCAGGCCCTCCGCGACGGACGCCGAGTGGCAATACCGGCTGAGAGGCACAACATCGATCTTCTCCACCGCCGCTCTCCGCGCAACCGCTTCCGCGGAGATGTTGTTGTGCAGCAATCCGATCGTCTGCAGTCCAGCCTCGACATTGGAGATCTCCAGGTACTCTCCCAGGTCCATGCGGGCGCACTCCAGCAGAACAGCAAGGCGTTCTTCATACGTCTTGCGCATCCGCCGCAGGTGACGTCCAAAGTGCCCTTGGTCGATAAAGTCGCAGAGCGCAGCCTGATCGAGAAGCGGGTGATGACGCGTCGTCTGGGCCTTCGTTCGCGCGAAGACCTCGACAAGGTTTTGCGGCAAGATCAGATAGCCCAATCGGAGAGACGGAAACATGACCTTGTTGAAGCTGCCTGCAAAAATAACCCGTCCGCCGCGATCCAGGCCCTGCATCGCCGGCACCGGCCGCCCCGAAAATCTGAACTCGCTGTCGTAGTCATCTTCGAAGATCGCAGTCTCGTACTTCTGCGCGCATGCCAGCAACTCCAGCCGCCTGCGAAGACTCATCGTGATCCCCATCGGGTACTGGTGCCCAGGAGTTACATAGAGAAGGCGGCAGTTCCGAAGATCACTCTCCTTCGGGGCAGCGCCCTCCGCATCCAGCGGCGCGGAGACTAGCCTTGCGCCGGCTGACCGGAAGGCGGCATATGCTCCCTGGTACCCCGGATCTTCGACCAGCACCTTATCCCCAGGGTTCAGGAGCAGGCGCGCCGCAAGATCAAGGCCTTCCTGAATTCCCGAGACGATGACCACCTGGTCCGCCGCGCAGCTCACGCCACGCGAAGACCGCGCATAGTTCGCTACCGCCTCCCGGAGCGGGCGATATCCCTGGGCCCCGCACCCGAGAAGCAGACGGGTGGAGGCACTGCGAATGCGCCGCGCCATAACCTGCGCCCATAGCGCAGCCGGGAACAAGTCGAGCGCGGGAAGGTTCGTGCGGAACGCCAGGCTATCTACGCAGCCCGGAAGAGAGAAGGGTTGCACTCGCGCGGCGAACGCGGAGAGATGCTGCTTGCCCTGTATCGTCGAGCCCGCTTCCTTCCCCAACGCCGTGTTGGATTGACTCTGGGATGGAAGCAGATGCTCCGGCACGATACTGGAGACGTACATGCCGGACCCCATCCGGCCCTCAAGATAGCCCTCCGCGCGCAGCTCATCCATTGCCACCAGGATGGTTCCGCGAGAGAGATGATACTGCCGGGCAAAGTCCCGGCTCGCCGGCAGCCTTGAGCCTGGGCTAAGCCGCCCGCCGAGAATCTCCTCGCGAAGAGAGTTTCGCAGCCAGTGAAACGAAGGCATGCCGGCAGGCCGGGGAGGAAGAATCAACTCGAAGGTGGAAGCTCGCCTGGTCATGCCAAACCTTCCGCTCGGGCTTGCAAACTGGTCCAGCCGATTAATCGTAAGTGGGTCTTCTCATCCGTACCACTCAAGCGCATTGTAGACCGAGATCGTGTCCGGGTCGAGAGAGCACACCAGCTTTTCACGAGCTAGCCTGAGGCGCCGGTCGGGAGGCAGTCATGAAGAGGTCCGCAAGGCAAGCAACGCGTTGGATGGCGATTTCCCTTCTTCTTCTCACGCTGGATGCGGTGCAATCGCCGCCGGCATTTGCCCAGAACATGCTCGTCGCCGGCGATGTCTTTCAGCAGCTTCTCAAACCCGCTTCGGCCCCGGAGCTTCCGCAAGTGACCGCCGAGACCCGGGCTGACTTGATGGTCATCCATCATCAGTATCTTGCCGCCATCGCGGTCTACAAGGCAATCGATCCGCAGACGGCGGGCATTTACAACAAGACCGGCATCGCGTACGAGCACATGTTCATGGACAAAGATGCGAAGGCCAACTTCGAAACCGCTCTCAAAATGAACAAAAAAATGCCGCAAGCCTATAACAACCTCGGGACGATCTACTATCACGACAAAAAGTACAAACAGGCAGAGCGCTTTTACAAGAAAGCCCTCAAGCTGAACCCGGAAGATGCGCGCGTCTATGGCAATCTCGGAACGCTTTATCTTGCCCGCCGAAAGCTGCACGACGGCACCGAAGCCTACCAGCACGCCTTCCTTCTCAATCCAGGCATCTTCCAGGAGATCGCGGAGAACGGCATCGAGGAAAGTTCATCGCTCGCGGACCTGGCTAACATGAACTACTGCTTCGCGAAGATCTACGCGCAGGCCGGGAAGAACGACCTCGCCGTTCAATACCTTGCGAAAGCCATCTCCGAAGGTTTTCACGACAAGTCAAAAATACAGCAGGCCCAGGAGTTCGCGACCCTGCGGGGTACGCCCGAATTCCAGCAGTTGTTATCCAAAGACCGCAGGTGATGCCGCCTGAAGCAGGTGCTGAAAAGAGGATTATTTTGCGGCGAGGCATTCGTCGCGCCGCAGTTCCCTGTCTGCATCTCTCACCCGCCCACTCCAGTTGCCCGGACTGAGACAATAGAGCAGCACTGGAGTTCGCCCCCTGAAGATCCTCATCCTCTCCCCGCACCGCGACGACGCCGCCTTCTCCCTCTCCCTCGCCATTCACCACTGGCTCACCGCGCGCCACACGGTCACTCTGCTCAATGTCTTCACCCGAAGCCGTTACGCCCCATACTCCGACGCAGAGTTCGTTCACGAAAACGACCAGCTCTCCTACGTCTCCGCCATGCGCCTTCGCGAAGACGAGATCTTCGTCCGCCGCATCATCCAAGACCTTCCCAAAGGCCTCAAGAGCAATTTGCGAATGATCGACCTCAACCTGAAAGATGCTCCCATCCGGCGCCGGATTCCCTTCGAAGAGATATGCAGTTCCCCGGTCGATCCAGCCGATCCCTCCCTTGAGAAGATCCGCAAAGCCATCGCCCGCCAGGCCGAACTCGGAGCCATGGACGCCCTGGTCGTTCCCGCGGCGCTGGGTCATCATGTCGACCACCTCACCGTCCGCGAGGCCGCCTTGCCCTTCACCGCATCCATCCCGAGCGCCTTCTACGAGGACCTTCCCTACGCCGCGAGTCACCCAAGCGCCGCCGAGGACCTCGACAGCCTCCGTAAGCTCATCGCGCCGCAGACACTAAAGCCCGTCCTCTGCCAAGCCGAATCAGCCGTGGAACGCAAGCGTGCTCTCGTCCTCGGCTATGCCTCACAGATCGATGCCGAGACTGGCGACCTCATCAGCGGGTTTGCCACTCGATATAACGGAGGCGAACGGCTTTGGGCCAACCAGGCCTGGCAGGTCCTAGCGGAAACCGATCGCCTCAGTATCCCTGAACCAGTCAACGAGCAGTAACCCCTTGCAGTAACCCTTGACTCGCTCGAAGCGAAGTTCTGAACCGGGCCTCAAGCACACCATCCGCGCCCAAGCTGGAACCCTTACCCTAGCATCTTCCGCACGAAGCGCCGCACCGTCTCCGTCACCATCCCATAGACCACATGGGTGGCCATCTCGCTGGTTCTCTCCCGCACGGTCTGCTCTTTGGGTTCAGCCGAAAGGCCCATCGCAGGCAGCGCGTTCCCGTGGGTCAGCGAAGCCAGAGCGGTTCCGAATCCTGCCCCATCCTTCGACGTAGCCGCCGGATAATACTCCGCTAGCGCTCCATACGCCGCCCCGGTCAGCGCACCGAACCCCCAGTGGATAGCCTCGACAGCAGCTTCTTTCTGGGCTCCCGCAAGTTCATGCCCGGCAACCTTCTCCGCCAGCACAGCCGGTGGCTCGGGCTCGCCATGGGTCCGGGGCGGATAAAATCTTTCCGCGACCGACTTGGCCGCCGTCGCCACCAGGCCGCCGATCAAACCCGCCAGCAAGCCTTTTACCAGCGATCTCTCGTGGGGCTTCTCGATCAACAGCTCTGTTTCGCTCATGCACCCGCCTCTTGGAGTCTCATCATGCCGTAGGATGCACGTCAACTCCGTTAGGTAGTGTCCGGCGAATCGGCGATCGAGTGTTTAGTGAGCGGTAGCGGCGGCTGCGGGATGTGCGGTCCGGAGTCTGGTCACCCCTTCGACCATGTCGCCTACTGTCTTCAGCGTGCCGAGAGCCTCGTCCGGAATCTCGATCTCAAAGGCTTCCTCCACCTCGAAGGAGATGTTGATCTTGTCGAGGGAGTCGATGTTGAGCTCATCGAAGGTGCTGGTCAGCGTAATGGTATTCGGCGATATGCCCTTCGACTTGGCAATGATCTCAATGCAGCGGTTCTCGATAGCGTTCATGGTGATCCAACTTCCTCTGGCCTAGCGTCAACTTACAGCGAGTGCTGTGCCGCTGTAAAGATGTATCGCTGTCCCTGAGCGAGTACGGAGCCTGTGATCAAGCCCGTCTTCGAGGCGTGGCTTCGCTCACGAGGTAAGTTGCTGGGGTTGAAAACGGCTTAGCCCTGAGCATAGATAGCACCTCAACCAGAGATAGCAGCTCAACCAGAGCTTCTACAGCCGGCAACGTTTAGCTGGCCAGGATATGCAGACCTGTAGCAAGCAGTCCATCGGTTCCAAACAGATGGACCGGAGAGTGGCCGATATGGGTTCGCAGCAGGCCGTCGAACAGACGGGGCTGCCGTTCGAACGTGGTGAGGACCCGCCCCCGCAGCCGGGGAGAGCGGTCCAGCAGAAGAAGACCGCGAGACATGAACGCCGGCAGGCGCTGGATGCGCCGGTGTGCCCGCTCGTACGAGGAGAGGTCATTCGCCTTCAGCGCCATGGCAAGCGCCGCAGCCTGCTGGAAGCACAACGCGAGGCCTTCACCCGTCACTGCGTCCACCGAACCGGAGGCGTCTCCTGCCAGCACAATGTTCCCGGAGGTGACCCGGCGGAGCTTGCGGCCAAGCGTGACGGCACCGCGAGGCCTGTCGGTCGCGAGTACGGCGGCGAGGCGATGCCGCAGGGCGGGAAAACGCGTGAGCGCCTCGGCTGGTCCCGGAATCTTCTCGTTGGCGATAAAGGCCACGCAGATCTCCGTGGACGAGATCGGGGTGACGTACGCCTGGCCGTGGCTGCTCCAGTAGACCTCCACGAAGTCGCTCCAGGGCGCGATGCCGTAGTGCTGGCGCAGGCCGATGCGTCGCGAGTAGATCGATGCCTCGGTCAGGCCAGCCCATGCGGCGACGCGTGATTGCGGGCCGTCTGCTCCGACAAGATACCGGCCGCGCAGGGTCTGACGATTGGTGCGAACGATGACATCTTCTCTCCGAGTGATGCTCTGGACCGAGTTTCCCCAGTGAAACCGCACCCCCAGACGAGTGGCGCGGTCGAAAAGAAGCTTGTGGAGGATGTTGCGGCGGATGCCGCGTCCCGGCCCTGCTGGAAATACGGCTTCGGTCGTGCTGTTGTGCCGTGAAGACGCGCCGTCGCCGATAAACCGTATGCCTCGCAGAAGATACGTTTCCACTTCGCCGAAGTCCCGATTCAGGTCAAAGCCGATGGCGGCAAGCGCCTCCAGCGAATCAGGCATCAGGCCCTCGCCACAGGCCTTGTCGATAGGCGGCCGCATGGCATCGGCGAGCTCGACGCGCAGTCCCTGCCGGGCCGATGCGATGGCGCACGCCAGACCCGCAGGCCCTGCGCCAACGATCAGAACATCCGCCCGCGGTTCAGTATTGCTTTGACTCATGCGGTCCTGCCGCTGCTACCACTGCAGTAGAACAAGCTCCGAACAGAAGGCAGGACCCATAGCGGCGAGAATGCTGTAGGTCCCGGGCTCGCCGGGTGCGTTGACCAGCACATCTTCCAGCACCGCCAGCACGGATGCGGCGGACAGGTTGCCGACCTCGCGCAGGCTGCGCCACGAGGGTTCGAGCGCGTTTTCCGGAAGATTGAGCGTGGTCTCCATGGCTTCAAGCACCTTGGGTCCGCCGGAATGAAAGATGTAGCTGGAGATATCACTCATGGTTAGACCGTTGTCGGTCAGAAAGGCTTCCACATTTCCGCGCAGATGCTCATTGACCACCTTAGGCACCTCCGGCGAGAGCACGATCTTGAAGCCCATATCGCCGATGTCCCAGCCCATGATGTGTTGGGTATGCCGATAGAAGGTCGAGCGCGTGTCGAGAATCCGCGGACCATGGAAACAGGTATTGCAGGTGCTCTTGCCCAGCGGGGTGTCGGCGCCGGCGATCACGACAGCCGCCGCTCCGTCGCCGAACAAGCCGCAGGAGATCAGGTTCGCGATCGACTGGTCGTTGTCCTGCCACGTCAGCGAGCACAGTTCGACCGAGAGCAGCAAGGCATATTGGCCGGGGAAAGCGCGCACATAGTCGGAAGCCCGCGAGATTCCCGCTGCTCCGGCGACACAGCCCAGGCCGAAGATCGGCGTCCGCTTGACGCTGGTGGGAAACGGCATCAGGTTAATCAGCCGCGCATCGATCGTGGGACTCGCAATGCCGGTTACCGAAGCGAAGAAGATCGCGGAGATATCCTCCGGGCCTAGACTCACGCGCGCCAGGGCATTGGTAACGGCCTGCTGACCAAGCGCGACGGCGGCGACGATCCACGCGTCGTTGGTGGGGCCAAAACCGGAGAGATTCTCATACACGTCCAGTGGGAAGACCAGGTTGCGGAACTCAACCCCACAGTTCACGAACAGGCGGTTGATCAGCCGAGGCTCCTCCATCCTGTCTTTCCAACGAGTCGTGAGTGCATCTGCGATTGCTGCCTGGGAATAGCGATGAGGTGGATAAGCCGTGCCGACAGATGCGATGCGCATGCTTTTGAGAGCCCTTTGCAAAAATCGAAATGGAACCGCGTTGTGGTGCTGAAGCGAATCTTAACTCCGCGACTGCGGCAGGGCGTGAAGCTCTGGAACAGAGCGCTAGGTTAAAGGTACACGCTGAGGCTCATCCAGTGTTGGTGTTTCCAACCCGCCCGGCGAGCCCTAGTGTAGCCGGGCGATCTGACGCTGATAGAGCGTGTTCTGCGGAAACTCCTGCGAGAGCCCAACCAGAATCGCTTTGCCCTGCTGAGTATGACCGTCGCGAAGCTCCCCTACTGCCAGCATCAGCCGGGCGAACGGTGCGAGATAGTGCCCCTGCTCGGCAGTCAACTTCAGCAGCCGAACCCCCTCCGCCTTGTTGGTCCCCGCCCCGCTCATGCCCAGAATCCAGCGAATCGGCGCAGCCTTCAGGCTCAGCATATAGTTCTCGATCCCGACCGCCAGGTTGGCGTCATATAGGGTGGGGTTCAGGGCGAGCGCCTGCTTGGCATATTTACTGGCCAACTCGCTGAACTTGAAGGCCCCATACTCGTGTCGGTCGATCAGCGAAGACCAGTCGGCGCGCATGCCCGAGGTCACAGCCTTGACGTAATACGCATTGGCGTCCTTCGGGTTGCGCTGCAGCGCGGCGTCTGCGAGTCGGTCGGCCTGATCGGCCCGGTCGTTGAAACCTTTCTTCAGGGCAGGATCAATGTCCGGACGTTGCCGCGACTCGAACCTGTTGTCGTCGGAAAACAGTTCAATATCCAGCACGCCAAGACGGTCGAACTCGGTAAAAATATACGCCGCTGCGTCCGCGGCGGGACCCATTGGATCGTCGGGGTGTGCGGTCATCCACTGCTGAAAATGCACATGCGCGCCGGCGAAGTTCAAGTTGTAGAGATCGTAGTAGCCGTCGTTGAGCGGAGTACCAGTCAGGGGAGCGCCCAAGGAAAACAGCGGAGAGGTCATCACCAGGGCTAGAAGAAATCCGGAGAGCCGGACGCGACGAAGCGTTTTTGCCGGCGATCGTTTGATGAATGCTGCCGGAGATGTGAGATGCATCCTTCTCTTTTACCTCATCCGCATACGGCCATGTTTCGATGCTCCATTTACGAAGCCGAGCACTGCAGGTTACAGGAAGTTCTTTGCTTCTTCGTGAGATGCGAAAGCGCGAACCCGAGTCATCGCAACACCCGGAACCCCAGGGTGACACAGATGTTGTTTGGAGGCACCGCAGGAATCGGCTGTAGAAGTAAGATCTGCCAGCTCCAGCAAGAGTGGTAAATGTGATCCCTCGAATATCCGCAAGACCTTGCGTATTGCCGGCATCGCGTCCTGCTAAGTCATTGGTACGTGGAGAGATTCGTTTGGTTGCCGAGATGCATTCCAGCTAGCATGGACGTTCTTCCGCGGAAGCCTTCCTGAACTCACGGCTTTCGTTCCTTGGAAGTTGCCGGGAGCAGCCTCGATGGAACTGAAAACCGAAGCCTGAATGGCCGCCAGAACTTTTGGCGGCCGTTTCGGTTTTACTGCTCTTGCAGAGCCGTTCTCCTGTTGAGTGTCCTGATTCTTCCAGAATCCGGCCCAACCGTTGCCGTCCTGACCCTCAAGGGGTGGCGCGGGGAAGAACTGCCGTATTCCTCTGCCGCGACACCGTTCCCACTGACCCTCTATTCTGCAAGGAACACTTTGCAGAGAAATCGTACTTGTATCAGATATCCAGCCCCTGGTTTCAAGAAAGCGAAGATGCCAGTCCGCCAGCAAATTCGACCCATGCTGACCCTGGCCCTGCCGCTTATTCTCGCGGAGCTTGGCTGGATGTCCATGGGCATCGTCGATACCATCATGGTCGGGCACATGGCGAACCCGGCTCTGGCCATCTCCGCCGCCGCCCTTGGCCAAGTCCTTTACAACACCATTGCCTTCGGCATCTCCGGTATCCTCCTCAGCCTCGACACCTACCTCGCGCAGTCTCACGGCGCCGGACACTTCGATGAGGCAAACCGGTGGCTGCTCCACGGCCTTCTCCTTGCCGCGGGCCTGGCTCTCACCCTGGTCGTCCTCATCGTGCTCGCCCCTGCCGTCATGCTTCGCCTCCCCATCGATCGACAGGTACTCCTCGGCTCGGCAGCCTTCCTCCGCGCGCTCAACTACGGCACCCCGGCGCTCTTTCTCTACTTCACTCTGCGGCGCTATCTCCAGGCCTTCAACCACGTCCGGCCTATCGCGCTTTCGCTGGTCTCCGCAAACCTGATCAACGTATGCGGCAACTGGCTTCTCATCTACGGTCACTCCTGGGACTATTCCTGGGGACGCATTCACATTCCCGCTCTCGGGGTCACCGGCGCCGGGCTCGCAACCTCCCTCTCGCGCTGCTATCTCGCAGCTTTTTTGGTGATCGCCCTGTGGCGCATCGAGCGCCGCCGCCACTACGGTCTCCGCGGCATGCGTCTGCACTTCGAGCCTGGCCGGGTCCGCCGCCTCGCCCTTCTCGGAGCGCCCGCCGGCGGTCAGATCTTCGTCGAAATCTCCATCTTCGGCATGGTCACCTTCCTGATCGGCACCATGGGCCGCCTGCCGCTCGCCGGCCACGAGATCGCCCTCAACTGCGCGAGCTTCACCTTCATGGTGCCCTTCGCCATCTCCGCCGCCGGAGCCGTGCGCGTCGGGCAGGCCATCGGCCGCAAGGCCCCTGCCGAAGCCGCCGCCGCAGGCTGGTCCGCGATCCTGCTCGGCGCAGCCGCCATGGCCTGCTTCTCCGCTGTCCTGCTCCTCTTCCCGCGCGCCATCGCCGGGGCCTTCACCGCCGATCGCGCAGTCATCGCCGCCACCGTCCCGCTGCTCTTCGTCGCCGCCATCTTCCAGTTCTTCGACGGGCTCCAGATCACCGCCACCGGAGCGCTCCGCGGAGCCGGCAATACTCACGCCGGCCTCATCGTCCAGATCGTCGGCTACTGGATCGTCGGGCTGCCTATCGGCTATCTCTTCGCCTTCCGCCTCCATCTCGGAGCCGTCGGCCTCTGGATGGGCCTCTGCGCCGGTCTTGTGGTCGGCGGCGTCGCATTGACCGTAATCTGGCGCAGAACCACCGGCAGATTGCATCGGCTCACCGCGTCATCGCTACGTGCGACTAGCCAATGACCAGCGTCTCGCGCACCCGCGTCTTCGATCGTGTCGTCAGCGTGACGGCAGCCGTCAGAATCAGCAGGCCGCCCACCCAGGCACTTGGCCCCAGCCGCTCGCCCAGTACCAGCACTCCGAGCAGGCTGCCGATCAGCGGCTCCATGTTCAACAGCACTCCTGCCTGCGAAGCCGGGACCTGCGTCAGCCCCCAGTTCCACAACACCGTACTCGCCGCGGTACACAATACGCCGCTGCCCGCGAGCGCCAGCCATGCCTTCAGCGAAACCCCGGCGACCGGCGGCATCCCGTACTGCAGCGGAACCCAGATCATCAGCATGAGAGTTCCCAGAAGCAGGCCATACGCCGTGACCACCACATGCGAATGGCGCTCCATCAACCGCTTGTTCAAAAGAATCCAGAACAGCGCAATGATCAACGAAACCACGACCAGCAGATCGCCCTCGAGGGTGGCCCCGCCCTTCGCATGGCGGCCTCCAACGGCGATCAGCGCCGCCCCGCACGTCGACCCCGCCAGCGCCAGCCAGCCCACTCGGTCCATCCGCTCATGCGCGAACACAGCCGCTCCCACCGCCAGGATCACCGGCATGGTTCCCACCATCAGCGCGGCATGGCTCACCGTCGTAATCGACAGCGCATAGAACTGAATCAGAAACTGCAGTGGAACCCCGAGAAACGAAGCAGCCAGCAACAGCCCCCACTCTCTCAAGTTAAGGCGAGGCAAATGCGTCAGCAGGAGCGGCAGCAGCACCACCATCCCGAACAGAAAGCGGTAGAGCACCATGTGGGCGAAGTTCATCTCAACCAGCGCGATCTTGCCGAAGAAAAAACCGCACCCCCACAGCGAACTCGCCAACGCGCACGCCGCAAATCCCAGCGGCCGTCTCTTCTCTAAAACCGCCATCCTACAAAAATACAAGGAGTAGGGAATAGAGAGTAGGGAGTAGAAGAACTGACCTGCTCACCTCGCCCTGTTTCCCAGCAAGGTCGATCCTCTGCGAAGGACCCTTACACCTGCAGAAAAAGAAAGGGGGTGCCAGCCGAAGCTGACACTCCCGAGGTTGCTTACCTGCTGTTTGCTACTCCCTACTCCCTATTCCCTACTCCCTGCCTTCACCAGACGCGGCAACTGTTCACCGGAACCATCGGCGAACCCTTCTTGCACCCAAAGGCCGCGGCAAATCCAGGCTGGTTCACGATGGCTCCATTGGCGCGGAAGTGGTCCGGCGAATGCGGATCGGTCAGCACCTGGTTGCGCACCTGCTCCGGACGCGAGTTCTCGCACCAGTTCTGCGCGAACCCGATGTAGAACCGCTGCGGAGCCGTGAACCCGTCCTTCTTCGCCACGAGGTCGACGCCTTCCTTCTTCGCCCGATCGAGATAGGCCATGTACGCGAGCACCAGACCGCCATTGTCGGCCGTGTTCTCGCCCAGCGTCAGTCTGCCGTTCACCTTTACGTCATCGACTGCGGTAAAACCGCCATACTCATTCGCGAGACAGTCGGTGCGCGCCACAAAGTTTTTCGTGTCTTCCGGAGTCCACCAGTCGTTCAGGTTGCCCTTGCCATCGAACTTCTTGCCTTCATCGTCGAAGCCATGCGTCAGTTCATGGCCAATCACCGCGCCGATGTGGCCATAGTTCACGGCATCATCCTGCTTCGGGTCATAGAACGACGGCTGCAGAATCCCGGCGGGGAAGTTGATGTCGTTCATGCTTGGGTCGTAGTACGCGTTCACTGTCGGAGGCGTCATACTCCACTCGCTGTGGTCCACCGGTTTGCCGATCTTGGTCAACTCGCGGTTGTTCTCAAACTCCTCCGCCCGTTCCGAGTTGCCCAGCGCGTCGTCGGGCTTGATCTCCAGCTTCGAATAGTCGCGCCACTTGTCGGGATAACCGATCTTGTTGGCCACCAGGTGCAGCTTCTCCTTCGCCCGCACCTTGGTCGCTGCCGACATCCACTCGCTCTGGTCGATGTCCTGTTCCATCGCCGCTTCGATGTCATGCACCATCTGGAGCATCTTCGCCTTGCTGTCGCCCGCGAAGAACTGCGCCACATACACCTTGCCCAGCGCCTCGCCGAGCGCGACGTTCACCGAGTTCGAACAGCGCTTCCAGCGAGGCGATTGCTCGGGCTGGCCGCGCAGCTTGCGTCCGTAGAAATCGAAGTTCTCATCATCGAACCGCGCCGGCAGCCGTCCCGCGTACGTCGTGAGAACGTGATAGCGCATGTAAGCCTTCAGGGTCTCGAGGTTAGTTTTCTGGACCTCTTTCACAAGGGCAGGAAAAAACTCGGGAGTGGAGTTATTCAGTTCGCTCACGCGCGGCGAGTGGATTGCGTCCTGAAACGCCCCAAAGTCCACGCCCGGCATCGTCGCCTCGAACGTCGCAATCGGCTGCAGGTGATAGGTCTTCTCCGGATCTCGCATCTCGGTCACTCCCATCGAGGCTTTGGCCAGCGCCGTCTCCATGGTAAGGATCGAGTCAGCATCCTTCTTCGCCTGCTCCGGCGTGCTTCCCGACAGCGTCAGCATCTTCGCGATGTGGGCGGCATACTGCTCGCGCAGGGTCGCGTCTTTGGCCCCGGTCCGCAGGTAGTAGTCCTTCTCCGGCAGCCCCAATCCTCCCTGGCTGGCGAAGGCAATCTGCTTGGTCGCATCCTTCAAATCCTGCTGTTCGCCGTAACCGAAGAAAACATTCACCCCCATCCGCTGCAGCTTGCCGACCAACTCCGGCAACTGCGCCTTATTGTCGACGGCATCGATCTCATGCAGCAGCGGCTCAACCGGAGCCAGCCCCTTCTGCTCGATCAGGCTGGTATCCATGCATGCCTTGTAGTAGTCGCCGATCTTCTGTTCATCGGGAGACCGTCCTGCGCCACCCTCCGCCGCCTTGTTGAGAATCCCGTTCAGCGACTGCGTGTTGACGTTATACAGAGCGTAAAACTGATCGACTCCCGGCTGGTCCGACGGGATGGGATGATTCGCCGCAAACTTGCCGCACGCAAACTTGTAGAAGTCGTCACATGGGTTGACGTTCGTATCCAGAGAGGTCGCGTCGAAGCCCGGAATCGGCAGGTACACCTTGGAAGGCTGACTGCTGTCTGTTGCCCCTTTCGCCTGCTGCGCGAACCCGGCGCTCCAAGCCCCGGCTGTTACCAACGCCATCGTCATACTGAACCCGGCCCGACAGCTCAATCTGCCAATCCACTTCGTTTTCCTGCTGACCATTCCATTCTCCCTTGGACTTCGACGTGCTTGTTTCATCTTTGTATCACCGACTTGCCGCAAACCAGCCGAAAAGGCGACTCGGCCTGCATCCCTTGGCTGATTTTGTTCGTCTGTGAAACAGTAATGCTACGCGCGACACAGAACTATCTACGCGCTCACAGCCATGCCGGTTCCCAAGCAGCCCATTCCGCCCCTTGGCTCCCGCCGAACCCGCCTTCTGGGCTTTAGCCTGTTCTTCGCTCTGATAGTCACTCCCCTCTTGGGCAGCAGCCTCGAACCGCCTCGCCGCATCCCTCTCGATCCCCTCGGTTATCAGCCGCTTTCGACGCAGTTCCTTCTTGCCGGCGGCTCCATGCTGACTCTCCATTACGTGGACGACACCCACCTTCTGCTCACCTTCAACGTTCACCGCCTCATGCACCGCCTGCCGGACGATCCCGAGGACGACCAGGACCGCAGCGTCGACGCCCTCCTCCTCGAGCTTCCGGAAGGCCGCATCCTGGCCCGCACCACATGGCGTCTGCACGACCACGGCCAGTACCTTTGGAGCATCGGCCACGGGCGCTTCCTCCTGCGGGTGCGCGACACCGTAACCCTCTTCGCTCCCCTCGCCAATCTCGCTCCCGGCGAGCCCTTTCGCGAACACCCATTTCTGAACACGCAGAACCGCCGCATTGCCGAGATTATGGTCTCGCCCGACGACAGCCTGCTCACCGTCGAGACAGTCAAGCGCACCCCGCCCGTCCCCCGGCCGAAGACGCCTCTCTTCGGTCCCACCCCGCCCCCTCCGCCACCCCAGCTAACCTCGGTTCAGTTCAACTTCTACCGTCTTCCCGAGCCCAGCGATCCAACCCAGACCCTGCGACCACAGTACGCTGGAGTGATTCGCGCCAACACCACCGGAACCATCCCCACCTCCAGCGCCGGCTACCTCGCCGTCCTTGACCAGGGCCGCCAGCACTGGGCCTTCGACTTCGACTCGTACAGCGGCCAGAAGAAGGAACTGGCCCCGTTTGATTCGGTCTGCCGGCCGTCGCCCTTCTTCGTCAGCCGCAGCGAGTTCATCGCCTTCGGCTGCCGCTCCGGCAACCACCGGCAGATCCTCGGCGGCTTCAATATGCGTGGTGAGGAGACATGGGAGCAGAACCTCTACAGCGACTACATCTCCCCAACGCTGGTCTTCTCCCATTCCCGCGGCCGATTCGCCCTTGGTCGTGTTCTGGTCCACTCGGCGGCGACTCCCGATCAGCCTCTCCTCCCCGAGGAGATGGGGACGCAGACCGTGGTTGTCTACCAAGCGGTCAGCGGCAGACAGATCCTGCGAGTCGAGTGCTCTCCCATCGAACCTGCCGGACAGAACTTCGCTCTCTCGCCCGACGGCCTGCACCTCGCCCTGGTTCGCGACAACGCTATCGAGATCGACACCTTGCCCGAACTGACCGGCAAAGAAGATGCCGAAGCGAAACTTGCCGAAGCCGACGCCCCCGAGGACACTGTCCTTCCAGTCCACTTCTCCGCAGACCAGGAGACGCTCGCCGACTCCGATTCCGCGGCAGACACCACATCCGACACAGTCGGTTCGTCCAGCCAGGTCGACAACCTCACCCAGGGCGCCGCAACGGCTTCGGCCAGCACAACTCCCGCTTCCGAGAGCACGGCCATCGCTCCATCCGCCAGCACGGCCGGAGGCGATCCTGCGCCAAACCAGCCCCGTCAGCGTCCCACGCTCTACACCCTGCCTACCGATCCGCCTCACAGCGCCCAGGGCGCTCCCGACAATCAGGACAATCAGCCGAAATAGGAAGAGGCTGGCTCATGGTCTTCCCATAAGGCAGCCCTCCCGTGAAACGAAACCGGACTTCGCGCGTTTATGCAGCCTTCTTCGTGGCGACAGCCTTCACGCGAGCGTTCAAACGGCTCTTGTAGCGGCTGGCGGTGTTCTTGTGCAGCACGCCCTTCTGCACGCTCTTGTCCAGAACCGATGCGGTCTCGCGATACTGCGTGGTCGCCGCGGCATGGTCGCCCTTCGCGATGGACTCGCGGAGCAGACGCAGCGTTCCGCGCAGCTTGCTTTTGTTCGAGCGGTTTACCGCGGTCTTAGCCACGGTCTGACGTGCGCGCTTCAACGACGAAACATGATTTGCCATAAAACTCTCTTCTCTCGACCCGTACCGTACCGTTGTAGGGGAAAATGGGATGCAGGCTCGAAGGCCAGCCCGGCTCCGGAATCCAGTCCGGAATCCAGCTTCAGCCCGCTACACTCCCTGCAACATCAAGTCTACGGAACTCCAGCCGTACGGTCAACCATTCTCCGGTCAAAAACATCTCATCGGCCATCGGCAGGTATGACGCCGATTCTGCTGTGGTTCCTGCATCTCCGGAATTAACCAGAGGATTAACCATTTGGCCCTTGACTCGAATCTCCTCCGCGTTCTACTCTTTGCCCATCTTCGACACAAGATTGGCTTTTCCGCAATCCGGTCGCAGTCACCAGGCGCAGCCCATGCGCTACCAGCCAGTGCCCGCTCATCCCCTTACATACTCCCAAGTCACCCAGCTTCCCCTGACGGAGGTCAGCACACTACTTGATCAAAAAATCCCTGGACATCACCCCTGGCATTGAGCCCCTGTACGGGACCCACGACGAAAACCTACGCCTCCTCGAGGACAAACTCAACGTCACGATCGATCTCCGCTCCGACGCCATCCACGTCACCGGCGAAGCCGCCAGCGTGGCCCGCGTCGAACAAGTCTTCTCCGACTTCGAAGCCCTCCGCAAATCCGGCGTCAATCTGCATAACGGCGAGCTTAATGGCATGCTCAAGCTCGTCGTCGCCGACCCTGCCGTTACCCTGAAGTCCCTCGTAGACTCCGGCAAACAGCGCTCGGCTGGCGTCAAACGTATGGTCCAGCCCCGCTCGCCCAATCAGCGCAAGTACGTCGAAGCCATCGAGCAGTCCGATATGACCTTCGGCCTCGGCCCCGCCGGCACCGGCAAGACCTATCTTGCCGTCGCCATGGGTGTCTCTGCCCTGATGGCCAAGAAGGTAAGCCGCATCATCCTTGTTCGGCCCGCAGTGGAGGCAGGCGAACGCCTCGGTTTCCTTCCTGGATCGCTGCAGGAGAAGGTCGATCCCTATCTGCGCCCGCTCTACGACGCCCTCTACGACCTCCTCGACCAGGAAAAGGTCGACAAGCTCCTCGAACGCAACGTCATCGAGGTCGCCCCGCTCGCCTTCATGCGCGGCCGCACCCTCAACGACGCCTTCATCATTATGGACGAGGCCCAGAACACTACCACAGAGCAGATGAAGATGTTCGTCACCCGTCTCGGCGCCAACTCCAAGGCCGTCATTACCGGCGACCTCACCCAGACCGACCTGCCTAACCCGAAGAAGTCCGGCCTCCTCGAAGCCCTGCATGTTCTCGACGGCGTGGAAGGCATCCGCTTCTGCCACTTCGAAGACGTCGACGTCGTTCGCCACCATCTCGTACAGCGAATCGTCCGCGCCTACGACAGCTACGGCAAGGCTCAGCAACAGTTGCCGCTGCCTATCGGCGAGTCGCTGCCCGACCCCAATCTCGTCCCGATGGCCAAACCCATCCCAAAAACGCAATAAACTCAGTCCAATCTGCGATAATCATACCCAGAGGGAGCTTCCAGTCCTCTGGGTACGTTTCCACTGCTCTTACCGATGATCGCCATCGAACCTCCAAGTCCTACTCCCATTCGCGCTCTGTTCCGCCTCCTCCGCCGCACTGGCGTTGGCGCCGTCGAATGGACCCCGAAGAATATCAAATTTTTCTTTGATGGCAGCCTTATCGTCGAGCGCATCCCAGCCGACCTGCCCGCGGGAACGTCCTGCATCTATGACCACCCGTTATTTATCCTCCTTAACCTGGCAGTAGGGAGCGACTGGCCCGGCAGCCCCGGTGAAACGACAGCCTTCCCGCAGCACATGCCAGTCGACTACATCCGGGTCTACTCCCGCGTTCCCGCCACAGCCACCAGTCTCTCCCCCCCCACAAATCCGGGTGCCCCATATCTCGATTCTGAGATGTGGGCCTCGTCCGCAGGACGACCGCTCTCCGCCCACCCAGCTCTCCTCAACCCCAAGCCAGCCGAATGATCACCCTCGCTCCCCCTCCCAGCTTCGAATCCACCCTCTCCCCCTCCGGCCTCACGCGTTTTCTGAACCGCGCGCGCTTCTCTCTCGGCCTGCGCGGCGAAGTAGAAGTCCTCCTCACCTCCGACCGCGAGCTCCAACGCCTCAACAAGAACTTCCGCAACAAGAACAAACCCACCGACGTCCTCAGCTTCCCCTCGCCACCAGAGATCGCCCGCGAGCACGCCGGAGACCTCGCCATCTCGCTCGAAACTGCCGCCCGCCAGGCCGAGGTCTACGGCCACTCGTTGCGCGACGAGGTCCGCATCCTCTTATTGCACGGCCTCCTCCACCTCTCCGGCTTTGACCACGAGACCGATAACGGCGAGATGGCCGCGCGCGAGGCCGCTCTGCGCCGCGAACTCCGTCTGCCCAACACCCTGATTGGACGGGTGGGCCAACCCTCCCGCAGCCGCTCCGCGTCTATTTCCGGAGAGCCGCAATCGAAAGCGTCGAGACTGAGCCCGCAGCCGAAGTCCAGGCGGACGTCTTGACCCCCCCTTACGTCTTTACCGTCGCCCTCGTCCTTCTGCTGGCGGTCCTCGCGCTGGCCGCTTATGTCGACCGCATCTACTCCGAGATGGGCAAGTTTCTCGCCCGCGAGTACCAGGACAATATCGACGCCTGGGAGCAGGTCGTCGAGCCCCGGCTTCGGCTCGGCCGTGAGTCGATCGCGCTCTCCGCCTCGGTCCTCCGGCAGCTCACCCTGGCTGCGTTGGCGCTGCTCTCCGGGCTGCGGCTTTATACCCACAGCACGCTGGTTCCGTCGCTGGCCCTCACCCCCAGTACGCTTGAGATCGCCCGCGCCGCCTTTGAGCTGATCCTGCTGATCCTCATCTTCGACCGCCTCCTGCCGCAGCTCCTCTTCACTCGGACACGGGGCCTCTGGATCGACCGCATCCGCCCCATCCTGCAGGCGCTGTTCTATCTCATCCTGCCCGTAACTCTTTTGCTTGGACTGCTGCTTTCGATTGCCGCGCTTGCCGAGCCGGAGGATACGGCGGAAGAGGAGCACCCTTCCGAGGCCATGGACGCGCTGCTCGAAGCCGGCGAAGAGGAGGGGATTCTCGAGGAGTCGGACCGCGAGCTTGTCCGCTCCGTGGTGGAGTTTGGCGACAAGATCGTGCTCGAGGTGATGACGCCGCGGCCAGAGATCTTCGCGGTGTCCAGTGCCCTGACCCTGCAGGAGTTCACGGCGGCGATCAATGAACACGCCTTCTCGCGCGTCCCTGTCTACTCCGGCTCGCTCGATCACGTCACTGGGATCGCCTTCGCCCATGACCTGCTGAAGATCCCCGACACGGAGGCCGGCACCCGCACCGTGGCGCAGATCCAGCGGCCCGCCGCGTTTGTTCCCGAGACCAAGAAGGTGCCCGAGCTACTGAGGGAGATGCAGCGCGAGAAGCAGCATATGCGCCTGGTGATTGATGAATATGGCAGCGTTGCGGGGCTTGTCACCATTGAAGATCTGCTAGAGGCAATTGTGGGAAATATCGCCGATGAGCATGACGAGGCCGAGGTGGACGATACGCCGGCGCGGGAGGCGGATGGGGCGTATATGGTGTCGGGGGCGTTCGAGTTGTCGCGGCTGCGGGAGTTGTTTGCCGATCAGTTCGAGCGGCCCGCGACCCGCCCCCCCGAAGAGATCGAGCCTCACGAAGACAACAGCGGAGACCAGCGGACGCGCGAAGAATACGACCCCCGCGACACCCGCGACGACCCCACCGCCTTGCGCCTGCCCGAACACTATGAATCGACCACCCTCGGCGGACTGGTCTCCGAGATCGCCGGCCACATCCCCCTGCCCGGCGAAGTCGTCGAAGAAGACGGCCTGCGCCTCGAAGTCCTCGCCAGCACCGACCGCCGCATCGACCGCATCCGCGTCAGCCTCACCCACCCACCCAACGGCTATTAGAGCAAAGTAGCAGTTGGCGTAGAGTCTGCCATGCCCTTTGTCTGTCATTCCCGAAGGGAATCTGCGGTTGCCCCCTCCCCACCAGCAGCAAATCCACGCTACTTACCACAATTCACCACCCAAAAACCACGTCCACGCGACACAGTTTTTGAAAAAAACCCTTATTAACCGCCAGTTTTCTCCGCCGCCACGCCGCCAGAAAAAAGTGCGGTAATTCTGTGTTAGTCGATGGAGATTTTGCGGAGGAGCTTGAAGTCGGAGAGCATCTTGCCGGTACCGAGGACGACGGAGGCCAGGGGATCGTCGGCGATGGAGACGGGCAGGCCGGTCTCTTCGCGGATGCGCTTGTCAAGATTCTTAATCAAGGCTCCGCCTCCGGTGAGGACGATGCCGCGGTCGGAGATGTCGGCCGAAAGTTCGGGCGGGGTACGCTCGAGGGCAACCCGGATGGCGTTGATGATGGTGGCGATGGACTCCGAGAGAGCTTCGCGGATCTCTGAGTCTTCGATGGTGATGGTTTTGGGGACGCCCTCGATGAGGTTGCGGCCTTTGACTTCCATCGTGATAGGTTTGTCGAGCGGATAGGCCGAACCGAGCGAAATCTTGATCTGCTCGGCGGTGCGTTCTCCGATGAGCAGGTTGTATTTTCGCTTCAGGTAGGTCATGACGGCCTCGTCCATCTGGTTGCCGGCCATGCGGACCGAACGCGAGTAGACGATGCCGGCGAGCGAGATCACCGCGATATCCGTAGTCCCTCCGCCGATGTCGACGACCATGTTGCCGCCGGGTTCGGTAATGGGGAGGCCCGCGCCGATCGCGGCGACCATGGCCTGTTCGACCAGATGGACTTCCGATGCCTTCGCCCGATAAGCCGAGTCCATGACGGCGCGCTTTTCGACCTGGGTGATCTCGGACGGGACGCCGATGACGATGCGGGGATGGACCATCATCTTGCGGTTGTGCGCCTTCTGGATGAAGTAGTTCAGCATCTTTTCGGTATGGCGGAAGTCGGCGATGACGCCGTCCTTCATGGGCTTGATGGCGACGATGTTTCCGGGGGTGCGGCCGAGCATCTCCTTGGCCTCTTTGCCGACGGCCTCGACCTCGTTGGTGATCTTGTTGACGGCAATGATCGACGGCTCATTGACGATGATGCCTTTGCCGTGCGCGAAGACGAGCGTGTTCGCCGTGCCCAGGTCGATAGCAAGGTCACTCGAAAACAGGCTGAACAGAGACCGCATGTTGTGAATGCGGGAGTAGCGCATCTGGAAGTTATTTGAAGGCATAGAGGGTCGAGATCGTTTCCTGAAAAGAGGCTGTCATCAGTGTATCGCTTTCGCAAGGGCTAATTTGGGCAATCACCTAATCAGTCATCAGGCGGGGTTCCGTCTGCGCGAATGCGCGAGCAGCCTGCGGGTGGTGGGCCCACGAAGTTGGTCATCGCGAGGAGGGAGCGGTGAGTTTTGGTGTGGTCGAGGGCGTAGACGTCAACGAGGGCGGCAAGGATGGGATGGATGAGGAGCAGGGCCAGCAGACGGTGGCGATGGGCTGGGTCTGGTGTGGCGGGTGTTTCCTGCATGTGCCCCACTTTACTGCATGCGGATTGGACGGGGACCTAGTGGCAGTGCATCCTTCGTGTTACGAAAGTGGCCCGGAGCGGTGAGTTGAATTCAACATCGGATCGTGGAGCTGCTTGCGCGAAGGTAGTTTCCGTATTGCCGACGGCCCAGCTTTTTGGGTTATGAACCCAAAGAGCAGATGGTTTTGAAGTTACCCATAGCACCGTTTACAGTTCACAATCCTTGCATCCTACTCAATTCAGCGAGAGCTTGCCTGCCTGAATTAGCTTGCTGTCAGCGGCGTTCTGCTTTCCGAGAGCGGACAACACTTGAGCATGGAAGTTCAGAAGCCCCTTGAGGACCTTGGTGTACTCAGCGTTCAACGACTGTCCTGCTGAACCACTAAGAGCATTGCGTTCGTAAGTTTCAGCCTTTTCCAAGTCCTGATCTGCACCGGCCAAATCACCACCTAAGGCTTTCGCTTGCGCTCGAACGCTATACGCTGCGCTTGAACCAGATCCATCGTCATGCCCTAGCAGCACGACAGCCACAGCCTTGTCGCCAACCGTCAACGCATCTTGGCTCTTCTTAGCCTGAATCAGAGCTATCGTGTAGAAAACATATGCTGCCCGTCTTGTGATGAAGTGTGACTGCGGAGCAAATCTATCAGCTTCATCCGCTACCTTCTTGCAGGCCGCAACCGTTTCTATTGGATCAGCTCGTTTGTTGACGAGGCTTCTGCAATCTCGATCACGTGCCATGTACGTCTGTGAGATGCCTTCGTCAGGGCCAGCATCAGCCGTAACCGTGACATTCTGTGCCTGAATAATCGGGCACAGAGCAAGACCCAAGAGGATCAGAATAGCTTGCGTCTTCATGCGCCAATTGTAACCAAGATAGACGAACCGTCTATGCGCGACAAAGTTCCTCGAAAGTCGGGTTACAGGCAAGTTCGATGACGCTTCTTTTCCGCTTCTTTTTCGCGCATGACAATGTCCTTTATCGTGCGTGAATTAGTTTGAAAAAGCGGCCGACAGCGGCCTTGGGGACGACTCGCACTCTGAAGAGGATTTGCCCATGGATAACGGGCAAACCGAAGAGTGAAGCTTCCTCGCGATCGCTTTATCCGGTTATATCCCGCACTTCACAAAGTGTGCCGCGAATGTGACAGTCAGCGTATGGATACAATTGGAGGAAAATACGGGATGCGGAGAGAACGATGATTATTGGTGTGCCGAAGGAAGTGAAGGACCATGAGAGCCGGGTTGGCATAACGCCGGCGGGTGTGAAGGCGCTGGTGGAGGCTGGGCACAAGGTGCTGATCGAGCATGATGCGGGTGCGCTGTCGGCGATGACCGACGACGAGTACCAGTCGGCGGGCGCGGAGATTGTGGGTTCGGCGCACGATGTGTGGCGGCTGGCCGAGATGGTGGTGAAGGTGAAGGAGCCGGTGGAGAAGGAGTACAGGCACTTTCGCGAGGGGCTGGTGCTGTTTACGTATCTGCATCTGGCTCCGCTACGGGATTTGACCGATGCGCTGCTGAACGCGAAGGTGACCGGGATTGCGTATGAGACGGTGCGGGATCGCGCGGGCACGCTGCCGCTGCTGACGCCGATGAGCGAAGTCGCCGGGCGGATGAGTGTGCAGGTGGGCGCGGCTTATCTGGAGAAGGAGCATGGCGGACGCGGGGTGCTGCTGGGCGGGGTGCCGGGGGTTGCGCCGGGCGATGTGTGCATCATCGGCGGCGGGATTGTGGGGACGAATGCGGCGAAGATCGCGCTGGGGATGGGCGCGAAGGTGACGCTGATCGATTTGAATCTGAACCGGCTGCGGGAGTTGGACGATATCTTTGGCGGGCGGCTGTATACGGTGGCTTCGAACAGCTACAACATCGAGCGGGCGGTGTGTGCGGCGGATCTGGTGATTGGCGGCGTGCTGATTCCGGGGGCGGCGGCGCCGAAGATTGTGACCAAGGCGATGGTCGCGAAGATGAAGAAGGGCGCGGTGATCGTGGATGTGGCGATCGACCAGGGAGGATGCATTGAGACGGCGCATCCGACGACGCACTCGGAGCCTTCGTACAAGGTGGACGGAGTGGTGCATTATTGCGTGACGAATATGCCGGCGGCGGTGCCAAATACGTCGACGCTGGCGCTGACGAATGCGACGTTTCCGTATGTGCTGAAGCTGGCGCGGCTCGGGGCGAAGGCGGCAATTGGAGAGGATAAGGGGATTGCCGAGGGCGTGAATACGTTCAACGGCACACTGACGTATGGCGCGGTGGCGGCGGCGCAGAAGCGCGAGTGGCAGGCGGTGGCCGAGGTGGTGTAGGGCCTATCGGCATGGACCCGACAACGAGGCTGGCGTAGCGCCCAAACAATCCTCAAACAGTAAAAGCGGCGCACGCGGTCTTTTCATCCGGGTGCAGCCTGGTGTACTTCGTGATGCCGACCATGGTGAAGACCTTCTGGAAGTGTGGCGTCAGCCCGAAGGTCTGGATGGTCTGGCTCTTTTTGCTCGCCGCAATCATCATCTGAATCACGAGCGCGATTCCGCTTGAGTTCAGATACTCCACCTTGGAGAAATCGAGCAGGATACGCTTTGTGGTGTCGGGGATTCCCTGATAGGTCCCGAGCACGGCGGCTTTCGAGGCGCTGGTGATGTCTCCCGCAAAGCGCAGCACGGTAATGGGATCGCCGGCGCCGCATTGCACCTCTTCCATCTTCACTTCCGTTACCTTCTCCTGCATCGCATCTCCTTTCGCTCGCCTTAGTGCTTGATGGGGTGTAGATGAATGACCATCCGCGCATAACTTCCCGAAGGCGGCGAACTGACCCACTCCACCTCATCGACCAGGGACTCGATCAAAAACATCCCCATGCCGCGGGCCTCTTCTTCTTCGTGCATCTTGCGATCGATGTTCGGGGCGGCTGCATGCCCTTTGGGGCCTTTGGGGCCCTCGCCGGTGTCGAGCACCTTGACCTCGAGGGTCTCCGGCCCGACGGACAGGATCACGCCGACGCACAGCTTTTCGTCGAGCTTGTTGCCGTGCTCCATCGCATTGATGCAGGCCTCGGCGACGGCGGTCTTGAGGTCCTGGATGCGCTCCTCGGTGAAGCCCATCAGGTGGGCCACGCTCGCGGCGGTGCCCATGGCTACCTTTTCAAAGCCAAGACGGGAGGGCAGGCGGAGTTCGATGCTGCTGCGGTGTTCGGACATAGGGGTCTGGTCCATCGGGTCGTCCATAGGGGCGGTCTCCATTACGAGTTTCTGAACAATACCAGCGCAGTCATATCGTCGGACTGCTCCTGCCCATCGGAAAATCCCTCTAAAGTTCGCCAGAGATGACCTAACGTCCGCTCTGCCGTGGGCTCCTCGCAGGCCAGAAACGCCTGCAGGAGGCGAGCCTCGCCAAACTCTTCCTCTCCGCGGAAGACCTCCGTCATGCCGTCAGTGTAGACCAAAAGCCGTGCTCCGGGACCAAGAGTGAATTTCTCCGGTACATAGCTCGAGAAGGGCAGGATCCCAATCGGCGTCCCCGAAGCCACGATTGTGGTCAACGCTCCCTTCTCGGTCATCAGGAAGCCGGGGTTGTGTCCGGCATTAATGATTTCAAGGGTATGGCTGGCCGGATCGAGCCGCATCAGCATCGCGGTGACATAGCGCCGCCGCGACTCCGCTCCTTCGCCGTAGTGCAGGACATTCATCTGCGTCGCAATCTCGTAGAGGCTCAGGTTGGACTGCACCATGGCCCGCAGCGTCGATCGGAACGAGCTGCCTACCAGAGCGGAGGTCAGGCCCTTGCCCGCCACATCGGCCACGACCAGCACGACGTCGCCGGTGGGCCTCTCCATGATGTCCAGATAGTCTCCGCCAACCTCGTAGCAGGTCAGCGAGCGCGCCGCGACCATGTAGTTCTCAATGGCGGGCATCACCTGCGGGATCAGGCTCAACTGCACCTGGCGCGCGGAGGCCAGGTCGCCCTCCAGCCTCTGCCACGCGAGCGTCCGCTCATGGAACCGCGCATTCTCGATCGCCGCCGCGGCCTGCACCACCAGCGACTCCAGAAAATCCATCTCATCGAGGTCCAGCACCCGGTCGGCGCACAGGAGGACGATCAGGTCGGTGAGCGGGCCGCCGGCCTTGTCGCGCAAGGGAAATCGGAGCCAGCGCTGGAGTTCCAATTCGCCGGCACATTCGGCCCCACTGGAGGTGAGCGATGCCTGGATCTCGGGGGAGACCTCGCCGTAGGTGGCGACGAAGTTCGTGAAGAATGCTCCGGTCAGCTCCAGTTCGCGCACCACGATCTGCAGCACGATGCGCAGCACCTCGTCCAGCTCAATGGTGGAGTGGATCTGGCGGCTGGCCTCCAGAAGCGCCTGCAGCCGCACTACCTGCTGCTGTGCGACAAGAGCTTCACTGAATTCCATCGGACGCCCCTCCTCACGGGTGTGAAACGGCTGTTCGCACGCCAAGCCTGCGATAGCCCTCGAATCAGATCGGATGGAACCGGCTGACGAAGCAGGCCACCATCATATCTCTCCCATGCGCTTCGCTGGTTGAAACTGCGGGATTTCTGAGGGAAATGAGGCCTGATACGTCTTGAGAGTGGAAAGCCTCGATACACTACGTGTGAGGATCGATCTTTGCTAGGAGCGTGTCTGGATGTCAATGAATCGGGTTTGGACGGGGATGTTGGCCGGGGTGCTGCTGGCTTGTTCGGTGCCAGGGCTGGGTGCGCAGGAGAAGAAGGGCGACGACAAGAAGAAGGATGAAAAGGTGGTGGTGGCGGGCACGCCGGAGGTTTCGGTGGGGAGTCCGGAGGGGGATTCGACGACGGAGGGCGCGGTAACGGTGGGCGGACAGGCGATTGCCTATACGGCGGTTGCCGGGACGCTGACGGTGGGGTCGAACGATCAGCAGGATGCGATGCTGGGGCTGGACGGCAAGATGCTGCCGGATACCGGAATGAATCCGCCGGATAAGGCGAAGCCGGAGGACGCTCCCGCGACGGCGAAGATATTCTATGTCGCTTACTTCAAGAAGGATGCTGGGCCAAAAGCAGAGAAAGACCGGCCGGTGACCTTTCTGTATAACGGTGGGCCGGGCTCGGCGACGATGTGGCTGCACATGGGCTCGTTTGGGCCGCGGCGGGTAGTGACGCCGGACACGGAGCATGAGGAGGGCGCGCCGTACAAGATCGTGAACAACGACGATAGCCTGCTGGATGTGAGCGACCTGGTGTTCATCGATGCGCCAGGTACGGGGTTCAGCCGGATCATGGGCAAGGATAAGGAGAAGGCGTTCTGGGGGACCGACCAGGATGCGCATGCGTTCGAGCGGTTCATCCGGCGGTTCTTGACCAAGTACGACCGGTGGAACTCGCCGAAGTACCTGTTTGGCGAAAGCTATGGGACGCCGCGGAGCGCGGTGCTTTCGGCGGTGCTCGAGCATGTGGATTTGAACGGGATCATTCTGCTATCGCAGATTTTGAGCTTTGACAACAGCGTGGACGGGCCGAAGTGGAACCCGGGCGTGGAACAGGCCTATGCGCTGGCGCTGCCGACCTATGCGGCGACGGCCTTCTATCATCACAAGTTGCCGTCGCAACCTGCGGAGTTGCAGCCGTTTCTGGCCGAGGTGGAGAAGTATGCGCTGGGAGACTATATGGAGGCGCTGCTGCAAGGCTCGGAGCTGCCGGAGGCGCAGAAGCAGGCCGTGGCGGAGAAGCTGCATGGCTATACGGGCCTGCCGGTGGAGTATCTGCTGCGGGCGAACCTGCGGGTAACCGGCGGGGAGTTCTCAAAGACGCTGCAACTGAATGACGAGACGACGATTGGGCGGCTGGATACGCGGTACAAGGGGCCCGACCTGGATCCGCTGAGCGAAGAGGCGGATTACGACCCCCAGAGTACCGCGATCGCTTCAGCCTATACGGCGGCGGCGAACCAATACCTGCGGGCAGACCTGAAGTACGGGGCGAACCAGACGTATAAGCCGGGAGCGTATGGGGACCCGGGCTTTTCGTGGGACCTGCGGCACCAGGCTCCGGGAGGCCCGCCGGCGACCCAGCAGGAGGGTGGCACGAACGTGATGCCGGACCTGGCGTACACGATGAAGCAGAACCCGAAGATGAAGGTGATGCTCGCGGGCGGCTACTACGATCTGGCGACGCCGTTCTTCGAGGGAATGTACGAGATGCACCATCTGCCGATCCCGCAGAAGCTGCAGGCGAACATCAGCTACCACTACTACCAGAGCGGGCACATGGTGTACGTGAACGGGGACGTGCTGAAGCAGTTCCATGCCGACGTGGCGGCGTTTATCCGGAGCACCGAGGATGGGAAGTAGAGCGGTTTTTAAGGAAGTGGAAGGTAGGGTTGGATGCATCCCTGCTCTTTATTCTCGGGTGCCCTGGATAACTCGTCAAGGCAGGAAGAGTAAGGATGCGCAACGACCGATGTACTTAGGTTGAAGTCATCTTAGAGCAGCCGGAACCACGACAAATCTTATCTGCCAGGGTCTATTTTTCAGAGTATCGATAACAGCGAGACATGAGGCCGTCGCTGACAATCAGATCACTCATCAAAACTTTGTTTGTTATGCCCAACGCAGCATCCGCGACAGTAAGCTGCATCTAACAGAGAAGGCGCGCCGGAGGTCTGTTGAACCCGGGCACTGATCAACCAGCAGCAGAGAGGATGCGGCGCTTTCCCGCCCGTAACCCAAAGGAGATTGCCCCATGCATACTTTTGTAAGACATCTTGCCCTATCCGCTGCGCTTACCGTGCTGCCCGCCTCCATGCTTTTTGCCCAGACGACCTATGACCAGCGTCACGACGTCAACAATCGTCGTGCCAATGAGCAGTCGCGCATCAAGCAGGGCGAAGCCTCCGGACAAATCACCCAAAAAGGGGCCAACAATTTAGAAGCTCACCAGCGCGCCATTCACAATCAGGAGCATGCCGACCGTGCTGCGGATGGCGGCCACCTGACTGCACAGGATCGCCACCAACTCGCGCGCAAGCAGAATCGTCAATCGCAACGCGTTTACAGGGATAAACACAACGCCGCCACGCAGCCCGGAGTTGCCCCGCGGTAAATCACGCAAAAGCTAAAAGAAGTCTTCAAGACTCATCCCCTGCAAGGGGAGCGTTTTTTCTTTCCGGCTGGTGATCTGCCGGGCTCGTGTGCGTCGCGGCTTAGAGGGCGGGAGGAGAATCAAGCCTGGAGGGACCAATGACGACTCGGCGGCGGGCGGGGATGGCGCGGGCGGGGATGGTTCTAGTCGCTTTGGCTGGGTTGGAGACGAGCATGGGGGCGGCGCAGACTCCTGTTACGCGGCCCGCGGCTGAGCGGCAGACCGTGGAGTATACGACCGCGGATTTTCCGTATCTCTCGTTCGAGGAGTTGAAGGCCCTTTCGGAAGGACCCATGACACCTGGACTGGAGGCGAAGCTGGGACGGGTGCTGAACGGGGTGATCGTATCCAACCATGCTTCGGGCCATGCTTCGGAGGCGAGGCTGCCGGAGAGCAGAGAGGTGGGGCGGGTGCTGCGGGCGGTGGAGTGGAATATCGAACGCGGGGAGCAGTTTGAGCAGGTAGCGGAGACGCTCAGCGACGATGCCGGACTGACGCGGGCAATCGCGCAAAGGGCAGCGGGAGAGAAGAAGGCCTCCAGGCGGACGGCAGTGCAGACAAAGCTGACCAAAGAGGCGAAGCTGCTGGAAGACGCCGACATCGTGGTGTTGAACGAGGTGGACCTGGGGGTGACGCGGAGTGGGTATCACGATGTTTCGGACGAGCTGGCCAAGCGTCTGAGAATGAACTCCGTGTTCGGGGTCGAGTTTGTGGAGGTAGATCCACTAAAGCTGGGGACAGAGACGATTACAAAGGAGGATGCAGGCGGGGATGCGGACCTCGAGAAGGAACTGAATGACGATTTGAGGCCGGATCCGGCGCGCTACAAGGGGTTGCATGGATCCGCGGTGCTGACGCGGCTGCCGGTCGAGTCGGGGGAGATGTTTCGGCTGCCGGTTTGCCACGACTGGTTTGCGAACGAGACGGCGGAGACGCCGGTCCTGGAGAAGGCGAAGCGGCTTGGGTCGCACAAGATCTTTATGGAGAAGATCGACCGGGAAGTACGGCGTGGCGGGAGGATGGCGCTGCTGGTGCGGTTGAAGCTAGCGGAGAGTCCAACGGGGTATGTCACGGTATTGGCGACACATCTGGAAGCCAAGACGAAGCCGGACTGCAGGCGGCGGCAGATGGACGCGATCCTGGAGCGCCTGAAGGAGGTGCGAGACCCGGTGATTCTGTCGGGAGATTTCAATACGACCGGGTTAGATGGGAGCAGACTCTCGGTGAAGTACCTGGTGATGAGCAAGGTGAAGGACTACCGGTTCTGGGTGCGCACATCCTTGATGGCCGGGACGCCGCTGCCGTCTTTCCATCTGACGAAATATTTCAAAAACTACTCCGATCCGACGACGAGTGACATCAAGTTTCTGTTTGACAACAAGGAAGCAGCGCTGTTTCGGGACATGCAGCGTCTTCGATTTTCCGATGAGGAGAGGTTCGATTTCAGGGGGATGAAGAGCCGGTCGGTGAATGGGCGGGGGAAGCGTCTGGCGGACAGCAACGAGCGGGCGTGGAAGGGATTCGCGTACACGTTCTCGCTGCCGCGGGACTTCAAAGGGCTGACGGGACGGTCGAAGCTAGACTGGTTTGTTGTGAAGCCGGTAAAGGCGTGCGCGGACGAGGAACTGAAGAGAGGTCAGGTGTTTTCGCCATATTTTGGGAGGACAATGATGGATCTAAACCGAGTCTATGCGGAACCTTCTTCGGACCACGCGCCGATTCTGGTGGATTTACGGCTTGGTTCGGATGGGACGTCCAATGGTTGCACTGCAACTCAGTAAATGTGAGTTAGTTGTTATCAACTTATGCGACTCTGATCGGCGCTCTCGCATCTAATTGTTACAGGCGGTTCCGCGGGCGGGGTTGCGGATTGCTCCAAGTTTCAAGGAGATACAAGGAATGGCGATCAAGTGGGATAAGTTGACGGTGAAGTCGCAGGAGGCGGTCCAGGCAGCGAGTGGCCATGCAGCGGAGAACGGTAACCCGGAGGTGCTGCCGCTGCATTTGATGGCGGCGCTGCTGGAAGACCGCGAGGGCGTGGTGATCCCGGTGCTGGAGCGGGTCGGGGTGCCGGTGGAGCAGTTACTGTCGGGGGTGAACGCGGCGATTGCCAAGCTGCCGAAGGTGCAGGGCGGCGGGCAGCCGGGGATGTCGGGGGCGCTGCAGAAGGTGCTGGAGCAGGGGTTCAAGGAGGCGGAGAATTTCAAGGATGACTACGTCTCGACGGAGCATCTGCTGCTGGCGCTGTCTCGTGCCCCCAAGACGGCAGGCCAGCCTGACCCGGTGCAGTTGGCCTTGGCGGCGCTGGGCGGGACGCATGAGGCGATCCTGAAGGCGCTGAGCGCGGTCCGCGGGAGCCAGAGGGTGACAGACCAGAGTCCCGAGGGCAAGTTCCAGGCGCTGGAGAAGTATGCGAAGGACCTGACGGAGCTGGCGCGGCGGGGCAAGCTCGATCCGGTGATCGGGCGGGATGAAGAGATTCGGCGCGTGGTGCAGGTGCTTTCACGCAGAACGAAGAACAACCCGGTGCTGATCGGTGAGCCGGGTGTGGGCAAGACGGCGATTGTCGAGGGTCTGGCGCGGAGGATTTTTCTGGGCGATGTGCCGGAGATTCTGAAGGGCAAGCGGGTGTGTGCGCTGGACCTGGCGTCGATGGTGGCCGGCGCGAAGTTTCGAGGTGAATTTGAAGAGCGGCTGAAGGCGGTGCTCAAGGAGATCGAAGACTCGAACGGCGAGATTATTTTGTTCATCGACGAGTTACATACTCTGGTAGGTGCGGGCGCGGCGGAAGGGTCGATGGACGCTAGCAACATGCTGAAACCGGCGCTGGCTCGCGGCGGCCTGCGGGCGATTGGCGCGACGACGCTGAATGAGTATCGCAAGTACATCGAGAAGGATGCGGCGCTGGAGCGGCGGTTCCAGATCGTGTTTGTCGGTGAGCCGAACGTCGAGGACACGATTGCGATTCTGCGCGGGCTGAAGGAGAAGTACGAGGCACACCACAAGGTCCGGATCAAGGATTCGGCAATTGTGGCGGCGGCTACGCTCTCGCATCGTTACATCAGCGATCGGTTCCTGCCGGACAAGGCGATCGACCTGGTCGATGAGGCGGCGGCGGCGCTGGCGATCCAGATTGGTTCGGTGCCGGTGGAGATTGACGATCTGGAGCGGCGGGCGACCTCGCTCGAGATTGAACGGGCGGCGCTGAAGCGGGAGAAGGATGCGGCTTCGCAGGAGCGGCTGGAGGCGGTGGAGCGCGAGCTGGCCGAGGTGAAGGAGTCGGCTGCCGGGCTGCGGGCGCGTTGGCAGAAGGAGCGCGGAGCGATTGGCAAGATCGCAGAGTTGAAGGAGCAGTTGGAATCGCTGCGGTTTCAGATGCAGGAGGAGACGCGCAAGGGCAATTTGCAGCGGGCGGCAGAGTTGCAGTACGGGGAGATCCCGAAGCTGGAGGCGGAGCTGAAGGAGTTGACGGCGCTGCAGGATGCGGCGGTTCGCGAAGATGAGGCCGAAGCCCAGGTCTCAGAATCGAGACCTGGGGCACCCAGATCCTCAGGGTCCCGGCGAATGTTGAAGGAAGAGGTGGATGAGGAGGATGTCGCTGCTGTGGTGTCGAAGTGGACCGGGATTCCGGTCGCGAAGATGCTGGAGGGCGAGATGCAGAAGCTGGTGCAGATGGAGGATCGTCTGCGGGAGCGGGTGGTGGGGCAGGACGAGGCGTTGAGCGCGGTGGCGAATGCGATTCGGCGTTCGCGCGCGGGTTTGAGCGATCCGAAGCGGCCGATTGGCTCGTTTATTTTTCTTGGGCCTACGGGCGTGGGTAAGACGGAGACGGCGCGGGCGCTGGCGGAGTTTTTGTTCGATGACGAGGCCGCGATGGTACGGATCGACATGAGCGAGTACATGGAGAAGCATGCGGTGGCGCGGCTGATTGGAGCTCCTCCGGGATATGTCGGCTACGACGAGGGCGGCCAGTTGACCGAGGCGGTGCGGCGGCGGCCTTACTCGGTGGTGCTGTTCGACGAGATCGAGAAGGCGCATCCGGATGTGTTCAACGTACTGCTGCAGGTACTCGACGATGGGCGGCTGACGGACTCGAAGGGCAGGACGGTGGATTTCAAGAACACGGTGCTGATCATGACGTCGAATGTGGGCGCGGCGCAGTTGACGACGGCCTGGGCGCAGGGCGAGGAGGGATTCGAAGAGGCGAAGAGCAGGGTGATGGATTCGCTGCGGCAGCACTTCAAACCGGAGTTCCTGAACCGAGTGGACGACATCGTGGTGTTCCGCCCGCTGGGCGATGAGGAGTTGACGCACATCGTCGATCTACGGCTGAAGGATCTGCAGAACCTGCTGGTAGACCGCAAGATTACGCTCGAGCTGACGGACGAGGCGCGGCAGGCGATCTTCAAAGCCGGGTACGACCGGGCGTATGGAGCGCGGCCGTTGAAGCGGGCGATCCAGCGGCTGGTGCAGGATAAGCTGGCGGTGAAGATCCTCGACGGCAGCGTACTGCATGGCGACCATGTGGTGGTATCGGCGGGGAAGAGCGGGCTGGAGTTCAACGTGGTGAATCCGTAAGCTCCGCCATGAGGCAGATCGTTGATAGTAAGTGCGGCCCGGGAATGCTCCGGGCCGCTGTTTTTGCGGGGACTTCTGCTGACCTGCGATAGGTCTCGCCAGCAGGAATGCCTGCATTCGAATGAGATAATATGCGAGGTTTGTCATTTTTTTATGCGATGAACCGCTCGGCTCGATGCAAAAAAAAGCAATCATTATCGGTGCAGGACCTGCGGGGTTGACGGCCGGGTTGGAGCTGCTGCGGCGGTCCGGGGTGAAGCCGGTGATTCTGGAGGCGAGCGAGGAGATCGGCGGGATCTCGCGCACGATTAAGTACAAGGGCAACCGGATGGATATCGGCGGCCATCGTTTCTTCTCGAAGAGTGACCGGGTGATGCAGTGGTGGGTCGATCTGATGCCGCCCGAGGCAGACGCAGCGGGAGAGAACGCAGCACAGGAGATCAGCTACCAGGGAAAGCGCAGGGTGGTTGCGGTGCCGGCGCGGTTGCCGGAGGAACCGGTGCTGCGCGGAGCGGGGCCGATCGATCCTCATGCCGCCGAGGATGCCGCCGAGGAAGAGAATGCCGGGCAGGAGAAGCCGGTGGAGCTGCTGGTGACGGCAGCGCAGCCCGATCCTGACTTGGTGATGCTGATTCGGCCGCGGAAGAGCCGCATTTATTATCTGCGGAAGTTCTTCGATTATCCGATTACGTTGACGGCGACCACGTTGAAGAATCTGGGACTGGCTAGGACGTTTCGCGTGGGGATGAGTTATCTGAAGTCGCAGGTGAGCCAGATTACGCCGGAGAAGAGTCTTGAGGACTTTCTGATCAACCGGTTTGGGCGGCAGCTTTATCTCACGTTCTTCAAGAGCTACACGGAGAAGGTGTGGGGGACGCCGTGCCGTGAGATCTCGGCGGAGTGGGGCGCGCAGCGCATCAAGGGGTTGAGCCTGACGACGGCAGTGCAGCACTTTGTTAAGAAAGCCCTGAGCAGCAAGCCGAAGGGCGCGAAGGACGTGGCGCAGAAGGGCACCGATACCAGCCTGATCGAGCGGTTTATGTATCCGAAGTTCGGGCCGGGCCAGCTCTGGGAGCATGTGGCGGCCCTGATCCGCGAAAAGGGCGGCGAGATTCACCTGGGCTGGAAGGTCGACCACATTCACTGCCAAGTGGAGAGCGGCGTGAAGCGTGTGGTGTCGATCGAGGCGGTGAATGCGAACGGGGAGTGGCAGACCTTCGCGGGAGATTATTTTTTTTCGACGATGCCGATGCGCGAACTGGTGGAGGCGATGGACGCTAACGTGCCCGAGAATGTGCGCGAGGTGAGCGAGGGCTTGCAGTATCGCGACTTCATTACCGTGGGGCTGCTGGCCGACAGGCTGAAGGTGCATGAGCCCGACGGCGGCCTGCTGAAAGACACCTGGATCTACGTGCAAGAGCCGGATGTGATCCTGGGGCGGTTACAAATCTTCAACAACTGGAGTCCGTATCTCGTCGCCGATCCTTCGAAGGTGTGGATCGGGCTGGAGTACTTCTGCTATGACACGGACGAGTTATGGAAGATGCCGGATGAGGATCTGAAGAAGTTCGCGATCTCCGAAGTGGTGAAGATCGGGATTTTGAATGCGGAGGATGTGCTGGACGGCCATGTGGTGCGCGTGCCGAAGACATACCCGGCGTACTTCGGGACATATGAGCGGTTTGAGGAGCTGCGGGAGTTTACCGATGGGTTCGAGAACCTGTTTCTAGTGGGGCGGAACGGGATGCACAAGTACAACAACCAGGACCACAGTATGTTGACCGCGATGACCGCGGTAGATGGTATCGTGGCTGGACATGTCGATAAAGCTGCGCTGTGGGGCATCAACACGGAGCAGGAGTACCACGAGGAGAAACAAGCTTGAGAAAGATTCTGTTCGCCGGGGTAGTGCTGTTCGTGGTGTTCATGGCTGTATTTCGGCAACGGATTTTCCTGCGAGACCCGCTGGGCAAGGTGGAGCGGAGCGGGATCGCGCAGGAAGGGGCGCGGGTGTATATCAACTATTCGAACGATGTACTGCTGGAGGATTCGGCGACGCACGGGTTTATGCTGGTGCAGAACTGGAGCAGGTTGCCTGGCGTTCCGCAGCATCTGTCGTGCCTCAACGGAATGGCATGCTGGACCGATGCGGATCAGGCAGCGGTGTTTCCGCTCGATGGAGTCAGCAAAGGTGCGCCCGCGACGATGAACGGGAAGGAAGTTACCTTTGCGGACAGCACCGGCGATGGCGTCAGGATCCAACTGCGATAAATCGTGGTGCGCTGGAGGTAATGTTTGTAACCTGCGGTGGAGAATCGAGTCCAACGTTTCGTACAGTGCTTTGAACACGCTTGAGTCGACGGTACTGTGCGCGAAAGCGCAGGATAGGTGCTCACATGCCTGAGAAGCCAGAAGGACCGAAGAAGCCGGGCGAAGACGCAGTCGTAGATGAGGTGGAGTCCTCTTCCGAAGCTCCGCCCGTTGAGGCGGAGGAGCCGAAGTCTACGGCGATACCGGCGGCTGTTCCTGTCGAGCCCCTCGCTGAGAAGCCGCCTGCAACGCCAACGATCAGGCTGGAGCGGAAGCATCCGCTGGCAATTCGCTGGATGCACTGGGTGAACTTCCCTGTGCTGTTCACGATGATCTGGAGCGGACTGCTGATCTACTGGAACGATTCCGATAACGCGTACAAGCATCCGCATGCGGTCTATCGCGTCGGCATCGGTTCGCTCACGCTGGTGCGGCTGTTTCCGCCGTGGTTCTGGAACGCGATCAACGCGCCGTACCGCGTGACCGAGGGGTTGGGCTATCACTTCTTCTTCATGTGGATCTTCGCCATCAACGGGATCCTGTATGCGGCGTATCTGTTGATCTCAGGGGAGTGGAGGTTGCTGGTGCCGGAGCGACGATCGCTGCGGGACGCGATTCAGGTGACGCTGGTGGACCTGCATCTGCGCAAGGGCCTGCCGGCGCAGAAGAAGTACAACGGCGCGCAGAGGATCGCCTACACGACGGTAATCCTGATGGGGCTCGGGTCGCTGGTGACGGGGCTCTCGATCTACAAGCCGACGCAGGCGCACTGGCTGACGTCGCTGCTGGGCGGCTATGAGATGGCGCGCTGGGAACACTTCTGGCTGACGATGGGCTTCTGCGCATTTTTCGTCGTCCATGTGGTACAGGTGGCGCTTGCAGGATGGAACAACTTCCGTTCGATGGTGAGTGGCTACGAGATCGTGCCCGCAGACAAGAGTTCGCTGGACGAAGAGAGGAGGGCGAGATGAGCGACGGACGCGAGGAACGGGAGGAACAGGAGCAGCGGCGCAAGTGGGAGAAAGATCGCAAGGATCGCGACGACGATCTAGACCGCGGCTGGGATCGGGTGGGGGAGCGGGAGGGCGACCGGGAACGGCGTGATTCGCGAGCGGCGGATTCGCTGGATGAAGACGCGCTGGCTGCGGATGCTGCGGTACGCGCAGAGTCGGGCAGGCGGACACGAAGGAGTTTTCTGGTTGCGGCGGCGGCTGCGGCGGGAGGATACGGTTTCTACCGGTGGATCGATCGCAGCCCGGGCGATGAGATGATTCCGCGTCCGCTGCGCAAGACCCTGAACTTCAATGCCAGGATTTCGCGCGGGGCCTTCGATGAGCGTGGGCTTGCGCCGACGTATCCAGTGAATCAGTCCATGGAACTGCGGACGAACGGCAACTACGGGTTAAAGATGGACCTGGTCCCGGAGAGCTATCGCCTGCAGATGGTTGGCGTGGAGAATGCGAAACGCCTTCCGCAGTATGTGGACGATGTGACGGCGTGGGAGTACCAGTACGCGGTGACGAAAAAGCCCGGCCCGGTAGAGCATGACACCAAAGTTGCTCCGAAGAAAAACGGACCGATGGCAGGAAACGGCCCCGATGCCAAGGCCGACCCGAACGGCGATGCAGGCATGGGCCAGGGGCCGATGATGCAGGGAGGTCCGGCGAGCACGATGACCGGCGGCGGCGGAAAGCAGCCGAAAGCGCCGCAGAGCAAGATGCCTCCGGAGTTCGAGGCGGCATTCGCGGCGATGAAGAAGGCCGAAGGGAACAAGCGGCCGCGCGGGCAGGAGGAGGCGGGCGAGTCGGACAACACGCTCGACCCAGGCACACCGGGGCTGCTGCTGACCATGGACGATGTGACCAGCCTGCCGCACCATGAACTGGTGACACAGTTCAAATGCATCGAGGGATGGAGCCAGGTGGTGCATTGGGGTGGATACCGTCTGGCGGACCTGATCGCGAAATACCCGCCGGAGCGCGGCAAGGATGGATCGCTGCCGAAGTACATCTACATGGAGACTCCGGACGGAGACTACTACTGTGGGTTCACCCTGCAGGCTTGTCTGCACCCGCAGAGCCTGCTGGCGACCGAGATGGCGGGCCGACCGCTGGCGCAGTGGCATGGCGCACCGGTACGGTTGCATATGCCGATCAAGTACGGTTACAAACAGATCAAGCGCATCGGCCTGATCGCCTACACCGATATGCAGCCTGACGACTACTGGACTAAGCTGGGCTACGACTGGTACGCGGGCTTGTAGGTCGAGCGGGGTTGTTAGCTTGCGATGGTGCCCTGGTGGAAGAAGAGCTGCCAGCGTTGGTCGCGGAAGATCCATAGAGACGAGCGGTGCGAGCTGGCGGCAGACGTAGTCGCACGATAGGTGGCAAGCACGACGTCTTCGGCGAGTCGGGTGGTATTGAAGTGGAGTATGGTCGCGGGCCGGGGCGCGCTGGTGAGCAGGACGTCAATTGTCTGCTGGCGGTTGTAGATGCGCCCGGAGGTGCAGAACTCCTTGTACTCTTCCGCGAACATGGGGATCAGAACGGTGCGATCGGCCTCGCGGTCGGGGTGGAGGAGGCGCTCCTCGATAGTGTAAAGGTGGTCCTGCAGCAGTCTATTTTTCATCTTTCCATCGGCCCGAAACTCTGATTGGGATACGAACGGCAAGCCGCAGAGTTTCACAGGCTGTGCTGTCGTGCATGGATTCTATCTCTTTCTCGTGCCCCTGGCTGGCCTGACGGCGAGCGCCACGCGGGGGATGCCCTGAAGGTCATTTAAGAAGCGGATGTCGTCCCACCCGGAGAGCAGGGCGGCGAGGGCGTCTCGCTGGCCATGGCCGATTTCGAGTGCCAGCAGCCCGTCTGGGTTGAGGGCGCTCCAGGCCTGCGGGATCAGGCGGCGATAAAGGTCAAGCCCGGACTCGCCGGCGAAGAGCGCGGAGCCGGGTTCGTGGTCGCGCACCTGCGGGTGCAGGGTCGAGCGATCGGACTCGGGGATGTAGGGCGGGTTGCTGACGATGGCGTCGAATCTGCTTTCTCTGTCGCCGGATAACGCGGGAAGCACAGCGGACAGGAGATCGGAGACAAGAAAGCGGATGCGGGCTGCCACGCCAAATTTCTCGGCATTGGCCGCGGCTACGGCGAGCGCGGCGGAGGACAGATCAATCCCCGTGATCCGTGCACGAGGCAAGTGGACAGCGAGAGCGATTGCGATAGCGCCGGAGCCGGTACCTATGTCGGCGATCTTCAGCGGCTTGTCCGGTTTGTCTGGATTGTCTGGATTGTCCGAGGGCAGCAAGTGCAGGACTGTTTCGACGAGGTGTTCGGTCTCGGGGCGAGGAATCAGGACGGCTGGCGTGACCTCGAGCAAAAGGCCGTAGAACTCCTGCTGGCCGGTGATGTATTGAATAGGCTCATGGCGCAGGCGGCGTTCGATAGTGCTCTGGTAGAGTGCCTGTTGCGCGGCGGTGAGTTCGCGGCTGGGATGCGCAAGCAGCGTGACGCGCGCGATCTGCAGTGTGTGGAGCAGCAGCAGCTCGGCGTCGCGACTGGCGGTGGCGCGCAGGTGTTCATGTCCGGCGAGTTGGGCGGCAGCGGCGTTCAGGGCCTGGCGAAGAGTCACGGAGAAGTCCTGGCTAAGTGCGGCGAAGTACGACTAGGTGCGATTTGTTGCCCGCGGCCGTGCCGGCTAGCGGCTTTCCAGCAGGAGGATGTTTCCGTCGGGGTCGGTGACGGTCAGGGTGGCGCCATTTTTTTCGGCCGCGACACCCTGTTTATGCAGGTGCCGCGCGGCCCTGCCGAGGTTCTCGGTATTCAGCGTGAGGTGCGCCTGGCTGCCGAGGCTGGCAGGCACGATCTCGATCTCCTGGCCGGAGTTGCCTGGCATGTGGAGATCCATCGGATCGCCGGAGATGGGTTTGAAGTTGAGCTGGTTGATGTAGAAGTCGCGAGCGCTGTCGGGATCGTCCATGGCGAGCGAGACGGCGATGAGCCGGTCGGCGACACGGTCGGGACCGAGGTGTTTGCCGTTGTCGTTGGTGTGCAGCGACCCGGGCATGTACTGGGTGTACTCGATATTCTGCGGGCCGAACGGCTGCAGGGGGCCGGCCAGGGTGAACAGGAGGTCGCCGCCCCCGGCCTTGTGAACAACGGTGGGCGTCAGGCCGCGGCTCTCGTAGTCCTGGCTAATGGCCTGAAGATTGACGCCTTCGAAGCAGAGGTGAAGGAATCCGGCGGCCGGGTTCTTGTCGCTGACGGGATAGAGTTCGAGGAACTGCTGGTCGTTGATCTTAATAAACGCCTGGTAAGGGATATTGTCCTTGCGCAGATCGAACGCCTGCTCAAAGCCCAGCTTTTCATAGAAGGCGGTGGAGGCGGCGAGGTTGCGGACCCGGATGGCGACATGGGCAATGCCGTTGAGAGGCGGGGCCGGGATGTCATCGGATTGCGCGTTCGCCATAGCGGACGTCATTGCGGAAAGCAGCGCAGCAGCAATCAGGAGGGTGGCGAGTCGGCGCGGGTGTGGCGTGCGGGCGCGGGGGGCCGGTTGTGCTTTCATCGCTTGCTCCGTGTGTGAACTGCTAGCGATTGTCGCCGATGCGCAGCACCACTGCCAAGCCGATCCGCGGGCGTGGAATGCAACGGTGCGAGTGGAGGAACCGCTGGTACTCCTGACGGCCGGTCCGTCGGAGGGTCGAAAAAGCCTGGCAGGAATAATTGTTGGGGATCAAGAAAGAAGCGGAGGGTTTGTTTAGGTATTGAACACGGTTTCCGGAAAGATGTTGCGGCCGATGGTGTGGAGACAAAGGCTTGAGTATCAATCAGTTGCTCACGGCGCGGATACCGGCCGCGATGTGACTTTTCGGTCCCGCATACATCTAACCCACAGAGGGTTTATGACAATGCCAAGTTTGAAATCGGTTCTTCTGCTTTCCTTGGCGACTCTGATTCCGCCTGCTTTTGCTCAGCAAAGCGCCAACCAGGCCCGCCCAGGAACTCTCAACTATGTCGAAGGCCAGGCGTCGATCGATGGTCGTCAGGTTTCGCAAAAGTCCGTAGGAAAGGCCGAGCTGCAGCCAGGGCAGGAACTGGCCACGGCGAACGGCAAGGTGGAGATCCTGCTGACGCCGGGCGTGTTTCTGCGATTGGGAAGCGACAGCACGGTGAAGATGGTGAAACCGGACCTGACCCATACCGAGGTAAGCCTCGAACGCGGGCGTGCCGAGGTGGAGGCGGACCAACTGTACTCGCAGAACAGAATCCTGATCGATCAACAAGGCGGTCAGACGCAGATTGTGAAGAACGGCCTGTATGAGTTCAACGCCGACAACAACACGGTGAGGACGTTCGACGGCAAAGCAGCCGTATACCCTGGGAACAACCTGCAGAGTGATATAAAGCCGATCGATGTAAAGGGCGGGCGCCAGCTTGCCATGACCGGCGAGCCGGTGAAGCCGCAGAAGTTCGATAAGAACCGGTCGGAGGATGACCTGTACCAATGGAGCAGTCTGCGCTCGCAGTATCTGGGCGAGGCGAACGTGAATCTCGCCTCCGAATATGCGGGGTATGGTCCTGGATACGGCGGCTTTGCGCCCGGCTGGGACTGGGACCCGGCGCTGTATAGCTATACGTGGCTGCCCGGAGCGGGACCGTTCTTCAGTCCATTCGGGTACGGGTTCTACTCGCCAGGTTATCTGTATGGCGGCGGATTCGTGTATGGGCGCGGGTTCTATGGCCGCGGTGCCGGGTTCCGGGGAGGCTATGGCTTCCGTGGCGCGCGGTATGGCGAAGGATATGCCCGCGGCGCGGCGGCTGGCGGCGGGTTCCACGGCGGTGGAGTTGCTGGTGGCGGGTTCCACGGCGGTGGAGGCGGTGGCTTCCACGGCGGTGGAGGCGGTGGCTTCCACGGCGGTGGCGGTGGCGGTGGCGGTGGACACCGGTAACTTGTGAGGTTCACGCGAGCGAGAGGGCTGGGCGATGGTGCCCAGCTCTTTTCTTTGTGGGCAGATCTTCATTTGACCTTACCGCCCATACTGGACAATCGGGGTATTCTGAATCGCCTGCCAAGCTGTGTCGGGTCGAAACTACATCTCGACTCTTCGGGGTGCATTTACGATCTACAGTTCCTTTCTGGGCACCAAAAGCTTGGCGGTTTTTGCTTGATTCGGTGGGAACGTTGCCGGGCGGTCGCATCTTCCTCACATTTCTCTCCGCAAGGGCTATTGCGGTCTGGTATTCTCGCTGCTCTGAATGACGCTTTTCTGGCGGAGAGCCGAGAACAGCGTCAAAGGCATTCGCCTTCCGGGCCTGGAATGCGGCGATCTCATAGTGCAACAGGGTGTTTCAGAAAACAGTCTTTCCGGTGGCCAGGACAAGGCCACTTCCAGAGCTGGAGGCGAAGCCCGATGAACTACGCCTTTGTTCCCGATCTGCTGGCGCTCGCCATTTTGGTCGTAATCCTTTCGATGCTGCGGCGGAGGCATCCGCAGGAGCGGGCGGATCTTTGGTTGCTCGGCCTGACCATCACTTTGATCGAAGCGGTAGCGCACACGTTTTACCCGCACCAGGGGCCGCCGCCCAGGGCGCTGCATGTGATCGTGGTGGATGGCTATCTGCTGGCGGGCATGGTGTTTGTGTGGGCGGCGGGAAAGTATCCGATTTCGGGAGGGACTCGGCTGCTGTATCTGGCGATGAACTCTCTTCCGCTGCTGGCGATTAATACGCTGTATGGCATGCGCGTTCACAACGCCGGCGCGTATCTCCCGTGGATTGCGGCGGGGCTGGTCCTCGGGGTGGGGACTTCGTTGTACCTGCGGCGAAACTGGGCGCTGGCGTTGCTCTATGTTTCCGGCTGGATGGGCATGGGATACCTGATCCAGCATGCAGCATACCGGAACGCGGTGTACTGGAGCCTCTGCTGCGTGTATGTGATTGCGGCGGTGAACTTTGAGAGGCGGCTGCCGCGCAAGAGTACAGGCAAGCTGGCGATTGTGACGGGCTTCACCATTTGGGCGTTGTGCCTGCTGCTGCACCCGTGGGCGGTGATGTCGCGGGAGTACGCCGATATCGCCTCGCACGTGTGGAACATGCAGAAGGCGCTGATCTCGATCGGCATGATCCTGGTCATGCTGGAGGAACAGATCTCGAGCAATGAGTGGCTGGCGCGGCATGACGAGTTGACAGGGCTTCCCAACCGGAGGCTGTTCGCGGAGCGGCTGACGACGGCGCTCGAGCACGCGGGTCGAGTACGGAGCAGGATGGCACTGGTGATCCTGGACCTGAACGGCTTCAAAAAGATCAACGACACGCTGGGACACCAGGCGGGAGACCAGGTGCTGCGGGAGGTGTCGACAAACCTGAGGCAGGGCATGCGGCCGTCGGATATGCTGGCGCGGCTGGGCGGCGACGAGTTCATCCTGCTGGCGACCGACGTGGGCAAGCAACAGGGGGTGGAGAAGTTCATGGAGATAGTGGGGCAGGCAATGGAGAGGCCGATTCTGGTGGAGGGACAGGCGATGGTCGTATCGGCGAGCATTGGGGTGGCGATCTATCCCGACGATGCGCAGGACTCGATACGGCTTCTGCGAGTGGCGGATCAGAGAATGTATGCGCTGAAGGGCAGGCCGGAGCAGATAACCGAGGGAGCTGGGGGGACTCTGGCTGGGTCTCTGCGATAGTTCGCCGCGGCAAGCTCATTCCGAGCTGCCCCCCCAACTATCCCTGACTGCCGGCCGCACTCTTCATACGCTTCTCCATCTCTTCCGGAGGGACATCTTCGACATGCGTCCCGATCGTCCATTTGTAGCCGAACGGGTCAAGAAAAGTTCCCGTGCGATCGCCGTAGAACTGGTTTTTCAAGGGCCGCACAACGGTCGCACCGGCGTCAGTGGCTTTCTTCGCGAAGGCGTCAACGTCCTCCACGTAGAACATCAGGCTCACGGGTGAGCCCTTGTAGTGCCTTGGGCTATATGCCTCCATCTGGGGAGCTTCGTCTGCCAGCATAATTCGAGAGTTGCCGATGTTGATCTCTGCGTGGCCAATGCGGTCTCCCATGGGCAGACGATAGATCTCCTTCGCATCAAAGGCTTTTTTGTAAAACTCGATCGCACCATTGGCGTTATCGAAGATGAGATAAGGGGTGACGGAACTATAACCATCAGGTATGGGTTTCACCATGAGAAAAATCCTCCTCGCGAAGATCTCCTTCGCCATTTCTGCCGCCAAGTATAGTCCTCTTGACATCCCCTTAACGTCCCTTTGACGCGCGCGTGGGTGGCTCAATTGTGGAGGGACCTTTGCACGGCGAGCCCAAAGACAAAGACCGCGTTTTGGGCGCGGTCTTTAATCTTTGTGGATACATTGATTTAGAGCGAAGTAGCAGTTGGCGTAAAGCCCTTTGTTTGTCATTCCCGAGAGGGAATCTGCAGTTGTCTTCCTGCACACCACCAGCAAATCCGCTGTAGTCTAGTGAGCGGCTCCGGCGGGTTCGCTGATCTCGCTGAGCCGCTTTTCCAGCAGCTTTTCGAGGTCTTCGAGCGCCTTCGAGAAGCCTTCAATGCCTTCCTTCAGCTTGTCATGGGCCATGCGGTCTTCGGCGTGCATCTTCTCGAAGGCCGCCTTGTCCATAGGGATCTTCTTAATATCCATCTTCTCGGCGTTGGCTGGGTCCAGCTTGCGCGGCAGGTCGGCTTGGGTGGAGTCGAGTTCGGCTAGCAGCTTGGGAGAGATGGTGAGAAAATCGCAGCCGGCGAGTTCTGTAATTTCGCCGATATTGCGGAAGCTCGCGCCCATCACGACCGTCTTGTAGCCAAACTTCTTGTAGTAGTTGTAGATCGTCGTCACGGACTGGACGCCGGGGTCATCCGCGCCCTGATAGTCCTTGCCGGTGTCCTTCTTGTACCAGTCCAGAATGCGGCCGACGAAGGGCGAGATGAGAGTGACCTTCGCCTCCGCGCAGGCGATGGCCTGGTGGAGGCCGAAGAGCAGAGTCAGGTTGCAGTGGATGCCCTCTTGCTCGAGCGCTTCGGCAGCCTTGATGCCCTCCCAGGTGCTGGCGATCTTGATCAGGACACGGTCGCGGGAGATACCGGCCTTGTCGTACTGGGCGATAATGTCGCGGGCCTGCGCTTTGGTCTTCTCGCTGTCGTAGGAGAGGCGGGCGTCGACCTCGGTCGAGACGCGGCCGGGCACGATGTCGAGGATCTTGCGGCCGAAGGCGACAGCGAGCGACTTGAAGGCCTGGGCGGCGACATCTTTATCGGAGGCGCTGTCCCCGGCGTCCTTGCGCGCTTGCTTCAACACGTCATCAACGATGGGCTGATAGGCAGGCATCTGCGCCGCCGCTTCGATCAGCGAAGGATTGGTGGTGGAATCCTGCGGCTTGAACTTCTCGATGGAGTTGATGTCGCCACTGTCGGCGACGACTTTGGTGTATCCGCGAAGCTGCTCGAGTAACGATGCCATACTATTTCTCCTTGGCTGTTGAGTACGATTTTATCAAGGTCTTTGAAGTAGGGAGCAGAAAGCTCTTCTTTGATGGCTGCTGCGTGGCCTTTTACTTCCTGCTCATCTGTTATGACTCCATGGTCGTTGCAGGGCAGTCAAATGGTAGAGTTTTCTATTCCCTATTCCCTACTCCCTGCCCTTTCATTCGGCGGCGAATTCATTTTCGAGGATGCCGAGACCGTCTATCTCTACTTGGATGCGGTCTCCGGGCTGCACGGCTGCTACGCCGGCGGGGGTCCCGGTGGGGATCAGGTCGCCAGATTCCAGCGTCATGCAGGCAGTAATGTAGCGGAGCAACTCAGCGATGGGGAAGATTAAGTCGCGGGTGCTTCCCTGCTGTTTCACGGCTCCGTTGACGCGGGTGGTGATGGTGACGGGATGTCCGGGGTTTGCTTCGAAGCCGCAGGGGTCGATCTCGTCCGAGACCAGGGGGCCGACGGGGCAGAAGGTATCGAAGCCCTTGCCGCGGGTCCACTGGCCATCGGACTTCTGGATGTCGCGGGCGGTGACGTCGTTGACGCAGACATAGCCGCGGATGTAGGGGCGGACGTCCTCATCGGGGCCGATGTTGCGGCAGCGGCGGCCGATCACGATGCCAAGTTCGCCTTCGTAATCAACGCGCTGCGAAATGGCCGGCATGCAGATGACACCGCGCGGGGCAAGCAAGGAGGACGGCGGCTTCAGGAAAAGGAGCGGCTCCCTGGGGACTTCATTGCCAAGTTCGGCGGCGTGGTCGCGATAATTGCGCCCCACACAGACGATCTTCGAAGGCGTGACCGGAGGCAGGAGGTGAAGCTCGGAGAGAGGGGTGGGTTTGAAGCCGGGCGCTAGAGAGGGGACCGGCAGGGTGCCGGCAATACGAGAGGTAAGATCCTCGTGCGGGGCCTGCATGGGGAGCGCGGCCCAGAGGACGCCGTTGCGCTTTTCGACAAGGGCGTAGCGGGGGAGCCGGGTTGATTTTTCCGTTCTCTTTTCCGGCTCCGACGACTCGGACGACTCAGACGACTCAGACGACAGGTACTTGCAGTAACGCATTTCTAGGGCTCCCTCAAGGTTTCCTGCACGTCGGCGCTGGGCTTGCTCTCGTTTCCGGAGGTGTCGACCGCACTGACACGATAAGCATACCGCTGGCCGGGGACTACAGTTCGATCCCGCCAGGCCGGACCGGCGATCGGGGCAGGATTGAGGCGGATCGGCCGGCCTGCGAATGCGCCGTTGGAGGCGACTTGCTGACGGTAGACGAAGTAGCCCGCGAGGTCGGTGTCGCCGTCAGGCGTCCAGGAGAGATCGATGGAACGGTCGGCTGGGTTTGTTCCGCCGGGTACGGCTTCGAGGCCGGCGGGAACGGCGGGGGGGAAAATGTCGCGTAGAACAAGGGTGACGGGGGAGGAGGCCAAGCTGCGGAGCGTGACGGTGTGGCCGTCGAGCGATACGGTAACAAGGCGCTGAGCGGTATAGCGATAAGTCTCGCCCTTCACTGCGGTAGAGTCGAGGGTGCCGCCTGCATCTTCGGTGTGCGGCGGTGTCTGGAGCTTGACCTCGTTCGCGGTAGCCGACCCCGCTTCCAATGACTTGGGAGCAGAAGGATGCGCGGCTCTGGCCTTGCCGGGCAGTGGAGACTTCGCCGATGACTTCGGGGCGGTGGGGCGGCCGGGTGATGTGGCGGCGGGACTCAGCAGCAGACGGTCGAGCTCGACGGAGGCGGACGTGTTCTGGGGCTGCCATTCGAGCATCGCTCCGGTAGGCGCCACAGCGCCCCTGAGCTGTTCGACCCCTGGGGGCGCAACTCCGGCGGCTGCGAAGACCTTCGGGGAAAGACCGGCGGAGCGGCCATGGGCGTTGAAGAGCTGGATGCGATACGCCAGCAGGGCGGCGGGGCCGGTTGTCAGGGCCTTGGGCAACGAATCGGTGGATTGCGACGCCCCGGGAAGAACCCCCAGCCGTCGGACCGGAGTGCAGGGCGGAGCCGGATGAGCAGCTGGTTGCTCGATGCGGCAGATCTCCGCGGTCACAGAACCTTTGATTTCGAGTCGATCTGTGGTTTTTTCCGGAGTGGTCCAGCGAAGCGAGACCTGGTCGCCGACGCGCTGAGCAGTGAGGTCCTTGACGATCTCAGGAAGCTCCAGCGAGGGCGGGCGGGGCGGGCGGGGACTGGCGCAACCGGCAGCGAGGGCGATCAGCAGCGCGGCGGAGGGCGAAGACACCCAGCGCCGCAGTCGCCACTGGCGGTTAGGATCGTAAGACTTCATGGGTCACAGGCTAGCATTTTGAGCGCCCTCTGCTTCTACAAAGGCGAATTCCGGCATCCAATCGTAAAGCAACGGTAAAGCCATACATCTTTTGACTACATTCCAACGTCTGTTGATATAGCGAACACATCCACTATGAATAAACAGAGCTTCAATTCTTCCAACTCGAACTCCACGGAGATGCCACGAACGGTGGTGGGCGCTCCTCCTGCGGATCCCCAGAACCTCCAGGTCGACGGCGAGGCTGCAGAATCCTTTATCGCGGAAAAGCGGATCGGCGAGCGCATCAAGCATCTGCGCCTGAAGAAGTCGATGGGGCTGGTGGAACTGGGCCGGCATACCGGGCTTTCCGCCAGTTTTCTGTCGCAACTGGAGACCGGGCGTGTGGTGCCGACACTGCGCAATCTAGCCCGCGTCGCCATGGTCTTTTCCAAGGACCTCAGCTACTTCTTCGATCCGGAGCCGCAGACCCTGTTCCGCGTGCATCGCCGTGGGGAGCGGGTGCGTCTGCCGCAGACGGGCGCGGACGACCCAGCTTACTTCTTCGAAAGCCTCGGCTACCTGGTGCCGGACCGTCAGCTCGACCCCTACTTCGCGGAGTTCCTGCCCGGCAAGGAGAACCTCGTTCCGCGCGCGCACCAGCATGCGGGATGCGAGTTCCTCTATCTGCTCTCGGGCACACTGGATGTACGCCATGGCGACACAACGCACCATGTCGAAGCTGGGGATGCCATCTACTTTGACGCGAATACTATCCACAGCTATATATGCTCCGGGGACACGCCGGCGACAGCAGTCATCGTCACGCTTCAGCATCCTCTGCTGATGCACCTCGGGGCGGGACCGAAGGCTACCGGCTTGTTGAATGGAAAGCTGCGCGGCGTCCCCGATGGGATGCTGTCCGCGGCTGGGGCAAAGAAGAACGCAGTTCGGATGCAGTAGCGCGGCCGCCGCCGGTTTGTGAAATACGCAGAACCGATTGACACCGATCGAAACAGATTGAAACGAAGCAACGGCAACATACCCATCCGTCTCGCCTATTTTTAAAGCAAAGCAGCAGTTGGCATAAAGTCTGCCGTGCCCTTTGTTTGTGAGTCTGCCGTTATTTTGTTTGTCATTCCCAAAGGGAATCTGCGGTCGCCTCCTCCACACCAACAGCAAATTCGATCTAGTCACTCTACTCGGTGCATATCGGTGTTAAGTCTTTATCCGCGTTTCTCCGCGAAGATCCGCGGTCAACTCACGCTGTTCCGGATTCTGCTGGCCGGTTCGGAGGAGTCAGCCGGCAGACGCGGCATGCGGATCTCCATCACATCCAGCCGTTGCAGAATTTTGCGGGCGAGGCCGGTGAGCGGGACAGACCCCAGCCGGCCGGTGCGCATCCAGTGCAGATCGGTCTTTGCGGCGGGGACGGCGCGACGAAGCCCTCGGTCCTGGGGACCCTTCACCGCATAGACCTGAACATAGTAGTTGGTATTGGTGATGGCGTGACGAAGCCGCAGCAGAGGTTCGCGGCCCTGAATGGCGTCCTGCGGCAGCGGCGGGAGCTCATACATGCCCGGCATCAGGCTGACATCGGCGGCGCGCAACTCCAGCAGCACCTCCGTGACGGTGCCGCGCTTGCGGAGGCTGAGAAGATAGGCGGCGGGACGGCTGAGCTGCGCGGCCCGTGGCGCAGTTGGGTGCTCGCCACGGGTCTTGCAAATCGCGAATAGAGGACAGTGCAGGCACAGTGGAGCACGCGGAAGACAGATTGTGGCGCCGAGTTCCATCATGGCTTGATTGTGGTCGCCGGCTGCATTGAACTCCTGGTGCATGCGCCGCCTGGGGACCAGATCGCCGGCCAGGGACTGGATCAGGGCGCGGCCTGCCGCGTTGCGGGCTTCGGTCCGCCCGGCGAGGCGTAGAAGGACACGCTCGACATTGCCATCCACGACGGCGATGCTTTCGCCGAAGGCAATGCTGGCGATGGCGGCGCTGGTGTACTCGCCGATGCCGGGCAGGGTGCGGAGTTCCGCCGCGGTGGGGGGCAGGACGCCGCCGCGCTCACGGGTGACGAACTGTGAGGCTTTGTGGAGCATGCGGGCGCGACGGTAATAGCCGAGACCAGACCAGGAGGCGAGCACCTCGGACTCCGGCGCGAGGGCGAGGGCAAGCAGGGTGGGAAACTTGCGGAGGAACGCTTCGTAGTGCTCGATGACGGCAGCGACGCGAGTCTGCTGCAGCATCACCTCGGAGACCCAGGTGCGGTAAGGATCGCTGATGCCGCGCCAGGGAAGCTCGCGGGCATGGCCGTAATACCAACTCATGAGTTTGCGCCGGAGAAGAGGAGCGTCCAGTTCCGCATCTCCTGCGTCCCAAGGAGCCTGGGCGTGCGTCACCTCATCGCCGGGTTCCGCCGCCGCCGCCGCTGCGCTCACCGTCCTTACCGCCGTACCTGGCCCTGATAGGAAATCCATCGCAGCCAGTCTACCGCCTGCACGACCGATGAATAAACCTGTCGAGTCTGCCGTACCCTTTGTTTGTCTCTTTGTCTGTCATTCTTGTTTGTCATTCCCGTAGGGAATCTGCGGTTGCCCTCTCTACACCAACAGCAAACTCGCTCTAGTTCTGATACTTCCAGTTCCTCTGCTTACCTTCGGCGATCCACCCCACGGCCTGCGCGATGCGTTTCTCCCGAGTCTCCGGGCGCTTGGCTTCGGCAACCCAGTCAATGTATTCGCGCTGACAGGACCGGGTGAAGGCAGCAAAGACCTTTGCCGCGGCTTCATTTTTCTTCAGTGCGGCAGTCAGTTCGGATGGCGTCTCGGATGCGGGTTTCGCGACGCGATGCGGGCGCTCGTAAGACTTGGTGCGCTGACCGCTGGCGACAAAGGCCGCCGCCTGACGCAGATAGCCGAGCAGCACCTTGTCCGGCGGCAGATCGATCAGGCTGGTAATGCGTCCAAAGGTACCCATGGCGCCCTCGAACCTCACTCCGTCGGCATTGAGGATCTGCTGCATCTCGTGCCCCCAGATGCCGATGCTGCAGTGCTTTTTGAAGGCGGCGATGTTGCACAGGATCACGCCGTCGAGCACGAAGAAGGGCCTGCTCCACTTGATCTCCTCCTGCACCCCAGGACAGGCCTTGTGGACAACTTCGCGCAGGTGCGTGAGGATGGGCTGGGCAAAGGGCTGCGCCTTGGCGATATAAACGTCGAGCGTCGAGTTGTACTCAGGCGTTTTCACTCGCAGCAGTGTACCGCTGTTCTATGCCGTGTCTCCAGGTTTTGTTTTGGGTACCACCGGCACAGGCTTCACCGGATACGGCGGACCCTTCGAGAAGACCTGCTGCATCTGCGCATCGTAGCCGTAAACATCGTCGAAGAAATGCACTTGGCCATCTTCGGCGACGATGGCCGTGAGATAGAAGATGTCGATGGGCAGCGGAGTCTTGAGACCGACAGTCTTGTTGTCGGGGCCATTGTTCATGGCGTCGTTCACTTTATCGAGGTCCCAGTCGCCGTTGTTTCCCTGCAGCACCCAGACGGCGAGGTCGGCGGGCTTCTGCACGCGGATGCAGCCGTGGCTGTAATCGCGCCGGGTGCGTTCAAACAGAGAGACCGCCGGGGTCGAGTGGAGATAGATATCGTACTGGTTAGGGAACATGAACTTGATGAGGCCCAGCGAGTTCTTCGGGCCGGGCTTTTCCCGCACCATCACCATACCCTGCGAGACCTGATGCGCGGTATAGTCGGTCAGCACGACGCCCTTGTTGGTAGTCACCTCGAAGTTCTTGGTAGAGAGATACCCGCGGCTCGCCTCGATGTGCGGGACCAGTTCCTTGCGCGCAATGTCGACGGGGACGTTCCAGAACGGGCGAAAGACGAGGTACTTCATCATGTGCGTGAAGACCGGGGTCTCGTGGTTGTCCTTGGCCTGGCCGATGACCACGCGCATGGTGAAGTCGAGATTGTGGTCGGGATCGTAGCCGCGCAGCAGGAACTCCGGCAGATTGACCATCAGACGCGGGTGCAGGTACGGCTCAGGCAGCCAGCGCCAGCGCTCGAGCGAGTCCTGCAACTGCGCGACGCGATCGGTGATCGGAACGTTGAGCGACTTGATTGTCTGCGGGGTCAGCTTCCCGTCTTCGGCGATGCCGTGGCGATGTTGATAGTTCTTCACACCGCTTGAAAGCGCGGCATCGAAGGTTGTGTGCAACCGGGGGCTTGTCGGCGGCATGCTCCCATCCGTGGTGCCGAAAATACCGCCTACGTCGCCTTCGAGACGCAATCGGGCCAGCAGCGCATCGGCGTCCGGATATGGGGCGCCCTCGGAGACTGCCTTAACCACCATTGGCAGCGGCTGCATCTGCATCTGCTGCTGCTGTTTAGCGAGGTCGAGGTAGTGCCCAAGGGCCTGCTCGGTTTGGCGATACTCGTCGGAGTCGGGTTCGACCCCGGCGATAAGCTTCGGCACGTCGGTCGAATCTACTGCATTGTCGGAGACGAACTCGGCGAGGTTGTAGCGCTTGTCATACACCGGAATCTCGAAGTTGAAGTGCGACGGATTGACCCGGCCCATGCGCAGGTCGGAGATGTAGCGCAGCACGTTGACCGTCATGGCGACGTCGAACAGCGAGATTGCGTCGGCGGACTTGCTCTTGAGCGCCTGCACGCGAGTATCCCAGCGCGAGGCGTCATAGTCTTCGGGAATCAGGCCCTTCGCGCCGGCATCGCGAAACTGCTGCATGAACGCCAGCGCGGTGGGCGTGGGTGCACCGTCGCGGGTCCACGCAACCTCGTAGTTGCGGTCGTCATAGAAGGTGGAGACGACGGGCTCGTAGTCGGAAAAATCAGGCCAGCGCAGGTTGGGCAACTTGGTGGTATCGACTTTTTCCTGCGGCAGAGACTTCTTCTCGACAAGCTGATGCAGTTGGTCCGAATACTTCGACGTATTGGGCACCGACTTCGACTTCCGGTTCCGGTGGCAGCCGCTAACCAGCAGCAGAGCCGTCATAACGCAGGCGGTGCATGTGGACTGGAGCGAGACTTTCATCGTCCGGGACATCATTCGGGAGAGGACCATCCTTCAGGCGCAACTGTTTTTTGTGGCTGTCGCCCTATTATGCCGCAGTTCCGAAAGGTTGAGAGGCAAACGACTTCGGATGGCCGTGGCAGAGCGGATACAGCCTGCCCGCGCACACTACCGGGCGATGCCGGGCAGCAGCGAGAGGCAGACCAGGGCCTGCGTCAGCAGCAGCGCGCCCGTGAGTGCGAGAAACATCCTGCGCTGGCGGGTTTCGAGCGCATCCGCGAAGACGCCGCCGAGAAACGTGAAGAGAAACGGCAGCGCCCACAGCCATGGCTCCGACACAGTCTGGGTGGTGAAGAGCGGAAGCAGCAGCAGCACCATCACCAGCGGAGCCGTGTTGCCGAAATAACGACAGCGGCGGACGGTAAAGTAGAGCAGCAGCGCGACCAGCGTGGCGACCACAATGGGACCATTGGCAACGTCGAGGAAGAAGCGGCGCGCACCATCGAGCGAGAACCAGAAACGAGCGCCGCCGCCGGTAAAAACGTAGCTGAAGGGCGCGAGCCGGAACGCATAAAATGCAAACAGGATTACCAGCGCGCCGATCGCCGAGGAGACCAGGATCTGCATCACGTAACTGCGGCGGCGCTCGGCGAGGTAGAGCATCCACACCAGCGCCATGACAAATCCGGCCATCGCGGCCAGCAGATGCGCGGCGGCGGTGAGTCCAAGCGCGACCGTGAGCAGGAGGATGCGCGGTCGCCATTTTTGCCGCGGACCCTGCATCGCGTGGGCAACACCCATGGCGGTGTAGACCAGACCGTACAGCCCCCACATGGCGAGCACGTCATTGTTGGGCCGAACGGCGGACCGCACAATGACCGGGCAGAAGCAGTACAGGCCAAGCGCCAGAAAGCCGCCTTCATTCCCGAAGAGACGGCGTGACACCCACCACAGGCCGCCGCCCAGCCAGATGGCGAAGAGGATAAAAGGAACATGCAGCAGGTACTTGACGCTGAAGAGTTCGTGGCGCGCCTCCCACGTCGAGCCGTGCAGTGTGCCTTCGGCGTAGAGACGGTTCTCCGGCTTGCGCAGCTTGTCCGCCCCCAGCATGGCAAGACGCTGCACCGTGAGCGGAAGCCCGGCGACCCGGTAGGCAAAGGTGCCGTCCCCGTTCAGGTTGCCGCATGTGGTAAAGTAGCCGGCCAGCGGCGAAGGACGCTCCCACATCTCGCGGCCGCACTCGGCATACCGGTAGTCCTGTTGCGAGAGCTGCTGGTGGCTAACCACCCAAAGGCACTCCGCCAGAAAAAACAGCAGAAGAAGCGCGGCCAGACGCTGGGGGCGGCCAATCCTGATGCGGGGAAGCTTCATGCGCCGGGTTGCCGGCCTTTACCTGTCATCTCGTCCTGTCCCGCCCGCCATTGCCTTCGCTTCACTCGTCTGCAATCTCCCGTTCCTTTGTGCCGTCCACGACCGGCAGCCGCTCCTTCGAGTGTATCGTGCAAGCGGATTGCGCGAGTGTATGGTGAAACATATGCAGTCGCTTTCCTTTACCCCCGGCCGCGCCTTTCTCTCCGCGAACTCACCCGTCGTACCCTGGACTGCCGTCTTCGAAGACGAAGGCGTTGCGGGATATTTCTATGCCTGCGACCGCTCGCAGGAGGTGCACGAGCACAGCATTCTGGACGCGATGCTGATCTACAACGTCGCCGCGCTGGCCAAAAGCGACGCCGAACTCAATCGCCCCGAACCGCAGCGGATTGCGTCAATCGAATGGTCGCGCGATGGTCTCCAGGCGATGCTGTATCTCGACGGCACGGCGCAGGCGCTGTTCGATTTTCAGGCGCGCTGCGGCTACTGCCGGATGAACTTCCCAAACTTTCTGGCAGCCCAGGGCGACACCTGGCAGAAGGCCTCTCATGCTTGGTCGGACGCCGCGCTGCAGCGGTTTGAATCGAGCCTCTACAGCAGCGAATCGTAGAAGGTCCGGAACGATGATCCCGACCAACGGGAGGGCCTAAAGTACCTATCCTACCCAGACCGGTATACAAGTCACGAAGTGACCGCCGAACCGGGGTCCCCGCAAATAGGTCTTCATTTGCGGGGTGGCTGAGCGCAGTGGGCTCGTCCGGCAGGACATTCTTTTACCCGGCGCGTTTAACGCGGAGAATGTCTTCGCAGTTGAAGCACTGACGCAGGCCGGGTGCGGCTTTGCCGGAGGCATACTGGATGCGTTTGTTGCGTGGGATCGACTGCAGGCGGGTGCATTTTTCAATGGTGTGGAAGACGACGCTGCCCTCGTACCAGGTCGGCGGAATCTCCGGCGTGAGATCAGGCTGCTCGGGGAACAGAAGCATGGGAAGCATCTCAGTACGATAGCGGGATGCGGCGGGAAAACTTTCCACAGGCACGAGAGCGTGAAGCGTTCTGCGCGGCGAAGACATCAGACCCAGGAGGAGTCTCCATGGAATACAGGCAGCTTGGAAAATCGGGATTGAAGGTGCCGGAGCTTTGCTTCGGTGCGGGCACGTTTGGATCGAACAACGAGTTCTTCAAGGCGTGGTCCGAGACGACGCAGGACGAGGCGAAGCGGATCGTCGATATCTGCATGGACGCAGGTGTGAATTTCTTCGATACAGCGGACGTCTATTCGAACGGCGGCAGCGAGACCGCGCTGGGCTGGTCGCCAGGAGGGGCCCTGGCCCATCACAAACGCGAAGACGTCCTGATCTCGACCAAGGCGACGTTCCGCTTTGGCGATGGGCCGAACGATGTGGGTTCGAGCCGCTACCATCTGATCCAGTCGCTGGAACGCAGCCTGAAGCGGCTGGGCACGGACTACGTCGATGTGTACCATCTGCATGCGTTCGATGCGGTGACGCCGGTGGAGGAGACGCTGAATACGCTGGACAAGATGGTGAGCGACGGCAAGGTGCGGTACATTGCCTGTTCGAACTTTTCCGGCTGGCACCTGATGAAGTCGTTGACCGTGAGCGAGCGCTACGGCTGGGCCAAGTATGTCGGCCACCAGGTGTACTACTCGCTGGTGGGACGCGATTACGAGTGGGAGCTGATGCCGCTGGCCGAGGAGCAGGGCGTCGGCGCACTGGTATGGTCGCCGCTCGGCTGGGGAAGGCTGACGGGAAAGATTCGCCGCGAGACGGGTATTCCGAAAGAGAGCCGGTTGAATACCAAAGTGGTCGCGGATAACGGTCCGCAGGTTCCGGAGGAGCACCTTTATAAGGTGGTGGAGGCGATTGACGAGGTCGCGAAGGAGACGGGCAAGACGGTTCCGCAGATTGCGTTGAACTGGCTGCTGCGCCGGCCAACGGTTTCGACGCTAATTGTCGGCGCGCGCAATGAAGAGCAGTTGAAAGCGAACCTGGGAGCGGTGGGCTGGAAACTTACGCCGGAGCAGGTTGCGAGGCTGGATGAGGCGAGCAAGGTGCCGCTGGCTTATCCCTACTGGCACCAGGTGCAGTTCGACGAACGCAATCCATTTCCAGTTCCGCAGACGTGAAGGGCTAGGAACAGGGAGTAGGGTGTAGGGAGTAGAAGGCTCTCGCCGTAAGCCTTGTAGCAGAGTCGAGTGGGGAGCTTTCTATTCCCTACTCCCTGTCTTTAGTGGCCAGCGGAGGGGCTGGCGTGCTTCGGCGGCCGCGGAATGAAGAAGAGCAGCGGCAGCATGCACGCGCAGAAGACCGCGAGGTACTGGATGATGTCCAGATAGGCCAGCATGCCCGCCTGGCGATGAAGCTGGTTGTAGAGGTAGGCCTGTGCGGTGTGAGAGCCCGCGCCTACCATCGGATTGCCGCTGCTTTGGCCGCCAAACATTCCTTTGAGCTCTGTCACCATGCTTACGAAGGCAGGGTTTCCCGAGGTCAGGTTGCGAACCATGTTGGTCTCGTGCGTAGCAGTACGCCGGGTGAGCATGGTGGCCATAAAGGCCGTGCCGCAGGAGCCGCCCATGTTGCGGGCGAGGTTGGTTAGGCCGGAGACGTCATTGTTCTCGGTCTGCTTCACGCCGATGTAGGAGATGGTGTTGATGGGAATGAACAGGAAGGCGAGTCCCGAGGCCTGAAGGCAGCGCAGGAAGACCAGCCGGCCATAGCTGATGGTCAAGTCCATGGTGTGCATCATGATCAGCGCGAGGGTGAGCATGATAAAGCCGTAGGCGATGAGCTTGCGCGGGTCCACCCGGCCCACCAGAAAGCCCACCACGGGCATCATCGCCATCATCATCAGGCCGGCAGGCGACAGCACCAGACCGGCCAGCTCCGCGGTGTAGCCGAGCAGAGTCTGGACGAACTGCGGGATGAGGATCGTGGTGCCATAAAGCGAGAAGCCAAGCACGAACATCAGGATGAAGCTGATGGCGAAGTTGCGCCGTTTGAACAGGGTGAGATTGAGGATAGGGCGGTGGCCTTCGCGAAGCTGCCGCAGCTCCCACCAGATCATGAGGACGAAGGCGACCACCATGGCGACGGAGAAGAAAGCGATTAGGTGCGAGGAGAACCAGTCGTCCTCCTGGCCCTTGTCGAGGACGAACTCGAGCGAGCCGAAGGTCAGGGCCAGCAGGCCGAAGCCGAGGAAGTCGAGCTTGATGCCGCCCTTCTGCGACTCAGCCACCTGCTTCTTCACGTAGGGTGGGTCTTCGACGATGCGCGAGGTGAGGAAGAGCGAGAGGATGCAGATAGGCACGTTGAGGAAGAAGATCCAGCGCCAGTCGAAGTTGTCGGTGATATAGCCGCCGAGGGTAGGGCCGATGGCGGGCGCGCAGACGACGGCGAGGCCGTACATGGCGAAGGCCTGCCCGCGCTTTTCCGGTGGAAAGGTATCGGCGAGGATGGCCTGCTCGGAGGGCGCGAGACCGCCGCCGCCGATGCCCTGCAGCACGCGGCAGAAGACCAGGATGGGAAGCGAAGGCGCGAAGCCGCAAAAGGCCGAGCTGATGCCGAACAGCGCGACGCAGATCATGTAGAACTTCTTGCGCCCGATGAAGGTAGTCATGTACGCGCCAGCCGGAAGGATGATGGCGTTGGCGACCAGGTAGGCGGTGAGCACCCAGGTGGCCTCATCCTGCGTGGCCCCGAGGCCGCCGGCGATATGCGGCAGCGCGACATTGGCGATCGAGGAGTCGAGCACCTCCATGAACGTCGCCAGAGTTACCGTCATGGCGACGATCCACGGGTTGATGCGTGGACGCCAGGGACGTTCGACGGCCGCGCGCTGGTCTTGCGCGCCGGGATGCTGCGCGCTGGGGAGTTCGAGTGTGGTGGTGGCCATGTGTCTGTCATTCGATTCTATGGTGTTCGCCAACGATGCAAAAAGAGTTTCAGGCCGCCGCTTGGGTTCCTGAACGGCTTTAGCCAATCACCGCCGATTGCGCCACTGTCCTGCCGGACGTGCCCACAGTGCGTAACGATAAATGCTTACCACGGACAAGACGGAAAAAGGATCATTACGGATCACAGTCTGACGATTGCAAATCCACATTTATCCTCCTTTCCTTCTTATCTGTGGTAGGCCTTCACGCGAAAGCTTGTCCGGCAGGACAGTGGCGCAATCGGGGATCGGCTTTTAGACGTCGAGAGAGATGCACGAGTAAAAACGCGGTAGGCTAAGTCAATGTCTCGATCTGCTGCCTGTAATCAGATACGCTGCGCCGCTTTGCTCTTCTTCGGGTGTGCCTTCCCTGTTGTCTTTGCGCAGACGCATCAGCCGGCCGCCGAATCCACGCACGAGAATCTTCTGATCGGCGGCTACGGTCCCTATCGCGCGAACAACGATCTGCTCTTCTACCATCTTGACCTGCGCGTCGATCCCGAAAAGAAATTTATCAGCGGCACAAACACCATCCGCTTCAAGATGCTGCAGGATGGGACGCGCATTCAGCTTGAGCTCTACCCAACGCTCAAGATCGACGGCATCGACCTGGGCAAGACGGCGCTGAAGTATGAGCGCGATGGGGCGACGGTGTTTGTCGATTTCCCCAGGACCCTGCGCACCGGCCACACCTACTCGGTCGACTTCCACTACTCGGGGCATCCAGTCGAGACGGGACGCTTCGGCTGCTTCACCTTCAAGAAGGACACCATTGGCCATCCTTGGATCAACACCGCCTGCGAAGAGACTGGCGCGTATGTCTGGTGGCCGAACAAGGAGCAGTGGCGCGACGAGCCGCAGAAGGGGATGGAGATCGATGTTGCTGTGCCCAACGGCCTGATGGATGTCTCGAACGGGAAGTTTAAGGGGAAGAAGGATCTTGGCGATGGCTATACCCGCTGGGAATGGCGCGTGCATTATCCGATCAACAACTACGATGTCGCGCTGAACATCGGCGACTATGTCCACTTCGGCGGCAAATTTCAAGGCCTGCACCTCGACTACTACGTGCTGCCCGCCGATCTCGCCAAGGCCAAGGTGCAGTTCGCGCAGGTGCCGGGCATGATGAAGGCCTACTACCATTATCTCGGTCCATACCCGTTCAAGAAGGACGGCTATAAGCTCATCGAAGTCCCGTACGCGGGCATGGAACACCAGAGCGCGGTCGCCTATGGGAACCACTTCGAAAACGGCTACTTCGGGCGCGACTGGACCGGCGTCGGCATCAGCAAACGCTTCGACTTCATCATCATCCACGAGAGCGGGCACGAGTGGTTCGGCAACAGCATCACCGCCGCCGACAAGTCCGACATGTGGATCCACGAGGGCTGGACGACCTATCTCGAAAGCCTCTACGTCGAGTACAACTGGGGTAAAACCGATGCAATCAAGTATCTGAATGGCCTGAAGAAGAAGATCGACAACAAACGGGCCATCATTACGGCGCGCGGCGCCAACGCGGAGCCGCCCGAAGACCAATATTTCAAGGGCGCGCTAATGCTCAACACACTGCGCAGCGTGATCGATGACGACACACGCTGGTTCGCCCTGGTGCATGGCTTCTATCAACAATTCAAGTATCAAAACATCATGACCGAAGACGTTGTGCGGTACTTCAACCAGCAGACCGGCATGAACCTCACGCCCATCTTCGACCAGTATCTGCGCCACACCGCAATTCCCACGTTGGAGCTGAAATTCGACGAGCCGGGCAAGATCTCCTACCGGTGGCAGGCCGACGAAAAAGACTTTGCCATGCCGGTGCGCGTAGGCTTGAAGAAGCACTGGGAGGTGATCCATCCTACGACGGAGTGGCAGACGATGGAGACGCCGCTCGGCAAGGACCAGTTCGAGGTGGCTACCAACCTTTACTACATCAACGTCAACAAGCTGTAGCCGCTCGAGGAACAAACCGCATGGGCGGCGGTGGACTCCAAGGTTTTCCTGTCGTCAGGAAAGCTAGGGAGTGGAAGGAGAGAGATAGATGCATCCTGATCTTGAGAAGCTGATTGTGCTGCAGGCCCATGATATCGAAGCGAAGCGTCTGCGCGATGAGATGGCCGCGCTGCCGAAGCATGTCGCCGCGCTGGAAACGAAAGCCAGCGCCGTCGAAGGCCAGCGCGCCGTCGTCGTCGACCTTATCGCGAAGGAAGAGGCGCTGCGCCGCCGCCAGGAGTCCGATATCAAGGACCAGAAGGCGAAGATCGAGCGCACGCGCAAGCACATGGACCTCGCTACGACGACGGTGCAGGTCACTGCCTTCGAGCACGAGATCGCGTTTGCCCAGGCCGAGATCGGCAAGCTCGAAGACGCCGAGATCGAAAGCATGGAGCGCAGCGAGGGCCTCGACGCGCAGAAGACGCTCGCCGATGACGCAGTGACCGATGCGACGGCCACGCTCGAACGCGACCGCCAGCGGGCCGCCGGGACGATCGCGCAGGACAAGATCGCGCTGGCTGGGATCGAAGAGAAGCGCAAGGCGGCGCGCGCGGATATTGGCGAAGCGGCGCTGTCTACCTACGACCGCATCGCCAAAGCCAAGGGCACCGCGGTCGCCGAAGCGCTGAACCAGAAATGCATGGCCTGCCAGATGATGGTGCGTCCGCAGCGCTGGAACGACCTGCGCGACCGCGGCAACGACGACGCCATGATGACCTGCGAGAGCTGCGGCCGCCTGCTCTACTACGACCCCGCGCGCGACGCTCCGCAGCGGAAGACGGTTCCGGTGGAGAGCATCGCGGCGTCGATCATACGATCGCTGTGAGAGGGAAGACTGGACCACGGATTTCGCGGATTAAACGGATTGAAGATAAGAGCAACGACGAAAATACAAGCAGCCACAAAGGCGAAAACAGGCGACTGGCGATTGCAGGTCCTGGACAAGCTCTGTGAAGCGCGAGCGAGCGGAAAGATGGGCGGGAGATCGTGAAGCGGATTTGTGTAGACATGGATGAGGTGATAGCGGATGCTCTGGGGGAGCATATTGCGCGGTACAACAGGCATTTTGGCGAACAGATCACGGTCGACGAACTGCAGGGCAAGTGGCTTTGGGAGGTCGTCTCCACCGACCGTCATCAGGTGCTCGAAGCCTGTCTTCGCTCCGACGACTTTTTCGACGTGCTCGAGGTGATGCCTGAGTCACAGCGCGTCATTCGCGCCCTCCAGCAGCACTACGAGATCTTCATCGCCACCGCGGCCATGGAGATCCCCACGTCGTTCCAGTCGAAGTACCGCTGGCTGGGCAAACACTTCCCGTTTATCCCGGCATCGCACATCGTCTACTGCGGCGACAAGAGCATCCTGCGCGCCGATTATCTTATCGACGACAACCCCCGCCAGCTTCGCCGCTTCTCCGGAGAAGGCATCCTATACAGCTCGCCGCATAATGCAGCCATCCAGGGCTTCCAGCGCGTCGCAGACTGGCTCGACGTGGAACGATTGTTTCTGTCGTAGCTGCGATCCGGAACACCCGCCCTTGAGATTCTATTTAACGATATGTCCTGCCGGACGGGCCTCCTGCGCTCGACGATCCACGCACTTTGGCCCTCCCATTGGTCGGGAACAATGATTCCGACCAACGGGAGGACCAACGTAGCTCGTTCTCCCCAGACAAGGTATACCCGTCACGAAGTGACCGCGCCACGCGCAGTGCGCCCGTCCGGCAGGACCTATCTTCCCCCGCATCAACCCCCCGCCTCTGAGGGCTTATCCACCTGTGTCTGGTAAACCTCCTCCACCCGCTCCACCGTGTCGATCTCGCTCACCGGCTTATCCGTCCTGATCTTCAAAATCCGCGGAAAGCGCAACGCAAACCCGCTCGCATGGCGGCCGCTCCGCATGATGTTGTTGAACGCCACCTCCAGCACCATCAGCGGCTCGACCGTGCGAAAGTAGCCCCGGTCTTCGAGTGTATGCGACCTCATCCACGCGCTCATCTCGATGATCTCCGCATCCGTCAGGCCGGAGTACGCCTTGCCGACATTCAGCAGCTCCCCATTCGCTCCGCGCACCGCAAACGTATAGTCGCTCAGAATCCCCGCGCGCTTGCCATGCCCGAACTCCGCGCCCGTCACGACAACATCCAGCGTAGCCAGCTCGCGCTTCAGCTTCACCCACGCCAGCCCGCGCCGCCCCGGCTGATAGATCGAACCCGCCGCCTTCAGCATCACGCCCTCGTTCGCCCGCGCCCGAGCATCCGCATACGCCCGGTCAATGTCCTCCGCGCTCTCCACCAGCCGCGAAGGCGAGAGCATCAACCGCTCCACCGCCTTTTCCTCCGAGCCGCCCGCAAACATGAGTTGCTGCGGCTCGCGAACCCGCTCATCGACCACAACCGGCGACACCACGCGCTCCACCAGCCGCTCGACCACCGCCTCCAGCCGATTCCGTCGCTCGCGCAAAGGCAGCTCCAGCAGCAGCTCACCACCCGCAACCATCAGGTCGAACGCCATAAACACCACCGGCACCTGCGCCCTCATCTCATTCGAAACCCGCTTCCGCCCAATCCGCGTGCCCAGCACCGCGAACGGCAGCGCCCGCCCCTGCGCCAGATCCCACCCGAGAATCTCCCCATCGAAGATCAACCCCTCGTCCGGACCGGCCACAAATCCGGGTGCCCCATATCTCGATTCTGAGATGTGGGCCTCGTGCGCAGCAAGACCGCTTTCCTGAACGCCTCTCTGCAAACTCTCAGGTCCGCCGCCATCCTCCGCACCTACCCGCGCAAACGCCTCCTCCAGTTCGGGAAAGCTCTCCGTCACGTCCTCGCGATTGCGCGAATAGATTGCCACGCGTCCCGGCTGCCCGGCATCTCCGCAATGAACCTGCGCCCGCATCCCGTCGTACTTGTCCTCCAGAAACGCCTCGACCGCCGCAGCCGATCCGGCCCCACTGACAGCCGCGTCACCTGTCAAAGAACCGGGTGCCCCATAGCTTGCCCTCAGCTGGCCGAAGGGTCCTGCTTCTGGGACATGGGTTCCCACCAAGTCCACCACCGGCGTATCCACAAACTCTTCTGCATCCACATCCTCGCGCTGCGGAACATCCGGCGTCTGCTGAACCGAAGCAGCCGCGACCATCCCTTCACCATCCGCCTCCACCGCAACCGCGACCTCCGCCTCGCGCTCCGGGTCGCCCTCCAGCGCCTCCCGCAAAGCGTCCTCCTCTCGCTGCAGGCTCTCCTCCCCCTTCTTCCGCCTCTTCTTCGCCTTCACCCCAGGCGCCTTCACCAGCTTCCCGGTAAACCGCTCCACCGCCTCCTCCGGCGTCTCCACCGGGCTCGCCAGCATGAATCCCAGCGGATGAAACAGCCGCATTCGCGCCTCACCCAGCGTCCCCGCAAACGCCCGCCGCACCGCCGACGCAAGATCCGCCTCCAGCATCACCGCCCGCCGCACGCTCTCCACCGGCGCCCCCGCCGCCGCCGCAATCGCCTCCTCCACCAGACTCTGCTTCACCCCAATCCGCATGTCTCCCAGCATCAGCTTCAGCAGATACTTCGCCTCCAGAGGCCCCGCCCGCCGCAACATCCCCTCCACCAGCCCCGCGCGAATCGCCGTAGTCTTCGCCACCGCCATCGCTGCAAACGCTTGTGCCACCTCCTCCAGCGTCAACCCACCCCCGAAGCTCAGCATCAAATCGCCTACATGATCGAATCCCGAACCCGCCCCAGAATTGGGTGCCCCATAACTTGCCCTGAGCTTGCCGAAGGATCTCGATTCTGAGATGTAGGCATCGTCCGAAGGACGACCGCTTTTCCCTCCCCCGGCCAACCCGCCCGACAACAGCTCAAACCCCGCCGCCCCCAAATCCCCATGCCTCTTGTAAGCCGCCGTAAGCGCCTCGCCCGTCGCCCCGCTCACCGCCAGCAGCGCCTTACTCAGCAAAGCCCCACCCGCATTCAGCTTCCTTCCATCCGCCTCCGCAAACGGCATCCCCGCCAGATACATCGCAAACAACCCGGCATCCTCTGATCCAGGCGACACCTGATGCACCGCCAGAAGAGCCGAAGCAATCGCCCCCCGCTTCTTCAGCCGCCCCGCCTCGCCCGCCATCTCTTCCGCCAACTCCGCCACATCCCGAAACAAAGCCATACAGCACCTTTCCACACTCTGTCACATAGTTCGATGGCAGTAAGATCACAAGGGGGAGAATAATCATGAGGAAAACTTACCAATACGAACTAACAGATCTTATTGCTTTGGTGCAAGCAGATGCAGAAAAGAACGGCTTGATTTCCGAAGACGGTGAGAGCCTTGGAAAGTAGAGTGGACTCCAAGCGAGGAGCCGTTCGGCGACGTCCCCTTCGTGGACGTGATTGTTGGCGGGGACGATCTGCGCGAGCAAGAGGATTAGGGTTGGGAAAATAGGCTGAGTGGGGAAAACTGAATACAGAAGACGCGGGTGTCGGGTGCCCCAATCTCGATTCTGAGATGTGGGCATCGAGCGAAGCGAGACCGCCTCTCTCTACTCCATGACAACGAATCCACCTAAAACACTCCCCAGCTGCATTCCGCATCTCCCACGTCAGGAGTAACATCTAATCAGCATGAACGCAGCCGCAAACACGGTGCTCAAAACCCGCGTGACCGAGTCGCCAGACCGTCACGACTTTGCCTAGCTACGCCATCTCGCTGTTTTCTACTCCCTATTCCCTATTCCCTACTCCCTGTTTTCCGAAGGAAAAATCATGTTCGACCGCCTCGACCAACTCGAAGCCCGCTACGAAGATCTCGGCAGCCAGATGTCCGACCCCACCCTGGTCAACGACCAGAAGAAGTTCCAGTCCATCGCCAAGCAGCACCGCGACATGGAGCCAACCGTCGAAAAGTTCCGCGAGTACCGCAAGATCAGGGACGGCATCGCCGAAGCCAAAACCATGCTCGCCGAGGTCGACCCCGGCATTCGCGAGATGGCCCAGGCCGAACTCGACACCCTCGAGCCCCGCCTCGAACCCGTCGAAGAGCAGCTCAAAGTCCTCCTCCTCCCTAAGGATCCCAACGACGAGAAGAACGTCATCCTCGAACTCCGCGCCGGCACCGGCGGCGACGAGGCCGCGCTCTTCGTCGCCGAGGTCTTCCGCATGTACCTCCGCTTCGCCGAGCAGCACAAGTGGAAGGTCGAAGTCCTCTCCCAGACCGAGTCCGGTATAGGCCACGGCCTCAAGGACGTCACCGCCATCATCGAAGGCGACAACGTCTACTCACAGCTCAAATACGAGTCCGGCGTCCACCGCGTCCAGCGCGTCCCGGCTACCGAGACGCAGGGCCGCGTCCACACCTCTGCGATTACCGTCGCCGTGCTGCCCGAGGCCGAAGAGGTCGACATCAAGATCGAAGCCAAAGACCTCCGCATCGACACCTTCTGCTCCTCCGGCCCCGGCGGCCAGTCGGTCAACACCACCTACTCGGCCGTCCGCATCACCCACCTGCCGACCAATACCGTCGTCAGTTGCCAGGACGAGAAATCGCAGATCAAGAACCGCGAAAAGGGAATGCGCGTCCTCCGCGCCCGCCTCTACGAAGTCGAAGCCGAACGCATCCATCAGATTCAAGCCAAGGACCGCAAGCAGCAGATCGGCTCCGGCGACCGCAGCGAGAAGATCCGCACCTACAACTTCCCCCAGAACCGCCTCACCGACCACCGCATCGGCCTCACCAACCACCAGCTCGCCATGGTCATGGAAGGCCAGATTCAGCCCACCATCAACGCCCTCATCGCCCACTACACCGCCGAAAAGCTGAAGGCCGAAACCACCGCCGCCTGACCGGCACATCCGCTAAACCAAGATCCTTGGCCGTCATCCTCGAGCGCAGCGAAGGATCCTTTGTATCTCGCCGTTGCTTTTGCCTGTCTTTAATCCGTCCCATCCGCGAAATCCGTGGTCGGACCTTCACACCCTACAAAATATACCGCGACAGATCCTGGTCCTTCACGATCGAAGCCACCTGCTGCCGCACATACTCCGGGTCCACCACAATCACCTTCTCGATCCCGGTAGCCGTCTGGCGCTCGATCACCGGCAGCGGCGGCGAAGGCGTCTGCGGCTCCGCAGTGAGCGACGCCGAAGCATGCACCTCGCCCACCACGCCCTCTTCCGTAATCTCCGCCCGCGGACTCTTCAGCAGGTCCGGCGCCTGGAAGCTGATCTCATCCAGCACCCGCTCCAGAATCGTATGCAGCCGCCGCGCGCCAATGTTCTCCGTCGTTTCATTCACCCGGAACGCAAACTGCGCCATCTCCGCAATCGCCTCCTTCGTGAACTCGAGCTTCAGCCCCTCGGTCTCCAATAGCGCCATCGCCTGCTTCACCAGCGACGACTTCGGCTCCGTCAAAATCCGTATAAAGTCGTTCACCGTCAGCGAGTGCAACTCCACCCGAATCGGAAACCGCCCTTGCAGCTCCGGGATCAGATCGCTCGGCTTCGACACATGAAACGCCCCGGCGGCAATGAACAAAATATGGTCCGTCGAAACCATCCCATACTTCGTATTCACCGTCGTCCCTTCCACAATCGGCAGAATGTCCCGCTGCACCCCCTCCCGCGAAACATCCGGCCCATGGGCTCCTTCGCGCCCGGCAATCTTGTCGATCTCGTCCAGAAACACCATCCCAGAATCTTCCACACGCTCCACCGCCAGCCGCGTCACCTGGTCCATATCCACCAGCCGGCCCTCCTCCTCCTGCACCAGGTACTCGAACGCCTCCGCGACCTTCATCTTGCGCTTCTTCGTCCGCTGCCCGAACAACCCCGGCAGCATGTCCTTCAGGTTGATGTCCATCTCCTCCGCTCCCTGGTTGGAGATCACCTCAAAGCTCGGTTGATTGCGGTCCCGCACATCCAGCTCCACCGTCCGCTCATCCAGCTTGCCCTCGCGGAACTGCTGCCGCAGCTTCTCCCGCGTCCTCTGCTCGCGGTCCCCAGGCTTCTCTTCCCCGTCATCACTCCCCGTCGCCGCCGGCAGTTGGATCACATTGCTCCCCGGCTCATGCGTCGCCGCAGCCGCAGTAGCCGCAGGCGCGGCGCTGGCAGTGGGCGTAGGCGGCAGCAGCAGGTCCAGCAGACGGTCCTCCGCCGCCAGCTCCGCCTTGTCCTCCACCTCTTCCAGCTTCTCCTCGCGCACCATGTCGATCGCGATCTCCACCAGGTCGCGCACAATCGACTCCACATCCCGCCCCACATACCCCACCTCGGTAAACTTCGAGGCCTCCACCTTCAGAAACGGCGAGTTCGTCAGCTTCGCCAGCCGCCGCGCAATCTCCGTCTTGCCCACGCCCGTCGGCCCGATCATGATGATGTTCTTCGGCATGATCTCGTCCGCCAGCTCCGGCGCCAGCTTCTGCCGCCGCATCCGGTTGCGCAGCGCAATCGCCACCGCCCGCTTGGCCGCCGCTTGTCCCACCACGTACTTATCCAGCTCCGCGACGATCTCCCGCGGGGTCATCTCATCCAGCGCCAGCGCCTGATCTTCAGCCGCTCCCGGTAAAAAAATTGCCATCGTAAATCCCTCTTCAGAAATCAGCTCTTAGCCTTTCGTTTCTAGCTATTGAGCCAGCAAAAATACCAGGAGAGCTTTTGCGGTTGTTTGCGTCGTCATCCTGACCCTCAAGCGTAGCGAAGGGGAAGGATCCCCGTATATCGTCGTTGCCCTTGCTTTTGCCCGTTCTAAATCTGTCTCATCCGCGAAAATCCGCGGTCGAACCTGTACCTTCACTCCGACTTCAACTCTTCCACCGTCATCTGATTATTCGTATAGATACAAATCTGTCCGGCGATGGTTAGACTCTTCACCGCGATCTCCCGCGCGCTCAAATCCGTATTCTCCATCAGCGCCCGCGCACTGGCCAGCGCATAGCTGCCGCCCGAGCCAATCGTCGCAATCCCCTCATCCGGATCGATTACGTCGCCCGTCCCGCTCAGCAGAAACGTCTGCTTGGCGTCGGTGACAATCAGCAGCGCCTCCAACTGGCGCAGCATCTTGTCCGTCCGCCAGTCCTTCGCCAGCTCCACCGCCGCGCGGCCCAGGTTCCCCGCATACTGCTCCAGTTTGGTCTCAAACCGCGCAAACAACGAAAACGCATCCGCCGTCGACCCCGCAAACCCCGCCAGCACCTTGTCCTGGTACAGCTTGCGAATCTTCTTCGCCGAGCTCTTCATCACCGTCGCGCCCAGCGACACCTGGCCATCGGCGGCCATCACCACCGAATCCCCACGCCGGACGCAGATCACCGTAGTTGAACGAATGCGCCGCCCGTCGCCCAGATCCAAAGGATGTCCCGAAAAAGGATATCCCGGCAACGGCATCAGACCAGCAACGGAGGCGGAGGTGGTACTAGAAGGAGCGGACGACTTTGCAGGAGGAGAAAAATGCGGCTTCATGGTCAATCTCCAGTATATCGCCTCCGCCGCACACTCTGCGACTCCTGAGACGCCGTCATAAGCCGCTCCACCAAATCCGCGCTGTACTGTTGTTTTTCGTCGTCATCTTGAACAACGTAGTGGTCATCCTGACCCTCGAGCGTAGCGAAGGGGAAGGATACCCGTACTTCCTTCTTGCCGTTGCTTGTTCTTCAATCCGTCCCATCCGCGCAAATCCGCGGTCGAGCTTTCAGCTTCCAGAACACCCAAAACCTATCCACCAAAAGTGGGATTACTCCCACAGCACCTCTTTCTCCTCTCTTCCCCCGCGATACGCTATGCTTCTCGGCAGAGTCACGTGTTCTCGCTCATCTCAAATCCCCTGGCGCTCGCACTCCGCTCCCCGCGGGTTCTCATCGCGGCTGGCCTCGGCGTTGCGGCAGCCGCAGGCATCGCCGGCTACGTCCTCACCCGGCCCCAACCCACCCCCGAAGAGATCGAGCGCGAACGCCGCGACCTCATCGCCCGCACCGGACGCATCACCGACGGCACCATCCTCGACACCCTGACGCAAGACATCCTGACACAAGACGCGCCGGCGACTCAGGACACATCCATGACCGGGATCACCGCCTCCACTGCATCCGGCAATCAAAACCCCGAAGACGCCCCGGCCTCGCCTCCCCACATCATCGTCTACAACTACCGCATCGCCGGTGTCAGCTACGAGTGCGCCCAGGACGTCACCAACCTCGCCGACCACGTCCACGGCATCCGCACCGACCTCCCCATCCAGGTCCGCTACGAGCTCCACAACCCCGGCAACAGCATCGTCGTCGCCGAATCCTGGAGCGGCCTCCGCCTCATCCCCTCCCACCCTGATCCTCACTCCACCCCGCAGCCACAGTAGCCACAGAGCAAAGTAGCAGTTGGCGTAGAGTCTGCCGTGCCCCTTGTTTGTCATTCCCGAAGATTCTCTGTTGAGAAGCAAGAGTTTCCTTAGAGATGGGATGAGAGTGCTGGTCTCCGGCTGGCAGGCTTTAGTCTGCGGCTGGACGCAATCGAAGTTGCAAAAGGAGACCAGCACTCTCATCCCATCTCTAAAAAGATCACCGTCCCTCCCGCAGCCTTGCCGCCAGCCTCTCCGGCAACCCCGCCATTAAAATCCTCCCCTGCGCCGAGGTCACATCGTAAGGCACCCGGTGATACACCACCTCCGACGCCTCTGAGTCGTACACCGCAAACCCCGCCCTCCAATCGCAATCCCGAGGCTGCCCCACCGACCCCGGATTGATTAAATGTCTGATTGAATGCTTGATCACAGGCCCAGTCTCAGCAGGAACCTCCATCCCCCAGATCTCCGCCTCATTCCGCCTCCGGAACTGCGGCTTCACCTCATGCCAGTCATGTCCCATCTGCGAAAACCCGCCCTGGACATGCGTATGGCCGAAAAACGTAACCGTCTTCGTCATCTGCTGCAGCGGAGCCCACGCATCCCGCATGCTCAAGATGTATTGGTCTTCATCGAGCGGCGACCCGTGCACGCACGCCACCTCGCTCTGCCCCTCCGGCGTCACCGGCCCCTGCGCCACCTCTTTCAACCAGGCCAGATTCTCCGCCGTCAACTCCTCTTTGGTCCACATCGCCGCAGCACGCGCTACCGGATTGAACCCCACCGCCGACGTCAACCCGCAGCACACCCGGTCATGGTTCCCCCTCACATTCACCTGTGCCCTGGCGCGGATCAGGTCCACCACCTCGTTCGGGCTCCCGCCATACCCCACCACATCGCCCAGGTTCCAAAGCGCATCGTACGGCTCTGCTGCGGCGAGGACCGCCTTCAGTGCCTCGAGATTTCCATGAATATCCGAAAGTATCAGCGCGCGCATGCAGGTCCACTGGCCAAATGGCCAATCCCCCAAGTCTAACCCTCTTGCCCTCTCGCGGGAAAGCACCCTTCCGGCCATCTACCCCAGCGTCGCCAGCGGCCTCGTCCGGTCCGTCGTCATCGTCGGCGCTGAAGCCAGCAGCCGCCGTGTGTACGCATGCTGCGGCGACCCAAACAGCTCCCGCACCGAAGCCTCCTCCACGATCGCCCCCTGCTGCATCACCGCCACCCTGTCCGCTACCTGCGATACCACCGCCAGGTCATGCGAGATAAACAGCATCGCCAGCCCATGCTCCCGGCGCAGGTCCTTCAGCAGCGCCAGAATCTGCGCCTGGACCGTGACATCGAGCGCCGTCGTCGGCTCATCCGCAATCAACAGCCTGGGCCGGTTCACAATCGCCATCGCTATCAAAATCCGCTGCCGCTGCCCTCCCGAAAACTGGTGCGGATAGTCTTTCCTCCTGCGCTCCGGCTCCGGCAAGCCGACCTCCTGCATCGCCTGCATCACCTTGGCCCGCACCGCCTTCCGCGACAACTCCGGATGGTGCGCCTCCACCGCCTCCGCAATCTGCCGCCCCACCGGCATGACAGGATTCAAGGCCGTCATCGGCTCCTGAAAGATCATCGCAATCTCTCGTCCGCGCCTTCGCCGCATCGCCTCCCCGGATAGCCCCAGCAAGTCCTCCTCCTTGAAGCGAACCGACCCGCCCACCCGCGCTGTGCCCGGCAGCAGCCGCAAAATCGCCAGCGACGTAGCCGATTTCCCCGAACCCGACTCCCCCACCAGTCCCAGTGTCTCCCCCGGCCTGATCTGAAACGAGATCCCCCGCACCGCCGCCTGCGCGCCAAACGCCACCGTCAAACCCTCGACCTCCAGCAGTGCGCTCTCCATATCCTGCATACTAACGAAACCCATACCCCGGTTGGCCCTGGAACATTCCCCACCGGATAGCGTCTAATCCTCGTAGCGTCTTCATGCGACCCTCTCTCCAGTGCGACCCGGGTGGCCCATCCTTTGCAGCGGTGTCGCAAAGGGTACGTACTTCACGCTCCGCGGGAACCGTTCTCCTCGCCATCGCGGCAGTCTCGGCGTCTCTCCTCGCGCTCGTCGGCCCCGCCCTCGCGCAGATGCACAAGGTCGCCAAACCCCAGCAGATCGTTCGCGCCATCGGCGTCTACGAGTGGACCGGAGATTTCGCCAAGCCCAACGCCAGCCGTCTCATCCCCGTCTCGCTCTACATCGACGGCAAATTTCAGGATGCCGGCATCTATATCGCCCGCCCCGTTCCCTTCGCCCTGCTCTCGGGCAACGTCTACGAACTTCAATCCTCCGGCATCGATAAAGGTTTGCTCGACCTCGTCTACGCCCGGCGCCTCCAGACCACCGACGCGACCGGCGACCTTGCCTACGACGATGGCTGGTTCGGCTACGGCAAGGTGCAACCTCTCGCCGTCCCTCGAAAGGCCGCCGCGCTCAAACCCTCAAAAAAACTTCCCGTCCTGCAAAGCTCCGTCAAGGACAGCGCGGACACCAGCGCCGATCCCGATCGCCCCACCATGAAACGCCGTGACAACTCGACTGCATCGTCGTCGCCATCCAGCACCAACTCCACGGCCAGCAGCACCAACCCTCCCGCCGACGATCCTGACCGCCCCGTCATGAAGCGCCGGGACAGCCCCTCCACTACCACCACAACCGATACAGCCTCAACCACGGCCAACACTCCCGCCGACGATCCTGACCGCCCCACCATGAAGCGCCGCAGCTCCGACAACTCAAATCCCGACAGCTCCGGCACGACGAATGCCAGCCCAACGACCACCCCCAGCAGCTCCGATCCCGCCAACGACCCAGACCGCCCCACCCTCAAGCGCCGCACGCCCGAGGAGGCCCGCAAAGCTCGCAACGCCAACGACGGCCCCTCCACCACCGGCTACGACTCCCTCAACAATGACCCCAACCGCCCCACGCTTCACTACGGCAAGCCCACCCACGCCCTCACCGAAACCGATCTCCCGAAGCTCACCGGCATGCCCCAGGACCTGCACCAGATGGTCGCCGTCTCGGACGCCGCAAATCGCGATCCCCATCCCTTCGCGCTCGGGTGGGAAGATGCCGCGCAGCACGCCGCCGTGCTCCAGAAGATGCAGGCTATGGCCCGGACACAACTAGCCGCCTACAAGACCATGGCGCCCCCCCCTCCGGCGCATCCGGCGAAGACAACCGTCTCCACCGCTAGAACCCATCGCTCCGCCAAACTCGCATCTGCCCCGCCCGTAGCCCTGATGGACGAGGAGTTGAAGGGCTACACCCTGAGCTACGGCGGGGCAGCCACCTACATCTATTCGGCCCACACCGCAGGCACAGGCGCGGCCCTCCGCTACGTCACCATCGTCGCTCAGGACAACGGTCTCGGCGAACTCAAGCCCGCCATCCAGAACGTCACCGACGCCGCCCATCTCGACGACACTCCGCGCATGCGCTTTGTCGATGCCGTCGATGCCGAGGCCAGCAACCGCGCCAGCCTCCTCTTTGAACTCCGAGGCCAAAGCGAGCGCCAGTTCGGCCTCTACCGCGTCATCGCCGCCCACGCCGACCGTATCTTCCTCACCGGCACCACGCAATAAAACAATCTTCGGCGCGAGGCCATTTCTCTGTTTACCCGCGACTGAAGGAGGTCTGCTGCTTCTCCTGATGACGCTCCATCGCAAGAGAGATCAGCCGGTCGATCAGCTCTTTGTAAGGTAGGCCGCTCGCCTCCCAGAGCTTCGGGTACATGCTGATGCTGGTGAAGCCCGGCATGGTGTTGATTTCGTTAAGGTAAATTTTCGGCTTGTGCTTCTTCCTGCCTTTGCCTGCTGGGCGAGCAGGGTCCATCAGGAAGTCCACCCGGGCGAGTCCGGCGCAATCGCAGGCGCGAAAAGCGGCAATCGCCATCTCGCGGACCTCTCTGGCCTCGGAATTCGAAATCTCTGCCGGGAAGATCGGGATACTGGGATTTCCCGGCGCGTCCGCGTATTTCGACTCATAGTCGTAGAACTCCTTGTTCGGAACGATCTCGCCGACGACGGAAGCGATTGGTGAATCATTGCCGAGCACGGCAACCTCCAGCTCACGCGGCTTCACCCCCGGTCCGCCGACGCCCTGCTCGATGATCAGCTTGCGGTCGAAGCTCGCGGCGAGGTCCATGGCGGCCTCAAGTTCGCTGCGATCATGCACCTTGCTGATGCCAACCGAAGAGCCCAGATTCGCGGGTTTCACGAAGACAGGATAGCTGAGCTTCTTCTCGATCAGCTTCGTGCAGCGCTTCGCGCCGGCCTTCCATTCGCTGCGAAGCAGGTTAACGTGCGGCGTCTGCGGCAGCCCGGCGGCAGCGAACAGCTGCTTCATCACGGACTTGTCCATGCCCGTCGCCGAACCCAGAACGCCCGAACCCACATAGGCGATATCGGCGAGTTCGAAGAGCCCCTGAATCGTGCCGTCTTCGCCGAAGGTGCCGTGCAGCACGGGGAAGATCACGTCGAGGGACTGTGCGAGCGCGCCGTTTTGCTGCGCGAGACCGGTGCTGGCGCTCAGCTCGATCGAATCAGTGGGATTGGTGCTTCCGCTGTTCGGCGGCAGGACGGGCGCGGCATTCGATTGTCCTGCCAGCAGGCGGCGAGCCTCGGCGGATGTCACCCATTGTCCTTGCTTCGTGATGCCGACAGGAACGATCTCGTACTTCGCTCTGTCGACGGCGTTCAGGATCGATGCAGCGGAGTTGAGCGATACCTCGTGCTCCCCCGAGCGGCCGCCAAACAGAATGCCGAGACGTAGTTTGTTGCCCGGCTTGAGTTTCGTTTTCCTGGCCCGGTTTTTCTTCTTCGTGGTTTCCTTCATAGATACTTACAAGTCTCTCCCAATTCAGAAGCTTTGCGAGGGGGAAAATCCTACCGGAACTAACTGACTAGGTGCGTTTCAAGCATCCGCAGCCCCGTTGCGTCGATCCCTATAATGAAATGCGAGCAGGTAGCGCCGCAGACAAGCATCAGGAAAAGCGTTATCTGCTTATGCTTAATCGAGTGACTCAGAAGGGCGGTGGTGCTATATGACACAGACTCAACTAGCCACTGCCGCTCTGGTAGCCACCGCAGCAACCGTCAGCGCAGGAACGCTGACCTACGCTGCTCTCTCCGCGCAGTCGCAATGGTTCGGCCGCGTTCTGATAGCCGGTCGAAGCCCCAACGAGATCGCCCTGACCTACGATGATGGCCCGAACGACCTCGCGACCGAGCGCCTGCTCGAGGTTCTTGCGCGCCACGGGACCCGCGCCACCTTCTTCCTGATTGGGAATTTCGTTCGGCAGCGTCCGCAGATTGCCCGCGCAATCGCCGCTGCCGGCCACCTCGTCGGCAACCACACCATGACGCATCCGTGGCTTGCCTGGCAGCCGTCCGCGCGCATCCGCGAGGAGCTTGCCGGCTGCAATGCCGTGCTCGAAGATGCGATTGGAGCGTCCGTTCGCTACTTCCGCGCGCCGCATGGAGCACGGCGTCCTGTCGTCCTTCGCATGGCTGCGGAGCTGGGCCTCGTTCCTGTTCAATGGAACATTCTTCCCAGGGACTGGACTGACGTGGAGGCGAAGGAGATTGTGGCGCGAGTGGAACGTGGTGTTGCGCGCAACCAGCGCCATGCCCGCGCGTCCAACATCGTCCTGCACGATGGCGGACAGTCAGGTCTCGGCCAGCCACGCCAGCCTACCATCGACGCCACCGAACTGCTGTTGCGGCGCTACGCCGGTGATGGCAGGATGAAGTTCGTCACGGTGGATTCCTGGGGCTAATCTTCGCGCGTTTCAAGTACCATAGACCAACCGCCTATGAGTGCAGCTTCCACCAACCCGGTCTCCTCCGAGTCCGCCGGCGCCGTTCTCGATCCCGAGCTTCCCGCGCCGCTCAGCATGGGCGCGGTGCTGCGCATTCCCATGATGCGGCGGCTGTGGTATGCGCAGATCATCTCGGTCTTCGGCGACTTTCTTGCGCTTTTTGCCGTGATCAGCATTCTCACCTTCAAGCTGCATGCCAACGCCCAGCAGGTGACCGGGGTTCAGATCGCCTATCTGCTGCCGATCGCGATCCTCGGCATCATTGCCGGCGTCTTCGTGGACCGCTGGCCGCTGAAGCCGACGATGGTGTCGAGCGACAGCATCCGCGCGGGGTTGTGCCTGCTGCTTCTGGCTGCGCACCAGGTGTGGCATTTTTATATCATCCTGGCGGCGATCAGCATTGTTTCGAGCTTCTTCAGCCCCGCACAGGGAGTGGCGATCCGGTCGGCGGTTCCCTTCCACGGGTTGCGCTCGGCCAATGCGCTGATGCAGCAGGTCATGTTCGGCATGCGGATCATCGGGCCTGCCATTGCGGCCTTCATGGTGGCTTCATTCGGTGCGGTGAGCTGCTATGTACTCGATTCAGTGAGCTTTCTGGGGTCGGCCTGCCTGATTGCGACGGTCCCATTTGTAGCGCAGGCTGTGGCTGCTCCGGCGGCAGCCGATGACCGTGCTAAAGCTGGTGCGCTCGGCCGTATAGGGAGCGACATGAAGCAGGGCATCAGCTTCATCGTGCATCATGCGGGGCTTCTGTTTGTGATCCTCGCGCTAGCCGCGGGGATGTTTGTGATTGGCTGTTTCGGCCCGCTGATTGCCGTGTATGTGCGCGACAGTCTGCATGCTTCCACGAAGGTCTTCGGCATTGCGAGCGGGCTGATCGGTCTGGGTATGTTGCTCGGCGTCAACGCCTTGAACACGTTCGCGAAGAATGTGAAGAACACGGTGCTGGTGTACTGCGGGTTGGCTGGAATCGGCGTGGGGCTGGCATTTCTAGCGGGCCTGGCACATGTTTGGTCGACGATGGTGGGAGACTTTGTGATTGGGTTTGCGGTGGCGGGGATCATTATTCCTTCGCAGACCATGATCCAGGAGGAGACCCCAGCGGCGCTGATGGGGCGCGTGGGTTCGACGACGATGTCGGTGGTGTTTACGGCGCAGATCGCGGGGCTGGTGCTGAGCGGGATTCTGGCGGAACGGATCGGGGTCCGCCATGTGTTCGCGGTCTGCGCGGGGCTGCTGGCGGTTTTGATTGTGGCGGGAAGGCTGTTCATGGAGCCGAAGGATGTCCTGACGAAGGGCAGGGAGTAGGGAGTAGAAGGCCGTTTCTCTCATAGCCCCGATGTTCGCTGCTCCTTCTTCTTTCCTGGCACTGGACGCTCGTTGTTTATTGCGTGATCGTTGGAAATGCGGAGTTTTCTACTCCCCACTCCCTACTTCCTGTTCTTTGCTAGAGCAGCACGAGCGGCTTCGAGGACCAGCCCGATCTCGGCTTCGCCGTGAGCCGTCGAGACGAAGGCGGCCTCGTACTGGCTGGGCGGCAGCCAGACCCCGGCATCGAGCAGTGCGCGGTGAAAGCGGCCGAAGGCGGCAGTGTCGGAGGTCGCGGCCGAGGCGAAGTCGGTGACCGGGTGAGGAGTGAAGAACCAGGTGAACATCGATCCAACGCGGTTGGTGGTCAGCGGGATTCCGGCTTCGCGGGCCACTGCGGCTACCCCCTCGGCGATGCGCGCGGTGGTGGATTCGAGTCCGTTATACACAGCTTCTTCGTGGGCGATGAGGTGGTCGAGCGTTGCGATACCGGCGGCCATGGCAAGAGGATTGCCGCTGAGAGTTCCGGCCTGGTAGACAGGGCCGAGGGGAGCGAGGAATTCCATGATGTCGGCGCGTCCGCCGAAGGCTCCGCAGGGCAGGCCGCCGCCGATGATCTTGCCGAGCGTGGTGAGGTCCGGCTGGATGCCATAGAGCTGGCTTGCGCCACCGAGTGAGAGCCGAAAGCCGGTCATAACCTCGTCGAAGAGGAGGAGTGCGCCGTGCTGAGCGGTGAGGTCGCGAAGACCCTGGAGGTAGCCGGGTGCGGGCAGGATGGTGCCGGCATTCCCGACGACCGGCTCTACGATGACGCAGGCAATCTCGTCGGGCCGGGCCGCGAAGGCGGAACGCACGGCTTCGAGATCGTTGAAGGGAAGAGCGAGCGTGTGCATGGCGGTCTCGGCAGGGACGCCCGCAGATCCGGGGATGCCAAGCGTTGCGACGCCTGAGCCGGCCTTGACCAGCATGGCGTCGGAGTGGCCATGGTAGCAGCCTTCGAATTTGACGACGAAGTTGCGTCCAGTGAAGCCGCGGGCGAGCCGGATGGCGGACATACAGGCTTCGGTGCCGGAGCTGACGAAGCGGAGTTTTTCGACTGCCGGGAAGCAGCGGAGGACGCGTTCGGCGAGGTCGGCTTCGGCGGCGGTGGAGGCTCCGAAGCTGGCTCCCCTCGCGGCGGCTTGCTGGATGGCTTCGACCACGGGAGGGAAGGCGTGGCCGAGGATCATAGGACCCCAAGAGCCGAAGAAGTCGAGATAGCGGTTGCCGTCGGGGTCGAAGAGGTAGGCTCCTTCCGCGTGGGTGACGAAGGGCGGGTCGCCGCCAACGGCCCGGAAGGCCCGGACGGGCGAGTCTACGCCGCCGGGGAGGAACATTTCGGCGCGCTGCTGAAGCTGGCGGGAGCGGGTGGTGGGGCGGCCCATCCCTTGATTATAAGAGTGGCGGAGGAAGGCTCTTCGAGGTCATGCGGCCACATCTGCCTGCATCCAACGTAGTGAAGGGGAAGGACTCCCTGTCTTTCGTCGTTGTCCTTGCCTTTGCCTGTTCTTCAATCCGTTACATCCGCGCAATCCGTGGTCGAGCCTTTCAGGTTTAGACAGGCAAGTTTATCCGGGCAGATTGTGCAGATGCCCGTCATTAATACGTGTTTGAGGGCCGTCCTGCTAGACTGAAGTTCTTCTTTTCAAGCGACACGATATGGAGTACGACCTTGCCGGATGAGACCTCCCCTACGCACGATTCGCCCGATTCCACCGCCACGCAACAGCAGCCGCTAGAGAAGCAGGACGCTTCGCCGGGTGGCTCGCCGAAACCTGCCGCGGCCGGAAAAAAAGCGGTCCGCGAGGCGGATTTGCCCGGTGGAGTGCAGCCTCCTGCGAAAAAGAGCATCAGCTATGCGGATGCGGGCGTTGATATTACGAGCGGAGACCGCAGCAAGCAGAGGATCAAGATGCTGGCGCGGAAGACATTCAATAAACAGGTCTTGAGCGAGATTGGCGGGTTCGGCGGATTGTTTGCTCTGGACCTCGAGAAGTTTCCCAATCCCGTGCTGGTGTCGAGCGCCGATGGGGTAGGAACAAAGCTGAAGGTCGCGTTCGAGCTTGGGATTCACCATACGGTGGGGCAGGATCTGGTGAACCACTGCGTCAACGATATTGCGGTGCAGGGAGCGGCACCGCTCTTCTTCCTGGATTATCTGGCCACGGGCAAGCTCGAAGATATGGTGGTGGAGCGGATCGTGCAGGGCATCAGCGAGGCTTGCCGGGCGAACGGATGCGCGCTGATTGGCGGAGAGACGGCGCAGATGCCGGGGTTCTATGCCGAGGGAGAATACGATTTGGCAGGGACCATCATCGGCGCGGTGAGCCGGGAGAAGATCATTACGGGCGAGCACATCGAGCTCGGCGACGTGCTTGTGGGCTTGCCTTCGAACGGGCTGCATACGAACGGGTATTCGCTGGCCCGGAAGCTGCTGTTCGAGGTGGCGAAGTACGGCCCGGAGCAGTATGTGAACGAGTTGAAGGACAAGACGGGCGCGGCCTTGATGCGAACCCACCGAAGCTATCTGTCGGTGATCAGGAAGCTGACCGGTGCGGAGCTGGTCAGCGGGATGGCGCATATCACGGGCGGAGGCATCACGGAGAATCTGCCGCGCATTCTGCCGAAGGGGATGGGGGCGCTGATCGATCTGGCTTCGTGGACGGTGCCTCCGCTGTTCGAGCACCTGCAGCACCTGGGCAACGTGGAGCAGGATGAGATGCTGCGGACGTTCAACATGGGCATTGGGCTGATTGCGGTGATTCCAGCGGAGAAGATCAAGAAGGCCAAGGCGGTGCTGAACCGGGCGAATGAGCGGCACTGCATCATCGGACGCGTGATTCGCGGCGAACGGAAGGTCAATTACAACTAGACGCCTGATAGTGAGAGCGGCAGACGGAAGGAAATTTCATGAAGCGGCTTGGCATTCTTCTCTCGGGCAGAGGATCGAACTTTGTTGCGATCGCGGATGCGATTCGCGAGCATCACCTGATGGGTGCGGAGATCGCGGTGGTGCTGTCGAACGTGGAAGATGCGCCTGGGCTGGCGACGGCGCGGGAGAGAAAGCTTGCGGCCTTCGCGGTGCCTTCGGCGGGACGGAAGCGCGCTGAGCATGACGCGGAGATGATTGCCCGGCTGCATCAGCACAACGTGGATCTGGTGTGCCTGGCGGGGTATATGCGGATTATTTCGCCGGCGTTTGTGGCGGCGTTTCCGAATCGGATCCTGAACGTGCATCCTTCGCTGCTGCCGGCGTTTCGCGGGCTGGAGGCGCAGCGGCAGGCGCTGGATTATGGCGTTCATGTGGCGGGATGCACAGTGCATTTCGTGGATGAGGCGGTGGACCACGGGGTGATCGTGCTCCAGAAGACGGTGCCGGTCCGCGAGGAGGACACGGCCGAGAGCCTGTCCGCGCGGATCCTCCAGCAGGAGCATGTGGCGTATCCAGAGGCGATCGCGCGGGTGTTGGGCGGACAGTACGCGGTGCAGGGGCGGCGGTATGTTTCGGTGCGAGAGGGTGGGGTCAGGCCGGGTAGCAGATGAGTTCGAGGCCGCGAACCAGGTGCGGCTCCCGCGTGGCGCCAATCCCCCTCGAAAAATCCACGAAGGATTGGCCACCCCGGGTCTTCGGGCTGCGAGGTTAGGCTTCGCGGCCGCCTTTGCCGGGGTCGGCGGTGGCATCGCTGAGCTTGACCTTGATGTCCATGCGGGTGCGGCCGCGGAAGATCGTGAGGGTGACGATGTCGCCGGCGTGGTGCGAGTTCATGACGCCGGAGAGGTCCTGCGGGGTGGCGATGTCCTGGCCGTCCATGCCCACGATGAGGTCGCCGCCGAGCATGACCGGAGTGTTGCCCTGGTACGCGCGTTGGCTTCCGCCGCGGAGACCGGCTTTTTCGGCCGCGCCGCCGGGGAAGACGCGCTCGACGAGGAGGCCGTAATCGACCGGAAGCCCGATCTGGTCGGCGATATCGGGACCGATGGCGAGGGTGGCGATGTCCAGCGACGGACGGCGGACGCGGCCGTATTTGGCGAAGTCCGCGATCACAGCCTTGGCCGTATTGACAGGAATAGCGAAGCCGATCCCGGAGGACTGGTCGGCGCCATTGCTGGCGATCAGTGTGGTGATGCCGATGACCTCGCCGCGGGAGTTGAGCAGCGGGCCGCCGGAGTTGCCGGGGTTGACCGAAGCGTCCGTCTGGATGGCGTCTTCGATGGGATTGCCCTGTGGACCGCGGATCGAGCGGATGGCGGAGATGATGCCACGGGTCATGGTGCCGGAGAGGCCGAACGGGTTGCCGATGGCGTAGACGCGCTGGCCGACGGTGAGGTTCTGCGACTCGGCCAGTGTAGCGGGCTGGAGATTGGGAGCGTTTTCGATCAGCAGCAGCGCGAGGTCATGGCCCTTGTCGACGCCGACGACGGTGGCCTTGTACTTGTGCTTGTCCGAGAGGGTGACTTCGACGCGCTGCGCATTGTCGATGACGTGGTTGTTGGTGAGGATATGGCCCTGCTTGTCGAGGATGAAGCCGGAGCCCTGGCCTTGCTGGGGGACGGGGCCGTAGAAGAAGTCGAAGGCCACCGCGGTGGAGGTGATATTGACGACCGACGGCAGGGCCTTCTTGTAGACGGCGATGTTCTGCTGCTCTTCGATATCGTACGCGGGTGCGGCGTGGGCTTCCGTGAGCTGGAAGGTGCCGAGCGGGCCGTTGGCGGTGGCGACATTGGCGCCTGCGGGCTCCTTGGCGGCGGTGTGCAGCCAGGGCGCGAAGGCTCCGGTCGACCCGACGCGGGTGGTGAGATAGTAGAAGCCGGAAAGAAGAAGCACCACAAGCAGAATGGGACGCAGTTTCATCGTAGTCACAACCTGATCTTTCAAATGGCCGCTATTGCAGCCACTACCGATTGTATCGAGTGGCACGAGAAACGGCACGGCGGTCCCTCCATCCAGTTGTATTTACCACCCTTACCGCTGCACCTCGCGGCAGCATCTCACCAATGGGGGAATATCATGCCGTGTCGTCGAGCCGCCTTCCTGCCGGTAGCCCTGCTTCTTGCACTCCTCAGCATATCTCCGGCAGGGCACGCGCAGAAAGCAGGGCACGCGCAGAAAGATGTCGCCATTGACTCACTAAGGCCCATCCTGCCAGGCGTCACCCTGCCGGTCCGCCTCAACCGGTCTCTGCAGGCCGGCAACGCCAGGCCGGGGACCAGAATCGTCGCCACCACCACCCAGCGCGTACCCATAGGCGAACACACCTACCTCCATCATGGAGCGAAGCTGCAAGGTGAGGTTGTCACCTCCATCGAAGGCGACGGCACCGCCGCAAGACCCTCCATCCTGACCATTCGCTTCACCTCCCTGCACTACAAGGGACAGACCGTTCCTATCGCCACCAAAGTCATCGCGATCGCAAACTTCGTCCAGGTCGCCGACACCTCCTTCCCCGCGCAGGGAGCGTCGGACCGAGGCAACCCCAGCCCTGCCAGTTGGACGACCAACCAGATCGGAGGAGACATAATCGCCCGGTCCGGCTGGATCGGCGACCTCACTGACAGCGGCTTCCACAAGGTCGGTTCGGCCGACTACTTCGGTGTCTACACGCTGCCGCTGCCCGGCCCCGACGGCCACACCTTTCCTCACGCGCTGGGCGTCTTCTCCGCCACTGCCTCCGGACTCTATGGCATCGAGGAAGGAACAACCCTGCACTCCACGGCAGGCGACCTCATCCTCACCCGGACCCGACGCAAGCTGCTCCTGAGAGATGGGGACAATCTCTTGCTCGAGGTCGTCCCCGCGAAGCCAGGCGGCAAAACCAGGCAACAAGCTGCAGCCGCCGTTCCGCCCGCTCTTACCGGCTGAATCAAGATGGTAGAAGGGCTCCACAGCCAGCGGTATCGCAGCCGCATGGAACTGCCGCCAACGGCGGGGCGTATACCCTCCAGTGTTCGAAGAGGAAATAACATGACACCACCGAACAACACCGTCTACACCGCCAGCATGACCGAGCAGCAGCGCGCCTGGTTCTATGCCGAATATCAGCGAGCCTCCAAGGACGAACTCGTCGGCGTGCTTCTCGCGCTCTTTCTCGGAGGCTTCGGCATCCACCACTTCTACCTCCGCCGCAACGGCCTCGGCGTCCTCTACCTCATCTTCTCCTGGACCGGCATCCCCACAATCCTCGGCTTCATCGAGTGCTTCTTCATGCCCGCCCGCGTCCGCCAGTACAACGCCCTCCAGGCCACCTATATCTCCGCCCAGATCCTCGCCACCGGCAACCCCCGCCCCGCAGCCACCGACGCAATCTGCCCCGCATGTCACAGCGCCAACGCCCCTGCCGCCATCTACTGCATTCACTGCGGAGCCGCCCTGACCCAACCCCAACCCACCCTCTGAACCCAGCATCCCCTCTGGCGAACTTATGTAAGAAGGCGTCACAAAAGATTGTTGTGAGAGTGTCTTCGTGGTTGTTTGCTCTTCGCCATTGTCCGGGCAGAACTTCAATGTCACCTCCGCCGGAGACATCGGCAATACCGGCAACGGCAACACCTACGAACGGCGGATGTTGTCGGAAACCCTTACCTGGCAAACCGCAACCAGAACCAGTGGTTTAACACCGCCGCCTTTGTCACTCCCGCTCAGGGAACGCTGGGCAACTACGGACGCGACATCCTGATGGACCAGACCTACAACCAGCTGGACGCATCGTTGTTCCGGACCTTCCCCATCCACGAATCTCTCAATCTCTCCCTGAGAGAGCAGGTGGGGAATGCTCGACGCTCCGATGTTGGTCTCCTGCCAGCCCGCATAGCGGAAGAAGATGAAGTCGCGGTCGCCGATGTGCTGGTCGATGCGGCCGGAGTAGTTGTAAGTCGACTGGCGGTTAGGGGTCAAGATCTGTCCGTTGTCCTTGGCCGGAGCGATGCCAGGGATGACGATGGGCGGGCCGAAGATGGCGTTGATAGAGGCGATGGCATGCGGATCCATCTCGGAAACGGGAGTGCGACTGCCGAGTACGCGGGCCGGTTCGAGGTCGCACGATAAGTTTTACTGATCAGCAGTTTTTTACCGGTGAAATAATTTTGGGCGAGTGGCGGAGGTACTGCAGGGCCGTTTTCACAGCTTCCGGTGCTGCATGCCAAAGCGTTCGCCGGCGCGAAAGAACCGGCGGGGTGCGGCATGCTTTCGCGCGGCTTGCATCGAACAGAGCTTGTAGGACGGTGCGAGCGATAGGGAGTTCGAGAGCGATATGCCGCGAAGAGATCTATTGGTTGCGCCTGCGTTGGAAGCAGCGCTGATCGTTGTCGTCTCGCTTGCCGGATGGGCCTGCCATCAACCGCTGGTGTTTGCCAGCCTGGGACCGACGGCCTACGAGATGATCGAGACGCCGGACCGGCCGAGCGCTCGCCCGTACAACATTATTGTGGGACATCTGATCGGAGTGGCCGCTGGATTTGCGGCGCTGTGGGCGATGCATGCATGGGCCGCGCCGAGCGTCTCGGACGGTGGCGTGCCCCTATTGCGGGTAGCCGCTGGGACGCTGGCTACGATGCTTACCGTGTTTGGCACGCTGTTGGCGCGGGCGATGCAGCCGGCGGCGATCTCGACCGCGCTGCTGATCTCGCTGGGCGTGATGCAGACAGCAAAGGACGGGGTGCTGATCATGGCAGCGGTTGTGCTGATGACTGCGCTGGGAGAGCCGTTGCGGCGGTGGAGGTTGCTGTCCAGGGATCGAAAGGCTTAACCACGGTTTGCACCGATGACACCGATGGTAAGAAGAGACAAAGAAGAGCTGTTCCCTGCGCGACAGAGGATGAGCTGTTTCTCGCTTCGGCGAGATGATTTTTTCGATGGCCGAAGACTAGAGCAAGAACAAAAGCAAATACGGGGATCCTTTCCCTTCGCTACGCTCGAGGGTCAAGGATAGCGGCGGCGGCAAGCGAGCAGCTATGATTCGGAGGGAGGGTGCGGATGAGTTATGTGGCGGCGGAGAAGCGGTACGAGGGGGCGGAGTTTCGGCGGTGCGGGCGGTCGGGCATGGTGTTGCCGCCGGTTTCGCTTGGGCTGTGGCAGAACTTCGGTGGGGCGGATGTCTTCGAGACCGGGCGGGCGGTAATTCGACGGGCGTTCGACCGGGGCGTGACGCACTTCGACCTGGCGAACAACTATGGACCGCCGTATGGATCGGCGGAGGAGAACTTCGGGGAGATTCTGCGCAAGGACCTGCGGCCCTACCGGAATGAGCTGGTGATCTCGTCGAAGGCGGGTTGGGACATGTGGCCGGGGCCGTATGGCGTGGGCGGGTCGCGGAAGTACCTGCTGGCTTCGCTCGACGAGAGTCTGAAGCGCATGGGGCTGGAGTATGTCGATATCTTTTATTCGCATCGGCCGAGTCCGGAGGTGCCGCTCGAAGAGACGATGGGGGCTCTGGCGACGGCGGTGCGGCAGGGCAGGGCGCTGTATGTGGGGATCTCGTCCTATAGCCCGGAGAAGACGCGGGAGGCGGCGAAGATTTTGCGGAGGGAAGGTGTGCCGCTGCTGATCCATCAGCCGTCGTACTCGATGATGAACCGGTGGGTGGAGATGGAGCTGCTGGCGACCCTGGAGGAGCTTGGGGTGGGGTGCATTGCGTTTTCGCCGCTGGCGCAAGGGCTGCTGACGGACAAGTATCTGAACGGGGTGCCGGAGGACTCGCGGGCAAAGGCGGAGGGATCGTTTTCGCAGGCGTTCTTGAGCGAACAGAATCTGAAGCAGGTGCGTTCGCTGAACGAGATGGCGAAGGGGCGCGGGCAGACGCTGGCGCAGATGGCGATTGCGTGGGTGCTGCGCGACCGACGAATCACCTCGGCGCTGATTGGTGCGAGGAATGTGGCGCAGCTCGACGACTCGCTGGATGCGGTGAAGAAGCTGGGGTTTACGGATGCGGAGCTGAAGACGATCGATCAATATGCGCGTGAGGCGGGGATCGATATTTGGAAGGGCGCGCGCGAGGGGACGGCATAGCGGAGGGGAGTAGGGCAACGGCGGAACACAAGGCGAATACATCGAGTGTGGTTGGTGTGACGCGTCCGCTCGGAAGACAACGGGAAGGCGCTCTGCTAGTGTCAATCTAGCGACTTTTCTTGAGAGTTTTATCTGGAGTTGGATGCCGGGACAGCCACAACTTTTTCCTGATCCGGAGTCGGCGGTGCGCATGAGGCCGGCGAACGGAGAAGAACCTGCCAAGAGGACGACGCCGGTGTGGCTGCAGAGGCTGTCGCTGTTCGTGCTGGTGCTGTTCTGCGTGTACCTGGGCGTGCTGGTGATGATCCTGCCGTGGTGGATGCGGGTCTGGGACCGGAACGAGTTTATTCTGGCGCGGCCGTGGCTGGCGGCGGTGCTGCATAACGGGGCGGTGCGAGGCGTGATCTCGGGGCTAGGGCTGCTGGATATCTGGATCGGGATCTCGGAGGCGGTGCATTACCGGGACTACCGTGGGTGATACCGAAACGAAGAGGAAGGAGAACATTCCTGAAACGCCGGAGGAAGCTCCGCTGGCGTATGAGAATGCGGAGTTTCTGAATTCTCCGGATGGACGGATGCTGCGGATCATGGCCGAGTACCAGGAGCCGATGGCGCGGTTTCGGCGAGAGCGGATTCAGGATACGGTGGTGTTCTTCGGGTCGGCACGGTTTCGCGCGCTGGATGTGGCGGACTCGGAGCTGGAGCTGCTGGCGAATACTGGTTCCACCCAGCCAGCGCCGGAGCAGGAGCAGCCGGCGACGCCGGAGGAGATCGAGAGCGGCGAGGCGAGCGCGCTGAAGCTGAGGCTGGCCGAGGCTGCGGTGGAGATGGCGCAGTACTATGAGGACGCGCGAACGCTGGCGGCGATGGTGGCTTCCTGGTCGAAGACGCTGCCGGGGCGGAGGCATCGCTTTGTGGTGACTTCGGGTGGTGGGCCGGGGATCATGGAGGCGGCCAATCGCGGGGCGTATGAGGCCGGGTGCAAGACAATTGGGCTGAATATCCGGCTGCCATTCGAACAGCACCCGAATCCGTACATAACGCCGGAGCTGAGCTTCGACTTTCATTACTTCTTCATGCGCAAGTATTGGTTTGCCTATTTGGCAAAGGCGCTGGTGGTATTTCCGGGCGGGTTTGGGACCCTCGATGAGATGTTCGAACTGCTGACGCTGGCGCAGACGAAAAAGCTGGCGAAGAAGATCACGGTGGTGATCTATGGGTCGGCCTATTGGAAGAATGTGATCAACCTGGAGCTGCTGGCCGAGAAGGGTGCGATCGGGGTGGGGGACCTCGATCTGTTTCAGTTCGCGGACACCCCGGAGGATGCCTTTGCGCTGCTAAAGGCCGGGCTGACGGAGCACCACCTGAACTCCGAGTATGAGCGCGAGATGCGGCGGGTGGAGGAGGCGGATGGGCCTATGCCGAGCGCGCAGGAGATGATGGGGCCGGACATTACCAAGACCCGGTAAACAGATCCTAAAGAATCCTCCTAAAGAATCCCAAAGATATGTCCTGCCGGACGGGCCTCCTACGCAGAGCGCGGCCACTTCGTGGCGTGTATACCGGCTTCGCCCAGGTTCTCCCGATGGTCGGCGCGAAGATTCTTCCTCGCGACCAACGGGAGCGCCAACCGAAGGGGTATACACGCCACGAAGTGGCCTGGGAACGAATTCGATGTACGGATCGCCCGGCGTGGTCGAGGATGGGGGAGATTACATCGGAGGATTACAAGACGTGTGTTTTTCAGCGACGGCGAATTTTGTTGGCAGCGGAGTTCTGGGTGGGATCGGGGTGCTGACCTTCACGAAGGTGAAGCACCGGAGGGAGTTGCTGTTTGCGTCGTTGCCGACGTTGTTTGCGATTCACCAGTTTATCGAGGGGTTCGTGTGGCTTGGGCTGGATGGGGTGCTCTCTCCGGCGGTGACGCATGATATGGGCGCTGCGTTCATGTTGTATGCGCAGGGGCTGCTACCGTTTGTGATGCCGCTGAGTGTGCTGCTGTTCGAACCGGACGTACGCAGCCGGAGGCGCATGCTGCCGTTCCTGATCGTTGGAGCTTTGACGACTCTTTACATTCTGTGGGGGCTGATCGCGTATCCGCTGGAGATCTATGTCAGGGGGAACAGCATTGTGTATAGCAACCAGGCGACGAACCTTACCGCGGTTGCGGTGCTCTACGTAATTGCGACCTGCGGCTCGCTGTTGTTCTCGAAGGTAAGAGACATGGTGATCTTTGGCGTGGCGAACCTGGCGATTCTGCTGGTGGTGTTGGGGGTGAAGCGGTATGCGTTCACGTCGCTGTGGTGCGCGTATGCGGCGATCGCGAGCGTGATTATCCTCGCGTACTTCTGGAAGAGCAAAAAGACGAGGCCGTTCCGGTACGCCGAGGCGATGTGAGGACGGCGGCAAATTGCCGGTGCACAGGAGACAGGAGGTAGAACAATAACTAAGGTCCTGCCTGACCCATAACGCCTCCTTCCACCCTGGGGAAGGAGGCGTCATCAAACTCCGGGAGCAAACAACTAGAAGCTGATCTTGCCGGAGATCTGCAAGTCGCGCGGAAGCGATCCGTAGGGGCCTTGTGGTCCCTTCTGGATGGTCCCGAAGTTGTCGTTGGTTGGATCGGTGCTGTAGTTGACGTTGTAGTTCCAGTTCGGGTGATTGAGCACGTTGAACGCATCCAGCCGCAACTGAAAGTTGACTCGCTCGTTATAGGCGAATCGCTTGGACAAGCTGACATCGAATTGGTGACTGGCCGGGTTACGAATGCCCGTGTCAATAATGTTGCGCTGCACGGCGTATTGATTCGGGGACCTGACCAGAGCTGGGGTTGTGCATCCCGCTTCTACGTAGGAAGGCCCATCGATAATTGCCCCCGTGTCCGTATCCTTGTAGGCCACACAGGGAGTGATCCCTTGCAGGCGTACGTAGGAGTGTGCCCCATCGGGGGGAAGGTCGTGCGGCTTCACTGCGATCGGACCCAACTGCTCCCAGTTGTTGACGCCATTGGTGGTTAGCGGGAAGGGATACCACTGCGTGTAGATATACAGCGGGGCCACTTGCCAGCCGCCCACCACAGCATCCACCAGCCGGTTGGTATGGCCCAGGAACGTCTTGCCACGACCGACTGGGAAGTAATATACGCCGGAGAAGGTGATCGCATTCGGAACATTGTTGGTGCCGATATTACGCCCATACACGCGATAGATCGGATCGATGAGGTTGCCGGCCGTCATGCTCTTGGACCAGGTATAGGCGAAGTGCAGGCTGAGGTTCTGGGAGACATTGTGGGCTGCAGTTACCTGGAGCGAGTTGTACCAGGAGTGGATCTGGGGCAGGTGGTCTTCGGTGACGTCGGTGAAGGCGGGGAAGGGCCTTGTCAGTTGATATGCCTGGATGGTTGGGTTGCTGTAGTAACCGCTGCCCGCGAACCCAGGAACCTGGTAGAAGGGACTGGGAACCACGGCTGGATAGGAGTTGCCGTCGCAAAGCTGGCGGTTTCCACCCTGTTCGACGTCGCACTGCGCATAGAAGGCCGCCGAGGGATGATTGATATTGTCACTCCCTTCCAGGTTGTATCCCTTCAATCCCGAGTAGCTGATGTCGAGCACGTCCCGGCTGGTAAGCTGCTGCTCCACGGACACACTGTACTGCCAGAGGGACGGGACCTGGAAGTGCGGGTTGGTGAAGTTAATCGAACTGCCGGGAGTGGTCGCGAGGCCGAGGGAGGCACCGGTCGGCTTGAGAGTCGTGGCATAAGGATCGGCTAAGGTTCTGCCGGGATTGGCAGGATTATTGAGGGCCGGTGTAATGCCGTTATCCGTGGAATCGTTGAAGTTGGTCTGGGCGCCGAAGCCATTCCTGTGGTCGTTCGCCTCATCCTGAATGAACATCTCTCCGAAGCCGGCGCGCAGCGATGTTCTGTTGGTGAAGGCATAGGCAGCTCCGAAACGAGGCTGGATGTTGAGCAGGTTGGTTGCGTACGCGCCACGCGGAGCCCCGTTGACGCCGGCGAATTCCGTGCCGCCCATCAGCGGGCCATTGAGCCCGGCACGGTTGGTGATCTGGGCGTCGAGCGGGTTGATATCCGTTGTGTTGAAGCCGTAATTGACTTGGTTGTGGCGCTCGGTGCGGGCTCCTTGCAGGTCGTAGCGGATGCCGATGTTGAGGGTCAGCTTGGGCGTGATCTTCCAGTCGTCCTGAGCCCAGAAGGCGTAATAGTGCTGAGAAAAGAAGGGGCTGTCCTGGAACAGGAGACTTCCGCTATTGGGGTAGCCGAGGAGCAGCTCCGCGATGGAGTTGCCGGATTGCATGCCGGGTGCCTCGGGCGCATTGTAGAATTCCTGCGTGAAGTTATTGCCAAACCCGAACTGGTTGTTCTGGACGTCGCCGATGTTGCCGCCGTACTGATACAGCCGCATGTCGAAGCCGGCGCGAAACGTATGGCGGCCGTGGATGAAAGTGATGCTGGGCTGATATCCGAGGTTGTGCGAGTCCGCGGCGCCGCCGGTTCCGCCGTTACTAAAACTGGGATAGCCGGCGGGGTTTATGTTCGGAAATTGGTCCGTGACGAAGATACTGTCGATGTAGTGCTGGGAGAAGCCTAACGAAGTCAGGTCGAACCCTCTGACCCCCTGGTTGGCGCCCTGCTCTTCGGTTCCCCCGGTCAGCTTGTTGTCAAGGACGAGGTTGGGCGAGAAGGTATGGATCTCCTCGATGGCGTATTGCTGCTCTTTCGGCTGTACCGTAACGGAGTTGTTGTTGGCTGGACTGCTGCTCGGAAGCCCGTCTGGACTTTGGGTGGCATAGCGCTCGAACCCTGTCCAGCGAATGGTTCCGCGGTCTCTCGGACCGAAGACATGGTCGAGCTTGAACAGGCCATTGCGGGTAATGTCATTTTCGATGGGCAGATAGAAATAGTTGTTCTGGTACGGAGCGTTGCCCGGTCCAGGATTGTAGTTCGGCGTGTACTCTTTATAGAACTGCCCGATCGCGACGCCCACCGGGTCCAGGCGGTTCTGTGGAATGATATTGCCGGGAAAGGGGCTGTGGGCCAGCTTTGTCTTTCCGTCCGCCGGATCGACGACGCTGACCAGAGGCGTCAGCGGGTCGTAGATGATGAGCGGCATGAGCGAATGCGTAGTCTGGTCGTAATACTGCGCGCCGGAGAAGTTTCCCGTGAGCCATTGCGGGTTGGGGATCGAGTAAATGGAAGCGCCCGTGTTCGGTAGCGCCTCATAGGCCTGCTCCCATTGAGCGGTGAAGAAGGTCTTATTCCTGCCGTCGTAAAGGTGGGGAAGGTAGACCGGCCCGTCGACTTCCAGGCCGAACTGATCGCGCTTGTGGCGGCTGGGGATAGGCGCGCTGCTGCCCGGTTGGCTCTTCGCGTAATTGTATTGGTAGCTTTGAGCATCGAGGAAGGGACGCCTAGCAAACTCGTAAAGGGAGCCGTGGATGCTGTTGGTTCCGGACTTCAACGCGACGTCAACCGCGCCACCGCCGGCGCGCCCGTAGGAGGCATCGTAGGCATTCAACACCACCTTGAACTCGGAGATGGTATCGAGCGGCACATTGGAGGCCGACTCTCCGTTCGCGGTGTCATTGGTGCCGCCATCGATATTCTGCTGCACGACCGCCTGGGGAATACCGGTCAGGTGCAGGTTGCCGCTCACGTTGTCCTGCTGCCGCGGGTACTGCGGATTGCTGGTGTCGTTGGTGCCCGGGCTGAGCCCGAACAACTTTTGATAGTTGCGTCCGTCGCTCGGCATCTCCTCGATGCGCTCGTTGCCGATGATCTCGCCGCGGTCGGCCTTCGACAACTCAATCTGCGTTCCCTCGCTGGCGACGGTCACCGTCTCGTTGACGTTTCCAACCGGCAAGGTAAAGTCGTTCTTGGAGGTCTGGTCCACGCGCAGGCTGATGTGAGTCTTGCTGACCTCCTTGAAGCCGCCCCTTACCGCGGTGATCGTATACGTTCCAGGCTTGAGATACGGAACCGTGTAATCGCCGGCTCCGGTCGTCTTGGCAACGGTGTCTTCCCCGGTATCCTCATTGTGAATGGTCACCGTCGCTCCCGCGATAGCAGCGTGAGAGTTATCTTCAACGTGGCCTACGAATTGCTGGCCTGTTTGGGCCGCTGCCGGCCGGCTGCCCGCAGCCAGGCACAACAAGAGGGCGACAAGAGCGGCAAACGGCAATGCGTTCACAAATGGCTTCTTTATACGGCTCGCGAGGACGGCTGGTACGCTTTGCATAGTTTCTCCGGTATTCAAACAACTCGATTCGCTTGACGGTGAACTGAGCGGCTCTGCTCTGTTCCAAACGTTGTCACACTTCCGAACCATCGGCTATCCCTGGCGACACGGAGCGATGGGCATGTGCCGTTCAGTAACACCATATTCGGGATTGCATAGTCCTGATAAGTCTCTTTGACAACGCTGTCAATTGGATGACGAACAATCTATAGAAAGCGAAAGACAGATGTCAAGCATTATTTGATTTCGAACGAAAACGCTGAATCGAAGCCTGTGAATCCGCTCTACGACGTGCTGCCTCCACACAGGGGAGCATTAGAAATGCTTAGGGCCGCGCATACCTCAAGACACACGGCTATCCCTTGCGGAGAGTGCTTTGTCGCTCCGGCCTCTTGTCATGACTTCGTACCGATACCCGTCGAAAGGCCCGTGTCATAATTGATTGCTTCGAGATTATGGTTGTTGGGGGTTTCTGATGTATTCGTCAGCTCGCTATGCTGCTTTGCTGGTCCTTTTTCTGGCTTCAGTAGCACACGCTGCGGAGACTGAAACTCAGTATCTATCCGGCCTGGGCAAGGACGACCCGGTCAAGTGGGAGTTCAAATCCGACAAGGGCCAGAACGCCGGCAAGTGGTCTACCATCGGCGTACCGTCCAACTGGGAGCTGCAAGGCTTCGGCATCTACACCTATGGCCGCGTCACGCCTCCGGGCGGTTTCCCCCGCGTTCATGGTATCTACAAACGCACCTTTATCACGCCTGCGAACTGGCGAGACAAGGCCGTCTTCCTCAAATTCGAGGGCGTGATGACCGATACCCAGGTCACCATCAACGGCCAATCCGCCGGTCCTATGCACCAGGGCGGCTATTACGCCTTCAAGTACGACATTACGAGCCTGCTCAAGCCCGCCGGCCAGAAGAATGAGATCCAGGTGGACGTCGAGGATGAGTCCGCGAATAACTCCGTCAATCGCGCCGAGCGTCGCGGCGATTTCTGGAACTACGGCGGCATCTTCCGTCCGGTCTACCTCGAAGCGGTCCCCAAGACGTTTATCGATCGCCTCGCTATCAATGCGACCGCGGCGGGCTCCCTTGATGTCGATGTCGCCCTCGCAGATACGCGCGCAGCGGCCCCAAGCAGCCCCGCGGCCACTGTAGAGATGCGCGTGCTCGATAGGAGCGGAAAGCCGGTTTGCGATCCGGTCACTACGAAGGACGTGGCCCTGAATGCAACTGCCCACCTCTCCGGAACGTTCCCCAATCCGCGGCTCTGGACGGCCGAGACGCCGAACCTCTACCAGCTCGAAGTGCGGCTGAAGCTAGGGAATGCCGTCGTGCATACCGTGCATCAGAGGTTCGGATTCCGCACCATAGAACTTCGCCCCGGACAAGGCATGTTCGTCAACGGCAACCGCGTCTTCCTCAAGGGATTTGCGCGCCACTCCTTCTGGCCCGACTCCGGCCGTACCCTGTCCGAACAGATCTCCAGAGACGACATCAACCTCATCAAGGAGATGAACGGCAACGCCGTCCGTTCCAGCCACTATCCTCCGGACCGCCACTTCCTCGATGCCTGCGACGAGCTCGGCCTCTACGTGCTCGATGAACTCACCGGCTGGCAGGCGCATTACGACACCGACATCGGCCACAAGCTGGTCAAGGAGATGGTGGAGCATGACGTCAACCATCCGTCGATCCTCTTCTGGGACAATGGCAACGAAGGCGGCTTCAACTTCGATCTCGATGGCGACTACGCAAAGTACGATCCGGAGAAGCGCGTGGTCCTTCACCCGTGGGCGGCCTATCCTCCGGGTATCGCCGACACCAAGCACTACCCAACCTATGAGGGGTTGCAGCAGAAGCTCGCCGCCGATCCCGTCCTTTTGCCCACGGAGATGCTGCACGGCCTCTATGACGGCGGGGCCGGGGCAGGCCTGAGCGACTATTGGGATGCCATTCTCAAGAGCAAGGCCGGCGGCGGCGGATTCATCTGGTCGTTTGTTGATGAAGATGTGAAACGCACCGACAAGGGCGGCATTCTCGACTCCCAGGGCAACATGGCCCCCGATGGCATCCTCGGCCCCTATCGCGAACGGGAGGCGAGCTTCTACACCGCCAAACAGGTTTGGTCGCCGATCATCGTGACGCCGCCTGATGACGCCTCGCACTCCTTCACGGTCACCAACCGCTACGGGTTCCTCAACGCCGACCAATGCACCTACGAATGGCAGACGATCGCCTTCCGCCAACCCAATGACGCAGCCTCCGGTTCGGTTGTGCTGGCTTCGCGGACCGATCACGGCCGTTCGCTGGCGCCGGGTGCGTCGGCAAGCTGGGATGGCTGGGGGCCACCCACCGCTACCGGCCGCAGCGCAAAGAAGACGCCCGATGCCACGCGACTCATCATTAAGGACTCGACCGGCCGCGTGATTCAGACTTACGTCTGGCCCACCGATGACCTCGCGCACCGTTTGGATCGGACCCAGCAATCTGTCACCAGCGCAAAGACCGCTGCCACCGAATCCGAATCCAACGCCACGATCACTGCGATCGCAGGCGACCTGTCGTTGCAGATCAGCAAGACCACCGGCCTGCTGGTCTCTGCCTCTCGGCAGGGCAAGTCTTTCTCGCTGGTCAACGGCCCTCACGTAGTGGCGATGGGACCCAGGCTCGCTCCTCCGCGCAGGCACAAGCCGTCGGACACGCCGCCCCCCCCGCCCCCGCCGCCGCCCGCCATTGCACCGGACTCCAAATTGACGTCTTTGACCCATGAAACCGACGGCAAGGATCTGGTCATCTCTGCGGCCTTCGACGGCCCGATGAAATCGCTCACCTACCGTCTCAAGCCCAACGGCTGGTTGTCCATCGATTACGTCTACGCGATCACCGGCCCGCAGGAATACTTCGGCATCGGGTTCGACTATCCTGAAGCCGATGTCAAAGGCATGCGATTCCTCGGCGAAGGGCCCGCCCCCGTCTATCAGAATCGCCTCGCCGGCGGTATTCTCGACGTCTGGAACAGACCCTATAACAACACCGTCGACGGCGATCCCGACGACCTCAAGCCCGGAGAGCACTTCGACTACCCGCTCTTCAAAGGGTTCTACTCAGGGGTTCGCTGGCTGCAGCTCAATACCGCGGAAGGCCCGATCACCGCGATAGTGGACCAGCATCGCGACTCTCCAATTTATGTGCAGATCTTTACTCCGAAGACCCCGCCCCCGAACCTGTTAGGGCAAGTTGGCGTCCCATTCCCGAATGCCGGAGTTTCCTTCCTGCACGCCATCCCCGCAATCGGCAACAAGTTCGGTGGGCCGAAATCCATGGGTCCCATGAGCCAGCCGGCGATTGCCATAGGGGAGTACAAGGGCCACATCAGCCTGTACTTTGGAAAGTTCCTGACGCGGTAAGACTACGTGCTTCGACCTTGGTGCTTTCTTCCTTGGCCGCTTTGGCTGAATCAAGTTCGATGCAAGAAGCACGATGTAAGCTAAGGCGCAATTGACAACGTTGTCCTGATTACCTCCAGTTCAACCATACGGGAGACGCTAACTCGATGAAAAAAGTGCTTGTTACGTTGGTTCTGCTTCTGACTTCCACTGTCCAGCACCTGGAAGCCCAGCATCTGGAAGCCCAGAAGCGGCCCGTGGACTACGTCAACACCTTCCTGGGAACCGCCCCGCTGACCAATCCGGCGGACATCGGGTTCAAGCCGCCGTGGCGAGTATGGGCCGGACTTGTCTTTCCCGGAGCATCCGTGCCCAACGCCATGGTGCAGTTAAGCCCGATCACCAGATTCCACAGCGGAGCCGGGTATGAATACGAAAATTCGGTAATCTACGCCTTTGCCCATACCAACAAAGGCCATTGGAATCTCTGCAACATCCCCATACTTCCGGTAAGCGGCAATGTAAATCCTTCTGATTTCGGCTCGGCCTTCAACCATAAGAACGAATCGTCCCATCCCGGCTACTACCAGGTGTACCTGGAGCGGTACGGCATCAACGCTGAGCTGACCTCAACCTTGAGGACTGGATACCATCGCTATACCTACAAAGATAATGCCCAGCCCAAAAAGCTGGTGGTGAACCTCGCCGTCTCAAACGAACGAATCAAGGACTGGAAGATTGAACAAGACGGAGACAATGCCTTCAAGGGCTTCCAGGTGGCGAGTGAGAAGGTCTTCTTCTACGCAGTGTCCAACTACAAGATCAAGGGCATTGAGATGCTGAAGGGCGAGAAGGCCATCCTGCCGGTCGTCGACTTCGTCGATGGCAGCAAGCCGGTGGAGATCAAAATCGGCTTATCCTTCGTTAGTACCGGCAATGCGAAAGAAAATCTCGAGAAGGAGCTTGGGGACAAAAGCTTCGAGACGGTAAAGGCAGAATCCTCCGCAACCTGGGAGAAGCTGTTATCCAAGATTCAGGTGTCGGGCGGAACCGAGCGGCAAAAGATGCTCTTCTATTCCTGCTTGTATCGTTCGTTTCTATGGCCGGCGCTAAGAAGCGATGTGAACGGCGAATACCCCGACGTGAAGGGAGCGATCGTCAAGGCGGATTTTCAGTACTACACCCTGCCCTCCCTTTGGGACGACTACCGGAACAAGCTGGTTCTGCTGGGCATGATTTCGCCCGGCGTGACAGTCGATGTGATTCGATCGCTGATCGACCGCGGCGAGAAGACCGGCTTCATCCCGACTTTCTTCCACGGAGACCACGCCTCGGCCTTTATCGCCGGCTCTTACCTGCGCGGCCTGAGAGGGTATGACATCAAGAGCGCCTACAACCTGTTGCTGCAAAATGCCACGGTAGAAGGAGGCACCCGGCCCTTTATCCGCGAGTACATGGACAAGGGGTTCATCTCCGATCCCGATGTCGCCAATCCTGTTGTGGAGACGAAGGGGAAGGCCGGCGTCACCAAGACGCTCGAGTATTCCTACGACGATTACTCCGTCGCGCTGCTGGCAAAGGAGCTGGGCGACCAGCCGAACTATGACATGTTAATGAGGCGCTCGCGGAATTATAAAAACATGTTCGACCCATCGACCGAGCTGATGCGCGGCCGCCTGGATAACGGCGACTGGGTGAAGAACTTCAATCCGCAATATCCCTACTACGAATACATGTACCGCGAAGCCAACGCGTGGCAATCTTCCTTCTTTGCGCCACACGATACGGAGGGTCTGATTGGCCTCTACAAGAGCAAGGCCGACTTTGAACAACACCTGGACTCGCTCTTTACGATCCCCTGGAACCCCGATTACATTGCTGAGAACATCAACTCCTTCATCGGGCAATACTGCCAGGGAAACCAGCCGGATCATGGCTTTGCCTATCTCTATTACTTTGTCGGCAAGCAGGAGAAATCCCAGGCCATCTTGAACACCATTATGAGCCGCTTCTATGGCATGGGCGAGGATGGCCTGGCGTTGTCTGGAATGGATGATGCCGGGGAGATGTCGTCGTGGTATGTGTTTAACGCGATCGGCCTCTATCCCTACTCGCCCGCGGACCCCAAATATATTGTGTCGGTCCCGCTCTTTCAGAAGACAACCTTCAAGTTGAATGAAGGCAAGATGCTGACGATTCTGAAGAAGAATTCAGGCGAACGGATCACCAGTATTACCTATGGCGGCCGGAAGATTGACGGCTATTTTGTCAACCATAGCGATCTCGAAACCGGTAAGGACCTGGTGATCACAACCAGGTAGGCAGCGCTATCTCAAACTGCCGTTCCTCACCTTCGGAAGAAAACATGAACCGGCGCCTGAAAGCGGCGCTTTGCTGTTTGTTCGTATTTGCCGGCCGGGGGAAGCCGCGGGTATTGGGGCCTCGCCCTCGACGCCGAGGCTTCTACAACCTTTGGGGAATCATTGTAGATACGGGAGTTAAGGATATTGAAGCAGCGTTATTGGTGCAGTCATGCGGCCGTCATGTGAGAGCGCCATACTTTCTTCGTAAGAAGCCTGTATTGGGGGTGGACGATGAGCCAGTCGAGTGTCTCGTACCTGTGGCGTGAACCGGAGGCGGCGAAGGGTTTTACGACTGGCGTGTCGCTGCATAGCCATACCAATCAATCGAAAGAAACGCTGGACTTTATCACCGAGCTGTCGAAGGAGTGGAGCGTGCTGCAGCCGGCGATGCGGTGGGCGGAGCGGCGCAGCAAGAGGCTGACCGGGATCGATCCGGATTACGCGCGGGCCTACTGGACGCCGCCGTTGACGCCGAGCCTGGCGTTCGACCTGGAGCGGCGGCAGATCGAGAACAAGCTGCAGATCCAGGGGCTTGTTTCGATTACGGACCACGACGACATCAATGCGCCGATGCTGCTGCGGACGGTGCCCTCGTCGCGGCATATTCCGGTGTCAGTGGAGTGGACGGTGCCGTTTGGGGCTACGGCGTTTCATCTGGGGATCCATAACCTGCCGAGCGCGACCGGCGCGGCCTGGATGGCGCGGCTGGCGAAGTTTACGGCGATGGCGGTGGAGAGACGGGCTCCGCGCTTATTGACGGAGATGCTGGCGGAGCTGGATGAGATTCCCGGGGTCCTGATCGTGTTCAATCATCCGCTGTGGGATCTGTACCGGGTGGGCAAGGCGCGCCATGAGGTTCTGGTGAACGAATTTCTCGCCGTCCATGGGCAGTTCGTGCATGCGCTGGAGCTGAACGGGCTGCGCGACTGGAAGGAGAACCGCGAGACCTCGACGCTGGCGGGCAAGTGGAACCAGTTGGTGATCAGCGGGGGCGACCGGCACGGCGTGGAGCCGAATGCGAATGTGAACCTGACGCGGGCCGAGAGCTTTACCGAGTTTGTGCACGAGGTGAGGCGCGAGCGTCAGAGCCATGTGCTCTTTATGCCGCAGTATGCGGAGCCGTGGAAGCACAGGATTCTGCAGTCGACCCTCGATGCGATCCGGGATTATCCACACTTTCCGGAGGGGTCGCGAGTGTGGGATGAGCGGGTGTATCATCCGGACGCGCAGGGAGTGATGCAGCCGATGACACAGCTCTGGACGACGGGACGGGCGCCGCTTTTCTTTCGCGCAGTGCTGGTGGCGGTGCGGATGATGGGTGCGGGGCCGGTGTCGAGCGGACTGCGGATGGCATGGAACGACAGGGTGGAGATGCTGGAAGTACAGGGAGTAGGGGTTAGGGAGTAGGGTGTAGCGGACGGCGTGGAGGCGTGGGCTCGCCTTGTCCTGATGCTTTGAGTTTGCCGGATCTGATCCACAAGAAGACCGCTCCGCACCGGTATTGGCTTTCTATTCCCCACACCCTACTCCCTATACCCTGTACTTATGCGTGTTGCTTACCTTCCGGATTCCTTCCACGAGGTAAATGGAGTGGCGCATACGAGCCGCAACTTTGTGGCGTATGCGCAGCGGCAGGGGCTGCCCTTTCTTTGCGTGCGGGCGGGTACGCGGGAGACCTCGTTCGAACAGGTGGGGGAGTTGCGGACACTGGAGTTGAGGCGGAGCCGGGGCTCGGTGCGGATGGAGAAGGACCTGGAGTTTGACACGCTGTTCTGGCGGCATGGGGGAGCGATTCGACGAGAGCTGGAACGGTTTCGGCCGGACGTGATCCACATTACCGGGCCGAGTGAGCTGGGCATGTTTGGGGCGTACTTTGCGCGGGAGATGGGGATTCCGCTGGCGGCTTCATGGCATACCAATGTGCATGAATATGCGGCTCGCCGGATGGCATGGCTGACGGGGCGGCTTTCGCCGGGGCAGGGTGCGGCGATCGAACGCGGAGTAGAGGGTGGGGCGCTGTGGGCCACGTCGCAGTTTTACAAGCTGGCGGGTGTGCTGTTTGCGCCGAACGACGAGCTTTGCCGGATGCTGAAGAAGACCACGGGCCGGCCTTGCACCCTGATGCAGCGGGGAGTGGATGCAACGCTGTTTTCGCCGGTGCACCGGACGCGGAAGGAGCAGGACAGGACAATGGTGTTGGGATACGTGGGGCGGCTTTCGGTGGAGAAGAATGTGGCGCTGCTGGTGCAGGTGGAGCGTGAGCTGGCGGCGATGGGCGTGGATGGAGTGCGATTCCTGATCGTAGGGCATGGAAGCGAAGAGGCTGCGCTGCGGAGGAAGTTGCAGCGTGCGGAGTTTGCCGGGGTGCTGCGCGGGGCCGCGCTGGCCGAGGCTTACGCGAATATGGATGTGCTGGTGTTTCCATCGCATACCGATACGTTCGGCAATGTGGTGCTGGAGGCGCTGGCGAGCGGCGTGCCGGCGGTAGTGACGCCCGATGGCGGTCCGAAGTTTATTGTGCGCGGGGGAGAGACTGGGTTTGTCGTGGAGGATGACGGCTTTGCCGGTGCTGTAGCGAAGCTGGTGCGGGACCGGACGCGGCTGGAGGAGATGCGGCGGAAGGCGCGGGAGTATGCGCTGGGGTGTAGCTGGGACGCGGTCTTCGAGCGGGTGTATGCGGGCTATGGAATGGGAATGGGTGGTCGTGAGTTGAGGCGTAACAGGGATCAAAGGGATTCAGGGGATCATGGGGATAAGGACAGATAAAAAGGGACAACAACAGGAAAGCGGATAAGGACGGATCACAATCCGAACTTATCCGCTTTATCATCCTGATCACCGTTACGCCTTTGTGGGAACAGGCGAGTTTTTTTCGATGGAGGGGAGAGCGGTTCGCTTGGCGTCCTGAAGACTTATTCGTTCATGCTCTGCTGGGCGCGCTGGAAGGCGTAGTTGCTGACGTGGACCCAGCCGCGGAAGGGAAGGTTGACGTCGTCGATGGCGAGCAGCACCAGGGTGATCAGCAGAGTGAAGGAAAAGACCTGGACGGAGTGAAGGAGCGCGTTGCCGGAGCCGAAGAGCGATGCGGAGGCGATGGTGAGAAAGCCTCCTACGATGAGGACGCACCAGAAAATAACCGGCAAGTGGTAGGCGCTCTGCAGCAGACGGGTGCGGCGATGCTGGGTGAGGTCGCTGAGTTCGGAGATGGAGTGGTCTTCGGCGGTGATCTCGGCCGGAGTTGCGGTTTTGACAGACATCAGGGTCTTCCACATGTCCTGGTTGATGCGGTGGCTCTCTTCGGGAGTTCGGCTGTGAGCCATCTCGGGCCAGTCTTTGGCGAGGACCGTGTCGGCGTAGGAGCGGGCGAGAGCCTCCATTCGCACTCGCTGCGGGGCGGGCAGGCCTTCGGCGAGACGGTAGACGTTGCGCAGAGCATTGGCCTCGAGGTTTGTGTTGAGATTGGCTTCGCCGAAGGTGGTCCAGACGGTATAGAGCATGAAGCCGAGGATGACCGCGTAGGTGGTGCCGAGGATGCCGAGTTGCCAGCCGATGAGGTCGTTATGCACCCGGCGCTTTTCTCGAGCCCAGATGCGATTGAGCAGCACCATGAACAACATCGAGCCGATCATGACGACGAGGAGGATGAGGATGTTCTGCGGGAACGTCAGCATGAGAGCACCTTTCCGGATGATCTCCGAGGGTATATGCCTGCGGGAAGATTGCGTTGGAAAGACCACGGCAGGCTGTCAGAACGCCAGTCTGACTCCGAGTTGGATCTCGCGCTTTGGAGCGGCCGCGGTGAAGCCAAGAGGCTGACTGGGAGAAAGGCTGGAACTGCCGTGGACATTGAAGGATGGAGCGAAGGCCGCGCCCACGAGATTGTTCACGCTGATGTAGTTAGTGCGATTTGGAATATTGAATCCTTCCGCGGTGAACTTCAGGGTGGATTCGCGGAAGAGCTTGAATGCCTTGCTCAGACGCATGTCGAAGTCGGCATAGTTGGGACCGAGGCCGGTATTGCGTCCGGCGCCCGGAGGACGGTCGTTGGTGAAGGAATTGTCGCCGTTGATGTCGGCTCCGGCCAGTAGATTGAAAGGGTGTCCGCTGTTGTAGCTGAAGATGGGCGCGAGTTCGAAGCCGGAAAGGAAGCGCGACTTTTCCCATGGGCTTTCCAGGATGCCGGCCAGGACTACCTTATGGCGTTGATCGAAATCCGAGACGGAGCGGTCAGCCTGCGGGTCAACCTGATCGAAGGGCGAGAAATCGCTGTTGAAATCGGTCGATTGGTCGATTGCCTTGCTGTAAGTGTAATTCGCGATCACGGTGAGAAACGGGCTGAAACGCCTCTTGAAGTCCACAATCCCGCCGTTGTAGTTCGCACTGGCGGCGGATTGATACTGGTTGTTCTGTTGGATCGTACCGGTCTGATCGACGAAGCAAAGAGCACGGTTGGCGATGCACTGCGGCGCTCCCCAATCCTGGAACGGAAGGCCATTGGTGGGAAGGCCGTTGGCTCCGTTGCCGGTCACGATGGGCGCGCCGGGCAGCAGGTTGACGTCGATCGCCAGCGGCAGGTGGGTGGTGTGGACAAAGATGTAGTCGAAAGAGATCGACGTGCCTCTTCCAATCTGCCGCTCGATGCTGAGCGAGGCCTGCTGGGTCTGCGGCGGGCGGTAGTTCGGCGTCGCGGTGAAGAGCACGGTTCCCGGCGGCAGTGGGCCGGTGTTGGAGATGTTCAGCCCAAACTGCGCGAGATCGATCCGCGTGATACATCCGCTTCCTCTCACTGGAGGCGTGTTGCAGGGAAACACTCCCTCAGTCGCCAGGGTCTGATAGATCGCCGCTGAGTTCACCGCAGGATTTCCGGGAAGACCATTGATCGTGATCAGGCTGTTGGCAATCTGCCTGCTGCCGTTCTGCACGCCGAGAGATTTGATGACGGCCGGAATCTCCGAATAGATCTGAGCATAGAAGATTCCGTAGGCGCCGCGGAGGACCGTCTTCTGGTCGCTACCCGGACTATAGGCAAAGGAGAAGCGGGGAGCAAAGTCTTTCTTATAAGTATTGAGGGTCCCATTCTGATCGTCTATTTCGTAGCGCAGCCCGTAGTTCAGGGTGAGGCCAGGGAGAGCTTGCCAGGAGTCCTGCGCATAGAAGGAAGTGAGCGGCCGCTGCAGAATAAACGCCGGGGTACCGAAGCCCTGCTCGTAGAATCCGGGAAGCCCGAGGCTGAACGCCTGCAAGGTGCTGATGGGGGCGGAGACCGTGGATGCGGAGAGTCCGCACGCCGCGGGGACTGTCAGGCACGGGCTGACGAGGTAGCCGGGAAGCTGCAGGAACTCGAAGCGGCCGCCTTGAAACAGGTCTGCCGAATTGTTGGCATTGCGAAGAATTTCCGAAAAGCCGAACCGCATACTGTGTTTGCCCCGGAGGAGCGTGAAGTTGTCGGCATATTGATAACGCCGGTTCGTAGCGAAGTTGGGAAGGAAGATATTGCGGCCGAGGAAGGCATACCCCGGAACGTCCAGGCCTGGCCCCCCGGGATCGTTGGTTGTCACGTCGAATTCGGTGTTGTTGTACTGCGCGATGGCTTCGTTGCTCGCGTTGGCGTTGAACTGGTGGAACCAGGAGCCTTGCACGGTGTTGTCGGTGACGAGAATCGTGGTTCCTCTGGAGAAGCCGGTCAGCGATTGCAGGGTCGGATCGGATTCGGTGAGGTGCGCGGCGCTGGCGCGAAGGAAGGCGGAGTCCTTTTCGCTGAAGCGATTGTCAAGGCGCCCCGACCCATAGTAGGTCCGGGTGGGAAAGGCAAATACGCCGCCGTTGGTCTCAAACTGGTTGACCACGGCAGCCCTGGAGGCTAGGTTCGCCGGAGATACGAATGGGTTCCCCGCGGCAGTGGGGTCGACCGTCAGAATGCTCTGCAAGCCAAAGGCGCATACGGCCGCTGGAAGCATGACGACGGGAGGTCCGGACAGGCACGGTACCGGGGTCCCGCCCAGTGCCGCAAGACCGGCGAGAACCGGCCCCTGCGAGGCGGTAGGAGCGAAGATGCTGCTGTTGGTCAGCAGGGGGACCGAGTCCTGCGCGTTGGAGCGCAGACCTTCGAAGGCAAGAAAGAGGAAGGTCTTGTCTCTCCTGATCGGGAACCCAAAGGTGCCGCCGTATTGCTGCCGGCTGAGGGAGTCCTTGATGGGTTGGCCCTGGGCAGACAACGAGAACGGTTGTCCCGGCGATAGGGCGGGACTGAAGGCGAACGGGTCGCGGGCATCCATGGCGCTGTCGCGAAAGAAGCCAAAGAATCCGCCGTGAAACTGATTTGTGCCTGCTTTGGTCACAATATTGATGGAGGCCCCGCTGGCCCCGCCCAGTTCCGCTGGATAGTCGTTGCGGTTGACCTGAAACTGGTCCACTGCGTCCTGGCTGACGGTCAGGCGGACGCCGCCCGCGTCATCGTTGGCCTCGCCGCCATCCACGGTTACGTTGTTTCCGCGTCCATTGCTGCCGTAGACAGACAAGCCGCTCTGCGGAGTCGATTGCACGCGATAATCGTTATCGCCCGCAATGGTGTTGGAGTTGCCGACGCCCGGGACCAGCAAGGCAAAGGAGAGATAGTCGCGGCGATCAATCGGCAGATCGGCGACGAATCGTGTGCCTATGGTGTTGGACTGGCCGCCTCGATCCGTTTCGATGACGGGCGGGTTGCTATTCACCGTAACCTGTGTGCTCTCCGAGGCGACTTTCAAGTGAAAATCGTCGTCGATCGTCTGCCCGATCCCGACGACCACGCCTTTGCTGATCTCAGTCGCGAAACCAACAGTAGTCGCCGTTACATCGTAGGTTCCGGTGGGCAGTCCAGGGATACGATATTGGCCCGATTGATCGGTGAGGACCGTGCGCTGCAGACCGGTTTGCGCGCTTGCGACAGTCACCTTCACGTTGGGAACGACCGCGCCCGAGAGGTCCTTGATCGTACCGCGAACGCCGCCAGAGGTACCGACTCCCTGCCCATAGACAGCGTCGGTCATGCAAAAAAACAACAAGCCGGACAGAAATAAAATGCACGTCTGCTTCGTACCCTGTCCTCCGGCGACCTGCGGGAGTTTGCCGCGAGTAAGAGAGGCGAGCTTCAATGACCGGAGAAAAGATTCTAACGCGCCGGTAAGATGAATCGACATGGTGAGTCCTCGCAAAGAGTGTCCACGGTGAACGGTTCGCGGCATCTGACGACTTCGAACAGATTTACTGAACGATGGGGAAGATAGGCGAAGGAGACAGTGTCTGTCACCTTAATTCTTCAGAATGAGTAAAGTATGGGACGAATGGCCCGATTCTCAAGTGAAAACCGGCGCAGCGAACCGCAAATCCAGGTGATGCCGGAGGAGGCAACTTCCCAAAGAAGTGAGAATGTCCGTGGTTGGTCTGAGTACCTGTCTAAAAGCTAAACGGTAAAAGGAGAGTCTGATCAGCCCTCGTTTTGAAAGGGCGCGGCTTCAGCCGCGCCGAAAGATGATCAAATTAATTGGCCTTTAGCCCCCGAGGGAATCTGCAGGAACTTAATTGGACCTCCCCATAACACGGAGGGGCTTAGGAAGCAAAGGACTGCCAGATGGCGCTAGAGTCCAATCATGGCGCAGTCGAACCGTTACTTTCGATTTTCAAAGTTATCCGAGGCGAAGTTCCGGCACCTGGTCCGGTGTTTTGCCTTGGATTTGACAGCCACGCAGACGGCCCATCTGACTGGGATTTCGCTTCGTTCCGTCAACACGATCTTTCTGCGCCTGCGCACCAGGATCGCCGCCGAGTGCGAGCGGCAGTCGCCGTTAGAGGGAGTGCTCGAAGCCGATGAGTCTTACTTCGGACCACAGCGCGTGCGCGGGAGGTGCGGACGCGGCGCCGGCGGCAAGACCATCGTCTTCGGCCTGCTCAAGCGCGGCGACAAGGTCTACACCGCCATCGTCCCCAATGCTTCCAAAGCCGCGCTGCAAGCGGTGATTCGTGGCCGCGCCAGTCTCAGCTCGGTTGTCCACACCGACGGCTGGGCTGGCTATCACGGCCTGGTCGATCTGGGCTACGACAAGCACCTCAGAGTCGAGCACCGGGAGAATATCTTCGCCCAGCAACTCAACCACATCAACGGTATCGAAAGCTTCTGGAGCCTGGCCAAACGTCGCCTCGCCAGGTTCTGCGGTGTGCCCAAACGCACCTTCTACCTCCACCTCAAAGAGACAGAATTTCGCTTCAATCACCGCAACAATAACCTCTACAAAGAACTGCTAAACTTCCTCAGAAAGGATCCACTCTGAGTCCTTTGCTTCCTAAGCCCCACACGGATTTCGGCCGATGAGACGGATCGTAAGAACAGGCAAAGCAAGAACAACAACGAATACAGGGATCCTTCGCTTCGCTCAAGGATGACGACGAAAAACAGACACAGCAACGGCGAAGAACAAACAGACGCTCTCACCGCGTCGCTAATTCAGTGCCGCGGCAGGAGATTGCGAGGCGTTCCGGTCATATAGCTTCCGCAGATCTTTCTTGAGTACCTTGCCTGTGGCTGTCTTGGGCAGATCGTCTACAAACTCCACGCTGCGCGGGCATTTGTAATGGCTGAGGCGGAGACGGCAGAAGTCGATGATCTCCGGCTCGGAGACGGCGGCGCCCGGTCGCAGAATGACCAACGCCTTGGGGACCTCGCCCCACTTCTCGTCTGAAACAGGAATAACCCCAGCCTCAAGCACCGCCGGGTGTGCCAGGATGACCTTCTCTACCTCCAGCGAGGAGATGTTTTCGCCGCCGCTGACAATGATGTCTTTCTTGCGATCGACGATAAGAATGCAGCCATCTTCGGTGAGGGCGGCCATATCTCCCGTGTGAAACCACCCGCCGCGGAGAGCCTCGGCAGAGGCCTCGGGCTGATTCCAATAGCCCTTCATCACTCCATCTCCACGGACGACAAGTTCCCCGAAGTCTTTTCCATTCTGCGCCACGTCTCGATCGTCCGAGTCGACGATCCGCATCTCGAGTCCGAAGATTGGAAAGCCGGCCGAAGACTGACCGGCATAGCGCTGCTCGCCTTCCCAGTTCAGTTCCGGTTTGCTTTGCGCCATGGACAGCGACGGGCAGGTCTCCGTCAGTCCATAGCCGGCGAAGCACTCGCAGCCGATCTTCTCTTCCACTTCGCGAACGATCGTCGGCGAAGACGCGGCTCCACCAAGAATGATGCGCTTCAGGCTGCTTAGATCGTAGCGGGACCGGTCGGGATGGTTGACGAGCGCGGTCGCCATGATAGGAACGGCATTGAACGTTTCGATCCGCTCGGCTTCAATCAGGCGAAAGACCTCCTTGCACTCGAAGCTGCCAAGCAACACGTGCTTGCCGCCGAGCATGGTGAGGAGATGCGCCACTCCCCAACCATTGGCATGGAAGAGAGGGATGGTGTGCAGCCCTACCATTCCATTCTGGGCACCGAAGGAGATGCATAGGTGCGCGGCATGAAGGTAGATGTTGCGATGCGTCAGCATGACCCCTTTGGGACGAGCGCTGGTGCCGCTGGTGTAGAAGATTTCGGCCACTTCATCTTCCTTGATAGAAGTGACGTCGGCACGATGCGGCGTGGCGTTGCCGAGGAAGACCTCATAGTTGTCCGGAGCCAGCCAGTCAGCCTCCGGAGTGCCTTCGAGCAGGCAGAAGGTTTTCACCGTGGTGAGCGATTCCCGGAACGAATCGACCAGGGGGAGAAACTGCTTGTCGATAAAGAGGATGGTTGCCCCGGCGTCGTTCAGGATGTAGCTCAGTTCGCCGGCCGAAAGCCGTATGTTCAGCGGCAGCAGAACGGCGCCTGCCTCCAACACTCCGTAATAAGCTTCCAAAAGCTGGTGAGAGTTGACGCCGAGGTAAGCAACACGATCGCCGGGTTTGACCCCGGCCTGCAGCAATGCGCCGGCGAGGTGGGCTACTCGCTCCCCGAATTGTTTGTAGGTGAATCTGTTCGCGCCGCAGACAATCGCTGTCCTGCCAGAATACTGCCGCTCCGCATAACTCAAAAAACGCAAAGGTGTGAGCGGAATGTTCATCGTATTTCGTCTCCTAAGTTCCGGCGGATTATCCTTCCTCGATAGCAAGAACCTATCGAGTGACGGAATCGCTTGCGTCTGAGACTGGAGAAATAGAGACTCCCTCCAGGGTTTAGAGTTGTCAGGATTCAGCGAAGCCGCGGCGAAACTATCCGTTCGTCACCGAGAGGTAAAATAGCAAACTGGCTGTGCCTTTGTCACGTATGCATTTCTGGCGGGGGATCGGGCGCAGTGGAGAGGCCGTCTGGCCCTCTGAAGAAATGTGACTTGTAAGATTGGCGCCTGGTCCGCAGCCCCCGATCGGATGCACCTACAACGTCAATTCTGCTTGCCCCGCTTCTCGCGTAACATCTCAATCAAGAGCGATGATCCCACTCCTGTTGAACCCCCGCCGCCTTCTCATCCTCTGCCTTTTAAGTGGGCTTGCCGCGCCCATCCTCACCGCCGCCCAAACCCTGGCCCGCCCCGGATGGGTAGGCTCCGGCATCACTGCCGACCTCTGGTGGAAGCACGCCATCCTGTACGAGGTAGACCCAGCCCGGTTCAGCCCAGCCAGCACAGGTTCCCCGCTCCACGCCTTGGCCCAGCGCCTCGACTACATCCACGCCCTCGGGGTCGACGCGATCCTCCTTACCCCCATCGACTCCGGCGAGGCGCACGCGACCACCATCAACCCGGCCCTTGGCACACTGGACGACCTCGACGACCTGCTCCGGGAAGCCAGCCGCCGCGACCTCCGCGTCCTGCTCGACCTCACCCCTCAGATCCCCTCTGCCGATGTCCCCAACGTCGCCCGCTTCTGGCTCAACCGCGGGATCGCCGGATTTCACCTCAGCGGCGCCGGCGATACTGCCCACGCCCAAGCCGCCGAGCTTCGCACAATTACCGCCGGCTACCTGGGCCAGCGCATCCTCATCGCCGACGCCGACCCTACCCTTCCCTCCGCACCCCGCCAGCGCACGTACAAATCTCCAAACATCCAAAGCCCAACGCTCCTCCTGAATACCGCCATCGGCACACAAGACAAGCTCACTGCCGCGGCGATCCGCCCTGTCCTGGACACGACCCAGGACGTCTTCGACGCCGGCCATAGCCTGCCCATCCTCGCCACGGACGGCTCCGGCCTGAGGCGCAGCTTCAGCCGCTACGGCGATGGCCAGCACGACGTCGCCATCGCCAAAGTCCTGGCAACTGTCCTGCTCGCCAGCCACGCCGAATCTCTTCTCTACTACGGCCAGGAGCTAGGCGTTCCCAGTCCCGAACCTGATCCGCTCATCCGTTGGATTGCGGCACCCGCATCCGCCAAAGGCAAGCCAGCGCCTCCACCGGCGCCTAACGGTACTCCGAACGCCGCACTTGAAGAGGCAGACCCCGGCTCTCTCCTCAACTGGTACCGCCAACTTACCGCCCTGCATCATGGCAATACCACCATCGCCTCCGGCTCCAGCATCACCATCAACCAGGACGACAACAACGTTCTCGCGTGGGTCCGCAAACCACCTACCGTCACCCCGCTCACTCCACCGCTGGTTATCCTCTGCAACCTCACTGCCCAGCCGGTCACGCTCTCACTAAAGTCCGACCTCGCGAGGCTGCACCTGCGCGGCAGCTTTCTCCGCACGGTACTCCGCTCCGATAACGGCATGGGAACCATGCACCTCGACTCCATGACCCTCGCCCCGTACAGCGCCTATATCGGCCAGCTTCGCTATTGACGAAGTTTGCGCCTCTGAAGTAGTGAAATAGACCGCTGCATCCTGCTTCACACTCGAGCAGTGGCCAACTACAGCTCCGCCCAACGCCTTAGCAGATTGTGATACACCCCAGTCAACTGCACGCCAGCCGCATTGCCCGGGACCTGCACCGCCAGCCGCTGGATCGCCGTGTCAAGGTCATAGAGCAGCGTCCTGTCACCGTCGCTGCGGATCATGCTCTGCACCCAGAAAAAACTCGACACCCTCGCCCCACGCGTTACCGGATCTACGCGATGCAGGCTCGTCGCCGGATAGAGCACCATGTGGCCCGCAGGCAGCTTGATGCTATGTACGCCGTAGGTATCTTCCACGCGCAGCTCGCCCCCGTCATATTCCTCCGGCGCAGACAAAAACAAGGTCGCGGAGATATCCGTTCTAATCCTCTGTCCTGTCGTCGCGCTCGCGCGAATTGCCGTATCCACATGCGTGCCAAAGTGGCCACCGCCCGCATACCGATTGAACATCGGCGGAAAGACCCGCAGCGGCAGCGCAGCCGACAGGAACAGCGGCGACCGTGCCAACGCCGCCAGCACCATCTCGCCCAGCTTCGCCGTCTCAGGGTGGCCCTCAGGAAGTTGCAGGTTCGACTTCACGCTTTGCGCCTGGTATCCGGCTGTGACTCTACCATCGACCCACTCCGCGGCATCGAGCGCAGCCCTTGCCTGCGCGACTTCCCCTGCACTCAACACATCAGGGATTGTAATCAGCATGGACTTACTCCTCTCATTTACAAATAAAAGTAAGTCGAAAGAAAAACTCTTAACCGTCTTACTCGATTTATTCCACGACTTAGAATTTGAAGTTGATCCCGATCAGCGCACTCGCTCCAGCGCCCGGAATCAGGTGACTCGGATGCGGGAGGTCGATGTAGTAGCGATTCAGCAAATTGTAGACATTCGCCTGCAGCTCCAGACGGTCCGTCAAAGGTCGCCGCACCATCGCGTTGAAGACCCAATATCCGGGCACCTGCTTCATCGCGATACTCGTCACCACATAACCAGGCCCATTCGGATTAGGCGCATATCCTGTCGGCACAAAAGGAACTGTCGAACTTGCAGTTCTACTCGCGACATAGTTCCCGCCCACCCCGCCGTTCAAATTCCAAAGCAGGCGACGTGTCAGAAACAGGTTGAAGGTCTGCTTCGGCACATTGGCGAGCGGATACCCAACTGAAGTGGGGAAGAACTTCGATAAAATCACTGCGCTATCCAGATAGGCATAGCCGGCGACGACATCCATCCCCACGGGCAACCGCCCTACCAGGCTGAACTGCACTCCCTTTACCAGTTGATTTCCGGCCGCGACAATGTTGTTGGAGTTGGTAGGATCCGTCTCCCTGGCGTTGTCTTTCTCGGTGCGGAACCACGACCCCTCCGTCAACAAGCGCTCGTTGAGGAAGCTCCACTTCACGCCTGCCTCATAGCTCTCGTTCTCCTCGGGAGCTGCGGAGCTATTGGCCAGCCCGACGCTCAGGCTCAGCGACTCCGCCGCGGGGTCGAAGCTGGTCCCATAGTCGAAGTAGATACTCCCTCGGCTCGACGGCTTATACACGAACGCCGCCCGGTAACTCGGCTGCTCATCGACACGGCTGACCGGCGCCACATTCGCCGTCACTGCTCCACCCGCTGGAGGAGTCGGTTGATACAGGTTGTACCCCGTATCGAACCGGTCCCATCGCACGCCGCCGCTCATCTCAAACAGACGCCCCAGCTTGATCGTATCGACGAAGTACAAGCCCGCGCTCTCCGCCTTTGTGTGGACAATCGAGCTGACGTATCCGGTGCCGCCAAACGGCTGCTGTGCGTTCGTAGCCAGCAAGGTCGCGGACGGGACCGTATTGATCCCGTTGATCGTGTAACTGTAGCGGATGGGGTTCGAAATCTCCTGACCGCCTTCTACCCCGGCAACCAGCGCATGCCTTACTCCGAATGTCTGGAAATGCGCGGCCACTTCGGTCTGATCCCACAGATCGCCTTCAACGCTCCTGGTCTGTATCTGATTCCGGTTCACCACGATCGCGCCTGGATCGCTCGCAGCCGTGTACGCACAAGGAAGCGCGGTATTGACTGCCGATGCCGGCAGGCTCGCTACTACGCCACCCACCGGCACGCTCAGCGGAACATTCGAGCAGATCTGCGGCTCCGTGATCTGCGCCTGCCGTGGATAGTTCGCCGCTCGGGCCAGCGTGTGCAGGTTCAGATTCGGCGAAAACTCGTGTTCCACCTTCAGCGTCAGGATGTCGTCGTTCGTTTTGAGGTAGTTCTCGTCGGGAAATCCATAGTAGTTGTGCCGGATCGATCCCGGCGCCGGCTTATTGAGGAACCATGGCAGCCCGTAGTCCGGCGTGTCGCTCTCCGTGAGATGAACGTAGCTGAGCGTCGCCTGCGTCGGCGTGTTGAGTCCGATCGAAACCGAGGGCGCAAGGCCAAACCGGCGGGTCTCGGCGTACGGCCGTCCGGCAACGCCGCCCTCCTGCGCCATCAGGTTCACACGATAGGCCGCTCCTCCCAGCACCTCCATCTCCGGCTCATTAATGTCCGCCGTGATCCGCCGCGTCTGGTCGGTGCCGAACTGCGCCTGCACCTGGACAAACTGCTGCGCCTGGGGAACCTTGCTCTCCTGGTTAATCACCCCGCCAGTCGAGCCGCGGCCAAACTGCACTCCGGCCGGCCCTTCCAGCACGTCCACCTGCTCATAGTTGAACGCGTCGCGATAGTAGCTGCCGAAGTCCCGGATGCCGTCGAGAAAGATATCGTTCCGCGCTGTAAATCCGCGAATCGTCAGGTTGTCTCCCTGCGCCCCGGCTTCGCCCGCCGCCAGGCTGATCCCCGGCACGTTCCGCACCGCGTCCTTCAGGGTGGAGAGGCCCTCATCCTTCATCACAAACTGCGGCACCACGCTGATGCTCTGCGGCGTATCCAGCAGAGGCTCGGTGAACTTCTCCATCGCCACCGAATTCGTGCCTGCATCCGTTACAGATACCGTGTCCTTGGACTGCACGCCCACCAGCATCGTCGCGGCATCGTCCACGCGATAGTTCAGCCCCGTACCCTCCAGCAGCAAACGCAGCGCCTCGTCTTCGCGATAGAGCCCCACCACCCCATGCGAGTTGAACCCGGCCAGCGTTCCCTCCGGCAGCACAATCTTGACGGTCAACCCGGTCACCTTCTCGTACGCCTCCAACGCCGCATCGAGAGGTCCAGCACCAATGTCGAAGCGCTTCAACGGCAGCGTCGCCTCCGCTCCACTCGCGCCTGCAGGGTCCAGCTTTCCCTTCGCCAACGCCGGCTTCGTTCCCCCCATCGCCGTATAAGCCGCCAGCGTCCCCAAGACAATCCATGCACGAGCTCCTCTGTTTCTCTTCTTTCCCGCCGGGTTCTTACGCTTCGTCTGCTTCACTTCGTTCCCCTTCATAAAGTTCGTACCCGGCAGAGCAGTCCGGCGAAGCGAAAACAGACATGCTTCGTCCTTGGCCGCTAAGCCCCTATGTGCTGCAGGATGGCCGAGGCCACGCAGAACATGGAGGTTGTTACCGAATTGCTATGGAGTTTTGAGCCGAAGTTGAACAGGCCGCGCGGCGGACTCTATAATGCAGACAACCTGCAGTCACTTCGGCTGTAGCTTCCAGGTCCTCGCGGTCTCCGCCAAGAGATAGTCCGCGGGGATCTGGCGTTTTAACCACTCCCAATCAAAATTTTTCTTCGCTCAAGTTTGCGATAAATAGAATATACGACAGCTCCAGTCCTATATCAAGAGATATCCGATACAGTTAGTCCACATTGCCATTACGGATTGGGGAACGCAAAAAAAGTGGAGACCGAAGTCTCCACTTTGAAAAACGCTACAAACCTGTTAGAAGTTCAGCTTCAACTGGAACTCCGTAGCACGCGGCGCACCCTGGTCAAAGGTTCCGGTCCGACGGGAGATGCGGTTTTGGTTGTAGACAGAACCGTCATTCGGCCCGTTGATGTTGCCAGCAGTAGCGTCATCCGCGGTCTGAACTGAAGTGGAGGTTGGACCTTCATAGTTGGCCATATTGAAGACGTTGTACATCGAGACGGAAGGCTCCAGACTGACGGATTCCGGCAGCTTGTTCCAGCGGATCGGATAGGAGACGTTGGCGTCGAAAGTTCTCAACGGGCTGTTGGCGAAGCCGCTTGTGGGAGCCGCCGCAAGTTTAGGCTCCACTGCGCCCGCTGCGACGAGTTGGCCTGGGCTGAACAATCCGGCAGCTACAAGTGCTTGGCCCGCAGGCGTCAAAGTCCCAGCGTTCGTAGCGTTATAGCTGTTGATCAGATTGTTCAGATTGCCCGGTTTGACTGAGCGCATATAGGCACCAGGATTCGTACCAGGAAACAGGTTTGCAGTTTGTCCGTCTCCATCCGTGTCGCTCCGGAAGATCTCTCCGGCTAAGGCTCCATGTGTGTCCACCGTGAGGTTTGTCGGCGTTGCAGACTCGAAATGCCCGATCATGCCTATTGTGGGTCCGTATTTGATTGTGATGGCGCCGCCGATGGAAAGGATGTTGGTGCGATCCAAGCCGCCGGGTCCCATGTACTGTGCGATGTCACGGTTGTTATATGCCGGAGGCGAGAAGAAGGTGTCGGAGGTGCTGAGTCCATTGAATCCGGTTGTCGAAACAAATCTCGAATAAGCATAGGATATCTCAAGATTGCTGGACGTAGTCCCCCTGAGTGGATGAGATTTCTGCTCACGGAAGTTGAGTTGCAGGCCATTGTAATAAGCCTTGCCTTCGGGGAAGGAAAAGGTTCCGCGACCCACCGCAGGATTAGCACCATCAAACGCAGCCTGGCCAGCAATACCATTTGCAGTATTCGGTGATCCTCCGTTTAGCTGGATACCCGAGTCGAGGCCGTTACCCGCGAAGTCGGCCATCGTCTTCCCCGCCGCCAGAGCGCAGGTGATTGCCGCCGACGAGTAGCCTCCCGCGCATCCTGCCGCAGCCGTTGTCGCCGTAATGGCGGCCTGCGCGTTGGGTACGCTCAAATAGCGAGAGTCACCGACATGATTCTGGTCGATCGTCTGCTGGATCCGCAGCGTACCTATATGCACATAGTCGGCAGTGAAGACTGCGCCTTTGAAGACCTCTTGTTGAATGCCAAAATTGTAGTCGATGGAATAAGGCGACCTGTACGCCGGCGCATAAGTAATCGCTCCGTTCCCGATGTTCAGGCCATATCCGGCAAAGCCTGAGTTCGGGATGTTCTGCGAGCCGCCTTGTCGGGCGTCGGCCTGAAGCTGGAGTATGGCGGGTGCGGCAATAGACGCCGGTTCGCTGCAGATAGTGCTGATCGGGATACCGGTGCTGGTTGCGGTTACGTTTCCCTTTCCGGCGATCGGAAACGAGTTGCCGTAAGGTCCGCAAATCAGCGGATAGGTCGCGAACTTGCCCGTTGCGAGCCTAGAGGAGCGATCGAACTGCACATTGTTGAAGACGTTGCTTTCGTAGTAAAGGCCAATCCCGCCACGAAGCACAGTCTTGGGGGCCATTCCGGGATTGTAGTTGAAGCCAATCTGGGGTCCCACATTTCTGTTCGGCTGAGCGACGCGATTGCCCAGGCCCGCACCCCATTGATCCAGAAGCTGGGAATTGCCTGTGCAGGGGACGCTGGTGAAGTTCGCGGCGACGATCGCCGAGCAAGGAATTGGAGCTAAATCCGAGTTGGTGCGGCCGGTATCACGGTCATAACGAGCACCGAAGGTTAATGTGAACGTTGGCCGTATCTTCCATGAGTCTACGGCGTAAAAACCAGTCCTCCAATCGCTTAACGAACCGCCTGGAAGTCCGAATCCCGGAATTTCAGAGGAGTAACCCTGATCGTTAGAGATTTGAATAGCATAAGGAATGTAGTCTACCCCCGGTTGGCAGGAGCCGCTAGCATCGCAGGTATCGCCAGGGAGCAGACCGGAAGAGGTAACATTAACCTGTGGGCCGTAGCCAAAGAACGCGGCCAGGCCGCCCCCCTGGATACGGTTTAGGCTGCCACCGTAGCGGATCTGGTGTGCGCCCTTGCTCCAGCTACCGTCGTATCGAAGCTGCTTGTCGGACTGGAAGGTTTGCTGCGGAGCATTTGGGTTCGGGCCGTTTTGAAAGGGGCCATCGAGATACACGAAACCGATACCGGCGGTCGCAGCCGGATTGTAGATTGAGGTGTTGCCCGCCGTCGTATCGCCGATAAGATTGTGGAACTTCTCATAGCTGCCGCGAAAGCTATGGGTAAATTTACCCGTAATAAAGTCGGCACCACCGGCTATTCCTGGAGCGTTATCGCGGTTGGCGTAGGTGGAATAAAAACTTCCGGTCTGGAACGAGTTTGCCTCGTAATTGACGCGCACGAAGAAGTGGATGCCTTTCGGTCCGCTATAGTCGAGGCGGCCCGCCGAATAGGTGTCCCGTGCGGGACTGGCGACCTGAGGAAACGCTGATTGAATGCCGGTGAACGGACCTGCAAGATTGATGCCGGCCGACTGATCCTGCTTGAGTCTCTCTGCGTCGGCAAAGAAGAACAGCTTGTCTTTGATGATAGGGCCGCCGACGCCGCCGCCAAATTGATTTCGCTGGAATGGATTGCCGATGCCCTGAAAGGTCGCAGCACCTACCCTCTGGTCTTGGAACGCATAAAACCCTTGGCCATGGAAGGCGTTCGTTCCAGATCGGGTGGAGGCCAAAACCGAACCTGAAGCGGTGATCTCGCCGGAGACGTCGGAAGTGGCCCGGTTGACCTGAAACTCACCGACTGAACCTTGAGAGACATTGTAAATAGTCGTTCCCACGGTCTCATCCGTGATGTCCTGGCCATCGAGCAGGATACGCGTAGTACGGCCGGAGATGCCGCTGAAGGAGAGCGCAGAATAGCCAGCCTTGGTGGGGTCGAATCCACCGTCATTGTTGCCGCCAGCCTGCAACTGCACGCCAGGCTGAAGCTGAGCAAAGTCGAGGATATTGCGGCCATTTACAGGCAAAGTGTCCAACTGTGCGGTCGTGATCACGCCAGAGACACCGGCTTGGTCCGTGTTCAACTGAATCGCCCCGGCATTGACCTCAACGGTCTCGCTAGAGGACCCAAGGGTCAGCTTAAAGCTTCCCGATGTGGCGGTTCCGGTGCGAATCACGGTCTTGACGGAGAGCGACTCAAAACCACTGCGTGAGACTGCCACAGTATAAGGACCGGGATTGAACGGGCCGACGCCGTAGAAACCAGCAGAGTCCGTGGTCACCGTCTTGGAGGTGTTAGTGTCGTTGCCCGTAATGGTAACTGTGGCACCCGGAATGACCGCGCCTGACGGGTCCGTGATGGTTCCCTGAATCGATCCGCCGTTCACGGAGGTCGCTTGCCCGTAGCTCAGCGTCGCGGTGGCGAATACCAACATCATCAGCGTCAAAAGCTTTCTCATTATTCCTGTTCTCCTGTGCGTTCCGAATCCCTGGCTGAAAACCGAAACGCCACAAATGGTCCAGAATGCTGTTGATGAGTGGCTAGCAGCTTAGTGGCCATTCTTGACATCTGCGCGAGGTTTTCTTCTAACCCTATTGATCTCAGCCGTTTACTTTGAGAAATGGTTCGGCATGATCTTGCCATCGCGGAGCGCTTTATGAATTCCAAGATTATTTCTTCCAAAATCTGTAGGCAGCTCGATAAACGAAGAACCGGGCCTCATTGGCCGTTCCTGGATCGAAACGGGTGCAGGGCCTGTCATCGGCTGAACTCAGCAGGAACAGCAGCTTCGCGTGCCAGGATGCAAATGCGCTCGCCGCCGTTCTCGTCCAAATCGAGCTGCCAACTATATAATGGAGACATAACCTCATGGCAGACGATCAGAACCCCGAACTCCCCCTCACGCCCCCGAATACCCCTGCAAACCCCGACGGTCTCCCCCCCAGCACCGTCCAAGGCCGGGGCGCCGCCTTCATGCTCTCCATCAATATTGAAGAGGAGATGCGCCGGTCCTACCTCGACTATTCGATGTCGGTCATCATCGGTCGCGCCCTGCCCGATGTCCGCGACGGCCTCAAGCCCGTCCACCGCCGCATTCTCTACGGCATGCAGGAGATGGGGCTTCAGTTCAATAAGAAGTACACCAAGTCCGCGAAGGTCACCGGGCATGTCATGGGCAACTATCACCCCCACGGCGACTCCGCGATCTACGACACGATGGTGCGCCTGGCCCAGCCGTTCTCGCTCCGTTACCCCCTGATCGACGGCCAGGGCAACTTCGGCTCGGTAGACGGCGACCCCCCTGCCGCGATGCGGTACACCGAGTCTCGCCTTACGCGCATCTCCAGCGAGATGCTGGCCGACATCGACTCCGACACCGTCGACTTTACCCCCAACTACGATGAGTCGACCCTGGAGCCGACCGTCCTTCCCGCCCGCATCCCGAACCTCATCATCAATGGCAGCGGCGGCATCGCGGTGGGCATGGCGACCAACATCCCGCCCCACAACCTCACCGAGGTCGTCAACGCCTGCATCGCGGTCCTGTCGAAGTCGCCCCAGGACCACCGGACTGACCTGGAACTGGTGCTCGAGCACGTCCAGGGGCCGGACTTTCCCACCGGCGGCTTCCTCTTCGGCAAAGCCAACATTCCCAACGCCTACCGCACCGGCCGCGGCCGCTTCATTATGCGCGCCAAGTGCAGCATCGAAAATATCTCGGGCGGCCGTCAGGCCATCATCGTCACTGAGATCCCGTATCAGGTCAACAAATCCAAGCTCATCGAGCGCATCGCCGAGCTGGTCAACGAGGGTGTCATTACGGACATCGCCCGCGACGAGTTCCGCGACGAGAGCGACCGCGACGGCATGCGCATCGTGATCGGCCTCAAGCGCGGCGCCGAGCACCAGATCGTGCTCAATCAGCTCCACAAGCACACCCAGATGCAGGAGTCGTTCTCGATGATCTTCCTGGCTGTCCATAACGGTCAGCCGAAAGAGTTGCCGCTGGACGCAGCGATCCGCGCCTTCCTTGACCACCGCGTCGAAGTGGTCCGCCGCCGCACCGCCTTCCTGCTCAACAAGGCGCGCGACCGCGAGCACATCCTGCTCGGCTATCAGATTGCGCTCGATCACCTCGACAGCGTCATCAAAATCATCCGTCAATCGAGCAGCCGCACGGACGCTCGCGAGAACCTCTTCTCCTACTTCTCCAACAAGCGCATCAATCTTCGCGGCTCCGAGCTTGCAGGCGTCACCCTCGATCCCGTCAAGTACAACGTGGACATGACCTTCTCCACGACCGGCACGCTGATCCTCAGCTACCGTCAGGTCGATGCCATCCTCGAACTGCAGCTCTATCGGCTCACACAGCTTTCGATCGACGAGTTGCTGAAGGAACTCGCCGAGGTTCGGGACAACATCACGGAGTTTGAGTCGATCCTCGCATCGCCAGCCAAACTGCGTAAGGTGATCGTCAAAGAGCTCACCGAGGTCCGCGACAGGTACGGCGACGCCCGCCGCACCATCATCATCGACGAGACCGCAGAGCTGCAGCTTGAGGATCTCATCGCCGACGAGCAGGTTGCGGTTACGGTGTCGAACACGGGCTATCTGAAGCGGACGCCGATCTCTATCTATAGACAGCAGCGTCGCGGCGGCACCGGGCGGCTGGGAATGAAGACGCGTGAAGAAGACTTCGTCGCGCAGCTCATCATCGACTCCACCCACGCCTATCTCCTCTGCTTCACCAATACTGGCCGCGTCTACTGGCTCAAGGTCTACGAGGTCCCCGACATCTCCGCCGCCGGCAAGGGCAAGGCCATGGCCTCGCTGGTTGCCCTACAGCCTGGAGAGAAAGTCGTCACGATCCTGCCCGTCAAGGACCTGGAGGAGGAGAGCAAGTACATCCTTTTTGCTACACGCAATGGCACGGTGAAGAAGTCGGCGCTGAAGGACTTCTCGAATGTGATGGCGCGCGGCATTATCGCGATCAATATAGAGAAGGACGACGAGCTCATCACAGCCCGGATTACGGACGGCCAACAGGTAATCTTCCTGGCCACGCATGACGGTATGGCGATTCGTTTCAACGAGACCGATCTCCGGCCTATGGGTCGTCCGGCGACTGGGAACAGGGGTATTTCGCTCAAGAAGGGCGACTACGTCATCGGAGCGGCGGTGACGCCTTCAAACGAGGCCCGCAACCGCAAGCGACTTGAACTGGCAGCCTCGAAAGGGCTTAGCGACCAGGTGGAGGCGGCCATCGACGAAGCCACCGAATCAACTGCCGCGACCCCGCTCGAACTCTCCGGCGACCCCACCGAGCTATCCGCTCCCACGGTCCCTGAAGAAGTCACGGCGAAGCTGGAGAAGTTAGACAAGCAGCTCGGCCTCACCCCCTGCCTCATCCTCTCGGTCACGGACAACGGCTTCGGCAAACGCACCGACGTCGACCAGTACCGTCTCCAGACCCGCGGCGGCAAGGGCGTCATCAACGTCAAGACCACCGCCAAGAACGGCAAGGTCACCGGCATCAACCTCGTCGACGAGACCAGCGAGCTCATGGTCATCAGCCAGTTCGGCAAGATCATCCGCATCGACACCAAATCCATACGAGCAGCCGGCCGCAGCACCATGGGCGTCAAGCTCCTCGACCTCGAAGACCAGGACAAAGTAGCCGCCGCCGTAGTCATCCCCCCAGAAGAAGCCAAAACCCAACCCGAAGAAGGCACGCTCCTGCAATAGGCGGTAACAGGGCACACGGCAATGAAAATCTATCTCGACACGTGTGCTCTAAACCGTCTCACCGACGATCAGAATCAGCCTCGAATCCGTGACGAGGCGAAAGCCGTGGAACGCATCCTCGATCTGGTCACCGCCGACGAAGTCCGTTGGATTTCAAGTCCAGTCCTACGCGCCGAACTGCAACGCAATCCAAACATCGCAAAGCGTGAAGTCTCGATTGCACTCCTTGCCTTTGCCTCGGAGTTCGTTGAGCCGACCGAATCCACCTACCGGCGCGCCTCATTGCTGGCCTCCGAAGGCTATGGTTCCTTCGACGCCTTACACTTGGCACTCGCCGAGCACGCAAACGCTGATTCGCTTCTCACGGTCGATGACCGTCTCGTCCGTCGCGCTCGCACTCGCGTAAATCTGTTGCCTGCCGTGTTGAATCCGTTAGACTGGTTAGACAGGAGGGCGCAATGGCTTCTACCGCCGCAATCGACAAGATGACCGATGAGCAGTTTGAGCAGCAGGCCTTCGCTGTGATTGTCCGCGAGTTCGGTCTGGGTGGACTCGCGCGTTTCATCCGCCTGCACCGCTCCGGCCCCGGGGACTACACCGCCGAGCGCCAACAGTGGCAAGCCGGCCTTACCGTATCCGACATCAAGCGCGAACTCAACAAGTCCTGACGCCAGCCAGTTCGGCAAGATCATCAGCATCGACACCAAATCCATCCGCGCCGCCGGCCGCAGCACCATGGGCGTCAAACTCCTAGACCTAGAAGACCAGGACAAAGTAGCCGCGAGTTCAGCGCCTGCGACAGACGGCACGGTCACTTCTGATTGATTAGGCGATACTGAACTGCACGAAAATCCAGCTTTCCGTAAAGTCGAATATCGACTTAGAATCAAGTGACCTATTCCATTAGTCGGAACCAATCTCTCATTGTGAGACTTAATCGGAGCGCTTCGTCTTCAGCGAGGGGACTGCAATGTGCGATGGGGTTACGGAGCGAATTTAAATTTGCCATTACCCTTTCAACGGCTTTCTTGCTGTTCAGTGGACCTCCGAAGACTTCCCAATTTGAAGTCATGATTTGAGAAAGCTCACCAAAGGTCGTGTAATCCAACTCGTCTATCGATCTCTTCGTTATGTCGGCGTCAACTTCTGCCTTAATGCGCCCAAAAACTTCTTGTTTGATGTGGCTCGGCACGCAAGGCGTGTCCCACCAATCTTCGGTGCCGGTGGCAGCGACTAAGCTTTCTGACACCATGTTTCTAATCGATCGTTCCAGACAATAAAAAACTTCATAATGCTTTGACATCGCGGCGGCTTCATTGCGAACGTCGGAAGCAAATTGCGGATAATAGGCCGCGTCTAGTTCGCCGGGTACGACTGTTAGGTGGTCAAGATCGATCCCATACTGCGCTGATATATGAGAAAGGTCTTCCGCAAGCATTTGGTTCGTCATCCCGAATGCTTTGATCTTTTCGAGGACGGCTTTGTTATCCATTGGAGAGTAAATGTTCTTTCAAGCTTTTGAAGATTGCATTGAAGACCGCTTGGTCTGAGGTAGCAAGTAAATTTAGATTGATTGTGTAGGCGAGATTCAACCCTAGTGACCCCGGAATCTCGGCGCGTACTTCATCTGGCACTTTCGTTTGCCCCGAACCGCTCTTCGAAGTCATGATGGCAACGTCTTTTTCTTTGACGGTGGCATTAAAATCAGCGAACTCCTTTAATACCTTTAAAATGTAGAAGATTTGTTTAGATGATGAAGAGTTAACTTCAGTACCCGTAACTTGAACAATAAGTGCTTGCAATTCTTTGTCATTCAAGATGTAGAAATATTCGTTAGCATCGCTGAGCGCCTTGTATCCGTACTTGATCGCGGCGGCGATCGCAGCGCCACCGGTGGCCGTGTTGCGAAAAAATTTATACAATTCGGTTGGGTGATCCATCAGAAGCGACCATTCCGATCTTCTTCAAAAATGGAGCCACCGTTCCGCTAGGACCTCCTTTGATCTGAAGGATTGTTCTAACGAAATCAGGAGTCACTCGATCTGGAGTTGCTGCCTGTCTGATTCTCTCAAAAGCTGTTTTTATCGTTCCGGACGTAGCTAGATACGGTAGCGGAACCTCTAGTTTTTTCCCCTTGTATTTTGTGGGTGGAACATAGGAGGGTGGTTCGCTGGGCGGAGCAGTTTTCACGCTACTTTTTTCCGTACTCATTTGATAGACCTATTCTCGACGTTTTGGAAGTCCCATCGAACTTATCTTCAACTTTGATATAAGACAAGAAATAACTTGATAACCGTCGAAAAAATGTGGCCGCGTGGCCCAGGCACAGAATGGGTGCCCCATTCATCGCGTCTTTGTCTTATGCGATGAGTGGTCATTCGCGCTACGCGCGACCCTACGAGCTATCTTCGGCCACACCAAGCCAACTAGCTAGCCTTATCCGCCAGCATCTTCTCCCGCAGCAGCCGATTCGCCCGGCTCTGATACCCCTTGCCATCCTTCTTCAGCCAGGCAATCACATCCGCATCCAGCCGCAGGCTCACCGCCTTCTTCACCGGACGATAGAACCTCCCCCGCACCGCATCCTTCCACATCGCGTCCGTCCACTCCGGAATATCGGAAAGATCGATCTCATGCTCCGGCCTCTGTGCCAACTCGGCAAGGTTAGCCTTCTGCTTCGCGGTGAGAGGACTTCCCGGCTCATACCGATACGTCACCATCCTGGGTTTCTTAGCTTTCTCAACCTTGACCATCTTCATATCGTCTCCTCTCGCCCGCCGTTGCTTCTCTCGCCGAAATATCCGGACACTCTCCTCGCCGTCTTCATCTTGAATTGTGTGAGCCACCAGCAGGAGCAACAGGCCTTCCACTAACCCGATGGTGTGCCAGCGCTCCTCGCCATCAACTTCCCGGTCCTGCGCCATCACAAAGTCGGGATCGTCGAACACCAGCGTGGCAGTCTCAAAGTAATCCCCATGCTTGCGATAGTTGCTCCGGTTCTTGACCTCATCCCAATCGAACCGCACGCCCACCGCCTATACACAATTGTATATACACAATGACTGGATAAAGAAGAAGTTGAATCGGTCTCCAAGCAGAGGCAGTACATCCCCAGCCCCACGATCCTCATCCACTTAAAGAGAAGAACCCGGAAAGAGGAATCAAAACATGTCCGAGCACCACGACGTATCCAAAGTCCACGAACCCCACGCCCTTCACGAAGAAACCACCAAGGGACCCCACGATCCCAAAGAGATTAACCCGAAGATGGCCTCCGACATCGCCTACTGGTCCAAAGAGTTCAACGTCACCGGCGACCAGCTCCACGAAGCCATCCGCGCGCACGGCACCCACGTCGAGAAGGTCCGCGCCGCGCTGCACCACAAAACTACCTGACGTACACGTTGCCTCCCGGTGCCAGCGATCCTGAAGATTTCGGAGATTTCGTTGACTCCTTTTTTCCGGGAACCTGGCAATGGGGCTTGGCAATCGAAAGACCCATCTTTGCGGCGCTTGGATCGCCGTGGAGACGGGTCTTTCCGGCATCGTTTTCGTCTTTCGCAGGGACAGGCCCGCGCAGGCGGCGCAACCAATGCGCCGCAGGGTGCCGCTATTTGTTGAGATCGTGAAGGGTCTGGGCTGCGGCGTGGCCTACTTTTCCGGCCGCATCCTTGACGTTGCCCACAGCTCGATCCGTGGCGCCCTCGGCGGCCATGTCGTCGTTGCCGGTGAGCCGTCCGACGCCCTCCTTGATGGCTCCTGCCGCCGCGCCGACCTTGCCCTCGGCCTGTTTTCCGGTGCCCCAGCCGAAGGTCTTGCGGGCCGCGCGCTCGACGCCGTCGTAGCCCGTTCCATACTCCGGTTGCGTTCCTAGTCCATTTCCGTTTCCGTTAAACAGCAGAACGGTGACACCCACTCCGATTCCAACGCCAGCCAGTATCCAGGGAAGTGCTCTCATAATGATCCTCCGGGGTAGTTGGATGCACAGTTCCTTCTGTGCGAAATTCCACGCCGAAACGGGCCAGAGGGAGGCGGGCACGCCCGGTTCTGGGCACGCTTCGTCCCATGAACCAGCAAATTCTTACAAATTGTTTTCAGTAGGTTAGGCTGCCGGTGCGGTAATCGGCATCATAGCTTCTTATGACCAAGCTACGAAAAGCGGTCCTTCTTTCTCCTCTTATGTTTGCGGTCAGCCTTCTCCCTGCAAACGCTCAATACAATCGCGACCACAACAACTTCAACAACGGCATGCGCAACGGTGGCCGGGGCGGCAGTTATTACAATGGACATGACGACCGGCGCTATAACGATCGCTACCGGAATCAGGGCGGCATCGGACCCGGCAAGGGCGCTCTTATCGGGGCAGGCGGCGGAGCGCTCCTGGGCGCGGTCTTCGGCGGCGGCCTGAAGGGAACCATCGTCGGCGGAGCAGCCGGAGCAGGGATCGGCGCGGTTGTCGGAGGCGTCGCCCAGAGCAACCGTCGTGATAACTACGGACGGCGTTACTAGCTTCCGCTCGCTGCTCTCTGTGGATTCGGGATATCGACTCGATCCGAATCTCAGCGGTAAAAATTCAGAAACGACAGAAACCAAAAGGAACGATCCCATGCGCACGATACCTCGTCTCGCCCTCGGCTTTGCCCTGGCCGCCGCCACAGTTGCGGCGACCGCACAATCTCCCGCCACGATCTCTCCGTCGGCCGACTCTGCCGCGCCGCATAACTGGACCACGGAGCAGATTCTTACGTGCACCGTCTCGCAGTGCTGGCAGTTGGCTGGGAAGAACGAGACGACGTTCTTCGATATCGTGCAGCAGCTTGCGGCGATCTCTTCGCAGAACCGCAACATTACGCTGCCGGATGATGCCGCGGCGGGTCAGCGCGTCGGGAACTATATCAAGATGAAGACCAAGGCCGACCACGACGCGCTTCTGTACGCCGTCGTGGATGCATCGATACGATGGGTGGGAAAGAAGCAAACTGCCACCGCAGCCGCCAAGTAACAAACCTAAAGCACGGAGGAGGAGGGCGCAGGAGCTAAGATAGTGTCCATGCGCTCTACGCTCCTTTGCTTTCTGATGGCCGTGCTGCTGGCTGGGGCCGCATCGGCTCAACCTGAGAGCGTGCAGGCTGCCGGTTCGGCCCCGGCGCCAATTGAGATTGTCAAGCTGGAGCAGAATCTCTGGACCACGATGGCCGATAGCGGCTTCTCCGCCGTGCGGGCACTGTTCACGCCGGACTTTATCGAGGTGAACGACCAGATTCGCGCTGCCGATGCGCTGCTGGTGAATCTCAAACACTGCAAGCTGGAATCGTATGAACTGCGCGATCTGCAGGTGCGTATTCTGTCTCACGACTCCGCGCTTACCGCTTATCGCGTGGTGAGCCGCTTCGACTGCGGCAGCGAGGGCAGAGCGGAACGCAGGAACTACGACGAGAATTCGATCACGGTGTGGGTTCGCAAAACGGGCGAAGCGAAGTGGTTGGCCCAGGCCCACAGTCAAACGCCGGTGAAGCCGTAGGCACATCACCAATTTGCACGAGGCACCCATTTACGAACAGGCAACGGCAGGCGAACGCAGGGGACCTCTCGGCTACGCGCCCCAGTCTGATGGGCGCATTCTTTGGTTCCCCTGCTCGCTCTTCCCAGTCCCTTGTTCAGGCCCTACCAGACTTCGTCCTGGGGCATGATGGCTCCGGCCTTCACCCATCGCTCGACGGTGCTGATATCGGCATCCGACAGCTTTGCGCTCTTTGACGGCATCGGCATGGGGTGGTCTGGTGGTCCCTCGTGCCGGATGAGGCGCACCAGCAGGCTCTTTTGCGGATCTCCGGGAACCAGCACCGCGCCGCTCTTGCCGCCCTTCGTCAAACCTGCTTTGGTTCGCATGTTCAGGCCGCCGCGATTGTTGAACCCGCCATGGCAGCGGTAGCAGTGTGCCTGAAAGATGGGCTGCACTCTGTCGGTGTAAAACTCAGGGGTTGCCGGATTGGTGGAGAGTGGTCTCGGCGCGGCGCGCGGGCCGCAACCCAGCAGCGCCATCGCCGCGAGACTTAATCCGACTGCCGTCCCCTTCATGCACACTCCCCTGTTAACCGGTAAGTATACGGAACCGATTTGATTACTTACATCGGCCCTGATTCATCAATAAGGTAGAAAGTGCTCTGGCGTTTCGCGCCTCCGAAATCATGATGCGTTTGAACGCCCCCATCCCGGCCCTTCTGGCGCTTGCAGCACTGTCGTTGTCTTCTGCCTTCGGTCTCGCCAAGCCGACGCGTTACCTTGCCCACAAGAATCCCGTTGCTGTGTCCTCGAAACGCTCCAGTCACCGCAAGGCCAGCGCGGAGCCGGTCAGAAGTGTTCGCTCCTCCAGACACCGCACGGAAAAGCCGGTCGCAGTGCGAACTTCACGCCGTGTCAGGGGCGAAGTCAGGGAACAAGCGTTAACCGGACGCCATTCCCTGCGCCGCGCCGTCCGCGAACGCAGATCCAGAACCGTGACAGTCCGGCCTGAGTCGACCGCCTCTGTGAGGACGACGACAACACCACGCAGGGCCACCTCGCAGGATTTCCTCGAAGCCGCATCCGGGCGTTCCCAGGCTCTTGCAGTCCAGGCTCCTCTGGCGATTCATGGCGCCTCTCGTCCGGAGGAGCCGACGATGCGCTCGTTCTCCGCTCGCGCTCTCAAGCCCGCCTCCGTCTCGCATCCAGTTGCTGTCGTCAGCGTGATCCGGCCCACCGCTGAGAAGCCGCAGCTTCCAAGCGTGGAAGAGGCGGCATCGACTCCGGTCATTCTGCCGGCGTTATATAACAGGCGAGGCCGCCTGATTGTTCCTGCTCCGCTGAAGGGCTCGCACGAGATCCTGGTCCACCAGAACGAGGTCGCAGACCGCGATGGATTGCAGCGCATCCAGAACGACGACGATCTCCTTGGTATGCGCAGCAGGGGCTACCTGGTGGCGCTTCCGGTCAACGAGGCTATGCAGGTGGACGAGCGGCTACCCGCCAATCGCCGTTACTGCCGTCCGTGGACAGGGCAGTTTCTCGCCACGCTGGCGCGCGCGCACTATGCCCACTTCCATACGCCGCTGCAGGTGAACTCCGCCGTCCGCACGGTCGAGTTTCAGCAGCACCTGATCCACATCAATGGCAACGCGGCTCCGGCAGAGGGCGATACCGCGTCGCCGCACCTTACCGGGCAGGCGATCGATATCGCCAAGCACGGCCTGTCGCTCAGCGAGATCGCGTGGATGCGCGGCTATCTGCTGCCGCTCGTGCAGGAAGGCAAGATCGACGTCGAAGAAGAGTTTCAGCAGTCGTGCTTCCACATCAGCGTATACAAGCGATATGTGCCGTCGGCGAATACGCCGCAGCGGGATCTGGCGTCGGCGCATCGCGAAGGCATGCCGGCGCTGGCCGCTGCCATGCGTTAGGGAACCTCTGATTAAGCCTCCGTCTTGAAGGGGCGCGGCTTCAGCCGCGCCGTAAGATGATAATTTAAAAGGGCTTTAGCCTCTGAGGGAATGTTCGGGAGGCTTAATCAGACCTTCCTTAAGTCTTGATGCGGTGCGGAAAAGCTTAACGCCGATCCGCACCGATGACACCGATAAGGCAGTTCAACCATGGCTCGATGGATGCGTCGTTGCATCGGTGAAATCGGTGACGATCGGCGTTAAGTCTTTCCTCCAACTACGGCACCTCCGGCGGATCAAACCTTCTCGCGTACTCCGCTGCGCCAGCTCTTGTAGGCGGCGTCGAGCACGCGCATGTTGTGGACGCCATCGTCGCCGGTCGCCGCAAAACCTCCCTGGCCGCGGGACGCCAGCGCGAAGCTGTCGAGCATGCGCGTGTAGCCGTCCGCGTTGTCAACGGTCACGGTCTCGACCGCCTCACCCGCGCGGCGCAAAACGAGTTGCACAGGCCGGTCGACCGTCAGCGCATTCTCGGCGATCAGCACGCCTTCGCTTCCCGTCACTTGCATCATCGAGCGATAGAGAGCACGCGCGCTCACCGTCACGTTCGCGTAGCTTCCGCCGGTCATCTCCAGTTGCAGCGACGCCACGGCTTCGAGTTGCCCGGAGAACTCGTCCTTGTGGGCGATGGTGCTGACGGTGCCGACGTCCTCGCGTAGCACATAGCGCAGCGCGTCGACACAGTGCACGCCGACGTCGCCGATGGGGCCGCCACAGGCGAGCGAAGAGTCGGTGATCCACTTGCGCGCGGCCTTGGTGGCGGGGTAGCAATACTCGGCGTGCGAAAGCTGCGGCTGGCCGATGTGCCCGGCGGCGATCTGCTCCCGCATCCAGTCCAGACTGCGATTGAAGCGGAAGTTCTGCGCGACTCCGAACAGCTTTCCCGCGGCCTTTGCGGCAGCGTTCATCTCTTCGGCCTCGGCAGCGTCCATCGAGAGCGGCTTCTCGCACAGCACGGCTTTGCCATGCTTCAGTGCCAGCAGCGTGTCCTCGCGATGCATGGCGTCAGGCGAGGTGATGAAGACCGCATCGACCTCCGGGGAGGCGCACAACTCCTCGCGGGTCGCGAAACAATGCGGGATTTTGTAGTCGGCGCAGTTCTGCCGCGCAGCGTCGTGATTGCGCCGCCACATGCCGGTCAGGATCGAGTGCTCGCAACGCGGAAAGGCAGGCAGAAGGCGGCGGACAGCATGGTGTCCGAAGCCGAGAATCGCGAAGCGCACCGGCTGCTGGGTCATAAGGGGTCTCCAGAGTGTCTTTGAGGCTGTCCAGGAACTATAAAACCTAACACGGATTTACACCGGTGAGACGGAGGAAGAACAGGCAAAAGCGAGATGCGGGATCCTCCCTATCCCGCCGCGCTTGAGGCTGGAGCAAAGCAGCAGTTGGCGTAAAGTCTGCCGTGCCCTTTGTTTGTCATTCCCGGAGGGAATCTGCGGTTGCCCCTCTACACCAACAGCAAATTCGCGCTAAGAACCTGTTTAAAAACTGCGGTGAGAGCGTCTTTGCCGTTGTTTGTTGTTCGTCGTCATCCTGGAGCGCAGCGAAGGATCCCTGTCTTTCGCCGTTGCTCTTGCTTTTGCCTGTTCTTGAATCCGTCTCGCCGGTGGAAATCCGTGTTATGCCTTCAGTTTTTACACAGGTTCTAAGAGGACAGCGCAAACAAATATCGACTGAAGCAGCCCTTAGCAGATTCAGGAGTTAGTGCGCGTCGTTCTTGAAGATCTGTTCGGCGTAGAAGTTTTCTACCTTGGCCTGATCGTGCAGCATCTCAAGGTAAGCGTTCTTCAACAACTGCGAGCGGCCGTCGCGAAGCTGCTGGCGAATGGCCTGCTGGACCCGCGGATCGTTCAGGTCGCGCTGTCCGGCAGGCTCGCGCGAGAGCAGCTTGTAGATCGCGTAGCCTGCGGTCTTCTTGGTCGCGGGATCGGTGATGGGAATGATATCGGTGATCTCTCCGGCCTTCAGCTTCGTCACTGCGGCGTAGACCGCTGGGTCGCCATGCAGTTGCGAGTCGGGCACAAATCCGATGTCGCCACCGTTGGGCGCGGTCTCGGGCCGCTCGGAGAAGTTCATCGCCAAGGCGCCAAAGTCCTCGCCGCTGTCCAACCTGTTCTTCAGCGCCTGAATCTTTTTCTTTGCGTCGGCGTCGTCGGTCGCCTTGCTTCCCTGCAGGTTGCCCGGCTGCGCGGACGGCTGCCCCGTCACCACAATCTGAGACAGATGGTACTGCGTCTCGATCAGGTTGAACTCGGACTTGTGCTGGTTGTAGTAGTTCGTGACGTCGGAATCAGTCACGGTAATCTTCGAGTTGATCTCTTTGTTCAGCAGCTTGTTGATGGTCAGCGAGCGGCGCAGATCGTGCTTCGCATCGTCCACCGTGGTGTGATTGGCCTTCAGCGACTGCTGAAACTGCTCCTCGGTGTAACGGGCCTTCATCTCGGCGAACTTCGCATCCACCTCTTCGTTGGTGGCGGTGAGATTCATCTTCGCGGCGCGCTGCTGCACGATCTCTTCGTCGATCAACTCACGCAGCAGATTGAGGCGCAGCGAGTCGGCCTGCTCCTGCGAGGGCTGCTGTTGGGGGGACTCGCCAAGCTGCGCCTGGTAGCGCTTGTCCAGCTCCGGCTTCATAATCGCCTGGCCGTTGACTGTCGCCACTACATCGGCGCTGTGCTGGTGGTTGCAGCCCATCACCGGCAACAGACCGGCGCTCAAAACGAGCAGCACAGGGACCGAGACTCGACCGAGAGACTGCATGTGCGAGGAACGATTGGTTTGAATCAACAATGCCGGCACATCCTGCATCTTGCGCATCCAGATCTCCTGCCTTCTTCTGCTAGTTGCCGGGCTTGGTAGCCGGCGGGGTTTGCGGTGCTGCCTGCGTGGGTGCGGCCGGAGGAGGCGGTGGTGGCGTTTGCCCCGAGGCAACCAGCGCGTCGTCGATGATCCGATATACATCCTGCAACGGCTGCGCGCCTTCTATTCTCTCCCCATTAATAAAGAGCGCAGGCGTCGCTTCCACGCCCAGGGACTCGCCCAGCTTCACCGACTCTTTGATCGCGGTATCGTCTTGCTTTGCGAGGCAGGCGTTCAGCGTTGCGGTGTTCAGCTTCAGACGCGTTCCCTGATCGCGGGCCAGAGAATCCAGCATCTCGTTCGCCTTGGCTACGGTCTTCTCCTGGCCGCCGATCTCGGAGGCATGCGCGTGAATATAGTCCACCAGGTTCCAGTATCCGGTTGCGCTCTGCGCGCCCACGCAGTTGGTATCCACGGCGGCGTGCATCGCCCAGGGATGCTGATCGAGCGGGAAGTCGCGATAGACGATGTGGACCTGATTCTTATATCGCTCCAACAGTGCGGGAAAGAGCTGCTGATGCATCTTCGCGCAGTACGGGCACTCCAGGTCGTCGAAGCCGACGATCAGCACCGGAGCGTTCGCCGGACCGCCGCGCGCAGGCCGTCCCTCGGCGCTCACCAGGTCTTTGGGATCCTTGCCGATATCGAACTTGCTGAACTGCGCCAGGGTCTTGCCGTCGGTCGACAGCAGGAACGCGGCAGGCTTGCTCGTCTTCCCGTTCGCGGTGAACGTCACCTCGATCTGGTCGTATCCCGGAATGTCGCTCTTGGTGCGCGGGCCGATCTGGATGGCGTACTCGGGCGGAACGCTGGACCGCGACCGGATCAGCACCTCGACGCGGCGCGCCAGTTCAGGGGAAAGTTTGGCAGATGCACTCGCGGGAGGTTGTGCGTGGCAGCCGACAGCGGCGAGCATGAGGACAAAGATCAGGGTTCGGAACGGCTTGACGGCGATCAACACAATACCTCGATTATCTCACGCGTACTGGGTGATCTCTGTCCTGCCGGACGAGCCTCCTGCACGGAGCGCAGTCACTTCGTGACGGATATACCTTGTCTCGATAGACGGAGCGGCATGGGTCCTCCCGTTGGTCGGGAAGAGAGATCGTTCTCAGAACAGGCTCTCGGCGCGGCGCAGATTTCCCGCGGTCCCGATATTCAGCAGGGTGAAGTTGAACCGCTCCACGCTTTCGTTGCGCACCGAGCCCAACTCGTACTTGCGATACTCCACGCTCAGCCCGCAGCAGTCCCAGTTATACGAGGTCTGGACCGCGCCATACTGCACCAGCCCCGAGTTGGCCGCGTTCAAGTCGAGTCCTACATTCGCCGCGAGGCCGAGGCCGGGCTTGGTAGGCGATCCGTACCCCAGTAAAAGCCGAAGCTGGTTGAAGTCCGAGACCGCCGACGTGACTCCCTCGGTGTAAAACCGCCCCGGGGCATTCAGCCGCGCGTAGCTCAACCCGCCAAACCAGTTGTTCTCATGCACATCAAGGAACAAATTGTCGGACGTAAACTTCTTCGCCCCGGTATCGAGGTCGAAGTCCCACTCCACGTCCAGGTGCGCCGAGGTCCGGATCCGCATGCGCGAGATCAGAGGGGAGATGGCGCGGGGCTCGGTCAGAAACGCGATGCCCGAGAAGTTCAGCGTGGTATCGAAGATGTTGCGTCGGCCATCGACCACCGCGCCGCCGAAGTCCTGGTTGAAGAAGCGCTTCTGGGCCAGCCGCCAGCGGATCCACTCGCGGCTGCCGCAGTCCGGCCGCCGGTCCTTCTCGTCGCGTCCCACGGCACGTCCCGTCGGCTGGTCGCGATCGTCGTCCAGATTGGGGTTCGCGTGCTCCTTCGTGCTGATCTCCTTGCATGGCTTTGCCTTGACCGGGCGCAGAAACAGCCGCTGCGTGACGCCGTACTCCAGTTCGTTCGTGTCGCTGGCGATGTCCACGTCGTCGAAGCGCAGCACATTCCGGAAGTTGTTCACGCCGCCCACGTAGCGATAGGTCAACTCAGGCTCGACGGTATGGCGCAGGTCGCTCCCGAAGAACTTCTCCACCTGCGGCGAATCGAAGGTCCGCTCCACCACGGGCGCGCGCAGGTCCACCTCGGCCTCCCCGTCTGCGCGGTTGATTCCGTTCGGCAACTCCACCGGCAACTCGTTCGGTCCGCCGTAGGGCGTCTTGCGGCTGCGGCTGTAGGCGGTGTCGCGCACTCCGGCCGAGGAGCGGAGATTCCATCCCCCGAAGCTCAGCGGATACGCAATCTCGGGATGAAGGTCCAGGCGCTGCGTCAGTCCGCCCGTCGAGAAATTCGGCTGGACCCGCGACAGGCCTGCCTCCGAAGCCTCCATGCTCCACACCAGCCCGCTGCCTGCAATCGGATGCTCGGTGCTGCTGAAGTCGAGTGACGGCGCATGGAAGATGCGGACCTGCTCCTCCGGGATCGCCGGAGCGGTCGACGTCGCCGGAGTGGCCGCCATCTTCAACCCTTGATAGCGGTCGGCCCGCACCGCCTCCGCATAGCCGTTCGCCTCATGGACGCCATACGCGATCGAGAGAATATCGCTCGATACCGCGAGGCTGAAGCTCTCCGCGAACGCCTCCCGGTACGCATAGGAGCTGAGGTACTCCGCATCGCCCACGAGCCGCGTCTGCCGGCTGAGGTCATGCCGTCCGGAAAAGACCGCGTCCTGACCGCCCTGGTTCAGATAAACCCCGCCCGTCGTGATACCCCGGTCCAGCAGCCCGCTGTATCGCGCCTTCGCGAAATCGTTCCCCAGGCCGCGATAACGGAACGTTCCCGACTGCTCCCATCCGCGCAGCGAATAATACTGCGCGCCCACCGTCAGGTCGGTACTGCGGTTGATCGCCCAGTAGACCTGTTCGCCCAGCACAAACCCCTTGGTCGACGAGTTCGAGATCTCCGGGATCAGAATCCCGCTCTGCCGCCCCTCGGGATCGATCGGATGGGTGACATACGGCAGAAACAGCACCGGAATGTTCATGACCCGGAAGGTGCTGTTCTGCGCCCTGGCCTTCTCGCCGTCGACGGAAAACTTGCCCGCATACAGCATCCAGTCGGGACGCGGAAGCTGGCATGACGTCAACGTGCCTCCATAAATCTCGTACGACTGCGGACCCGTCCTCACCACCATGCGTCCGGTAAACAGAAACGGATTGCTGCTCGCGTAGAGCGTGGTCCGTCCGGTGTTCTTCATCCCTACCGAACCGGTCACGTCATAGAAGCGCCCGGTCTGCCTCTGCAGGTTCATCGTGCCGTGGCTCGCCGTGATGTCCTCATCGTTCGCGCCTCCCGTGGCATGCAGATGCCCGTTCGCCGTCAGTTCGCCGGTTTCGGTGTCGTATTCGATGTGGTCGGCTTTGATGACCCGGTCGCGAAACTTCACCACCACATCGCCATCGAGGACATACACGCTTCCGGTCTTCGATTGCGTGTCGGATTCGATGTCCACCGCCGTGGTGTCGTCCGGCGGCGGCATTACCTCGGCGACGGGATACTTGACCGTGCCCGGCTCATCGGGAAGGCTCGAAGATTGGCTGCCGGAGAGTGAGGTTTGCGGTGCCGCCTGGGGTGGTGCCTGACTCGTCACCTGCTGCGCGGCCAGATGTGGATGACTTGCCGCGATCAGCATGATAGTTATCAAGAGGTAAACGGCTCTTCGGGCTTCAGCGGCGAACGATCCCCGCCCCCTCCGGACTGTTTGCAACGCTCGATCCCGGCCGGAAAGCAGCGGCATCACCGGCAGTTGGGGCCGCCGCTGGCTCTCACTTCCCTGTTCGTCCGGTTTGAAGCTTGTAAGACGCACCAACCTTTGACTCACCACCCTTTGAGGCTAAACGATTTTACGGAAGCGAGTTTGGAATTGAGCACAATGAGCGCCGCACAACGCGACCTGCACCCTCTGGACGACTTCCCCGCGGGCTTCCCCGTCGAGTCCACCGCCGAAGCCGAAGCTCCCTTCGCGCTGAAGGAGCAGGTAGCCGAGCGCCTGGCCGCCCACCGTGCCCGCCGCCGTTCCCCTGCCGGCCCGCTGACCATCACACCCCTCGCCAAGCCTACCCCCGCCAAGGCCCGCTCCGCCCAGATCGCCGCAGCTGTGGCCGAGCGCTACGCCAACTCGCCAAGCTACCGCGCCTTCCTCGCCGCCGAGGCCGAAAATGCCATTCGCGAGGCCGAGGCCGCCGCCAGGGAGGCAGAAGCCGCGGCCCGCGAAGCCGAAGCCAACGCGGAAGTTGCCGCCATCAGCGCGCAGGCCGTCGCCGACGCCCAGTACGAACTGCTCGCCGAACTCGATCAGTGGTCCCTCACTCCGCCAGTCGCCCCTAACGCCGTCGCGGAAGTAAACGCGGCGCCTCGAACCAGCTCGGAGGCTGCGCCGCCCCTCCAGTTCGCCAATTCGGTGCCCGCGCCGGTTCTCACCGTCAGATTGTATGACGAGAGGACGCGCTCTGCTTCGCATCCGGTCTCCAGCACGATGTCGAATACCATGTCCGGTATCATGTCCGGCAGCTTCCGGTCCTGCGAGCCCGCCAACGAAGCCGAAGGCATCGCCCTCGATGAAGAGATCGCCTTCCGCCATGCCCCGGTCTTCGACGAGTTTGGGGGTGCCATAGAAATTCCGGCTAACCTGATCGAGTTCCCCCGTCAGCTCGTCGCCGCCCGCCGCGCCCGGCCCCGTCTCGCCGAAGGTCCCCTGCGGGAAGACGCCGGCCAGACGCCCAGCTCCGCGCAGCTCCGCATCTTCGAGGTCGAAGCCGCCCAGATCTCGACTGCCCCAAGCAGCGAGACGATCGAGCCCGAATGGTCGTCCATCCTGCTCGCCGCGCATCCTGTCTCCGCACCGTCCGCCTCCTCCGAAGCCGCGCTCAACCCCGTCTTCTCCCCGATGTTCGCTCCTCAGACAGCCCCGCTCACCCTGCGCCTGATGGCCGGCATGGTCGACGGCTGCATCGTCGCCGCGACCTTCCTCGCCTTCACCGCAACCTTCGCCATCACCTTCGGCAAACTTTCGGCCCGCTATCCCGCCGCTGCCAACGGCCCGGTAATTATTCTTCAGACCGCTGCCATCGGCTCAGCCGTTACCCTGGCTTTCCTGGCGCTGCTCTATCAGATTCTCTTCTTCACCTTCTCCGACGCGACCCCCGGCATGCGCTACGCCCGCATCGGCCTCTGCACCTTCTCCGACGACAACCCCACCCGCCGCGGGATGCGCCGCCGCATCTTCGCCGTCCTGCTCGCCGCCTGCCCGCTGGGCATCGGATTCCTCTGGGCGTGGCTCGACGAAGAGGGCCTCGGCTGGCATGACCGCATCTCACGGATGTACCAGCGCAGCTACTAGAGCAAAGTAGCAGTTGGCAAAGCCCTTTGTTTGTCATTCCCCAAGGGAATCTGCGGTTGCCCCCTCCACACCAACACCGAATCCGCTTTAGCCGGACTTTGGGGCCAGGGGGCCATGTCCAGGAAAGGGCACAGGACACCTGCTGTGGGCACGTTCTAGAGTAAAGTAGCAATTAGCCTAGACCCTGCCATACCCTTTGTTTGTCATTCCCGAAGGGAATCTGCGGTTGCCCCCTCCACACCAACACCGAATCCGCTTTAGCCGACCTTGGGGCTAAGGGACCATGTCCAGGAAAGGGCACAGGACACCTGCTGGGGGCACGTTCTAGAGTAAAGTAGCAATTAGCGTAGACCCTACCATGCCCTTTATTTGTCATTCCCGAAGGGAATCTGCGGTTGCCCCCTCCACACCAACACCGAATCCGCTTTAGCCGACCTTGGGGCCAAGGGCCCATGTCCAGGAAAGGGCACAGGACACCTGCTGGGGGCACGTTCTAGAGTAAAGTAGCAATTAGCGTAGACCCTACCATGCCCTTTGTTTGTCATTCCCGAAGGGAATCTGCGGTTGTCTTCCACTACACCAACACCAAATCCGCTCTAGCTCATGCAGGCGTCTCTGTACCGATTTAGAAGGAGGTCGCCACCGTCAGGCGGAAGGTCTTGCGCGGTTCCCGCAGGATGTAGTCGGCCCCGTAGTATTGCAGCGCCTGCTGGTAGCTGAACTGCCCCGATCCGTTGGTCGGGAAGTAGCCCTTGAAGGTGTTGACGTTATCCGGACCGGAGTTCGGCACCGCCAGCTCCTGCGGGATGTCCTTGAAAAGCCGGAGCGGGTTGTACGCATAGTAGATCTGGAACGGAGCATTGATGATCGGCAGAACCACCTGCAGCGACGCCCCGGTCGACATGCGCGGCTGATAGTTGGTTCCCGGCACGATCTTTAGCAGGTTGGGAAAGGCGACCGAGCTGCCGCCGAAGCAGGCTCCATTGACGACCTTCGGGCAGCCGTACTGCGCGCCGGTGATCAGCGACTGACCCGCCGTGCTTTGCCGCAACTGGCCCGGCAGCGCATCGAAGTTCATGCCGAAGTCGGTGAAGAACGCGAACGTCACCTGGCTCACGATGGGAATGCGGTACTCGAGGTTGGACACCAGGCTGGTGTCGCCGCCGATCGAGACCATGCGGTAGATCGGCAGGGGAATCTGCACCGCGCCCAGGGCCGGGTTCGTCGGATCGCGCGGCACGGTGCTTCCGTCCGGGTTGGTCAGGTTGAACTGAACCTTGTTCGGAATAAACGTATACGGCGAGATCGACCGGATGTCGAATCCACGGAGGTCGGCCTCTCCTCCCTCGTAGAGACGGCGGGTCGGCGGCGCAACCTCTCCCCCAAAGCCGTTGATGTGGGCAAGCTGGATCCGGTAGGCGAGGACGTTATGCCCTTCGCGGTTCACCTTCAGGCCCTTCATGGGGAAGAACTGACGGTAGGACATCGTCGGCGCGACATATTTGATATTGCCGCCCACTCCGGCAAACTGGATGTCGACGGTGAGGTCCTTGCCATGATGAGCGCCGACCGCGCGATCCAGGCTTGAGAACGTGAAGCTGGGAGAGATGACCGAAGTCAGAATCCCGGACAGTTGGTTCTGTCCCGCGACGCCTGACCGGAAGGCCAGGGACTGGAAGACGTTGGTCGTATTCGTATTGAAAGCCGTGATCGCCGAACGCGAGAGCGAATACGAAATGCCGACACGGGTGACGCCGGTCCGCGCAAAGAGGTGCCGCAGCGGTTCGCTTGCCGTAAGTGTGAGCCCCGTGGTCGAGGTGTTGTAGTTCGTCAGCAGCGACTGTTGCGCCGTAGTCAGGTTGCCAGCGACCGCTCCCGTGGCGGACTGCGACTTCGACGGGTTGAAGTCGTACTTCTGGGCGAAGACCTGCGCCCCGACCGAGATCGGCTTGTCCCGCAGGTAGGGCTCGGTGAATCCCAGGCTCAGGTTGCGCGACAGGTCGCCGATATTCGCCACCACCGACAGCGTCTCGCCAAGCCCGAGGAAGTTGTTGGTCGAATAGTTCAACCCGAGAAAGGTCCCCGACAGTCCGCTGAGGCCGCCGTTCAGGCCGATCGAGTTCTTGCCCTTTTCCTTCAGCTTCAGCAGCAGATCGACCGTGCCGTCGTCGGTGTTCTGGCGGCTCTCGGAGTCCTGGTCCACCTTCAACGTCTCGAAGTAGTTCAACTGGTTCAGACGCTGGATCGAAAGCTCCCACAGACGGCTGTTGTAGACCTGGCCTTCTTCGAGCAGCAGTTCGCGGCGGATCACCTTGTCGCGGGTGATCGTGTTGCCGGTGAACTCGATGCGCGAGACGTAGAACGGCTTGCCTTCATCGATGTCGATATTGAGCGCAATCGTCTTGTTGGCTTCGTCGATCTTCGGGTTCGGCGTTCCGACCATGTTGATGTACCCAAGCTCGCCATAAGCCTTGCGCAACTGGTCGAGCCCCTTGGTGAACATGGAGGTGTTGAAGTACTCGCCGTCCTTCTGGGCAAACTGCGCCCGCAGGACCTTGACGTTCGGCACATGCACGTTGCCGGTAAAGGTGATGCCGCCGAGTTTGTAGCGCGAGCCCTCTTCGACCGGCATCAGGATGTCGATCCGCTTGCCCGTGGACGGCCGCAGCGTAAACGGATTCAGGCCGCCCGCGTTCCGGACGTGGGTCGTCGGCTCGCTGGTGAGCGCCTTGAAGTAGCCGCGGTCCCGGTAGGCCTGCCGCACGCGGTCGGTGTCTTCGTCCAGCTTGCTCGCGTCAAAGGTGCGCGCGAATAAATTTTCGAGAATAATCGAGTGCGGAATCCCGATCGGCTTCAGGTTCTTCATCGCGCCGCGCAGCGTGCGGGAGTTCAGGCTGTTGTTGCCCTCAAATTCGATCTTGCCCACCTTCACGGTCGGACCTTCTTTGATGTTGAAGGTGATCGCAACAGCCGCCGGTGGAATCTTCTTGACCTCGGTACGAATGGTGGCGAACTGGTGGCCATGCTCGGCGAGCAGGTCCTTCAATACCACCTCGGCGCGTTTGACCTTGGTCGCGTCATATTGACTCTCTACCGAAATCGGGACCTTCGCCTTCTTGAAGCGCTCCAGAATGTCGGACTGCGTCACCGAGCTCAAACCCTTGTAGTTGATCTCGCGGATCGTCGGCTTCTCGCGCACGTAGATGATGAGCTGCACGCACTTCGGTGTGTCCACTCGCTCGATCTGCACATCTTCAAAATATCCGGTATTCCACAGCGAGTTGAAGTCCCGCTCCACGACCAGGGGGTCGTACAGATCGTTCTGGCGGCTGAACAAACGCGCCAGCACCGACTCCTTCGGGATGCGCCGGTTGCCGATCACCTCCGGCTGACAAAGAGTCTGCGCCCCTTGCGACGACGCCGCTTCGTTTGAAATCCCAGGCGTACCCTGTGCCTGCAGCGACGAGACCCCGGTCAACACCAAGGCAATGGCGAAAAGGTACGCAGCAGTAGCGATGCGGGAGCGTCTGGAGCGCGTGCACACAGGCTTGGTCTTGCTTTTCAGGGAGCTTCCGCTCTCTCGATTCACGGTAAAGATACGCACACCCTCACTGCTCTAAAAATGACGCTCCGCCAGCACACTAAGCGAAGATTCGATTATATGGGAGAGGCCAGCGGTTAGCGAGTTCGCCTCCTGGTTCAGACCGCCCAATGTCCTGCCACCCCCTTACGATTTGCCGTCCCGGCAAATAATTCCGGCAAACATATCGCTGTCCACATTGCCGCCGCACAGCACCGTAGCGACTCGCCTGCCACCCTGCTTGCGGTCCTTCAGCAGCGCCGCCAACCCAATCGCCCCCGCTCCTTCGGCAACGTTGTGGGTGTCCACGAAATAGGCCCGCATCGCGTCCTTCACCTCCTCGTCATCGACCATCAGGACACGGTCCATCCCAGCCTTGATGATCTCGACCGTCGTCGGGTCGGGCTTCCGGCAGGCTACGCCATCGGCGATCTCGGTGCGGGCTTCATGCTCGATCACCTCGCCCGCGGCAAACGACAGGGCATAGGCCGGCGCGTGGCTCGATACCACCCCGACGACCTTCGTCTCCAGTCCCAGGGCATTCCGCGCCGCGATGGTGCCACAGACACCCGAACCCATGCCGATAGGAACATAGATCGTCTCGATCGGTGGGCACGCGGAAAACATCTCCAGCGCATAGGTGGATACGCCCGTCACCAGTCGCAGGTCGAAGCTCGGGACGCGGTGCCAGCTATTCTTCCGCTCCAGGTGGGCCGCATGTTCGCTTGCCGCCTGGAAGTCCTCTCCGCACTCCACCAGCTCCGCGCCCAGGGCCCGCATCGCACGGTTCTTCTCCGGGCTGTTGCCATGCGGCACCACGATCACCGCATGGATGCCGTACTGCGCCGCGGCAAACGCCATCGACTGGCCGTGATTGCCGCGCGTCGCCGAGACGATCGTCTTCACCTTCGGACGCTCGCGCCGCAGCCAGTCCATATACACCAGACCACCGCGAACTTTGAACGCCCCCACCGGCGTATGGTTTTCGTGCTTGATCCAAACCTCTGCGGCCTCTCCAGCCGCTGACGCCCGTTCATTGATCAACGGCCAACTGTACTGCGGAGTAGCGGGCATCGTCTGGTAGATCAATGCCGCGGCCTCCTGAATCTCTTCCAACCCCGGCAGTACCACCACATCACCTAATTTCATCGTTCGCCTTCCGTACCTCGACCAGAGTCGAATAAAATGTCGCGCCGCCGCCGAGATCCGTCAGCCTCTCCGACGTCAGCGCGTTTACATTCGCGCCATCTGCCGACAGCTTGTTCCAGTCCAGCCGCGCCGCCACCACGCCTTGCGTCACCTGGGCATTCACCAATGCCTTTAGCCCAATACGGCCTCGGCCATTGAAGACCTCGACGGCATCTCCCGTCACAATGGACCGCGACGCCGCATCCACCGCATGCATCTCCAGCACGCCTGCCGTCCGCGTCTCCATGCGCTGATGAACCGGAATATTCGCGAACGTCGAGTTCATGTAGTTATCGGCTTTGCGCGGCAGGAACTCCAGCGGGTACTCGCCCGCATGCGCCCGCGACTCCTCGGGCGCGGTAAAGACCGGCGCCGGCGTCAGCTCGCCGCGTCCGCTCGGGGTGCGAAACCACTCCGCCGTGCTGAACGGCAACACCTCGCCCGCTTCGTTCGCCGGTAGGGGCAGCGGCACATGGCCTTCGCGTTCCAGCCGCATTCGCGTGATTCCCGCAAACCAGGGATTGCTCGAGTCGAGCGCCTGGTCGATCAACTCATCTTCCCTGTCGCGAAAGCACGGCTCGGTAAAACCCATCCGCTGCCCCAACTCGCCGAACAGCGCCACGTTGCTTCGCGCCTCGCCCAGCGGCGTAATCGCCCGCTCGCTCACCTGCGCGAAGAGATGCCCGTACGCGCCCTGCACCTCCTTCACCTCGAGGAAGGTGGGGGCCGGCAACAGCATGTCGGCATAGTCGGCGGTATCGGTAAAGAACTGCTCGTGGACCACCGTGAATAAATCGTCGCGCCGCATCCCGCGCAGGACGTCATTCTGATTCGGAGCGACCGCCGCCGCGTTCGAGTTGTAGACAAACAGCGCCTTCACTGGCGGTCCGGTGAGCGAGGTCAGAGCCTCTCCCAGTTGGCTCATGTTCACCACGCGGGCAGGCCGTCCCAGCGGACTCGCCAGCATCAACTCCGGCATCTGCAGCGCGTTCTCGTTGAACGGAAACGAGCCCGAGGTCGAAAGCAGCAGACCGCCGCCCTTGTGCTTCCACGAGCCGGTCAGCAGCGGCAACATGCAGACCGCGCGCGCGGCCGTTCCGCCGAACTCGCTGCGCTGGATGCCGTAGTTCAACCGGATCACCGCGGGACGGCTCGTGTGATCGCGTCCTGCGCTCGCATACGCCTTAGCCAGCCGCACGATGGCGTCCGCGGGAATGCCCGTAATCGCCGCCGCCCGCTCCGGCGCATGCTCCGGCCGCAGCGCATGGTCGCGCAGCTCCTCGAACCCCGTCGTGCATTGCGCAAGGTACTCGCGGTCTTCGAGGCCCAGGCTCAGGATCACATGCATCAGCGCCAGCGCCAGCGCCGTATCCGTTCCGGGGTTGATCGCCAGATGCTCATCCGCCAGCGCCGCCGTCCGCGTGCGGTACGGATCGATCACCACCAGCTTCGCGCCCGCGCGCCGCGCCTCTTCGATAAATGGCCACAGATGCACATTGTTCCCATGGATATTCGCGCCCCAGGCGAGGATCAGCCCGGCATGCGCGAAGTCCTGCGGCACCGTTCCCAGCTTGATGCCGTACACACTCTTCAACGCCGTTCCGCCCGCGGTCGAGCAGATCGTCCGGTCCAGTTGCGAAGCTCCAAGCCGATGGAAGAACCGCCGGTCCATCGACCCATAGCCCAACTGCCCAATGGTGCCCGCATAGCTGTAGGGCAGCACACTCTCCGGCCCGAACTCCGCCGCAATCTTCTTGAGCTTCGCCGCAATCGCATCGAGCGCCTGGTCCCAGGAGATCCGCTCGAAGGCGTCCGGCTCGCGTCCTCTCACCGAGCCATAGCCCAGCGGTCCCTTGGGAACGCCTTTTCTGCGGCGCATCGGGTAGAGCAGCCGGTCCGGCGAATACACCCGGTCGAGATACTTTGCCACCTTGCCGCACAAAAATCCCCGCGTCACCGGATGCGCCGGATCGCCCTGCACCTTCACGGCACGGCCCGATAGCTCCTCCACCGTCACCAGGACCGCGCAGGAGTCCGGGCAGTCATGCGAGCATACCGCGTGGACTGTCCGCGTTGACGAGGTAGGATTTGTGACCATACCCTCATTCTAGTCCCGCAGAACGGGCCTCCCGTCAGTCGGCAACAAAGATTGATCCCGACCAACGGGAGGACCAACCGAAGGGGTACACGCGTCACGAAGTGACCGCCCCACGCGCAGTGGGCCCGTCCGGCAGGACAGAATCTTTTACACTCACGATGGACAGCAACCGGACCACAGATGACCCGATGCCGCATCTCACTCCATGAGGGCAATCCACGCGATCTCACAGATCGTTTCCCCAGGTAGCCTTCTTTGCCAGCTTTTGGCAGATTTCGAGGTTTTGCCATGCTGCTTCGCTCCCGCTTCCGCGCTGCCGTTCTCTCGCTTGCCGTCTTCATTGTCGCGGCTCCCACTCTTCCGCCGCACCTCCTGCACGCGCAGCAACCCAATCCGCTGCACACCGCCTCCCGCCAGGAGCTCGATGTCATCAAAGTCCTCCTCGCCCAGGAGAACGCCTGGAACAAAGGCGACCTCGCCTCCTTCGCCAACGGCTACAAAGACGCTCCCGACACCCTCTTCATCACCCACCAGGTCTCCCGCGGGTTCGCCGGCCTGCTCGATTCCTACCAGCACGACTACCCCACCCGCGCCGCCATGGGCACCCTCGCCTTCTCCGAACTGGAGGTCCGCCCGCTCGACGAAAACTTCGCCGTCGTCATCGGGAAATACCACCTCGACCGCAGCAAAAAAGAGGGCGGCAACGCCGAGGGCCTGTTTTCCCTCGTCTTCGAAAAAACCGGCAAAGGCTGGAAGATCATCGTTGACCACACCACCTAGCCGTATGTGTGCTCTACAGACCTGCATCTTTCTACAACAGGGAGCACTGCAATCGCTCTACGATCCTGTCCAGAAACTGCTATTGAGGGCCTTTTGCCGTTGTTTGTTCTTCGCCGTCATCCTTGAGCGTAGCGAAGGCCCCCTGTATTTCGTCGTTGCTCTTGCCTTTGCCTTTCTTAAATCCGGCTCAGCCGCCCAAATTCGTGGTCAAGCCTTTCAGTTTTTTAGACAGGTTCACCGCTCAGCTTCTCAATCAGCATCTCCAACTGCCGCTGCATCTTGGCATCGAAGTATCCGAACAGAAATCCCGCCCCTTGTCCCGGCCTTACCATTCTGGTCATAGCCTCCGGGCGAAACACCATCCCATCCATCCGGAAGATCATCTCCACCGGTGTTCCCGGCGCTAGCCGCAGCCGCGCTTCCGTCTCCACGTAACAGCCTCCCAGGCTGATATCGAGCACGCGGCCGCGAAACAGCAGCGTCCCGTCCTTCACCATCACCTCGGCCCAGGCGTCGATGGCATAGCGCGTGTGTTTTCGCCGTTCCACGACTCCTTGCGGCTGCCGCCTGTCGTCCCGGCCGTCGAACTCATTCACGCTCCCACTCCCATCGTGCGATCTTGGCTCGATCCAGTAGAGCCTTACGCCCTCATCGGCAGCACGCCCCGGAAACATGATGTGCTCGGAATCGCGATTCATGATTCTGACTGGAGGTTCCTTCCTCACTGGATGTCTGGAAAGTTTCTATTGGCCGGTTCTCGGGCAGCGGGCTACAATCCGGCAGTATCCGAAACGAGCGTGCGGCCGTGTTGGAAGCGGACGCAAACTGCGCGAAGAGAAAACGGGAGATCAGGTATGAACGACGTCATTTCCGTCCAGGAGATCCAGGAGCATCCCCCCGAAGCAGGTCTTACCCAGGTGCAGCGAGTCGCCGACACCTTCCTCGCTCCCTCCCGGACCTTCGCCGACATTCTTCGCAGCACCAGTTGGTGGCTGCCCTTTGTTCTTGCCGTGCTCGTCTCCCTCGGCGTCACCTTTGCCATTGACCGGCAGGTAGGGTTCGACCGCGTCGTTGAAAACACTATCCACGCGAGCCCAAAGCAGGAGGAGCAGCTCGCCAGCCTCACCCCCGAGCAGAGAACCACTCGCATCAAGGGCATGGCCGCCGGTTACCGGTACACCTCCTACGCCTCGCCGGTCTTCATTCTCGTGTTCAGCGCCATCGGCGCCCTGGTCCTCTGGGCGTCCTTCAACTTCGGCCTCGGCGCGCGGACCACCTTCGGCCAGATGTTCTGCCTGTGGATGTACTGTTCGCTGCCCAGGCTGCTAAGCGGACTGTTGACCATCCTCACGGTCGTCTTTGGCGGCAATCCCGAGAGCTTCGATCTCAAAAATCCCGTCGGCACCAACCTCGGCTACTATCTGCCCGATGCCGCGCCCTGGCTGAAAACCGCGCTCGGCTTCTTCGACATCATTGGAATCTGGAGTCTCGTCCTGCTGGTCCTCGGAACAGCCATCGTCGCCAAAGTCAGCCGCGGGAAGGCCGCTGCCGTCGTCGTCGGCTGGTGGGTCCTGATTCTGATTATCAGCATTGCCACCACAACGGCCTTCAGCTAAAGCAAAGTGGCAGTTGATGGTGAGTCTGCCGTGCCCTTGTGAGTCTGCCGTGCCCTTTTGTTTGTGAGCCTGCCGCGCCCTTTTGTTTGTCATTCCCGAAGGGAATCTGCGGTTGCCCTCTTCCGCACCAGCAGCCAATCCGCTCTAAAAATAAACATCAGAAATGTGGCGTATTTTTCACCCCGTTTTTGGTGTCCCCTCCAGCCACTCCAATCAGCACAAATCCACCACGTTTACCATGCAAATTCACCACGTTTGCACGCCGGAAATCGCCAGAAACCCCTGCAAAACACCACATCCACCACGCCACAAAAAAATGCGCCGAATTCGCCTATTCAGACCACCGTTTGAACACCAGCGAGCCATTGGTGCCGCCGAAGCCAAATGAGTTTGAAAGCGCGTAATCGATCTTCGCCGGCTGCGGCTTGTTCGGCACATAGTTCAAGCGGCACTGCGGATCCAGCTCGACGATATTCATGGTAGGCGGCGCGATCTGCTGCTGCATGGCCATGATGGTGATGCCCGCCTCCAGGCCGCCCGCGCCGCCAAGAAGATGGCCGGTCATGGATTTGGTTGAGCTGACCAGCAGCTTGTGATTGGTAGCCCGCTCGCCAAAGACATTCTCGATCGCCTTGGACTCCAGCGCATCGCCCAGCGGGGTCGAGGTGGCGTGGGCGTTCACGTAATCGATCTGGTCGGGCGAGATCCCCGCCACCTTCAGAGCATGCTGCATCGAGCGATAGCAGCCCTCGCCATCGGGAGCCATGCCGGTCATATGAAAGGCATCGGCCGACAAGCCGTAGCCAATCACTTCCGCCAGGATCTTCGCACCGCGCGCCTTGGCAAATTCAAGCTCTTCGAGGATCAGGATGCCCGCCCCTTCGCCCACCACAAAGCCGTCGCGGTCTTTATCGAAGGGCCTGCTCGCGTGCTCGGGATCGTCATTGCGCGTGGAGAGGGCGCGCATGGCCGCGAAACCTGCTACGCCAAGCGGCGTGATCGAAGCCTCGGTCCCGCCGGCGATCATCACATCGGCATCGCCGCGCTGGATGAGGCGGAAGGCATCGCCGATAGCGTGGGCCGAGGTGGTGCAGGCTGTAGCGGTCGCCTCATTGGGTCCGCGCGCGCCGTACTTGATCGACACATGCCCTGCGGCAAGGTTGATAATTGAACCCGGAATAAAGAACGGCGAAACCTTGCGCGGGCCACCCGAGAGCAGGTTCTGGTGCTCGCGCTCGATCACGTCGAACCCGCCGATGCCCGATCCGATATGCACTCCGACACGGTCGCGGTTGCCTTCATCGACCACCAGCCCGGAGTGCTCCATCGCTTCTGCCGATGCGGCCAGGGCAAAGTGGATGAAGCGGCCCATCTTGCGGGCTTCCTTCTTGTCGACAAACAGAAGTGGGTCGAAGTCCTTCACCTCGGCGGCGAAACGGACAGGATGACCCGTCAGATCGAAGGCTTTGATCTCGGCCATGCCGCTGCGGCCGGCCATCAGGCCCTCCCAGAGCTCAGGGGCAGTTTTGCCGACCCCGCAGATCAGGCCGAGGCCGGTAACGACGACGCGACGTTGCTCCATTGTCTACTTGGCCGCCTTCTGGTTCTTTTCGATGTAATCGACGGCGTCTTTGACGGTCTTGATCTTCTCGGCATCTTCATCCGGAATCTGGATGTCAAAGGCTTCTTCAAACTGCATGACCAGCTCGACGACGTCGAGGGAGTCGGCGCCAAGATCTTCCTGAAAGCTTGCGCCTGGGGTGACTTCAGCCTCGTCCACCTGAAGTTGCTCGACAATGATCTGCTTCACCTTTTCGTCTACTGCTGCCATTTCGTTCTCCTGTTTACTCTTGAAATCAAAGCTTGAATATCTGCGCGCGCTGGTCGAAAGAGCCAGCATCAAGAATACTGAGCGCCTACGTGAGTGTAAAGCAAACCGGCGCATCGGGGGAGAATGGTGTCCTGCCGGACGGGCCTCCTGCGCGGAGGGCGGTCACTTCGCGACGCGTATATCTTGTCTAAGCGGGGTGATCAGCACGGGGCCTCCCGTTGGTCGGCAACAAAATATCGATCCCGACCAACGGGAGGGCCAACCGAAGGGGTATACAAGTCACGAAGTGACCGCCCCGCGCGTAGCGGGTCCGTCCGGCAGGACACCCGTCTTTAGGCATCGTCATCATTCGAAGCCGCAAGTAGAGGCGCAACACCCGCAATCTCCTCGAAGTTCAGCAGGTTCGAAGGCGCAGCTCCCGTGTCGATACTCGCAACATTCCGCAACGCGCGGTTGATCGTCTTCGTCTTGCCCGAGATGTCGCCAAGCGTGTTCTGGACGGTATCCACCTGCTTTTTGACCTTGTCCATCAAACCGCCAAACTTCTCGAACTCGTTCTTGGTCGAAGACAGGACCCGCCACACTTCGTCACCCTTTTTCTGAATAGCCAGGGTGTGAAAGCCCATCTGGAAGCTGGTCAGGATGGCCATGAAGGTAGAAGGCCCCGCGATGGTGACGCGGCAGTTCGACTGGATCTCCGACTGCAAACCGGGCCGCCGGACTACCTCGGCATAGAGATTTTCGGTCGGCAGGAACATGATGGCGTGCGGCATGGTGGTTGGCGGATCAATATATTTTTCGCAGATCCGCTTTCCCTCCGCCCGGATGGAGCGCTCGAAGGCTCTGCCTGCAGTCGCGATCTCCTCTGCGCTGCCATGGTCGTAGGCGTGTTCGAGGCGCTCCCAGTCTTCCTTGGGAAACTTCGCATCGATGGCCAGGAGCGTATAGTTCACTGTCCCCTCCCCACTCGGAAATTTCAGTGCGTACTCCACCGCCTCCAGCGTATTCGGCTTTATGCGGGCATTTTTGATGTACTGTTCGGGCGAAAACATCTGCTCCAACTGTTGGCCAAGCTGAAACTCGCCGACCACGCCGCGCGATTTTACATTTGAGAGAACTTTCTTCAAGTCCCCCACGCCGGTCGCCAGCTCCTTCATCTCGCCGAGGCCCTTCTGCACCTCGCCCAGATGCGTCGTCACCTGTCCAAAGCTCTCCGTCAGCCGCGTCTGCAGCGTTAACTGTAGCTTCTCGTCCACTGTCACGCGCATCTCTTCCAATTTCGCCACATTGGACAGGTTCAGCTTTTCGAGTCGCTCTTCGACCGTGCCGCGCAGCTTCTCTTGCTGGGCGTTGGCGTCATCGGAGAGTTCCTTCAACAGCGTATGCAGCGACCCCCGCGCCTCAAGTTGCGCCGCGTTCGCATCTTTCACGAAACCCGCTAACCGCTGCGAAATTCCGTCCAGATTTTCCTGCACTGCCCGACGCAGCGCCTCATCCGACGCCTTATTATCCGAGCGAAACTCGCCTAATCCCACCTGCAGCAGTCCACTCAGCCCAGCAATATTTTGCGTTACCTCCGACCGCAGCCTGGCAAACTCCTCCGCGCTGGCTCCCCGCGTCCGCCGTGCCTGCTCGGCCATCTCGGTGCGAATCTGCGCCAGTTCTCCGCGAAGATGCCGGTCAAGCACCTCAAAGCCCACATCCAGACGGCTTATCTGCACGGCCAGAGCCTCGGACTTCTGCGCCAAACGAGGATCCAGCACCGGCCCCGTTCTGCGAAGCAAAAGCACGATCAGGCAAATCAAACTGGCAATCGCGACGGCGAGCAACGCTGCAAGCATCTTCGTTTTTCCTTCTCCCAAGCATACCGCGTCCCCGGATTCAGGCTATGGAAATTTCCGCCTGCCTGAAATCCGCATCCTAACGCTGAGAGTGCGGCTGGGTTCCCCGGAACCCTTCGCAAAACGAGTTCGAAGAGGAGATACACCATGACCAATGTTTTGAACGATCCAACCCAGGACCCGGCCCAGAGCCAGTCCTTTGACGAGACCCTGCGCAAGATCGGTCCCGACGCCACCGCCACCTTCGACAACTCTCCCAGCAACCCCACCGAGCACGCCAGCAGCGAAGCCACCAACGCAGCAACCGCCGTTGATGGCGACGACGAGGACCTCGAAGAGGAAGATGACGAAGCTGCCGAGGACGAAGAGGTCGATGAAGAAGACGAGGAGCAGGATGTAGAAGACGAGGCAAGCCTGTAACCCACCCCAACGGCTTTATCAAAATCCACCCAAGGAAAGAGCATGCCGATTACAAACTACAGCGTCCTAGCCGGCAAACCTGTCTCCGGCAAAGTTGTCACCGGCTCCAGCACGCACTACCAGATGACCGTCCAGGCCAACGGCGGCCCCTTCACCGTCGCAGTCAACATCCAGTCCGTCGATGGCTCCGAGGTGCTGTACGCCATTGCAGAAAACTTCGCCCCGCCCAATCCCGCCGCGCTTCAGGCTCTCGCGACCGGAATGACTGCCCTTGCCAGCGTACCCGGCGGCTTGGCGCTCGACTTCGTGCGTGAGCAGGTGAATGGAACGCCTTTGATTACGCGCCAGCAGATGACGCTGCTCCCGCAGTTCCGGCCAAAGGGCCTCAGCGAAGAAGACCGCGTGTTGAGCCGCGCTCGCGCCAGCGCCCTGCAGAACGCGGTCGTCACACTGCTCAACATGACCATCGCCGATAACGATGGCATGATCTATGCCTTCGGTAGCTCCTACGCCGACAGCGGCAAGGTCGACGGCATCCATGACATCCATATGAACCAGGGAAATCCCGCCAATAATCACGGCAACGACAACGGCATCTGGCAGGACGGCGCGATCTTTATTCATCTGCCATCAAAGAACACCTGGACTGCTATTTTCATCGCGTTCCAGACGGAGAGCTGGAGCACCGATGACTCCGGCAATCCTGTCTGAAGACTTCAGACAGCCGCGAGAATGCGGTCCGCGATTGCAGCCGCTTCGACCGCCGGGCCAACGTCGTGTGTCCGAATAATGTGAACTCCTGCGAGAATCGCCGCTACATTCGCCGCATTGCCCGCATGCAGACGGTCGTTTGGTAAGTGGTCTACTCCTGCCGCGGCAATCACAAGCGTATGCGCCAGAAAACCTTTGCGCGAAACCCCCACCATCACCGGCAGATTGAATTGGTGCAGTGCATCCAGCCTCGCCAGCAGAGGGTAGTTCTCATCTAGCAGTTTGCCAAAGCCGAAGCCGGGGTCGAGCACGATCTGCTCCCGCTTTATTCCCGGACCAGTCGCCGCCTTCAGACGCTGTTCGAGGCCGGCAAGCACCAGAGGCAGCACCTCCTCCGGCGCAAGCGGCGGAAGGTCTCGCCACTCCTGCGGACGGCCTCTGGCGTGCATCAAAACCGCACCGCAGCAAAGTTCTACGCAGATGTTCGACATCTCCGGATCCCACAAGTGGCCGCTCACATCGTTGACAATCTCGGCCCCGGCTTCAATCGCGTATCGAGCTGTATTCGCATGGAACGTATCGATCGAAAGCACCGTGCCCGGACGTTCTTGTAAAATCGCTTCGATCACGGGAAGAACGCGCGCCTGCTCTTCCTCGGCGCTCAAAGGCGCGGCATTCGGCCGGGTCGATTCGCCGCCAATGTCGAGGATGCCGGCGCCTTCTTCCAGCATGCGCAACGCCTGCATCAGCGCTCGCTGCGGCGCATGCTGCGGCGTGTAGAAGTGCCCTCCGTCGGAGAAGGAGTCCGGCGTGACGTTCAGAATCCCCATGACTGTCGTTCGCCGCCCGAGAGCAAGCGTGCGAGTGCGAAGGTGCCAGTCATATTCGGTTCGCCGGGTCAGAGGCATGGTGAGATTCTAGGCTTTTGCAGGTTGTGTGCAGGAACGAATGCTAGACTGCGCGGATGACGAGGCTTTCTGGACTTTATGTGGCTGGCTGGTTAGGTCTTGCGGCGATTGCATCGTTACCGGCTCGTACGCAGATGCAGGACGTGGGTTGCAATGGGCCGGTCGTTTTGACGGCGGGCAGAAGCGGCCCCTGCACAGGACTGGCGCAGACAATCGCGAGGTTGTTGGCTGATCCTGCGGTGGCGCGAGATCATTGGGGGCTCGCGGTCATTGGCATGGACGGCGCGCCGATCTACTCGCTCAACGACGGGCAGTTGTTTCAACCTGCGAGTAACGCGAAGTTGTTTACCACGGCGGCGGCGATGGCGCTGCTGGGGCCGCAAACAACCTATCAGACGAAGCTGCTTGTGCACGGAGCCTTTGCCGGCGGGGCTAAGCTCACCGGAGATCTCGTCCTGGTGGGGGCTGGAGACGCCAACCTGTCCGGCCGCGTGCTTCCCTATATGCCGCCTTCTGCGTTACAAATACAGCCATCATTGCCGGCTGATCCGCTGCGCTATCTCGAAGACATGGCCGATCAGGCAGCAGCCTCGGGGTTGAAGGCCGTCACCGGCGGCATCATCGGCGATGACACCGTTTTTCCATGGCAGCCCTATGCCTCCGACTGGGCCATCGACGATGCGGTCTGGGGCTACGGTGCTCCGGTTTCGGGGCTGTCGATCAACGACAACCAAATCAAGGTGACGGTCACGCCGGGTGCATCTGCGGGAGTCTCTGCAACGGTCGCGTTCGATCCCGCAGTGCCGTACTACACGCCTGCCCTCTCTGTGACCACCGGAGCGAGGAAGACGACCAGCGCAGTGCAGATGGAGCGTACTCCGGAGTCGAAGACGCTGCGCATCTACGGCACGATTGCCGCAGGTGCGCAGCCGGAGGTCGAAGAGATCGCGATCGACGATCCAGCCGAGTACGCTGCGATTGCGCTTAAGGCGATGCTAGAGGCGCGAGGCATCACCGTCACTGGAAGGGCCAGAGCGCGGCATCGCATTCTTCTCGATACCGAAGGTTTTCATCATGAATCGTTCATGGCGCTTGACACTGCGGGCCAGCAAAACTCGCCGCAAACTATTCCACCGCAGCAGATTATCGATCCGCCCGACGATGCTCAATATGAAGTCGCTGCGGCACGTGGCCAAGTGACAACACTCGCCACCCACACCTCGGCTCCTCTGCTGCAGGACGTCGTTGTGACCAACAAGGTGAGCCAGAACTTGCATGCTGAGTTGTTCCTTCGTCAACTCGGCGTCGCACGCGCAGTAGACGGAACTGCTGCCCAGGGCGCGCGTGTGGTGCGGACGTTTGTTGTGGGCGCAGGCATCGACAAGGATGACTTTGTTTTCTTCGATGGGTCAGGTTTGAGTGGACACGATCTGGTGACGCCTCGGGCTATCGCGCGGTTGCTGCAGTATGCGAGCGGGCAGCCATGGTTTGCGGATTGGAAGAGCAGCCTGCCCATCGGTGGCGTGGACGGGTCGCTGCAATCGCGATTCACTACGTCTCCGCTGAAGGGCAATGTATTTGCGAAGACGGGAACATTGGGCGAGGCGCGAGCATTGAGCGGCTATGTCGTGTGCGCCAGCGGAAGGACTGTAATTTTCTCGATGATGGCGGGCAACCATCTGCCGCAGACAAGCGCCGACCGCGAGGCGATGGACAAGATCGTCGCTGCTATCGCCGCCGCGAACTAGCGCGTCAGGAATGAGAGACGCGTCGGGAATGAGAGAATAGAGCCATGATTCGGGCTTTTGTATTGCTTCTTCTGACGGGCGCTCTGGCTGGCTGTAAGTCCGTGCCGCCGCCGACGCCTCTGGCAGAGTTGAACGCGCAGCAGACCCAGGGGCATGCGGTGTTTCAGACACGTTGCGGCTCCTGCCACTATGACCGCAAAGATAGTGCGCTGCATGGTCCGGCGCTGATTGGCGTGTTCAAGAAACCGTATCTGCCGAGCGGCGCGCCCGCTAACGACGAGCGGGTCACGGCGACGATCGTCAATGGACACAACCTGATGCCGGCGATGGGGAATACGATAGACCAGCAAGACCTTGACGATCTGCTGGCATATCTGCACACCCTATGAGCGAGACGGATGAGGTAAAGAAACTCGAAGAGCGGGCGCATGGAATGCTGCCGGGAGTGGCGGGGATCTGCCTGTTCATGGTGGTGCTGACGACGATCAATTCCGTGGCTGCGCTGCGGGGCAGCTTTGGCGCAGGGAGCGCGAAGTATGGGGTGCTGGCGCTGTGCACGCTGCTGGCGGCGGGGATCTTCGGGTTGCTGCGGATGCGGAGGTGGGGTTGGGCGCTGGTGCTGGGGGGATGTTTAACGCTGTGCGTGGGCAACCTGTTTGTGTTTGAGAAGACCCATGCGGGGCAGTTTCTGCTGCAGGGTTTGTTTGCTCTGGTTTTCTTTTTATACCTGGTGAGGACCGAGGTGCGAGCCCGTTTGCGGTGAGATTTATTGATGGAATTGCGCAAAAAAATAGGCAGGGGCGGGAGACCTTTTTTGTCGATTTTGCTGAGCTTTTTTGAAGGGGGTCGGCGAAAAGTGCGTGTTTTTGCGTGGTAATTTTGTGGTAATTAGCATGGCTGAGAGTGTCAATTGGGGACTTGTTTTCGAAGTTCGAAAAATACGCCAACTCTTCAGAATTTATTTTTTTGGGACCACGGGCCAACGAGGTGCGATAGCATGGGCGCATGTTAACGCGCAGAGTTTTCGGGAAGTTGATGGCAGCGGCGGTTGCGGTGCCGGGGGGTGCCTGGAGTGGGCCTCTGGCGGCGCAGGGTTCAGGCGAGTCGGGTAAGCAGTTCTCCGTGATGATGTGGACGCTGAACAAGTTTGGGAGCTTCGAGGAGAACCTGGAGCGGGTGGCGCAGGCCGGGTATGGGCATGTGGAGCTGGTGGGGGAGTTCAAGAAGTGGTCCGAGGCGGATACGACACGTTATCTGGCGCGGATTAAGGCGCTGGGGTTGACCGTGGATGCGACCTCGGGAATGGGCGCGCCGTTCTGCGATCCGGCTGGCGGGGACGCGTTCCTGGCGGCGTTGAAGCAATTCCTGCCGACGGCGCAGCGGCTGGAATGCGGGCAGATCATTCTGCTGTCGGGAAAGACAATCGACAGCGCAGGGCCCGGGGTGCAGCACCAGGCTTCGGTGGAGACGCTGAAGCGGGCGGCGGAGTTGCTGGAGCCGGCTGGCATCACCGCGGTGATTGAGCCGATCGACCGGCTGGAAAACCCGACGATCTATCTGGACGGCGTGACCGAGGGCTTCGAGATTACGAGAGCGGTGGGAAGCCCGCGGGTGAAGGTGCTGTACGACCTGTATCACGAGCAGCGGACGCATGGGAACCTGATTGAAAAGCTGGAGAAGAACATCGACCAGGTGGGGCTGGTGCATATCGCCGATGTTCCGGGACGGCATGAGCCTGGGACCGGCGAGGTGGATTATGGGAATGTCTACCGGACGCTGGGGCAGTTGAAGTACAAGGGTGTGATTGCGATGGAGTTTTATCCGACCGGGGATGTGGTGGAGACACTGCGAAAGGCCCGGGAGGAGGCGGTGCGATGTTTTGGGGAGGGTTCGAGGTTGGGGTGATTGGTTCGTAATTCTTTCACCATGCAATCCCCTGAGGAGGAATGGTGCGCCTACCTGCTCTTGCTTCCGCGGTTTGTGTCCTGCTTGTATCGGGCGCTGCGGTCGCGCAAACCGCCATCCTGAGCCTGGACCCAAGCCCTAAGAATCATTGCGTGAAGGCGGGCGAAGGGGCGATGTGGACGCTGCGCGATGCGCGTCCGAATGCGATTTCGGCGCTGCAGAATACGCCGCTGAGCATAGTGACCGTAACCTTGTCGCGAACGGACGCTTCAGGACGGCCAGCACGAACCATCGTTCAGTTTCTTCGCCCTGGGGAGACTCAGGATCTTGGGTGTTCTCAAGGGAAGGTGCCGGGGCTTGCCTTTCAGTTGGTCCATCAGCGGTGAATTGCCGCATCAGAATCGGTGACGGTTGATTCTGCGGGTTGGATACAATGGAGGGGATGACTCCGCCTGTGGCCTTTTCGGAAATGCAGAGGAATGCTGAGCTGGTTCAGATCGATCTGACCCCGCGGAAGCCTGCGCCCAAACCGGCGTGGCTGAAGGCGAAGGCGCCGATGGGCGAGACCTTCCATGCGCTGAAGAAGATGGCGCGGGAGCTGAACCTGCATACGGTGTGCGAGAGCGCGCACTGCCCCAATATCGGGGAGTGCTGGAACCAGAAGTCGGCCACCTTCATGATGCTGGGAAATCTTTGCACGCGGCGGTGCGGGTTTTGCGCGGTGCCCAAAGGCAAACCCGAGCCTATCGACCAGGACGAGCCGCGGCGCGTGGCCTATGCGGTGGCGCAGCTTGGGCTGGCCCATGCCGTGATTACGAGCGTGAACCGGGATGACGACAATGTGGGCGCGGCGCGGGCGTTTGTGCGCGTAATCGAAGAGATCCGGAGGCAGGCTCCGGGATGCCGGGTGGAGGTGCTGACGCCAGACTTCCAGGGAGTGGAGGAGGCGCTGCGGCTGGTGGTGGCGGCGCGGCCGGAGATCCTGAATCACAACATCGAGACGGTGCCGCGGCTGTATCGCGTGGCCAAGTCGGGTGGTCGGTATGAGAAGTCGCTGCGGTTTCTGGAGCGGGCGAAGGAGCTTGCCGCCCAGACGTTTGGGTCTCAGTCCGGCGAGACGATTGTCACCAAGACGGGCATCATCGTAGGCATGGGCGAGGAGATGCATGAGCTGCTGGCGGTATTTCGCGACCTGGCGGACCGGCGCGTCGATATCCTGACGATTGGGCAGTATCTGCGGCCTTCGCGGGACCATCTGCCGATGGCGCGGTATTACACGCCGGAGGAGTTTGCGTTTCTGAAGCATGAGGCGTTGGGGATGGGGTTCCGGCATGTGGAGTCGGGGCCGCTGGTACGAAGCAGCTATCATGCGCAGCAGCAGGCCGAGTCGACGGGGTTGGCTTAGGCAGGCTCTGGTAGGGCCTGCGAACCTGTTTAAACTGAAGACTCGACCACGGGTTGGCACGGATGAAATGGATTTGAAAACAGGCAAGAGCAAGGGCAACAACGAAAGACAGGGATCCTTCGCTGCGCTCAAGGATGACGACGAAAACAAACAACAGCAAAAGCGTTCTCAACGACAGCTTCTAAACAGGCTCTCAGGCTGTTTGAAAACTAGAGACCAATACTGATCGAAGATCACTTCACGTTATGCGTGATGACGTGCCTCTTGAATTTGACCGCTTGCAGGATGAGGACTGCGTTGATGCCAAAGGCTTATGATGGTCTGATCTCGGAGGCTAGGGTGAAGCACCATTCGGGTACTACGCGGCGCGGTTTTCTCTCTATGGCTGTGACCGCGGCCGCAGCTTCCTCGCTTGTCTCGCGCTCCCCGGCGATGACGCTGCTGAGCGGCGGCGGAGGTCGTCCTTCCACCGTGCCAAATTGGAACCAGCAGGCAGTCTTGAATCTTCAGCAATCGCCTTTCGCGAAACTTCATCCCGTGCCGGTGAACGCCGTGATGATCGAGGATGGCTTCTGGTCGAAGAGACGTCAGACCAACATGCAGTCAAGTATTCCGTCGATGCATAAGGAGTTGCTCGCGCATGGCCGCATGGATAATTTTCTTCGCCTTAAGGGGCTGTCTACCGAGCCCCAGAAAGGGCCAGTGTACTCGGACTCCGACATCTACAAGTGGACCGAGGCCGTGGCCTTCACCCTGCAATCGGAGGACGATCCGGCGCTGCGCAAGACGACGGACGAAATGATCCGCGAGGTCGCCGCGATCCAGGAACCGAACGGTTATCTGAACACTTATTTCCAAGGTGATCGCGCGAAGCTGCGCATGCTGCCGGCAACTCAGACGAGCGGACACGAGTTATACAACATCGGACACCTGCTGCAGGGCGCCATCGCCTATTACAGGGCGACGGGCGACCGGACGCTGCTCGATGCCGGGCTGCGGTTCGTCAACGACTTCCTGCTGCCGAACTATGGACCGGGCGCGCAGCAGATGCCTCTTGTCTCCGGGCATCCGGAGATCGAGATGGCGCTGATCGAACTCTATCGAACGACCGGCGACCGCAGACATCTGGACCTCGCCGGTTACATTCTCGGCGGCGACTCTCGTATCCCTCTGAAGCAGAGCCAGATCGTTTACGTGTTCTGCGGAGTCCCCTTCACCTCGCGCACGCGGCTTGAGGGCCATGCCGTGCGCGCGATGTATGCCTGCTGCGGCGCGACCGACTACTTCCTCGATACCGGCGATCCGAAGTACTGGCAGACGCTCGAGACGCTCTGGCACGACCTCTCCGAACACCAGATGTACATCACTGGCGGGGTCGGGGCACGCAGCGAAGGCGAGGCCTTCGGTGCCCCCTACGAGTTGCCCAATGCCACCGCGTACGGCGAGAGCTGTGCCGCGATCGGCAATATGATGTGGAACACGCGCATGCTCGCGGCGAGCGGAGAGGCGAAGTATACCGATGTGATCGAGCGCGCGCTGTACAACGGCATCAACTCGGGCATGTCGCTCGACGGGACGATGTACTGCTATCGCAACCCGCTGGCGTTCGATCCGACTACCGGGGATAAGATACGCAATCCCTGGTACGACACGACATGCTGTCCGCCGAACCTCGAGCGCACCTTCGCCAGCCTTCCCGGATACTTCTACTCGACCTCGAAAGACGGCGTCTACGTCCACCTGTATGACAGCAACGAGATGCGTTGGAGGCTGGAGAGCGGCACCGGCCTGCGAATCTCTCAGAAGACAAACTTCCCCTGGGAGGGCAGCGTCCGCATGGCAGTCACCCCGGCCAAAGCCGAGGAGTTTACCGTGCATGTGCGAATTCCTGCGTGGTCGCGAAACACTTCGGTAAGAGTGAACGGACATCCCGTCGATGGCGTCGTGCCGGGACAGTATCTTGCCATCAAACGAACCTGGAGCGGCGAGAGCATCGTTGAGCTTTCCTTCGACATGACGCCGCGTATGGTGCGCGCGAACCCGGCCGTAGCCGACGATACCGGACGCGTTGCCATGCAGCGCGGACCTCTGGTCTACTGCATGGAAGGACTCGATCAGCAGCGCGGTACCGACGCGAAAACCTTTGCTCTCTACTCCGCGCACGCTGGGGGAGCCATCCAGGCGGTACCGCGGCAGGAGACGCTCGACGGAATCGTGATGCTGGAACACAACGGTACGAAGGCCAATGATCCAGCCGCCGATACCCTTTATTCGAGTGCAGGAACGATCTCCGGCGGGGTCGCAGAGCCTGCCACGCTGCAACTCGTCCCGTACTATGCGTGGTCGAACCGTGAGCTTTCCCCAATGCAGGTCTGGATCCCGGTCAAGGACTCCTAGAGAATTGCGAACAGGCGTACTCGCGGCGGGAGCGTCGCAGGTCGCGTCCAAAAAGCACAGAGGATTAGTTTTACGCCAGACAATTCCAAAAGAGACTTTGAGAGGGTACCGGATCAGAGTGTTTTTATGCGCATAGCTTTGTTTGGCGGCACGTTCGATCCGCCGCATCGCGGTCATCTGGCGATCGCGTCGGCTGCCGCGGATGCGTTTGGACTGGATCGAGTTTTGTTTGCGCCCGCGGGGCGGCAGCCGCTGAAGGCGAAGGATGGGGCTTCGTCATTCGGCGACCGGGTAGCGATGGTGGAGCTGGTTTGTGAGGCGGATCCCCGCTTTACGGTTTCGCTGGTGGATGCGCCGCGTGAGGATGGCACGCCGAACTATACCGTGGATGCGCTGCAGGCGTTGCGCGATGCGATGCGTGATGCGTCCGATGTGTCCGAAGACCGGCTGTTCAATCTGGTGGGTGCGGACAGCTTTCTGCATGTGCGGCAGTGGCGTGAGCCGGAGCGGCTGCTGGAGCTTGCGGAGTGGATTGTGGTGAGCCGGCCGGGGTTTTCGCTGGAGGGCTTGGAGGCGATGAAGCTGACCGCGGCGCAGCGGCAGCGGGTGCATGTGCTGGATGGCGTGCATGAGGACGTGGCCGCGACGGACCTGCGGGAGCGGCTGGAGGCGGGTGCGTGCTGTACGGATGTGTTGCCGGCTTCGGTGGCCGCGTATATCGAGAGCCACGGGTTGTATCGGCGCGGAGTGTAAAGCGATGTCCCCAGGCGCGGGATGGTTTGGAGATTGCTGGCTTCCGTGGCGACAACCCGCTACCATGGAGTTCCAAGGAGTCTCATGGCCTCAATTGAAAGCAACCAGCTGCTGCTCGCTGCGGCTGCGGCGTGCGAAGACAAGAAAGCTGAAGATATCCGCATTCTGGCGCTGGATCCGGCGGAGAGCGGACTGACCGACTACTTCCTGATCTGCAATGGAACCAATGAGCGGCAGAATGTGGCGATCACCGATGAGGTGGAGCTGCGGCTGAAGCGGGAGTTTGGGGTGTATCCCAACTCGGTGGAAGGGCGGCGGCAGGGGGAGTGGATTTTGATGGATTATGTGGACTTCATCGTCCATGTATTTTCGACGGAAAAGCGGGCGTTTTACGGCCTGGAGCGGTTGCGAAAGACGGCTACGACGATCAGCATCGCCGACCTGGATGCTGAAATCAGGGAGCGGGTTGCGGCTACGCGGTCGAAGGCGGTGAAGAAGGCTGCAACTGCCAAGGCTGCGAAGAAGGGTGCGGCAGGGGAGAAGGCTCCGGCGAAGAAAAGCTCCGTGAAAAAGACGGTCGCGGGCAAGCCGGGGAAGAAGATTGCCGGGAAAAAATCTGCGACGGCTAAAAAAGCCAAAAGCAGGTAAATGCTGGGCTTTTTTGAAGGGGGTCGCGGGAATCGTGGTTCTTTTGCGTGGTAATTTGCTGGTACCTTGTGGTAATTCGTCTGGCTGAGAGTGCTTTTTGAGGTAGTGTTTTTGGCTTGAAAAAATACGCCATGAGTTTCGGATTTATTTTTCAGCAAACAAATTTTTAACAGCCGAAGAGGCCCGCCTGAGAGTCAGGCGGCCCTCTTTGGTTTTGCGGCTGCGGTGCATGGAGCTAAAAGCGGATTTGCTATTGGTGTAGAGGGGCAACCGCAGATTTCCTTCGGGAATGACAAACAAAGGACACGGCAGACTCTACACCAACTGCTGCTTTGCGTTAGAAGACGAGTTTGAGGGCGCCCTGGATCTGGCGGGCGCCGGTGGTAGTGTCGTTCTGGCCGACCTGGGCGGTGGAGATGCCGAAGAGGGGCGAGCCCAGCGTGATGGTGCCCGGCGACAGGCCGGTGTTTCCGGGTGTGACCATGTTGGGATGGTTGAGGACGTTGTAGCTTTCTGCCCGGAAGATTAGTTTGACTCCTTCCAACAGAGTCTGGGTCTTCTGGAAGACGACGTCGGTGTTGACGAAGCCGGGGCCGATGAACTTGTTGCGGTGGATAGAGACGTTCTCATCGAAGGGAGCGTTGGCGAAGGCCGCAGCCGAAGGGCCGGTGATCTTGCCCTGAGCGACGATGGTTCCGCGCCCGGAGGGGTAGGGTTTTCCGATGAGCTGCGGCCGATTGAGAACGCTGGTGTGCAGATTGTCGACGTTGCCACGGAGATCGAAGGGCAGGCCGGTCTGCACCTGCTGGATGCCGGATATCTGAATGCCCTCGAAGACGTGCCCGAGCAGGCCATGGTTGAGGGTAGCGCTGCCGATGCCGATAGGCAGGTTGTAGCTTGCTGCGACGGTGCCGCGCTGGCGGACATCAAAGTCGGAGTTGCCATACTCCGGGCCGAGGTCGAAGCTGTTGCGCGGAAGCCCGGAGTTGCCAGCACCGGGAGCGAGCGGATCGCTGCCGTTGTCGAGGGAGTGCGCGTAGGTGTAGCTGCCGGTGAGGGTGAGGCCGCCGACCTGTCCCTGCAGCTTGACCTGGAGGGCGTTGTAGTTGGCGCTGACGATGGAGGTCTGGAAAAGTTCATGGAAAAAAGCGGTGTTGTTGACCAGAGGATTGAAGCTAGATCCGTTGCCATCCACGCCACCCAAGTAAAGGGAGTTCTCCTGAAGCGCGGAAGACTGAATGCCTGAGGCGATGGCTGCCTGGACCAGGCCCGGTTGCGGCGGCGCGCCATCAATCTCACGGAGGCCGTGGGTGCTGTGACTGCCGACGTAGTCGACTTCTGCCGTGAGCTGGCTGTTGAGTTGGTGCTGAATGCCGATGTTATAGCTCTGGCTGGTGGGGATCTTCAGGTTGGGATCAATGACGACCGGTTCCTGATAGTCGCCATTGGTGATGTTGGGCGAAGGGGTTAGATTGCCTGGACTGGAGATATTCGACACGGTGGGACTTCCGGCCGCATTCTGCGGGTCGAACGGAAAGGCGTTGAACTGCGACTGGAAGGGAGGGTTGGAGCGGGAGTTGCCGAAGATGTTATCGAAGATACGGTCGTGGAAGATGCCGAAGCCTCCGCGGATGGCCGTCTTTCCATCGCCATGAACGTCATAGGCGAAGCCGAAACGGGGCTCGATCAACTTCCAACTATCCGCGTAGAGCTGACGACCGGTTCCAGGTCCTACGGTGGTGAAGCTGAAGTAGCCGGCTGCTGGGAGGGGAGCCGAGGCATCGCCATAAAAGTTCGAGAAGTTGGCGTTCTCTTCGTAGGGGACGCCGTTGAAGGCGTACCGCAGACCGGCAATGACGGTTAGCCGCGAACTGGCCTTCCAGGTATCCTGCGCGAAGGCGGCCCATTCGTGCTGACGGAAGCGGGTGAGGTCATTGCCGCGGCGGGTGCCGTTCGCGGTAAAGAACTGAATCTCCGTCTGCTGTGCGACCGCGCCCTGGGCGCCCCAGATGAGGTCCTCGAAGGGCAGCACGCTGGGAGAGTTCGGGTTGCCGGCGAAGGTATAGGCAGAGGACTGAGTTTGGGTGTAGTTGTCGAGATACAGCAGGCCGCGTGAGGAGAAGTCATCGAAGCTGGAGTCTTTCACGCTGCGAAACTCTCCACCAAATTTGATGGAGTGCGCTCCCTTGACGACCGAAAACGTGTCGCCGAAGAGGAGGGTGGAGCTAAGGCGAGCCTGGGCGTTGCTGTCGCCGAGGTCGTAGCAGCCAAAGTTGTTGCCGTTAAAGAAGTAGGGGATGTTGATGTCGCGGCCGTTACCAAAGCTGTCGGTACCCAGCAGGGCGTCGAAGCCGGCGTGGTTACAGAAGAAGCCGGCATTGTTCTGGTTGTAGCCGGCGCGAAACAGGTTCGCGGTGTTGGCCGAGAGGGCGGAGGCGATGGAGATGACGCCGTTGTGGTTGGTGGCGACGACTGCGGTGTTGCCGTATCCGGGAAGACTCTCATCGTGGAAGGGGTCGTTCTCGTTGGAGTGACCATAGATGTAGCGCACGGTGAGCTGGTGCTTGCTGGTCAGCTTCTGGTCGAGGCGGCCGGTGAGGGTATAGGAGTTGAGGGCATCGGGCGAGGCAAAGAAGTAGGTTGTGCTGACGCCGTCTCCGTTATCGGATTGGCCGACCGGGGCGAGCGCGAAGACTTTTGCAATGGCTGGGTCCTGGGGGAGGCCGGACAGATTATTGGGGTTCGCCGGATTCGTGAGGTCCACGACCGTCTGGCTGCCATCGGTAGGATCGATGTAGGTGAATTTACCCGTTTTGAAGGCAGCGGTCGGGGTGACCGTGTTTTCCGTACGGGTGGTGCGGAAGCGCTGCACCTCGCCGTTGAGGAAGAAGAAGGTGTGGTCTTTCCAGATGGGACCTCCGACCGAGGCGCCGAAGTCGTTGCGGACGTAGGGGTCCTGCTTGCCGTTCGCCTTGGTGTTGAAGAAGTCGCGCGCACCGAGGGCGTTGTAGCGGCCAAACTCATAGGCATCACCGTGGAAGGTGTTCGATCCGCCGCGGGTGACGACGTCGATGATGGCGCCGGTGTTGCGGCCGAACTCGGCGTCGAAGTTGTTGGTGATGATGCGGAACTCCTGCGTGGAGTCAGGATTGGCCGAGGAGATGCCTCCCTGGGTGCCTGGAACTGAGCTGTCGTTGTTATCGGCGCCGTCGAGCATGAAGTTGTTGTTGCGGTCGCGCTGGCCATTGACGGAGAAGCCGCCCTCCGTGTTGCTCGAGGTGACGACGCCGGGGGAGAGCAGGACGAGCTGATAGGGATCGCGCAGGATGAGCGGCAGCGCGTTGATCTGTTTGGAGTTGATGACGGTGGAGAGCTGGAAGCTGTCGGTTTCGACGGGTGCGGTCGTGACATCCTGTACTTCAACGGTGGTTGCCGTGCTCCCGATGGCCAGGGTGAAGTTGAGCGGCAGGGTTGCGGCGATGCTGAGGATGACGTTCTTTCGGGTCGCGACCTGAAAGCCAGTGGCCGTGACAGTGACGGTGTAGACGGATGGCGGCAGGGCTGCGAAGTTATACAAACCGGCAGAGCTGGAGGTGGCTTCGTGGGTGATCCCCGTGGATTCAGCGGTTGCCGTGACGTTTGCCCCAGGCAGAGCGGCGCCTGCAGGGTCGAAGATCTGACCGGTGATGCTTCCTGTCTGTGCGAGACCCGCGGCAGTGATCACGAAGAAGAGAAACAGGGCGACAATCAGGTTTCTGTAGCGCATAGAGGAGCTCCTGGCCCGATATGAGAGATGACCGTGATTCGGTAGTCTCAGCCCAGCCGACCCCCGGAGAATTTCCAAAGGAGTCTGAAAGATATTGGGTACTATGGATGCAGCACGTTGAGTGCCAAAACGGGAAAGAGAGAGCGAGAAGAACTATGCAGAAAATTGCCGCCCTTCATGATTTGATATATGAAATTTTGCATTCAAGAACGCAAATCTATGGATTACGGTAGTGACGTATGAAGATTGTTCTCACAGCGATTACTCCGAGGCGCGCCAGGGCGGAGGCGGCTGACCGGCTGTTCGAGGAGTATGTGGAAAGGGCTTCGCGGTATGTTCCGTGTGAGGGGCAGGGGTTTGAGACGGAGGCGGCGTTTCTGGAGTGGGTTGGGCGTCAGGACCGTCAGCCGGGGAGGACGGCGGCGGTTGTGGTGCTGATGGATAGCCGGGGGACGATGGTGACGTCGGAGGAGTTTGCGGGGCAGTTGAGAAGGCTGCGGGATGAGGGGGCGCAGCGGGTGGTGCTGGGGATCGGACCGGCGGATGGGTGGTCGGACGCGGCACGGAGGCGCGGCAACCTGCTGTTTTCGCTGGGGAGGGTGACGCTGCCGCATTCGCTGGCGCGGGTGGTGCTGGCTGAGCAGGTGTATCGCGCGCTGACGATCCTGGCTGGACATCCTTACCACTCAGGGCATTGAGGCGGGGGATCTTCGGGTGTGGCTCTGTTTGAGGAGTTTGCGCGGATTGCGGATGACGCTGAAGAACAAACAGCGGCAGAGGCAATCATCGGCGGCGGAAGCGGCAGGGGGAACGTCGTAGACTGGAGGGATGAACTTTCCTGCTACGCGGTTGCGCCGGCTGCGCCGTACCGAGGCGATGCGGTCGCTGGTTCGCGAGACGCATCTGCACCCGGGAGCGCTGATCTATCCGCTGTTTCTCTGCCCCGGCGAGGGTGTGCGCAGAGAGATCGGGTCGATGCCGGGGGTGTTCAATCTTTCCATCGACGAGGCACTGAAGGAGGCCGAGGCCTGTGCGGGATTGGGGCTTGGAGGCTTGCTGCTGTTTGGGCTGCCGGCGCAGAAGGACGAGCAGGCAACGGGCGCGTGGGCTGAGGACGGCATCGTGCAGCAGGCGCTGCGAGCGATGAAGAGGAACCGGAGGCTGGATTCGCTGGTGATGGTTGCGGATGTCTGTCTGTGCGAGTACACGTCGCATGGACACTGCGGGGTCATCTCCACGAAGACGGGGGCTCGGGACGGCGAAAGTTATGAGGTCGAGAATGATTCGAGTGTGGCGCTGATTGCGAAGACGGCGGCGTCGCTGGCGCAGGCTGGGGCCGATGTTGTTGCGCCGTCGGACATGATGGATGGCCGGGTGGAGGCGATCCGCGAGGCGCTCGATGCGGGTGGATACGAGCAGACGCCGGTGATGAGTTATGCGTCGAAGTTTGCGTCGGCGTTCTATGGGCCGTTTCGCGAGGCGGCGGACTCGGCTCCGCAGTTTGGGGACCGCAGGAGCTACCAGATGGACGGGGCGAACCTGCGCGAGGCGATGCGCGAGATCGACCAGGACATCGCAGAGGGCGCGGATATGCTGCTGATGAAGCCGGCGATGCCGTATCTGGATGTGATTCGCGCGGCGCGGGAGCGGTACGATCTGCCGATGGGGGCTTATCAGGTCTCGGGGGAGTACTCGATGCTGCAGGCTGCGTTTGCGCGGGGGTGGCTGGAGCCAGAGCGGGCGATGATGGAGTCGCTGCTTTCGATTCGGCGCGCGGGGGCGGATTTTATGGTGACGTACTTTGCGAAGGATGCGGGGCGGGTGCTGGGGTGAGGGTCAGGCCTGCGTCAGCATGTCGTCGAGTTCGGCGAAGACTTCGGCGAGGGCGATGCGGATGGGGGTTCCGGGGACGGTGAACTCGGCGTTGGCGGGTTTGTGGGTGCCGTCAGGGGTGGCGACCCAGGCGTTGCGGCTGATGGGGTCGATGAGCCAGATGTGTTCGACTCCCATACGGGCGTAGTCGTCGATTCGTTCCTGCATCCGGTGGATTCGGTCTTCGGGAGAAAGGACTTCGATGCAGATGAGTGGGGCTTTCTGGACGATGGGATCTGGGGGATCGGTGCGGCGCAAAACACAAACATCGGGTATCCTGAAGCGCTGCGAAGAGGTCTGAACACGCAGTTCGGGAAGCACCACGATGTTCCACGCGCGGCGGTTGCTGTGAAAGATTGCGAACAGAATGCCCTGTACTGCGGCGTGCGGACGTTCACCCACGTTTCGCTCCTGAAGCTCGCCGTCGATGTAGTCGCAGTCGGGGCGGTAGGTGGTGGTGAGATACTCGCTGACCGGGATGAGGGTGGCGCTGGCCATGAGGATAGTATCTCGCAGACGCAGACGGTTGTGCAGGAAATTTATTGAGTTGGGTCAGCGTCGTTGTGCGTTTGGGAGGTCGAATTCTCCGGTGGCAGCCGCGTAATGACGACGCGTTCGCCAAGCTCTTCTTCGACGAATTCCAGCTCGCTGGGTTCGGTGTAGCGGACGTTGTAGCTGGTGAGAGAGCTGGCGACGAGGTAGAGGTTGGAGCCGGGGACGGGAGCCCAGTAGGCGCTGCTGTCTCGGACGATATTGGCGGCGCGGTCGCGGGCGAGCTGGTCGCGGCGGAAGCGCTGGGCGTTGATGAGGAAGATGCCTTCGAGCTGGCCGGCCTGGTCGGTGAACCAGTTGACGAGGCGGCCGCGGTAGAGGATGTTGAGGCTGGAAAGGGCGTCGATTTCCACGGTGGTGCGGGGGTCGTCGGAGCGCAGGGAGAGAGTGGTGAAGAGGACCTGCCACTCGGAGACGTTTTTGAGCAGGAAGCGGTCGCAGAAGGCGCGGAGGAAGCTGCCGTCGGGGTAGTCGCCGTAGCTGCGGATGACGCGGCCGGTGAGCCAGCCTTCGAGGGCGCAGAGGAGCCAGAGGACGGCGATGAAGCGGCCTTGTTCGGCGGTGGCGCGGAGATAGGCGGAGAGGAGCGCCGGGGTGCCTCTGGTGGTGTCGGAGAGAAGCGAGGAGAGGACGGCGCGGTAGGCCTGACCCTTGCCGATGGGGTTGTGCAGGGCGGGATAGCTGCCGAGGGGAGTGTGGAGCAGCAGAATCCAGGCGAGAAAGAAAGGAATGACGGTGACGAGGACGGAGAAGACGACCTCTTCGGTGCGGGTGCGCTGGAAACGTTTGCTGGAGATGTAGAAGGAGAAGGTGAGCCGGTAGATGGCGCCGGGTGCGAGAAGATACGCAACGAGAAGGAATCCGGCAACGATGGCGATCATGATGTTGTCAGGGCGTGCCTGGCTCGCGCTGGATGAGGAAGCGGTTGCCGTGCTCATCGGTGAAGATGGACTGGCCGGTGGAGTTGAGGTCGGCCTTGATCTTCTCGCTGACGCTGCGCAGGCGGGAGCGCAGGTCTGTCCGTATCTGCGCGCCGAAACCGTTGCCGTTGCCGGCCGAGGTTGGCTTGCGAAGCGTCCGGGTTAGTTCTGCTACGTCACTGACCATTGGGTCTACCCAACTTTCCCACAGATTAATTATGACGCAGATGTCAAGGGTCGAAGTGGCTCAAGTGGGGGCCGGAATCAAAAAAGTATCGGGCGAATCGAATAAGATAGTGCGTGTTGGTTCATCCTCATGGAGTGTTCCCCTTTGGCAGACAAGATAGAGAAGACCGAAAAGACAGACAAGACAGAGACGATTTTTGACGTAGTGGTTCTGGGCGGCGGCCCGGCGGGCTACACCTGCGCAATCCGCGCCTCGCAATATGGCCTGAATGCCGCACTGATCGACGCGAACGACCGGCTTGGCGGCACGTGCCTGCTGTGGGGCTGCATTCCGACCAAGGCGATGCTGTTTTCGGCAGAGCTGTGGGACCACCTGAAACACGCCGACCGCTATGGCATCGATGGCGTGACCCCGAAGCTGAACTGGAAGGGGCTGCTGGCGCGCAAGGACGATGTGATCGCGCGCCACGTGAAGGGCCTCGACTTCCTGATGAAGAAGAACAAGATTAATGCCATCAAGGGCTATGGGCGCTTGACCGGGCCAGCGAAGGACGGCGTCCACACGGTGGAGGTGAAGACTGCGGACGGCAAGACTGAGACGATCAAGGCGAAGAAGGTGGTGCTGGCGACGGGTTCGGACGCGCGGATGCTGCCGGGCTATAAACCGGACGAGACTGTTCTGACGAACTACGAGATTTTGAAGATCGCCGATATGCCGAAGTCGCTGGTGGTGATCGGTTCGGGAGCGGTTGGGGTCGAGTTTGCGTCGATCTTCAAGAGCTTCGGCGCGGAGGTGACGATTCTCGAGGTGCTGCCGCGCATGGTTCCCGCTGAAGATGAAGACATCAGCAAGGAGTTGCTGCGCCTCTTCAAGAAGCGTGAGATCAACGTCAATCTTTCGGTGAAGGACACCAAGATTGAAAAGAACAAGGAGGGCGTGCTCGTCTCGTTTACTGATGCCAATGGCAAGCCGCAGACCAAACAGGCGGAGAAGGTGCTGGTGGCGGTTGGCCGCGCGCCCCGTACTGCCGATATCGGACTCGACAAGACGAAGATCACTCCGGATCGCGGCTTCATCCTGACCAACGAGTGGATGGAGACGACCGAGCCGGGCGTCTACGCGATTGGCGATATCGTGGCCGGTCTGCCGCAACTTGCGCATGTCGGCAGCATGGCGGGGCTGGTGGTCGCGGCCCGCATTGCAGGCAGGTACGCCAAGGCGGTGAACCGCACGCGCATTCCGGGCTGCACGTACACCGATCCGCAGATCGCGAGCGTCGGCCTGACGGAGGCGCAGGCCAAGGAGAAGGGCTTCCAGGTGAAGGCCGGCAAGTTCCCGTTCGTCGGCAACTCGAAGGCAACGATTCTCGATGCGCATGACGGCTTCATCAAGGTGGTTGCGGACGCGAAGTACGGCGAGATTCTGGGCGTTCACATCATCGGGCCGTATGCGACCGAGATCATCGCCGAGGCTGTGACGGCGATTGAGCTGGAGGCGACCATCGAAGAGATGATGTTCACCATTCATGCCCATCCGACTGTTGCCGAGGCTCTGCTGGATGCGTTTTCGAGCGTCGAAGGGCAGGCGGTGAATGTATAAAAGATTGAGTGAACTAGGAGGCATCCCATGACTTATCAAGTCTCGCTTGTTCACACAGACGAAGGGTACGCTGTCTGGTGCCCAAGCCTGCCGGGCTGCGCATCGCAGGGACAAACCGAAGAGGAGGCGCTTCTCAACATTCAGGACGCCATACATGACTACCTTGAGGTCGTCGCAGAGATGCGGATTGTCGATGAGCCTGGGCTGAAGATCGACTACAGGGAAGTACAGGTCGCCTGACGTTGGCTCATTTCCAGGTGTTCAACACCTTCATGCGGTTCGCGCCTTCGAGAAAGCAGGATTCTGGGATAAAGCGTCAAGGCAAGCACATCATCATGACTGATGGTGCGCATACCCTTACCATTCCAAGAAACAATCCTGTGAATGCGTTCACGATAGCAACCATCATCAAAGGTTCTGGTTTGACCATCGAGCAGTTTCGTATGCTGCTTTGAGGCTTAACACCAATGCAGGAACGGGCAAAAAGCAAGAACAACGAATTGCCGTCATCCTTCCCTTTCGCTGCGCTCGCGAGTCAAGATGACGGCGATGAACAGACAGCCGCAAAGGCGCTATAGCGATAGGTTTAGACAGGATATTAAAGCGGGTTTGCTGTTGGTGTAGAGAAAGGCAACCGCAGATTCCCTTCGGGAATGACAAACAAAGAGCGCACAGTTGGCACGGTGGACTTTACGCCGACTGCTACTTTGCTCTGAAGCGGTTATGTGATTTTATGTCACTCGACGACGGCTAAAACGTCGCCGGCGCCTACGGTGTCGTCCACGGCTACAGCAATGCGGACGACGCGGCCGGCTTTGGGGGACTTCAGCTCGTTCTGCATCTTCATGGCTTCGATGACGATGATGCCCTGGCCTTCGGCTACGGCTTCGCCTGCGGCTAGCAGCACGCGGACGACCCGGCCGGGCATGGGAGCTTTGACCGGGCGTGGTCCTTCGGTTCCGGCGCCGGCTCCGCGCCGGCCTTGCAGGGAGCGGGGATCGTCTACTGCAAAGGGGAAGCGCTGCCCGGCGATGAGGACCGCGTCGCCATCGAGGATGCAGCGGTACTGGCGGCCTGAGAGGAGCAGGGACAGGACGCCGGGCTGGAGGAGTTGCACGTCAGCGGTGATGGAGCGGCCGTCGATGGCGCAGTCGATTCCTCCGGTAATGAGATTCGAGGGGAGATCGACGCGCTGCTTTTTGCCGTTGAGGTTGAGCCAGAGAGTTGTGGTCGAAGTCATGGCCGCAGGGCCTCGCGGCGTCCGGTGGCGGCCCAGCGGTTTTCGGTGGCGGGGTTGGGCGCGGGTGCGGCTGCGGCTTTGGGCGTAGTGGAAGTGGTGAAGAGAGCGGCAGCGAGGGCGATGACTTCGTCGGGAATGGGTTGTGGAGGCGGTTCGGGATCACTGGCCAGGAGGCGTTCGAGGTAGCCAGTGTCGATGCGGGCTGCGCGGAAGTCCGGGTCGCGAAGGATGCGGCGGAAGAGCCCGAGGTTGGTTTTGATACCGCCGATGACGTACTCGTCGAGGGCGCGGAGCATGCGGTCGATGGCGGCGTCGCGGGTTTCGGCGAAGGCGATGAGCTTGGAGAGCATGGGGTCGTAGTCGAGAGGGACGCGCCAGCCGGGGTAGACGGCGCAGTCCTCGCGGATGCCGGGGCCGGAGGGCTGCTGGAGCTGCGTGATGAGGCCGGGCGAGGGGAAGAAGTTGTTGCCGGGATCTTCGGCGTAGATGCGGCACTCGATGGCGTGGCCGCGGAGGTGAACGTCCTGCTGCCGCAGGGGGAGCGGCTGGCCCATGGCGACGTGGAGCTGCAGGTGGACGAGGTCGAGGCCGGTGATGAGTTCGGTGACGGGATGCTCGACCTGGAGGCGGGTGTTCATCTCGAGGAAGTAGAAGTTCTCTTCGGCGTCGACGAGGAACTCGACGGTACCGGCGTTGACGTAGCCCGCGGAGAGCGCGAGGCGGACGGCGGCTTCGCCCATCTTCCGGCGCAGGGCAGGACTGACGACGGCGGAGGGCGCCTCTTCGATGACCTTCTGATGACGGCGCTGGACGGAGCACTCGCGCTCGCCGAGGTAGAGGCAGTGGCCGTGGTGGTCGGCCATGAGCTGGATCTCGATGTGTCGGGGGCGCTCGATGAGTTTTTCGAGGTAGACCTCGCCGGAGCCGAAGCTGCGCAAGGCCTCGCTGGAGGCGGCGGTGAAGGCGGCGGGGAGGTCTTCGGCGCGGGTGACGGCTCGCATGCCTTTGCCGCCGCCACCGGCTGCGGCTTTGAGCATGACGGGATAGCCGATGCCGGCTGCCACGCGTATAGCTTCGGCGATGTCGGCGAGACCGGTGACGCTGCCGGGGACGCGTGGCATCTCTGCGGCATCGGCGGCCTGGCGGCCCTTCGTCTTGGAACCGAGGACGCGCATGGCGGATGCGGGTGGGCCGATGAAGGTGATGTTGGCTGCGGCGCAGGCGTCAGCGAAGCCGGCGTTTTCGGAGAGGAAGCCGTAGCCGGGGTGAATGGCGTCGGCGTTCGACTGATGGGCGATCTGGAGGATGAGGTCGCCGCGAAGATAGCTCTCGGAGGCGGGCGCGGGGCCGAGCCGGTACGCTTCGTCGGCGTGAAGGACGTGCAGCGCGGCGCGGTCGGCGTCGGAGTAGACGGCTACAGTCTGTATGCCGAGTTCGCGGCAGCCACGGATGACCCGCAGGGCGATTTCGCCGCGGTTGGCGATCAGGACTTTGCGGATTAGCTTTTGACCGGTGGGTTGCAAGGGGCAATTTTACCGCAAATGGCCGATGCGGTTTCGTGCGGCCGGAAACTGAAAGGCTCGACCGCGGGTTGGGCTCAATGAGAACGGTAAGCCGGTACTTATCCCTCGAGTTTAGATTCCTGTGAGGTTGTTACGGCGGAAAGTCGCTCCAAAAGTTGAGCTGCCTGTGCACGAACGACCGGAATATCGCTTTCGATTGTGTTCCAAACGATTTCGTTCGCTACCGTCGAGTATTGATGGATCAAAATATTTCGAAAACCTATAAACCGGCGATAGTGACTTAGCTTCTCAACATTTGCGGGAGAAGACCTTGCTAGCTGCGCGATGGCCTCGCCAATTATTCCGAACTTCCTTTCAACGGCTGCCCGCATCATCCCATCGGATTGATAGTCGGCAAATGCCTTGTTCCGCGTGAACGAGAGAATTTCGTCGCTTGCCTGTTGAATATCCCATAGATAGGCTTGTAGATCACGCGACATAGAGCATCTCCCGCGATGACTCGACCTCACGGAGGAAATATGGATTCTTGATGCTTGTCCACACAACTAAGTCCACTTTGCGTTCGAAAAGCTCCGTCAAAGCATCCAGCATTCCGAAGTAGTTGTCTGCATGTTTGCTCAGCGGCAGCGTCTCGAATTCCACAAGAAAATCAATATCGCTGTCTTCAGACCTGAAATCCTTCCGGAGCACGGAGCCAAAGGCTGCCAGCCGGCGAACGTGGTACCGCCGACATGCTTCCGCAATCTTTTCACGTCTTTCTGTAATCACGTTATGCACTGCACTATCGTATCTTGCCTATGGAAATGCACAACGAAAAACCCCGCCGGAGCAGGGTTTCTCGATTGTTTCAGGTGAGGTTTATGCGGAGACTGCGGTTACTTCGGCGGGATCGACGTTGACGAAGCGGCCGATCTGGCCACGGTCCTGGAAGCGGACGATGCCGCTGACCTTGGCGAAGAGGGTGTCATCCTTGCCGCGACCGACGTTTGCGCCGGGCTTGAGCGGGGTGCCGCGCTGGCGGACGATGATGCCGCCGCCAAGGATCGCCTGGCCGCCGAACACCTTGACTCCGAGCCGCTGAGCATTTGAGTCGCGGCCGTTTTTCGAAGATCCTAACCCCTTTTTATGTGCCATTCCATCGCCTCTTTCGCGCTGCCCTGAAGGCCTGAGCGCTGAACTGAATTCTTGAACCTGAACCTGGAAACCGAAAGCCTGTGGCCGGAAGACCCCTTACTTTGCGTCTTCCCTGAAGCTCCTGCCGTTGACGAGAATCTCGTTGATTTTGACTTCAACGAAGTTCTGGCGGTGGCCCTGCATCTTCTTGTACTGCTTCTTGCGCTTGAGCTTGAAGACGAGTATTTTTTCGCCGCGGCCCTCGCCGACGACCGAGGCGAGCACCTTGGCTCCGGTGAGATCGGACTCGAACTTACCCTCTTCGCCGCTGACGGCGAGGACATCGGAGAACTCGATTGCGCCGTTGTCGTGGGCGGTGGTCTCGATCTTCAACTTCTCGCCAGGGGATACCAGATACTGTTTGCCGCCGGTGCGGATGACTGCGTACATAACGAAAACCTCAAGCGTGGCGCGGTAGAGCGCTGACCGCTTCCTTCAAATAGATTGTGCTGCCATGGGGCGCGTACAGGTTCACTGCACTCAAACCGGCCAGCCGAAAGCCCTCGCAGCGTCATTCCTTCCGACTGCCAGACTCCAGCCTGCCGTCCCTGCAACCCTTGAAATGAAGACACACGGGCTGCAGCGCCAAACTTAGTGAGTGTATCGTGTTCGTGCGCCCGGGTCAACGGACACGTTGTCAGGAGGGCTTCGGCAGCGGGCTTCCCGGACCCGGCTCCCGCGCTAAGACGCCGCTTCACGGTTTACTGTATGACCCCCTCCCCACCCCCTAAATGTGTGCAAAGTATTAGAAGCACAGAGTTTAGGTCTGGACTTCGAGTTGGACCTTCGGGCTAAAAACGGAAGCCCGGCGGTGGCCGGGCTGAACATCATCTCCACCTAACATCCTATCAGCCGTGTCAAGAGATGGCCTGTTGTGCGCAACCGGAGACCGGAAAGTGAAGACGGGAAAGTGAAGACCGGGAAGTCAGGCCGCAGTTCGTTTCAGCGAGGCAACGTCACGCCCAGGAGACAGCGCGAACATACGAGAATACTCGCGGCTGAACTGCGACGGACTCTCGTAGCCGACCTGGAACGCGGCTGTCTCCACATTGGCCGCATCGGAGAGCATCAGCCGCCGCGCTTCGAGCAAGCGGAGTTGCTTCTGATATTGGAGCGGGGTCATGGAGGTAATCGCCTTGAACTGACGATGGAAGGCTGAGGGACTCATCCGCGCTATCAGGGCTAACTCCTCGATGCGGATCGGCTCCGCGAAGCGATCACGCAGGGTGTGAATCGCGCGGATGACTCGATGGGCGTGGCTATTGGCCAGCGTCATCTTCACGACCTCGCCGCCGTGGGGTCCGGTCAAGAGCCAGTAGCAAATCTCGCGCATGATGGCGGGATAGAGCACCGGGATCGCCCTGGGCGTGTCGAGCAGACGCACCATCCGCAGCGCGCAGTCCGCGAGTGGACCGTCGAAGTCCCACACGAAGACACCCCGATCCACCTTGCTGCCCGCTTCCGGTGGAGTGTCCAACTTGTCCAGGACTTCGCGCATGACCGCAAGGTCGAACTCGAGAATGACGCCAAGATAGGGCTCGCTCGGGCTTGCTTCAGCCACCGTGCCCAAGGCAGGCATCTCGACGCTTACGACCAGTGCTTGCCCTGCCCTGTAGTCGAATCGCTGGTCTCCGAAGATAGCCCACTTAGCGCCTTGAACGACGATGCAGAGTGCGGGTTTGAAGATGAGGTGGTTCGGACGCTTCTCGTGATCGGATCGAAGGAGGGTAAGCCCTTCGATCGCTGTTCGAAACGGGCTCTCCCCCACCTGCGCTTCGGTGTACCGCCTTACCGATTCCACTAACTCATCCAGCATGTTTGGCCCTCTTTTTCTTTCGATGAGTCTCGCGTTGCTGAAGGAGCAGGAATAGGCAAGAAACGGGTGAGTTTCGGCATTCCCTTGAAAGCGGCTTGAGCCTAGCCTCAATCACAGGGCGTACCAAAGGAGCAAACCATGCCAACAGAAAAAACTGTAGTTCCCAATCGTAAGATTGCGATCGTCACCGGCGGAAGCCGCGGACTCGGCCGCAACACTGTGCTCAGCCTTGCCAAGCGAGGCGTCACTTCGATCTTCACCTACAACTCCAATCGTGCCGAGGCCGACAAGGTTGTCGCCGCAGTCAGCGAGATGGGCGCCAGGGCCTTCGCTTTGCAACTCGACACCGGCAAGGCCAGCGCCTTCGACCCGTTCGTCGAGAGTGTGCAAAAAGCACTCTCGGAGTTGGGAGCAGAGCGCTTCGACTATCTTGTCAACAACGCCGGCACCTCGCACCACGCTGCCTTCGACAAGGTTACTGAGGAAGATCTGGATAGCCTCTACAACGTCCACTTCAAGGGTGTGTTCTTTCTGACGCAGAAGCTGCTGCCGCTAATCAACGACGGCGGCAGGATCGTAAACATCTCTTCCGGGCTGACCCGTATGACGTTCCCTGGAAGCTCCGCCTATGGCTCCATGAAGGGCGCGGTGGAGGTGCTGACGCGGTATCTGGCGGCGGAACTCGGTGGCCGTGGGATCGTAGTCAACACGGTTGCGCCAGGTGCGATTGCGACGGATTTCAGCGGCGGCATGGTCCGCGACAATCCGGAGATCAACAAGATGGTTGCGGGCAGGACGGCTCTTGGCCGTGTCGGCCTGCCAGAGGACATCGGTCCGATGATCGCCGCGCTGCTCACGGAGGACAACCGCTGGGTCAATGCGCAGCGGATTGAGGTCTCGGGCGGCATGGGGCTCTAGGCTTTCGCTGTCAGGGCGCCGGAGACGGCGTCTTCGCGGGCGCCCCCCTGCGTTTGCAGCGTACCTCTCCTGCATAACGGGCAGTCCGGAATTTCTCTCAACCCCGCATGCCGTTGCTTCGCATTTGAGTCACGATGACGATTTCAGGTGGAAGGAGTGAGGGTTAGAAGGGGCAGAGAGGACGAGTTATGTGGTTAGTTCATCCAGTGTTTGCCGTTTTTGTCACTGCGATCGTTGGGGTCGCGGCGCTTGGCGTCGTCGGGGTCGACGTAGCGGCCGTCCTTGTCGAAGTGGACCTCGCGGTTCTGCTTGCGCATGTAGACCTCGAACTTGCGGGCGGCGCGGCGGCGCTTCCAGCGGTAGTAGTTGTTGCGGACGCCGAAGTAGCGCTCCGTCAAGCCGAATGCCAGGCCGCGGCGGGGGGCGAATTTGACGTAGAGGAAACCGCAGAGCGCGCCGGAGAGCTGGACGAGCGCGCCAAAGGTGTCGGCCTGTTTGAGCAGGAGGGCGACGGCGATGAGGATGTAGATGGCCACCATGTACTTGGCCTTGATGCGGAGGAGAAACCAGAAGAGGAACTCCTGGTCGCCGAAGAGCATGGCGATGGCGATCATGAGGCCGAAGATGCCGCCCCATGACCCGATGGCGACGATGTCGGGGCGCAGACCGAGGACATGGGTGAAGGAGATGGCCGAGGCAAGGATCGCTCCGCCGATGACGGAGGCGGCGTAGAGCTCGAGGAGCCAGCGGCTGCCGAAGGAAGACTCCAGCAGGGAGCCGATGAACCAGAGGGTGAGCATCGCGAACAGCACGCTGAGCAGCCCCTCATCGACGAAAGAGTAGGTGGCCAGTTGCCAGAGTTGGCCGTGGACGACGGCGGCTGGTTCGAGAAAGAGATGGCTGAGCAGGACAGAGGCAATGTTTGGGGAGAGCCAGTGCAGCAGGCCGAGCACGAAGAAGACGGCGACATTGGCGAGCACCAGCTTTCGCGTGATGCCGGAGAAGGCGGGGAGGCTCAGCGAGATGGGGCCGGAGCGTGGCATGTTGTCTTATTTCATCATAGGGTATGGGGTGTGCAGGAACCGGAGGCTCGACCGCGGATTGACACGGATAGGGCGGATTGAAGAACAGGCAAGAGCAACGACGAAATACAGGGATCCTTCCCCTTCGCTATGCTCGAGGGTCGAGGATGACGGCGAAGAAGAAACAATGGTTTACAACGGAGTTTCTGGACAGGTCCTTAGACGGGAAGTTCCGGGAGCATTCCTTCGTGGGTGGTCCGCCCGATGTCTTCGGTGGTCTCTTTTTCCCGGAAGGTGAAGAGAAAGAAGACGAGCACGACGGCGGAACAGGCCCCGGCGAAGATCCAGATGGCGTGCCAGTTGTACTGGACGGCGGCTCCGGGGGTGGGGATGGCGTAGTGCTCGACGACGGCGCCGGAGAGCCAGGAGCCGACGAACATGCCGACCCCGTAGGTGATGAAGGTGATGAGGCCCTGGGCAGCGGCGCGGAGGGCGAGGGAGGCTTTGCGGTCGATGTAGATCTGGCCGGTGACGAAGAAGAAGTCGTAGCAGATGCCATGGAGCAGGATGCCGCCCCACAACATCCACATGCCCGCACCGGGGTTGCCGAAGGCGAAGAGCAGGTAGCGGAGCACCCAGGCGCTCATGCCGGCGACAAGCATGTACTTGACCCCGAGGCGGCGGAAGAACCAGGGGATGAGGAGCATGCAGATGAGCTCGGACATCTGGCCGCCGGTCATCTTGCCCGCGGCATTGTGCACGCCGGTCTGGTTGAGGAAGAGGTTGGTGAAGGCGTAGTAGAACTGCAGCGGGATGCAGATGAGGAAGGAGGCGATGGCGAAGACGGCCATGGAGCGTTCTTTGAGCAGGCTCACAGCTTCTTTGGGGAAGATGCCGGCGGTGCGCGATTCGCGCGCGAGCGGCGGAGTGTGAGGCAGGGTAAGGCAGTAGATCGCCATGACGATCGAAGCGGTGGCGGCGAGACGCATGGGGAACTGGGTGGCTTCGAGGCGGAGCGAGCCGATCAGCAGGCCGGCGACGATCCAGCCGAAGGTGCCGAGGACGCGGATGGGGCCGAACTCGATCTTGGGGTCGCCCATCTGGCGGAAGGCGAGCGAGTTGGTGAGGGCGAGCGTGGGCATGAAGCAGAGGCAGTAGAGCAGCACCAGCGCGTAGAAGGGGATGAAGGTGGTGCGGGTGGAGGCGGCGAAGAGGAGCAGGCCGCCGAGGAGGTGCAGGACGGCGAGGACCTTTTGCGTGGCGAAGAGCTTGTCGGCGACAAGGCCGATGAAGAACGGGGAGAGGATGGCTCCGACGGCGGTGCTGCCGGCTGCGAGACCGACCTGCTCGCCGGAGAAGTGGAGGGTCTGGCTGAGCCAGGTGCCGACGGTGACGTACCATGCGCCCCAGATGAAGTATTCGAGGAACATCATGGTGCTGAGACGGGCCCTGATTCCAACGTTCATCTTGCTTTCCTCTTCTTTGTGACGGCGCGGTTGGCCGTTTGCTTCGTCTCATCGACAGGCAACGAGTACAGCTCTGTATACTACGCGTGCTGTTTCGAGCGCAAAAAACGCGTTTTGAACTGGAGATGAATCGGGAGATGTGTCAATGAGGCTGGCGTGGAAAAGAGTGTTTGGAGTGGTCTCGTGTCTGGGCCTGGGTGTGGCGAGTCTGTGGGGACAGGCGGGACGGCCGGAGATCACGGGGATCTCGCACATGTCGGTGTATACGAGCGATGCCGCGGCCGCGGAGCATTTTTACGTGACCGGTCTGGGGGCCTTCAAAGGGGCCGATCCCCAGAGCGCGGCCGGGGTGCGGTTTTATCTGAGCCCGACGCAGTTTGTGGAGGTGCTGCCGCTTCCGGCGCAGCATGGCATCAGCCGGATGGCGCGGGTTTCGTACAACACGGTGGACGCCGCCGGGCTGCGAAAGTACATGGTGGCGCATGGCGTGACGACTGCGGGCGAGGTGCAGTCAGCAAGCGATGGCAGCCACTGGTTCGAGACCAAAGACCCGGAGGGCAACGAAGTCGAGTTCTTCCAGCATGGCCGGCTGATGGCGATACCGGCGAATGCGAAGCCGATTGGGACGCGGATCATTCACGTCGGCTACCTGGTGCATAGCAAGGCGGCGGAGGACAGGTTCTACAAGGAAGTGCTGGGGTTCCGGCCGTATTGGTATGGCGCGATGAAGCCGGACCATGTGGACTGGGTGTCGCAGCAGGCGCCGAATGGCCATGACTGGATCGAGTACATGCTGGTGGGGGAGGGTTCAGATACTCCTCTGGAGAAGGTCGATGCAAGGACTTTGGGGGTGCTGAACCATTTCTCGATCGGGGTGCCGAATATGGAGAAGGCGGTGACGGTGCTGATTGGAGAGGACCGGCTGAGCCCGCGACATGACGGTCCGCAGATGGGCAAGGACGGGAAGTGGCAGGCGAACTTGTACGACCCGGATGGGACGCGGGTGGAGTTGATGGAGTTTCAACCGGTGACGAAGCCTTGCTGTTCTCCGTTCACGGCGGAGAGTCCAGCGCATTGATGGTTCTGAGCGCTGCGGCAACGGGTAGAGCGAATTTGGTAGAGGGTAGAGGGGGCAAACGCAGATTCCCTTCGGGAATGACAAACAAAGAGCAGACAAACAAAGAGCAGACAAACAAAGGCATGTGGGTCGAAGTTGATCACTTGAAGGGGACATAAGAATGGCTGAGTTTTCGCGCAGGGATTTTTTGCAGAGCGGCAGTGGGTTGGCAATGGCGGCGATGCTGCCGGGACATCATGGGCTGGAGGCAGAGACGGTTCCGCAGGCGGAGGATACAAACGGCGACCGGGTGCGGTTTGCGAGCATCGGCGTGGGGATCGAAGGGTCTTCGCTGCTGCGGGCCGCGATGACGCTGCCGCAGGCGCAGTGCGTGGCGGCGTGCGACCTCTACGATGGGCGGCATACGCTGGCGCGCGAGATTGCGGGCGCGAACATCAAAACGACGCGCCGGTATCACGAGATTCTCGAAGACAAGAACATCGAAGCCGTGGTGGTGGCGGTGCCGGACCACTGGCATAAGCAGGTCACTGTGGATGCGTTGAAGGCAGGCAAGGACGTGCATTGCGAGAAGCCGATGTCGCACTCGATCGCCGAGGGCGAGGAGATGGTGCGGGCGGTGCAGGCGTCGAAGAACTTCGTGCAGGTGGGATCGCAGCGGGTCAGCTCGGCGCTGTTCATCAAGGCGAAGGAGTTGTACGACAGCGGCGTGATTGGCGAGGTTCATCAGGTAGAGCTGCAGTTGGGGCGCAACTCGCCGGGAGGAGCGTGGGTGTATCCTCCGCCGCTCGATCTTTCCCCGGCGACGCTGGACTGGGAGACGTGGCTGGGGACGGCGCCGAAGCGGGCCTTCGATCCGATCCGGTTTGCGCGGTGGCGAGCGTGGCACGAGTATGGAACGGGCATGGCCGGCGACCTGATGGTGCATCTGTTGAGCGGGATGCAGTTCGTCACCGGGATCAATGCGATTCCGGATAAGGCACATTCGGTCGGCGGGATCGTCCGGTGGAAGGATGGGCGCAATATGCCGGACATGATGGTGACTTCGTTCGCGTATGGGGCAGTGCCGGTGACGGTGCGGCTGACGCTGGGAACCGAGACGCCGGAGATGACGCGCGTGATGGGGCCGAAGGGAGTGATCGAGGTGACGGATAACATGGTGCGGTTGGTTCCGCAGCTTGGCGTGGACCGCTCGCCGGACTATGGGATCAATGGTTTTCCGTCGGCGATGCATGCGGCGTATGAGAAGCAGTGGCACGCGGAGCACGATGCATTTCTAAAGGAGCACGTGTTGGAGGAGACGATGGTGTGGCGTGGGCCGTCCTGGGACAATCTGGCGCCGCATCTGGCTACGTTCTTCAACGCGGTGCGCTCGCGGAAGCCGGTAGCGGAGGATGTGGTCTTCGGCCACCATGCGGCGGCGGCCTGCCATATGGCGAATGCCTCTTACTTTGAAGACAAGGTGATTGTCAGGAAGCAGGCCTGATCGGCTCCACTTTTTTCAGAGAAAGAAATGGCCCGAGCGGATTGCCCGGGCCATTTGCTTGTTGCGGGGACAAGCTACACGTTGAGGTTCTTCATGTAATCGGCGTCGATCTTCAGGGCTTCATAAGGGGGAATGTCGAAGCCCTCCTGCTCGACGAAGTAGTGCTTGATCTCGCCCTTCTTCGTCGCTTCGAAGACGGGGCGGTAGTCCAGGGTGCCTTGGCCTAACTGGGCGGCGGGCGGGGGCGCGGCGATGCTGGCGGGCTTGCCGGTGCGCTTGAAATCCTTGACGTGGAGCATGGAGATGCGCGTGGGATAGCGCTTGATGTAGTCGACCGGATTTGCTCCGCCGACGATGACCCACCCGCAGTCCAGCTCGAACGTGACCAGGGCGGGATCGGTGAGGCGGATCATCTCATCGAGCGGGACGACGCCGTCTTTCTTGGCAAACTCCATGGTGTGGTTGTGATAGCCGAACTTCATACCGGCTGCCTTCACCTTCTCGCCCCAGCGGTTGAACTGGTCGGCATTCCACTTATAGTCGTCGATGGTGAAGGCGTCGAGCGCGGCGGCGCCCTTCAGACCTTTGACCTTGGAGGGATCTTTGAAGCCCGGAAACGAGCAGATGAGGTAACGAGAGCCCACTTGCTTTTCGAAGTCCAGAATCTTGTCGAAGTTCTGGCTGAGATCGGGAGACGAATGGTGAGAGCTGACGAGGTGGAGGCCGGCGGCGTTCATGGCGTCCTTGACCTGCTGGGGAGTGTGGTTGTAGTAACCCGCAGACTCGACCTCCTGATAGCCGAGTGCCCCGACTTTCTTCAAGGTGCCCTCGTAGTCCTTTGCCAGCATCTCGCGCACCGAGTAGAGCTGAAGGCCGAGGGGCAGGCCGAATGGCGACGCCCACACTTTGGTGCCGCGCAGCATTGCGGAGCTGCAGGCAAGCGTGGCGGCGGACTGGAGAAAACCTCTTCGCGTGACTACGGACATTGAAACCTCTCGATGAAAGTATCGAACTGCGGGTGAAACGCACGGATTCCCGGCTGGAGAAGGGTACCATAATTGCGAAAGGGCGGTCCTCAGCGGGCGGTAGCCTTGGAGATTTACCCGACCCGGCAGATCAGGCACTTCAAGTAGCTCGTCTCCGGCAGCGTTAGCACCGCGGGATGGTCCGGCGCCGCGCCGCGCACCTCCAGCAGTTGCACTCGCCGCCCGGCATCCGACGCCGCCGCCGCGACGACTTCGGTAAACTCCGCCAGCGCCACATGGTGCGAGCAGGAGCAGGTAATCAATGTTCCGCCCGGCCGCAGCATCTTGATCGCCCGCAGGTTCAGCTCCTTGTAGCCGCGCATCGCGCCCTCGGCGGCACGCTTCGACTTGGCGAACGCGGGCGGGTCGAGCACGATGGTGTCGTACTGCTCGCCTGCCGCCTCGTACTCGCGCAGCAGCTCGAAGGCATCGGCCTCGATCCACTCGACTCGGTCCGCAGTGCCGGGGTTTAAAGCGAGATTCCGGTCTGCAACTTCGAGCGCGCCGCGGCTCGCATCCACCCCGGTCACCTGGCTACAGCTTTCCGCCATGTGGATCGCGAAACCGCCCTGATAGGTGCAGACGTCCAGCGCCGAACCGCGCGCATACCGTTCCGCAGCCGCATAGTTCAAGCGCTGATCGAGAAAAGCTCCCGTCTTCTGTCCCGACCCCGCATCGAAATGAAAACGCAGCCCATTGATCGTGAACACCGTAGCCAGACTCGCCGATTCTTCGCCCCGCGCCAACAACGGCTCCGGCGAGGGCGCCGCCAACTGCTCCAGCTCGCGCGCCTTCGGATCGGGACGCTCCCAAATCGTGAGTCTGCCCAGCCCTGGCGGCAGCCGCTCCCCGATCGCCTCGGCCACAACCCGGCGAACATCCTCCTGCGCCGTCCCCTGCGTGAGCAACTGCAGGATCACCAGATCGTTGTAACGGTCCGCGACTATGCCCGGCAACGCATCGGCCTCCGAGAAGATCAGGCGGCAGGCATCGTTCTCCATCGATTCCGGAGCAAGCTCGTCGCGCAACGCCAACGCCGTCAGAACCCGCTCCCGCACCTGCCCGAGATACGCCGTCCGCGGCAACGCAGCTTCAGCCGAGATCATCCGCACCGCAATCTGCGACGCCGAACTATAGATCCCCGTGCCGAGCGGAATTCCGCGGCTGTCCATCACCGTCACCAGCGATCCGCCGGTGATCTCGACCGATCCAACCGGCGGGACCAGCGACTCGACATCGGACCGGTACACCCACAGATGCCCCGCGCGCAGCCTGTCCGCCGCCCTGCGCGTGATCGCCGCCGCCGGCCCATGCGCCTGCGCCGCAACCACCCTCGGCCCCCGCTCCTCCATCTTTCTCAACATGAATCCATGGTCGCACAACCGCTCGGGCCCATTCGCGAGTTCAGGACCGCATCGGCAGATGTAATGATGAAAGCGAGAGCTGAATTGCCGGGGAGCGGAATGCAGAGGTTCGATGTGGTCGTCCTGGGAGCTGGCGCCGCCGGCATGATGTGCGCGCTCGAGGCCGGGCGGCACGGACGGCGCGTACTGCTGCTGGATCACGCGGAGCGCGTCGGCAAAAAGATCCTCATCTCCGGTGGCGGACGATGCAACTTCACCAACGTGCACTGCCAGGCAGAAAATTTCCTCTCTGAAAATCCTCATTTCGCAAAGTCGGCACTGGCCCGCTTCACACCGGCCGACATGATCGCCCTGGTCGAGCAGCATGGCATCCGCTATCACGAGAAGACCCTCGGCCAGCTCTTCTGCGACCGCTCCGCGCATGACATCGTCACCATGCTGGAGAAGGAGTGCGCCGCGGCTGGGGTACGGGTGATCGTGGGGACGCGTGTCGTGTCGGTGGTCCGTGAGGAGCGCTTTCTCGTCCAGGCCACGGAGACGCTGTTTCAAGCCGAAGCTGTTGTCGTCGCCACAGGCGGCCTGTCGATTCCGAAGATGGGCGCTACCGCATTCGGCTATGGCTTGGCCGAGCAGTTCGGTCTGCGCATCGTCGAGTGCAGGCCTGGGTTGGTCCCTCTCCTCTTCGGAGCAGAGGACCGCGAACAGTGGTGCGACCTGGCCGGCGTATCCACAGGCGTAGAAATCGCCGCCGGAACGGGAAAGAGTTCAGGCCGCTTCCGGGAGAAGCTGCTGGTGACGCATCGTGGCCTGAGCGGGCCAGCCGTGTTGCAGGCGTCTTCTTATTGGCAGCCGGGCGAGCCTGTCTCGATCGACCTCGTGCCCGATATCGCGATGCTGGCTCCCCTGCGCCAACAGAACGCACGGCGCGATGCTGCGTCCGCCGTTCTCGCGCTGCGGGCTGCGCTTCCGGCTCGCATGGCCGAACGGTGGATGGCGATCCATGAGCCATCGGACTGGACCAACGCCTCTCTGGCCGCGATGGAGCAGCAGCTTCATGCCTGGCAGATCCTGCCCGCTGGAACCGAAGGCTACGCCAAGGCTGAGGTGACGGTGGGCGGTGTCGATACGGCGGAGCTTGACGCCAGGACCATGCAGAGCCGCAAGGTTCCGGGTCTTTACTTTATCGGCGAGGTCGTCGATGTGACAGGCTGGCTCGGCGGTTACAACTTCCAATGGGCCTGGGCGTCAGGCGTCAGCGCGGGACGAGCCGTATAAAAAGTATGGCGAAATCACGCACGCAATCTACTGAACGATGAGCGTAAGGTTGATGCTCCGTGTGAGGCCCGCGCTGCTGGCTCCGGCAACAATCGTGTACGTACCGGGAGCGGTAACCGGACCCGGCGTGGGATTCGGATTAGAACCGCTCTCCAGTGGAATGGTCCGTCCAACACCGCAGCCAGTCGCGGCAACCAAAAGACAAAGGACAGCAACACTGGCGAGGCGATACAAACGTTTTTTGCGGGTCCTCAGCAGCCCCAGCGGAAGCAGCATCGCCAGCCAGATCGCACGGGTGTAGCCCCTGGAGGGTTTCAAAGATGATGCCGAGGAGACTCCAGTAAGCACAGTGACGGAGATCGTCGTCGTATTGCCGAGCGCAACGTTATTGGGAGTGACGTTGCAGGTAGAACTGGCCGGAATGCCCGTGCACGTAAATGTAACTATACCTGTGACATTCCCGGCAGACCTTAGCAGCAGAGGGAAGACGGCGTTCTGTCCGTTCGTAATCGTCACGCTCGACGGCCCATTTGAGTTCAGCGTGAAATCGACGCCCGCTCCGTTGAGAGTCAAAGCCTGCGGAGAGTTTGGAGCGCTATCGGTCACGGTGAGCGTTCCCGAGCGCGGCCCTCCAAGGGTGGGGACAAAGACGGCCTGCATGGTGCATGCGGCACTCACGGCGAGGCTCACTCCGCAGGTGCTGCTGCCCGGCACAACCGCGAAGTCGCCTGTGGTCACGACGCTTTGCACCTGCAACGGAACACCTGCGTTGTTGGTTAACGTGATTGTTTGGGCCGCCGACGTAGTCCCAACTCCGGTAGCGGGAAAACCGACCGTCGAGAAGGGCGCGAGAGAGACGCCGGGCGGTGCAAGGCCAAAGCCGTTCAGCGTAACCGTCTGGCTGCGGTATTGATCGGACACAGTCAATACGCCTGTGAGCGCACCGACATCTTTCGGGGCGAAAGCGACATTGAGAGAGCACGTGGAATGGGCATTGAGCGAGTTCCCGCAGGCGTTGACCACGGTGAAGTCTCCATTGCTGATCTGCGCGGCGATCAGGGTCAGCGGCTGGTCGCCCGCGTTGGTTAGAACGACCTGCTGCGTCGCGCTGGCTGTGTCGATGGTCTGCGAACCAAACGTCAGGGATGTGGGCGAAAGAGCATCCGTAGCCGGTGTGGTGCCGACGCCGCTGAGCGAGACAGTCTGGGTACCGGCGCCATCGCTGATCGTGAACGTCCCGCTGCGCGCGCCCGATGCAGTCGGAATAAACGCAATCGACACGGTGCAGCCAGTGTCGGCGCTCAAGTTTGCTCCGCAGGTATTCGCTGCCAACTTGAAATCTGCGCCGGTCACAGTTGGCGTCTGCAACGAGATGGTCGAACTGCCGGTATTCGAAATGGTGATGTTTTGCAGCGGACTCGTCGCGTTGATGGTCGTAGAAGGAAATGCGAGCGTTGCGGGATTCAAAACGATCGCCCCAGCCGCAGAGCCGGTTCCGGAGAGCGCCGCAGTCGCTTGCCCGTCCGGCACGTTGCCATAGACGGTAAGCACTCCCGCACGGCTTCCGACCGCAGTAGGCGAGAAGCTGACCTGAACCGAACAGCTCATTCCCACAGCAACAGACGCGCCCGCGCAGGTATCGGTCTTACTCTCACTGAAATCTCCTGTGGCAGACACACTCGTAATGTTAAGCACTGCATTTCCGGTATTTGTAACCGTAATAGTTTGAAGCGCACTCGCAGTTCCTACAGGCTGAGTCCCGTAGCTCAGAGCGTTGGGAGCCAGCATCATCATGGGCGTCAAAACGCTGATGGCATTGAGCAAAGGAAGCTGCCATATGCCTCGACCATAGGTGGCGGCGCGCAGTTCTCCAATGCGGCCATCGCCCGTCGGCATATTCGCCGCAGCTTCAAGCGCAACTACGGGAGCGTTCGGCAGACTGCTTCCATACACACCCCAGCAGTTGGCTGTCGAACAGGTTGTTACTTCGTTCGTTACATAAACTCCAGTATCTAACGCGACATAAAGAGTATTGGCGTCGTTCGGGTCCACCAGGACGCTGTTCGCCGGAGCATTCGGCAGATTGCTGCTGATATTGAGCCAGTGGGCGCCGGCGTCGATGGAGCGATAGATATGCGCCGCATTGACCGCGTTTCCGGCGAACCCCATCACAGCTGCGTAGATGGTTCGGCCAGTCGCGTCGTGAGGGTCTGCGGCGAGCGATGAGATATCGAAGCCTCCCTCGTTGAAGCTTCCACTCGCATTCGTCACCGGCGACGTGGAAAGATCGATCCAGGTTGTTGTGTGAGTCGCGGTGTTCGCGGTGGAGGTGGAAAAGAGATGCCCCCCGGCGCTGCTGCCTCCGCCGTCGTACACACCGGCCATACCGGCATAGAGCACCGGCGACCCGGCGTTCTGCGCGGCCGTGGCCGTACTGGCGACGCCCCCGGCAGCGAGCGAGCGCACCACCGGATTCGCGCCGCCGCAACTTGCATTCTGCGGACCGCCCAAGAGCCGGCTGATGGCGTTCGAGGACGACCAGGACGAGCCACTGCCCGCCGGCCCCCGCCACACCCGGCATGTGCCGATCACGATGTCCGAGGAGAGCGCAGGGTCGAGCAGCCAGGGAACGTCAAGAAGCGAATCGTCTCCTGCAACCTGAGCAGGCGCGATCGTAGCCGCGCCGCTGAAGTCCGCGGCCGTGCAGCCTCCTCCACTGGCGCACTGATGGATCTGCACGCCCGCGCCGATGGAGGCATACCAGAACACAGGGTTGTTCGGATCGATCCCAACGGTGCCGCCCTCCGCATTCGAAAGCTGCGTCCAGGGTGCCGCGAGCGAAGAAGCAGCCGCGGTCGCCACCGTCCCGTTCGCGCCGAGACCGGCCAGCAGCGTCCCTGCATCCGTGGGGCTTTCGGCAAAGCTGACGACCTCCGCAAGCGATCCGATGCCGCTGTTTAGATTTTGAAAATGGTTGGCGTCATCGGCAGAGCATGGCCCCGCCTGCTCGTTCACCCCGTCGGTCGAGCGCCACAGCCCGCCGTCGTTGCCGAGGTAGAGCAGCGGCTGGGTAGAGGCGGCGAGCGCCGCGATGGCATGCTGGGCCGGCGCAACCTTTGCTGGAGCGCCACACGCATTCAGCGCGTTGGTGGTATTGCGCAGCGTACATCCTGCCGCAAGCGAGCAGCGATACAGATCGGCGGTTCCGGCGAACAGCAACGTGTCCTGTACCGAACCACTGGATCCCGAGGGCACGGCAGACAGCGTCAGGTTGTAGTCGCCCTGCGGAATGACCGCGCTTCCATTGCCAACCTCCATCGCGGTCGAGGCCAGTTGCGTGCCGAACGTGACCGTGCCATTGCTGCAGTTGCCGCTCGAAAGCGAACAGACATCCTGCCACAATCCCTGATCGAGAGTGTTGCTGTCGACAGTGAGGGCGAAGGTATCTCCGGTGATTGGCTGGACCGCGAGGGCTCCGCGAAAGATAGGACAGCTCGCGCTTCCGATGGAGTTTGGCGCGGTTGGGCAGTTTGTCGTCGTCAGCGCTGCCCCCGGCTGATTGGCCAGCCGCGTCCAGGTCTCGCCGTCTGCCGACTGATAGTAGCCGTGATAGCGGACGGCTGCATAGAACATCTTCCGAACCGGGTTCCAGACGACCGCCGTCACCGCCCTGCCGCCGAGTAGGGCGCCCAACTGCTGCGGACTCTGCACGATCTGGCTGCCGTCCATGATCGTCGCCATCTGCCAGGTAACGCCCGCGTCGGTCGAATAGTAAAGGCCCATCACGCTGTAGGTTGCGTTGCCGGCATTCACCAGCACGCCTTCGGCTGCCTGCGACACCGCCGCGACCACCAGCCCGGGACTTGCGCTGCTCCAGGCAAAACCCGCGAACCCCAGGCCGGTGAACGAATGGTTCCCTGCAGCGCCGTCCTGCGAGTTCTGGATCAACGTCCAGGTCACCCCGTTGTCGGCAGACCTCAGCAGCCCGCTTCCATAGTAGGAGTCGAGGGCGTCGTTCGGATCGCCGGTGCCGGCCAGCACGACGCCGGGTCCCACACTGATCGCTCCGATACTCAGTGAAGGGATCGCGGACGCTCCCGCATTCGCGCTGAAGACCGGCAGCGTGTCGGTAAGCGGCGTAAAGGCTACGCTTGCCGCGGGACCGGCCGCATTGGTGGACTTCCACACGCCGCCACCCGTCGTCCCGACATAAACGGTGTTGCCGGTCGCATCCGCCGGGTCAATCGCAATCGCCGTCACTCGTCCCGAGACACTGCCATACGAGATGCTCGCTACCTGATTCGGACCAACCGGTTGCCACGCAGCACTCAAATTCGAAGAGGGAGCAAGACCTTCCGGCGTGGCCAGCAGCATGGCGAGATGCTGCCGGCGAGCTGCCGCCATGGCCTGCGCGGCGGAAGTATTTGCTGCCGAAGTTCGACCGGCAAGGAAGCGGCGCGCCCGCCTCCCCTGCAAGGAAGCAGAGGCAATGGCTGCAGCGTTGCTTTCACCTAAAGCGCTTGCACCGGCCGATGCCGACTGCCCGGATCCTGAAGCAGTATGCAACGTGAGAGCGATACAGAGGAGGGCAAGAACGCATCCGAAGCCGCCGCCGAAGTGCGGCCGTGCAGAGCGGGCGAGTTGTCGGTCTACCTTCAAACCCATGGCGTGCAATCCGGATCCAGACAGCTGTTCTCGATGCTGCAAGCTGACATCCGATGAGTCAACGCTGGAGTGGGAGAAAAGGGACGGTAGTTCCAGAACGGGATGAGAGAAATCTTAGGTAACGTTCGGGACGAGATTCGTTGTGGCTCTGTGGCCGCCTTCGCGAGGCATCCAGCGACGAAATAATCTGCGGAACCGATCGAGCCCATGCCGTCTCGAATCTATCACCGCTTCCGGGGACGCCAAATCTCACCATAGTTGTAGACCGGCGCTGACCACCTGTCTAAAAACTGAAAGGCTCGACCCGGGATTGCAGGATGAGGCGGATTCAAGAACAGGCAAAGGCTAGAACAACGACGAACGAGAGGGACTCTTCGGTACGTTCAAGGCTGACGGTGAAACGGCAGCCAAAACGCTCTGAACGTCAGCTTGAGACAGGTTTCGAGAGACAAGCCTTACTGCGGCAACGCCTCCATCTGTTGGATGTATCGCTTCGAGTCGAACTTCTTCCCCGTGGACGCCCCCGACATGTAGCGGATCTTGCCGAACACAGGGCGGCTTCCCCAGGCGCGGTCGAACTTGCCCAGAATCGCCCAGGCAATCCCGGCGTAGCCGTTCGGGTCGCGGCCATCGAGGAAGTATCGGTCGTTCAAATAAATGCAGTGCTTCATCGCCGTGGCCACGTCCGGCGTCCACTCCAGAATCTTCTTCGCCCAGTACATCCGCAGATAGTTGTGCATCCATCCATAGCGAACCATCTGGATCTGCGCGGCGTTCCAAAGCTCATCATAGGTCTCCGCATTCTCCAGTTGCTTCAGGGTATAGAGGCGCTCCCGCTCGTCTCTGGCATGCTCCGCGATCGTCGTCTTCGCCCAGTTCTCCGCGCAGCCGGGTGAGTCGTAGTTCGGCGTGTAGCGGACGAAGTTGATGGCGAGTTCCCGCCATGCAATCAACTCATTGAAGTAGCTGTCGCGCGCGGATTTGAGCTTGGTGTTTTTCTTCGCCGCCGCCTCTACGGCAAGCGCAATCGTGACCGGGCCAATGTGACCGTAATGAAGGTACGGCGACAGGCACGAAGTCCCGTCGACCTCGGGATGGTTGCGTTGCGTCTCATAGTTCTCGAGCAGCTTCCCGGTAAACAGCTTCAATCGCTTCAGCGCGGCGTTTGTGCCTCCCTTCCAGGCCTCGACCGGGCCCACGCTGCGGTCTAGATTGGTCCAGCCGCGCGTCATGTCCTCGTGCACCGAGTCTGCGTGGAAGTTGCGCGGCCTCTTCCATGCATGGTTGGCGTGCAGATTCTCATACGCCTGCAGATACTCCGGCAGCAGACGATAGAGCCGCGGACGAATGGTGTACGCGCCGTACTGCGCCTTTTCCATCAGCTTCGAGGGCACCGTGACATCCGTATCCACTGTCCAGAACGGGATCTTGATCCGCGAGGCCAGATCTTTGCGCCAGCGTTCCGGCTCCCGCATCGGGTTTTCGTCCCCGACAAGAAAAGCTGCGCGCACATCGGCCAACAGCCGCTCGTGCGACTCGTGCGGAGCCCGGCGCATGACAAAGGTAATATTGCGCTCGGCAAGATCGGCTTCGATATCCGGCAATCCCTGGTTCAGAAAGACATAATGCCGAAGGTTGGCGTGAGGGAAGTTCGAGATCGCCGCAAAGTACACCACCAGCGGCAGCCCAAGCAGATTCGCGATCTTTACCGCCAGATCGACCGCATGGTTGTCTGTGCCGCGCTGGGCCCGCTGCATCCAGTACACGACGCACTTACCGTTCGGATCGGGTTCGACCTCGCGCCTGACGGTAATCCGCGCATCGTTCGACCAGCGTTGCATCTGCTCAGGAAGGTTTGGTGCCCTGTTCGTCATGCCCAAGTCTACGGTGTTCCCGGAGAGGGGATTCCGTAGCAACAAAAATGCGACCCGAAGGCCGCATTCCCATCAAAGCGAAAGTCTTTGCCTACCAGAGACCCCAGGCACGGCTGATGTAGTCGCTGAGCGTCATCGTGATCAGCACAAGGAACGTGAAGAAGCCGGCTGAGACCGTCAACTTCACCAGCTTCGACTGATATTTGACGTGCATGAAAAACAGGATCACGATGACGGCTTTGAAGGTGGCGATGGCAAGCGCCACGACCGGATTGAAGATTCCCAGGTCAATATAGGCCGCCACCACGGTGAGAGCGGTAAAGAACAACAGCGTAGCGAAGACGATCCCGTAGGTGACCGGCGTGACGAGGTGGTGCTCAGAGTGCTCCGGATTGACTACATTCGCCGGATCGTGAAACTCGGACATGATCTTCTCCTTGAAGCCAATAAACAGGAGCCAATAAACATTGGCCAGCGAGTGCCACTGGCTGAGTTGGTTCGGCTACGCGCCGGGGTGCCGGTTGATGAGGTACAGCAAAGGGAACAGGAACAGCCAGACGATATCCACGAAGTGCCAATACAGCGCGAAGTTTTCAATCGGAGCGACATACCCCGACGTGAACTCTCCTCGATGTGCCCGCCAGGTCAGCCAGCCCAGGAGACCAAGGCCGATGATCATGTGCAGCGCGTGCATGCCGGTCATGGCGAAGTAGAGAAAGAAGTAGATCTGGACCTTCTGCGCCATGTCGGGCGCCAGCGGCTGTTCCTTCAGGCCATAGGCATGCGGATTGACGAACTCGGCGACGTCGAACTGAGCGCCGGGGATGTGGTGCTTCTCCCACTTCTCGTGGTACTCATCGGCTTTGATTCCGATGAAGATAAGGCCGAACAGGCTGGTGAGGATAAGAAACAGGACCAGAAGTCCCTTCTTCCTCACCTCGGCCGCCCACACTCCCAGAGCCATGCAAAACCCGGAGGTAATCAGGATGGCCGTGTTCGCCGTTCCCAGGGGAATGCTTAACTGGTTCGACCCCACCACGAACGCGTCGTAGTACCAGTTGCGATAGAGCAGGTAGGCGAAGAACATCCCACCGAAGAACATGATCTCCGTCAACAGGAACAGCCACATGCCGAAGGTGCCGGCCTCGCGCTGCTGCTCCTGCGTCTCGAAGTGATGGCGGTGCTGCGGCAGCGCAATATGCTCGTGCTCCGCCGCAACCGCGGTCTCATGCGTGTGGGGATGCGTAGCTACGATCGCATTATCCAACGGTCGTCACCTCGTTTGCAGTCTTGTGGGCGAGCCATTCGTAGTCATACGCTTCATGATCAACGACGGGAATCTCGATAAAGTTTTCGGTCAGCGGCGGAGACTGGATCTGCCATTCAAGGCCCGTAGCCTGCCAGGGATTGTTGCCGGCGATCGCACCGTACTTCAGCGACCACGCCAGATAGAGCAGCGGAAGCATGTAGCCGACGCCCAGCACCGTCGCGCCCGCGGTCGACAGCACATTCAGCACCTGAAACTCGGGAGGGTAGGCGTGGTATCGTCGCGGCATGCCCAGGTAGCCGAGGATGAACTGCGGCAGGAACGTCAGGTTGAACCCGATGAACGTAGTGACCGCGGCCAGCTTCGAAAGCGATTCGGGATACATGCGCCCCGTCATCTTCGGCCACCAGAAGTGGACGCCCGCCAGGAACGCCATCAGCATTCCGCCCACCATGACAAAGTGGAAGTGGGCAACGATGAAGTAGGTCTCCGTAAGGTGAATGTCCATACCGAGCGCCCCGAGAAACACTCCCGTCATTCCGCCGATCGTGAACAATCCCAGGAAGCCGAACGCGTACAGCATCGGCGTCTCGAACGTGATCGAACCCTTCTGCAGCGTGAACGCCCAGTTGAAGATCTTGATCGCAGACGGTACCGCCACCAGCATGGTCAACAGCGAAAACACCAGCGCCGAGTAGTTGGACACGCCCATGATGAACATATGGTGCGCCCAGACGAAGAAGCCGAACAGCGCAATCGCCACCGAAGAGAACGCGACCGCAGTGTACCCGAAGACCCGCTTGCGGCTGAAGGTGCTGATCACCTCCGAGATGACGCCCATGCCCGGAAGAATCATGATGTAGACCGCCGGGTGCGAGTAGAACCAGAAGAGGTGCTGGAACAATAGCGGATCGCCGCCTTTGGTCGGATCGAAGACGCCAATGCCCACCAGCCGCTCCAGCGCCACCAGGACCAAGGTGATCGCCAGCACCGGCGTCCCGAGCACCATCAGGATCGACGCCGCATAGTGCGACCAGACAAACAGCGGCATCCGAAACCAGGTCATGCCCGGCGCGCGCATGCGATGGATGGTGACGATAAAGTTCAACCCGGTGAAGATGGAGGAGAAGCCAAGAATGAACACTCCCATCGCCGCCGTTACCACATGGGTATTCAGGTAGTGGGTCGAGAGCGGAGTCGTAAAGGTCCAGCCGGTGTCGACGCCGCCCAGCACCATCGCACCAAGTATCGTCAGGCCGCCGAGCCAGTACAGATACCAGCTCAGCAGGTTGACCTTGGGAAAGGCCAGGTCTTTCGCGCCCAGCATGATCGGCATCAGGAAGTTCCCCAGCGTGGCCGGAACCGACGGCACCAGGAAGAGGAAGACCATGATGATTCCATGCATGGAGAAAAACTTGTTGTAGGTGTCGGAAGCGACCAGGTCCGCTTGCGGCGTCAGAAGCTCAAGCCGGATCAGACCGGCGAACGCGCCTCCGATGAAGAAGAAGAAGGTAATCGAGATCAGATAGAGGATCGCGATGCGCTTGTGATCGCCGGTAAGCAGCCAGCTCAGCAGCCCATGCTCATTATTGAGATAATTGCGCTTCGGCAAGCTAGACGTTCTCTGGTCAGGCAAATTGACGATTGTTGAGCTCGATGCACTCATGGCTTCACCACCCCTGGCGTTGTCGGCGCCGCTTGGTTCGACTGTAACGTGGTCAGCGTCTGCTTCACACGATAGTTGCTCTGCATTGCTTTGATGTACTCCACCAGATCGATCAACCCGTCTTCACTGATCTGCCCCTGGTAGGTGGGCATAATCGGCGCGAAACCCGCCGTGACGTGCTCCGACGGGTTCAGGATCGCGTCGCGCAGATAGGCGTCGTTCACCAGGGCCTGCGAGCCGTTGCTAAGCTGCAGCTTCGATCCATAGACGCCGGCAAGGTTCGGCCCGCGCGCCGTCGCGCTCCCGGAGTGGCAGGCGTTGCAGCCCATGCTCGCGAACAGTCTCTCGCCGTTCTGTGCCAGCGACATACCGCTGGTCGACTGCTGGGTCCACTTATCGTAATCGTCCGGAGTCAACACCGTGACCTCGCCGATCATGGCCGAGTGATTGGTCCCGCAGTATTGCGTGCAGAAGATGTGATACGTCCCAGGAGTCGTCGCCTCAAACCACACCGTCGAGTAGCGGCCCGGAATCACCTCGCGCTTCACCCGGAAGTCAGGAATCGAGAAGCTGTGAAAGACGTCCTGCGAGATCATCGTCAACTGCACGGGCCGGCCCGCAGGCACATGCAAGGCATCGATCTCGTGCTGGCCTCCCGGATGCTCCGCCTTCCACATCCACTGCTTGCCGACGACGTAGATGTTCATCGCGTTGGTCGGCGGATTATAGATGCGGAAGTACAGCAACGCTCCCCACACGAACACGATCAGGAAGAGGGCCAGCGGGATGATGGTCCAGGTCGCCTCGAGCAGCGTGGAGCCCTCCACCTGCGTCGCGACCGGGCTATTTGCCTTGCGATACCGGATCGAGAATCCGAACACCAGGACGCACACCAGCACCAGGCCGACCATCGTGATCGTCAGCAGAAAGAAGTAAAGCGCGTCGGTGTAGGGCGCAATCGTCGAAGCCTCGCGCGGAAAGAGCGCGGAGTTGTTGAGCCACTTCACCAGAAATTGCCACAGGACTGGACTGATATGCATCGTTACCCTTTATCCATTCTCTTTCTTAGTCAGGTCGTGTTCGCGCGCGAGTTGGATGTCTCTCCGAAACATCAGGAACATGAAACCGCCGAGCCCCGCCACCGTCACCATCCCGCCGACCTGCACCACGCGGGCAACGATCAGCGAATGCTTGTTCGTCTGCGGATCGTACCGATAGCAGTAGGTCAGGATATTTGCAACCGGCGAACCAATCTTGTTGCCGGAGGCGTCGATCAGCCCCAGCAGCATATCTTTCGGGGAGTACTCGACCCCCAGGTAGTACTGCGCCAGCTTGCCCTCGGTCGTCACGATCTCGATCGAACTGGCATGCGCAAACTGCGACATCCTTCCATCCGGCCCCGGAACCCGCACATACCCGAAACCTACGGCATTGGTGACGGCGTCGATCGCAGGCCGCTGGCCGGTCAGGAAATGCCAGCCTGCGGCGGTCTCCGGACGGCCATACCGTTTGACGTAGAGCGCCTTCGACTTCGCGGCCATCGCGGGCGTCTCGCTGGGATCGAAGCTGATCACCACCACATCGAAGTCCTTGCCCGGCGTCAGCTTCACCATCATCAGCGCGCTGGCGATACCGTCCAGCTCCTCCGAGCACAGCATCGGGCAGTTGTAATACACCAGCGAGAGAATCGCCGGGCGTTTCCCGAAGTAGTCTCCCAGGCGCACCGGTTTGCCGCTCTCATCCACGAACGCGGCGTTCATCGGAAGCTGCCGGTTCAGATGCTGCGAGACTCCAACCTTCTGCAGCACCTGCGGCAGCTGATCGCCCGCATTTTCGCCTTCCTGCTTGTCTCCATAGCTTGAGACCTGGCCAAACAAAGGCGCGCTCAGCAGGGCGCAGCAAAGCGCCGCCACGACCCACACCCCTCGAATTGTCCGGCTCTTCCTCATCTCGTCTCGGCTCTATCTTAAATCTTCTTCTGCCTAATTGCCCCTTACCCTTACTGACTCACTTACTCAGAGGAGCGAGTTCCGCCTGCGCCCCGCCTTCCGCCTTGCCGTAGCTCAGCCTCTGCGCGCGGGCTTCCATCACATCCAGTTCGTGGCCTGTGCGGGCAAACCCGGAGGTCAACGGAGCCTCGACCACCGGCTTCTCGTCGCCCACCATCTCAACCTCGCTCGAGGCCGGCTGGGCCGCCACCGGAAGGCCGCGCTGCGCGATCAACTCCATCGCCCGCGTGATCGGAATCCGGATCGACGCCCCTTCGCCAGGAACCACGCTGTAATGGTCGAGCAGCAGATCTTCGCGAGCATGCAGGTCCGCCGTCGCCTGTTCGCCGTCATCGATGTCCAGGCGCGGCTCCGGGAAGGTCGAGGTCATCTGCTGAAATTCCTTCTGCTGCATCTCCGCACTGCTGGCAAGATCCTGTCGTTTTCCATGCGTTCCCTCGGCGCCGGCGAAGGCGGAGAGTCTGTTCCACTTCGTCGGCGGCCCGTCTGCCTTCTCGATCGCCGAGTTGATGACCTTGCCCATCACAAAGCAGAAGAGAAAGAAGACCAGCACCGACCCGAACAGGCCCGCGAGGAATACGGCGATGCCGCTCGCATTCACGTCGGTGGTTTCGTACCCCGGCTGTTCAGGGTTGCGCACATTCGGATCGTGCGGCCCAGGCTCAGGATGCAGTTCGAGTTTGTCGTCGTTATGCGGCATGTTCAGGCTCCAGCATCTCTTCCACGTGAGGATCGTTCACGTTGATCAGGGGACGCGCTTGCAGTTGGGTCAGGTAGTACGCCGTCCACAGTCCAATCACAGCCACGGGAACGGTAATGTAGGCGAGAATTCCAAGGTTGCCGGCGAGATGCAGATTGCCCGCCGCGTCGGGAAAGTTCGGCTCGATCAGCCAGAACATATCCACGCATCGCGCGAAGATCATGAAGCACGTCAACCAGATCATCTGCTTCTTGTTCCGCTTGAGATCGCGCGAGAGCAGGAGGCAGAACGGGATCAGCCAATGGCAGATGAAGTCCAGCGAGCATATAGTCCACCAGCCGCCATGAATCCGGTTGAGATACCACGGAAGCTCGTCCGGGATATTTCCCGACCAGATGATCAGGAACTCCGCGAAACAGAGATAGATATTGAGCATGACGAAGGCGAAGGCTAGCTTGCCCAGATCGTGCTGCTCGGTTGCGCGCAGCATCGTCTTTATCGGCTCGTAGCGCGACAACAGGATCACCGTCAGGATGCCGAGCGCCAGCACCGCGTATCCCTGCGCGACCAGGAACTGAAGTCCCCAGATCGAGGAGTACCATGTCACATCGAGAGACTTGATCCAGACGATGGCGCCGTCGGTAAGCAGAACCACGTAAATGAAGATGCCGATGCCGGACAGGTTCTCGAACTTGATCCGCCAGCGATCGAAGCTCGGTTCGGTTCCCCGCGCCGGGTCGGCATCCCGCTGCAACGACCACTTGTTCAGAAAATAAGTGAACAGCAGCAGGATGGCGAAGATGAGGCCCGTCTGAAAGATGGCTGGCCCGGGGCTTAGCATCGACCGTTTGTCGTTGAGCGTCATCGCCTGCTCGAGCGAGACCGCGTGATGGGAAAGGGCTTCGGCCACGGCACCGGCCGTCGGGAACGCCGCCCACTGATACAGATGCTTCCATAGAAAAATAATCGGCACGAACATCAGGCCGACCAGCCAGACCGTGCGGGTCATCGCCTCAAGCGGACGCCGCAGGATCAGACCCCACTTGCCGCCCGAGACGTACTGCAGCATCAGCATCACCAGGCCGCCGCCGGCGAAGGTGAAGCAGGTCATGTAGCCCATCAGGTACGCGCGCAGGATGTGGTTTTTTCCCTCGTGCGTGAAGGCAAATGGGACCGTGAGGATGATCGCGACGACGGCGACGATCAGCGCACGCGTTCGCCAGACCGAGACGATCTCCGGCGCAACCAGCGATGCGGGCAGCGGACGCGGACCATGGTGATCGTGAGGTCCGCCTGCTTCTCCGTTATATTCGTGTCCAAATGACATGCGTTTCAAGCCTTCGTTCGGAAGCTTCCGAGGTTACTGCTTCGGTACGTTTGGTCCGGCAGGCACATTCGCCGGAACATGTTTGGATTCGCGTGTGGTCTCCCCGTTGCCCGTGGGAGCTGAAGGCGGAGGAAGAACAAAGTCCCCTCCATCCGGCGTGCCGTGGACCGCGGTCGGCGGCAGCGTCCATGCCTTGACGAAGTCGGCGGGAAGGCCCTCGCGCTCCGCGATGCTCGACAGCGGCTCGACATGGCTGCCCGGCGCGACGTCCGCCTGGGTCGCGTTCTGGCTTAACTGCAGCGCCTTGATGTAGGCGACAATGGCCCAGCGGTCGGCGGGAACCACCTGCGCCGAGTAATCCGGCATCGCGCCATAGCCGTTCGTGATGACATGGAAGAAATGGCCCAGCGGAGCAGCTTGCATACGCGGCGTGTGCAGGTCTCCGGCAGGCGCGTATCCCCGCTGCACAATCATGCCGGCGCCGTTGCCTACGCGCGAGTGGCATGGCGTGCAATAGATGTTGAAGCGCTCCTGGCCACGAGCCAGCACCTGCGCGGTCACCGGAAAGGGCAGGCCGTCGCCCTCCCTCCCGTTCATCAGGCCGGTATAGAAGTAGGTGTTTTCGTGCAACTGATTCCGCGCAACCGTGTTTTCGACCTGCGGGCGCACCGAACGGCCATCCGCATAGAACGTCGTCCCGCGCTGCGGAAAGAACTTGGGCTCATTGTGCATGTCCTGGCGGCAGCCGGCCAGCAGCAGCACACCCAGCACGAAGACCGCTGCAGTCGCCTTGCGCATCACGTTCTCTACTCCCTCTTTCCTACTTCCTGTTCCCTGTCTCAATGATCCACCTCCACCACGGAGATCGCGGGGAACCGCTCGAGAAATGCCCTTGTTTCGCCGAGCGAAAATTTGGGGTCCATCGCCTCAAGGCAAAGGAAAAACCGGTCCGTCGTCGCGCCGCTCCGGAAGTTTGCGGCGTTGAAGAGAGGATGGTAAAGCTGCGGCAGTCCATTGAGCGCCAGCATGCCGAACGCCGCCGAAAGACCCGAGAACAAAATCGTCCACTCGTAGGCGGGGATGATGAACGCGGGCCACGAGAACAGCGGACGGCCGGCGATATTCAACGGGTACGCCCAGACGTTGATCCAGGTCTCCATCAGGAACGCAGTCGTGACGCCCATGACGCCGCCGATCAGGCAAACCAGCGGCACCCGCGTCTTGTGGAAGTGCAGCGCATCGGCCGCCTCTTCCACCGGGTAGGGCGTATAGCACTCCATGCGGCGATAGCCGGCGCGGCGCGCCTCCTTGGTGGCTTGCACAAGTTCGCCGGGGGTGCCGAACTCGGCCAGTAATCCGTAAATTCCTTCGCGCGGCGGCATTAGACGGTCTCCTGTGAAGTGACTTCAGCGGTCTCTCCGCCAGGCGTGATCTTGGTCCCCGGCAGCATCGTTCGAATCTCCGACATCGGAATCATCGGCAGGAAGCGCACGAAGAGCAGGAACAGGCAAGTGAACAGGCCCATGGTTCCAACGTAGATCATGTAGTCCCACTTGGTTGCGCGGTAGGTTCCCCAGCTCGAAGGCAGATAGTCGCGATAGAGGCTGGTGACGACGATCACGAAGCGCTCGAACCACATTCCTGTATTGACGATCAGCGACAGAATGAAGAGGTACACCACGTTGACTCGCAGCTTACGCGACCAGAGCGTCGTTAGCGGGATGGCGATGTTGGTCAGGATGAGAATCCAATAGGCCCAGCCCATCGGCCCGAACATACGGTTCCACATCATGAAGAACTCCCAATGGCTAGCCGAGTACCAGCTCATGAAGACTTCCATGCCGTACCCGTAGGCTACGATCGAGCCCGTCGCCAACATGACCTTCGCCATATTGTCGAGATGGCGCAGGGTGACCAGGTCTTCCATGTGGTAGAACTTCCGGATCGGGATGGCCAGCGTCAGCACCATGGCAAAGCCCGAATACACGGCACCCGCAACGAAGTAGGGCGGGAAGATCGTCGTATGCCAGCCCGCCAGCGCCGCGACCGCGAAGTCGAAGCTGATCACCGTATGAACCGAAAGCACCAGCGGCGTCGACAAGCCCGCAAGCAGCAGGGAAGCCGACTCATACCGGATCCAATGCCGCGTCGAACCGCGCCAGCCCATCGACAACATGCCGTAAAAATACTTGGCCGCCGGCATGGTTGCCCGGTCGCGCAGCGTTCCGAAGTCCGGAATCATTCCGACGTACCAGAACACAATCGAGATGGTCGCATACGTCGACACCGCAAACACGTCCCACGCCAGCGGGCTGCGGAACTGCGGCCATACGTTCATTGTGTTGGGATACGGAAACAGCCAGTACGCGAGCCAAGGCCGTCCCACATGGATCAGCGGGAAGGTTCCCGCGCAGACGACGGCAAAGATCGTCATCGCCTCGGCGAACCGGTTGATCGAGTTGCGCCATGTCTGCTTGAACAGCAGCAGAATCGCCGAGATCAGCGTTCCCGCGTGACCGATACCGATCCACCACACGAAGTTGATGATGGCGAAGCCCCAGGCGCCGGGAATCGTCACGCCCCAGATGCCGACGCCCTTCAGGAAGAGCCAGGTGCAGCCGACCACGACGCCCAGCGCGACTCCAGCCGCAACGATCAGGCCGAAGAACCAGCCCAGCGGCGTGTTCGACGTCAGCACAATCCCGGCGATCTTCTGCGTTACCGACTTGAAGTTATGCCCCGGGGCGATGACCGCATACTCGCCAGTACGCGGGTCGATCATAGGATCGACGATCGGGTCTTGCATGGGTCCTTTGGTCGCCATTATGCCAGCTCCGGATTCGGGTTGATGACGCCGGCCGTGTAGGTAGTGCGGGGGCGGAAGTTCAGGTCGGTCAACACCTGATAATCGCGCTCCTTGGCTTTGATCTGCGCTACCTTGCTTGCCTTGTCGTTGATATTGCCGAAGGTGATGGCGCTGGTCGGGCAGGCCTGCTGGCAGGCTGTCACAATCTCGCCGTCACGCACCGCACGGTTTTCCTTGTCGGCGATGATCTTCGCCCCCTCGATCCGCTGCACGCAGTAGCTGCACTTCTCCATCACGCCGCGCGAACGTACCGTCACGTCCGGGTTGCGCATGAACTTCAGGCTCTCCGTGTCGTAGTCCGAGTACAGCAGGAAGTTGAACCGGCGCACCTTGTAGGGGCAGTTGTTCGAGCAGTAACGAGTCCCCACGCACCGGTTGTAGACCATCGTGTTCAGGCCCTCGGGCGTATGCACCGTCGCTCCCACCGGGCAGACCTGCTCGCAGCCGGCGTTCTCGCAGTGCTGGCAGGCCATCGGCTGGAAGTGCGCCTTCGGAGCATGCAGGTCGCCCTCGAAATAGGTGTCGATGCGCAGCCACTGCATGTTGCGTCCGACCTTCACCTGCTCGCGCCCGACCACCGGAATGTTGTTCTCCGCGTAGCAGCTCACGATGCACGCATTGCAGCCGACGCAGCTATTCAGGTCGATCGCCATGCCCCAGGCATTCTGGACCTTCAGCGAAGACGGGTCCTGCTTGTCGTAGCGCCATGAATCCGGGAAGAACGACATATCGTGGTCGGTCCGCTCGCCCTGCGGAGCGTAGCCCACCTTGCCGATCAGCGTCTCGCTCGCGCCCTTCTCGTGGGCGAAACCGGGGTTCGCGATCGCCTCCGATACCGTGGCGTAGCGGATGATCGAACGCTCCTCCGCTTCGTGTCCGGCCAGCGAGAAGGTGCCCTGCTTGTCGTACAGCGGCTTGTCGAGATCGTGCTGCGCGAACTTTCCGCGATGTTCGATGTCGTGGACTTTGGTGATGCATAGATCATAGGTGCCGGGCATCTTCGTCGCCGTCACGCCGGTGACATACAACGGCGAGTCGGACATCCTGATCTGATAGGCGTTGAACCCGACCCCCTGCGCCACGCGGCCCGCATCGACCGAGCGGCCGAAACCGAGATGGACCGTAATCGCCCCGTCCGGATGGCCCGCAACCATCAGAGCAGGCGCGATGAACTCGCGGCCGTTGTAGGAGATCTTGACCGGGTCCGACTCTTCGAGCTTCATGTCGGCCATCGTCTCCATGCTCATCATCGCGGCGTTGTCCCAGCTCAGGTTGGTCACCTGCTTGGGCAGCTCCTGCAGCCAGCCGACGTTGGCATAGCGTCCGTCATAAATCGAGCAATCGGGGCGGAACGAAACCTCGAGTCCGCTTCCCGCAGCGGCAGCCGCAGCCGGGAAGGCCGAAACAGCGCTCTTGCCCGCGCCGCCTGCCCTGGCGGTAAACGCCGTGCCCTCCACCCAGCCGTCATGCAGCGCCTTGCGCCAAGCCGTCGCGAAGTCGCCCTTGAGGTAAGTCTTTGCGTTCGCGGAGACGATGTCGTAGGCGGAGGCCTGCGGATCGGCCAGCAGCGCCTGCAGCACATCGTGCGACGACTTGCCCCCGTACAGCGGAGCGATCATCGGCTGGACGATCGAGAGGGTCCCGTCATACGCACGCGCATCCGACCAGCTCTCCAGGTAGTGAACATTGTTGATGTGCCAGTTCGAAATCGCGCCCGTCTCATCCAGATGCGAACCCAGATGCACCGTCACCGGGATCTTCGCGAACGCGGCCGGGAACTGCAGGTCCGTCGGGGCCGAGTAGATCGGATTCACGTTCAGCATCACCAGCCACTGCACCTTGCCGGCGTTCATGTCGGCCACCAGCGCTTTGAAGTCGGCCATCTGCTCGCTCGGCAGCGGGTTTACCGTCTCGGTGTAGATCACCGTCTTGCCCACCGCGCCCAGCGCCGCGTTCAGCGAGTACGCCGCCGCATGGACCGCGGGAGTCGCCTGCTCGCCCGGGATGACGACGCACTTGCCGCCGCTCTTCTTCAGGTCGTCGCTCAGCGTGGAGAAGAACTTCTGCTGCTCTGCCGTCGCTCCCTGCGGCGCCGCGCCGCTCGCCAGTGCTGTCGCGAAGGTCGCAATCTCGCTCGGCTTCAGCCCCAGCCGATGCTCCGCCTTGAACCCCGTCACCGTCGGCATGGTCTCGACGACGTACATCCGGTTCATCGTCTTGCCTTCTTCGTAGCGATGCCGCGCGGCGTATCCGGCTGCCATCGGCAGGAAGCCGGGATGCGCGATGCCGCCCAGGAAATCTGCATCGAGCGACAGAATGACATCCGCTTCTTCGAGCTTGTACTGCGCGTCGGTATAGCTGCCGAAGGCAGCCTTTGAAGCCGCGCGCGACGAGTCCTGGTTCACCGGCTCCCACTGGACTAACCTCGCGGAAGGATAGGCCTGCTGCACCTGCTTCCACTGCGCCGCCAGCGTGGGCGAGGTGATCGTCTCGCTCAGGAAATAGATACCCTGGCCGCCGGAGGTCTTCTGCGCCGCCGCGGCAAACGCCTGCTGAAACTCGCCCCAGCCTGCCACCTCGCCGCGATGCATCACATGCTGCGAGCGGTCGGGATCGTACAGGTCGAGCAGGGTCGCCTGCGTCATGGCGTCCGACTTGCCCTTCGACATCGGGTGCTCGGGATTGCCGTCCACCTTGATGGGCCGGAACGAGTCCGACTTCACCAGCACCGGAATCGCGCCGGTCGGGAACGGGTGCGCCGTCGCAAAGTACATCGGCTTGCCCAGCACCAGGTCCTCCGGCTGCCGGATGTACGGAAAGATCGGTTCGTCCGGCTGCTTGGTGCAACCCGCCAAGCCGGCGAGCGCCAGCGATGCTCCCATCACCTTCAGGAAACCGCGCCGGCTCACCGCATCCACCCACTCGCCCGCCCCAGCCATCGCTCCCGCCTGCCGCGGAAACTCCTCGCGCATCAGCTCCTGGAACTCAGGCTTGTCGGCCAGCTCGTCCAGGTTCTTCCAGAAGCGCCGGCCCGTCTTGCCGTCCAGCTTGGCCCGGACCTCCGCGAGCGTCAACCTCGCCGGTGCAATCTGCGTGACCACTACGGGTTCTGCTGCGTGTGCCTTCGTCTCAGCCATGGTGTCTTCTGTTCCAATCCCAGTCGCTTTGTTCCCCGTCACTTTGTTCCCAGTCGCTTTGTTCCCAGTCGTCGTCATCGGTGGCACGTCTCGCAGCTCGAGAGCTCGTTCGCCGTCCGGATATGGTACTGAGCGGTGAGGTAGCGGCCCAGGTCCATCTGACTGGTGAACTTCTGATAGCTCGCCGGCATCGTGATCCCGAACGGCGGCAACCCGCTTGCATTCACATCAGCATTGGGGGAATGAGGGTTGCCAATCGTGCCCGACTGCGCGCGGCCCTGGCTTCGCGGCCTCACGTCCAGAGTCTGCATCATCGCAATCTCCGGCCCATTGCCTGTAGGATCGGACGTCGTGCAGCTTACATTCTGCGCGGTCGCTCCGCCCTTCACCGTGCTTGTGCACCACACTGGCTTATCGCCCGTCGGCCCCGACCAGGCCATGTTGTAGATCTCGGCGGTAGGCCGCAGATTCTTCGCCGGGTTGCGATGGCAGTTCAGGCACCACTCCATCTGCAGCGTGTTCTCCTGGTACATCAACGGCATCTCGTCCACGCGGCCATGGCAACTCGCGCATCCGATGCCCTTGTTCACATGGATCTCATGGTTGAAGTACACATAGTCTGGAAGGTCATGCACCCGGATCCACTGGATCGAAGCGCCTGTGGCCCAGCTCTGCCGCACCGGCTCCAGCAGGCCGGCGTTGGTCCAGATCTGCGCGTGGCAGTTGATGCAGGTCTTGGTCGGCGGGATACCGGCGTACGCGGCCTTCTCCACCTGCGTGTGGCAGTACTGGCACTGCAGGCCAAGTCCTTCGACGTGGTGCTTGTGGCTGAACGGTACCGGCTGGTCCGGCCGCTGGCCCTGCCGCGTCACCCACGGGGATCGCTGCAGCTCGTTCAGAGTGACGCCGAGCGCGATGATGATCACGCCTGTCAATACCAGGCTGAATCGAGCCAGCGCGTTCGAACTGCGGTCAAAAACTTGCGCCATGAGTGCGTTCCTGCTTCCTCTGCTTTACCTGACTAAGGGGTTGAGAAGTTGCTGTCTATGGTTGTGCTTCTGTCATGCTTTTTGCTTCCTGTGCCGAACACTCGGACGGTCGGCGGTGGCGGCGCCCACGATCCTGACGCCAGAAATCCTTCGCTTCGAAACTCTGAGTATAGCAGTGGAAAAGCGCCGCCAAACGCCGCGCAGGGCCGCCCGCAACTGTTTTTTTCCTGCAACATCCGATTATCGAACCCGGCCCTCTCCCGCCTGCACAACATCTCGTGCGTCGCGAACAACAGCCCGCCGCACACCACAACATCTACCCTGCCCGAAAGGTATCGCTCTTGTAAATGAAACCCAATCCAGTCCGAATTGAAGGGAGTAGGGAATAGCGAGTAGAAGGCGCTGCTCTGTTGCATTTATTGTTCTTGTTGTCATTCCCGCAGGGAATCTGCGGTTTTCTCCCAACAGTCACCCCCCCCCCACAATTGCAGGGAGTAGGGAGTAGGGAATAGGGAGTGGAAAGCGGCTGCTCTGTTGCATTTATTTTCCTTGTTGTCATTCCCGCAGGGAATCTGCGGTTTTCTCCCAACAGTCACCCCATCCCGCAATTACCCGTCTTCTACCCTACCCCCACCACCCTGTTTTCTACTCCCTACTCCCTATTCCCTACTCCCTGTTCTAATACCCTCATGCCGCACCAGCGCAAAGACCCGCGCCCTCCCCGCTACGACGCCGCCCTCGCCTGCCGCGAACTCGCCGCCCGCGATCCCAAACTAGGCAGGCTGATCGAGCGCGCAGGTTCCTTCACTCTCCGTGTCGCAAGCACGCAGTCTCCCTTCGAAGCCCTCGTCGAGAGCATCCTCTATCAGCAACTCCACGGCAAAGCCGCCGCCGCCATCCACCGCCGCCTGCTCGACAGCTTCTATCCCATCACAGCGAACGAGCACTTCGCCGCCCAACACCTCCTCGACTGTCCCAACGAGCAGCTCCGCGCCGCCGGCCTCTCCCACAACAAGGCCCTCGCCCTTCGCGACCTCGCCGCCAAGACCCTCGACGGCACCGTCCCCAGCCTCGCCCGCATCCGCCGCATGTCCGACGATGCCATCATCGAGCACCTGACGCAGGTCCGCGGCATCGGCCAGTGGACCGTCGAGATGCTCCTGATCTTCCGCCTCGGCCGACCCAACGTCCTGCCCGTCGACGACTACGGCGTCCGCAAAGGCTTCGCCCTCACCTTTGGCAAACTCAAACCAGCCGACAAAGTCACCCCCACGGACCTCCCCAAACCCGACCTCATGCGCCGCCGCGCAAAGAAATGGCAGCCCTGGTGCTCGGTCGCAAGCTGGTATCTCTGGCGCGCCTGCGATCTTGCCTCCAGCAAACTGCCGGGCAGTAAGTAGCAGGCAAGCTCACCATAACGGCAAAGGCTTACCACGGATAACATGGAAAAAGGATCACTACGGATTGAAAGTCATCACCGGCTTTTATCCTTCTTTCCTGTTTGTCCGTGGTTGGCCTCCGCACGGCAGTTAAACAGGTGCAACATTCTCTACTACCCACGTCGTCCACTCCGCCTCGGCCAGCTCACTCGCTGCCACTCGCAGCACCATGGCTGTCTCCTCCGCTTCCGTGCAATTCAAACGGTAGCCATTGATATCGAGAAAGGTGAAGACCGAGATTGCGCCAATCCGTTTATTGCCGTCGAAGAATGCATGGTTCTTGATCAAACCCCAACCAAGCGTCGCCGCCAGTTCGCCAACCGTCGCTTCCGGGTTGTAGTACGCAAGGTTTTCGGCGCGCGCTACAGCAGATTCCAACAAACCGCGGTCGCGCAGACCATGAGAACCGCCAAAGCGATCAATGGTCCTGGTATGCAGCGACTCGATTGCTTCCACGGAAAGAAAGCGAAGACTCACTTCGCAAGCTCTTGATAAGTATTGCGGTGCTGCGGCTCCGTGCGATTGTAAGAGTCCAGCGCTTCCTGCACCGTCACATATCGAACCCGATTCTGCTCCGGCTCAACGCGGCTAACCTCGACCTCAGCGCCGTCGGACAGGTGCAGCGCCTCGATCGCCTCTGGCGAGAGCACAACACAGAGCTTCTCACCGATTCGTTGGACGCGCAGCACCATATCCCCAGTTTACCTCAGCTCCACAGCCGATTCGTCGAACATCCTCCGCGCTGCGCAGTTCCCCTCCATCCGGTAGCATCCAAATAGACCACATGCCTAGATCTTCCTCCAGACCCGTCACGCCCCGCCGCCTCGCCAAACCGCAACCAAACGCCGGCGCACCCCGCTACGTCTGCGTCCACGGCCACTTCTATCAGCCGCCGCGCGAAAACCCCTGGCTCGAAACCGTCGAGGTCCAGGAGTCCGCCGCGCCCTATCACGACTGGAACGACCGCATCACCTCCGAGTGCTACGCCCCCAACGGAGCCTCCCGCATCACCAACAAGCAGGACGAGATCATCCGCATCATGAACAACTACGCCCGGATGAGCTACAACTTCGGCCCTACCCTGCTCAGTTGGCTCCAGGACAAGGCCCCCCGCACCTACCGGATGATCCTCGACGCCGACAAGGCCAGCAGACAGCGCTACAGCGGACACGGCTCGGCCATCGCCCAGGTCTATAACCACCTCATCATGCCGCTGGCCAGCCGCCGCGACGCCCTCACCCAGATCCGCTGGGGCATCGCCGACTTCGAGCACCGCTTCGGCCGCAAACCCGAAGGCATGTGGCTCGCCGAGACCGCCGTCAACCGCGAAGTCCTCGACCTCATGGCCCAGGAAGGCATCCAGTTCACCATCCTCGCCCCCGTCCAGTGCGCCCGCGTCCGCCCCCTCGACCCCGTTCCCACCCCCTATACCCTACCCCCTACACCCTCCTCGCTCCCCTGGATCGAAACCCCCGGCGCGACCGTCGATCCCACCCATCCCTACCTCGTCCGCCTCGACGAAGGCCGCAGCATTGCCGTCTTCTTCTACGACGGTCCCAACTCCCGCGCCATCGCCTTCGAAGGCCTCCTCAACAGCGGCAAGGACTTCGCCGAACGCCTTCTCTCCACCTTCGAGCCTCCCTCTCCGGGCGACCCCGACAACCCCGAAGGCCCCGAACCCGCCCAGCTCGCCCACGTCGCCACCGACGGCGAAAGCTACGGCCATCACCACAAGCACGGCGAAATGGCCCTCTCCTACGCCATGCACTGGATCGAAGACCGCAATCTCGCCACGTTGACCAACTACGGCGAGTTCCTCGAAAAATTCCCGCCCCGGTGGGAGGCCGAGGTCGCCGAAGACACCTCCTGGTCCTGCGCCCACGGCATCGAGCGCTGGCGCTCCAACTGCGGCTGCAACGGCGGCAAGGCCGGCTGGAACCAGGAGTGGCGCGCCCCGCTCCGCGAAGCCCTCGACTTCCTCCGCGACGCCACCGCCCCCCTCGCCGAAAAGCTCGCCGCCGGCCTGCTCAAAGATCTCTGGGCCGCCCGTGACACCTACATCCACGTCGTCCTCGACCGCTCCGGCGTCTCCACCGAACACTTCTTCGACAACCACGCCACCCACACCCTCAGCGACGCCGAACGCGTCACCGCCCTCGAACTCCTCGAGCTCGAACGCCACACCCAGCTCATGTACACCTCCTGCGGCTGGTTCTTCGACGAGATCTCCGGCATCGAGACCGTTCAGATCATCGCCTACGCCGGCCGCGTCCTCCAGCTCGCGCGCAAGCTCTTCGGCGAAGCCGGCGCCGCGCTCGAACCCCGCTTCCTCGAAATCCTCTCCCACGCCAAAAGCAACGTCCCCGAGATCGGAGACGGAGCCGAAGTCTATCTCCGCTACGTCACCGGCATGCGCATCGGCCTCAACGAAGTCGGCGCGCACTACGCCGTCAGCTCCACCTTCCGCGCCTATCCCGAAGAAGGCGAGCTCTTCTGCTTCGACGTTCACCGCGAAAGCCACCAGGTCTTCAACTCCGGCCGCGGACGCGTCGCTCTCGGCCGCGCCCTCGTCTACTCCCGCATCACCGAGGAGGCCGAAGAGATCTGCTTCGCCGTCCTCCACCTCGGCGACCAGAACCTCTCCGCCGCCGTCAAGACCTACTCCTCCGCAGAACCCGCCGAGGTCGCCGCCTTCGCCGACTTCTCCAACGATGTCGACGCCGCCATGCGCCGCGCCAACCTCCCCGAGGTCATCCGTCTCATCGACCGCTTCTTCGGCGAGATGGCCTACTCGCTCACCTCCCTCTTCGCCGACGAGCAGCACCGCATCCTCAACACCATCCTCGACCAGACCATCTCCGAGATGGAGGACTCCCTGCGCAAGATCTACGACGACCATGCCGGGCTGCTCCATTTCCTCACCGAGACCGGCATGGCCGCGCCCCCTGCTCTCGCCTCCGCCGCGCACTTCGCCATCAACGCCAGCCTGCGCCGGGCCATCGAGGACGAAGCTTTCGATCCCATCGTCGTCGAATCTCTCCTCCTCCGCGCCGAAGCCGACCAGGTCCCGCTCGACACCCAGCTCCTCAGCTACACCGCCGGCCAGCGCATGAAACGAGCCATGGTGCGTCTCGAAGCCTCGGTCGAAGGCGACCACTCCGCCGCCGGCGCCCTCGCCCTGGCGCTCATCGTCGCCGCCGCCATCCACAAGATGCCCTTCGAGGTCAACCTCTGGCAGGCCCAGAACATCTGGAACGACCTCCTCCGCCGCAGCGACACGAACTACTGGACCGCGGAGTGGAAAGAGGACTTCAAACGGCTAGGGCAGACCATGAACATCAGCGTCGACCAACTCGTCATCGAAGAAGGCGTCAGCGCCTTTTAAAGAGCTTGTCGAAAAACTGATGTCCTGCCGGACGGGCCTCCTGCGCGGAGAGCGGCCACTTCGTGGCGCGTATACCGGTCTCGGCAACAGGAGCAGCACGGGGCCTCCCGTTGGTCAGCAACAGATCTTCATCCCGACCAACGGGAGGACCCACCGAAGGGGTACACAAGTCACGAAGTGACCGCCCTCCGCGCAGGAGGCCCGTCCGGCAGGACAGTGAGGTCAGACAGGTCCAACGCATCAAAGCACGCACCCCAGCACCAAATCGTCATAGATATTGAACCCCATCTGAAACCTCCTCCTCCCCACCACCTGGAACCCCGCCTTCTCATAGAAGGCAAGCGCCCGGGCGTTGTCCGGATGCATCCCCAGCAGCACGCGCCTCCTGCCCATGGCCCGCGCCTCCTCGAGCGCCGTCTGCATCAGCCTCCTGCCGACCCCCGAACCATGAAACCGAGTCAGCACATAGATCCGCTTCAGCTCCACATCGTCCTCGCTCAAATCCGCCAGCGGCAGGTCCGGCGCGGTCAAGATCGCATATCCCACCGGCCCTTCCTGGGCCACGGTCTCGGCCAGCCACACCCTCGTCCCCGCCTCCTCCAGGTACTTCGCATACGCCTCGGCAGAATGGTTCACCTTGCAATGCTCCACGATCGACCTTCCCGGCATCCTGCCGCTGTACGCATCGAGAAACGTAGCCACCCCGACCACCGCCAGCGTCTGCGCATCGCTCCTCCCGCATCGCCGAATCGAAATCTCATCCACCGTCCCATCCTCCATCGTTCATACTAATCCCGACACCTCCGCGTGTTGGAGATGGAACCAAAGCATACCCGGCTGCATCAGGAGACTTATGAAGACCACGCCCATCACCGCCCACGCGCACCAGCTCACCCGCCTCGGCTTCGTCAACTGCTATCTCCTCCGCGAAACCGACGGCCTGACCCTCATCGACACTGGCCTCTCCGGCTCAGCCGAGGACATCCTCGCCGCCGCCCGTGCCCTGGGCGCGCCCATCCGCCGCATCCTCCTCACCCACGCGCACGTCGACCACGTCGGCTCCGTGGACGAACTCGCCGCCAAGCTGCCCTCGGTCGAACTCGCCGCCAGCGCCCGCAGCCTGCCTCTGCTGCAAAAGCCGCCCGACAAATCTCTCGAGCCCGGCGAACCCGCGGGCGAGATCAAAGGCGGCCTTCCCGGCATCAAGACCCGCCCCACCCACCTCATCCGGGATGGCGAACTCTACGGCTCCCTCCGCTGCATCGAGACCCCGGGCCACATCCCCGGACACCTCGCCTTCCTCGACGAGCGCGATGGAACCCTCTTCTCCGGCGACGCCCTCATCGCCGTGGGCCAGCTTACCGTCTCCGGCTTCGCTCCCTGGTACTTTCCTCTTCCCAACCTCGCCACCTGGAACAAAGCCACCGCCATCGCCAGCGCTAGGAGACTCCTCGACTTCCCGATCGAACGCTTCGCCAGCGGCCACGGCAAACTCCGCCTCGGCGGCCTGCCCGCCCTCCGCGCCACCATCGCCCAAGCCAAACCTTGAGCTTGAGAGCAGTTTCGCAACAGAGGGGTGAAGGCGGCAAACCATAGGTGTGTCCATAGCCTTTGTTTGTCATCCCCGCAGGGGATCTGCGTTTTCCTTCACCCCAACAGCGAATCCGCTCTAACTCCGCCAGTGCAGCGTCACCGGCCCGCGCAGAGGATGCTCGCCCGTTCCCTTCAGCCGCGCCTGCTTCAACGCGAAGTACCACTTCGCCGGCTTGTCCGCGTCGTCGATCAGCATCAGCCCCGGATTGAACCGCAGCCCCTCCGCCTGCTCGATCATCGTCTGCTGGTCCTGCCGGACAAACCGCGCTCCGAAGAATTTCGCGACTGAAGTCACCAAGGGAACATGGTAAAAGACGTTCCATGCCGCGATCACATCGATCCGGCACGTCGAAGCCGTCACCGGCGTCACCGTGGTCAGGCTCGAAAACCACTTTGCTCCCGCGCGGATCGTCTCGTAGCGCCGGTTCGGCAGTACAAAGTCGATCGTCGTCGAAATCGGCTCGCCATAGACGCCCAGCAGCTTGTACGGCGCGCTGTTGCCCGAAGGAGCATGCGCGGACATCCGGAATCCTTGGGGGAGCGGCTCAAAGTGCTTCGTCTTTTCGTGGATGCTCGCCCGGCTCCGCCACCACCACGCCTGGTGCACAAAAGGCCCATGCGCCGGGTCCATCAGCCCGATGATGCCGTGATCGACATTGCAGGGCAGCTCGGCGACGAGATGGGCGCTGCGGAAGCGACCGGAGAACTTCGGCAGCTCCGGCACCGGCGGCAGCGCCTCGCCAACCCGCCCCGTGCCCGGCGACGGCACATAGACCCAGGCATACCCATCGCGCTCCTCGCACGGAAACGCGCTGGCAAAGATCTTCGCCGGGTCCAGCGTCTCATGACTGGTCAGCGAAGGAATCTCCGCGCACCGTCCACTGCAAGGCTCAAACCGCCAGCCGTGGTACTTGCACGTCACCGTCTCGCCGTCGAACCACCCCACCGACAGCGGAATCCCGCGATGCGGACAAAGGTCGCGCAGCGCAAACAACTGGCCGCCCGTCTTCCGCCCCAGCAGTAGCGGAACCCCCAGCAGCAGCGCCTTCGCGGTCCTGCCCGCGCGCAGCTCCCCGGCCCGCAGCGCCGGATACCAGTCGCCGAAGATCAACTCCGCCCCCGGCCCCGCTGATCCCGCAATAGAACCGAGTTGAACCAGATCATTCATCGTGCAGTCAGCCTGTGTCGAAGAGCCTGTCTGAAAATCGCTGTGTTCGTTTTCTCTATCTGTTGCCGTTTGCAGTTGCACTGCCGTTGTTTGTCCTTCGTCGTCATCCTTGACCCTCGAGCGCAGTGAAGGGGAAGGATCCCTGTATTTCGCTGTTGCTTGTTTCCGTTCCAGACGGTACCCGACAAGTCTAGTACCCAACCAACAATCCACGCATAATCAATCACCAACCAACATAAACTGAAGAGGAATCCAGATGCTGACGCCAACCCAAACCGCAGTCCGGCGAAACCGTCTTATCCTGCTCGTCCTCTGGTTTCTCTTCTACGCCAGCCTCACGCTCGCCACCCCGCCGCTGCTCGACGACGCCGACTCCGTCCACGCCGAAGTCGCCCGCGAGATGATCCTCCGCCAAGACTACGTCACCCTCTACGCAAACGGCATCCGCTACCTCGAAAAAGCTCCGCTCCTTTACTGGAGCATGGCCGCCAGCTTCCATCTCTTCGGCGTCCACACCGCCTCCGCGCGCCTTCCGCTCGCCTTCACCGTCCTCGCCTTGGCGCTGCTCCTCGAAGCCTTCGCCCGCCGCGCCTTCCAGGACTCCAATCCACCGGCAGGCTATGAGCCGGCAACGAGCGCCCGCGCCGGTCTCTACGCCGGCCTCATCCTGCTCTCCAGCTTTGGCATCTTTATCTTCACCCGCATCACCATCCCTGACGCCATGGTCTGCCTCTGGACCACCCTGGCCCTCTTCTTCTACTGGCTCACCGAAACGCAAGCACGGCCAAACCGCCTCCTCGGCTGGGCCTTCGCCGCCGCCTGCGCCCTCAACGTCCTCACCAAGGGCCTCATCGGCATCGTCTTCCCCATCCTCATCGTCCTCGCGCATCTCCTGATCACCCGCCGAAGCCTCCGCGCCACCCTAGCCCGCCTGCGCCAACTCGCCCCCCTCTCCAGCACCCTCGTCTTCCTCCTCATCGCCGCGCCCTGGCACATCCTGATCGCCCTCGCCAACCCCACCCAGGGCCATCCCGGCAACCTCGCCTTCACCCACGGCCACTGGTCCGTTCCCCTGCCCACCGACGGCAACGTCCACGGCTGGCTCTGGTTCTACTTTGTCAACGAGCAGGTCCTCCGCTACCTCAACCTCCGCGTCCCCCGCGACTACGACACCGTCCCCCTCGCTCTCTTCTGGGGCCTCCTCCTCGTCTGGCTCATGCCCTGGAGCGCCTTTCTCTTCCGTGCCCTCGCCACCGTCCCCTGGCGCAAAGCCTTCCGTCCCCTCGTCTCCATCCGCACCCTCGCTCCCGCCGAGAGCACCCGCCTCCTCCTCGGCCTCTGGGCCGCCATCCCCATGCTCTTCTTCAGCCTCTCCACCCGCCAGGAGTATTACGTCCTCCCCTCGCTCCCGCCGCTCATCCTCCTCCTCGCCGCCTGGCTCGACGACGAGGCCCGCGAAGCCGAATCCTTTGCCGTCCCCAACCCCCTCGTCCGCTCCGGACAACGCATCTCCGTCGCCCTCCTGGTCCTCGGCTCCCTCGCCGCCCTCATCGCAGGCTTCCTCGCCTTCCACGCCCACCCGCCAACTCCCCACACCGATCTCGCCTCTCTGCTCAAGCAGAATCCCGGCGACTACGCTCTCTCCTTCGGCCACTTTCTCGACCTCGACACCCAGGCCATGGGAGCCTTCCGCCAACCGCTCCTGCTCACCGCCTGCGCCCTCTTCTTGGGCACCCTCGCCAACTGGCTCCTCCGCCGCGACTACCACCCCCACGCCGCCAACCTCTGCCTCGCCGCCGCCACCTTCACCTTCCTCCTCGCCGCCCACATCGGCCTCCAGATCTTCTCCCCCGTCCTCACCTCGCAGCAGTTAGCCGCAGCCATCCAGCCCGAACTCAAGCCGGACGACCTCATCGTCATCCACGGCGAGTACGAAGCCGCCAGCACCCTCGGCTTCTATCTCGGACGAAGCAACCTCCACATCCTAAACGGCCGCAGCTCGAACCTCTGGTACGGCTCCTTCTTCCCCGACGCCCCCCGCATCTTCGAAGACGACGTCTCCCTCAGCCTCAAGTGGAACGAGCCCCGCCGCATCTTCCTCTGGCAGGACCTCAGCGACCCCGTCCCCTCGCTGCCCGGCAAAACCTACTTCATCGCCCAAAGCGGAGGCAAAGAGATCCTCAGCAACCAGCCCAACCCCTACTAAGTGTTGAAGGACAGGGAATACGGAGTAGGGAATAGGGAGTAGAAAACTCCCGCACTCCAACTCCGCTGCCAACGACCACGCATCAGACAACATGCAGCAGACCTCAAAGGAGCTACGCACCAGCGAAATTCGAACCACGAGGAAACGGTCTTCTACCCCCTACTCCCTACCCCCTACCCCCTGCCTTTTCGTAATCCGCCCATCCCGCAGCACAAACAACTCGCCTCGCCACACCACCGTATCTCCGGCGAAGCTCCACGCCCAGAAACCCAACCCGAAGAAGTCCCTCACCGGCAGCAGCCACAGGTCGCGCATCACCTGCCCATCGCCTAACACGCCAACCCCTACCGACAGCGCCACCGCCACCCGCGCCAGCACCACCACGCTCAGCAGCGACAAGCTCCACAGCGCCAGCCCGCTCGCGATACACGTCATCACCGCCCACGGCACGGCATACGTAATCCCCAGCCCCACATAGCCCCACCTGCGCGAGTCCCGCGTCGAGCGCGCCCACCGCATCTGATGCTCCCGGAACCCGCGAAAGCCATACGCCGGCACCGTCGTCTCCACCACCTCATCCACCAGCTCCACCCGGTACCCCGCCGCGGCAATCCGCGCCCCCATCTCATAGTCGTCCGCCAGATACTCGGTCAGCGGCTCCAAACCCCCAGTCTTCGCCAGCACTGTCTTCGTCGTCGCCAGCGTCGAGCCAAGGCCAAACCGAATCCCGCCCTCCAGCCGCCGCGCCGTCAACACCCCGGGCAGAAAATCGGTCGAGATTCCCAGCGCCTCCAGCCGCGACCACACCGTCCTCCCAGCCTCGCCGGCACCAGCCCCGCCCTCCGCCGTCCGCCCAATATAAGGAGCCGTCACCATCCCCACCGTGGAATCCGCGAAGCACTCCATCACCCGCGTCAGATAGTTTGGCGAAACGCAGATATCGCTGTCGTTGATGATGACGTGCTCATACCGTGCCTCGCGCAGCATCTGCACCAGGTTGCTCACCTTGCCCGAGGTGCCAAGCCGTTCGCGGCACACCACCAGCCGGATCGCGCACTCAGGAAACTCCGCGCGCAGCCGTTCGATCTCGCCCACCGCCGGATCGTCTACCCCAGCCACTCCCGGAGTCACACCAAACAAGATCTCGAATCTGCCCGCATACTGCTGCCGGCAATGACTCACCAGCCCCGCATACATCCGAGGGTCCACACCCTTCACCGGCTTCAAAATCGTGACGTCCGGCGTAAATCCCACTGTGCGTTTCTTCTGCCGCCAGTAGTGCGAGAACTCCCGCGCACCCAACAGCGCCAACACCAGATACGCCAATCCCGCCAGCGTCAACAGCGCAGTGATCGCCTCAATTGCCGTGGCCATATCCGCCTAGTCTACCGAAGGGCAGGGAGTAGGGAATAGGTGTTTAGTCCTAGGGTGTGTCATCTAACTCGATATATGCCTGTGTTCCTGAGCATTTTAGTTTGAAGGGATGGGAATCAGGCGTTACGGGTTGCGGGACGATCAGTGGAAGCGGATTGAAGGGCTTTTACCAGGGCGGGACGGTTCGATCGGTCGTCCTGGGAGGGATAACCGTTTGTTTATCGAGGCGGTGCTCTATCGCTATCGGGCGGGGATTGCGTGGCGCGATCTGCCGGAACGGTTTGACGACTTCCGCGTGGTGCATACGCGTTTCAGCCGCTGGGCGGAACGCGGGGTATGGAAAACGGTCTTCGATCATCTGGCCCAGGACGCCGACAACGAATATGCCATGATCGATTCGACCATCGTGCGCGCTCACCAGCATAGTGCGGGAGCGCGCAAAAAGGGGGCGCCTCGCAGGCCATCGGACGCAGCAAAGGCGGATTGAGCACCAAAATCCACACCACCGTGGACGCGCTCGGCAACCCGACAGGCTTTCATCTCACCGAGGGACAAGCCTGCGAACTGGACGGGGCTGATGTCCTGCTGCCTTCCCTCAAAGCCAGAACGGTGATCGCGGACAAGGGCTTCGATGCCGACAAACGCGTGCTGGAACCGCTGCAGAAGGCAGGCAAACACGCTGTCATCCCGCCCAAGGCCAATCGCAAACAACAGCGGCTTTATGACAAGGAACTTTACAAAGCCAGACACCTGATCGAGAACTTCTTCGCCAAACTCAAACAGTTCCGCGCCATCGCTACGCGCTACGACAAAACCGCTCGAAACTTCCTCGCCGCCATCCACCTCGCAGCCAGTACCATTTGGCTCATTTGATGACACGCCCTAGGAGTAGGGAGTAGGGAATAGAAAACGCCGCACTCCAACTCCGTTGCAACGATCACGCAAGAACAACAAGCGGCCACGCCGCAAAAATAGCAGAAGCAGCAGTGAATGTCCGAGCCTGAGAGAAACGGTCTTCTACTCCCTACACCCTATTCCCTGCCTTACTCGTACCGCAGCGCCTCAATCGGGTTCAGGTTCGCCGCCTTCCATGCCGGATAGATCCCGAACAGCAGCCCGATCCCGCACGAACTCACAAACGCCGCCGCAATCCACAACGGCGACAACAGCGACGGCAGCAGGAAATGCAGCCCCAGCGCAATCGCGCTTCCAAGGCATACCCCAATCACCCCACCCACCGCGCACAACGTAATCGCCTCCAGCGTGAACTGCGCCAGAATGGTCTGCTTGGTCGCGCCGATCGCCTTGCGAACCCCAATCTCCCGCGTCCGCTCGGTCACGCTCACCAGCATGATGTTCATCACGCCGACTCCACCCACCAGCAGAGCCACGCTCGACAGCGCGAACAGCAGCAGAAACAGCCCGCCCGTAATCTGGTTCCACAACCGCGTCAGCGAATCGGTGCCGAAGATGGCGAAGTTGTCCGGCGCCGCATTCGCGACCTTGCGCCGCCGGCGAAGCAGTTCCGTCAGCTCGTCCTCCACCAGCGGACGGTTCTTCGGATCGTCGTACTTCAACGTAATCCAATAATCGAGCTGCTCGGGATGCATCTGGTGGAAGGTGGTGATGGGAAACATGGCGAGATTGTCCTGCGGGTTTTTGCCGCCGCCGAAGGGCTGCTTCTGCGGCGCGAGGACGCCAATCACGGTGAAGACCATGCCATCGGCCTGCACCTCCTTGCCGATAGCGCTCTGGTGAGGGAAAAGCTGATCGGCGGTGTCGCTGCCCAGCACGGTGACGCGGCCGAAGCGATCCTGATCGAATTCTTCGAAGAACCTGCCTTCGCGAAGCTCCTGGTCGTGGACTTCCCTTTCAGCGACGGTGTCCCCTTCGAGAATGGTGTTCTGCATCTTATTGGCGCCGGCCTTGATGGCCGTAGTTCCACCGCGGTTTGGATCGGAGTTGTTGGTGTACTGCAGAGCGGGAGCGACGGCGACGACATGGGGCAGATCGCGCATGGCCATCGCGTCGTCGTAGGTCAACTGCTTGCGGGTGAGCATCTCGGTAGTGGGACGCTGACCGAAGACCGGGAAGCGGAAGACGAAGAGGACGTTCGAGCCAAGCGATTCGACGAAGCTGGAGATGTTGTTGTTGAGACCATTGACGACCGAAGAGATGACGATGACCGTCATCACGCCGATCACGATGCCAAGAATGGTCAGCCCGCTGCGCAGCTTGTTGGTCCGCAACGTATCCAGCGCCATCACCACAGTCTCTTTCGTATCGCCAATCCGCATAAAAACCTTCTATCTCCTGCTTAAACCAAAGTAGCAGTTGGCGTAGAGTCTGCCGTGCCCTTTGTTTCTGAGCCTGCCGTGCCCTTTGTTTCTGAGCCTGCCGTGCCCTTTGTTTGTAAGTCTGCCGTGCCCTTTGTTTGCGAGTCTGCCGTGCCCTTTGTTTGCGAGTCTGCCGCACCCGTTGTTTGTAAGTCTGCCGCACCCTTTGTTTGTAAGTCTTCCGTGCCCTTTGTTTGTAAGTCTGCCGTGCCCTTTGTTTGTCATTCCCGAAGGGAATCTGCGGTTGCCTTCCTCCACACCAATAGCAAATCCGCTCTGAAAGCTAACGAAGAACCTCTTTAAAACTTGCCATGACAGGATGTTCGCAATTTTTTGTCTTTCGCCGTCATCCTGAACGCAGTGAAGGATGGCGGCACTTCGTCGTTGCCGTTGCCTGCCTTAATCCGTCTAATCTGTGCAAATCCGCGGTCGAGCCTTCCGTCTTAAGCATCTCCTAATCCGCACGCAAAGCCACAATCGGGTCCAACTGCGCCGCCTTCCGCGCCGGATAGACCCCAAAGAAAATTCCGGTACTGGTCGCCATCAACAAGCCCACGAAAACGCTCCACAGCGCAATGGTGGAGGGAAAGCCTACGAGGACGGTGACGACCTGCGCGACAACAATGCCGCCGATCACCCCGAAGACTCCGCCGACCAGCGCCATCGTTCCCGACTCGATGAGGAACTGCAACAAGATGTCCCGAGGCCGCGCACCGAGAGCTTTGCGGATGCCGATCTCGCGCGTCCGCTCCGTCACGCTCACCAGCATGATGTTCATGATGACGATGCCGCCGACGATCAGCGAGATGAGGGCGATGGCTCCGGCCACGGCGCCGAAGGATTTGGTGACGGTTGAGAAGAAACCGACGAGCGTGTTGTTGGTGTCGAGCTCGAAGGAGTCGGGCGCGCCGGGAGCGTCGTGGCGGCGGGAGCGGATCATGGTCCGCACCTCATCGGCTGCGTTCTGCAGCACGTCTCCCGCCTCGCCCGCCTTGACGTAGATGGTGAGCGTCTTCGATGTGCCGTAGCTCTTCTGGTACGCAGTCAGCGGCACCGCGACCCAGTTGTCCTGGCTCGCGCCAAAGGTGCTGCCCTGCTTCTCGCTGATGCCGATCACCGTGTAAGGCGAGCCGTCGACGCGCAGCTCCTGGCCCAGCGGGTTCACCCCGGCGAACAGATGGTCCTGAATGTCGGTCCCGATGAGAGCGACGTGCGAGGCATGCTCCTCGTCGAAGTCCGTGAACCCGCGCCCCTGCTCGATGTTCAGGTTCTGCAGCGCGGGCATCTGCGAGGTATAGCCGCGAATGCTGGTGTCGGTCACGGATTCGGTCCCGCGCACGATCTTGCCGGTCGTCGACTGCTGTGCGCCGATGCCGGTGCAGCGCCGGCAGTTCTGCTTGATATAAAGGTAGTCGGGAAAGAGTATGTCCTTGCGCTTCTGGAACCGCTCGTAGTCCTCCGAGCTGGTAATGATCGCCGGCATCTTCGACACGGTGAAGACGTCCGCGCCATAGCTGGTGAACTTGGTCGTAACAAAAGTATTAGCCCCGTTCACCAGCGTCACCACCGCAATCACGCTGGCCACCCCAATGACCACGCCCAGCAGCGTCAGCACCGACCGGAGCTTGTTCGCCCAGAGCGACTGCAACGCGATCTTTACCGCCTCTTTGAATTCCATGGCTTACGTTCCCTGAATACGCTTGAGACTACCAGCCGCAGCCCGCCAAAGCGAGACTGCGATCATGAGGCGGTACGCAACCGGCGGACATTTCGTTCACCTTTCCTCCGAGTTGCCGGCATCCGGCAGCAACTGGCGAGAACCGCGTTTATGAGGACTTACCTCCTCAGCAACCGTCGACCGTTCTTACCAATTCTTTATTCGGGACGATGTGAGCTCTCACCCTTTAGGGGCTGCAGCATGGCTGCCCTGTGTTTGCGCATCCGTGCTGCTGGGTGACTCATTCACGAGTACACGGTTCCTGTTTTTGTTTCCCCAGGCGCAAAGCGGGCGTAATGATTCACCAAGTGCTCTCCCGAATGGCGTAATGGAGTACTCCACCTTTGGTGGAATCTCCTTGTAGTCCTTCCGGGCAAGCAGGCCACTCTCCTGCATCTGCCGCAGGTCCTGTATCAACATTTTCTCGCTGATGCCCGGCAACAGCCGTCGAAGCTCACCGAATCTTCGGGTTCCATGGCAAACATGGTAGAGGATGAGCATCTTCCACTTGCCTCCGATCACCGCCAATGCTACGTCCAATCCGCAATCAGGCATTGCCAACTCCTCACGTAATCTTTAGGCACTTACCTAAAAGTAGGTACTACACAATTGTAAAGCAAAAGGTTAACGTAAATTCAGCAACGTGCCGAAGTGGCGAATCAGAAGCTTCTGCTCTCCCTAAGTCAACAATCACTACTCATCGCCTAGCTCAGAGAACAAGTCTTCGTGCTCACAGGCGGTTTAGAGAAACAGTCCTAAAGAAAGAGATCCGAACGTGAATACAAAGCCTGCTCTCGCCGTCAACGCTACCTACACAGTGCACCCGGATGACATCTCCGCATTCGCGGAACTTTCCCGTAATCTCGCCCAAGCTGGTCGTGCAAGTTCTGGGTGCGTGTACTTCCACGTTGCGCAGGATGTCGAAGAGAGCGCCAAGTTTCACCTTTTAGAGGGGTGGACCAACCAAGCGGCAGTCGACGCTTTCAATCAAAGCGAATCCTTTAGAGAGTTGTTAAATAACGCCATGAGCCTCAGACTCCTCGATAGACGTGGTCTTCGACTTGATGTCTCCAATGCAGAGCCTCTCGCGATGCCAAGTTGAACAATACAGACCCAGTGCTTAAATCGTTCTTGGCTTCAGCAATCGGCAGTGTAGCGACATCACAATTGGAGAGTCCGCCTACTTTAGTCCTGCAAAGTCGCATTGTGGGAAGTGAGCCTCTAAGACCGACTTGCGCGAGCGCTGGTCGATACCGATGGTTCTATGGCTTTCCTACACCGTTCTGCCTGAAGCGGACGCTCGCATCCTCGAAGTTATTTCTTCGCCGTTGCGCGGTGCCAGACTCCGTCGAAACTGACGTTAAAACCGCCGCATAGCTGGTTGTCGACGGCGCGGATTGTTCCGCTCTGGACATCGTACTTCAAATCGAGGGCGCAACCCGGCTGCTCGCCTGTATCGAGAATATGCAGAAAAGGCCCCATGGCAAGCGCGTCGCCGCTTACGTCTCCGGTATGTACATTGTGGGCGGCGTTTGTGAAATATGCCTTGGCCTCGGCGTGGATCGTGCCGTGGCCGGCGGCACTGCGGGATAAGACCATGCGGTCACGGCTCGTACTGACATGGCCGTTCACCCAGGTGCCGAGCCATTGTTGCGTGGTGATCGCGGGAGTGGCGGGGACCGGTGACAGGCGATCGGTTGGGACCCAGCCGGGCCAGCCGCCGACCATCGCGCAGGTCCAGGCGCCTTGCGTCGGGCCGGCAGCGATGAGGTCGCCCTGGTACTCCTCAGGTTTGGCCAGGTTGAGATACTGGGTGAAGCAGACGCCGGCCGGTTGGCCGTGGCTGCCACAGAAATACACCCTTGGGACCGACGTGGTGCCTTGAAAGACGCGCAGGCCGGCGAAGTCAGGAGCGGCGGGGGGTTCGCACGGGGTCGTCGGAGCGCCGAGAGGGAGTGGAGCGTTGTTCTGGGCCGCCGCAACCGTAAGCGTGGAAAGAAGCAGGGTTGACAGGCGTATAGTTTTCGCGAACACGCACACAAACATGGGTAGACCACCTTCGGATAGGAAAGCTTGCGAATCCGTCTGCGCTCAGAGTAGCGCATGACTCCTCCATATCGTGCTCGGTCCTCACAAGTCGCATTATCGGAATAGGCTAGCCGCCCTATCGTTACCATACTGGTGCTATCAGCGGCTTTTGGCTTATCTCGCGCCGTTGGCCCTTGCGCCGGATCCCGCTTTCGCTGCATTAATTCTGCCGTCGCTGACCAACTGTTAGGCAGGAAAGTGAAACAAATAAAGTGAAGGAACTCACAAATATTCCATGCCACTCAAATCGAAATCATTATTCGGATACATCCTGTCGCTCGCCAACCTTCTCTTCGCCTTTGCGATGATCCCGGCCGTCGTCGCTTCAGCACAAAAGACCACGCCCCGTCCGTGTGATCTCTTCGCATCCTCGACGCCCTGTGTTGCTGCCATCAGCACCACCCGCGCCCTGTACAGCGCGTACACCGGCCCGCTCTACCAGGTCACCCGTCAATCCGACAGAACCCACGCCAACATCGGTCTCCTTCCCGGCGGCTATGCCAACGCCGCGGCACAGGATGCCTTCTGCGCCAACACCGCCTGCGCCATCACCAGACTCTACGACCAGTCGCCCAACCACAACGACCTCACGCCCGCGCCTCCCGGCGGCGAAGCGCGCGGGCCCGGCCCCAACGGCTACGACCTCCCGGCTATAGCCAACGCTCTCCCGGCAACCGTGGCCGGACACAAGGTCTACGGCATCGCCATCTCCCCTGGAATGGGCTACCGCAACGACAGCCCGAAACGCACAGCAGTCCATGGAGAGCCCGAAGGCGTCTACATGGTCACCTCCGCCCTCAATCTCAACGGCAAATGCTGCTTCGACTTCGGTAACGCCGAGACCAACAATCTCGACAACAAAGCCGGCCACATGGACGCCATCAACATCATGTGCCACGGCGACCCATGCCATCCCGACGCAGGTCTGGACATGGAGGATGGCATCTACGGCCACCTCAAGGTTCCCGCCGGCGCCACCTTCGTCACCGGCATGGGTGCCAGCGACGGTCAGCATACCTTCGCCATCTACCAGGGCAACGCCCAATCCAAAGGCCTGACCAGTACCGGCATCGTCCCTCTTCCGAACGGCTATCAGCCGATGCGGCAGGAAGGAGCCATCATCCTGGGGATCGGCGGCGACAACAGTGATTCTGCCAAAGGCTACTTCTTCGAGGGTGTCATGACCAGCGGAATGCCCGCAAGCCAGGCAATGCAAGCGGTTCAAAGCAATATCGTAGCCGCCCGGTATGCCGGCCACCTGCGGCCCTGACTCTACCCTGCAAGACTCTACCCTAACAAGACACTGTCGGCTGCAGGCTGGCGCACTCCTGCACTCGCATAAGAAAGCGACATGCAGTGGAACTCTTCCGCCCTCTATCCCTACTCCCTGTACTATAGAGTTTGCAGGCGGCTGGATGATCGCTGCCGCCCGGGCCCCTCAAAAGGCGTTGGGCGGGGGAGGAAAGTCCGAACTCCGCAGGGCAGTGTGCCGGATAACGTCCGGGACGGAGGTTTCAAGACCTTTGGACGGCAAGTGCAACAGAGAAGATACCGCCCCAGGTCATTGATTTGCTTCGGTAAATCAGCACGTCTCCTGAGGTAAGGGTGAAAAGGTGCGGTAAGAGCGCACCGCGCGTCCAGTAATGGGCGCGGCAAGGTAAACCCCACACGGAGCAAGACCAAATAGGCAGGGATCTCGCCGCTCCTCTCCACGCGGCGGGAAGCGTACCGGCCCGGTGCGCCCAGGCGGAGAGACTCCAACCGGCGGTGACGCCGCGAGAGAGCCGAAACCTGCGGGTAGGTTGCTAAAGCGCCGCAGCAATGCGTCGCGTAGAGGAATGATCGTCTAAAACAGAATTCGGCTTACGGGCCGTCTGCAAACCTATGGCCCCGAACCCGCGAACACGGTTTCGGGGCCGTCTTCCGTCTGCCCTACGCTTTCCACAACTTTATTTCTAACACGTGGCGTATTTTTCGGCGGCGAAAAACCTGCACTCTCAGCCATACGAAAGAGCACAAATGCACCACATCCACCATGCAAAAACACCACGTTTGTACCTTGTATTTTGCAAAAAACCCTGCAAAAACGCCCTCCACCACACAGCAATTTTTTTCACCGGATCGCAGCCATCGCAGCCCGGAAAAGCGTCTCGAACTCCTTGCCGGCCTCCGGGGTTTTTTCGATAGCGGTTTCGATGGCCTTCTGGGCGACGGTCCGCGGATAGCCGAGGTTCACCAGGGCGGAGAGCGCGTCATCTCCTGCCGGACCGTGGTGGAAGCCTCCGGCCGCGGTGGGGGGGATCGCCGCGGCCAGGTCGTCGAGCTTATCCTTGAGCTCAAGCACGACGCGCTCTGCAGTCTTTTTGCCTATCCCCGGAATCCTGGTCAGCGTCGCGTAATCGCCCGACCGGATCGCCGTCACCAGCCGGTCGGAGGCAATCCCGCTCAGCACGGTGATGGCAAGCTTCGGGCCGATGCCGCTGATCGTCAGCAGCTTCTCAAAAAGGCGTTTTTCCTGGGTTTCGGAGAAGCCGAACAAGGCAATCTGGTCTTCGCGGACATGGGTGTGGATGTGCAGCGCGGCTTCAGCGCCCTCCCGTGGAAGGGCCGAAAAGGTGGTGACGCTGATGGTGATGTCATAGCCCACGCCCGCGCACTCCACGGTGGCCTGATTGGGGGTTTTGGCGAGGAGCCGTCCGCGAAGGTGAGCGATCATGCTGGTCGATTGTAGCTTGGGCAAGATCGACGGCATAGCGAGATGCGGGACGGGGTGTAGCTGTGAGACCATTTGCCGGTGTGGAGAAGGCGGTTCGCATGGCACGTGAGGGGCTGAAGATAACAGTCGGGGTTTGCGGGGGGATTGCGGCATATAAAGCCGTGGAGCTGGTGCGATCACTGCAGGACGCCGGGTACGATCCGCATGTGGTGATGACCAGTGCGGCCGAGGAGTTTGTGCGGCCGCTGACGTTTGCGGCGATCTCAGGACACAAAGTCATTACGTCGCTTTGGGGCGAAGAGGCGGGGACAGGCTCGGAGGAGGGGGAGTCTTCGGGAGAGCATTCTTCGGTGGAGCATATCGAGCAGGCACAGACGACGCGGGTGCTGGTAGTGGCCCCGGCGACGGCCGATATGCTGGCGAAGTTCGCCCATGGCCTGGCGGATGATTTCCTTTCAACGATGTTCCTGGCGACGACCGCTCCGGTGATTGTGGCTCCAGCGATGAATGTAAATATGTGGCAGCATGCGGCGGTGCGGGCGAATGTGGAGACCCTGCGTACGCGCGGGGTGAAGGTGGTCGAGCCCGGGAGTGGGTATCTAGCCTGCGGGATGGTGGGAGGCGGCAGACTGGCGGAGCCGGAAGAGATTGTGGCGGCGGTGCGGGACGCGCTGGCTTCGGCGGATTCTGCGGAAACCCACGTCCCCAACGCAGGGCACGAGGCACCCAGGGTTGTGGCTGATTTTGCAGGAGAAACGGTGCTGGTGACAGCCGGCGGGACGCGCGAGTCGATCGATCCGGTACGGTATATCGGGAACCGGTCGAGCGGGCGGATGGGCTACGCGGTGGCAGAGGCGGCACGACGGCGGGGAGCGAGGGTGATTCTGATCAGTGCTCCTACGGGGCTGACTTGTCCGCTGGGGATTGAGGTGATGCAGGTGGTGAGCGCGGAACAGATGAGGATCGCGGTGCTGGAGCGACTGCAGGAGGCGACCGTGGTAGTGATGGCGGCGGCAGTGAGCGACTACCGGGTTGCGCGGGTGGCGGCGCAGAAGATCAAGCGTTCGGGCGCGTTGATGCTGGAGCTCGAGGCCACCGAAGATATTCTGCGCGAGGTGATGCAGCGGCGTAAGCCGGGGACGCTGGTGGTCGGGTTTGCGGCGGAGACCGAGGACGCGGAGGCGAACGGACGCGCCAAGCTTGCGCGGAAGGGGGTGGATGCGGTGGTGGTGAACGACGTGTCGCGGGCGGGGATCGGGTTCGATGGGGAGGAGAATGCGGGAAGCTTCTTGACCGCGGATGGAGCGGTGGATCTGCCGGTGATGCGGAAAGAGAAGATGGCGGAGCGGATCCTGGATGAGGTGAGAAAGATGCGGCAGGGATAATGGGTTTGGGGGAAAGGCTCAACCCCGATCTACACGGATGACACCGATTTGAGTACGAATTGGCGGTGCGGGGTGGACTGGGTGCTTCGATGGTGAAAGCGGAGATGGCTGACACAATTCGCTAAGCGTCCCCCGCCTGAGAGCCTTATGAGCTTGTAAACTAACTTCACATGAGTTTTCGGAACGCAGTTCTCCTTCTTGCCGCCGTCGCTGTCGCCGCTCTCGCATCTGCAAACGCACACGCCCAGGTGGGCGTTTATGGCGAATTCACCGTGAACCGGCTGACCGGCATGGCCGACTCGCCTTTGCCGTCGGCGCCTGGCATTGAGAACGCGCGTGCGAATTCCGTCGATCCCCTGGGAGGAACAGGGGGTGTTTACTACGACTTCTGGAAGGTAGGGCCGGTTAAACTCGGCGTCGACCTGCGCGGCGATATCCTGACGACCAAGCGCGGCGCTTATGTCAACTTCAATGGTCCCGGCGCTCGTATTTATTCGGGGCTGGGTGGCGTCCGTGCCGTGTTTCATACCCCGTTCAAGCCGCTGAAACCCTACATCGAGGGAGCGGCAGGGCTGGGCCGCAGCGACTATGGGCTCTACAACAGCTCTGTGAACGCGCAACCGAACGCCATTCATAACAACTTTGAATACCAGGCGTATGCAGGACTGGATATCAAAGTGCTTCCGATCATGGATTACCGGGTAGCGGAGCTGGGGTATGGCGGGCTCGATCCGTTCGGCACGTACAGCCACAACTATGCGATCAAGTCGGTAAGCATGGGGTTTGTGTTTCACCTGCCTTTCTAGGCGCCTGAGCGGAACGTGGCCGGTGCGGCGCTTCGAAGGGTTCAGAGGGCATTGCGGATATCCGATCATGCCGAAAAACAACCGTGGGTTGATGATGACACAGGGTACGAAGCAGAAGCTGCATTTGAGCGAGTTGGCGCCGCGGGTGGTGCAGTCGGAGATTCGCGCGATGACCATGGAGTGCGACCGGATGGGCGGGGTGAACCTGGCCCAGGGTGTGTGCGATACCGAAGTCCCGGAGGTGGTGGCTGAGGGGGCGATCCGCGCTATTCGGGAGGGGTCAAATATCTACACGCGGCTGGATGGGATTGCGCGGCTGCGAAGGGCGATTGCGGGGAAGGTGGAACGGACTCTGGGGAGGTCGGTCGATCCCGAGCGCGAGGTGCTGGTGACTAGCGGGGCGACTGGGGCGTTTCATGCGGCGGCGATGGCGCTGTTGAATCCGGGGGACGAGGTGCTGCTGTTTGAGCCGTTCTATGGATATCACGTGAATACGCTGCGGTCGCTGCGCGCGGTTCCGGTCGTGGTGGCTCTGAAGGGGGCGGACTGGCGTCTCGATCTCGATGCGGTGCGGGCGGCGATTACCTCGAAGACTCGGGCGGTGGTGGTGAATACGCCGTCGAACCCGGCGGGTAAGGTATTCACGCGGGCGGAGTTGGAGGGGCTGGCGGAGATTGCGCGGGAGTTCGATCTGTTCGTGTTGACCGATGAGATCTATGAGCACTTTGTGTATGGCGACGTGAAGCATGTAAGCCCCGCAGTAATTCCGGGGATGCGGGAGCGGACGATTCTAATGTCGGGGTTTTCGAAGACGTTTTCGGTGACGGGTTGGAGGCTGGGGTATCTGATCGCCGATGCGCGGTGGACCGGGGCGATTGGGTACTTCCATGACTTGACGTATGTGTGCGCGCCGGCTCCGTTTCAGCATGGGTGCGCGGATGGGGTGGAGAAACTTGGCCCGGAGTTTTATGCGGGACTGGCGCGAGAGCATGAGGCGAAGCGGACGATGATGGTGGATGCCCTGCGCGATGCCGGCATGAAGCCGCATGTGCCTGCGGGGGCGTATTACGTACTGGCTTCGGCGGAGGGGCTGCCGGGCGCGACGGCCGCGGAGAAGGCGAGGGCGCTGCTGGCCAAGACAGGGGTGGCGGCGGTGGCGGGGTCGGCTTTCTTCAGGCCGGGCAAGGGCGAGGACCTGCTGCGGTTTTGTTTTGCCAAGAAGGATGCGGATCTGGCGGAGGCCTGCAGGCGGCTGCGAGGGATGAGTTCGTGAGCGGGTTTTCTGAGGTCAAGCGGATTGAAGCTGCCATCAAGAACAAGAGCGCGAAGGAGCTGGAGTGGTCGCTCTGGTACTGCCGGATGCGGCAGAGGGTGCCGTCTGCACGTCCGGGAGATGTGAAGTATTGGAGCGGGATTGAGGACCTGGTGAAGGAGACAATGGCACCGGTGCTGGCAGCTAAGATCTATCCGGTGCGGAAGAAGCCAGGACGTGGGCTTGGGCTGGGGCCGATGGAGACGGAGTTGGAGAAGGACGAGTCTTAGGAGATTATGTCCTGCCGGACGGGCCGAAGGGCAGGGTGTAGGGAGTAGAAGACCCTTTCTCTATGGCCTCAATGTCCACTGCCGCTCCGCCCTTCTGCTGCCCGGCCGCTCGCTGCTTACGCGTGATTGTTGCAGCGGAGCTAGAGTGCGGAGTGAGTTTTCTACTCCCTACACCCTATTCCCTACACCCTGCCCTTCGGCCCGTCCGGCAGGACAGATCTTAGCGGCTCGCCTCGCGTGGTTCGGGGCGTCTCTGTAAAATATGGATTTGCAGCAGAGGAGAACGTATGGCATCGGCAATGGCGGGAATTGTGGCGTTGAAGGGAACACACGAGCAGTTGAAGGCGAAGATGGAGAGCACCGTGGAGGACTTTCGCGGGCATCTGCTGTCGGCGCGGACAGGGCGGGCGAATGTGCATATGCTCGACCAGATCAAGGTGGACTACTACGGCACGGACACTCCTGTCGCCCAGATGGGGCAGGTATCGACGCCGGAGCCGACGTTGATCCTGGTGCAGCCGTACGACATGGGGATGGTTTCGGCGATCGAGAAGGCGATTCGCACGTCGAGCGCGGGGCTAAACCCCATGACCGATGGCAAGGTGATCCGCGTGCCGGTGCCGCCGATGACCGAGGAGCGGCGCAAGGATGTGGTTAAGCAGCTAAACAAGGTGCTGGAGGACCACAAGACGGCGATCCGGAATATCCGGCGCGATGGGAACGACCAGATCAAGAAGGCGGCGAAGGACAAACTGATCTCGGCCGATGATGAGAAGCGGGCGAGCGATGAGGTGCAGCAGTTGACCGACGTGGAGATCAAGCGGATCGAGGATTTATTCAAGGCGAAGGAAAAAGAGATCATGACCGTCTGAAGGTTCCCTGAGTTGGTCGCGAAGGACGCTAGATGCACATTAATCTTCTTTCACTCGGACGTGTCTCCTATACGGAAGGCCTTGAGCTCCAGAAGCAGGTGATTGCCGCGCGCAAACAAGACGTTATCGGCGACACGCTTCTCCTGCTGGAACATCCTCCGGTCCTGACGCTGGGCCGCAATGCGCTTCGCTCGAACGTACTGGCCAGCGATGAGGTGCTCGCCCAGCGGGGAGTCGAACTGCACGAGATCAATCGCGGCGGTGATGTGACCTATCATGGTCCCGGGCAGCTCGTCGGCTATCCCATCCTCGATCTGCGCGGCGACTGGCCCGTCAAGAAAGGCCCGGGCCGGATACATATGGGACCGGTAGATTACGTTCGTCTGCTGGAAGAGGCGCTGATCCGCACCTGCGGCGACTTCGGCGTGATGACGCAGCGCATCTGCAAGCTGACCGGAGTGTGGACGATGGCTGGCGGCAGCATCCGCGAGAAGAAGATTGCCGCGATCGGAGTCCATATCTCGCAGGGCGTCACGTCGCACGGCTTTGCGCTGAATGTCACGACCGACCTGCGCGATTTCGACTGGATCGTTCCATGTGGCATCGCCGACCGGCAGGTGACCAGTCTCGAACTGGAGGCGGACGCCGATCGCCATCCCACCATGGAGACCGCGCTCCACAGTATCGCCCGCAACTTTGGCCGGATCTTCGAGCGGCAGATGCTGTGGTGCGAGTCTTTGGATCAACTTTTGGCGGCTCGTGTGTAATCAGCTCGGTCTGGGATGGACCGTTCGCTTACCGCACTCCAGCAGGCCAGCAGGCACGCTGCCGCCGTATAATCCCATACGTGTAAGCTTCGTCGCATCTCCGGCTGGAATGAGCTGGGAGCGAGCGCGTCCGTATCCGTTTCGAGGGAGAAGAAAAGTTCATGCCGACCGACGTAGTCATGCCCCAGATGGGCGAATCCATCACCGAAGGCACCATCACCAAGTGGCTAAAGAAACCGGGTGATTCTGTTCAGCGCGACGAACCTCTCTTCGAGATCTCTACCGACAAGGTCGATGCTGAAATTCCTTCGCCCTCCGCCGGCACGTTGAAAGATATCAAGATTGCGGAGGGGACGACGGTCCAGATCAACACCGTGGTCTGCACGATCGAGGAAGCTGGTTCTACCTCGGCCCCGGCGGCTGCCTCGACCCCTTCTGCTGCTGCCGCTTCCCCGGCAAAGACTGAGACCGCCGCCGCGCCCGCCGACGACAGCGCCGAACCTGCCGCAGTCGATACGCCTGCGGCGACACAGGGCAATCCTCCCACATCGGGCGGTCCCGGCACCGAGGTACTGATGCCGCAGATGGGCGAGTCCATTACGGAGGGCACCATCACGAAGTGGCTAAAAAAAATCGGTGACACCGTGCAGCGCGACGAGCCGATCTTCGAGATCTCGACCGACAAGGTGGACGCGGAGATCCCTTCGCCGGTGGCCGGGGTTCTTTCGGAGATCAAGGTCCCGGAAGGCTCGACGGTCCAGATCAACACGGTTGTTGCTGTGATCGGCGGCGCTGCCGGCAAATCTGCGACGGCAGCATCCGCGCCGGCTGCGTCCACACCGGCTGCGTCCACACCTGCACCTGCCGCCGCGTCTGCTCCCGAAGCCTCTGCCTCGGAGGGTGAGCGCGCACGCTCCTCGCCGCTGGTGCGCAAAATCGCGAAGGACAACAACGTAGATCTCGCTCAGGTTCCCGGCACCGGAGCCTCCGGCCGCATCACCAAGACGGATATTCTCGGCCATCTCGAGCAGGGACCCAAGCCGGTTGCTGCTGCTCCGGCGATATCTGCTCCGGCAACGTCTGCTCCGGCGCAGGCGGCGGCACAAGCGTCCGCAAAGCCTGCGGCGGCTCAGCCGCAGCCGGGCGAACTCGTTCCCATGACCAAGATGCGCTCCATCATCGCGCAGCGCATGGTCGAGTCCAAACGCACTAGCCCGCACGTCCACACCGTCTTCAAGGTGGATATGACGCGCATCGTCAAGCTGCGCGAGAAGGAGAAGGCGAAGTACGAGCAGCGCAACGGCGTCAAGCTGACATACATGCCCTTCATCACCCGCGCCGCCATTCACGCGCTCCGCAAGCACCCCGTCGTCAACGGCTCGATCGAAGGCGAAGCCATCCGCTACAACAAGAACATCAACATCGGCATCGCCGTCGCGCTCGATTGGGGGCTCATCGTTCCGGTCATCAAGCAGACGGAGGAAAGAAACTTCCTCGGGATCGCCCGCGCCATCGTCGATGTGGCCGACCGCGCTCGCGGCAAGAAGCTGGCTCCGGACGAGATCTCCGGTGGCACCTTCACGCTCACCAACTCCGGCATCTTCGGCGAGCAGTTCGGAACGCCGATCATCAACCAGCCGCAGAGCGCGATCCTCGGCATCGGCGGCCTGAACAAGGAAGCCGAAGTCCTTACCGATAAGGACGGCAACGACTCCATCGCGATCTGCTCCATCCAGCGCTTCACGCTTGGCTTCGATCACCGCATCGTCGACGGCGCGGATGCGGGAAAATTCATGTCGGACTTCAAGGCGTATCTGGAGAACTGGACCGAAGACATCGGCTAGTCTTTGCTCACACACAGGCGCGGCAGACTTCAATCCAGTCTGCCGCGCCTGTGTGTGATGGGAAATTACATGTTAAGAATGCCGAGCCGTATACCTATAGCCGCTTGGGAAACACCCAACCTTCTAGCGAGTGCTTCTGGAGTCTTACAACCATCTGCTATTAGTTTTTGAATCAGCGGGTAAGGCATCAGTATGTTAGCAGCCAAGTCGTTTGCTTGAGACTCTTCCCTGCCGCTTTGCCCCCCGCGATGCATCGCAAAATCGCTTCCTGTCTTGAACATGGCCCGGTGCAAAATGAAATGAGCCGTTTCATGGGCGACCGTAAACCTTTTTCGCGGGAGTGGATCGCTCTTGCGAACCACCATGCTGAAGCCACTGTAGCCACCGTTGACCGGGTCGAGGAACAGCTTGCCGGAGACATCCGGGATCAATTTCGCGGATTCCCACACGTTTATCCCTAACTCTTCAGCAATTGCGACTACATTAACTGGCGCAACTTCCTGATACTTCGCGATGATCTGACCTGGGGTAGGCTTCATTGATCCGTTATTCGATTGCATTGATTCTCGCCTCCTGTCCCTTTGGGTAATCATCGGCGACTGAGCCACTTGCTTGATCCACTACTTTATCTTGCTCTGTATTTGATGCTTCTGCAATCGAATTTGATCCCGGAGACGTCATCTGGTTACGCAACTGTTCCATTAACTCTGACTGCTCTTTGAAACGATTGAACACTTGAATTATTGATTCGGCATCTGGATATTCGCTTAGCTTTGCGGTCAGCGCGGCGTCAGCTTTAGTAGTAATATCCGCCGCTATCGACTTTCGAACCTTTTGAATGCCGCTGTATCCCCAAATTGCTAGTGCTCCAATCCCTATCGCCAGAATGGCCAGCATAGCGCAAAGTGCAGTTAAGACGATAGTGACACAGGTCTCGTAAGTCATGGGTAGAGTTGCCTAGTAGAATCAATAGCATACAGCAAAAGCAAAAAGACCAATGATTACAAGAGCGCCTTAGCTTTCATCACCAGTTCGACTGCCTCCTCCGCAGTCGCCCCGACAGCAGACAGGTGTCCCATTTTGCGTCCCTTGCGCGGCTTGTGTTTTTCGTAAAGATGCAGCTTGACTCCCGGCACCGCGAGCGAAAGATCGAACCTTGGTTCCCGCGGCGAGCCGTCGAGGTTCAACCATAGATCGCCCAGCAGGTTCGCAATCGCCGCAGGCTGCACAACGTCGACGCTGCCCAGCGGAAGATCGCATACCGCACGCACCAGTTGTTCGAACTGTCCCGTGATGCAGGCCCGTACGCTCGCGTGATAGCTGTTGTGCGGCCGTGGAGCAAGCTCGTTCACCAGCAGCTTGCCGGCCGTCGTGCAGAACATCTCCACCGCCAGCACGCCTTCCAACTGAAACGTATCGGCAATCTCTTCCGCGATCTTTCGCGCCTCAGTCTCCATCGCAGACGAGATTGGCGCTGGCATTACGCTCCATGCCAATATCTGGTTCTCGTGATGGTTCCACGCCGGCGGATACACCTTCATCTCGCCGTTGGGAGCGCGCGCCACCAGCACGGAGATCTCCCGCTCCAGCTCAATCGCCTTCTCGGCCACGCCGGCAGCTTCGCCGAGCGCCTCCCACGCGCTCCTGATCTCATCCTCCGTCGCTGCGCCTGCGGTAAATCCGACCTTCCCTTGCCCGCGTCCATCGTATCCGCCGGTCGCGCTCTTGCAGAAGCACCTGCCGCCCAGCGCAGCCACAGCATCGCGCAGCTCATCGAACGACCGCACGGCTCGATACTCTCCGAGAGGAAACCCGTTCCTCCGCAGCCAATCTTTCTGCTCGATCCTGTCCTGAATCACGGCCAGCATCGCACCGCCCGGCCGCACCGGCGCATAGCTGGCGGCGGCGTTCATGCTTGCCGGCGAAATCTGCTCGATCTCGAGCGTCACCACGTCGCATCCCCTCGCCAGGTTCGCAGCCTCCCGCGAATCGTCCCACCCAGCCTCGATGCATCCATCCACCACAAACCGCGCTGGGCAGGCAGGATCAGGATCGAGCACCAGAATGCGGTATCCCATCGCGCGCGCCGCCATGGCGGTCATCCGGCCAAGCTGCCCGCCGCCAAAGATCCCAATCGTCGCGCCGGGCAAAATCGGCTTCGCTGCTGCCGTTCCAGAGTTCACGCGACGTCACCTTCATCTTCCCCGGCCACCTGCGCGAGAACCTCATCGCGCCGCGCAATACGCCAAGCCACCAGCTTGTCCCTCAGCGCCGCATCCGTCGTGGCCAGTATCGCGATCGCCAGCAGCCCGGCATTCATCGCGCCCGCCGCGCCAATCGCCAGCGTTCCTACAGGAATGCCCTTCGGCATCTGCACGATGCTCAGCAGCGAATCCATCCCCTGCAGCGCCGTCGCTGGAATCGGGACGCCCAGCACCGGCACCACTGTCTTCGCCGCGATCATCCCCGGCAGATGCGCCGCGCCACCCGCGCCCGCGAGGATCACCCGCAAGCCACGTCCCACCGCAGCATCGGCATACTCGAACAAGAGATCCGGAGTCCGGTGCGCCGAAACCACCCGCACCTCGTGCGCCACGCCGAACTCCTTCAGCACCTCGACGGCGTTCCGCATCACCGCGTAATCATTGCGGCTTCCCATCACAACCCCAACCAAAACACTGCTCTTCGGCTCGACGTCCATGGCCCCGATTATACGATTTCCTCATGGACGCCGCGCCACCCGCACCACCTCTACTGCTTCGCCCAGACGCTTGCATTCAGGCACGTCACCACGCCGTCGACGATTGCCCCCAGGCCTGCGGTAAACCGGCCGGAGTCAGCAATCTGTCTGCTCGTCGCGGCGTCTGTGATGTTGATCGCGGCCCCGACGATCTCGAGCGCCGCCTGCTTCTTCTGCTCCCCGGACTTAGCACCAAACAGAGCCTCGGTACCCTGAATCACCCCAGGCAGCAAAGTAATCGCGCGAAAAAACACCTTCAGAAAATTCATTCGTTCCTCCCAATTTCATTAACGCCGGAAATAATCGATCGCCAGATGGAACATGGCCAGGGCCGTTCCGCCTGCGCCCACAAGGCCCTTCATGCGCTGCACGCTCCTCTCGTGCCGGTCGACTCGCTCCTCCAGTTCGGTAATCCTCCCTGGCTGTCCGATCCCCATCAATTGCTGCATCTGGCTCTTCAGCACACTCAAATCCGCTAATACCTGCCCCTCGAACTCTGTCATTGCATCCTCCTTTCTAAGTGCAGGGAGTAGGGAATAGGAAGTAGGGAGTAGAAGACCCCTCACTCCGATGTCCGCTGCTGCTTCAACCTTTGTTGCCATCCCGCGTTCGCGTCGTTTATCGTTGGCGGCAAAGTCAGAGGTGCAGAGCTTTCTACTCCCTATTCCCTACTCCCTATTCCCTGTCTTTAGCTCACCGGCAAATCCGTAAAGACCGCACTCGAAAACCGCGAATATAGCGGCGGCGTCGAAGCGTCGTACATCCTCGCGTAGTAGTGCTCGATCTGCCCTTCACGCGGAATCGAAAAACTTCGCACCGGGCTTCGCAGCACTAGGTCCTGGTCCACGCCCGGTCCAAAGTCTCCATCCCGCCGCCTCACCTCAAACCCGCCGCCTGCCGGTGGATCCGTTCCAGCATCCACCTGCAACGCAGTGCCCGTTGCGCTCACCACCTGCAACTGCTGCAGGTTCGCAAGCACGTTGCCGCCAACTGGCAAAGGCGAGTTCAACGCGGTCTGCGGCAGCAGCGCATCCACAGCAATCGCCTCAGACAACGTCAGCCCGAGCGCCTCGGCCCAGTCGTTGGCGAAGGCCATCTTGTAGGTCAGCATCTCCGGCCGCGCCATACCGTCCACAATCTCCGCCCGCCGGACCACCACGTTCCTCGTTTGATTCGCGGCAGTCAGGACGAGCACGTCCCCCGGCCAGACATCTGCGGGATTCACCGCCTCATAGGTGCCCGCCAGCGCAGCCGCGCGACTCGCCGCAAAACTCAGCACCGCCGCCGCCGCGCTCTCGCAATCCATCGAACTCCGCGCCGGAGGCTTTAGGACCTTGCCGAGCCACTGCGCCGTGCCCGGCATATTGCCCGCGGCCTCTGCCGTCACGCTCTCCGCATCTTCCAGCCGCGCTACCGCTCTCTGTTGCACACGATACGTCACGGTTACAAGCTCTCCAGCTACCGGAACCCGTCCCGCAAGGAATGTAACTTTTCCTGATACAGATAACTTGCAGTCCACGCCCTCGCCCGCGGCGCCAATAAGCCTGGTCACCCTCGTCCCGCTCGGCAGCGTGCTCACCACCCAGCCCGAACCCGTCTGCATCACCCTGCAATACCCCATCGACCCAACCAACTGCACGCTGTTCACCGCGACGAAACTGCAGTTCGCCGGAGAGTTCACCACGCTTCCGTCATACAGCACTGTGGCCGGAGTATTGGATGTCACCCCCAGATCCTGCAGCTCGAAGACAAGGTCCATCGGCGCTGTCACAGTTCCGCCGCCAAACGACTGCACCTTCCCATCTACCATCGCGTAGTAGGTCTGCAGCACACGCTGCGCCTCCACGCAATGCAGCCGAATCCGCAGCGTATAGACATGTCCCTGCAGCATCGTGAAGACGGTCCCCACCTCCGCTCCATTGACAAACGGGACCGCCACCGTCGCGCCGCCGCTCTGCCGCACGTTGTAGCCGGCAAAACAATTCGCGCTCTGCGGCGCGCCCGAGTACAACCCGCAGACCACTCCCGCGCTCGCTCCGCCAAGTTGCAGATTTCCCGCCTCAATCACCAGCGTTCCACCCAACTCCAGAGTATCGATCGCAGTCAGCGTGGTCTGTCCCTCGAGGCCATTTCCACCCGTCAAGGTCAGTCCCGCCCCACTCAGCTTCAGGTGCGACCCCGGATCGGCGGTCGTCCAGATCTGCCTATCCAGCGCCGGCTGGTTGAAGCTGTCCGTCAGAAACTGTGCCGAGTTCGCCGTCTTCTTCGGGTGAAACGGGTCTGCCGACAACTGAAACACCGTCGTCGTTCCATCTCCCGCAAACGTCTCCGTCACATAAACCGAAGGCTCCATCGCGCCGCTCACCGTCACATCGTTCGCTAGCTCTTTCACTGACGTGGTTTTCAGCGCCGCGACCTGAAGGGTTCCCTTGCCGTCACTGAACGTATGAACTACCGTCCCTGCCGGCTGCAGGCCCAGCGCGCCATCCAGCACGCGATAAGCCGCATACGTCGAGTTCGCCAACGAGCCGGCGTTCTTCGACCAACTCTCCGTCTGCACCGGTTCGAACAAGCCTACCGGGAGCCCGTTCCCCACACCAGCGGTCGTGAACAACCCGGCATCCACCCGGTTCGTCAGTGTCGTCAGCAACTGCCCGGCGTCTTGACCCAGCCCCGCTCCGCTGAGTGGAACCGCCTGCTTATCCAGCAGCCACTCATCGCTCACCGCGCTGAACGCATAGCGATAGACCGGCCCCATCAACCCGGTCCCGGCATAGGTAGCCTCCGGATCCGTCGCGATATAGCCGGTAAAGAGAACCGTCCCACTCGCCGCGGTCACCGCCACCCGGCCGCGCCGCGCCGGCACACTCAATCCGGCATCGTTTACACCTGCATCGCTCACGTCCAGCAGGCCGCTGCAGATCGACGGAGCATTCAACACCCGCACAATCTTCAACGGTCCATCCGGACACAAGGCAGCGCTGTAGTCCACCGCGCCCGCGCCATCCAGATTGTCGATCGTCATCATCACTGGGTCACCGCCTGCTCGGTCGGGCTCAGCGTCGCATCGAGCACCCCCAGCCCACGCATGGCGCGCACCTCATTCACCGTCAGGACACCCGCATTCAGCAGCGTCGTCTGCATCTGCAGCTCCTCCATCTCGTCCCGGCTCTCCAGGTCGTTGAAGCAGAACTCGAACTCGCGCCAACCCAGCTTCTTCGCAAACAGGTCGCGCGTGATGTGCTCGGCCAGCAGCTTCGCCACCGGGACCACCGCGCTCTGGAATGCCTCGTCAGCCATCTCGCCGGCAGTCGAGCGGTTCACATCGCTCTGCAATCCAAGCATCATCGGCGGCAGCTCGAACGCATTCGCGATCATGCGGACCAGCGCGTCCTGCCACTGCAAGCGCAGATCGGCGTCTGTACCGCCTGCAAACCGCAGCACCTCCGGTTTTTGCTCGCAGCTCAGCAACGGCACGCGTCCCGTGCCTTCCACCTCATCCTGCCACCAGCGGATCAGGCGATCATGCTGCTCCGGCGTAGCCTCGTTCAGCCAAAGCGCATACTGCGCCACCGAGTTGCTGGCCAGCTTGCCCGCATACCGGTTCGCGCTCAGAAACTGGTTCACCGTCTCGAACGCAACCTCCAGCCGCCCCAGGCCGAACGGCGTATAGCTCCGCGGATTCAGCCGCACATACATCAGCTCATCATCGAGCAGAGGAACCAGCGCCTCCGTCCCAATCTGCCCCGTCCTCTGCGCATACCTGGGCTTCGCGGGATCGCCGTCCCACTTCACATCAATCTGGATGGTTGCGCCATCGACGGCCCATAGATGGAACGGCCGCGCCGGATCTCCCGTCGCTTCCATCTCCACCGCGCCGAATCCTCCCACCAGCAGATCCTCCAACACCTGCTCAAACAGCACGCGAAAGCTGTCCGAGACATTCGGCTCCTCCAGGCACTGACGCAGCACCTTCATGCGCTCCTCCGCATCCTCCACCGTCGCGCCCGAATAGCCACGCCGCACCCGCACCTGCCAGTCCATGCTTGCGATCTTGTCCTTCACCACATTGATCGCCCGCCGCACCACCGGTGTCTCCGAAAACTTGCGCAGGTTCGCCGCCGTAGGCTTGGGCAAAGCGTTCTGTCCCCCTCGCGTCAGCCCGTTGTAAGGGTTATAGGGACTCAGAATCGCAGGCAGCATCGCCGTCTTCCGCTCACCCAAGCCCGCGTCTCCAGCCGCTGCTTCCACACCCGCCAACCACTGCCAAAGATCCTTTACCGCCACCCGAACTCCCATGCCATCACCTCTCTCTTTCCGTCTCCGCTGCAAAAGGAAAAAGGCACAGCCCATGGGGCCATGCCTAAGTCAGCTATCAGCTTTGAGCCATGAGCTGTGAACCTGTAGCTCATAGCACTCTTCTCAAACTCTCAACTCCACTCGCGCCGTCTCCGCCACCCTCGCCAGATCGCTCAACGTCACCACCCGAATCGCCTGCCGCTCCATCGCTTCCACGCCAAACCGGTAGCGCTCCATCGCCTCGTCCTCGATATCCGAGACCGCGCGCAGCGGCTCCACAATCGCCGTCAACTCCAGCCTTGCGTTCTCCACCCGCTGCACCCCCTCGATCAACTGCGGAGCAGAATAAGCCAAGCCCTTCGCCGCCTCCACATCGCCCTCCAGCGATACCGCCTGAAACATCCGGATCACCCCACTCGGGGTTGCCTTTTCCGAACCAGGCCGATATCCGCAGTCGATCTTCATCGGGTCGCCCGCCCGCGTATACAGCGAAGCCGCGATCCTCTTCCGCATCAGCCCCCAAACGCCTGCCCGCTCAAACTCCGTCCGCATCGCCCCCGCAATCGCCGAACGTCCTGTACGCGGACGCGAGATCTTTACCTTCAAGGGCTCCACATACATCTTCATCAACTGTTCCATCTCCGCCGGCAGGCTCTCCGCCAGACAGCCCCTCACTTCGGTCACCTGCACCGAGTTCGAAAGCGTATCCTGCAGGATCTCCATCACCGGCTTAATCCCCGGAGCATCCTTCCCCGCCATACGCAGCCGGGCCCCAATCTCACCCTCCAGCGCCTCCAGCAAACCGACATCGACCTCCGCGTCCATGCATCGGACCCTGCTCCAGTCCCGCGTAAATCGCACCACCGCGCTATCGGTCTTGTCTGCTCCGGGGGCCGCCTCCCGCAGCACAACTCCGATATTCGCAAACTCGCCCTTCACCACATCCGGCACATACCGGATCAGAAAGAACTCGCATTGGACCCGCTCACGCAAACAACCTCCAGGTGCAGCTCTTACTCCAGGTGCAGCTCTTAGCCTTTAGCTCTTAGCCTTTAGCTCAAACCTGCCCGCACGTCCTACCATCCCTCATCGGCGCTTTTCAGCTAACAGCTAAAAGCTAATAGCTAATAGTTAATAGCTAATAGCTAATAGCTACCTTCCTCTACATTACGAATTTTCCCACTCCGCTCACCTCAGCGAACTGCCTCGGCACCACAATTCTCTTTCCCGAATTCCACATCGGGAAGGGCTCTCGGTCCGAATCTCGAAACTCCGCAATCAACTCCCGCACTCGCCCCTGCCGCCGCAGCATCTGCTCCATCAGCCGTTCGATCAAAGAGGTATCCCCGCCATACCACTCCGGAGGGACCGCCTCCGCGATCTCCCACAGCGTGCCGGCCTCCATCGCCTCCACCCGGCTCAGCCAAGGCTCGAAGCTCTCCCACCCCGTCACCCGCCCGTACACCAGGTTTCTCTGGTACACCCCGCGCATCGGCGAATCGGGAAACGTCCACTCTCCCGCATTGAAACAGAACCCCTGATCGATAAACGTAGCCCGGTACTTCCTCTCCCGCGGCTTCCGTTCGAACACCGCCTGCCGCCCATTGCAGTTGCCCGCCCACTTATCAATGCACAGCATCCCGGCAAACTCCGTCAGATTTCTCACCTCTTCCAATTGCTGCTCCGGCAGATAGTCCACCACCTGTCCCGGCATCAGCCCACCCACAAACTGCGACCCGAACTGCAGCCCCGCCGCATACCGCTGTCTCTCTCCTCGCGGCAGCTCCACAAACATATCCAGAGTGTTGGCCACCAGCCACTCCGTCACTTCCACGATGTCGCACGCCGGCACGGTCAGTCCCGCCGCCGCCGCCAACCGTGTCGCGATCAACTCATTCGCCAGCACCCGCACATCCTGCGGATTATTTTTGAACTTCACCACCCAAAGCTTCCCATCCGCCCCCAGCATCAGCTGACTCTGCGCCCCGCCCCGCATCCGTCGAATCGCCTGCACCGCCAGGACCGCCAAGCCGTTACCCCCTAACAGAATAACCCCATGTCCTGCCGGACGGGGCCCGCTACGCGCGGGGCGGTCACTTCGTGACGCGTATACCCCTTCGGTTGGCCCTCCCGTTGGTCGGGATAAAGATTTTCGTGCCGACCAACGGGGGGCCCCATGCTGATCATCCTGCCCAGACAAGGTATACGCGTCACGAAGTGACCGCCCTCCGCGTAGGAGGCCCGTCCGGCAGGACATGTCTTTCTTATCTTCTCCCCATCAACTCCGCCCGAACCGCCTGCGCGATCGCCATGGCCATCAGGCAGTCGTCATGCGCTCCATTCGCCGCCCCAGTCCTCCCGGTAGCCATGGTCACAAACGTCCTGCACTCCCCCAGCAGCCTCCTGCTATGAAACATCTCCGGCGACTCGACCAGCAGCGCTCCCATCCGGCTCACCATCCCCGGCTTCGATCCCGCTGTCGTTAACCATCCCGCGCAGCCCCCCTGCTCATAGACCTTCGCGTACCGCTCCACACTATCCAGATAAGCCAGCACCCCGGCTCCATGATTATTCCGCTCCACCGCAATCAGCGCTCCGCCGTACTCCTTCGCCAACTCCGCCGCAACCCTCGCCAGCTCCAGCGTACCCAGCCTCTGCTGCAACTCCGCGCACTGCAGCCCGGTCTTCCTCTCGATCACCTGCACCGCGGCATAGTCCCCATCCGCGCCGCCTCCAGCCGTATCCACCGCAACCAGGTAGTCATGCCCTTTCAGCGGAGGCAGCCACACCTGCAAAGCGCCGCCCCGCCGCACCGCCATCGGTTCGCCGGCGGAAGCCAGCCGCGCCTCCACCGCCTCCACCTCAAAGCAGCAATCCCCCGTAGCCTTGAAGCACGTCTCCGCATCCTCGGCGAACTCCTGCGACCGCAGCCCCCGGTAGCTCTTCTCCAGCCCCCGCCGAAACCCGATCTGCTCCAATGTCAAACGCTGTGTCAACATCAGCCTCTGCTCCTCCTCACTCAACTCCCCATTCGGAGCCGGCCCCACATAAGCCTCCTCCATCCACCAGGGAAAGAAGTGCCGCACCGCGTCCCCATCCCGCCCCGCCGCGGCCCATTCCTCATAGAAGCACCCATACGCTCCGTTCGGCGTCGACTCCAACACCAATTCGCCCCCGGGAGCCAGCGCCGCCCGCAATCCCGCCAGCGTCGCCTTCGCATCTCCCGGCCAGCGGCTCACCTCGCTGCAATGCAGGTTCTGCACCGTCAACCCTCGCCCCGCGCCCTCATCCCCCGCGCTCACCACCCGAAACTCGCTGTCCAGCGCCGGGAAACTCATCTGCCCCACACTCGCCCGGCCCCTGCGCAACGGCCCTTCGCGCGTCTGCTCCGGCAGACATTCCCAGAACCGCTGCACCATCCGGAAGATCCCCTCCGCAGCCTCCCGCGTATGCGCCACCTGCACGCTCATCACGCCGCGCGCTGTGATCGTCTTCAGAAAAAACCGTCCCGCCACCCAGGTCGTGATTCCCATCTGCCTGGCCTTCAGCACAATATTCCGCTGCCCGCGCCCCTGCTCAAACGCCCGCTGCACCGCATTCGCCTTCAGTGGCCTCTCCAAACCCTCCTTGTCGCGAACCAGCAGCATAGCCTGGACGACCTCCGGCAGATTCTCCGGATGCAAACGCAACATCCGCCCCAAGTCCAGCAACTCCTTCAAACCCTTGCGATCCTCACCCATCACCCAACCTCGCCCGCTGCAAAAAGCGCAGCCCCATCCTCCATCAGAAGAATGAGGCTGCCCTTCTATACCCCCGCTACATCTCCCAATGACATCCCGAAACCGTCTTCGCATTGGGAACATCGCGCAGCATCAACGTCCCGTTCGCCGGCACCGGCACCCCCGTCCCCAGCGCCAGCCCATTGATCAACTCGCTCCCATTCAGCGGAACCACCGTCACCGCAAACCCGCTCTGCGGATTGTTGATCCGGTACACCGCTCCACTCTGCCCCGTACAATCCGGCAGCGTCAGCATTCCCGCATCCGTCAATCCCGACAGGCTCACCTCGCCATCCCCGGCCGCCATACTGTACGGCAGAGAAGTCACCACATGCGGATTCACCTCGCTGTATCCGTAGTAGTAATTCAGCGCATTGCTCGCCGCATTCGCCAGAAACTGCTGCCCGGCCTGCGTCGGATGGACGCCATCCGCTCCAAAATAAGTCCGATTGCTGTTGGCTCCATCCGCACCCAGAAGAGGATTTGCGGCAAAATCGACCAGACCATCCGCTCCCAGCATCTTTGCATTCGTAAGGATCAACCCGTCATAGACGTCCTTCGCCGCATCGAAGCTCGTCCCCGCGGACGTGTTGCCGGTTCGGGACAGCATCGTTCCCAGGAAGACATGGCAACCTGCCATCTTGAGTGTCTGGACCTCAGAGTTGATGCTGGCCAGCACGCTTGCCGGTGTCTGGTTCTGAAGCAGGAGATCGTTCGTGCCAAGAAATATCAGCGCATTCGATGGCCCCGCCGTGTTGGCGCACGTTGGCGCGACACGATTGCTCTCCGAACCGGCAACCGCCTGCGCCGTGACACCCACTATCCCCCAGTTCACAATCGAATACGAAGGCTGGTTGTTCAAACTCAGCAAAGAGCAGAACGGCGTATTCGACGGATATCCCGCGGTAATCGAATCCCCAATGCAATTGAGCGTCGGAGACCCCTTAGGACTCGCCATCGGAGCCACTGGAACTCCCCTGCCTGCCACGTCGCTGGTGATCTGGTTGCTGATCTGCATTATTTGCGCCGCCGTCAACGTGCCCGAGGAGAAAGCCGCAAATCGATACATCGTCCCCACCAGCCCGGAGGAGGTAAAGATGTCGGTATCGCTCGAGCCCAGGAAAAGGCTCCCTGATGTCTGAGGCGCGCCCGTGACCGTGTGCGTGTTATAGGCAACTTCCGTTCCATCGATATAAAGATGGTCGACGGCAGGGCTGCTTGTTCCCAGGACATACGTCAGCACATGGAATCCCGAGACCAGATTCAGCGCACTCGTCTGCAATCTTCCCGACGCATAGACGGTAGGCGAAAAGGCCCCCTGGTTCGCCTCCAGGTAGGGATTGGTGGCATGGTCATACAGCAGGTTCAACCCCGCCGCTCCCAGGCTGGAACCCACCAGCATCGGATAATCGTTCTCCTGGTTGCCGCCCGGATATCCCGTGTTCAGAGGCGCGAGATACACCCCCGCAAAGAATGTCTTAGCGCCATTCAGCGAAGCCGGCAGCGCGACCTGCTGCTGGCCGCTGAAACTAAGTCCCGTCGCCGTCCAGTTCGGCGCCAGTCCCCCCGCTCCCAATGTGCCGTTGTTGCTGTTTCCGGAGATGTCGGCCAACGTCGTCCCCGTACCCTGCAGGAAGTCGTAGTCGGCCATCGCTCCCGCCACCGGCCGCACTGTACTTGAAAGCGGCGCCCCGACGGTCTGCCCGCTCGCGCCCGAACCCGCGGGCACAGCCCACGTCCCGTCCTCGCGCAGATACCGCGCCGTACCCGCCGTCGCACCGGGATCGGGCACCGCACCCGGCCCATGGCTGCTTCCCGAGCTGCCAAACAGCGGCAACTGCGCCGCGCTCACCGCTCCATTCAGCCTCGTCGCATTCACCGTGCCGGCATTGATCGTCGCAGCGGAAAATCCCGCGCCGCCGAACTGAAACTGCGCCCCGCCCACCGTGAATGCCAGGGTGCTCGTCAGCGGCTGATAAAAAATCCTGTCCTCGTTCGTATTCCCATCCAGCTCAAACAAGTTATAACCCGAGTTCCATTTGCCGCAACCATGCGAGTTGCAATGGACCCGGAACACGCTCTCCTCGCCCGCCTGCGTCTCCATCGCGTACTGCCAGACGCCCTGCTCCTGATACGCTGCATGCGGCGCCGCATGGGTTCCGCCGTTGCCCAGGTAGTTGGTCACCGGAGCTGCATTAGATACTGTCCACCCGCTCAACCCCGGCCCCACATTGAACTGGTATTGAACCCCTGCCGTCTGCGCGATCGTGGGCCGTGGCGTCGTCTGTCCAACATCCTCCACATCGGCCGCAATGGCCTGCTGATAGTAATGCGGCTCTTCCAGCGGATCGTTTGCCGCCCATGCCACCGTGTTCGGAGCCAGCGTCATCTGTCCATCGACACTCTGCGTCGCGGTATCGAATACGCCCAGCACCTCCGCCATCGGATATAGGACATAGCCGCCCGTCAACTTCGCCACCGTGCCGCCCGTGCTTGTGCTGTTCGCCCCGGCCTGCGCATAGGTCAGCGTATTAGTCCCCGTCGAGGCCACCGCAAAGCTGCCGTTATAGCTCTGGTCGGCCACGCCCGACACCGTCATCGTCAGCCCGTTCACATCCACCGGCAGGTTGCCCGCCGTCGTCACCGTCACCACGCCGTTGCTGCGCGCAATCGAGGCAACCTGCAGCGAGACATTCAGAAACGAGCTCGTGTTTCCCTGCACGCCTACAATCGACGTAATCGACCCTCCGTAGTACAGCGCCGACGGCGAGTAGGATCCGATCACCGGAAACACCTGACGAATTGGACCCACCGTATCCACTGTCTGTTCCAACCCATAGCCGCAGAGACCTCCGAACGCAATCGTCGATCCCGCCCGATGCACCTTGTTCAACGTCATCTGCAGATGCGTCGCGTCCACCACGCTGTAGTTCGCCATCTCGTAGTTATGTGGATTGGTGCTGTAGGGCTGGTCCGCCACGCACGCCACGCCATTCTGGCTCGGGACCGCCGCCGTGCTCGTCGCAAACCCCGTCGTCACCCCGCTCGTCGCAATGGCCACCGTCACGTTTCCCGGAGCCACGTTGTTCGCCTGCGACGGTATTGTCGCCGCCGTCGCCAGGAACACACTCACCGGGAAGTTCGTTCCGCTGAACGTAGCACTTGGTCCAGGACCTCCGCCCACCTGCCCAGACCCGCCCGTAAGCACCCCGGACGTGATCTCGTTGGCTGGATTCTTGTCGATCAGATAGCGCCCCTCGCCCTCAGTCCCAACTCCCCCCGTCACCGCGACCTTCACCACGGTCGAACCTGCCGTACACCCTGCGCTGCACGTTCCCTGCAGGACCTTCGTGTCCTCCTGTATCTGAAGATCGTAAGGATGCGCTCCCTCATCCGCCTCATCCCGCACTCCGCCCGACGACGTGATGAACTGCGACCCAATCAAACAATCGCCCACGCCATAGCAGTTGATCGCCTGCGCCGTCACCGCATGCTGCCCCATGGTGTTGTACGTCCCCGTAATATTCAGCGCATCGTAGTTCGACTTGAAGTAAGGCACGTTCTCGATCGTCGCCGGAAAAAGATTGTTCCCCCCCGTTAGCGCTTCATGCTTGATCAGCAATCCGTACGAACTCGGGTCGCCCGATCCGCCTGCCGCAAACTCAGCCGCCGAACTTCGCGTCGAAGTCACATCCACCACCTGCCCGGCGTCTTCGCCGTTATGCAGCGAGGAGGTCGGATTCAGATAGTTGTCGCGCTGCTGGCCATTGCGGTTGTCTTGCACATGCGTTCCGCCGCTTCCGCTGTTCCACGCAGCCGGGTGGTAGCTCTCGTTCGCGCCATAGCTTCGGTCCACCTTCACGTCGCATCCGCTCGCGCAGTCCGGGCTCGCGATGGCATTCGCTATGCCGTTGCCGCCCAACCCGCTCAGATACTGGCTCGCATATTCCTCGCCGTTCAGCCGGTTTACCTGCAACTGCGTCCCTGCCGGCTGCGCCACCGCCTGCGATCCTGCCGGCAACGCTGAAACCTTCTGCCCCAGGCCACTCGCAACGCCGGCCACACTCACATCGACATAATGCTTATCCGCGGCCTGGTTCGTCGTCGTCGGATCGCCCGGCAACGCCAGCGGCCCCGTCATGTTGTCTCCCGACTTCATGACGTAGGGAGACGTTCCATCTAGCGGATGTCCCGTTATCGCCGTCGCAATCGCCGTGTCCACATAGCTCTTGCTCACCGTCTGCATCGCCACCGACGTCGGCACCACCGTGCTCTTGATCGAGCTCACCGTCACCGCGCTCTGGCTCGCCGGAACCACCCAGAACTCCCGGCTCACCGTGCCGTCGTCCAGGTGGTACACCGCCGTGTAGTACGTTCCCATCGGCGTCGACCCCGCATTCGGAACCAGCGGCACGCTCAACGCCCCGCCCACGCCGATCGCAGCCGAGGTCGTCCCGCTCGGCACCGATTGACCGAGCGCCGTCGTAAACGCGCTCCAGCTCACAATCACAGTCCCCATAGCCGGCGTCCCATCCGCGCGGTAGACGGTATCTGTAACCTGCGCCGTTGCAATTGGGCTGGGTGAAGCCGCCTGCGCCATCGCACCAGCCTTCATCACTGTCATCGCCCCCGGAACTGCCAGCAGCAGCATTCCAATCAGCGTCCATCCTCTCGGTTTCCAATGCATCATCGTTCTCCTGATTCCCGTTCGATCCCATACTCTACTCTTGCCGTTGCCCTCACGAAGCAATTGCCCTCGCCGTAACGATTTCAATTCGTTGCCGCTGAACCTTGTCTTAACGCCTGAAGGAATATCCGCCTCTCGATCGAAGCTGTTTATCAATCTACTGGCCCATCCTTCATGCTATGGAGGTCCCAAGCGAGCGCACTTGGTCGATGAAGAGACTGGGCGAATGTTTCGAACGCCATTGTCTTCACCAGCCGGCGCCACAGCTCACCCGCTAAACCGCCCGCATAGACCCCGGCAGATAACTCCGGAAGCACAAGACCGTCTCCCCGTCATTCGCATCCTTCACCGGCAGCGCCCGAAACATCCCCGCCAGCTTCACCCGCTCCAGCGGCCCCGCCAGCACCTCTACCGTCTCCGCCGAACCCTGCATCGCCTGCAGCCGCGGATAGTGATAGATCACCCGATCTCCCTGCTCCCCGTCCATCACAAACAGTCCCGACCACTCCTGAAAAAACCCGCCGCCCTCGCGGTCCACAAACCCCATCAGCGAACTCACCTGCATCCCCGAAGGCGGAGCACCCGCCAGCAGCGACCCGCCCAACTGCAGCACTCCGCCCGCGATCCCTACCACACGCGCCACATTCAGCGTTACCCGTCGAATGTAGTTAATGTCATTATTCACCGCTGCCGGCAAGCTCACATACGCAGCGCTCACCCCGCTACCCACAAACCCCACCTGCGCCACATAATCCTCATCCACTGCAACCAGTTCCCCAACTTGAAACTGCGCAGCCGCCGTCCCCACGTTCAACGCCGTAGCCGTCGATCCCGCCGCCACTGGAACCGCCGAAGCCGCCATCCCGCCGCTTCCATTCGCCGCCGCGCCAACCGCCGTCTGCAGCAGGTTCATCTGCTGAGAACCCGCCGCCAGCGCCAACTGCAGCTTCCCCCAGCTTTCGAACTCCATCTGCACCGTAGCCTCGACCAGCGTCCTTACCTGGCTCTGCACCATCGCGGGAGCGCCCGTCGCCAGCCCAACCACCCCGTTCTTCGCCCCAGCCCCGCTCTTCCTCACAAACCCAGAGCACCATCCCAGGTCCACCCACGGCGCCGGCGGCGCATCCAGAGCAAACGTCCCCATCTGCGCCGCATCGAACACCGTCGGCACCCCCGCCTCCCGGTTCACCGGCGCAAAATAAGCCCTCACCCGCCGCGTCACCGGAGCTACTCCCCCTCCACATCCAATTCCAGCCCCAATTCCGCTCATAGCTCCTCCGCTTCCTGGTAGCAGAACACTTCGACCGTAGCCACCCGCTCCAGCCGCTCTCCAGTCACCACCACCGGCCCAAACGACGCATCACCCCAGAACACATTCGTTCCCATTGCAACCGGACCCAACCCAGACCCGCCCGCCGCAGCAACATAGTTCACCTTCACGGTATTCTGCGGAGCCGCGCTCACCGCTGTCATCAGCTCCGCATCCATCGCCGCCAGCAGCCGTCCCCGGTCCATCCCGCCATTCCCCGAACCCCCGTCGGTCGTATACGTAATCGCGCATCCTATCGTGACCAACGGCAGCGCCCCCTGCACACCCACGCTCAGCGTCGTCCAGTGCAGACAAAATGCGTCCGCCGGCATCTCCTCCGAGACCAGCTCATTCTCCTTTACCAGCACGCCCGGCCTCACCACCCCGCGCAGCACCATCGTCCGAGCCGGATTCAACGCCGCCAGCCTGTCCCGCAGCATCACATAAAACGTATCCCTGGCATTCTGCATAAAATATGTAACCTTTCCAGTAGCAAGACTCCGAAGCACAATGTTCCTAAAGTGAAATCCGCCGCTGCTGCCGTCCGTCTTGCTGTCATCCCCGAAGGGGACCTGCATTGCCTTACTTCTCATTGCTTCAGCAAATTTGATCTAAACCACCCCCGCCAACGGAGCCCGAACCACCAGCCGATAGACATAAGCGCTACCCCCCGCCTCAGACTCCGCAGCCGACACAATCTCCATCAACACGCCATCTATCACCACCCCAAACGCCGTGGCAAACAACACGCTAGCCGCCGCATATCCCATCGATCCCACCAGTTCGTTCACTGGCGTAGCCGAAACCATCAACTCCCACTTCGCCGCCTTGCCTTCACCCGCTGTGCTCCGCGCCTTGCGAAACACCACTGGAGCCAGCTCCACATCCTGAAACTCCGGCACCGCCAGCCCAAGCTGCTCCGTCGTGTCTCCCGCGCTCGCTGGAGCCGGCATCCTCAGCAGCACCGTTCTGCCGCCCACGCAGCGCAGCAGCACATCCGCCGCCCTCGCAGCTCTTATCCCCACATCGCATAGCTCGCCCATCGCTCAGCCCACCCTTTCCGCCACATACGGCTTCAGCAGCATCTGCACCTGCGGATCGATCAGCGAACTGCCAAAGTACGTCATCCACATTGTGTCCATCTTGCTCTGTTTCACATTCACCGACGGCGTCGCCTGCGCATTCTTCACAATCTGCACGCAAGCCACCTTCACCGCATCCGGAACCACCGTCAGCCCCGACGTATACGTCACCTCGACCTCGTTGTAATCGAGCCCCAGGAAGTTCACCGGAAACGTCAGCTCACCGATCGTCTCGTTCACGTCCACCGTAGCCGCATCCAGCGCCGTCCAGCTTCCCGGCAGCCCGAACGCCCACACCACCTGCTCGCGAAACGTATCCACCATCTCCCCGCGCCGCGGCCTGCCATACCGAACCCGCGCGCCCACCAGCGCCGAAGCCGCCCCCACAGCCGCAGCCAGCGGACGATAGCTCAACCGCACCGCCTGCGATCCCGACGTCAGCCGCATCCGCTCCACATACTGCGTCACCAGCAGGCTTGGCCTCCGGCAATGCGCCTCCATCAGCGCGGAGGCCATCGTCACCCAGTCATCCGTAGTCTCCGCCGTCAACCCATACTGCACGTACTCCGCCGGCAACAAATACCCCATCGCACATCCCCCTCTCGCAAAAAGCAACAGGGACCGGCACAAACTACGCCGATCCCTGTTTTCTACTCCCTACACCCTATCCCTTGCACCCTGCTCTACCGGTCTACCAGCACCTGATAGTGCGCATAGTTCGCGCCCTTCACCACCACGCCGCCAAACTTCACCACCACATACTGCGAAGCCAGCGAGCCCGGCAGACCAAGCTGGAACACGCGTGGGTTTGGGTCGCTCAGCCAGTGATACTCGATCAGGTCTTCGGTCACGATGTAAGCCGGAAGCACAGCCGAACCGGAACCGGGAGTGCCGGTATAGCTCAGCGTCCACTCAGGAATCAGCGGAATATCGCCGGCCTGTGTCGAAAGCGTCTTCACCGTCAAGCCAGCCGCAATCTCCCTGGTATTCAACACCACGTTGAACTCGGCCTTCATCTCGCGATCGATCAGGTCCAGCAGAACAGGGTTGGCATAGATCGCCGTGGGACGGACTCCAAACGAGCTGTTCGCAACCATCTGCGCGATCGCCGACTTGAAGCCATCCACAATGCTCTGGCCCACGCCGATCGAAACCGTATTGCCGCCGGCCGCAATCTGTGTCCCCGCGCCGAAGTACTGCGCCGTCGTCGGCGAACTCAAGCTGGTATCGCTGCCGTTCCACAACGCAACGTCATGCGTACGCAAAACACCATCGACGGTATCGGCCAGGTCCTTGGCCTGCAGATACGCAAACTGGCTCTGCTGCTGGCCAAGCTCGATATCGAACAGGTTGTAGTTGATCTGCGCCACCAGCGCCTTCAGCGGAACGCTGCGCTCCACACGCGTCGGGCTCACCAGCGGCGCGACGATATTGCGCGGATCGACAAACCCGGCTGAAGCAGCAGGCGAAGGAATCGCAGTCTCTTCAAAGTAGCGCGAAGGATGTCCTGTTGCCGGAACCTGTTTGATCCTGCGTCCAAAGATTCCCCGGCGCTGCACCAGGTCCAGGATCTCGGTCTGATACATAGGGACTTCAATCGCACCAGGCCCAATGTAGTCGGCTGCGCCATGAATATCGGTAAATTTCGCGTTCATCGTTCTCCCTTTCAAAAACAAAAGGGCGCAGCCGCAGCCGCACCCTGTTTCCCATCGTTATAGTTGCCTTGCCGTTGCGGTTGCACTTGCAGTTCTTGTTGTCATCCCCGAAGGGGATCCGCGGTTGCAGTTGCTGCTACCATTTCCGCTGAACAGAAAATCGTCATCTCGACCCAGGCCGCTCACAGTCTTGTCTGAGCGGCGCACCGGAGAGATCCCCCGCATTTTGTCTTTGCACCTGTTCTCGAAACAGCTCAGCCTCGAAGCAAGCCTTCACCCAGTAACCCAGACCGCATCAACTGGGCCTTCACCGCGATCCGCTGCTCGATGCTCAAACTCACCAGCGCGGCATCTACGGCTCCAGCCTCCATCGCATCCACCGTCACCCCCTGCTTCGCCAGCAGACTCACCATGGCCACCGGCAAGGTCTTCCGTCCATGGGTAACATTTACAGGCACAGAACCAGCAGCAGCCTTCAACTCCGCAATCTGCGCTTCAGCCGCAGCCAGTTTCTCCTCAAGTTCAACCTCACGCCGCCCCTCGACAGTAGCCACGATCCGGCCGATCGAGGCCTCTGCGTCCAGCGCAAAATCACTCTGCCGCTGCGCCAGACGCTCCACCGCCTGCTCCAGCAAACCAGCAGCCGCAGCCAAACGCTCCACCGTCAATCCCAACTCATCCATCTCCATGTTCTCCGCCTTTCCTTTCTGTTTACCCAAGCAGCTATCCCTATATTGAGTGCCCATATCCTGCTTCTGGGACATGGGTATTCGCAACCTGCCTTGCCCTTTGTTTGTCATTCCCGAAACGGGATCTGCGGTTGCCCCCTCTACACCAACAGCAAATCCGCTCTAAGCCGCAACCGCCGCCCCATTCTGCACATTCAGAATCGCCACCACAGCCGACACCACGTTCGCGATATACGAGCTATCCGTCGATACCCCAGCCTTCCCCAGCAGCGCCGCCACCGACTGCTCGGTCAGCAGCATCACCTCCGACAGCTTCTGCGCTCCCGTGCCGTTTTGTGCACCCGATGCCGCATACTTCTGCTCCACCAGCAGCACCGCCGTCTGAATCAGCGAAGTGGCATCGGCCAGACCATCGGCCACCGGAGCAGCCGCCGGAAACAGAAGCCCGACCAGCTTCTCCACCGGGACCGCATACTCCACCGCCCACTTCAACCCCTTCGCAAAACCTTTGCCGATCGTCTCCATCACACTCGTAAAACTCATTCGCTCTCCTCGAAAATCCTTCCTCTACAATCCACAGAAATCCGCCCGATCAGCCTTTATCCCTCTGATCACCGTTACGCCTCTATCCGCCTCCCTCCGCGAAGATCCGCGGTCGAACGCGAACTATCTGGCCACCCGCCGCGCCGCCGCCACCGGCCGCTTCACCCGGAAGCTCGTGCTCCGGTAAGCCGCCTTCTCCCGCAGCAGAATCGCCGCCCCGGTAAACGTCGCCCGCGTCAGCGTCCAAACCTGCGCCCGCATATCCGCTACATGCGCATCCGCCAGCTCGTAACTCATCCCCATGGCGCCTTCGCCTTGCCCACCTTGGATCTTCGCCTCCATCTCCGGAAAATCCCGCGCGAACAAGTAGCCGCCAACCGTCAGCTTCTGCCCTTCGATCTCCGCCGCGGTAATGATGCCGCACTTCTGCCGCGCATCATGTCCATCCCACCCCGCCTTGTAGTCGACCGCCATCCCCAGCAGGCTCGGCATCGCCGTCTCCGCCGCCTCCCGCGTCAGCACCACCCGATGCCCTCGCGACCCGCTGGGAGCCTTATCGCTCGCCACGTCTACCAGCGTCAGCACGCCTTCGAACGGCAGCCGGTTCGGATGCCCATGCACCACCGGGAACTCCACCGCCATAGCCCGCATCTCCAGACCCGCCGCCCCTCGCCATCCGCCCGTTAAACCAGCGCTTCGCCGATAAAGCCCATCCGAATGTCCCATCGCACCTCCTCCAGTTACCCAGCCCGTTTCACTTCCGCACTCGCCGCTTCACTTGCTGTCCTTCGCTTCCTTTCCTCCCGGCTTCTCCCCCAGCCTCTCCAGCAGCAAAGCAACCATGCTCTTCCCGCGCCGCTTCTTCGCCTTCGGCATCTCGGCCTTGTCCAGACCGCCCAGGCTGGTCAGCAACTTCGTATGCGCAACGCTTCCTTTCTTGGCCTCGTCCACAAAACGCTCCAGGATCTCGGGCAGCGCCTCTGCCACCCGGGCCCGCGTAAACGTCCTGCATGATCCCGGCCGAACCCCGCCCTTCTTCTGCTTCGATCCAACGACGCCGTCGCCATCCAGCCCCCCACGCACAAAACGGCCACCCACCCTCATCCGCTCCATTCCTTCTCCTCCAAGGCAAAACGGGGGAGCCGCCGCCAGGCGCTCCCCCGTCCTTTTTCACTACAATTCCAGAATAGCAGTGGGGCTTAGGAAGCAAAGGACTGCCAGATGGCGCTAGAGTCCAATCATGGCGCAGTCGAACCGTTACTTTCGATTTTCAAAGTTATCCGAGGCGAAGTTCCGGCACCTGGTCCGGTGTTTTGCCTTGGATTTGACAGCCACGCAGACGGCCCATCTGACTGGGATTTCGCTTCGTTCCGTCAACACGATCTTTCTGCGCCTGCGCACCAGGATCGCCGCCGAGTGCGAGCGGCAGTCGCCGTTAGAGGGAGTGCTCGAAGCCGATGAGTCTTACTTCGGACCACAGCGCGTGCGCGGGAGGTGCGGACGCGGCGCCGGCGGCAAGACCATCGTCTTCGGCCTGCTCAAGCGCGGCGACAAGGTCTACACCGCCATCGTCCCCAATGCTTCCAAAGCCGCGCTGCAAGCGGTGATTCGTGGCCGCGCCAGTCTCAGCTCGGTTGTCCACACCGACGGCTGGGCTGGCTATCACGGCCTGGTCGATCTGGGCTACGACAAGCACCTCAGAGTCGAGCACCGGGAGAATATCTTCGCCCAGCAACTCAACCACATCAACGGTATCGAAAGCTTCTGGAGCCTGGCCAAACGTCGCCTCGCCAGGTTCTGCGGTGTGCCCAAACGCACCTTCTACCTCCACCTCAAAGAGACAGAATTTCGCTTCAATCACCGCAACAATAACCTCTATAAAGAACTGCTAAACTTCCTCAGAAAGGATCCGCTCTGACTCCTTTGCTTCCTAAGCCCCTAGCAGTTTGACCGAAACTACTACGCCAGTCTCCAGAACTCCACCAACCCCTGCCCAATCAGCAACATCCATCAAACAAACTCATCCCGGCCCCTTGACAACATTTTCCACAACCAAAAGCAAAACGGGAGAAGCCTCCAAAGGCGTTCTCCCGTTCCATCTTGTTACCTATCCAGAATTTAGTCAGCGCCGATTCTCCTGCGCCAACACCATGACAGAAATAATTCAATTTAAGCAATGACTTACAAGTTACCGCACACTTCCCGCCTCTTGACACGCTGTCCGCGGTTCCAGCAGCTTTCTCTCCAGGAAGATCTCCGTCAACTCATCCAGCGCGTCGGCATATCTCCGATGCACCGTCCGCAGCGGCATCCCCGCCATTGCCGCCGTCTCACCCTGCGTATACTCCTGCAGCGCGATCCGCCGAATCAGGTACTGCTGCCCCTCATCCAGCCTGGCCAGACATCGTTCCACGTCGATTACGAAGATCACCACGTCGTCGAAGCTGCGCACCTGATAACTCGTCACCTTCCCGCGAAACATCTCCTTCCCCAGCAATGACGGCACCTTCCCCGTCTCCATCGACATCTTCACATACCGTCGCAGCATCGCCTCGGTATATTTCCGGTAAAACGCCATCTCCGGGGCCGCCTGTCGTTCCGCAATGTCCAGACCGGCAGTCAACGGCCCTGCACCTGTCTCAAACAATCCACCTGCCTCCAACGCCTCCGTGGCCCAAACCACCGGCAGTATCACCAAAGCTGCACTCATCGCACACCTCCAGCAACCGCAGCCGCCCCGCAGCCCGCCGTTCTCAGCCGCCGAGGCCGTCCGCCGGCATGCCTTGCCCGTGGAGCAGGAAACTCCGCCAACACGCCGACGCATCCCCGGCAGTACACTCCATCCACTGTGGCCCCGCGAAGCCAAAGCGCTCCGCATCCTTCACATACCTTCAAGTCCAAGCGCAAGTAGTTCACTTTCTTCCTTTCAAGGCGTCGATCTCCCCCGGCGCGCTCTCGTGCTTTCTTTCGAAGCCGGCAGCCCGCCCAGGTTGCTAGGAACACCTATCGTCTTCCCGCGGACGCTCTAACGGCTCCATCGGTCGGCGACGGCATTCGTCTGTTGTTGCTCGGTGCGGTGTAGTACCTTGGGAAAAATCAAATCCACCCTCAACACTCCTACACGGGTCCAGATCGCGGATGCGCTCTCTCATGCGTCCACATGCCGGCCTCCTTCTCGTCTCGATCCATATCAGGAAAGTCTCAAGGTTATAGCTTTTGACAAAACTACTGTCAACACGAATCTTTCCTCAGATATTTATCCCCTTGTATATCCCACCTAAGCTGTAGATTTATTCTATGAAGTTATTGCAGAAAGCGAATTATTCGCCATATATTCGCCTTGTCAAATGATATGAACTCGGGGGCAAGAGAGGACAAGACAAACATGAACTTTCAGGATCTCCACGAACTCCTCCGGCTCGAACTCCTTCGCCGTATCGAGCGCGGCACCCTCACCGGCAGCCGCCTCGCCCAGCAGGCCGGCTTCCAGCAAGCCCACATCTCCAACTTCCTCAATCGCAAGCGCGCCCTCTCCCTCGAAGGCCTTGACCGCGTCCTCGCCTCCCAAAACCTGAGCATCGACCAGATCCTACCGCTCGACCTCTCCGCCGCCGCCGCGCCCCAATCCACCGACCCCACAGAAGACGTCCCTGTCGTCTCCCCCTCCGCCGCCATGGACGAGCCTCGCATCGCACCCGCCGCCATCATCGAAACCCTCCAGGTCTCCGCCTCCCGCCTGCACGACCACCGCGCCCGCCCCTCCTCCCGCCTCGCCCACTGGCAGCGCTTCATCGCCATCCGAGCGGATGCCCAGCAGGCCGCCGCCATGGCTCCCCTCGTCTCTCCCGGAGCCATCGTCGTCCTCGACCGCCACTACAACTCGCTCGCCCAGTATCGCGCCCACCAGCCCACGCTCTACGCCATCCGCTGCGGCGCCGCCCTCCTCCTCCGCTTCGTCGACTTCGACGAAGGCCGCCTTATCCTCCGCCCCTGGTCCCGAGACTTCCCCATCCAACTCCTTCCCCTCGCCACCCACGAAACCCCCGCCGACTACATCGTAGGCCGCGTCTGCCTCATCTTCTCCGAACTCTAAACCCCGCCGGCCTCATTCACTCGCGAGATCAAACCAGCCACCCCAAAGGTCAATCTGGGACATTCCACAAGCTGGAGTGCCCCATAGCCTGCCGTGAGGCCGCCGAAGGGTCGCGCCTCTGGGACATGGTTTTTTGGCCGCCGCATCAATCCAGACACCCGTTAAACCAATGCCGCCTCAAACCGCGAATGCGGCTCACCAACCCATTCAGCCGCCTGCTTCCACTCGCCAAGCGAACGGCTCAGCAACGCCGCCGCGCAACCTTCGCCGCAAAGAACGATAATGTCTTCGCTCCGTGCAAGCTCCCAGTCCCACGGCATGAAACTGATGCTGTGCGGAGTCATTCTGGCGAGAACCCAATGATTGCTCGTCTTCTTTTGTATCCCGCAAACGCAGGTAAATGTTGTGATAGCTGCCATCGTGTGCCTCCTTCCTGTACGCCTGAAGCTTCGCGGCTGTGCGCTTGAAGCTTGGCGAACTCGTTGCCTGCATCACTCCTGGTTGCACGTAGAATGCCAAACTGTCCCCGGTCCGAGGCCCACTATTTGCAATATCTTCTCCGCTCCCGACCGGACATGCGCGGTTTTTGCCGGAAAATTACCACACCGTGTGAAAAGAATTTCTGTTCTTCTGCAAATCCCCAACGCCTTGCCCATGCGGCCCACCCCCGCCCAGAGCACCCCGCCCAGAGTATGAGTAATTCTCGCAGGAGCCACACTCCCGTCACGCTCAAGAGCCCCTTCCCAGTGGTAGCCTTACCCAAGCGATGAACCTCAGAATTGCAGCGATCCGCTCCGGCACCGACCCGGTCCGCACCTTGGCCACCGGATCCTTTCAGCGCTGGCTCGAAGCTCCCATCCTTTGTCCTAAGTGCAATGCAACCTACAACCTCGCCGTCGACTATGACCACGCCACCGACCGCTGGTTCCCCGAAAACTCCCGCCCTCTCATCACCCTGCTCAAAAAAGCCGTCTTCCTCGGCCACAGCACCGACCACCACGTTACCCACTTCGAAACCGAAGGCGTCGTGGTAGAAAGCGTCACCCCACCCCGCTCCTGATCCCGTTGTAGTTGCCCTGCTATTTCTTCCCAACCGCCACAAACCGTTCGGATGCCCCATCCTTTTGCGCCTTTGCAAAGGGTGGGAAACGAAAACCTCCCAGCCAGCTCTTGTCTTCCCGGTCCTCATCTTCCTCCAGTTACTGACCAGAGCCGAAACAACGACCGAAGGCGCACACGCAACAAACCCGCTTCTCTCTCGCAAGTCCGCATCTCACCCCTAGAGGGCTCTCCAATGACCTGGCTCCTTTTCCTCGCCGCGCTTGCCGCCGGCACGGCCAACCCCTTCCAGTCCGGCCTCAACGCTGAGCTCAACAAGCAACTCGGCCAACCCATCTGGACAGCCGTCATCGTCTATGCCACTGGCCTCCTTGCCGTCATCGCCCTGCTGCTCTTCACCCGCCATCCCTTCCCTGCGGACAAGGCCTTCAATGTCTCCTGGTGGGCGTGGCTCGGCGGAGCCATCAGCGTCATCTCCACCGTCATCGCCCTGATCATCGTGCAGCGCCTGGGCTCCGGCCTCTTCACCGGCGCCAGCATCACCGCCTCGCTCATCACCTCTGTCTTGCTGGATCACTTCGGTCTGATCGGCTTTCGCCAGCACACCGCCTCGCCCGCCCGCCTCGCCGGCTGCGCTCTCATGATCGCCGGTCTTTGGATCATCGCCCGCTTCTAACCAAACCCGCGACATCCTCTGCCTCCCGCGATAGAATCGTGCCACCGCCCCTCAGCCCATGACGGAGTTCAGGATGATCGACGCCCTACCACCCACGGGAGACCGGAAAGCCATCCTCTTCCGCGGCGATAGAATGATCGCCGTCGTCTCCCTCTGCGCCGGCATCATCCTGTGGAGCAGCGCCACCCGCTCCCTCAACACCGCCTCCCAACTGCTCAGCAACGCCAACCTCTAGCCACGCGCAAACTCCTCCCCCAGCTCAGCCCTTGCTAAACTGAATAGATGCTCTCAAGGCTTTACGCAAAGTGGATGTACGCCTGGGAGACCGCACTCACCACCCGCGACACCAACCGCATCGTCCGCCCTCTCGAATGGGGCTTCGACTGGCTTGAAGATTTCAGCCCCCTCGCCGCCGCCCCACAGTCCCTATCGACCGATCAAAATCGGATGCCCCCTCTTCGCGGCAGTTCTATCGTCGCTAACATCGGCATTCGTGCGGAGCACGAACCCGGCAATCTCGAATCGACCCAGGCCGACTACGCCCGCATGATCGCCATCAACCGCGACATCATAGCCCGCGCCGACGACTTCTTCGGCTACCAGACCCCGCAGGACTTCCGCCTCGAACGCCGCCACCCCCAGCTCTTTCCCACCAACGTCCGCCCCGAAACCCTCCAGCAGGACGCCGAACTCCGCCGCCAAGCCGAGACCGGCGAGCTCGACCCCGCCGTATTCCTCCGCTTCACCTCCCCCATCCGCACCCGTTACCCCGAAAACGATACCGTCAACGCCCGCTGGTATCCAGCCCACCCAGACACCCAGAAGAGTAAGCCGAAACAGGCCATGATCGTCATGCCCCAGTGGAACGCCGACGCCTTCTCCCACAACGCCCTCTGCACCCTCTTCAACCGCTTCGGCATCTCCTGCCTGCGCCTCTCCAAGCCCTACCACGACGTCCGCCGCCCCGCCGAACTCGAACGCTCCGACTACGCCGTCAGCTCCAACGTCGGCCGCACCACCGAAGCCTGCCGACAGGCCGTCGTCGACATCCGAAGCTGCATCGACTGGCTCGAGCAACAGGGCTACGAACAGTTTGGCGTGCTAGGCACCAGCTTGGGCAGTTGCTACGCCTTCATCGCCGCCGCCTTCGACCCCCGCCTTCAGGTCTGCGCCTTCAACCACGCCTCCACCTGGTTCGGCGACGTCGTCTGGACCGGCCAGAGCACCCGCCACATCCGCGCCGCTTTCGAGCAGGTCGGCCTCACGCAAGACCAGGTCCGCGAGATCTTCGCCATTGTCAGTCCCATGTCCTACATGCAGCGCTTCGCCGAAAATCTCAAACAGGTCCTCGTCGTCCACGCCACCTACGACCTCACCTTCCCCCTCGAATACTCCCGCGACGTCCTCAAAAACTTCGACGCCCTCAACATCGACTACACCTCCAAGGTCCTGCCCTGCGGCCACTACACCACCGGCGAAACCCCCTACAAATACCTCGACGGCTGGTATCTGGGCAGCTTCATCTACAAAGCCTTCAAAAACCTCGCCCAAACCCCATAACCCTACCCCCCGCCGCTGATCCCACCACCACCGCTATTGTTGCCGTTGCCGTTGCCATTGCTGTTGCTGTTGCCGTTGCCGTTGCCGTTGCCCTTCTTGTTGTCATCCCCGAAGGGGATCTGCGGTTGCAGTTGCTTGTTCTTCGCCATCATCCTTGCCCGCAGCGAAGTACCCCTGTATCTGCCCTTGCTGTCGCCCGACCCGCTCTCCCCTACCAAGAACCATCGTCATCTCGACCGAAGCAACAGACAGTCTCACCGCTTGTTACGCAGTGGAGAGATCCCCACATTTCGCTCTTGCTCCTGTACTTCAAAAACCCTCCACCCACTCAACAGCCGTCCCGCGCTGCCCAGCAGCTTTAGCGCGTCCGTCCGATCCGCAAAGTACCGCGCATTGATCTCCTGCGAACCAAGGTCCTCAATCCCATCGAACTCACTCAACTCGGCAGCAATCTCAGCAGGCGTAAAGAAAAGCTGGAACGGCTCGCCAGCCTGCGCCACCCGCGACATCAGCGAATCATGGGAAAGCTGCTCCAGGAAGGGAAGCGCATGCCGCGGCTGCCCATAATCCATCACCAAGCCACTCCCGCGCGGCAGAGACCCGATAAAGCCCACCGTAGCCCGGAACGCCCCCAGCGTAAGATATGGAACAACCCCAAGCCAACCGAAAAACGCAGGCGCACCCGCATCGAACCCCGCCAACCGAAGCCGTTCCCCCAGCGTCTCCTGTTCGAAGTCAACGGGAACATAGCTCAGGTTCTCCGGCGCCGGCAATTGACTCTTCGCCAGCAGCTCACGCTTCCACTCCTGGGTCGCGGGATGGTCCACCTCAAACACCCGAAGCCGAGGATGCGGATTGCGATACGCAAACGTATCCAGCCCCGCACCCAGCAACACATACTGCGTCACGCCTTCGCCAACCGCCCGCGCCAGCATGTCCTCGGCATACCGGCTCCGCGCCACCAGAAAAGCCCGCAGACCAACAGAGAACGGCCGATCCGGCCGCACCGGAGTACACCGCAACTCCTCTGCATAAGCCTGCCCTAGAATCCGCACCGCAAACGGGTCCTCCAGAACCAGCGGCCGCGCGTCATAAACCTGGTGCGCCGCCCGCCTTAGCGCCACCCGAAGCGCCGTATGCGAGGGCCTGGCCGAATCCATAGCCATCAATTCTAACCATTCGTTGCCAGAGATAATGTCCTGCCGGACAAACCTCCTGCGCGGAGGGCGGTCACTTCGTGACGCGTGTATACCTTGTCTCGGCGAGTTGAACTGCATGGGGCCTCCCGTTGGTTGGCGACAAATGTTGATCCCGACCAACGGGAGGGCCCACCGAAGGGGTATACCCGTCACGAAGTGACCGCCCTCCGCGCAGGAGGCCCGTCCGGCAGGACACGTCTTTCCTAAGCCCCCATCCACGTCAGCGCCTGCGCCAGATAATGCTTCATCTCCTTGCGCGGCACGATCGCATCCAGAAAACCATGCTCCAGCAGAAACTCCGATCGCTGAAATCCCGGCGGCAGCTTCTGCCGAATCGTCTGCTCGATCACCCTCGGCCCCGCAAACCCGATCAGCGCCCCCGGCTCCGCGATATTCAAATCCCCCAGCATCGCGAAGCTCGCCGTTACCCCGCCCGTTGTCGGGTCCGTCATCACCGAAATATACGGAATCCCCGCATCATCCATCCGCGCAAGCCCCGCCGACACCTTAGCCAGTTGCATCAGCGACGCAATCCCCTCCATCATCCGCGCCCCGCCCGAAGCCGAAACGATCATCAGCGGATGCCGCGTAGCCAACGCCCGGTCCACCGCCCGTGCAATCGTCTCCCCCACCACCGCGCCCATGCTTCCGCCGATAAAGCTGTACTCCATCACGCTCAGCACCACCTCATGCGTGCCCAGCTTACCGATCGCATTGACAATCGCGTCGTTCAGCCCCGTCTTCTTCTGCGCCTCCGCCAGCCGCCTCTTGTATGGCTTCAAATCGGTAAACTGCAGCGGGTCGGTTGAACGCAGCTCCAGATCGACCAGCTCATACCCCGGCTCCAGCAGGCCCTCGATCCGCGTCCGCGCGTCGATACGAAAGTGATGGCCGCAGTGCGGACACACCTGCTGGTTGGCCTCAAGCTCGGCCTTGAACAGGATCTTGCCGCAATCCGGGCACCGGATCCAAAGCCCCTCCGTCCGCACCGTCTTCTCCGGATCGTTGACGATCTCGTTATCTTCGCGTTTAAACCAGCTCATCGCTTTAAGCGCCCTCTGTGGTTGTACGCTCCATTGTATCGGTTGGAGGTCCCTCAGGGCATCGCGGCCGCCTCAACAGAGCGCTGCGAATCGCGGCAAGCGTGTATCGTTTGACAGACGGGCCAGGCTGCGCCCCGAAGAACCGGAAGTCCGGGAAGCCGGAACCGGAGGACAGATTTGCCCTACCTCTACATCGACAAGCTCTTGAACGAACTAAGGCCCGAACTGCTCTCCGCCATGCACGCCGCCGTGGAACGCGAATTGCGCGAAGGCCGCAAAGGCCCCGTCGACGTCGACCGCCTCTACCGCGCCTTCACTCGCGCAGCCGCCGGCAAATGCGCCACCCCCCAGCGCATATCGGATAAATGCCTCGCCGAAGCCGTCACCTCGAAACCCCGCAAAGCCAAAGACGCCAGAATTCACGAATAGCCACACCGAATCATGCTGTCCCGCGATTCGCCCCTCCCGCTGTTTGCCGATCCACCAGGGCACTCCTCTTTCGCGCACTCTGCAAAAGCTGGAGGCAATGCCGTTCGTTTCTCCTCCCGCTCCAATCCCTAATCCTCCACCGCGCCCAACCCCGTACGGGCCGCCACCAGACAAGGCGCAATCATCATCGCCAAATACCCCAGAACAACGAACAGATCATGCATAAGAGAACCTCGTTTTTTGAAAGCTGTGAACTGCCTGCTCTCAACATACCCAGACACCTGCAAACATCTGCATAATCCTTCGCACGGTTGCGGTACTTTGGGGTAGCGCTCTTCCACCGAAGCAAACTTCAAACCTGAAGCACTTTTGCCCTCTCGAAAATACCGGCAAAATCCTGACATAAAATAATCCCATGCCCATCGACCTGAACGCCCCGCTGGCCACCGCCGACCCAGAGATCGCCCAGCAGACCGAAAACGAAGTCAAACGCCAGCACGACGGCCTCGAGATGATTGCCTCGGAAAACTTCGTCAGCCGCGCCGTCCTCGAAGCCGCGGGCACCGTATTCACCAACAAATACGCCGAAGGCTACCCCGGCAAGCGCTACTACGGCGGCTGCGAGTACGCCGACATCGTCGAAAACATAGCCCGCGACCGCGTCAAGCAGCTCTTCGGCGCCGACCACGCCAACGTCCAGCCCCACTCCGGCTCCCAGGCCAACGCCGCCGCCTACATGACCCTGCTCTCCCCCGGCGACTGCATCCTCGGCCTCGACCTCGCCCACGGTGGCCACCTCACCCACGGCCACAAGCTCAACTTCTCCGGCAAGCTCTACCGCATCGTCGGCTACCAGGTCCGCCGCGACACCGAAGTCATCGACTACGACGAACTCGAAGCCCTCGCCGTCCGCGAAAAGCCTAAGGTCATCGTAGGCGGAGGCAGCGCCTACCCGCGCCAGTTCCACTTTCCCCGCATGCGCCAGATCGCCGACAAGGTAGGCGCCTGCCTCATGATCGACATGGCCCACTTCGCCGGTCTCGTCGCCGGCAATGCGCACCCCTCCCCCGTGCCCCACGCCCACGTCGTCACCTCCACCACCCACAAAACCTTGCGCGGACCACGCAGCGGCTTGATTCTGTGCGAGCAGCAGTTCGCCGCCGGGATCGACCGCAGCGTCTTTCCCGGCCAGCAGGGCGGCCCGCTCATGCACGTCATCGCCGCCAAGGCCGTCGCCTTCAAAGAAGCCCTCCAGCCTGACTTCGCCGCCTACGCCCAGCAGATCGTCATCAACGCCAAGGTCCTCGCCGAAGCCATACAGGCCCAAGGCTATCGCGTCATCTCCGGCGGCACCGACACCCACCTCCTGCTCCTCGACGTCTTCCAGAAGGGAATGCTCGGCTCCGAAGCCGAACATGCCCTCGGCGAGGCTGGCATCACCGTCAACAAGAATGCCATCCCCTACGACACCAACCCTCCCATGAAGCCCAGCGGCATCCGCATCGGCACCCCCGCCCTCACCACCCGCGGCATGAAAGAACCCGAGATGCGCACCATCGCAGGATGGATCGCTCAAGCTCTCGAACACCGCTCCGACCCCGCCAGACTCCAGCAGATCCGCAACCAGGTACAGGAACTATCCGAAAGATTCCCCCTCTACCCCTGGCTCCGCAACGCGAAGTAGCCTCTCCTTCCGCCAACCACCCGCAGCCGTTGCCGTTGCCTTTCTTGTTGTCATCCCCGAAGGAGATCTGCGGTTGCGTGGCCTGTTCTTGGTCGCCATACCGCAGAGAATGCACCGCACTCCATATCCCTCAGCATTCGCTACCTCATCAAATTCCCACCCGCGGACCGCTTCTCCTTTTCTTAGCCGAAGTGTACCTTTGTGGCACGGACCTCCAGCAGGTTGCCGCACGAAGGGGAAACCCCCATAGAAACCCAATAGAAAGGGCAAATCGATGGCGATTGCGATGATGGCCTGGATGATCGCTATTCCTCTGCTGGGCCTGGTCAACGGCCTGAGGACCATGACGCCCATGGCCGTCCTCTGCTGGTTTGCCTACGCCGGCTATCTGCCCGTCGGAGGCACCTGGGCCTTCTGGACCGCGAAGCTCGTCACTGCCATCCTCTTCACCGTCTTGGCTCTAGGCGAGTTCATCGCGGACAAACTGCCAAAGACGCCGAACCGTACGGCTGCCGGTCCACTCATCGCGCGGCTCCTCTTCGGCGGCCTGGTCGCTGCGATTGTCGCATCTGCTCTGAACGGATCCGGGATTGAAGCCGTCATCCTCGCACTCGCAGGCGTTCTGATCGGCGCCTTCGCCGGCTTCCTCATCCGCCGCGACCTCGTCGTCCGTGCAGGCTTCAAGGACTGGCCCGTCGCTCTGCTCGAAGATATCAGCGCAGTAGCGTTCGCGATCTTCGCCATGGGCATCATCACAGGCTAACGCCACTTTCTGAGGACCTGTAAAAAACCGGCGCGATAGCGTTTTTCTATGTTTGTCATTCCCGAAGGGAATCTGCGGTTGCTCACTCCACATCAACACCAAATCCGCTAATTCAACCCGCTAATTCAACCCCTAATTCAACCCATTGATGCCTCGCGGCTTGCTCAATCCAACACGCGCCCGCCACAGAAGTAATGGCCGAAGATCGCTTACTTGGAGTATGATGTGCGGTACTTCGAGACCTGTTGGCTGGCAAAGAGCGACAGGCACAGGGCATCGAACGAGCAGCTCGCGAAAGCACACGAGGAGGCGGACCATGACAAGGGGCATTCTCAGAACAGTGTTGACGATTCTGATGTACGCAGGAATTGTGGTCTTCCTGACTCCTTACTTCGCCGGCAGACTGACCACAGGCGTGATCTTCATGATTCTCGGCGCCGGGGCTGCTGTTGTCTGCGGCCTGCTGCGCTGTTATCTCACGGAGGGCGACTGCGGCAAAGTTCCCCATGCTGGCCGCGACTGGTAATCCCGTCCCCAGATCAGACCAGCAACCGCATCGCACCGTCCGCTCGATTCCCCGCAACCAAGATCCTTCTATTTTGCCGTTGCTCTTACCGTTGCTATTCTTAATCCGTGCAATCCGTAGCCGGGCTTCGGTTTTAGACGAATTCTCAGCTCAGCCCGCTCCCTTTTTGCGTGTCCATACGATAGAGTGAGACGTTAGTTTGCATCACATCCCCGAGATATTCAGAAAGAGGAAATGTCTCTATGCTCACGTCTACGCTCATCAGCGTTATCGTCACTTTGATTGTCATTGGCCTGCTGCTGTACCTGATCGGTTTGATTCCCATGGATGGAACCATCAAACAGATCATCCGTATCGTGGTGATCATCGCCGTTATCATCTGGCTCCTGCAGACATTCGGCCTCCTTGGATCCCTGGGCCTGCACCACACCTTGCGATAGACCTTCAGATTTTCAACACGCCCGCGGTATACCCCCCATAATGCGCAGCCAACGTCCTCTCAGACGTGCTGCGCAACCGCGGCTGATCGCAACCAGCTTTCGATTAGGCCGTAACCCATACCGAGCTGCTGAAGGAGTTTGCCGCCTCATAGGGCCGCGAAGCTCGGAATGCCGCACGCATTATTTCGCCGCCGGCTGCTGCTCGCGCCCGTGTTCCTCTTCAGCGCGACTGCGTGGCCCGCATGACACTCGCAGCCCCGCAACCTCCGGAACAGCAGCCCGGCACGGCCCGAACCACTCCGCCCAGATGGCGACAAGAACCGGCGCCCGCCAGCCTTTCCCGACCGCATCGAACAGCTCAGCGTCACCTATAGTGTTAAGGAACATCTGATTAAGTCTCGGTTTTGAAAAGGGCGCTGCTTTAGCCGCGCCGTAAGGTAAATCAAATAGATGGGGCTTTAGCCCCTGAGGGAATCTTCAGGAACTTAATCAGACCTTCCTTAACAGGTTCTCAGATCGAACGGAGCGTGGATTTGAAGTTTTTCGGAACCCTATTGCTGCTTCTCCTTGTCCTCGCGGCAGCGACTGGATATGTCCTTTATGTGCCTTATGGCCCATCGACCGAAACTTTTGTCGACATCCCCTCCGGCAGCGGAACCCAATCGATCGCCGCCAGACTGCAGCACGGCGGCGTCATCCGCAGCCAGTATGGGTTTTACCTGCTGCGTCTTGCGAAGGCCGGCACTCTCAAAGCAGGCGAGTACCGCTTCGATCACCCAGCTTCGATGGCCAGGGTCTATGCGCGCATCGCCAAAGGCGACGTCTTTACCCTCACCCTGAGCATCCCCGAAGGTTACAACATCTTCGACATCGCGCAGGCGGTCCAAGCCGCGGGACTCGGCTCTCGCGACGCTTTCCTGGCCGCGGAACGCCGGCACACAGAGCTCATCTCGCCTTGGACTTCCGCGACCCTGCCGGCAGCCGGCAAACCGCCCGAGTCGCTCGAAGGCTACCTGTTTCCCGATACTTACCATTTTTCCCGCCGCAGCACTCCGCTCCACATGCTTACCGCCATGGTGCACCGGTTTGGCCAGGCCAGCAGGCTGATCGGCCTTCGCGGGCCCGGCGTTGTGCGCACCGTCATCTTGGCCTCCCTGGTCGAAAAAGAGGTCAGCCAGGATGCCGAGCGCCCGCTCGTTGCCGGCGTCTTCGCCAACCGGCTTGCGAAAGACATGCCTCTGGCGACCGACCCCACAGTGGTCTACGCGGCGCTGTTGGAGGGCCGCTGGCGCGGGGCCATCTTCGCCTCCGATCTTCAGTCGACCTCGCCCTATAACACCTATCGGCACACGGGACTGCCGCCCGGGCCGATCTGCAATCCGGGAGCCGCCGCGCTGCGCGCTGCCATGCATCCGGCACAGACCGACTATCTTTACTTTGTGAGTGATGCTGGAGGACATAGCCGGTTCTCCACCACTCTCCAGGAGCACAACGAAAAAGTACAGGCGTACCGGCATGCGGAGCAGCACTGATCGGGAACAGCAGCAGGCCCATACTCCCAGGTATCTTAACTCGCGAGTATCTTAGATCAAATTCAATCATGCTGTACCCCGCTGTTGCCCCTGTTTTTCTTGTTGTCATCCCCGAAGGGGATCTGCGTTTCTTTCTGCCGGGATACACTCACCGTGGAATCGCTATAGTTGCCACCAATCCCGGAACCTCCGTGGATCTCGTAGACATCAAAGACATAGAAGAACAGAGGACGCGGGCTGTTACCCGTCGCCGATAAAGGCGATCCAATCCGGGGCCGGATCAGGGGTCCAGGAAGATATACTTGAACTTTGTGCCGATGAGGATAAGACGAGCGTTCGCTTTGGGGTTGATGGGACTGGCTCCGGCGATGACCGGATGTCTGACCCATGTCCGCAGCGTGCCGAAGACGCGGCCGGCGGACGTGGTGCTCCATGCTGCGCTGGACCAGCTTTTGAAGCAGGTGGAGGTGCGCTTTGATGCGGTCCAGACCATTACCGCCTCGGTAGAGATCGCGGCGACGACCGGCGGCGGGCTCCAGGGTCACGAGACCGAGTATCCGAGTTTCAGCGGCTATATCTTTTTGCGCAAACCGGAGGACCTGCGAGTGCTGCTGCGGGTGCCGATTCTGGGGTCGCAGGCGCTGGACATGGTAAGCGACGGGAAGAACTGGAAGTTGTGGATTCCAAGGAAGAACCTGGCCATGGTGGGGACCAGCGAGGTGACAAAGCCTTCGCAGAACGGTCTGGAAAACCTGCGTCCGGCGGTGTTTTTCGATTCGCTGCTGGTGCGGGGACTGGGGAGCGGACAGATCGTTTCACTGACCTCGGACACGCGAGTGGTGCAGGGCCAGAAGGGCAAGAAAGACCTGATCGAGGAGCCGGACTACGACCTCGAGATCCTGGCGCAGCCGCAGGACCGGACAGCCCATACCATCCGCGTGATCCACGTCAGCCGGACCAATCTCCTGCCCTATCAGCAGGATATCTATGCGCCGGACGGGACGGTGGTGACGCGCGCTCTCTATAGCGACTACCGCACGTTCGAGGGTACGCCGTTTCCCATGAAGATCGTGATCCAGAGGCCTGCGGACCAGTACAGCCTGTCGATCACGATTACCAAGCTCACCCTCAATCAGCCGTTGGAGAACGACCAGTTCGATCTGAAAATTCCGCCCGGCGTGCCCATTAAGACTATGGATTAGGGCTTACAATTGGCAGGTTTTATTTTGCGTGGTGAATCGGCCTTTTTGCAGGGGATTTCGCAAAATCCTGCGTGCAAACGTGGTGTTCTTGTATGGTGGATGTGGTCATTTTGTTGCACTTCGCATGGCTGAGAGTGCAGGGCTTTCCGCGACGAAAAATACGCCAACCATTTCAACTTTATTTTTCCTGGCCGAGATTTTTTCGAGTCAGGATGGCAGGCCGGTACGCTGGGCGTGGGCGACGATGGCCTGGTTGATCTCGAGGGCGAGGGCGAGGGCGGAGCGGCCTTCAACGGCCGAGACCAGCGGGGTGGCGCGGGTGCGGACGGCATCTAGGAAGGATTTGATTTCGAGACGCAGGGGTTCGCCTTGGGCTATGGGAATTTTTTTCAGGGAGAGACCGGCGGAGGGGTGTTGCGGCTGGTCTGGAAGCTGATTTGGATGCTGGGGCGGTTGAGTCATTTGGACCATATCGGCCAGGGCGGCTAGCGGGGCTGGATACCTCGTGGCTGAGGCGGAGGCGTCGGGACCGGCGGGGGCGTCGATGATCAGGAGGTCCTGGCGGGCGAAGTCGAGCGAGAGGTACTGGTGGGGCTGGAAGAAGCGGAGCTTGCGGACGCGCTCGGTGCTGACGCGGCTGGCGGTGAAGTTGGCGATACAGCCGTTTTCGAACTCGAGGCGGACGTTGGCGATGTCCACCTTGCGGGAGAGCACTGCCAGACCGACTGCCCGGATCTCGTGGACGGGAGAGGCGACCAGCGAGAGGACGATATCGAGGTCGTGGATCATGAGGTCGAGGACGACGTCAACGTCGAGCGAGCGCGGGGTAAAGACGCTGAGCCGGTGGGACTCGAAGAACATGGGGCGATGGAGATGCCGGCGGGCGGCGGTGACGGCGGGGTTGAAGCGTTCGAGGTGGCCGGGCTGGACGATGCGGTTGTGTTTCTGGGCGAGGTCGAGGATGCGGTCGGCGTCTTCGAGCGTGGCCGCGAGGGGCTTTTCGATGAGCAGATCGAGACCGGCGGCTAAGAGCGGTGCAGCCGCGGAGGCGTGGTGGAGCGTGGGGACGCAGATGGAGGCGGCATCGAGCTTTCCGACGCTGTTCGGACCGGATGCGGCGAGGCAGGCTGCGATGGAGGCGAAGGCGAGGATGTCGAACTGCTGCGCCGCGGCGGCGAGTGCGGTGGGATCGGAATCGACGACGGCGGCGAGTTCGACGGGGTAGCCGGACTGTTCCAGCTCGCGATAGACGCGGAGGTGGTTGCGCCCGAAGGCTCCCGCTCCGATGACGGCGACGCGCAGGGGTTCGGGCTGGGCCTCGGACCGGGCTTCGGACTGGGCCTCGGGCTGGGGCACTACTTCGAGGAGACCGGATCTGCGACGGCCTTACGGCAGCGGGCGTAGAGCTCGAGCAGGCTGGTGACCTGATCTTCGGGTTTGGCGGAGGTAGGCAGGCCGAAGCCGGTGGACCCTGTGGCTTTGTTGCCGACGTTGGCGTGCGAGGCGACGAACTTGAGCAGGTCGAGCGCGATGTCTTCGGGGCTGCGCGCGATGGGGGTCGATTCCATGAAGGTGTGTTCCTCTCGTTTCTATTGGTGATGTTAATGGGCGGGGTGGGGTAGGCGCAAATGAGGGTCTGGAGTGGCTCTTTTTTGCGGTGAGGCGGCTTTTGTTCGACAAGCACTCATAGACTTTCTCTCAAACTCATTTTTGTTTCAGCGGGTAGATACTTCTACATACCGTGGCTTCTCAGGGCAGCGAGATGCGGTAGAGATTGCGGTGTACTGTTGTGTTCACATAGGCGTAGTGTGAAAGATCCTGTCCGGGAACGAGTTCTGCGCGGTCAATTGATTTGGAACCGGGCACTGCACTGGTCTGTGCCAGCGGCTGGATACCTCCCGGAGGAAGTTCCGGCAGGCTTTCTCCTGGGCCGGCAGGAATAACAAGGCTTCGGCCCGGAGAAGTCTGTGACGATGCTTCAACTGGAACAAACAGGAACATCCCGCTCGACGACCATACTGGAACGCAGTAGCTTGCGCATATGCGGCGCGGAGATCCGCCATCGAGCGGAATCGCCACGGACATAGGCACCATATTGTTGCCTTCAGGATAAGCAGCGATTGCCATCAGCCATCTTCGCCCTGGCGAGATGCCTTGCACTTCGATGATTGGGTATGGCAGCACCTTCGACCGCCCGGAGCCATCCTGATTCATCTGTTCCAGATAGTTGACGTTTCCCTCTGCAAACCGAAACAGGATCTGTCCGCGCAGGCCGAAGTGGGGCGTTGTTTCACCGGAATCACCGATCCGGCGGGCGGGGGAGCTTCTGTCAACAGGCGCAAGCCACAACTGGGATCTGCCGTCGCGATCCACGCTGGTATAAACGAGCTGTTTGCCGTCCGGCGACACATCGTAGGCGACCATTGAAGTTCCCGGAAAGACCGCTTCGGCCTTACCGGTATCGAGCTTGAGGCGCCAAAGTTCCGGGTAGGTATTCCCCTGATGGCGCAACAGATAGTACAGGGTTTTATCGTCCGCTCCAAAGGACGGAGGTGAAGTGTCCGCAACGATCTCTCCCTCGGACGACAGGGATCGTTCCCCCTCCACATCGTGGATCCAGATGGCGCTCTGATGTTGGCCAATCGCGGCAATGATGGATCGGCCGTCCTGCTCTACAGCCAATCCTTCCTCTTCGGAGGGGCCGGTAGTGATCTGTTCCGGGCGCCCATTGGGATATCGCTGGCGCCAGACGTGACTCTGATCTCCCACAGTCGCAACGAAGTACATCCATGAGCCATCGGGAGACCAACCCGCGGCGGTGCACTCACCCTCTGGCCCTACTGGTCTTGGCGGGAACGCTCCGTCAAGAGCGATGAGTTGGCACAGCGTCCATTCTCCCTGTCCGTTCATCTCGACCACCAGAGCAGCTCCGCGATCAGGGGAGGCGAACGAGTAATGTGCCATGGCCCGTTCGTGAGGAGGAAAATACAGTTCGCGGAAATCGTCGGCCGTGACAGTTTCCGTAACGATTCCCAGATGCAGCCCAGAACGGATTCTGGAGAAGAGAAAGTGGTGTGGGTCGAGCCAGGTCAGACCCGCCGCATTCTTAAGGAGAAGATGCGGATCGCCGCCTAATGCCGAGATGGTGTACGTTGCAAACGAAGAACCCTCCAAGACCGTGTAGGCGATCTGCGAGCCGTCTGGCGAGAATGCCAGGTTGTACTTCAGCCGCGCGTCATTGGTTAGAGGTCTGGCCTCGCCATCGGGGAGCATCTTGACGTAGATTTGACCGGTCGACATAAAAGAGCTATCTCCACGGAGGAACGCGAGGAGATGGCCGTCTGGAGATAAGGCGGGAGTCGTTGCGGAATCAGTGAACTCGGTTAGCTGGGTGTACTTCACCACAGCCGGATGGAAGCGGGCGGAGAGATAGACCGCGGTTCCGGCTATCGCGACGGTCGCGAGGACTGCGGCGGCGAAGACGAGCCATCGAGCTCGGTGGGTGCCAATGACTGTCGCGGCCGGCGCAGAAGCAATACGGTCTGCTGACCTCTGCGGGACCTCGATTTCAACTTCTGGCTCCAGCGGCTTTATCCCGTTTTTCACCGGAGCGATGAAGCGGTAGCCAACGCGCGGGATGGTTTCGATGTAGCGGGGAGAGACGGCGGAGTCGCCGAGTGCGTCGCGAAGCTTCTGCATGGACTTATTCAGCCCGTGGTCGAAGTCGATGAAGATGTCCGAGGGCCAAAGCCGCTGACGCAGCTGTTCGCGGGTGACGATCTCTCCGGGTGATTCGATGAGGACAGACAGGAGACGAAGCGGCTGTTGCGGCAGCCGAATATTTGTTCCGTTTCTGGTCAGCTGCGCGGCCCTGAGGTCGAGCTCGAAAAGGCCGAAGCGAACCGTCTCCTGGGCCGGTGAAACCCCCACTCCGCACCCCCTCTGTCAGCGAGAACTGAGTTTAGCATCCGCATGCGATCGTGACGAGCGGGGACAAGATCGCCTAATCGATTGCAGCAAAACAGATTGCACGGGGAGAAACAAATCGCCCGCGCGGGTATTGCAGTACGCCGCGCCGTTGTGCAGACTCGGCCCATATCTCGCCCTTAGGAGATGCGAAAAGGAGCTCAGAATGAATCGAATCGTCAGTAACTCAGTATTCTCCATACCCTCGGACAGCAGGTTGCGGGCGCGGCTCTATCGCGGCGGCTTGGCTCTGCTTGCCGCCCTCTGCCTTTTTATCGCCCCTACCTGTGCCAAAGCGGCTTGCGGAAGCTTTGCCGCAGGCGGCATAAAAGCCTCGATCAAGCTGCCCGCGGTTGCGCATGCCGATATTGCCTTTGCGTCGCCCTTTGGCAATCCAGCGATCGTTGGTCTGTGGCACGTGATTTACACCAACAGCGCCGATCAGTCGACTTTTAACGACACCTTCGACATGTGGCATAGCGACGGCACGGAGTTTGAAAGCGCCTTTCTGGCTCCGGCGACGGGCGATGTGTGCGTTGGAGTGTGGAAACAGACGAGCTTCCGGAGCGTCACTCTCCATCATGTGGGCTGGCTCTTCAATCCAAGCACTCCGTTGGCTACGGCTACCAACACCTTCACACTGGACGAGGAGGTTACGATAGCCGAGAACAAAAAGTCTTACAGCGGCCGCTTCACGTTCAAAGTGTGGAACCTGGACGGAAGCCCCACACCTGTCGAAGTGACGGGTACGATGGCGGCCACACGAATCACGGTCGATTGACGGCTTTGGTTCTCTGGATGAGCAACCGGCGCCGGCGTGATGAATTCACGCCGGCGCGGGGGCTGAAAGAGATCGCATGGCAGGTTGCGTGCGGCGTTCGTCTGGCGAGCTCAGAGGCGGGCGGGGGCACGCAGGCCGCAGAGGATCTCGTAGGGGATGGTGCGGGCAAGGCGGGCGTGGTCGCCGGCGGTGATGTGGTCGCCTAAGACCGTGGCTTCGTCGCCGAGGTTTGCGTCCGGGATATCTGTGACGTCGACGGTGGTGAGGTTCATGGAGACTCGGCCTACGATGGGGGCGCGGCGGCCATGGACGATGACCCAGCCTCCGGGGCTGGTGTTCGTGGCCGAGAGCTCGCGGCGCAGGCCGTCAGCGTATCCGATGGGCAGGAGGGCGAGGCGCATGGGATGCTGCGCGGAGAAGATGGCGTTATAGCCGATGGTGTCGCCGGGGTGGAGGTCGCGCAGGCCGAGGATGCGGGTCTTCCAGGTGAGGACGGGGCGGAGTTCGGGTTGGAGCGTTGACTGTGTTGGGGCCTGCGCGGCCTTGGCGGCTGCGAGGGGCAGGCAGTAGCCGTAGAGGGCGATGCCGGTGCGCACCATGGAGCGCGCGTTGAGGGTGGAGGCTAGGCTGCGGAGCCAGACGAGGGTTTGTTCGGTGGTCTCGGTATCGATGGTGGAGGAGTTGCCGGCGTGCACCCAGGAGGGCCGCAGACCGGCCTGGGAGACGGTGGCGATGGCTTGCTCGAAGCGGCTGCGCTGGATGAGGGTGTGGGGCGAGCCGGCGACTTCGGCCGAGGCGAAGTGGGTAAAGACGCCGTCGAGATGGAGCAGCGGCTGGGTTTTGAGCCAGTGGAGCAGGGCGGTGAGCTCGTCGCCGGGAGGTACGCCCTGACGGGCCATGCCAGTGTCGATTTCGAGATGGAGGGAGACGGTTGCCCCTGAGCGCTGGGCGGCGGCGAGAAGCCACTCCATCTGGCGGCGATGCCAGACGACCGGGGTGAGGCCGCGGTGCACGATGGCTGCGGCGTCTTCGGGAAGGAGGCCGGACATGATGAGGATGCTGGGGCGGTGCGTCGTGGGGGCGAGCGCGTTGAGGACGGCTTCGCCTTCGGCGGCGTCGGTGACGCCGAGCCAGGGTGCTCCGGCCTGCGCGAGGATGGGGGCGCACAGGGCAGCGCCGTGGCCGTAGGCGTTGGCCTTGATGACGGCGAGGAGCGCGGTGCCGGGGCCTGCAGCTTTGGCAAGCAGCCTGTAGTTGGCGGACAGGCGTTCCTCTGAGATCTCCACCCAGCTCTTCACAGCTTCTATCCTAACGTTGCGGAGTGGGTTGGCTGAGGAAGGCTTAACACCGATTGCACCGATGACACCGATTTGGCTTGTGAGGGGGTGGGGAGGACTTCGGCAAGAGGAGCAATGACAGAGCAGCAGCGAAATACTGGGATTCTTCCCCTTCGCCGCGCACGATGGATCAGGATGACGATCTTCGGTGGTTAGCGCGGGTTTGCTGTTGCTGTAGAGGGGCCCCACGCAGATTGCCTTGGGGAATGACAGACAAAGGGCACGGCAGACTTTATGCCAACTGCTACTTTGCTCTAGTAGCCGCCGGAGTCGCCGCCGTGCTGGAGGTTTTCGAAGCGGGTGTAGTCGGCGAGATAGGCGAGCTGGATGCTGCCGGTGGGGCCGTTGCGCTGTTTGGCGATGATAATCTCGGCTTTGCCTTTGAGGTCTTCATTCTCGCGGTCGTAATACTCTTCGCGGTGGATGAAGCAGACGACGTCGGCGTCCTGCTCGATGGAGCCGGACTCGCGCAGGTCCGAGAGGAGCGGCTTCTTGTCGCCGCCGCGCTGCTCGCTGGCGCGCGAGAGCTGGGAGAGGGCGACGACCGGGACGCGCATCTCCTTGGCGAGGGCTTTGAGGCCGCGAGAGATCGCCGATACCTCTTGTGTCCGGTTTTCGAAGCCTTTGGCGCTGGGGTTCGAGCCGGTCATGAGCTGGAGATAGTCGATGACGATGAGGTCGAGCTGGCCGTGCTGCTGTTTGAGGCGGCGGGCTTTGGCGCGCATCTCGGCGAGGGTGATGCCGGGCGTGTCGTCGATGAAGAGCTTGGATTCCATGAGGCGTTCGAGGCCGGCGATCAGTTTGGTGCGGTCGTCGCGCATCAACATGCCGGTCTGGATGGCCTTCGAGTTGACGAGGGCTTGAGAGGCCAGCATGCGGCGGAGGAGGCTGGCCTTGGACATTTCGAGCGAGAAGACGGCGACGATCTTGCCGCCCCGGACGGCTGCGTTTTCGGCGATGTTGATGGCCCACGCGGTCTTGCCCATGGACGGGCGCGCGGCGATGATGGTGAGCTCGGACTCCTGGAGGCCGCTGGTCATGCGGTCGAACTCGAGATAGTGGGTGGCGAGGCCGGTGACTTCGCGGCCCTGCTCGTAGAGAGCGTCGATGGAGCCGAAGGAGTCTTTGACGATGTCGGAGATGCTGGCAAAACCGCGTTGTATGGCGCTGTCGGCGACCTCTGCCAATCTGGCTTCTACATCGCTGAGAACAGTGATGGCTTCTTCGCTCTGATCGGAGGCGCGGGTAGCGCCGTCGCTGAATATCATCATGAGCTGACGCAGGAGGCTCTTGTCCTTAACGATGCGGACATAATTTTCGATGTTGAAGTTTCGCGGAATGCCTTCGCTCAGAAATGCGAGGTAAGCCGGTCCGCCAATCGTGTCCAGCTCGCGACGCCTTATCAGCTCCTCCTGCACGGTAAGGGTGTCGACGCTCCGCCCCTTTGCCAATAAATCAACCATGCAGCGATAGACTCGTTGGTGTGAATCGAGCGAGAAATCCTCCGACCTCAGGCGTCCGGTCGCATCGTTTATGGCAACGCCATCGAGCAGCATCGCTCCCAAGACGGCGACTTCTATATGCACCGACGCAGGAAGTCCGACGGAGACGTTGAGTTCAGCGAAAGATGCCATAATGTCTTATTCTCTGCTGTTGCAGAGGCCGCCGCAACCACGGGTTTAGCCTCGAAATGAGGCGCCCGAGTCCTTTCCCACAATCCAGCCGGGTTATACACAGATGAGCGACAACTTAGATAAGTATGTGCCGGAGTTCGACGAAGAAGAAGCGAGAAGCAAGCTGGCGGGGCTGCCTCAGCAACGCCTGACAGACATGCTCGTTTACGAGTACAAGTTGAAGCGTGTCATCGTCAAGATGCTGGATGCAGAATCGAAGAAGCTTCAACGCATTGAGGAGATCATCGCCGAACCCGGCACACTCCCGAGCATGCCGGGTGTACCCTCCGCTGAGGACCTTCGCCGGATGATGGGGGAAGAGTAAGAGTGTAGCCGTATCAGTGAGCAGGTATTCGCCTGTCAGGTCAATGGAGGCATCATGGGTACGGATAAAATTCTGGCGATTCCACCGGCGGCGCAGCGGGACAAGGCGTCGTTTGAGGTGCTGCGGGTCTGGATCGCCGAGCACGGCCAGCATGTCAGCATCCAGAGCGGCGCATGGGACGATCCGTTCGCGTGGGGGATTGTGCTGGCCGATCTGGCGCGGCATGTTGCGCTGGCGCATCAGTTGCAGAACGAGGGGGCGGACCTCGAGGCGTTTATGGAAAGGCTGCTCGAGGGATTTCAGGCGGAGATTGAGAATCCTACCGATGAGCCCGACGGTGAGGTCACGCAGTAGCCACTTCGTGGCGTGTGATCCCTTCGGTTGGCGCTCCCGTTGGTCGCGATCAAGATTACTTGCCGACCAACGGAAGGCTCACGCGAAGCGGTATACGCGTCACGAAGTGACCGCTCCACGCGCAGTGGGCCCGTCCGGCAGCACACTACTTATGTTTGTAATCCTGAAACAGCTCCGGGAACTGCGCCTTGAGCGCGGCGGTTTTGGGGACGTCGCAGATCTGGATGTAGGGGTTGTTGGGGTTCTTCTCGGCGTAGTCCTGGTGGTAATCTTCCCCGTTGTAGAAGGCTTTGAGCGGGACGACCTGGGTGACGATGGGCTTGGGAAAGGCGTGGGCGGCGTCGAGCTGAGTGATGTAGGCTTTGGCGATCTTTTCCTGCTCGGGGCTGGTGAAGAAGATGACGGAACGGTAGGAGGAGCCGACGTCCGGGCCCTGGCGGTTGAGCTGTGTGGGGTCATGGACGACGGAGAAGAAGATGCGGAGCAGGGTGCCGTAGCTGACCTTCGCGGGGTCGAAGACGACTTTGACGGACTCGGCGTGGCCGGTGCTCTCAGAGGAGACCTGGTCGTAGGTTGCGGTGTCCGCGGAACCGCCGGAGTAGCCCGCCGTGGTGGCGGTGACACCCTTGACGCGCTGGAAGACGGTTTGCACGCCCCAGAAGCAGCCGCCGGCAAACACCGCGGTCTCGTGCGTTGCGGACGCGTGCGGCTCGTCCAGCGTGGGAGCCGGAAGCGGCTCTTTTCTCTCTGCACCCATGACCGTTCCGAACGTTCCCATCAGCATTCTCCTTCCGCCTGCAGTCAGCAGGAGGGCGACCGCAACCACGCCCAACATCATCAAACCTGTTTTCACGGCAGTGTTCATCGGTATCGAGGTTCTCCATCTTTCGACATCTTATGGTTGGACGCTGAAATAGCTCCGGCGGTTACAAATTGAGAATCAGACCGATCTCCAGACGCGGGTGACTTAAGGTAGCGGAGAAGCTGGGCTTCGTGAGATTTCGAGATGACTTCCGCAACTTTCAACTCCAGAATAATCTTTTTCCACGACAAGGCCGGCACGAAAGATACCAGCCAGCAGTCCGCGAAAGTAAACTGGCATGCCGACCTCGGCTTCGACCATAAGGCCCGGTTGCAAAAGCGCGATACGCATGGATTCCTTATAGACAGCTTCAAGAAACCCAAATCCAAGTTCATTGTGGACCTGATAGAAGACGCCGATGATCTTCTCTGTCAGGTCGTGTGAGGGTCCATCAGATTTTGTTTGAGCATCAGCGATTCCCATTCCGTATGGATCCTTCTTTCCGTCTTATCCGTGGTAAGCCTTTGCAGCTACGCGGAGAGTTGCTGCGAGGCGACGCGGGCGCGGCCCTGGATCTCGAGGTAGACATGGATGAGGCTGACGGCGGCGGGCGTGACCCCGGCGATGCGGCTGGCCTGGCCGAGGGTCTGGGGACGCACTCGGTTGAGGACCTCCTTCATCTCGCTGGAAAGGCCGCTGATGGAGGAGTAGTTGAACCACTCGGGGATCACCTTCTTTTCGGCCTTGCGCATCTTCTCGATGGAGCGGCGCTGCTGGTCGAGATAGCCGGAGTATTTGATCTCGGTCTCGATGGACTTCATCTCGTTGCGGACCCAGGAGGCACACTTCGTGCCGTTCTCGGCCTTCGGCGTGGCACCGGAGAATGTATTGGGAGCGGCGGAATTGAGGGTTTCAGACCAGGGGGCGAGGGCGGGCCGGCTGGCGATGGCTTCGCGCAGGGTGGGGATAAGGGTTTCGATGGCGACTTCAGGGCGCTTGAGGAGCTGCGCGAAGGTCTGGCCGGCGACCGCGGAGGCATCGCCGTAGAGCTTGGCCAGCAGTGGCGCTGGAAGTTCGCCGGTGCGGATACGCGCGGTGTTGAGAAGGCTGTCGAAGGCGGCGGCGCGGGCTTGCCTGGCCTCGTACTGCGACCAGGCCGCATCGTCGATCAGGCCGAGGCGGCGGCCATGGGGAGTGAGGCGGCGGTCGGCGTTGTCGATGCGCAGGTGCAGGCGAAACTCCGCGCGCGAGGTGAACATGCGATAGGGCTCGTTGGTCCCCTTGCTGATGAGGTCGTCAATCAGCGTGCCGGTGTAGGCCTCGGTGCGGTCTAACGTAAACGGCTCCGCATTGGTTTCGCCGCGGCCCCGGCGGACGCTGAGCGCCGCGTTGATGCCGGCCATCAGGCCCTGGCAGGCAGCCTCCTCGTACCCGCTGGTGCCGTTGATCTGGCCGGCGAGGTAGAGGCCGGTGAAGGATTTAACTCGCAGCGTGCGGTCGAGTTCGGTGGGGTCGATGGCGTCGTACTCGATGGCGTAGCCGGGGCGCAGCATCTCGGCGTGTTCGAGGCCGGGGATGGAATGCACCATGGCGGCCTGGACCTCCATGGGCAGGCTGGTGCTCATGCCATTTATGTAGATCTCGTGCGTAGTCAGACCCTCAGGCTCGAGGAAGAACTGGTGGCGCGTCTTGTCGGGGAAGCGGACGATCTTGTCTTCGATCGAGGGACAGTAGCGCGGGCCGATGGCTTCGATCTGACCGGTATACATCGGCGAGCGATGCACGTTGTCGCGAATGAGCCGCAGCGTCTCCGGCGTGGTGTGGGCGATGTGGCACATGATCTGGCGTAGCGGCAGGTCGCGGGTGCGGAAGCTGAAGGGCGTGGGGTCTGGATCTCCGGGCTGCTCCTCGAACTGCGTCCAGTCGATGGTGCGTCCGTCGAGCCGTGGCGGGGTGCCGGTCTTGAGGCGGCACTCGCGCAGGCCGAGACGCTTCAAGGCTTCGCCCAGGAGGACGCTGGCGGGCTCTCCGCTGCGGCCTGCTGTGTATTGCTGCTCGCCGCAGTGGATGAGGCCGTTGAGAAAGGTGCCGGTGGTGACGATGGTTGCGGCGGCATGGATGGTGCGGCCGTCGCGCAGCTTGAGGCCGCGCACCGTGGCGAGTTGGGCTTTGGCGGCTCCCACATATGACGATGAGGCCGTCCTGTATGGGGCACCCGAATTTTCTCGATTGGCGGAAACCCAGGTCTCAGAAACGAGACCTGGGGCACCCGGTTCTAGCGGCTCGATGAGGAGATCGACAACTTCGGCTTGTTTGATGAAGAGGTTCTTCTGGCTTTCCAGCACTTCGCGCATTTTGACGCGGTAGAGGGCCTTATCGCACTGCGCGCGCGGCGACCACACCGCCGGCCCGCGAGAGATATTGAGCAGGCGAAACTGGATACCGGTCGCGTCGGCCACCTCGCCCATCACGCCGCCCATGGCATCGATTTCGCGGACGAGGTGGCCCTTGGCGATGCCGCCGATCGCAGGGTTGCAGCTCATCTGCGCGATAAGGTCGAGGTTCAGGGTAAAGATCGCGGTGCGCAGCCCCATGCGGGCAGAGGCCATCGCGGCCTCGCAACCTGCGTGGCCCGCGCCGACGACGACGACATCGAACTGTTCGGTAAAGCTCACTGCCTCTATTTTAGGCTCTCGGGCGGCATCCTTCGCTTTACAATCCGCCGGTCACGAAGAACAATCGGAGAAGTCTCGCTCGAAACGATGTTTAGGGCCATCGGAGTTTCTTCATGCTGGCAGGCTTCCATTTCCGTCACGGCTGGTTTTTCGCGATCTTCTTTTTCTGCGCCGCACTGGTCGTCGCGAACCTGGTCCACTACATTTTGTTTCGCGTACTGCGCCGCAAGGAAGAAAAGAGCCATCGGCTAGGGTGGGGTCTGCAGCGTTATCTGGGCAAGCCGGCGCGCGCCATCTTTCTGCTCACCTGCCTGTTGATCGTGCTGCCGGCGGTCCCCGGCCTGTCGGACAGCGCGGAAGGCAACGTGCGCCAGGTATTGGTGATGGCGATGGTCGCGGCGCTCGGCTGGTTCGCGGTCGGCTGTATCTATGTGCTGCAGGCCGTCATGCTGCGCCGCTACGATCTCTCCGCCGAGGACAACATTCAGGCGCGGCGGGTCCACACGCAGTTCCAACTCTTCCGCCGCATGCTGATCGCCTTTGTCGTCGTCATCGATATCGGCGCGCTGCTGTGGACGTTCAACGATCCGCGCATCTGGCACTATGGCTCCGGGCTGCTCGCCTCGGCGGGCATTGCCTCGCTGATCCTGGCGACCGCCGCGAAGTCGACTGCCGCGAACTTCTTCGCCGGCCTGCAGATCGCGCTCACCGAGCCGATTCGCATTGACGACGTCGTGGTCGTCCAAGGCGAGTGGGGGCGGATTGAGGAGATCAACTCGGCGTATGTTGTCGTGAAGATCTGGGACCTGCGACGCCTGGTGGTGCCGCTCAGCTACTTCATCGAGAACTCGTTCCAGAACTGGACGCGGGAGTCCTCCGACATCATGGGAACGGCGTTCCTGTATGTCGACTACTCGATCCCAGTAGAAGAGTTGCGAAGACAGTTGGAGGCGATCGTCCATCCCTCGCCGCTGTGGAACCAACAGGTGTGCGGCCTGCAGGTGACCAATCTCACCGACCGCTCGATGGAGCTGCGCTGCCTGATGAGTTCGCGCAACTCCAGCGAGAACTTCGATCTGCGCTGCCTGGTCCGCGAGAAGATGACGGAGTGGATCCAGCAGAACCATCCGGCTGCGTTTCCCACGGCGCGGTTTGCGGCGATGTCGGAGGTAGCGGTTGCAATTGGCGCAATGCCATCCAGCGGCGATACACTCCCGATGAGTTCAACGGAGCGGAAGAATCGGTGAGGTGACACCATGCTTGCCCATAGTCCTGTTATCGCCTTCATCCCCACAACCGATGCCGCTCGCGCGCGGCTTTTCTATGAAGATCAGCTTGGGCTGCGCTTTGTCAGTGACGATTCGTTCGCGGTTGTTATGGACGCGAACGGAGTGATGGTTAGGATTGTGCGCGTCGGCGACTTCACCCCTGCCATCTTCACCATCCTGGGTTGGCAGGTCGAGGACATTCATCAGACCGTTGCGGAGATGAGCGGCAAAGGAGTCGAGTTCAAACGCTATGCCTACTTCGAACAAAGCGCGGATGGCGTGTGGACGGCGCCGGGTGGCGCGAAGGTGGCGTGGTTTGCAGATCCAGACGGGAATACGCTTTCGCTCTCGCAGGAGGGAAAGCGTTGATTCGAGGAATGGGTTAGAAGCGTTCCTTCGAGGCTTCACTCGAAGCGTGGCAGACGCTGCAGGTCGGCTTCGGGAACAAGCTCGACCGCGCCGCCCGCTTTGATCCACGCCTTCATGCCGCCGGTGATGACTTGGGTGTTGCAGTTCTCCTGCTTCAGCATGTGGGCGACGCGGACGCTGGTGGTGTCGCGAATGCAACTGCAGTACAGGTAGATCTCGCATTCGGGGACCATGAACTCGCGCAGGGCGAGAAGCTCTTCCTTGAGCCGGTTGGGCTCGACACGGATGGAGTTCTTGATGCGCCGCATGCCGGGATCGTAGTAGCCGTGGCTGCGCACATCGGCGATGATCACGAGCTTGTCCGGCGTCAGCGCCTGCAGACGCTGCTGCAGACTGCCTGCGGAGATTCGTTCAATCTCCTTGTAGCGGCGGGCCCGCAGGGTGAAGACGAGGAACATCAGCGCGTAGCCAAGCACAAGCAGCAGGACAAGGAACAGCGCGGCATGCCCAGCTTCCCGGATCCAGTTCGCGATGTCGTGGAGCAAGCCGCTGAAGGCATACCCGATGAGCGCCCAGAAGGTGCAGTAGATCAGGACGCCGAGGGCATCGAGGCGCAGGAACCGCCAGAAGCGCATGTTGAGCGAGCCGGCCAGCGGAGCCGCCAGCGCGCCGAGGCCGGGGATGAACTTCGCGAACAGCAGCGTCTTTTTCCCGCGCCGGTAGAAATACTCCGCCGAGGTGAAGATGCATTGCTCCGGGTTGATGGACAGCCGGCACATGCCCGAGAGCAGCCACCAGCCTGTGTAGCGGCCGCCGAAGTAGAGCAGCATATCGCCGGCGACTGCGGCGGCACACGCTGACGGCAGCAGGAATCCCAGGCGCAGACCATGTTGCGATGCGGCGCCGGCGGCCAGAAGCGTAACCGAAGTAGGCAGCGGCAGGCCCACCGCGGCGAAGAACATCACCAGCGCGGTCACGGCATATCCGTAATTTGCGATGTGATGCGCGATAACGTCGATCAGGCCCATTGTCTGCTGCTCCGCGAGAGGTACTACTATACGACGACGCACACAACCTGCGCGTGGATATCTAAAACTCCAGCCTGAGGCCGAGTTGCACCTGGCGCTCGGGCGACTGGCCGGTCGAGGCCGCCGTGAAGGTCCCGAACGGCTGCACGTTGAGTCCTTCGCTTGCGACTGCGGCGGCGTTCTGGAAGACCAGCGGCGTGACCCCGTTGACCTCCGTGCCCGCCAGGAAGGCCCGCTGGGTGATCGCCGAGTAGTTGACGCGGTTGGTCAGATTGAAGACCTCCGCGATGCCACGCACGCGAAGATGCTCGCTTGCCCGCAGGGAACGGGTGACGCGCAGGTCCACTCGGGCGGTGTCGGGCAGGCGCAGCGTGTTTCGTCCGACGGTGGGCAGATAGAGGGCGCCGCCGGAGCCGTTGATGCTCTCATGACCGCCGGTAAGACGGGTGCCGCCGAAGATCTCCGGCGTGTAGGGCCTGCCGCTGCTTTCGGTAAAGATGGGGGCGAGCATCCAGCCGTTCTCCGCGGCTGTCAGCCATCGCGGCTTCCCGCTGCTGGCCGCGAACCTGGGCTGCCATACCACACTTGCCAACACTTTATGTGGATAGTTCAGCGCCGATAAGCCGCGATCGTAACGGATGTTAAACGGGTCGAACTGGTTATTGGTGCGGACAGTTGCGCCGCCGCTCTGGCCGTAGTCGATCGCCTTCGACCAGGTCCAACTGGCGCGGAACTCGAATCCTCCACGGCCGCGTCGCCGCGCTTCGAGCACGGCCGCGTTGTAGGTGGCGTCGGCGTTCGAGACGATGTCAGTGACGGGGCCGAAGGCTGGATTGATGCGCTGGGTGTAGACGGGAACGACAAACGTCTCGCCGTCCCGCACACCGGCCGCGCCCGTTCCGCCTTGGAGCTGGAACATCTTTTCGCCAGTCGCCGGAGCGATGTTGATATCGACGGAGTTCGGCAGTTGGCGGTCGAGGTTCATCAGGTAGGTTGCGCTGGCGACGATGCCTGCGCCGATCTCGCGCTCGATCGTCAGACTACCCTGCTGCACCGCGGGAAGTTGAAACCTCCGGCTGAATACGGTCGCCGAGGTGGTTGCCGCGACGGCTGCGGGCGGGGTCGCGGGGTACGAGCAGGCATACCCGAAGCCCTGATTGGCGACCTGCGGACAATTTGTAACTGTCGTAGGTAAGATCAACACATGGGTCGCGGAGGAAGGGAGCGCGGTATCCAGCAGCGCGGTCCGCACCATTGCGCCCGGCAGCCGCCCGTAGAACAGGCCGTAGCCGGCGCGGACGATGCCGCGGCCTGGACCGAACGGCTCCCAGGACAGGCCGGCGCGCGGACCGAAGTTGTTCCTGTCCTCGGGAAAGATGCTGGTCGCTCCCACGTTGCCGAAGGCCGCGTCGAGCGCGAGATTCGGCTGTTGCGGCAAGGGCAGAAACTCATACTCGTAACGCAAGCCGGCATGGAGCGTCAGCCCCGGGCGCAGCCGCCAGTCATCCTGCGCGAAGCCTGCCCACTCCTGCGTGTCGAACGCAACCGCCTGCTGTCCGAAGCTCTGCGTGAAGGAGCGGAAGCAGAAGTCATGCGTCGAAGAGTGGATGGACGGGCAGCCGCCATTGGGATACGCGTTCACGTTGAAGGTGTAGTCGGTGATCCAGTCCACCAGGCCGCCCGCGTGACCGGACGTCACACCGCTGTCGTAATGAAACGCACCCTGAGTATTGTTGAGGCCGTCGATGTCGTCATGGACCAGACTGACGTCGACCCCAAGCTGCAGTTGATGGCGGCGATGCGCCCACGTCAGCAGGTCGGCAAGCTCCAACTTTTTTTCGTCCGGATACGCCGTGTGTCCGAGCGACGACGAGGTGCCGAAAGTGAATCCGTTCGGCCCGATCGCCACCTTGGGCGCGTATCCGCCCAGCGCGACCGCGGGCTCCTGCGGCAGAGGAGCCTGCGCGGTTTCGTATTGGAAGTCGCGGCCATACTGCACGCGCAGTTCGTGGGTCACAGTAGGGGCTATCCTGACCACCCATCGTCCGAGCAGCGAGTCGACCTTGACATAGCTGCTGCCCAGGCTAGCTCGCCCCACGTAGACCACCGGCGATGAGCGCACGCCCGATGGAGCACTGGACAGCGCACGATTGTATTGCAGGCTGAACCTGTGTTTCTCAGCAGCCTGCCAGTCCAGCTTGCCGAAGTTGATGGTCTGGTCCTGGCGCCGGGGCACGGTCCCCGTCAGGCTATCCAGGTAGTTCAACGCAGCCGTCATCTTGGTTTGCGACACCCCGCGATTGCCCAGTAGCGCGGTCTGGGTCGGGGTCAGGAGGAAGAAGCTGGCAAACTCCGGCGAAGAGAGGGCGGGGAAGTTCCGCCGCTGCTGGTCGTAGGCATAGAAGTAGAAGAGCTTGTCGCGCACCGCAGCTCCGCCGAGGCTGCCTCCAAACTGCTGGCGCACGTCATGCGGCTTCACGGCTCGGCTCGTGACCACGCCATCGACATAGTTGGTTGCGATGGAAAAGGGATTGGTCGCGCCCAGAGCACTCGGCCGCAGAAGATAAAAGCCGGAGCCGTGCAGTTGGTCCGTGCCGCTCCTGGAGACGGTGGTAATGATGCCGCCGGCCGCGTGGCCGTAGAGCGCCGAGTAGTTCTGCCCGCTTACCCGGAACTCGCGGACCGCCTCCTGCGAGAACGTAAAGGCCGCACCGGCATGACGACTGTAGCCGCCCCCATCCCTCCCGCTGCTTCCCATCCGCAGCGAGGAGCCGCTCTCCGCCGCATCTTCCATCTCCGCGCTGTTCTCGGCCCCGGTGCCCCGCGGAACGGCGCCGAAGCTCTGGTCGTCATCTCCACCATCGATGCGGCTGCTGTTCTGGGTCGAGGCCACGCCGCGAAAACTGAGCAGGCCGTCGCCTTCCGGATCGGCCTGGACTGTCGGCGTGAGCAGCGCGAAGGTCTGCCAGCGCCGGCCGTTGCCGGGCAAGCGCTCGATCTCCTCCGGCGTGATGACACTGGAGATGGCGGCGGAGGACAGATCCTCTACGGTCGCGGACACCGGAGCGCCCGGAGAGTCCTGCGCCGCATGGACCGTCACCGACGTCGCGACAGTGCCTATTTGCAGATGCGCGTCCACCGCCGTAACGCCTCCGACCTCAACGGTCACGGGCTCGAGCGTGAGGCTGGCAAACCGGCCGGACTCTACCCGGACCCGGTAGTCGCCGGCGGGGAGCCCGGTGAGCAGAAAATCTCCCCTGCTTCCGGTCTTCGCCGTGGTCTGCGCGCCGGTCGAAAGATTCTGGGCCTGCACCACGGCGGCCACCAGCGCGGCGCCGCTGGGATCGGCGATGAAGCCGCTGATAGCGCCGTCGACTGCGGTCTGGGCCCACGCGCAGCCCGCCACGCTCGCGGCAACCAGGGCCCACAGCACGCCTGTGCGAACTATGTTCACCGCGGCGCGATACGTTGCGCGCCCCAGACCAAACGACATGCGCTCTCCCCGAAAATGTTGACTGCTCTGCACCGCAAACAAGGGAAGATAGAAGGGAACCAGATGCCCCGAAAGATTAGGCTAGCGGCAGAGTAACGATTTTCGAACGAAGAGGGAAGTCCACTTCCGTGTTAAGGAGGCTCTGAGTAAGCTACCTCAACACGGATCTGCACGGATGAGACGGACCTACGAACAGGCAACGGCAAGAGCGACGACGAAAGACAAACTACAGCAAAAGAACTCTCAACGCCGGCTTTGGACAGGTCCTAAGGAAAAATGCGGCAGCCGAAGCCGTTGCCCCTTCGCTCTCTCGTTCGCTGACTAGAGTGAAGTAGCAGTTGGCATAGAGTCTGCCGTGCCCTTTGTTTGTCATTCCCGAAGGGAATCTGCGGCTGCCCCCTCTACACCAACAGCAAATCGCGGACTAGAACAACAGCCGTAGCGCGAGTTGGATCTGTCGCGGGCTATAGGCGTAGTTCGAGTTCGCGCTGGTCACGGTCTGGAACGCCGGCTGGAAGACCAGGTTCGCCGTAGGAGCAGTGGTGGGCGAACCCTGGGCCACGGTGCTGGTGTATCCCTGGGTGGTGAGGCCGGTGATGTTCAGGTGGTTCGGCAGGTTGAAGGCCTCACCGATCAACTGCAGGTGAAACCGCTCGACGAAGGTGAAGTCCTTCTCGGCGCGGAGGTCGGCCTGGAGCGTCGGCGACTGATGGAAGGTGTTGCGCCCGATCTGCGGGATGTAGGTGATGCCGGTGCCGGAGAGACCGGAGCCCGCCGCCTGCAGACATCCCGCCGTGTAGTAGCACTGGTTGGGCGTGGTGCCGCCGACCGTGGCGCTGTACGGCAGGCCGGTCTGCGCCTGCACCAGAGGCTTCAGCGACCAGCCGTTGGCGATCCACTTCAGCACATTGCCATCCTTCACGCCGGGGAAGTTCAGCAGGGCCCAGCCGACCACCCGGTGCGGGACGTTGAAGTTCGAGTTGCCATAGTTCGCGCGCGCGTTGCCGTATGGATCGAACCAGCCGTTGGTGCTCGCCTGGGTCGAAGCGTTCTGCGCGAAGTCCAGCGCATGCGACCAGGTGTAGTTGACGTCGAAGGCAAAGAACGCGTTGGCGCGCTTCTGCATCTCCGCCGTGAGCCCGTTATAGCTCGAGTTGATGTTGCTGATCACATCGGTCACAGCGTTGAAGGCCGGGTTCAATGTACTCGCCGTGTAGCTCCCGGTGCAGCTTGCTCCGGCGGCGCAGTTAGCCGTCTGCGTCCTGGCCGAATACACCTTCACCGGCACCACCGTGCCGCAGGTCAGCGGACCGCAGTTGGTGGTGTTGGCCGCGGGAGCCGCCACGTAGTTCACCGTATAGGTCGCTGCCGGATTGAGGTTCAGGTTCAGGTAGTTCGGCAGCTCGCGGCCCAGCGCGCCGATGTAGCTGACCGAGAACACATAGCCGTCGCCCAGGTCCTGCTGCACCGCCAGGTCGAACTGGTGGGTATACGGGTTCTGCAGATGCTTGTCGAGATACTGCACGTTCAGCGCGCCGGCCGAGGCTGCCGGGGCCGTCGTGGCTACGTTGGGAAATGTCGGCGCGATCGAGACTCCGTTCACCGAGGTGCTGTTGTTAAAGGTGGCGGAGAGCTGGCTGTTGGCCGCGCCGGTGGAAAGCCGCGCGTTCAGCAGGGTCGCGTTGATGATGCGCCCGTAGTACATGCCGTATCCTCCGCGCACCACCGTCTTGCCCAGGCCGTAGGGGTCCCACGCGAAGCCGACGCGCGGCGAGAGGTTGTTGGTGTCGCTGGGCGTGTTGCCGGCCTGCGGCAGCAGCGGGTTGCTGACCGCGGTGAACGGCCCGGGCAGGCGCTCGTAGTCATAACGCGCGCCCAGGTTCACCGTCAGCCGCGGCGTCAGCTTCCAGTCGTCCTGCACGAAGAAGCCGTAGTCCAGCGTGCTGAGGTCGAAGGTGGATGGGCCGAAACCCTGATAGTAGCTGTTGTAGCAGGGCAGCGCGCCTACGCCGCTCAGCGACGAGTTGCAGGTGCCGTGCTTCGCAATCAGGTCGCTGAAGTAGTTCACGATATTGCTGGTGTAGTTGTACTGGCCGTTGCCTTCGTACAGGTTGTTCTGCAGGTCGTAGTTGTGCAGGATGTCGCCGCCGAACCTGACGCTGTGCCGTCCGAGTTCGATGGTTGCGGTGTCGCCCACCTGCCACTTGCGCTCGTCCGGATAGGAGGTGCGGAAGCTGTAGTACGGCGATCCCGCGACGAATCCCGAGGTCGTGTAAATGTACGCGGCGACCGGGATGCCACCCGAGTTCGACGGCGTCAGGTTGTTCTGCGTATACGCGCTGGGAGTCTGTCTTCCTTCATCATCCAGCTCGCGGCCGTACTGGTACCGGAGCTCGTTGCTTACGCGGCCCCACAGGCTTTCAAGCTCGACCAGACCGTAGTCCAGCTTGACGAAGTCGGTGCCGAAGGCGTCCACCGCGTAAGCATTGGTCGACTGCGTCTGGACGCCGCCGGGGGAGTCCCACCGCAGCCGGTGATAGAGCACGCTGACGTGGTTCTTTCCGTTGATCTGGTAGTCCAGCTTCGGCGTGTTGATCTCCTGGTTGCCGAAACGCGGCACCGGGCCAAGGTCGGTCAGCGCATTCTGCAGTTGCGCGTTGTAGTCCGCCGCAGCCGTGCTGTAGCTCACCTTCAGACGCGCCGACAGAAGGCAGGCCTGCTGGTCGATCGTGCTTGGATTTTTCCCTGACAACGCGCCGGTGGCCGCGCTGCAGGTCAGACCGGCCGGCAGAGCCGCATCCGGAGCCGTAAAGAACGCCGCCGGATTGTTCGCCTTCGCGGTGCCGGGAAAGTTCCGGTGGAAGATGTCGAAGGAATAAAACCAGAACAGCCTGTCCTTGATCAGCGCGCCGCCCACGCCGAACCCGTACTGGTTGCGCTTATCGGTCGGCTTATACGGGGCCGAGACGTACTGGCCCGTCGCCGCATCGAAGGTCGTGTTGGTCGCGCCGAACTGGTAAGCCGACCGCGAACTGTCGCGGTTGTAGAAGTACAGCTCGCCGTGCATCTGGTTGGCGCCGCTCTTGGTGACCGAGTTGATGACGCCGCCGACCGCGCGTCCGTACTCCGCCGAATAGACGCCGCTGTTGACGGTAAACTCGCGTACCGCAGCCTGCGAGGTGGAATAGCCCTCGCGCGTGCGCCCCCGCTCCTCGGCGTAGAACGCCTGGTTGTCGTCGGCGCCGTCGATCTCCACGTTGTTCAAGAGCGGGCTGATCGCGCGGAACTGGATCAGGCCGAAGCCGTTGGTGTCCACCGTCGCGCCCGGCGTCAGCAGCGCGAGCGTCGACCAGCGCCGGTTGTTGAGCGGAATGCTCTCGATCTCGGTGTTCGAAAGATGGCCGCCATAGGTGGGGTCTTCGAAGTTGAGCACGGGCGCGGCCGCCACAACATCGACCGTCTGACTTTCTGAGCCGGTCTTCAGATGCTCATCGAGCTGAGTCGCGATATTGACCTCGACGGTCACGTTGCTCTCGCGCTGCACGTCGAAACCGGGGGCTGTAATTGTGACCGTGTAGGTTCCGGGCGCAAGTTGCGGCGCGCGATACAGTCCCGCCGAATCCGTCTTCAGAGTCACCTCGGAGTTGGTGCCGTTGTTGCGGATAGCCACCTGCGCCCCTGGAACCACCGCTCCCGTACTGTCGAAGACGGTGCCGACAACCGCGCCCTGGGTGGTCGATTGGCTCAGCGCCGGCTGTACTCCCCATACTCCACAGAGCGCCATGGTCAGAAATGGCAGCGTCCTCATGATCCTGTTCATCTGGTCTCCTCAAAGTTCCTGCGCCGGCGACTGCACCTTTACGATCCGTGGCGGTCGATCCGGCTGTTCTCTCGGTTGTCGATTTGTCTATTTCTCTTGTCTATTTCTCTATAGATTGCCACACTCCGGTTAACACAACATTACGCAGGGGCGGCAGCATACTATGAGCCCTGTTTCCTGCCTGCCGGTCAGGGCACGGGACGAAGCCGTTCCCCAGGCCTCCGGTCCTCACCCCATGCCCGCATCCTAGTACACTCAAAGAAGTACCCATGTTTATAGACGAAGCACGAATCCGCATCAAGGCCGGCGACGGCGGCAACGGCTGCATGGCGTTCCGGCGCGAAAAATTCGTCCCCAAGGGCGGTCCCTCGGGCGGCGACGGCGGACATGGCGGCGACGTCGTGATGTCGTCCTCGCTCAGCCACAATACGCTGGTCCACTTCCGCTTCAACCCCGAGCACAAGGCGCAGCGCGGCGGCCACGGCCTCGGCTCCAACTGCTCCGGGTACGCGGGCGAGCCGATTACCCTGAAAGTGCCGGTCGGCACCTTGCTTTATGACGACGAGACCGGCGAGCTGATCCACGACTTCTCCCGGCCCAACGAGACCCTCGTCATCGCCAGGGGTGGACGCGGCGGACGTGGCAACCAGCACTTCGCCACCAGCACTCATCAGGCCCCGCGCGAGCACGAACTCGGCCGCGCCGGGGAAGAGCGGGCCTACCGGCTCGAACTCCGCCTGCTCGCCGACGCCGGCCTGGTCGGCTACCCCAACGTCGGCAAATCCACGCTGATCTCGCGACTCTCCGCCGCCAAACCCAAGATCGCCAACTATGCCTTCACCACGCTCGAGCCGAACCTGGGGGTCGTGCAGGTGGGCGAGTACCCCCACACCGAGTCCTTCACCGTCGCCGACCTGCCCGGCCTGATCGAAGGCGCGCATCTCGGCCATGGACTCGGCATCCAGTTCCTCAAACATATCGAGCGCACCAGCGTCATCGTTCACCTCGTCGACGTCTCCGACTCCGAGGCCGGATCGAACGACCGTCTCGATCCCGTAGCCGACTACAAGGTCATCACGGACGAGCTGAAGAGCTTTGATCCCGCGCTGGCCGCCAAGCCAACGATTCTGGTCGCCGCCAAGGCCGATGTCGCCAATCCCGACAAGCTCAAGAAGCTCGCCGCCATGGCCAAACGCCGCAAGCTCCCGTTCTTCGCCATCTCGGCAGTGACCGGGGAAGGCATTGAGCCGCTGAAGTTCGCCATCGCCGAAGCCGTCGCGGCCCACCGCCCGATCGACCTCGAACCGGCCACTCCGCCTCCCGCAACAAAGCTAAAACCCAACTACCCCCCACCCCCCAACTCAGCCCGCGGACGCGCGTAGAGCATTGCTCGTGAGAAATGCTGAGAGACGTTCGTTTAGATGCTGCAGGTCACCCAGCTCGCACTCCCATATGATCAGCACCTTCCAACCAAGCTCTTTTAATAAGCGAACATTCTTCTTATCCCTATCCACATTACGGCTCAACTTTTCCGACCAATAGGTTTGGTTTGATTCCGGCATCCTGCCCTCGCGGCATTGGCTATGTTGATGCCAAAAGCAGCCATGCACGAAGATCACTTGACGCCGCGAGGAGAAAACAAGATCAGGTCTGCCGGGGAGACCTTTTTTATGAAGTCTGTATCGAAAGCCGAGCCCATAGACCGTGCGCCGCACCAGCAACTCCGGAGACGTGTCCTGGCTGCGTATGCGTCTCATGTTTGCGGAACGCCGGGCGGCTGATATTGTGTCGGACATACTAACAGAGTGAGATGCGCTTAATTCCGGCTTCGATGTCGATCCGGTAGAGTAAGGATCATTGTGAAAAGGACAGAGCGAAGTGCGCCCGCGCGCCTCAACGACGATCATATCGATTACGCCATACTTACCCTGCTGGAGTCTGCGATCCTGCGCCATGCCGGAGGCTGGGATGCGTTCCGGCGCGATATTCCGAAACTCCTGAGACAAGCAATCGATGAGGTGATCGATGCACCACGATCCAAGCGCTTCACGGTTGCTGAACTGGAAAAAACTGAGAAGACTTACATCGGCACCAAAGTCGAAATTCTTCTCCGCAATCATCTTGGCGTCGAACGCGGTGAGGTGATGGATCTTCTGATTGACGGAATGGAAGTGGATGTAAAAAACACAATCAAGTTCGCATGGACTATTCCAAATGAAGCCCTAAATCACCGATGCATTTTAATCAGCGCGAACGAAGAGACGGCACTCTGTTCGTTTGGCCTTATCGTTATCAGGCCAGAGGTGCTGAACGCAGGACGAAACCGGGATCAAAAAACCACAATCAAGCAAAACCAGCTTCACAACGCGATCTGGATGCTCTTCGACGTTCCGTACCCGAAGAATTTCTGGCATCATCTAAGCGCGGAGGACAGGCTTGCGGTGATGAGCCCCCGGGGTGGAACCGAACGGCTCGCCAGACTCTTCGAGCTGTATCAACGGAGGCCCATCTCCCGGCTGCTTGTGCAAGCATTGGCTCAACAGGACGACTATATGAAAAGGCTCAGGAAGAACGGTGGTGCTAGAGACGTCCTGGCTAAACAGGGCATAGCACTGCTCGGAGGCAAGACGCACCGAAGCTTAATTCAGAAGCTAGGGCTGCCTCACACGTCTGAAAAAGACTTCATTTCGGTAAAACCGAACGATGGCCGCGAAGTTGCTCTGCTAAGCGAAGCGGGTGTCCTGTAGCCTCGCTCAAGCGATGCGGGACACCTTTAAGTTCTGCTCCAGGCAGCGGCGGACTTGTATTGCAACGGCGCGTGCCACAGGCGGCGGAAAAGCATTTCCAACCTGACGGTACGAGGCCGTTTTTCCACCGGCGAAATGCCAATCCTCAGGGAAGCCCTGTATTCGTGCCGCCATCGAGACAGTCAATCTTGGCATGCCGACAAAATGCCGTTCCGGTGCGGTGTTTGCCAGGCTTCCCCCTTCTACCCCGAGTGCTGCCCAGGCACGGCGAGCACGCGTTGGTCCGAGATCGGGGCCGCCGTGCTTCTTGCTACCCCCTACCAAGGTTGGAGCAATCTCATTCGCAGCGGCGGACCACGCTGCCGCTCCAAGCCAGCCATCGGCCGACATCAATCCAAGAAGCGCTCGGCCCACCGTTGGGGCCTTTAGAATTTGAGGCTCCGGCCATTCGAACGTGTGCTCCAAACCCTTCCGAATGGCAATGAAGTTGACTCGCGGTCTCAGTTGCGGGACGCCAAAGTCGCAGGCATTGAGCAATCGCCAACTGGTCCAATACTGCGGAAGTTGGTCCTGAATGTAACGGCGGTAGTCGCTGAACACGGCGTCGAGAATGCCTCGAACATTTTCGATGACCACAACTCGCGGCTGCACTTCGTCGATGATCCGCAACGCCGCCGGAAAGAGGTTGCGTTCGTCTTGATGGCCAAGCTGCTTGCCTGCCTTGGAAAACGGCGGACAAGGCAAACCTGCCGCTATTACATCTGTTCCGGCGAAAGGCCGTGCGTCGAAGGCGTTAAGGTCTTCCTCGAACACCCGCCATTCAGGCCTGTTGTAACGTAAGGTCTTGCAAGCGTGTGGATCAATCTCAATTAGTGCAGTGTGTGTGAAGCCTGCCTGTTCGAAACCTACCGCTTGACCACCGGCACCCGCGCAGAGTTCGAGAACAGACAGTTTCGCCATACCTTCTCTTATATTTCATTGCACTGTGGGTATTGTGACTTGGGACAAAAGAAGTATGAGATGTTCCGTTTCGGGAAACAGTAGCGCTGTCGCCCCCAAGCGCAGCCGCTAGCCTCCCGATCGCCTTTGCATCCTTTGACGCAAATAATGGGGGAGGGGGTGGTATCACGCATCGCACCCTTGCCGGAGCTTGCCAGCAGCGCCCGCACGCGCGTAGGGTTTAACCCGGACCCAGGAGGTTGCTGGGGCAGGTGGTATCCAGCCAAAGTATTCTTTGCTAAAAGCAACGACGCGCGGCGGAACTGCACTGGAGAGATCGATGAGCTTGACTACGTTTTCCCCCGACCGGGTGGAGAAGGCGCTCGCGCGGGACGGGCGCGATGCAGCTATCCCCGCCAAAATCACAGCGCCTTACCTGCTCGAAAAAAAGTTGTTGCGGCGGCCCATCACCTCGGTCACGGCCTACGACTATGCCAGCGCGCGGCTGGTCGATGAGGCCGGGCTCGATATCGTGCTGGTCGGCGATTCGCTTGCCATGGTGATGCAGGGCCACGAGAACACGCTCGCCGTCACCATGGACGAGATGCTCCTCTACACCCGAGGCGTGCGGCGCGCGGTGCGGCGTGCTCTGCTTGTGGCCGATATGCCCTTCGGCAGCTACCAGACCGATGATCGCGAAGGAGTCGCGAATGCCATCCGGTTCGTCAAGGAAGGCGGCGCCGAGGCCGTGAAGCTCGAAGGCGGACGCGAACGCAACGGACTGGTGCGGCGCATCGTCAACGCCGAGATTCCGGTGATGGCACACATCGGACTCACGCCCCAGAGCGTGCATCGCATGGGCGGCTACAAGGTGCAGGGAAAGACCATGGACGCCATCGACGCGCTGCGGACCGACGCGCTGGCCCTTGAAGACGCCGGCTGCTTCGCCATCGTGCTCGAAGGCGTTCCCCGCGAACTGGCACGGATCGTCACCGGGGAATTGCGCATTCCCACCATCGGGATCGGCGCCGGCCCCGACTGCGACGGACAAATCCTGGTGCTGCACGACATGATGACTCTGACCTTCTCGCCTCCGGCAAAGTTCGTAAGGCGGTATGCCAATGTCGGCGACGTGATGCGGCATGCACTGGAGGAGTATCGCCATGACGTGGAAGCCAGATCGTTCCCCTCGGACGCGGAGAGCTATCACCTCTCGCAGGAGACCCGGGACCTGATGGCCGCCGCCGGAGTGCATGACTAGCCCGGCACTTGCCGCCTGAACTCAATCTGCCCATAAAGCCGGCCGGAACCGGTCAGAAGGAAGTCATTGCTCTCTATGCAGAGTTCACTACAGGTCCTATGCAGATCGTAACCAGCATCGCGGAGATGCAGCGGCTTTGCCGGGAGATGCGTTCGGGTGACTTCCCGATGCTGGGATTGGTCCCCACCATGGGAGCGCTCCACGCGGGACATCTCTCGCTGGTTCGCCGCGCGCGCTCGGAGTGCGATGCGGTCGTCGCCTCGCTCTTCGTCAACCCGCTGCAGTTCGCGCCCGGCGAGGACTTCGCCAAATATCCGCGCACCTTCGAGCAGGACTGCCGCCTGTTTGAAGCCGAAGGCGTGGCCGCGTTATTCGCTCCCGGCGCCGGGGAGATGTATCCGGCCGGCGCGGTGACGACGATCACGGCAGCCGAAGTAAGCGACCGGCTCGACGGAGCTTCGCGGCCCGGACACTTCACCGGCGTCGCCACCGTCGTCGCGAAGCTGTTTCTTATCGCAGGTCCGCGCCGGGCGTACTTCGGCCAGAAGGATGCCGCCCAGCTCGCCGTGCTGCGGCGCATGGTCACGGACCTGAACTTCGAGGTGGAACTGGTCGCCTGCCCCATCGTGCGAGACCCGGACGGGCTGGCCCTGAGCAGCAGAAACAAATATCTGAGTCTCGCGGAACGGCAACAGGCGCTCGTGCTGCGCCGCGCTCTGCTGGCAATCGAGCGGAAGATCGCCGCAGGGGAGCGGAGCAGCGAGGTCCTGGTGCGCAGCGGCCTCGATGTCCTGGCTGGCGAAGCAGGTGTCCGGCTGGACTACCTCGCTGTCGTGGACCCCGGCACGCTGCTGCCGGTTGCGTCCGCCGGGAAAGGCACGCTGATCGCCGTCGCGGCCTGGGTGGGAAGCACGCGATTGATCGATAATCTTCTTGCCGCCTGAATCCGCCGCACCTTGCCGCTGCGTACTTTTGGGAAGATGGAAGAGAGATGGCATGTCGGCACTCCACTCTTACAAATTGGATATCACATTCTCGCCAGCCTGAGGTATGACACGGAAGTACCATGCGTCGTCCGGAATTTCCGGAGGATCGGTCTTGCCTTTGAGTAATATCCAGTTGTATACGATTTCGAGGCGATCTTCGCTCCTTCTATCCTGCTGCGGAGAGACGCCCGGTCGACAGACCGAATCAGCAACCCCAGCGATCCTGATGCGAAAGAAGCGAACCGGATATGTCGAGCACCTCCATCCATGAACTCGCGATCGAAGAGATAGGCCGGCTGACCAAACGAGGCTTTCAGCCGCTGGGACTTCCGGGACCTCTGGAGAGCGGGTTTGAGCACTCGACAGCGAGGCAGCGATCGGAGCGTCTCTGGATTGAAGGTCTGGTCGCCATTGCGCTGTTCAATATCTACGTCCTTGTCGACTATTTCATCAGCGGCGGCGCTTCCTGGTTTCCGGTGCAGATGCGGCTTTGCATCGTCACGCCCATCGCCCTGATCGTCAACTTCAGCCTGCGGTTTAGTCCAAGCAAGATCTACCGCGAAACCAGCATCGCTGTTGTGAGCTGCCTATTCGGGCTGTCGCACCTTTACCTGGAAAGCGGCAAGAATGCGACCTCCTCCGCGTATGCCCAGGTGGGCCTGATCGTCGCCGTGATCCTCGTCAATGTGGTCATGCGGCTCCAGTTCGCCTACGCGGTCAGCGCCTCGGCTGTGTTGTTGGCCGGCGACTTCCTTTTTATCCATCTCGATCACTTTCTCAGCCCCTCGGACAAACTGCTTGGCATCACCCTGGCGCTCTGCGCCATCTCCATGACAGTCGTCGCGAACTATAGCGTAAACCGCGAGGAGCGCATTGGTTACTTGATGCGGCTGCGCAGCGAGATTCAAAGCCGGGAGCTTTCGTTTCTCAACGTGGAACTGCAGCGGATCTCCTCGATCGACAGTCTCACCGGCCTCGCCAACCGCCACGCCTACGAACTCCAGTTTGCGAAGCTCTGGCAACAGGCCATCGATGCGGGAGATTGCTTTTCGGCTATTGTGATCGACATCGACCACTTCAAGGCAACCAACGATGCGAGCGGACATCTCTATGGCGATCGAGTGCTGGCGCGCGTTGCCTCCCTGATGCTGCAAAGCCTCCGCTGCAAAGACGACTTTGCGGCGCGGTTCGGCGGGGAGGAGTTTATCGTCCTGCTGCCCGGTACCGCCCGGGAGGGAGCGATAATCGTTGCCGAGCGCATCCGCAGACTCATCGAGGTCGCTGGATCTCCTGCCCTGCAAGGCGCGGGGATGCCGCCTCGAGTCTCTACCGTCAGTTGCGGCGTAGCCTCGTGCCGACCCAACGAACGGACCCGCCAGGACGACCTGGTGGATGCCGCCGATAAGGCGCTTTATCGTGCGAAGGCGGCCGGCCGCAATCAGGTTCGCTGGGGAGAGCTCTCCCCCGTTGCCAGGAAAAGGCCGTCTCCGGAACGGGGCCTAGCACACGATCCAATCACCGACAGCTCCGGATCGTGGGCCAGGGCGGAATAAAGCTGCAGCCAATCCCCGATAAACGGCTACTGGCTCTACACAAGGAACTTGCGACGGGCTGCGCCGGCTAATCCCAGAACTCCGGTGCCGAAGAGGGCAAGCGTGGAAGGTTCCGGTACCGGCGAGGCGTTTGGAGCCGCAGCGGCGGTGAAGGTGCCGGACGACTCCGACAGCTCATTGTCGTAATAAAACGCATAGACTCCGCTGGTCTGCAGATCGAACCGGTAGGGATTGCTTCCGATCTGGTCCGCGAAGGTGATGTCGTAGATCGAGCCATTGAGGAACTCGGCCAGCGGAGTACCGGTGGAGCCGGCAAGCGTGAAGGTCTGGTTGTCCAAGGTGAACGTCAGGCCCTGGAGCCCCGTGGCTTCGGTGTACGTCGTAAGTCCGTTGGCGGACGGCGCCGTGGCGAGGGTTAGGACGCCGGTGCCGCCGTACAAAGAGCCGGAGTTTGGGGTCAGCGTGAGATCGTACGTGACGGAGTCAGCGTGGGCCTGAGGAGCCTGCAAAAGGACGAAGGCGGCGCAGAAGGTGGCAAGGCAGATTTTGAGTGAGGCAGCGTTACGGAAGTGAAACGAAGTCATGATGGTTGCTCCTGAGAGATTATGCAGAGAGGTGAAGCAATCCAATGGCCGAACCTCAACATAGCGCCCTTCGTCGAATATGACCCATAATCCGGCTCCCACCAACCGGTACAGCACCCCATCGAGAAAAGAAATTCCTAATCAGGAAAACTTTTGCTTAATTGGGGAAAGGTGACGAAATAGGGTCAAGGCGAACTTAGAGCAAAGTAGCAGTTGGCGTAGAGTCTGCCGGGTCCTTTGCTTGTCATTCCCTTTGTTTGCCATTCCCCTTGTTTGTTATTCCATTTGTTTGCCATTCCCCTTGTTTGTCATTCCCCTTGCTTGTCATTCCCCTTGTTTGTCATTCCCGAAGGGAATCTGCGGTTGCCCCCTCCACACCAACAGCAAATACGCTCTAAACCGCTCCCTCTGGATTCGCGCATCACAGAGCCACTCCGTGCCCCTCGACCGCAGCCTTCGCCCGCGCGATAAAATCCTCCAACGAGACGCTGCCTTCGTCGCCTTTGCCCCGCGTCCTCACGCTCACACTCTCGCTCGCCGCCTCCTTGTCGCCCATCACCAGCACGAACGGGACCTTCTGCAGGGTAAACTCGCGGATCTTCGCATTCATCTTTTCGTTGCGCGCATCGAGTTCCACGCGCAGGCCCGCGGCTTCGAGCTTCGCCTTCACGGCGGCGGCATACTCCAGATGTTTCTCTGAGATCGGCACCAGGCCAATCTGCACCGGAGCCAGCCACAGCGGAAACGCGCCCGCATAGTGCTCGATCAGTACCCCGAAGAACCGCTCCACGCTTCCAAATAAAGCCCGATGCACCATCACCGGCTGGTGCAGCTCGCCGTCTTCGCCCTTGTACTCCAGCTCGAACCGCGCCGGCAGGTTGAAGTCGAACTGCACCGTCGACAACTGCCACAGGCGGCCGAGGACGTCGACAAGCTTAATGTCGATCTTGGGACCGTAGAATGCGCCTTCGCCGGGGATGCTCTTGAAAGCGACGCCGCGGTTGGTGAGGACGTTCTTCAACACCTGTTCGGCGTTCTCCCAGTCCTCCGCCCGTCCAACGAAGTCGCCGGCCTTGTTGGGATCGCGCATGGAAAGCTCGACGCGATACTCTTCGAAGCCGAAGGTCTTGAGCACAGCTTCTGCGAAGTCCAGGCACGCTTCAATTTCGTCTTCGATCTGCCCCGGCGTGCAGAAGATGTGCGCGTCATCCTGAGTAAACCCACGCACCCGCAGCAGCCCATGCATCGTGCCGCTACGCTCATACCGATACACATTACCCAGCTCCGCATACCGCACCGGCAGGTCGCGATAGCTCTTCGGCGAGTTCTTGTAGATCAAAATATGCCCCGGACAGTTCATCGGCTTCAGCCTGTACTCGGCATCGTCCAGCTCCATCGGCGGATACATATTCTGCGAATAAAATCCCTCGTGCCCGGAGATCTTCCACAGCTCGCGGCGCATGATGTGCGGCGTATAGACCATTTCGTAACCGCGACGGATACATTCCTCCCGCATCCAGTCTTCCATGGTCTTGCGGATCAGCCCGCCCTTGGGATGCCAGAAGATCAGCCCCGCTCCCGCGACCTCCTGGATCGAAAACAGGTCGAGCTGCTTGCCCAGCACACGATGGTCGCGCGCCTTGATCTCCTCCAGCCGCTTGAAGTGCGCGTCGAGGTCTTTCACGTTAAAAAACGCCGTCCCGTAGATTCGCTGCAACTGCTGGTTCTTCTCATCGCCCAGCCAGTACGCCCCCGCGACCGAGGTCACCTTGAACGCCTTCACCCGGCCCGTCGAAGGCACATGCGGCCCGCGGCAGAAGTCGGTGAATCCGCCGTTGCGATACAGCGAAATATCCTCGCCCGGCTTGGTGAACCTCTCAATAAAGTGGACCTTCATGAACTCGCCCTGCCTCTCGTAGTCCTCAAGGCCCTTCTCGCGCGGCTCTTCCTCCCGCACAAACTTCTCATCCCGCGCCACCACCTCGGCCATGCGCTTCTCGATCGCCGCGAGGTCCTCGTCGCTGAAGGGCGTCTGCCGATAGACGTCGTAAAAGAAGCCTGCGTCGGTCGCCGGCCCATGCCCCAGCTTGGTCTCCGGAAACAGCTCGAGGATCGCCGTCGCCATCACATGCGCGGCAGAGTGCCGCACCACCTTCAGCGCAGCTTCGTCAGTCTCCTTCAGCAGTTCGAGCGCGACGTCCTCGGTCAGCGGAGCCGCGAGATCCACCAGCCGCTCGCCGCTCTCATGCTCCGCATACATCGCATCCTCGGAAGAATCTGCCTCCTCAGACGAAGAACCGGGTGCCCCATCCATGACGGTCCCATCGTCATGGGTGGGCTTCAGCGCACGAATCCGCGCCACCACCACCGCCGCTGCCAGTCGCGGCGAGATGCTCATCGCCACATCGTGCGCTGTCGTACCGCGCGGAACTTCGCGCACTGAACCATCCGGAAGCTGAATCTTGATTGTCTGCTCGCTCACATCCTAAGAATAGATGGTTGCCGCAAACTGCGTCGAGATAGCCGTACAGCGCACCCCCGGCTCAGGCCGCATCACCGGGCCATCACCCCTCACACATCCGTGCTATTGGCCTTGTCTCCGCCACGATCTATGGTGGTGATCTCCAGAGCAATCCGGAGAGGCCTGGGCCGAAGGCCCTTGAAGAGCACCCACACCATGCAGGTATTACTCAGAAAATTGCACACCCAGCAAGATATGGAATGCAGCATCTGCCATCAGACCTTCCGGCTGTATTGGGAGCGGGCCTCCCTCACCGAACGCGCCACCATGCGCTCCATCATTCTCAGCGAACTCCTCGGCCACCACTCTCCTGAGCAGGGCGGCGACCGGACCGCCTCGGCGCATCCCGAGGAACCATTCAATCTGCCTGCCTGGTCGGGGCCCGCACAGTTCTCCGGCGCCGCCCTGCTCGGAGGCCTCTCGGGAATCCGCCGCACGGCGCCCAGATCCGCGGAGCGTTCGAAGTAGCGGTGGGGCGGTCTCTCGCATCTTCGCTTGCATCCTCGCTGCGGCAGCTACATCTACTCCGTAGTGGCTGCGGTTGTTCCGCGGCCGATCCAAGCCATTGAGAGGTACTCGAATGCCCACACTTTTGAAGATCGACGTCAGCCCCCGGGGCGACTCCTCCATCTCCCGCAAGCTCAGCCGGCAGTTTGCGGAGCAGTGGCAGCAGACCTACCCGGGCGGCAAGATCGTCACCCGCGACCTGGTCAAGACCAACCTCCCCTTCGTCGACCTGCCCTGGATCGCCGGTGCCTACACCGCTCCTGACAAGCACACGGCAGAGCACAAGGAGGCCCTGAAGGTCTCAAACGAGCTCATCGCCGAACTGCTCGCGGCCGATGAGATCCTGATCTCCACCCCGATGTACAACTTCAACATCCCCGCCGTGCTCAAGGCATGGGTCGACCATATCGTCCGCAACAATGTCACCTTCTCGGTCGGCCCCGAAGGCTACAAGGGACTGCTCACCGGCAAGAAGCTGACCGCCATCATCGCCAGCGGCGGCGCCTATCCCACCGGCACTCCCTATGAGTCCTACAACTACGAAAGTCCTTATCTGCGGCACATCCTCGGCTTCATCGGGATCACCGACATCACCTTCGTGCTCGCCGGAGGCGTCAACGAGGTGAACCAGGGAAAGATCACCCAGGAAGACTTCGTCGCGAAGTTCACTCCCGAGATTTTGGCCGCCGCACAATAAAGTTATCGACAGATTTACCACACAGAAACAGCGGCCCTGTTCCTAGAGCAAAGAAGCAGTTGGTGTAGAGGGAGCGAAATAGCTGTTGGTGTAGAGGGGGTAGAGTCTGCCGTGCCTTTGTTTGTCATTCCCGCAGGGAATCCGCGTGGGGCTTAGGAAGCAAAGGACTGCCAGATGGCGCTAGAGTCCAATCATGGCGCAGTCGAACCGTTACTTTCGATTTTCAAAGTTATCCGAGGCGAAGTTCCGGCACCTGGTCCGGTGTTTTGCCTTGGATTTGACAGCCACGCAGACGGCCCATCTGACTGGGATTTCGCTTCGTTCCGTCAACACGATCTTTCTGCGCCTGCGCACCAGGATCGCCGCCGAGTGCGAGCGGCAGTCGCCGTTAGAGGGAGTGCTCGAAGCCGATGAGTCTTACTTCGGACCACAGCGCGTGCGCGGGAGGTGCGGACGCGGCGCCGGCGGCAAGACCATCGTCTTCGGCCTGCTCAAGCGCGGCGACAAGGTCTACACCGCCATCGTCCCCAATGCTTCCAAAGCCGCGCTGCAAGCGGTGATTCGTGGCCGCGCCAGTCTCAGCTCGGTTGTCCACACCGACGGCTGGGCTGGCTATCACGGCCTGGTCGATCTGGGCTACGACAAGCACCTCAGAGTCGAGCACCGGGAGAATATCTTCGCCCAGCAACTCAACCACATCAACGGTATCGAAAGCTTCTGGAGCCTGGCCAAACGTCGCCTCGCCAGGTTCTGCGGTGTGCCCAAACGCACCTTCTACCTCCACCTCAAAGAGACAGAATTTCGCTTCAATCACCGCAACAATAACCTCTATAAAGAACTGCTAAACTTCCTCAGAAAGGATCCGCTCTGACTCCTTTGCTTCCTAAGCCCCACCGCGTTTGCCCCTCTACACCAACAGCATCCCATCGCTAATAACCTGTTTGTAAAACTATTTGCAGAGTAGTTATTCGCTGTTGTTTATTTTTGCGTCGTCACCCTCGAACGAAGTGAAGGGGCAGCATCCCCGCGTTCATCGTTGTCCTTGCCTTTGCCTGTTCTGATATCCGCCTCATCCGCGCAATCCGCGGTCGAGCCTTTAGTTTCTGGACCAGCTTCTTAGAACGGTCCACCGATTTTCTGCATCACACGGGTTGTCTCGTAGCCGGAGATTTCCCCAATGACAGACGTGACGTCAGCCTCTCCCCGACAAACCGCCCACGCGCACCCTAGCCTCGCGTTGATCGGCTTCCTCCTGCTCTGTTATGCCGTGGCGGCCCTGGGCGCAGTCTCAGCCGCGCCATCGATCCCGACCTGGTACGCCGCGCTCGCCAAACCCGGCTTCAACCCGCCCAACGGCCTCTTCGCCCCAGTCTGGACTGTTCTCTACGGCCTTATGGCCATCGCTGCCTGGCTGGTCTGGCGTACCCCCACGATCGGCTCCCAGAGCAGCTCCCGCACCGCAAGCCTCACCCTCTTCGGCGTTCAACTTGGTCTCAACGCCCTGTGGACCCCTGCCTTCTTCTACCTTCACCTGCTTCTGCCTGCGCTGGTCCTCATCGTCTGCCTGGGAGTCGCCATCCTCCTCGCAGTCTTCGCTTTCTGGAAGGTAAACCGATTTGCTGCCCTTCTGATGGTCCCCTATTTCGCCTGGGTCGCATTCGCCACCGCACTCAACTATGAGATCTACCATCTCAACTAATTCCCCGCTTTAAAAAAAGGCGGACCGCGCAAGCCCGGCAGCGGTCCATTGAATTCTCGCAGGGAAACCTCGTCGTACTAATCTCGTCGTACTGATCTTGCCGCACCAACCCAGAGAGCTATGCGATCTCAGGAAGGCTATTCGCGGCCCGTTGCATTGACACATTCTTCTTCAGCCACGCATTGGCGCGCCACCGTCCAAGGAACGGCGAGACGGCGACCGAACCGAAGGCTACAGCTAAGGCGATATGCATAAAACATCTCCTTTCTCTTGAAGGCGAATCGATTTCCATCCTTCAAGGGTCGAACCGGCAGAATGAGCTGCAAAGAATTGCATACTGCTGCTATCGGTTTACTATCCTCTGCGCGAACCCAGCTCGATATCCCACGTTTGTGTCATCGGCTGAACCATCGGGTTACTTGATTCTCGTCCAGCACGGCAACGGCACGCTGGTCCCCGAAATACGCGCACGTCCTACACCGCAGCACGTCTGCCGGAATAAAACGCATCGCCTAAAATAGCGGTATGTCCTACCTCGCAGCGGTCGACCATCTCTACGCCCTGGGTCACGAACTCGCCCCGCCCTCGCCCGATGCGCCCCGCCGCAAATTCGACCTCGCCCACATGCGCAGCCTGGCCGCAGCCCTGGGCGATCCGCAGACGCAGTTCCCCTCCGTCCTCATCGCCGGAACCAACGGCAAAGGATCCACCGCCGCGACCCTCGCCAGCATTCTCCTCACCGCCGGATACCGCACCGGGCTCTACACCTCGCCGCACCTGATCCGCGTCAATGAGCGTATCCAGATCGACGGCGTCGAGATCTCCGACGAAGACTTCGGCCGCCTCTTCTTCCAGGTCGACGAAGCTGCCCGGCGCCTCGTCGCATCCGGCGATCTTCCCCACACGCCCAGCTTCTTCGAGGTCCTCACCGCCCTCGCCTTCCTCTATTACGCCGAGCAGAAGATCGACATTGCCATCCTGGAAGTCGGTCTCGGAGGCCGTCTCGACGCCACCAACATCGTCTCGCCCGTCCTCTCCGTCATCACCGATGTCGCGCTCGATCACCAGGACTACCTCGGCAACACCATCGCCGAAATCACCCGCGAAAAGGCCGGCATCCTCCGCGCCAACGGCACCCTTATCACCCTCCCGCAGCACCCCGAAGCCAACCAGGCCATCGGCGAAGCCGCCGCCACGCTCAACCTCCACGCCATCAGCGCCGCCGACTACATCCCTCACCTCCCTCCGCGCTCCTCTGGTCCTTCGGCCGAAGCGAATCCGGGTGCCCCACTTCAGGATTCGCAGGTTTCTCAACTGCCGGCGCCCTTGCCGCGCAACCGCTACACCGTAACCCTCGACAACCAGCCGCTCGAAATCGACTCTCCGCTCTCAGGCCACCATCAGCAGCGCAATATTGCCCTCGCCATCGCCGCTGCGGTGGAATTACGTAACGAAGCGAGTTACAAATACCACAATATAAGAAACTGTATCAGTTACAATATTCCAAACAGCGCGATTGAAGCGGGGATTCGCAACACGCGCTGGCCCGCTCGCCTTGAAGTCTTCCATCTTCCCAACAGCCCCAGTATCCTGCTCGACGTCGCGCACAACCCCGCCGGGGCCTGGGCCCTTCGCGCCGCCATCGCGCAGCTTCCCGAAGCGCAGCCTCGAACCCTGATCTTCAGTTGCCTCCGCGAAAAGAACGTCCGCGAGATGTCCCAGGTCCTCCTCCCCCTCTTCGATTCGAGTTCCGACCGCCCCCACGACCATATCCTCATGGCGCCCATCGAGAACCCTCGGGCAGCCAGTCTCGAAGACCTGCTCGCCGCCGCCCATGCGCTCGACATCCCCGCTCACGCCGCCCCGCACATCGCCGCCGCGCTCGCACAAGCCCGCACCATGACCCCCCCGGAAGGTCTCATCGTCGCCACGGGCTCCATCTACCTTGTAGGCGAGATTCGCAGCCTCTTAATAGACGAAGCCCGCAGCATAGAGGAAGCCCGCAGCCTCCCCCAGACCCTCCCGGTGCAGGCATGAATCCCGAACAGTCTCCCGCCATGCTCTCCGACGAGATGGCCTCCTCAGCTTCGCCTCAGGAGTTCTCCTCCCCGTCAACCCCGCCCGACCCGCCCTCTGCCGGCCTGCGCTGGCTGTCCTACCTCGTCGTGGTGCCCCTCTTTGCCCTCGCTACCGGCGGGTTCGGTTTGATCTCGCTCCTCTGCGGCCTGTGGGACAAGTCCGGCCGCCAGCAGCACTTCATCGCACATCTCTGGGCTCGCACCCTCCTGCTCATCAGCTTCTCGCCGGTCACCATCATCGGCCGCGAAAAGCTGCACGAACACGAGACCGCCGTCTACGCTTCCAACCACCTCAGCTATATGGACACCCCGGTGCTCTTCGCCAAGCTGCCGTTCCAGTTCCGGATCCTCGCCAAGCAGAGCCTTTGGAAGGTCCCCTTCATCGGCTGGTACCTCAACCGCTCCGGCCAGGTATCGGTCGACACCAAAAGCCCACGCTCCCTGGTCGCCAGCCTCAACCGCGGCGTAGCGACCCTGAAGCATGGTCTCCCGCTGGTCCTCTTCCCGGAAGGCGGACGCGCCGCGACTGGCCAGCTTCAGACCATGATGTCCGGCTGCGCCTACATGGCCATCAAGGCTCAGGTCCCGCTCATTCCCCTCACCCTCATCGGCACCTACGAACTCCTCCCCATCCACGTCTACGCCCTGCGCCCGCGCCCCCTCCAGATCATCGTCGGCGACCCTATCTCTACCGCTGGCCTCGCCCCCCGCGACGCCGACGCCCTGACCCAGCGCCTCTACATTGCTATCTCCGCAAACTACGAGAAGTATCGGGAATACAGGAGTAGGGTGTAGAAGGCAAAGCTGCGGCAGCACTGCTGTTCCGGCGATATACTAGCATTCCTTACCAAAATGCGAACCCAGCCACAAAATTTCGGTCTTCTATTCCCTGCCCCCTATCCCCTACACCCTGTTCGCCTTCTACTCCCTACACCCTATTCCCTACTCCCTGCCCTATGAATCCCCGAATCGCCATTCCCGTCCCTACCAGCACTGATTTCGCCTATAACCAGCGATCCTGGCCAAACTACGCCTCTGCCGTCGAGCGCAGCGGCGGCGTGCCGATCGAAATCTCCCTCAGGGCCACTCCTGCCGAAATCGCCAACCTGATCAATACTTGCCAGGCCGTCCTCCTCCCTGGCAGCCCCGCTGACGTCAACCCACACAAATACGGGCAGGAACCCCTCCCGGAATGCGCCGCTGCTGACTACCCCCGAGAAAATGTCGACGAGCTCCTTCTCCAGGACGCGCACAACCTCTACAAACCGATCTTCGGCATCTGCTTCGGCCTGCAGTCGCTCAACGTCTGGCGCGGCGGTACTCTCCTGCAGGATCTGAGTATCCTGCCGGTCAACCACGCGGCAGGCAGCAGCGTCGCCATCGCTCATTCCGCCGCCATTGTGCCTGAATCCCTCGTCGCAGCCGCCCTCGCTCCGGAAGAAGCTCCCGAACAGAGCGGCTTCCTCCGCCTGCCCATCAACTCCAGCCACCACCAGGCCATCGGCATTCCCGGCGATGGTCTTCGCGTCACGGCGCGCTGTCCCCAGGACGGGGTCGTCGAAGCCGTCGAGGGCGGCCAGGCCACCGAAGGCGCCATCGCTCACTTCGTTCTTGGCGTCCAATGGCATCCCGAGCGCAGCTACGACATCAGTCCCGCCTCCAGATCCCTCTTCGACCGCTTTGTCGCCGAAGCCGCGATCTGGAAACCCCGGCCAGTCCACACCTCCGTTGCATAACTATGTTCCACGTGGAACATTCGATTAAGTAACACCGATCTACACCGATCCCCCGACTCATGAATCGAACGCCCTGAGTGCAGCCTGTTCTTGATCAGCGTCATCGGTGAAAATCGGTGTCAGGACGTAGCCCTCGTGACCCAACCCATGCCGGCCCTTTCAGAATCCGTGATTGCTACCCTCCTCGCCCCCTATCTCGACGAGGTGAAAGTCCCGGCAGACCTTTACCCCAAGCTCTCCCTCTACCTCGACCTGCTCCTCAAATGGAACGCAAGGACCAACCTCACCGCCGTCCGGCACCCGGAAGAGATCGTCCGCCGCCACTTCGGAGAGAGCCTCTTCGCCGCCCGTCACCTCGCGCCCGAGACCCAAACCCTTCTCGATTTCGGCAGCGGTGCAGGCTTTCCCGGGGTCCCGATAGCGCTGTTCCACCCAGACATAACCGTAACGTTGGCGGAATCACAGAATAAAAAGGCCGTTTTCCTGCGCGAAGCCATACGAACCCTGAACATTCCGGCCGAAGTCTGGTCCAACCGCGTAGAAGCGATGCCTGAAGCGCGCCGGTTCGATGCCGTAGCCCTCCGAGCTGTCGACAACATGACCTCTGCAATCGCCGCCGCTCAGCCGCGCGCCACGCATCACCTGCTTCTCCTCGCTGGGGCCGTCCCCATACTCCCCCCCGCCTTCACTCCGCAAACTTCACTGGCGATCCCTCACTCCACCTCTACCATTCTTTTCATCGGCCGCCGCACGCAAAGCTGACCCACCTACGTTCCACGTGGAACAAAAAGATTTCCACATCGCATACCCCAAAACCCCACGCTTTTGAGCTCAAAATAGAGTTTCCACACGTTCTCCACAGCTTCGCGTCTTCTCCACAGCCCATCCCGCCATTGCCATCTCGAGTCGCCCCCGATAACCTCTCTCTATCCCGCATAACCAGATGACCGAAAACTCCGTTCTCAAGCCCGCCGAACCATCCGCCACCAAGTCCGCCGATCCCACCGCCAACTCCCGGATCATCGCCGTCGTCAACCAGAAGGGTGGAGTCGGCAAAACCACCACCGCCATCAACCTCGCCGCCACTCTCGCCCTCGAAGGCCTCCAAACTCTGCTCATCGACTGCGACCCCCAGGCAAACTCCACCGGCGGACTCGGCTTCCCGCGCGACGAAGCCCGCCCCAGCATCTATGACGTGCTCCTCGGTCATACCTCTCTCGCCGAAGCTACCCTCGCGACCGAAATCCCCACCCTCAAGCTCGTCCCCAGCAGCAAGAACCTCATCGGGGCCACCCTCGAACTCATCGCGCTCGACCGCCGCGAATACAAGCTCCGCGATGCCATCGAACCAATCCGCACCCAATACCCCTTCATCCTCCTCGACTGCCCTCCAGCGCTCGACCTCCTCACCCTCAACGCCCTCGTCGCCGCCGACCGCCTCCTCGTCCCCATGCAGGCCGAGTACTTCGCCCTCGAAGGCATCTCCGAGCTGATGAGCACACTCGACCGCGTCGGCCAGACCTTTAATCCCAAACTCGCTCTCGAAGGCGTCCTCCTCACCATGTACGACGACCGCACCAACCTCTCCCAGCAGGTCAGCGAAAATCTCAAAGATTTTTTCACCGACAAGCTCCTCAAGACCACGATTCCACGCAATATCCGGCTTGCCGAAGCCCCGAGCCACGGCAAACCGGTGGCGCTGTACGACCCAAAGTCCCGTGGCGCCGAGGCCTATCGCGAACTCGCTCTCGAACTGCTAGCCCGCAACAACATCGCAAGCCCTGAAGAAAAGAGGCGCAAAGCAGCCGCAGCCGCAGCCGCCAGCTCTCTCAAATCGTTCCAGCAACCCGAAAAGAAAGGCCGCTTCTGGCAATCGAAGAGATGAACCGCCATGGTCCTGCCGGACGGCCCTCCTGCGCGGAGGGCGGCCACTTCATGGCGTGTATACCGGTCTGGGCAGGATGAGTAGCATAGGCCCTCCCCTTGGTCGGGATCATTGTTTCCGACCAACGGGAGGACCCACCGAAGGGGTATACAAGTCACGAAGTGACCGCCCTCCGCGCAGGAGGCCCGTCCGGCAGGACAAGATCTTTAAACGTTATCTTCACTAAAGAGAGCCAACATCATGCCAACCGCCACGCAAGATCCCAAACGCCGCGCCCTCGGCAAGGGTTTAGAATCCCTCCTCCCCTCGCGCCCCGCACCAGCCCCCTCGCACGCTCCAGCGCCCGAGCCCACCGGCAAGCCGCTGGAAATAACCCTCGACCAGATTGACCGCAATCCTTTCCAGACCAGGACCCACTTCGACGAAGCCAGACTCGCCGAACTCGCGCAATCCATCGCGGCCTCCGGCGTAGTCCAACCCATTGTGGTCCGACCACTTCCGGGCGGCCGCTACCAACTCATCACCGGCGAGCGCCGCTGGATGGCCAGCCGCCAGGCCGGCAAATCGACCATCCCCGCTATAGTCCGCCAGGCCTCCGACGAGCAGACCCTTGAGATGACCATCGTCGAGAACCTCCAGCGCGCCGACCTCAATCCCATCGAGCAGGCCCGCGCCTACCAACGTCTCAGCCAGGACTTCAAGATGACTCAGGAGCAGATGGCCATCCGCACCGGCAAAGAGCGTGCCAGCGTCTCTAACTTCCTTCGTTTGTTGCGCTTACCGGAACCGATCCAGCAAAAGGTGAAGTCCGGAGAACTCTCCTTCGGCCACGCCCGCACCCTGCTCGCCCTCGACTCACCCGAGCTCATCACCTCCGCCGCGCAAAAGGTCATAGCCCTGTCCCTCTCGGTCCGCCAGACCGAAAGCTACGTCCAGGGCCTCATCAATCCTGAAGCCAAACCGAAAAAAGAGGCCAGGGCCGCCGAACAGCCCGAGGACCCTAACGTTCGCGAGGCGCAAACCCGGCTCCAGCGCACCCTCGGCCTCAAGGTTCACATCGAAGACAAGAAAGGCAAGGGCCGCGTCATCATCGAATACTCCGGCCTCGAAGACTTCGACTCCATCCTCACCGCGCTCGGCGGAAACTAAAATTTCCCCTGCTACCCCAAAATCGATAGTGCTGTATCCCCGGTCTTTCGTCATCCTGAACCCAGTGAAGGATCACCGCATTGTTGTTGCCTTAGAGCAAATTCAATCATCCTGTACCCCGCTGTTGCCCCTATTTTTCTTTGTTGTCATCCCCGAAGGGGATCTGCGTTTCTTTCTGCCGGGATACACTCACCGTGGAATCGCCTTAGCTATTGTCGTTGATCTTGCCGTCGCGCGTTCTCCGTCGTCATCCTTGACCCTCGAGCATAGCGAAGGGGAAGGATCACCGTATCTGCTCTTGTACTCGCCAGATACCCTCACCGTAAGTTTGCCACCACTACAGTTACAAATTCTATTCAACACATGCTAAAAGCCACCGAACTCGAATTCCGCTTCCGCTTCTTTATCCATGCGGTCATCTATCTCGTGGGCTTCACCGCCCCGTGGGACAATGCCCTGCATCTGGACTCGATCCGAACCTGGCAGTTTCTCGCCGCGTGGCCCGCGCGCAGCGGCACAATCAGCTTCAGCGCCGCGACGATCGCCGTGCTCGTTCTAGGCATTCTCTTGGCCCTCGCCGCCGCGCTCCTGCGCACCTGGGCGGCAGCATATCTCGGCGCCTCCATCGTCCAGTCACCAACCATGCATGGCGACAGCATCGTCGCAGCCGGCCCCTACCGCCGCACGCGCAACCCGCTCTACCTCGGCCTCTTCCTCCACACCTTCGCCCTGGCGCTGCTCATGCCGCCCACTGGCGCCATCTTCTGCATTCTCGCTATTGGCTTCTTCCAACTCCGTCTGACCGGACGCGAAGAGGCCTTCCTGACCGCCAGGCTCGGAGCACCCTATCTCGCCTATTGCGCGCAGGTCCCGCGTATCGTCCCATCCCTTGCGCCGCGCATGCCGGCATCCGGCGCTTCTCCAAAATGGCCCACCGCACTCCTCGGCGAACTCTACTTCTGGGGAGCCTTTGTCTCCTTCGCCGCTCTGGGCTGGCGATACAACGCGCTCCTCATCCTTCAGGGCGTCCTCATCTCGCTCGGCCTCTCAATCGTCGCTCGCGCCTTCCTGCCAAAAGCAATCGGCCCGCCGCTCCCCCACGCATAAAACAGGGGAAGACAACGGGCCTTTTGGCTCATTTCGCGCCTCGGCATGTCCAAACCGAACGGACTATTCGGCGCGCATTCTCCGCACCCAATCGCACGCAGCGCCGCGGCGAAGCTACTTTCAACCTACTTCTTAACCGGCGCGATCGTGTCCTTCGCAACCTTGGCGACGCGGAACTTCACCACGGTCTTGGCCTTGATCTTGATCGTCTCGCCCGTCTGCGGGTTGCGGCCCAGGCGCGCCTTGCGCTCCGCCTTCACCAGCTTGCCGATTCCGGGGATGGTGAACTCGCCATTCTTCTTGGTTTCCTTCACTGCGGTCTCGGCCAGCAGTTCCAGAAAACCTGCGGTCTGCTTGTTGGTCAGCTCGAGCTTCTCCGCCAGGTGGCGAACCAGCGCTGTCTTGGTCATTCCCTTTGCCATATGTCGTACTCCTTCTTGCCTTCGAAATAGAATCCTGGTTTGCTCGCCTCGCCTGCCGAACCTGCCGGCCCTCGCATCCTGTTTCCAATGCGAAATCCTCAATGTTCATGCGGGGTGCAGAGAACTGTACCGCAATTCACCTTCAGCTTTTCCGATCGCTTTGTCAATGATATTTCTTCGGTTTCCACAGGTTTTTTCTGGTTTTTGCCTGTTTTGTTCGATTTCCGGCACATTTCACGCGAAATACCCAGCAAATCCGCCACTCTGCACGGCAAACCCCATTCCGTCAATCCCGCGGAAACTTCCCGGAATCTTTTGTAGACCAGGCGCAGACACTTACCTCTCCTGCGGCGTCTCGCGGACCGGAATCGGCCCATCCGTCGAACGGAAATGCAGATCGCGCTGCGGAAACGGCAGTTCGATCCCATGCTCGCGAAACACGCGAAACAGCGTAAAGTACAGGTCCGATCTCAGGATCGTCGGCGTATGCGCCTGCGTCGAGGTCCACACCCGCAGGGAGAAATTAATCGAGCTATCTCCATATCCGGTAAAGATCACATCCGGCGCCGGCTCCCGCAGCACATCCGGATGCTCCCTGGCGGCCTCGATCAGCAGATCCCGCACCTTCTCCGGGTCCGAGTCGTACCCCACCCCCACCGTGATGTCCAGCCGCACATTAGGATCGTTCGCCGTCCAGTTGGTCACCGGGTTGTTGATGAAGTCGTTGTTCGGAACGATGATCACCACGTTGTCGTTCGTCCGCACCCAGGTCGACCGCGCCGAGATCTTCACCACATCGCCCAGCGTGCCTCCTGTTGCAATGCGGTCGCCAATCCGTATCGGCTGCTCCACCAGTAGAATCAGCCCGGCCACAAAGTTCGACACCACGTTCTGCAATCCCAGCCCCACCCCCACGCCCACCGCCCCGCCAAACACCACCAGCGAGTTCAGGTTCACCCCCAGCGACTGCAGCCCCACAAACAAACCGCCAAGAAAGAGCAGATAGGTCGTAAATCGGCTCAGCGCGAACTTCTGCCCTTCGGAGATGCTCAGCCGCCGCAGCAGCCGCCCTAACACCACCCGCTGCACCAGGTGCGACACCGTGATCAGCACAAACAGGAACAGCGCCGCCTTGATCAGAAACACAGGCGTCACCGCCAGCGGGCCGATCTTGAAGATGGAATAGAAAAGGATGTCGCGCGACCCTGCCGACACGGAATGAAACAGGCTCGGCACGAGAGTCACTGCATAGGCGATCACACCGATAGGACGCGTGGCTGCATCCGGCGGATGTCCTGCCAAGGGCAGGGAGTAGGGAATAGGGAGTAGGGAATAGACGGCCTTCTCTCATATCGCCCGATGTTCACTGCCGTTGCGGTTGGCTCTCGTTAGTTCTTGGGTGATCCCTTGCATGAGGTTGTGGAGGGCGGAGTTTCCTACCCCTACCCCTGTTTGTCTTCTACTCCCTACCCCTATTCCCTACTACCTGCCGTTAAAACAACGGCCGCTTCGCCTTCCCCAACAGCGGAGCATTCAGCATCGCCACCACCGGCGCCGCAGCCCGGAACCGCTCCACCACATCCTTCAACAGCGAAGGCATCGTGGCCCGCTCCACCGGCAGCGTAGCCGACACGCCCCACTGCCGGCACATCAGCAGGTCTAACGCCGGGTCCTCCGCGGAAAAGCCCTTCGGCGGCCGCGTCAACGGCATCCCATCGCCCGGCTCCATCAAGGCCCGCAGCTTCTTGCCCGCCATCACCGCGCGAAACTCAGCATGATGTCCCCCATAGTCGCCGGACAAATACCGGCGAATCGCCAGCAACTGCTCCCGCTCCGGCATATACACTCCCGCGGCAATGGTCACCTCGGTCCCGCTCACATCGAAGTAAAACCCCGCCCCCGAGGTCTTCTGCAACCCCTCCCGAGCCCACCACGCCGACTGGTGGATCTTGTAAGGCCGCTTGTCCTTGGCAAACCGAATGTCCCGGTAGATCCGCATGGCAATCTTCTGCGGAGGCCGCACATGCTCCGGCGCAAACTCCGCCAGCGCGGCATTCACCTCCTCGATCAACGCCAGCATGGGAGCCTTCAACTCCCGCTCATACACCGGCTTCCGCTCCGCAAACCACTCGCGATCGTTATGCCGCTTCAGTCCCCGCAAAAACTTCAGCGCCTCATTCGAAAAGTGAGTCCCCATCCTCCAATCCTAATCCTGTTACACCGCCTCGCAGCCAAGCGGGGCCGGCCGGCAAGATGCGGGGCGGTTGCGCTGAAACAATCTCGCACCGAATCCTTCCCGTGGTGCAGCGATCGTCCATTCTTCCCGCTTCGATTCCCGCGTCGGCAGCTTTGCAAAAGGAACAGAGCACCGCTCCCGACGGTGCTCTGCTTCCAGTTACTCGTCCTTACTGAGCGGCTAGCTTACGAAACGACGACGCAGCATGCCGGCCAGACCGGCAATCCCCGTCCCCAGCAGCAGGAACGTGCTCGGCTCCGGGGTCACGGCGCCAGGCAAGGGGCCAGGCCCCGGACCAGGAGTTCCCGTGATCGATCCGGCCGTAAAGGGCTCTTCGAGAGAAAAGTAAGTAAACCCGCCAGGAGCAATCGCAGTGATGAAATTGACTGTCCCCATCGTCGGATCTGTCAGGTAGTTGGTGAAGTAGGAGTCCGGACCGCCGTACCCTGTGTCATCCATCGGGTTTCCCGTCGCATTGTACGGGGATGCGTCGATTCCATCCCCATCGAATCCGAAGATATTGCTTCCGTTTCCGTTCAGCGTAATGCTGCCGATGCTGGCCGAAGACTGGTTGTAGAAACCGATAAGCTGGTCGTCGGATCCGTCATAGGTAGATGACGTACTTGGGCCCGCGGCTACTGTCAACGTGCCACCGCTGCCAGCCGTGATGATCGTTGTGCAACCATTCGCCGCCCCGATATTGGGGCACTGCGCGTAAGCAACGGAACCGAGAAGTCCCACGGAAAAAACTGCTGTCAACTTGCTCAAGATTTTCATCTCAATTCTCCTCAAATTTTGATTGGTGTATTGAGACTCCCTTTGCCCAAGGTGCCTGGCCAGCCAACAGCACGTAGATGGCCAAAGATAGTGCCTCTAGGATCAACAGCTCTCCACAGCAGCCGTCCATGTTGATGCACTCCATTGCATACAATTACGAAAATTGCAAGCCCAAAATGCCTGATCCAGCCTCAACCAGCCCCTATCATTCCCAAAATGGAACCACGCGCCGCCACGCCAGAGAAACCTCCCATCCAGACGCGGTACCCTGTCACAAGACCTCGAAAGAAGCATGCCCGAACCAGAAATCGAAGACACCATCGTCGCCATCTCCACCCCGCCCGGCCGCGGCGGCATCGGCATCGTCCGCCTCTCCGGCCCCGCCGCCCGCGCTATCGCCGAACCCCTAATCAAGCTCCGCCACCCTCTCGCCCCCGCCCGCGCCCGTTTTGCCGAACTCCTGGACGAGACCGGCGAAGTCCTCGACCAGGCCGTCGTCACCTGGTTCCAGGCCCCCCACTCCTCCACCTCGGAAGACGTGGTGGAGATCGCAGCCCACGGCTCCCCCGTCCTCCTCGACCATGTCCTCCGCCAGTGCCTCGCCGCCGGCGCCCGCCTCGCCGAACCCGGCGAATTCACCCAGCGCGCCTTCCTCTCCGGCCGCATCGACCTCACCCAGGCCGAGGCCGTCCACGACCTCATCCAGGCCACCACCCTCCACCAGGCCCGCATCGCCGCCCAGCAGCTAGGCGGATCGCTCTCCCGCCAGATCACCCCAATCAAGCGCTACCTCACCACGCTCATCGCAAGCCTCGAAGCCGGCATCGACTTCGCTGCCGAAGACAATCCAGACGACATCGACCAGCTCCCCCAAACTCAAATCTCCACCCAGATCCAAGCCATCCAAGCCCCTCTCCAGGCCCTCGAACAGACCTTCGCCTACGGCCGCATCGTCCGCGAAGGCTTCCGTCTCGCCATCGTAGGCCGGCCCAACGCCGGGAAGTCCTCCCTCTTCAACCGGCTGGTCCAGCGCGACCGCGCCATCGTCACCGCCACGCCCGGAACCACCCGCGACCTCGTCACCGAACGCGTCTCTCTCGAAGGCATCCCCGTCGAACTCATCGACACCGCCGGGCTCCGCCATTCTACCGACGAGGCCGAATCGCTCGGCATCGCCAAATCCCGCGAAGCCATGGCCGAGGCCGACGTCGTCCTCCTCGTGCTCGACGCCACCACCCCGCTGCATCAGGAAGATGAGGCCGCCATCGATTCCCTGGCCAATCGCCCCTTCCTCATCGCCATCAACAAACGAGACCTCGCCCCCGCATCCGAACCCACGCAACACCCCCATCCCACCGTCGAAACCTCAGCGCTCACCGGGGCCGGCATCCCCGAGCTCCGCAAGGCCATCCTGTCTCTCATCACCCTCCAGTCCCCAGCCGCGGAGACCGGCCTGCTCACCAGTCTGCGCCAGCAACAGTCAGTCTCTGGAGCTTTGGAGGCGCTTCTCCGGGCCCGGCAGGCCGCAGCCGCGGCAATCCCTCACGAGATGGTCCTGCTCGACCTCTACGAAGCCCTGCAAGCTCTCGACGCCCTCACCGGCCACACCACCGGCGACGACATCCTCAACCTCATCTTCTCCACCTTCTGCATCGGCAAATGAGAACCATTCCGAGCGCTGCCAAGCGCATCCGAATTTCATGCAATATCCTTGTTTTTATTATACTTAGATGTCTATCGCCATCCAAGGCGGTCTGACCTGATCTTGAATGATTGTTGTCCGCTGAGGTGTACACTCCTTCCTGTGGACAAGGTTATCGCTTGTTGGTGGACAAGATCGGGATGGAATGCCTTTGACAGAAGTGCAGATCAAGCGCCTAAAGCCACGCGCGGGCCGCTATGCCGTCAGCGACGGCCGGGGACTGGCTCTCGAAGTGATGCCGACCGGGGTGGCGAGCTGGCGATACCGCTATCAGTTCAAGGGCAAGACCGAGAAGGTTTCGCTCGGCCAGTACACTGTCGTCGATCGCAGAGTGGCGCGATGTACCTGTCTATGGTCCGATCCGCACAGATCAGTCGGTTGTAAAGGCAGCGGCTGATCGACAGTTCCTTGCGGACTACGACCCAAGATCGAAGGCCCTTGAGGACTATGAGCAGCTCACTGATGACTTGATGGCCCGATTCAACAAGCCGGAGGCGATTTCAATCCATGCCAAAACCGCGTGACCGTGTAAGAAAGATTCTCGATTGGGAAGAGTTGGAAAGAGCCCCGAATACGCATGGGGCTCTTTCCTTTTTGAAGTCGGCCGCTGAGATCGTCAGCATTCGTAAGAACGACGATCTTAAGACGCTGGCGCCGAGCAATCCGACCCCAGGGGTCAGAAAGCTAAGTGCGACGAAACACAGACCGAATCCTAAGCCGTGCTTCTTGGCCCAGGATGGGCACTCGCTTGGAGACGGCTTCGGACAAGCCGAAGGCCGCCTAGAACAGCCGGCAAGCGTCAGAAGGTGCTCAGAGACACCCGACGGGCGGCACGAGCCTCTTGGAGCGTTGTGGTTGTTTGAAGATGATCAGGCGAATCAAGGCTTCGAGGCTTGCTGCGTTAGAACCAACGCAATGTTCGCTTGGAGTTGTGCAGTCTCGACCGTAGGAAAGCCCATAAGCTCATCGTCTGGTACTCGACGAGTTGGCTGGAAAGCTCGACATTGATCTCTATCTGCTTTTGCAGCCGGGTTAGCGCTTCATCGCGAGATCGGCGCAGCTTTTGCTTTTCGGATGGTTTGTTGCTGGGATGGTCCGCTTTGGTCTGGTCCTCACGATTGCGTTTGGCATTGCACGTGAAGCAAGAACTAACGCAGTTGCTCATCTTGGACGAACCGCCACGGCAACGAGGAACAATGTGATCGACGGTCGCCTGATTAAACACAGGCTCAAGGCAAAACAGCGTCTCATGTCCGCACCAATGGCATCGCTTGCCGGCCTGGTGCCAAAGACGTTCCCGCAGTTTCAACTGCATCAGCGTGGGCGGCCCGATGTGAGCTTGTGGCATATGGAAATCCCAACTGCAGATTGCCATGAAGGTGCGGCTACGGCCAAGTGCAGTGAGCGGCAAAGAACGCCCGGGAGCAGCTCTGTATGAGCTCTTCTGCCCAAGCGCCTTCGCACGAGATGCACAAATCCGAAAGGCCAGAGGGACGCCCCGACCCTCACACGGCATTGTGCCAGCCTTCCTTCGTCCAACACAGCCGAACAAGTTCGGCATTGCGGAGCGACGGAACCTTTCCCCAGAACTTTTGCATCTTCTCCCGGCTGTTCAGTTCAGAGTCGATCACGATGGAACGCACCGCCTGCATGAACTGTCCGTGGCTGAAGACATAAACCAGGGCGTACTCCGGCATGGCAGCTAGTCGATCTAACGCAGCCTTCGCACGTTGGAGAAGACTTCCGAAGCTCTCCGCTCCCTCTCCGTCGCAATACTCAGGATCGGCCGCAGCCCAATATCGTTCGATCGTTGGCATCCGTTGGGAGCTGAGGGTTCCATTCCAGCGACTCGGCTGCAGGTAGGTAAATTCCTGAATTGGCCACACCTCGACGGGCACCTTTGAAAAACGCTCGATGGTCGGTGTGGCGGTCTGCTGGGTGCGGAGGTACGGCGAGGTCACAATCAAGCTGGGGATCTTAGTCCAGTTAGCGGCCACTTCCTTTGCCTGATGCCAGCCCAGCTCGGTCAGCTCCAGAAGCGCAAGATTTTTGCAGGGAATGCCCGCGTTACCGGTGCTCTGTCCGTGGCGAACAAAGATCGCTCTCACTACTCTGTCTCCCCTGAACTCCCCTGAAATAACCAGTGCGTTCATCTCGACTTGCATGCTGCGGTTCGAAGCCACGCCAGTGTTCCACTGTAATGCTTACAGGTTGACGAACGACGCGCTCAGAGAATGGCTTTAGAGCCGCCAAAGCGCTACTCTACATTGCCCACTGCTCGGTTAAGTTGGAAGATTTGGCTTGTTCGTCTATCCACCATGTTTATGTGCCGGTGAGCGGTATGGACTGAATCTCTGTTAAACCTAAAACCACCACAGACTACAGGGCAAGATGGGTCCTGTACGTACAAAAATCAGTTATGCTGATTTTGTCCGTCCACCGAACGGTTACAATCCGCCTCTGGCTCCTCGTCTCCGTTCTGGACAACTTGCTCAGGGCTTATGCCCCGAGACCCCAAAGGAAACCGATGGCGTTGCCAAAGCCGATTTACAGCAAAGACCGAACCTGCAGAATCGAAATCCGGCTCACGCCCGAGGAGCGGGGCTTCTTCGAAGAACAGGCGAAGGAGGCGAACCCTGACGGTGAGCGAGTTCATTCGGCGCCGGGCTAAGGGAAAGCGGCTGGTCTCGCGATTGGATAACCAAACGTTGAGCGAAGTGCGGCGGCTGGGAGGATTGCTAAAGCATCTTGCCGCTGTGTACCCCGCGCAACGGGAGAAATTTGGCGAAGTGCTCGGCGAGATCATCGCCTTGCTTCGGAGGATGGGATGATTACAGCCGTGTCCGCTTCTCGCCGGGATGGACGAAGCAGCTTTGCGATGCTGCAAAAATATCTCACCGTCGAGCGCAAATCCGGCACAAGCGAATCTGTATTGCGCGGCAAAGCGATCCTCTCCGGCAACCTGCTCAGCCTAGAGACAGCGGCGATGGAGATGAGAGATGTCGCCTACGAAAACCCTCGCGTAACGCAGCCTCTAATGCACTTCCAATTGTCCTGGAAGCCGGGCGAGACGCCATCTGAGAATCAATGGTTATCTTCGGCCGAACGATCCATCGAAGCGCTCGGTTTTAGTCAGCATCAATACATCATCGTCCCGCACGAAGATAAGGAACATTTTCATGTCCACGTGATGCTGAACCGTGTGCATCCGGAGAGCGCGAAGGCGCACAATCCACGGCTATCCCTTTTGACACTTCACAAAGTCGCGCGGGAGCTTGAGCACGAGTTCGGCTGGTCGGAGACTAAAGGGCTCTTCCGGTGGGATAAGGAGCGCAACCAAGCGGTGCGCAACACGCGGATGGAGATGAACGCGATCCGTGAAAAGAGTGAGAAAAGCCGCACGGGAACATCTGCCAGCGTGGCACGGCAAGACCATTTCAGAGATGAGCCAAGCCTGAAGGCCTTTGCGTCCAGACAGCCGGCCGAAACGCTGCGCAGATTGCTTGCGGGCGAAGCGAATTGGCAGCGTGTTCACCTTGCGCTATCGCGTCACGGTTTGACGATTCAGAAGGCGGAGCGGGGCGGCTATACCGTCGGCGTAGAAGGTTCTGAAGTTCGTGTGAAGGCCTCCGATGTGTTCCGCTTTGCGTTCTCCGGCAAAGAGGCTAGGAGCCGAACGGAAGCAACGCTGGGAGCGTTTGAGCCCTTGCGGCTAGGCAAGGCATTTGACCCACCGGTGATCGACTACAGCCGGGAGGTCACGCCTGCACAAGCGCGACGTGATACGGAGGCGTTCTGGGCCAACCACGGCTCCGGAAGGCGCATGGCACGGGTCCAAAGTCCCGGTCAGCCATCCGGTGCGATTCGGAGTATCGACGACCTGCTCCGACTGTGCGACCTTCGACCTGTTGCTTCGATCAAGGTCGACCTACTGTCGATCCAAGAAATCACACACGGCACGCCAGGCTTTCGCTCCGGAGTGCGCCTCATTTTGCAACCGGGCAACCAGCCACAAATTCGCCAGAATACCGTCCCGGTACGTCCTGCACAAACAGCGGAGGAACGCAGGCAACGGTGGCTCGACAAGGAAGCCGAAGCTGGACGGCAACGCCGTCAGCAGCGCACTGAAGAGCGAGCGAGCGAACGGCTGGAACTGAAGCGGGAATTCGCAGCCGTCAAGTCGGAACAGAAAGCAGCTCTGCACACGCATACAGTGTCGGCTAGAGCGCGCCGCACGAAGCTCTTTGACGATTGCAGACGAAACAAGTTGGAGATCCGGTCGCTGGATATGACTTGGCGGGACAAGAAGATCATGCTCAGTGTGGCCGTAGCGGAGTTGGTCGTTGCCAAACAAAACCTCAATCAGGAGGTTGCGGAAGAACGAGCCGCCGTTCCCGGGCTTACCTATCAGCAATGGGTAGAGCAAAAGGCCGAAGCCGGCGATCGGCGCGCCGCAGCCCAGATGCGGGGCTGGCGTTATCAGGACAGCCGCAACCTCCATAAAATCGATTCAAGAATGGCAGAGGCGGTAGGCGAACTCCAGGCCAAAACGATGCCAGAATCGAGGCGTCACAGCGCCGTGGACTGGCAGGCGCTGGCCCACGAGCGCGTGCGGCAGATGAAAGATCAGTCTGCTTTCAGGAAGGCAGTCGACGGCTTACGCTGGCGGGCAGACAGCAAGACCGGGGATGTTCTCTATACCGTCCATGGGTCGGCTGCCCTCGTCGATCGGGGAAAGAAGATTACCGTTCTCGTCGCCGAACGGAATGCCACTCGCGTCGCCTTACAGATGGCCATCCACAAGTACGGCGGTGTGATCGATGCCAAAGGCACTGCGGCGTGGCAGGACCAACTCATTCAGGCGGCCGTCCAGGACAACGTGCGCGTCGTCTTCACCGACCCCGAGCTGCAGCGGCGGCTGTTCGCTGCTCGCCAGACCGTTCGCGATCTCTCGAAACAAGTTGGGCCGGACCTTGTGCGAGCCAGGCAGCGCTTCCAGCATTTCGATGATCAGCTGATGCAGCGATACGGCCCCGGTCTTGATCCCGCGAAGGCCGACCGTCTCATCGCCGGAAACATGGCAAGGGCAGGGTCATCAGAGGCGGAGATCGCCAGTGTGCTGCGGGAACTCTCCCGTCAAGGGCGGAAGACGGGGCGGCCAGCAGATGAAGCATACTGCAAGACAGTGTCTCCGGATGCTTTCAGCCAAATCGAGCAGAGAGCAACCGAGCAGAAAGGCATCGAGCGGTAAACTCAGGCCTTCGCCTCACCAAGGAGGCCGCCGTTTGAGAAGCTTAGGGTATTGAGGATGGCTTTCAACCCAATGGAGCAGGAGCTTTTCGATCAGCTTTTCCCAGGTGAGCCCTTCGGTAGACATCAAAACTCTTGCATTGAGTTTGAGTTCCTGGTCCACAGGCACATTGATGAGCTTTTTGTTCTCCTTGGCTAAGCGGCTACTCCGGTAATTAGGCCGACCGGGACCAGTAGCGGGAATGAGTGGAGAGGTCTGCCGCGAGGTAAACACGGCCGCGCAATCGTCGGTGATTTGAGAGGAAACCCCAGTCGTCGCAATGGCGGGCGGTGCCTGCTTGTCGCGTAGTTTCTTTTTGCGTTTCCGCTTCTTCATTGCAGATCCTTCGAACGGCTATTCCAGCGGCCCCGTAATGACATTCGGTATTACCCGTATTGATATTACGGAACTATCAGGAGGTGCGGGGCCAAAAAGAACACTCCAAACTGCGGGAAAGGTTCGGTCAACAGGTGCGATACCTTCGTGCCAGCCGTGGGCTCACGCAAGAGCAGTTAGCGGAGCGCGCCGAAATCTCGGTTGACTTTCTCAGTTTGATCGAGCGCGGCAGGAGTTCGCCTTCCTTCGACAATTTGGACGATCTTGCCCAAGCGCTAGAAGTGTCTGTCGCTGACATGTTCAGCTTCCAAGAGATCACCTAGCTGGTTCGCAGAACAGCACCTCGCTATCAATCAGATTTTGCACTACTATGATCTATAGGACAGCTTTCTATCCATCATGATGTGGAACTGGCAGCAACCTGATTGGCCGCACTTCACCTGGAATCGCGAGGCTTTGGCGCGTTATGAAGACGAGTTTCTGCTTGCAGGCGGCGTTCTCCTCGGCATGGCCCAGCACCTGAAAGAGGGTGACTGGAACGAAATCAGGGTTGAGTCGATGAGTGAAGAGGCTGTCACCACCTCCGAAATCGAAGGCGAGATGCTGAACAGAGCCAGCGTCCAGTCCTCTATCCAACGACAGCTCGGCTTGATTGCAGACACTCAGAATGTCACTCCAAGGGAGCAGGGAATCTCTGAGTTGATGGTGACGCTGTACGGCACCATCGATGAACCGCTTACGGCAGACGTGCTTTTCGCGTGGCATCGCATGGTGATGGCTGGCAGACCTGACGTGCAGACGGTAGGCGGCTTCCGGACGAGCCAGGAACCGATGCAAGTTGTTTCAGGAGCCGCGTACGCCCCCAGGGTTCATTTTGAGGCGCCCCCTTCAACAGAGGTAAGCAGAGAAATGAGCCGCTTTCTTGCTTGGTTTGATGAAACGAGACCGCAAGGCGCTGAGCCACTCACGCCTCTTACCCGTGCGGGAATCGCCCACCTATACTTCGAATCCATTCATCCATTTGAGGACGGCAATGGAAGAATCGGACGAGCGCTTTCTGAAAAGGCTCTGGTGCAGGGATTGGGGAGACCGACCTTCATCGGTTTGGCACAAGGTATACACGCCCGTCATCGAAGCTACTACGAGGCCCTAGAAGCGGCCAACAAACGGAACGATGTGTCTGACTGGCTGGTGTGGTTTGCGGAGGTTGCCCTGGCTGCTCAACAGGGCACTACGGCCACTGTTGAATTCCTGATCCACAAGACCAAGTTCTTGGACCGTCTACGAGGCAAGCTGAACGACCGCCAGCTCAAGGCGCTCTTACGGATGCTGAGAGAAGGGCGGAAGGGCTTCGCAGGTGGAATGAGCGCGGGCAAATACGGCATTATCACGGGTGCTTCCTCAGCAACCGCAACCAGGGATCTCAGAGAGCTGGTAGAGCTGGACGCTCTCATAAGTGCAGGAGAACGGAAGCATACCCGCTACTCTCTCAAGCTCTGAAGCGATCCGGCTCGGACCGGAACTCACGAGAGCAATCCCCAGACCTTCAGAAGTGCTAGCGAAGCAAAGCAGCCTTCCTACGCACCAGTTCTTGCGGCATAGCGATACACGGTCTGACGACTAATACCCAGTTCATCGGCAAGTGCAGTCTTTGATTCGCCGGCCGCGACTCGACGCCGGAGCTCCTTGGCCTGCGAGGGGGTTAGCGAATGCTTTCGCCCGACGTACGCGCCCTCACGAAGCTTTGCAAGGGCGATCCCCTCCCGCTGACGCTCACGAATCAAATCTCGCTCGAACTGTGCGAAGGCTCCCATCACGCTCAGGAGCAGGTGAGACATTGGAGAATCTTCTCCGGTGAAGGTCAGGTTCTCCCTTTCAAAGCGCACATGAACACCGCGTTCTGTAAATCCAAGGAGACCACCTTCCGAAGATCGGTCTGGTGCACATCCAGCCCGGCCGCCCGATGCAGAACGGCCACGTCGAGATCTTCCAAGGACGCTTGCGCGATGAGTGCCTAAACGCGAGCTGGTCCGGACCCTGAACGATGTGCGCAACACCCTGTTGCGGGTTCTCCGTAAATTGAATTTCCTAGACAATGCGAGGCTACTTCCACCATGAATAACCGGCTTTGAATTCGACGATGATATTGACCCCTGGATTGTATGTCGTCCGGCCAAAGTTTGTTATATGAATCGCCTGTACACTCAGGCTGATGCTCTGGTTCTTGTGGACAAAAATGTTCTCTCCAAGGTCCAGTTGGGGAGTAAAGTTTATTTTGCTGGTCGTAACTATGGGCGGTTTTGCCGCATCCCCATATCCTTGAGGGAAATCTTGATTCGTCCATAAAAGTCCAATGCCAGGTTGAATCCACGGCACAAAGCGGCTTGTGTCTTTCTTGAGAAAATTCCAACGGAACTGAAGCGGCGTGATTGAGGCGCCATGAATACTATACGAGGCGACATCACCCAAAAGACTAGGAGCACTACGACCAGGCAAATAAATCGCAACCGTTTGAGCTGGGCGGCTTACTTGCCAGTACGGGATTACTTCGACGACGGCTTCTCCACGGCCCCGAAGAAACTTCGGGCCGTGTATTGCCGTTACCGTTCGTCCCGCCTCCAAGCCTGCGCTGTAAAAGCGCAGATCCTCTTGATAGTGGAGCAGCGGAGCGTGGACCGTATAATACGGAGGAAAGCCGCCAGCAACGAATCCGCCAATTTGCCACGTTCGATGAATTGATTTCTTTGTTAGTTTGGAATTGACGGCATCTTCATTTGAAGATTGTGATGCATGGATGCTCTTTGCGACTGCGTGCGCGGCATTGATGCCGAGGAAAAGAGTGAGGAATGCCAATACCCCAAAACCGACTCTGTGTGCCTTTGCTCTCATTAGCCTCAATCCTTATTACGTTGTGTTGTTCGACTATCCCTGCCTTCTCAGCCACAATCGCTAAGCCTAGTGTCTGCAAGTATCACTATTATCAAGGGATAAATGGATTTAATGGTCATAGTATAGTGACCGAGTATTACGTGCCTGAGGGTCGTGGAAGCCACCCGCTCGTCTTTATGCTCCACGGTTCGGCTGGAGCCTTTTCTCTTCATTCTAGCGACGAGCCATCGCAAGACAACTTCGGCGAAAAGACACTCGCTAGTAGTTGCTTTGTCGTCGTACTACCTCATTACCTCGAAGTCCTCGGCCTTAAGAGCCTCACCTCCGAATCAGAGATCATCTCTCTTTTCCCGGTGTTGCTGGCTGCCACTGATACTCTGCTGTCAAAAGCTGAATTGCTGCCGGCGACAAGAAAAAAGCCGGTTTTTCTCTTTGGTGAATCGCTGGGTGGGTATCTCTGCATCGCACTCGCGCTGCAACGCAGAGAGGTGATGGCAGTGAGCGAGATCAGCGCCGGAATTCCCTCGGGCTATTCAGCTGACAGGCCCCCTCCGCTTGCGCTGCTCATCTCTCACGGCGCAGATGATCACCTGGTAGCTGAGGATGAGGCAGAAAAACTGCAAAAGTTCTGCATCCAGCATCATTTTCAAAATGAAATGGATATCTATCCCGGAACAGGTCATTACTTCGCTCAGGCCACTGAATTACAGTGCATTGCCCGAACCGTTGATTTCTTTTCGCGGGCTAGTCGCGGCTTACTAAAAGCTAATATGCTATACAGTAAGCCGCGTTCTGCACCACTTTTCGCTTGGAACAGATAATCTGCAATCCAACTCGGATTGCAGGTATGCAAGAGAGTGGCTCCCAACTTTAGTTCTGTTCTAGTTGCAGGATTCGCCCGGCGGGCAAATCACACTCTTTACGTTCTTCGTAAAAAGGCCCGCGCCAAGAACCGTGTTGGTCGCCGGATCGACGATAACAACTGCTGAATTACCATAAATGGTAGGAGTCGGTACGGTTATTGAAGTTGAAGAACTCGCAGTAATTGAGTTACTAGCTTCCGATTTTCCTTCGTCATTATATGTGCCAACCGCCAAAGCATGAGCTGTCGGCAAGGATGGCGATGGAAGGGTCAATCTGATCGTACTCGGGCAGTTGTTGCCTTCGATAACCCCACCTTTGCCAGTCAAGACAGTACACTGTTGAGGTGACACCACAACTTGTCCTAAGCTAAGTTGACCACATACGAGAGTAGCACCTTCAATAGGCGTTAGGTTTCCGTACCAAGTGGACCCGGCCGGGCAGGTCGAGCCATATGGATCTGAGGCGCCAATGTTCCAGTCTGCTGGCATCGCATCGGTCGACACGCTTTGCACTCCAGTCTCTTGCGATCCGTAGGCAAAGCTGAGAAGGCAATATTCGTCGGTTGACTGATCGCACGGAGGGGGTTCACTGGCCAAGGCGCCTTGTACTAATGCGTTTGCCCAAGGTTGAACACCACCCGCGATGCTAAGTTGGGTAGTAATTGTCGTAGTGAGAACGGGTGCGGTTGGAGTGTTGGAACCGTCATTGCAGCCCGCCAATAAAGACATTGCAATGCCTGCAACTAATAAAATAATCAAAGATTCCTTATTCATCAGTGGGCTCCCTTCTGCATGGGGGTACGGATGGATGTAGGCGACTCAGAAGTGCCTCGGTTGATTCTCATGTCGTCGAAGAAGTAATCGCCAGCATTCAGTAGATCGCGCACACTAGCTGAGCTGGATGGTCCGCGAAGAATCATTCCGAAGGTTTGCGTACGCTCCAGGTGTTTAGCTTTCACTGTTGAGGTGTCGAGCGTCGAGTTCTGAACCTGCTCCTCGTCTGTAAACTGGAAATCGGGGTTGTAATGCTTTTGGTAGATAAGGGTGAGCGCAATATATGCGGCCTCTACAGGCCGCATGTTCTCACTCAGGGCTTTATAGTGCCCATTGGTGTCTGGTGGCTCCTTGCTCGCGATCAACCGGGGATAGGTCGCAAGCAACCGCACCCGCCACTTACGCACTTCGATCTGGTTGGTACGTACCCATGCCGGTGCCCCAACTGTATTAGCTAGGTTGTTGACTGCCTTTACGATATCGGCTTCGTGAATAGGGGCCTGTGTCCCATTCCGATATGCAGCTTCCGCCTGAACGATACGGTCTGTAAATCCGAATGAGTCTGCGATTTCAGACTTGATCCCGCCGTTTCGAAACGTCTGGCGAGTGAGTTCCCTAGCAGCATCTGTATTGCCGGCACGCGAAAGATCAGCCAATTGATTTACGTATGCAAAAACGGACATGCGATGGGAATCGGGAAGAGTTGAAGAAGGTGCTGGAACGGAAGGTTGCACATGCTGCTGAAGGGGTGATTCAGCAAACAAAGGTGTGACGAGTAGGACGGCAATGCCAAGAAGGGCAAGAGCGACACGCACATTACTGAAAAGCACATTGCCTCCTTCCTTGTAAATTCGCGACATAAGTTCCTCCTGAGCGCGATGAATCGAAACGATTCGAATGCGTTCTTGCTGTGCAGAGGCAGATTTCTCGGCAGGTCAGACCCTCCGCTTTAGCAAATACCAGATTTAGATATGGGCTTCAGCCAGGGTTCTTCAAAACGGAGAACACTTCTCAATGATGAAGAATCAATTACCTGGTTTGGAAGGACAGCAAAATCGTGCAGAAAGCTACAATGTCAGCGACAGAACGTTTATCAACATATTGCACAGTGTGTCAACATAAATATTTAGCGATTTCTCACAAAGGCGAGTCGACACCACGACGCCGGCAGGCCAAATAATGATGGAGGTGATTGGCTCGTTCGCAAAATCCGAGCGAACTATGCTTCGAGAACGAACCCGGGTGGGATTAGAGTCTACGCGTGGCCAAGGCGACCTGAGCGACCGCAGCTTCTAAACCAGCGCTATTGCGCCAGCGAACTTGATATTCGCGGCCATCATACTCTGGAATAGAGCTACGAGAATGGACGAGGTACGCATTTGCGTTTATGTTTACGCGGTTAGCGTAGGTTGTCAAGGTTGTCAAGTAAAACTCACATTCAAGCCTGATCGGGTCGCTGGCATTTGACGTGATCTATACACTGTGGACATGATTGAACACTGTGGACATGATTGACCACCGGCTTGTCCACCCTATCGACAATCTCTCACAAAATGGGCGCCCATAGAAGTCATTCAGTGATTTCTCCACCTTCTGCATCGGCAAGTAGTCTCTCCGCATCCATGGTCGGCCTGAACACTCCGGCAGTCCACGCGAACCGGCACAGCAGGCCTTCCGGCGAACCCCTGTCCGCATAAGGACCACAGAGTGATTAAAAAAGAATGCCTGAAAAGAACGTCCAGTAGAATTCTCCTCAGGGATTCTTGGGAACTGTCTCAAACTGTCGTACGTGCTTCTTGCGGCTGCTTGTTCTTCTCCTGTTTCTGCGGTTGCTTCTTCGGCGTCCTCCTTGACCCTCGAACGGAGTGAAGGGGAAGAATCACTGTATTTCGTCGTTGTTCTTGCTTTGCCTGTTCTTAAAATCCGTCTCATTCGTGTCAATCCGTGGTCAAGCCCTTAGTTTCTAAATAGGTCCCTATGTTCACCATCAGCGACACCGTTCATATCCACGCTCCTATCGAGAGGTGCTTCCTGCTCTCGACCGATATCGAGCTCGTCGGACAGACCCTGCGCATGAAGCCGATCGAAGGAAAGACCAGCGGAAAAGTGGTTGCCGGTGACAAACTCATGTGGGCCGGATGGAAGTTCGGGTTTCCGCAGAGGCACGAGACCCTGATTACCCGCTACGAGCCACCCGCCTTCTTTCAGGACACCATGGGTCGCGGCCGCTTCAAACGATTTCAGCATGACCACTCCTTCCACCAGGTCGATAGCTACACCCTGGTGAACGAAAAGATCCGCTTCACCATGCCGCTCGGCTTCCTGGGCCGGCTGGTCGGGCAGTATCTGCTGGTGCCCTACATCTCGCGGACCCTGCGGCGCAGGATGGTCCTGCTGAAAAAAGTTGCTGAAACGCAAGAGTGGCGGAAGTATCTGCCCGAAAAGGTCGATCAGGCCGGATAAAACTTTACCCTCCAACTGTCCCAATCCACCTCACCTCAGAATGGCGTGCCCAGGATCTGCATCTCATCCAATGAGGTCAATGAGGTGCCGTCCATGAAGGCTGTCGTCTTGCATGAGTATGGTGGACCGGGCAAACTGGTCTACGAAGATGTTCCCGATCCTGTCCCGGACAAGGGCCAGGTGCTGGTGCGCCTCACCGCCACCAGCGTCAACCCCGTCGACTACAAACTCCGAAGCGGCGCGCTGAAGGACTACATGCCGCTCGAACTGCCGGCGATTCTAGGCCGGGATATCTCCGGAATCGTGCGGGCCGTCGGCGAAGGAGTCAGTGGGTTCGCTCCCGGCGACAAGGTCATGGCGCTTGGCGACAAAACCTACGCCGAACTGGCCGTAGTGGCGGCGGAGGACCTCGCGCGGGTTCCCGAAGGGCTCGATCTCGCTGAAGCCGCAGCCCTCCCGCTCGTCACCCTTACCGGCGAACAGCTCATCACGCGAGGCGCCAAAATCCAGTCCGGCCAGACGGTCCTGGTGGCGGGGGCCTTCGGCGGCGTGGGCCGGTCGGCCGTCTGGACAGCGAAAAAGGCCGGAGCGGTCGTGATCGCGGGAGTGCGCAAATCGCAGCTCAAACGGGCCGAAGAGCTTCACGCCGACCAGGTCATCGCCCTCGACGATAAGGTTGCCACCGGCAAACTGGGGTTCCTCGATGCCGTGGCTGACGCGGTAGGCCACGAGACCGCCGAGATGCTGCTCGGCAAGGTCAAGCAGGGCGGTGTCTTCACCTCGGTGCTCGGGCCGCCGGCCAACGCCAAACTGAATCCCACCATACACATCGAATCGATTCGCGTCGTTCCCGATGCCGCCAAGCTGCGAACGTTAGCCGAAGAGGTCCTGGCGAAGAAGCTGGTTATCCCCATCGACCGGATGGTTCCGCTCGAAGACGCTGGCCACGCCCAGGCCGCCGTGGAGAAGGGTGGAATCGGGAAAGTCCTCTTACTGGCGTAATTCAAGGAGCACCAGTTGGTTACATCAAGCATCTGATACGTAGAGCACATGTACCGTGGACCACCAAGGAACCAACGAATGAACGCTATGGAAACGATACGAGTTGCAACCTGGATCAACGCACCCGTGGAACGGTGCTTCCAACTATCCCTGAGCATCGATCTGCATGTGGATGCGGCCCGGTCCCTCCACGAAACAGCAGTTGCGGGAGTCACCGGCGGACTGATCGGCGAAGGCGAGACCGTCACCTTTCAAACCCGCCATCTGAGACTAAGCCACAGCCATACCACCCGAATCGAAATCCTGCGCCCGTATAACTATTTTTCCGAGGTCATGGTTGCCGGATCGTTCCGTCACTTCGAGCATCACCATCATTTCGCTCCGATGGACGACGGGACCCGCGTTCGGCAGGAAATCCGCTTCTCCGCCCGCTGGGGTCTTGCGGGACGATTGGCGGCGAAAAAACGCCTGGTGAAGATGTTGAACGAGCACAATGCCTTCCTCAAGCAAGTCGCCGAATCCGACCAGTGGCATCAGTATCTGGACGAGAGACAAGATGTCACCACCACGGTCTCCGTACAAAGCCGGGAAGTCAGCGACTGGGAGAAGAACCGGCTGCTTCGCAGATCCCAGAGCTAGAGCAAAGTAGCAGTTGGCATAGAGTCTGCCATGTCCTTTGTTTGTCACTCCCATAGCGTTTGTCACTCCCGTAGCGTTTGTCACTCCCGTAGGGAATCTGCGGTTGCCCCCTCCAGACCAACAGCAAATCCGCTCTAAGCCGGGGTCGCAACAGAGGAGTGATTCGCGAGTCCAATCGCCTCCGATCCCCGGCTCAGCGCCCAGAGTCGACGCGATACCGCTACCGCCGGCGGAACCGCTCCCGAATCGCTTCGGTGCGCCCTGCCCCGACATCCCCGGAGAGACGACCCGCCGCCGCCTCCGCAGGCACGGCAAAACCCTCAGGATAGAGGACAACGAAGCGCCGCGGCCCTTCCCCGGAGGATGCTGTGGGCAAACCGGACCGGCTCAGAATCAGGTGCAGCATGCGGCGCTCCCGCGAGGTCATTGCAGGAAACGTATAGGGCTGGCCGGTCGCGCCAACTTCCTCGACTGCCCTCGCAGCGGCACGCGCCAGTTCGCGGTCGCGAGCGGCTTTGAAGCCCTCCGCGTCGAAGGAGATGCGGTCGTGCTCCTCAGGTTCGAGCCGGAGGATCTTGGCCGCCACATGCTCCATGGCATGCAGCAGCTCGCCGTTGCGCGCAAGCAGCAGGGAAGCATCCGGCCCGGCGAACTCGACCGCAATCACAGCAGAGGCGGCGGGAGTGCTTCGAACGTCCCCGTCTGCCCGGTTCGAGTCGGCAGCCATATCGCCCGGGCTCCGTACAGAGATTCGAAATTCGAGAGCAAGACCCGCCCTGGACGTCAATACGCCCAGATACTCTGCAATCTTCTTGGCCGCCTTGTCCGTGTCGATCGGGTCGATCGGGTCGATCAGAGGGTTTGTCATCGTGCGGAGAGGGACCCCAGGGCATTGCATCGTTGTATCGTTCGGCAACGCCGTACGTCGCTGAGAGACACCGCTTGCTGTCCAATGTCCTCCATAGCCGCCGAAGCGATCACCGTTTCCCTTGGATCACAGCGCCTGTGCCAGCCTTGCGGCGAGCGCGTTTCGCCGCCACCTCGCGCATCTCCTTACCCAGGCTGGTCCGGTTCATCACCGTCTGCTGGATGATGCTGATAAAGTTGCCCACCGCCCAGTACAGCGCCAGCCCCGAGCCGTAGTTCCACGTAAAGTACCCCGAGATCGCCGGCATCATAAACGCCATCATCTTCTGCTGCTGTGGATCGACCCCAGGCGACGGCGTATAGAACTGCACCAGGAACTGGCTGATCACCATCATGATCGGCAGAATGTGCCAGGGGTCCGGCGCCTGCAGGTCCGGCAGCCACAGCCAATGCGCCTGCCGCAGCTCCACCACCCGCGGCAGCATCGTAAAGAACGCATACAGCAGCGGCAGCGTGATCAGCGTCGGAATACACCCGCCGAACATATTCACTCCATTGTCCTTCTGGAGCTTCATCACCTCGGCGTTCATCTCGTTCTTCTTCGGATCGGTTGCCTTGTACTTCTTGTACCGCTCCTTGATGGCGTTCATCTCGGGCTGAATGCGCTGCATCTTCAACCCGTTCTGCATCGTCTTGATGCGGAACGGCAGCATCAAGATGTTGATCAGAATCGTCAGCACCACGATCGCCCAGCCCCAGTTCGACACCACATGCGCATGGATGAACTGCAGCGACAGGAACAGGTACTTCCCGATCAATCCCCAGAAGCCGAACTCCAGCAGCGGCTCCAGCGTCACCTTCGCATCGGCCGCGCGCACCGCCTTCAACACGCTGATCGCCTTCGGCCCCACATAGATCCTCGCCTGCGTATGGCCCGACGTATCGCCCAGCGCCGCCCCCAGGATCGGCACCTCGATCGACCCTTTCGAGCTGCTGCCAATCCCCGAACGATGAATCGTCTTCGCCACATCCAACTGATTGTGCAGCGTAACCACCGAAGCACTCTCGGGACGGTCCGGCAGGAAGATCGCCGCGAAGAACGGGTCGCTCACCCCGGCCCAGTCGAACGGAGCATTCAGCGTCTCGCCGCCCGAGACCTTCTTCGCCGCCAGATGCTGGTCCTTGCCGTCGCGGAAGTTGTCGAACTGCGCCCCGCCATACGCCTGCGCCGTATCTTGATCGCCAAATCCCCCCGGCCAACTGATCAGCGCCCGCACCGGCGCCCCATCGCGCGTCACCTGCACATCGGCGTGCAGCACATAGGTCTCATCGAACGAGAACGTCTTGCGCACCTGCATCGAGCCATCGGAATAGGTAAACGTCAAGCTCGCCGGAGCCGCCAGATTGCCCGTGGCTGAAGGCACATACAGCGCGTTATTCAAGGCGGCCGTCTGCGCCGCGTCGTACGTATACAGCGAAAGCGGATAGCCGAACTTCTCCGCCGCCTGCGTATGCACCAGGTTCAGCGGCTTGCCGTTCGAGTCCTGGCAGGTGCAGGCGTTCGTCTTCTTCAGAATCCAGCTCGTCACCTCCCCGCCACGATTGCTGAAGGTGATGCGGTACAGCTCATTCTCCACCGTCGTCGTCGCCTCGGCAGGAGCCTGCACCGTAGCCGCCGCATGCGCCGCCGGAATAGCTGCCCGGCCCGCAGCAACGCCAGGCGGCACGGGCCCAGGTTGCGGGGCGGCAGCCGGAGCAGCAGCGCCGGACCCGGAGACGCCGGGAGCGCCCCCGACGGCAACAGCATGCGGAGACGTCGTCTGGGGATTGTTCTTCGTCTTAAAGTACTGCAGACCAAAAAAGACGGTGACCAGAACGAGCATCATCACAAGCAGCGACCTGTTATCGCCGCCGCCCTGCTGATTGGGATTCTTGAACTCTGCCAAAAGAGACTTCCTATTCTTTCCTGAACCTGACCTGAACCTGAAAACGGCTGCCGCGCGGAACCGAGCGCAAGCTCTATGCTAAATGGTCTCTGTCCCGGCCTGCATCAAAACTCGAGCCTGTCTCGAAACCCGAGTGTCGCGGCGGAACCGGATCCAGCCCGCCCTTGGCAAACGGGTGGCAACGCGCAAACCGACGCACCGCCAGCCAGCCTCCCCTCACCACCCCGAACCGCGCCAGCGCCACATACGCGTACTCCGAGCACGTCGGCAGATACAGGCACTGCGACGGACTGAATCCATGCAACACCGGCGACACCACCCACCGATAGCAACAATAAGCAACCCGCACCGCAAGGCCCGGCTGCGAACCAGGCTGATCGGACCCACCAATCCTCGCGCTCATACGCCTCTGGGTCATACGCGTGGAGACACAGCGGCCTCATCCTTCAGCCCCGTGCTGTTCGCCGTCAACTCCTTCGCCGGCGAAGCCTTCTCCGCAGCCCTCTGGATCGACCGGAACACCCCGCCCACCTCCCGCTCCAGCGCCCCGAACTCCAGGTCCATCACGCTTCGCCGCGGATGCAGGATCACATCCACCGGCAGCCGCAGCGCCGACAGGTTCTTCCGCACCGCCTCCCGCATCCGCCGCTTGATGCGGTTCCGGTCCACGGCCTTGCCCATCACCTTACCCACCGTCAACCCCACCCGCGGAGTGCTGCCCGTCGCCCCGCGCAGCGGACTTCCATCCGGGCCAACCTGCGGCCGCACGCAAAAGAAATAACTCATCTGCTTGGCGAACTGTTTGCGGCTAGCCTTATACACGCGCTGGTAGTCGGCATGTTTGCGAAGACGGAAAACCGAATTGGGAGGAGTCACCATGGGACGGATCGCGGCCGTCAGGCTGCTACTCTCTATCCTACAAGGCCGCCGCCCAAAAGAAGATGGCCCGCATTCGTAGCGGGCCTCTTCGCACATGTCCGAATTTTAGGTTTCGCTCCTATCGCTTGTCCTGCCCCGCACCCGTATTCTGGCCGCTCTTTACCGAGGTCTGACCCGGCTGGTTCTTGTTTCCAGCCTGCTGACCGCTCTTGTCCTGCGTATGCGTATCATGCGATGGGCCTGCTGCGTGTGCTGCTGCTGTTTCGGGTTCTGCTGATTGGTTTCCTGATTTTTCTGATCCATGACGTTTGCTCTCCTTTGCCGGCTAGCGTCTTTTGCTCAACGCTTCAAGCAATGCCGACAGAGAATAAGACTGCCCAGGGCATCCTTAAGTTGCCCATCCGACATAAAATCTTTGGGCTGAGAGACCACGAGGACGACGGATCTCGAAGCCAGAACGTAACTTTATCTTTCCAAAAGAACTGCAACTCAAAAGAAACCATAGCCGGGGAGCCAACGGCGCAGAATCGCCTTAGCGCAGACATCTCCCTGATAGCAGAGTTCTCCCCGACAATAGCGGCTGATTTTTCTTCTGAGTTTGAGCCTGCAGCCTTCGAAAGCGGCTAGACCCGGAGAACGGATGACTAATCGCGGAATCCGGCGCTGACGGCAATCTTGTGACGGCCCTTGGCGCGACGGCGGCTCAGCACTGCGGCACCCGCCTTGGTCTTCATGCGGGAAAGAAAGCCGTGGGTCTTGGCGCGGTGGCGGCGGTTAGGTTGGAAGGTACGCTTAGGCATGACAAAAACTCCTGCGCGGGAGAAAGCTCCCGCTCAAACTTTTAGGCTGTTGCAACAATCTCCGAGTATACCCCATCCCCCCTCGATTTTCCTACCCGGATCTTCCGCCACGCCGTCCCTCGACCTCAACTTCGACCTCAACTTCGACCCCAGCTTCCCCAGCTCGGCTGGTGATTGCAAAGGGTAGGTTCTTCGTGCCTTGAGCACACCCCTTCCTCGCCAGCAGCAACCCGGATCGCAACACCTCAACAGCGCGCCTCGGTATCACAACCCGCGCCCCGGTATCACAACCCACGCCACGCTTCCACTCAAATCGAATAGCTAAATCCAAGATCATTCAAGAAAATATTTTGTCGCCGCGACCGCGAAAAACCGTTCTTCACCGGGAATGGTGCAACTTCCTTTTTTTGCCCGAACCCCCCGAATATCGCCATCTTTTCCGTGCTACTATCGAACCCGTTTAGTAAAAAGTTTTTCCGCACGTCCAACCGTTCCGCACTCTGTTTCACGTTGAACTGCACTCTCCGCGCCTGCCGTTCGGGGCCAACTACACGGAGAGATTTCTGGCAACCCGGCGCTTTCCCCTCCTTGTCCGAAATGGCCAGGGAAGGCCGGTTGTTTTTCTTCGCGTTTTCCAGGCGCGATTTGCACCAGTGCCACGGCTTGGGTCGCAACGCAAGGCAAAGAAACAAGACAAGGAAGAAAGAATGTCATTCGTTCCGACGGCGACTGCCGTCCTGAATTATTGGGTTCGCATCCTGGCGGCTCTTGAGAAAAAGATCAACCGCCAGTCGTATGAGACATGGCTCAAGCCGACCCGGTTCTCGCATATCGAGGGCAAGAAGCTTTTTGTGCGCATCCCCTCCGCCGACTTCCAGCACGTCGGCGACCGTTACGCCGACCTCATCCAGGAAGCCATCGACAACCTCGGCCTCGACGTCGAATCCGTCACCTTCACCACCCCCGAGCAGGACCCCCGAGCCCCCAAGGTCCGCGAAGACGGCGGCTTCGCGCCCGTTCCCAGCCACAGCCAGAACGCGCCCCGCCAAGCCCAGGGTCCAGGCCGCCTCGGCAGCCCCGCAGCCCCGTCCAACGCAGGTCCCGCGCCCGAGCAGGCACGCTTCGACTGGTCTGCCGCCTCCCAGCTCAACCCCCGCTACCAGTTCGACGCCTTCGTCATCGGCAGCGGCAACCAGTTCGCCACCGCCGCCTCCCAGGCCGTCGCCGAGCGCCCCAGCAAAGCCTACAATCCCCTCTTCCTCTACGGCGGCGTCGGCATGGGCAAGACCCACCTCATGCATGCCATCGGCCACGACGTGAAGCGCCGCCAGCCCCACGCCTCCATCTCCTACGTCTCCGGCGAAAAGTTCACCAACGAGATGATCAACTCCGTCCGCTACGACAAGATGACCGGATTCCGCGACAAGTTCCGCAACGTCGACGTCCTGCTCATCGACGACATCCAGTTCCTCGCCGGCAAGGAGCGCACCCAGGAGGAGTTCTTCCACACCTTCAACACCCTCCACGAGAGCATGAAGCAGATCGTCATCGCCAGCGACCGCCCCCCCAAAGAGCTCGCCGACTTCGAAGACCGCCTCCGCTCCCGTTTCGAGTGGGGCCTCATCGCCGACATCCAGCCGCCCGACCTCGAAACAAAAGTCGCCATCCTGCAGAAAAAAGCCGAGTCCGAACAGACCCAGCTCCCCACCGACGTCGCCATGTTCATCGCCTCGAACGTCCGCACCAACGTGCGCGAGCTCGAAGGCGCCCTCGTCCGCCTCATCGCCTGGTGCGGGATGCATGGCGTCGAGATCACCCTGCCCATCACCCAGCAGTGCCTCAAGCAGTTCATCGACACCCAGGTCCGCAAGATCACCATCGAAACCATTCAGCGCACCGTGGCCGAGCAGTTCGGCATGCGCGTCGCCGAACTCAAGCAGAAGAACAACTCCCGCCAGATCGTCGTCCCCCGCCAGATCGCCATGTACCTCGCCAAGCAGCTCACCGAGGCCTCCCTGCCCGAGATCGGCCGCCAGTTCGGCGGCAAGCACCACACCACAGTCATGCACTCCATCTCCAAGATCGACGAGCACCGCCGCGCCGACAAGGACCTCAACCGCACCATCAACAAGCTGATGGAGACCCTCAGCTAGACCCCAAAACCAAAGACATGGCCGTTGCTCGATGGGGTCGCCTATTCGATCTTCGTGGTGGTCTCCATCCTTGTGGTGTCGGACCTGATGCGGAAGACGGGACGATTCAACCTAGCGCAAAGTAGCAGTTGGTGGAGAGTCTGCCATGCTCTTTGTTTGTCATTCCCGAAGGGAATCTGCGGTTGCCCCCTCCACACCAACAGCAAATCCGCTCCTAGCGCCCCGCTCGACACCCCCTGTTCCGGACAGGCACACTCCTTCCGCCTTCGATCCCCTTCAGGAACGAAAAAAATAGTTCTCAAGGTTGGCGTATTTCCAGAGGCAGAATGCCCTGCCCTCCCGGCCATCCCAATTGCACCCATTCACCACGTTTTACCATGCAAAAACACCACGTTTGCACTCACAAATTCGCAAAAAAACCCGCAAAAACGGCACTCCACCACGAGGAAAAAAGCCCGTTTTCTGTCTGGATTTTCACAGACACCGCGCCGCCCCGAAGACTCACCCCGCCATCCATTCCAGGCCCTTTATCCTCCCCAGCCGGATCCAACTGTGAAAAAACCGGCTAACGCAAATCACTCATTCTGTGCCTCTTAGCTAACATTCCCACGATCCGTCCCAACTCTTCTCCAAACCTCACCACCTGGCCTGTGAAGAAGCCGCATAACCCGCCCGCAAAGCCCGCCAATTGCTCCAGTCTTCCTCCTTGTGCGAGAAGACGCACCCACTTTTCTAAATCAGGCCACCCCTCCAAACCAAACTGTTTCAGTAACATCGGAACAATATCCACTTTTCAAGCGACAACGGTTACTACGACTGACTCTGTCTCTCTTTTTATCTACTTTCTTAGAAGCAGTAACCGCCCGAAGCAGAAACCGTCACCGCACACAAGCGTCCCAGCTTTCCACAAAGAAATCTATCGCGCTCCCCGCCGCTTCGCCCCTAGAATCAAGCAGACGGGATCGCGGCCGATCTGCACAAAGTGCTGAATTCGGTGTAGAGTTTGGCCAGCGACCACCAACGATTCCAGACCGGAGAGACTAACCGTGACGAGTGCGACCCAGGAGCCCGAGATGACTTTGCCGATCGAGACGAGCGCAGCCCCAGCCCCCACCGGCAACCTCGAAATCACCGTCTCCCGAGCGGAGTTGCTGCGGGAATTGACCGCGGCGCAGAGTGTTGTCGAACGAAAGACCACCATTCCGATCCTGTCGAACTTCCTCTTCGAAGCAACACAGGGTGAGGGCGGCGATCGCTTGACGATCACCGCGACCGACCTCGACCAGAGCCTGCGGACAAGCTGCGCGGCCAAGGTGAAGAAGACTGGCGCATGCACGATCCCTGCGCGCAAGCTGTACGACTACATCAAACTGCTGCCCGAGGGCGAGATCTCGATCAAGCTGATGGACAACCACTGGGTGCAGATCCGGGCCGGCCGCTCCAACACCAAGATGGTCGGGATGGCGCGGGCGAACTTTCCGCAGGTGCCGGCGTTTCCCGAGAGCGGCGCGACGAAGATCTCGGTGGCTTCGCTGAAGAACATGGTGTCGAAGACGATCTTCGCGATCTCGAACGAAGAGTCGCGGTATACGCTCAACGGCGCGCTGCTGGTGTTGAAGGCCGAGAGCATGGCGATGGTGGCGACCGACGGCCATCGCCTGGCGCACATCGAAAAGCTGGGCGAGACGCTCGAAGGCGTTTCGGGCGAGAAGAAGACGCTCATTCCGCGGAAGGCGCTAAGCGAGATCTCCTCCCTGCTGGGCGCCACCGAGGCGGAGACGCTCGAGTTTGCGGATGACGACCAGACCCTGTTCTTCAAGGTCGGCGGCCGTGTGTTGACCAGCCGCAAGCTGACGGGACAGTTTCCCAACTACGAGGCCGTGTTGCCGCGCGACAATACCAAGTTTGTGATTGTGCGGTCGGAGGACCTGATGGGGTCGATCCAGCGCGTGGCGCAGTTCGCGGACGAGCGCAGCGGCGCGATCAAGATCCGGCTGGAGCAGAATGAGTTGAAGCTGTCGTCTTCCTCTACGGATGCCGGCGAATCAGAAGACACCATCGAGACGCCGTATAACTACGATCCGCTGGTGGTGGGATTCAACAGCCAGTATCTGATCGATTTTCTAAAGGCGATCGGGAATACGGGCGAGGTGCGACTGGAGTTCAAAGACGCCCAGAGCGCCGGGCAGATGCGTCCCGAAGACGCGAACGAAGATGTCAAGTACCGGTACATTCTGATGCCGATGCGTATTTGAGCGGCTGCACCACGCTTGCAAGCACCTTCAGGGATGCGGTGTCAGCCTGCCGAGGCTGTGATTGCTCTCGAAATTTCGGTTGCGGAAGGTAAGCACCGCAACCGATCGGGCGGCAGGTCGAGGGCACACGAGATCGAGCAGCGCACCGTCTTCTCGATTGGCGCTATAGCCTCTGGGCTCGTCGGCAACTACTTTCCTGCGGGTAATCCCGTAGCTGGCGCGGCCGGCCAAGCTGCCAGACCTTCGGGCGACCAGTCTTGAACGATCGCCCGAGCCAGTTTTGCGATCGTTAGCTCCCCCTCCTGATCGGCTGCCCACGAGCGGTCTTTATTCTCGAACGTGAAAGCAGAGACGATCACCATGCCGTTCTTTGTCGAGATTGCCGCAACGTCGTTCCGCACCGCATCGAGTGAGCCTGTCTTGTTCGCAATCGAGTCGCTCGTGGCCCCCGGCATCCCGTCCAGGTATCGCGGTATGGCGCTTCGATAAAACTGCAGATGAAGCATCTTCCATGCCACTTCGCACAACGCTCGATCTCCGGGTAGGGCAGGGTTGCCCGGCTCTGCGAGATCGCACTGTACGATCTTCGTCATCAACGCCGCCATCTCTCTCGCGGTCGTCTTGCCCAGGCCGAACCGCTTCTGGTCGGCCGGCATCACCATTCCCGCGGGAGCCGGCGTAAATATTTTCTTGTAAAGGTAGGTATCTTTCAGGCCCAGCTTCGCAATCCGCGAATCGATAGTCTCAAGCCCGAGATGGTCGATGACGAGATTGGTTGCGCTGTTGTCGCTCATGATGACCATCATCGTCAGCACGTCTTTCAAAGTGAGGGTCAGCGGTGCGTCGAACAGCCGAAGTACGCCAGATCCCGGCACCTGGTCCGCTGCTGTCAATGGTATTCTGTCGTCGAAATGAGCCTTGCCGCTGCGCACCTGCTCGAGCGCCTCATACAGAATAGCCAGCTTGATCACGGAGGCAGTCTGCACAGGCGTATCCGGTGAAATCGACACGGTCTGATGCGTCTTCAAGTCTTCGGCAAACAGCGCAACACTGCCGTGATGCTCCGCGGCAATCGCCTGCACCTGTACCTCAAGCGGTGCCGGTGCAGGCGATTGCGGCGTCTGGGCCGATCCCAACGCCGGGAAGAGCACACCGCACAGGATGACTGAAGAAGAGAACGACAAGGCGAATCGCATGGAAAGGATTCTAGCGTGTGCGTCGCATCCTCGGAATCCCCACGACACCATGAGGTCGAGAGATCTGCTGAAGAGTTGCTTTGCTGAACTAAGACTCCGTCTGATACCACCGATAGCCATGTCTCTGCTCCTGATCAGCCTCTCTCAAACGATTGACAATTTGCTTACGCCGCAAGCTGCCTACTCCCGCTGTGATCAGATCGATCACGGCAAGCGGAGCAACGTAGCTCGCTGCAAACGACAGACTGGTGATGGGGACAATCAACAACTCGTCGGAGAAGCGGGCCAGGGGCGAGAGCATGGAATCCGTGATCCCCACACAGTACGCCCCATTCTTCTTTGCCCTTTCGATCCCTTCGATGGTCATGCGAAGACCTCGACGGAAGCTGATGCCGATCACAAGATCGCTCTTGCCGGTCGAGCGGGCGAGGTGAGTGGCGCGGCCGGGAGAGACCGCCGCAAGAACAGGCAAGCCCGCGATGGTCAGGTGATACTCCATGTATTTCACGAGCGAAGACGCCATATCTCCGCCCAGGAGCAGAATCCTCTTCGCCTGATGCATCCTCTTCGCAATCCCTAACACTTTTTGTAAGTCGATGTGGTTCCGAACGAATCCTAGGTTCTGCTGAATCAGCTCCCTTGAATCCCGAAGGAACTTAGGAGGTTGATCTGTGTTGCTGGCAGCCTGCATGCTGTCCAGAATGGTCGCGCTGGTGATCGACAAATCGTGGAGATAGTGTTGAAAATCTCTATAGCCTCCGAAGCCGAGCGCCTGGACCACACGGATAACCGTGGTTGGCGCGGTCGCGAGATGGTGGGCCATGTCGCGAACGTTCAGGAGAACAAACTCTCGCGGGTTTTCAAGAACCGGCCTGATGATGTCCTGGTGTCGATGGCTCAACCGGCCGAGCAGCTCCGTCGTTGAGGATGGAAAAGCGGAGTGCTTGTTGTCTTTCCTGATCACTGTATGACTCCCTTTCTCGTGGGGTTGGATGATCCTGCTTTTCACGCTCTCAATTTACAGACTGCGAGAGAAGAGCAAGTGATTGCGCCCTGTTTCCCTTCGAGGAGCGAAAATCTTCTTGACACCTGCCTCACGGCATACTAACGTAACCTCACTTTACGGAACATTTGTACCATCTGAACCAGTTCAACCAGATGGATTAGTTTTCACCGTTGATGGTAGAAAACTCAAGCGCGGCGCTCTACGATGTGATTCGGCCGAGACCGTCAACGGTATGCGTGCGTGCATGAAGAGGCATAGCCGGCGAAGTTCGGCGAGGCAACTGGCGTAACCCTTTAGGAGACCATCGAGATGACAAGCTTCAATCGCTTCGTGTGCGGGGCAGTATGGGTCGCGGTGCTGGCGGCGTTCGCGGGCGCGGGTTGCGTCGAGGGTGGAGCTCAGGCGGTGTCGGGAAGCATCAGCGGGACCGTGATCGATCCCAGCGGAGCGGCGATCAAAGGCGCGACCGTGACGCTGAAGAACACGGACCGCGGTCAGGATGTGCGGACGCTGAAAACCAACTCCGCCGGCTTCTACACCGGGGCGTCGCTCCCGCTGGGCGCCTACACGGTAGAGATCAAGGGGCAGGGCTTCAAAACTGAATCCGTAACCGGGCTTGCCCTGCACGCCAATGACGCTTTGACGGTAAACCGCACGCTGGCGGTGGGCAGCTCGGGCGAGGTAGTGACCGTCACCGCGGACGAGGCGCAGTTGAACTTCGAAAATGGAACCTCTTCAGGACTCATCAGCGGCGACCAGTTGAATGAACTGGTGCTGAATAATCGTAACTATGAGCAGTTTCTACAACTGCAGCCCGGGGTCGTCTATGGCGGCATAACCGACCAGCTTTATGTCGGCTCTCAGGCTCCTGCGGGCGCCTCGAACGCAGTCAACTTCTCGGTCAACGGCGGCCGCGACACATCGAACAACTGGACCATCGACGGCGCAGACAACGTGGACCGCGGAGCCAACCTGACGCTGCTTACCTTTCCAAGCGCGGATGCTATCGCCGAAGTAAAGACGTTGCGCGGCCAGTACTCCGCGGAGTTTGGACGCAGCGCTTCGGGCCAGATCGACGTCGTGACCAAGTCCGGAACCAATCGATTCCACGGGTCGGCTTACGAGTTCTTCCGCAACGATGTCTTCAATGCGAACGCCTGGGGCAACAAGCTGAACCAGCCCATCCAGCCGCGTTCAAAGCTGCGTTACAACGACTTTGGCGGCACCATCGGCGGACCGGTCTGGATTCCTCACATCTACAACGGCCACGACAAGACATTCTTTTTCTTCTCCGACGAGGTGCGGCGGCTGGTGCAGTACACCACGGGAATCGCCTATGTCCCAACTGCCGCGGAACGCGCGGGCGACTTTACCAATGCCTACTACACCAATGCACAGGGCGCTGTTGTCCAGGGTCCGGTAGCGGTGTGTACGGCCTACAATACCGCCAACGGGACCTGCACCACGTACGGCTCCAAGGTGACAAACCTCTCTCCGACCGCGCAGGCCTATCTCAAGGACCTCTACAGCCTCGTCCCCTTGCCGCCCAGTACGGCCGATATCGCAGCTGGACTGGACCCACACGCGCTGCAGTCCACCTCACCCAACGTCTTCAACAATAATCAGATCATCGTTCGCATCGACCAGGCGATCGGGCAGAAGCTGAATATCTTCTATCGTTACATCCACGACACATTTCCCTCGCTCTCCGGCACCGGAACCTTCAGTGGAAGCGTGCCGATCCCAGGCATCTCCACGACGTTCACGAAGAACCCGGGCACCGAGCATCTGGGCCATGCCACCTATGTCTTCACGCCTACCCTGCTTGCGGACATCGGTTACGCCTACTCCTCGAACGCAATCCTTACCACGCCCATCGGCGCCTTCACCACCGCCAACTCTGCCGATGTCAAGCCGGTGCTGCCATTTGCGAATACGCTGGGCGTCATTCCAACGCTGACCTTTACCGGCACTAATGCGCTCACGAGTCTGGGCAGCACCGGCATTTACAACGACTACGACCGCAACCACAACGGGTTTGGCGACGTCACCAAGACGTTTGGCCGCAACACCATCATTGTGGGCGTCAGTTACAACCACTATCAGAAGCAGGAGAATTCAACCGGCGGCAATCAGGGAGGGTTTACCTTCGCGACCAACACGGGGATTCCCGCGACCCCTGGACTGAATGCAGCGAGCCAGACCGACCTCGCCTTTGCCAACTTCCTGCTCGGCAACGCAAACTCCGGATTCAGCCAGGCCTCAAACGCTATTACGGCAGACATCCAGGAAAATCTTCTGGAGGCCTACGTCCAGGACAACTTCAAGGCTACGCCGCACCTGTCGATCAACCTGGGCGTTCGTTACGGATATTACGGCCAGCCGACCGACGGCGGCGGACGCCTGAACAACTTCGATCCGGCCACCTACAATCCTGCCAACGCTCCCACCATCGACAGCACAGGACTGATCTGTCTGAAGGCCCCGTGCAAGAATACGAATGGTCAAGGAAGCGCGCTACCCAATCCCAATGCCGATTACGACGGCATCAACTACATCAACGGCATGATCTTCGGAAGCAATTCGATCCCTGGACATGCTTCTCCGTTTGGCAGCAAGATCGGCCAGGCGGACAATACCAACTTCGCACCGCGCTTCGGCTTCGCCTATGACGTCTTCGGCGACGGAAAGACGGCCTTCCGTGGCGGCTACGGTTGGGCATTCGACGCGTCGGAGGTCAGCTATTACGAGACCCAGGTCTTCAACAATCCACCGGCGGTGACCAGCTACTCGCTCGCGACCGCGGTGCTGGATAACCCCGCGGGAGGCAATGGCCACACCACGGCTGTCTCCAATACCCCGGGCCGCCTGGTTGCCTCCCCAATCAACTACAACACGCCCTATGTGCAGCAGTTCTCGCTTGACATCCAGCAGCAGCTAACTCCGACCTTCCTCCTCGACGTGGGCTACTTCGGCACGCACGGCACGCACCTGATTGGCTTGATCAATATCAATGAGCCGATGCCGAACTCGTTTGCCGGCAAGGTTTCGCCGACCGATGTTTCCTCCACCTGTATCTATCCTGGAACCGGAGGGGCAACCGGAGTTCCGGCGCTTCCGGCATTCATCAGCACGACCTGCGATCAGGGGCTGAACCAGATCAAGCCGTACAAAGGTTATTTCGCGATCGACGCCGTACGCTCGATCTTCAGCTCCAACTACAACTCTCTCCAGGTCAAGGCCACCAAAAAGTTTCAGGGCGAGAGCCTGATCGATGTCAACTACACCTGGTCGCGCGATCTCACCAACAGCCAGAACGACTACTCCACGCCGCCGCAGAACACCTACAACATCAACGGCGACTACGGCCGTGCCGCCGACGATCGGACCAACGTCCTGGCGGTGGATTACGTCTGGGAGCTTCCCTGGATGAAGGAGCAGCACGGAGTCGTCGGCCACCTGGTTGGCGGTTGGGAGACGTCCGGAATCATCGCCGTGAACTCCGGCCTGCCGCTGACGATCACCGAGAGCTCAGGCGGCCTGATCTCGTATGGCGGCTACAACAGCATAGCCAATGGACAGCCGAATGGCGGCTATGCTTCGGACGCCGCGGGCCTGGGCATCAACGGCAATACCAACGCCAGCCTCCGGCCCAACATGATCGCCAATCCCAGAAACGGCTATGGGCAGAAGATCCACACCCGCCAGCAGTGGTTCTATCGGGGCGCGTTCGCGGCGCCTTTGCCTGGTAGCGGCCAGGTGGGCGATGAGAAGCGCGGCGTCGTCGACGGCCCAGGCTTCAATCGCATTGATGTCGGCCTGTTCCGGAACTTCAAGATTCACGAGGGGGTGAATTTCCAGTTTCGCGGAGAGGCCTTCAACGTGCTAAATCATACCAACTTCGAAAACCCGGGCACCGCGGCAACAAGCTCGAATACGTTCGGCGTCATTACCAGCGCGCGCGACAACCGCATCCTGCAGGTCGCGGGCAAGATCCGTTTCTAGAGCAAAGTCAATCGTGCTGTACCCGCTGTTGCCCCTGTTTTTCTTGTTGTCATCCCCGAAGGGGATCTGCGTTTCTTTCTGCCGGGATACACTCACCGTGGAATCGCTGAAGAGTTTTTTCTCCTGCCGCCGGCGGAGGCCACATTACCGGCGGAGGCCACATTACCGATGCGCCCATCAGCATCGTGGTGAAGCATGTAAAAAAGTATCGCGCGGCAACAGAACCCTCCTGGCCGGCTCCAACTTACGCTCAGCACCGCGTGTCCTCCGTAAAGAATCCTCCTTTGCCGTCGCAGTAGCTCTTGGCGACCGGCGATTCGCACTGCATCTGCCCGAAGGCATCGGCATATCGGCACGAGCCCGTCGGCTCCTCTGCCGCAGGCTTCGCAAAGGCGCGGGCGGAGAGCGTATTGTCCTCCGGCTGCGCGGAACTCTTCTTTTGTTCCAGTACGCGGGTCACTCCCGATCGTGATCGTCTCCGGTCCTTCGCCATCATTCCCTCTCCTGTATTTCTGTAGTCACTTGATCTGTAGTTACTTGGACCGGGAGCCGGACCCGCCCTCGATCGACAGGGTCAGCGCGCTCGAATAATAATTTTTGCGGTTTGGAGAAGGGGCATTGCCCAGGTAACTCTCCTCCGCCATCAGGCCAAGATGCAGCCACGGCTTCAGCGCGACCGACGGCCCAAAGGAAGCGTACGCCTGCAGCGCGTGAGCATCGTTTAATACCGGCATGATCCAGCCCTGTTCGTTCCAGCTAAACAACCTCCCCTGTACGTGCATCTGCTCTTTCAACCGGATCGCCGCGAAGTTCAGAGCCGGAGAGACGTGATCGAGATGCTGGTTGAGGTAGCGGGCGTCCGCCGCGAAGTCGTAAGACAGCGCCTTGATCCGGTACTGCGGCGAGAGCAGGCCGACACCAGCGCTCTTCTGCATCGCCATGCCCAGCGAGTTGTTCGTAAATAGTTCCCCAACCCCATATATGGCTGCCCCTTGCGGGCTGCGGAAGAAGTGTTGCTGTTCGATCTCCGCACCCGCGACATCGGTCTGGATGGAGGCTGTGCCCCGCTCATAGGCCCGCGCATGACTTCCCGCCGCCGCAACGCTGGTCGTGTCGCGGCGGCTGCCCTCGCAGAATTCGGCGTTGAGGCTTGCGCCAAACTGCTCCTGACTTTCGGTGCCCAGCACCACCTTGTTCGGCGCTCCCAGCAGCGCAAACGACCATGCCTCCGGCACCGGCTTCAACTTCGCCATGCAGTTCACGGAAGGAGTCACTGCGGGCCTGGGAACCGCTGGCCGGACCACCATCTCCGGTCCGGGCAATCCGGCTTCGGGCGTCCCGGTTCCCGCAATCACCCGCTCGATCGCTGCCCGCCGGATAAAGATCGTTCCCTCCGCATCCGTCGCCAGTGACACAGTATCCGCGCCTGTCGTCAGAACATGCCCGGTAATCCGGTCGCCGTTCTTCAGAATGACCTGGTCCGCATTTACCGCCAGAGCCATAGCAGACGCAGTAACCATCAACCCGAAGCTGACCAGGCGAACAACAAATCTGGCAATTGGTAAACGCATAAAACCTCCCGCTGAAAAAACTTATGTCCTGCCGGACGAGCGTCCTGCGCGGACAGCGGTCACTTCGTGACGTGTATACCCCTTCGGATGTCCCTCCCGTTGGTCGGGATGAAGATCTGTTGCCGACCAACGGGAGGCCCTATGCAACGCAAGCCGCCCAGACCGGTACACGCGTCACGAAGTGACCGCCTGCCGCGCAGGCAGCCCGTCCGGCAGGACACCCAGCAGCTCCCGCCGCACCCGCTCCATCGTCGCCAGATAGAAATGCAGGTTATGCACTGAGTTCAACGTCGCGCTCAGCGCCTCCCCGGCGACATACAGGTGCCGCAGGTAAGCCCGCGTGTACCGCCGGCACACCATGCAGTCGCAGTCCGGGTCGATCGGCCGCTGGTCCTCCGCGTACTCCTTGCGCTTGATGTTCCTCCGCACCACGACGCCGTCCTCGCGCGCGAACACGAGGCCATGCCGCCCGGCGCGCGTCGGCAGCACGCAGTCCATCATATCCACGCCCATCTTCGCGTACTCCTCGATCTCGTCCGGATACCCGACGCCCATCACATAGCGCGGCTTGTCCCTGGGCAGAAACTCGAGCGTCCGCGCAATCATCTCGCGGGTCACCTCCCTCGGCTCGCCCACCGCTAGGCCGCCGATCGCGTATCCCGGAAGCTCCATCTCCACCAGCCTCTCCGCCGACTCCCGCCGCAGGTCCGCATACATCCCGCCCTGCACGATGCCGAAGAGGCTCTGCGTCTTCTCTCCTGACTCCGCAAACCACGGCGCCAGATGCTTCCGCGCCTCGAAATGATCCTTCGACCGCTGCGCCCAGGCATGGGTCAGCCCCATCGACTCCCGCGTGCGCTCCCAGCTCGCCGGAGTCTCCACACATTCGTCGAAGACCATGGCGATGTCCGCCCCCAGCGCAATCTGCACGTCCATCGAGTGCTCCGGCGAAAAGAAATGCCTGCTGCCGTCGAGATGCGACCGGAACTCCACCCCGTCCGCCGTCACCTTCCGCAGCTTGCTCAGGCTGAACACCTGGAACCCGCCGGAGTCGGTGAGCATCGGCCGCTCCCAGCTCATAAACCGATGCAATCCGCCCATGCGCCGCACCAGCTCATGCCCGGGCCGCAGATAAAGATGATAGGTATTCGCCAGAATGATCTGTGCGCCCATGCCACCCGGCCCCATCTGCTCGAGCACACCCTGCTCCACCGCCTTCACCGACGCCACCGTGCCCACCGGCATGAACACCGGCGTCTCGACCGGCCCATGCGGCAGCACCATCCGCCCCCTGCGGCCTCCACCCTCCGCCGTCCTCCCCACCTCCAACAAAAGCCCCATCCCCAGATTGTAGGTGCAGATTGTAGGTGCAGCGCAGTCCGTCTCCCCCCCAATCCGGGTGCCCCATAACTTGCCCTGAGCCTACCGAAGGGTCTCAATACTGAGATGGGTGCCGGGTGCCCCATATCTCGATTCTGAGATGTGGGCATTCGCGAAGCGAACCACTCCCGCCCATCTCCCGCCACGCGACCGCCCGTGATCCTCGACCAAATGCCTCGCGGCATCCCCGCTTCTTCCTGGTGCTCCCCGGTCCGGGTTATTTCATATCAAACGAAAGCCCCATACGCAAATTGTAGGGGCGCCACTGCTTCCTCGGCAGCCGGGTGCCCCATATCTCGATTCTGAGATGTGGGCATTCGCGAAGCGAACCGCTCCCGCCCATCTCCCACCAGGCACCCCTGGCCCTGACAACTGGGAACTGAAAACTGTCCTCTCCGCATTAAATTCATTCGCCATTCAACCCCGGTTCACATACCGGCGACCTGCCAAGCCTGAAAATAAGCCCCAATACATCTCTTAATACCTTCTGAGGCCTCAACCATGATTCGGAAATCACTCGCCCTCTCGCTGTCCTCGCTCCTCATTCTCAGCGGCTGCGGCCAGGGCACGCTCAGCAATCCTGCCGGCAACGGCAATGCCAACACTACCCCGCCGCCCACCCCGCCGACGCCCACGACCTCCTCCGCGGCCATCAAGCACATCGTCGTCATCTACGGTGAGAACGTCTCCTTCGACCACTACTTCGGCACCTACCCCCAGGCCAGCAACCCCGCCGGCGAGACCCCGTTTACCGCAGCGACCGCCGCCTCCGCCGCCGCCAGTTCTACGGCCCTGCCCGCGACCCCCACCAACATCTCCAACTACATCTCTACCCCCGCGCTGCTCACCGCGAACCCGAACCTGAACGTGAAGAACACCGCCACGGCGACTAACTCCACCGCCGCCAACCCCTTCCGTCTCGACCCCGCCCAGGCCGGCACCAACGACCAGGACCACAACTACGGTCCCGAGCAGATGGCCTTCGACGGCGGCAAGATGGACCTCTTCCCGCTCTCCGTCGGCACCGCCAACCCCGTCTCTCTCACCACCGCGACCAACGGCTCCGCGCTCCTCAGCACCACCGCCCTCACCATGGGCTACTACGACGGCAACACCGTCACCGCCCTCTGGAACTACGCCCAGCACTATGCCATGAACGACCACTCCTTCGGCAGCACCTTCGGCCCGTCCACCCCAGGCGCCCTCGAGCTCGCCTCCGGCCAGACCAACGGCGTCATCAACCCGCTCAACGTCGCCAGCAGCATCGTCGCCGACGGAGCTGGCGGCTACACCGACATCAACGACGCCGATCCCACCGGTGACATCTGCTCCTCCACCAGCGCCAACTTCAGCATGTCCGGCAAGAACATCGGCGACCTCCTCAACGCCGCCAACATCACCTGGGGCTTCTTCGAGGGCGGCTTCGACCTCACCGTCACCAACCCCAACGGCACCACCGGATGCGCCCGCTCCACCGCAGCCGTCAACATCCCCCCCGTCCTCCCCGTCGTCAGCCCCAGCACGCTCAAGGCCGACTACATCCCCCACCACCAGCCCTTCCAGTACTACGCCAGCACCGCCAACCTCAATCACCTCCGCCCCACCGCCGCCATCGGAACCACCGACCAGGCCAACCACCAGTACGACATGCATGACTTCACCGACGCCCTCGCCGCCGGCACCATGCCCGCCGTCAGCTTCCTCAAAGCCCCCGGCTACCAGGACGGACACGCCGGCTACTCCGACCCCCTCGACGAGCAGACCTTCATCGTCAACACCATCAGCGCCATCGAAAAGTCGAGCTTCTGGTCCTCGACCGCCATCATTATCGCCTACGACGACTCCGACGGCTGGTATGACCACATGACCGACTTCGTCAACGGCTCCGCCACCGCCGCCGACTCGCTCACCGGCGCCGGCGCCTGCGCCCCATCCGCCGCACCCGCCGCCACGCTGCCCGGCCCGAACTCCAACGGCGCTCCCGTCCAGGGCCGCTGTGGCCACGGTCCGCGTCTGCCGCTGCTGGTCATCTCCTCCTGGGCCAAGAAGAACTACATCGACAACACCCCCACCGACCAGGCCTCTATTCCCCGCTTTATCGAGGACACCTTCCTCGGCAGCGCCCGCATCGGCGGCGGCTCCTTCGACGCAACCGCAGGCACGCTGAACAATATGTTCAACTTCACCAACGGCGCGGCCGCCCCCAACCCCAACGTCGTTCTCCTCGACCCGACCACGGGCAAGGTCACTTCAGGCAATTAGCCAGCCGTCTCACGAACGCGCCAGCCGATTCACAGCACAGTCACATCCACTTTGTACTCTTAACGCACGCACCTCAAACCGGGGGTGCGTGCTTCTTTTTCGCCCGGAGAACCCACCCCGTTGTCAGTGTCCACGCCGTCCAGCTCCTCCCGCCGCCGCTTCCTCCAGCAGACCGCCGCCATCAGTCTCCTCTACGGCTCGCGCCCCAGCTTCGCGCAAATGACCTCAACGGCGTCCCTGCGCCCCGTTCCCAACGCACCCGACGCGCATCACCCCATGCTGCACGTCCTCGAACTCCCGCCCTTCGTCGACGCGCTCCCCGTCCCCGCCCCGCTCGGCACGCCATCGCCCCGCAAGCTCCGCATCGAGATGCGCGAGATCCACGCCAAGGTGCATCGCGATATCCCGCCCACCCGCATGTGGAGCTACGGCCCCACCCCTCTCGGTACCATCGTCGAAGCCCGCTCCGGCCACCCCCTGCAGATCGACTGGGTCAACAACCTCCCCGCGAAGCACTTCCTGCCCATCGACCACTCCCTCCACGGCTGCGGCCGCGACATCCCAGAGGTCCGCGCCGTCGTCCACGTCCACGGGGCCAAGGTCCCCACCAAAGACGACGGCTACCCCGAAGACTGGTTCGTCCCCGGCCACAGCCGCACCTGCCGCTACCCCAACCAGCAGGACGCCGCGACGCTCTGGTACCACGACCACGCCATGGGCCTGAACCGCCTCAGCACCTACGCCGGCCTGGTCGGGCTCTATCTCATCCGCGATCAGGCGGAAGTGTCGCTGCGCCTCCCCGCTGGCAACTACGAGGTCCCCCTCGTCCTCTACGACCGCAACTTCACCACCGACGGCCAGCTCTTCTACGCCACCTCTGGCGACCCCCAGCACCCCTGGATCCCCGAGTTCTCCGCTGACGGCATCCTCCTCAACGGCAAGCTCCGACCCTACTTCGAGGTCGAGCCGCGCCTCTACCGCTTCCGCGTCCTCAATGCCGCCAACAGCCGCTTCTTCGGCCTCTCGCTCGACAACAAGCAGCCACTCGTCCAGATCGGCAGCGACCAGGGTCTCCTCCCCGCCCCCGCAGAGCTGAAGTACCTGAACCTCGCCCCCGCCGAGCGCGCCGACCTCCTCATCGACTTCAGCCAGCTCGCCGGCCAGACCCTCCACCTCCGCACCGGCGCGCTCGACATCCTCCAGTTCCGCGTCGCAAAAGCATCCTCGTCCGCCCCATCTAACATTCCGGGAGCCCCATTCCTGCAGTCTCACCGCATCAGTGGGCCTTCGCGCGCAAGCGCGAACCTCCTTCCTTCCCCGGCCACCGGCACAACCCCTCAAATCCCCAAAACCCTCCGCACCATCTCCCGCACCCCCGAGTCTGAAGCCACCGTCACCCGCACCATCACCCTCAACGAGTATCAGGACAAGATCGGCAATCCCATGATCATGCTCCTCAACAACAAGCACTGGCACGAGCCCGTCACCGAAACTCCGAAGCTCAACTCGACCGAGATCTGGGAGTTCGTCAACCAGACCGAAGACACCCACCCCATGCACCTCCACCTGGTGCGCTTTCAGGTCCTCGACCGCCGCACCTTCGATCCCTTCGCCTATATGACCGGCAAGCATCTTCGCTTCCGCGGCCCAGCCGAACCGCCCGCCGCCAACGAACTAGGCTGGAAGGATACGGTCCAATGCCCTCCCGGCATGATCACCCGCATCATCACGCGCTTTGAAGGCTATCCCGGAAAGTACCTCTACCACTGCCACATCCTCGAGCACGAAGCCAACGACATGATGCGTCCCTTCGAAGTCATCGCCTAGACAACCGCCGTCGCAATCCGCGAGACTAGAGCAAAGTAGCAGTTGGTGTAGAGTCTGCCATGCCCTTTGTTTGTCACTCCCGAAGGGAATCTGCGGTTGCCCCCTCTACACCAACAGCAAATCCGCTCTAGCGCTCCAGCAGCGCCACCGCCTGCGCGACGCTGATCTCCGGGTCCAACTGTTTGAACTCGCTATGCACAACATGCTCGTTCCGGCCGATCTCCTTGAACAGCATCGCCTTGCCTTCGATCGCTGTATTCACCGCGACATCCTTCCAGTCTCCTCCCGGCTCCGGCGCATGGGTGGTGTTGAAACTGCTGCCCGCATGCACCGTGCCCAGCAAACCAAACCCCAGGTTCACGTCCGCGGCCATCTCCCCGTCAATGCGATGGAGCTGCATCGTCCGCTGATCCACGAGAATCGTACCCGACATCGCATGTAGCACACGCTCTTCGATCGACTGCGTCTTATACGCCGGATCGGGTTGGAAGGCGATCTGCAGGTCGCTCCCGTCCGCGCGCGGAGCCTGAAACAGATAGGCCTTGCGCAGTAGCGCCAGCATCTGCTCCGCATGTTGCTCGTCGTTCTTCATCGCCTGCTCTTGCCGCTGAAGCTCCTCCGGATGCGCTGCAATCTGCGCCAGCCGCGCTCTCTCGGCCGCCGCACGGTCCGCGCTCAAAGGCTTTCCATCCTCCGCGAGCAGCAGCCGCACCTTCCCCACCGGCGTCTCGACGACACGCTCTTGCCACAGGTGCCCACCCGTCCGCTCCGACCGCTCTTCCGACAGATACATGTACCTGTTGCGATGCTCCGCCGGATCATTCTCATGGGTCAGCATCGTCTCCACCACAGTTCGCGCAGCATTTGAACTCTGGGCCTGCATCGCCCCGCCGCCCATCCCACAAAGCAATACCACCATCGTCGCCACAACACGCATCAGCTTCTACTCCTCACACAGACGGCAGAAAATGCAGAAAATGCGGAAAATGATGATCGGCGGAAGATTACAATCCAGCCCGCACTAGTAAAGCACGCCTGCAACGCGCCTCCAGCCAAACTGGCGCCCTACAGGTCAGACGCAGCCCACCGGCACGAGGAAGCGCCGCCCCAAGTTCGTTCCGGAATATCCCGGGAGAGAGATTCCTTTAAGCCTGCGCCTCTCGTTCTACCCCAGCCCCATCGCCGATGGGTATACTCGGTTCGCAAACCAGCGCTGCCTCAAAGCCGATCGGGCAGCAGGAGCGGACAGAGATGATCAACCAGAAAGCCTTTCGCGAAGTGCGGCTGCGCAGTCGTCCCTCCGGGGTACCCACTGCCGAAAACTTTTCCATCGAGAGCGTCCCTTTAGCCGACCCCGGGCCTGGCGAGGTGCAGGTCCGGAACACCTGGATGTCGGTTGACCCCTACATGCGTGGGCGGATGAGGGACCAGGCCAGCTACCTGCCTCCGTTCGCGATCGGAAAAGTCCTCGAGGGAGGCGCAGTGGGAGAGGTCCTCCAATCGAACGACGAAAGCCTGATGCCAGGCGATACGGTGTCTTCGCAGATGGGTTGGCGCGAGGCATTCAACGCCCCAGGCAAGGAGCTGCGCAAGATCGACGTGACCCGTCTTCCGGCGGAAGCCTACCTCGGCGTCGCCGGTCTGACTGGCTTAACCGCATACGTGGGCCTCCTCCAGATTGCCAGGCTTAAGGCCGGAGAGGTGATCTTCGTGTCGGCGGCGGCGGGTGCGACCGGCGCCACGGTCTGCCAGATCGCCAAGATCATCGGCGCCACCGTGATTGGCTCCGCGGGCGGCAGCGAGAAGTGCGACTACCTTCGCGAGATCGGAGTCGACCACGCCATCAACTACAAGCACGTCCCCAACCTGACCGCAGCCCTCGCCGAGGCCGCACCCGCGGGCATCGAGGTGTACTTCGATTCTGTCGGCGGCGGTCATCTCGAGGCTGCCTTGTCCGTCGCCAAAGTCTTCGCCCGCTTCGCCCTATGCGGCATGATCTCGGGCTACAACGAGCAGGTGAGCGGCCCCTCCAACCTCGCCTTCGCCATCGGCAAACGGCTTACCCTCCAGGGCTTTCTGGTCTCGGACCACTTCGATCTGTTCCCGCGTTTTATGCACGATATGGCGGAGTGGATCCAGGCAGGCAAAGTGACCTGGCGACAGACCGTCGATGAGGGCCTGGACCAGGCTCCAGCCGCGTTTGCCAAACTCTTCCGCGGCGAAAATATCGGAAAGATGCTGGTGAAGCTCTGATCAGCGGGTCAGCACAACGAGTCAACACGACGAGTCAGCACGGCCGGCAGGCGCATGCGGGCTGTTTGCACTCCGAACCCAGCGTTGTTCCGCCAGGATAAAGGCAAGCTCTTACTTCGCCGCCTTCTTGCTCCCCGTCCTCTTCATCGACCGCACCAGATGTTTCCAGTCCACCTCCGTCTGGTCCGCATACGCTTTGGCAAAGCCGCTCACCGCGTCATCGAACCGCGTCGAAGTCCCCAGATATCCCGCCACCATCGCGGCGTCGCCCGCCCGCGCATGGCCTCGCGCCAGCAGCTCGCCGCACACCGCCGCGTACTCCATCAGCTCCAGCGCCTTCAGGTCCTCCAGTTGGATCGACGCCTTATGGTCGTTCAACTGCCGCACCAGATAGTCCCGGCCCTCCATCGTCGTCCACCCCAGAAACGGGTCCGACTGCAACTGCATCGCCCGCTCGCCCTCCACCACGCGACGCCCATTATGCTGGCTCGCCCCACGTCGCTTCACGCCTCCAAAGCTCGCCGCATATGGCGCATACCCGGACGCCGTCTCCTCCTTGATCTGCAGAAACAGCGGATCCTTCGCCCCATTCCCGTCCAGATACACCACGTAGTCCCGCAGCCCCACCGACCCCGTACCCACGACCTTGAACGCCACGTCGACCGCCCGGTACTGCTCCAGAAAATGCCGCCGCTCCGGCTGCAGACTCTCCGCATAGGTCGTCAAGGAATTCACCACGCGGTCGGCCATCGCGCCCGTCACCCGCGTCAGCATCGGCGGCTGGTTCTTGAAGAGGCGCGGCAGCTTCTCCGGTGCCTTTACGCCGGAATGCTTCACCGCGGCGTCCTTCTTTCCCGCGCCGGGCTTGTCCTTCACCTCGGTCAACGCCAGCAGAGTATGCACCGGCGTCGCCCGCTCAGCCATCCGCAGCACGCCCGCTACCGGCGATACGCTCCCCAGCCGATGCACCTGGTATCGCGCCACCTCCAGTACCGGCATTCGCGCGAACGAGACCATGCCCGCACGGTATCTGTTCAGGAACGTCGCCACCGCCTCTCCGCACCGCGCATCCTTCACGCTCGCCCCGCGCCCGGCCAGGATCAAGCTCGTCGCCATCCGTTTCACGTCCCATTCGAACGGCGCCACGATGGTCTCATCGAAGTCGTTGATATCGAACGCCAGCCGCCCATCCGGCCCCGCGAACGCGCCCAGGTTCCGCACATGCGCATCCCCGCAGAGCTGGTTGCAGATTCCCGTATTCCCGGCCAGCGACAGGTCGTACGCCATCACCGGCACCGCGCCGCGGAAGTACTCAAACGGCGACGCCGCCATCATCTGGTTTTTCAGCGCCACCAGCGACGGAACCCGCCCCCGCGTCGACTCCTCCAGCAGCTTCAGCGGACTCTCCCGCCGGTCCTTCGCCTTCCACGTCCCATGCTCTAGACGCCGCATCTGTTTGCGCCTCTGCCGCCCAACAGCAAACCGTTCCTTCGCGCCAAGCGGCTCCATCATCGTCCCTCTCCTCCATTCCTGCAACAGGATTCCAGACTACGCTCTACAACTTCCAGGCTAACGCTTGTCTTAGCCGATCCGATACCCTCTCAGCGACCGGCAGACCAGAATCACCTGCAGCTCCCCCACGCCAACCAGTCCCCCCACGCCAACTTCCCCCCGCATCGTGTATTCTTGCCCGCAACCAGGCCATTCCCACAAAAGAAAATCCAGAGGTTTGCATGTCCCGTGCTGGCAGCTCCGAGTTCCCCCGGCTTCAGCCCATCCTGCTGCTCGCCGTCGTCGTGCTTATCCTCTACTTCGCCCGCGAGCTCCTCATCCCCTTCGCCTTCGCCCTCACCCTGGCCTTTCTGCTGGCCCCCGCGGTCACCCGGCTCGAAGCCCTCCGCGCCCCCCGCGTCGTCGCCGTCGCCCTCACCGGCATTCTTGCCTTCGCCGTCCTCCTCGGGGTCGGCTACGTCGTCACCCACCAGCTCATGAGCGTCGCCCGAAACCTCCCCGCCTATCGCCTCAACATCCAGAAGCGCACCGCCGCGGTCCACTCCCCCGCCGAGCAGTCCCTCGAAACCGCCTTCGCCGCCATGGAAGGCATCGGCCAGGACCTCAGCTCCAGCGCCCGCGCCCAGCCCGCCCCACCCCCCCAGCCCCCCGCCCTCCTGCAGCAGTTCCCCGCCGAGCAGGCCCAGCCCGTCCGCCTCGTCGACCCCACCCGAAGCCAGCTCCAGTCCAACGCCGAACTCCTCCTCCGCATCCTCCGCCCCATCGGCACCCTCGGCGTCATCATCGTCTTCACCATCTATCTCCTGATGAAGCGCGAAGACCTGCGCCACCGCATCCTCCTGCTCGCCGGCATGGGGCGTATCAGCGTCATGACCCAGGCCCTCCAGGACGCCGCCACCCGCATCAGCCAGTACCTCGTCATGCAGGCCGCGGTCAACGCCGCCTACGGCATCCTCTTCGGCTCCGGCCTCTACCTCATCGGCGTGCCCGACGCCACGCTCTGGGGAGCGCTCGCCGGCATCCTCCGCATCGTCCCCTACGTCGGAACCGCCACCGGCCTCGTCCTGCCTCTGGTCGTCTCCGTCGCCATCTTCCCCTCCTGGGGTCATCCGCTGCTCATCATCGCCCTCTTTCTCACGCTCGAGCTCTCCGCCACCAACTTCGTCGAACCCTGGCTCTACAGCTCGCGCACCGGCATCTCCTCGCTCGCCCTGCTCACCATGGCCATCTTCTGGGCGCTGCTCTGGGGATGGCCTGGCCTCATCCTCTCCACCCCGCTCACCGTCTGCATCGTCGTCCTCGGCCGCTACGTCCCCCAGATGTCCTTCCTCCACACCCTCCTCGGCACCGACGCCGAGCTCTCCCCCGAGGCCCACTTCTACGAGCGCCTATTAGCTCTCGACCAGCACGAAGCCCGTATCGTCGCCAATAAATTCCTCTGCGGCAAACCCCTCGTCGCCCTCTACGACGAAGTCTTCATCCCCGCCCTCCGCCTCGTCGAGCAGGACCGCCACCAGGGCACCCTCGATGAGACCCGCTGCAACTTCTTCTTCCTCTCGATCGGCGAACTCATCGCCGAGCTCACCGACTACCGCCAGGTCGACCCCCTCTCCCTCACCCCCGCCCTCACCCCCGCCACCGCCCACGGGAGCGAGTATAGCGTCCCCACAAATCCGGGTGCCCCAGGTCTGGATTCTCAGACCTGGGTTTCCACCCGGCCCGCCGCTCCCGTCAACGACTTCGCCATCATCTGCATCTCCGCCAGCGACCAGGCCGACGAGCTCACCTCCCACATGCTCGCCCAGCTCATGGAACGCGCCGGCCACCCCACCCTGCTGCTCTCCGCCGCCTCCACCTCCAGCGAAGTCCTCGATGGCCTCGCCAGGGAACCCAATACCGTCATCTTCATCTCGGCCCTGCCGCCCTTCGCCTTCTCGCAGGCCCGGGCCACCTGCCAGCGCGTGCGCTCCCACCTGCCGCAAAACCGCATCGTCATCGGCTTCTGGGAGTCCACCGACGATCCCAGCCAGATCCCCGGCCAACTCCCCTTCCCGTCCGCCGACCAACCTCCAGACCACATGATCGAGCGCTTCGGCACCGGCCGCCCCACCCTCGTCGTCAACACCCTCACCCAGGCCCTCAACCAGGTCCAGCAATGGCACCGCCAACCCTCTACGAGCGAACACGCCGCCATCGCCCGCTAAGGAACGCTCGGCAAAGTCCATAAGAACCTGTCTAAAAACTGTCGTTGAGAGCCTTTGCTGTTGTTTGTTCTTCGCCGTCATCCCTTGACCCTCGAGCATAGCGAAGGGCAAGGATCCTTGCCTTTGTCTTTGCCTTCGCTTCGCATCCGCCGTTGCCGGGTGGACCATCCGTTGCGCTTTTGCAAAAAAGGATAATTCGCAAAAGCGAATCGCACTCCACCGCCCCATAACCCCACACTAGCCCATCTGCCACAATAGACACATCACCACGATGACCCTCGACCCTGTCCCTTTCGTCCGCAAGTGGAACGCCAGCCAGCTCACCGAACGCTCCGCCGCCCCCCAGCACTTCCGCGACCTCTGCGAGATGCTCGGCGTCCCTCATCCCACCGAAGAGGATGCCACCGGAGCCAGCTACACCTTCGAAAAGCGCGTCGCCAAAGCAGGCACTGGCGAACAGGGATACGCCGACGTCTGGAAACGAGGATGGTTTGCCTGGGAGTACAAATCCAAAGGCGGCGACCTCAAGAAAGCCTACAAGCAGCTCAACGAATATCACGAAGCCCTCGACAACCCGCCCCTTCTCGTCGTCTGCGACTTCACCCGCTTCGAAGTCCACACCAAGTTCGAAAATCTTCCTTCCCGCACCTACGCCTTCACCCTCGACGACCTCCTCCACGACCGCGACACCCCCACCTGCGCCCTGCCGCCGCTTGAAGTCCTTCGCCACGTCTTCGGCGACTTCAACCAGCTTCGCCCCACCACTGTCTCCGCACGTGTCACCGAAGCCGCCGCCGCCGACTTCCTCCGCCTCGCTCAGCGCCTCGAACTCGAACGCGCCGCCGCGCCCGATCGCCCCTCCAAGGAAGCCATCGCCCACTTCCTCATGCGCCTCGTCTTCTGCCTCTTCGCGGACTCCGTCGGCCTCCTCCCCAACCACGCCTTCCGCCGCCTCGTCGAAAACCACCGCTTCTCGCCCCTCGGCTTCAACCGCATCCTGCCCGCCCTCTTCACCGCCATGAGCGAACCGCACGGCTTCTTCGGAGCCGACACCATCCCTTACTTCAACGGCGGCCTCTTCACCGATCACACCACCATCGAGCTCGACCTCGCCGATCTCGGCGTCCTCTACTCCGCCTCCCGCCACGACTGGTCCCACATCGAACCCGCCATCTTCGGCACCCTCTTCGAACGCTCCCTCGACCAAGCCAAACGCTCCCTCATCGGAGCCCACTACACCTCCACCGAAGACATCCTCCTCCTCATCGAACCCGTCGTCATCCAGCCCCTCCAGCGCCGCTGGCAGACCGTGAAAGCCGAAGTCCTCGCCGCCCTCGCCCAGGAGCAAGCCCCATCCATCCCATCCACGAATCCGGGTGCCCCATACATCAATTCTGAGGTGTGGGTTTCCACCGAGTCCACCCCCGCCGCAACACCCGGCACCCTGTCTTCCCCAGCCACGAATCCGGGTGCCCCAGGTCTCGATTCTGAGACCCGGGTTTCCACCACATCGGCGAAGATGGGTTCACGAGCGGCCACCGCTCCCAAAACCATCAAACGCCCCACCCAACCCACCCTCCGCCTCAACCGCCCTGCCCTCCGCCTCCTCCAGGACTGGGCCGCCGAACTCTCCAGCATCCGCATCCTCGACCCCGCCTGCGGCTCCGGAAACTTCCTCTACGTCGCCCTCAAACGCCTTCTCGACCTCTGGCACGAAGCCCGCATCTTCGGCCTCGGCCTCGAACTCGCCCTCGCCCTCGACCCCATGCCCAGCCCCACCCAGCTCTACGGCATCGAGATCGACTTCTACGCCCACGAGATCGCCAGCATCGTCGTCTGGATCGGCTTCCTCCAGTGGAAACACGACCACGGCATCAAGGACGAAAAAGAACCCCTCCTCAAAAAACTCTCCAACATCGAACACGCCGACGCCATCCTCCGCTACAACGCAGAAGGCAAACCCTACGAACCACAATGGCCCCAGACCGACTACATCATCGGCAACCCACCCTTCCTCGGCGGCAAACTTCTCCGGCGCGAGATGGGAGACACCTATGTCGACGCTGTCTTCGAACTCTATCGCGGTCGAGTCAAAGCTGAATCCGACCTCGTTGTCTACTGGTTCGAAAAAGCGCGCCGGCAGTTGGAATTGCGCACCGTAGATCGCGTCGGACTGCTCGCTACCCAGGCCATCCGCGGCGGTGCCAATCGTGCCGTCCTCGAACGCATTCAGCAAACCGGCACCATCTTCTGGGCTTGGTCCGACCGCAAGTGGCTCCTCAAGGGAGCGACCGTCCACGTCTCCATGATCGCCTTCGAAAGCCTCGCAATCCCCGAAGCTGCCACCGGCAGCGAGAATCCGGGTGCCCCAGGTCTCGATTCTGAGACCTGGGTTTCGACCCCAGGCACCACTCCCGGCGCCTCATCTTCGCCGGCAGACGCATCCCCACCCGTCGTCCTCCTGAACGAAGTGAAGGACCCCTGTATTTCGCCTCTCTCACCCACCGTCGCAACACCCACACCGTACCTCCTCGACGGAATCCCAGTCTCCGCGATCCACGCCGACCTCACCACCGGCTCCAACACCGCCTCCGCCCTCCGACTGAAGGAGAACAACGGAATCTGCTTCATGGGAATCACCAAAGTCGGCCCCTTCGACATCGACTCCGAGACCGCCCGCAAGATGCTCTCCGCCCCGCTCAATCCCAACGGCCGCCCCAACTCAGACGTCGTCAAGCCCTGGGTCAACGCGCTCGACATCACTCGGCGTCCACGAAACATGTTCATCATCGACTTCGGCACCGATACCACGGAAGCCACCGCCGCGCTGTACGAACTTCCCTTCGAATACGTACGACATCATGTGCTGCCCGAGCGCGTTAAAAACCGTAGACAGTCTTACGCTGATGCTTGGTGGACATTTGGCGAACCACGGTCGGCCTTGCGCACTGCAATTCGAGGGCTAAACAGATACATAGCAACCCCGCTCGTATCGAAGCACAGACTCTTCAAATGGCAAAGCGCGAAGGTAATATCCGAAAATCTTGTAAATGTTATCGCCCGCTCAGACGACTACTTCTTCGGCGTCCTCCACTCTTGCATCCACGAAGTCTGGGCACTCACAATGGGAACCCAACTGGAGAGTAGACCTCGTTACACACCCGAATCCACCTTCTTAACCTTCCCCTTCCCCTGGCCGCCAGGCGCCGAACCCACCGAATCCGAAGACTCCCGCGTCCAAGCCATCGCCGAAGCCGCCCGCACCCTCGCCCGCCTCCGCGACGCGTGGCTTAATCCTCCCGGCATCTCCGAAGCCGACCTGAAAGACCGCACCCTCACCAAGCTCTACAACCTCCGCGCCGCCAACCAGTGCGCCTGGCTCGAAAACGCCCACCGCACCCTCGACGAAGCCGTCTTAGCCGCCTACAACTGGCCCTCCGACCTGACCACTCAGGAGGTCCTCACCCGCCTCCTAGCCCTCAACCACCAGCGCGCCGCCAACCAATAGCCGGGTGGCCGAAGACCCACACATAAATCCAAACCCATGCCGCGGGGTCCCCATTCATGCAGTCTCACCGCATGAGTGGGCCTTCGTGCGGAGGCGCGAACCGTCTCCAATCCCAGACAATAAATCGCACCATGCCCACAGGCCTGGAACGGCAACAACAGACAGGCCAGCTCCACCTCATCCAAGCCCCCGCAGCATCAGCCCGCCGCAAAGCGGCTACCGCTCTGCCGAAGGCCGGGGCGGAGCGCCTGAGAATTGCCTTCGCTTTTGCCTGTCCCGGGACTAGCCGCGCAGCCGCGCAGCCGCGCACCCTACCCGCCGAGCCGCTCCAGCATCTCCGCCACCGTCAACCCCAGCACCGGATGCACCATCGCAGGCGCAATCTCCGCCAGCGGCTCCAGCACAAACCTGCGCCCCTGCATCTCCGGATGCGGCAGCACCAGCTCGTCTGTGTGCAACACAACCCTGCCGTACAACAGCAGATCGAGATCGATCACCCGCGGCCCCTTCTCCACACCCCGGACCCGTCCCATGCCGCGCTCCACCGCCAGCATCCCGCGCAGTAGGTCAAGCGGATCCAACTCGGTCTCCAGCAGCAGCGCCCCGTTCAGAAACCGCGGCTGATCCAAATACCCCACCGGCTCGGTATCGTAAAACGACGACACCGCCCGGACCTCCCCAAATTCCCCAAGTCGCCGGACCGCCTCCCGCAGGTTCGCCTCGCGATCGCCAAAACCGGACACCAGGTTTGACCCCAGCGCGATCGCCGCCACCACGCTCACGCCCGCTCCAGAGAAGCTGCATCTCCAGCCATGCTAATTAACAAATTTCACCACCACACCCCAGCGAAAGGCACCACGTTTTTGTCAGGAATTACGACACCGCCGCAGGCTGCAACCGCATCGCCACCCTCGCCGGTTCGGGCAGCTCATCGTATCCATGGGCCAGCTCCCACGCCGACCGGTCCCGCATAAGTCGTTGCACCAGAGCAGTATGCATCGCATGGCCAGCCCTTTCGGCCACCACCCGGCCTTGAATCCGCCGCCCCGCCAGCGCCAAGTCGCCAATCAGATCCAGCACCTTGTGCCGCACAAACTCGTCCGAAAAGCGAAGTGGTCCATTTTCAACAGCTTGCCGCGAAATAATAATGGCGCTCTCATCCGACACTCCACGGATCAGCCCCATGTCCCGCAACATCGCCTCATCCTCTTTAAACCCGAACGTCCGCGCCGGAGCAATCAACTTCCTGTAATCTCCCGTCGCCAGATCTCCCGTAAACGTCTCACACCCAATAGGTTGGGGAAAGTCGATGGTGTACTGAATCCCGTACCCGGAGCCCGGATACACGCCGATAAACTTCGACCCATCCCGGACCTCCACCTCCTTCACAATCTTGAGATACTCCCGCTTCCGGCGCTGCTGCTTAAACCCTGCGTAATGAATAGCTTCCACGTAAGGCAGAGCACTTCCATCGAGGATCGGCACCTCGAGATTGTCCACCTCGACAATGACGTTATCCACCCCCACCCCAATCAGCGCGGAAAGCAGATGTTCGGTAGTCGAAATCAGCACGCTCTGCCGCATCAAACTGGTGGCATAGCTGACCTTAGCGACGTTTCGCCCCACTGCGGCAATCTCGAAGTTGTCCAGGTCGGTGCGCCGAAACACAATTCCCGAGCCCGCCGGAGCCGGCACCAACCGCATCGAGACAGGCGCTCCGCTATGCAGCCCAACTCCGCTAAACTCTATCTCCGACCGAATTGTCTGCTCAAAGTGAGCTTCCAATGCCACGAATCGACATCTCCTGGGAAACCACCCCACAAGCTTACCGTTGAATCAGGACCAGGGAGTGTGGTAAATGCGCCACATATTGTCGCCATCCCTCTCCCTCTGCCCATCCTTGAGAGCTGGTACTAAGCTATTTGTCTGCTATAACATCCGTTCATGGGAACACCAGCGGGCATGGACACACAAGCAATCCTGCATCACACCGTTCAGAAGCAAAGCTGGATTCATGACTGCCTCCGCGAACTGGTTCGGCAGGAGTCGCCAAGTGAAGATCCTGCAGCGGTTAACGCCGCACAAGCGCTGGTCGAAGGCTGGGGCCGAGGACTCGGTGCGCGAACCAAACACCACCGCCAACGAGACTTCGGAGACGTGCTGGAGCTCCGCTTCGGCCCCCTCCGCTCGCCCCGTAGGCCGCTTCTCCTGCTCGGCCACCTCGATACGGTGTGGCCAAACGGCACCCTGAAGATTATGCCGTGGCGTGAAGCCGAGGGCCGTTACTGGGGTCCGGGAGTGCTCGATATGAAGGCCGGCGTGGTGATGGCTCTGGCCGCGCTCAGCGTAGTGCGCGAGCTGAAACTGTCCCGTCCCGTGATCCTGCTGCTGAACAGCGACGAGGAAGTAGGAAGTCCGGTCTCTCGCGCCATCACAGAGCGTTTGGCGCTTCAATCCGCCGCGGTCTTCGTCCTGGAGCCAGCTCAGGGTCTTGCCTGCAAAACCGCGCGCAAGGGAGTTGGGCTTTACCATGTGGACGTTGCGGGGATCGGCGCGCACAGCGGCGTCGACTTCGAACGCGGCCACTCAGCCGTCCTGGAGCTGGCGAAGCTCGTCCAGACCATCTCCGGCTTCACCGATATCAAGCGTAAATTGACGGTAAATTGTGGCGTTATCGCCGGCGGGACCAGGTCGAATGTCGTCGCTTCCCAGGCCCACGCGGAGGTCGATGTCCGTATCGCCAGAGCCAGCGACGCCGCCTACGTCGAAAGGCTGTTTCGCAAGCTCAAGGTCTCCGATCCGAAGTGCAAACTGACGATCACCGGCGGCATCAACCGCCCTCCCATGGAGCGCAAGCCCGGCACGGTTGCGCTCTTCAAGAAGGCGCGAAGCCTCGCCGCCGAACTCGGCTTCATGCTGGACGAGGTGGCGACAGGAGGCGGCTCCGACGGAAATTTCACCGCGGCACTCGGCGTCCCTACGCTCGACGGTATGGGGGCAGTCGGAGAGGGTGCTCATGCCGCGCACGAGTCTGTTGTGATCGAGCATCTTGTGCCGCGGACGGCCCTGCTGGCCGCGATGATTGCCAGCGTCGAATAGCTTCAATCCTGGTACGCACAGGGTGCCCCATGTCCCGCCTTTGGAACATGGGTTTCCATCGAAACAGAGCTTCCTCCTTACAGTTCCAACATCATGGCTCGACCGGCGCCCGCGCCTCCGCGATCAGGGCGATCGCCCGTGCAATGGGCAGACCGACGACGTTGAAGTAGCAGCCCTCGATCCGTGGAATCCACCGTGCCGCGTAGCCCTGGATGGCGTAAGCGCCGGCCTTGTCGAGCGGTTCGCCGCTGGCGATGTAGCGGGCGATCTCCGCGTCGGTAAGTGCGTTGAACGTCACCTGCGTGATCTCCACATCCCGAACGACGTTGCCCGCGGTGACCGCGGCGAGCCCGGTGAGGACGGCATGGGTGCGCCCGCTCAACAGTTGCAGCATGCGTCCAGCATCGGCAGCATCCACCGGTTTGCCCAGAATCTTTCCTTCGCTGACCACGCAGGTGTCCGCGCCAAGAATGACGAGAGGATCTTCCGGCGTGTGCGCCGACTGGTGCAGATTCCAGATCGCCTGGGCCTTCTCTTCGGCGAGCCGCTGCACGTACGCGGCAGCCGCTTCCTCCGGCAGAAGATCTTCATTGAGACCGGCGGCAGCGACCTTGAAATCAAGACCCGCCTGCTGGAGCAGTTCGCGGCGGCGAGGTGAGGCGGAGGCTAGGATGAGCATCACTCTTTGAGAGTACCGGCAACGCCACAGTTCGGCAAAGCGGCTTGGCCCATTCCTAAGAAGCTGTTTAAAAACTGTCGTTGAGAGCCTTTGCTGTTGTTTGTTCTTCGCCGTCATCCTTGACCCTCGAACGCAGTGAAGGAGAAGGATCCTGTACTTCGTCGTTGCTCTTGCCTTTGCCTGCTCTTAAATCCGTGTCATCGGTGCAAATCCATGTTAAGCCTTCAGTTTTTAGACAGACTCTAAGAGGTCAGGTCTTCCACCGAGAGGTGCGTCTGCATGGTATGCGTCGCGCCCGGCGCCAGCGTGATCGTATCCTTCGCGGCGTTCACGGTCTCGACGGCGAGAAACTCTTGCCACTCGATAGAGTCGAGGTCAGGCAGCTTCGCGGCGCCGAAGTCCCACGGGTTCCAGACGACGGTCGTGTTGGAGTTGGTCTTCGCGACGGTGATGCGGCGCTTGCCCGCCTTATCATGCAGGAGGCACGGGCCGGAAGTGTCCAGGTAGACGCGGTCGGTCTGGCCAGTGACGGTCACTGGACCGTGCTGCACCTTGGCTGCGAAGTTTTCGACTTTGTCGAGGTAGGTGACGCCCTCGAGCCCGGTAACGCTCGCCTCGTGGACATCGGCCACGGCATAGTACGTATGCAGCGCCTCTTCGAAGACCAGCGGTCCGGCTGCGTCGTTAGCTACGGTAAGCTGCAACTTCAGCTCGCGCCCGAGCATGAGTTGATAGGCCACGCGAAAGTCGTCGAACCCCAGGCTGCGGCTGAGTTCCGTCGGACCGAGCGTGAAGGTAAGGTGAAGGTCATCCCCCGCCAGCGCGGCGAACCCAAGCGTCCAGTTCTGGGTGCGCGCGAAGCCGTGCGACGGACCGGCCTTGCCATCGTGCCTTGCCCCGAACCAGGGAAAGACGATCGGCACGCCGCCGCGGATCGCCTTGCCGGGAACAAGTTCGGTCCTGCGACTGGTGAACAGCACCGGCTGATGGCCCACGGGCTGCCATGCCGTGAGGTGCGCTCCCTGCAGGTACACCGTCGCCATGGCATGCGGCGTGGTGACGCTGGCATAGATCAGTCCGCTGACAGTCGTATGAAAGACAAGAACGCCCGGAATGCCGAAGCGCTCGTTAAGTTGATCAAGGTCCATCGTTACTTTCTCTCCGGCTCTCTCTTGGGCAGCTAAGTTCGTTTGCAGCGGAGTGGCTTCCCCCACTTCGCCGTTACCGGGTTGCCCTAGATCTGCGAGTAGGACGTTGGACTCAGGATCAGGTTGGAGATGTTGCTCACAATCTCCTCATAGGCATAGCGCGGCGATTTACTGAGCTTGGTCCAGGCTGGGTCCGTGGTGAAGACCTTCCACCTCGCGGTCAACTCGGCCAGGTCCGGGAAGGTGAGCATGTAGGTGAGGTTGGGCATACGCGGTCCGATCAGCGAGTCGCTGTAGAAGACCGCCTCGCAGCCTGCGTTCTTGAAGATCGCGAACTCGCCGTGGTGGAACATCTCGACCTTGCGCACATGGGCCTGCATGCTTGGGCTCTCGTAGGTGCGAAGCTGAAAGATTCTCTTGCCATGGGACGCGGTCGATGCGGGAACGGTCAGTTTGGGATGGCCTTCGAAGGCGATGTGCAGCGAGCTTTCGATTCGCTGAAACGCCGGTGCGGTCGCGGGCGCATTCCAGAAAGGCTCGGCTGCCTTCATGAACTCTTCGTCCTGCGCCAGCCGCAGTTCTGCAGTGGCCAGCGTCTCCAGATTGCTGCTCGGCAACAGCAGATAGAGCGTCGGGGCCTCGGGGCCGAAGTCGAGATGGAAGGCGCCCACCGGCGCAATGCCGAGCCGGTTGAGCGCGGGAATCAGCGCGTTGGCCACGTAGTTCTCGGTGAGCTTGGTCTGCGGTCCGTTCTGCAGGTGGTACTTGCGAATCTCATAGTATTCGCGCGGCTTGCCGGAGGGCGTCTGCGCCTCGGACGAGTTGGCGAATGCGAGAGCGGAGGCTGCGAGAGATGCGGTCAAAAATTCACGCCTTTCCATGGGTCTCCTTTGTTGGATGATGGCTGCGGCTGCAGTGGATTCCCTGCGCTGGATTCAAGGACACTAAAAAAGCATACAGGCTGGAAGAATAAACTGGCGCGCGCCAAGACTTACCGGGTACCCGAAGCAGATTTGCGATGCATGATTCCATAGAGCAGCAGCCGAAGTCCTGAATTGCTCTTCGCGAAACCAACTCGCGTGCCTTTATGCTTGAGACACCATGCGCCGACTCCCCCTCTGCCTGCTGCTCTGCGTTGCGCTCTCCAGATGAAGGTGAACGCCGCTGTGCTGATGCGGCAACTGCTCAGCCGCTCGACCGGGACGACAGGCTATGCGCTCTCGCTCGACTCGCTGAAGCTGCACTCGCTGCTGGTGGAGGGGCCATCGCTGGTGATGGATGCCGATGCAAATCTGCACGTCGACTGATCGGTCTCTGTTCGCCACCTATTGCGGGCTTGCCGTCGGAGCGGCGAGCGGGGGCGCAGGCTGCGTCGCCGGAGTCGGAAGCCGCCTGCTCTCGACAGCCGCCGAAGTTGACTCCGCTGCTGGAACTGGCTGCCGCTGCTGGAATCGGCTCCGCGGTGTCGGTCATGGGATCTCCGGGAATCATTTCAACCTTCCTTTGTTTGTCATTCCCGAAGGGAATCTGCGGTTGCCCCCTCTACACCAACAGTAAATCCGTTCTAACGCGGGTGGGCACCGGTTGGACATAGATCGAGCAGCGGACACGCGGTGCATCTTGGCTGAGAAAAAGTACATATCTGCTGGCCATGGATCTTGATCAGCGAGTGGTGCTCGTCGAGCATCGCGGGCGGCCATTCCGCGGGCGCCATCTCCATCAGCCGCTGCTCCGTCTGCCGCGCATCGGCGTTCCTGCTCACAAAGCCGAGCCGCTGGGTTACGCGAAGATGATGGCTGTCCACGCACATCGCGCGGCGGCGCAGCGTGCTGAAGTTCACCACCGCCGCGCTCGTTTTGGCGCCGACGCCTTCAAAGCCTTCGAGCCACGCGCGAATCTTCTCCGTCCGATACGCGCGCAGGAAGTTCAACGACAGCGCGCCGCAGCGATGGGTGATCTGTTCGAGTGCCTGCTTCAGTTGAACCGCTTTTTTCTCCGGAAAGGTAATGGCGCGAATCGCATCTTCGATCTCGGAGACCGCCGCATCCCGCACCTGCTCCCAACTCCCGAAGCGTGTCTCCATGTTCCGCAGGACCGCGTGCGACACCTCGGTCCGGGTACGCGATGAGAGCAGCGAATAGACAAACTGCTTGAGCGGGTCCCATAACTCGCGCTCCGGAGGTTGACCATAGAACGCCAGCAGCCGCCGGTGAATCTCCGGCAATCGCAGGTCGCGGAACAGTGGTGGCGCCTCCATCACCCTATGTTATTTGTTTCAGGTGCCGGACGGGTTGCAGGTCACGCCAAACTCCACGCCCTTCGGCGTTTGCAGCCCCCATGCCATCCGCGGCGTATTGTGCGCTACACCGAGGCGGCCATCCGGCCCCAGCAGGATGATTCCTCCATGTCCGCCCAGCCGGTTGTAAAGGTAGGCGATGGCCTGATGGGCGGCCTCGTCCGGACTGGCTCCGGCGGCAACTCGGTCCACCGCCCATTTGCCCAGGACCAGCTTCATGATCGGCTCGCCCCATCCCGTCAGCGACACTGCAGCCGAAAGGTTGTCGGCGTAGCAGCCGCAGCCAATCAGCGAAGAATCGCCTACGCGCCCCGGAGCCTTATTCAACGTTCCGCCGGTGCTGGTGCCTGCGGCGAGGTTGCCATAGGCGTCCAGCGCGACCGCTCCAACCGTGTCGTGCGAGTCCAGACTGCCCGAAAACGTCTCGTCCGGAAGCCCCGCCAGTTCATCCGCCTGCGCCTTGTACAGCCGCTCCTGCTCGCGCCGGATCACAAGGTCCATGTTGTCGCACAGCGCCATTCCATGCTGGCGCGCGAACCTCTCCGCGCCGGCTCCGACGAAGTACACATGCGGGGATTGATCCAGCACCAGCCGCGCCGCACGGATCGGATTTCGCAGCCGCTCCACGCAAGCAACTCCGCCCGTCCGGAGGTTTTTGCCGTTCATCAGCAGCGCGTCCATCTGCACCCGGCCATCCTGGGTCAGAAAGGAGCCGCGCCCCGCATCGAAGGTCTCATCGTCTTCCATCACGGCCACCGCGGCCTCGACGGCATCCACCGCCGTAGCGCCTCGTTCCAGCAACTCGTATCCTGCCGTGAGCGCATTGGCGATGCCATGCTCGTGAGCTGCAATGGCATCGTCCGGCATGGCCCACGCGCCGCCGTGAATCAACAACACAGGAGTTGGTTCTTTGCTTTTCGTCGTCATCCTGAACGCAGGTCCTGCCGAAGGCCCCGTGAAGGGTCCCTGTATTTCGTCGTTGCTGTTGCCTGTTCTTAAATCTCTCATCCGCGCAAACTCGTGGTCATGCCTATAGTTCTTGAAAGATTCCACCGCGAGTCATCATTACCGCATCTGCGCCTGCAGCTTCCGTCGCTCCGTTTCGAGATAGGTGTACCGGATGCGATGAATGACGGTAAGCGTGGCAAACAGCGCCAGCACCCAAAGCGCCGGAGCCATCACGCCCCAGCGGTTGCACAGCGCCCCGAGGATGACGCAGACGATGCGCTCCGGCCGCTCCATAAAGCCCACCTTGCAGGTCCCGATCAGCGCCTCGGCGCGCGCGCGGGTATAGCTCACCATCACGCAGGCGGTCATCACAAAGGCCACCAGGCCCACATAGAAGAGGCGGTTCCCTCGCGCATAGTAGATCAGCAGCCCAAAGAAGATGGCTACGTCCGAGTAGCGGTCCATCACCGAATCGAAGAACGCGCCGAACACCGAGACCTGGTTCGTCTTTCGCGCCACCCGCCCGTCCACCATGTCGAAGACGCCGGCGCCGATAATAATCAGCCCCGCGCAAAAAAACATCCGGTTCGCGTTATAGCCGCGGGCAAAACCGAAGAAGCACGCCGCGATGATATTGATCACCAGACCGATAAACGTAAGCGAGTTCGGAGAGATGCGGGTAAGGGCAAGACCGTTTACGATCTTCTGCAGCAGCCAGCCGCTGCCTTTGCCGAATGCGCTTGTCCAGGTCAAAAACTTGCCCTCAGAGGCGAAAGCCCCGTCTTTACCGATTCCACAATGCCACATCGCATATTACATCGCTGAATGGCCGGCTGGCGGCTCTTAGTTTTCCTCGGCGGCATCGTGAATCGTCAGCAGCTTCAGGATCTCGAGCTCGCGCTTGCCGTTCGGCGTAATCACCGTGGCCGTATCGCCCACCCGCTTGCCCAGCAGCGCGCGGCCGATCGGCGAGGTCGTCGAAATTAATCCCTTCGAGACGTCCGACTCCTCGCTGGTCACCAGCTGATACTTGATCTCTTCGTCCTTGCTCGAATCGAAGACAGTCACCCGCGAACCAAAACCGGCCTTGTCGGCGGGAATGTTGACGAGGTTCACCATCGCAAGTTCGCCCATGCGCTTCTTCAATTGTCCCAGCCGCGCGTTAACGAACACCTGGCGCTGCTTGGCCATGTGGTATTCGGCGTTTTCGCTGAGGTCGCCCAGCGCTACGGCCTTCTTGATCTCTGCCGGCAGTTCTGTGGTCAATTCATGCTCGAGCAACTTGATCTCTTCTGCGAGCCTTTTCATTACTTGTTCTGGCATGGGGCCTTCCGGATAGCGCTGGCGTGCTCGCAGGTGGTCGTGCGGCAGCGCATTTGACTGAAAATACGATTATACGATGGCACGAGGTCGGACTTACTTCCGGGTCACAAACCGATCCCCGGGAAGTCTGTCCCGGCGCACTCCCGCCCTTCAGAAACTACTGATTTTGCGTGTCCTGGCAGCGTAGTGCAGGCAGGGAATCACCCCGTTGGCCTGCTAAAGGAACCTCTGATTAAGCCTCCGTCTTGAAGGGGCGCGGCTTCAGCCGCGCCGTAAGATGATAATTTAAAATGGCTTTAGCCCCTGAGGGAATGTTCGGGAGGCTTAATCAGACCTTCCCTAAGCCCGTCGGCGGTACCGGATCGCAAACTCATACGTAGGGTTCGGCGGAAACAGCTTCGCCGCCAACCGAAGCCGCTCCGCAAGCGCCTGCGCCGCCAATAGCGGATACTCCCTCTCCCGCAGCTCCGAGTAGTCAAAGTCCACCGATAACGAAAGCTGATAGATCGCCAGCGCATCCGAGAACGCCGACTCCAGAAAGTTTGACTTCGCCTTCTCATCGATCTGAGGCTTCCCAACCAGTGGCTTGCCCTCCGCCCGTGCGTTCTTTCCCCCGCCCGTAACCGCAAGATTGCGGCTCTCCCAGGCATCCTGGCTGGTCTCGCCCCGCACATCCGCCAGCGCCTGCGCCCAAACCAGTTTGTCGAACGCCTCCGGGACCCCAACCGCGTCTACAAACGCATGCCCCACATTGATGAAGAACTCAAACGCCAGCGCAAACCGGTCCCCCAGCAGCCGCGTCGAAATAAATACTCCCTCCGTGCCATCGAGCGTCACATTCCGGTGGCAGATCGCCTGGTCCCCAAGCTCCGGACTATATGCGGCAGCAATCAGCGTTTCCTCGCTGCTCCGTTCCTCGCTGCTCCGACCCTCGCTCAGAGCCAGCGGGACAAAGTAGTACGTCTTCCGCGTCAACGCTCCCGCCACCGGCACCGGCACCGCCTGCACCATGCGCTCCAGGTCTTTATCGCTCAGATTGTTATCGCCAAAGGTCCCATACTTCACCCCATTGGGCGCCTCGTGCACCGCTGCTTCGCGGATCACCTGCGTTGCCTGAATCAAACCGCTCTGAACGCCTTCTGCCATAAAGCAGTATTCTACCGGTATGGCGCACGCATCGCAGAACGGAATCTCGTCCTCCCCCCGCACGTTCGGCGGCGGCTACCTCTTTGGCGTTCCTCTGGGCGACCTCGGCTGGTTCGCGAGCCTGCTCATGAGCTTCGCCCTCGGCTTCGCGGCCTTCTTCGCCGCCACCTTCTGCGCCATCGTCGCGGTCCTGTTCTGGAACACCGCGACCCACCACGCAATCGACTTCGCCCTCACCTACATCCGCGTCGGTCTGCCCGCCGGCATCCTGGTCCTGCTCGCCTCCCTTGCCTATCTCGGCACCCTCTGGTTCCGCCGCCAACTCCGCAAAAGCTGATCGCAGCCAAAATCCGGGCAGCCCGTTTACTTGTTTGCTTCCAATCTTGTTGCTTCCAATAAGACATGCGTGATTCGCGAAGCAGACCGAGCTGCTTAACTAGACAAGCATCTGAAGCAATTCCAGTAACATCAACCCTGCAGGGAATCCCCCGAACGAAACGAGCGCACCCATGCAGATCGGCATCGACAGCTTCGCCGCCCTGGTTCCAGATCCCGTCACCGGCGTAACGGTCAGCGCGCAAGACCGCATGCGCCATCTCCTCGAAGAGATCTCCCTCGCTGACCAGACCGGCCTCGACCACTTCGGCCTCGGCGAACATCACCGCGAAGAGTACCTCGACTCCGCCCCCGCCGTCATCCTCGCCGCCGCCGCCGCCCGCACCCGCACCATCCGCCTCACCAGCGCCGTCACTGTCCTCAGCGCCGCTGACCCCGTCCGCGTCTTCCAGAACTTCGCCACCCTCGACCTACTCTCCAACGGCCGCGCCGAGATCGTCGTCGGCCGCGGCTCCTTCATCGAATCCTTCCCCCTCTTCGGCCTCGCCCTCGACGACTACGACTCCCTCTTCGCCGAAAAGCTCGACCTCCTCCTCGAAATCCGCGACAACACCCACGTCGAATGGTCCGGCAAGCACCGCGCCCCCCTCACTGGACAAGGGATATACCCGCGCCCAATACAAAATCCCCTTCCCATCTGGCTCGGCGTAGGCGGCACCCCCCAGTCCTTCGCCCGCGCCGGAGCACTCGGCCTTCCCCTGATGGTCGCCATCATCGGCGGCGAGCCCCACCGCTTCCGTCCCCTCATCGACCTCTACCGCGAAGCCGGCCGCCGCGCCGGACACACCCCCGGCAAGCTCAAGGTCGGCATCCACGCCCTCGGCTATGTCGCCGACACCGACCAGCAGGCCGCCGATGATTTCTTTCCCGGCTACGCAGAATCCTTCACCAAAATCGGCCGGGAGCGCGGCTGGCCGCCCGTCACCCGCCAGCAGTTCGAAGCCCTGCGCCGTCCCACCGGAGCGCTCCTCGTCAGCGATCCCGAAACTGTAGCCGGAAAGGTCCTCCAGATGAGCGAAGCCCTCGGCGGCATCGCCCGCATCAGCTTCCAGATGAGCGTCGCCGCCCTTCCCCACGCCAAGCTCCTGCATGCCATCGAACTCCTCGGAACCCGCGTCGCCCCCAGCCTCCGAAAAAGCCTGCCGCACCCCGCCTGACCCGCGAGAGGCCCCCATGGGGAGCCTCTCGCCATTATCTGTCTTGCTCCGTTTCCTGTTCTTCTGAACCCGAGCCGAAACGAATTAACTGCTTAACTGCGGTCCGCAATCCCGTCGTACTCCGCTCCGGAATAAGAAGGAGCCAGCACCCAGAGCGTATAAATTCCCAGCGCCGTCCCCAGAATCGGCTTGAACAAAGTAAGGATACCCACCACGATCCCCAGCGTCCGTCCCCACTGCTGACGTGTCAGCAGGCTGTAGCCCACCAGCAAAGCCAACGCCGCCGTAACGATCGTATACCCCGCGATAAACGGCAGCAGCGAGCCCATCCAGGGCGGCCCAAACGCGCCATGAGAGTGGCTGTTGAAGGGCCAGTCGCCCATGCCGAACCCGCGCAGCGTCACCACCCGCAGCACCAACATCCCCATCAAACCGGAAGCAATCCGGTACACCCCAAACACGCACCACAGAATTCCCAACGTCTGCAGATGCCGCCGCACCCGCGGCACCGGCATAGGTGCCGCAGGAGGATAGGACGGATACGCTACGCCCGCAGGCGGAGCAGCCGCGATCTTTGCGCCGCACTGCGCACAGAAATTAAGACCTTCCGCCACGGGAGCACCACACGCCGGACAAACCATCTCACACCTCCAAAGGCAGGGTATAGGGAATAGGGAGTAGAAACTCCGCGCACTCTCTGCCATCCCCTGCTTCGAGCAGCCGCGCCGTAAAAGAACAAGGACGCATGACCTGGAGACGAGAGAAAACGCCCGCTACTCCCCGTCTTCAGCAGCTACGCGCACGCGCCATCCGAAGTTCCCTGCATTCCTCAGTTTCTTGCCTTCTACTCCCCACACCCTATTCCCTGCACCCTGCATTTCGCGAGGGTACGATAAGAAAAGTGAACGCACCAGCCCTTTTACCGCTCGTCCCCTCCCCGCTCCCCGGATCGAGCGCCGCGGCCCTCGAGTGGCCCCGCCTCCGAGACCACATCGCCGGCCGCACCTGGAGTCCCCTCGGCCGCGCCTGGGTCCTCGCCCTCGAACCCTGCGCCGACCTCGCCTGGATCGGCCGCCAGCAGCAGCGCACCGCCGAACTCCGCTCCTTCCTCCTCCGCGGCGGCAGCTTCGAGTTCCGCGGCCTCTTCGACCCCACCACTCTGCTCGACAAGGCCCGCATCGAAGGCGCAGCCCTCGAGTCCATCGAGATCCGCGACCTCCTCACCGTAGTCGAACGCGTCGCCGCGTGGCGCAACCTCTTTCTCGCACCCACAAATCCGGGTGCCCCAGGTCTCGATTTTGAGACCTGGGTCTCCCAGGACACCCCATCGGCACGATCGACAAGTGAAAACGGCATCGCCCAACTCTCCGCCCCGTTGCTCGATCACGACCTCGCCCCGCTCCTCCGCCTCCTCCGCGGCAAGATCGAGCCCGACGGCAGCCTCAACGACGATGCCTCCCCCGAACTCCGCCGCATCCGCCGCGCCATGGAACGCCAGCATCGCGCCATCGAAGAGAGCCTCCGCAAATCCTTACGCGGGCTCGCCGACACCGGCAGCACCCAGGAAGAGCTCATCACCATCCGTGGCGACCGCTTCGTCATCCCCGTCAAGGCCGAGTTCAAACGCCGCGTCCCGGGCGTCATCCACGGGTCTTCCTCTTCAGGCCAAACCGTCTTCGTCGAACCGCTCGAGACCATCGAGCAGAACAATGAGCTGGTCCGCCTCCTCGACGAAGAGCAGTCCGAGATCCACCGCATCCTGATTGCCATGACCCACGCCCTCGGCCAGCAGGCCACCGCTATCCACCTCGGCGCCTCCATCCTCGCCGAAGTCGAATCCCACGCCGCCCGCGCCCGCTTCGCCGAAGCCCTAACTTGCGTCCGCCCCGCCTTCTCCGCTCCCCCCAGCGACTCGGTCTCCGCCACCGCAATCAAATCTGGCTCCGCCACCAATCCGGGTGCCCCATGTCTCGATTCTGAGACATGGGTTTCCGCCAAGCCAACACCGCCAATTGGTCTCGCAAATGACGTCATTGCGACCGAAGCTCAGCGTACAGAAGATATGGAGAAACCCGTCATTTCGACCGGAGCGCAGCGAAGTGGAGAAACCCGCTTCTCTACCTCACACTCCGAATCCCCACAACTCTCCCTCACCGCCGCCCGCCACCCCCTGCTCGAACTCCGCATGAGAGCCGAAGCCCTCGAAGCGGGCGATCCGCCAAAAACACCCGTCCCCCTCACCATCACCCTTCCCCCCGGCAGCAAACAGCTCATCATCAGCGGCCCCAACACCGGAGGCAAAACCGTCTCCCTCAAGACCCTCGGCCTGCTCTCCCTCATGGCCCAGGCCGGCATCCCCATCCCCGCCGAAGCAGCGATCCTGCCCCTCTTCACCAGCGTCTATGCCGACATCGGCGACGCCCAGTCGATCGAGCGCAACCTCTCCAGCTTCTCCGCCCACGTCGTCAACCTCGACCGCATCTCCCGCGAAGCCACCCCAGACTCCCTCGTCCTGCTCGACGAATTGGGCTCCGCCACCGACCCCGAGGAAGGCGCGGCCCTCGCCGTAGCCATCGCCACGCACTTCCTCGCGCTCGGCGCATGGACCTGCATCACCACCCACCTCACCTCGCTCAAGGTCTACGCCGCCAACCATCCCGGCGTGTTGAACGCGGCCGTAGGATTCGACCAGCAGACCCTCACCCCTACCTATGAACTTCGCCTCGGCGTCCCCGGAGCCTCCGCCGGCCTCAACATCGCAGCGCGCCTCGGCCTGCAACCCGGCATCATCGCCTCCGCCCGCGCCCAGATGACCACCCAGACCGCCGATATCGGAGCCTTCCTCGACCAGCTCCACGACCAGCTCACCGCCGCCGCCGCCGAGCGCGCCTCCATGCAGCAGCGCGAGCGCGAACTCTCCCGCGAGAAGGCCCGTGTCGAAGTCGAAGGCCGCGTCGAACAGAAGGCCCGCACCAAGGAGCTCGAAGCCAAGCTCAACTCCCTCCTCGAAGACTTCGCCTACCAGCTCCGCGAGACCGTCAAAGCCATCGACGACAAGACCGTCGCGCAGAAGATTGCCCGCGACTCCGACCGCCGCATGGCCACGCTGCGCCGAGAGTTTTCCGAGCAGTTCAACTCCACCGTAGTCGCCCACACCAACCGCGCCGACAAGAACGATCCCGCCGCCCAGCCCCACCTCCCCAAAGGCATCAAGATAGGCGACCTCGTCAAACTCAAATCCCTCGGCCGCCAGGCAAGAGTCGACCGCATCATCGATCCAAAAACGTTTGAAGTCTCCATCGGCCCCATGAAGATGCGCGCCAACATCGCAGATATCGCCGAAGTCGAATCAGTGAAGGTCGTCACGCCACTCGAAGCCGCACGGAAGCGCGGCGGCATCACCGTCGCCACCGCCAATAACGACAACGACTACATGACCTCCGAGATCAACGTCATCGGCCGCACCGCCGACGAGGCCCAGACCGAGGTCGAACGCTTCCTCGACCGCGCCTTCCTTGCCGGCCTGCCTCGCATCCGCATCGTCCACGGCACCGGCATGGGCGTCCTGCGCCGCACCCTGCGCGAATACCTCCGCAGCCATCCCCACGTCACCACCGTCACCGAGCCGCCCCAGAACCAGGGCGGCCAAGGCGCTACCGAGGTCGAACTGCGGCAGTAGGTCTCAGTTCCGCATGAAGGCGCAACCGGAGTAGACTCCATGAGCAGCGATCCTTGTTCTATAGTTATGGATATCTCAGGCAACCGGGACTTCGACTACGAGGACATTGCCATGACCTTCAACCCCAGAGCCATCTTCCAACGCGCCGGCAAATACGACGGTGTCCGTCCGATCAACATCTATCTCCTGCGCCTACTCTATATCCTGATGTTCTTCGTATTGGGCAAGGAGACCTGGACGCACATCCTCACCCACCACGGAGCATGGAACCCGATCGATGCCGTGGCGTGGTGTGTTTGGACTGCCTTCGCGACTCTGGCGGCCCTGGGCATCATTCGCCCTTTGAAGATGCTGCCGATCGTGCTGCTGGAGATCTTTTACAAAGTTCTTTGGCTCATCCTTGTGGCTTACCCGCTCTGGTCAAAGGGAATGTTGGCGGGTTCGCCGGCGGAAGGCATCACCTCGGAGTTCTTGTGGGTTATATTACCCATCGTCGCGGTGCCGTGGGGGTATGCGTTTGTGAATTACATTTACAGGCCCAACAAGTCTGCCGAGTTCTTTGGTTCGGTCGGCAAGAAAGCCACGCTCAGCAGCATTCCATAATTTCCTCGCCTATTTGCATCCTCCACGTGCTTACGCGCTTCTTATAGCCAGCAGGACTCTGCTCAGGGGCGCTTTTGGCGGACGATAATCACGACCAGAACTGGCGTCCCCGCGTAAACCCCTGGGTCATCGCCGCCACGGTCGCGCTCGCCGCCTTTATGGAGGTGCTCGATACCTCCATCGCCAATGTCGCCCTGCCCCACATCGCAGGCAACCTCGGCGCCTCCACAGACCAGGGCACCTGGGTCCTCACCAGCTATCTCGTCTCGAACGCCATCGTTCTTCCCGCCGGCGCCTGGGCGTCCTCCGTCATTGGCCGCAAGAACTTCTTCCTCTCCTGCATCGCGCTGTTTACCGTCGCCAGCTTCATCTGCGGCATCTCCCCAACCCTGCCCATCCTGCTCATCGCCCGCGTCATCCAGGGGATTGGGGGCGGCGGTCTGCAGCCCATGGCTCAGGCCATCATGGCGGACTCGTTCGAAGAAAAAAAGCGCGGTCAGGCCTTCGCGCTCTATGGTCTGGTCGCCGTGCTCGCGCCTTCGATCGGTCCGACCCTCGGCGGATGGATCACCGATAACTACTCCTGGCGCTGGATCTTCTACATCAACATCCCCGTCGGCATCCTGGCCACCATCCTCGTCACCCGCTTCGTCGACGACCCGCCCTGGATCAAAGCCGACCGCAAGAACCTGTTCAAGCTCGACTACCTCGGCCTTGCCTTCCTCACCCTCGCCATGGGCGGCCTGCAGATCATGCTCGACAAGGGCGAGGAGGACGCTTGGTTTGCCTCCAACTTCATCCGCTTCTTCGGCGTCATGTTCGTCATCGGCATGGTCGGCCTCATCGTCTGGGAGTGGCGAGCCAAATCTCCCATCATGAACATCAAGCTCTTCAAGTACAAAAACTTCGCCATCTGCTGCCTGCTGATGGCGCTGGTCGGCGGCGTCCTCAATGCCTCGACCGTGCTGCAGCCGCAGTTCATGCAGCAGTCGCTCGGCTACACGGCCACCCTCGCCGGCGAGGCCCTCACCGGAGGCGGCATCGTCCTGCTCTTCATGATGCCGCTCGCCGGATTCGCCACCGGCAAGTTCGCCGCGCGCAACCTCGTCGCCGGAGGCTTCGCCCTCTTCGCTCTCGCCTTCTACTACAACTCCGTCACCCTCAACCTCGGCCTCAGCTTCGGCATGAACACCTGGCTGCGCATTATCCTCATGATCCCCATCCCCTTCGCCTTCATCTCCATCACCAACGCAGCCTACGTCGGCATGCCGCGCGAGGCCTCCAACCAGGTCTCCGGCATCATCAACTTCGTGCGCAACGTCGGCGGCAGTATCTTCATCTCCATCACCAACGCGATGGTCACCAACCGCTCGCTGTTCCATCAGTCGCGACTGCAGAACTCCATGCAGACCGGCAGCAAAGCCTATGTCACTATGCTCAACAGCCTCACCGGCTACTTCACCGGGACCACCGGCAACCAGGCCAACGCGTCGGCCATGGCCCAGGCCAACATCTATCAGCAGCTCAACCAGCAGGCCTCCGCCCTGGCCTACCAGGACATCTACCGCCTGCTCTGCTGGATGGCCGTCCTCATGGTTGGCTTCGCCTTCCTGCTCAGTAAAAACCGCCCCGGCGAAGGCGCTCCCGAAGGAGCCGCCCACTAAAGCGAAGAAGCAGTTGGTGTGCCTTTTGCTTGTCATTCCCGCAGGGAATCTGCGTTTGCCTTTCTCCACACAAAACGCAAATCCGCTCGCTAGGGTAGGGAGAAGGGAGACTCTGACTAGCTTCTGCCGGACTCATTAATGGTCCATCGCATAAGCGAATCGGCCTGTATCCCGGTACCCGCCAAAATCCCCGCCTTTCGCTCTTTCTTCCCGTGGCGCCCGTTGCTCGCCAGATCGAATTCCTAACCTCTGCCGAACTCTGACTACCTCATCAGAGCTCCCTGATCGCCTAGCCGTCTCCTCTGCTCGCACACAACAAACCCCGCCAGCCCGGCGGGGTTCCTCGCTTCGCAATCCTGATCCGCTATCTGCTCTTCTTCAACTCCGGAGCTGCCGCGCTCTCGTCCTGCTGGCTCTTGCGGTCCGACTCCTTCTCCTTCGCGCTCTTCGGCTTGGCGTCTTCATTCTCTTCGTCTTCGCCCTCCGATTTCGCCTGCGCGAGGGTCGGCTTCGACTGCGCCAGCACCTTCTTGCCGGCATTCTGCTCTTCGCCCAGCGTCTCGGTCAGCAGCATCACAGCTTCTTTATGACCCAGCGTCTTTGCAATCGCAATCGCGGCGGTGTACCCGGCAATCTCATAGTGCTCTACCCGCAACGCCGCGCCGATCAGGCAGACATCCTTGGTCGCGCCCTCTTCATCTTTCTCAATCGCTTCCTTGCCCTCTTCGATCACGCCTTCCATGCCGCTGCAATGCTGCCCTGTAGCCTTCTTTCCAATATGCTCGAACACCTGCTTCAACCGCTCGACGTGGCCCTTGGTCTCTTCCAGGTGTGTCGTAAAGATCTTCTTCAACTCAGGGTCGACAGCCGCCTTCGCCATCTTTGGCAATGCCTTCACCAGTTGATTTTCCGCACTGTAAAGGTCCCGCAACTCGTCGATCAAAACGTTCTGTAAACTCATCTGCTTCTCCAGGTGATTCGTATGCCTACGTGCACGGCTAACAGGGTAGGAGTGCCCACAGTCCGTTATCGTTGTATCGTTGGCCGGAAGTTGAGAATTCAACGAGGAACCGGCAGATACGCCGTTTGCGGAACCGGCTCGCGTTCGATCCCCGGCCCCTCCCACAACAGCACCGGCTGATCGGCAGGAGCTCCCCGAAGAGCAGCCGCGTTCTCGATACCGGGCATGCGGTCGATGCGTATGCGATGATCTCCAGCCTTCAAGGCCACGCTCAGCCGCACAGGCTGCACCGCATTTCCTTCGGCCCCGCAGACCTGCGCTCGCGGCTTGGGCGTGTGGCGCGGCGGGAGGTCATCAATCGCCATCGTCGCATCCCTGCTGGTAAGCAGCGTAAAGGTATAGCCTCCGTCGGCGGGAAGGTGAATCAGGCGGTCGAAGGCCTCTCCACCCGCCGCATCCGGTGGCAGGGACCAATCCCGATGCGTTGAAGGCCGCGAAAGCACGACCGGTTCGCTCTGCCACGCCTGATCCTTGTGGCCATCGGTGATGTGCAGCAGGACCCGAAAACGCCCAGACCCATCGAGCAGCGTTCCTTCCGCATCGGGAAACGTATGCCGGACCTCGCGTCCCTCCCCATGCGCACCATCTCCGAAGGTCCACTCGAACCTGCGTCCTTCTGCTGCGGGAGCATCCGCGATAAACGTAACCCGATGCCCTGGCTTCAGCAGGCCGGCGGTATACGCAAAACGAGCATCGACCGCAGGGGCCTGAATGTCAGGCTGTGCCGCTCCATCCTCCACCAACGGCTCCGCGCCACGATAGCCCTGCAACGATACGCCGCGCAGCGTCACCCCCGACACATCGCCCATCACCACCGAAGGCGCCATCGCCGGACCATCCATCGGCCAGATCTCCTCGAACGAGATATCCCGCACCTCCGGCAGCGGCTGGCGGATCTGAAACAGCGAGTACCAGTCTTCCATCCGAACATCCCGGAAGCGATAGTCCCGGTGCGAACCCTTGCCGTCCGGATCGGCCCACAGCTCGAAGAACGCAAACGGCACCTTGCACGCTCCAAATCCCGTGTTGATCACGTCGACATCCGACATCTCGAAGTGCGCGCTATTGAACGTCTTCTGCGGCCAGTTCACGCGAATTGTGTTCGAGATACTGGTCGAGGCGATGGTGTCTTCGATCGTGATGTTGCTGACGTTATGGCCGGGTACACGCATCAACGCGAGATCATATCCATCCCAGTTGCCCTGCAGCGCGAACACATCGTCGGAGGCGCGGAAGAAGCTGTTGCGCACCGTGGTGTCTCCACCCCCCAGCCAGTCCATGCCATCCTGATTGGCGTCATTCGGATTCCCCCCAATGGCCTTGATGTTGTAGAAGCCGATGTGATGGGAATCGCGCATCTGGATCTGCCAGCTTCGGCTGCGCGTGATGCACGTAATCCCATCGATCTCGATGTTGTTCGCGTTGTCCATCACAATCACATGCCAGTTCGGCTTGTGCATCCAACCCTCATCGCTATGCGGGTCCTGCGGCCCATCGTAGAGAATCGTGCCCGTCCCCAGCACATGCACATCATGCACCTGCCAGATATTGAGCGAACCGAATACCACCGCGCCGCCGGCAAGATAGATCGTATCTCCGGAGTGTGCGTCGATATTCTCGTGATGCGCGCCCGGCCCGTAGTAGCGAACGTTCGGCGTGCTCGCCGTAATCCCGGAATGATCCGGCGGATTGGCAAAGAGGAAGAGGATGTCGGCATCGGCGAAGTGGTCTCCCGGCCGCGCAATCGTCAGCTTCTCAGGGCCGTTCATAGGAAACGTAATCGTCGCGCCATGCCGCACAGGACGAATGCCGAGCCGCATCGGCTGTATCTCTACACCGGCATCCCAATAATGCGGATCGCTCGCAGTCACCGATACGGTCACCGGCCCCGCCGTATCGAAGTTCAACAGGTAGTATCCCGTCGCCGCATGCAGCACGTCAGTGCGCTGGCCGTTCACCGTCACGCGAAAGTGATCCGAACGCACCTCCTCCGGAATGGGAGACAACGTCACGCCCTCACGCACCGATCCCGCATGCACCGAAGCGGCTGCGGATGGAGCACCGAAAGACAAAGCCGCAAGGAAAACTGCAAGCGAAGCACTTAGAATGCAAGAAGAAAAACGTCCTGAACGGCTGCCTGCAAGCATCTCGTCTCTCATGATCCTCCCGAACCAAAGCCTCGCCGCATGCATCATGGTAAGTCTTCCTATGCAGGAGGGTACAAGCGGGAGGTGTCCAGGAAGCGCTTGGTGCAAAGTGTGTCGCCGGAGTAACTCCCATCAGGAGTGCCATGGCCGGCCTCGCAGCAAAGAACCGCTGAATACTGTTTGGCCGGGTTCGCCGTAGGTTCATCGTGAGTTCGCCGCGAGTTCGGCTACGAGAAGCTGACGGCAAGAGTCGAACACGCGGCGGCGCTTGAACATGGAGAGAGCAACAGAGCCATCCGGGTAAGATTTGCGCAAGCCACGCACTCGTGTGCTAGACTTCCGCGCATGTCTCTCATCCTTATTCTTGTTGTTCTCTTGTTGTTATTCGGCGGTGGCGGCTACTACATGGGCCCTGGGGTCGGCTACTACGGCGGCGGCGGGATCAGCATCATCCTGCTGATTGTGATCCTCTACCTGCTATTTGGCAGAGGCCGCGGACGAATCTGAACCTTCCGCCGAACACGGCCTGACGAAATCACCCAGGACGTGATCTTTTGTCTGCACGAGGCCCTTCAATCCCAGTCTTCGATTGGGGAAGGGTCCAGCGTGCTCGGATCGACCGCGAAGGGTCGGATTGCGGCATCATCCAAGACGGCGATCTTTCCATCCGAGAAGGTCACAAGGACCTTGCCGTCCATGCGGGTCACTTCAACTACCTTGGCTTCATCCATGCCGGGAAGTTTACCCACGGACGATGCTGCTTGAATGTCCTCTAGCTCACATTGCTACGAGAAAAGCACGCACAGGGGTTGACCCGGCCCACACGCCTTGCACTCTCAGCCGCACTCCGCGTAGGAGGCCCGTCCGGCAGGACATGTCTTTTCAGGGCAGGCGCAACAATTCATGTTCGCGCTGGAGTTCGACGCAGAGGGCTTCGACGACAAGGTTGTGGTCGTCGCGCTGCGGCAGGCCGGAGACAGTGACCGCGCCGATGATGCCGGTCTCCGCGACCTGAATGGGAAAGCTGCCGCCGTGCGCGGCGTAGTTGGCCTCCGGCAGAGTGTAGCGTTCTCCGAAGCTGCGGTTGCTCTGCTGCAGCATGAGCCCGATGGCGTAGGAGCTGCGGTGGAAGCGGGCGACGACGTTGCTCTTGCGCTGAACCCAGCGGGCGTTATCGGGCGTAGTGCCGGCAAGCGCCGTATAGAAGAGCGGCTGGTGCGGCTGGCCGAAGCGGCGGATGTCAATGACGATGGACTGGCCGCGCTTGAAGGCGAGAGTGCGAAGGCTGAGGCCGAGCCGCCACGCAGTGTCGTAGCTGAAGCTCGGGAAGATGAGTTCAGCTTCCTGGCGGCCAATTTGTGCCAGATCTTGCGCGAGGCCTTCCGGGATGGGCATCGAGATCACTCCTTTTTGTGATGCGGCTTCTGCCTGTGCTCCAGCGTTATAGAAAGTCTACGCAGGAGTTTGCGTCAGCAGGCTAAAAGCGGTGAATCCTGCCGCGCAGCTTGTTGATCTCCCGGCGATTCCGCTTCGTCGGGCGCCCCTCTGCCACTCCGCCCATCTCGAGCATCTGCTTCCGCTCCTCAGCCGCCTTTGCCCGAAGCACCTTGCTCTCCTCGGTCTCGCGGTAGAGCGTCTGCGCGACCGCCGCCTGGCCCCGCATCTCGCTGAGCACAAGCACCTCGACCAGGAACTCGCCGGCATCGTTCTTCACCCGCAGCATGTCGCCCAGGCGCACCTCGCGAGCCGCCTTCGCCCTCTGCCCGTTGGACTCTATCCGGCCGATGTCGCACGCGTCCGAAGCCAGCGCGCGCGTCTTGAAGAACCTCGCCGCCCAAAGCCACTTGTCCATCCGCACACCGTTCATGAGCCTATTTTCGTCTATCTGGCCGCGGATGGGCGCCGATCAAAAGCTGAACACCGAGGAGCACCGATGGCCCGATCTAAGAACCTGTCCAAAATTGCCATGGAAGCCTTTCCTCTGCTGTTGTTTGTTTTCGTCGTCCTCCTTGACCCTCGAACGGAGACCCTCGAACGGAGACCCTCGAACGGAGTGAAGGGGAAAGCATCCCTGTCTTTCGTCGTTGTTCTTGCCTTTGCCTGTTCTTAAATCCGGCTCATCCGTGCCCATCCGTGGTCGATCGTGCCCGGTTGCGGGGACGCCCAGCCTTGACACTGCCGTGCCATTACGCGATGCTTAGGGGCTAGGCCCTCTTTGTGCGGTAAGCGAAGCCGCGTCTGTTGCAAGCACGCTTTTTGGGTTGTGCGGCTGTTGTGGCCTTGACATGAAGTAGTTGAACGGAGTCGATGAATGCTGGCGATGTGGGTTCAGGGTTTAGGCGGATTGGGCAACATGGGGAGTCTGGCGCTGCCGATCCTGTTTTTCGTGGTGCTCTACTTTTTGATGATCGCGCCGAACCAGAGGAAGCAGAAGAAATGGCAGGAGATGCTCGGCCAGTTGAAGTCCGGCGACCGCGTCACGACCAACGGCGGCATTCGCGGCACCGTGCTTACCGTCAAGGACGATATCGTGGTGCTGCGCATTCAGCCCGACGGCGTGAAGCTGGAGTTCGTCAAGAGCGCCATTGCCGCCATGACCACCGACGAAGCGGCTGCCTGAAGCAGTAAAGAAAAGATGCGGAACACCGCAGAGTGTTTGTCGCACCGGTTTTTGAGAGTCACGCGAAGCAACAGATTGAACCGTTATTTACGGATGAGGAAGAAGCAAGGAGTGCGGCGGCGGGACCCTATCGGGAGCCGTGGGCTGCAGCCTTCAAGAAATGATCATGGGCAAGAATCTCGCCGGGAAATCGGCATTCATCGTGGCTGTACTGGTGGTCTTCTGTTTCGGCATCGTGGGCATTCCGCACGGCAGCCTCAAGCAGTCGATCAAAGATCGCATCAACCTCGGGCTCGACCTCAAGGGCGGTACGCATCTGGTCCTCGAGGTTCACGTCGCCGAGGCGATTGGCTCCGAGACCGACCGTGACGTCGCCCGCCTCGAAGGCGACCTGCAGAAGGCCGGCATCACCGGCGCGACCGTCGGCAAGACCGACACCGCCCACCCCCAGACCATCGTCATCTCGGGCATCCCCCCAGCCAAGCTCAGCGACGCGCGCGGCGTGATGCAGGGCAGCGACTACGGGAACTACGACCTCGCGACCAGCCCTGACGGCAACACCACCCTGACCATGAAGCCCGGAGCCGTCCGCGACCTCGAGACCCGCACCCTCAACACCTCCATCGAGACCATCCGCGAGCGCATCGACAAGCTCGGCGTCACCGAACCCGTCATCCAGAAGTACGGCCTGGGCGAAAACCAGATCCTCGTGGAGCTGCCCGGTGTCACCGATCAGGGCCGCGTGGAAGAGGTCATTCAGTCTACCGCCAAGCTGTCGATCCATGCTGTGACGGGCGGACCGTACGACAGCGACCAGGCGGCGATGCAGGCGAACGGCGGGACCATTCCTCCCGACTCCATTCTGATGCATGGCAGCGGCTCCGCCGGCTCGCCCGACCAGGTCTGGCTGCTCAAGCGGGTAAGCGAAGTCGAAGGCACCGACTTCCGCGATGCCCAGCCCGGCCAGGACCAGAACGGCCGTCCTAACATCCGTTTCAACCTCACCACCGACGCCGGCAACCGCTTCTACCAGTACACCGAGGCTCACTCCAGCACCAGCGCGACTCCAGGCTCGATGGCGATTGTGCTCGACAACAAGGTCCGCGAGGTCGCCAGCATCAACTCCGCGATTCGCGATAGCGGCGAGATCGAAGGCGCCTTCACCCAGCAGCAGGCCGCCGACCTTTCGCTCATGCTCCGCACCGGCGCGCTTCCGGCGTCGATCTCGTACCTCGAAACCCGCACCGTCGGGCCCAGCCTGGGCGCTGCCTCCATCCACCAGGGCGTTGTCGCCGCCATCGCCGGCATGCTGGCCGTCATGATCTTCATGCTGGTCTACTATCGCGGCGCGGGCATCAATGCGGACCTCGCGCTGATGCTCAACCTGGTCATCCTGCTCGGCTTCATGGGCTTCACCGGTTCGGTCCTGACGCTTCCCGGAATCGCGGGCGTCATCCTCACCATCGGTATGGGCGTCGACTCGAACGTGCTCATCTTCGAGCGCATTCGCGAAGAGCTGCGCGCGGGCAAGACCGCCGCCGCCGCCGTCCAGCAGGGATTCGCGCACGCCTGGATTACCATTCTCGATACCCACGTCACGACCATCGTCTCAGCCATGATCCTGTTCCTCTTCGGTTCAGGGCCGGTGCGCGGGTTCGCCGTCACGCTGGCCTTCGGTCTGTTCGCCAACCTGTTTACCGCAGTGCTGGTCTCGCGTGTCATCTTCGACGCGATCCTGCAAAAGAAAGAGCGCGGGGCTTTATTGTCCATTTAGCGCTGTCTGTTTAGAGTTTGAGAGATTGCGGCGCTCCACGGAGCCGCCGCTGAGGATGCAAGAGCGTGAGTCTGGAACTGTTTAAAACAACGAATATCGACTGGCTGGGGAAGAAGTGGTACTTCCTCGGCTTCTCGCTGATCTTCTCCATCGCCGGCATCCTGAGCATTCTGTTCTGGCATCACATCCCGCTCGGCGTCGACTTCAAGGGCGGGACGCAGATCCGCGTGGCCTTCGACTCGACACCGAACGAAGACCACATCCGCCAGGCCATGGATCGCGCCGGCGTCCATCAGGCCACCATCCAGCGCGTCAGCGACCCCAGCGGACACGCCGCCGATAAAGTCATCATCGCGCTGCCCGAGTCCACCGCCTCCGACCAGTCGCACGACGCCGGCCGCAAGAGCGTCGAAAACGCCCTCAGCGCCAACTATCACGACTCCGGCTTCACCGTGGAGCAGGTCGAGATCGTCGGCCCCACCGCCGGCAAGCAGTTGCAGAAGCAGGCCTGGCTCGCGACCCTCTACTCCCTGGTCGGCATGCTGATCTACCTCTGGTTCCGCTTCGAGCTGATCTACGGCGTCGCCGCCGTGGTCGCGGTCTTTCACGATACCCTGATCACCGTCGGCGCGTTCTCGCTCACCAACCAGGAGATCACCCTCACTGTCATCGCCGCCATCCTCACCCTGATCGGTTATTCCATGAACGACACCATCGTCGTCTTCGACCGCATCCGCGAGAACCTCGCCCTCTCCCGCCGAGAGTCGCTGCACGATATCGTCAACCGCAGCATCAACCAGACCCTCAGCCGGACCGTCATCTCCTCCGGCCTGACCTTCCTCACCGTCCTCTCGCTCTATCTGTTTGGCGGCGAGGTGCTGCACGGCTTCTCCTTCGCGTTGGTCATCGGCATCCTGATCGGGACCTACTCATCGATCGCCGTGGCGGCGCCGATGCTGGTGGCCTACCAGGACTGGCGGGTGAAACGCGGCAAACAGGTCTCCCTCCCCGCGGGCAAGCGCGCCAAGGCGTAAGGGCAGGGAGTAGGGTGTAAAAGCAGGGTGTAGGGAATAGGGTGTAGGGAATAGAAGGCGGTGCCCCATCCTTCGCGCACTTTGCGAAGGGTGGGAAGGTAAACCACTCCCTCAGCCCTCACAAACATATGCGGCAAAGACCTCCGGGAACAATTTGAAACCCCTCGGTGTCTAAGCAGTAATAGCTCTTCTTCACTGTAAAGAGGCTGAATATGTTCGAAACCTCGTTGATGGAATCCGGCGGCCAGATCAAGACCAAGTCCAAGTACTGGATGATTGCGACTCTTGTGTTCAACGCCGCGATCCTGGCGACCATGATTCTGATTCCGCTGCTGTATCCCGAGGCGTTGCCGAAGACGGCGATGACCGCGATGCTGACAGCGCCGCCTCCACCCCCGCCTCCTCCTCCTCCGCCTCCGCCGCAGCAGATCGTCAAGCCGATCAAGATGGTGTCCGAGATCGACCAGGGCCTGCATGCGCCGACCAAGATTCCCAAAGACATCAAGATGCTGAAGGAAGACGCCGCGCCCCCGCCGCAGGTTGCCGGTGTTGCCGGTATGTCGGGCATGGGGAGCGGCAACGGCGTCCCGGGTGGCGTGATGGGCGGTATCGGCACCGCGCCGTCACCGGTCGTCAGAGTCGAAAAGCCCAAGGGTCCCGCCCGTGTCTCGAGCGGCGTCATCAACGGTCTGGCGATCTCGCAGCCGCATCCGGTCTATCCGCCGATCGCTCGCGCAGCCCACGTCTCGGGTGCGGTGGTGCTTCGCGCCATCATCTCGAAGACCGGGACCATTCAGAACCTGCAGGTCATCAGCGGTCCTGAGATGCTGCGGGCCAGCGCGCTCGATGCTGTGCGGACCTGGCGCTACAAGCCGTACCTTTTGAACGGTGAGCCCACCGAGGTGGACACACAGATCACCGTCAACTTCAACTTTGGCGGCGGCTAGACCCGAGGCCGAAAGCGCAAACCCGTTTCTCGTGACTCCCTCGCATCCGCAAACTTTCGGGGGATTCCCGGGGCAAGATTTCAAAAGTTAGAGTTCTACCAGGAGGAAATATTCCAGTGATTCTCGCTCATCTCGCACAATTCGCTCACGTTCCCGCTCCGCTCGCCATGTACTTCCAGGAAGCCCAGGTCAGTTTCAGTGTCATGGGTCTCTGGGGGAACATGGGCTGGCTCGCCAAATGCGTCGTCATCTTCCTCTTCATCATGTCCATCTGGTCGCTCGCTGTGATCATCGACCGCGCCCTCTACTTCTCGGCCGCCCGCAAGCAGTCGCGTGAGTTCGCCCCGAAGGTTGCCGGCGCGTTGAAGGATGGCCGTCTCGACGAGGCGATCAAGGTTGCCGACCGCTCCAAGAAGTCGCACCTAGCGGAGGTCGTCACGGCTGGCCTGCAGGAGTTCCGCAGCTTCGGCTCCGGCGGCCAGATCACCGATGAGCAGATCGAAAGCTCCAAGCGCGCCCTCGAGCGCTCCGAGGCAATCGTCCATGCCAAGCTGAAGCGCGGCCTCGGCGGTCTCGCCACCATCGGCTCCACCGCTCCCTTTATCGGCCTGTTCGGGACCGTCGTCGGTATCTTGAACGCCTTCCAGCAGATCGCTACCCAGAAGACCTCCGGTATCGGCGCAGTCGCCGGTGGTATCTCGGAAGCCCTGGTGACGACGGCGTTCGGCCTGCTCGTCGCCATCCCCGCCGTCATGACGTTCAACTACTTCACCGGCAAGGTGGAAGCATTCGACGTCGAGATGGACAACAGCTCCAGCGAGCTGGTCGACTACTTCATCAAGCAGAGCCACCGCTAAAGCGGAGCCATCAGCTTTGAGGCTTTGTTCCAGAAGCGGTACAAGAAGCAAGCAGCACCCCGCGGGAATCACAGCTCGGATCAGGCCCTCCGGACATCGCCAGCGAACGGCGTCCGGAGGCCGGATGAGCCATCCCAGGGGATAGCAACCCTAGCCAACCGGACGGAGCATACGTTATGGGTATCAATAAGCGGGATGAAGGCAAGAAGGTAAACTCCAACATCAACGTGACGCCGATGGTGGACGTGATGCTCGTGTTGCTGATTATCTTCATGGTCATCACACCGATGCTGAACAACAAAGTCAACGTCGACCTGCCCAAGGCGGCAGCCGCCGTCGTGATGGAAGACGCCAACAAGGAAGACGCAGTCGTGGTCGCCGTCACGCGCGACGGAAGGACCTTCCTGGGTGGAGATCAAGTAACTATCGACGACCTCGGCCCCAAGATCTCGGCAAAGCTCGAAAATAAGACCAATAAAGAGGTCTTCATGCGCGCTGATACCCGGTCAAACTACGGCAAGGTGATGGACGCGGTCGACGGCATCCGCTCAGCCGGTGTCAGCCAGCTTGGTCTGCTCACCGAGCACACCGACGACACCGACACCTCCGCGGCATCGAGAGTGGAAACAAAGCCGAAGACGTAGAACGCCGTCTGCAACCGCTGCAGCGAACTTAAGTATTCAAGGAGATTTGCTATGGGAATGGGTGGAGGAAATACCGGCGGAGCAATGTCGGACATGAACGTGACCCCGCTTATCGATGTTCTTCTGGTGCTGCTGATCATCTTCATGGTCATCGTGCCGGTCACGCCCCGAGGCCTGGAGGCGCTGGTCCCTCAGCCGCCCAAAGATAAGCAGCAGGACCAGCCCAACGACCGCACCATCGTCGTCCAGGTGCTCTCGAACGGTGCGGCCGCTCCGTCCTACAAGATCAACGACACGACCTTCAATAAGACCGACATCGAGCCCAAGCTGGCGGAGATCTTCGCGACCCGGCAGGAGAAGGTTATGTTCGTCAAAGGCGACAAGGATCTCGACTTCAACAAGGTCGCCGAGGTCATCGACTTTGGCCATCAGGCTGGCGTAGACAATATCGGCCTCATCACGCCGCGGATCGAAGCCGGACAGTAGACCCTAGTGTCCTGCCGGACGGGCCTCCTGCGCGGAGAGTGGTCACTTCGTGACGGGTATACCTTGTCTGGGCAAGTGAGGAGCATGGGGCCTCCCGTTGGTCGGCAACGAAATATCAGTCCCGACCAGCGGGAGGGCCTACCGAAGGGGTGTCCATGTCACGAAGTGACCGCCCCACGCGCAGTGGGCCTGTCCAGCAGGATCGCAGGGATTTTCTCAAAACGACTGCTGGAGCGCTGGGTGCGGTAACGCAGACAGCGCATTGGACTGCGGGGGCCTCGGCAGAGGCATTGCCCGGCAGTCATGAGAAGAGCCGGGCACGCCAGGACCTCAATTATCCGCGCCAGTTTCGCGGGCGGCACGCGAGTCAAAGACCTGCTTCGCGACAACGCCGAACAAAATTTGTGCCCTTGTTTGTCCCTTTGTTTGTGCCTTTGTTTCTCATTCCCGCAGGGAATCTGCGTTTCGCCTTCCTCCACCCCAACAGCAAATCCGCTTCAAAAATCCACTCCTCGGAGTACAGCTCAGCCGCCCTACTTGGGGGAAAGGCTGGCGGGATGTTCGGTCATGCCAGTGTTGCCGGGGCCGCCAACGATCTGCAAGGTGGGTATCCTGTCGTCCATTGCGGGAAGCGGCGGGAAAGGCGCGTGAGGCTCCGCCTGATACCAGTAGGCGACCGAGTAGAAGTTGTCGGAGCGGTGGTTGGAGTGACCATGCTCGATGGTGGCCTTGAACGACTTCGTGAAAGTAATTGGAGAGTCGAAGTGAAATCTATAAACGCTCTGCCGCTCGCCTGCCAACTCCCGGCCGACGACGGGGGCGCCATACAGTTGATACCCGAAGGAGGAACCGCCAAAGTCCCACGCGCCCAGAAAGTAATCCTCCGTCCCGGTGCCGGTAATCGGCGAGGGCGCACCGTCCACGAAGATCATGTCGTCTCCCTCGCCCCACCAGCCATCCTGGTTCTGGAGAACGGACATGGTGACTCCCACATATTGACCATGACCTTTGGCTTCTAGCCAGACGTAGTTGTCCTTGCCGTCCAGATTGCGCTTGTAGTTCACGAGAGGGTCGCTGTTTTCGTACCACTGGCCGGTCCAGCCGTGGTTCGGTTGAGCCTGCCGGTACTGTGCGTGAAAGTAGACCGTGCTCGCGGGCAACGGGTGAGACTCGGTCCGGTAGTCGATGTTGTAATACAAGCTCGACACGGAATCCTTGCCATCATTGGTGATGGTAATGCGCGCGTGCTTCCGGTAGGGCATCGGGAAAAAGCTGTTGAGAGCTTTGTTGCTTCCGACAGAGAGCATCTGCGACTGCCAACTGACATAAACCCCGAGTCCGAGTCCGAAGAAGTCGCCCACGGGTGTCTCGACGCTTGGAGTCTCCTCGCCGTCCCAATACATGCGCAGGACGAGCCGCTTAAGATGGTATGGCTCCGAGTCGCTGATGGTGAGCCAGATGTGCGACACGGTTCCGGGACCGTCCACGTCAAGGAGGGTCAGGGTTTCGCCGGGAGTGATGGTGCGGGAGTCCTTGTTGCCGCCGACCGGGGAATAGCTTGAGGCGCGATGCTGCACATAGGTCTGCTGCTGCGTCACATCCGGCATGCTGCCCTGAGCGAGTACGGAGCTTGTGCCCAGAACGAGCAGAGACGAAACCAGCAACGGTCGGAGCGAAGGCGTCATGATCAAATTCCTCAGCGGGTTATCGAAGGAGGTCAGGCCGGGCGATCTCCTGGGCTTGTAACAATACGGCGCCTTAAGACTTCTCGTGTTTAAGACGGAGGTGCATTTTTTCAAGCGAGACGCCTGCCGTCTCGGGGTAGACGAACCAGATCAAGACGAAGTCGATCACCATCATCAGTGCGAAGAAAAAGAACGGGATCGCGCCCGAGGAAGCCGCAAACAGCGGAAACAGAAAAGAGATGATCGCGTTCGTGATCCAGTGGGACGAGCTTCCGAGACTCTGGCCCTTGGCCCGCACGCTCGTGGGAAAGACCTCGCTGATGTAGACCCACACCACGGCTCCATGAGACATGGCGAAGAGCGCGACGTAGGTCATCAGCAGCCAGACCAGCCAGTCCAGGTGGGTGTGGGTGAAGAAGAGAATCCCGATAACCGAAAGGCAGACCGCAAGCCCCGCCGTGCCAAGCAGAAGCAGCTTCTTGCGGCCGAACTTGTCGATCACCGACATGGCGATCAGCGTCGCGACCATGTTGACCGCGCCCACCGCGACCGCCTGCAGGTTGCCCGACATCTTGGTGGCGCCCGCCATCGCAAAGATATCGTTCAGGTAATAGAGGACGGCGTTGATTCCCGTGAGCTGGCAGAACATGCCGACGGTGAGCGCGAGATAGAAGGGCAGCCGGTACTTCTTCGCGAAGAGCGAGTCGCCCGCACCCTCCGAGTCGTGCTCGATCGAGGTCCGAATTTCGGTAAGCTCGGCTGCCGGCTCTTCGAAGCCAGTCTCAAGCAGAACCTGTTGCGCCTCGGGATAGCGCTTGTTCATGATCAGCCAGCGTGGACTGCGCGGAATGAAGAAGAGCGCCAGAACAAACAGGAGCGCGGGGACCGCGGAGATGCCGAGCTGCCAGCGCCATTCCACAGAGCCCAGCGACAGTGTGCCGAGCAGATAGTTCGAGCAGTAGGCGAGCAGAATGCCAAGCACGATATTGACCTGGAAGGAACCGACCAGGCGGCCGCGCCACTCAGTCGGCGCCAGCTCTGCGATGTACATTGGGCCGAGAACGGACGATCCCCCGATCCCCAGACCTCCTATGAAACGAAAAAAAAGCAGGGAGCCGATGTTCCAGGCAAAGGCGCAGCCCAGCGCCGAGACGACATAGAAAAGGGCCATCACCCGCAGGCTGTCGCGCCGTCCATACCTCTGGCCCGGAATGCCTCCCGTCATCGCGCCAATCACGGTTCCCACCAGGGCGCTCGAAACCGTAAGGCCGAGCATGCTGTTCGAGAGGTGAAACTGGGCGGTCAAGGCATGGGTGGTCCCTGAGATCACGGCGGTGTCGAAGCCGAAGAGAAGTCCGCCCAATGCGCCTACGATCGTGCTTTTTACTACGAGGCCAGATATACGTTGCAAAGCGATCTCCGAAGCCGTGCTATGTTCCCGTTGCAGTTACTTCCCGCTGAACGGAGCCGTTCCGCAAAGGTGTACCTGGAGACCCAGGCCGGCGAACATCGCTGCCTTCACCGCCAATGCCTCTTCGGCAGAGTCTTCCTGCACATAGGCAATACTGACATGGTTGGCGCGATGCCGTGCCATAAAGCTGTCGCGAGAGACTCCATCGAAGATGGCGCTGACGAGCGGCCACTGCGAGGTCGTCTGGCTCCAGCGGCGTGCGGTCTCCTCATCCGGCAGCACCACAACCTTGCCGAGGCCGAGATCGGCATGGAGCGCTCCGCCTTCCACGAACACCCGGCTCCAGACGATTCTGCCCGGCTTGCCGATGCCCTTCAGCGTGCCGCCGCCAAGGGGAAAGTACATGGGCGGCTGCCGTTCGCTCGTGGATCCCGCATATCCACCGGCGAAGTGACTGGCCGGGGCCGCGCCCGAGATCTGCAGGACCCAGACAAACTCCTGCCGGCCGCCGACCTCGTAAGGCGCGCCCCAGCGCAGATCATGCAGGGTTGTCGACGGATCCAGGCCAAGCGCGGTCCAGCAGCGGTTGGTGACGACAGCATCGACCCCGGCGCCCTCATCGACCTCGTTGAAGTGAGGCAGCGCCGCGCCCGGATACAGCTCCTTGCCGGTGCTCGCATGCAGTACCGGCGGCCGGTCGGGATTGTTAAGAAGCCCCTCGACCAGATCGGACGCTGGCACCATGTCCTTCAACCCCTGCTGGTACTGGATCCCGATGGCATCGCATCCAAACTGGTCCGCGAGACGCACGGCGGCGACATACATCTTGCATTGCTGATGGACCTGCTCATCGGTCAGCTCCGATGCTTCGTCGCTGCCTGTCACGAAGGTCATACCGCGCCGGTCGAGCCAGCGGCGTACTGAGCGGGCGTCCTCGTCCGGCACCAGGCGCATCGCGGCCACCAGCGCGGACTGACTCAGCCGTTCCTTGTAGAAGCCGCAGGGATTGAGCAGCTCATCATCAATGATCGCGTTATACATCCCCATGCATCCTTCATCGAAGATGCCCAGGATAGCCTTCTTCCTGAGAAGCTCCTGGGCCAGGCGCAGCCCTGTCTCGGCCTGCTGCTTAGGCAGATCTTCGACAGTCACCTCTTTCACATGTGAGAGGTCGTGTCGAATGGCCCCCGTCTGCACCCATTCCCGCAGCATCGCGGCTGCACTTTCATCCAGGAAGTTCTCGCTCCAGTACGTGCTGTAACCGACTCCGGCCTTGACCAGGGAACCATTCAGATTCAGCAGTCCAACCAGTCCAGGCCACTGTCCGGACCAGTTGGCCACCGTCAGGATGCGGCCTTTGTGGGTTCGGAGACCGGGTAGGACATGATGCGTATACTGCCAGGCCGCGGTCGCGAAGAGCAGGTTCGCCTCGGGATCAATCCCGCCGAAGAGGTCCATGCCCATGCGCTGGCTCGAGAGGAAGCCGTGTCCGCGCTGCGAGTCAACCGGGAACGCTCGCCGCACCGTCACGCCTTGTTCGGCGAAGGCCCTTGTCAACTCTTCTTCCAGCTTCTGCTGTGCCGGCCAGCAGGCAACATTAGCTGCCTCGCGAGAGTCTCCACTCGTAATCAGGACAACCTGCGTCATGGGTTTGACGTTATTCAACATGGTTCCCCTTTCAACCCTGAGATCTTGAGCCCTGAGATCTTCGCAAATCTAATCTCTTGCGCTGTCATTGGCTAGTGTCCTGGTGCTGCCGCTAAGTAAAAGTCCCTGAGTGGCAGCGCCGTTAGCAGTTAACGGCCTGTTTAGAACTACCGCTATAGCGTTTCTGCTGCTGTTTGTTCTTCGCCATCATCCTCGACCCTCGACCGCAGCGAAACTGAAGAATGTGCGGCTGCGAGATGGCGCTATGCGCTGGGGCATCTACCAGGATGCCAACGATCCCCATCATCTTATACGAGAGCTTCGTGATGGAGTCTTGGATCGATTACCTTCGCCAACGCGAACGCTTCACCGCATCGGACCGGAACATCCGTGATCGAGTCGTAAGTTTCCACGTGGCGAGCAGACGCCCTGCCCCACCCACGATTTATGCCAAAGAGCGGACCGGCGGAGATCCACAAAGATCAGTGAACAAATAAAGCATGGACCGAAGAGGCGAAAATCCACAGCTTAGGCCCGGTGAAGCGGGTGCGCTTCGTAGACGCGGAAGGCCTCCCGGAATTGGGAGGCCTTCCGCGTGGTGCAAGGTGAGGGAGCTTACTGCATGGTGACGCCGCCCTGCGTCGCCTTTTCCTTCTTCAGCTCGTTGGCCTTTCGGGCGCCCATGGCCTTATTGTTCCAGTCGTCCGCCTGGGCAAGATCGGCCTTGCGCGCGGCGTCATCTCCGCACTCCAGATCGGCCTTGCGGCGATAGGTAAGGTTCAGATAGGTCATGGCGTCATCGTAGGTCGGGTTGATGTCGACAGCCTTCTGGAGATACTGCAGCCCTTCCTCGACAAACGGAGTATTCGCATCCTTCAGCTTCTGACACGCCCCCTTGGACTTCTTCACATTGCCGTTCCCATCGTCAGTGAGGCCGTCCGCGGCGAGAATGGTGATCGCGTTCTTATAAGCCTGCATCCAGTCCACCACGCCGATGGTGTAGTGGGCTTCGGCATCGTTCGGGGCCAGAGAGATGACCTTCTTCTCGTCCTTCTTGGCCTCTTCCAGCTTGCCGATGTTCCGGTCGATCGACGCAATCTGTTTCAACGCGGTGAGGTCGTTGGGGTCCTTCGCGAGCACGGCGTTGAAGCCGTCGCGAGCCTTCTGGGCGATCGCGAGGTTCTCCGGCGTCTGCAGGTTCGGAACCACCTGATAGGAGTAAGCAGTCGCCAGGTACAGCTTTGCGTCCTCGTAGCTGGGGTCGAGGGCAATCGAGTTCTGGAAATGGTCCACAGCCTCTTCATAGCGGGCATTTTTAAATGCCTGTACGCCTTTGGTCAGCTGGTCGCGAGCCTTCAGGCGATTACACCCGGTTGCAGTAAGAAGCAGCAGCGACAGCAAAGCGGCCGTGACCGGAATCCGTGCGGTAAATTTCATTGGGCGAATCATCTCCTTCAACATGGGCGCAAGGTGTACTGCAGTGTAAGGCAAAAGTCTAACTCGGATTTCTCGGCTCCGCTTGATTGTAATGGTATACGTTGTGCCGTGACTAGAGGACACATCGCTTTCCCTCGCAGGAAACAGCTTGCCGAGCGCTATTTCTATCAGAAAGTAGTGCCTGTTGACGAATTACGGCGCGGGTTCCGTCGCTGCGCGTGCTTCAGCATAGCCGACGCTGCAGGTCGAGAGCAGAGCGGGAACTCTTCCATGGTACAGACACTGGCACACTTGTCCCGAGCCGCGTCAACCACAGTTGGGCCTGGGCACAGAGTGACCCGCCCATCCTTTGCCGTAAGCCCGTCCGCTAGAGCAAAGGAGCAGTTGACGCAGAGCCGTGCCCTTCGTTTGTCATTCCCGGAGGGAATCTGCGGTTGCCCTCTCTACACCACACCGACAGCAAACCCGCCTTAAGCCAGGGGTGCCTGCGCTGCGGCTGCGATCAACCCTGCGCTGGGGTGTTCTCCCGTGGCCATCATCTCTCCGGTTGCCGCAGCGGTGACGAGCGCCCCCGTTGTGGGTACCCGCTTGGCCTGGAAGCACTGCCGGCACAGCACCGGCCGCCCCTGCGTCGGCTTGAACGGCACCGTCGTTTCTACTCCGCAAGCCGAGCATTCCGTCCGGGTCTCCGTGCGGGAAAGCCCAGCCGCAACCGGGCCGGTCCCTGGCGTTGCCGCAACTCCGGACCGCTTGCACTTGCACGGCTTGCAGCGCTTCGGATCGTTTTTGAATTGTTTGTCGAAGAAAAAAAGCTGTTCCCCTGCCGTAAAGATGAACTCTTTGCCGCAGTCTGCGCAGGTTAAGAGACGATCAATAAATTCCATACCGCTTCTCCCGTACTACGGAAAGTCGAATGGTCACGAAGCCGCTTTCGCGCCCCGCGGAGCAATCGGCCTTCTCTGGTAATCGCTGCTTCTCAGATTTCTTGTCAAGGGGCCCGGAAACTTTACTGGAGTTCTCTTCTTCCGGTCAATGGGAGTCCGTTAGGTGCAGGCTCTCTCTGCCGGTGCCAGCCGATGGCGGGAGTCCATCTTATGGCGAGCTGGTGTCAATCTGGGCGGCCGCCTCCAATCCTGCAGGAGGGGAGACGGCCTGCCTTGTTGCGGAGCTGGAACTAATCCTGCTCCTTGCGGACTTTCTTACGGTTGCGCTTGCGTGCGAGTGCTTCTTTTACACGCTTCTTCTCACCCGGCTTCAGATAAAAAGAATGACGCTTGACTTCCTTGATAATGTCTTCGGTCTGCACCTTGCGCTTGAAGCGCCGCAGGGCATTCTCAAGGGGTTCGCCTTCTTGTACTCGAACCTCTGCCAAGAAAAATACACCTCCAAACGGTCCCAACGGGGATAGCTTTTAGAATACGCCGGTTCGCGGCAGAAAAAAATAAATAGTTAGCAATCCTTGTTCCAAAGCAGCGGAGTGGGCGCTCTGTCCCATCAAAACCGGTCGTCCGCGGTAAAATCTGCTCTATGATTCGGTCCTACCAGGGTAGAAAGCCCACCATCCCCCCAAGTTGCTACATCGATCCGTCCGCGCAGGTCATTGGCGACGTCGTGCTCGGCGAACAGGCCAGCATCTGGATGAACGCGGTCGTACGAGGCGATGTGAACTCGATCCGCATCGGAGCGAGGAGCAACGTGCAGGACTGCGCCGTCCTGCATGGCATGCGTCATCTATATCCGGTCATCGTCGGCGAGATGGTGACAATCGGCCACAACGCCACGGTGCATGGGTGCGTGCTGGAAGACGCCGTGCTCGTCGGCATCGGTGCCACCATCCTGAACAATGCCCGGATTGGCGAAGGCTCCATCGTCGCCGCCGGAGCCGTCATTCCGGAGCAAACGGTGATTCCGCCAAACTCCCTGGTCGCCGGTGTGCCCGGCAAGGTGCGGCGCGTGCTGGGCGACGCAGACCGCGCCCTGATCCTGAAATACGCCCAGAACTACCTCGACTACACAGCCATCTACATGAAGGAAGTCGAAGAACCTGTCTAAAAAACTACATGCAGAGTATTTGCTTTTGCTGCCGCCTGTTCTCCGCCGTCATCCTTGAGCGCAGCGAAGGATCCCCGCATTTCGTCGTCGCTCTTGCTTTTGCTGTTGTTTGTTCTTCGCCGTCCTCCTTGAGCGCAGCGAAGGACCCCTGTCTTTCGTCGTTGCTCTTGCGGTTGCCTGTTCTTAATCCGGCTCATCCGTGCAAATCCGCGGTCAGCTCTTAGTTTCTAAAGCTCATGTCCTGCCGGACGGGCCTCCTTCGCGGAGGGCGGTCACTTCGTGACTTGTATACCTTGTCTTGGTGGACTGATCTGCATGGGGCCTTCCGCCGGTCGGCAACTCATCCTGCTCTTTTCGCTACACTGAAACAGATGGCCACCTTAAAAGCAGTACGCGGAACCCGGGACCTGTTGCCTCCCGAGACTGCGCTTTGGAACCACGTCGAAGCTACCGCGCGGGCGGTATTTGCACGGTATGGCTTCGGCGAGATACGTACCCCAATCTTCGAGGACACGGCCTTGTTTGCCCGTGGCGTAGGCGAGGAGACCGATATCGTCTCCAAGGAGATGTACACCTGGGACGACCGCGCACGGGCCGACAGCGACAGCGCGCAGAGCCTTACCTTGCGGCCCGAGAACACCGCCGGCGTCGTCCGCGCTTATATCGAGCACAAACTCGCCGACACCGGCATGCTGCAGAAGCTCTTCTACATCGGCCCGCAGTTTCGCCGCGAGCGGCCTCAGCGCGGGCGGTACCGCCAGTTCTGGCAGATCGGGGCCGAGGTGCTTGGGCCTCCGTGGTCTGGATCGGACAGTGCGCTGCGCGATGCCGAGGTGCTGGAGATGCTCTCCACGTACCTGAACGAGCTTGGCGTTATTGGCTGGCGGCTCGAGGTCAACTCCGTCGGCTCGTCCGCGGACCGGCCAAGATATATTGCGGCTCTGCGCGAGGCGCTGGCCCCGGTGAAGCATCGCATGTGCGCGGACAACCAGCGGCGCGCCGAGACCAATCCGCTGCGTGTGCTCGACAGCAAATCACCGGAGGACCAGGAGATCATCAACGGTCTGCCGAAGATCGCCGACTTTCTGGATGACGCGAGCAGGGACCACTTCCGGCAGGTCTTGGCGGCGCTCGACGCGTGCGGCGTTCCCTATGCCGTGAACCCCCGGCTGGTGCGCGGTCTGGACTACTACACGCGGACGACCTTCGAGTTCACCGTGCCCGACGGCAGCGGGCTGGGAACGCAGAACGCGCTGCTGGGCGGCGGACGCTACGACGGCCTCTCCGAGATGCTGGGCGGCCCCAGGTCGCCGGGAATCGGCTTTGCCATCGGCGAGGACCGGCTGATCCTGACCCTGCAGGCGCAGGCTGGCCGGAGCGCTGCGGCAGAGCCGAAAAACACCGCGGCAGAGAAAAAGCTCGACGCATTCATCGCCCCGATGGGACTGGCCCAGAACGCCGAGGCGCTGGTGCTGGCGCAGGAACTGCGCCGCGCGGGACTTGCGGTCGAGGTCGGCGATGGCAGCTTCCGGCTGAAGAAGTCATTCGACGCGGCCGACAAACTCGCCCGCCGCATGGTCATTCTCGGGGAAGACGAGGTTGCGTCAGGTATTCTGACGGTTAAAGACTTTAGCGCAGGCGAACAGGCGAAGGTAGCGCGGGCCGAGCTGGCCAACGCGCTGCGAGGTTGAACCTTCGTCTCTTTAGCTGGCGACAAGCGATTCGAGAGTGGATAGAGCATGCTGGATTTTTTAGGGAATTTAGAGCGGACGAACAAGTGCGGCGATCTACGCGTGGAGCAGGCTGGCCAGGATGTTGTGCTGATGGGCTGGGTGAACCGGCGGCGCGACCATGGCAACCTGATCTTTCTCGATGTGCGCGACCGCACCGGCATCACGCAGGTAGTGCTCGACAAAGAGGTCTCGGGCGAGGCGCATGCGAAGGCCGAGGCGGCGCGTCCGGAGTTCGTCGTCGCCGTGAAAGGCAAGGTGCGGCGGCGCGCGGCGGGGCTCGAGAACCCCAACATGGCGACCGGCGACATCGAGGTCGTCGCGCGGGAACTGCTGCTGCTGAACGAAGCGAAGACCCCTCCCTTTTCGCCCGCCGAAGATGCGATTGCGAACGAAGAAGTCCGGCTGAAGTATCGCTATCTCGACCTGCGGCGTCCGCAGATGCAGCAGAACTTCGAGCTGCGGCACAAGGTCGCGCAGGCAATCCGCGGCTATCTCTCCGACCATGGCTTTCTGGAGATCGAGACGCCGTTCATGACGCGTTCGACGCCCGAAGGAGCGCGCGACTACCTGGTGCCGAGCCGCGTGCATGCGGGCAGCTTCTATGCGCTGCCGCAGTCGCCGCAGATCTTCAAGCAGATCCTCATGATCTCGGGCTTCGACCGCTACTTCCAAATCGCGCGCTGCTTCCGCGACGAAGACCTGCGCGCCGACCGCCAGCCGGAGTTCACCCAGATCGACCTCGAGATGACGTTTCCCCGGCAGGAGACAGTGTTTCGCGTGGTCGAAGGCTTTCTGACAGCTGCGTTTCGTGCAGCCGGCGTTTCGTTGACCACTCCCTTCGTGCGGATGACCTACGATGATGCGATTCGCAACTACGGCATCGACAAGCCGGATATGCGGCTGCCTGCCATGGTTTCGCTCACCGGGGAGCTGACGCCGGAGCTGCGCGAGACGTTGAAGATCGAGCAGGCGCTGCCCGTGCTGGCCTTCGCGATTCCCCTGGCAGCCGGCCTGAGCGGCACCCAGAAGCGCTCTCTGGTGGAAGAGATTCGCGCTGCATTCGGCGACTGCGGACTCGACTTCCTGGACGTTGCTCGGTTGAAGACCAATGCTTCGTTCGCTCCGCTGGCGGACACTATCGAGGCAAAGATGAGCAGCGATGCCGCGGACCTGATCATCGTGATTACGCCGAAGCTCGGTACGCCTGCCAAGTGGAACCATGATCCGCAGTGGATCTACAAGCGCGTGGGCGCGCTGCGGCTGCAGCTTGCAGCGAAGTTTGCCGACAAGCATGGGCGGTTTACGAAGACTGGAACTGAAGCCGACTACAAATTCGCGTGGGTCACAGACTTTCCAATGTACGAGTGGGACGAAGAAGCCAAGGTATGGAACGCCGCGCACCATCCGTTCACCTCGCCTCATGAAGAGGACATCCAGTCCGGCAAGCTGACCAGCGATAAGGGCGCGGTGCGGGCGCTGGCGTACGACATTGTGCTGAACGGGACCGAGCTTGGTTCGGGATCGATCCGTATTCATCGCAAGGACGTGCAGGCGGAGATCTTCCGTTCCCTGGGCATGTCAGACGCAGAGGCCAAAGAGCGGTTCGGCTTCTTCCTCGATGCGCTGGAGTACGGCACGCCTCCTCATGGCGGCATTGCCCTTGGGCTGGACCGGATCGTGATGATCCTCGCGGGCGCGACCAGTCTGCGCGAGGTGATCGCGTTCCCGAAGACGGCCAAGGCAATCGACCTGATGGTGGATGCGCCGACGCCGGTAAGCGAACAGCAGATGCGCGAGTTGCACCTGAAGACGGTAGCGCGGAGCTAGCCCTATGTCCTGCCGGACGGGCCTCCTGCGCGGAGGGCGGTCACTTCGTGACGCGTATACCTTGTCTGGACAGGATGATCAGCATAGGACCTCCCGTTGGTCGGCAACAAATGTTGATCCCGACCAACGGGAGGGCCCACCGAAGGGGTATACCAGTCACGAAGTGACCGCCCCACGCGCAGTGGGCCCGTCCGGCAGGACACAGTTTGGGTCTATGGGGCAAAGGTTTCCGTACGTTTCGATTGGAATAGGTGGAGATGCGATGAGCGTTGGCGGGGGCGATGACGGTGTTCGGGACGATATACGGATCAGGGTGTTGAAGCTGCATCCCGAGGCGCAAATGCCCCGGTATGCGCATGTTGGGAAGTTTGGGGATCTCGCGGCTGATCTATATGCCGCTGCACCGGCAACGCTGGAGGCAGGGGCGACGGCGGCAGTGGCTACGGGAATCGCGCTCGAATTTCCGGCCACTCATGGAGCGCTGGTGGAGGACCGGTCGGGCTTGGCGATGCGTGGAGTGACGACGCTGGCGGGAGTAATCGATCCGGGCTATCGCGGAGAGATCAAGGTAGTTATGGTGAATTTGAGTGCGGCAGTGGTGCAGATCAAGGCCGGAGACAGGATCGCGCAGTTGCGGATTGTGCGGCGGATCCAGGCGCAGTTTGAAGAGGTGGCGGAGTTGGTGGAGACTCCGCGAGGCGGGAAGGGGTTCGGGAGCACCGGGGCCTGAAAGACAGGGAGTAGGGAATAGGGAGTAGAAACCCTCTCGCAGGCACCATCTTCTAAACCCTCCCCCTTTCTCCTGCCTTCTATTCCCTACTCCGTCGCCCTACCCCCTGCCTTTTCGCGGCGGAGTGTCGGACATGCGACAATCTTAAGTAGCGAGCCATGCCAAAATTGCAAGTTGAGCAAGCCCAGGTTGTTCCCACCCCAGCTACCATCACCCCGGCGCTGCTCAAGCAGCACAGTATCACCGCGGAGGAGTACACGCGCATCGAATCAGCGCTTGGACGTGTGCCATCGCTGACCGAGCTGGGAATTTTCTCCGTCATGTGGTCGGAGCACTGTTCGTATAAGTCGTCGCGCGTTCATTTGAAGCGGCTGCCGACGCGCGGCGAGAGAACCAGCGGGCCGGGCAGCGTGGTGCAGGGGCCGGGGGAGAACGCCGGGATCATCGATGTGGGCGATGGCTGGGCCTGCGCGTTCAAGATCGAGAGCCACAACCACCCGAGCTATATCGAGCCGTATCAGGGCGCCGCTACAGGGGTGGGTGGGATTCTACGGGACATCTTTACCATGAATGCGCGGCCGCTGGCGGTGATGGATTCGCTGCGGTTTGGACCGTTGGATGAGGCCGAGCCGGATGAGGCGCTGCGGCGCAGGAATCATCAGATCGCAACCGGCATCGTGCACGGCGTGGCCGGCTATGGAAATTGCTTTGGGGTGCCGAACCTTGGCGGCGAGACGCGCTTCGAGGCGTGCTACTCGGGCAATCCGCTGCTGAACGCGTTCGCGCTGGGGCTGGTGCGCAGCGATGAGATCTTTTATGCGAAGGCTACCGGCGTGGGGAACCCGGTGATCTATGTGGGGGCGAAGACGGGGCGCGACGGGATCCATGGCGCGACCATGGCGAGCGAGGAGTTTACCGAGGGCTCAGAACAGAAGCGGCCGAATGTCCAGATGGGCGATCCGTTTCTGGAGAAGCTGCTGCTGGAGGCATGTCTCGAGGCGATGGCAACGGGCGCCGTGCTGGGGATTCAGGACATGGGCGCGGCGGGGCTGACCTGTTCGACCTGCGAGATGGGGGCGCGGGGGGACTTGGGGTTGACCGTCGAGCTGGACCTCGTGCCGCAGCGCGAGACCGCGATGTCGAGCTACGAGATCATGCTGTCGGAGTCGCAGGAGCGGATGCTTCTGGTCGCCGACAAGCCGCGGGCGCAGGAGGTGCTGGATGTGTTCGCGAAGTGGGGGCTCGATGCTTCGATCGTCGGCGCGGTGACGGAGAAGCCGAATATGGTGATCACGCAGCATGGCGAGCTGGTCGCGGATATTCCGAATAAGTCGCTGACCGATGATGCTCCGCTGTATCACCGGCCTGTAGGGACTTGGAAGGCTCCGGTGCCACTCGATCCTCCGGCTTGGGTGTTGGAGGAGTTGAAGAAGCCTCGCGACTACACGGCCGATCTGAAGAAGCTGCTGGCGAGCGCGAATATCTGCGATAAGCGTTGGGTCTTCGAGCAGTACGACTCGATGGTCCAGACCAATACGGTGCAGGGACCGGGCGGCGAGGCCGGAGTGATGCGGATAAAAGGGACGGGGAAGGCCGCGACCGATCCGGCTGCATTTGAGCAGAGTGTTGCGAGTCAGGTCGCCAATCTGGTTGCCTCTTCGACTCCGCAGGGAGCGGCTACGCTGGAGACAGGCAATGAGGACGCGACCAATCCGGTGGTGATGCCGGATGGCGGCCATGCATCGGGAGCCGCGGCTTCGGCGGCTGGAATTGCGGCGGAAGAGAAAGCTGCGAAGAAGGGCGAGCGCGGGTTGGCGATGGCGCTGGCGGGCAATGGACGGTGGACATATCTCGACCCGAAGCTGGGAGCGATGCATGCCGTGGCGGAGGCTGCGCGGAAGGTCGCTTGTACCGGGGCGACGCCGGTGGCGGCCACGAATTGTTTGAACTTCGGCAATCCGGAGAAGCCGGAGATTATGGCGCAGTTGTCCAGCGCGATCGATGGGATTGCCGAGGCTTGTATTGCGCTGGGGACGCCGGTTACGGGTGGGAATGTTTCGTTGTACAACGAGACGAAGGGTGAGGGGATTTATCCGACTCCGGTGATTGGGATTGTAGGGATTATTGAGGATGTGACGAAGGCTGTGCCGGCGAGTTTTCAACGGGCAGGCGATGAGATCATTTTACTTACGCTTCCGGTTGGAACAACGGGAACTCATCCGCTGAGAGAGTTCGGCTCCTCTGAATTCGCTAAAACTGTTCTTCAGACAATGTGGGGTACTCCTCCGAGTCTTCAATTACTAGAAGAACATGAATTGCATAATGCTCTTCGCGCCTTATCAACATGTGGACTTATTAATTCTTCGTTCGACATTTCTGATGGCGGCCTTGCAGTAGCACTGGCGAAAGCATGCTTCTCGAAACAGATAGGTGTGCGGATAAACCTGCACGGGACGTCTCCAGAACATTTTGTGAGAGAACTTTTCGGTGAGGACAGTTCTCTCGCGGTTGTCACTTGCTCTCCAGAGAATGTCGAGAAGTTAAAGGAAGCGGTCGATGAGTTCGGATTTGTGTTTCCTCTCAGTCTCGGGAACACAGTTTCGTCGCCAGATGTAGATGGCGACCCTGATTTCGAGATCTGGTTTGATCATCAAGTTTGCGCCATTCAGACAAAGGTAAGCGAACTGAAGCCAGCGTGGACGAGCGCGCTGGAAGAACAATTGGCAGGCGAGGTGGTCACGGCATGATCGATATCGATAACTACAAGCATGCGATCAAGTGGCTGCGGCGTGGCCTTGCGGAGCGGGACCGCGAGCCGCAGAATTCTGCCGTCCGGCTCAGCGTTCTGCAAAGCTTTGAGGTTACCTATAACCTCTCCGAGAGCATCCTTCGGCAAGCCTACGGGTCGCTCCACATCGAGGAGAATGCGGCCTATCTCAGTACTCGCGAGATCTTCAGGCGAGCCGAGGAAGAGGGACTTATGCTCTCGTCAAGCAAACAGTGGATGCGGTATGGCTTGGCGCTTGAGTCAATGAGGGAGGCCAGTATTTCGTCAAGCGAGGACGGTCTTGAAGACATGCAGCAGGTTCTATCGCGCTTCGCGCTGGACCTAGAGACGTTCGCGCTCTGCCTAGAGCAAAGGCTGGTGACCAATGCCTGACTCGCAATACTTGGTAAGCCCAATCGAACCCACGCAAACCTCTCGTCGCGCCTCATTCGAGGCTACCTGCCACGAAGAGGAAGACGGCATGCCGTTCGATAAGCTGCGCGAAGAGTGTGGGGTGATGGCGATCTATAACCATCCCGATGCGGCGCGCCTGACGTACTGGGGTCTTTATTCTTTGCAGCATCGCGGGCAGGAGTCGGCGGGGATTGCCTCGGCGGATGGGCAGAATGTAAACGACATCAAGGGCATGGGCTTGGTGTCGGAGATCTTCACCGACGATGTATTGGCGAAGCTGCCGGGGCATATGGCGATCGGGCATACGCGCTATTCGACGACGGGCGATTCGGCGCTGCTGAATGCGCAGCCAATCTCAGTCGAGTCGACCAAGGGATTAATCGCGATTGCGCATAACGGGAACCTGATCAACCTCGGGACCGCGAAGGAGCGGCTGGAGCGCGATGGAGCCATCTTCCAGACCACATCGGACTCCGAGATCATCATTCAGTTAATCGCGCATTGCACGAAGAACACGCTGATCGACTGTATTGCGGATGCGCTGGAGCAGGTAGAAGGCGCGTTTTCGATCGTGATGATGACGCGCAACCGCATCTTTGCCGCGCGCGACCCGCATGGGTTTCGGCCGCTGGCAATGGGACGGATCGAAGGCAAGGATGGAGCGCCGGATACATTTGTGTTCGCCAGCGAGACGTGCGCGTTCGACCTGCTGCATGCCAAGTATGAGCGCGATGTGAAGCCGGGCGAGCTGGTGATGGTGTCCGAAGACGGCGTGACCAGCCGCTACTTCGATACGACGACCAGGCAGGCGAGCTGCGTTTTCGAGCATGTTTATTTTGCGCGTCCTGATTCGAAGATCTTCGGCCGCTGGGTGCAGAAGAGCCGCGAGGAGATGGGCAAGACGCTGGCGAGGGAGTCGGGCGTGCCGGCGGACCTGATTGTGCCGGTGCCGGACTCCGGCGTGACAGCGGCGATTGGCTATGCGGCGGAGTCGGGGATTCCATTCAATCTCGGGTTGATTCGCAACCACTATGTGGGGCGCACGTTTATTCAACCGGAGCAGCGGGTGCGGGACTTCGGAGTGAGAATGAAGTTGAACCCGGTGCGTTCGCTGCTCGAAGGCAAGCGCGTGATTCTGATCGACGACTCCATCATTCGCGGGACGACCTCGCGGAAGATTGTGCGCATGGTGCGGGCTGCGGGGGCGACCGAGGTGCATCTGCGGATCTCGTGTCCGCCGACAATTTCGCCTTGTTTTTATGGGGTGGATACGCCTTCGAAGCGGGACCTGATTGCGGCGAACAAGACGGTCGAAGAGATATGCGAGTTCATCGAGGCGGATTCCCTGGCATATCTTTCGATGGATGGCCTGCTGCATAGCTGTACGTTGGGGGAGGGGCCCAATGGGCTTACCGAAGAATCATTCTGTACGGCTTGTTATACGGGAAATTATCCGACCCAATGGGTGGATGTATCGGAGATTCTACCGGCGGTGACTACGGCTGTTTAAAGACAGGTCCTGCCGGACGGGCCTCCTGCGCGGAGGGCGGTCACTTCGTGACGCGTATACCTTGCCTGGGCAGGATGATCAGCATAGTGCCTCCCGTTGGTCGGCAACAAATGTTGATCCCGACCAACGGGAGGGCCCACCGAAGGGGTATACCAGTCACGAAGTGACCGCCCCACGCGCAGTGGGCCCGTCCGGCAGGACATCGCCTTTCAAGGCGCGGTGAGCAATGTCGCGGCGGAACTGCATGCCTTCGAAGTGGATTTTGCTGAGCGCGGCATAGGCCTTCTCGAGAGCAGCACCGAGATCAGGAGCTACTGCGGCGACGGCAAGCACGCGGCCGCCGGCGGTGACGAGTCGTTCGTCCTTGAGGGCGGTGCCGCAGTGGAAGATGACGATGTCTTCCTCGGCTGCCTCGCCTTGTGCCGGCAGGCCGGTGATAGGTTTTCCTGAGCCGTACTTGCCGGGGTAGCCTCCGCTGGCAGCGATAAGGGAGACGCTGGCGCCCGGACGCATCTTGATCGTGAGCTGGTTGGCGGTGCCGTCGATCGACGCGTTGAACAGGTCGAGGATGTCGGTCTCCAGGCGCAGTACGATCGCTTCCGTTTCGGGATCGCCGAAGCGCGTGTTGAACTCAAGCACCATGGGGCCGCGCGGGGTCATCATGATGCCGCAGAAGAGGATCCCTTTGAAGGGATTGCCTTCGGAGCGCATGCCGTCGACGACCTTTTGCGCGACGTTGCGGAGCAGCCAGTGGCGCATGGCCGGGGTCGCGAGGCCGTCGGTGGAGTAGGCTCCCATGCCGCCGGTATTGGGGCCGGTGTCGCCTTCGCCGATGCGTTTGTGGTCCTGGGCGGAGGCGATCTCGATAGCATGAGTGCCGTCACACAATGCGAAAAAAGAGAGCTCCTCGCCGGTGAGGAACTCTTCGAGCACGACTTCGGTTTCCTGCGTGCCGAGGAGCGCGCCCGAGAACATCTGCGCGGCGGTCTCTTCGGCCTGGAGGTGGGTCTCGCAGATCACGACGCCTTTGCCGGCGGCGAGGCCGTCTGCCTTGACCACGATGGGGACAGAGAAGCGGCGAAGTTCTTCGCGGACCTCGTCCAGAGTTGTGCAGACGGCGTGCTCGGCGGTAGGGAGGCCGTGGCGCTGCATGAACTCTTTGGCGAAGGCTTTGCTGGTTTCGAGGCGGGCGGCGGCCTGCGTGGGACCGAAGACGCGGTGGCCATGTTTGACGAGTTCGTCGACAAGGCCGAGGGACAGGGGGAGTTCGGGGCCGACGACGATCAGGTCGGGCTGCTCGACGGCCACGAGGTTGGCCAACTCGTGGAGATTGCCGGGGTCGACGGGAATGCAGCGGGCCAGAGTGGCGATGCCGCCGTTGCCCGGAGCGCAGAGGACCTCGGTGACTTGCGGGGATTTGCGCAGGGCCCAGACCAGGGCATGCTCGCGGCCGCCGCCGCCGATTACGAGAATCTTCATGTCTCCATCATAAGAGGGCAGGGAGTAGGGAATAGGGAGTAGGGAGTAGAAAACTCTCGCAATCCGGCTTCGCTGCACGATCACACAGCAATAACGAGCGACCGGGCTGCAAAAGTACCGAAGCAGCGGCAACATCGGGGGCCATGAGAAACGGTCTTCTACTCCCTACTCTCTATCCTTCTATACTGAAGAGAATGGCTGAGCGGCAACCACCGGAAGAGTTGTCGAGCTCGCCAGCGGCGCAGACTGCGCGGGCGAGTACCGTCGCAACTCCGCTGCCGGATGGGATGTGGCCGGGATTCAAGCGTAACCAGATGTGGACGTACTTCGGGCCGGCGTTCGTGGCTTCGGTGGCGTACATCGATCCCGGTAACTTTGCGACGAACATCCTGGGCGGCAGCATGTACGGGTACCGTCTGCTGTGGGTGCTGCTGTGGTCGAACGCGATGGCGATCCTGATCCAGTACCTTTCCGCGAAGCTGGGGATCGTGACCGGGTTGACGCTGCCGCAGAACTGCAGAAAACATTTTTCGCGGCGGTCTACGGTCTGGCTGTGGGTGGCCGCGGAGGTGGCGGCGATTGCGACCGATCTGGCGGAGTTTCTAGGGGCGGCTCTTGGGCTGTACCTGCTGTTCGGTTCGGTGCTGCTGGCGCGCTGCTGGACCCGGACCGAGACGCTGTTTGCGGCGGCGCTGGTCTCGGCGGTGCTGGTGTTTGCGATCCTCGCGCTGGACCTGGCGGGGTACCGGTGGCTGGAGCGCGGGATCATGGCGTTTGTCGGGGTGATCGGGCTTTGCTACGGCTTCGAGGTGTTCCTGGTGCATCCGGACTGGAAGCGGGCGGCGTTCCATACGCTGGTGCCTACGCTCGATCCCAAGGACATGCACGGCAGCCTGTATGCCGCCGTGGGAATGCTGGGCGCGACCGTGATGCCGCATGTAGTCTATCTGCATTCCGCGCTGGTGCAGCCGCGGCGGCAGGAGATGGTGAAGCTGCCGCGCAGGGAGGGGTTTTCGCGGCGGAGAAACTATCTGCGGTTTGAGCTGATCGACGTCTTTGTGGCGATGAACGGGGCGTGGCTGATCAACTCGGCCATGATTGTGATGGCGGCGGTCGCGTTTATGCATGGGGGCGCGGCTCCGGATGGCGCTGCGGCGCCGGATATCGAGCAGGCCTACCACACCCTGGGGCCGCTGCTGGGCCCGCTTGCGGCGACGGTGTTCGCGGTGGCGCTGCTGTGCTCGGGGCTGTCGTCGTCCACCGTCGGAGTCATGGCGGGACAGGTCATTATCGAAGGATTTCTCGATATCAAGTTCCCCATCTTTCTGCGGCGGCTGATTACCATCCTTCCCGCGCTCGCAATCATCGCGGTGGGGCTCGATCCGCTGCGGATCCTGGTGCTGTCGCAGGTGGTGCTGAGCTTCGCCCTGCCGTTTGCGCTGGTTCCGCTGCTTCTGCTCACCAGCCGGACGTCGGTGATGAAGACGTTTGCGAGTGCGCGGCGGACGCGGGTCGCGGGCTGGTGCGCGGTGGGGATTATTCTCGCTCTGAATGTAGTTTTGCTAGGGCAGATTGCGCTGGGCCTGTGAGAAAGGCAGGGAGTAGGGAATAGGGAATAGGGAGTAGAAGACCGGTTCTCTCAAAGCCCGATGTTCGCTGCTGCTCCGCTCCCCTTTGCGGCATGGCCGCTCGTTGTTCTTGCGTGATTGTTACAGCGCAGTTGGAGTGCGGGAGTCTTCTACTCCCTATTCCCTATTCCCTACTCCCTGCCCTTGGGGCCGCCCTCCGCGCAGAAGTGCCCGTCCGGCAGGACACTAAGAATGACATTGCGGCATACTGGGGTGTGGGAGAGAACGATGATTGGAGATGCGGCGCAGTATCGGGAGTTGGTAGAGCTGTACGGCACCTATGGGGATGACGAGCTGATTGCGCTGGGGCGCGGCATGGCCGACCTGACGGAGATGGCGCAGGAGGCGCTGAAAAGCGAGATCGCGCGCAGGGGATTGAGCGTAGGCAGCGCGGCGGACCCGCAGGAGGCGCATGGCCTGAGCGACGAAGACCTCGCCAATCTGCGGGCCTATGCGAAGCTGGCCGCGCCGGAGTGCGTCTTCGAGTTCGAAGATGAGGCTGGAGCGTCGGCTGCTTATCATCTGTTGGCCGAGGAAGGGATCGAGGCGGTGGTGCTGGCCGTCGAGGGATCGAGCTTGGAACAGCGCGGGCCCCGCGTAGTCGTAGGACCGGACGATGCCGAGCGGGCAGAGGCTATCCTGTCGCAGCCCTTGACGCAGCGGTTCCGGAAAGAGGCGGAAGACGAGGTGCCTGCGGAGTTCGATCTGCCGGCGTGTCCGGAGTGCGGCGGAGAGGAGACGTTGCTGGAGTCCGTCGATCCGGTGAACCATTGGCACTGCGATGAGTGCGGCCACTCGTGGGTAGAGGGCGGCTGCAACCGAGTGCAGTAAGCAGAAGGAGTTGGGAGATAAAGAAGGCCCGCTTGCAAGTGGGCCTTCTTCGTTGGAGCGCGCACGGCGGCTGGTGTTCTTACCGTGGACGTCCTTCGCCGCCTCCACGCGGTTGGGAAGGAGCAGGTCTTGCCTGTGGCTGGGGAGCGGGACGGGCTTGCTGCGGCGCCGGACGCGCCTGCTGCGGAGCCGGACGGGGCTGAGGCATGGGCCGGGGCTGGGGTTGAGCCGGACGGTTCTGCGGCTGAACAGGGCGGGTTTGCGGCTGCTGCGGTCTGTATTGCGGTTGTGCCGGTCTGTTCTGCGGCTGAACAGGACGGGTTTGCGGCTGGTTGGTCTGCGGTCTGGTCTGCGGTCTGGTCTGCGGCTGGTTCGGGCGGCCCGGCTGCACCTGCGGACGGTTTTCGTTCTGTCCGGGGCGAGCTGGCTGAATCTGGGGGCGAGTGTTGGGTTGGCCGGGCCGGGTCCCGTTGCCCGGCTGACCCGGACGATTGACGTTGCCGGTTTGGCCGGGGCGGTTGACGTTGCCCGGCTGTCCGGGCCGGTTCACGTTATTCGGCTGACCCGGGCGATTCTGTGCTCCGTTTTGCGGGAGCTTGGGACGCTGCACGCCTCGATCGGCGGCGATGGGACGGGCGGCTGCGACCATGGCGGGACGGCCCTTGTTCTGGTTATAGAACTGCGCACGATTCTGCGCGGCCTGCTGCCGGACCTGGACCTGGGTCGCCATGGCCGGTGTGCGCGGGCCGCGCATGGCCGCTAACTCGGCCGCTTTCGGACGGTAGGCGACGCCGCCCCGGCCTCCGTTGTAGGAGACGCGGTTGTTGCGGTTGTTCACGACGACCGTGCGGTTGTAGACGTTGGTGATGCGAGTCGTGTTCACGCGGTTCACGGCGCGGTTGTAGTAGAAGTTGTGGCCGTTCCAGTAGCCGCCGTGATAGCCGCTGCCGGTATACCCGAAGCCATAGTTGATGCCCCCGTAGAAGCCGATGTGCTGACCCCAGTAGCCGCGATGCAGCAGGTAGCGGCCACCATAGAAGCCCCAGTAGGGCGGGGTCCAGAGCGCGCCGTAGTAGGGCGGGGCGCACCAGATGCCAGGGACCCAGTAGAAGCCGGCGGCGGCCCAGCCCCAGTAGCCGGGGTTCCAGAGATAGTTGGGCGCGGGAGCTTCGGGCTGATCGTACTCCGGCAGCGGCGGCGGCGGCTCACTGGCTTCTTCGATCGCCTGCTGGCCGGCGTCCTCCTGATCGTCTCCCTCGTAGTTGGGAGCGTTGTAGGCATAGTTCTGGTCGTTGCCGTTGGACTGGTCGGGGTAAGACTGATTCTGGTCAGGTTGAGGCGAACCGGATTGCTCCTCGTTCTGCTGCGGTGCGCTCTGCGAGCGGACTCCAAGCACGCGAGCCGGGGCAGAGGCGTACGGCTGCGGCTGGTTGTACGGCTGGGTATTTGGCTGGGTGTCTGGCTGGGTGTTATCGACGGGAGCCATGTTGGCGTCGGCGGGATCGGGTCCGGAGTTGTCGGGGATAGCTGCCGGGGGAGTAGCGTTATGGCAGCCCGCAACACCCGCTGCACCGATCAGTGTCGCGGTTCCAATGGAAATACTTAGAAAAACCCTGGGGCCGAACTTGAACATGCGTCGTTCTCCTTGCTCCCTTACGCTTGAACCCGAAATGATTGCAGTCGATACTTCTATACGATGCGGTTTCCGGTTCCGAAGAATTGTAGCTGCTGGAGGGGGGTGGGTCGATATAGCCATTTCGGGGGAGGAGCAGAGGAGGAGCACCGACAGTCCAGTGCCGGTGGCCCCAAAGGACAATTCGTTTCGCGCCGAAGCCGCGGCTGGCGGTAAAATAGTCTCGATGGCAGGCTGTCTTCCAACGACGAAGCGCTTCCGCCACGGTCGGCCTGACCGCGGCCGGTCCTAGCTCTCCCTCCCCTTGCGACAAGAGCACACGACAACCTGACCGCGGCCGGTCCTAGCTATCCCTCCCCTTGCGACAAGAGCACACGACAACCTGACTGCGGCCGGTGCTAGCTCTCCTGCCCCTTGCGACATGAGTACACGACAATTTGATAGGCTGCAGCCTGCGACGCCTCCGGCTGCACGTCGTAGACTGAGGCTCAACCTTCGCGCTCTTGAAGCGCCCCCTGGAGAAGACACCATGCCCCCCCAATCGCACCCCGATTCGTTCCTGAGCAAGTCCACGCTGACCTCCGGTTCGAAGACTTACTCGCTCTTTCGCCTGAAGGCGCTCGCCGGGACCGGCGTGGACCTGGCCAGATTGCCGTTCTCGCTGCGCATCCTGCTCGAAAACCTGCTGCGCCACGAAGACGGCCGCACGGTAACTGCGGACGATATCAAGTTTCTCGCGAGCTGGGACCCGAACGCGGAGCCCTCGCGCGAGATCGCCTACATGCCGGCGCGGGTGCTCATGCAAGACTTCACCGGCGTGCCCGCGATTGTCGATTTAGCTGCCATGCGCGATGCCATGCGCATGCTGGGCGGCAATCCGGCCAGGATCAATCCACTGCAGCCTGCCGAGCTGGTCATCGACCACTCCGTGCAGGTGGATGAGTTCGGCACCACGCGAGCCTATGACCTGAATGCGGCGCTGGAGTTTCAGCGGAACCGCGAGCGCTATGCGTTCTTGAAGTGGGGACAGACGGCGTTCCACAACTTTTCTGCGGTGCCGCCGGGAATGGGCATCTGCCACCAGGTGAACCTGGAGTATCTGGCGCGGGTGGTGTTTACAACCCAACCTGACGCAAACGGTACTATGTCCGCCTATCCCGATACCCTGGTGGGCACCGACTCCCACACCACCATGGTGAACGGGCTCGGCGTGCTGGGCTGGGGCGTGGGCGGCATCGAAGCCGAGGCCGCGATGCTGGGCCAGCCGGTGAGCATGCTGGTCCCGCAGGTCGTCGGGTTCAAGCTGACGGGCAAGCTGAAGGAAGGCACCACGGCCACCGACCTCGTCCTGACCGTCACCGAGATGCTGCGTAAGCTGGGCGTCGTCGGCAAATTCGTGGAGTTCTACGGCCCGGGCATCGCCGAACTCCCGCTGGCCGACCGCGCGACAATTGCCAATATGGCCCCTGAATATGGCGCGACCTGCGGGATCTTCCCGGTCGACGCGGAGACGCTGCGCTACCTTGCCCTGACCGGAAGACCGGCAGAGCAGATCGCGCTGGTCGAGGCGTACTACCGGGAGCAGGGGCTGTTCCATACCGCCGCCGCTGCCGAGGCGGTGTACTCGGCCACCATCGCGTTGGATCTGGCGACCGTCGAGCCCAGCGTGGCCGGACCGAAGCGCCCGCAGGACCGGGTTAAACTTTCGGAGGCGGGCGAGAGCTTCAAAGAGCAACTGCCCGGCCTGCTGGGGCCGAACGGCAACAACCATGTGATCCGGCAGATGGTGCGCTGGGAGGGCGAGGGCGGACATGCCAGCGCGTCGGGCGATGTGACCAGCAGCATTGGCGCGTCGGCCCCGGTGGTCGAGCATCCTACGGTGCCGGTGATCACGATTAACGACGAGCCGGTGCCGCAGCTTGAGGCCCCCCATGTTTCGATCAAGACCCGGTTCGGCGTCGATCCCGACAAGTACCTCGATCATGGTTCGATCGTGATTGCGGCGATTACCTCATGCACCAACACGTCGAACCCGTATGTGATGATGGCCGCCGGCCTGCTAGCCAAGAAGGCGGTGGAAAAGGGGCTGAGCACGCCGCCCTGGGTGAAGACCTCGCTCGCGCCGGGTTCGCGCGTGGTGACGGACTACTACATGAAAGCGGGGCTGATGCCGTATCTAGACCAACTGCGATTCCAGGTCGTCGGGTATGGCTGTACGACCTGCATCGGCAACTCGGGGCCGCTGCCCACCGATGTCTCGAAGTCGATCGAAGACAATGGGCTGGTCGCGGTGTCGGTGCTCTCGGGAAACAGGAACTTCGAAGGAAGAATCTCTCCGGAGGTGCGGGCAAACTACCTGATGAGTCCTCCGCTGGTCGTGGCCTATGCGCTGGCCGGACACATCGGGCATAACTTCGACACCGATCCTCTCGGCAAAGACAAGGCCGGCCAGCCCGTGTTCCTGAAAGACATCTGGCCGACCCAGGCTGAGGTATCCGAGGTGGTGAACTCCTCGATTGATTCGGAGATGTTCCGCAGGCAGTACAGCACCGTCTCCGATGGCGACCAGAACTGGCAGAGCCTGAAGTTTCCCGATGGCGAGACCTATGGGTGGGAGACGGATTCGACCTATATCCGCAAGGCGCCGTACTTCGACGGAATGCCCGCGACGCCTGCCCCTGTGGAGGACATCCACGGAGCGCGGGTACTGGCGATGCTGGGCGATTCGGTGACGACGGACCACATCTCCCCCGCGGGTTCGATCAAGCTGAACGGGCCTGCGGGCAAGTACCTGATCGAGCATGGCGTCAAGCCCTCGGACTTCAACAGCTACGGCTCGCGGCGCGGCAACCATGAGGTCATGGTGCGAGGCACGTTCGCCAATGTGCGGCTGCGCAACAAGCTCGCGCCCGGGACTGAAGGCGGCGTGACGCGGCTGCTGCCGGACGACGTGCCGATGTCCATCTACGACGCCAGCGTGGAGTATGCCAGGCGAGGCACGCCGTTGGCGATTCTGGCAGGCAAGGAGTACGGCTCAGGCTCGTCGCGCGACTGGGCGGCCAAGGGGCCGCGGCTGCTCGGAATCAGGTTCGTGATCGCGGAGAGCTACGAGCGCATTCACCGCTCCAACCTGGTCGGCATGGGGATTCTGCCGCTGCAGTTCCTCCCCGGCCAAAACGCCGAGTCGCTCCACCTGACCGGCGAAGAGGTGTTTGCCATCGGAGACATGCCGGGGCAGTTGAAAGCGATGCTCGACGGCAAGTTCGCCGACGGCAAGATCGTGACAGTACTTGCGGAGTCGGACCTGGGCAAGACGATCGAGTTCTCCGCCACGGTGCGGATCGATACCCCGCAGGAGATCCTGTACTACCAGAATGGCGGCATCCTGCAGTATGTGCTGCGGCAGTTGGCAGGCAAGGGGTAAAGATTCTGTCCTGCCGGACGGGCCTCCTGCGCGGAAGGCGGTCGCTTCGTGACGCGTATACCTGTCTAGGCAGGATGATCAGCATAGGGCCTCCCGTTGGTCGGCAACAAATGTTGATCCCGACCAGCGGGAGGGCCAACCGAAGGGGTATACGCGTCACGAAGTGACCGCCCCACGCGCAGTGGGCCCGTCCGGCAGGACCTATCTTTCCAAAAGAAGTTCAAAAGTTCAGCCTATAATGAACCATGGCAATCGCTCCTCCAGCCTCTGCGCAGGCTGGCCCGCAGCCAGAGCCGCACCACGAACCGAAGTCCCAACCGGATAGGCAACAGACCGACACAGGGATGGAGCTGGAAGCTGCTCTTCCTGTCGCGGAGCCGCCGGTCTCCTCGGATGCGCCTCCTCGCGCGAAACAGAAGAAACCAGGTAAGAAACCAGGTGCGGCTGCAGCGGGTGACGAGCCAACACAGGAGGCGAGGCCAGACCTCTCCCCGCTGCTCATTGCCGGGGTGGATGAGTCGTCGGAGGCTGCGGAGTCCTCGGCCAGCCATCTGGCGGGAAGCTCGGCGTCGGATATCCAGACCGTCGATGCGAAATTCAACAAGCTGCTGGCCACGGTCCATGAGAACCGCCCCGGAGACGACCTCGAGATCATCCGCAAATCGTGGGCGTTCTGTCTCCAGCAGCATGAGGGCCAGAAGCGCGCCAGCGGCGAGCCGTACATCATTCATCCGCTCGAAGTGGGCCAGGTGCTGGCCGAGCTGAAGATGGACTCGACCGCGATTGCGGCGGGGCTGCTGCATGACGCGGTCGAAGATACCGACGTCACCTCGGCCGAAATCGCCAAGCGGTTTGGCGAGCAGGTGGCCCACATCGTCGAGGGCGTGACCAAGCTCGAAAAGATCAAGTTCGCCAACCGCGAAGACCACCAGGCGGAGAACATCCGCAAGATGCTGCTGGCGATGGTGACCGACGTGCGCGTCGTGATCATCAAGCTCGCCGACCGGCTGCACAACATGCGGACGCTCGAACACCTGAAGCCAGAAAAGCAGCAGAAGATCGCGCGCGAGACGCTGGACATCTACGCTCCGCTGGCGCACCGGCTGGGCATGGGCAAGCTGCGCGGCGAGCTCGAGGACCTGGCCTTTCGCTACACCGATCCCTACGCGTACGAGCAGGTTTCGACCGAGGTGGAGGCGCTGCGCGGCGCAGGCGAAGAGTTTCTGCAGAAGATTGTGACGCAGCTTGAGGCGAAGCTGAAGGAGTTCAAGATCGAGGGCCGGGTGGAGTCGCGCATCAAGCGGCTGTATTCGATCCAGCAGAAGCTGGCCGATCAGAAGATTCCGGTCGATCAGGTGTACGATCTGCTGGCGATTCGCGTGATCTGCAACTCCGTGCAGGACTGCTACGCGCTGCTTGGATTGCTGCACAGCATCTGGCGTCCGGTGCCAGGGCGCATCAAGGACTTCATCGCGATGCCGCGTCCGAACCTGTATCAGTCGCTGCATACCACCCTGATCGCGGAGGGCGGCCACCAGTTCGAGGTGCAGATCCGTACCGAAGACATGCACCGCGTCGCCGAAGAAGGCATCGCGGCGCACTGGAAGTACAAGGCCTCCGACAACGTAAGCGCCAAGGACGAGCAGCGGCTGGCGTGGGTGCGGCAGCTCATGGAATGGCAGCGCGAGATGACCGATCCCAATGAGTTCATGTCGACGCTGAAGATCGATCTGTACCCGGAGGAGGTCTACACCTTTACCCCCAAAGGCAAGGTCGTCGTTCTGCCCAAGGATGCCAGCCCGATTGATTTCGCCTATGCGATCCACACCGAGGTCGGCAACACCACAGTTGGCGCAAAGGTGAACGGGCGGATCGTCCCGCTGCGGACCAAACTTCGAAACGGCGACATCGTGGAGATCTCCACCCAGACAGGACATGCTCCGAGCCGCGACTGGCTCAGCTTCACCAAGAGTTCGCGCGCGCGCAACAAGATCAAGCACTGGCTCAATGAACATCAGCGCGAGCGTGCCATCGAGATCGGCAAGAAGCTGCTGGATCGCGAGGCGCGGAAGTACAAGCTGTCGCTGGGCAAGTTCACCGAGGCCGATTACGACAAGGTCGCCAGTGAATATGGACTGGGCACGCAGGCTGAGTTGCTCGCGGGAGTCGGATTCGGCAAGTTCTCCGCGCGGCAGGTGCTGAACAAACTGGAGCCGGGTTCGACGATGTCGGCGGACCCTGCCGCGCACGAGAGCGGAGTTGGCAACACGCTCGGGCAGATGTCGGATGCGGTGAAGCGCGTCTTCTTCGGCAAGGGGTCGGACTCCCTGCAGGTGGAGGGGCAGGACGATCTGCTGGTCTACCGGGCGCGCTGTTGCAACCCCATTCGCGGTGAGGAGATTATCGGATACGTCACCCGGGGCAAGGGCGTCGCGGTGCATGCAAGAAGCTGCCCGAATGTGCAGAATCTGCTGTACGAGTCGGACCGGCGCATCCAGGTCGAGTGGTCGCCCTCGCCCATCGAGCCCGGAACCACCAAGGCGCAGACTTACCCGGTCAAGCTGACGGTGCTGTGCGACGACCGCGCGGGCATGTTGAAGGAGTTTACGGCGATCATCTCCGAAGACGGCACCAACATCCGCAGCGTGGATACCCGGCCGATGCCGGATGGACAGGTCATGGTGGACTTCGTCGTCGAGACCGTGGACGTCCGCCATCTGAACAAGCTGGTGCAGAACCTGCGCAAGGTTCCCGGAGTGCTCGATGTGCAGCGCGTGCAGAAGATCTAGCTCCCAGCGCAGCCTGCAGTGAGCCTCTCGTAAAAGTTGCAGAGCTTCCGCGCACCATGTATCTTGGATAGCAAGATGATGATTCCGTCCAGCCGAATTCCGTTTATTCTCCGCTATTGGCGCACCATAGCGGCCTCGGCGGAGTAGCGTCATCTGAGAGACAATCCCGAGTTTCAGTTGATCGACATCCCCACGAGCCGCGACCCTATCCGTCGCGGCTTTTGTTTTGCGTAACAGCAACCGAAGAGTGCAGCAGCAGGAGAGAGACCGATGAGTGCAGGAGCAACGGCAGGTTCGCCGGCGGCGGTAGCAGGACGGTTCGGCGCGTATGGCGGCCGGTATGTTCCGGAGACGCTGATGGCCGCGCTCGAAGAGTTGGAGGCCGCCTACAACGTGGCGCAGAAAGACGCGGCGTTCCATGCGGAGCTGGACGACCTGCTGCACAACTACTGCGGCCGCCCCACGCCGCTCTACTTCGCCAAGCGGCTGAGCGAGCAGTGCGGCGGAGCCAAGATCTACCTGAAGCGCGAAGACCTGCTGCATACCGGCGCGCACAAGATCAACAACGCGCTGGGCCAGGGACTGCTGGCGCGGCGCATGGGCAAGCAGCGGATCATCGCCGAGACCGGCGCGGGCCAGCATGGCGTTGCCACCGCGACCGTATGCGCGCTGCTGGGCATGGAATGCGTCGTGTATATGGGCGAAGAGGACATGCGCCGCCAGGAGTTGAACGTCTACCGGATGCGTCTGCTGGGGGCTGAAGTGCGCGGAGTTTCGGCGGGGTCCGCGACGTTGAAAGACGCGATCAACGAAGCCATGCGCGACTGGGTGACGAATGTGCGGACGACCTGCTACATCCTCGGCAGCGCGCTCGGAGCGCATCCCTATCCCACGATGGTGCGGGACTTCCATCGCGTGATCAGCCGCGAGGCGCGCGCGCAGATGCTGGAGCGCGAAGGCAAACTGCCAACCGCGATTGTGGCTTGCGTGGGCGGCGGCTCGAATGCGATTGGCGCGTTCTACGAGTTTCTGTCCGATGCCAACGTGCAGTTGATCGGCGTGGAGGCAGGCGGACGCGGCACGGCACTGGGCGAGCACGCGGCGCGCTTCCAGAAGGTTGGCGGCGGCGTCCCCGGAGTGCTACAGGGTACGTACTCGTATGTGTTACAAAACGATTCCGGGCAGGTCAGCAGCACGCATTCGGTTTCGGCTGGGCTGGACTACGCGAGCGTCGGGCCGGAGCACGCGATGCTGCATGATTCGGGGCGTGCAACCTATGTTTCGTGCTCGGATGACGACGCGCTGAAGGCCACGGTGACGCTGTCGCGGACTGAAGGAATTCTGCCTGCGCTCGAAAGCGCTCATGCCGTGGCTGAGGCCATTCGTCTGGCTCCAACGATGGCGAAGACCGATGTGTTGATGATCAATCTTTCGGGCCGCGGCGACAAAGACATGGGCATTCTGGCGCGCGAACTCGATTTGAAAGGAAGCTCTTAGCTCTTAGCTTTTGGCTTTTAGCTAACGGCTAAGAGCTAAGAGCTAACGGCTACGGCGAGAGGAGAATATGGCGATTGAATTTAGAAGGAAGCCGGGAGTGGTTGCGTATCTGACAGCAGGCGATCCCGGCCTGGCGACAACGCGGGACATTGCCCTGGCTGCGATCGACAACGGCGCCGACGTGATCGAGCTGGGAGTGCCCTTCAGCGATCCGCTGGCCGACGGTCCTGTGATCCAGCGGGCGAGCGAGCGTGCGGTGGCCCGTGGCGTCCGGTTGACCGATGTGCTGGAGCTTGCGAAGCAGTTGCGCGCCGCGCGGCCTGCCGCCGGACTGGTGCTGTTCTCTTACCTGAACCCCGTCGTGCGGATGGGCATCAAGACATTCTGCGCCCGGGCCGCCGAGGCCGGCGCGGACGGTGTGCTGCTGACCGACATGATCGTCGAAGAAGCGGCGGAGTATCTGGCGGCGATGAAGGAGCACGCGCTCGCGCCGATCTTTCTGGCAGCGCCGACCAGTCCCGATGCGCGTCTGAAGGCGATTGCGAGCGCGTCGCAAGGCTTTGTCTACGCCATCTCGCGAGTCGGGATTACCGGCGCCCAGCAGAACATCGCAGGCGATGCCTCGGAGCTGGTGACGCGGCTGCGGCAGTTCACCAACCTGCCCATCGCGGTCGGCTTCGGCATCTCGAACGCGGAGCATGTAAAAGCTGTCGGAGAGTTTGCGGATGCCGCGGTCATCGGCAGCGCGCTCGTGGCGCTGATCGAAAAGACTCCTCCAGCAGAGGCGGCCGTGGCGATTGGCCATTTCATCCGGAGATTGCGCGCATGAGATCCTCCGGTGTTGTGAGCAGGTATGCCTGGAGCCTCCGTTTCTCGCGTTTATTATGGGAGGAACAAAATACTTCGCAGCGAGCTGTGTCCGCGGACGCGCCGCTGCAACGCGAGGCGAGTGGATGGACATCTCCGGCTGGAGACAGAAGATTGACGAACTGGACATGCAGATCGTTCGCCTTATCAACCTGCGTGCCGAGGCGGCGCGGGCAATCGGCGAACTCAAGCGGACCTCCGGTCTTCCCATCTATGAGCCGGACCGCGAGCAGGAGGTCTTCGACAAGGTCCGCGGAGCGAATCCAGGACCGCTGGCCGACACCGAGCTGATGCATGTGTATGAGCGCATTATCGACGTGATGCGGACACTGCAGCGCAGAGATCTCTAGCAGACAGCCTCGGTCGGCCAACGACTTACGTACCCATCAAGTTTGTATCGATTTACGTTACAGAAAGAGTGAAGCGAAATCATGATCGTGGCGATGCAGGACCAGGCAACGGAAGAGAACATCCAGAAGGTGATCGAGCGTATGGTCGAGCTCGGCTTCAACGTTCATCGCACCACCGGCGCGGTGCAGACGATTCTCGCCGGCGTCGGCACACCGGAGCACTTCGAAGTCACCGAGTTCAAGGTGCTGCCCGGAGTCCATGACGCCTACCGCATCTCGTCGCCGTACAAGCTGGCGGGGCGAAGTTTTCGACCCGAAGGAACGACAGTCACCTTTCCCAACGGCGTAGTCGTCGGCGGCAAAGAAGTTGTCATCATGGCGGGACCCTGCTCGGTCGAATCGCCCCAGCAGATCCTTAGCAGCGCGGAGCAGGTCGCCGCGGCGGGCGCGCAGTTTCTGCGTGGCGGCGCATTCAAACCGCGTAGTTCGCCGTACAGCTTTCAGGGCATGGGGCTCGACGGCCTGAAGCTGCTGCGCGAAGTCTCCCGGGAGACTGGCCTGCTCGTGATCACCGAAGTCATGGAGATCTCGCAGATCGAGCTGATGCTGCCGTATATCGACTGCTTCCAGGTGGGCGCGCGCAACATGCAGAACTTCAACCTGCTGCGCGAACTCGGGCATGTACGCAAACCGGTGCTGATGAAGCGCGGCATCTCCGCCACCATCGAAGAGGTGCTCTTGAGCGCGGAGTACATCCTCTCCGGCGGCAACTACAACCTGATCCTGTGCGAGCGCGGCGTGCGCACCTTCGAGACCTACACGCGCAACACCATGGACATCTCGGCGATTCCGGTGCTGAAGAAGCTGACCCACCTTCCCGTCATGGCCGATCCTTCGCACGGTGTCGGGATAAGAGATCTCGTGCCGCCGATGGCGCTGGCGAGCGTGGCCGCGGGCGCCGATGGCCTGCTGATGGAGATGCATCCAAACCCCGACAAGGCAATGAGCGATGGCGCGCAAAGTATGTATCCAGAGCAGTTACAGAAGCTGATGGCGCAACTCCGTCTGCTGGCCCCGGTGGTCGGCAGAACGATTGCCTAGTGAGAAAGACTGATCATGATCGAACGCGTATTCCTCATCGGGACGGGACTGATCGGCGCATCGACGGGGCTGGCCCTGCGCGGAGCCGGTTTCACGGGCCGCATCGACGGATGGGACCTGAGCCAGCTCGAGATGGCCGCGGCCGTGCAGATGGGCGCGATCGACGGCAGGGCAGCCAGCCGGGAGAACGCGTTCGAACTGGCCCGGCTGGCGGACGTGATCGTGCTCGCCGTGCCGGTGCTTGCCATCAAGGACTGGATGCAGCAGCTCGCGCCCGTGCTGCGGCCCAGGCAACTGCTGACTGATGTCGGCAGCACCAAACTCGAGATCGTGGAACTCGCCGAACAGTTATATGCCGGAGACGGCGCCGCGGACTTTTTGCCTGGACACCCGATGGCGGGCAAGGAGTCCGGCGGCGCGCTGCTCGCGGAATCCGGCCTGTTCGACGGCGCGATGTGGCTGTTCACCCCGACCCGCGCAGAGGTGACGCCGATGGAAAAAGCATGGCGCGGGTGGGTCGGCTGCTTCGGATCGCGCACGCTCGATATGGATGCGGCGCGGCATGACGAACTCTGCGCCTGGGTAAGCCATCTGCCGCAGATGCTGTCGACCGCGTTGGCGGCGCTGCTCGAAGAGCGCTTCGGCGACGCTCCCGAGATCGCGGCGATTGGCGGCCGTGCGCTGCGCGAGACCACGCGTCTCGGAGCCAGCCCCTACACCATGTGGCGCGACGTCGCGCTCACCAACACCATCCCCGTTGCCGACACCCTGCTGGCGCTCGAACAGCGTTTGCAGCATGTACGCGAGAATCTACGAACTCCCGGGCTGCGCGATGAATTTGCGCTGGCGAACCGTTTCCGCCAGCGGCAATAAGTTCCGGCAAACTTACCTTCGACCCTGCGCGCAGTCAGCGTGAAGAAAGACGACCGGACTGTGAGTGATTTGAAAAGCGCTTTGAACATCAGCCTCGCCGACGTGGCCGCCGCGCGCGAGCGCATCCGCGGTTCGATCTACTACTCGCCGTGCCCGCACTCGCAGATGCTCTCCGCGCTGACGGGACAGCAGATTTATCTCAAGCTCGAAAACCTGCAGATGACTGGATCGTTCAAAGAGCGCGGCGCCTTGAACCGCATCGCCCTGCTAACGCCGGAGCAGGCAGCGCGAGGCGTGGTAGCGGCCAGCGCGGGAAACCATGCCCAGGGCGTCGCCTATCATGCGACCTCGCGCGGCATTCGCGCCTTGATCGTCATGCCGCTGGCAACCCCGCTGGTCAAGGTGACCGCGACACGCGGGTTTGGCGCGGAGGTGGTGCTGCACGGCGCGAACTACGACGAAGCCTGCGAAGAGGCCACGCGCCTGTGCAGGGAACAGGGCATGACCTTCATTCATCCCTTCGACGACCCGGTGGTCATGGCAGGGCAAGGCACCATCGGGCTCGAGCTGCTCGAACAGGTCCCGCAGCTCGAAGCCGTCGTGGTGCCGATCGGCGGCGGCGGCCTCATCGGAGGAATCGCCTGCGCGATCAAGGAGTCGCGGCCGGACATTCGCATCATCGGCGTGCAGACGGCACGGCTCCCGTCGATGGCGGCGGCTGTGGCCCAGCATCATCCCGTCACGCTCGAGCCCGCAACCACCATCGCCGACGGTATCGCCGTGCGCCGCGCCGGAGACCAGACCTTCCCCGTGGTCGAGCGTTATGTCGACGAGATCGTCACCGTGCAGGAAGACGAGATCGCCTCCGCGATCCTGGTCTTGCTGGAGCGCGAAAAGACGCTGGCCGAGGGCGCGGGAGCAACCGCATTGGCCGCCTTGCTGCAGAAGAAGACCTCGCTGCACGGCGCGCATACCGCAGTCCTGGTCTGCGGGGGCAACATCGACGTCACGCTGCTCAGCCGCATCATCGAGCGCGGCCTGGTGCAGGACGGTCGGTTGATTCGCCTGCGCATCCACCTGCTCGACAAGCCCGGAGCGCTGGCGGAGTTGACGCGGCTGATCGCAAGCTATCGCGCCAACATCGTGGACACCCTGCACAACCGCGCCTACTACGGCGTCAACCTCGGCGACACCGTCATCGACATCACCATGGAGACGCGCGGACGCGAGCAGGTGGAAGAGCTGCTCACCGCGCTCACCGCGGAAGGCTACAAGCACAGCCGCGTCCTCTAAAGTAAAGCAAAGTAGCAGTTAGCGTAGCGGTCTGCCGTGCCATTTATCTGCCATTTTGTTTGTCATCTTGTTTGTCATTCCCGAAGGGAATCTGCGCTTGTCTTCCCCCTACACCGACAGCAGTCCGCTCCACGAAAGCAAGGCAGCGGCCCAGTTTGCCTCCAGATTCACCGTCGGTATTGTTCGTCGCTGACGTGCTCCATCCAATCCACGACCTTGCCGTCCAATCGCTCCTGGATTGCGATGTGAGTCATGGCCGTGATCGGGGTAGCCCCGTGCCAGTGCTTCTCTCCCGGCGCGAACCAAACCACATCTCCGGGGTGAACTTCCTCTGTCGCACCGCCCTCCCGCTGGACCCATCCGCAGCCTGCCGTGACAATCAAAGTCTGTCCAAGGGGATGCGTATGCCAGGCGGTACGCGCTCCCGCCTCGAAGGTGACGCTCGCGCCGGCAACCAACGCCGGGTCGGGTGCTTGAAAGAGCGGGTCAATCCGGACACTGCCGGTAAACCAGTCCGCCGGACCTTTGCCGGACGGCTGCGAGCCGATGCGTTTGATCTCCATGAACCCATCCTAGAGCAAAGGATCAGCCGGCTCTAGTGTCTGACGTGCCCTTTGTTTGTAGAGTCTGCCGTACTTTTGTCTGTCATTCCCGAAGGGAATCTGCGGTTCCCCCTCTACACCAACAGCAAACCCGCTCTCATGGGTCAATGAGCGAGAACTGTCGAACGGTCTAGTCCCTGAAAGGGCACAGCCTTGAATCCATACCGCCGCCGGAGTATTGTTTCCCTGTAAGCCGTTCAGGAGCGTCCCATGCGCCGAAACGCCGCAACCCTCCTCCTCCTCACCGCTGCAGCCGCCTGCGCCTGCGCCCAAACTGAGAAAACCTGCCCCATCAACCTCTACGCTCAGCGCCAGTCCCCACTCGTCCTCTGGAGCGCCAGCGAAGCAGCCAGACCAAGCCCATCCAGACCAAGCCCAGCCCAGGGCCTCCATGTAACTCTCAACTCCATCGATACCCCGCCGATTGAATCCATAGACGCCACCCTCCATGGCCTCTCCACCTCTCCCCGCGTCCTCCCCACGGCCCCAAGCCCCACCGCCGACATCACCAAAGACTTCCACCTGCAGCGCAAAGCCGGAGAGAAGGGCCTCACCAGCTTCAACCTGTGGATGAGCCACGTAGGCGTCCTCCGCTGGGTCGATGTCACCTCCATCACCTACGCCGACGGAACCTCCTGGCACAGCCCGCAGCCCTCCCTCTGCCGCGCCATTCCCAGCCCATTCCTCCTCGTAGACGCCCTCGCTACCACATTTAGAGCAAAGTAGCAGTCGGCCTACAGTCTGCCGTGCCCTTCGTTTGTCATTCCCTTCGTTTGTAGAGTCTGCCGTACCTTTGTTTGTCATTCCCTTCGTTTGTCATTCCTTTAGTTTGTCATTCCCTTTGTTTGTCATTCCCTTTGTTTGTCATTCCCGAAGGGAATCTGCGGTTGCCCCTTCACACCAACAGCAAACCCGCTCTAGCCAACACCTGTCCAGCCCCAAAACCAATCCGCAAAGCCCGCAGCTCAAAGCGGGATATTCCCATGTTTCTTCGCCGGGTTCTTCTCCCGCTTGGTCGCCAGCATGTCCAGCGCCGAGTTCAACCGCCGCCGCGTCTCGCTCGGCCGAATCACCGCGTCGATATATCCTCGCTCCGCCGCAACATAGGGGTTCGCGAACCGCTCGCGAAACTCCTCCACCTTCTCCTTGCGCGCCTCGGCCAGCACCGCCAGCTTCTCCTCCTCGGTGAACGCCTTGCCCTGCGGCCACATCGCCTCGGCCCGGCGCACCGTTGCATCGAGCTCCCGCTTATAAACGATGTTCACCGCGCCCTCCGGCCCCATCACCGCAATCTCCGCCGTGGGCCAGGCCAGATTCAAGTCCGTCCGCAGATGCTTCGAGCTCATCACGCAGTACGCCCCGCCGTAGGCCTTCCGCGTGATCACCGTCAGCTTCGGAACGGTGGCCTCGGCGAAGGCGTACAGCAGCTTGGCCCCATGCCGGATAATCCCGCCATGCTCCTGCTGGATCCCCGGCATAAACCCCGGCACATCCTCAAACGTGATCAGCGGAATGTTGAACGCATCGCAGAACCGCACAAACCGCGCGCCCTTCACACTCGCATTGATGTCCAGCACCCCGGCCAGGAACGCCGGCTGGTTCGCCACAATCCCCACCGGCCGCCCATCCATGCGCGCGAACCCGACCACGATGTTGCGCGCGAAGTGCTCCTGCACCTGAAAGAAGTAGCCATCATCCACCACCCGCGCGATCACATCCACCATGTCATACGGTTGGTTGCTCTCGGTTGGCACGATCGTATCGAGCGCCGCATCCGCCCGCCCAGCATCGTCCTCGGTCGCCTTCCGCGGCGCATCCTCCAGGTTGTTCGACGGCAGAAATCCCAGCAGCTCCCGCACCATCGCCAGGCACTCCTGGTCGTCATGCGCCATAAAGTGCGCCACGCCGGAGATCTCGTTATGCGTCACCGCCCCGCCCAGCGCATCCTTGGTCACATCCTCATGCGTCACCGTCTTGATCACCTCCGGTCCGGTGACGAACATGTAGCTCGTCTTCTCGGTCATCAGCGTAAAGTCCGTAATCGCCGGCGAGTACACCGCCCCGCCCGCGCACGGCCCCAGGATCGCCGAGATCTGCGGCACCACCCCGCTCGCCAGCGTGTTCCGCAGGAAGATATCCGTGTACCCGGCCAGCGAAACCACACCCTCTTGAATGCGCGCTCCGCCCGAGTCGTTCAACCCGACAATCGGCGCGCCCACCCGCATCGCCATGTCCATGATCTTCACGATCTTCGCCGCGTTGGCCTCCGACAGCGACCCGCCGAACACGGTAAAGTCCTGCGCGAACACGAACACCACGCGTCCATTCACCCGTCCGTAGCCGGTAAGGAACCCATCCCCCGGAACCCGCTGCGCGTCCATCCCAAAGTCTGTCGCCCGGTGGGTCACGAACTTGTCGGTCTCCTCGAACGTGCCCTCATCAAGCAGAAACTCCACCCGCTCCCGCGCCGACAGCTTGCCTGCCTTGCGCTCCCGCTCGCGCCGCTCCGCCCCCCCGCCCTCTTCGGCAATCGCATGCCGCGCCGCCAGCTCCGCCAGTTGACGCTGGTGACTCAAAGACTTCGCTTCAGGATCGTTTTGCTGAACGGGATGCTCGACTGCGGCCATAGAACGAAATTCTAGCAGCGGTGAGCCTCTGGAGAGGTACAATCGTGCCATGCAGATCACCATCGACATCCCGGACGAGGTCGCCTCAAAAGCGCGAGCCGAAGGGCTTGAAGTGGAGATGTATGTAAGGCGCATCGTCGAAAAGGCCGGCGAAAACGATCTCGCCCGCCGATACGGATGGTCTCGCTTCGGTACGCCTACGAAAACGTCAGCGGAAGCCGCCGAGAACATACGCCAGATTGCATCGCGCAACATGCTTGGCGGTCTGAAGATCAAAGATCTCATGCATGAAGGGCACAAGTATTGAGCGCAGCGTTCGTCCTTGACGCATCGGCAACCCTGCCATGGTGCTTCAAAGATGAGGCCACACGTTTCAGCGAGGGTCTTCTCAAGCGTATGGCGGCACAAGAGCAGGCGGTAGCTCCCGCGCACTGGCCCATGGAAGTGCTCAACACCCTGATCCAGGCAAAGCTGCGCGGCCGCGTTCAGGAGGCCGATATCCAAGCGTTCCTGCTCGAACTCGCCTCGTTCGACATTCAAGTCGAGCCCCATGCCAGGGATGCTGTTTATAACGAAATCCGCATCCTCGCGGAAAAGCATCGGCTTACCGCCTACGATGCGGCCTATCTTGAATTGGCGAAGCGAGTCGATTTGCCATTGGCCACGCTGGATTCAGCCCTTATTCGCGCAGCCAAAGGCGAAGACGTCAAAGTTGTTGGAGGATTCTCTTAACGAGGGTCTCGAATAGCAAACAAAAAGCGAATAGAATGTTCTAATTCTCCGTGTCCACCGCGCCCCAGCCCGACCGCTTCCGCTTCCTCCACATCGACCTCAACTCCTTCTTCGCCTCAGTCGAGCAGCAGTTGCACCCCGAGTACCGGGGCCGTCCCCTCGCGGTCGTCCCCACCATGGCCGACACCACCTGCTGCATCGCCGCCAGCTACGAAGCCAAAGCCCTCGGCATCCGCACCGGCACCCAGGTCGGCGAAGCAAAAAAACTATGCCCCGGCCTCATCCTCATCGAAGGCAGCCACACCGAATACGCCAGGCACTCCCACGCCGTCAAAGAAGCCGTCGAGCTTGCCTGCCCTGTTATTGCCGTACCTTCGATCGACGAGACCGTCTGCCAGCTCATCGGCCGCGAACAGGAGCCCGCCCGCGCCCGCAAGATCGCCCTCGAGATCAAGCAGTCCATCTATAAAAACGTCGGCGAAGCCATACGCTGCTCCATCGGCATGGCCCCCAACCGCTACCTCGCCAAGATCGCCAGCGACATGCAGAAACCCGACGGCCTGATCGGTCTTCTCCCTTCCCAGCTTCCGCGCGCCATCGCCCACCTCGACCTCCGCGATCTTCCCGGCGTCGGCGCACGCACCGAAAAACGTCTCAACGCCAAGGGCATCACCTCCATGGAGCAGCTTCTCGCCCTCGACCGCGCCGCCATGCACACCCTCTGGGACTCCGTCTGGGGAGACCGCCTCTACCACTGGCTGCGCGGCGGCGACACCGGCGACGACGGCGCTCCCATCTCCACCGGCATCCAGAAGTCCCTCGGCCACTCCCACGTCCTCGCCCCCGAACACCGCACCATCCAGGGCGCATGGGCCGTCGCGCACAAGCTCCTCCACAAGGCCGCCATGCGCCTCCGTAGGGAAAAATTCCACACCACCGCGCTCTCCTTCAACATCCGCTTCGCCCTCACCCGCGAGCAGGTAGCCCGCGCCGAAAAGTCCCGCCGCCATTCCAGCGGCATCGAGCACGCCTCCTGGGGCATGGAGGCGCGCTTCCGTGCCTGCAACGACATCCTCACCCTGCTCGAAGCCCTCCAGGGCATCTGGCAGCAATGCCCCAAAGGCCCCGAGCAGCAGCGTCCCTTCTTCCTGGCCATCACCATGCACAACCTCATCCCGGACACAGAGCTTCAGCAGACCCTCTTCGCCGAACCCGGCAACCGCGCCGAGCTCTCCGCCACCATGGACAAGCTCAACCTCAAGCACGGCCACGCCACGCTCCACTTCGCCGGCATGCTCCCCGCCCGCGACTCCGCCCCCACCCGCATCGCCTTCACCCAGATCCCGGTCAAATACGGCAGCGAATACATGTAGCGGCATCGCCCGCGCCAAGACGCTCTCCTCCTCCAGCGAACGCCGCGAATTTACCTGCGAGGCAACCAATTCGCGAGAAGACAAAAAGCGAGTCTCCTGCATCCCACTTCAGTGAATAGGAGATCTCCCAATGAACATCCGCGTCATCCGTACCACCGCTCGCTCCGCAGCTCTCTGCGGAGCAGTCCTTCTGCTCGCAGCAGGCTGCAACAAAAAGCAGGACAACTCCATGAACTACACCAGTGCCATCAACTCCTACTACAGCGCCCATCCCGCCTGCCTCTGGTCGGACTCGGTCAAGTTCCCCGTCCAGGCCGACACCTCCGACACCAGCAAGACCTCCAGCTACGACGCTCTCGTCGACCAGGGCCTGCTCGTCCGCACCACCGCAGAGAAGAAGCACCTCATCGTCTCCAGCAAGCAGGTCAATAACTACGATCTCTCCGATAAAGGCCGCTCCGCATGGACCGCCGACACCAACCAGCCCGGCTACGGCAACTTCTGCTACGGCCATCGCAAGGTATCGAGCGTTGACAGCTCCACCCCCACCACCAGCGAACCCGGGGCCACCACCCAGGTCACCTATCACTACACCATCGCCGACGCCGCCGGATGGGCCACCGCAGCCGAAACCCAGACCGCCTTCCCTCAACTCCACACCGACCTGAACGGCCCGCAAACCGGACAGGCGACCCTCACCAACACCAACAACGGCTGGCAGCTAGCCTCCGCGCCGCGCACCAGCCGAGTCACCAATGCCGACAGCAAAATAGTCGAGTAGCCGAACCCTTCCACGCCGAAGAAGAACAAGCCGATAGAACGCGAAGCCTCCACTCTATCGGCTTTTCTCCATCTGCTTCCTGGTGGATTTTTGCCTTTGCCTGTTCCTGAGAGCAAAGTAGCAGTTGGTGTAAAATCTGCCGCACCCTATGTTTGTCATTCCCGAAGGGAATCTGCGGTTGCCTTCCTCACCAATAGCAAACCGCTCTCAATTCTTCTCATCGGATAAATCCGCGCTAGAGCAAATTCAATCATGCTGTACCCCGCTGTTGCCCTGTTTTTCTTGTTGTCATCCCCGAAGGGGATCTGCGTTTCTTTCTGCCGGGATACACTCACCGTGGAATCGCTATAAACCCCCTCATCGTCCACTCCGCATCGCCTCCGCATACGACTTCATCTGGTACTCATAGGGCGGCAAATCCCCCGCGAGATACCGCACAAAGTAGTCCCATCGCCTGCGCGTCATATACTGCGAAGCCTCCGCATACCCATGCGCCACATTCGGAATGATCAGCAGATCGAAGTCCTTGTTCGCCTTGATCAGCGCATCCACCACCAGCAGCGTATTGTTCATCGGCACGTTGTTGTCCATCGTTCCATGCGCCAGCAGCAGGTGCCCCTTCAGGTTCTTCGCGATGTTCTGGTTGGCCTGGCTGTCATAGTTCGTCGTGCCATCGGGATTCTTCACCAGCAGCCCCGCCCACTTCTCCGCCCAGTCGTCCTCATAGTCGCGTTGGTCGTGGTTGCCGCTCTCCGCAATCCCTACCTTGAAGAAATCCGGATAGCGGAACATCGCCGCCGCCGTCGCATTGCCGCCGCCCGAGTGCCCATACATCCCCGCGCGATCGAGGTCGATCCACGGATAGCGCGCCGCCAGGTCTTTCATCCCCGAGATCTGGTCCGGAATCGTATTGTCGCCAAGATTGCCGTAGTAAAACTCATGAAACGCCTTCGACCGCCACGGCGTCCCCATCCCGTCGAGGCACACCACCACAAACCCAAGCTCCGCCAGCGACTGCATATCCCCATGCGCCGCCGCAAACCCCCGCCCTCCGCACGACCCCGTCTGCGGCCCCGGATACACATGGTTCACAATCGGATACTTCTTCGCAGCATCGAAGTCCGTCGGCTTGAACAGAAACCCATACAGGTCCGTCTTGCCATCGCGAGCCTTCACCGTAATCGGCGCCGGAGGAACCCACCCCGCGGCCGTCAGCTTCGTAGTGTCCTGCTTCGCCACCTCCATCACCAGCTTGCCGCTCTCATCGCGAACCACCGTCGTCTCCGGCTCCGTCACCGTCGAGGACACATCGACGAAATACCGTCCATCCGGCGATGGCGTCACCGCATGGTCCGCATTCTCCGGCGTCAACAGCTTCATCTTCTTCCCGTCGAAACGAATGCTGTAGTAGTGCGAAAAATATGGATCGCGCCCCTTCTCCTTCCCCACCGCAAGAAAGTAAATCGTCCGCGCCGCCTCATCCACATGCAGCACCTGCGTCACATTGCCTTCGCCATGCGTGATCTGGTTCTTCAGCCTGCCGTCCGCCGCGTCATACAGATACATCTGCCCCCAGCCGTCCCGCTCGCTGAACCACAGCAGCTCGTTCGTCTTCGACAGATACCTCCAGTTCACCCTGCCGTTGCCGCTCTCGAAGAACTTCGCCGCCGTCTCGCCCATCACCTCGCGCACATCGCCCGTCTCCGCATCCGCAATCCGCATCCACTCCTGCCTGTGGTCGCGCGAGGTCGAAACGAACGCCAACTGCCTCCCGTCCCCGCTCCACTGCACGTCATTCCATGCGCCGCCATAGCAGCTGATGTCGTCGCACAGAGTCGACCGGTGCTGGTCCGGCGGCATCTTCAGCCGAACCACCTTCGCCGCATCCACATCCACAATCACGCGCTCGATCATCGTGACATTCTTATCCCCCACCAGCGGATACCTCCACGCCTGCAGCTCCGGATGCCCGTTCGTCACCGGCACCAGATACATCTCGCCATCCTTGCGCTGGTCCTGCTGAAACGTCGCGATCTTCTTCGAGTCCGGCGACCACGCCACAATCGCGCGATCGCTCCTTGTCCAGCCCGCGTTGTCGGTGGCATAGCCGAAATCCTTCACCCCATCCGTAGTCAGTTGCGTCTCTTTGCCTGTCGCCAGCTCACGGACCCACAGGTTGTAATCGCGAATGAAGGCGAACTTCGTCTTGTCCGGCGAAACCTCCGGGTCATCGTGGCCGCGCGGGCTCATCCTCTGATCGCCCGCAGCCTTGTCTCCAGGCACAACGATCTTCGTGCAAACCCCTGCGCCACTCAGATCGCAGCGAAACTGCTTCGACCCACTCCTCACCACAACCGTCTGATCGCGATCCGCAAACGAAATCTCCGAGATCGCCAGATGCCTCGCATCCGCCTTCAACGTCCCATCCGCGGCATTCAACGCAGCCGCCAGCTTCGCCTGATCGAACGCCGCAGCCTTCGCTCCCTTCGCCGGATCGACCACCAGAAACGTCACCCCATCCGGCCCGTTATCGCGATACCAGAACCGCCCATCGTCCATCCACTCAGGCCGCGCCACGCCGTGGTACACCAGCGGATTCACGTTGTACGCCATGAACTTCTCCGCCCGCGCATAGTCCCCGGTCGTCAACTGCTTCCCCTGCGCCCTCCCACTCGCGGGGAAGCAACACCCCAGCGCAATCCCCACCACCACCGGCCATCGTCGACCCACACTCATCTCCCATCCTCCTCACACTCACACGTTCCTTCGAAACTATCTGATTTGTTTTTCGTCGTCATCCTTGACCTCGAGCGCAGCAAAGGCAAAGGATCCCCACATTTGTCGTTGCCTCTCTTGCTGTCATCCCCGAACTTTCTTGCTGTCATCCCCGAAGGGGATCTGCGGTTGCCTTTCGCCGTCATCCTGAACGCAGTGAGGATCCCGCATTTCGCCCTTGCCGTCGTCGTCGTTTGCCCTTGCCGTTGTTTGTTCTTCGTCGTCATCCTTGAGCGAAGCGAAAGATCCCTGTCTTTCGTCGTTGCCTTGCCTGTCCTTAATCCGTCTTATCCGTGCAAATCCGCGGTCGAGCCTTCAGCTTTAACACGTCTCAGAGAATCCCCGCCCCCCGCACCTTCCACAACACCTGCCGCAACACCCCCATCCACACCGGCACATCGCCCGCCGCAACCCCCATCCGCACCACCAGCCGCCGAATCTGCGCCTCCTCGCAGTTCGCCGGATGCCGCCTCGTATATCCCGTCTCTTCCAACACCTCGGCAAACAGCATCGCCAGCCGCTCCACCTCACCCGCCTCCGCTCCCGCAGGTCCCGCACCCGCAACCGGCATCCCCGCCCCCCGCACCAGCTCATACAGACACACCGCCACCGCCTGCCCAAGGTTCATCGACGGATGCCGAACCCCTTCACGCTCCTGCATCGGAATCGTCAGCAGCCAGTTGCAGTGGCTCAGCTCCGCGTTACTCAGCCCCGTCTTCTCCGAGCCGAACAGCAGCGCCACCCGCCCCTCCCGCGCCAGCTCCTCGCCCATCCGCTCCGCCCCATCCCGCAGCGCGTACAGCGGATGCATCAGCGCTCTCTGCCCCGCTCTCTGCCCCACCGCCGTCGTCCCCGCCACCAGCGTGCAATCCGCCACCGCCGCTGCCACACTCCCAAACACCGCCGCATCGGCCAGCACCGCGGACGCATCCACCGCCGACCGCGCCGTCTCGAACGGCACAGCATACTCATTCACCACGCGCAGATGACGAAACCCGAAGTCATGCATCGCCCGCGCCACCGCGCCGATATTATTCGGATTGCGCGCCCGCGCCAGCACCACCACCACGCGTTCCAGCTCTAGCCCGCTCGCCATCCCTTCGATTCTAGGCCGCTTGTTCCTTCAACAATCTTTGTGATGCTCGAAGGACCTGTTTAGAAATGCAATTGAGAGCATTTGCTGTTGTTTGTTCTTCGCCGTCATCCTCGAGAGAAACGAAGGACACTGCATGTCGTCGTTGTCGTCGTTGCCTTTCGCCGTCATCCTTGACCCTCGAACGTAATGAAGGGGAAGGATCAATGTCTTTCGTCGTTGCCGTTGCCTGTTCCTAAATCCGTCTCAGCCGTGTAAATCGGCGTGATGTCTTCAGTTTTTAGCAGGTTCTAAGGAACCTCTGATTAAGTCTCGGCTTTGAAGGGGAGCGGCTTCAGCCGCGCCGTAAGATGATCAAAATAAGTGGGGCTTTAGCCTTTGAGGGAATGTTCGGGAGGCTTAATCAGACCTTCTCTAAGCCAGAAAGCGGCAAACGATCCTGGGTGCCCCATGTCCGGATCTTCGGACATGGGGCACCCAGTCAAGCCCACAACCTATCCAACAGAAGCAAAACTACCTCCAGCCCTACACCAAACTACCGCCGCTCGTGCTCTTCCGCATGCGGATGGCCCTGCGTATTGGCATTGTGCTTGTCATTGTTGATCGAACGGCTGACATTATTCTGCCGCTGGTTCTCGTGCTGCCGCTCCTGCTGGGTCAGCCGGCCGCCATTCGCCGCGCGATCGGCCGCGGTCTGCTGGTGGATGCTCGCCTCGCGGCCTTCCACGTTCCTGGTCTCGCCCGCCGTCATCTGGCCCGAGCGCACTCCCTGGGCAACCCGCTGCTGCTGGTTATTCGCCCGCTCGCCGACTCTCGACATCGCGGGATTCTGCGGACGTCCGCCGTTGACCGAAGCCAGGTTCCCACGGTCTGCCCGCGCTGCGGCATAGTGGCTTTGCTGCGAGGCTGTCGGCGGGATATGGTTTTCCCTCGCATACGCCATCTCCTGCCCCGAAGGACGCGCCTGGATGCCGCCATTGCCGCCGTTGAAGCTGGTGCGGTTGTAAGTGTTGTGGTTGATCACCGTCCGGTCCACATACGTGTTGTGGACCACCGTCCTGTTCACATTCACCACGGCCGTGTTATAGGCAAAATGTCCGCCCTCCCAGCGTCCTCCGCCAAAGCCGACCCCGCCATAGCCGAATCCATAGTTCACGCCGCCGTAGAACCCGACATGCGGCCCCCAATATCCGGCGTGAAAGAGATACGCGCTGCCCCCCCAGCCCCAATAGCCCGGCGTCCACAGCAGCCCAACCTGCGGCGGCCGGACCCACACACCCGGGATCCAGTAGTAGCCCGCATCGCCATACCCCCAGTAGCCCGGGTTCCACAGATATCCATCCCCTGGGCAGATCGGCTGCGTATAGACCGGCAACACCGGCGGCGCAATCGTCACCGAAACAAACACCCCGGCAAACGAAGCCGCGGGCACAAGGGCAAGTGCAGCACCCACGACCAACTTACGAACTAAACTGAAAGAGCCCATACAACCACCTCGAAGTATCGTTCACGGCAGAATTCGCCGCCTTTCCATCGCCGGACAGTCCCTCATGGAGCCTGCCGTTCGTGTTCCTCCCGTACAGACACGCCCCTGCGAAAGAAGTTTCCCGCGTTTTCAAACTAGCCCGCAGCCCCGCGCAAGAACATCCCTCAATCGTGCTACGGCTCCACCAGGCAAACGGCTCAACTCGGAGAGTCTGTCCAAGAACCATCATCGAGATCGCTTTTGCTGTTGCCTGTCCTTCGTCGTCATCCTTGACCCTCGAATGTATTCAAGGGGAGGATACCCGCATTTGCCTTCGCCGTTGCCTGTCCTTCGTCGTTGCGCGTCCTTCGCCGTTGCCTGTTTTTCGTCGTCATCCTTGAGCGCAGCGAAGGATCCCTGCCTTCCGTCTTTGCTTTTGCTGTTCCCTGTCCTTAAATCCTCATCGGCGCCAATCGGGATTAACGAACCTCTGATTAAATCCCGGTCTTGAAGGGGAGCGGCTTCAGCCGCTCCATAAGACCCACAGAATAAAGGGGCTTTAGCCCCAGAGGGAATGCCCGGGTACCATCCTTAAGCAGTCAGCTCTTACCAATCCTCCGAAAGCCAACGCCGGGCTACCACACTCGCCTCCGTCTAAACTCGAAGGGAAGCAGACGCAGGCCGCTACAGGAGACAGAAAACCGAACGCACCATGTCCGACAACTTCGCCCAACTGGTCAAGCAGCAGGCCGACATCGTCCGCATCCTCGGCGACTACCTCAAGCTGCGCAAATCCGGCGCCCAGAACTACACCGGCCTCTGCCCCTTCCACAAGGAAAAAACCGGCTCCTTCTCGGTCAACTCCATCCACGGCTACTTCTACTGCTTCGGCTGCCACGAAAAAGGCGATGTCTTCACCTTCGTCATGAAGATGGAAGGCATCAGCTTCCCCGAAGCCGTCCGCGCCGTCGCCGTCAAGTGCAACATCCCGCTGCCCAAGCGCGAGTTCAGCTCCGCTGAAGAATCCCGCGACGCGTCTCTGCGTCGCGAGTTGATAGCCATCCACGAGGCCGCCGTCCAATACTTCGAGGCCGCGCTCAAAAGCCCCGAAGCCGCCCGCGCCCGCGAGTATCTCTCCGGCCGCGGCGTCACCCCCGACACCATCGCGAAGTTCCGCATCGGCTACGCCCCCGACGACTTCAACCACATGCGCAACGCGCTCCAATCGCACTTCAACGAAGAGGTCCTCCGCGCCAGCGGCCTCTTCAGCTCGAAGGAGCAGCCCGACGGCGCGCCAGGCACGATGTACGCTCGCTTCCGCAAACGCATCACCTTCCCCATCGCCAACGAGCAGGGCAAGCCCATCGCCTTCACCGCCCGCGCCCTCGACGCCCAGGATGAGAAGGGACGCGACCTCGCCAAATACCTCAACTCTCCCGAAGGCCCCCTCTACACCAAAGGCCACGTCCTCTTCAATCTCGATAAGGCCAAATCCGCCATCCGCCAGCACGACTTCGCCCTCCTCGTCGAAGGCCAGATGGACTGCATCTCGGTCTACATGGCCGGCGTCCAGCCCATCGTCGCCACCTCCGGCACCGCCTTCACCGAGAGGCAGGTCCGCCTCCTCGGCCGCTTCACCAAAAACATCATCGTCAACTTCGATCCCGACGAAGCCGGCCAGAACGCCGCCGAAAAAGCCATCGCCCTCCTCACCGAAGAGGACTTCCAGGTCAAGGTCATGACCCTCGAAGGCGGCCTCGACCCCGACCGCTATCTCCGCGAGCACGGCGTCCAGGCCTACACCGAAGCCATCCGCACCGCGAAGCGCTACGCCGACTACCTCATCGACCGCGCCCGCCAGCAGTTCCCCGGCCGCACCTCCGAGGCCAAGGTCAAGGCCCTCAACTTCCTCCTCCCCCACATCCGCCGCATGCCCAACCGCATCCAGCGCGACGAGTTCGCCGCCGACGCCGCGCAGAAACTCGGCATCGACTCCGCCATCCTCCGCCACGAACTCAAGCAGGCCGCCGCCCAGCGCACCGAAAGCGTCCGCGCCCACTCCCACGACCCCGCCTCCGAGACCGAGCGCGTCCTCCTCCGCGCCCTCGTCCTCCCCGAAGGCGACCCCGCCCGCATCCTCGCCGCCGATCGCCTCACCCAGCATCCCGAGTGGTTCGACAGCCTGCCCTCCGCCGCCCTCCTCGAATCTCTCGCCAACGCGCCCGTCCCCCCAAACCCGCTCGACGCCGCCCCCGACCAGCAAAGTCGCGTCCTCCTCGTCCGCGCCCTCCAGGACTCCCCCGGCGCACCCGGCGAAACCTCCTCGTCCAGCCACCAACCTATGACGGAACAGGTAGAAAACGCCCTCCACACCCTCGAACACCATCAGTTCGAACGCCGCCAACGCGAACTCCGCACCCTGATCGCCGAAGCCCACCGCCGCGGCGACCACGAGATGCTAACCAGACTCACCACGGAAAAACTCCAGATCGACCGCACCCTCCGCCAGCACTGACCTGTCCGCTAGCCTGTATAGCGGAGAGAGACTCCCTTATTAGTAGCGGAGAGCCCCTTATTCGCCCTTGCATTTGCTGTTGTTTGTTCTTCGCCGTCATCCTTGAGCGTAGCGAAGGATCCCTGTCTTTCGTCTTTGCCTTTGCTTTTGCCGTTGTTTGTTCTTCGTCGTCATCCTGAACGCAGGTCGAGCCAAAGGCCACGTGAAGGATCCCCACCCTTGCCTTTGTCTGTCCTTAAATCCGTCCCATCCGCGCAAATCCGCGGTCGAACGTAAACTAATCCCAGCCCTAGGAAACCACCCGAAGCATGACCATGGACAGCTCGACAAAGCGCAGGCTGATGCTCGGTTTCATCGTGAACTGGGTCGGCAAACTCGCATCCACCGTCATCCAGCTCGTCCAGGTGCCGGTCTTCCTCCACTTCTGGAGCGTCCCCCTCTACGGCGAGTGGATGATCGTCAACTCCATCCCCGCCTACCTCAGCTTCAGCAACGTAGGCTTCGGCTCGGTCGCCGGCAATGAGATGACCATGATGGTCGCCCGCGAAGACCGCGACAGCGCTCTCCGCGTCTTCCAGAGCTGCTGGTGGCTCATCGCCCTCATCTGCACCGCCACCATCATCCTGCTCAGCGGCGGCCTCTACTACCTCCCCGCCGCCCGCCTCCTCAAGCTCTCCACCCTCGGCGAGACCGACACCAAGTGGATCATCTTCTACCTTGGCGTCTCCGTCCTCCTCGGCCAGTTGGAGCAGCTTCTGCAATCCGCCTACCGCTGCGTCGGCCGATACCCCTTCGGCACCTTCATCAAGAGTCTCCTCTCCCTCGGCGCCTTCGCCTGCATGATCGTCGCCGTCATCCTCGGAGCCGGAGCCCGCACCACCGCCCTGGTCTTCGCCTCCGCCAACATCGCCGGCACCATCCTGCTCTGCTTCCTCGTTCGCCGCGACATCCCCTGGATCCGCTTCGGCTGGCAGTACGCCAGCTTCGACGAGATCCGCAAGCTCGCCCGCCCCGCCATCGCCTTCATGGGCTTCCCTCTCGGCAACGCCCTCAACCTCCAGGGAACCCTCCTCGCCGTCGGCTACGCCATGGGTCCCACCGCCGTCGTCGTCTTCGGCACCGCCCGCACCGTCTCCCGCGTCGCTCTCCAGATGGTCCAGATGGTCAACACCACCTTCGAGCCCGAGATGTCCATCGCCTTCGGAGCCCGAAACTACGCCCTCACCCGCACCCTGCTCCGCCGCGCCGTCCAGCTCGCCCTCTTCGTCGCCGTCTCCATCGTCTTCGTCATGCTGTCCTTCGGCCCCTGGTTCCTCACCCACTGGACCGGAGGCCACGTCCCTCCCAGCCGTCCCCTGCTCGCCATCCTGCTGCTGGTCGTCCTCTTCTACGCGCTCTGGTCCACCAGCGCCACCCTGATGACCTCCACCAACCAGCACCAGCGCCTCGCCACCTACTTCATCTTCGGCACCAGCATCTCCTGCGTCCTGTGCTACTTCTTCGCCCGAGCCTACGGCCTCTACGGCGCCGCCGCCTCTCTCCTCATCGCCGAAACCGTCATGAACTTCTACGTCGTGCCCGCCTGCCTCCACATCGCCCACGACACCATGCCTGCCTTCCTCGCCAGCATGCTCCACATCCCCCACACCCTCCACCCCAGAACCCTTCTTGCCCGCATCAAACGCTCCCGGCCCGGCCTCGAAAGCTGATCCGGCAGTCCCGAAGCAGCCCCGCAAGGCCCCGCCCAAACAGCCGTTACTTCGCCGCCAGACTAGCTCTCCGCGCCGCCTCGAACTCATCCCCGCGCTTCCACTCGATCCCCCGCGGCGCGCTCACCGCCTCCCACCCCAGCTCCATGCCAAACCGGTCCAGCTTCGCATTCCCCGCGAAGTCCCAGTCCGCATGGTAGTTGTCGCTGAAGTTGTGATAGTCGTGCGCCGTGAAGTCCTCCATCTTCTTCCGCCCCCACGCCTCCTCGTGACCCTCATACTTGTCGCCGGTATCGATCGAGAACGCCGGTATCCCCACCCGCGACAGGCTGAAGTGGTCCGAGCGGTAGTAGCTCCCCGCCGAAGGATGCGGGTCCGGCACAATCTCCAGGTGGAACCGCTTCGCCGTCGCCTCCACCACCGGGAAAAACGTCGTCCTTTGCGCCCCGTTCACGTTCACCTGCTCCGGCACCCCAATCGGCAGGATCATGTCGTAGTTGATATCCAGCGCAATCTGCCCCGCGGGAATCGGCGGATGCTGCCCCAGATACTCGCTCCCCAGCAGCCCCTGCTCCTCCGCCGTCACCGCCGCGAAGATCACCGAATGCGGCGGCTTGATCCCACTCGCCGCCCACGCCCGCGCCATCTCCAGCAGCATCCCGCAGCCCGTGCCATTGTCCGCCGCCCCGTTGTAGATGTTGTCCCCCGCCATCCCCGGCACAAACCCCAGATGGTCATAGTGCGCCGTATACATCACCGCCTGGTCTTTGGTTTCGCCGTGGACCTCGGCATTCGCCCCTGGCAGAATCCCCACCACGTTCGGCGACTGGAACGGCCGCACCGTGCTCTCCACATGCGCCTTCAGCCGCACCGGCAGCTCCACCGCCTTGAAGCCGCGCTTGCCCGCAGCCTCCATCTCCTTCGCCACATCCATCCCGCTCGCCGCAAACAGCCGCTTCGCCACCTCCAGTTGAATCCAGCTCGCCGCCTCCAGATGCGCATTCTTGTCATCCCGCAGATACGTCTTCTCGCTCGTATTCGAGTTCTTCACCACATCCCACCCATAGCTCGCCAGGTCCGTGCGATGGATGATCAACGCCCCCACCGCGCCCCTCCGCGCCGCCTGCTCGAACTTGTACGTCCACCGCCCATAGTAGGTCAGCGCATCCCCGCCAAAGAACTTCGGGTCCTTCGACGGCGGATCGCCCACAATGCACAGGATCACCTTGCCCTTCACATCCAAGCCCGCATAGTCGTCCCAGCCGAACTCCGGCGCGGTCACGCCATACCCGACAAACACAATCGGCGCATTGATCTCCACGCTCCTGGTCAGCGTCTGGTTGCTCACCGTATAGTCGTCGCCGTACTTCAGGGCCATCGCCCCACCCTTGCCCGGCTCGAGCGCAAATCGCGTCTCCGCCGGAACCACCTTCATCCCCACAAAGTTGATCTGCTGCAGATACGTCCCGTCATCTCCCGCCGGCTTCAGCCCATACAGCGCAAACTGCGTCGCCATATACTTCGCGGCAATCTCGCTCCCGCGCAGCCCCGGCCCGCGCCCCTCCAGCAGATCGTCGGACAGAAAACGCACATGCGCCCGAATCTTCTCGCCATCAATCGACGCCTCCGCCTTCTTCACCGCAGGCGGAACCCCCTGCGCCCCCAGGCTCGTTGAAACCAAAACCACAGACAAGACCAACCTCGCAGCGGATCGAAGATGCATCAACGTCACACTCCTGAACGGTAGAACGGATTGCGTCCAGTGTAGCCAGAAGGCAGGGAGTAGGGAATAGGGAGTAGGGAGTAGGGAGTAGGGAGGAGGGAATAGGGAATAGAAAACCCTTCCTCCCCTCCAAGCCCCAGGGTTAGCCGTGCCCTTTGTTTGTCATTCCCGGAGGGAATCTGCGGTTGCCCCTCTACCCCCTACAGAAGGCAGGGAGGAGGGAATAGGGAGTAGGGAATAGAAAACACTTCCTCCACGCCAACCCCAAGGTTAGCCGTGCCTTTGTTTGTCATTCCCGGAGGGAATCTGCGGTTGCCCTCTACTCCCTACCCCCTACTCCCTACCCCCTGCCCCTCTACTCCCTGCCCTTTGGTATGTTTATTCCATGCCGAACCAGCGCCTCCACGCGGCTATCCTCCTGCTCCTCGCCGTCGTCTCCGCCCGCGCCCAGGAGCGGGCCCTCGCCCCCACCCCGCCCATGGGCTGGAACAGTTGGGACTCCTACGGCCTCACCATCAACGAATCCCAGTTTCGCGCCAACATGTCCATCCTCTCCGCCCAACTAAAAGAGTTCGGCTGGCAGTACGTCGTCATCGACGAGGGCTGGTACCTCCAGAACCCCGAGCTGGCCTCCACCCCCGACCGCCTCCGCTACACCCTCAACGCAAAAGGCCAGTACGACCCCGCCCCCAGCCGCTTTCCCTCCTCCCAGCAAGGCGCCGGCTTCCAACCGCTCGCGGAGGACGTCCACCAGAACGGCCTCAAGTTCGGCATCCACATCATCCGCGGCATTCCTAAAAAGACCGTGCTCGCCAACACCCGTATCGGCCTCACCCGCTTCCACGCCGCCACCGCGGCCGATACCTCCGACACCTGCCCCTGGAACCCCGACAACTACGGCGTCAAAGATAACGCCGCCGGCCAGGCCTGGTACGACGCCCTGCTCAAGCAGTACGCCGCCTGGGGTGTCGACTACCTCAAAGTCGACTGCATCGCCTCCAACCCCTATAAGGCCGACGAGATCCGCATGATTCACCGCGCCATCCTTCGCTCCGGCCGCCCCATCGTCCTCAGCCTCTCCCCCGGCCCCACCTCGCTAGACAACGCCGCCGAGATCGCCAAGTACGCCCAACTCTGGCGCATCTCCGACGACGTCTGGGACCACTGGGAAAAACCCAAAGACCAAACCACCGGCTTTCCGCAATCCGTCAAAGGCCAGTTTCCCGTCCTCGCCGATTGGGCCAGGTACGCCAAGCCCGGCAACTGGCCCGACGCCGACATGCTCCCCATCGGCCAGCTCCGCCCCTTCCCCGGCTACGGCAAACCCCGCGCCAGCGCCCTCACCGAAGACGAGCAGCGCACCATGATCACCCTCTGGGCCATCGCCCGATCGCCGCTCTTCGTCGGCGGCAACCTTACCCAGATGGACGACGCCATGAAGTCGCTCCTCACCAACCCCGGCGTCCTCGCCGTCGACCAGCACAGCATCGACGCTCACCCCATCCTCACCCGTTACCGCGACACCCTCGCCTGGACCTCCCAGTCCGCCGACGGCCAAACCAGTTACCTCGCCATCTTCAATCCCGGCGACACCCCCATTCACATCGACCGCACCTTCGCCGAATACGGCTTCATCGACCGCGCCCAATACCGCGTCCGCGACCTCTGGATGCGAAAAGAGCTAGGCATCCTCAACGCCTTCACCGCCGACCTCCCCCCCCATGGCTCCCTCCTCCTCTCCCTCCGCGAGTAGCCGCCGCCCCAGATCCGGGTGCCCCAAGTCCGGATCTTCAAACGTTGGCTACTCCAGCGGCAACGATCTCAACAAGAGCCAGAAATCTAAAGCCTGTCTAAAACCTACCGTCGAGAGACATTTTTGCAGTTGTTCTCCGCCGTTGCGGTTGCTTGTTCCTCGCCGTGGCTGTTGCCTGTTCTTCGCCGTTGCTGTTGCCTGTTCTTCGCCGTCATCCTTGAGCGCAGCGAAGGATCCCTGTCTTTGCCGTTGCTGTTGTCTGTTCTTTCCTTAGCGTCCTGCAGGGATCCGCAGTTGTCGTTGTTTGGTTTCCGTCGTCATCTTGAACGCAGTGAAGGGCTTGCCGGGATCAACCCCCCGCGAAATTGGCTCCAACAGCTTCTTGGGCCCATCGACCATCAGGTCGATCACCGAACAACCCCGAAACAGCACTGAAAAGCACTCTCAGCCACACCAACTACCACGAAATAATCCACGTTTTTAGACAAGAAACAGCATCTCCGTATCCCGGCGGATACCCATAAAAGCCAACCTGAATACCAACAAAATCGGTATAAAACCAAAAACTCACCACAACTCACCACAAATGCCGAACACCTATTTTTTCCACAGCGAATTGGTCCAACCTCTAACCCATTTCGCTCTTGACTTCGCCCGCGCTCCAAGCCACCCCATGCGCTAAAGTAAGCAAATGGCGAAACTCGGCCTCATCGCCGGCAACGGACGCTTTCCCTTCCTCCTGCTCGACGCCGCCCGCGCTCACGGCCTCCAGGTCGTCGTAGCCGCCATCAAAGAAGAGACCGACCCGGAGATCGACGCCCGGGCCGCAGCCGACCCCAGCATCAGGGTCCACTGGCTCTCCCTCGGCGAACTCTCTCGCCTCATCGAAACCTTCCAGGCCGAAGGCGTAACCCGCGCCGTTATGGCCGGCCAGGTCAAGCACAAACAGATCTTCTCCAGCATCCGCCCCGACTGGCGCCTCGCCAAACTCCTCCTCAACCTCCGCACCCGAAACACCGACATGCTCCTCGGAGCCATCGCCAAAGTCCTCCAGGACGAAGGCATCGAACTCATCTCCTCCACCGCCTACCTCGAACCGCTCCTCGCCCAGCCCGGCGTCCTCACCACCCGCTCCCCCGGCGAAGAAGAGCAGAAGGACATTGCCTACGGCCGCACCGTCGCCCGCGCCATCGCCGCCTACGACCTCGGCCAGACCGTCGTCATCGCCGCCCAGGCCTGCGTCGCCGTCGAAGCCATGGAAGGCACCGACGCCACCATCTCCCGCGCCGGCGCACTCTTCCGAACTCTTGAAACCGGCGAAATCCCGCAAGCGATAGCCTCCACGCTGCTTCGCTCCCTCACCGTCGTCAAGGTCGCCAAACCCAATCAGGACATGCGCTTCGACGTGCCCGTCATCGGTGTCGCCACCATCCAGGCCATGCAGGAGGCCGGAGCCGCCTGCCTCGCCCTCGAAGCCCGCCGTACCCTGATGTTCGACCCCGCTGCCATCCTCGAAGCCGCCAATCTCGCCGGAATCGCCATCGTCGCGATAGCCGAGGACTAGATCAAATTCAATCTTGCTGCACCCGCTGTTGCCCCTGTTTTTCTTGTCGTCATCCCCGAAGGGGATCTGCGGTTATTTGCGCCAACTCCAACCCCGGTCATCAAACGACTTGTTGTCATCCCCGAAGGGGATCTGCGGTTATTTCTGCCGGGATACACTCACCGTGGAGTAGCTATAAATCCGTCGCACAACTTAGACGATCAAGCCCGCCATCGATCCGGGCGCCCCATCTTCGCGATGGCTTCATCGTCGCTAACCGGGATCGCCGCCAGTTCTTTCCTGGCGGGGTGCACTTCGGTGGGCATTCGCGCGAAAGCGCGAACCGCTCTCCCTCTCGCTGCCACCTGAATTTGGGACTCAACCCCAATCCACCCAGCCGCTCCCAAACGCCAGAGTAGAATTGCCCTCGTGGCATCCTGCCGTGTCCTATGCAGCCCACATTCGTCGGCAAAGAGATCCACCAAAGGGGAACCACCATGCGCAAAGCACTCTGGATTGCAGTCATTCTTGGCCTAACAGCAGCAGGCGGCGCTGTTCGGAAGGCCCACGCAGCGCCTCCCGCGGACATCGTACAGGCAGGAGCCACCGCTCCCAACTTCACTCTCCCCTCCCAGGAAGACAAGCCCGTCTCGCTCAGCGACTACAAAGGCAAGTGGGTCGTCCTCTACTTCTATCCCAAGGACCAGACCACCGGCTGCACGATTGAAGCCCACAACTTCCAGCGCGACCAGCCCAAGTACAACACCCTCAACGCCGTCGTCCTCGGCGTCAGCCTCGACACCGTCGAAGGCCACAAGACCTGGTGCTCCAAGGACACCTTCAGCTTCAAACTCCTGGCTGATCCCGATCACAAGGTCGTCGATGCCTACGGCGTTCCCCTTATGACCCACGGCGATATGAAGTTCGCCAGCCGCGACACCTTCCTGATCTCGCCCGAGGGAAAGGTCGTCAAAGTCTGGGAGAAGGTCGATCCCAGCGTCGCCAGCAGCGAAGTATTAGCTGAAATCAACACAGCCAAAAAGTAGATCCATTCCGCCAGACGCAAAAAGGCCCGGGCTCTCAATGGACGAGTCCGGGCCTATTTGCTTGCCTTAAGGGGAACTACTTCTTTGCGGCGGTCTTCGTAACGGTCTTCTTTGCGGCCGTCTTCTTTGCAGGGGCCTTCTTTGCTGCTGCCTTCTTCGCAGGAGCCTTCTTTGCCGCTGCCTTCTTGGCAGGAGCCTTCTTCGCTGCTGCCTTCTTCGCTGGTGCCTTCTTTGCTGCTGTCTTCTTCGTTGCCAAGGTAGTACCTCTCGTCTTTGATTTTTTACTGCTTGCAGTGCCCTTGTTGCCGGCCGCCTTTTTCAAAGCGACCTTACCGCCGCGCGGAGCACTGGACTTCTTCGCGGCAGAACTTTTTTTGGTCGGACCACTCTTCTTCGGAGCAGCCGAACCCTTCGCAGGAGCCTTCTTCCCCGCCGCCTTCTTGGCCGGCGTAGTTTTCTTGGCTGCAGGCGCCGACCTCGTCATTGCTATCGACTTGCCTACACTCGGCTCTGTCTTATTTTTTACGGGTGCCTCGGACTTTCTTGTCGCAGGCTCATAGCCACGGACGGGCGATGGAGGCAAGGTGGAGATACTCGCGTCTTCAGCATGAGTGGTCCCATGGACAGACAAGCTATCTTCGTCCTCGTCAAGCTGGTCTTGCTGGTCTTCCCCATCGTCATCGTCGGAGGTCGTCGTCACCTCTTCCTCTTCTTCGTCATCCTCGTCGAAGCGATTGCGGACATCATCTTGGCCCTGTTCGGAGTCATCGCCGAAATCATGGTCATCTTCTGCTGCGGTTGCATAAAGCGTAATTGTCTCGTCGAACATCATCGCTATTTGTCCTCTCCCTGCTTGGTACTTTCACGCTTGCTGATTCTGCTTCCAAGTACGATGCAGAAAAAAACATCATTGCATCCCGGCACGAGATTCTAGCAACAGGATGCATCCAGGCGCCAGCAATGGCAAGCAATCTTTTTTGTGGGGAAGCCTATCGAGTAGCTTTCAGTTTCGTTTTGGAGGTGTTCTTCTTTGTCGCTGCACTCGAATTCGCCCTCGTCTTCTTCATCGGCGAGTTCGATCGAACACTCGAGTGCTTCGTGCCGTGATGTTCAGAAGCCACATGATCAGTGGACTTCGCAGCATGATGGCCGTGCTGTCCGCTGCTCGATCTGCCATGCACGTGCGTACCCGGTGCAAGCTTCACCGGCTCCGTTACCGCAAGCGAACGTCCCGGCCGAACAGCATTCGACGACAGATGATTCCATCGCCGCAGGTCTTCCACCGATACACCAAATCGATCTGCAACTGTAATCAAGGTATCGCCGCGATGCACCGCATACCGCGCCCGCCGCATCGTCGGAGTCGCAACCGGGATCACAAGCTCGTCTCCTGTTTCCACGTCATCCTCCGCGGTAAGACCATTCGCCTCGGCGATATCGCTTACGTGTGCGTGCAGCGCGACCGCAATCCCATCCAGCGATTCGCCGTTGCGGACAACGTGGAAGCGCCAGCTGCTTCGCTTGTCTTCCGGAATCTCCTTCATCCGCGACGCAAATACATCCCTTGTACCAACAGGAATATGCAGATCGAAGGACATATCACGCGGAGTCGTCATCCGCAGCAGGCTCGGGTTCAATGCCACAATCTCCGGCAACGGAGAGTCCGTCACATCCGCCACCAATCGAAGATCGACCGCGTCATCGACCGTCACGGTATCCGAGACGACAGGAGCATCCGGCACCAGTTTGTCCAGCCCATACTGCTCCGGGTTCTTCGCCATGATGATCGCCGCAATGATGCCCGGCACGTAGTTCTTCGTCTCAGCGGGAAGCACGTTGCGCCGGTACAGCTCCCAGAAGTCCGCATACCCCGTCTTCATGACCGCGCGCTGCACATTGCCTGGGCCCCAGTCATACGCCGCCATGGCCAGGTACCAATCGCCGAACTGGTTATACAGCGTCTTCATGTATTTCGCATATGCAATCGAGGACTTCTGCGGATCGAACCGTTCGTCGTACCATCCATTGCGCGAAAGTCCATACGCACCGGTCGGCATGAACTGCCACATGCCACCGGCACCCGACCTTGCATTCAACGCCTGCGGCTGAAATCCCGACTCCGCCACTGCCAGATAAATCAAATCCTGCGGCACACCCTGATCGCGCAGATTCTTCGCAATCATCTCCTTGTATTTTCCCGCGCGCTCCAGTGAGCGCAGCAGATGCGCGTGTCCACCGGACGAGTTAGAAAAGTAGCTGATAAACCCTGCCACGTAGTCGTTCACCACCAGCGGAAAGTCCGATTGCGTCGTCTTCAACTCGGCTGCCACCTTCGCCGTCAGCGCGGCATTCGGGGGGAACGTCACTTCATTCGCGGTATCCAGCGGTGCAGCCTCCAGCAGCGGCGAAAATCCATTGCCCTGCTTCAGCGCGCCCATCTCCAGTGAGTTCACCGCATTCAGCAGGCGATCGAACTCATCGGCAAGCTGCTGGTCCGCCTTGATATCCATGCCGCTGGTCAGCATCTGATCGACCGCGGAATCGAAGTCCACCCGCGCCGCATCCAGATGTCCCGCTCGATAGTTGTCGACGCCGCTCCGATACGCAGCTTCTGCTCGATTGATAAGCTGCTGCACCTTGGCAGACTTCGCCGCATCCTCGGCAGCCTTCTCTGCGGGCGATTTCGGCGGCCCAGTCTCCGCAGCGCTCCCGGCCGCCCCTTGCGGTATCGCCGGAGCCGTCGCCTGCGCAGGCATCTTTCCCGGTGCGGCCGTATTGTCCTTGGGACAGCCCGCGAGCATCACCAGCGATGCACAGCCAACAACCAGTGCCCACCGCCGCATCCATTTCCCTAGAGTCATTCGCGCCATTCGTCTTTGCTCATTGTAAGACGCACAGGCCGCCAATGCGCTCCTTCTCCCCCGAACACTCGCCAGCGGAACTCCCGAAAGGTGCACGCCCACAGCAGAGACTTACGAAATGCTTTGAACGCACGATGATCGTTATCAGCGCAGCTTCCAAATCGACGACAAACCAGGAACTAGGTGGCGGCAAGCGCGTTTGTGACGACTCATCTCGCATAGCTCGCGAAAAAACGAGAGCGCCTATTACAGTCATCGCGCTTTCAACCCCTGTGCCGTTTCATCTTGGGAAAGTGAAGAGCTCGACGAGCGCCCTCACGCGCTCTTTCTGGCGGCTCCGCGGAAATCGCTTGGTTCTTGTTAGCTCGGCAATACCATGGAGGCTCGCCCAAAACAGTTCCGATAGAACCTCTGACTTCGAGATCTGTCCCTGAAACAACTCCAGGAGTTGGGAAAACGCGAATCGCATCTCCGGAGGAGTAGCCGCGTCACCGAATGGTACGCTCAGTCTGAGCGAAAACATCACTTCATACAGTGCTGGTGAAGACGCGGCGAACTCCAGATATGCGGCCGCGACCGATTCGACCGTATTTCCACGCTTGACCCGTCTCCGTGCCTTCTCCAAAGCCAGGCCTATCTCCTGGAAACCCTCGATAGCAACCGCGGCGAGAATCCCTTCGCGGCTTCCAAAATGAGCGTATAAGACGGGTTGGCTGTATGAAATTTCGTCGGATAGCCGCCGAACGGTTACGTTGGACCACCCTTCAAGCTCCGCGATTCGTCGTGCAGCACTGATAATCTGTGTCCGGCGGGCCTGCTTGTCACGCAGTTTTCGTTCCGCAATTCGGTTAGCTGCCAGCGTTGTCTCCATTGATAGGAATTATAGCGCCGCTAGGATCAATGCCTGGCGGATGGTGAACCTTTCCTCGAATGCTCCGCATCAAATATAGCATTGCTATATTTTATACCAAGGAGACATTTATGCATAACGCTATCCCGCTTTCTCTAGCTGCTCTCATCGCCGTGTCGGTCATCGTTATCGGTTGTTCCTACCTTGTATCTCCTGAACGAATCTCAGGATCGTTCGGTCTTAAGCCGCCTGCATCCGATGCTGACACTCGTGCGTGGCTGCGTCTTAAGGGAATTCGGGACGTCGCATCTGGGTTGGTCGTGCTGACCATGATGCTGACCGCGGACAGGCGGTCGGTAGGCATAGCCCTCATCGCTTTTGCCATCATCCCTCTTGGCGATATGTCCATCGTTCTGGGGTCGGGCGGGTCGAAGTCGAAAGCGTTCTCCATTCATGGCGTAACCTGCGCGGTCATGCTTGTCGTCGGCCTCTTGTTGATCCATGCCATTTGAGAGAAATGCCTGTCAGGGAGAACATTTGCATCCGCCGCGCACGCTGCACCGTTCCTCCCGGTTCGTCGTGGGAACAGCGTGTCAAACCGCACGGCGCACGCCTGCGTGGCCTTTCACCCCGGGTGTTAACATAAACACTGAGGCAACCCAGCACCACAATGGATCCAAGCCACATCCGCAACTTCGCGATCATCGCGCACATAGACCATGGTAAATCCACCCTCTCCGACCGGCTGCTTGAGCTGACCGGCTCCGTGACCTCGCGCGAGATGCAGGCCCAGGTGCTCGACGCCATGGACCTCGAACGCGAGCGCGGCATCACCATCAAGGCCCACACCGTACGCATGATGTACACCGCCCACGACGGCGAGACCTACCAGCTCAACCTCATCGACACGCCGGGCCACGTCGATTTCTCGTATGAAGTCTCGCGCTCGCTGGCGTCTTGCGAGGGCGCGCTGCTGGTCGTCGATGCCTCGCAGGGAGTCGAAGCCCAGACCCTCGCCAACGCCTACCTCGCCATCTCGAACGGCCTCGAAATTCTCCCCATCATCAACAAGATCGACCTGCCGAGCGCCGATATCGAGCGCACCAAAGACATGATCGAGAAATCCGTCGGGCTCCCCGCAGAGGATGCGATCGCCGTCAGCGCCAAGACCGGTCTCAACGTCGGGAGCATCCTCGAAGCCGTCGTGACGCTGCTTCCGCCGCCGCAGGGTGACCCCGAAGCTCCGCTGCAGGCGCTGATCTTCGATAGCTGGTTCGATCCCTACAGAGGCGTCATCGTCCTCGCCCGCATCATCAACGGCAAGCTCCGCAAGGGCATGAAGATCAAAGTCATGTCGAACGGGAAAACCTTCGACGTCGAAAGCATGGGCGTTATGACCCCCAAGCCGATCGAACTCGCGGAACTGGGTGCGGGCGAGGTAGGTTTCTTCGTCGCCACGATCAAAAATGTAGCCGACACCAAGGTCGGCGACACCATCACCTCCGTCGAAAACCCCTGCGCCAACGCCCTCCCTGGCTTTGAAGACATCAAGAGCATGGTGTTCGCCGGTCTCTACACCGTCGATTCGCACGAGCACGCCATGCTCCGCGACGCCCTCGAAAAGCTCCGGCTCAACGACGCCAGCTTCTCCTTCGAGCCTGAGTCCTCTGTCGCTCTCGGCTTCGGCTTCCGCTGCGGCTTCCTCGGCCTGCTCCACCTCGAAATTATTCAGGAGCGCCTCGAGCGCGAGTACGATCTCGACCTCATCACCACCGCCCCCGGCGTCCGCTACAAGATCACCCTCACCGACGGCAGCGCCATTGAGGTCGACAACCCCTCCCGCTGGCCCGATCCCTCCAACATCGAGCAGATCGAAGAGCCCGTTATCATCGCGAAGATCCTCACCAACGAAGAGTACGTCGGCGGCATCCTCAAGCTCGTCGAAGAAAAACGCGGTCGCCAGCAGAATATGGAGTACGTCTCCGACACCCGCGTCCTGATCACCTACGAGCTTCCCCTCAACGAGATCGTTCTGGACTTCTACGACCGGCTCAAGACCGTCTCCCGCGGTTATGCTTCGCTCGACTATCAGCTTGCCGGGTCGTGGGTTTCCCCGATGGTCAAGATGGACATCCTCATCGGCGGTGATCCCGTCGACGCGCTCTCAATCATCCTCCACAAGGACTTCGCCCAGCAGAGAGGCCGCGCTCTCGTCTCCAAAATGCGCGAACTCATCCCCCGCCAGATGTTCGAGGTCGCCATCCAGGCCGCCATCGGCTCCAAAGTCATCGCCCGCGAGACCGTAACCGCCATTCGCAAGAACGTCATCGCCAAGTGCTATGGCGGCGATATCAGCCGCAAACGCAAGCTCCTCGATAAGCAGAAAGAAGGCAAAAAACGCATGAAGCGGATCGGCAAGGTCGATATCCCGCAGGAGGCGTTCCTCGCGGTCCTCAAAGTAGGCGAGGACTAGGGCAAAGGAATAGTTGCCGTAAAGCCTGCCGCACCCTTTGTTTGTCGTTCCCGAAGGCAATCTGCCGTTGCTTTCCTACACACCAACAGCAAACCCGCTCTAGCTGGTACAACTTCCGGGGGATAGCGCAGGACTGTTCCCCCGCGTTTTTTTCGATGACCGGTATCCCGAATCAGGATTGGATGCGGGAAATCTGTAACTGAATCGTAACCTTGATCTGTGGAAACCCTTGAAACACCTCTACTTGCCGCAAGCAGCCCGTTCAAGCTAGCCAAAATGACAGCAATCGGCAGCAAAGCTACTCATTTACATCGAGTTAGGCGATAAGCATGTGTTCGGCCCATTGCGCAACAGCCTGCGATCGGTGCATATTCGAGGCTTGAACGCTGAAGCGATCCACAGCTTTTTCCACAGAGAGGGGGCTTGATCGTGTTGGTGCGCAGCGGATATTGGCGGGAGGAAGCCCGACGGCCTCCCCCCGCTTAACTTGCCGCAAACGCAGATTACTGCCTCGGTGCTGTGGCTCTGGGAGTAGTGGTACGAGGGCGAGGAGCCGACGGAGTCGAAGGTGCGGAAGGCATCGGTGCCGCCACGCCGGAGGACGCGTTATAGGCTGTTACCACAGCCTGGGTCACATCCGTGCTCGGAACCGCCCACATCACATTGCTCTGCTGGCCGCTGACATCAAGCAATAAGGTATAGCCGTTGTCGGCGACATATTTCTTCAGCGTCACCGAAACCTTCGCCGCGACCTTCCCGTAAGCCTCCTGCAGATCGGCATTATAGGCAGTCTGAGCATCTTCGGCATCGCGGTTCAACTGCTTTTCCTTAGTGTCGATGTTTCGCAGGCGAGTCGCGCGATCCTCATCCGAAAGCGTCGCCGGTGCGCTCTGCAGCTGCTTCTTTAGCGAATCGACCTCCTGCGAGGCAGTGTCGATCTGCGCCTTTCTCGGCTTGTACTTCTCCTGAATCTCCTGCACGGCACGCTGGCCTTCGTTCGTGGCGAAGACGCCTTGTTCAAACGCGACCAGGGCGATCTTTGCAGGAATGGCCTGTGGTTGCACAGCTGCCTGCGGTGCAGTGGTGGCCGGAGCCGGAGTTGCAGGTGTCTGCGCTATTCCGGCTGCGGTCGTCAAGGTTGCCAACCCCGCGCCAAGGGCGGAGACAAGAACTAGGGTGCGATTCATGCGGTGTGGTGTACTCCTTGGAAATATCCTGATAAGCCTAACAGCTCGAACAGCGCCAGCTTCGTTTCGAGTCTCAATTCAGCGAGGAAGATCCTCACACGGACCTTCCTCGCTGGTATGTCAAAGTACCTACTGCTTCGGTGCGGCCGGCCTTGGAGTCGTGCTGCGTGGACGAGTCGCCGGCGACGGCGCCGAAGGAACCGGGGCTGGAACACCTGACGAAGAGTTATACGCATCGACGATGGCCTGGGAGATATCGCTCGTGCCCGGCTGCGTCCAGAGCACCGAAAGTCCTCCCTGCTGGCCGGTATTATCCAGCAGCATCGTATAACCGTTCTCCTGCACATACTTGATGACTACAGGACCCAGCTTCTTCGCAACTCCGCCGATGGTCTCCTGCAGTTCCCCGTTGTACGAGTTCTGAGCGTCCTCGCCGTCTCGCTGCAACTGCTTCTCTTTCGTATCGATGACACGCAGCTTAGAGGCGCGCTCGGTATCGCTCAGCGTCGTCGGAGCGCTCTGCATCTGCTTTTTCAGCGTGTCGACTTCCTGGGCCAAAGCCTGCAACTGCTCTTTCTTGGGTTCATATTTTTTCTGTAACGTTTGCAGGTCGCGTTGACCTTCGTTCGTCGCGGCGGCAACCTGCTCATATTCGATCAAGGCAATCTTCGCCGGAGTCGCATGCGGTGCAGGAGGCGTGGTACGCGGGGTGGTTGAAGCTGAGTTGGCCGGAGATCCGGCAGTTTGGGCCACTCCGGCCACGGAGGTCATTCCCGCAGCAAGAGCGGTGACTAGAGCTAAAGTACGATTCATGCGGTGTGTGGTACTCCTTCGGGGATTGTCGTAAAAGTCATCCGGCCTTGGGCGCACCATTCGCGTGCCTTCCGAGCCGTTCCTTGCAGCCACTCATTCGACGTACTCCCCTCAGCGGAGCGCCCGTCTTCCTTCTTGATCCACCGACTCCCATGGCCGCAAATCCGCAGTAAAACGAGAGGTCTGCCGGAACACATCAAATTATAGGACCCAGCCCACGCAGGGTCAATCGACGCGCCGCCTAGCATCATCTCCGCAATCTCCAGAAATCTGGAGCGACACGACCGTATTCTCTCGATTTTGGGACTACCCTCCGCCATACCTTATCGATCTGCTTGCAGTTGCGCCGAATTCATTTGGCAGTTCAATTGCTCTCATCGTGTTAGGCACCATGCGGGCGATCCCGACCAGTGTGCCGATGTTACGCCCCGGTTATGAAAGAAGCTGCACCCTATAGATGGTGCTGACCGTCAGCCGGAGGTTGACTTCCCTCATCGGAAGTTTTTCAGGAGGCCAGTGACTGGCCATCAAACGTCTCAGAAGGGGCCGCTACTCGAGCGGCCCTCGCTGCGAGCCGGGCACTTACCATTCAATCCATCACCGTAAAGTGGTAAACAGAGTCCTTGCCAATTGTTCCAGTTGCGCGTACTCTAAGAGTTGCCTTGTGAACCGGCTGTGGGTGCCGATCGCTGTGGGTCCACCAGAAAACTTACCAGGGTAGGTTTGGCGGGAGAAGACACAGGATTTACAGTAGACCGGATTTGTCGGACTCTGTCGCAAACAGGTAGAGGGTGAAAGGTTCGTCGCTGTCAGGCGCTCCGGCTGGGCGTAGCTGGTTTTCTACTAGCTCGGTCTCAGCCAATAGCAAAAAAGAAGACGTCCGTTCGAGTACAACTTGAGACCGTTTCCTCCGACGCTGCAATACCGGTTTGGTTCGTCCTCCGTTCTACCTACGGGGAAAGACAGACTGTGCCGTGGGAGCGAACCGCGAATTGCGATCTAAAGCAATAGGAAGTGGAAGCATGACTTCAGAGCAGAATGTGACCGAGGTGGAATCCCACCAGAGTTCGACAATGTCGCCCAGCCAGAATGACGGCGACGCGCAGTTTACCGGATCGAACGTGCCGCATGGCATGGGACAGTCCAAAAGCAGCCGGCGCCGGCGGCGCAAGCGCAAGAACAAAGGTTCCGAAGCTGCTCCGGGAACACAGCCCGGCGCAGAGCAGACCTCAAACCAAATCCCTGTTCAGCCTATTGGCTCCATTCAGGGCGCCGCTGCTCAGCCTCAGTCCTTCCAGCCACAGGTGCAGGGTTTCCAATCGAGTGGTGGCCAGCAGCAGAACGCCCCTGCGGCCAAACGCTGGAAGAAGAAGTTTCGCGACCGTGACCGTCAGCGCCCGGTAGAAAATCCCGGCAACGTCGCCAGCGGCAGTAATGGCGGCGGCTTCCGCGACCGCGACACCCACCAGCCCGGCAATAACAGCAACGGCTTCAAGCGTAAGAGTGGTGGCGGCGGCAAACAGCAGCGAGGTCCGCGCAGCTTCGTCGGCCCCATGGACCACAGCTATCGTGCGGTCAACGGCAACTTCGCCGAGACCCCGCCCTCGACCATTGAATCCCACGGAAACGGCAACTACCAGGGCCGCAACGGCGGAGGGCGAGCGTATCAAAGCGACTCTCAGCCCATTGATTACTCACAGGGGCGGACCATTCCAATCCCCGACGATGCGCCCACCAAAATCTTCTTTTTTATCGAAGACCTCTTCTTCATTGCCAAGATCCAGGAGACTGCGCGCAAACTCGGTGTCAAGGTCGGATTCGTCAAGAACGACAAGGAATCCATCGCTGCTCTCGTTGGCGTTGAAGAGCAAGACCGCCCCGGCCTGATCGTCTTCGATCTGAACAACGCGAACGCCAAGCCCTTGACGCTGATCCCCAAACTCAAGACCAAGCTCAAGCGCAGCACCTCCATCGTCGGCTTCCTCTCGCATCTGCAAGGTGATCTGAAGGCCAAGGCCGTCGAGGCTGGATGTGACACGGTCATGCCGCGCGCCGCCTTCTCGCAGAACCTTCCCAACCTCCTCCGCCGCTACGGCATGGAAGAGGAAGAGGAACTCAACTTCAACCAGTAATCCTCCCCTTTGCCGGGCATCGCAAGTCGACCCCGACGAACAACGAAAAATGGCTCGGTAGACACTTTACCGAGCCATTTCTGTTGTTCTTAGAACCGCTTAAGCTCTGCGGAGAGTTATTTGCTGTTCTTTGTTTTACGTCGTCGACGTCCTGGCCCTCGAGCGGAACGAAGGGAAGGATTCCTTATTTCGTCGTTGCTTGTTGCTTTTGTTGCGTGTTTCCAATCCGTTTTCATCAGTACAAATCCATGTTAAGCCTTCAGCTTATTGGGCAAGCTCTCAGGCCCCGCTCTAACCTGGAGGCCAGTTCATGTGTCGTCCGCCCAGCAAATGCAGATGCAGATGGTTCACCGTCTGTCCGCCATCTTCGCCTGTATTCACCACAACTCTATATCCACGCTCCAGTTTGTGATCACGGGCAATCTCAGCCGCCGCCGCCATCAGATGGCCTAGCAGCGCGGTGTGTTCCTCAAGCGCCTTTGCATGCGAGGCGATATGCTGCTTCGGAATGATTAGGAGGTGGGTGGGCGCCTGCGGATTGATGTCGGGAAAGCCGATGCATCTCTCGTCTTCATACGCACGATTCGCCGGAATCGTGCCATCCACAATCTTGCAGAAAAGACAGTCGGGAGAAGTGGATTTGATGTTCATCTTTTATTTTTCAAAATACCTCGGATGCTGACCAGCTATCCAGGGGTTGTAAGCCGCGGCAAATGCGGCCCGTTCGCTGATCGACGGGTGGCTTGACATCCAGAAGTCCACCAGCGGATGCGGCGTCGGGTCATTGAGCGCAGCCTCTCCCAGCCGCTGAAACCCCTGCTCTGTCGTGCTCTGCGGATCGGCGACAATGCCATGGATCGCCTCCTGCCCATACACATCGGCGGCATGTTCGATCGACCGGCTGAACCCATTGTCGATCGGCTCCGAAAGAAAATTCAGCGTCTGCAGCACCAGCGCCAGCACCACCAGAAACGCCCAGTCATTCTGCGACCGAACTCCCCACCGCGCACCAAACTTCCGCAACAGCCAGAGCGCCATCCGCTGCCCGGCATAAAATCCTACCAGCAGCAACACCGCGCTGAACAGCACTCCCTCCACAATGTGGTGCAGCGCGTAGTGTCCCAGCTCATGCCCAAAGATCCCCGCCAGCTCATCCGGCGTCGACGCAGCAATCGTTGTATCCCAAAGCACCAGCCGCTTTGAAGGCCCGAACCCCGTCACATACGCATTCAGGCTCGTCACCTTCCGGCTAGCCCGCATATAGAACATCCTGTCCGGCGGCAGGCTCACGCCGCTCCTCGCCACCACCTTCTCCAGCTTCGCCACTAACGCCGGGTCGCGCTGCTCCAGCGGTTCGAACTTGTTGAATAGCGGATCAATTAGAATCGGCGAAAGAAAAACACCGAACAGCACCGCCGCCATCGTCGGAATCCAGAACCAGAACCACCAGTGCCGGGGCGACTTGCCGATTACCCAGAACAGCACCGCGACCAGCAACCCGGCAACCACCCAGGTCAGCAAAAATCCTTTCGCCTGATCTAATACCCAGCTCCCCCAGCCCTGCACCGACAGTCCAAACGCAAGCCCGACATGGTGCCCATAGGCTCGCAGCGGCGCATCCAACAGTGTAATCAGCAGCAGTAAAAGAAACACAAATGCAAAACACTGCCCCCACCGGTTCTTCGTCAGCCGTTCCGCCCAATCCCGCATCCGCGCGGGCACCCTCAGCGCAAGCAGTAGCACAAGCTGCACGATTGCCCATGCGGTTCCGGCGAAGTAGAGCGTGGTCTGAGCGCGGAAAAGTTTTTTTGCCAGCGCAAGTTTGGCGGGGGAAAGCGTGTAGGCCGTGGTGTTGTGCGTGGCTGTTGCGAGGGCCTGGGCCTCAGCTGGCGTGGTTCGCTGCGCGTTCACGGCAGCGAACGTCAACGCGAAGACAGCAGCCAGCACGAGCAGCACCCTGCGAAAACCCATCACGCAAGCCCTCCTGAAACCATGAAGCCAGTTTGCATGATGGGATGGCGGAGCGCAAAACTCTTCGCCCGCCTACAATGACCGTCACCTATGCGGCGCGATGGTCCGTCGGGTCGACTCCCAGTTCGAGCCCGAAGCGTGCCAACTCGCGCTTCTGCAGGTTGTAGTCGATGAAGAAACCAATGCCGATGGCAATTGGGATAATGCCGATCGCTGCTCCGGTCAGGACATCGCGCTCATGCAGAACGACGCTCAGCGTAACAAAGAAGAGCGAGAGCCCCACGCCGATCGACACCAGAACGATGCCGGTTCGCCGCGCCCAGCCCAGGCCATGCAGCGGATCGTGGACGCGTCCCGCATCGTCGACAGCTCCCATCAGACGTTCAATCTCCTGGATCGGCAAGCCGCGCGAAATCATGGCTATCCGCTCCTGCGCCTTCAGGCTGCGCTTCTGAGCCTGGAGCCATATACCCGCAATAATCGCGACAATGCCGACCATGCAACCCGCAACCGGCACCACAAACGGACTATTCATGAAATCCATAACCTGCCTCCTCTTTCCTGTCCGCGTTAGACCGGAACACCCTTGCAAAGTTTCACTCGCGTACATGAAACTTTCAGCGCACTCTATGGTCTAACCTCGCTTGCACGCCGATCACACCTTCGAGCAGTTGGTCCGCGACCATCAGGACATGGTCTTCCGCACCCTCCTGCGCCTCACCGGCAGCCGCGAGCACGTCGATGATCTCGCCCAGGAGGTCTTCCTTCGCCTCTATCGCGCCCTGCCCAGCTTCCGTGGCGACTCCCTCATTACGACCTATCTCTACCGCATCACCATCAACGTCGCCCAGGACGAGTGGAAGCGCCGCCGCCGCGACGATCGCTCCCACGTCTCGCTCTCGGACGACGTCTCCCACTGGGAAGACCGTCTCCAGCATCCCGGCCGCAACGCTGAGCAGCAGATGGCAGAGCGCGAGTTCCAGCACATCGTCGAAGAGCACCTCCAGCGCCTCAGCCAGATCGAACGAACCATCCTCGTCCTCTATCATCAGGAGGAGCGCAGCTACGAGCAGATCGCCCATATTCTCAGCCTGCCCATCGGCACCGTACGCACCCATCTGCATCGCGGACGTAAGAAGCTTCGCGAAGCCATCCAGCAACATCAAACCAGCGGGAGGAGAGCGCCATGCCCAACCACAATGAACCGCTAAATCAGGAGCAGACGGTAACGCCCACAATGGACCTACTCGACCAGCGCCTGATCCGCGCTCTCGAAACTGCGCCCTCGATCACGATACCCTCCGAATTCGCCGATCGCATTGCTGCCCGCCTGCCCGCACACCCGCCCGCCTCCATTCCGGTCTCCATCCCCGCCACTCACTACGGCCGCACCGCAATGTTGATCGGCATCGTTCTCATTCTGTCCGCGATGCTCGCGCTAGCAGCCCACACCGCAAACCACTCCACCTTCCAACTCGCTATCGAGTGGATCCTCAGCGCGCAGTTCGTCGTTCTTACAATCTGGTTCAGCGCATGGCGCAAAGGCGTGAATTAGGTTCAAGAGCGTATCGCACTTACTTTTACTTGTTCGCTTCGCTCAGTAGCACTGTCGGGCCCACGCTCTTCTTTTGTCGGGTGACAACCCATACCGCTGCGAGAATCAGACCGCCGCCGCACCGTTGCAGCAATGTCATCCGTTCGTTGAAGAAAAGCAACGCCCAGACCGCCGTAAGCGGTGCGACTACTAGCAGGACCACCGAAGTGATCGTCGCGGGAAGATGGCCCAGTGCATACGTCAGGCAGTAGTATCCGCTAAGCTGGCAAATCAGTCCAAGACCCACCAGAGAAGCGAACGATGAGCCGGACGGAATGCCCAGCGGGGTTTTGGCAGCGATTGCGAATAGAAGCAGCGCAACTGCGCTTGCAGTAGTTGAAAGTGCAACCAGGGTGAGCGTGCTCATCTCCTCACGGACGCGCTCCGTCACTAGCAGATAAAGAGCGAAGCAAGCGGAAGCGATGGAAGCCAGTAGGTCGCCGTAGGAACGGATTGGACTGTGGATGTGATCCACATAAACAATCAGCCACGCTCCGCCTGTCCCAAGAAGCAATGCTGTCCAGAACGACCGCGCTGGAAGCTTTCTCGCAGAGACCCAGGTGAGGAGGCCTACGACAAGAGGTGCGTTATTGCCCAGGAAGGTCGCTCCCCCCGCAGTCGTGTTCAAGACCGCCACGTTGTAGCACCCCACATCCGCCGCAAAGAATATGCCTCCAAGGCATGCGAGCAGAAACATCTTGCGAGAGACTCCGATTCGGCGTTCCTTCTGAGTGAGCAGGATGGTCCAGACGACAGCAGAAGCAAGGAATAGGCGATAGAAAGCCGATGCGATGCCTGACATCTTCGCCCACCGCACAAAGATCGCCGACCAGGAGATGGACAAAACTCAGATCGCTAGAATGGCGAACGGCAAGGCTCTGGTCTTTTTGTTCCTCATCAATCCTCATGGTAGCGTCTGAACTCGCTCTTCGCCCGTCCAAGCATCAGTCTTCTGCAACCAAAGCCGTACTGCGTCGCGCACCGTCAGCACTTCCGATACACTCGGCAGCAGGCGTAATTTGCAGGCGAAACGAGTTCCCCCTCTCATGAAGAAATGTAGAACGACAATCACCGGCGTCAGCATCGCCGGCCTGGTTCTCGTGGCCATTACCTCCGCAGCGCGCACCGCATCCGCGGCCAAAGCCTCCGAACCTCCTCCCGAAGTCGCCCTCCTCGACATCATGCAGTCTGAACTTCACCGGGCCATGAACTCTCTCGGCACTTCCGCTAGCAGCAGCACCGCGGCCAATGCCGCCCAGCAGCCCAAACCCTACTTCCTCAGCTACGCCGTATCCGACAGCGACAGCATCGCCATGGCCGCGCAGTTCGGCGCCATCACCGGCACTCGCGAGAGCCGTCGCCGCTCCGCCGACGTGCAGGTCCGCCTCGGCACCCCCGCCGAAGATAACACTCACGGCGATCACCGTAACAGCGCGCTCGGCACGATTCCGCTTCCCCTCGGCAACGACGCCGGGGCCATCGCCCGCAGCCTCTGGTTCGCCACCAACCGCGGCTATGGCAAGGCCCTTGACGGCTATCTCAAAGTAAAGACCGAGCAGCAGGTCCGCGCCAAAGAAGAAGACGCCTCCGCCGACTTCTCCGCCGAAAAGCCCGTCACCGCCGTCCTTCCCCCATCGCCTCCCCTTCTTGTCGACCGCGCCGCCTGGCAGTCTCGTCTTCGCGAACTCTCGGGCCTCTTCAAGCAATACCCCGACGTCTTCTACAGCAATGTCACCCTCGAAACCTCCACCGAAACCGACTACTTCATCTCCTCCGAAGGCGCGAGAGTCGCCACCCCCAACCACGTCGCCCGCCTCGTCGTCGTCGCCCGAACTCGCGCCGTCGATGGCATGGATCTCTTCCGCGACGAGACCTTCGAAGCCGACGATGTCTCCCACCTCCCCGACCAGAAAATCCTCGCCGAAAAGACTTTGGCCATGGCCAAAAACCTCGAGGCACTCCGCGAAGCTCCCATCACCGAACCCTTCGATGGCCCTGCCATCCTCAGCGGCCGCGCCTCCGCAGTCTTCTTTCACGAAGTCCTTGGCCACCGTCTCGAAGGCCAGCGCCAACGCGGCGACGACGAAGGCCAGACCTTCACCAAGCTCCTCGGCAAACAGATCCTCCCCACCTTCCTCAGCGTCTCCGACGACCCCACCCTCACCGAGTTCCACGGCGCGTTGGGCGATCATACATGGCTCAGCGGCCATTACAGCTACGACGACGAGGGCCAGCCGGCGCGCCGCGTCGACCTCATCAAAGATGGCGTCCTGGACACCTTCCTCATGTCGCGCCTCCCCATCGCCAGCTTCTCCAACTCCAACGGCCACGGCCGCGCTGAAGTCGGCCACATGCCCACCGGCCGCCAGGGCAACCTCATCGTCACCTCCTCCAAAACAGTAAGCGACGCCGAACTTCGCGACATGCTCAAAGCCGAGGCAAAGAAGCAGGGCAAAGCCTACGGACTCTACTTCGAAGACATTTCTTCAGGCTTCGCCGTCACCACGCGCCGCTCCCCGCAGGCCTTCCAGGTCATCCCACTCGTCGTCTACCGCGTTTACGTGGACGGCCGCCCCGACGAACTCGTCCGCGGCGTCAGCATCGTCGGGACCCCGCAGGCTGCGCTCGCCCGCATCCTCGCCACTGACGACAAGCAGGAGGTCTTCAACGGCATCTGCGGCGCAGAATCCGGAAGCATCCCCGTCAGCGCCGTCGCCCCCGCCATGCTCGTCAGTGAGATCGAAACCCAGCGTCAGGCCCAGGGCACCGCTCGCCCTCCCATCCTGCCGCCACCGCCGGCAGATACTTCCGCTACCTCCACCAGCGAAAAGGGAGGCGAATAATGAGCCAGTCCACCATCGCAACCATCCTCCGCACTGCAGATACAGCCCGACCCTCTGGAGGTATAAAAAGGTCTTTCATTCTGAGCGCAGCGAAGAATCCCTGCATTTTGTCTTTGCTGTTGTTCACTCTTCTAACCTATTCTATTAACTTGCCATTTGCACGAGCCGCCGAAGCACTTACCAATCCTGCCGCCGAATCTCCATCCCTATCGCAAGACCCGCTCCTCAAGGCCATGCAGACCGAGCTCAGCCGCGAAAAATCTCTCCTCCTGCTCCCCGGCATGCAGCGCCCCTACTTCATCGAGTACCGTCTCGACGACATCAACAGCTACGAGGCCATCGCCAGCTACGGCGCGCTCACCCGCGAAGAAGCTAACCACCAGCGCGTCCTCCGCGTCACCGTCCGCGTCGGCGACTATACCCTCGACAGCAGCAGCAGCCGCGGCGACGGTGTCGTCGAGCTCGCCCCCAACGAAGACAACACCAAAGACAACTCCCAGGCCCTCCGTTACGCCCTCTGGACCGCCACAGACGCCGCCTACAAGAACGCCCTCCGCGCCTACTCCGCCAAACAGGCCGCACTGAAGCAGTTCCAGTCCGACCAGACCCAGCATGACTTCGCGGAGGCCAAACCCATCGTGCAGCTCTCCCCGGTCGTGACCCTCGACCTCGACCGCAACGAGTGGAAGCGTCGCATCATTGAAGCCAGCGGACTCTTCGCCTCCGACCCCGAAGTTAAGCCCTTCGCCCAGCACGTCGAGTACTCTATCGTCAACATCCGCGCCTTGGCCCTGAACCGCTATCTCGTCAACACCGAAGGTACTGCCGTCCGTCAGGGTTACACCGGCTACAACGCAGCCGTCAGCGTCGGCGGCCAGGCCCCGGACGGCATGCGCCTCAGTCGCGACAACGGCCCGGTCACCGTTACCGCCAGAGAACTCGAAAGCGCCGCCGCCTTCCACAAACGCGCCATCGACGATCTCAAGAGCTTCGAAGAACTCCGCAATGCCCCCGTCCTCTCAGCCGACGACTACCACGGCCCCGTCCTCTTCAGCGGAGACGCCGCCGCCGATGTCTTCAACCGCCTCTTCGTTCCCAACATCGAAGCCGACCGCCCCGAGATGGGCACCACCGCCCGCACTACCGGAGCCTACTCCTCCAGCTATAAATCCCGCATCCTTCCCGACACCCTCAACGTCACCGATAACCCCCTGCAAACCAAGTTCGCTGGCAAGGGGCTCGTCGGCGCCTACGCCATCGACGACGAAGGCGTTCCCGCGCAGCCGGTCGACATCGTCGTAAACGGCAAGCTGGAAAATTTCCTCATCGGCCGCGAACCCGTCAAGGACTTCGCCACCTCGAACGGCCACGGACGCGCCGCACCTGCTCAACCTGCCCACGCACGCTCCGGCGTCCTCCTTATCCAAGGCACGCAGCCGCTCTCGAAAGACGAACTCCACAAGCGCCTCCTCGCTATGGCGAAAGAGCAGGGCCATGACGTCTACGAAGTCGAAACACTAGGCGGCGCACTCCTTCCCCGGCTGCTCTATCGCGTCCATCCGGACGGTACCCGCCAACTCGTCCGCGGGGCTGTGTTTGACGAGTTAGATAACCGCAGCCTGCGCTCAGACATCATCGCCATTGGCGACGACTTCTACATCGCAAATTCGCTCGGAGCCGTCCTCCAGACCACCGTCGCCCCCAGCATGCTCTTTGACGATATCGGCGTAAAGCGTGCCACCGAAGAACAGCAGAAGCTCCCTTATTACCCGCCGCCCCCGCTTACCGCAAAATAGAACCGCGACCGGAAGCAAAGCAGCAGTTGGCGTAGAGGGCGTAGAGTTTGCCGTGCCCCTTGTTTGTCATTCCCGAAGGAATCTGCGGTTGTCTTCCTCCACACCAACAGCAAACGAGTTTTTATATCCATCCTATCCGCGCAATCCGCGGTCGAGCCTTTTAGTTTCTGGACAGGTTCTAAGACGCTGCGGCCCGGAGGATGGGCCAGAGGCGATCGATCTGCCACTCGAGCTCGGTGAGGGGGCCTGCATTGGTGAGGATGTAGTCGCAGAGCGAGCTTTTTCGTTCGTCGGGAAGTTGCTGGGCGAGACGGCTTTTTGCTTCGGCTTCGAGCTGTTTGCGTCGCTCAGGGGTGAGAGGTTGGCCTGCGGCAATGCGTGCTACATAACGGTCGATCTTGAGCTCCTCGGGTGCGGTGACGAGGATGATGCGGTCGAAGCGGCTGCGCCGGTGTGCGCCGACGGTGCTCTGTGAGGTAATTCCAATATTATCTTCGTGCTCTGGACCAGAGTTCGTTTTACCGTCATTGGTTTCGCTGTAGTTCGTTTCGAAGATTAACGCGGACTCGACGATGATGATGGCGGAGGCGTCGCGCCGCACGATCTCTTCGCTCAGTTTTGCTTGCCGCGCGATTACGGCGGGATGCACGATTGCGTTCAACTCCTCGACCTTTCCTTCGGTGAAGGCGATTCGCGCCAGGGCGGGACGGTCGAGGCTTCCGTCGGGGAGGACCACGCCCGGGCCGAAGTGTGCCACGATTGTGGCGTGGACGACTTCGCCGGGCTGCATGAGTTCACGGCCGATAGCATCGGACTGGAGGACGTGCGCGCCGACGGCAGCAAAAAGAGCGGCGGCGGTGGATTTGCCGCTGCCAAGACCGCCGGTGAGGCCGACGCGGAGCATGGAGGTTACTGGTGCTCCCTGGAATCAGCCACGATGCCGCGGGACAGCTTGGCCGCCGTGACATCGTTGACGCTAGACGTTTTGGGCAATGCCTCTCCTCAAACGAGCCGCCGTGACGGTATTTTGCATGAGCATGGCGATGGTGAGCGCGCCGACGCCGCCAGGGACGGGCGTGTAGGCGCCGGAGAGGGCGAACGCTGCAGGGTGAATGTCGCCGACGACGACCGAACCGCGTTTGGCGAAGGTGGCGGCGCGGGCCTGATCGCCGGGGAAGAAGGCGTCGACCTCGGCGGCGTCGGTGATGCGATTGATGCCGACATCGATCAGCGTGGCGCCGGGTTTGACCATGTCTGGGGTGACGTAGCCGGGGCGGCCGATCGCGGCGACGAGCAGGTCGGCTTCGCGGGTGAGCTTTGCGAGGTCCCGGGTCTTGCTGTGGCAGATGGTGACAGTGGCTGAGGCGTTGAGCAGGAGCATTGCGGCGGGCTTGCCTACGATGTCCGAACGTCCGAGAACAACTGCGTTCTGTCCGGCGACTGAAAGGTTACTGCGACGCAGGATCTCCATGATGCCGGCCGGGGTGCAGGGAGCGAGGCCGCGCTGACCGCTTTGCAGGCGGCCTACGTTGACGGGATGAAAGCCGTCCACATCCTTATCGGGAGAGACGGCCTCAAGCAGGCGCTTGGTATCGACGTGCTTCGGGAGCGGAAGTTGAATCAGAATCCCGTCGATGTCCTCGCGATCGTTGAGTTCGGCGACTAGGTTGAGCATCTCGTCAGTCGTGATGCTGTCGGCAGGCGTGAGCATCTCACTGAAGATGCCGAGTTCGCCGCAGGTTCTAACCTTGCTGCGAACGTAGATCTGCGAGGCCGGTACTTCGCCTACGAGGATGACGGCGAGGCCGGGTACGATGCCGCGAGCCTTCAGCGACCTGACTTCGAGGGCGACTTCGGATTTGATCTGCGCGGCGATTGCGATACCGTCTAAATTTTGAGGAGAGGATGTCATCTGCTCCATGGTATCTCCTCTATGGTGTTGCGGGCGGGGCGCGGTTTTGATTTCGAGCGCCGGTAAGATAGCAGCATGAGCGAACAAACTCCGAAGGTTCGAGATTTATGGCGGAAGTCTCAGCCGAATCCACGGCAGAGTCTTCGGTGGCTGGTGTGCCCGGTATGCCATGGAGGGTTGCTGCCTGAGGCTGACACGATACTCTGCCAGGGATGTGACCGCCGCTATCCGGTGATGGACGGCATTCTTGTTCTTCTGAAAGACAGGGTTGTCTAATTCGCGCTGCGGTGCAACATACGGACAGGAGTCCGCGTAGATGTTGCAGGCGCTGCAATCTATTGAGTTTGCTATCGCGTTCTATCAAAGTGACCCGGCCTTTAGTCCTGACTTCGCTGCCCGATTCGCGTCTAACCATGGAGATAAACTCGTCTGCACATGCAGAGACGGTAGGAGAACGAGGCGATGACGAAGGAGACCAATTCGCGTGTCGAACGATTTGCCGAGGCCGACCTGACTGGTTTGCGCGAAGACCTGCTGAAGTCAGGCCTAGACTCCTGGCAGGCCGCGGAGCTTATCAGTAGTTTTCTGGCAATTCGCGGGTATGGCGTGTCGAAGCAGGATGCGCGTAAAGCTGCGTTCCGGATTGAATCAATCGCGTGCTCGCTTGGCTGTCTGCAGGAAGAACTGGAGAAGATCGCGCAGGTAATGTAGTGTTTCAGTCGCTTAGTTGCTTTTGCGGCGATTCATCGCAGGTGCGGGTTCTTGCTGGGAAACGAGCAAAATATTGTGGTTGGGTGGGACAAGAGCAGGCACCCGCAAAGTGTTGGAAACAGCAGTGAGGAAGTCGCGCAACCCTGCTTGAGGCCGCTAATAGCTGGCAAAGAAACCACTGCTTCTGTAGCGTTATGCCATGGATGTCTCCACGCGATTGAAAAAGAGAGGGCGCGCGCTTCTAGTCTTCTCTCTGCTGGCAAGCATGACCTGCACTCTTACTTCACAGCAGCAGCCTGCGGCGACTCCTGGCAATGCTGCCGGGCAGGCTGCTACCCAGGCCTCTAAGTCGGGCCAAGCCGGCAAGCAGACCAATCCGAATCCTGCCGGGACCAGCCCGGCCGCGGGAGCGAAGGGAGAGCAGGGCGGAGGCAGCAAGACGGCGAGTGGAGCGCCGCTTGCGATGCCGTCTACGGCTCCCGCACCGGCACCGCCGGGGCCCACTGGCCGGCCGAGTATCGGGCTTGCGCTGGGCGGTGGCGGGGCTCTGGCCATGAGCGAGATCGGGGTGCTGGAGTGGTTCGAGGAGCACCACATTCCGGTTGACATGATCGCGGGCACCAGCATGGGCGGAATGGTGGGGGCGCTGTATGCGACCGGCAAGTCCGTCCAGGAATTGAAGAACATAACGACCGATCAGGTGTTCACGAACGTCTTCAGCTTTCGCCTCGCGTACACGAGTCGCAGCTTTCGGAGACGCGAGGATGCGCGCGAGCTTCCCAACGCGTTGACGATCGGACTGAAGCATGGCGTCTCGTTTCGCAACAGTGTGCTGACCGACCAGGGGCTGAATGCGTTTCTGGACCGCCAGTTCCTGCGCTATGACGACCGCACCGAATTCAACAAGCTGCCGATTCCGTTTCGCTGCCTCTCGACGGATTTGAACGAGGCGCGCACGGTGACGTTTGCGCGCGGCTCGATTCCGGATGCAGTGCGGGCGTCGGTGTCGCTGCCTGGGATCTTTCAGCCGTTCGAGTTGAATGGGCACGAGTTTGTCGACGGCGCGGTGCTGGAGAACCTGCCGACGCAGACGGTGCGTGCGATGAAGGCTGACGTGGTGCTTGCGGTTAGCTTGCCGCTGCGGCCTGTGGGCAAAGGGGATCTGGATTCGATTCTGGGTGTGCTGCAGCGCAGCTTCGCGGTGGCGATTGAAGATAATGAGCGCAGATCTCGTGCGTTGGCGAATGTGGTGATCGAACCGGACACCAGCGGCTTTACGGACAGCGACTATCTTAAGGCGAAGGAACTGGCGGTGCGCGGCTATCAGGCGGCAGAGAAGCAGAAGAGCGCGCTGCTGCAGTATGCGGTGAGCGGCGATCAATGGGCGGCGTATCTGGCGCAGCGTGCGTCGCGGCTGCCGGGGCCGGTGGGCAATCTGCTGCGCGTGCGCGTGAAGGCCCCGAACGAGAGCGTGACCCGCGCGGTGCAGCGGATGTTTCTGCCGCTGGTCGACAAGCCGACTGATGCGAATGCGATTGAGATGCTGCTGAACGACATTCGCGCCGATGGCCGTTACGAGGCCGACTATACGATCGGGTACGAACATGGAAGTGCCGACTCGCCATTGTCCGACCGGCCAACTATGCTGGTGACGGTTACAGATAAGAAGACGGGACCCCCGTTCCTGCTCTTGGGAGCAAATGTGCAGGCGCAGACGACGGGCGTGACCCGGGCTACGGTGGAGGGCATTCTGCTCGATCAGGACTTCGGTGGCTACGGCTCGGAATTTCGCGTTCACGCCAAGGTCGGCTTCCTGACGCAGCTTGATGGCGAGTACTACCGTAAGCTTTTCGATACGGACGGTCCGTCGAGTGCAATTTTTCTTGCTCCGCACGGGGGTATACTTCGTGAGCCGTTCTATATCTTCCAGAACCAGCACCGTATCGCCGAGCGCCAGTTGCAGCGGGCGGGCGGCGGCGTTGATATTGCGTTGAGCACCCAGCGCACGCAGGAGTTGCGCGTGGGCTGGGAAAGCGACAACATCCGGTGGCAGACCAGCGTCGGCTCCGATGGACAGCCCGACGTGTTCGGACAGATGCAGTTGGCGCGGGCCCGCTATGTCTACGACACACAGGACCGGGCGCTGGTGCCGCATTATGGTATTCGGTGGGAGACGGACGCAGGGTATCAGTACGATGCGGTAGATAGCCCGAATGCGCCGCGGATGACGACGCGCGTCAGCTATTCGCATGAGATCGGCAAGAACGTCTTTGCGATGGTGGCTGAGGGCGGCACGATGTTCAACCGCAACGTCGCGGAGCCATTTCGCTTCACGCTGGGAGGGCCGCTGCGGCTTTCAGCCAGCGCAATCGACGAGTACCGCGGCACCGACTACTTTCTGTTGTCGCCGGCGTTGCTGCGGCGGATTGCGCAGTTGCCCGCTCCGCTGGGGCAGAGCATTTATGTGGCGGCGGCGTATGAGGCGGGGCAGATGAGGGTGCCCAATGGCGCGACGATCACGCGGCAGGATGTTCTGTTCGGCCTGGTGGCGGAGACTCCGCTGGGCGTGATCACCCTGGCGCCCGCGATCGGCGATGATGGGCACCGGAAGTTTCAATTCACCCTGGGCAAGCTGTTTTAATCCCCGCACCAGTGCATCCTCACGACGCCGGTGCATAATCGATAGATGCCGTCTCTTTGGTCTCCAACTGATTGGGCTCAGCGTCTTGCGGAGCTTCGGGCCCCTGCGGGTGAGCTGAAAGAAGCTCCCTTGCGCCGCGATGTCCGATCGCTGGGCATGCTGCTGGGGGAGGTGTTGCGCGAACAAGCGGGTGGCCCGCTTTACGATGCAGTGGAAGCGTTGCGCCGCACCGCCATTACGCGGCGAGAGGCCGAGACTGCGCGGAGCGGGACGGATGCGGCAGGCATGCAGCTTCAACAGGCGCTCGCGCTGGTTCACGACTATTCCGACGATGTGTTGATGGCCTATCAACTGGCGCGGGCCTTCAGCTTTTACTTTGAGTTGATTAACCTAGCCGAGACGAACCATCGCAAGCGCCGGCGCATCTCGCATCAACTGAATGAAGGCGTGAGCGCGACGAGTTCGGCGGCTCGTGGCGACCTTCGCGGAACGCTCCGGCGGCTGCGTCAGGCGGGCATCTCCGCAGAACAGGCGCATACTCTGCTGAGTCATATTTGCATATCTCCGGTGTTCACGGCGCATCCGACGGAGGTTGCGCGGCGCAGCGTGATGTTTAAACGCCGCCGCATCTCTGACCTGCTGGAGCAACTCGACCGCATCCCGGTGCCAGAGGCGCAGCTTGACTCGCTCGAACGCGATTTGACGGCTGAGATTACGGCGCTGTGGCAGACCGACGATGTGCGCAGCGCACGGCCCACGGTGCGCGATGAGATTCGCATGGCGCTCGACTACTACGAATCGAGCCTGTTCGACACGCTGCCGGTGCTCTACGGCGAGGTGGCGGCTGCGCTGGCGCAGGAGTATCCGGAGGCGCATGAGACCGCGCCCGACCTGACCGACCTTCCGCAACTGGTCAGCTTCGGTTCCTGGATCGGTGGGGACCGCGACGGGAACCCGTTTGTCACACCGCAGGCCACGCGTGATGCGCTTGCCATGGCGCACGCGCTGCTTCTAACCCATTATCGGCGCAGGCTGCAGAACCTCTTCGAGCAGCTTGGCAGCTCAACTCAGCAGGTCCCCGTGTCGGCGGAGGTAAACGCGCTGCTAGAGCGGTATCTGGCGCAGCTTCGCACGGCCGGGCAGACAGCTCTTGAGGAGCGCTTTCATTTCGAATATCTGCGACTGCTGATCGCATGCATCATGATGCGGCTGGGAGCGACGCCGCAGTCGGCGGTTCCGCTGCCACCCAACCCGGCGCTGTGCCCCTACACGCGCGCGGCCGACCTGCTCTCCGACCTTACGACGTTGCGTAACAGCCTGGTGGACAACCACGGTCACCGTCTGGCGCAGATGCTGCTCGACCCATTGCTGATCGAGGTTCGCACCTACGGTCTGCATCTGCAGACGCTGGACATTCGCCAGCACGCGCGGGTGCATGCCATTGCGGTCGCCGAGATCTCCGCGTGGAAAAGATGCGATTCTGCTCAGCCCCTAAGCCTGCCCGGAGCGCTGAGCGAACAGACCGCAGAGGTGCTCGATACCTTCCGCACGATTGCGGAGCTAAAGCAGACTTACTCCCCGGAATCCATTCGGCAGTACGTCATCAGCGGAGCGACCAGCGCCGAGGACGTGCTGCACGTCATCTGGTTGGCTCGGCTGGGAGGCGTGAAGGTAGAGGCCAGCACGCACGGCGCGAGCGGTTATGTGGAGGATCCTGGCCTACAGCCTGTTCCGCTCTTCGAGTCCATCGAAGATCTGCAGAACGCGCCTGCGATTATGCGCGAGCTTTGGACCAGCGATGCCTATCAGCCGCTGCTTGCGTCGTGGGGCCGACACCAGGAGGTCATGCTCGGCTACTCCGATTCGAATAAAGACGGCGGCATGATTACGAGCACCTGGGAGATCTGGAAGGCGCACCGGGCGCTGCATGAGGTCGCCCGCGAGTGCAACGTCGCGCTGCGCCTGTTCCACGGCCGCGGCGGAACCGTAGGACGAGGCGGCGGACCGACGCACCGGGCTATCTTTGCTCAACCGATTGATAGCTTTACCGGCGAACTGCGCATTACCGAGCAGGGTGAAGTGCTGAACTGGAAGTACTCGGACGTGATTCTGGCCGAACGCAATCTGGAGCTGATGATTGCCGCCAGTCTCGACGCGCTGGGCCGGCCTGATGCAAAGACCCAAGCGAACGCTCATCTGACCGGGGAGATCCTTCCAGCGTGGGAGGTCGCGCTCGACCAGCTCTCGGCCACGTCGTATGCGTTCTATCGTCAGCATATCGTCGACAATCCCGAAACCTTCACCTACTTTGAACAGGCCACACCTGTCGCCGAGTTGGAACACGCTCGTCTCGGCTCGCGTCCCGCGAAGCGCAGCGGGAAAAAGGCGATGGCGGACCTGCGGGCGATTCCGTGGGTCTTCGGCTGGATGCAGTCGCGGCAGCTTGTGCCGGCGTACTTCGGCGTGGGTCACGCGCTCGCCCAGTTCATCGAGTCCACGCCGAACGGCCTCGCACAGTTGCAGACCATGGCGCGGTCCTTCCCACTCTTTCTCGATATCATACGCAACGTCGAGATGGCGCTGGCCAAAGCCGATTTTGGAATCGCGCGGCTGTATGCTGCGCTGGTCGAAGATCCTGCGCTGCGCGACCGCGTTTTCGCGACACTCGAAGACGAGTTCAACCTCACACATCGGATGATCCTTGATATCACCGGGCAGAAAACGCTGCTGGAAACAAATCCGGTGCTGGAGCGTTCGATTCGGCTGCGAAATCCTTACGTCGATCCGATGTCGCTGATCCAGGTCGAGCTGATTCGGCGCAAACGGGCGGGAGATGATTCGCCGGAGCTGAATCGCGCCATTTCGGCGACGATCAACGGGATCAGCGCGGGACTGCGTAACACGGGCTGATTGGTTGCTACTGCGCGAGCGGTTCTCTTGGGGTGGAGTCGGAATCGCGTACGGCTGGAGTGGAGTAAGACACTGCGTCGTTCGCATTCGAGCTACTGGTAGATAGGTGGTCGGATTATAGCGCTGGCATGTCCAAGAATCCGGAGATGCGGTCGTCTAACTGTTTGTCACTTTCACATCTCTACCCCATTGCGGAAACTGCTCTCGCGTAAGCCGTCGCGTAGGCGTTTTTTGCCTCAGGACCCTAGCTGACTTCCCGAAGTCAATGAAATTGCTAAGCCTTCGCTGGCCGCGGACAGGCCAAGCAGGTGGGAGTTGCGGACCACCCGTGTACGACTTTCAGGGAATTACCAGTGCGCTTCCGCACTGCTACTTTGGGCATAACAGAACTCGATGCCGTTCGGTGGCACGTCGAGTCTGCACTCATTGCGCCAGAGCTCGGTTCAATTTCGCCAAGCCAGTACGTCGCGCTAAGAAGAGACACACTATGAATTCCATCCCTCTGCCTGTTAGCTTGTCCAAACTCCGTAGCTCATTCGCAAGCCCTCTCCGGTTGAACCAAGCGCTTGACTGGGCGCTGCGAATCGTTGCTGCAGGAAAGACCGGACGCGGATTGCGCTCGCGGACCATCGTGCTGCTTCTGACGGCCGCAGTGATGCCGCTCACAGCGCGGGCTGGGAGCAGTTCGCAGACGGTTTCGACATTTACCCTTCCGCAAGGTGTCGCAATTGTGACGCAGGCGGTCTCTGTTCCGATCGCTACCGGCGGCACACTGACAAATGTGAGCGTTGTGACGCAGGGAGCCTCAGGCCTGGATTTTACCGATACCCAAACCGGGGACAGTTGTGTCGTCAACAACCCGTACTCGAATACGACCTGCAGCGTCAACGTGCAGTTTCAGCCCAAGGCCCCGGGCCGGCACTTTGGGGCTGTGGTGCTTACCTTCGGCAGCGGCAGCAATGCGACCTATGCGGTGCAGTACCTCTATGGGTTCAGCCAGGGACCGCTGGGAGTCATCCTTCCGGGCCTGATCAACACGGTCGCCGGCACGGCCAACTTCCTCTACAGCGGCGATGGCGTACCCGCGACGAGCGCACCTATACAACTTCCTCTCGGCGAGGTGATGGATGCTGGCGGCAACCTCTATCTCTCCGACTCCGGGAACTATCGCATTCGCAAGGTCGACACGACCGGCACAATCACCACCTACGTCGGTAACGGCGATGCCGGCTCGAATGGCGATGGCCTTCCCGCGACTTCAGCATCCATCACAACTCCCAGCGGACTGGCAATCGACGGCGAAGGCAACCTTTACTTCGCGGACCGCAGCACAAACGAGATTCGCATGGTGGACGCGAACACCAAGATCATCAGTGTCGTCGCTGGCATGCAGGGCGTCGCCGGGTATAAAGACGGCCCAGTGCTGCAGGCGGAGCTGACGCAGCCGAACGGCATTGCGATCGATTCCAACCAGAATCTCTACCTCGCCGATACAGGGAACAATGTGATCCGTATGATCGACCTCAAGGTTGATCCCTCGGCGCGGCAGATTGTTACGATTGCAGGCACGCAGACACCCGGCTACGGAGGCGACGGGCTGGTGGCTGCGAAGGCGATCTTCAATCAGCCCTGGGGGATCAACCTCGGTCCGGATGGAGATCTCTACATCGCCGATGTGAACAACAACGCGATCCGCAGGATCGATCCCTCTGGAGTGGGAGCGACCGTAACCGTGGCCGGTCAACCGACTCAGTCGGGTTCCTTTAGTGGAGACGGAGGACCCGCGAGTAAGGCAAACCTGCAAAATCCGGAGGCTGTCGCTGTAGATCTCGCGGGCAATATCTACATCGCCGACACGCAAAACAATCGCATTCGCAAGGCAACTGTACAGCCGGGCGGCGGATACCTGATGTCGACGATAGCGGGCGGCGATAGTCAGACGTTCTTCGGCGACGGCGGAAACTCGAATACCGCAACCATGTCCGCGCCGAGTTCTCTTGCGCTGGACGGCTCGGGCAACCTCTACTTCGGCGACCTGTTCCATAACCGCGTCCGCATGATCAGCAGCCAGTTCTCCTTCCAGGACTACGGCCAGATCAAGAACTCCCATATCTCTCCGGCTGTCGTCGAGACGTTTGAGAACGACGGCAACGGGACGATGACGCTCAAGCCGCTGGTATTCAACTACTCCGCAGTGGATAACGCAAGCACCTGCCCGGCAGACACTACGCTGGCCATTGCAGTGTCCTGCACGCTTGACGTTGAATTTGCCCCGCAGGTCCCGAACCTCCCCGCCCAAGGCGCAGAGACCCCAGGATCTCTGGTGATCCCGTCGGACGCTGCTAACTCGCCCGGCACAATCAACCTCAGAGGGGATGTGTTGACCGTCAATCCGACGACGACGACCATTGCTTCGAGCGGCAGCCCATCTGCTATCGGCGTCGCCGTTACGTTTACCACTGCGGTGTCGAATGGCAACAACGGCCCGGTCACAGGCACCGTAACCTTCCTGGACGGCCAGACGGCGATTGGCTCGGGCCAGCTCGACGGAAGCGGCAATGCTTCCTTCACAACCACGACTCTTGCGCTGGGGCAGCATTCCATCACGGCCTCCTACGGCGATGACGCGAATAATGCTCCCAGCGTGTCGCCGGTACTTACGCAGGTGGTCAAATACGGCACAACCCTTGCCGTAGTTTCGAGCCTGCCGAATGGATCGACCTATCCACAGAGCGTCACGTTCACGGCCACGCTTTCGGGCGCCGGGACTCCGGTAGGCGGGTCGATCTCGTTCTCGGATGGAGCGGCCTCCCTGGGCAGCTTCACGCCTTCCTCCAACGGCAGCGCCGCGCTGACGATTACCTCGCTGGCTCCCGGGCAGCATACGATCGTTGCGACCTTCTCCGGCGACACCAACAACCTCACCAGCAGCAACTCCGTCGCGCAGAACGTTGCGCTGACGCCCACCAGCACTCTTCTGACGGTGGACAGTGCAACGGTAACGTATGGGGCAGCCATCACGTTGCAGGCTACGGTCAGTAGCACCGGCAATCCTCCGGCAATCGCCGCGCTTTCGGGTTCGGTGACCTTTATGGATGGCGTTACTCCGCTAGGTAGCGTGGCGCTGCCTGCTTCAGGGATTGCGTCTCTCTCGGTGTCCGGACTAACTCCGGGGAAGCACTCCATTACGGCGGTTTACTCCGGTGACAGCGATAACCAGACGAGCAAGACCTCGTCTCCGCAGTCTGAGACAGTGAACCAGATCACAACGACTACCGGTGTAAGCTCGAGCCTCAACCCCGCCAATGCTGGAGCGCAGGTTAGCCTGACAGCAACCGTGGCCCCAAATGCGAACAACACTGCGGGCGGCCCGATCACGGGTACGGTCACGTTCTTCGACGGCAGCACGCAGATCAGTATTCCTCAGACGCTTGTATCGAATGCGGGAAACGGGATCGCGACGATCAGCGTTGCGCTCGCGCCGGGAAGCGGTGTGAACGCGCATAATATTACGGCAACCTACAACGGGGCCACGAACTATGCGGGAAGCACATCTCCCAGCTTCACACAGAACGTCACCCAGAACACCACGAACACCACTGTGTCCTCGATCCCGGGTACAGCTATTGCGGGCAAGGCGTTCACGTTGAATGCGTTTGTCAAAGGTTTGCAAGGATCGCCAACTCCTACGGGTACTGTTGATTTCATGCTCAGTGGAAAGATCATCGGCTCGGGAAATTTGAACTCTTCGGGAGAGGCGACATTTTCGAACACAATTCTGTCAACTGGACAGAACCAGGTAATTACCGCAACCTATTCTGGCGATACGGACGATGCAACCAGCTTCGGAACGTTGAGTCAGAACGTCACCATAGCGCAAACCCAACTCACATTAACCTCCTCTGCTCCTAGCGGAACTCAGTTTGGCAACAGCATTACCTTCACTGCGGATTTGACCGGTACAGGGGGACAGCCCAATGCCTCAGTTACATTCCTGGACGGTACAATTGTGCTTGGGAGCAAATCTGTAAACGTCGGCGGCTCAGTCGCGCTTACGACCAACTCTTTACCTGTCGGCCCTCATAACATCACGGCAACCTATGCAGGCGATACGGACGATAGCTCTGCAATATCTTCCACTGTAATCCAGCAGGTTAATAAGCTTCCGACGAGCGTGGCGCTGGCCTCCAGCGCGAATCCAGGAGCGTACGGCAAGCCAATCACCTTCGTCGCGACAATTACCTCAGACAACGTAGCTCCCACTGGACTGGTCACTTTTCAGAATGGGGCGAACGTGATCGGCACTGCGCAGATCATCGCGAACGGGACGACTAGCGGAACAGCTACGTTGACGCTTTCCAATCTGCCGCTCGGAACCAACTCCATCGCGGCGGTCTACGCAGGCGATGCAAACCACATCAACAGCCAGTCCAACTCCGTCAGCCAGCAGGTCCTGCAGCCAGCGAACGTCGGGCTGACGTCGAGTAATCCGTCTTCTATCGCTGAGACGAATGTGACCCTGACCGCGAACGTTGCAGGAGTCCAGAATCTCCTACCCACAGGCAACGTCACCTTCAAGGACGGTGCGACTGTGTTGGGCACCCGACCAGTCTCGCCTGCGGCAGGAACGGCGAGCGCCACCGGCGTGGCTACCCTCCCCATCTCAACCCTGACTCCGGGCACGCACAGCATCGTCGCGAGCTACAGCGGCGATACCAACTACCAGCCGGGAAGTTCGCCCGCTATCGCGCAGACTGTGATCGTCGCCAACACCAGTGTCTCGCTCGTCTCCAGCGCGAATCCTGCGACCTTCGGCACGGCGCTGACCTTTACCTCAAACGTGTCTGGAACGGGAGGTTCGGTAACTGGAGCGGTTACATTTATGGACGGCCCCGCTGTCGTTGGCAAGACTGCTGTCAACAGCTCTGGAGTCGCCACCCTCACGACGACGACGCTTGCTCCCGGCCAGCACACCATCACGGCGGTCTACAGCGGCGATGTGAACAATCAGCCCAACACCTCTTCCGCCCTGCAGCAGCGGGTGCAGCAGACCACCATGAGCGCCATCGTTTCGAGCGTCAACCCGGCGCAGACGCTGTCTCCCATCGTTCTTACCTGCGCCGTCAGCAATGGCGGAGCGCAGCATGCCACCGGCTCGGTCACTTTTACCGACGGCTCGACGCTGCTTGGGACAGCGGCGCTCGACGGCAATGGGTTGGCGACGATCAGCCTGCCCTCGCTCGCCGCCGGACAGCACAACGTCGTCGCAAGCTACAGCGGGGACGTGGCAAACTTTCCAAGCGCCTCCGCTCCCTTCGCGCAGATAGTCCAGTTGCGCCCCACCACCGATGTGCTGACCGCGACGACAACTTCGCTGACTGACGGCAAGCAGCTTACGCTCATCTCCGTCATACGCTGGAGCGGCCCGGTAACGCCCACAGGCACCGTGAACTTCACCATCGGCAGCACGGTGATTGGCACCGCGACCGTTGACAACATCGGCGTCGCCACGCTGACTATCGTGCTCGATCCTGGCGCTGCCACCATCGTCTCCAGCTACAGCGGCGACTCGGTCTATGCCGCGTCCAAGTCTCCGGCAACTGCAGTCTCGGATGGGCCGCCGACCAGCTTTACGCTGCAATTGAGCAACTCCACTCCGACCTTGCATAGTAAGCAGAACATCACAGTCGATCTCACCATCGCCTCTCTCAATGGCTTCACCGACAACCTCACGCTCGGCTGCCTCGGCCTGCCGTTCGCCGCAAGCTGCACCTTCAGCGCGACGCAGCCGTCGCTGCAACCGAATACGACGCAGACGGTCCATGTGGTCATCGACACCTCCGCCCCGCTCCTGGCAGGCACTCAGACCCAGGCCAGCGGTTTTGCCGGCGGCTCAAGGTCGACAACGATCCTCGCGCTCTCCTGCTCACTTCTGCTGGGACTACTGCTGATGAGGTCGAGAAAGCGCCATCCGCTGGCCGGGATATTGGTCCTGCTCTGCTCGATAGCGCTGGTTGCCGGGCTTTCCGGTTGTGGAACGCTGAATATCAACGGCACCCCAACGGGCACCTATACCTTCAAAGTGACGGCTTCGGGAATAAAGACCGGCATTACGCAATCCGCCGATGTGACGTTGACGGTGCAGCAATGATCCTGCCGTCCCTGCAATCCTTCAGGCGCCTTCTCTTCTGCATGGCCGTCGCACCACTCTGCCTCTTCTTGCTAGAAGTGGGAGCGCAAGGCCAGGCGCTTCCGACGGCGACAGGACCCGGCAGCTACACAGACGTCGGCGTGACGGGATCGTACTTCAACCTGAACTACGGGCAGCGTTGGGTCGGCGGTGGCTCCATCTATGTCGACGCCAATCTGTATCATCGCTATGGCGCCGAGATCCAGTACCAGACCTTTCGCTACAACCAGCAGAATGGCATTCGCCAGACGACATACCTCGCCGGGCCGCGGGTCTCGTTTCGTGACTATGGCCTGGTCCCGTATGCGGACCTGCTTGTCGGACGCGGCGACTTCGACTTTCCCTATGGCTATGCCAAGGGAACCTACTTCGTCTACGCCCCGGGAGCCGGTCTGGACTATGACCTGACCTCGAAGATCAAGCTTCGTCTCATCAACGTGCAGTATCAGGTGTGGCCGCAGTTTACCTTTGGAAACCTGCATCCCTACGGCGCGAGCGTTGGCATCAGTCTTCGTGTCTGGTGAGAGTGCCTCACGATGCGGCTGCCAGGTTAACCGGCGATCCCTTTGGCCTCTCGTAGCTGAACCGCGACTTCAGCCTCAACCAGTGCCGCTCGTACAACTGGAAGCTCAGCACCGAGACAACGCACGTCATCGCGAGCACCAGCAGTACGTACGCCACGCCGCCTAAAGCTCGGGAGTGCATCCAGCGCTGGAGCGGCGGCAGCAGTCTACACACCAAGGGGAAAAACAGCCGGTGATAGATGTACATTCCATAGCTGTATTTACCGAAGAACCGCAGGACCCGAGTCTGACCAAGCCGCGAGAAGAACGTGCCTGCCTTGATGGTGCGGAGCAGGATGCAGGTGAACAGAACAGCCAGCAGCGGATAAACAAATAACGTCATCCCTACAGTGTGATAATTTAGGCCCTTGTAATGCCACGCCAGGGCCGTCAATCCAATCGCCGCGAGAGAAAATGGAATGCGCGTACGGCGCACCAGCTTGGCAAGATCGTTGCTGCGCACCAGGACAGCCGCCATCGCGCCGCACAGAAGGCCGTCGCAGTGGGTCGGCAGCTCGCCGTAGGCCCACTCCTGTCCTGCGACCGGAAACTTCCACACCAGCAGACAGCGCAGCAGGAAAGAAACCGCGATCATCCCCAGGCATGTCCCCAGCAGTCTGCGGCGGTTCCCAACCCACAGCACCACTAGCGGCCAGATTAGATAGAACTGCTCCTCGACCGCCAGCGACCACAGATGCACCAGCAGCACAGCAGGCGGCAGCAAGTTCAGCGAAGGGTCGATGTGAGAGGCGATGTTGCCGACGTAAAAAAACAGCGCCGCATGCCCCCACCTCCACTGCAGATGCAGCACTGGGGTCAGCGCGAGCAGAAGAAACAACACACCATAAAAGAGAGGGAAGATGCGGAGCGCGCGGCGCGCATAGAAGTTGCGAAAGTATTTCGGATCGTGCCGGGTATCGAGCAGAATGCCGGTGATTAGAAAACCCGACAGTACGAAAAAGAGGTCGACGCCCATCCATCCGCCATAGGCAAAGATCAACGCGAAATCCACGATGCGAGAGTTTGCGTGAGCACTCATTCCATAGTGAAAGAAGAACACCATCAGAAAGGCGCAGCCGCGCAGGCCGTCAAGACTGTTGATGTGGTGGCTCGAGACCCGCGTTTGAGGAGGCATAGCCAGAGATCAGGTTCCTAGTGGAGTCCGGCAGTCTTGTTCTACGCTACATGCCGCTAAGCCACTCACTGCGATACAAAAGTAAAACTGGAGACCGGACACCGAAGACCTTTTCGGCTCTCGCGTCCAACATGCGGCTCCTTCCTAGTATGGCACATGCAAGACAGAATCAGAACCAGCGAGAGGTGGCCTTTCCTCTTTGCTGTAGAGCCTAAGGATGAAGGAGACGGTGCATGTTGAGCCTTGAACCGAAGCAACTTCTTGAGCCTTCCCAGCTAGGGTACAATTTTTCAAAGAGTGATATCTATGCAAAGGGATGCTGGCGTGGGCAAAATGTCTGGTCTATGAATCCATTACAAATCAAGGCTCGTTCCGTTGCACGTAAACTGGGCGTGGTTCGCTTGATCAACCGCCTGCGGCCAAGCCGTTCGTATGAACAAAACTTCCACGAAGCTTTAGTCAGCGCGGTGAAGAGCGGGGACGTGGTGTGGGACATAGGGGCGAACGTCGGATTGTATACCGACCTCTTCTGCCAGTGGGTAGGCAAGGACGGCCGGGTCGTTGCCTTCGAGCCTGCCCCGGAGTCTGTAAGGCGCATTCATCAGCGTTTACCGGATTGTGCGTGGCTCCAAGTGGAGAATGTCGCGCTGGGGCAAAACGACGCGACCGGCCGGCTGGTCGTCTCGGGCGACGCAGTGGAAAATCACCTTGAGACAGAGGTCGATGGCAAGAACGAAGGCGCGCAATCAATCCCGGTGACCGTTTGCCGCGGCGATACGATGCGCAGCCGTCTGGGGCAGACACCGAATGTGATCAAGGTGGATGTCGAAGGATTTGAGGAGGAAGTGCTTCTGGGGATGGGAGAAATGTTACTGTCTCCGCAACTCCGCAGCATTCTGATCGAAGTTCATTTCATGAAGCTCGAGCTGCGTGGACAAGCGATCGCTCCCGTTCGCATTGAAAAACTGCTCCGGGAAGCCCGCTTTGCCACCAAGTGGGTCGATGCGTCGCACATCGTTGGAACAAGGTGAAGGCCGCTCTTTCATGTGCTTGAGTAACTCCCTTCTCTGAATGAAGCGATTATTTTTTGACGACTTGTTTTTAGACCTTACATAAGGAAATCGGCTGCAAGGGGTGGTTCGTGCATATCGATCTGGACCAGAGTCGGGCGAAACGATCCTTCCACTCGAGCGTTTGCATAATCGGTGGAGGGATCGCTGGTCTTATTCTCGCTACGCGGCTTGCCGATCGCGGAATCGACGTCCATCTTCTTGAAGCCGGCGGCCTCGAGTTCGAACAGCGCAGCCAGGATCTCTACAAGGCTGAGATGTCAGCGGGTAATCATCGAGGCTCCAATGAGGGCCGCTTCCGCACCTTTGGCGGCTCGTCCACACAATGGGGAGGGCAACTCCTTCCGTTCACCCCTGATATCTTCGACCCGCCGCCCGGCTCACCGTCTATTCCATGGCCCATCCAGGAGTGGGATCTCGCTCCCTACTACAGCGATGTGCAAACGATCCTCGGCGTCGATTCACTTCCCTGGAGCGAGGATCTTCTCCCGGCATTGGGGTACCCTCGTCTGCATGCGTCGAAGGACATCCTTATTCGTTTCGCGAAGTGGGCTCCTTTCAATAAACGCAACCTTGCCCAGACTGTTGGCGTCCGAGCACTGGCGCATCCGAACATCACGGTTTTCTCCCACGCCAACGCTGCTTCCTTCGCCGGCGACTCCTCGGATCGCCGCAAGATCAGCGCCGCTCGTGTCCTCAACTACGTCCGGGAAGAGTTCTCTTTCACCGCCGCGCAGTTCGTGCTATGTGCCGGGACAGTCGAGTCATGCCGCTTGCTTCTCTCTTCGTCCGATGTGCCCAACCCTCACGATCAAGTCGGCCGGTACTTCCACGACCACCTTTCGTACCATGCCGCCCAGTTCGAGTCTCCCACTCGCGAGCGCGTCGTCGATCATCTCGGCCCTTTCCTCGTCGAGGGCACGATCCACTCCTGCAAGATCGAGGCATCTTCCTCGCTCCGGTCCCGCGAGCGTCTGTTGGCGGCGATGGCGCATGTAGTGATTATCGAACCTGAAGACTCCGGCATTGGCGCTATCCGCAACATCTTCCGCTCTCTCCAGAGTGGCCGTTTTAAGGAGGCGATCCTCTCAAATCTTGGCCCCATGCTGCGCGGCCTCGGAGACGTTGCCCGTCTGCTCTATGATTCGCGCTTTAAACGTCGTCGTGCCGTAAGCAAGCGAGCTGTCCTCAAACTCAACATTGATGTCGAACAGGCCCCAAGCCCCGATAGCCGGATCCGTCTTTCCACCACGAACACAGACGCCCTAGGCTTGCCCACTACGATCGTGGACTGGCGCATCGGAGAAGGGGAACAGGACTCCGCTACCCGCTACGCAACCCTCGTTCGCGACTACCTCGAAGCTGCAGGCCTCGCTCCGCAGGTGTGGGATCAGTCCGTTCTCGATCGCACGACGCCTTCGATGCTGGATACCTATCATGCAATGGGGGGACTCCGCATGGGAACGCTTCCGGCTTCGAGCGTCGTCGACAGCAATCTGGCGGTCCACGGGCTCGACAACCTGCACGTCGCAAGCTGCGCGGTTTTTCCCTCAGGCGGCAGCTCGAACCCCACCTTCACCATGATGGCCCTGACATTGCGCTTAGCCGACCATCTCGCCGGCAAACTCCCGGCAAAATGAGCACATGGCGGCTATCGGTATGCGTTGGACCGTCAGATCCGGGGAGACTGCCCCATTTTGATGATCGAGCGCCGCAAGACGTCCAACTCGGCCACCGTGAACCGGCATTGCTCCACTGCTTTTACATTGCTGCGGATATGCTGCTCCTGCATCATCGCCGCCACGACCGCCCTCAGGCCGGTTTCTCGAAGCACGCAATTCAAGACCAGTTCTGGAAAGACTTGCGCATCCGCCGGATCCAACTTCTCCCGTAGCTGTTTCGGCAACTGCATCGAGTGGTGCAGCTTGGCCATCATCGATTTGGACGCCGCAGTCCCGTCAGGTCCACCAAAGGGGTGGTTGCCTACCAGCAGGAGATCCGCGTTTCGTTGCGTCGTCTCCACGAAGTACATAGTGGAGAGATTTACCGCAAACTGCGCTGTGGTCAATTCGGGCGGCCGCTGTTGAAAATACTGCGAGATGACCGGCAACTCCCCGGAGATTCCAGCCCTTCGTACCTTTCCGCTTTCCACTAGCCTGTCTACCGCTTCCAGTAGATCGTTCTGCGCCAGGACCGTCTCAGGCGCGGCATGAAGCAGCAGCAAGTCTACGTAATCGGTCTTTAATTCACGCAAGCTGGTTTCGAAGCTGGTGCGAAGCGTCTCGACGCTGAACTGCCCACCGATAAACTGATCCCGTACCTGCCGTTGCGCGATCTTTCGAAGTTTCGGGAAAAGCCGCACTCCCGCGCGCGCGAACGGCTTGAGCCTCTGTTTCAAACCGCCCGGCTTTCCCGGCAGAATTCCAAATTTGGTACAAAGGATCACCGACTGCCGGCGGTTTCTCATAAATTCGCCTACGATGCTTTCCGACTGGCCATAGCCATAGGATCGCGCTGTGTCAAAGAGCGTAATGCCGCAGTCGTGGGCCGTATCCAAAGCCTTGAGCGACTCTCGGCGCGACGTCCTTCCCCCAACCGGAGCACATCCAAAACCAAGCTCAGAGACCGAGGTATCTGACGGATCGTGCTCGAACATCGGCGTGTAACGCATGTCAGCTTATCCTCTCCCCTTTAGTATCCCTGATCAGCGCGGAACGCCGTGACCTTGTTCTTGACGAAGGTGACCGCCATGGGGTGGCCAAGATTGGCGAAGACGACCATGCGGTTACCGTAGTCGGTGCTGGTGCTCTTCGAGACCTGGCCAAGTGCGAGTTCGACCTGGCGCTCATTCATGCCGAGGATGACCTGGTGGGAGTCGACGGCCTTCCATATCTCGGTGCCCCAATGTCTGTAAAGCTGGTGCGGGTCGTCGTAGAAGAAGATCTCGTCCGTCATAAACGTGTACTGGCCGTCCTGGCGGTAGCCAACGGGGAGAGCGTAGTCATTTGTCTCGCCGGGTTTAGTGAAGACCAGCAGCACCTGCTTGTCGCCTCCGGGGATGCGGAAGGTCGCGGCCTTGGGGGCCGTCTGCTCGAGTGCATCTTTGATCACAATCGGCTCTGCGCCCAGAAGGGTTCCGGCGCTTTTCGTATATTGGACCGAGTGGCCGACTACGCGATAATACTCAAGCTGTCCGCCGGCCGAGGTCCACACCGTAGTGCCGAACAGTTCCTTGAGGTCCTTCATGGAGTCGGGCCGCTTCTTCTTCAGAAAGACCAGATCGTCGTCCGAGATAACCTCGCGCGCCGCAGGCTTCACGAATTTATCGGGCGCATTGCGCTCCCGGTAGATCAGTCCCACGCGCACACCCACCGCCAGAATCAGCACTACGGTTGCCCCAATCGCCGCCTTTACCCCATTTTGCATCGCTCATCCCTCGCATCGACTTGAATCTGAACTCTAATCTACCGGCTCTGCGATGCTCAACTCGTGATTGCCTTCCATCAACGACTCCGCGGTTAATTGGTCGGCTCGGCGCAGTTGCGGAAAGAGTCCTCCGGCAGTCGCCGTGACTACCATAGACCCGATGCCGCCGACGACCACAGCGCGCACCGCACCCCACCAGTGGGCGGTCAACCCGCTTTCGAACTCACCGAACTCATTCGATGCTCCGATGAACAGCCAATTCACCGCACTTACCCGGCCGCGCATCTCCGGCGGAGTCGCAAGCTGCAATACGCTCGAGCGGATCACGACGCTGACCATATCGCTCGCACCCACGATCACCAGCGCCGCCGCGCTGAGCCAGATGCTCTTCGACAGCCCGAAAACCACTGTCGCCGCGCCGAAGATGCCCACGCAGACCAGCATCGTCAGACCGGCCCTACGCTTGATCGGCCGTATCACCATAGTCAACGAGACCACGAGCGCGCCGACCGAAGGCATCGCCCTCAGAAGGCCCAAGCCACGCGGTCCGGCATGCAGAATATCAGTCGCATAGATCGGCAGCAGCGCCGTCGCTCCGCCTAGCAGCACCGCAAAGAGGTCGAGCGAGATGGATCCCAGCAGCAGTTTCGCCCGCCACACGTACTCGAGACCGGCGAGCATGGTCTTCATGCTGAAGGTCTTTTTGTCCGTCCGCTCCATCTTGGCGCGAATCATACTGACCAGCACGATGAAGCCGAGCAGCATCAGCAGCGTGAAGGTATAGACGATCGGCGCGCCATCCCACATCGCCGCGGCGCCCGCGAGGGGCAGGGTAAACAGAATCCCCCCGATTGCCGGGCCCGACATGTTGGCAATCTGGTAGACGGTCGCGCCCCAGGTGACGGCATTGACGAAGTGCTCTTGCGGCACCAGGCTGGGCAGCATCGCGCTCGACGCGGGACCGCTGAACGCCCTGCCCAGGCCGATGCCCACCAGCACGGCGTAGATCGGCCAGATGCGTCCGCCCTTCAACGCTGTCGCGCTGATCGACAACCACAGCAGCGCCGCCGTGCAACAAGCCTGCAGGCCATAGCACAGAAGAATAATATTTCGCCTGTCATACCTGTCCGCCGCGTGACCTGCTGCCAGCATGACGAATAGGCCGGGCAGAAACAACGCCAGGCCGGTATAACCGAGGTCCAGGGCAGAGTGCGTTAGCGCATAGACCTGCTAGGCCACCGCGACCGACTGCGCCTCCGCTCCCAGAATCACCATCAACCGCGCGGACTGATAGAGCCTGAAGTCGCGCGACTTGAACGCGGAGCGATAATCGAGATTCAGCTCCGTCTCACCCCGTTTCGCACCATCCGCCATGCCCTATGTTTTCACACTTCGGTTATAGGCAGATTATCGCTAGCCTCCAGAGCCTTAAGAACCTCTGATTAGGGAAGATTTCAAGACTGTACATAGGCACAGAAGAATCAGTGCGGCTTTAGACCTCTGAGAAGCTGCCAATCAGCCGAATCAGACATTTCTTCGGCAGTCATTCGGCGATGACTTTCCTGATCTTGTGTCCCCAGTCCTCAGATCGGATAGGGGAGGATGCAATCAAGTTCAACAGCCCGTCCGAATTCTCTGACTTCGGTTTTATTACGCCGCGGAGCCCCACCACAGTTTGGAGTGGAAAAATCATAAGGTAAAAAAGATTGGCGCGATCAGTTCGCCACGCAGCAAGCGGGATAAAAACCGCGAACGCGACCAGATATAGCCAAATCCAAACGGGAGCTTCCAGCCGCTTTCGCAGGGGCTCAAGTTCAGCCTTTGTCCAGGCGTCTTTCTTCACGCCTCTCTGAAGTCGCAACTGCGAAAATACCAACATCGTGAAGGCGCTAAGCAGCGGGCCATAAAATAAAAACATCAGCCGCGGATTCGGCCATAACCTGGCTGCCAGCGAGAGATGGTTGGTTCGCGGAATAACTGAATCGAGCAGAAGTAAGCCAGGGACAAGCAAGCTGCCCAGTACGGCACAAGCTGCGAGACGCATTGGCGAGGAGGAGCCTGCTACTTTCATTCGGGAATTCTAGCATTCCTTCGAAAGAAGGTAGATCGTGCCACCACTCAACTCTACTTCAGCGGCTCAGTCGTTTCGACGATCTTGTTCTCGCCATCCACAAAGACAAGCTTCGGCCCGGCGCTGGTTGCTTGTTTATCGTCTATCCACGCGAAACTGGCGATAATCACCAGGTCGCCGGCCTGAGCGAGACGAGCCGCAGCGCCATTCAGACAGATCTCGCCCGTGCCGCGGTCCACCGCCAGCGCATATGTCTGTAGCCGGCTTCCGTTAGTCACATTCCACACATGCACGGCCTCAAACGGCTGGATATCGGCCGCTTCCAGCAGGTCCGCATCAACTGCAATGCTGCCTTCATAGTTCAGGTCCGAACGCGTGACCGTCGCGCGATGAATCTTAGACTTCAATAACTTGCGAAACATATTCCTCTTCCCAACTCGTTGAACCTGTGTTTCTGCGGTTTGCCGGCCGATAGGATGCTCCTATTTTCGGCTTCGAACTACCGCCCCAGATAGACCTTGTACTGCGACTCCACAACGCCGGTGTTCCGCGCCAGCGAGAGCTTGGCCTGGTTGTATTGATAGAGCGTCTGGACGAGCGTGCTCTGCGCCTGAGCCAGCACGGCCTGCGCCTGCACCACTGGCAGGTTGTCATCCACTCCGGCCGAAAATCTGTCCAGCGTATCCTGCAACTCCTGGGTGGCCAGATCGACGTTGCTGCGCGCCACCTTCACCAGGTCGTTCGAAGACTGCACATCGAGCATGCTGGAGCGAATCTGCTGCTCGATTGACACGCGCAGCGACTCGATCTGCTGCCGCAGCCCGGTGATCTGCGCCTCCGCGACCTCACGTTGGCCGCGCAGTTGGCCCTCCTGAAACACCGGCACGCTGACCTGACCCGTCGCCGCGAAGACGCCGTGATAGATGCCGCCGATCTCGCCCAGCACACCGTAGTATCCATCGAACGAGACCGAGGGAAGCCGCTCGGCCCGCACTGCCTTCCGTGTCTGTGTGGCCACGTCGAGCTGCACCTGCAGATTCAGAAGATCCTTTCGGCGCTGAAACGCAAGATGCATGGCGTCTTCCAGGGGAAGCTCGGCGAACTCCGCATAGGGAGCCGTATCGGTCAACGTGATCTCCTGGTCGGCGGGCAGACCGATCATGCGGTTCAGCGACATTTTATCTTTGGCAAAGGTGTTCTCATAGTTGATCAGCGTCTGCTGCTGGGTCTGCAGCTGTACCCGCGCGCGCAGCACATCCAGGTTGGTGCCTACGCCTGCATCGTGCGAGGCCGTCGCCTGTTGCAGCGCCACCGCATCTGCCTTTTCGAGCGCCTGCGCGTTCTGGATCTGCGCCGCATCGGCCAGAGCCAGCAGATACTGCGTCCCAACGCCTAGCGTCACCCCGCCAAGTTCGTTCAGCGTCGTAAGGTTCGCCGCCTTCTGAGCCTTCTGGGCCGATCGGTAAAGGAAGTACGCCGGCAGGTTGAAAAGCTGCTGGTTTACGCTCATCTGCGCCGACACCGTATTGACTTTCACGATGGTGCTGAACGAACCGGGCGGAAAACCGAATGCCGCCAACGAGGCCGGCTTGAATCCCTGCGCTGCGAGATCGATCTCTTGCGCCTCCGCACTTGCCGAAGCGGTGAGGCTCGGCAGCAGATTGTTCTCGACCGTCAGCAGTTCGCCATGCACCAGCCGCTCGTTCTGGACGACCAGCTTCATCTGCAGGTTCTGCTTTTCGCCGCGTGCAATGGCATCGTCCAGGCTCAGCGGCAGCGCGCCCAATGCCGCCTGCTGCACGACCACCCCACCCGGCAGCTGCACCACGTTCGGCATCGGAGCTGGGGGCAAATCACCCGGCGCCGCCCCCTGCGCGATCGCCATGGGTGTGCAAAGCGCCAGTGCCAGCGGCCACACCAAGGCCTGGGAGCGGCTCTTTTCCACCGTGAAATTTCTTGTGAAAAGCTTCGTCACGACGATCATATTCTTTTATTAGAGTGCCACATCGCCTCTCATGATGCAGAAATCCTGCAAAAACTCCGTTGCCGTGCTAAAAATGGGCATCTTCCACCATTCCGAAAGCTGGCTCAGCTAAAATACGAAACATAACCCTATGCGTCTTATCTCTATGAACCGCATCGTTCTTGCCGCCGCCTCTCTCCTGCTTACTCTTCCGGCTGCTACTCCGGCTCTTGCCCAGGGAACTAACTTCAAAGACACGTCGGTGCTGCGCGCCCCGGCAGGCGTTCCGGTCGCCATCTACGAGTTCGAAGATCTGGAATGTCCAGCGTGTGCTCGCGCCTTTCCCATCACTCGCGCCGCGGCGGAGAAGTACAAGATTCCCTTGCTGCACCACGACTTTCCACTCAAGATGCATATCTGGAGCTACGACGCCGCGGTGATCGCCCGCTACATTCAGGACAAGATCTCTCCGCAAGCCGCGGAAGACTACCGCCGAGCTGTCTTCGCGAATCAGACGTCGATCGCGTCGAAGGATGACCTCAATGCCTTCACACAGAAGTACTTTCAATCTCATGGCCGCGAGATGCCCTTCGTCATCGATCCGAGCGGCCGTTTCGCCGCTGAGGTTCACGCGGACTACACCCTCGGCGAGCGCGTCGGCCTCACCCAGACGCCGACCATCTTCATCGTGACACAAAAGGGATACGAGCAGGTGAGTGACGTCACTCAGCTTTATTCCATGCTTGACAAAACGATTGCCGAGAACCCGGGCTCTTCGCCAGCCAGGTCACGAACCACCGCTCATAAATAGTCACAGCTTATATTTATAGGTAAACCGTTAAAATTCTTGGACCAACTTACCTATCTGTTGGATCCGGTAAACTTACGAAGGGTGCACTCCATCAATATCCGGACGCTTTGCCGTAGGCCCGGCGATGGTCGTGGCCGCCGAGAAGCTCATGCGTCTTGGGATCGACGGCGATCAACTCACTGTCGCCCCAAGTGCCGGGATTATGTTCGTCGGCGACCGCAAGGCGGTTCGTGACATAGCCCATCTCCGCAAGCTGTGCCGCCGTCTTCGCGGAGAACTTCTTTTCCAGATCCAGCCGATCCGGCAGATACTGGTGATGAAAGCGGGGCGCATCGGCCGATTGCTGGATATTCAGACCGTTATCGACAACGCTGATGAGATCGTTGGCCACGGTGGTCATGATGGTAGAGCCGCCGGGGCTGCCAAGCACATAAGCGAGCCTTCTACGCCGAAACCAGTGGCCGTTCGTCGTGACGATGGTGGGCGTCATCGCGGAGAGGGGCCGCTTCCCGGGAGCGATGGCGTTGGCCGAACTCTGAATCAACCCATAAGTATTGGGCACGCCAGTCTTCGAGGTGAAGTCATCCATCTCGTTGTTCAGCAGAAAGCCGAGACCGTCTACCGTGACGCCGGAGCCAAAGCCGCCATTCAGCGTGTAGGTATTGGAAACTGCGTTGCCATCCGCATCGACGATCGAGAAATGTGTGGTCTGGGTTGACTCCTCGACGGGTGCGGGCTGCGGCGGAGGCGGCAGGAATCCCGGCGGCCGAACCAAGTCTTTCGAAGGCGTAGGTTTGTTAGTGTCGATCGAGCTTCTCCAGGCCGCGGCATATTGCATGTTCTCCATTTGCTTAATCGGCAGCGCATTGAAGTCCGGGTCGCCAAGATAGTCGCCGCGGTCCATGTAGGCACGGCGAAACGCCTCGGTGATGATATGAACCTGTGCCGCCGAACGATCCGGTCCCAGCGCCGGCAGGTTGTAGGTCGAAAGAATGTTCAGGATCTCAACCAGAACGATGCCGCCGGAGGATGGCGGCGGTGCGGTAATTATCTTGTAGCCGTGATACTTGCCTACGATCGGAGCGCGGTCCTTGACCTCGTACGCGGCAAGATCTTCTGCCGTGATCAGCCCGCCGCCTGCTCGCTCGAAGCCGGCAATCTGCCGCGCCATCGCGCCTTTGTAGAAATCGTCAGGATTTGCGGCAATCCGCTTCAGCGTCGCGGCGAGCTCCGGCTGCTGGAACGTATCGCCCGGCTTGTAAAAGTTTCCGTTTCGCTGAAAAATCCGCGTGGAGGTGGGAAATTGCGTCAGGTTTCGGCTCTGCAGGTTGTGCGCCTCTTCCGCGGACAGCACATAGCCATCGTCCGCAAGGCGAATGGCGGGCGCCATATCCTGAGCCAGCGTCAATTTGCCGAAGTGCTTCTGCGCATACGTCAACCCGGCAACCGAACCCGGAACGCCGCTTGCTTTGTATCCCACCAGCGACATGCCCGGCACCACGTTTCCTTTGGCGTCCAGGTACATGTCGCGGTTAGCAGCCGCGGGGGCCTTTTCCCGGTAATCAAGGAAATGCGCCTTCCCATGCTTGTCGCGTATCAGCATGAACCCGCCACCGCCGATATTTCCCGCTGCGGGGTAGACCACGGCGAGCGCGAAACCTACAGCCACAGCCGCATCGACCGCGTTGCCGCCCTGCTTCAATATCGATACTCCGGCATCGGTCGCATCGTGGTGGATGGTGACGACCATCGCATGCCGGGCGCAGACGGGGACCTCGTCGGAGGTCGCCTGCGCGAACGCTGGCCGACAGACAATGACGGTGGCAATCAGGCCGGCAGTGGAGAGGCAGTTGCGATAGCGAGACAAAGGATTTCTGGACATAAGTCGATCTCGAGGTTGAACGCGAAGAATACGAGCAGGATACATCGCGGCCGAGGATATGAGGGTGATGAGCCACCGCGGCCACTTACCTGCAGTTGGATGGGCTGCTCTGCGGAATGACCTCCAGTCCCCGTCGCTGATAACCTAAGCTTGTTCGTTCCCAAAGGCCAGACACATCGGCCCAAGCCGGAAGACTTATCAATCCGCCTCTACTCCGCAAATGAAAGGCTCCATGAAGATCGTTCTCGCAGAAAAAGTCTCCCCCGCCACTCTCGCCGTCTTTCAACAGGAGCCCGGCTGGGAGATTGTCACTCCCGACCAGATTGCCAAACATGGTCCAGACGGTCTCGCCACCGAACTCGTTGACGCCGACGCCCTCGTTGTCCGGTCCGCCGTGCAGGCAGATGCCAAACTTCTCGAATCAGCCCCCAAACTGCGCGTTATCGGCCGCGCCGGCGTAGGCGTCGATAACATCGACACCGCAGCCGCCACCCATCGCGGAATTGTCGTCATGAACACTCCAGGCGCCAACGCCATCGCCGTTGCCGAACTCACGCTTGGCCTGATGATCTCGCTCGCCCGTTCCATCCCGCGCGCCAACGCGACCATGCACGCCGGCAAATGGGACAAGAAATCGCTCCAAGGCCAGGAGCTTCGCGGCAAGACCCTCGGCATCATCGGCTTGGGCCGCATCGGCCTGGAAGTGGCCCGCCGCGCCGCCAGCTTCGGCATGAATCTCATCGGCTACGATCCGTTCGTCGCCCCAGTCATCGCTCGAGAGAACAACGTTAGCCTGGTTCCAATCGACGAAATCTTCAAGGAATCTGACTATCTAACTCTCCACGTCGGCCTCACCACCCAGACCGAAGGCCTGATCAACGCGACTTCGCTGAGGATCATGAAGAAAGGCGTTCGCATCATCAACTGCGCCCGCGGCGAACTCATCGTGGAGCAGGCTCTGGCCGACGCGATCGCCTCTGGTCACGTCGGCGGCGCGGCTCTCGACGTCTTCCACCAGGAACCGCTCAAGGAGTCGCCGTTCCACGCACTTGATAAGGTGATCCTCTCGCCCCACATCGCCGGAGCAACCGACGAAGCGCAAGAGGCTATCGGCATTCAGCTCGCAATGCAGGTCCGCGACTATCTGAAGCTTGGCGTCGCGCAGAACGCCGTGAACCTGCCCTCGCTTTCGCACGAGGAGTACATCGAGGTCGCTCCCTACATCGAGATGGCGGAGCGGCTTGGCCATTTTCTCTCGCACGCGACCCCCGGCAATCTGGAAAACATCCAGATCTCCTACACCGGCCGTATCGCCGCAGGCAAAACCGACCTCGTTCGCAACGCCGCTATCGCTGGGATCTTCGCGGGTACCGACGGCGGGGGAAGCAACGCTAATCGCATCAATGCCGCCGCCATCGCGGCCGAACGCGGCATTCGCATTCAGGAAGAGAAGAAGGAGTTCACCGCCGGCGGCGCGGGCTCAGTCCTCAAGATCGTCCTCCACTCCTCCGGGATGGCTACTGGCGAGAAGGGAAGCGAGGCCAGCGCCTCCGCGACCGTCCTCCACGGCACCTCTCCGCGTCTGCTCACCTACGATGGCATCGATATAGAGGCACCTCTCCATGGCACGCTGGTGGCTATTCGCAACCATGACGTCCCCGGTGTTGTCGGCCGTATCGGCACTATCCTCGGCGAGCACTCGGTCAATATCGCCAACTTTGCCTTGGGTCGGTCTGTCCGTTCGCAGCGCGTTCCGCAGGGCCAGGCACTGGCCGTCGTCCAGATCGACGTTCCCAATGCCGCCTCGGCCAATGCCGCGGTCGAAGCCCTGCGCAAGGTTGAAGCGATCGCCAGTGTCCGCCTCATCGAACTGGGCAAACTCTGACCTTCGCAGTTTCAAATGTGATCGCGTATCTCTGAATTCGTTGCGATGCCTAACCCACCAAGCCTTAGCCGGCTTCCCGCAGTCGGCTAAGCGCCTTTTCCGAGGGCATTCCTATCATGGCGGAAATGATCCCCGAATCGGTCGCTTCGATGAAAGAGGCGACGCCAGGCGAAAAGCGTGTCTTCAGGGTTCTGCGTGATGCTTTGCTCCCGGATGAGGACTATATCGTCTGGTTCGAACCTAAGAACGCCAAAAAGCTTCCTGATTTTTTGGTGTGGTCTCAGGAGTGGGGACTTTTCATTATCGAAGTGAAAGATTGGGTAACTCCGCGGAATGTTTTTGATCCGTCTCAAAGCCAAATTCTTTTGGCTACGCCGGAAAGGTGGACGGTTCGCTTACGTGGGGTGGAGCAGGTACACGATAGCCCGCTCGAACAAGCTCGCAAGTGCTTCCTCAAATACAAGGAGTTGATTCAGCAATTTCCAGACTTTCGCCATAAAGACGGCAAGTATCAAGGCAATATCAAGTTCCCCATAGGCTACTGCGCCGCGTTCACTCAGATCACACGGAAGCAAGCCGAAGAGACTGGAATCATTAAAGCGCTGGGTCACAGATACTGCTTCTTCAGCGATGATCTCGCCGGGGACTTCGAATCCAAAGAATCTCGACGTGCCTTTGTCTCCAAACTGAAACAAACGAGTGTAAATTTTCCCTTCGATCCTTTGACAGAGGATGAGGTCAAAACTCTCCGTTACCTCATCTTCCCGGAGGTGCGCATCCATCATACGCGTGCCGCCCATGCCGGTTCCGTCCGGACCGCCGAGCAGACGGAGATGATCCGCGCGCTCGATCTCGAACAGGAGAGAACGGCCAAGAGTATTCTCGAAGGTCACCGTGTCTTGAAAGGAGTGGCCGGCAGCGGCAAGACTCTCGTCCTCGCCTGTCGCGCCAAATACCTCAAAAAGCTCCAGCCAGATTGGCGAATACTGATTGTCTGTTATAACATTGCCCTCTGCCGGCACATTCAACAGTTGCTGCAGAGTTCAGGCTCGAACTCCGATCACCCGGGAATTGAAGTCTTTCACTATCATGGTCTGATCAAGGCACTCACAAGCGCGAATATGCAGAGGCCAGACTCCGAGACTTCCGACCAGTGGCAAGACCGCATGTGCGCCATCCTACGGCATGCAATCGCAAGCGGGACGTTAAAGACAAAGTACGACGCAATCCTGATTGACGAAGGACAGGATTTCGCTGTCGAGTGGCTTCAATCTCTCACTGAACTTCTCGATGAGCGAAGCAATAGCCTTCTCTTTTGTCTTGATCCCGCACAGAACATCTTCGGTAGAAGAGCCACCTATAAAAGCGCTGGAATCCATGTGCATGGGAAGAGACCGGTAACGCTCTCGAAGAGCTATCGGAATACGGCCGAGATCCTGAGCGTGGCTCGAAGATTCTCGAAAGTCCAAGACAAACTGCCCGATCCTGACGAGGAAACTACCATGGAGAGCCTCCTGTTTCCGATTGATGTAAACCGACACGGCCAGCCGCCACAGATGATCTGCGGATTGCAGGCTTCCGATCAGTTCCAGTTCATCCTCAATGAAATTCAAACGTACATTGATAGTGGAACATTGAAGTGGCACGACATCGGTGTACTTTACGTATCGAGATCTCACGCAGAAAATTTTTCCTCCGCATTTGGAAAGAGATTTGGCCAAGAGCAGCTTTACTGGGTCAGCGAATCGCAGCGGAGCAAAATGAGCCTGGACCTCTCCTCTCCTTCGGTCAAGCTTTCAACCATCGAATCGGCCAAAGGCATGGAGTTTCGCTTGGTGTTTCTAGTTGGATTTGATATGCTCCCCAGGCCTGAGCGCGATGAAGACAGCGAAAGAAAACTTGCCTACGTCGGCCTCACGCGGGCTCAGGATTTGCTCTATGTCCTGGGAAACACAACGGCAGGTTTTTCTCAGGAATTACTAGAGATCGTTCAAGCCGATACAGATCCACCAACACCCCGCCTGTAAACTTGTACCAAAGCAAAGAAAAGGATTCATCCATGCCGCTCTACGAATACGAATGCTCCGCCTGCCATAAGCACACCGAAAAGATCCAGAAGTATTCCGATGCCGAGATCACTGTCTGTCCTCACTGCGGCGGCAAGCTCGAACGCGTCCTCTCTGCCCCTGCCATCAGTTTCAAAGGCGGCGGTTGGTATGCGGACGGTTACGGCAACGCCAAACCCAAATCCTCCGGCGACAGTAACAACTCCACTGGGGATGCAAAATCAGATGTGAAGCCGAACACTGATGCAAAGCCGAGTAGCGATACAAAAACCGGCAGCGACCGCTCCCCGACTGCTGCCCCTGCACCCGCTTCGACTGTCGCTGCGCCCGCTGCCTCGACCACCTCTGATAGCAAGTAGCCACCATCGGTTGGCAGCTCCAGGAACTCAAAGCAAGGTGAAAACCGCACCTTTCGCGCTCCAAATACCACGCGGGTCTCCCGGGGCGCCACTCCGCCCCCGCTGGGCCATATCTGCCCTGTAGTGGAAGCCGCAGATCTTATCTCTTCTTCCTCACTTCTTCGGAGCCGGAGGAACCTTCTTGCCTTCCCGCCGCGCCTCCGACAGTCCAATCGCAATCGCCTGCTTCGGGTTGGTCACCTTCGTCCCGCTGCGGCCGCTCTTGAGCTTGCCCTGCTTCATCTCTTTCATCTCGGTCTCAACATTCTTGCTAGCCGAAGGGCTGTACTTGCGCGTCGAACTTGTCTTCTTCGCTGAACTCTTCTTGGTGGCCGACTTCTTCGTCGCCGCCTTCTTGGTTGAACTCTTTTTTGTAGTCGATTTCTTACTGGGAGATTTCTTCACTGCTGCTTTCTTTGTGGTTGTCTTCTTCGCCGCTGCTTTCTCCGTCGTCATAAGTGCCTCCTGACCCTAAGAGTAGGCGAGCCCGGAACAAAGTTGCATCAAAAACAGTGCATGCATCCAAAGCGTTATCAGCTTGGTTTTATCGAGCACGCCTTCGCCGCCACATCACAATTCCCACCAGCAGACCTAACGCCGCCACACCCACGGCGCGCACCGTCATCTTCCGTATCCACGATGGCGTCCGCTCGAGCGAGCCATCCTGCCACGCCGCCCGCACTGTTTGCAGATCTTCGGCCAGTCCGGGAATCGTAATCGCCTGCAGGTCCGACGTTGGCAGGGACCCGAAGATCCGCTCCGGCTCCGGGGGATGGCCGTTGCGGTCCTTCGGTATCGCCGCGATCAACGCGTTGATCTCCGCATCGCGCGGGTCGTCGAACAGCGTTGCGTCCGCCGTATTCGGAAACAGCGTCGCTTTCCCGGTCATCTTCTTCTCAATGGCAGCGACACCATCCTGACACACTCCCAGAGGATAATATCCGCCAAACGGCAGACGCGGCCGCGCCAGGTGCTGATGCGCATACGCGACCGACATCGCACCCACCAGTCGCGTTACCTCCACCGCATCGGCATCGCGGTACTCATGCGCGTGGCGTCCCAGCACCCACGCCTGGTCCAGGGTATCCATCGTGCGAAACTCCGCTTTGCCATCGATGCCGAAGTACCAGCTCACGTCCGCGTTTATCTTCGGCCCGCGCACCTGCCACTCATACTCGGCATGGCTTACCGGCACCAGCAGCGAACGCCTTGTACCCGGTACGCGAATCTGCGAGTTCACCCAGAACGGCATCATCACGTCCTGCCCTTTGAAGTGAAAGTGCCCAAAGTTCGCAAAGTAACGCGCATCGGCCACTACTACCGTATTGCCGGATTCCATCAAGACCTGCATCAACTCCTGCGGTGTCTTCGCGCTCTTTCCAGAGAGTGTAACCGTCGTTGGAGCAGAATTTTGGAGCCCGTTCATGCTCAGCCGATTCAGCAGATCGGCCAGACGCTGGCTCTCGGCATGCATCGGGGCCAACTGCGGATTAGCTCCATCGCCCCGCACCACACCATCACCCAGCGCGCTCACCAGTCCGTCGGCCGTAAATCCCGGCAGCCGAGACGGTGCATCAAGATCGACCATCTCTGCCTTGTCCAGCGAATAGTCGCCCAGGTCGACATACGCCTTCCACCGCTCCGAGACTGGCGCACTCACTGCCGCACCGGCCTGCGCTCCCATGGCAACAGGACCTTCCGCAACAGGCGTTCCTGGATGACTCGCCGCTAGCCCGTCCACATCCTGATCTTTACTCACCACTTTACCTGCCACTCGCACAGTCGGGTTGATCTCCCGCATTGTCCAGCCTGGGAAGCGATCAAGGCGCTGCCAATCTTTGCCCAGAATCAACTCTCGGAGCCGTTTGAGCAGCATAGGAGTCAGCAGCGCAGGACCTTTTTTGCCGCCCTTATCCAACTCCGCCAGCATGGCATCCGTAAACCCCGGCGTAGCCGACAGCTCCCGCATCATCTGCGATAGCAGCACCGTATTGGCCGGCATCGGTTCTTCCCGCACAGTGTAACGGGTATTTCCACGGCAGCCGATCAGAGCAAGCAAAACACCCACGCACACCCCACGACAGAGAGAAAAAGGCATTCGTCTATTAAACGCTATGTCGTGCCGGAGGGGCTCCCGCGCGGAGGGCGGCCATTTCATGGCGTGTATACCTTGTTTCGGAAGCAGCCACTCCATCGGCCCTCCCGTGGGTCGGGATCAGCGGCCCAGCGACCCCAGCGCATCCAGCTTCTTCGCTACGAGTTCATTCAGCAGTGCCGGGTTCGCCTGCCCCTTCGATAGCCGCATCACCTGCCCCACAAAGAAGGCGGCCACGGTTTTCTTTCCACCGCGATACTGATCCACCTGCTTCGGGTTCGCCGCGATCATCTCGTCGATCATTGCTTCGATGGCCGCGGAGTCCGAGATCTGCTGCGGCTTCTCCCGCCGATACACCACAGGAAAATCCTCATTCTTCTCAAACGAAAGGTCGAGCAGTTGCTTCAGCATCTTGCTCGAAAGCTCTCCCGACTCCGCGAGATCCGCAGCCATGACCACCCCGGCCAGCGACACCGGGGATTGCTCCAGCTCCAGCCCTGCCGCGCGCAGCCGCATCGTCAACTCGCTCGTCAACAGTGCCGCCACCCGTCGAGGGCTCTTCGCCATTTTCGCCGCCTCTTCGAAGCTATCCGCAAACTCCTGCGTCGCAGTCAGCGTCGCTGCGTCCTGAGGGGAGATCTCATACTCTGCAATCATTCTCGTCCGCCGCGCCTCCGGCAGTTCAGGAAGCATCTGCAGAATCTCCGTCTGCCACTCAGCGCCTACCACCAGCGGCGGTAGGTCCGGCTCGGGGAAGTACCGGTAGTCATGCGCCTGCTCCTTCGACCGCATCGAATACGTGCGTCCTTCGGCAGAATTCCATAACCGGCTCTCCTGCACTACGCGGCCTCCCTCCTCGATCACCCCAATCTGCCGCTCGATCTCGTACTCCACCGCCGTGCGTATGTACCGGAAGCTGTTGACGTTCTTCACTTCGGCTTTGGTTCCAAACTCTTTCGCGCCCTTCAGCATTACGCTCACGTTTGCATCGCAGCGCAGCGAACCCTCTTCCATGTTGCAGTCGCTCACGCCCGTGTACAGAAGGATCTCCTTGAGTCTGGTCAGGTATTCGAACACCTCATCAGCAGTCCGCAGGTCGGGTTCGCTGACTATCTCGACGAGCGGAGTCCCGCAGCGGTTCAGGTCGATGTAGGTCTTCGACACCGAGTCCGCAAAGCCGTCGTGCAGGCTCTTGCCCGCGTCCTCTTCCAGGTGCAGCCGAGTCACACCGATCCGCTTTGTTAAGGCAACGCCATCCGCGTCCAACGCCGGAACTTCGATCCAGCCATGCTCCGCGACCGGCTTGTCGAACTGCGAGATCTGATAGCCCTTCGGTGAATCCGGATAAAAATAATTCTTGCGTGAAAAAATACTTGTCTCTCGAATCTCGCAGTGAATCGCCTTCGCCGCCAGCACCGCAAACTCTACCGCGCGGCGATTCAATACCGGTAAAGCGCCTGGCAGTCCCAGGCAAGTCGGACACACATGGGTATTTGGCTCGCCGCCATATCTGTTCATGCATCCGCAGAAAGCTTTGGTCTGGGTCAAAAGCTGAACGTGAACTTCCAGGCCGATCACAGGCTGGTACTTGGCGCGAATCTCGGGCGTGATGTCAGTCAGAGTAGGCATTGGCATCCTGATTCTACCAAGCCGATGTCCTGCCGGGCTGGCCCATTGCGGGTGGGGCGATCACTTCGTGACGTGTATACCTTGTCTCGGTAGGATCAACTGCACAGGTCCTCCCGCGAGTCCGAAACGGACATCTTGCGGACCAACGGAAGCCCTGCACCGTTCGACATAAGCCACGAAGTGACCGCCCCCATGCGCAGTGGGTCTGTCTAGCAGGACAAGCTAACATCGGGAGACATATGGAACCCATCGAGCACCTCATGACCGGAGCCTGCCTCGCGCGCGCCGGCTTCAACCGCAAGGCCGCGTATGCCACAGTTGTCATGACGCTCGCCGCCGAAGCGCCAGACCTCGACACCCTCTGGTCCGTCAAAGGCCCGGTCGCCGCCTTTCAGCACCATCGCGGATGGACCCATACCTTCCTCGGAGTGCCCTTCGAAGCCGCTATCCTCGTCGGCGTTTTCTGGCTCTTCCACCGCTGGCGTACGCGCCAATCATCCTCCGCCAAGCCGAAGGCGCCTATCCGCTGGGGCGTGCTCTATCTCTTTGCGGCCATCGCCCTGCTCAGCCATCTGCTGCTGGACTGGACCAACAACTACGGCCTCCGTCCGTTCTTTCCATTCAACCCGCGTTGGTACGCCGGCTCGTTCGTCTTCATCTTCGAGCCCGCCCTCTTCCTCATCCTCCTCATCGCGCTGGTCGCGCCATACCTCTTCGGGCTTATCAGCAGTGAGGTCGGCGTACGCAGGCCAGCGTTTCGCGGCCAGAATTGGGCCATAGCAGGCCTTCTTGCGACGCTCACGCTCTGGACCTGGCGCTTCGTCGAGCACGATAAGGCGCTCCAACTCGCCCAGACGGCCGACTACAACGGAGCCACTGTCCTTCGCGTCTCCGCGAGCCCTTATCCCACCAACCCCTATCGCTGGCACACCGTCGTTGAAACCCCGGAGTTCTATCAGCTTGCCACGGCCAACACGCTCAGAGGCACGCTGGCCACGGACGCTCAATCCGATGTCATCTACAAGCCGCCGACCACGCTCGCCACCCTGGTCGCCAAACGCTCTTGGCTTGGCGAAGTCTACCTGGACTGGTCGCGATGGCCTGTCGTCACCGAAACCGGCAACGTTCCTGGCGGCCTTACTACTGTCACCTTCCGCGACCTGCGTTTCCTCTACGACACTCCGCTGATAACCACCCGCGAAGACTCGCCCCTCTCCGGTATTGTCTCTCTTGACGCCGAACGCCGGGTGGTCGAGATGAAGATGGACGGCCGAATTCAGCGCTAACTCCGGCCGATGTTCCGCAAGATGACGGCTTCGAAAAAGTTGTTAGACAAAACAATATCCGCCCGTCTACTATTTCCGCTATGAAGAATTCCGTCTCGCGCCGCAACTTTGTCCGAACCAGCGCTATCCTCACCGCCGCAGCGTGTCTTCCGTCCGACGCTGCCTCAGCCCTGGCCCAGAAGACCAGCGCGAGTCGAGGAGAATCCCCCATTCAACTCGGCCTCTGCAGCTACACCTTCCGCAACTTCGACCGCGCCCAATTGATCGGTTTTATGAAGCAGCTACGCGTTGACGAGTTGAACGCGAAGGACGTCAAAGACCATCTTCCGATGGACCCGGCCGAAGAATCCAAGGCACTTGCCGACTACGCTTCCGCCGGTATCAAGCTTGACGGCGTTGGTGCGGTGTACTTCACCAAGAATGAAGACGATGACATCCGCAGCAAATTCGAGTACGCCAAGCGCGCCGGCGTCAGTGTGATCGTCGCAGGAGACCCCACTCCCGAAACGCTCCCGCGCATTGAAAAGTTCGTGAAGGAGTACGACATCCGCTTCGCCATCCACAACCACGGCCCCGAAGACAAGATCTGGCACTCCCCCCTCGATGTTCTGAAGGCGGTGAAAAATATGGACCCGCGGATGGGCTGCTGCATCGACGTCGGCCACACGGTCCGCACCGGGACGGATGTCGTAAAGGCCATCCATCTCGTTGGCCCCCGTCTCTTCGACGTGCATATGAAAGACCTCGCCGACCTTCAAAAGAAAGAAAGCCAGGTCGCCGTAGGTCAAGGTCTCATGCCGGTGCGCGGCATCTTCGAAGCTCTGATCGCAACGCGGTACAAAGGCCACGTTGACCTCGAATACGAGATCAACGGGAACGATCCCCTGCCCGGCGTCATTGAGAGCTTCGCCTATATGCGCGGCGTGCTAGCAGGGATGGGCTACAAGAGCTAACGCCCGGGCGTCAGACGCGAACCTCCCAGCCCTTCTCATACTCGCGGCCCCACAGCTTCATCGCCTCGGGATCATTGAGGACATGCGCCGTCTTGGTATCGAGCTTTAACTCACGCTGGACTATCCAGGCGATGTTCGAGAGCAGCAAAGTTGTCACGCTAACGTTGGCGATCTGGATTGGCGAGTTCAGCTTGGCTCCGCTCTGGATGCCGGCGATGAAGTTGGCGAAGTGAGCATCTGTCATCGAGTCGCGGCCGGTAAGGTCGCTGGTCGAAGTTTGGCCGCCGGTCTTGTACTCGTCCGTCTTTTTGCCTGCCAGATCGTAGACCTCGTAGCCGTCGCGATCTACCAGCACCGAACCTTCGGTGCCAAGAATGCTCGATCCACGCTCGCGCCCCTCTATCTTCGCGCCATTACAGGAGCGTCCCTCCCAGGAGAGCATCTGGTCCGGATATTCGAAGCTCGTCACCATCGTATCGGGAAACTGCCAGTCGTCCTTATAGGCATACCGCCCGCCCGAAGCGGTCACGCGCTCCGGATAACCGGCCCCTAGCGCCCAGCGGCATACGTCGACCTCGTGAGTGCCATTGTTCAGCGCCTCCCCCGTGCCGTACCTGCGGAACCAGTGCCAGTTGTAGGGCTGAATGTTGTCCTTGTATTCGCTCCTCGGCGCGGGCCCTTGCCACAGGTCCCAGTTCAACGACTCCGGCACTGGAGCGGGCTTGCCGTAACCGATGGATTTGCGCGTATTCACGTACCAGGCTTTGGCGTAGTAGGCCCTGCCGATCGCGCCGTTGTGAATCTTGTCGACAATACGGATCGTATGGTCGGACGAGCGCTGCTGATCGCCAACCTGCACCAGCTTGCCATACTTCTCCTGGGCCGCGACCAGCAACTCCCCCTCGCGGCCGTTATGGCTCGAAGGCTTCTCGACATATACATGTTTGCCAGCCTTCAGCGCCAGCACGGCCATCGGCGTATGCCAGTGGTCCGGGACCGCGATCGTGATGGCATCGACATCCTTCGATTCGAGGACTTTCCGGATATCTCCAGCGGTTGTGGGCGCATAGCCTAGTCCTTGGTTGGCGGCGGCGGCGAACTTTGCAAGGATTTTGGTGTCGACATCGCAGACATGGGTCACACGAGCCGTCTTCGCATTCGCCTTCAGCGCGGAAAGGTGCGCGTAGCCCCGCGAGTTCAAACCGTTGATCGCAAAGTTCACCCGATCATTGGCCCCGAGAATCTGAGCGTAACTCTTTGCCGTCGCCCCGATTGCCGCACCCGCTACTCCAACCGCCAGACCATCTAAAAACTCCCGTCGTGTAATCATCCTTCCTCCATTCCCTCTCGATTCATCTGCATTCCAAATTGTCTACCAGCGAACCGCTGACCGCTGCCAAAAGCGAATCACCGGCGGCCTCTTGATTGTTCATATTTCAAACTAAATTGGCTTTTACCAGCTTTAATAAAGTAATCCGTAGCTGTTGGCTCTTGCAAATTTGGCAAATCGCTACGGCGTGAACGTTATCACTCCACTAAAACGCCGGTCAAGCCGCTTCACATTGACCAGTGAACTACAGCGCTTACTTCTGAATCGTCGTATCCGCCTTCGTGAGTTTCTGCGAAACCTGAGAGGCCGTAGCAAGCTGCGTCCGGTCCCAACCTCCGCCCAGAGCTTCGATCAACTGCACGGAAGACGTCATCTCCTGCACATGCAGATTGGCGAGCGATTGCTGATCCGCAAGCAGAGTCGTCTGCGCGGTCACGAGATTGACATAGGGATCAACTCCCGTCTCATAGCGCGCCGTCTCAAGAGTGACGAACTCCTGCGCGGACTTCACTGCCTGCTGCTGCTGCAGAATCTGCTGGGAGAGAAGCCGGACTGCGACAAGGTAGTCTTCCACCTGCTGGAACGCGATCAGCACCGTCTGGCGGTAGCTTGCGATGTCCGCGTTGTACGTGGCCACATACTGGTTGACGGTCGCGCGCCGAAGACCAGCGTCATAGATGGTCTCGTCGACGGTCGGCCCTATCGACCAGAACCGGCTCGAATAGTCGAACAGGTGCTTGAACGTAGAGCTTTCGAAGCCGCCATCCGCGCTAAGCGCAAGCGTGGGATAGAAGGCGGCATAGGCGATTCCAATCTCGGCATTCGCCGCCGCCATATTTCGTTCGGCCGCGGCAATATCCGGCCGGCGCTCCAGCAACTGAGACGGCAACCCGACTGGAATGGGAGGAGGATCCACGAGACTCGGCCGGACAGGAATGGAGAAGGAAGACGCATTGGCTCCAATCAGCACGGCAATCGCGTGTTGATACTGCGCCCGGGCGACACCGAGGTTGATTGCAGTCGACTGAGCATTCTGTAGCGTGTTCTCTGCTTCGACCACGGAGATACGATCGTCAATTCCGGTTTCATACAGCGATTGTGTGAGCGCGAGCGCCTTTTTGTCTGCTTCGACGGTGTCGTTCAGTATCCGCTGTAGCGCATCCTGGCCACGAATTTCGAAGAAGTATTCGGCGAGGCTGGTCTGCTCGGTTAACCGCTCGTTCTCCAGATCCGCGGCACTCAACTGCGCGTTGTACTGGGCGTTGCGAATCGTATTGCGCACCCTGCCCCAGAGATCGGGCTCCCAGGAGATAGTCGCCGGCAGCGATCCAGTGGAACTTTGCTGACCGGCGTTCGCAATGCTCGAACTCCCAAGATTGCCTGAGGATTTCGAACGGGTGTAGGAGGGGCCGACGGTGACCGTGGGAAACAACTGCGACCGCGCCTCCGCGATCAGAGCGCGCGCCTCCATGAAGTTCTCGAAATACTGCTTGATGTTCTGGTTGTCGATGTTAAGTTGGTCTTCGAGCGAATTCAATTCGGGGTCGTTGTAGATCTCCCACCACTTACCGCGGAGCATCGCGTCTTGCGGCTGTGCGACCTTCCACCCGTCGGAGTCCTGAAACTGCGATGGAGATTCTTTGTAGGAAGCTGGCGGAGCCTGCGCTATGGCCGGCGGCACATGATATTTAGGTCCAACCATGCACCCGGCTAGAACCATCGCGAGCCCAGAGCAGAATGCGGATAAGAGACAGACGCGGATCGAAATTTTATTGCTCATGATTTACTCCGCAGCAGCGGTTGCTGCGCCATTCGCAGGATGAAAGGTGTCGCGCTCTTTCCCGAGCGCGCGAAGTCGCAGACGGTCGAGCGTGAGATACACGACGGGGGTAGTAAACAGGGTAAGAAGCTGGCTGACGATCAGTCCGCCGACGATGGTGATGCCAAGCGGCCGGCGAAGCTCGGAGCCGGTGCCTGTCCCGAAAGCCAGAGGAAGTGCGCCGAACAGCGCTGCCATGGTGGTCATCAGGATCGGGCGGAAACGCAGCATGCAGGCTTCGAAGATTGCGTCTTCTGTGCTCAAGCCATCCTCCCGTTCCGCCTGCAGCGCGAAATCAATCATCATGATCGCATTTTTCTTCACGATGCCGATCAGCAGAACGATGCCAATGATGGAAATTATGTTGAGGTCTTCTTTAAACAGCATGAGCGCAAGCATGGCCCCGACACTTGCTGAGGGCAACGTCGAGAGAATCGTCAGCGGGTGTATCAGGCTTTCATACAATACGCCGAGAACAATGTATACGGCGAGCAGCGCAGTGAGGATAAGAACAGGCTCCGTGCCAAGCGATTGTTGGTACGCAAGCAACGTCCCGGCAAAGAACCCATGCACCGAGGAAGGGGTGCCCAGCCGCTGCTGCATCTGCGCGATGGCGAGGGTCGCATCGCTGAGAGAGACACCCGGCGCAAGATTGAAGGAGACCGTGGCGGAAGGAAACAGGCCAGTGTGATTGAGGGCAAGTGGCGTCGTGCTGGTCTGACTTGTCGCCATCGTAAACAGCGGAGTATTTCCAGTAGCCGTCAAGCTGCTGCTGCCGGCCGGATGGAAGTAGATGGTCTTAAGACCCTCCGGCGTCTGCCAGTACTGCGGTGCGACTTCCAGCACGACGTAGTACTGGTTTAGTTGGGTGTAGATGAGCGAGACTTCCGACTGGCCAAATGCGTTGTATAGTCCGGCATCGAGCGATTGAGCGGTCTGGCCGAGCTTCGCTGCGGTGGTCCGATCGTAGGTAAGCCTTTCATCCAGTCCGCCATTCTGCTGATCCGAACTCACGTCCTGAAAACCGGGGAGGTGTGTCATCTCCGCGAGCAGACGTGGACCCCATGTGCTCAGGTCCTTGAGACTGTCCGCCTGAATTGTGTACTGATACAGAGCGTTGCTGGAGCGGCCTCCGATCCGCAGGTCCTGGGCGGGTTGAAGAAAGGCAGACGCAACGGGCAGATGGCCCAGCTTCGGGCGAAGGCGGTTGATGACATCGGAGGCGCTGATCTTTCGTGCATTCAGCGGCTTCAACGTTACATACAGGAAGGCGGTATTGGTCGCGCCGCCGCCGCCGGTGAAATCGATTACGTTGGCGACGGCCGGATCGTTCTTGACGACCTTCGCGATGCGAAGAATGGAGTCTTTCATTGAATAGAACGAGGCGTCCTGCGGTCCTCTTACGGCGCCTACGAGCGAACCCGTGTCCTGCAGGGGAAAGAAGCCTTTGGGAATCTTAATGACAATCGCTACGTTGAGCAGGATAGTGAGGAACAAAACGATGAGGGTGAGCACGGAGTTTCGCAGCACCCAGCGCAAGCTGTGCCGGTAGAGGGACAGGATCCACTCGAAGAATCCGTCGGTGGCTCGGCGGAAGAAGCCGCGCTCGTTCCCATGCTCAACTCGCAGCAAGTAGGCGCACATCATCGGCGTCGTGGTCAGCGAAATGACCATGGACACTAGAATGGCCGTCGACAAGGTGACGGCAAATTCGCGAAAGAGCCTGCCGACGATACCGCCCATCAGCAGAAGCGGGATGAAGACGGCGATCAGCGAAATGCTGATGGAGATAACGGTAAAGCCGATCTCTCTTGCACCCTTCAAAGCCGCGGCAAAAGGTTCCATTCCGTTTTCCATATGCCGCGTGATGTTTTCCATCACGACGATCGCGTCGTCGACGACAAAACCCGTGGAGATGGTGAGCGCCATCAGCGAGAGATTGTCGAGACTGTAGCCGAGGATGTACATCACGGCGAAGGTGCCGATGAGTGAGACGGGCACTGCCACCGCCGGGATCAGCGTTGCCCGTCCGCTGCCTAAGAAGATGAAGACAACAATAATGACCAGCAGAATGGAGATCACCAGAGTCAGTTCGACATCACTCACCGACGCCTTGATGGTCGTGGTGCGGTCGAGAACGACGGTCATGTCAATTCCCTGGGGGATGGAGGCTTTGATGGAGGGCAGTTGCGCGCGGATGCGATTATTGGTGTCGATGATGTTCGCGCCGGGCTGGCGAAAGACAATCAACATCACGGCGCGTTTGCCGTTCAGATATCCGGCTGCTCGCACATTTTGAACGGAGTCGATGACATCCGCCACGTCGGACAGGTGCACAGCCGAGCCGTTGTTGTAACCGACGATGATGGGCTTGTAGTCTGCCGCGTGAGAGATCTGATCGTTGGCCAGGATGTCCGCCGAGATATCTCCATTGGTGATCTGACCTTTGGCGAGATTGGAATTCTGCAGGCTGATCACGGACTGAAGGTTGGCCATGGTGAGGCCGAAGCTGGCGAGTTTTGTAGGGTTCACTTCCACGCGAACCGACGGCAGAGCGCCTCCGCCGGGGTTTACCTGTCCCACGCCCTGGATTTGAGAGAGCTTCTGCTGGAGGACCGTTGAGGCCTCATCGTAGAGTTTGTCAGGGCCATACTTGTCCGAGGTAAGGCCAATGATCATGACCGGCGCATCCGCCGGGTTCACTTTGCGATAGGTCGGATTACCCGGCAAGTTTGCTGGCAGGTAGGTGCGCGCTGCGTTGATGCCCGCCTCCACGTCGCGCGCGGCGGCATCGATGTTGCGGCTCAGATCGAACTGAATGATCACCGTCGTGGTGCCCAGGCTGCTCGAGGAGGTCATCTCTGTGACACCGGCGATATGGCCGAACTGCCGTTCCAGAGGAGTCGCGACCGAAGAGGCCATGATCTCCGCACTCGCGCCAGGCAGACTCGCGCCTACTGCAATTGTAGGAAAGTCCACCTGGGGCAGAGGAGACACCGGAAGAACATTGAAGGCGATGGCGCCGGCAATGGCAATCGCAACCGTAAGCAGGGTCGTAGCCACCGGCCGGTGAATAAAAGGCGCGGAGATATTCATGACTGCCCTGCCGGCTCAGGCTCGTTTCCGGTGCGGTGGTGTACCTTCTTGGGCTTCTTTGAAAACCGCGTGGCTAGATTGTCGAAGAAGATATAAATTACTGGCGTCGTATACAGCGTGAGGACTTGGCTGACGAGCAGTCCTCCAACCATGGCAATGCCGAGGGGCCTGCGCAACTCGGAGCCGATACCGCGTCCGAAGGCAAGTGGCAGACCTCCCAGTAGAGCGGCCATGGTCGTCATCATGATTGGCCGGAAGCGAAGCAGGCACGCCTCGTAGATTGCATCCGTCGAGCTTTTTCCGTGGTTCCTCTCCGCATCGAGCGCAAAGTCCACCATCATGATGCCGTTCTTTTTAACGATACCGATCAGCAGGACAAGTCCAATGATGGCGACGACACTGAGATCCTGATGAAAGAGGATCAAAGAAAGGAAAGCCCCTACGCCTGCGGAGGGCAGCGTAGAGAGAATCGTGATCGGATGGATGAAGCTCTCATACAGCACACCCAGAACAATATAGACGGTAACGAGAGCAGCAAGAATCAGGAGCGGCATGTTCGACAGCGAGTTCCGGAAGGAAGCCGCTGTGCCCTGGAAATCAGCCTGAAGGCTAGCCGGCATGTGCATGTCCTTCTGGATTTTTGTGATCTCAGAGATGGCGCCCCCAAGAGATGCGTCAGGACCCAGGTTGAACGAAACCGTTATCGCCGGGAATTGCCCTTGATGCGTGATAGAGAGTGGCTCGGTGGTCGTCTCGAAGTGCGAGAAGGCGCTGAACGGTACGGCGCTGTTGTAGGCCGAGCTTGTAACGCCTGCGGAGGTCGAGCCTCTGCTCGAGGTTGTGCTCGAGGTGCTTGAAGTAAGCGCATTGACCGGAGGTGCGAGCGTGTTGGCTGACGCCGTATAAAGTGCGGAACCGGTCAGCGCATTCGATCCCGCGGAAGAGGAACCTTGGGACGAGGACGATGTTGCTGGCGCGCCGCTTGTCCCGGTCGAGGAGTTCGCCCGAAGATAAAGGTGGTTCAGCTTATTGGGATCCAGTTGAAATTGAGGCTCGCTCTCGAGAATCACGTGGTACTGATTCAGTTGCGTATACATCGTGTTGATCTGGCGCTGCCCAAACGCATCGTAAAGTGTGTTATCGATCGTCGTAGGCGCTACGCCAAGTCGCGACGCAGTAGGCCGGTCGATAACCAGCGATACGGCCAACCCTCCAAGTTGCTGGTCGGTGGCGACGTCCTCCAATCCCGGAACCTGCTTGAGCCGGGTCACGAAACGAGCAGCCCATGAATTCAATTCGTCCTGATTCGGGTCTTCCAACGTGTACTGGTATTGCGTGCGGCTCACCCGGTCGTCAACGGTGATGTTCTGCACTGGCTGCATGAAGAGCTGAATATTTTTCACATCTTTCAGCTTGGTCTGCAACCTGCGAACGACGTCCGACGCGCTCAGGTTCCGGTCCGCAAGAGGCTTGAGGTTGATTGACATTCTTCCACTGTTCGTCGTCGTGTTCGTGCCATCGGCGCCGACGAAAGAGGAAAGACTCTGCACCGCGGGGTCCTGAAGGATCACCTTTGCAAGCTCCTGCTGTTCCTTCGCCATTGCCTTGGAGCCGATGGTCTGTGGCGCTTGCGAGATGCCTTGAATCACACCCGTGTCCTGTACGGGAAAAAACCCTTTCGGGATGATGATGTAGAGATAAATCGTCAACAGGAGAGTCGCAATCGCGATCAGCAGCGTAATCGTCTGATAGCGCAGTACGACCTTCAACGTCCTGCCGTAAAAAGCGATCATTCCCTCGAAGACGCGCTCGGACGCCTTGTAGAAGCGTCCTTGCTGGTCCTCCGGGTTGTGCTTCAAAATGCGCGACGCCATCATCGGCGTGAGGGTAAGAGAAACTACTGCGGATACAACGATCGTAACGGCCAGCGTGACCGCAAATTCGCGGAACAGGCGGCCCACCACATCTCCCATGAAGAGTAACGGTATAAGCACGGCAATCAGCGAGACCGTCAGGGACAGAATCGTGAAGCCGATCTGCTCGGCGCCCTTCAGAGCCGCCTGCATAGGGGGCTCGCCAGCCTCCAGATAGCGCGAGATATTTTCCACCATCACAATCGCGTCGTCGACGACAAACCCGGTCGAAATCGTCAACGCCATCAGCGACAGGTTATCCAGGCTATATCCCAGGGCATACATCGCAGCGAAGGTTCCAACCAGCGATAAAGGCACGGCAACGCTGGGAATAATGGTCGCGTAGAGATTTCGCAGGAACAGAAAGATGACCAGGACGACCAGACCGATGGTTAGCAACAACTCGAATTCGACGTCCGAGACGGAAGCTTGAATAGGAGTCGTCAGGTCGGTAAGCGTAGTGACCTCGATGCCTTTGGGAAGGTTGGCCTCGAGCTGCGGCAGCAGGTTCTTAATGCTCTTGACCACGCTGATCGTATTTCCGCCAGGCTGACGCTGGACATTTAGAATTACCGCTGGAGTCTGGTTCATCCAGGCCGCTTGGGTGCTGTTCTCGACCCCATCCACTATCTTGGCGACGTCGGTCAGCATAACGGGGGCGCCGTTGCGATACGCAACTACGACGCTCTTGTAATCCGCGCTCGTGACAAGCTGATCATTCGCGTCGATCTGATAATCCTGGTGAGGGCCGTCAAAGTTTCCCTTCGCGGCATTCACGCTGCTTTGCGACGCTGCCGTGCGAAGATCTTCAAGATTGATGCCGTAGGAAGAAAGCGCCGTCGGGTTCGCCTGAATCCTGACGGCAGGCTTCTGTCCGCCGCTGATGCTGACAAGCCCGACCCCGCTCAATTGGGATATCTTCGGGGCGAGCCGTGTGTCGACAAGATCTTCCACCTGTGAGAGCGGCACAGTGGTTGAAGTAATCGCCAGGGTGAGGACCGGCGCGTCGGCGGGGTTGGTTTTACTGTAGATCGGCGGTGCAGGCAGATTTGCCGGAAGATAACTTTGCGAAGCGTTGATCGCCGACTGCACCTCTTCCTCGGCGATATCGATATTCAAATTCAGATTAAATTGGAGCACCACGACAGAAACGCCGCCCGAGCTGGTCGAGGTCATCTGGCTCAGCCCCTGCAGTTCGCCGAACTGCCGCTCCAAAGGTGCGGTCACGGTCGTCGCCATTACCTGCGGGCTGGCTCCCGGATAAAACGTCAATATCTGGATCGTGGGATAGTCAACCTCAGGCAGCGCCGAGACGGGCAACTGCGTGTAACTCACAATACCGACCAGCATGATGGCAGCCATCAAGAGCGAGGTTGCCACCGGACGCAGAATAAACGGGCGTGAAGGGCTCAAGGAGCATTACTCCCGCTTGTGCTGGTCGGAACCGGGGTTTTCGAGACGGCAATCTTCGCCTTGTCCTGCAGCTTGTCGAAGCTGCTATCGGCGATCACGTCTCCGGGGTTGATGCCGGTTACCTGGCTCGTCTGATCTTCCGTAACGCCTTCGTTGATGCTTCGCATATGTGCGACGTTGTTCTGGATCACATAAACAAAAGCTTGCGTGCCGTTATGCTGAATTGTCGAGGATGGAATGAGAGTCACGCCTTGCAGTGTGTTCACCAGAAGACGCGCATTGACGAACTCATTCGGGAACAAGGAATCGTCCTTGTTGGGGAAGGAGCCGCGCGCCTTGACCGTCCCGGTCGTTGTATCGATCTGGTTATCCAGAGTCAACAGCGTTCCGGTGGCGATCTGCTTCAGAGCCGCCCGGTCAAGCGCATCTACGGGCAGTTTGGCCCTCTGCCGAAGACGGGGTTGAATTTGGCCGAGATTATCCTCCGGAATCGTGAAAATCACGGTAATCGGCTGTAGTTGGGTAATGACCGCCAGCGTCGTCGTCCCGGTCGACTGCACCACGTTGCCAGGGTCCACGAGCCGAAGACCGATCCGGCCGCTGATCGGGGCCGTGATGTGGCAGTACCCCAGCTGGACCTGATCGTACTGGACCGTTCCCCGGTCGTTCTTGACCGTGCCTTCGTCCTGCATCACTATCTTTTCCTGATCGTCCAGCGTCTGCTTGGGAATTGCATTGCGAGACCAGGCATCGCGGTAGCGGTCCAGGTCCATCCTGGCCTGCGCCAGAATGCCTTCATCTCTCTCTAGCCCTCCCTGGGCCTGCAGCAATGTGGCCTGATAGGGGCGTGGGTCAATATCGATAAGTGGATCCCCCTTGCGGACGATCTGACCCTCCCGATAATGCACAGCGGTCACAGGGCCTGTGGCCTGGCTAGTGATCGAAGCGGTATACACAGGCGTAACAGTGCCGATCGAGTCGATATACACACCGATGTTGCCTTTCGTTGCCGTGGCAACAGTCAGGTTAACCGCGCCTCCACCCCCCCGGCCAGGGGATGCGGCCTTCTTTGTCGTGTCATCGTGATGGCGTAACACCAGCAAAAAAGCTGCCGCAAACACCAGCAGCAAAATAATCCAGACAGCCACCCGAAGCAGTTTGTGCCGGTGTGATGCTGGAGGAGGGGCAGCAAGTTGATGATCGGGCCCGATAATGGGGCGTTCATTCGAATCGGCTGGCAATACGTCTCCCTTGCCACATCAGGATTTTGGACGGTGCGCGCAGCAGTCCCTGGCGCTAAGGACGAATCGGCATACCCTTAAAGACTCAGCGCAGGGGTCGCGGCTGACAGAAATTATAAGGGTCAGCGGAGTCATCGGAGGAACCGATACCGATGAGAAACGATCGGGCACAGGACGGAGTATGCAATTTGCTGTTACAGAAATGAGGCGAGGTCCGTCTTCACCTATCTTTTCAGCGAGAAGATTTGGACCGAGCAGTCCGCTCTGCATGTTAGTATTAACCCATTGGCAGACTACCCATCGCAGGGTAGAGGCGGGGAGTTTGATTTAACACTCCTGCTTGTTTTCCCCGGCACGTTTGAGGCTCTTTCACTCAGGCTTGATGGCCCAGAACTTTCTGCGACTAAAATTGGAGCACTCGTCATGGCACAAAAGTGTGATCTTTGCGGCAAAGGCCCGCAGTTCGGCAACAATATCTCTCACGCTCACAATACGACCCGTCGTCGCTGGAATGTGAATCTGCAGCCAGTCAAGGCTCAGGTGAATGGTGGCAGCAAACGTATGCGCGTCTGCACCAGCTGCATCAAAACCGGCAAAGTCGTCAAAGGCTAGATAGTACCTGTTTTCAAAGACAATTTCCCCAGCCAAGATGTCTCGTTGGCTGGGTTTTTTCCTGCTTCTGTAGGAAGCTATTGGTTTTTGAAGCCAAGCGATGCGCTGTTGATGCAATAACGCATTCCGGTTGGTTTGGGGCCGTCGGGGAATACATGACCTAGATGAGCGCCGCACCGAGCGCATCTCACCTCGATCCTCCGCATTCCCATAGAATTGTCTTCAATCGCCTCAACCGCATCAGGCGAGACCGGCAACCAGAAACTGGGCCATCCGCTTCCTGACTCGAACTTCTTGTCTGAGGTAAACAGGGGAGCATCACATGCTCCGCAGTGATAAACGCCATCTGCGTGATTATTTATCAGCGCGCCTGTGAAGGGACGCTCCGTTCCGCCCTCGCGCATGACGTGATACTGCTCCGAGGTGAGCAGTTCGCGCCATTCCGCCTCGGTCTTGCTTACCTTTTCCACCCTATTTGTCTTCTCTGTCTTCGCAACCTCGGCCATTATCGCGGCCTCCTGTATAGCTTAGATGCGGGACTATAGCTTAGATGCGGGACAAGCGGTTATGCTGCAGATGTGTCCCTGGCGATGACCTCGATTTCGACCAGAGCGTCCTTGGGCAGCCCAGCAACGGCTACCGTGGATCGAGCCGGCGGTACGGTTCCCTGCGGCGCCAGATATTTGGCGTAGATCTCGTTCATCGCGGCAAAGTCGCTCATGCTCTTCAGATACACGGTCGTCTTGACCACATGGGCCATGTCCAGACCTGCCTCCGCGAGGACTGCCTTAACGTTTTCGAGTACCCGGACCGTCTGTTCCGTAACTCCGCCGGAAACGATCTGGCCGCTTGCCGGATCCAGCCCAACCTGCCCGGATGCAAACAACATGTCGCCTATCCGGATGGCCTGCGAGTAAGGGCCGATAGCTGCGGGAGCCTCTTTGGTGGAGATTGCGATCTTGCTTCGGGTGTGCGTTGGATTGCTCATAAAGGCTAAGTCTATCCCTTTGTTCAGCCAATATTGTTCAGCCCATAAAAATTTCGATCGCTTGCTCGCATCAGAAATGCGTGAATACTTCATCTTGCAGCAGCACTGCGCGATGTTCGGACATAGTATGGATGCGAGGTGAATTTCATGGGAATCATGGACACGATTCAGTCGTTGGCCGGACAGACCGGGCAAGCTGCGGGGACCTCTCAGGCGAAGGTCGCCGGCGGTTTTATCGAAGCACTCACCCAACATCCGGACGGCATCCAGGGAGTGCTTAACGCCTTCAAAAACAATGGTATGGCCGGGCATGTAGATGCCTGGGGCGCGGGACAAGCCGCCACGGCCACTCCTGAGCAGGTCCAGCAGGGTCTCAGCGGAACCGGACTCATCGAAAAAACCGCGGAGAAGGCTGGAGTTTCTCCCCAGGTGGTCCAGGTGGCGCTTGCCACTGTTCTGCCGATGGTCATCCAGCACTTCGCTCCAAACGGGCAGGCAGCCCCGCAAAGCGCGATGGGCAGCATGGCGCAGCAGCTTCTCAGCAGGTTTGTCTAGTCGAGAACATCCGGCTGTTTTGCTTCCGTGGCGCTCGGACCAAAGCGCCACGCAGCATCTAATGAAACACAAACAAACTCAGCGCATGCTGACAAAGGAGAGGTTCGTTATGGCCGATCTCGAACAGTTGAAACAGAAGTACGCTCCGGTGATTGAAACCATCCAGAAGTTTGCTCCGTATGGCGCAAAGCTTGATTCTGTTGGTCTTGCGGGCGAACAACTGGAGTTGAAGGGCACGGTTCCCTCGACAGTTGTGGCCAACCGGGTCTGGGACCAGATCAAAAAAGTCGACCCGACCTACTCCGATCTAAAGCACGAGATCGGGACTACCGGTGGGGCAGAGCAGCCTTATACGGTCAAGTCCGGAGATACGCTTTCGGCGATTAGCGTGCTGTTTTATGGCAACGCGAACAAATATCCGGAGATCGCGAAGGCGAACAACATCGCGGACCCCAACAAGGTCCCCGTTGGCGCGACGCTGCAGTTGCCGGTGCTCAGCTAAGAAAACAAGCAGTTCAGGGCCGCCGTAGAGCGTCGCGGCGGCTTTAGTCTGTGTTTGCTGAGGCTGCATCGAGCTCCCCGGCGAAATAGCTTTCGCGAAACCGGAGGTGTGCGTCGGGGTAATCGGGAACCTTCACACGGATGGCGTGCATGCCGGGGGAGGGGTTGCCGTTAGCCTCGGCGTGCGGCTGGAAGCTGAGCAGATAGTAGTTATGTACATGATTTGAAAGTTGATGCAGGCCCTGGTCGAAGCCCTTCTGGGTGCTGAAGTTGATGTATTCGCCACCGGAGAGGGATGCCATCTCGTGGGCCGCGTTCTTCTTCAGGGCGTTGACGGCCATAAACAGGAGGCCGATAGGGCCGCTGCCCCCGCCATACTTGAGGTCGCTGAGGACCTCGGTCTTGCCGGGACCGAAGGCTACTGAGTCGACGACGGTGTTGGTGCGTCCGAGCGCGGCGACGACCTGGGCGGGCTTGGCGGTGCTGCCGTGGTCGCGGGTTTCGCTGATGAGCAGGATGGCGTGGCGGTAGTGGTTCTGCCGGGCTTCGAGGAGGCGGGTCGCGTAAGCTACTGCATCGAGAGTGGATGCGTCGGGGTCGTCGCAGGGCTGGAGCTGCGAGAGGGCATCGCCGAGGGAGTCGAGGGAGCTGGAGAACTTGCCCAGCAGCAGCGGCGCGGAGCCGTATTCGACGATGGCGACCTCGCGGGGCGCGCCTCCGGTGATGGCGTCGATCATGGAGCCTAGACCGGCGAGTTTGGGGAACTCCCAGGCGGCGGAACGGCTGCATTGGACGGCGACGACGAGCGAGAGGCCGAGGGCGTCGGTGTCCTCGTCGAGATGGATAGTTTGAGGAACGCCATTGTCTTCAACGACGAACTGTTCGGGCTTGAGCGCGTAGATCATCTCGCCGTGTTTGGTCTGGACGGTGGTGGGGACCAGGACGACATTGGACTGGGTCTTGAGGGTGTAGTTCTGCGAGCTGTCGGAAGGGGACTGGGCGGGGGGCGGGGTTTGAGCCAGGCAGGAGCTGGTGAGGAGGAGGAGAACCGTGAGGAGGGGCCGCATCGCCCAAGTTTACCCGGTCAGGTTGACGGGTTCTGCATGTTTTTTGCGCAGAATAATTTGCTGTGGTGGAGAGGTGTTTTTGCAGGGGTTTTTGCGTTTTTGCGCGTGCAAACGTGGTGTTTTCGCATGGTAAAACATGGTGAACAGGTGCAATTCGTGTGGCTGAGAGTGCAGTGGAATCGCGCTCGAAAAATACGCCAACTTTTGAAGTTTATTTTTTTGCAGGGGAAGGCGTTTTTCTGTTGTGGCGATAACTGCGAATAAAAGATCCCCTTTGAGGGACAACTAGAGAGACAGAGAACGACAAGAACAAAGGCTGGACGCGGGTGTGGGTGGAGAGCGGGTTTCTTTCCTGCGCTGCTCACGATGAAACTGGTAGTAGCTTTGGTTGAAATGACGGAATTCTCTTCAGGCGAGAGAGGACGGTTCGTGCTATCGCGCGAATGCCCACTGATGCGGTGAGACTGCATGAATGGGGGCACCCGGCACCCGGGATGATGGCGAGGACGTGGCTTTTTGAGTTTTGAGGGATTTCTGGAAAGATGGCATCTATGACTTCGATTGACTCTGTTGTGTCGGCCTCGAAAGAACGTGCTTCGGATGATCCCCATGCTTTGACCTACCCTTCGGCGCGGAAGGTGGAGCAGGTGGATGACTATTTTGGAACGAAGGTCAGCGATCCTTACCGGTGGATGGAGGATGTGGATTCGGCGGAGCTGAAGGCGTGGGTGGATGCGGAGAATGAGCTAACGCGAGGCTATCTGGAGGGGGTCCCGGCGCGCAGGACGATGCAGATGCGGCTGATGGAGTTGATCAACTTTGAGCGGTATACGGCTCCGGCGCGGCGGGGAGCGAGATACTTCTACTCGTACAACAGTGGGCTGCAGAACCAGAACGTCCTGTACTGGCAGGAGGGGCTGCGGGGCGAACCGAAGGTGCTGCTGGATGCGAATCTGCTTTCAGCGGATGGGACGGTGGCGATCAGCGGGATCAGCATCACCGACGATGGGAGGCTTGCGGCTTACTCGATTGCCGAGGCGGGCAGCGACTGGGTGAAGTGGCATGTGCGGGAGGTGGCGACGGGCGCGGACCTGCCGGATGTGATCGAGTGGTCGAAGTTCAGCGGGGCGGCCTGGCTGAAGGATGGGAGCGGGTTCTTCTATGAGCGGTATGACGCTCCTCCCGCGGGTGCGATGGATGCGGAGGCGCTGAAGACGGCGAACTACTTCCACAAGGTGTTCTTTCACCGGCTGGGGACGCCGCAGAGCGAGGACACGCTGGTCTTCGAGCGGCCGGATGACAAGGAGCTGAACCTGGGGGCGTCGGTGACGGACGACGGCCGATATCTGCTGATCTATCAGTCGAAGGGGACGAGCCCGAACAATGAGCTGGCGGTGAAGGACCTTGCGCAGCCGGATGCGCCGATTCTGCGACTGATCCCGACGGCGGACGCGGTGTATGAGCCGATTGCGAACGATGGGACGATGCTATGGCTGCGGACGACGCTCGATGCGCCGAACGGCAGGGTGGTTGCGGTCGATCTGAATAGGCCGGAGCGGGCGTACTGGACGACGGTGATTGCGGAGAGCAGGAATCACCTGGACGATGTCTCGATGATCGACGACACGTTTATCGCGAACTACCTGGCGGATGCGCAGAGCCATATTGAACTGCACAGGCGCGAGGGCGGGCTGCTGGAGGTGCTGGCGCTGCCTGCGATTGGGAGTGCGAGCGGCTTGGGCGGGCGGCGCGAGGATACCGAGACGTTCTACCAGTTCAGCAACTTCACGACGCCGAGCACGGTGTACCGGCTGGATATGAAGACGCGCAGATCGACGGTGTACCGGCAGCCGAAGTTGTTGTTCGATCCAGCACTGTACGAGACGACGCAGGTCTTTTACAACAGCAAGGATGGGACGCGGGTGCCGATGTTCGTGAGCCACAAGAAGGGGCTGGCGCTCGATGGCGCCGCGCCGACGCTGCTGTATGGGTATGGCGGGTTCAACGTTTCGTTGATGCCGGACTTTTCGCCGTCGCATGTGATGTGGATGGAGAGGGGCGGGGTGTATGCGCAGCCAGGGCTGCGGGGCGGCGGGGAGTACGGCGAGGCGTGGCATGAGGCTGGGGTTGGAGTGAAGAAGCAGACGGTGTTCGACGACTTTATCGCGGCTGCGGAGTGGCTGATCGCGAACGGGTATACGTCGGCGGAGCGGCTGGCGATCTTGGGTGGAAGCAATGGCGGGCTGCTGGTGGCGGCCTGTGAGCTGCAGCGTCCGGAGCTGTTCGGGGCTGTCGTGGCGGCGGTGGGAGTGATGGATATGCTGCGGTTTGACAAGTTCACAATCGGATGGGCATGGAAGGCGGAGTATGGGTCGCCTTCGGAGAGTGCGGAGGAGTTTCGGGCGATCTACCGGTATTCTCCGCTGCACAACATTCGGACTGGGGTGGCTTATCCGGCTACGCTGATGACGACGGGAGACCATGACGACCGGGTGTTTCCGGCGCACAGCTTCAAGTACACGGCGGCGCTGCAGGAGGTCCAGGGCGGAGCGGGGCGGGGCGATACGGGGCCGGTGCTGATTCGGGTGGAGACGCGGGCGGGGCATGGCGGGGGGATGCCGTTGAGTAAGCGGATCGAGGCGACGGTGGACCAGTTTGCGTTTATGGTGCGGGCGCTTGGGGTGTGGGGTGTCGGGTGGGGTGTGGGGTGTCGGTTGGGGTGTGGGGTGTCGAGTGTCGGGTGGGGTATGAGTTAACACCGAGGGCGACGAAAACGGTGGAAAATACGTCAACTAAATAGAGCAGGGATGAGAGTGCTGGTCTCCGGCTGGCAGGGTTTAGTCTGCGGCTGTTGCTGTTGGTGTAGAGGGGGCAACCGCAGATTCCCTTCGGGAATGACAGACAAAGGGCACGGCAGACTCTACGCCAACTGCACCTTTGCTTAAAGTTTATCTTTGCTTATGCGGATTGCTGCTCTTCGAGGATGAGGGAGAGTTCTTCCCATTCGGCTAAGAGGGTGGTGCGCTGGGTACGGAGGTCTTCGAGGGTGGCGGCGTCTTTCTGGGATTGCCCGGCGGAGGTGAAGTTGCCGAGGCGGGCTTCGAGGGCGGCGATGGCGGATTCGAGGCGGGGGATCTCTGCTTCGGTGTGCGCGAGGCGGGCTTCGAGTTGTTTGAGCTTGAGGGGGTTGAGGCGCTTGATGGGGATTGCGGGTGCGGAAGAGAGCGGTCTCGCTTCGCTCGATGCCCCCATCTCAGAATCGAGATATGGGGCACCCGGATTGGTGGCCGCACCAATATCCGTGCGTGCGGCTGGAGGTGGGGTGAGGGAAGATGTGATCTGTTGGGCCACTTTTTCAGGGCCGCCCTGTTTGCGCCAGAGATAGTCTTCGTAGTTGCCGGGGTAGATATGAAGGCGCTTATCCTCGACTTCGAAGACGCGGGTGGCGAGGCCGTCGATGAAGTAGCGGTCGTGGGAGACGAAGAGGACGGTGCCGGTGAAGTTGCGGATGGCGTCCAGCAGCACATCTTTGGCGCGGAGGTCGAGGTGGTTGGTGGGCTCGTCGAGAAGAAGGAAGTTCGACGGGGAGACGAGCATCTTGGCCATGGCGTAGCGGTTGCGCTCGCCGCCGGAGAGGACGCCGAGTTTCTTGAAGACATCATCGCCGGAGAACATGAAACAGCCTAAGAGGCTTCGCAGTTCGACGACGGGGACTTTCGTGGCCGCGGCGGAGATATCGTCGAGCATCTGGGCGTTGGGGTCGAGAACTTTGTACTGATCCTGGGCGAAGAAGTCCGACATTACATTGTGGCCTTCTTTGATGGCGCCGCCGGTGGGCTCTTCCTGGCGGCTGAGGAGACGGATCAAGGTGGATTTGCCGGCTCCGTTGGCTCCGACGAGAGCGATACGGTCGCCGCGCTCGATGGTGAAGTTGAGGCCTTCGAAGATGAGTTTTTCTCCGCCGGCGGGTGTGGGATAGACCTTGCTGAGATTGTTGACTTCGAGGACGGTGCGGCCCGAGGCGGGTGGCTGCGGGATTGAGAAGTGGATGGTGGCTTCGTCTTCGGGGATCTCGATGCGCTCGATCTTTTCGAGCTCCTTGATGCGGGACTGGACCTGCTTGGCCTTGGTGGCCTGGGCGCGGAAGCGGTTGATGAAGGCTTCGAGCGCTTCGATGCGGTCGCGCTGGTTTTTATAGGCGGAGAGAAGCTGCGCCCGGCGCTCTTCTTTTTGCGTCACGAACTTTTCATAGTTGCCATGATAGGTGTACATGCGCTTGTTCCAGAGCTCGACGGTCTTGTTGACGGTGACATCGAGGAAGTAGCGGTCGTGCGAGATGAGGATGAAGGCGTTGGGATAGTCGTGGAGATAGTTTTCGAGCCAGTTGCGGGACTCGAGGTCGAGGTGGTTGGTGGGTTCATCGAGCAGCAGCAAAGACGGCTTTTGCAGGAGGAGTTTGGCGAGGGCGATGCGCATCTGCCAGCCACCGGAGAACTCTTCGGTCTTGCGCTCCCAGTCCTCCTTGGTAAAGCCAAGGCCGCCGAGGACGGCGCCTACCTGCGAGTCAAGGTTGTAGATGTCGTGAAGGTGAAGCTGGTCGGCGATGTCGGAGTAGCGCTCGGCCGCGACGGCGTATTCTCTGGACTTCGGGTCGGCTTCGGAGAGGGTTGTCGTCAAATCAAGGGACTCAGCTTCGAGGGCGTGGAGGTGGTCGAAGACAGAGAGGCACTCGGCGAAGACGGTTTTGCCGCGCAGAGCCAGGCCGTCCTGGGGGAGATAGCCGAGGGTCATGCCTTTGACGCGAGTGAGGGTGCCGTAGTCGAGGCTCTCGAAGCCGCCGAGGATCTTGAGCAGGGTGGATTTGCCGGTGCCGTTGCCGCCGACCAGACCGGTGCGCTCGTCCGGCGTGATGAGCCAGTTAGCGTCTTCAAAGAGGAGCTTTTGGCCGAAGCGTTTGCCGGCGGAGGAGAGTTGGAGCATGCTGCATCTATTTTCTCATTGCCGGTTTCTCCTTGCTCGGGACGCGATGGTTGTTCCGGGTTATCGGCAGTTCTGGGAAGAACATGGACGCGGGTTTGGGTAGACTTTAGAGATGATCAACGATCTCTGGTACAAGAACGCGGTCATCTACTGCCTGTCGGTGGCGACCTATATGGATGCCAACGGGGACGGCGTCGGCGACTTCCAAGGTCTGATCGGCCGCCTGGATTACCTGCAGGGAATAGGCGTGACCGCCGTGTGGCTGATGCCGTTTCAGCCGTCCCCCGGTAGAGACGATGGCTATGATGTAGCCGATTACTACGGCGTCGATCCCCGATACGGGACGCTGGGCGATTTTGTGGAGTTCACCTACGGGTGCGAGCAGCGCGGGATGCGGGTGCTGATCGACCTGGTGGTCAACCATACGTCCAACGAGCATCCCTGGTTTCAGGAGGCGCGTCGCAATCCGCAGTCCAAGTACCGGGACTGGTATGTGTGGTCGAAGACGAAGCCGAAGGATGCGAGCTCCGGAGTCGTGTTTCCGGGCGTGCAGAAATCGACCTGGGACTACGATGAAGCTGCCAAAGCCTACTACTTTCATCGCTTCTATGAGTTCCAGCCGGACCTGAACACCGCTCACCCGGAGGTGCAGGCGGAGATCCTGAAGATCATGGGCTTCTGGCTGCAGCTTGGGGTATCGGGCTTTCGCATGGATGCCGTTCCTTTTGTGATTGCGGAAAAGGGCGCGAAGCTTACCCGGCCGAAGGAGCAGTACGAGATGCTGCGCAGCTTCAGCCAGTTCCTGAGCTGGCGCGAGGGAGACGCGATCATCCTGGCCGAAGCGAACGTGCTGCCGGATACCGATATGAAGTATTTTGGCGCTGCCGGCGAGCGGATGCAGATGATGTTCAACTTCGAAGTGAACCAGCATCTCTTCTATGCCATGGCCGCCAACGATGCGCGGCCGCTGGTGAAGGCGCTGAAGGCGACCAAAGGCCGGCCGGCTACCGCGCAGTGGGGCCAGTTCCTGCGCAATCATGACGAGCTCGACCTGGGGCGGCTGGAACCGGAGCAGCGGCAGATTGTCTTCGACGCGTTCGGTCCGGAGAAGACGATGCAGTTATATCAACGCGGCATCCGGCGTCGTCTTGCGCCGATGCTGGACGGAGACCGGCGGCGGCTGGAGCTTGCCTACAGCCTGATGATGACCTTGCCGGGCACGCCGGTGATTCGCTATGGCGACGAGATTGGCATGGGCGACAACCTGAAGCTGCCGGAGCGGAACTGCGCACGGACTCCGATGCAGTGGTCGGCGGAGGCGAACGGCGGCTTTACGCTGAGCGAAAAACCGGTGCTGCCTGTGATTGAGGGGGGCGTGTACGGTTTTCAGCACGTCAATGTTGCCGCCCAGCGCCGCGACCCGAACTCACTTCTGAACTGGATGGAACGCGTGATTCGCATGCGCAAGGATACGCCTGAGATCGGGTGGGGCGACTTCTCGTTCGTGTCCACGCGCTCGGCCAAGGTGCTCGCCATGCGATACGACTGGCGCAACAACTCGGTGCTGTGTGTGCACAACCTGAGTCCCGAACCGTGCGAGGTCCGTTTTCGCGTGGAGGCCGAGGCACAGACGCAGAGTGTGCTGGTGAATCTGCTGTCGAACGACCATAGCCAGGCGGAGGACGACAGCGGCGGCCACTGCATCCTGCTGGAGCCTTACGGGTATCGCTGGTATCGCGTGGGCGGCGTGGACTACCTGCTGCGGCGAAGCGCGGTGTAGGTTTGCGATGGAGTGGAGAGGGAAGACTTAACACCGATTGTACCGATGGGACCGAAAGAACAGGCCAAGCTGGTTAGCTGTCCTTGCGGTAGAGGAGCTCGCGCATGGCTTTTCTGCGGGCCTCGTTGGCTTCACTCTCCGCCTTGCGCTCGTCGGCGTCCATGGGGCGCTTGGCGCCGGGGTCCATCGCTTCGGGGGTGCTGCACTCGGGACAACGGTTGGCGAAGCCGGGTTTATCGGGCTTCAGTTCGAACTCTTCTGAGCAGACGACGCAGACTTTGATCGGAAAAGGCATGACTGCTCCATGATAACGGATAACGGGAGGGACCCTTTTCCTTGCGATTTGCCTGAGACTGTGCCCGTTTTTTCAGGCTGCGCCCTGGCTTGTAGAGGAAACATTTCTTTTGCCCACGAAAACAAACCACAGCAGAGAAAGCCGTCTATGGCGCGCGAAAAATCTATTTCTGATCGACCGTCCCCGGCGTCACGTTCGCATCTTCCGGCGCCGAAGGATTAATATGCCCCAGATTATTCTCAGGAGTCTTCGACTCAACCTTGGTGGGACCCGGACCGGCGGTTGCCGGATTGTCTCCCTTCGGTCCTGAAGGCTCCACGCCATGGGGAGATTCGCTGTGCGGCTGCTTCTGATACGAGGTCTTGTCCGCTTGGGGATTCTTCGGGGAATCCGAGGGGGACGGCGAAGAGGAAGATGAAGATAAAGACATAAAATAACCTTTCCAGTACCTGACCTCTTGTTGGAGCGAAGGACGAACCCCGCAGTTGCCTGACCCTCTGCCTTGGGTTGAGACTGCTAGGTTGCCCCATCCCACGCGCATGGCGAAAGGGGTCAACAACCCTCTTCCCTCGCCTGTAATTGCCTGTTCTTGTCCTCGCTGCATTGCCGGAACGAAGCTGGCTCTATACCCTTATAGAAAAGCCACAGGGAATCGCAGAGGAGCAGTTCGCACCATGACATATGAGCGGAAACACGAAGCAGGTGCGGTCCATGGCGCAGACTCGATCCAGGCCCCGAGCCAAGCCCCGATCCTGGTCACGGGCGGCTCCGGATTCATCGGCAGCAACTTTGTGCTGGACTGGCTTGCGGCGAGCGGCGGCCCCGTCGTCAATCTCGACAGCTTGACCTACGCGGGCAATCCCGCAAACCTCGCATCGGTGCAGTCCAATCCCGCGTACACCTTCGTGCATGGCGACATCAACGATGCGGATCTAGTCGCGAGCTTGTTCCGAAAACACAAGCCCCGCGCCATCGTTCACTTCGCCGCGGAGAGCCACGTCGACCGCTCCATCGCCGGCCCCGAAGCCTTTCTCCGCACCAACATCGACGGGACCTTCACCCTGCTCCAGGCAGCCCGCGCCCACCACGCTTCCTTGACAGGCGACGCGCGCGAAAGATTCCGCTTCCTTCATATCTCCACCGACGAGGTCTACGGCACGCTCGCCCCCGGCGCTCCAGCCTTTCACGAGCAGACACCCTACGCACCCAATAGTCCCTACGCCGCATCGAAAGCCTCGTCGGACCATCTCGTCCGCGCCTGGGTCCATACCTACGGTCTCCCGGCGATCATCACCAACTGCTCGAACAACTACGGCCCCTACCAGTTCCCGGAGAAGCTGATCCCGCTCATGATTGCGAACGCGCTCCAGGGCAAGGCCCTCCCGGTCTACGGAGATGGCCAGCAGATCAGGGACTGGCTCTACGTCGGCGACCATGCCGCCGCATTGCGCGTGGTGCTGGAGCGCGGCAGCGCCGGTGAGACCTACAACGTCGGCGGCGGCAATCAGCGCAGCAATCTCGAAGTCGTCAACACTCTGTGTGCGCTGCTCGATGAGCTTGTCTCGAACTCGAAGTTCAAGCCGCACGCGCAGCTCATCCAGTATGTGCAGGACCGCCCCGGCCACGACCGCCGCTATGCCATCGATGCGCGCAAGCTCGAAGGCGAGCTCGGCTGGCGCACCCAGGAGAGCTTCGAGACCGGTCTGCGCAAGACCGTCGAATGGTACCTCGCGAACCCGGCCTGGGTCGAAGGCGTCACCAGCGGCGCCTATCAGCAGTGGATCAACCAGAACTACTCTGGGCGCGAAGCAACGCATGTCTCCGCCGCGGGCCATGCCTCTGCCGCAGGCGCTCCGTCGGCTTCAAGCGAAGAGCGGACCACAATCACCGCCGGGGAGGGCGCACGGTGAAAGGAATCATTCTCGCGGGCGGCTCAGGAACCAGGCTCCATCCTGTCACCCAATCAGTCTCCAAGCAGTTGCTTCCGGTCTACGACAAGCCGATGATCTACTACCCGCTCTCGGTGCTGCTGCTCGCCGGCATTCGAGAGATCCTCGTCATCTCGACCCCCGAGGACACGCCGCGTTTCCAGCAGCTTCTCGGCACCGGCGAGCAGTGGGGCATCGGCTTGCACTATGCCGTCCAGCCTTCGCCCGACGGCCTCGCCCAAGCCTTCCTGATCGGCAAGGAGTTCCTCGCCGGCGAAGGCTGCTGTCTCGTCCTCGGCGACAACATCTTCTACGGGCACGACTTCGCGAAGACGCTGCGCGACGCGGCTGCAGGCGGCTCCGGAGCCACCGTCTTCGCCTATCCCGTGCTCGATCCCGAACGCTACGGCGTCGTCGAGTTCGATGCCGAACGGCGCGCCATCTCCATCGAAGAGAAGCCCGCCAAACCGAAGTCGCGCTATGCCGTCACCGGAATCTACTTCTACGATGCCCAGGTCGTCGGCATCGCTGAGAGACTGAAGCCCTCGCCGCGCGGCGAACTGGAGATCACCGACGTCAACCGCTGGTATCTTAAAAGGGGTCAGTTGCGGACCCAGGTGCTCGGCCGAGGCATGGCGTGGCTGGACACCGGAACCCACGAATCTCTGCTCGAGGCGGCCACGTTCATCCAGACCATCGAAAAGCGCCAGGGCCTCAAGGTCGCCTGCCCGGAAGAGATTGTCTACCGTCTGGGTTACATCGACGCGGACCAGCTACGCGCCCTCGCGTCGAAGATCGCGAAGAGCAGCTACGGCCAATACCTCCTGCGCCTGCTCGAAGAGACGGTGTATTGATGCAGCAAGGTAAGCTGCCGCCCGGGACGCGAATTCTCCTCACCGGAGCCACAGGCCAGGTCGGCGGCGAGTTGCTGAACACGCTGGGTCTGATCGGCGAGGTGGTAGCTCCACCGCGAGACGTCCTGGATCTGGCGAACGCAACTTCACTCCGGGAGATCATCCGCGCCGTGAAGCCGCGTTGGATCGTGAATGCGGGCGCCTATACCGCGGTGGACAAAGCCGAAAGCGAACCGGACCTGGCCTATGCAATCAATGCCGAAGCCGTAAAGATCATCGGCGAGGAGGCGCGCGCGCTCGGCGCTGCCGTCCTCCACTTCTCCACCGACTACGTCTTCGACGGCCGGTCCAGCAAGCCCTACACGGAGACCGACCCGGCCTGCCCGGCAAGTGTCTACGGAGCCAGTAAGCTTTCCGGCGAACAGGCTCTGCGGGAGAGTGGCGCGGCACACCTCATCTTCCGCACCAGTTGGGTCTACGGGTCTACAGGCAAGAACTTCCTGCTGACCATCCTGAAGCTGGCGCGGGAACGAGAGACCCTGCGCATCGTCGCCGACCAGCATGGCGCACCCACCTGGAGCCGCGATCTGGCCCGTATGACCGCACACGTCATGGAACATTGCGAAGCCGCCGCGGCAACGCACGAATTCAAACCGGCGATTGCAGAGTTAGCTGGGGTTTACCACGCTGCCGGTGCAGGCGAGACCACCTGGTACGGCTTTGCGAAAGAGGCCCTGCGGCTGCAAACCCAAAGAGCGCCCGGCATGCGGCTTGCGAAGATCGAAGCGATCTCGACGGCAGAGTATCCAACCCCCGCCAGGCGCCCCGCGAACTCTCGTTTGGACTGCGGCAAGTTGGCCCAGCGCTTTGGCTGGAGCATGAGGTGCTGGCAGGAGTCGCTGCGCGAGGTGCTGTCGAAGCTATGAGCAATCGCGCCCTGTTTCTCGACCGCGATGGGGTCGTCAACGTCGAAGTGGGATACCTGCACCGGATCGAAGAGGTCCGCTTCGTCGACGGCATCTTCTCCCTCTGCCGTACCGCCGCGTCCCTAGGCTATCGCCTCATCGTCGTCACCAACCAGGCCGGCATCGCCCGCGGCTTCTACACCGAGGCCGACTTCCACGCCCTGATGGACTTCATGCGAAGTGCGTTGCGCTCCGAGGGAATCGAGTTGGATGCAGTCTACTTCTGCCCCTTCCACCCGGAGCATGGCGTGGGCGAGTACAAGCGCGAGCACGAGGACAGAAAACCCGGCCCCGGCATGCTGCGCCGCGGCGCCCGCGACTTTGGCATCAACCTGAGTGAAAGCATCCTGATAGGAGACCGCTGCTCCGACATCGCCGCAGCTAACTCCGCCGGCCTGCGACAGGCCTTCCTGATCGGTGGCACCGAAACCGAAGACTGCCGGGGCGAGTATCTTCCGGTCGCCTCCCTGGCCGAGATAGAGCAATGGCTGGTCAAGAGGGGCTGACGCCGCCTCGACTTGGTCAAGAGCATCAGAGCAAAGTAGAGTTGGCGTAAAGTTTGCCGTGTCCTTTGTTTGTCATTCCCGAAGGGAATCTGCGGTTGCTTTCCTCCACGCCAACAGCAAATCCGCGCCAGGTCGACGAAAATAAAGTTTGAAAAAGTGGCGCAATTTTCAGAGCTCAAAAACAGGGCGCGAAAAGACACTCTCAGCCATGCGAATTGTCACCAATGTACCAGGAAAACACCACGCAAAACGCCCACGTTTTCGCGAAACCCCCTGCAAAAACGCCATTCCACCACGAACAAAAAAACCGCGCCAAAGGCTTCTCAATGTGGCGGGAGCTCTGCCTCGGAGAATGCCTTGCCAAGAGCATCCTTGTCGCTGACCGAAGGGGAAGCCGCCTCAAGAGCGTCCAGAGGCCAGCCGATGTTGAGAACGGGGTCATCCCAGAGAATCGAACGCTCCCCCGCAGGATAGTAGAGGTTCGTCGTCTTGTAGAGGACCTCCGCCGTCTCTGAAAGAACCAGGAACCCATGGGCAAAACCCTCAGGAATCCAAAGGAGTTGCAGCTCTTCCGCAGCCGATTGGGCCGCCAGGTGAAACCCCGCCCAGCGCCCAAAATCCGGCGAGTCGCGCCGAAGGTCGACCGCCACGTCCCAGATATGACCGGACAGCACGCGAACCAGCTTCCCCTGCGGCCGCCCCAACTGATAGTGAAGGCCCCGCAGCACGCCTTTTACAGAAAAAGACTGGTTATCCTGCACAAACCCCGTAGGCAGTCCAGCGGCGGCAAAGGATGACTGATTGAATACTTCTGCAAACCAACCGCGACTATCTCCATACCTGCGGGGTTGAATTAGCTTAACATCGCGCAGAGGGGTATCAAGAACTTGCATTGCTGTAGTCTATTCGCACCTCAGATTGCTTCACCCACCCGCTGCGGTTCCAAGCGGGTACCTTACCGGGAATAGAAAGCGAATAGATTGCACTAACCTCAACTTCTGGGGTGGCCTCGCGTAGAATTGACGAAGTTAAACCCATGCGTCAGTTTCCCAGTTGTCAGTCCGGTGTAGAAGCCAGTCATTACAAAGGCCAATTAATGGTCGATGAAGCAAATGAAAAGGCAATTGGAAAAGCGGACGTTTCCCGCCCTGCTAAGCTGCAGAGGCGCATCAAGCGTTGCCGCGAGACATAATACGCATGAGTAACCAGTACGACTGATGTGACGCGGAGCATGCGCACGGAAGAGTCGGACAGACACAGGATTCAGATGCAGGCTGAATATCAATCTCCCGAGTCGCGGACAGCGACTATCGAAGGTTCTTATTCTTACCCGGAACTGGCAGGGCGGTCGTTGGCGGGAGCGCAACGCACACGCCGTATTCCTGCAGACTTCTTCCGATACAGGGTGATTAAGCGGTGCGGCGATATCCTGCTGGTTGTGGTTTCAACACCTATCGTGTTGCTGGTCATGGGCATCATTGTGGCGGTGGTGAAGCTGAGTTCGCCGGGGCCAGTTTTTTACTCCCATCGCCGTATCCGCAAGGGCGGCGCATTCTTCTCCATGTGGAAGTTCAGGACGATGTGCATCGATTCCGCGGAGGTCCTGGAAGATCATCTCGCGCGTCATCCCCAGGCGCGCGCGGAATGGAATAAGACTCATAAACTTCGTAAGGATCCGAGAATTACCCGGATCGGTCTTTTTTTGCGGCGATACAGCCTGGATGAGCTACCCCAGCTTTGGAACGTACTGGCAGGACAGATGAGCCTTGTGGGTCCGCGGCCGATTGTCGCTGCGGAGGTTGAGAAGTACGGAGACTGCTTCGAGTGCTATTGCCGCGTGAAGCCGGGGCTGACGGGTCTTTGGCAGGTATCCGGGCGCAGCACAGTAACTTACCAGAAACGTATCGCCTTGGACTGCGAGTACGTCGCGCACTGGTCCCTGATGAAAGATGTCTCGATCCTGCTGAAGACCTTTTCCTCCGTATTGAAGCAGGATGGAGCATTCTGATCACAAGATGAAGCCTTAAGGGCGTCGGCACTGAGAGGCGATCTGCGATGTTCGCTTCCCGGGATGGTGGCAGAGCTTCCAAACCCATGAAGGAAAGCATTCGCCGGCGCGAAGTGCCTGGTGATCTATCCTGATGATCTATGTAGGAGCGGAGGCTCAGGGATGTCATTGGAAGGCGTGCGGGACCTGTTGAACACCTGTCTGGCGAGGAGTTTAGAAGCCCTGACGGAGGAAGATAAGTTAGCGGCTGCATGGCCTGTGGCCTGTGGCGCGATCGTGGCTCAACGTGGCGCTGTGATCGGGTATGCGGATGGCGTGGTGCAGCTTCAGGTGGTCGATGAGGTCTGGATGCTTCAGATGATCAGCATGCGAGGCCGGCTTGCCCGGGATATGGGAAGGATCGCCGGGGTGAAGGTGAGCGAGATACACTTTGTGATGAAGAGGAATGAAAGATGACGAGTGAACAGGTCGGCGTAAGCCTGGAAGATGTGCGGCGCGTCGCGGAGTTGGCCAATCTGGAGCTGACGGTGGAGGAAGAGCCACGCATGCAGAGAGATCTAAATGCCATTCTCGGCCATATCGCACAACTGAATGAGTTGAACACTGCTGGAATTCCCGCTATGACGCAGGTCGGTGAGATGCTGGGCGGCTCCAAGTACGATCATGGGGAAACGCTGCGGGCCGATGAGTTGCGGCCCTCGATCGATCGGGCTTCGGTGATGGCCTCGGCCCCAGAGACGGATGGCCGGTTCTTCAAAGTTCCCAAGGTTATTGAAAGGTGAGCGTCTGTACGGTGAAATTAGAGATTTTGACGATTGACGCAGCACGGACGGCAGTAGCTTCGGGCGAAATCACGGCCACGGCACTTGTGGAGCTGCACTACGATCTCATCGCGTCCAGAGATTCTGAAATCAACAGCTTCCTGGCGCTGAGCCGCGAACGGGCGATGGTTCAGGCTGAGCGTATCGACAAAATGGCTGCCAAAGGTGATCCGTTACCGCCGCTAGCTGGAGTTCCAGTAGGCATCAAGGATGTGCTGGTGATGCAGGGGTCTCCGGCCACGGCTGGATCATTGATCCTGGAGGGTTATCGTCCTCCGTACGATGCCACAGCCGTGGCAAAACTGGAAGCGGCCGGAGCGATCTTATTGGGCAAGCTGAACTGCGACGAGTTCGCCATGGGTTCGTCGAATGAGAATTCCGCATACGGGCCGGTGCTGAATCCAAAGGCGCTGGACAGGGTGCCGGGCGGATCGAGCGGTGGTTCGGCGGCAGCGGTAGCGGCGAATTTCGCGGTGGCAACGCTTGGGACCGACACCGGGGGATCGATCCGGCAGCCGGCGGCATTTTGCGGCGTTGTTGGCGTGCTTCCAACGTACGGCAGGGTGAGTCGATACGGATTGATTGCGTTTGCCTCGTCGCTCGACAGAGTTGGACCAATCGCAAAAAACGTGAAGGATGCAGCCGCCGTGCTCCAGGTGATCTCAGGCAAGGACACGATGGATGCGACCTCATCGGAGCGCCCTGTGGAGGACTATGTTGGCGGACTGGCGAGCCCGATAGCGGGTCTAAAGGTGGGTGTGCCCGAGGAGTACTTTGGCGAGGGTTTGCATCCAGAGATTCGCTCCGCGATCGAGGGCGTACTTGCTGGTCTGAAGCTGGCTGGATGCGTGGTAAAACCCGTGAGTTTACCGCATACCCGGTATGCAATTCCAACTTATTATGTGATTGCCACGGCGGAGGCGTCATCGAACCTGTCGCGGTTCGATGGAGTACGGTTCGGGTTGAGAGCGGAGGAGGCGAATACGCTTTCCGCTATGTTCAGGAAGACTCGGGATGAAGGTTTTGGTCCAGAGGTGAAACGGCGCATTTTACTGGGAACCTATGCGCTGAGCGCGGGCTACTACGATGCCTACTATCGTAAGGCGCAGCAGGTAAGGACCCTTTTGACGCGGGACTTCCTGGCCGCCTTCGCGGACGTAGATGTATTGGTTACGCCGGTGACTCCGACTCCCGCGTTCAAGCTGGGCGAGAAGACGGACGACCCGGTGAAGATGTACCTGGAGGACATCTACTCGGTGGCGGCCAGTCTGGCCGGAATTTGTGGCGTGTCGGTGCCATGCGGCGAGACAAACGATGGGTTGCCTATCGGGGTGCAGGTGATGGGCAGGCACTTCGATGAGGGGACGATGTTGCGAGTGGCGCAGGCCGTGGAGAACTCTCAGAGTGAGCAATCCGATCGCGTCTGACCTGCTGTTGCGACAAGAAGGTAGTGTTTGCTTCTCCAGCGGGCGCTATTTCGATTCTTCCTTTTCGTTTGATGAAGTCATTCGGGTATGCTGAAGGTAGGAATTCCAACAGGAAAGTACGCCTTGTGCGGGTAGATAGTCGCGCATGTGGCGCATGTGGCCGCTTGTACCGTTGTGGCGGACTGAAATGTAAGGCCGTTTCGCGAGGATGACAGCAGATGCAGTTTGGCAGCTCCGGTAGCTTGTTCAGGTTTGGCTCTCTCTTTTTATTCATGGTACTTGGCGCGAGCGTCTCGCCTGCGCAGGATTTCTCGCAATATGGTCAAGCCCTCGGGAATACATCCGGACAGTCGTCCTGCAGCCCGGCCGACCCTTCCTGCCAGACCTCTACGGACCAGACCAGCTATCAAAATCGCTATCCTTCGCAAAATAACCAGCAGCAACAAGGAATCACTTCAGGCGCTGTCCTTCCTGGGCAACCGAACAATCAGAACGGGAACAACGAAAACCAGAATAATAATCGAGCGCAAAACCGCGAGAATCGTGAAGAAGCCCCGCTCCCCCTGGATTCGCCAACAGAATTCCAGCAGATGATTGCGAACTCGACTGGGAAGATGCTTCCCATCTATGGAGCGAAGCTCTTCCGGAATCCTCCATCCACCTTCGCCCCCTTGAATATGGTGCCTGTGACTCCGGACTACGTGATTGGGCCAGGAGATGAGTTGCTCATCCAGGTCTGGGGCCAGGTGACGCTGAACAGCCGTTATATTGTTGATCGCAGCGGCAGTATCTACATCCCGCAGGTCGGGACGGTGCACGTTGCTGGACTGTCTTTTGCCCAGATGCAGGACTACCTGAAAGCGCAGATGGGACGGGTGTTTCGGAACTTTGACCTCAATGTGAACCTTGGACAATTGCGTTCCATTCAGGTCTTTGTGGTTGGGCAGGCGCGGCGTCCGGGGAGCTTTACTATCAGCTCACTTAGTACGTTGACAAATGCCATTTTCGCAACCGGAGGTCCCACGCCGCAGGGAAGCATGCGGCACATTCAGTTAAAGCGCGCCGGAAAAGTTATCGTTGACTTCGACATGTACGACTTATTGCAGCGCGGCGACAAGTCGAAGGATGTGCAGCTATTGCCCGGGGATGTTATCTACATTCCTCCCGTAGGGCCGCAGGTTGCTGTGGCGGGCAGCGTGAATGCGCCCGCGATTTATGAACTGAAATCAGCCGACAACACAACGATGGGGGATGTTCTACAGCTTGCCGCCGGGCTGACGAATGTGGCCTCGACGCAGAAAGTGCGTCTGGAGCGCGTCGACGACCGACGCATGCGAAGCATTATGGAGGTATCCCTGGATGCCCAGGGCAGATCTACTTTGGTGCAGGATGGTGATCTTCTGGAGTTGATTGCCGTCGTCAACCAGTACAAAGATGCGATCACGCTGCGTGGCAATGTCGCGAATCCGGGACGCTATACCTGGACGCCGGGTATGCGGATTCGTGATTTGCTCCCTGATAAAGATTCGCTGATTACCAGGGATTACTGGCTCAAGCGAAGCCAACTGGGGCAACCGATGATGAGCTATATCCCCACATGCCTTCCGCTTACTCCGTATGGCGTCCCTGATCTCCGATATGGGATTTCCGCGGGAGAAGAGGGGCAATATCCAAACTGGAGATACTCTTCCACCAGGAACCCCAATCTCATCGGAATGGTCTTCGAACCCGATGAAGGGATTCCCAGTGAACAAAATGGGTTGCTCGACGAGAATGGGATACCCCTGACCGATGGTGGGCTGAATTGCGACAGGGCTGCCGAGACCCGCGCGGGGGTGAGTGGAACAAGCGAACGCTCTGCCTCTAACCCACAGAATTCAGCGAATCTACAGAACGGTGCGGGCCCCGCAAGCGGTAACTCTTTACCGAACGGTTCCCCCGGTAACGGCAATAACTTTAATAACTTTAACAACTCTGGATCGAACCGGACGAGCAGTGCGAGCGCCAGCGTAGGTTCGATGGTTTCAAGTTCGTCCGCCGGAGAGTTCAGGCCGCGCAATGATATAAAACTGAGCGAACCGGACATCGACTGGAGCTATGCAGTCATCGAGCGTCAGAGCAAAGAGAACCTGACAACATCGCTCCTGCCGTTCAATCTTGGGAAGGCTGTCCTCGACGGAGATGCTTCCCAGAATCTTGAACTTCTTCCGGGAGATGTGGTCACGGTCTTTTCGAAGGCAGACATTCGAGTGCCGCAGTCGCAGCAGACGCGGTTTGTTCGGCTTGAGGGCGAGTTTGTCTCCGCCGGGATTTACAGCGTGCTGCCTGGCGAGACCTTGCGGCAATTGGTGGCCCGGGCGGGTGGGCTGACTCCAGAGGCCTATCTCTATGGGTCGGAATTTACCCGCGAGTCAACACGCCGTGTGCAGCAGCAACGTCTGAACCAGTATGTCGATCAGATCGCGCTTCAGGTAAGTACGTCTGCGATCAATAGTGCGAACAGCGCTATCAGCGCTCAGGACAATGCTGCTTTAAGCGCAGCGCAGCAGCAGAACCAGAATGTGGTGAACAGTCTGCGCCAGGCCCGGGCTACTGGCCGCATCGTCCTGGAGTTGCAACCCGACAGCCAAAATGTGGCGCAGCTTCCTGACCTGCCTCTCGAGGACGGCGACCGGTTTATCGTTCCCCGTGTGCCTTCGACGGTCAGCGTTGACGGAGCGGTCTACAACCAGAACTCCTTCGTCTACGATCCGGGAAGACGTCTTGGAGGCTACGTCCGGTTGGCCGGCGGTGCGAACCGCGATGCCGACAGTGGGCGTTCCTATGTGATTCGAGCCAGCGGCGCCGTTATCAGCAAGCAGTACAGTTCTGCGCTGCGCAACAACGGCTTTGATTCGCTCCACCTCTATCCCGGCGACACGATCGTCATACCGCTGAACCTCAATAAGGGCAAGTCGTTGCGGTTGATCGTTGACCTTGCCCAGATTGTTGGCCAGTTCGGAATTGCCATCGCCGCAGCTAATGTTGTGTTCTAGGTGTGGTGTGTCAAGAGGTTGTTGTCATGGAGACCTGCTCTGCTGATGGTGGAAGCTGGTTGAGACTGGCGTGAGGTCCGTTCCAGTTGTATTGGTGGATCTTGGTGGATACAGGCGGGAAGCGAAGCCGTCCGGTGGTCTGAGTTCTGGAAGGTGGATGCGTGGGCTTATTTGATGATGCCGCGGGCGCTGTTGGCGATGAAGTCGGCGAGGTAGGCTACGTGTTCGCCTGCGCCGTCGGCGATGGATTGTTGGATGGCGGCGAGGGCGTCGGAGGTGTTGAGCTTCGAGGCGAGCAGGGTGCGGTAGGCGGTGCGGAGTTCTTTCAGTTGGGCGGGGGTAAAGCCGCGTCGTTCTAGTCCTACTTTGTTGAGCCCGTAGGCGTGGTTGTTGCGTTCGATGGACGTGAGGGAGTAGGGGAGGACGTCCTGGGTGATTGTGGTCCCGCCGCCGATGTAGGCGTACTTGCCGATGCGGCAGAACTGATGGACGGGGCAGAGGGCGCCGACGCTGGCGTAGTCTTCGACGGTAACGTGGCCGGCGAGCGTGGCGGAGTTGGCGAGGATGCAGCCGTTGCCGATCACGGAGTCGTGGCCGATGTGGGTGTAGGCCATGATGAGGCAGTCGGAGCCGACGCGCGTCACGCCTCCCCCGCCTGCAGTCCCACGGGAGATGGTGACGTACTCGCGGATGGTGTTGTTGTCGCCGAGGTCGAGGTGGGTGGGTTCGCCGGCGTACTTGAGATCTTGCGGGGCGATGCCGAGGCAGGCGAACGAGAAGATGCGGTTGTTGCGGCCCATGGTGAGGTGGCCGTCGAGAACGACGTGGGAGACGAGTTCGCAGGCTTCCCCCAAAATGACGTTGGGGCCGATGGTGCAGTAGGGCCCGATGCTGCAACTGGCGGGAACCTGCGCGTCTGCCGCGACGATCGCAGTGGGGTGGACGCTCACTCGCCTGCTGCCTCGGGTGGGGTCTTCCTGACGACGCGGGGAACGACCTGGCACATGACGGTAGCGTCGCAGACGAGTTTGCCGTCAACGGTGATGTTGCCTTGCATCTTGACGGCACGGCTCCGCCACTGCAGGACGGTGACCTCGATGCGAAGCTGGTCGCCGGGAACGACGGGGCGGCGGAAGCGGGCATTTTCGATGCCGGTGAAGACCATGAGCTTCTGGTCGCGGTCGGGGATCTCGTTGAGCAGGAGCGCGCCGCCGGTCTGGGCGATGGCTTCGACCATGAGGACACCTGGCATGATTGGGTAGTTGGGGAAGTGACCCTGGAAGTGGGGCTCGTTGATGGTGACGTTCTTGATGGCGACAATGCGCTGCTTGCGCTCGATATCGAGGACGCGATCAATGAGGAGAAAGGGATAGCGGTGTGGCAGGAGGGACATGATCTCGAGGATGTCCATGGTGGTGCCGCGCGTCGGCTGTTCGTCCGGGGAGGTCTCGGGCGGTATAGAGGAAGTGGTCTCGCTCATAGCAGAGATGAGTATAAATGCCGTTGCCGTGGGAAGGAGGATTACACGAGGACACATGTACTTTCAGGTCAAGGCTGAAAGTCGATCACGCTGAGGTCCAGGGGTAATTCCGAGTCTCTGGTGGAGGGGTGGGCGGCAAGGTCTTTGCTCCACTCCCTTTCGATTCCGGCGGCTTCGAATTGCTCCGGGGAGAGTTGTCCAGCCACCTTGAAGCGATCAATGACGTAGGGCAGACCGGAGGAACCCGACACCGAGATGCCATCCCCGAGATGAAAGTGCAGATGAGGGGCGGAGGTATTGCCAGTGTTTCCAAGTAAAGCGAGAACCTGACCGCGTCTGACGCGATTACCTTTTGCGACCAGCAGCGAGTTCTTTTGGAGGTGGGCGTAGAAGGCGTACTTGCCGTGACCGAGGTCCAACACGATGTGATTGCCGTCGACATTTTCGAGATTGATGGTCTTTGGATCGGGCAAATCCCTGGGAAGCTGGTCATCGAGACTGGCGAGGGTATCGACAACCGTACCGTCGGCAACGGCGATGACCTTCGCGCCGTAGTCCGCATAATCCTTCACGCTCTTACCATCGCCTTGGCTGAATTTTGCGTCTGCATTGAGCTGCATCCAGTCGATGGCGAAGCGTTGCGAGAAATAAATCTGACCGTTGATCGGGAGGCCTGTGCCGCGGTGTACACCTCCGGCCTTGCAGCATCCATTGAGGGCAACCCAGCCATTTCCTATGAGTGGCGGTCCGAGCACGGTGATCTCGGCGCTTACGGCGATGGGAGCTATGGTGTAGGTATACGGGACCACCTCCCCTTTCGGTGTTCCCGGGGGGCCGGCGGCCAGCAGTTCGAAGCGGTGCAGCAAGGTCGCGGGAGGCCGGCTGCCCCGGTCCATTGTGAAATCGACCAGGAAGAGGCGGGTACCGCTGAATTCGATCTGCGCTCCGGTTTCGGGACCGCGTCCAGCGGTGCGCAGGCGGGTGAGGAGAGCGTCGCCCTGGAAGGTGGCGAGAACTCTGGAGGGAGTCTCGCCGCTGACCACTTCGAGCTTCTTAATCGTCGCTGGAGCATCTCCGGTGTTGGTAAGTACCAGTTCGTAGACGAGGTGCAGCTTGTTGTCTGTTCCTTGAACGGCGAATACTGTAGGCCGCAAGGGCGCGGCGACGACGGGAGTAAGCGCGTCCTGTGATTGGGCTGCTGGGGCGCTCATCAGAAGAAGGGCGGAGAAAACAGGAACGAGAAGGCGTACGACGCGCATGGGGCACATTTTCGTACTGCGGAATTTTCGCTGCAATACCCGAAGTGGAAGGTGGAGCAGACACATTAGAGCAGAGTTATCGCGGAATCATCCATTTTTTGCGCGTGCAGATGATACTTTCGCACATGTCATGCCGAAGGCCGTCCGTCAGGACATCTGTTTTATTGCTTTTTCTTGAGGAGGACGTCTGGGTTGAAGGAATCGCCGGGAAGGTCGGCGTTGTAAGCGATCCTGGTGAGGAAGGTCTGGCTGCTCATGTCTCCATTGCGGTAGCGGGTGATGGAATAGGCGGTCGGCAGATCCTGGACGGTGTGATAGTCCGCGTACTCTTCTTCGTCTTTGTCATGGTCCTGAAAGGTGAGGTTGCGCCACTCGAAGGTGCGGCGGAGGGGAAGGTGGGTGGCGGCGTCGAGCTCCAAGGTAACGGCGTCGTTGTTATCGCTGAGGATGGTGACCTTTTCGGCGAGGCGGCGCTCGACCATGCTGGCGCCCTCGTAAACGACCATGACGCCGGGGGCTTTGAGCCAGGTGCTGTAGATGGATTCGACGGAGTGAGCGCGGCGGCGGTAGTAGTCTTCGACCTGGTCTTTGGGAAGCTCGGTCTTGCCTTTGTAGGTGATCTCGTAGCCCTTGTCTGCGGTCCAGATCTGGACGACGTCGATCTTCTTGCCGGGGAGGATCATGCTCTTGTCGGTGATGAAGCCGACGCGCTCGGCCTCGAAATGGGTTGCGTCGGGGAACCGGTGGATGGAGGTGAAGTCGATGACGATGCCTGTGGGTGTCCCGTGGAAGAAGCGCCCGATGTGGCCGTAGACCTGCACGTTTTTGCGGTCCAGCCACGCTTGGCCGCCGAGGGCTTGAAGCGCTTCGTCGAGCAGTTTGCGGCCGCGCTGCTCGGACGTTTCGCCGGTGGGCTGCGCGGGGGCGGCGCTGGGAATGTCGCTGGCCTGCGCCCACAGAACACCGGTGGAGGTGAAGCTTAGCGCGATGCAGAGGATGAGATGCTTCATGGAACTCCGTTCAGCCTGCGAGCACGGCGCCGCCGTTGACGTTGAAGATCTCGCCGGAGATGAAGCCGGCGAAGGGGGTGCAGAGGAAGAGAATGGGCGCGGCGATCTCGTCTACGTGCGCGGGGCGGCCGAGGGGAATCAGGGACAGCACTTTCTTCGACGTTTCGGGATCGTGGAGGGCAGCGGAGGACATCCCGGTATCCACCCAGCCGGGAGCGACGCAGTTGCAGTAAATGCCCTGGCCGATGAGTTCGGAGGAGAGGCTTTTGGTGAGCGAGATGAGAGCGCCTTTGCTGGCGGCGTAGTCGGCGTGGAAGGCTTCGCCGCGCTGGCCGGCGGTGGAGCTGACCAACACGATGTGGCCTCGGCCTGGGCTATTTGCCGGTTGCTGCTGCATCTGGGCGACGGCGGCGCGAATGGCGCCGAAGACGCTGTCGAGGTTGATGCCCATGGTGGCGCGCCACTGCTGGGTGGTGAGCTGTGCGATGGGAGCATCGTGCGCGGGCCAGATGCCGTGGTTGAGGATGGCGCAGTCGAGGCGGCCGAAGGTGGAGACGGCAGCCGCGACGAGGGATTCTCCGTCTTCCGGCGTGGAGAGAGGCTGGAGGATTGCGCGGCAGAGGTCAGGTCCGCCGCACTCGGCGACGAGGGCTTCGGCCTGCGCGGCGGCGGTGCGGTAGTTGAAGACGACCTTGGCGCCGGCCTGGCGGAAGAGACGGACGGTGGCGGCGCCGATGCCGCGGGAGCCTCCGGTGATGAGGGCGACGCGGCCGGCGAGCGACATTGGGACGCCGGATTCGTTCTGATTCGTCATGCCTTCGACGCTACCGAAGGAAACTACTTGACGCAAGCTGTGCCGGCGATGAGAATTCTCTTCCACACCCAGTGTGAGGAGCTTGCCGCCTATGAAGATCGCCGTCGTCATTGCACGGATCTTGCTTGGACTTGTGTTCCTGGTGTTTGGTTTCAATATGTTCTTCCACTTTATTCCCATGCAGCCGATGCCTGGAGATGCGGGAACCATCACTGGATTGATGTTCGTGCATGGCTGGTTCACCTTCTTCGGCGTGATTTATGTCGTGGCGGGATTGTTGCTGCTGATAGGGCGCTATGTGCCGTTGGGATTGGTGCTGCTCGGTCCGGTCATCGTCAATATCCTGCTGTTCCACCTTACGCTGCTGCCGAAGGGAGTTGGTCCGGGGCTGGTGTGCGCGGTGTTGGAGATATTTCTTATCTATGCGTACTGGCCGGCGTTCGCGCCGGTCTTCAGCCGGGATGTGGCAAGAGTTCGAACCCTGCCATAGGCTGACGGAAGGCCTGGCCTGCAGAATCCATGCTCCGGGCGCAATATCCTTAGGCGGCCTCAGCGTAAGCAGCGGGGCACCGTTTTTTTCCGGCGGCCTAGTGGGACTTGGTGGCGAGGAGTTTCTTGCGCTCGGCGATGAGACGCTTCTGCTGGGCGGCGGGCATGGCGAGGACGGCACGGGTGCGAGGTGGGAGTTTGGCGAAGGTGAGGGTGTGGGCGACGTGGAGCTGCTGCTTCCACTCCGCGGCGCGGAAGATGCTCCAGCGCTCGACGGCTACCCAGTGGATGCGGGCCATGTAGGGGGCGGGGAAGATGCCGTCACGTTCGAGGAGTTCGGCGTAGCGCTCGGGGCCGGCGGGGTAGGAGAGGACGCGGCCGCCTTCAAGATCGAGTGGAAGCATGACGAACATCTTGCCGCCGATGGCTTTGTTGCCAACCCAGAAGACGAGACCTCCCCACTGCGCGGACTCGCAGACATGCGGGAGAGTGAGGAGAAAGGCGCGGATTCGTTCGGCGTCCATGCGTCTGAGTATACGGCTGCACTAGTGGTTGGCGCGGGCCTTGTTGCCGCCAGCTTTGTGAAGTTTGCCGGCAGCCGCGGCCATGGCATCGGACTTCTTCTCGGACGAGGTCTGGTGCGCTTTGGGCTTGCAGCTTCCCTTTTCGCCGCGCTGGGTGCCGGGCACAGGCTCGTAGCCGGGCCAGCAGCGTGACGCCTGTTTCGCCGGCTGCTTCTTGGCTTTGCCGTGGCCGGTGGAGCTGGGATTGCCGGAGTGCTTGTCGGTCCATGCTTGGCCATGCGCGGTCTTGCTGCCGGTCTTATGCGCCTTGGCGCCGGTGCTGCGTTTACTGGCTTTGGTGGCGCGCTTGCTCGGTTTGCCTGAGCGTTTTGCGCTGGTAGACTTTGCGTGTGTGGTGGGCTCTTTAATAGTTGCCATGTTGAGTGAGAGCTTGATTGGATGGCGTAAGTGGCCTATGGAGGACGATTGATTGTTAGCGAAGTCGTAAACGGATCGGCCCTTTTGCAGTGGAGGGGTCTACGATGCGTTTGTGTTGCGTGATCACGATCTTTTCCTGCGCGGCGAGACGGCGGGCGGCGGCGCGGGCTGGCTCCATCAGGCCCTCCCAGTCGCGACGGGATTGCGTTCCGCCGACGGCCTTGGCGGCTTCGGAGGGGCAGATGGTTTTAGCTCCCTCTCTGCTGCCGTTGCGTTCGGCGAGGAGCGAGAGGATCGCCGCTTCGAGAGCGGTATCGACGGCTCCGGGGATGTAGCCGCGGCAGGCGTCGCTGCAGTGCTTGAGGACGTCCCAGTCCTGCGCCCACTGCTTGCGCCACGCGAACGTGCGGCTGCAGGTCTTGCAGATTTTGTCCTTGTGCGGGGTGGTGCGTTCGGGTTTGGGTTTGCGATCGGGCATGTTCGAGGACGTCTTCTGTGTATCCCCTACACTTCTACACTTCGCTGGAGACGCGTACAATCAGGTCAGATTGAGAGGTCGATTGAAGCTGGTTTCCATCACAAAGCAGACTCCTGTCGAAGGACTCTCCCAGGCTCATGCTCTGGCGGCACGGGTGCTGGTTCTGTTTACGGCTATCCTGCTGGCCGTGATGCCCTGGACAGAGTATTTCTGGCACTTCGACGGCTTTTTGCGTGGCGGTCAGGATCTCGAGTTTGGCCTTCTTTCCCTGGCGACCGTGTTCTGCCTGGTGCTGATCCTCGTGAAACAGGGCAAGCAGAGGGTTGACTCCCTTCTTGCCGTTCTGCGAAAGCTGGTCTTCGTTTTTCTCGATCTCAGCAAAGCAGCGCCGCAGAACGTGTGCCGGTGGACCGCGACCTCGAAGACCGTGCGCGTGCGTGGCCCTGCCTTAGAGATGTACAACCTTCCTATTCGAATCTGATCTGCCTCCTCGGCAAACTGCGTATGGCTGATGTCGAGCCATGCAAGTCTCCGTATTCCTAACGATCGCATCAGCGATTCGCTTCTGGAGAGGTTATGCAAACATCAGAGGTACTCCACGCGTGGCGGGCGATTCTGGCTGGCCGCGCCCCTTCGCTTTCCATCGAAATCACCAAGGAATGTCCTCTCCGCTGTCCGGGATGTTATGCCTTCGACGCAGCCCACCTTGGTGGCGCGACGCAGCTAAGGCAACTCTCCGACTTCAGGGGAGACGAACTTGTGGCGAAGGTGCTTGCCGTGATCGACGAGCACCGGCCGCTGCATGTGTCGTTGGTCGGAGGCGATCCACTGGTTCGCTATCGCGAGCTTGAATTGCTCCTGCCTCAGATCGAAAGCCGCGGAGTCCATACCCAGGTCGTCACAAGTGCGTTCCGTGTCATTCCAGCCAAGTGGAGCGAGTTCAAGAAGCTGAACGTCGTTGTATCGATCGACGGACTGCAGCCGGAGCACGACCAGAGGCGTACACCGGCGACGTACGAGCGCGTTCTGAAGAACATCGAAGGCGCGAAGATAACCATCCATTGCACCATCACGTCGCAGATCGCGCAGCGGACCGGCTATCTAGACGAGTTTCTGGGCTTCTGGAGTGCGCGTCCCGAGATAGCAAAGGTCTGGTTCAGCTTATTTACACCGCAAGCCGGAGCCACCGATCCCGAGATACTTACGCCGCGGCAACGAGCTTCCGTAATTGCAGAGCTGAAACAGTTGCGGCTAAAGTATGCTGTGCTGGATATGCCCGACGGCCTGATCAACGAAATTGCTCATCCGCCGAAGAGTCCGGAAGAATGTATCTTCGCGAGGACGACTGAGACGATCTCGGCCGATCTGACGACGAAGATCACGCCTTGCCAGTTTGGAGGAAACCCGGATTGCGAACAGTGCGGCTGCATCGCTTCGATGGGCTTGGCGGCTGTGGGGCATTACAAGGTGCTGGGTCCCCTCACAGCCGGACAGATCTTCATGGCCTCCGATCGGTTCGGAAAGCGCTGGCGCAAGCTGCAGGTAGCCTTCTCGCGAAAATCGATTCTCAATGTGGAGCCGGCTCCTTTCAAGATACTTTAGTAGGCACGGCAAGGTATATTTCTCGCAACAGGAAAGGAGGCAAGATGGTTGACTGCGAATGCCGGACGGAATTTCAGCTGAGGCGAGATCTTGTCCTGTACGGCAAGCTGCTTCATCGTCTGGGTTTCATGCCTGGCACATCGGGAAATCTATCGGTCCGTCTGGATGACAGGCGCCTTCTGGTCACACCCACCGGTGTCAGCAAATTTCTGCTGCGATCGGCCGACATGGTGGTGGTCGATCTTGAGGGAAGACATCTCGAGGGATCGAGGAAGGTGACCAGCGAGGTGACGATGCATCTTGCGGTGTACCACCTTCGCGAGGATGTTCGAGCCGTGATCCACTCTCATCCTCCAATCGCCACTGCATTCGCGTGTGCGGGGCGCGGGCTGGACGAGATGCTCTGCCAGGAGGCGGTGATGACGCTGGGGGCGGTCCCCCTGGCGAAGTATGCGACGACGGGTACTGGCGAGGTGGCTGCGAGTCTCGTGCCTTACCTCCCGGACCATGACGCGATTCTCATGGCCAATCACGGGGCGGTGAGCTATGGGGACACGCTGCTGAGGGCGTTTCAGAAGATGGAGACGGTAGAGCATCTGGCGCAGATCGCGCTGGTGGCGCATCAACTGGGCGCTCCGCATATCTTAAAGCGCGAGCAGATACAGCAGCTCCATTATGCGAAGGCGCGGTATCTGCAGAACGCCCAATGATCCCGATGGCTCGACTCTTTATACTTGGGAGATATGCTCACGTTTGCTTCGCTGGAAGATCAGCTTGATTTGATTACGAAGGGTGCTGCGGAGATTGTCCCACTGGAGGCGCTGAAGGAGCGCATTGCGAAATCGATTAGGACGGGTGTGCCGATGCGGATCAAGGCGGGGTTCGATCCTACGGCGCCGGACCTGCACCTGGGGCACACGGTGCTGCTCAGGAAACTGCGGCACTTTCAGACGCTGGGGCATACCGTCATTTTTCTGATTGGGGATTCTACGGCGCTGATCGGCGACCCGACGGGAAGAAACGTGACGCGGAAGCCGCTGACGCCGGAGCAGATTGCGGTGAATGCGGAGACGTACAAGGAGCAGGTATTTCAGATTCTGGATCGTGAGACGACGGAGGTGAGATACAACTCCGAGTGGCTCGACAAACTGGGCTATTACGACATGGTCAAGCTGATGGCACAGTTCACGGTGTCGCAGATGCTGGAGCGTGAGGACTTCCATAAGCGTTTCAACGAAGAGCAGCCGATTGCGCTCCATGAGCTGATCTATCCAATCGCGCAGGGTTATGATTCGGTCGCGCTGGAGTGCGATGTGGAGCTTGGGGGGACAGACCAGAAGTTCAACCTGATGCGCGGGCGCGATCTGCAGAAGCACTTTGGCCACGCGCAGCAGATTGTGCTAATGATGCCGATCATCGAGGGACTCGATGGCGTACAGAAGATGTCGAAGTCTCTGGGCAATGCAATCGGGGTGCATGAGCCGGCAGGGGAGATGTATGGAAAGCTGATGTCGGTCTCCGATGAGCTGATGTGGCGGTACTGGACGCTGCTGACGGACCTTCGCGGGTCGGAGATTGCGGCGATGCAGGAGGAGGTGCGTGGGGGCAAGCTGCATCCGATGCAGGCGAAGAAGAACCTGGCGTGGACGATCACGCGGGACTTTCATTCGCAGGAAGAGGCGGATGCGGCCGCGGAGGGCTGGGCGACGATGTTCCAGCAACGCGGGGTGAGCGAGGATGTGCCGGTGGTGGAGGTCTCGCTGGGCACGGAGGGGCTTAGCGTAACGGGCGATGCTGGAGTGGAGGTGCGGATGGCGAAGCTGCTGGTACTCGCGGGGCTGGCGAGTTCGGCGGGCGAGGCGACCAGGAAGATTGCGGAGAATGCGGTGAGTGTGGATGGAGAGAAGTTCAGCGGAAAGGCGCTTGGCGGGGTGAAGGTGGGGGACTCGCATACACTGCGGCTGGGGAGGAGAAGCGTGCGAGTGAGTTGGCTTAGTTGAACGAGCTCTTGTAACACCCGATCCCTACGAGATAACGAAAAAAGGGCAGCAACGCATCGATGGTTGGCGACTGGATAAAAAGGGTAGGGGAGCATTATGTGTGGAATCAGCATCCTAGAAGCTGTGGGGATATCGATTTGAGATCGTATCTACGTCTAGTCGCGATGGCGGGAGTTGTTGTGTTGGGAGTAATGCCGCTACGCGCACAGGATTCCGAAAACGCGAAGGCAATCGTAACCATGGCGATGCAGGCCGAGCTGGCTGCAGACGCGAACGACAAATCGCGCTGGAAGTATAAGGACGATCAGAAAGATCTAGGCACGGTATCGATTGTGGTGCAGACGGACCACGGTTCTGTGAAGCGGCTGATCAGCAGTGGTGGACAGCCGTTGAGCGAGGCCGACACGAAGGCCGAAGACGCGAGGGTACAGAGCTTTATTCATGACCCGAGCGCGATCGAGAAGCAGAAGAAGGATGCGGAGCAGGACGGCAAGAGCGCCACGGAACTGTTGAAGATGCTGCCTGAGGCGTTTCTCTGGAAGGTGCAGCGCGAGGACGCGGAGACGAGGACGCTGCACTTTGAGCCGAACCCTAACTTCGATCCGCCGGATATACAGTCGCGGGTGCTGGGCACGATGGTAGGCGAGTTGGTGATGGACCGGCAGCAGCACAGAATCGAGACGATCAGCGGACGGCTGACGCAGGACGTGACGATTGGGTGGGGGCTGCTGGGGCGGTTGAAGCAGGGTGGGACGTTCCGCGTGGAGCGCAGGCAGGTGGCCCCGGGTTTTTGGCAGATTACCGAGACGCATGTGCATATTGAGGGCAAGGCATTGTTCTTCAAGAATATCGGGCAGCATCAGGATGAGGTGCAGACGGAGTTTACGCGAGTGCCTGACGGGACGACCCTGGAGCAGGCGGCGGAGATGTCGAAGAGACAGGAAGTAGGGAATAGGGAGTAGGGGATAGAGGACTCCTCTCTCTCATAACCCGCTGTTCGCTGCTGTCTCGCTCCTCTGCGGGCTTGGCTGCTCGTTGTGATTGGGTGATCGTTGCAGCGGGCTGGAGCGCGGAGTTTTCTACTCCCTATCTCCTACTCCCGGCCCTTCTTGTATTCTCGGAGACGATGGCACAGACACCGTATCCACAGACTGATCGTGCGTTGATGCGCTTGATTGAGCGCTCGCCCGGACACCGCGCAGGGTATAAGCAATTGATTCGCGAGCTGGGATTGGGGGGCGGTCGTGAGCGGCGGCTGTTGCTGGAGCAGCTTGCGCGAATCACGGCCCGGGGCGAGCTGGTGAAGACCGACAGCGAGCAGTGGAGCCTGCCGTCTGCGGCGCCGGAGAAGACGAAGCGAGTGAAGCGCGAGGGGGATGCCGAGTTGCTGGTTCCGCATCGGGCTACGCGGGACAGGCTGGTGCCGGGACGTCTGGACCTGCATCGCGACGGCTATGGGTTTGTTCGTCCGAATGGAAGCGTGGACCGGGCGGATGATCTGTTTATACCGCCAAATGAGCTGAACGGTGCGATGCAGGGCGATGAAGTGCTGGTGGATGAGGCTCCGCCGGGACGGGATGGGCGGCGCTCGGGGCGAGTGGCGCGGGTGCTGAACCGCAGGAATCCTACGGTGGTGGGGATCTTCCACTATGCGCGGACGCATCGGGGGAGCGCGTGGGAGGACACCTCGATGGGGAACGGAAATTTCGTGACCCCGCTGGATGAGCGGATGACGCAGCCGATCCTGATTCCCGAGGGTGCGGAGGCTGCTTCGATGACCAGGGCGACGCCGCACCGGGTGCTGGGGGAAGAAGCGCAAGCACAGCAGACGCATTGGGCTGATGAACTGGATCCGCACCGTCCGCTGGAGGGGTTGGCGGTCGATGTCGAGATCACCGATTATCCGGCAGTGGGCAAGCCGGCGCGGGGGCGCGTGATCGAGGTGCTGGGGCCGCCCGATGCGTTTGGCGTGGATGTCGAGATCATCATTCGCAAGCACCACCTGCCGCATGTGTTTCCGGCAAATGTGCTGGCGGAGGCTACGGCAAGCGCGGCGCAGACGATAGAATCCTTAGCCGCATCGGACGCGCAGAGGTTGGGACAACGCAGGGACTTTCGCGGGTTGACGATCGTGACCATCGATGGGGAGACGGCGCGGGATTTCGATGACGCTGTGCTGGTGCGGAAGATCGCGAATGGGAGCTGGGAGCTGCAGGTCCACATTGCGGATGTGAGTCACTATGTGCAGCCCGGGACGGCGCTCGATCTGGAGGCGCGGCTGCGCGGGACTTCGGTATATTTTCCCGATCGCGCCATTCCCATGCTGCCGCCGCAGCTTTCGAGCGGTATGTGCAGTCTGCGGCCGGACGAGGACCGGCTGGTGCTGAGCTGTGTGATGGAGATCGATGCCCGCGGCGAGGTGCTGGGGTATGAAGTATGCGAGGGGATCATTCGCAGCGCGAAGCGAATGACGTACACCCAGGTACAGGGCGTGCTCGACGGGAATGCGGAGACGCGTGAGGAGTTTGCGGAGCTGGTGACGGAGTTTGAGCGCATGCACGAGCTTGCGTTGAAGCTGAATGCGAAACGACATCGGCGGGGATCGATCGACTTCGATCTGCCGGAGCCGGTAATTCAGTTCGATCCCGATGGGAATATGGAGGCGATTGTGCGGTCGCAGCGGGGCTGGTCGCATCGGCTGATCGAGGAGTTCATGTTGTCTGCAAATGAGTGCGTGGCGACGTGGATTGAGGCGCAGAGCGTGCCCAGCGTTTATCGGATTCATGAGATTCCCGATCCAAAACGGATTATCGATTTCGAGGAGACCGCAAGCCAGTTCGGGTACTCGCTGGGGTTCAGCAGCTTGCCGGTGAAGCGGATGCAGACGAAGGGCGACAGGCGCGATGCTCGCGGTACAAACCGGCAGGCGAAGACGCACGAGGTAGCGGAGGCGATTCCGGTGACGCCACAGATGTACCAGCGGCTGACGGCGAAGATTGCGGGCAAGCCGGAAGAGCGGATTCTTTCGTACCTGATGCTGCGGTCGTTGAAGCAGGCGCGGTATAGCGAGAAGAACGTTGGGCACTTTGCGCTGGCGAGTCCGAGCTATACGCACTTTACTTCGCCGATCCGGCGGTATCCGGACTTGATTGTGCATCGGCTGCTGCGGGAGCTGATCCAGTCGGGCGCCGACACGAGGGGCGCGACGATTCTGTCCGATGCTCCGCAGCCCTGGCAGGAGAAGCCGGAAGCAAAGAGGCGTACGGAGAAGGTGATTTTGCAAGGACCGATTCCGGAGGAGGAATTGGGGGCAATTGCGGCGGAGTCGAGCCAGTCCGAGCGGCGGGCCGATGATGCGGAGCGCGAGCTGATCGAGTGGAAGAAGATCAAGTTCATGCAGGACCGCGTTGGCGAGGACTTCGACGCAATCATTCTGTCGTGTACCAAGTATGGCTTTTTTGTAGAGCTGGACAACCTGTTTATCGAGGGCCTGGTGCCGCTGAGTTCACTGCAGGACGACCACTATATATTTCGCGATACCGACCGGCAGATCGTCGGCACGCGGAATGGGCGAGTGTTCAAGATGGGGCAGCGAGTACATGTGTTGCTGGACCGGATCGACCGCCAGCAGCGGCGATTGCAGTTTGCGTTGCTGCCGGGACCGGAAGATGTGGAGGTGGCTTCGCGATCGCTGCGGAGGTCGAAGACGGCTGCGAGTCCGAGTGGCGAGCGGCCGCATTCAAGCCCGAGCCGTGCTGGCAAGAAGGGTGGAAGCAAGGGGAAGACGAAGTCGAAGGCGCGGGAACGAAATGAGAAGGCGAAGGGCAAGCGACATTAGATTACTGTGATTGCGGCACCGCGAAACAGACCTGTGAGCAGCAGAAGAAGGGCCGCGATCAAGATCAATACTCTCATCTGGTGCAGCCGGTCCCAACGGGCGCGGTCCTGCAGCCATCCAGTGTAGGGCTGGTCGGGCTTCATCGTTGCAATGCGATTGTTGATGGGTACAAGCATTGCGATGGTGATGAGGATGACGGCGGCCCAAAGGATACCGGCGGATGCGATAAGAAATCCGGGCTCGCTGGAGAGAGGCCGATGCTCGAAAGCCGCTCCCAGGATGAGCGCGAGGGCAACGGCATACCAGAAAGGCATCGCTTTGCCGAGGGTGCGTGCGAGAGGGGCTGCGGCATGGGCGTGCGTGGCATCGCTCAATCGCCGGAGCTGGGGATGGACAAAAGCTGCTACGGCAAACTCATTCCCTGCCAGCATTCCGGCAACGGCTGCGGTCGCAATGTCGTAGGCAACCGTCATCAGGCTCCTTCGGGGTAGCGCAATTTCAGGTATGGCATCGTAGAATAAAAGTTCCAGAGGAGTTTACAAGATGGCGCATATGGTTTTCGATACAAGATTCAAGACCGAGATGGAAGGGCTGGAGGAACCGCCGTTCGATTCGGACTTCGGGCAGAAGATTTTCAAAAATGTCTCGAAGAAGTCGTGGGGCGAATGGGTGGAGCGGCAGAAGATGCTGCTGAACGAGTATCGGTTGCAGCCCTGGACGCGCGAGGCGCAGGAGTTCCTGGTGGAGCAGATGAATGACTTCTTCTTTGGCGAGGGCGGTTCCTTGCCCAAGGAGTTCGTTGCTCCTGCAAAGTAGGGGGTGGGCAAAAGAAGGCAGTGTGCTCCTTCGTGTACACTTAGGACTGCAACATACCCCCGCCGTCGCCCGCCTGGGCTGACGTGCTAACCAATAGTCGGGACGTGGCTCAGCCTGGTAGAGCGCACCCTTGGGGTGGGTGAGGTCGCTAGTTCGAATCTAGTCGTCCCGACCATTCTTCTGTTTTGAGCAGTGTTTGCGTCGACATCGTATCCCATTCAGGTAGAAGTCAGAAGTCAGAAGCAGATCTGTCCGATCCAATACCTCTGGGCTGATCTGCGTCGAGGGTTCCCGCGATCTTGCTGGAGCTCGATGCGAACTTCCTTGTGTTCGAATGGTTCGCGCCGGCCGCCAAGGTTGCGATCAAGAGCTATCACAGTTGCCGCGGCTCAATGGACCACGAAGTGTTACCCGACGATGCGGTATCCGAGTTGGAAGGGGTTGGCGGCGAGGCCGGCTATGAGATACCAGCCGGTCGCACCAATGTGGAGAGATGGGCCATAGGTGAACCCGAAGCCGGTATCGAGGACGCTTGAGGATGCGACTACACCGAGGCCGCTAGGGATGACCTTTCCGCCTGCGGTCTGGTCTACCCCGAGGACCTGCTGTGCATGCTCGCAGTCTTTCAGGAGTTGAATAGCGCGGGAGATATCCGCAAGCAGAGATGAAATCGGTTCACCTCCGCGCAAAACTCTTGCGGCGAGTGCGGCTGCGGTATGCGCGGTGCCTTCGAGCCATACTGCGTCTGGATCGTTGGTCGGGGTGGTCAGACTTGCCGTGGAGAAGGTTATTCCGTGAACGACTTGAGCTCCGGTCAGGTTGGAGCGTGGGGAGGAAGCGGTGTCGGTGGTTTGGAGATTCGCGAGTGCCCAGTCGATGGTGCCGCGAGATCGCGCGTCGAGAAAGGCCATATAGGACCAGGTTTGGCAGTCTTCGGGAATGGGTGAGAGGTTGATGGTGACCTGATCCGGAAGCGTGCCCGTGTAAAAAAACGGGCCTTGCGGATTGAACATGGCGAAGACGAATTGGAAAGCATGTTGCGCAAGTGCGATCCATGACATGCCGTTATTTGCTTGACCGCCTTCGGAAAGAGTGTGAAGCATGATGAAGAAGGCGTAGGTGTCGAGATTGCCCTCGGTTGATTTGCCGTTCGGTGACGGCTCGGATTGATTGAACTGGTTGATGATGGAGCCATAAGAGTAGCCGCCCGGCCCCTGGACGTTGTAGGTATTGGTGACGATCCAATTTGCGACTGAGACAGCGCCTGCGAGATATTGCTTGTCTCGGGTGCGCTGGTAAAGCTGTGCGAGAGCCATGCCTGCCCAGGCTTGATCGCCTACCGAGCTGCCGTAGAAATAGTATGGAGCTGCTGCCGGGGTGATGAAGGCTCCGCTGCTGTCGGGTGCGTTCACATAGTAGGCCTGGGCGAAGCGGCCGTCAGCGACGGGAAAGTTATTTGCTTGGGCGTGGAGCAGTCCAAGTCCGAGTATTTTCGCGCGGGAGAGGTCGTCCTGCTGGCCTCGGGAGAGATAGGCATGGATGGCGACGGCGTTGTCATAGGTAAAGCCGGTGGCCTGGAGGGCTGCGTCGCTGTAGCTCTGTGAGAGACGGATGGTCGAGCCCGTGGCATACGCGTCCATCATCAGGTTCTGAAAGGTGAAGGCGCGGTTCAGCGAGACGGGGAGATCTTGCGCCCCGATGACAGGGTCGATGTTTGCCGATTGTGCTTGCGCCGGCTGAGTGGAGAAAAGGGATGGCATTGCGCCTGCTACGGCGGCGGTGGAGACCATGCTGAAGAGGCTACGGCGCGTGATGCTATTTGCAGACATATGGGGAGCGCTCCTAATGGGCACCGACACTCTACGCTTCATTCTGGAAGACACGCAAGCTGCTGAGCACATCTTGGAATAAGTGTCAGCAGACGCTCGCAACTCGCAACTGGTCAGGGCTCGTCTAGGTGGCTCCGCAACGGTTTCATCCCTGCCTCATCCCTGCCTCATTTCGGGGGTTCAAGTCTTGACTCTTGAGATCCAGGCAGCCTAAACGCCATGTGTAGCGAATTAACCGAACGCTGCAGGACCGCCTTGTACCAGTCAGAGACAAGTTGAAGCGCATACAACTCTATAGATCGATTTTTTTCTGACACAAAACACGTTGCTAAACGCTCGTACAGAGGCTTCGGAACTGAGGATGGCCACCTAGCTACGGAGCGTCGAACTACGATATACCGTAGACCTTCTTGCATCGCGTTCTGGACCAGCCGCGGACGATCGCTCCCGCTGTGTTTTGGCTGTCTCGTTTGTCTACAAACAGAGTGCAGTCCCAACTGCAGGGCACAGGTTCTCCCAGATGCGCCACAGCAACGTCCAGGGTTAACTTCGCCCGTAACGCTTGAAATGATCCGCAGGCTGATTGCCTCCCATACCTCCCGGGCGCCGAAACGTTGCTGCGCGAGTATCTTCAAAGCGACGACCTCTCTCTCCAGAGGCCCACACGCTTCTCGCATACACGCTCCTGCTCCAGGACCAGCCAAAGGAATCCCTCAGCCAGTACACGCGCGCTGCACAACTCCGAACGCCCTCCGCAGAGAACTTGAGGAATGTTGCTAAGGACTACGTTCTGCTCGATGACTTCAGCGACGCCGCCAAATGGATGAGTCGATCCCTTGAAATGGATGACCGCGATCCAGAGACATGGTATGGCTTAGGGCGAATCCGTTATACACAGGGGCACTTACAGAAGGCAGCAGATTGCTTCCAGAAAACGTTGACGCTTCTACCCCGCAGTGTAAAGGCGGCTAATAATCTCGGACTCACCTATGAAGGTTTGAATCGAACGGACGACGCAATTGAGGAGTACCGCCGGGCAATTTCCTGGCAGCAAGCGTCGGATCACCCCAGCGAACAACCCTTGTTGAATCTCGCCATAATCCTCATTCATCGAAACCGCTCCGGCGAAGCGCTCCCACTGCTCCTGCAAGCGCCCTCCATCTCGCATCGAGATTCGAAGATTCATGAGCAGCTGGGCCATCTTTATCTGCAACAGGGTGAGTTGAGCCGCGCTCAGAATGAATTTGAAGAAGCGGTTGCCTTGCTTCCCCAGAGCGCCGCCTATCACTTCCTGCTGTCCCAGGTCTAGCGTCGGGAGGGTATGGCGGCGAAGGCGAAGAATCGAGTCCGAGCGCGCGGCAACTTTAAATGGAACGTACTCTTCTACGCCATAAAATCCGGCCGGCAAGCGACAGAATCGGACTCCGGCCGCATTAATCCTAAGGATTGAGTTGGAGGTGCTGCGCGTCTTTTTTTTCTCATCCCCCACTAATTTCATGACCAGATTCAGCTCTCGCTCCGAGTCTTCCTTTCGGTCGAGCCAAGCCGTGTAAGGCCTAGATAATAATGTGCCGGCTGGTATTCGGGCGCATCCACAACGGCCTGCTGAAGGACATCCGCAGCCTTTTGGTACTGCTTCAAGCGAAATCGCGCTATACCGGTGTCGGTAATAGCGCCGCCATGGCGCGGGTGTCGAGCGAGCACCTTGGCTGATTCCGCGATGGCATCCGCAAACTGGCCTGCCTTCGACGCAATATCTGCAAGTTGGTAACGCGATTCAGTCTGGTCCGGCTTCAGCTCCAACGACCGGAGAAACTCTCTACGGGCGTCGGCGTCGTCCATGCGCAGCTGGGATTTCCCAGGCGCGCAATGAAGATGTTCTGTGCGCCGTTATCGTCGCCCCGCCATCCAGACCAGATGACATAATTCTTTCCATCTACTTCGAATACCGACGGATCGATGGCCCACTTATCCGTCGCATCCGCCAGCTTTCCCTTCATCTTCCATGTTCCAACGAGCGGATCGGAGGCGCTATTCTCAAGTACCCAGAGACGGTGCGTGTCGTTCGTTCCTGAATCGGCGGCGAAATAGATGTACCACTTGCCTTGAAGAAAATGCAGCTCTGGCGCCCACACTTCTTTCGAGTAAGGACCGCTGGCCGGTGGTGTCTAGACAACCTTCTTCTCAGCGCTCTTCAGCTCAGTGATGTCGCGCGTCTTCCATATCGTAGATTTCTGCCTGTCGTCTGCATGTAGTAGTAGAAGCCGGCGCGCTGAACGACTGCGGGGTCCGCTCCAGATAGTAGAAGCGGGTTCATGAACGTCGAGGACGGGTTCGTTGCAGCTACGGTCAACTTGCGGCCGGAGGATTGCCGGGCACTCTCAGCCTGCTAAGCACTAAGCCATAGGGGCATAGGCATGGCGAATGCACAGGTAAGCGAGATCCGCCTGAGCTTCTCCCTGACAAACGATCGGTGAATACTGCTGAAGGCGATAATCGACGCCGAACTAAAACTGTTCCTTCCTTTTTCTATGCTCACGCTGTCATTCAAACGAAATTCATTGTCGATATTGTCGTCATTCTGTCCAGGATTGCCGAGGTTCACGAGGTCGTCTCGACCGTCGAAGGTGAACTGTGGGAAATTTGTCGATGCGGGAGCATTGAGAAGTCCCAACTTCTGTCCAAAGTCGACGCCATCGAAGGTCCCGTATGCAAAATTGGCGCTATTTGTGCGGTTGGTAACCAAAATTCAGATGGTTGAGTATGGTGGGCTTGATCGTATAATCCCCATCCCGCGCGACCTAGGATTTTTCCTTCGCAATACTGATGTGGCTCTCTTAATAGGCAAGTTCCAATAGATTCTCTACAAATTGTCGAGATTACGAATCGACTCGTCCAGAGGAAATTTATCAATAGAAATATTTTCTGCTTGACAATTTATCTCCGCGTGCAATACTCTCGCGGCGATCTGGAAATAGTTCCCAGGAGGGAATTAGTCAATGCAAATTGGGCGCTTACGCTGTGTTGTTTCGGGTTCGTCGATCCTCTTCAGTCTTTTGTCTTTCGTTGTTCTTTGCGGCGCCACGACGCTTCACGCAGCCGGCGTCCAGCAGGTGAGCGTATTTCCGACTCAAATCGTTCTTTCGGGCAACCTCTCTGCGGTCTCAACCACTGATACGACGCTCATGATGTACGAACTGAGTGCTGCCGCAAGCTCTTCGACGGACGCGTCCGCTGTGCAGGTGGCTCAAGTCGTGGTGCCTGCAGGCCGGACGACGTTTACGGTGCCGATCCCGCGGCTCTCCGGAGACCATGACCGGTTGTACTCCAAGTTTGTCGCAATGACCTCCGATCAGCAAACGTTAGGTGTGCCCCACTACGCGGACGATTTCGAGTTCAAGGGGCTCAACGATTATCCTTACCCGGCAGCATCGAGCATCAAGGGTGTGGGGGTACTCATCGAGGACGACGCCGAAGAGATTGGTACTCGTCAGTCCACGCTCAACGTCCTTCTTTCTTCGTTCATGCTGACGGGTCCGGGAACCGCGGGAACAACGATCAGCTTCGCGTTTAATGGATCGACCTACTACTTCGATCAGGCCACGATTTTAGGACTTGATCATCGGGTACGTATTCTCACCCAGGATGGCATACAGGTCCGTTTTATAGTACTTCTCGGAAAAAATGGCAGCACGAACTCCGCAGCTTCAATTCTTATCCATCCTGACGCGGACCTTACGACGAACGGCTTTTTTGCCTTTAATACGAAGACCGATGAGGGGGTGCAATACACAGCTGCTGCGTTTGCTTTTCTAGCGCAACGCTACAGCCGGGCAGACAAACTCTACGGGCGCGTTGTCGACTACATCATTGGCAACGAGGTGGACTCCGCGTATGGCGCGAACAATATGGGGCAGCAGTCGGTGACAGACTACGCCGAATACTACACGCGAGCCGTACGGTTAGCCTACCAGGCCATACGCACGGCTTATACCAACCCGCGAGTCTACATCTCACTCGACCACTTCTGGACCGTCACTATCCCCGGGGGAAAAACCCTCGAAGACTACTATGGCAAAAATGTCTTCGATCAGATTGCTTCTATCTCAACGCAGGAAGGCAATTTCCCCTGGAATGTTGCATACCATCCATACCCACAAAATCTCACGGATCCCTACTTTTGGCGGGACGACAACCTTGCTACGAGCGACTCCAACACGAAGTACATCACCTTCAAGAATATCCAGGTACTCTCTCAATATCTGGAGCTTCCGCAGAACACATACGAAGGCCAGGTGCGCAATATCAGTTGTTCGGAGGAGGGAGTGAATCTGCCTCAGGACCCCACGCTGACCGCGGAACAGAACGAGCAGGTGCAGGCGGCGGCTTACGCATACGCCTTCTACAAGCTTCGGTTCACGCCGCATATCGACTCAATGGTGCTGTACCGGCAGGTGACTACCGCCAGCGATAATCTAAGAATGTCCCTATGGAGCGTGGATCCGAACCGGTCGGGCGAAGCAGCAGGGACGCCGCGTCAGATCTACAACATGTACAAGTACATCGACACTCCAGAGTCGCAGAGCATGTCGCAGTTCGCTCTGCCGATCATCGGTATTCAAAGCTGGAACGATGCGATTCCGCAGTATGATTCCACCCAACTGGCCACCCAGCCCGATCCCGAGACGCAGGTGGGAGCGGAAAAGTTCGTGACAATTGGCAGTCCGACTGTCCTGTCTAGTTTTACAGACGGCGCCGACGGCTGGGTATACGCCGATAACGCGGATACCGTGCAAGCATCGAGTAGCGGCGGCTACCAGGGAGGAGGAGAGCTTACGGTCTCGTTCAACGCCACCGACGGCTACGGCGAGACCAAGTTCTCGCGCGGGGCCGAGGTAGACTTTGCGCAGCCGGTCGATGCTTCGAGCAAGCCGTATGTCACTCTCGCCCTCAATGTTCCTGTGCCTCAGCCGGGGCAGTTCCTGCCGGGCAATGTCTTCTACGCCAAGATCAAGGTCTACGGCCCGAACGAACAGGTTGCGGCAGGGGTGGTGCGCCTGGATCCTACTCAGGGATGGACGCCGATCGCGTTGGACTTGTCGCATTGGTCTTATCGCAATCAGATTTCAAAGATCAAGGTCTGGGTACACGGCACGACCGATGACAACTGGATCGGGACCTTCGCCATCAGCCAGGTCGCACTGGCAAGCTCTATCGGAAACCCGACATACCCGAACATTGACTTTCAGCTAAGTGCAGTGACGCCCGGCGCTGTTGGAGAGGCGGTGAGCGTGACGGCCATCAATAACGGCATTCTCCCGGTGAATGGAGTCGCTACAGCCCAGGAGTGCTCACAAATCGGATTGAGTCCCGTATCGTTCAGTCTCGATGTGCCGCCCGCTGGAGGAACCCAATCCTTCCCGTCGACCTTCAGCGACTACTCTTCGAGCGCTTCCCCGGCTCAGGTTTGCTTCCTCTACAACGGGGAGACCGTGCCTGCGCCCGTAACACTGTCGCCTCTCCCGGCCGCAACCATCACTCCGCTCTACGACTTTGAAGATGAGACATCCGAGGGGTGGAGCGCCGGGCAGAACGTAGCGTCAGTGGCAGCGGTCAAGAGCTTCGTGGACGGACCAACCACGCCCTACCACGGCATCTATGCTCTGGAGGCAACGGGAACCACGGCGATCGCCAACGCGCCCAAGAGCATTGTGCTGACGCCGTCCACTCCCTTGAACCTGTCGAATGCGGGGAGCTTAACCGCCTTCGTGGACTCCTATGGGCTTCACACCGGAGATAAGTTCAGCGCGTTTATCACCCTCACCAGCGGCAGCCAGACGCTCACCACTACTCTTACTACGTTCCAGCCGAACCAATGGAACCAGTTGACTCTCGACATCAGCCATTGGGCCTATCGGAACAACATCACCAAAGTTGAGATCGGCTTCGAGAATACGAGCGAAACCATCCCCTGGGGGCCGAAGTTCCAAGTCGACCTGATCGGAACCTACCCATAAACTATCTCAATTGCCCTACAAACAACAGCGCAACGCAAACCAGGGAACACCTGAGGAGCCTCATGAAAAAGTCATCACTCGCTCTGGGATCGCTCGCTCTCGCGGCCCTTCTCTCTCTCTCTGCCCACGCCGATACGTTCAGCTTCAGCTTCAATGGAAACAGCTTCTCCGGATCGGGATACTTCGACGCTACAGAGATCGGGACAACCGGCAACTACAACATCTCGTCCGTCTATGATGGCTCGGTGACTAATATTGGGATGCCGTTATCTGCGATCACTGGGATTCTGGGGGTGAACGCGTTCCAAGATAACGACAACTCTCTGACCTATCCAGGCACGTTTGGGCTGTATGGAGACACATATTTCAGCCAAGATGGGGTTTCGTTTTCTCTTGCGGACGGCAATGATGTCAATCTGAACGACACCTCGCTGTTCGGTAACGCGGTAAGTGGGCCGGCCCAAGGCGGGGACATTACCGAACTTGCTCTGGTCGATGTGGGGCCATCGGGTTCTCCTGTGCCTGAGCCAAGCAGCCTGCTATTTCTTGGGACGGGCCTTCTCGCTATTGTCTGCACGACCCACCGCCGCGCAATTGCCTAGATGCTTGAAGCCCACCATCGCGAAGGCGTTGATAAGCCTGGCAATGTAGCGCGAGCCAGGCTGCCGATTAAGTCGTTATTGACAATCCTTTTTGGTCAACACTGCGATTGCACCAGACGCATTAGGTAATCACAACGGAAAGAAACCGCGTCACTTAGAAATGCAGGCTCGTTCTGATTATTCATCAAGCCGATTAATCCCGGCAATAAAGAGCTATCCCCAAATGATCGATCTTAGTTGTGACGCACTTGTCCGAGCAGGAGAATTCGTTCCCAGCGATTCCGCTCCCTTGAGATGGTCTGCTTTCAATCGGCGTTCTATGCCGGGGGAACTTTGTCTGATTCGCCGGATGATGGCTCTAGCCTATATGGTCGTTGTGGTCTTTGCATTTGGCCTAACCGGCACAGCGAATGCCTCGAACCCTATTGTCACAACAGCGTATTCCGCTGATCCATCGGCTCATGTGTTCGATGGCCGCATGTACGTGTATGCGTCGCATGACCGCAATGATGCGCGCGAATTCGACATGATCGACTACCATGTCTACTCAAGCGACGATCTGCAGAACTGGAAAGATCATGGAATTGCGTTTCGCCTGAGCGATACGACATGGGCACGATCACATCTGTGGGCGCCCGACTGCGCCTTCTGGAAGGGCAAGTACTATCTTTTCTTCCCCGCCAAAGACGCCGCAGGCAAAAGTCATATCGGTGTTGCCATCAGCGATGTGCCCGGGGGGCCGTTCGTCGATAAGGGCAGTCCGATTGCAGGGACGGCAGGGATCGACCCAGCCATATTTATTGATGGCGATCAAGCTTATTTGATCTGGGCGCAGGGCGGCGTGAAGATTGCCCGTATGAAGCCGGACTTGACCGAACTTGCAGAGACGCCGAAACAGTTGGACGGAATCGACAATTTCTTTGAAGGGCCATGGATCTTCAAGCGAAAAAATATGTACTACCTGACGTATCCCGCGTTCAAGCCGGGTGGAGTGGGGCGCGGAGGACATGGACAGAACTACGACTATGCCGTTTCGAAGAGCCCGATGGGGCCATACACTTACAAAGGCCCGTTTACGCAAAGCGGTCCCGGCGGCGATAACATTCATGGTTCGCAAGTGGAGTGGAACGGGAAGTGGTACTGCTTCTATCACGATTTTTCTATGTCTGTCGGAAGGCCGGGCCATGGCTTCAAGCGGGCCGTGAAGATGGACGAGATGCACTTCGCTTCCGATGGGTCTATTTTGCCGCTGCAATGGACGAAGGAAGGTCCGCCGCAGACGCGTTCGCTCGACGCTTTCTCGCGGCTGGAGGCAGTGACGTTGAACAGCACCGACATTCCTGAAGGGGACCATGCCATAAGCGTCGGTCAGAACAAGGCAGGCGTGGTCTATCTAGGGCCAGCAATGCCTGGCGCGTGGGCTAAGTACGCGGGCGTCGATTTCGGCAAAGGAGCAAACAGGTTCCTGGTGAATACAGCCAGCGCAACCGGCGGAGGAGACATCGAGCTACATGTGGACGCAATGGACGGTCCGCTGCTCGGCACATGCACGGTGCGCTATACCGGCGGATGGCAGCAATGGAAGGACCAAAGCTGCACGATAAAAAACATTGCCGGCGTTCACGATCTCTATCTTATCTTCCGCGGCACGGGACTTGACGGCTTGTTCAACTTCGACTCGTTCAGCTTCAGCAGAGCAGAAGGAGTGCAGTAAAGCACAAACTGTCCGGCAACGGAAAATCTTAGAGCCTGTTATGAAGTTTCGACTTACTTCGGCGACCTGTAGAACCCATAGACCGGAAATTTTCCCAACGAATTTGGGCATCTGGCTGCTCCAGGAGACTCTAGCGCTACAGAAGCCTTGAGTTTGGCAAGAACTCCGAAAGCGTCTTATTGATTCCAAGATACTTACAAGCAAAAATTTCATAACAGGCTCTAAATTAGAAGGTTGAGATATTCGAAGTTGATTTGGGAACCATCCTGGTCTTCTTGCCGGTATAGCGTCAGCTTAGAACGCAACCGCTACGTCCGCGGGCCAGGTAAGCCTAACGCTTACATCCGACCAATGGATTACAAGAGATCAGAAGCCAACCTCCATAGTTATGGCCAGATCGGAAGTTCGATCATCGTGCAATCGTGACATGGAAGGAATGCCCTGGTTGCAATTCTTGTGGGCTGAGGTCGATCTGAAGCCGAATGGTAGGACTGACTTGCGTGACTGTAACTAAGGGATCGTGCGAAAGGACAGACCGACCTGGTCTTGCGATCTCGATATGAATGGTTCCTTTGAACTGGCAGGTAGGATCGGCAGCGGCTATGGAGATATTGGAACTGCTCTCGCGTACGAGAAGCGCAACCTGCTGGTCGGCGGTAGCATAAGGCGTTCTTCTCGGGCCAACACGTACGGTATGCGTCCCTTGTTTCCAGAAGAGGACGCTGGTGAGGCCAAGCGAAGCTTTGCGTACGGCTGCAACATCGTCAGTGTTTTCCAGAATGGTTATCTCAGGATGCCGGCTATACTCTTCGACCTGATTGGAATCGACGGATGGCAGCAGCACGTACTCGTAGTGCGCGTCTTTTGGGTTAACACCGTGCGGGATCCACATGGTGAAGAAATTATTTGACATGGCCGGACTGTTTGCACCGGTCTCCTGCGACAACAACTGTGGACTTGCGGGAACTCTCTCCTTCGCTGATGTATTGGTATCAAAGGAGCCTCGGCGAGGTCGTGCTGTGCCATGAAGATCAGACCACGAACCGGTTCTTACTGCTTCTTGCAGCTTTAGCGCCGTAGGTTGCGGAAACCAGTATCCAATGTCAGATCCCGGAACCGGTCCATTCAAATGCGCCCAATGAACCTGCGGAATATTCGATGGCTTCTCTGATCTAAAGGGATATACGCTGCCGTCGATTGTCACTCGACCAACTTCGATTGGCGCGCGCAGTATATTGAGCTTGCGGTTTTCAACAATGGTGTCAACACCGCTGCCGTGAGTATCTGTAATGCCCGATCCAAGACAGACGATCTCCTTGTCGAAGAGAAACCACGCTTTTTGCGCTGTGAGCGTATCGCCTGAAGGATGCAAGATAAAACCTACTGCGGAGTACCGGCCCGCCAGAGTGGCTCCACCCGCGAATGCGCTTTGGTTGAATTGATTTGATGGGATGGCATCGTCTTCATTCACCGTAGTGCCCGCGAGCCGATCGCTGTCGATCGTCGGCCAATAGCCATTGTCGTATTGCTCTCGGTCGGTGTTGAAAAGGTAGGTCATGCCGTCGGATTGGTGCCAGCCGTGCCTGTTTTCACCCGCATCCTCGTAGTTCTGCATTCGCGTCGAGAACATCGAGATACCAAAGCCGAAGTTTGGCGTGTTGTGCTCGACCTTGTTCATGTATCCAAAGATCGTTGAGCGCGTCTGCTTCTCTCGCACTGCAATTGAATCATCGGCCATCAAGTCATTGACGCGGCGCAGTTCTGCTGGCGTCATTCCGTCGGAGATCAGACTGCCAACCGACGGATATTTCTGCAGATCAGTGAGTACGGATTTGGCGAATCTTCTTATGGCGATCGCCTGCGAAGGCGGCAAACCGCTTGCGACGTTGATGCATGCCAATGCGACAGCCAAGCCACGACTGTAATCAGTCGAACGTGGCCGGCCAAACTCTCGGCCAGCTACATAGTAGGGAACGAGCCCATGGTATAAGAGGGGAACATAGCTTCGATCGACCCATTCCGATACGATACGTTTGCGCGAAGGATCGAGCGGAGAAGGCGAGGGGGCAGCATAGAGGATGAAGGCGTCACCTAAAGACGCAAGGAAATCGAGTCCGTAGCCGCCAGTGTAGGCAAAATGGGCGTGTCCCACGTAGGAGCCGTCAGTGTAATAGCCATCCTTGCTAGGCACATACTGCATGAGCTCGTCGAACTTATCTCTACAGAGAGCTAATTTCCCGTCTGAATTTTTCAGCAGTATCGACTTGAGTGTGCATACCTGAGCAGACCATGCTCCGTTCGCCCCGAAGGCTCCGCCAGTGGAAGTTTGAGGAGACGGAAGAAAGTGGTCTATAGCCCGCATGAACTTCGCAATCTGCGAAGCACTCAGCGAATCGTACATGAGGACAACGGTGTCTTCTAACGACAACGGGATGCCAAACTCCCAAAACCACCAGTTACCTTTTTCGTTCAGCGTCTCGTTATAACTGTGTTCATATAATCCTTCCAGTGCATCGACGATGGACTTTCGGAGTTCTACGTTCTGATAAAGATCCCCGCCCTTGGTCTGGTATGCGAGCGCCATAACCTGCAGTCTTCGATAGCATTCTGTCGTTTCAGCAACAGGCGATTCGGTTTTCGCCAGGCAGCCAACGGAAGTCGATTGCACTCGCCGCATAAACGTCCAGTCATCCTGTGCTTTCTGGGTGAGTTCTCGCATTGCGGAGGCTATCTGGGGATCCAACTGCGAATTGTATTCTCCGCCCGTCAGGTGTCTAAACCATCGAGCTCGCAACTGGTCGTAGACAGGTGTCTGTGCTCTCGCATTACAAAGCAAGGTCGATAAAACAGTTGCAACAATAAAATCGCTAAACTTCAAAAAAAGATCCACCTTTCTTAACAGGTGCCGATATCTCGGTATCAGAATGTACCAGGCGTGTTTCTCTTGAGAGCTGATACTGCTGAGCGAGGAAGGTAATCACTCAGACTATTGCTGCTCTCCGCGATTTTGGCCGCGCATATGAACTTGCATGCGCCTAGCGCGATCGGCGAAAGAAAGAAGTATTTCCAGTTGAAGACAGTTGACGGTAAGATTTACCTTAAGGAAGTATTTCATTTGGTGAACCAATGCGAGGGTACATGAATCTGGAAAAAAGAGTCAAATTTAATTTGCGTAAAATCCCACTCGTTAACCACGGGCGCACAGCAACCTCCGTCTTCGGCATCTCTGGGTCAACGCTGCTTCAGCTTTTTCTGTGGGCAACATTCGCTACATGCTTTTTGACCCCTACTCTGGCGCAATCAAGCTTCTCCTACCGCAACCCCATCGACTCAGAGCAAATCCGAGATCCCCAAATCACAAAGGTTGGAAAAGAGTGGTATCTCACAGGCACCTCCTTTCCATTCTTCGAGAGCATCGGGCAAAGCCCAGGTGTGAAGATCTGGAAATCGAATGATCTGACTCACTGGAAATTTGTAACAATCGCCGTGAAACCGAGTTCGGGGAGATGGTATCAAAATCGCTTTTGGGCGCCTGAACTTTTTCCATTCAAGAAGAAGTGGTATCTGACATTTAACTGTCCCTATCCGGATGTGAAGGGAGCGCAGTCTGTGGGCCTCGCGGTGGCTGATCGCGTCTCGGGGCCGTACCGCGTACTAACGCAGGACGAACCTCTCACGAAAGGCAATGATGCCACACTTTTTGAAGACGACAACGGTAAAGTTTACCTGTTCCGGAGTGGGTTATCTGCGGTAGAGGTGGATCTTCCTAATGCGAGAACTGTAGGCGAACCGTTTAAGGTGCTGCAGGCGGGAGGTGACGGGGATTGGGACGGCACTTCTCAGGGTGGACCAAGAGTGGGTCTCGAAGGGCCTTCAGTCTTCAAGCATAATGGCACTTATTACCTGCTTTACGCGTCATGGGGACGGGGGTATGAGGAAGGCTATGCCACAGCTTCTACTGTCTTTGGCCCATGGACCAAATACGCGGGCAATCCAATCTATGGCGCGCAGGACGAGGAATGGAGCAAGCGATACAAACACACTTATACGCAGCGCGCGGATGTGCCATACGGACAGGTCGGGCATGGTTCGCCGTTTGTCGGTCCTGATGGAACTATGTGGTTTGGCTGCCATGGATATCTCAAAGGCAAAGGTCAGCAACCTCACCTTATCGTTACACCTGTGACCTTCGACTCTCACGGCATCATGCACATGACACTGACCTGGACTACGCAACACGTCACAGTGCCGAACAGATTTCGACTTGATCTGGATGGAACACGCTTGGCGACTCCAACGCTAGCAACCCTGGCGGAGCGCGGCAAGATGCGGTAAGACGTCGAGACGTGATGTGAGAAGTCGGGCAACTTCGCCAGAAAAACCAGTCAAAGCGCCGATCTTTATATCCCCTGTCGAGCCTGTGTTTGTAATAAAACGCGGGATTTTTGCGGGTTGCCTGCCGCTGCGTTTTTTTGTTGACATTGGATAAGGCGAGTTGTTAGTCTTCTCCCGCCATCAAAATATTCATTAGAGACACAATTTTCCATACGGATTATAGACCGTTTGGGAATGGTTTCTCCGGGAGATATCAAGTGTTCAGGAAGCTATTTTATTCGATCATATGTCTGATGACAGTTTCCGGACTCGCTCAAACCGATCGAGGCACAGTACGTGGAATCGTTACTGATCCTGGAGGCGGTGTAATCCGCAACGCCAGCGTTCAGGTCACCAATGAAGCGTCCGGCGAGACGTTCAAGGCGGCAACAAATGGCTCAGGCGTCTACAACATCACGGCACTCTTGCCCGGCCAATACGACCTGACAGTTGCTGCTTCGGGTTTTCAAACCTATGTGCAGAGAACAATTACGGTCAATCTGGGCGATATAGCAAACGTTGATGTGCATCTACCGGTGGGCATGGCGACGCAAGAGGTGACTGTCACGGATGCCGCTCCCATTCTCAAGTCCGAGCAGAGCGATACCAGCACTGAAGTCAACGTTAATGCTTACAATGAGTTACCTCTCAGTGCTGCCGGAGGCCGCAGCCCGCTCACATTTGGCAGTCTGGTTCCAGGAGTACAGGGGCTTAGCGTAAATGGCGGACCTCAGTACGGGTTGGATATTCAACTGGATGGAGCGTCCACCGTGAATGGAGAACTCTTTGGTGACAACAGGCAAGTCGCTTTGCCGCCAGATTCGGTCCAGCAGCTTTCTTTCACCACAAGTGCATACTCCGCCGAATATGGTCAGACCGGCGACGGCGTAGAAAGACTAGAAATAAGGTCTGGCACCAACGACTATCACGGCACCGTCTATGAGTTTTTTAAGAACACTATTCTGGATGCCGCCGGATACTTCAATAAGACGACGCCAGTCGATCATCAGAACGAATATGGCTTTACGCTAGGTGGTCCTGTAAGCATTCCACATCTCTATAATGGAAAAAACAGGAGCTTCTTTTTTGTCAACGGAGACTGGTTTCGCATAAAAACTGGAGGCGGCATCGCCGCTGGGCAATCTGTGCCCACCGATGCGATGTTGAACGGCGATTTTTCTGCGCTGCTGCCCAGCGGCATCGTAATCTACGACCCATCAACAACCAAGGCAGTTGGAAATGGCTACACGCGGCAGCCCTTTAAAGGGAACATCATCCCGAAGAGCGACTTCAGTTCAATTGGAGTTAAGTTTCTTTCGTATTATCGTTCAGCATTGCCGCCAGGCACCGTCATAAACCAAAGCCTTTTTCTTAACAATGCATCTATTCCCGAGACGACGAAGACATCCCATAAGAATCTGTTCATCATGAAAATGGACCAGATTATCGGCAGTTCGCATCATGTGAGCGTAAGTCTGCAGCATTCGGTCAATCCGTTCATAAATTCTTCTCCTCTCGAGGATCCGGTTGGCAACGCAATTCCAACTAGGAACTTGCACGAATTGGCGCGTGTCGCCTATGACTGGACCATCAGCCCAAACAAGCTAAACCAGTTACGTTTCTCCTACAACCGGGACAACGGTGGATCTCATGACCCGGACTATAACACAGGTCTGCTGCCCGGCTTGGGTCTCCAGGGCTACTCCACTGCATCCGACTTTTTTCCTACTCTCACTGCCGGCTCTTATCTCGGGTTTGCGGCGACGCATAATATCAACGTTCAGACTTCGAACACTTATATTTTGAGCGATGCCTTCTCTTGGACCCTGGGGCGGCACAGCCTCAAGCTTGGAACCGAAATTCGCGACTATCGTCATGGGGTGGTTAGAGAGGTGCCAGCGACCTTGGCGTTTAACCGTAATGAGACGGCTTCACCCACGGCCCTAAACACCACTGGCAATGAGATTGCAAGCATTCTCTTAGGCCAGGTGGCCTCCTCCACCATCCCGGATTACGAGAATATCTCGCCCAACTACTACTGGAAGACCGTGGATGCTTATGTTCAGGACGACTGGAAGGTCACATCGAGGCTTACGCTCAACTTGGGAGTTCGCTACAGTTTTATGACTCCTATGCAGGAGCGTCACAATCTGTATTCCGTCTTCGACCCAACCGCCAGCAACCCGACGACCGGATTGCCGGGCTCATATGTATTTGCAACCATAAACGGTCAGGGAAATCGTCTTTCCTTTGCGAAGAATGATCTGAATTATTTTGCGCCCCGTCTCGGGTTTGCCTACAAACTCTTTGAGAACACCGTGCTTAGCGGCGGGTATGGTGTTTCGTACTTCCCTGATGGCGCCTTCGGTACAGGTAACAACACATTTCTCGTCGATGGATATGTTCCTACCTCATCAGTTTCCTCTCCGAACAATGGAATCTCTCCAGCCTTCCAACTGGATCAGGGATTTCCGCAAGCCAATATTCAGACGGCTCAACTTAACTCTAAGTATGGAATCAATGGTGGCTTTAACTATTGGGCGCCGCAGGCCGATCGCGCCTCCAGCATCCAAAGTTACAATCTGACTGTCCAGCAGGCATTTGGCAAAAACTGGGTTACAACGATCTCTTACGTTGGCACTACAGGAACTAATCTGGTCGTTGCAGGAAATATCAACCAGGTTGACCCGAAATACGCCTCGCTTGGCAATGTGTTGCTCGGGAAAAAGATCAACGACCCTGCGGTAGTCGCGGCCGGATTCAGGGCACCTTATCCGGGGTTTGTCTCTCAGCTTGGCGCGAATGCTACTCTTGCGCAATCGCTGCGGCCATTTCCCGCATATCTCAACGGCTCGGCCTACAGTTCGGACACTCGCGGTCACTCAACGTACAGTTCGCTGCAGCTCAAAGCAACGAGGCGTTTCTCGGACGGGTTCTATGTCCTCGCGGCCTTTACGTGGGACCAAAGTCTGGCGAATGCAGGTGCAACCTGGACCGGTGCGGAGGCCGGCGTGATCGACGAATACAATCTTGATCGGGACTACACCCAAACGTCTACTTTTGTGCCTATCACGCAGACCACTGCATTTACTTATGAGTTGCCATTTGGTCGAGACAAGCGCTTTTTCGGAGGCGTGGGGCGGCGGGCGCAAACATTGATCGGCGGATGGGGAGTCAACGGGATTCTCACCTATCACTCGGGAGGTTTGATCGCCGTCGGGGCAGGCGACAATCTCGGCATCTTTGCAGGCTCCCAGTTTGCTTACCTGAACGGATCGGTCTCTCCCAGGCTTCCGTTCAACGGACATGCCGGCGCCACTGGAAGCAAGTATCTTAATGCGGCGGCTTTTACCCAGTTACCTTCCACCACAACCATGTTCAGTCCCGGTAAGAGAAATATCCCGGGAGTACTCGGTCCTTTCTATGCGGATGAAGATTTGAGCGTGGTCAAGCAGATACCATTCACGGAGCGCTACAGGAGCGAGCTTCGGCTGGAGGCATTCAACGCGTTCAATCGAGTTATATTCGGATTGCCAAATACGACTCTAACGAACCCTGCCTTTGGAACGATCACAAGTCAGGCAAATGCTGCCCGGGTTGCGCAGATCGTCTTCAAACTTACCTTCTAACCGGTTGCACGCGTCTGGATTGAGACGCGCTAATTTTACATGCGAGTATCATGTCTTTCAGCAAGGCTCTCGGCTCAACGGCCTTCATCCTCCTTCTCGTCATTCTACATAAGACACTTTCGTGTCAGCAGATTCCTGCCCTGCCGCACTACGCTTCATCGCTGCCGTATGTCGGTGACGCGCCGGAGAACCCTAGTCCGCTCGCCACAGATTTGTCGTCGACCCTTCGCCGCTTGGATGTGCGAAAAGCCATTCTGAGTGTCGGCGACTGGCAGTTGGAAAAGGCGAAAGGAAAGTTCTGGCGCTCCTGGGAGTTCGGAGCGATGTACTCAGGCTATGTTGTCGCAGGTAAGACGCTCCACCATCAGGAATATCTCGACTCGATGGCAAAGATAGCAGAATCGCTCGACTGGAAGCTGCAACAACCTGAGACAAATCCCGATAATCAGGCCGTTGGACAGATGTTCCTCGACATGGCTGCGATCGAGCGGCGCAATTCTATTTCCAACTCACTTCGTAACCAGTTTGATGAACTTCTTATCTCGCAGCAAGATGCTCATCCGTGGTCATGGTGCGATACTCTCTTTATGGCTCCTCCAGTGTGGGCACGTCTATTTGCAAGCACGGGAGACCAGAGATATCTGGATTACATCGATCGTCAGTGGTGGCATACTTCAGCGGAACTTTACGTTCCTGAAGCAGGTCTCTACCTACGAGACTCGACTTATGTGAATAAACGAGAGATTAATGGCGAAAAAGTGTTCTGGTCGCGTGGAAACGGTTGGGTTTTAGCAGGTCTTGTCCAGGTCTTGGAACGTATGCCGGAAAAAGATCCTTCCCGCGCAAAATATATACAGCAGTTTCGCGATATGTCAGCGAGCATAGCGAAGCTGCAGCAGCCTGATGGCTCCTGGCATGCCAGTCTGCTTGACCCCAAAAGCTACGATCAGCCGGAGAACTCCGGCACCTCCTTCTTTGTGTATGGGCTTGCCTGGGGCATCAATCACCACTTGCTGGATCGAGCGACGTATTTGCCCGTAATTTCTTCGGGCTGGAGAGAACTCATCGCTCACATCTATGCCGACGGCCGTCTTGGAAGTATCCAGCCAGGGGGAGGCGCGCCGGCGCATTTCCGTCCTTCATCAAGTTATGTTTATGGTGTTGGAGCGTTTCTGTTAGCCGGTTCTGAGGTTTTCAAACTCTCTCACCCTTAGAACATATTCTTCGTCCAAAGATCTCGGCATCATGAGGACAGCGTCGAGAATATGCGCCGCCAGAAGCTTGAGGAGGTTGATTGATCAGGGACTTCGGTATTTGGGTAGCAGCGACGGCGTTCGTTCTTTGCCCTTCTTTTATGTCAGCACAGGTGGACATCGCGGCCACACAGCAAGCGCACAACACGATCGCGTTGGCAAAGCGCATCTGGCCGGAAGGCGTGGTGCAATGCGCGCGTCCTCGCGAGTTGGCGGCAATCGAAGAAGCTATGCTGCTCGATGGGATTTCTACCGAGTGGCAGACAAGTGCGGGTGCAGGAGACCTCGCCTACTTGAGGAAGGCCGTAGATCGCTATGTAACACCAGACGGCGAAATCTTAAACACGCCGATGACAGAGAAACTCAGACACAACGATCCCAAGGCAGATGATCTACTCGGTCCCGTTGCTCTAGGGCGCGCCGTGCTCCTGGTATACCGGACCACGGGAGATGCGCGCTATTACAAAGCGGCAACATCTTTGCGTGAACACCTACCATCACTGGAAAGCGCGCATTGGCGGCAGCACGGGCAGGAACAAAGACGATTTGAGCTCGCCTATATGGAAGGACCGTTCCTTGCAGCCTACGGATCAACCTTCCAGGAGCCACAAATTCTTGGGCGGGTCGCGAATCAACTGCTGCTCATGGGTGCAGATATGGGTGGCCTACCCCTGAAGGTCGACGCGTGGTATGCAATGACTCTCGTAGACGTGCTGGACTGGTTTCCGGCGGAGCAGCCTCAGAGACCAGCACTGATCGCAGCTCTGAAACAAACGATGAAAGTCGTTGGATTCTCCGGTGGCGCGCAATCCTTGCATAGGAAGAACGGTCTATGGAATTCAACCCTAAACGGAAGACATGAGTATGCTGAACGTGGCTCTGAGGCGAGTTCAGATTGCATCTTGATCTACGCTTTGGCCAAAGGAGTACGGATGGGATATCTTCCGCAAACAGAGGAGCACGATGCACAAGAGGGGTGGAGGTCCATCCAGACTGAGTTTAGAGAAGCACAAGAGAATATACCCGTATCAGCTAGGAATGAGGACATCGATCATGTTGGGGTGAACACTCGAAGTTCATGCAGAAACCTCGACATGACAGACGAAACACTGCTGTCTAACGCCGAGAACATGGGCAGCTATCTCAAGGTCGAAGCTGAGATGGAACAAGCTGCTACGGAGGCTTTGGGGCAAGACAAGGTCGCACTGTTAGATGCATGGTTCAACTCACAGACCCGAAAGAACGCCGCTGGGCAAACTGAGCTTTATCACTATAAATGGGATGATGAGCGAGACTCTGGCTTTACCTTTGCGGGCCGAGCGTTTCAACGATACGGAGTATCGCTGCGCGAGGAGAGGCACGCTCCGACAAAAGAGGACTTGGCCAAGGTCCAAATTTATCTCATCGTATCGCCTGACACGCTCGCAAAGAATCCGGACCCGCATCAGATCGATAAGGCAAGTGGAGACGTGATCGAAAACTGGGTAAAGGCCGGTGGTGTGCTCCTTCTGTTTTCCAACGATCGGGATAACACAGAGTTCGTGGGCTTCAACTCGCTTAGCGACCGGTTTGGGATGCATTTCAATCCGGTGCTGTCACACCATGTTGTGGAACCGGACCATGGACCCGGCGAGGTGACAATTCCTAGCGGGACAGGAGTCTTTGGGTCGGGTTTCCAAGCCTATATGAAGGACACCAGCACGATCACCGTGAGGGGGAGAGCAAAAGTGTTGGTTAGAGATCGCGGCGATGTGATGATTGCGATAGCGCCATTCGGGAAGGGGGCCGTTCTCGGAGTGGTTGATCCTTGGATTTACAACGAGTATGTTAGCGGGCTCAAAATGTCGGAGTATCAGGGATTTCGAGCGGCAGTGGATTTGGCAGGATGGGCAGTCCGATCATCCAAGTAGTCGCTGCTGCATTTGGGCCTTGAGGTCTTTGGAATACCGCCGTTCAACATCAAAAATAAATATGTAAATTATTTCAATATAGAATGTTCTAAAAAAAGGTGTTCAACTTACTTAAATGCCGGAGGAGTCGTGTCCGTTCGAGGGAAGACACCGTTCGTTTATCTCTGCGCGTTGTGCGCCATATTTGTACTGCTTTTCGCTAACCACGCGATGGTGCGAGCCAGTGCTTTGGATGAAAATGACCGTAGCGCGGCAGTTCAGCCTGCTGGATCGTGGGATACCTTCTCCGACACATGGGTTGCCACCGACGCGCTCGGCCGAGCGCTGCCTACCCACGCGGAGGTCGGTCCGCCTCGGCCAGATCGCACTGTCGGCATCTTCTACTATCTGTGGCTTCCTGGAACAAGGAACGATCGTGATGGTCCGTTTGACAACACGCAGATCCTATTGAAGGACCCGAACGCACTTTCAAAACCGGACAGCCCACTGTGGGGCAGCCTGCATGGATTTCACTACTGGGGAGAGCCGCTGTTCGGCTACTATCGCATGTTCGATACTTCCGTTTTGCGAAAGCACGCGCAGATGCTGTCAGATGCCGGCATTTCAACAGTGCTGTTCGATACGACGAATAGTTATAACTACTTCGATCAGGTCTCCACGCTTGCCGAGGTTTGGCTCGATATCCAGTCGCGAGGGCAAATCGTCCCCAAGTTTGTGTTCACCTGCCGTGCCGGCGAAGGGGATCTGCAGGCAAAGCAGGTAGAGGCTATTTACAACACCATCTATAAGAATCATAAGTACGAGTCACTTTGGTTTAGGTGGCAAGGCAAGCCGCTAATTCTCGCCTCGCCAGACACTACACGACTTAGTGCCGAGATTCTTTCCTTTTTTACCTTTCGTAAGGTGCTGTGGCCAAATCGGCCCCAGGATAATGCAATGTGGAGCCTGGATAACTCTCTTCCTTACAGCGATGGTAACGACCGGCTCGGCGTAGACGAGCACGGCAACCTGGAAGAGATGGCTGCCGCAGTAGCGGTCTCAAACGCCGGCGGTCCCATGTCTACCAATCCTCCTGTCAATAGCCGGGCGTGGCGAGGGCGGAAAGGCACGGGCCATCTCGAGACTGATCCTCTTGCGACCTATCGTGGCGGTCAGCTTCAGGATGAATGGAACTTCGTACTGAAGCACGATCCTAAGTTTGCTCTGATCTACGATTGGAACGAATGGGTCGCACAGAAATTTGTAAGTAACAGCGGCAAGGTGTTCTTTGTCGACGAGTTCAGCGAATCCCATAGCAAAGATATCGAACCAATGCTCGGCGGCCATGGCGATGATTACTACTATCAGATGGTCGCTAATATTCGTCGTTACAAGGGAGTGCGGCCCATCCAGCCGGTAAAGGCGGCGCCGATTACCCTCGATGGTCATTTCGACGACTGGAAGGGTGTTTCGCCAGAGTTCCGGGACACGCTCGGCGACCCCGTTCACCGCGATTCGGATGCCTTTGGCGAACGTGCTCCACGTTACGTTAACAACACGGGACGCAATGATCTCGCCTGGGCAAAGGTGAGCTACGACAAGACCCGAGTTTACTTCCTGATCCGTACTTTGGGACCCGTCATCAAATCCAGTGATGCGTCCAAAGCAGGCGATTGGATGACTCTTTACATCAATTCGGACCGTGATTCGAAGACAGGCTGGCTTGGCTATGACCTGCGCGTCTCACCGGGCAGGAGGACGGTTGAACGGAATGTGGACGGCAATTACGATTGGGCACATGGGCAGCCCATCCGTGTCTCTGTTGGGGCGGATGGGATTGAACTGGCGATTCCGCGTAGTCTAATTACCGGCAACAGCTTTGATTTCAAGTGGACCGATAACTGTTACAAAGGAGGCGACTGGACCGACTTTACCCTGAACGGCGATGCCGCTCCAAACGATCGCTTTAATTACCGAGCTATCTTGCCGTAAGACTCTTTTTATAGATTCACACCCACTGGCATCATGACCGGCTTTGCGGGTGCAACACTTTCTTTTTACTCACCGGGAGAACGATGTTACTCAACAGAGATCTAAGTGGCACAGCCGCCATACTCCTTCTTTTCGCGTCACAAATTAGCAGTTGGAGTCAGCCGGCACCTGTGCAGCCTCATTCCACCCGAACCATTCCCACCTTGCTCGCGCTTAGGACTCGGCTACTCTCACATAAGCTCTGCTGCAAGGCGTTAAGACGGCACGGATTCATTCTGCTCTGCCTGATTAACTTTCTGATGACGGTTCCTTTGCATGCCGAAAAGGAAGTGATTGGATTGAATTCGGGCTGGTCATTCCGTCAGGTAACGCCGAATACACCTTTGCCTCAGTGGCTGCCTGCCAAGGTGCCGGGTGATGTACACACCGCACTACTTGAGAATCATCTGATTCCGGATCCCTTCCATCGAGATAATGAGGCGAAGCTACAATGGATTGAACATGCAAACTGGGAGTACAAGGACTCTTTCGTCGTCTTGGCGGCGACACTTGCGCATGAGCACGTCGAACTCGTATTCAAGGGCCTCGACACGAAGGCTCTCGTGTCCGTCAACGGAAAACCTGCACTGACAGCGGATAACGCTTTCCGCGAGTGGCGTATCGATGCAAAGCAGCTGCTGAAACCTGGTGACAATGAGATTCACATCGTGTTTCCCTCTGGAACTGCGCCTCCAGGTCCCAAGCCTTACATCAGGAGACCTGCCTACGAGTACGGATGGGACTGGGGCCCACGCTTTGTTCTAAGCGGACTCAACGGTCCAGTGCAGCTGGAGGTCTGGGATGAGGCTCGCGTAGCAGACCTTTATGTAAGTCAGCAGCAGGTATCCGCTCCAGTCGCACATCTGAACGTGGAAGCAGATATATTGGCGACGAGCGATGGATCGGCTGAGATAGCGCTTCACTACGGCCGCCCGGGATCGAGTGAGCTTCAACGTCAGATGGTCACGCTGCACACCGGGCTTAACCGGATCAATATGCCCGTCGAGATCAAGAAACCCGATCTCTGGTTTCCCGCTGGCTATGGCGCTCAGCCGATCTACACGTTCACGCTGGACGTGCGCGCTGCGGCACGGTTGCAGGATTCCCGGAGCGTCCATGCTGGACTCCGCTCCGTCGTGCTTCGGCGCGATGTGGATACATGGGGCCGCTCTTTCGAGCTAATCGTCAACGGAATACCGATCTTTGCCAAAGGAGCGAACGTCATACCGTTCGATAGTTTTCCTTCGCGGGTGACTACTGCGAAGTATCGTTACATCCTCGAATCTGCGGTGAAGGCCAACATGAACATGGTCCGCCAGTGGGGAGGCGGCTACTACGAAACCGACGAGTTCTACGATATCTGTGACGAACTTGGTCTGATGGTCTGGCAGGATATGATGTTTGCCAACAACTGGCAGCCTGGCGACTATGCCATGAAAGAGAACGTCGCCGCCGAGGTGGATTATCAGATACGCCGGCTGCGCAACCACCCCAGTGTCGTACTGCTGTGCGGCAACAACGAGCTTGAGCCTGTCTTCCACGGGGACCATGATCAGGTTGCCGGGATTAAAGTCGACAGACCTGCGCTCCAGTATTATCTGACTACCTTCAGCGGCATCATCGGAGCCGCCGCAGCACGACTTGAACCCGAGGTGCCATTTTGGCCAAGCTCCCCGAGCGCCGACTATGAGCCGACGTCCGACAGCTATCGTTCAGGCGATACCCATGATTGGACGGTCTGGCACGGCCAGCAGCCTTTCTCGGCTTACGAGCAGCACTTCCCAAGATTTCTCACCGAGTATGGATTCCAGTCTTTCCCGCTGATTGAGAGTGTCCGCCTGTTTACCGAAGCCGGCGACCGGACCGGCATCACCACGCCAATCATGTTGGCTCATCAGAAGAACGACAGCGGCAATGCCTTGATCAGAGAGTACATGCTGCGCGATTATAGCGAGCCAAAGAATTTTGAGTCTTTTCTCTATGTCAGCCAGATCTTGCAGGCAGAAGGGATTAAGATCGGCGCCGAGCATCTGCGTCGCAATCGTAGCAGAACGATGGGTTCGATCTACTGGCAGTTGAACGACTGCTGGCCGGTCGCTTCATGGTCCAGCATCGATTCGTATGGCCAATGGAAGGCGCTGCAGTATTACGCGCGCCGTTTCTACAGCCCCGTGCTGGTGTCCCCTCACCTCGACGCCGGCATCCTACAAGTAGCCGTAGTTTCGGATAAAACCACCGATATCAAGGCCGATTTGCGGGTTCGTGTGATGACGCTCGCAGGTAAGGTCGTCAGTGAGACGACTAAGCAGATCGACGTGCCGAAGCTTTCAAGCGGGGTGTTTGAAGAGGTAAGTATGCAGTCGCTTCAGGCATCCACGCTCGATCTGGCTAAAGTTTTCGTTGTTGCTGACCTGACGCAAGACGGAACACTGTTGTCGCGCAATCTGCTCTACCTGGTGCCAACAAAAAACATTACGCTTCCAACAGTTCACCTGATGTCCACGCTAAGCGCAGCCGCACCCGGAAGGTTTAAGCTTCATATCTCCTCGGACGTGCTAGCCCGCAGTGTGTGGATACGACTTCCACCGAATGACGCCGAACTCTCCGACAACTTCTTCGACATTCTGCCGGGCCAGGGCGTGGACGTGACCATACAAAGCACCCGAACGCTTGATCAACTGCGTAAGGAGCTTCAGTTGATGTCGCTGAGCGACGCATTTGCCACGCCAGCTTCAAAATAACGGAACGCCGCTTGGATAAAGATGCTGTTCTACATTCAGCAGCTTTCATGCGAGTCTTGCTAGCTATCGGATCCGCGACTACGACCTGTTGACGAACAATCTCATTTTGAAAGCGCTTTACGCACATGCGCTCGTTTCACTCACGAAGAACACATGAGACTCAGCAGATTACTTTTCCCTTCGTCCTTGTTCTGCTCCTGACTCTGTGCATACATCAGGGCGAACCTCGCTCCTGGTCCTCTGTGTATGCCCAGCGGTTCTGCGTGGCTATCGTGACAAAAGCCTGCCTATTGAACAACGAATCTCCAATCTGATCGTCTGATCGGCCGCATGACGCTCGAGGAGAAGGTGCGCATGTGCTTCGGCGACGAAACCCCAGGATATGTGCAACTCTATGGCATCCTCCGGTTGGGAATTCCCCCCGCTCATCCCGGCGGGATGGCCCGCGCGGCGCTGTGTCGCCTAATACGGCCACCTCGTTTCCCACAGGAATTGGACTGACGCCAACCTGGGACTACGACCTGAATAATGCGACCCTCAGCGAGCCGTCCAGACTCAGCTAGATCAATCCTTATGACTTGCTTCACCTCACCGCTTCTTCTAGCGTAACGATGCATAATGTTCCGACCCTGATGATAACTAAGTAAGAGTGATGGCCGGAAGGGTATAAGCGGCTGCCACTCAGACGATGTGTCGCTTTCCTAAAAGGTGATCCTTCCTCTCAATTGGATAGTGCGAGGGCTGTTGACTTGAACCCATTTTGAAGGCAGCCCCCCGCTGATAGCTCCGAAGTATGGATCATTGGGGTTAGTATCGATGTTGCCGAATGTAGGATGGTTGAGCGCATTGAATACATCCATCCCCAGCTCCAGGCGGTCGAAATCAGTAATTGCAAACTTCTTCCGTAAGCCGATTATGAAGTTGGTTGTGTATGGATTGCGGATGTTTCCAAAGACACTCTGGTTATAGGCGGTATACGTAGCGAAATTCCCAAATACGCCATTGTTGACTCCACCGTAGCCTGGGGCGGTCGGCGTAGGCACCCAACTAGCACCGGGAAGATTTTGAACCCCGGTCCAGGCGGGATAGGCGGCAAGTTGCGCGCGAGTCGTACTACTCGTGGGGAAGGGTGCGAATTTGCTAGTGTCAAACCACTTTGCCGAGGACTTACTGCCAAGGGCAGGATTTCCGCCTTCAAAGAAAGCACTGTTCGTAGGTAGTGTCAACGGCATCCCCGACTGGAATTGATATGATCCCGAGAAAGTCCAGCCGCCAATCGCTTCATCGACTAGCCTGCTGACGTGGTTTCCGAATGGTTTACCGCGCCCGAACGGTAGCTCGTACACAGGGGTAAGAACGTAATGGAACTTGGTGTCAGCGGGATCTAGCGTGTGGTTGATGACGACCCCTTGAACTTGATTGGCAAAGAAACTATCTGCGACAATACTTTTTCCTCAGGTAAATGCCGATAAAAGGCTAAAGCCGTTGCGGAACCTTCTCTCGATCTTGTTTTGCAGGGCATAGTATCTGGTGATACCAGTGCCTCTGTTTTCAGTAAGATTGCCAAGAATTGGGTTCGGGCGCAACAAGTTGTACGCACTGATGTTGCTCGATGTGTAAGTTGAAAGCGATGGTTGAATTCCCGCTACATGGTAAAACGGGTTCGCGACATTGGTAGATCCCGCATTTGTCAGGACAGGCGCTCCAGTGGAGGTGAACTGCGCATCATAGGCCGCATGCCAGGCCGCCGGCGAGGGATCGTTCACCTCCCAAGCCATGCCCAAACCATGGGTTTCAGCCAGGATGAAGCTGGTATCAAAGAGAAAGCGGCCGATCTGTTGCTGAAGAGAAGCGCTGGCTGAGTCGGTATAGATACGCCCAATATTCGGATCAGTATAGGACCCAACAGACCCCACATTCGTCAGTTCACCTTGCGAGTTGCCCGTCACCGGCTCAAGACCACTTGAATAAGGATTTTCCATAGAGACAGTCGGGGCGGATTCGTAGTTATTCGTCGTGGCCGTCAAAGCTGTGGTCTGACTATATCCGGTCTGCGCACCGGTGACGAAGTCAGCCTGTACAAATCGGCCCAGACCACCACGAATCACAGTATTTTCGTACATCTGGTATGCAAATCCCAGACGCGGCTGGAAGTACTTGTAGCGGGGATTTTGGACGTATCTACTAGTTCCGTTGGTACCTGCATACAATAACCCTCCTCTCGCAACAAACGTGGAGGGACTTGAGCGCTCTGCCTGAAGCAGCGCAAGACCCGTATTGCCGGAAGACCCCCCGCCAAGCAGCGCGGCATATTTGGATTGGGAGGCAGATGTAACGCCTGCGACAACGTAATTCGGATCAAAACGGCTAACTAGCCGATTGAAACGCTCGGTCACCGGCCTCTGGTAGTCCCAACGCAGACCTACATTCAGGGTCAGCTTTTTGTTTACTCGCCAGTTATCCTGAAAATAGAAAGCCGTAAAATGCTGCGACCACATTGCAGTAGCGGTCGTGGGAATGCTGCCACTGGAAGGAAGGCCTAAGAGAAACTCCGCTAGCGAGCTGCCGGAACCCGTAGGCTGAGTTCCAACCGGACTCTGGTCGGTCCAGTTTGTCCCGAAAGTGAACTGTCCGGCGGTATCCAGCAAAGATCCCGTTCCTTCCTGCTGAATCAGGTACTCTCCTCCGTATTCGAAGGTGTGATTTCCCGAAGTCTCCGTCACGCTTCCCTTGAAGTCTTGATTTACATCGTTGCTATATTGCGAGCCATAAGTTGTTCCGAGGGTGCCTACGTTGCTTATGCCTTGGAGCTCGGGAATTCCGACAATCTGCATTTGATCAGCATAGGCAGATGAGAAACCAAGAGCTGTAGGATCCTGACCTGCCGTCGGGGAAATGTTTAAGGAATAAAAATTCATCACGTTGTAGTTGAGATCAAGCACTGTCTTCTCATTAAGAAGAATGGTGTGGTCAATGGTAATCCCGCGGTTTCTCCTTCCTTGGGCTGGATTTACGTCCAAGTTGTATGCGACGCCATTGTAGGTCTGATTACCGTAGGTATTGTTGCTAATCGCATTCCAGTTGTTGCGCCGCAAGCTGACGTAGCTATGGTTTGCATTGTTCCAGGCCTGGTCGACACGCAATATTTCGCTGTCGAGCTTACTGGTTTGATACACATCTAATAAATAGTTATTGGCATCGTTTCCCGATGCAAGTTGCGGCGCTGAGTTGGGAAGCCCCACAAGCTGTATCATTGCTTTAGCGATTGGATCGATCCGGCCCGCAGGAATCATGTCTCCTGGAAACGGTGTTCTCGCAAAGTTTCCAGGCGTCGTCGGCTTGATAGTATTCGGATCATAGATCGTGATTGGATACTTGACACCATTGCTCACCGTATAGGATTTACTGAAATTTCCTGCCCGCTCATCCGCATCCGGGACGCTTGTGTAGCCAGTATTCGTCGGATTTGTGAGGCGAATGCCACTGTAGCTGAAAAAGAAAAATGTGCCTTTCTTCCTTCCGTCGAAGAGCTTCGGAATCCAGACGGGACCGCCTACAGTGCCGCCGTAGAAGTTACTATGGATGGGCGTTATTTTAATCTTGTTGGCATCGTTGGCGTAGGTGTTCGCGTTCAAGAAATCGTTTTGGTTGAACTCGTAAAGATCACCATGAAATGCGCGCGATCCCGTCTTGGACGTAATCAGTTCGGTTGTTCCCAGAGTACGGCCTATGGACGCGTCATAGGCGTTCGTGACCACGCGAAGTTCACCGACTGCGTCGATGGGAGGCGAGAAAGCCAATTCACCAGCACCGCGGTCGCCATTCTGGTTGTTGGTGTCGGAGCCGCCATCGTACAAGTAGTTGATCGCCGCAAAATCGGTAGAACCTGTGCTTCCGGTGCCATTGACGGCAATCTCCGAGAGGCCCGTATTCGACCATGCGTAGATTCCGCTCCCGGCCAAGCCATTGGTCACAGTCACACCCGGCGTCAAAGCGATAAACATGGTGGGAGCGTTCGACAGAGAGGGAAGCTCTTCCATCTCTTGCGAGGTAAGTACCGTACCCGAAACCGCGGAGGTGGTATCGATCAGCGGCGTTTCCGATTCAACATTGACCGACGTCGACTCCGAACCTAATTTCATGGAGGTATCGATGGTTTTTTGATCGTTCACCTGCAAGTCGATATCCGTGTATTTGGCCGACACGAAACCCGGAGCTCTCACTTCAAAACGGTAAATGCCTGGCAAAAGCGCGCTGATCTTCCAGTCACCGGAATTATTGCTTGTCGTCTTCTGAACCACTCCAGTGGCATCTGACGTCACGACAACACTCGCCTTCTGGACGACAGCCCCTTGCGGGTCTGTTACCTTGCCGCCTAAACTGGCTCTCGTTTCCTGCCCGAAAGCCCGCGAGCCTCCCGTAAACAGCAGACATAGAACAACCCACACAACCAAGCCGCTCACGAACGACCTGAGGTTTGCCGCTCTATGGTTGGTTTGAAGAACGACTGCTATATGTAGATCACGACCGCGCGAGTACCCCAGGTCCTGATCCGAATCGACTCCACACTTTGCTGCAGGAAACCCGTTTAGTTGCTTCAATGGAAGGTCCGCCTTCTGAAGATTAGTGGTCAACCTTATAAGGTTTCTAATACAAACTTGTCAATACAAAAATTAGTTACCATTAGGATATTTGGCCCAAAGGCGCTGCTGACGGGGTCAATACACGTTAAGTGGCGTGTTCTTCTATCGTGAACGAGACCTGCACGGTCAACTCTGCAACGCTCGATTCGACTATATGCAGTGCGCGCTGCGGTCGGACGCAAGTCCTCTTGGAGGAAAGTGCAATACCAGCGATCCCGAAGCACGAAGGACATGTGGATGCATCGGAGCTTCTGAGCGGGCTGCCAAACTGCCTTCGCTGCCACGCTGAATAACGCAGGCATCGCAGCAGAGCGCCGAGCCGCCAAGGACTCAACCTGAGCGCTGTTCACCGACAAGGCGCGTGACTTAGTAGGCTTGTATCTCGATTCCCGGGACCGCACGCTGGTGCTGTGCGCGGACGGAAAGATTCAGATTCAGGCACTTGACCGGACCGCACGTTGCTGCCCATGCGCCCTGGCTAGATCGAACGCCGCACCCGCGATTACAAGCGCCAAGGCGCCACTAGCCCGTTCGCAGCTCTCGATGCAAAGACCGGCAAGCTGATCGGCCAGACCCCATCGCCGCCGCCGCTCCACCGAGTTCCGCGCCTTCCTCGATACCATCGAGAAGAACGTGCCTGCGGAACTGGAGGTGTATCTGATTTTGGAGAACTACGGAACCCATAAGACCGAATTGATTCGCAACTGTCTGGCCAAGCGGCCCACTCCATCTGCACTTCACGCACACTGCGGCCAGTTGGCTCAACCTGGTCGAGCGCTGGTTTGCCACGCTGACCGAAAAGCAACTCCGGCGTGGCGTGCATCACTCCACTAACGAACTGGAAAACGCCATCCGCAGCTTTATCCAGAATCACAACAAAAACCCAAGTCCTTCATCTGGAACAAAACCGCAGATCAGATACTTGACTCCGTAGCTCGATTCTGCACGAGAACTTTAAAGACAGCACACTAGTGTCCTGAGTCATAAGTTCACAGCATAATTTGAGTTTCGCGGGCAAGTTAAATTGTTGGAAACAGCGAATATTATGCTCGGACAGCAGTTGATAATTTATGCCAATGACTTCGGATTTACCACACTGGAATGGTTTAACGCTTTCGGTTCGAGATAATATCCAGACCAACATGGTGAAGATGTTCCAGCATTGCCTTTTCTGCGGCCTCCGGTTCGCCACACAAAATTGAATTTACTATCAGCCGGTGATGCTGAATCATCGACTTGCAATCCGGTGCGTTCGCTCCAGTAACCTCTCTGCTTTTGCGCTGGAGGCGGGCCAGTGCGTTGTTGATTTCGGTCAAGACGGGGTTTCCCGCTGCATCCATGATTGCGGTGTGCAACAGCAAGTCATGCTGCGCCATTCCATTCCAGTCTTTTGCATCCTCAATTCTGGAACATTCTTCCTCAATTCGATGCAGGTCGCTCTCGCTGGCCCTTGTTGCGGCCAAACGTGCTGCGACTGGTTCGAACATTTTTCGCACTTCCAGAAGATCCAGCAGATTGAAGTCGGAACTGCGAAGTTCAATTTTGGATGGCCAGCCTACCTTCAAGCCCTCTAGTGATTTCAAATACGTGCCGTCGCCGCGCCTGCTCTCGATCACGTCCAAAATGCTGAGTGCTTTGATCCCTTCTCGAATTGCAGGTCTGCCTACCCCAAAGGTTTCCGCAAGGATTCGTTCGGGTGGAAGCATCATGCCCACGGTGTAACCTCCATCTTCGATAAAGGTGCGGAGCATGCTCAGCACACTCGAAGGATCAGGCGCTCGGTTGGCCTTGTCGGCTTTTCCTTGGTAAGACCTATTCGAAACAGAAGCGACTCTTCCATTGCGGGTGCCTGACGCCATTTCCTTTTGGCCTCTCTTTCAAAGACAGGGGGCGGGCTGACCTCCCTGCCTCTGCAAACAAAATCATACGGGATGCTGAAGCTTTCGGCAGGCGTAGCGGCAAAAGAGATTTTATTTTGCTTGACAGTCTTGATTTCACGATGCACTAATTGGCAGGATTTATTTTTATTGGTAAGACCTAAAGGAGTTTCCGCTGTGACCGTGAGCGCTTCTCTTCGCCCTCGTCGTTGGTTGTCCGCAAGCATGTCAGCCGCACATGCCGCATGCGCAATTTTTCTTCTCGTGTTGTCGGTTTCAATCCATGCTTCCGCGCAGGTGGGCTACGCTCGCATTCGTGGCACAGTCATAGACCCACAGCAGCGCATAGTGCCGAATGCCAAGATCGTCCTGACCAGCGAACTCAACGGCTTTGTCACGACTGTGACCTCGACAGACAAGGGCGATTACACGTTTCCGCAGGTCCAGTCGGGCAAGTATGACCTGACTGCCGACGCGCCGGGGTTTGCAGGATTCGAGCAGAAGGGCATCATCCTCAATGCGGACCAGAATCTTACCTTACCTGTTCGATTGACCGTCGGCAACGCGACCGCAGAGATCACGGTCGAGTCTGAAGGAACCCAGGTCGACACGCAGACGGGCACCATTCGAGCGACCATTGACGAAAAGAGTATCGTGGATTTGCCTTTGAATGGCCGGGACCCGCGTGAGCTGATTGCACTGCAGCAAGGTGTGATCGAGGCTACGGCGACGTTCAACTCGAACCAGCAGAGTTCGACCGTGCCGGGCACGCCCTTCTTCGTCGTGAACGGCAGCCGCGCCAATACCGTGAATTACCTGCTTGACGGCATCGACAACAACGATCCCTACACGAACGCTTCCAGCGCCTTTCCCGACCCGGACGCATTGTCCGAGTTCAGCGTGCAGGTCAGCAACTTCGATGCAGAGTACGGGAGAAACTCAGGTGCTATCGTCAATGCGATCACCAAGTCGGGGACCAATAAGCTGCATGGCAGCATCTACGAGTTTTTGCGTGACAGCACCTTCGGATTGAATGCCAATGACTGGTTCTCAAAGTTCAACAAGGTTCCCGAGCCCTTCTTGATTCAGAATCAGTTTGGCGGTTCTATCGGAGGTCCGGTCGTACTCCCGCATCTGTATAACGGACGCGACAAGACGTTCTTTTTCGGTTCCTATCAAGAGACCATCGCGCATAGCGCCAGCAACAACACCAATCTGACAGTGCCGAACGCGAATGAACGGGTCGGCGATCTCTCCGATGCCGGCGTGACGATCTACAATCCGCTGACGGGCGTGCCTTTTCCAAACAATAAGATTCCGACTCCCATGCTGAGCCCGGCTTCGCAGCAGTTCATCAACACGTACCTGCCGTTGCCCAACAACCCCACAGTGGCAAACCCGGACCAGTACACCTTCAAACAGCCGAACAACACCTCGCAAGGGCAGTTAACGCTGCGTGGCGACCAGATGTTGCCCAAGCAGAACCGGCTGGAGCTGAGGTATTACCGTTTCAGCTATAACATCGGCGAACTGCTCCCGCAGCCCGGCAACGTGAACTACGCAGCGGCCGGCAACCTGGGCGAGGTGGATAACGCCGCGCTTATCCTGACGACAACCTTGACGCCGCACCTCGTTAACCTGCTCTCCTACGGATTTGCCCATACCTTCACACATCCCGGAGCGCCGCCCGCCGGGTATCCCACCCCGCAGACGCTTGGGCTTAAGCTCTATAGCGTTGCGCCTGACTCTCTGAACTTTTCGATCAGCGGCTTCAGCGGCGCCAGCGGAGCTGGTTCTACCGGATTGCCCAACGATCGCAATAACTTCCCTCTTGCCGACGCGGTGAACTATCAGTTCGGCAGGCACTCACTGGCCTTCGGAGGACAGATCACGCGGCAGCAGGAGCACTGGACGTACAACCAGGCCTTCCCGACCTTCTCGTTCACCGGCAGCAATTCAGGATATGGACTGGCTGACTTCCTGCTTGGCTATCCCTACCAGATGTCCGAAGGCAGCACTGAGGTCTTCAATACGCGCTTCACGGAATGGGCCGTCTTCGCGCAGGACAACTGGAAGGTGTCGGACCGCATGACGCTTGATCTCGGTCTACGCTGGGAGCCCTACCTACCGCCTCATTTTGTCGGAAGTTACAACCCCATCGATGTCCTCAGCCCTTCCGCGGCGCTTGCCGGAATACACTCCACCGTCTTCCCCAATGCGCCCCCTGGACTCTTCTTCGCGGGCGACAAAGGTGTGCCCAACGGCGGAACTTCGGCGGTTTATTCGAACTTCTCGCCGCGCGCAGGCTTCTCGTATGACCTGACAGGACACCAGCGGACCGTTCTTCGCGGCGCATATGGCCTCTTTATCGACCAACCAAAAGCGGACAACTACAACCACTTCACCAACGGGCAGCCGTACAACATTTCCATCATCCTGACCAATGCGCCCATGACTAAGCCCGTCACCCCGCTCAATCCGTTTTCGTGGAGCAATCCCTATCGTGGCGGCACAGATCCCATCGCCGCGTTTGCAGCGAGGGGTAACAATCCTCCTAGTAACGTCGCATTCACTCAACCGGTAACCGGCGAACTTACCTATGTCGACTTTCATATGCCGTACACCCAGCAATGGAACCTTACGGTCGAACAGCAACTACCCCGCAACACTGTGGGACGCATTACCTATGTCGGCTCCAAGGGAACCCACCTGCAGTGGACTCGGGATCTCAACGCGCCGCAGCGGCAACCCGGGCCCTCAGCCAACTGGGCCAGCGAACAGGATCGCACTCCTCTCAACCCATACTTCGGTTACATTAATGGCCTCAACTGGGATGGGTACTCGACCTACGAAGCCGTTCAGTTCAACCTTGATCACCGTTTTTCGCATGGTCTCTCCACCACGTTGAACTACTCCCACTCGCGCTCGTTCGACAGCAACTCCGACGGCCAGGAGTTTATCGCAACCGGAATCCAGGACCCCTATAACCTGCGGCTCGAATATGGTCCGTCGGACTTTGACGTGCCCAATAACTTTGAAGCGTCCGTGTTATATGTTCTACCGATCCCGTCGACGCATAGCCGTATTGGGGACCTCTTCGCGCGAGGATGGCAGACCAACGCGATCATCTCGGTGCATAGTGGCCAGCCTTATAGCATCTATGTGCCCTGCGACTGCGAGTTAAATGCAGAATCGTACCAGCGCGCCAAGGTCTTCCACGATCCTCGCCTGTTGCAGAACCGTACGCAACTGCAGCGGGTTCTGCACTACTTCGACACCACGGCTTATGATGATCCAGCCCTGCTCGCCAATCCAGCTACCGCAGGCTCCGCATGGTTCTACACGCCCGATAATGACAGCGGGATCTCAGCCCGCAACAGCGGACGGCAGCCGCGGTACGGCAACGTCGATCTGAGCGCCTTCAAGAACTTCGATTTCGAGCAGACAGAAACACAGTTCCGTGTTCAGGCGTACAACGCATTCAACAATCCCGGCCTGGGGATCAACACACAGTCCCAGTATCCAGGGAGCTCTGTCTTCGGCCAGCTCTCCACGGATAAGCCCGGCAGGACAGTCGAGTTTGCCATTCACATAGCATTTTAGGAAGGCAGTACCTGGGTTCTGGACTTGCGCTCTCAGCGAGGAGTCCAGAACCTTTCTTTGGCAATCATCGAAATCCCGTCATTCAGTTCCCTATGCAAAGTAGTAGAACAATCAAGGAGAACGACGCTTCATGAAAATCACTGCAGTCAAGACCTGGATGGTGGAAGGCCTCAAATACAACTGGGTCTTTGTCAAGGTCTTTACCGACTCTGGATTGACAGGAATTGGCGAAGGTACGAACTGGCCCGGCAGCCCCGTGGTTTTAGAGGCATGCCGCCACGCAGGGGAGGTGCTGATAGACGAAGACCCATCTCGCATTGATTACCTATGGACGAAGCTCTATCGTGACTTCAACTGGATCGGACAGGGTGGCCCGATTATGAGCGCGATCAGCGCCATCGACATTGCGCTTTGGGATATTGCCGGCAAACGCGCGGGGATGCCGGTGTACGAATTGCTGGGAGGAGCCTATAGAAAGCAGATCAAGCTCTACGCGAACTACTGGTTTCTGAAAGGAACAGGGACGCCGGAAGACTATGCGCAACAGGCCCTCCGTATCAAGGAACGCGGTTTCCGCGCCTGCAAGATGGACCCGTTCGCGCACATTCATTACTGGTATGGCGAAGACCTGCAGGACAATTTAGGACTTACCGAATCCGGCAAACAACTGGCGATCGAGCGTCTGGTCGCAGTGCAGAATGCGGTAGGACAGGACTTTCCAATCGCCGTAGAAACTCATGCGATGCTCAACGGCCCGACGGCAATCGAGATGGCGCAACGCATCGCCAAGGCAGGCATCAACTGCATGTGGTACGAAGAACCGGCAGGTCCGGAGTTCCCGCGCGAAATTGCTGCCATCAAACGCCAGATCCAACTTCCGGTCTGCGTCGGCGAACGTATCCACTCACGCTTTCAAGCACGTCCAATCCTCGAGGCTGGAGCCGCGGACATCCTCATGCCGGACATTACGCGATGTGGAGGAATCGGAGAGATGAAGCGCATTGCGACCATGTGTGAAGCCTTTAATGTTCCTATAGCTCCCCATAATCCCAATGGCCCGATCTCGACGATCGCGGCTGCCCACGTCATGGCCTCGATTCCAAATTTCTTTTACCAGGAGTTTATGGCGACTGACGTTCCGTGGCGCGACACCATCCTCGACAAGCCGCTTCCGGTAAGCAACGGATTCTATGAACTCAGCAATGCGCCGGGACTTGGCTTCGATCTTGTCGAAGAAGAGATGGAGTCCCACCCTGGAATAACCGTTCGCCGGCCCGGATTTTACGTTTAGCGCGTTCTACAACTCGAATTGGAGAGTGAAACAATGGAATGGACTAGCGATCAAGAGCTCTTCGCCCTCGTACGGAAACACCTTTTTACGTCGATCATAGGCGATGTGCTCGATCTTCATGGGCGGCACCATCAATTTCTGCCCGCCAGATGCCGTCCGCTTTCGCCCGAGATGGTCGTTGTAGGACGTGCCATGACAGTGCTGGAGGCTGACGTCTTCCATCTGGCGGAGAAGCCGTTCGGCAAGATGCTCGAAGCTCTCGATTCCTTGCAACAGGGAGAGGTATACATCGCTGCGGGTTGCGCTCCTCGCTATGCGCTTTGGGGTGAGTTGATGTCGACCGCTGCGCAGGTTCGCGGAGCTGCAGGCGCTGTCCTCGCAGGGTATGCGCGAGACACCAAAGGGATCATCAGTCTCGGCTTCCCGACATTCTGCTATGGCGGCTACGGGCAGGATCAGCGCGGTCGCGGGCAGGTAATCGATTACCGCGTCCCGCTCGAAATAGAAGGTGCCATGGTCAATCCGGGAGACATTCTGCTTGGTGATGTCGATGGCGTGGTTGTCCTTCCCCGCGAACTTGAAGTGACCGTCGTTACCGCGGCGCTCGAACAAGTGCGCAAGGAGAAGACTGCAAGAACCATGCTGCTCAACGGCGCAAGCGCGCATGAAGTCTTCACCAGGACGGGAGTGCTTTAAACGTGACAGCCAAAATTGATCTCAACTTCGAAGGCAGAGTTGCCATCGTGACAGGCGCGGCAAGCGGCATCGGACGTGCAACAGCGACGGCTCTCGCCGAACGGGGTGCCTCTGTCATGCTGCTCGACCTCAATGCAGATGATGGAAAAACAGTCGAAGTGAGTCTGAAGAAAGAGAGCGCAGGCTCCGTGCTCTTCGACAAGGTCGACGTCGCCGATGCTGAAGCCGTCAAGGCGTCGGTGCAGCAGGGAATGCGGCGCTTCGGCGGCATCGATCTGCTCGCTCACTGCGCCGGCATACAGAGCTACGGCAACGTTGTCACTACATCTGCCGCAGCCTGGGACCGAACTTTGGCAGTCGACCTCGACAGCGCCTTCTACGTCACCCAGGCGGTTCTACCCGAAATGAAGAAGCGCAGCCGAGGCTCGATTGTCCTTACGGGGTCGACGCAATCAGTTGTGGCCCATCGCAACTCGGCGGCCTACGTCACGGGAAAGCACGCTGTGGTTGGACTCATGCGCTCCATTGCGCTCGATTTTGCTTCGTCGGGAATCCGGGCAAACTGCGTGCTGCCTGGCGCTATTGACACCCCTATGATTCGCTGGGGCGCCAGCCGCGATGCAAACCCGCAGCGCGTCCTCGATGCTTGCAGTTCGCTTGCTCTAATGGGTCGCATGGGAACGCCGGAAGAGGTTGCCAACGTGATTCTGTTCTTGCTCAGCGATATGGCCTCGTTTGTTACCGGAGCCTCTTTTGTGGTCGATGGAGGACAGTTAGTCCCCTGCGGTGGCACTGCATTCCAACTCGTCGGCACCGGCGCCGGCACCGAGTAGGCCAGTCAAGGAGCCTTTAATTTGAGTCAATTTGTTCACCTTGGCTGGATCGATTATCTGGTCATGGCCGCATATTTTGCATTGACGATCGCGATTGGTTTCATTGTGAAGAAGCGCGTGCGCTCGTCTTCGGATTACTTTATGGCTGGGCGCTCAATCCCGACGTGGGTCGCGGCAATCGCATTTCTCTCAGCCAACCTTGGAGCACAGGAAGTGATTGGCATGGGAGCATCCGGTGCAAAGTACGGACTGGCAACTTGCCACTTCTACTGGCTCGCTGTGCCTGCAATGGTTTTCGCCGGCCTGTATATGATGCCGTTTTACTACGGCTCGCGTGCACGCAGCGTCCCAGAGTATCTACGCCTGCGCTTCGATGAAAAAACACGGGCACTTAACGCATTCACATTCGCTGTGATGACTGTATTTTCGTCTGGCGTCTCGATGTATGCCATGGGAAAACTATTTTACTTACTGCTCGGCTGGAACTTTAACGTGAGCGTATTGGTGGCTGCCGTCATCGTGCTCAGCTATATCTCGCTCGGCGGATTGACAAGCGCGATCTACAACGAAGTGGTGCAGTTTTTCCTGATAGTAATTGGGCTGACGCCGCTCGTATTTATCGGCTTGCATACTGTCGGTGGCTGGAGCGGTCTGCAGCAGCGCCTGGCTGTGCATTCTGCCGCGAGTGGATATGCTCCCGGCGCATACACGCATGCATGGCGTTTCCTCGGTTCGGCAAAACAGAATCCCATCGGCGTGGAGTGGCTGGGACTCGGGATGGGGCTGGGCTTCGTACTCTCCTTCGGGTACTGGTGCACAGACTTTCTGGTTGTGCAGCGTGCTATGGCGGCTGAGTCGCAGGAGAGTGCCCGGCGCGTACCTTTGATCGCCTCTATTCCGAAGATGATCTTCCCGCTGTTGGTAATTCTTCCCGGAATGATTGCGGTGGTTGCGCCTCTTGCGGCACAACATAATACCCCAGGGTCGATGCCGCAGAACTCTGGAGCTTCAGGCATTCTTCCCGCCAAGCGCTCAACAGATGGCCTGGTCATCCATGATTCGCGTGGCAATGTGGTGCTTGATTACGATCTTGCGACGCCCATGATGCTGGTGCATTACTATCCCGAAGGCTTGTTGGGATTGGGACTGACTGCGCTTCTGGCTTCCTTTATGTCTGGCATGGCTGGCAATGTGACGGCCTTCAACACTGTTTGGACCTACGACATCTATCAGGCCTACCTCCGTCCCACAGCCGCGGATGAGCACTACGTGACGATCGGTCGAGTCACGACCGTGGTTGGCATCGCTCTCTCCGTTGGCGCGGCCTATCTCGCCGCTTCTTTCAACAACATTATGGACCTGCTGCAGTTGGTCTTCGCCTTCGTGAATGCGCCGCTATTTGCAACCTTTGCGCTTGGCATGTTCTGGAAGCGAACCACGGGCCATGGAGCCTTCGCGGGCCTGCTCTCCGGCATGGGCGCGGCTTGCGTGCATCACGGGATGAGTCTGCCGGAGGGCGCTGTCATAGGAGTCCACGGAGGATTTTTCGGAGTCCATATTCTGTATGCCAGCGATCTCGCGCAGGCATTCTGGACGGCCATCGTGGCGTTCTTCACCTGCGTGATCGTCACTATCGTAGTGAGTTTATTGACGGAAGCGCCGAGCGAAGAATTGCTGGCAGGATTGGTCTACTCCTTGACCGCGCGCTTGCAGGTGCGAAGCCAAGGCTGGTACCGCCAACCCGAAGCGCTCGCGGCAGGTGTGTTGCTCGCTGCTCTTGCGCTCAACATCTGGTTCTTTTGAGATGAGACTCTCAAGCAGGAGTTCAAGCACATGAAGAATACCGTTCGCACTCTCACTTGTGTGGCTTTTTTCGCCGCAATCCTCTGCGTCTTTTTATCGAGCAGTTCTCGGGCTGAAGCAGAAGATACTCCAGTAGCGCAGGAGTCGTCCCTGGCTCCCACACCACCGATGGGTTGGGCAAGCTGGAACCACTACTTCTGCGATTACGATGAGACCACCATCCGCCGACAAGCCGATGCCCTCGTGTCCACTGGTATGCGAGATGCTGGCTACAAATACGTTGTCATCCAGGAGTGCATCGCACGAGAGCGCGATACGCAGGGCACCCTGATTGCCGACAGCGCGCGCTTTCCTTCCGGCATGCCGGCCCTTACCGCATATATTCACAGGCTCGGCCTCAAAGCGGGCATCTACACGGATGTCGGTCCGCACACCTGCTACCCCAATCCTCGATACCAGGGCAGCTACGATCACGAGCAGCAGGACGCCCAAACCTTTGCATCCTGGGGGATGGACTTCGTGGAGATGGACTACTGCAACAAGGATCCTCACCACACCGGCCGCGAGATCTATGAGCGCATGTCCAGCGCCATTCATAACAGCGGACGGCCCATGCTCTTCTATATCTGCTCCTGGGGAAACGAGCAGCCTTGGGAATGGGCGCAGGGCAAAGCCCAGATGTGGCGCACCGATTATGACGTCAGCCTTGAAAAGAACCATGTCGAATGGGGCCGCATGGTCCGGAACTTCGAGTCCAATGCCTCACATTCTGTCTTCACAGCTCCAGAAAGTTGGAACGACGCCGACATGCTGGAAATCGGCAATCCTGGCTTGAACGACACGGAAGCACAAGCTCAATTCTCCATGTGGGCCATCTCCGCTTCCCCTCTGCTTGCCGGTGCGGATCTGCAGCATATGAGTTCGTTGTCCAAGGAGATCTACCTCAACAAAGAAGTCATCGCCATCAATCAAGATCCTCTCGGGGCGGGAGTTGTGAACGTCTCAACTGATGCCGCGGGACACGAGGTCTGGGTCAAATCGCTGCAATCAAAAACCAGCGGCGAGAAAGCGGTCATGCTTCTCAATACCGGAGAGGTGGCCGCAACCATGAACGTCACATGGGACCAACTCCACCTCGCCCCGCAGGCGGAGGTCCGCGACGTTTGGACCCATCGCGACCTCGGTCGCTTTGAAGCACGCTTCGAGACCAAGGTCGCGCCTCACAGCGCCAAGCTTCTGCTCGTGCATGGCAAGCGCTCCTGGAAGGACGGAGTCATCTATGAAGCAGAGTGGCCCGGCAATCTGAGGTCTGGTATGACCCAGTTGCTTAGTTGCGGCGAATGCTCTCGGGGGTATGCATTGATCTTAGGCGGAGACGGTCGCCAGGGCGCAGTACAACTTCGTCATATCCATATCGCTGAAACCGGAAAATACATCCTACGCCTCCAATACACTCGCAACGGTCTCGAAGACAAGCACCTTGATCTGCGTGTCAATACAGGCGAACCGTTCAAAGTGCTGGCCCAGATGCGTTCGTGGAACTGGATCGATGTACCCGTACTTTTCATCGCCGGAGACAATACCGTTTCAATCTCATACATTGGAGCACTCGGCTTTGATCTTGATCAGGTTCAGATAGAGCGCGCCTCGCAGGACAACGAAAGGCATCGGTAGAACCATGAGCTAATACGCTCTATAACTAATCTGCTGCTATATGGCAACGGCGGCGTGGTCTAGAATGGTTTCATTGCAATGGAAGCTGCTCATTTAGTGCGAATCCGTTGGCTTCCACAGGCGCTCCTCATGGCTCTTGTCAGCATTCCGCTCCTCTCCTGCAGGCAACACCCTCCGCTCATCTGTGTCATCCCAAGGACCACCGCCACTCTCTTCTGGGAGAGTGTGCACACGGGCGCTTTAGCTGCCGCGCAGGAGAACGGCTTTCGCATTTACTGGAATGCAGCTACCCGCGAAGATGATGTCGGGCGGCAGATCACTTTAGTTAAGCAGTCAAGTCTTCGGAATCCCGTCGGCGTTGTCCTCGCGCCAGACCATACCGCGGCGTTGCTGACTCCGGTTCGAATGCTTGTGAACTCAGGCGTGCCGGTCGTCATCATCGAGTCAAGATTACCCCTTCCTCCGGGGCCGGACCTCACCTACATCGTCGGCGATCACGCCAAAGCGGGCCGCTTGGCCGCGCAGCGAGTAGCTGCGACTGTGCCTGCGGCCCGCATCGCCATCCTCGGTCTTAATCCCGATATTGCCGGTAACATGGAGACGGTGCGCGGCTTCGAGCAGGAGCTATCCGCAAGCGCTCCCCACGCGAAGATCGCTGAAATGCGATTCAGCCGCTTCAACCGGCAGGAGACCGAAGGGCAGATGGAAGGAATCATCGAGAGCGATCCAAAGGTTGATGTCGTTCTTGCGCTCAGTCCTCCAGCTCTCCTTGGCGCATTGGATGCGGTCCGCCGCCGCAGGCCCTCGCATCCCATCCGCTTGATCGGATGCGATCAGGACATGGACCTCAACAGCCCCCTGCGATCGGGAGAGATCGACGCTCTGGTGCTCCAGGACACCTATCGGCAGGGACTGCTTGCGGTACGCGCCATCGCCGAGCATCGACGTTCCGGACACTGGCCGCCGGAGGTCGTCACCGGTGTAAGGCTGATCACCCGCAACGACCTCGACAAGCCGGAGGTACACCAGAGCCTCCTGATGTCTCCGGAGCGATGAGCATGCGGTCCAATGCACAGCCTGAATTTCTTTCTTTGTTTGTTCTCATCGCAATCACTCTTGCGGCGTTTGCGGCGCTGCTGCTCGCGCGTACCTTGCATGGAAAGGCCTACGGACTGCCGCTGACCGACGATTTCAATCGTGACCGGGGGAAATGGATGGCTTACGGCGGCGTCTGGCAGATTGCCGGCGGCGTGATGGAGAATGTCTCCGACGAGCGCGGAGCGAAGCTGCTGCGCGGCTCCCCCTATTGGACCGATTACGTCGTTGACGCCGACATTCGGCTTGATGGTGACTCCGGAGATGCGGGCCTCATGCTGCGCGTACAAGACCCGGACGAAGGGGTGGATGCCTTCCACGGCTTTTACACCGGTCTGCGTTTGCAGGATAATTCGCTGATCGGAGGCGACGCCGATTATGGCTGGGTCGAACTGCCCCCGCAGCCACTCTCGGCAAAGCTCCATCCGTTTGAGTGGTACCACCTCAAAGCTGCTGTCAGAGGATGTCACCTCGATGTGCAAGCGTCTACAGAGGACAACTTGCCGCTTGCGGCCATTCATGCCGAAGTGCCATCGTGCAGCGACCGTGGACAGATCGGCCTCCGATCGTACGCGTCCGGAGGCAGTTGGCGCAATCTGCGCGTAAAGGCGCTCGGGTCGCAGCAGGGGAGTACGCATGATTGATGCGGGCGGACCTGCAATGAAGCGGACAACGATCCTGCTCGCCTGTTTCCTGCTTGCGGCTGCACCTCGCCAACTTCGCTGCGAGCGGATGTCGCCACAGATCCTGCCCATTTCGGGTCTGCGCACCTGGCTGGGACGCGCCGGAGATCGTGTGTCCGTGCGCGGCGTAGTCACTCGCACCGGAGATCAAGTCTTCATGCAGGACGCCACGGGCGGCGTGCTGGTGCACTTTGCGGAACAGCCGCGAATCAAAGTAGGCGACGAGCTTGAGGTGACCGGCTCACCGCAGGCGATGGACTACAGTGCACGCGTGGAGAACGCGACCGGGCGTGTTTTGTGGGCCGGTGTGCCTCTTCCACCCGTAGCCATCACCGTAGGACAGGCCGCCCGCGGCGATTTTGACAGTGAATACGTGGAGATCGAAGCAAAATTGGACAAGGTGGAAACACGATCCAATAACGTCTCTGTGCTCTACCTCTCCGATGAGCAGCAGAACTTTCTCGCAATCCTGCCGCAGGCAAATGATGGCTTCACCTCCCCGCGCTTCGAGCCGCACAGCATGGTCCGTCTCCGCGGCATCTGTACGATGAGTCCTTCTCTGACTCAAAATGCCGTTCCCTTCGTCCTTTTGCTGCGCTCTGCAGAGGATGCGGAGGAGCTTGCCGGGCCGCCCTGGTGGACACCACAGCTGCTCTTCCGGGATTTCCTCATCTTCTTATGCCTGTCTTTGCTTGCCTCGCTTATCTATCTCCGGGTACGCACAGGCCGCGTCCGTGCCGTGCAGCAGGAGCGCGAGCACATCGCACACGAAATGCACGATACGCTTGCCCAGAGCTTCGCGGGCGTCGCCTTCCAGTTGCAGGCTGTTCGTTCCCGATTGCCCGTCGAAGCGGAGCAACTCAGCACCCACGTCCAGGTCGCGATCGATATGGTCAGGTACAGTCACCAGGAAGCTCGCAGAAGCATCGCCGCGCTGCGCACCCGCGGAGTCGATCACCCCCCGCTTGCGGACGAGATCTTGCAATCATTGGAGCGCATGGTAGGCGACGGTCCAGTACGCATTCAGCTCGTCCTCAACGGGTCCTCTCATGCACTTCCGCTGCGAACGGCAAATGCGTTGCTGCGTATCGCCCAGGAGGCAGGTGCGAATTCTCTTCGCCACGCGGAAGCATCGACGCTCATCGTGCGGCTTATCTATCTTGAGCGCGCTGTCATGCTGGAACTTGAAGATGACGGACGAGGCTTCGATATCGAGCAGCCGTCGCTCCACGGCTTTGGCCTTTCCGGCATGAAGCTGCGAGCGCGCAAGCTGCATGGCACGCTGAACATCATCACCGCTCCGGGCAGCGGCACAACTATCTCAGCAGTCATTCCTCTGCACGAGAAGAGCGCCTGGCGGCGCTGGAGAAAGGCATGACAATGTCGCAAACAGCAGAGAAAACTATCCGGGTCCTGATCGTCGATGATCATCCGGTCGTCCGCATGGGCATGGCCAGCATGCTTTCGACACAGCCTGGAATCGTCGTCCAGGCGGGCGCCTCGTCCGGCCCCGAAGCGATCAATCTCTACACCAGGGAGAAGGCAGATGTCGTCCTGATGGACCTGCGCATGCCCAATATGAGCGGGATCGAGACCATTCGCCAGCTTCGCAAACTGGATCCGCACGTGCGTATTCTCGTGGTGACGAACTATGAGACGGATGAAGATATCTGTACGGCGCTTCGCGACGGCGCACTCGGCTACCTCACCAAGGATGTCATGCCCGAGGAGATGCTGCGCGCCATTCGCGCGGTCTCGAACGGTCGCCGCCATGTGCCGCCTGCGCTGGCTCAACGCATCGCCGATGTCATGATGCGGCCGGCGTCGACCCCCCGCGAGACGGAGATCCTGCGGATGCTTATCACCGGTTGGACGAACAAGCGCATTGGGAAGGAGATTCATATCAGCGAGAACACGGTGCGCAATCATGTCAATCACATCTTCAGTAAGCTCGACGTGGTGGACCGTACGGAGGCTGCCATCGTCGCCGTCCAGCGTGGCCTCGTCCGGCTCGAAGACGCAGACTCGCACCGGATATAGTACGACTGTACCGCGCGCGGCCTTCCTGTTTCTGGTCTGATCGAGAGAAATACAGGAGAGTGTATGGATCGCCGTTCCTTTCTTCTTGCCGCAGGCAGCGCCTGCCTTCTGCCTCGGACGTACGCCTCCGCCACTCTCTCATCGAACGCAGCCTACGCAGAGTCCCGCACTCGTCTGCACAGCTTCGACTATCGCGGCGTCCGTCTGCTGGACAGTCGCTTTCAGCGTCAGGTCCTGCAGACGCGCGAGCTGTACTTCAATATGTCGAATGACGACATGCTCAAGGGCTTTCGCCGCGAAGCGGGGCTTCCGGCTCCCGGCAACGACATGCGTGGATGGTGCCGCCGGGATTGCGGCGCGACCTTTGGACAGTGGATCAGCGGTATGGCGCGTCTCAGCTGCGCTACCGGCGACACCGCTCTTCGCGAGAAGGCCATCTTCCTGACCACCGAGTGGGAGAAGACACTCGGTGCAAACGGCAACCCCCGCATGGGCACCTACGCATGGGAAAAAATGTCGTGCGGTCTCGTGGACGTCGCCCTGTATGCGGGCTACCCGCACGCGCTCGAGATCCTTGCGCGGATTACTGTATGGGCCTCGGCGAACTTCGATCGCTCGCGTTCCCCCGCGACCGAATCCGACCGCGACGGTCGCAAGCCGCACGGCACGCTCGAGTGGTACACCCTGCCCGAGAACAGCTTCCGCGCTTACACGATCACAGGCGACAAGACATTTCTGGACTTCGCGAACCTCTGGCTCTATCCGAGCTATTGGGACAAATTCACCGCTACGGATCGCCCGGGCGGTGTGCAGTATCTGCACTCCTACAGCCATATGAACACCTTCTGCGGAGCGGCCATGGCGTACGCGGTTACACGCGATCCGAAGTATCTCACGATTGTCCGTAATGCCTATGACTGGGCGCGCGGAACACAAACATACGCCTCTGGCGGGTATGGGCCAGGCGAATGGAGCGTACCCGCCGACGGCACGATCGGTCGCGCTCTCGATGTCCGGCTCGACACGGCAGAAATTCCTTGCGGGTCATGGGCAGGCTTTAAACTCTCTCGTTATCTGATGGGTTACACCGGCGAAGCGCGTTACGGGGATTGGATCGAGACCTTGCTCTACAACGGCATCGGCGCCGCTCTCCCTGTCCAGTCGGATGGCCGTTCCTTCTACTACGCCGACTATCGCGTCGGCATGGGCGCCAAGACCTTCTTCTGGGATGAGTGGCCGTGCTGCTCCGGCACCTATATCCAGACTGTGGCCGACTATCACAACGTAATCTACTTCCATGACGAGAGCGGACTGTATGTCAATCTGGCCATTCCCTCCGAGGTGGAGTGGACGCACGGCGGCCAGACCGTCCGCTTGACCCAGCAGACGCAATTTCCGGAGACGGAAGAGACGCAGTACCAGCTTCAACTCGAAAAACCGGATGAGTTCTCCCTCCGCATTCGCGTTCCCTCGTGGAGCAAGGATTCCTCTGTCATGGTCAACGGCAAGCCTTTCATCGCGAAGATGGAGCCGAACCAATGGGGTTCCCTCAAGCGCACCTGGCAGACCGGCGATGTTGTCACTGTCCGTTTTCCGCTGCGGGCGCGGGTCATGCCGGTCGATCCTCAGCACCCTAACCGCGTCGCCTTCCTGTATGGGCCGCTGTTGATGGCACAGGACGCGCGCTTCTCCTTCCCGCTCAACGGCCAGCCGGAAGAGATCGCCGCACGCCTGCACCGTACCCCGGACAAACTGCAACTTCAACTTGGACCCAGCGCGCCTGCGAAATTGAACGAGGGCGGACAGAAGATCGTGCCCGGCAGCATCGACGAAGGAGGTCAACCGGTGGGCAACCTGCACCCGTTCTATACCTTTGCGGAGCGCGAGCCATACCGTGTGTACTTCGATCTGGATAGACCGCGCTTTCTCTAGGGGTTCCATCAGAAAGCGGACAATAGAGCACGCTAGTGCGCCGGGAGACCGGTATGGAGTAGCAGGTGCAGGTCCTGTGCAGTGAAGGAATAGCAAACCACACTGACCCCGAGTCATGCGTTGTGTATCGCGAGGTGCAGGGCGAAGCGTTGATCTGGTTATCACGATCGCTGTCGAGCATAATTTCGTCAGAACCCAAAAGCGACTTGACACGTAGAAATAAATAATCTACATTCCAGTGCCGAGAGACAACGTTGTCTGCCCTGCACTGCAAACCTGCGCTGCAGATAGGAACAACTGACTGTTTTCCGCATTGCTACTGCTCTATCAGACAAGTTTCATAACGAGCGGCTGATATGTGCCTTCCTGTAGTGCGCCGGTCGAATCGTTGGAGGACGCGTTGAATTTGATTGAAATACACAGTTGAAATAAAAAGCTTGGCTTAAACGTTGTAAACGGTTACTTTGACCTGTGTAATTTTTCCCCTATTTCGAATCAGCGCAGCCTGTTTGGCGCAGCGGATCGACGATGCAGAAAAAACTGAGGTTATTCGGATGGCTATGGATCGCAATACTAGCAGTTGGCTTCGACGTTTCGGCTTCATTACTCTCACCTGCGTGTTTCTCCTCCTGACGCAGACCCAAAGTATGTTTGGCCAGGTCGATGAGGGAGCCATCAACGGGACGGTCACAGATGATAGTGGCGCGGTCGTTCCAAATGCGCATGTGACTCTGTTGAATACAGACCAGGGTTTGAGCCTGGAGGCCAATACGAACAGCACCGGCGTTTATATCTTTTCGCCGGTAAGGATTGGCCACTATACGGTGACGGTCACGGGCGCGGGGTTCTCTTCGACCTCTCAGAAAAATCTGACCGTGGCTGTGGGCCAGAACCTGCAAGTCAATGTTCAACTGAAGCTAGGCGAAGCGTCTACCACGGTTGAGGTTAACACTGCACCGCCGCAGTTGGAGACCGACGAATCGTCGGTCGGGCAAGTTGTTACGGAACGCACGGTGAATAGCCTGCCTCTGAATGGACGCAACTTCACATTCCTTGCTCAACTTGGCGCAGGCGTGAATTCTTCGCAAGCGGATACACGCGGCAACGCAGCCTCTGGAGCCTTTACCGCTAATGGCCTGCGACCATCGCAGAACAACTATCTACTGGACGGGATCGACAACAACTCGAACGCGGTCGACTACCTGAACGGAACCAACTTCGTCATTCTTCCTCCATTGGACGCGATCCAGGAGTTCAAAGTACAGACAGCCGACTTCAGCGCGGAGCTGGGCCGTTCGGCCGGCGCCGTTCTGAATGCCACCATCAAGTCCGGTACGAACAGTCTCCATGGTGCAGTCTGGGAGTTCTTCCGCAACGACAAACTCGACGCCGCGGACTATTTCGAAACCAAAAAGGGAGCGTTGCGGTTCAACCAGTTCGGAGGGACCATTGGAGGGCCGATTATCAAGAACAGGGCCTTCTTCTTTGGCGACTATGAGGGTTTCCGACGTGTGCAGGGAAATACTCAGTCCGGTATTTCCGTACCGGAAGCTTCGGAGACCAGCAGCGGATTCACCAATTTGTCTGACTTGATTACGGGTCAGTCGGGTGCGCCTCGTACCGACAGTGTGGGCCGGTCGATACCATACGGCACGGTGTTGGACCCGGCAACTACGCGGGCGGTCACAGCGGGCAAGGTTGATCCGGTATCCGGCTTTGTGGCAAGCCAAACTGGCTTTGTTCGCGATCCGTTTGGTACCTGCGGACCGGGCACGCTGACGTTTTCCCTCGCAGCCTGTGGCTTGAATCAGATTCCTGCTGGCCGCCTGGATCAGAACGCCGTAAAGCTGCTCAGCCTGTATCCGGCTCCAACGAGTCCGGGTTTCACTTCGAATTTTCAAACGAGTCCAAGTCTGTACGAGCATCGCAATGCCTTCGACACCCGGGTGGACTTCAATCCATCGGCAAAGGATCAGATATTCTTCCGTTTCAGCTACGTGGATGATCCTCAGTTTATTCCTGGGCCGTTTGGAGGGATAGCGGACGGAGGCGCCTTCCAGCAGGGAACTCAGACCGCGAATTCCGACCAGGCTGTCCTGGCCTGGACGCACGTATTCACGCCGGAGGCTGTGAATGTGGCGCGCGTCGGCTTCAACCACCTGCACACCACTCGAACCGGTCCGGAAGGAGCCACGCAGGGTATCCCGGCGCAGTTTGGTATTCAAGGCATTCCGCAGGCTCCTGGGAATGGCGGCCTGCCTGCGATCGTTATCAGCGGCCTGAGCGAACTTGGCAGTGGTGACTACTTACCCTCCGATGAAGTCAGCCAGACCCTTCAGGTAACGGACGACTTCACGAAGATCTATGGGAAGCACAGCTTCAAGATGGGCATTGAGTATCAGGATGTACACTTCAATACCTTGCAGCCTGCCTTCGGACGAGGTGAATTCGACTTCAATGGCAACTATGCCGGTGTTCCAGGCCTAGGCGGCGACCAGACCGGGCGCGCACAGCTTCTGCTGACGCCAACAGCGGCTGACTACCCAAACCAGGGGGGCGTCGGCTACGTGGGAGGCGCGAACGAAATCCATGCTTCCAATATCAACAAGACCTACGATACCCGGGTCTATTTCGCCACGTACTTTCAGGATGACTGGAAGGTCAGTCCCAAGCTGACTCTGAATCTAGGTTTGCGCTGGGACTACTTCAGCCCCATCTCCGAGGCGAATGGCGGTCAGGCCAACTTCGTCCAAAGCGGTCCTCCCAATGGGGTCCCCACCTATCTGGTCCCGGCGTCAGGGAAAGACGATCGCGCTTTGTCCTCGACCGCGAATAACCCTTCTCTCAACGGTAATGGTTTTCTGGATCTGTTGGCCAAGGACGGAATTGCACTTGACTCAACCAACAGGTATGGCAACGCGCTCGTTCAGCCGCAAAAGACCAACTTCGCGCCGCGCGCAGGCTTCGCGTATCAAATCACCCCAGCACTCGTGGCCCGCGGCGGTGTCGGATTGTTCTTCAACGCCTTTGAGAATGCGGGTTACGGGCCTAACATAGGCGAAAATTATCCCTTCTCTTACAACTTCGACTACAAAGGCACCACGGACGCTGCGCCGTTCGGGTCCGGTCCCAACCCCTATGCCAGTTGCCCTACCGCAGGCCCGGGAGGGAGCGCACCGATCGGGTCCGGTCTCTCTTGCAGCTCCTTTACGCCTCTTGCGGTGAACGCCGCGGGCTTGAGTCTGCAAGGACTTCAGTTCCAATTCATCACACCGCGCACTCTCAGCATGAATCTCACGCTGCAGTATGCGATCACTCACAGCCTGTCCGCGCAGGTTGCTTACGTCTTCACGGAGGGCAACAATCTTCAGGCGGGTATCGGGAACAATGAAGTCTCCCAACTGCTTCCAGTGAACACAAGCACTACGCCGGATGTCCCATTCCAGGATTTCAATCAAGGCGGGAGTTACCAGCAAACGATTGGAACCAGCAACTACAACGGCCTGCAAACCAAAATTGAACAACAGTTCTCGAATGGTTTAAGTTTCCTCGCCACGTACACGTTTTCAAAGACGCTCTCCGATGCGGGCGACCTGCTGAACGGCGGCAGTACGAACGGGTACCGCGCACCGTATGTCCCGGGCCTTGGTCCTATGTTCGATTATGGTCTGGCCGACTTCGATATACGGCAAGTCGTCCACTTGAGTGGCGGGTACCAGCTGCCGTTCGGCAAAGACAAGATGTTTCTGGCCAGCGCCGGAAAGCTGGCGGATACCGTTGCGGGAGGATGGAGCCTGAACTGGATCGCAACCCTGCAGGGTGGACAGCCTATCAGCTTGGGATGCCCGAGCGGAAACAGTAGCGGAGGCAACGCAACCACCTCCGGGACGAACTGCAACGATCTACAGGTTCCCGGCCAAAGCCAGAAGCTTGGGTTGCATACGGACTCGAATGGAAAGCTCAGTTGGTTCGGAAACCCGCTTGCCTTCCAGCAGCCCTGCCAGCTGGGTCCAAACGGGCTGCTAAGCACGCCAACCGGATGCATTCCTCTCACCGGTAGCGGTCTTCTGGGAGGCGGCCCGTCCACAACTTACGGACCGGGATTCCATCGGCTCGATCTGTCCGCGTTCAAGGCCTTCCAACTCAGCGAGCGTTTCTCGATGCAGTTCCGGGCCGAGTTCTTCAACATCCTGAATCACCCGAATTTCAATGCGCCTAACTTCGGCGGCAACGGTGTGACACCGGTTGGAAACTCAGGGAACTTCACCAGCTCCACCTTCGGAGAGATTGGATCGACTCGCGATGCTCCTTATGATCCGCGGCAGATTCAATTTGCTCTGAAGCTGTACTATTAAGCTTGTCGAAGGAAACTTCGGAGAGGCGTTTGCAAATGCGCCTCTCCGGGTTTACTTCCCAGGTACTTCGTGCGGAGCGTCTGTACGCGCGACGACAGAGGTGGTTGTGAGCTATAGTCCCCGGTTGCAGCTTGCGGTCCTTAGCGGCTTGCTTCTGGTTTGCGCGATAGGCGCGGCTCAGAATCCTGCGGGCCAGGACACCCGGAGCCTGGAGATCAATCGCAAGTTTCAGTCGGCAGTAGCCGAATACCACACAGGAAAGTTTATTGACGCAGCTTCTCAGTTGGAGGCCCTTCTGCCCCATGTGCCGAAGAGCTTTGAAGTTCATGAGCTTCTGGGGCTGACCTATGCCGCGCAGTCGGAGAAAGACAAGGCTGTAAAGCAGTTACAAATAGCGGTACAGCTGAAGCCCGACTCGGCTGCGGCGAGGACGAATTTGGCGACAGCCCTGTCCAGTTCTGCGAGACCGGAGTTGGCCGAAGTTCAGTTTCGCAAGGCGCTCGCCTTGGATCCGCAGGGTTTTGGCGCCAACCACAACCTGGCCGATTTCTATATTCAGTCCAATAAGATCGCGGATGCACTTCCTCTTCTTGAACAGGCGCAGCGAATCAACCCTTCTTCCTACGACAACGGCTACGATCTGGCTTTGGCTTATTTCCTGACTGGGCGGCTGAGCGAGGCCCGGCAGCTTATCCGAAAGCTTTTGCAGCAGAAGAACACCGGGGAGATGCATAACCTGCTGGGGCAGATTGAAGAAAAGGATGGAGAATATGTGAAGGCGGCGAATGAGTTTGAAGTCGCCGCCCAGATGGACCCAACCGAGGACAACCTCTTTACCTGGGCGAGCGAGCTTCTTCTGCACAGAACCTACGAACCGGCGATCACTGTATTTCAGCAGGCTATTAAACTTTATCCGGATTCACCCCGGCTGCTGATCGGGCAAGGTATGGCGTTTTATGCACAAAGCAGGTATGAGGAGGCGATTAGATCCTTACTGGCGGCCGCTGATTTGAATCCGACTGATGCTCGTTGTTATCTGTTTTTGTCGAAGTCTTACCTCAGCTCTCCAAACCAGGCGGATGATGTGATTGAAAGGTTTCGCCGTTACTCGGAGTTGGAGCCGCGCAATGCGCTGGCGCAGTATTATTATGCGATGAGTTTATGGAAGGGAAGGCGGTTGGAGGCATCGAGTGTCGATCTTCGAGTAGTGGAGTCGTCGTTACAAAAGTCGATTGCCTTGGATGGAACACTTGCTGACGCGCACCTGCAACTGGGCATTCTTTACGCGCAACAGCGAGAGTTTGCCAGATCGCTTCCAGAATATGAGCGGGCACTGGAACTGAATCCTGATCTTTCAGACGCCCATTACCGTCTGGGGCAGTATTACGTTCACGCCGGGCAGAAGGTTGAGGCGCAAAGGGAGTTCGCGCTGTATCAACAGCTCGAAGCAAAACGTATGGCCGCAGTCGATAAGGAGAAGGCCGCGGTCCAGCAGTTTGTGTATTCGGCTAAAGCCGGGTCTGCGGCAAAGCCGTGACTGCACTAGTGCGGCATTGGCTTGAGATGTGAGGCATTGAAGGGAACAATGAAAGAGCGGGCGCGTGATTATGACGCAGGAGATTTGAATTGACGGCTTCCTCATTCAACAAAGCGGCTCCTGCGCGGCATGAAGTCGCCTGGCGTCTTGGCCGCAGTAGACGCGATTTTTTGCGCGGTTCGGCGGGACTGGCACTGGGAACCGCGTTGATGAGTGGAAGTCCGTTCCTACATGGCGAGACTGTGGCTAAGAAGCGAAAGGTCATCGTGATCACGTTTGGCGGCGGCGCCCGGGATCAGGAGACGTTCTCGCCAGAGGGGCAGGAGAACATCCCGCGTATGCTCCATGAGCTAGCTCCGCAGTCCAGCTTTTTCACTCGAATGATGAATCAAGGGATTCTGGGCCACTATGTAGCAACTGCAAGTCTCGCGACTGGCGTATATGAAACGCTCAATAACTTTTCGGCAGTCCCACCCGAACACCCCACCGTATTCGAATATTTTCGCAAGGACCTGAAGCGACCGTCTTCAAGCGCGTGGGTGGTCGCACCCAGCAACGGTTTTAATCGGATTGGCGAGAGCGATTATCGATCCTATGGTCCAGGTTTGGGAGCTCAAGTGATTTTGCCAAAGCACTTATTGAGTGCGGCAGCATCGGGAACCACTTCGGATTACGGTCATCTGCTGCGCGACAACTATGAGACGCCGCTCTACACGCCGCAAATTGGGGGCGGCGAATTCGAATTGCAGCAGATGGAAAGCATATTGAAACTGTCGGTTGATGACTTTATGGCGCAGGCGCGAACGATCTCGAGCCCGGACGAGCTGTCGATGTATATAGCAAAGCGTTTGATGCAGCGGGAGTCTCCCAACCTGCTTTGGATCACGATGCACGACATCGATATTGCTCACTCGGGCGCTTATTCGCTCTATATTGAGGCTATCCGTCGCACAGACCGTCTTTGCGCGGAGCTCTGGAGGGCGGTCCAGGACGAGCCAGAATATGCGGGTAATACGACAATGTTTATTCTTCCAGATTTTGGACGGGACGCTGACGGAGATGCCGGCGGAAATGGATTTCAGCATCATCGCACGGGCGACACGGCGTCACGCACAACCTGGATGATGGCCCTTGGCGCGGGCGTTCGTCAGGGCGTGGTGTATGACCGGCCGCTGCAATCGATTGACCTTGTACCCACTCTCGGTGCGATGATGGGGTTCTCGCCTAAGCTGTCACAAGGCGTGCCGATCCACGAGCTGTTGTAGTTTATGCTGCCAGGCAACCTCCAACCCGCACAGTTCGCCGGATATCCGCCGGAGGCCAGAAAGCTCGCCGTGGCTCACGTGGAAGCTCTGCGGCCCCTGCCGCTCAGCTTTGTGCCGAGCTTGCTACGGGAGTTGATTGAGTATGATTTCAAGTTTCCCGCGGAGCGCGTTGCAATCGACGGGGAACTCGCCACTCTCAGTTCTCTTACGCCGGCGCAGCGGAAACAGTGGTTTCAAGGTTTTTCGCAACTTTCCCTCTCGTCAAAATTGGAACATCTCGATTGGGTCAATCAGCCAGGGCTGTTTGTCGAACAGTTATCGGCATACCTGTGGACGACACACCAGCAGGATGCGTTTCGGGAGGCGGCGATAGCTTACGGTCATTATTCCGAGACTGCGGCGACGCCTAAACCAATCGTCATGCGGAGACTTGGAATTGCGGTTATCGGGCAGGGTGTTGTGTCCTATGACGCGCCCTTGTTTCGTAATCTGCGGGAGCATGGCACCTACTTCAGGCAAGTCAAACCGGATAACGGGGTTGAGCTTTTGCTGGATGCTGTCGCAGCCAGAGCGAAGGCGTATTCCGGTCCCTATGAGCATTGGTACATTGACGGAGGGAAACCCGCTGCCCATAGCCCGTTGCTCACTTGCGTATCGTTTCAGAAACTGCAACCTGTAGTCGCTGCGTTGCTGAAAAATATGCAAACAGAGATCACGCGACCGGGCATGGGGCCTGAGGAACTGCGCTCCCATATGGCGCGTCTAAGTCCCGCCAACCTTGGTATGGACAGATCGGGAGACGAAGTGCTGCAGCGCTTTCAGGTCAAGCTGCTCACAGAAGGATCCGGAACCCAGATATTCAGCACGACCTTCGCCCAGTGGGCGGCGCGAGAGGCCTTACGAAGAGCGCAACCGCTCACGTTGCTTGTGCGCTTTGCGCCCAGGCAGCGGCAGAGGCCAATGAATGAAATGCTGTCCAGCGGCGAAGGAAGTCAAGAATTTGATTTTACGGGGTCTCTGATTGATGCGGACATGGGCGCCTATTATCAGTGGATCAACCAGCAACAGCTGGTGGGGTCAAAACAGTCTTCGTTTTTGGTGTGGTTCGAAGGGCATAACCAAGCACTTGCGATCTGTCCATCTTTGCCTCGGGGAGCCGAAAGCAACTCACCCCTTGATCTCGGCGAGTTGCTCTCCTTGGTTGCGGGACCCTAGCGCAATCATCTGCGAGCAATGCAGTCCCAGTGATTCAAGTACGCCGACGATGATCTCTCTATCATCGATTCCTTCCTCTAGCGTGATAATGCGAGTTTCGAGGTCGCTGCCGTGTTTCGATCGTTGAGTTGTTTTCTGTGGACCAAGGACACCTAGTAGAATTCGCGATGTGAACAAAGGCGGTCTCAGCATGTATGTTTCGTCCCGATCGCGGCCTTCTACGGAGCGCAGAAGTTCGCAGTCTCTTCGTGGTGTTCTATCGGTGATTGCAGTGCTGGTCAGTATCTTGACTGTTGGTGCGGCTGCCCAGCAGACTTTTTCGCAACATTCGGATGGGATCGCGATTCGAGGCAGTGTCTACAATTCTACGGGCAAGCCGGTTGACGATGCCCGGGTACGGCTTAGAAGTGAGGGAGCTCTCGAGCAGTTGGAGACACAAACGGATATTGCGGGCAAGTTTTCATTCATCCATGTTCCGGCTGGCCACTACCAGCTCAGTGCGGAGAAATCAGGATGCCATGGTGATAGCGCTGTTCTTGCATTGTCTCGGGAAGATTTTATGAACATCGACCTGATCCTCGAAACTCCATGCAATGCTCGCATACGTCCCACGCAGTCTTCTGCGTCTGCATCGCAAGCGTTGGAATTTTCGGATAAGCCAAATTTCACTATTGCGGGAGTGACCGACTGGACTGCTGTGGGAGGGCATGGGTCGGATTCGACGTTGCGGACGAGCGAAGATCTCGCGCGTGAGACTGTCACGCTGAAAAATGAGGGTTCGCGTGATAACGGACCGCATTTGTTTGGCGGCCCGGGAGAGAAGGAGTCCGAGAGCGAGTTGCGTGCGGCTCTTGCTAACGCTCCTGGAAGTTTCACTGAAAATCACCGGCTTGGGGAATTTTATCTTCAAGCTGGCAGATACAGAGACGCTCTTCCGCTGTTGCAGACTGCGTACCGGATCAATCCTGCGATGGATGGCAATGCGTATGATCTGGCACTGGCTTATCAAGGTGCGGGCGATATCGAGCAGGCGCGCGACCATGTCCGGAAGATGCTCGAGCGAGAGGACACTGCGGACCTGCATCGTTTGGCGGGTGAGCTTGATGAAAAGATCGGCGATCCTCTTGCTGCGGTACGGGAAGAGCAGCAGGCCGTCCGTCTTGATCCGAGTGAGCGCAATTATTTTGAATGGGGATCGGAGTTGTTGCAGCATCGGGCGATATGGCAGGCCGGTGAGGTCTTCAAGAAAGGGGCGACCGCATATCCGAAGTCTTCAAGAATGTTGACGGCGCTGGGGACTGCTCTGTTTGCGGGCGGGCTGTACGATGAGGCCGCAGTTCAGCTTTGCGCTGCTTCCGATCTAAACCTGGCAGACAGCGAGCCTTATATTTTTATGGGTAAGGTCGAGATGGCGTCGCCTGCGCCTTTGCCATGCGTGAAACAGAAGCTGGCGCGGTTTGTGCATGATCAGCCAGAAGACGCTGTGGCCAATTACCTGTATGCAATGGCGATTTTGAGACGGCAGGAACAAGGTGCGGACGCTTCGGCGCTGCACCAGGCCGAGGTCTTGCTTTCGAAAGCCGTGGCCTTGGATCCCAAGTGCGTGGATGCTTACCTGCAGCTCGGGATTCTCTCTGCTTCGCAACGTGAATATCAAAAGGCGATCGGCTTTTACACGAAGGCTATTGAGGTGGACCCGCAGTTGGGCGAGGCACATTACCGGCTGGGTGTGGCCTACGACCGGACCGGTGAGCCGGCGAATGCCAAGAAAGAGTTCCTGCTGCATGATGAGATTGAGAAGCAACAGGCTGCTGAGGTGGAACGCCAGAGGCGGGAGATCAAGCAGTTCCTGGTGGTTCTGCAGGGGCAGCCGGGCTCTACTATCGCTCACTGAAGGTGCGCTGATTGCATCGCCACTCCAAAGTATTCCCTGACGGAGGACGCCCATGTGCATCGCGCCTATGGCGCGGCTGAGCTACGGCCGTTACAAAATCCAAGGAATACTACTTTGAGGGTGGTTTCCACGCTGCGACGATGCCGTCGCCTTCGCGGATGGTGAGGATCTGGTTTGCTTTCACCTGAGCGAATCGTTCGATCTTCTGGGTGGTGGGCCATTTGACTTCGATGGCATCGACGGTTTCCAGTTTCCCTAACCCGAAGTGAAGCCGAAGATCGCTTTGCGACATGACGCTGGTGCCGCTGTTAACTTCGTCCATCTGTATATGTTTTCCGGTGATGACCTTTACTCTCGCGCCGATGGCGGTGCGATTACATTTGGTTCCTATTAACTTGAGCTTGATCCAGTTGTTTTTGTTGCCTCCGTCGTTGCGGAGGAGCGACGGCAGATCGTTCATGTTGAGAATGAGCGCATCCATGTCGCCGTCGTTGTCGTAGTCGCCGAAGGCTGCACCCCGGCTGGAGAAATGTTCGGAGATGCCGGGCCCCATCTCGGAGGAGACGTCTTTGAAATGTCCGTTGCCGAGATTTTTGTAGACCAGACGGGGATTCTTGAAGGTCTGGTCGAAGTGGTAGTTGTCGATCTCCGGGTATACGTGACCGTTGACCTGGAGGATGTCCTGCCAGCCGTCGTTGTCGTAGTCAAGGAACGCGCATCCCCACGCGACATAGCGATTGTTGACTCCGACGCCGGAGGCAAAGGTGACGTCGCTGTAAGTGCCGTCTCCGTTGTTCTTGTAGAGGTTGCAGGTGTCGTCGGCGAAGTTCGTTTTGAAGATGTCGAACCAGCCGTCGCAATCGTAGTCGGCGACGGCGACACCCATGCCGGCTTGCTCGTGGCCGCCGTCGCTGTAGGCGCAACCGGACATGACGGCGATATCGGTGAAGGTGCCGTCGTGGTTGTTCTGGAAGAGGATGCTTGGTTCGGAGTCAACCGCGATATAGATATCGGGCCAGCCATCGTTGTCGAAGTCGTAGGAGACGGAAGTGATGGAGTAACGCGGGCCGGGTTTGAGGATGCCGGATTTCTCCGAGACATCGGTGAAGGTGCCGTCTCCATTGTTGTGATAAAGGATGTTTGTGCCGCCGGGAAGACCGCGCGGGCCGCACATAATGGGGACGCCCTTCCACTGACAGTAGTGGGTGTCGGTGGCCGCGGGAATTTTTTCGGGATCGAGCTTGAGGTAGTTGCAGACGAAGAGATCGAGGTGGCCGTCGCGATCGTAGTCGAGGAAGCTGCAGCCTGCGCCCCAGCGGACCTGCTCTTGATAGAGACCGGCTTTGCGAGTTACGTCGGTGAAGGTCCCGTTTCCGTTGTTGTGGAAGAGAATGTTGTGGCCCCAGAAGCAGCAGAAGAGATCGTCCCATCCATCGTTGTTGTAGTCGCCGACGCAGACTCCGGTCTGCCAGCCAGTGATGCCGAGCCCTGACTTTTCAGTGACATCGGTAAAGGTGCCGTCGCGGTTATTTTTATACAAATGGGAGGTGGGCGCCTTGCCTGCGGGCCAATGTGTATCGAGGCGATTTCCATTGGTCAGATAGATGTCGAGCCAGCCGTCGTGGTCGTAGTCGAAGAAGGCGAGTCCGCTGCCTTTGGCTTCGATGATGGAGCGCTTGTGGTCGATACCGCCCCATACGTTGGGGGTGTTCAGGCCAGCTTGCTGCGCGACATCAACGAACTGTACCGAAGAGGGCGACGTATTCCAAGTCGCGGCGTGGACCAGGGCGGGATCTCTCCATTGCGAAAGGGGCGTGGCGAGAAGATCGGTAACCGTACTGCCTAGCACCAGAAGAGATGAGCCGAGGAAACGCCGGCGAGGAAGATTCATACACTGCGATTATAGACATAAGCCGGCTTCGGCTTCGCTTGCTGATGCGGCCTTCAAGGCGCAGCGTTCAGCATCTCCTGGGCCTGTTTGGCGCGGGCGTTTTCGGGCTGCATCCGAAGAAGGTCCTGCACAACTTGTTTCGCTTTTTGCTTGTCGTTCTGCAAGGCATAGAGGCGGGCGAGATTGAGATAGGACTGATCGAAGCTGGGGACGATGCGGATGCAGGTTTTGAACTGCTCCTCTGCCTTGGCGTAGTCCTGTTGCTGGACGAAGAGAACGCCGAGGTTATTCCAGGCTTCGGCATAGTCGGGGCGCAGCTCGACTGCTTTCTGCAGGTAGTCCGACGCCTGCTGTATTTGATTTTGCTGAGCATAAAACATGCCGAGACTATAGTTAGCTTCAGGGTCGCCGGGTTCAAGTTCGAGCGCACGATTCAGGCAGTCCTGTGCCTTCGCGAAGTCGCCCTGCCGCCGGTAGACATTCCCAAGGTTCAGCAGCGCGACGGCGTAGGTTGGCCGCAGAGCGAGCGACTGCTGAAAATCGTGGGCGGCTTCGTCGGGTCGGCCCTCCTGAGCGGCCATCATTCCGAGATTGTTCCACGCTTCGGGGTAGTTTGGACGCAGCTTGAGGGTCTGTTGAAGATATTGGCGCGCCTGCTTGAAGTCATTTCTGCGAAGGTTGAGTGTTCCGAGATTGTAGTAGCCTTCGGGATCATTCGGCTTTGCGGCGATTACCTGCTGAAATGATTCGGCGGCCTGCTGCAGATAGCCGTGCTGGAAGAGGGCTACCCCGTAGGTGAAGTCGTTGCGCAGGAACGCGGCCTGGTAAAGCACTCCGCCCAGCGGCATCGCCTTTTGCATGCGAGCGGCTTCGGTGGTGGGGATGGAACGCAGATCCTCGAGCAGACGCTCGGGGATGATAGGTCCTTGATACACCTTGACGATCATGCCTTCGCGGTCGAGGAGCAAGGAGGTGGGGATGGCAAGGTCTCTGCGGCGATCGAACATGTAGCGGTAGATGATGTTGTAGATGCCGGCCACATCTTCTGTTGCGAAGAGTATGGGAAAGGAGAACTTTCCCTGTGCCACAAAGGAGCGTGCCTTGCCGGCGTCGTCAGGTTTGTCGACGTTGATGGCTAAAACTTCCAGATGCCCTGCGACGAGCGCTGGATGGTGCTGATGGAGGAGCTTCAGTTGACTTTGGTAAAGCGGCGATGCAGTTGCCCAAAAGTGAAGGAGGACGGAGGTGCCCTGTAGCGATTGGAGTTCTCGCATCTCACCTGCCAAGTCGGGCAGCGAAAACTCCGGTGCTTTCAAGGGTTCAATGAGCCATGTGTCGACCTGGGTAGGTAGGGGTTCTATGATAGGCGGCGGGGTTGCATGGTCGTAGGAAGGGTTTGGAGCGGCGAATGGTTTTGCAGTGAAAGTGGCCGCGCCTTCTTCAATTTCGATCCGGTGGTTCAACGGGAGATGATCGAACGTTTGAGTGAGCCCGCTTGGCCAGCGCACTGTGGCGTGGACTTCTCCTTCCGGCTTCCCGACCCCGAAGAATACTTCTTTGGAGTGTTGAGCTAGAAAGCCGGAACCTGCTTGCAGGTACCTGGTCTGGATGAGAGTCCCTGCTCCGAGCGTGATGGCTGTTCCGATGGCGTCGCGATTGCTTTTCGTTCCTCGCAGACGGAATACGATGGAGTCGCCGAGGTCCTTCATTCCATTGTGCAGGATGCGGAGCTGTGGCGCGTTGCGATTTTTCAGGATGAGTTCGAGGCGGCCGTCGTGGTCGAGATCGGCGAGCGCGAAGGAGCGGCTGTCCTCGGAAAAGTCCAATCCAAGCGCGCCGGAAACTTCGGAAAACGTGCCGTCGCGGTTGTTGGCGAAGGCTACATTTCTCTCATGGCCGCTCCAGGAATTGTCGGAACGGATCAATTCGTTGAGAGCGTTCCAACCATGTTCATAGGCCACGGAAGGAGTGCCGTCTTCGGGGGATTTCGCTACGACCTGCCGCCAGAAAAAACTCCCGAGGTCGTTGCGCTCGGACTCCCGCTGTGGCGCGGAGATGTATCCGTTGGCGACGTACAGGTCGGGATAGCCATCGTGATCGAAGTCCCAGAAGTCGGAACACCAGGCCCAGCGTCCCATCTCGACCCCGGCTTGCTGGCCGACGTTTTGAAACTGCCCATTGCCTTGGTTGCGATAAAGCGCGTTGCCTCGCGCGTGTCGCTGATAGAGCGCGCGGATCTCTTGCGGAGCTTTTTCCTGGAAGATCTCTTGCGCGGAGACTCTCTGGCCTGCCGATGACCACATATTGGCGACGTATATGTCCTGATTTCCATTGTTATTGAAATCGGACCAGCAGGCGCTCATTCCGGCACCGACATCTTCGACGTGGGCCGAGTTGGAGACTGTGCTGAAGGTCCCATCGCCATTGTTCCGGTACAGGTTGTTGCGCCCGAAGTCATTGGCTACGTAAAGATCGGGAAAACCGCTTGTAGTGGATTCGCCCCAGGCGCAGGCGAAGCTGTAGCGATTGTTATCAATGTTCAATCCTGCGGCTTCGGTCTTCTCGACAAAGTTCGCGTTGCCTTCGTTGTGCAGCAGGCAGTTGGCCGGGCCGTTGCGAGCGTCGAAGTAGGGTACTGGATAGTGATACTGGTCGAGTCCGAGGTAATAGCTGTACAGGCAAAAGTAGATATCGAGGCGCCCATCGCGATCATAGTCGGCAACAGCTGCGTGAGTAAACGATCCCTGAGGAGGATTCGCAAACTTGAAGGCATCGCGCTTGATCGCGAAAGTTCCGTCGCCCTGGTTGAGAAAGAGCAGGGGACCGCTGCCACACACGACGAGGAGGTCCTGAAGGCCTTTGTTCTGAAAATCAGCGAAGAGGGCGCATGCGGTGTTGTCCAGCACGCCGACTCCCGCTTTCTCGGTTACGTCATCAAAGGTTCCGTCGCCCCGGTTGCGATAGAGGCGATTAGGAAGCCCTGCCGGTTGACAAACGTAAATATCGTCGAATCCATCGTTGTCGAAGTCCCCCGCAGCCACGCCGTTGTTGCCGTAGATGTCGATGCCGCAAGCGCCGTCGAGGACGGTACGCCAATAGTCGGATCCGCGCAGCATCTGGTTTGTATACGATTTGTTTCTGCCGAGAGCCTGCGGCGTGACGTCGGTAAACCCGGATGCACCAGTGACGCTGAGTATCTCTTCGCTGGCCTGCCACTTGTGGGCTTTCCAGGCTTCGGCTGGGCTGCGGGATGCATCGTGCGACCATTCGGTACGCCACGATCCCACGCGCTCCTCACGGTACTGATCGTTTCGAGTGCCGACGATACAGTATCGGATATCCAGGCGGACCGTCGGCGGAGTACCGGCGATTTGCTCGATGCCGGTAATCTCAAATTCCGCGGTTTCCACGTGTGCGAGCTGCGCCAGCCAGCCTTGGACCTGCTGAAGAAATTGATCGCGACCATGCACGACTCCGTCGGCAAACCGTCTTTTGACGACATCTACTCCATTGCCTGTGCGCAGCGTAGTATTGCCGGCGGGAATCAGCGAAGAGGCTTCTACGGAAGAATCCAATAGTTTGGTCAACGCCGAAGTATCGTGCACTGATGTTTGGAGAGCACGGGCCCACTGATTAAGTTGGGAACCGATTTCAAAGGCGTACCTCTCCGTTACGTACTCGTCCGAGCCCGGAGTCACCAGGCGGAGAATGTTTTCCAGTGGAGACTTCGCCGGGTAGTGGGGCGTTAGCCGGATATCAGCGAAGGAGAAGGTTGAAGCTTGAGTTGGAAGGGGCTTGGGACCGCCAAATAAAAATGATGACGCATAAAAAGGTGCCGGGCGGAAGAGAACGGGTGCCAACGACAAGCTCTTGATGAGACTACGGCGAGAGAGTAATCGATTTTCGTTCTCATGATGCGACATTCAGAAAGGTTCCAGGTAGAGAGAATGTTAGCACCAGGGCCGGTCGTGGCCAACGGTCTAGTAATCTGTCCCAGCGGTAACGTTAGCGAGTTTAGCTCATCTCACGGTTATGAGACAGCGTGGAGAGTTGCTTCAGTTGACCGAAGAACAGCGATCGGAATTGAAAAGACAGGCGCAATCGCGGACGCTGGCGGCCAGCGGCGTGCTTCCGCGCACGTCTGATCATCGTGCTGGCCGATGACTGGAAGCTACAGCCAGATCGAATGGAAGTTGCGAACTGTCGCTCCCACCATTTCGCGCTGGAAGCTGCCCGAGCTGCTGCACGGCGAAGAAACGCAAGGTCTGGGGCGACGCCGGGTATCAAGGGCAGACCGAGGCGATCCAGGAGGTTGCTCCGAAGGCCCAGGACAGGACCTGCAAGCGCACGAAGTTCAAGAATTATGTGGTTGAGTTACAGAAAAAGAAGGACCGGAGTAAGTCCAGGATACGGGCCAAGGTGGAGCATGTGTTCCGCATCCTGAAGCGGGTCTTCGGCTTCCGACAAGGTCAGATATCGCGGCGTGGTCAAGAACCACCACCGGCTGTGCGCGAACTTCGCGCTGGTCAACCTCTACTCCACCGCAAACGCCTGGCCGTAGCCGGGCAGTAGTGCGCCCGGAGGCGGAAAAAAGGCACTCCAGAGGGCTACACCCGCTCTCAAATCCAACCCGAACCACTCCTCTTCCCCGTCCAATCCGCTGCTGTCAGGAATTAACTCCTTATGCAGAGCTTCCCTAAGACGACTTGAAGTCAATCTCTGACAGAGGACACTCGGCACACTCAGTCGAACGCAAGTGGCTTCGAACCGGGCGGAATGTACCATAGGACGCGAGATTGATTGCTTTAGAATTGCACACGACGGCGAGCGAAACGGTGAGAACCAGCAAGCACGATACTTTGCGCGCGATTGGCACATTGATAGCCAGGCGTGTGCGCGGAGTTATATTGATGCTTGCATTTCCGGTACTATTCCATGCGCAGTCGCCTTCTGCGGTGAACGAAGCTTCCTCCGCGGCTCAAGCGGCTCAAGCCGGATGTAGCCAGTTCGCCAGCTTCACGGATCCGGCGCAGCGTGCGGCGGCTGAAGCCGAGTTAAGTCGATCGCGATTACTGTCAGATGCTGGCCGGCTTAACGAAGCGCAAAGGGCGGCCGAACATTCGCTGCGACTTGAGACCACAGCTGGAGGCTGGTACCAACTCGCTCTGGTGCTCTTCGGCCGGGCGGACGCGCGCTGCTCGCTGGCCGCGTTCACCACCGCCGCCGCTCTACGGCAACCAGATAGCGAAGAACTGCGTATTGTTGCTCGCGATTATGTGTTGCTGAACGACGAGCCGGATGCGGAGAAGTGGCTTCGGGTAGCAGTCAGTATGAACGGCCAAGATGGGGATGCCTGGTATGACCTGGGTCGTGTTCTATACAGTGCGAAGCGTTACCCGGCTGCAGCCGAGGCGCTTCAGCAATCGCTTGCGATCCGACCCCATGATGCCAGGGCGGAGACCTACCTGGGCCTGATCGCCGAGATGCAAAATGATCGTTCCGGCGCGGAAGGCGACTACCGGCTTGCCATTGCAGACGAACAGGAGAGCCGCAAAGATTTTGCACTTCCCTACAGATCACTCGGCATCTTGCAGCGAGACGCCGGCCACGAAGGCGAAGCAGTGAGTTTATTGCAACGAGCCATCACCATGGCCCCGGATGATGCTGCGAGTCATGCAGAACTTGGCCAATGTTTTGTAAAGCAGCGCAGATGGAGCGACGCGCGAGCGGAACTTGAGACTGCGATCCGTTTTCACTCTTCAAAGCCCGCTTGGCACTTCGATCTTGGGCGCGTCTACCACGCGTTAGGCATGGAAGCGGAGGCTAAGGCGGAGTTCGAGATGGTAAAGGCGCAACTGAATTCGTCAGTCCGGCAAGGGCCCGAGCAGTAAAATGAGCGTTCCTCGTTTATTCGCATACGCTTTCTTAGCGATCATTCTCGCCGCAGCACCGTGTCTGCCGCAGCAGACCGAAACGCCTGCCGGGAACAGCCCATGCCCAGCAAACTGCGAAGCTCTCATGGACGCTGCCGAACAGCGCATGAACGATCCTATGACAACCGCCGAGGCTCAAACGCAGGAGAAGCGCGTTGCTATTGAGGGAGCGCTTGCTTATCGGCGCACCCGGGAGTATGAACATTCACTCGCTCTTCTCCTTCGCGCAAAGAAGCATGTGCCGGACGACGCTGAGCTGTTACTGGACATTGCACTGCTGGAAGACGAGATGCATCTGTACGTTGATGCCGATGCGGCTGTCATGGCCGCACGCAAGCTATCACCCGAGGGACCAGACGTAATGTATGCACAAGCCCGCATCAAAATGGACTTGCAGCAGGTGCCCGCAGCCGAAGAGGCGATGGCAGAGTATCTGAAGCTGCGGCCGCAGGATGCATCAGCGCACTACGGATTGGGACGCCTCTACCGTAGCCAACTACGGAACAACGAAGCAGCGGCAGAGTTCACCCGCTCACTGACCTTGCAACCTGGGCAGGCAGAGTCGAACTACCAAATGGGTGAACTGGCTTCCGAGCAGGGCGATGCGGTGCATGCAGCGGAGTTCTACGATCGTGCACTTGCTGTCGATCCCTCGCATGCGGGTGCGCTTACGGGTAAAGCCATCCTCGCCTACCATGCCAAGGACTATATCTCGGCGGAGCCTCTGCTGGAATCGGCCGAGAAGAGTGCGCCAGACTTCGATAAGGCGCATTACTATCGTGCGCTTGTGCTTACTCGGCTGGGCCGTACACAGGAGTCAAAGGACGAGCTGGGCATCGCATTGAAGTTGCAGACTGATAAGACGAGGAACAAGGGCTTGCGGCTTGCAGATCATCCATAGACCGGATACATGAAAATGGGTGGCACATGGTCTGAATGTCCCATAGAGAAATGGTAGGAAGCTCCGTATTCAATGTAGTCACCGCACTGCTACGCTCCAGACCGTTAGACAAAGATCGATTCGAACGCTCTGAAATACTGTGCGAAACGGCACTAGGGAGCATCCTTTGGAGGCAGTACATGACCGCGTCCCGCAAATGGGAATTTTTTCTCCTTACTCTGTTGTTCTTCGTCCCATCAAGTGTCTGCATCGCACAAGGAAATCGAGGCGCAATTGCCGGGACAATCGTCGACAGCACAGGCGCTGCGATCCCAGGCGCGCAGGTGTCCATCAAGAACATGGACACAGGAGCAACTTACTCCGCCACCAGCAACGGGGCAGGTGGCTACAATTTGCTCCAACTGGAACTCGGCGGCTATCAGGTGACCGTGACGAAGGCTGGGTTCAAGACCACGGAGCAGACAGGAGTGCAGGTCACGATCGGTAGCACCTCTGCGCTGAATCTCACGCTGCAGATTGGCGGAAACACCGAGAGCGTAACCGTGGAAGCGAACGGCCCGCAGGTACAGAGCGAGAGCTCCGAGATCGGCACAACGATCACCCCACGCGTTGCACAGGATCTTCCGCTGGCGCTCGGCAGTAGCGAGATGCGGTCTCCATTTTCGTTTATCTTCCTCGCGCCCGGTGTTGTCGGTCCAGGTACGGCGGGACAGGGCAACTTCGGATTCAATCAGTCTGGGGCCTACCAGACCAAAATCAGCGGGGGGCAAAACTTCGGCGACGAAGTGCTCGTGGATGGCATCAGCACCTATCGTCAGGCAGCGGGGGAGACTTTCGATCAGGTATCCCCTTCCGTCGAGGCGCTCACGCAGTTCAAGATCATCACGTCAACACTGCCGGCGCAATACGGCCGCACGACTGGAGGCCTCACCAGCTTCAACACGCAGGCCGGCACCAACGTCTACCACGGTCACGTGTTCGAGATATTTCAGAACGTGGTGTTGGATGCGAATAACTGGTTCAATAAGGCGTATCTGAGTCAGTGCGCCCCGGGCGATGCGACGTGCCGAGCCCAGAATCAGCGGCCATTGAATAACGAGAATGACTACGGCGTCGTACTCGGCGGACCGATTCGCATTCCGCACGTCTTCAATGGAACTGACAAACTATTCGGCTTCTTCTCGTTTGAGCAATACCGCAAAGGCCAGGGAACGAACGTGACAACGGGTGTGCCGATCCAAGACCAACGCAACGGAAACTTCTCTCAGTTTCTCGGCGGTCCCATCCTGGTGAACGGCTCGTCTGTAATAAACCCGTGTACTGGCAGTGCCTTTCTGCAAGGGCAAATCTTCGATCCGCAGACCACGCGCACAGTCAACGGTGTGCAGTGCCGTGATCCGTTCCAGGGCAATATGATTCCAACGGGGCGCATCAGCACGGTTGCACAAAACGTTCTCAGCAATGTCCCGTCGCCAAACTTCGGCAGCGGTCTGAACAACAACTATCGCATTATCGATAATGAGCCAATCGTGCAGACGAACTACACGATTCGCGTCGATTGGAATGCCACCCAGCGCAACCGGTTCTACGGCTCGTATACCAACCGTGAAAACGTCAATCCTGCAGGTGCGCGCACGCTCCCGGGAGTTGCCGACCCCGGGGTGAGCGTGCAGTATCAGCCTTCGTTCTTTGCCCGCGCCGGCTGGGACCTCATCATTTCGGAGTCGCTGCTGAACCACTTCAACTTTGGGATCACTCGCGAGCCGACCTACCAGGTTTCAAATGCAGTCAGTGCCGCCTTCAATCCAACCTCGCTAGGGCTAAAGGGCGTGGGCGGTGTCGGCTTCCCGCTCTTCAGTCCCGGCGAAGGCCTGGCCAACTTCGGCCAAAGCACAAACAACGCGCAGGTGGATTCCAGCTTCGGGGTGCAGGATTCTGTGACCAAGCAGATCGGTCGCCACTCCCTTACTTTTGGTGTCGATTATCGCTACGACATGTACTCGGATACGGACACCTCCACGCTGCCGGGACAGTTCTACTTCTCGCGCTCCCAAACCGCCGGCGCGAATATCTCCGCCGATAATGCAATCAAGACCGATACGGGCAACCAATTTGCCAGCTTTCTCCTCGGCGCTACGAGCAATGGCCACATCAACGACCCCGCGCTGGTCTCCCTTTGGATTCAGCATTACGGCGCTGTCTATCTGCAGGATGACTTCAAGCTTCGCAAGAATCTGATGCTGAACCTGGGCGTGCGATATGACATCGACCCGCCGCGCTACTCGCGTCAGGGCCGAACCAGCAACTTCAGCCCGACTGCGCTCAATACTGGTGCAAATGGCAGCGGCACTCCCGGAGCGATCGTCTTCGCAGGAAGCGGCGCGGGCCGCAATGGCAACCGGACTGAAACCTGGGCCGACGTCTACTACAAAGATGTTGCTCCTCGTATCGGTTTTGCGTATGCTGCCACGCCGACGACGGCCGTGCGCGGCGGCTATGGCATCTACTACGCGCCGCTGATCGCCGCCGACTTTGGCAACGGATCGAACGTGGATGGCTTCTCCGCCAATGCAAGCCCGAACAGTGTGGATGGCTTCAGCCCCGCCTTTGCTCTCGACAACGGCTTTCCGGCCTATTCTCCTCCTCCAAACCTCGATTCATCGCAGAGCAACTTCCAAGGAATCGCTTGGATACAGAAGGGCGATGGCAAACCCGGAATGGTCCAGAACTGGAGCATGCAGGTCCAGCAGCAGCTTGCGAATGACCTTGTCTTCACGCTCGGCTATGTCGGCCAGCACTCCACGCGCTTGAATGCGAATACGCGCTTCCCAAACAGCCTGCCGGTGCAATATTTCGGACTGGGAACCTTGTTGAACCAGCCGACCAATTCAGCGGCAGCCGTTGCCGCGGGTATCAAATCGCCTTACGCCACCTTTGCCGGCAGCAACCCGGTAGGGCAGTCGCTGCGTCCCTTCCCTCAGTTTTATAATCTGGGTGGTCAGGGTTTCGGTCAACCATATGAGCCGACCGGCATGTCAACTTATCATTCCCTGCAAGCGACCTTGGTGCGGCAGTTCAGCAACGGCCTCCACCTTCAGGCGTCCTATACCTGGTCGAAAACTCTGACCGATGCCGACAGCGCCATTCCCTTCCAGGCGGCATCGGGAACGTCCGGGAACTACCAGGCCGGCGCGCCCATCCGCACGGAAAAGGCCCTCAGCATCCAGGATGTCCCTCAAATCTTTGTTCTTAGCTATATCTATGAGCTGCCCTTCGGCAGGAATAAGCGGTTTCTGAACGATGGCTTTCTGCTGAATGAGCTTGTTGGGGGATGGCAGGTGGGGGCAATCCAGCGCTATCAAACAGGGCAACCGCTCAACAATCCCTGTGCAAGCGGCGTCTCCGGCTATGATGGCTGCTTCCGCTTCAACTTCGCTGGCGATCAGCGGAAACTGATCGCGAAGCATGCGCACTTCAATCCGTTCAATGGTCAGGACCGCGATCTTGTGGGCACTGTCAACACCGTCGGCAGCAACCAAATCGTGGACTTCAGCACGATTCCGTTCAGTGATCCCAACGCAAATGTTTCGACGACTGGCACCTATCAGTTCGGCGATGGACCGCGCGTGCTCAACGCCAGGATACCCAGTTATATGCAGGAAGACTTCAGCATCATCAAGCGTTTCCTGATCCGCGAAAACATAAACGCAGAGCTGCGCGGCGAACTCTTTAACGCTTTCAACCGGCATATTTTCGGCGGCCCGAACGATACCAATCCCTACGACGGCTTCAACTACGGCCGCGTGAACGGAACCCAGGATGCGCCGCGCGTGGTGCAGTTTCAGGGTCGCGTCAACTTCTAACTAACGTGGCCCGTCTTAATCAGCCCGTTTATTTGTTTCGCGGTGAGCTGAAATACAGCAGCGTACTATCACCGTTAAGAAAGAAGCCGCAGCGCGTTTTCTCTATACACTTTTCGCAGGACCTCATCCGGCAAATACATTCCATAAATCTCCCAGCGGCCCTGGCGGGAGGCATGGGAAGGATAGTCAAAATATTCGTCGGCTGTCTCAAGAAACCGGTAAAAAAGCCGGTACATCGACTCTTCGGGCACCAGATCGGCGCCAAAGAGAATGCGATCGGCAAACTTCAGGAAGAGCGCGCGTGCGGAGTACGGCTGGCGGCCCAGCTCAGAGGCGCGCGCGCTGATATCGATGTAGACGTTTGGATAGGTCTCCAGCAAGCTCGTGACGCGTGCCAGGTTCTCGCCGCACTCCGCTACGTGCGCGGCGACGAAGGTGGTCTTAGGGTGACGGGCGATGACACGGTCGCGTTGGTCGAGTAATTCTTTCTTCGAAAAATGAGAACCGTGGAAGCTCCAGTCAGGATGCGCCGCCAGCTCTTCGTATCTCTCGTTATGCTCATCAATCGGCAGGAAAAATGCATCGGGGTCTGCAGTGTGGAACATGACCGGAATCTTCAGTTCGGCGGCTTTGTCGAAGACCGGAGCGAGCCGTTCGTCATCCAACCGAAGGAGTTTGCCCTTGGCATCGCGCACGCTCAGGCCCAGATCTTTCCAGAACTTAATGCCCTTTGCGCCATGTTCTACCAGCCGCTCCAAACGCTGCAAGGTGACATCGGTAAAATCGGATCGTTCTACACCGGACCAGTCCATCCAGCCAATCGTGCTAAAGCGATCTACATCGACGGAGTGAAACTTGTCAATCATGCGAATGGCGTTGTCCCCCGTCTGCATGGTGATGTTGACAATGCGCTCAATGCCGCAGGCATCCATGACACGCAGAACATCCGCCGGCTCAAGCGCATCCAGGTGATTGTGATAATCGATCACAGGAAAGCGGGCGCGCTGAGGAGCGTGGTCTTCCGCAACTAGGGTGGAGACAGGCTGGAACTGCCCAAGCGGAAGGTTGATCTCTGCCTTCGCCGTGACCATTGCAATGAACTTGTCATCAACAGTTTTTATCGAGTCAGTCATGATTCGCTCTTCCTTGCTCATAAAGTTTTTCCGCCATTCTGTGCCGGCATTGAGACGTTCAGCAACGTCCTGGGAAGGCGTGTTGATCCAGAAAATTTTCGACAAAATCTCTGTCGCGGAACGCTTCTGTGCCGCCGGCCTGCAGGGTGGAGAGCGCTCCGGTGATGTTGCCTGCGAGAGCGCATTGGTCCACTGGAAGCCCTTTGAGCCACGCAAATAGAAACCCCGCGTTAAAGCTGTCTCCTGCTCCAATCGTATCGACTGGAATGACAGAGATTCCGTTCACAGTAATAATCTGTCTGCCTGCGCGAACAATGGAGCCTTGCGGTCCGCGCTTCACGGCAACACAGGGAACGCGTTTCGAAAGCACATCCAGCGCGTCGTCCAAGGTATCTTGATGTGCGATGCGGCACGCTTCCGCTTCGTTCGGCAATAGCACATCAATTAGATCAAGCAGTGGGTCGAGCAGATCGCCCCACCTGTCCTCGGGGTCATCGTTGGTATCGAGCGAAATAGTAAGGCCGGCATCTTTTAGCTCGCGGAAGAGCGCGGGCAGCCCAGGTGCGAGCGAGCGTTGCAGAAACAAAGAAGACAGATGGAAGTGCCGCCCGGACTTCAGATACTCCACATCCAGATCCTGCACGCGCATCTCGGCCATCGTCCCGGGGTATGTCAGAATGTGGCGCGCGTTTCCATGCGGCAGAAGCAGCGTAACGCCAGTGCTTTCGCTGCCTGTGCTCACGCGAACCCGGCTGAGATTGGTGCCGCTCTCACCGAGGCGCTCCAGAGCGATCTTTCCCAACGCATCCGAGCCGACCAGCGTGATGAAGCCCACGCGCGATCCAAGCACCGCGAGATTATGAGCTAGGATCGCAGAAGAACTCCCGAGCGTAACTCGAAAGTCCGTGCCGAGCAGCTCCCGCTCGAGCGGCATCACCCGAGGAAGCCCATACAGGATGAGATCGAGGTTGATCTCTCCTGCAATCGTGATGTCAAAACTTTTCATCGCGCGATACAAGTCCCAACTTCTTCCTTAGCAGCAAAGTAGCAGTTTATGTAGAGTCTGCCGTGCCCTTTGTTTGGCCTTCCCGAAGGGAATCTGCGGTTGCCTTCTCCACACCAACAGCAAAATCCGCTCTAGTTCATTGCACCGATCGAGAAAGTCATCAACCCATCCAGCGCGATACCCGAATCACGAGACGTTCTGCCAGTTGAGGATCACCTTGCCGGAATTCCCCAAGCGCATCGCATCGAAGCCCTCTTCAAATTGGTCCCACGGCAGCCTGTGGGTGATGACCTTGCTGATGTCCAGGCCCGACTGCAGCATGACCGTCATCTTGTACCAGGTCTCATACATCTCGCGTCCGTAAATACCGCGGATCGTGTACTGATTGAAGATCACTTTGGCCCAGTCAATCGCCATCTCGGACGGGGAGGGGATGCCGAGCATCGCGACCTTCGCGCCGTGGCTCAGGTTCGCCAGCATGTCACGGAAAGCATGCGCATTGCCCGACATCTCAAGCCCAATATCGAACCCCTCCTGCATCCCCAGCTTCTTTTGCACCTGCTCCAGCGTCGTCTCGCGAGCATTCACGGCCTCAGTCACGTTCGCTGCTCTCTTCGCAAGCTCCAGCCGATACGGGTTCAAGTCCGTGATCACCACGTTGCGTGCGGCGGCGTGCTTTGCCACCGCTGCCGCCATGATTCCGATAGGACCGGCGCCAGTGACCAGAACATCTTCCCCCAGGACCGGAAAAGCCAACGCTGTGTGTACAGCATTCCCTAGCGGGTCGAAGATCGCCGCGACTTCAAGCGGAACATCGGCAGCATGCCGCCAGATATTGGTTATCGGTAGAACGATAAACTCGGCGAACGCGCCTGCGCGATTAACCCCCACCCCCTGCGTGTGCGCGCACAGATGACGCCTGCCTGCCAGGCAATTGCGGCAGCGGCCACACACCACATGGCCCTCGCCGCTGACGCGATCGCCAATATGAAAATCGGTGACATTCGAGCCAACTTCGACAATCTCGCCGACAAACTCATGGCCAATGACCAACGGGACCGGAATCGTCTTTTCCGCCCAACTATCCCATTCATAGATGTGCAAATCCGTTCCGCAGATTCCCGTCGCGAGTACCCGGATTTTAACGTCATTGATGCCGACCTGCGGTTCCGGCACATCTTCAATCCAGAGACCACGCTGGGCCTGTGCCTTGACCAGAGCTTTCATACCATTCCACCTCTTCCGTTTTCAGAGCTAAAATCCATTATCGATCTTGTTGTTTCCATTGTATTTTGAATAGTTCGCCCGAGACGCGGCATACCGGCGGCTACTCGTACATCAGCCCGGAGCGGCCTTACATGCGTCGGCGTACATCCGAACCACCTCACCGATCCGATGAACGATCAAGTCCCTCGAATGCGGAGCAATCTCCCCGGCTCTCACCGCGGCATACTGGTTGGGCAAATACCGGCTCAGCATCACAAGAGGAATGTCGATGCCCTCCAGATTCGTGATCAACTTCGCAACCGCAGCCTGAACTATGGGTTCATTCCAGTAATAGCGGATCCGGTCGCTATAGCTATAGAGTCTGAGGAGCCGCGTCTTTTGCGCGTCGCCATGATAGTGGCTCTGCCAGTCTTTCGGGCGCGCCAGCATTGCTTCCTCAACGACGGCAAACAGCCGCGATCGTTGCGAAACGGGAACCAGTTGCGACTCGATATCTTCAAGAGCCTCCAATGCCTCGCGCATGGCAAATGTCAGCGCCGGCCCTACTTTGAGAATGGCGAAGCCGTTCTTTACCAGATGCCCATAGGCGTCCGCTTTCTGGTAATCGGTTGAATGCGCCTCGAAGACCAGCCCGCGTTCCTCATCCAGTAGACGCGTCAGAGGCAGACTCTTCTCAGGCACGTAATCGACCACCGCAGTATCGCCAAACTCCAGTCCGGGCTGAACCACCAGCGCAACCACACGCGACCATGCGGAATCGAGTCCCCTGGAAACAAAGGCCTGACGATGAACCTGAATCGCTCTCTTTGCCGCAGCCTGGCTGGTGACTTCCACGGTTTGGAGTTCATGCTGCGCGCCTCCCGGCGGAGGAACCTCCGTGCCGATGACATACAGCGGCTTCTCCTCCAAGGCAGCCTTCTCTGCAACGGCGCACAACTCCGCGGCACGATCGGCGATCACCTGGTCGGTCAGCGGATCGGATTCGCCCGCGCACGCCATGCTGGTATCCAGATGAATCTTGCAGTAACCCGCAGCGACATACTGCCTGACGGTCTCCGCCGCCTGCTGCATCGCCTCAGATGAGCTTAGATGCCTCCATGGGTTTGGACCCAGATGGTCGCCGCCAAGAACAAGCAGCTTTCGATCGAAGCCAAGATCGTCCGCAATCCTGAAGACAAACTCTCTGAACTGATCGGGCACCATGCCGGTATAGCCGCCAGCATGGTTTACCTGGTTTGACGTGGACTCGACCAGCAGGAAGCTGCCATCTTCCTTGGCCTGCCGGATAGCCGCTTCAATCACCCAGGGATGAGCTGAGCAAACGGAATAGAAAGCAATGGGCTTACCTGCCGCCCGAGCGAGAGCTAACGAGAGTAGAGGATGAGGCATAATCTAAAAACTAAATGTAGTCTTCAACTGGATGAGACGTGGGGATGCGTCGCCGCCAAGGTATGCCCCGAAGATGCTTGTCGGGGTGCTGACGGTCGACGTAATTTGCCCAAAGTTAGGTCCGTTGGAAATGTCGCCGCTTGGAGTCGCGAAGTTTGGATGATTCAAAATATTGAAGAACTGCACACCTACCTGCAGGCGCGCCTGCTCCCATTTGGGAACGTGAAAACCTTTGAGCACGGTCAGATCCGTATCGAAAAACCCTGGACCGGTGTACTGATTGCGCCCTTCCGCCCCGAAACCATTGGGGTCGGTGAATGCTGACACCCCCCCGAAGCATTGGCCGCCTGTCTGCGTTTCGAAGTTGAAGACTGCCTCGGAACCGCAGTGCCGGTTCATGCTTGGATGCAACGGCACCGCATTGATCTGTCCGTTATAGACGTTGTAAGGATAAGGGGCGCCAGCAGCGGAGGCGATCGTCGAGAACGCTCCACTGGCGAAGCCATCCGTGACAGAAAATGGAAAACCGCTGTGCCAGAAGACCGTGCCGGAAAGCTGCCAGTCATTGGTAACAACCTTCAAGTGAGAAGATCCCGGAACATCGAAGACATAACTTCCTTTGAAGTTGTGTCGCACGTCATAGTCTGCATTTCCGTAGTTGTAATGCAGGTTATAGGGAGATACTGGAGAATTCGCATAGGAGTTAGATCCAAACGTGAAGATGCCTCCATTCGAAACCTCATCCATGGCCTTACTCCAGTTATAGCTTGCCTGCACGGTGAGATAGCGCGAGCGATGGGTCATATCCACGGTAAGTCCATGGTAGTTCGAAATGCCCGCGCTGCTGATCTGTGTGAAAGACGAAAAGTTCTGATTAGGAGGAGCCGTAGGCAAGCCGACAGGGTTGAAGGAAAACACATTACCGGTCTGCGTGTTGGTGACCTGACCTGGTGTTGGCAACAAATTCGGGTTCCACCACGCATTCGCGCTATTGTTGGTCACGGGCTCATGGTATCCATGGTTGCCGTTATACCCAAAGCGGATCGTCGTCCGATTGCCTAGCTGTTGCTCAACCTGCAGGTTCCACTCCTCATAGGTCGGATAGTAGATGTGCGGGCTGACACTGGTAAATCCCGGCAGGGCGAGCGACGATCCAGCCGTCTTTACCGCCTGCGAAATCGTCGTGTACGTCCCGCCGTTATAGAAGCCGTTGACGAAAGCATTGTTCGAGGCGACATCCGCGGAGTAGCCGCTTCCCGGTTGAGCGGGATCGAGCAAAAATTGAGAGGAATTCGGAACGCTGAGCGACTGAGAATTCGCTGTAAACCCGTTCTTTGTCGGCACGTTGTAGAGCAGTGTGTTCGAGATGTTCACCGGAAAAGAGTCTGCAAATAGCCCAACCCCCCCCCGCAGCACCGTCTTCCCGCCTGTGCCATACGGCTGCCACGCGAAGCTCATTCGCGGCTCGACAATATACGCTTGATAGTTCGTGAATGTGCCCTTCTGCCCATAGGCAATGACCGAGTTATAGGGCGTAGTTAGTGTCTGATTGGTGGAGAAGAAATCGTCTTTGAATCGCGAAGTGCAGTTCGCTGGACAGGACGGATTCGAGTTCCGCTCGACGCGTATTCCTCCATTCAGCGTGAACCCCGGAGTCACCTGCCAGCTATCCTGCGCATAGAACCCAAGCTGATAAAACGCAAAAGGCTCTTCCGCCCGCGTGGGGAACTGAACGCCGGTAGACGAAGCATACCCATCCTCAAGTAATTTGTAGTAGTTTCCAGTGCCCCGCGCAGCAGTATATTGCTCTCCGTATGCATCCCCCCGCGCGCTCAGCACCGGGATTGTGCCTGCATCGGGACTTAGGTCGGTCGCATCGGTGCGAATCAAGATGAAGCCGGCCTTCAACGTGTGCGGCCCCTTTGTCTTCGTAAAATCGTCGGTAAATTGATATTGAGTCTGGTTCGTTCCCTGAGGAATATTGCCGGATGCGGCATCGATCTTAGTGAGCGGATCGTTGTAGTGAAGCGTGGCTCCGTTCTGCGTCACATTCTCATCCGAAAAACTGAACTGATAGGGAAATGTCGACAGCGCCAGGTTGCGATCGACAAAGTCGTAGGCCTGCGACGAGTAGGTTGCGGTGAACAGGAACAGATTGGTTGCGGTCGTGCCAAAGGTATGCGTCTCCGCCATGTCTCCGCTATAGGCTGGCTGAGTGCTCGTGATATTGAAAGCGGAACTGATAGGGTCGATGGTGGAAGGCTGGACCCCCCGATCCAGCCGGATATGCCCGTAGATTTTATCGCGATCGCTGAAGTTATGGTCGACGCGAGCGGTCACAATATATTCATAAGTCTTCACCGACGAGAGAAATGTGTACGTGTTAATGTCCGTGTTTGTTATCGATGCGCCCGTAATGGGATCGACATTCACATAGGGCCGGAGTGTCTGGCCTGCGGGGATGGTCGCATTGTTGTAGACCTTGAAGAGCTGCTGATAAAACGGCGTCTCCGCTGGATTCTCCTGGGCGACTTGCGCCAGCACCCGATTCTCAAACGCCTGACTTGGAACATACACCGCTTGAGCCTGGCTCGGAGCCGTAAAGCTGATCCCTTCGGTGTCTACAAAAAAGAACGTTTTGTTCTTGAAGATAGGCCCGCCAACCGCAGCCGCCCACTGCTGCGCCTGCTCGGCAGGACGCGCAATCCCTTGCTGATTGTTGAAATAGTTGTTGGCATTCAGATTCTTGTCATTCCACCAATAGGCGGCATTTCCATGAAAGGCATTTGCGCCGGAACGCGTTAGTTCATTAATCTGCGCTCCTCCCAGGCCGCCGTATTGCGGCGAATAGGGATTGGTGACAACCGTCGCCTCGCTGAGTTCATTGGTGCCCAGCAGCATATTCACGGCATACGCGTTGTTCGTGTTTGAAAACGGACTAATCTGGCTAACGCCATTTACCGTGAAATTATTAGAAGTGGCAGGCAGACCGTAGCTCGAAAAATTACCCGTTCCGCCGCTTGTATTCATCACCGATCCCGGAGCAAGCTGACCTACAAAGGTAATATCGTTGCCCGGGTTGGGAATCTCCTGAATCTGCTTCATATCGAAAGACGTAGTCAGATCGCCGTTCTGCGTATCCAGCAGCGCGGCGTTATCCTGCACGGTCACCGTCTCCGAGTTCGCTCCAAGGTGCATGCGAATGTCTGCATGAGCTACCTTGCCGACAGCGACAGGCACATGGACTTCGTCTCGGACGAACCCCGGCACAAGCACACTCACGGTATAGTCGCCGGGTTTCAGCAAGGAGAGGTGAAATCTTCCATCCGAGGTGGAAACGGTCTTGGAAACCGCTCCCGTGTTTACTTCCGTCGCCGTCACCGCGGCATTCGGCACGACTGCTCCACTCGGATCCATGATCACTCCAGCAATGTCTCCCGAGATCAGCGTCTGCGCAGTCCCATTCCGCGCTGTAAGAGTCGCCATGCCGCTGAGCATAAGAGCCCCGGTAAACAAAAACATTCGAAAGCTGGGGTATTGGCTTTTAGAAGTGCTGTGAGTGGACACGTTGTGGCCCCTGAGCTGAATTTGGTAGCGGAATGAGAAGAGATTACGTAATACTTCGATTTATTGTCAATCAAATAATTTTTGGTTAGTTTTTATCTGCTTTAGAGCAAAGTAGCAGTTTGCGCATCTGCCATGCTCTTTGTTTGTCATTCCCAAAGGGAATCTGTGGTTTTTTCTTCCTCCACACCAACAGCAAATCCGTTTTAGCAATCTGTTTTTTCGACCCAATAACAAAAGCAGTCTTACTTCTCCTGCAGAAACTGTTCTCCATAAGCTTTTATGGGCTTCGCAAGAAGAAGTCACCAGACGTGCTCCGATCGTGACCAGCCTCTCACAGTCGCGTTACGAATCGACTGTCTATTGGATCAACCATTCTTGTGCGGGTGTGCCGCTCGCGGGTTCCTGCTGCAGGTCCGAGCTCGGCGTGTTAGCGCCGGGATCGACCGCCAGCCCGCTCGCCTTACCCGTGATGACAAAGCCGCTGCCCGAAGGCGTAAGCAGCCACGCTTCGTTGCTCGTTCCTCCGTAGCCATACTGGATCAGCGAAGTCCCCGCTGTTTTGCTTGAGCCCGGATCGTTGAGCGACAGGCCGCTGGCCGCATTTACGATTTCGTAATACCCGCCGCCCAGCCCAGTAAAGATCCACTTTTGATTCGCATTGCCGGTAGCGGAAGATACATCGACGTTCGTTCCAGACGCGGTGGAAGAGCCGGGATCGTCCCAGACCAAACCGCTGCCGGCATTGGTCAAGGTATAGGTGCCGTTCGCTGGGGTGGTTCCTCCTATCCCCGTTCCCGAAAGACTGACGGCGTCCAGCACCCCGTTCGAAGCATTGTCCATCACCATCAGAGCTCCCGTCTGCACTCCGTTCACAAACGGCGTAAACGTTACCGCAATGCTGCAGCTCTGCTCTTGATCCAACGATGTCCCACAGGTGTTGGTCTGCGCAAATCCATTGCTGGCCGTGATGCTGCCGATGGTCAACGGCTTACTCCCGGTATTCCTCAGCTTCACCTGTTGCGCCACGCTGGCCACCCCGACGGTCTGCGAGGCGAACGTCAAAGTCTCCGGCGACAGAGAGGCGGTGATCTCATCGCCGGTTTCGGAGGATGTGCTGATTGCAGTGATGGCCGCCGGCAGGCTGCTTCCCGGCGCTTCGGTGAAGGAGATCGTGATCTGTCCGGCGGAGTTTGCTGTTGCTTTCAAGGTCTCCTCCACGGCTGTGTTCTTCGCGCCCGCAGCCCTGCGGATGTCGAAGTGAGACAGAACTTCCGTCCCGTTGATCGCAACATTCTCCAACCTCTTACCGGCATCTTTGGCATCCGGTTCCACGAACCGGAGAGTTACGGCATACTTCGTATCGGGAATAAAACCGAAGAGGTTGTACTGGAAGTTGCTGCCGCTACGGAGGTTCTGGTAAACCGCCTGTGGAGCGGGATTCCTGATCTGCGACTTATTCACCGGCGTAGGAATGTTGACTGCGGCAGAGTCTCCCGCGTTGTCTGTATAGTAGCCATCCGGCTCCCAGTCGCCTGCTGAATTTACATTGCCGCAACTCAGATGGAACGGAACCACAATCGGCTCTTCGCTAACAGGCGTATAGCTGACCGAGGTATCGTTGGCCATTGCCTTACAGGTGGGACACGACAGGAACTCGAAGCCGTTCGAACTGGTAGACACGCCGCCGAAAGCGATGTTCTGCTGCGCGTTGTTGAACTCGATCCCTTGGTCGTATTCCGTCCAGCCGGCGCCCGTTAGGTAAGACCACGCATTGTTCATGGTTGCATCCCGCGTTCCTGGCACGTTGCCATAGCTCTCGGCGAAGGAATAGAAATTGCCCCCGATAAAGACTCCCTTGCCGCCCGTATTGGCCCTTTCCGTCACGGCATACTTCCAGACGCCAACACTCGAATCATAGAAAAACCCGCTGAACCTCGCGTGGATATGGTCCGGCTCGGCATAGATTCGCAGCGCCGCGCGGTAATCCTCCTCGAACTTCCAGGGATAGTCGAAGAGGAATTGAACGCCGGTCCCCTCGCCGCCGAACCTCCCATTCGCCACCGCCTTCAGGTTCGCGTTGTAAGCATAGACCGTGCTCTCCTCGTTGTTCTGGTCCCATAACGAAAAGAGCATTGTCCGCGCCGAGCTGGAATCGTTCATCTGAAGTCCGCCATATCCCCAGTTATTAGCCACAAGACTGTAGTAGGTATCCGGAACCGTAGTCTTGATCTTGACTTGATTCTGGAGAATAGTTGCGTCCGGCGTTCCCGAGGAGGATGACGAGTAGGTAAGGTCCTGGGCTGATGTAAATGTGGCGAACAAACACGCCGCAACCGCGATAACAGAGGCTATGACAGCTGGTACTTTCATTGGCTCGTCTCCTTCAAATGGGGTACTTTGCAACAAACGAAACATAAAATCGAAATGTTAAGGAAACTCCGGTTGGCCATGGTACAAAACAAGAGCAAAGTAGCAGTTGTCGTACCCTTTGTTTGTCATTCCCGAAGGGAATCTGCGGCTGCCTTCCTCACACCAACATCAAATTTGCTCCAGCTTCCGTATTACCTTGTTATTGTTTTCTTATAGCTTCGTTTGATTTGCTTCATGGTGTGAAACAATCTATACACACACCCAAAGAGCAGTCAACAAAAATATCTCGCCTCAACTAATTTTGACTCTGAAAGAGCATGGCTTCAGCCGCACCGCAAGTCTTCCATTGGAAATAGGATTACCCGGAAAGATTTCAGGAATTTACTCAGAGATTCCTAGTACACCTGATGAGAGGGAACGCCCACACTGCCATAGACTTTTCCTTGGACGCCTATGACCAACCTATGACCTATACGACCAATACAATTTCGAGCCTCACGCCTCAAACCGCCATTCCCGACAGCAAGCGGAACTATAATCGTTTTCTTTTGCTGGTAGCCGGACTCGGTGGCCTCCTCTATGGGGTCGATGTCGGCATCATTGGCGGCGCTTTGCCCTACCTCGAAGCAACCTCGAGGCTCAATGCCGGGCAACTCTCCATCATCGTTGCCGCTGTCCTGCTGGGCAGCGTGATCTCGACGTTATTTGCGGGGATACTCGCAGATTGGATGGGGCGCAAACCGCTGATGACGCTAAGCGGAATCACCTTCATCATCAGCATCCCGGTAATCGCTCTCTCTCACGGCTATGGGCCGCTCTTCTTCGGCCGCCTGCTGCAAGGCATCAGCGGCGGTTTCATCGGAGTCGTCGTGCCGCTCTATCTGGCGGAATGTCTGTCGGCATCCCATCGCGGCAAGGGCACGGGAGTCTTCCAGTGGCTGCTCACTCTTGGCATCGTCTCCGCGGCGCTCATCGGGATCTACTACAGTTATCGCGTAGAAGCCATCGCCAGAGTTGCAGACGCTGCGACAGTCTTTCTCTTCAAAGACCAGGCTTGGCGGCGCATCTTCTGGGTCTCGCTCCCCCCCGGCGTTCTGTTTGTCGTCGGCAGCCTCTTCGTTGCGGAATCTCCGCGTTGGCTCTTTCTGCGCGGCAAAAAAGACCAGGCCCATGCGGCCCTCCTTCGCTCACGCACTCCCGTACAGGCAGACATCGAGATGAAAGAGATGGAGCAAACCGCGCTTGCCCGTACCTCCTCCGCCTCGGGCAAAGCGGTCAAGGACTCACTGCTGCGGCGAAAGTACGTGATTCCTTTCCTGCTGGCGTGCGTCATTCTCTTCTGCAACACGGCAACGGGAGTCAACTCGATCATCGGCTACAACACCAGCATCCTGCTGCAAAGCGGCCTCTCCGACCTGCATGCGCACTGGGGTTATGTCCTCTTCACCTTCATCAATTTCGTGATGACCATCGGCGGAATGGCGCTCGTCGATCGCAAGGGTCGCAAGTTCCTGTTTATTCTCGGCACCGCTGGAATCACCGTCTCTCTGATCGCTGTCGGGTTGCTGTTTCTAACAACGGAGAGGCTGAACCTCGACTGCCAGGGCATCGTGCAGTCGATGGTGGCGCCGGACCAGACTCTCACTCTACCCTTCGATGTCGCGGAGGCGAAAAAACTCCTTGCCTCCAAGGGCTACAGCGACAAAGAAATCGACAGCGATCGTGCGTCGCTGGCCATCATTTATTCCTACGGCGACTTCACTGCCGAAACCAGCTTCGTCCGCTCCGACGACCGAGGCGCAGCTCCCATTCAAATCACCCGCGAAAGCTGTGTGCCGGCGAACAAGGTAGAAGCGTTCTTCAAAAATCCCTTCTCCAATCTCGACGCCGCGCGCACCGCACCGCTGAAAATTCAACGGGCCTTGCTCGGCCGCGTTCCCGATGCGCGGCATGGCTGGCTGGTCGCCACCGGCTTGTACCTGTTCATGGCGTTCTATGCAATCGGCCCCGGCGTGTGCGTGTGGCTCGCTCTCTCGGAGCTGATGCCGACCCGCATTCGATCTAACGGCATGAGCATCGCTCTCGTCATCAATCAACTGGTGTCGACCACGCTCGCCGGCATTTTTCTTCCGGTCGTCAGCAAATACGGCTATTCCACGATGTTTTTTCTCTTCTCCGGCTTTACCGTGCTCTACCTGATCACCGTCACCTTCTTTCTTCCCGAGACCAAAGGCAAGACTCTGGAAGAGATCGAACAGCACTTCGAAGGGCCATTGAAAACGTAACTCTCGCAAATAGAGCGAAAAATAACGCCGCGTGGATCCCGCACCGAAGGCCAATGGCCGGATTCCTGCTATAAATGATTCGTTACGCTGTACCCGATTGTGCAGGTCGGAGACTCCCTCCATGGAGGCGAAGGGTTTGAAAGACAAAAGCAGCCATCGCGGCGAGAAAAATCGCAGTGAAAACAAAGCGCCGGCACCCGCGGGCAACGAAAACAACAACATGCTGATAGGGGAACGACGGCAGCATGTGATCTCCCTCATTCAGCGGGACGGCCGTGTTTTAGTCTCTGAGCTTTCGGAGTCTCTCGGCATCTCTTCGATCACGATTCGCAAAGATCTGGACTATCTCGAAGCCCAGGGTCTGGTGCAGCGAACTCATGGCGGCGCTCTAGCCCCCCAGAGCACCACCATGCTTGACCCCTCGCTCAAGGAAAAAGAACAGCATCAATCCAAGGAAAAGCAACTCATCGCCGCGGCCGCAGTCACGCTCGTCAAAGAGGGCCAGTGCGTTCTGCTTGATTCCGGCACGACCACCACCGCCATTGCCCGGGCCTTGCGTAAATTTTCACATCTCACCATCGTGACGAGCGGACTCAACATCGCCGCAGAGCTAAGCGACACGGACTTCGACATCATTCTTATCGGGGGGAGCTTGCGAAAAAACTCCTTCTCGCTGGTAGGTCCGCTCGCGGAGGACGTACTGCGCGAGATCCATGCCGACATCCTCTTTCTCGGAGTCGATGGATTCGATACTCATATCGGAGTGACCACTCCCAATGTCCTCGAAGCCCGCGCCAATCGCGCTATGGTCAAGGCGTCGAAAAAAGTTGTCGCGGTCTGCGATTCCACCAAGTTCAGCCGTCGCAGTCTGGCGCTGATTGTGCCTCCCGCCGCGATTCATACCGTCATCACCGATTCGCAGATCTCCGGTAGCGACGCTGACGCTCTTCGAAACATAGGAATCGAAATCATCCTCGTGTAGCCCGGTACCGCCCGTTCGGCAAGCACAAACGTGCCGGTCGCGACCCTTCTCAGGTCAACGTGAGTACGATTTCATCGACTCTCCAACGTAGGAACGAACGAAGAGGGGTAGATCGTTACACCGGACACTACCCGGTTGATGGCCCCGGTGCTTGGGGTGTCGGGCGTCCCTTGATTGGCGATGCAGGTAAACAAACCGATCATCTGCCCGAAGATCGTATCGACTGGGGGCCGGTAAGCATCTGGAAATCCCTCACCTGCCTGCAGCGACAACACGTTTTTCGATAAGCCGGAGATACGCTTTGTGATCCGGGGAGCGACGATCACCGTCTCCGCCGCAAGCTCCTTTCGCTTGAGTTCTTCCAGCAGGTCCAGTTCATAAGCCTGCCGCTCCGGAACAGCCGAGAGATAAGCCGCCACCAGCGTATTCCTGTCGACAAACGAAAGCGGACCATGGCGAAGCCCCAGCGGAGATTGGGCTACGGTCGCAATCTTTCCCGCATTCAACTCCAGCACCTTGAGCGAAGATTCTTGCGCCGCCGCCTGCAGCGATCCGCCTCCCAGGAAGCACATCCGCGAAAGCCCCTTCTCCGCCAGATGCGAAGCCAGGTCCGCGCCCTCTGCGATCATCCGCGATCCCATATCGATCATCTCTTCCACAAGATCTTCGTACCGCTGCGGAGCGAAGATATTTGCCAGATACTGGCCCGCGATCACCATGTTGGTAAAGGAACTCGTCATGGCAAGTCCGCGATCGTTCACAACATCGTCCAGCACAATGGACTCGATCCCCGGAAGCCGCGTCATCGCGCCGGAGGCATTGCAGGTCACCAGCAGATGCCGAATCTCTTTCGGATACCTCTCCATCGCCTGCTCGAGAACGGCAACTCCCTCCGAGCTCTCCCCCGATCGCGAAAAGGACACCATCAGGTACTTGCGGCCCGGAAGAATAAAATCCTCGCTATTCGTCAGCAGCTCCGTACTCGGCACCGCGGTAACATCGCACCTCCACTCCCGCCGCAGTATCCGGCTGACGGCGCGTCCGATGTAGTCCGAAGTGCCTGCTCCCACAAGAAGAACGCTAGGCCTGTCCTTCGCAGCGCTGCCAATGCCGCTCTCCTCAAGAAATTCGCAGAGAGTAGCCCGCGAGCCGCGCAGACGATCCATGGTCCCCCGCCATGTCGTAGGCTGCTGATCGATCTCCAGCGGAGTGTAAGTCAATCCCCTCGCTCGTTTTTCCTGTTCAGGCAGCATCAATAACTTCGAGAGTGCGTTGTGCATTTTTCCTCTTAGAACCTGTCTAAAAACTACATGCAAACTATTCGTTTTGCCGCTGTTTGTTTTACGCCGTCATCCTGACCATCGAGCGTAGCGAAGCGGAAGGATCCTTGTATTTCGTTCTCCCCTCTTGCCTTTGCCTGTTCTCAAATCCGTCTCATCCGCGCGAATCCGTGGTCGAGCCTTCAGTTCTTGACAGCTCCTTGAATTTTCCTCAAACAATGGATTGGTCTCATCACACTCGCAGCCATGACGAAGCCATAGAACTACTTCGGCTGCAGATCCAGCGTCAGCACTTCGAAGGGAGCGAGGTGGAACTGGTGCGGAGTACGCGCACGCAAACTGACCGCAGCCTTCCCCTCATCCGCCTTCCACGGACTCTTCCCCGTGTAAGATTCCGCCGCGCCCGCAGGCAACTCCAGCGCCTTGCGAAGATCGATCGTGATGCTCTGCGGCTTATCGGATGGATTGCGCAGCACCAGAATGCTCTTCTTCGGCGACCACGACGCCCAGCCATACACGTTGAGCCAGTTCGGGTCGCCTCCAACCCAGTGCGTATCCTTCAGCACCGCGGCGTTCTGGCGCGACCACTTCGCCGCCTCCGCCAGTATGTCCCAATTGTTCTCCGTCAGCAGCGACGGCGTAATGTAGAGTTCCTGCAACTGAGTCCCCGTTCCAAAGTAATCGTGCACTTCGTTGGTGAAGTCGTTGCCCGGATCCGTATTCAGATATCGTGCTCTCTTCGCATAGATGATGCCGTGCAGCATCAGGGAGTTCAGCGGATACAGCGGTCCCCGTGAGACGACATGAGCATACGTATCCGCATCCCGGTAAGTAATCCAGCGCTCGCGCCTGGTCCCAACCCCGGCATAGCCATCGTCCTCGCCCCCGCGCCAGATCGAATCCGCATACAACAACCAGAACGGCGACGCGTCGGTCCCGGTCGTCAGGTTAATGTAGATGTCCGGCTTCTCCTGGCGCAGTTCGCCGATCAGATGGATCATCGCATCGAAATCGCTGTCGAAGCGGCTGCCTGGAAACACCGTATCGGCATTGCCTGTTCCATCCAGCTTGAACTGGTTGACGCCATACTTGCGGATCATCTCGATGCAGGCATCGCGGAAAGCATCGTAATACTTCGGCCCGGAAAGCGCATACCCGCCTGAAACAATCTCGTACCCGGCCGCTTTGCCAAACTGAATGCGCTCCTGCTTCGGCTTCCCATATCCTCCCCACGGCGAAAGCCACACTCCCGGAGCGGCCCCAAACTTTGCCGCCGCCTCCGTGACCGGGGTGAAGCCATTAGGAAATCCCTTGTTGAACTTCCACAAGGAGGTATGACTATCCCAGCCATCGTCGAACAGAAAAGAATCCAGCTTCGCGCCGCGCTTCTCCTGCAGCTCACGGCCAAAGGTATTCACCCGGTCAACTGCCTGCGTCTGGTCGTAAGGACTGAAGTACCCAATGTCGTACCAGGTGTTGTAGTGCAGAAAAGTACGATAAGGATGGGCGCGCTCGCGTTCGATATACGCCAGGAATGCTCGCCGCATCTGCCCCGCGGGAGCGACGCCGATCACGGAAGAGTACCCGATCGACTGGCCCTTCGGCAGGGGCAAGGTGCGCTCCAGATCCGCCAGCGCATGGCCTCTCACTGTTTGAACCGACGCGAGCGGATGCTCAAACCCGAAGTAGAAGTTGCCATCGACGATGGGACTGCCCGCCACCGTTCCAGAGACCTGCGCTCGTGGAAGGTCCAGATCGATCATGCGAACATCGCGAATCGCAAGGTCATGCTGCGGAGCGGAGACCACGATGATCTGCCGGAAGTAGTTCGACCCATCTCGAAGCACAAACGAAACATCCACCCGCAGGTCGCCGCCGTCATTCTCCAGCACGCCTTCAAACGCCTTGCCATCGATCTCGTCCGAGTACCGGGAGACGCCAGGTCGTCCCTTCAGATCGTGAACCGCTGGGGGAGCCGTGAAGTGAAGGTCTTCGGAGCGCACAATCGACCCATCTGCGAAGCGAAGGCTGAAGGACGTGGGCACCGCGACCGTCCGCTTATCCCGCAGGTCCGTCACCGATAGCCCACTCAATCGATTCTGCGCGACAGTCCATCTAGCCTCGACAGCGCTATCTCTCAGGACGTACTTTCCGCCGGCCTGATGCGACCTCGCCGCGCCCGCATCGAACAAACCTTGCGCAGAAACGGAGTCGATCCCGCCAACACATAAGAGAACGGCCATAGAAATCAAACTCAGGAGCATGCCTGCTTGCTTGGATTGCATAGAGATCAACCAATGGTCTTTGCTAAAAAAAATTTGTTTCGAAATATTATGCAATTAGAGCATAACGAAACTATAAGAAGCAATAAATTATTCAGAACACATTGCACAGAAAAGCACTTCTGCCGGATCAGGTCTCGAGCATTGGTGAAGAAAGTATTTACGCAGCATATGTTTGATCCAGGCCCGCGGCGTCCATGGAGCGCGTAGATAAGGTGCAGAGGACGTCCAAGGCTCAGCCTGAGACCGTCGCGTTCATTCCTATTCTTTTGCCTTATATTTTACACGATATATTTCAAGATTCCCTCCTGTATCACGCTCGCACCTGCCGACTGAAATCGAATATGTCCCAACCTTTTAGTTTTTTGTTGACGTAAATGGCTTCTGTAATGTTGACTTTTATTACACCTTGCAGGTTTTTTTATTTCTTTTTATTCATGTTGATCGCTTGCCGTCATTGCGAGATTCGTTCAAGAATTCGGTGCTGTTTGACAGAGAATTCGGTGCAGGCGATACGAACATGGGAGCAATGGCTTCCCCGGAAAAGTACAGCCAAGAGCGAGCAGAAAATATCAGGAGGCAGTGTGAAATTACACAATCGAACAAGGCATTTCCTCGCAAGTGCGAGCTCACGATATGGTGAGCACCAACAAGGGCCAGCATGACCTCGCCTATGGCGCCGAGGTGTCTCTTGAAAAAGACATGTATGTTGCCAATCTTTATAACTACGGCAGCTTCAACTTCAGCACGTCCACTCCAGGCTCTACCGGAAATGCGCTGGCCGACTATGTCGCTGGAAAGGCCGGCTCCATGGAGCAGGACACGCCGTATCACGCCCTCCTGAACACGTGGTACTACTCGTTTTTCCTGCAGGATAACTATCACGTCCTGCCACGGCTCACACTCAACCTCGGAATTCGGTATGACCTGGAACCGCCTCCCGTTGAGTCGCAGAACCAGACCCTGACCTTTGTTCCAGGCGTTCAATCCACCGCAGTCCCAAGCGCGCCGCGCGGTGTGCTCTTTCCTGGGGATGCGGGTGTGCCTCGCGGCATTGTGGATACCCGGAAACACCATATCTCGCCGCGCGTGGGTTTTGCGTGGGATCCCTACGGCGACGGAAAGACCGCGGTCCGGGCTGCCGCCGGCGTCTTTTATGGAAGCTTCTCTTCGAACGAATGGACCCAGCCGACCAACGCTCAGCCGTTCACGGTGCAGCAGACCTTCAACTCGATCACCTCGCTGAGCAATGTATACGGAAACCCGGCTTCCTTTCCCAACGGAGATCCCTTTCCCTATACGTTCACCCTTTCCAGTCCTCGTTTCCTTCCAGCAGCGAAGATAATCGGCATCTCGAAGGACTATCAATGGCCGCTAGTCTATCAATTCAACGCGTCGGTTGAGCAGCAGTTGCCTGGCCAGGTCAGCATGAACCTCGCCTATGTCAGCACGTTATCCCATAACACTCCGTTCTTCACCGATGCGAACTACTCTGCGTACGCGCCGGGAGCCACCACCTCGCAGGCCAGCATCAATGCACGGCGGCCCTACGACCCTGGCGTCCTCGGACCTGTCGACCTCCTGCTGTCCAATCAGACCGCGTCTTATCATGCCCTGCAAGTCTCGGCCCATCGCAGGATGGCACAACATGTTCTGATCAACGGGTTCTATGTGTTCAGTCACACCTTCCAAAGCTTTAGCGGCTCTGGCGTAGGGTTCACGGCGCCGCAGGACATCGACAATATGCAGGAGGAGCGCGGGCCCGCCGATGACGACCGCCGTCACATGGCCAGCCTGTCCGGCATCTGGGAGCTTGAATACTACCGGAGCGAGAATGGGTTTTTGAAGCAGACACTCAACGGCTGGACGATCTCGCCGATCGTTACACTCAACAGTGGTGCGCCGCTCAACATTACTACCGGCTCCGATAAAAATGCCGATTCCTACTCCACCGATCGGCCCAACCTCGTCACGGGAGTGAACCCATTCCTGAACCCGCATAGGAACCGTGCTGCGGCTGCCGCTCAATGGTTCAACCCGGCTGCGTTCACTCCCAACGGGCCCGGGCTGGGCATCGGAGTCGGTGGAGCGGACGGCGCCACGCCACGCGATTTCCTGCGATCGCCTGGGTACCGCGACCTCGATCTGGGACTCTTCCGCAATATTCACTTTGAGCGAGGCGTTACCCTGCAGCTACGAGGCGAGGCCAATAACGTCTTCAACCTGGTCAGTCTCAGCGCTCCAACGGCCAACCTCGGTTCTTCGCAGGATGCGAAAATTACCTCTGCCTCCCCCAACCGAATCATTCAGTTGGGGGCACGTGTCACCTTCTAGCCCCCCCACGGGGCGAGCAACCCACGGGCGGAGAGCTCATCGAGTTCTCCGCCCGTATCGTCAAGGTTTGTGTTTTCACACTGGGGCCTCTGGTTCTCAGCCGTTATCGAATCAGGAGCCTGAACATGAAGCGCTTATCGCTCGCAGGTCAGCTTGTTCTAGGGCGGTACTTGCTGGCATCGCTCATCGCATGGGGCTCGATCATGCATCCAGCGGCCAGTTACAGCCAATCAGGAGCTGCGCAGCTATTTGTTTCTCCCCAAGGCCACAGTACGGACTGCAGCCGGCTGCAGCCATGCTCGATCGAAGCGGCAAAGGACCGTGCCCGTAAGATCGCGCCAGGACTGAACCAGGATTTGACGATTGAGCTTGGGCCGGGACGCTATCGGATGCGTACTCCTCTCGCTCTCGGACCGGCAGATTCCGGGCATGAGGGACACATCATCCGTTGGCAAGGCCCGGATTCCGGCCATGCCGTCCTGGACGGCGGGATGCAAATTCGCGGTTGGGTGCAAGTGGACCGCAAACGACATCTCTGGAGAGCATCGCTGCCGCGAGATATTTACAGCCTGCAGTTATTCATCAATGGCCAGCGTGCTGTACGTGCTCGTCACCCGGGCTGCGCCGGCCCCGCGGAATGCAGGTACACCACAAGTGGACTTACGGGCGGCGGCAGCGCGCTGCACAACCTCCGCCATCCTGAAGACGTAGTTGCCGTCTTCGGGGTGCGTTGGCGGGATTTCCATTGCGGCATCCAGGAGATCAATGGGAACGATATCGTGATGCGGCAGCCCTGTTGGCATAACACGGTTGTGGATTCCGTCAAGAACGGCTGGTCAAACGCCAGTCCAAAGGGCAAGCCGTTCCATGGAGTCGACTGGTTTGAGAACGCTTATGAGTTCCTGGGAACACCGGGGCAGTTCTATATCCATCCCCGCGAACATGCCATTTATTACACTCCACGCCTCGGCGAAGACATGAACGCGGCAGATGTTGAGTTGCCGGTGACTGAGCATCTGCTCCTCATCCAGGGATCTCCCACCGGGCATGTGCATGATATTGAGTTCAGGAATATCGGCTTCGAACACGCAGCTTGGAACTATGCGGAGCACAGCGATGGCTATGTCCCCCTGCAGGCTGGTTATCTCGTGACTGGAATGCGCAACGACCTGCCGGACAACGGCGAGGGTCTGTGGCGCATACCGGCTGCGGTTGAAGTCTCAGGCGGGGAACGCATTCGGTTCGTCTCCGATCGCTTCTCTGCGCTGGGCGCGGCCGGCATCGCGCTTTCAGCAGGAACGCGGGACTCGGCGATTGAGCAGTCCGCCTTCCATGATCTTTCGGGAGGAGCCATCTTTGTGGGTGACACCGTCGCCACGCCAACAAACCCGAGGGAGCGCTCCGGCGGCATCCTTGTTTCGCGGAATACGATTACAGATGTTGCAAAAGAGTATCGGGACAATGTCGCCATCATGGGTGCGTTCAATGACTCGCTCACGATCGACCACAACACGATCTGCGACGTGCCGTATACCGGGATTTCTGTGGGATGGGGCTGGAACTACGAAGGCGCCGGCGATGTGCAGCGTGACACCCACATCCGATCGAACCGGATCTCGCGATTCATGTTGACTCTTCATGACGGCGGTGCGATCTACACTCAGGCGCAGTCGCCAGGCTCCGACGTGACGGAGAACGACATCGATTTTCGCGGCAGCGGCGATGGGAATGGAATCTACCTCGATGAACGCAGCCGCAAGTACGAGGTCTGCGGCAATGTCGTCTGGAACATCCCGAAGAAGATGCAGGAAGGTCAGTGGCTTTCGGCTTGGTCATCGTGGAGCGGGAATCTGAAGATCTACGACAACTGGTCGGATGACCCGCATACGACGTTGCACAATCCAGGGCCGACGAAGGAGTTCTATAACAATCATCTCGCTCTAAAAGTGCTGCCCCCGGGGGCAAAATCGGTGATCGAAGCTGCAGGCGCTGACGGCAGAGGCGGTCTTGTAACGCATTGCGCCCAACCACTCGATCAAGGCAAGTAGCTGTCTGCTTCGTGGAGGAAAATTTTATGTGCCCGTATCGTTCTGTATGGAAGTTCGCCTTGGTGTGTCTGGCGTTTGTCTCCTGCGCTGCGTCCCATGCGCAGCAGGACGCGCTGCACTTCGTGCAACCCACTCAGTCACTCATACAAGGCAAGCCCGTGCTTGGACTCCAGGGATTCGATCGCCATGCCGATTACCCCGGCTTAGGCAAATCGCAGCCTGATGAACTCGCCGACCGGGAGATCAAGCTCCTGCACGACAAAGGATTTCGCATCTTTCGGACTGCTCACTATCCGACGACGGAAGCCGAGCTAAATGCGGCGGATAAATACGGCATGCTGGTTTTGGAGGAGATCAACGTGACGGGATTTTCGGGCGAGTAGCTGAAAAGTCCAGAGGTCCTCGATTTTGCGCATTAGCTACTACAGCGGCTAATTGCGCGCGATCGTAGTCATCCCAGCATCTTCGCCTGGTCGATCGGCAATGAGAACCGCACAGACCAGCCTGGTTCCGAGATCTACGTACGCGATCTTATCGCGTATGGCAAAACACTCGATTCCACTCGGCCATTTACCGAAGTTTCGGCCCAACTGCGCCACGACATCTGTTATTCCTACATGGATTTTCTCGCCGTGAATATCTACGCCGGCTGGTACACCGCGAAGCTTTCCGATGTGGTCCCGGAGCTGGACGCCTCAGCAAGCTCTGGAGGGAATAAGGCGTTTCGAGATCGACCTTTGCGAAAAAATTTTCTCCGATACCTCTGGCCTCGCTCTTAAGAAACTGCCATTGAGGGGCTTCCTCTGCGGTTCTTTGATCTTCGCCGGCGTCCTTGACCCTCGAGCACAGCGCAGGGAAAGGCTCCCCGTATTTCGTTGTTGCTCCTGGCGGTTTTAAAAATCCGCCTTATCCGCGCAATCCGTGGTCGAGCCTTTCAGTTTCTGGCCTCGCTCTTAAGACCTCAAAGGGGGTCACGACATCAACACAGCTACCAAGTCAGAGCACCGGAGAGTCATCGTGAAGCATGGCTTTGCGGATGATCTTGATCGGGGCAAAACCCTGGCGCATGAAGCTGTTGTGAAAGTCTTCAAGATGGAAAGCAGCGCCTTCTTTCTTCATCATGTCGGCGCGAAGCTTCATGATCTCGAGCTTGCCCAAGGTGTAGTAGAGATAGGTGGCGTCGGCGGTGCCGCGCTTTGTTTCCATCACGGCGACGGAGTGAGACTGGTAGCCGTCACTGACGAAGAAGTCGACGGCCTGATCGAACGTAAACTGGCCGGTGTGGAGCTTGATGGAGTTGACGAAGCGGGCGTCGCGGAGAAGCGCGTCCTGAAGCTGGCCGAGACGAATGAGATTGGCCTCGCGAGCGTCTATTGTCATCCCGCCGGCCGCGGTGGTTCCCGGCTGACCGTAACCCTGGTCGAGCATCATCTGCTCGCAATAGTGGGCCCAGCCCTCGATGTTGGTGTTCGCTCCGAGAATCTTGCGAATGTCGGAGGGGAACTGCGGCATCCAGAGGAACTGGACGTAGTGGCCTGGATATGCCTCGTGAACGCTGGTGCTGATGATCGTGCCCGCGTTGAAGGCGGCCATGTGCTCGGCGATATGCTGGGCGGTCCAGCCTTTTTCAGGCAGGGTCACATTGAAGTAAGCCTTCGTCGAGTGCGTCTCGAAGGGACCCGGAGGGTCCATCGAAGCCTGCGTGGTGGCGCGCATGAAGGGCGGCGTCTCTTCGAGCGTGGGTTCGACGGGTGAGGGGATGGTGATGATGTGGTGGCTGTCGATGAAGGCAATCAGGCTGGCAAAGGTGCCCTGAAAGGAACTGAGGAGTTTGTCCGGAGCCGGATGAATGGCGGCAAGTTCAGCGAGGACCTGGAGCGGGGTCTTGGTGGGATCGACCTCCTTGGCCACGCGAGCGAACTCGGCTTGATTTTTATGGAGATCGGCGTAGGCGATGTCGAGAAGACGGGGGAGTGGAATATCGACCATCTCGTCGTAGCTCAGCTTTTTAGCGAACGTGTCGGCACCTAGCTTGAAGTCGCCGTTGGAGCGCGGGAGCAGGTCGGACTTCATCCACGCCTCGTAAGACTGGAGCGCTTTGATGACGGCGGCATTCGATTTGGCGAAGGCGGCTTTGGCGTCCGCGTCAGTGGCTTGGCTAAAGGCCGAAGGAACGTCGTTCTGGAAAAAGCTGATGAGCCCGTCGATCTGTTCGAGTGCGATCTCGGTATAGATCTTGGGCGGGTTCTTCAGGTTCTTGCGGGCTTCGAGGAGCACCTGCGGCATCTTCTGTTCGCGCTCGACGGCGGCATGGAGGCGGGTATCGACCGAGGCGTAGGGGCGCTCCATGATGACGAAGACGGAGTTGGTGATCCCGGAGGAGTAGGTGTCGGGATTCTTCTCCCACGGACGAATGACCTCGAGCGTGAGAAGGGCGCTCCGGATGTTGTTGAGGAGGATCTCACGGTCGGCAGCAACGGAGGCATCGAGTGCGGTCGGATCGATGGCTTCTACCTTCTTCTCGTAGGTGTGAAGCGCGGCAACTTCGCGCTCCATGCTAACGGCGGAGTAGTCCTCGAGTTGGTTGTCGTACTGATGCAGACCGGCAGAGGTTCCGGCGGTCGGAGAAAAGTGGAAATAGACGTCAGAGAGGTATTGGCTGGCGATGAGCTGGAAAGTCTGCACGCCGCCGTCAGCGGAGAGGTGCTGGGCCTTCACTATCTGGGCGGCAGGGAAGACCATCAGGGTTCCGAGGGCGAGGGCGGCGACAAGGACAAGTTTCTTCATACTGTGACTAAGAGTACGGCAAGATGAATTCGCGGAGCGAACCGCGTGAGAAATCGACGGCTATGGGCCGCTCGCTCAGATGGCTGTTTAGACAGGTTCCAAGGCAGAGGCCGGGATAACGCCGTACCGTGTCATGACATTGCCGATGCCGGCGATATCAGGAGGGCCGTCGGCTCTCATCACAGCGGCCATCTCGTGGAAGTACTCCGGGCCGACGAGGCCGGGCATGAGGAGGCACATCATCCGGCAGGCGGCTGGGTGCAGATTGGAGTAGGAGTGCGTCGTGCCGCGAGGAATGTGCAACTGCTGGCCGGGACCAAGCTTGACCGTATCGCCGCCGACGGTCCACGTTGCGATCCCGTTCATGCCAAGGATGGTCTCGTCGTACTCGCGGTGTAGATGCGGAACGTTGAGATAGGCAAGCGGAGGGACGGTCAGCTCAAAAAGATCGAGGGCGCCGTTGGTCTCGTGGCGGCTTTTGAGAAAGGTGATGCTCAAATTGCCGACGTGAATGGGTGTGTGCATCCAGCTTCCTTTGCTCAATCATACGTGGCTAAGGTCAACAGGCAAACGACGCTATGGAGTAACCCCGCGCTCCGTGATACCGTCTCCCCATGGAGCTAAATCCGTACGCCAGCTACTTGGATGGCCAGGACCCGATTCTGGTGCTCACGACCACCTCGGAGCGCCTCCACGTCCTCACCGCCCCGCTCTCCGGCGCGCAGATCAACACCGCTCCGGCCCCGGGCAAGTGGAGCATCTGCCAGATCGTCTCTCACCTCGCCGACTGCGAGATCGTCTTCTCCTTCCGCCTCCGTCAGGCCGCTGCCGAGGAGCACGCCGTCATCCAGCCCTTCGACCAGGAGGCCTGGGCCAAACGCTACACCGCCTACAATCTCGAGTCCGCACTGGCCTTATTTCAAGCCGCCCGCAACTGGAACCTGCTCTTCCTCACCACCATCTCGCAGGACGACCGTCATCGTCCCACCACCCACCCCGAACGCGGCACCATGACCCTCTGGACCATCGTAGAAACTATGGCGGGTCACGACATCAACCACCTGCGGCAAATCGAACGCCTCACACCCAACCGCCAGCTATGAGCGCCAACCGCGACCGTCTAAAGCCCTAAAGCTTCATTCACGTCCCGCACCAGGTTCCGCAGATAGCTGCGCTTGTTCAGCAACGACACCATCGCATCCTTCGCACGCGCCTTCGCAGCCTCATCCCCCGCATCCACCGCGGCGTCCCATGCCGACCAAAGCCCCTCCAGCTCCGCTTGCGTCTCCACCATCTTCGCGTCGAACGCATCCTTCGTGGTCATCAGGTCGCGCCGCAGCTCCGGCTCCTCTTCGCCCATCTGCGTGGCGGCGCTCATCTCCTGCAACTGCATATTCAACTCGAACACCTCCTCCAACAACTCGGGAGGAACGATCTGCTTCTTCTGCTCTCCACTGGCCCGCGCCGCCTCGGTCGCCGCCTTGGACTGCTCCTCCAGTTCCACACCCTCCAGCGTCAGCAGACATTGAGTCCGCAGGATCGGGTCCTTCAGCGTGCGATACGCGTCGTTCAGCCGCGAACTCTCAGCCAGCGCCGCCTCCTGCTCCGCAATTGGCTTCGAAGCAAACCGGTCCGGGTGCAGCCTGCGGCTCATCGCATAGAACTGCTTCTCGAGTGCGGTTACATCGAGCTGAAGATGATATGGAAGATTGAAAAAGGCAAAGTAGTTGATCTGCACATTGCGGCTCATCAGTATTGTTTCACCCGCCTAAGCCGTAAAGCTCGAACCGCACCCGCAGCTCTTGGTCGAGTTCGGATTGATGAAGTTGAATCCCTGCCGCATCAGCGTCTCTTCAAAGTCCAGCACCATGCCATGAAGATAAATAAAACTCTTCGGATCGACAAAAATCCGGATTGGCGCACCATCGGTCGGGTCGCCCGCCGTCGGCATACCCGCGCCAAACGCGTACACCCGGTCCCGTTCGCGAGGCTGCGTATCGAAACGAATGTTGTAGCTCAGCCCCGAGCAGCCGCCGCCCTGGATGCCAACCCGCAGCCCGCCTGCGGTTGGCGAAACACCTTCCTTCGCCATCGCAACGCGGATCCGCTTCAGAGCCTTCTCGGTAATCTGAATGCCCTTCTGCCCAGGCTCCTGCCCGACGGCCGTCAGCACATGCATCCCCGCCAGCCGGTCCTTTGATTGCCCGGGCGCCCCAGCCTTCTGCGCCGCCTCCATATCTGCCGCGGTCTGTAACGTCACCATCGCCATCGGTACGCCCTCAACAAACAACGATAAAAACGACCACGGTCATACGGAGAACACAGATAAAACTTATCTGCGAGACTTCGTCTTAACCGTGTAGTCCGCGCCGGCCCGTGGTCGCCGACAGGTAAACCTAGTGAGCAGCCGCAACCGCCGCCGCCTCGGCAACGTTGTTCTTCTTCTTCCAGTCGCCGATCGCCGCGCGGATCGCATCTTCCGCGAGCACCGAGCAATGAATCTTCACCGGAGGAAGCGCAAGCTCCTTCACAATGTCCGTGTTCGAGATCGACATCGCTTCATCGATCGTCTTGCCCTTCACCCACTCAGTCGCAAGCGAGGAAGAAGCGATCGCCGAACCGCAGCCGAAGGTCTTGAACTTGGCGTCTTCAATCACATTCGTCTCGGGATTCACGCGGATCTGCAGACGCATCACGTCGCCGCACTCCGGCGCGCCCACAAGCCCAGTACCAACCTCGCTCGAAGCCTTATCAAGCGTGCCAACGTTGCGCGGATTTTCGTAGTGGTCAACAACCTTATCGCTATATGCCATTTTGTTCTCCTGTACTTCTTGTTCTCAATCTCTTGATCTTGATACTGCCTGCCGCGAACTTCTAGTGGGCAGCCCACTCGATCTTCGTAAGGTCGATTCCTTCTTTCACCATCTCGTACAGAGGCGAAAGCTCACGCAGTTTCGAAACCACATCGATCAACTTGTCCGAAACATAGTCCACCTCAGCCCTGGTATTGAAGCGCCCAAGACCAAACCGGATTGAGCTGTGCGCCACATCGTCGCCCAGACCCAATGCCTTCAGGACATACGATGGCTCCAGCGTCGCCGAGGTGCAGGCCGAACCGGAAGAAACCGCAATATCGTTGATGCCCATCAACAGGCTCTCGCCCTCGACATACACAAAGCTGATGTTCAGGTTGCCCGGCAGATGATGCTCCATGTTGCCGTTCACATGGACATAGTCGAGCGCCTTCTCGAACTTGGCCCGCATGTAGTCGCGAAGTTCCTGCTCGCGCTTTCCTTCGGCCTGCATCTCCTGGCCGGCGATCTCGCACGCTTTGCCCAGGCCAACGATACCCGGAACATTCAGCGTGCCGGAACGCATTCCGCGCTCATGCCCGCCGCCGTTGATCTGCTCGGAGATCTGCACCCGGGGGTTGCGGCGCCGAACATACAGCGCGCCCACGCCCTTTGGGCCATAGATCTTGTGTCCCGAAAGCGACAGCACATCGATGTTGTCCTTCTGCACGTCCACCGGAATCTTGCCCACCGCCTGCACCGCGTCCGTGTGGAAGAGCACGCCCTTCTCGTGGCAGAGCTTTCCAATCTCGGCGATAGGCTGGATGACACCGATCTCATTGTTCGCGTACATGATCGTGACCAGAATCGTCTTGTCATCCATCGCGTTCTTCAGGTCGTCAAGGTCGATCAACCCATCGGCCTGCACCGGCAGATACGTCACGCGGTAGCCCTGCTTCTCCAGCTTCTTGCAGGTATCGAGGATCGCCTTGTGCTCCGTCACCTGGGTGATGATGTGGTTGCCGCGCTCGCGATACATCTCCGCGATTCCCTTGAGCGCCAGGTTGTTCGACTCGGTCGCGCCGCTGGTAAAGATGATCTCCTTGGAAGTCGCCCCGATCAACTTCGCGATCTGCTCCCGGGCCTTCTCGACCGCCTGTTCCGCCTCCCAGCCAAACGAATGGTTGCGGCTCGCGGCATTGCCAAACACCTTGCCGAAGTAAGGCAGCATCGTATCCAGGACCCGTGGATCGATCGGCGTGGTCGCGTGGTTGTCCATGTAGATCGGCAGGGTCACGCCGGCCGGCAATGGGGTAGAGGACTCGCTGATCACTACACCGGTATTGCTCATCTCGTTGCTCATCGTTGCTCCTGTTCGCTACTGATACTCCGCTCGTTATAAATCCTAATATCGTCCAGCGCCATATCGTCCGGCGCCCGCTGCTGGGCTAGACCGCAATACTCACCAGACCGCCGCCCACCGGAGCGCCTGTCCCTGCATGTTCTGCTTCACCGGACTCAATCAGGTCCGAGATGCAGATGCCATTCAGCAGGTCCTTGATACTGTCGTTCACCTTGCGCAACGGTTCTTTGATGGTGCAATGCCCAGCCAGGTCGCAAGTTCCGTGGATCGTAATACAACTGGTGATGAAAAGCGGCCCATCGATCGCCCGGATCACCTCAAACGCTGTGATCTCGTTCGCTTGCCGCGCCAGCGCATAACCTCCATTGGTCCCGGCATGCGACACCAGAAGACCAGCCTTGGCCAGCGTCTGTAGAATCTTCGCCAGTAACTGCGGAGGAATGTGGTAAGCCTCCGCGATGTCCTTGGCGCTATGCGCAGTGCCGTCCTTCTGCTCCGCGAGGTACTTCAAAGCCATCAGACCGTAATCCGCTTTTTTGGTCAGACGCAGCATAGATTGCTTCATACTCCTAGGACTGCTTTAGGCTTCCCCGATTGCTTTGGACTCCCGCTCCGCTGGAATCGACCCAAATCAGACAATTCCAGTCCTAGATAGTGTACGTCTAGAAGTACGGCTATGCAACCGGCTTTCCTGTGCCGTTCGCCGCAACTTCACCACACTCTTACATCGCAAAGCCGACACAAAACGAGAGTTGACAAGGTGCTTGAAGACGGGCAAAATCCTTACCATTCACCTCTACAATTCTCAATGACCGCTATCTGCAAACATCCCATCGTCAAAGTCGTCGCCCGCGAGGAAGACACCGAATTCGTGGAATGCCAACAATGCGGAGAAGTGTTTGATTCCGCTGAGTTTAGTGACATCGCCATCGAAGAGGAGCAAGTCCTTGCCGAACCTTCCAAAGAAGACTAGGACTGCGTCTGCTGCGACGGCGCACTCATCCTCTGAATCACAATAAACGCGTACTGAGCAGCGGAGAGCGGCGCCAGCACGGCCACCGCACGTACCAGGATCCCGCTTAGATTGGCAAGCTGGACCGCGGCAAAGACCTTCTGACATAGCACGGCAATCAAAGCCATGATCTGAATCAGCGTATTCAGTTTCCCAAACAGGCTGGGTCGGAAGTCGCGCAGGCTTCCGGTAGCGAACAGCAGCGTGGCAATCAGCAAAATCCCCAGGTCCCGGCTGAACACCAGGACCGTGACATACCGTGGGATCAGCCCGACATGCGTCAGCACCAGGAACAAGGTGCTCAACAGCAGCTTGTCCGCGATTGGATCCAGATACTGCCCAAGCGTCGTCTTCTGACTCAGCCAGCGCGCCAGCAATCCGTCCAGGGCATCGCTGATTCCGGCCAGTATGAACAGCGCAAACGACGCGACGTAGTGCCCATCCAGTATCTCGATCACAAGGGAGGGAATGATAAACAGTCGCGTCAGCGTCAGCAGGTTGGGAGCGGCGCGGAATTGACGAAGAAAAGCCATTGGGCGGAGTCAATCCATCGTAACCCAAGCCACTTCGGGCTGCTCCAAACCTTCCCATACCGTCAGTCTCACGCCAAAGCCAAGGGTCCCGGGTGGCCAATCCTCTGCGTATTTTGCAAAGGGCGTGTTCTTTCTTTTATGCGAACCTCCGCATAACCGATATTATGTTCAGTTGATGATTATGTGCAGTAGGATTACCAATTGCGCATTGACAGAGCCCGGATCGCTCTCGCACTGCACATAATCTAGAGCCGAGCGAGGAACTGCATCAGTTGGTCTGAAGTCTGGTAGCGTGAGCGTTTGGGACCGACAGGCTGCAATCGGTTGAGGGTCCGTTCTTTCATCGTGATATCGGCTTCGATGTACATATGAGTTGTCGCTGGGCTTTCATGGCCCAGCCAGAGGGCGATGACCGTAATGTCGACGCCCGACTGAAGAAGGTGCATTGCGGTTGTGTGGCGGATGGTGTGCGGAGAGACACTTCGTCTGGGCAGTTCGGGAAAGCGCTGTGCAGCGACACCCACAGGATCTGCGAGACGCTGCGTCACGTTGGATCTGGTCATGAGAGTTCTGCCGCGGTTAGGAAACAAGAATGCCCGACTTGAAGAATCGTTCAAGCGTTTCCTCCAGGAACGGAGGAGCGATGCCGTCGACCCCCACAGTGGGACGCTTCGTTGTTTCCGCCCCTTCCCGTGCAGGTGAACCACTGGGGCTCCTCCTTCGAGCACCAGATCGTCAAGCCTCAGGTGAAGGACCTCGGAGATTCTCGCGCCGGTGTTGTAGAGCACGGTGAATAGGGTTCGGTCGCGTTGTCCCACCCAACTATTAGTATCCGGGGCGTCGAGAACCGCTTGCATCTCTTCCCGGGATAGAAAACCCAGCAGAGGGCGATCGATGCGCTTCATCGGTACAGACAGGGCTTGTTCAATGATGTGAAGCGCGGAGATGTCGTGATGTGCCGCGTACTTGAGGAACGATCGAAGTGCTGCGAGGCGAGCGTTGCGGCTGCGAGGGCAGTTCTTGCGATCCGCTTCGAGGTGATCGAGGAAGGCAAGAATCAGCTTCGCGTTCATATCCTCCAGTGTGAACTGTTGAGGTTTTCTGCTGAAGCGGCGCTCCGCAAAGATGAGTAGAAGCCGGAATGTGTCCCGGTAAGCGGCGATGGTCCTGGGGCTGACGCTCCTATGCTGTTGCAGGTGATCGACGAAGAAGCGCTGCAGGAGCGCTGAGAAGGATGTGTTCTTTTGCACTTCAGCCATGGTGATGCCTCCTCGCGGACTGAGCGAAGTACTCGAAACTGCGTCCCGCAACCGCCATGAGTTCGGGAACTGCGGTCAGATACCAATAGGTATCAGAGACCTTGGCGTGGCCGACGTAGGTGGAGAGAGCGAGCATCGCGTTGTCGATATCCACGCCATGCTCATGCCACAGTTGAACTCGTCTGCAGATGAAGGTATGGCGTAGATCATGGATGCGGGGTGCCGAATGAGATCCACGGGCGACCCACTCCAGCTCAGTTCGGAGGTTGTCGAAGACGCAGAGAACCGTGCGCTTGACCAGTCCTGCTCCCGTCGCAGTGACGAAGAAGCAAGCCTTCGACGCGGAAGGCACCCTATGCTGCCGGAAGGCGAGGTATCGCGACAGCGCAGTCGTGACAGTGGGATGCAGAGGAACGAGCCGAGACTTCGCGAACTTCGTCTGGCGTACTGTCAAAACGCCATGAGCGAGGTCTACGTCTGCACACTGCAGCTTCAACGCTTCAGAGATGCGTAGTCCGGTGGAGGCGATGAGGCCGAACAATGCTGTGTAAGTTGCTGGACGAAGACCGCCGAGCGGATGGAGCTGCTCTGCTTGATGCAGCAGATCGGCGATCTCCTGGGCGGTATAGATATGAGGCGTGAGGCGCCGGTGGCCTGGGCCGTAGGCGCCGTTTTGAGGAACATGGGTGGCGGATTCGAAGCGGGCACAATATCTGGCGAATGGCCGGATGATCTCAAGCCGACGTGCCCATGTGATGGGCTTAGCCCGTTTCGCCTGTCCTTGGACCCAGTCCACAATGAGCTGTTCCGTCAGTGTGCCGCCATGGCCGCGTTGATCGGCGAAGCGTGCAAACGCCATCAACTGTTCTCCTGCGATCTGAAGTTCGAATCCCAGGCTGCGGCGCTCTTCAAGATACTCTTGCACCAACTTCTGCATGCACGGGGCGGCAATCATAGCTGCCTCCCAGGCCAGGACATGGCAACTGCGGTCAACCGGCGCAGGTCGACCTTCGTGTAAATCATGGATGTATCGAGGCTGCGATGTCGCAACAGATCGGCAATCTCCTTCAGAGGGGTTCCGTGACGCAGCAGATTGGAAGCGATGCTGTGCCGAAGAATATGCACGCGAGAGTGAGTCCAGCCGCATCTCTGGTAGGCATCCCTGATAGCGCGACGCACAACTCCGGGACCGATCGGCCTGTAGTGGGGAGCAACATGGCGGACAAAGACAGCGCGGCTTGAAGTCAATGGACGTTCGGTCTTCAGATAGTCTGCAATCGCACGTCCCACCTCGGCGGGCAGTGGCAGCACACTGGCTCTGCGCAACTTGCCGGCGGCCAGACAGATGATCCCTTCTCTCCAGTTGAGATCTTCCAGTTGCAGTCCGACGACTTCACTGGCGCGTAAGCCCAGGTCGGTCAGGCAACGCGCCATCGCATAGACTCGCTTCGGCGAACAAGTCACTCGTTCGAAAGAGTCCAAGAGTCTCTGAATCTCCTCTTCGGTAAACACCTCCGGCAGAGTGGCAAGCCTCCAGTGCGCCGCGTTCGGAACGGCATCCTGTAGCCCCCGAATATCATCTCCCGCGAGCGCTCGAAATCGTAGATAGCACCGCAGTGCTCCGCTCATGACTTGCACGGTCCCGGCGCTCCAACTGTTCCGTCGGTTCAGAAAGAAGCCGCGAATACTGGGAGCGTCGGGAGTTCCTCCGCCCGGCGCGAGGCCGTCATGTGTCGAGAACAGTCTGCGAAGAATGCAGATGCGCTGCCGTCGGGTGTTCGCAGCAAGCCCACAGACATGATCCATGTATCGGTCGAACAGTGCCAGCTCCGAAGCAGTCGGATCAGGGCTTGTTGGTCGCTCGCCAATCGCTCCGTTCGCACGAAGAACGCTCAGTAAATGTCGAAGAGCAGTTCTGTTCTCATGCACACTGCGCCGCGCAGGATAGGGACAATCGCAACCCGGCAAGTGGTCTTCGAGAAAAGCTCGGACCGTTTCCTCATCGAGATCGGACAAGCCGATCCGCTGAAAGGACAGCCAATGTGCAAAGTGAGCGACCCCATACGCGTAGCCCCGTTGTGCCCTCTCGGTGTAGCGCTGAGAACGAAGATAATTGATGTAGCTCGAAACAAATGGTGTGAGCACGCTCTGACCCAGCCAGGAACGTACCTGCGGATGCAAGACAATCGCTTCAGTCATGACAACCTCCTACGAGGTAAGACTTCTACCTGAGGAGATCCTCGCGATTATGTTCAGCTAACTCACCACACAAAGGGACTGATCGCGCACAGAACGGGCCTCCATCCGGCAGGTCCGTCTCCTACTGCACATAATCATCAACTGAACATAATTCGCGCCCAGCGCGGACCGCTCACCTCTTCCAATCCAACTTTTCCACAGAAATATTCCAAACCTGTGGCGTATTTTTCAGGTCCCAAAATTCTGCACTCTCAGCCGCGCTAACTACAACAATTCACCAGCTAACTACCACGAAAATACACCACACATTTACATCACCCCCTCAAAAAAACCCAGCAAAAAGCCAAAAGACCGCCCACTCAGCCTGCCCAAAAAATCCGCCAAAAACAACAGGTTTAGGATGTCAGCATGGACTGGAAGAGCAAACGCATCCGCACCATCCTCGAAGCCGCCCTCGCCGAAGACAAAGCCGCCAACGACGTCACCACCGCCCTCACCATCGACCCCGGCCTGCGGGCCTCTGGAACCATCCTCGCCAAAGAGGCTTGCGTCGTCTCCGGTCTCGGCTGTATCCCCATGTTTCTAGAGCTCTTCGGCAAAATGTCCAGCACTCCCGTCGGCCGATTCGAGGTCGTCAGCCACCCCGAAATCTTCGACGGCGTCAAGGTCCGCAAGGGCCAGACCCTCGCCGTTATCCGCCACAACGCCGCCGCTATCCTCTCCTGCGAGCGCGTCATCCTCAACCTCATGCAGCGCATGAGCGGCATCGCCACCTTAACTAACGAGTTCGTCAAAGCCGTAAACGGGACAAAAACCAAGGTATTGGACACCCGCAAGACCATCCCCGGCCTCCGCATTCTCGACAAGTACGCCGTCTGCTGCGGCGGCGGCGTCAACCACCGTCTCGACCTGCAGGACGGTATCCTCATCAAAAACAACCACATATCGTTAGGTGGGGGAATCCCCTCAGTCCTCGAACGAGCCCTGGAAGGCCGCAAAACGGGCCAGTTCGTACAGGTAGAAGTTCGCAGCCAATCGGAACTCGACCAAGCCATCTCCGGCGGTGCCGAGTCCATCCTCCTCGACAATATGACCCCAAAAGTCGTAAAAAAGGCCGTCAAACAGATTCGCGCCACCCTGCCGAACGTTCCCATCGAAGCCTCAGGGAACATGAATCTAAAGACGATACGAGCCTACGCCCTTACCGGGGTTGACTTCGTCTCGGTAGGCGCCCTGACCCATTCCGCCGTAGCCGTCGACCTCAGCATGAAGATCACCGCGGATATCTACTGAGGCGCATATGCCAGATTCCTTTGACTTGACCAGCATCTCCGCAGCCATCGCTGGCACATCCTTTGCCGCTGAGCCACAGTATTTCCAATCCGTTGGATCCACCAACCACCTCGCGCTCGAAGCAGCCCAGGCCGGTGCCCCACACGGCTCGATCTGGATAGCCGACGAGCAGACCGCCGGACGTGGACGCGGCGGCCACCAGTGGCACTCCACCGCCGGGGACGGCCTTTACGTCAGCATCCTGATGCGCCCTCAAGTATTGCTAACACAAGGTTTATGGCTGTCCCTCGCCACTGGCCTCGCCGTACAGTCCGCCATCGCCAGCATCACCAGCCTCTCTCCCGATATCCGCTGGCCAAACGACCTCCTCCTCCACGGCAAAAAGTGCGGCGGCATTCTCGTCGAAACCTCTGCCTTCGCCCCGCAGACCGGCACCCCGGCAAAGCTGCGCTACGCTGTGATCGGCATCGGCATCAACGTGAATCACGAGAATTTTCCCCTTGAACTGCAGTCACTTGCAACCTCCCTGCGCCTGGAGACCAGCACCTCATACCCACGGCAGGACCTTTTAATCGAGTTGCTCCGCTCACTCCAGCAACAGATCACGTGGCTAGAAAACGAACTGAGCGGCAGCCCTGCCGAGCCACCCCTGCTCGATCGCTTCGCCGCATCCTCAAGCTGGGTACGTGGCAAGCAAGTCAGCGTAGACGAAGCCGGCGGCTATACTGGCGTGACGGCCGGGCTCGATGCACGCGGCTTTCTGCGCGTCGCTGGAGATGATGGCGTACAGCATACAGTGATCTCCGGCGGAGTTCGAGCGCACCAACAGACAACATAACGGGGCAATCTCAGTCCATGCTACTGGCACTTGACGTAGGCAACACCAATACGGTTCTCGGCCTCTATCGGCTCGCGAACGAGGCAAGCGTCTCCAGCGCAGCCGCCTCCATCCCAGCGGTCGAGATGATCGCGAACTGGCGTATCACAACCCCTTCGTCGAAGCAGACTACGGACGAGTTCGGCGTGCTCCTGCGTAACCTATTTGCTCTGAAAGGGTTGGACATCGGCATCGTTGATGGCATTGCGATCTCGTCGGTGGTGCCTCCGCTCGATTCCGTGCTCAAGCAAGTCTGCGACCTTCACTTCCACATCAAGGCGGTATTCGTCGAGCCGGGCATCAAGACAGGCATCCCGGTGCTCACCGATAACCCCGCCGACGTGGGCGCCGACCGCATCGTCAACTGTGTCGCAGCGTTCGAGCGCTTTGGCGGCCCGTGCATCGTTGTAGACATGGGCACTGCGACCACCTTCGATGTGCTCTCCAAAAAAGGCGAGTTTTTGGGCGGCGCCATCGCTCCCGGCCTTGGCATCTCCGCCGATGCGCTCTTTTCCCGAGCGGCGCGGCTGCAACGCATCGAGATCAAAAAGCCCGCTAAGGTCATTGGAACCGGCACAGTCGACAACATCCAGATCGGTCTCTACTACGGCTATATCGGTCTGGTCGACGGCATTCTCGAACGCATGATCGCCGAAATGGGACCCGACACAAAAACGGTCGCCACCGGCGGACTGGCCAGATTGATAGCGGGCGGATCCAAGTACATCGGCGCAGTGGATGATAACTTGACCCTGACTGGACTTCGTCTCATCTACGAGCGCAATCTGGACCGCAGGAAACGCACGACTTAGAACCAGCGCATACGGGGTTAGGCTGTAGAAGACCAGATGCAGAACTACTTCAACTACTTCACCGAAATCGAGGAGCGCTTCCAACAACGGCGCGGCTCCTTGTTGATGCTTTCCACGCTGGACTGGGCCCTGATCGAGGTCTGGCGCGAAGCCGGTGTTCCGCTCGAAGCCGTACTGCGCGGCATCGACAACGCCTTCGACAAGCACGATCAAAAGAGTCTTCGCTCTCCTGGCAGAACTCGCAAAGTGAACGGTCTTGCATGGTGCGCCCAAAGCGTGATGCAGGCGGTGGAGCAGGCGATGGAGGCCTCGGTCGGAGCGGCAGCTTCTGACCCTGCAGAAGCTGCTGAAAGTGGCTTCGAGATGGAACCGGTCGCGCGGTATCTTCAGGAGAATGCCGATTTTTTCGAAGCTACAAATCTAAGCCCTCCAGCAGACGTCATGGCGGCCGAGGTCGCCAATCGACTACGTGCTCTGGCGATAGGTCTTCGCGATGAGCCTGCAGGGTCACTGGAAGAACTCGACCGCACGCTGACGGTGCTGGAGGAGAAGATGTTTGCGGCCATACTGACAGCAACTCCCGAAAAAGAACTGGTGGCGTTACGCGAACAGGCCGCCCGTGAACTCGCGCCCTATCGTGGAAAGATGCAGGCCGTGCAGATCAAGCAGGTTCAACAGCAGTTTCTTCAAAAGCGAATGCTGGAATCGCGTAAACTCCCCCGTCTCAGCCTGTTCTATATGGGCCACGGATGAGACTACGGATTGCAAAAATGGCGTACAGCGGCGAGGGCGTAGCCGACCCGACGCAAAGTGACGTCTTGGGCGAGTCCATTCTAGTCCCGTTCACGCTACCTGGCGAGATCGTTCGGACTCGCGGCGCGCAAAGTAACGGTGGAACGATACAGGCATCTCTGCTGCAGGTCATCACTCCCTCCGAATCCCGCGTAAAGCCAGAGTGCATCCACTTCGGCGAGTGCGGCGGTTGTCAGTATCAGCACGCCTCCTATCGCGCCCAGGCGGCCATCAAGAAAGCGGTTCTGCGCGAGTTGCTGAAACAGGCGGGCTTGTCTGCGCTGCCCGCGATCCAGGCTCACAGGGGCGACCCGTGGAAGTACAGGAATCGAAGCCGCCTCCGTGTGGAGCGGCACAACGGGGAACTGCGAGTTGGCTACAACCGGCGCGGCTCGAACGAGTTTCTGCCCATCCGCGAGTGCCCAATCTCGGCGGCGCTCATCTGGCACGCCTCGGAAGCATTACTCCGCGTCTTTGGGGAGAACACCGCTGCGGGCCGCTGGTCGCAAAGTGCCGCCGAAGTAGAGTTCTTCGTAAGCGGCGATGAGAAGAAGCTCCAGATGACGGTCTTCGTAAGAAAAGATCAGGCTGGCTTCAACGTTTTTTGTGAGCGAATGAAAGATCTGCTTTCAGAGCTGACAGGCGCCGGGTCTGCTGTGCTTCCAGCGGGCGGCCCGCAGCGGCGAGCGCAGAAGGCCCGTCCGCTTAGCAGTTGGGGAGCAGCCGGTTTGAGCTACCGGGTAGCTGACGAAGAGTACTGGGTCAGCCGCGGCGGATTCTTTCAGGTCAACCGCTTTCTCCTGGAAGAACTGATTGCGGTCGTAACTAACGGCCGTCGCGGTCTGGTCGCCTGGGACCTGTACGCAGGCGGGGGGTTGTTCTCGCGAGTGTTGGCACGGAATTTCGACCGGGTCGTTGCGGTCGAGGCGGTTGGGGATGATTTGATCAAGACGTTTAAGGGAACTGGCCGGCATGCGGTCAAGGCCGCGACCGCCGAGTTCCTGCGGGGCGCGGTGATTCAGCGAGAACGGCCGGAGCTGATCGTCGTGGATCCGCCAAGGGCAGGTATCGGAGATGAGGCTTGCGCCCTGTTGGCGAGGATTTCCGCTCCGGAGATTGTTTACGTTTCCTGCGATCCGGTGACTCTGGCGCGTGACTTGAAGACTCTGGTCGGGAGCGGGTATCAGTTAGCGGATTTACACATGGTCGACCTGTTTCCACAAACGTTTCATCTTGAAACTGTGGCGGTTTTGCGGAAATAAGTGTGGTGATGTTGTGGTGAAATAGGCGACAAGCACGGTCAGCAGGGAGAGCTTTGAAGACCCGGAGAGCGAACGAACCAAACCCTGAACTCTGGTCGAAAGCAAAGGCGCGTGTTCCGCCCTTCGAGTTCCGGCGCGCTCCCTTACTGGCAGCGGTCTGCTGGTTTGCGGTCGGTGAAGTCATGGCGCGCAACTCGCAGCCGGCCGTCATTCTGCTGATTGCGCTTGGGCTTCTATTCCTGCTTACCGTCACTGCGCTGCGCTGGTCGTTTCGGACGGCAATCGTTCCCTTGGCCGCACTTTGGATAACGCTGGGGTTCTGGTGCGCAAAGTTTCAGCCATTCCCGCCGACGCAGCACGCTCTAGCTGGTTACGCCGACGGATTGAGCAGGCAGGTTCGCGGGCGCGTCTTGCGTATCCGCGAATTGACTCCGCAGCAGGACGGGTTCGATCACGATCAAGAAACAGGCTGGTGGGCTGAAAAGGAAGCCGACGAAGAAGCATCCACAGCAGGCTCGATGTCAGTGGACCTGCAGGTAGAAGCGGTCGAAGAGGTGACTCCGGATGTTGCCCGGATGACCCCTGTCGCGGGCGGTGTCCGGATGAATGTCATCCCCGACCGCCTGCCAACGCAAGTCGACCATGAGAGCAATGCAACGGAAGGTCTTTCGTCTCTGTCTACGCTGCAATGCGGCGATCTAGTCCAAGCCCCGATGCGGCTAAAGATTGCCGAGCGATATCGCGATCCGGGCGCGTGGCAGTACGCGGACTATCTTCTCGCACAGGGAATTGGCGCTCATGCCAGCGTGCGTGCGTCGAAGGTGGAACGACTCGACGGGCCTGCTGTCAGGATGGCGGCGTCGGCTGATCGTGCCGTGCTCATGCACTGCAAGGTTTTTGCGGCACAAAGCTGGGCTTCGCAGCGCATGCTTGGATACACACGTTCCAAAGCGAATCGGGCTTTGACAGGCATTTTGCGGCTGAACAAAGACGATTCAGGCATGTTGAACGCGATGCTGTTTGGCGACCGTGCGGAGTTGAACAAAGCTCAGCGTGTAGGGTTCGAGCGCACGGGGTCGTTCCACTTGTTTGTCGTCTCTGGAATGCATGTGGCTCTGCTGGCCGGCCTCATCTTCTGGCTCGCGCGCCGGTTGAAGCTCAGCGAGTGGATCGCAACGCCGCTCACTCTCGCGCTCACTTTTGCCTACGCCATCCTGACAGGCTTCGCGGCCCCTGTGCAGCGCGCGCTTTTTATGACAGCAGTGTTCTTATTGGCTCGTCTGTTATCGCGAGATCGCAACGTGATGAATGCACTCGGAGCAGCGGCATTAGCCGTGCTGGTCTGGTCTCCGGGCGCGCTGTTTGAAGCCAGCTTTCAGATGACGTTTCTTGCCATCATTGCAATCGGCGGAATCGCGATTCCTTTAGGCGAACGCAGCTTCCTCCCCTACGCACGGGCCGCGGAACATCTTTGGGACAAGTGGGTTGACATCGCGTTACCTCCTCGCGTCGCTCAGTTTCGGGTCATGCTGCGGCTATGGAGCGAAGCTGTCGCGGTCCTGCTCGGGCAATGGGCACGAGACCTGCCATCGCTGCTGGTTCGTTGGAGTCTTTGGGCACTCGAGCTTTCGCTGATTGGAGCCGTCGCCGAATCGCTCATGGTGCTGCCCATGGCGATCTACTTCCACCGCGCCACCATGTTTGCTGTTCCCACCAACATGCTCAGCGTGCCTCTAGTCGCCGTACTCGCTCCCATCTCGGTTGTAACGTTCTGCGCGTCGTTGATAAGTCCGTGGCTGGCCATGCTGCCAGGTGCGGCGACCGCTCTGCTGCTTCACGGAATCACTGGCGTAATTGGACAAGTCAGCTCCGTGCATGCGGCAGATCTCAGAGTGCCGCCGCCTGTGTGGGGTATCGCGGCGCTGGCAGTCGTAGCGTGGGCCTTCTGCTGCTGGGCGGTGCGGCAGTCGAAGACCTGGGCGTGGTCTGTCGTCGCTTTGCTTCCTCTTGTGACGCTGCTGGTGCTTTGGCCGGAGCACGTAGTAGCGACGCCGGGAATGTTGGAGATCACGGCCGTTGACGTCGGCCAAGGCGATTCGATCTTCGTCGTGGCTCCCGATGGCGCGACCATGCTCGTCGATGCAGGCGGCCCCGTCGGCGGCGTGACGGAAGCCGCAGAGGCGACCAGCCGCTTCGATGTAGGCGAAGAGATCGTGTCGCCATATCTCTGGTCACGCAGATTCCGCCATCTCGACGTGCTTGCCCTGAGCCATGCCCACAGCGACCACATGGGCGGAATGCCGGCGGTCATGCGGAACTTCAGGCCTCGCGAGCTTTGGGTCAGCATCGATCCCAACTCGAAGGCTTATCGCGCCCTGCTCACCGAGGCAAAGGATCTTGACGTTACCGTGCGCCACTTCCACGCGGGCGATCACTTCGACTGGGGTAAAATGCAGGTGTCCGTACTCGCGCCTGAAACCGGCTACACCAATCCCGGCGAACCGTTGAATAACGACTCGCTCGTTATGCGGATGCAGTATGGCCAGTCCTCGGTGCTGCTGGAGGGCGATGCCGAGGCGGCCAGCGAACGCGCTATGCTGGCCGAGGGACGAGTGGCCGCCGTCACGCTGCTCAAGGTTGGACATCATGGCAGCCGCACCTCAACGACCCAAGAGTTTCTCGATGTCGCCGCACCGAGAGACGCCGTGATCTCCGTAGGCAAGGGGAACACATTTGGTCACCCCCGCTACGAAGTAATCAATCGAATCGCCGAGGCTCGCACTAAGCTATATCGAACCGACGAGTTCGGCTTGACGACCTTTCTCCTGAGCAGGGACGGGCGAATCCGAGAGCTTGTGGGAGCGTCTAACCAGTAGCGGATAGTTTCATGGGAGGTCTGCGATGGATTTGAGCCAGGCAAACACCGAGGCGGTTGTTCTGACCGCGGAGGAGCAGGCGGAAGAGCAGAAGCTGATTCGCCGCCTGCAGATGATGATGAATATGGTCATGCAGGTCATCGCGCAGGACGGGTCGTTGACGATCGACGACGCCGCGCAAATGATCGCCGACAGCAGAAAGGCGGCGCTGGCGATGTTTCCCGGCAAGGAACTCGCGTATGACCTGATCTGGCGTCCGAGATTTCAGCGTCTTATGCGGGAGCGGTTCCTCATTATGTGACTCTTGCAGTTCCTTCGATCAGGATAGGGGCTGCATAACCTACTGACTCCGCTGATACGATGGCAAAATGACGATACGCCTCGCCACTGAGAACGATCTTCCCGCGCTGATGGCTCTGGTCGCGCGCGTCGTGTCGATGATGCTTGCCGCTGGAAACGCGCAATGGGATGGTCATTATCCGAATGAGCGGCTCTTTCAGCGCGATATAGAACTCGCGCAGCTCTGGGTAGCTGAAATCGACGGTAGTATTGCCGGCATTGCGGCGATTACTACGGATCCTGAGCCCGAATATGCCCATGCTGGATTAGACATCGATGAGCCGGCAGTTGTCGTGCATCGACTTGCGGTTGATCTGCCATTTCGCGGAACCGGAGCCGCAAGCGCCCTGATGCAAAAAGCCGAGCAGATCGCGGTCGAACGCGGCATCGCCGTCTTGCGGGTTGATACAAACACCCGCAACGAAGCGACCCAGCGACTCTTCCCCAAGCTGGGCTATCGTCTAGCGGGCGAGATCAGCCTGCAGGTCAGACCGAAGCTGCGTTTCCTCTGCTATGAAAAGCGTCTGCATGGTCTTTAGCTTTGCTCGGAGACCGCGCTGACCAAAGTTTCGGCTCGCAATTCGTGACGATTTCGTCCAATCGCGTGGCAAGAGGTTAGAATTCCCCGGAGCTTGCTCTGCACTTCATGCGGTTTCGAAAGGAAATGATTGCGATGCGTTCAGGGATCGTCGTGAACAGAATGTGGCTGGTCGTCATGGTGCTGATGATGGCTCCGGTGTTTGGACGTGCTCTGGACAATGGACTGGCGAGGACACCGCCCATGGGATGGAACAGTTGGAACAAGTTCGCCTGCAAGGGCCTCAATGAGAAGGTTGTCCGCGAATCCGCCGATGCGATAGCCAGCAACGGCATGAAAGATGCAGGCTACCAATACGTCATTCTAGACGACTGCTGGCAGGGCGAACGTGACGCCGCGGGCAATATCCAGCCGGATGCGCAGCGTTTCCCCTCGGGCATGAAGGCGCTGGGCGACTACATCCATCGCAAGGGGCTGAAGTTCGGCATCTACACCGACGCAGGAACGATGACCTGCGCCAAACGCATCGGAAGCATGGGACACGAATATCAGGACGCAAAACAGTATGCCAACTGGGGAGTGGATTACCTGAAGGAAGACTGGTGCAACACGCTGCCGGGACAGAGCACGGAAGCCTCGTACACCCTTATGCGCAACGCGCTGGCCGCCTCTGGCCGTCCGATCGTCTTCAGCATATGCGAGTGGGGCTCCACCAAGCCATGGCTCTGGGCCGGCCCCATTGGAAACCTCTGGCGCGCGACACCGGATATCCAGGACTGCTGGGACTGCAAGAAGCCGTGGGGCGGCAACGGCGTGGCTGCGATTCTCGACCAGATGAACGGTTTGCAGTCCTACGCCGGTCCAGGCCACTGGAACGATCCCGACATGCTGGAGGTTGGCAACGGAGGCATGACGAAAGAGGAGTATCGGACGCACTTCAGCATGTGGGCGATGTTCTCAGCGCCATTGCTGGCCGGCAATGACATCTCCAACATGACGCCCGACACCAAGGAGATTCTGCTCAACAAAGAGGTGATCGCTATCGATCAAGACTCCCTCGGGCAACAGGGGCGCCGAGTGAAAAAGACAGGAGACCTCGAGATCTGGTCTAAGCAACTGCACGATGGCGGACGAGCGGTTGCCCTAGTCAACCGTGGTGCAACTACCACGAAGATCGCCGTCGGTTGGACCGATATCGGCTATCCAGAGAGTCTCACGGCTTTGGTGCGCAACCTTTGGACCGCGAAGGATCTTCCCAAGCAGACCGGAAGCTATTCGGCTGAGGTGCCCAGCCACGGTGTGGTCATGGTGACCATCAAGCCATAATATCGGGCCGGACTTCTCCTACTTGGGCGTGCTCTCCAGCCATGTCTTCAGCCTGGGTTCCTGTTCAGAACGTAACTGGATGCAGTCATTCACGCTATCGATCGTCTTCGCAAGCGTGCGTTGCGCAGCCTCGATCTTGTGCGCGGCGAAAAAAGTGGTGATTTCGTCGCGTCGCTCGACCGAGCAGAACGCCCCCATTGCTTCGACCACCTCCGCGCCTGAGGAGACCGTCAGTTGAGCGTCAACCTTGTTCCAGTTTTCCTGAATGTACTTCCATGTCTGGTCGCGGGTTTCGCGATCGCGGAGTAGTACGACCAGAATCGACCAACTGTCCTGGCTGCGCACCTGTCCACTTACGACATAATCGAGCGTACGCTTCACCAGCTCCGGATCGCGAAAGCGGGCAAGAGTACGCAGCGCATCGATCTTTTCGCCAGGATCGTTGGAGCGCATGCTCACGGCAAAGATCTTGTCATACAACGCGGCGTCGCCATGCATCGCGCTTACCAAAACGGCGGATCCCGAAAGCGCGGTATCCAGACTCTTGTCTCTCCTGCTGTTTACTGCAAAGACGCGATCCGTCAACTGGCGCGCCTGATCGAGGACAAGAGGGTCCTGCGCCGCACCCAGCAGTTCAAACAAAGTGCTGCGCAGTTGTTGCAGGTTGAACGAATCCTTCTTCGACGGTGGACCAAGCGCCGTGTAAGCGGGCTCGAACTCACGCCGCAGCACCGCGGCAAACTCAACGCGATCTTCTTCATCGGCAATGTTCGACTCGACCTTCTCCATCTGTTTACAGATGCTGTCGAGCACTGTGGCATCCGGGTCTTGCTTTAGCGCCAGCACGAGATCGAGATAGTCACCGACCGAACTCTGCCCTGTCTGCACGAGAGCCCATCGGTCCCCCAGCAGACCGATTCGTTCGACTGGCGTGAGGGCCGTCTCTGCCTTCGCGACAATATCGTGGAACTGCATCGGGGTATAGGCAGTGCGATAGTAGCCTCTACTCCTTCCATTCGCATAGAAGACTGGAGCCTCTGACTTCGCGGGTAGCGTGAATGAGGCGGACTGAGAGGCCAGCAACTGGCAGCCACGCCTGCCCGCGTCCTTGAGGCAAACCGGAAGTACCCAGTGCTGCTTCTGATCAGCGGGGGAGGCCGAAGACAGAAAAAACCGGCTTTGCACCACCGAAACATCACCGGCCTGCCGTTCTGAAAATCTCAGCAGAGGCACACCGGGCTGCGTGACAAAACTCGACATGATCTTGTCCACTGGTAGATGCGAGTTAGCGGTCTGCGCGTTCCAGAAGTCCTCCGCAGTCGCATTGCCATAGAGATGCGCCTGCAGATAATTATGAACGCCCTGCCGAAAGACCTCTTCTCCCACGTAGTTCTCCACCATGCCGATCACCGCGCCGGCTTTGCCATAGGCGATGCCGTCAAACATCTCGTTGATCTCATCGGGCGTGTTGGCAGCCGCACGGATAGCGCGTGTCGTCTTCTGCGAGTCGAGATCCAGTGTGTCGTCAAGACTCTGCGCATCGTCCTGCGGAAAGTTCCACTCCGGATGCCACTTCGCTAACGGTTTGGTCTCCATCCATGTAGCGAATCCTTCGTTCAGCCACAGATTGTCCCACCATTGCATCGTGACCATATCGCCGAACCACTGGTGCGCCATCTCATGTGCCACCACCTGCGCGACGCGCTTCTTATCCAGGATGTCCCCGTTCCTCGCGTCAATCAGCAGATCGGTCTCGCGATAGGTGATGCAGCCGAAGTTCTCCATCGCTCCGGCTTCGAAATCGGGCAGCGCCAACATGTCGAGCTTGGGCATCGGATATTTGATACCGAAGTAAGTGTCGTAGTAGTGGAGCAGATACTTCGCTGACTCCAACGCGAACTTTGTCAGGCGAACCTTGTCCGGCGTGGAGCAGACTCGAATCGGCACGCCATCGGATTTGGCTCCGCTGCATTTAAAGTCGCCAACCAGAAACGCAACAAGATAGGTGGACATCTTCGGCGTCGTTGCGAAGCGCAGCGTGTGCTTCCCCTGCATCGGGCCGGCCACGTCCGAAACCAGGTTGGTGTTGGAGATAGCCGTGTCTTCGTTGTCAACGATCAACGTGATGTCGTAGGTCGCCTTCAGCGCGGGTTCGTCGAAGCTCGGAAAGGCCCTGCGCGCATCCGTAGGTTCGAACTGCGTCACCGCATAGCTTCGCGTGCTGGTCTTCGAAAGATAGAAGCCGCGCAGTTTGCCCGTAAGAACACCCGTATAGCGAATCGCCAGCGTCACCTTGCCTGCAGGCAGTTCCGTCGCGAACGTAAACGTAGCCTGCTCTTTGCTGCGGTCGAGCGTCGTCGTGGCAACCTGTGGATGACGGTCGGCCTCCATCGCGTTCAACGGTACAGGCTGTGAACCGAGCCTGCGATACGAAAAGGCCGAGGCGGGCAGAGTATATGCCTTCACCTCGCCAAACTTGATCTCCGCAGCGTTCAGCGTGATGCTTCTGCTGGGCGCATCGAGCAAAACATCAATCGTCTCCTCGCCTGTGAACGTCTCTGCCTCTATGTCCGGCATGAGCGTCAGACTGTAGAACTCGGGATGCACGCCGGATGGAAGCCGTTGGGCCTGAAGGTCCGGATTTGCGGTCACGAAGAAGAGGATGAAAGCAAAAGCAGCGGAGCGAAAAGACATGAAGGAGAGCCTCTGGCAGATGAACATTTCCAGCAACGCAGACCATGCAAGTTAAGTGAGCGTTTACCGAATGCGGCCAACACAAAGGCGTGCTGGACGGCATTCTCTAATGGAGATATCGTCCTCAGCCAATTCAGCAGCGGCACACAGAAGTCGCCAGTCGTCGGCGACAAAGCTGCGCCGAATCGAGACCGGCCCATCGTTTTTCACGAACGGGTGCCAGTTCGCGAACCGCGCCCAAAGGCGAAACAAATGATACGGCACCGGCTGGCGATGCAGATCGTTGATAAACCATCCCCGCTGCGCCACCTCTTCCATCCACCGCAGAAAGCGCACAATTTGCGTGTTATCCAGATGATGCGTCAGCAGCGAGCAGATCACAACGTCGGTATCTGTATTCAAGCTCCCGAAGAGTGCGTCGCCAACCCTCCATTCAATCTTCCGCGAAGGCGGCGTCGCCTCCGTCGCGGCTCGGATGGCATCGCCATTCAGGTCGATACCAGTCAGCACGACGGGGATGCCGCGCCTGGCAGCCCAGTCATCGATCAGCCGCAGCGTATCGCCATAGCCGCAACCCACATCGATCACCCGCAGCGGTCTTGCACTTGCCGGTCTCGCCGCCACGACCTCGGCAAGCCAAGACAGAGTGGGTCGATGGGCAAAGGTGAGCCGGTTGACCTGCGCGATGTCGTGCAGACAGGAGCGCAGCTCTTCATAGCTGCATGGCTGGTCCATCAGTTCTTCCAGGTGCGCCCGCTTCGAAAAATCGAGTACGGGCGAAGCGGAGGAACTCAGACCCGCGACACCATCGGAGCCGCGGACATCGAGAATGTCAGGTGGAGGAAGCGGAGACGGTATGGAAGTATAGGGCAAGCTCAAATCAGTAGTTTCATCCCTTTAACGTGGTCACGCCGTCAACAGATTTTGTTGACAGAAGAGACGCGGCTCGCTCCGAGTGGCCGGAGTTTTCAGCCGCCCGGGCCTCGGCATAAGCAGCAGCCCCCAGCAACGCGCAGGTGTCGTCCAGAATCACGTGAACCGGAATCGATTCCAGCAGCGGTGACAAACGGCCCTTGTCCAGAAACGCTTGAACGAATGCGCCGTTCTGCAATGTCTTCAAAATCTTCGGCGCGATGCCTCCGCCAAGGTACATGCCTCCAGTCGCCAGTACCTTCAGGGCGATGTTCCCGGCCTCCGCACCATAGGCAGCGGCAAAGATCTTCATCGTTTCAAAGCAGAGCGAGCTGGAGCCATCCTCCGCGCATTCGCTAATGACCACATTCGGATCTTCCGCCAACATCCTGTCGTGAAGCCAGCCCGGCTCGTTGATCTTTTCCACGTCGCGCAAAAAGGAATAGACATTCTTGATCCCAAGCCCGGAGACGACCCGCTCCCAACTCACCCGCCCCTTCAAAGTATGTCGCAGATATTCCAGCAGTGCGATCTCGCGGTTGCTGCGCGCGGCAAAGTCGCAGTGTCCCCCCTCTGAGGGGATCGGCCGGTGCTTCTTTCCATCCCAGATCAGCAGCGCCTGGCCAAGTCCCGTTCCTGCCGCCATCAGCCCGGCGTGCCCCTCAGCCTCAGGGTTCCCAACATGCAGCGTGAAGATGCTCTCCGGCCGAAGCTCGGGAATGCCGTAGCCGTTCGCCTCCAGATCATTGATCAAGAAGATATTCGGGATCGAAAGCGACTTCTCCAGATCGCGCGTATCCAGCTCCCACGGCAGGTTGGTCAGCTTCAGCCGCCCATCCCGAACCGGCCCCGGACACCCGAAGCACGCCGCGACAATCTCGCCGTGGCTTCCCTCGCCCGTGCCTAGAAACTTCATCACCACATCATCCAGCCGCGCAAACTCATGCGCCGGAAACTTCTGGTCGCGAATCGCCTGCAGCCGTCCATCGGCAAAGTTATACAACGCAAGGTGGACTTTGGTTCCACCCACATCCCCAGCGAGGATCATCTATTTCAGCTCCAGCGTACCGGTGGAATTCGAATCGTCCGGTCTTGGCAGCTTAGCCGCTGCGGCTGTATCGAGCAAGAGCGTAAGCCGCCCGCTCGCCGGACGGATGATCTGCGAGGGGTACGTCTCCGGCTGGTACGGCCCCAGCAGCACGTCATGCAGCACTTGCGCCTTACCCGCGCCTTCGATCAGGAAAGCCACCTCTCTGCCCTGATTGATCACTGGCCATGTCAGTGTGATGCGCCACGTATCCTTCTGCGGAACATAGTTCGGCGCCACAATGTGACTCATCTCGTTCAGAGCTTCAGTATGTGGAAACAGGGAAGCCGTGTGCCCATCGTCTCCCATGCCAAGCAGGATAAGGTCGAACGTCGGCGTCTCCGCTCCTTCCAGCTTGAACGTATTCCGAATCGTCGACTCATACCGTGCCGCCGCGACCTCCGGTTCTAGTTCGCCTTCCATACGATGGACCCGCTCCACCGCCAGGGGCACCTTCGAAAGCAGCGCCTCATTCGTCATCCGATAGTTCGACTCCGCATTGTCAGGCGGCACGCAGCGCTCATCCACCCAGTACAGGTTGAGCTTGTCCCACGGAACCTGCGTAAGGAAGGGCTGTGCCGGGTTGGCCAGCAGGGCAAACATCGCTTTCGGCGTCGTTCCCCCCGAGATTGCGATTCGCACAAGACCACGAGCCTGCGCGGCCTTTACCGCTGCATCCGTAAAAAGCTGCGCGGCGGCCTGAGCTGTGGCCGCCGCTGTAGGTAGTACACGATAGGTAATAGTCACTGAGCGAGGCATAGTCCTGTCCATCTCCGCGGGGTTAGAGTTTGCGCCACTTTCGGCCATCGGTCTTCAGCATGGCGTCCGCTGCAGCCGGACCCCACGTTCCCGCGGCATAGTTCGGAAAGTCCCTGATCGGGTCCTTCACCCACGCTTCCAGAATAGGCGTTATCAGCGCCCAGGTGGCTTCCACGCCGTCGCGATGAGCAAATAATGTGCCATCCCCCAGCATCGCATCGAGCAGCAGACGCTCATAGCCGTTCGCCGATGACTTGCCGAACGCTTCCGCATAGCTGAAGTCCATCGCCACCTTGCTGATATTCATTGTCGGCCCCGGAAGCTTCGCGCCAAACTGCAGGGTGATGCCCTCGTCCGGCTGAATCCGCATCGACAGCACATTCGGCTTAATGCCCTCGCCGCCCTTCGTCTCCGCATCCTTGAACAGCAACTGCGGCGGCAGCTTGAACTGAATCGAAATCTCCGTCACCCGCTTCGCCAATCGCTTGCCGGCGCGAATGTAGAACGGAACTCCCGCCCAGCGCCAGTTTTCAATCTCCAGTCGCAGTGCCGCATAGGTCTCGGTTTGCGAACGCGGATGAACCCGGTCTTCCTGGCGATATCCTGGGACTTGCTTGCCATCCACCGTGCCCGGCCCATACTGTCCGCGCACCGTATCGGCCGGGTGAATCGGCTGGATCGCCTTCCACACCTTCACCTTCTCCGCCCGGACCGCATCCGCCTCGAACGAGATCGGCGGTTCCATCGCTACAAAGCTCAGCAGTTCCATCACATGATTCTGCACCACGTCGCGCAACGCTCCAGCTGTCTCATAGAACGGGCCGCGCCCTTCGATGCCGATACTCTCCGCCGCCGTAATCTCCACATGGTCGATGTAGTTGCGGTTCCACACGTTCTCGAAGATGCCGTTCGCGAAGCGGAACACCAGGATATTCTGCACCGTCTCTTTGCCAAGATAATGATCGATACGAAAGATCTGGTCTTCGCTGAACACTTTGTTCACTTCGTTATTCAGCGTCTTCGCCGATTCAAGATCATGCCCAAACGGCTTCTCGATAATCGTTCGCACCCAGATCTTCGCATCGCCTTCCTTGCTCTCGCCAGGCTTGGCCATCCCATGCTTGCCAAGATTCTTGATGATGTCGGAGAAGTACTCCGGCGCAGTCGCCAGATAAAATAAGCGATTGCCCTTTGTGCCAAACTTTTTATCGATTCCCGCCAGCACCTTCTTCAACCCATCGTAGCCAGCCGCGTCGTCGAAGTTCATCGCATGGTATTGAATGCGGCCCACAAATGGGTCCAGCTTCGCTTCGTCTTTATCGACGCCGCCCCCGCTGACGATCCCTTCTTTCATATCCGGCGCAAAGCTGTTTTCGAGCGGCCGGCGCGCTACGCCGACCACCGCGAAGTCTTTCGGCAGGAGTCCGGACTGCTCCAGGTGGTAGAGCGCCGGTAGGAGCTTGCGCTTGGTAAGATCGCCCGAGGCGCCAAAGATCACGACAATACATGGATCGGGCGTGCGCTCCGGCTGCTGGCTCGCGGCTGTCACATTGCTTTCTTTCGTCGGCATAAAAAGTACCTCTCGTACTCTGGTTGAAATTCGTTGCAACTGTTTACGTCGTCACCCTGAACGGGGTAAAGGGTCCTTTTAGTTCGCCGTCGCTTGTTTTGCGCCTTCTTATTTGAAAGCCGGATCGTAGATTGACAAAGAGCCCAAAGTTTTACACAGGTCTACGACTTCTTCACATCGTGGCCACCGAAGGCCCCGCGCATAATCGAGATCATCCGGTCGGTAAAATTATTCTCTTCCCGCGAGCGCAACCGGCGAATCAGCGACTCCGTAATCACCGGCGCGGAGATGTTCAGGTCGATTGCCTCAGTCACCGTCCAGCGTCCCTCGCCGGAGTCGGGAACGAACGCCTCAAGGCCCTCCAGCGTAGGATTCTTCGCCAGCGCATCCGAGGTCAAATCCAGTAGCCACGACCGCACCACCGATCCCTTCTGCCATATCTTCGAAATCTGTGGCAGGTCGAGATTCAGGGGAGTCTTCGCCTTCATGATCGAAAAACCCTCAGCGTAGGCCTGCATCAAGCCATACTCAATGCCGTTATGCACCATCTTTACGAAGTGCCCAGCGCCTGAAGGCCCGACATGCCCCCAGCCCTCATTCTTAGCCGGAGCCAGCGTCTCGAAGATCGGCGTCAACCGCTCTACCGGCTCCTTGTCGCCTCCGATCATCATGCTGTACCCCTCCTTCAGGCCCCACACCCCGCCCGAGGTGCCGCAATCCACAAAATGGAAACCTTTGCTTGCCGCCTCCGCATGGCGTCGCTGCGTGTCCTTGTAGTTCGAGTTGCCGCCATCGATAAACGTATCGCCCTTCTGCATCAGCGGCTCAAGCCTCGCAATCGTCTGGTCCACAGGATCGCCCGACGGCACCATGATCCACACCGCACGCGGCGCGGCAAGATTCTTCACCAGTTCCTCCAGCGAGTTCACACCCAGCGAACCATTCGCCGTCAGCTTCGCCGTGGCGTCCTTATTGAAGTCGAACCCAACAACTTTATGGCCCGCAAGGCGCAGCCGTTCCGCCATGTTGAAGCCCATCTTGCCAAGTCCGATAATTCCCAATTCCATTCGTGCGCTTCCTTCCTTATGCGGCTTCTATGCCGTGTTGTGTCAGCCCATCTCTGAGCTGCGCCGGTGATTCGAAGCGGATCGCCTGCATCCCTGACGCAATCGCAGCCTCGCAGTTTTCAACCTTGTCATCGATCAGCAGCGACGTCTCCGGCACGCGCCCGGAGATCTCAATCGCCGCGCGATAAATGTCCGGGTGCGGCTTCATCTCGCGCACATATCCGGAGCAGATAAAGTAATCGAAGAACGGCCGCAGCCGAAACGCATCCAACCGGTACCCATTCAGCTCCCGGCTCTCATTGTTCAGCGTAGCCATCCTGTACTCGCTGTTCGCCGCAAGCGCTCCAAGAATGTCCAGGCTCTCGGGATGCAGCACCTTGCTCTCCGCGCAAACCTGCGGCCACAGTTCGCTGAACGTAAGCTGCGGGTTCTGGTTCAGCACAGTCAGATTGAAAAAGTGCTCAGCCGTCGACAGTCCGCGTTCCCAGAAATAGTTTGCCTCCTCATGGCGCGACTCGTAATCTGCAAGATCGACGCCAAGACGCGTCAACACGCGAGTGCGTTCGCTTTGGTCCCAGCCATTGGTCAGCAAAACTCCTCCGATGTCCCAGAAAATCGTTTTGATAGACACAATGGGAGGCTCGATAGGGAATGATGCGCTCACTTCCCCTCCGGAAAATCTGCTCCAACGGTCACCGGCTCCCATGCGGCAATCTCGCTTTGCCACGTCTCCAGCTTCTGCCGAACCCGCTTCAGCGCGCCGGCCCCAAGCAGCAGCCGCAGCGGAGGGTTCTCCGACTCCACTACCGCGATCATCGCCTGCACGGCCTTCAGCGGATCCCCCGGCTGCTTGCCGTCCTGACCGCTCATGTACCGCCGTGCATTTCCTGCAGTTGAGTCATAGTCCGCGATCTTCGTCTCTGCTTCAACACCCGAGCGCCCCAGGAAGTCCGTGCGGAACGGTCCCGGCTCGATGATTGTCACCCGAATTCCCAGCGGCGCAACCTCCTGCGCCAGCGCCTCCGATAACCCTTCCACCGCGAACTTCGTGCTCTGGTACAGACCCCACCCCGGACCCGCGGTCAATCCGCCAATCGACGACAGATTCAGGATATGTCCGCTGCGCTGCTTGCGAAGATGCGGCAGAAACGCCCGCGTTACCCGCAACAACCCAAACACGTTCGTCTCGAACATCGGCATGAACTCGTCTTCCGAGACCTCTTCGACCGCCCCGGCAACGCCGTATCCTGCATTGTTCACCAGTACATCTACCTGGCCAAACTTCGCAAAGGCCTGGGTCACCGCGGAATCCACCTGACCCGCATCCGTCACATCGAGCGCTACCGCCAGAGCGCCCCTGGGATACTGCGTCTCGAGATCGCTCACCTTGTCGAGCTTCCGTGCGGTCGCAATCACTCTGTCGCCGCGCTTCAAGACCTCTTCGGCCAGAAGCCGGCCAAAGCCCGTCGAAGTTCCGGTGATAAACCAGACCTTGCCTGTTCGCGCGAGAGAGGAATTGGTTGAGTTAGCCATAGTTATATGAGATACAGTGCGAGTGCGAGCGATGCAGGAATTCGGCAGCTCTATCCGCGGTGCTCGGTCACGCCATCCTCTCCCGCCACCAGCGCGAGCGTGGCCATTTCCAGAAAGAGCCCATGCTCCACCACGCCGACAATCCCACGAATCTCCGCCGCCAGCACCTTGGGCTCGTCAATCACTCCGCACGCGCAGTCCAGAATGTAGTTCCCTTCATCTGTCAGATAGGGTCTCTCCCCCTGGGTTGTCTTCCTCTGCTTCGGATTCAACCCCAGCGCAGCCAGCCTCGGCTCTACCACCGGCAGCGCCATCTTCACCACCTCTACCGGCAGCGGGAATTTCCCCAGGCGTTCTACCATCTTCGTCGAATCAGCCACCACGATGAACTCCTTCGCCGCGCTGGCCACAATCTTCTCTCGCAGCAGCGCCCCGCCTCCGCCCTTGATCAAGGCAAGTTCCGGTCCAACTTCGTCTGCGCCATCGATATACATATCCAGCTCCGGCAACTCGTCGAGCGTCCTCACGTCCATGCCCAGCGACAAACCAAGCTCATGGCTCGCATCGCTCGAGGCTACACAACGAATCTGCAATCCCTGCTGCACGCGAGACGCCAGTTCGCGGATGAACATCGTCGCCGTCGTGCCCGTGCCCAGCCCGACAACCATTCCATCCTCAACGAACTCAACCGCGCGCTTCGCGACCAGCCGTTTCGCCTCGTCCTGCGTCATCCGCATCCCCTGAACACATCGAGCATCGCCCTGCTGCGAATCCTCGCATCCCATTCGCTCCGAAAGCTACGTCGCCGCCCTAAAAAATCGAAGGGCATTCGTCCGCTCAGCCAGATAGAGGAGAAAGGCGGCGACGCACTCCCATCGCCGCCTCTCCTCTACTTCTTAACCAACTTCTTGGCGTGTTCCACAACATTTGCCACGTTAATGCCAAGTTTTTCCAGCACAATGTTTCCTGGAGCCGACGCGCCAAAGCGGTCCACGCCGATGATGCCGCCGTTGTGGCCGACATACTTCCACCAGCCCATCGTCGCACCGGCCTCAATTGCCAGCTTCGGCGTCCCCTCCGGCATCAGCTTCGCTTTATAGGCTTCATCCTGCTCGTCGTAGATCTTGAAGCTGGGCATCGAGACTACCGAAGCTCCAATCCCTTCCGCCTTCAGCTTTCCCGCCGCCTCCAGCGCAACCGAAACCTCCGAGCCCGTCGCAATCAGGATGATGTCCTTTCCCGAGTCGTCGAGCGCATACGCTCCATGCTTCACCATTTCGGCGATCTTGTACTTCTCCGCATCGAGCACCGGCAGGTCCTGCCGCGACAGCGCCATAAAGCTCGCGCTCTTGCGTTCGAGCGCCAGACGCCAGCACGCTGCTGTCTCGTTTGCATCAGCCGGACGGAAGTCCGTAAGCTGCGGTATCGCCCGCAGGCTCATCAGGTGCTCTACCGGCTGGTGCGTGGGGCCATCCGCGCCCAGGCCGATCGAATCATGCGTAAACACGTACAGGGAATGCACGCTCATCAGCGCGCCCATGCGTATGGCCGAACGGCAATAGTCGGAGAATGTGAAGAACGTCGATCCGAACGGAATCAGTCCGCCATGGGCCGCGATGCCGTTGACCGCCGCCATCATTCCGAACTCACGCACGCCGAAGTACACATTGCGCCCCGCAGGATCGAGATGGAAGTTGTTCGACTTCGCAAAGATCGTCTTCGTCGAGCTCGTCAGATCGGCCGCGCCGCCGAACAGCTCCGGCACCACCTCCGCAATCGCATTCATCACCTGCTGACCTGCATTGCGAGTCGCAATCGGCTTGGCATCCTTGCCGCCGGGAAACACTGGCAGTTTCTTCTCCCAGCCCTCGGCCAGCTTCATCGCCGTGGTGCGATTGAACTCCGCCGCCTTCTCCGGATACGCCTTGCTGTACTCCTCATACTTCTTCTGCCACTCCGCGTGGGCCTTCTTGCCCTTCTCGACCAGCGAGCCCCAGTTCTTCGCAGCCTCCTCCGGAACGTAGAAGTTTTTGTCCTCAGGCCAGCCAAGGTTCTTCTTCGTCTCCTTGGTCGCCTCCGGTCCAAGCGCCTCGCCATGCACGGCCTTGGTCCCCGCCTTGGGGCTGCCGTATCCGATCACCGTCCGCACCTTGATCAGCGAGGGGCGCGTGGTCTCCGCCTTTGCCGCCTGGATTGCCCTCTCGAGCGCATGCAGGTCGTTGCCGTCCGCTACATGCTGCACATGCCAGTGGTACGCCTCGAACCGCATTGTCACATCTTCGGTAAACGAGAGGTCCGTCGGTCCATCGAGCGAGATAAGGTTGTCGTCGTACAGCACGATCAGCTTGCCCAGCTTCAGCGTCCCCGCCAGCGACGACGCCTCATGCGAGAGCCCTTCCATCAGGTCGCCATCCCCGCACAGCACATAGGTATGGTGATCGACCGGCGTGTGGTTGTCATGGTTATAGACAGCGGCCAGGTGCTTTTCAGCGATCGCCATTCCCACCCCCATTCCCAGTCCCTGGCCAAGCGGCCCTGTCGTCACCTCAACACCCGGCGTCTCGCCGTACTCCGGATGTCCCGGCGTATGTGATCCCCATTCGCGGAACTGCTCCAATTGCGACATCGGCAGGTCATACCCCGACAAATGCAGCGTGCCATACAGCAGCGCCGAAGCGTGCCCGTTCGACAGCACGAACCGGTCTCGGTCACTCCACTTCGGGTCCGTCGGATCGTGCTTCATGAACTCGTGGAACAGCAGGTAGGCGATGGGCGCGCAGCCAAGCGGGGCGCCAGGATGGCCATTCTTTGCCTTTTCCACCTGGTCGACAGCGAGAAAGCGGAGTGCGTTAATGGAAAGCTCGTCAAGGTCATGCTGCTTCGTATCCTGCGGTTCGCTCATGCTTTTCCTTTGCTCTTTTCTGCAGATGCGGCGCGCTTGGCGACGCGAAATCTGGATATTCTGGTCGATCTCTATCAGTGTACTAGCCGTGCCTGACCTGTGCCTACTTGCCATGGGGGTACTGCTCGGCATCGCGGGTGCTAGTTTTGGCGTTGCGCTCTCTCTGGGTTCAGGCTGGTTCCCGCCCAAATACAAGGGTCTTGCGATGGGCATCGCCGGCGCGGGCAATAGCGGCACCGCTGTCGCGGCTCTGTTCGCGCCGCGGCTGGCTACACACTTCGGATGGCAGCATGTGTATGGGTTCGCTGCCGCGATGATGCTGCTTCCGCTCGTTGTCATGATCGTCTTCGCCAAAGAGCCGCCGGACATCGAGCACCAGAGCCTTGGCCAGCACCTGAAATGCCTACGCGAGAAAGACGGGTGGGCGTTCAATTGCGTCTATATCATCACCTTCGGCGGCTTCATCGGCCTCGCGACCTTTTTGCCATCGTTCTATGTTAAGCAATTTCATGTCAGCAAGATAGAAGCCGGCAGTCTTACTGTTCTCGCTACGCTAACCGGCAGTGCTACGCGCGTTGTGGGCGGCTGGTTCGCAGACCGCATCGGCGGAATTACGACGCTATCGGTGGTCTTCCTCATTGCCATCGCGGGTCTCTTCGGCCTGATGGCCGCGCCTTCGCTGCTGGCTACGACGCTGCTGTTCATGCTCTGCTTTGCGGCGCTGGGCGCGGGAAACGGTGCGGCCTTTCAACTTGTTCCTTTGCGCTGGCCCATTACGACTGCGGTTGCGGGCAGCATGATCGGCGAGATCGGCGCACTTGGGGGCGGGATTCTGCCCAATCTGTTTGGTCAATCGAAGCAGCATACCGGCTCCTATCGTGCGGGCTTCATCGTTTATGCGGCGCTGGCGTGCCTTATTCTCGTCATGCTTCGTCTGGTGTCCAGGCAGTGGACGCGCACCTGGGTAGGAGCGGGCGGGCGTGCGCTGACAGAGGAGACTGCGGTTATCTCTGTCGCTGGGGATTAGAGGGGTGCTTTTGCGCCGCATAGCCGCCGCGTACTAAACTTCAACCAGGAAGAGTGGCCGAGTGGTTGATGGCTCCAGTCTTGAAAACTGGCGTACCTGAAAGGGTATCGGGGGTTCGAATCCCTCCTCTTCCGCCATCTTGTCCGTCTGAAGAAGCAGTTTTTGGCGGCAGTCTTTTTGTGAAGCAGTTTTTCTGGTTTTTGCTGGTGCTTTTGGCGAAAAGGTGTGATTTTATGCGTGGTTCTGATGGTGAATTTGTGACAATTCGTGTGGCTGAGTGCCTTTTAAGGACCGCTATTTCGGGTCAAGACATACGCCACGAACTCCGGATTTATTTTTGAGGTTTTCCCGTTTTGGGATTGGTTTGAAGTTTTTGTGTTTGCCCTGATTTTTTGAGGAGTCCATGGCCGTACTGATCGAAGCAATCAACATCAAGCGCAAGACCGTATTTGAGTTGGACAACACTCCATTCGCGTGTCTGGATTCAGACATTACTACCCCGACTGCCCGGGGCGGCCAGACTCTGGTTCATCTGAAGATGCGTAACCTGCTGACCAGCGCGGTGTTTGAAAAGACATTCAAGGCCAACGACAAGTTCAAGGAGCCGGACCTTCAACTGGCGCCGGTCTCGTATCTGTATAGCGACGGCGACGGGTCTCACTTCCTGGACCAGGAGAGCTACGAGACTCTGACCTTGGATGAGGGAATGGTCGGGAATGCGTTGGACTTCCTTGTCGAGGGCGCGTTGCTCCAGTTGCACAAGTACAACGGAAATCCAATTGGGTTGCAACTGCCGATGTTTGTTGAACTTAATGTGACCTACGCGGAGCCGGGGGCGCGGGGCGACTCATCGAGCGGGGGCGGGACCAAGCTGGCCCGGCTCGAGACCGGTTTGGAGATTCGTGTTCCGCCCTTCATCAAAGAAGGGGAGAAGGTGAAGGTGACGACGGAAGACGGGCAGTTTTCGGGGCGGGTATGAGAATCAGTCCAGAACGAAGGCTCGACCACGGATTGGCGCGGATGAGACGGATTTAAGAACAGGCAAAAGCAAATACAACGACGAAAGACAGGGATCCTTCGCCTTCGCTGCGCTCGAGTGTGAAGGATGACTTTGAAGCAGACAACTTCGCAGATGTGCGAAGGATAGGACGCCCGGAGGTTCGGGGGGTGTAAGCAAGATAGGCCGGACAAGATCACAGTAAGCGGAATCCCCTCTGCCGCTGCGCACGGTTGATCCGCCTGCCAAACACCAGTTCTTCCCCTTCTAGATGCAACTTTCTGCGTACACATGCACGTAAAACTCTCGAAATAGGGCATATTGTCACATTCTGATTGGCATGCAACGTGCATAAGTCATTGCGCCATTAGGTTTCCCCCCGCACGATTCGGCCCTTCTTTTCTGTTTACATTTTCGATTTGCCCCGTCTGTTTTGCGCCCGCTTTCGACGAATTCCCAGAAATACCAACCTACAGAGGAGTGCAGAGATGAGAGTTTCTACTGGTTTGTTTGTCATCGCCCTGGCCGCCGGGCTTACCGGTGTGGCCAAAGCCGACTCCGTTGATTTCCGAATGTCGGTTCTTGACGGGCCGATCACGGGGGCCTTTATCACGGACACAACTCCCTTTCAGGTCGCCTTCGGCAATTGTCCGGCTGCGCTGACGAACGCGGGAGCGTTAGGCTGTTTTACTGGAGTCAACGACACCGGGTTGACCATCAGCAGCCTCGATCTCACGTTCGATAACACCGTCTCTGCCTCGGACCCCACTGACTTTTTCAATTTTCTGAACGGGCAGACTCCTAACTGCGTTCCCTCTACGTTCTTCAGCAACGTCAACAGCCCGTGCTACCTGTCCGGCCCCTCGGACAGTTCGTCGTCGACCTACGTACTGGACTTCGCAGGCGGCACAGGCATTTCGGCTGGGACTACGTTCTATATCGCGGAGTACGACGCAAGTCCAAACGCCTTTCAAGGTGGAATGGGTACGGTGACGCTCTCGGGCGAGACGCCGGAACCTAGCTCGATTCTTCTTCTTTTCACCGGCATCCTCCTCATCGGGTTTTATGTCGCCCGGAATCGGCGAACGTTGGCAGGTATTTCGTCGCTGTAGGGAAGCTCTGATCCGGCTTCTCGGGTGGGACTCTGGCATCCCCTCCGGGAAAGACTTGTTTGATTTCAGCCGTCTACGGTTTAGTGAAACTACGCTCTTTCGAGACGAGCGATGGGTGAATGGACTTGGAACCTGTTACAGAATAGAACGGGTATGCTGTTGGTGTGGAGAAGGCAACCGCAGATTCCCTTCGGGAATGACAAACAAAGTGCACCGCAGACTCTAAGCCAACTGCTACTTTGCTCTAAAAGCTTGACTACGGGTTGGCGCGAATGAGACGAACTTAAGAATAGGCAAAGGCAAGAGCAACGACGAAATACAGGGATCCTTCTCCTTCACCATGTTCGAGGGTCAAGGATGACGGCGAAGAACAAACAAGAGCAAAATAATGGTTAGATCGTAGTTTCTCGACAGACTGACGGTTCTCGAAAGCGGCACTTGGCTCGACGGACGTCCGCGAGTACCATGGCGTTCATGTAATCTGGCCCCGGAAAATCTGCTGCGGAAAGACCTCCTTTTATGCCTCGCGTCGGGCGATTGCTCCTACTCCTTCTGCCGTTGTGCTCTATGGCTCTCGTGGCGCAGTCCGGTGCTGCGGGTCATAGCGCCATCCAGGAACAGGCAACGTCCTCCAGTTCCCTCGTTCCGGTGAAGCTCGGCGAATCGGCCGCGGAACTTGCCGGTCCGTGGAAGTTCCACACCGGCGACGACATGGCCTGGGCGCAACCCGGTTTCGACGACTCCTCCTGGGACTTGATGGATCTCTCGATTCCCGCTACCGGCGGTCTGACCCCGGGCTGGACGGCTCGCGGTTATGCCGGCTACTCCGGCTACGCGTGGTATCGCCTGCAGGTCAACCTCGAAGGCGCGAGCCGCTCCCTCGCGTTCAAGATGCCCGACAGCGCGGACGATGCCTATCAGGTCTTTGTCAATGGAACGCGCATCGGGGAGTTCGGCCACTTCTCCGAGCATCACGTCACGGCGTTCGTCACGCAGCCGCAGGCCTATCGTTTGCCCAAAGGCGTACGCAACGGCCCCATCACGATCGCCATTCGAACGTGGATGGACAGTGCCACTCCGTTCAACAGCCCCGATGCCGGGGGGCTTCGCGGTCCGGCGGAGATCGGCTTTGCCTCGGACATTGCGGCGCAGGTCCGGCTCGACTGGGACGACTTCGCGCATGACGTCGGGAGCGGGTTTCTGGAGATGCTGATCCTCTTCATGGCGCTTCTTATGGCCACCGCTCTTTTTGTGCTTGACCGCCAGGAGAAGTCCTATCTATGGCTGGCCATCGTCTGCCTGGTGACGCTCCTGGTCAACGCGAACGTTCTTGGCGCAAACTTTACTACCTGGATCGGCCAGACCGCGAGCGTCGTGCTGGGCGACGTCGTCCTCACTCCCATGCGCATTGGCCTCTGGGTGATCTTCTGGGCCTACTGGTTCCGGCTGTGGCGGATTGCCAAAATCCAGCTTGTGGTCTGGAGCCTCGTCGCGCTACTTGCCATCGGAACCGCGATGCTGCGCCCTCCGCTCTTCGGTCAGGTTGTCCCGGTCGCGGCCCAGAGCTTCCTCCTGCCCTTCGTGCTTATCGTCAAGTTGTTGATGGCTGTCCTGCTCTTTCTCGTCGCGTACCGGGGCTTTACCCGGCAGAAGACGGAAGGAGGCACGGCCGCCGCCGCCATCCTGTTGACCGCGATTGCGAACTACCAGCATGAGTTTCGCCTCATTCACATCAAGACCCGCACGATCGTGCTCGGCTTCAGCATCAATCTCGGCACGGTGTCGACTATTCTTTCCCTGCTGATTATCACGGTCATGCTGCTGAGGCGATTCGTGCTGGCCCAGCGCAGGAAAGAGCAGTGGAAGCTGGAGATCGAGCAGGCGCGGCATGTGCAGCAGGTGCTTATTCCGGACATTCTTCCTGAGGTACAAGGTCTCTACATCGAAAGCGAGTACCGCCCGGCCCGCGAGGTCGGCGGCGACTTCTTCCAGATCCTTCCGGGGGAGTCGCCCGGGACGGCGCTGATCGTGGTGGGCGACGTGACGGGCAAGGGCCTGCAGGCTGGCATGCTGGTCGCCCTGATTGTGGGAGCCGTTCGCACTGCAGCGCAGCATACCTCGGACCCGGTCCGCATCCTTACTCTGGTGAATGAGCAGCTCTGCGAACGCGAGCATGCCAGCGCCACCTGCATGGTCCTGCGCATCACGCCCGGCGGCGCGATCACGCTGGCCAATGCAGGGCAGCTTCCGCCGTACCGCAACGGGAAGGAGATGGAGATGGAAGGCGCGCTGCCTCTGGGCATTCTTCCGGATGCGGAGTTTCCGGTTGCGTCGTTCCACCTGGCGGAGGGCGACTCGCTGATTGTGATGTCGGACGGTATTGCCGAGGCCCAGGATGCGCACGGGAAACTGTTCGGGTTCGACCGGGTGAACGAGCTGCTGAGCAGGCCGGTGACTGCCGCGGAGATCGCACGGGCCGCCCAGCAGTTCGGCCAGGAAGACGATATTCTTGTGCTCCGGATTGAGCGGACGCAGGGGCAGAAGACCGAGCTGCATGCCGAACCGCAGCTCATTGCTGATTAGGGTAGGTGCTCAGGAGGGTTTCGCCTCCTGAACGGAGCGCAAATCCCTGTCTTGCGTCGTTGCTCTTGCGTTCTTGCCTGTTCTCAACGTCATAACACGGATTTCACGGATGAGACGGATTCAAGAACAGGCAGAGGCAAGAGCAGGACGAAAGACAGGGATCCTTCGCTGCGCTCAAGGATGACGACGAAGAACAAACAACGGCAAAGGCGAAAAACAAACAACGGCAAAGGCGCTCTCACGACAGTTTCCGGACAGGCTTTTAGTGCTGATTTACTGTTGGGATGGAGGAAGGCAACCGCAGATTCCCTTCGGGAATGACAAACAAAGGGCTAGGCAGACTGTACGCCCTCACGCCAACTGCTACTTTGCTGTAGCACTGGAGGAGGAAGACCCAGCATCGTCTTCGCATTGTTCGCTCACCGCCTTCACTCTTTCACGCTCACGCCCAGCGCCTTCATCTTGCGATACAGATGGCTTCGCTCCAACCCCAGCCCTTCGGCGGCGCGGCTCACGTTGCCATGGAACTCATCCAGTTTTTTCAGAATGTAATCGCGCTCATAGGCCTCCCGCGCCTGCAGCAGCGAAGTGAACTCCTCTCCTCGGCCATTGCCTTTGGCTCCATCGCGCGCGATGTCGCGGTACACCAGCATCGGCAGGTGCTTGCGCTCGATGCGCAAGGTCTTGGGATTGAGGATCAGCACGCGCTCCACGAGATTGCGCAGCTCGCGCACGTTACCGGGCCAGTAATATTGCTTCAGGGCCGCAAGCGCATCGTCGGTCATCTCCACATGCGGACGTCCGTACTCCACGCCGAACTGCTGCAGAAATTCCTTCACCAAGAGAGGGATGTCCTCCTTGCGGTCGCGCAGCGGCGGGACGAAGAACGGAATCACATTCAGGCGATAGAAGAGGTCTTCGCGAAAGTTACCGCGCGATATCTCCTCTTCAAGATCCTTGTTGGTCGCCGCGATCACCCGCACATCCACGTGGACCGGATGCGAAGCGCCCACGGGAAGGAACCGCTGCTCATCGAGCGCGCGCAGCACCTTTGCCTGGGTCTTCAAACTCATGTCGCCCACTTCGTCGAGAAACAGCGTCCCGCCATCCGCCCGCTCGAACGTTCCGCGCTTTTCCGTCGGGCCGCCCGGAACCGCTCCATGGCGATAGCCGAAGAGCTCCGATTCGATGTAGTCCTCGGGAATGGCGGCGCAGTTGAGTTCAACAAAGGGCCGGTCGCGCCGCAGACTCTCGGCGTGCATGGCCCTGCCGACTAGTTCCTTGCCCGCGCCGGACTCGCCATAGATCAGGACTCGGCCGTTGGTCGGCGCCATCAGCTTGATCTGCTGGCGAAGCGCCTTCATCGGCACCGAGTTCCCGGTTACCGTTCCCTTTGCAAGCTGCCGGGAAAACTCCTGGTTGTCCTCCCGCATCTGCCGCGCCTTCATCGCGTTCTTGAGCACGATCAGCGTGCGCTCCAGCGACAGTGGCTTCTCGAGAAAGTCGTATGCCCCCAGCTTGGTCGCGCGCACCGCCGCCTCGATGGTGCCATGGCCGCTAACGATGATGACCTCCGGGACATTCGCGCTCTCCATCCGGCGAATCTCCGTGAGGGTGTCCAAGCCGTCGCGGTCCGGCAGCCAAATGTCGAGCAGCACCACATCGTAGGCAGCATCGCGGAGCAGCTCCAGCGCCTCGCTCGCGGTTGCAGCCGTGGTCACCAGGTAGTCTTCTTCGCGCAGAATGCTCTCGAGCGACTCGCGGATCTCAGCTTCGTCATCGACGATCAGGACGTGATTCATTGGGGATCTCTCGCAATGGTGGAAGCAAGATCGTCTTCCGCCGCCGCCTCATCTCGCGCATCCGACGGTGATCCGACCATGTGATGTTCCTTCCGAACATCGCCAATAAGCTCGAAAGCAGGCTGCGCCTCGCCATCGCCGTCCAGCGAAGAGGCGGCCCGCAGCTCCACGATAAACTTCGCCCCGGCAGGCTCGTTCTTCTCCGCGCGAACCGTCCCTTGATGCTCCTGGATGATCTTCGCGGCAATCGCCAGTCCCAGCCCGGTGCCGCGCTGCTTGGTGGAAAAGTACGGCAGGAACAGCCGCTCCCGCATCTCGTCGGTCAAACCCGACCCGCTATCGGCAATCGTCAACTCCACCATCCCGCTCTCCAGCAAACTCGTTCCGACGCGAAGCTCGCGATACAGGCTCTGCTGCATCGCCTCCGCGGCGTTGTCAATCAAATTTCCCAGCGCCCGCTTCAGCGCCTCCGGATCGGCCATGACCAGCGGCAGCTCCGGGCTCATCTTCCGCACAATCCGAATGCTCTGCATGCGCCCGGCGAACAGGGCCAGCGAATTCTCGACAATCGTATTCAGGTCCGCGGGCTTCGGCCTCGCCGTAGGAAACTCCGCCAGCGCCGCGAACTGGTCCACCAGCGAGCGCATGCTCTCCACCGACGACGTAATCACCTCGCTGCAACGCCGGATCACCGCCACGGAGGGCGACTCCACCACCCCATCCGCCTGCGAATCCATCGCGTGCGCCAGCCGGTCGATATGCCGCCGAATCTGCTCCGCGCTCAAGCTGATCGGCGTCAGCGGGTTTTTGATCTCATGCGCCACCCGCCGCGCCACCTCCTTCCACGCCGACTGCTTCTGCGCCCGCAGCAGCTCCGTCGCATTCTCCAGCACCAGCACATACCCCTGCACATATTCCTGATGCTCTCGCCGGATCCTCTCGCCCGGAATCTCCAGCAGCGCCACCGTCGCCAGCAGATGCATCGTGCCGCCGAAGCTGTCGTTTCCCGCAGCCGAAACCTCCAGCTCGCTCGAAGCCGAACCCATCCGATGGCTGCGCTTGATCAACCGGTCCAGCACCTCCACTACCTCCGCCGGAAACACCTCCTCGAGCGCGCGCCCATAGAAGGGCCGCTGTCCGCCGGGGTCCATCATCTCGCTCAGCGCCCGGTTCGCCAGCACAATGCGCCGGTCCGCATCGAGCGTCGCCACCCCGTTCGGAATGGTCTCGAGCATCGTCTCCAGCTCGCCGCGCCGGGCCTCGAGGGCCGTGTTGGCCGCGCTCAACTGCACTGTCGAGTGCTCCACCGCCCGCCGGCTATCTTCCAAATCCCCTGCCATGCGATTGAAGCTGCGCACCAACTCGCCCAACTCCTCGGTCGCGCTCTCCTGCACGCGATGCGCATAGTCTCCCGCGGCAATCGCCTCCATCGCGTCGGCCAGCGCCTCCACCGGTTTGGTCACCTGCTTGGACAGATGCAGCGCCAGCCAGCTCGACGCAAACATCGCCAGGCTCGTCATCATCAGAAGCAACAGCATGTACAGATCGCGAATCTGCCGCCGCTCGCTGTGCAACACCCAATACGCGTCGGCTTCCTTGCGCAGCCGCGTCATCGTGGCCGTCATGCCGAACGGCATCGGCAGACCGACTACCACGGTGTATCCCTGCTTCGTCGTGGTCGCGCCCAGCGCATAGTCCGTTGCGCCCAGCGAAAACACCGGCTCATCATTGCGCTGCGCCGTGGCCAGAATCGCGACATCGGTCGGATCGGCCGGTCTACGCGGACTCACCGGCTGGTCGGTGTTCTCCGTGCCCTGGTCCGGGAGCCACGTCTTCACCTCAGCCGAAGCTCCGTTTTTCTGCGGGACATGGAAAGCAGCAACCGCTCGCCCGTCCCGGTACACAATCGCAAACCCGTTCTGCAGCGTGATTTCATGCTGCCGCAGCACCTCCACAGCCGCCGCATGATGCAGCTTCGCGGGGGATGGCGCGGCAACCCGGGCAGCGCCGCGCGCCGCGCCATGGATCGAACTGCGACCCGCGCCCCGGCCAGCCCGTCCAACCTTCAGCTTCGGCTCGGCAGCGTTCCCGGGCTTCTTCGCGGCAGCAGAGGCCAGCGCCGACTCCGGCAGCCCTGACGCAATCGAATCCGCCTCCGCCCGCGCATTCGACGTCGTGTACTGGGCTAGTTCCAGCGCCATATTGTTGCTCAGGTCGCGCATCTCGGTCACTGGCTGCGAAAACCAACGATCCACCGCGCGGTTCATCAACTGATAGCTGAACGCGAACATCGACGCGATCGGAACCAGGCTCACCAGCACCGCGCCCCAGAGCATCCGCGTGCGCAGCCGCGTCCCCATGACCCGGCTGCGCTGGTCCGCATACAGCTTCAGCACATTGCGAACCAGCATCACCAGCACCGTCACAAACAGCAGGAACGCCACAATTGACAAACCCGTAAACACGACAATCTGCTGCGTCGTCGTCGGATTCAGGGAACTCAGCTTAAACGCATTCAGCGTAGCCAGGGCAACGAACAGCACCAGCAGGCAAGCGCCGAGCGCGATAATCCACGCCTTTCGCCGATTCGCCGTCGTGGCCATGCCCGCATCCTCCCCAACCTCCTGATTATAGGCATTGCGCCTGCCACCCTTAGAGAGGGTACTGCGTCCAGGTACCTGTCCAAGACACGGACCGCTCGCTCTTCGGACAACCGGAGACTCATGGACTTTCCCACGAACTTCATCATTTTCCGGGCAGTTTCTTGGAAGCTGTTTAGAAACTGAAGGCATAGCACTGATGAGCCGGATTGTAAGAACAGGCGAAGACAAGAGCAACGACGAAAGACAGGGGTCCTTCCCCTTCGCTGCGTTCGAGGGTCAGAATGACGACGAAAAACAAGCAGCAGCAGAAAACAATGCTCTACATGTAGTTTTAGACAAGTTTATAAGGACTGCCGGCGCTAAAGCGGATTTGCTGTTGGTGTAGAGGGGGCAACCGCAGATTCCCTTTGGGAATGACAAACAAAGGGCAACGCAAACTCTACACCAACTGCTACTTTGCTCTAATCCTCAGAGTAGTGGGGAATTACCGGAGATTTCCCGGTCGAAGGCGATTGCGCGTCGGATGCGGGGTTTGGTTTTGAGCAGAAGCCATGCGGCGATGAGGTTGCAGGCGAGGAAGACCCGCATCTCTTGGTTATAGGGGATACCAAGCAGCTTGGCGGCGAGGTCGGTCCATGCATCGATGAAGTTAAGAGCCACGAGAGCGTAGAGAACCGATCGCGGTGCGTTGCGCCAGACCGTCACCATGGCGGCAGGAAGGTAGACGAGAAACAAGGGCCAGCCGTAGTCGAGCAGGCGCGTCTCTCCTGCGCCGAGCATGGGAGCGAGGAAGTAAGCGGCGGCCCCGTAGAGCGCGGCGATGTAGAGGTAGGGCTGGTCGCGTGGCAGCAGAGCGCGCAGGGGCGTCCTCCACAACAGGCAGAGGAGGATGCAGAACCCGATGCCGAACGAAGACAGGATGGTGCCGAGGGTGAAGACCTGGTAGTCCCACCGGTATCCGCTGTAACCGACCTGGTGGATGCCGCCGGCATGGATCCAGTGGGGCAGGTTCCAGACCCTGGCGGGAGGAAGAATCTGCAACGTGTTGGACCAGAGCGCGACGCCGAAGATATTTCGCGACAGGTTCCAGGGGATCTTGCCGATCATGTAGAGCGTGTCGTTCATGTTCTGGTGGTTGGGCAGGGCATGCCGCGCGGCGAGCTTGCTGCCTGCCATGCCGATGGCCAGTGCGGCCAGTTGCAGCAGGCCTGCGCGTCTGCCCGCGAGACGCCAGAGGACCGGAATGGCGATGAGGGCGATCAGCAGGGTCGACTCGCGGGTGAAATACATGACGGCCAGCGTGACCGAGGCCCAACCCCACCAGCGCCTGCGCAGAAGAAGCAGGTAGACCATGCAAAGCGCGGCGTGCGGCAGGTCGGGCAGCTGATAGTCGATGAAGGTGCGGAGCCAGAAGGGAATGAAGGTGAGGACGAGAGCGAACCAGACGCCTTGACGCCGGCGGAGCACAAGCGAGAGCACGCCGTAGAAGAGCACCCAACCGCTGAGCAGGCCGAGGAGCAGGAAGGCATGATCTGCCGAGGAGCCGGTGATGTGCGCGACCATGCGGGCAGCGGCGGGGGCGAAGAAGCGGAAGGCGAAGGGCTTCATCTCGCGTTGCCCGTTTGCCATGGCGAGATAGTATTGTCCGTCTCTGTCTCCGGCGGGGAGATGTTGGGCGGCGGTCCATACGGCGAGCATGGCGAGAGTTGCCAGGAGGATGGCGAGCCAGCGCGCTGCCCAGGGACTAGATGTGGCTGAGTGCTCTATTTCTTTGTGACTCTGCATAGGTGGTTAGTTCGAGACTGAGTGAAGGCTTAAACCGATTTTCACCGATGAGACCGATTTTAAGAGCAAATAAAAGCAAAACTATGGTGGTATACAGGGTTCCTTCTTCGCTTCGCTCAGGTCAGGAGATGGCGAAGAGGAAGCAAGAGCAGTTTAGGGCGGATTCTCAGAGCGGATTTGCTGTCGGCGTAGAGGGGGCAAACGCAGATTCCCTTCGGGAATGACAACAAAAAGCGTGACAGACTAAGCTAACTGCTACTTTGCTTTAGAAGGTTAGTCTTCCGACGATTGCTTCCCGGCGATCAACTCTAGCTGACGGCGCCAGTCGAGGTCTTCTACGAAGCCGCGGCTGGAGCGCCATTCCTCCTGGACTTTGACGAAGAGCTCCAGGAAAACGCGGGTGCCGAGGAGCCCTTCGATGTCCTTGCGGGCTGCGGTGCCGATTCGCTTCAGCATCTCGCCCTGCTTGCCGATGAGGATGGCTTTCTGGCCGGTGCGCTCGCAGAAGATGGCGGCGGAGATTTTGGTGACGGGCAGCTTGCCGTCTTTGGTCTTCTTCAGCGAGGCGGGCTCTTCGTATCTTTCGATGACGACCGCGGTGGCATAGGGAACCTCTTCGCCGGTGAGCAGGAGGATCTTTTCGCGGATGAGTTCGGCGGCGAGGAAGCGTTCGGGCTGGTCGGTGAGCTGATGCTTCGGAAAGTAGCGCTGGCCCTCTTTGAGCTGCCCGACTATTTTTTCGAGCAGGAGGTCGAGGCCTTCCTTCTTGCGCGCGGAGATGGGGATGAAGTCGGCGAAGGAGTGCAGGGCGGACCAATGCGCGATGAGCGGCAGCAGATCTTTCTTGGGGATGGCGTCGATCTTGTTGAGGACCAGGATGACCGGGCAGGCGAGCTTTTTGACGAGGGAGAGGGCGAAGTCATCTTCGGCGGCGGAGAGGGCGCGGCGGGAGGCGGTGAAGGTCTTGCTTTCGCCGGCGGACGGATTCGGGAGACGGTGGGTAACGTCGACGAGGAAGAGCACGGCGTCTCGGCTTTCGAGGGCGTCGTGGACCTCCTGCATCATGCGCTTGTCGAGCTGGGTGTCGGGTTTGTGGATGCCGGGGGTGTCGACCAGGACGACCTGCGCGGCGGGATGTCCGGGTTCGCCTTTGGCCTTTTTCTTCAGCGGGACTTCGAGGACGCCGTGGATGCGGGTTCGCGTGGTCTGGGGCTTGTGGGTGACGATGGCGAGCTTCTGCCCGAGCAGCGCATTGAGCAGGGTAGATTTGCCGGCGTTGGGGCGGCCGACGATGGAGACGAAACCGGAGCGAAAGGCCATTCTCTTTATTATGCTCTGTTGGCGGTACGGCGACGGGGTTCGGTCAGCTAAACTGGCCGGTATGAATTATGCCGCGATTCGGGTCGTTCGCAGATCCGCACAAGCCCTGATCTTGTTGCTTGCCTTGTCCTCGACGGTGTTGCTGGCCGCGCAGACCCTGGAGTTTCATTCGACCGAGGTGCATACGGACCGCAGCGTGACCTTTGCCTACAAGGACGGGGCGGCGGCGAAGGTGTCGCTGCTGCTGGATGGCGCCGCCAAGCCGATGCCGATGGAGAAGGATGCGGCGGGGGTGTGGACAGTCACGACGGAGCCGTTGAAACCGGAGATCTACAGCTATCACTTCGAGGCGGACGGCGACTCTCGTCTCGATCCGGGGAATCCGCGCACGACGGTCAATCTGCTTGGCATTGCCAACATGCTGGAGGTGCCTGGAGAGACGGCGCAGGCCTGGGAGATGACGAACGTCCCTCATGGCACGCTGCATCACCATAGGTATACGACGGGAACTGTGCTGGGGCTGCCGAACAACCAGAGCAGCTACTATGTCTACACGCCGCCTGGGTACGATGCGAAGGCGAAGAAGCAGTATCCGGTGCTGTATCTGATTCATGGGTACAGCGACAACGATGCCGGGTGGACGGCGTTGGGGCAGGCGAACCTAATTCTCGACAACCTGCTGGCGCAGGGCAGGATCAAGCCGATGGTGGTGGTGATGCCGCTGGGTTATGGCGATATGGCGTTTCTGCATGGACATCATGTGTGGGACGACGCGGCGACGGTGGAACATAATACAAGCCTGTTTGCCCAGGCGCTGCTGACCGAGGTGCTTCCGCGGGTGGAGGCGGAGTATCGGGTGTCGAAGGACCGTGAGGATCGCGCGATTGCGGGGCTGTCGATGGGCGGACTGGAGAGCCTGGAGACGGGGCTTACGCATACGGGGCAGTTTGCGTGGATCGGCGGGTTCAGTTCGGCGGTACATAACCTGGATTACACCGGGAAGCTGGTGACGCTAGACCCGAAGACGGCGGACCTTCGTCTCCTGTGGATTGCGTGCGGGACCGAGGATAAGCTGCTCGAACCGAATCGCAGGTTCATTGCGTTTCTGAAGACGAAGGAGATGCCGGTGACGCAGATCGAGACGCCGGGGATGCATTCGTGGCTGGTTTGGCGGGACAATCTGGTCCACTTCGCACCGCTGTTGTTCCAGCCGAAGTAGTGGGTGCTTTGCTGGTGAGGCAGGTTGATACTTTGCGATTACTTTTCGACGATTGGGGATCTATGCGCTGGTGTTTTCTTTTTGCAGGGATGCTGCTAGCTGCTGTGGCTGTACCGGCGCAGCTTCGGATCGAGGTGACGGTGCCTTCGACGGCGCCGCTGCACGGGCATCTGGTTCTGGTGATCGCACGGCGCGGAAAGAAGGGCGGAGACACGCCGGCGGTTGAGCCCCGGTTTCAGTTGGAGGAGAACTACGAGTCGGCGCAGGGGTTTGGAGTGGACGTGGACGGCGCTGCGCCGGGGAAGCCGGTTGTGATCGACGGTACGACGGTGGGGTATCCGCTGGAGAATCTGGCTGCTCTGCCGACGGGGGACTATGTGGTGCAGGCGGTCTTCAATGTGTATGAGCAGTTCCATCTGGCCGATGGGCGTGCGCTGTGGCTGCCTCCGGACAAGGGCGAGGGGCAGCACTGGAACCGCAAGCCGGGCAATCCGTATGACGCTCCGGTGGAGATGCATCTCGATCCTGCCTCGCAGACGCCGGTGAAGCTGACGCTCGATAAGGTCATTCCGCCGATCGAAGGCACGGACGAGGATCCGGTGCAGATCGCGGCGAAGAGTCCCGCGGCGAAGTGGCTGAAGTTTGTGCGGTTCCGGAGCGAGAAGCTGAGCCGGTTCTGGGGACGGGATATGTATCTGGGAGCGTGGGTGCTGCTGCCGGACGGCTTTGACGAGCATCCGGAGGCGCACTATCCGCTGGTTGTGTATCAGGACCACTATCATGCGAACTTCGGGGCGCCGATGCCGTTTGTCGCAACCCCTCCGGCTGAGGACAGCAAGCTGAAGGGCTATGCTGCTACACGTAGCAAATATGGTTACAAGTTTTATCAGGACTGGGTTTCGGGTACGCTGCCTCGCGTGATCATCCTGTATGTGCAGAATGCCAATCCTTATTACGACGACTCGTATGTGGTGGATTCGGCGAATGTCGGACCGTACGGCTCAGCTATCAATGACGAGCTGATTCCTGCTATTGAGAAGACCTATCGCGGCATTGGGCAGGGTTGGGCGAGAGCGACGTATGGGGGGTCGACTGGGGGGTGGGAGGCGCTGGCGACGCAGGTGTTCTATCCGGATGAGTACAACGGGACGTATGCTGCTTGTCCTGATCCGGTGGACTTTCATGCGTATCAGAACATAGACCTGTATCAAGATACGAATGCGTTCTATCGGCAGGGGCCGTTTGCGAAGATCCCGATTGCCGCGGACCGCGAGCCGGACGGCAGCATCATCGCCAATGCGGAGCCTGAGTACCGGTACGAGTATGTGCTGGGCACGCATGGACGGTCGACCGAGCAGTGGGACATCTGGCAGGCGGTGTTTTCTCCGGTTGGGCCGGGTGGATATCCAGCCGAGGTCATCAACCCGCTGACTGGGGCGATTGATAAGAAGGTGGTGGCGTACTGGCACGATCACTACGATTTGACGGCGATGCTGGCTCGCGACTGGCCGACGCTGGGACCGAAGCTGGAGGGGAAGATCCATCTGGCGGTAGGAGATGGGGATACATACTTCCTGAACAATGCCGTGCATCTGCTGCAGAAATCGCTGGAGGAGACGCGCGATCCGCACTCCGATGCGACGTTCCAGTACGGGCCGGGGCAGCCTCATTGTTATACCGGGGGTCCGGGGGAGTACACGATGCAGCAGAACGGGGTGACGTGGGCGCAGCGGGTCCTGCCGCAGATGACCGAACACATGATCAAGACGGCTCCGGCGGGGGCGGATACGAAGAGCTGGCGGTATTGAGTTCACGTCTTGCCGGACGGGCCCACTACGCTCAGTCATCCCACAAACGAAGACCTGTTTGCGGGGACCCCGATTCGGCGGTCACTTCGTGACTTGTATACCCCTTCGGTGAGCCCGCCCGTTGGTCGGGATCAACATTTGTTGCCGACCAACGGGAGGCCCTATGCACTTCACTTGCCCATAAAAGGTATATGTGCCACGAAGTGACCGCCCTCCGCGCAGGAGGCCCGTCCGGCACGACACGAGTTTGTTCAATAATTTTCTCCGCATCCAAACCGCCACCTGCATCTGGACGCCGATTCGCCGATAATCATTCGTAGCGCATGGAATCCTTCTTCACACGCTTCAAGAACGTGCTTGTCCTGGTGGCGATTCTGCTGGCGCAGACGATCAGCCTCGCCATCCAGGTTCGCCGGCCCGTCGAATCCGGCGCTCCGGACGGAAATAAGGTGACGTTGTTGCGCTATTGGGCGGTGTCGATGGTTGCGCCGTTCGAGCGGTTCTTTCACGGCATAGGGTTTACGGTGCGGCACGGCTGGTCCGACTATGTAGATCTTCGGCACACCCGCGAGCAGAACCGGGACCTTCAGGCGCAGATTGCGCGGCTGCGGCTGGAGCAGGCCTCGTTCGCCGAGGATGCCATGGAGGGACACCGTCTGCAGGCGCTGCTCGGCTTCCAGCAGCACTACGTTGCCGCGACCATGGCCGCGCAGGTGATTGGGACCAGCGGAAGCGAGTTGTCACGGGTGGTCTATATCGATAAGGGATCGAAGGACGGGCTGAAGACCGACCAGGCAGTAATTACGCCTGACGGCATTGTCGGCAAGCTGCGCGATGTCTTTCCGCATACGTCGCAGGTGCTGTTGATCAACGACCAGACTTCGGGTGCGGGCGTGCTGCTGGCAACGACGCGGATCCGGGCGATCCTGCGGGGCTCGACCACGGGCCGCATCCTGATCAACAACCTGACCCCGGACGCGCGGATTAAGCCGGGCGAACAGGTGCTGACCTCGGGCGGCGACCAGGTTTATCCCAGAGGGCTGGCGGTGGGTACGATCGAGTCGATCGCGCCGGACCCGGACCATCAGCCTTACACGCTGATCCGGCTGCGTCCCGCGGCGAATTTGAATCAACTGGAAGAGGTGCTGGTGATTACGGGCACCCAGACGGAGCTGCCGGTGCAGGCGAAGAAGGACCTGGCCGTGGGGGCTGCGACTGCCGAGGCGCAGGCAGCTGCAGCGAAAGAGCTGGCCGATCAGCAGGCTGCGGAGGCTGCCGCAAAGTCCGCGGCCCAGATTGTTGCCGCTCGTCTGCCCAGTCTTCAGGATGCCGCCGATGCGAGTGCGGCGACGACCGTGCCGGGTGCGGTCGGGACGGCTCCGGGGGGAGCCGTTCCAAAGCCCCTGCCTACGATTCACCCCGACCGCTATACGCCGGGCACGAGCCCGCCCGCAGCCAGCCTGAAACCGGGCGCTCCGGAAGATAAGTCCGTGAGCGCGGCTCCGGCATCATCTACGGAGGCAACGCCGACTGTGCCCCAGGCTGCTCCCCAGAAGCCAAGGAAGCCGAAGCCTCCCACGCCGGCGACGTCCTCTCCGAATACCCAACCGCAGTGATGGACGAACCCTGTAATGAACTTTAAGCAGCAGAGAGGACGAGCGACTGAATTTTATGGCCACCCGCAGCTATACCTCCCGCCGAGAGCTTGAAGAGCACAGCTTCTCCCCAGCCGTTGCGCTACTGGTGCCGCTGGGTGCGATCATGCTGCAGGCATTGCTTCCGCGGCCGTTTCCGCGGCTGGCGATTCTCGATCTTCCGCTGATCGTCACCATTTTTTTCGCGGTCTCGCGGCGCAATCCGATGGCTGGTACGTTGACAGGCGCGGCCATTGGACTGCTGCAGGACGCACTGACGAACCAGCCGATCGGGGTTAATGGGATGGCCAAGTCGGTGATCGGCTATATTGCGGCGAGCATCGGGATCCAGGTCGATGTCGAGAGCCTGACTACCCGCGTGGTGATGAACTTCGGGTTTTTCCTGGTCAATAGTTTTCTGCTCTACCTGATTAATCACCGCCTTCTGGGGCTGGCCAACTTCCATATCCAGTGGGTCCACGAGCTGATTCGGGCCGCTGTCAACACGGCCTTGGCGCTTCCCATTTTTTTCGTGCTGGATAATGCCAAGCGGCGTGAGTAAGTGCAAGGTTCGATCGCTTCTAGCGCTTGAGCCAACCCGCAGCGGTCTGGTCAGGATTGGAAGTGCCGCAGAGCACAACGAGGATTCAATCCCTAAGAACCTGTAAAAAAAACAGAAGGCTCAAGACGGATTGCACTGACGACACGGATTTAAGAACAGGCAAAGGCAAGAGCAACGACGAAATACAGGGATCCTTCCTCTTCACTACGTTCGAGGGTCAGGGAAGACGGCGAGGAACAAACAACAGCAGACAGCAACAGCAACAACAAATACAGGGATCCTTCGCTGCGCTCAAGGATGACGACTCGGTGGTTAGAGCGGGTTTGCTGTTGGTGCAGAGGGGGCAACCGCAGATTCCCTTTGGGAATGACAAACAAAGGGCACGACAGGCTCTGCGCCAACTGCTACTTTGCTTTAGCTAGGGATCGGTCTTGTGGGCGGGTCCGAGCCAGCGGTAGACGCCGCACAGGTCCTCCGGAGACGCTATGTTGTCCACTGCTGTATCTTCCTGAGACATCGGCACGGAACCTCGCCAGAGGCGTTCGAAGCCGGGATGAGCGTTGAAGAGATCTTCCGATTCGGGGTTGAAGTAGATGAGGTCCAACCTGCCGGGACGCGCGGCAAACTGAATCTCGATGCGCTCGATCAGCCGTTCCACAACAGGCGCGGCGAAGGGATGGAAGAGATAGAGGAGGCATGGGCCTGGGGGGAAGACGAACTCGGTCGCGTCCTGGCGGATGACCCGCATCGGGCACAGGCCATGGCTTGCCGATTTCCATACGACGAGATTCTTCCGGGCGATCTTTGCCAGGCCAGGGTGGAGTTCGACGCCGATCACCTTACGGAAGCCGAATTCAGAGGCCAGCATCAGGGCGCGTCCCTTGCCACAGCCGAGGTCGAGGAAGGTGTACTCTCCGATGGCGGGGTGGGTGTCGTCGGCAAGCCAGTAGTCGACGATCCAGCGAAAGCGCGACGGCGACATGCCGTAGTAGGCCGTGTTGAAGACGTCATTTCTGTGGCCAGAGCGTAGCTCTTCACCGGCAATGAGGCCGCTGGTGTCGATGCCGTGGCGCCGGTCGAATGGGTGCAGGTCGGAGGGATGCAGCAGAGGCTTGGGGTGGGCTGCGGGGCGGTGTGGGTGTTGTTCGCTTTGCAGCTTCCCTGTGAGTCTGCGGTGAATCAGCGAAGACTGCAGCTTGCGCCATGCTGTACCGAGGCTGGTCACTGAACGTTTCATCTGGGATTGCATGTTGCGGAACGGGCGGCGACATCGGCATACGCCGAAGTTCAACCCATATACATGCCGCCGTTGACGTCGAGGGTGTGGCCGGTGATGTAGCTGGCTCGCTCCGAGGCGAGAAACGCGACGGCATGGGCGACCTCCAAGTCCGTGCCTACGCGGCCTAGAGGGATGTGCTGTGCGGTGGCGGCTTTCTGTTCGCCGGTGAGCACGGCGGTCATCGCGGTCTCGATATAACCGGGTGCGACGGCGTTGACGGTGATGGTGCGGCTGGCGAGTTCGCGGGCGAGCGACTTGGTCAGGCCAATCAGGCCGGCTTTGGATGCGGCGTAGTTTGCCTGTCCGGCTTGTCCGGTCTCGCCAACGATCGATGTGACGTTGATGATTCGCCCCCAGCGATTTTTGACCATCGAGGACATGACGGCCTGGGACATGAGAAAAGCTCCGGTCAGGTTGGTCATCAAGACGTCATCCCAGTCCTTGCGCTTCATCCGCAGGGAGAGGATGTCGCGGGTGATTCCGGCGTTGTTGACCAGGATGTTGATTCCGCCGAGCTGCGCGGTGACTGCTTTGGCGCACTCCTTGATGGAGTCTTCGCTGGAGACGTCGAGGGCAAAGGCGTGGGCTGCGCCACCGGCTGCGGCGATCTCGGCGGCGACCTCGGCCAGCTTGTCGAGATTGCGCGCGGCCAGGGCGAGGGTGGCTCCGTCACGCGCCAACTGCAGGGCGCAGGCGCGGCCAATGCCTTGTGACGCTCCGGTAACGAGTGCGATGCGGCCGGCGAGAGTGCTCATGAACCTCCGTGGGACAATCTGCTCATTATACGAATCGCCGGGGGCCGGGGGATCGCCTCGACTTAGCGGTCTTCGCGCAAAGACCAGAGGTAGACCTGCAGCTCGCGCGCGAAGTGGAGCACGGGCGGGCGGTCAGGCAGCGAGATACCGTGCGCGGCGGGCAGCTCGTTGCGGATGATTTCGGCTTCGGCGGGTTCGAGCGGCCAAGGCAAGTGGTGGATGTGGCCGACCAGAATCCGGCCTGCATGCGGCGTGAAGAGGCAGTAGCGCTCAGTGAGGAAGTGCTCGAGCGTGCCGGCTGCGCCTGGCATGGGAGTGGGTTGAAGGCTGCGGTATTTCGCCTCGAAGCCGATGCTCCGGCGGGTCAAGAGGCGCTTGCTGCTATAGTGGACGGTCCCGGCGGGTTCGGCGTGGCGCTGCATGGCGGCGAGAAAGTAAGGCAGGTGAAACAGGGTGCGCGCTCCGAGGACGGCAAGCGCGCTGGAGGCATCGAGCGAGAAGAAGTAGACCCCGCGCAGGCCTGTCACTTTCGATCTCACATAGGTGCGGAGGTTCAGCTCGCAGAACTCGGCTGTGCCGGGAATGGTGATGCAGCGATTGCCGATCATCCGGATGCGGACCTGGTCCATCCAGAAGGGCACGACGCCGGCCCAGGCGTAGTGGTCAAAGGTGTCGACTTCGAGGCCGGCCGGAAGCAGGCGCGCCATGGCGTCCGCGGCAATAGGCCAGTGAGCGAATAGCAGGTCGTGCCAACACTGCGTCATGCGCCAAGGGCCGGTTGGGAGCGGGTAGGGGCGATGCGCGACGGTGCTGAGGATATCGGACATCAGTGAGATAGATGCTATTGGAGGGCGAGTGCTCCAGGGAGGGAGGGGATCAAGTATTCTGAGGTTCACCATGTCAGAGATTGAGAAGATGATTAAGAAGACAGCGGCCGGCGAGACCGATGTGTATGCGATTCACGGTGCGGAGCCGGAGGTGTTGGCGTATGCGATGGCGAAGTACTCGCGGTCGTCGCTGACGATGAAGGAGTCGCTGGCGGAGATCAGCTCGCAGCGCGCCGAACAGTTTTTGAATACATTTTATTTTCAATACGGCCATCGCTCGATCGCCGATCTGGCGCATATTCCGTTCGCCATGGAGCGGCTTAGCCTGCTGGCTGCGATCGAACTGGTCGACGAGCAGCGCTGGGACGGGCAGGAGCGTTCGACACGGTATCAGAACTTCCGGCGCTCGGGCTGGTACACGCCTGCGCTCGGCCCTGAGACGCCGAAGTTTACCGCCGCCGTCGAGGCTCTCTTTACGACTTACGACACGATCAGCGGTGGAATGCTTGGTGCCTTGAAGGCCGCTATTCCACAGCCTGAGGCGATGAAGGCCGAGGCGTACGAGCGCACCTTGAAGGCACGGGCCTTCGACGTGGCGCGATATCTTCTGCCGCTGGCTACGAATACTTCGCTGGGGCAGATTGTGAACGCACGCACGCTGGAGACGCAGGTCTCGCGGCTGCTGACGAGCGAGTTCGCCGAGGTGCGGCAGCTTGGGGAAAAGCTCCGCATCGCCGCCAGCGAGCCGGCGTGGAACGTGCAGCACAGCGCCGCGCAGGTGCTTTGCGAAGAGATCTCCTCGGTGGATGCAGCGTGCGGCGAGCGTGCGACTGAGGCTCTGATGCGCCCGGTCAAGACTGCTCCCACGCTGGTCAAGTACGCCACACCCAGCGATTACCGGCGCCACTCCCGCAGCGAACTAACGCAAGCCGCCGCTGAGCTGATGCGCAACCAGACTATCGCTCCCGCGCCTGTGGTGGATCTGCTGGACGATGCGGAGACGCTTGAGATTGAGCTGGCTACGTCGCTGCTCTATCCGCACTGCCATTTTCCGTATCGCCAGATTCGCGAGCAGATCGCCACGCTTAGCGCCAATCAGCGGTCGGAGATCGTGGGCCTTGGCACGAAGCATCGCGGCCGCCACGATGAGTTGCTGCGCGGCTTCAGCGCGGGGAACAGCCTTCGCTTCGACATCCTCATGGACATCGGCGGCTTCCGCGACATGCATCGTCACCGCCGCTGCATTCAGCTTCTGCAGCCCTACACGGATCTCCACGGATACGAAGCACCGGTCTGCCCCGGCCAGCCCACACTCGCCGAGGCGGGTTTGGAATCCACCTATGCCGAGGCGATAAGGGCTGCGTACCTCGCATACCGCCAGCTTCGCGACAGTGGCGTTCCCGAGGCTGCGTCGTCGGCCCAATACTGCCTGCCGCTCGCCACCCGCTGCCGCTCCATGTTCAAGATGGACTTCGCCGAAGCACTCTACATCGCCGAACTCCGTTCCGGTGTTGCCGGCCATTTCAGCTATCGCAGGGTCGCCTGGGAGATGTATCAGGCTGTCGCCAGAAGGCATCCATCGCTCGCGCAATATTTTCGAATCGAGGACGTCAACGAGCCGGTGGACTTGTTAAGACGCTAAGGCGTTTGGATTCGGATCAGATGATCTCGGCTCAGGTCTGCTGCCCTCTGGGGTCTTCGACTCTTGCAGAGTGTCGTAGATTAGAGAAGTTGGCCAGCCGACCATTGATGCGACGCTTGCATCGATGAGAGGTACTTACGAACGGAGAACGAAAACAATGAAATGGATCCTCGCGGCTATTACGACAGCCGCTCTCACAGTCCCAGCCTTTACTCAGGTGGGAATCTATATCGGTAGGACCCCTCCCCCCTTGCGCTATGAAGTTCGCCCACCCATGCCTGGCGACGGTTACGCCTGGGTCGACGGCTATTGGGGCAACCAAGATGGACGGTACGTCTGGGTTCCAGGCCGCTGGAACCGTCCCCCCTATGCCGGCGCTTATTGGAACCACCCGCACTACGACCATTATCAGCAAGGATGGCGGATGCACGAAGGTCACTGGGATCATGAAGATCATGGCGATCATAACGATGATCGCCATTAGCGCCGAATCAAGGCTGTTTCCCGGTTAAGGTAGAACGAATCGCTGGATCTGGGTCTCTGACTCTGGTTCAGCGATTCGCCTTTCCGCAGATCTGCCGCTGGAGGACATGTGCGAATCGAGGACCTCAACGAGCCGGTGGACTCGTCAGGGATTCGGAGGTTGTTTATTTGTCCTCTACCCGGGGCCCAGCCTTTGACCACGGCGGCACAATCCCATTCATGCGGGCGTAGGCAATCAGTTGCCCCATGTGTTCGTTGTCATGAACGATAATGCGGAGATACATCCCGTCCACGGTTGCCTCTTTGTTCATGATCTTGACCTTGTGTTGCAGATCGCCGGGCTTAAGCTGAGCGCGAGCTGTCTTGACTGCGTCCAGAGAACGTTTCAACAAGGCGATAACATCCGCCTTCGAGGTCACAGTCTTTTCTATATCGCCGGATTGGATGTCTGCCGGCATTGGGGGGGCCGGTGACACTCAGGAGGTAGAAGTTGGCTAACGCGATGTGCATGTAGACCTCGCTTGTGGACCTCACGCCAGGCGCCGGACGCCATGCAAATTTGCCGGGGGGCGTGGCCTCCGCGAGGGCGATCAATTGCCTGGAGACGTGAGACCACTCACCATCGTAGCCTTCCCAAAGACCCTCGTACTGGGCGTGTAGAGTAGCGGTACTTAGAATGAGGAACAACAACAATCCCTTCATAGCGTTCTCCTAACCCGGCAGGCCGGATCTGGAGCAGTGTACCTCTCGCGCTTCCCAAGGGCGCGAGGCCCGTGTACTCAAGCATCGTGCAATGCGAGGAGAAGACAAACAAAGTCAACGGCCGTGTGCTGCAGCGGCTTAGACGGTCTGGGGTAGAGAGAGATCGTCTTCGTCGGGGTTTTGTTGCTGGAGCTTGTTCTGGATGTTGCTCCAGACGGCATCGCTGGGGTCTTCCGTGGGTTCGAAGAGGCTTCTTGCCTGGTCGGCGATGGCTTCGAGGTCGCGGACCAGGGCGGCGCAGTCGGGGTTGTTCTTGAGGAAGGTTTGCAGGCGGGGGTCGGTGCTGACGTGGCCGTCGCCGTTGGCGAAGAAGTCGGGGAGATAATGCTCGAAGTCCGCAGGGGACATCGTGTCGAAGTCGGGGAATTTGGTTTCGGTCATACGGCCATCTCTTTCAGGCTTTCGGGCTGGGTGGACGGCTGCGGATGACGGAGCAGTTCTCGGAGCTTGAGGCGGGCCTTATGCAGTTGGGATTTACTGTTTCCGGTAGAGCAGTCGAGCATGGTGGCAATCTCGTTATGTTCGAAGCCTTCCACATCGTGAAGGACGAAGACCATGCGGTAGCCGGGAGGCAAGGACGCTACGGCACGCTCCAGAGCTACGCGGTCGACCGAGCCGGTGAGGAGCATGTCCTTGCTGCCGAAGTCGCGCTTTGGAGCATCTTCTTCGGAGGGGTTGATGGTTTCCTCGAGAGAGACGAGGTTGAGGCCTTTCTTGCGCAGATGCATGAGGACGAGGTTCACGGTAAGGCGATGCAGCCAGGTCGAAAAGGCGGATTCGCCGCGGAAGCTGCCGATCTTGCGGAAGAGGTGCAGGAAGGCTTCCTGGGTCATATCTTCGGCTTCGGATACGTTCCCGAGCATGCGGAGGCAGAGGGTGTAGACGCGGCGTTTGTGGAGGGCGTAGAGCTTGGAGAACGCGATGGCGTCTCCGTTTTTGGCTGCCTCGATCGCTTCCGCTTCGCCGGCGATGGGCGGGTTTCGTTTGAATACGCCTGGGGGATTAGATTGTGTCATGGGTAGGCCTTGGAGGTCCATAGCTAGACTCCGGAGTTATTCGTTTCACCGTTAAGTTTTCGCCTGCTTCAAGCCTACTGCAAACGGAATGATTCTGCTCAGTGGGTTGGAGTGGAGAGGTGGGGAAAAGGTTGTGTGCCCGTCAGTGCCGGATTATTTGTATGAGACTACGGGCAATTTTGGATTTGTGCGGGTAGTGCGGGTAGATGATTGGTTAGCGAAAACCCAAGTTCGAAGGGCCGGCCGCAGGCGCCGGTTTTTGGGCAGATCTTGGGCAGGTTAGTATGGTGTCTCAAAAGTTCATCTCATAAAGAAGCATGTCTCGAAGACCGGCTTCTGGTACCGGACGGGAGAGAACAAGCAACAACAAGAATAAATACAGGGGTTGGCAGATTAAAATTTCAAGTGCAACAAATATCGTGAATTGATTCCTAGAGATCGCCGCCGTAGTGCCGTGGGAAAGTGGGAAACGCTCTTTGTTTCCCATCTTTTCCATGGCTCCTTCGACGCATCTCAACCTTGTGTTGATGTTGCGTTGTTGCACTTGGACCTTGAGACCGCCGTTCTTCGCTTCGCTCAGAATGACGACGTAAAAACAAAGGGGCTTAGGAAGCAAAGGAGTCAGAGCGGATCCTTTCTGAGGAAGTTTAGCAGTTCTTTGTAGAGGTTATTGTTGCGGTGATTGAAGCGAAATTCTGTCTCTTTGAGGTGGAGGTAGAAGGTGCGTTTGGGCACACCGCAGAACCTGGCGAGGCGACGTTTGGCCAGGCTCCAGAAGCTTTCGATACCGTTGATGTGGTTGAGTTGCTGGGCGAAGATATTCTCCCGGTGCTCGACTCTGAGGTGCTTGTCGTAGCCCAGATCGACCAGGCCGTGATAGCCAGCCCAGCCGTCGGTGTGGACAACCGAGCTGAGACTGGCGCGGCCACGAATCACCGCTTGCAGCGCGGCTTTGGAAGCATTGGGGACGATGGCGGTGTAGACCTTGTCGCCGCGCTTGAGCAGGCCGAAGACGATGGTCTTGCCGCCGGCGCCGCGTCCGCACCTCCCGCGCACGCGCTGTGGTCCGAAGTAAGACTCATCGGCTTCGAGCACTCCCTCTAACGGCGACTGCCGCTCGCACTCGGCGGCGATCCTGGTGCGCAGGCGCAGAAAGATCGTGTTGACGGAACGAAGCGAAATCCCAGTCAGATGGGCCGTCTGCGTGGCTGTCAAATCCAAGGCAAAACACCGGACCAGGTGCCGGAACTTCGCCTCGGATAACTTTGAAAATCGAAAGTAACGGTTCGACTGCGCCATGATTGGACTCTAGCGCCATCTGGCAGTCCTTTGCTTCCTAAGCCCCAAACAAAAACGGAAACTGCATCAATCATTATGCCAATCACTTTTGAGATTGGACCCTAGGTGTTATGAACTTTTTGCTTGTAAGTATCTTGGAATCAATAAGACGCTTTCGGACTTCTTGCCAAACTCAAGGCTTCTGTAGCGCTAGGGTGTGTCATCTAACTTGATATATGCCTGTGTTCCTGAGCATTTTAGTTTGAAGGGATGGGAATCAGGCGTTACGGGTTGCGGGACGATCAGTGGAAGCGGATTGAAGGGCTTTTACCAGGGCGGGACGGTTCGATCGGTCGTCCTGGGAGGGATAACCGTTTGTTTATCGAGGCGGTGCTCTATCGCTATCGGGCGGGGATTGCGTGGCGCGATCTGCCGGAACGGTTTGACGACTTCCGCGTGGTGCATACGCGTTTCAGCCGCTGGGCGGAGCGCGGGGTATGGAAAACGGTCTTCGATCATCTGGCCCAGGACGCCGACAACGAATATGCCATGATCGATTCGACCATCGTGCGCGCTCACCAGCATAGTGCGGGAGCGCGCAAAAAGGGGGCGCCTCGCAGGCCATTGGACGCAGCAAAGGCGGATTGAGCACCAAAATCCACACCACCGTGGATGCGCTCGGCAACCCGACAGGCTTTCATCTCACCGAGGGACAAGCCTGCGAACTGGACGGGGCTGATGTCCTGCTGCCTTCACTCAAAGCCAGAACGGTGATCGCGGACAAGGGCTTCGATGCCGACAAACGCGTGCTGGAACCGCTGCAGAAGGCAGGCAAACACGCTGTCATCCCGACCAAGGCCAATCGCAAACAACAGCGGCTTTATGACAAGGAACTTTACAAAGCCAGACACCTGATCGAGAACTTCTTCGCCAAACTCAAACAGTTCCGCGCCATCGCTACGCGCTACGACAAAACCGCTCGAAACTTCCTCGCCGCCATCCACCTCGCAGCCAGTACCATTTGGCTCATTTGATGACACGCCCTAGAGCCTGTTATGAAGTTTGCACCTATGTAGAGTCTTTGCTGGTTTGGTTTTTCTGTCCAGCATGGAGGAATGGTCAAGCGAGTTGGAAGTGCTTACCTGACGGATGTGTCGGATGAGGAGTGGGGGTTTGTGCTGCCTTATCTTCTGTTGAGCCGGGAAAACAACCGGAGCCGTCAACACAGTCTTCGAGCGCTGTTCAATGGGGTTCGTTACATGGTCAAGACCGGCAATCAGTGGGGTTTGATGCCGCACGATCTGCCACCCTGGCAGGCCGTGTATCAACAGATGCGTCGCTGGATGGCGGCGAGATGCTTCGAGCTTTTGGTCGAGGATGTGCAGTCGCTGTTGCGTGAATTCGCTGGGCGCAAGGGGCAACCGACGGCGGTCTGTCTGGATAGCCGCACGCTGCAGTCGACGCCCGAGTCCGGCGCACGGGCGGGCTACGACGGAGCCAAACGAAGAAAGGGATCGAAGGTCCACATCGCGGTCGATACCCTGGGACATCTGATGGCGCTCACCGTCACCCCCGCCGATCAAGGAGACCGGGCGCAGGTCGGCGCGCTGGCCAAACAGGTGCAGCAGGTGACCGGCGATACCGTCGATCTGGACTATGTCGACCAGGGCTACACCGGAGAGACAGCGGCCAAGGCAGCCGAGCAATACGGCATCCGGCTGGAGGTGGTCAAGCACCCCATGGCCAAACGCGGTTTCGTCCTGCTGCCGCGCCGCTGGGTGGTCGAACGCAGCTTCGCATGGGCGGCTCGCTTCAGACGCCTCGCCCGCGACTACGAACGGCTCCACACTTCCCTCAAAGCCTTCCACTACCTCGCTTTCGCTTGCATCATGCTCGCCCGCGTCTTCCATATACTCAACGCAACGTCATAACAGGCTCTAGGCCGTGATTACGCCATCAAACGACGACGAATCGCTCCGGCAGCCGCCAGCATTCCGGTTCCGAGCAGCGCCAGGCTGCCTGGTTCAGGAACAGGCGACGTGGAGCGACTCACATCGACGAAATCGAGTTCCGTGACATCGCCGCCATTTGCGGGGCCGCCAACGGCATTCTCGAACAGGAAGGTGTCGTTCAGGTTGACATCGTTGCCATTAGCGAGTGAGAAGGAGACCCCGCCGTTGTCGAAATACTTCGCGCCGTTGAACCCAACCGTTCCCGGATAGATCAGAACGTTATCGTTGCCCTGAAAGGTATTCGCTCCTAGGATTCCAGTAATAACCGATGTTCCAAGTCCAACGGCCGTTACGGAACCGTCGTACACCGAGCCGATGTTGTAATCATGGCTCTTGCCGATCTCTGTCGCGGTAAAGTATCCCGATCCGGAGAAAGCTGCTCCTTGAAAGTTGAAGCTGAAAGTATCGGCGAGGGCGGACGTGCAGGGCAGAGCGGCCAGAACGAGGCCACAGAGTACAAGCGACACAGATTTCATAAGAACTCCGGTAAGTTTTAATTTAGGTGCGATATGCTGGAGGAACATGCAATCCAGACGCCAAAGTAGATTCAGCAAAACCCGCGAAAACCTGAGCAATCGGGAGATGGCCTGCAACCCGCGCACGCGTTCCTGCAAATGTTTGCGCCGCGAATGGGAACTTCCCGCGCGTGTCGGTCCTGAGCCGAGTCGAACCGGAAAGAATCCTCGCATCTTCCTTTACAACGCCGCTCGTCGGCCCCAAAAGAAAAACCGCGCTATTCTCCCCAATGCCCATTCAAGTTGTTGAGGGTTTCTTTCGATGCGGGCTCGAAACCGGCAACATGCTGTCGTCGTCCCAGAGCTTGATGCCGCCGTCGATGGCGTTGCTGTTCGCCCCGAGAACAATATGGGCGGGAAGGTCTTTCATCAGCTTCGCATTGCCGCCGCCGAGCAGCACATTATCGCAGATAAACGCGGCCTGCAGCCGGCTGATGATATCGAGCACCGACTTCCTCCAACGCTTCTTGCCGCGGCGCTGCAGACCGGCCAGACCGATGTACTCCTCGTAGGTATAGCCGTTTTTATAGGGAAGATGGGCTAGTTCGAGAGGGATCACGATGCCGTCGAAGATCATGGCCGATCCCAGCCCGGTGCCGGTGCCAAGGAACAGCATACGCCCCCCCTTGTAGCCGCCAAGGGCCTGCATCGCCGCGTCGTTGAGGAAGCGGATGGGCTTGCCGAAAGCCTTGCGATAGGGAAAGTCGGTCCAACCCGCGGCAAGGTTGTGAGGCTCAGCCAGAGGCCGGTCATGCGTAACAGGCCCGGGGTAGCCGATCGAGATGCAATCGTAGCTCCAGCCTTCCGTCGAGGCGATCACCTGGCGCGACATCTGCTCAGCATCCATCGTGGGGCCGGAGGGAATCTTGATGGGAACGCGCGTGTCGGTAGACGCAACCTTGACGTGCGTGCCGCCGATATCGATGACTAGAACTTTCATCTAGTCTGGATAGTAGCAGCCATCTCCAAACACCGTCTCTTGATATTTCCGCAGTCCTCAACCCCATCTCATGCATCCGAAATTGTGCGCTTCGGTTTCCCGGAACAATCGGATAAGTTGCGCTGGCCTTCGCGCCCGGCTACGCTAAATCCAGCCATGACCTCCCTTCGCTCCCTCCTTACGCCCGATAAGACTGACTCCCCGGCACCGCACCTGGAGTACCTGACGCCAGCCGCCGCCATGCCGGGTGGAGAGGTCAACGTCCTCGGCTCGCATCTCGAACCGTTTGGCGCCTTTGTACCCCGCGCCACCATCGGCGACATCGCCGCCCCGATGGTTCTCAGCCGTCCCACCCGCGCCACCATCCAGATTCCGGAGGGCGCCATCAGCGGCGAGGTTGTCGTTCATCGCGAAGAGACCGCGAGCAATCCCCTCAATCTGCGCGTCGCCGTGCCCATGGCAGAAAACCTGCACCCCGTAGCCAACCCCGCGGTCGACGCAGACGGCAACGTCTACGCCACACTCTCCGGTTCGCGCGGGCAGGCCGTGCCAGTCTCAGTCTTTCAGATCCAGCGCGACTTCCAGATGCGCCCCTTCGTCCGCGGCCTGATGAACGCCACCGGCTTGGCCTTCGGCTCCGACGGTTATCTCTACGCAAGCTCTCGCGCCGAAGGAAACGTCTACCGCATCTCCCCCGAAGGAGCTATCACCACCTACGCCGAGGGCATGGGAATCGCCACCGGCATCGCCTTCGACCGCGACGGCAATCTCTACGTAGGCGACCGCTCCGGCACCATCTTCAAGATCGCACGCGGCGAAGTTCCCGGCGTCAGCGGCGAGATCTTCGTCTATGCCACGCTCGAACCCAGCATCGCCGCCTATCACCTCGCCTTCAACACTTCCGGCACCCTCTTCGTCACCGGCCCCACCACATCGTCGAACCAGGCCATCCACGCCATCGATCAGGACGGCAATACCACTGTCTTTTATCACGGACTGGGGCGGGCCCAGGGAATGGCCTTTGACACCGACGACAACCTCTATGTGGCCGCCAGCCTCCGGGGTCAGCGAGGCATCGTGCGCATCACGCCGCAGCACGAGGCATCCCTCGCCGTCTCCGGCAACAATCTTGTCGGACTAGCCTTCCTCGAAGACGGTTGCGCCGCTTTGGCCACCCGCACCGCCCTCTACCACGTGGCCATGGATGTCGAAGGACGAAAACTGAGTTAACGAACATCTGATTAAGTCTCAGCCTTGAAAGGGCGCGGCTTCAGCCACGCCGTAAGATGATCAAAATAAGTGGGGCTTTAGCCTCTGAAGGAATGTTCAAGAGGCTTAATCAGCCCTTCCTTAACGGTCGAAGTGCCGCGCCAGCCCGGCATCATAAACAGCAGCCTGGTTCAAAGGAGCAGGTGGATGACACCGAATAAGGAAAACGTCCCAACGCGCAACAGCGCCATCTTCGACACCAAAGACATAGCCGCGAAGTTTCCCGGCCACGCCCAGACGATGCTGGTGGATACCCGCCTGACCGACGAAAAACATGCCAGCGCTCGCATCTTCCGCGTCTACCATCCGGTGCCGGTGCACTATCACGCGACCTGCGACGAATACCTGCTGGTCCTCTCCGGCCGTGCCATGTTCTTTCTCGGCGACGAACCTCCGTTCGAGCTTGGCCCCGGCCAGATCGTCTTCTTCCGGCAGGGCACGATTCACGGCACGCCCGAGATCCTCGAACATCCGTTCGTCGTCTACGCGGTGGACACTCCAAGACGCGACCCGGCGGATGTCGTCTTCGTCAATCCGGAAGATGGCGACGCCGAAAAATTCATTCAAAGCAAAATTCTGTACTGAGTCCGCGCCAACGCTCCGCTTAAGCGCTAATCTCCACTTGGCATGGCGACTGAAAATCTCCGGCCCTGCTGTCCGCATCTCATCGGGTGATGACCCATCCTCTTCACCTGGTTCCCACAGTGGACTCACGCTGAAATTCAACCAACCCTTCAAAACCCTATGATCGCTGAAATCATTGCTGCCGGCTCCGAGATGCTCACCCCCTTCCGGCAGGACACCAATTCATTGTTCCTCACCGCCGGCCTGAACGACTTGGGAGTAGAAGTCGCCTTCAAGACAATCGTCGGAGACAACCTCGCTCACCTCACCAGCGCCGCCGGCATCGCCATCGCACGCGCCGACATCGTCATCTTCTCCGGCGGCCTTGGCCCAACCGAAGACGACCTGACCCGCGAGGCCGCCGCCGCCGCTCTCGGTATTGAGGTCCATCCCGATCCCGCCATTCTCACCGAACTCTATAAGCGCTTCGCAGCTCGGCAGATGACGATGCCGCCCAACAACGCCAAGCAGGCCGACGTGCTCGACCGTGCCACCGTCCTGCGCAACAGGAACGGCAGCGCACCCGGCCAGTACCTCGACACGACCGTCACCACTCCCGACGGCCACGCGCACCGCAAGATCGTCATCCTGCTCCCCGGCCCTCCGAAGGAACTCAAGCCGCTCTTCGAAGAAGAGGTGAAGCCGCTCCTCGCCGCCTCGCTTCCCCCCCGGCATCTCGCCAAACGACAGCTTCGCATGGCTCTCATTCCGGAGTCGCACGTAGACGCGCGGTGTGCCCCCATCTACAAACTCTACCCCGACATCGAGACCACCATTCTCGCCGGAGCGGCCGAGATCCAACTGCACTTCCTCTGCGCCAAACCAACCTCAGCCGAGGCCCAGGCACGCATCGACGAGCTGACCGAAAAGATCGAAGCCGAGATGGACGACGCCATCTTTTCCTCCCAAGGCGAGTCGCTCGAGGAAGTCGTTCTCCTCAACCTGGGGCTTCGCGACCTGACCCTAGCTACAGCCGAAAGCTGCACCGGAGGCCTGCTGGCCCAACGCCTGACAGCCATTGCCGGCAGCTCGCGGTACTTCCTCGGCGGCGCGGTCGTCTATAGCGACGGCCTGAAGACCATCTTCGCCGATGTCCCGCCCGAACTCGTCGCCGCCAAAGGCCCCGTCTCGGCAGAGGTGGCCCGCTCCCTGGCCGAAGGAGTGCGCACCCGCACCGGAGCCTCGCTGGGTGTCTCCATCACGGGCATCGCCGGCCCTGGCCCCGGGGCTCCCGGACCCGATGCCGGAAAACCCATTGGCCTGGTCTATGTCGCTCTTGCGGATCATCACCAGACGCAGGTCAAAGAACTGCACCTCGCCGGCGACCGCGAACGCATCCGCTGGTGGGCCAGCCAGCACGCGCTGGAGTTGATTCGCCGTCACGTCCTTTAACCTGCGCTACTCAGCCTTGTTCAATAAAATAAGTTCAATAAAATAAGCAAAATCGACCGCAAGACCAGCCTCGCATCCACTTGATAGACTCAACCCAGACGATGATAAAGATGATGAATCCGTGGCTTATCTCCATCCCGTTGGCGTATCTTCTGGGCTCTATTCCCTTCGGCTATCTCCTGGTCAAAGTCTTTCGTCACCAGGACATCCGCGCCACCGGCAGCGGCAACATCGGAGCCACCAACGTACTGCGCTCCGGAGCCAAAGGGCTCGGCCTGGCAACCCTCCTGCTCGATTTAGGCAAGGCGTTTCTGGCCGTCAAGATCGCCCAGCACCTCGCTCCCGGCAACTACGATCTCGCAGTCGGAGCGGCAGTCGCGGCGATCCTTGGACACGTCTTCCCGGTCTGGCTCGGCTTTCGCGGCGGCAAAGGCGTCGCCAGCGCCTTGGGCGTTTTCCTCGCGCTCACCCCTGCCGCAGCCGGCTGCACCTTCGCTGTCTTCCTCGTTCTTGTGCTGATCACCCGGTACGTCTCGCTCGCTTCCATCGTCGGCTCCGCCACCTTCCCCCTCTTCGGACTCTATTTTGTGCCCCTGCGAACTCCGATCGTCATCGCCGGCTTCTGCTTCATCCCCCTGCTCATCATCGTCAAGCACCGCGAAAACATTCGCCGCCTCCTTGCCGGAACGGAGAGTCGTTTCGGCGCCCGGAAGGTGGCCGCATGAGCCGCATCAGCATACTCGGCGCGGGAGCCTGGGGCACCGCACTTGCCCTCTCGCTCGCACGCCGCGGCGGACACCACCTCTGTCTCTGGTCCCACTCCGCCGAACTCGCCGAGCAGCTCTCCGACGCCGGAGAAAACCTGCCCTATCTCCCGGGCTTCACCCTCCCCGTAGATATCCATGTCACCTCCGACCTGCCGCGCGCCATCTTCGAAGCCGACATCCTCCTCTGCGTCACCCCCTCGCAGCATCTCCGCAGTGTCGTCACCCACATCGCTCCCATGCTGACGAAGAACCAGATCATCGTCAGCGCCAGCAAAGGCATCGAGGAGACCACCTTCCTTCGCATGTCGCAGGTTGTCCTCTCCGTCACTGAGAACCCGTTCGCAGTCCTCAGCGGTCCCTCGTTCGCACACGAAGTCGCTGCCGGCATTCCCACGGCCATCGTCGGAGCATCGCAGCGACCGGCCATCGCGCAGATCGTTCAGCGCGACTTCACCTCTCCCAGTCTGCGGATCTACACCAATGAAGACGTGATCGGCGTCGAATTAGGCGGGTCCCTCAAAAACATCATCGCCCTGGCCTCGGGCGTCGCCACTGGCCTCGGCCTTGGCCATAACTCCTCCGCCGCCCTGATCACCCGCGGCATCGCCGAGATGACCCGTGTCGCCGTGGCCTGCGGTGGACGCCGCCACACCCTCGCCGGACTCTCCGGCATCGGCGACCTCGTCCTCACCTGCACCGGCTCGCTCTCGCGAAACCGCGCCGTCGGCATCGAGCTTGGCCGCGGCCGCCAGCTTCCCGACATCATCTCCGGACTCAACGGTAAGGTAGCCGAAGGCATCCGAAGCACCGCCGCCGCCCTCGGTCTCGCAGCCCGCTACGCCGTCGAAATGCCCATCACCGAGCAGGTCGACGCCATCCTCCACCACCACAAAAGTCCCAGAGAGGCCATCCGCGAACTGATGTCCCGCCCCGGCCGAGACGAGTAGCAGACCGTAACAGACCGCAGCTCAACTCCTCCGCCGAATGCAGCATCTCACCCAGCATGAGCGACCCGCAACCTTCCCGCAACGATCCCTCCCCCCAGGCGCGCAAAGGCGATTCGTCCTTCCTTCCCGTCGTCATCGCATTCGCCGTAGCGATCCTCGTCATCCTTGTCGCTGCCATTTTTTTCATCAAAGCCCGGCAAACCAAAGTCATTCCCAACCCGCACCAGCCCCATCCCACCTCCCAACTCATTCCACCCGCCCCATATCCGCACGTAACCCGCTCTGTCGCTTAGGACAGCGCGGCGCGAACCCGGTAGGTCCCTGGATCTCTGCTATCCTCCCGCACATCGTCTGATTTCCAACTAAGCTGGTTGCATGCACCAACACAACTCCGAACCCGGACACATCCCTCCTCCCGACCTCCCCCAGCACAAGACCGTATTCGGATTCCGGCCCCACATCTTCATCGGCGGACTCGTCCTGATCGCTATCCTCGTCATTTATCTGCTCCTGTTTGTCAACGGCCGCCCCTGGGTCTCCCACCCCCAGCCTCCTCCCGCAGCGAGCCAGCCCAATACCGCCAGGTGAGCTGCTGGAGCCGCGGCAAGCTCCAGCTTCCTCCCTCCGCAATGGCCGCATCCTGCATCCAACCGGCATGACGCAGCCAACCTCCACCGCCAACTATCGCAAGTACCCCAAGGGGCCGAACTTTCGCCTCGTCGTCATCCTCAGCGGAATCGTCATGTTAGCAATCTTCCTCTTCGCCTGGCTCCTGCTGCGCAGCGAAGGGAAAAAGCTGGTGCCCAAGGTTCCCAACAAGCACCCGACCTCTCGGATGGTCCCCTTCCCGCCGCCCTCAAACAGCCCCGCTTCAATCGTGTCCGTCCATCTCTGCTGATTGCCCATGTTCTTCTAATGACCTGTTTAGAAACTGCCGTTGGAAGCGTTTTTTTGCGCTTGTTTGTTTTTTCGTCGTCATCCTTAACCCTTGAGCGCAGCGAAGGGGAAGGATACTGTATTTTCACCGTCGCTCTTGCTTTCGCCTGTTCTTACGATCCTTCTCATCCGTGCGAATCCGCACTCCGCACTAAGGAACCTCTGATTAAATCTCGGCTTTGAAGGGGAGCGGCTTCAGCCGCGCCGTAAGATGATCAAAATAAGTGGGGCTTTAGCCTCTGAGGGAATGTTCGGGAGGCTTAATCAGACCTTCCTTAAGCCTTTAGTTTCATTAGCCCGGTCCTCATCCAGTCCATAGGTAAACTAGACCCAGCATGGCATTCTCCCTCTTTGGCAAACGCGACAAACCCGAGCAGCAACCCGAACCGCCTGCCCCTCTAGCCTCTGCTCCCGCAATCCCAGAGCCGCAGGAGCAGAAGCGCGGCTTCTTCGACCGCATGAAGCAGGCGGTCACCCGCACCCGCGAGAGCTTCACCGAATCCATCAGCTCCGTCATCGCCCTCACCCGCGAGGTCGACGAGACCACCCTCACCGGCCTCGAGCCCGTCCTTCTCGCCGCCGACCTCGGCGCGCCCACCACTGCCCTCGTCCTCGAAAACCTCCGCCAGCGCGCCCTCCGCACCGGCATCCAGGGCGGGGACGAACTCAAGCAACTCCTCAAGTCCGAGCTCAAGCAGATCCTCGACAGCGTAGCTCGTCCAATCCATCCGCCCAGCACCTCGCCCGAGGTCATCATGATGGTCGGCGTCAACGGCACCGGAAAGACCACCACCACCGGCAAGCTCGCCGCATACTTCACCAGCGGAAAGGATGGACTGGCCCGCACCGTCCTGCTCTGCGCCGCCGACACCTTCCGCGCCGCCGCCATCGAGCAGCTCGAAGTCTGGGCCCAGCGCTCCAACGTCCAGATCATCAAGACCAAACAAGGCGGCGATCCCTCGGCCGCGCTCTACGATGCCTGCGCCGCCGCCAAAGCCCGAGCTACCCAGGTCCTCATCGTCGACACCGCCGGCCGTCTCCACACCAAGACCGACCTCATGAAGGAACTCGACAAGATGCGCCGCACCGCCGAAAAGCTCATCCCCGGCGCGCCCCACCAGACCCTCCTCGTCATGGACGCGACCACCGGCCAGAACGGCCTCACCCAGGCCCGCCTCTTCACCGAGGCCGCTCACGTCACCGGCATCGTCCTCACCAAGCTCGACGGCACCGCAAAAGGCGGCATCGTGCTCGCCATCGCCACCGAGCTCAAGCTCCCCGTCCTCTACGCCGGCATCGGCGAAAAACTCGAAGACCTCATCCCCTTCGACAGCGCCAGCTTCATCGACTCCCTCATCGACTGAAGTTCATCCGGCTGCTCGACTCGCTGTTGCACTTGCTCTTCTTGTTGTCATCCCCGCAGGGGATCTGCGTCTTTTGTTGCCATCCCCGCAGGAGATCTGCGTCTTTTGTTGTCATCCCCGAAGGGAATCTGCGGTTGCCCCTCTACACCAACGGCAAATCCGCTCTAAAAGCCTTTAACGTGTTCTGCGGGGAGCAGAGGCGTGCAAGCCCCTGCTCCTTCGGTTGCCGCACTGAGATTCCAAAGCCGGAGCGAGAATGTCCCTTGCGACCGCCGCCTGACAGCGGGGCACTCGCCGTCTCCTTCGCCCTGGCTTACGATCGCGTCCGCAGAAAGGAGGGACGGCGCCGGAGCACGATACCCAGCAAGCCCGTGCCGAGCAGGCACAGCGTGCCGGGTTCCGGAGTTGGCACTACGCCGCCGCCGATGTAATCCAGTGACGTATCGCTCGTCGCCACCGCCACGCCATAATCGACCGAAGTCGCGCCAGGGGTGACGCCATTGCTCCAGAAATCGACTACCCTGCCACTGCCGATATCGAAGAGCAATCCGTAAATGTCAACGAACCCGCCATGGAAGGGATAATCCGTGGCAGTCTGAGGCGAACCCCCGGGATAGAACAGGTTGTCGTACGTGATGACCCCGTTGGCCTGCGGAGGAAGTCCACTCGCCACCGCGAATTTGCTGAAGTCGTTCGGCGTGAGCAGGTTTGTAGGGTCCGGCGTGGCGTGGTTGATCGCCTCGAGGCCAGTGATGGTCGCGTTGACGATTCCGATAGTTGTGTCGGAGAACGTGCCGCTGATTCCCGTGACTTCAAATCCTTGCGGATAGGTCGAATCGGTCGCAGTACCGTAGGTCAGCGCAACCGTGCCGCTTGTTCCAGGGCCCGCGAAGCTGAACTGGAAGGTGTCGGCATTGGCTCGCGAGGTTGAGGTTAACGAGGCAAGCAAGAGAGCTGCGGCTGAATACAAGAATCTATGTCTCATGTGAGGAACGCTCCTGTTTCTGATTTGTCTGCAGTGGGCCCGGAAGGATTGAAGAGGAGAACCTCCGGCGAACAGAGCACAGGCCTTACCGGGCTGGCAGCACGTTCATCGGGGAACCAGAGAACCATACCATCGTCAATGTGGTATGGCAAATTAGCCGGTTTACTGCCAGGTTGCCGGGTGCCCCATATCTCGATTCTGAGATGTGGGCATCGAGCGGAGCGAGACCGCTCCTCCCCGCAGCAGCTTCAGTTCTTCCCGCCCTAATCAACTCTTGACACAACCGGTATAATTAAAACAGAAGCAGACGCAAAAAGCCCGGCACTCCAGCCGGGCTTTTGTTGTCTCGCGCAACACCGAAAGTACGGACCTAAAGTCCCTGATTCGAAGACTTTGACACACTTTACGGGGGAGGGGGCACCATGCCACAGGACGAAATCTTCATGCTGCAGGCCCTCAAGCTCGCCGCCCAGACTACAGGCCTGGCCTCGCCCAACCCGCAGGTAGGCTGCCTCCTCGTCAAAGAGAACGAAATCATCGGCGAAGGCGCTCATCTCTACGACCATCTTGACCACGCCGAGATCGTCGCCCTCAAGCAAGCCGCCGCCCACGGCCGCAGCACCGCCGGAGCCACCGCCTACGTCACCCTCGAGCCCTGCAGTCACCACGGCCGCACCGGCCCCTGCGCCGACGCCCTCATCGCCGCAGGCATCTCCCGCTGCGTCATCGCCACCCAGGACCCCAACCCGCAAGTGAGCGGCCAGGGCATCGCCAGGCTCCGCGCCGCAGGGATCGAGGTCGCCGTCGACCTGCTCCAGCAACCCGCCCGCGAACGCAACGATGCCTTCGCCCACTTCATCCAGCAACGAACCCCCTTCGTCACCCTCAAGGCCGCTCTCTCCGCCGACGGCAAACTCGCCCCCCCGCCTGCCACCCGCTACGCCAGTCAACCCCACTGGCTCACCGGCCCCGAAGCCCGTCGCCAGGTTCAACTCCTTCGTCACGCCTCCGACGCAATCCTCACCGGCATCGGCACCGTCCTGGCCGACGACCCACTCCTCACCGACCGCAGCGGCCTCCCCCGCCGCCGTCCGATCCTGCGCGTCCTCCTCGACACCCACCTCCGCATCCCGCTCGAATCCCGGCTGGTCCGCACCGTCCAGGACGATCTCCTCATCCTCTCCGGAGAACTCGCTCCGAACGCAAAGGCCGTAGCCCTGGGTTCTCTCGGGATCGAAGTCGATCGCGTCCCCGACCATGCCGGGCGTCTCAGCCTGCCAGCCATACTCGCGGCACTCGCCGAACGCAACATCCTGAGCGTCCTGCTCGAATGCGGCTCCCACCTCAACGGCTCCTTCCTCCGCCAGAACCTCGTCGACAAAGCCATCCTCTTCTACGCCGAAACCGAACTCGGCGAAGGCGCCATCCCCTTCGCCCAAGGGATCGCCTCGCCTCATCTCCTCGAGCAGTCCCTACACCGCATCACCCGCATCGCCTATGGCCCCGACACCTGCGTCACCGGCTACCTCCACAACCCGTGGCCGGAGCCGGAGCACAAACCGCCGCCAAATCCGTGACCCTGCACTTGCTTTCTGCACCCTATCCCCTACTCCCTGTACCCTGTACTTATGTTCACCGGCCTCATCGAAACCACCGGCGCCCTGCTCGCCATCACCCCCACCGCAGGCGCAACGCGAATCACCATCGCTGCCCCCACCCTGACTTCGCGCCTGAACACCGGCGACAGCATCTCCGTCAACGGCGTCTGCCTGACCGCTCTCAGCATCGAACCCAACGCCTTCCCCCCGCGCTTCTCCGCCGACCTCGCCGCCGAGACCATCGCCCGCACCACCCTCGCCCACCTGCAACCTGACGCAGTGGTGAACCTGGAACTCCCCACCCCCGCCGGCTCCCCTCTCGGCGGCCACGTCGTGCAGGGCCACGTCGACGGCACCGCAATCCTCCTCTCCCTCACCCCCATCACTCCCGCCGCACCCGACACCTCCGACTGGCGCCTCCGCATCCAGCTTCCCGACGCCCTCACCGGCTACGTCGTCCCCCAGGGCTCCATCACCATCGAAGGCATTAGCCTGACCGTCGCCGCCCTGTACGACAACCTCGTCGAGGTCGCCATCATCCCCCACACCTACGCCGCTACCAGTCTTCACACCCTTACCCCCGGCGCCCTGCTCAACATTGAAGTCGACATACTCAGCAAATACGCCGAACGCCGGCAAAAACCGAAAGAAAAATTCACCCTCACCGAGCAGTACCTCATCGCGAACGGCTACTGATCGCAACCCGCCCACACGAATCCCAGAACGACAACAACCAAGGCGCGAAGCTCCTGATGCTGGCCGAAGTTCGCCATTCCAGCAACCCGCCGCTTCGAAGCGAACTCGTCTAGCAACAGGAAAGCTCCCAACCGGAGCCACGCCGAACGCGTAGTTTTGCTTTCAGCATCAACTGAATCTGCTGAATTGCCTGCTGGTGCGCGAGAACGAAGCTGCGTGGGGCGTCGACAGCAAGACCTATCCCGCTGGCGCCTGCGGTTCAACTCCTGTCGTCAATCCAAAGAATCGGAGAAGTCGCTGCACCTGCTAACGGTGGCGGCTAAGGCCGATTCCCGCGAAACATCCACAATAGTTTTCCGGGAGCCGCACGAACCAGCTATAAGCGACTGAATAATTGGAGCCGATGAGCGGAGTTGAACCGCTGACCTACTGATTACGAATCAGTTGCTCTACCAACTGAGCTACATCGGCCCTTCACGTCGCTCCAACCTGATGCAAGGCCGCAGAGACATTTGTTTCTTTACAATTTGCATCAGCCCGAACTGCGCCACACGCCTATCCGCAGAGATCGGCTCTGGTATGAGTCTACCGGCAAACGCGTGACTGTTGCAATGGAGACTGTGGTGTTTCAGTCTGTGAGTCTTCGGGACCAGCAGCAGCGCGCGATACCGGTGCTTCGATACTCTTCCGCCATATGCCGGTTCCCCGATCTCATGCCATCCCCGCTCGCATACTCCGAAGTGTCCTCGCCAAGTTGGCACGTGCAAATGATGCGATCATCACTGCAAGCCTGCGACCAGTAAAAGCCTGTCCCATTCAATCCTCGCTACTGAGATCCGCAAGCGCCGCAAGTACGATCGGACACAAAAGCAATCCCATACAGCCCAAACCAACCATCATGGTAGGTATCGTATGTACCCATGCAGCCGTAGAAGTCATAGAGTGCCGTCCTGCGGAGAGCAACCAGCCTCTCCCTGACTCCTTTCATCGGCTTAGACTCTCCTCCCTTCAGTTGCCCCTGGGTTCCACCCACTCTGCGCGCAAAAACCACCGTGGAAAAGGGAAGAGGCCACCCGGCAACAGGGCAGCCTCTTCTTTAGGGAGAATAGTTCCAACGGAGGCAAAGCCATCAGAACTTTCTGGCGAAATACTAAGTTTGGCAAAATCCGGTGTCAAGGCTAAAACTACGCTGCGGTAAGTCTCAGTATAACAACTAGTTATGAGAGTTACTCATTGGATAACAGAACTCAGTTATTTTGCCTAATGTTCGCTTTTGAGAGTCTGCAGAGAAAACGAAGCCTACTCCTATCAGGCGTTTAGCTCAGTTTCGGCACCATGTCCGGTGCAACTAATCTACATTGGCGAGTTCGACTCCGAACTGTCAGTCCGAATTCTCGCCGGACTGCCACTCAGGTCGATTCGCAAAAATTCCGGTTCGGACGCCGCAGGCTTCCCTTGGAGAACTCGAATAGCAGCCCGTCCGCCACCAAAGAACAGCCCCAGCACGACCGCGGCGAGCGCTCCCAGGCCACAGAAGATAAGGATGCTGGACAGCAGGCTGACGGTCTTCTTGATCTCGGCATGAAACTCCGGCGGCACCGGTTTGTCCCAGGTCACCTCGCTCCGCAGATGGATCCCCTCCACCGTCCTCTGCGCGTCGGCGGCGTTCCATGCTCCGGTGGTCAGGAGCAAGAGCGGTCCCTCACGGCGCAGCTTCACCGTGCCTGCCGTTGCACCCTCGCGGTTCATCTCCGCCTCGATCTGCCGCCCGTGCTCTCCGGCAATCTGGGGCGTGGGATAGAGCAGCAGCGTCAGGATGCCCTTGCCCGCATACTTCGCCGTCACCGCTTCGGCCGCCTTGTCGAATCCGACGATGGCCGCCGGCAACACCCCGCCCATCGCCTGGTAACTCTGCGGCCCCAGGGCATAGTGCACCGAGTCTTTCTCCAGCCTTTTACCCGGCAACAGAGTCGGCAGCAAGGGAGCGATTCCCCTCGGCCCACCCACCTTCGGCAGTCCCGCCTCAACCGCGCGCAGAAGAACCCCAGACGATGCTGGACTCCCCTTCAAATTCGCCACGACTACCGAAACGCCGCTCCGCGCCACATACGGCGCGCTCGTGCGCAGAGCGTCATACGCGGCTACGGCACCGGTCGCATCCCCGAATTGATACACGGTCACTGTTCCATTCGGCGGCGTCGCCCGCTCATAGCGCTTGATGCCATCTTCGAGGAGCAACGGCCCAGCCGCGCCGGCCCACGCAGGAACGCCGTTGCCCGCATCATGTCCCGGCCCGCTCCTCAGCGTCTCCGGCAAGAGCGGCGCAGGCGGCTCCGCCAGCATCATCGTCTGGGCGCAAGCCGTGTAGCCAGCCGTGGACATCAGCCCGAGAGCCAGCAGCCCTCTCGCTATCGCACGAATTCGCCGAGAAACATCCATACGTTCGTCAGACTACACCAGCGCAGGAACGTAAGCCCAGTCCACACTCGACTGTTTTCTACTCCCTATTCCCTATCCCCTATTCCCTGTCCTTCACTCCGCCCGGCTCGCCCGCTCTGTCGGCAGCTTCACCCCGCTCAGCCCTTCCTCGTACTTCGCGACGCCGCGGTACAGGCTTTCTGCCACCCGCTCCCGGTACTCCGGATGCTGCAACTGCCTCGCGTCTTTCGCGTTGGTCACAAAGGAGATCTCCGCCAGAATCGAAGGCATATTCGCTCCGATCAGCACCACGAACGGGGCCTTCTTCACTCCGCGGTCCTTTAATCCGACGTTGCCCTTCTCGAGCCCGCCATAGAGCCCCTGCTGCACGTCGGCGGCAAACTCCCGCGACTCGGCAATCTTGTCCTTTAACGCAATCTTCTTGACCAAATCGCTCAACTGATGGATGGACTGGTCCGAGACGGCATTCTCGCGAGCCGCCGTCTCCAGCGCATCCGGCGACGACGTGAAGTTCAGATAATAGGTCTCCACCCCGCGCGCGCTGGCGTCCGAGGACGAGTTCGCATGAATCGACAGAAACAGATCCGCCTGCGCTTTATTGGCGATCGCAGTGCGCGTCTCAAGCGGAATGAACGTGTCGTCCGACCGCGTATAAATAATCTCCGAGCCCAGCCGGTCATGCAGCAGCCTGCCCAGACGCAGCGCCACATCCAGCACCACGTCCTTCTCTTCCATTCCGTCGATGCCGAGCGTCCCCGAGTCATGGCCGCCATGTCCGGCGTCGATCACGATCCGTCCGATCTTTAGCCCCAGAGCGCGCACCAGCGAAGTCTCCCCATCTGCTGTGGGAACCGCCGCCCGCGCCGGAACTGCAGGGTCAGCCTCTTTCGCCGCCGGCTTACCTCTCCTGCTTCTCCTCGGCGAAGCCACCGGCGCCGCATCCGCCGCAACCCCTGAACCACTCGCCGCCGTAGCACTCGCGGAGGCAGCGCCTTCTACACCCTCTTCCCGATCCCCCACCCCCTGCCCCTTCACCACGGCAGCGATCGGCTTCGAGGTCGGCTGGCTCGTGGCTTCTACCCTGCCCGGCTGTGCGCTCAGCGCCGCGACCTCGAACGAACTCGCCGACTTCACCGCGGTCGTATTCGGCACCGTAGGAGCAGGAGCTGCCGCCCGCTGCACCGGGCCTATCGTCGTACGCACCGGCGGCTCCGACTTACTGCAGCCATGAATATCGATGATCAACCGGTAGGGATTCGGCAGCAGAAACGCCGAATATTCCGTTACATCGTTTACATCCAGCACCACGCGCGTCATGTCGTTCGAAAACTGCGCCGCCCGGATCTTCTTCAAAAAACCATCATCGGTCACGGCAAAGCTCTTGCCCACAAGTTCCTGCGCCAGGCGCGTCCCGTGCAGGTCGAAGTAGATGCGGTCGGGGTTTGGCACCCGCGCGGCCTCGTAGGTCACGTCATCGCCCAGGTCGATCGCCACCCGCGTATAGTCCGGCGTCGACCAGTGCCGAATCCCGGTCACCTGCGCCAACTGGCCATGCCTCTTACCCGAAACTTTTGCCACATGCATCGGCCCGGCGCTCTGGCCTGTCGTATCCGCAGTGCCGCCGCCCACATCCGCCGTCGCCGCCGTCCCGCGATGCGTCGCCGCGACTTCTGCGGTCTCCTCGTTGGTTGTAGGCATCGGGACAAACGAACTCGCCGCCGCACGCTCGCCGCTCGGACGCGCATCGCGAGCGCTGTCTTTCTCTTTCCCTGTCTGTTGCGGATCGGGCGTCGCGGAACTCTCCGTCCCGGCACTTGCGACTGCTCCCGTATCCCTTGCCTTCGCGCTCCTGCCGCCAGCATCGTGGCGGTCAAGTGAGGCCAGCCCTGCCTTTGCCTCCTCCGCCAGTTCGCTCCGCGGATATTTCGTCACAAACAGCGCATACGTCTCACGTGCCGCGGCAATATCATGCAGATCGTTCTCATAGATCTGCCCCTCGGAGAGCAGCGCCGCCACCCGCAGCGAGCTGCCCGGATACTGTGTCCGCAGAAACTCATACTGTCCCACCGCAGCCTTCAGCGACTTCGCATCGTGCAACCCGCGCCCTTGCTCCGCCAGCAGATCCGCCACGGCATTCACGCTATCCGGAGCATGCACATCCCCGGGCGCATCGTGGTACACCGCGCGAAATCCATCCATCGCCCGCGTGTAGTCGGTCCGCGTGCGGCTGCCCTGCGGGATGGCCTCCAGCGCCTCGCGCCCCCGCTCCGCCTGCTCCCATGGGGTCAGCTCCACCTGCCGCGCGGGCCTGGTCTTGGCGACGAGGACCGGCGTTAACGCGCAGCCCAAAGCCATCCCGTAAACCACGAACCGCCGACACTTCCGAGTTGTCTTTCTCAGGCCCATTGTCTCTTTGAAAAGCGGCAGACAGCCTAAGTTTAAGAGACCGCACCCCGCAGCGCATGGGAAAAGAGGCCCGGTACTCCCCCCGATACCCCCACCCGTAAGTTGTATCTTCCGTACTTGGCATAGTTCTAATCGGCCTTACTTTTCCCCTTGCAGATTCCAATGCATCGCACGCGGCCCCTCTTTGCCCTCAAGAAACGCTTTATCATCAGCCGCCGTCACCTTCGCCATCAGCACCAGGTATCCCAGGTGCGCCTGCCACACCCCAAACCGCTCCAGCGCCTGGCTGGCCTGCTCCTTCGTCAGATCGCCATGGCCGAAGTCCGTTTTACGCATTACGCCGATGAATCGTGCCTCGTCTTCCAAAATCTTGTCCTGCTGATCCAGAAAGCCCCGCTGCATGTTGTAGACATCGGAGTATCGCTGCGCCTGCGCATACGGCATATAGGTCAGCGCCCCCGTCTCCTGTGCTGTCTTCCAGGCGGTGTCCTTCAAACCGATCATTGAGAAGCTCGCATTGATATTCGCGTTTTGCGCGTCTTTGTCGTTCGGATTGCGTAGCAACTTGGTGAGCGCATCGATATTGTTCGCAATGGCCGCATTTTCCTTATCCAGCGTCCCCACCGCATCATTCATCGAACTGGAATTAGCCTGAATCTCCTCCCGCAGCGTAGCCCGCGCCTCCTTCACCAGCTTGTGCTCGCGGTGCAGTTCGACCATGCCCTCGATCCCGACAGCAATCAGCAGCCCCACCGTAATCGTCAGCAGATGCAGCAGAAAATCCTTCACGCCATGTATCGGCTCGCTGGGAGCATGCACGTCCAAAGTCGCCTCCTCTGATCGTTCGACCAACGAATACTTGCTGAACGCCCACCCGTCTCCGACAGATTCTAACCCATCAAAGAGCAGGAGCCGGGTTCCGGGTGTCGAAGTTCAACTGCCTGGCCGAGACGATGTGATAGTTTCAGCCGCAGGAGGATACGGATGGCTTACAGCGAGAGTTATCAGTGCGACGTGTGCGGCGACAAAAAGGGCGAAGGCGGGGACTGGTGGCTGGCCTGGGTGGACTGCTTCGAAGGAGAGAAGCCGGAGCAGGACCAGCCGCTGATTAAACTCACGCGCTGGCAGGCGCGCCATGCCCATTCGGCGGGAGTGAAACATCTATGCGGAGCGCGCTGCGCGGGAACGTTGATGGACCGCTGGATGACGCAGCAGCACGCCGACCCGGATGCGCATTGCGAAGCAAAATAGCGACGGATGTCCTGCCGGACGGGCCTTCCGCTGGTCGGCAACAAATGTTGATCCCGACCAACGGGAGGACCACCGAAGGGGTATACAAGTCACGAAGTGACCGCCCTCCGCGCAGGAGGTCCGTCCGGCAGGACATCCGTTTCTTGAATGCAGGAATGGCTCTTTTCATTTCGGTGGGGTGGGGGCTGGAGGCTGCTTGCTGGTGTCGGGAGCCTTGTTGTCGGTGATGTCCTGGCCGTTGTAGATGATGCGCGAGGTGGCGTGGAACTGTTTGTAGTCGGTGTACTTGACGATGGTGCGCAGGTGGACATCTTGCGAAAGATAGCCGTTGCCGCCGGAGAAGTGCAGGTTGCCTTCAGCCTTGGTGTAGGTGGGAAACCAGTATTTGCCGTCGACCTGCTCGTAGTAGGTGGTATAGGGCGGTGACAGGTCTTCGTGGCCTTTGCGCTTGTCGTCGGGAACGGACTTGCCGTTGACCAGGACAATCTGGAAGTCCTGCTGGTCGACCCAGACCTTGCCTTGGAAGTAGCGTTTATTTTTTTCGAGGACCTTAGGGGCGGCCGAGAAGACGTAGGTGTCGATCTCGTCGATATGCTGGCGGCCGAGGTAGGTAATGTCGTATTGGGGCAGGTCTTCCGTGGTGAGGATGAAGGGCAGGCGGTGCTCGATGTCCTGGAAGTCGGCCGGCGACATCATGACGCGTTCGAGGGTGTTTTGCGGGGCGAAGACGACGTGCTCGGCGCGCTTGCCGTCGCTCCCGAAGGTGATGTCGGTGACCTGCTGGTACTCGCCGTCGACCTTGTTGGTGTCTTCATTGAGGGTGTCGACCTTGACGGTCTGGCGGAAGGTGTAGTTCTGCCGGGCGAGGTTGAAGACGGATTCGCGGGCGGCGAACTTGGCGATGATCTGCTCGGGCGTAATGCCCTTGGGCGGGGAGGGATCGAGCGGGCCGAAGCCGGCGGGTTCCTGCGCGGCTCCGTCCGAATTTGGGACAGCGGCGAAGACCGGGACTGCGGCAGCCGATAGCAGCGATAGAAAAACAAGAGACAGGCAAAGAAGGCTGACCGAGGCTGAGATGCGAAAGAGACTAGAGAGACGAAAGACGCGAAGGATACGGAAGGGCTTCATGGTTGAGAACTCCAGATAACAGGCAGCCGAGCGCCATCACGTTGTCTCGCTGTTACCGGCCTGCACGCTGCTACAAGACTCGCTGCTACAAGAATAGACGCGAAATGGGAGATTTGGTGATGAGTCTAGGGATAGGTCTTGCGATGGATCTCAGCGTGGGAGATATCGTGCCGCGGTTGCTGCACTGGTCAGGCCTGGAGGTGTTGGCGGTGATCGCGGGCTGGCTGTTGTGGTCCCGCATGGCAGCGCATGCGGAGCTGCGGAGACGCGAGAGCAGGGTGCAGTTGGAGCTGCAGGCGTATACGGCTCTCGATGTCCGGCTGTCTGCGGAGGAATCTGCGGAGGAAGATGTGCGAGAGATGGCCGGACGCGTGTGCCGGGCAATGTCGGAGAAGAGCGCGTTCCGGCGCGTGGGGCTGCTGGTGCGCGGTGCGGACGAGCGGCTTGCGGTCGCGGCCAGCATCGGGATGGAGGAGCAGGCAGTGCAGGCGCTGGCTGCATGGGGGAAGAGCGTCGTAGCGGAAGAGCACGGTTGCTGGTCTGCCATTCGACGCGAAGCGTGTGGGCTGGGCGTAGAGGTGGGGACCGGCAGCTTTGCGGTGGTTCTGGGCAAGACGCCGGATGACGTTGGAACCATGCGGGCGGTGGTGGTCCCGATGTGGACGGCGAGCGGGGAGTTGCTCGGCGTGCTCGCCGTGGGAGCGGATGGAATACTGGGCATTCGCCGCAGTGTGCTGCGGGATGCGCTGGCTCCGCTGGAGGGGCTGGCGATGAAGGTGGCGCGGTCCCTTGAGAACTCGGCGCTGATGGAACGGTTGATTCGCGCGGAGAAGCTGGCCGGGTTTGGGCTGCTGGCGAGTGGGATGGCGCACGCGCTGAGCAATCCGTTGACCGCGGTGCTGGGTTTTGCGGAGCTGATTGGCGGCACGACGGGGGAGGCGCGGGTGCGGGAGGACGCAGCGGTCATTGTGCGCGAGGCGCGAAAGATGCGGCAGGTGGTGGAGTCGCTGTTGGAGTTCTGGCGGCCGGCAGAACAGGGCCAGCAGCCGGTGGATGTGGCGGAGCTGGTGCGGGAGCTTGCGGCGGGATGCGCGGACCGGCTTGAACACAGAGGAGTCAGGCTGGTAGTGCAAGGAGGCGGGGAGGAGCTGCTGGTGCATGGAAACCGGCTTCGGCTGCGGCATATGCTGGAGCACCTGCTGAACAATGCCGCGCAGGCGCTGGCTAGTGGCGAGAAGGCGGCAGCCGGGGAGGAGCAGGCGATCCGGCTTTCGGTTAACAGACAAACAAGTAGCGCTGGCGCGGAGAGGGTGCAGCTCATGGTGAGCGATACGGGACCAGGATTCCGGAAGCCGGGGCAGATGTTTGATCCCTTTGCACTAGAGGAGGTGGCGGGTGCCGGGGTGGGGCTGAGCCTCTGCTACGGAATTGTGCATGAACATGGCGGGGAGATCCGCGCCTTCAACCTCGAGCCGCATGGGGCGGCGGTGGCGGTGGAGTTGCCGGGATTTCATCTTGCGGCGAAAAGAAATGCGGTTGGGGCAGCAGAGATGGTTTTGCGGTAAACGGTCGAGGATAAGATCCCTAAAATTTTCTTCGAGGCGCAGTCTTGTGGTGCAAACGTGGTAACGAGAGCAAAGTAGCAGTTGGCGTAGAGTCTGCCGTGCCCTTTGTTTGTCTCTTTGTCTGTCATTCCCGAAGGGAACCTGCGTTTGCCTTCCTCTACCAAACAGCAAACCCGCTCTAGGAGCTTGTTGAAAAAGGTTCCACGCTTCGTCCGATGACGTTTGCTTTTCGTCTATGGAGTATGCGTGGAGACGAGCGGTTGCAGGGTGGGATGTTCAGCTATGTGACGTTGGAGCAGCGTGTTCCTCAGGACCATCCGTTACGTGAGATACGCCGGCTTACAGATGTGGTTCTGCGGTCGTTGAGCGCGGCGTTCGACGAGATGTACTCGACCTCTGGGCGTCCTTCGATCGCACCCGAGTATGTGCTTCGTGCGCTGTTGCTTCAGGCGTTCTACTCGGTGCGCTCGGAGCGGCAGCTGGTCGAGCAACTGGACTACAACCTGCTGTTCCGCTGGTTCGTCGGCCTCGGCATGGACGATGCGGTGTGGAACCATGCGGTGTTCTCGAAGAACCGCGACCGGTTGCTGACCTCCAAGGTGGCGCAGCAGTTCTTCGCCGAGGTCAACCAGCAGGCGAAGCAGTTCATGTCGGACGAGCACTTTACGGTCGACGGCACACTGATCCAAGCCTGGGCCTCGCACAAGAGCTTCAAGAAGAAGGACGGCTCCGATGACGATGGCACGAACTTCCACGGCCAGCAGCGGAAGAACGAGACGCACGAATCGACCACCGATCCGGATGCGCGGTTATACAAGAAGAGCTATGGCAAGGAGTCGCATCTGGCCTATCTGGGTCACGCGCTGGTCGAGAACCGCAACGGCCTGATCGCCGCCGCCATGGCGACCCAGGCCAATGGCTATGCCGAGCGCGAAGCCGCACTGTTGCTGCTGGAAGAGAAGCAAAAGGGTAAGAAGCGGCGCATCACCGTCGGTGCCGACAAGGCTTATGACACCAGGGACTTCGTCGCCGCCACACGGGCGCTGAACGTGACCGCGCATGTGACGAAGAACGACAAGGGACGCCGCTCGAACCTCGACCGCAGGACCACCCGGCATCCTGGATATGCGCTCAGCCTCAGCCGGCGATGGCTGGTTGAGAAGAGCTTCGGTTGGATGAAGCAGACCGGCTCCATCCGCCAGGTGAAGCTGCGCGGTCTTCACAAGGTCGACTGGATCTTCGTCTTCCACTGCGCCGCGCACAACCTCATGCGCCTGCCCAGGCTCATCGCAAGCCAGTCCCAGCAAGGCCTTCAGCAAACCTGCGCCTGAGAACGCCCTTTGACGCCTCGAAAAGGCCCACAAGTGAAGACAAACGACAGAACAGCAACGAACGGCCTCGTGCAAAGCTGAAAACACCCACCGCTCAGCCGAAATCAAACGCTATTTCAACAAGCTCCTAGAGCCTGTTATGAACTTTTTGCTTGTAAGTATCTTGGAATCAATAAGACGCTTTCGGAGTTCTTGCCAAACTCAAGGCTTCTGTAGCGCTAGAGTCTCCTGGAGCAGCCAGATGCCCAAATTCGTTGGGAAAATGTCCGGTCTACGGGTTCTATAGGTCGCCGAAGTAAGTCGAAACTTCATAACAGGCTCTAGAATCGCACGGTGAACTCCAAACGCTGTTGTTTGTCGCTCTCCGCGACGCTTACTGTCTGCATTTTTGTCTTGAGCGCCACCTCCATGCTATGTACTCAGGAAATGCACCATGCAGTCGGGCCTTCAGTTCTCTCCAACAGCCTTACAATCCAGGAATCGGCTGGCAAGATGTTGACTCTGAACGCCGGTGAGATTCTAGCTCTGCCCCACAAGACCATTGTCGTTGTTAACGGGCACAGCAAGGCAAGCGAGACATACTCAGGTGTTCAACTTTCAGCACTGTTGGCAAAGGCGGGTGTGCCGCAGGGAGAAAATGTCAGAGGGGCGCTCTTCATGAATGGGATTGTGGCTGAAGGAACAGACGGATACAGGGTCCTCTATTCGGTTGGAGAGATCGATCCAGCGCTGCACACAGGAGACGTGCTGGTTGCTGATGCGATGAATGGAAAACCTCTGACTACGGATGGTGTTTCAAGCTTGTTTCGACTGAAGATAAACGTCCCGCTCGATGGGTCAGAAATCTGAAGACTCTTTCCATCGTCACCGTAAATCCTTAAAAATCCAACCCTACCAACGGTTCCTTTGGAAATGGCTGTCGGCGATGCCCACGATCTGCATGCCCCTGGCCTGATTCATACTGTATAACGATATGAGTCGTATTGATTCGTCGGGATCGCTTGGAGGTCGTATGTCCACCATATGCAAACTGACTGTTTTCGGAGTGCGGCGGGCGCTCGCAGGCGCCTTAGTTATGACTGTCCTTTTCCTCTCCCAGGCTTCGGCCCAGGTCTCGGCTGCGTTGTCCGGAACAGTGACCGATCAGACGGGGGCAGCTGTCAGCGGCGTCAGTGTCAGCGCAAAAAACGCGGAACTGGGACTGGAGCGCACCACCTCAACTGATGCGGCCGGGCGCTATGAAGTTCGGTCTCTTCCTGTGGGGAACTATGAACTACATGTGATGAAGCAGGGCTTCCGTCAGGAGATCCGCACCGGCGTTCATCTATCGGTGGGCCAGGATGCCGTGCTAGGTTTTCAACTCCAGGTCGGAGCAGTGAGCGAGCAGGTGACGGTGAATGCGAATACACCGATTGTAAGCACCATGACGGCGGACATCTCGGGTCTGGTCGGCGCGGAGCAGATCAAGAATCTGCCGCTGAATGGGCGAAGCTATGACTTACTTCTGACGCTGAATCCAGGGGTGGTGAACTATACTTCGGCGAAGGTGGGCGGGGTTGGCGTTTCAAACTCGACTGCGGGCAACAACTTCGCGGTCTCGGGAAACCGGCCGCAGCAAAACCTGTTTCTGCTGAATGGGGTGGAGTTTACCGGGGCGGCTGAGAATAACATGCAGCCTGGCGGTGTGAGTCAACAATTGCTGGGGGTGGATGCAGTGCGCGAGTTCAACGTCCTGCGCAATACCTATGACGCCGAGTATGGGAAACGTCCGGGCGCTCAGGTGGTCATCGTCACGCAGAACGGAAGCAACCAGGTGCATGGGTCCGCGTATGAGTTCCTGCGCAACAATGCGTTGGATGCGCCGAACTACTTCGATACCGGCTCCGCGCCGGGCTTTGAGCGGAACCAGTTTGGCGGCGCGCTTGGCGGTCCCATTCAGAGAGACAAGACCTTCGGATTTGTCAACCTCGAAGGGCTCATTCAGCACCTGCACCAGACCGGTGTGGATCTAGTGCCGGACAACAATGCCCGGGCCGGCTCACTGCCGTGCGCAATCGTCACCCCCAAGCCGAACCCATGCCCCGCGTCAGGTCTGGTCTTCGTCGGCGTCTCTCCGTTGGTCTCGGCGTGGCCAGTGGCCAGTTCCAACGCTCCGGACTTCGGCGGCATCTCCGAGGCGTTCAACAGTCCACTGCAGACGATCCGCGACGACTCCGGTACGGCGAGAGTCGATCGCGTTTTCTCGCCAAAGGACACAGGGAACGCGATCTACACCATCGACGACAGCGCCGACAACACCCCCACAAGCACGAACCTCTACTCCACCGACGTCGAGACTCTGCGGGAGCAGGTGGCCAGCCTCAACGAAACGCATGTCTTCTCGCCAGCCCTGCTGAACCAGGCGACCTTCGGCTACTCGCGGGCTGCTTACTTTTTCACCGGAGAGCCTACGCCGGGCACACCGGCGGCGTCGCTGCCGGGCTTCTTGGCAGGCAAGCAGATCGGCGCGATTGTGGTAGGGGGCAGCGCTGCTTCCAACCCAACGGCGCAGCTTGCGCTGGCAGGCAGCAACAACGGCAGCAACCTGCACGTAGCGCGCAACATCTTCACGTACGAGGACAAGGTTTCGCTGACAGAGGGCCGGAACCTGTTCAGCGCCGGGGCGTGGGTCCAGCAGTTCCAATCCAACGAGACGCTCGCCTTGAGCCAGTATGGGCAGGCGACCTTCACCAGTCTCCAGACTCTGCTGCAGGGAGTTGCGGGCACCTTGTTGTATACCCCGGCACCCACGCCGCTGAACTGGCGTGCGCTCTTCGGCGCCTGGTATGGGCAGGATACGATCCGCATGAGCCCGCATCTGACTGCCACGATCGGATTTCGCGGTGAGTCCAGCACGGGGTGGAACGAGGCGCACGGCCGAGCGGCTACCTATACCTACATTAACGGCGTGATCTCAACCCAGCCTAACGTGTCCGGTTCAGCGTTTACGGTGAACCGCGCGAAGTTTCTGCCGGAGCCGCGGGTAGGCCTGGCCTGGAGCCCCTACTCCGGCGAGAGCAAGAGCACCGTCGTGAACGCCGCGTTTGGGATCTACAACGATCTGCAGGATGCGCTGGGCTATCGGACCGACCAGAACGCTCCGTTCAATGCGACCTATAGCCTGCCCAGCGCGGTCACATCGCAATTGCCGATTATTACCAGTCCTACCGTGCGGCCGACGGCAAAGCTGGTCCCCGGTGGCGTACAGCCGGACCTGCAGACACCGACGCTGATCTCCTGGTCGCTGCGAGTGCAGCAGGAGATCACTCCGAATACCTCTTTGACGGTCGGCTACGTGGGCTCACACGGATACCACGAACTGATTGGCATCGACGCGAACGAGCCCTTTCCCGTGATCTGCCCGAACCCGGACTGCCCGGCGAACTACTCGTCCAGCTTTCCCGCGGGACTGGCCGGGACTGCTGTTCCCGCAGGAACGTACTATGTGCCGACGGCGATCCGGCCCAATCCGGCGCTCGCCAATACGTGGACCTACTTCTCGCGCGGGGATAGCTCCTACCATGCACTGGAAGTGGATGTGAACCGCCGATTCAGCAACGGTCTCGCTCTGCGCGGCGTGTATACCTGGTCCAAGGCGATCGACGACGGCGATTCTTTGAATTCGACGACTTCCGGTGGAGAGCCGGCTACGGCCTCAAATCCTTTCAACCTGCGCGCCGACCGTGGGCTTGCGAATTTTGACGTCAGAAACGTTGCTGTGATCAGCGAGGTGTATGCTCTGCCGCTCGGCCGGGGGGCTCGTTTTGGCGGGAATCTCACAGGCATTCGCAATACATTGGTGAGCGGATGGAATGCCGACTCGATCGTAACGATCCAGGGCGGATTTCCGTTTACGCCGCAGCTGAGCTACAACCCATCGAACGATGGTGATACGCGTAACCCCGTGCGCCCGTTCGTCAACCCCAACTTTCACGGGCCGATGATCCTGGGGCAGCCGTCACAGTGGTTCAACCCTGCCGCATTTCTCGCGCCGCCAAACAATAGCGGCTTCTATGGAAACCTGGGCAGAGACACGCTGATCGGCCCGGGGCTGGGGACGTGGGATCTTTCGTTTCTGAAGAACACGCAGCTACGGGAGCGGTTTACGCTGCAGTTCCGGGCGGAACTGTTCAATCTGCTGAACCGAGCCAACTTCAGCGCCCCGAATGCAATCACGTTCACCCCGTCGGGGGTTTCGCCCACAGCAGGCCTGATTACGAGTACTTCAACGTCGTCCCGTCAGACCCAATTTGCGTTGAAGCTGCTTTGGTGAGGTATGCCGAGACCGCAAGCTTCAAGAGGGGTCGTCAAGGCGCTCAATCATCACGTCCGTGGATTTGATAAGAGCGGCTGCGGCGTCACCCTTTTTTAGCTGAAGCTCCCGCACCGCGCTGGCCGTGATGATGGCCGTAACGTACTCATCGCCCACCGCCAGCACAACTTCGGCAAGAAGACCTTCGATGCGGATGTTCACAACCTTACCAGGAAGTTGATTTCTGCCGCTGACGCGGCGGAAGCGATCCCGTGATTCAGCGGCCGGCTTGGAACGATCTTCCGCCAAGAAGGGCCTCAGCGAAGCCTCTGCAATTCGATGATGACCGCCCGGAGTTTGAGACGTTCTCAGCTTTCCGGAAAGAATCCACTGTTTGATGGTCGGATAGCTGACCCCGATCAGATGAGCTGCTTCACGGGCCGTCAGCATGTGGTTTGTGTTTGCCATAACACTACTTTTTAGCACTTTCTCTTCCAGATATTCAGGTCAAAGCCACGATCTTGCCCTAAATGTCGAGCTTGTACTCTTTTAGAGACGGTTAAAGCAAGCAAGAGTCGTAATCTGCTCTTTCCTATTTGCCCTGAACTTCCGAAGCCTACTCCTTTTCACTGCGGTTTTCGCACCTGTAGCCGCCCACTGATCTTCGTTCTTCGGCAGTAACGTTGATTCGACCCTGCTGAGTACATTTAACTCATTCGTTTTCTACGAAAGGAGTCAATCAAATGTATAAAGTCGAGAAGTTGATCGGGAGAATAGAGTGGATCCGGCGCTACAAAGCAGGACCCTTCGCGGAGGAACGGAATGCATTTTTGCTTCATCTGGAGGAGCTCGGCTACACCGTTCGCCAAGTGAAAACGAACAACAAGTATTTGCTGGGAATCGCTGAGTTGATCGATTCGTGAGTGCGTCTCGGTAAACCCAACACAAGTTAAGCAGGCAGCGAAAAAGTGGACACTTGCCCACTGTAGAGCAAATTCATATGTAAACACAGTCCGCATAGCCGAGGGTGCATTCCGCCATGTTGCGACAGAATGGCTCCGCTTCCTGGGCAAATGGAGCAGAGACCTACCTTGCAACCGGTATCGACATCAGATGGATAGCTTTCTACGGCACCTCCGGGAGGATAGAGGCTACACCATAGCTACTGTATTGACACGACAGAGCGCACTGCGGCTCTTCTTCAACTGGCTTGCGCGAAGGGATTGCGCACTGGAGCAAGTCGCTCCAGCGACAATCCCAGAGTACTTTGTAGGGAACCAATCCAAAAAGTGGGCTCGCGCCACGATCGCCATGTACGCGAACTCGCTTCGATCGTTCTTCAGCTATGCCAGCCAACGAGGCTGGTGCAAGCACAAGATAGCAGAGGCCATTGAGCGGCCTCGTCTATACACCTTGAGCAGCATTCCTCAGGGACCTACATGGAAAGACGTGCATCGGCTGATCTCGAGCGTCAGCGGGAACAGGGCCGCCGATATCAGGGATCATGCGATCATTCTTCTCCTTGCGGTGTACGGACTGCGTATCGGCTCTGTTGCCTTAACTTGGCCGCGGGTAGCTGACCCGGATCCATATTGCGAATCAGGCAGCAATCTCGAAGAGCTTGTTGACGAAAAGGATCTCGCCCGCCACCTTGGGTTCGCACAGTATGCCGTGCCGGGGTCTGATCATGCGCATGATCTCGAAGCCCTTGATGGTGGCGTAGGCAGTCTTCCTCGTCTGAAAGCCAGGCGTGGGTCGGATCACGCGCTTGAGCCCGCTGTGGCCGGCCTCGATCATGTTGTTCAAGTACTTCGATGTTCGGTGCTTCGTCTCGGGCGATAGCTTGCCCTCGCGCTGCAGCCGGCGAATCGCTTTCGGGTAGGAGCCAAGCTTATCTGTGGTGATCGAGCAGGGGTGCCAGTTGCGCATCGTCTTCAGCGCTTTGCCAAGAAACGGATAGGCGGCACGGGTATTGCGCCGATCCATCCGCATGAAATCAATCAATCGGCCATGCTTGTCGATCGCGCGGAACAGGTACTTCCACTGGCCGCCCACACGGACATAGGTCTCGTCCACCCGCCAGGAGCCAGAACGGTAGCCCTGGTACCAACGCACGCGCTTCTCGAGCTCTGGCGCGTACCGCTGCACCCAACGGAAGATCGTCGATGCGCCGACCTCGACGCCGCGCTCCTGCATCATCTCCGCCAAGTCCCGATAGGTGATCCGTACTTGCAGTACCAGCGCCCACAAACCAGAATGACCTCAACAAGAAAACGGCGACGCTTGAAGATCGACATCGCTGGCTCCTCGACTTGCCTTCCACCTTACACGCAGGCCAGTTAACGCAACAGAGCCGGTTCGCAAGGGCATGATGGAATCGGCCGGCGGGCGAGCTGGACTGACCTCCGCAGGCCGCGGCGCTGCTAACAAACCGGGTCGGCCGGCTACGACAAAGGAATTGCATGATCGCATCTTCGCTCTTTTAGGGGAAGGGGAACGCAAGCTCTTGACGCTGCTGATTGCGTCTTACCCTGAAACCCTCCGCCGTGTTGAGCTGGCAGAGAAAGCCGGCTACAGCAATGCAAAGTCAGGAGGGTTCGCCGCTCCGCTGGCGCGGTTGATTGAGCTAGGCTTTGCCGAAGCGGTGAGCAATGGCGTCGTGCGTGGCAGCCAGATGCTTTTTCTAAAACAGCGAGCGGGGGCGAGAAGATGAAGCGACGAAAGCGGCCAGCTCAACGTGCGATGCACTGCCCATGCAGGAGGAGCCCTCTGATTGCTCGGGGACTCTGTGGGACCTGCTACACGCTGAAGCGGCAGGATGACGAGCACTTCGGCGGCCTTCGAGAGAAGGTGTTGGAGCGTGATGTTATCTATGCCGCGTGTGCGCGGAGTTGCCGGAGATTGACCACCTTTGTGCGGGGCACCCCCCCCTGTGTGCATCACCGCGTTCCTGGCATTTCCAAGCTCCACCTGATGATAACGCTCTGTCAGGCGCACCACGCTTAGGTCGAACGCTTGCAGGCCGTTAGAAAAACCGATGTCTCGGCTGCTCTTGCAGCTCTGGCGCGAGTTGCATGGGAAGGGTCACGAGCAGATCGCTCTCGACTTCGCTACTGTCTGTCCTGCTCACGAACCGCAATCTCTGTTCCTGGAAGAGTGAGGAGATGCGATGGCTGTGGTTCTGGTGAATGACGGGTGGATTGGATGGTTGGCAGTTTCGAGATAAGCTGGTCGATGCTCTTCATCGTCTTGGCCCGTAAGCGTTACGCGTGGGTGAATACCTCTCGCCACTTTACTCATCCTACCCCCGTTCCAAATATATTTAGCCTCATCCTACTTTTGGCGGATGCGCTCTCTCTTGCGAACTACCTACACTTCTCTCGTCTTTCCAGGAGAGATCGATCTGAAGATGAAAGGCCGATCATACCAATCGTCTATTTTTGGCAGCCACAGAATTGGTTTCACGTTTTGCCTGTTTTGCCTGGCTGGGCTTCCATCCAGCGGCATTGCGGCTAATATTACTCCACTTCGCGGCATAACTTTACCTGTGACCAGGCTGCATACCGTGGATGGTCAGGTTATTTGCGTCGGCGGCGATGCTTCGGCGCCAACCCTGATTGTCTTGTTGGCCATATTGCCCGAGAATGCGAACACACCGTCGCGGCGCCAGATCGTCAGCCTGCGCAGTCTTCAGCATCAGTACGGCGACCGTGGTCTGCGCATCGTTGCTGTGGACCGTTCAGCGGCTGCGGCGCGGCCAACATGGAACGCCCTGAAGAACGCGAGCTACGATCTCGATCTCAACTTCCCGCTCGCGCAGGATCCTGGGGGCAGGCTTTTGAGTGCAACTCGCGCAGAGGAACTGCCGGAGTCGATCCTTCTCGGTGCACATGGAGTCGTACAGAACAGATGGAAGGGTGTGACATCTTCAGCCGTATTAGCGCAGGGCATCGAGCGCATTTTTAATGGTCCGCTGGCACGCCTGCCGAGCATGCAGGGGCCAAAATAACAAGTTTCGGCAGCAATCTGGAGCACACGACACAACAAAGACAGAGGTCGGCCATGGGCCACGAAGGAGATTGACGATGCAATGGATGACAAACAGCAAGCCAGAACGTAGCCGCTATGAAAGTCCAAGGTTAGGTCGGCTAATGGACAGCACAATCGGGCTTCGCTGCCTCCTGCTGCTCGGGCTGCTCTCCTTGTTTCCATCGCGTTTGTTAGCCTACGTGTATCACGTAAATTGCGTGGCCCAGACGAACGGCGACGGCTCAGTCCACAATCCTCTCAACTCTCTCGTTGCAGTCAATACGCTGACGCTAGGGCCAGGCGACAGAGTGATGCTGTTGAGAAGCACCTCGTGCATTGGAGTTCTGTCGCCGCAGGGGTCGGGCGCGCCGGGCGCGCCGGTGATCATCGGGGCGTACGGAAATGGACGGCGCCCTGTTATTATCGGCACCGGCGACGCGGCTGTTACCCTGCACAACCAGCAATACCTCACCGTGGAAAACCTCGAGATTATCGGAGGTCAGCATTATGGGCTGTACTATAGCAGCGATATAGCCAATGTGCCGATGACCAACCTGCGCTTCATTAACCTCGATCTCCACGGCGCACAGTTCGTCTCAAAGGTGCGATCCGATTCAGGAGAGTTCGTCATTCAGTCCAGCGCTCCGAATGGTGTGCTGGATAATGTTATGGTTGACGGCGTGACGGCGCACGACAGTACCACATCGGAAGGCATATACGTTAATGCCGGGGGAGCCTATGTCTATCCGGAGACAAATCAGACACGGGGCAACGCGATCACTGTCCGCAACTCTACCGCTCATACGGTCTACGGCGACGGCATTCTCATCATCAATTTGACTAACGGGCTGCTGGACAATAACGTCGTCTACGAGAGCGGACTGTGCCCGCACTGCACAGGTAGCACGCCGGGAGGCTTGTGGGAATGGCAGTGTCACACCTGTACCGTGCAAAATAACGAGTCCTACGCGAATCAGACGTGGGGCGCGGGCGATGGGGGCGACTTCGATATCGACTACCACAACTACAACAACGTTGTGCAATACAACTATGGCCATGACTCTTCGGGCTACTGTATTTCTGTCTTTGGTGCAGAGTACGATGCAAGTCAAAACAACATTATTCGCTATAACATTTGCTCCAACAACGAACGGCGTGTCGACGCGTCAAAACCTAATCAGGGAGATATCTTCCTGTCGTCTTGGGATGGCGGCTCGATCGACGGGATCCAGATTTACAACAACACGTTTTACTGGAATCCTGCTACAAATGCGCCGCTGCTCTTCACCACGCCGGCTAGTTATTCCGGAACGAATCCGAACACCTTCAAGAACAACATTATTTACTCGACCGTTCCGAATATGATGGACACCACGCAGGACTTCACGCTCGACAATAATATCTACTGGGTGGTGAAGAATGCGGAGCCGAACTGGACGATCAACGGCACCACCTATACGAAGCTCGCCAACTATCAGGACGCGACCGCGCAGGACGTGCATAGCTACAACGCTGATCCGGATCTCACTGATCCATCGTTCCACCGCGTGGGTCGACCGACCGAAGCTTTCCAATTACACAGTTACTCGCCCGCACTGCACAACGGCGCGCTCATTCCCAACAATGGCGGCAGAGATTTTTTCAGATTGGCCGTCTTGCCTGACCATGTTCCAAACATTGGCGCCTACAATGGGCCAGGTACGGAGGCTGGTCGTTCGCAGTAATACAAGGCCTGGAGTGACGTTGTGTCCCTTACGCGACGTAGCTTTTGCAAGTCTAAACGCCCATGCTGCGGAGGGCCGGCCTCTTGCAGCCTGGACTTAGCTATGATCGAAGCATGAGTTAACAGAGCGTTATTGTGGTATTCGGAGAAGCGCGGTGGAATATTTTTGCTGGAGATCTGTTGTTCGTGGAATGGTCACTGTGCTCGCCATCCTGTGCTGGCTGACACCGTGCTGCTCCGCTCGACCTGCTACCATTCAGCCCGGAGGACGTTGGGTTGATACGCGGGGGCTACAGATTCAAGCGCACGGGGGCGGTATCCTTCAAATGGGAAAGCAGTACTACTGGTTTGGTGAAGATAGAACCCCTGCCAACGATCCCGACAAACGTTATGTCTCCTGCTATTCGTCGGAGGATCTGGTGCACTGGCGATTTCGCAATCAGGTGTTGAAGCTCGGAGATCCCGAGCATCTCGGGCCTAAGTGGATACTGGAGCGACCGAAAGTTTTTTACAACGAGAAGACGAAGCGTTTCGTGTTGTACGCTCATCTTGACGACTCCAGCTACAAACTGGCGCGGGTGGCTGTCGCTGTGAGCGAGAGCGTTGACGGCAATTATCGGTATATTCGTAGCTTCCGTCCGCTTAACGAGGAGAGCCGGGACATCGGCCAATTTGTCGATGATGACGGATCCGCGTATCTCATCTTCGAATCGCGGCCAACGAAGGGTTTTTTCATTGCCAAGCTCACCGGTGATTATTTGGACGTTGCCAAGCAGATAGCCTTCATCAAGGCTCCTCTCGAAGGCGGAGCGCTGGTGCACTACCAAGGAAAGTATTACGTTATCGGCTCGCACATGACGGGTTGGCGACCGAACCCAAATGTCTATGCTGTATCGAAGAGTCTGGCGGGTCCGTGGTCTGAGTTTGCCAACCTCGCGCCGCCTGAGGTAAATACGTATGGCTCGCAGTCCAGCATGCTGGTAAAGGTCGAAGGCAGCAAGGGCACCACCATTGTTTTCATGGGAGATATCTGGACGCCTGCGAGACTTTGGGACTCTCGATATCTCTGGATGCCGCTCGATACCAGCAACGGTAAGCTTCTGTTGCCACAACCGAGGGACTGGTCGATAGATATCAAAAGCGGCAAAGCCACCCTTCACTGAGCACGCCAGACTTCAAGCTCCGTATACTTGGACGCGAGATGAAGCGTGTGGTCTTATATGCGATTGCGCTAGCGGCTATTCTGAGTGGTGCGCCGCAGGCGTTTGGGATATCTCCAAGCAACCTTACAACAGGCTACACACGCCGGTTGTGGCGTACTCAAGATGGTCTTCCCGACCAGACGGTACAGGCGATCGCGCAAACTCCGGATGGATATCTCTGGATCGGAACCAAAGGCGGCCTGCTTCGCTTTGACGGGTCGCACTTCGTTGTTTACGACCACGCCGATACGCCTGGGTTATCGGAAAGCAGCATCAACTGCCTGTCGGTATCACGCGACGGGAGCCTATGGATTGGAACCGAAGGCGGAGGTCTTGTCCGTTATCGCGATCAGGTCTTCCGCGCGTATCCCACGGAGGATGGCCTGTCGGACAGCTTCGTACGCGCTATCTTTGAAGACGATCGGGGCGTTCTCTGGGTTGGCGGAGATCAGGGCCTCTTTCAAGTGGAGGGCGCCGGCCTGAAGCGGATTGACGGCCTCGGTGGGGTTCCGTCCATCTTCGTCCGAGCGATCGTTGAGGATACCGAGAATCACGTATGGGTTGGGGGGACCACTCTGCTCCGATTTACCGGGCAGACTGCACGCGAGTATGCGCTGCCGGGCGGCCCTAGCCTGAACCTTGTCAGCTCCATGCTCGCGTCGCGAAACGGCACATTGTGGATAGGCACCCTCTCTGGGTTGCATACCTTGACATCCTCCGGCGCTCTACGAGCAGTGGACGAGGTGGTTGGCGCCGTTCAAACACTGCGGGAGAACTCAGACGGCTCACTGTGGATCGGAACACTTGGCAGAGGAGCTTTCGTCGCGCGCAATGGTGCGGTCGCCGCACTCTCCGCACCGGACTTCCTGCCGAGCAATACGGTGCTGGCGATCTTCGAAGATAGCGAGCACAACCTATGGCTGGGCACAGAGGCTGGCATCTTGCGCCTCAGCCGCTCTCCTGTCGCCATCACCCCGTTTCCTGGCGCTTCCGACTCGCAGTTTGAAACCATCTATCAAGACCACGACGGCTCTGTCTGGGCGGCGTCCGCGCACCTGTTTCACATTCACCATGGGGTGGTCGCGCGCGCGGTATTTCCCATGATTCCAAACGTCCACGTCCGCACGCTCTTACGTGATCGCAGAGGCGGCCTGTGGATTGGCACCGATGGGGCAGGCCTCTATCATCTTGCCAGTGGTCACATCGCCCGCTATATCAGTCCGGCCATCGCGAATGATTTCATTCGGGTCATTCTGCAGGTGCGCGACGGGAGCCTTTGGATTGGCACCGACGGCGGCCTTAGCCACCTTACGATAAGCGGAATAACCAACTACAACACACCCAACGGACTCTCCTATTTCAGTGTGACCGCACTGCTCGAAGATTATCGGGGAGACCTCTGGATCGGCACCAGCCGAGGTCTTAGCCATCTGCGCCTGGGCAGGTTTGTGAATGACAGCGTGACCGCCATAATGAAACACGAGAAAATCTGGAGCATTCACGAAGACCCGGAACATGGTCTCTGGTTTGGCACCAGCAATGGACTGTATAGTTTGAACGTGGGCAGACTAGCTCGCTTTACAACGGCACAGGGCCTGGCCGACAATGTCATCTATCAAATTCTGGAAGATCATTCTTCTTATCTCTGGCTCAGTGGGCCCACCGAAGTTTCGCGCGTAGACCGCCACTCGATCGAGACTTCGCTCCGCTCGCATGACCATCTTCACCTCGGTCTAACCTTGTATCCCATCTCTCAGGATCTAGAATCCGCCGAGATCTATGGAGGAATGCAGCCGGCTGGGTTTATCAGTCAACAGAACGAGGTCTGGTTTCCAAGCAACAAAGGCCCGGTGCATATCCAGATTCCGAGAGAAACACCGCAGTCTCCTCCTGCTTTTCCCGTGGTAATTAGCCGCATTCTCGCCGAAGGCAGGGAACTCCCGGTTCGATCGCAAATCGTCATCGGGCCGGGCGATGGAAGGCTGGAGATCTCTTTTGCGGCCATACTGCTCCGTTCGCAGGAGGCGCTTCGTTACCGCTACAAACTGGACGGTTTCGATCACGACTGGAACGAAGCGTTTACACGCCGTACTGCCTATTACACCAATCTGCCTCCGGGCAAGTACCGGTTCCGTGTTGCCGCCTATGAGATCGGCACGCCGGACGCGGTATCGCAAACAACGATCGAGGTGGACCAGCAGCCTCATTTTTATCGCACCATCTGGTTCTACCTGACTTGTCTATGTGTGTTGTGGTTGGCGGCATGGGCCATCCATCGCTACCGCTTGCGTCAGCTCTCCATGCGCTTCCGCGCCGTGCTTGAGGAACGCAATCGCGTGGCCCGGGAGATGCATGACACCATCATCCAGGATTGCATTGGACTCTCCGCTTTGCTGGAGGCCGTCTCCAGCTTGGACTTTACGGATAGGTCACTCAGCCACGAGCTTGTGGACCATGCCCGGGAACAAGTGCGTACGACGATTGACGAGGCGCGTATCGCGGTATGGAACCTGCGCCACGGTGAGGCTCAGCATCAGGATCTCGGCATACTGATCCGCGAGATGACGCAGCAGATGCAGGGGGCGTTTGGCCAGCCTATCGCCTGCAAAGTGACGGGCGATGCGTTCCCGCTGCCGCACCGGATTACGCACGAGGCGGTCATGATTGTTCGCGAGGCTTTGTGGAATGCACACACGCACGCTCATTCCACAGAGGTCAAGGTGTGGGTTGACTTTGCCGGAGACGATCTCACCATCGACGTGCAGGATGACGGCATCGGCTTCGATTCAGCTGCTGTGCCAGCCAATGCTGAGCTGCACTACGGCCTGCTCGGAATGCGAGAGCGCGCCGAGCGGCTAGGCGGTGAACTCCGCATCGAGACCAGTGCCGGGAGAGGAACTACGGTTCGCTTGCTGCTTTCGGGCCAGATGGGAGAGATGAGACATGCAGAACAGGCGGTCGATCATGCATGATGCTTCCCAGCAGAAATTGAAAGTGCTGGTCGTCGACGATCATCCCATCGTGCGCATCGGCATCGCCGCCATCATTCAAACCAGCCCGGACATGACTGTGGTGGCCCAAGCTGCTACCGGAGAAGAAGCCGTGCAATTCTTTGCGGCGCACCTGCCCGATATCACCTTGATGGACCTGCGCCTGCCGGGTCTGAGCGGTGTTGACGCCATCCGTACCATACGCCATACGCATCCTGCGGCGCGTTTTGTGGTCCTTACTACGTATGAAGGCGATGAGGACATCCACCAGGCCCTGGCGGCCGGCGCGAAGGGCTACATCATCAAAGGGATGCCCCACAGCGTCCTGCTCGGAGCGCTGCGCCGTGTTTGCGCTGGAGGCCAGTATCTGCCGCAGGCGGTCAGCCGCACGTTGGCTATGCGGACGCGCAACTCTGAACTCAGCGCCCGTGAACGCGAGGTGCTCGCGCTGCTTGCTACGGGAAAGAGCAATCGAGACATAGCCTCATCCCTTGGCATCACGGAGGCCACAGTAAAGTGTCATGTCAGCGTCATTCTCATGCGGCTGAATGTGCATGACCGGACCCAGGCTGTTGTTGCCGCCCTGCAGCGAGGCCTCGTCCATCTTTGAACTGTTGTTTTCAGCGAGGCCCGGGTTGAGATCAGCTCAACCTGAGCAATAGCCTTTAACGTGCTGGGTTGAGGTTTGCGCGGCTCCGCAGGCAATGCTGTCGAAAAGGTATGATCTATCCGACTTTAGTCGGATTTCATTGCTGCTTGTGAGGCGTAGCGTCATCCTGCCCAGAAAAAGCGTAAAGAATATCTCGCCTCCTGGCCGAAGGAAGAAAAGCATGACATCGATTTCAAACGTTCGTTGGCCCGCACGAAGTTTGCGGCGATCCGTATGCATTTACCTGTTCACACTCCTTGCATTCCTCTTTGCGCCAAACGCTTGGCCACAAGCCGATCGCGGCACCATCACCGGCACGATCACGGACTCAACGGGGGCGACCATCCCGGGCGTGCAGGTCACGGCGACCAATCCGGCTACGGGAGCCAGCTTCACGAGCGTCTCCAACCAATCCGGTATTTATAACCTGCTGAATCTGCCGATTGCGACCTACACGATTCATTATGCCAAGCCGGATTTCAAAGCGCTGGATCGTAGTGGCGTTGCGATTCAGGTGCAGCAGCGAGCTCAGATCGACGTCAAGCTCGAGGTGGGCGCGCAGGATCAAACGATCACCGTCACAGCAGCAGCGGCGCTGCAGACTCAGACCGAGCTGGGCACCAATCTGACGAGCCAGGTCGTGACCGATCTTCCACTGACGGCCAATGGCGGCCGCGACATCACGACTTTTGCGTTCTCCATCACTCCCACGGTGACGGGCAGTGAGTACGACGGCCATGTCGGCGGCTCGCAGGCCTTCAGCAAACAGGTGCTGATCGACGGCACCTCGAGCGACTCCGGCAGCGTCGGTCATATCGGCGAGTCTGAACCCAGCATGGACGCTATCGGCCAGTTCCAGGTCGATACCTCGGGCATCGGACCGGAGGCTGGGCGGACAGGCGGCGGTACCTTCCTCTTCAGCCTGAAGTCCGGCACCAACAGCGTACATGGCAGCGCGTTCGGCTTCCTGGCTAACGAGTTCCTAAACGCCAACACCTGGGACAATAATTATTTTCGTTCCTACTACACCGGCCAAGATCCAGCAAACGCGGCAGCCTATGACCAGCAGTATCGAACCCCAAAGAGCCGCTATTTCGATTACGGCGGGAGCGCCGGTGGACCTCTGTGGCGGAACCGAATGTTTATCTTTGGAGCGATTGAGCGGTTTACTCGATCAGACTTCTCGGTCTCCAACGGTCAGCAAACTGTACCGACAACCGCCTTCCTGAATGGCGACTTCAGCTCGTTGCTGCAAACGAGCCAGCCTCCGCTCGGAACCGATCCGGCAGGCAATCCCATCTATCCCGGAGCGATCTACGATCCAGGCTTGCCGGGATCGGCGCCGACGGGAATAGTCTTTCCGGGTAATAAGATCCCGCTGAGCCGCATCAGCCCCATCTCGCAGAAGATCGCCGCCCTGTACACGCAAAACTATGCTCCTACTTTCAACGATCGCAACATCGATAACTATCCGGCACTCCGAAACCAGTACCCAGATCAAAAGCAGACGCAGCTTAGCTTCAAGTACGACTTCGACATAACCTCGAAGCATCGGCTCTCCTCGTCGTACATCTACACTCTGCGGCCAAATATCAACCGTGACATTGGAGCGCAAGGGAATGCCCTCTGGCAAGCAGGCAGTGAGAATGGCGGCCCGCTCGCTCCGGGCGCCATCCAGACAACGGTTGCGAATGCCTATCGTTTCAGCGATACCTATACGGCTACGCCAAACCTCCTGAATGTTTTATCGCTGACCTTCAATCAGTTTCAGAACAAAGCCGTCCCATTGACTGGCACCACCTCCTGGCCGGGACAGATCGGTCTCGGCGGCTATCAGTCCGTACCGAACTTTCCGCTCATCACCTTCGGGGCCACGGTCAACGGTGTAGGCGAAAGCCAGATCGGCGACGCGTATACCCCGATGAGCGGTTATGTGGCTTATAACGAAATTCTGAACGACACAGTCACCTGGGTCAGGGGCATCCACAACTTTAAATTCGGGTTGGAGCTACGCGGCCTGGGCCTCAACAGCGACTATCAGGGTGGCGAACTGCATCTCAACTTCAGCAACCTCAGCGGTGCGCCGGCAAAGTCTTCCGTCCAGGCTCTCACCGGTTTTGGATTCGCCAACTTCCTCTTGGGCGATGTCTACAGCGCCAGCAAGGATACCCCGTTCAATCAGTACGGACGCCGCAAAGAGTATGCCTTCTTTGGGGAGGACACGATTAAGCTGACTTCCAAGCTGACTTTCGACGCTGCGCTGCGCTGGGACATTCCTCTGCAAGAACATGAAAAGCATGGCTACTGGTCGAACTTCACAACGGACGCGAAGAACCCCAACTTCGGTTCGTACCTGGGGTCGATGCAGTATCTAACAAGCCCCGGGCAGACGTTTGAGACCAACAGAAACTTCTGGCAATTCTCTCCTCATATCGGTGCGTCCTATCAGGTAAACGACAAGGTTGTGTTGCGCAGCTCCTATGGCTTGTACTACGTGCCGATCGGCAATAACAGTTACGGAGCTGTGCCCTACTCCGCCTCGACCGGATATCAGGCCACCAATCAGATCCTGCCGCCGAAGCTTTCCAATGGATACCAGTTCAGTTGGGACAGCGGCTATCCCGGAACGGATGTCTTTCCCGTTCGCGACAATAACTCGCCTTATGTTCCGTACGGCCCGGCTTCCGTGGACCCGAACACGCTCACCATGGGCTATACCCAGAACTGGAATGTCAACGCGCAGTATGAGTTTGCGAAGAACACCGTCCTGCAGGTGAGCTATATCGGCAACATCGGCCGCAAGCTCCACGATGGATCTCTAAATCCGACTAACTATCCGACGTGGCAACAGTACTCGCAGCTCTACAACTCCGGCCATGTGTTCGATTACGTCTCCGATCAGGGGTCGGCGACGGCCGCCGGGGTTCCATATCCTTACGCCGGATGGGGCGGTGCTTCGTACCAGGCGATCAATCCGTATCCCCAGGTGGCGAACACCTACGGTCCCGTCTTCTTCGTCAACTCGCCGTTGGGATCTTCCAGTTATGAGGCCTTCGTCGCGGAGGTGACTCGGCGTTCCTCAAACGGCCTCAGCATGGACCTGAGCTATACCGGATCGACGACCCGAGGGAACACGGAAACCGCGTTCGTCGACACCTATAGCGCCACAAATTACTTTCAGGACCCCTATCAATACAAGAAGTATGCCTCGGATTTAGTCAGTTACGATCATCCTCACGAAGTGAAAGGCTATGTGAACTATGAACTGCCCTTCGGGCGCAACCAGCGATTTTTATCGCGCAGCAAGTGGCAGGACCTGCTCGCCGGCGGATGGCTTGCCGGCGTCATCGTCGATTACCAGTCTGGCTCTCCGATCGGTGCTGTCGGCGCGCAGAACTATTATCCAGGCTGGAGCGGCGTCTGGACGAACGTGGCTCCGAATGCCAGCTTCAAAAGCACGTTCAAGAAGCTTGATCTGATCAATCAGACGAATCCTTCAAGCCTCTTCGTCAACCCGGCCAATTTCAGCAACCCGGCGGATGGCCAGCTCGGCAACAGTCCGCACGTCTTCAGCGACTGGCACACGTTCGCCTACTACAACGAGGACGCCAGCTTGCTTAAACGCTTTGGTTTCGGATCGGAGGATCGTTATCGCATCACTCTCCGCGCCGAGTTCTTCAACGTGACGAACCGCCATCACTGGAGCAACCCTGATCTCACCTTGGGAAGCGTAAATTTCGCACACATCACCGACACCATGGGCAATCCCCGGCAGGGTCAGTTAGGTGCCCGATTCGAATGGTAGGCGGAGCGCGTTTCCTCTCGTTCGTTGTATTCGTTCAGCTGCTCGGGCTTTGCTGGCCGGTGCACGCAACAACCTATTATGTTGACGCGAATCGCGGCGTAGATGCGAATCTTGGAACATCCCAATCTGCTGCCTGGAAGACGATCGGCAAGATAAACAAGACGGACTTCAAAGCCGGCGACCGCATTCTCTTCAACAGCGGCTCAGTATGGCACGAGCAGCTCGCCTTACGAAGCTCTGGATCTGAAGAGGAGCCGATTGTGCTTGACCGGTACGGTCGTGGTGCGATGCCCAGCATTGCTGGAGACGGCACGCACCAGGATGCAGTCCTGCTTCGCAACCTGCAGAATATAGAACTGCATCATCTCGAGATCTCCAATCGTGGTACGGGGTCTTCCCCGCGCCGTGGCCTTCATATCTTTCTGGACAACTTCGGGACTGCTCATCACATCGTGGTATCGGATCTGTATATCCACGACGTGAACGGCACTAATAGCCAAAAAGACAACGGCGGTATCGTCTTCCGAACTCATGGCGAAAGAATTCCCAGCCGTTTCGACGGTCTCACGATCGCGCGCAATATTGTTTGGAAGGTCGATCGATCCGGGATCGTGGCCGAGAGTTACCATGCTTCGCGCCTACACTGGTTCCCGAGTCTTCATGTAGTCATTCGGGATAACTATGTCGAAGACGTCGGAGGCGACGGCATCGTACCTTGGGCCACGGACGGAGCGCTCGTCGAACACAACATCGCCCGCAGGTGCAATCAGCGGGCCACCGATTACAACGCAGGCATTTGGCAATGGAGCACTGACAATACACTGTTGCGTTTAAATGAGGCTTCGGAGACCAGAGGAACGCACGATGGCGAAGGCTTCGACTCCGACTACAACTCCCGCAACACTCGCTTCGAGTACAACTACGGCCATGACAACGCCGGCGGCTTCATGCTGATCTGTACGCCGGTTAAACGCGATGCGCAGACGAATGTCGGCAACATCGGGACGGTAGTCCGCTATAACATCAGCCGCGACGACGATGCCCGGCTTATCAATCTAAGCGGCGCAGATAATGTGACCGTGGCGCACAACGCCTTTTATGTTGGCCCGGGGCGCGATGTTCAGATGCTGGTGAGTGATTGGCTTGGCTGGTCAAGTAATGCGATCTTTCAGAGCAACACCTTTTACATTCAGGGAGGAACGTTGCGTTTTGGCCACTCTATCTCGCGCAACCCGGACGGCACCTACCATCTAGCGCAGGGCTGGGGGCCTGCCAACAACATCGTCTTCAACGGCAACCGGTACAGCGGAAACGTCATCGATCCGCCTTCCGACTACCTGCCGCCCAGCGCTGCCACTCTCCACGTCTTTACGCCGAAATTGGATTGGAAAGAACCGCTCTTCGATCCGACCCGTCCGCAGGACTACTCGGTCTTCATCGCTGCGCATCGGGTCTGGATCACGCATCTCTTCCAGCAGCAGTTTGGCCACGCGCCCCGATGAGACAGTTGCGGATAATGCAAGCAGTGCTGGAGGGAAATATGAGCGGGCAGCAACACATCAAGCGCGAAGCCGACCGCCGATACCGCAATCGCGTCATCGGCGCAGCGTTGGGTCTATGGCTTGTGCTCGCAAACGCCAGTGCACAGGCTGAGGTCACGCTACCGAGCATGCTCGCGGAACACATGGTCCTGCAGCGCGATCGGCCAGTCCATCTATGGGGAAGAGCGGGCCCGGGCGAGCAGGTTCGTGTCAGCTTCCGTGGACATCAGGCAAGCAGCGCAGCCGACACGTTGGGGCGGTGGAGTGTGTATCTGCCTCCCGGCGAGGCGGGGGGTCCGTTTTCCCTGTCTATTTCGGCCAAGAACAAAATCGAGTTTACTGACATTCTGGTTGGCGATCTCTGGCTCGCCTCGGGGCAATCGAACATGGAATTTTCCATGGCGCCCAGTCCTCCATGGACAAACGGGACGCAGAACTTTGAAGCCGAGATCGCTGGGGCCAACCATCCAAAGCTTCGGCTCTTTCATGTGAAGACGGGCACTTCCAGCTATCCAATGGATGATCTCGCAGCGAAGCAGACCTGGACGGCATGCACATCAGGAAGTGTCGCGAGCTTTTCTGCAGTGGCTTATTTCTTTGGCCGGGAGCTACTCGAAAGAGAAAAAGTGCCGATCGGTTTGATTGAGTCCAACGTGGGTGGAACACCGGCGGAAGCCTGGACCAGCCTCGATGCGCTGACCTCCGATTCATCACTGATGCCGGTGTTTGCCGCCCGTGCGCATATGATGGACGGCTCGGCAACGATCATACTCCAGCAGAAGGCAGAGAAGCTCGAGGACGAGCAGGCCAAGGCACACAACAAACCGATGCCTCAGCACCCATGGCGGCCTGACACCTCTACCTGGGCGCCGGCATCGCTTTACAACGCGATGATCGCTCCGCTGACATCACTGCCCCTGCGCGGGGTCATCTGGTATCAAGGTGAAAGCAACACTGGCCGAGAACGGGCGCCTGTCTATGGACGTCTCTTTCCGGCAATGATAGAGGATTGGCGGATGCATTGGGCGCAGGGAAACTTCCCGTTCCTCTTTGTGCAGATCGCAAACTTCAATTCCGATGATGACTGGCCTACGGTGCGCGAAGCACAACGAAAGGCCCTTGCTGTCGCGAACATCGGAATGGCTGTCACCATCGATATCGGAAACGCGGCCATGATCCATCCTACAAACAAACAAGAGGTGGGCCGTCGCCTGGCACTCTGGGCGCGCGCGATTTCCTACGGCGAAAGGGTGGAAGACTCGGGTCCCTTGTTTCGACAGGCTGTGCCGGACGGCACGCAAATGCTAGTCTCGTTTGATCATGCCGCCGACGGGCTGTTGGCGAAGGACGGCGCGTTGCGTGGATTTGAAGTGGCGGCCGCTGACAAGAAATTCGTGCCGGCCCGAGCGACGATTGTTGGCAATAGCGTACAAGTGTCGAGCAGCAGTATCTCCGCGCCTACCTATGTTCGATATGGCTGGGCAGCGGCTCCCGAATGCAATCTCTACAACCGCGACGGGCTCCCGGCTTCGCCCTTCAGCTCCGCACGATGATCTCCCGCCATAGCGCAGTTGTCACTCTCGCTATTATGGCCTCACTTCTGCTTGCAGTTCTTCACTGCTACGCCGATCCAGTTCTGCCAGCCTTGTTCACGGATCACATGGTTCTCCAGCGCAACCATCCCGTTCGGGTGTGGGGTATAGCCGATGCAGGAGAGGCAATCTCCATCAGTCTTAACGGAAGGACAGCCGCCGCGACGACGGCGAGCGACGGCAAATGGACAGTGATCTTACCTTCCGTGTCAGCGGGTGGTCCATTCACACTGATTGTGAGCGGCAAAAGGACGATCGCAATCCGCGATGTCATGGTGGGTGAAGTTTGGATCGCTTCCGGCCAGTCCAACATGGACTATGCTCTTGCGGCTCTGAGATGCCATCGTCGTGGACATCGGGGGCACAACCACAGACCTCGGCGTTCTCAGCCGGGGGTTCCCCCGCGGGCCGTAGTTGCATGCAATGGTCTCGTAGCAGTAAGAGACGTAGGTTCGGTCGAGCAGGTTCGCCGACGAGACAGCCGCATGCAGATTGTTAACGATGTAATGGGCCTCAAAGTCCATGACGGTATGGCCCGGCACCACGATTGTGTTTCCCGGATCTCCGTAGGTGATGCCGATAAATCTCGCGCCTGCACCGACTCCAAAGTGCTTGGGCGTGTAGTCGAGCCACAGCGAACCCAGGTTCGACGGAGTGTACACGGGCTTCTTGTCCTGCATTCCAGAGTAATCGACGGTGTAGAGCACTTGATCGTGAGTGAACGATCCTACTAGGTTGAGGTTGAAGCCCAGGCTCGCCGTAGATTCAAGCTCCAGACCACGTGACCGGATCTGCCCCGCCTGCACTAGAAGTTGACTGTTCACCGGATCCGTCGTGAGGACATTGTTCTGCGTCAGGTCAAAGAGCGAGGCGGTCAGGAAGGCATTCACGCCGCGAGGCTGATACTTCGCTCCAATCTCACACTGGTCGCCAGTAGTGGGAAGCCACGCATGCCCGTTGGCATCGAGGCCGGCCGTAGGATCGAAGAACGTCGAGTAGCTGAAGTACGGAGCCAGTCCAATCGAAGACTGATAGAGAAGTCCCGCTCGTCCGGTAAACTTACTATCATTCTTATTGATCGTGTCCTGATTCAGCGTATCGTTGACGTATTGAGGCGCCCAATCCTCGCGTCCGCTCAGGATCCCGATCCACTTTCCTGCCTGGATCTGGTCTTGCAAGTAAGCGCCAAACTCCTGCACCGTTTCGGTCGCATTGTTTGCGTTGAACGAAGGTGTGGTTACGGCGACCCCATAGACCGGATTGTAGAGATCGATAGATGGCTCTTCTCCCGGAAAGTCGTAACCCAGAAAGCCATATTGCGTCAGATCCTTCTGGCGCGTGTAGCTGAAGCCCGCAAGGATTGTGTGCTGAAACGCTCCCGTGCGGAGACTGCCCTGAAGCTGGTTATTGAGCGCGACGTGGGCCACGTTGACATCACCGATCAGTGCCGCGCGATACATGGTGCGCAGATCCGTTTCATCGATGCCAATTCCATAGAGCGTCTTGTACAGCGTGGACATGTGCGAGAAGCGAAGATTCTGGCGGCCAGTCCACCGTTTGCTCAACGACCGCTGGAACAGATAACCCCCGAAGTAGCACTTCTTGCGGTACTTGTCGAAGTCCGGATCGGCACCATAAAAACTGGTCGGGATACGCCCGTTCGGATTTGGCAGAAGTGTGCCTTGCGCGGGAAGAAACTGAGCGATCGCTCCCTGGTGTGCCATCGTGTAGTTGGTAATCGCAATCAGCGAAGTATTTTCATCCGGCCTCTACTCCACGGTCGGCTCTAGAGCCTGTTATGAAGTTTGCACCAAGGTAGGTGCTTACGCTGGCGACCCATCCTATTCATGATGGAGGGATGGCGAACCAGGGGAAAGTTGGGTATCCGAGCGATGTGTCGGATTACGGCTCTGTTGCGTTAACTGGCCTGCGTGTAGGGTGGAAGGCAAGTCGAGGAGCCAGCCCTGTCGATCTTCAAGCGTCGCCGTTTTCTTGTTGAGGTCATTCTGGTTTGTGTGCGCTGGTACTGCAAGTACGGGATCACCTCTCGGGACTTGGCGGAGATGAGGCAGGAGCGCGGCGTCGAGGTCGACGCATCGACGATCTTCCGTTGGGTGCAGCGGTACGCGCCAGAGCTCGAGAAGCGCGTGCGTTGGTACCAGGGCTACCGTTCTGGCTCCTGGCGGGTGGACGAGACCTATGTCCGTGTGGGCGGCCAGTGGAAGTACCTGTTCCGCGCGATCGACAAGCATGGCCGATTGATTGATTTCATGCGGATGGATCGGCGCAATACCCGTCCAGCCTATCCGTTTCTTGGCAAAGCGCTGAAGACGATGCGCAACTGGCACCCCTGCTCGATCACCACAGATAAGCTTGGCTCCTGCCCGAAAGCGATTCGCCGGCTGCAGCGCGAGGGCAAGCTATCGCCCGAGACGAAGCACCGAACATCGAAGTACTTGAACAACATGATCGAGGCCGGCCACGGCGGGCTCAAGCGTGTGATCCGACCCACGCCTGGCTTTCAGACGAGGAAGACAGTCTACGCCACCATCAAGGGCTTCGAGATCATGTGCATGATCAGACCCCGGCACTGCATACTGTGCGAACCCAAGGTGGCGGGCGAGATCCTTTTCGTCAACAAGCTCTTCAAGATTGCTGCCTGATTCGAGATATGGATCCGGGCCAGCTACCCGCGGCCAAGTTAAGGCAACAGAGCCCTGAGACTCGGGTAATGCTTGAAAAGCTGGGTGGCAACGCTATCTATGCATGGTTCTTCGGTCACGAGCATCGTTGCACGATCTACAAGGATGATGAGGCTGGAACCTTGTTTAGGGCTCGACTCATTGGGAACGGAGCGATCGCGCATCATCCCCAGGAAGAGACTACCTCCGATCGAGATGCGCAGAAGGTCTCGTGCACAGGCCTTCTAAAGGTGAACAGCCGCTCCCTGGATGAAGATCATGAGGTGGCGGTCAGCACCTTCGTGATGCTCACGCTTAACGGTCCAGACATTCACGTTGACTATGTGGACGAGGACGACAGGTTGTTCCATACCGAAGATTGGAACGCATTGACCAAGCTCTGGTGATCGTCCGTGCCGGAACGCAGTTGAAAAACGATGTTAGGCTAGACCAGCAAGAGGCCGCCTATTGCCTAAACATGGGCGTCCTCAGAAACGTATGGTTCGCCGTCGAACTGCAAGGTAAGAGCTTGGTACTAGAGACATGTTTGCGCAAACGTATTCGGCCTTTTAGGCATTCCAACTGCGAGAGGCTTCAAAAAGCTCTTATAAAGCAGGCCACACCCCGCGGTATGAAGGTGTCTTCGACCGGCTATTCACCTAAATGAAGTGGTAAAATCGACCGCAAGGAGCCCGCTATGGCGACAACGGTTGTCTCATTAGAAGAATACCTGAAAACCAGCTATAGCCCTGACGTCGATTATCTCGATGGCGAACTGGAGGAGCGTAATGTGGGCGAATACGATCATAATGTTCTTCAGCGCGCGATCGACAACTGGTTCCACAACCACCGGATCGATTGGAACGTTCGTTCGGTCTCCGAGCAGCGAACCCGTCTTACCCCGACGCGTTACAGAATTCCGGACGTAAGCGTCTTTCGCCGCGAAATTCCCATCGCACAAGTTTTCACTCATCCGCAGCTCATCGCCATTGAGGTGCTTTCACCCGAAGATCGACACAGTCGCATGCAGGAGAAAATCGAGGATTTCATTGCCTTTGGCGTAGCGAATGTATGGGTCATTGATCCGTGGTCGCGCGAAGCTTGGGATTGTTCTAAAGGAGATTGGATTCGCAGCGAGCGATTCGCGGTCGCTGGCACAGAGATCTATCTCTCGCTCCCTGAAGTGTTCTATCAGATCGATGAAGACGATAAAGCCTAAATCCGGTGCTTAAATAAATACATTGTCAATTTAAGCACCTGGCTTTCCCGTTGGTTTCCAGCCGATTTCTCGACGCGATCAAGCCATTCTGATATCTACGCAGAATCGTTATCGGACATTTCTCATCATGTGCTGATTGTAAGTTTTGTCTAATGAGAGGTCTCTAGAGGTGACGTCTGATAATTAGGATTATGTATAGTGAACGTGTAGCGGACTATTCACATTATCGGACGTTCAGCTTTCTCGCTCACTTAAAACAGTCGATCTTACTTGGCGGGTGCGATTACATCCTTGGCTGTCTTTGCCACGCGGAACTTCACAGTCGTCTTCGCTTTGATCTTGATCGTTTTCCCTGTGGTATGCCGTCTCCGAGAGAGCTGCGTAGCTGCTTGGCCAGCGTATGGAGTACCGACGCTGGTACAGTCACCGGATCGTCCAGAAAAGCACCGATATAGCGAACCGTGCTGAGTTGCAGGGCGAATCCTAACCGATTGTGCTCGCCGCGCTTCTTCGCGATCAGCGCACGGTCCGCATCGTCCAGATGAAAGTAGCGGGCGAGATCGTGAAGCGATGGATCTCCGGTGTAGCGGCCATGGTTCTCGCGCTGTTCGTCAGAGAGGAAGCTGACAGGCATTGTTACTTTCCTTGGCTTCCAGGTGGCGGCTTGGCCGAGAGGCCGCCCCGTTAAGGCTTGGTTGAGTGGATTGCCCAGATCCGCTTGACCTGGCTCGCGCTCGAACCGGTCAACTCGGCGGTCCGGTGGATCGTATGACCAGCAGCGCGGAGCGCAACAATCCTTTGATGGGTGGCGATGTTGGGCGCCCGGCCGGCGTATTTGCCCGCAGCTTTGGCAAGCTGAACACCCTGACGCTGCCGCTCGCGGCGCGTTTCATAATCGTCACGAGACATTTGCAGCGCCAGCTTCAAAAGCAGTTCCTGCACCGACTCCAGCACGACCCTTGCGACACCGCTGGATCCGGCTGCCAATTCAGAAAGGTCGACCAGACCCGGGATGGCCAGTTTCGCCCCCTTGGCCCTGATCGAGCGCACCAATTGTTCTGCCTCTGGTAAGGGAAGCCGGCTGATGCGATCAATCTTTTCGGCGACGATGACTTCGCCGGGTTGCAGGTCGGCAATCATTCGCAGCAGTTCAGGCCGATCCACGCGGGCGCCCGATGCCTTCTCGCGGTACATGGCAGCGACGTAATAGCCCGCTGCGCGCGTACTCTGCTCGATCTCCGCTTGACGGGTGAGGTCCTGCTACTCGGTGCTGACGCGCAGGTAAATGCGGGCGACTTTCATGGGAAGGCTAGCCAAGATGGGTATACATCATTTGGCCTACTCTAAACCATGCGGCCAAAAAGAGCGAGGGCCAATGCTATTTGGCCACCTCTCATTTGGCATTCATCTTGGCTGCATGCCGCCTGACCAAACGCTTAACCCGGTTTTCCGTTCCACTGCACCTCAAACCCCTGGTAGCGGTAGGTTAGTCCACGAGCCTCAAGAATGTCATCGGAGGGCCTTTCTCTGGCGCAGAAGAAGGGCAAGGAGCAGCGCGGGGCCGCCGAGCACGGCGACGACTAACCCGGAAGGAATGTCGAACCAGGGACCGGCGGCGTGCGCGCCGGCATCGGCCAGCACCAGCAACAGACCGCCCAGCAGCATGGCAACGGGTAGGGTGCGGGCGTGCCAGGCACCCCGAGGGACCGGGCAAGATTGGGCGCGAGCAAGAAGCGCAGGACGTTCCAGCTGCCCGCGGAAACGCCGCCGATGAGCCAGCCGGCTCTGTTGCCTTAACTTGGCCACGGGTAGCTGACCCGGATCCATATTGCGAATCAGGCAGCAATCTCGAAGAGCTTGTTGACGAAAAGGATCTCGCCCGCCACCTTGGGTTCGCACAGTATGCCGTGCCGGGGTCTGATCATGCGCATGATCTCGAAGCCCTTGATGGTGGCGTAGGCAGTCTTCCTCGTCTGAAAGCCAGGCGTGGGTCGGATCACGCGCTTGAGCCCGCCGTGGCCGGCCTCGATCATGTTGTTCAAGTACTTCGATGTTCGGTGCTTCGTCTCGGGCGATAGCTTGCCCTCGCGCTGCAGCCGGCGAATCGCTTTCGGGCAGGAGCCAAGCTTATCTGTGGTGATCGAGCAGGGGTGCCAGTTGCGCATCGTCTTCAGCGCTTTGCCAAGAAACGGATAGGCTAGACGGGTATTGCGCCGATCCATCCGCATGAAATCAATCAATCGGCCACGCTTGTCGATCGCGCGGAACAGGTACTTCCACTGGCCGCCCACACGGACATAGGTCTCGTCCACCCGCCAGGAGCCAGAACGGTAGCCCTGGTACCAACGCACGCGCTTCTCGAGCTCTGGCGCGTACCGCTGCACCCAACGGAAGATCGTCGATGCGTCGACCTCGACGCCGCGCTCCTGCCTCATCTCCGCCAAGTCCCGAGAGGTGATCCCGTACTTGCAGTACCAGCGCACACAAACCAGAATGATCTCAACAGGAAAACGGCGACGCTTGAAGATCGACAGGGCTGGCTCCTCGACTTGCCTTCCACCTTACACGCAGGCCAGTTAACGCAACAGAGACAGTAGGCAGGAAGTAAATCCGCAGCATCCGCTCGATGCCCACGGGCGGACGGCCCTTGCCCGTATCCGGATAATGCGGCCTAACCAACGCCACCAGCTCCGCCCATGGAACCACAACGTCCATCTGCGACAAAAACTCGGCACGACGAGACTGCCGACTAAACCTCTCAAATCCAGCCCCCACCGCCAACGTCTGCTGCTTCATACCCACACCTCACCCTCACCACCGTAATTTAATCCGCTGTGAAGACAAAGTACTTAATCAGAGAACCGCTTAGAGCGGATCTGCTGTTGGTGTAGAGGGGCAACCGCAGGTTCCCTTCGGGAATGACAAACAAATAGCACGGCAGACTCTAAGCCAACTGCTACTTTGCTCTAGTGAAAGATGCCGAACAGGAGGACAGCGAGGACGGTGACGCTGACGGCGACGTAGAGGCGGTCGCGTTCGATGGCGAAACCGATGATGGCGAAGAGGACGCGGGCGATCGGAGTGGCGATGAGCAGGAGGATGCCGAGTTGAATGATGGCGGCCGGGTTTCCCTGGGTGAGCAGATGCATCATCTGAACGGGGTGGCGCAGATTTGCGGGTTCGCTGGTGAAGGTGCGGAAGTTTGCGGGATGGCTGGCGTTGGCTTTGAGGTAGAGGATGCCGCCGAGGAGCACGATGGTGGAGGCAAGCAGGACACCGGCCTGAAGGAGCCGCCCCATCATGATCTCCATGCGCTGGTCGTTGAAGGGGTGCGGGTCTGGTGTCATGGGTGAGTGCCTTTGCCCTGCGGGACGGGAGACTTCTTTCAGCCTGGTTCAGACCGTGCTGAGATGCGTCTTTACCATGCTTCCTACCCAGTTTGTCACTCGCTACTTCGCCATAAAAGCGCAACTACCGGTAACTTACTGGCCGGAAACGATGCCCGAGCTATGCCCGCGATGCGGCCGCCGTCCCACCCTGTGCGGGGACGCCCCAAAAGCCCACTCCCTCACCGGACCCACATCCACATGCACGAACTGGCTCACGGGATAGTACCCGACTCCGCCGGCGCGCAGCGAAAGGGCCGCATTCCGCAATCGGGTCGTCGGAACGCCCGGCACCCGCAGATCGATTGCGTGTCCTTCCATGTGCTGGCTATGCTCGGCCACCCCGGAGTGCGGCGACTCACTCCGCAGAGCCTCGTTGGTCTCCGGCGTACGGTAGCCACAAACCACATCGATCAACCCGTTGGTCCGTCCTAGCCTGGCCATCATAGCGTGCAGTACGTCGAACTCTTTCGGCTCGTAGCGAACGATATCCTGCGTGTTGTGATCGCGCAGAAAATAGTCCAGCTTCTCCAACGCCTCCGGCACATAGACGTTGCCGATCCGGTACACCACGTCCAGGCTCTCGCCGGTATGCAGGTTGGATAGGCGCAACTTGTACTGCTTGCCGTCGTCCGGCAGCTCACCTGAAATGGCGCCCGACGATGCTTCTTCTGGCATCACGCCAGGGACTACCTCTTCGCCATGCATCGTTACCGGACGCACTCGCATAGAACTCTTCAGCCCGGCATGCACTCTGGTTCGCACGGTCCTGGCCCAGGAAGACGCGCTCAGTCCAAATAGAATAATCCCTACTGAAATTGCCGCCGCGACACCTGTGGTGTGCTTTGTCCGCATTCGAACTCCCCTGGTCTTTGTCGTCGCTTGTTGCCGTTATGGCGAATGCAAGTCTGCAATGCGATTCAGCATTCGCCATTCGCTATTACAAGTCTACTCAATGGTTCCCGGGTTCGCCTTACCGGCTGTGTAACTTTAGTGTCATATCGAAGTCGTCGGAGCCGGCCTTTACCGCATCTTCTTCTTAGGATGTGGAAAACGTAGGCTCCATACGGATCTGCACCGAGGAGACGGACTCAACTGCAAGAAAAGGCAAGAGCAGCGGCAGGGAAAGGCAAGAGCAACGACGAAATCGGAGGATACTTCCCCCTCACCACGTTCGAGGGTCAAGGATGACGACGAAAAATAAATAGTACCGAATACGCTCTCACGATAGTTTTTTGGACAATTCCAAGAAGCTGTCCAGAGGATATGGGATGCTGTTAGATATGCAGCAGCTCGATCTCATTCAGCTTCGTGTCCTCGGCTCCCTGATCGAAAAAGAGATTACTACGCCGGAGAATTATCCGCTCTCCCTGAATGCCCTGGTGAATGCGTGCAACCAGCGCTCCAGCCGCGATCCGGTTCTCGATCTTAGTGAAGAAGAGGTGCGCCAAGCGCTCCACACGCTCGAAGACATGGCTCTGATCGCCCCTGTTCGCGACGCCCGTGTTCCCAAATACGAGCACCGCATTCGCACCGTCCTGAACCTTCGTCGGGACGAGACTGCTGTCCTCTGCCTGCTTCTGCTGCGTGGGCCGCAAACTCCCGGCGAACTGCGCACCCGAGCTGACCGTCTGTACGCCTTTGACGACCTGGCCGCCGTCCACTCCACCCTCGAACGCCTCGCGGCGCGCACTGCCGATCCCAGCGGTAACGCTTCAACCGGTCCGCTCATCACGATTCTGCCCCGGCAGCCGGGTTCCCGTGAAGCCCGCTACGCTCACCTCCTCGGCGCCGCACCCGATCTCTCGTCCTCGCCTGCCTCCGACCGGGCCGAAGGGAGCCTTTCCGCCTCGACTGCGAGCCTGCGAATTGCCCAGTTGGAGGCGGACGTCTCCGGCCTTACTGCTAAGCTGCAATCGCTGCAGGAGCGCCTCGATCGTATGGAAACCGGCTGGGAATCGGATGCCGGCGAGCGCGGTCGCAGCGGGGAAGGAAACCCGTCCCGAGGGGCGTTAGACTAGGCTTATGAGGAAGACACCGGCTGGAATCACGCTGACGACCGTTCTGATGGCAATCGCCGTCATTCTTCATCTCGTCGCGGCAACTGCCAGCGCTTTGCCGGCGCGGTGGAGCGCGTCTCACGGCTTGATTGCTTATAGCGCAGCCTCACTCGGCGCGGTTGCCGCCGGCCTGTTGGTCGTGTTTGTCGAGTACCTCGTCCTCTGGTTCTATTGGCATGGCCGCAACTGGTCACGCTGGCTGGTGCTTGTCGGCTGCCTATTGTGCTTTGTCTCGCTCAGGCATTTTGTCATAGGGCCGCCTGTGTCACATGCCAGGACTTTGATCATCTTCTATCGAATCGCCGTCGCGATCGGAGTGATGAGTTATCTGTGTACACACGAGGCACGCGCATGGTTTGCCAGGGGTGACCTACGTGTGCGGCCTTCGTAACGAGGCGCGGAACCGGATGCGACCGGGGCGTGGGCTCCGGCCAAGAATTCAACTGGGAATCCAACCGGAAATCCAACTAGGACAGAGATGTTTAACCCTGATTTCACAGTAGGATGTAGGATTACCCCGTTGGCGGCATCTTCATGTCTGATCCATTGAGCGAACCCACCCTCGTCTCGTACAACCGGCGCGTCCGCTTTCGCCGTGAGGTGGATGCCGAACACCATCATCTCGCGCGGCTGCTGGCCCAGGTTCCGGAGGCCATCCTGTGCTTCGATCGCAACTGGATGATCACTTACGCCAATGCTGAAGCAATCCGAATCAGCCGCATTCAACCCACTGCTATCCACAGCAGAACTCACTGGGAGATCTTCCCCGAAACCATCGGAACCGATCTCGAGCGTGCTTACCGCAGCGTCATGGAAAGCCGCATCGCGCAGCATCTCGAATACTTCCACGCACCCTTTGATATCTGGGTAGAGATTCACATTCTTCCAATCGATGAAGGGATAACCCTTTACTATCGCGATATTACGGATCGCAAACGCGCCGAAGCCCACCGTGACGCGGCGGTCCTTCAGCTCCAGCAGATCTTCGAAATAGCCCCCGACTCCATCGTCTGTATCGATTGTGAGTGGAACTGCACGTTTGCCAACCGGGCGGCCCTCAAGATTATGAAAGCCGACACTCTCATCGGCGAAAATCTCTGGACGCGCTTCCCAACCAACCAGCAAGAACCGTTCCGGTCCAACTACCTGACCACCATGGAACGGCGCATCCCCACCGAGTTTGAAGCGTACTATCCCCAACCTCTCGACATCTGGTTCAAAGTGTCCGCCCGACCCTACGAAGACGGCATCATCATCTTCTCGAGCGACATTACCGACCGCAAGGGGGCCGAACTTCTTCGCGACACCTCAGCCCGCCAGCTCCGCCAAGTGCTCGAGACCACCACCGACGCAGTTGCCGGCCTTGACCATGACTGGAATCACACGTATCTGAACCGCCGCGCCAAGGAACTGCTGAGCCCCAAGGGCGATGTTCTCGGCAAAAATCTGTGGGAGGAGTTTCCTGCCGCCGCGCAGTCCCCCGAAATCCGCTACTACTTCCATCGCGCGATGGATGAGGGCATTGCCGGCGAATTCGAAGTCTTCTACCCCGAACCGCTGAACCTGTGGCTTGCGATTCAATGCCGCCCTTACGATGGCGGGATGGCCGTTTTCTTCCGCGACATCACCGCCCGCCGGCAGTCTGAACTCATCGTCAAGCAGCAACAGGAGCTTCTCTCCTCGGTCCAGCACACCGCGCTGGTCGCCACCTGGGACGTCGATTTCGCCACCGGCAATGTCATCTACGGACCGGGCTCCTACCCTGTATTCGGTCATCCCCTCGCCGCCATTCCTCACTTTGGCGTATTCAAGAAGATACTTGTCCCTGAATATCTTCCCATCATCGCGAACTGTGTTAAGGCGGCGGTAGAGACCGGCCAGATGATTGTGCAGGAGTTCCAGGTGAAGGCGGCAGACGGGCGGATCCTCTGGCTGGAAAGCCGTGGGCAGGCCGTGTTCGTCGACGGGAAACCCAGCCGCATCCGCGTAATGACCATCGATATCAGCGAACGCAAGAAAAACGAAGAGGCGCTGGTAGCCAGCGAAGCCCGATACCGCGTCCTCGCCGATCTCAACCCCCAGGCCATCTGGATGGGAGCCGGGGACGGCACGATCGCCTACGCCAACCAGAACCTTCTCGACTATATCGGCCGCTCCTACGAAGCCGTCGCCGAGACAGGTCTGCTCGACTCATTTTACTCTGAAGACCGGGAGCACGTGGTGGAAGCCTGGGCACACTCCACGGCTACCGGTGTCGAATACAACGTTGAAGCCCGTATTGTTCGCGCCAGCGACATCCAACCACGATGGTGGTGGATACGCGCCCAACCTATCCGTGACGAATCGGGGAAAATCCTCAACTGGCTTGGCGTCGGCATGGATATCGACGACAGCAAGACCTTTGCCCAGACCCTCCAGCAGCGCCAGGAAGAGACCGAACGTCAGCGCGCCGAGCTTGAAACCATCTACCAGACCGCTCCTGTGGGCCTTGCTCTCTTCGAGACGAAGGATTTCCGTTACCTGCGCATCAATGACCGTCAAGCCGAGATCATCGGTCTTCCCAAAGAGGATATAGTCGGCCGGGTCGTCACCGATGTCGCCCCACTCCAGGGATTGAAGGACCTCTTGCAGACAGCCGCGGCCGGTCACCCCGTTCGCAGTCAGCTTCTCGAAGGCGAACTCCCATCGCGCCCCGGCGAACACCGTTTCTGGAACGTCAGCTACTCTCCCGTCTTCAATACCGACGGCTCGATTGGAACTATCGCTGCGGTCGTGGTCGAGATCACCAATCAGAAGAAGGCTGAAGCCGCACTGATCCAGAGCGAAAAGCTGGCCGCTGTCGGCCGCCTTGCCAGCTCCATCTCCCACGAGATCAACAATCCGCTCGAGGCGATCACCAACCTCCTCTATCTGATCAATGTCTCCGGCGAGCTGCCGGAAAGTATCACGCGTTACGTCCATACGGCCCAGGACGAGCTCGCCCGTGTGTGTCAGATCGTTACCCAGACTCTGCGGTTTCATCGGCAGGCCGTCCGCGCCACCCGCGTCAGCGCTGCGGATCTGGTCAACTCTGTCCTGAATCTGTATCAGGGCCGTCTCGCCAACTCCAACATTTGCGTGGACGCCACCTACGCCACCTGCACCGCGATCCTTTGCTTCGAAAACGATGTCCGCCAGGTGCTCAATAACCTGATTGCCAACGCGATCGATGCCATGCGGCAAACTGGCGGCCGCCTTATCGTGCGAGCCCATGACACCGTCTCGCGCTCTCCCTCCGAACCGCACGGCCGACCTGGCATCCGCATTACCATCGCCGACACTGGGCATGGTATGTCCGCCGCCGTGCGGTCTCATCTGTTCGAGCCGTTCTACACCACCAAGGATCTCAATGGTACCGGGCTTGGACTATGGATCTCCGCCGGGATCGTCAACCGTCACCAGGGGCGCCTCACCTTTCGCAGCAGCGAACATCCCACACACCATGGCACCATCTTCTCGCTGTTCCTGCCCTGGGCCGAGGTCGCGGATGCTGAAGCCAAATAGCTAATCGATATCGAAGCTGACGCCCTGGGCGAGGGGTAGATCGGCACCGTAGTTGATGGTATTGGTGGCGCGGCGCATGTACTGTTTCCAGGCATCGGAGCCGGATTCGCGGCCGCCGCCGGTCTCTTTTTCACCGCCGAAGGCTCCGCCGATCTCAGCGCCGGAGGTTCCGATGTTGACATTGGCGATGCCGCAGTCGGAGCCGGCGGCGGAGAGGAACTGCTCGGCTTCGCGGAGGTCCATGGTGAAGATGCTGGAGGAGAGGCCCTGGGGGACTTCGTTGTGGAGGCGCAGGGCGTCGCAGAGATCGGTGTACTGCATGACGTAGAGGATGGGGGCGAAGGTTTCGTGCTTGACGATGTCCGATTGGGTGGGAATCTCTACGAGGGCGGGGCGGACGTAGAAGGCTTCGGGGGCTGTGTTCGCGGTGATGCGGTCGCCGCCGGTGATGGTGGCTCCCTCTTTGTTGGCTTGTTCGAGGGCGTTCGTCATGCCATCGAAGGAACGCTGGTCGATGAGTGGGCCGACGAGGGTGTGGGAGTCGCGGGGGTCGCCGATGACGACGGAGGCATAGACCTTTTTGAGCTGCGGGATGAGCTTGTCATAGATGCTTTGGTGGACGATGAGGCGGCGCAGGGAGGTGCAGCGCTGGCCGGCGGTGCCCATGGCGGAGAAGGCGATGGCGCGGATGGCCAGGTCGAGGTCCGCGGTGGGGGCGACGATGGCTGCGTTATTGCCGCCGAGTTCGAGAATGGCTTTGGCGAAGCGGGCGGCGAGTCTCGGGGCTACGGCGCGGCCCATGGCGGTGCTGCCGGTGGCGGAGACGAGCGGGACCAGGGGGGAGTCGACCAGTTGCTGGCCTATCGCGGCCTCGCCGATGAGGAGAGTGGAGAGGCCTTCGGGGATGCCGCCGTATTTGGTAGCGAATTTGGCTGCGGCGCGTTCGAAGATGGCCTGTGTGGCGAGGGCGGTGAGGGGAGTTTTTTCGCTTGGTTTCCAGACGACAGCGTTGCCGCAGACCAGAGCGAGGGCAGCGTTCCAGCTCCAGACGGCGACGGGGAAGTTGAAGGCGGAGATGATGCCTACGACGCCGAGGGGATGCCAGGTCTCCATCATGCGGTGTTTGGGGCGCTCGGAGGGAATGGTGAGGCCGGCCAACTGGCGGGAGAGTCCGGCGGCGAAGGTGCAGATGTCGATCATCTCCTGGACCTCGCCGTGGCCTTCGGTGAGGAGCTTGCCGGTTTCGATGGTGACGAGGCGGCCGAGGGTGTCGAGTTCCGCACGGAGCTCATCACCGAGGAGACGGACGAGTTCGCCGCGCCTGGGGGCGGGAACAGTGCGCCACTCGAGGAAGGCGATGTGGGCCTGGGCGATGGATTTGCGGGCGGCTTCTGAGGGAATGGCGGGAACCTGCGCGATGACTTCGCCGGTGATGGGGGTGCGGACGGTGAGTCCGCCGGGGGCGATGGAGGGGACGCCGAGGTGGGCGAGGAGGGATTCGACTTCTTGGCGGATGGTCATGAGCTCTCGATGGCTAGCCTAGACGGTAGGGGTTGGGAATGGCAAACGCGGAAGCCATCCCGCTGAGTGTTTTGCCGGAAATCGTCTAAAAACCTAACGAGGGCCGCTCTGTTCCAGCGCTGCCGCCGCTTGTCTGGCTTCCATCCATCCGCGCAATATCACCGTCGCCGCGACCTGATCGATGACATACTTGCGATCCTGCCGGGGGTAGCCGGATTCATTGAGGATCTCGTTCGCCGCGACCGAACTGAGCCGCTCATCCCACAACTGTACCGGCAGACCGGAGCGCCGACGCAGTTCTTCGGCAAACTCCTGCACCTTCGCCGCCCAGCGGCTTATGTCGCCCGACAAGTGCAGCGGATTGCCCACCACGATCTCGCCGACTTCGTGCTTGCGAATCAGCCGCAACAGGCTTCGGAAGTCCTCTCCCCGGGTCTTACGCCAAAGAGTCAGCAGCGGCTGCGCGGTGTAGCCCAGCGGGTCCGAGAGCGCTACGCCTACACGCACCTTTCCGACATCTAATCCCATGACTCGCAGGGCCGCCATGCCTTGAGTCTACGCTCCGGTTGAAATCTCAGAAGGTTAGCGGGAAACGATACACCGCTGCGATACTGGAAGACGTCTAATTAATAAACTGATGGCCACCACTCAGAATGTTCAAAAATCGAGCTCGTTTGACCGGACGCTAGCCAGCGCACGCTCGACGATGATGTTCAGCGAGGTGTTCCGGCTGGCGGTGGACAGTTTTCGAGCCAGCAAGACGCGGTTTTTGCTGACCATGCTGGGTATGGTGATCGGGTCGGCCTCGATCATCCTGGTGGCTACGCTGGGGTCTACCGGGAAGCAATATGCGCTCGATCAACTCACCAGCCTCGGTCCGAATAAGATCGAACTGCAGTACAGCGGCGGCACCGTCTCCGGACCGGACAATACCAGCACCCCTGATTATTTGACGCTGGACGATATGCATGCGGTCCTGGATCAGGTTCCCGGCATCGTTGCCTCCTCTCCGATGCTGGAGTTCCATGACAACGTGAGCATTGGTGACGGCATCAGCAAAGCGACGATGCTGCTGGGCGTCTCGCCCCAATACCGTGTTGTCCGCGACCTTATCGTGGTCTCCGGGCGGTTCTTCGATGACCAGGACTCCGTCGCCCATGAAAAGGTCGCTGTTATTGTGCAGCCGTTCGCGGTGGAGCTTTATGGCAGCCCGCAGGCCGCGGTCGGCAAGACCATCAGCGTCAAAGGAATACCCTTTGTCATCATTGGGGTTTTTAGAGAAAGTATCGACACGCAAGGCCTGTCGGAGATCAGCAACCACACGATGCTGATTCCCTATCCGGTGGCCCGATATTTCCAGGGAACGACCGCGTTGAAGGAGATCTTCTTCACGACACGGACCCCTGCCATGGTCATCCCTGCCACAAAACGCATTCTCGAGATCATCCGGTCGCGTCACTATGCGAACTCGGTCTATACGGCGCAGACACTGACGGATCTGCTGAGCAGTATGGCCAAGATCGCCGATATGCTGACGATCGTGCTGACGCTTGGCGCGGGGATCACACTGGTCGTCAGCGGCGTCGGCATCATGAACAGTATGCTGGCGAACGTTCAGGCACGGCTCAAGGAGATCGGCATCCGGAAGGCGCTGGGCGCGACCAGCCGCGAGATTCGGCTGCAGTTCTTGACCGAGGCGGTCTTCATGTCGTTGAGCGGCGGTCTGATCGGTACGGTGATTGGACTGGCTTTGCCCTTCACCCTGGGCTTGCTGACGCCGTTCAAAATACCGATCAATCCGTGGTCCGCTGTGATCGCCTTAATGACTTCGGTGCTGGTGGGCGTGCTGTTTGGGACGCTTCCGGCAAACCGCGCCGCTCGGCTTGATCCGGTGCAGACGTTGAAGTACGAGTAAGCTCACCCTGAGCGCATGAACGGAGTGCCCTGGTACTCGCCGGTTTCCTGACGAGGCGGGGTATACGGCTTAAGCTTTGAGGGCTGGCTGGCTTAAATCCGCGCTGGAAGCTCTGTACTTCCGCGCGGCGTCCACTAGAGCTTTGGCTTTAGATTCGACTGCGGCGGCATCATCGCCGGGCCGATAGATTGCGGAGCCGGCACCGACACCCAAGGCCCCCGCGGACATCCACGGCGCGATGTTGTCTGCTTGGATGCCACCGACGGGAATGACGATGGCTGTTTTAGGAAGGACAGCCAGAAGGGCCAGCAGCATGGGGATTCCAAGCACCTCTGCGGGGAAGAGTTTGATGGCATCCGCACCGGCGTGGAGAAGTGCGAATGCCTCTGTGGGATTGAAAAAACCTGGAGCGGCGAAGAGGCCTGCCGCTTTGGCGGCGCGAACGATGGCCGTGTCCGCGTGCGGGGTTACGATCAATCGTCCCCCCGCGGCTGCGACCTCAGCGACCTGTTTCGGATGGGTCAAGGTGCCGGCTCCGACGAGCATGCGGTCGCCAAAGGCTCGCGACAGGATGGAGATGCTCTCGAATGGATCGGGCGAGTTGAGAGGCACCTCGACGATGCTGATGCCGGATCGCTCCAACGCGGCGCCAATCGATTCTGCCTCCCCGGGCTGTATGCCTCGCAGGATCGCGATGATGGGACAACGTTCCAACCAGATCTTCAAGTCCACGAAAGCCTCCTTCCGATGGCGGCCAGACCGCGCGCCGCGGCATCTTCTTCTTCAAGGGTAAAGGACCCGCCGCAGGTTTGGATGGCCTGAGCGTAGAGAGAACAGAGTGGCGCGGCGCCGACGAGGTGGACGTGAGCGGCATGCGGCATGGCGGAGCGCACCTCGTGGCCGATGAGCAGGCCCGAGAGGTAGGATGCGGAGGCGTCTTCCGTCAATTGGCCGGTCAAGGCCAGAGTGCGAACGCCGAAGAGATGATGCAGGAGGCCACCGGGGTCGGCGGACCGGGCGATCCCCCGGAGAAATGCTGCGTTGTCCACGGCTTCCCTGGATGTCATGATTCGGCCGAGGATGGTGGCTTTGCGCAATGCAGCGAAGACGTCGCCTGTCATGCAGGTGGTAAAACTCACGATGGCTTTGCCGACGCAACGGATCCACTTGGAGTGCGTTCCGGGCAGGCAGACCAGCCGGGCACTCGCTGAGTCTTCGAGCATGCCCATGATCTGGGTCTCTTCACCGCGCATAACCTCGGCAATTCCTTGTGGGTCCGCTCCTATGACGCCTGGGACGATGAAGATGTCGGCACCGGAGAAGAGGAGTTTGAGGGCCGCATCCGCGAGATCTGCAATTTTGACTGGACAGGATACATATGCGGCTTCCGCCCATCCCTGGCGGCTGCCGATCATGCCGCTGAGAAGGATGCGAGTTTCGCCGGCCTGGAGCCAGTCGCCAATCTGGGCGCGCAACATCTCTTCGAAACGGGATTCCTTGACCTGGAGAATGCCTCCAGGGTAGGAGCGCTTGTCGATGACTGCTCCGGCTTTGTTGAAACGAAATGCGCGGAAGTTGCTGGTGCCCCAATCAATGCCAATCAAGCGTGGACCCCTCCGTGGCGAGTTGTCGCTGAACTCGCGCTGACTTCGATGCTAACCTGCTACGCGTTCGATGTTGCCGACGATGGCCAGGTAGGAGAGTGCGCCCAGCATGGCCATGGCGGAGACGAAGATCAGGGGCCGGGTGAAGTCGTGGCCGTGGATGAGGAAGCCGATGGCGATGGGCACAATGATCGCGCCCAGGTTGCCGATGAAGTTGAAGACTCCTCCTGTGAGGCCGATGAGTCGTTCCGGTGCGATGGTGGAGACGAGCGACCAGGTGATGGAAGCAAAGCCGCTGCCGAAGAAGGCGCAGGTGAAAAACACAGTGACCCAGAGTGGGCGAGTGACGAAGTTCGCGCCGACGATGGAGGTGGAAAGCAGAAGCCCGAAGATGATGGGGATCTTGCGGGAGAGGGTGAGGCTGAGGCCGAGACGGAGCATCCAGTCGGACAGGAAGCCGCCAGATAGTACGCCGAGAAATGCGCCGAAGAATGGGATGGAGGCGAGCAGGCCGGACTTCATGAAATCAAGATGCCGATAGCTGACGAGATAGGTTGGGAACCAGGTGAGAAAAAACCATTGCGTAGAGACCAGGCCGAATTGACCGATGTAGATTCCCCAGAGTTTGCGGCGGCTGAAGATAATTTTCAGGTCGGCCCAGACGAGGCTCTTGCTTTGCGTCGTGCGGTCGCTGAGATCGGGGATTCCGCCGTTTTCCGCGATCTGCTGGATCTCCGCCTGGGTGACTCCGTGAAAGTCTTTGGGATCGCGATAGAAGTAGAACCAGACGATGGACCAGAGCAGCCCGGCCACGCCAGTGAAGAAGAAGACGGCGCGCCAGCCGTAGGTGATGTCGATCCAGGAGAGCAGAGGCGTTAGAAAAGCGAGACCGACGAACTGGCCGGAGGTGTAGAAGCCGATGGCGCTGGCGCGTTCCTTCTCTCCGAACCAAGTGGTGACGACGCGATTGTTGATCGGGTACGAGGGGGCTTCGAAGGCGCCCACCATCAATCGCAGCGCAAGCAACATGGCGAAGCCGCTGACGAGACCGAGAGCAAGCGTTCCCAAAGACCATAAGCCGAGGACGATGAAGTAGAGAAGGCGAGGATGCACGCGATCGACGAAGCGGCTGGCCGGGATCTGCAGGATGGCGTAAGTCCAGCCGAACCCGGAGAAGACGAAGCCCATCTTGATGGCGTCGAGATGCAAGGCGCCTGTGAGCTGCGGGGCGACGATGGAGATGTTGCTGCGGTCAAGAAAGTTGATGACCACGATGACGAACAGCATGATGGCAATGAGGAAGCGCCGGTTGCCGGCGAACGGCGAGGTCACCACTCGGCGAAGCTGCCGTCGGCGTGACGCCATACCGGGTTCCGCCATTGATGTCCGATGCGCGCGCGGTCGCGAACGTAGTCCTCGTTGATCTCGATGCCGAGCCCCGGTCCGTCGGGAATGGCGACATAGCCGTCGGTGTACTGGAAGACGGCTGGATTGACGAGGTAGTCGAGCAGGTCGTTGGACTTGTTGTAGTGAATGCCGAGGGACTGCTCCTGGATGGCGGCATTCTGGCAGATGCCATCCAGTTGCAGGCAGGCGGCGAGGGCGATGGGGCCTAACGGACAATGCAGCGCCAGGGCGACATCGTGACACTCTGCCATGGCTGCGATCTTCTTGGTTTCGGTGATGCCTCCGCAGTGCGACGGGTCGGGCTGGATGATGTCGACGTGGCCGTCGCGCAGAATGTTTTTGAAATCCCAGCGGGAGAAGAGACGCTCTCCGAGAGCGATGGGGATGCTGGTGTTGCTGGCGATGTCGGCGAGGGCTTCGGCGTGTTCGCTGAGGACGGGCTCTTCGATGAACATCGGGCGGAATGGCTCGAGGGCGCGGATCAATGTCTTGGCCATGGCACGATGCACGCGTCCGTGGAAGTCGATGCCGATGCCCACGTCGGAGCCTACGGCCTCGCGCACGGCGGCTATGTTGGCGATGGCCGTGTCAATCTTTGCGTTGGAGTCGATGTAATGCATCTCTTCGCAGCCGTTCATCTTGACGGCGCGGAAGCCTCGCTCGACGGCGCTGCTGGCATTCTCGGCTACATGCGATGGCCGGTCGCCTCCGATCCAGGAGTAGACCTGGATTCGATTTCGAACCGGGCCGCCGAGGAGTTTGCAGATGGAGAGGCCGAGCGTCTTGCCTTTGATATCCCAGAGGGCTTGATCGATGCCGGCGAGGGCGCTCATGTGGATGCCGCCGCCGCGGTAGAAGCCGCCTCGATAGAGTGTCGTCCAATGATCTTCGATGGGAGAAGGATCGAGGCCGATGAGATATTGCGCGAGTTCGGCGACAGCAGCCTGTACAGTGTGGGCGCGGCCTTCGAGGATTGCCTCACCCCAGCCGCTGACGCCCTCGTCGGTTTCGATCTTCAAGAAAAGCCAGCGCGGGGGAACGATGAAGGTTTTGATTTCTACGATCTTCATTGTGGCTCTCGCTGGGATCGATAGCGAAGGGAGTTATCTGGCATCGTAGTGTTTTGCCTCGCGGTTGCCGGAGTTGAAGACAGTGAAGCTGCCCGCTGGATTTGCGGTAACGAGGAGGTAATTACCCTGGTCGGGATCTTGTGAGTTGGCGATGTACTTGGACGCCGTATTGTGTTGTGGGCCGGCCTGCGCGGAATAGTGGAGCTGCCATAGCGTTTCTAAGCCGGGAGCCTGGAGTACGGTGTCGAGCACGGGAGTCTCTCCGCCCTTTGTTGCTCCATTGTCCATGATCGCGACGCGCGGATGGATAGCATCGACCAAAGCATGGCTGGAGCTTGGACGGGTGCCGTGGTGCGAGACGACCAACAGGTCGATGGCGCCTATTCGATTGACCGGGCACATGAATTGCATCTCCTTGTCCCAGGTGAGGTCGCCGAGGTCAAGGATTCTGAGTTTGCTGAAGTGGATCAGGACGCCCAGAGAGCGCGAATTCTCGGTCCGGTCGACTGGTTTGTTCTCTGGGATGTTGCAGAACTGATTCTTCTCGCCTCCTCCGGGTAGCGGGCGATCGATCACGTTGCCGTCGCTACTGATGACGGTGATCTTCATGCCGGCGATTGGGAGGACCTCGCCTGGATGCGCGACGATGTGTTTGTATTTTCCGGTGGCAAGGACCTTCTGATAGGCATCCCAGACTTTTTCTGTCGGGTCGGTCGAGCCGGTTTCGGTGTTCGCGCCATGATCGATGAAGGTTCCGACGGGAATTCTTTCGACCAGTTGCGGCACTCCGCCTGTGTGATCCATGTGATAGTGCGTCAACAGCACGAAATCGATTTTCTTGATGCCCGCAAGTTTGGCTGCGGCAAGGATCCGATCCGCATCACGACCGGCATTGTCGGGCCAGCCCGTATCAATCAGCAGCGACTGGCCAGATGGAGGCACGAAGAGGGTTGATTGGCCGCCTTCCACGTCGATGAAGTAGATCCGGAGATCTCCCTGAGCAGCCCAGGTGCGAACCGGAAAGGTGAGCGAGGCCAAAGCGATGGCGCAACCGAGCAGGAGACTGGCCCAGCGGCGACTGCGTGTTTCTGGAGAAAACATCTTCGTTCCTCTTTCCGGCCAACGGCGATACTTGCTGGAGCAAACTGCTCGTTCGAGACGGAGCTGAGTGTTTGATAGAGCAACTCTCCCGCCCATTAGAATTGAACCGCAGGATGGCTGCAAGTTTCGCGGCGGTGCCCTCATCCTATATGGTGATCTGGTCGGCCTGTACGCGTTCGAGAAATCCTGGAGATAGTTTCTTTGGGCGACTATTTGATGGGATGGAGAGCAGCAGATGATGAGACGCACATTCCTTCGCTCCTTGTCGGCAACCGTGATCGCAGCGGCGACAGGTGCGCTGCCTGCCTTCGGGGCGCTTCCGAAGATGAAGATTACGCGGGTGAGGGTCTATCTGCCGCCGAATCCCACTCCATTGTTCAATCAGAGCGATGTCGTGGTCACGATCGAAACCGACGCAGGTATTACAGGGATCGGCGAAGGCGGATCGAAGGACTTGCTCTCACCGTCCGCCGGCAGGTTGATCGGCAGAGACCCGCAATATATCGAACGGTTATGGCAGGATATGAACCGCGCTTTTTTTTATCCGGCGGGTCGCGAGAGGACCGACGTTATCGGCGCTTTGGACATGGCGCTGTGGGACATACGCGGGAAGGTCCAAGGTCTCCCGGTGCACGAACTACTCGGCGGAATGGTCCGTAATTATTGCGAGTGCTACAACACCGCAGGCATTATTCCCGGCATTATCCCGGGAATGCCGATCAAGGAGCGCGCCCGTGCCACGATCGAAGCCGGGTATCGGGCGTTCCGGTTCGGCGCAATGGACCTTCCTGCGAATACTACCTTTAATACACGCGAGCGGATCAATCATCTTCGGGACGAATGCGCTGCGGCGAGAGAGGGCGTCGGCCAGGATGGCGATTGGGTAATCGATTTTCATCAGAGATTCGATCTGCCCGATGCCATTCAAGGCTGTAATGAAATTGAAAGCCTAGCGCCATTTTTCGTAGAGGACCCCGTTCGAGCGGAAGCCTTCCAGCAGGATCTTCCCATTCTGCGCAGCAAGGTTAATGTTCCTTTGGCTGCCGGCGAAGAGTGGGGGAACAGATGGGACTTCAATACTCTGGTGGAGCATCACGATATCGATTTCGTTCGCGCAACGCTGCCGAATGTCGGCGGCATTACCGAGATGGTCAAGATCGCGGCGCTCTGCGAGACGCATTTCGTCGGTATCGTTCCGCACTTCACCGGCCCCATCGCGACTGCGGCTCTGGTCAACACACTTGGCACTTTTTCCGGACCTGTGCTGATGGAATACAACTTTCAGGGTCGCACTCTGCCGCACCTGCCTGTGTGTCTGGATTTCAAGGATGGAAAGCTCTATCCGAACGAGCGGCCAGGCCTGGGAGTGGAACTTGACTTCAAACATCTGGAGCAGATTGCCGAGATTACCGAACCTGTCACGGCTCGGGCTCAGACCTACTTCCGGCCGGACGGCTCGATTACCAACTGGTAGAGATGGCCTCTCAAGGCGGAAGGAGCAACCGATCATGAGGGAACATCCGAAACACAGACTCGCAGGCTTACCTATACGTTATGTTCTGGTTGCGTGGCTGTTCGTTCTAAGCGCTGTTGCCTATCTGGACCGAACAAACATCTCGATCGCCGGGATCCAGATCGGCAAAGAATTCGCGATCGACCATACTCACCTGGGATGGGTGTTCAGCGCGTTTCTGATTGGCTATGCTGCGTTCCAAATTCCGGCCGGTCTCCTGGCTCATCGCTTCGGCCCGCGCCTGGTGTTGACGTTCGCGGCTTTATGGTGGGGACTGTTTACCGTACTTACGGCAGTGGTCCCTCCCACGATCAGCGGGTCTGTCATCGTCCTGGTGCTGGTCCGCTTCGCTCTCGGTGCGGGCGAAGCGACGATGTATCCAGCGACGACCCAATTTGTCGAGCGCTGGTTTCCGATTAAAGAACGCGGCAAGGCAAACGGTATTATCTTCGGCGGCGTTGGGGTAGGATCCGGCTTTACGCCGCCGCTGGTCACTGCGATTATCCTGCGCTATGGCTGGCGCGCTTCGTTCTGGTTCAGTGCGGTGGTGGGAATCGGGGTGGGGGTGATATGGTATCTCGCCGCGAGAGATAGTCCAGAGGAACATCCGCTGGTTACTGTGCAGGAATCGGCGCTCATCCGCCAGGGTCGGGAACTGACGGTTGGGAGCAGCCCGGAAAACCAGGCCGAAGCCACTCGGAAGCGGAACGTCCCTTGGTCGAAGATCTTTGGGAGCAAGGAAATGCTCGCTCTGACGCTGAGTTACTTTTCTTTCGGTTATGTGGCGTGGATCTTCTTCGGTTGGTTCTACATCTATCTGGCAGAGGTGAGAGGACTCAATCTGAAGACCAGCGCGGTCTATACGATGCTGCCTTTCATCGGGATGACAGTCGGATGCCTGCTTGGCGGCGTGGTCAGCGACTGGATCGTTCGCCGGTTTTATCTGCGTCTCGGGCGCTGCATCCTTCCTGCAGTTGCGATGGCGCTTACCGCTGTCCTGATGGTGTTGGGATCAAGAGCGCGCGATGCCGAAACAGCAAGCCTTCTGCTGGCGTTCGGCGCGGGCATTCTCTATATCGCGCAAAGCTGCTTCTGGGCCGTGGCGGCCGATTTCGCAGGAGAGTATGCCGGCGTGGCTTCAGGCATTATGAACATGGGCGCACAAATTGGCGGGGCTTGCACGGCCTCGCTTACCCCGCTGATTGCGGCGCATTTTGGATGGGAGATGTCGTTTTTCATCGCGGCGTTTCTTGCACTGCTGGGTGCGGTCGCATGGCTCTTTGTGGATCCGAAGAGGAGCTTGCAGGTCTCTGACGTTCAAGTCTGACTGCGGGCTTCGATGACTGCCTAATTTCTGGATCCCGGGTCATGCTCTTCTGCCGCTTTCCCTTTTTTCAGATCTTCGCCGAGAAGAATCGCCTCCGCGATCTCGCGCATGGACTTGCGCCGCTGCCGGCTCTCACGCTGCATCGTGCGGTATGCCTCGTCCTCACTGATGGCCAGATCGCGCTGCAGAATTCCCTTGGCCCGCTCCACGGCCTTTCGCGTCTCCAGGCGTCCGGCGAGTTGGGCGTTCTCTGTTTCCAGCCTCGCGCGCTCAATCTCCGCTCCCACCAGGTAGCCCAGCGTCGACAGAAGCCGCACTTCATTCGCGGTGTGCTGGTAGGAGAACTGATGCTGTAGGTTGATCACTCCAACGACCTTGCTCGCACAAACGATCGGCGTACAGAGAATTGCTTCGAAGTGATCCTCGGGAAGATTTTTAAAGATGACGAATCGAGGGTCGTTTGACGCATTCGACGCAATCGCCACCGGTTCCAGATGCTCCGCCACCCACCCCGTAATTCCTTGTCCGAGCTGCATGCCGAGGTGGTCGACAATATCGGCGTGCGGATTTTTCGAAGCGCGCAAGACCAGTTTGTCCTGCTCCACTACGTAGATAAAACATGAGTCGCACGGAACGACCGTTGTCACGAAATCGACGATGCTGCCCAGTACCACGTGGAATGAATCCGCCGCGGCAATGCGACTGCTGATCTCGTGCAGGAAGTCGATTGAGGTCAGCCCATCCCGGAACCCGGCCATGGTCGGCGTCGACGGCTGCACTCGACGAATACCTGCCGGAGTTGGCTGGGCTTCGGTCGTCGGGGCGATCTCGAAATTTTCGTTCGCGGCCGGGGGGTGCGATTTCGTCTGGGGACTTTCTGTCGAGGAGGTCTTCGCAGAGCGCTTACGCTCCAGTACCTTGCCGGCGTACTGAGCTGCCTCGTTGACAATAAATCCCATCTTGGGGTGCGACGGCTCAAAGTCCGGAGTCACGCCATAGTACGCCAGTTCTTCCGATGTCGTGGGCCCAATCGAGACCACCACGGATGATGCCAGGCCAGCCCGCAAATCGTCTTCACATCCCATTTGTTCCGCTACTTGAAACAGATGAATCACCTGTACCGCGGTCATGAACAGGATTACATCCATACCGCCGCTCGCGATCGCCAGCACGCACTCGCGCAGTGGGCGAATGTCGTCGGGAAGCCCCCATTGGTAGACGGGCACCTTGGTGACTTCGGCGCACTTCACGGTCAACTCCGTCAGAAATTCTGGATTCGACGCGCCGTACTCCTGCACAGCGACACGCAGCTTTGCCAGAGAGTCGCCAAACTCCATATCGAGGGCCGTCATCAGCTCGCGCCACGTTGACGGTTCCGCCGCGGTCACGGCAACGGGTACCTTGAGATCACGCAGCGCCGCGATTGGCTTCGGTCCGCGGGCCGCAATCTTCACGCTGCGAAGCGCCTTGAGAAAATCTTCGCGGTCATACCGAATCCCCACAATATCCAGCAGAGCACGCACCCCCACGCCGGTAAAGAAGATCACCAGATCGAATCTACCCGCCAGCAACTGGCCGGCAAACTCCAGAGCCTGTGTGTTCGATTCCAACGGAATCTCGCGCATCGAGGGCACCACGAAAGGGTCGCCGCCATAGGTGCGAATCAGCTTTGCCACCTCGGTCGCGCGCCGCGATTCGAGCGATAAGACTCGCAACCCATCAAAGCTCGCATGTGCCACGCAGGTCCTCCGAGCGAAGCGACGGCTCGGTTATCCCGATCCATTGGGTGCCGTAACCTGGAAATGAAGAATAACCATCAGCTTGCCGCATTGTCATGGCTGCTCATTTTATGGACTAAGGTTGAACTGTTGTTCACGATTTTAGCCATATATAGGCGAATAGGAAAGCGCTTGAAGAGCCGCGCGCTAAAAATCGAAGAGGCGGGAATTGAGGCTTGCAGTCAGCACCGGCCGGCGTTAGGATGAGCGCAGCATAGACAAAACGGCGATGGAAATCGCGCCGCCGCCCGTCAACCTCGACACCAAGCCGTGTTTCGGGTTGTGCCTTCCTGAAAATTTTCCTGCTCCGAGAAGAGCCTTGAATCCATCGCACCTGATCGATCTCTGGTATCGATCCATGCTTGCGATGTCTGATTTGGCCTAACGATCGTTTGCGATCTGTCGCATGCGACCGGCCCTGCGAACCTCTCGGCAACTCTTCGTGCCGGAAACCTCGTACAAGGATCTTCTCTATGGAATCTCAGACGACTATCGACGCGATAGAGTTCACTGCAGAGCAGCAGCAGTATCTGCAGGGCTTTCTTCCGGGGTAGCTCAGCGCGGCGCGGTCCCCTTCGTTGGCCACACTGCCTCGGGGCAGATGACCAGCGACCCAGCCTCCGGCCTTGTCAACCAGGCTGCCGCAGGAGCAACGGAGGAGACGTATTTCGGCACACCTCTCTACGATCTCTGTAAGGAGGAGCCGTGGAAGCACGCGGAAGATCCCCTCGATATATGGGACAAGCTCCTGTCGCACGCCAACGAAGACAAGGCTCCGGCGCCTGACGATCTGTTCCGCTTCAAGTTCAATGGCCTGTTCTACGTCGCTCCTGCCCAGGACTCGTTCATGCTCCGCCTGCGCGTTCCAGGCGCGGTACTCTCTGCTCGCCAACTGCGCGGCACGACGTTGAGCTCGACGAGTCGTTCGCCCGGTGGAAGAGCATGCTGCACGCGCGGCTCGACGATATCATTGCCGCGCGCCCCGCGAAGACTACTACGTCATCGTCCATGGCATCCTTAGCCTGTGTCATGGATGCACCGGCGCTCGCTCCCTCTCACACGCGGGACAATCCACTGCTCGCGCCCCTTGTCGACAAACACGCGCTTACGCAGGATGTCTCGAGCAAACTCACAATGCATTTCGCTTTCAGCATCAGCGACTCCGATGTTCGCTACGAAGCCGGCGACGCATGCGGAGTGATTCCGCAAAACGAAATCTGCCTGGTTGAAGAGATTCTCCATACTCTCAATTTCAGCGGCTCAGTCCCGGTTCAACTTCCAAAGGCGGCCAGTACTACGCTGCTCGATGCGCTGCTGAATCATCTGCAGATCACCCGGCTCACTCGCAAGATGATTGAGGCCTACGCCACCATCGGACAACAGACAGCCAAGTGCCGCGCCCTTTTCGGGATGCTGGTTCCGGAGCAGCAGGGTCATCTCGAAAAGTACACCTTCGACCGAGGTCTTATCGACCTGCTTCACGACTACCCCGGAGTTCTTCACGATCCCGCCGATCTCGTTGCCATGCTGCCCCGTCTCGCGTCTCGCCTTTACTCCATCTCCTCAAGTCCTGCGGCGCACCCCGGCGAGATCCACACCACGATTGCGGTTGTCCGCTACCGGTCTCACAACCGCGAACGGGGTGGCGTCTGCTCCACCCTGCTCGCCGAGCGCACCTCGGCGGGCAATCGTCTCTCCATCTACATCCAGCCAAACAAGAAATTCCGTTTGCCGAAGCAGTCCGACGCGCCCGTGATCATGATCGGCCCCGGAACCGGCATTGCCCCATTTCGCTCCTTCCTGCACGAATGCCACGCTCTCGGCTCTACCGGCCGCAACTGGCTCTTTTTTGGCGAACGGAGCGCCGCAACGGACTTTCTTTACCGCGACGAACTCGAGGCCATGCACAAGGACAAGCACCTCACCCGCCTCGACCTTGCTTTCTCGCGCGACGAGGAACACAAGGTCTATGTGCAGGACCGCATGCTCTAACAGGCTCCACTTTTCTGGTCATGGCTGCGGGAGGGCGCAAGCATTTATGTGTGCGGCGATGCGTCTCGAATGGCGAAGGATGTCGATTCGACATTGCACACTATCGTCGAGCAGCAAGGCCAGATGAATCAGGAAGCCGCACAGGAATTCGTTCAGGCCATAAAAGATCAACATCGCTATCACCGCGACGTCTACTAGCAGTTTTTCAGGCCATCTCTGCAGTTCCGCAGCAATCACATCTCGAAAGGGAGGACCGAATGCCACTTCCACTTCACGAACGCGCACAAGACGGCAGCGACGCCATTGTGCGCATGACGCTGGCCGGCCTCGGACAATCCCTCGAATCGCCGCAGGTGGTCACGACCATCGGTCCGACGCTCATTCCGGATCGCGCTCTTGCCGAAGGAGAGCAGTACCGCTTCCACTTCAACGTCACCAAATGCATTGGCTGCCGCTCGTGTGAGATCGCCTGCAACGAGCAGAACGGCAACCCTGCCGATATCCTGTGGCGCCGCATCGGCGAGATCGAAGGCGGCGTCTACCCCGCCACCCGCCGCCACTATCTCTCAATGGGTTGCAATCACTGTCTCGACGCTGAGTGCGTCAAGGGCTGCCCCGTCGACGCCTACACCAAAGATCCCATCACAGGCATTGTGCTTCACTCCGCTGATGCTTGCATTGGCTGCCAATATTGTGTCTGGAACTGTCCCTACTCCGTCCCGCAGTTCGATCCTGCCCGTGGCGTCGTCGGCAAGTGCGATATGGGCCATGGGCGTCTGACTGATGGCCTTGAACCGGCCTGCGCAATGCCTACCCGGAGGCTGCGATCGATATTGAAATTGTCGATAAGATTGCCTGGCGCATCGATTATGCTGCTGCTGAATCGCCCGGTATGCCCGCCGCCGGCCACACCATCTCGACGACACGCATTACGCTGCCGCCAAATTCCAACGCCAAGCTAGAGCGCGTCGACATCGGCCGCATTCACCCAGAGCATGCGCACGCGTCACTTGTCTTCATGACTACGCTCATTCAGGCGGTAACGGGATCGCTTATCTTTCTGCTTTTCTGCAACGCTGCCGAGCCTCTGCTCCTTACAATGCTTCTATTTGTAACTATCGTCGCGCTTAATATCTCTGTCTTCCATCTCGGCCGTCCGGCGTACGCATGGCGTGCCCTTAAAATGTGGCGTCGCTCCTGGCTTAGCCGGGAGGTCCTGTGCTTCGGCCTGTTCTTCGCCGCTCTTACAGCATTCACCTTTGCTTCCTGGATCATGGTTCCAACGCATGCATCTACTGCTGCAATACGTCTGCTCTGGCTGCAAAAGATCCACATGCTTCCGTACGCTGTACAGGTCGTCACAGATCTTGGCTGGTTAGCCGCCCTGCTCGGCATCGCGGGAACCATCGCCAGCGCGTTTATCTATCTCGTTCCCGCCCGGCCCGCGTGGAACATGGTCCACACCCCCATCGATTTCCTTCTCTCGGGCGCCTTGATCGGCGCGACCTTACCTCTTACGCTTAGCTGGCTGGCACAGCATCTCTCGCGGCTGTCCCTCCTGCAATCCCTTGTCCCGCCAGCGAGCTTTCACGCATTTCCCACGTGGCCGGTGACTGTCTTCGCTGTCCTTTGGATTGTCAATCACGTCGTCCGGCTTGTCCGCCTCAACTACTCCAGCCTCTTTGAAGAGCGCGCCAACGCGGAACTCCTCAATACCCAATACCTCCGCCCGGCCGTCATCTGCTCCTTCGCTTTGGCGGCAGCCGGAGGCGTCCTTGCGCTCTGCGGAGCCTTCGCGCTCGCGACCCTCGCGGCCTTCGCGGCAGTGCTGCTGGTCCGTTGTCTCTTCTTCTTCTCGGTTGTTCCGCTCAACATGGCGCTCACCTTTACGGGTGGAGGGGTGCACTGATGTGGACGAAGCTCCGCCGCACCCTCGGCATCGACACTCGGCAATCGGACTACGTCTATCAGGAAGACCCGCGCTTCGGCCACATCACTGCATCGCGCGTTGCCGATACATGGGTCAAGACGACTTGCGGCTACTGCTCCGTAGGTTGCGGTATGCTCGTCGGCGTCAAAGAGGGCAAAGCCGTCTCAGTCCGCGGCAATCCTGACCACCCCGTCAACCTCGGCAAACTCTGCCCCAAAGGTCTCAGTGAGCACCATATCCTGGAGGCCCCCGGCCGCGCTACGCAGCCGCTCCTGCGCAAAGACGGCAAACTCGTGCCTGTCTCCTGGGATGAAGCGCTCGACACGATGATCGAAAAGTTCACAGCCGTTCAGCAAAAAATACGGCAAAGACGCGCTCGGCGTCGTCGGCACTGGCCAGCTACTCACCGAGGAGTGCTACACGCTCGGCAAGCTCATACAACTCGGCTTCGGGACCCGCAACAACGACGGCAATACGACTCTCTGCATGGCCAGCGCCGTCTCCGGCTACAAACTCTCCTTCGGCTCCGACGGCCCACCCGGCTCCTACAAGGATATGGAGATCGCCGACGTCATCCTGCTCATCGGCGCCAACATAGCAGATAACCACCCCATCCTATGTCAGCGCCTCGAACGTAATAAGGACCGTACTCTGATCGTCGTCGACCCGCGCGTCACCAAGACCGCCATGATGGCCGACCTCCATCTCCCCGTGAAACCGCGCAGCGACATCGCGCTGATCAACGGCATCGCCCATATTCTGATTCGCGACGGTTTGATCGATTTCGACTATATTGCCCGGCACACGAACGGCTTTGAAGAGTTCAGCGCGTTCGTCTCCGAGTTCACCCCGCGGCACGTCGCCGACGTCACCGGCCTCAGCGAAGAGCAGATCACGCGCACCGCCCACCTCTACGGCAAAGCCAAGGCCGCCTTCATCGGCTGGACGATGGGCGTCAACCACTCCACGCAGGGAGCGGTCACCGTCACCGCCATCAACAATCTTGCGCTGATCACCGGGAATATCGGTCGCGCCGGGGCAGCTCCCTTCTCGATTACCGGACAGTGCAATGCCATGGGCACACGCGAGACGGGCTTCACTTCGAGCCTTCCCGGGTATCGCAAGTTCGATAACCCGCAGGACCGCGAAGACCTCGCACGCCTGTGGAACATCGAAGTCGAGCGCATCCCGACCGCCGTGGCCTCGCCTATCCGGATATCATCGAAGCCGCAGTTACCGGCAGCGTCAAAGCGCTCTAATTCGTCGCCACCAACCCCGCCGTGTCCTCCCCTTTATTCCAGCCGGGATTCTGGCTCTGTTGCGTTAATTGGCCTGCGTGTAAGGTGGAAGGCAAGTCGAGGAGCCAGCGATGTCGATCTTCAAGCGTCGCCGTTTTCCTGTTGAGGTCATTCTGGTTTGTGTGCGCTGGTACTGCAAGTACGGGATCACCTGTCGGGACTTGGCGGAGATGATGCAGGAGCGCGGCGTCGAGCTCGACGCATCGACGATCTCCCGTTGGGTGCAGCGGTACGCGCCAGAGCTCGAGAAGCGCGTGCGTTGGTGCCAGGGCTACCGTTCTGGCTCCTGGCGAGTGGACGAGACCTATGTCCGTGTGGGCGGCCAGTGGAAGTACCTGTTCCGCGCGATCGACAAGCATGGCCGATTGATTGATTTCATGCGGATGGATCGGCGCAATACCCGTGCCGCCTATCCGTTTCTTGGCAAAGCGCTGAAGACGATGCGCAACTGGCACCCCTGCTCGATCACCACAGATAAGCTTGGCTCCTACCCGAAAGCGATTCGCCGGCTGCAGCGCGAGGGCAAGCTATCGCCCGAGACGAAGCACCGAACATCGAAGTACTTGAACAACATGATCGAGGCCGGCCACGGCGGGCTCAAGCGCGTGATCCGACCCACGCCTGGCTTTCAGACGAGGAAGACTGCCTACGCCACCATCGAGGGCTTCGAGATCATGTGCATGATCAGACCCCAGCACGGCATACTGTGCGAACCCAAGGTGGCGGGCGAGATCCTTTTCGTCAACAAGCTCTTCAAGATTGCTGCCTGATTCGCGATATGGATCCGGGCCAGCTACCCGTGGCCAAGTTAAGGCAACAGAGCCTGATAGCGGGTAAGTCGTACTTGAACCTGCCCAAGAGATACCAGGAAGGAAAATTGCGGATGCTGAACGCGGTAAGCGAAGGGTAAGTAAGTATGGTGCGCCCGAGAAGATTCGAACTTCTGACCTACAGCTTCGGAGGCTGCCGCTCTATCCAGCTGAGCTACGGGCGCGCTCTTCTAGCCTAGCATGCTGCCGGTAGCGAGCGCCAAACCCTGTCCTGCACCCAGCCGCGCTACACTCATCTCCAGAGCTCACCCATGAAAAAAATCATCTCCACCCTCCTGCAGTTTGTCCTTTTCCTCTTCGTCTTCGGCGTCTTTTCTCTGTTCCCTCCGCTCCACATGCAGTATGTTCTCCACTCCACACCCAACGGCCCCCGCATGTTCATTGCGGATGGACTTGTCCTCGCCCTCGCGCTTTATCTCGTTATTCTGCTCATCCAGGCCGCGATGAAGCGGCTTACTACCTCGGCCTCCTGGACGTCTATCGCCTTCGTCCTCGCGGTTGTCGTTGGACTCCTCATGAAGTTCGGCTTTCTCACAAAATCGGCGTTCTAAGAACCTGTTCCAGAAACTGAAGGCTCGACCGCAGATTGAGCAGATTGCGCGGGTGCGGCGGATTAGAGCGGCTTGCTGTTGGTGTAGAGGGGGCAACCGCAGATTCCCCTCTGGAATGACAAACAAAGGGCACGGCAGACTCTACGGGGTAACTGCCACTTGCTCTAAAGACAGGCAAAAGCAAGGAAAACGATGAAAGACAGGTTTCTTCCCCTTCGCCGCACTCGATCGTCAGGGGATGTCGGCGAAGAACAAACAACCGCAGCGGAAGCTCTCAATGGCAGTTTCTGGACAGGTTCATAGAGATGCTTGCTCACCACGATCTTGACCTTACCTTGGCAAAACTTGCCCCCACTTTTTTCCACAAGGTACCTGGCCGGATTCCCTGAAAATACGTCGCGGACCCACGTCCCCTGTCTCCGCCCGGTTCTTATAAAGCCGGAGCATCTCCTTTGGTTGGGTCACATAGGAAGTCGCCTGGAGGCGCGACCCAGCGTAGCGTCTCGTCAATCACACGATAGAAGCAGCCCGAATCATCGATGTTTCATAAAATTCCGCGAACCTGTTTGTTAGAATCAGCGTTATTCGACGTTTCAGAGCTCTGAGAGAACGTGCTCACACGGCATTGCGAAGAGAACTCCAACCCGAATTCATACGATTGCTGTCTTCGCGACTACGGATCGGATGAGAAAAGGACCAACCAAAGATGAGTTTTTCCACCGCTCTCGCCTCCCCCGCCGGTACTCCTGATCTTTCTACCCGCTCCATCGCCTACTTCTCCATGGAGATTGCCCTCTCTCCGGCCCTCCCCACCTACTCCGGTGGCCTTGGGATGCTTGCGGGCGATACCCTCCGTTCCGCAGCCGACACCGCCGCTCCCATAGTCGCCATCTCGCTGGCCCATCGCCGGGGCTACTTCCGTCAGAAGCTGTCCGACATCGGGCAGCAGACCGAAGCCGACGTTCCCTGGTCGCCCGAAACCACACTTCCCAGCGCCAACCAGATCATCTCGCTCACCCTGCAGGAGCGACAGATCCTCGTACGGGCGTGGCGCTTCGACGTCGTCGGTGTGACCGGTCACGTCATTCCCGTCTTTCTCCTCGATACCGACGTCGAAGGCAACGACCCCTGGGACCGCCGCCTCACCGACCACCTCTACGGCGGCGACACCTACTACCGTCTTTGTCAGGAGGCCGTCCTCGGCATGGGTGGGATCGCTCTTCTCGATGCTCTCGGCTGTAAGCCCGAGGTGTATCACATGAACGAGGGGCACGCTGCTCTCCTCGCGCTCGCTCTGCTCGAAGACCAACTCGCCGGCGTTCCTCTCAAGGACGCAACCGACGCTGACCTCGAAGCTGTGCGGAGGCAGTGCGTGTTCACTACGCATACTCCGGTTCCGGCAGGACATGACCAGTTCGGCCTCGACCAGATGTACCAGGTGCTCGGCCACGATCGCGGAGCGGCCATCGAACGCGTCGGCTGCCTCCACAACAATCTGATGAACATGACTTACCTTGCGCTGCGCTTCTCCCGCTTCGTCAACGGCGTCGCCATGCAGCACGGCAAGGTCTCGCAGCAGATGTTCCCCGACTACAAGATCTACTCGATCACCAACGGCGTCCATGCTGCTACCTGGCTCTCCCCGCACTTCCAGGAGCTTCTCGACGAAGAGATTCCCCACTGGCGCACCGACAACCAATACCTGCGTTCGGTCTACGGGATTGAACCGGCCCGCATCGCCGCCTGCCACAACAAAGGCAAGCTGCGCCTCTTCAGCGCTATCGCCAAACGCACCGGGCACCACTTCAACCCCAACGTCCTTACTCTTGGCTTCGCACGCCGCGTCGCCACGTACAAGCGCGCCAGTCTGCTGCTGCATGACCCCGCTCGGCTGCTCGCTATTGCCGAAAAGATCGGGGGGTTGCAAATTCTGTATGCCGGCAAGGCCCATCCCGCAGATAACGCCGGCAAGGGTCTAATCCGGGATGTTTTTGCCTCAGCGGCCAAGCTCAACTCCTCCGCTCTCAAGATCTACTACATCGAAAATTACGACTGGGAGCTGGGCGCGCTGCTTACCCAAGGCGTCGATGTCTGGGTCAACACTCCCCGGCGCCCCTACGAGGCCTCCGGCACCTCCGGCATGAAGGCCGCGCTCAATGGCGTACCGTCTCTCTCCATCCTCGACGGCTGGTGGATCGAAGGCTGCGCCGAAAACACCACTGGCTGGGCGATCGAAGACGGGGAAGACGAAGCCGCGGAAGCCGCGAGCCTCTACGAAAAACTCGAAAAGTCCATCGCGCCGATGTATGCCAATCCCCACGCCTGGTCGCACATGCAGCAGCATTGCATGGCGATTAATGGCAGCTTCTTCAACACTCACCGCATGCTCGCCCAATACTTCGAAAACTCTTACTTCCCACCGCAGCCGATCAGCCCAATCCACATCAACTCCTTCGAGCGCCGCCGCTCCACCGATGCGCTCACCCCCGAACCGGCATTGGTTTAAGCGGAGCGTTCCTGCGGCGGTAGGATATCGTCCTCTTCAGCAGAGACGATTGTGCCTTGGTGGTAGAGGATACGCCAGCCCTCAGCAGTGCTCTGCCAAATGGTTGCGCGGCGGGTAAGGCGCTCCGCCTGGCGGACTGTATAGGTGAACAGATAAGTAGCAGGCGCGAGACGGCGGACCGCATGGTCGAAGGTCTGCCATCCTGCAGCCGCTGCGTCGGCAGGCGGAGTGTCGCCTAACGTGCGGAGTATGAAGTCGCGGCTGTAGCGCTGGCCGGATGCGCCGACCTCCCAGTAGTCGGGTGCCGTGGCACGTGCGAAGTCTGTGAGTGTGGTTCCGAACTCCGGCATGTGGAAGATGGGTTCACGGCGACGGAGCTCGTCGAGCACAGGGAGCACGCCGGTGTCGGTGTGGGTGAAGACCTTGTGGTGCGACATGGAACGATTGTAGGTTCTGAACCTTATAGTAGCTTTCTGAACGTGGAAACTTTGATTCGAAGAGACTCGGATCGACAGGGTCTCTTCTAATCCCCAGCCACAACCTGCGGCACTGTCCGCCCGGACCGGCGTCTCTGGCCTACCCGTTCGAACCGCCCGCGCAGCCGGTCGAAGAACAGATAAACCACCGGCGTGGTAAACAGCGTCAGGGCCTGCGACACGATCAACCCGCCGACAATCGTGATTCCTAGCGGCCGCCGCATCTCGCTGCCTGCGCCACGGCCTAGTGCCAGCGGCAGGCCGCCCAGCATTGCCGCCATGGTCGTCATCATGATGGGCCGAAACCGCAGCAGACAAGCCTCGAAGATGGCCTCCTGCGGCGTCTTGCCCTGCTGCCTCTCCGCCGCCAGCGCGAAGTCGATCATCATGATGGCGTTCTTTTTCACGATGCCGATCAGCAGAATGATGCCGATCATCGCGATCACACTCAGGTCTACGTTGAAAAGCAGCAGCGCCACGATTGCTCCGACCCCGGCAGAAGGCAGCGTAGACAGAATTGTCAGCGGATGGATGAAGCTCTCATACAGAATGCCGAGCACGATATAGACCGCGATGAGCGCCAGCAGGATCAGCCATGGCTCACTCGCCAGTGAATCCTTGAACGCCTGCGCCGACCCGGCAAACCCGCCATGAATCTCCGACGGCATGCCGATCTCTACCCGCGCCTGCTGAATCGCCGCCACGGCTTGGCTTAGCGCCACGCCCGGCGTCAGGTTGAACGACAGCGTTGTCGCCGGCATCTGCGACTGATGGTTCACCGCCAGGGGAATCCGCTGCGACTCGAAGTGCGTCACCGTCGAAAGCGGGACCATCGCTCCGGTCGTGCTCTTCACGTAGATATTCTTCAGCGCGTCCGGGTCCATCTGGTACTGCGGCGCGACCTCCATGACGACGTGATACTGGTTCAGCGGCATGTACGTCGTCGAAACCTGTGTCTGCGCGAATGCGTCGGACAGCGTCGAGTCGATCGCCAGCGGCGACACCCCCAGCCGCGTCGCCGTGGCGCGGTCGATCACCAATTGGGCACGGAGTCCCTGCTGTTGCTGGTCGGTCGCAACGTCCTTGATCTGCGGCAGCTTCTCCATTGCGGCCATCAGCTTCGGTCCCCACTCGTTCAACTCCTTCAAGCTGTCGCAGGTCAGCGTGTACTGGTACTCGGTAGCCGAACTTCTGCCGCCGATGTGAATGTCCTGAAAGGCCTGCAGATACAGCATCGCGCCCGGGATGTTACTCACCTTGGGCCGCAGCCGGTCTACAATCACCTGCGCCGTCGAGCCCGTCTTCAGCCGCTCCGCATCGGGCTTCAACGAGACGAACATGAAGCCCGAGTTTACGTTCCCGCGTCCTCCCGCGAACGCCGTCACGTCCTCTACCGCGGGGTCCTGGCCGACAATGTTAGCCAGCTTCAATACCTTCTGCTTCAGATCCGCGAAGGAGACGTCCTGCTGCCCCTGCACCTGGCCGCCGATGCGCCCCGCATCCTGCTCCGGGAAAAAACCTTTCGGCACAAGAATGTAGAGATACACATTGAGCACAAACGTCAGCACCGTCACCGTCAACACCAGCTTTTGGTGCCGCAGCACCCACTGCAAGCCGAGCTTGTACTCCGCCGCCATCCAATCCAGCGCCTGCTCGCCCCAGCGATAGAAGCGTCCATGCTTGCGCTTGCCGTGCGGCTCCAGAAATTTGGCGCTCAACATCGGCGTCGTTGTCAGCGAGACCACCAGAGACACCAGGATCGCGATCGAGAGCGTCACCGCAAACTCGCGGAACAGTCTTCCCACAATCCCGCCCATCAGCAGAATCGGAATGAACACCGCAATCAGCGATGTGCTCATCGACACCACCGTGAACCCGATCTCCTTCGACCCCACCATCGCCGCCTGAAACGGTGTCATCCCGCTCTCCAGATGGCGGCTGATGTTTTCGATCACCACGATCGCATCGTCCACCACGAAGCCGGTCGAGATCGTCAGCGCCATCAACGACAGGTTGTCCAGCGTATAGCCCAGCAGGTACATCACCGCGAAGGTTCCCAGCAGGCTCAACGGGACCGCCACGCTTGGTATCAGTGTCGACCGCACCTCGCGCAGGAACAGGAAGACCACCAGGATCACCAGCAGGATCGAGATGATCATCGTCCGCGTCACATCTTTTACCGATGCGCGGATGGTCGTCGTCCGGTCGAGCGCGACATGCACCTGGATCGCGGGCGGGATCGAGGCCTCGAGTCGCGGCAGCATCATCTTCACGTTGTCGACGGTTTCGATCACGTTTGCTGTCGACGTCTTGAAGACGATCACCAGAATCGCCGGCTTGCCGTTGAACACTCCGGTAGCCTGCGTGTTCTCGACACTGTTCACGACCTGCGCCACATCTTCAATCCGCACGACCCCATGAGCCGCGCCCGGACCTGGAGCCGCCGAGGGGTTGGCAGGCGCAGTGCTCCCGGTATTCGCAGCCGCACCCCCGGTCGCTGCGCCTGCCGCATTCGTGGTCTCGCTGGTCACTGCGCTCGCCACCGATGCCGGCAGGCCGGTGCTCGCCGGAGCCGAACTCACCGGCCCGCGGTCGGTCGCGATAATCAGGGGAGCGTATTGCTTCGCGCCAAAGAGCTGGTCGGTCGCGCCGATGCTCCACCGCTTGTCGTCGTCCTGCAGATATCCTTTCGGCTGGTTCACGTTCACGGTGCCGATGGCCGCCCGCAAGGCTTCCAGGCCAACGCCGTAGTGCGCAAGCTGCATCGGATTGGCTTCGATCCGCACCGAAGGCTTCGCGCTTCCTCCGCAGAACGTCTGCCCCACGCCCTTGATTTGCGCGATTTTCTGTGCCAGGATGCTGTCGCACGCGTCGTATAGCTGCGGCACCGTCATCGTGTCCGAGGTCAGCGCCAGAATCAGGATGGGCGAGTCCGCCGGATTGACCTTGTAGTAGCCGGGATTGCTCGGCAGGTTCGCCGGGAGCTGGCTTCTGGCCGCGTTGATGGCCGCCTGCACATCCCGCGCCGCTCCATTCACATCGCGGCTCAAATCGAATTGCAACACGATTCCAGCCGATCCCGCCGACGAGTACGAGGTCATCTCATTGACGCCCGCGATCTTCGCAAACTGCCGCTCCAGCGGGGTCGCCACCGACGAGGCCATGGTCTCCGGGTCTGCGCCCGGCATGCTCGCGCCCACCGAGATCACCGGGTATTCGACCTGCGGCAGGCTGGCCACCGGCAGCAGCTTATACGCCGCCGCGCCCGCCAGAATTACCGCAACCGACATCAGAAATGTCGCTACCGGCCGCCGAATAAATGGTGCTGAAAAGTGCATAATCTCCGTCGTTGCGTTTGCTAGTCTCTATGCCCTACTCCCTGTCTCTCAATCAGCCGAAACCGCATGCCATTCCACATCCTCCGTCTTCGACCTCCGCGAACCTCCGGCCAGCCGGTCGAAGAACAGATATACTACCGGCGTCGTAAACAAGGTCAGCACCTGCGACACAATCAACCCGCCTACAATCGTGATGCCCAGCGGCCGCCGTAGTTCGCTTCCCGTGCCTGTGCCCAGCGCCAGCGGTAGACCGCCCAGCAGCGCCGCCATAGTCGTCATCATGATCGGCCGGAAGCGCAGCAGACAGGCCTGATAGATCGCCTCCTCCGGCGTCATCCCCTGCTCGCGCTCGGCCTCCAGCGCAAAGTCGATCATCATGATCGCGTTCTTCTTCACGATACCGATCAACAGGATGATGCCGATCAGCGCAATCACGCTGAGGTCCACATGGAACAGCAACAGCGCCAGGATGGCACCGACTCCCGCCGAAGGGAGCGTCGAAAGAATCGTGATCGGGTGAATATAGCTCTCGTACAGAACTCCCAGCACGATGTATACGACGATCAGCGCCGCTAGAATCAGCAGCGGTTCATTGGCAATTGAGGCCTCGAACGCCCGGGCCGATCCCTGGAACTCCGCCTGCACGCTGGGCGGCATGTTCAACTCCGTTTTTGCCTTGTTCACCGCATCTACCGCATCGCCGATCGACTTGCCGGGAGACAGATTGAACGAGATCGTCACGGCAGGGAACTGTCCCTGATGGCTGATCACCAGCGCCGCCGGCTTTTCTTCAAAATGCGTGAACGTCGACAGCGGCACCTGAGTCCCGTTCGAACTCTTCACATAAATATTGTTCAGCGCCGCCGGATTGCGATCGAACTTCGGAGCCACCTCCAGCACCACATGGTATTGGTTCTGCTGGGTGAAGATCGTCGACACCTGCCTCTGCGCGAACGCATCATCCAGGGTGTCGTCGATGTTCTGCGGGGTAATCCCCAGCCGTGAAGCCGTATCCCGGTCGATCACCAGGTTCGCCTCGAGGCCGCCCAGTTCTTCGTCGCTGGCCACATCGCGCAGAATCGGAATCGTCTTCAGCTTGGCGACCATCCTGTTGGTCCACAGCGCCAATTCCTCGGGGTTCGCGTCCTCCAGCGAATACTGATATTGCGTCCGGCTCACACGGTCTTCCACCGTCAGGTCCTGCAGGGGTTGCAGAAAGCATTGGATGCCGTCTACCTGCGTGACCTTCGGCTCCAGTCTGTCGATCACTTCGAGCGCTGAGGAACTACGCTGCTCCCGGTCCTTCAAGTTGATCTGAATGCGCCCGCTGTTCAACGTCGAGTTGGTCCCGTCGATCCCGATAAACGATGAGACGCTCTCCACGTCCTTGTCCTGCAGAATGACCTTCGCCAGCGCCTGCTGCCGCGAACTCATCGCATGGAAGCTGATCGACTGCGGAGCCTCCGTAATTCCCAGCAGCACGCCCGTATCCTGCACCGGGAAGAACCCCTTCGGCACGATCAGGAAGAGATACACCGTCAGCCCGAAGGTTGCCAGTGTCACCAGCAGCGTCATCGTCTGGTGCCGCAGCACAAACCGCACGCCCACCGCATACTTCGCGATTACATATTCGAAGAACTCTTCGCTCTTTTTGTAGAGGCGGCTCTGCTCGTTGTCCGGTGTATGCCGCAGCAGCTTCGCCGACATCATAGGGGTCAGGGTCAGCGAAACCAATGCGGAAACCAGAATTGTAACCGCCAGGGTGACGGCAAATTCGCGGAACAAGCGGCCTACAATGTCGCCCATGAACAACAGCGGAATCAGCACCGCGATCAAGCTCACCGTCAGTGAAACGATTGTGAATCCGATCTGCTCCGACCCCTTCAGCGCGGCATCGAGCGGCGACTCGCCCATCTCGAGATACCGCGAGATGTTTTCGATCATTACGATGGCGTCGTCCACCACAAATCCCGTCGAGATCGTCAGCGCCATCAGAGACAGATTGTTCAGGCTGTACCCCAGCAGGTACATCACCCCGAAGGTCCCCACAATCGACAGCGGCACCGCCACCGAAGGAATGATCGTCGCCGCCACCGACCGCAGGAACAGGAAGATGACCATCACGACCAAGCCAATCGTCAGGATGAGCGAGAACTGTACGTCCTTCACTGAAGCCCGGATCGTATTAGTCCTGTCCGTCAGGACCTGCAGCGTCACGGTTGCCGGCATGGTCGCCCGCAACTGCGGCAGCAGCTTCTGCACCCGATCAACCACGCCGATGATGTTCGCGCCCGGCTGTCTCTGGATGTTCACGATCACCGCAGGCCGCAGCACTGCCTCGCGCTCCTTCTGTCCGCGAATCGGGACCTGCGCGGCCGTCCCCATCCACGCTGCCTGGAATAGGTTCTCCGCGCTGTCCACCGCATTCGCCACATCCGATAGCCGCACCGGGGACCCATTCCGGTACGCGATAATTACGTTGCTGTAGGCGGTGCTCGAAAGCAGTTGATCGTTCGCCCCAATCGTGAAGGCCTGGCTCGCTCCATTCAAGCTGCCCTTCGCCTGGTCCACGTTCGTCGTACCCAGCGCGGCCCGAATGTCTTCGAGACTCAGCCCATAGTTCGCCAGCGCCGTGGGGTTTACCTGGATCCGGACCGCCGGCTTCTGTCCGCCATTGATTGACACCAGGCCCACGCCCGAAAGCTGCGAGATCTTCTGCGCTATCACCGTATCGGCCAGGTCTTCCACCTTCGAAAGCGGCAGCGTATCGCTGGTCAGGGCGAGCGTCATAATCGGCGCGTCCGCCGGGTTGACTTTGCTATACACCGGAGGGTTCGGCAGGTCCTTTGGTAGATAGCTGGACGCCTCGTTAATGGCTGCCTGCACGTCCTGCTGGGCGATATCGATCGACTCCGACAGGTCGAACTGCAGCGTAATCACGCTTCCGCCGCCAGAGCTGTTCGAGGTCATCTGGCTGAGCCCCGGTATCTCGCCAAACTGCCTCTCGAGCGGAGCCGTGACTGAAGAAGCCATCACGTCCGGGCTCGCCCCTGGATAAAACGTCTGCACCTGGATAGTCGGATAGTCCACCTGCGGGAGCGCCGACACGGGCAACTGCTGGTAGGCCACAAAACCCGCAAGCAAAATGGCCACCATCAAAAGCGAGGTGGCCACCGGCCGGAGAATGAACGGCTTCGAAGGACTCATGAGGGCTGCCCCGCCGCGACATTCGATCCTGGCAACCCTGCCGCCACGCCCAACTTCACCGGCACGGAGCGCGGGAATACCTTACTCCCGTTCTTCAACTTCTCCTGCCCGTCCACTACAATCTGGTCTCCCGGCTTTACCCCGCCGTTCAGGATCACCTGCGTCCCCTCGGTCAGCTCAACCTTCACCGGCTGTGCCTCGACGTAGTAGTTGGTCTGGTTTTCCTTCAGCTCCGCATGCGCCGGTCCAGTCTTCGAAGGATCCGCAGCGTCCGCCGGCGGCTGTCCTTCCTTGAGCAGGTAAACGAAATTTCCCTGCGTGCCTGTCTCAAGCGCCGCTGCGGGAATGACCACCGCATCCCTCTTTTCCTGCAGAATTAAACGAACATTCACAAATTGATTCGGGAACAGCGCGCCATCGGTGTTGGGAAAGACGGCTTTTACCTTCACCGTACCGGTTGTCGGGTCGATCTCGTTGTCCACTGTCAGGAGCGTTCCGCTGGCCAGATGCGTCGCGTCCGAGCGGTCGTACGCATCCACCACCAACCGGTCGCCTGCCCGTGTCCGCTTCAGAACCTCCGGCAACTGGTCCTCCGGCAGGGTGAAGATCACCGCGATCGGGTGCAGTTGCGTCACTACCAGCAGGCCGGTCGTGTCCGCTGCGTGAACGATATTGCCGGGGTCTACCTGCCGCAGCCCGACCACGCCGTTGATCGGCGAAACGATCTTTGTATACCCCAGGTTTACCTTCGCCGCTTCAATTGACGCTTGATCGGCTGCAATCGAACCCTCGGCTTGCCCCGCGGTCGAGGCTTGCGCCTGCTGGCTCTCCTTCGAGACGACGCCCGCCTGCAGCAGCGCCTGGTAGCGGGCCGCCTCCGCCCGCGCATTCACCGCATTGGCTTGATCTTTCACCAGTTGGCCCTGCGCCTGCTCCAGCGCGGCCTGGTACGGCTTCGGGTCGATCTCCACCAGTAGCTGACCCTGCTTCACCGCCTGCCCTTCGCGCACCGGCACCGTCATCAACTGCCCGTCCACCCGCGTCTTCACCGTCACGGTGTTGTACGCGGTTACCGTCCCCAGAGCCGTCAGGAAGATCGGCATCGTCTTCCGTTCCACCGCGGACACCTGGATCGGCACCGGACGATCTTCCTGCGCCGCCATTGTCATGGCGACAATGTCCTGCTCCTTGGCGTTTCTGCGGATCTTCCACACCGCCAAGCCGACCGCGACTGCAATCACCACGACGACGATCACCTTCCGCAGCACAGAACCACCCGGCTCGCCGGGCATGGGCTCACGCGCCGGCAAACCGGCATTCTGCTCCCCGGCCTTCGATGGGTCCATCTTTTGTTCGCCGGTATTTTGTTCAAAGACCGGTTGATCTGCCCGGGACTCGTGTCCACTCATCTGCGCTGACGCCATGGGTGCGCTCTGCTCTCTCGGATAAAATTCAACGTGCAGACACTTTGATTAAAGTGCCAGACACTTAAGAATACTTGATAATGACGTTGGCCACCTAACCACGCGTCTTCCGGCAGCTTCAGGCGCGCAGTCGTTCCAGTACCTTTTATTAGACGTAAGGAAGGAACTTTTTGTTCATCCCGCCCGCCCAGGACATGTCCCCCGCCGAAATCGCCGCTTTCTCCGCCCTGTGTGTCGACCTCGACGGAACCCTTGTGAAGTCGGATACCCTTTACGATTCCGCGCTCGCAGTAGCCCGCCACCGCCCCGCTGCCATTGTCCGTTTCCCCGGCTGGCTGCTCCAGGGCAAAGCTGCTCTCAAGCGCCACATTGCCGCCACTGTCCAGCTCGACGTCACGCACCTGCCCTACAACCGCGAACTCCTCCAGTTTCTCGAACAGCAGAAAGCCGCTGGCCGCCCCATCTATCTCGCGACCGCCGCCGATGCCGACACCGCCCGGCGCGTCGCCGACCACCTCGGCCTCTTCACCGGCGTCCTCGCCTCTGACGGCCAAGTCAACCTCGCCGGGAAGAACAAGCTCGAGGCCTTTCAGTCCCAGTTCGGCGATAACTTCTCCTACATCGGCAACGCCCTGCCCGACCTCACACTCCTCGAGCACTGTCAGGAGCCCATGGTCGCCAATCCTACCCCCGGGCTTGCGGCGGCCCTCCGCAAAGCGCGCATCGTCCCCACCCGTGTCTTCGAAGAACGCGTCTCCCCGCTTAAGGCCTGGCCTAAGGCCATTCGCCTCCATCAGTGGGCGAAGAACGTCCTTATCTTCCTCCCCCTGCTCCTCGGCCATACCTGGGCCCTTGGTCTTACCGTTGCCGCCCTGCTCGCCTTCCTCAGCTTCGGCCTCTGCGCCTCCGCCACCTATATCGTTAACGACCTCCTCGATCTCGAAGCCGACCGCCAGCACCCTCGCAAGCGCCGCCGCCCCTTCGCCTCGGGCGACCTCTCCGCTCTGAGCGGCATTCTCGTCGTCTTCCTCTTCCTCGCGGCCTCGTTCGTCTTGGCCCTCATGGTCCCCCATGCGGTCGCGGCGCTATCTCCTCAGCTTGCCCTCTTCCGGCCCCATTACTTCCTCCTCTGGCTCGGAGTTTATCTCGTCACTACCCTGTCCTACTCGCTCCGGCTTAAACGCGCTGTCCTGGTCGACGTCATCGTCCTCTCCGGCCTCTATACCATCCGCATTCTGGCCGGTTCGGCTGCCACCGGGGTGCTCGTCTCCGCCTGGCTAGCCGGCTTCAGCATCTTTTTCTTCCTGTCACTTGCCTTCGTCAAACGCTTCGCCGAACTCGAAAATCTTCGAGAGCGCGGAGGCTCCAGCGCCGGTGGGCGCGGCTATCATGTCTCCGACATCGAACAGCTCCGCGCCTTCGGCTCCGCCAGCGGCTATGCGTCGGTGGTCGTCCTCACCTTCTACATCTCCACCCTTGCCGCGGCCCAGCTCTATCACCATCCCAACCGCCTCTGGCTGCTGGTCCCGATCATGCTCCTCTGGATCAGCCGCCTCTGGCTCCAGGCCTCTCGCGGCCAACTCAACGAAGACCCCGTCGTCTATGCCATTACCGACCGCCGCAGCCTTCTCCTCGGAGTGCTGGTCGTAGTCGTAGTTCTCTTCGCTCTATAACACTTCGACCGGCCGAAAGACTACACTTACTTCCATGCACATGGTTGCCAGCCCGAACCGCAAGATGCAGCGTGTGCTGCAGTTCTCGATGGCGCTCACGGCGGCCTATGTCGCGGCCACCTTCTATTTTGGCCTGCGCGCCCACTCGCTAGCCCTGATCTCCGAGGCCGGCCACAACGTCAGTGACCTGCTCGCCATCGCGCTCTCCTTTGTCGCGGTTTACTTCCAGGGCCGTCCTGCGAACGATCAGAAGACCTTCGGCTATCAGCGCGCAGGCGTACTGGCGGCGTTTATCAACGCCTCCACGCTCGTCGTTCTCTCCGCATGGATCGCCATCGCCGCCATTCACCGCCTCAGCGAACCTGTCCAGGTCGAGCCAAAACTCATGATGATCGTCGCGGCCGCGGGCGTCCTGATGAACGGCACGGTGGCCACCCTGCTCTGGCGCTTCTCCGGCGACGTCAACATTCGCAGCACTTTTCTCCACATGCTTGGCGATACCCTCTCCACCGCCGCGGTCATCGCAGGCGGCGCGGCCATCCTCTTCACCGGCATGCGCTGGATCGATCCCGTACTTTCCATTCTCATCGCCGCCATGATCCTCTGGAGTTCCATCGGCATCATTCGCGAGACGCTCAACATCCTGCTCGAAGGCGCTCCGCGCAACCTACGGCTCGGAGAAGTCCGCAGCGCCATGCAATCGATCGTCGGCGTCCTCGACGTTCACGATCTCCACGTCTGGAGCCTCGGCTCGCAGTCCCACGCCTTGGCCAGCCATATCACCATCGCTGAGATGCCTATGTCCGAGTGTAGCAGCATCTTGACCAACATCAACTGCGCCCTGCGTGACAAGTTCCACATCCACCACACCACCATCCAGTTCGAAACCACTGGATGCGAGACCACGCATGGCTGCAGCGCCCCGCCCGAACTCGAAGCGGTCGGCGCACACGGCCATCAGCACCACGGCCACGCTCATTAAACGATCAGACCTGCCGGACGGGTCCACTGCGCGTGGGGCGGCCACTTCGTGGCGCGTATACCGGACGGGGCAGGATCAAAATCACTGTCCTCCCGTTGGTTGAAGTCGGATATCCCGACACCGGGAGGACCCATGCAGTTCGGTCTACCTTAGCCGAGGTATACACCGCCACGAGTGGCCGCCCACCTCGCAGGAGGCCGTCGGCAGGACAGAGCTTCTACACCCGGCTCTGTTGCCTTAACTTGGCCGCGGGTAGCTGGCCCGGATCCATATCGCGAATCAGGCAGCAATCTTGAAGAGCTTGTTGACGAAAAGGATCTCGCCCGCCACCTTGGGTTCGCACAGTATGCCGTGCCGAGGTCTGATCATGCGCATGATCTCGAAGCCCTTGATGGTGGCGTAGGCAGTCTTCCTCGTCTGAAAGCCAGGCGTGGGTCCGATCACGCGCTTGAGCCCGCCGTGGCCGGCCTCGATCATGTTGTTCAAGTACTTCGATGTTCGGTGCTTCGTCTCGGGCGATAGCTTGCCCTCGCGCTGCAGCCGGCGAATCGCTTTCGGGTAGGAGCCAAGCTTATCTGTGGTGATCGAGCAGGGGTGCCAGTTGCGCATCGTCTTCAGCGCTTTGCCAAGAAACGGATAGGCTGGACGGGTATTGCGCCGACCTCGACGCCGCGCTCCTGCATCATCTCCGCCAAGTCCCGATAGGTGATCCCGTACTTGCAGTACCAGCGCACACAAACCAACAGGAAAACGGCGGCGCTTGAAGATCGACATCGCTGGCTCCTCGACTTGCCTTCCACCTTACACGCAGGCCAGTTAACGCAACAGAGCCAAATGACGCCACTTGAAATCAGGCACGCTCTTGCCCCCCAAACACGCTGGCTGAATTGCACACGATCGTCGCAAATTTTGCAACAGAGCCATTTCTAGGATGACCGGCGGTTTGCTGCGCTACTTGTTGCGCAGGTCCGTTTCTGAAGAAATATGTCAAGCTCGTCCAATGTCGGCAGGGAGGGTTGCGCACCGGCGCGCATCACGGAAATCGCTGCCACAGCCGTGGCTCGCTGTAGCGCCTCCTCCAGCTTCATCCCGCTGGCCAACGCGACCGCGAACCCAGCGTTTAGCGCATCACCCGCTGCGGTAGTGTCTAGTGCTTGCACGCGGCACGCTGGAACGTGAAGGCGCTCTCCCTTTGCCGTCGCAACAGCGAGACCGAGTTCCCCGAGCTTCAACAAAACGCCCTTCGGTCCGAGCGACAACAGTTCCGCCGCGAAGTCGACGGCAGACTCAGCCGTCGCCGCGGAGTTCTCGCGTCCGACTAGGAAGCCTGCCTCGGTCAAGTTTGGGGTCAGCCACGTCGTCCGCTGCATCAGTTCGCCGGAAAGATGCGCTGCTGGCGCGGGGTCGAGCATTAGTGGAATACCGCGCTTCTGCGCTATCTTCGACAAGTACACCACTGTTTCCATGGGCGTTTCCAGCTGCGTCAGAATCATCTCAGCGCCGGCGATCACATCTTCGTTTGCCTCCAGATGCGCTGACGTTACCTGGCCGTTCGCACCCGCTATCACGACGATCCTATTCTGACCTATTGCGTCGGTGTTGATCGACGCAATCCCGGATGATCCTTCCACCATTCCCAGGGCAGACACGCCGACGCCCGAGTCAACCAACGCCTTACGTAAATCCACGCCGAACGCATCGGTCCCAACCATGCCAACAAATTGCACCGGATGATCCAGCTTTGCGATCCCGACGGCTTGGTTCGCGCCTTTGCCCCCAGGGAAAATCTGAAAGGAGTCCCCGTGAATGGTCTCCCCAGTTTCAGGCATGCGCGCGCTCCGCGTCACCAGATCGGCATTTATACTACCCACCACAACAATCGGTTTCATTCGGTGACTTTCCGTGACTTAGTGACCAAGTGCATGTAAGTGAAAGATGGGCGCCAGCGCAATCGTTGTGAGCCCGAGTATGAATAGAATAAACATCAATGGAATAAGTCGACGCGAGCGCTTGGGAGCAGATTCGAACTCCTTCCAGATGAAGACGCCCCATGCTGCAGAAATCATGGTTGCACCCTGCCCGACGGCATACGAGGCAGCCGGACCGACCATTCGCGCGTTTGAGGCCACAAAATTGAAGACTGCCCCCGTGCACCAGATCAAACCGCCCAGAATCGCCCACACGTGCCAGATGGTCTTCGCCCGGCGGTACGCTTCAAAGGGAACGGCCGCGGTCGCCGTAACCGGCCACTTCATCAGGTATAGGTTGGTAGGTATCGCGCACAGAGCAACTCCGATCGCAAAGAAGAACATGACGGAATAGGGTCCCAGTTCATGTGGACGTTTCAATGCCTTGGCAACGAGCGGATAGAATACGCCCATCAGCAGTCCGGCCACCACGCTGATCTGAACTCCGCGCGAACTGACAACGGCCGTGGTGCGTTCACGCAATCGGTACGCCCATGCATCGACGACAATCGCCAACGTAACTAGCAGAACTCCGATGAAGAGCAGAAGAGCGTCTCCGTTCGGAGACGTCAGATAGTTGAGCAACACACCGATGATGAGAGCGAGACCAATACCGATGGGAAATGCCACCGCGAGGCCGGCTATTTCGATCGCACTCACGAGCAGGAGATTGGCGACATTGAAGACGATGCCCCCTGCGATGGCCAAGAACATGTGTGAGCTATCCGCATGTCGGATGCTGATAACGAAGCTCGTGTTCGCGCCGGTTAGGCTGCCAAGCGTTAGGCCCCAGATCAGACTTCCGATAACTATTCCGACGACGTAGTCCCAATAGAAAGCCTGGAAGGGCCACCGAGGCGTCAGCTTCACGGTGTTCGCCCACGACCCCCAGCACAACATGCTGATAATCATGAACAGTAGGGCCGTGCCGTAGGTTTCTGGCTGATACATTATCCCTCCCGAAATGAGTATGACCCCGCACACTGGAATCTTGCCTGAATCGTCGATGGAAAGCTTTCACGCCGAGTGAAAACATACGCAAGTCAAAGAGGTAACGACGAGCCGATTGCTGAAGGTTTCCAATTGCGAGGCACGGTTTTCGCTGATGTTCCCTTGAATCGATAACACTGGCTAATGCTACCCGCTGGTATTGACCTGCCCCAAATTCGACATACAGTCCTAGCTGGAGACTCTGGTTGGATTGACCTCCCCCGAAAATGAGCCAAAAAGAATTGGAAAACTCCTGCTTGCATGATTCGGTTCAGTCCGTGTTGATGGCGAAAGAGAAGTGAGAGACGGTGAATTTGCGCTCCCAAGGTAAACGGAATATTCGGATTGTTAGGACGACGTTGAGTAGTGGATCAAGCAATGCTGCAAATATGTTAGATCCAAGAGCACACCCTCGTGCTGCCGAAATCAAATTCGCGAGCCAAGCGGTTCACCATTTGGTGGGAGGTCATTTGCCGATGGTAGATTGGCGCACCACCAGCTTCGGTGGTACGATAATTCTCTTTATCTCGGGAGATTTCCTCGAAGTCATGATCTTCAGTGCAAGGAGGCCAGCGTTTTCGCCGAGTTTACGACTAGACACATTGACTGAAGTGAGTGGGACGCGAAAAGACTCGGCGTAGCGAATGTTGCCCGCGCCAACGACCGCGATATCGTCCGGTACACGTAAACCCGCATTGAGGATGGCGTTCATGGCGCCAATGGCCGCGGGATCGTTATAACAAAAGACCGCATCTGGGCGAGGGTTGAGTCGCAGCAGCTTTTCCATCGCTTCGCGACCGGTGATGTCACCTGACTCGTCGCCACGCACGCGCGCCACTACATATTCGGAAGGCATGCGAAGTTTGTGGCGCTCTAACGCCTTCCGATAACCCTGGAGGCGGTCGACAGATGTACTTACCGTTTGTCCTCCAATATGCGCGATTCTGCGACGGCCTATCTCTATAAGGTGCTCCGTCGCAAGTTCTCCGACCAGCACGTCGTCCGTGCCGACAAAATTGCTCTTGTGACGGTGAAAATCGCGATCTACCAAGATGTACGGAATCTTCTGCTCGGCCAGACGGATTAGACCATCGGGATTTCCCTGACAGGATGACAACAGCAACGCATCAACGCGCCTGCGAATCATCTGATCTATTTCCTGCCGCTCCGTTTCCGGGTCTTCATCGGAAGAGGAAATCACCAGCCCATATCCTTTAGCCCTGAGCACTCCCGAAAGGCTCTTGGCCACTTCGGAAAAGAACGCGTGCACCAGATCCGGGACAATAAATCCAACGATGTAGCTACGACCCGAGACCAATCCCTGCGCGTGCAGGCTGGGTTGGTAATTCAATTCCTTCATGCGGCGCAGGACGCGTTCCTTAGTCTCCGCGCTCACATCGGAATGGTTGTTAAATGCCTTGGAAACGGTTACTAGGGAGACTCCAAGGTCATCAGCTATGTCTTTCATCCGAATCGCCATTCTCGCCCTCCCTTGTGTCACAGCATAACTCAGGACTCCGGTAGATCGATATCGTCGCAATAACGGTGTGCGGTTAGGAAGCGCGAATATAGCAACTCCAGCCGACACCTTCGAAAAGCTGACGCGAGTTACATTCAAGCAGCGCCATCCAGCCGTAGCACGTAAGCATGATCGCCTCGCCTGTCGGAGGGAAGTTGTACGATGACCCCATCCGCGACCCGGCTCCACTTGAGCGTATCGCCGCCATGGAGCATGCGGACCGTCTGTATATTTGCTCCAGCGAGAAGATGACTCAAAAGTTTTCCGGAGTCGGGCCAGCCAAGCGCAATCGCATACAGAGTACCCCCTTTGGTAGTGAATCGAATGTCGTGCGCCGTGTATTGCAGCTTGCCTTCATTGAACTTTTCGCCAGCTGCCTGCTTCACTCCCTCGCCGTAGATCTTCCACGGCCGCGTCCCATAGATTGCCTCTGAATTGACCGACATCCAATCGGCGAGCGACCCCAGAATGTGCTCCTCCTGGGCATCGAGCGTGCCGTCAGCGAGCAGGGGAAAATTCAGCAGAAGATTGCCGTTCTTGCTCACGATATCCACCAGCATTTGAATAACCATGGTTGGTGTCTTGTACTGGATATCCCGCTTGTAGTACCAGTCACCCACACAGGTGTCGGTCTGCCACGGGTCGGTCTTGATTCCATCCTGCACCCCTCGCTCGATATCTTGAACGCAGAAGCCCTGGACGAACTGGCCGCCATCGTCATTGTTCTTGCAGTTGTATACAGCCTCCAACTTACCGCCCAGGCGCTTTGCATTGCTGTTGTAGAAGTGGGCGAGGAGGGCACGGCCATGCTGTCCGAACGGAAGACTTCCGTCGCTGTAAAGAAGATCGGGCTGGTAGCTGTCCACTAGATCCTTGATGCGATTGAACCATTCGATATGCCAGGACTCGGGCGTGTTCTTGTACCAGTCCTCCATCCTGGCCTTCTCATTTCCCCTGTGATACAGTTCGGCATATTCCCGGCCGGTGCCGTCGTACGGAACACCGGCATACGGGCCGGTCTTGTCAGCCTGCTTGGTGACTCCATACCAGTTCCAACTGGCGCCAAGATGCTCTGTGACCCCAAAGCGCAAGCCATGTTTGCGAGCGGCATCGCGCCATTCGCCAATGACATCGCGACGCGGCCCCATCTTGACTGAGTTCCACACATGGAACTTGGAGTTCCAGCAATCGATGTTGTCGTGATGCTGTGCGATCGCGCAGAAATAGCGTGCTCCGGCCTTCTTGTAAAGGCCCATCAACCGCTCGGGATTCCAGTTCTCGCCTTTCCACAAAGGGATCATATCCCGGTAGCCGACTTTCGAGGGGTGTCCGTAGCGCTTGAGGTGGTCTTCGTATTGCGGATGTCCTTCAATGTACATATTGCGCGCATACCAGTCGCCCATCTCGGGCACGGCCTCTGGTCCCCAGCACGCCCATATGCCGAGCTTCGCATCGCGAAACCACTCAGGAGCGCGATATTGTTGAAGCGATTCCAAATCGTCCGTAAATACCGGAGCCGTCGTCTGCTGCGACAATAATCTGCGCCTAGCGATCGCTGCCGCGCCTCCCAATGCAATAAAGTCCCGTCTTGTCACCGCCATCTTTCGCTTCTCCTGGTTCACAACGAGGCTCGGCTTTTACTCGAGGCCAAAAATCAATCCAGATGGAACAACTCTTCCATGCTCGCCCACCACTCTCCCGGTTGTCGTGTCGGGAATGGTTCTTGGTGCCTGCCTACAAACTTCCACCACCGCTGAACACTCGGGTTCGCGGCCATCCTAGCCATATCGCCTTCATAGTCATCGCCGTAGTACTCGCAATAACTGAAGAGAAAATCATCTTTGTGGTAGATCGAATAATTCCGAAGGTTGGCGTCCACGAGGGCATCCAACACCTCGATCCACACATCTGCGTGTGCGGATCGGTATTCATCCAATGCGCCTTGCCGTAGTCTCAGCACGGACCCTAATCGCTGCATTGACGTCTCTCGCTTATAGAAAGCTGACAAAGTCTGTCGATAGCTCTAATCATGATCTCCCCTTTAGCTCCAGCCTTGCGGCGGTGTACGTAGAAAAGGAATACACGGCGATCACGATGTAGGCGAAGAGAGGAATGGTATACGCGACGGCCACACGTTTGGAAGCGTCCGCGATAACACCCATGATAGGAGTGAGCACGGCGCCACCGACAATTGCCATCACAATAAGCGAACCGCCGACCTTGCTGCCCGCGCCTAGCCCATGAAGTCCGAGAGCGAAGATCGTCGGATACATGAGAGACATGAAGAAGCTGGTCAGGAAGATAGCCCAGACGCCGACCCATCCCGGATGAAAGACACCGATTGAGACTAAGCCCAGATTGACTAGGCTATATGCCGTCATCAGCCGTGGAGGCGAGATGAACTTCATAACATAGGCCGAGGTGAAGCGCCCGATGCCAAACATGCACAGCGTGCCGGCTAGGAAGTACCCTGCGAGTTTTTCAGGCTGGCCTGCATAGTCCTGGACATATTGAATGAAGTAACTCCACGTTCCTACCTGCGCACCTACATAGAAAAACTGCGCGACGATGGAAAACACGAGATGGCGGTTTCGCAGTAGCCGCGAGATTGGGACAGGCGGTTGTTCCACCGAGCCTTCATCGCGAAGCACAGGAAATCTGGTGCGCAGCAGCAAGGCGGCCAATACGAAAGCAGCCGCGCCGAGGATGATATAAGGGCGGACTACCCGCAATGTTTCAAAGTGTAGATACACCAGATATTGCCCTGAGGCCTGCAGTCTTGCGAGACGCTGCGGACTTAACTCGATTCCGGACAAGATGAAGACAGTGCCGATAAAAGAACCGGCGATCGAGCCGATGGGATTGAAGGCCTGGGCGAAATTCAGCCGCCGCTCCGAAGTTTCGGCCGAACCGGACAAGGCGATGAAGGTGTTGGATGCGGTCTCAAGGAAGGCTAGTCCGCTTGCCATCACAAATAGCGCTAGCAGAAAGCACCAATAGCGCGCGATAAGTGCCGCGGGCCAGAACAAGAACGTTCCAGCGCCAAACAAGCATAATCCGGTCACAAATCCAGCCTTATAACCGAACTTCCGCATGTAAAGAGCGGAAGGTAATGCCAGCAGAAAATACCCCATATAGAAGGCCGATTGCACCAATCCAGCCTGCATGCGGTCGATCGCAAACGACTTCATAAACTGGCGAATCAGGATGTCATTGAGGTTGTTCGGTATCCCCCATAGAAAAAAAAGCGCAGTAACAAGAATGCAAGGCAACATGGCACCCGGAGGAAAGAGTGGGGCTGAGGCCGATCGATCGTCTTCGCGCGGAGAATGACTTACGGAAAGCATTGACATTACCTTGAGTCACGATTTAAATAGCTTGAATTACTGTAAGTTCAGGGTAGTTCATTGGGGTGCTTGCTTTATCAACTGGGCACAGGGCAATCCTGATTTTCGACGCGCCCCGAAGGCCAAACGTGGTTGTAGACCGGCGCGATGCTATCTTCTATTTCTTTCCGCAAGCGCCTCTCTAAACTAGCGTTGAGTACGCGCAGGTTGTCAGTCACATGTTTGCGGGTAGACATGCCGACAAGTGTCGTTGAGACATAGTTGTGGTCTAGGCAGAAGCGTAGCGCGACGGTGGAGATATCCTCTCCTCGTAGCCTGCACAACTCCGCCACGCGCTTGCCCGCAGCCTGGACCTGGACGCAAGCCGGATGCCACGCGGGCGCTTCGCCTTCGGTGAGAATACCCATATGCAGTGCGGACGCATTGATCAAACCAATATTGTGCTTCCTGGCGACAGGGGTAAGGATATCATCCATGTCCGTGATCATGAGGTTGTAACGGCAGTAGGTGAGTATGGTGTCGATAGGCACAGCTTCGGCGATGCGCACAAGGGTCTTTAAAGGATAGCCGGTGATGCCGATATAGCGAGCCTTGCCTTGTTCTTGCAGCCGGCGCATGGCTGGGATGGTTTCATCCATGATTTGCCGCACATTGCCAAACTCCACATCATGCACCTGCAGCAGATCAACGTAGTCGGTGCGAAGTCTGCTCAGTGACTCATCTATGCTCGCATTCACTCGTTTCGCGGAAAAGTCAAAATGGTCCACGCCGTAGCGTCCGCACTTTGTTGCCACCAGAACTCTGTCGCGATGGCCCACCAGCGCTTTTCCGAGCCGTTCCTCGGCTAATGTGAGTCCATAGTAGGGCGAGACATCGAAGAAGTTGATACCGTGGTCGATGGCCATGTGGACCGCCCGCTTACCCTCCTCCGGATCCGTTACACGAAAAGTGTTTCCTAGCGGGGAAGCTCCGAAGCTGAGCACCGACGCCAGTAGGCTGGTGCGGCCGAGGCGGCGTTTTGGCATTACAGTGATATCGGGCGCTCCGGTCATATCTGTATGCATCTGCTCGTGGGCAGGCCAGGTAAGGGTGTGATGGACGATGTAGGACAAATAGCAAGTCCCCTGGAACTGCGCTCCGAACGTGATTCGTCGCGGGCTATCAGGCTCGGCATCCTGCCTCCAGAGGAGGAGTGTTCTGGTGTTTGTACATGACAAAGTACTCTCGGTGCCCGAGCGCCTCCGGTTTGCTTAATTGACCTGAGGCGACGGCCCTTACAAGGGCCATCAGTTCGCGTCCCGCTGTGTCCAGAGTGATCTGTCCGCTCAACACTCGACTCGCGTCGAAGTCCATATCTTCACGCATGCGCGCAAAGGTTCTCGAGTTGCCTGTCACCTTGAGCAGAGGAGCGACCGGGCTACCGATCACGCTGCCTCTGCCAGTCACGAATAGGACAATCTGCGCACCCGTCGCAATGAGGTCCATGATGCCTTCCGTGTCGTTAGGATTTGTATATCCGAACTGCATGAAGTGGTCGTCAGGCACCGAGTCCAGCAGCCAAAGACCCGGACCTGGTGGTTGCTGAGAGACTCGCAACACCCCTCGAATAGTGCGGGTGCCGCTCTTGGCGAAAGCTCCCATGCTTTTCTCCTCTATCGTGGTCAGGCCGCCGGCAAAGTTGCCTGGCGAGACTGAGTACTGCCGCACGGCCTTGCAGTATCGCTCGGCTTTGTCGTACGTAGTGGCCAGTTCGGCTGCCGCCTCCGGCGAGCTCGCGCGGGAGAGGAGTATGTTGCGCAAGCCGATCATCTCTACCACTTCCTCAAAGACAGCACGTCCGCCCAGGTCTACTAGAAGGTCATAAAATCGCCCCACCGCCGGATTGCCAGCGAGTCCCGAGGTGCCGTCCGAGCCTCCGCACTCTGCACCGACCGTCAGATCGCTCCATGTCATGGATACCAGTCGAGTTTCGTTCGCAAGCTGGCTGCGCAGACTTGCGATGGCCTGTTTACCACGCTCGATGCTCGCCCGGGTGCCCCCCTCTTCCTGAATGAAAAACCATTCGCTGGGACGACCCGATTTGGCGGCCGCTTCGGAGATTCGGGATGGCTGGGTGTATTCGCATCCAAGACCTACAGCAAGACATGCCCCCACGTTGGGGTGCGTCGCAAAAGCCAGCATTAGGCGAATCGCGTAGGCATTGTCATAACACCCTGGAAAGCCGATGACATGAACGTCTTCTTCGTCTCGCGCGATCTCGTGCGCGACATAGCTCGCGCACTCCACCGTATAAATCACGAGAAGAAGATTTCGGATGCCTTTCCTGCCGTCTTTTCGCAGATACCCATGCCATGTTCGGTCCTGTACGGAGTGTTCATTCATAGGCGGTATCCTTGGCAGCGCCGGTATGCAGGTCCAATCCGCCGGAGCGCTCATCCAACATGCTTCTGCAGTTCTGCAGATGAACCCACCCACCCCGCTTGATAGGCTTGGTGGCCAGGGCAATGACAGCTCCATACTTGATGACCGCTTCCTCTGGTTCGATTGCGGCGAGTGCTATTTTGTGCCCAAGAGAGATTGGTTCCTTTGTTTGCACGGTAGCTCCCGGCACACCTCCGACCACAAGAAGGCATTCAAGGCCGACGTCGTCGGTGAGGGTCGCCACGTTGTCATCCGGGTGAATAAAAAAGCACTGCTTCATCGAGTTCCCAATCGCCAGATATAACTCAAAGAATTCCGTACTTGCGAAACGCCTCAGTACTGGAGAGACCGCCTTCAATATCCTTGCGAACCACCTTTTCCGCGCGGACCTTCTCCAGCGCGCGCTCAAACACCTCTTTCTCGACCGCTTGAGGCACGACGACGACGCCATCGAGATCGCCAAATATGAGATCGCCAGGCCGGATAACGACACCACCGATTTCGACGGGACAGCGAAAGTCGACCACCTTCGACCGGACTCCCGCGTCTTGAGCAAATCGCCCTCGGCTGAAAACCGGCCATTCCTGTTCAGCTACTCTCGGTGTGTCCCGGTGAAACCCGTCTATGATCGCGCCCGCTCCTTTGCGGGTGCGGGCAGTCGCCGTCATGATCTCGCCCCACGCCGCACAATTCATCGAACCGCCTGTCGCAATGTAGATCTCATACGGCTGAACCTGGTCGAGCGCTTCGGTCATTCGGCCAAACGGCGACTCTTGCCTTCCCCACGCGTCAGCGATCTGGACCGGCATAGCGCGACCCGCGATGATCACGTCAGCACTCAACGGCTGGATGGCTTGCGGCAAAAATTGGTGCCAAAGACCAAGCACATCGAGGATGTCGCCGATTACCGGGCTGTAGAGTGTCTCTTTCATCACGTGAAAGAGATCTTCGTCTGCTAAGCGCAACTCCGCCCCCATTCCGCGTCGCATTCTTTGACTCTTGCAGCCCTCAAAAAGCCCCGTCTAATATGAAGGCAACTATAGCTCAGCCGTCAATCGAAAGTCAATATATTCTCTCTACTTTAGCGCTACCTTTACATAAAATGTTAGTGGATGCTTCTGGCGGTTTCCATTCCACACTGGTTATGATTCTGGACGCCGGCCAGCCAGGAACGAATTCACGCCGAAGCGGTCATCGGTCGAACGTGACGAGAATCTTCTTTACGTTAGTGGGATTCTCGCTCCAGGAGCCCAGAGCGGCTGGCACGTCCTCCAGCGGAATGATAGAGCTGACCGTCTCATCCACGGGAAATAGTCCGTCCTCGAGCATCCGAATGACATCATGGAAGTCTTCCGGGAGGGCATTCCGCGAGCCGAGGATATCAAGTTCTTTCTGTACAAACAGCCTGGTCTCGTAGGTGACGGGCTCTTTGGCATATCCTATGTAGACCACCCGACCGGTAAACGCTACTTCTTCCACTGCAGCACGAAAAGTATGCGGCAAACCAATGGCTTCGATTATGACGTCGGGACCTTTGCCTTCGGTAAGATCAGCAAGGCGATCGTGGATTGACTCAGTCGCGCTGTTGATGGTGCTGTGGGCGCCGGCAGCCGTGGCGATCCTAAGTTTATCGTCGTCGACGTCAATTCCAATTGTCCTGGCTCCGCGGCGACTGGACGCGGCAACCGCGCCTAGGCCTACACCCCCACAACCGATAATGGCTACCTTGTCCTCGCTGGTTACGCGGCCCCGGGCGACAGCATGGAAGCCGATCGTTAGGGGCTCGACCAGGCACAGCGCGTTAAGTGAGAGTCGAGCGGGGAAAAGCTTCTCTGTCGGGATAGCGAGATACTCGGTCATCGCGCCATCCCGTTGTATCCCCAGAGTCTCATTGAACTGGCAGGCATTCGGTCGATGCCGTAGGCATGCAGGACAGGTCCCGCAGTTGGTGTAGGGAGAGAGCGTGACATCGGTGCCCCGCTTGAGCACTGGATTCCCGGCAACATCCTCCATTACCGTCGCTGCTACCTCATGGCCCGGGATGCGCGGAAAGGTGATCATCGGGTTTCTTCCACGGAACGAGTTCAGATCGCTTCCACATAAACCAATCCTGCGAATTTTCAGCAAGACCTCATGTGACGAAGGAGTGATATCGGGGATCGATTCGACCAACGCCAAACCGGCTTCCATTATGATGACTGCCTTCATATTGAGACCCTCAAGAAATGGTAATTGCGAAAGCGATAATAGTTGCGAAAACGATATTCGACCTCAGCAAAGTGACGCTCAGCGTTGCCATGTTTGTTTCACGAACGCCGCTTTCTGAGCGATGCAGCAACAAATGCATCCCAAAGGGCAACGCTCAAATTCAAGCTCGCGTTCTTTCATTTTGTTCCATCTCCCGCACGGTGAAAGATGCCCGTTTAGGTGGTCACTGATTGACGCCGCTGGCGAGGAAGCCACCGTCTACAGATACTATTTCCCCTGTAATGAAAGAGGACGATGGAGCCGCAAGAAAAATCGCGGAACTCACCAACTCCTTAACATCGCCGAATCTTCCCATGGGCGTCCGGGTCAGAAACTCGCGTCCTCGATCTGTATTGTCGAGCAGGTCCGTGTTGATATCCGTGCGGAAGACACCCGGCGCAATCGCGTTTACAGTAACCCCGTATTTCGACCACTCGACCGCAAGCGATTTTGTAAGGGACCCGACCGCTGCCTTGCTCGCCCCATAGGCTGACACCTCAAAAAAACCGCGAAAGGTTGTTAACGAGCCGACATTAATGATGCGGCCGTAGCCACGTTCCAACATGTACTTGCCAAATATTTGGCAGCCGCGCAGGGTACCGGTCAAGTTAGTCTCGATAATCTGGTTCCAAGTCGCCTCCGCAAAATCCAGCGTAGGCGCGCGCTTGATCATGCCGGCGCAGTTGATGAGAATATCAACCTTGCCAAACTGCGCGATCACCGCATCACACAGCGATTGAAGAGACTCTCGCCTGGATACATCGCACGTCATCCGCAAGGTCTTTGCCTCTCGCGCCTCGAGTTCCCGCGCCACCTCTTCAACTTGCCCTAAACGGCGTGCGGAGGCGATCACATCGGCGCCTGCGTCCGCAAGCCCAAGTGCCATCGCTCGGCCTATTCCGGTTGTTCCCCCCACGACCACTGCGACATGTCCTGTTAAGTCAAAGAGCGACTTCACGACGCTATTTTCCTTCCATTCGTCTTACATAAATTTATAAAGTTACGAAGTATTCGCAGTGGCCGAGCGCTTCCGTTTGTTGGAAAATCTGGAGTTGGCGTCTCTCAAGACCTTCATCCGCCCGCTCGTCTGGAGCTTCACAGGTCCCAAATCTTGAAATAGCAATCAACACTTTTCGTCTTCGTTTTGCAGGTCACGTTACGGAAGCTGTTCACGACACGCGATACCGTCGCTTTCGAAACTCCAGCCAGTTGGCAACGCCTTTCATCGTGCACAACCTGAGTACCAGTCCGGCAGGAAACGTGGTTAACATGACTAAAAACATAAAGATTAAACTTCTCAATGTCAAGCACTTTAGCGCTTTCGTGTTTGATTTATAACACGAAAGCCGCCCTGTAACCATTGGGCGGAGCACAGGCTAAAGCAAAACTGTACGCATGTAGCTCCGAGCAGCAGGCCGTTCAGATGTGTCTCCGCGTAGCCCCGGGGCCTGAATGTTAACGACGCCTCTCGTGTCAGTGGTGCTTCAGGGGCGTTGGCCGTGCCTGTTCCGCAGGGACAATGCCTTGTCCCTCGACGACTGAATAAAAATGATCGGCAGCAAGGTTGGTCAAAATCTCTGATTTGCCTGAAGGCCAGTGGATCTCGACCTTATCGATTTTGGTTGCATTGCCGAGCCCGAAGTGGATGCGCAGGTCGTTTTGCGACAGATAGCTGCCTCCGCTGTGGATTTCGTCGGTCTGGGTCATGCCTCCGGCCACGAGTGCAACACGGGCGTTGAGTGCGAGGCGATTGCTTTTGGTCCCTTGCAGTTCGAAGCTGACCCAGTGGCGGCCCGGAATACCGCGATTACGCAGCAGCATTGGAGCGCCGTCGATGTCGCCGACGACCAAGTCCATGTTTCCGTCATTAAACAAATCTCCAACGGCGAGTCCTCGAGACACGCGGCGTTCGGTCAACGCGACGCCAGCCTGGTCGCTGGCATCGCAGAAGGTTCCGTCTCGTTGGTTGAGATGGAGTAGCTTCGGCTCGCGATAACTTGCGCCGGAGGGCAGCGTGTCGACTTGGGGATAGACGTGGCCGTCGACCGCGATCAGGTCGAGCCAGCCGTCATTGTCCAGATCTACAAAGGCGGTTCCCCACTTCACGTAGGGCAGCGAGGGCAGCGCGACTCCGGCGGCGTAGGAGACCTCCTTGAAGTTCCAGTCGCCCTCGTTACGGTAAAGCAGGTCGTTTTCATCGGAGAAGTTGGTGACATAAATAGACGGTCGGCCAGTGTGGTTGTAGTCGCCGATGGCAATGCCCATTGAGGCCTGCTCGGAGCCGTCGTCGCTGACAGCGGTGCCGGATTCGAGGCCGATGTCTTTGAACTTGCCGTTGCCCAAGTTCTGGTAGAGAAACTTGGGTGTCGAATCGTTCGCGACATAGATGTCAGGACGGCCGCTATTGTTGAAGTCGGCCCAGAGTACGCCGAGACCGTAGTAGCCGTTGGGGTCGCTAACACCGGCGGCTTTCGAGACGTCGGTGAAGGTTCCGTCACCATTGTTGTGGAAGAGCGCGTCGCCGGCGCCGCGGAGCCCGCGCGGACCGCATTGCACGTCGATGCCACGGTATTTACAGAAAGGGGCGCTCCCGAAGCCGGGCAAGTCATCGAGATGAAAATCAACGTAATTTGTGACCATCAGGTCGACAAGCCCGTCGCCGTCATAGTCGCCGAATGCGGCGCCGGTAGACCAGCGGCCGTCGGCCACTCCTGCCTTAGCGGTGACGTCGGTGAAGGTCCCATCGCCGTTGTTGCGATAGAGAATATTGCCGCCGAGGCAGGTGACGTAGAGGTCGGGCCATCCGTCATTGTTGTAGTCGCCTACGGCCCCGCCCATGGCGAAGCAGCGTGTGTTTAGGCCCGCTTTTGCTGTGACGTCAGTGAAGGTCCCGTCGTGATTGTTGCGATAAAGAACACCGAGACTCTTTTCACCTTTGACGGCCATTGCGACGGTGGGCGCGTTGGTAAAATAGATGTCCGGCCAGCCGTCGCGGTCGTAGTCGATCAGCACCACGCCTCCGCTCATGGACTCGACGATGTATTTCTTCGACGGATCCGAGGTGTGTTTGAAGGTGATGCCGGAGGCGGCAGTGATGTCGTCGAACTGCGGAACAGTGCGGCCGGCACATTTAGTCGCCTTAGCGCCCGGGGGCGGCGGGGGCGGGACCGGATGACCGCTCTGCGCAGACGCCATGCCGACGGCGCAAAACGTAACTGCGACTGAGCTGAATATCCCCACACGGAAGCAGCGATGGCGCCATCGAGTCGTGTTCCACGTAAGCGAGTTGAATTTCACGGGTTGGGTTTCATCGCGCTGGCTGCGCTTTCGCGGGACTTTTTCTTGAGCTGCTTGTATATGTCGAGTTCGTGGTCCGCCTCGGCGATGCGGTCCTCCTTGCGGTAGGCGGCCTGAAGTTGATAGTGGATGTAGTCGGTTTGCGGACTGAGGCGAGCGGCCGCCTCGAGGTAGCCCACCGCATCAGCCACTTCTCCGCGGTCGAGCAGGATTTTCCCCAATTCGTATTGAGCATTGGCGTAATCGGGATGGGCGGAGACGACTTGACGGAAGGCAGCCACGGCGTCATCGATCTTCGATTGCTGCATATAGGCGAAGCCGAGATGATATTGCGCGTCCGCGTCATCGGGTTGAATGGCGAGCTCAGCCTGGAATTCCTTGGCCGCCTCAGGCCAGTGCTCCCAACGAATGTAAGCAAGGCCACAATAAAAATGAGCATTGGGCAGCGACGGATTGAACTGGAGCGCCTGTTGTAGAGTCGAAATTGCGCGGGCGTAATCCCCTATCTCCGTCCAGAGCTGGCCGATAAGCAACATGGCTTCCAGGGGGCGGGTTTGCGCTTGAAAAGCGCTTAACACCTCCGAGGCTTTCTTCATGTCGCCGGTGTGGGCGAGGGAGTCAGCCCAGGCGTAGCCGACCTCGCCGTCGGCAATGCCGCGGTCTCCGAGAGGCGCGAAGGTTCGCGCTGCAACGGTGTATTGATTGGTGGCGTAATAGGCGCTTCCGAGCATGGCGCGGAGCGGGACGCTGTCCGGCTGCTGTTGCAGGGCTAGCGAGAGACCGCGGACGGCCTCGGGGTAGTCGGCGGCGCGGAAGGCGCACTGGCCGAGGTTCTTTTCGAGACCGGGCAAGGAGTTGTCCCAGCGCTCAGCCTGCTGATAGTAACCCAAGGCGCGGGAGTATTTGCCGCGGATTGCCTTCGACGTAGCAAGGTCGTTGAAGGCCAGACCTAAGGTCGCGCGAAGCAGCTTCTCCTGCGTGTCGGCCTCGGCGCGTTGCGCGGAGGTGAGCTTGCTGTGCGTCAGAGCAGCAGGGTCGAGCGGGTCGTAGATGTGATTCTGAGCCTCCTTTTCCAAGGCCGGTGCGGATGCGTTCTCCTGCTGGCGGGTGAGCGGCATGACGGCTGCGGCCGATCCTGCTCCTTCGGCCATGGCGAGTGAGGCGACGCTTTGCTGGCTCTGCTCCATTGTTTTGTTTTGCAGGTCGCGGGCCTTGCCAAGGAAGACGTCGGCCTCCTGCTGACGGCCGGTTTTGGCGAGTATGCGGCCGAGATCAACGTAGGCGCGGCGAATCTGGTAGTTGGAGCGGCCCTCGTCGTTGCCGGTGAGTTCGATCGCCTTACGCAGCATTGGCTCGGCGCCTTTAATGTTGTCCTGCGAATAGGCGTTGAGGCCCATATAGAGGAAAGGTTCCGGCGCGGTGGGGTCTATTTCGGACGCGGCCTTAAGATATTTGTTCGACTCGTCATACTGGCGTTCGCCGGAGAGCAGGAAGCCAAGGATGTAGTTGGCAAGATAGTCGTGGGGGAAGTACTCGATCTCTTTGCGCAGCTCGGCCTCGGCTTCCGGTGTAGGCTTCCATTCATTGAGCGACAGTTTGGCAAGGCCGAGAAAGTAGTGCGCGTGTGGAGTCTGCGGGCTAGAGGCGACAGCGAGTTGGAATTCGTGGACGGCCGAGGGCATATCATCGGCATCGCGGTAGGCGCGCCCGTAAAGGACATGCAGTGAGCCGCTGTCGCCAGCGATCTTCGTCATCCTCTCAAAGACAGACTGGGCGCGCAGTTTATCCTCGGGTTTGTGGGTTTGTAACAGGCAGTTGGCGAGGGCGTATAGGTTGTCGATACTGGGCTCAGCGGCGGCGACCTGCGAGAAAGGTTGGACGGCCTGGACGAAGTCGCCCTTCTGGACCAGAGCACTGGCAAGGATGCGGTCAGCGTGGAGATTGCCGGGGTTGGCGGCCAGGGCCTCTTGCGCGAGTTGGATGGCATCATCGTAGCGCCCGTCCTGGGCCTCGGACATGGCGAGGTCCACGCGAGCGCTTCTTGAGTCCTCAAAGTTGAGCGAATCACGGTAGAGTTCTATCGCTTGGGGATACATCGACTCGATTTGGCGTAGCCCGGCGAGTTCGCGAAGGGCAGTTGCGATGAGGCGCTCGTTAGCTAGTGCGGCGGTGGCCGAATCGCCCGCATCGCGGGCCGCTGCCGCCGCAGCGATGCGGATCTCGAGTTCGGTTGGTGCCTGGGCCGATTTCCCGCCGGTTGGCCTTTTTGTCGAAGACCGCTGGGCCTGGACTGGGCCGATCACGAATACACAGAGCAACGGGATACCCAGCCAAGACTTCCCGCTAAAGCCGACGCGACTAGATTTGGTAGGTGCTGCGGGTTTGTGCGAATTGCACTTCATGACAACGTGTCGATACATTATACTGCAAATCAAAACGGCGGACCCCGAAGCAGAATGACCCGGCAACCGCGTCAACAGAGGATTGAAATCGAGACAAAGACGATGATCGCAAGGATCGAAGGAAGGCTTATTTCAATCCGAGATCGTAATAGAGCCTGAACTGATGGTGCGTGCCTCCGCCGACCTCGCGTCGAGGCCCTTTGGCCACGGAATGACGCCTTCAGACCCCGGCGCATTGCTTACTGGCGAATCGGCTATTCCCATACTAGCGAGAGCGATACTGATGCGAGATCGCTGAGAGAAAGATAGCTGCAGGCGGAGCACCTAATGATCCTGTTTGTTTTGCGAAGGTTGGGAAATGTGGCGGCGGTGCTGTGGCAACGCCGCGGATTTGCCCTGCTCGCCGCGGTTCTCATGCAGGCACCCGTTCTCATGGGCCAGCTCTCAACCGAGGATCATCTCAGCGAGCCGGGCTTCTGGCCCACGCAGGGCTCCGCCTCACGGGAAGGATTTGTGGGAGCCGACACCTGCGGGCGCTGTCACGCCGCAAAGGTCGTGGCGCAAAAAGCAACGCCGATGGGCCGCAACACGATGCCTGCGTCAAAGGCCGAGATCCTCCGCTCGCATTCCGACTTGACCTTCGCTATCGACAAATACAGATACCAGATTGAAACAACTGCGGACCAAAGCAAATATTCGGTTAGCGACGGCACGAAGAGTCTGTCGTATCTGTTGGCGTGGGCGTTTGGCACGGGAAGGGTGGGCCAGTCGTATCTGTTCAAAAAGGAAGACGGCAAGTTTTATGAGGCGCGTGTGACATACTTTCAAAGGCTGGGAAACTTGGGGTTTACTCCCTCACGCGAGCTGCCTTTCCCCTCAGGGATTGACGAGGCCATGTATCGGCCAGTCGGGCAGGCGGAGGTCGCACGGTGTTTTGGTTGCCACACCACAGCCTCCAATATTGGAGGCCATTTCGATGAGAGTCACCTGATCCCCGGTGTGAGTTGCGAGGGCTGCCATAGCCCGGGTGGCAAGCACGTTCAAGCCATGGACGACATGCTGGCGGGCAAGCTTGGAGCGAGTAGGACGGAGATTTTCAACTCGGCGCACTTGGCTCCTACCGAGGCGGTCGAGTTTTGCGGGGCCTGTCACGGAAGCTGGTGGGATGTGAAGCTATCCGGAGTGAAAGGAGTCTCGACGACGAGGTCCGCGCCCTACCGCCTGGTGACCAGCAAATGCTGGGGCAAGGGGGACGCTCGGCTTACCTGCACAGCCTGCCATGATCCCCATGAGCAATTGGAGACCGACACGGCAGCCTATGACAACGCCTGCTTGCAATGCCATGTGAATTCGGCAGGAGTGAAACCGACGGCGAGCCATCCTGGCGCGGCGTGTCCCACCGCCAGGAAGAATTGCGCGAGCTGTCACATGCCGAAGGTCTATGTGCCGGAGATGCACTCCGATTTCACTGACCATCGCATCCGCATAGCGAGGGCAGGCGAGGCTTTTCCGGAGTGAGAGCGAACTTGCGGGATTTAATCGGGAAACGGCTCCCCATTATGTGCAATGCGAATACGATGGTCTGGGAAACTCCGGCGTGCCGCCGGCACATAGACCTGGGGCATGTGGCACGAAACGCAATTGTTCTTAGCGACGTGACAGACTGATTTCGCGTGAGTGCCCGGCGAGGCTGCGACAGTCTTTGTCTCAGTCAGGTGACAGCTGAGGCAAACTCGATCGTAGTGTGTTGTTTCAGTATCCAGGGGTTTATGGGGATCGTGACAGGCGATGCAGGTCAGACGAGCATCGTTCCGGCTCCAGCACTTACTTTGCTCCAACCTGTAAGGTTCAAAGCGCACTCTGCTTTCGCTACTGGGAGCCGTGTCCAAGGTGATATCCCAATAAGAGCCGTGGCAGGCTCCACAGAAGTCGACCGACTCCTCCGGGCTGAGCTTCCCAGGATCAAAGATCAACGCGATCTGATTTTTGCGGGAGACGATGCTCTTTTGCGTATTTTCTTGTCGCGCCGTCACGTTTCCGGTATCGGGGCCTCTTTTGATTAAGTCGATGTGTGCGCCTCCAGGTCCATGACAGGCTTCGCATTTAACTCCGGGAATCAGTTTCGATTCATCAAAACTGGTTCCCGTTCCTGATTCTGTAGTGTGGCAGGCGAAACATCGATACACTTCAGCGTGCCCGACCGTCCGGCCCATCGCCTCGTCTACGTTCTGCGCATGTTCAAGATCCCGGTTTGGCGTGACATTCAAAGTATGCAGATCTTGGAAATACGTCACACGAGCTTCATGAATTTCCCCATCACCATTCTTGTAGAGCCAAGACTGCGCCCCGTTCGATCCGAAAGCCCATTTGATCACCGCAGACTCGCGGGACGAGCCGTCCATTACGGTGTAGACACTGGTGCCTGATTCTGTCCGGATGTCGTAGCGATAGCTGTTTTGAGTGAACGTAAGGTTGGGATTCGAACTAAGAACATTTGATTCACTCGCGCGCATGGCAGCACGTGCCATGGGAGTCAGTTGAGCGCTGCGGGCAATTGATTCGTGGCACTGAGCGCACGACTTTTCGCCCGCATATAGATCTCTCGCATAACGAGTCTGTGTGGGCCAAAACGTCCGCTCGCTGACTCTATCGGAAGTTGCAAATTGACCGAGCACAGCTACCGGCATCAGCATTGCCAGAAAGAACAGCCATTTGTGCATAAAGTGTTTCGGAAAGTCGAGTCCTCGTAATAATGTTCCATCAATGGGCCAGCAATGTCTATGCTTAACCCAGTGAGTTCCTTGTAATCTAGATTGTGCGGACGCCGATACGCAAGCGCATCCACGACAACAGTAGCCAGAACTCTTGTGTTTCTATGCTGACCCTACTCTAAGCCCGATCCCGCGACTTCCTAGGTGTTTCGGCCTACTGGCAACAGTGCCACTCAATGGGGCGAAGCGATTGTGAGGGACGTTGTGACTTTTCCGGCATATAACATAAGAGTGCTTAGCCAAGACGTGAAAGTGTACGAGTTTGTCTTTCGAAGTTTGAAGGATTGTGCGTCCCGTTGCGTCGTCAACGATACTTATCGCATCGCTGCGCCACGGCGAGCGGAGCGCTATCGCCCGGCTGGTGCCTGCTTCAAGAACGCAGGTAACTACTTCCCCCTTATTTGTTTCAACATACAATCGAGAATGTCCTAGGACGGCGATCGTACCTGCCATGTTCCAACCCGGTGGAACGGCCGGAGCGATGCGCAGAATCCCATCGTAGTCTAGAACAAGTACCTCCTCAAGAGTAAGTGCGACAATTCCGCTTTGTTCAATGTAAAACTCACCGGAATGCCCTCCCCAGTTAGAGAAGCCGTTGGGAAATGCCTGATAGAGCTCTGTCAGTCTCTCCAGAGTTTTACTCACTTCGCTGTCGAGTCCCAAGCGGGCAGCCTGCACTGGATCAAAGCTCCAGTCTTGGTTGGTAGGGTACGGCCTGTGCTCAAACGTGCGGCGTCCGAGCGACGTCATAGAATCGTCATCGCCAATCAATCCATAGGGCCAAACCGGCTCAAGACCAATGTTCTCGACGTTGTGCTGCCGCCCAGCGGGTTCAGCTGATTCGGCAACAATATCGTGACCCTCTCCTGAGCCTATTTGCAGCAACTGCTTTGGATTATCAATGGAGGTACGAGGTCGAGACGGAATGGTGGCAAGTGCTTCGTGCAATTGCTCAGCAAAAGAAGAATCAACATTCAGTATTCGGGCGGCCTTTGCAGTGTCTCGGTATAAAGTCCGTCGGGCGCTCACATCAGTCGCTGGGTCAGAGACGTCCCACTGCGTCTCGTGTGCATTTGATGGCGACGTGTGAGTGAGACCATCAGGTCCGGCGTGCTCGTAAGCCATCAAAAATTGTGCCGCTGCCCGCATGAGCGGATAGTTCTGTCGCAAGAACGCAATGTTAGACGTGCTTTGATATTGCTGCCAAATCCAATAGGAGACCTCGGCTCCGGTCGAGATCGTCCGAGCGTTGTAGAAAGGTGGAGAATCCGCATCGCAGTCTCGCGACACCCCAGGGTTATCCCCACTCGTCTCGTACTCGATACCAACACCGTTGAATCGCATAGTCTCCGGTAGGCAGATTCCGGGGCGACCTCGCATATGCGCGCGAGTCCATTCTTCCAAAGGTCCAAGGTTATTGCGGTACAGTGCAAAGTAAGATGTGTTCAGTTCGGGTAGCCCAGCGCCGAGATTTGCGGCGACCTGCATGCGGAGGTTCCAATGCCAGAAGGCAGCCCGATCCCAACGATGTGCGTCGCGAACGCTAGAGAATAGATCGGCTATTCCTCCCTGAGACCCCGGCATTGCAGTCCCACGTTCACACGCCGCAGCGTACAGGTAAAGCACTCGTAGATTCTCCATATATTCGCCAATGCCATCGTCGGAATCGACGCGTATCGCGTCTGCCCGCATCCAAAAGCTCTGCCACCACGCGACGTGGCGTGATACGCCGCGCCTTGCGAGTGCCCGCGCGACAGACACAATCGATTGCGTTTTAGCGCGCCAGGCCGGCGCGGCGACGAGTATTCGAAAACTCCCGTCTGGGTAGGGCAGCCAAGAGACTCGTACTGTGCGATGATCTACGACTGTGACATGAACGTTGCGCCCTTCAGCCGTAATTGCTGCAATCGATCCGAAATGTTTCCCGGATCCACCCGGATCTCGGTTGTCTATCCAGCTCTCCGTGAGCAGTCCGGCGTTCCGACGCACTGAGGCTCTCGGCTCCCGCAAAGGCCATAGAAACAGATCAGCGCTCTGCGCACGCTTTGGATCTGCGCCTGATACGTCGATTTCAAGTAAGTCAGTGCCCGGCTGGACATAAGCGACTAACTTCATTCCCGCACCGGTTTCAACGAACTCGCCGCGATAAAGGTCCAGCCATCCGCGATAGTCCTGCGAGTGAATCAAAGCTTCAAGCCCCGGGACGACGAGCTGTCCAGGTGACAGGCGGTTCGGCAAGGTGTCGATACGATTGAGCTGTGCGTGAAAGCCACCCGCTGACCAGACCGCAACTCCAAGCCTGCCGTTTCCTAGCGGCATGGCCTCACTCGGCTGATAGTTTGGTCTCTCGAGAATAATGCGCGAGCGACCAATGAGGCCGGCAGCGTCTATTCGTACGTGATGTTCATGCCAGGCGGTAGTGATCTGTTGGCACTGCATTGAGATCGGAACCAAGGCCAATATGCAAATGAGCAATGTACGAGAGATGCACGCTTTGACGCGATTCAATTGTTCTTCTCCTCGGCACTGCTGGTTTCCCTATTGCCTCAGTCACGTAACACACAATTCATCTCCCGGTTCTACCGGGCGCGCTTGAAGGACTTTCAGCTAATAATCCTTTGTGCGTGTAACCGTCCAGGAAACTGGCGAATACTTCGGGGCTGCTTTTTGCGATCAGATAATAGTGCCCGGACTTCTTGGCGCTGCTCCAGGAGTTAGTGCCATCCTGAGCATTCACAGTATTTGTGCCACTAGCGGAAAGTGTGAAATAAGCAGTCCCCGCATGCCGGGCGCCCCAAGCTCCGTACATAATCGCAAATTGATCCCAAACAGGCCGCTGCTCACCTGTGACACAGCCAGCATCGGCTTGTGCCGCCAGAGAAACTGCGTTGCGGATTGGATTTATATCTTTCGATGCCTCGGCGGGGGCGCCTGAACAGGCAATGTTGCCGAGGCTCCATCCTACGAGATAGATGGGTGCATATCCGTTCTGCAGCGTCCATGTTAAGAACAACGCTGAATAGTCCGCGGCGTCGGACCGGAAGTTCCATTCTGCGCCGGTTGGGTAATCGCCGCCCATGATGACGAGCTCTTTAACCTTCTTCTTCATCAGCTGCGCTCCAGTTAAAGGGCTGGAGGAGTCCGCAGGCGACTTCAACACTTGCATCAGGCAGGTCGCAAATCCGGTTTCCACAATGACGACACTGCGATCCGGTTGACTAGCTAATATCTGGCGATACAACTGACCACAGTCGTGATAGTTTGTGCGAGTGTCGCCGGCTTTGAGATCAAACTTGGCGACCCAAGTCTTATTCCACTTACTACCATTGCAGCTTAATTTCGCGCATAGAGCACTGTCTGGGGTGTTCTGCTGGTTCGCTCCGATCGGAATCTCCGTATGGTGATAATAGAGGGCGAGCGCGTAAATTCCTGGAGCGGAAAGAGTGTTGCTGGAATCGGCAATAGTCGCCAGAGGCCTGATCCAGCCGTGGTCGACCATTTTGTAAAAGACCCCAAAGTTGGTTACAGCGCCAACATCCATGACTGGTCCATCATCGTCATAAATCATTGAGGTTTGCGCCCAGGCAAAACTTGTGTACAAAAAAACCAGCAGTAGTGAAAACTTACTCATCAGATGATCTCCAGCTTCTGAAACTCTAAAAGGTCTATACCGATCGCGGAGCGTCGTATCTCTGTGATCGCGCTTTATCACGACAGGAGTCAGCAAATGATTTTCTGTTCTGGTTTCTCCGAAGACCTCTCCCATGCCATTGCGGCAACAACTCGCAACTACTCGGTCAATTTTGCAACTTCCGATCAAGTCAGCAGACGGACGTTTTGGCCTACGCAGACACGCTATAGGCGAGGTCTAAACGCGGGCGAAAAGGGTGTGCTCAGTGCCACGAGTTGATTGCCCCAGCGCCGCCCGGCATGACCCCCATGGCACATGCTGCAACAGGTGAAAATGCAACGGACTGTACCACGAATACACCTGTCCGAGAGCAAAGATAGATACCTGCTTTGACCTCGCCTTATCAGATTCTCGCCGTTTGGTTAAGATAAGAATCACCTAAAATGAGAATCGCAGGGTATATTGAAGTTCACGATTTGATCTTCCATTTTGGAGGACCTGGGTCTGCCCAAAGCCTGTCGGTGTTCCTGCAGACGTAATCACGTTGTTGGTCACGCTGCAAGGCAAACCAGTGGGTCCTCCACCGGGTGTCGGAGCCGCTGCCCCACCACAATACACTGGATTCGGCGAAGTATAACCCGTTCCTTCGAGGCTGGTTGAATTGAAGTTCGGGTGATTCAAAAAGTCAAAGAAATCCATGCTAAATTTTATGTGCAGCCGCTCTTTGATAGCCCAATTTTTCGCTACCTGCAGATCTAGGTTAGTGGTGGGCGCTCCAGTGCAGACACCTCGACCGGCTATATTGCTGGGAGTTGTGCCAATGACATAACCCACCAGCGTAAAGGCGGCCGGGTTGAGGAATGTGTTCCCGGAGCGGCCGGAACTGCAACTGATACCTGTAGCAAGGGGGCGATTATTGGAGGAATAGCCGTTGCCGATTAAGGATGTTAGTGGGCTGGAGTACCCGCTTATGCAGTTGCCGTTGATGTCCAAATTTGTACAGGCACCACTTACACCGCTGCTGAATACACTCAGCGATGAACCTTCAGCCGCGGTGAAGATGCTACTTGCCTCCCACCCTCCAACCGTCTGTTGTACAAATATGTTCTCGCGCTCAAGTTTGGGTAAGTAATAGACCTCGTTGGCCACAAAGATATTCGCGCGGTTGATGTTAGTGTTTCCCTTATCCAGTTGAGGATTAGATTCATCAGTAGTATATGAGCCTGCAGCGCTATCAAGATCTACGTTGCCGATGGAGTGCGACCAGGTGTAGGCAGCCTGGAATGTGGAAGGCCCTAGCTGGCTGCGGAAAAGCGTCTGAAGAGAATGGTAGGTGGCATGTCCTCCTCTGGCGTAGCCTCCGATTGTTCCGAAGTTGAAAGCAGGACGAAATGCGTTTTGGGCGCTCCCGCTGCTGAATGCAGATTGCAGCCAATTGTTCGGCTGAACGGCATTGAGATCGCTTATCGAAGTCAGGTGAATGCCAGTGTTGCCTACGTAACCTATCTGGAGCGTCGTGTTTTTAACGAGCTCTTGTTCGACAGTTAAGTTCCATTGCCAGGAATTCGGCACCACACCGCGAGGACTCTTGGCCGCATTCGGTGATACCGACGGATTGGCCAATGGCGCAGCCGTATCCAATGCACGGTTCGTATTGACATTGATGACGTAAGGGGCTGTGCGGCTCAGTCCTTCATCGATGCCGACCAGTTCACGTTGGTAGAACTGACCACCGCCTGCACGCAATGCAGTCTTTCCCTCTCCTCGAACATCCCAGGCAATACCGATACGCGGAGCGATAGTGTGATTGTTCTGATCTGCAAGCGCTCTATTTTGTCCCGGTGTGCCGCTAGACAGAGGAAGATTGACTCCTTGACTCGCTAAAAACTTGGACGCGTCAGCGCATGGCGTTGTTCCCGGGACAGTAATCACACCGTTGCATGCATCGGATGGGTTTGTGGTGGCTTCTCCCGCACTCCAATTCGAAAGGCTCCAGTTTGCATATTGATTGGTTGCCGAATACGGTTCCCGATAGAAGGACCAGCGAAAGCCATAATCGAGGCTTACGTTGCGCTTAATCTTCCAGCTATCGCCGGCGTACCATTCAAAATCGTGCCAGCGAATGTCAGCTACCGCGTCAATACTGTTCTCGCTGACGTTGAATTCCTGCGGCGTACTTCCTGTACCCGGTATAAGGAGGTTCGCGAGGCCGTTATTTGTTTGCGCGCATGCGGGGTGACCGGGGACTCCGATGTAGTTGTTGCCTGAGGCGTCAGCTTGGCAATAGATCGTCGATGGAAGTGAGGGACGATCCTGACCATTTCCAACGTTTTCTACCTTCGTATTGCTGCTTACATATACTCCAACCTTGAGAAGGTGGTCACCCTTTACCTTGGACAAATTGTCCTGGATGGCATACAGATCCTCGTGACTGGTATAGGGTGCGATGTTCCACATTGAAAAGCTGCCATTGTAAGACCCATAGGGATTTAGGCCTCCCCATCCTCCAAAGAACTCATCCTTTGTCTTAATGGAGGAAGGAAAGGAGGCCGGATAGGCAGCTTGAATGGCGGGAACGATGTCCGCTCGCGTGCCGGCCAGCTTGCTGATCAGTTCATTGTAGCCGTAACCGAACTCGACATCATTCACCATTGTATTGGAAATAGTTGAGGTCAGCTTCGCCATCACGCTCTTGGAGGGTTGGCTCCAGCTTGACTGCACCGTAGGGAATGCGGATTCACCCCAAAAACCGGCTGGATTGACTGGAGCAGGATTGTCCCAACTGTCCTGTGTCCAACGCATTGTCGCGCGGTTGGATTTGGTTACATCCCAGTCTCCACGCACATTCCACTCGCTCCACTGAACTGAATTGTTAATGGATGTGTTCCAGTTGTACCCGCTGCTGTTTGTTGCGGTTTGATTCGGGCTGAAGTTGGGAGACGGATAGAACTGAGCAATCAGCAAGCCAGCTTTGTCGGGATTCGCAATCGTGTGCGGTTTTGCGCCCTGGGCGAAACTGGGGATCGTCGGAATGGTCGCCCCGCATTGATCGGTGGTCGCTGTGCCATACGCGCTGAAATCACCGGCGGATTCCGCATCGGTGGGTACGCAAGTGCCATAGGCTGCGCCGCGAATCTCCCGATTCCATTCTTGATTCCACCAAAGGAACAATTTGTTTTTTAGGGCCGGCCCGCTAACGTTATAACCGAAATCGCTGCGGCGTAGTTTCCCCTTGCCTTGTGCGAGATTATTATGAACCCAGTCATTTGTATCTAGGGCGTCATTCCGGCCTGCGTAGAATGCTCCTCCATGCCACTGATTCGTCCCCGACTTCGTAGTGATGCTGATAATTCCGCCCGAAGCCTGTCCGTATTCTGGGCCGTATGAGTTACGAATCATCTTGAACTCAGCAATAGTGTCGACTGACGGGTAAACAAGGATGGTGCGACCGGATCCGACATCGTTATCGTTTACACCATCAATGAGGAACAGATTATTTGTGTATGGGTTGCCGTTGACGGAGAAGTTCACACCGCCAGCTATGCCTTTGCCGGTTCCGTCATAGGATGCAGCGGCCGAAACGCCTGGCGAAAGCTGGGTCAGGCCGACGAAGTTTTCGCCATTGAGCGGAAGCTCGCGAACTTGGGTCCCACCAATAATCTCCCCTACCGCTGCTGAGGTAGTTTGTACCTGCACAGCATCTTCCTCGACCGTTACCGTTTCGTTCACAGCGCCGACTTGGAGGGTTATGGCGACATTGGTGTTCGTTGAGACGTGCACCTGAACGGCATTGACCACTTCCTCCCTGAACCCGGCAGCTTTCGCATGGACAGTGTAGGTGCCGATAGGAAGTTGAGAAATCACATACTCGCCGGATGCGTTGCTTTTTGCTGGGTATTTATTATTTGTCCCGACGTTGATGGCCGATATCACGACGTTCGGTATCACAGCGCCTTGGCTGTCAATGATATTTCCAACAATTTCACCGCTATAGATCTGTGAATGTGCCACAGTGCCGGCGAACAGCAGCATCCCGATTACCAGGATGCAAGATTTCATCAGGACGGCCAAATCTGAGCATAATAGGATCGCTACGCGTCCCCGCTGGATGTCTCTTGTCATAACCCCTCGCCTCATGAAAGTCTTCAAACAGACCCCTACATTGTTTTCCAGCTTCCGAAATTCGAGCTTTTCGGAGCTGGTTCATACTTAGTTTGTTGCCATTACTGTTGCCTCAACGCAGACGCAGCTGAGCCGTACGCTGACCAAATTATTTGGATCAGCCTCAAGACAGAGGACGCATCCTCATCGATTCCCGCAATCCTAAGGCGGACAAAAAACATTTGTCAAGAAAAAAATAAGCCTACTTTAGCGGTTTCTGTGAACACTATGAGGCTGTCGGGAAATTTCCTGACACTCTTCTCCCGCAAAGCAGAAGCACGACGCTTCCTTACCGTCACCTGGGAAGGGGCGGGTACGCAAAATCGCATTCTGGCGTTCCTGCGACAGGCGAGCACGTTCAAGGTGGGGGACAGGGCAGCCACGTGCGGTCTGTTCTTTGACGGCAGAGTGCCCGGCTTCATTTGTACCGGTGGGGAAGAACACTGAACAAGGAGAGCGTACGGAATGGATAGCCTCGAAATGTACGGGAATCATCGCAGGCGTGAGTTGCGGCTCTGTTGCATTAACTGGCCTGCGTGTAAGGTGGAAGGCAAGTCGAGGAGCCAGCCATGTCGATCTTCAAGCGTCGCCGTTTTCCTGTTGAGGTCATTCTGGTTTGTGGGCGCTGGTACTGCAAGTACGGGATCACCTATCGGGACTTGGCGGAGATGAGGCAGGAGCGCGGCGTCGAGGTCGACGATCTTCCGTTGGGTGCAGCGGTACGCGCCAGAGCTCGAGAAGCGCGTGCGTTGGTGCCAGGGCTACCGTTCTGGTTCCTGGCGGATAGACGAGACCTATGTCCGTGTGGGCGGCCAGTGGAAGTACCTGTTCCGCGCGATCGACAAGCATGGCCGATTGATTGATTTCATGCGGATGGATCGGCGCAATACCCGTGCCGCCTATCCGTTTCTTGGCAAAGCGCTGAAGACGATGCGCAACTGGCACCCCTGCTCGATCACCACAGATAAGCTTGGCTCCTGCCCGAAAGCGATTCGCCGGCTGCAGCGCGAGGGCAAGCTATCGCCCGAGACGAAGCACCGAACATCGAAGTACTTGAACAACATGATCGAGGCCGGCCACGGCGGGCTCAAGCGCGTGATCCGACCCACGCCTGGCTTTCAGACGAGGAAGACTGCCTACGCCACCATCAAGGGCTTCGAGATCATGCGCATGATCAGACCCCGGCACGGCATACTGTGCGAACCCAAGGTGGCGGGCGAGATCCTTTTCGTCAACAAGCTCTTCAAGATTGCTGCCTGATTCGAGATATGGATCCGGGCCAGCTACCCGTGGCCAAGTTAAGGCAGCAGAGCCGGCCTACTTGCCTAATTCCTATTTGCCGGGTTCAGGATACGGAACAATCCCGACCTCGATGTTTCGTCCCAGCCATCGATCTTCCTGCCCCTCCTCTGGCCACGTCAGCGTAAACACAACCTTTCCGTTCTGGTCCGCGGCGGTCGCAATATCCACAAACGAACCGGCATGGCCGACGGACAGCGAATCCATTGTCTGTGTCGTCGCCCAATCGTCCAGCGTGTAGATCACCTTGAACCGTTCCTGGTCCACGATGCGCAGCGTATATCCAGCCAGCATCGCCGATATCGGCCGGCTCAGGTTGAAGATCTCCATGTGATTGATAAACGTGCGCTTGTCCGCCGTCACCCCATAACGTTGATGCACCACCTCGATCCGATCGAACACCTTCCCATCCGCCGCCGAACGCAGCAGCTTAAGATACTCCGCATGCGCCCACACCAGCGGCTGCGCCGAACCCGCCGAGCGGCCCAGGTACATTCCCTTCGCCGGCAGGTCCGCGGCATCCCATACCTGCTCCGGCAGCATTCCGCCTACCGAACTGAACCGCTCCATCGCCCGGATATGCGCGCTGTATTCGTTTCCGGCGGCCAGTTCATAGTGCGCCCGCTCGCCCGTCAGAATCGGCCACGCGCGTCCCTCTCCCGATCCATCGTATGGGCCGCCATCTTTCTTCTGTCCATATCCGTCATGGTTATAACGCCGCCAGCAGTCGCCGAACGGTGTACCGATCTTCAAGCAGTGGTCTACGACCTTCAGCGATTCCAAGATCAGTGGATCGTCCGGCCTCCGAATCCCATACCGCACCAGTTCCAGAAACCCGGCATCGATCACCTCTCGCGCCTCGAAGTCTGCCTTCTCTCCCGGCTCACGGTTGTTGATGTGAAACACTCCGGGCGGAAGCTGATCGTCGTGAAACGGCTCCCCGGGGGCTGGCGGACGAATCCGCATGTAGTGGTGTCTCACCTCGGGCAGCAGCACGCCTTCAGTTGTTGTCGTCCACTCATCCAGATGCCCCTCGATCCAGTCCGAGTAGGACTCCAGAAAGCCCGCAAGCTCCATTGCCTTGTGGTCCCGCGCAATATCGGCCGCGCACAGCAGCCCCGAGATCACGGCCGCCAGCGTAGAAGGCGAATACCCCGCAGCCTCTTCCCACCGCTCCTGCTGGGTTACCGGAGCGTACCGCACCAGAAACCCCGCCGCTCGCTCCACAAACGGAAATACGTCGAACTTGCCCAGCCCTCCCTCCTTCCACAGACGCCACGCCAGCATGATCGGATACGCGACCTCGTCCAGTTGAATCCCCGTCCAGTACGCCGTCCCGTCAATCCAGAAGTTCTGCGCGAAACCCCCATCGGCTCGCTGCGTACACGCCAGATACACCAATGCCCGGAGCGCCGTGTCCGTCCTCCCGCAGGCCAGCAGCGCCGTCGCGGTCTGCACCATATCGCGCGTCCACACCAGATGGTAGCCGCCCAGGTCCGCATCTCCCTTCGAAGCTCCCCACGGAATCGAGGCGGACGCGATGAATGCCCCCGAATAGGTCTTATCCTCGTGGATCAGCAGCACATTCTGGCTGATGCGCATCAGCCGGCTGCCATCCTTTGCCGATGCCGCCAACCGCTCCGGCATATCCGACCGGCTCCACTGCAGCAGAAACCGCTTCTGATGCTCCTCATAAGGGGTCGCCAGCGTCTGCATCATGTGCGTGACCGCCGCGTGATGCCCATAGCCGAACGAGATCGCGATCGTGAACTCGCGGTGGCGCGTCAGGTCGATCTCGCCCATCACCGCGATATTGCCGTCCAGGGCCTGCCCGAACTGCCAGCTCATCCGCAGGTCCTTCGACAGGTTCTGGTACCCGTCGCTGCTCCCCACGTAGCCGCAAGAAGACCGTATAAAGCCACAGTCCGCGCCCATCGCGAGCGAGGTCTCGCCCTTCCACGCCAGCAGGCAACGCTGCCCCGCCACGTCGATCGAACGGGCCGAGTTTCCCGCTCCTCCCCCGTTCAGGTGCGGCGCCAGCAACGCATAGCACTTCAGCCGGGACAGCACATCTTCCTCGCCGCTGATCTTGACGTTCATCAACACCACAGGATGGTGCGGATCGCTGATGAACTCCTTGGTCACGGTGTACCGGCCATCCAGGTCGCTCGCCACCACCCGGACCGCCGGGGCACAGCTGTTGATGTAGTGAAAGTCGTACTCGAAGTGCCGCTTCTCTTCGTGCAGAAACGTCTCACCGTCGGTGAACAGCAGTTCCATGTCCCTCGTCTGCGGCCGGTCGATCGTCGGATAATAAATCTCGTTCAACGTGCCATGAGATACCGTGAACCATACCCCGCTCGAAGCTGCATACGCCGTCGAAACGGCGTCTTTCTCGCTCGAAGTCCAGCGTGGTTCAAAGCCCGGCGCGCCAAACGCAGCGCCATCGTCGTCCAGCCAACGGTAGGTAGAGGTCAAATCGTTCATTGCTAGTATTAGAGCGCAAAAGCGGAGATCGGATACCGGCCATTGCGAAAGAATCTTGAATACTGGCGCTGCGCTCTCATCGGAAAGTTGCGCGCATGCATAAGGTGCATCGCGCACAGCCGAGATGGCATCGAATCAAGCAGACGGTCAGGATGCTCCTGACTGCCACACCATTCACTAGACAGGAGAATTCCCGTGGCCTACGAACTACCGCCTTTGCCATACGATTACGCAGCGCTCGAGCCTCATATCGACGAACAGACGATGAAGCTGCATCACGACAAGCACCACCAGACTTATGTCACCAACCTTAATGGCGCCGTTGAAAAGCATCCTGAACTCGGCAAAAAGTCTCCCGAAGATCTCATCAAAGATCTGGCCGGCATCCCGGAGGATGTTCGCAAGGTTGTTCAGAATAACGGGGGTGGGCACGTCAATCACACCATGTTCTGGCAGATCATGAAGCCGCACGGCGGCGGCGAACCCGATGGGGAGATCGCCCAGCAGATCAAGTCTGACTTCGGCTCTTTCGAGGATTTCAAGAAGCAGTTCAACGAGACCACGGCCAAGCAGTTCGGCTCAGGCTGGGGCTGGCTGGTTTTTGACGGCGGCAAGTTGAAGATTGTCACGACTCCGAACCAGGACAACCCGCTTTCGCAGGGCCACTATCCGATCCTGGGCAATGATGTCTGGGAGCACGCCTACTATCTCAAATATCAGAACAAACGGCCCGAGTACCTTGCGGCCTGGTGGAACACGGTCAACTGGGACGAGGTCAATAAGCGCTTTGCTACCGCTAAAAAGAAGTAGTCTTCCGGTGTAACAAAAAGGCCCGCAGCGAACCCGATTTCCGCTGCGGGCCTTCTTTGTTTTCGCACTTTTTTTTTCCGCGTGATGGGATGGTGTTTTTGCAGGGGTTTTTGCGAATTTGTGCGTGCAAACGTGGTGAATTTGCATGGTAATTGTGGTGGATTTGGGTAAGTTCGTATGGCTGGGAGTGCAGGCGGTCCGGCGCTCAAAAATACGCCAACTTTTAAACTTTATTTTCGATGCCTTTTCCGGCTCTCACAGGATGCGGAACGGGGCCAAAAAGCGGCTGGACGAGGTCACGAGGCCGTTACGAAACTCGCACGTCCATCACCTTCGACGTTCAAACGGATTCTCGTCAGCATCCGGCTCAAATGATGGGAGCGGCGTTTATGAGGACTTATCGGGCACCGCGGAAGTACCACTCCACTCCAAAGCGGTCCGTGAATCGCCCGTAGATGCCAAACGGCATCTCCTGTAGCTCAACGAGGAAATCCTGGTCGGCACCTTCACGCAGTTTCTCAAAGATGGGTGAAAGCTCACCCAATTTGTCACCAGTGACATACATTGCTGTTGTATTGCCTTGCTGTCGCTGGTGTACCGGGTGTAACCAGTCTGTTGCGGAGAACTCAACTATTGCGCTTTGGAGAAGAGCGTAAGTGATTTTGTGGTGTTGTTCCGGAAGAAACTGAGCCTTCATCGGCGTATCGGAGAGCCGCGTCAGGGTCAGCGAGCCTCCGAAGCACGAATGGTAGAACTCCATAGCCTCGGCACAGTCGCCGTTAAAAAGCAGGAAAGGTGTTAAACGAAGCACAGGCGGTCATCCTCGACTGAAATACGTTAGCGCTAGAAATCCTAGCGCATTGGTCCTTACAAGTCGACCCTCTCGTCAGAAATCCCGCCCGGCAGAATGGCGATCGGTGAGTTTCGTAACAGGCTCGTCACCTCGTCCAGCCGTTCCGTGTTGCCAGCCTCGTTTAAAAACGGAGTAGGGCGGATTTGCTGTTGGGGTGGAGGAAGGAAACCGCAGATTCCCTTCGGGAATGACAGACAAAATGACAAACAATGGGCTAAACAAAGGCACGGGAGACTCTACGCGGATTGCTACGTTGCTCTGGTGAGCGGGAAAGGAGCGGGACAAGAGCAATGACGAAAATTCAGGGGCCGGTAGACTCCCAAAATCCAAGTGCAGGCTCGGCCCCTTCGCGGTCGTGGCGGCGCCAATCGGCGTAAGATCGATCCTATCTTGATACACGGACGGCTTGTGGATACTTCAGCAAATACCGGCGATCAGATAGCTCCCGCGAGTGGCCGGCCGGCACGCATGCGCCGCGTCTATATGGACGCCAATGCCACCACGCCTCTGCTCCCCGAAGTCTTCGAGGCCATGCGTCCCTTCTGGATGGAGCACTACGGCAATGCCAGTTCCATCCATCAGCAGGGCCAGTACGCCCGCGCCGCGGTCGACCATGCCCGCGATGCCATCGCCCGGCTGCTCCACTGCCGCACCTCCGAGATCGTCTTCACCTCCGGCGGAACGGAGAGCGATAATCTCGCCCTCTTCGGCACCTTGGAGCATTCCCCCGGCGAGCCTGCCCACCTCATCACTTCCAGCATCGAACATCATGCGGTGCTGCACGCCGCTGAGTCTCTCGCAAAACGCAAAGTAGACGTCACCTTCCTTCCCTGCACCCCGCAGGGCCTTATCGAACCGTCCGTGCTCCAGGCCGCCCTCCGTCCCAACACCAAGCTGGTCAGCATCATGTTCGCGAACAACGAGACCGGCGTCATTCAGCCCATCGCGGAACTCGCTGCCATTGCCCATGCCGCCGGAGCCCTCTTCCACACCGATGCGGTTCAGGCGGGCGGCAAGCTGGCGCTCGACCTCAGCCCCAAAGGCCTGTTCAAAGACGTCGATCTGCTCACTCTCTCGGGCCACAAGATCTACGCCCCGAAAGGCATCGGCGTGCTGTTCGTTCGCCGCAGCGTCCGTCTCGCCCCCATGCTCCACGGTGGCACGCACGAACGGCAGCGCCGTGCCGGAACCGAAAACGTCGCCGGGATCGTCGGGCTTGGCAAAGCTGCCGAACTGGCGAATTCCTGGCTCACCCAGGAAGGTCCCGGCGACGGCCTTGCTACGATCCGCGACCGCCTCGAACAAGGCATCCTCTCCCAAGTAGACGAGTGCGGCGTCAACGGGGCAGGAGCGCCCCGCGTCTCGAACACCACCAACCTCTACTTCGACCATGTCGAAGCCGAAGCTCTTGTGATCGCACTCGATCTCAAGGGTCTCTCGGTCAGCGGCGGCTCAGCCTGTCAGTCGGGAGCTACCGAACCCTCGCACGTCCTCACGGCCATGGGCCTTAGCCCCGCCCGGGCGCGCGGCAGTATTCGATTTTCCCTCTCCAAGCTCACCACTGAAGAAGAAGTCGACTATGCCCTTGAGCTGATCCCCAATGCTGTGGCCCGTCTACGCGATCTCTCGCCTACCTGGCGCAAGCCGGTTCCGGTCGAGGCATAGGCGCGCTACATGTGAAATTTGCTGTTGGTGTGGAGGAAGGCAACCGCAGATTCCCTGCGGGAATGACAAACAAAGGGCACGGCAGATGGGAGGGATTTAGAGCGGGTTTGCTGCTGGTGTAGAGAGGGCAACCACAGATTCCCTTCGGGAATGACAAACAAAGGGACGCTACGCCAACTGCTGCTTTGCTCTAACGAACAGTCAAAAGCAGATAAAACAAACGACAGCGAAACAAATACTCTGCACGTAGTTTTTGGGCGGGTACTCAGAGATACCAGGGAATGTTCACTACCACGATCCTCTGGTTTCCCTTCAGCAGCAAGAGCAGCTTCAGCAGTTGCACTCGCTGGTTATGCAGCGCATTTTCCCACCAGTGCCGGACGACGAGCTCCGGCAACAGCACCGCGACCTTACGTCCGGGATTCTGTTTCTCCAGCTCCAGGATGTAATCCATCAGGGGCGAGATGACGAACCGGTAGGACGACGAAATCGTGACCAGCTCGGGCTCCTGCAGGCCCTCCTTTTTGATCGGAGCCATCACATGATCGTCCCATATCTCAGCCAGACCTCCATCGTTGTCGTCCTCCGAGTGGATATGCACCACCTTGATATCCTTCGACAGAAGAAGTCCGAACCGCATCGCCTTCTCAGTAATCCGGTCCCACCGCGCCATAGGAATGACCACAATCGGCGATTGCAGGTTCACCAGGTTCAGCGGCGTCATATCCGCCATCTCTAAGTTCACCCGCGAGTAGTGCCGCTTGACTCCCCACATGATTCCTATCAGCGTGGGCACCAGCAGGGCCGTCACCCACGCGCCTGCCATGAACTTCGCAACCAGCACCACCATCGTCGTAAGGCCCGTCGCCAAGGCGCCAAAGCCGTTCACGAACATGTGCCACCAGTGCTTCTTGTATCCGCCTTCCTCCTTCATCCAGTGGACCACCATACCGGCCTGGGACAGCGTAAACGCAAGAAACGCCCCAATCGCATAGAGCGGAATCAGCCGGTCGGTTACGCCGCCGAACAGGATCAGAATCAGCGCCGTAAATCCGGTCAGCGCATAGATGCCATGCGAATACAGCAGGCGCCGCCCACGCAGGGTAAACACATGCGGCAGATAATCATGCATGGCAATGGCCCGCGCCAGCCGCGGAAAATCGGCGAACGCGGTATTCGCGCTCAACGACAGCGCCGCAAACACCGACCCCATCGTCACAAAATAAAACCATCCCTTGCCGAATACGGTCGTCACCAGGATGCTGAGCACGCTCTGGTAGTTCTTCGCATCTGGATCCATCGCCGTGATCTGATACGCCCTCGACAGGTATGCGATCCCGAAGAGCAGCACAATGAGAATCGCGATGATAACCGTCAGCGTTATCTGCGCCTTCTTCGCTCGCGGTTCGCCGAAGGCCATCACGCCGTTCGATACTGCCTCCACACCGGTCATGGCAGCGCAGCCGCTGGCGAAGGTCTTCATCAGGAGCCAGATCCCGAGGTACTTCACCGTCGCAGGCAAGGCCGGAGGAGGCGCCAGCACGGGGACAGGATGTCCGCCCGACGCGAGCGTCTTTGCCACGCCAACCCCAATCAGAATCAGCAGCGTGCCGACAAACAGAAAAGTCGGCCCAATAAACGCCGATCCTGTATCTTTCACGCCGCGCAGGTTGACGATCGCCAATACAGCGAGAACCGTCAGGCAGAGCGCGAGGGTATGCGGCTGCAGCCGGGAATCCGCCGAAACCAGCGCCGTCACGCCCGCCGAGATTCCTACCGCTGCGGTCAGGATGTAGTCGATCATCAGGGCGGCCGCCGCCAGCAACCCAGGACCATTGCCCAGGTTCTCACTCGCCACCGTGTACGATCCGCCGCCGTGCGGATACGCCGCAATGGTCTGCCGGTAACTAAAGAACACAATTACCAGCAGGATCAGGATCGCCGAGATGACTGGCACGATGTAGTGCGTTCCCGCCAGACCAAGCGGAATCAGCAGCGTCATCGCCGCTTCGGGTCCATACGCCGCGCTCGTTAGAGCATCCAGTCCAAAGATCGGTATTCCGGCGGCTACGCCAATATGTTCGCCGCGCTCTTCGCTTGTTGCCAGGGGTTTTCCAATAATCGAATCGGTTAATGACATGCGACTTTGATCCTAAATGGTCTGTCAACTGAACTCCGTAAAGCACTGAGTCTGAATTTCGGCAACAAGAAAATGATTTCCCCCTCCTTCTTCCTGGCCTCATCCCCTTCGACGAAAAGCCGCGCAGCTTGCGCCCTGCACTCACTCGGGTCGCCAGGCCAACCTATAATCGACCTAGAGCGGATTTGCTGTTGGTGTGGAGAAAGGCAAAAACGCAGATTCCCTTCGGGAATGACAAACAAAGAGCCAAACAAAGGGCACGGCAGACTCTACACCAACTGCTACTTTGCTCTAACCGAATTTTCAGGAGACCTTCATGTCGACAGCCCCCCTCTACGACGTTCCCTTGCACACCATCACCGGCGAGGGCAGTTCGCTGGCCGGCTACCGCGGCAAAGTGCTGCTTATCGTCAACGTCGCCTCGAAATGCGGCTTGACGCCCCAGTACGACACTCTCGAAAAGCTGTATTCCCGCTTCAAAGACGCCGGCCTAGTCGTGCTTGGCTTTCCCGCCAACGACTTCGCCGGGCAGGAGCCTGGCTCGAACGAGGACATCCAGACCTTCTGCAAGACCACCTTCAACGTCGACTTTCCTCTTTTTTCCAAGATCTCCGTCACCGGCCCCGAGACCCATCCTCTATATCAGGCCCTGATTGCCGCCCGGCCCAAGGTCACCGGCTCCGGCCGCGAAGCCTTCCGCGAAAACCTCAACCGCTACCTCAAACAGCACAACACGACGACCAACCCCGAGCCCGGCATCCTGTGGAACTTTGAAAAATTCCTCATTGACCGCAACGGTAACGTGATCGACCGCTTCTCTCCCGACGTGCTGCCGGACGATCCTATGGTCATTGCGGCGATTGAATCGGCGCTGAAATCCTGACTATCCTCGCTGCGGGATGCCGGGTGAGCGGCGGTTTGCGCGTAGTGCGAAGGCTCCATCCTTGCAAAAAGCGCAAACGATGGGATGCCAGGGCGGCCGAAGTCGATCTATTTCAGGCCGAGCCTGCCAACGACTCACAAGCCAGTCGTTAGAGCGGGTTTGCTGTTGGTTTGGAGGGGCAACCGCAGATTCCCTTCGGGAATGACAAACAAAAAAGCACGACAGATTCTACGCCAACTGCTACTTTGCTCTAACCGTTACAATTCGTCTACTGGGAAATATCTGAAATTTCACCTCACGTCGAGAGGAAACGCCTGCTCATGATCAGCCGCTCTATCCTTCTGCCTCTAGCATTGCTCGCCCTCAGCACGCCCAGCCTTCTCCGGGCCCAGGCTCACCCGATCCAGACCGCCCCGATCCAGATCACCGCCGACCTTACCGACGCTCCGCGCAAGCTGTACCACGCCGAGGTCGATATCCCCGTCGCGCCGGGCCCGGTCTCGCTCACGACGCCCAAGTGGATCCCCGGCAATCATCGGCCAACAGGCCCAGTGGATGACATCACCGGCGTCGTCTTCACCGCGAACGGCAAGGTCCTGCCCTGGCGCCGCGACGAGACCGACCTTTACGAGTTCCACGTCACCGTGCCGGAAGGCGTCACCACGCTGCACGCGCACCTCGACTGCATCGTCACCGCGCGCATCAGCCAGAAGATGGCGGTGCTGGAGTGGGAGAAGCTGATGCTCTATCCCGCTCACACGCCGGTCGCGAACATTGCCATCCAGCCCTCGGTCAAGGTGCCCGCCGGATGGGGCATCGGCACGGCTCTTACGCCAACGGACGGCTACGATCCGCAACACCCCAAGGGCGGCCTCACCCACTACGCGCCCACTACCGTCGAGCAGCTTGAAGACTCTCCCGTGATCGCCGGGCAATACTTTCACGAGTTTGCCCTTGCCCCCGAGGTCACGCCGAAACACTACATCGACGTGGTCTCCGACGCGCCCGAAGACTCCAATCTCCGCCCCGCTGTCCTCATCGAGATCGGCAACCTTGTCCGCGAGACCGGGGCCGCCTATGCCTCGCGCCACTACCACGCCTACCATTTCCTCCTTACCCTCTCGGATGTGGCTGGAGGCGAAGGGCTTGAGCATGGCCAGTCCTCCGACAACGGCGTAGGGGAAAAAGGCTTCGCCGACGACGCTCACCAATTGGCCGAGTCCGACCTGCTCGCGCACGAGTTCACCCACTCCTGGAATGGCAAGTACCGCAGGCCTTATAACCTCTACCAGGATGACTTCGAGAAGATGCAGCAGGGCTCGCTGCTCTGGGTCTACGAGGGAATGACGCAATACATGGGCAACGTGCTCGCCGCTCGCTCCGGCCTGAAGTCGCAGGAGCAGTATCGCGACCTGCTCGCGCTCTCGGCCGCGAGCCTCGACTACCGTCCGGGCCGCGATTGGCGCCCGACCGAGGACACCGCCATCGCCGCCAGTGTTCTTCGCGGAGGCGATCCCGCCTGGTCCAACTGGCGCCGTGGCCAGGACTACTACCAGGAGGGTGAACTCTTCTGGCTCGATGCCGACACCCTCATCCGCCAGAAGACGAATAACAAGAAATCCCTGACCGACTTCCTCCACATCTTTCTGGGCAAGGGCGGCAATACCGGCCCGCTGATCGTGACCTACAACCGCGACGAACTCATCGCCGACCTCAACCAGGTGATGCCCTACGATTGGGCCGCCTTCATGCATGACCGCATCGACACCATCAACCCTCATGCCGATCTCTCGGGCATCGAACGCGGCGGCTACAAGCTCGTCTTCACCGACAAGCCCACGAAATCCGAACGCACCCTCGCCGCGACCTATGCCCGCCGCGCCGGCATCGATGTCTGGTACTCCATCGGCATCCGCGTCAAGGCGGACGGCGAAATCACCGACGTTCGCTGGGGCGGCCCAGCCGATAAGGCCCAGATCGCCCCCGGGCAGAAGATCATCGCCGTCAACGGCAACATCTTTTCCGCCGAAGCCCTCAAGTCCGCCATCAAAGAAGCCAAGGGCAACTCCGAACCCATACCCTTCCTCCTGCAAGCCGACACCTTCGTCACCACAGCCAAGGTCGACTACCACGACGGCGAACGCTACCCCCACCTGGTCCGCGCCACAGGCCCCGCCTACCTCGACGACATCACCAAGCCCCTCACCAAACCCGAACCCATCCCCGCCGCAAAGAAGGACGACGACTCCGACTAACCCGTTGAGGGCTTTCTCTGATGGTGTTTGTTTTCGGCGTCATCCTTGGCCTTCGAGCATAGCGAAGGGAAAGGATCCCTGTCTTTCGTCGTTGCTCTTGTCGTTGTCTGTTCTTAAGTCCGGCTCATGCGTGCTATCCGTGGTCAAGCCTCCTAGTTTTTAACTAGAGGGTCAGTTCCATGTGAGAGACCCATTACCGGAATCGGGTTACAAAGTTTATTAATTCAAGCGCACATTGGCCATCGGAGTGCTTGATCGATGTTGCAACTATCCCAAAGCATCCAGGAAGGCCCCTATAATGGTAATTAATTGCTCTTTTTTGCGCGCTGCGACGGTTCTCTTTCCCTGCGTACTGTTCCTGACGACTTCGGCCTTTGCCGACACCATACTCACCAACCTGAACCAGACCGCCCTCGCGGGAGACCAGGGCAAGTACGTTGGTGAAGCGTTTACAACGGGGTCGACTCAGATGGATTTGACGTCCGCGACAGTGGAGATCGAAACCGCCCTGCACGGCACTCCCGAGTTGGAACTGGAGGCCGCTCATGCAAACGGTACCGTAAGTTCTACTCTCTTTACCTTCACGTATGCCTCTGACAGCTACCAGAATCCTTATTTAAGCCTTCTGACCTTCAACGCAGCAACTAACTACCTGCTGAACCCTAACACGACCTATTTCCTCGTGCTCTCCGACGCAGGCGCCATCGTGACATGGAACTATGCCGAATCAACCGCCTACACAGCGGAAGATGGCTTCGTCCTTCCCACCAAGGATACTTCGTTTGTCTCCAATACGGACAACACGCTTTCCAAAAATGGCTACTACTACTCGCTTGCGGACGGCCCGGCGATCTTCAGCTTGTCCGCATCGTCGGCGATTGCCCCAACCCCCGAGCCCAGTTCGCTGGTGCTTATGGGAGCCGGTCTTCTCGGGGCACTCGGAGCAGCCCGCAGGAAGGTCTTCAAGGCATAGCCATCCGCGCATTTGTCACAAGAAGGGCCATCCTGAGACCAGATGGCTCTTCTTGTGCGACAAAGGTGGAGTTGCGTGTAGCTGTCTAGGAACTTGTTGAAAAACGTGGGACCAGTCACCTGGCCCGCAATTCTGCGTGATGCTCAAGTGTCCATCAAATGCAGTCGATCGCTCCTGAGGCATCCTGACGAGGTATGTACCTCGACCATTTTCTCTGATAGTCCTTTTTCAACAAACTCCTAGAGCTGTCTAAGCCTCTGTGACGGCGACCCTCTTTGGAATCGACGGCACCGGCGATGGCTTGAGGAGCACACACTGCACAGTCCGTTAGCAGCACCAAGGGTGGCGAAAGCCGCCCTTGAATCTTAGCGCGAATTTGCTGTTGGTGTAGAGCAACGCAACCGCAGATTCCCTTCGGGAATGACAAACAAAGGGCACGGCAGACTCTACACCAACTGCTACTTTCCTCTAGCTGCTTGCAAACGGTTGCCAGATTACACCCGCGATGTTATTTGCTCCATCATTTTTCAAACTGACCCACACCCAGTTTCTAGACAGTTCCTTAGAGCAAAGTAGCGGTTGCCTTCCTCCATCGCGCAGTTTGCGAGGGGTGGGAACGGGATGACTGCCAACCTATTGTCCAGCCGTAGCTCGTCCTTCATCATGCGAACATCGAGCGCAACGCCCGCACCCTCATTCCAGCTTCTTTAGCGGCTTCCTCGCGAAGTAGTAGAGCGAAAACGCCAGCAGCGCGAACATGACCACGCTCACGCCGTCATGGTGCAGCCGGTTATGCTCGCTGAACCGGAACATCTGCCAGTGGCCGCCCCGCTGCTCGGACAACCCCTCCAGCAGGCGAATGCAGACCCCCAGCAATCCAACGATTCCGCCCGCCGCAATCAACCCCGAAGCATACAAGCTCCCCGGACTGATCTCCGACTCCAGCGCGACCAACTCCGGACTGCGGCCCTTCGCCATCGCCCGGTCCACCATCCAGCGCATCACCCCGCCCACGAAGATCGCCAGCGTGGTCGCGATGCTCAGGTAGGCTCCCACCGCGAAGGTCAGCGACCGGACCCCCAGCAGTTCCACCACGATCACCAGCGCGACCCCCAGCAAGACCAAGGCCCACGGTAGTTTCCGGCTCAAGATTCCATTGATCACCGTAGCCATCAGACGTCCCTGCGGAGCCGCCGCCTTCTCGCTCCCAATGCCCTGGATCCACTGAATCTCGATCTCATGGGTAGCCGGGTTGTAGAGATACTTTCCGTCGTCGAGCGACGTCGACCCAATCGCGTTGAGCAGCACATACCGCTTCGCGCCCGAGACCTCCTGCCTGGTCTGGTTGTCGGCATTGTGCGAGGTCAGCGTAATCGCCTCCCGCTTGAACTGCCCCTCATTCTGCACTCCGTCCGGCAGCTGATCGAGCGAAAAGACCACCGGCTTCTGCATCCGCTGAAACTGCTCCAGCCCGTTGTTCATCGCGTTCAACGTCGCGCCGATCGAGAAGATTGAAACGATCACCCCCACCATGATCGCAAGCTGCTGCTTCCACGGCGTGGCTCCGATCAGGTAGCCCGTCTTGAGGTCCTGCGAGGTATCGCCCGCATTCGAGGCGGCGATGCACACGACCCCGCCAATCGTGATCGCGAGCGCCCCAAACGCCGGAGCCGTCCACCCTTTTACCAGGAAGATCGCCGCCGTCGCCATCAGCGTAGCGATAGTCATGCCCGAAACCGGCGACGCCGAACTCCCCACAATGCCGACGATCCGCGCGCTCACTGTGACGAACAGGAAACCGAACACCACCACCAGCAGGGCCGCCGCGAAGTTCGCGAGTGCGCCGACCTGCGCCCCGGGAATCGGCTTGAACTCAAGAAAGAGAAACATCAGCAGAACCAGCAGCAGCGACCCGCCAAACACCACCGCCGGGGGCAGATCATGCTCGGTGCGGGAGGGCCGGCCCTTGGCCTGATCGCCCTTGCTCCCCATCGTACGAATCCCCTGCATCAGCGCGCCTAAGATCGTAGGAGCCGTGCGGAGCAGCGTAATCAGGCCAGCCGCAGCGACCGCTCCCGCACCCATGGGACGGACGTAGGTGCGCCAAAGATCGGACGGCGACATGTCCTTCACCAGCACGGTGCCGGGATAGAGCGGCGTGGTCAGGTGCGAGCCGAAAAAGTAGATCGCGGGCATCAGGACAAGCCACGAAAACACGCCGCCCGCCAGCATGATCGCCGAAACCCGCAAGCCGATGATGTAGCCGACGCCCAGATACTCCGGCGTGCAATCGGCGCGGATTGCCGAGCCTTTCATCAGCCGCTGCGCGCCGAAATCGGGCTGATAGTCGGGCTCACTCGGCCACAACCCGAACAGGTTGTCGTTCTGAAACAGCGTATACAGGCCGCCCAGCCCAAGGCCCAGAAACACCCGCGACGCAAACGACCCTCCGCGCTCTCCCGCCATCAGGACATCGGCGCAGGCAGTGCCCTCTGGATACACAAGGGTCTCGTGCTCGTCCACAATCAACTGCCGCCGCAGCGGAATCATGAACAGCACTCCCAGCCAGCCGCCGAAGAGCGCGAGCGCGAAGATGCGCGACGCCTCCAAGTCGAAGCCGAGAAAGATAAGCGCCGGCAACGTAAAGATGACACCCGAGGCAATCGACTGGCCGGCGTTTCCCGTGCTCTGGACGATATTGTTTTCGAGGATGCTCGATCTTCCGAAGGCTCTGAGGATCGAGATCGACAGCACTGAGATCGGGATGGAAGCAGCGACCGTCAACCCGGCGCGCAGCCCGACGTAGACCGTGACGGCTCCGAAGAGCACGCCGAATAACGACCCCAGGATCAAAGCGCGGGCGGTGAGTTCGGGCCGGGTTTCTGTGGCGGGAACAAAGGGTTTGAAGCTGGGTTTGATGCTAGTAGGTGCAGCCATCTCGTCGGGGTCTCTCGGTTTCAGGGCGTCTTGCTTCCAGTCTGGATGGGAGTGTATCAGCGGCGCCGGACTCCGCGTTTATTCGCCAACCGGTGTCGCAAGAGCGCCACGATTACCCGAAAGTCTGTAGCGCAGCAGAGCAGCCACCGCGCAAGCCATCAGAAAGAGCATCGGCCCGGTAAACAGAAACCTGTCCGTGACCCACCTCTGGTCGAGCAGGCCCGGCGTCTGGCCGTGCAGCGTGCCGAAAAAACGTTCCACGCGGCCGGCAGATTGGTGTCCGTTGAGGACGCTCGACTCCCGCGATTGCCAACTCGCAAAGCGGATCAGAAAGGCGATCGTCACCGGCAGCCACGCCCACAGGATCGGGGGCACGGCGTCAGGCTCCGGCGCAGCGTGAGAGGCACCCGAAGGAAAGAGCGACCGGAACAGGTTCCCCAGGGCTCGGCCCAGCTTCCCGAACGGCACCAGGCCAATCAGAAATCCGACCACCGCAAAGATCGGAAGGAAATAGCTCAAGACATAGGCTACCCGGGTCAGGTGGGTCCAATGCATCCGGCCGGCCACCTGCCACACCGGGGTGGTGAACACCCACGAGTAACGGATCGCCGCAATCGCTACCAGGAAATAAAGAAACAGGCACTTCGCGCACCAGGTGATCGCTTTCAGCATGGCCTAAGATGTAGCACAGGCGCACCTCAAATGGAATTGTTGACGGCACCTGGACGCCTGGGTCTATACTGTGGAAAAGGTACCGGAAAAAGGGGAAACGAGTCCGCCCTGTACCTGCGAGTGAGGTGAGTCTTCAGCGATTGCTTGAATGACAATGCGCTCGGAATCGCTTCCGGGAGTCCACCCGGTGGAGCGGCATCCGGACACGTGATCGCGCATCTTCTTCAAGTGCCAGGACGGGTGGTCCGGGCCATGTTGAGCGATTGCGTGACGACTTTTTTCCCAGGCGATTGCAGAATCTGCAGCTCGCCTCTGCCGACCGCCCATCTTTCCCCTGTTTGCGATGCCTGTATCCATGCCATTCCGCTTCAGTCCACGAGTCTATGTCCTAGCTGCGGCGAAGCGCTCGATATGGAGGGCGTCCGCTTCGCAGCGCAGTTCGCGGAGGGTCTCTTGTGCGCGCCCTGCCGGATGGCTCCTCCGCCGTTTGAGCGCGCCGTCGCCTATGCCGTGTATCAGGACCAGTTGCGCGACATGGTCCATCTGCTGAAGTACGAGCGGGTGCCGGCGGTGGCCAGGACCGTGGGCAGACTGCTTGCGCGAGCGGTCGAGACGCTTGAGCAGGATGCGGGCAATCCGCTGCTGGTGGTGGCTGTCCCGCTCTTTCCTTCCAAGGAACGCCAGCGGGGCTATAACCAGGCGGTTTTGCTGGCGAACGCTGCTCTGCTCGAATTGCGCAGGACCAGGCCGCAATGGAAGCTGCAGGCCGCACATCATGTTCTACGCCGCGTCAAGGACACGCGCAGCCAGTTCGAGCTGACTCCAAGCGGGCGCCGCAGAAATCTTCAGGGGGCCTTCGCCGTATCGGAGGCATCGACGCTGACAGGGCGCGAGGTGCTGCTGGTCGACGACATCTACACCACCGGAGCCACTGCCAGAGCCTGTGCGCAGGTGCTGCGGCGCGCCGGGGCGAGCAAGGTCTGGGTCGCGACCGCCGCCCGCGCACAGCCGGAGATGGTCGCGGCCTGGAGTGGTGCGGCGGCAACTTCTTCGGACACTGCCGTCTGGAACGCTGGATAGCAAAAGATGGATGTGTGCCGTGGTGCAGAGGCTTGGCAGAGTGCAAAGAGTAGCTGGAACCGGAGGGCTTTGAGATGCAGTCGGGGAAGATGCGGAAGCAGGGGCTAAGTGGGAAACGACACGCGGGGCACACAGGCGGGCACGGCTCGACCCGCGCCGTAGCGGAAAGAGAGGTTCGGGCGGGCGTGTTTCGACAGCCGGCGATGCAGACTCCCGTGCTGGTGCTGAATGCCTCCTATGAGCCCATCAACATCTGCGGCGCGCGGCGCGCTCTGGTGCTGGTGCTGAAAGGCGTGGCGCGCACCGAAGAAGAGCAGGGGGCCGTCCTGCATGCGGCGCGGATGTGCGTTGCCATGCCCAGCGTCATCCGTCTGCTGGAGTACCGCAGGATTCCCCACCAGACCCGCGCGCTCAGCCGGAAGAACATCCTGCTGCGCGACCGGAACTCGTGCCAGTACTGCAGCGTGACCTTAACCGCCGGCGAGCTGACGCTGGACCACGTCGTCCCTCGGTCCCGCGGCGGCCTGTCCACCTGGGAGAACCTCGTCGCCTGCTGCCACGACTGCAACCGGCGCAAGGGCAACCAACTGCTGCACGAGCTCACCGAGATGAAGCTGCTCAAAGAGCCGCGGCCGTTCTCGCTCCACACCTCGCGTCACATCATGCGCATGATCGGCAGCGCGGACGCGGCTTGGCGGAAGTACCTCTACTTCGAAGCCGAACCGGCAGCCTAGCCGCACTCTTACTGCAAGCGATGATGCCGGGCGCCCCATCTTCGCGACGGTTGTATCGTTGCTCAGTTGGGCATTCGCGCCACACGCGAGCCGCTCTCCTTCCAGTTAAGCAAGAGCTACACTGTTGTTCCAAGGTCTCTGACAGGCCATATCGCCAAGGCAAATTCTGCCCAAGCGATGAGGCGAAAAGTCTCACCCCAGCAATCCGCCAACCACCTCCGCAGCCCCTTGCAGCGCCGCGTCGAGCGAACCGACGTCGCTTCCTCCAGCCTCCGCCAAGTCAGGCCGGCCGCCGCCTTTCCCGCCGACTTGCGCGGCCAGCAGACCAACCACCTTTCCCGCCTGCACCCGCGAGGTCAGGTCCTTGGTCACGCCGACGATCAACGAGACCTTTCCCTCCGCCGCCGCACCCAGCACCACCACTCCACTCCCCAGCTTGCCGCGCAGCGAATCCACCAGCGACCGCATCTGCGCCTTGGCCTCCTGGGATCCGCCCAGCCCATCCACCCGCTGCGCCAGCACCTTCACCCCCTTCACCTCCACGGCCAACGCGCCCGCATCCGACAAAGAAGAGGAAGCCGCCTTCATCCGCGCCTGCTCCAACTCCCGCCGCAGCTTCTTCATCTCCTCGTCCTGCGAAGCGATCCTCTGCCGCAGCGCGTCTGCCGGCATTACCCCCTCAGAAGAAGAACCGACCATCTGCCCGACCACGCGGGCCACATCGAAGTCCCGCCGGAACTCCGTCAGCGCGCCCGTACCCGAGACCGCCTCCACCCGCCGCACCCCCGACGAGACCGAACCCTCGGCCACAATCTTGATCAAGCCGATCTCCCCCGTAGCTCCGGTATGGATCCCACCGCAAAGCTCCGTCGAAAATCCTCCTGGGCCGCCAATCGTCACCACACGCACCCGCTCGCCGTACTTTTCGCCGAACAACGCCATCGCGCCCAGCTCATTTACCGCAACGTCGATAGGAACATCCACCAGCGTCTCCACCTTCGCGTTGGCCATGACCTGCCGGTTGACGATGTCCTCGATCTCCTGCAACTCCTCCTCCGCCACGCCGGTAAAGTGCGAGAAGTCGAACCGGAGCCGAGCCGCATCGACCGACGACCCCGCCTGCTTCACATGTTTGCCCAACACCTCGCGCAGCGCCGCATGGAGCAGATGCGTGCCCGTGTGATTGCGCGTCGTCGCCGCCCGCGTCATAGCGTCGACCACTGTGTCGACCGTATCGCCGACGGCAATCGTCTGGTTCGCCCGCACCCGATGCGCGAACACCCCCTGCACCGGCTTGGTCGCGCCACTCACCTCGGCGACAACTGCGTTATGGTCCCCCGAATACAGCCAACCCACATCGCCAACCTGCCCGCCTGAGTCCGCATAGAAGCTGGTCGCGTCGAGCACGACCTCACCAGTCTCGCCGCCGCGCAACTCCGGCACGCCAATCCCATCGCGCACCAGCGCCAGCACCCGAGCCCCATCCACCCGCAGCGCCGAATACCCCTCAAATTCCGTCTTCGGCAACTCGCGATACACCGGTGTCGCCGACTTTTGAGAGCCGCCCTTCCAACTAGCCCGCGCCCGCTGCTGCTCCTCCTCTTTTGCTCGTTCGAATCCCTCCATATCAAACAGAACACCCGCATCACGCGCTGCATCGACTATGAAATCAAGTGGGAGACCAAACGTCTCGTAGAGGCTGAAAGCTCGTTTACCGTCCAGTATCGGTTGCAAGCTCAAAAGTTCTTTCCATTTAGCCAAGAGAACTTCTGCAACAGCCGGAGGATAAATTTTTGGTATAGCTTCAGTGACACCCTGCTCACCATGCTTGTCGTACGCAATTTCGATCTCGCTTGATACCTTACCTAGACCGAACGCGAAATCAAACTGATCACTAAACGTGTCAAGGCGAGCGAATGAGAGTGCTCGCTGCAGTTGCTTAGAGCCAGTTTCAAGCACCCTCGCAAACTGCTCCTCCTCTGCCAGCACCACCTTGCTCACTCGCTCCGCTGTCTCCTTCAACTCCGGATAAGCCACCGCCATCTCATCCCGAACCGCAAACACCATCTCATACATGAACGGCTTCTCCTGCCCCAGCAGCCGTCCATGCCGAATCCCGCGCCGCAGAATCTTTCGCAGCACATACCCGCGGCCATCGTTCGCCGGATTCACCCCATCCGAGATCAAAAACGTAGCCGCCCGAGCGTGATCCGCAATAATCCGCAGCGAAGCCGAATCCCTCTCCGTATCCGGGTGCCCCACATCTCGATTCTGAGATGTGGGTCTTCGCCCGGTCAACTCCTCCGCCCGCTCAATCAACGGCGTAAACAGATCCGTCTCAAAGTTCGACAACACTCCCTGCAGCACCGCCGCCACCCGCTCCAATCCCATCCCCGTATCAATGGATTTATTGCTAAGTTCTCGCAGTCTAAAACCGGATGCCTGGAACGCACCATGCTCGGTTTTCACCGGAGCGTCAGCAAATCGGTCAAACTGCATGAATACGAGATTCCAAATCTCGACATACCGCTGTTCATCCTGAGGAAACGGCAGGTCTACACCCGGCGTATCCGCCGCGGCCAAGCCCATATCGTAATAAATCTCTGAACAAGGACCGCAGGGTCCTGTTTCGCCCATTTGCCAGAAGTTATCTTTCGCCGACATTTCAAAAATACGCTCTACTGGTACGCCTACTTCAATCCAAAACTTTCGGGCGTCGTCATCCGGACCTTGATCTAAACCGCTAATTCCTTCACCGTTCCAGATCGTCACGTACAACTTCTCCGGATTGATCCCAAAACAGTGGTCGTGATTCGACGTCAGCAGCTCCCAGGCATATGCAATCGCATCCTTTTTGAAGTAGTAGCCGAAGGAAAAATTCCCCAGCATCTCAAAGAACGTATGGTGCCGCCGCGTAAACCCGACGTTCTCCAGATCGTTATGTTTGCCTCCCGCCCGCACGCACTTTTGCGAGCTAACCGCCCGGGTATACTCCCGCTTCTCCAAACCTAGAAAAACATCCTTGAACTGATTCATCCCCGCGTTGGTAAACAGCAGCGTAGGATCGTTCGCCGGCACCAGCGAAGAAGAGTGCACCCGCCGGTGCGCTTTCCCTTCAAAAAACCGCAAAAAGTCTTCCCGAATCTGGCTTCCCGAACGATAGATCATAAGCATTAAGTCTATCAGCGGGAGATCGAATGCACTATGTACTACAATCAGGGAAGAGGTTCTTCATGCGTCACGTCTCCTTGCGCGAAGCGAATCAAAACTTTTCGTCCTGTATCGCCGAAGTAGAAGCTGGCGAACCGCTGGTGCTGATGCGTCGCGGAAAACCTGTGGCTGAAATTATTCCGTATGCCAGCGCCAAGCCCGATCCGAAGCGTGAAGCAGCCCGCAAGAAACTTCTTGCCATCATGGACCAGGGGCTCGATCTAGGCGGCGAACCCTTCACCTATGAGGAGCGGCATGGCCGCTGAGCGCTACACTTTCGATACCAACATCCTGTTCTATTCCATCGACGCAGGGGATGCCGGCAAGCATTCCTGTGCCAGGAAAATTATTGGCCTTGCCGATTCTCGCCGCGTCCCGATCTTGCTGCAAACGCTAGGTGAACTCTCCAACGCTGTCACGAAACGTCATCCCAGTTTACTCCCCCAGATGGAACGTCTGGTCCACACTGTATCGGTGATGTTTGCTGTCGTCTCTATGGAATTCGACGACGTCGCGGAGGCACTGCTCGTCCATGGTCAACACAAACTCCAGTTCTGGGATGCAGTGCTCTGGGCAACCGCCCGCCGAGCAGGCTGCACCACATTGTTCTCGGAGGACATGCAGGACGGTCGCACTTTAGGTGGCGTATCTATCCGCAATCCTTTCGTCATGCCTCAAGCCGAGTTAGACAGCTTCTTCTCCTAGCCCGCCACTCCAGGCCGCCACGTAATTCCCTCCAGCCGCAGCACCGCATTCCCGGTCGCCTTCAACTCCGCAAACTCGCCCCTCCAACGCACCATCTCCAGGCAGCACACCAGCGCATCGAATGCATCCTCGCTCCCCAGCGCCTTCGCCAGCACACGCTGCGTCAGCCCCGCATACGCAGCATCCTGCTTCCGCTTGACGCGCAGATACTCCTTCCGCGCGTCCTCGTTACTCTTCGCCACCGATCCCGTCAGCAGCCGCGTATACATCTCCACCAGCAGCGGTTTTGGCTCTGCTCCTAAAAAGCAAGCTCCATCGAAGGGCCAAACCCGAAAACCCGCCTCCCGCAACCGCAGCAAGAACGGCATTGCCCGCAGACTCCCGGTCCCGACGCTCCCGCTTCCGCCGATCTGGAACGGGGACTTCGGCGTAATCCCGAACATCTTCGCCGCCCGCTCCTTATCCCCGCCCTCCACTCTCTGGGCGACCTTGTTTTCGAAGTCCGTCTCCCGCATCATGCGCCGCAACCCCTCGCCCGAAAACTCCAGGGGCCGTTTGCCCGACCGCATGCTGCCCGCCACACCCCAGAAGCGCGCGTCACTGCACTCCCGCGCCAGCCAGCGCTCCCCATGCCCCGCCGCGACGTGCCGCCAGAACTCTACCACCGTCCGACATCCATGCTCCTCCAGAAACCAAGCCGGAAAGCTGAAGCAGCAATCCACCCCCACCACCATCTGCGGCGTCTCGGCGGCAAGCTCCACCAGCCACGCCATCAGTTCCTCCCGCGACCGGCCGCACTCGAGCGTCACCCGTCCCGTAGAAGCCGTCCAAACCCCAGCCCAGATCTTCTTCCGTTGACCCGGCCCTTTGTCCCCCGACCAGTCCACCGCGACCACCCGCTCAACTTCGCCGCCCACTCCGGTCTCACCTTCCACGGAACTTTTCCCCCGGCTACAACGTTAATCTATCTAGGAGAACCATCGATGCTGAACCTTCTTCTCTTCTGCATACTCGCCTTCTTTTGCTGGCCGCTCGCTCTCGCCGTCCTCCTTCTCTACCCGCTGATCTGGCTCATCCTGCTGCCCTTCCGCCTCATCGGCATCGCCGTCCACGGAGCCTTCGCTCTGGTCGCGGCCATCTTCCTTCTGCCCGTCAAAGCCCTCCGCGCCATCTAGCCGGAAGCCGCTCAAAACTCCGGCAGATCAGCGTCCCGCTCCGCATACGAGTCAGAATCCGCCCCACCCTCGACTGGTATCGCCTCTTCCGGCAGGTTCCAGGCCCGCAGCACCTTAAAGATCGCATTGGACGAAAACCCGGCCCGCAGCAGGCGGTTCATCATCCGCACCGTTTCCTTCTGGGCCTCCGCCCCACTCGGCTGCTTCATCCTCTTCCGTGCAATATACTGCCGCGCCAGCGCGACCTCATCGACATCCTCATACGCACTCTCAAGTGTAGAAGCCACCAACTCCATCTCCACTCCTTTCCTCATCAAGTCCTGCTGCACCCGCCGCCGCCCGAACTTCTCATGCTCTTTTCGCACCCGCGTGTAGTCCTCGGCGAACCGGGTATCGCTCAGGTAGTTCAACTCCTTCAGGCGCACCACCACGGCATCGATCGCCCTAGCCCCGGTCTCGCCCTCCTCTGCGCGCATCTTCATCAGCCGCCGCAGATCGCGCTCCGTACGCATCCGCCGCGCCAGCGCACCTATCGCACACTCAAACAGTCCAGCCTCGCCCAGCGGCTCCCGCTTCTTAGGCTTTGCAAACGCCACATTCTCTCCCATCGCACAAGGCACAAGCTCACTTACTGACTCGCTCTATCCCATCATAAAAATGCAACGATTTGCACATTGAAGAAACCGCTGGTTGCGCCTCGTTTTTCCTTGCGCTGCGAACCTCATCAAGAGTACCGTCTCTTCACCACTCCGGGCCCAAGCACATCCTCACGACTCATGCGAAAGGACCATTTCATGAAAATCTCCAAGCCTTGGATTATCGCCTCCACTATCGTCCTCACCGTCGCATTGTTCTCTTCACCCGCAGTCGCCCATGCCGACAATTATCAGGTCGTTCACCTACTATCTGGAACGGAATTTTTTTCAACCTTTCAGGTTGCAGGAATTCAAGCTTCAGGCGCAGTGATTGTGAGGATGGATCCTGGCGCTGGCTGCCCCCCTCAAATCCCCTGTTTCAGCACCTTGGTCGATGGCCAGCAAGTCGGCCCAGTTTCGCTTACCGACCCAGGGAACTATGACAACGGAACGCCATGCGCTCCCAACATATCCCTCGTGACTGCTTTTGGAATCTGCAACAATGGACATCAGGTAGACGGAACCGAGTTCGATTTAGCTGCTGGCCAATCCGCTGAAATTTTCACCGGTCCCGATCCTATCGCAGATTTTTTCGGTTACGGTTCGGTATCTTTTCTAAACTCTTCGGGAGATTTTGTTTATCAAACAGGCGGACCCAAGGTAGGAGATCCCATAGATATCTATGAGGCAATCGATCTCACGTCCGACGTTCCCGAACCGGCTAGCCTGTTCCTTCTCGGCACCGGGCTGCTGGCAGGATTAGGCACAATGCGCGCGGGTTGGCTCCAGCGGAGATCATAAACCCACAGCTTTTTGGGTTCGCAAAGGGTTGTCGTCCAAGCGCGTGCTCCAACCAGCCTGCTGAATCCCATGTTCGCCTCTGGGACACGGGATTCAGCACACATCGCCTTAGCTAAGGCACGACTGCAAACTTAACCACATTCGACCGCACCACCACATCGATCAACGAATCCATCCGCGACACCTGCACCGTATACCTCCCCGGCTTCAAACTCACGATCTTCCTCAAGTGAACTACCTGCACCGTCGTCACGCCCGGCTGCAGATAATCCACCGTGCGGGCCTCCTCGCGCCGGCTCCCCGCATCCTTTGCCTCGCGCCCATACGTCGTCTCCGGAACCACTCTCCCCGCGGCATCCTTCACCTCCACGTCAAACGAAAACTCCCCATTCTCCCGCCCCGGTTTATGCCCGAACAGCACCTGGTGATCCGAGACATTCTTCATCGCAAGACTCACCGGAATATCCGCCCCCACCCGCACCTCGTTACGCGGCATGCTGACCGCAAGCGAAAAAGCCGCACCGGCAACGACCGGCGCAGGCGCAGCCGCAGCTGAAACTGGTGGCGACACGAAAGTTGGAGCCGGGGCCGCCGCAGCCGGACGAGCCGGAGTCGCAGGAACCCGCGCCCGAGCTTCCGCCTTCGGCATCTCCCGAACGCTCTCTGCTGGTGTAGCCGAAATCTCACCCGCACCAAACCCTGAGCTCTTCGTCCACCGGTCGCACCATGCCCCCACCTCCTCATACCAGAGCAGCGAGTTCCGCGGCTTCAACACCCAATGTCCCTCATCCGGGAAATACAGCATCCGGCTCGGCACACCCAGCCGCTGCAGCGCCGTAAACAACTGCATCCCCTCCGATACATCCAGCCGGTAGTCCCGCTGCGAATGGATCACCAGCGTAGGCGTCTTCGCATTCTGGACCGACAGCATAGGCGACCACTTGCGAAACGGATCATCCGCAACCGGCCCCGCCGCATACTTCCATGGCTGCCCCGGCCCATCCGCTCCAACGGCCCCATGGCCTTTCGTCATCGCTGTTGTCCGCCGAAACTCCCACTCATTAAACCAAAGCTCGTCCGTATCTCCATACGCGCTCTGCGGGTTGAACATTCCGTCATGCGTCACAATGCATGCAAACCGGTCCGTATGCGTGAGCATCCAGTCCGCCATGTACCCGCCATAGCTTCCCCCCAGAGCACACTCCCGCGTCTTGTCGATAAATGGGTACTTCACCTCGGCGGCATCCAACCCCTTCATCAGGTCGACATAGGCCTTCCCGCCCCAATCCCCATTCACCCCGTCGATAAATGCCTGCCCATACCCCGTCGACCCGCGCGGGTTCACCATCACCACCACATACCCGCTTGCCGCCATCAACTCCGCATTCCACCGGTAGCTCCACCCATCTCCCCACGCTCCTTGCGGCCCCCCATGAATCAAGAACTTCACCGGATACTTCCGCGAAGGATTAAAGTTCGGCGGACGAAGAAGGAATCCCTGCACCTTCGCCCCCTCCGCCCCCGTAAACCAATACGACTCCATCTTCGGAAGATCCAGAGAGTTCACCAGAACATCGTTCAAATGACTGATCTGTGTAACCGTCGCTGGAACTTCAGCTGCTGTCTTCTCTCCGCTCTGATTGCTCGGTACAAACTCCACACTGACGATCTTGGTCGGTCTGTTTGCCTTCATCAAGGAAGCCACCATGCTCCCGTGTTCCGCGGGAGTCGAGATTTCACCAAACTCTCCGTCAGAAGTAGTCTGCTGCAAGTGTTTTCCTTGAACATCGACCAGGTACACATCTTCACGTCCGTTATGTCCACTCAGGAAAATAAGTCCCTTCGAGGATCTCCACCATGCCATCTCATCGATCCATCCCTCAAACGAAGGTATGACATCGGAGATCGTCCCCTTCCAACGATCAAACAACATCAGCCGAAACCGGTCGCTCTCATACCGCGCTCTCGCCTGCGAACGAAACGCTATGTACTTCCCATCCGGCGAATAAGCCGGCCCATCATCGCTCCCCAGCGAGGTCGAAATCCTGCGCGGCCTCGCCCCGGGATCATCCAACAGCAGCGTAAACACATCGTTGTTCGTGCTCGCCGCCGGAACCAGATCAAGATTGGTGACATACGCAACCTCCTCCGACCCCGGAGCCCACGCATATCCCAGCGGACCGCCCAGAGAAAACGTAGGAGCCTCCGCATCCCCGATATCCCGCCGCGGCGTCAGGTCCCGCACCGCATTCCCATCCGCCGCCAACACCACCAGCACATGGCTCCGCTTCGCCCCCACATAGTGGTCCCAGTGCCGATACAGCAGATGGTCCCACACCTGCGCCTTCACCGGATTCGCCGCTGCAGCATCGTCCTTCCGCTTGTCGCAGGCATCCTCTTCCAGCCACGACTCCTCATCGCTGCACTCCGGATACACCCGCGACGAAAACAGAATCCGCTTCGAGTTCGGCGACCAGATTGCCCCATCCGCCTCCGTGCTCACATTCGTCAATCGAACCGGTGTCCCCAACGTCCCCGTCGCCTCATCCCACGGAGCAAGGAAGACCTGCGACAACCCCGTAGCAGCATCGTTGGCCACAAACAAGACCTGCCTCCCATCCGGCGAAAACCGTCCCTCTGACTCCCCCTCCTTCCAGAACGTAACCTGCTTCTCCCTCGCAAGAGTCGGGCGCCCCGCGTCCGGATCTTGGGACGTGGGTTTTTCCATACCGCCAGTCCCCAGGGGAACCACCCAAAGATGACTCACCTTCGAGTTCCTCTCCAGGTCCACCTCCGCCACCGAAAACATCACCCACCTGCCGCTCGGCGAAACCTGCGGATCGCTCACCCGTTTCATCCGCTCCATGTCGGCAAACGTCATCGGCCGCTTCCCCAAGGCCGCTGCACTCACGCCGTCCAAAGCCCCACCCGCAGCAGTCCCGGCCTCATCCATTCCGCCCGAAACCTGGGCCTGTCCCAATCCCCCCATCCCCGCCACTGCCGCCGCCAGCAAGCCCGTCCGAATCGCCTTAACCATCATCGGCACAGTCTACCTCCAACGGCACAGTCTACCTCTGCCACGCCGAAATCGGTGTCATCGGTGAGGATCGGCGTTAAGCAGTTCCCTCCCTCCCCGTCGCGAAATCTGGCGTACCTTAAGACCCGCAATCACCACACAAATTACACGCAAATTACACGCTCAGCCACGCTAGAGCCTGTTATGAACTTTTTGCTTGTAAGTATCTTGGAATCAATAAGACGCTTTCGGAGTTCTTGCCAAACTCAAGGCTTCTTTAGCGCTAGAGTCTCCTGGAGCAGCCAGATGCCCAAATTCGTTGGGAAAATGTCCGGTCTACGGGTTCTATAGGTCGCCGAAGTGAGTCGAAACGTCATAACAGGCTCTAGAGGGAATTGTGTGAATGCTGGCGTTCAGGAACCGATGAAGCGGGCGTAGAGGGAGCGGGCGAGGGTGATGTCGGTGGTGCCCTGGATGATGGCTCGGCCGTCGGCGAAGAGGGTAAGGGTGTGGGGAGGGCGGTCGAAGCGAAGGAGGAGATCGTTGTAGCGGACACGCCCGTGAGGGGTGAGGCGGGCGCTCATGGCGGCGAAGTCGACGGGGCGATGGTGCTCGTGGATCTGGACGGAGTTGCGGCCGCAAAGTGTGATGTGGGGGCGACCTTCGCCGGCGAGGTAGGAGAAGACGCGCTGACCGCAGACGGTGCAGGACGGATTGGGTTTGCCGGTGTTGATCTCACTGTGCTCGTTATTCCACAGGTTGAAACTGAGCAGGGTGCGGCGCATGAGGTGGGACTGGAGGGTGAGGAGTTTGAGGGCTTCTGTGGCCTGGAGAGAGGCGGCGAGGTTGACAGCGGTGGAGAGGATGCCGGAGGTGTCGCAGGTTTCGACGGGGCCCATGGGGGGCTTGGGGAAGATGCAGGCGAGGCAGGAGGTTGGAGAGTAGGGAATAGGGAGTAGGGAGTAGGGAGTAGAAGGCGATGCGGGGGCAGGCAGGATGTTCATGGTGGCGGCGTAGGCGCCGATGGCGGCGGCATAGATCCAGGGCTTGGATTGCTGGACGGCGTAGTCGTTGAGGAGATAGCGAGTTTCGAAGTTGTCGGTGGCGTCGAGTATCAGATCTGCCGGGGCGAGGAGTTCGTGGATATTGGCGGGGATGAGGTCGGCGATGTGGGGGTGGACGGCTATGGTGGAGTTGAAGAGGGAGATTTTGCGACGGGCGGCTTCGGCCTTGGGAAGAGATTCGCGGGCGTCGGCTTCGTCGAAGAGGATCTGGCGCTGGAGGTTGGACGGTTCGACGAAGTCGCGATCGATGAGGGTGAGGGCGCCGACGCCGGCGCGGGCGAGGAGCGAGGCTGTGGCGGCGCCAGTGGCTCCGACGCCGACGATGGCGACGTGCGCGGAGGCGAGCAGGCGCTGGCCGGTTGCGCCGATGCCGGGAAAGAGAACCTGGCGGGAGTAGCGGTCCTCATCGGTGATGGGGGTGCCGGTGAGTGTGCTCATCGGGTCTGGACTCGTCGAAAGGGAAGTGGCGGGGCTGGAACGCGGGTCGAGAATGTTATAAGGCTGGGGCATAGGGGGATGCGATTGCGCCAAAGTACGCCGCTCTTTCGTAGTATAGGGAAGCATGGAAGCGCTGGGAACTGGCCGCCCTTGCGGATGGCTTCCCGCATCCTAACGAAGAAAGCCTGGCGGACGAGTTTGTGAATTTGGATGCGGTGCACCTGCGATTCCGTTGCGGATTGGCGGGATTGCAGGGTTCCTCAATGGGAACGGGAAATGATGGGTAGGTTTTTGGGTCAGATGCAACGAGCACGAGCGCGAAGACAACGAGGGATGAAGCACGGGCGCGCTGCTGTTGCGTTGGCCTGGATGCTCTGTGTGATGCTGGGGACGGCGGTGGGGCAGCAGGCGCCTGCGACATCTACGCCTGCGCGCACGAGCACGACGTCGCAGTCGGGTGCGACCGCGGTTACTCCGGCGAAGGGCCAGCAAACTGCCGAGCCTGAGGGAACGGGCGAGGATTCGGCTGCGGAGCTGAATGGCCCGGGGTTGGCGACGACGGTATGGGACTGGAAGGGTCTGCGCGTCGACAAGATCGTGTTCGAAGGAGTGACGTTCGATGCGACCGATACGCTGCCGAAGGAACTTGCGCAAAAGGTGGACGAGCCGTTAGATCCGGATAAGGTGCGTGAGAGTTTGCGGCGGCTGTTTGCGAGCGGGCGATACCGGGATATCGAGGTTCGCGGGGTGCGGCATGGCGATGCGGTGACGCTGATCTTCGCGGGGCCGTCGCGATACTATGTGGGCCGGGTGACGATTGAGGGGGTCAAGAGCGAACGATTGAAGTCGCTGCTGGAGTTTGCGACCAAGCTTTCGCCGGGGGCGGCGTTCAGCGAGCCGCAGGTTGCGGCGGGAAGCGAAGGTATTACAGAGATACTGCAGCAGCAGGGGTACTATCAGCCGAAGGTTGCGGCGAAGCAGGAGACGGATCAGGCAGGCGATCAGATTAATGTAACGTATGCGGTTACGATTGGTCCGCAGGCGCGTGTAGGACAGGTGCAGGTCGAAGGCACAGATCTTGGGCTGACTCCCCAGGAGTTTCGCAAGAGGGGAAAGCTGAAGGAGGGCAGCAAGGTAACGCGCGATACGACGAGCAATGCGCTGGACCGGTTGCGGAAGCTGTATCAGAAGAGAGACCGGCTCGAAGCTACGGTGGCGCTGCAGAAGCAGACGTATGTGGAGGCGCGCAAGCAGGTGGACTATGAGTTTCGAGTGAATGAGGGACCTGAGGTGAAGGTGGCGGTGGAAGGAGCGAAGATCTCGAAGTCGCGTCTGCATCTGCTGGTGCCTATCTATGAAGAGGGGACGATCGACAACGACCTGTTGAACGAAGGGGTATTCAACATTCGCGACTTCGAACAGCAGCAGGGCTACTTCGACGCGAAGGTAGAGGTAAAGGTGGTGGGTGAGGACACGACGGCGGAGAGTGTGGTGTTCTCGGTAGATAAGGGGATCAAGCATAAGGTCGTGGCTGTGGATTTGAAGGGGAACAAATACTTCACCGACGACCTGCTGCGGGAGCGGATGCGGGTGCAGAAGGCGAACTTATATCAGCGCAGCGGGCGGTTCAGTCCGGCGCTGGTGTCGGCGGATGTGAGCGCGATCCAGGCATTGTACCGGGCGAACGGCTTCGACGAGGCGAAGGTGACGACGGAGGTAAAAGACCAGGCGACCTCGGCGAAGGGGAAGGCGATGAAGGTGGGTGAGATTGAGGTGACGTACACGATCGTCGAGGGACCGCAGCAGAAGTTCGGCGAGGTGAACCTCGCGGGCGTCGATGCGAGCCGCATGCAGGACGTGAGGAGCCTGATGAACTCGCAGGCGGGGCAGCCGTTTTCGCTGGTGACGCTTTCGGGCGACCGCGATACGGTCCTGCAGTATTACCTGGCGCATGGCTTCGACCAGGTGAAGGTGGAGATCAAGCAGACCAAGGAAAAGGCCGACGCGGACAAGACGGACGTGGCGTTGACTGTGACGGAGGGGCAACAGGTGTTTGTGAACCGGGTGCTGCTGTCGGGCGTGGTGCATACGCGGCCGAAGACGGTGGACTCGCAGATCCTGGTTCATGCGGGCGATCCGCTGGACCAGACTGCGCTGCTGCAGACACAGCGAAACCTTTACAACGTTGCGTTATTCAATGAGGTCGTGGCGGCGGTGCAGAATCCGGCGGGAGATGCTCCGCAGAAGAATGTGCTGTTGCAATTGAGTGAGGCGAAGCGGTGGAACGTGACGTATGCGTTTGGTTTTGAGGCGCAGACGGGAACGCCGCAGACGGGAACGATCTCGGAGGCGTCGTGCATTCTGCTGCAGCAGAACCCATGCAATGTGTCGCAGGAGGGCAAGGCGGGAGTGAGCCCGCGGGTGGGAGTGGATGTGTCGCGGATCAACCTGCGCGGCACGGACGATTCGCTGACGCTGCATACGACGTATGGACTGCTGGAGCAGGTGGCGACGTTGACTCTGACGAATCCGCATCTGCTCGGGAGCAAAAACTTTACCGCCGCGATCTCGGGCGGCTACTCGAACGTGCAGGACATTACTACGTTTCAGGCGTCGACATTGCAGGGGGATTTCCGGGTAACGGAGAAGTTAAGACGGAAAGACACGTTCATCTACGATTTCCAGTACCGGCGGGTGTCGGTGAATGCGGCGAGCCTGCGGGTTTCGGCGGACCTGATTCCTCTGTTGTCGCAGCCGGTGCGCGTGGGCGGACCGCAGGTGACCTGGTTTCACGACACGCGGTCGCCGGGGCCGCTGAATGCGGTCAAGGGCACGTATACGACGGTGCAGGCGTTTCTGGCGTCGTCGAAGTTCGGATCGCAGACGGACTTCTGGAAGCTGGATGGAACGAATTCGACCTATTACCGGTTCGGAAAGCAGAAGTATGTTTTTGCGCGGGAGACTCGGCTTGGGTATGAGCAGTCTTCCGGGGCGAATCCGAATGTGACCAATGCGGCTTGTGCGGGCGTGTTGCTGACGACCAATCCGAGTTGCGTCTCGGTGCCGCTGCCGGAGCGGCTGTATGCGGGCGGGGCGAACTCGCATCGCGGATTTCCGATCAACGGGGCAGGGCCGAGGGACCTGCAGACAGGATTTCCGGTGGGCGGAACGGCGGCGTTTGTGAATACGTTCGAACTTCGGCTGCCGCCTCCGACGCTTCCGTACGTGGGCAACAGCGTGAACTTCGTCGTCTTCCACGATATGGGAAATGTGTTCCAGAACGCGGGCGACATGTTCCCTAGCTTTTTGCGGTTCAACCAGCCGAATAAGCAGACCTGCGCCGATGTGACGAAGAGTATCGGGACCTGTAACTTCAACTATTTTTCGCATGCGTTGGGACTGGGGGCTCGCTACGCGACGCCGGTGGGGCCGATCCGCCTGGACTTCAGCTATAACCTAAACCCTCCGGTGTATCCGGTGATTTATGACTTCTACAACAATCCTCCGCATGAGGCGCAGGCCGGACACTTTAACTTCTTCTTCAGTATCGGAGAGAGCTTCTAAGAATCTATTAAGAACGGAAGACCGACCACGGATTTGCGCGGATTGGACGGCTTAAGAACAGGTAAAGGCAAGAGCAACGATGAAATAGGAGGACTCTTCCCTACGGTCAGGATGACGACGAAAAGACAAACGGCCGCAAACATTATTTATGGGCAACTTTTTAAAAGGTTCTAAGATGCGGGCAGCGACTCACAACGCGAAGGGCCAATGGATGCGGGGATTGGCCGCGTTTGCGCTGGCAGGTGCGTTGATGGCCGGGCAACTGTGGGCTCAAGAGACTCCTGCTGTGCAGAACCAGATGCCGCAACAGGACGACACTGCGAAGGCTGCGGCTGGGAACGGTCAGGGGGTCGTGCTGGATCGCGTGGTGGCGGTGGTGAATGGCGATCTGATTCTGGAGAGCGACCTTGATGAGGAGAGGCGGTTTGAGGAGATACAGCCTTACCGCGAAGTTCGCGGGAACGCTTCACGGAGCCGAACGATCGAGCGGCTGATCGACAGGACGCTGATTCGGCAGCAGGCGGCGCTGGAGCCCGAGACGGCGGTGAGCGATACGGAGCTGGACGCTCAGCTTGCGAGATTGAAGAAGGATATTCCTGAGTGCAAGCAGTATGACTGCGAGACCGAGGAGGGATGGAAGAATTTTTTGGGCGATCACGGTTTTACCGTGGAAGAGTTTCGCGAGCGCTGGCTGCAGCGGATGGTGCTGCTCCGGTTTATCGAAGTGCGGTTTCGCAACGGCATCACGATCCCGGATAGCGAGATCAAGGGTTACTACGAGAAGACGATGTTGCCGGAGTATGCGAGACGGCATGTAACGCCACCGCCGCTGGATACGATCTCCAAGCGAATCCAGGAGGTGCTCTTGCAGCAGCAGGTGAGCGCGCTGCTGGTGGATTGGCTGAAGTCGCTGCGGGTGCAGGGAAGCGTGAAGATCATGGTTCCCGGGGAGGTGGCGCCGTGAGCGATCTGGACAAAAAGCTGGCGGAGAAGAAGGAGCAGCTTGAGGCGAAGGTTGCCGTGAGAGTCGCCAAGGTGAAGCGGTCGCTGGCCACGCGGATGGGACGCGCGCTGGCATGGACGGTGGGTGGACTGCTGCTGCTGGTGGTTGTGCTGTTTGGCCTGTTCGCGTGGTACTCGACTACGGCTGATTTTGACCGGCGAGTGGGCGGCGGGGTGGTGAAGGTCCTGGAGGACGCTACGGGCGGACAGGTGGAGTTGAAGAAGATCAGCTTCGACCTGTGGCACCTGGCGATAGAAGCCGATGGGCTGGTGATTCACGGGACGGAGGGGCCGGGCGAGGCGCCTTATCTTGCGGTGGACAAGATCGATCTGCGGGTGAAGATCTTCAGCTTCTTTTCGCATGTGGCGGGGACGGGGATTGCGTCTCATATCCGGTTGAGTTACCTGGGCGTGGCGCATCCGCAGATCCATTTGATCGTCGATAAGGACGGGAAGACGAATCAGCCGGTGCCGAAGCATCCGAGCACAAGCAAGACTCCGGTGACGGATACACTGCTGGACCTGAAGGCGAAAGAGGTGGTGCTGACCAATGGCGTAGCGCTGGTGAATGACCGGGCGATCCCGTTCGATGTGGCGGCGCGCGACCTGAATGCGGAGGTGCATTACATCGCATCGACGGACCGCTATGGCGCGACGATCGACTTAAACGATTTGCGGACGAAGATGGCGAAGCGGGCGGAGGCGCAATCGACGCTGCATATGGCGGTGCAGCTTGGACGAGACATGGTGGAGCTGCAGCGGTTCGATTTTACGAGCGGCATGAATTCGACGCTGCAGGCTACCGGGAGCATTAAACAGTTTGCCAAGCCGCAATGGCAGGCGACGGTGAAGGGGACGTTTGAGTTGAAGCAGCTTTCCGTGCTAGCCGATGTGGATGGATTGAGCGCGGGCACCGTGGACCTGGATTTGAATGGGCATAACTGCACGACGGAGCCAACTGTGGCGCAGAAGCATCCGCCTTTCTGGCGGAGGAGTCATCCCACGGAGACAACGAAGCCGAAGACGAAGGCGCTGCCGCCCGATCCGGACTGTGTCGCGGGCTATCTGCTGGTGGGTACGGCAAAGCTGCACAAGGCGGCGTACAGGAACGAGTATGTGCGGCTGCATGATGTGGATGGCGGGGCGACGCTGCATGTGACGCCGACTCAGCTTCTACTGACGGCGTTGACGGGATACCTGCCGGGGGGAGGAAGCGCGGCGGGTGAGTTGCGCATCGAGAACTGGCTGGGCGAAGCTCCGTCGGCGGATGTGACTGCGAGCTCGCCTACGACCAAGGCCGCCGTCACGACAGCGAATACTTCGGCTAAGGCGGTGGGCGCGAAGGAGCCAGTGAATGGACCGGTGAAGACGCCTGCAGTGCAGACAGCGCATGCGTATCTGGTGGCGACGATTTCGAAGATTCCGCTGCGAACGATTTTGGATGTGACGGCGGAGCACTATGGCGATCTGGGGTTCGATACGGCCGTAAGCGGCCCGGTGAAGGTGGAGTGGGGAGGGCCTGCGAAGTACATCGCCGATACCGTCGAGGTGGATGGGAACCTGACGTTTGCGCCGACCGGGGTGAAGCGGCGGGGCGCGTTGAACGATGTTCCGGTTTCGGGGCAGGCGCTGGCGCACTACACTGGACGCAACGAGACGGTGCTGATTCAGAGGATCGCGCTGCAGACGCCGGAGACGAACCTGGAGGCGTCGGGGGTGCTGGGCGTGAACGCAGGCGATCCGCTGACGTCGCTGCGAGTGGACCTGACGGTTCGCGACCTGTCGGAGTACAACCAGTTGCTGACCACGCTTGACCTGGAGGCGAATGGAAAGAAGGGCAGGGCCGCGATTCCAGTGGTGCTGCATGGAGCGCTGCAGTTTAACGGAACGGCGCGCGGGAAGATTGCAGACCTGGATGTGAAGGGACATCTGCAGGCCACGAATATGGAACTCGCGCTGGGCACGACGAAGGTGCAGATCGATTCGCTGGTGACGGATGCTGAGTACTCGCCGAATACCGGTGTCGTGGTGGCGAGCTCGACGATCGAACGCGGGAGTGCGGTGCTGAACCTGATTGGAAAGGTTGTGCCGCGAAAGATTGTGTCCCGGCGCGGGGTCGTGACGTATGTGTGGGACGACGGTTTAGCGATCGATGCGAATGCGCAGCTTGCCAATGCGCCGGTGGTGGATGTGTTGCAGATCGCGGGGCAGCAGGAGAAGGTCCCGCTGACGGGAACGATTGCGTTGAACGCCCATGCCGCGGGGACGCTGAAGGATTTGAGCGGAAACGGGCATCTGTCGCTGAAGAACGGCGTGGCCTACGGTGAGCCGTACGAATCTGCAGCGGCGGACCTGACGGTGCAGGGGAAAGATGTCGAGGCGAACAACGTTATGCTGAAGCTGCATGGGATGCAGATCGCGGGCAACGGCGGGTATGACATGGGAAATGAACATCTGCATGGGCATGTGGAAGGGCACAATATCGTGCTCTCGAAGTTTGTGACCGTGCAGCGCGCGAAGACGCCTGTGGATGGCGTAGTGAACCTCATGGCGGACGCGCACGGAACGATGACGCAGCCCGGAGTGAAGGCAAATGTGACGTTGACGACTGCTACGTTCCGGGGGCAAAGCATTGGTGAGGCGGCGGTGGAAGCACACAGCACCGGAACGACGATGTTCTTTACTGCGAACTCGACGCTAGTGGGCGCGAAGCTGGATGCGACGGGGCAGATGAAGTTGACCGGCGACTACGAGACCCAAGCGAAGCTGACGGTTGCGAATCTGGATATCGGCAAGCCGCTGGAGATGTTTGGGCCGGGGACGATGAAGGCGCAGTCGTTGATCAATGGCATCGCGACGGTGAGTGGACCGTTGAAGACGCCGAAGGCGCTACGGGGAGAGGCCGAGCTGAGCCAGGTGGATGTGAAGCTGCAGGGAGTGGAGTTAAGGGCGGCTGAGCCGCTGCGCGTGGGACTGAACGATGGTGTGGCTACGCTGGAGCAGGTTCACATCACCGGGCAAGATACAGACATGAAGGCCAGCGGTACGGCGCAGTTGTTTGGCGCGAGCGATCCCAAGGGCGGCAAGCTGGACGTGAAGGCAATAGGCAGCATCAGCATGACACTGCTGCACACGTTCGATAACGACATTCTCTCGACCGGCAAGGTGGAATTTACGGTGGCTGCGGGCGGCCGGGTGAACAATCCTGCGCTGACGGGCAAGGTGCAGTTTGAAAAAGTGAATGTTGCCATGGATGGCGTGCCGAATGGGTTGAGCAATATGAACGGCACGCTGGTGTTCAATGAAGATCGTCTGCAGGTGCAGAGTCTCACGGCGACTACAGGCGGGGGCACGCTGAAGCTGGGCGGATCGATCCGCTATAAGAACGGTTTGTATGCGGACCTGACGGCGACCGGGGATGTGGTGCGGGTACGGCTGTATGGGTTGAGCACGACGGCCAATGCGAGTTTGAAGCTGCAGGGTGGACCGCAGAGCGTGCTGTTGAGTGGGACGATTCTGATTACGCGATTCGGCATTGGTCCGGATGTGGATCTTGCGGCGTTCGGGGCGGCGGGCGGGGTGAGCGCACCGCCCGATCCAACCTCGGCGGCAAACAAGCTTCGTCTGGATGTGCATGTGACGAGTGCGCCGCAGCTCAATTTTCAGAACTCGTATGCGAAGCTGGCAGGGACGGTGGACCTGACGATACGCGGGACGGCGGCTACGCCTTCCGTGCTGGGGCGGATCGAGATCAACGACGGCAGCGCTACGTTTGCGGGAACGAAGTATCAACTGCAGCGCGGCGAGATCTACTTTACGAATCCGGTGAGGATCGATCCGCTCATCGACCTGGATGCGACGGCGAAGGTGGAGAACTACGACATCACGATTGGGCTGCATGGGACTGCGACGAACCTGAAGCCTACGTACCGGTCGGAGCCGCCGCTGAGCGAGAGCGACGTGTTTGCGCTGCTGGCGCTGGGACGAACGCAGGAGGAGGCACAGCTTTATCAGGAGCAGCAGGTGCAGGCGGGAACCGATCCGACGACGAGCGCGCTGCTGGGCGGAGCATTGAATGCGACCGTGAGCAACCGGGTGGAGAAGCTGTTTGGCGTTGGAAGCGTCAAGATCGATCCGGCGTTTGTGGGCACGCTGGGTAACTCATCGGCGAGGATCACGGTGCAGCAGCAGATTTCGCAGCAGATTACGGCGACCTTCGCAACGAATGTGAACGAGACGGCGCAACAGTTGATCCAGGTGCAGTATGACCTGAATCATGACAATTCGATTGTGGTGACGCGTGATGAGTCGGGTGTATTCAGCATTGTGTACAAGCTGCGAAAGCGGTACCGGTAGGCTGCGGCCGGCGAATTTGGCATCGTAGTTTATGCGGCCACGGATGCGCTTTTAGCCGCAGGCATTTCAAGGAGAGTGCAATGACGTGGATGATGTCTGTACGACGTGCAGGGCTGGCGGGAATGGCCGGATTGATACTGCTTGGCGGAACGGCGAGGGGGATGGCACAGTCGGCGGCAACTAGCGCAGCCGTTGGCAGTGGTCCGAACGATGCGCAGATCGAGGCTGACATATCCAAGGCGCTCGATAGCAAGCGGTTCAAAGACGTGAAGAGTTCCGTGCAGAACGGCGTGATCACCCTGAGCGGAACGGTCGATCTCTACAGCACCAAGCTGGACGCGGATAATCGCGCGCATCATCGCAAGAATGTGAAGGGCGTGGAGAACCTGATCGTAGTCGCGGGGCCGACAATAGAAGACGTGGCGCTGCGGAACCAGCTGTCGGAGAAGTTGGCCTACGACCGAGTTGGCTACGGGACGACGGCATTCAATGCTTTTACGATCGGAGTCCAGGACGGGGTAGTTACGCTGGGTGGAACGGCCTACGGACCGATGGATAAAGATTCGGCGGTGAGCCTGGCGGAGAACTATCCTGGCGTAAAGGACGTGATCGACAATATCGATGTAGCGCCGGTATCGCCAATGGATGACCGGGTTCGTCTGGCGGAGGCTCGCGCGATCTATGGTGTGCCGCAGTTGAACAAGTATGCGCTCGATCCGGCGAAACCGATCCGAATCACGGTGGTGAATGGGAATGTGACCTTATCGGGCGTGGTGGATAACCAGGGGGACAAGGATGTCGCAAATATCCGGGCGAATGGCGTACCCGGAGTGTTCAAGGTGGTAAACAATCTGCAGGTAGTTGGCGACACGGCGGAGAAGCCGCAGAAATAGATGGAATTGAAGCTCATTTGTGCCGCACCGCGGACGCCGGCGAGGCACAACTCTTTTACCATGGAGAGATGGCGACGTTGTGGAGGAGTACGGTTGTAACCCTTGAGATGATCAAGTGGGAGCACTCGGTATTTGCGCTGCCGTTTGCGCTGACAGGCGCGGTGCTGGCGGCGGGTGGATGGCCGTCATGGCGTGTGCTGAGCCTGATTGTGATCTGCATGGTGTCCGCACGATCGGCGGCAATGGCGTTCAACCGTCTGGCGGATGCTAGGCTGGATGCGGCGAATCCGCGAACGTCGATGCGGGCTTTGCCGGCGGGGACGTTGAGCAGCGGATTTGTTGCCGGATTCGTGGTGGTGTCCGCACTGGTGTTTGTGGCGAGCGCGGCGATGCTGAACCGGTTGACGCTGGAAATGGCCCCATTGGCGCTGGCCGTGGTGCTGGTCTACAGCTACATGAAGCGGGTGACCCGGTGGTCGCATGTGGTACTTGGGTTGGCGCTGGGAATTGCGCCGTCGGCGGCGTGGATTGCGGTGCGCGGTTCGCTGGACGCGAGGATCGTGGTCCTTACCATCGCTGTGCTGCTGTGGGTAGGCGGGTTCGATGTGCTGTATGCGTGCCAGGATTTCGATCACGACCGTGCGGTGGGATTGAACAGCGTGCCGCAGGCGTTTGGAGTGGAGGCTGCGTTCTGGATTGCGCGCGCGATGCATATTGGAATGCTGGCCATGCTTTGCTGGTTGATTACACTCTTTGGTCTAGGCAAGATTTCAATGCTGGGAGTGGCGGTCGTGGGAGTTCTGCTGCTGTATGAGCACTCGATCATCTCGCCTCGCGACATGCGGCGGATGAATGCGGCATTCTTTACGCTGAATGGCGCGATCTCGGTCGTGTTTTTTGGGTTTGTGGCGGCGGATGTGCTGATACGCCGATAGAAAGGCCCGCCATTGGTTGCGGCGGGCCTTATCTGGCAAGCAGACGCATGTGGAACTTAGGTGCGATCGTGATCGCGCTTCATGTTGTCCAGTTTTTCATTGGCAGAATCGCGAACGCGCTCGGCGGCGCCTGTAACGCTCTCGCGGGCATTGTGCGCGGAATTCTCCGCGCGTAACGCCAGATCTCCACCTTCAGCGCGGGCGTTCGCGGAACGGTCGTCATGCACTGTCTGCGCGGTGTCTTTGGCGTTGCCCCAGGTCTCTTTGGCTGCGCCTTTTACCTGATCAGCAACTCCTGAATTAGCCAGCTTGTCATTGCCGACTGCTTCGCCGACAGACTGTTTGACTTTACCTGCTACCTGGTCGAATTTTCCTGCTATTTGGTCTTTGTCCATTACACTGCTCCTTCGCCCTGAGTTGCTGCTGGGTGAATTGCGGTTTAGGTTGATGAAGTTAGAGTGCTCGTCTACCTGACATCAAGTTGAAGATGAGGAGAATGATTGCGAGGACAAGCAGGATATGGATCCAGCCGCCCAGAGTGTAGCTGCTAACTAATCCAACGATCCACAGAACGAATAGGATGATCGTGATTGTCCAAAGCATTGTCGTTCTCCTGACGATTCCCGGTTTACCTACCCGGTTCGCGATAGTGGGTTTCGAGCACTGCCCCTTCTTGTGGTAAGTTGCCGGGCAGGTCGAGGAGGTTGCCGCGATGAGAATAAAATGTGAATTAGTTCCTACGAAGACGCGGGGTATTTGGATTGAAGGTTGCCATTCAGGGGGAGTTGGGATCCAACAGTCATATGGCTGCCTTGGCGATGCTGGATGAGGGTTGCGACAGGGAAGATCTGAGAATCATCCCGTGTACCGTATCTGCCCAGGTGCTGGCGAAGGTGGTGAGGGGCGAAGTCGACGGAGCTGTGCTTCCGATCGAAAACAGCCTGCATGGATCGGTAGCGGAGCATTACGATCTGCTGCTCGAGATGCCGGTCCGGATCGAACGGGAAAGCCTGATGCGGATTCGGCACAATGTGATTGCGGCGCCTGGGGTGAAGTTTGAGCAGCTTCGGAGAGTGATGTCGCATCCCGTAGCGCTGTCACAATGCCGGCGCTTTCTGGGGGAGCATCCGGAGTTGGAGATCGTGCCCTTCTACGATACTGCAGGCAGCGTGAAGCATTTGATGGAGGCAGGTTTACGGGATGTGGCGGGAATTGCTCCCGAACTGGCCGCTACCCATTATGGTGCCGAGGTACTGTTGCCGGGCGTGGAAGACCATGCCGAAAACTTCACGCGCTTTCACCTCATAGTGCGTGACGATACTCCGGTGGATGCTGAAGTTACAGCTTCTGCCGATAAGATGAGTGTCGCGTTCGCCATCGAACACCGCCCGGGCACACTGGTGGCTGCGCTGCAACGTCTGGCGGAAGCTGGCGTTAATCTGACGAAGATCGAGTCCAGGCCGGTGCCGGGGAGCCCTTGGGAGTATGTTTTCTATGTCGATGTGAGATTCGAGACGGCGGAAACGGCTGATGCGGCGCTGGCCGCGCTGCGAGAGCACTGCCGGATGGTCAAGGTGCTGGGGCGCTATCGCGCGGCTTAGTGGTGGTTGGCATTGCGGGGAACATCGCTCTGCCTGGATAGGGTCTAGGGCGAAAATTTCGACGAGCTCCTACAGGGCATGCCCGGAGTGGTGATCCTGAGCATCGAATGGACGGTATACACCCTATGCGAGAGGCCGTCGCGCGCCAGGGTCCGTTCGTAAACGATCATCGCAGTCTGCTCCTACGGCTGTCTATCCAGTCCGGCAGCCCGAGAGGCTAGGAGCGCGGTCTGTGACGCACTGTAGGGAGTGAACTCGGGTCGACGGCGGAGAATAGGGTTCCATAAAGGCAGAGCAAGTTTCCCTTTGCGACCGGAAGGAGACTTGCTGCATCGAATAGTTGATAATCTGATAGAGGTACACTCAATGCCAAACGATTTTGTAAGCGTGATTCAACCGACGAATGCTAAGAACAACAGCGGATCCAGTGAGGCGGTAACGGCTCCACGCCCTGTTCCTGTGCTTCCGGTGCGGGACACCGTCCTGTTTCCTCATGCGGTGCTGCCTCTTACGGTGGGGCGAGATAGCTCGATTCAATTGATTCAGTCTCTCGGCGAAGAGAAGACGATTCTGGTGGTGGCGCAGCGCGATGCGCGACAGGATTCGCCTCAGGCCGCCGATCTGTATGCGACGGGCACGCGTGCGACGGTCCATAAAGTCGTCAAGATGCCGAACCAGAGCCTGTTTGTGTTTACCGAGGGAAATGAGCGGGTACATTTGGGCGAGTTTGCACAACTGACGCCGTTTATGACGGCCGACTACGAGGCGATTCCGGATGTTGAGCCGGAGAATACGCCCGAGGCTGAGGCGCTGCAACGCAACGTGGTGAGCCAGTTTCAGCAGATTGTGACGTCCTCTCCTACGTTGAGCGACGATCTGCAAACGATTGCGATCAACATCGATGAGCCGGGAAGGCTGGGCGACTTCATCGCTTCTTCGCTGCCCTTTTTAAGCACGACCGACAAGCAGGAGCTGCTGGAGACGCCGAATGTTTCGGCTCGTTTGGAGCGCATCAACAAGCATTTGGCGAAGGAGCTTGAGGTGCAGCAACTGCGCAACAAAATCCAGAGCGAGGTGCAGGATTCGGTGCAGTCGTCGCAACGGGACTATTATCTGCGCGAGCAGTTGAAGGCGATCCAGAAGGAGCTGGGGGATGTAGACGACACCCAGAAAGATATCGCCGAACTGAAGGAGAAGATCGAAAACGCGGGGATGACGGAGGAGGTGAAGAAGGATGCGCTGAAAGAACTGGGGCGTCTGAGCCGGATGAATCCTGCGGCGGCGGACTATTCACTCACGCGGAACTACGTGGAGTGGCTGGCGGTGCTGCCGTGGTCAAAGACCTCTTCGGGCGAGGTGGATATCTTGAAGGCAAAGGGGATTCTTGATGACGATCACTACGGCTTGAAGAAGGTGAAGGATCGCATCCTGGATTACCTTTCGGTGCGGCGGTTGAAGCCGGATATGAAGGGGCCGATCCTCTGTTTCGTTGGGCCTCCGGGCGTGGGCAAGACCTCGCTTGGGCGTTCGATTGCAAAGGCGCTCGACCGCAAATTCTCGCGCATCTCGCTCGGCGGTATGCACGATGAGGCGGAGATTCGCGGGCATCGGAGGACGTATATCGGCGCGCTGCCGGGGCAGATCATTCAGCACCTGAAGCGGGTCGAGGTAAAGGACCCGGTGTTCATGCTGGATGAGATCGATAAGCTGGGACGCGATTTCAGGGGAGATCCTGCAAGTGCGTTGCTGGAAACGCTGGACCCGGAGCAGAATAATACGTTCCGGGACAACTATCTGGACCAGCCGTTTGATTTAAGCAAGGTGCTGTTTATCTGCACGGCAAACCAGCTCGACACGATTCCGGGGCCGCTGTTGGACCGGATGGAGATCATCGAGCTGACCGGATATACGGAAGAGGAGAAGGTGAATATTGCGATTCGCTATCTGATTCCGCGGCAGATCAAGGAGAACGGGATTACCGAGGAGCAGATTGAATTTCCGAAGGACAGCGTGCATTTGATTGCGCGGCACTATACGCGCGAGGCTGGTGTTCGCAAGCTGGAGCAGCAGATTGGCACCGTGTGCCGCAAGGTTGCGAGGAAGATCGCGGAGGGGCAGACGGAGAAGATCGTGATCACTCCGGAGATTGTGCATGAGTTCCTGGGCGGCATCAAGGTGCGCGTGGATACCGAGATTGCGGAGCGAACCAAGCGGGCTGGCGTTGCCGTGGGCCTGGCGTGGACGCCGGCGGGCGGCGATGTGTTGTTCATCGAAGCGAACCGGATGAAGGGAAAGGGCGGCTTTACGATCACGGGCCAGATTGGCGATGTGATGAAGGAGAGCATGCAGGCCGCGTTGACGTGGGTGCGCTCGAATGCCGCATCGCTGGGGCTCGATGAGGACTTTACCAAGGAGACGGACCTGCATATCCATGTGCCTGCGGGAGCGATTCCGAAGGATGGACCATCTGCTGGCGTGACGATGGCGACCGCGCTGGTGAGCTTGTTGACCAATACTCCGGTGCATCCGCTGACGGCGATGACGGGTGAGATTACGCTCAGCGGCAATGTGCTGCCGGTGGGCGGGATTAAGGAGAAGTTCCTTGCGGCCAAGCGCGCCGGCGTGCGGGACGTGATCTTGCCGACGGACTGTAAACAGCAGGTGGATGAGGACTTAGCGCCGGACCAGATCGATGGCGTGACGATCCACTATGCGAGCGTGATCGAAGACGTGCTGGCGGTGGCGCTGCCGAAGACTCCCAGGGAGAAGGTGGAGGACGAAGAGGTGCGGGAAGAGGTTATCCACGCCGGAGTGTAAAGCCTGTCAACCACGGATTTGCACGGAATACGCGGATTAAGGACAAGGCGGTTTGGCGCTTGCCGAGCCGCTTTTTTTCGTATTTTGCGGCTATTGTTTAGAGCGGATTTGGTGTTGGGGTGGAGGGAGGCAACCGCAGATTCCCTTCGGGAATGACAGGCAGAAAGGCAAAGGCCGACTTTACGCCAACTGCTCCTTTGCCCTAACCTTTTTGGCTGCGGGACAGGGCGGCGATGAGTTCGGTAACGGCTCCGGAGTCGATGGTCTTTGCGGCGAGGGCTGCGCCGGTGAGGAGGTCCGGGGCGAGGTCGGCGGCAACGAGGACGGCGGCGGCGTTGAGCAGGACGATGTCGCGGCGAGGGCCCGGTTCTCCGCGAAAGATGGCGGTGAGGATGGCGGCGTTGATGCTTGCGTCGCCTCCGGTGAGAGTTTCGAGTGGGGCGCGGCTGAGGCCGGCGTCTTCGGGAGTGATGGTGCTGAGGGTGACCTTCCCAGGAAGGCCGGGGCCGTTATGGACTTCGGCGAGGTGGGTGGGGCCGGAGACGGAGATTTCGTCTAGTCCCTTGATATGGGGGGATTCTGGAGATTCGGCGAGGCCGTGGACGACGAAGGCGTGGCGGGCGCCAAGGAGACGCATGGCTTCGGCGACGAGGGGGACGGCGTGCGCGGCGTAGACGCCCATGACCTGCGCGGACGCTCCGGCGGGATTGGTGAGGGGGCCGAGGAGATTGAAGACGGTGTGAACGCCGAGGGCACGGCGGACGGGCATGACGGCCTTCATGGCGGGGTGCAGGGTAGGGGCGTGCAGAAAGGCGAAGCGGTGGCGGCGGAGGGCTTCGGTGGCCTGGGCGGGGGTGAGGTCGACGGGGATGTTGAGGGCTTCAAGGACGTCGGCGGAGCCGCATTGGCTGGTGATGGCGCGGTTGCCGTGTTTGGCGACTACTGCTCCGGCTGCGGCGGCGACCAGGGCGGCGGCGGTGGAGATGTTGAAGGTGCGGCTGGCGTCGCCGCCGGTCCCGCAGGTGTCGACGAGGAGGGCGCGCTCGGCGGGGTCGAGAGGAATGGGGGTGACGGCGGCGCGCATGGCGTCGACGAAGCCGGCGAGTTCGGGGGCGGTTTCGCCCCGGGCGGCGAGGGCTCCGAGGAGTGCGGCGATTTCGATGTCGGAGAGGTGGCCGGCGAGGATGTGCTGCATGAGGTCGCGGGCCTGTTCGCGGGTGAGCGTGGCGCGGGCTTCGATGAGGTGCTTGAGATGGGGGTGGTGAGGCATCGGTTAAAGCGTAGCAGGTAGGTGGAGTTTATCTGCGCGGCTTTATTGGTCGCCTAACGGGAGGGAGAAGTTGGTAGCGGCGGTGGGACGGGAGCGGGGGGCTTTTTTGAAAGTCACTTCGCGGACGTGAAGTGGGCGCTGGACGTTCTTGTTGCCTTCGAGGAGGTCTTTGATGGTGAGGAGCTGGAGGCGAGGATAGTGACTGCCATCTTGCGAGGTGTAGAAGCCAGCTTCGGCGGCTTCCTTCTGCATGGGTCTGGTGGATTCTTCGAAGGAGATGTAGACGCCGATCTCGGCCTTCTCTCGCTGGAGGACGCCAATGAGGTCGCGAATCTCAGAGACACCGATGTTGTGACCGCCTTTGACCGAAAAGATAATCTGCTTGGAGTCGCCGGAGCGATCGTCGTGGAAGAAGAGGCGTCCGTCAATGCCTCGGTCTGCTCCCTTTTTGATGCCCTCGGTGGGGCGTGCTCCGCAGAGGCCGAGAGCCCAATACTGGAACTGGTATTTATTCTCTTCGGCGAGTTGCGCGGCTCCGGCTATGTCGGTGGGTTCGCCGATGACTTGGTAGGTTTTCCGAATGTCGTGGCCATATGAGTCGTCGAGGCGCGTTTTGATGAGACCAATGGCGAGGTGGGTGATGTCGATGCCGATCCAGCGGCGGTTTAGTCTTTGGGCTACTTGAACGGTGGTGCCGCAGCCGCAGAAGGGATCGAGAACTACGTCACCTTCATTGGAACTGGCGCGGAGGATGCGTTCGAGGAGAGCTTCGGGTTTTTGGGTGGGGTAGCCGAGGCGTTCTTGGGCATTTGCTGAAATCGGGTGAATGTCTATCCAAACATCCCCAATAGTCATCCCGCGAAGATCGTCTGCAAACCATTTCAGCCTAGGTGTCCCATCCTCTTTTGTGGGCCAGTACACATATCCATTCTGATCTAATGCATCGAGACGCTGCTGGACGCTACCGCTTTTAATGCCTAGTTCTGAGAGGATTTCACCCGGTAAAGCCCAGTGTCTCTTCACCCGAGTTGGATCGACTCCCTTCCATGGCTGGCCACTCTCTCCATTTCTCGTTCCTGAGCCTGTCAGCGTAATCGCTGCGAAGCGTTTGCCCGTCTTCTCGTCAACCTGCCTGAAGTGCCTATCGATATATTCTTCAGTGTGACTGATGCGCAAGTCAGTCCAATTGAAGGCTGCTGATTTTGAGAAGAAAAGAATGACATCATGAATTGGGCCAAATCGTTTGGCGGAGCTATGTGCGAACGTTCGCTTCCAAATAATTTCATTCTGAAAGGACAATGGGCCAAAAATAGCATCCATAAGCAGCTTAAGGTAGTGGCTGGCGGTGGGGTCGCAGTGGAGGTAGATGGAGCCGGTTTCTTTGAGGACGCGGCGGAGCTCGACGAGGCGTGGGGCCATCATGGCGAGATAGGCGAGCATGTCTGAGCCGCCGAGGAGGGTTCGGAAGGCGCGCATGGCGTCGGCTACGCGGCCTCCTTGTTCGATGACCTCTTCGTAGCTGCGAGCGGCTTCTTCGTTCCATTCCCAAGTGTCCTTAAATGCGGTGATTTGGGATGCGGAGCGATTACCATCTTTTTCCGCGAAGAGAACGTTATAGTCCTGGCGGGAGTTGAAGGGCGGGTCAAGGTAGATGAGGTCGACGGACTGGTCGGCAATATAAGGACGGTTGTCCGTGCCTTTGCCGCGAAGAACCTGGAGATTATCGCCGTAGTAGAGCCTGTTCTTGTGTTCGGGCATTGAGTTTAGGTGAGGATAGCAGGTGGGATGGAATTTGCGCAGACTTGAATTACTCCTCGCGATAAGGAGATATGCGCTTCAGAGTGATACCGAATGGGCGAGTACCCCTATTTCAATTATGAGTGGGACTTCTGTTAGTGGTGCTAGAGGCTCATGGTTTTGGAATGACGATGAAAGGTGAGGGGGATTCGTTGTTCATGAGGAAGGCGGGGCGGCGGAGGTTGGCGGAGGAGAAGGCGAGGTCCCAGGCGGGGGAGCGGAGTTCGGGCATGGGTTTGGCCTGGAAGAGCTTGCGGCATTGGCGGGCGGTCCAGCGGGCCCAGGTTTTGGACTTCTTACGGCGGGCAGAGTCGGTGGAGATGCCGGTGCCGGCGTACATCTGGCGGTAGAGCTTGGACAGGAACATGAAGGCGACGCGGGCGCGGAGGGTGGGGGTGCAGGCGGAGCGCTGCCAGATGGCGGACCAGTTGTAGAAGCGGTCCCAGACTTTCTGGGTGCGCTGGCTGATCTCGGCGGAGCTCATGGAAGGGTGCGGGGTGAACATCTTGGGGCGGATGGCGGTGGGGATGAGCCAGTAGCGGGTGATGGGGATGTCGCCATCTGGAGTGGCTACTACTTCGGGAGCCTTGGCCTGCTCTTTTTCCCAGCGGTTGAAGTCTACGGTGCCGGGGAAGGGGGTCATCATGACGAACTGGGCGAAGGTGACGCCGGCTTTGAGGGCCATGGCTACGGTGGCGTCGAAGGTGGCGGGCTTGTCGGTGGGGAGACCGAAGATGAAGGAGCCGAGGACGTGGACGCCGTGCTTTTTGAAGGTCTGGAGTTGACGGGCGAGGGCTTCGCCGGAGTAGTTGAAGTCCTTGAAGACGGCCTTGAGGCCTTCGGGGGTGACGGCTTCTACGCCGACCAAAGCGCCTTTGATATTGGCCTTGCGCATGGCGTCGAGGTACTCGCCGTCTTCGCCGGCCTCCATGGTGATCTGGGTGAAGAAGACCATGTCTTTGGGGAGCTTGGCGAGTTCGGCCATGAGGAGGAAGCGTTCGGCGCGGATGGCGGTGAGTTCTTCGAGCTTGGCCAGATTGTTTTGCTCGCGGGCGAGGCGGAGATCGGTGAGAGTGACGGGGTAGAAGTTGTCGTCGGCGAGGGCGATGAAGCGGAAGCCGATCTGGCGGAGGTTGACGATCTCGTCGATGACGGACTGGAACTTGCGCTGGCGGGGCTGCTGGCCGTCGGTGCGCCAGACGCTGCAGAAGGAGCAGTGCTTGGGGCAGCCGCGGATGGTTTGCACGGAGGCCCACATGTACTTGTCGCGGGGCATGAGGTCCCAGCGGGCGGCGAGGAATTCGCTGCCGCCGATGCGGCCGCCGTCGTAGATTTTCTGGCAGAGGCTGCCGGCGAGCCAGTCGGTGACGACCTTGCCCCAGGCGATGTCTCCATCACCTTTGACCACGGCGTGGGCTGCCCCGCGTTCCAGGGCTTCTTCGGGGAAGAGGGTGGCGTGGATGCCGCCGTAGACGACCCAGGCTCCGCGTTCGCGGGCGATGCGGCCTACCTCGTAGCCGCGGAGGGCGTTGCCGGTATGGACGCTGATGCCGACGAGGTCTCCGGGCTGGATGGATTCAGGGACGATCTGTTCGATGGACTCGTCGACGAGGATGGGATCTCCCGCGGAGGACGGGGTGGCTGCTGCGAGAACGAAAAGCCATCTGGGAGTGATAACGGCAGTGCCGAAGGAGTTGTCGCTGGGATTGACGAGATGAACGCTGATGAATCTACCCTTTTTCTCGTTCTGACGTGGTGGATTCGGAGAGCGGCTATCTCGAATCTGCGTGAATCGTTGCGGGCCGGCATGATCGCGATCATGAACTATTCCCGCCGGGTTCTGTCGTCCATCATACAGAGGCAAGATGAAGCCTGGCTTAAGGTTGCGCCAAAAAGAAGACCGCTCGATAACCGCACGGCTGTGCGAGTTTGCGATTGCGAGGGGTTAGGCCAGTCCGCTACACTTCTCGCGCGGACGGAAATTCGAAGGCACCTATGAAAATTCATGAGTATCAGGCTAAAGAGATTCTGCGGAAGTACAGCGTGCCGGTTCCTGGCGGCGAGATGGCGACCACGCTGGAAGAGGCGGACACGGCGGCGAAGAGCTTGTTTGCGGCGGGGAACAAGGTTGTCGTGGTGAAGGCCCAGATCCATGCGGGCGGGCGGGGCAAGGGCGGCGGAGTGAAGCTGGCGAAGTCGCTGGCAGAGGCAGACGCGGCGGCGAAGGCGATTCTGGGGATGCAGCTGGTGACGCACCAGACGGGACCGCAGGGGCAGAAGGTGCAGCGGCTGCTGATCGAAGAGGGGTCGGCGATCGAGCGGGAGCTTTACCTGGGGATTGTGCTGGACCGGGCTTCGGGGAAGATCGTGTTCATGGCTTCGCAGTCGGGTGGGATGGAGATTGAAGAGGTTGCGGCGAAAGATCCCGACGCGATCTTCAAGGAATATATCGATCCGGCGGTGGGATTTCAGCCGTATCAGGCGCGGAAGCTGGCGTTCAAGCTGGGGCTGAAGCCGACGCAGATCAACGATGCGGTGAAGTTCATGACGGGGCTGTACCGGGCGTTTGTGGAGACGGATTCGACGCTGATGGAGATCAATCCTTTTATCACGACGAAGGATGACAAGCTGCTGGCGCTGGATTGCAAGATCAATTTTGATGACAATGCGATGTTCCGGCACAAGGATTTGAAGGAGCTGCGGGACCTGGCAGAGGAAGATCCGCTGGAGGTAGAGGCGAGCAAGTTTGCGCTGAACTACATCAAGCTGGATGGCACGATTGCGTGCATGGTGAACGGCGCTGGCCTCGCGATGGCGACAATGGACATCATCCAGTATGCGGGTGGGTCGGCGGCGAACTTTCTGGATGTGGGGGGCGGGGCGAACCAGGAGCAGATTGAGAATGCGTTCGGGATTCTGCTGAGCGATCCAAATGTTAGGGCGATTTTTATCAATATTTTTGGGGGGATTTTGCGGGTGGATGTGCTGGCTACGGCTGTGGTTGCCGCTGCGAAGAAGTTGAATGTGAAGGTGCCAATTATTCTGCGGCTGGAAGGGACGAATGTGGAGGAGGGTCGGAAGATTCTGGCGGAGAGCGGTTTGAAGTTTGAGGTGGGGCAGACGATGAAGGAAGCGGCGGATTTGGCGGTCGCTGCTGCTAAGGGCTAGCTTTTAGCTGTTAGCTTTTAGCTGTTAGCAGGCGAGAAGCAGAGACCGGAGAGTTGGGTTGGCGCAGTCTTATCAGGATCTACAGGTTTGGCAGAAAGCGATGGATATGAGCGTGGCGGTCTACGAACTGACGCAGAAATTTCCTCGTGAAGAAATTTACGGACTTACTTCGCAACTACGACGGGCGTCTGTGTCGGTTGCCAGCAATATCGCTGAAGGTCGAGGCAGACTGACTCAGGGCGAATTTCGTCAGTTTCTCGGAACAGCGCAAGGCTCGAACTTTGAGGTTCAGACACAACTAGCTATAGCCCGTAGATTAGGTTATGGCGCAACGATTTCACTGACACAGGCTGAGAAGCTGAGCATCGAAGTAGGCAAGATGCTTAGTTCCCTGATCGCCTCGGTTCAGCTAAAAGCTAAGAGCTAGGAGCTAAAAGCTATGGCAGTACTGGTTGATAAGAATACGCGGCTGATTGTGCAGGGGATTACGGGGCGTGAAGGTTCGTTTCATGCGAAGGCTTGCGCGGAGTATGGGACGAAGGTGGTGGGTGGGGTGACGCCGGGTAAGGGTGGGACCACGCATGAGGGTTGGCCGGTCTTCAATACAGTGGAAGAGGCGGTGAAGGAGACAGGGGCGAATGTGACGGTGATCTTTGTGCCTCCGCCGTTTGCCGCGGATGGGATTCTGGAGGCTGCGGCTGCTGAGATTCCGCTGGTGATCTGCATCACGGAGGGCATTCCGGTGCTCGATATGGTGAAGGTTTGGGAGGTGGTGAAGAACTCCAAGTCGCGGCTGATTGGGCCGAACTGTCCGGGGGTGATCTCGCCGGGTAAGGCGAAGGTGGGGATTATGCCGGGGCGGATCCATAAGGAAGGCTCGGTGGGGATTGTTTCGAAGTCGGGGACGCTGACCTATGAGGCGGTGTACCAGTTGACGACGCGGGGGATTGGGCAGTCGACGGCGATCGGGATTGGCGGCGATCCGATTATTGGGACGACCCATATCGATGCGCTGAAGCTGCTGAATGAGGATCCGGAGACCGAGGCGATTATCATGATTGGGGAGATCGGCGGGTCGGCGGAAGAGGCTGCGGCGCGGTATATCAAGGAGCATGTGAAGAAGCCGGTGGTCGGGTTTATCGCGGGACAGACGGCTCCTCCGGGACGAAGGATGGGACATGCGGGAGCGATCATCTCCGGAGGGGAAGGCACGGCGGCGGAGAAGATGAAGGCGATGTCCGAGGCGGGGATTACGGTGGTGAAGTCGCCAGCGGAGATTGGTGAGGCGATGGCGCGGGTGCTGGGGCGGGCTTAAGGACATGCAGCCGTCCTTTGTTTGCGTGTGGCCGGCTCAAGGCTTGCCACGCAGCCGGCTTGAGGCATAGATAAGCGCATCGCTTGATGCTAAAATTGATGCTGAGAGGGGATTAGCCATGCGAACTACAATTGCGCTTGATGATGTTTTGCTGGAGAAAGCCATCTCTTATACGGGCTTGCAGGAGAAGTCCGCGCTGGTGCGTGAAGCGCTGAAAGCACTCATCGAGCGTGAGAGCGCGCGGCGTTTGGCTCGTCTTGGCGGCAGCGAACCGTAGTTGCGGCCAATCCCCAGGCGACGTCCCGCGAAGTGATTTTGGCTGACACTTCGGTGTGGGTCGACCATCTCCGCAGGAATGACGCGACTCGGAGAGACTGCTGGACGCTGGAACGATCTTCTGTCATCCTTCCGTGATCGGCGAGATCGCGATGGGCAGCCTGAAGAATCGGAGCGAGGTGCTGGGCACCTTGCAGACTCTCCCGCAACCAGCTTTAGCTCGCGATGAAGAGGTCTTGCGATTCATTCAGGAGCGCAAGCTCTTTGGGTTGGGCATAGGCTACATCGATGCCCAACTGCTGACATCCATTCGCTTAACTCCCGGCACACTGCTTTGGACCCGGGATAAACGTTTGCATATGGCCGCCATTTCTCTGTCACTTGCTTCTACAGACTCGTGATACGACCTGTGTGACAGCGAGTACGTTAGGTCTGGCGGCGGTAGAAGAGGCCGGCGGTGAAGAAGACGGTGGCGACCATCAGGGCCAAGCGGGCGTGGAGCCAGTTATGGAGGTGGAGGCTGATGAGGGCGTCGGCGAGCCACGCGGCAAAGCCTGCGAACCATATCCATGCTGTCTTTTGGAAGATATGCATCCTCGATGCTCCAGAAAAAAGTTGCGCCCGTGGGGAACAGGCGCGGTGGATGGCCATGTTCTACACTACTGAGTAGAGACTCACTCAGGAGAAATACGTTGTCACAGCGCACATTCAGCATCATCAAGCCGGACGCCGTTCGCAAGGGCGATACCGCAGCGATTCTTGCCGAGATTGAAAAGGCAGGCTTTAAGATTGTTTCCATCAAGCGGCTTTCGATTTCGAAGGCGCAGGCCGAGGGTTTTTATCATGTTCATGCGGCGCGGCCGTTCTTCGGCGAATTGACGGAGTTTATGTCGGGAGGGCCTATTTTCCCGATGGTTCTGGAGAAGGAGAATGCGATAGCCGATCTACGCAAGCTGATGGGCGCGACCGATCCGGCGAAGGCCGAGGAGGGGACGATCCGCAAGAAGTTCGCGGCGTCGATTGGCGAGAATGCGATCCATGGTTCGGATGCCGAGGATACGGCTGCGTTTGAGATTGGGTATTTCTTCGCGGGATACGAGTTGAAGTAAATCATTACTGTCAGGATGTTCGAGGTGGCGGAGTGGCGGGATTGCAGATTTCCGGCCGGTCCGTCGCCTTTGAGCTTTGTTGCGTCCTGCTTGGCGCGGGAGAGTTTTGTGGAGAGGGTTGCGATGAGATTGAAGTTGCCGGATGGGCCGTTCCAGGCGTATCTGTTCGATTGTGATGGAACGATTGTGGATTCGATGCCGCTGCACTATGTGGCGTGGAAGAAGATTCTGGGGGAGTGGGACTGTGAGTTTGCCGAGGAGCTATTTTATGCGTGGGGCGGGATGCCAGTGACCGAGATTATCGCAACGCTGAATGAGCGGCATGGGCTGACGATGCCGGTGGAGGAGATCGAGAGGCGCAAGGAGGCGCTGTATTTCGAGATCTTGCCGGAGTTGAAGGCAGTCCCTGAGGTGCTGGAACATATTGAGTTCAGCCACGGGCGGATTCCGTTCGCGGTGGTGTCGGGGAGTACACGGGATTCGGTGACGCGTTCGCTGACAGCACTGGGGATTCTGGAGAAATTCGATACGCTGGTTTGCGCGGGGGATTACGCGAAGAGCAAGCCGGACCCGGAGCCGTTTCTGCTGGCTGCGGAGAAGCTGGGTGTCGCGCCGGAGGATTGCCTGGTGTTCGAGGATACGGAGATGGGGATTCAGGCGGCAACGTCCGCGGGGATGGCATCGGTGAAGATTCTTCAGCCCTGGGAGCGAGTGGTTGCGGTTTAGCGTTACCGAGCTTGAGCGACCTCTGATTATGCGAACAGGCAATCCCTCAGCGGCTAAGCAGGTTTTGCTGTTGGTGTCGAGGGGCAAAACGCAGATTCCCTTCGGGAATGACAAACAAAGGGCATGGCAAACCCTACGTCAACTGCTACTTACTCTAAACAGGGCGGGGGAACAGCTGCTTTCTACAAAGGGCAGTGGTGTCGCAGACGGGACGCCCGGCGTCTGCCGCGAAGGGGGAGTCATGATGCGAGCGAATCCTCGATGGACTAGACGGTCGTCTGTCTTCGCCGGATGAGATGGTAGATGCCGAGCAGGATGAGAGCGCCGACAAGCGACATAAGGAAACCAGCGGATTGGTCGGGTTGATAGTGGCCGATGGCGCGGCCGAGGAACGTTCCTAGAAATGATCCCGCGATGCCGATGAGCATGGTGATAAAGATGCCGCCGGGATCTTTGCCCGGCATGATGAGTTTGGCAAGCGCGCCAACGACAAGACCGATAAGAACCGTCCAAAGGAGATGAAACATGATGTGTTCCTCCGTATGTATTTTGCCGGGGTCGCCGGGGCCCGTTCAGAATGGATGGAGAAAGAATACTCCTCAAAGTAAAGAACGCAAGAGTCGGATTTGATGGATCCAGTTCTTCTTCCGTTGTGTGCGTTTTCGCAACACGTGTCTCGTAAAGAAATTGGAAGCTCCTTCTTCTTTGCAAGTCCAGCTTGTGTGTGGTGTCCCAGAAGTTCGCAGCATGTTTCCGATCCCTAAGCTGTTTGCCGACCGGAACAAACTGCAGGTCCTTCGACTGCGTTTGGCGCCAAAAACGCGCCAGACTTCGCTCAGGATGACACCCCATTGATGCAGCGAACTTTAGAGACCGGACACTAGAGCTTGTTTGCTGTTGGTGTAAAGGGGGCAACCGCAGATCCCCTTCGGGAATGACAAACAAAGGGCATGGCAGACTTTACGCCAACTGCACGTTTGCTCTACACAGCAAATCTGCGTCGAACGACTCCAGCCAGGCCGAGGACTCCGGAACCCAGCAGCGCCAGCGTCCCCGGCTCAGGAACCGGAGAGGCTACCTGGGTGATGGTGATATCCGCCGACTGCTCGATCTGGTTGCCGCCTGCGCGCTGAAGAACGACGCCTTCCCTGAGTCCGTTGACATCGAAGAGATTGACCTCAGCCCCGTTGTTCAGGGCATAGGACATGCCGTTCAAGTCGAACGAGTATGTCTCTGTATGGGGCGAGAAAAACAGCAGGTTATCGTTCGCATCGTTGCCGCTGCCGGGGAAACTGCCTGGAGCCAGCAGCGTCGAAATTTTCCTGGACGAGCCAACACCCGTATTGGTGGTGCCGGAGAGAATGGTATCGATCAGGTACTGATCCGTCCCGTCGGATGTTGCCGTGAATACTCCCGAACCGGAGATCCCATGCGCGCTGGTGAAGTTGAAGTCAAATGTGAATGTATCGGCCAAGGCAGAGGTGCAGGGAAGCGCGGCCAGGACAAGGCCGCAGAGAGCGAGGGATAGCCGGGACATAGATCTCCTATGAAAGATGGTTTTATAGGTGCAGCCTCAGCCCTGCACTTGAATGCCCACTTGCCTCCTGGCTGAACCTGCTAATTCCACGTAGAAATTGAGTTATGCGCGAACCCGGTAGTTTGTCTATGCACAAGTTTGCAGGCGCCGCTCCATTAAACCTCCAACTGGATGACAACCGCGTGAAGCAGCACAACCTGATGGCGTGGATGAATCTGCTGAGAGGACAGTAGAAGCTGTATCAACCCGCTAGTTCAACGCGGGCAGCAGGACGCTGCGGCCGGCAAGAAAGACGACTCCCATGACGAGACTATAGACCGCAGTCAGCGCTGAGACCGTCTGCAGCATCCAGGGGCGATGTCTGGAGATGCCGAATACCCCGGCTGCCGATGCCGTCATCAAGGTGTTCATCAGGAGGAGGCCTGCGAGAAACATTCCGAGCCCTAAGAGACCAAGGGCGGCGCCACCGAGGTTGGCAGCGAGCAAGAATATCAAGAGTTGACTGGGTGTTTCCGCTCCCAAGCCATGCACAACGCCGATGAAGAAGACGGACCGTGTGTCAAACGATCTTGGCGTGGCATATGGCTCCGAGGTTGTGCGGCCTCGTCTGTGCCGCAGTACGTGACGTATGTGGTGATAGCCCTGATGCAGGAGCATGTACCGGCTTTTCGGAAGTGCGTCAGCAGGCTTGAGGATCAACGTGCTCAACACATAGATGCCCAGGAGGACTAGGGTTAATCCTACGAGGCGCTCCGCCCAGCGATCGATTCCAGCAGGAAGATGGACTCCGAAGAGGATGACGACGGAGCCGAGCAGAGCCACTGTGACCGCGTGTCCCAGGGCATAGATCATTCCAAGTTTCATCGCGATCCGTCTCGATGACTGCACGCTGACTACATCCGTGATTGCCGCGATGTGGTCGTAGTCGAACCCGTGACGGAAGCCGAGCAGGGAAGCAGTGAAGAGGGCGAGATAGAGCGCGTGGTGCATGATTGAGGATCTCTCTCTCGCGTGCCTGGACGGGCAGCGATCCAACCCATCATAAACTCACTGCAAGAAGATCGGCCAAGTTGAAACGACGATGGACGTCCTATCTACAAACGGATCACCGTTGGATGCACGAATGCAGGACGCAGCATCGATGCCGGTGACACGCTTGCTTCGTCAAGGAAACTATGAGTTGGCCGACCCTCTGCGCGGGATCGCCCGGGCGTTCGCGGTCGATTCGCGGATGATCAGCTCGGGGTCTACCTTGATAGTCTCCGGCTGCTTCTCGTTGGCCAGTTTTTTGAGCAGAAGCTGGGCTGCAAGAGAGCCCATTCGCTCCAGCGGCTGACGAATGGTTGTCAGGCTTGGAACGATGTAGGAGGCGGCCTGGATGTCATCGAAGCCAAGCACAGACACATCGGCCGGAACCCGCAGGCCGGCATCGTGCAGAGCCCGTGTGCTGCCGATCGCGGAGACGTCGTTGAAACAGAGCACAGCCGTGAAGTCTCTGCGCCGCATCAACAATTGCTGGATACCGGGGTATCCAAGCTCGGGGGTGTTCAGATCTTTGTCGAGCCGGATGATGAGTTCCTCCGGCACATCGAGCGAGAGGGCGCGCGCTACCTGCAGGGTCGATTGCCAACGAGCCATCGAATCGGAACTGAAGGGATGGCCATGCATATAGGCGATTCTGCGGTGACCAAGGCGATAGAGGTGTCCCAGGGCAAGCTCCGCCGCGCGATGATGGTCCAGCACCACATTGGTGACTCCCGGGAGAGGGACGTGGCTGGCGACGGTGACAGTGGGAGTTGCAGGCGCGGTTTCAAGGTGCGTGTCGACCGCCAGAATGCCATCCACGCCGCGCGCCTGCAGGAGCCGGGGATACTCGGTTACGAGATCTTTTCTGTGACGGTGATGTGCGGTGAAGAAGAAGTATCCCTCCTGCATGAAGACCTCTGCGGCGCCGCTCAGCACCTGGGAATGGTAGCCTTCGCCAAGCTCAGGAAGCAGAATGCCGATGGTCTGGGTTTTCAAGCCTTGAAGAGACCGCGCGATGACGCTGGGCTGGTATCCGAACTTCTTTGCCGCTGCCCGGACGCGCTCCCGTGTCGCCGGCGGTATGGATCGTCCCGGCGAGTTGTTCAACACGAACGACACCGTTGCCGGACTGAGGTCCAGGTGCTCCGCTAACATCTTCAGGCTTACGCGGCGTCCGGTTTCCGGAAGGGGGGACGTCTTTTTGGGCATAGATGAATCCTATTCCAGCAAACAGCCTAGCCGAGACTCGTCTCGGCCTGGGACCAATTGTCTCCCTCTTTCTCGACCAGCGACAGCATTCTTCGGGTTCGTAACTTTGAATGATCAAAATGAGCTGGACATAGAGACAAACGCTTGTCTAATATATGGGCTGTCCTCATCCAGAATAGATGCAGCCGTTGGACCCAGACGCAGAACTCCTGGCGAAACCGACCCAATCTGCTAATGGCGAAAGATCTTATCCGGAGTTTCTATGTCGATGTCGCGCGCTGTCCGCCATTTTGCCTATAACGGCCTCTCTGCATCGCTGGCACTTTCTCTGGTTATGGCGGCAAGCCCAACGAGATCGGAAGCACAACCGCAGAACGCGCCGTCGCGCCGGGATGAAGCGCAAGCGGCTCGTTTTGCCGGCGAGCTGCTCGGCAAGATGACACTGGAAGAAAAGCTGGGGCAGATGTCCCAGCTATCATTCAAGGACACGCCACTGTCCTCCCATGATGAGAGCATTCGTAAGGAGCAGGTGGGCTCCTTCCTATTTCTTACGGATCCTGTCGAGATCAACCGTCTGCAGCGTGTGGCGGTGGAGCAGACCCGACTCCATATTCCGCTGATCTTTGGCTATGATGTGATTCACGGGTTCCGCACCATCTATCCGATTCCCCTCGCGCTCGCGTCCTCCTGGGACCCAGCGACGGCTGAGAAGGCGCAGAGCATGGCGGCGCGGGAGGCGAGCGCGGTGGGTATCCGGTGGACCTTTGCGCCCATGGTCGACATCGCGCGTGATCCACGGTGGGGGCGGATCATGGAAGGGGCGGGCGAAGATCCTTATCTCGGCTCGCGCATGGCAGAGGCTCAAGTTCGCGGCTTTCAGGGGAATACCATGGGACGCCCCGACCACATTCTGGCGTGCGTGAAACACTTTGCCGGATATGGCGCGGCTGAAGGCGGCCGGGACTACGATTCCGCGAACATCTCCGATGAGCAGCTCTGGAATGTCTATTTCCCGCCGTTTCATGCCGCGATTGAGGCTGGCGCCGGCTCGCTGATGAGCGCGTACATGGATCTGAATGGCGTACCCGCTACGGGCAACCGTTTCCTGCTGCATGACGTGTTGCGAGAACAATGGGGATTTCGGGGTATGGTCGTCAGCGACTGGCAATCGGTCGAGAGTCTCACCACGCATGGCTTTGCCTCGGGTCCGGAAGACGCCGCGATCCGGGCCGTGAATGCCGGGGTGGATATGGAGATGACGAGCACCGTCATGCGCGATCACCTGGCCGCTGCTATCCAAAAGGGTCTGGTCAAGCAGTCCACCATCGACGATGCTGTTCGGGACATCCTGCTGGCGAAGTATCGCCTTGGCCTCTTCACTCACCCGTACGTTTCCGTCGAGCATGCCAAGGCAGAGTTGAATTCGACTGCCCAGCGGGAGGCGTCGCGCATAGCAGCAGAACGCAGCGCTGTGCTCTTGCGCAATGAGGGCGGCGTTCTTCCGCTCAAAGGGACTATTTCCTCCATCGCGGTCATCGGCCCTCTGGCAGATTCCAAGCCTGACACCATGGGATCGTGGAGTTTGTCCGGCCATCCCGCGGACACCGTCACCGTCCTCGAAGGGCTGCGCAAGAAACTGGGTCCAGCGGTGACGGTGAACTATGCGAAGGGAGTGGAGATTGAACGCGTTCAGCCGTCGATCTTCGATGAGCAGTTCGCGAGTCCGAAACCTGTGCTGAAGACCGAGCAGGAACGCGATGCCGCGTTTCAGGAGGCCGTGAAGCAGATCAAGAGATCCGATGTAACCGTCCTGGTGCTGGGTGAAGCGCAAAATATGAGCGGCGAAAGAGCTTCGAGGTCGACGCTCACGCTTCCCGGCAAACAGGAGGAGCTGCTTGAGGCTGCCGTTGCCACCGGCAAACCCATCGCCTTGGTCCTCTTGAACGGGCGGCCGCTCAATATTACCTGGGCATCGCAGCACGTCCCTGCCATTCTCGAGGCGTGGTATCCCGGCACGGAAGGCGGCGATGCCATCGCGGACCTACTTACGGGCGAGGCGAACCCCGGCGGCAAGCTTCCAGTTACCTGGCCTCGCAGTGTTGGTCAGGTGCCTATCTACTATTCGCAAAACCTGACCCAGATCCCTAACGATCCGGACACGCGCTACTGGGATGGTTCGAGTGCTCCTCTGTACCCGTTCGGCTATGGACTCAGTTATGCCAGCTTTCATCTGTCGAAGCTCAGGGTGGACGGCTCCTCCATGCCTCGTGACGGTTCGCTGACGGCGGCGATCGACGTTCACAACAGCGCATCCGTGGCTGGCGATGAGGTGGTGCAACTCTACACGCACCAGCGGTCCGGCAGCGAATCCAGGCCGCGCCGGGAGTTGAAAGGGTTCACCCGGGTTCATCTGGCTCCAGGCGAGACGCGCACTGTGAGTCTTGAGTTGCATGCCAGCGATCTCGGCTTCTGGAGCTCGCAGACGCATGAATGGTCGGTCGAACCGGCAGCGTTTGATTTGTGGGTAGGAGACGATTCAACGGCCGCAGAGCACGCGTCTTTTTCTGTTGTTCCTTAGAAGCTGTCTAGAAACTGGAAGGCTTAACGGCGAATATGCACGGATGAGCCGGATTGTAAGAACAGGCAACAGCAAGAGCAACGACGAAAGACAGGGGTCCTTCCCCTTCGCTATGCTCGAAGGTCAAGGATGACGGCGAAAACAAACAACAGCAGAGAGGGGTTCAGGAATAAGCAAAGGCAAGAGCAAGAGCGAGAATAAGGCGGGTTCTCTCTCCGCTACGCAGCTAAATGGCGAGATGGTCTGTTGATTTGATCGAGATGAGGGTAGTTCTGGTTGCGGTAGCTATTTGTTGTCGAGGTCCAGGCTGTAGAGGTTGCCGGTGGAGGTGCGGGCGCGGACCAGGGGGACGTTGTCCGGAGTGATTCCGACGAAGAAGTAGTCGGCGGTGTCTTCGGCGCGGAAGCCGGAGAGGCTGGCTGCTTGTTCGAGATGGCCGTCGGGGACGCTGACGCGGTAGATGGGCTGGGTGTCGGCCATGAAGGCGTGAATATAGATGGCCTTGCTGTCGGAGGACCAGACGGGGTCGGCGACGGAGGTGTTGGCCAGCGTCTTCCAGACTTGCGTGGCGGTGTCGTAGAGGGCGAGGCGGCGTTGGTCGAGCGAGAGAGCTGCGATGTAGCGGCCGTCGGGAGACCAGCGGGGGCTGAAGAGGCCATCGGAGCCGGGGATTGTTGTGACTTGCTGAGTGTTGAGATTGAGGATATGGAGATCACGTGGCTTGTTTTCCTTGCCCATGAGGTCGGTGACGCGGCCGAAGACGAGGGATTGTCCGTCGGCGGACCAGGAGGGGTCGCCGGCGTTGCGGTCTTCTTTCAGGAGGCGCTCCGGGCTGCCACCGCCGGAGCTGATTTTGTAGATTTGCCAAGCCGTACCGGGTTCGCGGGCCATGAGGGCGAGTTGTTTTCCGTCGGGCGACCAGAAGGCGACGAAGACCTGCATGGAGTCAGGGGTGAGCTGGATTTTTTCGGTGCCGTCGACGCGGGCGCGCCAGAGACGGCCGGGTCTGGGCGTCGTAGCGCTGGGTCTCGGATTTATTGTCGAGGCCGAGGAAGAAGATGCGGTGGCCGATGCGGTCGGCGACCGGGGCCTGGTAGTTGAGGGGCCCATTGGTGATGCGGGTGGGATTGGAGACAGCGGCGGCCTTCAGGCTCCAGAGGTCGGTATTGCCGCCGTGCGAGGACTGGAAGACGTAGAATTTGCCGTCTGCGGTCCAGGTTCCGCAGCATTCGGTGGCGGGGTTTGTCCAGCCTTTGAGGAGGGGCCGGGCGGTGTGGCTGGCTGAAGGTATCTCCCATAAGGAGAAGGTGTGGAGGATGGGGTCGAGGAGGGTGAAGCGGAGGAGGCGGGCGTCGGGGGACCAGCGCAGCCAGAAGGCGCGGCCGCGGGGCAGGGTGGCGAATGGGGTGGAGGTGCCGTCCTGGAGATGGGTGATGGCGAGTTCGTTTCCGGAGGCGTAGAGGATGCCTTTGCCGTCGGGCATCCAGGTGGCGTCGTGGGCGAGGATGTTGGAGATGCGCAGGGCGGAGCCGCCGGTGGTGGGGACGACCCGCCGCTCCGAATGTGGGAGCTATCTATGATCCGCTGACGTGCACGCCATTCACGGGCAACATGATTCCGGCAAACCGGTTGAATCCGGCCGCGGTCAATTACCTGAATGACTATCCGTCGCCCAATATGCCGGGGACAGTGAATGGAACGCAGAACAACTACCGCACGATTCGGCGGCAGATCACGCATTACAACACGTTCGACACGCGCGTGGCTTCAACCCAAATACTCCTCCGGCTGGCGTGAACATCTTTACGACGAATCGCAATAACCAGATTCCCACGGTGCAGCAGTACAACTTGCAGGTGCAGCAGCAGCTTGGTCCGGGGACTGTGGTTAGCGTGGCCTACGTCGGCAACAAGAGCGACCATCTTGCGACGGGCTATAACTACAACACGGTGACGCTGGGCAAAGGTCCGGTGCTGTTCCCGAACCTCGGCCAGGTGATCGCGGAGTTCAACAACGGGACGGCACACTACAACTCGCTGCAGAGTTCGGTAAACCACCGCACGGGAAGCAACCTGACGCTCACTGCTTCGTATACGTGGTCGCACAACATTGATGACAGCGACGGCTACATCGGCTATTACGCAGTGAGTCCGCTCTATGTCTTCGACAATCGAATCAACAAAGGTAACTCGACGATCGATCAGCGCAACGTCTTTGTCGCCAGCGCTCTATATAACCTGCCGTTCGGCAAGGGGCAGATGATGGGAGGCCCTTGGAACCGTGGGCTCGACCTTGTGGCCGGCGGGTGGCAATTGAATACTGTCGTTCAGGCCGAGACGGGAACGCCTGTTTCCATCGTGACGCCTCAATACGGCAGCAACTACAGCCCTCGTGCGAATGCAACAGGGTCCGTTCAACTGACTCATAGCGTCGCGGGGCTCTACTTCAACACCGCGAATATAACCGCTGCGCCGCTTGGAACAGAGGGCAATATCGGCCGCAACTCTATCTTTGGGCCGGGATTCGCGGAGGGGGATGTGTCGATGTTCAAGACGCTGCATCTCACGGAGCGCTTCAGCTCAGAACTCCGCGCCGAGGCGTTCAACGTTACGAACACTCCGCAATTTCAGAATCCCGACAGCTACACCTCGGACCAAAATTTCGGCCACATTACAGCGACCCGCCAGTACACGAACCGGGAACTGCAGATGGCGGTTCGCTTCCTGTTCTAACTGCTCCTGCGCTTTCTTGAGAGCGCCGCATCCAGCTTCAGGCGTGGCGCTCTTTGCCTCTCGTTGATCTCCGGCTCTGTTGCAATCTTCAATGCTTCTTCATGCTTCTCCAAAGGATAGAGATGAAGTCTAACTCCGCGTGGCACGTTTGCCGGTTCGCGCTTCTTTGTAGCCTCGGCGCGGCGGCTTTGGCACAACGGCCGGTCATGAAGAAGGTCGATCCGCCAAACTGGTGGGTCACTATGCCGAAGGCGATGCTGCTGGTGCGGGGAGAAGAACTCTCGGGAGCACAGTTTCACCTGAGCGACGCGCATCTTCGCATCGAGCAGGTGAAGACCTCCGCCAATGGACATTGGGCCGAACTGTGGCTCAATGCCTCTCCTGCCACTGCTGAGACCGTGATCGTGACTGCTTCGAATCGCAGCGGCAGAGCTACTTTGCCCTTTCGATTTGACGAAAGGAGGAAACAGAGCGAAGGGTTTGCGGGATTTTCTTCAAAGGACGTGATGTATCTCATCATGATCGACCGGTTCTCCGATGGAGATACGGCCAACGACGGTGGGGCGGAGGAGCGCAGCAAGCCGCGTGGATGGCATGGCGGCGATCTACGTGGGATCACGGATCACCTCGATTATCTGCAGCAGTTGGGCATCACTACCGTTTGGATCACACCGGTGTATCAGAACCATGAAGCCCAGAGTTATCACGGATACGGCGCGACCGATATGTACGCCGTCGATGAGCACTACGGTACGCTCGATGACCTGAAGGAACTGAGCGCCGCGCTGCATCGGCGTGGAATGAAGCTGGTGCTCGACACGGTGCCGAACCATGTCAGTCCGGCGCACCCGTGGGTGGAAGACGAGCCCGAGCCGGAGTGGTTTCACGGAACGAAGGCATCGCATACGGCGGCGCAAGGCGACTTCAAGCCTTTGACCGATCCTCACGCACCCTGGCGCGACCAGAAGAATGTGATTGAAGGGTGGTTCGCGAATGTACTTCCTGACCTGGACCAGGAGGACCCTGCCGTCGCACAGTATCTGACCCAGAATGCGGTGTGGTGGGTGGAGCAGGCGGGGCTTGATGGCCTTCGACTCGACACATTTCCCTATGTTGGAAGGAAGTTCTGGCAAGGATTCCATGCGGAGCTTCATGGGCTGTATCCGCGTCTGACCACGGTCGGGGAGGTATTCAATCGGGACGCCACGATTACTTCTTCGTTTGCCGCAGGGGTAACGCGAAACGGCGTCGATACAGGGCTGGATACTCCATTCGATTTCCCGACATACTTCGCGCTGCGCGATGTTTTTGTAACCGGCGCTCCCATGTCGCGGCTGGCGGATGTGTGGCGGCTGGATGCTCTTTATCCGCATCCTGAGCGTCTGGTGCCGTTCCTTGGGAATCACGATACGGTGCGATTTCTTGGGGAGCAGGGGGCAACGCCTGATGAGTTGCAGATGGCTTTTGCGGTGCTGCTGACGATGCGGGGCATGCCGCAGATCTATTCGGGCGATGAGATTGCGATGAAGGGAGGAGATGATCCGGACAATAGGCGGGATTTTCCTGGCGGATTTCCGGGCGACGCTCAGAGCGCCTTCACTGGGCCAACGGTAGAGCAGGCGGGGATGGAGGAATGGGTACGGGATCTGTTGAAGCTGCGGAGAGCACGGCGCGCTGCAAGATGGGCAGCAGCAAGTGTTGAAAGCCGAAGGCGATGTGCTGGTGTATGTTCGCCGCGACTCCCGCGAGAAGTTGCTGATTGCAGTCAATCGCGGCAGCGCAATGGCGGCAATTACTCTACCGACCGCAGACACGGCTTTATCGGGAAGCGTACATGCGGCAGCGCTCTTCGGTAAGAGCGGCATTGAATTTCACGAGGGAGAGATCCGCTTGTCTCTGCCGGGTCATGGTGTCTTCGTGGCGGGACTGCGCTGATTGGTGTTGCCGAGCATGGCGTTACCTCTACGTGGTGCTCAATAGAATCCGAAGGTCCCTTACATTATTTCCGGTAGGGCCAGTATGGATGGCATCGCCGAGCGCGGCAAATACTGCCGCGCTGTCGAACTGTTCGATAGCGGCGTCGACATCTATATTTTGTGCGGCTGCTCTGGCCACAGTCGTTTCATCACCCACGGCGCCGGCTGCTGTACTGTTTCCATCGGCGCCGTCCGAGCCTCCGCTGAGGACCGTAGTCTTCAGGTTCATCGTGGCAAGCAAACGCGCGCACTCTAAAACAAATTGCTGGTTTCTGCCTCCGATCCCATGGTGCGGGGGAAGCTGCACCGACACTTCTCCTGCGGAAAGAAGACATACGCGCGTACGGCGCGTTCGAAGTTGTTCGAGGCGAGATAACAGATACTTGGCTGCGTCACGGTAATCCCAGTCGTCGCAGCTGTTGTCGATCTCTATGTGGAAGCCATTCGCCGCGGCGGCTCGTCCGGCCAGAGCGCATAGATCGTCGCTGGAGAGCAGCGAGATATGGCCAGACGTGCTGAATGCGGGGTGATGCAGCTTGGGCGTTTCTTCAAGCGAAGGGCTTCGGAAGAATTCCAGAAGGCCGTTGGAGAGGTGAAGCGAGGCAGTGCTGGATTGAATGATATGCCGGCAGTCTTCCACGGTGGAGGGGTCGGGGAGAGAGGGGCCGGAGCCGACGATATGCAATGCGTCGCGGGGTACGTCGGAGATCAACAAGGTGCACTGTGTAGCCTTTTGTGCCGCGACGGCAAGACGTCCGCCCTTCACTCGCGAGAAGTGCTTCCTGAGAGTATTCATCTTCGTAATTGGCAGGCCTGAGTGCACGAGCGCCCAGTGAAACTCTGCTGTATCTTCCAACGAAAACCGGTCATGCAGTGGCTGCTCGATCATTGCGGATGCGCCTCCGCTGATGAGAAAGAAGACGAGGCAGGTATGATCGCAGCTCGCCAGCAGTTGCTGCGATCTTATGGCCGCAGCTAGCGATGTGGGACCAGGCAGAGGATGATCGCCCTGAAAGTATCGAAATCGCGTGTCTGGCAAGTCTGGTGTCGAGGGACCGACTACGATGCCTTCGAGTGCCTGCTCTTTTGTCAGGAAAGGTTGAATCTCTAATAGAAGCGCGTCGGTCATGGGGACTGCTGCTTTACCGATGGCAAGGACGACGATGCGGCGGAAAGCCTGTAACTGATATATTCGGCCGCCTATGGTGAGGGCATCGTTTTCTCGCGTTATGCGGTTTCGCATTGCTTCTGCGATATTGAGACCACGCAAGGTGTTCGCAAAGAGCTCACGCGCAGTAATAAGTCGATTCATGAAACTCTCCAGGCACGTATGCTGGCGCGATATAAGTATGATGGCGGGGCAGGCGATATCGTCTGGCCGTTGGTTTGATTCTTGATGGTTGATTATTCTACACGGGGGATTTGATGAAACACTTCGATGCAATCCTTATCGGCGCCGGACAGGCAGGACCTCCTTTGGCAGCAAGACTTTCGCGGGCCGGCCTTCGCGTTGCGCTGATTGAGCGGAAATACTTCGGGGGCACCTGCGTCAATACCGGATGCATTCCTACGAAGACGCTGGTCGCAAGCGCCTACGCGGCCCAACTGGCGCGGCGCGCAGCATTCTACGGCGTCACCGTTGGCGCTGTTGGCATTGACATGAAGGCGCTGAAGGCGCGGAAGGATACGGTTTTGGGTAAATCGCGAACGAGTGTCGAGGAGGGCCTTCGCAGGCTGGACAACTGCGCTGTTTTCGAAGGGCAGGCGCGCCTGGAGTCGCCGACGCAAGTCCGAGTTGGCGCAGACCTGCTCACCGCTGACAAGATCTTCCTGAATGTAGGCGGACGCGCCACTATTCCGGATCTTCCCGGGATCGAGAAGATTGAATTCCTCACGAACTCTACGATTCTTGACTTGGATGTCTTGCCTCGTCACCTGGTTATCGTTGGAGGAAGTTACATCGGGCTGGAGTTCGCGCAGATGTACCGCCGGTTCGGGAGCGAGGTGACCGTGGTGGAGCGAAACTCCCGCCTGGTGCAGCATGAAGATGAAGATGTGTCCGCCGCAATCAAGGATATTCTTGAGGCAGAGGGGATCAGTATCCGTCTGAACGCTGAATGTATTCACTTCGAGTCCAGCGAGGATGGGCCAGTAGTCGGAATGAACTGCACCGTGGGAGAGCCGCGCGTTGCCGGATCGCACGTCTTGCTCGCCATGGGACGGACACCGAATACAGACGATCTCGGGGCCGACGAAATCGGACTCAAGCGTGACGAACATGGTTATATCGTCGTCGACGATCAACTCCGCACCTCTGTCCCAGGCCTATGGGCGCTCGGCGACTGCAACGGCCGAGGAGGTTTCACTCACACGTCCTACAACGACTTCGAGATCGTCTCCGCCAATCTTCTCGATGGCGAATGTCGCGGCGTGAGTGACAGAATCCAAGCGCACGCGCTTTGTATCGATCCTCCTCTTGGTCAGGTCGGCTTGACGGAAGCCGAGGTGCGAAAAACAGGAAGGCCCGCGCTGGTCGGAAGCCGTCCCATGACCCAGGTGGGACGCGCCGTCGAAAAAGGTGAGACTCTGGGATTTATGAAGGTCCTCGTCGACGCAGAGACGAAAAAGATTCTTGGCGCGTCCATTCTCGGCACGGGCGGAGACGAAGCGATCCACTGCATCCTCGACACTATGTATGCGGATGCGCCCTACACTACCATCACGCACGCAGTCCACATTCATCCGACCGTATCCGAACTCATCCCCACGATGCTCGAGTCGTTGAAACCGTTGGAGAAGTAGCACGTCGTTATCAGCCTTATTCGCAGATGCCTGGGGCAGGCCACTTTAGCGAGGGATGGAAATGACACACGCAAGAAACATTCATCGTTGGCTGAACAAGCTGGTTCTCCTCCCCGGCATTATGTTCATGCCTGTTTTGCTGCAGGCGTCCACTAGGAGCGAAACTGCGCGCTATCAGCGAGAGGCAGCCAACGTCACGATCCTCCGGGATGATTGGGGAATCGCGCATGTCTACGGGCGGACCGATGCGGATGCTGTGTTTGGAATGGAGTACGCGCAGGCTGAAGACGACTTCCACCGCGTCGAAACCAACTACATCCATTCGATGGGACGGCTCGCGGAGGCTGAAGGCGAGTCGAGCATCTATCAGGACCTGCGGATGAAGCTCTTCGTGGATCCAGTGGAGTTGAAGAAGGAGTATGCGGAGAGCCCTGAGTGGCTGAAGACACTGATGGCTGCCTTCGCCGATGGGCTTAACTTCTATCTCTTGAAACATCCCGACGTGAAGCCGCGGGTCATTCAGCACTTCGAACCGTGGATGGCGCTCTCGTTCACGGAGGGCAGTATCGGCGGCGATATCGAGCGAATCAATCTGAAGGAGCTAGAGAACTTTTACAGCAAGGCTCCTCTCCTCGCGGCGCACAACAGCAGCGCTCCTCTCAACGCAACGGCCTTTGTGCACGACGGCGATCCGGCGGAACCGGCAGGCTCGAACGGCATGGCGATCGCACCGTCAAATACTGTGGGCCATCACGCGCTGCTTCTCATCAATCCACACACTTCCTTTTTCTTCCGGTCAGAGCTGCAGATGGTCAGTGAACAAGGGTTAGATGCCTATGGCGCCGTTACCTGGGGGCAGTTCTTCATCTATCAGGGTTTCAACAATCGCGTTGGCTGGATGCACACCTCAAGCGGTGTCGATGCGGTGGATGAGTATCTCGAAACAGTCGTAAAGAAAGGCAATCGATTTTTCTATCAGTACGGAAAGGAGGAGCGTCCTGTTATCGCGAGTCAGATCACGGTTCGGTACAGGAAAGGTCAAATTATGGCCGAGAAGAAGTTCACTGTCTACCGCACGTCGCATGGTCCGATCATTCGCCAGCAGGATGGAAGATGGGTGAGCATCCAGTTGATGCAGAGGCCGATTGAGGCATTGACACAGTCTTATGTTCGCACCAAGGCGACTGACTACAAGACTTACCGGAAGACGATGGAACTCGAAGCGAACTCTTCCAACAACACTGTCTTTGCTGATGCCGACGGCGATATCGCCTATTTTCAAGGGGACTTCATTCCGCGGCGTGACACCAGGTTCGATTTCACCAAGCCAGTGGACGGCAGCGATCCCGCGACGGATTGGCATGGTCTTCTGAGCATCGACGAGATTCCGCAACTGCTGAATCCTCGAAGCGGCTGGTTATATAACAGCAACAATTGGCCGTGGTCGGGTGCGGGCGAAAGCAGTTTGCGCAGGCAAGACTATCCCGCATATGTCGAGACCGGCGGGGAAACAGCACGCGGGCTGCATGCTGTAAGAGTTTTGAAGGGCAAGAGAGATTTCACTCTCGATTCACTTGTATCCGCCGCGTATGACAGCTATTTGCCGTGGTTCGAGAGGCCGGTGCCTGCGTTGATCAAGGCCTGGGATCAGACGCCAGCCTCCGATCCACTGAAAGCGAAACTTGCCGATCAGATTGCACTGCTTCGCGCCTGGGACCTGCGCTGGGGAGTGGCTTCCGTTCCGACATCGCTCGCGGTGTTCTGGGGTGAAGACATTCGCCGCGAGGCAGCGGGTGAGGCGAAGAACATGGGCATCTCTGTCGAGGAGTACATCGGAACCAACGTCTCCGCGCCTCGGCTGCTGCAGTCTCTTGCAAACGCATCCGACCGGCTCACCACAGACTTTGGAAGCTGGAAGACGCCGTGGGGGCAGGTCAATCGCTACCAGCGTCTGACAGGCGATATCGTGCAGTCATTCAGCGATGCGGCGCCCAGCATACCCGTGGGGTTTACTTCTTCTCTTTGGGGGTCGCTCGCCTCGTTCGGAGCACGACCGTACCCGGACACGAAGAAGTGGTATGGCACCAGCGGCAACAGCTTCGTCGCTGTCGTCGAGTTTGGAGAGAAAGTACACGCGAAGGCGATTACCGCAGGCGGTGAGAGCGGCGATCCGGCGTCTCGCCACTTCAATGATCAGGCAAAGCGATACAGCACTGGCGAACTGCGCGAGGTGTACTTCTACCGCTCTGATCTTAAGGGCCACATTGAGCGTGAGTATCATCCTGGAAGCTGAACAGATTCCGGCTGAATTCGCCTACAGCAGCCTCGTCGCTGGACAAGCAATGGAAACTGGCGCTATCGAAAGGAGACCTTAGAGTCGTGTAGAATCGCAAAAACCATACCCACAATGATTAAGCTTGCGAAACTTCCGAACCTTACAGAGCTTACGTATCGCAGCATCAAGCAAAATCTACTGGACGGCAGCCTGGGCGAGTCGTCCCGGCTGACGGAAGAGTCCCTTGCAAGGCAGCTCGGCATCAGCAAGTCTCCCGTTCGAGAGGCACTGAACCGATTGGAGGCGGAAGGTCTCGTCTGCATCGAACCCCGCCGCGGGGCTTTTGTACGGAAGTTTTCCGCCAAGGAAGTGCGCGACCTTTACGAACTTCGAGAGATGTTGGAGACCCATGCCATCGAAGCGGTTGTCATCACACCGAAGCTGCTTGTCGATCTGGCTGGCAGTATCAACCGCACAAAGAAGTATCTGAAGAGCGGGAGCAAGCTGGAGCATATCGAGGAGGACCTGCGCTTCCACGCCATGATTACCACAGCGGCCGGGAACCAGGAACTCTGCCGCGTGCTCGGAAATATTCAGCAGAAGACACTCCTTTGCCGGTCGAAATCGTACGAGCTCTCCGCAACAACGGCACCGGTCGCGCACATGAAGATTTACGAAGCTCTGGAGAAAGGCAGCAAACATGAGGCTCGTCTCGCGATGCGCGACCATATTGTGTTTGTCCGCGAGCGTCTTCTGGCCTCCATCGGCATGTCCTATGTCCCCACCCCCGGTCAGTCCGCCGCAGGAGATGAGTGCGGCTCTGATTCGGACACGCAGACGAATCGGACCGCGGCCAGGTAGGCGATAATACCTCTGTGCCTTCTGCTGCCGCTGTGCCGTCCGACGAATACAAACAACGCCAGCGCAACCGCGAGAGCCAAGTGGCCCGCTTCGAGCGTGCTCATCTGCGCCTGGGCAATCTGCGTCTTCTCGCGGTCGCTGCCGGCTTGATCGGGGCGTGGTTTTCTCTGCACCGCGATGCGTTCTCGCCGTGGTGGCTCCTTGCGTTTCCTGCGATCTTCGCCGGTCTTGCCGTATTCCACGCCAGGGTGCTTCGCAAGCGCGCCTGCGCCGAGCGTGCTGTGGACTTCTACCGCAAAGGGCTTGCGCGGATCGAAGATCGCTGGATGGGCACGGGTCCCACAGGCGACCGCATCGATGTCTCCTCGAGCCTCTTCGCAACCGACCTCGATCTCTTCGGCCAAGGCAGCCTCTTTCAGCTCCTGTCGCTTGCCCGCACCCGCATGGGCGAAGACACCCTTGCTGACTGGCTCCTGGGCGCCTCTCCCGTCGCTGATCTTGTGCAGCGTCATGCCGCGGCTGCCGAACTTCGCATGCGGCTCGATCTCCGCGAGGACATCGCGGTATTGGGCGAAGATCTCAAGGTGGGGGTACATCCGGGAGCGCTGAAGCAATGGGCCGAAGCTCCCAATCAGCTCAAGCAGAACTGGCTGCGCTGGCTCGCTCTGGCGCTTGCCGTTGCGGCCGTGCTCGCGGCCATCTTCTGGGCAGAGCAGGGGATCAAGACTCCATTTTTCGCTGTTGTGCTTGTCGAGAGCATCGTCACCGCTTCGCTTCGCAAGCAGACCGCCCAAGTCTTGCATTCGGCTGAGCATGCTCTCGAAGACCTGAATCTCCTCTCGTCTCTCCTGGCGCGGCTTGAGCGCGAACGGTTCGACTCGCCGCGCCTGCAGACTATCCAGGCAGACCTCTCCTCGCACCAGATCGCAAGTTCTGAGGCGATCGCGCGTTTGCGGACGATCGTGGACTTCATTCAATCGATCGAAAACCCGGTGATGCGCCTGCTCAACATTCCGCTGCTGTACTCGGTGCAAACGGCTTACGCGGCGGAGGCGTGGCGCAGCGCTCACGGCGCGGCAGTTCGCCGCTGGCTCTTTGCCATTGGGGAGATGGAGGCGCTGCTCTCGCTCTCGGGCTACAGCTACGAGCACCCGGCCGACCCGTTCCCGGAGTTCCTCGAAGGCCGCGCCTGCTTGGCCGCGAGTGCAATCGGCCATCCTCTCATTCCCGAGGCAAAGTGCGTTCGCAACGACATCAGCATCTGCGACGAGACCAGGGCCGTTCTCATCAGCGGCTCCAACATGTCCGGCAAGAGTACGCTGATGCGAGCCATTGGCATCAACACTGTCCTCGCCATGGCAGGGGGGCCGGTACGCGCGAACAAGATGAGACTTACCCCATTGCAAATAGGAGCGAGCATCCTCATCAACGATTCGCTGCAGGAGGGAAGCTCTCGCTTCTACGCAGAAATCACCCGCCTCCGCACTATCTGCGACCTTGCCGAAAGACATCCTCCCGTCCTCTTCCTCCTGGACGAGCTTCTGCAAGGCACAAACTCAAAAGATCGACTCATCGGAGCGGAAGGCGTGGTCCGCACGCTGCTGGCCAGCGGAGCCATCGGCGTTATCAGCACTCACGATCTTGCCCTCACCAACCTTGGCGATCGAAGGGACGGCCGCCTTCGCAACGTCCACCTGCAGGACCAGATAGAGGATGGCAGGATGAAATTCGACTTCAAGCTGCAGGATGGCGTCGTGACAAAGAGCAACGGAATCGAACTGATGCGCCTCATTGGCCTCAGGGTCTAAGGTCGGCACGTTTCATGGCGGTTCTTCTTGACTATTGTCCAGCTCTGATGGAACGATCTATGCTCGCGGCAGAATTTCTTCTGTGTTCCATATCTCCGATGTCCTGAGACAATCACCTCATGAAAGATGCATCTACCCGGGCCCACGAACCCTGGAAGGCATTCCAGGCTCGGCAACGCAATCCGGATATCAAGCGCGATGCGGTGCTGCAAACAGCTGCGCACATGTTCCTCGAAGAGGGATACCGCCGCACCTCGATGAGCGAACTGGCCCAGCGTCTGCGAATCACCAAGCCCGCCCTCTACTACTACTTTCGCAACAAGGAAGAGCTGCTCGTCGAGTGTTACCGCGCGGGCATCACGCTGATCGAAACTCTCCTCGACAAGGCCCTCGTGAGTAGCGGCACCGGCTTCACTAAGGTCAAGGCCTACATCCATGCTTATGCCACCTCGATCGTCCTCTATGACTTCGGCCGGTGCGTCGCGATGCTTGATGAAAACGAACTCTCCTTCGAAACGCGCAGAGAGGTCCGCGCTCTCAAACGCCGTATCGACGCTTCTATCCGCGCGTATATCGAAGAGGGGATCGCCGATCATTCCATCGTCCCCTGCAACTCCATGCTCGCCTCCTTCGCGATGGCTGGAGCCATCAATGGCATCGGAGCCTGGTACAAACCCGCAGGCCCGCTCACCGGTCAGGAGATAGCAGCGCAGTACACCGATCTGATCACCGAAGGTCTTCGCGCCCAAACGTCAGCCCCGGCGAGAACAAACTCCGCTCCAGGCCGACCGCGCTCAACCTCCCGCAAATCCTCCTTTACTAAAGGCGCGAAGACCTCGCGTTGACTTACTGAACAGCCGTTCAGTAAACTTCCCGTGCGTGCCTATCGGCTGCTCCCGGCGGTGGATAATCAAAGCTGCAAACCAGGCGGGTCTACAATCAAGACGCAGCGCCGATGGAGTCAAACCCAAATCATGCCAGGGGATGAGGTTGTAAACACATGCGCATCTTGACTTATCTTCGTCAGGTACTCGACGCGGAAGAGAGCGTCCATACCGTGAACAACGCCGTGGCGCTCGAAAACAGCAAGCTCGTGATGGACACGATGGATGAGTATGGCGTGGAAGAGGCTCTGCGGCTTCGAGAGTCGGGCGTCGAGGCCGAAATCGTCGCGGTCGCGGTTGGCCCCGCCCGCATGCAGGACGCCCTCCGCACCGCGCTGGCCATGGGTGTGGACCGTGCCATCCACGTTGAGACGGATACACGCCTTGACGCCATAGCGCTCAGCAAGGTCATCGCTCAGATCGCCACGCAGGAAGAAGCGACGCTCCTCTTTGCCGGTGGCCAGCAGGCGGACTGGGACAGCCACGCCCTCGGGGCTGCTACGGCCGAGCGCCTCCAATGGCCGCAAGTCACCTGGACCTCCGCCCTCGAGTTGAAAGGCGCCACGCTCACCGGCAGACACGACGCCGATGAAGGCAGCGAAAGCTTCACGCTTGAGTTGCCCGCCGTTATTACCACCCAACAGGGCCTCAACGAACCTCGCTATCCCACGCTTCCCAACATCATGAAGTCGAAGAAAAAAGAGATGCGCAAAGAATCGCTCGAGCAGTTTCATGTCACGCCAAAGCTGAAGTTCGTCAGCGCTGAGATCCAGGTCAAGAATCGGCTCAACAAGATTCTCGACGGCAAGGACGTTCCCGTAGCCGCTTCGCAGTTGGTCGATCTTCTCCGCAACGAAGCAAGGGCGATCGCATGATCCTCGTCATCGTGGAGCACGCCGGCGGCAAAGTCAGCAAGAGCACCTGGGAGATGGTTACGGCCGCTCGTGAACTGGCCCAGCAGGTTGGCGGCGAAGCACCCGTCACCGCGCTGATGCTCGGCAGAGAGATTGCTCCCGTTGCCGCCGAGATTGCCCGCTCCGTCGATCAGGTCCTGGTTGCCGACCTGCCCGCTCTTGCACAGTACGACCCGGAACTCTGGTCCGCCGCCGTCGCGCAGGTGGCCACTGAAGGGGAAGCCCGCGCCGTACTCATTGGAGGCAGCCGCAGCGGCCGCGAGTACAGCCCGCGTGTCGCGGTCAAGCTCGATGCTCCGCTCCTCGAAGATGTCATCAGCCTCAACGCCAACGGCGACACCATGACTGCGCAACGGTATACGTACCTCGCCCGCGTCACCGAAACCATCGCAGCAACCGGGCCAGTGGCCGTCGTCACCATCAAGCCAGGCGTTTTTACTCCAGCAACCCCGGGAGCTGAAGCTGCCGAGCAGTTTGACGTAGAGCTCAATCTTCCGGCTCCGCGTCTCAAGGTCACTGGCAAAACCGCTGAGCGCAGCTCCCGCGTGCCTCTCGCCGAGGCCGAGATTGTCGTCTCCGGCGGCCGGGGCGTTGGCAGCGCGGAGGGCTTTACTCAAACTGTGGAAGCACTTGCCGATCAGCTCGGAGCCGCCGTGGGGGCAACCCGCGCCATCGTCGATGCTGGGTGGAGGCCGTACTCCGAGCAGGTCGGCCAAACTGGGAAAACCGTTCAGCCCAAACTCTACATCGCGGTCGGTATCTCCGGCGCTGTCCAGCATCTCTCCGGTATGAACAAAGCCAAGACCATCGTCGCCATCAACCGCGACGCCGAAGCTCCCATCTTCAAGATCGCCGACTACGGTATCGTCGGCGACGTCTCACAACTTGTCCCTGCGATTCTTGCCGAACTGAAAAAAAACCAGCCCTGAATACGAATGCGAGCGGCGACGCAACATGCTTCCCTTTCCTCAGAAGATCGCTTTTCTCCTCTTCGCCATCGTCACACTCGCGTTCGGTCTGCAAGGCTTCTACCGACTCATCCTTCGCATCCGCCGTGGCATCGCAGACCCCGAACCCCGCTTGAACCATCTTCCCCGCCGCATCGTCTACGCCCTCGTCACTACGCTTACGCAGCAGCGCACCTTCAAGAAGCGCCCCACCATCGGTCTCTTCCACTCCTTCATCTTCTACGGCTTCGTCTTCTACGGTCTAGTCAATCTGGTTGACGCTCTCGAGGGTTATCTCCCGCTCACCATCTCCTCTGCCACCCCGATCGGCGCAACATACAATCTGTTTGCCGACATCCTCAGTCTGCTAGTCCTGATCGGCGTGGTCGCGCTTGTTGTTCGGCGCTTCGCCCTGCCCAGCCGCCGCGACTTCCATTTCAATTCGCGCACGCTGCTTCATCCCGATGTCCTACGCCGCAAGATTCCGACAGACTCCCTCATTGTCTCCGCTTTCATCCTCTTCCACGTCGGCAGTCGTGCGATCGGGGCCGGCGCTCGTATCGCAGCGACCGCTCCCGACCGTCTCCAGCCGTTCGCCACCCTGCTCTCGCACCTCTTCAGCCCTGCCAGTGCGGAAGCCTTCCGCATCTTCGGCTACTGGGGAGCTCTCGGCTCTGTCCTTCTCTTTCTTGCCTACTTCCCCTACACCAAACACATCCATATCTTCGGCGCGCCCGCGAAATATCTCGTCGCACGCGAACCCGACTCGGGTGTCCTGCCGCCTGTAGTCCTTGACCTTGAAAACGATCTCGAAGGCGGGAGCGTAGGGGCCAATAAACTGGAAGACCTCGCGTGGCCGCGCCTTCTGGACGCCTACGCCTGCATCCAATGCAACCGTTGTCAGGACGTCTGCCCCGCCACCACTACCGGAAAATCCCTCTCGCCTGCGGCGCTTGAGATCAACAAGCGCATGGAACTCAACGATCTCGCCGCCCGGCAAAACCCCTTCGCCTTCACTTCCGCTCCCTTCGAAAAAGATAGCCCCAGCCCGCGCCCGCTCCTGCAATTCGCTCTCTCTCCTGAAGCCGCCTGGGCCTGCACCACCTGCGGCGCCTGCATGGAGGTCTGCCCCACTCAGGACGAGCAGATGCTAGACATCATCGACATACGCCGCCATCAAGTCATGATCGAAGGCGAGTTCCCCGCGCAGCTTCAAAACGCCTTCCGCGGCATGGAGCGCTCGCAGAACCCCTGGGGGATCAACCACGAGCAGCGCCTCGCCTGGGCTGACGGCCTTAATGTCCAAACCACGGACGAAAACCCCACGCCTGACGTGCTCTACTGGGTAGGCTGCGCCGCGAGCTATGACCCGCAGGCGCAGAAGACCGCACGCGCTTTCGTCGAGCTCCTGCAACACGCCGAGGTCAACTTCGCCATCCTGGGAAAAAAAGAATGCTGCACTGGCGATAGCGCGCGCCGCGCCGGCAACGAATATCTCTATCGCCAGCTTGCGGACAAGAATGTTTCCACCCTCAATACCGTTCGTCCCAAACTCATCGTCGCGAGCTGTCCGCACTGCCTGAACTCGATCGGCCACGAATACAAACAGATCGGCGGAGAGTACAAGGTCCTCCACCATACCGAGTACCTCGAAACCCTCATAGCCGAAAAGAAACTAACTGCCACTCCCAGTGAAGCCACCATTACTTATCACGATCCCTGCTATCTGGGCCGTCACAATGGGATCTACGACGCGCCCCGCAACCTGCTTCACGTTCTCTCGGACACTACCCCCGAGCTCCCCCGCAACCGCGAAAACGCCTTCTGCTGTGGAGCCGGCGGAGCCCAGTTCTGGAAGGAAGAAGAGGCCGGCGACCAGCGCATCTCCGACAACCGCTTCCACGAGGTCCAGCAAACCCTTGCTCCGGCCAAGGGAGAAAAAGTACTGGCTGTAGGTTGCCCTTTTTGCAAGAGCATGCTTGGCAGCACTCCCGGAAAAACTGATTCGGAAGACATCGTTATCAAGGACGTGGCCGAACTCCTTCTCGAAGCAGTGCGCCGCAACAAAGGCCTCAGCAGCACAAGGCAAACCGAATCGGTTCCTGCATTGGCCCCGGAGACTGCATCTGTTCCGGCCTTCGAGACCGCGTCTCCGGATGTTGCCGAAGTTCCCGCTCCGCAAACATCCCCAGCAGCAGCTACGACGGCTGTCGAAAGACAGAAGTGGCAACCAAAGAGTTCTGCTACAAGCCAGACCCGGCAAGAAGCCCAGCCCGCAGCCGCAGCTTCGTCAATGCCAGAACCACCAGCAATCGAAGCGGCCTTACCCGCAGGACGCAAGAAGTGGCAGCCCAAAACCGCAGGTTCACTTTCCCAGGCTAGATCCCTCGAGTCGCCCACCCTCGATGCTGCAGCAACCGCCTCATTCACTCCTAACCCGGAACGCAAGAAGTGGCAGCCTAAATCCGTGCTCTCAGCCGAACCGGCAGCGTCTCCCACTGTGGAGACCGAGCCTAAGGCGATCTCACCTGATGCATCGCCCGTTCCCACGCGTAAGAAGTGGGTGCCCAAAAAACCGGGCTGACCTGACTGCAACCGACCTGCGTTTTCGACCGCCTGGCAATCAGATATAAGGGGAGGATAAATGGCAAGATCCTACCCTGATCCAAGGCTCATCGTGGAGACCTTCACATTTCCCAGCTCGCCGTTGCGTAGGAATAGGGGATCAAGCGAACCGCACTCGTCCTATTACCCTTGTCTTGACCTATTTTTCGCCTCAACCAGACACAAAGAGACGACGCCCCCAAACTACAGGGCACCGCGATCGGAAGGCGGAATTCATTAAAGATGCTTCGGCTAGTCAGTCAAATAGCGACTCAACGGCGAGACAGCGCAATCTAGTTTTGGAAGCTGAATCTGGGATAGGTCACCAATTCAAGCTGAACCGGCGCAACGCCCTTGCCAACCATCCGAAGCTGCCGGGCTGCGGCCAGCGACAGGTCGATAACTCTGCCCGGGCGCAGCACTCCACGATCCGTGATGGTGACAATGACAGACCGCTTGTTGCGCAGGTCGGTTACTTTGACTTTGCTGCCGAACGGCAGGGACTTGTGTGCCGCAGTCAACTCATCCTGGTTGTACTGCCGGCCGCTCGCTGTGAGTTGACCATCGAACATGTCGCCGTACCAGCTTGCCAGGCCGCTCTTGATGCGAGTGAGTGCCGTGGTCTTTGCCTTAGGAGGTGCTGGCGCAGTAGTGACGATCTCGGCCGGTGTGACATTGTTCGTCATGGTCATCGTTTCCGTCGCTCGCGCGGATGCCGGAGTGGCGTTGTCCGTCGCAAAGACCGACAGGGCGACCACAGTCGCCAGCGCAACCGCGGTGCGGCATCTTCCTGTCAGGTTTGCTGTACGTTCGTTTCCGGATGTAGGAACCATCTTTTAAGTATAAGAAATTACGGCATTAAACAGGGGTTTTTGACATATTTAGTTGAGCCTCGGTTCATCACATCCGGGAGCTCGTGTCAACGCGAAAAATGCCATGTAAGCTGCCCGCGCTTACCTTGATGGGTGTGGTTATTGTCTGCAAGTCTCTCTTGGTCAATAGTTACAGCAGATCCGCGTTGATGCAGGAAGAGTGCTGTTGTCCGGCTTTTTATACCTCCATGCCTATCTCTTGAAGTTATGCATGGAGGTGCTCGGAATTTCAGGCTAAGTAAACACCAGACACTGGGGCTTCGAGAGCGGAAAGTTCTTCCCCACATCTGTTACGTTGCCGGTCGCTGGGTTCACCTGCAGCACCGAGATGTTGTCGGACTCTTGATTGGCCACCAGCAGCCAGCGCCCGCTTGGGTCGAGCGAAAGATGACGAGGTATCTTCCCGCCGCACGAGATCCGGCCCAGCAACGTGAGCTTGCCATCCGCAGGTGAGATGGAAAAACTGACCACGATATTGTCGAACCGGTCGATCGCATAGGCAAACCGCGCCCGATGATCGATGACGATGTCAGCCCCGCCAGTGACGTCCTGAAAGGCCGCAGGCTTCATTACTGTCTCCTGCACCGTTTCGAGTGTGCCGAGCTTCGCGTCCCATCGCAGCACCACGATGGTGGAAGACATTTCGGTCACGCAGTACGCGATTCTACCGTTGGGGTGGAAGCGTAGTGCGCGGGGGCCTGCTCCCGGAGCCGACTTCCATACGGCTGGATCGTTCGCAGTCAGCTTCGCGGTCGCCGCATCGAGCCGGTAGATATGGATCGCATCCAGCCCCAGGTCGTTGACCAGGAGGAAATCGTTATCCGGCGAAACTGTCACGCGATGTGCATGCGGAGCTTCCTGCCGCTTCGTATTTGGCCCGTGTCCGGTGTACTGAAAGAAAGAAACCGCGTCGCTTAAGCGCCCGTTTGCTGTGGCCGCGAATGAAACCGCACTGCCGCCGCCATAGTTCGCCGCAAATACCGAGCGCCCTGTGCGATCCACGGCGACATGGCAGGTTCCTCCGCCCCCGGTCGCTACCTCGTTGATTTTGTTCAGGCGAGCATTTGCCCGATCGAGGCTATAGCTTGATACCGCACCGTTTTTTTTATCCCCGTAGTGATTTATCTCATTCGCCACGAACACCGTGCGCCCATCGGGAGCAAGCGCCAGAAAGGTAGGGTTGTCTGCCTCGGCAGCCAGTCCAATCTGCTTTAGTTCGCCATCGGCCTGGTTGAAGGCATACGAGTAGATCCCTTTGCTCGTCCCTGCCGTCTGCGTTCCAACCAGCAGCAACTGCCCTCGTGTTGTTTTTCCAAGCAACGCACGCCCGGAAGCCGACAGCGCGGCCGAGCCATAGAGGAATCCACGCCTGCTAACTTGTCCCAATCTCCACTCCTCCTGCACCTTATCCACGATACCCGATCGCGCGTTTGCGGTCTTGCAACATGTTGACTAAGCTCTTGCTACGTCACTTCGTCTTCGAAAAAGGCGCAGCGCATAGACCACCACACCGGCGATCAAAACCAGGGCCGCCGTCCTGATCTCATGCAGGAAATCGGGACGCGAGAACAGAATGAAAGCGAAGCCGCATAACGCCAGCAGCACGGGAAAAGGATAAAGGGGCATCTGGAATCCACGTTCTCTTCTCTCCCTGCGATGCTTCGGTAACAACGCGGCTATACCTTGCAGCAAGAACTGAAACAGGATGCGGATCACGACCAGTGTGGTGATGACTTCCTGCAGGCGGAAGATGCAACATACCAGGGTGACGCTGCCGAGGGTGAGCAGCGAGTGCATGGGAACGCCGTGCTTGGGGTGCAGCTTGCCAAACCATGCCGGGAAGTTGCCGTCCCGCGCCGCGGCGAAGGGGATTCTGGAATATCCGAGCAGCAGCGCCAGCACCGAGGCGAAGGCCGCTATCGCGATCAGCACGACGATGGCCGCCGCGGCAGTGTGGCCGTAGAGACGTTCCATAAAGACAGCCATGGTGAACATGCGGGCGTGACTGTCGCTGCCGGCCAACTCCCGCCAGGGCAGCACGCCGAGGACGCTGACGTTCAGCATGAGGTACAGTGCTGCAACGATGCCGATCGAACCCAGGACGGCGCGCGGGATTGTGCGCTGCGGGTTGCGGACTTCAGCGCCGAGGAAGCAGACGTTGTAGTAACCCCAATAATCGTAGGACGAGATCAACATGCCGGCGCCAAGACCGAGGAAGAAGGCCGGGTTGAGGTGGAAGGCTCCGGCAGGGAAGTCGAAGGCCCGATGCGGGTTGAAGTGGCTGAAGCCAGCGACGATGAGGAAGACGATGGTGAGCGCGACCAGAAGGCCGAGCCAGCGGACGATGCGGTCGATAGCGAAGATGCTGCGGGAGAGAACCGCCATCGCGACCAGGCATGCTGCGAAGGCGAGCAGCGTTTGACCGCTCAGCACGACGGGAACGCCCAGAAGCGACGTGGATGCGAAGGGATGGAGCACGTTGGGGGAAAAGAAGGAGAGGTACTGCGAGAATCCGATGCATCCGGAGGCGATGGAGAGCGGCGCGCTGAGGAGGAGCTGCCAGGCGTAGAGAAAGGAAAGCGCACGACCCCACCCCTGTTCGCCATAGAGGTGCTTCAGGTAGGCGTAGGAGCCGCCCGCCTCGGGGTAGGAGGTCCCCAGCTCGCTCCAGATGAGTCCGTCGCAGAGGGAGAGGAGCGCTCCGAGTACCCAGCCGAGCATTGCCTGTGGGCCGCCCATGACGCCTACGATCAGCGGCAGGGTGATGAAGGGGCCGACGCCGACCATGTCGATAATGTTGAGGCCTAGGGCGGAGGTGGTGGAGAGGCCGCGCCGCAACTCGTCCGGCGGTGGCTGGTTGCCGGGCGGATTGAGGCTCATGGCGCGCTGGACGGCGTTCGTTTTCCGAAGAGCGCCGTACCGATGCGGACGCAGGTGCTGCCCTCTTCGATCGCCACGGCGAAGTCGTTGGACATGCCGATGGAGAGTTCGATCAGAGCGGGGTGCGCTTTTTGCGAGTTGTCGCGGAGCCGGCGCAGTTCCCGGAAGTAGGGGCGGGCGGCCTCGGCATCTTCGGACCATGGCGGGACGGTCATCAGGCCTGCGGCGGTAATGGAGTCAAGAGACGCGATCAAGTCGAGAAGAGCGGGCAGTTCGGCTGGGTCGAGTCCGTGTTTGGACTCTTCGTGGCTGAGTTTTATTTCGATCAGGATGGGGAGTTTTTTGCCGAGCGCAGCGGCGGTGGCATTGAGGCGCTGGGCAATCTTGAAGGAGTCGACGGCGTCGATGGTGTCGAAGAGTTCGGCTGCTTTTGCGGTCTTGTTGGACTGGAGCGGGCCGATGAGGTGGAATTTCGCGTTGTGGAGCGGGTGATCGAGCGCGGCGAGGTGCTGGGATTTTTCCTGGAACTCCTGGACCCTGTTCTCGCCGAAGAGACGCTGGCCGGCGGCGTAGGCTTCGAGGATGACCTCGACTGGATGCATCTTGCTGACGGCCATCAGGGCGACTTCGCTTTCGGACCGGTGGGAGCGGCGGCAGGCATCGGCGACCTGTTCCTGGAGCCTGGCGAGGTTTTCTGAGAGAGACATTGTGGAACTATCTTATGGGACGGGGGGTGCTGCAGATCCGTCAAAACTCGCCAGGAAGCGTCCAAGAGTATGCAATATCTGGGGAAACGGTTAGGGCTGCTGTTGGAGGCGAAGCATCTTTTCGCGATGCCTGCGGATGTAGTGCGCGGCGATGTCCGGGTAGAACTCACGGATGGCGGAGAAGCCAACGTCGCGCATGACGGAGTATCCGAACTTGGTGGCGAGCACGCTGAAGTTGCCTGCAGAGGGGGGATAGTAATACTTGGAGATGACCTGGGTGAGCACTTTGCCGCCTAGTCCGGCGAAGTTGGGAGTGTCGCTTCCGCCGTAGGTCTTGGAGACGGCCTGGCGGCTGATGACGTACATCGAGCGGACGAAGACGCTGTGGCCCGCGCCCAGGGGATAGTAGCGCGTGTCCTCATGCAGGAGGCTGGGGAGGAACCATGCGGAGAGGTAGGTGCCGTCGGTCTTGTCGAGAAAGCCGCGCCAGGTATAGGCGTAGAAGCCGCCGACTCCTTTGCCGAGGGCAGGATGCGAGTTCAAGCCTTCGGCGGTGAGAGAGGTGATTCCAAGGAAGAGGAAGGTGGAGTAGTCGAGTGCCTGGTGGTTGGCGACGGTGAAGTTGTACTTCCAGCCAGGGGGATGTACCGCGGCGCCGGCCGGGACGGTGCGGAAGTTGGGCATGAAGCCGAGGATGCGGGCAGGCTGCTGGCGCTCGAGCGGGATCAGATTTCCGTTGGTGTCACGGTCGCCTTGCCGGTGATATTCAGTCTGCGGGGCTGTTGCTACGGTTCCCGACTGAGATGGAGAACCGGGGTTCGTGGTGCTGCCGGAGGTGGCGAGTACCGCTGAGGGATCTTCGGGCAAAGACAACGCCGCAGTGGTCTGAGCGACTGCAGGGCTGACGGCGAGGAACAGGAGGAAGGCGGTGAGCAGTGGCAGAGAGTTGATCCAATCCGGTTTTGAGATAAGCGGGTTCTTAGTCATTAGACGAGAGATTTGCGCCTGTAGTTTCGAATTTCCCGGCTGCGAAAGATACTGTCCTGCCGGACGGGCCCACTGCGCGTGGGGCGGTCACTTCGTGACTGGTATACCCCTTCGGTTGGCCTCCCGTTGGTCGGGATCAACATTTGTTGCCGACCAACGGGAGGCCCTATGCTGATCATCCTGCCCAGATAAGGTATACGCGTCACGAAGTGACTGCCCTCCGCGCAGGAGGCCCGTCCGGCAGGACATGGTTTTTCGCTTTAGCGGCCGTGTTCTTCGAGGTATTTTTCTACTTCTAGGGCGGCCATGCAGCCGGAGCCGGCGGCGGTGATGGCCTGACGATAGCGGCGGTCCTGGATGTCGCCGCAGGCGTAGACGCCGGGGATGATCTCGCCGTCGAGGGTGGTGAAGACATTGTGTCGGGTGAGAATGTAGCCGTCTTCGTCGAGGTCGAGGATGCCTTTGAAGGCGAGCGCGTTGGGGATGTGCCCGATGGCGAGGAACATGAAGCTGACGGGAAGGATGTACTCGTCGCCGGATACGCGGTTTTTGAGGCGCAGGCCCTTGACGTCCTTGTCTTCTACCCCGAGCACCTCTTCGACGGTGGTATTGGAGACGAACTTGATCTGCGGATGGGCCATGGCGCGCTCGAGCATGATGGGCGAGGCGCGGAATCTTTCGCTGCGATTGATGAGCGTGACTTTGGTGGCGAAACGGGTGAGGAAGAGAGCCTCCTCCATAGCCGAGTCGCCGCCGCCGATCACGGCGATCTCTTTTCCGGAGGCGAAGAAGCCGTCGCAGGTGGCGCAGGAGGTGACGCCGTGGCCGATGAGGGCTTGTTCGCTGGGCAAGTTGAGCCAGCGGGCACTCGCTCCGGAGGCGATGATGAGGGTCCGGGTGTGGATCGTCTCGCTGCCCAGGTTGAGGGCGAAGGGATGTTTCGCGAGGTCGACGGAGCTGAGGTGGGACATGCGGAGTTCGGCGCCGAAGCGGACGGCCTGCTTCTTCATGTTCTCGATGAGTTCGGGACCCTGGATGCCTTCGGGCCAGCCGGGAAAGTTTTCGACCAGGGTGGTGATGGAGAGCTGGCCGCCGGGCTCGTGGCCTTCGAGGACGAGAGGTTTGAGATTGGAGCGAGCGGCGTAGATGGCGGCGGTGAGTCCGGAGCAGCCGGAACCGAGGATGACAGTGTCGCGGGTCGTGATTTCAGACATATGGGCTCTATCAGTGTAAATGCGTGGCGGCGCGAAACGATGCAAAACGGCCTTTGGTGAAACAATTGAGGCTATGGCGAATTTGACTTTGGTATACGGGATGAGGCTGTTACCGGCGGACGAGATAACGGCAGTGGGCGATGCGCCCGTCACGTTGAAGAACGGCAATGAGGCTCGGGTGACGATGCATGTGCTTGAGGGAAGCCGGGAGCAGATCGAGGCGCAGCTTCGGATGAGCCTGGATGCGTTCTTCGACTTTTATCCGGAGATCTAGGTGGGACTTTGCTGATTACCTATTTGGAGGGGGAAGGCTCGACCGCGGATTTGCAGGGATGAGATGGATTGTAAGGACAGGTAAAGGCAATATACGAACGAACTACGGAGGTCTGTCCGCCAGGTCGCGCGATGATACTGCGTGAGTTCGGTCGAGATGATTCGTTCCGTCTGTAGCGGCTGACGCAGATGTGCTTTGCTGATGTAGGTCGAGAGACCGCAGCTGTTAACCTGCGAGCCGATAACAGATTACCTGACGATGGCGTGCCTGGTGTCTCGAAATCGGCCATCTTTCGGTACCGTGTCCCATCCTGACGAAGAACAGGAGAGGACGGAGGGAGAGATGGCAGATAGGCGGCGGAGTTCGCGGCGGCCACGCGGTGTTTTCGCGGCTGTATGGCTCATGGCTTGGTTCCTGATTTCGTTAGCGCATGGACAGACTGCGCCTGCTGGGCTCTCGGACGCTCCGCAGACCTTTGCTCCGGAAACCGTTGTGGATGCGCTGCAGCAGATGTCCGGGCGGGCGGGCGTTATCTTTGTTGGCCTGGTTGTTGCGGTGCGCCGTCCTGGTACGGGGGGCGTCGAGATAGATTTCCGCGTGGAGAACGCGATTCGTGGCTGCGCGGCGGGCGTGTATACGCTGCGCGAGTGGGCCGGGTTGTGGGTAGTGAACAACCAGCGTTACCGCGTGGGTCAGCGTCTGTTGATGCTGCTGCATGCGCCGGGCGCTGCGGGGCTGAGTTCTCCGGTGGACGGGCTCGACGGGGCGATTCCTATTCGTCAGGGCGGAAGCGCTACACCTTATGCTGGCTGGGTGGCTTCGCCGCGATTTGTCGATCTGCGCTGGCTGGGCGCGAAGCTGCCGCGCGCGGTGTCCTACCGGCGCGAGAGTTCGGTGCAAGCGAAGATGGTGTTGCCGCCGGTGCCGTTTGTGGCGACGCCGGAGACTGTGGTTGCGATGCGGGCGGGTCGAGATGGGAGCGCGGCTGCGATTACACCGCTGTCCGGCGATGCAGCAGGAGGGTCGGTTCCAGCGCAGCAGGCTTCAGTGGATGCGGTGCTCGGCATGCTGACAGTGTGGGAGAAGGCGCGGCATGCGGGTCCTTGAGGGAGGGTGGCTACGGCGGTGCGAGCTGTGGCTGCGGAGAGGCGTGATCCTGCTGGGTCTGCTGTCGGTTACGACGGCTACCCTTTGGGCCGGTGGTCCGCGGTGGGTAACGGGACCGCCGTACTTCCGCGGATCGGGAAATCCGGTGGTGTGGTACACGAATTATCCGCTGTACTTCACCGATCCGGGTGATCTGAGTTCGATGGTGAACCATGCGGCGGCCGATGCCATGGTCGCGGCGGCGGCGAGCGTGTGGAATGTTCCCTCGGCCAGTCTGGTGTTGTCGCAGGGCGGTACGCTGAACGAGCATGTGAGCGGAGCCAACACGTACGTGGGGCAGACCGGGGTTGTGTTTCCAGCAGACGTGCAGAGCAGCAACTACCTGGCGGTGCAGATTGCGGTGATCTACGACAGCGATGGGTCGATTACGGACCTGCTGCTCGGCGAGGGAGGGAGCGACCCCAGCGGATGTCTGCAGAACGGGGTGACGGAGAGCGTGGACTCGATTGTGCCGACGGGGTTCATCGAGCATGCGGTCTTGGTGCTCAACGGGCGGTGTACGGGGCCTGCGCCGGAACAACAACTGCAACTGCAGTATCAGTTAATGCGCGCGTTCGGGCGGGTGCTGGGGCTGGGATGGTCGCAGACCAACGACAATGTGTTTACCGGCAGCCCGCAGCCGACGGCAAACCAGGCGCTGCACTGGCCGGTGATGCATCCGATCGATATTATCTGCGGGCCGTATACCTATCAGTGCATGCCGCAGCCGTTCACGCTTCGTCCGGATGATGTGGCGGGGCTGGGGCTGCTCTACACCATCCCGCAGGGAAGGGCAACGGCAGGCAAAATAGATACGCTGCTGAATGCGAGCGAGGTCATAGGTCAGCTCCAGTTCCCAACGGGACAGGGCATGCAGGGAGTAAATGTGCTGGCGCGCCGTTGGGAGCAGTACACCAATATCTCGTCGGCAGAGGATTGGTTTACGACGTCATCGGTATCGGGCGCGCTGTTCCGGCAGTCGAATGGAAATCCTGTCAGCGGACCGGATACATCGGTTGGAGCAACCCAAGGTACGGCAACGAACCCGTCTGCCGAGGGCTACTATAACCTGCAGCGGACACCGATGCTTCCGGGGAACTGGATGATTATTATTCTGGAGACCGAGGCGATCAATCCGCTGTATACGGGGCAGTATGCGGTCGGGCCATACGAAAACAACACTGTGAAGCCGTCGGGCTCGGATAGTCCGTTGCCGGAAGGCCTCTTCAGCACCTATGGCTATGCCGGGATAAATTTTTCCACCAACAGTCCGGCGAGTACCTGCAACACGGCGGGGGATGGGACTGAAGCTGCACCGTCCGCGGTAGCTGCCACTGGGTGGTGGACGGGGCTGATCTGCGGATATGGGCACGCGGCGTGGTCGTCGCTTGCGGTGAAGGCGAACCGCTCGTTTACCGTCGAGGTGACGGCAGAGGATGAGCAGGGTTTTGCGACATTTGCCAAGGCCGAGCCGGTGATCGGAGTGTGGAATGCGACGGATGCTCTGCGGACGCTGCCAACGGTAGCTGCTGCTGGGCAGGCGTTTAATGGCGAGGCTACTGGAATGACAACGGTAACGGTTTCCAATATGCAACCGAACCAGTTACGCATGGTAATTGCGGATCAGCGGGGCGACGGACGTCCGGATTTTAGCTACCAGGCCCGGGTGTTATATGCGGATAGCGTTGTTCCCGCGGCGGTGAGCGCTACCGGCGGCACCATCGCGATTACGGGAATGGGTTTTCGCACGGGAGATGCCGTGACGGTGAACGGCGTCGCGGCGACGGTTGCGAGTTGGACGGCGAACACGATCGTGGCGACGGCGCCATCGCTGCAGGCGCTTGGTTCGAGTACGGCTATGGCGGCTGATGTCGTGGTCACGGATCTGGCTACAGGTGGAAGCACGACGATGCCGGGAGCGTTGAACTACGCTGCGCCGAAGCCGGTGCTGAGCCTGCTCACTGCTCCCTCGGGAACTATGGCGGTGGGACAGCCGGCCTCGGTTGCCTTTACTGTGCAGGTACTGGGCAGCGATGGCGTTACGCCCGTTGCAGGTGAATCGGTCGCCTTCACGGCCGTTGCCGGCGAGGTGCAATTTGCGGCTTGTGGGACAGCCGTTTGCACGTTGCCTACCGATGCACATGGAGTTGCTTCCACGCTGGTCATCGCGGAGGCGCCGGGAGCTATTGCGGTGCAGGCGGTGGGCGTGGATGGAACTGCTACGGCGGGGTTCAGCGCGATCCTTCGGGTGCAGAGCGCTACGCCGGGACAGTTGGCGGAGTACGTTGCTGCGGGAGCAGTCGTGCCGTGGACTGTGCAGTTAAATGTCGCGGACAACTTTGCTTCGACGGTGGGGATTCCTGTTGCTTGGGCTGCAATGACGCGGGCCGTGGTGCTCGCTCCTGCGGAGGCGCAGGTGAACTCGCAGGGAGTCGCGCAAGCTGTCGCGACGGTCGGCCCCTTGGGCGCGGGGCAGCAGGCAAGTTTCTCCGGTTGCGCCTGGGCCACTGTGTGCGCCACGTTTACGGCGTTGGCGGTCGATCCGTCGGAACTGCGAGTTGTGGCGGTCAGTGGAATGAATCAAATTGCCACGCAGGCAGGAAGTCTTGTGCCGATGGTGATGCAGATTACCGATACGGTTGGCCATCCTGTCGCGGGGACAACCGTCGAGGTCTATGAGACCGTCGATGCCTGGCAGCCGGCCTGTCCTGAGCAGGGCCGCTGTCCTATCCCACCCACCTATGCTTCGACGCACTCTTCGCTTGTTTCCGATGAGAACGGTTTGTTGACGGTCATCCCGGAGCAACTCTCCGGCGTTGCCGAGATCACGAATATTGCGGTAGTTGCCGGAACCCAAGGTTTCGCATCACTGACGCTGCAGAAGCATCCGTAGGAGAGCGTGGCGTTGTGCAAATACTCTCTTTCAGTGATATGCAACGTGGTTGCGGGTGGGCCGAGTTGTTCGATTACTTCGGGAATTCTCTGCAAAAGTTAGAGCGGATTTGCTGTTGGTGTGGAGAAAGGCAACCGCAGGTTCCCTTCGGGAATGACAAACAAAAGGGCACGGCAGACTCTACATCAACTGCTACTTTGCCCATCAAATCGGGCAAGCCTTTCGGGTAGCCTCCCCCCAATATCAGCGCACATCGCGCATTTTGAACCAACCGCAACGCCGGTGCGTATCACTTACGCATGGGCGTTCTGCATATAGCGATTGGAGCGGTGGACCAACTCCCGGCCCAGAGGCCATCGCCTTGCCGTGGCTCTCGCCCAAATCCTGCTGCCAACTACGATTCCGCGGTCCTGCAACAAATGGAGCCAACCTCCGGCTCTCGCGGTACACTGCTCCCACCGTTTAAAACAGCTGAGGCAAAGTTGGAGCGCACGCCAGAACAGGAAGCCGCACAGGAAACACTTGCCAAACTGGTACGCCAGTGCATGGCCGGCGACTCCCAAGCCTGGCAGCAGCTTGTTGTCTCGCAGCACCGGCGCATCTACGCGATCTGTTATCGCTTCACCGGTTCCGGCACCGACGCGGAAGATCTCACCCAGGAAGTCTTCCTCAAACTGTACAAAAATCTCGCCAGTTTCGACCTCCAGAAGGGCAGCCTCCAGACCTGGATCACCACTCTGGCCCGCAATCTCCTGGTCGATCACTTCCGTCGAACCCGGCTCGACCGCGCGTCCGACTCTCTCGATGCGACCTTCGACGGAGAAGAGGACGGCGCCACCATGGCCGACCGTCTCGCCGACCCGCGGCCCTCGCAGGAGCACCACGTCGCCGGTCTGGAGCTCAAAGTCCGCGTCCAGAACGCGTTGAAACAGCTCTCTCCTGAACTGCGCGAAGCTGTCATCCTTCGGGATTTGGAAGACATGGATTACAAAGAGATATCGCAGGTCCTCCGCATACCGGAAGGCACGGTGAAAAGCCGCATCAGTCGTGGCCGCGGGGAACTTGCAAGGCTTTTGCAACGTATAGAAGGGCAGGTGGTTTAAAGTGGCGGACTTCAATCAATTCGGAAGCGCCAAGCCAGGGCTGGCGGGCGACCCCCAGCACTGCGCGCAATGCGAGGCCATGTTGATCGACGCGCTCGACGGCACCCTCTCTCCGGCGGACCAGGCCACGTTCGACCTCCATATGGCGGGCTGCCTCAGCTGTGCCGATATGCTGGCCGATGCCCAACGTGGAGCGGCCTGGATGGAGATGTTGCAGGCTCCCCGGCCAGAGCCTCCCGCCAATCTGCTCGAGCGCATTATTGCCCAAACCAGCGGTGCCCAAACCAGCGGCCAAGCCGACGCGCAGACCGGCAGTCCTGCCGACAGCAAGGTTTATCCGCCCATCGCCCCTGGCAGCGCGGACCGCGTGCCCCCCCGTCCGCCCAATACTCTTCTCGGCCATCCCATGCTGGTCCCTTCAGCCGCCGTGCCGCCAGCGGGCTTCGGTCACGCGAACGTCCTTCCCTTCCGCACCCGGGCCGCTTACGGGTTGCGTTCCCTTGGCCAAACGATGCTGCAGCCGAGGCTTGCGATGACTGCTGCCATGGCCTTTTTCTCCATCGCTCTGACCCTGAATCTCACCGGTATTCGGCTGAGTCAGCTTCGCGCCAGCGACCTCAAGCCTTCGAGCATCCTGCGCAGTTGCTATGAGGCCAAAGCGAAGGTCGTCCGCTACTCCGACAACCTGCGTGTTGTCTATGAACTGGAGTCCCGCGTTCGCGACCTGCAGCACTCCCCGGATGACGCCAGCCAGACCGGGCAAGCCGGATCCCCCCCGGCTCCAACTCCCCAGACTGACCCTGCGGCCAAGCCCGGACAAAAGCCGGCCGGGAAACAGCCGGATGGGCAGGATCACGACCAGAAGCAGAGCCGTCCACGTCCCAACCCAGGTTCCAGCCGGCGTGAGACCCCCGGCGACTCGATTCGTCAGGCAGGCTCGTTTCCACGGCTATACTCTCTTCCTGCGGGGACAGAAGCTCTTGTTGTCTTGACTCCCAGTAGGGATAAGCCGGAAGGTGGATTGGTATGAACTGCGCAAACCATCCTGATCGTGAACGTGTCGCGTTTTGCCAGAACTGCGGCAAGCCGCTTTGCCAGGAGTGCACCCGCACCGTAGGCTCTGCTGTCTTCTGTGAACCCTGCCTGATCGCCAAGTTAGCCGGAGCGGGCGTACCGCCTCCCTCGGGCGGCACCTACACAGCCGCGCCATCCGGCGGCTCCTACCCGTACACCGGCCCTGCTGGCACCGTAAATTACACCGTGACGGGAGCCGTCCCGCCCCCCCGGCTTCCGGGTGAGCCCAATCCCGGCCTTGCCGCGTTGCTCGGCTTTATTCCCGGTGTCGGCGCCATGTATAACGGCCAGTACGCCAAAGGGGTCGTCCACCTCATTGTCTTCGCTGTCCTGGTCAGCCTCGCCGACGAACATGGTATTTTTGGGCTTTTTATCGCCGGTTGGGTCTTGTATCAGGTGATTGAGGCCTACCAGACCGCCTGCGCCCGCCGCGACGGCACTCTCCTGCCTAACCCTTTCGGACTGAATGATCTGGGGGAACGCCTCGGATTCGGCAAGGCATGGCCCGGCCCGTCCTCGCAGCCGAATCCTGCTGCCGCGCCGGATGCCTCTGTTACTCCCGCCGGGGGCGCAACTGCTCCACCCTACACTCCGCCCCCGTCGAGCGCAGCCTGGAGCACACCCGCCGGTACTCCGTGGGAGAGCTATGCGACTCCGCCGGTTCCTCCTATCCCGCCTTACGGAGTACACGTCTATCCAGCCGATCCCAGCAGCGCTCCGGCACCGAGCCGCTTTCCGTCCGGAGCTCTGTGGCTGATCGGTCTCGGCTGTATCTTCCTGGTCGCGAATGCCGGCATGTTCCACGGGTTTCCCATCCACAGACTGCTCCCGTTCTTTCTCATTGGAGTTGGAGTGTGGCTCTTTGTCCACAAGATGACCGAGAGCGGCAGCTTGGCCGACGATGGCACTCCCGCCTACCGCTACCGTCTGTTCGGCGCTATTCGCAGCTCCATCTGGGTGGTTTTGGTTGGCGTTCTCTTCCTTCTGGACTCCTTCGACATCCTCTCCTGGGAGCATAGCTGGCCTCTCTTTCTGGTCGTCGGCGGCTTGATCGCGATCTTCCGCCGCGTCTCCTACCCGGCTCCGGCCTATTCCTACCAGGCCGCCCCTTACGCAGCGCCTCCAGTTGCCCCGTCAGCCGCTTCGGAGGCACCGCACCCTGCTCCTTCCAACCAGCACGATCAGGAAGGGAGCTAGTTCGATGGGAAGCTATCCGCCGCCACCACCACCACCCTATGGGGGCGACTGGAAGTATCAGCGCCGTGTCCTCAAAGAGCAGGCCCGAGTCCAGCGCGACATGGCCCGAGCCCAGCGCGACGCCGCCTATCGTTCCCAGATTCGCGGACAGCGTCGCAGCTCGATCCTCGGTCCGGTCGTCCTGATCTCCTTAGGCGTCGTGTTTCTGCTTGTCCAGACCGGACGGATCGGGGCACATCATCTCTGGGAGTGGTACGGCCGCTTCTGGCCGTTTCTGCTCATCGGCGCCGGCATTATCATGCTCCTCGAGTGGGGCTTCGATCAGTACATGCAGTCCGATCCGGCACACCCCCGCTATCGGCGCCGCATCGGAGGAGGCGTCTTCACCCTATTGCTTCTTCTGGCCTTTACCGGGATCATCTTCAGCGGAATCCGCCAGGGCGGCAGCAGCAAACTCCTTAACGGCCTCAATCTCAACCAGAACAATCTGGACGAGTTCCTCGGAGACAAGCACGAGAGCGACCAGACCCTCACGCAATCGTTTCCCGCCAATGCCGGGTTTTCGGTCGATAACCCGCGTGGCGATGTCACCATCTCGGGCACGAGCGACGATCACCAGATCCACATCTCGGTTCATAAAGAGGTCTACACCCGCTCCGACTCCGAAGCCGACAGCAAGGCTCAGAAGCTCAGTCCCAACCTTAACACCAGCGGCGACAGTGTCACGTTGACAGTTCCGGCGCTCGAAGGCGCTCGCGCAGACCTCACGATCACCTTGCCTGCCGCCGCTCCCGTCATCGTCACCGCCAATCATGGCGAGGTCCATGTCAGCTCGATCAAAGCTCCTGTCCAGGTCACTGCCAACCACGGCGACGTGGAACTGAGCGCCATTACCGGACCCGTGGCCATCCGTATCAACAATGGCGATTCCTCTCTCTCCGCTCACAGCGTTACCGGTCCAATTGCCATTGAAGGCCGCGGCCGCGACACCACACTCACCGACCTCAGCGGCCCAGTCGCCATGCGCGGCGATTACTTCGGAACCACTCATTTTGAGCGCATCCGTGGGCCGATCAAGTTCCACACCAGCCGCACCGACCTGCAACTTGCGCGGCTTGACGGCGAGATCGAGATCAGCGACAACGCCGACCTTACCGCGAGCGACGCGGTGGGCCCCCTGATCCTCACCACGGGCAACCGCAACATTACTCTCGATCGCATCGCCAGCGACGTGACGGTCACCAATCGCAATGGCTCGGTGGATGTGACGAATGCGCCTCCTCTCAGCAATGTCACCATCGAAAACCGGAACGGGTCCGTCAATGTCTCTGTCCCGGAGCAGTCCACCTTTGCCTATCAGCTCGAGGCTACCAACGGCAACATTGAAAGCGATTTCTCGCAGATCAAGAGCAGCGACGACGAGGATACCCACAAGAATGCGGTCAGTGGAACGATTGGCAACGGCGGCCCCATGATCCGGGTCTCGACCAGTCAGGGAGACGTCTCGCTGAAGAAGGCCAGTATCCTGCCGTTACCTCCAGCGCCGCCGGCGACGCCCAAGATCACCGCTCTTCCCTCCGGGGCGCGGCAGTCCATCGATGACGCAAAGCAGGCCATCCGCGAAGCCCAGCACCAAGCGCGAGAAGCCGGTGCCGAGGCCAGACAACAGGGCAAAGTGGCCGCCGCCGCGGCTAGAGAACAAGGGAAGCAAGCAGCAGCAGACGCCAGGCAACAGGCGAAGCAGGCAGCAGCCGAGGCCAGGCAGGCCGCAAAGGAAATGCAGCAGCAGAACAGAGATCCGGACCAGTAGATACGGTATCTTCGGGGCTAGAGCGGATTTGCTGTTTGGTGGGTAGGAAGATAGCCGCAGATTCCCCTCGGGAATGACAAACAAAGGGCACGGCAGACCTTACGCCTACTGCTACTTTGCTCTAAATCACTGGGCTCGCGAGGGTTGGGAGTTCTAGTTGATGGGAGTGGAGCTCGTGGGTGAAGGGCGAGAAGTGGGTGCGGCAACGGGCTTCGTAGATGTCGGCGTCGACGACGACCAGCTCCTGACTCTGGCTTAACCGCTGGGTGTGGATGGCGGGCTGACCGCAGAGCTATGCTAAACGGCGCAAACAGGGGCGGGCGGTGGATATTTTTGTGCACTTTTTTCCCGCGTGGTGGATGTGGTGTTTTGCAGGGGTATTTCGCGTTTTCCGGTGTGCAAACGTGGTGAATTGACATGGTAAGAAGTGGTGGATTTGTGCAATTCGTTTGGCTGAGAGTGCAGGGGAAAAGCTGCGAAAAAATGCGCCACATATTTCGACTTTATTTTTCGTGTGGCGCATAGGCAGAATTTTGCGCTTGACCGCTTTGGGGTCGGAACGTACTATCCAGCAACCGAAACCGGAGCGTTTAGAGTTTGTCCGTCTTCGGGTCACTTCCGTTAAGCTATTGACTCTAAACAACTTGAAATTTGTGAGGCTATTCCTATGACGCGGAACTTTCTTTTCAATACCCTGGCCTGTTCGCTTTGTCTCGGCGCAGGGGCAGGGGTGATGACGGCGACGGCGCAGGCGCAGACCGCTTCGGCGGCGCAGGTGCTGGTGACGTCTCCGATCAACGAGACGAAACTGGTGACGCTGGCCGGCAATGTGCGGGCGGAGGCGAAGGCGGCGAACGATCTTGGGCCGGTGAGCGGAGACCTGAAGCTGGACCATATGCTGCTGCAGTTGAAGCGGCCCGCAGACCGGGAGGCGGCGCTGGAGGCGCGGATCGAGGCGATGCATCAGCCTGGCAATCCGGCGTTTCACCAGTGGCTGACGGCAGAGCAGCTTGGCCAGCAGTATGGGCCGAACCCGGCGGACATCGCGGCGGTGACGGGATGGCTGGAGGGGCACGGGTTTGCGGTGAACGGGGTGTCGAAGAGCGGGGTGGTGGTCGATTTTTCGGGTACGGCCGGAGGGGTGAAGTCGGCGTTCCGGACGGAGATCCACTCGCTGAATGTTCGGGGCGAGAGGCACATTGGGAATATGCGGGACCCGCAGATTCCAGCGGCGCTGGCGGGTGCGGTGGTTGGAGTGACCTCGTTGAGCGACTTCCGTCCGAAGCCGGCGAATAAAGGCGTGAGCGCGGCCCGGATCGATCCGGTATCGAAGGCCGTTATTCCGCGGGTAGCGAATACGGAGAGCGCGCGTGTGGAGAGCGCCAATCCGGAGTTGACGGTCAATAGCGCCTATCAACTGGTGGTGCCGGACGATCTGCATACGATCTACAACTATGAACCGGTCTACAAGAACGGCATTACAGGCAAGGGGGAGACGGTTGTGGTGATCGAAGACACCGACGTCTACTCGATCAAGGACTGGGCAGTCTTCCGCGCGACGTTCGGTTTGGCGAAGTACGCGCAGGGCAGCTTCACGCAGATCCATCCCGGCGGGTGCACGGATCCGGGCGACCTGGTGGGCAATGACGGCGAGGCGATTCTGGATGCGGAGTATGCGAGCGCATCCGCGCCGAATGCGGCGATTGTGCTGGCTTCGTGCGCGGACACGCGGACGACCTTTGGCGGGTTGCTGGCGGTGCAGTCTCTGATCAACCAGACGCTGCCTCCTCCGATTATCAGCATCAGCTATGGCGAGTGCGAGGCTGGGCTGGGTGCGGCGGGCAATGCGATGTACAACCAAACGTACCAGCAGGCGGCTTCGGAGGGGGTGTCGGTGTTTGTGTCCTCGGGCGATGAGGGCGCGGCGAGCTGCGATGCGAACCAGCCGGCGGCGCAGTATGGGATTGCGGTGAGCGGATTCGCTTCGACGCCATACAACGTGGCGGTGGGAGGGACGGACTTTGGCGATACCTACGCCGGGACGAACTCGCAGTACTGGAAGGCGGCCAACAATGCGACGTATGGTTCGGCGAAGTCGTACGTTCCGGAGATTCCGTGGAACGACTCCTGCGCGAGCACGCTGATTACGAACCTGGAAGGGTATAACGTGCCGTTTGGGGCGAACGGCTTCTGCAACTCGGCGGTGGGGGAGCAGTTCTTCCTGACGACGGCGAGCGGCAGCGGCGGACCGAGCAACTGCGCGCATGGGAATACGTCTCCGCTGAATGGAACTCCGGCGGACAGCGGAACGTGCAAGGGGTATGCGAAGCCGAACTACCAGACAGGGCTGGTCGGCAACCCGACCGACGGCGTGCGGGACCTGCCGGATGTGTCGCTGTTCGCGGCGAACGGGGTGTTTGGCCACTACTACATCTTCTGCTATAGCCAACCAGCGAAGGGGGCGGGTGGAGTGCCATGCACGGGGAATCCGGAGAACTGGTCGGGTGCGGGCGGGACATCGTTCGCGGCGCCGATTGTGGCGGGGGTGCAGGCGCTGGTGAACCAGTCGACGGGAACGCCGCAGGGAAACCCGAACTATGTGTACTATTCGCTGGCCCGGCAGGAGTATGGCGGGACGGGCAATAACTCGTGCAACTCGACACTGGGCAATGCGGCGGACGGCTCCTGCACGTTCTACGACGTGACCGAGGGGGATATGGACGTGAACTGCCTGGGGCCGTTCAACTGCTATACGCCTTCGGGAACCAATGGCGTGCTTTCGGTGTCGAGCAAGGCCTATGAGAAGGCGTACAACAGCAAGACCGGCTGGGATTTTGCCACCGGGATTGGGACGTTGAATGTGAATAACCTGGTGAACAACTGGGGGAAGGCTTTCCAGTAGAGCCTGCTTTCGTTGGGTTGCAGTACGGGCCATGCCTTCTGACGAATGCATGGCCCTTTTCTTTGGGTCGGACGGGGTGAGGTGTATGGAACGCTTTGTCGTAGAAATTCTTTCGATTTACAAGCGGTTCTCTTTGTGTTTAAGGAAGTTCTGATTTAGGTTGGTGGCTGGAACAGGCGCATTCCCTCAGGGGCTAAAGCTTATTTTTATTCCTATACTTTATGGCGTGGCTGAAGCTACGCCCCCTTCAAACAGGGACTTAATCAGAGCTTCCTTCAGAGGGCCGACAGGGGATATCTCTCCTGAGACTCAACACAGTTCCGCGGCGGACGCCGCAGTGCAAGTTCAGTTCGCGTTTAGAGCGGATTTGCTGTTGGTGTGAAGGAAGGAAACGCAGATTCCCTTCGGGAATGACAAACAAAGGGCACGGCGGACTCTACGCCAACCACTACTTTGCTCCAGGCGTTTCGCGGGTTGCTTCGGGTTGCCCGTGATCCGCCCTCAACTCAGAAACAAGACACTTTGCCGCGAACAGTCAATGAGGGCATTGGCGATGATGCGCCAAATTGAACAGTTTCCGGGTAGATGAGCGTTTCCGAGGACAAATGTATCTCCCTCCTCACTTCGTCAACTTATGCTCCTTCAGGATGGTAACGACTCTATCGATTGGCAGCGCTTCGACCGTATGTCCGTTGCCGGCCACGTTCGTCGCCTTGAGCATCGAGTTATAAATGGCCTCTTCGGTCGCCTCGATCGCGGCTTCGAAGAGAGGAGACATCGCATCGTTGGTGAGGACCTCAGTTTTTCGCGTGGGGGATGTATCGCCCAAATGAATACGAACCTGCGAAGCCGTGGAGAACGCGATGGCATAGTCTCCGCTGCCGTTTGACGCGGAGCTGCCTGTCCTGCCCATCCCGACCCATGCTCGCGCTGCAAGCCTTTTCAGATTACGTGCATCCAGTGGAGCGTCCGTGGCGATCACCATCATGCAGGAACCGTCGGCCTTCGCTTTCACACCTTCGGCGTGGCCGGTTTCTTTGCGGAGATAGTATTGGCCGAGCTCCTGGCCCACGGGCGCGCCGTTGATGGTAAGGATTCCGCCGAAGTTGGACTGCACCAATACGCCTACTGTATATCGGCCGAGCGCAATGGGAAGTCGCCGCGATGCCGTTCCGATGCCGCCCTTCCAGCCGAAGGCCATCGTGCCAGTACCTGCTCCAACCGAGCCCTCATCCACGGGACCGCTCCTGGCGTCTCTAATCGCGTTGGCTACGTCTTCCGGGGTGATGTGGCGGCCGCGAATGTCATTGAGGTATCCGTCGTTCGTCTCCCCGACAATGGGGTTGATCGAAAGCACGCTCTCATTGCCAGGAAGCGAAAGCATGTAGCTGATCAGGTCGTCGGCAACACGCGGCACGCTTGTGGTTGAAGTCAGGAGTATGGGTGTCTCAATTTCTCCCATCTCCTCCACCTGTGTGAAGCCGGTCAGCTTTCCATACCCATTGCCGACGAAGATCCCACCAGGCACACGTTCCCGATACAGGTTCCCGGCATGTGGCAGGATCGCCGTAACCCCGGTACGCACGTTGTCACCTCGGACGATGGTCGTCTGGCCAACTTCCACACCGGGAACATCTGTGATTGCGTCGAGCGGGCCTGACGGAATGACGCCAACTTTCAAACCGATGTCCGCGGCTCGAGGACGTTTGGCTGGGCTTACACTCTGCGCCCCAGCCATCGAGCACACAAGCAGAACGACAGCGATTTCACATAGGATCCTTGAATGAGTGCGCATAACTTGAACCCCCGGCTTTGGCGCTTCACTTGTGCTCGATCAAGAATTATCCAGGCGCCCAGAATTGGTCAAACGGTTGTTCGCCGAAGTCGATCTACTGCGGCGTGGTGTGGGGTTGATAAGAACAGGCCAATGAACTCATCCAAGTTCGATTTCGGGGCCGCCAAGAGGCTAGTACTCAGAAACGCGCATCTCGTCAGCTATCTGTGCTTCTTTCCTGTCCCTGGAATGCTTGCGCTGGAACCGAGGCTGGCGGCGTGATCTGCTGTTGAGGTGCCCCCTGATAACAGGCGACGCCGGTAAGGAGGCCGATCAGGAACAGGGAGAACATCCAAATCCAGCTATGGAAACGCGAATCGTTGCCATACTCCGGTCAGCGCCGTTGGCGCTGCTTTTTCCCAAGCTCAAGGATGCAGGGTTGAAAATCCCCGTCCACTACGCCCACCCGATGCGATGGAGTTGAAGCGGACCGATCAGGCTGCCTGTCCGGTCGGGTTTCTGATCCGAGCCTAGTTCACGCCTATTTTGTATTCTCCGGAGGTGGTGCGACCTGCGAGGCGGCAGCTGCGCCTTCCGGCGGATTGGTGAGTGGATCGGACAAGAACTTGCCGACAATCTGCGCCACTTCCGGCGAGCTAATGAAATTGTAGTGGCTGTAGCCAGGCACGACTGCCAGCCGCGACTTAGAGAGCTGCGTGTTCAGCCAGCCCGGCTCCTTCACGCCCCCGCCCAACAGCGCGAAGAACTCTGCAATGTGCTTCTGCGAAACCGAGTCGTTGTCGGCAAACACTAGCAGCACCGGCATCGGCAGCTTCGCGATGTCGGCCGACCAGTCATAATCCTCGCTCATCATCTTCCCCATCTTGTCGAGGAACCCCGGGAAGCGCTGCGGCTCAGCCCATTGCTTCGAAAACTTGCCCGTCGCCATCTGCATCATGTTTTCGGCCAGCCCCGCGCCGACCTGGCTCATTCCCTCTTGCGTCTCCGGATACCAGGCGGACCTGGTATGAGGCGACGAGATCACCACCAGCCGCCGCACTTTGTCCGGATGCTGGATCGCCGCGCGGATCGCGATGGCGCCGCCGAACGAATGGCCGACCACGTCGGCTTTCGGAATCTTGAGATGGTTCAGCAGCGCCGCGATGTCGTCGCCCATCGTGGCGAAGATCATCGGCCTGTCCGTATCCGCCGTGCGCCCGTGGCCCTGCATCTCTACCGCGATCACCCGCCGCGTCTTCGCCAGCGGCTGCACCCATCCTTGCATCTCGCCGATTGTCGTCAGGCCGCCATGGATCAGCACCAGGGGTTCGCCCTGGCCGTAGATCTCGTGATAGAGCTTGATGCCGTTCACGTCCGCGTAGCCGCTGCTCATTGATTTCATCTCCTCTAATTTAAGACGAACAGCAGAGGTTAGAATCGACAGCAACAGCGTCATTTTACCCGTTTTGGTCAGAGGCGAGTCCTAGCTCTGGAAGCGTGACGGGCAATCCAGAAGTAATCCATGTGGACGTACAACCGCCAAGTCGTCAGTTACCAGTTGATTAACATAGCCGCACTCCTTCGGTACGGATGATACTTCGCATCAGGCTCCCCCTTCGGAATAGTCCAGGCTCCTTTGTCCATCTTGGCCCAGAACGGCCCTCCCGGATGAACCAGAAACACCTCCAGCTCTCCCGCTCGCTTTCGGTACATCAGCAGACCTGCGCTGCGTTTGGGCATCTTCGTATCGCTCGTTTCACCTGGATGTTCTATCCGGCATTTGGTGGATCGGGTCAAAAGAGGTGTTTTGACAAAGGTTGAGCGGGAAATGTATTCACAACTAACTTGCGAAAACACACAGCACTTAAACCGTTCTAAATATTGTTTTCTTACAGTATTCACCAAGCAACAACATCTCACGCCTATCAAATCGCTGGCCCACGAAACGGAAACTCCGGCACCGTTATTGCCTGTTGCTGTTGATCCTGATTTGATAGACTTCGAAAAGAATTTGTTGCAGATTGGATTCTTTGGTATCACTGATTCACGCGTCAAGAATCGCACGTCACGGCGCATCGAGCAGGTCGTTTTCGCGACGGACACAAGGTGAAAGTTGCCGCAGAATTTCGCGGCTCGGAGCAACTTGGTCTTCCCGCAAATCCGCTCCGTTTAGTCGCTATCGCATGATTCAGGAGCTAGGCCTGTGGCTCAATCAACAGATCTACGGAGAAATTGTGCGCTGGAGCAAGCGCATGACCGGTACGATACCTTCAGAAAAGGTGGTCTAGCGAGCGTCAAAGAAGTTTACTCGAATGAAGTGTTGCACGTCTTTCGCTCATTCGAAAGCGCACCATCAACGGAACGGACAGGCAGCAGCATTGTTACTGACCGACAAAGAGAGGGATATATGGATCGCAGCGCAAGCGCAGTATGGAAGGGCAGTTTGAAAGAAGGCAGCGGCACGATTTCAACCCAGAGCGGCACGTTGAAGGAGACGCAGTACAGCTTCAAGGCGCGGTTTGCCGAAGGCGTGGGGACGAATCCCGAGGAGTTGATTGCCGCCGCGCACGCAGGGTGCTTCACGATGGCGTTGAGCGCGCAGTTGACCGAAGCAGGGTTTACGGCGGATTCACTGGAGACGACGGCGGTGCTGACGCTCGATATGCATGGCGAGTCGCCGGCAATTACGAAGATTCACCTGACCACGAAGGCGAAAATCCCTGCGATCGATAAGGCGAAATTCGACGAGCTGGCGCGTAAGGCCGAGGTCGGCTGCCCGGTGTCGAAGGTGCTGAAGGCGGCGGAGATTACGCTGGAGGCGACGCTGGTTTAGGATGGAGGGCTCTGTTGCGTTAACTGGCCTGCGTGTAAGGTGGAAGGCAAGTCGAGGAGCCAGCCCTGTCGATCTTCAAGCGTCGCCGTTTTCCTGTTGAGGTCATTCTGGTTTGTGTGCGCTGGTACTGCAAGTAAGGGATCACCTATCGGGACTTGGCGGAGATGATGCAGGAGCGCGGCGTCGAGGTCGACGATCTTCCCGTTGGGTGCAGCGGTACGCGCCAGAGCTCGAGAAGCGCGTGCGTTGGTACCAGGGCTACCATTCTGGCTCCTGGCGGGTGGACGAGACCTATGTCCGTGTGGGCGGCCAGTGGAAGTACCTGTTCCGCGCGATCGACAAGCATGGCCGATTGATTGATTTCATGCGGATGGATCGGCGCAATACCCGTGCCGCCTATCCGTTTCTTGGCAAAGCGCTGAAGACGATGCGCAACTGGCACCCCTGCTCGATCACCACAGATAAGCTTGGCTCCTACCCGAAAGCGATTCGCCGGCTGCAGCGCGAGGGCAAGCTATCGCCCGAGACGAAGCACCGAACATCGAAGTACTTGAACAACATGATCAGACCCCGGCACTGCATACTGTGCGAACCCAAGGTGGCGGGCGAGATCCTTTTCGTCAACAAGCTCTTCGAGATTGCTGCCTGATTCGCGATATGGATCCGTGCCAGCTAACCCGTGGCCAAGTTAATGCAACAGAGCCTCCCTGCCAGCCCACAGCAAGCCGCAGCAACTTAATCAGAGCTTCCTAAAGCTAATCTATTGCGAGGTGAACTATGATCGAGAAGCTTCGTGAAAGACCAGTCCAAAGGATAACCACGTTCGCTAAGGCGGGTTAGGCGAAGCTTGTGTCTTGCTCGTCGCAACCGGCCTCACGACCGCAGGATCACGGGGACCCGTGTAGATCTGATCGCCATTTTGGCTCTTCTCGCGCTCCGCGAGTTCGTTCAGACGGACGAAAGCCGCTCTCTCGGTGGCGGCGGCGGCGGCCATCTTTGCTTTTGCGTAAGCACGCGCGAGATTGAAATGGATCTCGGGACTATCTGGGTAGAGCTTGTTTGCCTGCTGCAGTTCGTTGATTGCCTTGGCATTATCGCCGGCCTCCAGCCAAGCTCTGCCTAACAAATAGTGGGCTTCGGGAGATTCCGGCGAAAGGGTTACAGCCTGGGCCGCAGGCGCCGCCGCATCCGAAGGTTTATGCTGCCGTAATCCGATAGAGGCAAGGCGAAGAAGCGGAAGCTCGCTGTTGGGTGACACCGCCGTTTCCAGTTTCATCTGGACCGCCGCTTCCTCGAACTCAGATAGCGCCATCAACGCTGTGCCATAAGCATAGTGGAGAAAGGGCATCGAGGGGTACCGCCGGATAAGCGACTTGAAGAGAGGGAAGGCCTCGTCGTATTTACTATCTTCCAGCAACATCTCAATTCTACCGGCGGTGTTGATCAACTCCGGAGCGGCCAATGTGTGGTCCGGCAGTTCCGCTCTTCGCAGCAGACACATGCCCAGGGCAAACCTTACTTTTTCGTCGTTAGGAAACGCCCGCGCTGCTCCTCGCAAAATGTCCCCGGCTTGGTCAAACTGGCCGGCCTGAAGCAGCAGGATGCCGGTGGTGTACTTTGCCAGCTTCAGAGATTCAGGGCTTCCCTGAAGCCCCAGGGAGGCGCCTCGCTGTAGGTGAAGCAATGCGCTCTGATGGTCCCCAAGGGAAAATTCACTCAACCCGAGCACCGCCCAGCCGGTCCCGTCGTCATTGTGCTGCTTCAAGAACGTTCTTAGATCGGCGACAGCCTTGGCATATTCGCGCGCAGCGTACTCATTCATCGCCCGGCTCCAGATATTTGAATCGGCGACAGGGGTAACCGTTGCTCCGGAATTGCCCTGGTTCTTGTCCTGGCTCCTATCCATGGCATAGATGCTGTTATTAGAAGTAGGCGCGCGACCTGCCTCGGCCGCCTTGGTCGCTGCCGCCTGTGAAGCTCGGGTGTCGCCTCGTCGCAACTCGAGTCGGCTAATCTCGAGCCAGGGCAACGGGTTATTCGGCGAGACAACTGTTTCCTGCCGGAACTCCTTCAGTGCGTCCTGATCTTTCCCTGTCCTTTCAAGAGCCAGCCCGTAAGCCAGATGCGCGTTGGGTGTCTTGGGATAAGCCTCAAGGAAAGCGGGGAAGACCGTGATTGTCTGATCTCCTCGCGCAGCCAATGATCCCGCCTCAGCGATCAGCGCTTCGTGTGAAGGATCCACCTCGTCCGGTAATAGTTGTATTCTAAGCAGCGCAAGACCCAACGCAATGTTAACTTGAGATGAGTGAGTCTCCCCTCCGAATGAATCCAGCAGAAGTGCGGAGGCCCGCTCGAACGCGCCATCATGGATGAGCAACAGAGCCAGGTGATAGACAATAACTCGCTGGATCTCGGCATCGCTGATGTTCTTCAGCGAATCGGCTCGTTCCAGATGCGCCTGCGCGTCAACATAGTTGCGAGTCTCGAATTCTGATAGCCCCAGCAGTGCCCACGCATCTCCCATGGCGGGTGCAGCCTCCACTACCTTTCGTAGAGCGGATGCGGCTTCAGCGTATCGGCTTGCCGTGTAGTCAAGCGCACCAAGATTCCACCAGCCTTCAGTCCAGGTGGGACGAGATGCAAGCTCACGCTTGTATGTTTCGATATGGTCGTCAATTTGCTGTGTGCTATCAGGTTGTGAAGCGGTTGTGTTCGGACCCGTCGGCCCTGGAGGGCCGGCCGAGGCTTGATATACCCCAAATTCAAAGGCTGAAGCTCGCATCGGGAAAAAACAAAACGCAAGTGCCGTAGCCAACACACCTGGTCCCGCTATGGACAGAGCCTTCATTTCGCCTGTAAGTTTATCTCCAGAGAAGATCCCCAGTATAGATTTGGCCCTGTGGCGTTTAGATGAAGCGGCTATTCCCATCATGTGCTCTTATTTTCGATCGTAGAAGATTCCTATGGGACGCTGCGGCCGCTGTTGTCGCATCGACCTTGTCACCCTCGCGATTCGGGGCTGCTCAGTCCCGAGCGGCTGCAAAGTCTGCCCTTAGCCAACCCACATTTGAAGAGATACCACCGTCATTGAGCGGGATATCGTGGGTTCATACCGCGGGCAAGACGGCTTCGAAATTCTTGCCGGAGACGAGTGGTGCAGGTTGCGCGTTTCTCGATTTCGACAACGACGGCTGGATGGACATTTATTTCGTTAACAGCGGAAAGTGCGATCTGTTCACACCTGCGCAGCCGCTGAAAAATGCCCTTTACCGTAACAATCGCGATGGCACTTTCACTGATGTCACCATGAAAGCCGGGGTTTCCGGTGGCGGATACGGGATGGGGGTGGCAATAGGCGATTACAACAACGATGGCTTTGCCGACATCTACGTAACGCAGTATGGCCGCAATATTCTCTACCGCAACAACGGCGATGGGACGTTCACCGATGTGACGGAGAAGGCGGCTGTAGGGGCGCCAGGATGGAGCTCAAGTGCCGTGTGGTTCGACTACGACAATGATGGCCGTCTCGACCTCTTCGTGTGTCAGTTCGCGGAATTCGACCGCAATCTGGAGTGCGGCAAAGACGAATTGGGAACCCGTCACTATTGCAATCCGCGCGTGTACAAGCCACAGGCGAGCCTCTTGTTTCATAACAATGGCAATGGAACGTTCACCGATGTGAGCCGCTCGATGGGCATTGCAGAGCATCTAGGCAAGGCCTGGGGAGTTGTGGCGACGGATCTCAATAATGATGGCAAAATGGACCTCTTCGTTGCCAATGACACAGTTTCAAATTTCCTCTATCTAAACCGCGGAGACAAATTCGAAGAGGTTGGGCTGGCGGCCGACGTTGCCTATAGCGCTGACGGTCGGGCACGATCGGGAATGGGTGTCGATTCGGCCGATTTCGACCAGGACGGACAGATGGATCTCTTCGTTGCCAACATCGATCAGGAGATATTCTCGCTTTACCGGAACAACGGCGACGGCACGTTCGATGATCTAGCGATGTCCACCGGCATTGGAATGCCAACGCGCTGGATGAGTGGATGGGGCCTCAAATTCATCGACTATGACAATGATGGTGATCTCGATCTCATTTTAGCGAATGGATTTCCCGACGACTTGATCGATCAGACCTCGACCTCGGTCCGATGGAAAGAACCACTGCTGCTGTTTCACAATGAAGGGAAAAGTTATAAAAATGTCAGCTCGGAAAGTGGGCCTATATTCGCCAAGAGCTTTCCGGCGCGGGGTCTCGCCGTCGGTGACTTCAATAATGACGGCGGCATTGACGTGCTCATCAGTAATAATGACGCCGCACCGTTGCTTCTGCGGAACAACGTTGGTAAGCAAAAAACATGGCTTGGAGTGCACCTCCTCGGTCGCAAATGCAACGCAGATGCAGTGGGAGCCCGCCTCCGCTATGTGGCCGGAGACCTAGTGAGAACCAGAATGAAGGTGGGTGGTGGTAGCTTCTTGTCTGCGCACGACCCACGTTTGATTCTTGGCGCAGCGTACCACCCAAAAATCGACTGGATAGAAGTGAAATGGCCTCAGCCCAGCGGTTTGGTGGAGCGTTTTACGGATCTCCCAATCAACCGGTACATCACCATTGTGGAAGGAACCGGGAAGTAGAGCTGACGTTATCACCCCAAAGCTTAAGCGATTGCCGCTATTAGGTTTACTTCTACTCGTCTGCGCAATCGAGCAATGCGGCTGATGTGCGATTGATGCTGTCCAAAGCACGATAAAGGACGGCGGAAGCCGGCCGTTATCTCTCATTCGATTGCGCGTTGTAGATGATGGAAGTGTCAGCGGCCTTGCGCAACGGAGATGTCCTGCGCGGAGGCCGGGTTGACACGCTGTGTAAGCGTGTGATCTTCCTTTCTGAACGTTGACCGATTTGTGTGGTGGTTGGCTTTAGTGTCTGAGCTTGCCCTCGGAAAACGTCTCTCCTAGTACACAGTTGCAGATGGTAATCTGAATCTGCTCTGGGCAGCGGTTCTCCGGCGTGTGCGATGGAGAAGCGATTATCGGGATGGAAGCGTGAGTTGATGGGGTCGCACGACCGGATAGCGGGGTTGTTTGCGCGCTCGGAGGCACGCGAGCGAAGTCTGGCCTGTCTGCAAGGCTTATTGAGCCACTGCGAGCGGAAGAACGGCTGGCAGTTGGCGGAGTGGATGGGCGAAGCGGCTCCTCACCGGGTGCAGCATCTTCTGGGCCGGGCGCGTTGGGACGCAGACGCAGCGCGGGATCGGGTGCGCGAGTACGCTCTGGAAGGGTTGAGCCGCGCGGACGCCGTTCTGATCGCCGATGAGACAGGTTTTCTGAAGAAGGGCAAGCATTTGGTTGGAGTCAAGCGCCAGTACACCGGAACCGCGGGGCGCATTGAGAACAGCCAGGTGGGAGTGTTTCTCTGCTATGCCAGCGACAAGGGTGCGGCGCTGGTGGATCGTGAACTGTATCTTCCCGAAGAGTGGGCCGCCGATGACCAACCCTCGCCGCGCCGCAGTCGTGCCGGAGGGGACGGAGTTTGCCACCAGGCCGGAGTTGGCGCGGCGCATGATCGAGCGGGCGTTGCAAGCTGGTGTCCCCTGTAGCTGGGTGGCAGGCGATGAGGTCTATGGCAACCACAGCAAGCTGCGCCAGTGGCTGGAAGAACGGCGGCTTGGCTATGTGCTGGCCGTGGCTTCCGATCAACGCATGCGCTGGCCCGATCGCGAACCACGGCGAGTGGATACGATCGCGCAGAGCTTGCCGCATCTGGCTTGGAAGCGCATCTCCGCCGGCTCGGGCAGCAAAGGCGAACGGAGGTACGATTGGACCATGACTTTGGCCTTGCAGGAGGATGGCTGGAGTCATGGATTGCTGGTGCGGCGCAGCATCGAAGAAAAGCCCGTGCACGCCTTCTACCGCTTCCACGCGCCGACGCAAAAGGCCACGCTGGAAACCCTCGTGCGTGTCGCCGGACAACGCTGGCAGATCGAACAAGCCTTCCAGGCAGCCAAGGGCGAGTGCGGGCTTGACCACTACGAAGTCCGCCACTGGCACGGATGGTACCGGCACATGACTCTGGCCATGCTGGCCCATGCGGTACTGGCTACGCTGCGCGCACGCGGAGAAAAAAACTCCAGACGGGCAGGTCCCGCTCAGCGTTCCCGAACTGCGCCACCTGCTCACTCACCTGCTCTGGCGCGGATGGCACGGCGTTGAACATCTGCTGCTCTGGTCGCAATGGCGAAGACAACATCAGTTCCTCGCTCTGCGTTGCCACTACAAAAAAACGTGGCTCACCCCTGCCAACCTTCTATCTACAACTGTAGTACTAGGTGAGCACAGCGCCGAACATGTCTATGGTGAGCCCAGCCAACGCCGGTATGAACGCCCATGGAAGGAGTAGCCCTATTCCTCCGAAGATTTCGGCAATAACGATGAATCTGAGGAACGTGACCGAGTAGCCCGATTGCGTGAAGAACTCCGTCATCGGAGCGACGGAGAATGCTTTTCCTATACCAGCGAGAGCAAACGTGAAGGCAACTGACATGCAGAGCGCACTCAGAACAGATGAATTTGTTAGGAACTCGCGTGCGTCTCCGCGCCGCATTGCCAACCCAAACAGAGCGCCAAACAAAAGGCTCGATAAATCGCCTATCAAACCTCCAAGAGTGTTCAAAAAGCTCGCGTGGCTCGCGAGAGTGGTGCAAACAAACGCTCCTGTTCGCAATACCAGCAGGACTGCGACAACCACGTAGTATCCCCGTGCTGGTCGCTACCATCACAGACGAAGATGAATGGCCACAATCAACTGCTTTGGCCGACACGGAGAAAGTATCAGAAAGCCGCGTCAATCCAGCATTTCCCAACCCCTTCCAAGGAGGGTTTTTGGCCAGGTTCTCAGTCACCCTCGCATCAACTCAAGGTCGCACTTTACGCACGCGTCTCAACCCACGATCAGCAGACACTTCCGCTGGAAGCCAAAGCCATGCGCGAATACGCCGTTCACCGTGGCTGGCGGATCGTAATCGAAGTGAAGGAGGTCGGCTCGGGTGCTTTGCTGAGACCCAAGCGAGAAAACCTACTCGCCGCCGTCTGCCGCCGCGAGCTCGATGCCATTCTCGTCTGGCGGTTGGATCGCTGGAGCCGCTCGCTTGCCGATCTTATTCTGACGCTGAAAGAACTGGCCGAGTTGGGCATCGGGTTCGTCTCGCTCACCGAAGCTTTCGACATGACCACCCCGACCGGTCGCGCCATGGCCGGAATGCTGGCTGGCTTCGCGGAGTTCGAAAGAGAAATCCTCCGCGAGCGCGTCAAAGCCGGCATAGCACAGGCCCGATCCAAAGGGATAACGTTCGGCCGGCCCAAGTCCGCAGCAAAGAAGGCTGCGGAGGTCCAACGCCTCTACCGCAAGGAAAAGCTCACAAAATCGGAGATCGCCAGACGCCTGGGCATTGGCCGTACTTCTGTCCGCCGCCTTCTGGAAAGAGCGTGATGCTCAGAAACTCAAATGGCCCCATTTTGTACTGAATCGTTGCCATACCCCATCTTCAGCGGCATCGGAGGCGACGACCCACTCCGCATCCTGCAGATCAAGGCGAAGATCGTCTTCTAAGCCTGGAGGCAATCACCGGCTCTACAGCCAGGTCTTCGAATGCGCGGTAATGCCGTTGCGAAGGGCATACCGCACCAAGTCGGCGATGGAATGGAACCCAAGTTTCCGGTTGATGTTGATCCTATGGGACTCGATGGTTCGCCTGCTGATCTGCAAGAGCGTGGCAGCTCCCTTGCTGGTCATGCCATCCGCAAGCAGCCCCATGACCTCGCGCTCGCGTTTGGTCAACGGAAGAACGGTTGATGACGAACTGGCGAAACTGTTGACGTGCCGGTTTGAAGAGAGTGCCGCCATGCGTGAGGAAGTGAAGTGCCGGTCTTCTGACACAGCTTGCACGATGGCGAGCAAGTCACGATCGGCGTCACTCTTCAAGACAAGGCCGCGTGCTCCCGCCTGAAGCACATCGAGAGAGACCTGCTCGGAATCATGTATGGTCAGCACTACAACGCCGATCGTTGGCGTCTGTACATGGATGCGTGCAGCCGCTTCCGATCCATTGAGGCCTGGCATCGAAAAATCAAGAATCGCAATATCCGGTTTTAGAGCTGCTGCCATCTGTACTGCATCAATCCCATTGTTCGCTTCGCCCACGACCTGCCACCCCTGCTGCGCGGAGAGAATGTCCCGCAGACCGCGGCGAATCAGATCGTGATCGTCGGCAATCAGGATTCTCAAGTCAGCCATTCAATCCGTCTCGAAGGGAATCGCCGCCATGACGGCTGTGCCCATGCCGTTGCAGTCGATTCGGAAACATCCTCCCAGTTGCTCTACCCGTTCGCGCATGCCGCGAACACCCACACCGCTTCCGCACTCGTTCTCCTGCTTCAGAGCTTCCTGCTGATGACTCCTGCCTTGATCGCTTATCTCCAGGTGAAGCCATCGTTCGTTGCGATGGAGCGCAATATGAACGGCGTCACTTCCTGAGTGACGCAGGACGTTGCTCAATGCTTCCTGCACGATCCGAAAGACAGCGATCTCGACCGCATCGTTGAATCGCCCCACGTCCGAGCTCATCTCCAATCGCACGAGGATGCCGCTTCGTTGTTCGAATCCTTCAGCAAGCCGTGAGACCGCAAGCGTCAGCCCGCCCTCTCCCAGCAGGGGCGGATGCAGCAGGTACGAAGCGCTCCGGATGCGCGCCGAACACTGCGACGCGATCTCCCGGGTTTGCTGGACCAGCAGCCTCAGGGTTTCGTCCTTGTCCGCCACGAGCGTGTCGAGCCGCGTCAAATTCCATTCGAGAACCGTCAACTCCTGCGCGGTTGAATCGTGAAGATCGCGCGCGATCCGCCGCCGCTCTTCCTGCTGCAGGTGGTCCATCTGGTCGGAGATGGCACGGAATGCGGTCCTGGCTTTATTGCGCTCCGTAACATCTTGATAGAGCCCGTAGACCCCGGCCAGTTCGCCATCGACCATCAGAGGAATGCCATAGAGCTCGACGTCGACCATCATTCCATCGCGCCGGCGCCGCTGGGTTACGGTATGGACCTTCTGACCCGCGAGCACGAGCCTGCTGAGACGCATCGCTTCGTCTACCATCTCCGGTCCAGCAATCAGCTGGTCCAAATCCGCCGAAAACAACTCCTTCGAGGAGTATTGAAAGAGCGCTTCAAAGGCTGGATTGCATACTGTATATCGATGCTGCGCATCGAGGACGATGATCGCGATGGGACTATGTTCAATCAGGGCGCGCAGATACGTTGCGGAGGTAGACGCGTGCATCTGCATGAATGGAAGCAGGGTAGGAGCTTCAAAACACTTGTGCTCTTTCATGATGGCCTCGATGGAAACCATGGATGAGGGACGATTAAATCGCCAAAATAGCCAGAATTCTTGAAGTATAACCCAATATTCTCAGGACGTACATGGTGGGAAGGCGTGCGCGTGCAACTGCACGATCGAAGGATCGATCGTGCAGAAAAGCCGTCTTTTGCTTAAACGCTAATCCGCTGCCGTGGTCGCCGTGCCGCGAGCCGTCACTTTGCCGCAGCGGCCGTGAAGATGTTCTTTGGACACATGGCGTGTACCCCCACGTTGCCATCCACAAGCTGGGTGATATCGAGATCAACGGCAACGCTCGACAGCATGTAGGCTTCGTCGCGCGTGAGATGCTTCTCTTCCACTAGGAAGTCGATCATGTCCCGCAGAGCGTATTCGGTGGCCTCCTTCAGATCGGGACTGAAGCCCATCGTGATGTAGTCGGTCGGGGTCTCCGCTCTGGGCCAGTTCATGGCCTGATGCTTATGCAGCACAAATCGGAAGGTTCCTGTCAGAAAGGTTTCCATGGCGGTGATGTCCACCTCGCCATTGCCCTGGCCGGCATGGCCGTCTCCAGCGACGAACAACGCTCCCTTCGCCGCGACGGGGATGTAAAGCGTCGTTCCGGCCACCAGCTCCTTGTTGTCCATGTTGCCCGCGTGGGCAAACGGGGGAGCGCTGTCGATGCGACCTGCACCCGGGGCCACGCCCATGCTGCCAAAGAAGGGGTGCAGCGGAATATCTATCCCCGGAGCGAAGTGCCCGATCATCTTTTTCCGGTCGAGCGGGATGATGCGCTGCCGGCTGTACGGGAACTCCATCGGCAGGAAACCTCGATGCAATCCAAACCCGTTGCAGGCGAAGTCGGCGTCGATATCGACCTTCAGAATCTGCACCTCGAGCACATCGCCCGGTTCCGCGCCCTCGATCTCTACCGGTCCTGTCAGGATATGGCCGCCGGGGCCCTTGTCTTTATCTGGATAGCCTTTGTACACGGCGTCGTTGTACGGAGGAATGTCCTCGGGCTTGACCCCGCGGGCGATCAGGCGATCGGTGGGACCGCAGGTAGAGAGCGTCTGCATCGTTACGGTATCTCCACTCTGCACCGTGATTGCAGGCTTCACGTTGGCGGCATAATGTCCCCACTCGACGGTGGTGGGGGTGGCAAGTACGACGTGGTCCGCTGCCATCAGCGGCAGGGAAGCACTCAGCAGGACAGCGGCAAGCAGGAACGAATGGCGCATGAAGAACCCTCTTGATTGGATACTAGCGAATCGTGGAACAGTTTCGTTTCGAGCTACCGGTCCATTCGGACAAGCAGCCTTCAGGGATACGTCTTAGTGCGTTAGAACTGATACTTCAGAGCGAACTGAATCAGGCGCGGCGCCACGGCCGACGCATTGATGACGCCATAGCTTGCAGTTCCCGCAGCCGTGGATGGATTGGCATATTGTGCATGATTCCACACGTTGAAGAACTCCGTACGGAAATCGAGCGTGGCATTCTCGCGCAGACCGCCGACAGTCGTGGTCTTCACCACCGTCATGTCCCAGTTGTCATTGCCAGGTCCACGCGCCACCCCAATCCCGCTGTTTCCATAGTCTGTCGCGCCGACCCCGCCAGCAGTAGCGGGAACGCTGAATGGCACCAGCGGAGCGGGTACGAATAGCGTTGCGCTCGGATTCAGGTAGGTGTTGGTCTTGATGCGGTTCAGCACCGATCCGCCATTCTGCTTGAGGACGTTGCGATTGCCCAGCCCGGGTGCAAACTGTGCGCGGCTTGCGGTTCCGTATGCGGTGCCATCGCGAGTATCGGTGAAGGTAAGCGGCTTGCCCGACTGGAAGGTGGATACGCCGGAGAACTTCCATCCTCCTGTCGCGACGCGCTCGAACACATTGCCATTGGTCCAGCTCGGAAGCTCCCACGTGTACACGACCACCAGCCGATTCGTGCGATCGTAGCCCGCCAATCCGTAACGCGCATAGCGATTGTTCGGATCGTTGCTGTTGCCGCTGCCGCCGGCGAAGACCCCGTTAACCCCATCACCGCCGGTCACCGTCGTCATGGCTTTGCTCCAGGTATACGCAGCCTGCAGATACACGCCGTGATTCATCTGCCGCTTCAGCGTCGATTGCAAGCTGTTGTAGTTCGAGAACCCATAGGTCTCGATGCGCGTGACTCCGCCTGGTGTAAAGCCCTGGTAGGGAACTCGCGCCTGCAGGTTCGCGGAGGCAACGGTATTCGTCGTGACCCCGTTGATCGGATTGGAAGGACTGGCAAGGTAAGCCCTGTTCAACGCGCGCAGTTCCGACAGACGCGTACCGCGAGTTCCCACATAACCTATCTCCAGCACGACGTTCGAAGGAAGCTGCTGCTGCACATCCATGTTGTACTGTTCCGTCAGCGGCGAGTCGATATTCTGGGCAACCGAGGTCACGCTCAACGTGTAGTTCGGGGAACGAGGCCGCCACACGCCCGGGGTCAGCGGCACCGTGTAGGGCGCCTGGAATGTCGACGCCGCGGCTGCGGTTCCAACCAGATTCGATGAGCTCACGAAGGGCTGGTTCCCGAGCGTCTGCAGAACCGAGTTGGCATTCGGCAAGGTATAGAAGAGACCATAGCCGCCCCGCAGCACCGTCGATACGTTGGAGCCGAAGGGCTGCCACGCGAAGCCAACCCGGGGACCGAAGTTGTGCAGCGGCAGGTCGTCGTTGGACAGGCTGGTGCTCCCCAGGCGCTTGATTCCTGCTGGAAGAGCCAGCCGGTAGTTGTTCGGGACGACAAAGCCGGCGAAGGTTCCACCAGCCGGTACGGGTTGAAACGGTGTCACCAGGCTTGGATCGAAGCTGCTCAGCTCCCCATGGGCCGCGCTTATGCCGCTGTTCAACTCCCAGCGCAGCCCGGTATTCACCGTCAGATTCGGCCGCAGCTTGATGTCATCCTGCAGGAACATCGCGATCTCGGTTCCACGATACGCATGGTAGTAGCTCCCCTGCTGACTTCCGGCCGAGTACACGTTGCTGAATGCGGTGCCGTTCTGGCCAGCGCTCTGGCCCAGCAGAAAGTCCTGAAAGCTCTGGAAGCCGAGGCTGCCGCGCTTGTTGTTCGGATCGTTGAAGTTGAACTGGTTCTTCTCGCCCGTGAAGCCCGCACGGACGCTTTGTTTTCCGTGCGACCAGCTGATCTGATCGCTGATCTCGAAGGTATTGACGAACGAGGAGGAGACGTCATTGTTGACGCCGCCCAGCGAGAAGTACCCCGTCGTCGTGATGATCGGGGTCAGCGGATAGGTTGGATCGCTCGGCGTTGTGATGCCGACCTCAGCCGCGGTCAGGTTTGCCTGTGTCTGCAGATTGCCGACGCTCCGGATATAGCCGATCAGACCTTCGTTCAAGAACCGCGCACTCAACGCCGAGGTGAGCTTCAGCACGGCGACCTGGTTGGTGAACTTCGGGGTGACTCCATTGCCGGGTGTGTCGGCGGTGCTGCTGAAGGGTTCAGTCTCCGGATCGTTCGAGAAGAAGTATCGTTCCGACAACGTGTGCGTGGCTGAGATGATGTAGTCGGTGTTTACAAGGAACTGGTCTTCGCTGAAGTGCGATGGAATGCTGAACGTCGATAGACCAATCGGATTTCCGTTCGTATCGGTAGAGATACGCTGCGGTGTTGGAATCAGGTAGGTGCCGTTTGCTATCTTCTGGTTCAGCAGGTTCAAGGCGACCGGGTTGATGTTTGAGCCGTCGCATGCCACCTGCGTGCCGCCGGTGTAGGTTCCTCCGTTGTACGGCGCCCAGTTCTTCCCGCTGCTCGAGCCGGGGCATGCGGTCTTGGCAATGCCTGCCGCGCTACGGTCGTTTGTCACTGGAAACAGGGTGTTGCTGGCGAGTGATGTTGAGCTGAGACCATTCACCTGCCGCGTTCCTTGGTAGGAGCCGAAGACAAACAGCTTGTCCTTCAGAATGGGGCCGCCCAGCGTTCCACCGAACTGGTTGTTCTTCATCACTGCCCGCGGCTGCCCGTTCAGCTTCAGGAACGTATCATTCGCGTTCAACACGTCATTGCGAAAGAACTCCCAGAGTGAGCCATGGATTGCATTCGATCCGGTCTTGGTGACCACATCGACATTCGCCCCGGCGTCGCGCCCGAACCCAGCGTCATAGTTCGTCGTCTGAATCTTGAACTCCTGCAGCGTGTCCGGATTCGGGATGGCGATGCCGGCCTGTTGTACAAAGTCACCGGACCGACCCGATCCGAAGTTGTTGATATCAGCGCCGTCCATATGGAAGTTGTTGCTGATGCTGCTGGCGCCGTTGACGTAGACATCCTGCGTACCCCTGCCCAGAGTCGCCGCGTTGTTCACGTCCCCCGCGACACCGGCGGACATCGTCAGGACCTGCGTGTAGTTGCGATTGGTGAGCGGGACATCGCGGATCGTCGTGCCATCGACTACCGTTCCCAGGGTGGCGTTCTCGGACTGAATGAGCGGAGACGCCGACGTGACATCGACCGTCTCCACCTGGCTGCCCAGGAAGAGTTTGGCATCCACGCGAGCGGTCTCGGTTACGGTGACGGTGATCGCGCCCGGATTTGCCGTCTTGAATCCAGGAGCCGCAATCGTCACGGTGTAGAGCCCCGGCGGAAGCAGGCCAACCGTGTATTGGCCATCCTTATCGGTCAGTGCCGTGCGGACCGCGGACGTTCCCTGCGAGGTCACCGTCACCGTTCCCATGTTGATGACGGCGCCCTGCGGATCCGTCAACGTGCCGCGAATGGCGCCCGTCGTGGATGTCTGCGCAAGCGCCAGAGGAGACGGCATGAGCAGAATCGAGAGGCTGAAGACACCTGCGGCGAGGCTGGAGCAAGAGCGGATCTTCTTCATGGGTGGACCTCTTTGTCAGGGGTCCCTCTACTATGAAGGAAACGGGCGTTTCAGGAAATCCGTAGAAGTACGGATGCCTGTTGAATCCACCCGTCAGCGTTGTTCGACCACCCCTGCGCTGACCGCCTGCACTGACCTCGCTAGTACTGCCCGTAGCGGCCCCGTACCGATTCAAGGAGCTTGTTCGAATCATAGGCAACTCCATCTTTGAGGACGATCTCAACATTCTCGATGTCGGTGATGCGGGTCGACGGATTGCCCTTCACAATCATCAGATCGGCATCTTTGCCAGCCTGCACGGAACCGATGCGATCCTGCTGGCCGAGGTAGACCGCTCCGTTCATCGTCGCGATCTTGATCGCCTCCGCCGGGCTGAACCCGGCATCTGTCACAAGCAACTCCACCTCGTGCTGATCGCCGAAGCCTGGCAGCGTCGCTCCATTGCCCGTCGGATCAAGGCCAGCCATCAGCAAGCCGCCAGCTTCCGCGAACCTGTGTTCAAGCTGGACATCGTTCTTGTAGTTCGTTGCCCCGCGCTCGAGCGCCGGCGAGTCCGCGGCAGTGTTGCGGCGATTGCGATTGTAGAGGTAGGCCTCAAGAGCCTGCGGCGTGAGCGTCGCCAGCGCTTTCGCGCGCAGAACAGGTTTGCCCGCGAGGCTGGCCTCGAACACCGGCAGAGTGCTCGTGATGGCGACATGATGGGCGACGAGCAGTTGGATCAGGGCAGCGGCCGCGGGACTATCCGGCGTCATCGCGGCAAGCGTCGCCGAGCCGCTCTCTCGCGAGCACTGGTCGGGCTGCTTGTCTGGATCGAGCTGCGTGTTCACGAAGAAGCCGTGTTCGAGGTTGTCGATTCCGAGCTCCGCGGCTTCGGGGTACGTGACAGAACAGAGATGGCCGGTCACTTTAAGGTGACGTGCGTGCGCGGCCTGGATGGCGGCTCCCAGTTCAGCGCGGGTGATGTGCATGTACGCCTTGAAGTTGGTGGAGCCCGAGGCCACCCAAAAGTTGACGAAGACCGTGGCGTCCTCGGGCCCAGAGAGAGTATGCATCTGCATGAAAAGATCGCCGGGGCCTTCCAGGTAGGGTGCGGTCGGCTCGACGTGGGGACCGATGAGCCTGCCGGCGTCGATCAGGCGGCGTAGATTGATGTCGGCGTAGGGCTCGACGGATCCGGCGGTCCGAATCGTGGTCACGCCATTTGCCAGGTACATGCGCGGCGCGGAGAAGGTCATCTGCGGCAGCAGCGTAGGCGGCTCCGAGCCGGCAGCATCGGTGTTTGGACGCTGCAGATAGTAGAGATGGTCGTGCATGCCGACAAGACCGGGAAGTACGGTATATCCGGCGAGATCGAATGTCTCGGCATTCTGAGGTACGGTTGAGTCGTGTCCGATGCGAACGATCTTGCTGCCATCAATGACGATGGTTTGATCCAGGAGGATCGGTCCGCCGGTACCGTCAAGAATGTTCACATGCAGAAGCGCCTTCAGCGGCGCGTTCTTACCGTAAAGGTATTTCGCCGCCGCGGAGGTTGTATTGCGTTGCTGCGCGAGCGCGCTGCCCGTCGCAAGAATCAGAAAGGCGATATACAGCTTCCGCATCATAGGAACACCCGTAGCGTAGAAATTGGAAACAATAGTGGTTTGTATTGTGTTTAACCAAATGTAACTCCTCTCCGCCTCACCGCCAATAGAGTGCTTCCAATAGCTGAAATACAGAACGGATTGTGCAGACCTGGCCCGTACCAAAGCCAGCCAGACCTGAAGATCAGGGTTTCGCTGGATTCACTCGGGCTGCAAGTTCCGGGGTAGAGACAACCTCGGATGGCTTTGGATTCTTGGCTTGTGCAACCTCTACACCGAACACGTAACTGGGACCGAACATATTGCTGGTGAAGATCACGAGCGACTTATCGGGAGAGAACCGTACGTTCGGCTCGATTTTATAGTTGTGGCGGGACATGTCGACAAGGTGCTCGGAGTGGAAGATTCCGGGCTGGAAGAAGTCAGGCTCGTTGAGGGCGCCCGTGGTGTCGATCATCTGCGGGTCGAAGAGCTCGATCCACTCGCCGTCTGGCGCTTTCGCAACCTGGCCCGGATCGCCGCCGGGTCGTCGGCAAAGAGATCGAGATCCTGCGTCAGATTGAAGTGAATGGACCATTTATTGCGGTCCATGTGGAAGGCGGTGCGCTTCCCGTTCGAGAGGTTGTAGCCTGCAAGGTAAAAGCCCTGCCCCTTGATGGGCTGCCAGTCGTACCAGATGGTCTCTCCGTCGAGACTCCAGAACTCATGGCCGGCTATCTCCATGGCGATGTGGCGCTTGTGGATGAGGGTGTTGTGCGTGCCGTCCGTATGGATCATCCAGATGCGATTGACCTTCTGCCAGGGCCATTCATGGCAGTACATGAGTAACTGCTGATCTTTGGGCGAGACGAGCAGGTGATTGACCAGTCGGTCGAGTGGAGCAGCACTGTAGTCTTCCTGTTATCGTCGGGTTTGAGCGAGATCGTATAGAGAATCAATGGCTGGCGAGACGCGAGGCGACGTTCCATCATCGCTACTTTATTGGCCGGCTGAACGAGGTTGCTGAACTGTGCACAATGAGCTTCTTGCGCAATCCGTGGGGTGCCTGTGGGAGAGACGGCGTTCGCCCCATATTCAGGAGCTACGGAAGGATCGTCGTTCATCGTGTTGGCAGCGAGCGTCTCGTCGGCGTTGATGGTAGCAACACCGGGAACTCCGGGAGGAAGCGTGGCCAGCTTTGTGATCTGGTTCGTATAGACATCCGCCTTGTAGATGGAGATTTGCTGCGTCGCTGGATCGGTCTGCGTGTAGAAGATGCTGTTCGTCTTGCGTCCGGCAAACATGGAATGCACCGCTGCGCGAGCGTACAGCCGGATCGGATGCAGGGTTCGCGGGCCGCGGCGGATTCGGCACGATGAGGCGTGTCTTATGTGTGGCCAGGTCCATTCCGTGGATGCCGTCAAGTGCGCTGTAGATCATCGTCTTCAGGTCCGGGGTGTTGGGGTAATGCGATGGTCCGTCGTCTCCAACATTGAGATGTGGCAGGATGAAGGCGAGCACAGGAGGCTCCTCCCATGAAGGTACACGTTTGCGGCATCGACATCGGCAAGACGGTATTCCACCTGGTTGGCCTGAGCAAGGAAGGCCACATCGTCGTCAATAAGCGCTTCAGCCGCAAGCAGCTGCGTACCTACTCTGTGAACTTGCCGTCTTGTTTGATCGGCATTGAGGCCTGTCCAGGCGCCCACTTCCTTCTCCGAGCGCTTCTGGCGCAAGGCCATAAGGTGAAGCTGATGTCGGCCGAGTACGTCCGGCCGCCCGTCAAGTCGAACAAAAACGACTACGTTGACACCGAAGCGATTGTCGAAGCCGTGCAGCGGCCAACCATGCGATTCGTTCCGATTAAGAGTGAGACGCAACTGGATCTGCAGGCACTGCACCGCGTACGGCTCTGTTGCCTTAACTTGGCCGCGGGTAGCTGGCCCGGATCCATATCTCGAATCAGGCAGCAATCTCGAAGAGCTTGTTGACGAAAAGGATCTCGCCCGCCACCTTGGGTTCGCACAGTATGCAGTGCCGGGGTCTGATCATGCACATGATCTCGAAGCCCTTGATGGTGGCGTAGACTGTCTTCCTCGTCTGAAAGCCAGGCGTGGGTCGGATCACACGCTTGAGCCCGCCGTGGCCGGCCTCGATCATGTTGTTCAAGTACTTCGATGTTCGGTGCTTCGTCTCGGGCGATAGCTTGCCCTCGCGCTGCAGCCGGCGAATCGCTTTCGGGCAGGAGCCAAGCTTATCTGTGGTGATCGAGCAGGGGTGCCAGTTGCGCATCGTCTTCAGCGCTTTGCCAAGAAACGGATAGGCTGGACGGGTATTGCGCCGATCCATCCGCATGAAATCAATCAATCGGCCATGCTTGTCGATCGCGCGGAACAGGTACTTCCACTGGCCGCCCACACGGACATAGGTCTCGTCCACCCGCCAGGAGCCAGAACGGTAGCCCTGGCACCAACGCACGCGCTTCTCGAGCTCTGGCGCGTACCGCTGCACCCAACGGAAGATCGTCGATGCGTCGACCTCGACGCCGCGCTCCTGCATCATCTCCGCCAAGTCCCGATAGGTGATCCCGTACTTGCAGTACCAGCGCACACAAACCAGAATGATCTCAACAGGAAAACGGCGACGCTTGAAGATCGACAGGGCTGGCTCCTCGACTTGCCTTCCACCTTACACGCAGGCCAGTTAACGCAACAGAGCCGCCGGATCAGGCCAGAACCCACTGAGTCTCCCCTTCGGCTCAATTGAGTGGAGCATGACCACCTATATCGATACCGGATCAAGTACAGGACACGTCGCTTACCAACACACCTGCTACCCTGCCCATCAAGTCAAGGTTGCAAATACTACTCTCTACAGCTATACACCACCCAATAGCAGTCCATCTTACATCGTTGGCTGCTCAACAGGACTCAGCGCTGAGGTGATTGGTTCGAGCCCCACAATGACGATCCATTAGCTAAAACACAAGATGCTCCCTTACGATGGACCAAGTGATCAAATGAAGTTTAAGAAGCAAGCAATCGGCATATTATTCATGATGTTGACGGTCGCGATCACTCGATCGTATGCGCAGACGAATGAAATTGAAGACCTTTTTCGCAATTTTGAAGCGAGAGCCGCAGCCGGAACACCGGGCACTGTGGACGAAGCTGAACCCGTACTTGACCGATTCACGAAAGGCAGTAGGGAAAGCGTAGCAGGATCTCTGCCGCTGATTCTCCACGCAGCCAGCAATCCTTATGTCTCCGTCCGCCGTGTAGCTGCCATGGCCCTGTGGGAGATAACAACTCGTCCTGACGGTCAGGCATTGCTTTCAACAGAAACCGCAACCTTCACCTCGCTTCTCACTGACGTAGATATTCCAATCAGAAGAATTAGCATTTGGGCGATCGATACTTTGCGACTGGATGCCAGCTCACCCCTGGTGCCAGCTCTCGAAACTTACCTCGCTAGGCATGACGCTGTCTCAACTATCGGCGCGGCGGCGGCTACAGTGCTTATGAAAGCTGCCCCGAACAACGTCAATAGCACTAACGCTATTGTGCAGTACATGCATCGTTCGGACCAGACCTCAGCGAGCCGGGGGGGCTTGCTGAACGCTATCAGCAATGTTGCAAGATCCCATAACCGCGAGATCGGAAAGGAAGTGGCTGGCTACGCGGATGATCCCAGCGAACAAACAAGCGTCCTCGCGATTGAAACTCTTCAAAACATGGGAAAGAGTGTCATCCTGGACAGCCAGCAATCTCTTTCCCGAATTACGGCGGATTCCAGTAGAACCCTGAACGTTCGCGCGGCGGCGAGAAAAGCGCTTACAGCCTCTCAGTAACTGTAGCCGCGTGAACTAATCTCAGCATGTGGCAATCAGGGGCCAGACCCAACAAGGCTATCGCCAGGGGCAATGTGTTAGATGTCTTCCATACTAGATTTATTGAGGAGGCTCGACGCTTCCGGAAGCTGGCGGACTTGACTCTGCTTCTGGCCTGTTCTGCGGTTTGGGTTTGTGAGATGATCCAGTCCGCTGATTTTTGGGGTTGCTTCCCGGACTCGGCGAAGCTTGTGCCGACTTCTGGTCGATCTCATGCTTGAGAGACAAGAGGTACTCGGCCGCCTCAGTCTCCGGCCCACGGGTGGCGAAGTACCAGTGCCCGACCGCCCCGACTAAGATGCCGGCAAGAATGGCGATAGTGAGCTGCTGCCAGCGGAACCTCCGGGCAAACATCTGTCACCGGTCGGCGGCCAGGTTCGCAGTGCTGGCCGACTGCTCCAGCTTCTTGAGCGATCGGTCGATGGTTTGGAGCGGACCGGCCATCGCGGTCTCGATCTTGGTGCCTACGTCGCTGACAGCAGCATCGCGGATGGCTTTCTCGGCTCCCTGGGAGATTCGGGCAAGAACCTGTTCCCCGGTCTCCCGAATCTCCTGCCTCGCCTTTCCACCCTCCTTGGCGATCTGCGCCGGCACCGCCCGGTTGTCTGCAATCAACCGGGTGAGATCGGCGACCGCCTTCTCCGCCGCACCCTGGATCGACCGCGCCGCGGCGACGATAGCGACAAGCTGTTCCTCTGAATCTTCCATCATCGCTCCAACCCTCCCCGGTCAAGACTGATACCCCGGCTGCGCGAGTCGTAGTTGATCTCCTTGCCAACCGGCAGCTGCTCCCGGCCCGTATGTCGAGCCGCACCAATCCGCCCCCTAACCTCTGGAAAAGCGCCTCTTCTCTCCCCTCGGTATAGCCGAGCACCCGGCCTGTGATCTCGCGGTGGCGCACCTCTTCCAACGGCTCGATCCTGCCTTCCGGGAACCGGGCCTTGGTACGGGCGATCTCGCGCAACTGCCGGTCCAGCTCCTGGCGATCCGGCTGCATCGGCTTCCGCAATGCCTCCAGGGTTTCGGCTTCTTTCTTCCGCACCATCTCTGTATCCATCTTGCGGTCGAACGCGTCCACCCTGGCCATGAAGCTGAGCAGTTTATCGACCTTGCGCTCGATGGCTTCCTTAGCCGCTGTCGCGATCTCTCTGGCTTTCTCGATCAGCCTGTCCAAAATGCTGAGCTTCTCGTCGCGTTCTTTCTCGATCCGCGCGACCTCCAGCTCGGCTTGCTTCTCGATCTCCTCGACCGCCGCCGCCTGGTCGAGATGCGGCGCGGGCAGCTCCTCTCGCAACCGGCGAAGTTCCTCGACCTGCTCTCGCAGCCCGGCCGCCTCGCGTCCATCGCCGCCCAGCAATTTCGGTCGACCAACGCAGCGAGATCCTCGCGGCCCTACTCGGCCCACGAACGCGTATTAAGTCTCTGCTCTTGACCGGCCCGCTCCATCGCCCGGTTCATCATCTCGACCCATTTCTCGCGTACTTCGTCCGGCTTGTTGCGGTCATTCCAGGCCGGATCTTTCTTCGCTCTGTTGCGCTTGAAAAAACGCTCCTCGGCCAGCTCTCGCGTGGTCGCATCGACCGCCCGCTCGAAAAACATCAGGTGCATGTGCGGCTGCTCGATATTGTCCTTGGCCAGCGGCTTGTGAACGGCCATCGTATACGCAAACCGGTCGCCCATCAGCTCGCGCGTCACCTCCCGCGCCAGCGGAAGGGCGATCTGGATTTCGGTGTAGGCGCGGCCATTGGCCCGTTCGTGAACATCGGTAGCGACCCAGAACGCATGAGGATCGGCCTGGGCGAACTACGGCATATTGCCGGACTCAACTAGCTCAGCCGGACCACGTTTTTCGTATTGGCCATCGCGTGCAATGTACTGCGCGTGCGCCGCGGCGCTTTGCTCGACGACTTAAAGGCGACGTGCACGATGGCCATGCGGTGGCTCTTGTCTTTGCGGTTGCGGTTGCTGTTGTCGCGGGTTGCTGTTGTGGTTGCACTTGCCGTTGCTGCTGCACTTGCTGTTGTTTTTGTTGTTGCTGTTGCTTGTTCTTGTCTCAGCTTCGCAGAGACCGCGTGTAGTTTGCGTAACAAACTAGGTATCACGCATTTCATATTTTACCGCTATTGCCGTTGCCTGCCATGAATTGGCATACTGAGCCGCATGGCTGCCGCAAAGGCAAAGACCATTCAAGAACTCGAAGCACAGAAAAAAACCATCAAAGAGGCTGCTGCTGAAGTTGCCGCTGTCCGAAAAGCGACGGCTGAGAAGATCGCCGCCCTGAAGTCACGGGAACGTCGCATTCGAGCTGAGAGTGTTCGCGATCAGAAGAAACGCGAGAACCACGCCAAGATCGTCCTCGGAGTTGCCATCATCCATCAGTGCCAGAGTTCAGAAGCCTCGGCTGCCAAGTTCAAGGCCATGCTCGAAGAGTTCTATGCCGACTCACCCGAACGTCTCAAGGCCGCTCAGTTCGGACTGACCCTTGCCGTCAAGAAACCGGTGAGCGATACCGAACAGGACTAAGCATTATGCGGTCGATCTTTGTGCGTCATGGGCAGAGTACGGGGAATGCTGGAATTCCCTGCCACGATCTCTTCCTTACTGGAGCTGACCGATCTAGGCAGAAAACAAGCCCGTCAGATCGCCAAGACGTGGACTGAACGCCCGAGCCTAGTCGTGACCTCGCCCTATCTGCGAACGCGGCAAACGGCTGAACTAACCATCAAGCGTTTCAAAGCTGTTCCAGTCGAGGTTTGGCCCATCCAAGAGTTTACCTACCTCGAACCGAGCCAATGGAACGGAACCTCGTCTGCCCTTCGATCCGCTCCGATCCAGGCCTATTGGAAGACCTGCGATCCTACTTACTGCGACGGTCCAGGGGCCGAGAGCTTCGCCACTCTGCTACGCCGCACCGAATCCGCCCTCTCCCGGCTCGAAGCCCTCGCACACCATGCCCTGGTGTACGTCTTCAGTCACGGCCAGTTCATGCAGGCCCTACGTTCCACCGTGACTGACAACGGAACCATGGATAAACAGAAAATGGAATTCTTCACCCATAGCATCGGGACTCCCGCGATCGCCAACGCTGAACGGATGTTCCTCTCCCGAAAGAACGGACGCTGGGGTCATGGCCTCGATGCCTGAGCCTACCCTACATTCCCGGAATGACCAGCGCCCCGTTTCGGCCTGAGTGCTTCGGGTCAGGGCCGCGCAGCGCCGCGTGAACGGGCCGAAGGAGCCTTGACGCGGAGCTGGCCGAAACGATCCTGGCTGAGTCCGGGGATGCAGGCGTGGCTTTTTCCGGCCTACGCTTTTTTTGCGACGAGACGGACAACGAGATTCATGCCGACGGCCTCGGCGTAGCGGATGAGGGTGCGCATGTTCACATTTTCCGGTCGTCGTTCGGTGCGGCTGAGCTGGGGCGTACTGGTGCCGATCTTCTTGGCGAGTTCGGCCTGCGTCAGACCTTTCCGCTTCCGCTGCTTGGCAAGCTGGACGCCGATGGAAAGGACTTTGGTCTCCTCGTCGTAAGCCTGGCGAATGGATGGATTGGTGAGCTGCTGATCGAGATAGCTGTCCCATGCGGTTTTCATCTACGCTTTTTCTCCTTCGGCGGCGGACCGGCTGCGGGTTTGGAATGGCTCTTGGTTGCCAGTTTGGCCTCGTGCCGCGCCATCCTGGTTCGCCCGATCTTTTTGTCGGCTTCTTCGACTGCGGCGGTGGCTTTGGTGAAGCCATGCAGGAGGACAGCGGTACGGGCTTCATCGAAGAAATACAGGATGCGATAGCGGTTTTGAGCAGATTGATCCGCGCCAGCACCTTGCCTCGAACCTCCTCCGGCACGCTGTCGAGCCAGACGCGGACCGGAAATGAGCCATCTTCGTCGGCATAAAAGTCGATCTTCCAGAGGTCCGACTGGGCTAAGCTCACAATCCAGATTTTATCATATTTGATAAACCACGCTGATTCCTCGCGAGCGGGAACATAATCCGGCTGTCATAGCCTCGTAGAGCGCTTTTCTCTGAGTTTTTGGTGGAGAGGATCCTCATCGGCGTGTTCTGGGGTCCTTTCTGCTCGATTGCTGCGGGGTTTGATCGTCAGCCACAGCCGTTCGACAACCCCATCCTCAATTAGGTAGGAAGGTTTTGCTTTTGTTGTTGCCTCTGCGGGGTTTGGGGTGCAGCCCCAAGGGAAATGGGCCGTTAGGCCCTCGGTTCGCTTCCGTAGGACGTGCTCCATTTGGTTTTTTGCCGATGTTTTCCACGAAAATCAGCTGACCACTACATGCTGTTTTCTATATGAGCCTTAACTACAAGTAGCAGTTGCCGCAGAGTCTGCCGTGCCCTTTGTTTGTCATTCCCAAAGGGAATCTGCGGTTGCCCCCTCCACACCAACAGCAAACTCGCTCTAGTCTAGTGTCCTCTCAACAGTGATCGACATAATGATTGTTGCAGTTTCCGTTGTTTGTTTTTACGTCGTCATTCTGAGCGAAGCGAAGAACCCCTGTCTTTGTTCTTGTGGTTGCTTGTTCTCTCCCGTCCGGTACCAGAAGCCGGTCATTCGAGACATGCTTCTTTATGAGATGAACTTTTGAGACACCACACGAGCGGAGCGAACCTCTGAAGAAGGCTCTGTTGCGTTAAGTGGCCTGCGTGTAAGGTGGAAGGCAAGTCGAGGAGCCAGCGATGTCGATCTTCAAGCGTCGCCGTTTTCCTGTTGAGGTCATTCTGGTTTGTGTGCGCTGGTACTGCAAGTACGGGATCACCTGTCGGGACTTGGCGGAGATGATGCAGGAGCGCGGCGTCGAGGTCGACGCATCGACGATCTTCCGTTGGGTGCAGCGGTACGCGCCAGAGCTCGAGAAGCGCGTGCGTTGGTACCAGGGCTACCGTTCTGGCTCCTGGCGAGTGGACGAGACCTATGTCCGTGTGGGCGGCCAGTGGAAGTACCTGTTCCGCGCGATCGACAAGCATGGCCGATTGATTGATTTCATGCGGATGGATCGGCGCAATACCCGTCCAGCCTATCCGTTTCTTGGCAAAGCGCTGAAGACGATGCGCAACTGGCACCCCTGCTCGATCACCACAGATAAGCTTGGCTCCTGCCCGAAAGCGATTCGCCGGCTGCAGCGCGAGGGCAAGCTATCGCCCGAGACGAAGCACCGAACATCGAAGTACTTGAACAACATGATCGAGGCCGGCCACGGCGGGCTCAAGCGCGTGATCCGACCCACGCCTGGCTTTCAGACGAGGAAGACTGCCTACGCCACCATCAAGGGCTTCGAGATCATGCGCATGATCAGACCCCGGCACGGCATACTGTGCGAACCCAAGGTGGCGGGCGAGATCCTTTTCGTCAACAAGCTCTTCGAGATTGCTGCCTGATTCGCGATATGGATCCGGGCCAGCTACCCGCGGCCAAGTTAAGGCAACAGAGCCGCTTAGTCGGTCGTGGAACAATCCGCAAAGCAGATCGGGATCGAACACTTCGGCGCCCACGACCTGCGCCGCACCTGCGCCAAGCTCTGCCGAAAAAACGGAGGGGATTTGGAGCAGATCAAATTCTTGCTCGGACATTCCTCAATTCAGACAACAGAACGTTATCTCGGATCGGAGCAAGATCGCCGTCGCCGTGAACGACAACTTGGGATTGTGAGGCCTTTTCGCGACGGCGACTCGTCAAGGGACTTCGATCACAAAATTCGATGCGCGCGATGCATCTCTTAACTGCGGTCCCCTTGAATGACGCTCCGCTGTTCGACGAAGCCGTATTGTTAAAGCAATCAGGAGAACCCTATGAAGCAGCAAACCTTCCATATTGGTATCTACCACAGAAGAAACGCCGGGATGTGGGCATGTTGCATTGCTGTTTCGCTGTTTTTCTTGATTGCGAACCGTTGCGATGCGCAGATTGCATCCGGATTGAACCAGGCAATTCCCTATTCTCTACCGGTTGTGCTCCCCGCTCCCAGGCAGTCGCCGCCACAGGATCCCGCAGCGCCGTACACCCCGACGGTTATTAGTCTAATAAAACAACTTGAGCCGCATAGTCCACCCACACCGGCGGAGCTGGCGAATGCGGCTGTACTGCTTTCGACCCATGGTGGGACGTATGCGCACCCAGAGGGATCGAACCCGACGTGTCACAATCTCGCGAATGTCAGTGTCAGGACGGTCACGAACCCACGCATCATGCCGTTATGTTTTTCCGATGGGCTTGGGATCAACGTCGACTCCGGCCCGAACGTTGGACAAACGACCGGTCTGCCATCGATGCTCATGCTGGCATCGAGTTTCGATCGTGAACTTGCAAACGCCATGGGGCAGGTGGAAGGCCGCGAAGGCCGCAACCTGATGGTCACTGGGCTTTTAGGGCCGCAGGCGGACACCGACGTCTTCATTAACTGGCAGCGCGGTCACCACACTTCGGGTGAAGATCCGTTTCTAAATGGCGTCATGTCAGCGGCACAGATCAACGGCATTCAAGGTCAAGGCCTTATGTCGCAGGTGAAGCACTATGCCGTCTACTACGGCGCGGGCGGCCGTTTCACAGACATACAGGATCAGGCGCTGCATGAGATGCTTCTACCGCCTTACGAGCTTGCGCTCAAAGACGGCGGCGCGTCCTCCATCATGTGCTCCTATCAAACATTTCGGGACGCTTCAGCGTACTTGAACAAGGACGTTGACGCCCTCAGTCAGCCAAGCCCGTTCCCGGGCGGTTCCATTAAGACTTGGCATCTGAATGAAATCCATTTCGCGTGTGAGAATCCGCTCCTGGATACCTATGTGCTGCGAGACCTCTGGGGTTCGAAGGTCTTCGTCGCATCCGATTATGGTGCTGTCCATAGCTCAGGGGGCTTTGTACAAGGAGATGATCGTGAGGATCCAACCGAGACGTATTTTGCCGGTGCGAATCCGGAAGGCTTCGAAGGCGCGTCCGATCTGGGCCTCGATTCGACCAGCAGCACCTGCGCGGACTCGGCGGGCAACAAGATTGCGTGCAGCGAGTCTGGAGCCATACACGTTTCAGGGATACCCGGCCCGGGCTGTCCTGCAAGCGGATGTAGCGTAGCCAATGCCGTGGCGAACGGCACCATTCCCCTGCCAGTGTTCAATCAGGCTCTCGCTCGAGTTCTCTACCAGGAAGAAAGGTTTGGGTTTCTCGGTTGCGACAATAAGAACGCCGATTGCAAGAATCCCGGCGGTATGGGCACAGATCGAAGCGGTCTGGCGCCTCTTTCGGAAGGGCTAAAGACCGGACCTCCGGAACTCGGCACCAAGAACGGCGATGCCGCGATCTCGGAGAGGGTAGCAGAAGAGGGAGCGGTTCTTCTCAAGAACGACAAAGAAACCCTACCCATTACAACCGACGATCTGAAGCGAGGCATCGCCATCAGCGGCCCCGGTGCCGAGTATCTGGTAGCGAATCCAAACAACGAAGGCGCCGCCGGGTTCCCGGATCGCAACGCCATCGACCCTCTACAACAATTGCGGCTCCTCAGCGGCAGGCCCTCTGCCTTTACCTACACTCCGGCAAATTCTCCCTCTGGCCAGCCAGTGCGGTGCAACGTTCTCAACAGCGAGCCTTCGAGCGAAGGACCGCCTTCGATCCATCCTGGAACCGCGTGCGACGCTCATAGCGGTCTCGAGCGTTCTTCCGGCAGCACGCTTGACACCCTCACCAGCGACCGTGTCGACAGAAAGGTGGACTATTCGTCGGTGTCATCCGACGGTCAACTCGCGGGAGACAAAGTCTACCGTTGGGATGGCTGGATCTATGTTCCAGTCAAAGACTCCTACGTATTCCGCATTCAGCACAGCCCAGCTATCCCCGATGCGAACGTCAGCTTGATCCTGGACAGCAGCCGAAAGACTCTGATCGATTCGGAGTCGTTCTATCAAGGCCAATACTATGGCAACATGCCTGTCACCGTTTCGCCAACGAATGCTGGATACATGGAGAAAGGCCTGAGAAACCGGCAATGCGCGCTGCCGCAGAAAAGGAGGGAGAGGTCATCGCATCCCATTGTACGATGCAGCGAATCCCCTTCTGTCGGCTGGCACAAGGTCACGCTCCTAGTCGATGCAACAGGTCTTCCGGCGAACTCCAGGCTGAGTTTTCGCTTCGCCATGTCTCGCACCGACGGTGACATCGCCGATGCGGCTGCCGACGCGGAAGGCAAGGCGCTCGCCTTGGTGTTTGTCGACGACCAAGGCCGCAACACGGTTCCCAGCACGCCCGCGCTTTCGTCGCTCAACGCCGCGCAGTTGCAGTTAATCAAAGCAGTCGCCGCTAAAAACTCCAATACGGTAGTAGTTCTGAATACAGGAACACCTTTCATTGTGAAGGAGTGGATCAACGATCCAAACGTCAAGGCAGTCCTTAATATGTGGCAAGCCGGCCAGGAGGGCGGGACTGCAACAGCGCGCCTTCTGCTTGGCCAGGCTAATCCAAGCGGTCATGTCACCATTACCTGGCCGAAAAACAACACCGATACTATCGAAGGCTATAACCAGCTTCGCGGACTCTACCCCGGAGATACCGCCGGAACTCATTTGGAACGTGTCAACGGAAGCGGCGAAAATCCGTCCGTACAATCCCAGGGGATATTCTCAGGTTATCGATACTATGACAACCTTGCAGTGCCGGTGCAGTTCCCCTTCGGATATGGACTGTCGTATACCCACTTCAAGTTTTCAGCTCTGAAGCTTGGGGCAAACCAGGACGGCACTGTGACGGTGACGTTCGGTGTTAGAAATGCAGGGCGCGTTGCAGGCGCTGTCGTTCCGCAAGTCTACGTTGGTTCCGGACCCGCGATTGACGGCGTGCAACAGGCCGTCCGGTCATTGCGCGGCTTTGACCGCATCTATCTCGAACCGGGACAGGCGAAACAGGTAACTGTCACACTCGATCAGCGTTCGTTTCAATATTGGAGCGAACGCCTCCAACAGTGGGTGACGAATTACGGAAATCGCACCATCTTTGTGGGCGAGGCAGATGCGCCTGAGTTTTTTTCTCTTTCCGCGACAGTGAAACTCATTGAGCGCAATAAGTAGTTGGTGAACGCACCTAGCCACTCGCCGGCAATGATTTGCACCTGACTCGGGAGGGCGCTCAATCCGTGGCTGTGCCGGCTAAGCCGGGGGATAGATAGGGGGCACCTCAAGAATGTATGGTCCGCCGTCGAACTGCAAGGGGAAAGCGTGGGACGAGAGACATGTCGGGGTAGACCCAACATTGACGCTGGTGGCGAATTCAAGCGACCTTGAACTGAAGAGCCGCGAAGTGGGAGCAGCGGGTTGGCGCCAGCGGGGTTCCACTTGCCCAGGCAGCGATATGCAGCAGGTTAATGGCGGCTGCCGTGATCACGTGTTCAAATGGGTTTTGGGCAGGCCGCGGTAGCGAGTGCGGCGTAGTCCGCAACGTCGGACGGCCTGTGCATGCGTGCTCTCGATGCCAGCGCGAGCAGTCGCCGCGATGCCGTTCCGATGCCGCCCTTCCAGCCGAAGGCCATCGTGCCAGTACCTGCTCCAACCGAGCCCTCATCCACGGGACCGCTCCTGGCGTCTCTAATCGCGTTGGCTACGTCTTCCGGGGTGATGTGGCGGCCGCGAATGTCATTGAGGTATCCGTCGTTCGTCTCCCCGACAATGGGGTTGATCGAAAGCACGCTCTCATTGCCAGGAAGCGAAAGCATGTAGCTGATCAGGTCGTCGGCAACACGCGGCACGCTTGTGGTTGAAGTCAGGAGTATGGGTGTCTCAATTTCTCCCATCTCCTCCACCTGTGTGAAGCCGGTCAGCTTTCCATACCCATTGCCGACGAAGATCCCACCAGGCACACGTTCCCGATACAGGTTCCCGGCATGTGGCAGGATCGCCGTAACCCCGGTACGCACGTTGTCACCTCGGACGATGGTCGTCTGGCCAACTTCCACACCGGGAACATCTGTGATTGCGTCGAGCGGGCCTGACGGAATGACGCCAACTTTCAAACCGATGTCCGCGGCTCGAGGACGTTTGGCTGGGCTTACACTCTGCGCCCCAGCCATCGAGCACACAAGCAGAACGACAGCGATTTCACATAGGATCCTTGAATGAGTGCGCATAACTTGAACCCCCGGCTTTGGCGCTTCACTTGTGCTCGATCAAGAATTATCCAGGCGCCCAGAATTGGTCAAACGGTTGTTCGCCGAAGTCGATCTACTGCGGCGTGGTGTGGGGTTGATAAGAACAGGCCAATGAACTCTTTGAGACTTCTATTGGCGCTCGCCTCCGGTTTTCTGACGGTAGAGCGGATTTGGTGTTGGTGTGGAGGGCAGCCGCAGATTGCCTTCGGGAATGACAAACAAAGGGACGGTAGGCTCTCCGCCAACTGCTACTTTGCTCTGGACGGCGTGAAGCGGCATTGATGTAGCAGCGTTTCGGGAGGTTTAGCCTCACCGCTTGCTGCCCATCTTCTAATCTTCGAAAGACGACCTTCGAATGGAACGTTATACAGTTTGCTGCCGCTCGCGCCAGAGCCGGTAGAGTGCCCAAGCTGCTACCGAGCAATTGTCTACGATGGTCCCGTCGAGAATCATTGCTTCCAGTTCGTCCACGCTGACTCGCCGTACCACCAGGTCGCTCTCCTCGGCATCGGGCTCGGGTTCTCCCATCGTCAGTCCCTCTGCGAAGAAGATGTGTTGCTTCTGGTTCATCACGCCATACGCAATTTGCAGCGTCGATAGCTGCGTCATCCGCTCCGCGCTTAGCCCGGTCTCCTCGCGCAGCTCTCCGCGCGCGAGGTCCTCGGGCACCACCTCGGCGACTTCCCAACCGCCTTGCGGGAACTCCCAGTGGCGTCCACCGACGGTGTAGCGAAACTGTTCGACGAGATAAACGAACTCACCCTCCGGCGTCGCATCCAGAGGAATAACGATGCATGCCGGATCTTTATCGATCACTCCATAGATTCCGCGCTGGCCGTTCGCTCGTTCGATTACGTCCTCGCGAACGCTCGTCCATGGATTCCGGTACACCTCCCGGCTGCTGATCGTCTTGATCTTCTTCGTCACAACGCCCCCATCGTATAAATGCGATCCCCTACTGGGCCACGGAAAACTCCAGATGCGACGGATACTTTTCTGAACCATAGATGGTCTGGGTTTCGGCGTGGTAGGAGCTTGCGGGAGCCGTCATGATGTTCGGAACAAACGTCTGCGGATTTCTGTCATACAGAGGGAACCAGCTCGACTGAACCTCGACCATGATCTTGTGTCCCTTCAGAAAGGTGTGGTCGGCTCCATGCAGGCTCCACTTGAACTCCGTCACCTTCCCGGGCGTCAATGCTTCCGGCGTCTCGAAGCTCTTTACGTATCGGCCGCGGAAGATCTCATCGACAATCATGAGCTGGTATCCGGCCATCGGCGCGGGCGCATCTTGCGGATAGACATCGATCAGCTTCACGATCCAGTCCGCGTCCGTTCCGGTTGTCGCGGCGAAGAGGTCGGCCATGACATCTCCAGTTACGGTGACATCGTGGTCGAGGACGGGGGTGGAGAAGTTCGTCAGATCGCTGCGCCCGCTGACGAATCGCTGATCTTCGACAAGCCATGTGCGCCACTTCGACCCGGTCCCATAGGTTGGCTGAATCGGACGGTTGCGATAGGGGATGGGATTCGCCGGATCGGCCACATAGGAGGCCACCGCTCCGCCGTCTTTGGGCTCGTCAAAGCTCAGGGTGTGGTCCTTCGTCAGATAGAGCTTCTCGGCGTGAAAGCCAAGGGTCGGCGGCCATGCAGCGTATCGCTCCCAGGTATCGACTCCGGTACGAAAGCTGGCGGTGTCTTTCAAGTCGAACCCGGGCCGCCCCTTCAGATACTTCTCGAAGAAGGGCGCCTCAAATGTCTTCCGGTAGTAGGTGCCGGTGTCAGTACCAAAGTCAATAGCGCCCAGGCTGTGGTTTGGCCGGCTCCACTCTCCATGGTTCCAAGGTCCGAGCACAAGAAAGACCTCGTGGGCTTTGTCGTGCGGCTCAAGCGCGGCATATTCAGCCTGGGTTCCCCACATGTCTTCCTGGTCCCACCATCCACCGACCTCGAGCGTCGGCACCTCGACGGTGGTCAGGTGCTTTTCTACCGCCATGTCCTGCCAGAATTTCGTATACGAGGGCTGGGTTAGAAAGATCTTTGCCGTGGGGAGATCTTCCATCTTCGCCGCATCCGCTGCTCCGGCGAAGTTGATGTTGCGCAGAAAGAAATCGTAGGTGTCTTCCTTACTCTCCACGCGGGCATCGGTCTTTTGTGCCTCCAATTGTTGCACGTAGTCGAAGCCGTAGGTCTCGCGAAAGGCTCCGTTGTGAAAGAAATCGTCTCCGAGCCAGACATTGGTCATGGGGGCCTGAGGCGAGATCGCCTTTACCGCCGGGTGAGGGTCGATTCCCGCTGACATGGCTAGAAAGCCTGGATAGGAGATGCCGAAGACTCCCACCTTGCCGCTGTTATTCGGCACATTCTTCAGCAGCCAGTCGATGGTATCCCGCGTATCGGTGGTCTCATCGATGTCGTTCTTCGTGGTGTGCGCGACGATGGCGCGGTTCATCACAAACGTTCCCTCGGACTTATACCGTCCGCGAATGTCGCCGAAGACGAAGATGTATCCACTGGCAGCTAGTTCCGGCTTGCTTGTGTTGAGGATCTTCGAGGTCATGTTGTCGACGCCGTAGGGCGTGCGCTCCATGAGAAACGGCAGCGGCTCTCCCGAGCTTTCCGATCCGGCCGGACGCAGGATCACCACATGCAGTTTCACCCCATCGCGCATTGGCACCATTGCCTCGCTGCGCGTGTACTGCTTCGCGCCGGCAGGCGGAGCTCCTTGCGCTCTCAGCGCCGGCGCCATCGAGGTGAGTAACAACAGGGAAAGAACGACACTGCAACGGTGGCGTAACGTCATGGAGCCTACACCTCGAAAGAAGAGATCAATTCAGGAATTTTACGATGGCCTAGTGGACCCACCGGGTGTTGACTACGGTGAGTTTGGGGCAGCCTGCCTTGGCGGCGAGTTGTCGATCGGTGAGGGCGGGGGTGTTGCCTCTGATTCTGGCCTGGAAGGACTTGAGGTTGTCAAAGCGGAAGACCTGGCAGCCGCGCATGAAGTCGACGATGTCTCCGGTGGTGCGGTCGACGGAGTACATGCGGACGAGGTGAGCCTTTTTGTAGAGGCCGATGCTGTCGAAGCCGTCGTCGACGTCGGGAGTCATGGGGTCGAAGGTGTAGTCGGATTGATCGAGGGGCCAGCCTTCGTCGTGAGCGAGGATAAGGGCGATGTCGGCGAGTTGCCTGGCGGGGATGTGGTTGTGGGGGGGGACAGCCGGGCGCGGCTTTGCGGGTGGGGCGGCGAGGGCGAGGAGGGCGAGGGTGGAAGCTAAGAGCATGGCTGTTCTGTGAGATGCGATGCTTCGTCGAGGAATGCGGCGTGGGTGGTGTGGACGTGCGGATAGCTCTCGTAGTTTTTGCGAGTGGGATTGTTCGCGATGTACTGCTTTTGGGCTTCGAAGTCGTTTCGATCTCGGATGCGGTGCTTGTGATAGCCGGTGTGCCAGACTTCTCCTGGGAACTGAGTACGGACTGCGAAGGAGAAGCCGCCTTTTATGAGTTGGACTGCTTTCGCAGTGGATTCGGATGGCGTGATGAGGACGTGGATGTGGTCGGGCATGACGACGAAGGCGTGGAGAAGGAATTTATTTGCGTCGCGGTAACGGAGGAGGGTGGCGATCATCAGCTCGGCGTTCGCGGTGCGCTGGAAGATACGCTGTCGGTCGTGGGTGAGGATGGTGATCGCGTAGGTTTGTGGCTTCAGACATATCGTGGCACTTCGTAAGAGAGCATACCAGGGGCTAAAGCCCCTTTTCTGACTCGGTTGGGAGGACCAAGGCTGAAGCCTTGGGTTACCTCAGTAGCAAGAGCAACGACAAGTTCAAGGCTCCACTAAAGTGGAAGCATTGGGTTGCCTCAGGCGCACAAGCAGCGGCAAGAACCAGTGCGATGGTGAGAGCGAGGGCTGCGGCGAATAGAACGAAATTGGAAAACGCTTCGGGGTTAGTTGAAGCCGCGGCGGGTTCGGTTGCGGGAGGCTTCGTCGCGTTCGGTTTCGCGGTCACGATTTTTTTCAGCGTATTGCGAGGCCTGGTCGTTGCGGGACTTCTTTTCTGCGGCGGTGAAGGCTCGCTCCTCGGTGCGGCTGAGGCGTTTGTGGGCGTACATGCCTTCGAGGAGGAATTCGGCGGCGCTGACGGCGATCTCAGGTTTGGATTTCGCGCTGATTTGCAGTGGAGAGAGTTTTTCGACGAGGCCCTGGATCTGTTTGAGCTCTTCGAGAGAGCCGGCGGAGGGTTGTTCGTCGTTGAGTTGGACGGTGCCGCCGAGGTTGAACCACTGCTCGATCTGCTGGGTGTTGGTGGCGGCGAAATACTGGTCGAAGACGGTGGCAACGCTGGCGCGGATGATCTCGCGAATGACAGTGTCGGCGCCGCGCATCTCGCCTTCGTATTCGAGTTCGATCTTGCCGCTGATTCCTGGGAGCGCGGTGTAGATGTCGCCTACGCGGGGAACAGCGACGGTTTCGCCGTGGATCAAGGCCCGGCGCTCAGCGTTCGAGATGACGAGCTCCATGGTGCTGATGGGCAGACGCTGGGAGACGCCGCTGCGCTTGTCGACCTTCTTTTCTTCGCGGGCGGTGAAGGCGATCTGCTCGACGATCTGGCGGATGTAGTGGGGGATCTCGATTTTGGAGGCGGGGCGCGTGGTCCAGGCTTCCTGGGAGGTGATGGCGATGCCCTCTTCGACGTCTTCGGGGTAGTGGGTGCGGATCTCGCTGCCGATGCGGTCCTTGAGGGGGGTGACGATCTTGCCGCGGGCGGTGTAGTCCTCCGGGTTGGCGGAGAAGACGATGGCGACATCGAGGGGGAGGCGGACGGGATAGCCCTTGATCTGGACATCGCCCTCCTGCATGATGTTGAAGAGGGCGACCTGGATTTTGCCGGCGAGGTCGGGGATCTCGTTGATGGCGAAGATGCCGCGGTTGGCGCGGGGGAGCAGGCCGTAGTGCATGGTGAGCTCGCTGCCGAGGTCCTGGTTGGAGCGGGCGGCCTTGATGGGGTCGATGTCGCCGACGAGGTCGGCTACGGTGACGTCGGGAGTGGCTAGTTTTTCGACGAAGCGGTCGTTGGGGGTGAGCCAGGCGAGGGGGGTGTCGTCGCCAAGGCGCGCGATGAGGTCGCGGCTGAATTTGGAGATGGGGGCGTAAGGGTTGTCGCGAATCTCGGAGCCGGCGATGTAGGGGCAGTGCGGATCGAGCAGGGTGGTGAGAGAGCGGAGGATGCGGGATTTGGCCTGGCCGCGAAGGCCGAGGAGGATGAAGTTGTGTTTGCTGAGGACGGCGTTGACGATCTGGGGAACGACGGTATCTTCGTAGCCGACAATACCGGGGAAGAGGGGGGCTTTGGTCTTAGCGGCGTCGCGGAGGCGGGCGATCAGGTTTTCGCGGAGCTCGTCTTTGACGCTGCGGGCGAGGCGGGAGGGGGTGTATTCGCTGGCGCGGAGGGCGCCTAAGGTTGTGGGGAGGGAAGTCGCCATGGTTCAAGTATAGATGGCGTGAGGGGGCGAAGGATTCGTCCGGGGATTTGACCGGGGTGCGGGGTTCGATGGAATGGAAAATATGGCTTCGAGTTGACCGGCGTGGAGGGCGGTTCCATAGTGGGTGCATCCGATGGAAGGCGACCGCTGATTCTTGGGAATGACCAACAAGAACAGCAGGTACAACACAGGGGTACAGCAATGTTGGCTTAGATCCAGCTGCGCCTCCGATGGGCGACGGTGTTCGTGTGTGTTGGCTGTTTTCTTTACAATCAGAAGATGGCGGAGATGGTTAAGAGCGAGAGTGAGCAGCAGGCGCAGCGGTATAGCCCGGCGGAGATTGAGCCGAAGTGGCAGGCGCGGTGGGATGCGGATGCTTCGCTGTATGCGGCGGAGGGGCATGGCGCCGATCAAAAAGGCTGGGGCAAGCCGAAGTACTACTGCCTCGAGATGCTGCCTTATCCGAGTGGGGCGCTGCACATGGGGCATGTTCGGAACTATGCGATTGGGGATGCGCTGGCGCGGCACATGTGGATGCGCGGGTATAACGTGCTGCACCCGATGGGGTGGGATGCGTTCGGGCTGCCGGCGGAGAATGCGGCGCTGAAGAACGGGGTGCCTCCGCGGGAGTGGACGTTTCGGAATATCGCGGCGATGAAGAAGCAGTTTCAGCGCCTGGGGATGAGCTTTGACTGGACGACCGAGGTGACGACTTGTCTGCCGGAGTACTACCGGTGGAACCAGTGGTTCTTTCTGAAGATGTTCGAGAGGGGTTTGGCGTACCGGAAGAAGAGCAAGGTGAACTGGTGTCCGGAGTGCCAGACGGTGCTGGCCAATGAGCAGGTGGTGGGCGGGTGCTGCTGGCGGCATGAGGATACGGTGGTGGAGCAGAGGGATCTGACGCAGTGGTTTTTGCGGATTACGAAGTATGCGGATGAGTTGCTGGAGGGGTTGGAGAAGCTGGACGGGTGGCCGGAGAAGGTTCGCACGATGCAGCGGAACTGGATTGGGCGGAGCGAGGGGGCTTTGATCGCCTTTGCAGTCCAAGAGCAGGGTTTAGGGGGTAGGGGAGAGGGGATAGAAGGCAAAGACAAGATTGCGGTGTTTACCACGCGCGTGGATACGATCTTTGGGGCGACTTCGGTGCAGTTGGCTCCAGAGCATGTGGTGGCGAAGGCGTTTGCACTGGAGGATGCGGCACTGCGGGTGCAGATTGAGGAGCTGCTGGAGCAGCAGAGGAAGGCTCGGGAGACGGATGCGCTGGGCGCGATCGAGAAGCATGGCGTGAATACGGGGCGGTTTGCGGTGAACCCGTTCAACGGCGAACGCGTGCCGATCTGGGTGGCGAATTACATTCTGGCGGACTATGGTACGGGCGCAATTATGAGCGTGCCGGCGCATGATGAGCGGGATTTCGAGTTTGCGCAGAAGTATGGGTTGGCGGTGCGCAGGGTAATTGCTCCTGGCGATGTTACAAAAGGCGCAACGGGCGTCGATGCGAATGATTTGGAGTTGCCTTATCTAGCAGAGGATGGGGCGGTGCTGATCGATTCTGGTGAGTGGACGGGGTTGGGGTGTGTGGAGGCGCAGGAGAAGATGGCTGCGTTTGCCAAGGTGAAGGGGTTTGGCACTCCTACGGTTACATATCGGTTGAAGGACTGGGGGGTGAGCCGGCAGCGGTATTGGGGGACGCCGATCCCGATGGTGTATTGCGATGCGTGCTCGCCGGGGGAGCCGATTCCGGTGGCGGAGAGTGAGCTGCCGATTGTTCTGCCGGAGCAGGTGGATATCACGCAGCAGGGCGGGTCTCCGCTGGGACGGATCGCGGAGTTTGTGAATGCCAAGTGTCCGAAGTGCGGCGGGATGGCGCGGCGGGAGACGGACACGATGGATACGTTCGTGGACTCGAGCTGGTACTTCTACCGGTATACGGATGCGAAGAATGACAAGGCTCCGTTTGATTCGGCCAAGGCGAACTACTGGTTTCCGATCGATCAATATATCGGCGGGGTGGAACATGCGATTCTGCATTTGATCTATTCGCGGTTCTGGACGAAGGTGATGCGGGATCTGGGGATGATCAAGAACGATGAGCCTGCGGCGCGGCTGTTTACGCAAGGAATGGTGATTAAAGACGGCGCGAAGATGTCGAAGTCGAAGGGCAATGTGGTGTCGCCCGACTTGATGATCGAGCGGTATGGGGCGGATGCGACGCGGATGTATGCGCTGTTTGCGACTCCTCCGGATCGGGATCTGGAGTGGCAGGAGGAGGGGGTTGCGGGGATCAGCCGGTTTCTGGGGAAGGTGTACCGGCTGACGACGAAGTGTGCTGCGCGCACGGCGGAAGGCGCTTCGCGCAAAGGCGAAGGTTCGGCGGAGGAGAAGGCGTTGCTGCGGAAGCTGCACCAGACGATTGCGAAGGTCACGCGGGACTTCGATGGGCGGTGGCACTTCAATACGTCGATCTCGACGATCATGATCCTGGTGAACGAGATTGCGGCGCAGGAGGCGGCCATGGATTCGGGTGAGATCTCACCGGCTGCGATGGGTGAGGTGTTTCGCGGGTTGATTCTGCTGCTGGCTCCGTTTGCGCCGTTCTTTGCGGCGGAGATGTGGGAGCAGCTTGGCGGCGAGGGTGTGGTGTTTCGCACGGCGTGGCCAGAGGTGAATGAGGAGTTGGCGCGGGAGGATGAGGTTGAGGTTCCGGTGCAGGTGAATGGCAAGCTGGTGACGGTGGTGAAGGTTCCGGCGGGAAGCGATGAGGCTGCGGTGAAGGCGGCGGCGCTTGGCGATGCGAAGGTTGCGGGGCGAGTGGAAGGCAAGACGGTGGTGAAGGTGATTGTGGTGCCGGGCAAGCTTGTGAATCTTGTGGTGAGGTAGGTGAACAAGCTATCACAGGATGGGGTGGTGATTGCCGCAGGCACGGTGCGGGGGACGCAGTCGTTTGTGCATACGCTTTCGGCGTGCTGGCGGCGGCCTTCGGTGACGGCGCTGGAGGTGCTCTGGCGGTGGGCGTATGGGATTCCGGTGCTGTTGGTGCTGCGGTATGAGGCGTTGCGGATTCTGGCCCAGACGCCACTGGATTATTCGGCGCTGAAGAACATGACGGTGCTGGACCCGATGGCGGCAGCCGCGGCGATGGCGAAGGCGATGGCGGCATTGTTGCCGGAGGTGCTGCGGGTGGCGCTGTGGCTAGGGCCGGTGCTGGTGGTGGTGTGGGTGGTGGTGTCGTCGGTGGGACGGACGGTGGTGTTGCGGCGGGTGGATGCGACGCTGCATGCGCGGGTGGGGACGCTGATTGTGCTGCAAGCGGCGCGGGTGGTGGCGCTGCTGGCGAGTTTTGCGCTGTGGTTCTGGTGCATGGAGCGGGTGGCGGATGTAACCGTGACGGGGCCGCTGGCTGGGGGTGGCGAGCCGAACCTGGTGGGGTACTTTGCGCTGGTGATTATAGCTACGCTGGGGTTGTTTACGGCGTGGGCGGTGGTGAGTTGGGCGCTGTCGGTGGCTCCGCTGCTGGCGATGCTGCGGGGGCTGGGGGTGAGGGGGAGCCTGGCGGCGGCGTTTCGGCTGGGGCCGCTGAAGGCGAAGCTGGTGGAGATCAACCTGGTGATGGGGATCGTGAAGATCGCGCTGATTGTGCTGGCGATGGTGCTTTCGGCTTGTCCGCTGCCGTTTGAGAGTGTGACGACGCCGGAGTTCTTGTTCTGGTGGTGGGTGGGGAGTTCGCTGCTTTATTGTGTGGGGTCGGACTTCTTTCATGTGGCGCGGCAGGTAGCTTATCTGCAGCTTTGGCGGGCTTATGAAGATGTTGTCCTGCCGGACGGGCCCACTTCGCGTGGGGCGGTCACTTCGTGACGCGTATACCCCTTCGGTGGGCCTCCCGTTGGTCGGCAACGAGATTTGTTCCCGATCAGCGGGAGGACCACTGCGGCTCGCGCCACCACACGGACATTTACACTGGGTAAGTGGATACCTCAACGATTGTCATTCTGGATTTTGGGTCGCAGTATACGCAGCTGATTGCGCGGCGTATTCGCGAGTTCAATGTGTTTTCGGTGGTGCTGCCCTGTACGGTTTCGCTGGAGCGGGTGAAGGAGTTGAACCCGAAGGGAGTGATCCTTTCGGGGGGGCCGAATTCGGTGTATGACGTGGGTGCTCCGGCGGCCGATCCGGGCATGTTGGAGATGGGCGTGCCGGTGCTGGGGATCTGCTACGGGCTGCAATTTATCGTGCATCATCTCGGGGGCAAGGTGGTGGGCGCGGCGGCTCGGGAGTATGGACATGCCGAGGTGTCGATTGTGGCGGAGACGCCGCTGTTTCGCGGGCTGCCGGGCGAGATGAATGTGTGGATGTCGCATGGGGATGAGGCGGAGGAGTTGCCGGCAGGATTTGAGCTGACGGCGAAGACGGCGAATGCGGTGGCTGGAATCGCGGATGAAGCGCGGCGGATCTGGGCGGTGCAGTTTCATCCCGAGGTGGCGCATACGCGGCAGGGGATGGAGCTGCTGAAGAACTTCTGCCTGGATATCTGCGGGGCGCAGCAGGACTGGACGCCGGAGCACTTCATCCAGTCGACGGTGGAGCGGGTGCGGGCGCAGGTGGGGAATGGGCACGCGATCTGCGGACTGAGCGGAGGCGTGGATTCGAGCGTGGCGGCGGTGCTGGTGGCGCGGGCGATTGGGGATCGGCTGACTTGTATTTTTGTGAACAACGGAGTGCTGCGCAAGGATGAGTTCACGAAGGTGCAGACGACGATGCGGGAGCAGCTTGGACTGAATGTGGTGGCGGTGGACGCTTCGCAGAGGTTTCTGGAGAAGCTGGCGGGGGTGAGCGACCCGGAGCAGAAGCGGAAGGTGATTGGGAACGAATTTATTGCTGTGTTCGATGACGAGACGAAGAAGATTTTTGAGGCCCAGAAGAATAGCCAGCCGAGCGCGGGGGAGGAGATTGCGTGGCTGGTGCAGGGGACGCTGTATCCGGACGTGATCGAGTCGTCGAGCGTGCATGGGCCGAGCCATACGATCAAGAGCCATCACAATGTGGGGGGACTGCCGGCGGATATGAAGCTGAAGTTGATTGAGCCGCTGCGGGATTTGTTTAAAGATGAAGTCCGGCGGATTGGGCGTGATCTGGGGATGCCGGAGGAGATTATCGAGCGGCAGCCGTTTCCGGGGCCGGGGCTGGCGGTGAGGATTCTGGGCGAGGTGACGGCGGAGCGGGTGGCGATTCTGCAGGAGGCAGACTCGATTGTGGTGGAGGAGATCAAGAAAGCCGGCTTGTATCGGAAGGTGTGGCAGAGTTTTGCGGTGCTGCTGCCGGTGAAGAGTGTTGGCGTGATGGGGGACCAGAGGACCTATGCGAATACGTGCGCGGTGCGGGCGGTGGAGAGCGAGGATGGGATGACGGCGGATTGGGCTCCGCTGCCGTATGAGGTGCTGAGGACGATTTCGAGCCGGATTGTGAGCGAGGTGAGGGGGATCAACCGGGTGGTGTATGACATTACGAGTAAACCGCCGGGGACGATTGAGTGGGAGTAGGGAGTAAGGGCATTTTAGATTGCCTATGTCATAATCGGCAAGAGGTGTCATATGTTAGTAGGAACGACACATATGAGCGAGAATGGCAGAATTGTAATTCCGGCCGCTTTCCGAAAGGCTATGGGCTTGAAAGCAGGCGAGGTTGTCACGATTCGGATGGATGAGGAGGGACTGCACCTGCAGACTCGTAGACAGGCGATCAAACGGGCACAGAACATTGTTAAGAAGTACACGAAGGGCAGAAAAGGACTAGTCGACGAGTTTCTGCGGGAACGCCATGACGAGGCTGCACGTGAGTAATTCTATCGTGCTGGATGCTTCGGCGATCCTTGCGATTCTGTACGAGGAGCCGGGCGCCGAAAAGGTCTCTGAACTTTTGAATGACGAAGGCATACTCCCGCTGGCGAGCGCCGTTAACTTGTGCGAGGCGCACACGCGGCTTCTGCGTGATGGATTGGAAGATGATGAGGCATGGAAGCTGCTTGCCGATCTCAAGCTGACGGTGGCTCCATTTGAAGAGGCGGACGCATATCGCGCGGGGCAACTCTACAGGAGAACGTCGGCGCTCGGTCTGTCATTGGGGGACCGAGCTTGTCTGGCGCTGGCTTTGAAGAAAGGCGCGGCGGTGTGGACTGCGGATAAGATCTGGAAGAAATTAAAGGTTGATGTCGAGATTGAACTCATCAGGATCTGAGTGATCGTTCTGACGATTCACTGCCTTTAGCGGGGGCGGGAGGGGCTGGTATCGGGGTGAAGGACCGCGGAGTGGCGGGGGGTGGTTTGGAGGACGAGGCGGGTGTCGCGGGCGAAGGAGACCTCGCGGCCGCGTTTGATCCAGCGCTCGTAGATGGAGATGGCTGCGCCGTAGTAGCCTATGCCGGCGGCGAGGTTGCGCTGGCCAGCGGCGGTTCCGATGATGAAGCCGATGACTCCGAGGCTGTTGGACGCTACGGCGTCTTTACCGAAGCCGCCTCCGGCTCCGTCGCCTTTGTCGACATCGAGGGGACGGGCGGCTAGGAAGATGAGGGCGAGGGGGACGAGGAGTTTGTCCTGCGGCTTGGGTTTGACCTGGCCTTCGGAGTCGAGGGCGAGCTTTTGATCCGAGGCGGAGTCGGCTCCGGTGAGCGATGCCTGGACGTTCTGGGCGGCTCCGGTGGGGAGGACAAGTTGGCGGAAATCGAAGTGGAGTGCGCCGGCGCGGCCGAAGCGGCGGGCGGGCTTGGCCTGGGTGACGGCCCCGACCATGGTGGCGCCTTCGGGGACGGCGATGGTGTGGTCGGGGTTGTAGATAGGCTCGGCGACGGTGGCCTTGATCTGCTGGCCGGATTTGGCGGTGGCGGAGCTGAGGGGTTCGCCGAGGTAGGCCTGGATGATCCAGGGTTTGCCGGGAGCGTCTGCGGGTGTCTGGGATACGGGTGCCTGGGATATCTGTGTCGCGGGTGCTGGGCTGGGCGGGGGAGCTGCGGCCAGGGCGGCGGTTTGGGGAGGGAGGGACAGGGGCTCGGCGGTTTCCACGGTCCACGCGGTTTTCTTTTCTATGCGCTGGGGATGGTAGGGAAGCTGGGTGTAGAGGAACTGGACGAGGCGGTCCTTTTTGTCGGGGCCTGTGATGATGGCCAGCTTGTCGCGGAGGACCTGGAGGCCGTTGTCCCACTGCTGGTGGATGAAGCCGCCTTTGCGGGGCGGGGGTGCGACGAGGCGGTAGATGGGAGCGCCGTCGGTGGCGGTGCCGGTGACGATGGGGACGCTGGCGCCGTCGGCGAGGGTGATGCCGGTGAAGCGGACGATGGGGGTGTAGAAGGGGGTGAAGTCGGCCCGGAGGCGGGCGTCAATGCGCCGCGAATGATTGGAGCGGAGGGCAGTGACGGAGCCGGTGACGACGGTTTTGGCGGGGAGGACAAGGATGTTGTCGGCGTAGACGGGGTAGATGAGCTCGGCGCGGATGGGCTGGCCGACGCGCATGGGGAGATGCTCTTCAATCTGGACGGGGAGGGGGGTTCCGGCAGGGATCGTCACTGCGGCGTTTTGGCACAGAGCGAGTGACGGAGTAAGCAGAAGTGACAGGAGCAGGGAGCGAGACGTCATCTGCCTTGATGGTAGCGCAAATAGATGAAGTAAACCTGAAGGCGAGAGGCCGCCTGGGAGCGCTATCGCAGCGATGCACTGAAGGTGCAAGGGGGGAAAGCAACCCACCTTAAAGCGGATTTGCTGTTGGTGTAGAGGGGGCAACCGCAGATTCCCTTCCGGGAATGACAAACAAAGTGCAACGCAAACTCTACACCAACTGCTACTTTGCTCTAGGCGCAAAGTGCGCGCTGAAGATGGGGCACCCGGGTGTTTGGGTTATCAGTATGCGGCAGGGTGGGAGGAGTTTTGCCCTCCCACCGCTGCGCGATGGGGATGCAGATGTGGAGAGAAAGCAACCCACCCTTTGCGATGAAGCTGCAAAGGGTGGAGCCACCTGGATACTTGGTGAGGATTACTTCGACTCGACTTTGTCGTGCCAGGAGTGGGCGTGTTCGAGGGCTTTGTTGACGTTATTGATGTTTTCTACGCCGGTGGTGTTGAGCCAGTCTTCGAAGGCTTTGGGGCCTTGTTTGGCGTAGATGGGGATGCCGTCCTTCCAGGTGGCGCGGCCGCAGAGGACGCCGTTGAAGGAGGTGCCGGATTCAGCGGCGAGTTCGAGGGTTTCGATGAAGACGGGGTTGGAGACGCCGGCCGAGAGATAGATGAAGGGCTTGTGGGTCATGGTGGCGGCGTCGCGGAAGTGCTGTAGCGCCTCGGAGCGGGTGTAAGCGCGTTCGCCCTTGAAGGCTTTGGCGCCTTCGACGAAGGACATCTCGATGGGGACTTCGACTTTGAGGACGTCGACATTGTAGCGGGCCTTGCCGAACTCGGCCATAGAGCCGGAGACGATCTCGGGCTTCTTTTTGGCGTAGGCGAGTGACTTTTCATCGCCGCCCTGGGCATCGTAGCCGACGAACTCGAGGAAAAAGGGGATGTCGTGGGCGATGCACTCGTCGCCGATGCGCTCGATCCAGGCGTGCTTGTGGTCGTTGATGTGCGATTGTTCGAAGGGGGTGTAGTAGAGGAGGATCTTGATGCAGTCGGCTCCGGCCTCCTTGAGGCGGCGGACGCTCCAGAGGTCGAGGAGGTCGGGGAGGCGGCCGGCGGTGTTGGAGTCGTAGCCGGTCTTCTCGTAGGCGAGCAGGAGGCCTTTGCCGTTGCGATGTTTGGAGGCGGGAAGACCGTACTCGGGATCGAGCAGGATGGCGGAGGCGTGCTTGGTGAGGACAGAGGTGACGAGGGTCTTGAAGACTTCGAGGTCGTTGGAGTCGGCTGCGGCACCGCGCTCTTTGGCGAGGGACTTCTGCAGGGAGCCGCGCTGGTCCATGGCTGCAGCGGCAATGACGCCGCGGTGGTCTGAGACAGATTTCAGTCCAGCGAGTTTTCCTGGGGTCAACTTGATCATTGGTTCGTGTCTCCTGAAACGGTTGGAGGGATTTAAGACTACGAAAGATCATTTTACACAGCGGAGCGTGGGTTCTGCGTGACGCGGGACGGGTGTCCCCGGGTCTTCCCCGGGTGCCCGGCTCGATTTGGATTGGTGGCGAATGGAAAAGGCAATATCAGTCGCTTCGGCTTCGCCTCCGCTCGGGCCTTCGGCAGAGCGGAGGCCGCTTCGCGGCGGCAGCCAGACGCGAGGCTGAAGCCTCGCTTTACCTCAGAAGCAAGAGCAACCGCCAAACCAACAAGAGCCAAACCAACAACAAGAGAAAGAGCAACGGCAAGAGCAACAGCCCAAAGGCAATATCAGTCGCTTGTTTGTGGAAATCTCGTCCGTAATTCGGTCTAAATGGCGGCTGGGTTCAGGTCGACGTCTTTTCGGCGGGAGGCGACGAGGCCGAAGATGGCGATGTAGACGTAGCAGAGGGTGGGGAGGATGAAGGCGTGCTGGACGCCGATGCGGTCGGCGAGGTGGCCTTCGGCGAGCGGGATGAGGGCGCCTCCGACGATGGCCTGGACCATGAGGCTGGAGCCTTTGCTGGTGAGTTCGCCGAGGCCGGCGAGACCCAGGGTGAAGATGCTGGGGAACATGATGGAGTTGAAGAAGCCGATGGCGATGACGGTGATCATGGCGACGTGTCCGGTGCTGAGCATGGTGGCGATGACGAGAGCGCAGGCGATGAAGGCGGCGGCAGCGAGGGTCTTGCCAGTGCTGAGGCGGCGCAGGACGGCAGAGCCGATGAAGCGGCCGATCATGGCTCCTCCCCAGTAGAAGGAGACGTAGTGGGCGGCGGTCCGTTCACTGAAGTTCATGACCTGGGGAAGGCCGAGATAGTTGATGAGGAAGCTGCCGATGGAGACCTCGGCCCCGACGTAGAGGAATATGCCGATGGCGGCCATGATGAGGTAGGGATGGGACCAGATGCTGCCTTTGGTCTGGGACTGGAGTTCGCCGGGGCGGAAGTCGCGGGTGAAGTCGGTCGTGGGGAGCTTGATGAGAGCGATGGCGACGGCGAGGGCGAGGAGCATGAGGGCGATGCCGAGATAGGGCAGTCGCACGGAGGAAGCTTGCTGGGCGCGGTAGTCCTGCAGCATGGCGGCGGAGAAGGACTTGAGGTTGGCGGGAACGGCCTGCACGGCTCCGAGGATCAAGGCGCCGCCGAAGAAGGGGGCGACGGTGGTGCCGAGGGAGTTGAACGCCTGGGCGAGGTTGAGACGGCTGGCGGCGGTGGCCTGCGGACCGAGGTTAGTGACATAGGGGTTCGCCGAGACCTGGAGACAGGTGATGCCGGCGGCGAGGATGACCAGCGCGGAGAGAAAGAGGGGGAAGGAGGCGGTGCCGGCTGCGGGAAGGAAGAGCAGCGCTCCGGCGGCCATGACGATCAGGCCGATGACCATGCTCTGCTTGTATCCACGCCAGTCGACGAGTTTGCCGGAGGGCAGCGCGAAGAGGAAGTAGGAGGAGAAGAAGGCGAACTGCACCAGGAGGGCCTGGCCGTAGTTGAGGTTGAAGATGCCCTTGAGGTGCGGGATGAGGATGTCGTTGAGGCAGGTGAGAAAGCCCCACATAAAGAATAGGACCGTGGCGATGCTCATGGCACGGACGTCGGTGGACTGGGGGTCGCGGGTGAGGGCCTGGTGCGGGGCGGATGTGATCAAAGGGGATACCTGCCTTGTCCGGAAATTTTCTGGGAAATGTTTAGGAATTGCCTGAGTCTTGTTGGGCGAATATGCCGGCGAAGGGAATTCTACAGGGAAACAGGGCAGGTATCCGGGTGGATTCGGCGGCTCTTGCTTTGGTCCTGTCGTTTTGAGCCTGTTTCGATCGCAGTGGACGCGCCGTGAGGACGGACCGATAGCAACCTGCTCGAAGTTGGGGTCATCTTAGCTGGGAATGCAGGATGGCGAATGACCTTGCCGAAAGCCCTGTGGCACGCGGCGTTGTGGACGCGATCCGGAGGACTCCGGACCACACCGTTGAGAGACCACGCGAGTTCTTGACGAGGTAGCGCAGGATGTCATCGCAGAAGAAAAAGGCCGCGCTGATTGCTGTTTATGGGATGGCGACGGTCCAGTTTGTCTGGTGTTATCTGTGGCTGACGCGACCCTACGTGAATACGCTCCTGTATGAAGAGGGGCGGGAGCGGATGCCCTTTCAGGGGCGCAGCCTGATGATGCTGCCGATGCGGTGGGCGCATGACAGCGCCGCGCTGCACCGGATGACAGGAGCGTTCGCCGACTCGCACTTCTGGTTTCCCAAGCCGGTCGCTCCCGAGGTGCTGGTGCAGGCGGTGATCAATGTGCTTTGCCTGCTGCTTACGGGATATTTGACGACGAAGATCTATCAGGCGAGCTCACGGCAGAGACTGTTGACGCCTGTAGTGTATCCGCTGCTGCTGGTGGTATGCGGCGCGACGTACGTCATGCATACGGTGCAGAACTTCCGGTTTATCTACGATTTTCCGAGTCTCGCGTTCTTTGCGACGGCGATGTACCTGATGTACTTCCGATGGCACTGGATCTATTTTGCCGGGTTGTTTGTGCTGGCCACGCTGAACCGGGAGACGACGCTGCTGCTGCTTCCTCTCTACATGCTGAATGAGGCGGTGGAGGATGGGAGGCTGCAGTGGCCGCTGCTGGTGCGGGGCCGGACGCTGCGGGTGGTGGTCCCGCTTGCATTAGGCTGGGCGGCGTGGCAGCTATTTGTCCGGCATGTGTTCGCGTGGAATGCTTCGGAGTTTTATCCGCGGATCGACTGGAATGTGAAGTCCCTGGTGGTGCCGCAGGCGTGGCCGCAGTTGTTGAGCGCGTGTGGATACCTGCTGCTGTTTGTTGTGGTGACGCGGAAGCGGATTGGGGACCCGAGGCTGCGGGCGTGGCTGTGGCTGGTGCCGGTGTGGCTTGGGTTCATGTTCGTCTATGGGATTTTGATCGAGACGAGGGTGTTCGGCGAGCTGATTCCGTTTGTGGTGTGTGCGACGGCGCTGATTGTGGAAGAGGGTTTGCTGGCGCGGATGGTTCGACCGGGGCGGAGGTTGGAGATGGAGATGGCTTCGGGAACGGAGATTGAGGTTCGGGAGGCTGCCTGAGGGTGGAGCCATTCTCAGGAGCGGTGTGACTGGTCTTAGAATCTTTCAAAAACTGAAGGCTTACCGCGGATTTGCGCGGATGAGACGGATTTAAAGAAAAGGCAACGACGAAAGACAGGGATTCTTCCCCTCCACTCCTTTCGAGGGTCAGGGATGACGGCGAAGAACAAAAGCAAGCGACAACATTCCTTCAGGGAGTTTTCAACAGGCTCTGAAGAGGATTGCGGTGGATGGGACTAGTGTGGATTTGCTGTTGGTGTGGAGGAAGGCAACCGCAGATTCCCTTCGGGAATGACAAACAAGAGACATGGCAGACTCACAAACAAAAGACATGGCAGACTCACAAACAAAGGGCACGGCAGACTCACAAACAAAAGGCACGGCAGACTCTATGCCAACTGCTACTTTGCTCTAGCGTTCGAGTTGCATCTCTGAGGGGAGAGACTCGGTGTTGGCGAGGCGGTTCTGGTAGCTGGCGGCGATGAAGTCGCGGAAGAGCGGGTGGGGTTCGAGAGGCTTGGATTTGAACTCGGGGTGGAACTGGCAGCCGAGGAAGAAGGGGTGGGTGGGAATCTCGACGATCTCGACGTAGGTGGCGTCGGGGGTGGTGCCGGTGAGGCGGAGGCCGGCTCCGGTAAGGATGGCCTCGTACTCGCGGTTGAACTCGTAGCGATGGCGGTGGCGCTCTGAGATTTCCGTGGTGGCGTAGGCCTGGGCGGCGAGCGAGTCGGGTTCCATGACGCAGTCCCAGGCCCCGAGGCGCATGGTGCCGCCCATCTCCTCGACGCCGGTGAGCTCGCGGAGCTTGTAGATGATGCGGTAGGGGGTAGCGGGGTCGAACTCGCCGGAGTTGGCGCCCTTGAGGCCGCAGACGTTGCGGGCGTATTCGATGCAGGCGGTCTGCATGCCGAGGCAGATGCCGAAGTAGGGGACGGCTTCTTCGCGGGCGTAGCGGATGGCGTTGAGCATGCCTTCGATGCCGCGCTTGCCGAAGCCGCCGGGGACGAGGATGCCGTCGAAGCCCTGGAGCTGGGCGGCGTAGCCGGAGGTGGCGTTGCCCTGCTCATCGCGGGTCTCGAGGCCTTCGGCTTCGATCCAGGTGACCTTGAGCTTGAGATTGTGGGCGAGGGCGCCGTGGACGAGGGCTTCCTTGAGGGATTTGTAGCTGTCTTCGTATTCGACGTATTTGCCGACGATGGCGATGGAGACCTCGTCGATGGGATGGTAGGCGCGGCGGACGATCTCCTGCCAGCGAGAGAGGTCGGGTGCTTTGGCTTCGATGCGGAGGTATTTGAGGACGAGGGTGTCTACGCCTTCGGCGGCGAAGGTGAGGGGGCACTCGTAGATACTGGCGACGTCGCGGGCGGCGATGACGGCGGTCTCTTCGACGTTGCAGAAGAGGGAGATCTTGCTGCGCATCTCGCGGGGGACGGCGCGGTCGGAGCGGCAGAGGAGGATGTCGGGCTGGATGCCGATGGAGAGCATCTCCTTGACGGAGTGCTGAGTGGGTTTGGTCTTGAGCTCCTGGGCGGCGGCGATCCAGGGGATGAGGGTGACGTGGACGAAGCAGGTGTTGTCGCGGCCGAGGTCTTGTCTCATCTGGCGGATGGCTTCGAGGAAGGGAAGCGATTCGATGTCGCCGACGGTGCCGCCGATCTCTACGATGGCGACCTCGCAGTCGGCCGCGACCTTGCGCATGGCGTTCTTGATCTCGTTGGTGACGTGAGGGATGACCTGGACGGTCTTGCCGAGATAGTCGCCGCGTCTTTCCTTGGTAATGATTTGTTCATAAATACGCCCGGTGGTGAGGTTGTTGTCTCTGGTGAGCTTGGCGTGGGTGAAGCGCTCGTAGTGACCGAGGTCGAGGTCGGTCTCGGCTCCGTCGTCGGTGACGAAGACCTCGCCGTGCTGGAAGGGCGACATGGTGCCGGGATCGACGTTGAGGTAGGGGTCGAACTTCATCAGGTTGACCTTGATCCCGCGTGCCTCCAGCAGGCAGCCGATGGAGGCTGCGGCGAGACCTTTGCCGAGGGAAGACACGACACCGCCCGTTACGAAGATGTACTTTGCAGACATGTCCGCGACCTCTTTATTTGATTTTGAACTTTGTGCAGGGTGGGCACGGTTAAGTATCGCAGGGTATGGGGATGGAAGCAATGGGTTGACAACCGCCTGCGAATCCTATGGGTTGGCGGCGAAGAGCTTGTGCTGAGTGCAGCACGAGTATATCGGCGAGGGTCAGGATTTGGCGGCGTGGAAGAGGCCGGCGGCGCCGAAGGTGTAGCTGGTCCAGGTGGCGTTGATGAAGCCGGCGTTGCGGAGGAGTTGGAGCATGCGCGGAGGGCGGGGGAAGCGTTCGACCGAGGCGGGGAGATAGGTGTAGGCCGCTCGCTGGCCAGAGATGAGGCCGCCTGCTTTGGGGAGGATGGTTTTGAAGTAGAGGTTGTAGAGGGCGCCGGTGAGGCCGTCGGGCTGGTTGGCTTCGAGGATGCCGAGTTGGCCGCCGGGGCGAAGGACGCGGTGGATCTCGGCGAGACCCTCTTCGTAGTTTGCCAGATTGCGGAAGCCGAAGGCGGCGGTGATGAGGTCTACGGAGTTGTCGGCGAGAGGAAGGTGGAGGGCGTCGGCTTCGAGGGGAAGGATATTTTTGTCCGCGAACTTTTCGGCTCCGCGGGAGAGCATCTGGTGGGAGAAGTCTACGGCCAGGATGGGGGCGGCGTCGGGAACTGTGGGGCGGTGTTTCAGAAGGGCTAGGGTCATGTCGCCGGTGCCGCAGCAGAGGTCGAGGACGACGGATTCGGGATGCTGGAGGATGGGGCGGAAGAGGCGGGCGGTGCGGGTCCACCAGTAGCGGTCGATGCCGGCGGAGAGGAGGTGGTTGGCGCGGTCGTAGGTGGGAGCGATGGTGTCGAACATCTGCTGGACGTTCGTGGCGGCTGCCTGCTCGGTGGTGATGCCGGCGGGGCGGGCTCCGGTGGATTGTTCGTGTTCTGGTTTTGGTTCGTTTGTCACAAGATCATGGTAGACGTTCGGCCTTGAGTGCGGACGGGTGACGGAAGGAGAGCGACCGGTCACTTCGTGGATGGCTACGAGCGTGCAGCATTAGCGGCAAGGATTACGACCCAGCGCCAATCTTGCAAGATCCTCTAAGCAGCCTCAGGTGTGATCCGAACTTCCGCTCGCCTGCCCCAGAAGTAAAGTGCGGTCGCACCTAGGGTCAGCACGAGCCCCGCACCGAACTCGGTCGTAATGTATCGCTCACGTCCGACATTCGCGGTGAGCGCATCGAAGATCCCCTGAATGAAGACATTGTGGCTGGCGTGCAACAGAGCGCACGGCCAAACGCTTCGGGTTCGCAGGCGCAACCACCCCAACGGGAACGCCATTGCGATCACCATCAACGTGAAGCAGGCGGTGGCAAAACGTGGATTGGTTCCGGCGTTGTAATCGCCCCAAAGGAGGTCGGGATAATGCCATACCGCCCAGATCAGGCCAGAGACCAAGCAGCCTCTCGTAAAGCCGAGGCAGGAGACCAGTCGCGGCAGCAAGAAGCCGCGCCAGCCGAGTTCTTCACCGAGTGCCCAGGTGATTGTGGCAATCATGCCCACGGTCAATAGGAGCGGGACGCCAACGCCGAAGGTTCCGAAGATGGGCCTTCGCGCCAGGTCATAGGAGCTCGCGGTTGCAGCTTCGAAGACCTTCAGCGCAAACGAATGCGGCACGGCCAACCACGCGAATAGATACACCGGAAAGGCGTAGAGCACGGGAAGACAGTAGCTCAGGGCGAACCAACGTCCGGAAGGTCTTCGCCAGCCAAGCGTGCTCAGGTCGAGGCGAAAGATCGCACAGGTAGCTAAGGCTGCGACGGCGGGGCAACACATGATGAAGCGCGAGGTCATCAAGTTTCCCTGATGCATGTGAACGATCAGAGCGTCAGCGATCGCGCTGAAGAGACAAAGAAGTACGAGGAAGACAAAGATTTGACGAACAGACGGATTCATATGGTCTGTCAATAGAATGCACCACGACACCCTGAGACGGATCGCATATATGCCTAACGTGCGGTGTGGTGGCGCATGAGGGTGAGCATGGATTGGGTGGCGGCTAGGAGTTCGGGTTCGGCTATGTCGCGGACAATTTCGGCGCGACCGATGCGCGTGGGGAGGACGAAGGAGAGGGTGCCGCTGCGGTTTTTCTTGTCGCGGGTGGTGAGGGCTACTAATTTTTCGGCGGTGGCTTTGAAGGGGGAGAGTGGGCCGTAGCGGAGGATGAGCGCGGTGATGCGGTCGGCGTCTTTTTTGTTGATAGTGTTGCGGGCGCGGGCTACGTTGAGGGCGGCGATCGAGCCCCAGCCTACGGCTTCGCCGTGGAGGAGTTGCTTGTAGTTGGTGGCGGACTCGATGGCGTGGCCGATGGTGTGGCCGAAGTTGAGGATCATGCGCAGGCCGGACTCTTTTTCGTCCTGGCTGACGACTGAGGCTTTGACGCGGACGGAGGCGGCTACGACGCGGGTGAGGATTTTTGGGTCGGGACCCTTTTTTGTGTTGAGAAGGGCGGCGGCATTTTGTTCCATGTACCGGAAGAGGCAGGCGTCGTAGATGATGCCGGCTTTGATGGACTCTTGCAGGCCGGCGCGGAGTTGCGCGGGGGGGAGGGTGCGGAGGACGTCGGTGTCTGCGAGGACGGCCTGCGGGTGGTGGAAGCTGCCGATGAGGTTTTTGCCGGTGAGGAGGTTGACTCCGGTCTTGCCGCCGATGGAGGAGTCGACTTGGGCGAGGAGGGTGGTGGGGATTTGGACGTAGCGGATGCCGCGCATGTAGATGGCGGCGAGGAAGCCGGTGATGTCGCCGATGACGCCGCCACCGAAGGCGAGGAGGAGGGCGTCGCGGTCGGCTCCGGCGGTGGAGAGCTGCTGGGCTAGGGCCTCTACGCTGGCGAGGCGCTTGTGGCGCTCGCCTGAGGGATGGAAGAGGACCGTTGGGGGTTCTTTTAAAGAGGCTAGAAACGGTTTGGACCAGAGGGACCAGATCTCGGATGAGGTGATGACGAAGGGTCGGAAGGGTTTGTCCGGGTTGAGGCGGCGAAGGCGAGGGTGCAGGGTGCGGAGGAGGTTAGGGGCGATGGTGACGTCGTAGTTTGTTGAGGGCGTGTTGACGGGGATGACGGGCACGGTTTCTATCGTAAATGCTTGTGTCCTGCCGGAGTCACTTCGTGACGCGTATACCCCTTCGGAAGGCCCTATGTCGATCGTTGAACTGAGACAAGGTATACGCGTCACGAAGTGGCCGCCCTCCGCGTAGGAGGCCCGTCCGGCAGGACACTATCTTTCTAGTAGCATCGTGCTTATGGATCGGGTTGATTTTTTAGTAATTGGTGCGGGGATTGCCGGATTGAGTGCGGCGATCCGGTTGGCTGAGGCGGGCACGGTGCTGGTGGTCACCAAGGAAGAGCTGGCGGAGTCGAATACGGCTTATGCGCAGGGTGGCATCGCTGTGGCGATGGGCGGTGGGGAAGATGTCGCGCTGCATCTGGAGGACACGCTGGCGGCTGGGGATGGGCTGGTGAATCGGGGGGCGGCGGCGGTGCTGGTGTCCGAGGGGCCGAGGAGGGTCGCGGAGCTGCTGGAGTGGGGAACGGCGTTCGACCGGTATCCCAAGGGCGAAGACGGCGGGGGTGGGGAGCTGATGCGGACGCGCGAGGGGGCGCATAGCCGGTCGCGGATTCTGCATGCGAATGGAGACGCTACGGGGCGGGAGATTGCGGTGTCGCTGCTGCGGCATGTGCGGGAGATTGCGTCCATCGAGTTGATGGAGTGGACGACGAGCGTGGATTTGCTGGTCGAAAATGGGCGGGTGGTGGGGGCTTCGCTGCTGGACGGCGAGGGCGGGTTGCGGGTAGTGCGGGCGCGGTCGGTGCTGCTGGCGAGTGGCGGCGCGGGGCAGGTGTATAGCGATACGACCAATCCGGAGGTGGCTACAGGGGATGGGATTGCGATGGCGTACCGCGCGGGGGCGGCGGTGAGCGATATGGAGTTTTACCAGTTTCATCCGACGGCGTTCAGTGTGGCGGGAGCGCCACGGTTTCTGCTGAGCGAGGCGCTGCGGGGCGAGGGCGCCTATCTCGTGAATGCGCGGGGGGAGCGGTTTATGGAGCGGTATCATCCGCTGCTGGAGCTTGCGCCGCGGGATGTGGTGGCGAGGGCGATTACGCGGGAGGGGATGGACGGGCCGGTGTATCTGGATATGCGGCATTTGGCGGCGAGGCCGGATGCACAGGATTTGCGGGCGCGGTTTCCGGGGATATCGAAGTTTCTGGCGGGGTATGGGCTGGAGCTGGGGAGGGATCTGATTCCGGTGCGGCCGGCGGCGCACTACCTGATGGGCGGGGTGAAGACGGACGTGCAGGGAAGGACGACGCTGCCGGGGTTGTATGCGGCGGGCGAGGCGGCATGCACGGGGGTGCATGGGGCGAATCGGCTGGCGAGCAATTCGCTGCTGGAGGGGCTGGTGTTTGGGGCGCTAGCGGCGGAGACGATGGTGGAAGAGCAGGGGGTAGGGGGTAGGGAAGAGGGGATAGGGAGTGAGGCTGTGGCTGCGGGTGATCGTGAAGTGACGCCGGAGGCTGCTACGGAGCGGTGGATTGCGGAGCTGCGCGAGGTGATGTGGCGGTGTGCGGGGCTGCTGCGGGATGCGGAGGGGTTGACGTTGGCGAAGGGGACGCTGGATGCGCTGGCGGTGTCGATGCCGCGAGGGTTGGAGCGGAGAGCGGTGGAAGCGAGGAACCTGCATGTGGTGGGGGAGCTGATTGTGGCTGCGGCGCTGGGACGGGAGGAGAGCCGGGGAGCGCACTTTCGCAATGACTTTCCCGAGCGGGATGCGGTGGCGCGGCACTCGGTGATGCGGGAGGGGAGGCTGGAGTTTGTGGCTTAGAAGGTGTTTGAGAAACTGAAAGGCTCGACCGCGGATTTGCACGGATGAGACGGATTTAAGAACAGGCAAAAGCGATGGCGAGATACAGGGATCCTTTCCCCTTCGCTGCGCTCGAGGATGACGGCGAAGAACAAACAACAGCAAAAACTTTCAACGACAGTTTTATAGCGATTCTACGGTGAGGGTATTCCGGCAGAAAGAACCGCAGATCCCCTTTGGGGATGACAACAAGAAAAACAGGAGCAACAGCGGGGTACCCCAAGATTGAATTCGATCTAGAGTGAGGAATGGGTGCGGTGGAGCGTGATATGGGGCTGCGGCGGGCTGTGGTGGCGATGGTCGCAGCGGTCGTGAGCTTTTGCCTGGTGGGTGCGGGGCTGTTTTACAAGGTGGCTGATGTGAAGGAGGCAGGGTGGCGGTTTAGCGGGCAGGCTGCGCTGGCTGGGGAGATGGCGTGGTTGTTTGGCGGCGGCCTGGCGGCTGTGGTGGTATTGATCGCGGTGCTGCGATGGCGGCGAGGTGGACGAGACTGACGGTTGGAGATTGAGCTGGGGATTCTTGCATGGACGCGCCTGCGTTGCGGCCGCTGGTCAGAGAGCCGGTCCGGAGCCGGTCCGGAGCCGACCTGCCACTCCGATCTCAAAGAGGGTCAGCCGACCTGGAAGATCAGGAAGTAGTCCTCGCCGTCGGCTTTGGTGAAGTCGTAGGTTCCCACGAGTTTATAACCGGCGCTGGCCATTTCTTTGACGACCACGTCGCGGTTGACGCCATGGTTCTCCCCGTTGCCGTTGCGGTCGATGATTCCGACCTTCGCTCCGGGACGCAGCGCGCGCTGCAACACCTTCATCGTGGGTACCGGGTGCGCGATCTCGTGGTACATCTTCAGCATCAGCACGGCGTTGACGCTTTCGGACGGCAATCTGGGGTTGTCCGGTGAACCGAGCACCGTGCGCACGTTCGGTAGATCCTCTTTGAGGATTCTCTTGCCGATGTACTCGATCGCCATAGGGTTGATGTCTTCGGCGATGACGGCGCCGGTGGGGCCCACTCTGCGCGCCGCCCGCACAGTAAACCATCCGGAGCCCGCGCCGATGTCGGCAACGTTCTTTCCTGGCGTGATGTCCAGCAGGTCCATGACGCGATTGATCTGCAGCCTCTGATCGCGGCCGGGAGACTCGAAGACGGAGACGTCGCCGGTGTAGGGCGTGCTTGTGGGGCGCTGTGCCGTCTGCTGACCTGCTCCAGGATTCGACAGCTCGACGGTTGCCTTGTCCAGCATCCGCTCGGCGCCGGCGCCGGTTTGCGCTCTGGCCAGAGAGGCTGCGATGAGCAGGAAGAGACAGCCAGAGCACAACCGTAGACGAGCGGCGGAAAAAATCACCATGTCCCAACGATCCGCCATTTCTCAAGGATTGGCAACTGAGTACGGCAAACTGCTAGCGAATCTGTACGAGTTCCGCGTCAGCGCCATGGCCTGAGGCGCCGGGGGTAATGGAGGAGGTCTGCGGAGCGCGCCAATGGTCGATGTAGCTGACCTGGTGGACGCAACTAATGGTACAGCTCGGGGCGCAGCTTTTTTCGGTGAGGAACTCCCGCTTGACGTCGGCGGTACGGTACTGCGCCAGAGGGACGCCGGGGTAGCCGCGCTGCTGGCTGCAGTAGTGCACCAGGCCGTTCTCGCAGATGTAGAGATATCGTCCGCCGGCGCGGCAGCGCCAGTCGTTGGTCTTGCCGTTGGCGATCGCCTCCTGGAAGTGGTTGAAGCGGGAGTAACTGCGGCGGGTGAGGTTGCGGACCTTGTCCCAGACGCTGCGCTCGGCTGCGCCCAGGGGCTTGAGCTGCCCGCTGCCGTCGTGAATGATACCGATGGTGGAGCTGAAACCCAGTGCCAGCGCCCGCTCGCTTACGGTCAGGGCGTCGTTCGGGTTGGCGATGCCGCCTCCGACGACGGAGTTGATGTTGACGTGGAAGCCGGCATGCTCGGCGAGCATCTGCAGTTTCTTGTCGAGGACCTTGAGGCTCTTCTTCGAGACCTCGTCGGGCATGACGTTGTCGATCGAGATCTGCATGTGATCGAGGCCGGCCTGGTTCAGCCGCTGGATGCGGTCCGGCATGAGCAGATAGCCGTTGGTGATCATACCGGCGATCGCGCCCGTCTTGCGAATGCGCGCGATGATCTGGTCGAGCTCGGGGTGCAGCAGCGGCTCGCCTCCCGAGATGGTGATGACTGACGTGCCGAGACGTCCCAGATGGTCGATGCGGCGCAGCATCTCGTCGAGCGGCACCGGGTCGGAGTGGTCGTCATACTCGTTGCAGTAGGTGCATGCGAGATTGCAGCGGCGCATGGGCACGATGTGCGCCATGTAGGGGTGGCCGGTGGAGGCGATGGCCGACCCGATCGAACCCAGCTCACGCAGCTTGCGGGTCACTGCCTTCCAGCGGCGTTTGGCGGGCATGGGACGGCTGCCAGGCGCAGCGGCAGTTGTGGAAGCAGAGGACATATCACTTCCAAGTATATCGAACCTATCCCGGAATGCCGCGCAGGGACGTACCTTCCTGCCGCCAGAGCCTTACTTGCCTACCAGCAGAATCGAGAAGGTGTCCGGAATCACCTGGCCCCGTCCTGGGCGTTGTCCCGCAACGGGCGCGGGCGGGGGAGTAAACTCAGCCGCGATCAGAAGCAGCCGGTTGGTCTTCTTGTCCAACGTCAACGTCTTGGCATGCGGCATGGTCTGTAGCGTCTGTTCGACCGCGAAGCTCGCCGGGCTGCTCTCCTTGACGATGGTCAGTGTGCCGTCGCCCTGCGAACTGAAGGCCTCCATCGTCTTTGGGTTGAAGACCGCGCCATCAGTTCCTGCGCCAATCGGCAGCGTGTCGATGATCTTCCCGTCTGCCGCGTTCAAGATCACCATGGTCTGAGGGTCCCGGCAGGTTGCAAACAGGATGTTGTTCTTACCGTCCATCGCCAGCCCGGCGCATCCTCCGCCTTTTCCGGCGAGGTCGTACGTCGCTGTGACCTTCATCGTCTTCGCGTCCACCACCGCGATGCTGCCCTTATCCTCCAGATCGACATAGATGCGGCCTTTGCCATCCGACACTGCCTGCTCGGGCGCTCCTCCGAGGTCGATTGTTCCCACCACGGAACCATCCTTCGCCTCGATGACCGTGACGTTGGGCGCGCGATGGCTGAAGACGTAGACCCGGCTGTTGAAAGGGTCGTCCATGATGCCATCCGGACCACCTTGCACGGCAATTGTCTTCACCGTAGCCAGCGTCTTCGCATCCCACATCGTCACCGGGTTGCTGCTGCCAAAGCCGTGATGCGTCTTCGCATCGACCGCGACCCCGTGTGCGCTGGCATTGGCGATCTCCCCTGCCGGCTTTAGCGTATCCAGATCGAATACCGCGATGCGCCCCGCAGGTCCAAGACGAGGGATGTAGAGCCGACGCGCCGCGCTGTCCGCATACACATAGTCGAATCCACCGTCGCCACCGGCCTTGGCTGTTTGGAGAACTCGGTAGGGGCCGGTCTGCTGCGCGACACCTGAGACCGTCATCGTCATTACTGCTGTAGCCAACACTACGAAAGCTCGCCGCACAGGGAATCTCCTGCCAACAGTGAAGCATATTCCTCCACGCTATGGGTGCCCGGACAAAGAAAAAGCGGCTATTTAAGAACCTGTTTAAAAACTAAAGGCTTAACACGGACTTGCACCGATGACACGGATTTAAAAACAGGCAAAGGCAAGAACAACGGCGAAATACAGGGACCCTTCGCTACGCTCAAGGATGACGGCGAAGAACAAACAACAGCAAAGGCTCTCAACGACAGTTTTTAAACAGCTTTTAAGGAAAAAGCGGCCACCCGAGGCCGCTCCGCACGACGCAAGAACCGGACGTTATAACTTCGCCAGCAGCTCTCGGGTTTGCTGCGTTTTCTGCTGGAAGAAATCTTCGAGGCCAAAGCCTGTCAGGCAGGAGCGCTTCTTCGCGTCGGGAGTCAGGGTGAGGGTCTGTTCGTGCTTGTCGCGCAGCACCACGACGGGGACAGGACGGCCTCTGTTGTCATGCACGGTCTTGTTCCAGTCCGCGCCATTCGAGAGGGCGACGGAGTTGATCCGCACCACCACGTCTCCGGCCTTCATGCCGGCCTGGGCCGCGGGGCTGTTTTCATCGACGCTCCGGACCAGAAGGCCGGCGCCGCCCTCCGCGCCGAAGAACTCCGCCAACTGCGGACCCATTACCTCGAGCTTGGCGCCGGTAAAGGACGAACTCAGAATCATGGATGTTCCTAGAAAATCGCGGTGGCCCTTTGGTGTCGTCACCACGCTTCCGGACGACGATGGAGGCGAGTCCATAAAGCTGTTTCCGCGTGCTGCAAACTCAGCCGCCGCCGGTCTTGGCCCGGGCGCGGGCACGGAGTAGTGCTGCTCCCAGGCCTGCTGCTCCACTTTTCTGCGGTCCGCCATCTGCATGGTCATCGTTTGGGTCTGGCCGTCGCGGCTGACGACGAAGTTCACGGTGCGTCCGGCGGGAATCTCGCGCAGCAGACGGCGCAACTGGTCGCCGCCTTCGATCAACTGGCCGTTTAACTGCAAAATGACATCGTGGGTGCGCATGCCTGCCTTGCAGGCCGGGCCATCGTGGTCGAGGCTGCTGATCTCCGCGCCGCGAACGTCCTTCAGCTTCAAAGCCGGAAGCTCATCGTCGCTGATGTCCTGTATCTCTACCCCGAGATATCCGGGATGTCCGTGGCTATAAGATTCATGGGCGCCATAGATTCCGTATGCCCCGCCTATCGCGGCAGCGGCCATGGAAGGCGCTGCCCCTGGAAGAATGTGTGCCGCCCGCAGCGTCTGCCCCCCATGCAGCATCGCCAACCCCGATACCAGCACCACATACTCCATCGACCTGCGGTATTTCATCTCTCGCAACCTCTTCCCAACCTGTTCAGCAGGAGCTAACCAGTGGACCTCAACCACGAAAAATCACTGAATATCCGCGGCGCCTTGCAACGCATTGAACGATGCTGTCCGAATGTATGGATTTGTGTCCTGGGTCGAGACTGTCCGCAGCACCTCGCGCACGCTGGAGTCAGATTGCACCGGCGTGAGCAGGCCGATGGCGGCCTCGCGGACCTTCGCATCCTGATCGTGCATCACCGCTTCGAGCACGGCGTCGCGCACATGCTGATCCTGGCCGATGAAACGCTCGAGACCTTCGAGAGCCTTCATCCGCACGCCGGGGTCCCGGTCGTAGCGCAGCGACACCATGAGCGCATGGCGGATCCCCTTTCCATCCGGGGTCGGTTGGCACGCGTGACCGGCCTGGCACTCGCTGGTGAGCAAAGATACCGAGTTCATCCGCACACCATCGGTGGTTCCTGCGTTGGTTGCGGCGAGCAGCAACTGGCGAATCTCCGGGCTGTCCAGCGAACCTTCGATCGACTCTGGAACCACCTTGTTGTAGTTGACCTGCACCAGCTCGGAGTCCGGCGTCTTCACGATCCCGGTCACGTTGGCGATGACGCCGTCGGTGGGATGGCTGATGGTCACTGCGCTGGATTGCTTCGGCTTGGGCGCATGCGCGACCTCGTACCGGTAGGTGAAGTTTCCTGTCAGAAAACCCACGCCCAGCAGCAGCGTCGCCAGCGCGGGGGCGCTCTGCACATGGCCCATCCAGCGGTAGAGATGGGTGCGCAGCCGGGTCAGGAGGCCGCGCGGCGGAATCATGTCCAGAGCCTCGTCGAGCCGCATGCGCGACTGCGCCAGCAGGTTCGGCGAAGGTTCGAGCATGGGCATCAGCGCCAGATGCTCTTCGAACAATTGATATCCTTCGAGCTCGCTGCGGCAATCTACGCAGTCGGCCAGATGCTGCTCCAGGCCATCGGCGAGTTCGTCGGGCAGCTCGCCGTAGTTCATCAAAACGATGGAGTCTCTTACGCTTTCACACTTCATTGTCCTACCTCAACCAGCCTCAAAATATGCTTATCGCGTGCGGGTCTTTGACTTCGCCCTTTGCCATCCATGACTACGAACTACAACCGCTAACTTCGAAGCTCGGCCAGATTGGCTCGCAGCTTCCGTGTGGCGCGAAACAGCGTGTTCTTCGCCGTCTCCTCGGTCGTGCTCAACATTTCGCCGATCGTCCGCAGCTTCAGCCCCTGGTAGTGCTTCAGCTCAAAAACCGTTCGTTCCCGCGGAGTCAACTTGCTCAGGGCATCGTTGATCCGCTCACTCATCACCTTGCGGTCGAGCTCCCGGCCTGGGTTCGCCATGGCGCGGTCATCAGTGATGTTGGCCATCAGATCCAGCTCATCGCCGCCGGCATCGAGCACTGTTGCGGGGTCTTCCCTGCGGCTCTTGCGGCGGCGCAACTGGTCCAGGCAAAGGTTGGTCACGATGCGGTACAGCCAGGTGTAGAAGCTGCACTCGAACCGGAAGTTTCCCAGGTGGCGGTATGCCTTGATGAAGGCCTCCTGGTGGACATCCTGCGCATCCTGCTCGTTGCCGAGCATATGCAGGGCCAGCCGCAACACGGACTGGTCGTATCGCCGAACCAGCGCATCGAAGGCTGCGCGATGTCCTTTCTGGGCTTCGCGGATCAGCTCATCGTCTTCGGTGCGCTGCTGTGCCCGCGCGTCGAGCTGCGCCTGTGTCAGCTTGCCGCCTCTGCTCCCGGGTTGAGCTGCTGCCTTTGCCATCGCTGGCACTGATTTTACCGCCGCAGCGCCCAATAATCCCAAGGCAAACGGACTAATCCGCCGCTTCGAAGCACCTGCCACCAGCGAAGAGGCCAGCTCTCCGCTTGGATTTAAGACAGGATTCAAGCCAACCGCATCTGCATTCATTGTCTGACTCCGGAGTCAGGAAATCGAAGTACACCTCAATAGACAGTGAAGCTTAGGAAAGGTGAGCAGTGCGGGCGGACCATCTTTCGGCGGGTATTTCCCCTGGCCGGCTCGCCTGTTCGCCGATCCCGCAACTCCGGTAGACTTACCCCATGTCCTCCCGTTCGACTGCTGCTCCCAGCCTCTTCTCCGACGCTCCCACCGTACCTGCCAAAACCGCAAAGGCCTCGTGGATCAATGCGCATTGCGACGGCGGGGCGCGCGGCAATCCCGGCCCGGCGGGGTATGGCGCTCTGATCCAGGACGACGAGGGTAGGGTGCTGGCCGAACTCAGTGAATTTCTGGGCATGCGCACCAACAACTATGCCGAATATTCCGGACTGCTCGGCTGCCTGCAGTACGCGCTTGACGACCATCATCCGAGACTTCGCGTGGTTTCGGATTCGGAGTTGATGGTCAAGCAGATTCAAGGGAGATATCAGGTGAAGAGTCCCGACCTGAAGCCGCTCTTTGAAGAGGCCAAGCGGCGCATCGCCAGGCTTGACGGCTTCGAGATAAGCCATGCACTGCGCCACAAAAACAAGGATGCCGACCGGCTTGCGAACGAGGCCATGGATCGGGGTATGAGGCGTGGCCACGCTCCCGGTCAGCCCGCTCCGGCGCCGCTGAAGGCTATACCCTACCCGAGCGCGCCGCAGGCTCCGCCCGCGCCTGCTGCTCCGGCGTCGAAGGCCGATGCGATGCTGCGGGGCTTCACGAAGGATGGCGTGGTTCACATCCTTGGAGGGACTACGCTGCCGGACGGTATCTTCGTCAAGATCATCCGGGAGTAAACGTCCCCATTCAGCTTTCGTTTAAGGAAGATCTGATTAAGTTCCTGAAGATTCCCTCAGGGGCTAAAGCCCATCTATTTGTTATCTTACGGCGCGGCTAAAGCCACGCCCTTTCAAAACCCATACTCAATCAGATGTTCCTTAAGACGATCTGCGCCTCTTTGAGGCGCCGCTGTTTCACTTCGCACCTTCGCCGCCCGAGAACAAAGCTCCTCTACCGCTCCCATGTGCGCCAACAGTCCTTCGAGCTTCGCCGCGCCGATTCCTTCTTCGAACCGCCGCTGCATCCGGTCCAGAATGGCTACCACCCGGACGGCTCGCCGCCTGCCCTGCGGCCGCAGCACCAACTGCACCGCGCGAGCATCCTCTGGGTCGATTCTTCGCTGCACCAGGCCCTTGGCCTCGAGCGACGAGACGCAATGGCTTACATTGCTTCGCGTGGTTTCGAACGTCTCCGCCAGCGCAGATGGCTTGATCTCCCCGCGTTTTTCGAAGAAGATCGCGGCCAGCACCAGCGCCTCGAATGCGGTCACCTGCTCGTCTTTCAGCATGACGTTCAGCGAGGCTTCCATGCGCCGGGCCATCCTGCTGGCCTGGACGATCGGGCTCTGCTTGAGGAAAGCCTCTATGCGCATCGTGCCTCCGCGGTGGTTTACTTATTCAACTATTTATAACAGGATGAAATTAGCTGCTGACCGGTCACATCGCAGTGCATGATGGTTTAGTTCCATAAGAAGCGCAACACATTATGACAAAGCTTTTCTCCTGGCTGATTTTGATTCTCATTGGCTGCGGCGCTGCCCTGGCTCAGCAGCCTGCTCCGCCGAATGGCGTGCCCGTCCCCCAAAGCATCTCCGTCACCACTACCGTCGAGCCTCTTCCGCTGGCGGAGAGCGACCGCGCCGTCAATGTCCTGTCGCCTCGCGATCAGCCTCTGCTCACCAACAGCGTCGTCGACCTGCTTCGCCTCGACCCCTCGCTCAACCTGCAGGCGCGTGCCGGCAACGGCGTGCAGGCTGACCTCTCCATTCGCGGCACCACGTTCGAGCAGTCGCTCATTTTACTCAACGGGCTTCGCATTAACGACCCCGAGACCGGGCACCTGAACCTTGATATTCCGGTGCCGCTCGACGCGATCACTCGCATTGACATTCTGCACGGCTCAGGCAGCACGTTCTACGGCTCGGATGCGATTGGAGGCGCGGTGAATCTCCTTACCCAGGCGCCTTCTCCGGGACTTACAGTTATCGGCAGCGCGGGCGGAGGCAGCTACGGCTCGATCGAGCAGCACCTGCGTGCTTCGTATGCCTCCGGGCTTGTCGCCACGCAGCTTACTGGGAGCCGCGACACCTCCGACGGATTCATCGCTGACCGCAATTATTCTTCGAACGCGCTCGCCTCGGAGACCTGGCTTACGCTCAAACCCGGCACGACGGACATCCTGCTTGCTGGCAGCGATCGCCCTTACGGGGCGAACCTTTTTTATGGCCCGTACGACTCGTGGGAGCGCACCAAGGGGTGGTTCGCCAGCATCCAGCAGCAGCTTGGGACGCGTACCGCCGCCAGCTTTGGGTATCGCCGCCACTCCGACCTCTTCGTTCTCTTCGCCGACCAGCCTGCTCTCTACGAAAACAACCACGTCACCACCAGCTACGAGGGAGCGCTCCGCCGCGCGGATATCCTGACTCCGAATAGCACGCTTTCTTACGGAGCCGAAGCGGACGGCGACACGATCCATAGCAACTCGCTTGGCGAGCACGCACGCAATCAGGGGGCGGGCTATGCGAATCTCAGCCTGCGCGCCCTGGGGCGATTCTCGCTCTCGCTTGGAGCGCGTGATGAGGTGCTCTCGGGCGGTGACAATGTCTTCTCTCCCTCGCTTGCGGGCGCGTATACCGTTACCCACACCGTGCGGCTGCGCGCCTCCGCGGGCCATGGCTTCCGCCTGCCTACCTATGTGGATCTGTACTACTCCGATCCGACCACTATCGGGAATCCCAACCTGAAGCCTGAGTCCTCGTGGAGCTACGAGGCCGGCCTTGACTGGACACCCACGAATGGGCGTTTTACCCTTACGGCCACTGGGTTTCGGCTGCAGCAGAAAGACACGATCGACTATTCGAAGGAAGCTCTCGCGAACCCGGTGCTCACCTTCGCTGAACCGTACCAGGCGGTGAATATTCAGAACCTCGACATTACCGGAGCCGAGACGTCGCTGCGCCTGCGCGTGACTTCGACGCAGCAGCTTCAGTTCAGCTATACCGCTGCGCGCTCTGCGCCGCCGCCGCCGAATCTGATCTCAGAGTACGCGTTCAACTACGCCGCGCAGAACGCCATCTTCGCTTGGACGGGTACTCTTCCGGGCGCACTCTTCGGAAAGGCAGGCAGGCAGATCACCGCTCATACCCAGGTGAATGTCGTCCAGAAGACTACCCGCACGGCGTATCCGCTGTGGGACGTCTCGCTGGCGCGCAACACCGGCCGGCTGCGCCCCTATCTGCGGCTGCTGAACCTCAGCAACACCGGCTATGAGGAGATTCCGCAGGTGCCGATGCAGGGACGGACTATTATTGCGGGGACGGAGTTCAGCTGGTCGCATGCTGGCAAATAGTTCAAATTTTACCGGCGGCCAGAAGGTTATTGCGAAAAATTCCCAGTGCTGAAGGGTTCGCGGTAGAGTGAGTCCATGCGGTCGTCTTCCGTCATCGCGGCTTCAACTTTTTCTTTTATTCGAACGAAGGGACGCCGCGTGAACCCGTACACATCCATATTGAGAAAGACACCCTGGAAGCGAAATTCTGGCTGATACCTGAGGTCCGAGTGGCCTACAATGATGGTTATGATGCCCGCACCTTGCGGGAGTTGCTGGAGATCGTAGAGAGTAACCAGGACAGAATCACAGAGGCATGGGATGACTTCTTCCGCTAAGGCAACGCGCGTGCATTTCGATACGGACAGTATGTGGGTCGATTTGAGTGACGGTCGAACCATTGGCGTGCCGTTAGCCTGGTTTCCACGTTTACTGCACAGTACTGCGGAGCAGCGGGAGCAGGTCCGAATCAGCAGCCGGGGTCTGCACTGGGAGGCGCTCGATGAGGATATTTCCATCGCAGGCCTGCTGGCGGGGCAAGCTGATCAGACCACAGGCAAAAAGACCTTCGCGGCATAGATTGCTGGTCTCGAAGTTGCGGAAAGGCACGATCGTGATAACGCCCCTTTCACTTGGCCAGTTCCGCCTTGACGATCTCACTCACCAGCTTGCCGTCGGCGCGTAGTCCGTCGGCGAAAATTCTTTGTTGCACCACCTTCATGACAGCGCCCATTTCCTTTGGAGTGGGCTTCGCTCCGCCCTCGGACATGGTTGCGATTGCGCCCTGCACCACGCCACGGATTGCATCGTCGCTTGCGGCCTGCGGCAGGTAGATCTCGATAATCCCAATCTCTGTCCGCTCTTTCTCCGCCAGCTCCGGCCGATTGCCTTTGGTGAAGGACTCCACCGATTCCTTGCGCTGCTTGATCAGGGTTGTCAGGATCTGCTGCTCCTCGGCATTGGTGAGCTTGTCGCGCTTGTCGATCTCTTTGTTCTTGAGCGCCGACTTGACCATCCGCAACGTTGTCAGCTTGTGCTCGTCCCTGGCCTTCATCGCCGCGACGATGTCCGTCTGAACCTTCTCGCCGATCGTTCCAATCGTCTCCCTCGTCATTGTTTCCTCATTCCCGTCGAACCAGTTCCTCATTATAAGTAGTTCTTACCGGTCCATGTGCGTAGCGCGAGACTCGCTACAATATCTCTATGATCCGCAAAACACGTCTCTTCACGCCTGGTCCGACTCCTCTGCTTCCTGCCGCCCAGTTTGCTATGGCCGCGGCCGATATTCACCACCGCACGCCCGAGTTTCGCGCGATGTATACCCGCGTGCTTGCCCAGCTCAAGGACTTCGTGGGAACGAAGAACGACGTCATCATTCTGTCGAGCTCCGGCTCGGGCGCCATGGAGGCGTCGGTTTCGAACCTGACCTCGCCGGGAGATCGTGTTCTTGTGCTGACGGCGGGCAAGTTCGGCGAACGCTGGACCGGCATTACCAAGGCCTTCGGCTGCCATGTCGATGTTGTCGAAGCTCCGTATGGCAGCACCTTTTCGCTCAACGAAGTGAAGGCCGCGCTGAAGCTGGAGACGCGCGCCGTTTTCGTCCAGGCGACCGAGTCCTCGACCGGTGTTCGCCACGATATCGAAGGGATCGCGGAGCTGCTCAAGTCGGAGAACTCCGAGGCACTGCTGATCGTGGATGGCATCACAGGCCTCGGCACGACGCATCTTGACATGGACGGCTGGGGGATTGACGTGCTGATCGGCGGCTCGCAGAAGGCGGTCATGATTCCTCCGGGGCTCAGCTATCTCGCGGTGAGCGCGCGTGCGTGGGACCGCATGGAGGCGACCTACAACCCGCGCTACTATTTCGATCTGCGCAAGGAACGCAAGAACGCGGCCAAGGGAGAATCGGCGTACACTCCGTCGGTTGCGCTGATCGCGGCACTCGGCGCGGCGCTGGACTACATTGCGAACCAGGGCGGCGGAGACCTTGTTGAGGGCCGCAAGAAGCTGGTCGACAATGCGATCACCTGCGCGGCCATGACCCGTGCGGCTGCCGCTGCGCTCGGCTTGAAGCTCTTTGCTCCCAAAGGCAACGAGGCGGCAGCCGCTACCGCGATCCTGCCGCCTGCGGGCAGCGACTCCGGCATTCTCGTGAAGGGCCTCAAGAGCCAGTTCGGCGCGATCGTTACCGATGGCCAGGGCGAGATGAAGGGATCACTCTTCCGCATCGCGCACATCGGCTTCTTCGACTACATGGATACGATCGCGATTATCGGCGCGCTCGAACAGGTCATCCATGCCACCGAAGTTCCGCTTTCCGGCTTCGAGTTTGGGAAAGGGCTGGTCGCCGCGCAGAAGTTCTTTGCCGAACACGCCAGGTAATTCGAGTCACGACTGCGGATGCCTTACGTCCGGACTGCCGGACGTGGGTTTTCCGGTGTTGAACTGTAAATTGCCGTGCTATAACAAAGCGTCCATGAAACGCTCTTCGCAGGTAGCAGCGCCACTCCTCACCGCAGCCGCTCTGTCTCTCCTCACCGGTTGCCGCGCGCCGGAGATGCAGCGTTGTGTCGATGAGCACAACAATGTTGTTCCCGACAGCTTTTGCAAGGATCAGCCGGGTGCGCAGCAACGTTCCGATGGTCATGGCGGGTTCATTCCGTTCTTTCCCTATCGCTACTACTTCGGCGGATTGGGCGGGTACGGGCTTGGCTCTCATGCAGAAGGCGGAGCGTTCGCGCCGACCGCAGGCCGCAGCTATTCCACCACGGCTCGCGGAGGATTTGGCAGCTCCTTCGGTGGTGGTGAAGGTAGCAGCCACGGTGGCGGAGCTGGAGAATAGGAAGCTGAGGAGAACGCATGCAGCGCATCGCTTTTACCCCACGCGAAGACTGGCAGCAGAAGGTCGAAGCCAAGGGCCTTACGTTCCACACGCTCGAAAACGGCACGCCGTACTGGGATGAGTCCGCCGCGTATCAGTTCACCGCCGCCGAGATCGATACGCTGGAGGCAGCCGGCAGCACGCTGCAGGAGATGTGCCTGGCGGCGGCGCAGCACATCATTGACGAGAGGCGCTATGCCGAACTCGATATTCCTGAAGAGGCCGTTGAAGCCATTGAGTGGGCCTGGAACAATGAGCCTCCCGCTCTTTACGGACGCTTCGACCTCGCCTGGGCGGGTGCGCCATCGGGCGTTGCTCCCAAGCTGCTCGAGTACAACGCCGATACACCCACCTCGCTTCTTGAGGCCGCCGTCATTCAGTGGAACTGGCTCGAAGACGTTTCACCAGCCCTCACAGCCGCCTCGCACTCGGCGAAGCCCGACCAGTTCAACTCCATCCATGAAAAGCTGATCGCCAAGTGGAAGGACATCGACCCGTACCTCTCGAAGCCGGTTTACTTCGCTGCCCTTGATAACCCGGAAGACCAGCTTACGGTCACTTACCTTCGCGATACGGCGCAACAGGCCGGTCTCGATACCCTGCAGATGTTCCTGCATGAGATCGGCTGGAACGATGACCAGCAACTCTTCCTCGATCCCGAGGAACACCCCATGTTCTCCATCTTCAAGCTCTATCCCTGGGAGGCCATGCTGCAGGAGGAGTTCGCGCCGCATGCCATCGACACGTACCCGAGCACTCGCTGGATCGAGCCGATCTGGAAGATGCTCCTCTCAAACAAGGGCATTCTGCCGATACTCTGGCAGCTCTATCCGAATCACGAACTCCTGCTTGAATCGCACTTCGCTTCGAACGACGGCGGCGTGCCCGGTAGCATGAAAGACTACGTCCGCAAACCCCTGATCTCCCGCGAAGGCGCTAACATCAGTGTCGTCCGCGACAATATCATCGTCGTCTCCACCGACGGTCCGTATCACGGGCGGCAGATCATCCAGGCGCTTGCGCCGCCGGCGACCTTCGATAATCGCCATACCGTGCTCGGGCTATGGATGATCGACCAGGACTGCTGCGGCCTCGGGGTGCGCGAATCCTTCAGTCCGATCACCGATAACTTTAGCTCCTTCGTGCCGCACTATTTCCTATAGATTCCTTCGCAACCGTCTGGCTGGCGATCCACCACCTCCATGATCTGGGTGTAGCTGTATCTTCTGCGGCGCCAGCATTCGGACGGGCGGCCTTACGATGCGTTGGGCAAGCCAAGGCTGTGTCGACGGAAATTCAAGATCGTGAAGTCGGCTGACCCCAAACGAAAAGGTGCCCCACCATTCCTCGGAACACAGAGGCTGTCTGGGGCATTCTTCTGTGTAAAGGCTTATCTAAGCTAGGGATTATTCAGTGGCAGAAGCCTACTGGCCGACGCTCCAGCTATTTGAGACCGGCTAGTTCGTCGGCGAAAACGTCGTCAGGAGCGCCACGAAGAGTATTCCAAAAAGAATTAGCAGCAGCATCCACCACCGATCCAACCACGACATCGAATCACTCGACGCACTCATCTCAAATCCTCCTGTGCCACACCCCAAATCCTAACCGAGAACCAAGCCAGGCTCAACTTGCTCGGTGATCCTCATGAGCTTCGAGGCGAGATCGGGTCAAAAGAGCACGGTTTACGACAGTACACTTGAGAGTATCTATGGCAACGCGCGTCCGCTCGTACTCGAAGATCAATCTGGGGTTGGCGATTGGCCCCACGCGGCCTGACGGCTTTCACGGGCTGACGACCCTGTATCAGACGCTGGCGCTCCACGATATGGTTTCGGTGACGGCGCGTCGAACGTCTCCGGGCAACGCCACGCAAATCATCCTGACGACAAACCACCCGTTTGTACCCCGCGACAACAGAAACACAGCCTGGCGGATGGTGGAGCGCTGTCTCATCCGCCTTGGCATCGCGGCTGAAGTCGAGATCCACATCGAAAAGACGCTGCCGGTGCAAGGGGGACTGGGGGCTGGTTCCGCGAACGCTGCGGCGGCGTTGCTGGGGCTTGAGCGCGAACTCGGCGTCGCGTTACCCGGCGTGGAACGCCTCAAGCTGGCGGCCGAGATTGGCTCCGACGTTCCCTTGTTCCTTCTGGGAGGAGCCGTTCTGGGTCTCGGGCGCGGGGAGCAGGTCGTTCCCATCCCTGACCTTCCGCGCACCTATTGTGTCGTCGCAGTCCCGGCTGTCGGCGTCTCTACCCCTGCCGCCTTTAAGGAATGGGATGCCCGCCAAGCGGCGAACCTCGCTGACAACCATCGTTCCGGCAACGAGGGTTGCGCCGGCGCAGCGGCTCATCGCTTGACTTCTCCTCCACAGGTTGATAGGCTACAAGAGTTGAGTCTTGCTTACTCCTCCCTTTCTGCGAAGACTGGGAATAGTAGGTTCGGCACCTCCGGTATCGTTCGCGTTCAAAACCCCGAGAAACAACGGGAGTCGCCTGATGAGAGTCAAGCAGAGGCGCTGAATGATCTGGCCGAGAACACCCTTCTCGCGCTTGTCCGCACCGGGATTGGAAGCGACGGTCTTCAAGGTCTTCGAAATGATTTTGAAGAGGTCGTGTTTCCTCAATATCCCTCCTTGCGAATAACCAAGCGTCAATTGATGGGTAGTGATTTGGATGGCTCCGCTATTTACGCGGCCCTATCAGGTTCCGGCTCTGCGCTCTTCGGGCTTTATCGCTCCGAGGCAGAGGCAAAGGCGGCTCAGCAGCGCGTCCGGTCGACGATGTCGGCGGTCGGGGTCCAGATTTTCCTGACGGAAACTTTGCCCCGGTCCGAGTATTGGGACGAGATGTTCGCAGAGTGACCTCGCCGGTCAAGTAAAATCAAACTGCATCCGGCGATGTACTGGGCGATCGACTAACGGTAGGTCAAGAGACTTTGAATCTCTTTGTCTAGGTTCGAATCCTAGTCGCCCAACCACAGTCGACGCCAGATGCGACGAGACATTTAGGGTATTTCGCGGCAGCAACCTGGCCGCCGAAGTGAAACGGTTTGGACTCCGCTCGAACTAAGCGGAGGAAGAAGTGAAAGTTTGAAGGACCGAAGTCTTTAGCTTTTTTGAGCAGTCCGCAACAAGGATTTCAAAAGAAAAAAAGAAGACCGGAGCCGCAACAAGGCCCCGCAAGACAGTGCAGCAGGAACATTCAAGGTCAACCAGCCTGGAGGGTTTCACGTGAACGAACGAAACACGACTGCGGTCCTTTCCCCTATTTCAGGGCAGGCTGGTGAGGCAGAAACAATCTCTCAGCCTGCACCGGCGCTCTCCTCGCAAGACGGACGGCCCAAAGCGGCACCCGTAACCGAAAGACCGGCCCCGGAAAAAAAGCGCTCCGGCAGGCTGAGTGAAGACAAGCGCATCAAGATTTTTTGCGGATCGTCCAACAAGCCTCTGTGCGAGGAGATCTGCAAGTTCATCGGTGTGCCGCTGGGCGAGACCCGGCTGCAGAGATTCTCCGATGGCGAGGTTCATTTTCAACTGCTCGAGAATGTTCGCGGTGCGGACGTTTTTCTGGTGCAGCCTACGTGTTTTCCGGTCGATCAGCATCTTGTCGAGCTGCTGATCATGATGGACGCTTTGAAGCGCGCCTCGGCCGGGCGAATCACGGTTGTCGTTCCCTACTATGGCTATGCCCGGCAGGACCGAAAAGACCGGCCGCGCGTCGCCATCACTTCGAAGCTGGTTGCGGATCTTCTGACCACCGCGGGTGCGAACCGCGCGCTGCTCGTCGACCTGCATGCGGCCCAGATCCAGGGTTTCTTCAATATTCCGGTCGATCATCTCTTTGCCAGTCCTGTGCTGGTGAGCTACTTCCGGGAGCTTGACCTGCCCAATCTGACGATTGTTTCGCCGGATGCGGGAGGCGTGGAGCGTGCGCGCTTCTTCGCCAAGAAACTGGATGTGCCGTTGGCCATCGTCGACAAGCGGCGGACCGACATCAATGTCACCGAGGTGATGAACGTGATCGGCGATGTACGCGGCCGGACGTGCCTGATCCTCGACGACATTGTCGACACCGCTGGAACTCTGGTGAAGACGGTGGATGCGCTGCTGTCCGAGGGCGCGGAAAAAGTTTATGCGTGCGCAACTCATGCGGTGCTTTCGGGCCCCGCGGTCGAGCGCATCGCAGCATCACGCATGGAGCAGTTGATCGTAACTAACACCATTCCGCTTCGCGAAGAGGCGTTGCGGGTGGAAAAGATTAAAGTGCTTTCGATCGCCGGGCTTTTGGGACGCGCTATCGAAAGCATTCACATGGAGACCAGCGTCAGCACGCTGTTCAATTAAAAGCAGGGTGTAGGGGATAGGGTGTAGGGGGTAGAAAGTTCCCGCACTCCAGCCTGCGCCAGCTATCACGCAAACTAACCAGCGGTCACGCCGCAAACGGAGTGAAGCAGCAGCGAAGATTGGGCCGTGCGAGAAAGGGTCTTCTACTCCCTACTCCCTATTCCCCACTCCCTGCCCTTCATGCCCGAAAGGAAGATTCACTCATGGCATCCACTCCCATCGAAGCCGTCGTCGCCACTCCTCGCGAGGGCAAGTTCAACAAGAACGCCGCTCGTCGCGTTCGTGTGGCCGGCAAGATCCCCGCCGTCGTCTATGGTGCGGGTCAGGACGCTGTCGCCGTCGCTGTCGACCCAAAGGTCATCACCAGGATTCTCCACTCCGACTCCGGCCACAACACGATCTTCGACCTGAACGTGCTGGATGGAAAAGGCGGGGGCACCGCAGTGGTCAAGGCCATGATCGTCGACTGGCAGCATGAGCCGATCAAGGGCAAGCTGCTCCACATCGACCTGAAGCGGATCGCGATGGACAAGATGATGCGCGTTTCTGTGCCCATCCAGCTGGTCGGCACCGCGGTCGGGGTCAAGACACAGGGTGGCATCCTGGAGCACGTTCTGCGCGAGGTTGAGGTCGAGTGCCTACCCAACGACATCCCGAGCCATCTCGATGTCGACATCAGCAACCTCGCCCTCAACGAAGCGATCCGCGTCTCCGATCTGCCGCACTCCGGCAGCATCAAGTTTCTCGGCGATGAGAACGCGACCGTTGCCCATGTCACGTCGATCCGCGAAGAGGCTGTCGTCGAAGAGGCTACCGCAACCGCTGCTGCCGGTGAGCCTGAGGTCGCCAAGAAGGGCAAGACCGATGCAGCCGCACCTGCCCCGGACGCTAAGGACGCGAAGAAGAAGTAACCATTGCGCGGCCTGGAGCTCACTCTTGAACTTGCAGGCCGCCTGAGTTTTGTTGGAAAGGGAAACACAGCGTGAAGTTGATTGTCGGTCTCGGCAACCCCGGCATCGAGTATCAGTTCACGCCGCACAACGCCGGCTTTCTGGCGCTGGATCGAATCGCGGAGGTCTGCGGCGTGGTCCTCTCCAATCGCCGGGGACAGGCGCTTACGGCCAGGGCGAAGCTGGCAGGACACGATGTTCTGCTGGCTAAGCCCGAGACGTACATGAATCGCAGCGGGCTTTCGGTAGCCGCTCTGCTTCATGAGCTTGAGATTCCGGCGCCGTTCGAGGACCTGATCGTCCTGTATGACGAGCTGGCGTTTCCGCTGGGCACGCTTCGCCTCAGCGAGCGCGGGTCGGCAAACGGGCACAATGGGGTCAAGTCGATCTCCGGTGCGCTCGGTACGGAGCAGTGGCTGCGCATTCGCATCGGCGTTGGGAAACCCGTGCTGGCGGACGGAAGAGAGATTAAGGCTGGCGGCAGGGATTATCTGCTGACACCTTTTCGCAGGCAGCAGCTTGTGATGCTGGATGAAGTGCTCGACCGCGCCCAAAGTGCGGTTGAGACGGTGTTGACCCGAGGGGCCGGCGCTGCGATGAATGAGTTCAACCGGCGCTCGCCTGAACCTGGAGAGCCGGGGAATGTGAAGGAAAAGTAACGCAGCTCGCAGCAAGCAGATGCAATTGTTGTAGAACGGTTGCACCTTAAGCCGTAACGCAGCGTAACCGCAATGAATCTTCCAGACCGCGCCGGCAGAACAGACGCCGGACCGGTGCGAAGCAGAACTTCGCAGAAAGAAGTAATCGAATGAATCGTACCTACGAAATCATGTTCATCGTCCGTCCCGACGTGGAAGAGGCCGAACTCGACAAGCTGATCGAAGGCTTCTCCGCCAATGTCACCAATGGCGGCGGCGAGGTGAAGAGCGTCGAGAAGATGGGCCGCCGCCGGCTCGCCTATACCGTCCGCAAGTTCAACGACGGCTTCTATATCCTGCTGAACGTTGCCGCTGCCGGATCGCTAATCGCCGAGATTGAGCGCCGCTTGCGCGTCTCCGAGCAGGTCATCAAGTTCATCACGGTCCGTATGGACGAAGAAGAGAAGCGCCTCGCCAAGGTGAAGGCCATTCGCGACACCAAGGTCAAGCGTAGCGCGCAGCCAATCGCGCAACCCGTGCAGTCGCAGGCTTCTGCTCCGGCCTCCGCTCCCGATGCCCCAGCCGAGTCCCAGACTGCCGCTCCGGCTGCAGCCGAAACCGAGGAAGAGAAGACGCCAGCCGCTGCCGCACCCGCAGAGCACGTCCCCTCCGATGCGCCCCCCGAGACAGTCGCCCCGGCAGTTTAGTCTTCTCGCGAATACTATCCGCAAAGTTGCTTCCATCGCTTTGCATAACGCAACACACCCGCCGCAACCCGCTTCCAGGCCACTGCAACCGGTGGCATGTTCAGAGATTCCAATGCGAGTCTGGAGCTGGTGAAGGCACAACGCACCTGAGAGGGAAACAATCATGGCTGACGAAACCACCAGCACGCAATCCACCGGCACTCCATCCACGGAGCAGCACACACCCCACACTCCGCGCCCTGCGCACGCCGGCCCCGGCGGACCTCGTCCTCCGCGACCCGCCGGTGGTCCCGGAGGCGGTCCTGGCGGACGTAAGTTCTTCCGCCGCAAGAAGGTCTGCAAGTTCTGCACGGAGAAGATCGATGCCATCTCCTACCGCGATGTGCGTCTGTTGCAGGGCTTCGTTGCGGAGCGCGGCAAGATCGTTCCCCGCCGGTTGACCGGTGTCTGCACCCGTCATCAGCGCAAGCTTGGTGTAGCGATTAAGCAGTCGCGCAATATCGCGCTGCTCGCCTTCGCCGCGCGCTTCTAACTTATTCCGTTCTGCAAGAGCGGACCTACTGGAACCGGAAGACTGGCGGAATCAGCGACGCCAGACAGGAAAATCGGAGAACTGCAATGGAAGTCATTCTGAAGGAAGATGTAAACAAGCTCGGGCATCGCGGCGACGTGGTCAAGGTTGCCGACGGCTACGGGCGCAACTACCTGCTCCCCGGCAAACTCGCCATTGAGGCGAACGCCGCCAACAAGGCCGTCATTGAACAGATGAAGGCATCGTCGGTACGTAAGTCCGCGAAGGAGAAGACCGAGGCCGAGCAGCTGGCCACGCAGCTCTCTGAAGTCGAGCTTGTCTTTGAACGCAAGGTTGGCGAGAACGAGCACCTCTTCGGCTCAGTCACTTCGGGCGACATCGCCCACCAGCTCGAGTCCAAGGGCTACACCATCGATCGCCGTAAGATCTCGCTCGACGAGCCTCTGAAGACCATCGGCGAATATCACGTCCCGATCAAGCTGCACCGCGAAGTCACCAGCCATGTGAAGGTGACGGTTAAAGGCGACCAGCCTGAAGGCGAAGCAGCTACCGCCTAAGCCGCAACTGTTTCTACCTTAAAAACGTATCGGACTGAGCAATTCATCTCTCAGTCCGATACGTTTTTCTTATGATGCCAAGTTCGACCTCTCACGGACTAGAAGACGACCTTCAAGGCGAGTTGAATGTTACGGGGTTCGTTGACGGTGTTGGAGATCTGGCCGAATCCGTTGCCCGGTGAGGCGTTGTTTGCGGGAGGAGCCAGGCTGACCATGTTGAAGGCGTTGAGGAAGTCGCTGCGGAACTCGAAGTGGGTTCCTTCCGTGATTGCGAAGTCCTTGGAGAGGGCGAGATCCACCTGCTGATAGCTGGGAGCGCGCTCCGAGCCAACGGAGGCGTTGCCGAAGCTGGTGGCACTTTCACCGCTGTAGGCGCAGGTGCCATTATCGGAGCCGGCGGCGCAGGTCTGAGCCGACGGGTCGGTTCCAAACCAGTTGGTTTCGGTGCGGCCTACCACTTTCAGTTTGCGAAGGTGATTTGCGCGCGAGGCCCTGGCATTGACTGCAGTCGAATATGCGGCATTCGAGTTGACGGTGACAGGGAAGCCGGTGTGGAAGCTCATGATGGTGCTGGCCTTCCAGCCGCCCACAACCTCATCCTCGATACGGTTCATGCCGGAGCCGAACTGGCGTCCACGACCGAAGGGAAGCTCGTAGATGCCGGAGACGGAGACGTTGTGTTTTGCGTCAAAGTACGTTGGGCCATAGTCTGCACCGCCGTTGTAGGCATCCTGCCAATAGGCGCTCTGCGAGTCACCGGCTCCGCCGCTTGCGCCATAGTAGCCAAGGTTATTGCTCAGGCCCTTGCTGTAGGTCCAGTTGGCCAGGAACTCGAATCCGTGGCTGGAACGACGACGTGCGGTGACCTGCAGGGCGTTGTAGTTCATCACGGCTTCGGACTCGGTGTAGCTGATCTGGGTGATCTGGCTCAGTGCCGGGTTGAGGACGGACAGAGTGGTGACGGGCAGGTCGCAGGTGAGGCAGGCGCGCTGGTTTCCTTCGCGAGGATCGACCAGGTGATTGCCGGTCTGTCCCGCGTAGGCGACGGTGAGCGAGGTGAAGTTGTCGAGTTGATATTCCGTCGTCAGGTTGTACTGCTGGATGAGCGCGGGCTTCAGGTTTTGCTGCCATGCGCGCACGTTGCCGGAGTAGACGTCCGGGTTGGCCGGGCGGTAGAAGCCGTTCGTGACGCTGAGCGGCCCTCCGCCAGCGCAGGGTTGGCCAGTGGTGCATTGCGCATCGACGAAGAACGGAGGGTTGAGGGTGAGGCGCAGGTTGGCACCAGTGCCTTCGAGGAAGTTGGTGATACCGTAGCCGCCGCGCAGAACGAACTTGCTGTTGAGAATATCCGGTGACCAGGCAAACCCTAAGCGCGGCATGAATCCGGCGTAGAAGGCATTATAGAGAGCCTTCGGAGCGCCGTTGACTCCAGCATCGGTGATAACGCCGGTGGTGAGATTGATGTTGGCCTGCTTGTTGTTGACTTCGGTGTAGGGCTGATCGTACTCCCAGCGGAGGCCGAGATTGAGTGTGAGAGCGGGTGAGAGTTTGATGTCGTCCTGGGCGAAGAAGGCGTCGCGGTACTGGCGCTGCCCCCAGCGGCCCGTCAGAGCGCCTTGCGCCTCCGAGGTCACGTTGTCGTTGACGAAGTCCTGCACGCTGCCGTTGAAGTTGAAGAACCCGAGGGTCCCATCATTCCCAGAGTAGTAGCGGTTCTCCTGGTAGCGCAGGATCTGGGCGCCAAATTTGATCGTCTGCTTGCCATGCTGCCAGGTGAGATTGTCGCCATAGGTGAAAGCGTTGACGATGCTGTCGCTGTCGATACCGCCATAGGCTCCATTGCTGTCCTGCGCCTGGGGAGCGCCGATGTCGTCCACGGTGCCGGAATTTGCTTTCCCTCCAATCACCAGCGTGCTGAAACCCGGGACAAGCTGGGTGCCGGGTATCCCGAGCTTCGAGTTTCCGGTCAGTCCCCAGTTCCCGGAGACATCGGTCGGGGTCTGAATGTATCGGGTGCGGCCGTAGCCAGCCCGGCCCTCGTTGATAATGCTGGTTGACAGGACATGGGTCCAGTTGACGATGAAGCCGGTATACGGATCGTTGAAATTGGTTGGAATGTCGGTGGGCAGGGCGACTTTGGAAAAACCATTATGCTCACGCCCGATCGAGAAGCGCCCTGAGATGTTGTCTCTGTTCGTCGCCTTCCAGTCAATCTTTGCATCGGCCTGATCGTTAACCGTAGCCTGGGCGGAGGAGCCGACGAAGTTGACTGACGATCCTGTCACGGAGGTGTTTGGCAGCGGGTAAAGCTCTGGATGAGCGAAGAGATAGACTGCGGCAGGGTTTGGATTTGCTACACCGGCAAGAGTCCGGTTCGCGGCGGGAATGACGGTACGATTCTCTACCGTGGAAGCGTGCTGACGGGCTCCCTGGTAGTCGATAAAGAAGAAGAGCTTGTCGCGGAGGATCGGACCTCCGAGAGTACCTCCGAAGATAGCGCGGTTGAGCGGAGCGCGTGCAGCTCCGGTCTGCTTGGCGGCCCAGGTGTTGGCGTTCAGGTTCTGGTTTTCGCCGAAGAAGAACATGTTGCCGTGGAAGTGGTTGGTCCCGCTCTTGGTGACCATGACGACCTGGCCGCCGTTGGCGTTGCCGTACTCCGCAGTGCCGTTGCCGGTGATGATGCGGATCTCGCCGAGCGCGTCGACGTTGGGGCTGTATCCGATGTAGTTGTCGATGGCCTCATTGATGTCAGCGCCGTCGAGCGTGTAGTTGTTGCTCTGCTCACGGTTTCCATTGACGTTGAACCCGCCGTTGTACTGGCTGCGGCCGACGTTATCCAGGGCCTGGGGATTTGGAGAGATGGCGCCGGCGACCAGGAGAGTAAGAGAAGAGAAATTGCGGGACTGGACTGGAAGCTCGGTCGCTGCTGCCGCGGTGATCGTGCCGCCGGTGGTGGCGTCTTCCGTATTGAGAATGGGCGCGGTGTCGGTAACGACGACGTTGGTGCTGGCCGAACCTACCTGGAGCGCAATATTGACCTTCGCCTGCTGGTCGACCTCAAGAGTGAAGACGTTGGTCGTCTGGCTATTAAAGTTGGGAGAATCGACGTTGATCTTGTACTGGCCAATCTGCAGGAAGCGCAAGGAGTAGATACCGCTCGGATTGGTTGTCGTCGGGGTCGCGACGCCAGTTTGGACGTTGGTCGCGGTGACCTTGGCGCCCGATACGACAGCGCCGGTCGGGTCGGTCACGGTACCGGTGATTGAGCCGGTAATGGTCTGTGTGAATGCCGGCATGCCGGTCATCACGACCAGCGCCAACGCCAAAATACAGTTGACTCCTAACTTCCATTGTTTGCGCATTGCGTTCCTCCGAAGTGAATCTGCCGAATCAATCTATGGGAAAGTCGAGATTTCGGTTAGCCGCATTGGCTAAAGTGATTGTTGCGTATGTGGTCCTATGGCCCGGGAAATGTTTGAAGCGTCGTGACTCCTCTAACGCCGAGGATTGCAGTCGAACAAGCTGCATTGCCCCGGAAACTAGCCGTGTGGCGTGTTGTACTAACAACGCCAGCGAGGTACTTCAATGGTGTGACAGCTATTCTGGAAAGCTCTGCAATTGAAATGTTCAGTTGCCAGATCGTATAGACAACTGTACTGAAGTGCAAGCAAAAAATGCAGATTGGCTTCTAGTCGCGAGCAGGTTTTTTTCTTCTTGAGCTTCAGGTAAGGTGGTTAGCTTTGCTCAGAGCACTCGGCCAATTGCGCTCAGGCCGTAAAAAACGGGCGTGGGAGCGTTACCTTGTTGCGGGTCGGGTCTGCTCTATCCTTAGTGCGGGTGTCTTATGCGTGAGCAGTTCGAGGAAGGGTAACGCTTGTAGCAGGTGAAGGTGACGAAGTCCTTTGCTGCTGGGAAACCTTCAGACCGGTTGCTCTAACGGCACGAACAGGTTACATCCCATCTTCGCAAAGGCGCGAAGGGATTGGCCACCCGGGATTTTGCGGCTGGTTATAGGGGAAGACGGATACCTGGCGGCAATTCACGTGCGGATTAAGCAAGGATGGCGGAGAATGGGGGATTCGAACCCCCGATAGAGCTTTCGCCCTATAACGGTTTAGCAAACCGCCGCCTTCAGCCACTCGGCCAACTCTCCGTCCTGGTGCTACTCGAGCAAAACTTCGTTTCCGGTTGTTTCGGTCTGCTCTGGCTGAGGTCATTATAGCTTGAGGTTGGGTGAGGAAGACAAGGTGAGATAGATTTGGTGTCTGTGCTGGTGCGAAGGGGTCTGTTTCCGTGCGTTCAGGCTGGCGGCGTAGAAGACTAGCCAAGCGATCCTCGTATGGCGGTGGGATAAGTTGTGAGGGGGTGGGCGGGTGGGGCGAGCGGCAGGGAGGCCGGGAACGGGGAAGATGCGACTTCTGCCGCTGATTGCGGCGACATACTTTATGGTGGCGGGTGGGCCGTATGGGCTGGAAGACATCCTCGGGAAGGCCGGATATGGGCGTGCGCTGGCGATGCTTCTGCTGGTGCCGCTGGTGTGGAGTCTGCCTACGAGTCTGATGGTCGGTGAGCTCGCGGCGGCGTTGCCGGAAGAGGGTGGGTACTACTGCTGGGTAAGGCGGGGGCTGGGCGGTTTCTGGGGATTTCAGGAGGCGTGGCTGAGCCTGGCTGCGAGCGTGTTCGATATGGCGATCTATCCGGTGATCTTTGTGCTTTATCTGGGACGGATTGAGCCGGTGTGGACGGCCGGGGTTCGCGGGACGTTGTGGGCGCTGGCGGTGGTGGCGCTCTGCGCGGTGTGGAATCTGCGGGGAGCGCGGGCGGTGGGGGAGGGGTCGGTGGGGATGTTTTGCGTGCTGCTGTCGCCGTTTGTGGTGCTGACGGTGGTGGGGCTATGGCGGGGATTGGCTGGGACGCACCATCTTGGAGCCCTGCGGGGACCGGTAGCGGGGAAGGATCTGGCAGGGGCGATTTCGGTGGCGTTGTGGAACTACATGGGATGGGACAACGCGTCGACGGTGGCGCAGGAGGTGGAGGAGCCGCAGAGGAATTATCCGCGGGCGATGCTGTGGGCGGCGGGACTGGTGGCGTTGACGTATGTGTTGCCGCTGGCGGCGGTGGGTTTGGCGGGGATTCCGGCGGACCGGTTTTCGACTGGGGCGTGGACGGATGCTGCGCGCGAGCTGGTGGGACCGTGGCTGGCGGTGTGCGTGGTGGTGGGAGGAACGATCAATGGGTTTGGCATGTTCAACGCGCTGATGATGAGCTATACGCGGGTGCCGTATGCGATGGCGGAGGAGGGGATGCTGCCGAAGGCTTTGGCGGCGAAGACGAAGATGGGCGTGCCCTGGGTGAGCGTGGCGGTGTGTTCGGTGGCGTGGGCGCTGGCTCTGGGGCTGTCGTTTGAGCGGCTGATTTCGATCGACCTGGTGCTGTATGGGGCGGCGCTGCTGCTGGAGTTTGTGGCGCTGGTGGTGCTAAGGGTGAAGGAGCCGGAGCTGGTTCGGCCGTTCAAGGTGCCGGGTGGGATGTGGGGCGCCGTGGGAGTGGGCGTGGGGCCGGCGGTTCTGATCGGATTCGCGCTGTGGGCGGCACGTGGGGAGAGGGTGGCGGGAATGCCGGCGCTGGGATTTGCGGGAGTTGTGGCGGTAGTGGGTCCGGTAGTTTATCTGGCTGCCCGGGGATTGCGGCGGAACGGGTAGGAGGAAGGCGAGAATTTTTCCCATTCGGCTTTGTTTCGGGTCAGGGGAACCTGAGAACGTGTTAAGAGCTGAAGGCATAACCCGGATCCGCACGGATGAGGCGGGATTGTAGAACAGGCAAAAGCAAGAGCAACGGCGAAAGACAGGGATCCTTGGCTGCGCTCCAGGATGACGGCGAAGAACAAACAACATCAGATGCATACGCTACGGTCAGATAAGCAGCAGTGAAAGACGGTTTGCTGCCCTGAGTGACGATCATAGATTTGCTATTGGGTGAGGATGCCGGCGAGGGGGATACGGACCCAGGTGGGGCGGTTGTCGAGTTCGTAGAGGAGTTCGTAGAGAGATTTTTCCAGCAGGTAAGCATGGAGCAGGAGCTGAGCCTGGGCGGGCTGAGGAAGGAGTTCGGAGTTGGCTGCGTAGGCGGTTGCACTGTAGGCGCGGAGGAATTCGGTGGAGACGGCATTCTGCCAAAGGCGTGCCCAGGCTTCGAGGCTTTTCGCCTCCGCCTCATTATTTGGGGGGCGGCGCTGGGCGAAAGTGTTGAGGCCTGAATAGGCGGCGTAGCTGAAGGAGCGGAGCATGCCAGCGACGTCGCGCAAAGGGGACTGCTTGGCACGGCGTGCGGCGAGGCTGCGGGCGGGTTCGCCTTCAAAATCGAGGATGACGTAGTCGCCGCGAGCGCGGAGGACCTGGCCGAGATGGTAGTCGCCGTGGATGCGGGTGCGGTGGCCGGCTTCTTCCGGCTTGGCGGAGGCGACGGCGCGGGCGCGGGAGAGAAGCTCGATACGGCGGCTGAGGACGAGGGCGGCGTTGTCGGCGGTGGTTTCGGTAAGCTGGGACATGCCGCGCTTGAGGGCTTGGAGACTGCGGGAGAGCTGGTCTTCGATGCGGGCGGCGTCGGCGGCGAGCTCGGTAGCGGTGAAGGGTTCGGCGGCAAAGGCCGGGTTGTCGGTGGGGGTGGCGAGGGCGAGGTGCATCTCGGCGGTGCGGCGGCCGAGGAGCGCGGCGGCGTCGAGGTAGAGCCAGGCATGCTGGCGGGCGGCGTCCGGTGCTTCGGCGTCGGAGAGGAAGGTTGCGGGGGCGCCGAGTTCTTGTGGCGGCGGCAGGATGGCGACGGTGTCATAGAAGTGGGAGAGTTCGTCGAGGGTCCACTGCCAGCCGTCGCCCTCGTTTTCAACCAAGCCCTGCAGCATGGCGATGGTGGTGGGCTCGCCGGTCTCCGAAGTGAGGGTGATGTCGCCGAGGAAGGGAGCGATGCGGGGGAAGTGGGCGGTTTCGGTGAGGAAGCGGCCGATTTCGGTGTCGGGATTTTCGCCCGGTTCGAGGCGGCGGAAGAGCTTCAGGATGAGTTTGGCGTCGTACAGGATGGAGGTGTTGGACTGCTCCGCAGAGCCGGTGCGGGCGGGTAGCGGGCCGGAGCCGCGCAGGTCCGCGAAGGCGCTGCTGGGGTGGCCGCAGAGGACGCCGGAGCGGGTGGGGAGTTCGCTGCTGGTTTCGATGAGGCGGAGGATGGCTTGGCGGACGTCTTCGCGGGCGACGGCATCGTGGAGAATGGCCGGGCCGTTTGGTGTGCTGACTGTAGCTAAGATGCTGGCCGGGTCGGCGTGGACGGCGTCGGCTTCTTCGCCGGTGGTGATGGCGAGAGGGAGTTGATAGGTGTTGGTGGACCCGTCGGAGTAGGTGATGCGGAGGAAGACGAGGGCGGCGTTGAGGCCCGAGCCTTGGGCATCCAGCAGCTCGGCAAAGTCGAGGACTTCGACGGTTTGGATAGTGCGGGACTTGGCTCCGAACCAGCGCTGGCGGGGCAGGTAGGTGATGAGGAGCTGCTGGAGGAGCGTGAGGCCGGGACCGGTGAGGATGCCCGCGATGCCCTGGCTGATGAGGTCGAGGATGGGTTCGGCTTCGGGGACGTGGACTGGCTCGGGAACGGCGGGCGCGGGTTGGAGCTCGAGCCACAGGAAAGAATAGGGAGCGAGGGTGAGTGGGTAGCCTTGTGCGGTGATGGTAGGGAAGGTGACGTAGCCGAGCATCTCGACGGGGATCATGCCAGCGTATTTGCTGAGGTCGAGACAGACGGGCTGCGAGAAGCGCGAGAGGTTAGCGACGCAGAGGATGGTTTCGCTGCCGCTGACGACGCCGTCGTCGTACTGGCGAATGTAAGCGAGGATCTTGCGGTTTTCGGGATTGAGGAACTCCTGGGTGCCACGGCCAAAAACGTGGAAGAGCTTTCGGAGGGCGATCATGTTGCGGGTCCAGTGCAGGAGCGAAGACTGGTCGGACTGCTGGGCTTCGACGTTGATGGATTGATAGCCCCAGATCGGATCCATGATGACGGGAAAGTAGAGTTGGCCGGGGGTGGCCTTCGAGAAGCCGGCGTTGCGATCGGAGTTCCACTGCATGGGGGTGCGGACGCCGTTGCGATCGCCGAGGTAGATGTTGTCGCCCATGCCGATCTCGTCGCCGTAGTACAGGATGGGGGTGCCGGGGAAGCTGAGCAGGAGCGAGTTGAGCAGCTCGATGCGGCGGCGGTTGTTGTCGACCAGAGGCGCGAGGCGGCGGCGGATGCCTACGTTGATGCGCATGCGGGCGTCGGAAGCATACGCGAGATTCATGTAATCGCGCTCGTCGTTGGTCACCATTTCGAGAGTGAGTTCGTCGTGGTTGCGCAGGAAGAGGCCCCACTGGCACACGTCGGGGATGGCGGGGGTCTGGGCCATGATGTCGGTGATAGGGAGGCGGTCTTCCTGGCGGAGGGCCATGTAGATGCGCGGCATCAGCGGGAAGTGAAAGGCCATCTGGCACTCGTCGCCGTCGCCGAAGTAGGGGCGGACATCGGCGGGCCACATGTTGGCCTCGGCGAGAATGGTGCGGTTTTCGTACTCAGCATCGAGGGCGGCACGAATTTGTTTGATCTTGACGTGGGTCTCCGGCACGTTTTCGCAGCTGGTGCCATCGCGTTCGACGAGGTAAGGGATGGCATCGAGGCGGAGCGCGTCGACGCCCATATCCAGCCAGAAACGCATGGCGTTGAGGACCTCTTCCATGACGCGGGGGTTGTCGAAGTTGAGGTCGGGCTGGTGGGAGAAGAAGCGATGCCAGTAGTACTGCTGGGCGACGTCGTCCCAGGCCCAGTTTGATTTTTCGGTGTCGGTGAAGATGATGCGGACGCCTTCGAAGAGCTTGTCGGTATCGCTCCAGACGTACATGTCGCGCTCGGGCGAGCCTTTGGGAGCGCGGCGGGCGGCCTGGAACCAGGGGTGCTGGTCGCTGGTGTGGTTGATGACGAGCTCGATCATGACCTGCATGCCGCGTTGGTGGGCGGCGTCGAGAAACTGCTTGAAGTCGTTCAGGGTGCCATAGCTGGGGTTGACGTCGATGTAGTTGGCGATGTCGTAGCCGTCGTCGCGCAGAGGCGAAGGGAAGAAGGGAAGGAGCCAGAGGCAGGTGACGCCGAGGTCCTGGAGGTAATCGAGCTTCGACATCAGGCCGGGGAAGTCGCCGATACCGTCGGCGTTCGAATCCATGAAGGCCCGGACGTGAAGCTCGTAGATGATCGCGTCCTTGTACCAAAGCGGATCGGTGGCGCTGCCGGATTTTTTCACTCTTGTCCTCGTGCGGGTTGGTGGCGGGTGGAGAGATGACGATGTCTATGCTGATTGCGGATGTCTATGCTGCCGGCGCTGGATTGAGTGTAGGCTCGTTGACGGTTGCGGGATGGATGCAAAAGATGTGGGCGGGCATGACGTCGGGACGCAGGGCGACGTAGTTGCTGCGGTCGTGCCACTGGTAATGCACGCCGGTGAGGAGATCTTCGATGTCGAAGTTCTGGTTGTGCGGAACCGCGAGTTCCTTGAGATTGAGGTCGATCCAGCCGGCCTGCTCCTGGGTGGGATCAAGGTTGATGGCGACGAGGATCCGGTTATCGCCGGTGCATTTGCTGTAGCAGAGGATGTTCGAGTTATCGACGGCATGGAAGTGAAGGGAATTATCGCTTTGGAGGGCTAGATTGTCGCGGCGGATGCGGTTGAGTTTTGTGATGAGTTGGGCGAGGCTATGGGGGGCTGTGCGGTCCCAATGGCGGATCTCGTACTTTTCGCTGTTGAGATACTCTTCGCTCCCGGGCTTGGCGGGGAGGTTTTCGCCCAGTTCGTAGGCCGGACCGTAGATACCGTAGTTGGCGCCAAGGGTCGCGGCGAGGATGACTCGCTGCATAAAGGCGGGACGGCCGCCGTTCTGCAGGGTGGCGTGAAGGATGTCGGGTGTGTTGGGCCAGAGATTCGGGTGGAAGAAGTCGGTGACGGGCGGCTTGGTGATCTCTTCGAAGTATTCCTGAAGCTCGTCTTTGGTATTGCGCCAGGTGAAGTAGGTGTAGGACTGGGTGAAGCCGGCTTTGGCCAGCGAGTACATGACGTGAGGGCGGGTGAAGGCTTCGGCGAGGAAGAGGACGTCGGGGTATTTGGCTTGAAGATCGTCGATGCACCACTCCCAGAACGGAAGGGCCTTGGTGTGGGGATTGTCGACGCGAAAGATGCGAACGCCCTGACGGATCCAGTAGGCGAAGACATCGCGGAGGGCCTCCCAGAGGCCGCGCCAATTGGGCGATTCGAAGTTGAGGGGATAAATGTCCTGATATTTCTTTGGCGGATTTTCGGCGTACTGGATCGAGCCGTCGGGACGGATGATGAACCACTCGGGATGTTCGGCGACCCAGGGATGGTCGGGGGAGCATTGGAAGGCGATGTCGAGGGCGAGCTCCATTTTGTGGTCGCGGGCGGCACTGACAAGGGCTTTGAAGTCGCGCAAGGTGCCAAGCTCGGAGTGAATGGCTTTGTGGCCGCCCTCTTTGGAGCCGATGGCCCAGGTGCTGCCGGGGTCGTCCGGGGTAGAGGTGACGCTGTTGTTGCGGCCCTTGCGGAAGGCGTTGCCGATGGGACTGATGGGCGGGAGATAGAGCACGTCAAAACCCATGGCGGCAATCTCGGGCAGAAGATTTTGCACGTCGGTAAACGTTCCGTGGCGAGATGGGTCTGGCGAGGCAGAGCGGGGGAAGAGCTCGTACCAGGTGGAGTAGCGGGCTCGCTCACGGTCGACCCAGAGATGCAGTTCGTGTTGGTAGCGTGTGATGAGCGTGGGGTCGGGGTAGAGGGCGGCGACCTCGGCGACTTCGGCGGGGATGGGGTACTGGTAGGCGGCGGAGTTTTGTGCTGCGAGCTGGTTGAGGTCTGCAGCGGTCTGGGCGAGGATTTTTTTGTGGGAATCTTTGGCGCGTTGCGCAGCCTGTTCTAGCAGGAGAGCGCCGGAGCGGAGGGCGAGGGGGATGTCCTGCGATTCCGTGGCGTGAGTCTGTGCGCCGGGAGCAGGCTGGGCGGCGAGTCGCTTTTTCAGGTCGGCGCACCAGGTTTCGAAGTGATCGATCCAGGCTTCGAGGGTGTAGCTCCAGTCGCCGAGTTGGTCCACATGGAAGCTGGCGGACCAGAGATCGTTAGTGAGCGCGGCGAGCGGTGTGGAGCGCCAATCATCCTGGCCTGCATGCCGATAGAGCAGGCGGCCGGAGACGTGGTCGTGGCCGTCTCCGAAGACAGCGGCCGATACGGTGACGGCGTCGCCAAGAATTCGTTTTACGGGATAGCGGCCGCAGTCTACCTGCGGTTGAACTGCTTCTATGACGACACGCTTGCGGCCTTCGACAGGTTTCATAGGCTCCGTAATCCTGGGAGTTGGTTTGTAGTCATTCCCAGTATGGTACTGCGGGCCTTTTCCCATGGGGAACGACGCAGGAAAGACCCTTCCTAGAAGGATGCTCGCTAGGCTGCAGGCGTTTGCCGGGCGCAATGTGGGATCGAGGGCCTTCCGGTCCAGGTCTGGAATTTATCGCTCTTCCGATTAATCATTTAGGGGCTTAGGAAGCAAAGGACTGCCAGATGGCGCTAGAGTCCAATCATGGCGCAGTCGAACCGTTACTTTCGATTTTCAAAGTTATCCGAGGCGAAGTTCCGGCACCTGGTCCGGTGTTTTGCCTTGGATTTGACAGCCACGCAGACGGCCCATCTGACTGGGATTTCGCTTCGTTCCGTCAACACGATCTTTCTGCGCCTGCGCACCAGGATCGCCGCCGAGTGCGAGCGGCAGTCGCCGTTAGAGGGAGTGCTCGAAGCCGATGAGTCTTACTTCGGACCACAGCGCGTGCGCGGGAGGTGCGGACGCGGCGCCGGCGGCAAGTCCATCGTCTTCGGCCTGCTCAAGCGCGGCGACAAGGTCTACACCGCCATCGTCCCCAATGCTTCCAAAGCCGCGCTGCAAGCGGTGATTCGTGGCCGCGCCAGTCTCAGCTCGGTTGTCCACACCGACGGCTGGGCTGGCTATCACGGCCTGGTCGATCTGGGCTACGACAAGCACCTCAGAGTCGAGCACCGGGAGAATATCTTCGCCCAGCAACTCAACCACATCAACGGTATCGAAAGCTTCTGGAGCCTGGCCAAACGTCGCCTCGCCAGGTTCTGCGGTGTGCCCAAACGCACCTTCTACCTCCACCTCAAAGAGACAGAATTTCGCTTCAATCACCGCAACAATAACCTCTATAAAGAACTGCTAAACTTCCTCAGAAAGGATCCGCTCTGACTCCTTTGCTTCCTAAGCCCCTCATTTATTGATCATTTTGATGCGAGGACCAGATTCGACAGAAGTTTGGTGTGTTTCACAGCGGAACGGTGGTACTACTCTGATGAGTCAGGCCAAAGATGCCACGCATTGCAGGTTGTACGCGGGCACGCAGGCTGCGGTTTGCAAAAGAATCTGAAAGTATCTCCTCCCATGCTGTGCTTGCGAATGTCACTGACGCAGTTTCTGCTGAGCGGTCTGTTGAGCGTGGCCTCGACTGTTCCGAGTGTGGCGCAACGGTACGCCTTTAAAACCTATGGGCAAGCGCAAGGACTGAAAAATCTGAACGTCGATTCTCTGCTGCAGGACCGCGACGGTCTGATGTGGATGGGCACCGACAATGGACTTTTTCGATATGACGGCAGCCGATTTCAACAGTTCAGCTCCGCGGAAGGGCTTACCAATCCTTACGTGCTCGCGCTGACGGAAGATCCGGCGGGCCGTTTTTGGGTAGGCACTGGCGGAGGGCTGTTCTATCGGGAAGACGGCCGCTTCAAGGAAGTTCTCTACGAAGGCAAGCCGATTGGGGTGGGGATTGATTCTTCGATGGCGGCGCTGGGAGACGGGCGGCTGCTGGTTGTCGGAAATTATCGTTTGTTTGTGATTTCGCGGCGAGCGGACGGAAGCGCATATGCCCAGCCGGCTTTGGAACTCAGAGAGTTTCGCGGACTTGTTTCCGATGATGCGATCACGAGCGTTCTGGCGCGCGGCGAGGAGATATGGCTGGGGTGCGGCAAGGGTCTTTGTCAGTTTCGCGATGGGCAGCTACACCGGTGGGGACAAGGTGAGGGTGTTCCGGAGGCGCTTTGGTACGCGCTGTTTGTCAGCCGCGACGGCAGCCTCTGGGCGCGGAGCGACAACCGGGTGATTGCGCTGCCGCGTGACGCGGGGCGTTTCGAAGACCGAACGGACGGGGATGCGGGCCGGCTCACCAATAATTACTACATCAGCTTTGCCGAGACCTCGGATGGAAAGATTGCAACGGCTGGGACGACAGGCCTGGCATTGTGGAAAGACGGCCGTTGGAGCTTCATAAATGAGGCCAAGGGCCTGGGCGTTTCTCCGCTGAGTTCGCTTCTGGTGGACAACCAGGGTCGAATATGGATGGGCCTGGTGGGACATGGCGTGGTGCGCTGGCTGGGCTATGGGAAGTGGGAGAGCTGGACGACGTCCGAAGGGCTGGGAAACCCGATCGTGTGGGGAGTCCTGAGCGATGAGAAGAACCGGCTGTGGGTCGCTGAAGACAGCGGCGTGAGCCTGAGCGACTCGGCGAGAACGCATTTTCGTTCGGTCACGGACGGCTTGAAGGATTTCGCGCGCAGCATGCAAGGGATCACCGAGGACCGCAATGGAAATATCTGGGCGGTCAGCGGGCAGGGCGTTGTAATCAAGATCAATGCGGCCACGCTGAAGATCGAACGGTATTCGGATGTGCCGTCCGGGCATCAGATTTATGCCGATGCGCATAACAGTATCTGGATTTCGACCGAACAGGGGCTGTATGCGGTCGACGATTCCACTACGGCGCGGAAAGCGGTGAAGGTCGATCTTGCAGGCGCGCCGGCTACGAATGTGTATCGCGTGACCGAAGACCGGGAGGGATGCTTGTGGGCGGCAACCCTGAGCGGCTTGTTCGAGAGGACCAACGGAGTATGGCGTGCAGTGCCGGTCGATGTGCCGTTGCTGCCGACGCAGTTTACCGATATCGATTTTGCGGCGGACGGGTCGCTCTGGGCGGTGACGGATTATTCCGGGGTGTGGCGTATTACTTTAAAGGGCGGGCGGGTAGCGGCTGCTCAAAAAATGGGACCGCAGCAGGTCTCCTCCGGCGTGGCGGTGTTCGTTCGGAGTGACCGGCGCGGCCGCGTGTGGGTCGGGCACGACCAGGGCGTGGATGTGTTTGACGGCCAGAACTGGCGTCTGTTCAACACGGATGATGGGTTGCTTTGGAATGACGTCAATGCCAAGGCTTTCTTTGCGGACCGGGATGGCTCCGTATGGATCGGCACCAGCGAGGGGTTGAGTCACTATGTCGGAATGTCGGTGGCTGCTACTGCGCCTCCGCCGACGCCTCGTATCGATTCCATCCTGTACGGACAAAAACCTGTTCACGCGGGCAGCTTCAAGACGTTCTGGGGCGGCAAGCCGCTGGACATCAATTTCTCTCCGGTCGCGTATGAACATGAAGCGGAATTGACATACCGGTATCGCCTCAGCGATGTCGATCCGGACTGGATTGCGACCGACCAGAGCGGGGCGCATTATTCTCCGTTGGCGCCGGGAGCTTACACGTTTGAACTGGTTTCCGTCGATCCTGTATCGCGTTCGAGGTCGCCGGTGACTACGATTCATTTTGTGATTGCGCCTCGATGGTGGCAGACGTGGATCGCCAGCGTTGCCGAGGTGCTGGTTGTTATCGCCTGCGTCCTGTTCGCCTGGAGGCTCCGCATAAGGCATTTGCTGGGCCGGCAGCGGGAGCTTGAGGCGTTAGTGTCGGTTCGCACCAGGGAACTCGAGCAACTGGCGACTCGCGATGCGCTTACAGGGCTGTTGAACCGCAATCGGATCGTTGAGCTGATGACCAGCGAGTTCGCTCGAGCAAAGCGCACGAACACCGTGCTGGCTGTGGTGCTGATCGATCTAGACTACTTCAAGTCCATCAACGACGAGCATGGGCATCTTACCGGCGACGCGGTGTTGCGGGAGATTGGCCATCGCTTCAGCAGCGGGATTCGGGCCTATGATGCCGCGGGCCGTTATGGGGGCGAGGAGTTTCTGGTGTTGATGCCTCATCAGCAGCGACTCTCGGATCTGGAGATGACGACGTTCGGAGCGAGGCTGGAGAAGCTGAAGGACGCGCTGACCGGCGAGCCGGTTCTGGTGGGGGAAAAGAGCCTGAAGGTTACGTGCAGCATTGGTGTGGCGTTGGCGGGAGGAAGTTATTCTACCGTTGCCGATGACGCGCTTGCTGCTGCTGACCGAGCGTTGTATGTCGCAAAGAAGAAGGGGCGCAACTGCATTCAATATGCGAGCACTGATCCCGTACCATCTCGCGTTTTTCGTGGCAATTCCCCTGGGAGTTCGCTGTCTTGAGTGATTCAGCGCCCGGATTTGCCGCCGATCGCCGTCGTAATTTCAACGGCAGCTTTGCGAAGTGTCTTGATGACGGTGTCCATCTTCTTCGAAGCTCCGGTGTACTGGATGTAGGGGACCGTGAGCGCGCCCAAGGCTGAACCGCGTTCATCGAGCACGGGGAAGCTGATGTTCACGATGCCTTTGACCAGGTAGCTGGCGCGCTTTTCGAATCCGGCTGTTCGGATGCGCGCGAGGTGGGCCTCGAGATCTCGCGGCGCCTTTTTTCCAGTCTGGCGGGACCACTCCGCGAGACTGCTTTCGCGCTGCGCCTCGTCGAGATGGGCGAGGATGACATAGCCACTGGCTGCCTCGAGGAGGTCGACGGTCGAGCCGAGTTTGACATAAAAGCCGACGTTCGAAGGAGTGTTTACCTGGGCGAGGATAACGACGCGGTCGGCCTCAAGGACGCCCATGTGGCAGGATTGCATGGTGTCATGCGCGAGCCTGTGCATGACCGGCAACGCATCCGCGATGAGGCGTTCGGTGGGTGGATGCTCCTGGACCAGCTTGAATAATTTGAGGGTGAGGGAGTAGCGCTCTTCCGCGACCTGAGCGATATAGCCGCGGCGCTCGAGGCAGAGGAGCATGCGGAAGATCTCCGAAACGGTGCGGTTGAGTTCGCGCGCCATCTGGCTTTTGCTGAGGCCGGCAGGCTGGTGCGCGAGCATTTCTATGACGTCGAGACCCTTATCGAGCGCCGGTGTGGCGTAGTTCAGAAACTTATCGGCTTTTTCAGCTTTCTCGGTATTTGCTGGAATATTTTCGTGTTTTTTCGCCATCACTCGATCTTTCCTCAGACGTGCCCTGACAAAGAGTACAGGATCAGGTTGCTCGCGAGAATAGAGGACCGGCAGAACTGGGGGACGGGTACGGAGCGGCGGCCTTGATGGATCGTAAGGCCGGCCGCGAACCATGCAGGTTATTTGAGTCGTATTACGATATAATTTTCGTATGAGACGAGCACCCTGTAATCTGCGCTCCCCGGTCGAGACGGCTTCTACGGGGCCATCTCTTATTCGGGAGCTTGCCTCGTTCCGGTATAGCCTGCGGAAGTTTCTTCGCTTCAGCGAAAAGGCGGCGAGGCAGTTCGGAGTGACACCGCAACAGCACCAGTTGATGCTTGGCGTTGCTGGATTTACCGGCCGGGGCACGGCCTCTATCTCGGAGTTGGCGGAGTTCCTCCAGGAGCGTCACCACTCTGTTGTGGAGTTGATCGAACGGGCCGTGCAGAAGGGGCTAGTCTGCCGGGAACAGGATAGTGTCGACCGCAGGGTGGTCATGGTTTCTTTGACGCGGCTAGGGAAAGAGACTCTCGCCAAGCTGTCCACGCTGCACCAGGAGGAGATGACGCGGGTGCGCGCAGGGTTCCTCAGTATCGCCGAATCTCCGATACTGCTGGAGCGCGGGAGAAGCAAGAGCGTGACTTGAAGCTTCAAGTTCTCACCTCGTAAGTGTGGATGAAACGATGACCTGCAACGAAATACTTATTTCCAACAAATTCAAATGACAACAACAAACATAAAAAAGCGGAGAAGCATGGACTGGGCGCTGAATCATCCGCTGCTGCGTAAATATCTGCCGCTGGTGCATGAAGATCTTGGCGCGATCTATTCCAGAGATCTTGTTAAATGGCTGATGATCGCGCCCGTCATCGGCGTCACGACGGGTCTGGCCATCACGGCAATTGCGGTCATCATTCTGGGCAAGATGTGGCCTGCGGTTCTGGCGTATTATCTGGCGCACCACTGGGCTATCATCCCGGGTCTGGTTGGGGGATTCGCTACAACCGGTCTGATCATGCAGTATCTGACGCCTGATCCGGATGAACATTCCACCGAAGAGATTATCCGGTCTTACCATGAGCATCAGGGCGACGTCGATATGCGTCCTTTCTTTCCGAAGCTGCTCGCGGCGATCACGACCGTCGGATTCGGTGGCAGCGCGGCGCTGGAGGGTCCGAGCATCTACGGCGGCGCGGCCATCGGGTCGTGGCTTTGGGCGAAGCTGAGACGCTTCAGGCTGGATTCGCGCGATCGCCGGATCATGTTGATCTGTGGCGCGGCTGCCGGAATGTCGGCGGTGTTCCGCGCTCCGCTTACGGGCATTGTGTTCGCCCTGGAGATGCCGTACCGGGATGACCTGGCGCACGAAGCCCTGGTGCCCTCTCTGATTGCTTCGGTGGTCTCGTTCGTGACCATGAGTTCCTTTCTGGGAGGAACGCCGCTCTTCAACTTTGCCAGCGCTACGTCGTTCGAGGGCAGAGATCTGGTGTGGTGCGCGCTGCTTGGCGTGATTGTCGGCCTGGTTGCAATGGCGTTTGTCGTGACCTTTCGGCGCGCACGGACTTTTTTCGTGAAGTGGTCGCTCCCGCACTGGCTGAAGATGGCCATTGGAGGCTTTTTGACGGGCTTGTGCGGCCTTGTCTTCCTGCTGCTTTACCATGGCACGCTGATGCCGATCGGCCCGAACTATGAAGCGGTGGGAGAGATCCTGAGCAAGCAGCATAGTTCGGTCGAGTTGCTTGTCTTCGGCGCGCTGAAGCTAGCGGCTACGTTGTTCACGCTTGCGTGCGGCGGAGTGAGCGCGATGTTTGTGCCGTTGTTTCTGACAGGCGGCACGATTGGAACAGCATTCGCCCAGTCGATCGTGCATAGCCCTTCGCTCGGCTTGTATGCTGCCGTTGGCATGGCCTCGTTCATCTCGGCGGGTTACAAAACTCCGCTGGCCGCGGTTGTCTTTGTGGCGGAAGCGACGGGCGGACATGCCTTCATCATTCCCGCGTTGATCGGAGCGGCGGTTGCCTATGCGATCTCCGGGGACGCCTCGGCGTCGGGAGACCAGCGCCTGCACGAAGGGGTGAAGATACAGGAGTTGGGGAACGTCTTCGTCCGCGAGGTGATGCAGCCGCAGATGATTTCGGTGCAGGCGTCGTTGAGCCTGCGAGAGTTTACGAGCATCTTGTCGCCGCACTATCGCCATGAGGTGTTTCCTGTCTTCGAAGACCAAGAGCTTCTGGGTACGGTCGCGCTCTGGACCTTGGCCCAGGTCTCTCCGGACCGATGGGACACCACAAAGGTTCGAGAGATCACGGAGAGGCGGGTGCAGAAGGTATCCCCCGATTGCGACGTGATGGAGGCGCTGCGCCTGCTGACGAGCGAGCATCGGGAACCCATGCTGCTTGTGGTCTCGGCAGAGGGCCGGATGGAAGGCATTGTGACGAAGTCGGATATTCTGCAGGCGCTCACGATCAGGAGAGATCGTGCGCCAGGGCTTGTCCACGAGGTGGAGCCGGAAGAGTATGTCCCGGCGAGCTAGACCGGAGGAGTTGAAAATCCGGCTTGCTTGCGGCTGCCGGCCATAAAGCTTCGAACCGATTTGCTGCGTCCCATGCGTGACCTGTTTTTCTGGTTTTACCGAAGGAACGGAACGAGCTCGCAGGAGGTTTCGATGGCTGATATTCCAGTAGTAGAGGTACCCAGTCCTGATTTCCGGTCTAAGAAAAAGGGGCAGTTTGGCGTAGCGCTCGAACCGGAAGTAATCAAGATCTGCGGCTATTCGCTTCTGGTGGGCCTGATCGGCGGCCTTACGGCGCAGGGCCTGCTTGAGCTGATCTATTTCTTCACAAACCTCTTTTTCTTCGGCAGGTTTTCGTTTCAGGTCAGCAACCCTGCGAACAACCATCTTGGCGCCTGGGTCATCCTGATTCCGGCGATTGGCGGGCTGGTGGTGGGATGGATGATCCACTTCTGGGAGCCGACCTTGAAAGGGCACGGGATTCCGGAGGCCATGGACGCGGTGCTGTTTCGCCATAGCCGGATGCGGATTCGGGTCGCGATTCTGAAGCCGCTGGCCACTGCATTTGCGATTGGGACGGGCGGTCCGTTTGGAGCGGAGGGACCGATCATCCAGACCGGCGCCGCGCTGGGTTCCCTCTTCGGTCAGGCTGTCGGACTGACGCCCTACTATCGCCGGGTTCTACTCGCCTCCGGGGCTGCTGCGGGCATGGCGGCGACGTTTACGGCTCCTCTGGCTGGAATACTGGTGGCTGTGGAACTGCTGCTGTTCGAACTGCGTGCCCGCTCTTTCATTCCCGTGGCTCTGGCGGCGGCTGTGGCCACGGGAGTCCGCATTCACTTCGCGGGCTGGGCGCCTCTGTTCCCGACTCCAGCGTTCAAGCTGACGGGCATGAATGAGCTATGGCTGTTTGCCGTGATGGGGATTTTGATGGGGGTCGCGGGCATCGTGATGATTCGGGTGCTTTCGTGGCTCGAAGATTTTTTCGACGAACTCCCTATCAAGCATGCCCTCATCTGGTCTCCGGTGATTGGCGCGTTGGGGCTTGGGGTGATTGGGTACTTTTATCCGCAGGTCTTCGGCACCAGCTACGACACGATTCGCGATATGCTGAACGACCGGCTGACGCTGCACACACTGATTGGGATTTCGGTGGCCAAGTTCTGGGCGCTGGTGATTTCTCTCGGCTCTGGGACCACGGGCGGCGTCTTTGCTCCATCGCTGGTGGTGGGAGGCGGCCTGGGCGCGGCGTTTGCCTTGGGTTGCCAGCACCTTGTTCCACGTCTGGTGAGCGATCCTGCGTTCTATTCGCTGGTGGCGATGGCGGCGTTGTTTGGAGGAATTGCCAGGGCGCCGTTCACGAGCATCGTTTTCCTTTTCGAACTCAGTCACAATCCGAATTCGTTACTGCCTCTGATCGTATGCGTGATGATCTCCGACGGGGTTGTGAGGTTGTTCAGCCGGGATTCGATCATGACCGTAAAGCTAGCCAAGCGCGGCCTGATCGTCTCTCAGGATTATTCCGTGCCTGTGCTGATGCGGGCCCGGGTCGACCAGGTGATGCAGAAGAACTTTAATGTGGTGCAAGCAGAGGATGAGTTGCGCGCGGTGCTGGCGAATCTGTCGCCGGGAAGCGTCGGGTTCATGCCGGTGGTCGAAAAAGAGGGAGATCTGGTGGGCGTCGTGGAAGCGCACGATCTGTTGAAGATCGAATCTCCCGATCACCACTTCACGATGCGCGAACTCGCGCGGCAGGACTATGTGCTGGCCTATCCGGATGAGTCGGTGGATCAGGTGCACCGCGACATGATGCTGAAGAATGTCGAGAATGTTGTCGTCGTCGAATCGCATCGTTCGCGCAAACCGATCGGAATCGCGCGGGCCAACGATCTGTTGCAACTGCGGCGGTGGTTGATGGAAGAAGAGACGAGCGAGATAGGAATGGACTTGGATCCAAAGTGAGCGGCGGTATGAGTGAAGCTGATGTTGTCGAACGAGCGACATGGGCGGAGGTGACAGCGTGGCGCAAACAGATCAGGTCGAAGCTGTTGAAGGCGCGTACCTCGCTGGCTGCGGACCTTCATCTGCGCGACAGCAACACAGTTCTGGGTCGGTTAGTGGAAGTCCTGGACCCGCTTCGTATCGAGCTGATCGGGTTCTACTGGCCGATCCAGGGAGAAATTGATGTGCTCCCGTTTGTGGAGCGCTTCCTTGCGGCGGGTGGTCAAGCTGCCTTGCCTGCGATTGCGGCCAGGAATTTCCCCCTTGAATTTCGCCGATGGAAGCCGGGCGATGCGATGGCGAATGGGGTGTACCACATCCCCTACCCGGTAGAGGGCGAGGTCGTTGTGCCTGACGTTCTTCTTGTGCCGCTGGTAGGGTTTGATGCAGCGTGCTATCGGCTTGGTTATGGCGGCGGGTACTATGATCGAAGCCTCGCCTCGATGCCAAAAAGGGCGCTCGCAATCGGAGTGGGCTTTTCGGGAGGGCGCGTCGATACGATTCATCCGCAGCCTTTCGATATCCCGATGGACTATATTGTGACCGAAGATGCCACTCTGCGAGGTATGCCGCAGGGACAACACAGCAGATGATTCCGGTTAGAGGACTCGATTTTCCCGGATGACCTGCTTGTAGAACTCGGCGCTGAGTTTTGGCGTTCGCTTCTGTGTTTCGAAGTCGACGTAGGTGATGCCGAAGCGTTTGCTATAGCCATCAGCCCATTCGAAGTTGTCGAGCAGACTCCAGAGGAAGTAGCCCTTGACCGGTACGCCCTCCGCCACAGCGCGTTGGAGCTGGCGAAGGTAATTGCGCAGGTACATGACACGATCGGTGTCGTAGACGTGGCCGTCGGGGGTGAGGTGGTCGTCGGAGGAGGCGCCGTTTTCCGTGATGTAGATCTCCTTCACCTTCCAGACAGAGGCTACGAGTTTAGGTCCCCAGTACAGGGCTTCGGGGCCGACGTAGAGCCAGGGGCTGAACATGTGAGGAAAGGAATCCGGCATGGGGACGACGGTGTAGCCCTTCTCTGAATCGTCGGCGCGGACATACGTCGGTTGATAGATGTTGATGCCGATGAAGTCCATGGGCGAGTGGATGATGTTCATCTCTTCGGAGGTAAACTTCGGCGCATTGGCCCCGAGGCGCTTAAGGTAGAGATCGGTATAGCGGCCTTCCTGCACCACCGTGAGGTACATGGCGTTCTCTTCGCGCAACGCCTTGTGAGCCGCTTCGATATGCTCCTTCGATTCGATCACCGGTGTGGTCGCGGCAATGTTGTCGGCGAGGCCAACCTTTGTCCCGGGCTTCGCCTGCGAACGGATGGCCTGCACGGCCATGCCATGGGCGAGCACGACGTTGTGGGTCAACTGGGCGACGCGTTTTGCATCGAGCTTAAGGCCGGGCGCATGGGTGCCCTGCGCGTAGCCGAGTTCGACGAAGGTGCGCATCTCGTTCATGGTCATGAAGTGCTTGACGGTGTCGGAGAGTTTGCCTGCGGTATAGCCTGCGTAGTCCGCGAAGGCCTTGACGGTGTCTTTGTTTTCCCATCCGCCCTTGTTCTGAAGGGTCTGCGGGAGATCCCAGTGGTAGAGCGTGCAGTACGGCTGGATGCCGTTTTCGAGGAGGTTGTCGGTCAACCGGCGATAGAAGTCCATGCCCTGCTGATTGGGTTGGCCGGCGCCGGCGGGAAAGATGCGCGTCCAGGCGACGGAGAAGCGGAAGGTCTTGAGCCCAAGCTCCTTCATGAGTTGGACGTCCTGCTTGTAGAGGTGATAGAAGTCGTCGGCGACGTCGCCGGTGTCGCCGTTGTGCGTCGTGCCCGGGATGTGCGAGAAGGTGTCCCAGATCGAGACGCCGCGCCCGCCTTCTTTGACGGCTCCCTCGACCTGGTAGGATGCTGTGGCTGAGCCCCAGAGGAAGTCCTGCGGAAACTGTCCGGACGTTGCGGCTGGCGAGTCGGAAGACTGTTGGGGCGATGCCAAAGCATGACTCAGGCCGGGAAAGGACAGCGCGGCGGCTGATCCGCCGACGATGCGGGCAAAGGCTCGTCTGGAAAATTTATACACGGAAGTGCTCCTTGAGCTCATAACTGTGTGGCGAAGAACAGGTTATCCGGATTGACGGATATCAGCCTAGCTTCATGGTGTTTGGATTCCAGTGGACGACGCTCCCGCGTTCGTAGCTAAGATTGCTGAGCAAGGCGGCTCCGGCGGCGCGGAAGCCGAAGACCGCATCTTCCACGACCGGCTGCCGTGTTCGTACCGAGTTGAAGAAGTTGTGGAAGTGATCGTAGCTGTCGCTGTAGCCTTTGGGCGCGATGAACTTTTCGACACCTGCCGGCGGTTCGCCGGTGGGGTGCTCAATGGGATATTTCTGCCGGTATTGTTCGATGTAACGCTTCTGCATGGCATCGGTGAAGGTGCCGACGGTGTAGCCAGGCTCTTTCTCCCGAGGTACGCGGCTGACGGTGACGCTGTTGCCGGCGATCTCCATGGTTCCCTCCGAACCGGTGAAGATGAGGCCCTCGCTCTCTTCTCCGCCATCGACGAAGTTGACGTGGAGGCTGAGGTTGAAGCCTTCCTGGTAGTCGAACAGGGCCAGCAGTACATCGGGAGCATCGCGGCCATCTTTCCAGAAGCGTAGTCCGCCGGTTGCCATGGCGCGTGTGGGTCCGTGGGAGCCGGTGATGAAGTGGGTGCCGCTGAAGAGATGGACGAAGAGGTCGCCGGCGACGCCGCTTCCGTAGTCCTTCCACTTGCGCCACTGAAAGAAGCGCTCCGCGTTGAAGGGCATCTTGGGGGCAGTCCCCTCGAAGCGCGGCCAGTCGCAGGTTTGCGTGCTGGCGTCAAGCGGAACGGAATAGTTCCATGCTCCGATGGAGGAGTTGCGGTCCCAGCGGGCCGTGACCATGTTGAGTTTGCCGATGGCGCCGGAGGCAAGCAGTTCTTTTGCCTTCGCGTAGATCATCGAACTGACACGCTGGCTGCCGATCTGGATGATGCGATTGGTGGCCTGCGCCGTCTCGATGATCTCAGGTCCGTCGGAATAGAGATGGATCATCGGCTTTTCGCAGTACACATCTTTACCCGCCTTCATGGCGTCGACTGCGGCCTGTTTGTGCCAGTGGTCCGGGGTGGCAATGATGACGGCATCGATATCTTTACGGGCCAGGATTTCGCGGTAATCGCGTGTGGTGAAGACGTCTTCGCCCCATAGCTCTTTGGAGTGCGCGAGGCGGCCGTCATAACAATCCGCCACGGCGACAAGCCGAATGCCGGGAACCTGGAGGGCGACCTTGGTATCTCCCTGGCCTTGGCCTCCTGCGCCGATCAGCGCGATCTGGAGGTGATCGTTGGCGGATGTCTTTTGGCCCGTCTGCTTCGGCTCTTCGGCCAGCATCTGGAGGTTGGTGCCGGCAACGGCTACGCCGGCGGCTTTCAGGAAGCTTCTACGATCCAGACTCGTCATTCGTTCGATCTCTTTCGCGTGCGTTTCTTATTAAGTTCAGGCTGTCAACTGAAGGTATTTCAGCCAGGTGTGCGTTGTCCAGAGGACCGCATATCTTCGGAAGGAAAAGGTCACCGTTTTCTCAGCTTCCGGCGGGATTTGCCGGGAACTGAAGCTCTTCCCCCAGCGCAGCGCTATCCAAGCCCGCGTCGCATCCGATTGCCGGGGAGGAACGCCGGGTATCCCAGATTTAGCTTGACTGTCTTAGTCGAAAATAGGTACCTTTTGGTTCGTTCTTCAAACATAATAGGCCGGGTTGCCAGTTACTGTTTTTCATTTTGGAGGTCGTCGATGTTCGCACGTTATAAAGAGATGTTCGCACGTTATAAAGATCTGGTTGGAGCCATAGTTCTTGTCCTCATGGCCTCTGTCCCTCTGATGGGACAAGCCGTTAGCGGCACGTTGCTCGGCACGGTGAGCGATCCGAGCGGAGCTACGCTAGCTAACGCCACAGTCACTGCGACAGATGCAAGCACGGGATTTACTCGCGACACCACCACCAACGTAAGCGGCAACTTCACGATGCCCGACCTGCCGCCGGGAACCTATAGCGTTACCGTCACCGCTCAGGGATTCAAGAAAGAGGTGCGGCAGAACATCTCACTTCTGAATAACACGACGACGCGCGTGGATGTGGACCTCACGACAGGGAGCGTTTCAGAGACTGTTCTTGTGACAACAGCTCCTCCTTTGCTGCAGACCGACCGGGCCGATATCAGCACTAAGATCGACGCCAGACAGGTTGCGGACCTGCCGCTTGGCACCAATCGCAACTTTCAATCACTTCTCAACCTGGTGCCTGGCGTTGCGCCCGCAACCTTCCAGCACTCGCAGTTTTTCAACGCCGCAAGCTCCCTTCAGACAGAAGCCAACGGCCTGCCTCGCATGGGCAATCTCTACCAGATCGAAGGCATCGACGACGACGAACGCACTGGACTTCTACAGATCATTATTCCTCCCGCGGAGGCGATCCAGGCCGTCGATATTTCGACGAATAACTTTGAAGCGGAGCTTGGCCGCGCCACCGGCGCCGTCACGAACGTCACGCTCAAGTCGGGCACGAACGCGTTTCATGGTTCGGCCTTTGAGTTTATCCAGAACAGTGCCGTCAACGCGCGCTCCTACTTCGGCGGTCCCCTCGGCCATCTTTCCTATAACTACTTCGGCGGCAGCCTTGGCGGCCCCATCGTCAAGGACAAGCTCTTCCTCTTCGGCGACTATCTCCGCACCACCGATCACGAAAGAGTGTCGAGCACCCTGACCATTCCAGACTCACGCTACTACACGCCCGATCCAACAAATACCTTCATCGACCTGAGCGCGGCGCTGCTGCCCAACGGAACCGGTCAGGTCTACGACCCGACCACCGGCGATGGCACTGCTGCCCACCCGCGCAAGCCATTTCCAAACAATCACATCCCGCTCAGCTACATTAATCCGGTCTCACTCGCCATCCTCAAGGGCGTCAATGCTGCCGCTCAAACCAACGGCACTCTGAACTCCACCCTGCCCCTGTCCAACCCTGCAAACAACTACCTTACCAACCTGCCTTTCACCAAGACCACAGACAGCTTCGACATCAAGTCTGATTGGAATATCAACGAGCGTAACCACCTGAGCGGACGCTACAGCTTCCAGCGCGCCGTCACCTTCCAGGCCCCTGCTTTCGGCGCCTTCCTCGGCGGTCCGGCAGGCGGCGGTTTCGAAGGCACAGGCGATCAGAAGTCCTACAGCACCGGCGCCAACTACGACCACATTTTTTCGTCCACCTTCTTCACTGAAGTGCGCTTCGGCGTCGCCCACCTTCGCAACAACGCGCAGCCTAGCGACTACGGCTCCAACGATGCCGACACCCTTGGGGTCCCGGGCGTCAACATCGCCGGACAGCCGTTTACCACCGGTCAGGTCGGCGTGACTATCAATGGCGGCTTCTCCGGTACTCTCATCGGCTACTCTGCCTCCGAGCCCTGGATTCGAGGCGAATCCAACATCGATTTCGTCAATAACTGGACCAAGGTCATTCGCAACCACACCATCAAATACGGTGTCGACCTGCGCCGGGTTCGTGACGATCTTCTTCAGGACCAGACCTTCAGCCCGCGCGGCGCCTTCACCTTCTCCGACGTTCAGACCTCCGAGGCAGGCGCGAAGACCAACATCGCCAACGACATCTCGAGCTTCCTTTTTGATTTACCCAGCCAGACCGGGCGCGACCTTAACACCTTCTTTCCCGCCTACAGGCAATGGTGGTTCTTCGCCTTCGCCAGCGACAAATGGCAGGTCAGCTCCAAACTCACGGTCGATCTCGGCCTCCGCTGGGAGTTCTATCCCCCGGCCACGCCCAAGAGCTCCGGGGGCTTCTCCAACTATGACCCAACCAACAACCAGCTTGTCCTCGCCGGGCTCGGTGGCAATCCTTCGAACCTCGGCATCCAGACGCGCTACAGGTACTTCGCCCCCCGTACCGGCTTCGCTTACCGGGGCCACGGATAACACGGTCATCCGCGGCGGCTTCGGCATCAGCTACATGCCTTTTCCCGATAATGTCTACGCTTACAACTTTCCCGTCCGCGCCAACAACAGCTACCAGCCTGCCGGGGCCTCTCCCTTCACGCCTGCCGTGGGCCCAGATGGTGTAACTCCAGCCACCTTCCAGGCCGGGTTTCCCCCGCCGATTCCCGTCGACATCCCGTCCAGCGGAATCATTCCCGTTGCCGGCTCGCTCAACAGCCAGGTCTTCACCTACATCCCTCAAACTTATAAGAATCCCTACGTCGAATCCTGGAACGTCGCCGTGCAGCAGGCCTTCCGCGGCAATCTCTCTCTGCAACTCGCCTACGTAGCCAATCATGGTGTCGACCTCTCGGGCGCCCAGAACATCAACCAGCCCAGCACCTACGGCGGCGGCAATGCGTCCGATCCCGAGAACATAACCTTCAAACGCACCGCAGCCACTAACCAGTATTTCTTGGGTTTCTCCTCGAACTATCAGTCGCTGCAGGTCCAACTCGACAAACGCTTCTCCAGCAGCCTCGGCTTCACCTCTGCTTTTACCTGGGGTAAGGCCATGGGCTATATCGGCAACAATGGGCCGGCCGCAAGCCCCGATGACGGCGGTCTTATCTTCTTCATTAATCCACGCAGTAACTACGCTCCGCTCGACTTCGACCGTACCCTGAATTACGAACAGAGCTTCACCTATGAGCTTCCTTTCGGCCGCGGTCACAAGATGCTGAGCTCCGGTCCGGCGGCAATTGCTCTTGGCGGCTGGAAGATCTCCGGAATTGTCTCCGTCGTCTCCGGCACTCCCTTCACCGTCTACGCGAACCAAAGCCCGCTCAACACTCCCGGAACCGCCCTAACCGCCAACCTGACCGGCGTCTATCATGTGACGCATGGCATTGGCACTGGCACTCACTGGCTTGACCCAACCGCGTTTAGCCAACCCGCCGGATGTACGACCCCTTATCCGAGTTGTGATGCGAGCGTCGCCTTGGGCAACACAGGACGGAACCAGTTTCGCGGCCCCGGTTACGTCCAGGACAACGTCTCACTGTTCAAGAGCTTCCCTATCTTCCGCGAGGCTGCGCTCGAAACCCGCATTGACGCCTTCCAACTCAGCAACACCCCACAGTTCAATAACCCCAATAGTGGAAGCGGCAACATCTTTACCGCCTCAAACTTCGGCCAAGTTACCAGCACCGTCGGCTCCGGCCAAGGCAGCGTGAACGGCATCGGAGGCGGACGCACTTTGCAGGCATCGGTAGGAATTACGTTCTAGGCGATACTAAGAAGTAATTGCGTATGGGGCCGGTGCATGCCGCATCGTACAGGCCCTCTTCCCTTGATCTGATCTGGCCTAACTCGATTCGCTTGAGTTGCAAAAGGAGCAACATGGAACTGGTTTCAAGAAGGAGTTTTCTTACAGGAGCGGGAATGGCTGCTGCTGCGTATGCGGCACATCCTCTATTCGGCATGACCTCGGCATCGCAGTCGCCATTCAAGATCGCGGTCATCTCCGACGAGATCTCGCCGGACTTCGATCATGCGTGCTCCGTGATCGCGAAGGATTTTGGACTGCAATGGGTCGAACTTCGCTCGATGTGGGGCAAGAGCCTTATGTCGGTTTCGGATGCGCAGATCGCCGAGATACAGAAGATCCTGGCCAGGTACAACCTGCGCGTGACCGATATCGCCAGTCCCCTGTTCAAGGTGGATTGGCCGGGCGCGCCGAAGTCGCAGTACAGCTCGAAGGGCGACATGCACGGGGCCGCGGAGGTCGCGTACAAGCAGCAGGATGAGATATTGGAGCGCTGCATCTCGCTGGCGAAGCAGTTCAAGACTGACAAGATTCGGTGCTTCGACTTCTGGCGCATCGAGGACGTCGCTCCCTATCGCGCAGCCATCAATGAAAAGCTGCGCTCCGCTGCCGAGACCGTCGGAAAGCAGGATCTTCTGCTTGTCCTTGAAAACGAATTTGAGTGCAACACCGCGACTGGCCGTGAGGCCGCCAAGACTCTCGCGGCGGTGCAGACGCCTCACTTCGTGCTCAACTGGGATCCCGGAAATGCCGTCATGCGAGGTGAGCTGGACGCCTACCCGGGAGGCTGGGACGAATTGCCGAAAAATCGTATCCGCCATTGCCACTGCAAAAATGCTGTGAAGGATGCCAGTGGGAAGATCGTCTGGTCCCCGGTCGACAAGGGCTATGTGGATTGGGTGGCGCAGTTCCGTGCGCTGAAGCAGATGGGCTATCGGGATGCCGTCAGCCTGGAGACGCACTGGCGCGGTGGCGGCACCCCGGAAGCCTCTACGCGGATCAGCTGGGCCGGGATGAAGAAGTGCCTTGAAGAAGCCAACGCGCTCTAGCAGAGCACTTTGACACTACCAACAACGCCTCCGGCTACTGCGGAGGCGTTGCTGGTTTGTAGTTCACCTGCACGGTCTGGATCTCAAACGGCGAGACTGGCACGGTGACGTGATTGCCCGTGACTGCAATCGGTGCTCCCTCCGGCTTTTCCATCAGGTTGACGAGCGTTGCGCTGGTCGCTCCCGGAGGCACAGTCAGGGTGACATCTCCACGCTTTCCCGCCCACTCGTAGAACCGCAGGATCAGACCGTCTCCAGTCTCCGTCTTTTTGACTGCCGTCAGGGTTACGTTTTTTTCTGCGATGCTCGCGAAGGAGTGCTCCGGTTGCATCGCTCCCGCGTGGGCCTGTACCTGCATCGCCCGCAGTTTGTAGTTGAACTCATAGCCATGCCGCACCGTGAGAGCTTCTTTCCAATCGCCGGCATGAGGATAGAGCGCATAGCTGAAGTGGTGGTGCTCTCTATCCGCATTGGGGTCAGGCCATGTCGGCGAACGCAGCAGCGTCAGCCGCAGCAGGTTGCCGACTGCGTCGTATCCGTATTTGGAGTTGTTCAACAGGCTGAATCCATGCTGCCCATCTCCGAGATCGGCCCAGCGTAGTGCGGGAACCTCAAACTTCGCCTTCTCGAAGCTGTTGTTCCGCGTGGTCGGCCGGTCGATGGTGCCGTAGGGAATCTCATAGGTTGCCATGCCGCTGGTGGCCGCCAAGGGGAATGCGGCCTTCAGCAGCACATGGGTCTCGTGCCAATCGATATCGTTCGTCACGACCGCGTGGTCATCGCCCGCATACAGGATAATGTCCTGCACGAACTTTGAGTTCTGCCAGATCCGCGACACTCGGATCACCGACCGCAGTGGTCCTTGCTCTACGAGCTTGACCGACTCCACCGTGTGCAGCAGTGTCGGCGCCACATCGTACGTCCCCGGATCGATGTTCCAGGCGTCGTAGTCTTTCGGGGTGTCTTTGAAGGCCTGCAGCTCGTTCCCGCAGCCTCCCTGGGCTATGGTTTCGAAGTGCGCCTTCTTGTCGTACAGCGAGGTGATGCAGCCGGTTGCCGGGTCGACGACCACACGCAGCGCAGTGTTCTCCATGCTGAACCCGGAGCTCTTCAGGTCGGTGGCAAACTCGCGATTGCCTGCGACCGCATGCAACACCACGTAGCCCAGCGACGGAACTTCATTCAAATGAAACAGTAGATGATACGTATTTGTCGCGGGATCGCTGGAGACCACCTGCGAAGCGACGACATGGCCTTTGTCGTCGAGAAGCGTCACGCCTTCCGCGGCCTCAGGCATCTGCACCGATACCTCAGCGACGCCGCCACGGTCCCAACCCAAAGAGTTGAAGACAACTACAGGAACGCCCCCGCCGGAGCGCGTATCCACACGCGCCGTGAGCGTATCCAGCGCCTGGGACGAGATCTCATTGGTGGCCCAGCGCACCTGATCGTAGTCCTTCTGCGCGTCCTTGTAGATGATTCCGATGCCAGACCCGGCAGCGAGATCATGGAACTGGTTGAACAACACATGCTTCCATGCGTCGGTCAGCCTGTCCGCCGGATAGGCCTGACCATCCAGCCATGCCAGCGAGGCGTACTTTTCCGCATCCAGCACCCACTCCTCACTATCACGCATGTTCCGTTTATGGTCGGCCTGCGTTGTAAACACACCGCGGTGGTATTCGAAGTACAGCTCGTCTTTCCAGGTCGGCACGCTGATCTGCCCTGCGCCTGGAGTAGGAAGAGATGTATCCCTTTTTGCCAGCGTCTCGTAATTCCATTCCGGCGAGGTCGGATTCAGTTCTCCTTCTACCTTGGTGAAATAGGGTTGCGCTGTGCCGAACTGCTCGTGCGGCATCACCTTGTCCGGCTCCATCCAGTGCAGGCCCTGATCAAGCATCGCACGCGTCGGGCCGCCGCCATGGTCGCCTACGCCGTACAGGTCCAACATCTGCAGCATGCCCGGCGACTGCTTGCGTGCGGTGACCATATCTTTGGCCAGGCGCGTCGGGTCGAGATTGTCGTTGGCGTAGTCATGCGGGAAGTACGTCAGCACCTTGCTGCCATCCGGCGACTCCCACCAGAACAGCTTCAGCGGAAGTTGGTTGGTGTCGTTCCATGCCATCTTCTGGGTGACGAAATAATCGACGCCCGAACGCTTGTAGATCTGTGGAAGCTGCCAGTTATATCCGAAGGAGTCAGGATTCCAGCCGATTCGCGTCGTCTTGCCGTAGAGCTTGTTGAAGGTCTCCTGGCCTACGAGCAACTGCCGCACCTGCGACTCGCCATCGGGCATATTCAGGTCCGGCTCGAGCCACATGCCGCCTACCAGCTCCCACCGGCCTTCGTCGATGCGCTTCTTGATCTGGGCATTCAACTCCGGATACTTATCCGCCATCCACTGGCTATAGACCGCCGCGGATTGAGTGTAGGTGTAGGTCGGATACTCGCTCATCAACTGCACTGCGGTGCCAAACGTGCGCTTCACGGCATCCACGGTCTCGGTCCATGGCCAAAGCCATGCCGCGTCGATGTGCGAGTTTCCTGTCAGGTGAAACGTCGCGGTCTGGAGCAGAGGACGAAGCGCCATCAGGGTCGTCTGCGCTGCGCGAAGCGAGGCATCAAACTTCGACTGATCCTGCTTATCGAGCGCTTCGAGATCGGCCTCGCCGATGGCTTTGCTTAAAATGGCGCGGTCTCCGGTCGTGTTCGTCGAGAGCGACGGCACGAGCACATCGGCCGCGACGAACTCATTTACCAGATCCTCCGGGTTCGGCCGGTTCGCCGAGAAGCTGATCCTCATCTGCACCGACCGGAACATCTTCTCATCCACGGTCGGCAGCAGCTTCACCGCGACCAGAACCTTATCGCCAGGCTTTGCATCGGTGAAGAGAGGGATTTCTTCCAGGTCGTCACCCAGCGCCACTCGCCGTCCATTGAAATAAATAATCTCCGGCATCGGACCGTTAGCGGTCGCGCCAAAGCGGAAGCTGATCTCGGCTCCAGTCAGATCGTAGCCGTTCAGTGTCTTAGGCACCTCAATCGTGCGCCGATACCAGACGGCCTCCTTGCCCGCCATGGACTTTGGTTTGACCTCTTGCCAGCTTGAATCGTCGAGAGACACCGACTCGCCATGGGCCACATCGCCTGCATGGAAGCGCCATGATCCGCTCGGCAGCGTCTCAAGCGACGTCAGCCGGGCGATTACCTTGTTTTCCGCGGGAGAAAACGTCGGAGCAACCTGCGGTCCTCTTTGGGCGAAAGCAGGAAGAGCCGCGAGGGTTGCAAGCACACAGAAAAAACGGAGGGCGGGAAGCGGGTGTCTCGACAAAATGGGTGCTCCAAAATGGCCTGAATTGCGCGCTGATCCTTTCTTGCGAAAGTTCTCACCACGCAAGTGAATTCTATAGTTGAAACAAAAGATTTGCTTACTGAATCCTGGAACATGCTCTGAGTGCTGTTGAACTTGAGGCCAGAGTGCTGTTAGAGGAAGCGCACCCCGGTGAGTTCTTCCGAGGCCTGCCATAAGCGGGCCGCAGCAGCGCAGTCACGCGCCTGGAGGGAGACTTTCGCGAAACCTACCTGGCGGCCTCGGGTTTCCAGCAGACCTTGCGGGCCGTAGTACCCGCCGGCTTCTACGCTCGGCGAGGTTGCGGCGTAGAGGGTCGGCAGGGCGCCTTCGGAGTCGGTGTTCAGGAAGATGCCGATGCCGTGGCCGACGAGATTGCGGAGAGTTCTTTCCATGGACGAGTATTCGCCTGGCCGGAAGATGTTGGTATTGGCCACGCCGGGATGCGCGGCGACGCTCAGGATGGGTAAACTGGCAGCGCGCAGGCGGCGATCCAGTTCGAAGGCCAACATCAGGTTAGCCAGTTTGGACTGCGAGTAAGCGCCTTTCGGGGAGTAGCTTTTGGCGGACTGTAGATCGTTCAGGTCGAGGCGGCCGCGTTTGTGCGCGATCGAGGCGATGGTGACGATGCGCGGCCGGTCAGCGGCTTCGGCGGCAGCCAGTTCCAGCGCAGGCATCAGCAGGCCGGTCAGCGCGAAGTGGCCGAGGACGTTAGTGCCGAACTGCAGTTCGAATCCGTCGGCAGTCTGTCGCCGCTGCGGCGGGGCCATCACGCCGGCGTTATTGATGAGGATATGCAGCGGCCGTTTCTTCGCGACCTCGTTGGCCGCGAAACCACGCACGGAGGCAAGGGAGGCAAGGTCGAGAAGGACCAGTTCAGCGCCGGTTCCGGGCGAGTCCGACTCGAGCCGTTGCAAGGCATCTTCGCCGCGTTGCCGGTCACGGCAGGCCAGCATCACATGCGCGCCTTTGCGGGCCAGCCTCAGCGCGGCATGGTAGCCGATACCGCTATTGGCCCCCGTGATCAGGACTCTCTTGCCGGTAAGAGAGGGAATATCAGATGCTTGCCATGGCTTGCTCATAACAGTTTTGGATGCAGCAGGATGCCGGTTTCGCTTCGAACTATTTTCTCGGCGTCCTTACTGCTTTCGCCTCGCGCGATTGCGGGTATTTGATCTGTGGGCCTAACCTGCTACCTTTAAACATGTGCTGATTACTCCGCTCCAACTCGTAGACGAGCCGCTTGAATTCTCGGAGGTCATCGATCCAGGCGTGCTGGATTACGCCACCGACATCCGCCAGACGGGGCCGTTGCCGGTCAACGGCGTGGCCGACCTGCTGGTGGAGCATCGCAGCTCCAACTCGCATGTGGATGATATCCGGCTGCGGGCGCATTACAGTGCAGACTTTGAAATCCAGTGCGCCCGGTGCGTCGACCCGGTTACGGTGCCGCTTTCGGGGGAGTTCGACCTGATCTTCCGGCCCGAGAGCGCGGATGCTGAAGCCGGCGAGCGTTCTATTACTGCGGATGAGACCGAAATCGGGTATTATCAGGAGAGCGGTCTTTTACTGGAAGATGTGGTGCGTGAGCAGGTGTTACTCTCCCTGCCGAGCCGTACCCTCTGTCAGGCGGACTGCAAAGGGCTTTGCCCGCGCTGTGGTCAGAACCTGAATCAAGCGAAATGCTCCTGCGAAGACGCTCCGGCCGATGCGCGTTGGAATGCTCTTGCGGGTTTGGGAGATCTGACCGACAAGCTCGAAGTGAAGCACTAATCCGAGTTTTTGCCCCGCCGACCGCGTATCTTCCTCGCGTGACCGCCGCGGCCGATTGAAAGGGAACTGCAATGCCTAATCCAAAACGGCGCCACTCCAAGCAACGGACTGCAAAGCGCCGCAGCCACGACTTTCTCACCCCGACCGGCCTCTCCGAGTGCCCCAACTGCCATGAGCGCAAACTTCCCCATCGTGTCTGCCGTAAGTGCGGCATGTACAAGGGCCGCGAAGTCCTCGTAACTAAAGAAGCCAGCTAACATTTCTGATCAAACCCTGCTCTCCCCTGCTGATGCCGACTGACATCGTTGTAGACGCGATGGGTTCCGACAAGGCCCCCGAGCCAGAGGTTCGCGGGGCTGTACTCGCTGCGCGCCAGTACGATGTGCGAGTCCATCTGGTGGGACCGGAGGACAAGCTGCGTCCGATCCTGCGGCAGGCCTTGCGCGGGCAGCGGTTGCCAGTGTTCATTGTGCCGGCCACCGAGTGGATCACGATGAACGACAAGGCCGCCCAGGCAGTCCGAACCAAGCGCGACTCGACCATGCGGGTCGGGCTGAAGATGGTTCGCGAAGACCGTGCCACGGGATTCTTTACAGCAGGGAACACCGGCGCGGCGATGGCGACCGCGAAGATGGTCCTGGGAATGCTCTCAGGCGTGGACCGTCCTGCGCTTGCAACGATCATGCCGACAATGAAGGGTGTTCCTTCGCTGCTGCTCGACGTAGGCGCGAACGTGGACTGCGACCCGGATAATCTGGTCCAGTTTGCGGTGATGGGCGACATGTACGCCAGGAACGTGCTGAAGATCCACAACCCCAGGGTCGGGCTGCTGTCGATCGGCGAAGAGGACATGAAGGGCAACTCATTGACTCGCGATACCTTGCCTTTACTGCGGGAGTTGCGAAACATCAACTTCATCGGCAATGTCGAAGGTCGCGACCTATTCAACGGACGAGGCGACGTGGCGGTCTGCGACGGCTTTGTCGGCAATGTGGCGCTGAAGTCGATCGAAGGCACCGCGCAATTACTGAGTGCGTCCCTGCGTGAGTCGCTGAAGTCGACAGTGACCTCGCAGGTGGGAGCGCTGCTGTCGCGCAGGGCCTTCGCCGAGTTCAAAAAGCGGCTGGATTACTCCGAGTACGGTGGCGCGGTGCTGCTGGGGGTGCGCGGCGTGTGCATCATCGGGCATGGGTCTTCGAACGAGAAGGCGATCATGAATGGAATCCGCGTGGCGGCCGAGTTTGCCCAGGCCGAGGTGAACTCCGGGATCGAAGCTGCCCTTCGGCCTGCTTAGTTTCCTTTCGCAGCACCAACTGACCGGGTGGGCACCGCTTAAAGGTATCTGGTCTTTGGAGAGCTTTTAGCTGGTGAGTTAGCTGAGGAGGCTCAACTCCTTGTCGGCATCTTTTGCGGTCTGGCTATTGGGGGCCAGTGCGGCCGCTTTCTTGAGTTGAATGACAGCGTCGCTATTGTTGGAGAGCTTCGTGTAAATCATGCCCAGGTGATAGTGGATGGAGGCGTTGTTGGGGTCGATCTTGACCGCATCCTCCAGCAGGTCGCGACCGGAGGCGTAGTTGCCTTTCTGGTAGTAGATCCAAGCCAGGGTGTCAGCGGTGTTGGGTGCATTCGGCAGGGCGCGGCGGGCAATCTGGGCGAGAGAGAGTGCGACATCGAGGTTCTGCCCGGTCTCGACCATGAGGTAGGCCAGGTTATTGGCAGCCACCGGCTGCTCGGGCTGGATGGAGAGAGCTTTCTTGTAGCTGTCCATAGCTTGGTCGCGGTTGCCTTGGGATTCCTGGAGCGACGCCATGATGGTGTACGCCTGCGCGTCGTTCGGGTGGGCCGCAACCCACTTTTGCCAGCTCGCGACAGCCGCCGGCGTATCGCCGTTGGTGACCTGGGCCCGGCTGAAGGCGATGATGGCGTTGCTGTCGTTCGGGTTAAGCTGCATGGCTTTTTCCGCGGAGGACAGGGCGCCGGCCTTGTCTCCGGTCGCCATCTGGAGGTCGGAAAGCAGATCATACATTCCGCTGTTCTGGGGCGCCTTGGTGATCTGCTCCTGAACGCGGCTGAGAGCCTTGGCAGGTTGCTTCTCGTACATCAGAGCGGCGGCCAGGAGGTGCAAAGCGCGTTCGGAGTTGGGATTGTATTGCAGCGCCTGTTCGAGGACAGGCTTCGCTTCAGCCTCTTTCTTCTGAGCCAGGCGAAGCTGCGCGAGTTCAAGGTACGCGGTCGAGTTGGTGGGGTCGAGTTTGATGGCTTCGCGGAAATCGGTTTCGGCCTTGTCCAGATCGTTCCGGCTGCCTTCCGCAATTCCGCGCCAGATGTAGGGGTTGGACGCCTGTGGAGTCGCGGCGATGGCAGTCCCGGCGAGCTGTTCCAAGGTGGTGAAGTCGCGGGTCTCGATGGAGATTTCGGCGAGTCCGGCCTGAGCTTCGAGGTTTTTCGGGTTGAGCTTTTCAGCGTCCCGGTAGCTTTGCTGGGCCGTCGTCATGTCGCCTTTGGCACGTGCGGCGCGGGCCAGCCAGAGTTTGACGCCGACGCTGTCCGGACTGGTCTTGGCGGCCTTCTGCAGGGTATTGAAGGCGTCATCCACCTTGCCGTCGTTGAGCAGCAGCATGCCGTTGAGGATGGCGACTTCGGGCAGCGTGCTGTCGGTCTTCTCGAGGTCGGCCCCGATCAGTTTGGCCTTCGCGATGTCCTTGTTGAGGATCAGGATGCGTGCGTAGGAGAGCTTGAGCGGTGCGCTCTTGGGATGTTTGGCGACGAGGTCGGCGTAAGCTGACTGCGCCTTGGCCAGTTGGTTGGTGCGGATGTAATAGTTGGCGAGCAGGCTGGCCCCGGCCTCGGTGTCGTAGAGGTCGTCGGTTGCCTGGCGATAGGTCTCCTCGGCCTGGGCAGGATCGTTCTGGCGCCGGTAGAGGTCCGCGAGGATTGCGCGCGCCATGAGGTTCTTGGGATCGGCCGCGACGGCGCCCTTCATTTGATCGAGAGCGCCTGCGAGGTCGCCCTTTTTCTGCAGCACAGAGGCGAGGACAATGCGCGCATTCGTGTTCTTGCCATCCAGTTCGACGGCCTTGCGGAGCTGCTGTTCTCCGTCCGCCGCAGTAGCCGCTTCGCTGCTCTGGATCATGCCCAGAGTGGCGTGAAAGGCGGCGCGGTCCGGGGCGATCGCGAGCGCATGCTGGATCTGGGTAAGGGCTTCGGCGCGGTCCTGTTTGGCGGCTGCGACACCGGCAAGAATCGCGTAGGCGTCCGGGTTGTTATTTTGGATGGCGAGGATGGCGTTTGCCTGTTCCGCGGCCCTGTCCGGCAGTCTGCCGGCGAGGAGAAGGTTGCCAAGGTCGATCCGGGCAGGGATATTGCCGGGCTGCAGGTCGACGGTCCGCCGCAGCTCCTGATAACCGGGCGCGACGGAGCCTTCCTTCAGATAAACCTTCGAGAGCTGGTAGTGGGCATCGGCGAAGTTGTGATCGACCTTGAGTGCGTTGGAGAACTGGATGACCGCTTCCTTGTTCTTGCCTTCGGCCGCATAGCGCTTGCCGCTTTCGAGGTATCGCTGCTTCAACTTGTTGGGATCGCGATGGCAGCCCAGGGTGAGACCAAGCGTAAGCGATAGTGCTACAACGGCAGAAACCCGGAATACCGGAGTCAGTGAATCTCTCATCGAGCTGGTTCCTCAATCATTCTTTGTCGATCTACATCCATACGGTCTGGTGCTATTGTCCAACACGCAAGCATATTCACTTTGCGAGAAATGTACCACTTTCGTGTGCCTGGTTGAGAACTTGCCTAATTGGGAATAAATTGGGGCAGGTAAGGCGCCATCTGCTGGGTAAAGTGAACTGCGCGGTCTTTCGCGGCATCCAGGGTCTCGTTCGGCATGATCGGCGTGATGACGCGCACCAGGGCGCCGTCGGTGCGGTTGGTGCGGATCGCATCGGCGACCATGTAGAGCTTCGCGAGGTACTCGTTGGGGATGCTGCGGCCGTGGGCCTGATACCAGTAGATGACAAACTGCTTGATCTCCCCGTTGCTGATCACGTACTCGCCGACGCGATAATTTTTGCCATTGACGTCTTTGATATCGACGTATTGCTGTGAATCGAAGGTCCAGCCGGCGCCGGGAAGGCAGTGCTGCGGGGAGTGCATGGTCTGGCCGGTGCGCTGGGTGGGAAAGTAGCCGATGAAGAGGCTGACGGGCGGCGTGGCGATGCTAGCTGGCCCGAGTCCGTCGGCTGACGAGTTCGAGATGGGTTGCGGGGTGGTGTAGAGGCGGTTGAGGAAGTCGCCTTTGCCCAGAACGGCCAGAGTTTCATCGTCGAGGGGGAAGTCCTGCGAGGTCCAGGATTCAAGGGCGTGGGACCCTGAGACCGGGATGCTGAAGGTCTGGGGCATGAGACGAAGAGGTTCGCTGCGGGGGACCGTGTCGGTGTCTCCCCGGCTCTCCAGAACGAAGGCGGTAGTGAGAAGAAGGACCAGGATCGTCCAGAATTTAGGAGATTTCATAGTGTCTGCGCTTTCACAGGGGAGACTTTCGCGGGAGAGAGAAGCTGCATCAGGCGATGGACCAGATACAGGCAGCCGAGCGAGATCACGAACATGACCCAGCCGGAGAACTCATGAAAGAAGCCGAGAGCTTTGGTGGGATCCCAGTATTGCACGCAGAGGCCGGTGCCGACGATGCGCAGAACATTGGCGGCGACGGCGATAGGGATGCTGGCGATGGCAAGCAGGACACGGCGCCGGGTGGTGCGCTCCAGGAAGTAGCCGTAGAAGACGGCCAGAGTGAACAGGCTCATCAGGGAGCGGATGCCGCTACAGGCTTCGGCGACTTCCAGCTTCATCACAGGAAGCTGGATGACATTGCCTTCGAGCAGGACTGGAACCCCAAGCATAGGCAGAATATTGCTGGCGATGCGGGATGCGAAGAGCTGGAGGGGGAAGGTGATTTTGTTGAAGAGGATGGTCGGAAATGGAATGGCGAGGATGAGAACCAGGAGGGGGAAACGGAGCTCGCGAAGCATCTCCCACCCGAAGAGCGTCCAGATGAGGCCGGCCAGAAGAAAGACGAAGGAGATGCGGGCGGTGAAGAGATCGACGCCATAGACGCCAAGGATGAGGATGGCGATAGACACGACGACCAGGGGGATGCCGCTCCAGGACTGCCGGATCGGGATCTGCCTGAGGATGTTCCTCTTGTCCCAGAGGAGGAAGAGAGCGAAGAAGGGGACAAGAAACCCATGGGAGTAATCGGGAATGGTGTACCAGTCGTAGACGAGCTTGAGGGCAACCCTGTAATAAATGATAGCCAAAAGAACGGCGATGGCGGCATAGGGCGCCCAGACGGACCAGCGAGCGGAGACGGGACTGGACTGCCGCGACGCCGCCTCTGGGATCGATGCCGTCGGGTATGGCTCAACGCTGGTGCTGTTGGGGGTCATTGGTAAGAGGTTATACTTCACGAATCATATACATGCAATTGACATACCGATTGTAAAACGCAATTCTCCTCCATTCTGGAGGAAATGAGCACTAAAGTGGTAGGCGACATACCACCAAAAGAGAAAAACATTTCACACTTCGGCTGCTACTCTGCATACAGCAAATACCGTGCATGGTGTATCCGGTTGATTTACGGCAACTATGCAATACCTTGCCAGTTTTTTGGTGAAACTATCGCCAGTATCCATCCTTTGGCCGTTGTCGTGCATACATTGAATGTACTGCCGCCAATGCTTCCGGTCTTTGACAGCAGGGGCAGCAGGAGCAGGCGGCGCGGTCGACGCGATCAGGAGGCCGGTTTCAGCAGTCGAGGAGATTTCGCCATTTGCTGTTTTGGAGCACCTAAGGAACAGCTATCTATGATGGATGGGATAGGGCAAGATGGAGTGAGCCCTAACGCCAATGAATGATGGGAGTTATCTGAATGAAGCGGTATAGTTCGATATTGGCTGTAATCCTGCTTTGGTTGCCGGGTGCCGGTTTGTCGCAGGTCGCGCCCCAGCAGGCGCCCCGGCCCGGGGAAGCTGGGACGGCAGGACAGCAAACAACGCCACCCGCAACGCCGGGCGCGTCTGTAGGGGCCGCCCCTCAGTATGCCGGACCGATCGATGCGGCGCGGTACGTGATTGGGCCGGAGGATTCGCTGCAGATAACGGTATGGAAGGAGCCGACGCTCTCAGGCACATTTCCGGTTCGGCCAGACGGCATGATCTCGCTGGTTCTCGTGGGAGATATGCCTGCGGCGGGAGTGACGCCGATGGCGCTGTCCGCGAACATCACGCAGCGGCTGAAGAAATATATTCAGGATCCGGTGGTGACGGTCGTCGTGCTTGGGGTGAACAGCCAGAGGATCTTCATGGTCGGTGAGATCGGCAGAGTGGGTCCACTCATGTTGACTCCCGGAATGACCCCGCTGCAGGCGATCGTGACGGCGGGCGGCCTGACGCAGTTCGCGAGTTCGAAGCATATCTATATCTTGCGTACTGTGGGGGGCAAACAGCAGAAGATTCCGTTCAACTATAAACAGGCGCTGAAAGGCATAAACGAGGGAGTCTCGCTTCTTCCCGGAGATACGATCGTCGTCCCATGAAGAATGTCATGAAGATCCGGATAACTGCCTCGATGCTGCTTTTAATGGCGGGGTCGCTTTCGCATGGACAGGCTGTGCCTGCGGGCGTTGCTTCTGCGCCGGCCGACCCCTATCTTCCGTCTCTCGACGGGATTGTGTACTACACCTTGACCGCGTCCGAGATCGTGCAGCTTGGGTCTTCCGGTGCGGGAACGAACGGGACGACGGCATTGTCGGGCGATGTTTCGTATCAAGGCAAGAACGCGGCGCTTCCGTTCACGCTTTTGTTCGCGGGTGGCATTCTTCTGCCGAACCAGACAGGCCAGGGCGTTTCGACCTATCAGAACATAGCGGTTTCGCAAGGACTGGTCACTAGGAAATGGGCCTTCAATGTGTCGGATTCCTTCAGCTTTCTGCCGCAATCCCCTACTACCGGGCTTTCGGGGATTCCAGGCGTAGGCGATCTTGGCGTGGTCCCGGTCCAAGGCCCGGCGTATGGGCCGGCAGGCGGCTTGTTGTCCACCTCTGGGGATGAAATTAGCAACACCTTGAGCGGAAGCGTGGAGCGGCAACTCGATCATGCGACGTCCCTCAGCGGTACCGGTTCCTGGTCAGACCTGCATTTCCTGAACTCCGGGAGCAGTGGCGGATATGCGCTGGACACCTCGCAGATTACCGGCGAGGTGGCGGTGAACCGGCGCATCGACGCGCGAAGCTCAGCCAGCCTGAGTGCTGTGTATTCGGTTTTCGACTACAGTGGCCCGCTGGTTGGGGTCTACGCGACGAATTTTCAAACTCGCGGATTGAACCTTACCTATCAACGTGCTTTGAGCCGGGCATTCAGCGTGGGGGCCTCAGTCGGGCCGCAGTGGGTCTCCAGCTCCGACAGTGCGATCATTCCAGCGTCGCTGCAATTGGCGATATCGGCGAACTTGTCGTATGTGCATCGATACACCCATGCTTCGGCGAGCTACTCGCGAGGCGTGAATGGCGGCTCCGGAGTGCTTCCGGGAGCGCTTTCGGATAATTTCTCGGCCGGCGTCGGACGTCCTTACGGGCGGGACTGGGTAGTTTCCTTGAGCGCGAACTATGTTCGAACCTCCGGCTTACAGCAGTTTGCGACAGGAACTTCCTCCCCCCCGGCTCATGTGACCTTTAATACCACCTATGGCGGTGTGCAGGTCACCCGCCGGATCAACAATTCGTTCTCAGGATATGCAAGCTATACCGCCGAGAACCAGAGCTACAACTCTTTACTCGCTGCGCAGAACGCCTTCAGCGGGACATCGAATATTCTTGGGATCGGAATTAGCTACACTCCGCGCTCAACGCGTCTGGGTCAATTTTAGGAGTCAACATGCTTGGTCATCGCGTCATGACGGTACAGGATTACGTCGCCATTCTGAAGAAGAGGTGGTGGATCCTTGCAATACCCGCAATCATCTTTCCGATCGTCGGGTACGGCATCAGCTTCCTGATTCAGCCGCAATACATCTCGCAGACTCTTGTCCTGGTCGAACAGCAGAAGGTGCCGGAGTCCTATGTGAAGCCTGTCGTCACCGAGGACCTGACCGGACGTCTGGCGACCATGAAAGAGCAGATCCTGAGCCGGTCGCGACTGCAGCCGATCATCGAGCGCTTTAACCTCTTCGCCAACTCCAAGATGAGCATGGACGACCGCATCGACCAGACGCGGAAGAATATCGGGATTACGCCGATCCAGTCGGAGATTGCCCGGACCAACGGCTTGCCGGGATTCTTTATCTCCTTCAAGGCCGGCGATCCGCGCACCGCGCAACTTGTCTGCGGAGAGATCCAGTCGCTGTTCGTCAGCGAAAATCTCAGTGACCGCGCAGCCTCCGCTGAAGGGACGACCGCCTTCCTGAAGGGGCAACTCGCGGATGCGAAGGCCAAACTGGACGACCAGGACGCGAGACTGGAGAAGTTCCAGCAGACGTATATGGGTAAGCTGCCGGGCGCGGAAAACGCCAACATCAATATGATGACCAGTCTAAATAGCCAGCTCGATGCCGCGACCCAGGCTCTGGCCCGCATGGAGCAGGACAAAAGCTATGCTGAGTCCATCCTGGCGCTGCAGCAGAACCAGTCAGCGTCTACCGCGGAGCATGGAGGAGCAGGCCCAGGCGCTCAGCAGGCCCAGTTGCAGCAGCTTCTCGCCGAGGAGGCCGACCTCTCCACCCGGTATACGGACGATTATCCGGATGTGCTGACGGTGCGCCGCAAGATCAAGGAGTTGCGTCAGCAGATGGCCCAGGCACCGGCCGCGGCTCCTGTCTTGCCCTCCGCGACCGCTGCCAGACCGACGGACTCGATGAGCACATTGCAGTTAAAGGCCCAGATTCGCGGGATGGACCTGGGGATTGCACAGAAGAAGAGGGATCAGGCCGCAATCCAAGGCCAGTTGCGGATGTATCAGGAGCGTGTCGCCTCCAGCCCGCAGGTTGAGGAGGAGTATAAGAGCATCACGCGGGACAACCAGACCGCGCAGGCGTTCTATGACGATCTGCTGAACAAGATGAACCAATCCAAAATGGCGACGGACCTGGAGAAGCGGCAGGAAGGCGAACAGTTCCGGGTGATGGATGAACCCAATCTACCCGAGGAGCCCTCCACGCCAAAACGGGGCGTGTTTATTGGCGGTGGAATTGCCGCTGGGCTTGGATTGGGACTGTTGATCGTGGGCCTTCTGGAATACATGGATACCGCGCTTCGCAGTGAACGCGACATCTGGGCGTTCACCAAGCTGCCGACCTTGGGTGTGATCGCATACAACTACGAAGCCGAGCCGGTCCAGGTCAGGCGACGATGGTTCCACCGCCGCACTCCTGATAGTACGGCGGGGACCAAGCCGCTGTTGAATGCGGGTAACTGACGATGTATAAATCCTTCTTCAAACTGCAGAGCAGTCCGTTCGGCACCAGCCCGGACCCACGGTTCCTCTACATGATGCCGCATACGCGGGAGGCGCTGGCGTGCCTGGAATACGGGATCTCGGCGCGAAAGGGATTCACGGTCCTGACGGGCGAAGTAGGCACCGGCAAGACGACTCTGCTGCGCCGGGCTTTAGGTTCCTTCACCGGCCGGAGGGTGTCGACGGCCTTCGTCTTCAACCCGCGGCTGGACGTGCTCGACTTCCTGGAATTTGTGATGACCGACTTCGGCATTGTGCCGGCGAACCGGACCAAATCGGGCATGTTGCTGCAGTTGAACCGCTGGCTGATCGAACGGTTTCGCATGGAAGAGACTTGCGTGGTGGTGGTGGATGAAGCGCAGAACCTTTCCTGGGATCTATTGGAAGAGATTCGGCTGCTTACCAACCTTGAGACCTCTTCGGAGAAGCTGCTGCAGATTGTGCTGTCCGGGCAGCCGGAACTGGAAGAGAAGCTGCGCCACCCGAGTGTGCGCCAGTTGCGCCAGCGGGTCTCGTTGTGGTGCCGCACCCAGGCTCTCACGGAAAGCCAGACCCACTCCTACGTCGCCGAACGGCTGCGGATTGCCGGAGCGGGGTGGCCGCTGTTCTCTCCCGAGGCCTTGGATCTGATCCATCGCTGCAGCCGGGGCATTCCGCGCATCATCAACCTGCTGTGTGAGCACTCGCTGATTGTGGCTTACGTCGAGCAGGTGCAGCAGGTTACGGCGGCAATCGTCGAAGGAGTGGCTGCGGAACTGGAGTTGGACGTTCAGCCGTTTATGGTCTCGTCGATGGCGCTCGGAGGCGGGGGGGCGCTCGGAGGCGGAGGACCGCAGACTCCGCGAAGCAAGGCGGAAGAAGGATTTATGAGCGGTTTCAGTGGAGATATTCCAGGAAGGCACGAGCGATGAGCCGCATTTACGAAGCACTGCAGAAGGCAGAATCGGAACGCAAGACAGAACGGCGCGAACCGGAGCCACGCGCTCCCGAGCAGCCGTTCGCCGCCCAACAATTTGCCGCAACCGCGGTCGCTGAGGCTGAAGCCGCAGAGCCGGAATACGGGGGCGGTTTCAACACTGAGCCTGCAGCATCCTTCCCGGCATCTTCCCTGGCTGGTGCCGGGCCGGAGAGTCTCGACCTGAGCCAGATCGTTGCGCGGCCCTGGTCGCTTTCGCTGAAGCAGCTGCCGGCGCTGCTCCAGCGCGGTCCCGCGGTAGAGCAGTTTCGCAGCCTGCGTTCGCGCTTATTCGAGCTGCGCGACATCAAACCGTTGAAGACGGTCCTGATCAGCAGCGGCATGCCGCAAGAGGGTAAGAGTTTCGTCTCCACCAACCTGGCGCTGAGCCTGGCTCGCCACAAGAACAGCAAAGTGCTGCTGATCGATGGAGATATGCGGCGGTATACGCTTCATCAGTTGCTGGGGTGCGAGTCGCATCCGGGGCTGGCAGACTATCTCGCTGGCAAGGCGGGGCCGGTAGAGGTTATGCAAAGGCCGGAGGTTGCGAAAGAGAGCATCGGGACGACGAAGCCTCTGCTCGCGAATTTGACGTTTATCGCCGGTGGAAATGGTGGGGACAAGGCTGCGGACCTTTCGGGGAGTGCCCGCTTCGGAGAGCTGCTTCGGATGGCGGCGCCCCATTTCGACTGGATCATCGTGGATTCTTCTCCGGTGCTGCCGGTTTCGGACGCGGTGAACCTTGCCCGGTCGTGCGATGGAGTCCTTCTCGTTGCCCGGGAAGGGGTGACGAAGTTCCAGGTGGTGCAACGCGCTCAGCATGAACTGAAAGCCGCGAACCTTCTGGGCTTTGTGCTCAACGCCGTCCAGCAGGCGCCTGAAGTGGGCTACTACGGCTACGACAGCACCCACCAGTAAGAGGAGCGATTGAAATCATGATCCGGCTCTTGAATGTGTACTACCCTACTCGGACCATCGTCCTTCTGCTGTGTGAAGCTCTGATTGTAAGCGGCTGCTTCCTCCTGGCTATGGTTCTGCTGGTAGGGCCGGACACCTATCTGGTTCTGAACTATGAATATGGCAGCCTCAAGATCCTGGGGTTGACGGTTCTGACGCTGCTTTGTTCCTACTACTTTGATCTGTATGAGCCGCAACGCATGACTGCGCGCTGGGAGATCTACTTCCGGCTGCTGCTGGTTCTGGGCTTTTTATCGTTTCTGCTTTCGGCGATCGTGTGGTTGTTTCCGGATGCCGATATCGCGCATTATGTCCTTCTGCTGGGGCTGGTGTTTCTCACGGTGGCTTTGGTGGCTTGGCGCAGCGCGTACGAGTGGATCATCGGACGGGAGATGTTCCGGGAGCGCGTGTACGTGCTCGGCGCGGGAGAACGTGCGCAGACCATTGTGGACCTGCTCGGGAGCCGCAAGGACGCGGGTATGGAGGTCATTGGATGGGGCGGATTTATGGCCGACAAGACCGAGCGCAAAGAAGCATTCAACGCCGCGCTGGAGGCGTATGGCGGACCGAAGCCCAAGGTCGATCGTGTGATCGTGGCGCTCGAGGACCGTCGCGGGGAGTTGCCGTTGCGCGAATTGCTCAACCTGCGATTCCAGGGCGTGGTGATTGAAGAGGCAGGGAGTCTGCTGGAACGCCTGACGGGGAAGCTCTATCTCGATGGGCTTCGTCCCAGCAGCTTTATCTATAGCGAAGGTTTCCGTGTGAAGCCGTCGCAGCAGATTGCGCGGCGCATCGTCTCCACGTTGACGGCCGCGCTTGGCCTGCTTCTGTTTTTACCCTTCTTCCCGTTCGTGCTGCTGCTGGTGCGCTTTTCCTCGCCCGGGCCGATCTTTTTCCGGCAGACCAGGGTCGGGCTGGGCGGAAAGAACTTCACCGTGTTCAAGTTCCGGACGATGCGAACGGATGCGGAGGTCTCGGGGGCGAAGTGGGCGACCAAGGACGATCCTCGCGTGACGCGCGTTGGCATGTTGATGCGCAAGACCCGGCTGGACGAGGTGCCCCAACTGTGGAATGTGCTGCGCGGGGACATGGGATTTGTCGGCCCCCGGCCGGAGCGGCCCGAGTTCGTGCCGTGGCTCTCCGAACAGATTCCGTATTTCAACCTGCGTCATATGATTCGTCCGGGTCTGACCGGTTGGGCGCAGGTGCGTTACGGGTACGGGGCAACGCTGGCGCAGAGCCGCGAAAAGCTGGAGTTCGATCTCTACTACATCAAGCACATGACCCTGGGGCTCGATCTGCTGATCATGTTCGAGACGATCAAGACCATCATTCGCCGACAAGGCGCGCAGTAGGATCATGGCGTCGCGCAGCAGGTTCTTGGCGTCACGCGCAGCAGGTGCTTGGCGTCACGCGCAGCAGGTGCTTGGCGTCAATAGATGCGGGTGCGAGAGTTGAGGGCGGGCTTGAGTGTCCGCTCCTCCTCCTTCTTGATCAAGTGCGGAATCCGCAGCGGACGGGGTGGAACTTCCGGCATCCCGGCCTCGCTGAGTTTATAGAGCAGGGAACGATAGCTGATCTGAAGCCATTTCGCGGTCTTCTGGCGGTTCCAGCTATTTTCCTTGAGCACCTTCAAGATGATCTGGCGTTCAAGATCCTGGGTCGCCTTCTTGGTAATGTTCTTCAGCGAGACCGGTTCGCTGAGGTCGATCTCGGTAACGATACCGCCTCGAGAGGTATCCGGCATCAACTCCGCGACCAGCGCCTCTTCACTGCCGATCAGGACATAGCTACGGATCAGGTTCTCGAGTTGGCGGATATTGCCCGGCCAATGGTAGTTCTGCATGAGACGAACGGCGCTTTTTGAGAGCAATTCCGGTGTATTGTGGAAGATCTTTGCATAGTGCTCGATGAAGTAGTCGATCAGAACCGGCAGGTCGGCAATGCGCTGGCGCAGCGGCGGAAGGTTTATCGTCACGGCGTTGATGCGGAACAGGAAGTCGAGGCGAAAAGTCCCGTCTTCGACCTGATTGCGAAGATCGGTGTTCGAGGCGGAGACCAGCCGGGTGGAGATGCTCCGGGATTCGTGTCCGCCGACCCGGACGAAGGTACCGTCCTGGAGCACCTGGAGGAGTTTGGACTGAACCGCCAGATCGAGGCTGCCGACCTCGTCCAGGAACAGCGTACCGCTATGGGACTGTTCGACGCGGCCGAGTTTAGTCGACATGGCGCCGGTGAACGCGCCTTTTTCATAGCCGAACAGCTCGGTTTCGAGCAGTGAATGGGGTATGGCGGGGCAGCTTACCTTGACCAGCGATCCGCGGGCGCGAAGTGAATACGAATGCAGAAGGCGCACGCAGATCTCCTTGCCGGTACCGCTGTCGCCCTGGATCAGCACCGGCACGTCGGTCTCCGCTACGCGCTCGAGCTTGTTTCGGACCGCCAGCATGGCTGCGGTTTTGCCAAACACAATATCGAGAGGCGGTAGATTCAGAGAAGCAGCGGATTCGGCATGGCGGACCAAAGTCATTTTTTCCTATCGGTGTCGAGGAGATCTGCAAGTTCAACTGCACTATGTTGCACGTTGAGCACCAATCTTTCGAACCTTTGAGAGATGCCCAGTAGTTTTGTCAGACCCTGAGAGGCAGTTGGCGTCGGACAGCCGAAAGGTTGTCCGGAAATGCCCTTTTTTCGGCAGTTTGGAGTCACTACCCATGCTTTCACTAAAGTAATGTAACGAGAAAATATACCTTTTTTTTCACTCAAATCTATCCGTTAGCATGTAAGCTATGCGTATTCGGGACGGGAGTGGAAAACCTTTGTCCCTTTTGTCAGCAAAGTTATTAACATTTTTGTCGTAATCGCGTCGAAACGATCTAGAATTTGCAGAGTAGGAAGCCATAAAAGTACTCCACTTTTGCAATGGCCTAGAGATGAGTTGGTAGGGACTCGATTGAAGATCCGGGTCCAGAAGCATGTCAGGTTTGGGCGGAAGAATCCAAACCGGCAAATAGGGGTATGTATGTCAGCTTCGCTGTCTTATCCAGGTTCTGCATTGAAAACATACGCTAAGTCGCGCGCTCAGATATTGATTCTCGAGCCTGATCTTGCCGTGCTCGACTATCTCCGATTGACGCTTTCCTCAAAATACTCACTGAGTCTCTTTTCTGATGAGCAGATTCTCCTGGATCGGTTGGAGAAACCGGAGCAGCCGGATCTTCTGTTGCTTGCGCTGCATGCGAATCGCGATCCGCTGCCGCTGTTGACCCATATTCGTTGCACTCGGCCGCATCTACCGGTGGTGGTCCTGTCCTGCTCGGCTGATCTTCGCGATCTCGAGATGGTGATCCGCCTCGGAGTGCGCGCCATCGTGATGAAGCCCTTCGTGGGCAGCGATGTGGAGCAGACGATCGAAGAGAATCTTGCGTCCGCGGAGAAGAAGATTCCCGCCGCCGACGCGTTGAAGGAAATTCCCCTCAACGAAACCCATTCCTTCGTGCGATCGAGCAAGCGGATGCGCGATCTCGAGGCCCAGGCCGCTCTGGTAGCGCGAGCCGACATTCCTCTCCTCATCCTCGGAGAGAGCGGCACCGGCAAAGAGATCCTTGCGCTCTACACGCACAAGATGTCGGCCCGCAGCCAGAATATCTTTCTGAAGGTGAACTGCGCGGCGGTCCCGGCCGATCTGCTGGAGAGTGAGCTGTTCGGCTATGAGCAGGGCGCCTTTACGGGAGCGGTGAAGACCAAGCCCGGCAAGTTCGAGGTCTGCACAGGGGGAACTATCTTCCTCGACGAGATCGGCGAGATGCCGGCTATGCTGCAGGCCAAGCTGTTGCAGGTACTGCAGGACGGGACCTTCTCGCGGCTGGGCAGCCGGTCCCCCATGAAAGTCGATGTGCGCGTGATTGCCGCCACCAACATCAACATGAAAGAGGCGATGGCGCAGAAGACCTTTCGCGAGGACCTCTACTATCGCCTGAACGGATTCACGCTGAGTATTCCCCCGTTGCGGGAACGCAGGGAAGAGATTCCGGTGCTGGCGGAGTACTTCATGCGCAAGGGGGCGCGGCGATACGACCGGCAGCCGTTGTCGTTCTCTTCCAACCTGTTGAATGCGCTGGCGGAGCACTCCTGGCCGGGCAATCTCCGCGAACTGGAGAATGTCATCAACCGCTATCTGGTGCTGGGAGAAGAGAAGTCGATTGTGGACGAACTTTCTCCATCCGCGGCGTACCAGGGCGGGGCGGCGACCTTGGCGCAGGAGTCCTCGAATGGAGCAAACGGCGCGGGGTTGAAGGCGATGGTCCGAAATTTGAAGGGCGATGCGGAGTCGACCGCCATCGCGCAGGTGCTCGAGGGAGTTGGCTGGAACAGGAAGGCCGCGGCGAACGACCTGCAGATCAGTTATAAAGCCCTTTTGTACAAGATTAAACAATACGATCTCTCACCGCGAAATCAGGCATAAGGATTCATGAAGGCTGAAAAAGAGCAGGAAGAAGAGACGTATCGGGTTGTGGTGCGTTACGAGAACCATGCGGTCCGAGGATTAGTTGAGCCGAAAGACCTGGGGTCGATCGATCAGTTGCTGCGGAACGATCCGGTGTATCCGCTTGATTCTATTCGCTTGAAGCTGCTCGATTCGGAGCAGGTGGAGGAGGTCCCGACCAAGGACGCGAAGGCGGTCTTTTTCGTAAAGACCTTCGACGGCGATCTAAAGCATAGGGCTCTGCATTTCCATGAACATGCACCGGTCGTGCCCGGCTTGTGGGTTCGGGTCTATTTCTATGACGGCGAGATGATTGAAGGGATTATCAGCAATACTCGCGATTTTGTGCTGGAATCAGGGTTTTTCCTGCGGCCTACCGATCCCAATGGGAATAACCGGCTGGTCTATGTCCTGAAGGGCGGGCTGAAGGACTTTCATGTGCTGGGGATGCGGAATACCTCTAATGCCGCGAAGGCTTCGGCTGTGGTTGGTTCGGCAAAATAGCGAAATTTGGGTCGAAAAAATTGAGGTGGCGGGTTTGGGGGAAAAGGCGGATTTACTGGCTTTTTTTAGGCCGGTCGCAAGAAAAGTGGCGCCAGGACGTGGTATTTGGGTGGTGCGTTGTGGTAATTAGCGTGGCTGAGAGTGCTTTTTTGGACACTTTTCCAAGTCTAAAAATACGCCACAATTTCAAGAATTATCTCCGCATTGGGACGGCATAAGAGTAAAAGCGGTGTTCGGCGGGTGAGTACGGCGGCAAAGTGCGCTGCCTGCGGTCGAAGCGACGACTTTATTTTCCAAAACTGAACGTTTGACAATGGATTGCGCGGTCGGCGCGGATTTAAGAACAGGCAAAAGCAAGAGCAATGGCGAAATACAGAGATCCTTCAGTGCGCTCAAGAGCGGATTCGCTGTTGGTGTGGAGGAAGGCAACCGCAGATTCCCTACGGGAATGACAAACAAAGGGCACGGCAGACTCTACGAAAACTGCTACTTTGCTCCAGGATGACGACGTAAAACAAACAACCGCATAGACGCTCTCATTGAGGCAACAAGCCGAAGACCGCCACCCCTGTCTGGGTTCCGACATAGACCTTGCCGTTCACGATGGTCGGCATGATGAATTTGTTCCCGTCTCCGAAGCTGTCCCTGGAGTTTGCCGCCTGGCCGCTGTTGTAGAGTTCGTGGGTGAGATCGTTCGCGTCGTAGGCGTGCAGGACGGCGGGACTGGTCAGGCTGGATTCCACCGCCCACACGATTCCATCTGCCGTTCCGTTGGCCGAGACAGCCGGTGTGGTCCCGGGAAAGGGAAACGAAGCCGCCGAATGGCTCGAAGGGGCCGTTGCCAGCTTCGCATTCGTCAGCGGGAATGCCTTCAGCGAGGCTCCCACCGGCCCATAGTAGAGCGTTCCGTTGAAGTAAGCGGGAGTGGAGAAGACCGCTGCTCCCAACTGGCCCGGAATCAACTGATAGAGGTTGCTGTCCTCGGGATTACTGGCCGGATTGAACTTGCCCATGTTGTCCCGGTCGGCAAGATAGATGTTTCCATCCTTGCCCGCACCGACGATGAGATGATGCACGGCCCCATTGGCGTCGGTCTGGTCGGGCAGGAGCAATTCGCCTCCCGACCCCAGGTCGGTATCGGAGTTGGACTCAGAGTTTGTGTTGTAGGTATCGAAGTAGTCGGCCACCGCCAGCTTGCCGCTGGTCGACAGCTTCATCATGGCGTTGCCGTAGTCGCCCTTCGCCGGAAAACCGTTGGCATCGAAGGTCGTGTCGAAGGTGCCGTTCGCATCGAGGAAGTAGATGTTTCCGGTGCTGTCGGCGGCTAGTCCATCTCCACTCATCCAGATGGAACCCTCCTGGCCATTCGGCGTGACGTTGAGCACCTGCGTCTGTTGCAGGGTAGACTCGCTGTAGGCGATCACCCAACCGGTATAGAGCCCCTGGTCGCAGTGCGACGTCCAGCCGGTATAGATATTGCCGTTGAGCAGAAGCAGGGCGGCACGCTCGGCATACTGCGCTGGGTTGAAGACCACGGCGCCGTTCTGGCTGTTGCTTCCCGATCCCGGATAGGTGGCCGCGATCTCCGTCGGACCGCCGCCGATCTCCGCGCCTGTGGTGAGGTCGAGCGCATGCAGCCGCTGATGGTACTTTCCTGCGGCATCTTTGGTCATGCCGACCGTGAAAAGGCTGCCGTTGGGTCCCTGCGCGCGGTCGATCACGGGCGTCGAGGTGATTCCGATCTCCGGCGTGATCTGCCCGCAGCCGTGATCGTCGCTGGTGGTCTCCCCGCTGCCGAGGACGGAGGTCTTCCAGATCGAGGCGCCGCTGTCTGCGTCGAACGCATAGACGCTGTCATGCTCGGTGGCCACATACAGGACGTTGCGCAGTTGACCTGCGATCGGCACGTTGGCAACGTAGAGCGGCTCTGCATCCACCTTGGCGTCCACGGTGTCGAAGCCCACTTTGCCGAAGCGAGTTGAGTTCACGTTGGCGGGCGTCAGGATGGTCTCCTTCGCATTGAGCCCGTCCCGTGCGACATCGAAGTGGTAGGTGGTCACGTCCGGCGCGTTGGTCATCGCCGCCGCCTGAATGGTCAGAGGCAGCGACACGGAATGAACAAGGCTGCCGGCGGTTCCGGAAAAGGCGATGGAGGATGTGCTTGCCGCAGCGCTGATTGATGCGGTCAAGGTGGTAGTCTGGGCCACTCCAGGATTCAGGGTCAGGCTTGCCGGGTTGGCGGTGATCCCGGCAGGAGCTCCTGTGATCGCGACTGTTACCGCGCCGGTGAACGAATTGACTGCGTTGGCCGTGACGCTTATGGCGGAGCTGGATGTCCCGGCGACCAAGGTTAGCGAAGCTGGGGAAAGCGCGAGGGTGTAGTCCGGCGCTGGTGCGGGCGGTGGAGGGGCGGAGACGGGAGGCGTGACGGGTGCGGGAGTCGCGGCGGGGCTCGATCCATCGCTGCAAGACGAAAGCGTAAGGCAGAGAAGCAGGGTTGAGCACGCAGCGAAAAACTTCGAAGCAGAATCCATAGCAGGCCCTCATCCGGTTCCAGCGAGTTGCTCTGTGTGCATCATCTACCTTCAACCGACCCGCCATCAACCGATTGGTTCCTCCGCCGTCAGAAAATTATCTTGGGGATACATGCTCTCTGTCGATCTGCTCTACACTGTTGAGTCGTGCCTATGATGAGACAAAGCCGCTTTTCGGCCGTTTATTCCGCCATCCTCCTGCTGGGGGTCGCCGCCGCCGTTCCGCCGCTGGTTCACGCTGCGGCACAGCACACCACGGCGCTGCAGCCGGAAGACTCCGCGCCGCACCGTACCCGGCTCATCCTGAAGGATGGCAGCTACCAGATTGTGATGAGCTACCGGATCGTCGGAAAGGTGGTGCACTATCTGAGCGCTGAGCGTGGAGGGGCCGAGGAAGAGATTCCGGTCTCACTGGTCGACTTCGATGCGACCAAACGCTGGGAGAAGCAGCATGAACAACCTGCCCCGAACGCGGGCTCCGAGGGCCAGCAGACGCCAGCCATCGACCCTGAACTGCTGAAAGAGGAGGCCGACCGCGCCGCTCTCACGCCCGAGGTGGCCAGGGACCTCCGCCTTCCGGAAGAGGACAGCACGCTGGTTCTGGATACCTATCACGGCACTCCGGAGCTGGCGCCGCTTGCCCAGACCGACAGCGACCTGAACCGCAACACCGGCCACAACCTGCTGCGCGCCTCGATCAATCCGCTCTCGAGCGCCCACGATATCGTCACGCTTAAGGGGGAGACCTCGCCGGTCCAGCTTCACGTCAAGGATCCTGTCTTCTACCTGCGTATCGGCGATGAGACGGTCGGGAACACTGGCGGTCCGGCCCTGACGGTCGATACCCATGGGGCCACCAGCAACGCCCAGAACAGTCCAAGCGGAGGCGCGCCGGGCAGCCGCTATGTCATTGTCCGCGCCGACGTCCGGACCGGAGCCCGGGTCATCTCCAGCTTCAGCATCGGACTCCTTGGCAGCGGCCAGCACCAGGAGGATGTGGTTGAATGCGCCACGGAGCTTCTCCCTGGCGGCCACTGGCTTAAGGTCACTCCGAAAGAGCCTCTGGACTTCGGGGAGTTCGCGTTGATGGAGGTACTCTCCGATAAGGCCGTCAATTTGGGGGTGTGGGACTTCGGCGTGCATCCGGTTGCTCCGGAAAATCGCGATGTCCTGAAACCCGAACCGCGCCGGCCGGTTACGCTCGAGCGCCGCCGCCCCGACTGAGCTTGGTGCGAACGGGTTGGATCGGGTAATTAAAACTGAAGGCCGACCGCGGATTCGCACGGATGAGACGGATTTAAGAACAGGCAAAGGCAACGACAAATACAGGGATCCTTCGCTTCGCTCTAGGATGACGGCGAAGAACAAACAAGGGCGAACGGCGGGGATCCTTCGCTGCGCTCTAAAGCGGGTTTGCTGTGGTGTAGAGGGGCAACCGCAGATTCCCTTCGGGAATGACAAGGGGCAACGGCAGACTCTATGCCAACTGGTACTTTGCTCCGGAATGACGGCGAAGAACAGACATCGGCAGGAGCAATCGTCTGCTTGCTGCTGCTAGCTCTAGCAGGTTCTCAGGGAATGGTCAGTTGGGGGGCATGAGGCCGCGGTCGATGAAAGGCTCAGCGATTGACTGGCGCGAACCGGCGCTTGGATTGGTCTTCTCCGTCCGTTCCACCAGCCCTTTGCCGGAGACGGCGATGTTGTCCCGCGTTGCCTTGGCCTCGTACATCATGGTGTCGGCGGAACGCAGGATGGTCGGGACGGTGTTGCCGTCCTCGGGGTAGGTCGCCAGCCCGAAGCTGCCCGAGACGCTGAGCGAAAGTCCCGCGCCTTCGAGAAAGCGGGCCGTTCGCAGGTCTTCACGGAGGGCCATCGTGGTCCCGGTCGCGGCCGACTTGCCCATGCCCGGCAGCAGCGCGACGAACTCGTCTCCGCCATACCGGAAGGCGGCGTTGTTCGGCCCCAGCGAGCGCTTCAGCAGGCCGCCGATCTCCGCCAGCAGCCGGCTGCCCACCAGGTGGCCATGGGTATCGTTGACGGCCTTGAAGCGGTCGAGATCGACGAACATCAGGCTGAAGACCTTGCCCTCGATGACGTGCTCCTCGAGCATGGTGTAGAGATGGCGCGCATTGAAGAGGCCGGTGACGTCGTCGGTGATGGTGAGCTCGTGAATGAGCGTCATCGACCTGGCGTTCTGGATGGCGATTGCGGCATAGTCGCAGAGGATACGCAAAAACGAGATGGAATATTCGGAGAGCAGATCGAGCTTGCTGTTCAGCAGCTGGATGACGCCCAGGGTCTTGTTGTTGGACCGCACTGGAAGGCAGGCGATGGACTTGATCCGCAGGTCGGGATGTTTGTTGGCGAAGGCCGACCAGTGGGGGTCGAGCGCAACATCGGGGACGACCAGAGGATTGCCGGTTGCGGCCACCCAGCCCGCGACGCCTTCGCCCATTGGGACCCGCAGCCCTTTCAGACTCTCCTGGTTTTCGCCCACCGCGATGGCATAGTAGAGCTCGTTCGCGGCATCGTCCACCATCAACAGCGACCATCGTTCCGGCCCGAAGAACTGCGCCATCTTGTGCATGATGGCCCCAAGGATTTCTTCGAGTTCAAGGCTGGAGGTGAGAGAGCGCGCCACGTCGTGGAACACCCGGAGGTGGTCCATCTGACGACTCTCAATGACCTCAAACTGCCGCCGCTCCTTCAATTGCTGTCCTCGGGAGGTTCGCCACTCAAGCAGACAACCCATTGTTACAGAAATAGTTTCGGTTACACCGAGGAAACGGGCCAGGCTACTCAGCCGCCGATATGGACCATATTGCGCGACGGCTTCTCAAATCCGGGTTCTCCGATGTGATGACGCGCCTCTTTCCGCAGGACGACCTTGCGGATATACGCAGCCAGATCTGCATCGGTTCCGCCTCGCGTGAGTTCTCCGTAGAGGTCGTGGTCGCTCTGCGAGAACAGGCAGGTCCGTATTTTTCCATCGGAGGTGAGCCGCACCCTGCTGCAGTGTCCACAGAATGGGCGCGAGACCGGCGCGATGATGCCGATCTCTCCCAGGCCGTCGTCGAAGGTGAATCGCCTGGCGGTCTCGCTGGCGGTGTGCGGCGGCAGCTCCACCAGCGGACGATAGGCGTTGAGGCGGCCGACGATCTCATCCATCGAGATGACAGCCTCTTTGGTCCAACTGCGGTCCTCTTCGAGAGGCATCCACTCGATGAAGCGGACGATGACGCCTTCGTGCCGGGAGAACTCGGCGAACTGCTCGATCTGTCCGTCGTTGAATCCGCGCAGGAGCACGCAGTTTACCTTGACCGGACCAAGGCCTGCGGCTTTTGCCTCGCGCATGCCGGCGAGGACCTTGTCGAAGCTGCGCGGGACCCGGGTGATCGCGGTGAAGGTCTCGGCGTCCACGGCATCCATGCTGACCGTGATGCGGCTCAGCCCAGCATCTTTGAGCGGGGCGGCGAGTTTTTGCAGCAGATGGCCGTTGGTGGTGAGCGCGATATCGAGTGGGCGGCCGAAACGTTCTGGATCGCAGATTCCAATATCGCCGACGGGAGTTCCGTCGGGCAGGTACGCTGTGCGCATTCGTGCCAGTTCGCGGACCATCTCGACCAAGCCGGAACGCAGCAGCGGCTCTCCGCCGGTCAGCCGGACCTTCTCTATGCCGAGCGAGACGAAGACCCTCACCATGCGCAGATAGTCCTCCATAGCCAGCTCCGTAAACTGGGCGCCCTCGTTGCCGGTCCGGCAATACACGCATTTGTAGTTGCAGCGGTCGGTGACGGAGACGCGGAGATCGGTGATCGCCCGGCCGAACTTGTCCCGCAGGCGGCCCCCTGCCCGCGCAAGGAACTCTATCGGTTCCAGAACCGCTGTATTCTCATCGTGAATCGGCATGGAGGGAATCGCGGCGAGCACCTGTTTCCTCTTTCTACCTACTTTAGATGCGTAGGCGAAGAAAGTGAATCAGATTCCAGGAACGGGGAGGTTTGACCGCGGATTGGCGCGGATTGATGCGATTAAGAACAGGTTCCTTAGTAGCTGAGGAATTCGTTGCTGCCTCGCTTGAGGCGTATCCCGAGGATGCCGAATACCAGAGCCGCCAGGAAGGCAACGGCATCCCAGTAGACCATCGGACGCATCCAGGTCGGCGACAAGGTGGCGTCTTGTCCGGCCCACAACGTTACCAGCATCGCTACCACGAAGCTCTGCAGGCAGAGGGTCAGAAAGAGCTGTCCGCGGCGCCGGCGCTTATCGAGCAGGTCGACCTGCTCCGGGGTCAGGTTGCGTTCTTCGATGGGGATGAGTGTGTTCGCCATGGCTTTTCCTTTGTCTCCGCGAGTCTCCGCGCCTTCCTTCGATGCAGCGCGAACTGGATCCCGAGGGGATGGCCAGCTGCTCTTGCGTTATTAAATCACAGCCAGCCTCGGGTAAACCGGATCGGAGAGAGAAAGTCTTTGTCTTTCCGGCAGAGGTTACGCCGGGAAGCCTCTCCGTCGGCGTGGCTTGACCGCTAAAGGAACGCAACTGACTGGATCCCTACCACGTCGAAGCGTTTGCGGCAGCGGACGTTTTTGCAGCCCATGGGATCGTCGCGGCGGACCATGTAGCTTTGCGCTTTGGCGAATCTTGCCCGGTCGCGATCGTCGGCTCCGCGGGGCAGTTGCGCCTTCTTGCGCCGCACCACCCACTCGATCTGGTACTCCCCCTGCTGTCCGCAGTGGGGACAGGTCATGGCATGGGTCCGCTGTTCGGTCCGCTCATCGAAGAAATCACGCTCTTCCATCCTGCACCTCGCCCGGTTGTAGATTGCATGCTGAAACCGGTTCCTTGTGCCATCCTGCCTGAGATGGCCCTTTGCAGGCAAGAGTCGTGCATAATCACGCATGGGGTTTTCTGCCGGGAAGGGAGGCGTATGAGCAAGAGGAAGAAGCAGGTCTTCTCGAAGGTCAAGGCCGTGAAGGCGAACGCCCGGGCCAGAGTCGGCAGCCCGCCGCCGGAGCGTGTCCTGCCTGATCCGAAACAAAAGCTCGCGGCCAAGCCGAAGCATAAGCTGGGTCTGGTGGATCTGCTGAACCCGGAGAGGGATGGTTGAGAATTCTTCCGAGAACGGAAAGGCTTAACACCGATTTGCACCGATGACACCGATTGACGAACAGGCAATGGCAAGCACTGCGACGGTTGGATAAGAGAAAGGGAGGGCAGGGTGACGGGTCAATTCATTTCAATAAAGGGCGGGATACTTCGCTGGGCCGGGCTGGTCTTGGGGGTTGCCGTTTTTGCGGCTTCGGCTCCTGCCCAGACCATCCAGGTGAACAGGGACAACCGCACCATCGCGATCACAGCCACGGACAAGGTGGTCGTCATGGCGGATACTGCGAACGTTCACATTGGATTTATCGCCTATGGGCCGGACAGCGAGAGCGCCTACGCCAATGGCTCCCGGGCTTCGAACGCGATTGTCAAAGCTCTGACTCAGGCCGGTGTTGCTTCTGAGGATATCGAGAGCGAGAACCAGAACGTCTCTCCGGTGCAGGACTATCAGATCGATAAACTGACGCCAGCCGAGAAGGCGCAGCGGAAGTTTCAGGTGACGCAGAGCTGGACGGTGCGCACCCCGGCCAGTTCGGCGGCGAAGGTGCTCGACCTCGCGGTGAAGGCTGGAGCGAACCAGTCCGGGCAGATCGACTGGAGCCTGAAAGACGACAATGCTCCGCAGGCCGAAGCTGCCGCCAAGGCGCTGCAGCGCGCTCAGGCACAGGCCGAGCAGATGGCGAAGAGTCTCAATGCGCGACTGGGGGTTCTTCTGTACGCGAGCAATGAGATTCAGGCGATGCCACCCAGGCCGGTGATGCGCGCGATGGCCGGCACCATGGCGATGCAAAGTGTGGAACCGCTGGCGATCAATCCGCGGCGGATCGAGAAATCCGCGACCGTTTACGCCGTCTTTGCCATTTATTAGGCTATCAAGCCAGAAACAAGAAAGCGGAAAATTATGCCGGTTTTGCCGTACCGCGAACTGAAGCCGACGCCTGAGGCGGAAGTGATCTACAGGCGCTGGCTTGCGTATCTGAATGAAGAGTTCACTAATCAGCAGTCGCCCGAGCGGCGCGCCGAGGTGGTGCGGGACGAACTGCACCAGCTTTATCTGGGCCGTCCTCGCGGGGGGCGTGGGAAATCCACACTGAACAGCGAACTTGGGATGTATACCCTGGGCGAGTCGTTCGATTGCCGCAATGTCACGCTCGAGCCGGAGTATTACGGCGATATCGACGCCGAGCAGTACGCGGTGCGAAAGCCGCTGATCTGGTTCTGGCAGATGTTCGACCGTTCTCCCGTGGGGCTGAACCACTGGCTGGGCTTTCGCTTTCGCTGCATGCTGGGCAAACATATCTTCAAACACCTGGGCAAAGGGGTGAAGATCTTTCACAACGTGGAGTTCACGTATGGGTACAACCTGACGATCGAGGACAACTGCACGATCCATAAGAACGTGATGCTGGACGATCGTGGGGGGATCATTCTCCACGAGGGCTCGAGCGTGTCGGATTACGCCAATATCTACAGCCATACGCACGACATCCACCAGCAGGCGGATGTGACCAACAAGGCCACGGAGATTGGCCCCCGCGCGCGCATTACGTACCATGCCACGGTGCTTGCCGGGGCTAATGTTGGCGAGGACGCGATGCTGGGGGCGCTGGGGCTGGCGACCAAACCTGTGCCGCCGGGGACGGTTTCAGTGGGGATTCCTGCGAAGGTGAAGCGCCAGAAGGATCCGGGTACGGCAGACCGTTAGGTCTTCTCCGGTTGCTTTGCGAGAAATTCAGTAGACTTGAACCTGTATGAATCTCGCAGCGGTCCTCATTGCATTTCAAGTTGTTGTTCTTGTCCTGGCCTTCAGCGTTCATGAGTGCGCCCATGCGTGGACGGCTTGGCGGCTGGGCGACCCTACGGCGAAGATGCTGGGCAGGGTTACATTGAATCCGCTGAAACATTTAGACCCGTTGGGTTCCGTGTTTATGCCGCTGCTCGCGCTGGTGTATCACTGGCCGCTGATTGGGTGGGCGAAGCCTACTCCGGTGACGGCGCGGAACTTCAAGAATTACCGTCGGGACGACATTCTGGTGACGCTGGCCGGCCCTGCGAGCAATCTGCTTTCGGCTACGGTCGCGCTGATCTTGTTGCTGGTCATCAAGCACCTGGTGCCGGGCGGAGTGCTGGCGATCGGGACGGCGATGGCGCTGGCTTCGCATATTCCGGGCATCGCCACGGACAATCTGCCGACGCTGTTTCCGATTGCTCTGTTTCTTTATTTCGTGATCCTGATTAATCTCCTGCTGTTTGTGTTTAATCTGATACCCATTCCTCCGCTCGATGGAAGTCATATCTTGCGGCACTTTTTACCGTATAAAGCGGTGCAATTGTATGACCGGATGGGGATGTTTGGCTTGATTATTCTGTTTCTGGTGGGCGGGAGCTTTATCTTCAGCGTCTTCTTTTCGCCTCTGCTGAACACGTTCAACCGGATCCTTTTCACGATTTAAAAGTCGCGCTGCAAGAAGAACTGCAAAGGCAAATACAGGGACCCTTCGCTGCGCTCAAGGATGACGACGAAGAACGAACAACGGCAAGTGCAAGTGCAAGTGCAAAGGCAAGTGCGGTAGCCCCACCGCGACAAGGGTAGCGCAAAGAGCTTCCAGTTGAAGAAGTGGGCGGGTGGGGCATTTCAGGGCGGGATCATTTACCCTTGCAGTTAACCGCAATGACAGAAAACAGCAACGACATCAGAGATACCCAAGGCACGACTGCATCTTCCCGCGCACGCGTCCTTTCGGGGATGCGGCCCACGGGACGGCTGCACCTGGGCAACTATATGGGGGCGCTCGATAGCTGGGTGAAACTGCAGCACCAATACGAGTGCTACTTCTTTATCGCTGACTATCATGCGTTAACGACCGACTACGCTGATACGAAAGATTTAGCCGGGAACATTCGTGAGGTTGCTCTCGACTTTCTGGCGGCGGGACTTGATCCGAAGTTGTGCACGATCTTTATCCAAAGCGAAGTGCCGGCGCACTTTGAGCTTTGTGTGCTGCTGGGTATGATCACTCCGGTGACATGGCTCGAGCGGGTGCCGACCTACAAGGACCAGCAGGAGCAGTTGAAGGAGAAGGACCTGGCCACGTACGGCTTTCTGGGCTATCCGCTGCTGCAGACCGCGGACATTCTGGCATACCAGCCGGCCTTTGTGCCGGTGGGACAGGACCAGGCGGCACATGTGGAGATCACGCGGGAGATTGCGCGGCGCTTCAACCATCTGTATAGCTCGCGGTCGCATCAGGACCCGAAGCAGTTGGAGAAGATCGGGGCGGCGAAGTCGGACAAGGAGCGGCTGGCGCTGGAGGAGTCGGATGAGGTCAGCGTCGCGGACCAGATACTGCCGGAGCCGAAGGTGCTGCTGACGCCGAGCCCGAAGCTGCCGGGTGTCGATGGCCGCAAGATGTCGAAGAGTTACAAGAATACGATCCTGCTGGCCGATCCGGAGCCGGAGATTCGCGCGAAGCTGAAGACGATGGTGACCGATCCTGCGCGGGTGCGGCGTACCGATCGGGGCGATCCGGAGGTGTGTCCGGTGTTCGATCTGCACAAGGTGTTCTCGTCGGACGAGACGCAGCAGAACGTGCGCGAGGGATGTACGACGGCGGGGATCGGATGTATCCAGTGCAAGGGCTGGCTGGCCGATGCGGTCGTGGAAGAGCTTCGGCCGATGCAGGAGCGGCGGCGGCACTATGAGGCCAATCCGGACGAGGTAGACGCGATTCTCGAAGCGGGGAATAGAGCAGCGAATCTGCGTGCGAATCAGACGATGCGGGAGGTCCGCGCTGCGATGGGTCTGGTACGGGGCCAAGGACTAAAGGCTTAGCACGGATTCCCCGATGACCGATTCAAGGGCCAAGGCAACGTCTTAAGTTAAGAACGGCAAGGAACCCCTCTAGAGTTGGTGTGGAGGAAGGCAACCGCGGATTCCCTTCGGGAATGACAAACAAAGGGCACGGCAGACTCTCCCCCAACTGCTATTTTGCTTTAAATACAGTGATACTTCCCCTTCGCTACGCTCGGGGGTCAGGATGATGACGAAAAGCAAAAGCGTTAAGCGCTAATGCAAAGGCAAAGGCAAAGGAAACGCCATGGTAGACGAGATTTTCCGGGATGACGAAAGCAGTTCTGCTGAGAATAGCGAGACGATGGGTCGTGAAGATGCGACTGTGTCCGCGCCGGAGGGATCTGCTGTGAAGACCTCCGCAGACTCCGAGGTAGGGGCTGCGGAGCCGTTTGCGCTGGAGCCGCGGCCGGTGCCCAGGACGCCTGAGCCGAAGCGGAGTGCGGCGAAGGAGAAAGAGAAGGAGGAGGCTTCGCAGTCTCCGTTTTCAGTGACGGTGGGGCAGGTGTATGACGGACCGCTCGACCTGCTGCTGGATTTGATCCGCAAGCAAAATATCGATATCTACGACATTCCGATTGCGCGGATTACGAGCCAGTTTCTGGAGTACACGCATCACCTGAAGCAGGTGGACGTGGATGCGGCGGGGGAGTTTATTTATATGGCCTCGCTGCTGATCCATATCAAGTCGAAGACGCTGCTGCCGCGCGGCCCGTCGGACGTGCTGGGCGGGGATGCGGAAGACCCGCGGCGGGAGCTTGTGGAACGCCTGCTGGAGCATGAGCGGTTCAAGGCGGCGGCGCAGATGCTGCTGCAGAAACAGCAGATCGAAGAGGCGACATGGACCAATAGCGGGCTGAAGAACTTCCGCAAGGACATTGGCGAGGCCGGAGCGCCGACGCTGAACGAAGACCGCGAGGTGGACGCGGATACGGTGGACCTGGTGCGGGTCTTTCAGGATGTGCTGGAGAGGCTGCGCGAGCGTCCGGTGCTGAATGTGGATGAGGAGTCGGTGACGGTGGCGCAGATGATCGACTATGTGAAGCGGCGGCTGATGATGGAAGACAAGCCCGTAAGCCTGCGCCGGCTGCTGCACAGCACGCATACCGAGCGGGCGCTGATCTGCATGTTCCTGGCGATGCTGGAGCTGGTGCGGCTGCAGGCGGTGCTGCTGCATCAGCCGGGGGTGCTGGGGGATATTTTGATCAAGAAGACGGAGAACTTCGACCAGGTATTGACCGAGCAGGCGCAGGCCCGGGATGACTGGCGGTAGACCGCAGCCTGCATGAAATGCGTTCGGGGTACGGGCTCGCGCGAAGATGCAACAGGCAGCGGCAAAGTGCGGGGATCTCTCCACGGCGTCGGGAAGAGGAGGCGAGCGGTCGACAGGACGCTTGCCCGGGTTAGGCTCGGGACGCTACTGGGTTGGGGGCGGCGTGGTTTGCGGGGTAGCTGCCGGTGGCGTGGCGGGCTTGTGGTGGGGCTTGCGCTTTTTTGCCGGTGCGGGCGGGGGCGGGCAGGGAGCGGGGGTGGGAGCGGCTGGCGGCGCGGCGCGCAGGGAGGCCTGCAGGGTGTGGATGTTGCGGTCCTGGTTGACGGCGGAGGACTGGAGCTGGTCGCCGAGGGTGCGGCGGGAGGATTCCATGCTGGACATGGCCTGCTGGAGGGCGTCGCTTTGCGCAGGCGGTGCGGATAACATGGCGACGGCGGAGATGCGGAGGAGCACGTCGTAGAGCGCCTCGATGTTGCGGTAGGCGGGAAGGACCTGGGCGACGGAGTCAGGCGCGGCATCGGCGGTGGCAAGGAGCGGCGGCAGGGTGCTATCGAGGTCGCGGCGGACGGAGGCAATGTTGGCGTCGGTCTCCTCACGCACGGCGTTGGAGGTCTTCCATCTTTCGAGCCGTACACCGTCGAGCGCCGCCTGGAGCGTGCTGATGGCGGGGTTGAAGATAGAGGAGGCGGTGGAGGCGGCGGGCGCGGGCTGTGCTTCTGGTTGTGGGGAGGGGGTCTGGGCGGCGAGGGCGGACGGGGCGCTGAGCGCGAGAAGGATGACCAGAGCCGGGAGGAGGTAGCGCGTCAGGGGTGTTTTCATGTGTGTATCCTTGTATCCGTTTTGGCCGCCATCGGTTTGCCTCGCGAAGAGGTCGTCTTGGCTGGCGTGCGCCTTGGAGTATCTTGCGTTCTTTTTGTAGGTAAAGGCAAATCCTGCTGGGTTGGGGAGAGTGTCTTTTCCCACTCTTCCCACTCCTTCCAAGAGGTGCGAAGGATGGGCAACCAGTGTATGGCGGTGGATTGGGAGGGGACAGGCAAGGGCAACGCCGTGGTTTTGCACATGGACAGAGGCTGGGCGTTGAGACACGGGGCCGCAATGAAGGATAATGTTTTCTGGTGAGAGAGAGACGCCCGGCTACGCAGGCGGTGTCTTGATACGTCTTGCCGGTTCGCTTGCCCGGAGAGGCATTTTCTTGCATCAATAATTCCCCAGCATTGGGATCCCCAGGAATGGAAGTGGATGATGGAACTTTGGACGGACTACGAAGGAAGAACGATCGATGGTGATTATCCGCTGACGAAGCTGATTCGTTCCGAGGGCAGGAGCGCGTTTTTTTCGACGTCGAACGGGACGGGCGTGCCGACGGTGATCCGGGTGATCGAGTCGCACTTCGACGATGAGGAGATCCTGGCGCGGTGGCGCGGGATTACGGCGTTGCACCATGCCAATCTGGTGGAGATGAAGAAGTACGGCCATGTGGTGCTGGATGAGACTTCGCTGGTGTACGCGGTGATGGAGCCGGTGGAAGCAAACCTTGGCGAGATCGTTCGCGAGCGGCGGCTGACGGTGCTCGAGACCAGGCAGGTTGCCTCGAGCGTGCTGGCGGCGCTTGAGGCGTTGCATGCGAACGGCTTTGTGCATGAGCATGTGGAGCCGGCGAATGTGCTTGCGGTCGGTGAGACGATCAAGCTGCGGAGCGATTGCATCCGGGAGGCTCCGGAGGGGGAAGACGGGCGCGCGTTGAAGGCCCGGGACGTGCATGACTTTGCGGTGCTGCTGCTGCAGTGCCTGACCCAGCAGAGGACGCTCGAGAGCGCGGCGCGGGACCTGCCGCTGGCGGCTCCGTTCGATGAGATGGTTCGCAAGGGGATCAGCGGGGAGTGGGGGCTGGCGCAGATGGCGAAGGTATTGCCGCCGGTGGCTGTGGCTCGCGCCGCGGCTCCTGCTGTGGCCGCTCCTGCTTCGTCTGCTTCTGCTTCGAAGAGCGCTCCACGGACAGAGCCAGGGACTGTGGGGAGTGCGGCGGTTGCCCCTTTGGGTACTGCTGCTTCTGAGCCTGCTTCGGGTGCGGCGGCTGCTTCTCATGCTGCGGCTTCGCGGAGTGGGGCGGGTGCTTCTCCTGCCACGGCTGGGATGTCGGGTGGGGTGTCTGGGACGACGGCTGCTGCGGCGAGTTCGCGGGGCGATGCTTCGCCTGCCGGCCCCGCGAATCGCAGGCGCGCCGTGGTGGAGGAGGAGCCGGCGGGGCTTGGCCGGGGAACCGGGTTGAGGGCGCTAATCGCGCTGCTGGCCGTGGTGATTTTGTTCTTTGGGTGGCGCTCCCTTCATAAGCGTCCGGCGAGCGAGGGGACTGCGCCGCCACCGGTCTCGACACCGGCGCCGATCCTGGAGAATGGTGCGGCGATGCCTGGCGCGGTAAGGACTCCGCCGGTCGTTCAGAGTGAGGCGGCCCGGGGTAATGCGGCTGCGCCAGTGACGAGACCGGCGGAGCCCGTGACAGATCCCGCGGCCGTTCCATCGACGGGGCAGTGGCGTGTTGTGGCCTTTACGTATAACCATGAGGACCAGGCGAGGCAGAAGGCGGAGGCTTTGACGAAGGCCCATCCCGATCTGCGGATGGGGGTGTTTACGCCGAATGGGCGCGCGCCTTATATGGTGACGATCGGCGGGCCGATGAGCCGGGAGGCGGCGTTTGCCCTGGCGGGTAAGGCGAAACGGGAAGGGCTGCCGCGGGACATCTATGCGCAGAATTACCGAGGTCGCCGGTAACAGGCCCGCGTCGCTGCGGAGGATTGAGTGATGGTGCCGCCGGAAACAATGTCCGAAGGTCCAGACCCTTCGGCAAACTCAGGGCAAGCTATGGGTACCCGGCGGGTGAGAGCGGATTTGCTGTTGGTGTGGAGAAGGCAACCGCAGATTCCCTTCCGGGAATGACAAACAAAGGGTACGGCAGACTCTACGCAACGGCTACTTTGCTCTAGTTGGTAAGGGTGATGTGGACGGGATCGCCTTTGAGGACGCGGTGTCCGGCGGAAGGGGTTTGCCCGACGACTGTACCGAGGGAAGTTATGGGCTGAGGCGCGGGTCCGGCTGGGGTGGGCTGTAGCGGGTTTGGCGGGGCCGTGGGCGTTTGGGCGGCGGGATTCGGCATCTGGGCCGGGGTGTTGAGGTCTTCGGCGCTGACGATGTGAAGGCCGGAGGCGGCGGCGCGGGCGGAGGCACCGGCAAGGGTGAGGCCGGTGAGGGAGGGCATGACGACGGCCCGGGGGGATTCTGGATCGTCGGATTCGGCGTCGGCCTGGGAGGAACTGAGCAGGAGGCTGACGCGGGGGCGGTCGACGCCGGTGGCGTTGGGTGTGGGGGTCTGGGTGAGTACGGCGCCGGGTTCGCCGGGGGCGGCGATGTGGGCGACGACGCCGAGGTCGAGCGCGATGCGGCGGATGTTGATGGAGGCGGTGCGCTCACTCTGGCCGAGGAGGTTGGGGATGGCCACCTGCTGGGGGCCGAGGCTTTCGGTGATGCGGACGGGCCACTCGCGGCGCACCGTGCTGCCGGGCGCGGGGGACTGGGCGAGGACGCGGCCGGGCGGGGTGTTGGGAGAGTAGAAGCGGTTTTCGAGGGTGAGGCTGAGGCCGAGGGAACTGGTCTGGGCGCCGGCTTCGGCGAGGGTGAGGCCGGTGAGGGTGGGAACCTTGACCTCATGGCCGTGGATGGCGAGGCGCATGGTGATAAAGGCGGAGACCAGCGCGACGACGAGCATGGCGAGCGCTCCGAGGACGATGTTGAAGAAGCGGTTGATGGCCGAGATCTTGAGTTTCATGGGGCAGTGTCAGGATACAGGGGCAGGAGGGCAAAGACGACGCTGACGCTGATGGAGACGGAGACGGAGGTTCAGCCGGTAAATTCTTCGGCTGCGGTTTCGGCGATGGCGGTTCTTGCGGTCCAGCGGTGCGCGAGGAGATGTCCAGCAGCTACGGCGGCGAGGCCCAGGGTAACGGAAAGAACCATGTTCGTGAGTGCCCTGCCCCATGCGCCTGAGCGGAGCAGGTCGAACGATTCCAGGCTGAAGGAGGAGAAGGTGGTGAAGCCGCCACAGAGTCCTACCATGACGAAGAGTCGCATGTTCCCAGAGGCGGCGTATTTGCCGCCATGCAGGGTGAGGGTTCCGAAGAAGCCGATGACGAAGCACCCGATGATGTTGATGATTACGGTGCCGAACGGAAATCCAGCGCTGACCGGCAGCATCAGACGCGCGATGGTGTAGCGTAGAAGTCCACCGATGGCGCTACCAACCGTGACCCAGAGATATGACATTGTCTGCCTCGCTATTCCTCAGTTCAAGAGGATCGAATTGGCAGAAGTCATCAGCCAGAGCTTGCTGGCGGTTCTGGGAGACTTCATTCCCGTGATTGATGATACAACATTTCGACGCGCAGCCTCCGAGAGGCAACACGGCTGTCTCGGTCGTAACCGCGTGGAGGCGGAGTTGGGTTTGTTCGAGGAGGGTCCAGTCCTGGCGGAACTCCTGGAGGGATTCGCGCATGCGGTTCTTCGCGGCCAGGGCGTAGCGGACGCGGCCCAGCATGAGTTGGAAGGACAGTTCCGGGTCGGAGTCGGGGGAGAGCAGGTTCTGGCTGCCGAGACCGACGCGGCGGGCGGGTTCGGCGGGATTTGGGGTGAGCCAAACAAGCCCGTCGCGGTCTACAGTGGCGGTTGCCGTGGCGTAGGGCTGCGGGAAGAAACGTTTGCGGCTGGCGGTGAGAGTGCGGGCTTCGGGAGAGTCTTCGATCACGGCGAAACGCTGGCGGTAGGAGGCCCAGACTTGGGATGTGTTTTGAGGCGGGGCTGGAAGTGCGGTCTGATCTGTCTCAAGAACGCCGGCTGGCTGCTGATCTAGCTGCAGCGCAGGCGCCTGGTTGTTTTCTTCGAGGGCGGCGGGCGTGGAGTGCTGGGTGTATGCGTTGTAGAGGCTGAAGCGGCTGGTGAAGAGGTAGGAGGCGACGATGGAGGTGGGGAGCTCCCAGTCGCCGAGGACGACGGCGGGGATGAGGTACTTTTTGGTGTGGATGACGGTCTCGGTGCCGCTGCGGGCGAGGCCGCTGCGGCGGACGTCTCCGGGAAGCTGGGCGAAGTGCAGGCTGTAGAAGCCGAGTTCAGGATGCTTGAGCGCCCAGGAGGTGAAGGAGCGGGCGGCGGCTTTGGGGGTCATCATGCCGATGTCGTTGAGCAGGTCGCGATGCACGGAGTGGGGGAAGATGGCGTTGACGAGGGAGCTTGCGAAGTCGGCGCAGTTGTTGGTGAGGATGCTGTAGTGATTGACGTTGGCATCGTGGTTGAGCCAGTCGACGACTGACTGGTCCTGGGCGGCGGTGGTGTGGACGGCGTAGAGGAAGATATCGCGATCGACGGTTGCGGCGACGAGGTCGCGCCAGTAGCTGTGGGGAAGTTCGGGGCAGGCGCTCTCGCTGGAGGTCTGGCAGACGGTCTGGAGGAGGTCTTCGCGGGCGTGGAGCTCGAGGGCCTGTTTGACATAGGGCGAGCCGTAGAGGAGGCGGGCTCCGGGGGTGAGGGAGCCGTGGAGATAGAGACTGGCGGGAACGAGGTTCCAACGGTAGGGCTGGACTTCGTGGAAGTTGGGATAGGAGGTGAGGATGGAGCCTTGTTCGCCGGGGCGGCAGAGGCGGGCGCGGATGGGCGAGGCGGGGCATACTCCGGAGAGATAGAGGAGGGAGTGGCCGGGAGAGGTGTAGCGGGAGGAGCTGAGATTGGTGGGATCGGCAACCATGACGCCGAGGTCTGCGTGGGCGCACGGAGGAGCAAGGGGGAAGAGGAGGAGAGCGAGTATGGCCAGGCGAGTGGACAGAAGGCATCCTTTGCGGCAGCGCGGGTTGAGTGCTGCAAGAATGGATGCGGGTTTGGGGGGTGTGGGTGTCTCCGGCTGTGGGATGGTCTGCGTGGGTGGGGAGCCCGTCTTCGCCGAGGATTCGCCGAGGAGGAGAGGTACGGCGAAGGTGCTGTTGCAGGTCCCAATGGGGGATCGATTGGCTGGGGAGAGCGGTTGTCCTTCGGATGATGACCCACATCTCAGAATCGAGATATGGGGCACCCGGTTCTACGGCGGTGGAAGATTGGGTTGTCCTTCGGACGATAACCCACATCTCAGAATCGAGATATGGGGCACCCGGTTCTACGGCGGTAAAAGATTGGGTTGCCCTACGGACGATGACCCACATCTCAGAATCGAGATATGGGGTGCCCGGTTCTGTGGCGGGTAGAAGATTGGGTCGTCTTTCGGACGATGACCCATAGCTCAGAATCGAGATAAGGGTGCCGGAGCAGTGGTGGGTTTTAGCGGCGGTTGTCGGTGGCGGGTTCGGGGTGGATGAGGAGGCGGGAGACTTCGGTGGAGTCGAGTTTGAAGGCGCCTTCGAGGGAGGTGATGATGGCGTGGACCTGGGACATGGGGAGGTCGTCGGGAAGGGTGCAGTGGCAGTTGACCTGAATTCTGTCATTGCCGCGGTCGTCGCCGGGATCGCTGGCGCGGTCGCTTCCGTGGCCGGGGATGCGGGTGACGAAGACCTCGTGGATGTCGAGAATTTCGGGGAAGGCGGCGGCTACGCGGCGGAGGCGGACTTCGAGTTGGCGGTCGCGTTCGAGCGAGGCGGGGCGCTCGATGGTGGCGGGCTCGCTTTCGATGTGGGTCAGGATGGTGGAGATCTCGGGGACCTCGCGGCGGATCTCGGATTCGAGCTGGGTGACGAGGGTGTGGGCGGCTCGAAGGCTCATCGTCTCGCCGACTTCGAGGTGCTGCTCGACGTGGAGGGTGTGGTTGAACTCCTGGACGGCGACGTCGTGGATGGCGAGGTTTGAGCGGGAGGCGACGGCGCGGATGCGGTCATGGACGCTTTCGGCGCGAGAGGCGGTGGGGATGGAGTGGACGACGACATCGGCTCCGGGGAGGTGGCGCTGGACGGCGGCGGTGGCGGCGAGAGTGATCTGCTCGGAGCGCTGGAAGGTGAGGTTGCGGGGCATGCCGAGAGTGACGTCGGCGAAGTAGCTTGGGCCGGAGCGGCGGGTGCGGACGCGGTCTACCGAGAGGACGCCGTCGATGGCGGCGAGGTCGCGCATGAGGTCGCGGGTCTGGGCGCGCGATTCGGTGGGGGCGGCGTCGGTGAGGGCGTCGATGGTGGTGCGGGCGAGCTGGAAGGTGACGTAAAGGATGATGCAGGAGACGAGGATGGCGGCGATGGGGTCGGCGAGTTCGAGCGCGGGGATGTGCCAGCGTTGGCCGGTGTAGGTGGCGGCGAGGCCGAGGATGACGGCCGCGGAGGCCCAGATGTCGGTGCGGAAGTGGATGGCGTCGGCGGCGAGAGCTTCGCTGTGGTAGCGCTGGGCGATGCTCTGCAGCTTGCGGGACCGGGTGTAGTCCACGGTGATGGAGAGCAGCAGGACGGCGAAGGGCCAGAGCGAGAAGTTGAGCGCGAGGTGCTGGCGGAAGACGATGCGGCGGATGGCGGCGGTGAGGATCCAGATGCAGGAGCCGAGCATGAGGACAGTCTCGACGGCGGCGGAGAGGCTTTCGACCTTGCCGTGGCCGTAGTTGTGGTCGGCGTCGGCGGGGCGGTCGGAGACCTGGACGGAGAAGAAGGTGATGGCGGAGGCGATGAGGTCGATGCCGGAGTGGGCGGCCTCGGAGAGCATGCCGAGAGAGCCGGTGAGGATGCCGGTGAGGAGCTTGAGGAGTGTAACCCCGAGGGCGGCGAGGACGGAGAAGAACGCGGCGGAGCGCTTGGCGCTGTGCGTGGCGGCTTCGGGCGTGGCCGTGGGGCTCATGGAAGAGATGCTACATGGTGTGGATGGAAGTTTGGGACTTGATCTTCGAGGCTGCGGCGAGGGCAGCGGATTGACGGAGCGGCGATGAGAATTCATCTGGCGCTCACACGGTCGTGCATCAATGGAATTGCCGCCGGGATTTCGCCGGCGCAGTCTTTCCTCTGGCTAAGATTCCCACTCAATTGCTCTAGGAGGTTTTACCATGTCCGTGACTTTCTTCCGTATGACTTCGCGCAATGGTCTCGTTGCGTCCGCCGCCATGCTGCTTGGCGTTGCCCCGGCGTTCGGCCAGGCCAGCGCTCCCACGCCCGTGCAGGGCTACACGCTCAGCGTCTTCGCGACCGGGGTGACGGGCAGTTACTCCCAGCCTGACTCGATCGCGGTCTATCAAGACCACGTTTACATCGCCTATGGTGACGGCAACGACCCGACGGGCGCGGATGGCAAGACGAACAGGATCGTGGAGTACAACCGGGCGGGACAGAAGGTCTACAGCTTCACCGTCAAGGGCCACAACGACGGCATGAAGGTGAACCCTTACACGCACAAGCTGTGGGTGATGCAGAATGAAGACGCAAACCCCAATCTGGTCGTGTTCGATCCGGAGACGCGGACGAAGACGCTGTACTCGTTTGCCGCACCCCCGCAGGCCGGCGGAGGCTACGACGATATTGCCTTCCGCAATGGCCACGTCTACCTGAGCGCGTCGAACCCGGCGAACAACCCGAACGCGGAGCCTGCGATTGTGGAGGCGAAGCTGGAGGGCAGCCAGGTGGTGGTGACGCCGGTGCTGGAGGGCAATGCCACGGCGACGAACATTCTGACCGGCGATCCGGTGATGTTGAACCTGCAGGACCCGGACTCGATGACGACCTCGCCTGGAGGAGAACTGGTGCTGGACAGCCAGGGCGACTCCGAGCTGGTGATGGTGCGCCGGCCTGGAACCAAGCAGCAGAGCGTGCTACAGATTCCGCTGAGCTCGCCCTATGGCCAGCCGCAGGTGGATGACACGCTGTTCACCCCGGCCGGCGACGGGTTCCTGTTGGTGACGGACACGCCGACTAACATCACGTACAAGATCGGCAAGAAGGTGTTTGTTCCCGGCGTGGCGTATTCGGCTGGGGTTGCGGGCACCAGCGCGGCCCCTGGATTCGTCGGACGTCTCGACGTGGCGTTCGGGCAGTTGACGCCGATTGTCAGCGGCATGCAGAGTCCGCATGGGCTGGCCTTCGTCAAGACGGGCAACGACGAGGACTCGCTGCAGGAAGAACTGAAGGATGCCTGCCAGAACTTATTTCCGAACCTGTAATCTCGAGCCGTGTTGAGCGAGGAGAGGCCATTCCGGGAGGATGCGGAGTGGCCTCTCCCTCATTTTGCGGCTACCGTCTCTTACTGACCGGCTTCGCTTTCTTAGCCGGGGCCTTCCGCGCCGCGGCGGCAGGCGGTGCGCCGAGGAGCGCGATCAGTTTGGCGCCGATGGGGGAGCCAAGGCCGGTGCAGGCGTCCCATCCCGGCCCGGCGGTGAAGCCAACGGGAGAGCCGGAGTAGTTGGTCCCGGAGGTGATGTCGTTGAAGGCGGTTTTGCCTTTGGCGGCGTAGATTGCGGGTTGGAGGAAGCCGGCGGATCTGCCGTTCTGCGCGTTGGCCAGCGCGATCAGGCCAGCCCAGAGCGGCGCGACGGCGCTAGTGCCCCCGATGACCATGGTCTGGCCGTCGACCCGGATGGTGTACCCGGTGGAGGGATCAGCGTCGCCGGAGACGTCGGGAACGCCGCGGCCTCCACCTGAGACTGTCGGCGCGGGGACGTTGGCGCTGGCCTGCCAGGAGGGGAGGGCGAAGAAGTTGCTGACCCCGCCGCCGGTTGCGCCTTCATTGCCGGCGAGCTCGTTCCAGACGACCTCGGAGGAGATGGTGGATCCGCTGCCTTCAAGCTGGGTGCCGCCGCAGGCGAGGACGTGGGGGCTCGATGCAGGGAAGTCGACGTGGTTGGCTCCGTCGGTAACGCCGTCGGTTGATCCCGAATCTCCTGAGGCTACAGTGATGGTGATGCCGAGGGCTGCGGCGGATTGGGCTGCGGCGTCGAGCGCGTTCAGGGACTGCGTGGTCCAGGAGGACTCCGGGCCGCCCCAGCTGATCGAAAGGACGCTGGGGTTGTTGGCGGTGTCGTGGACGGCGGTAGTGATGGCGTCGATGAAGCCCTGGTCGGTGTTGGTGGCGAAGTAGACGACGATGTTGGCTCCGGGGGCTACGGCTCCGGCGACCTCGATGTCGAGCATGACCTCGCCGTCGGCTCCATCGGGGGTGCTGGGGCTATTCTTGCCTCCATCTACGGAGACGGCAGTGACCGGCGGCGCTTTCTGGCCGAGGGTCTTGAAGTAGGCGGTAAGGTCGGCGGTCCTGTAGCCTCCGCCAAGCTCGATGATGCCGATGGTCTGGCCGGCGGCGCTGGCTCCGGTGGGGAACTGGTAGAGTTCGGCGACCTGGACGGGAGTGTAGGAGGTGTTGGCCGCGAGGAAGTGAGGCTTGGCGATGCCGCCGGCCTGGGCAGCCCGGGCGCTGCGGTCGCCTGTCTGGCCGGCGATGCGAAAGTGGGGTTTGGCCTGGGGACGGTTGTCGAGGCCGAGGACGGCTTCGACGGAACCGATGAGCGGGGCGGGCAGGGTAATGCTGCCTTCGCGGATCCGGTAGGTGGCGCCTTCCTGGTTCATGTGGCGGAGGGTGACGCCGAAGGCCTTCTGCATGGCGTCAACGGTGCCGGTGAGCTGAACGGTGCGGCGGGCGGCGCTCGCGGGATCGGGCACGATGGCGAGGCCGAACTCTTTGGCGAAGGACTGGACGAGCTTGAGCGCGACCGGGTCGGCGCCGTGTTGCCGCCGATATTGCGCGCGGGTGAGGCGTTGTTTGCCGAGGCGGTTGGCCGTGGTGAGCGGGGACTTGCGCTTGACGATGACCGAGACGGTGAGCTTCTTGGCCGGAGGCGCGGGCTTCTGGTCGTTGGCTGCGAGGAGGGGAGCTCGTTCACTTCCCGGCAGAACGATACGGGATAAGGTGGCGAGGGGAGTTGATTTGCTTTTCGGCGTCTTTGCGGGGGTCTTTTTCGGTGCCAAGGGGAGGTCCTCCGGGTAGGGAATGATCGTACGCTGCAAGCAGACGATGCGTTGCAGGAGTGACGGAGAGCTGCGGTGAGGAACGGTGAGAGGAGTCGTGCGCTCGAGAGCCGGACGTTTGATCCCCCATAGTATGCCAGTGCGGGTGAGAGGAAAAGCCGGTGATTGGTGAATCTTCGCGATGAGCCGGACGGAGAGTGGTTGGGATAGACTGGGCTGCGGTTTTCAAATGTGAAATGCCGGTTGCTGAAACATAGGACCGAGGTTGCGCGGGGAGGAGAGCGGGTTGGTGGAGAAGACGGAGAAGATCGATGCGCATCATCACCTGTGGCGATATACGCCGCAGGAGTATAGCTGGATCGACGAGACGATGGCGGAGCTGCGGAGAGATTTTCTGCCGGCGGATCTGATGCGGGAGATTGCAGCGTCGGGGATCGACGGCACGGTGGCGGTGCAAGCGCGGCAGACCCTGGAGGAGACTCACTGGCTGCTGGATCAGGCCGACCGATGCGCGGCGATTCGCGGCGTGGTGGGGTGGGCGCCGATTGCGGGAGAGGATTTCCCCGAGGTGATGGAGGAGTTCGACGGGAGGGCGAAGCTGAAGGGGCTGCGGCATGTGATCCAGGGGGAGAAGGACGAGAACTATATCTTGCGGGAGGACTTCAACTCGGGCATTCGCGCGCTCCAGGGGAGTGGGCTGGTGTACGACATTCTGATCTACGAGAGGCATCTGCCGAAGGCGATCGAGTTTGTCGACGAGCACCCGGAGCAGGTGTTTGTGCTGGACCATGTGGCGAAGCCGTTGATTGCCGCCGGACAGATGGAGCCGTGGGCGCAGCGGATGCGCGAGCTGGGGAAGAGGGAGAATGTGTGGTGCAAGCTCTCCGGAATGGTGACTGAGGCCGGCTGGGCGGAATGGACGGCGGAGTCGCTGCGGCCTTATCTCGATGTGGCGGCGGAGGCGTTTGGGGCGGGGCGGTTGATGGCGGGGTCCGACTGGCCGGTCTGCTTGGTGGCGACGCAGTATGGGCGCTGGTTCCAGGTGCTGCGGGAGTATTTTGCGGGGTTTAGCGAGGCGGAGCGGGATGCGGTGTTTGGGGGGACGGCGGTGGCGGTGTATGGACTGTAGCAGGCGAGCTGAAATAGTATTTTTACACTTGAAATTGGCTGATCGGCGGACGGGAGTTTGCGGATGAGGGCTTTTCGTATGGAGCTCGAGGCGGGGAGGTTTCCTATGGAGGAGACGGTCAGCGCGGTGGTCCCGATGGAGCAGGCGACGGGGATGCTGCGGGAGTGGAGTGAGGCGCCGGAGAAGTTCACCAGGATCATGGTGAACGTGGAGATGTGAGACTTACGAAGTCTCTGATTGGGTCTGGGCTTTGAAAGGGCATGGCTTCTCAGCCACGCCGTAAGCTGTGAGCTTTGAGATTGAACTTTGAGATTCAGGAGAAGAGTGGATGCAGGTTTCGACGTCAGTGGTTTCGAAGGCAGCGACAGAGCAGGACAGCAATCGGCCGGTCTTTCCGGTGGGGCGTATGTTGCTGTTTTCTATGGTGACGGTGCTGTTTTTTCTGTGGGGGATGTCGAATAACCTGACCGATATTCTGGTGCAGCAGTTTCGGAAGTCGTTCGAATTATCGCCGTTCAGCGCGCAGTTGGTGCAGACGGCGAACTTCCTGGGGTACTTCTTCATGGCGCTGCCCGCGGCGCTGCTGATGCGGAAGTGGGGCTACAAGGCGGGGATGGTGACGGGGCTGGTGCTGTTTGGGACCGGCATGGTGCTGTTCTGGCCGGCTGCGGTGAGCGGGCAGTATGTTCCGTTCCTGGTGGCGCTGTTTACGGTGGGCAGCGGAGCTTCGTTCCTGGAGACTGCCTCCAATCCATTTATCGCGCAGTTCGGGGACCCGGCAACGTCGGAGCGGAGGTTGAACTTTTCGCAGTCGTTCAATCCGCCGGGGACGATTGTGGGGGTGCTGCTGGGGGCGCGGTTTATCTTTTCGGGCGTGGAGAAGAACCCCGCGCAGATCGCGGCGATGAGGTTGGCGGGGACCTACCACGCGTATCTGCATACGGAGATCATGCGCGTAGTGCCGCCGTATCTTGCTTTCGGCGCTGTGGTGCTGCTGTGCGCGTTGATTCTTTCGCGCATGAAGTTTCCGGCCATGCATAGCGAGCATGAAGGAGAGAGCGGAGATCATGGGAGCCTGGGGCAGTTGCTGCACTATCCGCAGCTCTGGTTTGCGGTGGCGGCGAACTTCTGCAATGTGGGGGCGCAGATCTCGAGTTGGAGCAGCTTGATTCCGTACATGAAGCAGTTCACCGCGGTGAGTGAGCGGACGGCGGCGGGCTATCTGGTCGGCGTGCTGGTGGCGCTCGCGGTGGGGCGGTTCGTTTCGACGCCGCTGATGAAGTATGTGCCGGCCAGCCGTATGCTGGCGGTGTATGCGCTGATCAATGTCGGATTGATGATGGTGACGATCACGCATCCGGGGATGGTTGGAGCGTGGGCCGTGGTGGCAAGCGGGTTCTTCCTGTCGATCATGTTCCCGACCATCTTTGCGCTGGGGCTGAAAGGGCTGGGGCCGAATACGAAGCTGGCGGGATCGTTCCTGGTGATGGCGATTGTGGGTGGTGCGGTATTTCCTCCGGTGCTGGGGCTGATCGCGAAGGCGACGGGAAGCCTGGCGCTTGGGTACGTCGTGCCGCTGACTGGATTTGTCGTCGTCGCACTGTATGGCTTCCTCGCGCCTCGGGTAGGTAGGAGCGTTGAGGCTTGAGATTTGAGCGGAGGCACACGATCTGGAGTGCCCAGATCGTGTGGTGGGTGCAGGGAACTCCCATTTCGGCATCGCGCAAAAATAAATACTGAGAAGTTGGCGTATTTTTCAGAGCCTGAAGACCCGTCCCTGAAAAGCACTCTCAGCCATGCTAGGGCGGATTTGCTGTTGGTGTAGAGGGGGCAACCGCAGATTCCCTTTGGGAATGACAAACAAAGGGCACGGCAGACTCTACGCCAGTTGCTCCTTTGCTCTAATTGCCGCAACGTACCAGCAAACTACCACGAAAAAAAAGCTGGTTTTGGCAGCCCCCCTCGCAAAAATGCCAGCAAGTACGCAAATTGTCTCCTTCTACGCGAGGCATTTTTTTCGCCGCAATCTGCTAAAAGTGGCGCAGGTTTTCGGTGGCCGCGGGGGCTTTGTAGTCGGGATCGCCGGGGATAGGATCGAGGGCGGTCCGCAGGTCGGCGCTACGCTCGAGGGAGCGGCTGACGATGTCGCGGGAGCCGAGGCCGACGGCCAGAGCCAGGGTGAGGACGATGCCGCCGAAGAGGATGCCGAAGGCGAGTTCGACCACGCCGCCGCCGATCTGGAGGTGGTCCAGCACCATGGCCGCGGTGAGGACCAGGACGAGCCATTTGATGCCGAGCGAGAGAAAGCGCGCGTACTGCAGCTTGGCGTTGACCGCGCCGATCAGAACGGACCGCTCGAGGAAGCGGGCGATGAGGGTGCCGGCGATGAGAAGGAGAATGGCTCCGATGGAGTGGGTGAGGTAGGGGATGACGAGGATGGAGATCTGCGAGTCGCCGGGATAGGCGGCGTCGAAGGCGGAGATGCCGATAAAGAAACCGGTGAGGACGCAGGCCCAGAAGGCGATGCGGGCGATGAGGGTGGTGGGGCTGTGCGAGGGCGACCAGTCGGAGATGGTGGTGACGGAGTTGCGGGCGAGGCGCTCGTCGAATTTAGCGGCGGTGAGGACGCGGCGCAGCAGGGCCGCGATGCCGGCTCCGATGGCGGTAAGGACGATGATCGCGAGCAGCAGGGCCACGAGGGCGGGAAGGAAGCTGGCGAGTTTGACAAGCACTCGGTGTGCGGATTGGCTGAGCGCGACTTCGACTTGTTGCCACATGAGAGGGGCTCCTTACGGGTGTTGCAGTCCGATGCTGGTGTTGCAGTCCGATGCTGTTGTTGCAGTCCGATGCTGGTGTTGCCCGCTTCACGGTTGTTGCCGGGGTTTGAAGGCTAGGGGTTGAAGCGGTCGGGCCAGCGCCAGCGGGAAACGAGATAGGGCTTTTCGGTCTCGAAGGCGGCGGCGAGTTCCATGTTGTGTTTCTCAGGGGCGGTTCCGCTGCTGACGAGAGTGAGGTGAGAGGCGACCCAGGCGAGATAGAGCGGGGTGAGTGCGCCGAGCAGGTGTCCGCGGTTGATGGTGCGGAGACGGTAGGCGAGGATGAAGTCGTAGACGATGCGGGCCCAGAGACTGTCGGGCATGCGGAAGTTGTCGGGCGGCAGCAGGGCGAGCTTCTTAAGTCCGAGGAGCGAGTTGGGCGGCAGGACGAGAGACCAGATCTGGTGGAGGTTGATCCAGGCGAGGCGGAAGGCTTCGAGCATGGCGGCGATATCGCTGGGGACTTCGGCGACGGGGGTGGCCTGGGGAAAGGACCGGCTGGGCTGGATGGTGCGGGCGCGCTGCCAGAAGGCGGCTTTGGCGTCGACGTCGGCGAAGAGAGAGCCGGCGATCTGGGCGAGGAGTGCGTTGAGATCGGGCGCGGCGGGTTGGGGCAGGGTGCGGACGCTGACGTCGACTTCGGTGATGTTGAAGTTGGCGGCGGCGGCTTCGGAGACGGGCCAGAGGAGGGCGTCGTTCTGTCCGGCGGCGGTGAAGCGCTGCGCGGTGGCGGCGAGGCGCTCGGCCATGCGGAGGGAGAGGCCGAGGTCAATGGCGAGAGGAAAGCGCGGGCGGGCGGCGAAGAGGGCGCGGGTGACGGGGTAGAGGATGGCGGAGTTGACGAGGCCTTCACGGGGACCGAGGTTGTAGCGCGCGACGGTAAGGTCGCACTCGGACGCGCTGCTGGCCAGGGCGCGGATGGTTTCGGGGTGGAGGGACTGGGCCTCAGCGCCGAGGAGGAGGCAGGCGGCGGCGTGATTTTCCTGCGCGAGCTTGAAGGTGTTGAGGTAGTCGGCGGCGGTGAGGACCCAGGTGCTGGCGGAGTGGGCTGCGGGCGTGTAGGGGAGGAGGCGAAGCGGGCTGCCGGAGGAGAGTTGGGGAGCCGCGTCCGGTGTGGCGACGAGGATGTCTTCACCGGGAAAGGCGAGAGCGAGGTTGGCGAGTGTGGTCTCGAAGGACTCGGGGGCAAGGGAGACGAGGCTGACGAGGAGGCCGCCGGTGGCAGGGAGGGGACCGGAGTTATGGCCGGTGTCGGTCTGGAGATTGGTGTGGGCGGAGGCCATTGGGGCGGTATGGACTTTCCTGTTTCTCGTGCGTGATGGAAGACTTCTGTGGACGACGTTCGCGTGAACCTTGTGCCCCTGGGGTGAATCTCGTGGCGCGGAGGTGTCTAGCTGGCATTCTACGTCGAGAAGACCGGGATGGAGCTGATTTGTGGATGACGCGGGAGGATCAATTGATTATGCGCAGGCTTTTCTGCAGTCCATTTTTACGCAAGTTTGTTCAAAGGCGGTGCTTTTTGTTTTTTAACTTTTATTCTCGACCGATGATCGTTATTGCATCTTAGCGTGCTAAGTGCCGCATTGAGAGTGATGCGCGGACTGACGGGTGTGGTTGCTGTAGGTGAAGAGCGAGGAGGAGCGAGTGGCGAAGCGAAAGAAGAAGAGTACAGAGCCGCGGCATGGTTCTTTGCAGGGGGCGTTGCATGGTTCCCGGATCGAAGATTATTGCCTGATTGGCGATTGCGAGACAGCGGCGCTGGTATCTCGGGAGGGGTCGATCGACTGGTTGTGCTGGCCCACGTTTTCATCGCCGGCCTGCTTTGCGGCGCTGCTGGGCACGCGCGATCACGGGTACTGGAAGATTTCGCCGGCGGGGAAGGTAACGGCGACGCGGCGGCAGTATGAGGCGCATACGCTGGTGGTGGGGACGACCTTCGAGACGAAAGAGGGTGCTGTGTGCCTGATCGACTTTATGCCGCCGCGAGACCGGCACTCGCATGTGGTCCGGATCGTGCGGGGGATTCGCGGCAGGGTGAAGATGCAGATGGACCTGGTGATGCGGTTCGATTACGGCAGGACGGTGCCGTGGGTGACGATTGGCGATCATGAGCTGCGGGCAGTGGCGGGACCGGACATGCTGGTGCTTCGGACCAAGGTGCCGCTGCATGGAGAGGACATGGCGACGCGGAGCGAGTTTACGGTGACGGCGGGAGAGACGGTGAGCTTTACGCTGACGAACCTGCCTTCGCTGGAGAAGGTTCCCCGGAAGCTGGGTGTTGGGAAGGCGCTGAACGATACGCGGAAGTTCTGGAAGGACTGGAGTGGAAGAAACAAGTATCGCGGCAAGTATGCCGATGCGGTGGAGCGGTCGTTGATCACGCTGAAGGCTATGGCGTATCGGCCTTCGGGTGGAATCGTCGCCGCGGCTACAACTTCGCTGCCGGAGAAGATCGGCGGGGGGCGCAACTGGGATTATCGCTACTGCTGGCTGCGGGACACGGCGTTCACGCTGCTGGTATTGATGCAGGCGGGCTATGTGGAGGAGGCGCTGGAGTGGCGCAAGTGGCTGCTGCGAGCGGTTGCGGGGGCGCCGGACCAGATACAGACGATCTACGGCATCTGCGGAGAGCGGCAGATCCTGGAGTGGGAGGTGGACTGGCTGCCGGGATACGAGAACTCGAAGCCGGTGCGGATCGGGAATGCGGCGGTGGGGCAGTTTCAACTGGACGTCTTCGGCGAGGTATGCGCGGCGCTATTGAAAACGCCCGAGGCCACAAGCGATATTCGCGTGTCTTCGACGGCGCTGCAGGCTTCGCTGGTGGACCACCTGTGCCACGTGTGGCAGGAGCCGGATGAGGGTATCTGGGAGACACGTGGAGGGCCGAAACAATTTACGCACTCGAAGGTCATGGCGTGGGTCGCGCTGGACCGGGCGATCAAGCATCACGAACTGTATGACGGCGGCGGCGATGTGAAGCGATGGAAGAAGAATCGCGACATGATCTACAAGGAGGTTCTGGAAAAAGGCTTTGATAAAAAGCTGAATAGTTTTGTGCAGTCGTATGGGTCAAAGGAATTGGATGCCTCGTGTCTGCGGATTGTGCTGGTGGGCTTTCTGCCGCCGGAAGATCCTCGGATCCATGGAACGGTGGAGGCGATCGAGAAAAATCTGACGAAAGATGGGTTTGTGCAGCGATATAACACCGGAACGATGGATGACGGACTTACCGGCGGGGAGGGCGCGTTTCTGGCGTGCAGCTTCTGGATGGTGATAAATCTGTGGCTGATTGGGCGGAAGTCGGATGCGACGGCGATGTTCGAGCGGCTGCTGGCCCTGCGAAATGACGTGGGGTTGCTGTCGGAGGAGTACGACTTTGCGGGAAAACGGCTGGTGGGAAACTTTCCACAGGCGCTGTCCCATATCTCGATGCTGCACTCGGCTTTTGCCATGTCGGGGATGTGGAAGCCGGAGCCTGCGGTCAAGGCAAAGGGGTTGTGAGCCGCGGGGAAGAATATGCAACCTGCGAGGGCTTACGCGCCTCTAATCAATTACATGCACAACTTATCTGCTGCCTTGTCTCCTGAACTTATTTCTTTGATTGGTCGCTGATAAATGCTACGGATTCCCAGTTCTACGTACCGGCTGCAACTCCATAAAGACTTTACCTTCGATGATGCCGCGGGGATCGCAGACTATCTGCGCGCGCTGGGCGTGTCGCATGTGTATTGCTCTCCGTACCTGCAGGCTGCGCCTGGGAGCATGCATGGATATGACGTAGTCGATCATCAACGGGTGAATAAGGAGCTGGGCGGCCCGGCGGCGCATGAGCGATTCTGCGCGAAGCTGGGCGAGGTGAGGCTGGGGCAGGTGCTTGATATCGTGCCGAACCACATGTCGCTGGGTAGCGAGAACCGGTACTGGTGGGACGTGCTGGAAAATGGGACTTCGAGCCGGTATGCCTCGTTCTTCGATATCGACTGGCAGCCGCAGGAGGAGCGGCTGCGGGACAAGGTGCTGGTTCCGATCCTGGGCGATCAATATGGGCGGGTGTTGAAGGACGGCGGCATCAAGGTGGTGCGCAAGGGGAATGTGTTTCAGGTGGAGTGCTCCGGGGAGGCGCTGCCGGTGTCGCCTCCATCGTTGCCGGTGATTCTGTCGCGGGCCGCGGAGTATGCGAAGTCGGATACGCTGAGCTTTCTGGCGGCGTCGTTTGGGCGGCTGCCGGCGCCGGAGTATGTGGACCGCAGGACGATTCTGGCCCGGCACCGCGACAAGACCGTGCTGGTGGATCTGCTGGCGCGGTTGTGCGCGGAGGAGCCCGGGATTTGGGAGGCGATCGACCGTTCGGTTGCCGAACTGAATGAAAATCTGGATGCGCTGGACGATTTTCTGAATCAGCAGAACTATCGGCTGGCGTACTGGAAGACCGCGGATCAGCAGTTGAGCTATCGGCGTTTTTTCGATGTGAATACGTTGATCGGCCTGCGCGTGGAGCGGGAGTATGTGTTCGAAGAGACGCATGCCCTGATCTTGGATTGGCTGAAGCGTGGAGTGCTGGATGGAGTGCGGGTCGACCATCCGGACGGACTGCGTGATCCGCTGGAATATTTCAAACGGCTGCGCGAGCATGCGCCGGATGCTTATATCGTTGGCGAAAAGATCCTGGAGCCGGGAGAGTTTCTGCGGGAGAGCTGGCCGATTGAAGGGACCAGCGGATATGACTTTCTGAACGAGGTTGCGGGGGTGCTGGTGGCTCCCGAGGGCATGATGGAGCTGTCGTCGGTGTATGGCGAGTTTACCGGGCAGCCGACGGATTTTCACGCAGTCGCCCATGAGAAGAAGATCAATGTGACGCAGGAGGGGTTGGGCAGCGATGTGAACCGGCTGACTTCGCTGTTCGTGGAGATCTGCGAGGCAAATCGTGACCGGCGCGACTATACGCGGGCGGAGGTGCGGCGGGCGATTCGCGAGGTCGCGGCCTGCTTTGCGATCTATCGGACGTATGTGGTGCCGGACCGGGATGAGATTACGGCGGAAGACCGGCACTACATCACGGAGGCGACCGAGTGCGCCAAGCAGCATCGGCAGGACATCGACGGCGGCCTGTTCGACTTTCTTCGCGACGTGTTGACGATGGAGGTCAAGGGCAGGCAGGAGAGCGAATTTCTGCTGCGCTTTCAGCAGTTCGCCGGGCCGGTGATGGCGAAGGGCGTGGAGGACACGGCGTTCTACTGCTATAACCGGCTGACGGGAATGAACGAGGTGGGGAGCGATCCTGGGCGGGATGGATTGAGCATCGCCGAGTTCCACTCGTATTGCGAGAGGATGCAGGCGACGCATCCCCTGACGATGACGACGCTTTCGACGCACGACACCAAGCGGAGCGACGATGTGCGGGCTCGGCTTGCGGTGCTGTCGGAGATTCCGGGGCGGTTTAGCGCGGTGATCCAGCGTTGGTCGCGGATGAACAATGCCTTCCGGACGAAGCGGTCGGGCGCGGAGCCGATGCCGGACCGTAACACGGAATACTTGTACTACCAGACGATGATTGGCGCTTGGCCGTTATCGCTGGAGCGAGTGCAGGCTTATATGCTGAAGGCGGTTCGAGAGGCGAAGCAGCAGACTACGTGGGTGGCGAATAACAAGGAGTTCGAGGATGCGCTGAGTAAATTTATCGAGTACACGATGAACTATTCGCCGTTCATGAAGGAGCTGCAGCAGTTCGTCGAGAAGATACGGGATGCAGGCTGGGTGAACTCGCTGGCGCAGACGCTGATGAAGTATACGGCGCCGGGGATGCCGGACCTCTATCAGGGGGGAGAGATCTGGGATTTGAGTCTTGTCGACCCTGACAATCGGCGGCCGGTGGACTATGCGCTGCGCCGGCGGCTGCTGCGTGAGCTGGACGAGATGGCTGGAGATACGGTGGCGACGCAGGTGATGCAGCGCGCCGAGGAGGGCTTGCCCAAGATGTGGACGATCCACCGGGCGCTGCAACTGCGGCGTGAGCGGCCGGAGTGTTTTGGCGCAGAGGCTGCCTATACCCTGCTGGAAGTGGACGGAGCCAAGCAGGACCATGTGATTGCGTATCTGCGTGGGAACGCAGTGGCGACCGTGGTGCCGAGGCTGATCGTGAAGCTTGCAGGCGCCTGGAAGGACACGACGGTAAGACTGCCTGAGGGCCGGTGGAAGAACTGGATGACTGGGGCTGTGGTGGATGGAGGCAGCGTGCCGGCGAGGACTCTGCTAAAGGATTTTCCGGTGGCACTTTTAGCGCGCGAGAGTTAGGGAGTTGCAAAAGCTATGCATGAATTTACAGTTTGGGCGCCGTTCGCAAAGAAGGTTGCGGTGAAGATTGGCGATGCTGCACATGCGATGACCGGTCCGGATGACCGGGGCTGGTGGAGGGCGGCGGTGGAAGGGGCAGGGCCGGGGACGGAGTACGGGTTTGTGCTGGATGACGATCCGATGGCATATCCCGATCCGCGTTCCCGATGGCAGCCGCGTGGTGTGCATGGAGCTTCGCGGTTGTATGACCAGGGGGCGTTTGCGTGGTCGGACAAGGCGTGGCAGGCTCCTCCGCTTTCGCTGGCCGTGGTGTATGAGCTGCACGTTGGGACCTTCACCCCGGAAGGTACGTTCGATGGAGCGATCGAGCGGCTGGATTATCTGGCTGAGCTTGGCGTGACTCATGTGGAGTTGATGCCGGTGGCTGCGTTTCCAGGCGCGCAGGGCTGGGGATATGACGGAGCTTCGCTGTTTGCCGTGACGGACCTTTACGGCGGGCCGGACGGGCTGAAGCGATTTGTGGATGCGAGCCATCGGCGTGGGCTTGCCGTGCTGCTCGATGTGGTCTATAACCACTTCGGGCCGGTGGGAAACTATACGGGGAAGTATGGACCGTATCTGACGGACAAGCACCACACGCCGTGGGGCGGTGCGGTGAACTTTGAAGCGGAAGGAAGCGATGAGGTGCGGCGCTTCTTCTGCGATAACGCGCTGATGTGGATGCGCGATTATCACGTCGACGGGCTGCGCCTGGATGCGGTGCATGAGTTTGTCGACCGCTCGGCGGTTCACTTTATGGAGCAGATGTCGGAGGAGGTGGGCAAGCTGTCCCGGGAGGCGGCCCGGCGGCTGGTGCTGATTGCGGAGAGCGATTTGAACGATCCCCGTGTGGTGAAGCCGGCCGATGCGGGCGGGTATGGGATGGATGCGCAGTGGAGCGACGACTTCCATCATGCGCTGTTTACGGTGTTGAATGCGGAGGCTGCGGAAAAGGGCTATTACGACGACTTTGGGTCGTTCGAGAAGCTGGCGAAGTCGTTGATGAAGACGTTTGTGAATGACGGCGTGTATTCGACCTACCGGAGGCGCAGTCATGGGCGTCCTGTGGAGGCTCTCTCTCCGCATCAGTTCCTCGGGTACATCCAGAATCACGATCAAGTGGGGAACCGCGCGATAGGAGACCGGGTGGAGCAGATTGTAGGGATGGACCGCGCGAAGGTTGCGGCAGGCGTGGTGCTGACGGCGCCGTTCATTCCCATGATCTTTGAAGGGGAAGAGTTCGCCGCGTCGGCTCCGTTTCAATACTTCGCCGATCATGAGGATCCGGAGATGGCGAAGTCGGTGAAGAACGGGCGGCGAGCTGAATTTGCGGCGTTCGGCTGGAATCCGGAGGAGATTCCGGATCCGGAAGATGCGGAGACGTTTCAGCGGTCGAAGTTGAACTGGGACGAGGTCCGTGAGGGCAGGCACGAGGAGATGCTGGAGTGGTACCGCGCCTTGATCGGCCTGCGGAGGGGATCTGCTTCGCTGAATGACGGGGAACCGGGGCAGACGAAGGCATTGTTCGACGAAGAGAAGGGATGGCTGGTGATGGAGCGCGGACTGGTTACCGTGATGTGCAATCTTGGCGGGGAGACGGTCAGGCTGGAGAACTCAAGGAGGCTTCCTTTGCTGCTGGCATCGGGCGCTGGAGTCGAGGTGGAGGGCGACCGGGTGGTGTTGCCGCGGAACCGTCTTGTGATCCTCTCGGGCGAAAAGGGTCAGCGGGCTGGGTAATTTTTGCTCTTGAGATCTGTGGTAGTGCGCGCCATGCTGGCGAGCTAGCGCCTGGAGTAGTTATTCAAAGCGCGCGGTCGCGGGCGGATCATCTTTCTGGACGAGGCGCGATATGGCTGCAATTTCGCCATACCTTCGCCGCGAAACTATTGCCGGCGGTAGGAAACTTTTGCGTGGTTGAGTCGTATCCTTAGAGACTGGAGAAGTTAGGGCGACCTTTGACCGCGAGTGCGTTTGCGGCGGGTTGAAGGGTTTGATCTTGAGGATGACGACGATGTTCAGGAAAACTGGTGGTTTGCGCGGAGCCATACTGGGAGCCGCTCTCGTGCTGTCGGCCGGGATGGTGTGGGGTTCGAATTGCGCCGCACAAGCTCCTGCCGGGGCCTCAGCGCCTGCTGCTGCACGGCAGATCGGTACCATCAAGTCGGTGACGGGTAGCAGCATTACGTTGACGACGGATGCGGGGCAGCAGGTTTCGGTCAGCGTGCTGGACGGGGCGCGCATTCTGCAACTGGCTCCGGGCAGCACCAGTCTGAAAGAGGCGCAGGCGATTACGCTGGCGGATATTGCGGTGGGAGACCGTGTGCTGGTCACGGGCAAACCGGGCGGTGATGCGAGTTCGCTCGAAGCTTTGCGGGTGATTCTGATGAAGTCGAGCGACATCGCCCAGAAGCATGAGACGGAGCAGGCGGACTGGCAGAAACGCGGCATCGGCGGCATCGTCAGCGCGGTGGATGCGGCGACGGGGGCGTTGACGGTCACGGAAGGCGCGAAGAAGATCACGGTGAATACGTCGAGCAAGACGGAGTTCCGGCGGTATGCGGGGGATTCGGTGAAGTTCGAGGATGCCAGACCCGGGACGCTGGCGCAGATCAGGGCAGGCGATCAGCTTCGGGTGCGCGGCGCGAAGTCCGCGGATGGGACTTCGATGGATGCGGAAGAGGTGGTCAGCGGGTCGTTCAAACACTTGGCTGGGACTATCGCGACGATCGATGCGGCCAAGGATACGCTGACCCTGAAGGACCTGGCCACGAAGAAGGTTGTGACGGTGAAGGTCACGGCGAGCTCGAGTGTGCACACACTGCCACCGCGGGCGGCAGCGATGTTTGCCGCGCGGGCTAAAGGTGGTGCATCGAGCGGCGGTGAGGCGCAGCACGCTGGATCGCAACGCGTTGGGCAGCCCGCAGGCGTGGCAGCAGGGGAAGGCGGGGCGCCGGAAGAACGGCCGGCCGGTATGGATCTGTCGCAACTGGTGAGCCGCCTGCCAAACGAGGCGCTGTCGGACCTGAAGGTTGGGGATGCGGTGATGATTGTGGCATCGCAGTCGGACCCGGGCAGTTCGACCGAAACCGCCGTGACGCTGCTGTCCGGGGTTGAGCCGATTCTTGCGGCGACGCCAAGCGGTACTCCGGCAATGACGTTGTCTCCTTGGAATATCGGGGGCGGTGCGGGCGATAGTAGCGCGCAATAGCGGGTCCACAGGCGAATGGAAACGACGAGTATTTTTCTTGAGGAGCATGAATGTCATTTCGCGCGGTTATGAAGTTCGCTTTGCTTTTTTTTGTGGCTTTGACGCCTGTGATTGCTGCTGCCCAGCAGACTGGCGCGACGGTGCAAGGATTAGTCGCCGACCCTGAGAACGCGGTGATTCCGGGAGCGACGGTGACGTTTACTCCTGCTTCGGGCAAGGCGTTAATGACGCAATCCCGGAGCGATGGGACGTATGTGCTGCGGGGCGTTCCGGCGGGAACCTATTCGGTGACGGTGACGATGCTGGGCTTCGCGTCGTTTGTGAAGCAGAGCGTAAGGATCGCCCCGGGGCAGAGCCTGACGCTGAACGCGCAGATGGCGATCGAGGAGCAGAAGCAGGAGGTCAACGTAACGGCGCAGAGTGCGCAGGTGAGCGTGGATCCCGACAGCAACGCGAGCTCCACGACGCTTAAGGGGAAGGACCTGGATGCGCTCTCGGATGATCCGGATGAGCTGTCGTCGGAGCTGACAGCGCTTGCGGGACCAGCCGCCGGCCCGAATGGCGGACAGATCTATGTGGATGGATTTACCGGAGGGCAGCTTCCGCCCAAGTCTTCGATCCGTGAGATCCGGATCAACCAGAATCCTTTCTCCGCCCAGTTCGACAGGCTGGGGTATGGACGTGTCGAAGTGTTTACGAAGCCGGGAACGGACAAATTCCATGGCCAGTTCAACATGCAGGGGATTACGTCTTCGCTGAACACGGGCAATCCGCTGTTGAACGCGTTCAATACACAGGGGCAGTCCTTTCAGACGCAGCCGCCGTACCATACGATTTTTGTTCTGGGAAACCTGACGGGGCCGCTCGCGAAGATCGCTTCGTTCACGTTGTCGGGGTCGCATCGCGCGATCCAGGACAACAACCTGGTGAATGCAACGATCCTGAACCCGACGGTCCTGGATACGACGCTGACTTGTCCCACGGGCCAGTCCTACTGCAACTATGCTATTCCGAATCCGGAGCCGCAGTCCCGGACCGATATCAGTCCTCGCGTCGATCTGCAACTGGGCGAGAAGAATACGCTGGTGACGCGATTGCAGTATGAGGTAAACGACCAGAGCAACGTCGGTGTCGGCGGCTACAACCTGCCGAGCACGGGTTATTATTCGAGCGCGTCGGAGTTGGAGTTGCAGATGAGCGACACCCAGATCCTGACGCCGAAGGTCATCAACGAGACGCGGTTCGAGTTTGGGCGCGACCCGACGACGGAGACAGCCAATAGCACGGCGCCGACGATCCAGGTGCAGGGCAACTTCACCGGGGGTGGCGCGAATACAGGCAGCAGCAAGGACAACCAGATCCGGTTTGAGGTGCAGAACTACACTTCGGTCCAGCTTCAGAAGAACTTCATCCGGCTGGGCGGGAGGTTGCGGACCAATCAGGATTCGAACAGCACGACGGCGGGAACGAATGGCCAGTTTACGTACAACTGCCTGCTGAGCACGTTCTGCAACAACGCGACGACCACGTCCTTTTATCAGACCGGTGTCGCCAGCCAGTTCAGCATTACGCAGATCGTGCATCCGGTTTCAGTGACCTATGCCGATCTTGAGTTGTATGCGGAGGACGACTGGAAGGCGCGGCCGAACCTGTCGATTAGCTATGGGCTCCGCTTTGAGACACAGAACCATCTTTCCGACCATCATGACTTCGCTCCGCGCGTCTCGCTGCGTTATGGCCTGGGCAGTTCGAAGAAGTCGCCTAAAACGGTGCTGAATGCCGGGTTCGGCATCTTCTATGACCGCTATCTGCTGGCGAATATTCTGAATACGTATGAGTCGAACGGTCTGAACCAGATCCAGACGGTGCTGGTAAACCCTCCCGCAGACTGCACGCCGCAAGACATTGCCGCCTGTACCGGAGGGACCTCGAAGATGGGCAACAAGACGTACTCGGCTTCCCCAAACCTGCGCGCTCCGTATACGATTCACTATGCGGTTGGAGTGGACCAGCAACTGTCGCGCAGCGCGACCTTGTCGGTGAACTACATTCGCGCCGATGGAGTGCATCAGTTCTACAGCCAGAACACCAGCGCACCAATCAATGGGGCCGCGCCGCCGGCTAACAGTCCGGTCACTTATCAATACGAGTCGGGTGGCGTATTTCATCAGAACCAGTTGATTGCGAATCTGAACTTTCGCACGAGCAGGTTCTCGGTGGGCGGATATGGTGTGCTGAACGACGCGAAGACGGATACGAACGGGATCACCTCGTTCCCTTCGATCGATCCGTACAACATCGGTCGAGACTACGGGCGGGCGAACTTCGATACGCGTTACCGTGCGTTTCTGTATGGCACGTTGTCGCTGCCTTATACGATCAGCGTGAGCCCGATTGTGATTCTTTCCGCAGGTACGCCGTACAACGTGACTTTGGGCACAGACCGGAACAATGACAGCGTGTACAACGACCGGCCGATCTTGGGGCCACCGAACGGCATTCCGGTGGGGCAGGCTCTGACGAATACGATCGCGGGCTGCGGCAGCTTCGTTTCGCCTCCTCCGGGAGCAGCGTATACGCCGATTCCAATCAACTACTGTACGGGACCTAGACTGTTCACGGCCAATATACGGATCACTAAGACGTTCGGCTTTGGGCCGCAGACCGGTCCGCCGGAGGCTCCGGGCGGTGGACGAGGCAGTTCCGGGGGATTAGCCGGACGCGGTGGAGGCGGTGGAGGCGGTCCGAGGCATGGCGGCGGACCGGGCGCCATCGGAACTAACACTGGCAGACGATACAACTTCGCCATTGGCGTGCAGGGACTCAATATCTTCAACGACGTAGATCTCTCCACGCCGAATGGACAGTTGACTTCGCAGCAGTTTGGCAGGTCGACTCAGCTTGAGGGAAGGCCGTTTACGACGAGTTCCGCTGTGCGGCAGATTGCGTTGCAGACATCGTTCACGTTTTAGAGGCGACTGGGTGTTGGCGTGGTCAAAAACCATGTCCGAGAATCCAGACATGGTGCGCCCAATTTTGCAATTTCAACCCTCACCATTGCGGAAATCGCTATAGGTTCAGGTGCTTCTTGGCGTCCCCTCTTTCTGGATTTGTGCAAGCACGCTATTTCTACGATAGAGAGCTGTTCTATGGGGCTGGGTGGAAGTTTTTCTTGAGGGTCTGCCAGCAGGTGTAGTACTCGTGCTGACGCGCGGCAGTGTCCATCGCGAACTTTGTGGGGCGGCAGACGAAGCGGGTTTCGAACATGAAGGCGAGTGTGCCTTCGAGCTTGACGGGCTTGAGGTCGGCTTTGCTGGCGCGGTCGAAGGTTTCGGCGTCGGGGCCGTGGCCGCTCATGCAATTGTGGAGGCTGGCTCCTCCGGGTACGAAGCCTTCGGCTTTGGCGTCGTATTCTCCCTGGACGAGGCCCATGAACTCGTTCATGAAGTTGCGGTGGAACCAGGGCGGACGAAAGGTGTGCTCGGCGACGATCCAGCGCGGCGGGAAGATGGCGAAGTCGACGTTGGCGGTGCCGGGGATCTCGCTGGGCGACGTGAGAACGGTGTAGATCGATGGGTCGGGGTGGTCAAAGCTGACGGAGTTGATGCAGTTGAAACGGGCGAGGTCGTACTTGCAGGGGGCGTAGTTGCCATGCCAGGCGACGACATCGAGTGGGGAGTGGTCGAAGTCGGAGGCCCAGAGATTGCCTTGGAATTTTGCGACTACCTGGAAGGCGGCGTTGTCGCGGTCGTCGTAGGCGGCGTGCGGGGTGAGGAAGTCGCGGCTGTTGGCGAGGCCGTTGGCGCCAATAGCTCCGAGTTCAGGGAGACGGAAGGTTGCGCCGTAGTTTTCGAGGAGATAGCCGCGGGCCTCAGCGTCCGCTAGCTCAACCCGGAACTTGATGCCGCGAGGGATGAGGGCGATTTCGCCGGGGGCGGTTTCGAGGATGCCGAGTTCGGTGTGCAGCAGGAGGCGTCCGAGTTGGGGAACGAAGAGAAACTCGCCGTCGGCGGAGTAGAAGAAGCGGTCGGTCATGCTTTTGTTCGCGGCGTAGATGTGGATGGCGACGCCGGAGTGCATGGAAGCATCGCCGTTGCCGGCCAGCGTGGTGAGGCCGTCGATAAAGTCTGTTGGTGTGTTTGGAAGCGGAAGCGGATCCCAGCGGAGTTGGCTGGGCGTGGTTTCGATCTCGTTGAACGGGGTGGAGCGCACCATGCCGTTCGCGATTCGCTCGTAGGGCTTGTGCATGACGGAGGGACGGATGCGGTAGGTCCAGGTGCGGCGGTTGAGCAGGCGCGGCGCAGTAAAGGGGCTGCCGCTCAACTGCTCGGTGTAGAGGCCGAGGGAGGCTATCTGCGGAGCATTCTGGCCGATGGGCAGCGCGCCGGGATAGGCTTCGGTGGCAAACTCGTTGCCGAAGCCGGTGGAGTACTTGAGATCGGGCATGATGGTCCTCTCTGGCATGGATGGATCTGACTCGGTGATCGTTCCCGACGCGCGAGAGACGCTTCGCAGGAACACAGTAGCTTAGCTGAAATGTGACGTGTTGTGCTTCGGCTCGGGAGAAATGCGGCTAACGCGCCGAGGGAGCGGCCTCACTCGAGGGCGGGTGAGGCTTGCCGGACGGCTCGTTTGCGGCCCCGGCCGAGGAGATGACGACGGTCTTGGCGTTGAGGAACTCGCGCATTCCGGCTGCGGAGAGTTCACGGCCGTAGCCGGAGCGCTTGATGCCGCCGAAGGGCAGGCGGGGATCGCTGGCCACCATGGCGTTGAGGAAGACGGCGCCGCATTGCAATTCGGAGACGAGGCGCTGCTGCTCGGCGGGATCGCGGGTCCAGGCGGAGGCGCTGAGGCCGAAGGGAGTGTCGTTGGCGACTTCGATGGCCTCGTTGAGGTCCTGCACGCGGAAGAGCATGGCGACAGGGCCGAAGAGCTCTTCGCGATAGACGGCTGCGGTGCGCGGGACTCCGGCGAGGACGGTGGGCTCGAAGTAGTTTCCTTCGCCAAGCATTCGTTCGCCTCCGGTGAGGATGCGTGCTCCGGCGCGGGTGGCTGCGTTGACCTGCTCCTCGAGATGATCGACGGCGCGCGCGGTTGCCAGCGGGCCGATCTGGGTGCCTTCTTTCATGGGGTCGCCTACGCGTACGGACTCCATGCCTGCGACAAAACGCGATTCGAACGCGTCGTAGATCTCGTCGGCGATGAGGAAGCGTTTGGCGGCGATGCAGGACTGGCCGCTGTTGACGCAGCGCGAACGTACAGCGGTTTCGATGGCGAGATCGAGGTCGGCGGATGGCATCACGAGGAAGGGATCGCTGCCGCCGAGTTCAAGAAGGGACTTTTTGATGAGCCAGCCGGCCTGGGCCCCGATGGCGCGGCCCGCAGTCTCGCTCCCGGTGACGGTGACGGCGGCGATGCGCTCATCTCCGAGGACCTTTTCGACCTGGTGGACGTCGAGCAGAAGGTTTTGGAAGGCACCGCGGGGGAAGCCTGCGCGGCGGACCAGAGATTCGATAGCGATGGCGCACTGAGGGACGTTAGGCGCGTGTTTGAGGAGGGCGACGTTGCCCGCCATCAGCGCAGGTGCGAGAAAGCGGAAGACCTGCCAAAAGGGAAAGTTCCAGGGCATGACGGCGAGAATCACGCCAAGAGGATCCCAGCGGACGTAGCTGTGGTTGTGTTCTGTGGGGATGGATTCGGAGGCGAGCATGCGTGCGGCGTGGTCGGCGTAGTACCAGCAGGTATCGGCGCACTTCCGTATCTCGTATCGGGCAGCCTCGAGCGGCTTTCCCATCTCCTGGGCGATCAGCGTGGCCAGGTCTTCGGTCTCGTGCTCGAGAAGGGCGGCCAGCTTGCGCATGCATAGAGAGCGGTGATCGAGCGGCACAAGCGCATAGGAGCGAAAGGCCTCGGCGGCAAGGGCGATCTTTTGCCGCAAAGCCTCTTCGGTGAGTGGGTCGAAGCGGCGCAGGAGCTTTCCATTTGCGGGATTGATCGATTCGATGGCCATGCCTGGAGATGTCTACTCTGATGCTAGCTTAGCAAGGACTAGGCGAGCAGGTGTGTCCTCAACGATATAACGTCGAGAAAGGCTTGTGCCATAATTTGAGTATTCCGCGAACCGCGCCGCGCGCAGCGTGCCATAAGGATACCGAATCAATGCAAGGCAACCCAATCTTCATGGAAAAAGCCATCGCGCTGGCGACGGAGAATGTTACTTCAGGGCGGGGCGGTCCTTTTGGAGCGGTGATCGTGCGAGATGGCGAAATCCTTGCTGCGGCCGCGAACCTCGTGACTGCAACGAACGACCCGACGGCGCATGGCGAGATTGTGGCAATCCGCAAGGCGTGTGCTGCGCTTGGTAGTTTTCAACTTGACGGTTGTCACATCTATACAAGCTGCGAGCCGTGCCCGATGTGTCTTGCCGCAATCTATTGGGCGCGTTGCACGGCGATCTTCTATGGCGGTTGTGCTGCCGATGCGGCGGAGGCAGGTTTCGACGATGTCTTTTTGCATGAAGAGATGAAGCGGCCGATAGGCGAACGCACGATCCCAGCGGTTAGTTTGTTGCATGAAAAGGCGATTTCAAGTTTCGATGCGTGGCGCTCCCAGGCCAGCAGAATCGATTACTAAGACTATGGTGACGAGGCAGAAGAAGGCAGCAGGCAAGAAAGAGAATGCAGAGTCAATGGTCAAAGTGGCGTTGCTGGGATTTGGAACGGTGGGCAGTTCGGTGGCGCGTGTACTCGCAGCTTCGAAGTTTCCCGGCGTGCAACTGACGCACATCTTCAACCGCAACGTGGAGCGGAAGCGCGGCTCAGATGCGGCGAAGACGGTGCCGCCGTCTGTTGTCTGGACGGATAATATCAACGTCATTCTGCGTTCCGATGTCGATATCGTCGTGGAGTTGATGGGCGGCCTGAACCCGGTCGAGGGGTGGCTGCGCAAGGCTCTGATCGCAGGGAAATCGGTAGTGACGGCGAACAAGCAACTGATCGCCTATCGGGGCACGGCACTTGCCAAGCTCGCCGCGCTGCATAAGGTTCACCTGGCGCATGGGGCTGCGGTGGCAGGTGGAGTTCCGGTGATCCCGGGTATGCTGCAAGGGCTCTGCGGGGACCAGGTGACGCGGCTGAGCGGGATCGTCAATGGAACCTGCAACTACATCCTGAGCCGGATGGAGGCTGGCGCCGACTATGCGACTGTTCTGTCTGACGCGCAGCAGCTTGGCTATGCGGAGTCGGATCCTTCGGCGGATGTCGATGGGTTCGATGCGCGGGCGAAGCTTTGCATTTTGTCACGGATCGCGATGCATGCCGAGCTTGATCCCGATGCGGTGACGACCCAGACGATTTCAGCGATCGAAGCGATCGATTTTTCTTACTCGAAGGAGTTGAACTGCACGATTCGCCAGGTTTCGCGCGCGGAGCTTGACGGCAGGGTGATGCACGCGCGGGTTGCTCCCATGCTGGTGCCTCTGGCTTCGCCGATGGCGTGGTCGCACGGTACGCAGAATATGGTGGTGGTCAGCGGAAGGTTTGGGGGAGATGTTGTGTTCTCCGGCCATGGCGCGGGCGGTGAGCCTACGGCGGTGGCTGTGGTCTCCGACCTGCTGGCTGTGGCGCAGGGATGCAGAAGCGTGCAGTTGCCGGTGCGCAGGCGCGAGGTGACGGGGGATTTTCTGGCGCCGCACTACCTTCGTTTCGTCGTTGACGACAAGCCCGGAATCGTCTCTGCTATCTCTGGCGCGTTGTCCAAGGTTGGCGCCAACATCGATTCGCTGCTGCAGCGCAGGGGGTATCCGAAGCATCGTCTGCCGTTTGTGGTGACGACCGAGCCTTGCCTGACTTCGATCATCGAGCATGCGCTGAACTCGATTGCGCGGATGGACTGTATGCTGGAGCGGCCGCTTTGCCTGCAGATGCTTGAGGTCGAAGATAAGGCGGAGTAATGGGAATGTGGATGTTGCGTCTTCGCTCTGCGTTTCGCTGTTTTCTGTTTGCCGGAGCGATGTTGGCAGGTACTGCTTCCGCGCAGGACCCGACGCCGGTTATTACGGTGCCGAACCCGGAGAACGCTGCAGCACAGCAGGCGAAGCACTACGTTGTTCTGGTCTCGCTGGACGGCTTCCGCTATGACTATCCGCGTTTGTATGGTGCGCCCCATCTGTTGAAGCTGGGAGCGAAGGGCGCAAGCGCTCCCGATGGCATGTTGCCTGTCTATCCTTCGCTTACCTTTCCCAACCACCTCAGTATCGTTACGGGTCTTTATCCAGAACACCATGGAATTGTGGGCAACAGCTTCTGGGACCCCGCGCGCAAAGAGACGTATGTCTATACTCAGTCGAAGAGCAACAGCGATGGCAGTTGGTACAGCGGGACGCCGCTATGGATTCTTGCCGAGCAGCAGGGAATGCGGGCGGCGTGTCTGTTCTGGCCGGGTTCTGAGGCGAAGATTCAGGGTAAGCGGCCTTCGTACTATCTCCATTATGACGACAAGCTGGATGACGAGAAGCGGGTCGATCAGGTGGTTGCGTGGTTGAAGCTGCCGCCTGCTCTGCGTCCGCATTTTATTACTCTCTATTACGCGAACGTCGACCATGCGGGTCACGCGTATGGACCCTCCTCGAAGGAGGTGCGGGCGGCGGTGCATCACCTGGACGCGCTGGTTGGAGATCTTCAGGACAAGCTTGGCAAGCTGCCTCTTCCGATTGACCTGGTTGTGGTTGCGGATCATGGAATGGTCACGCTGCAGAATGAGCCGGTAACGCTTTCTGACTTCGCCGACCTGAGCGGCTTCCATACGGATGGCTCGTTGCTATATGCGAAGTCCGATGCGGAGGCAGAGAAGGCATACGAAGAGTTCAGGGCGCATCCCGATCCACGGTTTACCGCGTATCGCCGAGCGAGTACTCCTCCCGAGTTGCACTTCGACACGAATCCGCGTGAAGGCGACCCGGTGGTCGTGGCGAATGGGCCGTTTACGATTCGCGCGGAGGCGTCATCAGTCGGAGCGCATAGCGACAAGCCCCACGGCGGCCATGGCTTCAATCCACGCACGATGCCGGAGATGAAGGCAATCTTCTTTGCCACCGGGCCGGATGTGAGGCCGGGCACCAGGTTGAAGCCGTTTGAAAACGTGAATATCTACCCGTTTCTTGCGGATATTCTCGGCCTCACCACGCCACCCGTCGATGGCTCGCTCAATGTGCTGCGTCCTGCATTGAAGATGCGCAAAACGAATCGGTAGCTTAATGGCAGTAAAAGAGCGGCGAACCAACCTGGCTCGCCGCTCATTTTCGCTGAACGAGTTTAATATTTGGGCAGGGAAGTATCGATCTTTTCGGCCCAGGCTAAGATGCCGCCGGTGAGGTTCGACACGTTCGTGAATCCTGCCTGCTTGAGAGCGACTGCGGCCTTCTGGCTACGTGCTCCGGATTTGCAGTGGACGACGATCTCGCTGTTCTTCTTGCCGGCCAGCTCGGAGGCGCGCTGCGCGATCTCGCCTACCGGGATCAATGTTGCGCCGAGGTTCACGATCTGGTACTCGTGCGGCTCGCGGACGTCGAGGACGAAGACATCTTCCTTCGCATCGAGCTTCTTCTTCAGATCCTGCACGGAGATCTGAGGGATGCCGTCGACGACGGGGAGATCGCCGACTGCTTTGTCGCGCGAAACTTCCAGCGGGCCAACCACGCTCGGCGGAGCGATGCCGCAGAACTGGTCGTAGTCGATCAGCTCCGTCACGGTTGGGTGTGTGCCGCAGACGGGGCAGTCGGGATTCTTGCGCAGCTTCAGGGTGCGGAAGCTCATGCCGAGCGCATCGACCAGAAGCAGACGCCCTATGAGGGGGTCTCCTATTCCCAAGATCAGCTTGATCGTCTCGGTCGCCTGGATGACGCCGACGAGGCCGGGAAGAATACCGAGCACGCCGCCTTCGGCGCAGGAGGGAACGAGTCCGGGCGGTGGCGGCTCCGGGTAGAGGCAGCGGTAGCACGGGCCTTCCTTGGTGCCGAAGACGCTGGCCTGGCCTTCGAAGCGGAAGATGGAGCCGTAGGCATTCGGCTTGTTGAGCAGGACGCAGGCGTCGTTGACGAGATAGCGCGTCTGGAAGTTGTCGGTTCCGTCGGCGATGACGTCGTAGTCCTTGAGGATTTCAAGCGCGTTGGCGCTGGTGAGCATGGTGTTGTGCTTGACCACGTTCAGATGCGGGTTCAGACCCTTGAGCATGATCTCGGCGGAGTCAACCTTGAGCTTGCCGACCGTGGCGGTGGAGTGAATGATCTGCCGCTGCAGGTTGCTAGCGTCGACGATGTCGAAGTCGACCAGCCCGATGGTGCCTACGCCGGCGGCTGCGAGATAGAGCGCAAGCGGCGCGCCGAGACCGCCCGTGCCGACGCACAGCACCTTGGCGGCTTTGAGCTTCTGCTGGCCTTCCATCCCGACCTCCGGCAGAATCAGGTGCCGGGAGTAGCGCGCGATCTCATCGTTAGAAAGCTTCGGTAGTACGGTCTCTTCTACGGCTGTTGGCATTGTCATTGTCCTTCGCTCGGCGAGTGGCGAGCATCGTCTTCGGAAAGTGTCTTATGAGAGTTACAAATTCATTCCACCGGCGATCGACGGTATGATCGTCAGCTCGTCGGAGTCTTTCACGGCAGTCTCTTCCTTGCCGTCCAGGTAGCGAATGTCGTCATCGTTCAGGTAGACATTCACGAAGGAGCGCAGCTTGCCTTCCGGAGTAAACAGGTGCTGTTTTATTGCGGGATACTTGACGGTGAGCTCCTGGAAGGCCGCGCTGACAGTTGCGCCCGGAATATTGACGGTCTCGAGGCCGCCGGTGTAGGTGCGCAACGGTGTGGGGATGTGGATGTTCATTCCTGACCTTTCTGGTTGTGCGCCGCTGTTTCGACTGCGTCAGCGGCGATGTCGATCTGGATGGGCTCGTCTTCGAACTTCTTATCGTCCTCCCCGGTTCCGCTTAGAAGAAAGGAGTTCGTGAGCGCCGCTTTGCCTTTCTCGACACTGGTGATGAGGTATGAACAACCGAGCCAATGGGCTTCGGCGAAGTCGGTCGGCGACCACTGCGCCGGATGGTCCGGATGCGAGTGATAGAAGCCGACGATGTCCAAGCCGAGTCCACGCGCCTGCCGCTGAATCTTGACCAGCTCCTGCGGGGCGATGTGATAACGGTTGTGTGCCGAGTCTGTGCGCGTGTTGCCTGCGCGGACGATCTTCCGGACATAGTTAAGGGCCGCAGCGCTATGACCGTCTTCGGCAATGTTCTTGCCCAGCAGCACGCCGCAGCACTCGTTCGGATAGATCTCTTCTCCGTGCGCGCGCAGGGCCTCGTAATTGTCGTAGTGGATGCGGAGCACCTGTTACTCCTCCTGCCAGAAGCGTTCGCTCATGTACTTCTCCGCCGAATCGCAAAGGATGGTGACAATGACCGCCTCGCGTCCTGCCCTGGCCTCCGCTTCGCCGACCTGCAGGGAAGCCGCAACTGCCGCGGCGGCTGAGATTCCGACCAGGAGTCCACTCTCGCGGGCTAATTGCTTCACCATCTTGTAGGCGGTCTCGGTCGGCATATCGATATTGGCGTCAGCGCTGGCGGGATCGTAGATGCGCGGCACGAGGGCGGTTGCCATGTGTTTCAGGCCTTCGAGTCCGTTGAACGGGGAGTCAGGCTGCATGGAGACGCAGCGGATGCGCGGGTTCAACTCCTTCAGCCGCCGCGTCGTTCCCATGAACGTGCCGCTGGTGCCGAGCCCGGCGACAAAATGCGTGATCTGGCCTTCGGTCTGCTCCCAGATCTCGTTCGCGGTGCCGTAATAGTGGGCCTTCCAGTTCTCGTCGTTCGAGTACTGGTCGGCGTAGTAGAAGCGGTCCGGCTCGGCGGCGGCAAGCTCACGCGCTTTGCGGATCGCTCCGTCTGAGCCATCGGCCGGGTCAGTCCAGATGATCTGGGCCGAGTAGGCCGCGAGGTACCGCTTGCGCTCCGGCGAGACATTCGACGGCATGCACAGAGTCACTGGAAATCCCAACGCAGCGCCCAGCATGGCATAGGCGATGCCGGTGTTGCCGCTGGTGGCATCCAGCAGGCCTCGTCCGTTGCTGAGCAGGCCGCGGCGTTGAGCGTCGGCGACGATGGCCGAGGCGGCGCGATCCTTGACCGAGCCTCCGGGATTGGCCCACTCCGCTTTGCCCAGAATCTGAATGCCCGGCAGATGGGCGGTGAGCCGATCCAGCCGGACCAGCGGCGTATTGCCGACGCGTTCCAGAATGGTGGTGCCGAGCGGTTTGACAGTGGTGATCATGCAGCTTCCATCTTTGTTTGCGTTGCTGTTTGTGACGCTTTCGGTTATCCGATTGAACGGCATCGGCGGATGTGCGACAGTTAATCGAGTCTAACGTATTGCAACCATGGCAAAAAAGAGTCCACAGAAATCCTTCAATGATGTTCTCGCCGTACTCGGCGGTCAGAGATTCGATGTTGCCCCCGCGCAGGAGGGTGCAAAGCGCACCCCATACGCCTTTCAGGTGAGGAAATACGGCTGCGCGGCGGACATTGCCGCGGCACCGGATGGCTCGGTCGAGGTGCTGGCCCGGCCCGGCTGGCTGTTGAACGGCGAAATCGCCCGGTTGCTGGACCGCGGCTATCAAAAATTTCTGAAGACCGGCAAGCTGGAGATTCCGGCGACCGCCGACCATCTCCGCGCGATTCATCAGTTTACCGAGGAGTTGAACGAGGCTGCGGGCGCGACCATTCTCTACAACGAGGCGCTGGGTACGACCAGCGATGTGTATACCTACGATCGCGTCAAAGGTCGCGAAGGGCGCGAATCGTAGCGTAGCCGGTGGTGCAGGTCTTTAGCGGCGGCGGCTCTGCTCGCGTTGTAACTCGCGGTACGCTTCGCTCTTGCCGATGCCGCGTTCGCGCGCCACGCGTTTCAGAGCGTCTTTTTCGGTCAAGTTTTCGGTTTTCACCAAAACCGAGACCTCAGCGGCAATGCTGGAGCGCTGGTCCGCCGGAGCGTTCCCGGACTCCACGGGCGTCAGCATCAGTACGATCTCGCCGCGAACGGTTGCTCGTGCAGCAAGTTGGGCATGGACTTTGCTGACCGGGCCGCGCAGGAACTCCTCGTGCAGCTTCGTCAGCTCGCGCGCTACGACGACGTACTGGGGACCTCCGAAGACCGTCTCCACGTCAGCAAGGGCGTCCAGAATGCGATGCGGAGCCTCGTAGAAGACGTGCGTGGCGCCGTCCCGGACGAGTTGTTCGAGCGCGGTCTTCCGCTGGCCCGCCTTTGCCGGAAGGAAGCCGTGGAAGGTGAACCGCTCGATCGGAAGGCCGCTTGCAATCAATCCGCTGATGGCTGCGTTCGCGCCTGGGACCGGGGAGACGGGGATGCCGGCGGCGATGGCGGCAGCGGCAATCTGCCCGCCCGGGTCGGCGATTCCCGGCGTTCCGGCGTCGCTGACTATGGCGATGCGCGCTCCCTGCTTTAGTTCCGCCAGCAGCTCTTCGGCCCGCGAGCCCTCGTTGTGCATGTGGTAGCTGACGGTCGGGGTGCGGATCTCGAAGTGGTTCAGCAGCTTCCGGGTCTGCCGCGTGTCTTCGCAGGCGATGCGGTCCACCGAGCGCAGCACACGCAGGGCACGCAGGGTGATGTCTTCGAGGTTGCCGATGGGGGTGGCCACCAGGTACAAGCCGGGCGCCAGCGGTTTGCCGGAGGTCATGTCGGGTGTCGTACCGGGCTGGGCGGACATTATTCCGGCTGCCGTAGCTTCCTGCGCTGGTTCAGCATGCCCATGGAGTGGGCCAGATTTTGCGGCGTGATGATGCCGACGATGCGGTCGCCTTCGAGCACCGGCACCATTTGGGCGCCTTGTCCTCCCATGATGCGGCGCAGCGTCTTGACCAGCGAATCGTTGGGCTGCGCGGTCTGGAATGAGCGCGTCATCACACCTTGGACATAGCCGTTGCCATCCGCTTGCAGTGCCTCCACAATGCTCTGTCGCGAGACCGCGCCTACCAGGTTCGACCCTCGTACGACGGGGAAGACATCCTGCAAGGTGTGGACCGAACGCTGCAATGCATCCTCCAGGGTATCCGAGGCCGAGAGCATGCTGTATTGCGTCAGCATCACGTCGCGCATGCGCACGGCATCGACGTCGGTCTGGAGCAGCAGCCCCTGATCTTCCATGTGCGCGCCGATCAGCACGAATCCGCCGATCATGATCAGCCACAGGTTCGGCAGCACGAACCCGGCGATCATGAGCGAGATGGCGATGATCTGGCCTAATCCTGCCGCGGCTCGGGTTCCTTTGATTGCGCCTCGGGCCTTGGCGAACTCGCCGCGAAAGACGCGCCCTCCATCGAGCGGCGAAGCCGGCAGGAGATTCACCAGCCCCAGCAGCAGGTTCATCCAGACGGCGGCGCGCAGCAGGTGAGCCGGCGTCATCCACGGCCGTTCAAAAAGATTGATCTCCGGCGCGATCGTCAAGGTCATCGCGGCCAGCAGCAGGCCGAATCCAATGTTAGCGATGGGTCCGATCACGGCCATGCGCTTTTGCATCTCCGGCGTGGCTGCTTTTTCGGTTGACTCCGGGGTCGCATAGCTCATCAGGCCGCCGGTGGGAAGCAAAAGCACGCTGCGCAGCTCCAGCCCAAACCATGCCGCGCCGATGGCACGCGCAACCTCACGCACGACGACGGCGAGCAGCAGCAGCAGCCACAAGCCGAAGCCGCGTCCGCCGGTCGTTCCCGACATCGAGGCATAGCTGATCGACAACCCAAGCAGTATGAGGAAGAAGGTGTGAATGCGAACATCCACACCGAGAAATCTGCCGATCGGAAAAGACCACCCGCGCATAGTCCTCATTGTATGCGCTGCCGCGATACACTCGGGACCTCTGCGGCTTACCATGGTTAAAGATGCGCGTTATTGCAGGTACCTATCGCTCCCGTCAGCTCCTTGCTCCTCGCGGTTTTCAGACGCGTCCTACCAGCGACCGCCTGCGCGAAACCCTCTTCAACATTCTGTCGCCGCGTTTGCCTGGGTGCCGCTTCGTCGACCTGTACGCCGGCACGGGAGCCGTTGGGATCGAAGCGCTAAGCCGAAGCGCATCTCACGTCTGGTTCGCGGAGAATGCCGATGCTGCGCTGATATCGCTTCGGGAAAATCTTGCAGCGCTGAAGATCAGCCGGGACTTCACCCTGGAAGACCGAGGCGTGGGAGCGCTGCTGCAGCGGCTCGGCAAGCTGCCGCAGCCCGTCGATATCGTTTATCTCGATCCGCCCTACGAGGCCGAGACCGAATACTCCGGCACGCTCAACTTCTTCGGCAGCGTTCGCGGCCGCGCTATGCTTGCGGCGGACGCTCTCGTCATTGCAGAACATAGCAGCAAGGCCACGCTTCCTGCGCGCTTCGGTGCGCTGGAACACACTCGTCTGTTGAAGCAGGGAGACGCCGCCCTCAGTTTTTTCTCGTTTGCGGCGGCTGAGTGAAGCCTCCACCCTGGTGCCGGCCGGTAAGCAGGTCAATCGAGAACTCTACCTCGCGATCGGTTAACAGATTCCATCCCATTCCGTGCAGCGTGTCGCCGTCGATACTGGTGATGCGGACACCCTCCCAGCTCAGCCGCGCCGACTCCCACGCCAGGCCGCTGCGCCCCCAGGCGACGATCGAGTGAAAGCCTACAAAGAGCAGTAGCTCCTGCGCGATGAGCGGTTTCAAGGCAACCACAGGCTTCAGCGCAATGTGGGTGCAATGCTCCGGTTGCGCGGTGTCGATGATATAGGCATAGCCTCCCGCAACCGCGCACATCTCTCTCGGGTCTGGACAGGCGAACACGCCGGTAGGCACCGACGGATCGGTAAATCCCAGGGCGCATGTTGCCAGAAACGTTCCACCAACAGACGGATGAACCATCAAGTGCAGGGCGCCGCGAGCGAGCGCATCCTCTTCTCCCGCAATCTGCTGCGGATAGGTGAACTGCCGTGCAGGTGCGATCAGCGGAGGCGTCTTCAAGATTTCGGCACTCCAGTCGTGCCCAAAACCTTCGAAGTCTTCTTCCCTGTCCACCGTCATCGAATTGTGTCCAGGGCCTGCGCCATGTCTTCGATCAGGTCTTCCACCGCTTCACAGCCTGCGCTCATGCGGATGAAGCCGTCTGCAATCGCGTCGCCTCCCCACCGCGCGCGCCGTTCCGCGGTCGTCGAGACACCGCCGAAGCTGGTTGCCTCGGTCACCAGCTTCGCGTTCGCAAAAAATGTTTCGGCGGCTGCTTTGTCGCGCAACACGAAGCTCAACACCGGGCCAAAGTAGCGCATCTGCCTGGCTGCAGTCGCATGCCCCGGATGAGCCGGCAGCCCTGGATACATCAGGCTGACGACTTCGTTGCGCGTTGCCAGAAACTCCGCAAGGCGCTGCGCGTTCTCGCAGGAGCGTTCGAGCCGCAGCGGCAGGGTCGCAATCGAACGCAGCGCCAGCCATGCCTCCATCGGCCCCAGGACGCCGCCGGTCAAGGTGCGCCACTGGTCAACCTTGGTCAGCAGTTCAGGATCGCGGGTTGCGACATGGCCGATCAAAAGATCGCTGTGTCCGGTCATCGACTTGGTGTCGGAGGCGATGGAGAAGTCCGCGCCCAAAGCGAGCGGAAGCTGCCCCAGCGGCGTGGGCGTTGTGTTGTCTACCGCGACCAGTGCTCCGGCACGATGCGCCGCGTCGCTCAAGAGCGCGATGTCGCAGATCTCCATGCCGGGATTGCTTGGCGTCTCCAGCCACAGCAGTCGAGCGCCTTCGAGCAGCTCAGACTGGGCGTTGCCCGCGGTCGAGGCTGTGCGCAGCACCACGCCCATCTTGACGAAGTACTCCTGCATCAGAACGCGCGCCGTGTAGTAGGCGTTCGACGGCAGCACGACGACATCGCCGGGGCGTAGCACCGCTCCGAAGACCGCAGCGCACGCGGCCATGCCCGAGGCGAAGACCAGTGCGCTGGCCTGGTAGCTCTCGCCTGAAGCCAACTGGCCGGATTCCATCTGAGCGATGGCCTTTTCCAGCGCAGTCCACGTCGGGTTATGCGAACGCGCATAGGTGTAGGGAGTCTCCGACGGGTCTCCGGGCGTGTGATACGGGGCGGCGAAGACAGGCCCATGGTGCAGCGGTTCGCCAGCGCTAGTCTGGGTCAGGGTGGAGCGAATGATCTTGGTGGCGTCGCGCATAGTCTTCAGGAAGTTAAAATTTGGTGTCGAACCGGTCGATGGTAGCAGTTCAGGCCGTTCTTTTCTTCGATGCCTTCGCGGTTCCGGAGAAGTGCTCCCATCCGCCGGGTTTCAACTCCACGCGCTTGCCATCCGGCTCGACCAAGGTCATGCATGGCCGTCCCGAACGTAATGGAGTGACGGTTCCGATCTGCGTGACCGGTACGCCTGCGAGCGATGAGGGCAGCCGCATGGAAGCTGGAGCGGCAAACAGCAACTCGTAGTCCTCGCCGCCATGGAGGGCAGCTTTCAGCGCCGCCGCCGGTCCCAATGCGCGGGCCAGCGGATGAATCGGAAGGGCCGCCTGTTCGACCTCCGCGCTTACCCTGGACGCCTGGCAAAGGTGCGCGAGGTCGGTGGACAGCCCGTCGCTGATGTCCAAGCAAGCCGTTGCCAGCCCGCGTCGCAGCATGGCCTCGCCGGCATCCAGACGCGGCTCTGGAAACAGGTGGGGATGATCGTCCGTCGAGGCTGTGCGGACGGCCCGTTTGCGCCGCAACACGGAGGCAAGCTCAGCCGCGGCTCCACCTAAATGTCCGGTCACGTAAAGGGTGTCGCCAACGGAAGCGCCGGTCCTTCTCAAGGCTTTTCCTTTGGGGGCGGAGCCCATCAGGACGATGTCGGCGAGGATCAGACCTCGCTTGCCCCCGGGAGACTCGGAGGTGTCGCCACCGGCGAGCGGAACGTCATGCAATTCGGCGAGTGTACGCAGACCTTGAAAAAAACGTGCGATCCAGGCGCGTCCGGGATTGGATGAGAGCATCGGCCCCGGCAGAGCCAGGGAGAGAAAAGCTGCGACCGGAGTTGAGCCCATAGCGGCAAGGTCGCTCAGTCCGCGGGCAAGGCAGCGGTGGCCAACGGATTCGGGGGGATGGACATCGCGGCGGAAGTGTCGATCTTCGAGCGTAAAGTCCGTGGTAACAAGCACTTCGCATCCAGGGGGGAGGCGGAGGATAGCGCAGTCGTCGCCGATTCCCTGGCGGATGACCTTATTTTTTGTGGTGAAGTCGCGCCGAATCTGCTCGATCAGGCCCAGTTCACCGGTAATGTACGGCGTTTTTTTCACGCTGAAGAGAGCATACAGGGTGTGCAAAGCGTGGTTCGTTTGTGGTAGTTGGGTGGTGAATGCATGGTTGCGCCGAGGTATCTCGTTTGTTACTCTTAGAGAGGAAGCTCACGAGAGAAGTGCATTCTGGAATGGCGATTGGCGAATTTGATTTAGCTGGTTTGATTTTGCCTGGTTGATCTTCTGGCTGCCGTCCCTTCGAGCCGCGGCTTGCCTCGCGGACAAAAATTTGGGCGAGGGTTTGTGTTTGAAGCTTAAAAAGCGTTACTACATCATGTTCGTCAGCCGCGACGAAGACGGCCACCTGAGCAAGGTGCCGGTGCCGTTCCATTATGCGTATCTTTTCGTGGCTGCCGCAGTGATCGGCTTGTTCACCATCACGGGGCTGGCGGGATCGTACTCGCGGATGCTGATCAAGACCGCCCGTTTCAACCAGCTTCGGCAGGACCACAATTCTCTCCAGAAGGACTATGCGCACCTGGAGAAGGCCGCGCACGAGAAGGACATTGAGGCCGCTTCGCTGGGTTCCCTGGCCAGCGAGGTCTCGGCGCTGTATGGGCTGACAGCGAGCAAGCTGGCGATGCCCATGGGCAGAGTGACCGGCAATCGGCACGGCAAGTCTGCGGGCCTAGCCGAGTCGATCGCCACCGCTCCCCTGGCGGGAGGCGGCACGGACCTGACCGACGATGCCTACTTCAAGTCAGTCGATGCTTTCTATGCCCTGCGCAGTTCGGCTATGAGCGGCACGGCGACGCGGGCCATCTCGAATTTCGAAAACTTCGGATCGCGCAGCTTCACCTCGAACGATGTCCTGAGTGGAGGCGTCGGCACCATGGAGGCGTCGTACGTACCGACGCTGTGGCCCATCATGGGGCCGATTACAAGCAGCTTCGGCCAACGTGAAGACCCGATTCTGGGCAATGGCGAAGGCGAGTTCCACACGGGCATCGATATCTCCGCGCCGAACGGCGTTCCCATCCGCGCCACCGGCGACGGTATCGTGATCAAGGCCGAGATGGGGAACGGCTACGGACGCGAGGTCGTTATCGACCACGGCCATGGCGTTGAGACGCTCTACGGTCATATGTCGGGCTTTGCGGTTGTGGCAGGACAGTCGGTGGTGCGTGGACAGGTGATCGGCTATGTCGGCCATAGCGGACGGACAACGGGATCCCACCTGCACTACGAGGTTCGGATTCACAATGCTCCCGTCAATCCGCACAAGTACCTGCAGATGACTCTGGCCGATCTTGGCTCGGGATCGGCCGCTGCTGCTGGCGGCTCTTAAGCTTCGAGCTCGTCATCGCTGGTATGGCAAAGTGGCTGTAAATTCGCGCAAGGCGGATATTGGCTCGGTCCATGCGACTAACCCCTACCTCGCAGTGAGACTGCTAAGGCGGGAATGCCCGATTCTTCAGCTTCGGGGAGTCATTTTGCTATGGTTTTGTTAGTCCTATGACCTTCCCTCCTTTCAGTGCTCTGTTCCTGCTTCCTGCCATGTTGATCCTGCTTGCGTTGGGGCGCAGGTTGCGCCGGCATAATGGCCCCGTGGCTCAGAGCAGTTCAATCGAAGGCGCTGTCTTCGCGCTCTTCGGTCTGCTGCTTGCGTTCACGTTTTCTGGCGCTATCTCCCGGTACGACGCGCATCGCCAGCTTGTATTGGAAGAGAGCAACGACATCGGCACGGTCTATCTGCGGCTTGATCTGCTGCCGCCCAAGGTGCAGCCGGAGTTGCGCCAGATCCTGCGCGACTATACCGAATCCCGCCTGCATCTGTACGACGCTGTCTCGCAGGAGATGTCTCCGCGGACGGCGCAACTGCAGCACGAGATCTGGCGGCGCAGCGTGGCTGCGGCTTCTGCCCCGGGCGCAAATCCGGATGCGGCCAAACTGCTTCTTCCGGCCCTCAACAGCATGATCGACATCACGGCAACCCGGCAGAACGCCTTTTACATGCATCCTCCCCCGGTCGTCTTCTTTCTGCTGTTTGGATTAAGCTGCGGGGCCGCTTTTCTGGCGGGGTATGGCATGACCTCATCGGGGAGAAGCTGGTTCTATATGGCTGCGCTCGCCATCACGGTGACCGCGACGGTGTATGCGACGCTCGAGATCGAGTATCCGCGCCAGGGGCTGATTCGACTCAACGGCACCGACGAGGTGCTGGTGAATCTTCGCAACTCGATGAAGTAGGCCAAGCGGGAGTGCCTCTGGCCCAAACACTTGGCCAGACGGATAGACGGTGCTCCTGCATCTTTTGGGGTATATCAGATCCGGCAATTCAGCCGATATAGTCATCCTGGGAGCATCGCAGGCTGGAAATAAACCGGATCTTCGGCTTTATTAGCGGTTCGGTCCCGTTCCTCCTGCACCTCCAAGGGAACTGAAATCCGCATGGCAGAGACATCAACCTCCTTCCGACGGGATGCGCGGGACTACGACAGATCCATCTCTCTGTCGGAGATTATCTCGGCGTTGTCGTACGCGCTGGATCTCACTGAAGGGGCGGTTCAGGGTCATGCGCTGCGGAGTTGCCTGCTGGGGATGCGCATTGCGGCCGAGGCGAAGCTCTCCGCAGAACAGACCGGAAGTCTCTACTTCGCTTTGCTGCTGAAAGACGTGGGGCGCAGCAGTAACGCAGGCGGCCTGCACCAGATTGCCGGCGGGGATAACGGCGCGTTGAAGGCCGGAGTGAAGCCTGACTGCTCGACCAAACCGAATAAGCCTGGCATGGATAAGCCTAGCCAGGGCGGATTGAAGCTGCTCTGGCGGAACGTGCTGCCTGAGACTGGCGCCGTGGCCAGGGTGGCGCGCATCCTGCGTACGGGATTGAACCAGCACAGAGATAACGAGGAGATGGGCAGCCTGCGTTGCGACCGGGGGGCCCGGATCGTTCGCAAGCTGGGCATGGGAGAGGCTGCAGCCGAGGCGGTGCGGAGCCTGGACGAGCACTGGGACGGCGGAGGGTATCCCGACAGCATCAAGGGCGAGCAGATTCCGCTGCTGTCGCGCATCTGCGCCGTGGCCCAGCACTTGGATATCTTTTCCATCGGGCAAGGCGTTGACAGCGCAATTTCGACTCTGGAGCGGCGCAGCGGAACGTGGTACGACCCCGAGCTGGTGCGCATTACCCTGTCCCTGCACCGCACGGGAAGGCTCTGGGCGCAATGCAGACCAGAGAGCTCCGAGCAGGACACGCGGCAGGCTGTTCTGGATCTCGACAACGGCCGGAGACACCATCTGGAGTCCAGCCGGATTGATCAGATCTGCGAGGCCTTCGCCGATGTGGTCGACGCGAAATCGCACTTCACCTTTCGCCACTCCATGGGCGTCGCCGACGCGGCCTTCACCATCGCGCAGGAGATGGGACTTGCCGGTGAGCGCACGCAGCTGGTCCGGCGCGCGGCCTTGCTGCATGACATTGGCAAATTGAGCGTCCCCAACAGCATTCTCGATAAGACGACCAAGCTGAATATCGAGGAATGGAATGCAGTCTACCGGCATCCTTCCGTAACACGGATGATCCTGGAGCGAGTGGCGCCGTTCCGGGAGATCGCAGTGGTGGCCGGGGAGCACCATGAGAAGCTCGACGGCTCCGGCTACCCGCACCGGCTGGAGGCGAAGGACCTCTCGCTGGAGTCGCGGATCATTGCGGTTGCCGACGTGTATGGAGCGCTTTCAGAGGATCGGCCCTATCGTCCTGGCCTGATGCTGGACGAGATCGTTTCGATCATGAGGGATCTGGTACCGCATCAACTGGACGGCGACTGCTTCGACGCTCTGCTCTCGGTCATCTCCAGCAGGCGCAATATGAGCTATGCGTATGGACCGCACCTGCCGGGATCGCCGCTGGCCTATGCGATTTGAGTGATGAGCCGTGAGCTTTGAGCCGTGAGTGGACTTGAGGCCTGTGTGCCTGCCAGGCCACGACTTGTTAGCCACGGCTTGTTCTATGCTCCTCGCAAGCGCGCGCTGTGTGTAACCGGTTCAGTCCGCTGGAGACCCACAAATGGTCACTCTCTTTTCCTGTCTCACTATCCTGCAGTTTGGCATCATTCTCTCTCACGACTTGATCGACGTATCGCGAACAGCCATCCTTTGCTGTGAGACTGCAAAGCATGGGCTACCCGGATCGTTGCTGTGACTCTACTTGCCGGTGTAGATGACGTGCCAGATTGTCTTGGAGCCGTCGTCGGCGACAAAGAGAGAGCCGTCTTTGCCGACGGTGACGCCAACAGGGCGGCCCCACACTTGTCCGTCAGGCGTTACAAAACCAGTCAGAAAGTCTTCATAGGCTCCCGTCGCGTGACCATCGCGCATGGGAACACGGATGACCTCATAGCCGGCCCGTTTGGACTTGTTCCAAGAGCCATGCTCCGCCGCGAAGCCGTCGCCATCGTAGCTGGAAGGAAACTCCTTGCCGGTATAGAAGGTCAGTTCGAGCGAGGCGAAGTGCGGCTGCAGCAGCACGTCCGGGGTGATGACCTTGTCTTTCAGCTCGGGGTGTTTGCCAACCAGGCGCGGGTCCTGATGGCCGCCCATGTACCACCAGGGCCAGCCATAGAAGCCGTCCTCTTTGACGGAGGTGATGTAGTCGGGCACGAGATTGTTGCCGAGGCGGTCGCGCTCGTTGGTGGAGCACCAGAGCTGGCCGGTAGTGGGGTTGATGGCTTCGCCGACGCAGTTGCGAATGCCGCTGGCATAGACCTTGACGAACTTGCCTTCGGGGGAATACTCGAGCACATTGGCGCGGTGAAACTCACCGGGATGAGTGTCGGGGTCGTCCACGTTGGAGGCTGAGCCAACCGAGATAAACATGCGCTTGCCATCCTGCGAGAAGGCGACATCGCGAGTCCAGTGGCCGCCCCCGCGGAGCTGCGCATAGCCGGGCAGCACGGGCACGATGGTTGTGGGGCCTGCGGTGGCTTTCAAGTCGCCGTTCTTGTAGGGGAAGCGGACGACACTGGTGGTGTTGGCGACGTAAACCCACTGCGGGTTGTCGCCGCTGGGGTAGAAGGCGATACCGAAGGGGTGATCAAGGCCGCTGGCAAAGACGTCGGTGGTCTGTACCTTGCCATCGGCGTTGGCGCCGCGCAGGATCTTCACTTGGCCGGCCTGGCTGTCGGCGAGGAAGAGGTCTCCATTGGGCGCGGTGCGAATCAGACGGGGCTGCGTGAAGCCCTGCGCGTACATCTCGACTTTGAAGCCGGATGGGGCGTGGGGCCAGGCGTTTTGAGGCCGGGGAACGAGGCTGGGTCCGTTGTCGACCGATTGGTCCGGCATCGGTTCCGGCAGGTCGGCGACAGTGATCTTGCGGACGACGCCGGGGTGCTCCTGCGTGTAGTCGGTGAACGCCGCCTGTCCGGTGATGACCTTGCCGGATTGCGCGAACAGCGAGGAGGGCGCTAAGGATACCGTGAACGCCAGCGTCAGAACTTGAAGTACGGTGGTTCTATGCATGAAAGAGTCTCCTTGAAGCGTGAGAGGAAAGCGCCAATGTCGATTGGATGCTGTCGGCGGGGTGGAAGCATGAGGTTTGCCGGCAATCTTCCATGCTGAACGGCGCGCCTCTCAAGTGTTTTAACGAAGGATTCGGCAGGGCGGCCACGGTTATGGCTGCGCGGTGCTGGGTGCGGACGCGAGTTGCTTGACGAGTTCGAGGGGAATGTTGGCGGAGAGCACGGCGCGGTCTTTGTGCCGCTCGACCTTCGCGGAGTCGGTTAGATTGCGAAACGCCGCGTCTGCCAGGGCATTTGGCTGCAGCTGCGATTGGATCTGCTGCACGGATTTGAGGAGCGTGAGCAGGGTCGTGAGGGTTGTGGCGGCTTTGGCGGCATCGGCTTCGGTGGGGGTAATCTGCTCGATGCGAAGATGCAGTGTCCCGAGATAACGCAGGCTGGCGACGAAGGTGGTGTCCTCCGGCAAAGGAAGCTGCAGGCCGAAGATGCTGATGTAACCGCGATTGGAGAAGGGAAGCCCGATGTGGCCGATGGCCCAGGCGCTTGAGAACGCGGGCACATCGCGATATCGGGCGGAGAGAAGCGAGGAACCCGAGAAAGGCGATGCCGCGGCGTGGTTGCGGTCGAGGATGGAATGGATCTGCTCTGGCGTCGGCATGTTCGAGGCGGCGATGGTGTCATAGCCTAACTGCGCAATCCGCAGCGGCCGCATGACGTGGCCGTCGCTTACCGGGATCGTGAAGATCTCGTGGCCGGCGTAGGTTTCGGTGGCAGTGGCGACGGTGGCGAGATAGCGGACGAGGCGTTGTCCGTCGAAGTGGCCTTCGAAGACCTCGGAGTAACCGACTGGGCCATTGGGGCCGTTGGGGTTGTCCATGCGGTGCAGGGCGAAGGCAGCGGCGTCAAGGTCCCGCTCCGGGACGATGCCGGTCGCGTCAATGAAGTGCTGGTAGTCGGGGCTGCGGTTGACTGGGGAACGGTCGAAGTGGGTTGCGGCGCGCAGCGGCTTCAGGTTTGCGTAGACGATGGCATCGGACTCCGGCAGCAGGCGCGCGGCCTCCGGCGGTGCGGCCTTGCGAAGGAGGAGAGCGATCGCCAGTGCGGCAATCAGCGCCAGCATCAGCAGCAGGGAATAGCGGGTGCGTTTATGCATCCGTTGGTGCACTGTTGAGACGAGATATCAGCATAGTCAGAGCGAAACCTTGGACGCTAATGCTTCAAGGGATAGCATAGACCATCAAGCCAAGCCGGTTTCCTTCCGGCGCGAAGAGGCCATGGGTTTCGGCCATTGCCCGCACGTTCCGACTATGCTAAAGTTACGACTGCGGCGCACTCTGCGCGGGCACTGCTGCGCGTCGGGCGGCCGGGCTTACAGAGAGCAGGATGGCTGTTTGGGCTGGCGTAGCTCAGCTGGTAGAGCATCTGATTTGTAATCAGAGGGTCGGGGGTTCAAGTCCCTTCGCCAGCTCCAGTTCTAAGCAGCAGGAAAAGAAAGACGGATTTGGTTGTACTGCCCGCCGTTCTGGCTTTGCAGACCTCCGGTCACTCCTTCAAGAGTGTAGTTCCCGCTCGATTCGCGGTCTGGATCGTCTGCGGTCCTGATAGGGTTTGAGCCGAAGACTGCTGGTTCGGAGAGTTCGGGCAGGATGTGCACAGGTGGCCGAGTGGTTAATGGCAGCAGACTGTAAATCTGCCACTCTTCGAGTTACGGAGGTTCGAATCCTCCCCTGTGCACCATTCAGTTTTGAGCAGTGCGTTTTTGCGTGGTGAGCGTTGTGGATCTAAGCCCGGCAGGCAGCGGCAGGATGGGTATTGCGCTCGCTGTCCTGGGGTTGTTGGCGGTAGCGGTCTGGCAGACGATGGAGCCGGGCAAGTATCGATCGCTGACGTGGATACTTTTAGGATTTTTTGCCTTCCGCGTCATACTCGGAAGGCTACGTTCGCGGTAGGATTGTAGAGTTGGGTTTTAGGCTGGCGTAGCTCAGTGGTAGAGCACTCCCTTGGTAAGGGAGAGGTCGAGAGTTCAAGCCTCTCCGTCAGCTCCAGATTTTCAGGCTTTTAGCCAGTTGGCTATGCGCTTTGGCTTTTGGCTTTATCTGTGGCTAGAGCGGCTAGAGGCGGGAGTAACTCAGTGGTAGAGTCACAGCCTTCCAAGCTGTTGGTCGCGGGTTCGATTCCCGTCTCCCGCTCCAAGATTCTGCAGTGCAGCGCCGGAAGCAGCGGCTTGTAGGAGAGTGTGTTGAGCACCATGTATCAGCAGCCCGTACTTCCGATCTCGGATCCGAAGACCTTCCACGCGGTGAAGACAGCGATTGAGTCTTCCTTCTCGTCGGCCAAAGTCACCGAGTTTCTGAGATCGTTAGAGCGTTCGAAGCTGCGCATCCGCGACTTCGAGACCGTTCTGGGCAAAGGCGCTCTTGGCGCTCCCGCCGCAGCCGAGTACGCCCGGCTCGACCATGGAGACCAAGGCCAGATTCGCGAGTTTTATCTCGCCAGCCTGGAGCATGTCGCCCCGGAGCTGCGGGAGAAGTTTTTCAAGCTGTACGCGTACTACTGAGTCATCAAGTTTAGTTTCGTTGCAGTATTCACCAGAGATTCCCGGTGCATGCGCCGGCCAACGCGAGAAGACGGAGAGAGTCATGGGCAAGGAAAAGTTTGACCGGTCAAAGCCGCACGTAAACATCGGGACGATCGGGCACATCGATCATGGCAAGACGACGCTGACTGCGGCGATCACGAAAGTGTTGTCCAAGCACAACCCGAAGAACACGTTTCGTTCGTTCGACACGATTGACAATGCACCGGAGGAGCGCGAGCGCGGCATCACGATTGCGACCTCGCACGTGGAGTACGAGACCAAGAACCGGCATTATGCGCACGTCGACTGCCCAGGCCACGCGGACTACATCAAGAACATGATCACGGGCGCAGCGCAGATGGACGGGGCTATTCTCGTCGTTGCGGCGACCGATGGCCCGATGCCGCAGACCAAGGAGCACGTGCTTCTGGCGCGCCAGGTGGGCGTTCCGTTCATCGTGGTGTTCCTGAACAAGTGCGATGCGGTGGAGGACGAGGAGCTGATCGAACTGGTAGAGATGGAGGTTCGCGAGCTGCTGTCGAAGTACGACTACCCTGGCGACGACACTCCGATCATCCGCGGTTCTGCGCTCGGCGCGTTGAACGGCGAAGCCCAGTGGGAGGCCAAGATCGACGAGCTGATGGATGCGGTGGACAAGTACGTTCCGCAGCCGGAGCGCGCGGTGGACCTGCCGTTCCTGATGCCGATCGAAGACATCTTCTCGATCTCGGGCCGCGGCACGGTGGTGACTGGCCGCATCGAGCGCGGCAAGGTGAAGGTCGGCGAGGCCTGCGAGATTGTCGGCTTCCGCGAGACCCGGCAGACGGTCTGCACCGGCGTCGAGATGTTCAAGAAGCAATTGGACGAGGGTCTGGCGGGCGACAACGCGGGTCTTCTGCTGCGCGGCATCGCGAAGGAAGATGTGGAGCGCGGCATGGTGTTGGCCAAGCCCGGTTCGATCACGCCGCACACCGAGTTCAAGGGCGAGGTCTATGTGCTCTCGAAGGAAGAGGGCGGACGTCACACTCCGTTCTTCAACGGCTACCGGCCCCAGTTCTACTTCCGCACCACCGACGTGACGGGTTCGGCGAAGCTGCCTGCGGGCACCGAGATGTGCATGCCCGGCGACAACATCTCGCTTGAGATTACGCTGCATACGCCAGTGGCCATGGAGAAGGGACTGCGCTTCGCCATCCGCGAAGGCGGCAGGACCGTCGGCGCAGGAACCATCAGCGAGATCATCAAGTAGCTTTCGGCCATTTACCGGAGGCAGCGAGTTTGCCTCCGGTAAATCGCTAACAAAAAAAGACTTCGCAGCAGCGATTTATGTGAGTCTGCGAAATCGGTTAGGATAGAAAGATGCGCGAAATCATTACACTGCAATGCCCCGAGTGCAAAAACAGGAACTACTCGACGACGAAGAACAAGAAGACGACCACCGGACGTCTCGAGTTCTCGAAGTTCTGCAATACCTGCCGCAAGCACACGGACCACAAGGAAACGAAGTAGTCTACCGCCGGATTCGGGAGTAAGGGGAACTTCGACCTCATTCCGCGCCACGGGGGAGTAAGCTCAACGGTTAAACTGTCGGTCTCCAAAACCGAACTTCTCGGTTCGAATCCGAGCTCCCCCGCCAGTTTGCCCGGTCCCTCAAGTCCGGGATTCACAGATACCATGCAGCAACACGAGATCTGAGGCAGCGTTATGGCCAAGACAATCGCAGTAACCGAACAGTCCAGCACCGGCATGCAGCATCTGAAGGCGCAGCCGGAGCGCCTATCCAATTTTCTGAAGGACGTGCGCAGCGAGATGCGCAAGGCGGTCTGGCCATCGCGGGCCGATGTGCAGTCGACGACGATCGTTGTCCTGGTGACTGTATTTATCTTTGCAGCGTACTTCTGGCTGGTGGACAATATCATCGGCCGGGCGATTGAGGCCCTGCTGCACAGTCTCACCAAGCATTAAGAGTTTGAGTCTCCGAGCAGGACCGGTAGAAAGAAATAACGATGCGCGAAAAAGGCACAGCGATGGCGGCAGAAGAGCAGAACCCGGAAGAGCAGAACCCCGCAGCGAACGGCGCTGGGGCCGACCCGTCCTCGGAACAGCTTGCCCCACCAGTCAACGAGAATTTCAAGTGGTACATTATCCACGCCTACTCGGGCTTTGAGCGCAAGGTGCGCGAGTCGCTCGAAAGCCGCATCACGGCGTTTGGCCTGCAGAACCGCATTGGCCGCATTATGATCCCGACCGAGCCGGTCACCGAGCTTCGCAACGGGAAGAAGTACACCATCGAGCGTGTCTTCCTGCCCGGCTACGTTCTGGTCGAGATGGATCTTGATAACGATCTGTGGCATGTCATCAAGAACACGCCGCGGGTCACCGGCTTCCTTGGTACTGGCGACAATCCGGTTGCCTTGTCCGAGCAGGAGGTCAGCTCCATTCTCTTCCGCTCGGATACGTCGGCGGGCAAGCCGAGCATGAAGGTCAAGTTCGACAAGGGCGAGCAGGTCCGCATCAACGAAGGACCCTTCGCCAACTTCACCGGCGCGGTCGACGACATCAACGAGGACAAGCAGACCCTCAAGGTGATGGTCAGCATCTTTGGCCGCTCCACCCCGGTCGAGATCGAATTCTCGAAGGTGGACAAGGTCGTAGACGAGTAGTTCTCCCCTTCGCATCGACAGCGGGGAGTTAGATTTCAGCAGCACCCATTCAGCAGCAGGCATTCAGCAGCACCCATGCCCGCGCTAGAAGCATAAAGAGGATTTACCGCAATGGCACCGAAGAAGATTACTGGATACGTCAAGCTTCAGATCATGGCCGGCAAGGCTACCCCTGCACCTCCGGTCGGCCCTGCGCTCGGCCAGGCGCAGGTCAACATTATGGAGTTCTGCAAGCAGTTCAACGAGCGCACCAAGGCTCCCGACCTGGCAGGCCTCACCATCCCTGTGGTTATTAGTGTTTACGCAGACCGCACCTTCAGCTTTATCACCAAGACTCCTCCGGCCCCCGTGCTTCTGCTGAAGGCTGCAGGCATTGAGAAGGGCTCCGGGACTCCGAACAAGGAGAAGAAGGGCAAGGTCACGGAGAAGCAGATCTTCGAGATCGCGACCCAGAAGATGCCGGACATGAACGCCTCCACGGTCGAGGCAGCCGCCAAGACCATCCGCGGTACCGCCCGCTCGATGGGCATCGACGTCGTCGCCTAACTTCGAATCACCCGCTTCCTGTGTGCTTCATGCAAATAGGGAATGCCAATGTAATCGTCGCAGTCGCGGCGATCACTCTGGCATTCTCCATTTGCCGTTTAGCCACCGTCTTCCGATAGCCTCTCTCTCATCGGTGAGGACAGGTTATGCCGCGAATCGCCACTGTCGCCAAAGGCCAAGCTCTGTGAAGAGGCGGAACTGCTGAGGCTCAGCCGCGAGCACGTTCCCCTGCCGCGTCCCTTTGGTGTTACTAGCCAAATCATCCATCCAGTTTGCATTCTTTGCTCCACTCGATCTTTAGGCTAGTCAAAAAGTTTCTAAGCGAACAGCCTCTGCTGCACCGGAGCGCCCACTCTCTCCGGCGGCTTCCTGCCTCCGCCCTCGTTGCGCGTCAGCAGCGCATCGCTCGATCGCTTGCCCAACCCATGTCGTCGACACGCCTCTTCGACCATATCGGCCAGCCTGCGGCGATACGGCTGGGCGGCAAAATCGGCGGCTCCGAACCGCTCCGCGTAGTCGGCCTCGAGCGCAGGAAAATGCTCGCGGATGAAGCCGAGGTAGGTAGGACGGGAGCACGGCTTGAGAAAGAGCGGATGCGCCGCGAAAAAGCTGGCACCTACTGCGGCTGCGCGTTGTGCCATGCCATCCAGCGCCTCCGCCGTGTCGGTAATTCCCGGCAGCACCGGGGACCCGAAGATCCCGGCAACGATCCCCGCCTCGCGCAGGCGCTTCACCGCTCGGAACCGCAGGTCTGGCCTCGGCGCGCGCGGCTCCAGCAATCGCGCCAGTTCTGCATCCGGAGTCGTGATTGTCACATGCACCACCAGCGTGTTGCGGCGCGCAATCTCCACCAGCAGGTCGATATCCCGCTCGATCAGCCGCGACTTGGTCACGATTCCCAGACGATAGCCGGACTTCCTCGCAAACACCTCCAGCAGGCTGCGTGTAATCCGCGCCTTTCGCTCGATCGGCTGGTACGGATCGGTCGCCGTTCCCAATGCGATTTCATCGGCGGGATCGATCTTCTTCAGTTCCTGCTCCAGCAGCCACGCCGCGTTCTGCTTCAGGAAGATCATCCGCTCGAACGCCTCGGGATCGCGGAAGTCAATTGCGTCCGGCGAGTTCGCAGCCGGCGTCTTCGGCGCCATGAACTCATGCGTGTATCGCGCATAGCAATACCTGCAGCCGAACTCGCATCCCCGGTACGGGTTGATGCTGTATGCCAGGGAAAGCCTGCGTTTCGAAACGGATTTGTTCAGGATGCTGCGCACCTCGAGCGTCTTGAACTCGATCAGGTGGCCATCGTCCGCGTGCTCGGCCTCAGCCGCCAAACGAGCGATTCCAACGGGTTGCTGGGGCAAGAGAGGAAAGAGTGCGGCACCATTTGATTTCGCCATTTATTCGCCTTATAATGACGGCAGTAGGCGTTCCTTCCGAATCCGTCAAGGGCGATTTAGTAGACTCCAATGTATGAAATCCACCCTGGCGGGAGTGCGACCGCCGTTTCGCTTCCGGCCTGAATCCCCGATGAGCGATGAAGAACTTATCCGCTTCTGTGCTGCGAATGATATCGCGCGTGTTGAACGCGATGTCAGTGGGGAGATTCTTGTCATGTCGCCCGCAGGAAATCGCACCGGAAGAAGAAATGCGGCCATCATCAGCGCACTCGATACATGGGCCCAGAAGGACGGGCGCGGCTATGTCTTCGACTCGAGCACCGGCTTCACGCTTGCGGACGGCTCGATGCGCAGCCCCGATGCCGCATGGATCGAGGCCGGACGGTGGGATGCGCTCAGCGATACCGAAAAAGACCGTTTTTCACCGCTCTGCCCGGACTTTCTTATCGAGCTGCGATCGCACTCCGATGATCTCGCTGAGCTCGAACACAAGATGGAAAGGTGGATCGGCAATGGAGCACAGGCGGCATGGCTGATCGATCCGGAGCGTCGCGTTGTCGCTGTCTATGGCCAGGAGGAGGCGCCTAAGCTGCTTCAGAAACCGACCTTGGTCCCGGGGAGCGGAGTGGTCGCTGGATTCAAGCTGGAGATGGGGAGGATCTGGGGCTAAATCTTTTCCAGGAGAAGACCAGATCCGGTATCACACTTCGCGAGTGGAATCCTAATTTGTGACTGAGCCTTGAATTGTTCTCCATGCTTGCCAAACACTATTGAGCCGCGAGTCCATGCTAGATACGATCCGGCACGATCGTAGGAATTGCGCAGGAGGTCCAAATGCAGAGTACTGAATATCAAAAACATGACATGCTTAGTTGGGCTCAGTCCAGTCTCTTCTCTTAACATATCTAATCCACAGGTTTTCAGAATAGACATCGTCGCGTCGCCTCTTACCTGTTGCCGGCTTCCAAACCACGAGGCTATATGCGTAACCACGACCATCCTTGGACGGTCGGAAGTCTAGATTCTCAGAAGATCCCGGGTTTTGCGCATTGATCCAGATATGGTAGTGAGCCGTTCGGTCTGGCCGTGGAATCGGAGTCATCAGGCCCTGGGGAAGCGAAATCGATCTACCTTCGTTGGGAGGTAAGGTTCCTATAGATATAGGATTTTGCTCTGGCTGCATAATGGCGAAAGCATTTTCACCTGGAACGGCTGAACCGCTAATGACGCGGACCACCGTTACAACAACACCCGATAAAATTTGCTTTCCTTCATTGTGAACGAACAATCGAAAGTTGTTGCTCCCCCCGATGTTTTTAGGATAGACATAAGCAAATGAATTCCCTCCCGTAACATTCTCAAGATTTTCCTTTGCAAGCACTGAAACTTTCTGCGTTGTTTCTAGAACGCCATCCACATGACCTATCGTCGTTTCATACTGCTGTTTGCTGTTATCCAAAGACGCCTTGAGGCCGTCTGCGATGCCCTTGAAAGCCGCGTTCTGGTCATCCCTAGCCGATTTGTTGTCCGCCTCAGTTCTGTTGATCGCGTTCACCTCCAATATCGCGAACACAACTAGAATCGCCACCCATGTGAGTTTTTCGGCGGAATGCATCTCCGGGCGGACGCTCATGATTCCCGCCGCAAGCGCAAGAAGGCCTATGGATACACCCGGGCTCTGTGGTTTGAGAGAGGCTAACAAAACAAGTCCCAATCCTGCACAAACCAGCATCCAAGCAACGACTCGGCTTTTATTCCATATTTCCTCTGCCTTTGTCCAAAAGAAATGTTTTTCTGTGTCCATGCTCGAAATAGTCTCACCGCGGATCACTTTGCGTCGATACGTTATCAGTTCGCCAACATCCGACGTCAGAAGTTAGCGAAATGACAAGTTGAAACTTTAAAACTAAGACTCGACCAATCGAAGTAGAGGCTTGCGAAATTAGAGCTTTTACGGCATACTCATAAGAGTGCCTCAATGCTCAATTGAGGACAGTCGAGAACCACGCCCGGAGGAATCAACTCCAGAGGGGTGGGAGACGAGGTAAAATGGCAAGGAAACTCTCTAAGAATCTGGTAAAGGCGCGTGCGCTTGTCGAGCCCCGCCCGTACCTGCTGGTGGACGCAGTTCCGCTCCTGCAAAAAGCGAAGTATGCGAAGTTCGATGAGACCGTCGATCTGACAATGCGTCTGGGTGTTGACCCCAAGCACGCCGACCAGATGGTTCGCGGCACGGTCGTTCTTCCCCATGGCCTTGGCAAGTCGAAGATCGTTGCCGTAATCGCCTCGGGCGACCGCATCAAGGATGCTGAGGCTGCCGGGGCTGAGTTCTTCGGCGGAGAAGAGTTGGTCGAGAGGATCCAGAAGGAAAACTGGACCGCCTTCGACGCGCTGATCGCGACCCCCGACATGATGAAGTCGGTCGGACGTCTCGGCAAGGTGCTCGGCCCCAAAGGGTTGATGCCTAATCCCAAGACGGGTACTGTGACCACGGACGTCGCCGCTGCGGTCAAGGAGATCAAGGCGGGTAAGGTTGAGTTCCGGACCGACAAGACCGCTCTCGTCCATGTCCCGGTCGGCAAGCTCTCGTTCGATCCGCAGAAGCTGGTCGATAATGCGATGACCGTCATCACGAGCGTCGTCAAGGCAAAGCCCTCGGCAGCTAAGGGCAAATACATCAAGGGCGTCACGCTCAGCTCGACGATGGGCCCCGGCATACAGCTCGACTACGCCGCTGCCGAAATGGCAGGCAAAGCGTAGGGCAGCTATTAGCTTTTTGCTCTTAGCTGATACGGATTCAGAGTTTCAGTCGCGAGAGCGACGCATTTCAGAGCTAGCAGCTAACAGCTAGCAGCTAAAGGCTAGGTTTTTATGGCATTGACCAGAGCATCAAAAACGGAGAAGGTGACGAAGCTCGCAAGTGAGCTCGAGCACTCGACCTCCGCCATTATAGGAACATTCAAGGGACTCACCGCCTCCAAGGACTTCGAGTTGCGCAAGGCGGTTCGCGGTGCAGGCGGAAGCTATCACGTCGTCAAGAACAAGCTGGCCGCGCGAGCCTCCAACGGGACCAAAATCGAGGCCGCGCTGCAGGGCCTCAAGGGCGTGTCCGCAGTCGCCTACACATCGGGCGATCCGGTTGCCTTGGCCAAGGCGCTTTCCACCTGGGTGAAGGATAACGCGGAGTTCACCTTCAAGCTGGGCATCATCGATGGCAAGTTGATCAATGTCGATGAGATCAGCGATCTGGCTACCATGCCGGGCAAGGAAGAGCTCTTCTCGAAGCTCCTTTTCCTCATTCAGTCCCCCGCACAGCGTTTAGCTACCGTCATCAACGCTACTGGCCGCGATCTTGCCGTCGTCATCAATCAGGGCGTCGAGAAGGAGAAGTTCGCTGGGCCCGCGGCTGCGGCTTCGTCGGAAACAAAGGTCGACACCTCTGCTACTGAGGCTCCTGCTGCTGAAGTTCCCGTTGCCGAAGTTCCTCCAGCAGAGACTCCGGCAACCGAAGTTCCTGCGGTCGAAGCAGCGCATGTCGAGGAGTCTGCGGCAGGTGAGCAGCCTTCAGGAGCGGCGCAGCCGGAGAATGCGACGGCATCCCAGGCGGGTGAGGCGGCCAGCTCCGACCCGGCCGAGGGATAACAACTTTCGCCTGGTCTCCTCGGGTGCGCTGGTCTGGGCGCAACGGAAACCCTGGGAGGCATAGGCATCCGAGGCGCAATTGGGCTTCGGGAGGCAATCTGTAAGTGGCAGTACAAAAGTTCAGTTATCAGTAAAGTTCAGTTCTATTGGAGAAATAACATGGCAGACATCCAGCAGTTGGAAGATTCAATCGTTAGCCTCAGCCTCCTCGAGGCCTCGGCTCTGGTCAAGAAGCTCGAAGAGCGTCTCGGCGTTTCGGCAGCGGCGGCAGTTGCGGCTCCCGCAGCAGGCGGCGGCGCGGCGGCAGCGGCGCCGGTCGAAGAGAAGACCGAGTTCACCGTGATCCTCAAGGATGCCGGCGCGAACAAGATCAACACCATCAAGGCTGTACGCGAAGTGACCGCACTTGGGCTGAAGGAAGCCAAGGACCTGGTCGACGGCGCTCCCAAGCCCTTGAAGGAGAACATTTCGAAGGATGACGCGGCTGCCATCGCCAAGAAGTTCGAAGGCGTTGCGACCGTAGAGATCAAGTAGTAACCTGCCAGCTTGCAAGTTAGGGCGGAACGCGATATTCTTGACGTTAGAGAAGATTCGTTCCGCCTTGGCGTGTTCCTTGACGGACGGTGCTTTCAAATAAATCTACGTGGTACTCCGGATCATCCTGTCTTCACAGGCTAAGGAACCGGCCACTATACGCTTCGAGCGGCGGATGCGCATAGTGCAATAGGAATCAAACGAGCGGCAACTTTGGGGTAGGCGAGCCTCAAATGGCGGCAGGCATTCACACCATCAATAAAGAATCAGTGCACAAGTCGACCTTTGCGCTCATGGGACACGCTGTCCCTTTGAGCGCTTTGCCGTGTTTGTAAGCATTGTCTCCCTTGCGGGAGTCAAACATACGCTGCACGCGTTCTTTATAGCAGCTTCGAACGCCGGCAGATAGTAAAAGTTTCAAGTTTTTCCAAGCGGTACGCCGTATTCCGATTGAACGACGCGGCAAAACATTCTGCGCACGGATCTCACTGTCATCGAGGACAGTGAGATCCAAAGACCTTGAACCTTGCGCGATCAGAACCAAACCCGGAGGGCCTGACCGAAGCCCTCCCCTCTCACGAGTTTAGTCAGCCGTACGATGCCGGCAGACGCGCCCGAGGAGGTCTCGGAGGTCAGTTTTCAGGAGAGAGCATGTCTGGCGAGTCCAACAACACCGAAATGCGCGCGATCCGTAGCCGTCTCGATTTTTCTAAGATCCCCACATCCATTCAGATCCCCAACCTCATCGAGGTCCAGCGCCGCAGCTACGAGCGCTTCCTGCAGATGGACAAACTCCCCCAGGAGCGCGAAGACAACGGTCTCCAGTCCGTATTCACCTCGGTCTTTCCGATTACCGACTTCCGAAACGTCTCCGAGCTTGAGTTCGTCGACTTCTCCATCGGCAACTGGGAGTGCAAGTGCGGCTATCTCAAGGGCCTCAATCACCTGCGCACGGCCTGCACTCACTGCGGCCACATGGTCATCACCGATCCCTTCCACCCGGGCGATGTCCTCTGTAACTTCTGCGGAACCTATAACAAGAACACCCCCGACTTCTGCACCAAGTGCGGCGACCCCGTGGGCCTGCAGCTAAAGTACGACCAGGCTGAGTGCGAGGAGCGCGGCATGACCTACTCCGCCCCGCTCAAGGTCACGATCCGCCTGAAGATCTACGACAAAGATCCCGAGACCGGCGTCAAGAGCCTACGCGACATGAAGGAGCAGGAGGTCTTCTTCGGCGACATTCCTCTCATGTCCCAGAACGGCACCTTCATCGTCAACGGAACAGAGCGCGTCATCGTCTCGCAGCTCCACCGTTCCCCCGGGGTCTTCTTCGAGACCGCGAACAACCGCACCTACTTCCTCGGCAAGATCATTCCGTACCGCGGCAGCTGGGTCGAGTTCGAGTACGACCAGAAGAACACCCTCTACGTCCGCATCGACCGCAAGCGCAAGTTCTTGGGCACCATCTTCCTGCGGGCATTGGGTCTTCGTACCGATGAAGAAATCCTCAAGACCTTCTACACCGTCGACACCATCAACGTAGCCGACGGCAAGCTCTCCTGGAAGGTCGCTCCCGAAGGCCAGCCCTCGAACCTGCAGGGCACGCGTCCGGCTGCCGGCATCACCATCAAAGGCGAAGAAGTCGCTCCCGCAACCCGCAAGATCTCCGCTCACACCATCAAGGGTCTGCGCTCGCACAAGATCGAAGCGGTCGAAGTCGAGACCAGCGAGTTCGACGGTGCGATGACTGCCTCCGATGTGGTTGATCTCACCACCGGCGAGCTGCTCTACGAGGCCAACCAGGAGCTCACCGCCGACAAGCTGCACAAGATCATCCAGTCCGGCGTCACCAGCTTCGAGGTCTTCTTCCCGGAGCGCGACGACGTGGGCAACATCATCACCAACACGCTCCGCCGCGACTCCGTGCGCAAGCCCGAGGAAGCGCTCATCGAGATCTACCGCAAGCTGCGTCCCGGCGACCCACCGACGCTCGACACCGCGACCGCGCTCTTCGAGGGCATGTTCTTCGATCCGCGCAAGTACGACTTCTCGCGCGTCGGCCGCTTGAAGTTCAACATCAAGCTGTACGAGAACCAGGACCCCTCTGGCCTCGACAAGCGCACGTTGACCCCCGAGGACTTCTACGGCACCATCCGCTACCTTCTCAAGCTGCGCAAGAACATCGGCACCGTCGACGACATCGACCATCTCGGCAACCGCCGCGTCCGCGCAGTCGGTGAGCTGATGGAGAACCAGTTCCGTATCGGCCTGGTCCGCATGGAGCGCGCCATCAAGGAAAAGATGTCGGTCTATCAGGAGATGTCGACCGCCATGCCGCACGACCTCATCAACGCCAAGCCAGTCATGGCCGCGATCCGTGAGTTCTTCGGCTCCTCGCAGCTCTCGCAGTTTATGGACCAGACCAACCCGCTCTCGGAGATCACGCACAAGCGCCGCCTCTCCGCCCTTGGGCCTGGTGGTCTATCCCGTGAGCGCGCCGGCTTCGAAGTCCGCGACGTGCACCCGACTCACTACGGCCGCATCTGCCCGATTGAGACGCCGGAAGGCCCGAACATCGGTCTGATCTCGTCGCTCTCGTGCTTCGCGCGCATCAACGAATACGGCTTCATCGAGTCGCCGTATCGTCGTGTGAAGGACGGCCGCGCGCTCGACTACGTCTCCGTCGTCAACGCCGGCGAATCCGGCCTGCGCCAGGGCGACTACCTCGAGATCGAAGAGGCCCGCAAGCAGAACGAGCAGTTGAAGAAGGATCGTAAGCGCACCATGGACCTTGCTCCGTTCAGCTTCTATCTTTCTGCCTGGGAAGAAGACCGCCACACCATCGCGCAGGCCAACATCGAACTCGATGCGAAGCTGAACATTGTGCAGGATGTGGTCGACGCCCGCCGCCAGGGCAACTTCGTCCTCGTCAACAAGTCGGAAGTGGACTACGTGGACGTCTCGCCCAAGCAGCTTGTTTCGGTCGCCGCCTCGCTGGTTCCGTTCCTCGAGCACGACGACGCCAACCGCGCTCTAATGGGCGCGAACATGCAGCGTCAATCTGTTCCTCTGCTCGTTGCCGAAGCTCCCTTCGTCGGTACCGGCATGGAAGGCGTCACCGCCCGCGACTCCGGCGCCGTCATCCTGGCCAAGCGCAACGGCATCATCGATTCGGTCGACTCCGAACGCATCATCGTGCGCGTCGAAGGCGAGCATCACCCCACGCAGCTCTCGCGTGAGGTCGGCTCGGACATCTATCAGCTCACGAAGTTCAAGCGCTCCAACCAGAACACCTGCATCAACCAGAAGCCGATCGTCCGCCGCGGCGACCGCGTCCTCAAGGGCCAGGTCATTGCCGACGGTCCGTGCACGGAACAGGGCGAACTCGGCTTGGGCCGCAACGTCCTGGTCGCCTTCATGCCGTGGCGCGGATACAACTTCGAAGACGCGATCCTCATCTCCGAAAAGCTGGTCCGCGAGGACTACTACACCTCGATCCACATCGAGGAGTTCGAGATCGAAGCCCGCGACACCAAACTTGGGCCGGAAGAGATCACGCGCGATATTCCCAACGTCAGCGAGCACGCCCTGCGCGATCTCGACGACTCGGGCATCATCCGCATCGGCGCGAAGATCGGTCACAACGACATCCTCGTCGGCAAGGTAACGCCGAAGGGTGAAACTCAGTTGACCCCGGAAGAGAAGCTTCTCCGCGCCATCTTCGGCGAAAAGGCCGGCGATGTTCGCGACGCCTCGCTGACGTGCCCTCCGGGTATCGAAGGCACCGTCGTCGACGTCCGCATCTTCTCCCGCAAGGGTCAGGAGAAGGACGAGCGAGCCAAGCAGATCGAGCAGGAGATGATCGAGAAGCTAGAGCGCAACCTCGCCGACGAGATTCGTATTCTCACCGACGAGCGCCTCAAGCGTCTCGAAGCGATTCTCGGCGCGAAGGAAGTTCTTGCCGACCTGCACGACGAGCGCACCAACAAGAAGCTGCTCAATAAGGGCGACATCCTCGACCGCGACACCATCGAGCTGATCTCGACGCGTAACCTGAAGCGTATTCGCTACGCCGACAAGGACCCGCGTGTAAATGAACAGATCGACGAGATCGAGGAGATGACCTCGCGTCAGATCGATGTTCTCCGCAAGATCACCAACGAGAAGATCGGCAAGATGCAGAAGGGCGACGAGCTCGCGCCTGGCGTCATCAAGATGGTCAAGGTCTACATCGCCATGAAGCGCAAGCTGTCGGTGGGTGACAAGATGGCCGGACGCCACGGCAATAAGGGTGTCATCGCCAGAATTCTGCCAGAGGAAGACATGCCATACCTTCCCGACGGCACTCCGGTCGAGATTGTCCTCAACCCGCTTGGCGTGCCTTCGCGTATGAACGTCGGTCAGATCCTCGAAACGCACCTCGGCTGGGCCGCCCACACATTGGGCGCGCAGATCGCCGAACTCGCCGCCACGATGGAGTCGGCCAACGAAGTCCGCGAGCTCTTCAAGGCGCGCTTCGCCGGCACCGCCGCTCTCAACCAGCTTCTTGACCTCGACGACGAGCAGACCATACGCGTCGCCGCAGGCATGAAGCGCGGCATCTGGTTCGGCACCGCAGTCTTCGACGGCGCGCGCGAGACCGAGATCAAGGCGTTGCTGAAAGCAGCCGGGCTGCCAAGCTCGGGTAAGACGCAGCTCTACGATGGCATGATCGGCGATCCATTCGAGCAGCCCGCCACCGTCGGCTACATCTACATGCTCAAGCTGTCGCATCTTGTCGACGACAAGATCCACGCACGCTCGATCGGGCCGTACTCGCTCATCACCCAGCAGCCGCTGGGCGGTAAGGCGCAGTTCGGCGGACAGCGCTTCGGTGAGATGGAGGTCTGGGCCCTTGAAGCCTACGGCGCCGCCTACATCCTGCAGGAGCTCCTCACCGCCAAGTCCGACGACGTCTTCGGCCGTACCAAGATCTACGAAGCCATCGTCAAGGGCGAAGCCGCCATCGAGCCGGGTGTTCCCGAGTCGTTCAACGTTCTTATCCGCGAACTGCAGTCCCTCTGCCTGGACGTCGAGCTGATCAAGCTCGCCGACCAGAAGAAGCAGCCGCTGCCAGCCATCGCCGCAGCAGACTAACTCGAACCGGGCCTGGGGAGGTCATTGCGTACTCTTCTCAGGCTGCCACCCCGGGTGGCAAGACAACTGAATACAAGCACCTGCACCAGAACCAGAGGCATCGCGATGCGCCTGAAGTCATCGCGGAACAGCTTGAACAACCGCAGCCACTCGCTGCACCTGCAAGCGCAGGAAACAACGGAGACGCCAAATATGTTCCGCTCCAGTCCCTTTGAACTCACCGGACCCATCGCAGACTTCGACGCCATCAAGATCCAGCTCGCCAGCCCAGAGAAGATCCGCAGCTGGTCGCACGGCGAGGTCACCAAGCCTGAAACCATCAACTACCGCACCTTCAAGCCCGAGCGCGACGGCCTCTTCTGCGCTCGCATCTTCGGACCCATCACCGACTGGGAGTGCCTCTGCGGCAAGTACAAGCGCATGAAGCACCGCGGTGTCATCTGCGACAAGTGCGGTGTCGAAGTCACTCTCTCGAAGGTCCGCCGCGAGCGCCTCGGACACATCGAGCTTGCCAGCCCCTGCTCGCACGTCTGGTTCTTCAAGGGCCTGCCCTCGCGCATCGGCCACCTGCTCGACATCAGCCTGCGTGAGCTCGAAGCTGTCCTCTACTTCGAGTCGTACGTTGTCGTCGATCCAGGCGACGCGCCTGTCAAGGAACGCGAGGTCATCAAGGACGAGACCAAGTTCCGTGAACTCGATGCGCAGTACCGGCCTTCAGGGTTTAAGGCGATGATGGGCGCCGAGGCCATCAAGGAACTCCTCAAGCGCGTTGAAATTGCCGAGCTCGCCGTTGAACTCCGCGAGCGCATGAAGACCGAGACCTCGCTGCAGAAGAAGCTTAAGTACTCCAAGCGTCTCAAGATTGTCGAAGCTTTTCGCAAGTCCGACAACCTGCCGCAATGGATGATCCTCGACGTGATCCCCGTGATCCCGCCCGAGCTTCGCCCCCTCGTTCCGCTCGACGGCGGCCGCTTCGCCACGTCCGACCTCAACGACCTCTATCGCCGCGTCATCAACCGCAACAACCGCCTCAAGAAGCTGATGGACCTCCACGCTCCTGAAGTGATTGTGCGAAACGAAAAGCGCATGTTGCAGGAGGCCGTCGATGCTCTGTTCGACAACGGCCGCCGTGGCCGCGTTCTCCGTGGCGCGAACAACCGTCCGCTGAAGTCGCTCTCCGACACTCTCAAGGGCAAGCAGGGCCGCTTCCGTCAGAACCTCCTCGGCAAGCGCGTCGACTACTCCGGCCGTTCGGTCATCGTTGTCGGCCCTGAGTTGAAGCTGCACCAGTGCGGTCTCCCCAAGAAGATGGCGCTCGAGCTCTTCAAGCCCTTCATCTATCACCGCCTCGAGCAGACCGGCCACTGCACCACCATCAAGCAAGCGAAGGAAATGGTGGAGATGCAGGAGCCCATCGTCTGGGACATCCTCGAAGAGGTCATCAAGGATCACCCGGTCCTGCTCAACCGCGCCCCGACCCTTCACCGTCTCGGCATCCAGGCCTTCGAGCCCGTGCTCGTCGAAGGTAAGGCGATCAAGATCCATCCGCTCGTCTGCACCGCCTTCAACGCGGACTTCGACGGCGACCAGATGGCCGTCCACATCCCGCTCTCGCCCGAGGCCCAGATCGAAGCCAGCGTGCTCATGCTCGCTTCGCACAACATCCTCTCGCCCGCCAGCGGACAGCCCATCACCGTCCCGACCCAGGACCTCGTCCTCGGTCTGTACTACCTCACCAAGGCGAAGGTTAACGCCAAGGGGGAAGGCCGCGTCTTCGCCAACATTGAAGAGGTCTTCATGGCTCTCGAAGCCAAGCAGGTCGAGACCCTCACCCCGATCCGTCTGCGCTACACCGGTCCTGTCCTCGACATGACCACCGCGTACGACGATCAGGACCTCACCCACACCGAGCCGGTCGAGTTCCACAACCAGTTCATCTCGACCACCGTCGGCCGCGCCATCCTAAACGATGCGCTCCCCGAAGGCATGCCCTACGTCAATGGCCTGCTCAAGAAGAAGGGCATCGGCCAGCTCATCAACTACTGCTACCTGAACCTCGGCCTCGAAGTCACCGTCAAGACCCTCGACCGCGTCAAGGACCTCGGCTTCACCTATGCCACTCGCTCCGGCCTCTCGGTTGGACTCGACGACATGGTCATCCCCGACTCCAAGTACACGCTCGTAGGCGATGCCGAAAAGACTGTGCTCGCGATGCAGCAGCAGTACCTCGACGGAGCTATCACCAACGGTGAGCGCTCCAATAAGGTCATCCAGATGTGGTCCGGCGTCACCGAACGCGTCGCCGACGAGATGTTCAACAACATGAAGCGCGCCGACAAAGAAGGAGCCATGAACCCGATCTACATCATGGCCGACTCCGGCGCCCGAGGCTCGAAGCAGCAGATCCGCCAGCTCTCCGGTATGCGCGGGCTGATGGCGAAACCAAGCGGCGAAATCATCGAGACCCCCATCACGGCGAACTTCCGCGAAGGGCTCACCGTCCTGCAGTACTTCATCTCGACCCACGGCGCCCGCAAGGGTCTCGCGGACACCGCTCTGAAGACCGCGGACTCGGGCTATCTCACCCGCCGCCTCGTCGACGTTGCGCAGGATGTCATCATCTCGCACAACGACTGCGGCACCGTCGAAGGCATCTACGTCACCCCCATCATCGAAGCCGGCGAGACCATCGAGCCCCTCCGCGACCGCATCATCGGCCGCGTCTCGCTCGAAAAGCTCAAGGACTTCGAAGGCAAGACCATCGTCGACATCAACCAGGAGATCGACGAAGATCTCGCCAGTGCCATCCAGGCCGCGGGCATCGAGCGCGTCAAGATTCGTTCGGTCCTCACCTGCGAATCCAAGCGTGGCGTCTGCATCCTGTGCTACGGACGCAACCTGGGCTCGGGCAAGATGGTCGAGATGGGCGAGGCCGTCGGCGTCATCGCGGCGCAGTCGATCGGCGAGCCCGGCACCCAGCTCACCATGCGTACCTTCCACATCGGCGGTACGGCGAGCCGCGTATCCGACGCTTCCCACCTGGAAGCAAAGAATGCCGGCACCGTCCGCTTCATCAACCTCGTCACCGTTCGCAGCAAGGACGGCGGCCTGGTCGCCTTCAACCGCAACGGCTCCCTCGCCATCGTCGATGACAAGGGCCGCGAAAAAGAGCGTTACGCCGTCGTCTACGGCGCCAAGCTCAAGGTCGAAGAGGGCGCGCAGGTCGTGCAGGGCAGCCTGCTCGGCGAGTGGGATCCGTACACCTTCTCGCTGCTCACCGAGATCGCCGGAACCGTCCAGTTCAAGGACCTCCAGGAAGGCGTCACCCTCAACGAAGAAGTCGACGAAGTCACCGGCCTCAGCCGTCTGGTCGTCGGCGACTCCCCCGATGAGAAGCGTCAGCCCGCCATCATCGTCAAGTCAGCGTCTTCCGACAGCGGCGCCAAGGGCGGCAACAAGCGGTACCTCATGCCCTCCCGCGCTCACCTCATGGTGGCCGACGGCGACGAGATCTTCCCCGGCGACATCCTTGCCAAGATCCCCCGCGAAACCACCCGCACCAAGGACATCACCGGCGGTCTCCCCCGCGTCGTAGAACTCTTCGAAGCCCGCAAACCCCGCGACCCGGCGATCATCTCGAAGATCGATGGCGTCGTTCGCTTCGGCGAAGTTTCGAAGGGTCAGCGCAAGGTCTACGTCACCGCCGACAATGGTCAGGAAGAGGAGTACAGCGTGCCCCGCGGTACGTACGTCAACGTGCAGGAAGGCGAACGCCTCCGTGCCGGCGACGCACTCATCGACGGGCCGAGAAATCCTCATGACATCTTGGAAGTCCTCGGCGAACGTGCTCTCCAGCAGTACCTCGTCAACGAAATCCAGGAGGTCTACCGTCTGCAGGGCGTCACCATCTCCGACAAGCACATCGAAACCATCGTTCGCCAGATGCTTCGCTGGGTCAAGATCGAAGAGGTTGGCGACACCACATTCCTCGTCGATCAGCAGACCGACCGCTTCCGCTTCAACGCCGAGAACCAGCGCGTCTTGATGACCGGCGGACGTCCTGCCATCGGCCGTTCTCTCCTCCTCGGCATCACCAAGGCGTCGCTCTCGACCGACAGCTTCATCTCGGCCGCCAGCTTCCAGGAGACCACCCGCGTGCTCACCGAAGCCAGCATCAACGGCTCCATCGACACGCTCCGCGGCCTCAAGGAAAACGTCATCGTAGGCCGCCTCATCCCCGCCGGCACCGGCATGGAGTACTACCGCAACGTCCAGCTCTCCCCAGAGCTAGAAGAAGCGGCAGCCCAGGTCCAGCAGGAAGTGGCCTCAGCCATCGAAGCCGAAGAGCGCGAACTCGAACAGATGCGCATGGAAGGCGAACAAGAAGAACTAGCCGCCGAGTGACTTCGCGTCACGGCGAAAAGCGCTTCGCGCAAACCTTAAACGACAGCAGCAAAGACGGGCGGACTCGAAAAAAAGTCCGCCCATTTCTTTCCATTGACGACCTATCTCTCTCCGTCTACCCTTATCTCATGCAGGTCACCCTCCAATACGCTGAAGAGCACTTCGCCGATCTCGCCTCAGCAGCCGACCGCGGAGAAGAGATTGTGATTACGCGTCCGGAGAAGGCCGCACTTAAGCTTGTCGTCTCTCACGCAGTGGCGCCGGTGATCAAGACCGGAAAGCGCATTCTGGGCGCGGGACGTGGTGAACTGCGCGTTCCCTCCGAAGAAGAGTGGCGCCGGATAGACGAAGAAATAGCCCGTCTCATGAATGATGGTCCGCTATTTCCCCCCGAACAAACGTGAAGCTCCTGCTCGACTCCCACGTTCTACTCTGGACCATCTACGAGCCGGAGAACCTCTCTCCCCTCGCTGCCAAGCTGGTCGAAGATCCTGACAACAAACTCCATGTAAGCCTCGCTACTGTCTGGGAACTCGGCAACAAAGCGGCTGTTCATAGACTCCCTATGGTGGGCTCGTCAGTCGAGCGCATGATCGAACGCATCGAGCAACTCGACGTAACCTTTCTCCCCATCACCCAGGCGGATATACTCGCGGCAGCCAACCTCCCGCATCACCACGCCGACCCCTTCGATCGAATGCTCATCGCCCAAGCCCAGGCATACTCTCTTCACCTGCTAACCAAAGACGCTAACATGTCCCGTTACGATGTCCCAACACTTTGGAGATAATCCAGCCGCCTCATTCCCGCCAGCACGGCATGGAATACGACCGCAACGTCCAGCTCTCCCCAGAGCTAGAAGAAGCGGCAGCCCAGGTCCAGCAGGAAGTGACCTCCGCCATCGAAGCCGAAGAGCGCGAACTCGAACAGATGCGCATGGAAGGCGAACAAGAAGAACTAGCCGCCGAGTGACTTCGCGTCACGGCGAAAAGCGCTTCGCGCAAACCTTAAACAACAGCAGCAAAGACGGGCGGACTCGAAAGAGTTCGCCCGTAGTTTCGTTACAATGTTGTCATGTGGGCCAATCCTGCAGATCTAGTTAAAGCCGCTTCTGGAGGCCCGCTTGGCATTACTGCCCTATGCATCTTGCTGATCTGTTTTTTAGCCATTCATTTTTTTGTGAAGGCGCATATCTCAATAAGAGTATGCGCATGGATGCTGATCATCGTGTGTGTTTTCGTTCTGCTTGCGCACGTTCTCCCAAACGAAACTAAAAGCCCTCAGACATCGCAGCTTCCACCAGACCAAAAGCCCAATTCGGTCTCTCCGCAGACCGGGCCATCGCTTACTATGCCGATCGAGCCGAATTCTGTTTCTCCTGCTCCCATGAATCGGAAGGAAACTCGGGCTATAAATCCCGAACCACCTAAACGCGTAGCTCCCATTCAAGGCATGAAGGGTTCGCCGGGTGGTGTCCAAATCGCTGGAGACAACAATGCGCCAGTTACGACCAACGTGAACACTGATCGGGAGGTGGACAGCAAAGCACTAGAATCAGCTAGGGGCTTAGGAAGCAAAGGAGTCAGAGCGGATCCTTTCTGAGGAAGTTTAGCAGTTCTTTGTAGAGGTTATTGTTGCGGTGATTGAAGCGAAATTCTGTCTCTTTGAGGTGGAGGTAGAAGGTGCGTTTGGGCACACCGCAGAACCTGGCGAGGCGACGTTTGGCCAGGCTCCAGAAGCTTTCGATACCGTTGATGTGGTTGAGTTGCTGGGCGAAGATATTCTCCCGGTGCTCGACTCTGAGGTGCTTGTCGTAGCCCAGATCGACCAGGCCGTGATAGCCAGCCCAGCCGTCGGTGTGGACAACCGAGCTGAGACTGGCGCGGCCACGAATCACCGCTTGCAGCGCGGCTTTGGAAGCATTGGGGACGATGGCGGTGTAGACCTTGTCGCCGCGCTTGAGCAGGCCGAAGACGATGGTCTTGCCGCCGGCGCCGCGTCCGCACCTCCCGCGCACGCGCTGTGGTCCGAAGTAAGACTCATCGGCTTCGAGCACTCCCTCTAACGGCGACTGCCGCTCGCACTCGGCGGCGATCCTGGTGCGCAGGCGCAGAAAGATCGTGTTGACGGAACGAAGCGAAATCCCAGTCAGATGGGCCGTCTGCGTGGCTGTCAAATCCAAGGCAAAACACCGGACCAGGTGCCGGAACTTCGCCTCGGATAACTTTGAAAATCGAAAGTAACGGTTCGACTGCGCCATGATTGGACTCTAGCGCCATCTGGCAGTCCTTTGCTTCCTAAGCCCCTCAGCTATTACAAACGTCTCTTGTCACATTGGAGTCCAGTCACAAGGTATGGGTGGTGAGCCTTACCAACTTGCTTCGAAGATTGCTCAGATAGTGAATCGAGCGACTCAATGCAATTGGGGTCATGGTTCGGATATAGGGGGGGAGGGATTTTCCGGCATTCGGGTCACCTATGCTCCAGAAGCGGACAATTCTGAAGTAGAAGGGATTATCAGCGCTTTATCAAAGACAGATTTGGCAGTTTTGCGCAATCCTGTAAATGGTTACCCAATAGGAAGAATCGAGATAAACGTAGGGTACAAGTAAAGCCGCAGGCGGGGGGTGGCCCATACATGAACCCTTGCATGCATCGGGTGTCCATTCATGCCGCCTGATTGCATGAGTGAGGCGGGTGGCCCACATCTGAACCGAGCTCTGGTAGTGGGAGCCCCACATTCGGCGCACTCTGCAGTGCCGGGTGACCCATATCTCGATTTTGAGATGTGGGCATTCGCGTTATGCGCGAACCGTTGTCCTTGCCCGTTAGTAGAAACATCCTGAATCGGGAGACATCAAAATAACCCAACCGCTTAGGAATATGCTATTCTCCTCTGGTGCCGACTGTACTGCGGATTGATGGGCTGCGCGTTATGATGTTTCCGAACGACCACCCTCCTCCGCATGTCCAAGTCTTCGGCAACGGCGGCGAAGCGCTCTTTTATCTGAACTGTCCCTCGGGTCTTCCGACGCTTCGTGATCGCTACAGACTAAGCGAGCCGCAGGTGAATCGGATTCGTGAGGCGCTGCAACCGCACATCTCGCAGCTATGCGCGGCATGGAAGGAGATGCATGGAAAAGAATGATCTGTCTCACAAGGAATATCTGGAAGCCACTCAACGCTGCAAAGAGATGCAGGCCAACAACCCCAGGGCCATCGCTGCACATTACAACCGCAAAGCCAAGCGAGTCGTAATCAGTCTTTCCACAAAAATCGAGGTCATGTTCAATCCGTCTGATGTGCAAGGCTTGGACAACGCCAAGCCTTCGCAACTCGAAGACATCGAAATCACACCATCCGGTTTCGGTCTCTACTTCCCCGAACTGGACGAGGGCATCAATGTACTGAATCTGCTCGAAGGCACCATGGGCTCCCGCAAATGGATGGCCGCGCGCCTCGGCGCAGCCGGTGGCTCGTCCCGAAGCAAGCCCAAAGTCGCAGCGGCCCGCGCCAATGGCTCCCTCGGCGGTCGCCCCCGTAAGTCTGCCCTTAGTCACTGATTCTCAAGTTGCGTGGCTAGCCAGATTAGCCGGGTTGAACCATACCCCGAGTCTGAGATGTGGGCTCGGACTTCGCGAGAACCGTCCGCGCACGTCCAGTACACGAATTATCGAGCAGGATTCGGATTGGAATTTCCGCGCAGGCCATCATCCCTGGTTCTCGGCCAGGATCGCTTTTCGGCCATAATAGCTGATCAGATAGAACGCAACTCCGAAAGAGATAATGTCCTTGAAGAGAAACAAGCCGAGGTTGTTCATGTAATGGATGCCGTGAACCGCGATAGTGTCATTCGGAGTCGTGATCAACATGGTGCTTGTGGTGAAGAACATGCCGACTAGAATGATGCCGCCCACAATGCCTGCTTTCGGCTTAAAGTAGCCAATGATCAGGAGGACTGCCGCTGTCCATTCCGTGGCCCCGATCATATCCCCCAAAATATAGGGTCCAAAGTGCTTAAACTGCCAACTGGTCAATGGGCTGTTACTGACAAGCGGGATGATGCCCTCTGCTCCGGCTGCTGTCATTTTGAATTTGCCTGCCCACAGCAACATAACGATCATGCCAATGCTGCAAACAAGGAAAGCGATATCTCTTTCTGCAATAGCAGCCGCGATCTTCGTTAGAACACTCTTCGCCGGCAGTCCGTTTCCCATGTTCGCGTGAGATCCGCGCGCCCCATCGCCCGACGCCCCAGCAGATATGCTTTCAACCATAAAAGGACTCCTTCATGTCATGATCTCATTTTCATTGGTTAAATGTTGAACGGCGATTTGAAACACTGTCAACAGGCGGATCGCCCATATCTCACCATCGGCTCCTCCGTCTCCTACATACGAGACGAGATGAACGCCTACGCTATGGCACTCCTCCCCATCCGCTACGAGCACATTCTTCAGCTCGAATCGCTGCCGCATCACCACGGCGACCCATTCGACCGCCTCCTCATCGCCCAGGCGATCACCGAATCTCTCCCCATCCTCACCGGCGATGCAATTTTCAGCCGCTATGGAGTCAAAATCTTCTGGTAGAGACATTCAGCTCAACGAGCTCGGCGGCCAGCATATTGAGGAACGACCATAAATCGGGATTCGCGCCTCAGTCGGCCCCTCAAAAACTTGTCAAGCCCCACCCGCCCCTAAACCGCACAAAATGAGCCACATCCGCGTGGCGTAGCAGTTACCCCTCATCGATTAAACTATTAGAATACGCCGAAAATAAACAAAGCTCCGGTCAACCCCGGAGCTTACTCCTTTCAAATCTAGATTTTGACCAATAAGCCGCATCTTTTCTAGATTTTATCGTCATCGAATTCGATAAGTCATTGCAACCGCGAAACTTAGCCAAGACACCCCCAGGGGGTACCCCCAAAGGAGCATCTCCCATGAACGTCCCACAGTGCCGCCATATCAAGACCAACGGCGAACAGTGTCAGTCGCCGGCCCTAAACCGCGAGAGCTGGTGCTACTTCCACTCCCGCCTCCACCAGCGCCTGCGCCGCTTCCGCACAAACGAGACCGCCCTGGCAGCCAGCCCTGGGGACCGGCCCATCCAGTTGAATGCGCTCGAAGATCGCGAGTCCGTTCAGGTCGCCATATCGGTCGTCGTTAACGCCCTCGCCAGCGGGCAGATGGAACTGCGTCGCGCCACCGCCCTCCTGTACGGCCTGCAACTTGCCTCCAGCAACGCCAGCCGCCCGCTCAATCGGCCCATCAACAGTCACGCGGTCCGCAACGTCGAGTCGTCGCCTGAAGGCGAAGACTTGGCTGAGCCCGGCACTCTCGAAATCACCTCCTACCGCTAATCCGGTGGCACGCAACCTTCCCAATAACCTGGTGCCGCAAGCCCGAGTGCCCCATTCCCGCCGCAGTAGACCGCGACGGGAATGGGGCACTCGCAAGAACAACTCTAGTTGCTGGTATATGGCTTGGTCGTGGGACTGTTTGTGACCGCGTAGTCGTCTCCCGAACCGCCGAGAAACTTCAGGAACGACTTTGCCGTGGTCGACCAGTTGAAGTTGGCGGCCGTATCGTTCGGCTGATAATTCGAGTTGAAGAAGGCGTTGGGATCGTAGGTATTGAAGTTCCAGTTCCACAGCAGCGTGCTGACCTCCTGATGCAGGGCAGCCTTCAAGAAGTTTGTCGGGTCCACTACCCCGCCCGAAGTCCCCGGACCATCTTCGCCGAAGATCAGGGCAAATCCCCGGTCGCGAATCGTTCGGATCCTCTGTTCCGTGCTTTCCTGGCTGTTTGTCTCCCAGGCATAGCCATGCAGGTCGAAGAGGAGATTGGCGCGGCCTTCCAGCAACTGTCTCCCATGGCTCAGGATCACATCCTCCGACGAGCCGAAGTAGTCGCCGGGAACCAGCACAATGTTGTTGTTGCCGGCATCGCGGATGTTGTCCACCATGTCTTCGCTGTCGTGCAGCCAGTTTGGATCGTTCGTATCTGGGTACGGCTCATTCCATGTCTCGATCCAGACATCGGGCTGGTTTGCAAAGTACGCCGCGATCGCCTGCATCTTCTCTTTGTAAGCGGCATAGTAGCTCTGTTTGGAAGGCGACTGCCCGGCGAACTGTCCCGTCGAGGGCGACCACTGGAACGGGCACAGAATCGTGATCTTTCCGTTGGCGCGATTGTCCGCCACCACGTCTGCCATCGGATGGAGATACGACCCATTCGAGCCTTGCACGGTCGAGCCGCTGATGGGAGTCTCGGAGAAGTCGGGAAGCGGCTCCCGCACGATGTTGATGTTCCATCCCGCCATGGTGGAGGTGCTTCCGCCATAGATGAAGAACGCGTTTGCTCCACCAAAGACAGTCGGCACGTCGTTCTGCAGAATGTCCGCGCCACGGATCTCATAGGTGGCGCCGGGGGTAATCGTCTGGGCTTGCATGGTTTCCGCGCCGCAGCAGAGAAGAGTTGCGCAGCAGAGCGAAAGCGAAAGAGATTTGGTTGAAATATGCATGGGAGGGCCTCTGGCTCGGTTTTGGTTACGGGGCAAAGTATCCAGACGAGCGCAGCCACTGGCAAGTTAAAGGGTGCAAGATCGAGGTGTTAACTGCCATTCCCCGGAGCTGATATTCAAGTTCCGAACGGAGCCTCATGCCGCCCACTAGGATTCATTCAAACCTCTATACTGGGAGACAGAGCATAAGACCGAGTCCGAACCTGCCGGAGTCTTCCCCCTGCAGCTAAGTCTCTTAGGAACTAATGCTTGCCTGTAAATCACTGCCACGAATAATTTGCAGAGGCATGAATTTGTGACCATGACAAACCATTAACTTAGCCAACGGGTGGGCAGAAACGCCATGCATCTTATCGAGCTCTACAAATCCGTGCAAGGTGAATCCTCGTTCGCCGGCTTGCCCTGCATCTTTGTGCGGCTCGCCGGCTGCAATCTCCGCTGCGCCTGGTGTGACTCCGAGTACACCTTTCGTGGCGGCAAGCCCTTCACGCAGGAGGAGATCGTCGCGCAGATCGAAGACCTCGCTCCATGCCGCCTCGTCGAGTTCACCGGAGGCGAGCCTATGCTCCAGGCGAAGGAACTCCTGCCACTGATGGACCGGCTCCTCGCCGCCAGCTATACGCTGATGATCGAAACCAGCGGCGAGCGCCCTCTCGACGCCGTGCCCAAAGCCGTCCACAAGATCGTCGATGTCAAATGCCCCGGCGCTGGCGCCGCAGCCAACAGCTTTCGTATGGAAAACCTGGCCGCCCTGACGAAGAACGATGAGGTCAAATTTGTCCTCACCGATCGTGCAGACTACGACTTTGCCCGCAGCTTTATCCTCGATAACAAACTCAAAGAGTTGGCTGGCGGCATTCTCCTCAGCCCGGCCTTCAACAAGTCACCCAGCCCTCTACGCACCACCGACAATGCCACACTCGACCCCCGCACTCTGGTGGAGTGGATGATGGGGGACGGCATCGACGCCCGCCTCTCCCTTCAGATCCATAAGTTCATCTGGGAACCCATGAAAAAGGGTGTCTAACGACACAGTTTCACCACTAAGCGCCACCGAATAGGCACATTTACCAGGTAATTTCGGCTCTTTTCGTCTCACATCGTTGATCGGTTCACGAAGAAAAGGGCTGCGGGGATCGCCGCAGCCCTTTTACCCTTTGACCACCTACGATCTACTTCTTGCTTGCTGCCGAAGACTTTGCATGGGCATCGGTCGACTTGCCGTGAGCCGCCGTCGATGACGAATGAGCCTGCTCGGAGTGTTTCTGTGCCTCGTCGTGATTGCCGGCGTCATGCTTGGTGGCTGCGTTGATATGATGACCTGCCGCTTCTGTGTGGTGCTTTGCTGCATCCATGTGCGCTTGTTTCGCCATTATCGTTTCCTCTTCTCTGAGCCTTAGCTCATAACCAATAGGATGGCTACTCACGTCGCCGCGTTATCCTGCGCAGAAGATGACTGCCGCTGCCGGGATGAAGTTGTTCCCCCTCTTACCTAGCCAATCGGCAACCTATTCTTCCAAAGAACGCGAGTTGCCATCGACGCGCGAATTTCTTCTGCTCTGCCTTTGAGCGGGAGTGATAGGATTCTGCCACCACCCTGGAGGTGCTTCCATGAAATTCATCTGCCTCGAAGGACACTGCATCAATCCGAGCGCCATCGAAATCGCCCGCCCCGGTAAGACCTCAGCAGGAGCCGACACCAGCGTCATCTCCTTCAAGAACGGAGAGACCATTGAGGTGAGCATGTCCACCTCTGCGCTGGCATGCATGCTCAATAAATACTGATGCGCTTCAGGCGGATTCGCGATTCGGCCTTTCGCCCGAAAAAACCTTAAATTGGTAGCTTCTTCGCCCACAAAGGCCGTTGACCTGCTACCATAATTTATGTGAGGCGAGGTATCGCCCCGAATCAGGAGCAACAAAATGGCAAGTGGAACAGTGAAATGGTTTAACGACGCAAAAGGCTTTGGCTTCATTACCCCGGAAGATGGTGGCGAGGATCTCTTCGCGCATTACTCGGCGATCAACTCCAGCGGCTTCAAGTCCCTTCAGGAAGGCCAGCGCGTAACGTTCGACATTACCACTGGTCCCAAGGGCAAGCAGGCTGCGAACATCCAGCCCGCCTAACTCACTGCCTCAACGGGCAATAACTGTAGATACATCTCAACTGAATAGCCGCGGTCAGCGCGTAAGTGATGGCCGCGGCTTTTCACGTCTGTTATCTTGCAAAACGTCCTCGGCCAACGCCGGTAAACTATCGGGTCATTGAGAACTTTGCATGTAGCTGCTAACGTTCAGCCATTGGAATGAAGACGCGAGCCCCACTGAGGAGACATTTTCGCAGCATCTGCCTGACTTTAGTTGTGTCAGTGGTTTCATCTGCCGCCGTTACCGTCACTAGTTGAGCGTGCTTGTCGCGTTGGAAATAGACATGGCCGCGTATCACTTCATTGCGAGATCAAGGTAGGCGCGGCCGCCAAGGTATCATCATCCAATGACCGCTGAAGCCCGTGCTAAAAACATCAAAGTTCTCATCTTCGACGTAGATGGCGTCCTGACAGACGGCCAGATTTTTATTGTCCCTAACGCTGACGGTCATGGTATTGAAGCAAAGGGCTTCGCTGCACACGATGGCCTTGGTATCTCACTGGGCCGCCTCGGTGGACTACGCATCGGCATCATTACCAAGCGCCAATCCCAGACCGTCGCCATCCGGGCCAACGACCTTAAGCTGGAGTTCGTCTATCAGGGTCAGTCCCACAAGATGCACGCCATCGACGAAATCCTCGCCGAAACGGGCCATAGTCTCGCAGAACTGGCCTATGTCGGCGATGACATCATTGATCTACCCGTCATGCGGAAGTGCGGTTTGTCCATCGCGCCCGCCAACGCCCGAGAGCAGGTCAAGACCGCGGCCCACTATGTCACGCCCAACGCCGGAGGCTTCGGTGCGGGTCGCGACGCCGTTGACTTCATCCTCTCCGCGCAAGGCACGCTAGAGAAAGTGATTGAACAGTATCTTGACGAGTCCAACACAGCCGCAGCCGCGTCTGATGTAGGTCAAGGCAACATGTGATATCCAGGAGCTGGAAGATTAAGGTGACGCCTAGAAGCTACTGAGTTCCTGATACGCCAAAGCGGGTGTTAGCGAAGAAAGCACGAACAAAATAGAGCTACAATCGGTAGATGCCCCTGGAAATTCCTCAGTGCCTCGCCTGGGCGCATCCCGTGACAGCCGAATGGTTCCTCACAAAGTTCGGCAGCCCCACTGAGCCACAAATCTGCGGCTGGCCCAGTATCGTGGCCGGCCAAGCAACTCTCATCTCTGCACCCACTGGATCAGGGAAGACTCTCGCAGCGTTCCTGGTCTGCATCGACCAGCTTCTCCGGGATTCCCTCTCCGGTCAGCTTGCGCCCTGCACGCAAGTCGTTTACGTCAGCCCGCTCAAAGCTCTTTCCAACGACATACAGAAAAACCTCGACGGTCCCTTAGCTGAAATCCAGCGGTTAGCGCTCTCACGCGGCTATCTCTGCCCCGAAATCCGCACCGGAATCCGTACCGGAGACACGCTGCCCAGAGAGCGCGCCGCGATGCTCCGTAAGCCGCCTCACATTCTCGTCACCACGCCAGAATCGCTTTACATCCTCCTCACCGCAGGCAAGAGCAGGGAACACCTCCGCCGCGTGCGCACCGTCATCGTGGATGAGATCCACGCCGTGGCCGACGACAAGCGCGGCGCGCATCTGGCGTTGTCACTCGAACGTTTGGACGCCCTCGTCACTGGCGAAAACCGCCTTAGCCCCGGAGCGTTCCTCACCGGACTCGCCACGCCGCCGCAAAGAATCGGCCTCTCAGCCACGCAAAATCCTATCGAACTTGTCGCTGGCTTTCTTACCGGCGTTCATGAAAATCGAAAGCCTGCAACCGTCATCCAAGTGGGCCAGCGCCGTGAGCTAGACATTGCCATCGAGGTTCCCAGCGACGAACTCAGCTCTGTCACCACCAACGGCATGTGGTCCGAGATCTTCGACAAACTCGCCGCCCACGCCCAAAACCACCGCTCTACCCTCGTCTTCGTCAACACCCGCCGCCTCGTCGAGAAGATCTCTTTTGAAGTGGCTGCCCGTCTCGGCCCGGAACACGTCGCCGCTCATCACGGTTCACTCTCCCGCACCCTTCGCCTCGACGCCGAGCAGAGGCTCAAGAACGGCGAAGTTAAAATCCTCATTGCTACAGCATCACTCGAACTCGGCATCGATATCGGCAACATCGACCTCGTCTGCCAGATCAGCTCCACCCGCGCAGTAGCCGTAGCCATGCAGCGAATCGGCCGCGCGGGTCACTGGCGCGGAGCCATCCCCAAAGGGCGCTTTTTCGCCACCACTCGCGATGACCTCATGGAACAGGCCGCTCTTGTTCGCAAGATGCGAGCCGGGGATCTGGATCAGTTACAAATTCCACCTCAACCGGCCGATGTTCTCATGCAGCAGATCGTCGCTTGTTGCGGAGCAGAGCCTTGGGAAGAAGAAAGCCTCTTCAACACCCTTCGCCGAGCTTTCCCGTACCGCAATCTCACCCGCGAAAAATTCGATAGTCTCCTTGCGCTACTGAGTGAAGGCATTGAATCCTCGCGTGGGCGTTATGGCGCTTATCTCCTGCGCGATGGCGTACAGCATCATCTTCACCCACGCCGCGGTGCCCGCATGATTGCCATTTCCAACGGGGGAGCCATCCCCGATACCGCACTCTTCAGCGTCATTCTCCAACCGGACGGCGTCCAGATCGCCACGCTCGACGAGCACTTCGCGGTAGACTCCAGCCCCGGCGATATCATTCTGCTCGGCAATAGCAGCTGGCGTATTCAGCGCGTCGAGGCTGCCGGTCGCGTCCTGGTTGAAGATGCACACGGCGCGCCGCCCAGTCTGCCTTTCTGGGAGGGGGAAGCTCCGCAGCGCACGGCAGTCCTCAGCGACGGCGTAGGCGAACTTCGAGAACAGATCTCCTCACTAACTTCCAACACGACACCCGGGTACATCTCGCCCGCGCAGCCGGAAATAGCCGCCGCGTCTGCCTGGCTCATGGAAAACTGCGGCGTCTGTCCCAGCGGAGCTAATCAACTCATTGTCTACATTGTCGCCGGTCGCGCTGCCTTAGGTGCGGTTCCCTCGAAGACCACGATCGTCGCGGAGCGATTTTTCGATGATGGTGGCGGCATGCAACTCGTCCTTCATGCTCCCTTTGGAGGCCGCATCAACAAAGCCTGGGGCTTGGCCCTGCGCAAACGCTTCTGCCGCGGCTTCAACTTTGAACTGCAAGCCTCCGCCACTGACAACGGCATCAACATCTCGCTGGCCGAGCAGCACAGCTTTCCACTTGCCGACGTCTTCCAGTTCCTGACCGAACACACCGCCAGAGAACTCTTAGAGCAAGCCTCCATCGCATCGCCGATCTTCAAGAACCGCTGGCGCTGGGCAGCGGGCCGCAGTCTGCAGCTTCTCCGCTTCTCAAAAGGAAAGCGTATCGCACCGCAAATCCAGCGCACCCGCTCTGAAGATCTTATGGCCAACGTATTCCCCCAGGCCGCCGCCTGCTTCGAAACCATCGTCGGCGATATTCAAATTCCTGACCATCCCCTGGTTAGCGAGGTTATGCAGGACGTCCTGCAGGAAGCGATGGACCTCGAAGGTCTCATCGAACTCCTTAGAGGAATCAAAGAGGGAAATATCCGCTGTCTGGCTGTCGATACTCCAACTCCTTCCCAGTTTGCTCACGAACTCCTGAACGCTAACCCCTATGCCTTCCTCGACGAAGCGGGCCTCGAAGAGCGCCGTGCCCGGGCCACCTCGCTGGGCCGCCATCTTCCCGAAGAGGCCGGCAAAATCGACCAGAATGCCATCGAAGCCATCCGTCGCGAGTGCTGGCCCGACCTCCGTGATGAGCACGAACTTCACGATCTCCTCCACTCCGTTATGGCGCTGCCGCTCCACATCCTTGACAACCCCGAAGCACACCATTGGCCGATCTTCTACGAACGCCTCGTCCAAACCGGACGCGCGCAAACCGTCGATTGCGCCGGAGGCCCCTGCTGGGTTGCTACTGAACGTCTCGCAGACATCAACGTTCTTTTTCCCACCTCCAGAGATTCGTCATCAGAGCGTGAGCAGAAGTCCGGCAGCTTTTCACGTGAGGCTGCGGCAATCCTAGATATTGAAACTTTACAGGTTACAAAATCGACTGCCCTGCAAAGATTTGTTCAAGGATGGTTACAAATACTAGGTCCGACTACCGCGAGAGGCTTCGCCCGTAACTTGAACCTCAACCCCTCCGCCGTTTTCCAAGCCTTTCTCACTTTGGAGATGCAAGGTCTCCTGCTGCGCGGCACCTTCGAGCATCCAGCCCCAATTGAGTCTTCGATAGTCGGAAACCGAGATCACGATATCGAATGGTGCGAACGTCGCATCCTGCAGCGCATTCACCGCCGCACCACAACCGCCCTTCGCAAGCAGGTCGAGCCTGTTACGCCCACTGTCTACATGCGCTGGCTCCTTACCTGGCAGCACCTTGCCCCGCAGACGCAGCTCTCCGGCGAAGAGGGTGTCTTCGAAGCGCTTCGCCAGCTCGAAGGATTCGAAGCCCCCGCGGTCGAGTGGGAGCGCACCCTCCTTCCCGCCCGCGTCGCCAACTACGATCCGCGTGGGCTTGACGCCCTCTGTCTCTCTGGAGCCGTTGGCTGGGGCCGCATCTCACCCCATCCGGCTTGGTCGATCGGCGATGGAGCCGCACCCCGCCGCGTCATCCCAACCAACGCCGCGCCCATCACTTTCTACATCCGGGAAACCGCCGATTGGCTCCCTTATGCCTTGACCCAGCAGTGCGTCGAAGAGGCTAAGCTTGCCGCAGCTCTCAGCGTCGAAGCCCTGCAAGCCCGCTCTCTTCTGCAGCAGCGCGGAGCGTGCTTTGCCAATGACATTCAGCGCATCACCGGACTCACCCGCCAGCAGACCCAGTACGCCCTCTGGGAGCTGGCCGCCGCTGGCCTCGCCGCGGCCGACGGCTTCGACCAGCTACGTGCCTGCATGGACCCTCGCCGAAAATCTACCGCTGCCGAGACTCCCGGCAAGCGTGCCCCACGCAGCTCTGCCGGCCGATGGTCCCTCCTTTGCGAAGAGGCCCACGCTGCATCTACCACCATCGAGCAGGCCCGCCGCACCGACGCCGCACTGGAGTCCTTCGCTCGCCAGCTGCTGACCCGCTACGGCGTTCTCTTTCGCGACCTCCTTCTCCGCGAATCGAACGCCCCCAAGTGGCGTGACCTTCTCGGGATGCTCCGGCGTCTCGAAGCTCGAGGCGAGATCCGCGGCGGCAGGTTTCTCTCCGGCTTCGGCGGCGAACAGTATGCCCTTCCCGAAGCTGTCGAGTCGCTCCGTGCCGCCCGCTCGCGCGAATGCTCCGCTCTCATCGCCATAGCTGCTGCGGATCCCATCAATCTTGTAGGCATCGTCATTCCCGGCGGCCGGACTCCTGCTGTCCCAGGCAAGCAGGTCTTCTACCGCAATGGCAAGTTACACACAAACGAGGGCGAGACATCTGCCGACAATCTCCCCGCAGACCTCGTCTCTGCAATGATCCCGGCCAATGCCGTGATACAAGATTTACGGTTGTTCTAACAATGTCGAACCCCACCAATCCCGAATTGGCCCAGCCATCCGACGACAGCCCGCAGGAGCTTATGCCCGAAGACTTCTACTACGAAGGTCCATACCTTGTCTTCACTGCCGCCTATCATCTCAAGCGCGGCTACTGCTGCAACTCCAACTGTCGCCACTGTCCTTATAAATAACGGGTCCTAATAACGCGCTTCTGGCGCCCATAGCGTCAGACCTTAAACCCATGTCAATAGCACGGACTACGGAGTGGGCGCAGCCGCCGCAGTCGGTCCGCTCGCGCCTACTGCTGGGCTCACCGCTGACACCACTCCCTGCCTCACCATCATTGCTAACCGCGGGAAGCTGAAGCTCCCTCCGGCATCGTCAATCACATTCACCTGACACACATAGGTCCCGGGCTTCAGTTGCGTCAGCGGAACATCGAACTGAAACGCCACCGCGTCTCGCTCCGGTGTATTGATCGCCTTCGCCTCTACCAGAGGCGTCTCATAGACCTTAACTCCTCCGCTCAAAAACTCGATGCTGGTCAGCACCCGCACAGGCCCTCCATCACGCCGCGTCAGACCAGGCGAATTCGCAAGCTCAGGCGCTCCCTTCTGCTTCGCCGGGTCATATACCTCATACAGAAAATACAGATGCTGGTCCTGCCGGAACACATGCGGCACATTCGGAATCCACTCTACGCCGTCCCTCACCAGCGGACTCGCTGCTCCCTTCGTCGTATTCGGAACCCTTTGATTCGAGAGCACAATCGAACTCAGCTTCAGAGGGCTCTTTTTCAAATCCGGCACCTGCAGGTCAGTCTCAAAACTCCCCATTGCGCCCGTCTGGTTCTCCCGCACCACAAACTTCAGGTGATATTTGCCTGGCGCCAGCGTAAACCCCGTTGAGTACTGAATATTCTTTCGCTGCACCTGCTGCGCCGCATCCAGCGCCAACTTCACCGTGTCGCGAACATTGCCGACGACGATCCCCTCGGCATTCTTTACCTGCCCGATCACATCGATATTCGCTTTGTCGCGATCTCCATTTTTTATTACATGGATCTGCGATCCAGGCACAATCAGCGACACCGGAATAAAGAACTTGTTGTCTGCCAGCCGGAAGTACAACGCCTGCAGATATACGGCAACATCGGTCGCCGGTAGATCGCTACGCAACTGCTCCTGCAAAGCCTGGTCGCGGTCCTCCGTCTTCTGGTGTTGAAAATCCGCAGGCGCATAATAACCGGGCCTGTAGTCGATCTTCACGTCACTCCTGTTCAGCTTCACCGTCAAATGCCGAAAACTTCCATCTCGCGCAGTGTTGGTCGAGTGGAATCCAAGAATGTAATAGGCCTCCGTATCATGCTGTACCTGCTGAAAAGCCGGGGCAAAATCATTTGAATCGAAGAATGCTTTTCCGCCCGTATCCGACGACAGTGTAGCCAGCGTCTCTTGCGAGCCGAAGTTCGCATCCAGTTGGCTCTGCATTGCGCCCCCGCTATAGGCCGCCGTCCCGCGCAAGCTTCCTGTCGACGCGTTGCCTACCGGCGGCAGCGCCTCGAGTCCGCGCGAATCCACGCTGTAGATTGCCATGTTCGCCTTCACTGCCTCGTTTGTAGCGGCCCGCATGCTTGCCTGATTTTCAATCCCTTGTCGCGCCAACCCGCCGCTGAAGTACAACAGACTCTTGCGCTGATCCACCCGTTCCAGGCTCTTCGCAATCGTGCGAATCGCATACAGTTCACGGTCTGTGTTCAACGCGTTGTACTCGCTGTCATCCGCGGTAAAGTTCGATCCGTCGTCCGCAGTCCCACCCGAGTTGCCGCCTTCGTTCCCGTTCGCAAATCCTGTGCCTTCGGTCCCGTTATATTTGCCCAAACCCTTCAGCAATGCGGCCTTGTTCGCAGTGAAGTCCTGGTCCGTGGTCAACCCCGTGTCCAAACTCACCAGAGCTACCAGATCAGCCGGTTGCATCTTCTTGTTCACATAGTCCTGCGCCGCTTCCACAGCGCGGTCAACATCCTCCGGTTGCATGCTGCTCAGATCGAAGAACATTACAATCAGCCGGTGGTCCTTCAGCACCTCCGGGTTCGCTGAAAAATTTCTGTTCAACAAATCAGCAATGGTAGATCTTCCGGTGACAGTGCTCTTCTCCTGCAGCACTGCCGCTTCATCCACGTTCTGGTAGTCGAAGCTCGCAATCTTCTGCGGCCTCCCGTTCTCCAGGACCGTAAAGTCGCTCGCCTTCAGCCCTTTTACCACCTCACCTGTCTTCTTATCCCGCACTACTACATTTGTCAGTACGATATCGGTCTGCACCTTCATGGTGTACGTTCCCGACGAATCGGCCTGCTGTGTCCAACCTGTTCCTGGCGACGCAGCCATCAATCCCATCACCATCGCCGTTATAGCTCTATGCACCGACATCCTCCAACCGCTCCTGTGCCGTTTCAAAACCGGTACCGCGCATAGAACGACAGTTGCCGCATCGCGGCCGCCGAGGTTACCTGCCCAAACGTCTGCGAGTTCAACGTCGTATCGATACTCGAGTATTGCACCGTGTTGAACACATTAGTCGCTGTCATCCTCGCTTCAAACGATCGCGTCTCTCCCAGCGGCACCGTTCGAGACAGCGAAGCATCCGCAACAACAATCCCCGGACCTTCAATCGAACTCCGCGACGCCGTTCCGAATCCATTCGCCGGGTTCGTAAACGACGCCGTGTTGAACCAGTCCAGAATGTTCCCTCGGCCAGCAATCGGCTGCGAAAACACCCGATCCGGCCGCAGAGAATTGTTCGCGCCCGTCGCCGTCTCCGCCACTGTTGAAACATAATGCGGGGTGTAATATGTGCCGGACGAAAAGGTAAAGTCACCCGACAGCGAAAATCCATCGAGCGCCTTCGACCACACGCCGCCCTTGGAGAGAAAGGCGCGGTTGGGACCAAATGGCAACTCCAACACCCAGTTTCCCGTCACCTGATGGCGCACATCGAACGCGCTGTTGCCTTCCTCGGCGTTCAGGTCTTGATCGTTCTGCGCCGGAACTACTGTAGATCCGCCGATCGAAGAGGCATTATCAATTGAGTGCCCATAGTGATACGTCGCCTGCAGCGAAACTCCCTTCTGCAAGCGTTTGCGCACATTTAAGCTCAACTGCTCGAACCGCGAGTACCCCAGCGAGTCCTCATAGTTGAACGGCTGCGCCGACGAATTGATTACTCCGCTGACCGTCCGATTCGGCGCCCGCAGGATATCGAGATCGCCGCCCTTGGCCCCGTTGTATCCCAGGTTCGCCACAATCCCCAGGGGAAACGTGCGCTGAATATCCACGTTCCACACCTGCACATGCCCCAGCCTGTAGTCCTGGTTTACCGCGTAGTTGTTCTGCACCGGACTCGTCGAGCAGCCAAAGCCGTTCGCCAGCGTCAACGTCGCCGTCGTGCATCCTGGCTGCCCCACGATATTCGTCTGCGTCAGCGCGAATGGAACCTGCGCCGAAAGCTGTCTCGCGAACGTCGCATATTGCCCTGTATTGTAGTTGATCCCATATCCTCCGCGAACCACCGTCTCCTTCAAAATCTTGAACTTAGGCCGATAAGCAAATCCCAGCCGCGGCGAATACATATTCCTATCCGGACTCACCAGCGACCGAGGCGAACCCGTACCGCATGCACCTGCTATCGCCACCGGACATAATGGTGTTACCTGCGTAAAATCGGCATTGTGGCCCAGATTCACCAGCCGGTTGTCCTTCTCCACGTACGGCGAAAAGTACTCGTACCGCACACCGTAGTTCAACGTCAGGTTCGCGAGTGCTCGCCAGTCATCCTGTGCGTACCAGTCGATAATGTTCGCCCGTAAATAGGTCTTTTCGGTCGCGGCTTGTATCGTCGACTGCTGCGGAAGCCCCAGCAGAAAGTCCGCAAGCCCATACCCGCTCGGTGCCACAACCGGACACGTCACCGTCGAAGAGGGCGTGCATGTCGAGGAAATGGCCGGGTTCTGGGTCGCATATCCGGTGAAGGTAAACGTCCCCACCACGTTCGTCCCGCCAACAGAGTCGGCATGCACTCTGCGCACGTCAAACCCGTACCGCATATTGTGTTTCTTGTAGCGATAGCTCACAAAATCCGAGAACGAAATTGTCTGATTGATCACATCGCTCGGTAAAGCCTGCGTCAGCCCTGTGTAGTTCGAGATACTCACGCTCGGCAACCCATAGTAGATCCCCGGATTGGCCCCAATCACAGGCTTCGGAACACTGATCCCGGTCCCTACTAGCGGATCGTCCGTATCTGTAAAGTAGTTCCGCAACATACTGTGTGAGCGATTCCAGTTGATTGAAGCATTGTTCGTCAGCGCGCCATAGCCGATCGTGTATCCCGCGGTCACCCCGTATCCATTCGTCTCTGTCGCTCCACCCAGTGGAAGAAAGACATTCCGGTTATCCAAAGCGCCATGCGCGTAGCTTCCGTTGAAGTTGATGTTCTGCCGCAGCGATGCCGGCCCGCTCCTCTGCTGTCTCCGGCTGCCGATGGCATTGTTCTGTCCAAAGTTCCTGACAAATCGCAGCGCCGCCGAGGTAGAGTTATTGGCCCCCGTCGTAATCGTCTGGTAGTTGTACCCTTGCCGGCCGGTGGCAGCAATATTCGGCGCCGGATAATAATTCAACAGCGCCGCAGCCTGTGGCGAAACCGGTACTTGATTCTTCGCGAACGGCTGTCCGGTCGCCGGGTCATACAACGTCACTGGCGTTGTCACACCACCTACCGTCTGCGTCAATCCAGTGAAATCTCCAATCCGCTCCGCCGAAGTCGGCACCGTCGCATACAGGTTCAAGGGTGTAATGTTCCGCACCCCAGCCACGTTGAAGAAGATGAACTGCTTCGGATTCGCCTTTACCAGTCCCGGTATCGAAGGCGACCCTGTGAAGCTCACGCCAAACCGGTTTGTGCTCGCCGCCGGATTGGCTACCGGGGCCCCGGTCAGCGAGAAATTTGTCGCATTCAACGCGCTATTGCCGCCCTGATAAAACACCGACCCATGCGGCTGCGTCGGGTTGAACCCACGAAATCCGCCGCCGCCGAATCCTCCACCCCCGCGTCCACCCCGGCCGCCGCCGCCCGGCCCGCCGAACCCGCCGCCGCCCATCATCCCGCCCAGCATACCCGCCACAGTATTCGCCATATCGCCCACAGCACCGCCCTGCCGTTGCGCCTGCGCGATCGCATCCTGGACCCGCTGACGAATATCGTCTTCGCTATAGCTCGCCAGACCATTCGTCTGGCCCATCGCGCCGTTCACGTTCACTGAATCGGAGGCAACCGCTTCACTTCCGCCCAGCCCAGCCAGCGAAGGCATCTGCGCCCCAGCATTTGTTGCGCCCGCACTCGCATCGGCGATGGTCAGACCATCCCCGCTTACACTGAGAGCCTGTATTCCGCGCCCAATCCCCGCGCTTACCTGTGTCTGCCGAGCCTCTTCCTGCTGCGCGCGCGATGCCAGTTGCATCCCAAACTCTGCCACCTGCGCCGCCTTCCCGCCATTCTCCCCCGTGGCGTTGATCAAGACCTCTTTTGTGACCGTCGCAAATGCCGCCAGCTCCGCCTTCACGACGTAGCGGCCGTTCCGTGGAATGGCCATCGCAAACATGCCATTTCCGTCTGTCGCCGTCGCATATTTTTTCCCGGTCAGCGTGTTCGTCGCCGTCACGGCAACCCCCGGCAGCGGCACAGCTCCGGCCTTTACCGAGCCGGTAATTGTTCCGCCGCTAACCTCGTTTGCAGTCGCCGTGGTCTGAATTGCCGGCCCCGGCGCCGTCTGGCTCACAGGAGCAGTTTGTCCCAAGGCGCTTGTCACTACAAGGAAACCCGCCATCGCTCCTAGAATCGATCGCCGCACGCAACCTCACCATAATTCAATCTAAAGAAACAAATGCAACCACAAAGTCCCGCCGCAACTAGAGAGGAAATCATGCATCAGCCCAGCAAAACTATTGCGGCGTAGCAGGCGCTGTCGCCGGAGTCGCGCCACCATCCCTGGATGTACGCCGTCGTCTCTGTTCCCTGGCCGCCGCATCCATCACACGCAATTCCGTCGGGACAAACAAGCCGTTCTTCAATGCCCCGCGTCCTGCCACAGAATCTCCCACTTTCACATCCGGCAGCGTAATGCTCACTGCATTGTCGCCTGCGCCGCCGCCCTGTCCGTTACCCATCTCGCCGTTTCCAGTCACCATCGCCTCCATCTGGCGGCCGCCTCGCTTGAACGATGTGCCCTCATCTACCCCAATCACCTGGCTCACTCCATCCGGCCGCATCACCGTTAGCTTCAGAGCATCCATATCAATCGCCGTCACCTTCCCCATGATGTAGACCTTCCCCAGATTCTCCCGGGCCTTCTTCACCTGCTCGGCGTCCATCACCCCCACAAACAGGGCATGGACGGTCTTTGTCGGAGCATCCAGCACGCCCATCGCTCCCACGCCGTCGCCTGCCTTGATCTCCGCCACCTTTAGCGGCTGCCTGTCTCTGCTCAACCGCGTATTTGCGGAGACAACCACCCGGTAGACCTCACCCGTCTCTGTCTTCACCGTTATCTGGTCTCCCGCTACTGCCGTCACCGTACCCCGAACCATATGGCCCCCGGCAAACGCCGGCCTGGATTCCTGCTCCTCCTCCTGCGCTTTCAAGCGGACAGGGGTCACAGCAACAGACGCCAGTAGCAACCCACACACTGCCCAAAGCCGAACTCTCCGCAGCCTCACACCGCCCATCGCTCTCACGCATTCCTCGCTAGCCTGTGCTCATACAGACGTATCCCTCCTCCGAAAGACTCCGCGTCTCCGCAAAAACTTCGCCTGCGTTCACTGCCTTCGCCTTCGTCCTGCAATACACTACCGCCATGCACGACGTAGCCCATACTCCGCACATCGAAGGACATTTTCAGTCCAGCGAAACCGTTCGCGACATCGTCATCGGTCTCTCCGACGGTCTAACCGTCCCGTTCGCTCTCGCTGCCGGCCTCTCCGGAGCCGTCGCCTCCTCCCACATCGTCGTCCTCGCCGGTCTGGCCGAGATCGCCGCCGGCTCCATTGCTATGGGCCTCGGCGGCTATCTCGCTGCCCGTGGCGACGCTGAACACTATGTCTCCGAGCGCCAGCGTGAAGAGCGCGAAATCATCGAGCGCACACGCGACGAAGAAGAAGAAATCTACGAGATCTTTGCGCAGTATTCTGTCGACAGGCCCAGCGCCGCCCCCGTCTTGGCCGCGCTTAAGCAGAACCCGACAGCCTGGGTCGACTTCATGATGCGCTTCGAACTCGGCCTCGAAGAACCGGCCCCCAACCGCGCCCATCGCTCCGCCCTCACCATCGCAGCATCCTACATCGCCGGCGGTCTCATCCCGCTGCTGCCCTACATGCTTGTAGCCGACAATCTCATGGCGCTCAAGCTCTCCGTCGTCATCACCCTTCTGGCTCTCGCTCTTTTCGGAGCCCTTAAAGGCAAACTCGTCGGCACGGGTTGGCTCCGCAACGCTCTCCAGACCGTCACCATCGGAGGAGCTGCGGCCGCGGTTGCCTACATCCTGGCACGACTCCTCAATCACTCCAGTTGAACACCCTAGCTCGTGACAGCGGCGCTAAAGTGCTGCCTATCCTCGGCGATGTCGAAACCAGCTCATGTTTCTGCAACCTTCAACTCTAACCAGACATCAAACTGCGATTGAAGTGCGAGAAGAACATGCCCCTGACTGCCACTGCCCGAACCACCGCTGCCATGTCCCTGTCCGTTCGCTACAAAGCCGTGCGCCAGGGTACCCGCGACCTGTGTAAACCCCTCTCGCCGGAAGACCTCATGGTTCAGTCCTGTCCCGAGGCAAGCCCCGTCAAATGGCATCTCGCCCATACCAGTTGGTTTTTTGAGACCTTTGTCCTCCGTGAGTTCGTCGCCGGCTATCAGCCCTTCCATCCCGACTTCCATTGGCTCTTCAACAGCTACTACAATTCCCTGGGCGAAATGCCGGAGAAGAAACTTCGCGCCTCCTTCTCTCGTCCGCCCATAGAGGACATCCTCAGCTATCGGACCCATGTCGATGCCGCGGTTACCCGGCTTATGCAGCTTCCTCTGGAAGACGAAGCCGCCCGCCGTATCGTCCTTGGTCTCGAGCACGAGCAGCAGCACCAGGAACTGATCGCGGCCGACATTAAGCACGCTTTCTTCACAAATCCCCTGCACCCCGCCTACACCGAAATCAGGCCGTCCCGCAACGAAACGATTGCTCCTCCGCTCGACTGGATCGACTTCGCTCCCGGCCTGACCGAGATCGGCCTCACTCTCGATCCTGCGAATCCGCGGCAGGGAATCGACACGTTCGCCTTTGATAATGAGACTCCGCGCCACACCGTCTACCTCGCGCCGTACCGCGTTGCCAATCGCCTTGTGACCTGTGCCGAGTACCTTGACTTCATCGACCAGAACGGCTATAACCGCCCTGAACTGTGGCTTTCAGAGGGCTGGACCACACTCCGCGCCGAGGGCTGGCAGGCGCCTCTTTACTGGCAGCGCGACGAGAACACCAACTCCGGCTGGCGCATCTATACGTTGCACGGCTTCCTCTCGCTCGATGACCTCAGTGAAACTCCCGTCTGCCATCTCAGCTTTTTCGAGGCCGATGCCTACGCCCGCTGGGCCGGCCACCGTCTCCCTACCGAGTTCGAGTGGGAGTACGCTGCCGCTCAGCAACCTTCACAGCCATCTTCCATCTCGTCCGCTAACTTGCTTGAGTCCGGTAACTTGCACCCCACTACCGCCTGCGGTCTTCCGGGTCTTCAGCAGATCTTCGGCGACGCGTGGGAGTGGACTCGTTCCGGCTATACCGGCTATCCCGGCTACAAGCCTCTGCCCGGCGCGCTGGGCGAGTACAACGGTAAGTTCATGTCCTCGCAGGTGATCCTCCGCGGCGGCTCCTGCGTTACCCCCTCCACTCACATCCGCGCTACCTATCGCAACTTCTTCTCGCCAGCCACGCGGTGGCAGTTCTCCGGACTGCGCCTCGCTCAGGATGCTCCGAAATAGCGGAAAAAAGTTTCCGGCGAGTTTTGTGGTGTTTTGTTGGGGAATATGCGAAAAGCAGGGGTCGAAGCGTGGTAGTTTGCTGGTCGATTTGTGGTAATTCGTATGGCTGAGAGTGCTTCTTGGCGACCACTGTTCGGCCTCCGAAAAATACGCCAACTTTTTGAGATTTATTTTCGCCCCCTGGGCACTTGCCCTTGTACTCCTCTCCAGGCTGGCGGGCCGTGGACCCTACCATGCGCAACTGGATCGGTCAGGAGTCGTGGGTTAGGCCGATGGGATTTTATCGTTGGGTAGGGAAGACAGTTCGCGCAGTAGCGCGAATGCCCACTCTTGCGGTGAGACTGCATGAATGGGGCACCCGAGGTATGGGTTGGATTTTATGTATGGGCCACCCGCCACCCGACTTTAGTGGGAGGGCTAGATGTGGGCCACCCGCCAATTACGTTTCAGTTTGTTGGTTCACCAATCGAAAGGTAAAAATCTGCGGGAAAACGCTCGGCGTATTCGGGAGTGTAATTCCCGAGGCAGGGGTAGCCTATCTGTTCGAGTGCGCGCTTGGCAATGAATGCTACGTTTGGATTCTCGGAAAAGCACGAGATACCTTCACCGTGTGAAGTCGTTAACCCTGAAGAAGTAAATGTGTTGACTTCATAGCGCTTTGTACGGACGCCCTTCGCAGAAGCCCAGCCGCCGAGTTGAAAGAGCCTCATGAACTGATTGACGAAACTTTCCAAATCGGGCGACTCACCTACTCCATCGATTCGGATCTTTGTTCCCTCCACTGCAACCCGGAGAGTTGCGATGGCATCACTTACGTTTTTGGGATTGACATTGCGAATAGGTGGCGGAGGATTTCCGAGGTAAAAGTTTGCGGTTCCATTGTTTATGCCGATGCTCGGACCCTGATTGCCTTCACTGATGACCGTTTGAGCAGGCTGGGAAGGCCGATTCGTTACTTCGGGTGAATCAGTAGAATGGGCTTTTGGGTTGACTGGATGCCCTGACATCGCAGCCTTGGAAACAGGCTTGAGTTCAAATTCTTCAGTACCCGTCCGAGTCGGCGCGGTTGTCCGTAGCTCTGGTACATAGCCGTTGGCACTCACGTTTATTTTCAGGATTATGACGCCCGGGTGCAAGCGGACCACGAATACGCCGTGATTATCGGAGTGGATGACTTCTGGCACAGCTTGGTTCTGTGCAACTAGAATGTCCGCATCTGCAATCGGCTTACGATTTGATTGATCGAGGACGACCCCGCTGTACACCTCGTTGGGAGCAGTTTTCGCAGACGCCGAAGAGAACATTGTTATGCCCCACACTATTACGATTAGAACCCCCGCCGCGATCGCACAAATGCCAACCCATCGTTTGGTCGGCCAGAGGATGGCGGCCCCTATTCCGAAAAGAGTAACAATCAAACCAAGTACTCCGATTGACCTGTCGACATTCATGCCGGAATCCTATTCCACCGTGACGGATTTGGCTAAGTTTCTAGGTTGGTCTACGTCGCAGCCTCGTCTTACGGCGATATGGTAGGCGAGGAGTTGGAGGGGGACTACTTCGAGGACGGGGAGGAGGAGTTCGGGGGCCTGGGGGATTTGGATGACGTGTTCGACCAGGTGTTTGATCTCTTCGTCGCCTTCGATGGCGATGGCGATGACGCGGCCGCTGCGGGCGGTGACTTCCTGGATGTTGCTCAGGGTCTTTTCGTACTTGAGGACCGACGAGGGGTCGTTGGGGTCTTTGGTGGCGATGCAGACTACGGGCAGGGTCTCGTCGATGAGGGCATTGGGGCCGTGCTTCATCTCGCCGGCGGGGTAGCCTTCGGCGTGGATGTAGGAGATCTCCTTGAGCTTGAGGGCGCCTTCGAGGGCGATGGGGTAGTGGATGCCGCGACCGAGGAAGAGGAAGTCGTTAGCGGTGCTGAACGACTTGGCTAATTGCTGGCATTGGTCGCCGACGGAGCGGAGGATCTCTTCGACCTTGCCGGGGAGTTGGGAGAGCTCGGTAACGAGGTGGAGCGATTCGGCGTCGGAGATGGTGCCGCGGACCTGGGCGAGGTGCAGCGCGAGGACGAAGAGGGCGGTGAGCTGGGCGGTGAAGGCCTTAGTGCTGGCGACGCCGATCTCGGGGCCGGCGTTGGTGGTGATGGTGCCCTGGGCTTCGCGGGAGACTGCGGCTCCGATAACGTTGCAGATGGCGAGGGTCTTGCTGCCTTTGGCGATGAGTTCGCGCTGGGCGGCGATGGTGTCGGCGGTTTCGCCAGACTGGGTGATGAGGAGGCCGATGGCGTGGGGGTCGGCGATGGGGTCGCGGTAGCGGTACTCGCTGGCGTAGTCGACGTCGACGGGGAGGCGGGCGAGGCGTTCGATCATGAACTTGCCGGCGAGTCCAGCGTGCCAGGAGGTACCGCAGGCGGCGATGGTGATCTGGCTGGCGGTGCGGAAGTCTTCGTCGGTGATCTGCATCTCCTGGAGGAAGACGTGGCCGGTGTCGAGGGAGACGCGGCCGAGGGTGGTGTCGCGGATGGCGCGGGGCTGCTCGTTGATCTCTTTGAGCATGAAGTGCTTGTAGCCGGACTTTTCGGCCTGGATGGGGTCCCAGGTGATGCGCTGGACCTTCAAGGGGAGGGCTGCGCCTTCAAAATTCGTCAGGCTGACGCCGTCGCGGGTGAGGACGGCCAGTTCGCCGTCGGCGAGGAAGTGGATGTTGCGGGTGTGGTGGAGGATGCCGGGGACGTCGGAGGCGAGAAAGAATTCGCCGTCGCCGATGCCGATGACGGCGGGCGGACCCATGCGGGCGGCGACGAGCTTGTTGGGCTCGTGGGCGGAGAGGACGCCGATGGCGAAGGCTCCGGTGATGCGCTTGACGGCGCGGCGAACGGCTTCTTCGAGCGGGAGTGCTGGCCGCATGGGCGGAAGCGCTTCGCGCGTTGAGGAGGTTCCGTCGGAGATGACGGCTTCGGATTCGTTGGCGGATTGAGAGCGGGTGCCGGGTGCTGGGACGGGGCCGCCTGCCATTTCGAGCTCGTCCTGAATGAGGTGGGCGATGATCTCGGTGTCGGTTTCGGAGACGAACTTGTGTTTGTTGGCGATGAGGGCGTTCTTGAGGGAGAGATAGTTTTCGACGATGCCGTTGTGGACGACGACGAGGGTGCCGCTGCCGTCGCGGTGCGGGTGCGCGTTTTCTTCGGTGGGGCGGCCGTGGGTGGCCCAGCGGGTGTGGCCGATGCCGAAGCTGCCGTCGATGGGTGAGCCGGCGATGACGGATTCGAGATTGCGGAGCTTGCCGGGGGCGCGGCGGAGGGTGAGGCCTTCGGGGCCACCGGCTACGGCGATGCCGGCGGAGTCGTAGCCGCGGTATTCGAGGCGGCGCAAACCTTCAATGATGACGGGGACGACAGACTGAGGACCGATGTAACCGACAATTCCACACATGAGATGAGTTTAGATGGGGGATGAGAAATTTGCGCGGTGAGAGGCATGTAACTTTTGGGGGAGAGTTCGCGTTGGTGGGACTGGGCCGGGGTCGAGTGGGAGCATCGGTTTGCAGAGCATACATGCGACGGGTGTAACTTAGGAGCGTGGCGGGTTGTGGGGGTGCTGTGCACATACTGGTGATCAATAGCGGGTCTTCGTCGATTAAATTTTCGATGTTCGACGCGAATGAGGGTGAGCCGCAATCGCTGTTCGAAGGAGAGGTGGCGGGGATTGGCAGCGGGAATGTCGCGTTCAAATTTCGCGATGTAGCCGGGCGCGATTTGAGTAGGGGACTCGGCGCGGTGAAGGCGGGTACGCCGATGGAGGCGATTGGAGTGGTGGTGAAGGCGGTGAGCAGGCCTGGGCTGCCGAAGGTCGATGCGGTGGGGTACAGGGTAGTGCATCCGGGGCCGAAGCTGGACCGGCATCAGCGGATTACCGGCGAGGTGATCAAGGACCTGGAGGCGGCGGTGGTGTTCGCTCCGTTGCACGATCCGGCGGTAATCGAGGTGATCAAGGACATGATGGCCCGGTTTCCGGATGCGGGGCACTATGCCTGTTTCGACACGGTGTTTCACGAGACGATGCCGGAGGTTGCGACAACGTATCCGATCCCGGTGCGGTATCGCGAGCAGGGAGTGCGGCGGTATGGATTTCATGGGTTGAGCTGCGAGTCGATTGTGCGGCAGTTGCGGGCGGAGAAGACGATGGAGTTTCCGCGACGGATGGCGATTGCGCATTTGGGGAGTGGATGCAGTGTGACGGCGGTGTTGGATGGGCGCTCGGTGGATACGACGATGGGGCTTACGCCGACGGGTGGGGTGGTGATGGGGACTCGGCCGGGCGATCTCGACCCTGGGCTGGTGCTTTATCTGCTGTGCCAGATGGAGGGCGATAAGGTGGCTGAATTGGAGACGATGCTGAACCACAATGCGGGGATGGTGGCGTTGTCGGGTATGCCGAACGATATGAAGGCGGTGCGCGAGGCGGCTGGCGCGGGCGATGCGCGGGCGAGGCTGGCGGTGGAGATCTTTACCCGGAGTGTGAAGAAGGCGGTGGGAGGGTTTGCGGCGCTGATGGGGGGACTGGATGCGGTGGTGTTTGCGGGAGGAATCGGGGAACACGATGCGCGGTCGCGGGCGGAGATTGCGGGCGGGCTGGAGTTTCTTGGGATTTCGTTAGATTCTGCGTTGAATGAAGCAATGGGCGATGCCTTGCGGCGTGTGAGTGCATCTGATTCCGTATCGGCAGTGCTCGTTGTTCCGGCAAAAGAGGATTGGATGATCGCGGTGCATGTGCATCGCCTGGCTGAGTCGAGCTGATAGTTCTAATCAGGTTACATATTATTTTTGTTTTCCTATGTGCTTCAAATTAAACGAAGGAGTCGCTTATGAACAGCACCTCCAAGGTGTCGCAGGGATCGCATAAGGAAGAGAGTCATAGGGTGCAGCCGCTTTCGACGGATGAGTTGCGCAAGATGGATGCGTACTGGCGGGCCTGCAATTATCTCTGCGTGGGAATGCTTTACCTGCTTGAGAACCCACTGCTGCGGGAGCCGCTGACGCCGGAGCATATCAAGAACCGGCTGCTGGGGCACTGGGGATCGGACCCGGGGCAGACCTTTACCTGGGTGCATCTAAACCGGCTGATCAAGAAATACGATCTGGACCTGATCTATATCTCAGGCCCTGGGCATGGAGCGCCGGCTACTCTGTCGAACAGCTATCTGGAGGGCGTTTATTCGGAGGTGTATCCCGACAAGAGCGAAGATGTGGCCGGACTGCAAAAATTCTTCAAGCAGTTCTCGTTTCCGGGTGGGATTGGAAGCCACTGCACGCCGGAGACTCCTGGTTCGATTCACGAAGGGGGCGAGCTGGGCTACAGCTTGTCGCATGGGTTTGGCGCGGCGTTCGATAATCCCGACCTGATTGTGACGGTGGTGGTGGGAGATGGCGAGGCGGAGACGGGGCCGCTGGCGACCTCTTGGCATGCGAACAAATTCCTTAACCCGGTGCGGGACGGAGCGGTGCTGCCGATACTGCACCTGAACGGTTACAAAATAGCGAACCCTACGGTGCTGGCGAGGATCACTCCCGAAGAGCTGGAGTGGATGTTCAAGGGGTACGGGTGGGAGCCGCATGTTGTCGAAGGAGACGATCCGGAGAAGATGCATCCGCTGATGGCGGAGGTAATGGAAGAGTGCGTCCGGGAGATTCGCGCGATCCAGAAGAAGGCCCGGAGCGCGCCGGAGGGTACGGAGCCGGAGCGGCCGCGGTGGCCGATGATCATTCTGCGGTCGCCGAAGGGTTGGACGTGTCCGCGGGAGATCGATGGGCACAAGCTGGAGGGCTCGTGGCGGGCGCACCAGATGCCGATCCTCGATCCCAAGACGAACCCGGCGCACCTGGCGCTTTTAGAGCAGTGGATGCGGAGCTATAAGCCGGAGGAGTTGTTCGATGAGTCGGGCAAGCTGATCGCCGAGCTGCGGGAGATGGCTCCGGCCGGGCAGCGGAGGATCAGCGGAAATCCGCATGCGAACGGCGGTCTGCTGCGCAAGCCGATGGAACTGCCGGACTTCCGTGACTATGCGGTGAAGGTGGAAAAGCCGGGGCAGATCACGGTTTCGCCGACGTTTGTCCTTGGGGAATTTTTGCGGGATGCAATGAAGCGGAACATGACGAGCTTCCGGGTGTTCGGGCCGGATGAGACGGCTTCCAACAAGCTGCAGTTGATCTACGAGGCAAGCGACAAGACATGGATGGCCAAGCTGCTGCCCGAGGATGCAGACGGAGGCGACCTGGCCCGCGATGGCCGGGTGATGGAGATGCTCAGCGAACACACCCTGGAGGGCTGGTTTGAAGGCTACGTGCTGACTGGGCGCCATGGATTTTTTTCGACGTACGAGTCGTTCGTTCACATCATCGATTCGATGTTCAACCAGCATGCGAAGTGGCTGGAGAAGAGCAAGCTGGAGCTGCGTTGGAGAGCGCCGATCTCGTCGATCAACCTGCTGATCACCTCGCTGGTTTGGCGGCAGGACCATAACGGCTTCACCCACCAGGATCCGGGGTTTCTGGATGTGGTGACAAATAAGAGTCCGGAGATTACACGCATCTATCTTCCGCCGGATGCGAACTGTCTGCTGAGCGTGGCGGACCATTGTCTCCGCAGCGCGAACTACGTCAATGTGATCGTCGCGGACAAGGCGGAGCACCTGCAATATCTCGACATGGACGCGGCGGTGACGCATTGCACGAAGGGGATCGGGATATGGGACTTCGCCAGCAACGATGCGGGAGAGGAGCCGGACGTCGTGATCGCCTGCGCCGGAGATATTCCTACGGAAGAGGCGTTGGCGGCTGTTGCGATCCTGCGGGAGAAGTGCACCGACCTCAAAATACGGTTCGTGAACGTAGTCGACCTGTTCCGTCTGATGCCGGAGACGGAGCATCCGCACGGGCTCTCGGACAAGGAGTTCGACAGCTTGTTTACGAAGAACAAGCCTGTCATCTTCAACTTCCATGCGTACGCTTCGCTGGTGCACAAGCTGACGTACAAACGCACGAACCACGAGAACTTCCATGTGCGCGGGTACAAGGAGAAGGGGAACATCAATACACCGCTCGAACTGGCGATTCTCAATCAGATCGACCGGTACGACGTGGCGATCGATGTGATCGACCGGGTGCCGCGGCTACAGATGACGGCGGCGCACACGAAGGAATGGTTGAAGGACCAGATCATCGAGAGTGTCAACTACGCGCATGAGAACGGCATCGATAGCAAAGAGATCCGCGAGTGGAAGTGGCCGCTTTAGGCTGAAACCCGTGTCCTGCCGGACCGCCCCACGCGCAGTGGGCCTGTCCGGCAGGACATCAGCTTCTAGACAGCAGCTCAAGCGCCGCCGCGTGTGATCTCCTTCGTTTTAAGGACGATCAAATATTCGTAGAAGGAATGGAGCGTGGCGTAGGTGAGGCCGGCGGCGCCGTCGAGGATGGCTCCACGGAGGAACATCATGTAGAGCCACTTGAGGAGCGGCCGTCCAGGGAGGCGATAGAAGATGGCCTTCTGGTGGAGACGGCGGGTGTGGAAGTCGGGGTCGCGAAGTGCAGTCAGGAGCGAGGGGATCTGCAGGCCCTGTTTGCGGACGATCAGCTCGGCTTCCATGGTGGAGTACCGGTTGTGCTTCTCGATCCAGTGGGCGATGCCCTTGGAGAAAGGATAGTGGTCGAGCGGGTAGCTGAGGTCCGCGACGACGCCTTCGACTTCGATGACCTCGTTGATAGCGCGGGTGTAGTGCGAGCGCTCGGGCCGGACGAGGCGGATGTAATAGGGAGAGAGTTGCGCGTGCTTGAGCCAGGTGTCAAAGAGGAAGTCGCGGCGGCGGAGGCGGAAGCCTGAGATCGAATCGGGCGCTGCTAGGGTGAGTTGCTGCATCTCGCGCGAGAGATCAGGGGTGGGGCGTTCGTCGGCGTCGAGGAGGAAGACCCATGAATGTTTGAACGGAATCGTGGTGAGCGCGGCGTTGCGGTGGGTGGCGTAATCGTCGAAGGTGCGGGTGTGCAGGTGTGCGCCAGCGGCCTTTGCGATGGCAGCGGTATCGTCGGTGCTGTGCGAATCGAAGACGTGGACGTCGTCGCACCAGGAGACGCTGGAGAGACAATCGGGTAGGTCGCGCTGCTCGTTGCGGGTGAGGATGAGGACGGAGATCATCTGGCGATTATGGTATCGCGAGACGATCCAACGACGGAGCTAGAAGCGGATTTGGTATTGATGTAGAGGAGGCAACCGCAGATTCCCTTCGGGAATGACAAACAATGGGCATGGCAGACTCTATGCCACCTGCTACTTTGCTCTAGAAGCGTAGGACAAGGCCGGTAGACAGGGTTTGCGGGTGGCGGGTGATGTTGCCTTGACTGATGCCTCCGCCGCTGTAGCTGAAGTCGGCGATGCGCCAGTCGAGGTGCGGCAGAATGGCCGTATCGATGCCTCCGACCCAACGGTAGTTGAAGTCGGTGGCATTCTTGGCCGGTTTGGGAGGATGATTCAGAAGGGACGAAGCGCCAGGACGGCGTTGAGGCCGCCGAAGGCCAGCGAGTTGGACAGGGCAAGCTTCGGGTTGGTTTTGCGAGGAGAGCCGAGAATAACGTCGAGCCGGATCGCGGGGTCGACCTCCGTGACTCCAGAGTTCGCGGGTAGAAGATTCTGGTTGAGTGCGAGAACGGTGGCGAGCGCTTCGAGCGCGCCGCTGGCTCCGATGGAATGACCGTGCAGGGGCTTGGTGGAGCTGACGGGAATCTGCGGCGCGAGATGGCCGAAGACTTCGTGGATAGCGGCGGATTCGGTGGTGTCGTTGGCCTGCGTGCCGGTGCCATGGGCGCTGATGTAGCCAACCTCGTCGACGGTTGCGTTGGCGTCTGCCAGGGCCCGGCGCATGGCGCTTGCTGCTCCGTCAGACAGGGGCTGGGTGATGTGGCTGGCGTCGGCGGACATGCCGAAGCCGACAACCTCTGCGTAGATGGCGGCCCCGCGAGCCTGCGCCGACTCCAGCGTTTCGAGGGTAAGCATGGCAGCGCCTTCGCCGAGGGTCATGCCGTCGCGGTCGGCGGAAAAGGGGCGGCACTGCGTCGGGGAGACGACTCGCATGGAATCCCACGCGCGCAAAAAGCCGAAGGTCAACGGCGCCTCATGGCCGCCCGCGATGGCTGCCTGCGCCATGCCGGACCGTACCATCTGGAAGGCGAGACCGATGGCGTGGGTGCCGGAAGAGCAGGCGGTGGAGATATTCAGCACAGGGCCGGTAATCTTCTGGTCGATCGAGATACTGCTTGCTCCCGCGGACGCCATGGTGCGAATGACGGTCAGCGGATGCACACGCGCGTCCCTGGTGTAGAGCTTCGCGGTCTCGGTCTCCTCCGCCTGGCGCCCACCGCAGGCGCAGCCCACGATGATGGCGATCTGCTCGGGGGTGTAATGGGAGGTAATCTGCGATTCGAGCGCGGCTTGGCGCGCGGCTACGATGGCGAACTGCGTGGTGCGGTCGGTGGAGACGACGATGCCCGAATCGAGGTGTTGGTGCGGGTCGAAGTCCTTGACGGCGGCGGACTGGGTGAAGCGCAGCCCCTGAGTCTCGCCCGGCGCCTCTGGGTAGGATGGAAACGGCGCGATGCCGGTCGCCCCGGCGAAGAGCGACCTGCGAAACTCCGCTACAGAATTGCCGATGGGGGTGATACATCCCAGGCCGGTGACGACAACACGATTCAATGCTTCTCCCTTAGCGTCCTTTGTTTTAGGACGCTTCTTCGATTGTAGATTCCCGGTCGCGTGTGTGGGTGGAATGGTTACATTTTCGATGGATTGTCTGCTCGATTCAACTGCGCTTCTGTGTTTGCTGGCACCGCGTCTGGATCATAAGATCTGGGCTGCAAGCTAAGATCAAAGAGAGAGTCTTTATGCCGACACCCCTCCTTCTTCGTTCGGCGGTTCCTGCCGATGTCCCGCAGATCCTCGGCTTCATCCGCGAACTCGCCGAGTACGAACGCGAACCGGACGCCGTCCACGCTACAGAGACCGACCTGCTGCGCGACGGGTTCGGTCCTGTGAAACGCTTCGACTGCCTGATTGCGGAGTACACCGAAGCTGGCGCAACCACCGCTGTCGGATTCGCCCTCTATTTCTACAACTACTCCACCTGGCGCGGGCACGTCGGTATTCATGTCGAGGATCTGTACGTGCGGCCAACGCATCGCGGGAAGGGAATCGGCAAAGCTCTGCTCACCCGCGTCGCCGCCATTGCCGCGGCGGAGGGGTGCACTCGCCTCCAGTGGGACGTGCTCGAATGGAACACTCCAGCCATCGGCTTTTACCAGCAGATGGGGGCGCAGATGCTGATGGATTGGCGCACGATGCGCGTTACGGGCGAGGCATTGCCAGCCTTGGCAGCACAGTCAGGAAGCACCCATTGACGCAGCGTATCAAGATCATCGGCGGCGGTCTCGCCGGGCCCGAAGCGGCACTCCAGGCGGCAAAACGCGGCTGCGAGGTCGACCTGTACGAGATGCGGCCGACGCGCTCCACCGAGGCCCACCAGACCAGCGACTTCGCCGAACTCGTCTGCTCCAACTCGCTGAAGTCCGAGAGTGAAAACACCGCGCCCTGGCTGCTGAAACAGGAGATGCGCCGGGCCCGGTCTATCCTCCTGGCTGAAGCCGATGCGACTGCTGTTCCTGCCGGTCATGCTCTCGCCGTGGATCGTGTCGAGTTTTCGAAGCGCGTCGCCGAACGCATCGCCGCTGAGCCACGGATCAGGGTGCATCGCGAAGAGGTTACGTCGCTTGGCGAAAACGATCCCGAAGTCCTCACCGTCCTGGCCAGCGGCCCACTTACGAGTCCTGCGCTGGCGGCCGAACTGCAGCGCCTCACCGGCTCCGACCACCTTGCCTTCTACGATTCCATCAGCCCCATCGTCGACGCCACCACGATCGATATGTCGAAGGTCTACTTCGCGGCTCGTTACGACAAGGGCACGGCCGACTACATCAACTGTCCCTTCACCAGGGAAGAGTACGAGCGCTTCCTCGACGCGCTCACCACTGCGGAAGCGGTCGAATCGAAGGACTGGGAGAAGTTCCCTGCAACTGGAACTGCCGAAAAGCTCCAGTATTTCGAAGGCTGTCTGCCCATCGAAGAGACGGCCCGGCGCGGGCGCGATACCTTGCGCTTCGGCCCGATGAAGCCGGTCGGCCTTACCGATCCGAAGACGGGCCGCTGGCCCTACGCCGTGGTGCAGCTTCGCCAGGAGAATCTTCGCGCCGACAGCTACAACCTCGTCGGCTTTCAAAACCACCTCAAGTATGGTGAGCAGAATCGCGTCCTGAAACTCATACCGGGCCTTGAGAAAGCGAGCTTCCTGCGCTACGGACAGATCCATCGCAATACGTATATCCACGCTCCTTCGCTGCTCACGGAGACGCTGCAGTTGAAGGCCCACCCAAACATCATGATCGCCGGGCAGCTTAGCGGCGTGGAAGGCTATACCGAGTCTATTGCCAGCGGCATGTTGGCCGGCCTCTACGCCGCGGCGATCGCGCAGGGCCGCACCCCGCAACCGGCGCCGCGTCTCAGCGCCAACGGCTCGCTCAGTCATTACATCACTCACGCCGAGACGAAGAAGTTTCAACCCGCGAACATCACTTTCGACCTGCTCCCGCCGCTTGAAGAAGAACTCCGCAAAAAAATCCGCGACAAAAAGGAACGGCACAAACTGCAGTGCGACCGTGCTCTCGCCGCCTGGGACCAATGGCTTGAGGTTGGCGCGCTGTAGCCGCTCAAGGCAGTGTTATACAACTTCAAGGGCCTCCCTCGGCGTCTCTTTGAATGTAAGGGCATTCATGCCTGTAACCGGAGCACGTTGGAATTGATGAACAGCCGGTCAAACTTCAAACTAGAAAGAGGTAGAACGATGAAATCTGCTGCCTTTCCCGCCGTCCTCACCTTAGCTGCAATCTCTGCGTGTGTCCCGGCATTCGCCAAAACCCATGCCCCCGCACAGCGAGATCAGGCGAGTACAGCCCACCAAGACACCGAATTTGTCAAAAAGGCCACTCAGGGTAGTGTGGATGAGATCGATCTGGCCCAGCTCGCCCTGAAAAAATCTAACAATGACGATGTTAAGAGCTTTGCCCAGCGGATGGTCGACGATCACACGAAGCTCATCGAAGATATGAAGCCGTTCGCCAACGAGGCCGGGCTCGAAACGCCTGCTCATCCCGACGCCTCGACCGAGGCCGAAAAGTTGAAGCTCGACGTGCTTACCGGCGAACATTTTGATAAGGCCTACCTCAAGGCAATGGTTGAGGACCATCACAAGGACCTCGAGGCGTTTCGCGCAGAGGCGAAATCGACTGGCTATCCAGCCCTCCAGACCGCCGTCGAGAAGGGCGAACAGGTTGTCCGCGAACACCTTGAGATGGTCAACGGGATCGCGAAGAAAAACGGTGTCGCTCCGGCCCCGGTGCCCTCCGGCATGTAGCTTCTGCTGCGGTCTGTTATAGAGCTATAGAGCGACCAGTTCCTCCACGAACTGGGCGTTTCTCGTTCCATTGGCTGTGCCGAGAACAAATACTCTGAGGCTACTGAAGACGGCATACGATCCGGTAGGCGATGCTGAGTCTACTCCGTCTTCTTCTTGTTCCGGGCCTTGATCTTGAACCAGATCGGACTGCCGATGAATCCGAAGTTCTCGCGTATTTGATTGCCCAGAAAGCGCTCGAAGGAGAAGTGCATCTTCACGTCCCTGTCCGTGAACAGGACAAATGTGGGGGGAGCCACGGCCGCCTGCGTCATGTAATAAATCCTGACGCGCTTGTTCATCGGCACGCTGGCCTTCTGGAAGTCGACTTTTTCCAGGAACTTGTTCATCTGCCCGGTGGTCACGCGCTTCCTGCGCTCCCGCGCCACCAGCTCCACCTTCTTGAAGACGGACTCGATGTTCTTTCCATCCACCGCCGAGATAAACAGCAGCGGCGCGTATTCGAGATACTTCAGCTTGTCGCGCACATCCTGCTCGTACTGCTTTTGGTCCGCGGGCGGCTTGCCATCTAACACCCGCATTCCGTCGCGTCCGGTCTTCGTCATCAGGTCCCACTTGTTCACGACGATGATGACGCTGCGTCCGCTCTCGTGGGCGTAGCCGCCGATGTTGGCATCGAGCGCCGTCACGCCTTCGGTCGCGTCGATGATCAGCAGTGAGACGTCCGAGGCCTCCAGATGCTTCCGTGCCATGATCACCGACAGCTTTTCCGCCATCAGCTTGGTCTTGCCCTTGCGCCGGATGCCGGCCGTATCGACGAAACGGAAGCTGTGGCCGTCGCGCTCGACCACTTCATCGACCGCGTCGCGCGTGGTCCCGGCGATGGGCGAAACGATGGCGCGGTCGGTTCCGGTCAGGGCATTCAGCAGCGTGCTTTTGCCGACGTTGGGGCGGCCGATGATGGCGATCTTGGTCTCGCGGCTTTCGTACTCGCCATGCGAACGCAGCTTTCTGACCCGCTTTGCCGCCGGGTCAACGCTGAAATCCGGCCCGGTCTCGTCCTCCTCTGACTCGTCATTCTCGGTCAGCATGACTTCGGGCTCTTGGATCTCGACCGTCTCCGGAAGCACGTCGAAGACTGCATCGAGCAGATCGCCCATGCCTGAGCCATGCTCTGCGGAGATCGGCAGCACGTTCCGAAAGCCGAGTCGCCGGAAGTTCTCCGCCTGTACCTGCATGGCTTCGGTATCCATCTTGTTCACGGCGAGAAAGACGGGCTTGCCGCCGCGCAGCAGCAGCCGAGCCAACTCCAGATCCGGCGATGCCAGTTCTGTGCGGCCATCGACCACCATCACGATTGCGTTGGCTTCCTCAAGCCCCACCTTTGCCTGGCGAAAGATCTCAGACGGGATCAGCGCCTCATCATCGGGCACCACGCCGCCGGTATCGACGATGCGGGCATCGCGACCCATCCACTCGATCTCGCCATAGATGCGGTCGCGTGTAATTCCGGGCTCGTCTCCCACGATGGAGCGCCGCGAGCCGGTCAGCCGGTTGAAGAGCGTGCTCTTGCCCACGTTGGGACGACCGCAGATCGCAATCAGAGGCAACTCGCGCGCATCGCCGCTCTCGGTTTCGATCGCCATTTGTGAGGCCAGCAGTTCAACGTCCCGCCAGTCTTCCAGATCCTCGATTCGCTCGCGGCCCGCTACGTTCGCCGATTTTGGCGTCTGACGACCCACGATTCCATCGGCCGGTCTTACCTGCTTCTCCCTCGGAGTCTTTGGAGCCGTGCCCTTGGGAGTCTTGGACGAAGAGGCGCCGTCGGGACGAATCGCCTTCCGCTTCTCCCGCTCCGGAGACTGCCTGGTGACTCGCGAAGCCTTATCGGCGGCGGCCCGCTTGGTCGAAAGCACCTTCCGCTTCCTGGGATCGACCGCGCCGGTGGTCGGCGTAGCCTTGGGCGAGCGGCCCTTCTTCGGTCGCGTGCTCGCTTGCCTGTGCTTCTTGCCTAACCGCTTTCTATCGTCTTTCTGGGCCACGGAACGTCCAACTTTCTCCCGCGCACGCATCAGGCGGCCAGGCTTGCTACGCTAATTCTTCGCTTCGCCTTCTATTATAGAAATTGCAAAGCCTGTGTGCCGAACAAACCCAGCGTAATCACATCTTGTCCTCCTCCGCCCCCATCTCGATCAAGGCCGCCGCATCGGAGAAGCTGCCGAACCTCCATGACTTCTTTTCGCAGGGCGGCATCCTCTCGCAATCTTCCTTGTCGTTTGAATATCGGCGCGGGCAGTACGATATGGCCAAGGCTATTGAGTCCGCTTTCAAAGATAAACGCCACCTTATCGTTGAGGCAGGCACCGGCACGGGCAAGACGCTCGCCTACCTGCTGCCCGCCCTCCGGCTTGCCCGCGAACGCAACCAGCGCGTCATCATCTCCACCGGCACGAAAAATCTGCAGGAGCAGCTTTATTTCAAAGACATACCTTTTCTCGAATCGCTGCTGGGGCCGCTGAAGGTCTGCTACATGAAGGGCCGCGCCAACTATCTCTGCCGGCATAAGCTCTACGTGCTGCGCGATAACCCCATCCTCAACGGCCTTGAAGAGATCGACCAGTTTCACCGGATCGCCGCCTGGGAGAAGACCACCGAAACCGGCGACCGCGCGGAACTTGATCATCTGCCCGAGTCTTCGTCGCTCTGGCACAAACTCGATGCGCGCACCGAGGTCTGCCTCGGCCAGACCTGCCCCGACTGGGAGCGCTGCTTCATCACCGCGATGCGCCGCAAAGCACTCGAGTCGGACATTGTCATTGTGAACCACCATCTCTTCTTCGCCGATCTCAACATCAAGCAACAAGCTGCCAACGCGCCTGACGCCGGCATCCTTCCTGAAGCTGCCGTCGTCATCTTCGACGAGGCCCACGAGCTTGAGGACGTTGCGAGCAACTACTTCGGCATCGGCCTCTCCACGCAACGCATCGACGAACTGACCCGCGACGTGGACATGATGTTGAAGGCGAAACAAGCCAGCACCAGCGCAATTGAAAACGCCTGCGCCACCCTGAAAGAACGCTCCCGGCTGTTCTTCTCTGTCCTGCCGATGGAGCCTGCCGGAATACCGAATGGCGGTGGCCGCATGCCCTTCCTCCACCGCGAATCGTTCCTTGAAGAGTCGGGCGACACCTACACCGCGACCCTTAACGCTCTGACTCGCCTCGAAGGCGAACTCGAACACCTGAAGAATGTCGAGGAGTCCTCCGGCCTGCGCAAACGAACCGCCGACATTCGCGCTCACCTCAGCTTTCTGCTCGAATCCCCTGACCGCAATACCGTCTTCTGGATCGAGCGCCGCGCTGCGGGAGGCGTCCGGAATCTTGCCCGCGGCGCAGCCCACGCATCGTTCCACACTCATCTGCAGGCCACGCCTATCGATGTCTCCGAGCTCCTGACCACCAGCCTCTTCGACATCTACAACTCGGTCATCCTCACCTCGGCCACGCTCACCGTCTCCGGCGGCTTCGACCACATCCGCAAGCGCCTCGGCCTCCATAGCACCCGTGAGCTTATCGTCCCCTCGCACTTTGACTACGAGCGGCAGGCGCTGCTGTATCTTCCGCCAAACATGCCCGACCCGCGCGAGCCCGATTTTCCTGAGCGTGCCGCCGAGCGCATCCGTCGTGTCCTCGAAATCACCAAAGGCCGCGCCTTCTGCCTGTTCACCAGCTACGCGCAGATGCGTAATGCCTACGAGCGCCTGCTGGCCGAACTGCCCTACCCGCTCCTTCTCCACGGGACGGCTCCGCGCCATGTGCTGTTGCAGCAGTTCAGGGACACCCCCAACGCCGTCCTCTTCGGCACCTCCTCGTTCTGGCAGGGAGTCGACGTACAGGGCGAACAGCTCTCCTGCGTCATCATCGACCGCCTGCCCTTTGCCGTCCCCAGTGACCCGATCGTCGAAGCCCGCATGGAGGCCATCGAAGCTACGGGCGGCAAACCCTTCTTCGACTACCAGATACCCAACGCCGTCATCACGTTGAAGCAAGGCTTCGGCCGTCTGATCCGCAGCTTGAACGACCGCGGCGTCCTCATGCTGCTCGACCCTCGCATCCAGCGCCAGCGCTATGGCCGCATCTTCCTCGAATCTCTCCCGCCCTACCGCCTCACCCAGGAGATCACCGACGTCGAGCAGTTCTTCGCCCCCCCGGTCTCGAAGCAGTAGAACAACTCTGCCTGCGGCTTTGTCATCAGACCCAATGACTGCACTCTTTGGGACCGGGCCTTCTCCCGATTCGCCGGCCCGCAGCTTCGGAAGATATCTTTCCTCTGAAAGGCTCGCCTCGTTTATGAACCCTCTTCGCTCGTCTATCCTCGCCTCGGCAGCGGCGGTTGTGCTGCTCAGCGGTTCCTGTGTTCTTCCGCATTCACGCGCCGTCGCACAAAACTGCGCCAGCCAGACGGCTCCTGATAATTCCAAGCAGAATGTTAATCACAGCGACACGGCAGATAACCAATCCAACGCGAAGTCCGACCGCCACATCACGGCGAAGGTTCGCAAGGCCATCATCGCCGACAAGAACCTCTCCACTTACGCTCACAACGTCAAGATCATTACCTCGAACGGCGCTGTCACCTTGAAGGGACCCGTCAAATCGGATGACGAGAAACAGCAGGTTGCGTCTGACGCAGCCTCCGTCGTCTCCGCCGATAAGGTCACCAACGAGCTCACCGTTAAGCAGTAGAGATTTACTCCACGTACCCTCATTTCATGCACAAGCAGTGAAGGAGCAATTCATGTCCAGCAAAAACACCGCAGGCTTCGGCATTTATGCCACTCCCAGCACGGCAGAATCCGCTGTCGACCACCTGCTCACCAAAGGCTTCACCAACGCTAATATCTCCGTCCTTCTTCCCGATGACGATACCACCCGCGCCTTTGCCCATCAGAAGCACACCAAGGCTCCTGAAGGCACCGCGACTGGCGTTACCACTGGCGGCGTTATCGGCGGCACGCTCGGCCTGCTTGCAGGTGTCGGCGCTCTCGCCATCCCCGGCGTAGGTCCTCTTATTGCTGCCGGTCCTATCATGGGCGCGCTTGCCGGTCTGGGTGTTGGCGGAGCCGTAGGGGGCATTGTAGGAGCCCTCGTCGGTATGGGTATCCCCGAATTTGAAGCCAAGCGCTACGAAGGCGCAGTCAAAGAGGGCGGCACGCTTCTCTCCGTTCACTGCGACACCTCCGAGCAGATCGATACCGCCAAAGACGCTCTCAAGGAAACCGGCGCGCGCGATATCTCCTCCACCAGCGAAGCGAACTCCGGCCACAGCGAAGGCGCACGCGGCACGTTCGGCAACATCTCGCCTGATGCGACGCTGTCCGACCGCACCCCCGCAGTGGATCGCAACGTTTCCGGCGGCCGGACACTGGATAACGAGCGCAGCTTGGATAGCAATCGCAGCCTGGTCAACGACCGTGACGCAGTCGTCGACAGCCGCGATGTCTTGACGGACGATAGAGACGTCGATACCGTGGTCCCCAAAACCACCACCCGCTACTAGCGTTCTCGCCGGCAGCCGTTGAGCCCGCTTCCAATCCGGAGCGGGCTCTTTCGTCTTCAGACGACTGCGCGTTCTAAAGGCGCTTGCTTCCACGCCGTAAAATAGAACTCGATTCCATGGGACGTAACCTCTTCATCCTCGCCGGCACCCTCGTCCTCTTCGCCCTGATCTCCTGTGGAATCTCCTACACCAACATCGCGCAGCAGCCTGGTTCGCCCGGTGACGTCTCGCTGTGGCGCACCATGGGCCTTGGCCTCTTCGTGGTCGGGCTTCTTGTCGCTCTCGGGGGCATCTTCTCCGCTCTCTTCGAACAGGCTGAACGCCGCGACGAAGAGGCCCGGCGGAGCAAACGCCGCCGCTCCTAGTTCCTCAAGCCCTCTCTGTGGGTAAAACGGTACAATCAAAGCAGGCTGCCGCCACGTTCTTCAGGCTGTCATGCTCCTGACTCGGCTACTGAGATAGCCTGCCTACGGAAGGGATCCTTAGACTCATGTTTGAAGTTACTGTAGAAGCCGGCTTCTCCTCCGGCCACTACCTCCGCAACTACCGTGGCAAGTGCGAGAACCCGCACGGCCACAACTACAAGGTCTTCGTTACCCTGATCGGCGAAGAGCTTGACGAGGCCGGCATGCTTCTCGATTTCAAGCTGCTCAAGCAGGTGATGCGGCCAACCGTGCAATATCTCGATCACTTCATGATCAATGACCTCAAGCCGTTCGACGCTGAGCTGAACCCCTCAGCCGAAAACCTCGCGCGCTACTTCTACGAGCAGACCAGCGCGCAGGTGCGGGAGATGACCGGCGGGCGCGTCCGGGTTAAGGATTGCACCCTGTATGAGACCGACACCAGCTTCGCCCGTTACTACGAGTAGTACAAAGCAGATGGCTGTGTGGGGTTCGACTGTCGTCCGGAGATAAGATAAGACGTGAATCTTCCAGTGAACCCGCCGGTTCTTCCGATGCTCGCCAAGCGGGTGGACGCGATTCCTGCGGGAGACAACTGGATCTTCGAGCCAAAGTGGGATGGGTTTCGAACGCTAGTCTTTCGTGATGGAGACGAGATTGTCCTTCAAAGCCGCGATACGAAGTCGCTGAACCGGTATTTTCCTGAGTTGCTTGAAATTCTGCGGACGCAACTTCCCGAACGCTGTGTTCTCGATGGCGAGATCGTTATTGCGACCGCGGCGGGGCTGGACTTCAACGCCCTCCAGCTTCGTATCCATCCGGCTGCTTCGCGAGTGAAGCTTCTCTCGCAACAGACGCCGGCCTCGATCGTGTTTTTCGATCTGCTGTGCGAGGGCGAGCGGGACCTGCAAGCGGAACCATTCAAGAACCGGCGCGCGGCCTTGGAGGCTCTGCTTGGCTCGGCTGCGGCTCCGATTCATCTCACGCCTGCGACGCGCGAGAGAGAGGTCGCGTTGCACTGGTTTAGCCGCTTTGAAGGCGCGGGGCTCGATGGTGTGATGGCGAAGCCGCTTTCAGGGATCTACGAGCCGAACAAGCGCGTGATGCTGAAGGTGAAGCACGAGCGCGATTGCGACTGCGTGGTCGCTGGTTTTCGATGGCACAAGAATGGCGAAGGCACGGCGGTGGGATCGCTTCTGCTGGGGCTGTTCGACGAGGCAGGGGTGCTGCAGCACGTCGGTGTGTGCGCGAGTTTCACGCAGGCGAAGCGCCGGGAGTTGGTGGACTACCTTGCGCCATACCGGGAGCGTGCATGGGATGGGCACCCCTGGAGGGGTGAGGCGGCGGATGGGGAACATCGCATGCCGGGGGGACAGAGCCGCTGGAGCCAGGGCAAGGACCTCTCGTGGGAGCCGCTGCGGCCGGAGCTGGTGGTCGAGGTGGCCTATGAGCATATGCAGGGCAGGCGCTTTCGACATATGGCGCAGTTTCGCAGGTGGCGCATCGATAAAGCGCCCCGCGACTGCACCTATGCTCAGCTTGAGGTGGTTGCGCCGCAGGAGCTGATGGAGATTTTTCCCGGCGGACGTTGATCGTTGCGAGACGCTTCACACGTCTTTTTTCGGAGCGCGCCTGGTGGTGCGATGGCGGGTGGGGTCGTCGTCCGGGTCAGGAGTCTGCTGCGGCGGCCGGAGTTCTTCGGGGACGTGTCTGAGGTTGACGCGGATGCGAGTCCAGGTGGAGGAGCGGCCTCGCATGCGGTCGACCAGGACGTCGTCAACGGCGAGATGGGCGGCTGTTTCGGGATGGCTGGTCTTCCAACGTTCGAGGCCGACGAGGGCGGCGTCTTCGTGGGGAGAGTTTGCGATGGTCAGGAGCGGCATCTTGATGCGGGGCTTCTTCGATGCGGGAGTGTCCGGCGTGGTCTTGGCTCGCGAGGGAGAGACTCGGGGTGCCTCGCCCTCGGCTTTGCGAAAGTGAGGAGGCCATGGGGCGTCCCCTAGACCCGAGGTTTCGTCCCGGGCCGCGAGATCGAGGAGCTGGTCGAGGGAACCAGCCGCAGCGTCCATGTCTGCGTGCGGATCGCCTAGTTCGGCGAAGCGTGTGGGCATGGTGAGCACGGTGAAGTCCGCGGGGTTTGCGTCCGCGACCTCGTGCCAGTGAAGCGGGGCGGAGACGCGGGCGTCCGGCAGCGGGCGTACTGAGTAGGCAGAGGCGGTGGTCCGGTCTTTCGCGTTCTGGTTGTAATCGAGGAAGACGCCGTGACGCTCCTCCTTCCACCACTTCGAACTTGCCAGCGCGGGGACACGGCGCTCGACCTCGCGTGACAGGGCAAGTGCCGCGCGGCGCACCTCGCTGAAGCTCCAGCGGGGCTCGATGCGTATATTGACGTGCATGCCGCGGGAGCCGCTTGTCTTGGGCCAGCCGCGAAGGCCGATCTCGTCGAGGAGCGCCTTGACCTCGAGCGTCACTTTTGCGACGTCTGCCCAAGGGACGCCGGGGCCGGGATCGAGATCGACCCGCAGTTCGTCAGGGTGGTCGAGGTCGCCGGAGCGGACGGGATGCGGATGCAGCTCGATACAACCCAGATTCACGATCCAGGCGAGGCCGGCGGCATCGTCTACGACAAGCTCTTCGGCGGTGCGGCCGGAGGGGAACGATAGCGTCACGGTTTTGAGCCACGAAGGATGATCGGCAGGTGCGCGCTTCTGGTAGAACGCCTCGGCCTCGGCTCCGTTGACGAAACGCTTGAGAACGATGGGGCGGTTCCGGATGCCGTTGAGCGCGCCGGGTGCGACCGAGAGGTAGTAGCGAACGAGGTCGAGTTTGGAGAGTTTGGTCTGGGCGGAGAAGTAGAGCTTGCCGGGGTGAGTGACGCGAACCTCACGCCCATCGATCGCGATGATCTCGGCCTCCGACTCTTTGCTCACGAGAACAGGCTACTCCTCCCGGCGTGGGTTTGCCTCCTCTCCTGTACAGAGGGCCTAACGGAGAAAGACGAGATAGGCGGCTCCAAGGACGGTCGTGCCAATCGTTAACCAGAGCACGTAGTCGCCGGGATGACCGGACTGAAGCTCGCGCAGTCCGGCTAGAGGGCCTTCGAGGAAGGCTCCGATGCGGAGACTGCGGGACAGGCGCGAGCGGAAGACTGAGGTGCAGGCCAGACAGAGCGCGAGAAGGGTTGAGATGGCGCCGCGGATGGCGGAGGACTTGAGAGCGAGGTTGAGATTGGGAGGGACGGCGAGGTTCGGGGTGGTCCCGGTATAGACAACATGAAGATAGCCGGGCTGGAAGGTGAGGCGATTTGCAGCAGACACAACGGCAGCGCGGAGGTGAGGAAGGAAGGCGATCGCGATCGCGGCAAGGAGGCACACGATGGGCGGGGTGATGTGGTACCAGAAGGTCTTATCGTCATCGTCCTTGTCTTCGGGGAGTTCGTCGAGGATGGCGGCTTCGTCGGCGATGGGCTTGCTTCCCCATCCGAGGAAGGTGTGCATGCCGACGCGGAAGACTGCTGCTGCGGTGAGGGTTCCGCCGATCATGAAGAGATAGGAGAGCCAGTGGATGCCTGCCGCTTCGGCGGAGTTTGACGTGAGCGCTTCGCCTTGCATGGTGGCGAAGCCGGGAAAACCTGCAAGACCGAGAGCGCCGAGGAACCAGAGGAGAGCGGTGACGTGAAGAGGTCTTCCCCGGGCGAAGAGGGCGGGCTCGCTGGCGGTGCGCAAGCGGTGAAGCAGGATTCCGGCGAGGAAGAAGAGGGCGGACTTCACGAAGGCATGGGCGAGGAGATAGACAAGAAAGCCGGCGGTTGCAAGAGTGCCTTGAATGGCGATGGCGGTAAGCATGAGGCCGGAGTGCGCGATGGTGGAGAAGGCAAGAAGACGCTTGATGTGGTGTTCGGCGTAGCACATGAAGGAGCCGAGCAGCACGGTGATGACGCCGAAGGTGAGGAGGATGGCGCGGAGTGTGTTAGCGCGGTTGTCCAACGCGGGGAGGAAGATGACCGCGTAGAGACGGAGGATGGCGTAGAGGCCGAGTTCGACCATGATGCCGGAAAAAAGGACGCAGACGGGGGTGGGGGAGACGGCGTGGGCGTCGGCAAGCCAGAGGTGGAAGGGAACGATGGCTGCCTTGGTAAAAAATCCGCAGGTGATCAGGGCGCAGGCGAAGAGGACGAGTGGGTCGTGCCGATGCACAAGGAGCAGGCCGATCTGGGCGATGTTGAGAGCGCCGGTGACGGCGTAGAGGAAGGCAATGCCGGTGAGCACCATGAAGGCGGCGATGGTGTTGGTGATAGCGAAGTTGAAGGCTCCCTGGAGCGGGGCGGGTTCGCGGGTCTTGAGGCCGCAGAGAGCGAAGGCGGCGGTGCTCATGAGATCGAAGAAGACGAAGAGGTTGAAGAGGTCGCCGGTGAGCGAGAAGCCGGTCATGCCGGTGAGGAAGACGAGCATGAGGGGCTGGAAGTGGTTGGAGCCGGAGTCGATGAAGCGCCAGGAGAAGAGGAGGGCCAGGAAGGTGAGTATGGCGGCGAGTGTGGCGAGGCCGGCCGAAACGGGATCGATAACGAAGTTGATGCCGAGGACCATGGAGCCGCGCGGGTACCAGTTGCCGAACCAGTAGACGATGGTTCCGGTGTGGGCTTCGAGGAGCAAGGTTCCACAGAGGACGATGTTGATGGCCGCGGTGACGATGGCGATGGTGTCGGCCATGCAGCGCGGGAGGTGCTTGCGAAGGCCAGCGAGGAATGCGGACGCCAGCAGGGGTAGCGCGATGGGAAGGGCAGGGAGGGCATTCGCGAGGTGAGGTGGGATCGTCATGGTGTGGCTGGAGACTAACCTCGCAGGGTGCGGAGATCTTTCGGATCGACACAGCCGGACTTCTCGTAGGCTTTGACCACTATGGCGAGTAGAAGCGCGACGACGACGGCCTCGACGACGACATCGGTGAGCATGAGAGCCTGGACGATGGGATCGACGGTGAGGGTGCCGGGAGCGAGGTCCGCGAAGACTGGAGCGGAGCCGCCGACGCGGTAGCCGATGCCGAGCAGAAGCATGTAAGTGGAGGTCTGCAGGATGGCGAGGCAGATGACGGAGTGGACGAGATGACGGCTGGTGATAAGGCCGTAGAGTCCGCAGAAGAAGAGCCATGCGGCAACGAGGTACGGGAGCATGGACAGGTGCGGCGGCATGGTATTCCTCCGGTTACTGGTCTGGCTATTCGGCTGTTTATTCTTCCGAGACCTGGCCGAGAATAATTTCCTGAAGATAGGTGTAGGCGACCAGCAGAAAGGCGGCTGTGACCTCGACCCCGACGCAGGCGCTGATGAGGGCGATGTTGCCGGCGGAGAAGACGTCGCCTGTCTTGCCGAGGGGAAGGATATTGGTCAGGAGCGGAACACCGAGGAGCAGTGGAGTGACTCCGATGAGCGCGTAGGAGGCGGCCCCGAGAGCTTCGACCAGCTCCATGGCGGGGTGGGACGTGATGCTTTCGAAGGCATTGGTATTCTGCGCGAGATAGATGAGCAGCGGGGCGGCGGCAAGGATGACGCCAGCCTGGAATCCGCCGCCGGGAGTGAGCTGGCCGTGAAGACCGATGTAGAAACCGAAGATGACGGTGAGGCATACGGCAGGCAGAGCGATGGCCTGGACGGTGGGGCTGAGAGGGCTCAAGTCCTGCACCTTGGAAGCAACCGACTTGAGCGGCGGATTGCCGGGTTTGGCGGGAGTATCGTGCTTGTCGTCCTCATGGCGCAGCAGGAGCATGATGCCGAGGACGGCGGTGAAGAGAATGAATTCTTCGCCGAGGGTGTCGAAGCCGCGATAGTCGTAGTTGATGGCGTTGACGGTGTCGGTGGCGTGGCGCTGATAGACCGCAAGCGAGGTGATAGCGTCGCCATAGGGACCGCGATAGTAGCCCCACGCGGGCAGGTTGATGGAGGCGTAGCAGAACAGGCCGAAGAAGAGGATGCCGAAAGGGAGAAAGACACGCAGGCGCATGCGCTCAGTCATGCCGGTCCCCTTCGGCGCGCGGCTTCTTCGGTTGCGTTGCGGCTTCGCGAAACTTCATGCGCGAGATGGCAAGCATCACCATCAGCGGCAGGGCGACGGCCCCGACCGTGATCTGCGATAAGGCGACGTCGGGGGCCTGGAAGAAGAAGAACATCAGAGCGGTGATGAGGCCGTAGAAGCCGAGCGCAAGAATCTGCGAGGTGACATCGCGTGTGCGAACGACGGCGAACCCGCTGATGGCGACGAGGATAAGGATTCCGGCGCCGACGTACATCATGATCAAGCCTCGGGCTTCTGCACGAATTCGATGGGGTCGCCGTCGCGGGGCTGCCAGTGGCCGAGTTCGCGGGTGCGGAAGGCGCGTGCGGTGGCATGGGTGACAACAGAGTTGATGGCGAGAAGGATGATCGCGATCAGCAGGGTCTTGAAGGCGGCGGCGCCTGGGCCGGTCTCGAGGAAAACGGCGACCGTGAGCGAGATTGCGCCAACCGATGCCGGCATTGCCATATAGTGTATGGCCTGCATGGGCTCTCGCATGCGCACCATGCCGATGACCCCGATCCAGCAGGCGAGACCGGTGGTGATGAGGAGCGCATCGACGAGGATGGTGTGGATCGTCATAGGTGTTTTTCCAGGAACCGGGCGAAGACAAGACCTCCGCCGAAGCTCATGATGGCCAGGGCGAGCGGGAGATCGATGAAGATGGAGCGGCCGAAGCCGACGGTGAACAAAACCATTGCGATGGTGACGAGGAGGCTCGCCATCTCCAGGCCGACTAGACGTCTTTCGGGAGAGCCGCGAAGACACATATCGGCGCATGGGAGGAGGGCTGCACTGACGACGCTGGCGGCGATAAGCCAGGGATTCATGATTTGGCTCCCAGGGCCTGGGTCATCTTCGGAACGCTGCTTGATTCGATCTGGTGGAAGAGCATGCGGGATTGCGCCGGATCGACGCCGATGACGATGAAGTTGGGCGAGGTGGTCGTGTACGCGATGGCGAGAACGGTTCGTGCGGCTCGGAGAGTATCGTGAGCGCTGGTGTCGAAGCCGCAGACACGGTAGAGACTCTTCGCTGGTTCGAGATGCAGCAGGTCCCGAGCGAGGACGAGGGTGATCTCGTAGACGTCGCTAACGATATACCAGGGGATGCGCCAGCACTGCATCACATCGCGGGGACGAAATTCAAGCTCGCTGGAACGGAAGCGGCAGACGAAAACGGTGAAGAGGATGGTAGCGATTGAGCAGGCGAGTCCGACTATGAGCTCGTGGGGATGGATAGTCCCGACGAAGAGTATCCAAAGCCCTGGCGTGACGACAAGAGTAAGTGCGAAAAGAAGGGGATGCCGGAACGGCCGGCGGGCTCCCAACGTGGCTGAGTTCATCAGTGCCATCCATGGCTGAGAGAACAATCCGCCGGGGAAGGATGCCCGAACAGCGGATTTTTCTGCTGTGTTTTACCTATTGCGGCGGTCGCGTTCTGGCTCAGTGGATGATGACTGGATGGCCTGTCGCAGCACGAAGGGCTGGTCGGTTTCCATCATCAAGGTTTGCTTTACCTTGTCATAGAGACTAACCGTTGTTGACGAATGCGCCTCCATTCCCACGGCGTCGATGCAACTGTCGGGGCCAACGCCGCCGGTAAGATCACGGAGCGCTTCTACGATGACGACGTCATCCTGGCTGTAGTCGATGGTGGAGTGTGCGGCTTGCTGATTCAGAAGATCCGCTCGTAGTTTGAGCCATAGCTTACCCTCGACAAGATATTTAGTTTGATTTGGCGTTCACTCTGCGTGCGGGACGCAACGAGACTCCCTGAGTCGATGTAAGCAGGAGCACGTAAGCTGCCTGAGAGCGCAGGAGAGTTTTGTTCCTATGAACAAATGGTTCTGCGGCTATACGGAAGGATCATTTCCGCATCACAGTGTGTGGAACGACCGCGCATACCTGAATAGATGGAGTGTGGCATGTGTAAAGGACTTGCATTGGTTACAGGAGCATCGAGCGGGATTGGATATGAGCTGGCGAAGGGCATTTAAAGCGGAGGACGACTGGTTCGGAAAAGACGAAAGGTCACGAAAAGAAATATGTCCAATCAAATGAAGGAAGGGTCTCCCACCCCTCACGGTGCGACATGGGATGGAAACGGAACGAACTTCGCGGTATTTTCCGCGCACGCTACCAAGGTGGAGGTGTGTTTTTTCGACGAGTCGGGGAAGAAGGAAATAGATCGTCAGGAGTTGCCCGAATATACCAATCAGATCTGGCACGGGTACATGCCAAATGTTCGCCCCGGAACGCGGTACGGTCTTCGGGTGTATGGACCCTATAATCCGGAAGCCGGACACCGCTTCAATCCGAACAAGCTTTTACTCGATCCTTATGCGTTCGCTCACATCGGGGAGATCAAGTGGGATCCCGCATTGTTCGGCTATCAGATGGAATCGGGAGACGATACCACCTTCGATGAACGCGACAGTGCGCCGTTCATGCCGAAGTGCATCGTTATCGATCCGGAGTATGACTGGCATGAGCAGGCGCGGTTGACCGGATACCGGATCCCGTTCGACGACACAATCCTCTACGAATTGCATGTGAAGGGATATACAAAGCTACATCCCTGCGTTCCGGACGCACAGAAGGGAACATACGCCGGGCTAGGACATCCCGCGGTAATCCAATATATCAAGTCGCTTGGAGTTACTTCTGTGGAGCTTCTCCCTATCCAGACCTTTGTCCGCGAGAGCCATCTGCTGGAAAAAGGACTGACCAACTACTGGGGGTACAACACCATTGGTTTTTTTGCGCCGGAGTGCCACTACGCGGCCGAGCCGGACGATGCGCTGAAAGAGTTCAAACGTACCGTCGAGTCCTTTCACGAGGCGGGTCTGGGCGTGATCCTCGATGTGGTCTATAACCATACCGCCGAAGGAAATGAACTGGGACCAACCCTTTCCTTCAAAGGCATCGATAATGCCAGCTACTACCGCCTGATGCCGGACAACCTGCGCTACTACATCAACGATACTGGTACCGGAAACACGGTGAATCTGAGTCATCCGCGCGTGATCCAGATGGTGACAGACAGCTTGCGGTACTGGGTCGAGCAGACGCATGTCGATGGATTTCGTTTCGATCTTGGAACGATTCTGGCGCGTGAGCCGAATGGCTTCGATAACCGGAGTGGATTCCTGAAGGCGTGCAGCCAAGATCCTTTGCTCAGCACGGTGAAACTGATCGCCGAACCTTGGGATTGCGGTCCTGGCGGGTATCAGGTGGGCGCCTTTCCGCCTGGATGGGCAGAGTGGAACGATAAATTCCGGGATGATGTGCGGGAGTTCTGGAAGGGAGAATCCTCGGCATCGGAGCTGACGAAACGGCTGACGGCTTCTGGAGAGATCTTCAACTATGAAGGGCGGCGCCCCTGGTCCTCGATCAACTTCATTACCGCTCACGATGGGTTCACCGCAAATGATCTTGTCACTTACAACGAGAAACACAATGAAGCCAACGGCGATAACAACACGGACGGGACTTCGGAAAATCACTCCTGGAACTGCGGGGTCGAGGGGCCGACGGACGATCCCGAGGTAAACAAACTGCGAGCGCGGCAGTTGCGCAATCTGCTGGGAACCTTGCTGCTGTCGCAGGGCACGCCGATGTTGCTGGCCGGCGACGAGTTTGGCCGCACCCAAGGCGGCAATAACAATGCGTATTGTCAGGATGATGAAATCAGTTGGCTGAACTGGGAATTCAAAGAAAAAGCAGAGCGGCTGATCAAGTATGTTCAACGGCTGACTGGATTCCGCCACAAGTATCCGATTCTGCGGCGAAATCTTTTTCTCACGGGCGAGTACAACCAAGAGCTTGGAGTGAAGGATGTCACCTGGATCAATGCCAACGGCCGTGAGATGGAAGATCATAACTGGGGAGACGGCGGGATGCGCTGCTTTGGCATGCTGATTGACGGACGAGCACAGACCAGCGGTGTCCGTCAGCAGGGAAAAGAGGCTACGCTGTTGATCGTGATTAACGATCACCATGACATGGTTCGCTTCACCCTGCCTGAGGCGGTGGGCGGGAAACAGTGGCTGCTGCTGGTCGACACGAACGTCGAAGATAACTCTGAGAAAGGAAAGTTTGAAACTGGAGCGAGTTACGATGTCACCGCCCGGTCGCTTCTCCTCTTCGCGTTGCATGCTGAATCGCCGGGCCCTTGATTTACCACGGTTCGGCCAGGTGGGCAATGTTCCCGCCTGATCCTCATAGACAAGAAAGAGCGGCGGCGGGAAAATCCCCGCCGCCGCTCTTCAGTTTGACTTGCTGGTTAGAACAGCACCTTGAGCACGAACTGGTACTGACGGGGAACGTCGTTCGGATCGGTCTGTGTGATCGTGCCGAAGTTTGAATTACCCAACTGTGCGTTTCCGCTGTTGTTATTGGCGATAAAGAAGTTCGGCGTATTGGAGATGTCGAACGCCTCTACGCGGAACTGGATGGTCGCACGTTCCGTGACCGGAAAGTCCTTGAAGAGGGAGAGGTCAACCTGGCGGAAGTCAGGTCCAAACAGCGAGTTGCGCTGCGTGGTTCCGATGGTTCCGAGGGGCTGAGGGGCAAAAGCTGCCGTGTTGAAGAATGCGGTGAGGGTTTTGTGTCCCAGCCGCGGGTCGGAGATAGTGTCGGGACGATCGTTGCCGCCCGCATTCTGCGGGACGGCGCGGTTGCCGTAGCTGTGGACCTTGCCGTCAGCCTCGAGCGCCGAGTCGTTATTGTTGGGTCCCTGATTACCGCCGCCGTTCTCGATCGAGAAGACCTTACCACTCTGCCATCGAGCGATCACGTTGGTCTGCCATCCGGAGAGGGCCAGCTTCTTGACGCCGGTGAACTCCTTGCCATACTGCAGTTGATAGTTGAGGGAGACAGCAAAGCGGTTTTGGATGTCGTTATCTGCTTTGCCATACTCCGTTGCGCGGATGTTCGTGGGAAGCGCGTGTGCCCAACCCTGATCGCCCTGTTGGGAGTAGGTGCTGGTATCGGCCAGCGCCTTGGCCCATGTGTAGTTCGCATCGAGAGCCAGCCCCTTGGTAAAGCGGCGCTGGAACGAGGTCTGCAGACCGTTGTAGTTGGAGACGCCTTCCGACGCCAGGTAGCTGATGCCGCCCAGGTTCGAGCTAGTCAGCGCCGGATTGGCCGCAAGGAAGGTTGCATCCAACGGACGTGCTGCTCCGCCAGGATTGGTGATGACGTTGAAGGGAAGGGGCTGGTTGATGTTGTCGATGGACTCCGGCAGATGCTGGGCGATGTTGCCGACGTAGCCGATGGTGAGGACGTTGGCTCCAAACTGCTGCTCGATCTGCAGATTGAACTGCTGGATGAGAGCGTTCTTGAAGTTCGTCTGCTCGGCTACGAACCCAAGGCCCGAGAGGGTAGACAGATTGGCAAGCTGCGATGCACTCGGAGCAGCCGGCGGCGGGATAGCGACGGCGGAGGAGATCAACCCAGGTTGACCTTGAGCGGCGCAATCCGGGTTCTGACCGGCGAAGGCACCCTGAGCCTGCTCAAGCTGTACGGCGAGAGTGGACTGGCAGGCTGGAGCGTAGACGGATGTGAACGGAGCGTTCTTTAGGTCGCCGTTCGAGGTGTAGTTGCCAGGGAAGTAGCTTATACCGTAGCCACCGCGGATCACCATGCTTGGTGTTGCCGAATAAGCAAAACCGACGCGAGGAGCGATGTTGTTGTACTGAGTCGTAATCCCAGCAGTGTCGCTGACACCGTTGACTCCTGCAATCTTCAATGCGCTGGATGTGGCTGCAGCCGGATTGGAGAGCGCCTCAAGATAGTCGTAATTGGAGATGTGGTTGTGCGCTTCGGTAAAGGGCGTGTAGATGTCGTAACGGGCGCCATAGATGACCGTCAGTTTAGGGTTGAGCTTCCAGCTATCCTGCGCGAAGAAGCCGGGTTCCCAGCTGCGGTAGTCGGGAGGAGTCAGGTTGAAGTTACGCGATTGACTGTTGAAGGCTCCGAGCAGCGCCGAGGCAAGCTGGTTGTCCTGAGTCTGTGCTTGATCGTTTGACTGGCCGGTGATACTGAGGCCGTCGCTCGAGAGGCCGAAGCCGTAGGCGCCGACCGCCGAGGCGCTCTGTATGTTGCGCGCCTGGCGGCGGATGAGGGCTGCGCCAAACTTGAAGTTGTGGTTGCCCTTGGTCCAGCTCACGGTGCCGCTGTACTGGAAGGTATTGTCGATGTCCTGCAGGGGAACGTAGGCGCCGTCGCCGATGTCACCGAAGGGGCCGATGGAGACTGGGGTCAGCGAGTCGGCATATGGGCTGAAGCTGGTCATGGTGGCGGGGAAGCCGATCTTCTGGTCGACCCCGGTGCCGTAGTTGAGCGGGAGAGAGAGGTTATTGATGCGGGTGAAACCAGCTCGCAGGTCCGTGACGAGCGCCGGGGTAAAAATGTGAGTGTAGCCCAGCTCATACTGCTGTGCGATGTTGGTTGCCGGACCATCGAACGCGTATCTGTTGCCGCTGACCGCAATCCCATTCGTGGTACCAAAACCTGCAGGGGTGAAGGTATTGACACTGTTGTAGCTGAAACGGCCGAAGACCTGATTGCTTTCGTTGAGCCGGTGATCGATACGAGCATCGTAGGTATTGTAGTTTTGGGTGATGTTGGGGCTGATCGTGTAGTTAGCCGCTCCCGGAGCCGCATTCGGGTTGGTGGGGGCAGGATAGAGCTGCTCATAGTTGAGTAGGATCGGATTGACCGCAGCCGCGCCACCTACCGCCTGAGTTCCATTGTTGGTCCTCGAGAAGAGGTCAGCCAGCGAACCTCCATTAAGGCCGTGGATGTCGTTGTACTCCTGCTGGGTTGGAACGGTGCCGGTATCGGTCGTGCCGTTTACATTCCGGTATCCTTCATAGTCGAAGGTGAAGAAGGTCCGGTCTCGGAAGATGGGGCCGCTGATGCTGGCGCCGTACTGGTTCCGGCGGAGCTCGGGCTTCGGTCCGGTGGTCTGGAAGAAGTTACGGGCGTCAAAGATGTCGTTGCGGAAGTACTCGTACACCGAGCCGTGAAACTTGTTGGTACCGGATTTGGTGACGATGTTGATGACACCACCGGCAGTACGGCCAGCCTCTGGAGCGTAGCTGTTGGTCTCGACCGTGATCTCCTGAATGCCTTCGATGTTGGGCTTGACGCCGATGGTCCCGATGACGCGTTCGTTGTCATCGATACCGTCGACGACCCAGTTGTTGAGGCTTTCGTCCTGTCCGTTGACAGAAAGGCCGGCGGCGTTGGTGCGGCGATCGTCGGGACGGCCACCGCTTGAGAGTGAGTTGCCGGCGCCTTCGTTTGCGCCAGGGGTGAGGGCGACGAGTTGAACGAAGTTACGTCCGTTAAGCGGAAGATCCTGCACTGCCTGGGCCGTCACGGTGGAGCTCACGGTGGCGCTGTCGGCCTGAAGGAGCGGCGTGCTTGCGCTCACTTCGACGACGGTGTTCTCTGAACCCGTCTGCAGGTGAACATCATTGCGGGCGCGGTCGCCTGCTTCCACCGAGAGGTCAGGGGTTTTGGAGGACTGAAAACCAGTGGCTTTGACGGAGATTGAGTAGTGGCCGACCGGGAGGATGTTGAAGCTGTAGTCGCCGGACCCGTTGGAAGTAGTGGTGCGTGTCTCGTTGGTACCGGTGTTGGTAAGAACGACAGTCGCGTTGGGGATGACGGCGCCTGTCGGGTCAGTTACGGTGCCGAGGATGTCGGCGGTGGTGAGCTGCGCGAAGGCAGCCGAAGTAAAGAGAGCGAAAAGTGCCAGAACAACCACTGGCCGTTTCCAACTCTGCAAAATCGCGCGTCCGCACTGGCCTAGGCGGCTTACCCATTCTTGTAAGTCTTGATGTCTCATAATATCCATGGTCCTCGGTGATGCTGTTGAGAACAAGTTTTTAGACGAAAGTCACTTGTTCGTTTTGTTGACGTCGGCTGAGGGGTTCAGCTCCAGAGCAAGCAGCCACATCGCCTGCCAGGAGCATCGACCCTCAAATTGCATCGTTCCAGGAAAGGCGGACGATGCCTGTGGGTGTGCGAAAAACTGATGTTAGATTGCGGAGCCATCCTAGTGTTATTGAAATTGCGCTGTCAAGGGAAATTCTTCAGTTTATCGGGGAGACAAACGGTTGTTCCCGTAACCGGGACACCGGGAACAACGGAAGGAGCCGCTCGCTCTTCTTCGCGGGGGGAACGTCGTCGCGGAGAACGGAAACAGCCCGCAAGTGGCTGGACCACTCCTCGTGCTGCACTCGGGAACCGGGGTTTGGCGGCCTGCCTTCGGCCTCGGGCTAACGCAGACATCAAATGACCGTCCCTAAGATCGGCACGCCAAGTCGCGATTGCGCGAATTCCATGTCATTCGAGCCCCGCTTTACCGCGCCTGCGAGCGGCTCTTGACATTAGGAGATAAGTTGTGCATTGCAGCCGGCCTCTCTTGCCGCAGCGTTGTCTTCTCCCAGCCGCGAGAGCGGATCCTGATACGCATTAGGCAGGCCGCACCGGCCAGGACCGAAGTCCTGGAAGGAAACCACAGCTCGCAGGATGTATTTGCCTTGCCGGACGGTTTCGTAGAATATATCCTTCGTGAATCTTTTGCGGTCTTGCCGCGTATCTTTATCAGCATCACTAGACTGTCAGCATCACTAGACTCCAGATCGAACCCATAACTTTCGGAAACGAGTCATGCCAGCAAGACCGATGCATCTATCGCAGGAGTACATGCGCTCACGCTGTGGACCAGTGGTGGTTGGCGATGTCCTCTACAAGCCCGGCGGAAGCTTCGGTCCCCGCACCCAGACGGACTTTCAACTGGTCATCGTCCATCGAGGATCGCTGCGGCTGGAACTGGATCGGAGAGAGATCGATGTGCCGAAAGAGCACGGCATTCTGCTTTGTCCAGGGCATCGCGAACATTTCTTCTTCGCTTCCAACGACGAGACTCGCCACAGTTGGGTCGCGGTTGCTCCAGGCGCGATGACACCTGCGATGTGCCGCGAACTCAACCACACTCCAGCGCCTGTCCCTTTTTTTGGCCGTATGGCGGTGCTGCTGGAGATGCTTCGATCTCCGACTCCTCAGCGGGAGGCCGCGAACCTTCTTCAAAGCGGGTTGACGTTCGGGCTGGCGCTGGCTCTCTTGTGCGAATTTGCTTCCGCGGCCTACGGCGGGAATAGAGTGCCCACCGCCAACAATCTGGTGTTGAGCCGCCTCGACACGTATCTGGCGGCTGAGTATGCAAAGCCGCTATCGCTGCAGGATATCGCGAAGGTTTCAGGCGTGTCGCCGCAGCATCTTCTCAAGGTTTGCCGCGCAACCGGGAGGCCGACTCCGATGCAGCAACTCTATCGCAAGCGCCTGGAAGCGGCAGCCGGTCTTCTGCTTCACACCGGCCTCCCGCTCTCGCGCATCGCAGAGCAGTGTGGCTTCCTCACGCCGTTTCATTTCTCGCGGAGGTACAAACAGCTCTGGGGCGAAAGTCCTCTGTCCTGGCGTCAGAAACAGTGGAGATCGGGGGAAGTTCAGCCCGCTCATGCAGTGCGCGGAGCACGCGCGGAGAGAGATATTATTCCTGGAGGGAAAGTAAGATGAATTTCATGCAATCGGCAGGAGTGGCATTATTGTGTGCAGGTCAACTGTGGGCGCAAACAACATCTCCCAATGGCTATCAGCCGGTGAAGCCGCCAGCAGCAGCCGCTCCGTCCTCTGAGGCGCGGCAGATCCAGCATATGCGGGCGCAACTGGATGACTGGGCTGCGCTCAATCGCTATCGCAGCGACAATGCCGCTCTGCCGCCGGTCAGCAACGGCGAGCAGCGCATCGTGTTCTTCGGAGACTCCATCACCGACGGCTGGGGGCGTTGGGCCGGGACCGGGCCTTTCTTTCCGGGCAAGCCCTATGTGAACCGCGGCATCAGCGGACAAACCACTCCCCAGATGCTGGTCCGGTTTCAGCAGGACGTGGTGCATCTGCATCCTGCCGCCGTCGTCATCCTCGCCGGCACAAATGACATTGCCGGCAATACCGGACCTTCCACGCCGGAGATGATCGAAGACAACTTTACCTCGATGGCGCTGATTGCCCGGCAGAGCGGAATCAAAGTGGTGCTTGCCTCCATTACGCCGGCCTTCTCCTATCCGTGGAAGCCCGAGGTACAGCCGGTTGCCGAGATTCGCGAGCTGAATCAGTGGCTGCGTAACCTTTGCGCCGCCAATGGCTATACCTATCTCGACTACTACAGTTCGATGAGCGATGCCAGGGGCGCTATGCTCCCGGGCTACTCCTCCGACGGGGTCCACCCGACGGCAAAAGGGTATTCCGTGATGGCCCCTTTGGCCGAGAGCGCGATTGCGAAGGCTCTGGAGAAGTAAACTGCGGCATCGAGCAGCGTGTCTGGCATGAACCTGTCTTTGCCCGGCAGACGACCCTGACCGGCTGAATGGTGGCGCGCTCAAGGATGCGGAAGCTCGATCCGCCGGAGAGGTTCCGGTGCGGAAGAGAACTGCGCCATGGGCTAATGAGTGATCTCTTAGGATGCGGCTCTTCTCTGGTGCAACCTGCACCCTGCCGCGCCCAAAACTGTATATGCGCTGAATTGCCGCTTTGGGATTATCAAAGCATTCGCCTTTGCCTGAGCCGGTTACAAGCTTCGGTTTTTTTTTCACCACATCATAAGATCGTTGAGCGAAAGGATCCGGTCGAGCGATTTTTGCCATAATTCCACACACTGCAGGATCTTTTTTTGATTTTGCAGTCGTCCTGCGGAAAAGCGGCTCGAATTGCTGGCGGGAGGCGAAGTTCGGAGCTTATACCGATTCGCAATATATCCGCAATGTTCATCTATATGTCCCTGATGATCTGTCAATGATAACAATATCATTGACAGGAGACCGCGCCATTCTTATAGTTGGCGACCGGGACGTGAACTCCATTGCGTGCGTTTCGACGTGTTCCCACAACTTAGCATTTTCAGGAAGGCCAAACCATGAGCAAACGTTTCTTCGCCTGTGGCCTTATCGGCAAACAAGACTTCACTGTTTCGTCGAATGGTCAGACCAAAAGATCAATCAATCGGGGAGCTTGGAGCGCAACTGCTTCCCAACGGACCAATAGTAGGGGTGGCGTGACGGATACCCCTTCCGGAAGTTTACGAAGCAGGTTCGGGCGGTTAGGTTCGTCTCTGCTCCTGCCTCTGTCTCTCCTGGCCCTTCTGGTGATCTTCTTCCCCGGCGCCAAACTGCTGGCCCAGGATGGATCGATTACAGGGACGGTGGTCGATAACGCTGGTGCAGTCATCCCCGGCGCGCATGTGCAGGTAGTCAACCACGCGACTGGCGGCCTGACGAGAGAGGCTACGACGAACAGCACCGGCGTCTTCAGGGCGTTGAACCTGCCGGTCGCCACCTATGACCTCAAGGTGACCGCCAGTGGGATGAAAGCGCTGGAGCGTCCAGGTATCGTGCTCGATCAGCAGCAGGACCTCGGAGTAGGTAATTTGCAGATGTCGGTCGGAGAGCAATCTGAAACAGTGACCGTCAGTGCCCAGGAGCCGCTGGTCGAGACGGAGACTTCGCAGAACTCGGCCGTCGTCGCGCCTCGGCAGGTGCTGGAGCAACCTCTGAATGGGCGCGACTTTGAATCGCTGCTGACGACCTTGCCCGGCGTTGTCAGCAACAACTCCTCGCAGTTCCGCCTGGTGTTCAACCAGACCAACGACTTCTTCGTCAACGGCATGCGCGGCACGGCGAACAACTTCTTCCTCGACGGCGTGATCAACACCGACGTGGGCGCGAACGACGGCCAATATACCGACCTCAGCATCGATGCCGTCGGCGAGTTCAAGACGCTGACCGGCAACTTCAATGCGGAGTATGGCCGCAGCCCTGGCGTCATGATTCTGATCAACACCAAGGCCGGCGGCGAGCATTTCCATGGAACCGCCTATGAGTTCGATCGCAATACCGCCTTCGACGCCAACGACTGGTTCAGCAACCACAATGGCAAGGCGCGGTCGGTCCTTCACTTCAACCAGTTTGGCGCCAATATCGGCGGCTACATTCCAATTCCGAAGATTTCGCCACGCACCAACAAGAAGGCGTTCTTCTTCTTCAACTACGAAGGGACCCGCGCGAGCCGGCCGAACGGCAATACGTTCTACACGATGCCCAATCCAGCGCTGCTGGGCATCGGTACGCCCGGCGGCGTGGCCGACATGTCGAGCCTCTATCGCTCAGGAGTCGAGCAGACATTCAGTGGTACGAATGTCGGCACGCCAATCACCGATACCAGTGGGAATCAGGTAAAAAACGGATCTGTCTTTGTTCCCGGAACAATTAGGTACAACCGTTTCGGCGAAGTGCAGACTGGTACGGTCTACCCAGGTAACATCATTCCCGCAGCGGCGCTTGCGGCTAATAGCCAGTACCAGGCAGAGATTAAGAGCATTATTCCTGGATACAGGGGTACGTTCAACAATCCCGTCTACAACAACGGCTTCGGCGACCAACAGCAGATCAACTTCCAGGATACGTACACCTTCTACAAGAACCAGTACGTAGCCCGCGTGGACTACAACTTCGGCCCGAAGGCGAACGCCTTCTTCCGTTACGTGGACGATAGGCAGCAGGAGCAACTCGGCTTCGGCATCTTCTCGAGTGATACCTATCCGGTCTATCCAGAGTACCGTCAGAAGCCCGGAAAAAGTTACGCCTGGAGCTTGGTCAACGTCATCTCGCCAACCCTCACCAACGAGGTCACCGTTGGCTGGCTGCATCTGAACCAGATTGTCGACATCCCCCCTGGCACATCGCCTTCGCTGTATGACAAGACAGCGATCGGCTACACCTTTACAGACCTCTATCCAGGGACGAACATCAACAACCTCGCTCCAATCCTGAATAGCGGCGAGACAAATGCAGGCACAGGGGGGAGCGCATACATCAACAGCAGCGAGTTTGCAGCCGGGTGGGCATCGACCGGAAACACAGTTGTCGCAACCGATGATGTGACCAAGGTTCTTGGAAACCATGTCCTGAAGTTCGGCATATTTGGCGACCTCAATGAGAACGGGCAGCAAGGCACCTGGCAGGAGCAGCCTAGCCTCAACTTTGGCGCCAGCAACCAGAACGCAAACAACAGTAATTCAGGCATCGCGAATCTGGTTCTGGGCAACTACACCACCGTCACCCAATCCAATAACTACACTTATGGTCACTTCCATTTCTTTCAGTATGAGGGCTATGCCCAGGACACCTGGAAGGTCTCGCCGAGGCTGACGCTCGACTACGGCGTTCGATATGAGTTCATCGGGCCCACCTACACGGTCTCTCCCTTTCACCAGTACTACTTTCAGCCGAACGCCTACAATCCTGCGAATGCGGTGCAGATCAATACCGCAAACAACATCCCGGGACAAGCTCCAACCCAGGGCACCATCATCCCTGGCAGCGGAAATCCTTACAACGGCATGGTTCAGGAAGGGACACAGGGCCTTCCCAAGGGCGGCCTCAACTTCCGCTTCAATAACTTCGGACCGCGCATAGGTTTCGCGTATGACGTCTTCGGAGATGGTAAGACCGCGCTTCGCGGCGGCTTCGGTATCTTCTATGAGCGCTATCAGCAGAACGTCTTCAACTTCAACGGGGTCACCAATCCTCCTCTGGGCTACAACCCCCAAATCTATGGCGGCCAGATTGGTAATCTCTCGCCCTCAGTGGTCAATGGTGCGCCATTATCGCCGCCGGGAAGTGCCGTCCTGGGGCTGGACCAAAACGGTAAGATTCCTGTAACCGACGGTTATAACCTCGGAATCCAGCAGCAGTTGCCCTACAAGCTGGCTCTGGATATCACCTACATCGGTAACTTCAGCAGGCACCAGTTGTACCAACAGGAGCTGCAACAGTTGCCTCTGGGGACTACGATCAACACCCCGATCCTTTCCCAGGTCAACAATGTGATCCAGGCTGTCTACCCGTACAAGGGCTACAACCAGATTCACTACAGTGTGTTCGGCGCCAACAGCCGGTACAACGGTCTTCAGGTCCATGTGGAGCGTAGATTCAGCAATCGCTTCACCATCAATGCCGATTACACATTCTCGAAGGCGGAGAATCTCGATGACATCGACGGCGAAGGCAGCGACGTTTTCCCCGATTACACTAATCTGAAGGCTTTCTACGCGCCTGCGGGCTACGACCGCCGCAACGTTGCCAACGTGCAATATGTCTACAACTTCCCGGATGTTAAGGGTCATGGCAGATTAGTCGAATATACCGCCGGCGGCTGGGAGATCTCCGGTGTCTCGCAGTTCTGGAGCGGCAGCCCCTGCATGAACAGTAGCGCGGGCGGCGCAGGTGATTCCTGCGATCTGCAGTCGAGCGGCAATCTGGGCAATGGCGGCTTTGGCCACATCCGTCCCGACTACGCCGGCGGCCAGATCAGGATCAAACCGGGCCATCTGGACCAAACTCCCATGTGGTTCAGTCCCGCCGCCTTCTCGGTTCCCCAGAATGGCAGCTACGGCAACTTCAAGCGCAATACCATCTACGGGCCTGGAGTGGATAACTACAACGTGTCGGTCTTCAAGAACGTGAACATCACGGAGAGCGTACGCTTCCAGTTGAGGGTTGAAGCCTACAACGTCTTCAACCACACCCAGTGGAGCACCATTAACACCGGTCTCTCGGCACCCAACCCAGGTCAGAACTATGGGACCAACCCAGGAAGCGCCGGCCAGATCAACGGAACCCGCGATCCTCGTCAACTGCAGCTTGGCGGCAAGTTCTACTTCTAACTCCGACAGGTAAACGCAACCGGCCGGGTTCATGTCACAATGGACCCGGCCTCTTCTTGTGCCGTTGGTCCGCATACTCTATTTCCATCGCCTCTCTCCTTAGAACTCTTTATGAAACCTCTCGCATTCCTCGCAGCGTTTGTTCTGCTCCTGTCCTCCGCTTTCGGACTTGGCGCTGGCGCGGAGACGACCAGGCAGACCTTCGAGGCGGCCGTGCAGGCGTTGAATGCCGGACGATATTCCGAAGCCGAGGCTGGCTTCCGCAGCGTGCTCAAAGCCGACCCGCAAAACATCAGCGCGCTGGCGAACCTTGGCGTGTTGTATGGCAGGACGCATCGGGTCTCCGAGTCAATCGCGACCTACAAACGCGTTCTTCAAATCCGGCCACAGCTTCGCGAGATCCAGCTTGACCTTGGCCTTGCCTATCTCAAGCAGGAGGACTATAGCCAGGCGTTGCCTTACTTCCAGAAGCTGCACGAGGAAGCCCCGTCGAACCATAAGGCGACTATGCTGCTCGCGACCTGTCTCACGTCGACCGATAAAGCTGAGGCAGGCATCAAGCTGCTGGAACCGCTGACGCAGGGCAAGGACGCAGATCCGGCAGCCGTCTATCTTCTCGGGATCGCCTACTCGCGGGCAGGCCAGGCACAGAAGGCGAAAGAGGTGTTCACCAGTCTGTTTGCGAACAGCACGTCCCCTGCGCAGACCAACTTCCTGCTCGGAAAGGCATACTACGACGCGACAAACTTTCAGGAGTCGGCCCAGGCATTCCAGTCCGTCCTGGCAGAAGATCCCAATTTTCCGGGCGCTCACCGGGAGTTGGGAAAAGCCTACCTTGGAGCGCACCGGAATCCCGACGCGGAAAAAGAATTGAAGCTCGCCATTGAAGCTGACCCGAACGATGCCAGCGCCAACTACTTTCTCGGCGCTGTCCTAGTCCAGGCCAGCGAGTACAAGGCAGGCCTCGCCTACTTGAAGAAGACGCAGGAGCTGGAGCCGGATTCCTGGGCGGCGTACTTCTACATGGGCAAAGCTGAGCTGGAGCTGCACGATTCCGCCGCCGCCGTGCCGCTTCTGGTTCAAGCCGGCAATTTGAACCCCGACGACTCGGGAGTGCTTTACTTACTCGCAAGAGCCTATCGAGCCCAGGGACGCCCACACGATGCGGAAGCCGCCATGCATCGCGTCATGCAACTTCATACGGCGGCGCTCGACACCGAAAAGCGCGCGCTGAAGGACGCGGGAATCGTGAATGAGCGATGATGGCCGCTCAGCGCTGCTCACGAAATGACATACGTCGCCAATTAGGAATAAACTTCTTCTCAGATAAAATTCGCTGTGCGAACGTAAGGAACGCCATCGCTTCTTTTCTTATCAACTCTTATCAATGACACGCCAACAAGCAGCCAGATAGAGCGCAAGAAACGAAGTTATCCGCAGTCTGTTCTTCCCGCAGTCCATGGAGATGAAGTGACATCTATTAAGAAGCTTTTGGTCTTTTCCTGTGCTGCGATCGGCCTGGGAGTTCTCATTTCAACCGTACAGGCCCAGACACCGGTCCAGACGCCAGCCCAGACCGGGTCCGCCTCCGTAGCTCCTGCTCCACACGCCAAGACGATTCACCTGAAGCACGTTCTCGTCATCGGCCAGACCAAGGGATTCGAGCACGACTCTGTCTCCGATGCCATGGTAGCCATCTACAATATGGGCAAGGAAAGCGGGCTTTGGGACACCACCATCCGCACCGACACCGAGCTGCTGACGAAGAAGCCGCTTCCCAGAAATGCCAAAAATCTGAATTACTTCGACGTCCTCGTCTTTGCCAGCACCACCGGCGAGCTGGACATGGACGCAAGCCAGAAGACCGACATGATGTCCTTCATCAAGGAAGACGGTAAGGGCTTCGTCGGCGTTCACGCCGCGCTCGACACGAACTACACCTGGCCGGAGTACGGAGAGATGATCGGCGGCTGGTTCGATCAGCATCCCTGGTCGACCTTCAACGCGCCCATCATTAACGAAGATCCGAACTTCCCGGCGATGCGGCACTTCCCGCATGAGTTCGTGAAGTACGACGAGATCTATCAGCCCAAAGACTGGGAGCGGAGCAAGGTCAACGTGCTGCTCAGCCTCGATCCCACGAAGCTCGACTACGCGAACAATCCGCGCATCCATCGTGCCGATCATGACTTCCCCGTGGCCTGGGACAAGACCTACGGCAAGGGCCGCGTCTTCTACTCCACGCTCGGCCATACGGAAGAGTCATGGCAAGATCCCGACATCCGCAAGATGTACTTCGAAGCCATCAAGTGGGCGCTCGGCATGACCGAAGGCAGCACCGCATCTCATCCCTCACCGTCCACGTCGGCTGTAAGCCACTAACGGAAGCCGATTCTGAAATCGAGAGTTCCTACTACACCTTTATGAAGAAGATTGGAATGGGCCTGATTGGTCCTGGATTCGTTGCGGCGCACCACCTCGATGCCGTACGGCGATTGGGAGATGTCGAGGTCGTCGCAATCGCAGGCTCCTCGCAGGAGTCGGCCGACAAAAAAGCGCGAGAGTACAAGGTCGATCGTGCCTACGGCGACTTCCACGCACTCATCGCCGACCCCGAGGTGCAGGTGATTCACAACACCACGCCGAACCATCTGCATCTTCCCATCTCGCTGGCTGTGCTCAAGGCCGGCAAGCACGTCATCTCCGACAAGCCTCTGGCCCTGAACCCCGCGGAAGCACGGCAACTGCGCGACGCCGCGATTGCCGCCAAAGTCGCGCATGTCGTCACCTTCAACTATCGCGGCAACCCTCTGGTGCAGCAGGCGCGCAGCATGATCGTGAGCGGCGAGACCAAGCCGCTCCACTTCGTGCATGGCCATTATCTCCAGGATTGGATGACCGACGCCAACGTCTACTCCTGGAGATCCGATCCCTCCAAAGGCGGCGTGAGTTCCGCTCTCGGAGACATCGGTTCGCATTGGTGCGATCTCGCCGAGCATGTCTCAGGCCTCAAGATCGTCTCCGTCCTCGCCGACCTCACGACTGTCATCCCAGTCCGTTATTCCTCCGGCGCCTCAGCGGAGGCTTTCACCACGAAGAGCGCCGCAGATCGCGTGCCGGTCAAGGTGCAGGCGGAGGATCTGGCCAGCGTTCTCCTTCGCTTCGACAATGGCGCAAAGGGCTGTTTCTCCGTCGCACAGGTGCTGCCCGGCCATAAGAACGACCTCCAACTCGAGTTGAGCGGGTTGGGCTGCTCGTTGAAGTGGAGACAGGAGGAGCAGAATGAGCTTTGGATCGGGCATCACAATCAGCCGAATGGCGTCATGGCGAAGGATCCCTCGCTCGTGTCGCCCGGCGTGCGGCGCTACACCCATCTGCCCGGCGGCCATCAGGAGTCCTGGGCCGATGCCTTTCTGAACCTCATGCGGGACGCCTACGAATGGATCGCCGAAGGAGCATCGCCACAGGCAAAATCGGCGATGCTGCCAACCTTCAACGACGGCTACCGGTCCACATGCCTGGTCGACGCCATGCTCCGGAGCCATCAGGCCGGCGGCGTCTGGCAGCCAGTGGAGACCATCGCCGCGTACGACTGAATCCTCGCCCATCGCTGGCGGGACTTCACCAGCGCTTTTGACGAATGTTTTATCGGCAATATAGATTTTCTATCGGAAGAACTTCGGATTAGTCGGGCACGTGTTGCACTTAAAGAAATGCCGAAGTTGTCACGTCCACGAACCTGCAGGCAGACAAAAAGCAGACAAGAGCAGAAGAAGGGTCCCTTTGAAGCCACTCTATCGGAGCAGCAAGCAACTTAGTAGGCAGCCGGGAGCAACTGCATGAGACTTGGGGTTTTTACACCATTGCTGTCGTCCCTACCCTTGGAAGCCGTCCTCAAGAAGCTGAAGGCGCTTCAGATCAGCACCGTGGAATTGGCCACGGGAAATTATCCCGGCGACGCGCACTGCAAGCTGTCGATGCTCGAGAACCCTTCCGAGCTGAAGGAGTTCAAGCAAAAGCTGGAAGACCACGGCGTCAGCATCAGCGCCTTGAGCTGTCACGGAAACCCGCTGCATCCGGACCCCGCGCAGGCGAAGGCAGCGCAGGAGGTCAACCGGAAGACCATCCTGCTCGCGCAGCAATTAGGCGTGCCGGTGGTGGTCGACTTCTCCGGCTGCCCCGGCGATTCGCTCAATGCCAAGTCGCCCAACTGGGTGACCTGCCCCTGGCCGCCGGAGTATCTGGATCTGCTTACATGGCAGTGGGACGAAGTTGTCGCGCCGTACTGGATCGACCGCGCCGCCTTCGCTGCCAAGCACGGCGTCAAAATCGCCATCGAGATGCATCCAGGCTTCGTCGTCTACAGCCCCGAAACCATGGTGAAGCTGCGAGCACTCGCGGGCACATCGATAGGCTGCAACTACGATCCCAGCCACATGTTCTGGCAGGGCATCGACCCCATCGCGGCGGTGCGCCTTCTCGGCGACGCCATCTTCCACGTCCACGCCAAGGACACGCAGCTCTACCCTGCGAACCTGGTGCGTACCGGTGTGCTCGATACCAAGCCCTACACTCAGGAGCGCGACCGCGCATGGATCTTCCGCACCTGCGGGTATGGCCATGGGGCCGAGTGGTGGAAGGAGTTCGTTTCCACCTTGCGAATGTTTGGCTACGACAATGTTCTTTCCATTGAACATGAAGACAGCCTGCTCTCTCCCGAAGAAGGACTCACCAAAGCGGCGAAGTTCCTGAATGAGATCATCTTGAAAGAACAACCTGTCGCGGCATGGTGGGTTTAGCGCAGCGTTTTCTGCGTATACGCATTCTGCAATCCGTATGGCGCATTTATTTCTGCTAAGAGGGCGAGACTCACGACTATGAAGACTTGGAAGACAGGAAAGACAGTCCGGCTTACGGCGTTTCTGGCCATAATGGCAGGTTTCATCGCCTGGCAAGGCAAGGAAATTTCAGTGCGCGCCGCTTCCGCAGTCGCGCAGGAAGCTCCAGCCACCGGAGCCCAGAGACCTCCGAACAGCACCACCCAGACGACGTCGAGTGGTTCCGCGCAGACACCTCCGGGCAGCAGCTCGCCGACGACCTCGACCACTGGCGACAAGCAGCAGCCTACCGCTCAAGATGCCCTCGGCGCGGAGACTTATGCCAAAAACTGCGCCATGTGTCACGGAGATAAGCGCCAGGGAAATCCGCCCGCCTTTCCTTCGCTGGTGGCCGTAGGCAGCCGCATGACCGAGCAGCAGATCATCGCAAGAATTCACAACGGCAAAGGCAGCATGCCTGCATTTCCACAGATACAGGGTACAGAGCTAACCTCTCTGGTGCATTTGCTTATCAGCTCGAACGTGCCCGCCCCCGCCACACCGGCCGCACCCTCCGCTCACCAGGCCGCCGAGGTTCACCCGGCCACATTGGCCGACGCCGGCAATGAACTCTTCCAGCAGCACTGCTCGTTCTGCCATGGACGCGATGCCGCCGGAGGAGAGAGCGGCCCTGACCTCACCCGCTCCCGGCTGGTACGAACCGATATCGACGGCAACAAGATCTACGCCATCGTGCGGAACGGAGTCCCCGGAACCAAGATGCCGGCGTTCGTCTTCTCCGATCACGAACTGACCAGCCTCGCGGCCTTTATCCACGAGGCGGCGGCCAAGGCGGCAAGCGCCCCCGGCGGACGTCGCGGCGTCGATGTCGCCGACCTTCAGACCGGCAATGCCGAAGCAGGGAAGCGCTACTTCGATGGTCCCGGCGGCTGCGCCAAATGCCACTCGGCCACAGGCGATCTTGCAGGCATAGCGTCCCGGCTCGAAGGCCTGCAACTGGAAGAGCAGATGCTCTATCCCCGCAACGCCAAGAGCCGCGTTACCGTGACTCTTCCCTCCGGCCAACAGGTGTCAGGCACCCTTGCATACCAGGATGAATTCACCATCGGGCTCCGTGACAGCAGCGGCTCCTATCGGTCCTGGCCTACCGCCAAGGTGAAGTTCGCCGTCGATTCGCCCGTCGATGCTCACGTCGAGCAGTTCAGCAAATACACTGACGCGGACATCCACAATTTGATGGCCTACATACAAACCTTGCGCTAACCAATCCCAGCGTCGCCGAACGCACGGCCCGGAGAGGGTACGAATCGATATGAAGCTGCTGAAGAATTCCTTGTGCTCCTTGTTGTCTGCGTTGTGTGCCGCAGGGGCCTTGCTGCTGCTCCTCATATGCTCGTTCTCGCTGGTGGCGCAGAACCTGACCAACGCCGAGCTGCTCAAGCCGCCGCCGGACAGTTGGCCCGGCTACCATGGCGACTACTCCGGCAGACGGCATAGTTCTTTGACCCAGATCACCCCCAACAACGTCGGAAATCTTGGACTCGCCTGGGCCTTTCAGACCAATCAGGCTTCAACCATTAAGTCCTCGCCGCTGCTGGTCGACGGCGTCCTGTACTTCACCGTGCCGGACAATGTCTGGGCCGTCGATGCGCGCTCCGGCCACATGCTCTGGCACTTTACCAACCCGCCCAATCCCGGCAACCACATCGGTCAGCGCGGACTCGGCATGTATCACGGGTGGTTGTACTTCGTCACCCCGGACAGCCATCTCATCTCGCTTGACGCAAAGGATGGCAAGGTTCGCTGGAATGTCATCATTGCCGATGCCAAGAAGGGCTATTGGACCACCATGGCTCCGCTCGTCGTCAAAGACCACGTCATCGTCGGTGTCGGAGGAGACTTCGACAACCTTCCCGGCTTTCTGAAATCCTTCGACCCCGAAACCGGCCACGAGCAGTGGCAGTGGTTCTCCACGCCTCCCGCAGGCACGCCCAACAAGACAACCGGCGGTACCACCTGGATGACCGGCACCTACGATCCCGGTCTCAACCTCCTGTATTGGGGAACAGGCAATCCTACTCCGGTGCTGAATGGCTCGACCCGTCCCGGCCCCGACCCCTACACCTGCAGCATCGCCGCCCTCAATCCCGACACCGGCAAGCTCCAGTGGGCCTTCTCGGCGTCCCCGCACGACACCCACGACTGGGATGCCGTCGAAACTCCCGTCCTGGTCGATGGCGCCTTCCATGGCCAGCCGAAAAAGATGCTCATGCAGACCTCGCGTAACGGCATCTTCTTCGTCCTCGACCGCACCAACGGCAAGAGTCTCCTGACCACGCCGTACGGTCCCGTGAACTGGACGCTGGGTGTCGACAAGCAAGGCCACCCCATTCCCAATCCGGAGAAAGAACCGGCCCCCGACGGACGTCTCATCGCGCCCGACGAGTCCGGCCTCACCAACTACCGCTCGCCCAGCTTCGATCCCAAGACCGGCCTCTTCATCGTGGACGCTCACCCCAGCTACAGCCTCTACTTCGCCAAGCCCGCGGACGGCGTCTACGGCTGGGCTGGCGCGGACTATGGACTTTGGGGCAAGGCAGTCATCGAAGCGATCGACTACCAGACCGGCAAGATTCGCTGGAGCCATGACGTCGGCCATGGAGGATCAGGCGCTGGAGTGCTGACCACCGGCTCCGGACTCACCTTCACCGGCGATGCAACCGGAAATCTGCTTGCCCTCGATACCAGCGACGGCAAAACTCTCTGGCACGTGGGGACAGGATCTCCGATACAAACCTCCCCTAGCACCTATGAACTCGATGGCCGCCAATATGTCTTGACCGGCAGCGGCAGCGTCCTGTTCGCCTGGACGCTGCCGGAGCAATCAGCCGTGCAGTAGCTCTTTGCAATGGTGTGGAAAAAATCGACCCGGCAACGCGCAGCCCACTTGGCCACATCCGTCGCTGCATCTATCGTTGCTTACAGATCTTCGGCATGTCGAGATTCGCATGCCTCATTTGTGATTAGCAATACCGGTCTCCAATGCAAAGGGAATTGTTTTCCTATTGACAGCACATGTCTCGATAGCGTTTAAAAGCCTTTCGGTTCTCTTCTCTCCTGCTTCGTTGCAATTTGCCAGTCCGATGCAGCTTCGGAGAAGAGCAACTTGAAAGGACAAAACAGAATGAAGCGATTTACCTCCGGTGCTGCAGCCCTTGCTTTGCTCTTTTCTCTGCCTCACCTCGCGAGCAGGATGATGGCGCAGGAGCCGCAGGATCAACTCGCGCGCGGGTTCAACAATCCGCCTGAGGCCACAAGACCAAGAGTGTGGTGGCACTGGATGAACGGCAATATCACCCAGGAAGGAATCAAGCTCGACCTCGAATGGATGCATCGCGTCGGCCTGGGAGGAGTCACGGTCTTTGAAGGCTCGATCGACACGCCGCAGGTAGTGAAGAATCGCCTCGTCTACATGACACCCGAGTGGAAAGACGCCTTCCGTTACGCCACCACGACGGCGGACAAGCTCGGCATGGAGATGGCAATCGCCAGCTCCCCCGGATGGAGCGCCACAGGCGGCCCATGGGTTCCTCCATCGCAGGGAATGAAGAAGATGGTCTGGAGCGAAACCCGCGTCAACGGCGGCGAGGCGTTCCATGGAATACTCTCAAAACCATCGGACGCGAGCGGCACCTTCCAGAACTACAAGGTTCAACCGGAAGAGGGCAGCGATCACGCCCGTGCCAAACCCCTGCCGACGTTTTATGCCGACAGCGCCGTCGTTGCCTATCGCGTGCCATCGGACGACAAAACGCAAACGGACTTGCAGCCGCGCATTACCTCGAGCGAAGGAGAGCCGGATGTGGCAGCCTTGTCCGACGGCGATGTCGAGAAGATCGCCTTGTCCTTGCCCTATGCCGCAGCAGGTAAGCAAGCCTGGATTCAATTCGAGTACCCTCACGCACAGAAGATCCAGGCCGTCACCCTGGCCACGCTCGATGACATGATCAGCATCTTCGGATTCGAAGATCCGCATGCCGTCTATCCCCAACTGGAGGCAAGCGACGATGGCCAGAACTTCCGGCACGTCGCCAACCTGTCGCTAAGTAGCGTGCCGCAGCGCACCACCTCCTTTCCTGCTGTGACGGCGAGATTCTTTCGCGTCAGCTTTCCTGCACCGGCAGCATCCAACGCGCAGGCGTCGCACAAATCACACGCCATCACCGAGCTCGTCCTGAGCAGCGCCTCCCGCGTGAATGAATTCGAAAAGCGGGCCGGCTTTTCCACGGTCCTCGACTACTATGCCATTCGCGATTCTCCGGCCGACGCGGGCTCCATTGTCCAGAGCAGCGATGTCGTCGACTTGACCAATCGAATGAAGCCGGACGGTTCTCTCAACTGGACCGCCCCCGCAGGAAGATGGGTCATCCTCCGCATCGGCTACTCCCTCACCGGCCACGAGAACGGCCCCGCTCCCGCCGAAGCCACTGGACTTGAAGTCGATAAGCTCAATCGCGAGTATGTAAAAAACTATGTCGACGGCTATCTTAAGACGTACTCCGATACCGTTGGTCCGGGGCTCATCGGCGCCAAGGGCATCAGCTTCATGTTGAGCGATAGCGCCGAGACAGGCGCGCAAAACTGGACCGACGACATGCTGCAGGAGTTCCGTCAGCGGCGCGGTTATGACGCCCATGCATGGCTTCCCGCGCTCACTGGAGTCATTGTGCAAAGTCCGGAAGCGACGAACCGGTTCCTGTGGGATTTTCGTCGCACCATCGCAGAACTCTACGCGCAAAACCACTACGGCGAGATCGCGACAGAGTTGCATGCACACCATATGAGCTACTATGCGGAGGCGCTGGAATATCATCGGCCTTCTCTCGGCGATGACATGGAGATGCGGCGTCACGCCGATGTGCCTATGGGGGCCATGTGGACCTTTACGCCGAACGAGACGCCTCAGCCCACCTACGTTGCAGACCTGCGCGGAGCGGCGTCCATCTCCCACATCTACGGTCAAAATGTCGTCGGCGCGGAGTCGATGACCAGCAACGGCCCACCATGGGGCTGGAGTCCGAACACGCTTAAAAGAATCGCGGATGTCGAGCTTGCCCTGGGGGTCAATCGATTCATGATTCACGAGTCGGCGCACCAGCCTCTGGTCGACAAAGCGCCGGGGCTCACGCTGGGGCACTACGGACTATGGTTCAACCGCAATCAGACCTGGGCGGAAGAGGCGACTCCCTGGGTGACTTATCTTGCGCGCAGTTCCTACATGCTGCAGCAGGGGCATTTCTATGCCGACGTCGCGTACTTCTACGGCCAGGAAGGCCCGTTGACCGCCGTCTTCGGCCTGCGCCCGCAGCAGGACGCGCCCCAGGGCTATGCGTTCGATTTTGTAAATGCGGATGTCATTCTCAATCATCTTTCGTTTCAGAACGGAAGGCTAACTACACCTGGTGGCACGAGCTATCGCATCCTTTACCTGGGCGGAACCAGCCGGCGAATGACGCTTCCTGTGCTCCGCAAGATCCGCGACCTGGTCGCTGCGGGAGCAGTCGTCGTAGGCAACAAGCCAGTCGATTCGCCAAGTCTTGCTGATGATGAGAAAGAGTTTCACACCATAGCTGATCAGTTGTGGGGCAACGATGCAGGCGAGGGCGCGGCGGGACACACCTTCGGAAGAGGCAAGGTCTACGCGGGGAAAACCGCGAACGAAGTGCTCGCCGATTTGAAAGTGCCGCAGGACTTCGCATACTCCCAGCCGGAGCCGGATACAGAACTGATGTTTCTACACCGCAAGCTCAAGGACGGCGACCTCTACTTCGTCGATAACCGCAAAGATCGCATCGAGAATCTGAATGCGACCTTCCGCGTCGATGGAATGGCCCCTGAACTCTGGCACGCCGATACTGGTCAAACCGAGCCTGCCTCCTATCGCACCGCTGCAGGGCGGACCACGATACCCCTGAAATTGAATCCGTATGAAGCGCTCTTCGTCGTCTTTCGCCACCCTGCTACCAAGACCAGCTGGTCTGTTCCCTTACCCACAGAAACAGCTCTGACCACGCTCGACGGGCCATGGAAACTCAGCTTTCAGCCTGACCGCGGCGTGACGGGTGAGATCATGCTCGACAAGCTTTCCTCATGGACCGACAACGCAAACCAGGGCGTTAAATATTTCTCGGGAACCGCGACGTACACCAAGACGATCCACACTCAGAGCGAATGGCTCCGACCCGGCGCGCACATCCTCCTCGATCTTGGCGACGTCAAAGAGCTTGCCGATGTATCGGTCAATGGCAAACCTCTAGGCATCGTCTGGCATGCGCCCTACCGCGTCGATATCACCAATGCGCTTCGCCCCGGCGACAACGAGTTGACAGTGAAGGTAACGAACCTCTGGGTCAACCGCCTGATCGGGGACCAGCAGCCCGACACCACAAAGAAATACACGTTCACCACCTTCAAACCCTACAACGCGGATTCGCCTCTCGTATCGTCCGGCTTGCTCGGGCCGGTGCGCATCCTGTCCGTCACCCATGCAAAGATCACGGCGGGATCCACTTTCCACAAATGAACTAAAAGACCAGCTTCACGCCAAACTGAATCTGTCGCGAACTCGTCGAGGTCGCCGTGATCACGCCCGCCGTAGATGACAGACTGGGCGGCGTGTAGGCACCCGAAACCAGGCTCGGGGCCGACCCATAGGTAATCGCGTTCGGCGTGGCAAAATTGGCGTGATTCAGAACGTTGAAGAACTCCGAGCGGAACTGCAGGTTTATTCCTTCGCGAAGCTGCGTATTCTTCAGCAGCGCCAGATCGAGCTCCGCCAACCCAGGCCCCACCAGCGTGTCGCGGCCAACGTTGCCCACCGCGCCCCCTGTGATCGCACCGCTGCTCGATAGCGTAGATACCGGCGCTGAAAATGCATTCGGATTGAACCACTGCGCCACGGTGCGGGTATAAAGCTTGCCGTGAAAGTTTGGATTGATATCCGGCCGCACCGGGTTTCGCGTATCACCTGATCCCGTCGGGTTATATCCGAGTTGCGGCGAAAAAGGGAAGCCGGATTGCAGATTCGCGATCGTGCTCAGGCTCCATCCCCCGACTGCTCTATCGGTCAGCGGACTCACTCCAGAAGCGAAGCGCCGATTGCGTCCGAACGGCAGATAGTAGGTGCCATTCAGCGCGGCGATGTTGCGCACATCCGTCGCAGCTGGGCCATAATCGAGGCTTAGCTTGCCCGGCACAGACACGAACGCCGGCGTGTTGGCGGACACGCTCGTATTCCACGCCGACCCGTTATCGAGGTTCTTCGACCATGTATACACTCCGCGAAACTGCAGGCCATTCGTGAAGTTACGGCGCGCATCCACCTCCAGCGCGTTGTAGTTGCTCATCCCCTGCGAAACCCACGACGTAGTATTCGCAACCAGCGGATTCGCTTTTGCAGTTGTTGGATAGAAGATCGTGGCTGCCGCGACATTCGCGGGGCAGGCAGGATTCGGGCAGGTCACTGTCGCGGGTTGGTTCTGGTCTTCGGAGAGAATCTGGTGATAGCCATGCGAGCCGATATACGCCACCGTCAGCGAAGTGTTCGACGTCAGTTGTTGTTCCACCTTCAAGTCCCAGGCAAGCACCGCCGGCGTGTCGATACCGGGCTGCACGTTTGAGGGTGATATCAGACTATCCGCACCCGGTTGCGTCGCGGGCGTGATGGTCAAACTCGAGACCGCCACATTGCTCTGGCTCAGCGTCGTGTTGAACGGCGCAGCCTGGTCCAGCCGGTAGTCCAGATTGTCGAGCAGCGAGTGATGCAATCCGAAGCCCGCAGTCACCGCCGTCTTGCCGTTCCGGAATGGATCCCACGCGAGTCCAACACGCGGCTCCGGCAGAAACTTCGCGCGGTTGTCCGTCAAACCGGAGGAGCCTACCGTCGGCGTCGTATCGATCACGCCGTTCGTGAAGCCATAGATCCCTGCTCTGCCTTGCGATTCATTAAAGCCGTTCGTTGCCTCAAATCGTATCCCTGCGCGCAGTTCGAGATTCGACAACACATGCACCGTGTCTTCGAGATATCCCGCGCCCATCGTCGAGCGCCAGCCAAGCTCCGTCGGATTCGGCACCACGGTAAACGTCTTTACCGTGCCCTGCAGAAACGTCGCGAGGCTCGCAAACGAAGCCTGTCCCCATTGATTCTGCGCGAGGTTGTCGTTCGACTGCAGGCGCTGCACCCATCCGCCCGCTTCCACCTGTTGTCTGCCCCGCGTGTAGTAGATGTGGTCGTCCACTGTGAACAGGTTGCGCGTAGTCGCATTATTCGAACCTACGTTGCCGCCCGCACCGGTCACCTGCGACGAGCCATTCGAGGCTGTGCTGCCGGCGATCACGATGGCTCCAATCGGCTGGCCCGCGACCCAGCTCGTAATGTCTGCCCCGTCGAGCGGTGTCGACGAACCAAGAAAGAAAAAGCTCGCGCGCGAGTAGCCGAAGCGAGCGGTATTCAGCAGGCTTGCTGAAAACACATGCTGCTCCTGCACGCTGGCCACCTGTTCGCGCAGGCTCTCATCGATGATCGACAACGGGTTCTGGGTCGGCGTGCTCGCTGTCGAGTCGTCAACCGTATACACGCCGAACAGCAGATCGTTCGCGCTGAGGTTCGCATCGAAGCGCAAGGTTCCGAAGTCCTCGCGGATGTGTTGCACCGGGTTCGAGAATGCCTCGGCGATTCCGGTGTTGAATCCGGTCTTTGGGTCGAGCAGTTCAGGTCCGTTCTGCGCTGGCCATAGATTGAACAGCGGTGCCACGCCTTTGCCTACCGCCACCTTCGCCAATACTCCCGTCTGTGCATTGGGAAGATAGCCCAGCCGCGCCTCGCTGTCCGGCACCAGCGCCACATCCGAAAGGCCTAGATTTTGCCGGTATCCTTCGTAGTTGCCGAACAGGAACAGCTTATTCCGCCTGATCGGACCCCCCAGCGCTAGTCCAAAGTTGTTCCGCTGAAACTCCGGAATCCTTGGCTGGTCGAAGTAGTTGCGCGCATCCAGCCCCGAATTGCGTAAAAATTCATAGGCTGCACCATGAATTTTATTTGTGCCGCTGGCCGTTACAATCGAGATCTGCGCGCCTTGTCTCTTCCCATAACTCGCCGAGTACGTGTCCGAGACGACGTTGAATTCACGAACCGCATCCACGCCCAGCAACTGCCCGCTGGTCCCGCCCGGCGTCACGTTGATCAGTGACGCGCCCGTGTACTCGATGCCGTTCAACAGAAACAGATTGTCCTGCGGCCTGCGCCCCGAGATCGCAAACATGTTGCCAACCGACGAGTTCGAGGTCCCAATTCCGCCCGAGCGCTGTCCGGTAGAGTTCACCGTAGCCGGATTCAGCGTCACCAACTGATCGTAGCTGCGGCCATTCAGCGGCAGTTGTTTCACCTGCCGCTCATCGACTAGCCCCGAGGTCTGCTGCGTCGTCAGGTTCACCGTCGCGGGTCCATCGACCACGCTCACCTGTTGCGAAACGACGCCCACCTTCAACGCAAGATCGACCTCCGTGCTCTTGCCAACCGTCAGCAAAATTCCACCGCGCACTTCTGGAGAAAAACCATCGCGCATCGCAGTGATGTCGTAGCTGCCAACGGTCAGCGAGGGAGCCGAGTAGCGTCCGCCGTCATCGGTAGTAAGTCTTCGTTCCGTGCCGGTTTCAGAGTTGCGTACCACCACAACAGCGCCGCCGATCCGGCTGCCGGAGCTGTCGCTAATGGTGCCGTTGATCGAACCGCCGACCACCTGTGCGAGCAACACCGCAGGGGCCGCCAGTGCAAACAAGAGTCCGGTAATCACGCGAGCAGGTCGAGAGAGCGAAGCAAATAAAAACGAAGTCAAGATGGTTCTCCTGGAAACAACAGCGCTGCATGGCCATACGAGCGGCAAGTGTTTGTCAGTAATTTCTGAAGGGAAGAAGCGAAGTGCGTGAGATCAGCGAGCCATCAACGACAACAACACCCGCGCGCAACACAACACGCCATGCGTCGAGAGGTCGTATTGGAAGGAAAGATCATCATTGGGTAAAGCCGTCCTGTGTTGAAGGAAGAAAAAGAAACCCACGCAGCGCCTCAGTGTTCAAAGAGGCTTCTGCGTGGGTTCTAAGACGGTCGTCAGCGAATCTTCGCCAATCAGCGAAGCATCGCACCATGTTTCCGTATCCGCGCAGCCGCCGTGGTGTCGCAACAAAGGCAACAGGCGCGTCCGGCAGCGGGCTGGATGATAAAAGACAGCATCGCTCCCTGAAAATAACCGGGATTTCAGTGGGAGTCAAGATTCGGCGCAATTGGTCGACCTCGGCCCGATCTGCAACAGGAGCATTCCAGTTGACAAATGGCGGCTAATCGTCCACGCTTGTAGCAGATGCATTTCTCCACCGCCAACACGGCCTGTCGCCTCTGCCGCAACTTCTGTTGCTGTATGCCCTGTCCGTGTGTGCGCGCGTGTTGTAGATAGCTTCCTTCTATCTCGATACCCTCTGAAGCAAAAGCGCCCACACTCTGAAATCTCGGACTGTGGGATTTCTATTTTGCGCCTCTCGTTTCTCATTCCATCGAATAGGTAAACCCAATGGCATCGTCCTTTATGGCCGCACCAATTGAAGAATTCACGCAATCCGCCTTCTCCGCGCAGCGCCTCAGCCATCTCGAGTTGCTCGAAGCCGAGAGCATCCACATCTTCCGCGAAGTAGCGTCCGAGTTCCAGAAGCCCGTGATGCTCTACTCCATCGGCAAAGACTCCTCCGTCATGCTTCGTCTCGCGCAGAAGGCCTTCTTCCCCGGCCCTATTCCGTTCCCGCTCCTCCACATCGATACCGGCTACAAATTCCACGAGATGATCGAGTTCCGCGACAACATCGCCCGCGAGCTTGGCCTCGACCTCAAGGTCTGGCGCAACGAGCAGGCGCTCGCCGATGGAGCCAACCCCATCAAACTCGGCACCCAACGCTGCTGCGGCCTGCTCAAAACCACCGCGCTCCTCGACGGCCTGCGCAACTACGGCTTCGACGCGGCATTCGGCGGAGCCCGCCGCGACGAAGAAAAATCCCGTGCCAAGGAACGCATCTTCTCCTTCCGAGACCGCGCCGGCCAGTGGGACCCGAAAAATCAGCGTCCCGAAGTCTGGAATCTCTACAACAGCCGTATCTCTCCCGGCGAAAGCATCCGCGTCTTCCCGCTCTCCAACTGGACCGAACTCGACATCTGGCACTACATCCTGCGCGAGAACATCCCCATCGTCCCTCTCTACTTCGCCAAGGAACGCCGCATGATCGTCCGCGGCGACTCGCTCATTCCCGTCGAGCAGTCTTTCGTGCAAACCCTGCCCGGCGAAGAGCAGTGGGTGCGCTCCCGTCTGCGTTCGCTCGGCTGCAGCCCCTGCACGGGCGCCATCCGCTCCGACGCCGACACCATTCCCAAGATCATCGCTGAGCTCGTAGGCTTCCGCTCCTCCGAGCGCGCCAACCGCGTCATCGACCACGATCAGGACGGCTCCATGGAGATCAAGAAACGCGAGGGCTATTTCTAATGTCCAATCACAATCCCCTTTACGAATCCAGCTACGACTCCATCACGGCAGTCCTCGACCAAGCTCCTCCGCTCGAAGACGCCGCCTTCGCCATCGAAGAATTCCTCGCCTCCGAAGAGACCAAAGATCTCCTCCGCTTCAGCACCGCAGGCAGCGTCGACGACGGCAAATCCACCCTCATCGGCCGCCTCCTCTACGACTCCCGAAACGTCTACGAGGATCAGGTCCGCGCCGTCACCAACACCACTCTCGCGCCCGGCCAGAAAAAGCCCACCATCGACTTCGCCCAACTCACCGACGGTCTTCGCGCCGAACGCGAGCAGGGAATTACCATCGACGTCGCCTACCGCTACTTCTCCACGCAGCGGCGCAAGTTCATCATCGCCGACACCCCCGGCCACGAGCAGTACACCCGCAACATGGCTACCGGAGCCTCCACCGCCGACCTCGCCATCATCCTCATCGACGCCCGCAAAGGCATCCTCACGCAGTCTCGCCGCCACGCCTACATCGCCTCGCTGCTCGGCATCCGCCACCTCGTCGCGGCGGTCAACAAGATGGACCTCGTCGACTTCTCCGAAGACGTCTACCGCCAGATCGAGCAGGACTTCGCCGCCCTCGTCAAGCAGTACGGCGCAGCCAGCCTCGTCACCATCCCCGTCAGCGCTCTCGATGGCGACAACGTCGTCGAACCCAGCCTCCGCACCCCCTGGTACACCGGCCCCACCCTGCTCGAACATCTCGAGCAAGTGCCCATCGCCAGCCTCAACCCGACCAAAGCCTTCCGCTTTCCCATCCAGCGCGTCATCCGTCCCGACCAGCATTACCGCGGGTTCGCAGGCCAGATCGCCGCCGGAACCATCCGCAAAGGCGACCTGGTCATCGCGCTCCCCTCCGGCCGTACCAGCCGCGTCGCCTCCATCACCACCTTTGACGGCGACCTCGACGAAGCCAGCGCGCCGCAATCGATCGCCCTCACTCTCGAAGACGAACTCGACATCAGCCGCGGCGACATCATCGCCAACCCCGGCCTGCCTCCGCAACAAGCCACCGGCATCGAAGCCTCTCTCGTCTGGTTCGACAGCGCACGCCTCGAAAGCCACAAGCCCTACCTCCTCAAGCACGGCAGCCAGACACTCAACAGCCGCATCACCCGCGTCCGCTATCGCACCAACATCCAGACGCTCGAAGAAGAAGCCGTCCACACCCTTGGCATGAACGACATCGGCGTCGCCGAAATCTCCACCACCCGCGCTCTCTTCTTCGATCCCTACTCGGAAAATCGCAACACCGGCAGCTTCATCCTCATCGACCCATCCACCAACGCGACCGTCGCCGCCGGCATGATCCGCCGCAGCCTCACCGCCGAGACGCACAACGCGAAGCCGCAGCGGGGCGCACTTTTACTCCTGCCTGACGACACCAACGCACGCCAGCTTGAACAACTTCTCCTCGAAGAAGGCGTCGCCGTAGTCCGCACTCGCGTCACCTCGCAGCCTATCTGGCAAGCGCTTCTTGCCATCGGAGTAGTCGTCCTTCTCGAAGGTCTCACCCCGGAAGCTGCCCTCGCCCGCGCAGACGAAATCCCGCTCGAAATCTTCAATGCCGCCCATCACACACCGCGAACCTTCCTCCAGCAACTAGCGGAACAAGGCATTCTCACACCACAGAACGGAATCCAACAGTGAACGAATTCCTGAACGCATCTGCGACCTCCGCGACTGAAACCAGCGCCGAAAAATTCCGCACAGCCGAAGAACTCATCCGCCAGGAACTCGTGCGCACCCGGCACGATTGCTGCGTCACCAACAGCTTCCAGGCCGAGGACATGGTCGTCCTCCATATCGTTCGCCAGACTCTGCCCAACGTCCCCGTCATCTTTCTCGACACCGGTTATCACTTCGCGGAAGTCTACGACTACCGCGATTGCATGGCCGAAGCCTGGTCGCTGAACCTCATCAACCTCATCCCCGAACTTACCGTCGCCCAGCAGGAATCGCAGTTCGGCATTCTCAATCAAGTAGACCCCAGCCGTTGCTGCGGCCTCCGCAAAGTCAAACCCCTCTTCGCCGCGCTCGATCACTACAAGCTCTGGTTCACCGGCCTCCGTCGCGAACAAGCCAAAAGCCGCGCCGCACTCCAGCCCGTGGAAGACTTCGCCCTGCCCACGAGCAAGACCATTCGCAAGATTAGCCCTCTCGCGGAGTGGTCCACCCGCGATGTCTGGCGCTACGCCCAGCAGCACGAGATCCCGCTGCTCCCGCTCTACGACAAGGGCTACTCCAGCATCGGCTGCGAGCCCTGCACCAGCTTGCCCCGCGACCCCAACGATCCCCGCTCCGGACGCTGGGGCGGACAGAAGCAGGAGTGCGGCATCCACCTGCAGGCCCAGTAGCTCGCAATCGGAAAGCGTGTCGACATGGATTTCGTCATCGGATTTTGCATCGCCGTAGTCATCGCGCTCTCTGGCGTCGGCGCCGGAGTCATCACCGCTCCGCTGCTCATCCTCTTCCTCCACGTACCCGTCGAAATCGCCGTCAGCACCGCGCTCGCCTACTCGGCCATCGTCAAACTCATCGTCGTCCCCGTGCAGGTCATTCGCAGGCAGGTCAACTACCGCGTCCTCGGCATCATGCTGCTCGGCGGTCTGCCCGGCGTTATCCTCGGCTCCATCCTCTTCAAACACGTCGCCATCCACGGTCCCAAAACCGCGCTCTACTTCGTCCTCGGAGCCATCATCATCTTCACCTCGGGCTGGCATCTCTATCGCCACTTCCGCCCCGCCGGCATCTCGCGCCCCGCAGCCGATCGCTCCAAATGGATCGCCGCCATCATGTTCCCCATCGGCGCGGAGGTCGGCTTCTCCTCCTCGGGGGCCGGCGCGCTCGGCACCGTCTCTTTGCTTAGCCTCACCAACCTCACCGCCGCTCAGGTCGTCGGCACCGATCTCGCCTTTGGCCTCGGCATCGCCCTCGCCGGCACCGGGGTCCACATGGTCGGCGGCACCTACGACGGCGCGTTGCTCACCAAACTCGCCATCGGCGGCGTGATCGGCGGTATCGTCGGCAGCGGCGCAGCGCCGAAGATCCCCAACCGCAACCTCCGCTTTGCCCTCTCGCTCTGGCTCATGGTCATCGGCCTGCAGTTCTGCTACCAGGCAGCCACGCGATAGCGGACTCTACCCGCTGTTGCCCTTGCTTTTCTTGTTGTCATCCCCGAAGGGGGTCTGCGTTCTTTCTATCTGGGCACGCTCACCGTGGAATCGCTCGACCCTCAGCCCAAAAATTATCTTGACCGAAACAGCAGACAGCTTCCCCGTCTGGTGCGTAGCGGAAAGCCCCCGCATCTCGCAAGTCCATTCAGGCAATTCCGCCAGAATACCGTTTTCTACGTCATGCTTGTATCGTTGTCTCTGCATACTGATGCCTGCAAACCACTACTCGAAAGGCCCTTTCATGAAGCTGAAGCTGAAGCTCGCATTAGCCTTGTCTCTTTCCCTCCTCGCAATCTCCTCCACAGTATTTGCCCAGTCCCGCGCCCGCTGGAGTGAGAAGCAAGCGAACGACTGGTACGCAAAGCAGCCCTGGCTGGTCGGCGCAAACTACATCCCCTCCGACGCCATCAACGAACTGGAGATGTTCCAGGCCGCCACCTTCAATCCCGCGCTCAACGACAAGGAACTCGGGCTCGGCGAATCCATCGGTATGAACACCATGCGCGTCTTCCTCCAGGACCAGCTCTGGCAGCAAGATCCGGAAGGCTTCAAAAAGCGCCTCGACGCCTTCCTCACCATCGCCGCCAGACACCACATCCGCCCTCTCCTCGTCCTCTTCGACTCCTGCTGGGAGACCGACCCGCACCTCGGCCCGCAGCATCCCCCCATCCCCGGCGTCCACAACTCCGGCTGGGTCCAGAGCCCCGGCAAGCGTGAACTGCTCGACCCCGCCTACGAGCCCAAACTCAAAGCCTACGTCGAAGGTGTCGTCGGAGCCTTCGCCAACGACGACCGCATCCTCGGTTGGGACATCTGGAACGAGCCCGACAACAAGGGCGGCGATAAAGCGAGCGATGAGGCCGCCAAAGTCAAACGCGTGAACGAACTCTTGCCCAAAGCCTTCGCCTGGGCACGTTCCGCGCATCCATCCCAGCCGCTCACCAGCGGCGTCTGGCAGGGTAACTGGTCCGATCCCGCCAAAGAGAGTGCCACCACCAGGATCCAGCTCCGCGAGTCCGACGTCCTCTCCTTCCACAACTATGGCTGGCCCGAGGACTTCGAAGCCCGTATCCACGAGCTCCAGCCGCAGCGCCGCCCCATCCTCTGCACCGAATACATGGCCCGCGGCGCAGGCAGCACCTTCGACGGCTCGCTTCCCATCGCAAAGAAGTACAACGTCGCCGCCATCAACTGGGGCCTGGTCGCCGGCAAGACCCAGACCTATCTCCCCTGGGACTCCTGGCAGCGCCCTTACGTCCTCATCCAGCCCACTATCTGGTTTCACGAGGTCTTCCGCCAGGACGACACCCCCTACCGCCAACACGAAGTCGACCTCATCCGCCAGCTCACCGGCCGCGGCGCCCTATCGCCCAGCGCAGCAGTCAATTAAATTTTGCGCTCAGTCCCCATCACAAATCCGGGTGCCCCATCGGCGCCTGCGGCAGAACCTTCGCGACGGTCTCATCGTCGCTAAGATGGGTATTCGCGCAAAACGCGAACCGTTCTCCACCCCCAGCAAAAAAGGATCGTCTCCACATTACGCGGCAGGCGATTCGAAAAGATGAAAGGTCTTCGCAAAAGTCCGTCATCCCGGCCGAGCGAAGGGACCAGCTGTTGGATCGGACTGCTCCGCCGAATACGGCTGAATCTCTGGGCCGCCGCTCTAGAGCAAAGTTGCAGTTGGTGTAGAGTCTGCCGTGCCCTTTGTTTGTCATTCCCAAAGGGAATCTGCGGTTGCCCCTCCACACCAACAACAAATCCGCTCTAATTCCGCGGCAGTTGACTCGCATTCCATCCGCCGCCAAGCGCCATCTGCAACTGCGCGCTCGCCACGATCCGCCGCGATACCAGCGCCGCCGCTGTCCGTTCATCCGTAAGCTCGACCGTCTGGTTCGTCAGCACCTCAAGATAGGCCGCAAGCCCGCGTTTATAGCGCAGCGTCGAAAGCGCCGTGCTCCTCTTCGCAGCCTCCACCGCCCGCTCCTGCACTGCCGCCTCATGCTCCAGCACCCGCAGCGCGGAAAGCTGGTCCTCCACGTCGCGAAATGCCGACAGCACCTGCTCCCGGTACAGCGCCGTAGCCTGCTCGCGCTGCGCAATCGCATAGCTCACCTGGGCCTTCCTCAGACCGCCATCGAACAATACCTCGTTGGCCGTCGGTCCTGCGTTCCACTGCGTACTGCCTGCGCTGAACACCTGGCCGATCACGTCGCTCTCCACGCCTCCGTCCGCACCCAGCGCGATTGTCGGATAGTAGGCCGACTTCGCCACCCCGATCAGCGCGTTCGCCGAAGCCACCCGCCGCTCCGCAGCCGCAATATCCGGCCGCCGCTCCAGCAGCTCCGAAGGCAGCCCCGCCGGAATAGCCGGTGGATCGCCAGCCAGCGGCCGCTCGGCGATATGGAACCCGGTAGCCGGCTCTCCAGCCAACACCGCAATCGCATGCTCAAACTGCGCTCGCTGCACGCCAAGTTCGATCAGTTGCGCCCGCGTCTGCTCCAGTTGCGCCTTCGCCTCCTCGACATCGCTCTCCGAACTCAATCCGCCCTTCAGACGGTCCTCGGTCAACTGCAGCGACTGCGTATACGCATCGAGAGTGTCGCGCAGTAGTTGCGCCTGCAGATCGATCCCTCGAATCTGGAAGAACGTCACCGCCAGCATCCCCTGCAGACTCAGCTTCGTATTCTGCAAATCCGCCGCGGAAGCCTGTGCATTCGCCGAGCTCGACTCGATCTCTCTGCGAACCCTCCCCCACAGATCAGGCTCCCACGAGATGTTCAGCGGAATCAGAAAGTCCCAGTAATACGAAGACGCGGTCGAAGGCCGCAGCGGACGATTGTTCGAGATTCGATTGCGCGATGCCGAGCCGCCGATCGAAACCGTCGGATACAGCGACGACCGGTTCTCCCGCACCAGATCATGCGCCTGCTCATACGCATGCAGCGCCGCCGCGATGTCCTGGTTCGCCGTAGCGCAGCGCTGCTCCAGGCCGTTCAACTCCGCATCCTGATAGATCGCCCACCAGTCGCCGCGGTCCGCGCTATCAGCCGGTTTCGCCGCAGCCCAATTTCCATTGTGCCCCTCGTCGCTGTACGCAGGCGGAGCAGGCATGGCAGGCGCCTTGTAGTTCGGTCCCACTTTGCATCCCGCCAGCGCCAACGCGCCGAACAGCATCCCTCCGGCTCCAAGGCTCCGAACGTTCATCGCTTCGCCTCCTTCGGCTGATTGGGTTGGCCGCCATTGGACGATACCACTCGAACCTCTTCTCCCTCCGTCAGCGAGTCCGGCGGAATCGTCACCACCTGCTGGTTCGGCTGCAGTCCGCTGAGGATCTCAACCGTCGCCCCAAAGTCGCGCCCTGGAACCACGCGCACCAGATGCGCCCGGTGGTTCGCATCCACCGTAGCCAGCCGAAGCCCGTCCGGCTCCAGAATCAGCGCACTCACCGGCACGATCAGCGCCGGGGCCGAGTTCGACACCTTCAGATGGACCTCCGTATAACTTCCCGGCAGCAGCGCGCCGGAGCGGTTGTCCACATCCACCTCGGCAAGCAGCGTCCGCGTCCCCGGGTCCACCGCATCCGAGGTCCGCACCAGCTTGCCCGGAAAAGTGCGTCCCGGATATTGCGGCAGCGTCAGCGTAGCCGCCACCCCATTCTTCGCATCCGGAGCATACACCTGCGGCACATTGAGGAACACGCGCAGCGTCCGGATCGCCGAGACATCGAAGATCTGCCTGCTGCCCGAAACCGTCCCCGCGCCCGCCGTCGTCGTAGCGCCCGAAGCAGAAATCAACTGGCCGATGTCTATATTTCGTGCCGTGACAACACCATCGAAAGGCGCCTCAATCCGCTCGAACGATTGCAGTTCCTCCAGCCTGCGCACATTGGCCGCTGCCGAAGCCACCTGCGTGTTTCGCGCCTCCAGTTGCGTGGCGGCATTGTCCGTATCCTGCTGCGACACCGCATTCCGGCCAATCAAATCCTGATAACGCTCTGCCGTCACCTTCGCCAGTCCAGCGTTACTCTGGGCCGTCGCCAGGTCTGCCTTTGCCGAGGCGAGTTGCTGATCCAGCTCTGGAGTCTCAATCACGGCGAGCAGCTCGCCCTTGTGAACGAACGAGCCGATGTCGTGATACCAGGCCTTCACGTACCCGGTTGTTCTCGCATAGATCGGGGCCATGGTAAACGCCTGCATATTGCCGGGAAGCACAATCTCCTGCGCTGTCTGCTGCATCACCGGTTTCTCCAGCGTCACCGGCGGAGCAGAGGTGGCATCGGTGTATCTCGCAAGATCCGCACTCGAATGTTTGCGCCTGACGATGCCGATCACCGCGAGCACGATCGCAATCAGCAGAACGACCGCCACCGTGATCAATACCGACCCGCGCGAAACCTGTGGTGCATCCTGCTTCGCTTCGTTCTTTGCTTCATTGACATTTTTCGTATTCGCATTGGCTTCCGGCATCGTGTGTTCTTCTGCCCTTTCTCCCTGTGCGCCACCGTTCTTCCCTGTCTGATCGCTCATGCCCGAACCTCGTAGTCTGTCTCTTCCGGCCCTTCAGCCGGAGGCGCATCGTTTCTGTGCATCAAGGAAAAGAAGACGGGGACAAAGGTCAACGTCCCGAAGGTCGCCAGCAACAACCCGCCGATCACCGCGCGGCCAAGCGGCGCATTCTGCTCTCCTCCATCACCCAGGCCCAGCGCCATCGGAACCATGCCGATAATCATCGCCAGCGCCGTCATGATGACGGGACGGAAGCGAGTAAACCCCGCTGACAGCGCAGCGTCCGCGGCATTCATTCCGAGTTCCATCTGCTCCTTCGCAAAGCTGACGACAAGGATGGAGTTCGCAGTCGCCACGCCGACGCACATAATCGAACCCGTGAGCGCCGGCACGCTGATGTGCGTCCCGGTAAGGAACAGAAACCAGACAATCCCCGCAAGCGCGCCGGGCAGCGCGGCGATGATGATGAACGGATCAAGCCAGCTCTGAAAATTCACCACGATCAGCGCATAGACCAACACGATAGAGAAAGCCAGTCCAAGCGTTAATCCCAGGAAGGAGCTGTGCATCGTCTGGATCTGCCCGCGAATGTGTATCTCCGACCCTCGGGGCAGCTTGCCTTTGCTCTCGTTCACAATCTGCTCGATCTTTCCGGCAACGCTTGCGAGATCAGTGCCTTCGACCGCCCCATAGATATCGATGGTTGGCCGGGCGTTGTAGTGACTGACCGTCCCCTGCTCCGCCCCGCGTTCGATCGAAGCGAGATTGCCGAGGATCTGCGGCTGCTGCGAAGAACCGGCCGTCGCGATCGGAAAATTCTTCAACTCCTGCAGGTTCTTCACGTTGTACTGCGGTGTCTGTACCGCGACGTTGTAGCTGACGTGGTTCTGCGGGTTCAGATAAAACGTAGGCGATGTCTGAAAACTCCCGCTGAGACTGGTCAAAACACTCAGCGCAACATCGCGTTGACTATAGCCCACCTGTTGCGCCCGCGTGCGGTCAACGTCGATCGTCCACTTCGGCAGGTTGAACGGCTGCTGGATTCGCAGGTCGGTTGTCCCCGAAACATGGCTGATCCGTTCCATCATCTGCTCGGCGAACGCATGATCTTGTGCGATCTGTTGCCCCACCACCTGCACATCGATCTGGGCTGGCAGCCCAAAGTTCAGAATCTGGCTCACCATGTCCGTCGGAAGATAATAAAACTCCGTTCCCGGAAACTGCTGCGTCAGTCTGTCGCGCAGCGCATGGGTATATTCCGCCGTCGGTCGATGCTTTTCCGCAAGCGTCACCAGAATGTCCGCGTCCGCCGTGCCCACAGGAGCCGAGTTCGAATAAGAAAGATTCAACCCAGAGTAGGGAATCCCGATGTTGTCAATCACCGTACCGAGCTGGTCCTGGGGAATCTGCTTCCGAATCACCTCTTCGATCTGATCGCACAACCGTGCCGTGTCTTCAATGCGAAGCCCCGTATGAGCGCGAACGTGCAGCTTGAACTGGCCGCCATCCACCGACGGAAAGAAATCCTGCCCCAGCCACGGATAAAGCAACACTAAAGACGCTACCCAGAACGCGACAATCGACAGCAGAAACGCCGCGCGATGCGCCAGACAGAAACTCAGCAGACCGTGGTACCAGCTCCGCAGCCTCTCAAAATAATGCTCGAACGTGATCTGGAACCGGAGGAAAGGATTTTTGCTCTGCTTCGCTTGTTGCTCCCGGTCATGCTCATGTCCCTTCAGCAGGAACTTCGCCATCGTGGGTACGATTGTTCGCGAAAGGAAATACGATGCGAGCATGGCGAACACCACCGCCTCCGCCAGAGGCACGAACAGATAGCGCGCAACACCTCCCAGGAAAAACATCGGTACAAACACAATGCAGATCGAAAGAGTGGAGACGAAAGCCGGCACCGCGATCTGTGCCGCTCCATCAAGAATCGCCTGCTCCACCTCCTTGCCTTCCTCCAGGTTGCGGTTGATGTTTTCAATCTCCACGGTCGCATCATCGACCAGGATGCCGACAGCAAGAGCCAGGCCCCCAAGCGTCATGATGTTGATCGTCTCGCCCAATGCGGCCAGCATCAGCAGGGAGCAGATAACCGAGAGGGGAATCGAAACCGCAATGATGATCGTCGAACGCCAACTGCCGAGAAAGATCAGAATCATCGCCGCCGTAAGACATGCAGCAATGAGAGCCTCGCGGACCACACCGCTGATCGCGCCTCGCACGAAGACCGATTGATCCGAAATCGGCTTGATCTTCAGTGCTTGGGGCAACTGGGCTGCGATGCTCGGCAACTCGGCGCGCACATTAGCGATAATCTCTAGCGTGGAAGATTTCCCAGTCTTCTGGATAGTAAGCAGCGAAGCACGCTGTCCGTCCACACGGACAATATTGGTCTGGGGCGGAAATCCGTCTCTCACATTGCCAATGTCGCGAATGTAAATCGTCGCTCCATTAACCGTCTTGATCGGAAGATTATTGAGAGCGGCAATGGACTCGGGAGCGCTATTGGTCTCAATCTGATAATCCACGTGCCCCATCTTCAGATCGCCGGCCGGAAGAATGATGTTCTGCGCGCTTACCGCATTCACCACATCTGCCGCAGAAAGCCCGTACGCCTGCAGTTTCTGCGTATTGATATCTACCTGGATCTGACGCTGCTTGCCGCCATAGGGAAAAGGCATCGAAGCGCCTTCGACGGTCGCTAGCTGAGTCCGAATGAAATTCTGCCCAAAGTCGTTCAGTTGTTGTTCGCTCAGTCCATTGCCCGAAAGTCCAAGTTGAAGCACCGGAACGCTGGAGGCGCTGTATTGAATCACCAGGGGAGGCGTCGTGCCTTGGGGATACTGCCGCAGCGCCGTTTGCGAGATTGCAGTAACCTGCGCGACTGCCTGCGAGATATTCACCGCAGGACGAAAGAAGATCTTCACCACGGAAACACCGTTCAACGTCTGCGATTCCGTGTGTTCAATATCGTTGACGGTAGTCGTCAGGTTCCGTTCAAAGGGCAGAACAATCCGATCACTCAGCTGCTCGGGAGACAACCCGGCGTAGTTCCAGATCACCGAGACCACCGGAATATCGATCGCCGGAAAGATGTCGACCGGCGTTCTCAGCATCACCAGCGGACCCGCGATGAAAAGCAGCAGCGACATCACAACGAAGGTGTAAGGTCTCCTGAGTGCGAGACGAACGATCCACATAAAACTCCTTTGAACGGCCTTACTGAAGCGATGATCGAGCGAAAATCGCACTACCCAGAGCTGTGAGACGGCTCAAAAACGGACATTCGGAAGACAGATTACTAAACTGCCCGTTTAGAAATACGATGAAGCAGCCCCCTCGCACGACTCAAAGGACGGCGAGATTCTCTGGAGAGCAACATCGGTTCCCCTGGCGCTGTCACGACGAGCGCCGCACCCCCCCAAATACAGCCTCAACCATGGCCGCGGACTCGCTGTCGTTGAGAGCACCATGTCCTGCCAGAAGCCGGAAGATAGTTGGACCATAAATCAGATCGAGAACGATTTCGCCATCGATTTCGTCGCGAATCTCCTTCCGTTCTACTCCGCGCCGCCACATCAGGCGTGCCGCATCCCGCCTGGCGTACAGAAACTGTTCGCGAAACAGAGCGAGGAAACCGGGGTCACTCTGGCCCTCGGCGATAAACTGGCAGAACAGCTTCCCGGAGGGTGACGTGTAAAAAGCCGTCAGGGACTGGAGTTGCACCGTGAAGTCGATCTCGGCCGATCCGGTATCTGGAACCGCCACCCGCTCCGTCATGTTGCCCAGGTAAGCCTCCAACGCCACTTGGGCCTTGTTTGGCCACCACTTGTAGATCGTCGCTTTGCTGACGCCAGCCCGCCTGGCAATCGCATCGGTAGTAACACTGCGTAGCGGTTTCCGCTCCAGTAGATGAAGCACAGCTTTTAGAATTGCCGTCTTCGCTTCAAGGCTTCGATGTCGTCCCCGCGGCTTCGGCTTCTGCGATTGCGACTTTTGCAGTTGCTGCATAGGCCTGCTCCATCTCTAAAACAAAGTAGCAGTTGGCGTAGAGTCTGCCGTGCCCTTTGTTTGTCATTCCCGAAGGGAATCTGCGGTTGTCTTCCTCTACACCAACAGCAAACCCGCTCTCAATCACTCAGCCATGCCGCCGCAAAACGCACCTCGGATTACTTTGCTTGCCAATGATCGACGCAACACGCGGGATGAGTGCTTACCTCTGGACTAAGAAATATTCTAAACGAAACGTTCATTATTTGGATAACACGGCCGATGTGCCTGTAGTAGTCCAGCCTAGCAAGGAAAGACGCTCCGCCGAGGGTAGGCGAAGACCTCCGGCAACGCCGCCACTCCGAATCAGACAGTGGCGGCGAACCGGAATCAGCGCACCGGTTGAACCGGAGCAGCTTCGGAGCCGCGAGCAGGAGCCGCCGTCCGTCCGGAGAAGCGCACAAGGATGGTCTTCAAAATAACGTACAGCACCGGAATAAAGAACAGATTCAGCACCGTGGAAAGCGCCATGCCGCCGATGATCGCTGTTCCGACCGAGTGGCGTCCATATGCTCCTGCCCCCGTAGCGAAGTAAAGTGGTCCTACCCCGAGAATAAAGGCGATCGAAGTCATCAGGATGGGACGCAAGCGCAACTCAGCCGCTTCGATGGCTGCATCGATGATAGATTTCCCCTGGCCAAGAAGCTGCTCCGCAAACTCCACGATAAGAATGGAGTTCTTGGCCGACAGACCAATCAGCATGACCAGCCCGATCTGCACATAAACGTCATCGTCGATGCCGCGTGCGGCCACCAGCGAAAGCGCCCCCAGTACGGCCATTGGGACCGCGAGCAGGATAATGAACGGAAGTGCAAAGCTCTCATACTGCGCCGAAAGGGTCAGATACACGACCAGCAGACCCAGGCCGAAGATGATGATCGCCTTGCCTGCGGACTCGACCTCTTCGAGCGCCAGGCCTGTCCAGGAAAAAGTCATTCCCTGCAGCTTGTTTTTGTTGAAGAGATTCTCCATCGCCTGCAGGCCCTGTCCGGAACTGAGTCCAGGTGCGGGCGAACCATCGATCTCTGCCGAGCGGAAAAGGTTGTAATGATTGATCACCTGCGGGCCCGAGGTCTGTGCCAAGCTAACGAGGTTATCGAGCGGAATCATCTGCCCCGTACTCGAGCTGACATAGTATTGGCGCAAGTCCTGCGCATTGCGCCGGAACTGAGCGTCAGCCTGAACATACACACGATACGAGCGATTGTTGAAGTCGAAATCATTCACGTAGCTCGAGCCCATGAAGGTGCCGAGCGCCGCGCTGATCTGGCTGAAGGGAACCCCGATGGTCTTTGCCTTCTCGCGGTCGATCGTTACCAGCAGTTGCGGATCGTTCGAGGTGAAAGTCGTATTCATGCCCGTGAGCCCCGAACCCGGCGCGCGCGACTGCGCCACGATCGTGTGAGCGACGCGGTCGATGTCTCCGAACGTATTCCGCCCAGCATCCTGAAGAATGAACTGAAAGCCGCCGACGGTGCCGATACCTTGAATCGCGGGGGGCTCGGCCGCGAACGCAATCCCGCCAGGAACAGCAAACAGCTCAGGCCCGATCTCGCCGACAATCGCCTTCGCCGTGTACTTCGGCCCCATCTTGGTGCGCTCATCGATAGGTTTCAGCGGAGCAAAGATCAGTCCGGAGTTCGGCGAGCTGCCGCCGGCAAGCGAGAATCCCATCACCGAGAAGGTGCCAAACACGCCATCGTTCTTCCGGACCACATCGGAGACCTTATCCGCGAAGTCGGAGGTGTAACTGAGCGATGCGCCTGGAGGCGTCTGCACGATGATCAGGAAGTAGGACTGGTCTTCCTGCGGGATGAACGCGGTAGGCACATGGTTATACATGTACGCCGTAGCCGCCAGCGCCCCCGCAAACAGCAGCAACATGACATAGCGAATGCGCACCACAAACGTAACCGCGCGCGCATAGACGCGAATCATCCACTGGATAAATCGCTCGATCGGATTCAGCAGCAGTCCGAGCAGCCCGGTATGCTTCGTCTCGGCACGAAGCAGGATCGCCGCGAGCGCCGGCGAAAGAGTAAGCGCGTTGAAGGCGGAGATTGCGATCGAGAACGCAATCGTCAACGAAAACTGCTTGTAGAGAATACCCGTCGTACCCGGAAAAAAGCTCACCGGAATGAACACCGAGATCAGCACCAGCGAAGTAGCGATCACGGCGCTGGTCACCTCGGCCATAGCCACGCTCGTAGCCGTATGCGGATCCGAGGTGACTGCCTCCAACTCGGTGCCGGCACTCTTCGGCGCGCCAGAATCATGCTCGCTGGTTCCAGAGCTTCCCTGGACGGTCGCGTGGCCGGAGAGGTGCCGCTGGACGTTTTCGATCACCACGATCGCGTCATCCACCACCAGTCCGGTAGCGAGTGTAATCCCGAACAGGGTCAGAGAATTGATGGAAAACCCGAAGATCTTGATGAACGCGAACGTTCCAATCAGGGAAACCGGAATCGTCACAGCGGGAATAATCGTGGCGCGCCAGTCCTGCAGGAACAGGAAAATAACAAGGATAACGATGACCACCGCTTCGCCGATTGTCTGCACCACCTCCTTCACCGAATCGCTGACCACCGTCGTCGTATCGACCGCGATGATGCCCTTCAGCCCTGGAGGATAGGACTTTTCAAGCTCCGCCAGAACAGCGCGGCAGCGCTTGTCGACATCAAGCGCGTTGGCATTCGAAAGCTGCTGCACTCCGATACCGACGGCATTGCCGCCGGAATATTTGAGACTGGTATCGTAGCTCTCTGCGCCGATCTCCGCGCGGCCCACATCTCGAAGCAGCACAATGCCGCCCGCGGTATTGCTGTTTTTCAGGACGATGTTTTCAAACTGCCTCGGGTCGGAGAGGCGCCCTACCACCCGAACGGCCATCTGGAAAGTCTGCTTCGGATCCGACGGCTGCGCGCCAAGTTGTCCGGCCGGGACTTCCACGTTCTGCTCCGAAAGCGCGTTGGTCACATCGAGCGCAGTCAGACCGCGCGCCGCCAGCCGGTTCGGATCGAGCCAGATGCGCATGGCATACTTGCGCTCACCGAAGATCACCACCGCGCCGACGCCGGGAACGCGCTTGAGCGCATCGCTGATGTATACGTCGATGTAGTTCGAGATGAAATCCTGCGACAGCGAGTGGTCCGGTGAGATGAAACCCGCGGCAAGCACGAAGTTGGAGTTCGCCTTCGTGATCGTGATGCCCGTGTTATTCACCACCGCGGGCAGACGCCCCTGCGCCGAAGCCACGCGGTTCTGCACGTCGACCGCGGCAATGTTCAGGTCGTAACCGGTATCGAAGGTTACAGTGATGGCCGAGGTGCCGTCGTTCGAGCTCGTCGAGCTCATATACCGCATCCCCTCGACGCCGTTGATGGCCTGTTCGAGAATGATCGTCACAGCCGACTCAACGTCCTTGGAGTTCGCTCCAATATAGTTGCTGGTCACGACCACCTGCGGAGGAGCCAACTGCGGATACAACGAGATGGGCAGCGTGGGAATACACACCGCGCCGGCAAGAACAATCAGCAGAGCGCATACAGTCGCGAAGATCGGGCGGCGAATGAAAAAATCGACGAACAAGATTTACCTCTGGCCGGGACGTTGGCCCCGGTGGTGAAGCGAAAGAGAGTGCGGACCCGTGTGCTGGCTCCGCAGGACGATCCATCCCGGTTCCTCAGCCCAGTGGCTTTACCGGTGCGCCTTCCTGCAAAAACTGCAGGCCGGACACAATGACTTTTTCGCCCGGCTTCAGACCGGCCACAACCGGGTACGTGTTCCCGACCGTCTCACCCAGCGTCACCGGAACCTGGTGGGCAACATATCCGTTGCCCTTTGGCTCTGCCACGAAGACGAACGACTGTCCTCCAATCAGGCTGATGGCAAGCACAGGAACCACCGGCGCCGGCGCCGTGCTCCAGGTAATGCGCGCCTTCACCAACTGCTGGTTGCGAAGAAGCTCGGCTGTCCGAGGAATCTCCGCCTTGGCAAGAATGCTCTGCAGCCCGTTATCCACCTGCGGAGACAGGAAACTGATCGTCGACTTCGCGAGAGGCTTGCCGGCTGTATCGAGAATCTCCACCGGCAATCCGGTGCGGATCTCAGAGGCGCGCTCCGTCGGAACATAAATGTAAGCTTCCAGGTCCGCGTTCTCATCCACCGTCGTCAGCACCGTCGTCGGAGAAACATAGTCCCCCACATGGACCGGAATATCCCCAACTACGCCGTTGAACGGAGCCCGAATATCGTAGTAGTCGAGCTGCTGCTTCTGCGTGGCCGTCAGCGCCGCGTTGGCCTCGTAGTCGCCCTTCGCGTTCTGGTATGCCTGCGTCGCCTGGTCGAACGCATCGCGCGAAACCACGCCGGCCTCGAACAGCTTCTGCTGGCGGTCCAACTGAATCTTGCTGTAGTCGTAGACGGCCTTCTTCTGCGCCTGCGTCCCTTGCTGCGATTGGAAGGTCGCGACCTGTTTTAGCGGGTCGATCCGCATCAGCACCTGGCCTGCCTTCACTACATCGCCGGACTTCACAAAGATCTTGACCAGGTTGCCGTCCACCTGCGGCTGCATCGTCGACGAACGGCGGCTCTTGATCGTCGCGACATACGTATCGTTCTTGGGCACGGGAGATAGCGTCACAGGAGCTACCTGCACCGGCATCGCCTGGAAGCCTGCGGCCTTGGGCGGGTCCGCACGCTTGCAGCCGGTAGTCAGGCACACGGCTGCAAAGAAAAAGAGAGAGGATACATGGCGGCGGTTCACGATCAGGGACACAGTGCTTCTCCTTCAAAGACCACAGACGGTCACTTCGCTTGTCCGCTTCCAAAGCATCGAAAACAGGCGCGCTTCGGACGCAAGATTCTGCATTTCAATAAGTTAAGAAGCGAACAACGTAGATTTCCATTTTAGATGATGTAATCCTCGGGAAAGGTTCGGGAATCTGCATGGCCGAAAAAAACGTCAAATTTGCTGGTCCTATTTGCGCGACGTAGCGAAAACTCCCGGTATTTCGCTGTTGCCTGCTCTTAAAGCTTTTGCCTGTTCTTAAATCCGTTTCATCCGTGCAAGTCCGTGGTCGGCCTTTCGAGTTCTGGACAGATTCTTAGTCGTTCCAGGAATACGGCCGAAGCCGCGGATCGGTTCCGTCAGCCATCCAAACTGCTTTTTTCCGCAAAAGAAAACGGGTTGAAGCTCTCATGCCGATCGAAGGCGTCGGCGTGCTCGGCGCGTTTCAGCCAATTGATCACCAGATAAGTCACCGGCGTAGCCAATACCTCATACCCCACCTTAAGCGCGTAACCCGTGACAATAATATTCGCCAGCGTACGCACCGGATAGATTCCTCCGAAGGTCAGCGTGATCACCAGCACGGTATCGACCGCCTGCCCCACCACCGTAGACCCGATCGTGCGCGTCCACAGCTTCCGCCCATTCGTCACCAACTTCAGCCGCGCCATCGTGTACGAGTTGGCGAACTCGCCCGCCCAGAAAGCAATCAGACTCGCGGCCAGAATCCGTGGAATAAATCCGAAGACGGTAGCGAAGGCCTCCTGATTCCGCCATCCCGGCGCGGACGGAAGCGCGATGACGATTGCACCCATCAAGTAGAGCAGGGAAGTGCCGAAGAACCCCAGCCAGATCGCGCGCCGCGACGCGGCAAAGCCATACACCTCCGTAAACACATCGCCAAAAATATACGTGACAGGAAACAGCAGCACAGCCCCGCTCACCGCGAACGGCCCTACCGACCATCGTCCAACCCCGATCGGCCCAATCAGGCAGACCTTCTGCGCGACCAGGTTCGATACGAGAAGAATAACGACAAACGCAGTCGTCAGAGCGTCGAGATATTTGAATCTGCGTGCGGTCGCGAGCATGGCTGGGGGAATCGAACGGTGCAGCTTCCAGTATGCCTGCTCCTCCGCCCTCGGCAATCGAGTTTTTTTGACAGCAAAGTACCATCTTGTTAGCGTTGAACCTGGTGAAAGCCTCCGCTAAGCGCCATCACCGTCAAGCGTCCCTGTCGTCTAGCCCGGCCCAGGACACCGCCCTTTCACGGCGATAACATGGGTTCGAATCCCATCGGGGACGCCAATGTGTTTCGCCGCAATGTGGGCGGCTTGCGGGTGTTTGTTTTCCGTCGTCATCCTTGACCCTCGAACATAGTGAAGGGGAAGGATCCCTGTCTTTCGTCGTTGTTCTTGCCTTTGCCTGTTCTTCCCATCCGTCTCATCGGTGCAAATCGGATGTTAAGCCTTCGCTTTTAAGATCTCATTTTAGAAATGCGTAGTACGAGGTATCGATGAAGCTCCTCCTTCTCTGTCTTTTATTCGCCGCCTCCGCTGCCTCTGCCTCTGCCCAGACAATACAGCCAAGCACTCCGCCAAAAGCACTCTTCTACATGACCGATCACCCCTCCTCCGTGCGCGACTTCCTCGAGCACCAGGACAAAGTCAGCATCCTCGTCCCCACCTGGTACAGCGTCGATGCCACGGGCCTCGTCTATGGCGAGCCTGATCCCTCCGTCCTGCGCATCGTCAAGCAGCGCCACATCCCCATCTTCCCCATCGTCGCCATGTTCGACAAGCCCGGAATGCACACGCTGCTCACCACCGGCAACGCGCAGGCGGCAATGATCGCATCGCTCATCGCAGCGTGCCGGCAAAACGGCTACGACGGCTTCCAGCTCGACTTCGAAAACATCAGTTGGACCGACCGCGACGCCCTCTCCGCCCTCGTCCAGCGAACCGCCGCCGCCCTCCATGCGCAGCACCTCCAGCTTCAGATCGCGGTCGTTCCCAACGCCCCCGGCTATCCCGGCCACTCCGACTTCAGCAAGTGGATCTTCTCCGACTGGCGCGGCGCCTTCGATCTGCAAGCCATTGCCAAATCAGTCGATCTGCTTTGCCTGATGACCTACGACCAGCACACTCGCTGGACAACGCCCGGCCCCGTCGGCGGCTGGCAATGGACGACCGAGAACCTCGACTACGCCTTGAAGGTAGTTCCCAAAGACAAGCTCTCTCTCGGCATCGCGCTCTACGGCTACCACTGGTACACCGGCGATCCTGGCATCAACGACAAAGAGCAGAAGCCCAACATTACCGCCGACTACATCAGCGCCATCGACGCCCAGACCCTTCGCGACACCTACAACGGCCAGCAGCAGTGGGACCCCCAGGACCACACCGCCTGGTTCTTCTTCTATCGAGACCAGATGCGCGAATGGATCTTCTACACCGACCAGCGCGGTTTCGCCGATCGCTACAACCTCGCAAAAGACCAGCATCTTCAGGGCATCTGCGCCTGGGTTCTAGGCGAAGAAGACCCCGCCATCTGGAGCGTCCTGCCCAATCGCGAGTAGTCCGCCCATGCAACTTATAAAAAAACTGCCCGAAAGAACATTTGCAGTTACTTTTTGCCTTTAGCCATCATCCTGAAAGGAGCGAAGGATCCCGCATTTTGCCATTGCCTTGGTGTCCTTAAATCCGTCCAATCCGTGCAAATCCGCGGTCGATCCTTCCCTCGTTACACAATCACCACCTGCACCTTCTGCCGCTCGAAAGCCTTCACCAGCCCTGGATCGACGCTGTCGTCCGTGATGATGGTATGCAACTGGCTCGTCGCGCACACCTTCATCGCGGTATACGTCCCCAGTTTGCTCGCGTCCGCCACCGCAATCACCTGTTTGGAGTGCTTCACCATCTGGTCCAGGATCAGCGCCTCATCCGATTCAATTACCGACAAGCCATGCTCCGGATGTATCCCGCACGCGCCGATAAACGCCTTATCGAAGAACAGCCGTTGCAGCGAATCGAACGCCGTCGCCCCCACCATCGAAAACGCCCCCGGCCACCGGATCGACCCTCCCGTCAGCGTCACCCGCGCATTCGGCAGACTCGAAAGCTCCATCCCGATATTCACCGCATTCGTCACAATATGGATCCCCTCCCGGTGCCGCAGACTGCGCGCTACCTGCGTCGTCGTCGTTCCCGGTGACAGCGCAATCGTGTCGCCCTCGTTGACCATCTGCGCCGCCGCCAGCGCAATCCGCCGCTTCTCATCCGCGAAACGCTCCTCGCGCAGCGGAAAGGCGGCATCGAACCGGAACGGCTCGTAGGTCATCTTTCCCGCCAGCTCCACGCTGCCATGGGTACGATGCACCAGGCCGCGCTGCGCCAGCTTGATCAAGTCGCGCCGCACGCTCGCAGGCGACGCGTCTACCGTAGCCGCCAGGTCTTCCACGCAACTCTGTCCCTTCTGCAGCAACAGGTGCAGTATTTGATTCGCGCGATCCTGGGTCTTCGGGGCCATCTCTCTTCCTTTTCTACTCCATCCCAGACGGTACGCAGGGACATCCGGTACCGACACTGTATCGCGCCATGAGCATTTGGTCTGCTTTATTTCAAAATTATGAAAACTTTGATTGACAATGATCCCGCGAATTTCTATGCTCTACCCACCATCGCTTCCCCGTACGGCCACACGCATCCGGCATCAGAGATTAGCCTCGACCAGCCTCTGTTCCCCGGAGCGTACTGTCACCTTTCAGTATCCTGTCAGCATCCTGGAGTAGCGCCATCATGAAAACAGCACCCTGTCCCCAGCGTCTCAAGCGCCTCTCCGCAATCTCAATTGTCGTGGCAACACTCCTCGCCACGCTCCTCGCCGCGCCGTCCCTCCACGCCCAGACCGTCACCGGCTCCATCACCGGCACTGTCACCGACTCCAGCGGAGCCATCGTCTCCGGTGCTGCAATCGTCGCGCACAATCTCGACACCGGCGTCGACTCGCCCACCACCACCAACGGCGCCGGCCTCTACCGCATCCAGTTCCTGCCCATCGGCCGCTATCAGGTCACCGTGCAGGCCAAGGGATTCGGCATGCAGACCATCCCGCCGTTCTCGCTCGAGATCCAGCAGACCGCGACCTTCAACGTGCAGCTTAAAATCGGCGCCGAAGCCCAAACCGTGGAGGTCTCCGCGGCCGCTCCCATCCTCAACACCAACGACGCCACCCTCGGCACCACCTTCAGCACCAACGAAATCGCCAACGTGCCCTTGAACGGCCTCAACTTCTCCACCCTGACCCAATTCATCCCCGGAGCCGTCAACACCAACGGCAACTCCGGCCAGTCCGGCGGCAACGCCATCGAGCGCGACACCTACTACTCCGACATCCCCAGCATCAACGGAAACCGCTCCCAGGCCAACAACTACACCCTCGACGGCATCGACATGAACGAGCCCTCGAACAACCTCATCGCCTACAATCCCGCCCCTGACGCCCTGCAGGAGATCAAGGTCCTCACCGCCAACTCCCCCGCAGAATACGGCAACGTCAACGGCGGCGGGGTCGTCAGCGTCCTCAAGACCGGCACCGACCGCTACCACGGCTCCCTCTACGGCTATCTGCAGAACGACAAGATCAACGCCAACTCCTGGACCAACGACAACGCCTCCCCGGTCATCCCCATCAATCCCTTCACCCAGTCGCAGTTCGGCGGCACCTTCGGCGGTCCCATCAAACGCGGCAAGCTCTTCTTCTTCGTCGACTATCTCGGCTCCCGCTTCCACACCGGAGGCGTAGGCCAGGCCTCCGTCTTCACCGCGGCCATGCGCACCGGCGACTTCTCCGTTCTCCTCAACCCGCCGCCCGGCCTCAACGGACAGGCCAACACTCCCGTTCAGCTCTACGATTCGCAGAACAACTTCGCCCCTTACGTCAACAACAAGCTCCCAACGATCGTCAATCCGGTGGCGAAGTTCCTCTTTGCCCATCCTGACCTCTACCCGTTGCCGAACGCCACGCCCACCGACGGCATCGCCGCCAACAACTATCAAGGCACCACCCGCAGCTTTCAGGTCAACAACCAGGGAGACGCCAAGATCGAATTCGATCCGCGTGGGGCGGACAAAATCACGGCCTTTTACTCCATGTCGAGAGCCTATGATGGATCGACTCCGGTCCTGGACATCAGCTTCCCGTCCGCCGGTAGATTCCCGACCACGCTCGGCGGTTTGAACTGGGTCCACATTTTTTCGCCCGAAATCGTCAACTCCGCGCGTATCGGCTTCACCCGCGTTATTTACAATTACATGAATCCAACCGATCCGAGCGGCCAGTTTGGCCTGACGGGAAATGCAAAGGTCGGGATCAACTTTGGGGTGCAGAGTGATCCCGGCTACTCGTTCCAGAGCATCGGCGGTGGAATCACTGGCGGCGGTGCCCCAGCTTTCGACGCGAACACCACAGACAACACGTTCACCTACACCGACAATGTTACCTGGCAGCGCGGGCGGCACCTCATCAGCGCAGGCGTGCAGGCAATCCGCTATCAAGACAACTACACCACAAACAACAGCAATGGTTTTCTAGGCACCCTGTCCTACACCGGCGCCTATACCTCCAACCCGAATCCAGGCGCTGTCAACAACATCGGCTATGGCGGAGCAGACTTTCTCCTCGATCGTGTGCATGAAGCGACCGTCACCTCGCAGGGAGTTCGCGTAGGACAGCGGCAATGGCGTGCTGCCGGTTTCGTGCAGGACGACTGGAAGGCGCTTCCCAACCTGACGCTGAACATCGGTCTCCGCTACGAATACGATCAGCCCTGGTACGAGCAGAACAACAAGACAGGGAATGTCCTGCTCGGCACCGGGCAGGTCATCTACGCCGGCTCTGTCCCCACAGGCGCGCCCGCCGGCTCCGGGGTCTGCAGCAACAAGGCCTGTTATCAGCCTAACTATGCGCAGGTGATGCCGAGGTTCGGCTTTGCCTACCAGGCGACAGACCGCTTCGTCCTCCGCGGAGGTTATGGGGCCACCAGCTTCTTCGAAGGCAATGCCGGCAACCAGCGCCTCACCTCCATCACTCCCTTTGTCCAGTCCGTCGACATCACACCGCTTGCTCCCGTACCCGGCAGCGGCGGCGCACCGCGCACAGCCGAGCAGGGCTTTACTTCCTCGAGCGCAGGCGATATCAACTTCAACGGCTCCTCCTACAACGTCTATCCGCAGAACATCCGCCCCGCCTACGTCCAGGAGTGGAGTCTCACCACCGAGTACGCCCTCACCCGATCTACCTCGCTCCAGGTCGGCTACCTCGGCGAGCAGGGCCAGCACATCGAAGACTACGGCAACGTCAACCAGTACACCGTCAACGGCGACCCCACCACCGCGCCCTACTACAACAACTCCGCTCTCGGCATTGGCTCCCAGAAGCTCCTCATTACCGAGTCCCGAGGCACGATGAACTATAACGCCCTGCAGGCCACACTGCGCCAGCGCGCCAGCCGCGGTCTCGAGTTCACCATCAACTACACCTACAGCAAGTCCTTCACCAACAGCCTCGGCAACTATGCGCTCAATGTCAACGGATACAGCGGAGCCTTCCAGAACTACTACGACAGCCGCGCCGACTACGGCCTCGCCGGAACCGATGTCACCCACAACATCTCCGGCCTCGCCACCTACGCCCTCCCCTTCGGGCGCGGCCGGCAGTTCGCCTCCGGAGCCAACCGCATCGTGGACGGAGTCATTGGCGGCTGGAATATCTCCTCATCGGGACTCTTCTACACCGGCCTCCCCCAGACCATCACCGGCCCCGATAACAACTCCAACAGCTACGGCGTCCACCGCGCCAACCAGTATCGCAAGCTGAAGATCGTCAACCGCAGCATCGGCAACTGGTTTGGCACCGATCCCTCCGCCATCCCATGCACCACCCCAGGGGTCGACAACGGAGTCTGCGCCTTCGGCACCCCAGCCCCCAATACCTTCGGCACCTCCTCCAACGGCACCGTGCGCGGCCCCGCCTTCTGGACCGCGGACGCCTCGGCTTCCAAGGACTTCCACCTCTTCGCCGAAAACGTCTTCAACGTCCGCTTTGACGCCTTCAACGTCTTCAACCACCCCAGCTACACCAATCCCGACACCGGAATCACCGACTCCAACTTCGGCCAGGCAATCGGCACCCGCTCCACCGAACGCCACATGCAGTTCAGCGCAAAGTACAGCTTCTAAGCAAAGTAGCAGTTGACCCAAAGTCTGCCGTGCCCTTTGTCTGTCATTTTGTCTGTCATTTTGTCTGTCATTCCCGAAGGGAGTCTGCGGTTGCCTTCCTCCACACCAGCAGCAAATCCGTTTTAAGAACCAGTAAAAATTATCATTGAAAGCCAGGTTGCTGTTCTTTGTTCTTCGCCCTCATCCTGACCATCGAGCGCAGCGAAGGGGAAGGATCCCCGGATTTTGTAGCTGCTCTTGGGTTTGCCTGTCCTCGAATCTGTCTCATCCGCCGCTGTTGTCCGTTCCTGAATCCGTAAAATCGGTACTAGAGCAAAGTCAATCATGCTGTACCCCGCTGTTGCCCTTGTTTTTCTTGTTGTCATCCCCGAAGGGGATCTGCGTTTCTTTCTGCCGGGATACACTCACCGTGGAATCGCTATAAGCCGTCAGACCTAGAAACCCACACCCCAAACCAGGAGCAGCCGTGCCGTTCTATCTCGCACTCGACGTAGGCGGCACCAAAACCGAATACGTCCTGGCTGACGACACCCACGAGCTTGCGCGAGTTCGCGGCGGCACCATCAAGCGCATGCGCACCGACGCCACCACCGCCGCGCACAATCTTGACCACGCCCTCGCCGCCCTCACCGCCCGCACCGGCATCTCCATGCAGCAGATCACCCGCACCTGCATCGGCGCAGCCGGCGTCACCGTCAAGCTCGTCACCGACTGGATCGAGCAAGCCTTCGCCGAGCGCGTCAGCGGCCCGCTCCTCATCGTCGGCGACGTCGAGATCGCCCTTGACGCAGCCTTCTTCGGAGGCCCCGGCGTCCTCGTCATGGCCGGCACCGGTTCCAACGTCGCCGGCCGTACCGCCAACGGCCAACTCACCACCGCCGGCGGCTGGGGACCTGCCATGGCCGACCAGGGCTCGGCGAATAAAATCGGCCACCAGGCCCTGCGCGACACCTTCTTCGCCATCGACGAAGACCGCACGACTTCGCTCCTCCCCGCCATCCTCGACCTCTGGCAGCTCTCCGATCTCGACTCCCTCATCGCCCACGCCAACCAGGTCCCGCCACCCGACTTCACCCTGCTCGCCCCGCTCGTCGTCCAGCACGCGCAACAGGGCGATGCCGTAGCCCGGAACGTCCTCCATCGCGAAGCCGAAGACCTCGCCCACCTCGCCGATCTCGTCATCGAGCGCCTCCGCCGGGCCGACACCCGCCCCTACTGGCTCCCCGATCTAGCCTTCACCGGCAGCATCCTCGAACACGTAGCTCCCATGCGCGACGGAATCATCTGCGCTCTCCGCCGCAACCACCCCTCCCTCAAAGTCCTCCCTGGAGTAATCGACCCCATCCTCGGCGCACTCTGGCGCGCCCGAACCAGCCAACCCCCACCCGCAAAACCCTCCTCCGCCGAGCCCCGCTGAGGCGGCATCTCAGAGCATCGCTAGAGCAAGTAGCAGTTGGCATAGAGTCTGCCGTGCCCTTGTTTGTCATTCCCGAAGGGAATCTGCGGTTGTCCCCTACACAACAACAGCAAACCCGTTTTTAGAGTTCGTCACCCCACATAAGCGGCCGCATCCGTAACATCCACCCCACCCCCCACCTTCGCCATCCGAAACACCACCGTCAACCCCGCCGCCACCGCCAGATTCAGCACCAACGCCGGCACCGCCGCATACATCGCATACGTCTGTCCCGCAAAGTGCAACGGATACACCGAACTCTTCAACCCCAGCGCCCAGGCCATCCCAGTCCCGCTCGCCATCCCCGCCGCCCAACCCGCCAGCAGCGCCCACGGATGCAGCCACCGCGTAAACACCCCCACCACCACCGCGGGAAACAACTGCGCCATCCAGATCCCGCCCAGCAACTGCATCTCGATCGCATACGTCGCCGGCAGCTTCAGCACAAACAGCAGCGCGCCGAACTTCACCCCCAGCGAAACCAGCTTCGCCATCCCCGCCTCCTGCTCGGGCGTCATCCTCTCGCGCACCAAAGCCGCATACAGATTCCGCGTAAACAGGTTCGAAGCCGCAATCGACATGATCGCCGCCGGCACCAGCGCCCCAATCGCCACTGCCGCCAGGCAGAACCCCGCGAACCACTCCGGAAACATCTTCAAAAACAGCAGCGGCACCGCCATGTTCGTGTCCTTGGTCACCACCCCCGCCGCCAGCGCCAGATACCCCAGCAGCGCAACCAGTCCAAGCAGAAAGCTATAGGCCGGCAGCATCGCCGCATTCCGCCGCACCACATTCGCACTCTGCGCGCTCAGCACCGCCGTCGCCGTATGCGGATACAGCATCAGCGCAATCGCCGACCCGATCGCCAGCGTCGAATATCCCAGAAACTGCCCCTGCTGCAGATAAATCGTCGCGCCATGCGAGGTCAATAGGTTGTTCGCCGCCTCGAACACCCGCGCATACCCGCCCAGCTTGACCGGGATATACACCAGCGCCGCCAGCACCATCACATACAACATCACGTCCTTCACAATCGCAATCACCGCCGGCGCCCGCAGCCCGCTCGAATACGTATATGCCGCCAGGATCACGAACGCCGCCGCCAGCGGCCACTCGCCCGTCACCCCCATCGCCCCGATCACCACCTTGATCCCCACCAGCTGCAGCGCGATATAAGGCATCAGCGCCAGCACGCCGGTTAGCGCAATCGCCATCGTCAGCCACCGGTTCCCATACCGTCCGCCCACAAAGTCGGCAAACGTAATGTAACCGTGCCGGTGACAAATGGTCCACAGCCGCGGCAACACCAGCATCATGTACGGATACGCGATCACCGCATACGGCACCGCGAAGAACCCCATCGCCCCGCCGCCATATAGCAGCGCAGGCACCGCAATCACCGTATAAGCGGTATACAGGTCCCCGCCGATCAGAAACCACGTCACCCAGGTCCCGAAGCTGCGCCCCGCCAGCCCCCACTCTTCGAGCGACCCCATACCCGCCTTCGGCCGCCGCCACCGCGCAGCCCAAAACCCGGCAAAGGTCACCAGCGCAAAGAAGAAGCAGAAGACCAGCAGAGCCGTCGTATGCAAATGCAATCGTTCACCCGTGTCGAGGATTTCTGTCACTACAGAAGTAAAAGCATCTTAGCGCACGAGTGAGCGCCTGCTCCGCCGTTGCCTTCGCATTTGTCTTTCCAGTTGCTGCCGCTACCGCTATTGAGCCTTCGCCGTTGCCGTTGTCTGTCCTTAATCCTTCTCATCCGCGCAAATCCGTGGTCAAGCCTTTCAACAGACTCCGCGAGCTGCAAATAAAGTTTGAAAAAGTGGCGTACGTCCCCCGCCCGGCGTAGCGTCCTTAAAAAGCACTCTCAGCCAGACCAACTACCACAAAGGCGCCAGCAAAAACCCTCCAAATACACCGCGGAAATCGCAAATTCCCCTGCAAAACGCCCAATCCACCACGTCAGAAAAAAAGCGTCAACTCCGCCCGCTGTCGCCCCACTCGTACACCACCACACCCAGGTCGTTCAGCGTCTTCATCACCGTCTCCATATTCCGCCGAACCTCCTGCCGCGCGCTCACCGGCACCTCATGCGCCTCTTCCACCGCAACCACCCGCCCATACGGCCACGAGGTCTCCGGAATCGCATTCAGCGCCGCCGGCAGATCACCCACCCGCACATTCAGGTCCTGCCTCCGCGCGCCCATTGGACGCAGTATCCCGCCCAGCCCCAGGTCGCTCTTGTTCGCATCCGCCGCCAGCACATGCAGCGTCACCATGCCGCCCTGTACCGTCAAATAAGGGTTTTCCCACACCGACAAACTCTTCACCGCCATATACCGCGTCTTCGAAGGCGGCGGAATCATATCCATCTGCTGCCGCGCCGCCTCGGCCTCCTGCCGCTGTTCCGCCGCAATCGCCCGCGCCTCCGCGACAGACGGCGCAGCCGTACGCGTACAGCCAGTGGTCACCAGCGGAAGCAGCAAAGCGGGGAAGAGCAACGCAGGCAGGTGGGTAAAGGATCGGCGCACAATCACCAGCATACCAAGCTCTCCCGCTCTCCAGAAGCCCAAATTCCCGCCAAAATCAACCTCCTTACCGCCCCATCCACACCGCGCTCCGTTTTTCCAGAAACGCTCTCGTCCCCTCCCTCTTGTCCTCGGTCCCGCACAGCCGCCCGAACACCTGCGCCTCCACCTCGATCGCCGCCTCCAGCCCCAACTCGCTCCCCCGCCGCACCGCCTCCAGGCACCCCGCCACCGCCAGCGGAGCCATCCCCACAATCGTCCTCGCCAGCATCTCCGCCCGTTCCATCAGCTTCTCCGGCGGCACCACCTCATCCACCAGCCCGATCCGTAGCGCCTCCGCCGCCCCAATCATCTCCCCCGTCAGCATTAACTTCAGCGCCATCGGCTGCCCCACCAGCCGTGGCAGTCGCTGCGTCCCGCCATACCCCGGAACCAGCCCCAGCTTCACCTCCGGCTGCCCCAGCCGCGCCGTCTCGCTTGCCAGCCGCATCGTACAGGCCATCGCCAGCTCGCATCCTCCGCCCAGCGCAAATCCGTTGATACACGCAATCACCGGCTTCCCGCACGTCTCGATCCTCCGAAACACCTGCTGCCCCCGCCGCGCCTTCGCCTCGCCCTGCGCCGCATCCACTCCGGCAATCTCCGTAATGTCCGCGCCGGCCGCAAACGCCTTCTCCCCCGCGCCCGTCAGCAGAATCACCCGCACCGCAGAATCTGCAGCCAGCGTTGTAAACACCTGTTCCAGCTCGTCGAACACCTGCGTATTCAGGGCATGCAGCACCTGCGGCCGGTTCAGCGTCACTCTTGCGATCTGGTCCCGCACCTCGCACAACAACGTCTCGTAGCTCACCGGCACCCCTCCATGCGCGGCAACATCGCACCGCACTCCAGACGATACAATCGAAACATGATTAAAGGAATCACACTGGTCAGCGGCGTCGACCTGGCTGGCGCCCCCGGCGCTGAATTCGACCGCCTCACCAGCCTCCTGGCCGCCCTTGGCTTCGAGCAGGGCAAAGGCTGGCAGGACGCCCAGGGCCGCGGAGCCGCCTTCCTCGCCCCCGTGGGCAACCTCGAATTCGTCACCGGCCGCCCTCCCGCCGTGCCCCCCATCCTCATCGAAGTCACCCAGCTCGACCACATCCACTCCCTCATCGAAAGCTGGCTTCTCGCCGGCCACCGCACCGAAGACATTCCCACCCTGCTCTCCGCACCGGAACTTACCCACTGGAACAGCCGCCTCTTCACCGTCCAGCTCACTCCGGAGCTGAAATTCGGCTTCTGGCAGTCCGAAAACCCTCTCCACAACCAGCCGCCAGCGATCGAAGGCGACCTCAGCGCCGCCGGCATGTCGTTCGCCATCGTCACCACCCGCTGGAACACCGTCATCACCGACCGCCTCCTGCAAGGCGCGCTCGATGCCCTGCACAGAAGCGGCGCTGCCAAGACCGGCATCGAGATCGTTCGCGTCCCCGGAGCCTGGGAGATTCCCTCCGCCGCTCGCACCCTTGCCGAGTCGAAAAAGTTCGATGCCATCGTCACCCTTGGCTGCCTCCTCCGTGGCGAAACCGCCCACTACGAAGCCATCTACAACGAGGTCGCCCGCGGCATCGGCCAATCCCAGCAAGAGACCGGCATCCCCCATGCCTTCGGCGTCCTCACCTGCGAGACCCTCGAACAGGCCCTCGACCGCGCCGGCCTCAAAGCCGGAAACAAAGGCTTCGAAGCCGCCATCGCCGCCATCGAGATGGTCTCCCTGCAACGCAAACTAACCTCGCCAGAATCGGGTGCCCCAGAATCGGGTGCCCCAGGTCTCGATTCTGAGACTTGGGATGAATCTTCATCGGACAAGGACACAGGTGCCCCATCCTTTGTAGCTTCACCGCAAAGGGTGGGATCGGACCAACCCTCCGCGCCCCAATCCCCCAAAGGCGGAAGATAATGGGCACCCGCCGCAAGTCCCGCGAACTCACCATGCAGATGCTCTTCCAGGGCGATCTCGGCAAACAGTCTCCCGAGCAGGTGGCCAAGCTCTTCTGGGCGTCTGTTGAAGACGTCGACCTCGAGACCCGTAGCTTCGCGGAAGACCTTCACCGCATCGCCGCCAGCCGCCAGCCCGAGATCGACACCCTCATCGAAGCCCACGCCCAGAACTGGCGCATCGAGCGCATGCCCGTCGTCGACCGCAACCTCATCCGCACCGCCGTAGCCGAGATGCTCGGTTTCCCCAACACCCCCGCCGCCATCATCATCAACGAGTCCCTCGAAATCGGCCGCCGCTACGCCGCCCCCGAGTCCATCCACTTCCTCAACGGCGTGCTCGACGCCATCGCCCGCGACCTCCTCAAAAAACGCCTTGCCTGAGCGTGCTGTTCGGGTGCCGAGTACCGGGTTCCGAGTCCTGGGTGCCCCACAGCTTGCCCTGAGTCGCCGAATGGTCCGGACTCTCGGACGTGGGTTCCCCTCTCGCGTCCCGGACGCCCCTCAACTCAAACCCTGTCAACCCCTCGAATCGCAAAAGCCTGCGCCAGTCCAGCACATTCGCATGGCGTACCAGTTATCTCCCAAACGCTACAATGGAGAGAGAGATTGGAAATGGGTCGCTCACGCCAACTGCCTTCACCACACTTTTACCCCGGAAGTCCTTTCAAAAGAATAATTTGGCATTTAACTCCTTTTGAATGAAGAATTTGGACTTAGAGAATTCGCTAAACTACTGAAGACAAATAATTTAGCAAAATAGATGCCGGGGGGGGGTACCCCTCTCGGTCTAGTCTTAAGGAGAAGCAGCAGAAGATTCCAACGAAAAGCCCTCTCGGGGGAGAGAGGGCTTCTTCATTCAGCATCCGGCGTAATCTCCGTTAGGAGGTAGCCTTTCGCGGCTTCTGCACCAGCAGGTTCGGGGTAACGATGTTCCCGTTCTGGTCCGTCAGCTTCGGCGCGATCGGCGTTGTGGTGTCGGTGTATCCGTTGGTTCCGTTGGTGATCAGGTGGACGACGTTGTCCCCCGAGGTTCCCACATAGAACGTCTGGTTATCCGCGCTCACCACGCCGGCCACTGGAGCCACCGGCGTCCCGAAGCTCGACGTCTGCAGCGCAACGCTGCCCAGCGTGCCCGCGCCCGTGGTCTGCGGCGTATAGGTAGGCAACACCCCGCCGCTGCCCGTGTAAGTAACAAACGCGATCTTCGAGTCCGAGGTCGGATCGACGCCGGTAATTGCCGTCGCCGTCACGCCCGGCAGCGCGCCGGTGAAGGTGGGGGTTGCGCCAAACTTCACCGGTATTGTCATCGGTGTCTGCTGGGGGCAGGCGCCTACGGGAAGACCGGGCACTGCAGGGGTTGTAGTCCCGATTGCCGGCGTCGAAAGCAGCAGGTCCGTGAAGGTCGCCGTAGGGGTCGCCGTCGCGCCCAGCAGGTGCAGGCCATCGTTGGTCGTCGCAATCCGGTCGGTCTGCGGTCCCATCACCTGCGCGTCGGGATAGAACGTGTTCGTCGTCGTGGACGAGCTGGTTATGGCTCCGTTGATGGTGGTCGTCGTGGTCACCGGGCAATACGAACGCGCCGTCGTCGGCGTGCCCGCGAAGAACGCGCCCACGCTCGGCACCGCGAGCGCCACGTCGCTCGTGGGTTGCGAGGACGAAGTCGAATACCATCCCGTAGAGGGCGAATGCACCAGCAGTTGATTGTTCGGAGTCGTCACGCCGGTCGACGAGTTGTAGCTGCCCAGAGTGATGTAAGCCGTCAGGCTGTCCGGCGTAAACTCCGCATGGGTGCCCACGCCGCCGTACTGCGTCAGGATCCCGGCGCTCGCCGCGGTGGTTCCGGTCGTAGTGGTCCCGGTCGTCCCGGTTCCGGCCGCCGAACCGCCGGTCGCCGTACTGTACAGGTACACCAGTTGCCGGATCGGATCACTGATCACCAGGGTCGTGCCGTCCGGCGAGATCGCCAGCACCTGCCCGGTCACCGTCGTGTCCTCTTTTGTCAGCGCATTGGTCGTTGCGCTGAACGTCATCAGCTCGACCGAACTGCCCATGTAGATCGTGCTGCCGTCGTCGCTGATGACCATCGAGTTCGGCTGATAGGGAAGACGCACCGGCGCCCCGAGCACCTTCTGCGTGAAGTCCACCGGAACCAGGTACAACGAGTTGGTGCTCGCGATGTAGAGGTTGGTGCTGTTGGTGCCCGGAGTGGTTACGCTGATCTCGTTCGAGGTCACAGGCGTGCCGTTGCCGAAAAGCCCGATCTGGTTGAATGGCGAAGGGTTGCAAGCGGGCGGCTGGCAGGTGGCGGTGATCCCCGCAGCGCCGGGGAACAGGGGAGTAACGGTGCCCGCTCCGGCTGGGATCGTCGTGGGTGTAGTCGATTCGAACTCAAGAGCGAGGCCGGTGAGGACCGTTCCGTACTGGTCTTTCGCCACGGTGGTGATGGGCTGGGTAAAGTTCTGGTCCACGACAACGCTGGTCGGGCTCGTGCCGGTTCCGCTCGGAATGCTGAGCGCAATCGAGGTCGGCGGACAGGTGGAGAAGAAGCCGGCGGAGCTTCCTGCATTCGAGATACCCGCTGTGATGACCGTCGACCCTGGCTGCTGCGCCGTTGCCACGCCGTTCTGATCGATCGTCACCACCGAGGCTATCTGCGGCGTATAAGACAGGTGGCCCACCGTGCAGCTGATATTCGTTTGCGTATTCCCGGTTCCGGCAAACACGCGAGCCGCCAGTTGCCCCGTAGCTCCCTGCGAGACGCAGCTGTTCGCCGATGCAAAGGCTGCCGTGGAGGTTACGACAGGCGTGGTGCAGCAGCCGTTTGCCGTGTTAATGGTGCAACTGGTCTGCGAGTTGATGAACGCGGCAGGACTGCAGTTGGTCGCCGGGTCGTTGATACAGTCCGTCGACAACTGCCCCAGCACCACGCTCGTCACCACGGGATGAACATAGATCGGCAAAGGATTGCTGTTTGCTCCCGCGCCGCTCGCAACCAGATACACTGTTCCGGGCTTGTTGGTGGCGTTGCAGGTGGTAAAGTCGGCGATGCCGCCGCCGGTGTTGCGGTTCCAGGTGCCCCCGCAGAGCGCGCCCGTGGTGGGATTCACGTCGGCAACGGTGAGATCGGGCGTGCCGTTGGCGTCGAACGTAGAGTAGGTGTACTTGGAAACACTCTGTGACGTGCCCTTGCAGTCAGTCGCTACCGGCGCACTCACCTGCCCGATCTGAGCGAAGTTCAGCGATACGCCAAAGATCTTCGGTTGCAGCGTGATGGTGGATACCTGACCGACAGCGAGTCCGGAGTTCCCGCCGTTGCAGTAGACCGTAGAGGTCTTCTTTGAACAGCCCGAAATGGAGACGCCAAAAGGAATGGTGAAAAGCAGCAAAAAGATGAACGTGACAAACCGACGCATTAAACCTCCCCGTCCAACCGGAACGCAAGCTGAACGGTCACACCGCAACCGCTGAGTAACTGAATCCATAGTGTAAAAGCTGCGCACACCGGAAGCAAATCGTCCGAACTTCTGTTGGACGAGGCCGCCGGTCTTTCGCAACCAGTCAGGCGGCGGCTGCCACCGATTTGCGCCATCGGCAGGCAAGCCACTCGTAGATATTTACGTAGATATCCCTGGACAGCTTCCTTGTTACTGCGCCGGCATCTCGCTCTCGAACCAGTTCAGCGCCCGCTCCAGCACATCACGACGATGCGCCGGATCACGGAATCCATGTCCCTCGTTCGGGTACACCACTAACTGCGTCTTGACCCCCTCGGCCCGCAGCGCATGCCAGAACTCGAAGCTCTGCGGAGCCGGGCACTCCCCGTCGCGGTCTCCTACCACCACCAGCGTCGGCGTCTTCACTTTCTTGATGTAATCGATCGCCGAACTCTTTGCATACACCGCTGGATCGTCGTAGACGCTCTTGCCGAAGAAAGGCGTCATCCACTGGTCGATCGAGTTCTCGCCGTAGTAGCTCTCCCAGTCGCTGATGCCGGCGCCAGCCACAGCAGCCCGGAAACGCGTCGTCTGCGTCACGGCGAACATCGTCATGAAGCCGCCGTAGCTCCAGCCTGTCAGCCCTTCTCGATTCTTGTCGATGGGGAAGCGTTTCTCCAGCACATCCATTCCCGCCAGAATGTCGCGCAGATCGCCATACCCGAAGTCTTTCACGTTGGCTTGAGTAAACTTCTCGCCTTGTCCGAAACTGCCACGGGGATTTGGCATGAAAACGAAGTAGCCTAGGGCCGAGAACGGCACGCCGCCATAGCCGACTCCCGGCCAGCGCGGCGTCACGGCGCTCGAAGGGCCGCCATGCACGCTGACAAGTAACGGATACTTCTTCGCAGGATCATAGCTCGACGGATACAGAAGCCATCCCTGCACCTTGAACCCGTCATTGGTCCATTCGACGTTCTCTGTCTTTCCCCACATGGGCTTCAAACCCTCATTGAGATGGGTAATCTGCTTCATCTCATTTACCGGTCCTGCCCAGACTTCAGGAGGCCTCTCGAACGAGCTGCGGATCAGAGCAACCGTTCGCTCGCGCGAGTGAGAAACGCTCATCACCATGCCGCCTGCCCCGATCGTCTCCGGAAACGTCGCATTCACATCAGGGATGTCCCGGCCCGTCTCTAGATTCAGTGCTGTGATGTGGCTGTCTCCCCCTACATGCTCCGCGATGCCGAGCGCATCCGGTCCCACCCAGTCGATGAACGCAACAGATGCATCCCGGCCCGCAGTTACATCCTTCGGTTCGCCGCCGGCTGAGGGGATGACGTATACGTCTCCTCCAGTCGAACCCTGATCACTCATCAGCCCCCCGATGAAGGCAATCTGTTTGGCGTCGGGCGACCAGCGGGGAACAGCGATCTGAAGGCCGTGCAGGCTGCCGGGGACTCTAGTGGGGTCGAGGATGGCAGCGGGAACTCCCATCGGTGCTCCTTCGCCCTTGCAGATGTTTCTTTCGGCATCGCAGTTGGCGATGTGTCCTACGGACTGGGTATAGAGCTTGGCTACCCACCAGTTATTCTCGCCGGGTGCATTGGCGGCGATGTAGGCGATATTGCGTGAGTCAGGCGCCCAGTCGAATTCATAGATATGAAGCCGAGGTTCAGGCGAGATCCAGTCGCCCAGACCCGAGGCGACATCGACCCCGTAGATTCGCTGGACTTCGACGTTGTCCTCGCCGATGACGCCGGACCAGGGTTTCATCGCGGCTAATGCCCCAGCGCTTCGGGTGGCGTTTTCGACGAAGAGGAAGGCGATCGACCTCCCATCCGGTGACCAGGCCAGGGAATCGATTCCTCCCGTGAGGCGGGTTAGTTCTTTTGATTTTCCTGTTGCCTTCGACCAGACAAACACCTGGTCCTGGCCGGTCTTCTCTGTGCTTGCGGTGCAACTTGAGACGAAGGCCAGCCATTCTCCATCCGGCGACCACTTCGGGTCCGAACTCCCGCAGTCGGCCCGATCCGACCCGGTGCTCACGACCCGGTTCTGCGCCTGCGATGGATTGGCGACCTCGGTCAGGTGAATTTGTGAGCCTTCCTGCATGCGGAGGGTCCAGGCGACGGTTGTTCCATCGGGAGAGAGGGCGACTGAGCTCGGAGTTTTGATCTTTTCCAGGGTGCCGATCAGGGATCCGATCCTGGGATCTTTTGCGACCGGGGTGGTGGCTTGTGTTTGTCCTATGGCGGGGCTTCCCGCGATCAAAATGACGGTGGCGGCGCATAACCCTGAGAAAAGAGAGCAGGTGCGGGATTCAGCGAAGATCATTCGGAAAGCCTAGCACGGCGGCCCCGGGGGAAGTTTGGGAGTACGTATCGTGCGGACAGCGGGGAGATGCAGATGGTTGAGATAAACATCGCTTATCGAGGTTGACTTGTAGAGGTTGGCTGATCGGGGTTGACTTGAAGCGGCGAGATTGTTATTGTTAGAAGGTTCCGCGAGTATCCAGTCCGTGCCGTAGGGGAGACCCGACGCAGGGACGGGTGGAGAAAAGCCCGCGCAATCCATGGTTGTCGCCTGTTGCAAGACAGCGAGGGTCATTTTGCGCTACACTGGATACAAGAGATTCACCGCAGGGCGGTCTGGTTATTCCACTGAACGCTAGAAGTCTGCGGCCCATCGCAATCGCGCCTGCGACACCCTCCACCTTGGATGGGCTATGCGGGCCGGAACAGCGAAACGGAGTCGGCTCATCTCTGCATGGTAGAGAAAGACGCTCGGCCACCGTCGACTGTTATGTCTGGTTTGTGGTACCGCTTCACAGACGCAACAGTAGGGAAGATTTTCGTCAGAGACGCTTCAGCGTTCTCACTTTTTTGCGTGTACGGCAAAAAGCGAAGTCCTCTCCTCCTGTGCGCCTGATTGAAATTTGCAGTAAGGTTTCGCGCGTGTTTACTAAGGAGTTCTAGTGCCTACGTTCCATCAGCTCGTCAAGCAGGGCCGCACGCCCACTCGCTATAAGACCGCCAGCCCCGCTTTGCAGGGTTCGCCTCAGCGCCGCGGCGTCTGCACCCGCGTTTATACCCAGACCCCCAAGAAGCCGAACTCGGCGCTGCGTAAGGTCGCGCGCGTTCGCCTCACCAACGGGATAGAGGTGACGACCTACATTCCGGGCATCGGCCACAACCTGCAGGAGCACTCGATCGTGCTTATTCGTGGCGGCCGTGTGAAGGACCTGCCGGGTGTTCGTTACCACGTCGTACGCGGCACGCTGGATTCGGTTGGCGTTGCGAATCGTAAGCAGAGCCGGTCGAAGTATGGTGCGAAGCGTCCCAAGGCAGCAGCCAAGTAGGATGTCGGCCTGAGTAGATTTCAAGATCAACCGCGGCTCGCCGCATAAATTTCAAGTTCAGGTCTTGAGAGGTCGACAGTCCTGAACCGGGGTGAAAGCCCTGAAGGAAGACGAGAAGAACAATGCCAAGAAAAGGCTACATCGCCAAGCGTGAAGTTGCTCCAGACCCGGTCTACAACTCTACCCTTGTCACCAAATTCGTGAACTCCATGATGTGGGGCGGCAAGAAGTCGACCGCGCAAGGCATCTTCTACACCGCCATGACGAACCTCGAGCAGAAGGGCGGCGATGAGGCTCTCAAGCTGTTCAAGAAGGCGATCGAGAACTGCAAGCCGCTGCTCGAAGTGAAGTCTCGCCGCGTCGGGGGAGCCAACTATCAGGTTCCGATCGAAGTCCTTCCCGAGCGTCGCACCTCGCTCGCTATCCGCTGGCTCGTCACCTACGGCCGCGCGCGCGGCGAAAAAGGAATGGTAGATAAGTTGAGCGCCGAGCTTCTCGATGCCGCCAACGGGCGTGGAGCCGCGATGAAGAAGAAGGAAGACGTTCACCGCATGGCTGAGGCGAATAAGGCGTTCGCGCACTATCGCTGGTAAAAAAGAAGCTTTTCAGCAAGAGCTCTGTCTTAGGCATTTTGAACTTCAGGATTTCGTTTTAGCGTAGTTTTTACCGCGAGCGGACGTTCGCAGATGAGAGATAGATCGTGGCACGCACTACACCTCTAAATCGTTGCCGGAACATCGGGATCATGGCGCACATTGACGCCGGCAAGACGACGACGACCGAGCGCATCCTCTTCTATACGGGCATCACGCACCGTATCGGCGAGGTGCATGAGGGCACTGCGACCATGGACTGGATGGAGCAGGAGCAGGAGCGCGGCATCACCATCACCTCCGCGGCCACGACCTGCACCTGGAAGAACATCCGCATCAACATTATCGATACACCCGGCCACGTCGACTTCACCGCCGAGGTAGAGCGTTCGCTCCGCGTGCTTGACGGCGCGGTAGCCTGCTTCGACGCGGTTGCCGGTGTGCAGCCTCAATCTGAGACGGTGTGGCGCCAGGCGACCAAATACCGTGTGCCGCGAATCTGCTTCATCAACAAGATGGATAAGGCTGGCGCGGACGCGGTCTATGCGACCTCGACTATCGTTGATCGCCTTGGCGCACGTGCTGTTCCCATTAATATTCAGATCGGCGCCGAAGCGAAGTTCCTGGGCGTGATCGATCTGGTGACGATGAAGTCGATTCTCTGGCATGACGAGACCATGGGCGCGGAGTACTCGATTGAAGAGATTCCTGCCGATCTGCTGGATAAGGCGAAAGAAGCCCGCGCGCATCTGATCGAGGCTGTGGCTGACTCAGACGACGATATCATGCATCTCTACCTCGAAGGTCAGGAGCCCACGGAAGCTCAGTTGAAGGCCGGCATTCGCAAGGCGACCATTGCGATGAACATGTTCCCGGTTCTTTGCGGATCTTCCTTCAAGAACAAGGGCGTTCAGACGCTGCTCGATGCTGTGGTCGATTACCTGCCCAGCCCGCTGGATATTCCCGCTGTCGTCGGTTCGAATCCGGACAATATGGAAGAGAAGATTATCCGCAAGGCCGATGACAGTGAACCCTTCTCCGCGCTTGGTTTCAAGATCATGACCGACCCGTTCGTCGGCCAGCTCATCTTCATCCGCGTCTACTCGGGTCAACTCAAGACCGGTGATTCGGTGTTGAATCCGCGCACTGGCAAGACGGAGCGCATCGGCCGTCTGCTGAAGATGCACGCCAACAAGCGCGAAGAGATCACCGAGATCCTGGCTGGCGATATCTGCGCCGCTGTCGGTTTGAAGAATCTCGTCACTGGCGACACGATCTGCAGCGACAAGAATCCCGTTGTGCTCGAGTCCATCGATTTCCCGAAGACCGTGATCGAGGTCGCGGTTGAGCCGAAGACCAAGGCAGACCAGGAGAAGATGGGTATGGCGCTGGCGAAGCTGGCGCAGGAAGATCCAACGTTCAACGTTCATACGGACGTGGATTCCGGCCAGACCATCATCGCCGGAATGGGCGAGCTGCACCTCGAGATCATCGTCGACCGCATGATGCGCGAGTACAAGGTCGAAGCCAATGTTGGCAAGCCGCAGGTTGCTTACCGCGAGACGATCCGCTCGAACGCCGAGGCGGAAGGCAAGTACATCCGCCAGACCGGGGGATCGGGCAACTACGGCCATGCGAAGATCCGCATCAGCCCGAACGAGCCTGGCAAGGGGTACGAGTTCACCAACGACACCAAGGGCGGCTCGATTCCCAAGGAGTACATCAAGCCAATCGACCAAGGCATTCAGGATGCCATGCAACGCGGCATTCTGGCTGGCTACGAGATGGTTGACATCAAGGTTTCGCTCTACGACGGCAGCTATCACGACGTCGACTCCAACGAAATGGCATTCAAGATTGCCGGCTCGATGGCGTTCAAGGAAGCGGCCCGAAAGGCCAAGCCAGTTCTGCTCGAGCCGGTGATGGATGTAGAGGTCACGGTTCCCGAAGAGTACATGGGTACGATCATCGGCGACCTGAACTCCCGCCGTGGACGTATCGAAGGTATGGAGATGGTCGGAGGCACGCAGGCGATCAAGGCAACTGTCCCTCTGAGCACGATGTTTGGCTACGCAACCCACATGCGGTCTTCCACACAGGGCCGTGCGAACTACTCTATGCAATTCAAGCAGTATGAAGAGGCCCCCAGGTCGGTCTCGGAAGAGATTATCGCCAAGGTACAAGGCAAGGATTCCAAGTAGTTTGTCTTGGCAAGGTGCAGGATTAATCGATTTAGCAGTTACAAGTTACTGAAAGACGGAGAGAGTCATGGGCAAGGAAAAGTTTGACCGGTCAAAGCCGCACGTAAACATCGGGACGATCGGGCACATCGATCATGGCAAGACGACGCTGACTGCGGCGATCACGAAAGTGTTGTCCAAGCACAACCCGAAGAACACGTTTCGTTCGTTCGACACGATTGACAATGCACCGGAGGAGCGCGAGCGCGGCATCACGATTGCGACCTCGCACGTGGAGTACGAGACCAAGAACCGGCATTATGCGCACGTCGACTGCCCAGGCCACGCGGACTACATCAAGAACATGATCACGGGCGCAGCGCAGATGGACGGGGCTATTCTCGTCGTTGCGGCGACCGATGGCCCGATGCCGCAGACCAAGGAGCACGTGCTTCTGGCGCGCCAGGTGGGCGTTCCGTTCATCGTGGTGTTCCTGAACAAGTGCGATGCGGTGGAGGACGAGGAGCTGATCGAACTGGTAGAGATGGAGGTTCGCGAGCTGCTGTCGAAGTACGACTACCCTGGCGACGACACTCCGATCATCCGCGGTTCTGCGCTCGGCGCGTTGAACGGCGAAGCCCAGTGGGAGGCCAAGATCGACGAGCTGATGGATGCGGTGGACAAGTACGTTCCGCAGCCGGAGCGCGCGGTGGACCTGCCGTTCCTGATGCCGATCGAAGACATCTTCTCGATCTCGGGCCGCGGCACGGTGGTGACTGGCCGCATCGAGCGCGGCAAGGTGAAGGTCGGCGAGGCCTGCGAGATTGTCGGCTTCCGCGAGACCCGGCAGACGGTCTGCACCGGCGTCGAGATGTTCAAGAAGCAATTGGACGAGGGTCTGGCGGGCGACAACGCGGGTCTTCTGCTGCGCGGCATCGCGAAGGAAGATGTGGAGCGCGGCATGGTGTTGGCCAAGCCCGGTTCGATCACGCCGCACACCGAGTTCAAGGGCGAGGTCTATGTGCTCTCGAAGGAAGAGGGCGGACGTCACACTCCGTTCTTCAACGGCTACCGGCCCCAGTTCTACTTCCGCACCACCGACGTGACGGGTTCGGCGAAGCTGCCTGCGGGCACCGAGATGTGCATGCCCGGCGACAACATCTCGCTTGAGATTACGCTGCATACGCCAGTGGCCATGGAGAAGGGACTGCGCTTCGCCATCCGCGAAGGCGGCAGGACCGTCGGCGCAGGAACCATCAGCGAGATCATCAAGTAAAGAACGTGTTTCACAAGGAAGTCTTTAGGTTTGGTCGTTCAAGAATAACGTTCAAGAATAACGAGGGCTGTCGGCCCATTGAGATGTAGGCAACAAATGACCGGCAACTACTCCAAACGCTCTTTGAAGCAGGAAAGAGACACACCATGGCTGGACAAAGAATCAGAATTCGTTTGAAGGCATATGACTACCGCGTGCTGGATACCTCGACCGGAGAGATCGTCGAGACAGCCAAGCGCACCGGAGCTCAGGTTGCGGGTCCTATTCCGCTGCCGACCATGAAGAACAAATATTGTGTGCTTCGGTCGCCCCACGTCGATAAGAAGTCGCGCGAGGCCTTCGAGATTCGTACGCACAAGCGGCTGATCGATATCCTCGAGCCAACCCAGCAGACCGTGGACGCGCTTATGAAGCTCGATCTTCCCGCTGGCGTCGATGTCGAGATCAAGACGGTACAGAAATAGCAGTCTCAACCCGGCAGTGCTGAGCGAGGCTCAGCATGATGAGGAAAGGAAGTTCCAATGTCAGTAGTAGGGATTCTCGGAAAAAAAGTCGGCATGACCCAGATCTTCGATGAGCGGGGCGATGTTCACCCCGTCACCGTTCTCAAGGCGGGCCCGTGCGTGATCACCCAGCTCAAGACCTTGGCGAAGGACGGGTACGATGCCGCCCAGATCGGCTACGTCGACTTCGTCAAGGCCTCAAAGATCAACAAAGCCATGACTGGCCACTTTGCCAAATCCAATGTTCCTCCTGTGAAGATGATCAAGGAAGTTGCTCTAGAGACCATTAAGAACGCTGATAGTGAAGAGACAATCGCGACCAAGGCAGGCGATCGCATCCTGGTCGACATCTTCAATGACGAACGCTTCGTCGATGTCATTGGAACCTCCAAGGGCCGCGGTTTCGCTGGCGTCATTCGCCGGCACGGTTTCGGCGGCGGTCCCAAGTCGCACGGACACATGTTTCAGGTGCAGGGCTCCATCGGCGCATCGTCGTTCCCGTCGCGCGTGTTCCCAGGACAGCGCATGCCCGGTCACATGGGGCATGCCCAGATCACAGTCCGCAACCTACGAATTCGCGGCATCGATCTCGAAGACAACCTCCTCTTGGTGGAAGGCGCCGTACCTGGCCCGCGTGACGGGTTCGTCCTCATCTCGAAAGCAAAGGCTCCGCCGCGCGAGCGTCGCGGCTTTGCCGGTGCCGCAACGAAGGACGCCCTCAAGGCTTCGAAGAAGGCTGCGCCGTCTAAAAAGAAGTAAAGAAGATTTAAACAGAAGGCTTTTGTTTCATTGCTTTCTATACAAAGTTTTGGTCCGCCGCATCGATGGCGGGCACGAAGAGAGAAGAACGATGGCAAACATCAATGTAGTCAATCTCGGCGGGACCAAGGTCGGTGAGTTCGAACTCGCTGACGAGGTCTTTGCCGCAGAGATCAACGACGCGCTCCTTTGGGAGTCGGTCAAGCATTATCGCGCCGCACTCCGTCAGGGCACCGCCGCCACGAAGACTCGGAACAGGGTCTCCGGTGCCGGCAAGAAGCTCTGGAAACAGAAGGGGACCGGCCGCGCGCGTGTTGGCTCCATCCGTACCCCGCTCTGGCGCGGAGGCGGTACAGTGCACGGCCCCCAGCCCCGAAGCTATGAGTATTCTTTTCCTCAGAAGAAGCTGATGGGCGCTCTCCGTTCCGCGGTCTCTGCGAAGATTAGAGATGGCAAGCTCACTATTGTCGATTCTTTCGAGGTCGCTGAGCCGAAGACTAAGCTCTTTCGCACCGCACTGACCAAACTCGAGGCTGGGAAGACGACTTTGCTGGTTGAGAGCAGCCGCAAGCTCGACGAGAAGCTCTATCTTGGGTCGCGAAATCTGGCCGGTGTCGAACTGGTCCTCAGCTCCGAGGTTCACCCATACGACCTGCTCCGCTACGAGCATGCCGTCTTCTCGAAGGATGCCATCGAAGCCCTTCAGGAAACATTGAAGAAGTTTGTGTCGAAACGAAGCAAGGCCGCCCAGAAGGAGGTTGCGTAATGCCAACTCTCTACACCGTCATCCGCCGCCCCCTTATCACCGAGAAGGGCATGACCGTCAAGGAGACGCAGAACACCCTCGTCTTTGAAGTCGCGCTCAAAGCCACCAAGACCGAAGTCAAGCAAGCCGTTGAGACGCTCTTCAAGGTCAAGGTCACGGGTGTTCGCACAGCTACCGTTGAAGGCAAGGAACGCCGCCGGGGCAAGTTTGCCGGCTACCGCCCCGACTGGAAGAAAGCTTACGTCCGTCTGAAAGACGGCGAAAAGATGCCGGAATATCTCAACAGCCTCTAGGTGAGAAGTTTTCGCAGCAACTGAATTCAGGACCAAAGCGCTGCTGGACAAATGGCCGCGCAGGCAAGGGAATAAGAAGATGCCGATCCAATCATTTCGACCGATTACCCCGTCGCTCCGCTTTACGACGAAGCTCGTCAACAGCGATCTGACGACCGACAAGCCGCACAAGCCGCTGCTCAGTGTCAAGCAGCGTACCGGAGGTCGCAACAACAATGGCGGTCTCACGATGCGTCATCACGGCGGCGGCCACAAGCAGAAGCTTCGCCTCATCGATTTCAAGCGAGACAAGTATGGAATTCCCGGTACCGTCGCGACTGTTGAATATGACCCCAACCGCAGCTCCCGAATCGCGCTGATTCATTATGCGGACGGAGAGAAGCGCTATATCATCCAGCCCATTGGACTTACGGTTGGACAGTCGATCATGAGCGGCCCGGACGCCGATATCTTGGTCGGCAACGCACTTCCGCTCAAGAACATCCCTGCCGGTACGACGGTTCACAACATCGAGCTTCGCCCGGGCAAGGGGGCGCAGATGGCCCGTTCGGCCGGCGCTCAAGTGCAATTGATTGCCAAAGAAGGCGACTACGCGCTTCTGAAACTGCCCTCGGGCGAGACTCGCCGGGTGTTGGTCGAGTGCATGGCGACCATCGGCCAGGTTGGCAACACCGACCACGAGAACACGACCGTTGGCAAGGCGGGGCGCAATCGTTGGAAAGGTATTCGTCCCTCTAACCGCGGCGTTTCGATGAACCCGGTCGATCACCCGCACGGGGGTGGTGAAGGTAAGACCTCGGGCGGCCGTCACCCGGTAACCCCATGGGGTCAGCCGACTCGCGGATACAAGACTCGCAACAATAAGCGGACTGATGTCTTCATCGTGAAGCGCAGGAGCAAGTAAGAAGGCACCTTTCTTTTTTCTTTACACTTACACCAAGTCTCGCAACCAAGAGATTCGTCGTATCCAGCATCGCAAGAAAGAAATTCGGAGTTCAACATCATGTCACGCTCAGCGAAAAAAGGTCCTTTTATCGACGCTCATCTCATGAAGAAGATTGAGGGGATGAATCAGATCAACGACAAGAAGGTTCTGCGCACCTGGTCCCGCCGGTCCACCATCCATCCCGACTTCGTCGGTCACACCATTGCCGTCCATAATGGACGCAAGTTCATCCCTGTTTACGTGACCGAGAACATGGTCGGTCATAAGCTCGGTGAATTTTCTGCCACCCGTACCTTCAAAGGCCACTCGGCGCGCGCCGCTGAAACCTCCGCAAAGCCCAAGTAGTTCCGGCTGGTTGAAGAAGATGTATCCCCGTTAGCCCGCCGCAAGGGGCAGCGAAGCAAATGTTTTGAAGGACGAAGATCATGGCGAAAGCAGCAGAAAAAATTAGAGAGTTCCGCGCAGAGGCAAAATTTCAGCGCACCAGCCCGCAGAAGGTGAAGCTCGTTCTGGATCTCATCAAAGGTCTCCGCGTCGAGCAGGCGCTCAACACGGTTCACTTCAGCACCAAGCGCATGGCGCCTGTGGTCGAGAAGGTGCTACGCTCGGCTATTCAGAACGCCAACTATGTGTCGCAGGAGCAGGGCCTGGATGTCGATGTCGACAACCTGTACGTTCGCACCGCGATCGCGAACGAAGGTCCTCGCATGAAGCGTATCCGCCCTGCGCCAATGGGTCGGGCATTCCGCTATCAGCGCAGGCTGGCGCACATCATTGTCACGGTCGCGGAAAAGAAGTCAGCCACTGCCATCTCCGGAGCCGCGGAACCCACCTCAGCCCCGCGGGCGAAGAAGAGCTCAAAGAAGGCAGCCTCCAAGACGGCAGCAAAACCGGCCGCCAAGAAGACCACCACCAAGAAGACCGCAACCAAAAAGGTCGCAAAGTAAGCAGCTTCTTGTAAACTTAAAGTTTTGCACTACCGCCTACCGGCTCAACCGGAGAGGGCACGGAGTAGAGGGAACTATGGGACAGAAAGTCCATCCGTATGGGTTACGCCTCGGTATTAACAAGCCGTGGAAATCGCGCTGGTTCGTAGAGCGCGGTTATGACAAGCTGCTGGTTGAAGACGTCAAGCTTAAGGCTGAACTGCGTGAGAAGCTGAAAGCTGCCGGCGTTAGTTCCGTCGAAGTGGAACGCCCCGGCAACAAGCTGCGTTTGATCATTCGCACGGCCCGCCCAGGTATCATCATCGGCCGCAAGGGCGCGGAAATAGATAAACTCAAGGCCGATATCCAGAAGCGCACCAGTCGCGAAGTCTTCATCGACATTCTTGAGGTGAATAAACCGGAGCTCGATGCTCAACTCGTTGCCGAGAATATCGCCCTTCAACTTGAGAAGCGCGTCAGCTTCCGCCGCGCCATGCGCAAGTCGGTTGACTCCGCTCTTCGGTTCGGCTGCAAGGGCATTAAGGTTCGCGTCTCCGGGCGTCTGAACGGAAACGAGATCGCCCGCTCCGAGTGGTACCTCCAGGGTCGTCTGCCGCTGCACACGCTGCGCGCCGATATTGATTACGGGTTTGCAGAGGCGCACACCACCTACGGAATCATTGGGGTCAAGACCTGGGTCTATCGCGGCGATATCTACGAACAGAAGAAGCGGCGCGATCAGGGCGTCACCACGGGCGCATTCGCGTCATAAGGTTTTCCCGGCCTGGGCCGGAGTTTCCGGGGAGTGCCTCCCCGACAGAGTGAAGAGGTTTTTATGTTGATGCCAAAGAAGGTCAAGTATCGCAAGCAGCAGCGCGGACGCATGTGCGGCAAGGCGTGGCGCGGCTCCGATCTTTCGTTCGGCGACTACGGCCTGAAGGTTATGGAGTGCGGGTACATCACCGACCGCCAGATCGAAGCCAGCCGTATCGCGATGACGCGTTTCATCAAGCGTGGCGGCAAGGTATGGCTCCGTCTGTTCCCGGACAAGCCGATCACCAAGAAGCCTGCCGAAACCCGTATGGGTAAGGGAAAAGGCGCACCCGATCACTGGGTTTGCGTTGTTCGCCCAGGACGCATTTTGTTTGAGATGGAAGGCGTGTCCCCGGAGCTTGCTAAAGAGGCCATGCGTCTCGCCGCTCACAAGCTTCCGCTCAAGACCAGCTTCGTGCAGCGTCACGACGTGAAGGCGACAGTAGCCGTCAAGTAGTTTCAGCAGTCAAGGAAAATGACAATGGAATTCGAAAAAATCAGCAATCTAAGCGACGAAGAGCTCAAGGCTGAGCAGGCTAAAGCCGGTGAACAGCTCTTCCGCATCCGCTTCCAGAAGAGCCTCGGCAACCTCGAAGGTGTCAAGAAGCTGCGGACCCTCAAGCTGGATATTGCCCGCATCAAGACCGTCGAGCGGCAGCGCACCTTGGCCGCGGAAAAATCCGCCAATCCCGTCGTCGTCAACGTCGCGCCGGCCAAGAGCACTCGCACCGCCCGCAAGAAAGCAAAGAAGGATTAATTATGGCAGAGACAACTAACACTCCCACAGCCGGAACTACCGAAGCTCAGACCTCGCGTCGTAATGAGAAGGTGGGACTCGTGGTTTCGACCAAGATGCAGAAGACCATCGTGGTCGAGATCGAAATGCGTAAGGCGCACCCCAAGTACAAGCGCGTGATGAAATCCAACAAGAAGTTCTACGCGCACGACGAGCAAAACTCTGCCCGCGTCGGTGACGTCGTTCGCATCCGCGAAGCCCGTCCTTTGTCGAAGCTCAAACGCTGGTCGCTCGAAGAAATTGTCCGCCGTTCCTCTCTCGCGCTCGCCGAAGAGAAGGCGCCTGCAGCAGCAGCGGAAACCAAATAAGTTCACGCACGGGTTTTGACACCCGGCCATAGATCACCCAGGAGAAGAACGATGTCAGTACAAATGAGAACAATGCTTGACGTGGCCGACAACTCCGGCGCGCGCAAGCTGCAGGTGATCCTGCCCCTCGGTGGCGGTCTCGGCAAGAAGGCTGGCCTGGGCGATGTCGTCACCGCAGCCGTCAAGGAAGCATCGCCCGACGGTACTGTCAAAAAGGGTAAGGTCGTCAAAGCGGTCATCGTCCGAACCCGCAAAGAATACCGCCGCCGTGATGGCACCTACATTCGCTTCGACCAGAATGCGGCCGTGGTGATCAACGATTCGAACGAACCGGTCGGCACCCGCGTCTTCGGGCCAGTTGCCCGCGAGCTTCGCGAGAAGAAGTTTCTCAAGATAGTCTCGCTGGCTCCGGAAGTCATTTAGCCTACGCCTAGCCTTTGGGGCGGTATCACCAATCGAAACCGGAGTCCGGCTCCGCGGCAACACGATCGTCGAGGATGAGAGCGAGTGATGGCAGGCATTAAGATCAAGCGTAACGATAAAGTGGAAGTAATCGCAGGCAAGGACAAGGGTAAGCAGGGCCGCGTGCTTCGTGTGATTGCAGAGAAGAATCGCGTCTTGGTTGAAGGCATCATGATGGTGAAGAAGCACATGAAGCCGAATCCGCAGAAGAACATCCAGGGCGGCATCGCCGAGCAGGAGTCCACCATCCACATCTCGAACGTCATGCTGATCGACGCAGAAGGCAACAAAACACGTGTCGGCTCGCGCATGGAAGGCGACACGAAAGTTCGCTTCTCCAAGGCAAGCGGCAATACGATTCCCGAGAAGAAGAAGTAAAGAAGAGTAAACCAGATCTCTTGTTCCGGTAAGCACAACGGTTCACCCCACGCATCGGTACACGGGCTCAAACCCAATCCGGCAACCGTGGAGAAAGCGAAGAGCAATGATGGCAGCACGACTCAAAGAGAAGTACGAAACCGAGATCAAACAGGCGCTTGGCAAAGAGCTCAACATCGAGAACGCGATGGCGATCCCCAAGCTTGAAAAGATCGTCATCAACATGGGTCTCGGCGAAGCCACCCAGAACGTCAAGATTATGGATCCGCTGGTGGCCGATCTGGCCTCGATCGCCGGTCAGAAGCCTGTGACCACCAAGGCCAAGAAGTCCATCGCCGCCTTCAAGGTTCGCGAAGGCATGCCGATCGGCGCCATGGTCACTTTGCGCGGCGACACGATGTACGAGTTCCTGGACCGCCTCATCTCCATCGCCCTTCCTCGCGTCCGCGACTTCCGCGGCGTCTCCGCGAAGAGCTTCGATGGCCGCGGCAACTACACCCTTGGTCTTCGCGATCAGCTGATCTTCGCTGAGATCGACTACGCCAAGGTTGACAAGCTCAAGGGCATGAATGTCACCATCGTTACCACCGCGAAGGATGACAACGGAGCCCGCGCTCTGCTGAAGGGCTTCGGCATGCCCTTCCGTGTCGGCGCATAGTTCACCAGGCCGAGAACTGGCCTTTACCGATTTTTGCAGTCAGGATAGAGAGCACACACATGGCAACTACCGCAAAGCGCGTCAAAGACGCAAGAAAGCCAAAGTTCAAATCACGCCAGCACAACCGCTGCCAGCTCTGCGGTCGTCCCCGGGCCTTCCTCCGGAAGTTCGGCGTATGCCGTCTCTGCTTCCGTTCGCTCGCCCTCAAGGGGGAGATCCCGGGCGTTGTCAAGTCAAGCTGGTAGAATAAATCTATCCGTGCGCGGCATCAGTCGTGCATTCACTCCAGAGACCTCATCAGGGCGTCAGCTTATGGTGCAGAAGTCTGGATGCACCACCCGAAACAGACATCCCCGCTGGTTCTCGCGAGAGACACTCGTGAGCGAACGGGGGATGAAGGAGAATGAATGAACCTCACCGATCCAGTAGCCGACTTCCTGACCCGCATCCGCAACTCCATCCGTGCCCGTCATCAGAAGCTCGACGTCCCCGCATCCAAGCTCAAGGCCGAGATCGCCCGCATCCTCAAGGAAGAGGGTTACATCGCGAACTACAAGCCCACCGAAGAGAATGGCATGAAGGTCATCCGCGTCTATCTCAAGTACGGTCCGAACAACGAGGCGGTCATCCGCGACCTGCAGCGCGTCTCGCGTCCGGGTTGCCGCGTGTATCTTGGCCGCGATGAGATTCGCCGCGTTCAGGGTGGTTTGGGTATCTCGATCATGACCACGCCGAAGGGTGTGATGACCGGCCGTCAGGCCCGCCGCGAAGGGGTTGGCGGCGAGATCCTCTGCGAAGTCTGGTAAAGAAACATAAGCGAAGTCTTTTCAGATTTGAATCATCCACTCTGTAAAGGCTGCATTTGAGTTCAAGGCAACACCGGCTGCAGTGGAACGACCAGCACATGAGCTGCTCTCGCGACTCGCAAGCCACAAGAGGAATCATCATGTCACGTATCGGCAAGAAGCCAATCCCCATGCCCGCCAGCGTCAAGTACACTGTCAGCGAGAATGGCAATACCGTTCTGGTCGAAGGTCCCAAGGGCAAAGTCACTGCCCTGCTTCCTGGCGGTATCACCCTCGTCCAGAAGGATGGTCATCTGATCGCTGAACGCCAGACCGACAAGCAGGCAGCCTTCCACGGTCTCGCCCGCGCCCTGGTCTTCAACGCCGTCACCGGCGTCACTACCGGCTGGACCAAGGACATCGACATTGTCGGTATCGGATACCGCGCCGAGTTGAAGGGCAAAAACATGGTGGTCTTCACCCTGGGCTACTCGCACCCTATCGAGTTTCCTTTACCCACCGGCATCGAAGTCGCCATCGACCCGAAGCAGACGCACCTGACGATCTCCGGCATCGACCGCCAGAAAGTTGGCCAGATCGCCGCCGACATGCGCTCTCTCCGCAAGCCCGATCCATACAAGAACAAGGGCGTCCGCTACACCGGCGAGAAGCTGAAGAAGAAGGTTGGCAAGACCGGAGCGAAATAACAGGGAATAGGGTGTAGCAAGCACTATCTCTGCACCCTGTATCTAAACCCTCTACCCTGAACCACCACCGAACGTCCCCAGCACTCTGGGTACGCCACTAGGAAGGAAAGTCAATCGTGATCAATCCCCGTCAACGCAATGTCATCCGCCAGAGGGTCCACACGCGCATCCGCGAGAAGATGTCCGGCACCGCCGAGCGTCCGCGCCTCAACGTCTACCGCTCGCTCAACCACATCTATACTCAACTCATCGACGACCTCAACGGAGTCACCATTGCCTCCGCCTCCTCGATAGGCAAAAAGGGTGAAGAGAAGAACTACGGCGGCAATGTTGCCGCTGCGGCTGAAGTGGGCAAGCTCATCGCCCAGCGCGCGCAGCAGAAGGGCATCAAGAAGATCGTGTTCGACCGTGGCGGCTACCTTTACCACGGCCGCGTCAAAGCTCTCGCCGACGCCGCGCGCGAAGCAGGTCTCGATTTCTAGGACTCCCAAGTTCTAAGGTTCTCAAGGGCGCGCTTATCGGCCGCCAGAAAGCTGGACAAGACATTATGGCAATGAAGAAAAAGATCGATGCGAACCGCCTCAACCTTAAGGACGAGGTCGTCTCCATCAACCGCGTCACCAAGGTAGTCAAAGGTGGTAAGAACATGTCGTTCGCCGCGCTCGTCGTCATCGGAGATCCCGGCGAAGGCGTAGTAGGCTACGGCTCCGGTAAGGCGAAGGAAGTTCCCCAGGCCATCCGCAAGGGGATCGAGTCCGCCAAGAAGAACCTGCACAAGGTCAATCTCACCGAAAGCACTATCCCTCACCAGGTGCTCGGGCACTTCGGCGCCGGCCAGGTCATGCTCAAGCCTGCCCCTGAGGGTACCGGAATCATCGCCGGCAAGACGGTTCGCGCCGTCATGACCGCCGCCGGCGTGCAGAATGTGCTGACCAAGAGCCTCGGCTCGGCGAACCCGCACAACGTCATCAAGGCCACCTTCGACGCTCTCATTCAGCTTCGCAACAAGGCCGAAGTCGCCGCCCTGCGCGGCAAGGCAGTGGAAGAGCTCTAAGCTCTCACCCTGCTCCAACCAGATTCCCAGGAGCTTTTCTCATGGCTGATACCAACGCAATCGCCAAAATCAAACTGCAATACTTCCGTTCCAAGATTTGCACTCCGGTCAAGCACAAACTCGTCATCAAGGGCCTCGGCTTCACCCGGCTCAACCAGATCGTCGAGCGCGAAGACACGCCGTCCATTCGCGGCATGGTAGCCAAGGTGCCCCATCTCGTCCGCGTCGTCGATTAATCGCGATCCCGGCAAACCGTACGACACCCGTAAGGGCCAAATTATAAGCGAGTCGGTGAGGAGCCAAAGCTGCTTCATCGGCGTTAAGCGAGGAAATATGGCAATCCGTAATCTCTCCAATCTCCGTGCCCCAAAAAAGGCGAATGAAAACAAGAAGCGTGTCGGCCGTGGTATGGGTTCCGGCATGGGTAAGACCTCGACCCGAGGACACAAGGGTCAGGGCTCCCGCTCGGGTTCCTCTCTGATGCGCGGCTTCGAAGGCGGTCAGATGCCCCTTCACCGCCGCCTGCCCAAGCGCGGCTTCACCAACATCTTTCGCGTCGAATATCAGGTCCTCGGCCTCGATCGTGTGGCCGAGATCGTAGCCGCTGAAAACGTGACCGAGTTCACCTTGGACAAGATCATCGAACTGGGCCTCCTGCGCAAGAAGAAGGGCCTCGTCAAGGTACTGAACAACGGAGAACTCAAGACTGCCGTGACCATCCACGCGCACAAGTTCTCCAAAACTGCGCAGGAAGCAATCGAGAAGGCTGGCGGTAAGGCCGTTCTCATCGGCTAGACAGCGTTAGAATAGATGGCAGGCGAGGGTCAAATCGTCTGCGCATCGCCGCATCACAAGAAAGCCAGCCCTACCCCGAGGTTTCAGCACCCGATGTTCGAGAAAATCGCAAACATCTTCAAAATTCCCGACCTCCGCAAGCGCGTTCTCTTCACGCTTGGCATGCTGGCCGTATACCGCCTCGGCTCGCACATCCCCACCCCCGGCATCAACGCTGACATGCTCGCCCAGTTCTTCAACCAGAACTCCGGCTCGGCGCTTGGACTGGTCGACCTCTTCTCTGGCGGAAATCTTCGCAAGCTCACGGTCTTTGCCCTCGGCATCATGCCGTACATTACGGCGTCGATCATCTTCCAGTTGCTCACCGTCATCTACGAACCGCTCGCCAAGCTTCAGAAGGAAGGCGAACTCGGCCGCCGCAAGATCACCCAGTGGACCCGCTACGTCACCGTCCTGCTGGGGATCGTTCAGTCCTTCGCCATCGCTCTGACCCTGACCAATACCAGCACTGGCCAATCGATGGTGACCATAACGCGTGGAGCGTTCATTCCGTTGTGCGTCATTACTCTCACCGCCGGCACTGCGTTTATCATGTGGTTGGGCGAGCAGATCACCGAACGCGGCATTGGTAACGGCATGAGCCTTTTGATCTTCGCCGGCATCGTCGTCGGTCTGCCCAAAGGTATCGAAGATCTCTATGAGAAAGCCCGTGATAATGCCTGGGGAGCGTTTACTCCCATCGCCATCGTCATCCTGATCGCCGGCATGATAGCCGTAGTAGCCTTCATCGTTTACGTAGAGAAGGCCGAGCGTCGCATCCCCGTGCAATATGCCAAGCGTATTGTCGGTCGCAAGATGATGGGTGGGCAGTCCACACACCTTCCCCTCAAGGTTAACTCCGGCGGTGTTATGCCGGTCATCTTCGCCGCCTCCATCCTTTCGGCTCCCCTGTTGTTTTCCGGCGCTCACGTGTTCGGTTACTCTCTACAAGATTCGACCTTCTTCGGCCCGATCTTTCGTGCCCTCCAGCCAGGCGAGCCTTGGTACGTGCTGCTCTATATGGTGGCGATCATCTTCTTCGCCTACTTCTATATCTCCATCGTCTTCCGTCCCGATGACATCGCCGACAACATGCGTAAGTACGGCGGCTTCATCCCCGGCATTCGCCCAGGCAAGCGAACCGCCGACTTCATCAATGATGTTCTCACGCGTCTCACCCTGGTCGGCGGCGTCTATCTTATCTTTATCTCGATCATCCCGATGATGCTTATCAGCGGCATTCATTTCAACCATCTCTGGCTAGTCGGGCCGGTGTTCGATCGTCTGCCGACTTGGATTACCAACGGCCTCGGCGTCAACTTCTACTTTGGCGGCACCTCGTTGCTGATCGTCGTCGGCGTTGCCATGGACACAGTTCAGCAGATCGAATCGCAGCTCATCATGCGCCACTACGATGGCTTCACTCCTAAGAGTGGACGAATCCGTGGCCGGAAGAGCTGGTAGGGAACTCAGCACCTTGACCACAAGCACAATGCCTGACCAGAACCCGGCCCCGGCGGAGACGGAATTCCTGACCGGGCCGATTATTTTACTGGGAGCTCCCGGAGTAGGCAAAGGTACTCAAGCGAAGCTCCTGACGACCACTTATGGAATCCCGCAGATCTCCACTGGAGATATCCTTCGCGCGAACATCTCAAACGACACTGAATTGGGGCGCACAGCGAAGGTCCTCATGGACCAGGGGCAGCTTGTAGATGACGAAACCGTCAACAAGATGGTCGCGGCTCGCTTGCAGGAGCCAGACGTAACACGTGGCTTTATCTTGGACGGCTACCCCCGGACTCGCGAACAGGCTGGATATGTTGAGACTCTTCTCGGACTCAACACAGTCTTAGCCGGAAGCCGTGCCGAGCATGGCGTCCGTTTGCCCCTCGTAGCGATCAACATCCACGTTGAGGAGAGTGAACTGCTGCGCCGAATCACTGGCAGACGGACCTGTTCCGCGTGCCGTCATATCTACAACATCTATTCTCATCCTCCAAGGCAGGAAGGAATCTGCGATATTGATGGTTCCCCTCTGCAGCAGCGAAGCGATGATACGGAACAAGCTTTTGAAGAGCGAATGAAGGAATATCGGGCTAAAACAGAACCTGTAGTTTTTTACTTCCGCGACAAGGAAGAACTCTTTCGCAGTATTGATGGCAGCGAGTCTATCCAGCAGGTCAATGGAGCCATTATCGATGCTTTGCATCAGCTGCGCCAATCGAAGAGATCTTGAAGATTATGGCCATCATGATCAAAACGCCGCAGGAGATAGAGAAAATGCGGATCTCTGGCAGGGCCCTCCGCCAGGTCCACAACGCCATTGCCCCTCATGTGGTCGCCGGTGCATCCACCATGGACCTAGAAGAGATTGCCGTCAGCAAGATCGTCGAACTAGGCGCTATCCCAGCCTTCAAGGGCTACCATGGCTACCCCTCGGCTCTCTGCACCTCCATCAATGAGGAGGTTGTCCACGGCATGCCCAACTCCAAGCGCATCCTCAAGGAAGGGGACATCCTGTCCATCGACTGCGGAGTCATCATCGACGGCTTCTACTCCGACGCAGCCGTCACCTACCCCATTGGTGCGGTCAGCCCCAAAAACCGCAAGCTTCTCGACGTTACCCAGGTATCCCTCGAACAAGCCATCCAGCAGTGTCAGGTGGGAGGGCGTCTCGGCGATATCTCCGCCGCTGTCCAGCAGCTCTGCGAGGCCGAGGGCTTCGGCGTAGTCCGCGAGTTCGTCGGACATGGCATCGGCCGGGCTATGCACGAAGATCCCCAGGTCCCCAACTTCGGCGACCCCGGCAAAGGTCCGCGTCTCAAGGCCGGCATGGTTCTCGCCATCGAGCCTATGATCAACGCAGGCGGTCCCGAAGTGCGAGTCCTCAAAGATGGCTGGACGGCAGTTACCATCGACGGCAGCTACAGCGCTCACTTCGAGCACACCGTCGCCATCACAAAAGACGGTCCACAGGTCATGACCCTCTAGGAAAAAGGACGCAATCTGGGGTATTATAAGAGTTGCTGCGTACGACGCGCCCACATGGGCATATCTACGGTGCGGCAAAGTTCCAAGTGAAAAGAAGTCGTGGAAACGAGCGGGCCAACGCCTCTCACCTTTCCAAAGGAGATCGTTTGTCGAAGGAAGATGCAATTGAAGTGATGGCGGTGGTTGTCGAAACCCTGCCGAACGCGATGTTCAAGGTCGAGCTTGAAAACAAGCATCAGGCCCTTGCACACGTCTCTGGACGTATGCGCAAAAACTTCATCCGCATCCTCCCCGGCGACCGCGTCGCGATTGAGCTCAGCCCATACGACCTCAACCGCGGCCGCATTGTCTATCGCTACAAGTAGACGATGAATAAAGCCTCTAGCTTTTAGCCCTTAGCTCTTAGCTGGAAAATCTAAGCGTCACAAGACCGCGTTGGCATGTTCCTGGCTAAAAGCTAGGAGCTAAAAGCTAACGGCTGTAGTTAGGAGTTTTATGAAGGTCCGTGCCTCAGTCAAGAAGATCTGCGATAAGTGCAAAGTCATCCACCGTCGCGGCGTAGTGCGTGTTATCTGCGAGAACGCCAAGCACAAGCAGCGCCAAGGATAAAGAACAGGCTATGGGGAATAGCTTTTAAACCCTATACCCTACTCCCTACACCCTGCCCTACCGGTTCCGCCGGGCTAGTTAGCCGAAGTCAAGGCTTGCGTCGAACCCGCCGGACTCAACCGTAAACCACTATCCTGCTCCGTGGCGAAGCCGCTGGAGCCCAACCGAAAAGGAACCCCCATGGCACGTATTGCAGGAGTCGATGTCCCTAATAACAAACAGGCGCGCATCGGTCTCACCTACATCTTCGGAATCGGCGACTCTCGCGCCGCCAAGATCCTCACGAAGGCGGATGTCGATCCCTTCGCGAAGATCGGCACGCTCGACGAGGACGCGCTGAACCGCATCCGTCAGGTCATTGAAGCCGAGGGCCAGATCGAAGGCGATCTCCGCAAGGACATCTCGCTCAACATCAAGCGCCTCATCGAGATTCAGTCCTACCGTGGCCTTCGCCATCGCCGCAGTCTTCCCGTCCGCGGCCAGCGCACGCACACCAACGCTCGCACCCGCAAAGGCCCGCGCAAGGGAACCGTTGCCGGCAAGAAGAAAGCGACTAAATAATGGCGAAGACACAGAACACCAAGGGCGCCGCGAAGCCCGGCAAGAACAAGAAGTTCAAGAAGCGCGAACGAAAAAATGTTCCATTCGGCCTCGTCTTCATTCAGGCATCGTTCAACAATACCATCGTCACCATCACCGACCAGACCGGCAACACGCTGAGCTGGAAGTCTTCAGGCTCGCTCGGCTTCCGCGGCTCCCGCAAGGGAACCCCGTTTGCCGCGCAGCAGGCCGCCGTCGGTGCCGCCAATGCAGCCCGTGACCATGGTGTGCGTTCGGTCGATGTCCGCGTCTCCGGTCCCGGTTCCGGTCGCGAGTCGGCGATCCGCGCTCTCGCCACCACCGGCATCGAGGTCCGCAGCATCCGCGATGTTACGCCGATGCCGCACAACGGCTGCCGTCCGCCCAAGCGCCGCAGGGTATAAGTACGATCTATTAGCCGTTAGCTCTTAGCTAACGGCTAATAGCAAAAAGCTGTCTCACTAGGATCGTGAAGAAGCGCGGCCCGCGCGTAAAGCGATCGTCACCCGAACTTGGATCATTAGGAGCAATAAAAATGGCACGTTATACAGGACCCGTCTGCCGCCTTTGCCGCCGCGACGGAACCAAGCTTTTTCTCAAGGGAGCCAAGTGCTTTTCCGAAAAGTGCCCCGTCGAAAAACGTAACTTCCCCCCGGGCCAACACGGCCAGTCCCGTAAAGTGAAGAAGGTTGTCGGCTACGGTCTGCAGCTTCGCGAGAAGCAGAAGGCCAAGCGCATCTACTTCACCCTCGAGACCCAGTTTCGCGCCTACTACCAGAAGGCCTCGAATAAGACCGGCGTCACCGGCGAACTCCTGCTCCAGCAGCTTGAGACCCGCCTCGACAATGTCGCCTATCGCCTTGGCTTCGCCATGAGCCGCCGCCAGGCCCGTCAGGTCGTCCGTCACGGCCACCTCCAAGTCAACGGCCGCAAGGTCAACATCCCGTCCTTCCAGTGCAAGGTCGGCGACGAGATCGCAATCCGTGAAGGCTCGAAGGCCCTTGTCATTCTCGAAGAGTCAAAGAACTTCGCTGCCGGTCAGAATCAGGTCCAATGGCTCGACATCAACCGCGACAATTTCTCCGGCAAGGTCATCGCTCTGCCGAAGCGCGAAGACGTCAACCTGCCCGTCAACGAGCAGCTCATCGTCGAACTTTACAGCAAGTAAAAAACAGCGTTTAGCCGTTAGCTCTTAGCCTTTAGCTAAAAGCTAGCGGCTAAAAACTAATAGCTGCATTACCACCACAACCTAACCCGCAACCGAACTGCCCGCCAGTCCGCAGAATGCATCGCGGCTAGGACGGAACAAGGAGAAACACACATGCTTTGGAGAGGTTTTCAAAAGCCCAAGCGTCTCGCCGTCGATACCGAAACCCTAACCGAGAAGTACGGCAAGTTCTCCGCGCAGCCGTTTGAGCGCGGCTTCGGTACCACCATCGGCAACGCCCTGCGCCGCACCCTGCTGTCTTCGATCGAAGGCGCTGCTGTTACCGCCGTCCGCATCGAGGGCGTCCTCCACGAGTTCCAGTCCATTACCGGCGTCGTCGAAGATGCGACCGACATTATCCTGAATCTCAAGCAGATCCCCTTCAAGCTCGCTGGCGAAGGCCCCAAGGCCCTTTACCTCCGCGCCGATCAGGCCGGCGTCATCACCTCCGGCATGATTGAGGCCGACGGCGATGTTGAGATCCTGGACAAGAACGTCTACATCTGCACCGTCTCCGAAGGCGGCAAGATCGACATGGAGATGCGCCTCAAGCGCGGCCGTGGCTATATCTCGGCCGACAAGAACTTCGACGGTGACCTCGGCCTCGGCTTCATCCCGGTCGACTCTGTCCACTCGCCCGTCCGCAAGGTCAACTACCTCGTTGAAGCCGCCCGTCTCGGTCAGATCACCGACTATGACAAGCTCACGATCGAGATCTGGACCAATGGCACCATTCTCCCGGCCGATGCTCTCGGTCTCTCCGCCAAGCTGCTCAAAGATCACATGACCATCTTCATCAACTTCGAAGAAGAGATGGAAGCCGGGCACGATGGCCTGCACGATGGTCCCGCCCTGCGCAACGAGAATCTCAACCGCTCCGTCGAAGAACTCGAACTTTCTGTCCGCAGCTATAACTGCCTCAAGAATGCCAATATCGCCACCATCGGCGAGCTCATCCAGAAGACCGAAGCCGAGATGCTCAAGACCAAGAACTTCGGCCGCAAGTCCCTGAACGAGATCAAAGAAATCCTCGCGCAGATGGGCTTATCCCTCGGCATGAAGATCGACGAGAACGGCAACCCGCAGCCCGGTCCGACCTCGGTTCTGCCTGCTGCCACCCTCGCCGCCAGCTTCGGAAACTTCGATGACGACGATGAGGAAGATGAGGAAGACGACGACGAAGATGACGATCTCGACCTCGTCGGCAGCGAGCCAGAGAACTTCTAACTCCAGGGTGTAGGGAATAAGGAGTAGGGTGTAGCAGGCAAAAACATCATCTCTCTTTTTCCTTTGCTCCTTCAATCGAATGGCAGTTTTGCAAGCTACCCATAATCCGCTACACCCTGAAGTACCGACTCACGGCAGAAGCCGGGTCGAAGGAGATTCCCAATGCGTCACCGCAATGCAGGATACAAACTAGGCCGCAACACCAGCCATCGCCGCGCCATGTTGCGCAACCTCGTCACCTCTGTCATTTTGATGGACCGCGTCGAGACCACCATTACCAAGTGCAAGGCCACCCGTCCTCTCATCGAAAAGATGATCACTCTCGGCAAGCGCGGCACTGTTCACGCTCGACGTCAAGCTGCGGCCTATCTCATGACGCCGGAGTCGGTCGATCGTCTCTTCGCCACGGTAGCTCCGCGTTATGCCGCTCGTCAGGGCGGTTATCTTCGTATCACGCGTACCGGTGCTCGCAAAGGCGATGCTGCTGAGATGGCCTTCATTGAACTCCTCGGCGCAGAGCACGAGCTCAATGAGAAGGCACAGAAGCGTGCGGAAGCCCGCACCAAGAAGCGCGAAGAGCTCGCCAAGCAGATGGAAGAGCGAGAGCCTGGGGAAGGCGGCGACCCCAACGCCGAAGTCTAAGTTTCAGCACTTAATCAAAAAGGCGCACCGATCACGGTGCGCCTCTTTTGCGTCTGAACCCATTGCTCACTGCTCACGACCCGCTATGTACCACCACGCGGTTTTTGCCCGCCCGCTTGGCTGCATACAGAGCCTCATCGGCCAATTCCACCAGCTGAAAACCAGTTTCCAGCGACTCATTCATTGACGCCATACCTACACTGATGGTTAAAGTCTCATTCTCCCAATCCTCCGTCGCCACCCGCTGCATCACGCGCTTTGCCAATCCCATGGCGCTCTCTTCGCCGCTCTCCGGCAGCAGCACCACAAATTCCTCTCCACCATACCGCGCCGGCAGATCCGGAAGCCGCACCGTTGTCCGCAAAATCGTTCCAAGGCGCCGCAGCACCTCGTCGCCTGCCGAATGACCCCATCGGTCATTGATTGTCTTAAAGTTGTCCACATCAATCAGCAGCACTGAGAGCTCCCGCTTCCTGCGCCGCGCCATGGAAAACTCCATCACCAGTCGTTCCTCGAACGATCGCCGGTTCCGCAATCCCGTGAGCTCATCGGTTACGGCCAGCTTTCGTAACTGATCGTTCGCCTCCTCCAGCTCCCGATGATAGCGTTCCAGCTCGTTCTGGTGTGCCACCTCTTCCGACACATCCACCGCGACCCCGGCCAGAAGAACGTTTCCCGCTGAATCGTGACAGGGGAACTTGAACGACCGGAGTGAACTGACCGTTCCATCCGCATTGCGAATATGCTCCTCGGTCTCCACCATCCGGTCCCCTGCCATCACCTCCAGGTCATGCGTCCGAACCGACTTGGTCAACCTGCGCGACCACAACTGTTCATCGGTTCTCCCCACCCAGGCAAACTCGCTCACTCCAAACCGTTGCGCAAATGCCCGGTTGTAAAAGAGCAGTCGCCCGGCAGCATCCTTGATGTAGCTCAGGAATGGGCTGGCATTCATAAATGCGCGAAACAGCTCTTCACTGGCCCGCAGCCCTGCACTTACCTTCTCCTTCTCCGCAAGAGCCCGCTCCAGGGCCTTGCGCTGTACCATCGACTCCAGTCGAACGCTCATCTGTCGCCCCAGCACCTCAAGCGCGTGGGCCTGTTCCGAGGTCAAGATCCGAGGAGACATGTCGAGTACGCACAATGCTCCTACTGGTTCACCGTCAGCGGTAAACAGACCGACTCCGGCGTAAAAACGTATCGCCGGTTCCCCCGTAACCAGCGGATTAGTCCCAAACCGCGCATCCATCAGCGCATCCTTCACCACAAACAGCCTGTCCTGCCGAATTGCGTGGGCGCAGAAAGCTACCTCGCGCGGCGTCTCTCCCATCTTCAGCAAGTCAGACGCACGGAGCCACTGGTGCCGCTCGTCCAGCAGCGTCACCAAGGCAATTGAAGTCCCACAGATCGCAGCCGCAAGCTGCACGAGCTCATCGCATTCCAGCTTTGGTTGGGAGTCCAGCAGTTCACGTATCCAAATCGCCCTTAACCCAGCGGCTTCAGTCTCAGTCTGACGAACGTTCATCTTTCACCGCAAAGTTAAATAAGGATATCGAGGGCCGTACGCATATGCTAGAAGCATTTTCAAGAGCTTACGAAAGTAACCCTTGAGGCCATTCCCATTATGGGAGCCAAGTGTTCCAACGCGAGCACATTCAGGCGAATCACAGCACGTTCACGAGCTGTTTGCCCGCTTGACTACCCTTGAGGCACACCACACCCGATATGCTGCGCCTCAGCACCGAAGAAGCCGTGCTCAATTACAGATCCAAGGTCTGGCTTTGAGGCTGTTCACTCCCAGACCGGATCTACCTCAGGGCTTCCTAATGCTTGATCAGCCACATCACCCAACTCGCCGCGATGGTGCCGCCGACGAATAGCGCGAAGCAGAACGCGCCAAATCGGATCATCATCCGCGGCTCGGACCGTTGCGTGATGCCAAACACAACCGAGGTAAACAAGGAAAACAGCAGCACCGCTCCAAAATGAGAGATCGTCACGAAGGTTTCCTTCCTGTCGATAACGAGTGCGCATCCACAGCCGCAATTACGTTCAACAGCCCCGCTACCACCATGAACTTCGTCCCGTAGTCCGCTGTCGCCGTCTGCACCGACACCTGTCCGAGATCAAAGAGCCGCGCCACAAAATACAGCACTCCATTCCCCAGATCACCTGCAAAATTCAAAATGTCCAGCAGATCTCCTGTGTTGGGCGAATAGATCTTGCCCTTTAACGCCAGCCCGATCGTGAACATAGCCAGGATTGAAACCAGCAGCAGGGAACCGCGAATCCACTTGCGCAACATCAGGTGCCCCGCGCCCGGAATCAGCCAGCCAGCGATCAGCACCATCGCCGGCATTGAAGAAGATCTCCCAGCGACCCGCGCTGGCACTTGTACTTTGGTCGTCATCGTCTCTTGTGATGATACCAGCTACACCCGCACCAGCTCCGTCTGTACTCTCCCTGTCACCATCGCCGTACCTGGCCGGGCAATCATGTTCACTTCGCTGCGAACCCCGAACTCCCCAGCAAAGTACAACCCCGGCTCGACCGAAAAGCACGTATTCGGCAGAATGAGCCGCTCATCGTGCGTCTCCAGATTATCCAGGTTCGCTCCATTGCCATGCAGGATCGTCCCGATATTATGCCCCGTCCGGTGCGTAAACCACTCCCCCAGACCAGCCTCGCGAATCACTCCGCGCGCTGCATCGTCCGCCTGCCAGCCTGCCATCTTTATTCCCGTCGCAAATGCCGCCTGGACTTTATGAATCGCAGCATCCCGGGCATTGCGCACTGTCTCGAACACACCCTGCTCCCGTTCCGTAGGCTCGCGATCCACGACGCCCGTCCAGGTAATGTCATACCAAACCGCATCCGGACGGTTCGCCAGCCTCGCCCAGATATCGATCAGCACGAAGTCGCCCCGGCGAATCACCCTTGACGAGGCAGGGGTCGGCTCATAGTGCGAGTCAGCCGAGTTCGGCCCCACGCTCACATTCGGGCCATGTTCGGTGCTCATCCCTTCGCGCTCAATCGCCTCACACAGCCACGTCACCATATCGAACTCATGCGTGCCCAGACTGGATCGAGCCCGCTGCCCCATCACCTTCCAGCCCTCCGCCAGGATCGAGTCGATCTTCTTCTGCGCCACAGAATGCGTCGCGATCTGCTCCTCCGTCAGCACCGCCTCGAACTGGCTCACCAGATCTGCCGAACTCACAATCTCCTTGCCGATTCCGCGCAGCAACTCCACCGTCCCTGCATCCACCAGCGAAACATACATAATCGCGTTGCGCGGTGAATACTGCATGGCGATTCGAGTCTGCCCCGCCAGCAACGTCTCGAGCTGCGCCTCCAACTCCTGCCACGAAGAGTAGACAGCCTTCGAACCCGGCAGCGCATCCAGCCGACCCGACTCAATCCGATGCACCAGCTTCTTCGGCTCACCTTTGGCCGGCACAAAGTAAAACCACCGCCGAGTCACATGCAGCCCTTCTCCCAAGCCAAGAATGCGGTAGCCCAGCGGATCGCGGTAGTGGTGATCGTAAAAGAGCCAGCCATCCATATGCTGGTCGCGCAGCGCAGATTGAATAGCAGCAAGATCCATGCCTTTATTTTAGCTTTACAGAAGAGGGCATCGTTTCATAATTCGCAGGAGTTTAGGTCCAAGTACGACTGCTCAATGCGGTTGCTATTTGGTCTAGCTCCTTTGGAACATTTGTGCCTAGTTCAGTCTGCTGAACTCGTGCAGCCTAAGCAGCAATAGCAATGCATTGTTCGTCACGGCGTTCTCACGTTGCGAGTACCTAGGAAAGTAATGAACCGCGCGCATTATCGACTCCTTCAAGTCATCTCATGTCAAAGCATCTGATACGAAGAAAAGGCCGGGAGCGATCCCGGCCTTTTGCTTGTCAATTGAAGTCTAAGCTACGCGTTGACGGGATTCTCAGCAGTAGTCGCAGCCGCGACCGCAGCAGCCTCCCGCTCCTTCTCCGCCTTCTCCGCCTTTCTCGCAGCAGCAGAGTTCTGCCCCAGCTCCGCGGCTAGCGTCTCCGTGGTGAACGACTCAATCACATCGCCCACGCGGATGTCCTTGTGACCGGCCAGATCGATACCGCACTCCACGCCCTGGCGCACCTCGGACACATCGTCCTTGAAGCGCTTGAGCGAGGCGATCCTGCCCTTCCAGACCTCCACGCCCTCACGCAGCAGACGCACCTGCTGATCGCGCTTGATCAGGCCATCCGTTACGCGGCAACCGGCAATCTGGCCGACCTTCGTGATCTTGAAGACGTTCATCACCTCGGCGCGGCCTGCGTAGTTCTCCTTGAACACCGGCTCCAGCAGACCATACATCGCCTTCGTGATCTCGTCCTGCAGCTCATAGATGATCGAGTGCAGCCGAATCTCCACGTTCTCGCGCTCTGCTACCTCCGACGATTTCCTGTCAGGCCGCACATTGAAGCCAATGATCACAGCATTCGACGCAGACGCCAGCAGAACGTCCGACTCGGTAATCGCGCCCACACCGGAGTGCAGAACACGTACCCGGACCTTCTCGGTAGACATGCGCTGCAGCGAATCGGCCAGCACCTCGACCGAGCCCTGCACGTCGCCTTTCAGGATAAGGTTCAGGTCCTTCATGCCCGCCTGTTTGATCTGTTCCGCCAGCCCTTCCAGGGACACACGCGAACTCTTCGCCAGTTGCGCCTCGCGCTCCTTCATCTTGCGATACTGAGCAATGCCCTTGGCCTTGTCGCGGTCCGCCATCACCAGGAACGTGTCGCCCGCATCCGGCATGCCTTCCAGTCCGAGAATCTCCACGGGCGTCGACGGCCCAGCCTCGGTAATCGAGCGCCCGCGATCATCGAACATGGCGCGAATCTTGCCGAAGGTGTTGCCGACAATGTAGCTGTCCCCGAGGCGAAGCGTACCATTCTGGACCAGGATCGAGGCGACAGCGCCACGGCCACGGTCGAGCTTGGCTTCAATGACTGTGCCGACGGCAGGACGCTCCGGCGTCGCCTTCGGAGATGCGATATCGGCAACGAGGCAGATCATCTCCTCCAGCAGATCCAGATTCAGCCGCTTCTTCGCCGACACATCGACGAAGACCGTGCTTCCGCCCCACGCTTCGGGCTGCAGGCCGCGGTCGGCAAGCTGTTGCTTCACGCGGTCGGGATTGGCCTCCGGCTTGTCGATCTTGTTCACCGCCACGATGATCGGCACGTTCGCCGCCTTCGCATGATCGATAGCTTCGAGCGTCTGCGGCATCACGCCGTCGTCCGCTGCCACGACGACGACCACGATGTCCGTGATCTTCGCACCGCGGGCACGCATGCGCGTAAACGCCTCGTGACCCGGCGTATCGAGAAAGACAATCTCGCGTCCGAACGCAGGAGAATCAGGCTTGGTGACATGGACCTTGTAAGCTCCGATGTGCTGTGTGATTCCGCCCGCTTCACCCGCCGCCACATCCGTCGAGCGGATAGCGTCCAGCAGGGAAGTCTTACCGTGGTCGACGTGACCCATCACCGTAACCACCGGCGAACGGTTGATCTCGACCATGCCCGTCGTGTCTTCGAGGAAGCCTTCGATCGCCTCGTTCTCCAACTGCTCTTCGACCGAGATGATCTGCGCATCCGCGCCAAACTGCCGCGCGACATCCTTCACCAGTTCGCCCTCAAGCGATTGGTTCACGGTCACGAACACGCCCTTCATCAGCAGCGTAGCAATCAGGTCTTTGCCGCGCACGTCCAGTTTCTCGGCCAGATCCTTGACACTGATTCCCTCGGTCACTGTGATCGTTTTGGTGATCGGCAGAGGCTCGCGCGAGATCTGCTGTCCGCCGTAGCGCGGCGGCGGCTGGAAGCCCTTCATCGGGCCTTCCTTGGTCTTCTCGTAACGCTGTCCGCCGCGACGCTGGCCAGGCCGTGCCGCCGGACGCATACCGCCCGGAGTCTCGCCAGGTCCTGGCATCACACCAGGAGCACCGGCCCCTCCAGGACGTGCGCCAAAGCCAGGTCGCGCACCGAAGGCAGGGCGCGGTCCTCCCGGAGCAAATCCCGGCCGTCCGGGCGCACCTCCAGGACCGCCGGGGCCGCCAGGAAACGTGCGTGTCGGATGCATGGGGCGGCGAGCGCCCGGAGCACCCGGCGACATCGGCCGTGAACCCGGAGCACCCGGGTTCTGAGGCCGTGGCCGCTCGAAGATAGGACGTCCGCGAGCCGGCGTACCAGGAGCAACCGGCGGAGCCGTATAAATCGGTCGCGGACCGGTCTGCGGCATAATGACTCGGCGCGCAGGAGGTCCAGCCGGTGCAGGGGGAGGCGTCGACGCAACTTCAGGCTGCGCCGCTGCCGTTTCTGCCGTGTCCACTGCAGGAGCTGTCGACCCCGCAGGAGTCTTCTCAAGAACAGGTGCAGCAACCGGTGCAGACGTCACCGCAGGTATAGCCGGCACTGTCGGGGGAACCGGTGCGACATGTTCAATGGGAGTAGCCGCCGGCGCAACCGGTTTAGGCATAGCAGGAGCCGCCGCCGCAGACCGTTCCGCGGAAGGCTGCGTAATCGGAGGCGCCACCGCAACGGGTGGCCGCGCAATCACCGGCCCGACAGGAGGCCTGCTCGCGATGGCCGGAATTGGCGGATTCGCCACGATGTTTGCCTGCTGCCGCGGAAGAGGAACGATACGCCGCGGCGCGGGAGTCTGCCCTTGAACCTGGGGTGCCGCCGAAGCGCTCGGCGGAGCAGTCGCGACCACACGAGGCGGCGCAGACGTGGCCGTAGTGACTGCCGGCGGAGGCGCTACGACTGCGGGACGCGCCGGCGGAGGCACGGCCTTCACCGCGGCTTCAGCCTGCTTGCGCTCCAGAATAGCCTTCAAGGCGTCGCCCGGCTTCGATACCTTCGAAAGGTCAAACTTCGGCTTGCTCTCAGCCGATTGACGCCCCGCACTGCTGCTCCGGCCGCCATTCTTGAGATACTCCCGAACCCTCTCGGCCTGGTCGGCTTCGATCGAACTGGAGTGGGTCTTCCCCGACACGCCAATCGCTTCAAGCGCATCCAGAATCGGCCTGCTCTTCACTTCCAGTTCTCGTGCCAGATCGTTGATTCGAACTTTGCTCATCCGTCCCTTTTCGCTTCCCTGCGCCCTTAGCTGCTCATATCAGCCTCATCGAGGTAGGAATATTTGTTGTATGTATTATCCCCGAAATCGCAGTCTTCGCGCCTCAGAGAAAGCTTCGTTGCGTGGCTGAACTCGCTAACCACGATCATGTCCGTCATTGTCGATCCCCTCATCGGAGACCTCCTGTGCCTCATCGACCAGCGTATCCACGGTGTCGTTATCTAGCTCGATCCGCTCCTCACGCGCATCCGCGTCGCTGATGGCATCGCTGCTCGCATCTTCTGCATCAGCAATGTCTTCAGTCGAAATATTGTCCACTTCTTCTGCCGTACCGAAACCAGCCTCTTCAGCCAGAATCGCCTCCGGTGTCTTCTCCACGGTGTCCTCCTGTACGTCTGTCTCTGTCGTCTCACCCGTCGCAACGGCAACCGGGCGCTCTTCACCCTCTTCGTACTGGCCGAAGTAATGGCGCACCGCAACCGAAATCTTCTCGACCGTCTTCTCGCCAATCCCCGGAACCTCCTCAAGTTGCTCCGGCGTCATATCCGCCAGCGCTTCCACCGTCGTAATGCCCGCCGCGATCAACTTCTCCAGAATCGCTTCGCCCAGCTCTGTCACCTGCTCGATCGGCGTCGAAGGCCCACCGCTCATCGCCTGCATCTGGCTCTCGACCTCCTGGCGCTTCTCCTCTTCGCTCTTGATGTCGATCTTCCACTGCAGCAGCTTCGCCGCCAGCCGCACATTCTGGCCCTTCTTCCCAATCGCCAGCGACAACTGCGTATCGTCCACAATTACTTCGATCTGCTTGTCCGCCAGGTCCGTAATCGAAACCCGGCTTACCTTCGCTGGCTGCAGCGCCTTCTCCGCGAACGTCGTAATCTCCTCGGAGAACTCGATAATGTCGATCTTCTCGCCGCGCAACTCTCGAATAATCGACTGCACCCGCATCCCCTTCATTCCCACGCACGCGCCCACCGGATCGACGTCCTTATCGCGGCTCATCACCGCAATCTTCGTCCGCTCCCCAGCCTCGCGCGCGATCGCCCGAATCGTCACCGTGCCGTCATAGATCTCCGGCACCTCGCTCTGAAACAGGTTCTGCACCAGCCCCGGGGCCGCCCGCGACACGATCACCTGCGGCCCTTTCGCCGCCCGGTCCACCCGCAGCAGCACTACGCGCACTCGTTCCCCCACGGCGAACTGCTCCAGCCGGCTCTGCTCCCGCTTCGGCATCCGCGCCTCGGCCTTGCCCAGGTCAAAGATCACATCCATTGGCTCCAGCCGCTTCACCATCGCGTTCAATACCTCGCCCGCACGGTGGTTGTACTCATTGAAAACCGTATCGCGCTCCGCCTCGCGCACCTTCTGGAAGATCACCTGCTTGGCCATCTGCGCCGCAATTCGTCCCAGCGGCGTCGTGTCCTTATAGAAGCGCAGCTCTCCGCCCACCTCGACCTCCGGAGCCAACTCGCGAGCCTGCTCCAGCGTCATCTGGTTCACATCGTCTTCCACCTGATCCGGCGATTCGACGACAGTCTTGAACACATAGGCCCGGATCTCGCCCGTCTCGCGGTCCATCTCCGCCCGCATATTCTCTTGTGTCTTGTAGAACTTTCGCGTTGCCAGCGCAATCGCATCTTCCACAGCCCCAACCACCACCGCAGGCTCAATGCCTTTATCGCGGCTCAACGTCTCGATCGATTGATACAGAACACTTGCCATCGTTCCCTCATCCTTCATCTGCAAAACTTCAGCGCCCCAAAAACCACTCAAACCTGTAATCATTACGTTCAACCACAGAGGTCTCGGGTAGAGCTTTCCACTCCCTACACCCTATCCCCTACATCCTGCTCTTCAAATCTCCGCAACCAGATTCGCCTTTTCGACGTTCGTCAAAGCAATCTCGACGTTCTGTTCGGCCGTAGCTTTCTTCGCCTTGCCCTTCTGCTTCACCGCGGAGAGGTCGATCGTCAGTACACCATCCGCGAACTTCGTCAACCGGCCCTGCCACTGCCGATTCTTGTTCACCGCCGTAAACGTCTGCAGCTTGATCAGGCTGCCCTGGAACCGCGTGAAATCCTCCGGCCGAATCAGCTTCCGCTCCAGGCCCGGCGAAGAGACCTCCAACGTATACTCCGCTCCCGGAATCAGGTCTTCGACATCCAGCACAGTGCCAAAGTCCTGCGCAAACACCGCGCAATCCTCATGGGTCACGCCGGACAACATCTCGACCGGCACACCCTTCGGCGCATCTTCTACTGCGCCGCTCGCTGCCAGTTCCGCCAGCTTGGCCCGCTCCTCCACGCTCTTCTCCACAAAAACCCGCAGCGTGCGAAACTTCGCTCCGCCCTGAAACTCGACATCGACAAGCTCCAGATGGTGCGAAGCCGCAACCCGCTCTGCCGTTGCCCGAATTGCATCCATCTGCACTGCCATAAGCTCTTATTTCGATTCGTGGACTGCGTCTGCAGGATGTTCTTTGGAGCAAATAAAAAGTGGGCTTCAGCCCACTCATCTCTTCCGTCAAATCTGCCGGTGCGTTCACGGCGGGTCGTCCTACGACGGAACAAAATCGTTCGCAAACCTTATATTACACCTCTTCCCGACAACCGGCAACGCTCCTCGCACTCTGCTGCATCTGGCATCTCCCAGTAGAAACCAACATTCCTCCTCCCTCCAAAAGAGTAAAATTGTCTCAAGCCATGGCAACCGCACCGGCACAACTCGATATCCGCGTCACTGAGGACAAAATCCTCCGCGCCGTCGAGCGCATCGTCAAAGTTGCCGACCCCGTCCGCATCATCGCCTTCGGTTCCCGCGCCCGCGGAGATTTCCGCCCCGACAGCGACCTCGACCTCGCCGTCATCGTCGATCACCTCCCCCCAGGAACCAGACCGCCCGTCACCCACTCCGCCCTGGACGGTATCGTCATGCCCATAGACCTGCTCGTCTTCGACCAGGCGCGGCACAACAAAGCCAAAACCTGGCTTAGCAATGTTCACCGCGAGATTGAGCAGCAGGGCGTCCTCCTATATAACCGTGAGGATGGAAGAAGAACAGATCGCCGAGCTATTGGCCGCCTCGTCGGATGATGAAGCCGTTCTATCAGTTGTAGTGCCGGACCGCATCTTCGGCTTCCACGCCCAACAGGCCGTCGAAAAACTCTTGAAGACCCTCATCGTAGCGCACGGTCACAGCTACGCATTCACCCACAATATCGAAACGCTCCGCTCCTCGGCTGAAGCGGCAAGCGGACACTTGCCACCAACGCCTTTTGCGCTGACTGATCTCACCGAGAACGCCAGCGCTTTCCGTTATAGCGCTCCACGCGAGCTCCCGGACGCCGACCGCGCAAATATCCGAAAATCCGTCCGCATCCTCCGCGAACACGTCAACGCTCGCATCGACGCCCTCCGATGAGCCTCTTTCCCCTCAAGCCCACGCACAAGCCCGTCCTCAACTACTACGCCGCCCTCGCCAAATTCCACCAGCACGGCCACACCACGGAGGGCAACACCCGCTCCGCCTTCGCCGACCTGCTCAAGAAGTGCGCCAGCCCCTACGACTGGCACCTCGTCGAGGAGTACCAGTTCAAAGGCACCGCCAAACAGCCACTCCGCGCAGACGGCGCATTGGTCGACGAACTCACCCTCGTCCACGGCCTCTGGGAGGCCAAAGACTCCGCCGACGATCTCCAGAAAGAGATCAAATCCAAAGTAGCCAAAGGCTACCCCCTCACCAACATCCTCTTCCAGTCTCCCGACCGCGCCGTCCTCTACCAGGACACTCACATCGCTCTCGACTGCGACCTCGCCAAACCCGAAAACCTCATCGAAATCCTTCAACTCTTCTTCGACTACCGCCAGCCCCACGAGGTCGATTGGGAAGAAGCCGTCCTCAAGTTCTCCGAGAAGATCCCCGACCTCGCTCAGGGCGTCACCACCATCCTCGAAGCCGAGCACAAGAAGAACGCCGACTTCCGCGAAAAATTCCAGGCCTTCGCCGACCTCTGCCGCCAGTCCATCAACCCCGACCTCACCGACCCCGCCATCCAGAAGATGCTCGTCCAGCACCTCCTCACCGAGCGCATATTCCGCAAGGTCTTCAACAACAATGAATTCCTCCGCCGCAACGTCATCGCCGCCGAAATCGAAAAAGTAATCGACTCCATCACCGCCAAGCACTTCTCCCGGGACCAGTTCCTAAAGCCTCTCGACCGCTTCTACAAGGCCATCGAAGAAGCCGCCCTCACCCAGACCGGCTACACCGAAAAGCAGCACTTTCTCAACGCCGTCTACGAAAAGTTCTTCCAGTCCTTCGACAAGAAGCAGTCCGACACCCACGGCATCGTCTACACCCCGCAGCCCATCGTGGACTTCATGGTCCGCAGCGTCGAAGAAATTCTCAAATCAGAGTTCGGCAAATCCCTCTCCGACGAAGGCGTCCACATCCTCGACCCCTTCACCGGAACCGGCAACTTCATCACCCGCATCATGCAGCAGATCAAAAAATCCCGCCTCCCACAGAAATATGCCAACGAACTCCACTGCAACGAAATCATGCTCCTCCCCTACTACATCGCCAGCATGAACATCGAACACGCCTATATGGAGCGCGTGGGCGAGTACAAGCCCTTTGAAGGCATCTGCTTGGTCGATACCTTTGAACTTGCAGAGGCCGAACAACAAGGCTTCTCGTTCATGGTCGAAGAGAACACAAAGCGCGTCAGGAAGCAGAGGAATTCACCTATTACCGTGATAATTGGCAACCCTCCCTACAACGCCAACCAGCATTACGAAAATGAAAATAATAAGAACCGCAAGTACAAGGTGATATCAGAGCGAGTCGCGAAAACATACGCGAAGGATTCTGCGGCTACGAATAAAAACATGCTTAGCGACCCATACGTTGGAGCATTTCGTTGGGCATCGGATCGACTGGGAGATGAAGGAGTCATCGCACTTGTGACGAATAATTCGTTTGTGGATGCAATAGCAGGCGATGGAGTTCGCAGACATCTAAGAAAGGACTTCAATGAGGTATGTGTCATTGATCTCGGCGGAGATGTGAGGCGAAACCCAAAGCTTTCTGGCACAACGAACAACGTTTTCGGAATTCAGGTTGGGGTAAGCATCAGCCTCTTTGTGCGCAGGAAAGGACTGCCGCGAACAGGGCGCGTCTACCTAAAGCGCGTGGACGAATATTGGAAAAGCACAGACAAGCTCGCGTGGTTAGAACGTATTGAATTCCATTCGCAAGCCGAAGCACCGGAAGTTTCGGATGATCCATCGGGCAGATGGATCGCCGAACAAACGGACTATGAATACGCGGCTCTTGTTCCTCTTTCGACGCAAGGAAAGATACTCGGACTCTTTGACGCTTACTCCAATGGAGTGCAATCCAATCGCGATCCTTGGGTATTCAATTTTCAAAACTCTGAGTTATTGAAGAATGTTTCAACTCTCCTTGAGACGTACAACAGCGAACGCTTGAGATGGCATAAACTCACCCCTCAAAAGCAGCGCGAAGCTTCACTGATACGTAATGACAAAAAGATCAAATGGTGCAGCAAACTACAGCAGCTTTTTGATGCCAACGTGGCAATTGATTTCAAGCCGGAAGTCGTAGAAAAAGCTCAATACCGACCATTCACAACTCAATTGCTTTATAACGACAAGCCTGTATTGCATCGTCCTGGACAGGTCGCCGCTTTCTATGGGGCACCGAACGAGGCCATCGTCGTAACCTCACATTCGCAAGTACCCTTTTCCGCCCAAGCAGTTCGTAGCGTCACTTGCCTCGATGTAGGTGGAAGGCCCTCACAAGTCTTCCCTTTCTACACCTACGGCGAAGACGGCACCAACCGCCAGGAAAACATCACCGACTGGGCGCTAGACCAGTACCGCACCCACTACAAATCCAAATCAATCACCAAGTGGGACATCTTCCACTCCACCTACGCCCTTCTCCACCACCCGGAGTATCGCACCCGCTATGCCGCAAACCTGAAGCGCGAACTCCCCCGCATCCCCTTCCCGCCAGATATCAAAGCCTTCGCCGCCGCAGGCAAGCGCCTCATGGAACTCCACATCGACTACGAGAAGCAACCCGAATACCCTCTCGAAGAGATCGAACAACCCGGCAAGCCCTGGCCCTCCGCGTCGAAAAGATGTCCCTCAGCAAAGACAAGACCGATCTCCGCTACAACGAAGCCCTCACCCTCCGCGGCATCCCGCCCGCCGCCTTCGACTATCGCCTCGGCAACCGCTCCGCACTTGAATGGGTCATCGACCAATACCGCGTCTCCACCGACTCCCGCTCCGGCATCGTCAACGACCCCAACCGTCCGGACGACGAACGCTACATCCTCCGCCTCATCGGTCAGGTCATCACCGTCTCCCTCGAAACCCAGCAGATCATCCCCACCCTGCCATCCCTCAACTTCCCGGCATGACTCAGCGAGAGCATCCCGGATCGCGGTTGCGCCCCTAAATGCAGCGCCACCCTATTGACACGACTGATAAGCTGGATTCAGAAGCAGAGAGCAAGCCCGGCCACACCCCCGGGCTTTCTTCTTGCACCAAAGTGCACCGAAGTACAGACCGAAGTCCAAAGCTAAAGTCTCTGCTTCGAAGACTTTGCGCTACTTTGACGGGGGAGGGGGCACCGAAGACGATGCATCATTAGGAGCCGCTCTGCCCACGATCGCGTTCTTATCGTCACTGTTCATGTCCCAACGCTTAACCGTCACGGGAATTACATCGGGTCTTCGCCCTTCACATCTGGGAACCCGACAGGCTTTCATCTCACCGAGGGACAAGCCTGCGAACTGGACGGGGCTGATGTCCTGCTGCCTTCCCTCAAAGCCAGAACGGTGATCGCGGACAAGGGCTTCGATGCCGACAAACGCGTGCTGGAACCGCTGCAGAAGGCAGGCAAACACGCTGTCATCCCGCCCAAGGCCAATCGCAAACAACAGCGGCTTTATGACAAGGAACTTTACAAAGCCAGACACCTGATCGAGAACTTCTTCGCCAAACTCAAACAGTTCCGCGCCATCGCTACGCGCTACGACAAGACCGCTCGAAACTTCCTCGCCGCCATCCACCTCGCAGCCAGTACCATTTGGCTCATTTGATGACACGCCCTAGCTAGAAGACTTGAAGTGCATGAATCTCAAATTTCACGCGATGAGCGGAATGAATATTTTGGCATAACCCTGGAGCGTGCTATGAAAGTTCTCGATGCGCTCAACGTTCGGCTGCACACAAAAGTAGAAGTGGAGCCAGAACAACTCGTGGCGATGGCATAGGTTCGCTGAGTCGAGCATCAGCAGCGGCAGATATGGAATACACGTAGCAGAGTAGGATCTCTCAAAAGAGGGCGCATCATGATTGAAATTCCCGTACTCCTCAAAGCAACGGATTCGGTTCTAGGTTGGTTCGGATTCCTGCGAAAAGAACGCAAGGAGAAAAGCGAGCGAGAGCGGCAAGCTCTCAAGGCCCTCTATCTCGCTCTGATCGAAACCAGCATGTATTTTCGGCGGATAGATCGACCCCACCTTGCTAAGAATAAAAATGAAGAGAAGGTGGAGTTCCAGCGAAATATCCAAACAGAAGAAGCGCTTGCCCGTCTCTGGACCGAAGCTTCTGTTGAACTGCGGGATGTAGAACCAGAGTTGGCCCAGCGTTGTTTCTTCAAAGGACAATTCTGGGCAGACCGGGATGCGTGGACCGAGGAGGATATTCGTAAAGCAGATATTGTTCTTGAGAAACTACGCAGAGATGCTCAATATCTGCTTCAGGAACGGTAACCCTCAGAGCAAGTCACACGGAGCGAAGAATATCTCTTATGGACTCGCCAACTATGTATATGAGGTAAGTGGAAATAAAACTTCGGCGGTGCGAATCCAGTTCATCTCTAAGCCATTGATTTTGGAGAGTTGGCCAGAGACGGTTTTTGTTCAGCATTACACACCTCTGCACATCTCAATTAGTGGCCTAGCTGTGGAGGCTCAAGAGGTTGTTCTTGTTCAGACCTGCGCGTGAGGCTGGTGTGTTTCGGTTGAGGCTAGCATGGGGGCGATGCAAGTTGTAGTCGTGGAGCCAGGCTTCGAGTTGTTCAGTGCGTTCGGCTGAGTTCTGATAGGTGCGGGCGTAGGCCCATTCCCGCAGGGCGGTCTGGAGGAAGCGTTCGGCTTTTCCGTTGGTGCGCGGGGTGTAGGGGCGGGTGAATTCGCAACTGTGACGATCGCGTTCAGCTTAGGGTCGGCGACCTGGATGCGGTTTAGGGGTTCTCTGATTAAGTACTTCATCTCCACAGCGAATTAAATTAGGTTGTGTTTGTGAGGTGAGTGGGTATGAAGCAGCAGTCGTTGGCGGTGGCGGGTGGCTTTGAGGGGTTTGGGCGGCCGTCTCGGCGCGCGGAGTTTCTTTCGCAGATGGAGCAGGTGGTTCCGTGGGCGGAGCTGGTGGCGCTGATCGAGCCGCATTACCCGAACTCGGATAAGGGACGGCCGGCGATCGGTCTGGAACGGATGCTGCGGATTTACTTGCTTCAACAGTGGTTCAACTTGTCCGATCCGGCGGTTGAGGACGCGCTCTACGAGTCGCCTTCGATGCGCGGCTTTGTCGGTATCGACCTTGGCCGCGAGCCCGCGCTGGACGAGACGACGGTGTGCAAGTTTCGTCATCTGCTCGAACGGCATGAGCTGGGCAAGCGCCTCTTCGCCCGGGTCAACACGTATCTGGCCGAGCATGGGTTGAAGGTCGGCACCGGCACCATCGTGGACGCGACCATCCTGCAGGCACCTTCCTCGACCAAAAATAAGAGCGGGGAACGCGACCCGGAGAGGCACCAGGTGCGCAAGGGCCGGCAGTGGTACTTCGGCATGAAGGCCCATGTCGGCGTGGACGCGGATACCAAGCTGTCCACGCGGTGGCGGCGACCGCGGCCAACGTGGCCGATAGCCGTATGCTGCCCGAACTGCTGCATGGCGAAGAGGCCGAGGTATGGGGCGATCAGGCCTATCAAGGCCAGGCCGAGGTCATCGGGCAGCGCGCTCCCAGAGCTATCGACCGCACCAACCGGCGCTGGCGCACCAAGCTCAAGAGCTATCCGGAAGTCCGCCAACAGAACCGCATCAAGAGCAAGACGCGGTCGCGAGTCGAGCATGTCTTCGCCCTGGTCAAGCTCAAGTTCGGCTTTACGAAGGTACGCTATCGCAGCCTGGCCAAGAACCTCAACCGGCTGTTGACCACCTGCGCGCTGGTCAACCTGTGCATCGCCAGAAACCACCTGCTGGCCGTTCCCGCGCAGAGCCGCGCCTGAAAACACGTCTTGAGTGTTCAAAACCCGCGCTGAACCAGCAGATCCAACGCCGCCAAGCAGCAACCGGCCGCAAATCCCCTCGCAGCAAGCTATAACCACGCCAAACCGACCAATACTTCAGACCATCCCTAGGTGCGCTTGTATGACCTCGACCGGCGAGGACCTCACGGATACGGATCAGTTCAGCCAGTTTGGTTGCATCGGAATAAAGAAGTTCAGAGCTCATGGTCTTCCTCTCCACCTTCCACTTGGCGGGTTCCGCTTCTTGAGAATATACCTGTCACATGGTAGATTCATAAAGAGCAGAATCTTCTTGTGGAAATTCCCGTGACAAATGCGGTGAAGAAAGGATCGGCGAATGAGCGGAAACTCTAAAGAGGACATTTTGGCGGCAGCCAAGCGGGTTGCGCAGGCTCATGGCTATGGTGGGTTGAACTTCCGCGATCTCGCTGAAGAGGTGGGCATCAAAGCAGCGAGTATCTACTATCACTTTCCCAGCAAGGCGGATCTAGCCTTAGCGGTAGCCAGGCGCTATTGGGAGGACTCAGCGGCATTTCTAGATACACTGTGCAGTGAATCCTCGGATCCAATGCGCGCCCTCTCTAAATATCCGGAGACCTTCCGATGGGCGCTAGAGAATGATAATCGCATGTGCCTCTGCAGCTTCATGTCTACCGAATATGACGACCTGCCGGAAATGGTGAAAAAAGAGGTTCAGACCTTTGCCGATGTCAATGTCTCTTGGCTGAGCAAGGTTCTGTCCGCTGCGAAGGTGGTCCGCTCCAAGGATAGCGAGCGGCGGGCTCGCGCTATCTTCGCTGCTGTCGCGGGCGCTCAACTCATGGCGAGGAGCCGCTCGGATATCTCACTCTATGACGGTCTAATCGATAGCTACCGAGTGGCGGGTCTCCTTCCCGCGTAGGGTGCTAATCTTCAAATGGTTGTAGACTAAGGTCACTCCAGCTTCTTTCATCAGGTTCGCTACGCTTAATCCGTCGAGTCCATGCTCGCGGAGGCGTCGCGATTTCTATGGCTGCTGGATCGCTTAGAGACTGCGCTCTTCGGCAATCGCGGAACAGCCTGAACGCCCGCCCAAAGCGTTGCGATCGTTTGCTCGGTCACGAGAGCCTGGTCAGGCAAGTCAGGCACAACCCCTTGGATGACCATGAGTGTGGCGAGGCCAAAGATCGTAAACCACCAAGTGTGGGCTATCACGATGTCATCCCTGTTTGGCAATCCTTCATCCTTGGCAACATCGAAAAAGAGTTGCACGAAACGCGCGAACAGCGGCGCGCCAAGGTCGTCGATGTATTGTCCAGCGCGGACGCCGTTTCTGTTCTCAGGCCCGAACCAGACGTTACGGAACTGCTGTGGATGGGCAGTGCAGAACTGAATCAAGCCGCGCGAGGTCGCAAAAAGACGCTCTTTCGGTGCAAGATGTTTAGCGGCAATCGCGTCGAAGTTCTGAACCATCAGCCCGATCGTCTCGCTGCTCAACTCGGCAAGAATGTGCCATTTGTCGGGGAAATGCTGATAGATCACGGCGTGGGTATAGCCGATCTCTTTAGCGATCTCGCGAAGCGTCACAGCTTCGTAGCCGCGATCAGCAAACATTCTGCTGGCAGCCGCAAGGATTTCTCCCCGCAGCCTTTCCTTGCGCTCTATCCGGCGACTTGGCGATGTGGATGTCACTCTAACAGCCTAGTCCGCTTTGGCACTTTTTGCAACCAAAAGTTTATTTATAACCATAGGTAAAACCAAAGATTATTTTGCAACCTATGGTAAGAATAAGGCTCTAATCGTCAGGTCGCGTATTTGGATGGGCGGCCATGTACGAGGCAAAAGGAGAATGCGATGAAAGTTCTAGTGATTGGAGCAGCGGGCAAGAGCGGCGAGGCGCTGGTAAATGAGGCGCTTGCGGCCGGACATAAGGTGACGGCTTTCGTGCGCAATACTTCGCAGTACAAGAAGCAGAACGTCAGAGTTGTTGCGGGAGACGTGCTAGACGCGGCTGCGGTCAACGTCGCAGTTGCCGGACAGGATGCGGTCATCGACGCGTTGGGCGGCAAGACGCCATGGAAAGTGACAACGATGGAAACGAACGCGGCACGCAATATTGTGGACGCGATGCGACGCCATGGCGTGCGGCGGTTGCTGAAGATTTCAGTGGTGGGTGCGGGCGAGAGCGTCAAGAACGCTGGCTTCTTCAACGAGCACTTACTCATGCGGACATTTTTGAAGGGTCTGCTGGTAGACAAGGCAGGCATGGAAGCCAAGATCGAAGGCAGCAACTTGGACTGGACACTCGTGCGACCGCCGATGTTGACCGACCATGAGAAGACCGGCATTGCCAGGGTGCTGAGTACCGAGGGCGGCGAGAAGGCGCACAAGATTGGCCGGGCCGATTTGGCAACCTTCATGGTGCAGCAACTGGAAAGCGGACGGTATGTGCGTCAGGCCGTCACAGTGACGACCACGTAACAAGGCCTCCGAGAGGATCAACCACCTCTCTCATCGAGGCGATCCGATCTTTTATGTAAAGGCCTAGAACGGTTCATACGACAGATTAACGGGGAAACCACGGGACTAGCGGAGTGCTAGCTGCGCAACATACAAGCTCTGGTATTCACGTCAGAGCACCAACTTCGTTCACGAAAGGATTGTCTTATGTCAAACTTCCCCACACCGCTTGAAGAAATCATTCATCACAACGTTATTAAGAACAAGAAAACAGGCGGCCCAACGCTGGATATCGGGCCTATGCAGTTGCTGTGGAGGGCACTGGGAGAAAACACCGGCTACAGCTTTTCCATTTATGAGATGACGGTTGTGCCGGGTATGGGTATTCCACTTCATAGGCACCCATTTGCAGAGTTTTTCTACGTGCTGGAAGGCGATCTGTCGATCGCGTATTGGAACAACCAGGGTGTCACAGAGTGGGATACGTGTGAAGCCGGAGAGAGTCTGATGGTGCAACCCAATGCGCCTCACTCATTCTTCAATAAGAGTGAGCGTCCGTGTCGCGTGCTGAGTGTGTCAACGTATCACCACGAGCGAATGATGAAGGATGCGGTGCATCCGGATGGCAGGACAGACTTCTTGCCTGCTCAACTCACTCAGGCCGACTTTGAGAAGTTGACCATGTCGATGGAGAAGAACCAGACATTCCTTGTCGCCGACCACGCGTAGCACGGTACGTCTCTTGAGTTCACTTTTGAACCTGAAAGATGCCCCGCGACACAAAACTGGGCTGCAAGATACGGCCCCATATCTAGTCAACAACAAACAAGGAGAAAACGATTATGTATTTAGTCATGGGTATTACAGGAAAAGTGGGCGGCGCCACCGCGCGTCATCTGTTGGAGCAAGGAAAACAGGTACGAGCACTTGTGCGCGACCGTGCAAAAGCGGAGAGGTGGGCAGACCAAGGCGTGGAGTTGGTAGAGGGAGACTGGAACGATGCGACAGCCATAGCGACGGCGCTCAAAGGTGTTGCGGGCGCGTTTGTGATGCTGCCGGCTGTATGGGCACCCTCGCCTGACTTCAGAGAAGCAAAGGGCGTGATTGGGAACTATGTCGAGGCGCTGACCAAGGTAGTGCCCCCGCGGGTGGTAGCACTCTCGTCGATGGGCGCAGATAGAACAAGCGGGTTGGGGACGATCACGGGCTTAGCACTTTTGGAGCAGAGTTTTCGCAACCTGACCTGTCCGGTCGCATTCGTGCGCGCAGGCGGCTTCTTCGAAAACTTTCTTTTCGGCTTGCAGGCGGCCCAGGGCGGAACTTTACCGGTCTTCTACGATCCTACCAACCGGAAATCGACGATGGTCGCGACCGAGGACATCGGCGCAGAGGTGGCAACGCTTCTCACGGGGCTGGCGTGGTCAGGTCATCGCGTCATCGAGCTCGGTTCGATGGTAAGCGCGGATGAGGTGGCCACACAGTTGGGTGAAGTCCTGAAACTCGACGTAAAAGCCTTCGCACTCCCGCGTGCCGCCTGGGCGGATGCGTTCCAGCAGTTTGGCGTTCCGAAGGGCCACACAGGGGCTGCCGAAGAACTGTACGAGGGCGTTAACGCAGGATCGATGGACCTCGGAGTCACGGGTACCGAGCACGTAGCAGGTAAGACGTCCGCACGCGATGTTTTCGGAGCTGCACAGAACGCCGCCAAGGCGTAAGCCCGGGCAACTGAATCAGCCCGGTTTTTTGGAAACCTGCGGCACCAACGTCAACTGGCGGAACCGGAAGTGATCGTCCGGTTCCGCACTGTCGATAGGCCAGCACATCCCATCAAAAGACGAGGATTCCCTTCACCATGAAAGCCGAACAAACAATAGATAAATCCGGGCAGGCAGGTCGAGCAATTCAAATCGCCGCGATGGTAACTACCGGCGTGGTCGCTTTCATGTGGATGTACTTCGGAAGGCTGTATTTAATTCACGATCCCGGCGAATGGAGGATCGCCAATCAACAGCTCGGATACCCGCTCTATATCATCCCTCTGATTGGCATGACCCACATCCTTGGTTGCGTGGGCCTTCTGATTCCCAATGTGCCTCGATTGACTGAGTGGGTTTATGCTGGTCTCGTGATCAATCTTTTACTCGCGTTCTATTCACAACTGAATGGCGGTGGCAGTACTTGGGATAAATTTGATCCGGTTCTTGTCATGGCGTTCGTCTTTGCTTCGTATGGATTGAGACGCTGCATGCGTGCAAACAGGTGGTCGCTATGAAGAACACGCTCGGCGGGGCAGTTTTGTTTTTTTCAGGCACGTCGCGGAGGCCCAACGAAAGTCCGGGCCGCCACTCATCCGAAACCCTAAACGTACAAGTCGTCCCTCGTTCAGTTGTAGGTAGCCAATCATGAAGCATTCATCGGAAGGGGCAAGTTGAGTCGGATGCGACGAGGTGAATCCAACTTCCGCTTTAGTGTCCCCACGAATTCGCTGACGACTCTGGAACAGTCATTGGCTCTTGCGATCGACTTTGAAGAGATAGACAGCTGCGGTTAGAGCAACGGCCTCATAATTAGTTCAATGCGCGCTATCCTCCAGGCCCCGGCTCGGATGAGGAACGCAACTTCTCCTAGCCCAGCATAGCGTTCTTGTGCGCGCTCCCACAGCAAATCCGAGGCCGGCCGTGCCTTCCGACCCGGCAGCGTGGGCAGCAGAATCCCTCTGGCCAGCGAAGTTGAAAGATATAATACCTGCAAGCCGCTGACCTGCCGGCGGCTCCTTCCAGGTCAATCAAGCTAATGCGATCTCCTATAGATACAAGTTACATCTTCGAAGTGTCTGGGTAGAGAGAGAGTTGGGTTCGAGCACGGAGTTTCGTAACGGTGTCAATCAACCTTTCCAGCACGGCAACGAATCACCCGAAAGACGTGGATGGACACGGCTGCTGGCCAATTCAGGCTGCAGTCGGAACGCTACCGAATTCTGCCGCGTTAGCTCTGAAGAAGTCCTCCAGAGTCTGCGCACGGCCTCCCGTGACGGTGCGGATTGTATCGGTAACGCTACGAGCCTCTTCATCGCTCCATCTTTCAGATGCTCGAAAGTATCGCCAAAGATGCGACAGATGATCGAGCGCGTGAGAATTGAGGTGACCTTTCACGGCCTCGATCCACTGCTCATCCGTGATGTCGACATACCGTATCGGACGCTGAAGCACGGCGCTCAGTGTGTCGACGATCTCCTTCACTGTAGGTGTTGCAGCGATGAGATCATACGCGCTTCCGGAAGGTATCTCCGAATCTGCCAACAGCTTAGCCGCCACACGAGAAACGTCCTCTGCGCCTACCAAAGGGATTGTGGCGCTTCCGTCGCCCCATGGCAGGAACACTGCGCTTTGTTCGACAACACTCCTTGTTACCAGCGCCCGCACATTTTCATAATACGGCGGCGCGTGCAAATGAACCGCGCCCACCTCGGCCCAATCGAAGATGTGATCTGCCAGGCCATGCTGCATGTTGCGAAAGCTCGGCGCTTCGTGTGCGCTCTGTAGTTGCGAATTGTTAACAACAAGTTCCGTCTCCGCTTCGTGTGCAGCCATAGCAAAGATGGTTGTAGCTTCCAGCAACCCATCGGCTACAGAGTAAGTAAAGTAAGCGCGTTTTATCCCTTTGAGGGAAGAGCGAACGGAGTCTCTGTCCAACAGATCTCCTTGCACAACTTCCGCACCGAGTTCCCGCAGAACATCGGACCTTGCATCCAGTTTATGGACGAAGGCACGAACTGGGACACCTTTTTCCAAAAGAAGCGCTGCTATTCGGCGTCCGGTTGAGCCCTGGGCTCCGCCGGCCGCACCCGTGACGAGTATAGGTTCAGACATTGTTCTTCTCCTTGAATGAGATTTGGTTTGAGAGAGAGGAATGGCCACCTGTCAGAATCCCGCTCAGTCCGGCTGCTGGGGCGCGTGGGGCATAGGCGAGATTCAATTTGATTCAGGCGCCGTTCGTATGGCCGATGAGGACGGGAGTCTCTTCGGATTAGGGCGTACCAGCCAATAGAAAGCCAGGACGTGCGTGATCATCAGAACTGGCACATAGAGAATCGGGATCGCGTACGCGGCGCCCAACTGTCCTGCCAGCGCAGGAAGACCGAACTTGATGGCGTGGCAATAGTTCAGCAGGATGTCGACCGATCCCACGACATTGAAGGCGACCACAAGGAACCAGAAGAGCGGCCGTACTCTCACGGTGAGGACGGCCAACAAGGCCAGGACTCCGGTTGCAAAGTCTCCGTAAGCGGAGAACGTGGCAAAGCCTGCCGGCAGATTGGGGCCGATGACGCCCGGAAGAAGAAAAACGAGCCCGAAGAAGCGAAAGCTGTGCACAGTAGCAATGACGCGCTGCGCTTCAATCCGTTCCATCGATCGCAGCTTGGGCAGAACGTAGACATCGAAGCAAAGCAGACACGCGACATAACCTAGAACGAGATGCATTTGGAAGATGGTTTGCGGTGACATTTAGCCTCCTGTACGTATAGGATTATAGTCATAATCCCATGGATTCAGATTTTCTTCATACGGGTCAGGAACGGACGGATCGTACCGTGAGATGATTGCCAGCATCCTATAATGAGCCATGCGTTACCGGCCCGAACACAAAGCCGAAATCCATCAGAAGATTGTGAAAGACGCCTCGCGGCGCATTCGCAACGAAGGCATCACGGGTGCCGCCGTTTCAGCCGTGATGCGGGACGCCGGCCTGACCCATGGAGGTTTTTACAAGCATTTCGGAAGCAAGGACGAATTGCTCTTGGAGTCGCTGAGCGAGGCATTCCAGGAAATAGCCGACCGCCTTGCCCACGCCGGCGAGCAGTCCCCGCCCGAGACGGCGTGGAAATCGATCGTGAAGACCTACCTGAGCTTGGAATATTGCGACCACGTCGAGTACGGATGCCCCTTGCCGGCCCTTGCGCCCGAGTTGGCGAGGGCCGATAAGGCGATGAGGCCTCAGATCTTTGAGGAACTGAAGAAATACAAGAGTCGAATGCTTCCGTTTATGCCTGGCCAGCGAACTGCCGACAAAGAGCGCGCTTTCTTTTCCATCTTTTCAACGATGGTCGGGGCAATTGAAATCGCGCGGATGCTGCCAGATCCCGCGACGCGGGAGAAAGTGCTGGCGAGCGCAAGAGACCTTCTCTTGCGCAGCTTTTAATTTTTCGGGTCGAATTGCAGCCGCGCAAACGCCAACGCAGATACCCATAGACCGGTAAATCAAGAAACCCGTTCTCAATTGTTGCGAACAGGCCGAGTTACTGTGCGACTTTGGGCCGTTTAGCGAAAAAACGGGATTTCCGGTAACTTCGACTGGTTGGTCAGTCGCGGCGACCGGAATCGCCGAGTGCATCGGCGATTATGCACTCAGTGATCCCAGTGAATGGCGAAATTACCGAAGAAACAGTTTTCTCTAATGAATGCGCCTTGGGCTTTCTTGAAGTCTCAGACTCTTGCCGATCCGCCAAGCTCACGTGACGCTTTCAGATAAATTGCGGCCTATGGACGCAAATTGCGAAAGAAGGCCCGAATATCTCTCGCGAGCATCTCCGGCTCCTCGGCCGCAGCAAAATGGCCACCTCGAGGCATGATGGTCCAGCGCTGAACGTTGAAGCCGCGCTCGATCCATTCACGTGGTGGTTTGCTGATCTCCTTCGGAAAACGTGCAACCGCGCAGGGTGTCCTAATGAAATCATTGGGCGAAGAGTGTAGCGGACTTTTCGCCCTTCAGCGTACATTCGGAACGAAGAGGTGATCGTCTGTGTCATCCAGTAGAGGGTTCCATTGGTCAGCAGTTCATCATGGGAAAAGCGGCTGTAAAGATCGCCGTTACAATCGGACCAGTCACGAAACTTCTCGAGAGTCCATGCCGCTAATCCGGTAGGCGAACTATTCAATGCATAAGCCGAAGTCTGAGGCCTTGTCCCTTGAAGGTGCGCGTAGGCGCCATCCTCGTCGTACCACCGGGCTGTCTCTGTTGAGAAACGAATTTCAGCTTCTGTCAGCGCAGGGCCTGTGGCAGTAGAGGGTCGATACGATCCTGGAATGTAGTTGAGGTGGAGGCCTGTAAGATGTTCGCTGTGACGAAGTCCCAAGGCTGTGCTCACGCCAGCTCCGATGTCCCCGCCCTGAGCCGCAAAGCGGTCATATCCCAACGCTTTCATTAACTCGACCCAGATGTCAGCAACTCGAAACGCGTTCATACCTTCCACGCGAGGTCGATCAGAAAAACCAAATCCTGAAAGAGAAGGAACGACGACATTGAAGGAATCCGCGGGATCAAAGCCGTAGGCTGCGGGATCCGTGAGAAGGGGAATGATCGCGAGCATCTCTGTAAAGGAACCCGGTCACCCGTGGATTAAAACAAGGGGCATGGGATTCGGTCCCTTTCCTTTCACGTGCAAGAAGTGAACGTTTCCGCGGGGCCCGAGAAAGCGATAATGACTGAAGGCCGACATCCGATCAATTTGCGCCTTCCAGTCGAATCTGCCGCTCCAATATAGACAGAGATCGGCAAGGAACTCCCGATCCAGCCCGTAGGGGGAGTTTGGACTGGGCAGCTCGTCTGGCCATCGGGTTTGTTCAAGGCGGCTACGAAGGTCTTCGCAAGAGGAAGCTGAGAATGGAATAGTGAAGTGCTCGGTTGTATTCAGGACACTCTCTCAAGCCGGTCTTAGACTTCGCAGCTCTTCACTTAGCATAACGGAGCCGACCACAGCGGCTGTCCCGACCGTCTCCCTTTGGAGTTCCGTAAACACCGCCTACAAGTTAGGTTTCGGTGACTTCGTTTTTAGTTATTGATATCAGGCCAATGAACTCGTCGAACAAAAATTTGACCGTTGATGAGTACTTTAGTCCCGCGAAACGTGCTTGTCATTCCTGTGATTCTGCCGATGAGCCGACCTTCCGGTACTAATCTGCCGTCGATAAGCGCATTGACGATGATGCACTCACCGAGATCCGCCGATTCAGATTGCCGAGAAGCCGCCTTCGACAGCCAACTCTACCCCATTCTCGGAGTGAGCGCATAGATGGCCAACGTTTCGGGATCGCACTTCCCGGGCAAAATCACACGGTCGACGATTGATTACTGCTCCTTCTTGAACAGATCCTGGAAGATGAGCTGACCCCAAGTGCGACCGCGTGCGTGCACCAGCGCGCCACCCTCGTTTAGCTTTCCCAGCTTGACGGGTGCGAACCCGAGTTGTTTGGCCAAATCCGCCACGGGACCGATCGCGTCCTCGTCGTCGCTCGACAGAAAGACGATCCGGTGCCCGCCCTCGACGACCGGATCGGTCGCCAGGGCGGCCGCAACCAGGTGATTAAAACCTTTCACGAGCTTAGCGCCGGTGAACGACTTCGCAACGAAGGCGGAGGACAGGAGGCCGTCCAGCTCCTCAGGGAGAACTCCAAACGCGTTCATCGAGTCGATGACCGTCTTGTCTTTCCAGCTCGGCAGGGCCTTCGCAACCTCGCGATGCTCCCCGAACGGGACCGCCAAGATGATTGTGTCGGCCTCGAGCGCATCCCGCAGCGACTTGGCGATGACCGTGGGTCCAATCGCCCGAGCCTGCGCCGTCAACGCTTCGGGCGGCCGGCGGCTCGCGACGGTCACGTTGATGTTTTTACGGGCGAAGGCGTGGGCGAGGGCCTGACCTACCTTGCCGAATCCTACAATCGCATAGCTCATGATGCTTCTCCAATACATGTTGATGTTGATATGGATTCCACGGCCTTCAACGGCGCTCGATTATCCGTTCCGCTGTGTGGCGACCTTCCGGAAACGTCCCGCGGTAAATCACTTTACGGGCGGCCGGAAGGTCAGCCACTAGCCGAGGCCTGCAGACGTTAGATGGCCGTCATGCCGCCGTCGACGAACAACTCCTGCCCGTTCACGAAGCTTGAATCATTCGAAGCAAGAAACAGCGCGACGGTCGCGACTTCCTCAGATTGGCCCATCGTTCCTCGCGGGATTAGGGATTCGAAATACTGCCTTGCTTCCTTGGTGAGAACTGCTTCCTGCATCGGTGTGGCGATAGCACCGGGAACCAGCAGGTTGACGCGGATTTTTCTCTCCCTCAGTTCGTTGAGCCAAGTGCGTGCGAAGGAGCGCAGCGCTAACTTGCTCGCCGCATACACGCCGAAACCAGGGAACCCTTTCGCCGCAGCATTGGACCCGGTCATGAAGATTGACCCACCATCGTTGAACAGCGGCAATGCTTTCTGCACCGTGAAGAGGGTGCCGCGCACGTTCAGGTCAAAAGTCTTATCGAAGTGCTGCTCGGTGATCTCTCCCAGCGGGACGGGCTCGCCTATGCCGGCACTCGCGAACAGGACGTCGATCTTGCCCTTTTCTCGCTTCACGACGTCGAACAGCCGGTCGAGGTCGTCGAGATTGGCCGCGTCACCCTGGACGCCGGTTACATTCCGGCCGATTACCTTGACGGCCTTGTCGATCTGCTCCTGCTTCCGGCCCGTGATGAAAACGTAAGCACCTTCTTCAACGAACAGCTTAGCGCTTGCTAGCGCCATACCGCTCGATCCACCCGTGATGACTGCAACCTTACCTTCAAGTTTTCCCATAATTGCTCCCTTCGGAATGTGTGTAGCATTCAGTACAGTAGAGTAGAGTTCTTTGGCAGCGGACGAGAACTGCTTAGGAGTCCGAATATTTTGTCTATTCGTCCAAACGAGGAGGATAAGTTGGACCCAATAACCGACATCTTCAGAACGATGCACGTAACCGCTTTTGGCCAGCACAGGCTGGAAGCTACAGCCCCGTGGGGCTTGATACAGGAGAAACAGGCCGAAGAAAAGGTCACGCCTTCCGGCAAAAGGATTTCACCCATAGATTTGGCCCACTTCGCCATGCTTTCGCGCGGCAACTGCTGGCTCAGTGTCGAAGGCATTCCGGACCCGATTCCCCTCACCGGTGGCGATTGCTTTCTGCTGGCCCGCGACACTTCGATCGTCATGCGCGATAGCCCGCGAACACGTCCAAGGTCAACCTTCCGCGAAATCGCCGCTAAAGCCAACAGTAATGTCGCCCATTACGGGGGCGGTGGCGCGCCGACGACGATCGTCTGTGGGTCCTTCAGTTTCGATCGCGCCAGCCTGAAGCCCATCACTCAGTTATTGCCGAGCTTCATTCTGATTAAGGCCGATCAGGCACGCACGCTTGCTCTTCACAACACAATGCAGGCGCTGGCATCGGAAATGGCAGAACAGGCGCCGGGATCTGGAGTTGTCGCGACTCGGCTGGCCGAGGTTCTGTTTATCCAGCTACTCCGGGCGCATATCACGTCGGGACCGGAACGCAACAAAGGATGGCTTCGTGCCGTTTTCGATCCTCAACTAGGCACTGCCCTGAGTGCCATTCACGACAGAGTGAATACACCCTGGACGGTCGAATCCCTGGCCGAGGCGGCGGGCATGTCTCGCTCCGCATTCGCAGCGCGCTTTAAAGAGCTACTCGGACAAGCACCGCTGGAATATGTAACTGGGTGGCGGATGCAGAAGGCGATGCAGTTACTCGAACAGCGTGACAAAAAGCTCATAGATGTCGCTCGGTTGGTCGGTTACGAGTCCGACGCTGCGTTCAGCAAAGCGTTCAAGCGAGTTGTCGGGGCCAACACTGGTGAATACATCAAACATAGTTTTGAAGGCCGCGGTAATGCCGGAATGGCGGAGGCATTTTGAAGCAAAGGATTCAGACTTTGGCGGCGGGGCCTGGGTGCCATGGAAGTGCGTTCTTCCACTGAAATGGGTGCCCATCTGCGGAGCGAAAATCGCACGAGCCGATCTGATTCATCACGTCGCCTTATCGACATCGTTGCTAGGCCGATTTATCAGGATGGCGCTGGCGATAATGTGAAAGAGATGATCGGCCCGCGGCGCGAATGAGGGCTGGTCGACCGCCCAACCGAGCGCCGACATCAGGGCGAACAGATCGTCCCCATTCATATCGGCACGCGCCGTTCCTTCGGCCTGAGCACGCAGCAGTAGCCATTCGCGAAACCAGGACACGAGCGCTTCGTCAGGTGAATTCGCCGTTTCGAGTTCGTCTGCCTTCTGCGTCCAGATTCGTACAAAGCAACGCTTCGTGCTCGATACACGGGAACGCACACTGGTTTTGCTGGCGGCTGCCACTGGACTGCGTGTGAGTGAGTTGCTGGGTATCCGGTGGGACGATGTGGACTTCGACAACCTTGAGCTGCGTGTGATCCGATCCATCTGGCATCAGAAGATCGGTGATTGCAAAACAGAAGCCTCCGCCAAGCCGGTTCCACTCGACGGTTACATGACGGAAGATTTGCTTCAGTGGCGAAAGAAGAGCCCTTATCCAATGCAGGGAGATTTTGTCTTCGCCAGCCCGACCATGAAAGGGGAACAACCTTACTGGCCGGACAATCTGATGAAGCGGTACATCAAGCCGGTCGCCAAGGCGAACGGCATCTACAAGAACATCGGCTGGCACACCTTCCGCCACACCTTCGGCACGCTGCTTAAGGCCAACGGGGAAGATGTGAAGACGGTACAGGAGCTTTTACGGCACGCGAACAGCAGGATCACACTGGATGTCTACACGCAGGCAGTGGGTTCCAATAAGCGGGCCGCACAAAGCAAGGTTGTAAGGATGATGATTTCCGGCGCGGGTCAGAATGCGGGTGAGGTGGACCCGTAAAAAGCTCGAATTGGAGTTTAATGGACCTTTATTGGACCCGGATGTGCTTGTCACTTTCGGTCACCATAGCTTCTAAGTCTTTTAGAATGTATGGCGGGTACGACGGGGCTCGAACCCGCGACCCTCTGCCGTGACAGCTAATCCGTGTCGCGTAACTTGTTGATACCAGGCGTAGCGGATGGCTACCTGAGCGCCCTGAGACACCCAAAGGAACGGTTATTGGACCCTTATCGGACCCGTGACCTTTGCCCTCTAAACCTTTGCCCTCGACCGCCTATTTAGGGCAGAGGTCGAGGGTCCAAATGATACTTCAATCACCTATTGTTCCCTGTGGGGGAACGTTTCATGCAGACAATAGCATTCAATTATGATACTGTGTTCTTGTTTCGTTCCTTCTGGGGAAACAATATGAGCACAGAATACAACCCGAAGACCGCCGTACCCAGATCGAAAACCTCGGCACGCAAATCTGGGTACTCTGCCCCACGCCCCGAGACCTCTGCCCTCAAGTCGAAGACTTCTGCCGTGGGGTCGAAGACGCTGGGACCGCGCTCCTCAGCCTTGTGGGTGGAACTCAACGAACGCGGCCATACCACCTTCAGCCTTCGCGATGTCGAAGAGATCACCGGACTGCAAGGTTCGTCGGCCCGAACGCTCATCCACAAGGCGGAGCGGCGGGGGCTCGTCACCCGGCTCCGCTCCGGCCTGTATACGCTCGTCCCCTTCGAGCTGGGCGGGCGACGGAGTATGTCGGCGATCCCTATGTCATCGCCAGAGAGATGTGCGAGGGACACCCCTACTTCCTCTCGCACGCCTCCGCGATGGAGCTGCACCGCATGGTCACACAGCCGCAGTACACCATCTATGTCAGCTCCACGATGCGGACGCCGCCGCGCTCGGTGCATGGACACGAGTATCGCTTCGTCACGGTCAGGCCGGAGGATTTCTTCGGCCTGATGCAGGTGTGGGTTACGAAGCAGCAGTCCGTCATGGTCAGCAATAAGGAACGGACCATCCTCGATGCCCTGCGCCAGCCGCAATACGCGGGCGGCATCCCGGAGGTGGCGAAGGCTCTCTGGATGAGCCGGGAAGACATCAAGATTCCGCAACTCCTCGATTATGTGCAGCACTTTTCGAGCGGTGCTCTGCGGCGGCGGCTCGGGTTTCTGCTCGAACTCTACGGGATGGCCTCGCCGGAGCAGCTCACGCCGCTGCGGTCGAAGCTGACCTCGACCTATGACCGCCTCGATCCAACACTGCCGAAGTCCGGTCCCTTTCAGGCACGCTGGCGTCTGCAACTCAATATCGGTAGCGACGAACTGGAGGCCATTCCGCACACATGATCCCACAGCGCAACATCTCGCTTCTCGCAAACCGGCTGTACAAGGAACATGGTGGCCGTCGCATCCCCGAGGCCGTTCTGGAGCGGGACTACTGCCTGGCCTGGTTCCTGGTCGGGCTGAGCCAAAGCAAGCTCCACGACCTCCTCATCTTCAAAGGCGGCACCGCGCTCAAACGCTGTCACTTCGGAGACTATCGCTTTTCCGAAGACCTGGACTTCACGCTTGCAAGAAAAGTGGAGTTCGCAGAAATCCGTGAGGGGCTGGAAGAGGTCTATGAGTTGGTGGCCCAAGCCTCCGGTATACCCACGCCGAAGACGATTCCGGCAAGAGTCTTCTTGGACTGTCCCTCGCCGTAGGCGAACATCAGGCCTCCCACCACGATTGCGACCAGCGACAGCCCGGTCGCAATCGTGCCGGTAAAAGCGGTTTTAAGAACGTTGACTGCGTTATCCCACGGGTCGCTGCCAGTCGCTTGCGCGTAGACGGGCAGCGAGGCCAGGAACATCAGGGATGGAATAGCCAGCATTCGAGCGCATTCGCGGAAGCGCCTGCGACGACGCGACTGCATAGAAAGTGCAGGTTTCATAGGTTCCTCTCATTTCAGTTTTCCGGGAGTCGGGTAACACCCGGCGGCGATGTTTGAAATGAAAGGTAGTGCCGAACTGGGAGATAAATTTGGAAAAGAATTCCGCGCGATTGCCAAACTTTCCAAGCGGGCGGCGAGCATCCGTGGCGTACTGCACGACGCTGCTGCGTCGGCTTTCCGCGCAAGTCGCGCGGAGATGTGCATTCCCACGATGTAAAGCAAAGATCAGCGGGCATGTCGCGGGTCAAGGTTGCGAGAATCACAACTCAGAAGAGAGCTCGCCTTGAGGCGTGGCGGGCACGCGGCCACACTCAGCGCAACGTGGGAATGAGTACACCAGAGGACCGCTTAGCGATCCTCTCTTTCACCCGGTTCATGCGCTGGCTGGCCTGCTGGAAGTAAGCGTCATCCATCTCCACGCCGATGTATCTGCGGTCCGTTAGCAACGCGGCTGCGCAGGAGCTTCCGCTTCCGGCAAAGGGATCGAACACGGTCTCTCCTGGGAGAGTGAAGCTGCGAATCAAAGGCGCCAATGCTGCAACTGGTTTCTGGGTGGGATGGAGCTTGTTGCCGCTGTACGGCATCTCCATCACATCGCTGAGCGGCTCCCTGGGCACGCTCCCATCGAAGACCCAACTCGAAGCGGTAAATATGGGAGGTTCGCAGTTAGTGGCGTTCAACTGGAAATTGCTGAGGAAGAAGCCAATGTGGTCCGGCGAATCTTCGGGATGTACGCAGACGGTAACAGCCAGACGACGATTGCCAAGACCCTGAATGCAGACGGGGTGCTTGCTCCGATGCCTGCACGGAACCGATCGGTAAGAGCGTGGTGTACGTCCTCGATTCACGAAATGCTTCGCAACGAGCGTTATCGTGGAGTCTTTGTCTGGAACCGTACGAAGAAGGAGCGCAACCCGGAAACTGGCCGAAAGACCAGTAGACCGCGACCACAAGCTGAATGGAGGCGGGTTGACGTTCCGGATTGGCGTATCGTGCCGGAGGAACTGTGGGATCGTGTGCAAGAGAGGATTCGCTTCGTTGGAGCACGCTTCAGCAGTCGTCACATGGGTGGATTCACCAGGACTGAGCGCAGTCGGCGGTACATCTTCAGTGGTTTTCTCATTTGCGGGACCTGCGGTTCCAAAATGGTGATCGTCACCGGTTCCGGAAAGCGAGCCTATGTGAAGTATGGCTGCCCGAGTCATCGGTATCGTGGCACTTGCTCGAATCGCCTGATGATCCGGCAGGATCGGCTGGAAAGCCAACTTATCGCAGGATTGACCGAACGGATTTCAAAGCCGGAGGTAATCGAATACGCACTGAAGCGGTTTCAGGAGCAGTTACAGAGGCGTCTGCGGGAGCTACAGGAACAGACCTTGAGAGCGGCGGATACGGTCACGACTCTCCAGAGCCAGCGCAGCGACCTGAAAGGGCAAGCGAAAAATCTGGGGGAGGCTATCGCCAAGATGGGCCATTCTTCGACCCTGCTGCAACAACTCGCTCTAATCGAATCTGAGATCGAACGGATCGATGAACGCTTAGCGGTAGCGAATCAGCCTCTCGATGTGGCGTTCTCGCTGGAATCGATTCGAAACTTTGTTTCAGAAAAAACCACCGATTTGTGTTCAGCCTTCGATTTGAATCCGGAGAAAGCACGCCAAATCTTGGCAAATCATATCGAGAGGCTAGTTTTGACGCCGAGGGAAGGCGAAGACGGCCCTGTTTATGACGTTTCGGGGGATATTGATTTGTTCGGAGGGGATCGGACTGCTATGGGCCTTGCGGTCAAAGCTTCCCCGAGCCGCCAGCCCGGGGGGAAGAAGAGTGTAATGCTGATGGTGGCCAGAGACGGGATCGAACCGCCGACGCCGGCCTTTTCAGGGCCTTCTGCCGAATGCTCTAAGTAGTCTGGAATCAGCGGATGTAACTGATAATAAATCGCTTGTGGTGTGGCGGATTTAGGACGGTATAGGACAATTTAGGCTGTTTCCGGTTCGTCGATGTTCCCGTATTGTTCCCATTGATCTATATTGATGATCCGCGCTCACGCCTGCTTTCAATGTTTTCCATTTCTGTAGAACTGCTTCACTGTCATCCATGCAGGCTTTTTCTCGCGCGATTGGGTGACGACCCCTTTAGCGTTTATCGTCCAGGTTCCATCCACATGGTTAATTCCTCTGGGGAAAGGGAGCGGAAAGTCATTATAGAGCCACGGAGCGCCTCCCAGCATGAAGCCGCGGCGTGACGCTGCATAAATCTGATCCAAATGGTTTTGGAGAAACGCAGCTTGATGCGCATAGGAATAGTCCTTGGTGTCAGAACGATCCTGCCGCCAGTTCCTTATCGATTCGGCACCGAATTCGCTAACAAAGATTGGCTTGTGCGGGTATTTGTTATGCAGCAGATCGAGCATTGGCCCGAGATCGCTTTCGGTGCCATAATACCATCCGAAATACTCATTGATAGCGATAAAATCAACCGGTCCAAAGCTAATATCCCGCTCACGCTTGTCTGATGCGAAGGTCACAAGCCGCGATGAGTCCATCCTTTTGACATATGCAACGGATCTAGCAACAACGCGAGCAACGTCCGGCTCCTGCGAGGGAATTTCATTTGCAACAGACCACACAATAACACTAGGATGATTCCAGTGTAGTGTAACGCTGGAGCGCAGGAGCGGAGCTATGTATTGATCCCAGACATTAGGGTCCGTGAGAACCTCAGCACGGGTTTGCCAAACCGGAATTTCAGTCCACACCAGCAAGCCGAGTCGATCGCAAGCTTGGTATGCCTCTTCAGGCTGTGAATAGTGCGCAAGTCGGACGAAGTTGGCACCAAGAGCTTTGATGTCTTCAAAATCCTTCCAGGTTCTGGCAGCTGGAACTGACATCCCGACTCCCGGATAGAAAGAATGCCGATTGATGCCTTTCAATATGAGCGGCTTTCCGTTAAGCAATAAAGTCGTACCAACGATGCGCACTTGACGAAAGCCGAAGCTAGTGCGCTCCTCCTCTATGTGTTTTAGAAGATCGGAATGAACTCGAACTAATAGCACATAAAGATGGGGATCATCTGGGCACCATGCGTGTACATCGGATAACGGCGCCGAAATGTCGAGCGCCGTCTCTCCGTGCTGGAGAACTAGATGGCGAGTGTTGCTCCACACTGGCGTGCTTCCATCGATGATTTGAGTGTCAACGATAGCCTTGCTGTCTGCAACGGTGCTGTATACGCTAAGCTGCAAATGTGCGTTCCACCGCCTCCCGTCCATTATGGTATCAATGTGAGCTTGGCTGTACATGGGCGGCTGAACTACGAGACTGACCGGCCAGATAATACCCCCATCATTCTCCCAACCCGTCCACATTAAGTCAGGAATAGCGCGAGCAAGAATTTTGTTATCGGTTTCGACAACCAGCGTATTATCTGACGCGAGCAGCTTCGTCACATCTATCTCGAATGGAGTAAACGGTAGCAGGCTTTGCCCTGCGAACTGCCCATTGACCCAGACCTTGCTTCGCAGGACGTTGCCTTCGAAATGAACAAGGACACGTTCTCCGGCGTGCGTGGCAACACTGAATGTCGTTCTATACCAGGCGTTGCCAGCATAGGCGTTCATGGCATAAAACTGGTCGTTGAAAGAGCCAGGCACGTTAATGGAATTCCACTGACCTGTCGCGTTTGCACCGAACCATTGTTCGCTTTCACCAATAGCTTTTGTGTCGAAACGAAAGTCCCAACGTCCGCTCAGGTCAATGCGTCTTTGAGTGACCGGTGCCGACGCGATACACACAATAGATGAACACATTCCGAATACTAGAAGGACAATCACCCCGCACAGCCTGCACACACACTTCGACAAAGGCATGCGCTTGTTGAACGACTTGCCGACAAGAGAAACCATTAATGCCGTATCTCCTAAATAAAATAAGTTTTCTCAACCAGCGGTCGGACTACCTGAGCGACGCCAAGTCAAAGTTGCCAGGAGTCGCTTTAGCAGACAAGCAGTTCTGTAGCTGTCGTAATGGCCCAACCATGGCATCGGGGACAGTATGGCTCACGCTGTGCACGTGATTCAAATTTATGACTAATTTCAGTCTCCGGAGGGTATCCGAACGATTGCATCAAAGTCACGATTCCAGCGTGGTCACGGAGATCTCCGGCAGGTGAAGGCGAAGAAAACGATCCTTACATTGCACAACGACATCCCGAGGTTTGCTTTGATTGGTCAATACAACGACTAGCCCTCCGTCCGGATTTAGAAAGGCAATATGAGCGAAGTCAGTGTCTCCGGCCTCGCTCGAAATTAGTCTTGCACCGCGACGTAGATGAGCTGAATGGTGATACAGCGCCCAATACTGGCCTCCGCGTTCCAGTTCCCCGGTCCTCGAATTCAGCGTAACGACGCCAGACAGATCGTAGGGACCAAGCACTGGCTTGCCCTCCTCATTGAGAAGCAGGTTCCACAAGGTAATATTTCTCGCGCCGTTCTTCAGGATAGCCGCGAAGTCATGTGACCAACGAGCCCAATCGGTTGGCGGGTCTTTCGATCGCTCACTGGACCACTCTGTGAAATAGATTGGCAGTGAAGGGTGGCGGCGCTGCAACTCCTCCATCTGTTCTGGCTGACCGTCGTATCCATGGAAGGCAACCCCGTTCACAAGAGAGGCCAACCGCGCATCACGTAGCTGCCAATCGACACGTTTCCAAAGCGAGTAATTGTAGTCAAGCAACCAAATCTGTGTTTTCGCAAGGCTCTCATTGGCGCGGAGCTGGGGGCCGAAGTGTTCACAGATAAACTCGGCCTCCATCTGCGGCGTCCAGATACAGGCTGGCATCCGGTTGTGCTGGTCTGTTTCCACCTCATTCTGGGTGCAGACGGCGTCAACGGTCACGCCGGCCTTCTGATACGCGGACAAGAACTTCAGCAGGTATGTTGCAAATGGACCGAGATAGTCGCGGTCCATCCAGCCGCCCAACATTGTTCCGTATAGTTTCATCCAACCTGGCGGGCTCCACGGAGATGCATGCAAGAACAGGTCTGGGCGGATGCGACGCGCTTCACGCAGAATTGGAAGAATATTTCGCTCGTCATGAGTGATCGAGAAGTACCTGCAGTCTCTGTCATCGGGCACGTCATCGTAGTTGTATTCTTCGAGTGCGAAGTCGCTGGAGCCGATGCAGCATCGTGCTACCGACAAGTTCATGGCCCCCGGTGAATACAATTCTTCCAGGAATCGGCTTCGTTTCGCTTCTGCCATGGTCGAAAGAAGATAGCAAGAAGACTCCGTCAACGCGGCTCCAAATCCCAGAATAGGTTGGAGTTTGCGGTTAGGATCGACGATCAGATCGGCAATTTCGTTGCGATCGCCGCGTTCCCACTGCGCAACAGAAAATGCCGAATGCTTGTTTTCCGCATCGGTGCGCCATCCTCGTACAGACCTTCCGGACGCGAATTGAGCTGCCCGTGAACCGCTAACAACCGCCCAAGCGCCGCCGAAAGCAGCGGTGGACAAGAAGCGACGGCGATCAATGGGGCGTGTGTTGGGCGGCATTTCAATCGAGAAACATTTTTACCAAGGAAACAATATCCCACTGAGGATCGGCTGTCAAATTGCCGTGATGCCGAACTGAAATGCGATTCTCCGAACACTCACAAGGGAAGCTTTCTGAGGGGACGAATTAATCGCAGACACGTGGAGATCGTCGCTTCCAGTCGCAACAGCGTTTTGCCCATTTATGCTTCGTAGCGGCGCGGCGCTCGGGGTGCGCGGGTCGCAAATACGCCCTCAGAATATGAGATCTCCCGCATGTTGGAAAGCTGGTCGATCTCTCCGACTGGATGTGGTCGTCGCTTCCATCTGAACGAGTCTAGGGCTGCCGTTCAGACATGCAGACATTCCGGTCTAACACCTTTCCTGCCGCAGTCTTCGCAGGAAGCGATACCCATTTCTCCAACAGTTCAACTGAAAAATATTTTCTTGACAGAATCGCCCGGGCTTCCATAGTATGCTCTCGTTACCGGTAACATGGCGCAAAGCAGCAGCAACGCTGATTGAAAATAAAGGCCGAAGCGCCACGGCCCAAGGAAGGAACACGATGCGAACCACTTTGAGGCTGTTCATGATTGGAGTTCTCACGCTAGGCGTGGGAATGTCGTGCGGCGTTCTGTCTGCCCAGGATACGACGGCGCGGATTTCGGGCACGGTGACCGACTCCTCCGGAGCGGTAGTACCCAACGCCACGATTGCCATCGTCAGCAAGGAACGTGGGGCCACTGTGGCAACCGTCAAGACCGATGGCCAAGGCGCGTTCGTGGCGGCTTCGATCCCACCCGGAGACTACAAGGTGACTGCGGTGGCTCCCACATTCGAAAAGACCGAGTTGGATGACGTTACGGCAACAATCGCCCAACGCCTTACACTCAACATCAAGCTAACCCCAGGCGCCGTAGCCGCAGAAGTCGTGGTCACCGGAACCCAAGAGCAATTGGATACCGACAATCCAACTGTCAGCACAATCCTTACGCCCTCGGATGTTCAGGATCTTCCGCTGCCAAACAGGAGCATTCTCACTTTAACTGCCCTGGTTCCGGGGGTTACGCACGGGGGCACCTATACAAACGTAAATAACGCGCAAATTACCTTCAATGGTAGCCGAGTCTTGAATGAGAACACTTTGCTTGACGGTCAATCGGTTATAGAGAACGTGACGAGCCAGATCGCGACGTTGCCATCTCCAGACGGCCTTTCGCAGGTTCGAGTACTGACATCGAACGCGCCAGCGGAGTACGGGCGTACGTCAGGTGCTGTCATCTCTTTGGCTACCCGTTCGGGCACAAACGATTTCCACGGCGGCTTGTATTTCCTGTTTCGCAATGAGGACATGGACGCAAATAACTACTTCAATAACCTCAAGGGTATACCGCGAAGCAGAGATCGATACGACCAGTTCGGTGGAACCATTGGTGGCCCAATCCGCATACCGCATCTTTACAACGGTCGCGATCACGCCTTCTTCTTCTTCAATTACGACCAGACCCTTCAGCTTGCCGCCAGCACAGCGACGACAACTGTCCCGAATGCGGCATATCGAGTTGGAAATTTTTCCGCTCTTCCGTCGACGAACGTCATCATCGATCCCACTACCGGCATGCCCTTTCCAGGCAATATGATCCCGGCCAACCGCATCGATCCGAGCGCAGCCGCCGTCATTGCCATGCTCCCGCTGCCAAACCTTCCCGGTATACCAGACGCAAACGACGCTAGAACGACTAACAACTATACAAGCACCCAAAACCTTAACCAGACTCATCCCCGCTATACCGGACGGATTGATTACTCGATTAACGACAGAACTCGGTTCTTCGCTTCAACCAACCGCTGGAAGGACAATACACCTAATTTCATACTCTTCAGTCCGCAGCTTACGACCGCCACGGAAGGCAGTTTCCTTCATGGCTGGGAATCGGTCGTCAGTATGACGCACGATTTTACGCCAAAAACAGTATTGAATCTCAACTTTGGGCTCAATCGATGGGTTCAACTTGGAACCCCCGACTCCACCACCAATACGTTGGGAATTGAAAGTCTCCCCACCTCGCTAGCGCCAAGCATCGCGACTTCGGGATGGGCAAGCGTCGGATTCTCTCCGGGATCCGAAAAGCTTTCCTACAGCAACACATACAATACCTTTGGATCACTGACCAAGGTTTGGGGAAACCATTTCTTCAACTTTGGTGGCATTCTGCGCAAAGACGAGTACGACTCCTCGGAGCCAAGTGGCGCTTTCAACGGCCAGATCAGCTTCACCGGCGAGATCACCAGTCAAGGCCATAACACCACTGGCGCGGATCCCGCAGCCGCCTGGGCGGATTTCTTGCTGGGTGCTATCAAAACTGCGAGCTATCAGTTGCCGCAGCCTAAAACTGGCCGGCGTAATTACAACCTAGCTTTTTATGGCCAGGACGATTGGAAGGTAACGCACAGCCTAACGATTAACGCGGGCGTGCGCTGGGAATATGAATCTCCCATGTACATCAATAACAACGTTTACTCTCGTTTCGATGCCAACACAGGTGCATTTCTGATTGCTGGAAAAAACGCAACGAAGACCTTAAACATTACGACACCCAAACTCGACTTTATGCCGCGTGTTGGTCTGGAATATTCCCCAGTGCACAACACGGTGTTCCGCGCCGGCTTTGGGACATATTACGGAGAAATTATGTCGAATTTCGGAGATGCCGTGTCCTACCCAGGGTTCGCAGAGGTACAGAACTTCAACAACCTTGGGACCGGAGTCGCGCAGCCGTTCACTTTACACCAAGGGCTTCCTCTGATTGCGCCGCCCATAACCAACCCGGCTTCAATTCTCGCTACGGCATCCGATACGAATCCTTACGCTCCCGGTCTTTCGTTCCAACAGGTCAGCCCGATGCAGATGGTTGAACAATGGAACGTGGGTATTCAGCAACAGGTCTTCTCGAACACGGTCTTCGAGCTGAACTATATCGGCAACCGCGGCGTCCACCTGCCGCTGTTCTTGCCGGCGGACCTGCCAAATCCGGCAGATGCAACGGCAATAGCCTATGCAAATACCACCCAGGCAAAACAAGACGCTCAACAGTTCAATTATCTGGCGAGCTGGCCAACCGTTCAGGATGTAGGAATTTCCAACTACAATGCTCTCCAAGTAAGCGTCAAGCGGCAGTTTCATTCGCAATTGGCGATACTCAGCAATTACACGTGGTCTCACTCGCTCGACGACGGCAGCGGAATTTTCCCATTTTCGCAAGCGACTGGGTTGAGTTCCGGTCAATATCCGGCAGATCCAACCTATCGCCGTCAGCACGACTACAGCGATTCGGCGTACGACGTGCGTAACTCGGCAGCGATTGCAATGATCTATCAGACGAAAGGTCCGGTCTGGTTGCGGGATTTTGCGATTGGACCTGTTTTTGTCACGCAGAGCGGCTTTCCATTGACCGTAACCCAATCGAGTCTGTTTCCTGGAGTTGGCCTTCTCAGCAATCAACGCCCGAACGGCACGACCAATGGTTTGAAGCTTGCCAATCGCTACTTCGTAGGGCAAGCAATACAATATCTCGCTCCTCCACCTACGACTGCGACTGCTGCAACTCAGCAAGCTTCATATCAGTTGCAACCAAGCGGTCCCTACTTCGCTAATATCGGAAGTCCAGCTGTGAGAACCCAATTGGTTGCGACAGGTCTAGGAGATGTTGGCCGATACACTATTCCAGGCGTTGGAAACTGGGACCTCGATCTTGGTGTGACTCGCACCTTCCACATTTGGGAAAACGTCAACGCCAGCCTTCGCGTGGACGCTTTCAATGTACTCAATCACACCAATTTGGCCCAGCCCGGTACGAGTCTGACGGTCGCAAATCTTCCAACTGCCCCGTACACTCCGTATTTCAATTCGCCATCGTTCGGACAAATTACCGGCGCTTTGCAGTCGAGGCAGCTCCAGTTGATCGCTCGTATCAACTTCTAGCAGGTAGATTGGAATGCTGGGTGCGGAAGCTTTGATCCGCATCCGGAATACCTGTTGTTCACCGGAGGCGGCCAATTATGAAGTCTCGTGTACTGTATCTGGTCATTGTGGCGGGGATGGTGTGCGTTTCACTGCGGTCGGGAGCACAGGGTGCGATTGACCCAGTGCTCACGACAGATCCTGCCGACTTGACGACGGCCCAGGTGGCAAAGATGCAGGAGACGCTGGCGGACTGGGGGCAGCTTGGACGATATCGGCTCGCCGACTCGGCACTCCCGCCTCACGCAACCGGACGTGTCGTTTTTTATGGCGACAGCATCACGGATGGCTGGCAGTTGGACCAAGCGTTTCCTGGTAAGTCTTATATCAATCGAGGCATAAGCGGCCAGACCACGCCACAGATGCTTGTGCGCTTCGAACAGGATGTGGTGGAGTTACATCCGGCGGCAGTGCTCATCTTGGCCGGAACCAATGATATCGCCGGTAATACGGGCTATTTAACCGTGGACATGATTGAAGCTAACTTCAGAGCCATGAGCGCAATAGCTCAGGCGAGTGCCATTAGGGTCATTCTCGCTTCGACGTTGCCGACGGACGGCTATCCGTGGCGTCCCGGTATTCAGCCGGCTGGAGAGATCCGTCTTCTGAATCATTGGTTAGAGAAGTATTGCATGCTGAACGGTTTTACATATCTTGACTACTATACTGCGTTGGCAAGTCCCGATGGAGGCATGAGAACCGGATTGTCGCGCGATGGTGTACACCCTAATGCGGCGGGTTATGCGATGATGGCCCCTTTGGCTGATGCAGCAATCGAACGCACACTGCATTCTCATTGAGCGGAGCCGAAAGACCAGTGTTATTCCGAGAGGCAGTTCGACGGATACTTTCCATAATAGGATAATCGCCATTTGCGGATGAAAAAGCCTCTTACCCTCGTTACCTGCGCACTCCTGGTTTTTGCTGGCGCCGTGGCGTTATGGTTCATCAGCCGCTCAAAGGAGGCTTCCACCCCATCCGAAAGAGCCTATGCGAACCCTGCGAGCTGCGTTGGCTGCCATGCCGATGCAGCCGCCGGCTATGAGCAGACAGGAATGGCTCATGCATTTTATACGCCGCGTGCGGACGACACAGTCGCAAGTCCAGCACCGGAACGGCAGTTCTACGATAAGGCGTCAGACACGTATTACAGCCTTATGCAGCACGGGAACCAGTTTTTTCAGAGGCGCTGGCAGCACGGCTGGAACGGGCAACCAGACAATGTAGAAGAACTCAGCATCGATTCGGTGATGGGATCAGGTAATCATGTGCGCACGTATTTGCATCGCGAGAGCGACGGGACACTTATCGAATTGCCGATGGCGTGGTACTCAGAGAAGGGCGGCCATTGGGGCATGAATCCGGGTGACGACAACGCGCACCCCAATACGCGCCGGCCAATCCCCTATGAATGCATGTTTTGCCACAACGGCTATCCGGCGATTCCCGATCCCGCCCATCGCGACTTGGTGGCGAATCCGGCCTATACGGGCGAGTTGCCGCAAGGCATTGGCTGTCAACGCTGCCACGGTCCCGGGGCTGAGCATGTGCGCCTGGCACAGGAACCCGGGGTTACCCTGGCCGCGGTGAGGAATGCCATCCTCAATCCGATCAAGCTCAGTAAACCGAGGCAGATGGAAGTTTGCGAGCAGTGTCACTTGGAAACAACCAGCAGCTTGCTGCCTGACCACATCCGTCACTATGATCGCGAACCATTTGGTTACCGTACTGGTGAGCCACTAAGCGCCTTCAACGCCTACTTTAACTCCGACTCCGCGGATCACGGAGAGGGCCGCTTCGAGATCGACAGCGGGGCGTATCGGCTACGGCAGTCACAATGCTATCTACAAAGCAAGGGGACTCTCACCTGCGAGACTTGCCACAATCCTCACAATCTACAGAAGGGGCCGGAAGCAGCCGGATACTACGCAAGCATCTGCATGCGTTGCCATGGCAGCCAGATTCCAGCGGAGACGGCTGAACGCACCCATCCTGCCGGAAATGACTGTGTTAGCTGCCACATGCCCAAACGAAGGACCGAGGATGTGGTGCATGTTGTGATGACGGACCACTTGATAGCGCGACGGCCGCCGCCGGAGAAGGTATTGCTCGCTGAGCATTCCGAGAGCGAGGAAAGACCCGCAGCGCCATATCGCGGCGACGTGCAGCGCTATTTACTGGACGGCGAGTTGTCCCGCGCTGACGACGTGCTCTACAACGCGGAAGCGCAGGTGATAGATAATGCCAACACGCAGGCTGGGATTCCGAGACTTCTAGCAGTCATCGAAAAGCTGCAGCCGAAGCAGCCCGAATTCGACATCGAGCTCGGTGATGCGATGAGGCACTCGGGCGATCTGGACGGCGCAATCGCGCGATACCGTCATGCGCTTGAAATCGATCCTCTCTCCGTACGCGGGCAACGGCGGTTAGGCGTGGCTCTACGGCTTGCGGGACAACGAGACGAAGCGATCACCGTCCTCAGCAGAGCCATCGAAGAAGCACCGAACAGCGCAGAATTACTTTACGAGCGCGCTCAGGCATACACGGATGAAGATGAAAACGCAAAAGCTGTCGCGGACCTGAGGCAAGCTCTCTCACAGAAACCCGATTTCGCGGACGCCGAAAACAATCTCGGCATCGTTCTGGCCCGGGATGGTGATGCGGGCGATGCGGAGAAAGCCTTCCGGGGCGCTTTGGCAGTTAATCCTTATAGCGGGGAATATCGAGCAAATTTGGGACGATTGCTTGCTGGGCGCGGAGATTGGACCCAGGCTGGATTCCAGCTCAGCAAGGCTGTGGCGCTGGATCCGACCCTGGAGACTGCACATGCAGACTATGCTTCTGTCCTGTTCCAGATGCATCGGGTGCAGGATGCTGAGCGAGAAGCGGAAGCCGCAGTGAACGCCGACCCGATGTCAGCGCAGGCGCATCTGTTGCTGGGACAGATCTTGGGCGAGCGCGGTCAGATGACGAAGGCGGAAGGAGAGCTGCGTGCCGCGCTCAAAGAAAATCCAAATCTTGCCCCGGCTCAGTTGTATCTGGGAATTTCGCTACTCGAACGCGGCGATATTCAGGAGGCAAAGGCTTATCTGACGCGGGCGTCGCAGTCTTCTTCGCCTCAGGTGGCAGAGCAAGCTCGTGCAGCACTGGCGCGAGCGCAGTTACACTAGCAATAGAGCCGCGCCTGTACGCTGCGAAATAGCCGCCACAGGCAATCCGGCGCGAAGTAAGTGAGTGCCCTGGATGGCAATTTTTTAGTCTATATGTAACGTTTCAATAGGTTGTCAAGACTAGAAGAGCGCTTTCCAGATACTCGAATTGCTGAAAGCGAGCTCTTCTCAAACCCGATTTTGGAGCTACCCATGAAATCTCAAAACCAGATCGCACCTACCTATCGGGGATACGCAGGACTCCCGCCTCTGGTTGGGCTGCACTCGATGGAGGAGGCACAGACCAAGGGCATTACCGTCGCGGAATCGGTTGCGCGGCTGATCCGGATTCATTGGTCTTTGAAGCGGCTGCATCGGATATTTGCCTTGCGGATTGCCGCGATGCCCGTCTACGAACTGAAGATGGCCTTCAGTCTGCACGCCTTCTATTGTGCCGAGCATGCGGGCGGCTTTGCCGCACGGGTGCGCGAAATGCGCGAACCTCCTTACGGGCTGGAGCACTCACCTGATGATTCTCTGGACATCTTTTTCGATGAGGTACTGTGCGCTCCATCCGTCGCTGCGTGCGTCACCGGTATCTACGGATACGCCGTTCCTGCAATCCTGCGCGCCTTCCAACGTCTGATGGCCGATACCAATAAACTCTTCGACCATCCAAGTTACCGGCTTTGCAGACTAGCTTTGGTTGAATTCGAAGATATTGCCAGTTACGGTGAGGAAGCGGTCCGTCTACTGGCCGATCTGGATCGTGAGGCGCTATCGAGTTGGCGGAAGACACTTGAAGAATTATTGTCTGCCGCCGGTGACCTCGATGGTACGCAAGAAAAGACAGAATTGGCAGTCCCTCGGCATTTTTCCACGACACCTTACCATTTTGATGGAGTTCCCCAGCGCGATGAACGATTTAAAGATCCCTACAACCAGGGGGTGAACGCTGAGGCCATGATCTTCCGCGCGGATATCGCACCTCTTCCGAAGTCGATCATGCTCTATTTCAAGCGAATGCGGGAGATCGACGTCCCCGAAGTCATGTCCAGCATTATTGCCGAAGCTGGAGATCGGCCATGGGAGTTCTATCGCGACATGACGCGGCAGCTATGGGATGAAGCAAGGCACGCGATGATGGGGGAGGTTGGCTTCGTCTCCCTTGGTATCGACTGGACCCAGATACCCTTCAACTTTACGTGGTCTCGCAGCTTGAATACGCAACTGACGCCGCTCGAGCGCCATGCTGTCCTGTTTGCCATCGAGCAGGGATTGATGCCGAAGAAGACCGGAAAACGGTTCGAGTGGGAGGTAGCCGTCGCCAGCGCCAACCGGCTAACTATGCTCATCCAAGACTACGACTGGGCCGACGAAGTTCTTCACGCCCAGATCGGCCGGGAGTGGCTGGTGCCCATGATCGGGACTCAGCGCGAGGCCATTGCGTATGGCGATGAGGCATGGAGTCGAATCCTGGTGAACTGGGCGAAGTTCCGCGAGGACGGCCTCACCAATCACGACAACTGGTGGCCCGATGTGTATCGCGCTGCCTGCGCTCATTGGGGAATTGAGCCGGACCCCAGATTGCTTGCCTACGATACTACCTACGAAAACGTCCGTCCCGATATGAAAGCAGTAAGTGCTTGACCACTCGCGCACCGTCGCGCTGGAACGTCCAGTTTGATCCGCGCCGGGTTTCAACCAAGGTTTGGCTCCTTCAAGCATCTGCTCCGAAGCGCTCGTACCCGCTCATGGAATCTTTATGGGCACATGGCTCTATTCTCACTAACAACTTAATCTTGACATGACCATACGGAGGACAATATGATTCGAGTGTTACCGGTAACACTGGTTTGACGCTGTCTCTCACTCGCGCAATCTCTCAAGCTCAGCTACGCCCAGACAATCGAGCTTCTGTGTGAACGCGGCCCACGAGGATTCGGCATGGAGGTTCATGGAATGGAGAGACGCACAGGGAACGGTTTGTTCTTATTGAAGACCGTCGCAGTTTTGGCGCTGTTGCTCTGTCCTGCTCTACAGATGGCGGCACAGCCGCAGAGCGATCTCGATACGATTCGCAGCAGGTATGTGGCATCCTTGTTGCCGCAGGATGCAGCGGGGCAGCAGCAGATTCTTACTGCAGCTTCGCTACTTAAGAAGTCGCTTTCGTCCAATGCGACCTGGCCAGACGTAGACTATTCCGATGCGGTGCGGTCGGATTGGCGTGCAGCGCCTCACCTGGAGCACACGCTTATTCTGGCCAAAGCAGCGGAACTGGACAGGGAGCGCGGTCGGCCCGACAGGGCGCTCGAAGCCAAGGCTCTGGCAGCCTACCGGCTCTGGATCGTTCGCGACCCGCATAATCCCAACTGGTGGTGGAATGAGATTGGGGTGCCGCAGTTGCTCTGCGAAATCGCCACGCTGCTGCGTTCGCAGTTGACCGCAGCAGACATGGGAAAGCTCAGGCCGATTCTGATGCGGGCTGTATGGACGAAGTGGACCGGCGCCAATTTGGTGTGGGGTGTCGGGATCCAGATTGTTCGGGGCATCCTGTACAACGATCCAGCGGCAGTGGTGCAAGCTTATCAACGTCTGTATCAGGAGATTCGTATCGTACCGCCGCTTGATGCCAAAGGAAGAGGGTACGAAGGAATTCAAGCCGACTACTCGTTTCATCAGCACGGCGCACAATTTTACGCCGGCGGTTATGGACGGGCCTTTGCAGAAGACGTCGGCCGCTGGCTCGCGTTTTCATGGGGAACGGCAATGCAGATACCACCTTCCCGCATGCAGATATTTTCTGCATTTCTCCTTGACGGCGAGCAGTGGCTCATCCGCGGGGATGTCTTTGATTACAGCTCGGTAGGTCGCGAGATTACGAGATCGGAAGGCCAGCGTAGGCAAAACCCTGGCGACACGGTTGGGAATCATGGCTCGGCGTATCTTCTGGGTACGGTAGTGGCCGCGCTGGCCGCGGAGCCCACTCCGCGCAGGAAAGAGTTTAAAACTTTTGCCGACAGGATTGCAGGTGTTGCCGGAACGCCGCCATTCGTTGGAAACAAGCAGTTCTGGACTTCAGACTATATGGCGCAACAACGGCCAGCGTACCTCGCGTCGATAAGGATGTTCTCGACGCGGACTCAGGACTACGAGACCGTCAACGGAGAGGGACTCAAGTCGATGCATCTGTCCGACGGCATGAACCTCCTGTACCTGACCGGGAACGAGTACCGTGGCATCTTTCCCGTCTGGGATTGGACGCTACTTCCAGGAACCACTGCGTTGCATGCGACACAAGCAAACGGGGTGCCGGAGACATTTGAAGTAGGCGGCGTGCCGCAACAGGGTCAACGTGGGCAGACCAGCTTTGTCGGCGGGGTTTCCGACGGCCAGTATGGCGCCGCGGCCATGGATCTTAAGCGCGGTCCGTTACGCGCCAAGAAGTCATGGTTCTTCTTCGATAGACTCTATGTCGCGCTGGGCGCGGGTATCAATGTGAGCGCGGGCGAGACGAACGTCGAAGCCACAACCGATGTCAACCAAACGCTGCTTACAGGCGAGGTGCGAGTTAATGACTCAAGGCGAAGCTGCCCCAACGGAACGCACCTTTTCCCGGAGAGCGCTCTGCATACCGTCTGGCACGACAATACAGGCTATGTCCTGGGCTCACATACCGTCGCAACCTTGTCCAACCAAGTGCAGACAGGAAGATGGTCCGAAATCGGGACGGGATCGAACGCATTGGTATCGAAGGCGGTGTTCAATCTCTGGATTCACCACGGGATCGCGCCGCACGACGCAACCTACCAGTACACGGTTCTGCCCGGCGCGTCGATCTCGGAAACCGCAGAGGAGTATCGCCATCCGAGCGTAAGGGTGTTGTCAAACACGGAAGCGGTGCAAGCTGTGTTTTCCGAGCGGCTGCAACGTGCCGAGATCATATTTCGGCAGGTCGGCGCGCTCGAAACGCCGCTAGGTCAGATAGCGGTTGACCATCCGGTGCTTTTGATGGTCGCGCGCTCGAACGACACGCTGGAGGTGACCGCTGCGAATCCGGAGAACGAAGCGCTGATAGTACATGCAAAGATAGCAGGTCACTCAGCGACAGTGCGACTTCCGGGAGGCGAACTCGCCGGATCAAGCGTCACCGTGGCTATCAAACTCGGCTGATTTATTGTTACGACGTGCGTGAGCTGGAACTGTCTCACCTGCGTCTCCTGCTCTCGCGAAGATTAGTGTCGACAGTTCGATTCCGCTTCATGATTCATGCCGGGAAGTTGTACCCACCTATCGCCAAGGAGCCACCATCATCCATGCTGCCTCTGTCCCGTATTCTTCCTCCCGCCGCTACGATTCTCCTGTGTCTCTGCAGTGCGCCGTTTGGTGCAAGAGGCCAAGGTGTTCCACAGACATGGCAGCCGCAGTTTCAGGACTACGGACCCTATTCGGCCAAGTTCCTGTTGGGAGGCCGTGGTCTGGAGAAACCGATGGAAAAGACAGATACCTTACTCGACGCGCCCTCTTCCTGGACGATGTCCGTCTTGTTCCATCTCGCGACGGCGACACCCGCATCGCCGACAACGTTGATCGCCGGCTTCGGGGACCCGGACGCCGAGGATTCGCGGTACTTGGGCCTGGAGGATGGCAAACCATTGTTGCGACTTGGAGTTGATGACGAGGTGGTGGCTTCGAATCCGATCAAGAGCAACGAGTGGCACCTCCTTGCTGCGAGCTTCGACGGTCTCCATGCTCACCTCTACCTGGACGGAACGGAAGTCGCTAACGGAACGCCAACAATGGGACCGGTTCAGGACCCGCAAATCCTACTGGGGCCAGATTTCATCACGGACAAGGTGGCACGCTATGCCAAGTATCAGATGCATCCAGAGTTCACCGTGCCTGAGCTACTACGGAAGTGGCACCATTTTGGCGGTACAGTTGCAAATTTCTTTATATGGCACAAGGTACTGAAGCCTGACGAATTGAAGACGGCTGCTAGCGAGCGGCCAGACCTCGACACGATCCTGTACGAGGACGGCTCAAAGCCGTGGCCTTTCCAGGTCCGGCAGCAGGTAGGTTATGTTGCACCGCAGCCTCCCGACACATTGCCGGTAGATCATGCGCCGTTCGGTAAACCGGTGTCAAAGCCGCTTCCGCTCGCTGGGCCTACTCTTGAACAAACGGCGCCGAACGAGTGGACATTGGCGCGTAACTGGAAGATGGAGCCAGCTCCCGAGGTGGAACAGACTGCGGAGCAGATTTCAAGCCCCGCCGCCGAAGACCACAAGTGGTACGCCGCCACGATGCCCGGGACCGCACTCACCACGCTAGTTGATCGGGGCGTCTATCCAGATCCTGACTGGGACATGAATAACCTCGCAATTCCCGAGAGCCTTAATAAGCAGGATTATTGGTACCGGGTCACTTTTCCAACTCCTGGCACGCTAGGCAACGGACATCGATACACATTAGACCTGAACGGTATCAACTACCAGGCTCATGTCTGGTTGAACGGAAATGAAATTGGCACTATCACCGGCGCTTTCATTCGTGGCATCTACGACGTGACCGCGCTTCTGAAGGATCACGACGATAACGTGTTGGCCGTGCGCGTCTCGCCGCCGCCACATCCCGGCATTCCCTGGGAAGAATCGATTAAGGCCGGCCCGGGGGACAATGGGGGCTCCATGCTGCTCGACGGTCCCACGTTTGTTGCAACGGAAGGCTGGGACTGGATTCCCTCCCTTCGCGACCGCGATACCGGCATTTGGCAGAATGTGACGCTTCGTGAGACCGGCGAGGTCAAGATCGGCGATCCACAAATCATCACCACGCTGCCCCTGCCGAGCATCGAGTCATGCGACGTCACGATCAACGTGCCGGTCGTCAATGAGAGTAGCTCCCCTGAGAATGTAACACTGCATGCGAGTTTCGAAGGAGGAGTTTCAGTCAGCAAGCAGACGACTGTTTCCCCAGGTGAAAGTACGATTTCGCTGACGCCCAGGGAGTACCCGCAACTGCGCGTCGAGCAGCCGCGTTTGTGGTGGCCAAACGGCTACGGCAAGCCCGACCTCTACCACCTGAAGCTGTCGCTCGATGGAGCGCAAGGAGCCGGAATCAGCGGCGACGAAAAGACGATTCAATTCGGGATGCGCGAAGTGACTTATGAAGAGAGTCTCTACGATACCGACGGCACCTTGCGCCGCGTGGAAGTCAATCCCACCGTTGCACACGCGCTCGGCCAAACCGTGGTGAACGTCGCGACCGACGGGCTGCTGCAGACGACGGCCTATTGGGCGGCATCGCTCACGCCGGAGGCAGACCACTCTCGTGCTGTGATTCCAGTCACCAACGAGCCAGGGATGATCGATCTGGTTATCAAGGTAAATGGCGTCCGCATCGCCGCGCGTGGTGGCAACTGGGGCATGGACGACATGATGAAACGCATCAGCCCCGAACATTTAGAGCCATACTTCCGTCTGCACCAGCTTGCGAACCTCGACATTATTCGAAATTGGCAGGGCCAGAACACGGAACCTGTCTTCTACGATCTGGCGGACAAGTACGGCCTGATGGTGTGGAACGATTTTTTCGAAGCCACTGAGAACTGGAACGCTGAAGCGCAAAGCCCAGAGCTTTTTACGAGGAACGCGGCCGATGCAGTGCTTCGCTATCGCAATCATCCTTCCATCGTTATGTGGTGCGCCCGTAATGAGGGCGTGCCGCAGCCTGCACTCAATACGGCGTTGATTGCCATGCTCGCGGAAGAGGACGGCACTCGCTACTACACACCTTCCTCCAACCAGCTAAACCTGCGGGACAGCGGGCCCTACCACTACATGGATCCCAAGCTTTACTTCAATTTCTTCGACCAGGGCTTCGCGGTTGAGCTCGGAGTCCCTTCGTTTTCGACACTCGAAAGCTTCCAACACTGGATTGCCCCACAAAACCAATGGCCGCTTAGCGACGCCTGGACCTATCACGATTGGCACGAATCTGGCGGCGGCGACGTCCACACTTACCTGCCACATCTACAGATGCAGTTTGGCGCGGCGGCAAGTCTGCCCGAGTTTGAGCGCCACGTCCAGATGTTCAACTATTCGCTGCATCAGGCTATCTTCGAGGGCTTCAATGCGCACCTGTGGGCGCCGAACTCTGGCCGTTTGACCTGGATGACGCAGCCCGCGTGGCCGAGCAACATGTGGCAGATGTACTCGCACGATTACGACACGCAAGCCTCTTTCTATGGCGTCATGCACGCCAGCGAACCGCAACACGTGCAACTCGACCTCTCGAACTACATGGTCGCAGTCGTCAATACCACGCGCGAGCCAATTCAGGGTGCTCATGTACAGGCTTCGATCTACTCGCTCGGTAGCCAACAGCTCTTTAGCAAAGCGACACCAGTTTCCGTCCCAATGGATCAAATGGTCAATGTGTTCGAACTGCCGCTCGAAAAGATGTTTTCGCAACCCGGCTGGCACGACCCGGTCTTCGTCGAACTAAAGTTGCTCGACGATGGCGGAAAGGTGGTATCGCGCAACTTCTATTGGCTCGCGGCCCAGGAGCAAGATATGCGAAAGATCAACACCTTGCCACAGGCCGTAATCGGATCACGGATAAACGTGGCAGACGACGGAGACGAAAAAGTAGCGACTGTAGCGCTGACCAACAAGGGCGAACGGGCCGCTATCGAACTCAAACTAACACTTGAAGAAGCAAAAGGAGGTTTACGCATCTTGCCCGCTTACTATAGCGACAATTATATTTCTCTGCTGCCCGGAGAAAGCGAGACCGTCACGATCCACTATCCAACCTCTGCCGCCAAAGGCTCTCCGGCGTTGGGCCTGCGCGGCTACAATCTGCAGCAGACTGTACTCGCGGTTGACCATTAGCCGCTACGAAGGGTGAGTGCTTATCAAAAACCCTGTGCATCACGAACCGTCTGAAAAAATCGCAAGGAATCGCTGATGTGCGATTCCCAATACTGCCAGTCATGGCCGCCCTCATATTCGTAATATTGATGCGCGATTCCAGCTTCCAAGAGAGTCTTGTGCAATTCGCGATTCGGAGAGATCAGCTCATCCCCCGTTCCGCAATCAATCCGCAGAGCCGGCAGGACCGCTCGATTGCGGACAATCCAATATAGAGGATCGAGTTCTTCTTGGGAGCCCGCCGCAAGGTAATGGGAGAGGGGTTCTTCGACGAAGTTCTTCATCTGGCTGATGTGAGTGAGGGAAGAATGTGCTGAGATACCGGAAAGTCGCTCCGCAAATTTTGCCCCCAGACGGAGTGCTGCGTAGCCACCCATTGACAGGCCGCTGAGGAAAAGGTGCGGCGTCGACAGTAATCCTGGAACCGCAATGGCACATGCAGCAACAACATCTTCCATAATCCATGCCTCGGCATCCTCGCCTTCGGACTTGAGATAACCACTACCGTCACCCCACAAGCCATCTGATGGCATTGCAATGATTAGTGGCTGAATTGCTCCGGCTTCGATGAGACGTTGTGCCGTCAAATGGACTCCAGCGTGATACGCCCATCCCCAATGACTGTTGTAGACACCATTCAGAAGAATCAGCATTGTGTTTGCCGATCCCTGCCTCAGCTGTTCGGGGACAAAGAGAGTGATGTCTCCGCGTCTCTTTAGAGAGGGACTCTTGACTGTAATGTGACGCAGTCCGTCTCTTTCAAATCGCGGATCCGATAGTTCTACGGAGCGGAATCGCTTCACTGGTAGACGAACTTCCTTTTGTTGGAATGTGCTAAAGGTCTAGAATTCGATGACTCCCTTTATATTTAATCCACTAAGCAATCCATCAAATGCCTGCTGGACTTGATCGAGGGAGTACCGATGCGAAATGAGCGCATCGAGATCCAGATGTTCCTCCTGATAGAGAGAGAGTATGACGGGAAAGTCTCTGGCAGGGACACACGCTCCATACAGGGGATTGATGTACCACTTGTCGAACTCAAAGAGCTCCATGTCGGCTGGAATGATCTTTTCGATCCCGCTTACACCCAATGCCATCCCGCCTCTTCGGACCATGGCAAGGGGCGACATGCCCAACTCGGGTATTGCCGTGCATTCGAAGGCGTAATCAGCGCCTCTACCGGCAGTCAGCGCCCGCACGCGCGCGGCCGCGTCCAATAGTCCAGCGTCGTCGCGTTGGGCGAGGATCGTCTCTGTGGCGCCGAACGAGGCTGCGCGTACGAGTTTGTTCGGTTCGATGTCGATCGCAATCACTTTCTCTGCTTTTCGAAAGCGGGCCGCCTGAACCACCGATAAGCCCACACCACCGCACCCGATCACGACAATTGAGCTCCCTGGCTCGACCTTGGCGACATTTACGACAGATCCAAAGCCGGTCATCACTGCGCATCCCATAATAGCGGCGACGGCAAAAGGAATAGATTCTGGAATCCTCGTTACTGCTTGGTGAGGGACGAGAGCCATCTCAGCCATCGTACCTAAGCCAAACATCGGCCGAAGTAAACCAGGTGCGTAGTGATATCGGTCAGCCGGGAGTATCGGACGCTCCTCGCAGATGTTTTCTGCGCCTCTCTTGCATTGAAAGCAATGGCCACATGGAATCGCCCAGTTAAGTACGACCGGATCACCAACTTTAATATTCTCGACGTTGGCTCCGATATCCGCAACGATCCCGGCGCCCTCATGGCCGAGAATCAGAGTCTCTTTCCACCACGTATGATCGAGGTCCGTGTGACAGACTCCCGAAGCTTTCATCTCGACCAGAACTTCATTTTCTTGGGGAGACTCGAGAGAAAACGATCCGATCTGCGTATTTCCAAAACCATCCGTTATAATGCCTCGTACATTCATACCAACCTCATCGAACGTCTTTGTTTCTCAGTTTGATATTGTTTGCCGTTCGGTCGAACTATGCCATCTGCTCCCAAGGTTTCTTTACGCGCGATCCGCGAAGCCCATAGTAGGCAACGTAGACATAGCAGATTGCAGGCACAATGAGCGCGCGGTGGAGACCGACCTTGTCGGCAAGAAGTCCTTCGCAAACTGGGATCACAGCCCCTCCGGCGATGCCCATTATCAAGACGCCTGCGGCAGTGGCGCGCATGGTCCCAGTCTGCGCGACGCCCAAAGCGAAAATACTCGGAAACATGACAGAGTTGAACAGGCCGATAAGGACGACGCTGATCACGGCGATGTTTCCTACAGAGGCCATAGAGGTCAAGACCAGCAGAAAAGCGCATATTGCGGCACATGCCAACACAGGCCGAGCCCGAGGTTTCCGGAGAATGACCGCACCTGCGAAACGACCCACCATCGCCCCTCCCCAATAGAGTGCGAGCACTTTCCCGGCCGATTCCACCGTCATCGATCCGATATCTGGAAGACCTAGATAATTGACGAGGAAGCTGCCGACGGCAACCTCGGCCCCGACGTACACGAAGATTGCTATTGCGCCTAACAGAACATGAGGCAGCTTGAAAATATTTTGAAAGCGGTACTCCTGGAAATCTACGGTAAGTTTCGTCTGCAATCCGTCGCCAATGGCGGGAAGTCTCAAGAAGTTTAGCAGGGACGCCATCACTAGGAGAGCTACGCCTATTCCTACATAGGGCAGGCGAAGCGACGCTGGGGATTGAATTTGGGAAGAGTTAGAAGATACGACCGTGTGCCGAAAGATCAAAACACTCCCGATATATGGGGCCACCGTCGTGCCGACTGAATTGAATGCTTGGGCAAGATTCAGGCGGCCCGACGCGGTGGAATCCGATCCCAAACCGGCAACAAAACCGTTTGCAGACACCTGCAGGCTTGTCATCCCGGCGGAGATGATGGATAACGCGATCAAAAACAATGCAAAAGACGAGATGGAGGTAGCGGGAATGAACAAGAATGCGCCCAGAGACATCGTTAGCAAGCCGCCAACCATCGACGCTTTATATCCAAAGGTGGTGACGAACTTGCTGCACGGGAGGGAAAAGACAAAGTACGCCGTGAAGAAGCAGCATTGCACAAGCATCGCTTTGGTGTAATCAAGACTATAGACAGACTTGAGACGAGGGATGAGCACATCGTTCAGTGATGTCACAAAGCCCCAGGAAAAGAACAGGCCGTTCATAACGGACATCGCTCTCAGATAGGACTGACGAGACAGAGTATCTGTCGTGGCTTGGCTCGTTGATTCAGTTCCCACTGTCATCTCTTATCCGGTCCGGTTTGGCTGTTTGATGCCCATGTTGTCAACAATCGGTTATCTCTTCCCAGGTTGTGCCATCATATTAACGTTCCTTCGCGCGCGTTTCTGGCTGATCTACTGACCGTATGAACGCGGAGTACGAGACAGACACTTCGGCGTTCGCCCCAAGCCAACGAAATGTCGGAGTGTTGAAGAGAAGGCCACGCTCAACCATCTGACGACGGGACTGCGGGAAGGGGGATACACCAAATTCCAAGCCGCAAGCGATAGTCTCTCGATTCCAAGGAGCATCGCAACGGGACTTGTTTTCTTCCCACATAGCCAACCACGGGAAATCCCGCGAGTTCCAGTTATAGCCAAACAACAAATTCCTGAGCGGACAGAAAGCCGTGAAACCAACTTCCGAACCGTCACCCTCCATGCGGTGTGCCGTCAGTGACGAGGATCGGTCCTGATCGGCAAAAATGGAAAGATCATGCACTCTTTTGTCACGTGAAGGTGCTTCCGGCCAAGTGAAATCGGCACCGGGTTCCAGGTGACTATTCTCCGAGCCGGTTTCACAAACGCGGGACCGGGCAGAATCGATATGAATCCTCGTCACGCCTGGAATGAGAAATGGAGGGCCCAGAGTGACGTGCTGTGTCCATGCGATTGGGCGATCAATTGAAAGCAAGTTCCGCACGGTTTCGCAAATAATTACGGAGCTCCCATCAAGACCAAGACGAATGGAACGCGACAGACGAAGCGATGATCGTTTAAGGTGCGCCGTCGCATGAATTTCGTCGTTCGCAATTTGACAGGTATACGGTACAAGGCAAGCCTCACCGTGCATCTCGAAACCGGCGGCCCTTTCGGTCTCCGAGGGTTCACCGAACAGATCGAGGCAAATGTGATGCCCCATCACACCTGATAAGACATGCGTGTCCGGACCATAGGTTTGTCCGCTCTTGCCGCTGGCACGATCGTCTGCGTTCGGCACAGACCATGGAGGAATCCAGAGAGGATTTATGGCTGCTTTTTTGTGAAAGATCTCGGCAATGTGACATCCCTCCGTGAGCAGCGTCACTCGAAGCGCTTCATTCTCCAACTGCACTGCGTCACGCCCGAGAAATTTCAATGCTCTTGCCTCGCGTGAGGAATTATGCGTCCGGCATGATTGATGTGCCTTTGGCGTTCAGATCAAAAAGGACAACTGTCGAGATCCGCGGCCATGTGTCTCCAGTCTCATAGACCGAATGGATAAAGTATATTGAGCATCTCTTCCACACACGCAACAACAATCTCATGCGCACCATTTTCGCCCCAGCAGGCTTTAGCTGACCTATGTTTTGAGGATACCAATCCTCTCCAGCTCCCCGAAAGCTGCACTTGCCGAGACGTCTCCTTGCTTCAAGAAGGCTCGTCGTGAAATTGACATTCATTCAATTCTCATATCAGTAAGCTCCATCCAGAGAACGGGTGCAGCGACTTCGTCCGCCACGCATTCTCTAAACCACTCGTAGTTTGGCGATACTTTCCGGAGTCGCGCAGGCGGCGCCTTGCTCCAGCCACTTCCGAGCCACTAGCCGGATAGACTCCATACTATGAGCGACGCCGGTCAGTGTGTAGTAGACATGCCGCTCTGACCAGCGGTCAAGATCCATGTCGTGGGCCTCGCGATAATAATCACTAGCAGGGTCGCTAGCTTTCACATATGCCACGTTTTTCATTGGCTTGTCGACAATATAATGCGAGAAGGGGCCGAAGTGATAGGGATACTTATAGACACCCGGCTTGTAGTCGTGGTGCTGCGAGTTGATCCATCCCACGGGCCAATGGTCCCAGCGAGCGGCGCCCCACCCCCATCCGCCCGTGTCGTCAAAGGAGTGGTCTACGATTTGGCTCTTCTCTGAAGGAAACCCTGATGCTGCTCCAAGTATTGTGAACAGGTAGCCATCCTTACTCGGCATAACTAGGGCGAAACCCTTGGAGTGGGATATCTCCAGCAGGAGCGCCGCATCGCCCACACGGCGCGCCTTCCCATCATCGGCCCAAAAGAGGTCATAGTGGTGCTCAGAAAAGGCGTCCAACGCGGACGCTATGTGGAAGTCATTATGCTCCGGATCACGGTCGAAAAGGTCCTTCCATTCGGAACCATTCGGCGCGACCGCAAAAAAATCGATCGGCTGCCAGCTATAGCCGTCCGGATTGTTCGGCATCAGCGTCTGATAAGTCAGCCGACGCCACATCAGCCCATTGGGATAGGCGATGTAATCTTCTGTACCGCGCAGGGCGGGATGCGAATCGTCATCCTTGTTAACACAAAAGTAGTCCCACCGCACCCAGGTGCGCTCGGGTCCGCTCTGGACTATGTCAACAAAGCTGTTTCGCGTCTTGCGCCCGTTGTCGTTGAATAATTCCGCATAGCCGTCATTCCCTTCGAAGAACTGATTGCAGAGGCCCAGGCGATTGGGCAACTTCATCCAAGGGCAATAGCTGGCTTCATGACTGAAGATTACTTGATGCGACCTGCCTTGCCAGCTTATGATCAGAGCGTAATTGGGGTTTAGGTCTGCGTGCGGAGGGCTAGGCGTGAGAGCACCCGTGTAGCCAACCGGCGCGTAGTCGCTAACTGCAACTACAGAGACCCCCGGTGAGGAATGAGCCTCAAGATCCGCCATTTTGATTGGTAGCAATTTTTCATACAATGGGTCAGGACCGGCTACACGGCTCGTAGGCCCCGGTTCTGCTGGTGAGGTTCGCACAGCAGGATTTGCCTTTCTCGCCATTATTAGTCCAAGGGATGCCGCTAGGCCTTTGAAGAAATTACGTCTTTGAATCATTATTTCCTGCCCTTCCATCAAAAGGTAATTCTTCCTCTGAGTTGAACTGTGCGCGGATTATTAACCTGGACCCATTTCGAGGGAGGACCGCCGCTAATTGCCCCAAAATAAGGATCGTTTGGGTTCACATCGATGTTCCCGAAGGTTGGGTGATTCAACGCATTGAAGGCGTCGATTCCTAGTTCAACGACAATGCCTTCCGCAACGGAGAACTGCTTACGTGCCCCTAGGTTGAAATTGGTGATGTAGGGGTTCCGAACGTCACCGAACGTGCTCTGGTTATATGAGGTGTAGGTAGTAAAGTCGTTGAATACTCCATTGTTAATACCTGAATAGCCTGGAGCTGTAGGCGTGGGGACCCAGCTATAACCTGGAAGTGCGGCCACATTCGTCCACGAGGGATATGCTTGCAACTGCGCCACAGTTGTGCTGCTATTTGGGAAGGCTTTGAATTTGCTCGTGTTAAACCACTGAGTTCCGCTTTTACTCCCCGAAGACGGATCACCACCTCGAAGAATGCTGTCGTCGTCGGCAGCACGACGGGTGTACCCGATTGGAATTGATACTCGCCGTTAATTTGCCAGCCACCAATGATCTCGTCGGTGAGTCTATTCACGTGACTCGCAAAGCGCTTTCCATGGCCAAATGGAAGATCATAGACTGGAGTTAGCACTTCGTGAAACTTCGTATCTGCTGGATCAAGTTCGTGATTGATTCTTGCGCCTGCAACCTGATTGGCATAAAAGGTATTCGCCGTAATACTCTTGCCCCAAGTAAAGGCTGATAGCAAGCTGAACCCATTGCGAAACCGCCTTTCAATCTTGTTCTGAAGCGCCGTATATCTTGTAAGTCCCGTTCCGCGCGTTTCTGTGAGATTCCCCAGAATTGGATTTGGGCGCAGCAAGCTATAGGCGCCGATGGTAGACGATGTGTATTGGGAGAGCGTCGTCTGAACGCCGGCCACGTGGTAAAAGGGATTTGCTATGAGGGTATTACCTGGGAGAGTGAGAACAGGGGCACCTGTCGATGTGAACTGAGGATTATATGCTGCATACCACGATGTGGCGGCTGGATCATTGACTTCCCACGACATCGGTAAGCCATGCGTTTCGTTGAGGATGAAGCTTGTATCCACGAGAAACTGGCCAATCTGGTGCTGTAACGAGAGGCTTACAACATCTGTGTAGATTCTCCCGATGTTTGGGTCAGTATACGAGCTGACCGAGCCGATGTTCGTTAGCTCACCTTGAGAGTTGCCGATGACTGGTTGCAGTCCAGAGGGATATGGGTTCTCCAGCGAAAAGTTAGGTGCGGATTCAAAGTTGTTTGTCGTGACCGTCAAATTGGTCGTTTGACTGTATCCCGTTTGAGAAGCGGTTGCAAAATCCGCTTGAACGAAACGTCCGACACCTCCACGAAGGACGATATTTGGGTAGACACGGTAGGCAAAGCCGACGCGGGGTTGAAAATACTTATACCGCGGATTTTCGACGTATGGGCTCGTACCGTTAAGGCCAGCATAGAGAAGGCCGCCCCGTGCTACGAAGCCGCCCACATTCGACCGTTGCGCCTGCAGCAGTGCAGTTCCGGAGTTGGACGACGAACCGGCTAAATCCGTGGCGTAATTGGCCTGCGCCGGGCCCGTAACGCCGCTAACTACAAAGTTTGGATCGAATCTGCTCGCAAATCGATTGAAGCGTTCGGTGACGGGCCGTTCGATGTCCCATCGCAGGCCGAGATCTAACGTAAGCTTGTCAGTAACTTTCCAGTCATCCTGCAAGTAGGCGGCATAGTAATGCTGGGACCAAAATGCCGTCGCCGTCGTTGGGATCGAACCGCTTGACGGGAGACCGAGCAGAAACTCTGCCAACGAGCTTCCATAACCGGTTGGATTGGTTCCCACTGGTGTGCGCGTCGTCCAACTCGTACCGAAGACGAACTGGCCACCCGTATCAAGCAACGAACCGGTGGCACTCTGCTGCAAAAGAAGTTGACCACCGTATCTTAACGTATGGTTTCCAATCTCATGGATGAAGCCGAAGTGGTAATCCTGATTCAAGTCATCTTGATACTGCGAGCCGTATGTCGTGCCGAGGTTACCACTTACATTCGAAATACTTGAAAACTCAGGAATAGCGGCGATTTGCATCTGGCCAGTGTAGTTAGATGAAAAGCCGATAGAAGTCGGATCTTGACCGGACGTTGGTGAGACGTTTAGCGAGTAATAGTTCATAAGGCTCGCGGTAAGATCAAGCATAAGATTGGGTTTGATGAGAATCGTATGGTCAAGCGTCAGGCCGCGATTCAGACGACTCTGATTTGGATTTACATTGATCGCGTAGTTCGTTCCGTTAAGCGACTGTGCGCCATATTCATTGGTGCTGGTGGAGTTCCAATAGTTGCGGTGAATATTCAAATACGTGTGATTAGCGTTGTTCCAAGACTGGTCTAGACGTAAAATCTCGCTGTCCAGAATACTGTCTTGGTCAACATTAAGCAGATAATTGTTCGCATCATTGCTAATGGTTGTCGTGGCCGGTGAGTTGGGCAAGCCAATGACCTTAAGGAGTGTCTGTGCCACAGGATCGAGTCGGCTAGTTGGAATCATGTTGTTAGAAAACTGACTCCGTGTATACACCCCAGGTGACGTTTGCATAACAGTGTTGGGATCGAAAATGTTGATCGGGTATTTAACCCCGTTGACTACGGTAAATGATTGACTAAAATCCCCCATGCGTTCCATTGCGTCGGGAACCGTGATATAGCCTGTATTCGTTGGGTTCTTACTGTTTACGCGGCTGTAGCTGAAAAAAAAGAATGTTTGCTTCTTGCGTCCGTCATACAGCTTCGGTATCCACACCGGGCCGCCCACTGCACCGCCATAAAAATTAATGTGGACGGGAGTCAAGGGAGCATGGTTGGCGTCGTTTGAGTAGCTATTCGCGTTCAGAAAGTCGTTTTGGTTGTATTCGTACAGGTCGCCGTGAAACTTCTTTCCGCCTGTCTTGGACACCATGAGAGCAGTCGTGCCCAAGTTGCGTCCAATCGACGCGTCAAAGGCGTTCGTTATCACCCGGTATTCGCCGACGGCATCGATCGGCGGTTCAAACGCCAGCTCATTGCTGTTGTTGACATCGTTTCCGCCATCGTAGATGTAGTTGATCGCTCCGAACAGAGCCGGCGTTCCTCCCGTAGTTCCGGTGCCATTGACTGCGATCTCCGACAGGCCGAGATTTGACCACAGATAGATGCCGCTGCCTGATGTGCCGTTGGTCACCGTGACACCCGGCGTTAGAGCGATGAACATGCTCGGCGCGTTGGAGAGTGACGGCAAAGCCTCCATCTCCGACGAGGTAAGCACCGTACCCGACACCGCTGAGGTCGTGTCGATCAGAGGGGTACCCGACTCCACTGTTACCGTCGCCGAGGCCGACTCCAGACTCATAGCCGAATCGATCGTCTTCTGATCGTTCGCCTGCAGATCGATCGCATTGTGCACATTGGAAGCGAATCCGGGCGCCGTAACTTCAAAGTGATACACCCCGGGTAACAGGTCGTTTACGATCCAGTTGCCTTGACCGTTTGTCCGCGTGGTATACATAACTCCGGTCGCATCAGAGGTCACGGTTACCCGGGCCTTCTGAATGACGGCACCCTTGGGGTCGGTAATCCGGCCGCCGAGACTTGCTCGTGCTTCTTGGGCGACAGCACGCGGAATCGTCTGCAACAACATCAGCAGTACAAATGCACCCAAACTGAACAGCCAGCGGCGGTTGCAGGAGCGCTGTGATTGGATGCCGTCGGATCGCCTTGAGAGCATGGAGATTCTAGTCATCACTGGATCACCACGCCCGGGATCTCCCTGATCTGGCTCCGATTGCAATCCGCGCCGTCGCATCATTGGCAGGCAAAACGCCGCACGACATTCCACGCCGAGCGTGAAAGTTCCGATCATGAACAGCCTCAAAATGGTTCGCATTGCGTTCCTTCCTGCGGCCGAGCCGCTGTCGCCTTTGTTTGCTAATCATGTTACCGAGATTTGTGTTGTTACCGGTAACGTGCGAATATTATGGGAAGCAGGAGAATTCTGTCAAGAACAAATTTCTGGATTGGAACATTGCGCCGGAGAATGAACTTTTTCCTGTTTCCCACAACGGCCCGAGGGGCTTGTTATACCGATTTTTTGGGTGTCTGACCGACAGAAGGGCTTGTCATACTTAACCAGCGACAGATAAAAACCGCACAAAATCAAGGACGTTTCGCTATGCTGGCGATTCCGTATAAGAAAGACAGTCCAATGTTCGGTCATTTCCGGCACCCGGCGACATGATTTCTGGGATGTACTTGCGAGCCGCAAATCCTGAACAACCCGCCACCCTGCGAGGTAAGCTACATGACAAGAGTCCGCTTCACGTCATCGTCCGCAGCACGAGCCACTCTCCTGCTGGCTGTTCTCCTCGGCTGCCGTTCAAGCCTGAACGGACAGAGTGCGGTCCCGGCGGGAGATGACGAGCTTCAGGCGTCATTCTCCAATCCACCGGATAGTGCAAGGCCGCGAGTTTGGTGGCACTGGATGAATGGCAACGTCACCGAACAGGGGATAGACCTGGACCTGAACTGGATGTCGCGCACGCACGTCAGCGGCTTTACGGTATTTGAAGGTTCGCTCGACACCCCTCAGGTCGTTCCCAAACGGCTGGTTTATATGACTCCAGACTGGAAGCGCGCCTTCATTCACACTACCCAGCTCGCCGAGAAGCTTGGGTTGGAGATGTCGATCGCGAGTTCTCCCGGTTGGAGCGAAACCGGTGGTCCATGGGTCACGCCGCCCGAAGGCATGAAGAAAATGGTTTGGAGCGAGATTGCGCTTACCGGAGGCGTGCGGTTCAATGGCAAGCTTCCACCGCTGCCCAGTGCGAGTGGGACTTTCCAGGACTTTAACGTGGATCTGCATCGGTCAAATCCGGGTGAAGGCGTTTTGAAGCCAACGCCAACCTTTTCTGCAGACGCGGTCCTCCTTGCCTACCGGCAGCCGACCCCGGAGAGGTCACAAACGGACTTGAGTCCCGTTGTGACGGCAAGCGGAGGGTCGGTCAATGTGGCCGCCTTATCCGACGGAGACGTGGAAACACCGGCTTTGAGCCTGCCCGGCGGCGCTCCCGGTGATGAAGCGTGGGTGCAGTTCGATTACGGCAAGCCGCAAACAATTCGATCTCTCACTCTGGCAACGACCGACGACATCGCCAGTATCTTCGGGTTTGAGAATCGTTCGATCCTGCCTCGGCTGGAAGCCAGCGACAATGGACTGCGGTTTCGCACAATTACGGAGATCGACCCCAGCAGCATCCCGCAACGTACAGTCGCATTTCCACCAGTCCAAGCCCGCTACTTCCGCGTTGTGTTCAGGACGCCTACGACTGCCAAACAGCCCGAGGTTCACCAGATTACGGAACTCGTGTTGCGGAATGGCGCGCGTATCAACGAGTTCGAAAAACGTGCGGGCTTTGCGACGGTACCGGATTATTATGCAATTCACGATCCGGTTGTTGCGCCGGAGTTTACCGTGCCGAAGAGCGATGTCATCCAGCTTACAGACAAAATGCGCCCAGATGGTTCGCTCGACTGGACTACGCCCCCCGGCAAATGGATTGTGCTGCGGATGGGCTATTCGCTGACCGGCCATATGAACGGTCCTGCACCGGCGGAGGCGACCGGCCTTGAGGTCGACAAACTGAACGCAGGTTTCGTTAGGAACTATCTTGATTACTATCTTAAGACCTACTCGACCCTGGTGGGCCCTGAGAATATGGGGAAGAAAGGCATCACGTTCTTGCTGACGGACAGCATCGAAACAGGCCCGACAAACTGGACCAACAATATGCTGGAGGACTTCCAGCGTCTACGCGGCTACGATCCCCGTCCCTACCTGCCAGCCCTCACGGGAATTATTGTGGACAGCACAGCGACGAGCAACCGCTTTTTGTGGGACTTCCGCAGAACGATCGCCGAACTGCTTGCGCAAAACCACTACGGCACCATATCGGACATACTGCACCAGCACGGTCTCCGCTATCAGGGGGAAGCACTCGAGTATCACCGCCCAATGCTGGGTGACGATATCGAGATGCGGTCTAAGATGGATATTCCGATGGGAGCTCTCTGGGACTTCCCGGGCAAGGAAGATCCAGGTCCAAGCTATGTGGCCGACATACGCGGAGCTGCATCCATCGCGCACATCTATGGACAGAACCTCGTGGGGGCAGAGTCCATGACGAGCAACGGACCGGACTGGGGCTCCTCGCCCAACACACTGAAGCGGGTGGCGGACATGGAGATGGCGCTCGGCGTCAATCATTTCGAGATTCATGAGTCGACGCACCAGCCGTTGCTTGACCACAAACCGGGGCTGACGCTTGGACACTACGGCCAGTGGTTCAATCGAAACGAGACGTGGGCCGACCAGGCCAGACCCTGGATGGATTACCTGGCGCGCGGTTCCTATTTGCTACAGCAAGGTCGCTTCGTTGGCGACGTCGCCTATTTCTACGGGCAGGAGGGCCCGCTCACGGCCGTCTTCGGCTATGCGCCGCAACGCGATGCTCCAGAAGGTCACGGGTTCGATTTTATCAATAGCGACATCTTGTTGAATCGTCTATCATTTCGCGATGATCATTTGGTTACATCGACAGGAATGAGCTATCGCCTGCTTTACCTGGGCGGCACCAGCCAGCGCATGACGTTGGCCGTCCTCCGCAAAATTGAGGAGTTGGTGCAGCAGGGAGCAATCGTTGACGGACAGAAACCTGTGGACTCTCCCAGCCTTGCGGATGACCAGGTTATATTTCAGAGGTTGGCAGATCAGCTGTGGGGTACACACGGCAATGGATCGCAACCGTTCCACTCCTATGGTAAGGGGCGAGTGTACAGCGGGAAGAGCGCCAATAAAGTTCTTGCGGACCTTGGCCTTGCGCGCGACTTCGACTACTCTCGTCCGGAACCGGATACCAGGCTGCTCTTTCTGCACAGGCAGTTGGCGCACAGTGATCTTTACTTCGTCAGCAACTTCAATCCGCGAGCTGAGCAGGTGCAGGCGAGCTTCCGCGTGACCGGAAAAATTCCGGAGTTGTGGGATCCCTCTACCGGGACAACCTCCCCCGTATCCTACCGAATGAACGACGATACGACCACCGTTCCGCTCGGGTTAGCCTCCTATGGAAGCATTTTTGTCGTATTCCGCAAGCCGACGGCTGCGCGCTCTCTCGATGTTCCGCAGCCAGTCGAGACCGAACTCGCAGATGGCGACAAAATACTGAACCGCGATTGGAAAGTAACATTTCCGCCGGATTGGGGCGCGCCCCCCCAAGCCCAATTCGACCGTCTAATGTCATGGAGCGAGAATGTTGATCCAGGTGTTCGATACTTTTCCGGAACAGCGACCTACTCAAAGGCATTCGAAGCGCCCCGCGCCTGGTTCAAGCCGACAGCCCATCTTTGGCTCGATCTTGGTACAGTTGCGCAGGTCGCTGAGGTCGAGCTGAATGGAAAGCCGCTCGGCATCTTGTGGAAGAACCCTTATCGAGTTGATCTGACGGCGGCATTGAAGCCGGGCAGCAACGAGTTGAAAATCAAGGTAACGAACCTGTGGGTGAACCGGCTGATCGGAGACCAGCAGCCCGAAATGACGCACAAATATACCTTCACCGACATCAAGCCGTACGTGGCTACCTGGCCGCTGCTGCCTTCGGGGATGCTTGGGCCACTACGCCTCACATCTGCAAAAACACCTTAGACAGACTGGACAGTGGCCGAACCATTGTTAATGCAGGTCATGTAGTTTCGGAAAGCACTTACGTCTGTAGCTTAGAGTCAGAAACGTTTTGTGGGCTGCCACATGATCTGCGAACTACAAGCTCGACCGGCAAAACTGTCATCTTTTTTCTTGAAGCTAAGTTTATTTCGTGGGCTAATTCTGCAAGAAGCAATTCAGCCGCAACAATACCAATCTGTTCTACCGGCTGACGGATAACCGTAATGCCGAGCAGATCCGCAGCTTCAAAGTCATCAAAGCCAACCAAGGCAACATTCTGAGGTGCGTCCAATTTGAGTTGAACCAGACCGTGCAGAACATACTGCGTTACGAGATTATTCGCGCAGAACAAAGCCGTTGGCGCTTTACTACGAAACATGAGTTTACGAACGGCCCCTACAGCGTCGTCGAGAGAACCGGAAAGGACCGAGACGTCTGGCTTTAGGGCCGCCGCTTGCATCGAAGCTATGTATCCCGCCTGCCGGGCGCGCATTGTGTAAAATTCATCCGAAAGGCCAAGATACGCTATACGGCGTTGGCCGAGGCGGATAAGGTGCTCTGTTCCAAGTTGAGCGCCGGCCTTATTTGCAACAACGACACTGCGAAATCGTGCTTCTTGCAACGGCCGATCGATTGCCGCGATGGGCAGATGCTCAAAAGCATCATCCGTCAGACGCGACTTCGATCTGCTCGTGGGAGCCGGCACGACGATCAGGCCTTCGACGTTGCGACGGACCATGCGTAATGCTTCGTCAAATTCGGTTTGAGGATCGTCATTCGTCGTCGAAATCACAACAGAATAGCCGTGCTGTTTTGCGACGACATTGACCGAGTGGGCGCAGATGGCGAAAAAATGGTCTAGCAGATAGGGTACAAGCAATCCGATTTGCCTCGTCCGATTGTCACGAAAAGAACGGGCTGATTCGTTCAACTGATAACCCAGCTCCTTGGTCGCAGCGAATACTTGCGTTCTGGTCTGCTCCGACACTTTTGGGTCTTCTCTTAACACACGAGAGACCGTCATTGCGCTGACTCCGGCCAGCTTTGCCACATCTCTCATTCGCGGGAGTCGCTTCACCGTGTCGTCCTAGTTTCCTGATATTTTGCCCCGTGAGCTATTTTAGTTGACGTGGCAGAGCTACGGAACGCCGCGCCATGCAATTCCTCTGCGCCGGCGGCTCGCTGTAAATTGATCAAACTGACGCCTAAATATTCCTTCGCGATCACTTTCTGATCCACGAAGGTGAAAGGCTGAACGGAATAGCCTTGGAGAATGGCTAGTCCGACAGCGACAATCTGGCGACCGTATTCCTGGTCGTTCGCTCCGCTCGTTGCAATAAACGCCGACTCAGGCCGGCAGATTTCCGCAATGGCTTCAACAGTGGACCCTTTCCCGACGACGGCGAGATCCGCTTCGCGACCACGAGCCCGAGCCGCGTCCAACGCTCCCAATGCACCGCTATCGGTACTCGCGACGACGATCACACGAGACGCAGACACATTTTGATCAAGGTATTGCCCAATGGCTGCGCAGCCGTAATCACGATCCGCTCCTCCTTCGATTCGCCTCGGGATCGGCATTGGACACAGAAGTGTGCCTTCCAGCATCTTCAAAGTGCCCGCCAACCGCCCCTGCGAAGTATAGCTCGACGCGGGATCCCAAAGCTCGATAACGTGGCTAACCTGGGCGTTCCAGGAGTGCTTGACAAATGTCGCGCAAAGGGAGCCCAATTGCATCCCGTTTTCGTAGGGGTCGATTCCGATATACCGGGAATGAGAACAGGTGGAGTCGACAGAGAGCATTGGAAGCTTTGACGTTGCAATTTGTGCCGCTATGGCGTAAGAACTCTCGCTGCGCAAGCGACACTGGATTACCAGATCGCACCCGTCCCGCACGAAGCTTTCGACGTTCTGAATCGTCTGGTCCGTATCACCTTCGTTATTCAGCGACACCAGTTCGACACCTGCGGAAACCGATTGCTTCTCTACACTTCTTGCAATCGTGAGAGCTTCGAGATCGCTCCAGTCGCATGCAAAGCCGAACGCGAGCTTCCTTGGCTTGCCAAGATATTTGTACGTTTTCAACGACGAGTTCTGAATGTATCCCCTGTGTACAAGCGTCTGAAGTATGCGGTAGACGGTCGACTTGGGCATATGGAGTCGCCGATAAATCTCCTCCAGAGGAAGGGCATCGCGCTCAATCGCTAAGAATTCCAAGACATCCACAGCTTTAGAAAGAATGGGGATATAGTAGCGCGAGTTTGGTGAGATTGCCATTGAGAGCGACTCCTTCCCAGATCATTGACGATCTTACAATAGTTACCGGTAACAATAGCGGCGCTGTTTCATCAATTGGGTCAGGCGGCCGAAGCTTGAACTTTGGCTAGACATCGTCGACGCCATTCTGGACATCGACAAGGAGAGGCCGGCCGAAGCAGCGGCATACTATAAACAAGACCTACCGCCGGTCAGACATCCCGGAACTCCCGGTGTAACAGCTCCTGAATGTCGCAGCCGCTGCAGGGGTGGAGAAAACGCCGTACTCTTCTGAAACATTCCAATCCATAAATTTGTTCTTGACAGAAGTGTTCCCAACCTCCATAATACTCAAACGTTATCGGTAACATCAAAACGCGAGATGTAGCGGTAACGACATTGGAAGCCAAAGGTTTTTAGTTTACCTAGAGTGTCGGAAATCACCGGCCCCCCCTCCGTAAGCGCCCCTTCCCGGTCGCGCAAGTTCGCGTGTTCAGATGCCGAGAGGTAAACCATGCGCCGACTTAGGGTAACGATGGATGGGCAGGTAGCCGTTCTCGCGGTAGCGGAAAAGGGCTCATTTGAAGCTGCTGGGAAATATCTTGGCATCGGAAAATCTGCGGTGCGCAAGCGAGTTCAAAGTGTGGAAAGCGAACTCGGAACACCCATGTTCCAAGTGGTTGGAAGGGGAATGGCGCTCAACGAGGCCGGCACTCTCTACATCCTGTCAGCACGGGAGTCAGTGAGACAGGCATTGCTAGGCATAGACCGCGTGCATGCGTTTGTCCGAGTGCAGACACACGAGTTGCGTATTGGGTATTCGACTCGTCTGAACACCAAGCTCCTCGACATCATCAGGCGCATTACGCCCAAAGGCGTCGACTCGATATCGGTGACCAGAGAGGGTCTAATGACCCAGCAAGCGGTAGAGGGCGTTCTCCAGGGCGATCTCCATGTAGGATTCGGGGTCTTACCGATTTTGCAATCCGACTTATCGGCCCGTTTACTCATGGAGGAGCCCCTCGTCGTTTGTTTGCCCGTAGGCCATCGCCTCGCTACGAGATCCACGATCCGGCCAGAAGAGCTAGCTGATGAGCCAATGGTTTCCGTCATGCGAAAAGCGCTTCCGGGCAGACACGACGACATTGTTACGCACTTTGAGAGTCTCGGCGTCTCGCTCCAATTTGTGGCCGAAGCATTTTCGTTGAAGGAGGCGCTCTGGCTCGTAACGCAGGGTAGCGGCGTCTCGCTGATGACAAAATTCTCTGCTTCATCCTATCGCTACGACGTCGCGGTAAGACCGCTTTCCGATCGACTTCTTACGGTGAAGAGCGGCGCGTTTACGCGACGCGATCACCTTCAGAGCCTTGTTACCGATTTCGTGGACTTGGCGTGGACCGAGACTGCGGCTCTGCGCGCGAATCCACAGTGGCAGCCAACTTCAAAATAGCAACTCGACGCACCATCCGGAGAAAACTCATGCGGCGCCTCTATCTAGCCTCCATTGCAGGTTTACTCACCCTGACTGCCTGTAATGACACAAGAAAGCCGAGTCATCCAAATTTCAGGAATGCAATCGACCAGTATTTAGCCAAGCACGGCGAAGCTTGTACCGTGATCGGTCGCCAGTTCCCAATCGATGTCCCTCGGTCGGAGCAGAACGAACAATATGGTACGGCGCCCAAGCTGGCGGCCTTGGAGCAGGCTGGCCTGGTACATGCGAACGACACAACGGCGGTGGTTCACGGGATGTTCGATTCCCTGCGAGGTACACCTCCGCCACAACCCGTAAAGCGATACGAACTGACAGACAAAGGTACGAAGTATTTTCAGCAAATCCCCGGCACGCTCGGACAAACCAGTGGCTTCTGCTACGGGCGTAAAAGTGTCAATTCCATCGTCAAATGGACGGAACCGGCGGTGGTGGGGACATCCTCCCAATCAGAAGTCACCTACACTTACAGAATCGTAGACCTGGCAGGTTGGGCGGAACGCCCCGGCGTGCAGCAGTCATTTTCAGATATCCGAGCGACCGTCAACGGAGCATCGAAGGCAACCGAGGTAGTGGGATTGCAGTTGACCAGCAAAGGCTGGGAAGTTCCTGGGCAATAGATTCCGGATTAGCCGCGCAACTCAGGCAGAATGTGCAGCTACAGGCCCTGCCAACGCGCGAATCTCTGCGACATGGCGCCATCCATCTTCGTTGAGCACATGGACGATCACGTCGATGGACCGCCCGCACTCCTCTTCGACAGCGCACAAAGGGACGCCACCAGCGCCGCGCATGGCGAGCTGCGCCAGACGCCGGAGCGCATCTCCTGCGCTATTGGCATGGATGGTCGTCAGCGACCCGCGATGACCTGTATTCAATGCATCGAGGAAAACGCGTGCCTCCGGTCCGCGAATCTCCCCGACAATGATCCTGTCCGGCCTATGGCGAAGGGCGGCCTTGAGCAGGTCGGCGAAGCCGATTTGGCTCTTATGAGTATCGAGTTGGACCTCGGCAGAGATGACGTGTGGCTTCTTAATGTATAGTTCGGCAACATCTTCAAGGATCAGAATGCGGTCGCCGTCCGGGATAAATGAAGACAATACATTGGTCAGAGTCGTCTTACCGGAGCCGGTCCCACCGGAAATCAAGAGGTTGTCTCCACGTCTGACATGCTCCGTCAGAGTCTCGGCCTGTGCTTCCGTGAGAGCTTTCCGTGCGATCAAGTCATGGATGGTGAAGTTCCGCGAAGTAAACTTTCGGATGGTCACCATCGGACTTGGGTTGACTACCGGAGTTATGAGCGCTGCCATGCGGCTGCCATCCGGTAAGCGCAGATTCAGGATAGGTGAGTCGGCATCGAGCTTCTTGCCGAAGCGATTGGCAATCACTTCGAGACCTGTTAGCAGCGCGCCGTCATCGAACCGGATGCTAGGCTGCAACACGATGTGACCCTTCTCTTCGATCCAGACGGAGCCGTCGGGGTTCACCATGATCTCGGAGATGTCGGTATTCATCAACAGATGCTCGATCGGTTTCAGGAACGGCAGGATGACTTCAAAGCTCACGCAGATATCCTCTCTGAATCGAAAGCGATCCTCTCTTGGTCGAACCATGACATGGTGATGGGTAGGAAGTCGGGCTTAAGATAGCAATAGGTCGGTGGCAGCGGGCTCACGCCATCGAATGCGGCGACGACAGATTGAGCATTCTTAAGATCAAAGAAGACCTTTTCCTCGAACAATGGTTCCTTATGTTTTTGATATTGCTTGGAAGCGGAGACGGAGCCTTTGCTGGATGATGTCCGACCCGACAGCCATCCGACATTAGCATTCGTGGAGGACTCGGAAACGGTGTAACTGATGCGTGTACGATCTGCCTTGCCGCACAACTCTGAGGCGTACCGCGCAGTATCAGGGTCGGAAGTGGTCAAGAAAATCTTGGTGCGGAATGCCTGCAGCAGCGTCTTGACGCCCTCATTGGGCAGCGCATCTTTGAGACTCGATATGCTCTGCATAGCGACGATTGGGATGCACTTCGGCTGCCGGGAGAGAGATAGGAATCGCTCGTCGCCAGTGGGGTTGTCGCCACCAACCGTGGCGAAGTTTTGGTACTCATCGCAGATGAAGACGGTCGGACGGAAATACTGCTCCGGGTGCCGGTCCATCTTCGGAATGCGTAACTGCACGGCACGCTGATAGTCGATCTTCATCATGGTCCCGATGGTCTTTGCCAGGGCCGGGTTCAGGGCCACGGGGAAATTCAGGCCAACTACCGTGCCCGATTCGATCATTTCATCGAACGGTGGCAGAACGGCGCCGCGCGGATCGGCAGCGCAGGATTTACCGTCGTAGAGTTCCTTTGGTGGGCAGAATACGCGGCGCACATCGGGATCGGTTTCGAAAAGCGACAGGAACACAGCAATACCCTGAACGATGCTGGTTTTGACTTCGGAACGGAAGAACTTCCAGTGCTCCCAATACCAATACTGAATGCTATCGAAGCGATCCCGCTGCTCCGGTCGGTACGGCTTGTGCGTTAATACAATGAACTCCGCGGCGGTCTCCTGTGTCATCAAGTTCTCCAACGCCTCGGTCCAGGCGATCAAATACATCTCCGCGTCCTTGTTCCACTCGAAGCCGAGTGGAGACAGCAGCACGTCGTGCTCTCGGTAAGCTTCCTTCCCTATGCCGATATAACTGGCGGTGCTGAAACGTGATCCGACTTCGGTCAACATCTCTTCGAGCTTGCCCGCGCTGATGACGGTGCGGAAGAGATCGACCATCGTCAGGTATCCGTCGCGGATGCGGTGGAGCAGGATCACGTATCGGACAAGGTCGGTGTACGACTGCTGCCAGAACGGTTCCTTGCCCTTGCCCCAGATCGACGTGATGATGGAGGCTATGTTGAACGCCTGGGCATAGGCATCGAGCGAGTTGTTCAGCGGGTTGTAGCGGATGTCGCCGTCGAGGGAGACCTCAACATAGTCATGTTCACGCCCGCACCATTCGAGGATGCGCTGAAGCTGGCGACAGAGATCACCTTTGACTTCGAGAACGATGCCCGAGAGCTTGCGTGCCGGATCGTCGGCTCGGTAGGCAAACAACTGGCGCATCGCCGGCAGAATCAGCCCATACGTTTTGCCACTGCCGATCGAGCCGAAAGAGGCGATGCCGGTGTAGAGGCCGCGCTCAGGAATCGAGAGCCACTGCGGAGCTGCGCTGGGTATTGGTACGAGCTGGCGATGTACTTCCCCGACAATAACGGCCAAGTCTGTTCGAGTTCGCGGATTCGGATACGGAGGCAACGGACCTACCGCCAGTTCCTGCTCACTCCTATATAGATGGACGTAAAGTAACGAAAGGATCATGGAACAAGCAATGAACGGCGTCGAATACAGAAACAAGTCGTGGCTCCAAACGACCGCCTGAAAGACAAGAGGCCGTTCGAATTCGATCAAGCGCAGAAAAGGATTAGCAGTATTGAGGGGGAACATACCGTTGAGGACAATGCCACCGGCCACACTCATCCCAAGCGCGAGCATGATGCGGTACTCGACCAGTGGACGGATGATGTTCTGAAGGGGAATTCTGACGCTCATATTTCGAAGCCTCTCCTATGCGTGAGCTGCCGCCGCATCCGCCTTCGCAACGGATTCGGATGCAGCTTTGAGCGGCGCAGTGAATGTCTTTGAGCTGCCGACAGGCCGCGTGGTATTTGCGGCAGAGCTGGCCTTGTATTTCTGGAAGTCCTCTTCCTGAGCTAGCGCGAAGCGCAGCAGTTCGTTGACAATATAGTTGGTTTCGTTGTTCGACCACTCGGCCAACATTTCAATATCGTCGGCGACGGTCTGGTCGATGGAGGATTGGAGCTTCGCGCGCCGAATCCTGCTGACGCCGTGGTCCAGTTTCAGTTTGCTCATGGTAGATCTCCTTTCGATGAAGTAATGATTTAGTGCGAATGCGTCACGGATCAGAGATGGATGTTGAACTGATTCGCTTGTATCCGGCGCAGATGCTTTCTCTATCTGTGCCAGATACGTGCTCGATATCTGGTCCCGGGGGGCGGGAGCGACCAGCGCGGCTTGAGCCGACGCGGGAACTGCGGAGCAGTGGGGTCGCTCCCGCCCCCGGTACATACCTCTCCGTGACCCTGGCGATTTGTGTAGACATCTGATTCTTCATTGCTTGTCTCCGCTCTGGATGGTCTCGTCTGCGGTCTGGAGCATGGTCTCGCCGCGATCCTCAGGTGGCAGTCTGTATTGCATGGCATCGGTGGGATAGCGATATGGAAGGACGATAGTCGAGAACGTCGCGCGTAGGGATTTCTGGAGAAACCTTTGCCGGACTCTGTCGGCGCTGGTGCTCTGGTTGTTCCATGCCGCCTGAAGAGCGAGGTGCTCAAGCGTAGTGTAAAGGTGTTCTCCCTCGCGCAGGACTTCGAGATCGCGGGCATTGGTGACGCTGCCTTTCGCGTCATAGCGCTGGCTCGCGGCGAGGTATTCGAGGAAGTGTTCGACACCTAGCGGTGTCGCTGAGGTGACGCCGCGCAGCCGGTCCGCAGGAAGAAACCGATTGAAGATGCCCGTGGCACGTGCGGGGCTGCTGTTCATATCGGCCACATAGATCAACTCAAATTCTCCGAGCGCCTCAAACAAGGGCTGGTACTGTCTGAGGAAACGCTCAAAGCGAGTGGTGGTGACTTGGCCCTCATCGAAGAACGTGAACTGCGGAATGCCGGCGTTGGTGACCAGGATGGGAAATCCATCCGGGAAATACATCAGCCGCCCAACGTAGCTGTGAGGCAGCACTTCATTCGAGACGCCGCACTGCGTGGTAAAGAAATCTACCTTGCTTGCCGCATCTTCTAGAACGTTGGCGCCGAGGTTGGCGAGGATGAAATCGAGGATCATGAGGCGAGACTTGATATGAACGTCGCCCTTGATACGTCGATTCTGAGAGTCGCGGCGTCCCAACGCCTCGTACACCGGTTTCGAGGTCAGATGATAGATATGCCAGCCGTGGCCACACTCGATCACACGAATGTGTTGGCTGTGCGTTGCTTTCTTGAGGAGCTGCGAGACTAGGGTGCCTCCCTCGCGGCCGGCGAAGCGATAGTATTGCCGACGCAGGAAGTAACCGGAATGCATGGCGACCAAGTACAAGAATGAGGCCTCCCGTTCCAGATAGCCGACGGCTTCGAGAGATGAGATTGGGTCATAGGCCATCGTCATAGGTCCAAAATGTCCTCCATCAAACCGTGATCGTCTTCGATCCTCGCGGTCAGGCTGGAGCGGTCTGAGGTTGAGGCGTAGTTGCGGAAACCGGCCTGCGCTTTCGAACGCAGATGCCCCGCATGGTATGCGGCGGTAAGGACTTCGATGTCCTGGTGCCCGGCGCGTGAACCCTGATCCTGATCGGGGTTTAGGTCCTGATCTGCCTCGCATGGCAGATCGTAGTCGATGCGGGCATCGGGAATCTGAATTTTGCCATCGACGAACGGCAGCTCGTACCGCTCCGCGACCTGATGTTTGATCTCGGCCATGTCGCGTTTCGGGTCGGCCTTGCGCTCGGCGTAGATGGCCTTCTGCACGTCGGCCTTGATCTCGAAGTCGAGCCGCACGCGAAGATTGCTGCCGCCGTTGCGCTCGATGCGCTCGGCTTCTTTCCGATACGCACGGAAAATCTGCGAGTCGTGTTCGATCTCGCGGGGCTTAACCAGGCCGGCGTAAACCTTTTGATCTTGGGGTAGGTCACCTTGCTTGATAAGTAGGCTCTGGCCATCCCTGGTGAGAGTGATGACCTCGACGCGCTGAATCGTCCGTCGCCGTCCATCGCGGCGCAGGTTGACGTGCTGCGTTTCGATCAGGCCTTTGTCGCGGAGATACTTCAGGTCATTCTCCAGAGGACGGACTCTCCCGTTGTAAAGCGTCTCGCGGAGATCCGCTGTGCGGACAACGCGAAAGCGACCCGCTTCACGCAGGAGCTGCTTCTCCTCCAGTCGAAGCTCAAGGCCGACTACGTTGCCGGCGGCACGCGCCGGACGGCGCGGGTCCGGCGAAGCAACAGGGCGGCGGCGCTCGCGCGGGACGTCCGCCGTGCGTTCATTCCGCTTGTGCTCCGCTTGGGGACGTGGCTGGCGATAATCCGCTGAGCGTTGCCCTAGAGACTTCAGACGATGAAGGATGGGATTGTCGGGCGGTTTGCGCACGACACTATGGTCATTCGACGGGCCTGGGGCCTCGTCGTTTCCATCGCGCCGCCGGGGCTGTTCTTGCGGAATGTCCAGCCTCATGCGCCCTCACCGTCATCGCCGCGCTCCGCAGGAGGAGCAGGCGCAAACTCAATCGAGGTCTGAGCAGTCGCCGATCTTGCGGCGGACTTTTTCGGGCGCGGATTAATAGCGGAAGGCGGAGCAGTTTCGATCAAAACAGACACGGCCCGGGTCTTCTGGCCGACGACACGGCGCACGTCGTAGTCGGACACGCGGGTAAAGAGGTTCATCTCTTTCTCGGCGGCTATACGTATCGCGCGCACCTTGGCCACAAGGTCCGGCGTGCGGTCCATATATTGATCTTCGTTCAACACGGCTATCGTTCCTCCTCATCCCCGAATTGCGCGAGGATTTCGTTGGAAAGCTCGCTCTGCCCTGTATGTATCTCCTGATCGAGGTGCCTGAGCTTGCGGCCTGTGTCGCGTAGGAAGAACTTGCGCTCGATCCAGATGGTGAGGCCGAGGATGTTGACGAAGAGCAGAGCGCAGTAGAGCGCGATGCTCTTGAGATAGCTGTGCAGGATGAGGCCGCGCCACGGCACAAGGAAGTACAACTCGTGCATCGACCAGAAGCCGAGCGCAAGGAAGATTAGGGTGGCGACAAAGGCGGCATTGGCAATCATCGTTACTCCCTTTCTGCCGGCGCAAGTAAGAAAGGAGGCTGCCCGGCGGCGGAACAGCCTCCTTCAGGCAAAACCAAATGCCTTAGTCAGGCATCAGTTCCACCTGCCCGGACGCTCTAGCGTCGGCGTTCGCTGGGCGTTCGAGTTTGGTGACCATGCTGGCGCGAATCTCCCAGACACGGCGCTTCTTGCTCTGGTTCTCTCCGCTCTCGGCGTCATACTGCGTGCTGCGCAGCTCGCCTTTCACTTCCACGTAATCACCCGTAGCAAGTTGGCTGGCGAACTCAGCCTGCTTACCGAATACCACGACGCGGTGCCAGTCGGTATGCGAGACCCACTTGTCCGTCTGCCTGTCCTTGTACGAACTCTTAGTGGCAAGCGAGAGGATGGTGAAGCTCTTCTGCTGGCGGGTGGTTTTGGTGGAGGCATCCTTACCCAGGTAGCCTTTGAGATGGACGTTATTTTCAAAGAGTGACATCGTTGTTTCCTCCGGTTTCGATTGCCCGTATCCTGCTCGGACACACTTGCGCGAAGCGACGCGAGTACCGGGGTCCCCGAGCGCGCGAACTGTGCGAGCTGGGGTGGTGAATGTGCCCTGCTCCCCAGTGCCGAGGGTGCATTTTCTGGAGCGGGGACCCAACGCACTCGGTTGGGGGAGGAGTCCGGAAAAAGCAGAACCCGACGTGCCGCCGGGCGCAGGATAGGCACCGAGCGGTGAACGAGCAGACGGAGGGCATGAGCGGAGATAGATGGCACACTGAAAATTCATCGGCAGGGTCTCCGAAGGGACGTCCACCAAGCCGTCTGCAATCATGGAACCTCGACGCGACCGGAATACAAGGCAGGCTGGCAATCTCCGCAACCGGCACCTGACAGTGGCCCTTCGACTGGCTTCCCCATCGTTCTCCACGGAGGGACGATAGCAGAGTGGAAAGTGAAGAGCCTCGGCAAACCGCTGCGGCGGAACAAGAGCTGGCCGAATCGCGGATTGGCAGGAGGCAGCCATGTGTCAATTTCCGAACGCCTGGTCCTCGTGGACGTAGCTAATGACGACACCGAGCGGATTGGTGAGCAGCATGGCGTTGGGCACTTCGTCACGGAACCCATAGACGACGTTGGCAGTCCAGCGCTCTCGGCTCTGTTCCTGCTGGTCGCCTGGCGAATAGAAGACCTTCTCAAACTCAATGTGGGCGCGATATGGGGCTTGGCGTGTATCGTCCAGCACCACGGCCTTGATCTCGATGTCCACGTTCGGCGCGCTGGGATCGAGCAGAAAGGTCTCAAGCGTTTTGGCTTTGGTGACGCGCGCCAGTGTTACGGATTGCAATTCGTTCGAGAAAAAATTCAGGGACTCGGCAAAGTCGCGCTGCAGCGTGGCGTGATTGCGGCCGTAGTAGAGTTGCGCCCAACGCGCAAGATAGTATTTGCTAACGCGCTCGACAGGGACGTTCGAGAAGTCGGCATAATTCACGACCTGGCCGCGTCCGATGTCTGAGACCGAGATGACGAGCGGCTTCAGGTGCGAGGCAGCGGTCTGTGCCCGATAAAGCAGCCCAAGCAACGCAAGCGCAACAATGGAGAGCACAAGGATCGCAACCTTTAGATAGGTATTCGTGACGACAGGCTCGGCATACAGCTCCAGAAATTTGTGTCCGGCATCCGTAGTGGTAAAAGGGGTTTGTTTAGACATAATCAGTTCCCTGTGAGATTGATCCATGTGCCGACGCGTCCGCTGAGAATGGAGGCAGTCAGCTCCGGTATCTTGAAGAGGCCATAAACACATACGGCGAGCGTGACTAGCAGAGCCGGCAGGACGGTAAACGCATTCGAGATGCTGATGGTGCCGATGACCTGAAACATGGAGGCCAGGACATTGGCGAAGACGTAGATAGAGGCCGAGGCGACGACCTGATAGAAGCTGAAGCCGATGAAGGCTTTCAGCCAGCCCCAGAACAACCAGTCCATCTTGGGCACGATGAACCATGGAATGAAGATGGGGCCGATGAGGACGCAGACGGCGGCGGCGACATAACCGTAGGCGATGACGCAAAATGCCGTTGCTTCCATGGCCGCCAATATCAGGACAATCAGCAAGTAGGTCAGATCCTCCAGAATGTTGAAACTGCCCGGAGGCGCGCCGAGTTGCTGCTCGGCATTGGTGATGGTGTCGGCGATCTCCTGCGTTTGGCTTGATTCGATCTGATTGGAGAGATTTAGACCCTCTTTGGTGATGAGATCGCTAAAGCTGTAACTTGTACCGGGAATGGGCGTCGAGTAATACGTCAGCATTCCCAAGCCGAATGCGATCATCAGGATCAGGTCGGCGAACTTGGCGAAGTGAAACCCGCCATGTCCCTGCGAAGCAGACAGGGCGGACTTGATCCCGAACCACACAATGAGGATCACGGCCAGGCCACGGAAGATGTCGAGACCCGTGGCTTGGAGCATGCTGCCCTGCGAGGAGAGCAACTGCGTGATGGCTTGCGAAAGTGCGGAAAAGATGTTCTGTCCCATCAGTTGCTCCCGCCGATGCTGAGGGAGATGGAGTGCATCGAATCACTAACGCCGCTGTTCACGTTCTGCATGGTGTTCGAGAAGTTCTGCTGGAAGTAGATCGCGTTGTTGATGGCGCGGTTCTGCGCGTCGATCTGCTGCTTCTGTGCGACGAGCTGCTGCTGGATCGAGGCCATGAGGAGCTGGTTGGTGTCCTGCTGCGAGTGAATCTGCAACAAGGTGGCCGAGTTGATCTTTCCGAGCAACGCCGATTGAGTCTGTTGGGATGGGTCGGTCGAGAACGTATCGGACTCGAGATTGGCGAGCTGGGTGGCGAATGATTGCGAGTCCGACCGGATGGTGCCGAGCGTGGCGAGGGTATTGGTCGTCGTAGTCTGCGCCAATTCCGACGTGGCGTATTGATTCGCGACAGTGGCCTGGGTGCGGGAGTCCAGCGACGAATAGCCGCCCGATGGGTAGCTCTGGACTTGCACGTAGGCGTTGCTGTAACCCTGCTGTGCATTGACTAGCGCGCCATAGTTGAGCGCGTTCACCAGTGCGGAGGTGTTGCCATAGGTGTTCGGCGGAGCCTGCAGGCTGGTCCACTGAGACCAGTCAGCTTTGTATCGTGCCTCAAGATTCTGCGGCAACTGCGACATCTGATAGGCGAGGTTGTACATGGTGACGATCTGGTTGCGTGTGGCGACGGCGGTTGTATAGAGCTGCGATCCCTGTTCGATCTGCTGGATGGCATGGGCGCTCTGGGTGGGGTCGTAGACGATGCCGGAGCCGAACTGCGCTTGCGCCGCAGGCGCGAGCGCAGTAAGTGCGGCGAGAACGAAGGAATACAGTTTTGTAGACTTCATGGTGGAACCTCCGGTGAGTTACAGGTGAAGGAACATGGCACAGGGTGAAGACTGCACCTCGGCGCGTTCGGGCATCGTGTACCGACAAGGCAATGGCTTCGGCTGTGGTGGAACATCGCAGCCGGTCATCAGAAGACACGCGAGAACAGAGAGATCTATGCGCATCACATCACTCCTGGCATGTCATGGTTCTCGTAGGCCGGCAGGAGCATGTCCTGGGTGATGTAGACCTTGATACGATGCCCTTCGCGGATCGTGATCGTCGGCGGGATGTTGATGAAGCGATCAAGCACATTGGCACTCGACTGCGATAGGCTCGAAGCGATGCCGGACTTATAAGCCTCCGTGCCCGACTCGTTGTAACCTTCATTGAGGTTGGTGGCCTCGGCAGCTCCGGCGATGACGCCAAGGGCAATCGACGCGCCGAATATCTCAACGTAGTGGTTGTTCACCTTGTCCTTGAGACCGGTAGCCCCGGCCTGGTCGAGACCGTGGAACTGGTCGAGATCGACGGAATAACCATCTGGCATGATGAGCCGATGGAAGGTGACGGCGAGGCGTTTCTGGCCGAGACCGGCGACCTTCTGCACATTGCCTAGAATGAACGTGCCTTCCGGGATCAGAAGATGCTGGCGATCCTGGCTGTAAATAGGGTCAGTGACCATAACCTTCAACGGCCCGGCAAACTCTCCATCCAGTCGATTCACCAGAACGGTGTCGATAGTTGTGCCCTCGAAGATGACGAACGGCTGGCCGTGCGCGGAGTTCACGTTGACCTCCGGCACGCGCTTATTTCCGGTCGTGGCAGGAGTGGCTGTGACAGCCTGCGTGGGGGTAGTGGGGAGCAAGCTCGAAGAGCGGGCAGAGGAACCTTCGCCGGGATCGGCAGTCTCTACCGACGGACGCGGAGCGTTGTCGTCGGGCGAGACAAGATTGGAGGCGAAGCGAGCTTTGAAGGTGAGCGCCTTCTCCGCATCGGCTACTGGATCGCGGAGAGGCTCCGTGGGCTGAGGCGCCACGGGCGACGTCAACTGCGCAGCAGGTGACGTGACGCCCGGCTGGGAGGCGTTGGTCGCCATCGCCATCCCTGTTACCGGCGCCGTATTCGCTCTCTGTGCCTGTTGCTGGCTTTGGCGCTGGTCTGCACTCAGGTCCTCCTCTAATTCCTGAATCTTCCGCTGGTTCATGTCCGTGGACACGGCCAGCGGACCGGAGGCGGCAGCTTTCGCGGCAGGCTTGGCGTGATTCTTCGAGAACATGACGGCCATCAGGATGAGCACCGAAAGTCCGGCAATGACGTAACCCTGCGCCTGTTTGGGCACGACGCCTTCGGGCGTGATGCGTTTATCACGCAGCGCGGTCGTAGCCTCCGGCGGCTGCTGTTCTATCGGAGCGGTCTGTTTTTCCTCAGTCATCGGCGTCACCTACTGCGCTTTCCGCTCAAAGCTGAGCTTGTGCTTGCCGATTTCGAGGTAACCCTTATCGACGACTGTGGGGAGGACGTAGGTGCCGTCTTTCAACTGGAAGCTGATGAGGTCGGGTTTGCCGTCCTTCAGCTCGTAGATGGAGAACTTCTCGGCGGCCGACGACCTGATATAGGTGAACTTGCCGTCGTGGTAGATCGCAGAGATATCGAAAGGGCTTTTGTTGCGGAAGGTGTAATCGAACTGGAGAGCCTGGGTAGGATAGTCGGCTCGGAACTGCTCGACCGCAGTGGCGGCGCGGGTCTGCGCGATCCGAACCGCAGTGCGCGCGGCTTCTACCTCGCTGGCGGGCGCGAGCTGGCGGACGCCATTGGCGGCGGCCAGCGAGGACGGGTCGGACGGCTCGATCACGACCTTGAGGTCGGGATCGCCGGCTTCCACATCGTCGAGCGTGAACGAGTAAACCGTTCCCTTGTCGGTGATGAGGTTGAGATTGGAGTGAATGCCTTCCTTGGCCGGGTGCAGGAAGCAATAGTTCCCAACGGTGTCGATGATCCAGAAGTCCTTGTCGCCGGTGGCGACTTCCATGATCTTCTCAGTTGCAGGTAATTCAATGAGCGTGGTGTAGCGCATCTTGGCGCGGACACTCACGATGTCGTTGGCGTGGTAATTGACGAGGCGGGCGGTTTGCTGGCCGTGGGCCACGGTCGCGGCCAGACCAAGCAGGAGCGGGACGATGGGTGATGGGCGCATGAAATCTCCTTATTAAAATCAGCATGAATTGGCTGGGTTGGAGTAGTCGTGGGCGAGCCGGATCAAACCCTGTTCCGGCCCGAAGCGGGCGAAGTAATCCTGCTTGCGGAGGTTGTCGCGGGCGTTGTTGGTCGCCATCCAATACCCCAGCGAGTCAACTTCGAGCACCAGCTTTTTCGTGCCGCGCGGCTGTATTAGGAGAAGTTCACGCTTGGGCACTAACGACTCCAAAAGCTCAAGCTGGGCGTCGTTCAACTGGAAGATTTCCGCGTACATCCTGCGGTCGATGTTGGGGTTCGACAGAAAGATTTTGGTGGGGCATGACTCATTGACGATGTGCAGCATGTCGGAGGCGGCCAGCTCCACGACCGATTGCGTCGCCAAAATCATCGCTGCGTTTTTCTTACGCCAGGTCTTCTCCGCGCGAGTAATCCATTCGCGGACGGTCCTGTTCTTAAGGAATATCCAAGCCTCGTCGATGACGAAAACCTTGAAAGTTGCCGTATTCGCGGGCTTTTCGATCTCTGACGATGCACGCTGCAGCACATAAAACAGTAGCGGCTCCAAAATATCGGGGTAGTCCGACCAGCCATCGAAGTTGAATGTTTGGAAGCGCGAAAACGTAAGCGTGTCCTGGGCGTTGTCGAAGAGATGGCCGAACTGCCCGGACTGCGTCCACCGGTGCAACCGCTCTCCCAGCGGGCCAAGGATTGACGCGAAGTTGGTAAGCGTCCGGATTTCGGGAGGCAGCTTATACACACGCTCGATCGCGGCGAAGAGCGCCTTTTCATCGTCGGGTGTCAGCTCATAGCGTCCGCCTGCCTCTATGAGCACCCGGAGGAACAGGTACAGAAAGTTCATGTTCTCGTGCGTGGACGCAAGCGAAAACGGATTTATTGTGAAACCGGGGTTCTTCAGGCCGATATTCAGATACGTACCGCCGAAGGCCCGCGTTAGCGTTTCGTAGCTGCCGCCGAGGTCGAAGATGAAGGTCAGCGGGTCGTACTTCTGGACAGCCTGAAGGGTCGTGGAAAGCGTGAAGGACTTCCCGGAGCCTGTGGCTCCAAGAAGGAGCGTATGCGCTACATCGCCGCTATGTATATTGAGGTAATACGGCGTTCCGTGGGTCGATTCGAGAACAGCGAGATATTCGCGCTCCAGATGTGAGTTCCACTGCGATCCGCTATCGACAGTGAACAGAAACGACAAGTCGGCGTAGTTGGAGTTGAGCGCCCACTGTTTGCGGAGATTGAACTGCCGATTGCCAGGTATCGTCGCAAAGAACGCATTGAGCAGGTTGTAGCGTTCTTCGTAAAGCAGGCCGTCATGCTGCGTAAACAACTTCTGGAACTCCGCGACTGCGTGCTCCACCTTCATGCGGTCCTCGTCATAGACCACGACGGAGAGCGTGAACTCACCAAAGTTCTTGCCCTCCATGCCCATCGCAGTTAGAGCATTACCCAGCTCCGCGACGGCTGCGGCTTTGGAGTCATCGACCAAATTGTCCTGGTTGCCGGTGCTCTGCCGGTCTTGGAGATTCGAGACGAAGCTGGTCTTGGAGTTGTGGTGGTGCCGACGACGGCTGGCGATTTCTTTACGGGCTTTCGCGTTATCGACCGGATGCCACTCGGTGACGACGTGGAAGTTCGCCGGGATGTCGAGCAGGCCATTGAGGATCAGTGGCCGTGTCTCGCCGGGAAGCTCTTTCAGGGTGAGGACGCGGAGATAGTCGTCATCCATCTGTAGATAGCCGCGGTGTGCTTCCAGCTCAGAGCCGCACACCTGCCAGTCGAGATGACACGCCCCACACAAAGGCGCATCTGCAATCTTGGAGGGGCGGAAGTTGACGAGACGCCGGACAAGCCGGAAAGTCCCTTCCGCCCCTAGCAGCTCGACCGTAGTAAGGTCGCTTAGCTGCCCACTCAAACTGTTTACCTTCTGCTGCAGACGCAGCCGGTCGCGCTCGATCTGCTCATAGAGCAGAGTGCGGTTTTTGTTGCCGGAGAACAGCGCGCGCAAATCGCGCAGCGACGAGCGCGGCTGCTTCGGCAACTGCGCGAGTGCGTGCAACAGGCCGGTCTTCTGGTAACTGCCGTCGAGCATTACGACCCAATAAATCTCGATGCTATAGAGGTGGTCTGCCTTCGAATCGAGGAAGGCGCTGCGCTGTTCGACTGCGGCGCGAACCAACGGGTTCTCATACTCGGCGTGGGGGATCGCGGGCCGGTTGCGTTTGAACAAAATCTGGTAGAGACGGCACTTATCATCGAGCGAGCGGAAGACCGCTTCAACGCGCTTCACCGCGTAGTCCCTATCGACGTGGTCCAGGCTCTCGTAATCGATTCCGCCGATATGCAACGCAGCGCCGAGGTCGCCTGATTTCGTCAGAAACGAGTGCTCATCCCAAAAGCCGCACAGGTTCACCTGGGTAGCGAACGATCCCGCTTCCTTCCAATCCTTCGTGATGTGTTCAACCTTGACCATCGTGCCTCGCCAGACGGAGTTCCATCGTGTCTGCCTTCATCGGCTCGTAGCGTCTGCAAAATTTACCGGAGTTGAAGAGTACGCGCAGAATCTCTACGTCGTGCTTGGTCGCAATGCGGGCGATGATAACGCCCACGATGAACAGACCGATTCCGCCGAGCAGTGAATGCAGCAAAGAGAAGATCGCGCCCCCGGAAATCAGAGCGACGAAGAACAATCGTCGCTCCGCTCCGAGGACCGTCAGCGGACGGTTCATGGTCTTGAACACCCGACTCACGCGCCGGTCCGCCGGCTTAGACATAGATCACCTCCTCTCTTCCGTTGTTCATGGGAAGAGCCATGCCATGAAGTTGACTGCACCGATTGCCATACCGACGCCGAAGACGATCCCAGCGATGGTCTTTTTGGACTGGCCTTCGCCGTAGGCGAACATCAGTCCTCCCACTACGATTGCGACCAGCGACAGCCCGGTCGCAATCGTGCCGGTGAAAGCGGTTTTGAGGACGTTGACTGCGTTGTCCCACGGATCGCTGCCGGTGCTCTGCGCATAGACCGGCAGCGCAGACAACAGGAGCAAGGGGACGGCAAGACGGGTAAGGGGGCGGCTGCGCGCCCAACGGAAGAAAGGGCGGCGCTTCGACGGACGGATGCTCTCCACAGGCTTCTCCTTTGGTGGTTTGCCGTCGAGTGGCCACTCTCGGTGCAACGTGCTGGATGTGAAGGTAGGCGAGGAGGGGGTCGAAAGCGTGGAAAATTCTTCCACTCGGTGTCCTGCTAGGACACAATGAACAGGGTGGCGATCTTACCTCCCTCGGAGTCCAGAATCGCTGGCAAGCTAGAGCGACCGGCGCATTCCAAATTTAATCGACTTGGGTAAGTGCATTTAGGACATGCAAATACGGCTGGCCTGTCCCTTGTGGACAGGCCAGCCGCCGTTTTTAGGCAACGCGCTTCGTCTGCGCGGGGTTGGCAGGGACAGGCTTCTTCGCGATTCTGGCCTTCGCTTTCGCGGCGAACTCCTGCTTAACCTTGAGGGTGATAGCATCGGTATCCACCTTGTAGGTTTGCGCAGCGGCGCGGAGCACCTTCCCTCCGTCCGATTGCGCTCTCGCGGAAAGCAGGATGACGGTTTCGACGATGAGCCTTCCGATAGTGCCCTCTTCGGTGCTGCGAAGAAAAGCAGTTAGCAGTTTGCCGACAGACTCGCCCTCCTTCGCTCGAATGCCTCGATTCCGTGCGACCATCTCCAATCGTTTCTCATCAAGCAAGGGCAGCATTTGTTCGGCGATGAAGAGAAGATCGCGCTTCATCAGGCGGACGGGAACGGCGGCGACGATGGTTTGCAATACACGGATTCCGGTCGCGCTCCTCAGAGCCTCCTCCTTGCGGCTCTTCTCCTGCTCGGCTTTGAAGCTGGCATCGACCTTCGTGGACTGTTTTTTGGGATGGTGAACGGGGCAAGTGGGTTCGGTGCATACCTTCCGCACTTCGCCCTTGTCGATACCATCGGCAACGATGGCCTCGGTGGTGTACTTGCACGTCTTGAACTCCGGCCACTTCGCCTTGTCTGGGGTATCGGGCTTGTCCGGTCTGATCTCGACGTACTTGCTGCGGGAGACGATCTTGCTGCTTTCCTGCGGCTGGCCGTAGGCGGTGCTGATCTGCACGAGTTCCGGCTTGGCGGCAATCTGCTTCTGAACGTGCGCCTCCAGCTTGGCGGAATAGCAGGTGGGATCGGTGCAAGCGTCCTCCCTGACATCCGCGAAGAGCAGCCTGTTGTGCCCTGTCCGTTTCGAGCAATCGACACAGCTTCCGGCGGCGGGAACGAGCTGGGCGTCACGCTTGTTGAATGGCGCCAGTTTCAAAAGCAGTAATACATTGTGCTCTATCCAATGCTGGAGATGGCGTACGGGGAGCAGGATGCGCTTAGCCTTGCCTCCGGCTCCGGCCCACTCCTCTCGGAAGCAGTTGGCGAGTGCCTGTTCCTGCTGCGCGGGCTGGAGCTTCGCCAGTAGCAGCGCGTGTCCAACGCCGATCTCTTCGGCATAGAACGCCTCGACCGCTACCGGGGCAAGCTCCGTTAAGCGGACGCGAGCGGCGACGTAAGCGGGAGTTTTCCCAACTTTGGCCGCAATCTGTTCGATGCTGTACTTCGGCTCTTCCAAGCTGAGTAGGGCGTGAAATCCCTGCGCCTCTTCCAGCGGGTGAACGTCGCGCCTTTGCAGGTTTTCGATTAAGGCCGCCTCCATCGCTTCGGCATCGGTGAGATGGACGATGCGGACGGGAACGGTTGCGGCCTCGGCCATCTGCGCGGCGCGATAACGCCTCGCTCCGGCGACGATCTCGAAGCCCTGCTCGGTGAGGGGACGGACAAGCAAAGGCGAAAGCACTCCCTGAACGCGGATGCTCTCGGCAAGCTCTTTGAGCGCTGCATCCTCGAAGATGCGGCGCGGATTGGTGGTGGACTCTGTAAGGACAGATAGAGGAAGGTTGCGGTATTCGGTAGCAGTTTGCGTGTTCATGGTTGCTCTCCTTGAGCGGGTTGCACTGCGCTGGATGTTGTGGAGCGGACGCGCTTACCTATCCGCTCCGGGGCGGGAAAGGTTTAGGCGCGTCGGGTCTGCTGCCGCTCGAAGGCTTCGGCGAATCCTTGCAAACGCAAGTTGTTGTCCCACTGCTTGGCGAACCGCTCGTGCTGGCTGTAAAGCGCGGCGTGGAAGACGTAATGACCGTCTCGGATGAATCGCGACCATTGCTCGATACCGGCGTAATCGTTCCGCCAGTAGAAGGGCGTAAGGTGCGCCCCTCCTGCCAGTCCAAGCTCGAAACACATCTCCGGGTCACGCATGAGGTCGTCATTCTGTTCGCCATAATGAGCGACGGAGATTGCTGGCAAACCACACGGGCCTGATTCGTCGGTGGCTTCGATCACCAACGCCATATAAGGCGGGTTCTCGATCTTGAGATACAGGCCGGGGTGCCAACCTCCGGCCTGTCTGAGGATTTGAAGGATGGTCTGCATTACGCCACCTTCGCCAGTTCTGCATCGGGCATCGCCGCTTGTTCTTCGGTTGGCGGCTGCAATGCGGCAAGGATGACGCCGGAAGTCCGCTGAATGACTTCCAAGCTCTCGGCCAAGAGTGAAGCGTTACCGTGGTACAAGTGGATGTAGTCGGCGGATGCGGTGCCGGTTTCGAGTCCTACGGCTTTGCCGATCACAAACGCGATAGCCTCGGCCTCGGTTTCCTTCACAACTTTCGTCGTCGTGGTGCGGCGGGCCGCCTTGTGTAACATCTCGTGCGCCAACTCATGCACAAGGGTTGAAAACTCCTCGGCCTCCGACTGTCCGGGAAGAATCGCAATCCTGCCGCCATAGCTCGTCCCCAACGCGGGCGCGATGTTTTCGGTGAAGACGAGCTCGACGCCTTGCTGGTTGATAAAAGAAATGAGCCGGTCCCGGTTCTCGCCTACGGTGCCGCGCACCTCCCTGAACGCGGGAAGTTCTGCGCCGTCGGTCTGTGCAACGTCGAAGACGTAAGCATTGCGGAAGCCAACCAAGGTGGGTTTGTTCTGGTAGGCTGAGTCGTCCTTCTGTGCTTCTACCGCAGTCTTGCGACGAACCCCGATGATCGGTGCGAGAATCCGAATCCCCTTCTCGCCCTTCTTCACCTTGCGTCCAAGCTGGTTCCATGCGTACAGGCCAGCGACGCGGGTGGCGCTCGGTCGCTGCCGTGCGATCTCCAGAATGTTTCCAAAGCTGTAGTTGTGGAATCGGCTCATGGCATCGAGATAGGCCGTGAGGGCTGCGCTCTTGCCCGCTTCCAACTGCTCAATGAGAAATTGCACGTTCTCACGGATAAGCTGCTGTGCCCCTGTAGGCTTCCGGTTTCCGCTGCCGGAAGCCGGTGCGCTGGCCATGCTGCTGGCTGTGCCATTGCTGGCGGTGAATGCGCTGTTGTGGTTGCTGTTGCTTTGATATGACATTGTTTTGCTCCTCGTCTGCCCGGTGGGCGTTTTTTGTTTCTCACAGCGCAGCGAGACAAAAAACGACCCGCCGGCAGACGGGGGAGAACGAACACAGCGATGGTGGGAGTCCGGAGTGGTGGGCGTGGCAAGTGCCAAACACGCACGATCGTTTGGCGCGCGGCCAGCGCTTGCCCGAACGGACGGAAAAGGCCCGCACGATGGGCCGTCCACCGGAGCGGAGCGAAGTGGATAAAAGGCGCGCGAAGCGCTTCCTGGATTTTGCCTGTTGGTTACAGAGAAAAAATCTGCTTGCTATGGATAAGAGCTAAATGTCTTTCGCGAGCAAGCGAAGTCAAGCCAAGCCGTCAAAGGACCTGATGTCGACGGTTATCTTTGACGAAATTCCGTGGCGGCCTTGCAGCCACGCACTATCGGTCCTCCGTCAAGGGACTAACCGAGGAACCCGTCTCGTTGGGCATGAATATCCTACTTCGCCTGACGAAGGTGATGCGGGGGGCGAGCGGGAACGACATACAGCCCTCGAAGCAGTTTTTCCGGCGTCACATCAAACACATCGCAGACGCGAAGCAGGGTCGTCAGAGTAATCGGTCTTCCAGCTTCGATTTGCTGCCAGTGGCGGGTGGAAAAGCCGAAAGAGAGCATATCCTCTTGGCTGTGGCCGCGCTTCTGGCGCATGGCTCTGAGCCGAGCCCCGAGTTTCTTGAATACCCGCTCATGTCCTTCTTGACTGGCCACATATGAGCTTGTAAAGCTCTACGTGCAAAAACACCACGAGCAGATTAGCGTGGTATCAGGCTGCGGGGAGTGCGAGGGATCTGCATCTCAGGCTGTACAGCAAATTCGATGACCGGAAAGTGGGCCCAGCGCTCGTCGGGCGCATCCCAGAGAGGTGTTTTATGGCGAAGATGAAAGATTCATCCGAAGGGCTGGACGCGAGAGAAGGGCCGTTGCAGAAGGCACTCTTATTTGAAATCTCGGGCAATGAGTGCCATGCGAATGGCTCTCGTGACGAAGTGCGAACTCAGCGGATCGCAGCACTGTCTCTCGAAGAGACAATCCGCTACATTCGGTTGAGGCACCCGAACTTCGAGATTGCAGATGTAAAGGTAGTTGGCATCATCCAGATTTTGTCCAGTTCAGAACATTTGTGACCTGTCTGGGAGAGGCGGCGCATCAGGGCAGAGCGTATTGCTTCGCCTGAATCTGGTCCGCAGCGTAGTTCACCTCTATGGCAAGATTTAGCATCTCCGGGGAATCATCGATCATATCCAGTGCGGCGGAAAAGAGCTCGATCTGCTGCGCACGCCGCACAACTGGCACCAGGAACACTATGCCCGGATGCACTTCCAAGCGACGGTAACGGCCCCGGAACTCAAAGACGTTGCTTGTGACCAGCACCCAGTCTTCCTTTGCAATGATCTTGAGAATGTCCCAGTCTTTCGATTGATGCAGCCCGTGGTGATTGATATGAGTTGCCTCATATCCTCGCGCATGGGCTACTTCCGGCAATACGACGGACAGGTTCTCGTCCACCAGAAAGCGGGGGGCACTCACGCACTGCGTCCCCGTATCATCCGGCTCTTCAGCGGTTTCGTACCGTGCCAAGCTGGTTTACGCGGACGGCCCCGCCGCGGATTTGCCTGCACGTAGATGCGCGCGGCTTCGATCATCTCCGGCGTCAGATTGGGGTAATCCTCCCGCAACTCGCCCTCCGCAACGCCCTGCTGAAGAAGGCTGCCGATCTGATACACAGGCAGCCGCGTTCCCTTGAACGTTGCGATTCCGCCCTGAACCTCCGGGTCTTCGAGGATCAGTTGCATGGCTTTTCGATACCGATGCATCCGGTCTGCAATCGCCTTCGCGGCGGGCCCGGGGTCGATGACATAGCTGAAAATCGTCGACCCGTATTCGACGCGATCGGGACTGGCGCCTTTCAGTTTTCCGTAGACAAAGCGGCGCACCTTGATGGGCACGTCCTTGGGTAAATCGTAGTCCAGGCGGACACAGATCACAGCTTCCAGCGTGAGAAATGTCTGTCCGCCACGGCGAACGAGGGAAGCTCTCGGCAGCCGCTCGGCCACGGTCTTATAGACCGCCTTCACCGGAACCTCAGCGACAGCCGCAGCTTCCGATTGACTCAGCAGATTGTCCAGTTGATGGAGCATGGTACCCTCCGGCAATAAACAGTCTCTCACGGAGAGATAGTTTATCCCGGATTCGCGCTGACCACAATTCATGATTCAATCATGCCCTCAACGGGCCATGCCACGGTGTCCAATTTGGACACCGCGTGGAAGATCTTTCCACTGTTTGTTGCCTCCATCCGACCTACTCTCTTGCCGAGATCGGCGCTTTCGCATCTTGAGGAGCATCTTGGCGCACCGCTTCGATCTCGCCCGCAAAGCACGCAGTGTGAGACATGCGTCCGCGCTGTTGTTCCTGGGGAGGAGAACCACCCCATCGGCTGATGTCCGGAGACCGCGAGGAAAACATCTATGTTTCGGAAAGAAACGGCTGAAATGGTGTCAAATAGTGTTATCGGCAGAAGGCTCCTGAATGTCAGGGAGGCTGCCCAATACCTGGGGCTTGAAGTGGACACAGTCTACAAAAAGTCCCGGTTGAGGGAGGTCCCCTGCGTCAAGGTCGGTCGTGCGTTGCGGTTCGATGTGAAGGCATTAGAACGCTACATCGAGCAACACACAATCGAAACCATCGACTAAAGGAGCAGCAACCATGTCTATTCACAAGATTTCGGATGGGGTATTTAAGGTTCGTTGGAGAGAAGGAGGTCGAAACAAAAGCTTGCGAGTCCGTGGCTCATTTGAATTAGCGCGGAAAGTCGAACGTAAGAAGATGTCGAGTCGAGATGAAAACCGGCATCTCGATATGAAACGTGAGATCAACTACCGCATGTCGGAGTTGATCGACCGTTATTGGACGCACTACGGCAGCAAGAAGCTCTCGGCTGATCGCGAGAAAAGCATCATCGAAGGCATTCGATCCGAACTGGGTCGATTGTTCGTTCGGGAGGTGGATGGGATGGCTGTGCAGAGGTGGTACGAAAACCTGACTGGAGTTCGTGATCTGTCACCCGGTACGGCTGTGCGGCACTTCAATGTCATGCACCACATGATGGAGAAGGCTTCGACCCTCTGGTCCAAGGAGACCGGTCTCGGCCGGAATCCCGCCGATCAAGTGGAGGTAAACCGTCCCGACGACGCCAGAGATCGTTACCTTTCGGAAGCCGAACTTCGCGCGCTAAAGGTAGCCCTCGATGAGCGAATGTACCGGAAGGGCACAAGAGACCTCAACAAGACGAACCTTCGTCTGAGGTTGCTTGTGCTGATCGCCGTCGGAACCGGAATGCGGTCCGGGGAGATTTTCCGGCTGCGCTGGTCAGACGCGATGTACAGCGAGGGATTGCTAGCGGTGCGATCCAAGTTGAAGAAGGGCAAGATGCGTTATGTTCCGATGCCCCCGGAATTGGCAGTTGAGATACGTAGGTATCCGGCCGTGATCGGGGAAGATCGTATTTTGCCACCGGAGCCAGGAGCCAAAAGTGGACGGCAGCGAGTAGAAGGGAGCTTTGAAGATTTGCTCACCCGAGCGAAGATTCGGGATTTCCGTTTCCACGATCTACGTCACACCTTCGCCTCCTGGTACATGATGAAAGGCGGCGATCTTTACGAACTAGCGAAAATCCTCGGGCATTCGAACATCAAGATGACCGAGCGTTATGCGAAGCTGGGGCGGCAGCACATCGCCAAGACCGGCAACACGGCGCGCGAGGTCTGGAAATTGATGGAGCAAGAGAAGGGGAACAAGGAGAACATCGCTTGAGGATGTTCCCGTATTGTTCCCGCTACTAAAACGCAAACTTTCTGGCGATCACTAAGTCCTTTAGAATGTGGTGGCCAGAGACGGGATCGAACCGCCGACGCCGGCCTTTTCAGGGCCGCGCTCTACCACTGAGCTATCTGGCCTTGGCATGACACGCTTGTACCGGGGATCGCCAAGAACCACCGTGCGCCGCTACACATCTGGTCCCTTAGTCTTTTCAGGGACGGGCCGCCGGCGGAGAACCAGCAACTCAAACGCATATTAAGTATAGCAATCCCGAGCCGAACCACCAAATCGTTCCTCTCGCGCTATTCTTTGTCATCACCTCATCGCAAGGACATCCCATGCTTCGTTGCATCCAAAGTTCCGTTGCATCATTTTTGCTGATCTCCTCTGCCCCGGCAGCTTTTGCTCAATCTCCCATTCGTTCTAATGCTAGGGAATCTGCGCCCTCCGTTATATTCCGCGAACAGCGCGCCAGTCGTACGTTCGACAAGGCGAAGCAAAGTCCTCTCGAACTCAGCGCGTTCCTCAGGCGCATGCCCAAGGGCGCGGACCTTCACATGCACTTGTCCGGCGCGATTTACGCCGAGACATTCCTTAAAGATGCCGCTGCAGATGGACTCTGCGTACACCTCACGAGCCTAAGTTTCTTCAAACCACTTGCCACCACGCGCAGCATTCCCCCGCAGCCAGTCTGCGGTGAAGGCAACGTTCGGGCCGAAAGCGTCTTCAACGATCAAAAGCTCTACGATGCCCTGATTGATTCCTTCTCGATGCGCAGCTTCGTACCCAGCGCCGGCATTAGTGGCCACGACCAGTTCTTCGCCACCTTCGACCGCTTCAACGGCCTCAGTAAATCACACGTTGGCGAGTGGCTCGACGAGGTGGCGACTCGCGCCGCCGCTCAGAACGAGCAGTATCTCGAAATCATGGAGACACCTGTCTTCACGGATGTCGCGAAGATCAGCTCCCATATCGATTGGCCCACCACACCCGTCGACCCCGCACAAAACCGGATCGGCGATGCCACCGGCACCAGCCGCGACGATCTTAGCCGTCTGCGCGACACCCTCCTCGCCGCAGGACTGCGCGACGAAGTGGCAATCGACCGGAAGCAACTGGATGCCGCTCTCGAAGCACGCGACAAGATCGAGAACTGTGGGCAACCCAGTGCGCGCGCCGCGTGCTCGGTCGAGATTCGCTTCCTTTACCAAGTCCTTCGTGCCTTCCCGCCCCAACGGGTCTTCGCCCAGGCGCTTCTCGCCTTTGAGGTCGCCTCGCAGGATCCCCGCGTTGCCGGCGTTAACTTCGTCCAGCCTGAAGACGCCTACATGGCCATGTCCGAGTATCACCGGCAGATGCTCATGCTCAACTATCTCCATAGCGTCTATCCGAAGGTCCACCTCTCTCTCCACGCCGGCGAGCTTGCCCCTGGCCTCGTTCCGCCCGAAGGCCTGCGCTTTCATATCCGCGAAGCCGTCGATCTGGGCCACGCCGACCGCATTGGCCACGGCGTGGATGTCATGTACGAAGACGATCCACATGCGCTTTTGAAGGAGATGGCCGACCGTCACGTCATGGTTGAGATCAACCTCACCTCGAACGACGTTATTCTCGGGGTCAAGCCGCCCTGGCATCCGCTTTCAATCTATCGCGCAGCCGGTGTTCCTATCGCCCTCTCTACCGATGACGAAGGCGTCTCCCGCATCGACTTGACCCACGAGTACATCCGCGCGGCCTTGGATTTCCATCTCTCCTATCTCGACCTGAAGAACTCAGCCCGCACCAGTCTCGAGCACAGCTTCCTTCCCGGCGTCAGCCTGTGGCAGCAGCCCGATGTCTTTGCCAAGACCGTCTCAGCCTGTGCCGGTCAGCCGCCGGGCGCAGCCAACCCGACAGGGAAGTGCCTCCGCTTCCTCAGATCCAGCGAGAAGGCGGCGCAACAGTGGGAACTGGAGCACCGGTATGAACTCTTCGAGTCCGGTCTTCTCTGAACCGCATTGCGGAGAAGCGATACAGATATCGGTAATGCCTAAACTGCTGGTCCCCCCGCCATTTATTGCCCAAAGTATTCAAAATAAATGACATAGCCTCGGACTTCGACCCTAAAGTATCCAATGCAGCATTAAGACAGCTTTCCAGATGAGTTATCGCTGAGTCAAAGCAAAAAGTCCCGACATGTTCGGGACTTTCTTGATGTTCTATATCTATTATAGCTGCGGAAGTAAACTGCTGTGCAAGCGATAAGTGTTTGATAAAAAAAGAGTTGTGTAGGTATTAGGCTTGACAGCCTTTGATTATAAGCTATTCTCCTGCTGGGGTAAGCCCATCCGTAACGGAAGCCACACGATTGGAACAGGCTACGCCGAGCCGGAACTCGCAGTAGAGTGGGCTGGGCTCAGAAGTTCGTCGTGCGGCGCATTCGCCTGCAGTTCTTCCATCTGCTCGCGGGGCGAATTCGATCTCGCGACATGGATGCGGTCGCGCCCCGCATGTTTGGCCTCGTACAACGCCTGGTCTGACATACGCAAGAGATCGGCCGTGTCGCGCGCCGGATTTGGATACATCGCCAGTCCAACCGAGATAGAGATCTGGCGCAACGGTTCGCCCCGATACTTCATGCGCAGGTGGGCGACACTCTTTCGAATCGCCTCGGCGCGTTCCATGGCAAGCTCCCTGCTGATCTCCGGAAGGATGATGACGAACTCCTCGCCACCATAACGGCACACGACATCTTCGCTTCGCACCGACTGTTGCAGACAGTCCGCCACGCCGCGCAGCACCGCATCGCCAGCCTCATGTCCAAACGTGTCATTGAAAGCCTTGAAATGGTCGACGTCCAGCATCAGCACAGCCAGCGATACGTGGCGCCGGGCCGCCCGTTGGATCTCCCGTTCCAATGCAATTTCCATAAAATGGCGGTTAAACAAATTTGTCAGGCCGTCGCGAATCGACTGGCGCTGCAGCTTGGCTCTCAGGTTCAATCCCGCAATTGCCATCGAAGCCAGTTCGACCATCTCCTGCACCAGTTCCATCCGGCTGCACGCAAGGTCCGCAATCTCAATCGTAGGACACGAAAGATAGACAAAGCCCAGCGTGTCTCCCTGGGCCGCCAGCGGGATGCAGACGTAGTTCTCCGGTGCTGCTCCGGTGAAATGGTTACAGTTAAGCTCTGACTGTCCCAGTCGCCTCCATCGTGACCGTCCCACCCGCAAGCCGCAGCACGCCTCCATCTCGAAGGAATCGGCCAGCGAAGAAGGATCGTTCCACTTCGCCACAATCTCCAGCATGCTCCGCGAGTTGTTGATGATCAGCGTCGCTCCGCTGCTACCCGGCACAAGTCCCGCGAAGTAGCGTGCGGCGCACTCTTGAGCTTCCTGCGAGGTGACACACAGCTGCAACTGATCTCGCGCATCTTTCAGCAGAGTCGCCTCTTTACTGCGCCGTTCCAGCTCCTCAATCGTTGCCCCGAGGCGATCGTTCGCCATCGAGATATCCTCCTCGAACCTTCTGCGCCGTATCGCGTCGCGCACCAGAAATCCGAAGAGTACGATGACGACAACCAAGGAAAATCCGAGAAAACCCACTCCCGACAACAAACTCCGGTTCCTGCTGTTCTCGGACTCGTCGGAGCGTTGTTTCAAAAGATCGCGTTCTTCCTCTTGAATCACGCTGATGCTTTGCCGGCACTCCTGCACCTCATAATCAGGTGTCTGCCGGAGAGCCTTCGTCTTCTCCAAGGCCTGCGATAACTGCTGCACCTTTTTGTCCAGCATCCTTACCTGAAGGGTCTGGGCCGGGTTGTCTTGCAACAGATGCTCTAGATTCAGAACGCCCACGCGCATCGCGGCTGCGGCCGCTTCCGCCGCTTTCAATTCATCTTCATCTGCTGTCGCCGCGTACAGGCGCATGTTGTAGCTCACGCGGTCCAGCCGTTGCGACTCCGTCTGCAAGCTGCTAAGAACGCTCTGCGAATGATCGAGCCAGTTGCGCGAATCCACAAGGTGCTGTGTGTTGGTATAAACGATGAAGCCGCCGCCGCAGGTAAACGCGATCGCACCCAGCGCGCAGACCACCAGAAGAGGAATGACTCTGCTGGTCTTTAGAGGCGCGCGCGGGACTGTGGCGAAGGACTCAAAACTTAGCAAAGTGGTTCGCCCTGGAAGACCTGGAGAATGCCTGTGTACGATGACATCGACGAGATTATCTGCTGCGCAATCAAAGAACACTCCCCACAAAGTGGTACGACACTGAAGCTTCGGAAATCTATGCTGACCATGCACCGGGTTGACAGCTTACGGTGCGCGGGTGGAGCATCAACACCAGCACGGCATCGGCCGAAAGAAAATCCTACTGCAACGCAACACTCACTCGAAGGAGAAAGACTCGCCCATGCATTTCCGTTCCCTCACGCTCGCCGCCTGTTGCGCCCTCCTGACCACTGCAAGCCTGGCCCAATCGAATAGCCAGATGGGCGACATGAAGATGGGTAAGCCATCCGATAAACCGCTCGCCAGCCCCGCCGCCACCGCGCAGGTCAGCCTCGATGGCAAAGACGTCACGATTCATTACAATTCGCCCCGCCTTAAAGGCCGTACGATCGGTACGAGCATTGTTCCCTATGGAAAGGTCTGGCGCACCGGAGCCAACCCTGCCACCACTCTGATCACCGCGACGAATCTGAAGATCGGCACGCTCGACGTGCCCGCCGGTACGTACACCATCTATACTTTGCCCACAGCCGAACAGTGGCTGCTCATCGTCAATAAGCAGACCGGCCAGTGGGGAACCGAGTATAGCGAGTCGAAGGACCTGGGGCGCACCCCTATGCAGGGCAAGACTCTTCCGGCTTCGCAAGAGGACATGTCTATCTCCTTCGAACACACCACGGGAGCCAGCACCGAATTGCATGTGAAATGGGCTACGACTGACGAATATGTAAACGTCCAGGCGCAGTAGTTTTACTCTGTTGCCTGCATCTCCAGCCGTAATTTTTTCCATCACGGAGGCCACCAGCTCTTTGGCCCCGATGATGTCCTCTGTGCAGCCTGCAGATCGAGCGCCTGGACCGTGGGGTTCCGGCGCTCGTGCAGTAGACGCCATGCTGCCCCACCAGAATCAGCGCGTCGGTTACAGCATCAAGCGTGCCGCCAGGCGTCCGCGGCTTCGCCCATCATAAACTCGTATTTTCGAGATCCTGCTGCCGGTCATAAAAGATGGATACGCCCTACCACTCCTTGGAGGGGGAGTCGACCACCAGAGGAGCCGAAGCGGCCGGAGCTTCAGGCAGCGTAGCACCCGGACCGTTAGGCGACTTCGCGCTGGGCCTCTTCCAGCGCAGTACCGGTTTTCGCGCAGCCGTCGTCTCATCCAACCGCTGCAGCCGCGTGGTGTGCGGCGCTGTCTGCACCAGTTCAGGATTCTCTTCGGCCTCTCGCGCAATCTGTTTCAGCGCATCGATCAAGAGGTCCAGCTCCTCCCGGCTCTCGCTTTCGGTGGGCTCAATCATCATCGCCCCCTGCACGACCAGCGGAAACGAGACTGTGTAGGCATGGAAGCCGTAGTCGATCAGACGCTTGCCCATATCGCCGGTCTTCACGCCGTTCTTGGCCTGCAGCTTGTCGGAGAACACAACTTCGTGCAGCGACTGCGTTTTGTACGGCAGCTCGAAGGTGCCCTCGAGCTTGGCGCGGATGTAGTTCGCGTTCAGGACCGCATCTTCGGTGGTCTGCCGAAGCCCATCGGGGCCGTTAGCTAAGATGTAAGCCAGCGCTCGGACGAACATCCCGAAGTTGCCATAGAACATCCTCACCCGGCCCACCGACTGCGGCCGGTTGTACTCCAGGCTCAGGGTCCCATCCGCCTTGGTGAATAGCACCGGCGCAGGCAGAAACGGCTCCAGGATCTTCTTGCACGCCACCGGCCCCGACCCCGGACCGCCCCCTCCATGCGGCGTCGAAAATGTCTTGTGCAGATTCAAATGCATGACATCGACGCCGAAGTCGCCGGGGCGCGTCTTGCCTACCAGCGCATTCATGTTCGCGCCGTCCATGTAGAGCAGCGCCCCCTTCGCGTGCAGAATATCCGCGATCTTCTTGATGTCCGATTCGAAGACGCCGATCGTCGAAGGATTGGTCAGCATCAGCGCCGCAGTGTCTTCGTCGACCATCTTCTCGAGCTCCGCAAGATCGACCATGCCTTGCGCGTTCGACTTCAGGTTGGCGACCTCGTACCCGCAGACCGCAGCCGTCGCCGGATTGGTCCCATGTGCCGAGTCCGGGATCAGGACCTTCTTCCGCGCATTGCCTTTGCTCTCGTGATAGGCCCGAATCAGCAGGATGCCGGTGAACTCGCCATGCGCACCCGCCGCCGGCTGCAGCGTGATCGTGTCCATGCCGGTAATCTCGATCAGCGCATCGGAGAGCGTCTTCATAATGCGAAGGCATCCCTGCGAGAGCGACTCCGGCTGGTAGGGATGAGCTTCGGCGATGCCTTCCAGCCGCGCCACGGCTTCGTTCACGCGCGGATTGTACTTCATCGTGCAGCTGCCCAGCGGATACATCCCCAAGTCGATCGCATAGTTCCACGTCGAAAGCCGCGTGAAGTGCCGAATGATCTCGATCTCGCTCAGCTCCGGCATCACGCCGAGATCAGTGCGCACATCGGAGCCGAGCAGGGAAGCGGCGTCTACCGCCGGGACATCCAACTCCGCCATACGGTAGGCCTTCTTGCCGGGCGAAGACTTCTCGAAGATCAGGTCTTCGTTCTGGTTCGTGTGCGTCGTGGCCTTCTTCGGTGTTCCTGCGAACTTCTCATCTGCCATTGTTAAAACTCCTGCGCATCACTTGCATCGCCGGTCTCCGAGTAGCTTCCGGACTCCGGGCCATCCACATCTTCTTCGCGCAACGAAAGGCCGAACACCGTTCCGTTTTCAAATTCGATCGTCAGCGCATCACTCTCTTCGAGTGACGCCTGTACGACCTTTTCCCCGATCTGCGCGCACAGGGCATTCCGGTACTCCGGTTCGCCATAGGCCACCGAAAACTCAGGAAACAGCACATGAGGCCAAGCGAAAAGTATCAACAGAGGAGCGTCAAACCGAAGTTGCAGAAACTCTTCGACAAACTCAACCGCCTTCAACTCTTCGCCGATGATCGCCGACACATCCATCGCTAAGCCTTCTTGCCCGCAAGAGCCGCAGCAACAGCGTCCATCTGTTTCCGCGTCGTCAACTCTGTCGCGCACCACAGGCTCGCATTCGGCCCAAGCTCCGGATACCACTTCTGCAGCGGCAGACCGCCGATGATCTTGTCCTCGAGCAGCGCCGCGTTCGCGTCTTCTGCACTCTTCGGCAGTTCCAGCACAAACTCGTGGAACCGCGGCGCGCCCTCGAACAGCACCTTAGCTCCAGTCGAACCGCCCAGCACACTCTTCAGATAAGCAGCTTTCGCAAGATTCTGCTCCGCAAGCTCCTTCATGCCCTGTTTACCGTAAACCGTCAGGAAGATCGTGGTCATCAGTGCAACCAGCGCCTGGTTGGTGCAAATGTTCGAGGTCGCCTTCTCGCGCCGAATATGCTGCTCGCGCGTGGACAGCGTCAGCACGAATCCGCGTTTGCCGTCCTTGTCCTTTGTCTCTCCGATGAGCCGTCCCGGCATCTGCCGCAGGAACTTCTCCTTGCACGCAATGACGCCGCAGTACGGTCCGCCGAACCCCACAGCGACGCCATACGATTGCGCCTCCAGCGAGACGATATCCGCTTCGGCGGGGGGCTTTACGATCCCTAGCGAAACCGCCTCCGCAATCGAAACGATCAGCAGCGCGCCCTTCGCATGGGCAATCTCAGCAATAGCGGCAATGTCCTCAATCGTACCGAAGAAGTTTGGCGACTGGATCAACACGCAGGCCGTGTCCTTCGTGATCGCCGCATCGAGCGCAGCCACATCGACGCGCCCATTCGCCGCATAGCCAACTTCAGCCGTCGGAATCTCCTGATGCTGCGCGTAGGTTGCGATCACCTCGCGATACTCAGGATGCACCGTTCGCGCTATCACGGCGCCGTTGCGTCCGGTTATGCGCACCGCCATCATGATCGCCTCAGCCGCGCCCGTCGAGCCGTCATACATCGACGCGTTCGCGATCTCCATGCCGGTGAGCTCGCAGATCATCGTCTGGAACTCGAACATCGCCTGCAGCGTGCCCTGCGAGATCTCCGGCTGATAGGGCGTATAGCTGGTCAAGAATTCGCCGCGCTGCACCAGCGAGTCGATGATCACCGGGCGATAGTGCCGGTACACACCGGCGCCAAGAAAGCTCGAGTAGCCGGCGGCATTATCTTCCGCAAACTCGCGAAAGCGGTCCAGAATCTCCGACTCGCCATGCTGCCGGGGGATCGCAAGATCGCGTTTCAACTGAAACTCTTGTGGAATCGTGGAAAACAGATCGCCGATGGACGCGACGCCAATTTCGGCAAGCATCTCCTCGCGGTCTGCGGGGGACTTTGGCAAATAACGCATCTCTTAGTGTCCGGTCTCTTCGCTGATAAATTTTTCGTACTGCGCGGTGGTCAATAACCCATCGACCTGCTTGGCATCCGCAAGCTCGACCTTCAGCAGCCAGGTCGTGTTCGCGTCGGAGTTGATCTTCTCTGGAGCATTTTTCAGTTCCTCGTTGATCGCCGTCACCGTACCCGTAACAGGCGCAAACAGGTCGGAGACAGCCTTCACCGACTCTACCGAGCCGAAGCTCTGCTTGGCTTCCACGGTATCGCCAACCTTCGGCAGATCGACAAACACAATATCGCCCAGTGAATTCTGTGCATAGTCTGTAATGCCGACGGTGCCAGTCCCGCCGTCGACCTGAATCCACTCATGTTCCTTCGTGTAGCGATAACCCGCCGGATAACTCATCAATCACTCTCCAGATTTGTGGTGTAACTCAATTGTAGAGGCTACGACTAAGTGGATTTCCTGGACTTCTTATAGAAGGGAACTGCGACAACCTTCGCCTTCACCATCTGCCCGCGAATCTCGACAGCGACCTCCGTATCGAGCGCCGTGTAGTCCACCGGCACATAGGCCAGCGCAATGTTCTTTTTCAGGAAGGGCGAGGGCGACCCGCTCGTAATTTCGCCGATCCGTGCGCTGTCGAGCGAGAATACGGGATAGCCGTCCCGGCCAATGCCGCGCTCGATCATCTCGAGCCCCACCAGTTTGCGCTTCGGCCCACCACTCGCCTGAATCTCCAGCAGCGCCTCGCGTCCCACAAACTCCGGCTTGTCGAGCTTCGCATACCGTCCCAGATTCGCTTCGAGCACGTTGATCGTATCCGAGATCTCGTGCCCGTACAGCGCCATGCCGGCCTCAAGGCGAAGCGTATTCCGCGCTCCCAGGCCGCATGCCAGAATGCCGAACTCTTTTCCTGCCTCTAATACCTCTGCCCACACGCGCGCGCTGGTCGGCTCGTCCGAGGGAATGTAAATCTCGAACCCATCCTCGCCGGTGTATCCCGTGCGAGCGATCATGACGTTATGCAATCCGCACACCTGTCCCCACGTGAACCAGTAGTTCTTGATCGTGCTCAGGTCGGTCGAAGTCAGCTTCTGCAACGTCTCCGCGGCCCGCGGCCCTTGGATCGCAAGCTGCGTGTAGTAGTCGCTGAAGTCGTTCACATGCACGCCCGGCATGTGCCCAATCGTCTTCCGCACCCACTGGATGTCCTTCTCGCGCGTGCCGGCATTGATCACGATCAGGTAGTCGTTCTCGGAGAGCTTATGCACTACTACATCGTCCACGAAGGTTCCGTTCGGATACAGCATCGCAGAGTAATGCGCCTGACCCACGGCCAGCTTCGACACATCGTTCATGCACAGGTGCTGCACCGCCGCCAGCGAGCTCGGCCCGCGCAACTGGATGTCGCCCATGTGAGACACATCGAAGACGCCCACAGCCGTGCGCACCGCCATATGTTCCGCGATCAGCCCGCAGCAGTCGACCGGCATGTCCCACCCGCCGAAGTCCACCATCTTGGCCTTGGCCGCCCGATGCACCGCATTCAATGCGGTCTTGCGAAGTTCAGTTGTTGTCTCTGCCATAGCGGTACTTCCTTCTGTCTCTCTAGTGAATGCTGCCCATAAAACGATAGCATCCGGCGGCTCTGCTCCACTACCCGCGTCGATTATCGCCTGAGGCGTACTTCATCTCTCGCCTAAAGGCATCCTTCATTGGGAATCTCCAGCCGTCAGAGCTCTAACCTGCTGCTTCAGCGCAGCATAGGCCGCGTCGGTCGGCTGGCCCTGGGTCTGCCAAACCACGTTGCCCTTGCCGTCAACCAGCAGCAGGTAGGGATCGTCCGCCGGTCCAAAGTGCACCAGCGTCCGCCAGGCTGCTTCATGGTCGGTGATCGGCACAAACCGTGCCTGCGCCCGCTGCGGTACCGAAGACTTCATCGACCGCACCACAAACCCGCGCATGATGCCCGGAACCGAGGCCAGCACCGGCATCTCGTAGTACATCACCTCGGGAGAGTTCCGGTAATCCGCAGCCAGCCTGCGTCCCCAACCCGCCACCGCGTCGCGCGAGCCGCGGCTGAACCCCAGAATCAGCACCCCCGGCCTGCCGTGCAGAGCCTCCGGCAGAGTCACAGCATCGTTTGTCAGTGAAGTCCCATGTACCTCGGGAATTCGCGCCGCACAAGAAGGTCTGGCTGCGACTCCACTCACTATCAGCAGCACAGCCGCAAGACATCGGTTGAAAAAAGACCACAACTTCATCTCTTAAGTATGGCTCCACGCCGTCTGCACATTCTCCCGTGGGGGCGAAATCGCTATTGATCAGGTGAAACTCTACGCGTCGCCTTTACCGCACAACAGGGTCGCAATCCTTCAATGCATGCCACTCGGCAGCGACTTCGTCAGCCTTCCCGCATCCAGCACCAGGTTGGACACCGCCTCGTCGAAGTTGTGGTCGTGCGTCTTCTGCAGGTTCGCCTGCTCGATCGACTCCGTTAAGGCCCAAAGAATGTAGTGTGTCGGACGGTCGTAGATCACCAGTCGCAGCATAGGCAGCGGGTCCGAGGCGCCCTTCGCCTTGTCGGCGTTCGATGGGCCATTCGGAGCCGTCAATTGCAACTCGAACACCAGGTCGGCCTGATCGGGAGCCATCACCAATTGATAGCGTCCCCAACTCACAACATCGGCATAGAACTCGTTATAAGCTCGATCCGGATCGCCGCTGAACGGATGCGGAAATAACCCACTGTCTGCTCCGGCATTCGAGATAAAGATTGTCTTCGCATTCAGTAACTGCGGCGGGATCGGCGCCAGCGCGGTAGGAGGGGTCTGCTGGCCCCTCGCGCTCATCGGCGGCAGCATAGCAACTGCGCAGCACCATACCATCAGGTAGAACCGGACGATCTTCATTTTCATCTCCCGAACACAACATCCGCGAAAACATCCGTCCGCAACAATCTGAACCCCATCGCCACCGCAAAAGTTTCGTTGCCCGGCCCGCATCCGCCGGCACAGCCTTAAACTGTCACCGACTCGCGATATTCTCCGAACACGCCGCGCATCACCGTTGCGATCTCCCCAACGGTCGCATAGCTCTCCACCGCGTGCAGTATCGGGCCCATCAAATTCTCTCCACTCCGCGCGGCTTCCTCTACCCGCCGCAACGACGCGGCATGGACCCCAGCATCACGGCGCAGCCGCAGCGCGCGCACCCGCTCCACCTGGCGACCCTCCAGTGTTTCATCGATCCGCTGAATCGGAACCGTTACCTCCTGCTCGCTGGCGAAGTCGTTCACCCCAACCACAATCGCCTCCTTCGCATCCACGGCCTTCTGGTAGGTATACGCCGCATTCTGTATCTCCCGCTGCACGTATCCCCGCTCGATGGCCCGCAGCATCCCATATCTTCCAGCGGTATCGAAGGCTGCGATCGTGGCCATGTACTCCTCCGCGCGCCGCTCAATCTCGTCGGTCAGCGACTCCACGTAGAACGACCCTGCCAGCGGATCCACCGTCTGCGCCACGCCGCTCTCATGCGCCAGAATCTGCTGCGTCCTCAAGGCAATCCGTGCCGCATTCTCGGTCGGTAACGACAACGCCTCATCGAATCCGTTGGTATGCAGGCTCTGCGTTCCGCCCAGCACCGCCGCCAGCGCCTGCAGCGTCGTTCGCGCGATATTGTTCTCCGGCTGCTGTGCGGTCAGCGTCGAACCCGCCGTCTGCGTATGAAACCGCAGCATCCAGCTTCGCGGGTTTTTCGCGCCAAACCGCTCCCGCATAATCCGCGCCCACATACTCCGCGCCGCACGGAACTTCGCCACCTCTTCCAGCAGGTTATTATGCGAGTTGAAGAAGAAGCTCAGCCGCGGCGCAAACGCATCCACATCCAACCCGGTGTCAATTGCCGCCTGCACATAGGTTGCGCCGTCAGCCAGCGTAAACGCTACCTCCTGCACCGCTGTGCATCCGGCCTCGCGCATATGGTAGCCGGAGATCGAGATCGTATTCCACTCCGGCACCTCCTCTGCCGACCAGGCAAAGACATCGGTCACCAGCCGCATGGCATGCGCTACCGGATAGATATACGTTCCCCGCGCTATGTACTCCTTCAGGATGTCATTCTGGATCGTTCCCTGCAGCGCATGCACCTTTGCGCCGGTCCTTTTTGCCACCGCAACATAGAGCGCCAGCAGCGTCGAAGCGGTTGCATTGATCGTCATCGACGTCGAAATCATGTCCAGCCGAATCCCATCGAAGAGCCGTTCCATGTCTTCGATGGAATCGATGGCGACGCCGACCTTTCCCACCTCGCCCAGCGCCAGCGGGTTGTCCGAGTCGTATCCAATCTGCGTTGGCAGATCGAACGCCACGCTCAAGCCCTTCGTCCCATGCGCCAGCAGAAATTTATATCGTTTATTCGATTCCTCCGCATCTCCCATGCCAGCATACTGACGCATCGTCCACAGTCGGCCGCGATACATCGTAGGCTGAATCCCGCGCGTGTACGGATACACTCCCGGCTCGTCGATCGTCTCCGCGGCATTGACGCCTGCAACATCGTCTGCCCGGTAGACAAGCTTTACCGGAATGCCGGAACTGGTTTTAGGTGACTCGGCCATGACGCTCAAGTGTACCCGCTGGCGTGCACTTCTAGCTCCGTTTGCCTCTGCGGCTTGCCTTCACAAAGCTGCTGACGCAGAAGTATCCAAAGACCGCCGCCATCGCCACGGCGAGCAGTAGATGCACATGGGCCTCGTGATTCACCCCCGTATCGCGCAGGCTTCCGCGCAACTTCCACACCCCGCCGCCTGCAAACACCGCGAAGATGCCGAAGAACAAGCCCGTCACCTCGAGCCACAGTACGCCGGACAGCTTCACGAACGGCCCCCACACCGCCTCGCCGAACCGCTTTCCGCCCTGCTTGAGCCCCTGTCCCGTCTGCCGTGCCTGCGTCGCCGTTCGGGCCGCTTGTTCGCCTACTCGAACCCCGGACCTCTTCGCCCGGGTCTCAGACGAAGCCGCCGGGCTCGGAGGTGTCTGGCCTCTGCTCTTATCTGGCGCAGCCCTTGCCGACGGATTCGGAGACGTCGCTGCGTCTACAGCGGTCACCAGCGTTTTGGCAGCTGCGCGTGCTCCAAATCCAAGCGCGCGGCCGAAGCGAACCGAGTCCATTCCCAGAGTGTAGCCGCTTCTGGCAGACCAGCGATAGTCTTACCGGCAGCCCAGTCCTCAAAACTGCAACCGCCCTCCGCCTTCCCTGCATCCAACCGACAAGACAGGTCGAAGCGCAGCACTAAAGCGAGACAAGGCGAAAAGGGGACAATCGAATGAAGAATGTTTTTTGGATGGTGGGCGGCTTCTGTGCTGCTGCAGTTTGTCTTCTCGTTTGGGGTCCCAAGCGTACCCAGCCTGTCGAACTGCTCGCTCACCGCTTGGAAGAGGCTTGGTCCGATCATCATACCGTCGCATAGAGAGAGGAACCCGCGTTTGTTTCGTTTTTGACACACACTATTTGTCACACAACAAATGCCATTGCAGCCTCCACAGTCATGGGCGTATCCTTTTCTCAGTAGCTCTTTGTCCCTATAGTACCCGCAGTGCCGTTCCCGCCGGTCAGCCAGGCCGGGAATACCCGATGCGCGGTGATTCCAACCTTGGGCAGCCCGGAGGTGGCATTGAACCAGAAGGTCAAAAACCTTATCCAAAAACTTGGTGAAGCAATCCACGAGTCCGTTTCGGAGTCGGAGGATATAGCCGGCGTTGTCAAGAACATCCGCGAGCAGGGTTTTGATGTACTCCTCATGCTTGAAGCGACTATCGGCCTGAACGAGGTCGAGGAGGAAGTCGAAGAGTCCGCGGATTCCATTGACGGCGACGCAGACGGTCCATTCACTCGCAACGATCTGAGCTTTCTGAAATCTCTACGCATCAGCCTCACCGACGAGGTATCAACCGATTCGCCAGATTCATCAGAGACACCCGAAGCCTGAACTTGACCGCATTCCTTCCGCGAGCTCACGACATATAGTTAGGGCATTCCCCCCTTCCTTTTCACTGCATCAGTCCTGAGATTCGTCCTCGCAGAGTGGATTCGTGTCGTTGTAACACTCACTTGCGTTTGTGCATCTGACGGACGAGTAGTCCGATAACATGGCTGTCGCGGAATCGGGAGTATAAGTAAAGCTTATGAGAGATACGCTTGGTGTTTTGCTTGCCGGTGGCGCCGGGGAACGGCTCTTTCCACTAACCCGCGATCGCGCAAAACCCGCAGTTCCTTTCGCTGGCCAGTACCGCATCATCGATATCACCCTCTCCAACTGCATCAACTCCGATCTCCGCCACGTCTACATCCTCACCCAGTACAAGGCGCTCTCGCTCAACCGCCACATCCGCGAGGGCTGGGGTCCAGTCGTCGCCAACGAGCTTGGCGAGTTCATCGAGATTCTTCCCCCCATGCAGCGCGTCTCGAAGTCGTGGTACCAGGGCACCGCCGATGCCGTCTACCAGAACATCTACTCGATCGGGTCCGAAGAACCCAAGTACGTCCTCATCCTCTCCGGCGATCACATCTACAAGATGAACTACGCCCTGATGATGCAGCACCACTGCGAAACCGGCGCCGACGTCACCCTCGCCACCCTCCCCGTCATGCCGAACGAGGTCGCCTCCTTCGGTGTCGTCGAGGTTGCCCGCAACGGCGAGGTCACCGGCTTCGAGGAAAAACCCAAAGAGACCAAAATCCGCTCGCCCTTTAACCCCGACATGGTCGACGTCTCTATGGGCATCTACCTCTTCAACACCGACGTCCTCCTCCCCGAGCTCATCCGGGATGCCGAAGATCCCAACTCCCGCCACGACTTCGGTCATAACATCCTGCCCAAAATCCTCGGCCGCCACAAAATGTGTGCCTACAACTTCGTCGACGAAAACAAGCAGAAGGCCCTCTACTGGCGCGACGTCGGCACCCTCGAGGCCTACTATGAAGCCAACATGGACGTCGCCGGCATCACCCCCACCTTCAACCTCTACGACAAGTCCTGGCCCATGCGCACCCGTCCCTACCAGTATCCGCCCGCCAAATTCGTCTTCGGCGAACCCGGCCGCACCGGCATGGCCATCAACTCCATCGTCGCCTCAGGCTCCATCGTCTCCGGCGCCGTCATCCGCAACTCCGTCCTCTCGCAAGACGTCCGCGTCAACTCCTACGCCGACGTCGACTCCTCCATCGTCTTCTCCCACGTCAACATCGGACGCCACTGCCGCATCCGCCACGCTATCATCGACCGTGACGTCCACATCCCGGATGGCACCGTCATCGGCTACGACGCCAATGAGGATAAGAAGAACTACTTTGTCTCCTCCAGCGGTCTCACCGTCGTCACCCGCGACTACTCCGTCTACGAAAATCCCGTCTCCCCCGAGTTCCTCCAGCAGGGAAACTCCTGGTGAGGCAGGGAGTAGGGAATAGGGAGTAGGGAATAGCAAACAAAAGCGGACCCCGATCAGGCGGTCCGCTTTTTAAGCGTCTCAATTGTCGGCAAACAGAATGCCGTTGTATCTCTGAAATCAATCAGGTCTTCTACTCCCTACTCCCTACTCCCTATTCCCTACTCCCTGTCTCACTTTACCTTTCCAAAACGGTAGATGACTCCACCCGAGATCGCGAAAAACTCTCTCGTTTCGCTCCCGAAGTGCTCCAGAATCAGGTCCGGCGAAAGTCGTACGGCAAAGTTCTTCGACCGGTTGAAATCGATGCTCCCGCCCAGCGCGGCGATCGGCTTCGTGCGGTTCGTATACAGCCCGATGGTCGGGATATAAAGCGGCGGCACATCCTTCAGGCTGTAGGTGAACGTGCCATGCGACACGCCAAACAGCGCATGGTAGTTCACTGCGACAAACTGGTTCTTCGGCCCGCGGTACTGCCCTCCCAGCATGCCGGTGTTCAGGTAAACCAGCGGCCTGTTGTTGACGCAGCAGTTGGCGAATACCGGAGTCGTTCCTGCATCGATGCGGTAATCCGCCGAAAGTCCTAGCTTCTTCGTTAGCCAGTAGGTCCCGAGCAACTCGCCGCCGCCAAGGTTCATGCGGTTTGGCAGCGACTGACCCGCCTGAAAGTTCATGAAGTTGAGACCGCCGAAGACCTCATACCGGTTGTCGTAGCTGACGGGAGCTGCCGGCCCGATCTTGCCCAATCCCACTGGTCGCGTTGTTGTCGTCTGAGTCGTTGTCTGGCTCGCCGCCGAGGACGAGGCGGTCGATTGTCCCTGCGCCGGTCCCACCATCAGCAACCCTGCCGCCAGAATGCCAGCACCTGCGCGAACTGCAAACCGTCGCGCTCCAGTCAACTTGCCCTTTGTCTCACATCCAGCCAATCCACTCGCCTTCAATCTCAATCTCAATCGCAACATCTCTCTCCGCATTCGCTTCTGCATTCCTTCAGGTACCAAGATATAACGTCCAGACCACATCTGCTCTGCCGGGCATAGCGTATCTATCCTCAGACAGCATTTGTGCGACAATAGTGGATGCGCTGGACACGACCGTTCCAGCCGCAGGGAGAACAAGTATGGGCGAACTATTTACACCAACACATCTGATAGTCCTTGCCGTGGTCGCAGTCGTCCTCTTCGGCGGCAAGAAACTCCCCGAACTCGGCAAAGGTCTTGGCGAAGGCCTTCGCGGCTTCAAGGACGGCATGAAGGGCATTACCGACGACACGAATAAGCCCGGCGAAACTGCCCACACCGTTACCCCCAAAGCCGAAGAATCAGTCAAGTAGGCCGGGACCGGCAGTCCTTCTCCACCGAAGCCGAAGCCTCGCCGCTTGCGCCTTTCCTCATGAAAATCAAATCGCCCTATTTAGTTAAGCCGCACACGCGCGTTCGGCTGTCGAAGTTCTCCTCCTCAGACATGGGCGGTTACAAGTCTGAAGAGTCGGCCGCACTGGTCCTGGTGAAACACCGCGCTCTGCTCGCCGAACTCCAGGACGTCTTCTACGCCAACCAGTCCAAAGCCCTGCTCATTGTTCTGCAAGGCATGGATACCGCCGGCAAAGATGGCGCCATCAGCCACATCTTCTCCGGGGTCAACCCGCAGGGCTGCGATGTCGCTTCCTTCAAGGTCCCTACTCCGCTTGAGGCCCGCCACGACTTCCTCTGGCGCACCCACGCGCAGGTTCCCCCGCGCGGCATGATCGGCATCTTCAACCGCTCCCACTATGAGGACGTCCTCTCTCCCCGCGTCCACAAACTCATCTCCGCGAAGACCATGCGGCGCCGCCTCGACGAGATCAACTCCTTCGAAGACATGCTCGTTGACAACAACGTCCTCATCCTCAAGTTCTACCTGCACATCTCCCGCGACGAGCAGACCCGCCGGCTCCAGTCCCGCATCGACAACAAGAAAAAACACTGGAAGCTCACCGAGGCCGACGTTCACGAACGCAAGTTCTGGCCCGACTACATCGACTGCTACGACCGCATTCTCTCGACGACCAGTCCCAGGCACGCGCCCTGGTTCGTCATCCCTTCGGATAACAAGTGGTACCGCAACGTGGCTATCTCAAGCATTATTGTCGATGCCCTGCAAAGCCTCAAACTTACCTTTCCCGCCCCCACTCTCGACCCATCCGAGATCAAGCTCTGAGCCGCACTCCAAGCTCACCGCTCGAAACTCACTTCTGTAATGTGATCATCACCACAGCCGCTGCCGCCACGGCCATCCCCAGCCCCTGCCGCCGCGTAGGCTTTTCATGCAGCGTCCAGGCCGCCAGCAGAATCGTCGAGGCCGGATAAAGCGAAGCCAGCACTGCCGCCACGTCCAGCCTTCCAGCACGCGTCGCGGCAATGTAAAACAGGTTGCCCGAAGAATCCAGCAGAGCCGTAGCCGCTGCCCACAGGAAGACTTTGCGGCTCACCACAGTCTTCGTCCCGCTCGTCCGCGAGGTCAAAGCCATCCCCGCCAGCATCAGCGAACACACCGCCAAGCTGCCCATCCTGCACGTCACCAGAGGCCAGATCACCCCGGTCTTTGCCGCCGCCAGCTTCAGCGCCGTAAAATAAATCCCAAACCCCACCCCACCCGCAAACGCCAGCCAGAACGTTCCCCTGTCTTTTGAACCACGATCTGCCTTTGCCTCTGGATTCGGTCCCGCCGCAATCAGCCAGATCGCCACTCCGGCCACCAGAAACCCCGCAATCCGCAGCACCCCGGGCGATCCCTCCCACACAGCCGAAACACCTGCCGGAATCGCCGCCGCCAGCAGTCCGCTCAACGCCGCCGAAGCCCCCATCGCTCCTCGCGACAGCGCAATATAAAAACACGACAGCGAGATCCCCGCGGTGACTCCCGCCGCCACCCCCCATGCAAGCGCCGGCTCATGTGGAAACGCATCCCCCCGCATCCACGCCGCCAGCGACAACACTCCAAAGCTCATCGCATGGCTCAGCAGGATCACTCGCAGCGCAGCCCCCATCGCGCCGCCCGCGCGCTTCACGCCCATACCGCCCGCGAAGTCCCCGCCGCCCCACAGCACCGCGGCAGCCAGCGCCAGCAGCGCATTTCCGTGCAGCAGCATCTCCATCAAATTCCATTCCGGGTCTCCAATCGAAGCAGCAAAGGGTCTATCTCGTCGAGTTCACCACATGCGGCACCACATCGCTCGCCGTAGGGTAGTAGCCTGGCTTCGCGTACACCGTCAGGTTCGGCCGCAGCACCTTTACCTCGAGCGTCCTATACTTGCCGTCGATAAACGGTTCATGCGTGTAGTAGCCGACGGTGTACTGTGTCCTGACCTCTTCGGCGATCTTCGCAAAACTCGTCTCGATGCCACCCTGGCGATACGCTCCATAGAAATCGCCGCCCGTCTGCTTCACATACGCCGACAGGATATTGTCCCGCATCATCAGCGGCAGGTGCATGCGGTCCAGATAGCTCACTCCCGGCAGCGAAGAGTTGCCCACCAGCGTCCCGTACACCGCAATCTTGTTCGTGTTCAGATACTTCACCACCTGAGAGAACTTGGCTTCGCTGCCATACTCGCGTCCATCGCTGATCACATAAACAATCCGCTTGCGCCCAACCGGCGTCTTCGAAAGCGACGTAGCCGCCGCCAGAATCGCGTCGTTCAGCGTATGCACGTCACGCGGTACATTCTGAATGCCTAAGATGCTGGTTCCGTGCGTCGAATTCACATTCGGATCGGTGTGGCTATCCGCCCCGTTGTTGATATTGATGTTCTGGCCCATCGGCCCCGCCGAATCGTAGTACACCGGCTCGCGTCCGGTCGTTTTTGTCCGATCCAGCACCGCCGTCAGGCGCGCACTCTGTGCTCCGGTAAAGTCGGTCTGCATCTTCGGACCATTTCCGTAGGTAAACACCGCGACCTCGTCATACGGCGTAAACGCCCCCTGTAACGAGGCCAGAGAGTTGTTCACCTTGGCCATGTTGTCGAAGGCCATGCTCTGATCGATCACCAGCGCCACCGACAGCGGAAACGGATCGACCGTAAACAGACTCAACTTCTGCCGCAGGTTGTTCTCATACACCCGCACATCGCGCCATGTCAGCCCCGGCACCAGCCGTCCCTTGTTGTCCTTCACGGTAAACGGCACTTCCACAAAGTTGACGCCCGTGTGGATCACATACTCGGGCCCTTGTCCCGCCGGAACCTGATCCGGTGGAGCGCCTTCATCGGCCTTCTGCGCCGCTGTCTGCGCCGCAGTCTCGGGCAATTTGCTCGGCGTGCCGCTCTCCTGCGAGGTCGAATTGTCTCCGTTGGACTCTGCAGTGGTCCCCCCGCCCGGCGTCACCGGCCCTACCGGTACTGCCTGCGGCCTCGGAGCCTCGGGAATCGGAGCCTCAGGAACGTCCTGCTGCTGTGCTGCACTCTGCTGCGCCTGCGGTTGTGCCGGCTGTCCAAGCATCATGCACGCCAAAGCCCCTGACAATACGCTGTTCCTGACCACGTCGATCCCCCATACCTTACAGCCGGGCCTCTCGGACCCAAAGCTGTACCAAGTACCAGACTACCAGCGCCTTAGCCCCGCCGCCATCCCAATCCACGAACGGTACGATAACAGCCTACCCGGTTGGACGCATGGCCCCATCTCGCACGTTGCGCCAACGCCTCAGCCGCAGTCTCCAATCGCCCGCGGTCCCTGCGATTTTGCTCAAACTCACGTCCAGATCCGGCGTCTAATACGGTATGCGCTCCCTCTGCCTCGCCGCCGTTGCCTTGCTCTTCGGTATCTCCCCCGCTCTCCGCGCCCAGGAGGCGCCCTCCCCAGACGGCCCCCCACCCGCGAGCAACGCCGCAGCCCAACCCATCCACCAGGATGACGTTCAGACCCTCAAAGTAAACGTCAATCTCGTCAACGTCTTCTTCTCCGTCCGCGACAAGAACGGCTACATTACCAGCCTCAAAAAAGACGACTGCAGCATCTACGAGGACAAGACCCTCCAGAAAACCAAGAACTTCACCCAGGAAAAGAACCTCCCCCTCACCATCGGCATTCTCCTCGACACCAGCGGCAGCCAGCAGAACGTCCTTCCTCTCGAACAGCAGTCCGGCGCCGAGTTCCTGAAGGACGTCCTCACCCCCAAGGACGAGGCCTTCCTGATCTCCTTCGACATCAACGTCAACCTCCTGGCCGACTACACCAATAGCCCTCGCGAAATCAGGCGCTCCATCGACTCGGCCCAGATCAACACCGGCGCCGGCACCGGTTCGGTCACTGGCAACGGCAGCGCCCGCGGAACGCTTCTCTACGACGCGGTCTACCTCGCCGCCCACGACAAACTCCGCCAGGAGGCCGGCCGCAAGATCCTCGTCCTGCTCACCGACGGCGGCGACCAGGGCTCCCAGGAGACCCTCAAGTCCTCCATCGAAGCCGCCCAGAAAGCCAATGCCATCGTCTACGTCATCATGATCGCCGACCGCGGCTTCTACGGCGGCTTCGGCATGACCTACTCGGGCGATCGCGACATGGAACGCCTCGCCTCCGAGACCGGAGGCCGCGTCATCAACGTTGGCAACAATGGGAAGAAACTCGAGGACGCCTTCGACCAGATTCAGGACGAGCTGCGCACCCAGTATCTCGCCAGCTACACGCCCACCAACCTCAAGATCGACGGCACCTACCGCACCCTCAACATCACCTGCGGCAAAGACGAAAAAGTTCAGGCCCGTAAAGGCTACTACGCCACCCCCGACACCCTCGGCAGCAACGACTGATCCTCAACGCCTTCCTGGCTGGTCGCTTCACCACTGCTGCATGGGATTCCCATCACGACTAACGTTTCCATCCTCATTGCTCGTCTTTTTGATTTCATTCCGTAACCCAGATAAAACTCAGGCATCTCAACCAAGGTAAGTCAAGATAGGCTGAACTCGTCTGTGGAATCAGTGAACCCGGGGGTTGCACGATGGCGGAAGCAACGGCAGCAAGAGGAAGTGCGCGCAAGCGGGTCGTGGTCCTTGGCGGCGGCTTTGGCGGCATCAACGCCGCTATGGAACTGGCGAAGCTGCCGGTCGATATCACGCTGGTCGATCGTAGAAACTACTATCTCTTTCAACCTCTGCTGTATCAGGTTGCCCTTGCGGTGCTTTCGCCTGCCGACATCGCGCAGCCCATCCGTTCGATGCTGCGCGACCATCCCAATATCGAAGTACTGATGGATGAGGCCGTCGGCTTCGAGATGCCGGAGCAGCGCGTGCGCCTGAAGACCGGGGTGCAGTTGGAGTACGACTATCTCATCATCGCCACCGGCTCCACGCACTCGTACTTCGGTCACGACGACTGGTCGAAGCTGGCTCCGGGCCTGAAGACGGTGGAGGATGCTACCGAGATTCGCCGCCGCGTCCTGCTGGCCTTCGAGCTTGCCGAGCGCCAGATGATGGAGTCCGGCAGCCACCCCGCGCTCAACTTCGTCATCGTCGGCGGCGGCCCCACAGGTGTCGAACTTGCGGGCGCCATCAGCGACATCGCCCGGCTTTACATGGCGAAGGATTTCCGGCACATTGACCCATCCATGGCCCAGGTTTTGATTCTCGAAGGCTCGCTGAAGATCCTTTCCGCTTATCCTGAGGACCTGCAGTTGAAGGCACGGGAGCAGCTCAACGAATTGGGCGTGAAGATTCGCACCGGCGCTCAGGTCAGCGATATCCAGCCCGGCTATGTCAAGGTGGGCGACGAGCGCATCGATGCGGTCGTCACGCTATGGGCAGCGGGCGTGCAGGCCTCGCCGCTAGGCAAACTGCTTGGCGCGGAAACCGACCGCCGCGGAAGCGTCTTCGTGGATGGACATCTGAACCCCGCCGGCCATCCCGAGATCTTCATCTGCGGAGATCTGGCGCACTTCGAGCAGGACGGCAAGGAGGTGCCCGGCGTGGCTCAGCCCGCGATGCAGATGGGGCGCTATGCAGCCAAACGTATCGGCCGTCTGGTCGCCGCTGGTCTTGGGAGCGATGGCACGGGCAAGGAAGAGAACTTTCGCTACTTCGACAAGGGCGACATGGCCACGATCGGCCGCAAGGCTGCGGTGGCAAATATCAAGTGGCCCTTCAAGGCGCATTGGAGCGGCTTTCCCGCCTGGATGACCTGGCTCGTCGTTCACATCTTCTTTCTCATCGGCTTCCGCAACCGGCTCTCCGTCTTTCGCCAATGGGCGTGGACCTATCTCACCTTCAGCGACGGCGCGCGCCTGATCACAGGATCGCAGGAGCTGCCAGGTTGGGATGTGAAGGACGATCCCTCGGGAGATCTGACGACCAAACCTCTTGACATCAATTCGCCAAAAACGTAAATCGAGCAAATTTGGATTTCTTATCCAATCACTTTTTAGCGTGGCTTAGAGTGGCATCGAGTTCGTCCATAAAGAACAGAATAAACTTTTCATCCTGCGGATTCCGGTCTCGCGGATAGCCGCTTCCGGTGCATCTCCTCCTTCTTGTCCTGCGTCCGATTCAACTGCGGCATTGTGAATAAGGGGGCTACACCGATGAAGGCGAGAAACGTAACAGGCAGCAAGGTCCGGTACGCGATAGTCGGTTTGGGATGGATCGCCCAGGCGGCGTTCGCGCCAGGAGTGGAGCATACGGGAAACAGTGAGATCGTCGCGCTCGTGACGGGACATGAAGAGAAGGCGCTGAAGCTTGGCGAGAAGTATGGCATCTCCAGGCATTACTCCTACGACGAGTACGACGCCCTGCTTGCTTCGAACGAGATAGACGCTGTGTACCTCGCGCTGCCTAACTTCGACCATGCCGAATATGCCGTGCGGACGCTGGAAGCAGGCGTTCATCTTCTTCTGGAGAAGCCCATGGCGGTGAGCGTCGAAAAGTGCGAGCGGATCATCGCGGCCTCCGAGCGGTCCGGGGCGAAGCTGATGATTGCCTATCGGCTGCACTACGATGCGGGCTCGCTGGAAGCTCTGCGTATCGTTCGCGACAACGAACTCGGCGCTGTTCGCATGTTCAGCTCGGTTTTTTCGCAACAGGTGGCGGCGAGCAACCATCGCGCCAGGAACGGCTACTGGGCCGGCCCGGTCCCCGACATGGGACCATATCCGCTCAACGCTGTGCGCAATCTGTTCGGTGCGGAACCGATCGAGGTCTTCGCCTCTGGTGTGTGCACCGACCCGCAGCGGTTCAACTTCGACGATACGGTCTCCGTGCTTCTGAAGTTTGAACACAGCCGAATCGCACAGTTCTGCTTGACCTACAACGGCGGCGATGTCGATGAGTTCCGGGTGGTCGGCAACAAAGGCGACCTTCACTCCGAACCGGCTTACCAGGTCGGGGTGGCGCTTCAGCAGGTAAAGACGGTCCGCAAGTCGAAAAACGAAAAGAGTTTTGCCAAGACCGATCAATTCGGCGGCGAACTGAAGTACTTCTCCGACTGCGTCCTGCACGACCAGCATCCCGAGGCGGATGGACAGGAAGGGCTTCTGGATGTGCGGGTTCTGGTTGCCATTGAAGAGTCTCTGCAGACAGGCAGGCCGCAGCGCCTTGAGCCGATGCAGCGTAGCCGGCGTCCGATCAGCAGACAGGCTGAAAAACTATCTCCGGTAAAAGAGCCTGATCTGGTAGGAGCGAAGAAGCCCAGTGAAGGCTGATCAAGCACTGTTTTCGCGATAAAACAGGGAAGCTGCGGGGCTGAGGGAAAAAAGAGAGCCGCTAAAATCCGCGGCTCGTTCCTCAAAATACGCAAGTCGATTACTTGGCGGAATCTTCGATCTCTTTCCATACTGGATCGGACAACTGAACTCCCGCCGCAGCAACGTTCTCTTCCAGGTGTTCGACCGAAGAGGTTCCAGGAATCGGCAGCATCACCGGGGAACGATGGAGCAGCCACGCGAGGGAGAGCTGTGAGACGGTTACGCCATGCGCCTTGGCTGCCGCATCCAGCTTGCCCCCCGGTTGCGCCAGTTTCCCCGCCGCTACCGGGAACCAGGGGATGAACGCCAGGTTGTGCTTCTCGCAATACTCGACCACATCCTCGTGCTGCCGGTCGCCGATGTTGTACTGGTTCTGAACGCTGACAACTTCGATCACCTTGCGTGCCTGGTCGATCTCGTGCGGCTTCACTTCGCTAAGTCCGACGTGCCGAACCTTCCCCTTCTCCTGCAGCTTTTTTATAGCCCCAAGCGACTCCTCCACCGGCACCTTGGGGTCGATACGGTGAAGCTGCCAAAGATCGATGCGCTCTACCTTGAGCCGGCGCAGGCTCATCTCCACCTGCTGCTGCAGATACTCCGGACGTCCCACCGGCAGCCACTTGTTCGGTCCCTGCCGCGTCAAACCTGCCTTGGTCGCAATCACGACCCCCTTGGCATAGGGGGCGAGAGCTTCGCCGATCAGCCGTTCGCTAACCTCCGGGCCGTAAGAATCCGCCGTGTCGATGAAGTTCACGCCGAGTTCGACCGCGCGCTGCAGCACCTTCTTTGCACCCGCAGCATCCTTGGGCTCGCCCCAGATCCCCTGGCCGGTGATTCGCATCGCACCGTATCCCAAACGGTTGACCGTGAGGTCTCCGCCAATCGAAAACGTTCCGCTCACCTTCGCATCTGCAGTCGTCGCCATAATGTCATCGGATGCGTTTCGCCGGAGAAAGGTGCATCGTCTCGCCTTCTTCCAGAATTTTGATCCGTTCTGTTATGCCGAGTTTCGCGGCCTCCGCCTGCAGGCGCTGCACTGGCTCCTCCATCGGTTCGCGGCCCAGGCGGAAGGTGCCATAATGCATCGGCACCATGTAGGTCGCCCCCACCTCCAGAAAGGCGCGCAGCGCCTCCTCGGGGCTTGTATGCACGGTGCGATAACTGTCGGGGAAATAAGCGCCGATAGGCAGCAGGGCAAGTTGAGGCCTCAGCCGCGATCCAATCTCGCGAAAGCCGTCGAAGTAAGCAGTGTCGCCCGAGTGGTACACCGACTGGGCGCCGCCCTCAAGGACGTACCCTCCATAGCCCCTGTGGGTGTCTCGGAACATGCGTGCGCCCCAGTGCTTACACGGAGTCATGGTGATCGCCAGCCCCTGCGCTTCGGTCTGCTCCCACCAGGCGAGCTGATGTAACTTCGAAAAACCGATCCTCGCGACAAGGTCCTCGACGCCGCGCGGCACCACCACCTCAGGAGACGCTCCCGTAAGTCTCCGCGTCGCTCGCACGACACGTCGTAGCGAGGCCAGATCCAGATGGTCCATATGGGCATGGGTGAGCAGGATCACGTCGATGGCAGGCAGGTCCTTCACCAGCACGCCGGCACGTCGCTGGCGACGCAGCAAAATCAATCGCTTGGAGAATACCGGATCGACAAGCACCTTGCGCCCGTGCAGCTGCAGCAGAAACGACGAATGCCCGATGAAGGTCACACCCAGTTCCTCGCCACGAACCAGCTGCACCGGGCGCGGCCGTCCGGTCATCGGCTGCTCGTGGCTGGCCCGCACCTGCCGCCACAACTGCTCTACCTTCCTCATCGGAAGCGGCCGGTTGCTCCACCTTTTACGCGTGTTTGTCATCTCATTAAATAGATGCGCGCCGCCTTCCTCGCGTATCGATTTCAGTTCCAGAAGGGCGACGGGCAGCCACCAAACGCCGCGCATTCCGCATCTACTATGGAGAGTGCACAGGATATGGGACCCGAACCTGCGCCCTGACTCCAAATCACCTCGAGGATCCGTTATCAACCCCTCCGGCCACATCCTCGATCATCACGCTACCCCGCAGATCCAGCGGCGTATCTGGGATATGGTCTCTCGTTCTCCTCTTCGATCTCTGTGGGATCTCGAAGATATTCCTATCGGCGTGATTGTCAGACATACCTGGCGCGCAACGCTGGATGACAATCTGGTCGGCCGCGCCGCCGAACTCGGTTTCTACTTCATCTTCGCGCTGTTTCCCAGCCTCTTTACCGCAACCACGATCCTCGGTCTGGCAGCGCGTTCGGCGTCGAAGATCTACTACTCGCTTCTTGGCTATCTCTCCATCGTGATACCCCACGCAGCCATGGGAACCGTGCTGGACACCTTCAACCAGACCACTGCCGCGACCAGCAGCGGAAAGCTTACCTTCGGTCTTATGTTCGCGATCTGGTCAGCGTCCGTAGGCTTCTCCGCCATTCAGGACTCTCTCAATGTCGTCTACCGGGTCAAGGAGACGCGATCCTATTTCGCAGCGCGCCTCTCGGCCATCGGCGTGACCGTCATCCTCCTGGTGCTGGTCACGTTCATGCTGGCTTCTCTGCTTGGCGGCGATTTCTTCGCGCGAATGGCCCACCTCCGCATCTATCATCATGTCCTCGCGAGCATGGTGGCGATCTCCGTCAGACTCGTCGGGTGGGTCTTCGCCGCTGCTCTGCTCTCTCTGTTTTTCGCGGTCATCTACTATTTCGCGCCAGACTTGAAGACCACGCATTGGCACTGGCTTACACCCGGTTCTGCTGTAGGCATCCTGGGATGGTTTGTGGCTTCGGTCGGCCTGCGTCTGTACGTTCATCTCTTCGGCAACTACTCAGTCACCTACGGCTCGCTCGGAGCAGTGATCATCCTGCTGACCTGGTTCTATCTCAGCGGACTCATGCTCCTTCTCGGCGCCGAGATCAATAGCGAAATAGAAGCCGCTGCCGCAGCCAAGCGCCTGCTCGCGAGCGATCAGATCACGCTCTCTCCGGCAGCGGCTTCCAATGCCATTCCTTCCGCCTCTGCGGCGGTTTCGATGGATCCCAAGACTGATCCCAAAGCTGATCCCAAGACCGCCGCCTGAGTTGTCGCCCGCCTTTATCTTGCCTCCGGCTTCAGAATCTCATCCAGACGATCAGGCACGCCCGATACCCGCTCCAGTTGCGGATAGCGCTCGCCGCCGTGATAATCCAGCTTGATGATCTTGTAATAGCCGGTATTTTCGACGATCAGCTCTACCGCCGGGCCCGAGTCCTTCGAGTCGTGCACCGCCGCCTTCAGCACATCCGGCGTAAAGGCCCGTCCATTCACCGCGAGGATCTTCATCCCCGGTCCAAAGCCGCCCTTGTCTGCGACTCCGCCCTTCAGCACATCGGACACGATCCCCGACTTCCGCACATGCAGACCCAGCGAGTACCAGAAGTTGAACGTTTCGCTTTGGGCGTCTTCGAGCGCGCTCCAGGCGTTCGGCTTGTCGGAGTAGGTCAGCTTGTAGCCGCCATTTTCGAGGCCTCCCAACGGCGCTTGATAGGCATGTGAGTCCAATCTCGACCGCAGGAACGTCGCCCAGTCGTTCGCCACCACGCCGTTCAACCCCGCGACCACATCCTCGAACGTGTAGGGCACTACCTTCGGTCCCGTATTGCCGCCCAGCCCATGGAACTTCGCCACGAAATCGTTCAGGCTCTTCTTGCCATTGGTCATCTTGCGGATCGTCGTGTCCGCATCCAGCCAGATCAGCTCGCCCTCGTCGTAGTAGTCCACGTTGAGCCGCCAGTTGTCCCATCCGCCGCCTGCGCCATATAGAATTTGCGCGGAGGTCGCCGTGTCCTGAATGTCGCGCCACGTCCTTCCGGGCCTGTTGTCGTAGGTCGCCGCAATCGTCGAAAGCCGCTGCTTATATTGCTCAGGCGTCCAGATCCCGCAGCGCGCCGCCAGCACGTCCCCGAGATACTCGGTTAATCCTTCGTACACCCAAAGCAGGTCGCCTTTCATCGGCTTCTGATAGTTGCTCGTCGCAAGTCCTGCGGGGCGGCGGTATTTTCCGTTCCAGCTATGGGTAAACTCGTGCGGCAACAGCAGCCCGTCCAGCACGAACTCACGGTCGTCGGTAAAGGTCGTTGCCTCCACCCGGTCGTCGCTGGACTGGTGATGCTCCAGTCCGAAGTGCGCCACCTCGTCGCTCAGCGTTACCAGGAAATGATACGAGCCGTAGTGCCTGCTCTTATACAGCGCACCAGTCTCCCGCACCAGCCGGTCGAACTCCGCGATGTGCGCCTTCGACAGGTCGAGCTCTTCCGGCCCATCCGCGGCCATATCCAGATAATGCTTCGGCGAGATCTCGGGAGCGAGCGGAACTTCGCGGAAGAAGCGGCCCGCAAGCACCGGAGAGTCGATCAACTGCTCCAGGCTCACCGTCTTGAACTTCGTCGTATCGGCCGATTCACCATTCCGGTCCAGCGCCGTGCCAAACTTCCATCCCTGCGGCACCTTGACCGACGGCGTCACCATCACATCGCTCGCATTCATGCCATCAGGGTAGACAAGCAGGGTGTTCCAACTCAGCAGGGCCAGGTTCTCGCTCGTCGAGCCTCCGGCTGAAAATCCTGACAGGGAAGGCGGAGTCAGGAAGTCGATCTTCATCTCAAGTTGGGTCGCGCCCTGCGGCACGGTCAGGTGGAAGGCGAACATATCCACGCTGTCGCGGACCCATTGCACGGGCTGCCCGTTTGCCGTGATCAAAAATCCGGCCATATTCTCGACCGGCCCCGTCGGTCCATGCTCGCCGGGAATCCACTTCGGATACACCACCGTCAACGGACCCGGCGCCACCGGCATCACTTCGGTTGCATGAAGAATTTTGCGGGGAGCATCCGTCAGATCGACGCTCAACGTAATCGGCGCAGTTTGCGCTTCCGCTGCCAGGCTCCCGATCGTCACGGTCAACGCCGCAACGGCACACTTTATCCAGACTCTACCCATGGTTCCGCCTTCTGAATTGCTGTTTGTCCTACCCCAGACAGTCTACCGTTTACCTGCGCGGAAGCCTCATTCCCGTCCTGTTACCGCACAAACCGGCATCGCCTCTTACCAGACAGTACACTTGAGCCCAAGCCCATGAATCTCTACGCCATCGTTCTTGCCCTCATCGTTCTGACCCTGCTGATCGTCTCTCTCGGTCGCCTGGGCAAGGTAAAGACCAAAGCCGACTACCTGGTGGCTGGCCGCTCGCTGCCGGCATTCGTTCTCGTCTTCACGTTGCTGTCGAGCTGGATCGGCTCCGGCTCTCTCCTCGCCGGCGCGGAGAACGCCTACCGGCATGGCTTCGCCGCGCTGTGGCAGGGAGCCGGCGGCTGGGCCGGGCTGCTGTTGATCTACTTCGTCGCACCCCGCGCCCGCAAGTTCGCCCAGTACACCATCCCCGACCTGCTCGAAGCCCGCTACAACCAGGCCGCCCGCATCCTCGGCGTCATCGCGGTCCTCTTCACCTACACCGCGATCACCAGCTATCAATTGATCGGCGGCGGCGACATCCTGCACCTCATCTTCCCCACCTACATCACCGCCGACCTCGGCAAATACATCCTCGCCGCCTTTGTCATCGTCTTCACCGCCATCGCCGGGATGAGCTCCGTCGCCTACATGGACGTGGCCATCGGCCTGATCGCCACCATCGCCCTGCTGATCGCGACGCCGGTCCTCGCGCATCATGCGGGCGGTTGGGCCCACATCCGCGCCAGCCTGCCAGCCACTCACTTCCAGCTCCTCGGTGACTTCAGCTTCCTCCAGGCCATGGAGCTTTTCCTCCCCACCTGTCTGCTGCTGCTGGGCAATCAATCCATGTACCAGAAATTTTTCTCCGCCAAATCGGAAAAGGCTGCCAGCCGCGCCGTCGTTGGCTGGTTCGTCGGGACCATCATCCTTGAAACCGTCATCGTCACTCTGGCGGTGATCGGCTCCGTCCTGTTTCCCAACGGAGAGGTCCACGACCGCCCGCGCGAGATCCTCGCCTACACCGGCCTCCATGGGCTCACCGGTACTCCAGCCCTTACGCTGCTCGGCGCAATCCTGATGGGAGCCATCTTCGCGAAGGTCATCTCCACCGCGAACAACTATCTCTTCTCCCCGGCGACGAACCTGGTCAACGATGTCTTTGTCCGCTATCTCGCTCCCGACGCGAGTAACAAACGGATCCTGATCGTCAGCCGCCTCATGGTCGTCTTCCTCGGCCTCTGGGCGCTCTATCAATCGCTGCATACCGAGTCCGTCCTGAAGAAGGCGCTATATGCCTACACGATCTACGCCGCTGCGCTTACGCCGGTTATCCTCGCGGCTTTCTTCTGGAAGCGCGCCACCGCCGCCGCCGCCGTCACCAGCATCGCCGCTGGGACCCTGATCACGATCTTCTGGGACACACCCTTTATCCACCGCAATTTACCGGCGATCGTCAGTGAGCGCGACGCCATCTTCCCGGCCCTGATCGCCTCACTCGTCAGCCTGGTGCTGATCAGCCTTGTCACCCGGCCGCCTACGGAAGCGCAACTGCGTCCCTTCTCGGAAGGCTGACGCGTCGTCAAATAACGTCACGATGCGATATCCGCACGCAACCCGTATTTTCATACTCACCTTTTTCAATCTGCTGCATCCTATCCCAGTACATATTTTCTCCAGGAGACGTTCATGGCAACCGAGACCGCAATCATCGACTTCGACAAAACCTTTCTCACCATCGGTCCGGACTCCGTTGCCGCCTTCGTGGACTCCGGCAGCGCCTTCGCAGACGAGACCAGCAACGAACTCCTCTATGCAACTGCCAAGCGGACCGTCAATGACGATGGCGATGAACTTGAGGACGATGATGAAGAAGAGGACGAAGACGACGACGATGACCTGGAAGACGATGAGGAGGAAGACGAAGACGTCGACGACGATGAACTCGAGGATGACGACGACGAAGACGACGATGACGATGCAGACGAGGAAGAAGAGGACGAAGATGTCGACGAACTTCAAGTCTCCAGCCGCCGCTAAGGCTGTACTCGCGACCGATTAACCGCATTCTGATATGGATCCATCATGGTCCTGCCTGCCGCATAGAAAAGATTTGCGGCAGGCGTTCCGGTTTAAGGAACCTCTGATTAAGTCTCGTTTTGGAGTGGGGCGCGGCTTTAGCCGCGCCGTAGAGTAGTGAAAATTAAGTGGGTTTTAGCCTTTAAGGAAATGTTCGGAGGCATTAATCTTGTTGTCATCCTCGAAGAGGATCTGCGGTTTCGTTGTTCGCTTTACGCAGCCCTCCTGCCTGTCAAGCCCCAAAACACGGAAACCCGACCCAAACGCTTCTTTTCGCGTGGCGTAGGAGTTTCCCAAAATCCGGTAAACTGAATGCAGGGTTGTTAGTGGGGCAGGTCACGTCTGTCTCCCACTAAGTCCTTTGATAAGAAGATCTTGACCCATAACTCCTGTCGAATGAAGATTTTGCAGTTGTATAGAGGAGCTAAGTTACTCATCATCAGTATTTTGAGAAAACAAGGGGGAGGGGGCACCCGGCCGCAGGGAGCAGAATCAGCCCCCACGGCCGTATCCCCAGGCGCCATGTTCGCGACGTTCAAACTGGTCAGTGTCTATCTCACTCTGGGGCCCCTCGCCGGAATCGTCGGCATCCCCTACACCCTGCTCGTCGGCGACATCAGTCTGCTCTACCGGGTGGCCATGCGGATCGTCAGCGCTGGAGTCCGCGCCGCCGGCATCCGGACCGAGATCAGCGGATTCGAGAACGTTCCCCCTGGCCGAAGCTGCATCTTCATGAGCAACCATGTCTCGAACCTGGACCCGCCCGTCACCCTCCCGATTCTGCCCGGCCGCAGCTCCGTCCTGCTCAAAAAGGAGTTGATGAATATCCCGATCCTCGGCCGCGCCATGCGCATGGCGAAGTTCGTTCCCGTCGAACGCGGCAGCCGCCGCGACACCGCCAAGGCCAGCGTCGAGGCCGCAGCCGAGGCGCTCCGCTCAGGCCTCCACATCATGGTCTACCCCGAGGGTACCCGTTCCCTCGACGGCCGCCTCTCGAGCTTCAAGAAAGGACCCTTCTTCCTCGCCCAGCAGACCGCCGCCCCGATCGTTCCCATCGCTATCTCCGGAACCCAGAGCATGATGCGAAAGGGCAGCAGCGCCATCAAGCCCGGGCTGGCGCGGATCCAGTTTTTACCTGCCATCGAGCCGGCAGCCTATGCCACACGCGAGGACCTGATGCGAGCCGTCAGGAACGCCATCGCAGACGCTCTGCCGGAGCAGATGCAGCCCGCAGACTACTTCACGATGGCGTTGTAGCCGTCGGCCTGCAGACGCACCCGCATGGCGTCGGCTTCCTTCTTGGAAGCAAACGGCCCGACCTGGACATGCAGCAGTTTGTCCTGCGGCATCTGCCGCACGGAGACGTTGTATCCGCGCTGCTTCAGCGCAGCCGCCAGAATGGTTGCATCTTCCTGGTGCGACACGGCGGCAACCTGCACCACCGGAGAGCCCGGCCCGGTCGCGGCAGCAGGCGCCGTCGCAGCAACCGGCTTGGATACAGACGCCTTAGCGTACGCCGCAGCTCGTGTCTCCGAATCCGAGGACGAGGGGGACACCACCGTCCTCACCCGCGAAGGCGCCGGTACCTGCTGGCTTTCCTCCGCAGCATCGACGGAGGAATGGTCTTGCGGTGTCTCTGTCTGGTCGCCGTTGCCGGTTTGCTTTGCGGAAGAGCTGTTCCGGCCCTGATTCAAAGCGCTTCCGGGAGCCGGTTTGGAACCGCTGCTATCCGGCTCCGCAGCCGCATCCACTGCACTGGCCACCGGCTGCGCGGAGTGCCTGCCAAGCGAATAGCCAAACCCAAAAAATACCGCACAAAGCAGCGCCAAGGCAAAAAATATGCCAAGAATCGTCGCTGTTCCAAGCGAGATCTCACGGTCCGGCCCGTCTGATTCGTGAAGATCCTGCAGATCATTGTCTCTGTCGTAGCGGCTGTTCACGGTCAGGCTTTCTTCTCCAGCGCAGCGTCGGGCGTAAATGTCTTGTTGAACAGGTTCATCAGTTCCATCGGAAGCGGAAAGACGATCGTCGTGTTCTTCTCCACGCCGATCTCGGTCAGCGTTTGCAGATACCGCAGCTGCAGCGTCATCGGCTGGGTCGCCATCAGTTGCGCCGCTTCGACCAGCTTCGCCGCCGCATTGAACTCGCCCTCTGCGTGAATGATTTTGGCCCTGCGTTCGCGTTCCGCTTCGGCCTGCTTGGCCATTGCGCGCAGCATCGTCTCAGGCATATCGACCTGTTTGACCTCGACCGAGACCACCTTTACGCCAAACGGCGCAGTATGACCGTCGATGATCGTCTGGATGCGAATGTTCAAGGCTTCACGATGCGCCAGCAGCCCATCGAGATCCACCTCGCCAAGCACCGAACGCAGCGTCGTCTGGGCAAACTGCGAGGTCTGGTAGATGTAGTTCGCCACCTCGATCACGGCCTTCGTCGGGTCGACGACGCGGAGCGTGATGACCGCGTTCACCTTCAGGGTGACGTTGTCTCTGGTAATCACATCCTGCGGAGGAACCTCCATCGCCTCCTGCCGCAGGCTCACACGCACAATCTGGTCCAGCGGTCGAAAGACCCAGATCACCCCAGGTCCCGCCGCCGCCTGCTTCACCCTGCCAAGGCGGAAGATAACGCCTCGCTCATACTCCTTCAGGATATTGAGCGAATTCGCTAGGTAGAGCAGGACGATGACAATGGCAAAGAGTGCAGGGAGAGACATCATAGGGATAGAACCTCTGGCGAACCGGAATAAGCCGCCGCTGCGATTGTAAAGCAGATGCCACGGCTGGGCGGCCGGCAGCCTAGAAACGCAGGAAAAAGCCGAACCCCGGCTCTATAGTCGAGGTGTGCTGCTGAATGGTCAGGAAGTTTGTTTCGAAATCAGGCGCCTTGAAAAAGGCTTGGCGAAACTGAGCACGTAGGCCGAAGTGAGGCGACAATACGGTGGTCTCCGCGCCGACCGAGTAGTAGTATGTGGCGCGAGCCTGGGGGAAGAGGCTTTGGCCACCCCCTGTTGTTGGGCGAAAATCAGTCGTGCCTAATCCAGCTGCCACGAATGGGGTCACTCCGAAATATTGCTTGCGAGTATGCGCGACGTATCCCAACGTGTATTCTGCGGCATTCTGCTGTACGCCGAGGAACGGCTGGGAACCGTATGGCGTGAAAGTATCCGTGTAGCGGGCGTAACCGTAGTTGAACTCGAACCCGACGAGTGGAGATATTGTGTAACGGACGTTGACCAAAGCACCTACCGTGTTGCCCGGGTGGAGATTGACTACAGTCGGTTGTGCATTCGCGATTGCGGTGCCGCTGGAATCTTTGTTGAAGATGCCGGAAGCGACGACGCCAAGGTCGATGCGAGACAGTTGACGGTTCAAGGTCGGGTTCTGGGAAATCTGAGCCTTGGCGGCGGATCCCGCAACGGCTACGAACAGGCAAAGTAAAACACTCCGGACACACGACGGACGAGACACATTCAACATCAAGACAAAACTCCCTTATGCGAGAAACTGCTGCCTTTAGTCTACTCTGGCGCGGACTCCGGCGGGCGTATGGAGGCGCCTCAAACGGAATTGGTGGCCTCGACGATCAGGACCAGACCATCCACTTCGCGAACGGACACGGTAGCTCCGACCGGAAGCGATGGTTGTCCTCGCAGGCTGGCTTGCCAGAGTTCGCCGCGAATCTCCACCTGTCCAGCAGGGGCTAGCGGTGTGCGTGCGATGGCCACGCCTCCAATCATCGCCTTCGGCCCGGTGAGGATCTTGCCGCGGCGTGCTCGCAGAGCGATCCAGGCCAGACCGAAAGAGATGGACCCAAACCCGAGACCCGCTCCCACGGCCGTGGCGGTGTGAACTTGAAGTTCAGGGATCGGGCCGTCGACGAGAGTGGCGAGTCCGAAGACCAGGCAAGCTATACCCGCCACCGCCAGAATTCCATGGCTGGTGAACTTCGTCTCAAGCGCCATCATTGCTACCGCTGCGAGCAACAGAACGATTGCTGTGTGCCTCACGGGAAGAAGGTTCAGGCCGAAGAGGCCAAGAAGAACAAACAGCGTGCCGATGGAGCCGGGAACGACGGTACCGGGCACGTTGAACTCAAGGTAGATCAGGAGCCCTCCGATCACCAGCAGCAGCACGGCGATGTCCGGGTTAGTCAGCTTGGTGAGCAAGCGCTCGCGCAGGGAAGGCGCGACGGTCACAATCTCTGCTCCTCGAAGATGGAATGTCTGCAGAGAGCCGTCGAAGCGGTGGATCTGACGACCGTCAAGCTTTGCGAGAAGGGAACTATCGTCACTCGCGATCACATCGATCAGGTTCAGCTTGAGCGCTTCCTGGTCGCTGTAGGACTTCGAGTTGCGTACCGCATCCTCGGCCACTTCAACGTTGCGGCCACGTCGAGCTGTGTAGGAGCGAAGAAAAGCTGCGGCGTCATTTTCAATTTTTGTCTTGAGAATCGGATCGAGCTGCCTGCCTTCGACGATGGGGTGTGCTGCGCCGGCGTTCGTTCCTGGCGCCATGGCAGCGATATCAGCGGATTCCAGCAAGAAAAAACCCGCTGAACCTGCTCGGCTGCCGGCGGGAGAGATGAAGACAATGACGGGCACTGGAGAAGCTTCGATTGCCTGAACCATAACGCGGGTTGAGTCAAGCAGACCTCCCGGTGTTCCCATCACGACTAGAACCGCTTGAGCATGCAGGCGAGCAGCGTCTTGGAGGCCGCGCTGAAGATAATCTGCGGTGATGGGCTGGATCGTGTCGTGAATGGTGAGCTTGACGACCACTGCGGATGGAGAGGGCTGGGCGGCGAGAAGTGCAGGACACAGAAGGTAGACCAGCGTAAGGACGAGCTTCAGAAAGAATTTCATGGGATGCTCTGTCCGCGCGTCTGTAGCGCTTGCCTCATGCCGAGGGCTGACGAATCCTTAGGCTCCAATTGGAGGGCTTTGCTGACGTTGGATGCAGCGCTTTCAAGATTATTCGTCTGCAACTCCAGGCGGGCAAGTACAACGTAGGCAGCAGCGTTGGGATGCAGCTTGATGGAAGTTTGGGCCTCTGCGCGGGCGTCTGATGTATTTCCGCTGCGCTCGCGCACCTGGGCGAGGCCGGCGTGAGCGTCTGCATTGGAACTGTCGGCGACGATGGCTGTCTGAAACTCCTGCTCCGCCTCCGGCACCAACCCCTGGTCTAGGTAATCGTGCCCTAGCTGCGTGTACTGTTTCGCCTGCTCTGCAGGAGGAAGCGTGGCCATCCGAACAGCCCGCATCTGGTCGAGCTGGAAGGCAGCCTGGCGGAACGATGCTTCGGAGTAAGTTCTGCGGATTCGCTCGAGAGGATCGAATCCTGAGGAGGCGTCGACATTCGCGGACTGCTTCTCGGGCGAGGCGGAGGTCCGGCCGGCGCTGATGCTTGCCTTCAACTCTGCAGCCTCCTGGTCGGTGGGTCGCAGCTTCAAAGTGCGGTCAACCTCACGCTGGGCTCCGGCGATGTCCCCTCGACGAAACAAGGCGACGGCGAGGTTGTAGTGGTAGTCGGGATCATTCGGATCGGCGTCCGACGCCCGCTGGAAGAGCGGAGCGGCCTCGTGTCCTTGACGGCTGGACGCGACCCCTTGATTGTTGACGACCTCGGGAAGAGGGAGCCGGTTGCTCACGAAGGCGAACGCAGACTCCGCGTCAGCGTACTTCGCCGTGTTGAAGCGGGCAAGTCCGATATAGAAGCTTGCCTCCAGCGCTCGCCGATCCATAGGCGGGATTTTGGCGAGGGTTGCGGCCGCCTGATCGTATTCGCGTTGAGCATACTGAGCCTTCCCAAGGGCAAGAAGCGCGGCCGGATAGTTGGGATGGGCTTGCACGGCCATTTGAAGGCGTTTGATTCGCTCCTGTGGCGAAGTAGCATCGGTGCCTCGGATGTAGTTCTCGAATGCGCTGAGCTGGATTCCGGCCGAGGCGGTGAGAAATGTCTGTTGGGCGACGTTGAAGTGAGGATCCATCTGCCGGGCTACCTTCCAGGCGATTGCATTCTCGACGTCGAAGAGGCGAGTGAGTTCACTGGAATCTGTGAGCGGCTGGGAGAGGCGCAGCTTGTCGATCTCGAGCACCTGGGCCTGAACTGCAATCCGGCCGCTATTCACGGTGTAGCTGCCTACGATGACGAAGTCCGCATCAAGCGTCTGGGCGATGCGAATGGTGGTCGCGCGGGAGGGCCTGAAGTCGACGGGCAGGCCGAGATGATCGAGAGCATATTGGCGATCGTCGCGCGTGATCGTCAGAAATCCCGCGGAGGTTAGCCGCTGATTCAGGGTGTCGGGGAAGGAGTCGCCGATCCAGGTGAGATTGGGCTGCCCGGAGCGGTTGTCGAACGGAAGCACGAGCACGACTCGACCTCCTGTCTCGGAGGCCGCGGATGCAGCATCGGACTCAGCGAATCCCGGGATGCTGCAGAGGAGCAAAAGGAGGAGGAACCACCGGTTTTTGTGCCGCCAGCGAGCTTGGTAAGGCCTTGTCACAGATACGAGTATAGAGCGTCAATGCGTCTGTGGCGGCGTTAGCGAGGCTTCGACGATTCGGGGAAAGTGGAGCACTGCGGCCCATTCGCCTCTGCGGTGCGCCTGCCATACCACTTCACCGTGCAGCAGCGTTGCGGCTTCCGCAGGAGAGAGATCGCGATGGAAGTCGAAGTATTTTGCGTCTGCGGATTCGTTCTGGCGGCCTAAATCGATTTGGCTCGGAGGGGGCGCCCACTTGGTGGAGAACAGGAAGGCTACGTCGTAGCTGCCGGGGTCGGCGGCTGCCTTCTGGATCTGCTCCAGGGAGAAGTTCTGGATGGAGACGGTCTTGATGGGGCGGTTGGTATAGCCGATCTCGGGGCGGCTGAGCTCAGAGGTGGCGGGCCATGCGGTCAGGACGGTAGAGGCGGGGTAGGTCTGGTCGATGAAGCGGACGGCGCTCTGGTGTAGCACGATCATGTCGCGGTAGGTGAGGTTGTCCTCGGGGGCGAAGGCGTAGGGCGGATTGATCCAGATGCCCGCGAGAAAGGCGGTTGCACTGAGGGCGACGATGGGCCACCAGCGGCGGAGGTGACGTCGCCAGATGGCTGCGCAGATCAGCAGGATGAGCGGGTACATCGGCAGGAGATAGCGGGTAAGCAGCGCGCCGCCGAGGATGGAAAAGGCGATCCAGTTGGCGAGCAGGACGACGGCGATGGCCTTGAATTGGGGCTTCGGTATCGCCGGCGAAGCGTTTGGCGAGGTCACGGGGATGAGGACGACGGCGATGCTGCAGATGACCGGCACGAACATGTTCATGTGCATGGTCAGGTGGAGGAGGCGATGCCAGAGACAGAGCGCGATCCGGTAGGGGTCGAGATTCGCTGTGGCGTTGTAGCGGAGGAACTCAGGGTTGCCGAAGACGAAGCCGGTGCGGTGGTAGTGATAGGCGTACCAGACGATGAGGGGGAAGACTGGAAGGGCTAGTGCGGCGAGCCAGAGAGCATGCGCGCGTCGCAGCGAAGCTTGGTGGCGATCTCGAAGAAAAAGTATTATTTGCCAGAGAGCGAGAGCCGCTGGAGTGACGATGGCCGTCTCTTTGGAAAGTGCGGCGAGCGAGAACAGGAGCGCGGCGAGGATGCGGTTGTTCGAGCGGCTTGTCGGAGAGGGCTGAATTTCGATGAAGTTGCTTTTTTCGAGATAGAAGGCGAGTCCCCAGAGGGTGAATGCGGCGGCGAAGATGTCGGCGTGGGCGAGGGTGCTTTGCGCGAACCATATCGGGTAGACAGCGGTGAGCACGACGGTGACCGCCGCGACCGTTGGCCCGGCGAGATTTCTGGCCAATTTGAACAGGCCGAGCAGGGCGGCTGCGGCAACCATGCAGATCAGAGTGCGGGTGCCGCTGACGACGAAGCCGGAGAGGTGCCACCAGGCGGCCAGCAGGATCGACGGCAGCGGCGGGTGCGCGTTGCTGACGGTGCTCTGCGGGATCAGGGTGCCGGTGCGGAAGAAGTCCCACGCGGCTGGGATGTAGTAGCCTCCTTCGTCCCAGAAGTAGGGTAGGCGGAGGAGGCGGAGGTGAGAGAGGTAGATGGTGACGAAGAAGAGCGGATAGAGCATCCAGAGCGGGACTGCAGTGGATGCCTGTCGGGCGGTTTCTTCCGCGCTGCTGCCGGGAACTCGCACGCTCTAGTTTACGGGGCCGTCGGCGTGGGGAAGCTGCTCGAGCGTGATGGAGCCGAAGGTCTGCTCGTACTGCTGGAGGTTGTGGCCTAGGACATTCCAGAGAGCTTTGGCCTGCTGAGGGCTGAGGTAGATGCCCTGAAAGTTCTTGACAGTGACCTCCTGCGGGTTGTCCTGGCTCATGGTGCCGAAGACGAGCAGGAAGTCCCAGACGCTCATACGGACCTGGACGCTGTTGGCGTAGCCGTCGCGATAATCGCCGGCGTTGGTGAGCTTGAGCGTGGGCTGGTCTTGCTGCTGGTTCGGGTTCTGCTGGCTCATCGAATCTCTTTTCGGTCGGTTCGTGCTGCGGTTTGAACTAAATTCTGGTGCGGGAGAAGGGACTCGAACCCCCACGGATTGCTCCGCTTGGACCTAAACCAAGTGCGTCTGCCATTTCGCCACTCCCGCATTCGCTTCGACGTAGGAAGCTACATGCCACGATCCCACCCGTTCAGCCTACTTGGAAAAGGCTGGTTGAAGCAATTCGGGGGGAAGGCATGTATCAGGTGTCCAGTAGGCCCCCCTGGGTACCCCCCCGGCGTACTGACTTATCAGTGAGCATTATCAATGACTTGCCGGAAAGAGGCTCTCTAAAATCTTCTTTCTAAGAGGTTTGAACCCAAAATCCTCTTTCTAAAGGAGTTATTTCTTCTATTACCGCGGCTACTCAGCGATTCCTTCATCCTGCTCTAGTATAACAATTGGGGTTAAACTAACACGCCAAATGTAAGTTGCTGCCCGGTATAAGGTTAGCTGCATTCAGGGCTTGACAGCAGAAGCGCAAGGCAGACGCGGCGACTTGCATCGAGAGCAAAACGGAGTTCTGCTTTTTCGCTGCGTGTGGAGATTGTGAGACCTTATTGCGTGAAGAAGCGTAGGCATTTTGGCGTGAGCGTTTTACCATGGAAGAATGACTCCAGTAGAAGAGCAGGAAGTGAAGAGTGCGACGGGGCACGCGTCGAAGTACACGCGCAACAACCCCTTTCTGTCGACGGTCGCGGTGAATTATTTGCTAACGGGCGAGGGGTCGGAGAAGGAGACCCGCCACGTGGAGCTGACGCTGGATGAAGGCATGGCGTATACGCCGGGCGACGCCGTGGGCATTCTGCCGGAGAACCGGCGCGAGGCGGTGGACGAGGTGCTGACGGCGCTTGGGTTCAAGGGCGACGAGCGGATCTTGGACCATTACAAGGTAGAGATCGACCTGGATGAGGCGCTGCGGACGCGCCTGGCGATCGGAAAGCTGACGCGCGGGAGCGTGACCCAGTTTGCGAAGCTGGCGCCGGAGATTGAAGGGTTGAAGGTGATGACCGGGCCGGAGCATAAGGCGCGTGCCGAGGAGTATTGCTGGGGGCGGGAGTTTGTGGACCTGGCGACGGACTTTCGCGGTGTGGTGAAGGAGCCGCAGCAGTTGTTCAACATCCTGGCTCGGTTGACGCCGCGGATGTACTCGATTGCGTCGAGCCAGGCGATGCATCGGGACGACGTGCAGACGACGGTGCGGGTGGTGCGGTATGACGCGCATGGGCGGGAGCGGCAGGGTCTGGCGAGCGGACATCTGGGGGAGCGGGCTCCGGTGGGTGCGACGATGCCGATCTTTCTGCATTCAAACCAGAACTTCCGGCTGCCGGAGGATATGTCTGCTCCAGTGATTATGATTGGGCCGGGTACGGGGATTGCGCCGTTCCGCGCGTTTCTGGAGGAGCGGCAGGCGACGGGGCAAACGGGAGATAACTGGCTGTTCTTTGGCGAGCAGCGGGAGGCGCTGGACTTTTTGTATAAGGACCAGTTCCTGGCGATGCAGCGGGATGGTGTGTTGACGCGGCTGGATACGGCGTTTTCGCGGGACCAGGCGAAGAAGATTTATGTGCAGGACCGCATGCAGGAGCGGGCGAAGGAACTGTATGAGTGGCTGGAGCGTGGGGCTTACTTCTATGTGTGCGGGGATGCTACGCGCATGGCCAAGGACGTGGAGACGGCGCTGCTGGATGTGATTGCAAAGGGGTCGAATGGGACCCTGGACCATGCGGCGGAGTATCTGGCGGGGATGAAGAAGGAGAAGCGGTATCAGCGGGATGTTTATTAATTAGTAGACATTGTCCTGCCGGACGGGCCCGCTACGCACGGGGCCGGTCACTTCGTGACGCGTATACCCCTTCGGGTGGGCGTCCCGATGGTCGGCGTGAAGGTTCTCGTGCCGACCATCGGAAGGCCCTATGCATATCATCCTGCCCAGACCGGTAGACACATCACGAAGTGATCGCCTGCCGCGTAGGCAGCCCGTCCGGCAGGACCCATCTTCTAGACGCGGTGGCGGTCGGGGCGCCAGTTGACGATGCTTTGCTTGATGGCTTTGGGTTCGAGGTTCTGGGTGAGGGTCTTGTGAACGAGGGCGGGAAGCTCGGCGTCGGAGGCGAAGCGGAGGGCGATGAGCTGGCGGATGGAGAGCTCGTCGATGTGCTCCCGCTCGGAGGCTGGGAGGAGAGCGGCGAGGCGGAGGCGTTCTTCGAGGCGGATGACTCGATCCTGGGCCTTGAGTGCTGCGGTACGGGCAGTGCCGGCCATCAGGAGGAAGACGACAGCCATCACGATCCACCAGAGATACAGATGTTCGTGGGCAGGGCCGTTATGAATGGCGACATAGCCAGCAAAGATGAGGTTGAGCAGGAGCAGGGGAATGATGGTGAAGTGGAAAATGGGGTTGTAGCGGGTATGGTTTTTGAAGTCTTGCGGAGCGGGCATGAGGTTTCCTTTCAGGTGGTGTTGCGGAGGGTGCCAGCATAGCATCTTGGGAATTTGCTTTGGGTGTGGGGTAGCCTTGGGAGATGACAGGTTCAGGCAGGAAGCGGATTGGCGTGCATGTGGGGACGGCGGGTGGGACGTGGACCGCAGTGGAGCGGGCGGTGGTGGCGGGGGCGAATACGTTTCAGATCTTTTCGTCGAGTCCTCGGCAGTGGCGGGCGGCGGCGGTGAAGCCCGAGGACGCAAGGAAGATGCGGGAGCTCAGGGCGAAGCATGATGTGGGGCCGGTATCGTTTCATGCGAGCTATCTGATCAATCTGTGCAGCCAGACGGAGAGCGTGCGAACGAGCAGCGTGGCGGTGTTTCGCGGCGAGGTGGAGCGGGCGCTGGCGCTGGGAGCGGAGTACCTGGTGCTGCATCCGGGGAGCTGGAAGGGGTTGACGCGGGAGGAAGGGCTGCGGCTGGCGGCGGAGTCGATTGTGAAGGCGGTGGATGGGATCGACTTTGCTCAAACCACCGGACCAGGGAAGGACTTTCGGATCTTGATTGAGAATACGGCGGGGGCGGAGTTTTCCCTCGGCGGGAAGCTGGAGCAGGTGGCGGAGCTGGTGGAGCGGCTGCGACCTTGCGCGCCGGTGGGGGTGTGCCTGGATACGTGTCATGTGCATGTGGCGGGGTATGACCTGGTTTCGCCCGATGGGTATATCGAGACGATGATGCTGGTGGGGGATACGGTGGGGTTCGAGGCGGTGAAGGTGTGGCACTGCAACGACGCGAAGGCGGCGATGGGCTCGAAGCTGGACCGGCATGAGCATATCGGCGAGGGAACGATCGGGGTGGAGGTGTTTCGCAAGCTGCTGCATGACGAGCGGTTTGCGGGGGCGGCTTTTATTGCGGAGACGCCGGTGGATGCTCCGGGGGATGAGGCGCGGAATGTCGGGGTGTTGCGGACGCTGGCGGCGGGGTCAGAAGGCAGGGAGTAGGGAATAGGGAGAGTCGTTCGGAAGGCGAGTTTCAGGCGCGGGACAGCGCGGGACGAACGCGCACGGAGATGAGCAAGCCGCAGACTGGACGGCATGGAAGTCCGGTCGCAGCACATGAGGTGTCGGTGAACGATCCGGTATCGCACCGCAGTTTTCAGTGGATGGAACTGCGGGTGGGTGCGGGCGAGCCGGGGCTACGGTGAGATGCATGCCGAGGAGGGTGCAATTCAGCACGACAAATATCTGGGTCGATTCGATACGACCGAAGGATGTAGTGCAGCATATAGGAGACCGGACCGAGGAAGTACTGTACCGAGGCGATTGGCGATCGGATGTTTGACAGGGTGGAGGCTTCCGGGGTGCGAAATACAAAGACGGTGACGAATACTGAGACCGGCAAGGTGGAGATGCTGGTGACGGAGCTTTGGTATAGCGAGGGGCTGAAAGAGATGATCGAGATGAAGGCGGTTCCGGCGCAGGCGGGATTTCTGGACTTCGAGTTGACGAAGATTCACCGTCGGGAGCCGGACGAGAAGCTCTTTTATCCTCCGACAGGCTACAAAATCCTTCATTATTGATGGCGTGCCAAGCGGTATGTCGTGGGAGTTAGAGCGATTCCACTGTGAGTGGACCGAACAGAAGGAACCGCCCGGTCCCCTTCGGGATGACAAACAAGAAAGCAAGTGCGATGGCAGGCTACAGCAACAGAGGCTTCGATCTAGGAGAGATCGCTGCGGAGGGCTTCCATTTCGGCAACGGCGTGCTGGTTGCCGGTGCGATTGGCGGCGGCGATGCCGGCATGAAGGCGACCGAGGGCTTCCTGGGTGCGGCCGAGTTTGGCGAGCGTTTGGGCGGACATCTGGTAGGCGGGGACGTAGTCGGGGCTGTGCTGGATGAGGGTGGTGAACTCGGTGAGCGCGGTGTCGGGGTTGTTTTGGCTGAGGTGCTCCATGGCGAGGCCGTAGCGGGCGAAGGCATTGGTGGGGTCGGCGGTGAGGATCTCGGAGAGGGCGGCGATCTTGTCCATATTCGAATTCTAGTGGGTCTTAAGGCGGAGTGCCGATCGCGGATTTCGCGGAGGACACGGATTAAGGGCACGGACTTGAAGACGATTAAGAGCGGATGAGGGCCAAGGTGTAAAGACTATTAGGGCGACTGAGATGCGGATTGATTGCGTCGGCGATGTTGCATTCGTGGGTTCGATTTTTTTCTTTGATCCGCGTTCCTCCGCGACAATCCGCAGTCGGCTTTGTGGGGATTTAGACTGGTGGGATGAGTGATCTGGTTTCAGAGCGGACGGTAGAGGAGTCGCAGTCGGAGCGGAGTGAGATTGTGTTTCCGGCGGACTCGAATGCGCTGGGGAACTTGTTTGGCGGGCGCTTGATGCAGTACATCGATCTAGTCGGGGCGATGGCGGCTTCGCGTCATGCGAGGGCGATTACGGTGACGGCGAGCATGGATCACTTGGATTTTGTGGCTCCGGTGCGGATGGGCGAGCTGTTGATTCTCAAAGCGAGCGTGAACCGGGCCTTTCGGACTTCGATGGAGGTTGGCGTTCGGGTGATGGTGGAGGATGTGCGGAAGCAGCAGTTGCGGCACGTGTCTTCGGCTTATCTGACGTTTGTCGCGGTGGATCAGGGTGGGAACCGGCTGGTAGTGCCGCAGGTGGTGCCGGAGACTCCGCATCAGAAGAGAAGATATGAAGACGCTGGGCGGAGGCGGGAGATGCGGGCTGGAGAGACGCAGAGAAAGAAGGAGATGCGGGCGGCGCTGGGGGCAGGGTGGCATGTGTGACGGCAGGGAATAGGGAGTAGGGAGTAGAAAACGGCAGGGCGTTGAAGGAGAAGAATATGGGACATATGGGAGCGGGAGCGGGGCAGGTTCCACAGGGGCCGCAGCCTTTGCCGGGAGTGGCGCATGTGGTGGCGATTGGCAGCGGCAAGGGGGGTGTGGGGAAGACCACGGTGGCGGTAAACCTGGCGGTTGCGCTGGGGAAGCTGGGATATCGCGTTGGTCTGATTGATGCGGATATTTATGGGCCGAATGTGCCGATGATGCTTGGAGTTTCGCGGCAGCCGAATATTGTGGGAGAGAACCGGATTGAGCCGATTCTGTCGCATGGCGTGAAGTTTATCTCGGTGGGGTTGATCTCGCCGGGCGATAAGCCGATGGTGATGCGGGGGCCGATGCTGCACCAGATTATCCGGCAGTTTCTGCAGCAGGTGGAGTGGGGGGAACTGGACTTTCTCATTGTGGATCTGCCGCCGGGAACAGGCGATGTGGTGATTTCGCTGGTGCAGACGGTGCCGTTGACCGGCGCGGTGGTGGTTTCGACGGGTTCGGGCGTGGCGCTGCAGGATGCGCGGAAGGCGCTCGAGATGTTTCATCAGGTGAAGGTAGAGGTCATTGGGCTTGTGGAGAATATGTCGCAGATGACGCTTCCGGATGGTCAGGTGATTGATGTATTCGGCGCGGGGGGGACGGAGCGGACGGCGGCGCAGTTTGGGCTGGAGTTTCTGGGGGCAGTGGAGTTGGACCCACAGATTCGCGAGGGCGGGGATCGGGGGATGCCGGTGGCTTTGGCGGGGGCGGATTCGAAGCTGGCGAAGGACTTTTATAGCGTGGCGAAGAAGGTGGCGGCCAAGGCGCAGGAGATTGCGGCGAAGCACGAGGATGTGCTGGAGATCAGCTAGAAGTCGAAGAAAAGCGGTTCGCGCATCCGCGCGAATGCCCCCACCTCAAAGTCGAGACCCTTCGGCAAGCTCAGGGCAAGTTATGGGGCACCCGTAGTTGTGGCGGCGTGGGAGCTTGACGGCGCGCGTAGAGTTAAAAAAGAGTGAGGTTCGGATGGCGGATGCGGAGCGGGTTACGGCGCGGCAGAGAGCTATTCTGACGGCCATTATCGAGAGCTATATTGAGACCGGGGAGCCGGTGGGTTCGGGGACGATTGCGCGGTTGCAAAGCGGGGAAGGGAGTGGGCTTAGCCCGGCGACGGTGCGGAACGAGATGGCGGAGCTGGCGGAGTGTGGGCTGCTGGAGCAGCCGCATACTTCGGCAGGACGGGTGCCGACGGCGCGGGCGTTTCGGATGTATGTGGAGCAGTTGAGCGGCGGGGTAAACCCGCGGGTGGGGCAGCTTTCGGCACAATCGCGAATGCAGATTGATTTGAGTTTTGTTGGAGTTGCGGGAACGCAGGCAGTGCTGGAGAGGACTTCGCATGTGCTGGCTGCGCTGTCGAGCGGGGTGGGGGTGGCGATTGCCGCGGCGGCGGATGGGGACATGCTGGAGCATGTGCATTTTTCCCGGTTGACGGCGGCGCGCGTGCTGGCTGTGGTGGTGACGCGCAGCGGGATGGTGCGGGACCGGGTGCTGGCGCTGGAGAAAGACGTGACGGTGCGGGAGCTGGAGGTTGCGGCGAATTTTCTGAATGAGAACTTTCGCGGGTGGAGTGTGGAGCGGGTGCGGGCGGAGATTGCGCGGCTGGTGGAGCGGGAGCGGAGTGAATATCAGAAGCTGCTGAGTTCGGTGCAGCAGTTGTGGGGCATGGCGGTGCCGGAGGGAAGTGTGCCGGTGACGGTGTATGTGGATGGGGTGTCGAATCTGGTGGGCAGTCAGGAAGACCGGGTGCGGTTGCGGGAGTTGCTGACGGCGATGGAGGCGAAGCAGAGGCTGGTGGAGTTGTTGAATGCGTATGTGGATGCGCGGCAGGAGAGTGTAAGGGTGGTGTTCGACCTGGTGGAGCATGCGCCGGAGATGTCTGGGATGGTGTTGATTGCGGCGCCGGCGCGGATGGCGGGCGAGAGTCGCGGCACGGTGGCGGTGATCGGGCCGAAGCGGATGCATTACGAGAATACGATGAATGCGGTGGGGTATATCGCGCAGGTTTTCGATCGGATGCTGCATCCGGGGGAGTGATTTCCGCGCAATTTTTTCTGCTGTGGTGGAATGTGCTTTTTGCAGGGTTTTTTGAGAAGATTGACGTGCGGGATGTGGTTTTTTGCTGGTGAGTTTGTGGTCGTTCGTGTGGCTGAACGTGCTTTTTGATGTGTGCTTTTCCGGAGTGGAAAATACGCCAACTCTTCAAGATTTATTTTGAGGGCCCGGTCAATCGAATAAGAAAGACGTACCCCGAGGGGGTAGGCCCCCAAGGTGGTAGGCCCCCAAGGTGGTAGGCCCCCAAGGTGGTAGGCCCCCAAGGTGGTAGGCCCCCAAGGTGGTAGGCCCCCAAGGTGGTAGGCCCCCAAGGTGCGGGATGGCTGTGAGACCCAGGGCTGAAGCTATGGAATGCCCTGGAAGCGGCGGGCGGACGAATGACTGTAGAGGGTTTTCGGGATGAACACCAGAGAGCAGTTCGCGCGATGGGCCCGGATGGGCAACAATAGAAGAGGGAACACGATGAGGAGCAAAGAAGAGATGCAGGATGAGAGAAGCGGGCAGGAGAGTCTGGAGCCGGAGATGATGGCGGGTTCGGACGCAGAGCCAGGCGGCGAGGTCAAGTCTGCGGAGGCAAGCTCCGTGCAGGCTGAGCTGGAGCAGGTAAAGGGCGAACGGGACCAGTTGCTGGATCGGCTGGCGCGGCTGCAGGCGGAGTTCGACAATGCGCGGAAGCGTGAGGTGAAGGAGCGGGCAGACTCTCGCGACTACACGATCTCGCATACGGTTGAACCGTTTCTGGGCGTGATGGATAACTTTCAACTGGCGCTAAAGGCGAATGGGACGGCGGAACAGTTGCGCGGCGGCGTGGAGTTGATTTTGAAGCAGATGGAGGATGCTTTGAAGGGGCTGAATGTGCAGGCGGTCGAGACCGTAGGGGTGCCGTTCGATCCGCGAATCCATGAGGCTTTGGGGAGCATCGAAACCAAGGAGTTCCCGGACCATCAGGTGCTGGAGGAGATTCGGCGGGGATACAGGATTCGCGAGAAGCTGCTGCGGCCGGCGCTGGTGAGGATTGCGGCGAATCCCGGGCAGGTTTCGGATTAGGGATTTGTTGGCCGATGCGCGAAGGCTTAACCCCGATATGCACCGATGACACCGATTTTCAACTACAGAAGAAACCGCAAGAGCAAAGGCAATAGAGAGGCGAATCCGGTGGTCCTTTCCCTTCGCTGTGCTCAAGGATCAGAATGACAACCCTTTAGTGGTTGGAAAGAGAACGACGGAAGTTTTTAGTCAGGAAGAGATACTAGAGATATGGCGACGGCGAACGTGACGAAATTGGATTATTACGAAGTGCTGAGTGTTTCGCGGGATGCGAGCGACCAGGAGTTGAAGACCTCGTACCGGAAGCTGGCGATGCAGTATCACCCGGACAGGAACCCGGGCGATGCGGCGGCGGAGGAGAAGTTCAAGGAGTGCAGCGAGGCGTACCAGGTGCTGAGCGACGCGGAGAAGCGGGCCGCGTATGACCGGTATGGGCATGCGGCGTTCCAAGGCGGCGGGGGCGGGAATCCGTTTGCCGGGGGCGGCTTCAACGGCAATGCGCAGGACCTTGGCGACATCTTCGGCGACCTGTTTGGCGAGATGTTCAACATGGGGGGCGCCGGCAGCGGGCGCAAGGCTTCGCGGGTACAGCGCGGGCGCGATCTGCGCTACGACCTGACGCTGGAGTTCGAGGAGGCGGTCTTCGGGAAAGAGAAGGAGATCACCATTCGCCGGATGGAGACCTGCACCGATTGCAAGGGGACAGGCGCGGCGAAGGGCAAGGCGGCGGTGACATGTACGCAGTGCGGCGGGCGCGGGCAGCAGAGGTTTCAGCAGGGATTCTTTTCGGTGGCGAGGACCTGTTCGGTGTGCGGGGGAACGGGGACGCTGATCGTCGATCCGTGCCCGACGTGCAAGGGCGAGACGCGGGTGCAGACCGAGCACAGCATCCTGGTGAAGGTGCCGGCGGGCGTGGAGCAGGATACGCGGATCCGCTATCAGGGTGAGGGAGAGGCCGGGAAGTTTGCCGGGCCGGCGGGGGACCTATATGTCGTGCTGAATGTGAAGGCGCATAAGTTCTTCGAGCGCGATGGCGATGACCTGCATTGCGTGATGCCGATCTCGTTTCCGCAGGCGGCGCTGGGGACAGAGCTGGAGATTCAGACGCTGGAAGGACCTGCGACGATCAAGGTTCCCGAGGGGACGCAGAGCGGGAAGGAGTTCAAGCTGCGGGGCAAAGGGGTGCCGCATTTGAACTCGCATGGCAAGGGCGATTTGATTTTGGAGATTCGGGTGCAGACGCCTGGGAAGCTGAACAAGCAGCAGAGGGAGTTGCTGCGGCAGTTGAGCGAGACGATGGTGGTGGAGAATACGCCTACTTCGCGGGGACTGTTTGACAAGATCAAAGAGGTGTTCAGCTAGAGCGGATTTGCTGTTGGTGTGGAGAGGAAGGCAACCGCAGATTCCCTTCGGGAATGACAAACAGAGGGCATGGCAGACTCTACACCAACTGCTACTTTGTTCTAGTTGTCAGTTGCCAGTTTCTGTTTCTGTTTCTGTTTCTGTTTCTGTTTCTGTTCGAGATGCCCGGAGATTTTTCCCGGGCATCTTTGTGTTGGAAGCAAAGCGAATACCGATAGCAAACTAATTAATTTTATGTAAAGTGAAAGGCGGTGCGATTCGGAGGCATAGCCTGAGTGAGGTGGGTTCGCCCCCGATTCAGGTGAGGTGCGCGGAGGCGATTGCGATTGCGGCGATGGCGGCGGTTTCGGCGCGGAGGATGCGGGGACCCAAGGTGACGGGTTGCCAGTTGTGCTGGGTGAAGAGGGACATCTCTTCGGGGGTCCAGCCGCCTTCGGGGCCGATGGCGAGGGCGTGGGTGATCGACGCGAGGGAGGTGTCTTCCTCCCACCCATCGCGGTGAAACTGCGATGGATGGGGCACCCGGGCGTGGGTGGCTCTGCTGAAGAGTTCGGTGAGGGTGGTGGACTGTTCGGTTTCGCTGAGGAGGATGCGGGTGGATGCGGTTTCCTGCTCGAGGGCGGCTTTGAGGGGGGTGGGGGCGGCAATCTCCGGGATATCGGTGCGGCGGGATTGTTTCGAGGACTCCAGGGCGATGCGGCGCCAGCGTTCGGAACGTTTGAGGGCGGCCTGGGCGAGGTGTTTTTCGGTGCGGCGGGCGAGGATGGGGGTGATGCGGCCGATGCCGAGTTCGGTGGCCTTTTCGATGGCCCACTCCATGTGGTCGAACTTGAAGATGGCGAGGAGGAGATGGAGGGGAAGTGCGGCACTGGACTCCAGTTCTTCGTGGAGGGTGAAGAGGACGCGGGCGTCTTCGGCGCCTGATCCGGCGATGACGCTGGTGATCTCGGCGCGGTGAAGGAAGCCTCCGGCGACGACGTCGTAGATCTGGCCGGGTTCGGCGCGGAGCACGCGGGCGAGGTGGGCGGCCTGGTCCCCGGTGAGGGCGGCGGTGGTCGGGGTCCAGGTGTCGGCGATCCAGCGGCGGCGGGTCATTGAGTCTTAGACGCTAGAGGAGTCTTAGACTCTAGAGTCATTTGGCGTTGGTGTATAGGGCAGAACATGTTCCAGCGCGGATTTGCTGTTGTGTGAAGGAAGGCAAACGCAGAGGGGCTTAGGAAGCAAAGGAGTCAGAGCGGATCCTTTCTGAGGAAGTTTAGCAGTTCTTTATAGAGGTTATTGTTGCGGTGATTGAAGCGAAATTCTGTCTCTTTGAGGTGGAGGTAGAAGGTGCGTTTGGGCACACCGCAGAACCTGGCGAGGCGACGTTTGGCCAGGCTCCAGAAGCTTTCGATACCGTTGATGTGGTTGAGTTGCTGGGCGAAGATATTCTCCCGGTGCTCGACTCTGAGGTGCTTGTCGTAGCCCAGATCGACCAGGCCGTGATAGCCAGCCCAGCCGTCGGTGTGGACAACCGAGCTGAGACTGGCGCGGCCACGAATCACCGCTTGCAGCGCGGCTTTGGAAGCATTGGGGACGATGGCGGTGTAGACCTTGTCGCCGCGCTTGAGCAGGCCGAAGACGATGGTCTTGCCGCCGGCGCCGCGTCCGCACCTCCCGCGCACGCGCTGTGGTCCGAAGTAAGACTCATCGGCTTCGAGCACTCCCTCTAACGGCGACTGCCGCTCGCACTCGGCGGCGATCCTGGTGCGCAGGCGCAGAAAGATCGTGTTGACGGAACGAAGCGAAATCCCAGTCAGATGGGCCGTCTGCGTGGCTGTCAAATCCAAGGCAAAACACCGGACCAGGTGCCGGAACTTCGCCTCGGATAACTTTGAAAATCGAAAGTAACGGTTCGACTGCGCCATGATTGGACTCTAGCGCCATCTGGCAGTCCTTTGCTTCCTAAGCCCCACGCAGATTCCCTGCGGGAATGACAGACAAACGGGGCGGCAGAGTCTATGTCATCTGCTACTTTGTTCCAAGTTGATGGATTGAGGCGTTTATTCGCTAGGGGGCTGTATGGGCAGAGAGTTGGGGAATTTGGCGGCCTCGCTGGCGCGGCTGATGACGATGTCCTGCTGGCCCTGGTGGTAGAGGTCGACGGTGAGGACGGCGGTGCGGCGATGGTCCCAGACGGCCTGGGTGACGGGGAAGTGAAGGAGGACCATGCCTTCGGAGGATTGGCCGGGAGCGATCAAGGTTTCGCGGAGGAGAGGCGCGGAGGCCAGGGGTTTGAGGTCGGGGAAGGAGGTGTAGATGTTGGGAAGATCGTGCTCTTCGGCTGCGCTGGTGGTGATCTGCTGGCCGTCGCCGGTGGTGAGGGTGGCGGTGAAGTCTTTGAGGAAGAGGGGAAGGCGGAGGTTGTCTTCGACGCGGACGGTGGTCAGGACATAGAGGTCGTCCTGGGCGGTGTCGTGGCCGACGACGATGGAGTCCGACTTGAAGACGGTGTGCGCGGGATAGACGGCGGTGCGGGTGATGGCGAGGTTGGCGATCTGGTGTGGGGTGTAGCGGAGGAACAGGGCGATGACGATACCGAGGATCAGGAACGCCAGCAGGACTGGGGCCAGAAGGTTGCGACGCGCGGGTTGAGCAAAGGTTGGGTCGGACACTGGCATGAGCATAGCAAGAGCGAGGCAATTTCCGGAAGCGAAAGTGAAGACATTTAAAACTGAAGTGCGGGTGAATTGTCGATCAGGGACTGTAAAACTTTTTCTGGGCTGACGCACCGTGCCTCTCGCTCGCCCTGCGGCGCGGCTGACGCTATGCGGTTTCAAAGCCGGACCTGATCAGAGGTCCCTTAATGTGGATATACACTACCACGTTGCGGATTTTGGGCAGGGGGCTGGTCGAACCACTTGCGCGGGTTGGGGTTCTAGTCTCTGCGGACAGCGTATTCCTCGAGCAGGACGGCGATGAGGGCGGCGGTGGGAACGGAGACGAGGGCTCCGACGACGCCGGCCAGGGCGGTGCCGAGGAGCAGGGCCACGAGAATGGTTAGGCCCATGAGGTTGACGCTGGAGCGCATGATGCGGGGGGTAAGGACGGCGTTTTCGACGTTGACGTAGATGGCGTAGAAGATGAGGACGCCGGCCATCTTGGTCCAGGAGTCGACGGCGGCGACGGCGGCCACGAGGAGGATAGTGATGACTCCGCCGGCGATGGGGATGATGTTGAGCAGGCCCATGAGGAAGCCGAGGAGGATGAAGTAGCGGACGTGGAGGAAGCCGAAGACGATGGTGCTGGAGATTCCCAGGATAAGCATGAGAAGGCCCTGACCGACAAGCCATTTGCTGATCTTACGTTCGGCTTTCTTGAGGGTCTGGTCGAGGCGGAGGCGCTGTTCGCGGGGAAAGAGGGAGAGGAAGAAGTCGTAGGCGTGTTCGCCTTCAAGCATGAAGTAGATGCAGAGGAAGGCGGCGGTGAGGATGTCGAAGACGTGGGAGAGCCAGTTGGGGAGCGAGGTGAAGAGATAGGAGGCGGTGGCGGCGAAGGCGTTTTCCGCGCGTGCCGCGAGGGTGTCGAGGCCGATCTTGTCGGCGAAGGGAAATCTCTTGAGTTTGGCGACGACGACGGGGATGCGGTGCGGGAGGTCGGAGGAGACGTTGCGGAGATCGCGGAGGACGGGTGGAAGGCCGGTGGTGAAGAAGATGGTGAGGACGAGGGCGACGGCGACGATGAGGATGACGATGGCGACGCCGCGGGAGGGGCTATAGCCGTTGCGGAACTTGAGCTGCCGGATGCGGTTGACGGCGGGCATGAGGACGACGGCGAAGAGGGCGCTGACGTAGAGAATCTCGAGCTCGCGGGTGAGGGTGTAGGCGAGGGCGAGGAGGAGAAGGACGAGGATGGTGAAGAGGATGTAGCCGCGGACGTGGGCGCGGGACCGCTTCTCGTTGGGAGTGAGATCAGGGGTGGGGTTGAGGGCGGGGGTGGGGTTGGGGGGTAAGGTGGCCAGCGCGTTCTCCTGGTTCCGGTTTGAATTCTGCTTCCGATTCTGTTTCGGAGTTCTGTTTTCTGGATTCTATCGGGATGCTGCTGAGTGTGATGCAGGAATTGTGCGCTTTGCGGCTCAGGAGCGGGAGTGCGGAGTTTGATTCAGGGCGGCGACTGCGTCGAGGAGGGCTTCGACGGTCTGGGCCGGGGTGAGGTCTGCGGTCTCAATGGCGAGGCCTGCGAGGCGGCGGTAGAGAGGATGGCGGCGGTTGAAGCGGAGTTGGGCTTCGGCGGGGTCGGTAAGTACGGGACGGGAGATGTCCTGCAGGATGCAGCGGTCGAAGAGGGTGGGGAAGGGTGCGTCGAGAAAGATGGCGAAGGTGCCGGGGGTTTGTTCGAGGAGGAGGCGGTTGGTGAGGTCTTCGGGGGTCCCGCCGCCGAGGGCGAGGACGATGCTGTTATAGCCGAGGGCGGAGGCGAGGGCGGTGGATTCGAGGCGTCGGAAGCGGGCTTCGCCGTGGCGCTCGAAGAGCTGGGGGATGGTGGCGCTGGTGCGCTGCTCGAGATGGGCGTCGAGGTCGAGGAAGCTCCAGTTGAGTCGCGCGGCGAGGAGACGGCCGATGGTGGACTTTCCGGCTCCCATGAAGCCGGTGAGGACGAGGCGTTTCAGGTGGGGCGGGAGGGCCGGGGTAGTTTGGACTTCGGTCAGCGTATTGGGCTGGGGGGAATGCATTGCCTCTCCTAAGAGTATTGTCTGTGTTGGGCGGTGAGCATGAAAAAGCCGCAACCTTTGTGGGGTTGCGGCTTGGGAAAGTTCGAAGACTCTGAAGGGATCTAGGTGATTTCAGAGATGCATGCGAAGACTCCGCCGGCCGCTGGATGGCGCCAATAGCAGAGGGTAAAAAAAGCGGGCTGGAAAGCGCTCGACATGCTGTCCGTAGCATACACGCGGATTTCGCGGTTCGCAAGACGCGCGGAGTTCGGTTGGCGAGGTTGCTCGGGGCTTAGCGGGAGCGCGAGTTGCTGGACAGATCCTAGGATGGTCTGCTGTTGGTGTAGAAAAGGCGACCGCAGATTCTCTTGTATGTTGGGTTTTGAGGCGTAAGTTGGGGCGGTTCGCCCGTTTTAACGTAGGACGATGTCGATGCCCTGGCCGTTGTCGGGTGTGGTGATGGTGAGTGGGTGGTTGGCTGAGTGGAGCGGAGCGGTGTGGCCGTTGATGGTGATGGAGGCCGGGTCTTTGGGGAGGCCGTTGACTTCGACTGCAAGCTGCTGCCACCATGCGCGGTAACGGCCCTGATGTTTGCCGATGTGGATGGTGAGCTGACTGTTGCCAGGGGAGGCTTCGCAGGTGAAGGTCATGCGGAGGAAGTCGCCTTGTCTATAGGCGAAGGTGGTTCCGTCATCCTGGTAGAGCTCGCCGGCGCAGTTGGGGCCGGGGAAGACGCGCAGGGTGAGGGGGCCGGTTGGGCGCTGATCGGTGCTTTGCACGAGCGGCTCGATGGGAAGGATGGCACCGGGGCGAACGAAGACCGGGAGCGAGGCTAACTCAGGATGGATGTGAACGGCCGGGAGGGTGGGGCCTTTGAGGGCTTCGGGTTGCAGGCCGCCGGCGACGACTCTGGCCTGGGCGGTATCGACTGGCTTGCCTGTCCAGAAGTCATACCAGCCGGTGGAGGGGAGCTTGGCGTCGTAGTCGTCCATCTTGTCGGGAAAGGGCGCGGCGGCGACGAGGAGGTCGGGGCCGACCATGAATTCGCCGGAGGCGTCGAGGTCGATGTCGAGAGGATGGCGGTCGGGAGCGGCGTCGGGGAACTCGAGGAAGATGGGGCGCAGTAGAGGCAGGCCGGTGCGGGTGTTCGACTCCATGGTGGTGTAGAGGTAGGGGAGAAGCTGATAGCGGGTCTCGATGAAGTGGCGGCGGATCTGTTCCTGCTCGGGGCCGTTGGCCCAGGGTTCGTGATCGCCGGTCCCTTTTTCGGCGTGATCGCGGTCGATGGGTTGGAAGGCGGCGATCTCGATCCACTTGGTGAGGAGCTCCGGCATGGGTGTTCCGGCGTAGCCGCCGACATCGGCGCCGGCCAGGGAGAAGCCGCTGAGGCCGAGGTTTTTGAGCATGGAGGTAGTGAGGCGGAGATGGTTCCAGGTGGCGGAGTTGTCGCCGGTCCAGGTGGCGGCGTAGCGCTGGCCGCCCGCGTAGGTGGCGCGCGTGAGGATGAAGGGACGCTTGTTGGGCTCGAGGGTGAGCTGGCCGTCGTAGGTGGCGCGGGAGTTCTCCATGCCGTAGACGTTGTGGATCTCGCGATGAGTTGCGGTGCGAGGCGCGAAGCCGGGCTCGTCGATGTGATGGACGACGTCGTTGGGCATGGTCTTAAGCGAGTTGAAGACAGACGGCTCGTTCATGTCGTTCCAGAAGCCGTCGATGCCGATGTGATCGAGCTGTTTGTAGAGGGTGCCCCACCAAACGCGGGTTTGTTGGCGGGTGAAGTCGGGGAAAACGCTGGGACCGGGCCAGACGGGGCCGGAGAAGAGGGAGCCGTCGGGGTTTTTGACGAAATGGTCGCCGGCGACTCCGCTGTCGTAGGGAGCATAGTGCTGGTTGGGGAGATCGGCAATGTGCGGGTCGGTGATGGCGACGACGTGAAACTGTTCGCGGTGGAGAGTGGAGACCATGGCTGCGAAGTCGGGGAAGGCGGTGGTGTCGATGGTGAAGGGACGGTTGTGCTGCTGGTAATCGATGTCGAGGTAGATGGCGTCGGCGGGAATTTGGTCCTTGCGGAATCTAGCCGCGACTTCAAGGACGCGAGCCTGAGTCTCGTAGCTGTAGCGTGATTGCTGAAAGCCCAGAGCCCAGAGGGGCGGCAGCGGGGTGGGGCCGGTGAGCCACGCGTAGCTCGCGAGGACTTGTTTGGCTGAGGGGCCATAGAGGAGGTAGATGTCGGCGGGACCGTCTTCGGCGCGGTAATGGAATATGTTGTCCTGGGTTTTGCCGAAGTCGAAGGAGGAGGGCCAGGTGTTGTCGATCAGCACGCCGAGAGTGGCGCCGGCGCGATAGCTGAGATAGAACGGAATGCTTTTGTAGAGGGGGTCGGTGGACTCCTGCCAGGCGTAGGCGTCGGTGTTCCAGAGTCGGAAGGTCTGGTCGCGGCGGTCGAACGCGCCGGTCTTGTCGCCGAGGCCGAAGTAGTGCTCGTCGGAGGGCATGGTCTGGGAGAGTTCGAAGCTATGGCCTTGGAAGCGCGGAGGGGCGGCGTCCTGCCGGAGGAGGTTGCCGTCTTTGTCGCGGAGGGTGAGGCAGAGGGTGCGCGGGTCGACCTGGATGGAGAGGAGCGATGTGGTGAAGCCGGTGGGGCCGGAGAGTTGCACGGGCGCTGCGCTTTGACGGGCTGCAGGCAGAACAGCCCAGCTTGCGTCCTCGGGCATGGTGTCGCCCTGCCAATAGCGGACGCGGAGGAGATCTTCGCGGAGCGCCTGCACGCGTACGTGGAGCTCGCCGGACTGCAAGGTGATGGAGGATGCCTCGGGTGCGGCGTTGGCTGATCTGGTTTGAAATGCGATAGCGCAACAGACAAGAAGAACAAACGAACAGGATAGTGATCTGGACAGCCTTATCTGTGACTTCATTTTTTTAGTCCTTATGGCACTTTCAGCGGGACGGGTAAGTTATGGGAAATCTGTGAGTGTGTATAGGTGTCGTTGTCTGGATGGAAACCCATGTCCGAGAATCCGGACCCTTCGGTGGGCTCAGGGCAAGCTATGGGGCAACCAAATCGCTGCTTTTCGATTTTAGAAGGTAAACGCGCCGGACAGTTGGACGAGGCGGTGTCCCTGCTTGTAGGGGGCGCATTCGAAGCCGGAGGTTGGGCCCGATTTGGGATTGCACTTCAGGGTCGGCTGCAGGCTGATATCGGGAGTGCCGAGGATGGTCTGCGCGTTTTTTGTGCTGAGTACGGAGATCATCGACGTGCGCTCCTCGCCTCCTAAAGTGGAAGCTACTTATTTCTGGTAGGTAAGGTGCAACAACACATCCTCGAGCTTGCGTGGATGTGCAGGCGTCTCCGATGTCGGTGTCCGATGAGATATCGATGATCGGGCGAATCCTTGTGACAGAGCGGAGAGCAGCAACGTACACTTGAGCGGGGTTCGACTTTGATTTGAACGCCCCGCTCGAGGGCGAGACATGAACATCAAGGCCGTTGCAAAGCTCGCCAACGTGTCGACAGCTACCGTCTCTCGAACAATCAACGACCCGCAGAAGGTAAGCGCTGAGACGGCGGAGCGGGTTCGCCAGGCGATCAAGTCGACCAATTTCTATCCGAACATAAATGCGCGCGCGCTGGGTTCGGGGCGCAGCAATTTGTATGGGCTGATTATCTCTGACATTACCAATCCATTTTTCCCTGAGCTGGTGAAGGCGTTTGAAGATATCGCCGTGCAGCATGGCCAGGAGGTGTTGATTGCGAACACGAACTACGACCCGGAACGCATTAAGGTTTGCGTGACGCGCATGCTGCAGCGCAAGGTGGATGGGGTCGCGATCATGACCTCCGAGATGGATGAGGATTTGATCGAGCTGTTCAGCCGAAGGCAGATTCCTCTGGTGTTTCTGGATCTAGGCGCGCCTTCGCCGGGGGTGAGCTGCGTTCAGATCGACTATCCGAAGGGCGTGGAGATGGCGATGAGCCACTTGATCGGCTTTGGGCATCGGGAGATTGCATTCATCAGCGGGCCTTTGCGTCTGGCTTCCGCGAGGGTGCGGCTGAAGGCGTTTGAAAAGAGCAAGGCTCGCAACCGGTTGAAGCTCGACGCAACCATGATTCAGGAGGGCAACCATCGCGTTGATGGAGGCCATGACGCCATGCGACGCATTTTGTGTTCGGGAGTGCGCCCGACCGCGGTTCTGGCCTCGAACGATCTGACGGCGATTGGAGCGATGGGAGCGATCGCGGAGATGGGCCTGCGTGTTCCCGGAGACATCTCGGTGATCGGGTTCGACGATATCCAGCTCAGCGCGTTCACGATGCCTCCACTGACGACGGTGCGACTGCCGCGCGCGGAGATTGCGGAGAAGGCTTTCCATGCTCTTTTGAGCGCACGGCCACCCAGCAAGGGAGAGCCGGGGCATCGAGAAGAGCATCATGTATTGCCGACGTTTGTTCTGCGCAAGTCGACGGGGCCTGCCCCTAAATAAAATTTCGAAGTGGGAAGAAGAGGGAACGAATGGCGCGTGCTCGCATGGCCCGGGTTTGGGTGCTGTTGATCTTGAGTTTTGTATGCTGCGTATTCAACACTGCGTGCTTTGCCGCTCCGGCAGAGGCGCAGATTCGCTTCGATGCGAAGAGCAAGGTGTTCCGGCTGGATTCGGCTGGCATGACCTATGCGTTCGGCATCAACGATCAGAGCGAGCTGCAGACGATCTATTGGGGATCGTCGATTGCGGCGGATGACAGCCTGGCGGCGGCGAAGCGGAATGCGGGTGCGGCCTCGTTCGACCTGCCGATCAGCACGAATCCGGAGGAGTATGCGGGGTGGGGAGAGGGCTTATACGTCGAACCGGCGCTGAAGATTACGTTTGCGGATGGCAATCGCGACCTGGTGCTGCACTATGTCTCGCATGCGATCAATGGGAACGAACTGACGATTACGTTGAAGGACATTGAGCGCGAGCTGTACGTGGAGGTGCGGTACAGCATCGATGCGGAGACGGGAATCATTGGCCGCTCGTCGGTGATACGGAACAAGACCGCGGCGCCGGTAACGATTGAAGATGCGGCTTCGGCTACGTGGAACCTGCCGCACGGCACCGACTACACGCTGCGCTACCTGACAGGGCGGTGGGCGGGCGAGTGGAATTTGCAGCAGCAGGCGATTAGGCCAGGCGAGACGGTGCTCGAAAGCAAGCGTGGATCGACGGGTCACCAGAACAATCCGTGGTTCGCGATCGAACGCGGAGAACATGCGGAGGAGGAGAGCGGAGACGTTTGGTTCGGCGCGCTGGCGTGGAGCGGATCGTGGCGGATCAGCGTGGAACAGGATCAGCTGCAGCAGGTGCGAGTGACGGGCGGATTGAACCCGTTCGATTTTGCGTACAAGCTGCTGCCGGGGAAAGATCTGACTACGCCGATGTTTTATGGAGGCTATACGAAGCACGGGATAGGCGAGGCTTCGCGGCTACTGCATCGCTTTGAACTGGCGAAGATTCTTCCGCAGTCCCCGCATCCCAGGCTGAGGCCGGTGCTCTACAACTCGTGGGAGGCGACGGAATTTGCGGTGAATGAGGCTGGACAGGAGGCGCTGGCGGAGAAGGCAGCGAGGATCGGCGTCGAGCGGTTTGTGATGGATGACGGATGGTTTGGACAACGCAAGAACGATCATGCGGGCCTGGGCGACTGGCATGTGAATCAGCAGAAGTTTCCTAACGGGCTGAAGCCGATGATCGACAAGGTTCATGCGTTGGGGATGGACTTCGGTTTGTGGGTGGAGCCGGAGATGGTGAATCCGGATAGCGATCTGTATCGCAAGCATCCGGATTGGGTTTTAAACTTTACGGGGCGGCCTCGAACGGAGGCACGGAATCAGCTGGTGCTGAATCTTGCGCGGAAGGACGTTCGCGATTATGTGTTCGGCTTTCTTGACGATCTGCTGCGCCATAACCAGATTGCGTTTCTAAAGTGGGATTACAACCGGAACTGGTCGGAGCCGGGATGGCCCGCGGTGGCTACGGACGAGCAGAAGATGGTGTACGTGGAGTATGTGCGCAATCTTTATGGGATTCTGCGGGAGCTGCGAGCGCGCTATCCGAAGGTGGAGATCGAGTCATGCTCGGGCGGAGGCGGGAGAGTGGATCTTGGAATACTTGGGTTGACGGACGAGGTGTGGCCTTCGGATAATACCGATCCATTCGACAGGCTTCGGATTCAGGATGGATTTACGTACGCCTACACGCCAGGGGTGATGATGGCTTGGGTGACGGATTCGCCGAACTGGGTGAACGGCCGAACGACTTCGCTGGCTTATCGATTCTTGTCTTCGATGCAGGGGTCGCTCGGGGTAGGGGCGAACCTGGATAAGTGGACGGAAGCGGACTTCGACACGGCGAAGGAGATGATTGGAGCATATAAAGAGATTCGCGAGACGGTGCAGCATGGATCGCTGTATAGATTGATTTCGCCGCGCGATGGGAGCGAGGCGTCGGCGACAGAGTCTGTGTCGCTGAACAAAGATCAGGCGGTGCTGTTTGCGTTTCTGCATTCGAGCCAAATGGGATATCCGTTTCCGACGCTGTACCTGCGTGGGCTGGATGCAGCGAAGACGTATCGGATGACGGCGACCTCCGGGAGGGCTGCGAAAGATACGCCGCTGGTCGCGAGTGGAAGCTATTGGATGGCGCATGGTGTGGATGTGCAGTTGCGCGGCGATCTGCAGGCTGCGGCGTTTCGCTTCGATGCTGCGGAGTAGTAGAGGCCCGTCCGGCAGGACAACAAGGATTTAGACAGGTTCTAAATCTCTTCGGGGGGGACAGCCTGCAGGGTGAACTCGGCTGTTTGCGTTCCGAGGCGTGGGTGTTTTGCGGTGAGGCGAACGGTTCCGGGCTGCTCTTTCGCTCTGATCCAGATCGCGCCGGTTCCGCCGATGAGCGCGAATGGATTGTCGCCAATTAATTCGGCTGGGCCGTCAAGTGTGAAGGCGATGGGATCGTTGGCGTAGGTGCGTATAGCGTCGAACTCGTCCGTCACGCGGAGGACGACGCGGGTGGTGTCGGCTCCGTCGGCGAAGAGGGTGAGGTCGTCGGGAAGGATGGCGAATTTAGTATCGACGCCGCGGCCGGAGAGTGATTTGGAGATGACCTGCTTGCCTTGCAGGAAGCCGTCGATGCGCAGATCGCCCCAGGGATATTCAAATTGTTTGAGATCCATTTTATTGAGGTCGAGGACGAAAGGCGCGTAGGTGAGGTGGTCGAACTCGGCGCGGTCGGGATCGAGTTCCGCGGCGAGCTTCCAGGGATTGCTTTCGAGGCTGCGTTCACGTACGTAGAACTTGAGGTGATCGCAGTTGGAGCAGACGACGGCTTTGCTGAAGCCGATGGATTCGTCTCCGCGCGCCCAGTGGAAGGCGGGCTCGAGGACGACCTCTTCGGCTGGATCGCACTGCGATTTATAGAAGCCTGCGGCGGGTTTGGGCTCGCGAAAGATGTCGGTGACGCCGTGGTAGCAGATGCGGTCGCCTGCGCCGAAGTTGGCGTGGGTGTTGTAGTCGAAGGCGCACCAGCCGATGCCGCCGGCGTACTGCGGATCGGAGGCGAGCTGGTTGTGAATGCGGGCGTGACGCAAGGTATGTTCGCGCTGGCGCTCGTCGTCGTCGGTGGTCTTGGTAGGGAAGGTATGGCCGACGAATTCGGTGTTGAGGTAGCGAGGGTGATTCGGTTTTTTTAGGGGGAAGCCGAAGTCGTTCATGGTGAAGACATCTTCGAGGAACTCGGACTCCTGAAAGTAGCGGATGCCGCCGGTCTGGCGAGTGGAGTCGAGCGCATGGGCGAGCGCGTTGGTGCGGGTGTAGAAGCTGTGGTCGTCGTGCGACTCGTTGATGCGGACACCCCAGAGAATGATGGAAGGGTGATTCCAGTCGCGACGGATCATGCGGCCGACGTTGTCGATGGAGATCTGTTTCCAGGGTTCGGGACCGATGTGCTGCCAGCCGGGAATCTCTTCGAGGACGAGGAGGCCGATCTCGTCGCAGCGATCGAGGAAGTGGCGGGACTGCGGGTAGTGCGAGGTGCGGACGATGTTACAGTGCAGACCCTTGCGGAGAATGTCCGCGTCCTTGCACTGCACGCGGGCGGGCATGGCCTGGCCTACGAAGGGGAAGGTCTGGTGGCGGTCGAGGCCACGCAGCTTAACGATTTTGCCGTTGAGCGAAAAGCCGTGATCGGTGAAGCTGGCCTCGCGGAACCCGATGCGGCGGGTGTCCTCATCGACGACCCTGCCTCCTTCGAGCAGGCGCACGGTCACGGTGTAGAGATTGGGGTCGTGCAGATCCCAAAGCTTGACGTTCTGGAGGTTCTTGAGCAGGACAGTGTGGCGGGCGGGGTCGGTGGAGGTTTCGGTGCTGGTGTAGACTGGCGCGCTGGTGGCGGGGTCCATCGCTGCGTTGGGGTCGTCGGCACTAGCGAGGCGGGCGGGTGCAGTGGCCTTGGCTACGAGCTTTCCTCCGTCGTGCAACTCTACTTCGAGAGTGAGCGCGCCGCGTCCTGCGATGCGTCCGGCGAGCATGCAGTCGACTTGCAGCGAGGGCGTGCCGCTGAGAACGTCCTTCGGCTGGGCGAAGATGTTGTCGAGGTAGACGGGTGAGACGATGCGGAGAGCGACCTCGCGATAGAGGCCACCGAAGGTCATGTAGTCGATCTCGTAGCCGAAGGGAGGGATGTCGGGCCGTTCGGTGGAGTCGACCTGGACGACGAGAACATTTTCTGCGTCCTGATGGAGATGAGGCGTGAGCTCGAAGGAGAATGGCGTGAAGCCACCCTTGTATTCGCCGAGCGGAACACCGTTGATCCAGACGGTGGAGGCGGTCATGACGCCTTCGAAGTCGACGAAGACACGCTTGCCTTTTGCAGAGGCGGGGCAGCGAAAATGGCGGCGGTAGGTCGAGACGAACTCGTAGTCCTTGTCGTCGAAGTTGTGCCACGGCAGCTTGATGTTGGTGTGCGGGATGACGACGCTCTCGAAGGCCGCATCGTCGAAGCTGGGCAGATGGGCGCCTTCGAGCTTCGCAGGATGAAAGCGCCAGTTGCGGTTGATGGGGAGCACGGTGCGGGATTGCGTCGAACCATCTACAGCGAATGCTGCTGGGGTAGGCAGAGTGGATGCTGCGAGAAGAGAAGCTGTGGTCTTGATGAAATTGCGTCGTAGCATGAAAGCTTTCTCCGGGCTGGCCTGCGTTGTCTGAGTTCCGTGGCAGCGAAAATTATTGTGCGCCAGGGCGTCGGTTCTGCTTGTGTGGATCTACTGTCTGCCGGTGTGTCCGTTGTCTTCATACAGCGGAAGTGTGTGAAGGCGGATGCGGACCACGTCTTTGTTGGCGTCTTTGAAGTTTAGCCCGCGGTCGGTCTGATCTCCATTCCAGATCCTGGCGGTTTGCCAGCTTCCATCGATATATTGTCCCTGATCGGCGCGGAGGATTTCGACCTGCTCGTTGCGCGGCTTGGCTGACTGCGGAGTGGCGAGCTCGAAGGTGACGCTGGCGTTGAAGCCGGTGACCAGGAACTCGAGCGGGCCGAGCTGAGCGACCATGACGCGTCCGCTGGAGTCCGAGGTGCCGGGAGGTGTCTCTCCGTCGCGTTGCGGGAAGCCATAGGAGACGATAGCATCGACGCCTGGAAAGTGCAGGCGTGTGCGTGGTTCGCCGGTTTGCTCGACGGCTGTCTGGAGCTTGCCGTCCAGATTGAGCTGGGCGACCTCAGAGGTCATGGGCTGGAAAAGAGCGAAGTTTTCGGAGAGATAAGCGGGCATCTTGCCTTCGGAGAGCGTCCAGTTAGTGTAGTCCACGCCGAAGGGCGAGAAGCCGATGGCGCCATGGCCGAGAGCGTAGAAGAAGTTGCGGCCGAAGTCTTTGGACATGCCTGTCTCGGGAATAAAGAGAGGGTTGTCGTCGCGATGATAGGCGGCTACAACACTGTGAAAGAAGTCGGTGTCGTTGGAGTAGAAGTCCGGCGCGAGGATATCGATCGAAGGTGCGGCGGCCTTCCAGATAGCGATGTTGCCTTGCTGAGGGCCGCCGCTTGGATACTCTTGACCGGGGATGGCATGGTCTCGATTTTCGAGCGCATGGACAGGATAGGTGAGCCAGACATTGCAATACATCGGCAGGGGATACTCTGCCTTTCCTGCTTTTGCGACTTCGTTGACGTAGCGCGCGGTGGAGTAGGCGGCGAAGCGCTCGTCGGCGTCGGCTCCGTAGACTTTGGACCAGGCGCCTCCTGCGGTGTGGAGCAGGGCGGGGACGTCGCCCGCGAACTGTTTGTCCGCGGCGGGCGAGTAGTCGCGCACGGAACCGACTGAGCCGGACTCGTTTTCGACCTGGATCATGATGACGGTGTGCTGGCTGGCATCGGTGTCGCGAATATGCCGCATAAGGGCGGCGAAGGCGTGTTTATCGGCTTCGAGGTTCGTGGTCGAGTTGGGCGAGAGCACATCGAGAACTTTGCCGTATGGGTTAAGCTCTCGCGGGTAGGTCTTCGGATCGGACTTGATCCACTCGGGGACGTAGTGGGCCTGGCCGTTTTTCCAGGTGCCGAACCATAGCAAGACGAGGTGCAGGTGATGCTCGCGCGCGCCGTTGACGAGCAGATCAACGTTGGCGAAGTCGAACTTGCCCTGCTCGGGCTCCATCAGCTCCCAGTAGACGGGGGCTTCGACGGTGTTGACGTGGAGATCCTGAAGCGCGGGCCAGACCTGGGGAAGAGTGCTGGCCCACGAACTCGAGTTGTTGATCTGAGCTCCGAGCATCAGGAAGGGCTTGCCTTCGACGACCATGGCGAAGCGGCCGTCTTTTTTCTCGATGCGGGGCATGTCGTCTGCTGCAAAGACTGAATGGCCGCTTAGAGAGACCAACAAAGAGAGGCACAAGAAGATTCGTTTCACGTTTTGCTCCAGTGATTCAGAGGGCTATCGGTTCTTGAACTGCAAGATCATTTCCAGATGCGGCCGGTGCCTTGTTCTGACATCCCTTATCAGCAAGAGAGTGTCTCTTACTGAAAATCTTCGGTGTCGGAAAAAACCTACTTTTTACTACATACTCAATGAGCAGAATCAGGCGAAACTGAGTCATTCGCTTAGCTTTCGCGTGGTGCTAATCGGAATCGTACGGCAATAACAAGAAGAGATTGTTGAACCGGTGTCTATCTCCAGCGCTGAGTGTAATCCGGTAATCGCCCTAGGGATATCGTTATATGTCAGAACGGGAAAAGTCACCTGAGAGTCTTCCGCCAATGCCCGCCACATTCACTGGTGACATCGGGACAACTTACAAAGACTCGACTGCGGTTATACCCGAGGTTCTTTCCCCGCCTCCTGGGGCTCCGAATATCTTACTCATTCTGCTCGATGACACCGTGACCTGCACCCGGAAAACTCTGCCAGTTGAAGCTGGAGTTCTCTCTTAATCTAGCGAGGGAGATGAAGATGAAGAAGAGCCGGTACACATGCGTTACATACAATATTTGCCCCCCTGCCCGTGCGACCCTACAATAGACCAACCCCTGACGAAGCCAACCACCACCAACCAGCTTCCCAGGCCCATACCTTATGATTAGCTCCCCTGTTCCAGAAGCCCTGACCTTCGACGATGTCCTCCTCGTCCCCGCCTACTCCGATGTAGTCCCCACCCAGGTCAGCACCCAGACCCAGCTCACCCGCAACATCACCCTCAACACCCCGCTCCTGTCCGCCGCCATGGACACCGTCACCGAGTCTCGCCTCGCGATCGCCATGGCCCAGCAGGGTGGGATGGGGGTCGTCCACCGCAACCTCACTATCGAGCAGCAGGCCGGCGAGATCGACAAGGTCAAACGCTCCGAGTCCGGCATGATCGTCGATCCCGTCACCATCGGCCCCGATCAGCCCATCGCCGATGCCCTCGAAGTGATGCGCCGCTTCAAGATCTCCGGCGTCCCGGTCACTAAGGACAAGAAACTTGTCGGTATCCTCACCAACCGTGACCTCCGCTTCGTCTCTCGCACCGACCTGCGCATCGACGAGGTGATGACCAAGACCAACCTCATCACCGTTCCCGTAGGCACCACCCTCGAAGAAGCCGAGCACATCCTCCACCAGCACCGCGTGGAAAAGCTGTTAGTCGTCAACGATGAGTACGAGCTCAAAGGCCTCATCACCGTAAAAGACATTCAGAAAAAGCTGAAGTACCCAAATGCCTCCAAAGACTCGCAGGGCCGCCTCCGCGTAGCCGGGGCCATTGGAGCCACCGGCGACTTCCTCGAACGTGCCGCCGCCCTCGTAGCCGCCCGCTGCGACGTCCTCGCCATCGACTCAGCGCACGGCCACCAGACCCGCGTCCTCGAGGCCGTCGCCGAGTGCAAGCGCCGCTTTCCCAATACCGACCTACTAGCCGGCAACATCGCCACCTATGAAGGCGCCATCGCCCTCATGGATGCCGGAGCCGACGCCATCAAGGTCGGCATCGGACCCGGCTCCATCTGCACCACCCGCATGGTCACCGGAGCCGGCATGCCCCAGATCACCGCCATCTCCGAGGCCTTCCGCGCCGGACGCGAACGCAACATCCCCATCATTGCCGACGGCGGCATCAAGTACTCCGGCGACGTCACCAAGGCCATCGCCGCTGGCGCCAGCGTCATCATGATCGGCTCCCTCTTCGCCGGGGTCGACGAGAGCCCCGGCGAGACCATCCTCTACCAGGGCCGGAGCTTCAAAGCCTACAGAGGCATGGGGTCATTGAGCGCTATGGCCCAGGGCTCCGGTGAACGCTACTTTCAGGGCAGGGAAGACATGTCCGACGCTGCCAGCACCGAGCGCCCCTCACTAACCGCCCGCGAGACCAACTCGTCCAATCGCCTCGCCAAGTTCGTTCCCGAAGGCATAGAAGGCCGCGTCCCTCATCGAGGACCCCTCGAAAGCATGGTTTACCAGCTCGTAGGCGGCCTCCGCTCCGGCATGGGCTACCTTGGCTGCAGCAGCATAGCCGAACTCCAGGCCAACGCCCGCTTCATCCGCATCTCCAACGCAGGTCTTCGCGAAAGCCATGTCCACGACGTCATCATCACCCGCGAAGCCCCAAACTACCACGTCGAGTAGCACAAGCTGCCAACCAACAACGTCACCTTCCTGCAACCAGACAACAGGCCTCGTTCTTCGCACCTATCCAAGGCGGGAATGTAGACCTATTTCCAGCCGGCGATGGTAGGCGTCGCCGTTCTGCACATTTTTACAGAAACGGCTAGTTTTCTCGCGAAGGTCGAAAGATACGCCGAATGTAACGTCCAATAGACAGGACTGAGACTCTTCTCTCGCCGGGAGAACCTGATTTCGTGAATCATCTGCAACCTTCCATCGACACCGCGCAGTCTCCGACGCTGCCCAGAGCGTGGCTTCCGGTCTGCTTCGGCCTTACCGTTATCGGCTGCGAATCGACTGCTCTGATGAGTGGAGCAAACACCAGCCATTGGCTCCTTAGCATCTGCCATTCCCTTTGGGGACAGCCGGACGACGCCAACTTCGAGACTACCCACCTCCTACTACGCAAACTTGGGCATCTCTCCGGCTACGGACTCCTCAGCCTCCTGTTTCGCAGGGCCTGGCTCATCACCTTGCGCCGAACCTGGAAAGGCCCACGCAGTCGTCTGCCCTTCTCCGCCGCGGCGCTCGCAGTGTTGTGCACCTTCTTCGTAGCTTGTCTCGACGAATGGCATCAGAGGTTTCTGCCTGGTCGAGTCAGCAGCCCGTACGACGTGATGATCGACGCGACTGGAGCGCTTTTCTTCAATATCGTCCTGACATATTACCTGGCCAGACGCCGCCGTGCCCTGCTCGCACTCAGCTCTACCTAGCAGCCAACCGGGGCACGTATTTTCGGGCTTGTACTTACTGAGAAGGGATAGCACAAAAAAAGACGGCACGAACGGTGATTTGCTCGTGCCGGGAGGCCAGTGACGCAACTTGTGTCAGCCGAGGTGGTACCGACTGAAAACTTGTACGGGGCGGACCGTTCACGCTTGCCGTTAGAAAAACTATACCACAATATGGATTCAAAATCCAAATAATATGTCTCAACATAGAAAAAGTCGAAATACGTCTATGGCAGGAGTTTTGCCTATAGGCTTCATGTTGCTCAATATGGGAGGCTTGCGCGATAATCCGAAGGATACAGTCGGTGATTATGAAAAACAATTTGGGGTTCGCCCGTCGAATCCATAATCCATAGATAATGAGATCGAATCCAATTCTTTGCTCCCCAGCCACTATCTACTTTGTGTCTCCCGGTCGATATGCCCGGCTAGCTCAACATCTCTTTTGGTGATGCCAGCGGCATCGTGGGAGACCAGTCCGAGCAGGACTCGGTTGTAGCGGATGTCGATATCCGGATGGTGGCCGGCAGCTTCCGCGAGGGTGGCTACCTGGTTAACAAAATTTATGGCGGCTACAAAATCGTCGAATGTCCACTCGCGGACGAGTTTGCCGTCCTGAAGCTTCCATTCTGGATGAGTTCGCAATGCGTCTTCCATCTCTGCCGCGCTTAAGGCGCTATTCATGAAGTTACCTCACGTCTGCGATGCTAGCTGGCTTGTCTGGCTGGCGCAACTGAAGTCTGGCGCAGGTTGAGGGAGTGACCGGGTCGAGAGGGACTGGAGGTTTCGGCGCGCAGGCCGGACCAGGTTTCGAGCGGCATGGCGGTAAATACTTCGACGATCTGAGGGTCGAACTGCTTTCCGGCGCAGCGGACGATCTCCTCTGCGGCGGCGGCGAAAGAGGTTCCCTTGCGGTAGGGACGGTTGGAGGTCATGGCGTCGAGCGTGTCGGCGAGAGCGAAGATGCGTGCTCCCAGGGGGATCTCTTCTCCTTGCAGGCCGCGGGGATAGCCTTCTCCATCGAAGCGCTCCTGATGGGAGTAGACGATCTCGGCGGCTTCGCGGAGGAAGGGGATCTTGCGGACCATCTCGTAGCCGCGCTTGCAGTGCTCTCGCATGATCGTCATCTCCTCGGGGTTCAGCTTGCCGGGTTTGAGGAGGATGGCGTCGGGCGTGGCGATCTTGCCGATGTCGTGAAGGAAGGCCCCCCGGGAGATGACGCGGAGTTCTTCGGGGTCGAGGCCCATGGCCTGCGCGAGCGCCACGGTGTAGGCGGTAACGCGGCGGGAGTGGCCTTCGGTCTCTTCGTCGCGAAGGTCGAGCGCGTCACCCATGGCTTCGAGGGTGATGTCGTAGCTGCGCTCGAGGTCCTGCATGGTGGAGCGGAGGCGGCCGGTGCGCGCCGTGACGATGGCCTCGAGATTGTGGCGGTAGATGGTATTTTGCTTGCGCAATCGCCCGTGCTCCACGGCGCGCATAATGATGCTTTCCAGTTCGGAGCGCTCGAAGGGCTTGAGGAGATAGTCGATCGCTCCGCGGCGAAAGGCATTGGTGACGACGTGAATGTCATTGATGGCGGAGACTATGACAACAGGCAGGCCGGGATGATCGAGGCCGATCTGGTCGAGCAGGGTGAGGCCGTCGGTTCCGGGCATGATGACGTCGGAGAGGACGACGTCGTAATCGGGGTCCTGCTGGAGGCGGGCTATGGCCTCATCGGCGCTGGAGATAACGGTGACGGCGTAGCCGCTGTGTTCGAGGAGAGCGGCGACTACGCTGCGGACAGATTCTTCGTCGTCGATGAGGAGGACTCGTTCCTGCGGCATGGGGTAGACGCTTTCGCGCGCAGTTGCGCTTCTGGTTCTCTGGGTTCATCGGCTTGGAGCAGGTAGAGATGAGGAAAAATCAGTAATTTACATATTCTTATATGGGAATATATCTCCAATCATGGCACGAGCGGCAACCACAATCGATGTGTTCAACGCGATTGCGGAGCCTCGACGGCGCGAGGTGATCGCGGTGCGCAAGGAATCTGTTCAAGGGATCGTGGGACCGTGGGATCGAGGTAGAGGGTCGCTCGGCGTTTCATCGAAAAAAAGCGGTCTCGCTGCGCTCGATTTCCACGTCTCAAAATCAAGATATGGGCACCTGGCCGGGCAGTATCCAGAGCAGCGGTGTGAGGATGGACTACCGGCTTATCTGAGGGAATGGTCGGCATCGACATCATGTCCGTTCCACACTTTTTTTGCTGTCCAAGGCTTTGCTTCGGCCGTCCAAAAGAAGTCGGTCGCGGGCAGACCTAACGGTAACCAGGCCGCAGAGCATAGATATAGGCTTCCAGTTGAGATGTAGGATTCGGCCAGCGTGGGTTGGTGGCCGTATAAGCCGACCTTGAGCCATCCTAGCTGGTCGAAGGTACCGGGCGCTTCGATCATGCGGCGCATGACGGCGGTTAGCGCGCAACGGACCTGTTCCGGGGAGATATCCTCCGGAAGCTGCCGGCGGAGGGAGATGTCGGCGAGTAGATGAAAGGCTCCAAAGCGATAGCACAGCGATCTTCCGATGGGTGGATAGGTTGCTTCCGGGCTGATCGATCGCTCTTGAATAGCAGCATAGCGCTGAGCGCGAGCGAGGATTTCGGGCTGGATGGACTTCCATGTAGAGACGAGGGGAGAGACCGCGTCGAGAACAATGAGGAGCATGGGCTGAATGACGAAGCTGTTGTAGTAGTCGCAGTGAAAGGCTGGGCCGTCACCGTACACGCCATCTCCCTTGTACCAGCTGTCCATGGTGCGAATCGCATAGTCGATACGCATGTGGTCCCACCAGGCACCCATAAAAGCAAGTGCGGCTTCGATGGTAGCGGAGAACATGAGCCAGTTATTGTATCCGGGGAGAATGACACGCGTGGACTGGAGCGCCGCGATGACGTGCTGCTGCGTTGCCGCATCGAGCTTGTGCCAGAGCTCGTTGGGCGCGCGCAGGATCGCCAACGCCAGGAATGCGGTGTCCACCACAGGCTGCTGACCTTGAGTGAAGTTCATGAAGTCGGGAGAATGGGGATCGGTCGCGGCGCTGATTGCTTTACGAGCCAACTCGGCGTATTGCTGGCGCAGCGCACCTTCCGATCCGCTCTCTTCTCCTAGTTCGAACCAAGGGGCCATACCACACAGGAGGCGGCCGGTGGCTTCGAGATAGGTGTACTGGCGGCGGTCCTCCACGTTTCCATGGGGCGCCTCGACAGGCATGGCAACCTTCAACCGCCTTTCGCTAAGGGCTTCGAGGACGGGATGGGCGACGCGGGTAGCGACCCGGACCCAGTATTCGCGATCATTTTCCGCTGCGGACACCTTGGAGGCAAGCTGCGCGAGCGGTGAAACGGAAGATGCCGTTCCTAACGCAAGACCGTTCTTTAGAAATGCTCTGCGGTCGATTCCTGTCGCATTGGTCTGCGTCATTCTGCTCCTGCATCGTTGATCGTGGACGTGGTGACGGTGTGGCTATCTTTCGACTTTATACGTGAGGATTTAGTTGGAGGCTGAGGCGGTGGGTTGGTTGGCTTTGAGGTAGTTGCCGTAGCCTACGACGACGGTGGAGCTGACGAGGAGGAACAGACCGGTGGCGACCAGGAGTTTGGTGCGGCGGCTGGTGCCTCGCCATTCTTTGAGGAAGAGGCCCCAGAGCGTAGCGAAGATGATGATGCTGGCCATGTGGAGGGTCCAGGAGGAGAAGTCGTACTTGCCCATCTTGGTCTGGCCCATGGAGTAGAAGAAGAACTGGAAGTACCAGATGACGCCGGCAAGGGCGGCGAAGAGGTAGTTGGCGAGGAGGGTCTTGGGGGCGAGGCGGTCGTAGGTTGAGGGGTCGGTGGGGTCGAAGTCGACCAGGGTGTCGCCCGAGGCGTGGCTGGCGCGCATGGGGTTGGTTCCGGGTTCGCCGGCGAACTGTTTGATGGAGCGGTTTTTGAGGATGAGGATGGCCGACCAGATGAAGTTGGTGAGGAAGCCTCCCCAGAGGACGACGATGAGGATGGGGAGGTTCTGCCAGAGGTCGAGGCGGTGGTTGGCGAGGAGTTCGGTCTTGGCGAGGTCGCCAATGGGTTTGCCGGCGTCGAGGCCGAAGGCGAAGAAGCTGCTCATGATGCCGGCGAAGATGGCAACGGCGAGACCTTTGCCGAAGGAGAAGTCGGTCTCTCCGGCCTCGGCCTTTTCTTCGGGGGTGACTTCCTTGTCTTTGGAGACGCCGGCGGCTCCGTTGACGGCGACGGCGATGAGGCAGAGGAGGACGCCGGCAAGGATGATCTGGCCGGAGGTTTCGTGGAGGATGGTGTGGATGGAGCCGTCGTAGATGGGCGGGATGAGGGTGCCGAAGGCGGTGCAGAGGCCGAGGGCGATGGCGTAGCCGAGGGCGATGCCGAGGTAGCGGATGGCGAGGCCGAAGGTGAGGCCGCCGATGCCCCAGAGCGCTCCCCAGAGGAGGGCGTAGTTGATGCTGGATTGCGGGGCGGCGTGGAGGATGCGAAAGAGGTGCGGCACGAGGAGACCGGCGAGAACGAGCGGAGCGACGATCCACGCGGCGAAGCCCTGGATGAGCCAGTAGATCTCCCACGACCAGCGCTTGATACCGCGAAACGGAATGAAGTTGGTGGCGGAGGCGAAACCACCGATCCAGTGATAGATGACGCCGATAAATGGATTGGTTCCCACGAGGCCTCGATTGGATGAAGGATAATGGTTCTTTTGTGAAGCGCGTACTATCGTACCTGACACGATGTTCGTTGGGGAAATATACTCTCTATTGAATTTAATTTCTGAAACGATGGTTGATGTGGAGGTTGGTCCTGCGAGTTTCGCTGTTTATTACTTGCTACAACGACACACTGTTTCCGGAGACGGGCAAGGCCGTGGTTCGGGTGCTGGAGCGGCTGGGGCATACGGTGGAATTTCCGGCGGGACAGACCTGCTGCGGACAGATGCACTACAACACCGGATATCAGGCGGAGGCGATGCCGCTGCTGGAGCGCTTTGTGGCGCAGTTCAAAGCGGCCGAGGCAGTGGTCGTGCCTTCGTCTTCGTGCGTGGCGATGATGCGGGACCACTATCCGAAGATGGCGCTGGCGCTGGAGAATGAGCGGCTGCTGCGCGAGGTCGACGAGTTGCTGCCGAAGGTGTTCGAGTTTTCGGAGTTTTTGACCCGGCGGCTGGGGCTGGAGGACGTGGGCGCCTATTATCCGCATCGGGTGACGTATCACGCGAGTTGCCATGGATTGCGGAATCTGGAGCTAGGCGATGGGCCGATACGGCTGCTCCGGGCAGTGCGGGGGATCGATCTGGTTCCTCTGGAGGGACTGGAGCAGTGCTGCGGGTTTGGCGGCACGTTCGCGGTGAAGAACGCGGATGTGTCGAGCGCGATGCTGGCCGAGAAGACGACGGCAGTCTTGAATACGGGGGCGGAGGCTTGCACAGCTTGCGATAATTCGTGCCTGATGCATATTCAGGGGGCGCTGCATCGGCAGAGGACGGGCGTGAAGACGGTGCATCTGGCGGAGATTCTGGCTGCGGATGAGGGACGGTTGTGAGTTGTCAGGTCTCCGTTGTCGAAATGCGGAACTGAGAACTGAACACGAGAAACGAGAGGGTTTTGCCATGAGTCTAGTGGGGCTGGATCCGAAGACTGCGCCTGCGTTTCCGATGGCGGCGAAGGCGATGCTGGGCGATGCGCAGCTCAGGAAGAATGTTCGTCACGCGACGGATGTGATTCAGGCGAAGCGGGCCGTCGTGGTGGGCGAGATGCCGGACTGGCAGCAACTGCGCGAGGCGGGGAAGCAGATTCGCGAGCACACGATGGAGTATCTGGATTTTTATCTGGAGGAGTTTGAGGCCAACTGCACGCGGGCGGGCGGGGTGGTGCATTGGGCCCGGGATGCGGCCGAGGCGCGACAGATCCTTGTCGAGCTGGTGAAGGCTTCGGGTTCCAATGAGGTCATCAAGATCAAGTCGATGACCACGGAGGAGATTCAGTTGAACGCGGCGCTGGAGGCTGCGGGCATTCATCCGTATGAGACAGACCTGGCGGAGTTGATTATTCAGTTGGGGCAAGACCGGCCTTCGCATATTGTGGTGCCGGCGCTGCATAAGAACCGGCAGCAGATCCGGGAGATCTTTCAGCGGACGATGAATCTGCCTGACTTGGGCGACAAGCCGCAGGACCTGGCGGACGCGGCGCGGATGTTTCTGCGGGAGCGGTTCCTGCGGGTGAAGACGGGGGTGAGCGGGGCGAACTTTTTGATCGCGGAGACGGGTGGGGTCTGCGTGGTGGAGAGTGAAGGTAATGGAAGAATGTGTCTGACGCTGCCGGAGACGCTGATTACGGTGGCGGGGATTGACAAGGTGGTGCCGCGGTGGCGGGACCTGGAGGTGCTGCTGCAGTTGCTGCCGCGGTCGGCCACGGGGGAGAGGATGAATCCTTACAACTCGGTTTGGAGCGGGGTGGATGCGAACGACGGGCCGCGGGTGTTTCATGTGGTGCTGATGGACAATGCACGGACGGAAATTCTGGCCGATGAGGAGGGGCGGCAGACGCTCCACTGCATTCGCTGCGCGGCTTGCCAGAATGTTTGCCCGGTGTACCGGCAGACGGGCGGCCATGCGTATGGGAGCGTGTATGCCGGGCCGATTGGGGCGATCCTGACGCCGCAGTTGCAGGAGATGCGGCACTCGCAGTCGCTGCCGTATGCGTCTTCGCTGTGCGGGGCGTGCTATGAGGTGTGTCCGGTGAAGATCGATATTCCGGAGGTGTTGATTCATCTGCGAAACAGGGTGGTGAAGCAGAAGGGACTGAGCGCCGAGGCGTTGGCGATGAAGGCGATGGGGATGATCTTTCTGAGCGAGCGGAGGTTCAAGGCGGCGCAGCGGCTGGGGCGTCTGGCGGAAGGGCCTCTGGTGCACAAGGATGGACAGGGCGAGGGGTGGATTGGATGGCTGCCGGGGCTGCTGGGCGGCTGGACGCAGGTGAGAGACCTGCAGGAGATGCCCAAGGAGACGTTCCGCGACTGGTGGGAGAAGCGAGGGAATAATGGCAACTGAGATGGTTACAAATTCAGCGCGGGATGTGGTGTTGCGGCGGATTCGCATGGCGAATGGCGGCCGCGCGGATGGGGCTGCGGCGAAGGCAGACTGGGAGAGGCTGGCGCGGTCTTACCGCAGAGTGGGTGGCCTGGGGCGTGAAGCGATGCTGGAACTGCTGGAGGACCGTCTGCGCGACTATGACGCGCGGGTGGTGCGTGTGGTGGCGGCGGATGTGGCGCTTGCCGTGGCGGGCATGCTGGCGGAGCGCAAGGCGCGGCGGATGGTGGCGCCGGTGGGGCTGAGGTCCGATTGGCTGCCGGCGGGAGTGGAGTTTGTTGTGGACGATGGACTGGCGGCGGAGGAGTTGAACCGTATGGATGGGGTGATGACGGGATCGTCCGTGGCGATCGCGGAGACGGGAACGGTGGTGCTGCAGAACGTTGCCGGGCAGGGAAGACGCGTGGCGACGCTGGTGCCGGACTACCACCTGTGCGTGGTGCGGGTGGAGGATGTGGTGGAGACGGTTCCGGAGGCGATGGAGCGTCTGCAGGCTACTGCGGGATTAGCGACGACCTTTATTTCGGGGCCTTCGGCGACTGCGGATATTGAGATGACGCGGATCAAGGGAGTGCATGGGCCGCGATTTCTGGATGTGGTGCTGGTGTTACAGGAAGTAGGGAGTAGGGAATAGGGAGTAGACGGCGGTAAGAGCGGTAGCGAGAGCCGGGCGTGGGAGCGGAATAATTTCTTTGACAAAGAGCATGGAGGTAGTGCAGTCTTTTGAGTATTTCAATAGAGAGTATATTTCTAGGGGTGCAGTTCACTCCAACAAAGGGACAGACGATGGCGATGGATGGGGCAGGCTCGATGGAGCGGCAGGCGCAGAAGATTTGGAAGGCATTGGACGGTTTCCAGATTGAAGTTCCTTCATGGGGCTTTGCCAATACGGGTACCCGCTTTGGAAAATTTGTGCAGGGCGGGGCGGCGACAACAATCGAGGAGAAGTTTGCGGACGCGGCGCAGGTGAACGCGTTGACGGGAGCGAGTCCTACGGTGGCGCTGCATGTGCTGTGGGATCTGCCGGGCGGGACCAAGGATGTTCCGGCGATTCGCGCGCTCGAAAAGAAGTATGGAGTGAAGGCTGGGTCGATCAACCCGAATTTATTTCAAGATGCGGAGTATAAATACGGATCCATTGCGAATCCCAGCGCGGAGATTCGCGGGAGAGCTCTGGCGCACCTGCTGGATTCGGTCGAGATTGGGCGAGAGCTGGGGTCAAAGGATGTTTCGTTGTGGATCGCGGATGGCTCGAACTATCCGGGGACGCAGAGCCTTCGCAAGAGGATTGGGTGGATGGAAGAGGTGCTTGCTGAGACCCATGCGGCGCTTGGGGAAGCGCAGCGGATGCTGGTGGAGTACAAGCCGTTCGAGCCGGCTTTTTATCACACGGATATCGCGGACTGGGGGATGGCGCTGGAGATGGCGCGGCGCGCGGGACCGAAGGCGAAGGTGCTGATGGATACGGGGCATCACTACCAGGGGACGAACGTCGAGCAGATTGTGGCGTGGCTGCTGCATCTGGGCGAGCTGGGAGGATTTCACTTCAACGACAGGAAATATGCGGATGACGACCTGACGTTGGGCTCGATCGACCCATACCAGGTGTTCCGGATCTTTCATGAGATTTTGAACGTGAGTGCGGAGGAGCGTTCGAGCATCGCCTTCATGATCGACCAGAGCCATAACCTGAAGGGCAAGGTGGAGGCGATGGTGCAGACGGTATTGACGGCGCAGGAACTGTATGCGAAGGCGGTTTTGGTGGATCGTGAGCGGCTTGCGGGATTGCAGCAGGAGTGCCGGCTGGTGGAGGCGGAGGAGTGCTTCCGCAGTGCGTTCTGGCAGGATGTGCGGCCTATCGTGCGAGAGTGGCGTGTGGCGCGCGGTCTCGCGGCGGACCCTCTTGCTGCGCTGCGGGAGAGCGGGTATATGGAGAAGGTTGAGAGCGAGCGGGGAAGCAGGAATGCGCGCAGCGTCTCCAGTTATGCGTGAAGTCCGAGGATAAATTTTGCAGGGAAAGATGAAGCGGCTGAGAGGCCGTTTCATCTTTTTTGTGCTTAAGCAAGGGTGCGCCTGCGTGAGATGCGTGATAATGGAGCGGCCACGTACTTGTTCGATAATGGGAGACTATGCCGGTACGCAAAACGACGAAACGACTTTATCTGATTCCTGTGCTGTCGAAGGCGCTGGATATTCTGGAGCTGCTGCAGGCGGAGAACCAGCCGATGACGCTGGAGTCGATTCACCGCCAGACGAAGATCTCGAAGACGACCGTGTACCGGGTGCTGAAGACGTTTGTGCACCGGGGATACCTTTCGCAGTCGCCGGACGGACTGTACCGGCAGGTGACGCGGCCGAAGAAGATGCGGTTCGGGTTTGGCGGCCAGAGCGCGGAGATGCCGTTTTCCGTAGAGGTGACCGAAAGCCTGAAGAATGCCGCGGCTTCAGTGGGCGTCGACCTGATGATTCTGGACAACCGGTATGACGCGGCCACGGCGCTCAAGAACGCGGAGCAGTTTGTGAGCAGCAAGGTGGACCTGGTGATCGAGTTTCAGGTGGAGCAGGAGGTTGCGCCGATGATCGGGGACAAGATTGCCGGCGCCAACATACCTTTAATCGCGATTGATATCCCGCATCCACATGCGACGTATTTTGGCGTGGACAACTACCGGGTGGGAATTGAAGCCGGAGAGCTGCTGGCGATGCATGCCACAGTGAACTGGGAAGGGAAGATCGACTGGGTGCTGGGGCTCGATCTGCCGGAGGCTGGGCAACTGGTGCAGAGCAGGATTACGGGCGCGTTTGAAGGCGTGCGGAGCGGGCATCTGGAGTTGCCGGTCGAATCGTTTGTGCGGATCGATGGGCGAGGGATGAGGGAGCGCAGCAAGAAGCTGGTATCCGATTTTCTGCAGCGGCATCCGAAGGACAGGCGGATTCTGATTGCGGCGGCGACGGACTCAAGCGCCTTGGGGGCGGTCGATGCGGCGCGCGAACAGAGGCGAGAGAAGCATGTGGCGATTGTCGGACAGGATTGCATTGCGGAGGCGGTGCAGGAGATGCGGCGGGACCGGTCGCCGATGATCGGGTCGGTCTCGCATGAGACAAGTTCGTATGGGCCGAGTTTGATTCATCTGGGATTGTCGCTGCTGCGCGGGCAGACGGTGCCTCCATATAACTATGTGGCGCATCGGATGGTGACGCGGGAGTCGCTGCTATAAGACTCGTGTCCTGCCGGACGGGCCCACTGCGCGTGGGGCGGTCACTTCGTGACTTGTATACCCCTTCGGTTGGCCCTCCCGCTGGTCGGGAGCAACACTTGTTGCCGACCAACGGTAGGCCCCATGCAACTCAACCCACCCAGACAAGGTATACGCGTCACGAAGTGACCGCCGAATCGGGGTCCCCGCAAACAGGTCTTCGTTTGCGGGGTGACTGAGCGCAGGAGGCTCGTCCGGCAGGACATGTCGTTGAATTTTTCACATGAGAAATAGTTGCTGTATTGGTGCTCATTGTGGAATGATGGTCGAGGCCGGATTCGGCCCTACACGATGGGGGATGTCATGACAGCACAGAGTGGGCTTCGGTTTCTTGAGGATCGTTGGGATGAGGCGGCGGCGGCGAAGCTGGATGGGCCGGAGCTGCTGCGGTACCGGTCGAACCTGCTGGGTTCCGATCTGCGGATCACGAACTTCGGCGGTGGCAATACGAGCTCGAAGCTGGAGCAGGTGGATCCGCTGGACGGACGGACGAAGCGGATTCTCTGGGTGAAGGGAAGCGGCGGCGACCTGGAGAGCATCAAGCGGGCCGGGTTTGCGACGCTCTATCTGGATAAGCTGGTGGCGCTGGAGAAGGCGTATCGCGGGGTGGAACTCGAAGATGAGATGGTGGACATGTATCCGCTGTGCACGTTCGGCAACAATCCGGTCGCGGCTTCGATCGACACGCCGCTGCATGGGTTTCTGCCGTTTCCGCATGTGGACCATCTGCACCCGGACTGGGGGATCGCGCTGGCGGCCTCGGCAAACGGGAAGATCAAGATGGAAGAGTTCAACAAGGAGTTTGGGCATAAGCTGGCTTGGCTGCCGTGGCAAAGACCGGGGTTCGAGCTGGGCATGATGCTGAAGAAGATCGTCGAGGAGACGCCCGGATGCGATGGCGTGGTGCTGGGCGGCCATGGCTTGTTTACATGGGGGGATACGCAGCGTGAGAGCTATCTGAATACGATTACGATCATCGACCAGCTTGGGCAGTTTATTGAGCGCCACGATTCGGCTGCGGGGCATACGCACTTTGGCGGCGCGAAGGGGAAGACGCGGGAGGACCGCGCGGAGATTGCGGTTTCTGTGATGCCGTACCTGCGCGGCGCGGTTTCGCGGAAGCAGCGGTGGATCGGCAGCTACTCGGATTCGCAGCAGGTGCTGGATTTTGTGAACTCGGAGAGCGCGGAGAAGCTGGCGCACCTGGGGACGAGCTGTCCGGACCACTTTATCCGGACCAAGATTCGGCCGATGTTCGTCCAATGGAATCCCGCCGGCAATCCTGCGGAGTTGAAGGAGTTGATTGAGGAAGCGCTCGATACCTATCGTGCGGAGTATGCGGAGTATTACAAGAAGCACGCGGTGAAGGATTCGCCCGCGGTGCGCGATGCCAGCCCGACGGTGGTGCTGGTGCCGGGTGTGGGGATGTTCAGCTTTGGGAAGAACAAGACGGAGTCGCGGATTACCGGCGAGTTCTACATCAATGCCATTGGTGTGATGCAGGGAGCAGGAGCGCTGGGCGCGGGCGTGGAGTGCAAGGACATTCCGCAGGCTGGACCGGCTGCCTCGGCGGACCAGTTTACGGTCCACCAGAACTATGTGGCGCTGCCGCCGAGCGAGGCGTTTCGGATTGAGTATTGGAAGCTGGAGGAGGCGAAGATTCGCCGTCAGCCGCCCGAGAAGGAGCTGAGCCGCCGGATTGCGCTGATTGTGGGAGGTGGAAGCGGGATTGGGCGTGAGGTTGCGCTGCTGGCCGCCGAGCGGGGCGCGCATGTAGTCGTTGCGGACCGCGATGTTGCGGGTGCGGAGGCTGTGGCTGCGGAGACGGCAGCGATCTCGGGGAAGGAGGCGGTGAGCTGGACGAGCATCGATATTCGCGACCGAAAGGCGATCAAGGCTGCGCTCGAGGCGACAGTGAAGCAGTTTGGTGGGATCGATATTCTGATCAACACGGCGGCGCTGTTTCCTTCTTCGCCGGATGGGACGATCAGCGATGCGCAGTGGGCGTTGACGCTGGAGGTCAATGTGACGGCCAACTATCTGCTGTCCGATGAGGCGGCGAAGATCTTCGCTGAGCAGGGAATTGATGCGAGCGTGGTGCTGACGAGTTCGGCAAATGCTGTAGTCGCCAAGCGCGGGAGTGAGGCCTATGACGTAAGCAAGGCGGCGTTGAGCCATCTGGTCCGGGAGCTGGCGGTGACGCTGTCGCCGAAGGTGCGGGTGAATGGGATCAGTCCGGCTACGGTGGTGAAAGGCTCGACGATGTTTCCGCGGGACCGGGTGATCGCTTCGTTGAAGAAATACAAGCTGCCTTTCGAAGAAAAGATGAACGATGATGAGTTGCGAAATGTGTTGGCGCAGTTCTATGCGACGCGCACGCTGACGCATCAGCCGATTGATCCGAAGGACTGTGCGCAGGCAATCATGTTCCTCGCGGGACCACAGGCCCGGTGCACGACCGGTCATTTGATCCCGGTGGATGGCGGTTTGACTGAAGCTTACCTGCGATAAGGGGCGAATGATGAACCTTACGCCTGACATGCTGCCTTCCGATCAGCGCGCTTCGATTGCGGTGGACCTGGGCGCCGAGAGCTGCCGGGTTTCGCTGCTGCGGTGGGTGTCGGGCAGGGCGGCGATTTCGCTGGTGCACCGGTTCGCGAATGCTCCGCGTGTGGTGGACGGCGGGTTGCACTGGGACCTTGCAATGATCGAGGAGGGGCTCGAGTATGGGTTGCGGCAGTGCGCCGCGATTGCAGATGAAGGCGTGCGCTCGATTGCGGTGGATGGGTGGGCGGTGGATTATGTGCGGGTGGATGCGCAGGGCAGGCCTTTGGCCGATCCGTTCTGCTATCGCGATGAACGGACGATCGACGCGGAACGATCGCTGCAAGGCAGGATAAGTCCTGAACGGTTGCGTGAGCTGACCGGCGTGCAACTGCTGCGGATCAATACGCTGTACCAGTTGTACGCGGACAGACTGCAGGACCTGCCGGAGGGCGAGCAGTGGTTGAATCTGCCAGAGTACATTCTTTCGCGGTGGGGCGGGGAGCGGGTTGCGGAACAGACCAACGCGACCCACTCGGGGATGGTGGAGCTTTACGAGAAACAGTGGTGCGGGGAGATCTTTCAGGCGGCGGGTCTTGAGCGGGCGAGTGCGCCGAAGCTGGTCCCTCCGGGCACTGTGGTGGGCAGGCTGGCTGGACCGCTTTCGGAAATGCCGGCGCTGCGCGATGTCATGCTGATTGCGCCGGCCTGCCATGATACGGCCTCGGCGATTGCGGGAATTCCTGCTACGGGAGATGATTGGGCTTACATCAGCTCGGGGACATGGTCGCTGGTGGGTACGCTGCTGGAACAGCCGAGGAATGACAGCGCAGCCGCGGAGGAGAATTTTACCAACCTTGGCGCGGTGGGCGGTGGGATCTGCTTTCACAAGAATGTGAATGGGATGTGGTTGATCCGGCAGTGTATCGACGCGTGGGCGCAAGCTGGGCGTTTCTGGACTGCGCCTGAGCTGGTGGCGGCCGCTGAGAAGGTCCCCGCGCCGGATGGGCTGCTGGATGTGGACGATCCTGATTTGTTGCTGGCGGGGAGGATGCCGCAGCGGATCAATGCGCAGCGTAGGCGGAAGGGGTTCGAGGCGCTGGATGAGGGGGTGGAGGGTGCTCCGGTGATTGCGAGTTTGATCTTTCATAGCCTGGCTGCGCGGTATGCGGAGGTGTTGGACCGGGTGGCGTTCCATAGCGGCAAGAAGTTGAAGCGGCTGTTTGTGGTGGGTGGGGCGAGCCAGAATGAGTTCCTGAACCGGCTGACGCGCGAGGCTACGGGGTTGGAGGTGTTTCGCGGCGCGGCGGAGAGTTCTACAGTGGGCAACTTAGCGGTGCAGCTTGCGGTGCTGGAGAGTGGCCGGGATGCGATGACCGGGGCGTACGCAGAGCAGGTGTCGCGGTGGGCTGGGTTGCTGGTGCCGGCGCTGGAGGAGAGGGCGCGCGGGTGAGGATGGGGTAGCATACTCCCCCACCCGGCAATGTTGCGCAAAGTCTTCCAAAATAGAGACTTAGCTTTGGACTTCAGATGTTGAGCGTACATCCGGATTCCGTTCGTGGAGAGGTGTTCAAAGAACAAGCCCCCGGCCGAGGCCTGGGGCCTATTTGGTGATCTTCTATCTCTAGTGTAGCGTATGGGAGATAACTGGTGCGCCAGTGCGAAGTTGTTGATAATTAGTGGGATAGGCGGGGAGGGGCTTGACAGATTTTGTCCTGCCGGACGGGCCCGCTACGCACGGGGCGGTCACTTCGTGACGTGTATACCCCTTCGGCTGGCCCTCCCGTTGGTCGGGATCAACATTTGTTGCCAACCATCGGGAGGCCATGTGCTCCTCACTCGCCAAGAAAAGGTATACACGTCACGAAGTGACCGCCCTCCGCGCAGGAGGCCCGTCCGGCAGGACATGCTTCAAAAGCCGGGAGGGTTTTCCTGGGCTACGTTGAAGTGGCGTTCGAGGGCGAGGCCGACACGGGCGATGGTGCCTTCGTCGAAGAGGCGGCCGATGAGGGTGACGCCGTAGGGGACGCGGCGGGGCGGGGAGAACTTCGGCAGGGGGTGTGCCGGGTCTGGGGCCCAGTCACTGCGGGCTTCCGAGACTTCGACGAAGCCGGCGCGCAGGGTGAGGGAGGGGTGGCCGGTGAAATTGGTGAGGGTGAGCATCTCGTCGCGGAGGGAGGGGACGAGAAGCAGGTCGACTTGTTGCATGAGGCGGGCCATCTCCTGGGCGACCATGCGGCGGAGGCGGTCGGCCTGGACGTAGTCGACGGCGGAGAGGAAGCGGGCCTGGCGGAAGGTGTTAGGCCACGCGTCGGGGACTTGGGCTTTGAGAGTGTCGACCTGATGGTTGAGGGTGATCTCTTCGAACGCGGCGGCGGCCTCGGCGAAGAGAATGAGGTCGAGGTTGTCGTAGGGCCAGTCGGGGAGGGTGACTTCTACGGGCGTCATGCCGAGGGTTGAGACAGCGGCGAGGGCGGCGCGGTCGACTTCTGTGGCGGGGGCTTCTTTCATCCAGCCGGGGAAGTAGCCTACCTTGAGGTTTTTTATCGGCGCGGCGGCGTCGAAGTTCAGTTTGCTGGGAACGCAGGAGACATCGTGGCCGTCGGGTCCGGTGATGGCGCTGAGGACGAGCATGGTGTCTTCGACGCTGCGGGCCATGGGGCCGAGCTTGTCGAGAGACCAGCAGAGGGTCATCGCACCGGTGCGGGGAACGCGGCCGTAGGTGGGGCGGAGGCCGGTGACGCCGCAGCGCATGGAGGGCGAGACGATGCTGCCTCCGGTTTCGCTGCCGATGGCGAAGGCGACGAGGCCGGCGGCGGTGGCGGCTCCGGGGCCTGCGCTACTGCCGCTGGAGCCTTCTTCGAGGAGCCAGGGGTTCATGGTCTGGCCGCCGAACCAGATGTCGTTGAGGGCGAGGGCGCCGAGAGAGAGTTTTGCGATGAGGACGGCCCCGGCCTGGCTGAGGCGTTCGGTGACGGTGGCGTCGGTTGCGGGGATGCGGTGCTCGAAGGGCTCGGCTCCCCAGGTAGTGGGGATGTTGGCGGTGTCGAGTAGGTCCTTCGCGCCCCAGGGAATGCCGTGGAGCGGGCCGCGGTAGTGCCCGGAGGCGATCTCGGCGTCGGCTTGTTTTGCCTGTGCGAGGGCGTGGTCGCGGGTGAGGGTGATGATGCAGTTGATCTTGGGATTGAATTTTTCGATGCGGGCGAGATAGATGTTGGTGAGGCGGGTGCTGGCGAGCTGGCGAGATTCGATCCAGTGGGAAAGATGGTGAACGGGGGCGAAGGCGATGGCTTCGTCGGCGGCGGGGAGTGGCGGGGTGGATTTTGTTCGGACGAAGCGGTCCTCAGCGGGGCCGGGGTTGGTGCCGGGAAGGGCGGAGTGGATGGTGGAGTACGGGGCGATCGCGGTGGGGATGGATACTTTGCGGGGGCCGGTGCGGCGCTCATACAGAGGAGCCATGGCGGAGCGCCAGTTACCGGCGGCCTGGGCGCGGTCTTTTTCGGTGAGCGGGAACTGGACGAGCTTTTCGGCTTCGGCGAAGGTGGTGGTAGTGACCTCGGGACCCACGGCGGGCGAGGTTCCGAAGGCGGGCGGGGCGCCGGGGGTGGGTGGGGTGGCGGGTGTGGGCGAGGAGGCGGGGGTCTGGGCTTGTGCGGAGGCGGCTGCAAGCAGGGTGAGGGTGCTTTGGGTCAGGAATTCTCGACGGGATTTCGGCATGGGTTCCTCTGCTGGCGATTGTAGCGGGAGGTTTGGAGAGGCCTAACACCGATCTGCACCGATGACACCGATTTGTGGATGCGTGCTTTTGATGAGTGGGCGGCGGGAGAGCGGTTCGCTTCGCGAATGCTCACCTTAGCGACGATGAGACCGTCGCGAAGATGGGGCACCCGTGTGGGTGGGTGCTCTGGGGAGCAGGGATCACTGCAAAATGCAGGTGCGGACTTACGGTACATCAAGCACATCAAGCGCAAAGAGACTACGCAGACTGTTCCCTACCTGCTTCTGCTCAGTCGGGGACCTGCCAGCCTACGGGGCTTTGGGCGAGAGTGGCTTTAGCGGTGGCTTGTCCGCTAGTGGCCAGCGCCATGGCGGGGAAGGCGGTCTGGACATCATGGGTCTGGGCCCAGACGGGGACATCTTCCATCTTGTAGTGATAGGTAACGACGGTGGTCTTGAAGCCGTTGGCGACCTGGAGGGGAGAGCTGCTGTCGATGCTGACGACCTCGCGATGACCGTAGCAGAAGTGCGGGGCGTAGCGCGCACCGGCGGGAGACGGAGTGTAGCGCGCGGTGTGGACGCCTGGATCCATCGCCTTATCGAGCAGGGTAGCTTTGACGAGCGAGTCCATCTGCTTGATCTGGTCTTTGTCGCCTGTCTCAAGGGGGAAGCGCGCATTGGGCAGCAGGCAGTCGCTGTGATCAAGAAAATATTTATTGAGGCCGGAGGTGAAGTTGTCGTAGGTGGGAGCGGCTTTGCCGGTGTTGTTGCAGGCGGTGAGGACAAGGACGAGGAGGAGAGCTGAGGTCTTGCAAATGGTTTTGATACTGGGTTTGTTACACATTGCCTGGTCGTGCATGGTCGCTCCTTTGAGCTTTTCGGCTTCTGCGGGTTAGATGCGGGAATCGGAAGTGGGAGAAGAACAACTGCAACAGCAGATTTCTCCGCTTCACTGCAGAATGACAACAAGAAACGGGCGGCAGCGAAGGCACAGGCGGCAACAAACAACAGCAACGGCAAGAACTGGCCGGGGAGAGGCTTACTTCCCACCCCTTTGCAAAGGCGCGAAGCATGGGGCCTCGGAGTTTGGTGGCCGGGCTGAGAAGACGAAGCAACAGCGGAATACAGCCGCTAGTCGGCGGCGGCTTCCGCATCCATGGTGTCGAAGACAGGGTCGAGATTGCCGATGGTCTTCATGGTTTGGAGGGTGATGAGATCGGCCTGGACTTTGGCCCACTTGGCGGGGTTGGTTTTGGTAGTGATAGGGGCGCTGGGGTCGGCGTAGTAGGCGATGAGGTCGTGCTTGAGCTGGGCCGGGATGGGGCGGTCGGGGTGCTCTGTGAGTTTGGCCAGGAGTGCGGCGTAGGTCTTGTCGGTGAGCGGGTAGCCGCCGGGTTTGACTTTGAAGCCGGTGTCGAGGTCGCGGTTGGGAAGGTAGCGCTCGATGGTGTCGAAGTGGGCGAGGGTAAGGCGGACGGAGTTTACGGAGCGGTTGACGCTCTTGATGTAGAGGTCTTCGGTCTGCTCCTGGGGCCCTTGGATGGCGAGAAGCTTGAGGAACCCGACCTTGGGCAGGATGAAGATGAAGCCGGCGAAGACATGGCTGCGGAAGCCGGGAGGGTTGCGGTATTTTTCCCAGTCGTTGTCGGCTGCGGCCTGGGCGAGATCTTTGGTAAGGATGTCGAGGTCGGAGCTGGGGACGTCGGCGGGAAAGTTCTTTTTGTGGAGGACGGTTTCGGCGCGCGCGATGTCGGGAAGAAAGCGGCGGGCGGCGAAGCGGTACGTCCGGATAGCCGCCTGGCGGGTGCCGATGATGTCGGGAAGATCGAGGCCGTAGGTTTCGAAGAAGGCTTTGCGGAGAAGGAGATTGGGGACATTGAGGCCGACGTAGCGAAGGTAGGCTGAGGGAGCGAAGCGGCGCTTGCTGAGCTGGTTGATGTCGAAGGCGAACTCGGTCTGGACGTGGGCATGGGGGTCTTGGGCGTAGTTGACGGAGGCGCCGAAGCGTTGTTCGAGGCGAGGGAACTGGATGGGGACCGAGAGGTTGACGGCGGAACTGTGGCCGACGGTGTCACCGATGTAATGGGAGAGGGAGCCGATGGCGAAGGCGAGTTCGTCGGGGGTCTGGGCGTTGCGGAAGAGCGCAAGAACGAAGTCGCCGGAGCGGACATAGTGGGTGAGGTCGGAGAAGAACTTGTTGCCGAAGGGATAGTAGCCGAAGTCCTGGATCGCGCACCCCCCGTAGGCATAGCCGTGGGCCTCATGGATCTGGGCTTCCGTGAGGTTGGGGAAGCGCTTGAGGAGGATGGGGCGGATGGAGGCCTTCCAGGCGAGGTCGATGAGCTCTTCGTGGGTCTGGATGGAGTAGGGAACGCCGGGTGTGGCCACGAGGAGGAGGGCCAGGAGGGTGATGGCTTGGATGAGGGTCGTGCGGAGTCGAGCGCGGATGGTCTTGTTCCTTAGGTGCTGCCCGATTCGTGCGGGTGCTTCTACTTTACCTATCGAGCGTGGCGGAGGAAAGGGTTAGGCTGGCGGAGGGAGTACGTCGATGGTGGGATTGAAACCCGGAAAAACCCGGTGGGCGCGGTACGGGGCGGCAGCGGCGGCGTTCGCGGTGGTGGCCCTGGCGTGGCATTACGGGACTCGGCAGGCGGGCGGGATTACGCCGGTGGAGCAGAGGAAAGCCATGCCGGAGCTGGTGATGACGCAACTGGATGGCGGGACGTGGAGGATGGCGGAGCATCGCGGGCAGGTGGTGCTGGTGAACTACTGGGCAAGCTGGTGCGGACCGTGCTGGGAGGAGACGCCGGGACTGGTTCGGCTGGCGAAGGAGATGGGGCCGCAGGGGCTGGCGGTGGTGGGGGTTGCCATGGATGAGGGCGGCACGGAGAAGGTGCGGGAGTTTGTGGACCGGTTTCAGGTGCCGTATCCGGTGGCGCTGCCGGAGAGGATGTCGCAGATGGCCTATGGGATGGAGGGGTTGCCGACGACGGTGCTGGTGGATCGGCAGGGAAGGGTGGCGAAGACGTATGCCGGGGCGGTGAGGGAGGCGGATTTTCGGAAGGATGTGGGGATGTTGCTGCAAGAGCGATAGAAGCTATTCGCTGAGGATCTGGGGTTTGGTGTCGAAGTCCTGGCCGAAGAGGAAGCGTTCGACGAGCATGCAGAAGATGTGTTCGAGGGCGAGGTGGGACTCTTGGATGTTCATGGTGACGGCGGAGGGGATGACCAGATTGTGATCGCAGAGGGGGAGCATCTGGCCACCGTCGTTGCCGGTGAGACCGATGGTGGCGATGCCGGTTTTTTTGGCCTGGTGGAGGGCTTTGACGATGTTCTTCGAGTTGCCGGAGGTGGAGATGCCGAGGAAGACGTCGCCGGGTTGGCCGAGGGCTTCGAGCTGGCGGGAGAAGAGCTGGTCGAAGCCGTAGTCGTTGCCGGCGGCGGTGAGGATGGAGGAGTCGGTGGTGAGGGCGATGGCGCGGAGGGCGGGGCGGTCGACGGTGAGCCGGACGACAAACTCGGCGACGAGATGCTGGGCGTCGGCGGCGGAGCCTCCATTGCCGGCGACGAGGAGCTTGTGGCCGGACTGCATGGCGTTTGCGGTGAGCTGGGCGGCGGTGACGAGGGTGTCGGAGATGCGCTGGTCGGCGAGAACAGCTTGCATTGTGGCGATGGACTGGGCGAGCTGCTTCTGGACGAGATGCTTCATGGATTCTCCGATGCGCCTTGAGTGCTCTTACCAAGGTACGGGATGGTTGGGGCGTATGTCGAAGGCAGGTAGTTGTACCATGGCTGGCGTCGCTGTTGGACGATACTTTCGGTTGCGAGCGGAGGACAGGTGAAGAGTTTTTTTAGTGGGTGCGTACTGGTATTGGTGATGGGCGGCGTTGGCTTCGGGCAGGGGGCGACGGGGGCGGCTGTGCCTGTGGTGGAGGGGCTGGCGGCTGGCGGCAAGACGATGCTGTTGTGGCCGGATGGGGCTCCGGGGGCGAAGGGCGGCGCGGATATCGACAGGCCGACGCTGACGGCCTATCTTCCCTCCGGACCGAATGCAACCAGGACCGCTGTGGTGATCGCGCCGGGTGGAGGCTATGTGCATCTGGCGATGGCGAAGGAGGGGTCAGACTATGCGCAATGGCTGAATGCGCGCGGGGTGGCGGCGTTTGTGCTGCAGTACCGGCTGGGGCCGAAGTACCACTATCCGGTGGAGCTCGAAGATGCGCAGCGGGCGATACGCACGGTGCGGGCGCATGCGGCGGAGTATGGGATTGACGCCGGCCGCGTGGGGATGTGGGGATCTTCGGCGGGCGGGCATCTGACGGCGACGGCGGGGACGCACTACGATGCAGGGAATCCGAGTGCGGGCGATGTGGTGGAGCGGCAGGGGAGCCGGCCGGACTTTCTGATTCTGGCCTATCCGGTGATTACGTTTGAGGAACCGGAGCTGCATCGGGGATCGAAGCTGTATCTGCTTGGGGCAAACCCCGATCCGAAGCTGGTGGAGTCCCTGTCGGACGAGACGCAGGTGACCAAGGAAACGCCGCCGGCATTTTTGTTTGCGACCACCGACGACAAGACGGTTCCGGTGATGAACAGCGTGATGTTTTACTCGGCTCTGGTGAAGGCGGGGGTTCCGGCGGAGATGCATCTGTTTCAGCATGGAGCGCATGGGGCTGGTTTAGCGCCGGCGAACCCGGATCTGAGCGTGTGGCCGGATCTGCTGGCGAAGTGGATGCGGGAGCGCGGCTACATGGCTGCGGCGGCGCAGTGAGGAGGAGTCGAGGATGACGGTTGCGGAGTTTGAGGCGGTGGGGCCTGAGTCGTTCGATGGAGCTTTGCTGGCGCTGTGGTGGGACGCCCAGGGAGACTGGCAGGCGGCGCATGAGATCGCGCAGGACGTGGGTGGAAGCGACGGGGCGTGGGTGCATGCTTATCTGCACCGCAAGGAGGGGGATGCGGGAAATGCGGCTTATTGGTACGGGCGGGCGGGAAAAGCTGTGGCGACGGGAGATCTTCGCGCGGAGTGGGTGGGGATCGTGGAGGAGTTGCTGGCACGGCGAGGTTGAAAGCTGTTCGTGTCTTGGGCGAATGCCCACCTTAGGCGCAAAGTGCGCGCCGAAGAGGTGGCGCCCGGCTCTTCTCAATCCGAACGGTCTTCAGCCAGAACGATCTTTACCGGAGATAGCTGTCGTCCTTGTCGATCCAGTCCTGGCGGGGCGGGGCGAAGATGTCGAAGTTGATAGTGTCTTCCAGGGCCTCGGCGGAATGGGCGACGTTGCCGGGAATGATGAGGACCTCGCCGGAGTTGACGACGTGGGCGGTCCCGTCGTCGAGGACGAAGCGAAGTGAGCCCTCGAGGACGAAGGCAAGCTGCTCGTTGTGATGGGAGAGGCTGGGGACCTTGCAGCCTTTGCTCAGCACGATGCGCGACAACATGGCCTTGCTGCCGGTGAGGAACTGGCGGGTGAGGAGGGGATTGAGCTGCTCGGTTTCTACATCGGACCAGCGGACGAGGGTTGCGGTAGACATTGGGGCGCGCCTTTCTGGTGGGAGTGCTGTTGATTTCTGACTTTGTATTGAACAGTTACCTTGTGTAGAGTAAGGCCATCAACATAATTCGATGAGCCTTCGCTCCCACGCTGCAGCGAAGATCATCCGCCGGTCTCTGCCGAACAGGGTGGATGGCCTATGTGTGTCTTTCAGTGTGTCTCTTCCGATGTTTCCTCATCACCAATCAAAATTCTTTTTGTTGAAGCGGGTTTATCTGTTTATGAGTCGAATGCGTCGTCCGATGGTGAAGGTGTTTCTGGCTTTTCTGTTTGTGTTGATCGTTGGCGGATTGTGGGTGGGTGGAACGGAGATGATGGCGCAGACTGCTCCGGTCGCGGCCTCGGCTGGAAACTCAAGCCAGGCGGACCGGATTGCCGCGCTTGAGAAGCAGAACGCCGGCAACGTGGCTGCGATTGCCGCGGCGCAGTCGGCGGGAGACAACGCGTGGATGCTGGTTTCGGCGGCGCTGGTGCTGATGATGAGCGGGCCGGGGCTGGCGCTGTTCTACGGCGGGCTGGTGCGGAAGAAAAATATCCTGGGCACGATGATGCAGACCTTCGCCATGATGGCCGTGATCACAGTGCTTTGGGGTCTGGTTACTTACTCACTGGCCTTCGGCGAGGGGAACGCGTTTATCGGCGGACTGCACAATGTGTTTCTGCGCGGGGTAGGGCTGGCCCCGGACGTGAAGTATGCGGCGACGATCCCGCTGCAGACCTTCATGGTGTATCAGTTGATGTTCGCGATCATTACGCCGGCGCTGATCACGGGCGCGTTCGCGGAGCGGATGAAGTTTTCGGCGATGCTCGTGTTCATGGTGCTGTGGGCGCTGGTGGTCTACAGCCCGATGGCGCATATGGTATGGGGGAAGGGTGGATTTCTCAACGCGACGCTGGGCGGCCGGATCCCGTGCCTGGACTTCGCCGGGGGCACGGTGGTGCATGTGACCTCGGGGGTGTCGGCGCTGGTGACGGCGCTGTATCTGGGCAAGAGACTGGGATATCCGAAGGTCCCGATGCCTCCGCACTCGGTGGTGCTGAGCTTTATTGGAGCGTGTCTGCTGTGGGTAGGCTGGTTTGGGTTCAATGCGGGATCGGCGCTGTCGGCCGGCACGCTGGCCACCTCGGCGTTTGTGGCGACGCACTTTGCGGCGGCTGCGGCGGCGGTGAGCTGGAGCGCTGCGGAGTGGATCCGGCAGGGCAAACCTTCGGCGCTGGGAGCGATCTCGGGCGCGGTGGCCGGGTTGGTGGCGATTACGCCGGCGTCGGGATTTGTTTCCCCTATGTCGGCGCTTTGGATTGGCCTTCTCGCCGGGGTCTTCTGCTATTTCATGGTCGTGAAGGTGAAGGCTGCGTTCGGATATGACGATTCGCTGGATGCGTTCGGCGTCCATGGAGCAGGCGGAACGCTGGGCGCGATCTTGACGGGTGTGTTTGCCAACAGCGCGATCAATCCTATCTTCGGCGCGGGGAAGGCGACGGGTCTGTTCGAAGGCAACTGGCGGCAGTTCCTGTACCAGTTCGTTGGAGTCGCGATTGCGTGGACCCTTTCGATTGTTGGTACGCTGGTGATTCTCTTCGTTGTCGATAAGCTGATTGGGCTCAGGGTGAGTGAGGAAGACGAGCGCGAGGGGCTTGATCTTTCGCAACACGGCGAAGAAGGGTACGATTGGGCGCACTGAAGCTTTGTGCTATGAGGAAGGAAAAAAGGATATGCAGAAGATCGAAGCGGTGATACAGCCGTCGAAGCTGGAAGCGGTGAAAGATGCGCTGGTGGAGATTGGCGTGGAAGGCATGACGATCACCGAGGCGCGAGGCCATGGACGGCAGAAGGGGCACACGGAGTTTTACCGCGGAAGGGAGTACTCGGTCGATCTGCTGCCGAAGGTGAAGCTGGAGATTGTGGTGACGGACGAGATGCTGGATAAGGCAATACTGGCCATCACGGGCGCGGCGAGGACGGGCACGATCGGAGATGGAAAGATCTTTGTGTCGAAGATCGACGAAGCGATCCGCATTCGCAACGATGAGCGCGGAGAGATTGCGCTTTAGCTGCTAAATGCGCCCTGCGCGGGGGGGTACCCACTTCGTGGGGGGTATACCGCTTCGCATGGGCCTCCCGTTGGTCGGCAACGAAGGGTGTTCGCGACCAGCGGGAGCGCCAACCGAAGGGGTATACACGTCACGAAGTGACCGCGCGCCGCGCAGGCGGCCCGGCCGGCCTTTTCTGTAGGGGCTGGCGACTTTGGCTGTTAGGCTTTAGATTCCCTTAGAGCGAGACGGCTATGCAGAGAAGTGAAGCGACAGGAAGCAGGTTGCGCGAACAGTACCAGCGCCGGATGCTGGAGCTTCGTGGCGCGTTCGAGGCAGGAGGCGCTTCGGGTGCGGCCACGATTGCGGCGCGGTCGAAGGCTTTGGATGAGCTGGTGGGCGGACTGTGGCTCCAGTCGGTGGAGCGTGATCCTCGTCTGAAGTCGGGCGTGGCGCTGGTGGCCGTAGGCGGATATGGCCGGCGGGAGCTGTTTCCTTATTCGGACGTTGACCTGCTTTTTCTGCTGGAGGGGCGAGTCGCGGAGAAGGATGTGAAGGACGCGATCCGCCGCGTGAACCAGGAGATGTGGGACTGCAGCATCCGCGTCTCTCCGGCGACGCGGAAGCTGGCGGAGTGCGAGCGCTTCGACGGCGATAACGCGGAGTTCGCGGTCTCGTTGATGGACCATCGCCTGGTGTGCGGAGATGCGGCTCTGTATAAGAAGCTGGCGGGACAGGTAGTGCCGAAGCTGTTGCAGCGAGAGTACAAGGCGGTGACGGCGAGGCTGCTGGAACTGACGCGGGCGCGCCATGCGAAGTATGGAGAGACGCTGTTTCACCTGGAGCCCAGCATCAAGGACTGTCCCGGCGGCCTGCGCGACGTGCATGTGTGCGGGTGGATGACAACGCTGCACAGTGTGGCAATGCAGGCGCAGAAGCAGGGTGACGGGAACGAGAGAGAAGCGGCCTCGCGCGAAGATGACGACGAGTTTCGCAAGTCAGTGGAGTTTCTGTGGCTGGTGCGCTGCTTTCTGCACTACCGGCATGAGCGGGACGACAATACGCTGGACTGGCAGGCGCAGGATGCGGCGGCGGAGAATGCGGTCGGGATGGCAGACCGGGCTCCGGAGAAGGCCGACGCCGCGTACTGGATGCGGTTCTACTTCCGCCATGCGCGGAGCGTGGAACGGCGGGTGAAGCAGAGGATGGACGAGGCGCCGGGACCGGCGGCTTCGAAGCTGCTTGGGTTCAAGCGGGAGCGCAAGGTGGAGGCGCAGCATCCAGGGTTTCGCCTGGAGCGGGGGCGGGTGGTGCTGGAGGCGGTAGGCGAGTTCGGGCATGAGCCGGCCGAGGATCCGGATGTGGTGCTGCAGGTGTTTGCAACGGTGGCGCGGACCGGAGGCACGCTTGGCCGGAGCGCGGAGGAACGGCTGTCGCAGGGGCTGCCGCTGCTGTCGGCGCATCTGGAGGAGGGACCGGCGCTCTGGCGTCATCTGCAGGAGATCCTGATCGGTCCGCATGCGGGCGATGCGCTGCGGTCGATGCATGCGCTGGGCGTGCTGGAGCTGCTGATCCCGGAGTTTCATGGGATCGATGCGCTGGTGATCCGCGATGCCTACCACCGGTATACGGTGGACGAGCATACGTTTGTGCTGATCGATACGCTGCACGGCCTCGAAAACAAGCAGAATGGCGCGATGGGCGAGTGGGCCATGCGGTTTGGCGGAGTGCTGCGGGAGCTGCCGCATCCGGGACTGCTGTATCTCGCGGCCTTGCTGCACGACACCGGCAAGGGGCGCAGCACGGGAGACCATACGCGGGAGAGCGCGCGCATGGCGAAGAGCGTGCTGGAGCGGCTGGAGCTGGACGGGTACGAGAGCGGGCTGGTGATGAGCCTGATCGCGAACCATCTGGAGATGTCGGCTGCGCTGCGGCGCGATATCTTCGATGCCGAGACGGTGCGGGCCTTTGCGGGCAAGGTGCATACGCCCGAGGCGCTGAAGATGCTGATGCTGTTTACCTATGCGGACATCAACGCGGTGCATCCCGATGCGTTGACGCCGTGGAAGGCGGAGAACCTGTGGCGGCTGTATATCGCGACGGCGAACTATTTGGACCGCAGCGTGGACGACGAGCGCGTGGGGGCGCAGGAGGAGAGCGAGCTGGTGCATCGCGTGGTGGCGTTGTTGCCGGGGCAGCGGGTGGCGGTAGGCGAGTTCCTGGAGGGTTTCCCGGAGAGGTATGTGTTGACCAGGACGCCGGAGCAGGTGCGGACGCACTTCAAGAGGTCCCAGGGGTTTGCCGGCGATGCGGTGCAGATGGACTTTCGCTATGCGCCGTCGGTGAGCGAGCTGACGATGGTGACGCGGGACCGGCCGCAACTGTTTGCGACGATGGCCGGCGCCCTGGCGGCTTGGGGGATGAATATCGTCACGGCGGACGCATTTTCGAACCGGCAGGGCGTGGTGGTGGATACGTTCCGGTTTACCGACAGCTTCCGCACACTGGAGATGAACGCGTCCGAGCATACGGCCTTTGTGAAGAGCGTGCATGATGTGGTTACGGGCGCGGTTTCGCTGGAGAAGCTGCTAAGCGGCAGGAGACGGAGCAGGAGGAAGGCTCCGCTGGTGACGGTCCAGACGCGGGTGGAGTTCGATGACGACGCCTCGTCGCACAGCACGCTGCTGGAGGTGGTGGCGCAGGATACGACCGGACTGCTGCATGCGCTCAGCCTCGCGCTGGCAAGGCAGGGATGCAATATCGAGGTGGCGCTGGTGGATACGGAAGGGGAGACGGCGATCGATGTCTTCTACCTGACGCGAAGTGGCGCAAAGCTGGACCAGGAGGACGAGCGAGAGTTGCGGCAGGCGCTGTTGCAGGCGATCGAGGAGAATGCGCGGTAGTCTCGGCGCGAGCGGATGTCCGATGCATTATTTTGACCGGAATTGTCCCTCAGGCCAACGCGGCGGCCGCAGAAGAACGTCGAAGATGCGTCACAGGTCAGAGGCGCGTTCGTTGAGGCGGGAGGCAGTAAAAAAGATTACCCGGCGCGCCGATCGGTTTTATAGTAGAGACATGGGTACAGAAGCGAACCAGACTACGAGCAACGGGCGTCCGACCGCGACTCCGCAGAAAAACGACCGCTATATTTTTGGCACCTTGGACAGCTTTGGCAAGAACCAGGAGAAGCTGCGCGAGGTAAGTTGGGGCGATGAGCAGCCGGAGGGGGTCGTGCTGGCGTCGATGGATGCGGCGATCAACTGGGTGAGGAAGAACTCGGTGTGGCCGATGACCTTCGGGTTGGCGTGCTGCGCGATCGAGATGATGTCGATGGGCGGATCGCGATACGATATTGCGCGTTTCGGCGCGGAGGTGTTTCGTCCTTCTCCGCGGCAGAGCGATTTGATGATTATCGCGGGGCGGGTGTCGCAGAAGATGGCGCCTGTCATTCGGCGGCTGTACGAGCAGATGCCGGAGCCGAAGTGGGTGATTTCGATGGGGGCTTGCGCGACTTCGGGCGGCGTATTCAACAATTACGCCCTGCTGCAGGGGGTCAATCAGGTTATTCCGGTGGACGTGTATGTTCCGGGATGTCCTCCGCGGCCGGAGCAGTTGCTGTACGCGATCACGCTTCTGCAGGAAAAGATTCAGCAGGAGCGGGGTACGGTTCGGAAAACTTTGAATTTGACTTAGCACGCCAGATCGGGCGAGTTGGTTACTGGTAGGGTTCACCTGGATAGCAAACGGCTGTTTTTTCCGGGTTGGCTGGTAAAGTATTGAAAAGATAGTTCAGGGGAGCGTATTTTTTTCCCAGCAGTTGTAGCAACTGAAGTAAGCTATGAAGAATCGAAGAATTTGAACGATCCCCTAGCTAAGGCTCGTAAAAACGTAAGTTCGTAAGATTTTGAGTGGAGGAACTCGAATGGTTTATCGCCCGTTTCGTAATTCACGCCGGTTCGTACTGGCTGCGTGTGCAGTCGGTCTCGGAGTCGCAAGTCTGAGTGCGCAGACTCCCAGCACAACCGCCCCGGTGGGGCCCAACCCTTCGCGAGCCGATGTGTTTTTGGGGTTCTCCTATTATGGCGCCCACGGACAGATAAAGCCCGCAGGCATCAACTATTCTTCGATCGATCTAGGCGCGATCGGCAGTGGAGCGTACTACTTCAATAAGTATGTGGGTGCCGAGATCACCTTTGTGGCGCACCCGGACGGCAACAATGACGGCCTGTATGCGGGATCCGCCGGACCGATCTTCCGCCTGCCGCTCGACAACTTTACGGTGTTCGCCCATGCCAATGCGGGCGGTTCCAGATTGACCGGCCCCGACTCGGATTCGGGAGGCTACCACAATCCCTATACCTGGGGACCGACCCTGGCTGTCGGCGGCGGCATGGATTACGATCTGCCCTTCTTTAATCACATGTTCTCGTACCGTCTTTTCCAGGCGGATTATCGCTACGTTCACACCGATTTCGGTCCCTCCACACCGCCTCCCACCAGCGGGCCCATCGGTGGCCGCGCCAATCTGGGCGCAGCTGAGTTGAGCAGCGGTATCGTGGCGCACTTCGGCCACATCATTCCTCCTCCTCCGGTCACCTATGCCTGCGTGGTTTCGCCCACGACGGTATTTCCCGGCGACCCTATTACGGTCACGGGTACGGCTGCGAACCTGAACCCGAAGAAGACGGCGACCTACAACTGGTCGGCTGACGGCGGTACGATCTCCGGCACCACCAGCACGGCGACCATCGACACGAAATCCGCCACCCCCGGCACTTACACGGCCAAGGGTCATGTCACGGAAGGCAACAAGCCTGGCCAGATGGCAGATTGCACGGCGAGCTACACGGTCAAGCAGTTCGAGCCGCCAACCGTCAGCTGCTCGGCGAATCCCTCCACCGTCGCGCCGGGAGATTCCTCCACGATTACGGCGAGCGGCATGAGCCCGCAGAACCGTCCTCTGACCTACAGCTACAGCGCATCGGCTGGTACTGTATCCGGCAATGCCACAACCGCGACGCTGAGCACTGCGGGTGCGGCGCCTGGATCCATTACGGTCACCTGCAACGTTGTAGACGACAAGGGCCAGACTGCCTCGTCGACCACAACGGTTACGGTCAATGCACCTCCGCCGCCCCCGGCTCCTTCCACCAGCAACCTCTGCTCAGTCAACTTCGAACGCGACCATCGCCGTCCGAGCCGCGTTGACAACGAAGCCAAGGCTTGCCTGGATGAAGTCGCTCTGAACCTGCAGCGCACCTCCGATGCGAAACTCGCAATCGTTGGCGATGCCGCCGGCAACGAGAAGATGCATGACAGGGTTGCCGCGGAACGCGCTGTCCACACGAAGGACTATCTGGTGAAGGAGAAGGGTATCGACGCCAGCCGTATCTCGGTCTACACCGGCACGACAGACGGTAAGACTGCGACGACGACGTTGGTTCCCGCAGGCGCAACGCTAAGCACCGACGGTCTCACCCCTGTGGATGAGAGCGCGATGCAGACGAAGCCGACTGCGCGCCGTCGCCACAAGAAGTAACTACCCGCCATAAAAACCATAAAGGCTGACTGGGTTGATTCCCAGTCAGCCTTTGTGCTGAAAGAACTAGAGCGAAGCCCCGATGATCGAATAAAATGATCAAGCAATAGAGAACAGACTGGACGATTCCTTGAGCCGACGTTACGCACTCCAAAGCACTGCCGCTGCTTTTTTTTGTATCCTTTTCTGTCTTCCGCTCCACGCCGCAGATTGGATTCCTTTCGGTCCCGATGGTGGCGACGCGCGCGCGTTTGCCGCCGATCCGCACGACAACTCGCATCTTTATTTGGGGACCGCGACAGGATGGATCTATGAGTCGCACGATGCGGGCGGGAATTGGAAACGGCTCGCTTCCGTGGGGAAACGGGATGACCTGGCGCTTGACTCCATCGTGGTGGATCGCGCCAACCCGAAACATCTTGTTATCGGCGCCTGGGTTCTAGGCAGTGCCGACGGCGGCCTCTATATCAGCAACGACGGCGGCGTGAGTTGGAGAAGCGATGCGGACATGCAGGGCCAGTCCATTCGGGCTCTCACGGCTGCTCCATCCAATCCTCAGGTCCTTGTTGCGGGCACGCTCAAGGGGGTGTACCGGTCGAATGACGGCGGGGAACATTGGACGCTGATCAGTCCTCAGGGGAGCCAGGAACTCCACGAGGTAGAGTCCATCGCGATCGATCCGGTCGACCCGCAGATCATCTACGCGGGAACGTGGCACCTGCCCTGGAAGACGACCGACGGCGGGGCTCACTGGACCAACATTAAGCAGGGCATCATCGACGATTCCGATGTGTTCTCGATCATCGTCGATCCGAAGGACGCCAAGGTCGTCTATGCCAGCGCCTGTTCGGGAATCTACAAGAGTCAAACGGCTGGGGAGATGTTTCAAAAAGTGCAGGGAATCCCCTCCACAGCGCGGCGCACCCGAGTCCTGATGCAGGACCCACAGAACCTGAATATCGTCTTTGCCGGGACGACAGAAGGACTCTTCCGCTCGGTCGATTCAGGCGGTACCTGGCAGCGCACGACCGGACAGGATGTGATCGTCAACGATGTGTTCGTCGACCCCAAAAATACGAACCGCGTCCTGCTTGCGACCGATCGCGGGGGCGTGCTGGCGAGCAACGATGGAGGCAGTTCGTTTGCTCCGACGAATAATGGTTTCTCGGTCCGGCAGGTAACTGCCTATGTCAGTGATGCCGCGCAGCCTTCCAAAATCTATGTCGGAGTAGTCAACGACAAGACATCCGGCGGTGTGTTCGTCAGCGACAACGGCGGCCTGAGCTGGGCGCAGCAGAGCTCCGGGTTGGACGGCCACGATGTTTTCAGCCTGGGAGAGGCATCGGACGGGACAGTGCTCGCAGGCACCGGCCATGGCATCTATCGGCTGCAAGGCGGAGTGTGGAGCCGCGTCGAGGATGTGTTCGCTCCGGTAGTGGCACCTCCTCCTGCCCCGGCGAAACACAGAAAAGGCGCAGCCAGCAAAGGCGTGCCTGCCCAGAAGATACGAACAGCGACTGTGCGGAAGACACGGGCCGCAGGGGTGAACTTATCCGACGCAAGCATTGAAGCGATGGCTCGCGCTGGCGATACGCTCTACGCTGCCACCTCCGAGGGGCTACTGCAGAGCGTGTCGGCGGGCACAAGCTGGAAGCTGGTCGTTGGGCCTGCGCGACAGGCCTGGAACTTCGTCGCCGCCGCGAAATCGACAGTGGTCGTGGCGGATCTGCGGGAGGCCATGATCTCCGTGGACGCCGGCCAGACGTGGCAGCCTATGACCTTGCCGCAGGCGCTCAACCAGCTCGGAGCGTTGGCAGTCGACGATTCAGGCGCCGTCTGGATGGGAGGCCGGGAAGGAATCTACGTCTCCGAGGACCATGGGACGTCCTGGCAGACGTTGAAGAACCTCTACGTTCAACACGTGAACAGTCTCTTCTTCGATGAGGCGTCCCAGCGTCTCCTGATCACCAGCAATAGTAAGAACACGTTCGTCTACGCCCTGCACCTGCCGGACAGGACCGTGCGCTATTGGGCCGCGGGATGGAACCTGCGAATGGTCAGGCCCGTGGGGGACCACCTCCTGGGCGCGACCCTTTACGACGGGATGGTCGTACAGCCTCGCATGGTGGATTCCAGCCAGGTGGCGGGACACTGAGGCGTGCAGGAGGAATAGAATCGTACCATGAGCGTTCCGCGACTCGACCTGCACCCGCGACATTCCTTTCAGACCGACGATCCTGCCCTTCTGCCCATTGCCGGAAAGGTGCAGGACGGTGAGCGGCTGAGCTTCGAGGATGGCGTAACGCTATATCGGAGCGGCGACATCCTGGCAGTGGGCTGGCTGGCGAACCTGGTGCGGGAACGGCTGCATGGCGATATCGCCTACTTCAACGTCAATCGCCATATCAACCCGACCAATGTGTGCGTCGCTTCGTGCCGGCTGTGCGCGTTCGGCCGGAAGAAGGGCGAGGCGGGCACCTATACCATGGCGCTCGAGGAGGCATGGGAGACTGCGGCGTCGGGCTACTCGGAGGCGATCACGGAGTTTCACATCGTCGGCGGACTGCATCCGGATCTGCCGTTCGAGTATTTTATGGATCTGGTCAGGGGATTGAAGCTCCGGTTCCCCAAGGTCCACATCAAGGCGTTCACCATGGTGGAGGTGGCCTTCCTGGCCAAGCGCGGCAAGATGACGATCCCGGAGACGCTGGAGCGAATGAAGGCCGCCGGGGTAGGTTCGATGCCGGGCGGAGGCGCTGAAATCTTCGCGGACCGCGTGAGGCACATCATCTGCGACCATAAGATCGATGGCAGCGAGTGGCTGGACACGGCGCGGATGGCGCACCGGATCGGGCTGCGATCGAACGCAACCATGCTGTATGGGCATGTGGAGAATGAGGAAGACCGCGTCGACCATCTGCTGAAGCTGCGCGCGGTGCAGGATGAGACGGGCGGGTTTCAGACGTTTATCCCTCTGGCGTTCCACCCGGAGAATACGGCGCTGGGACACATTCCTCGAACCACGGGGATGCTGGATCTCCGGCAGATTGCGTTGGGGCGATTGATGCTGGATAACTTCCCGCACATTAAAAGCTACTGGCAGATGGTTTCGCCAAAGATGGCGCAGATCTCGTTGCGGTTTGGGGCCGACGATATCGACGGCACGGTGGTCGAGGAAAAGATCTATCACGACGCCGGTGCGACGACTCCGCAGGGTATGCGGCGCGCGGACCTCGTGCGGCTGATTACCGAGGCTGGGCGAGAGCCTTTCGAGCGCGACACCATGTATCGGGCGGTCACTCGGAGCGAAGATACGTTCACCGTCGCGGTGTGACGTGCTTGTGGCGCAGCATAGCGGCTATTTACGAGAGTTATTTTGCGCGCTGCCCCTCGCTATAGAAAGTCAATTGATTTTAGAGCAAAGCAGCAGTTGGCGTAGAGTTCTGGCCGTGCCCTTTGCTTGTCATTCCCGAGGGAATCTGCGGTTGCCCCCTCTACACCAACAGCAAATCCGCTCAAGGCGTTCGGCGATAGTGTCTGCTCAGTGGGAATCTGCGGGTGCATTTCCGATCCGCACAACCTTCGGCACCGGCTCCTGAGCCTTTGCACGCTGGCGCCCTTAGCGAACGGAATTACCACACCTCGTAAATGATGTAGGGATCGTGAGTGGCTCCGAGCCGGACACGCCTCGGGACTGCGAATTGTGTGCCGACCGGTGATCGGCGCATTGTTAATTGTTCGCGGCCAGGTTCCTTTTCTGCGTAACGATGCCACGGAAGCACCAATACAGCCATGTGTGCAAATGTTTACCCACTTTGTGGCAATGTTTCGGCCAGAAGGATGGGGTGTGTGCTGAAACGAGTCTGCACGTGAGTAAAAATCGTCATTTCCCGGGGGAAATAGCGGAAACGATGATTGGCCAGCGACTTGCTAATGAGGAAGGTATCAGTCCATCGCAATGACTGGTCATCCTACTTCGTCCTGATTCGGGACCCTGTTCCGGTGACCTCAACAAAGGGATCTCTCTATGAGCCGTGTCTCCAAATCATCGGAAGTTGCCTCTAGAGAACAGAGTGCCAGTCAGGACGCGGTCGTTCCGAATAGGCAGCGATCGATATTCCGATGAAAGCACTTTGCAAACAAAACACTCGCCAATCGAGTGAGGAGAAATAGCTGAAATGAAGAACATTGTATTCTTTGCACCCGCGATCTGCCTTGCTGCTCTCACGATGTCTTCACTGTCCGCACATGCGGATAACCTCAACCTGTCGCCGTACGTTGGACAGACGGTCAGCATGACCGTGGAACCCTATGCCTCGGGCGAAAGCAACGGTTCTTATTATGTCGGTCTCACTCAGGTCAATCTCGCCGAAAACGGGATCGTGATCGGTTCGGTCGAAGCGTTCTGCGACGACTTCACCCATGAGATCAGCGTTCCCGACACCTATACCGCCACCGTGCAGGCTGTCTCCGGCAACACGAAACTGGAACAGGAATCGTACTACGGTCTTCTGTTTGGCTCGACGCCGTCGGGAAACACCACGATGGATTCTGACATCCAGGAACTGATCTGGAACTTCACCGCTCCCAGCAACCAGCAGTATGCATTGAATAGCGAGATGACAACCCTGCAGAACCAGATGTTGAGCAACTACCAGAACGTGGACTACTCGAAGGACGTGTACCTGAATGCGGGAGATAACGGCCAGTCGTTTATGGCGAACGATCCCAGCCCGGTGCCTGAGCCGTCCACGCTGGCCACCTTCGGCACTGGATTGTTTGCAGTCGCAGGATTCGCGCGGCGTCGCTTTCGCCGCAGCTAACGTGTCGGCATCCGCAAGCGCATCCTGATCGATGCATCGCGCTGAGCTTGCGGATTTTCGAGCCTCATGTAAGTTGTGCAGCACCTGTAGAAATGATGTCGATTGCGGGCCATGAGTAAGTTGCAGGATGTTTTAAAAATTTCTATCTCTTGAGGGAGCCTTTATGTACCTATTGTTCGGGCCAGCCATGGCAGCACTCGTTGTGATCGCTTTTATTCAGCTTCGCGATCACTTTTCCTCTCAAGCCAAATAAAGCTGTTTGCGAGTTGCCTCGCGTCGTTAAAGTATTGCAGTGCGGATTTCTTTGCAGGTCTGGTTTTCTGGTTTATTGCAGGTCTGTTCGTGGAGGTCAGGCTTTTGTCTGGCCTCATTCTTTTTCTTCTCTTCAGATGCCGGGACTTTCTTCCTCTCGAGCGGGACTGAAACGCTCACAATTGTACTTTGGGAACCTCGTACGGCTTTGCTACGATCACCGAGGAGAGCACGAGGAGAAGAGCTGCTCCTGCGGCTGGCACGAGGAGCCCTGCGCGAAGTCCGTGGAACTGAGTCGACAACACGCCGGTGAGCCAGGGGAGGATAGCGCCTCCGCAGCAGGCACTCGCAAAGAGCACCCCCAGACGCGCATGATTGCCGGTACGCGCTAACAGGAACGAAAGGATAAGCGGATAGACCGGCGCGAGGGTGAGAGCGGTTAGGATCGTCAGGGCCATTACGCTGTTGCCCGACGGATGGGACAGGACACAGAGCAGCAATTCGACAAAGATCAGCGCGGTGAGACAGATGCGATAGAGAGCAGACTCGCTGATCGCGGTCATCAGCGCGGCGACGAGAAGTCTGCCGATAAATTCCGCCGTCCAGAATAGAACCGAGATAGACGACGCCTGCGCCGTGGGCTCGCATCGGACGGCATAGCTCGGAAGCCAGCCGCCCAGCGAATTTTCGATCCCGACGTAGAGAAGCATCGCAAGAGCGAAGACAAGCAGTGGAAAGGCGGGCAGAGGCATCCCCTCTTCTTTGGAGACTGCTTTTATTGATCCTGCAGCCTGGGTGAGCAGGCGCGGTGATGCCCCCGAAACCGGAGTTCGCGGCGCGGAGTTTGGGAGCGCGATGGACAGGAGGGTCGATCCCGCGAGACAGGCGGCAGCTATATACAGGAATGGCTGGACCCCGCCCGATGCAGTCAGCCGGATCAGCAGAGGACATGCGATGGCGCCGGCGCCCCAGGCCATGTTCAACAGGGTGATCAGCCGGGTGCGGGATGCGGGGAGGACGGTGCCGGCGATAACATTGCCCGCGGTAAGCCCCGCGCCGAGGCCGAGGCCAATCGCGAAGAAGGCGATATGGGCTGGACCGAAGTTGAGCCATGCCAGGGCCGCGCATCCAGCCGCGGTGAGCGCCGAGCCACAGGCGATGCTGGCCTTGAGATTGCGCGCCGCGAACCACGATCCGCAGAGTTGACCGAAAAAATCCGCGGTGAAGAGAGTGCCTGCCTGGGCGTCCCGAAGCTGCCAGTGCTGGCTAAGCGCGGGAAGAAGTGGCCCGATCATCACGGTGGCGATGCCGGCTGCGGCAAAGTAGAAAAATACTGGAGCCAGGGCGCGGACCGCGTCTCCCTGAGTCTGACGAACCTGCTCTTCTTCTATATCGATCGAGTGCAAAGCGCTCCTGCTGACCTGACACCGGTATCGTCCGTTGCAGAGATCTCTGAAACAGGCGAGGCGCTGCCATGGAAGACTGCTGCAGCCGTTCTCCATCATATTCGGTGAACGGAACTGAAACCTATCGAAAGACGTATCCAACCTTCACAGCGGCAGGAGAGGCGTGCGTCAATCTGACACCTTCGTCATAATTGACCCATAGAACACAGCACTTTGATCAACGATCAACATTGACATGCAACCGGAGTCGTGAAACTTTAGATATCACCTAACTGTCATTATTTTGGAATCGGTCGTGGTTCTTCGCCCAGACAAGAATAGGCGGAGCTTACGGGACCGGACCACCGGCGTCCACTAGGGCCATCGAATGAGTCGTGCAGAGCGCATCCGATTAGAAGCCTTGTTCCACTAGCCGTAGTTCCCTTGCGAAGAGATCGCGAGAGGATTACGTGGTTCGGAGGAGGCTGACATGAACGCTCTACGGAAACTCTCGACACTACTCTCCAGTATTATCGCGCTGTTCTTGCTCGGGGCCGGTGTTTGCCTGGCGCAGTCGACGGCAACCCTCTCCGGTACGGTCACTGATCCCAGCGGCGCCGTTCTGCCGGGTGCGCAGGTGAAGGTGCATGCGGTAGCAACGGGGCTTGACCGTGTCGTGACAACCGATGGGGCGGGAATCTATGCTGTGCCGTCGCTGCAGCCGGGCGAGTACCAGGTGGAGATCTCGGCCCCGGGGTTCAGTCTTTACACAATCAAACAAGTTCACCTGGATGTAGACCAGAAGGCTACGATCAACGCGCAGCTTGGAATCACCTCGGCGGGCGAGACCGTCCAGGTGGATAGCGGGGCGTCGCAGATTGAGACGCAGACCATGACGGTCGGCCAGGTCATCGATCCGAAGACCGTGCAGGATATCCCACTCAACGGACGGCACTTCCTCGATCTCACGGTGCTGACTCCCGGGGGCGTCGTTGCTCCTACTGCGGGAAGCCTTACGGGTGCGAGCCGTGGGCTGGGGGCGAACTCCTTCATCACCGCCGGAAACCGCGAAGACTCGGTGAACTTCCAGATCAACGGCGTGAACCTGAATGACATGTCGCAGAACCAGATCACCTTTCAGCCTTCGATCAACACGACCTCCGAGTTCAAGATCGATAACTCCACCTTCAGCGCGGAGTATGGCAGAAGCTCGGGCTCGATCGTCAATATCAGCACGCGCTCCGGCACGAATGCATTTCATGGCGAGGTTTTCGATTACTTCCGCAATGAAGCTTTGGATGCGCGCAACTACTTCAACCGTCCGAATGGAACCTCGACCGGCGACAAGGCTCCATTGAAGAGAAACAACTTTGGAGCCGCACTCGGCGGCCCCATCTGGAAGGACCATACCTTCTTCTTTGCCAGCTATGAGGGACTGCGGCAGCGCCAGGGATTGCTGCAGAACGGCACTGTGTTTTCGCCAGCGGTCCGTACGGCCATCACGACGAGCGGAGCGCCGGCCGCGCAGGCTCTCCTGGCTCTGATCCCTGCGCCCAACAGCGGAAACCAGTATGTCGCCTTTACCCCAGGTCCGGTCAATATCGACCAGGGCACAATCGACATTCTCCATGTGATCAACAAGAATGATCAGTTGCATGGGTTCTATGCCAATCAACAGGACGTTCGTACGGAGCCCAACCTGCAAGGCAACACGATCCCGGGGTTCGGCGATAATCGCTCCGCCAAACGGCAGATCCTCACTCTCAACGAGACGCACATCTTCAATCCAAACTTCGTCAACGAAGCGCGACTTGGCTTCAATCGCATCGCAATTGCGTTCAATCCGGCCACGCCACTTGATCCTGCCAACTACCATATCGGCGACGACATCATGACAGCGGTTGGGATTCCGCAGATCACGGTGAACGACATTGGTCTGAACTTCGGTGGCCCTTCCGGCTTTCCTCAAGGCAGGACGGATACCTTCGGTGTGTTCTCGGATGCGGCGACGTACCTGAAGGGCAGGCACAGCATTAAATTTGGCGGCGAATTCCGCAGGTTCCTTGGGGCAAGCTTCTCCGACGATACTGGAACCATCACCTATGACACCACGGCGCACTTCGAGCAGGACCTGGCTACCGGCTTCACGATTACGCCGCAGACCATCGATAGCCGGATCTATGTGAATGCCGCGGGACTCTTCGTTCAGGACAACTTCAAACTCACTCCGGCGCTTACCCTCGAATACGGTCTGCGGTTCGAGTGGAACGGCACGCCAACCGAGGGTGCCAACCGCCTGGTGATCTTCGACCCGGGCTCTGTCTCTCTTATCCGGACCGGCACGAACGGTGTCGGCGGCATCTATCCGCAGAACTACAACTACGAACCGCGTGTGGGCTTCGCCTGGGATGTCTTCTCCACGGGGCGGACGGTGTTGCGAGGCGGCTACGCCTACATGGCGGATCAGCCGGTGTCCGGCGTGGTGAGCGGCCTGGCTTCGAATCCTCCGTTCAGCACCAAGGTCTCTTATGCCAACACCGCCAAGCCTATCCCGGTGGCATCTCTGTTTGCTTCGGCTACAGCGGCCGGTATCTCGATCAGTTCTACCAATCCCAACCTGAAGAACGCTTATATGCAGACCTTCAACCTGAATCTCCAGCAGCAGGCGCCTTGGGGGATTGTCACCTCGATTGGCTACTACGGATCGGTCGGGAGACACCTTCGCGCGGAGACGAACGAGAACCAGCCGAACGCGGCCGGCGTGCGCCCCTTCCCGGTACTTTCCGCGACCAGCCCCATCGACCAAGGAAGGTCCTCTAACTCCAACATCGGCGAGGTCAACGATGTCAGCTCGTCGAATTACAATGCCCTATGGCTGGTTGCAACCAAGAACACCAGCCACGGGCTGCAGTTCAATATGAACTATGAGTGGTCGAAGTCGATGGATACGAACTCGCTCGGGTCGCAGGGCGGCTACACCTTCCAGGACAGCAATAATCCTGCCGGCAACTATGGGCCATCCGACTTCGACACGCGGCACCACTATGCCGCGAACGCCATCTATGCGCTTCCGTTCAAACGCAACCGCTTTGTGGAAGGCTTCAGCCTGTCGACGATTGTGCAGTACCAGACAGGCAATCCGGTCAACATTACCTACAACACGTCGACCTTCACCGGCGTCGCTGGCGTGATCCGGCCTAACCTTGTGGGTCCGGTTACGACCCGGAAGGTTCAGGGAGCAAGCGCGAATGTCAATTTCATTCAGTCCGCGGTATGCCCGCTCGGGCCGACCCTCGCGGTTGTCTCCGGGTGCAGCTTTCAGAACCCTGCTACACGCGCTACTCCAACGGCCGCTCCTGTTTTTACAGGCATTGGGAATATCGCGAGGAACAGTGTGACCGGTCCGGGGTTTGCGGACATTGATCTTTCCGGGGAGAAGAGTACGAAGATTACGGAGCGCCTGACGTTCAACCTTCGCGCCGATGCCTTCGATATTCTCAACCATCCGAACTTCGGTCAGCCTACAGGCAATACGGCGGCCTCGACGTTTGGCCAGATCCTTGCAACCCGCTTCGCGACCAGCGACGGCGGCTCTTCACGACAACTGCAGATCAGCGGCAAGTTCATCTTCTGATCTGAGGATTGCAGAGAAGCGCCTCGCTGACTGTATTAGAGCAAAGTAGCAGTTGGTGTAGAGTCTGCCGTGCCCTTTGTTTGTCATTCCCGAAGGGAATCTGCGGTCGCCTTCCTCCACACCAACAGTGAATCCGCTCTAGCGAGGCGTTTTCTTGTTAGCTTCGTAGAGGAGCACGAATGGCTGACCAGATTACGCTTCGCGACTACCGGACAGCTGATCTCGATACAATCCTCCAGTTAGACGAGGTCTGTTTCTCCGCCGAATTTCGTTTCGATCGCGAGTCGATGCGGGCGTTTGCCGAGCGAAATCGCAGCGTTTGCCTGATTGCCGAAGCAGGTCAGAAAGGGATCGTTGGGTTTGTCATTGTCCACCTTGAGCCGAGCGCCAAGGGGTGGCGCGGCTATGTGGTAACGCTGGATGTGGCAGCGGAGTCCCGGTGCCGGGGAGTGGCTCGCAGGCTGATGCTGGAGGCGGAGACGCGTGTGGCGGCAGGGGGCGCGCGGCGGATGGAGCTGCACGTTTTTACAGGGAATGAAGAGGCGATCCGCTTTTATGAGCGGTTAGGATATGACCGCAAGGGCGAGCGGAAGAGGTTTTACGGGAAAGCTGGGTTGGATGCGTTTGAGTATCTCAAAGTGTTGGAAGTTATGTAACGACAAACGTTACTTTCTTCCGAAGACGTCTCCCATGCGGCGGATCTGGGCTCCGACGCCGCGTAGCTTCTCTTCGAAGTGCTCGTAGCCGCGGTCGAGATGGTAGACGCGGTCGAGGATGGTTTCGCCGTCGGCGACGAGAGCGGCAAGGACAAGGGAAGCCGAGGCGCGCAGGTCCGAGCACATGACGGCGGCGGACTGCAGCGGGCTTTTGCCGCGTATGGTGGCGGTGCGGCCGGAGATGGTGATGTTCGCGCCCATCCGGATGAGCTCCTGGACGTGCATGAAGCGATTTTCGAAGATGTTTTCGGTGACGGTGCTGGTGCCTTCGGCCTGGGTAGCGAGGGCCATGTACTGGGCCTGCATGTCGGTGGGGAAGCCGGGATACTCTTCGGTGATGATATCGGCGGCTTTGAGTTCCCCGCCGCTGCGGACGCGGACGTTGTCGGCGCCGACGTCGATGCGGACGCCGCACTGTTCGAGTTTGGCGATGAGCGCGCCGAGGTGTTTCGGTTCGCAGCAGTCGACGTTAAGGTCGCCGCCGGTGATGGCGCCTGCGATGAGGAAGGTGCCGGCCTCGATGCGGTCGGGGTTGATGCGATGACGCGCGCCGTGCAGTTTGCCGACGCCCTGGACGCGGATGGTTCCAGTACCGGCGCCTTCGATCTTGGCTCCCATGGCGATGAGCAGGGCGGCGAGGTCGGTGACTTCAGGCTCGCGAGCGCAGTTTTCGAAGACGGACTCGCCTTCCGCCAGTGTCGCGGCCATCAGGAGGTCTTCGGTGCCGGTCACGGTGATCTTGTCGAAGACGATGTGCGTGCCCTTGAGCCGGTCGGCCCGGGCTTCAAGGTAGCCATGGTCCTGGGTGATGACGGCGCCCATGGCCTCGAGCCCGTTGATGTGCAGGTCGATGGGACGGCCGCCGATGGCGCAGCCTCCGGGCATGGCCACGCGGGCGATGCCGGTGCGGGCGATCAGCGGACCGAGGACCAGCGAACTGGCGCGCATCGTTTTGACGATTTCATATTTGGCGACGGGATCGGAGAGGACGGCGCACTTGATATGGGTGCGGTGCTGGGCGCGGCCGTAGCCTAGTTCGACCTCGGCTCCCATGCTGGTGAGCAACTTGCGTTCGGTCTCGATGTCGCGCACCTGGGGGATGTTTTCGAGGATCACCTCGTCTTCGGTGAGGATGGCGGCGGCCATACAGGGGAGCGCGGAGTTCTTGGCTCCCGAGACTTTGATGGTGCCGAGAAGGGGGTTGCCGCCGCGTACAACAAACTTATCCATCTTCTCAGTTTACGGAGATTCTGCGTGGAAATGGGTAGCTGCCATGGTGCGAGGCAAGGAATTCGTAGCAGGACAGCCCTCCGTAGTTCTGATCTTTCGTAATAACATCGCAGCGATAACCGGCTCAGAGGTACCCGGCAAAAATAAATCTTAGGTACCCAGCTCTTTTACCGTACGCCAAAAGTACATCTGAAAACGTAGACCTATCATCGGGACGCAAGTCGATCCTGCAAGGAGGACCATGCGAATTAAGGCTTTTGTACTGTTCCTGTCCGTCTTCGCAGCCGCCAGCCATCTTTGGGCGAAGCCGCCGGCAACTCCCACTGCTGACTTCACGCTCTCCCATTCCTCGCGCATACCCGGCAATACGCTGCAGCCGGGCTCCTATTCCATCCACGTCGTCAACCATCTTTCGGACCGCGTGATTCTAACCGTAGACGGTGTTCAGGGAGATCTGCATACAACGTTTCTCGGAATTCCGAACTCCAGGATCAACAAGCCCTCAAGCAGCGGACCGGTACGATGGACCAATCCGGTCGATGGCTCGGAGTACCTGAAGGGCTGGTACTTCCCAGGCGCTTCCTCGGTGGTGGAGTTCGTCTATCCCAAGGCCGAGGCGGTCGCGATTGCAACCGCCAACCCGGCGAAGGTGCCGGCGATCGACCCGGCGTCCGAGGGCAAGGCGACGGACAACACCCTGTCAAAGAGCGACATGCAGTTGCTGACACTATGGCTGCTTTCCTTTCAGCAGGTAGGACCGGGTCAGCAGAGCCCGGGCATCAAAGCGGTGCGGTATCAGGAGACGGCGAGCGCGGCGCATAAGCCGGTGATCGCGGCGCTGCCCCATACGGCAAGCCAGATTCCCCTGGTCTGGCTGGCCGGTTTCTGCTCTCTGATGGCCGCGGTCATCCTGCGCGTGTTCCGGCTGCGGAAACACGCGTCCGCATTGGCAGCGCCATCGCAGCGGGAGTAGAGATGCGCCTCCTCTTTTTTGCCGAGCGATTACTTTGGGCTGCGGCCATCCTTTGTCTCGGGAGCTGTCTCCTGCTGACCGTTCAGGCGAGCGAGTACAGAAGCTTCGCGGAGCAGATCGCCCAGCGTCCCCCCCCTGTTGCGCGCGGGCACGGCTTCGAGGGCGTGATCGGTCGAATCGTGATTCCGGCCCTCGCGTTATCTGCTCCGATTACCGCGGACTATGACGTCAACAGTCTGCGTCATGGGGTCGGTCATATTCCAGGAACGGCCGTGCCGGGAGGGCTGGGCACCGTCGGCCTGGCAGGGCACCGCGACTCCTTCTTTCGGCCCTTGCGAAGGATCGCTCCGAACATGGAGGTTCAGCTTATCGACAGCACCGGCAGGTATCATTATGTAGTGGACTCGACCGAGATCGTCAGTCCCGACAAAGTACAGGTGCTGGACATAGCCGCGCGGCCCGAGCTTACCCTCATAACCTGTTTTCCATTCGACTACGTGGGTGCGGCTCCGAGACGTTTCATCGTTCACGCTCACCTGCTTTCGGCTTTACCGGATGCCGCTTCGTCTTACCGGTGAGAGGGACCTTTGAAAATACAGATCAGCGAAACAATGGACACTCCGGACACGCAGAAAGTTCTGCAGGCTCTGGAGACTTGCCTCCGAGAGGTGTCCAGCGAGGCAGTCAGTTCCGACGACCAGATCGTCCTGCACGGTTTGGGACCATCTCCCGTCTCCTTCAACCACCGCGACATTACCGTGCTGCGGCTTCACTCCGATGGTAGCAAGACAGTGATCGACGGCGATGTAAACTTCCAGGCATCCGCGCTTCTGGGCGAGTTTTCGCAGGACGGGGTGGTTCGTACAAAGCTGGAGCGTGTCTTCGAAAAGGTGAAATTGGAACTCAAGCAGGAGACGGCGAAGCCTGCAGCGGCTCGCGAGAAGCTGGTACCCGTGGTTTCGTCCACGCTGGGGAATACCACGAAGAGCGCTGCGTCAACTGCGGCGGTCTTACCTGCCAAGGCTGACGAGGCTGATGAGGCCGGCGAGACAGCCGCCGACGGATTCGCCGAAGCTGCTCCCAAATGGGACGATAGCCCAGCCCCGCTGCTTTGGCCGCACCAGAGGCATCGAGAACTGGAGCCGGAAGACGGTCCGCCGTCACATCGTTGGATGTGGACTGCCGTGACGGTCGCACTCCTGCTGATCCTGGCTGGCGCCGCGATGTTTTTCCTGCGCGAACGAGGAGTCTCCTTCTTCGTCGTCAGCAGGCCGCAGCCAGTGGCAACCCGCCCGGAAGCCGGCAGCGTGGCGCCCAAGAGAGTGCAGCCGGAACTCCGGGATGATACCAGCAGCGCCGTGGAGACAGCTCCAAGCGAGCCCGTCCGCGATCCTGCGGTGTGGCTGGAGGAGTGGGCAGCCGCGATGCGGTCGCACGATGCCGCGGCACAGGCTGGGTTCTATGCGGAGACCGTCGACCAGTATCTGGGCAGGCGGGAGGTAAGCAGAGAAGCAGTCCTCAAAGACCGCGACGCCACCATCCGCATGAGAAAAGGGCTTTGGACAATGAAGATGGAGGACGTTCGGATCGAGCGCCAGACAGACTCGGAGGTGGAGGTCCATCTCCTCAAACACTTTATCGACCAGCCGGCTCCTGGCGAGGTTCTGGAGTCGTACGTCCCGACGCGGCTCACTCTGAAGCGCATGGACGGAAGCTGGAGGATCACCTCGGAGCAGGATCTCGCCACCGCTTCCCCTGCTGCGAGAGGGCAAGGAATTCCTGTCCCGGGAACGAGATGATCCATGGGTCACAGGAGATCTGCAGCTTGCATGCGGGCAACGCCAGCTCCGGCAAGAGCCTCGTTGGCGTCTTCGATAGAGCCGGGCATGTTGACGGCTCGGCAGGCATCTTCGAGGACGATGGTTTCAAAGCCGAGGTGTTTCCCGTCGATGGCGGAGTAGCGAACGCAGAAATCATAAGCCAGACCGCAGAGAAAGAGGCGGGTGAGATTGCGTTCGCGGAGATAGCCGGCGAGGCCGGTCGGGGTAAAGTGATCGTTTTCGAGAAACGCCGAGTAGGAATCGATCTCCCGGCGGAAGCCTTTGCGGAGGATAAGTTCGGCGTGCGGTATGTCCAGGCCGGGGTGGAAGGCCGCGCCTTCGGTCTGCTGCAGGCAGTGTTCGGGCCAGAGGGTCTGGATCGTCGTTTGGGGGCCATAGCAGATTTCAATGGAATCGTAGGGCTGCTTGTTCGCGTGGGTGCTGGCGAAGGAGATGTGTTCTGCCGGGTGCCAGTCCTGGGTGAGGATGGCGTGGTCGAACTTCTTCGCCAGGGAGTTGATCAGGGGGAGGATGGTGTCGCCTCCGCTCACAGCCAAAGCGCCCCCGGGGCAGAAATCGTTCTGGAGGTCGACGGCAAGGAGGACGTCAGCAGGTGTAAGGGCGAAGGCCATGGAGGTTGGATGCGGCGGCGGGGAAGCCGCTACTTCAGGTCGGCGGTGCTTTGGATGGTGCGGATTTTGATGTCGGACTGCTTGCAGCCCTTGTCGCGGCAGATACCGGCGAGCCAGACCTGCCCGTTGCCGAACATGGCTCCCTGATAGTTGACCATCAGATCGTCGTATCTTTGCTTCTCGATGGCGGAGGTGATCTCAGGGGTGAGGATCCGGTCGTAATTGGCAATAAAGGATTGTGGAGTGCGGATGATCGCCGGCGCGCCTTTAAACTTGACGGCAAGAGGGTAGTTGACGAGCGCGGCTACTGTGGTGGCATCGTGTTTGGCGACGGCTTGCTGGAGTTCGGTGAAGACCTGATGGACCCGGACGTGGCCGCCTAAGTTGTTGTCGATCGCTTTGTCGACGTCGGCAGTGGTGTTTTGCGCGGCGGCGAACGATCGGAAGAGAAGTGCGCCGGTGAGGAGGATCAGGGGTACGAATCGGGTGCGGACTTTCATCCGGCCTCCAGAAAGAACAGAAGAGCATATTACTCTCGATACAGCCTACACGCGCGGCGCAGGTTGGGCCGCACAAAAGAGCATGAGATGCAGTATGTGACTAAGATGCTATGCTGACGGGTTTTCATTGGACGATGCGATGGCGGAGGAGCGGACGTTGGACAGGTTAGACAATGTGTTAGGCACGAAGCTGGAGGGGATGACGGCGCGGTTTGGCGCGAATCGCGAGGCGCTGCGGATCTTGATGACGGCGCTTCGAGCGGAGGAACAGACGATTCGGCAGGGCGGCGGCACGAAGGCGGCGGAGGCGCAGCGGGCCAAGGGACGGCTGACGGTGCGGGAACGGCTTGCGCTGCTGCTTGATGAGGGAACGGAGCTGCTGGAGCTGGGCCTGTGGGCAGCGCATGGCATGTATGGCGACTATGGCGGTGCGCCGGCTGCAGGGGTGGTGACAGGCCTTGGCAGAGTGAGCGGGCGGCTGTGCATGATCGTCGCCAACGATGCGACGGTGAAGGCAGGGGCGTTTTTTCCCATGACGGCGAAGAAGGTGCTGCGGGCGCAGACGATTGCGCTGGAAAACCGGATTCCGACGCTGTACCTGGTCGACTCTGCCGGCGTCTTTCTTCCCTTGCAGGAGGACGTATTCCCGGATACCGACGATTTTGGCCGCGTGTTCCGCAATAACGCCGTGATGAGCTCGCTTGGCGTGCCTCAGATTACGGCGATCATGGGGATGTGCGTCGCTGGCGGCGCCTACCTTCCCGTAATGACCGATACGGTTCTGATGACGGAGGGCTCGGGGTTATTTCTGGCTGGTCCGTCGCTGGTCCAGGCGGCGATCGGGCAGAAGACCGGAGCGGAGGAGCTTGGCGGCGCTTCGATGCACGCGGAGATCTCAGGAACGGTGGACTTCAAGGAGCCGAACGATCATTTGTGCCTTGCTCGGTTACGTTCTCTAGTGGACAAGCTGGGGACGCCCGCGAAGGCCCCGTTCAGTGTGATGGGATATGACGCAAAGGACGCGCCAAAGTATTCGGCGGAGGACCTGTATGGACTGATCGACCCCGATCCGGCGAAGGCCGCAAGCAATGGGTACGACATGCGCGAGGTGATTGCGCGGATTGTGGATCGTTCTGAATTCGACGAGTACAAAGCGGAGTTTGGGCGAACGCTGCTGTGCGGGTATGCGCGGATCGGCGGCCGCGCCGTGGGGATTGTGGCGAACCAGAAGACACATCAATCGCAGACGGTTGCGGTAGGGCCGCAGGCGGGCGAGAGGCGCACGGAGTTTGGCGGCGTGATCTATACCGAAAGCGCGCAGAAGGCGGCCCGCTTCATCATGGATTGCAACCAGAGTCTGATGCCGCTGATCTTTCTGCATGACGTGAACGGCTTTATGGTGGGCAAGGATGCCGAGTGGAGCGGGATCATTCGCGCGGGAGCAAAGATGGTCTCGGCTGTGAGCACCTCAGTCGTGCCGAAGATCACGGTGATTGTCGGCGGGAGCTTTGGCGCAGGCCACTATGCGATGTGCGGAAAGGCATACGATCCGCGATTCCTCTTTGCTTGGCCCACAGCGCGATACGCCGTGATGAGCGGAGCTTCCGCCGCGAATACACTCGCTGAAGTAAGAGCGAAGCAGATGGAGCGCGGCGGCAAGGTACTCTCCGACGCGGAGAAGAAGGCGTTATATGACGAGATCAAGTCATCCTATGATGCGCAGGCCGATCCAAGATACGGGGCGGCGCGGCTTTGGATCGACGCGATCATCGACCCAGTGAAGACGCGAGAGGTGCTGATCACAGCGTTGGAGGCAGCTAGCTTGAATCCTGACGTGCCGAAGTTCAATCCAGGAGTTTTACAGACGTGAGCTGTCCTTGTAAACGCCTAACACTGATTTTCCCCGATGGCGCTGACTAGAAACAGTTAACAACAATCGTCAATGCGGTCTTTTTCCTTTCGGCAGGCTCAGGGTCAGCATGACAATAGTTAAGGTTTTCGTAGGACGTTGGTTAGAGCAAAGTAGCAGTTGGTGTAGAGTCTGCCGTGCCCTTTGTTTGTCATTCCCAAAGGGAATCTGCGGTTGCCTTCCTCCACACCAACAGCAAATCCGCTTTAGGAGCTGAGAGTGACGACGAGTGTGGTAAAAATCATTGAATGTCCGCGGGATGCCTGGCAGGGACTACTAAAGAACATGCCGGCAGAGGTGAAGGCGGACTATCTGCGCGTGCTCATTGCGGCGGGGTTCAAGCATATCGATGCGGTGAGCTTTGTTTCGCGGTCGGCAGTGCCGCAGATGGCGGACTCGGAGTTGGTACTGGAGTATCTCGACCCGCCGGATGATGTGGAGATCATCGCTATCGTCGTGAATGCGAAGGGCGCTGAGCGGGCGGTGAAGACGGGCAGCGTGCAGACGCTGGGATTTCCGTATTCGATCTCGCCGGCATTCTTGCAGCGCAATCAGAACCAGACGCCCGAGGAGTCGCTCGAAGAACTGGAAAAGATCGGCACGCTGGCGTACAAAGCCGGGATGGATGTGGTTGCGTATATCTCGATGGCATTCGGAAATCCATACGGCGAGGCATGGAATATCGATGAGGTGGTCGCAGCGTGTGATCTGCTGGCCGATAGCGGGGTCACGCAGATCTCGCTCGCCGATACCGTGGGCCTCGCGACGCCGCAGCAGGTTGCTGACGTCGTGGCCGATGTTATGGCGGTGCAGGACGGATTGGAGATTGGAGTCCATCTCCATGCGCGGCCGGATCAGGCAGCGGCCAAGATTCGCGCGGCCTATCAAGCCGGGTGCAGACGCTTCGATGCGGCCATCGGCGGCCTCGGAGGATGTCCCTTTGCGCAGGATGCGTTGGTGGGAAATGTTGCGACGGAGGTTCTGCTGGCAGAGTTGAAGGGATTGGGTGCTGAACTGGAACCGCTGCGCCCCCTGGATGGTCTGTCGACTGCCAGTGCGGAGATTGCGCGGAAGTATGGGGATCGAGTGCAGTAAAGGCAGAGAGCAGGGAAGAGGGAGTAGAAAGCGACGGGCTAGTTGGCGCTGGGGGAGGGTTTGTGAATTATGTAACAATTTTAGTTACGGAAGAGGAAGGCGTGCGGACGGTGCTGTTGAACCGTCCGGAGCGGCGCAATGCGATGACCCCGGAGATGCAGGAGGAGTTGATTCGGGCGATGGAGGAAGCTGCTGCTTCTGACTGCCGCGTGGTGGTGTTTGCGGGTGCGGGCGAGGCGTTCTGCGCGGGGCTGGATCTCAGCGCACTGCAGGGCATGAACGACAAGTCCGCCGAGGAGCATACGGCGGATGCGGGTAAGATCGCGCGGCTGTTCCGCACCTTGTACGAGTTGCCGAAGCCGACCATTGCCGCGGTGCAGGGGGCGGCGATTGCCGGAGGAACGGGGCTGGCGACGATATGCGATTTTACGCTTGCGGTCCCGGGAGCCAAGTTCGGGTATACGGAAGTAAGGATCGGGTTTGTTCCTGCGCTGGTGTCCGCTTTCCTGACCCTGCAGATCGGGGAGAAGCGGTCGCGCGATCTGCTGCTGACCGGGCGATTGTTCACCAGCGAAGAGGCGATGCATCTGGGGCTGGTGAATGAAGTTGTGCCGCCGGAGGCATTGGCGGCGCGAACACGGGAGCTGGCCGCTGTGTTGAAAGCAAACAGTCCGGAGTCGATGGCCGCGACCAAGCGCTTGCTGGCTGGACAGAATAAAGACTGGCTGGATGCGGCGATTACGCGGGCATTGGCAGCCAACGCGGAGGCGAGGGCAACGCATGACTTTCGCGAGGGTGTAGCGGCGTTTCTGGAGAAGAGAAAGCCGGTCTGGGGCAAGTAAAGGCTTGATTGCGCTTGGTTCGATAGACTGTAGGGATGACCAAAGAAGCAGCGGAGCAGCCTGTAGGTGAGGCGAAGGTGCGGGTGCGGTATGCCGAGACCGATCAGATGGGAGTGGTGTACCACGCGAACTATCTGATCTGGTTTGAGGTAGGACGCGTTGAGTTCATTCGGCAACTCGGGTTGGACTACAAGCGCATGGAGATAGAGGAAGGCTGCGGGATTGCCGTGGTGGAGGCAACGGCGCGGTATCGCGCTCCGGCAAAGTACGACGACGAACTGGTGGTAGAGACCACCCTGCTGGCTGCCCGGGGAGCGGTGATCCGGTTTGGTTACAAGGTGCGGCGTGTTGAGGATGCTCTTCTGCTGTGCGAAGGGACGACGGCTCACGTGGTGGTCGGAAAGGACATGAAGAAACAGCCGCTGCCGCAAAAATATGCGGAGCGTTTTGCCGCTCACCTTCATCTCATACGTAGTTCGCAGCCAGATAAGATGGAGGAGACAGTTCATGAGTGAAGCAAAGAAGGTCGCGCTGATTACCGGCGCCAACAAAGGAATCGGACTGGAGACAGCGCGTCAGCTCGGTAAGCTGGGGATCACGATTTTGGTAGGCGCGCGCGATACCGCCAAGGGTGAAAAGGCGGTTGCGGAGTTGAAGAAGGATGGCGTGGATGCGCGCGCAGTGAAGATCGATGTGGATGCGCCCGCGGACTATGCGGCAGTGGCGGAGCTGATCGAGAAAGACTTCGGCAGACTCGATATCCTGATCAACAATGCTGGTGTCATGCTCGATAACAGGAAGAGAAATGAGACGTCTACGACCTCGCAGGAGGTTCTGCGAAAGACCTTCGACACGAATTTTTTTGCGGTGGTAGGTCTGACCCAGGCATTGCTTCCTCTTCTGAGGAAGAGCGAGGCGGGACGCATCGTGAACCTGTCGAGCATTCTTGGTTCGTTGACGCTGCATGCCACCAAGGGCTCCCATGTCTACGATGCAAAGACCTTTGCCTACGACACCTCCAAGGCAGCGCTGAACTCGTTCACAATCCACCTGGCGCACGAACTGCAGGGAACGAAGATCAAGGTCAACTCGGCGCATCCGGGCTGGGTGAAGACGGAGATGGGCGGCGAGGGCGCAATGCTGGAGATCGAGGACGGCGCGAAGACCTCGGTAGAACTCGCGACGCTTGGGGACGACGGGCCTTCGGGCGGCTACTTCCACATGGGCAAGACTTTACCCTGGTAGAGAACCGGCCTGATAGCGAAATCCCTCTGACAACTCCGAGCCGGTCCTAGCGCTCGGAGCTGAGGGAATTTTGTGGAACGACGGGCGTGGTGGTGGGGGGTGTGCGCTTCTTCTTTTTCACCGGTGGGGCGGCGTTGGGGGGGCGCTGCTTGCCGTTCCCGCTTCGTCTCTTGCCGTTTTTCTCTACAACCGCGCGCATCCAGTAGTTGCCTTCGCCGTCGGCTTCGATGCCGTGGACCTCGCGTTCGAAGCCGGGGAAGCGCTTGCCGAACTCCTCCATCGCGAGGATCAGTTTAATGACGGGACTCTCCGAGCTGCCGAGACGCTCGCCGGGCATCGACATAGGGATGCCCGGAGGATAGGGGACGAGCATTACGGCAGCGATTCGGCCAGCCATGTCGCTGAAGCGGATCTTCTCCGTCTCGTGGCGCAGCAGCTTCTGATAGGTCTGCGCGGGCGTCAGGATCGGATCGAAATCTTCATCGCAGGCATCGTTGACCAGACCCGAAAGATTCAACTGCACCATCGCAGCGTGCATCTCGTCCGACAGTTCTTTCAGCGAGACGTTGCGATAGCGGTGCGGATAGCGCGATACGAGTTCCGGAAGCGCTTCTTCGAGAGGAGCTTCGCTGTCGTAGAGACGCTTGAACTCGAACAGGTTTTCCAGCAGCGCGCCCCACTTGCCCTTGGAGGTGCCGACGGAGAAGAGCACCAGGACGGTGTAGTCGCCGGTGCGGGCGATCTCGACCCTGCGGCCGTCGAGGAATTCAGTGATGATCGCGGCGGGGATCCCCCACTCGCTGACCTTGCCCTGCGCGTTGACGCCCGGCGTGAGGATGGTGACCTTGGTCGGGTCGAGCATGCAGTAGTCGTCGGCGATGTCCTCGTCCTGAAAGCCATGCCATTCTTCGCTGGGCTTGAGCGTCCAGGCGCTGGAGCGGTTGGTGAGCAGGCCGTCGGCGGCTTCTTCAAGCAGGTAGGTCTTGCCGTCGAGCGGATCGAAGACGTACTCCGGCTGGTAGAGGCGGAAGAACCAGCCCTGTTCGGCTTCGCGCAGGCGATGGCCGATCGACGACATGGCCTTGCGGAAACTGATAGCGTCCTGCAGGGTCTCGCTCATCAGCGTCGGACCTGCGGGCTCGTCCATCATGGCGGCGGCTACGTCGAGCGATGCGATGAGCGGATAAAACGGCGATGTCGTCCCATGCATCATGAACGACTCATTAAACTGATCGAAGTCCAGATTGGCGCGCGGGCTCAGCTTGACGTGGATCATGGAACCCATCGAAAACGCCGCGAGCATCTTGTGCGTGGACTGCACGGCGAAGATGGTGGGGCGGTCGGGCATATCGTCGGGAACGCCCATCGCGAAGCGGCCCTGGTAGATCTCGTGGAACTTCGCGTAGGCGTACCAGGCTTCATCGAAATGGATGCGCGGGACCGACTTCGAAAGCTCCGTGACAACGCGGTTCACGTCGTAACACAGGCCGTCGTAGGTGGAGTTGGTAACGACGGCGTAGGTGGGGTTCTGGTTGGCAACCCCGGTGGTCAGCGGGCTCTTGTCGATGATGCCGCGGATGAACTCGGGCGCGAAGCGCTTCAGCGGCACCAGGCCGATCATGCCGTACCCGTTGCGCGTCGGCTTCATGTAGACGGGGCGAGCGCCAGTGACGGTCAGCGAATGGCAGATGGACTTGTGGCAGTTGGCGTCGGCGAGGACGATGTCGTCCTGCGCGATCACTCCATGCCCAACAATCTGGTTTGAGGTCGACGATCCGCCGAGCACATAGAAGGTCCAGTCGGCGCCAAAGATCCGCGCGGCATTACGCTCGGACTCGCCCGGAGGCCCGAGGTGGTCGAGCCACGAGCCCAGCGGCGAAGTCGAGATGCCGAGGTCCGAGCGCATGATGTTTTCGCCGAAGAACTTGTGAAACTCCATGCCGACAGGATGCTTCAGGAAGGCGACGCCGCCCATGTGGCCCGGTGCGTCCCAGGAGTAAGCGCCCTGGTCGTTGTACTTCTTCAGCTCGCGAAAATAGGGCGGCAAAAGTTGCTCGTGGTAGCGCTCGACGGCGAAGTCGACGCGGTTAGCGATGAACGCGGGAGTGTCGCCGAAGAGGTGGATATACTCGTGGACCTGCTTGACGACTTCGAGTGGAAGCTCGGAGACGAGGGTGCGGTCGGCAATGAGAAAGATGGGAATCTTTTTGTTGCGGCGGCGGACCGCGCGGAGGATAGCCAGCGCCGCGCCTTCGGCAAACTGGTTCTCGCCTTCGAGGTCCCAGTCCAGCAGGATGGTCGAGTACGATGGATCGGAGGTGACCAGGGACAAACCATCCTCCGGCGTGGACGTGCGCACGACCTCATAGCCTTCCAGCCGGATCGCTTCGACCAGCCGTTCCATGGCGCGGTCCGAGACCGAATCCGTGCCACCGACTTCACTCGCAATCAATAAAACCCAACGACCTTCGCTCATACACCTCTCACAACTTCTTGCTGATCCTCTTAGAGGATACAGGGAAGTTTTGTGGGAGGTTTATGCCGTGTGAATGGCGGGTAGATTTTGCATCTGGGGCGGGGCAAACCCGAAATAGCCGTTACGCAGGTACTACTGCGATAGAACGTTCGTCCGGCTGCTGACTGGTTTGGTTTCGCCCAATGCGATGCTGACGAAGGCATCGTGTAAGGCATCATAGGTTGGCTGACTTTGAAGCAGGCGGAAGGTGTAGTGAGTCTCGGTGCGCTGGCCGCTGTTGTTCGTGCCGGTATCGCGGTAGCCGTCAATGGAGAATGCTCGAACTCCGGCTGCAGCTTCGGCGGGGTGATTTTTTACGAAAGCCGGTTGATCGAAGTCATCGCTCTCGACCGTGATGCGGAGTAGAAGATGACCGTCCGCATCGAAGACCCGTCCGTAGTCGTAGACGTGATAACGGCCCCAAGGCTCGAGAGAGGCGAAGATGATCACGGTCTTGTCGCCGGCTTTCACCCGCTCGACGATGTACTGGTTTATCTGCTGCGGCGTGATGCCGCGTTTGTGCAGATCGAGCATGTGTGCGATGGCGGCGTCGCGCCCGGCTTTGTCTCCGGACTCTGCATAGGCGCGGGTGAGGAGAACTGCGGCCTGCCAATCGTCTGGATTTGTCTGAGCGATGGGTTCTAGGGCAGCCACTGCGAAGCCCGGATCGCCTGTGTTGATCGCAGCTTCGCTGGAGAACTTCGATAGGACTGGGTCGCCGGGCAGGTCCTTGAGCAGCACTTTGTAAAGGGCGAGCGCATCAACGAAGCGTTTTGCATCGAAGGCCTTACCTGCCTCGTCGAACTGCTGCTTCTGCGGCGGCGTCAGGCGCGCGAGAAGTTCCTGGCTGGACTCCATGTGGGCCGCGGCCGGTACTGGGTTTGTCTGGCTGCGTAGAAGACGTGGAGAGAGAAAACACAAGAGGACGATCAGGCGGCCCGCAATGCCGAATTTCATGAAAGCGTCTCCTCAATTGGTGGCGATGTCGTATCGCTAATCCTCAGCAGTATAGAGGGGCGCAGCCGGAAGATTTAGAAATGCAGCATGAGATCGGCGAACCTAGCGAGTTCGAGAAGCTGCTGCCCCGCTGGAGGTTGGTGGACGACCTCATGCTCCAGCACCCAGGTAAAGTCGTGCGGAATAAAGATGGCATTCAGGCCCGCGCTCAAAGCGGGATTCACGTCCGAGCGCGGGCTGTTTCCGATCATCCATGTCTTGCAGGCTTCGCACAAATAGCGCGTGGCGAGCGCGGCATAGGCGTCATTGTGTTTTTCGGCCAATACTTCGACAGCAGTGAAGTGCGGCGCGAGGCCGGAGCGTTGCAGCTTGTCGGTCTGTTCGGCGGTGTCGCCCTTGGTGACGAGGATGAGGCGATGCCGGCTCGAGAGATCGGCGAGCGTAGGAGCGACCTCGGGCAGCAGTTCGATCTCCTGGTCTGCAATCGACTGGGCGAAGCTTTCGATGCGGCGGTGCTTTTCGTCAGTCATGGGCGCGTCGGAGAGCTGCTCGAAACAGGCGATGAGAGACCGGCGAAAGCTCTGAAGACCGTAGCCATGCGCGAGAACCGTCGCGTGCTCGACCCGGTTGAGATGGTCGCGGACTTCTTCGGCGGTATGAACGCGGTGATCGAGGTACGAGATGAAGCTGGCGATAGCGCGCTCGAAGTAGACATTGTTCTCCCAGAGGGTGTCATCGGCGTCGATGAGCAAAGTCTGGTGTGCAGGTCGGCGCAGTATCTCGGTGGGGTCGGTCACAGGCTGATTATAAAGCTGGAAATGTGAGAGGAAGATGGATGATCCGGCCGGACCTGTGGTCAGGTGGTGAGAATGCCGCGCGGTTTTACGTTCTCGCGGATGAAGGCGATGGTGCTCTCCAGCGGCGTTCCCGGTCCGAAGATCGCGGACACGCCGTTTTCCTTAAGCCGCGGCTGGTCTTCGTCGGGAATGGTGCCGCCGAGAACCAGCAGGATGTCTTCCGCATGTTGTTCTCGAAGCAGCGCCGCGATGCGCGGGACGATGACATTGTGCGCGCCGGAGAGGATCGACAGCCCGATGCAGTCGACGTCTTCCTGGATGGCGGCGGAGACGATCATCTCGGGCGTCTGGCGCAGCCCGGTGTAGATTACCTCCATGCCGGCGTCGCGGAGGGCGCGCGCGATGATCTTGGCCCCGCGGTCGTGGCCATCGAGGCCGGGTTTAGCCACGAGCACTCGGATGGGTGCTCGGATAGGGAGAGGACGCATGCGCTGCAAGTATACGAGAAACTGTGATCTCTCGCCTGGACGGTATCGGAGCAGGCTACTCCTTCGTCTTGCCCCAGACGCTGTCGAGAAAAACATATCGATTTCGCTGGCTGTCGGGACGAGCCTCAGAGTTGGCGTCGAGATGCATCACCTGCCATCCGCCCTTCGCGTTATAGGTAGGCCATATCGGCAGGCCGGTGTTGTTGGGGTCTCCGGTGCGGGCAAAGTTGGTCCAGTAGGCGCCCATCTGGTCGGACAATTTGCGGTCTTCCGGACGCCACGCGGCGATGTTGCGGGAGTCGAGGGTGCCGAAGACGTATTCGATATCGTCGGAGTGGAAGGCCCCATACGCAGCGGGATGATACTTGTCGCCGGGGTTGCCCAGATCGAGGCGGTACCGGTAGACCCGCGACGCGCCGCTGGTCACCTGGGCCTCCAGCCAGCGCCAGGTAGAGAAGGCGATGAAGCGGTCGCTAGCGTAGTCCCCGGCAGAGGCGACGGCCTCCGCGTCGGTGGAGGCGGGATAGACCGCGAGGAAGTCTTCGGCCCTGTCGCCGAAGTCGGCATGCGCCGTGGCGGTGAAGCTTTCAACAGTAGTCGGCGTCTTGGCCGAGGTGATCTGGGCGCGGACCTCGTCGGCATTCCATCCGGCGAGTAGAGGGACATGGGCCTGATGGCCGGCGGCGTAGATGTTAGGAACAGAGTCGGGCAGGAAGTAGCCGTCGACGTCCGGGTCGAAGCGCAGTGGAGCCGAGGAGGTCTTGGCGGTCGCGGCCTGCAGGATCGCGTCTGTGGGCAGCTTGCGCAGTTCGGCGAGGCTGGTCGTGTTGAAGGCGGCTTTGGCGAAGGCGAGATCGCGCTGCTCCCGCACCTCGCGGGTCTGAAAGGGAAGCGTCTTGCTGGAGAAGGCCGCGCCGCTCTCCCCAATGGCCTTATTGAACAGGCCGCGGGCCACAGGAGACGCCATCTGCGCGCTCACCGAGAAAGAGCCGGCCGATTCGCCGAAGATGGTGACGTTCGCTGGGTCTCCCCCAAACGCGGCGATGTTGTCCCTGACCCAGGCCAGCGCGGCCGTCTGGTCCAGCAGCCCGTAGTTGCCGGAGGCGTGGTGCGGCGACTCGGCCGTAAGTTCGGGATGGACGAAGAAGCCGAAGATGCCCAGGCGGTAGTTCATCGAGACGATCACGACGTCGCGGTGCGCGAGAAACTGGCCGTCCTGGCGGGCCTCGGAGGTACTTCCCGCAGCGAAGCCGCCGCCATAGATCCAGACCATCACCGGGAGGCTGCCGAGGGTCGCCTTCGCCGGCGCCCAGACATTCAGGGTCAGGCAGTCTTCGCTCGGCCCGGTATCGTGAAAGGTCATATCGGGGTAAGAGACGGACTGCATGCAGTGACTTCCGAACTCCTTGGCGGAGAGCGTGCGCCTCCATCTCTCCGCCGGTTGCGGAGGCTGCCAGCGCAGGTCGCCGACCGGCGGCGCAGCATACGGAATGCCTTTGAACGCGATCACCTGATGGTCCGCCGTAAAGGCGCCTTCCACGTCGCCCTTGTCCGTTTTTACCTTGACGGAGTTGGTCTTGCTCTTCAGCGGATTGCCTTTCAGCTTCTTCAGCGGATTGTTCGCGTAGGCCATCAACGCCGGTGCGACAAGCAGAAACGAAGCACATGTAATGATTTTGGGTAATCGCAAAGGCATAAGTGTTTCTCCGCACGCCAGCTTATCAGCAGTTGCGGAGACTGCGGCCCGGTAAGAACCAACTCTGCCCTCATGCGGCGGTACCCTGCGCGCAACCGAGGCCGTCGCCATCTCGCCAACCATACCACCTCGCATGATGCTAAAATTATCTCTGTGCCGGGTCCTACGCGACGTAATCCCGCCAACCCCGCCAGGTCCGGAAGGAAGCAACGGTAACGGGTCATTACGGGCGCAGTAGGTCGCCCGGTGCACTTTCCTCCCCCTGTCTCGACTCTCCTTTCACAAAAGATCTTCATCGCCGCCATGAAAGCGTTTCGTCATAAGGGAAGCGGTGTGTCTTTTCGCGCAACTCGTGCGTCAATGGGTAGGTGACAGCCCGGCGCTTCTCGGAGAGAATGGTCTTCGATGGGGAACATTTGTTCGTCTGCAATGGCAAATTTTTCTAATGTTGGGAAGTAATGAGGTGACAGTTTGAGTTTGACGTTGAGGCCGCAGATGCGGGTGCGCGCGAAGATCAGTTGCGTCGGAGCGTATGTTCCGCCCAAGTTGTTGACCAATGCCGACCTGGAAAAGATGGTCGCCACCAACGACCAGTGGATCACCGAGCGAACCGGGATCCGCGAGCGCCATATCGTCGAACCCGGCGTGGCCACAAGCGACCTGGCCGTAGAGGCGGTAAAATGTTGTCTTGAAAAGCGCGGCATCGCGGCCAGCGAGCTTGAGGTCATCATCGTCGCCACCGTTACCCCGGACATGTTCTTTCCCGCGACCGCCTGTCTGGTGCAGCACAAGCTCGGTGCGCAGGGCGCCTGGGGGTTCGATCTCTCCGCGGCCTGCTCCGGCTTCCCCTACGCCCTCCAGGTCGGCGCAAAACTGATCGAAAGCGGCATGCACAAAAAGGTCATGGTCATCGGGGCTGATGTCATGAGCTCGATCATCGACTATACCGACCGCGCCACCTGCGTCATCTTCGGCGACGGCGCGGGCGCGGTGCTGCTCGAACCCTGCGAAGACGGCGAGGTCGGCCTCATCGACTACTGGCACGAGATCGACGGCTCCGGCGGCCCCGCGTTGAACATGCCCGGCGGCGGCAGCCTCCACCCGCCCACCGTCGAGACCGTCGCAGCCAAGATGCACTACGTCCACCAGGACGGCCACGCGGTCTACAAATTCGCCGTACGCAAGATGGCCGAAGCCGCCGAGACCGTCCTTGAGCGCAACGGCATCGAAGGCAAGGACCTGGCCTGCTTCATCCCGCATCAGGCCAACAAGCGGATCATCCTCTCCACCGCCGAGCGGCTGGGCATGCCGGAATCCTCCGTCATCATCAACATCGATCGCTTCGGAAACACCACGGCGGCCACTATCCCCATGGCCATGCAGACCGCACTTGAAGACAAGCGGCTCAACAAGGGCGACCTCGTCCTGCTCGCCAGTGTCGGAGCCGGGTTCACCGTGGGGGCCACCTTATTGCGCTGGGAGTTCTAAGCAGCTATAAACTATCGCTGAGAGAATTTGCTATTGTTCGTTATTCACCGTCATCTTCCTCGTTGAAAGAGACGCGCCTTCAGCCGCACCGCAACTCTTACGCCTCGGCCTTGTTGCCCCCGGCAAGCGTCTCCTGGCTCGGCTGGAGCATGCGGGAGGTCTTGTATAGCTTCCAGAACGCGATCCCGCAACTCACCAGGATCAGCGTCCACAGGACGATCAGCACTGGCACGGCATACTTCGCGGACAGCTTGTTCCACAGATGCAGAATAGGCTTTCCATAGTGAATGCCCAGCCACGCCGCCAAAGCGTGCCGCAACCCGCGGCTAATCGTGAAGGTCGTCAAAAACTTCTTTCGCGACATGTTTAGAGCTCCCGCCGCCAGCACGAACGGACTCAGCGGCATCGGCGGAGGTAGCACCGCCGGCAGCGCGACCGAAAGGATCGCATGATTCTCCATCCACGCACAGACCCGTTTGAAGATCCGCGCCGGAACATGCTTCTCCAGAAACGCCATCCCCCCCGCGTGTCCCACTTGGTAGCTGAAGTACCCGCCCAGCGCCGACCCCGCCGTCGCGGCAACGACCAGCAGAATCCAGCTCTGGTGCTGCGCCGCCAGCACAATCACCATAATGTCGGTGATGCCCGGCAGAGGCAGCGGCACAAACGAGCTGTCGACAATCGAAACCAGAAAAACGCCAAACAGCCCAAAGCTGAACAGCAGATGCATCAGCGGACTGCGCGCGTGCCGATGCGCTGAGGCCGCGGCCTTCGGCGCAACGGCCCCAAGGTGCTTCATCGCGATACTGGCAACCACAGTAAGCCTCATGCTGGATAAGACGCGACCGGACATCGGTAAGTCGCCAAATTATACAGGTTAGTTAAGACAGCTCCCGGGCCGATTCGATCGACAGAAAACCTACAGAAAACAAAGCCCGGAAAGCGGCGGAAGAATGTCATACTCCGCCGCATACCTCCGAAAAAGCTCCACCGCGTGAATACAATCCTCGTCGAGCACGTAGTAAATATTCCGCGTCAGATACTGCCGGATGGTATCCGCGGGAATCGCAATGCGCGGAGTCCACTGCTCCACCAGATCGTCGATGTGCGCCAGCCCATGGTCCCGCGAATCCTGCAGGTCGTCCACCAGCCGCGAAGCCGTCACCGCCCCATCGCCAAGCGCCTCCGGCCGCACTGCCCACACCGCCGCCACCCACGGCAGACCGGTACGCCCGCGCCACTCCCGCGCCAAGTCCAGCCACTGGCAGCGCCCGGCCGTCGCCTCGATCTCCACACGCGCCTCAAGCGCCAGCAGCGCCGGATCGCCAATCAAAATGCAGGCATCCGCCCTCCGCAGCATCGCGATAGGATCGGCCGCCGCCGGAACCAACTCCGGATGGTTTCCGGCAAACTTGCGAAACAGGATCTCCGCATAGGCGAGCGAGCTGCGCGAGGCCGTATCCGCCGCCACCGTGCGCACCGTCTCCAGCGTGAACGGAGCCTTGATCACCAACTGTATCGACCGCACCTCGTCCAGCGAAGCGATCGTGCAGCCGGGCACAACCGCCAGCTCCGAAGTCAACGCAGCAACAGGGATCAGCCCCAGATCCGCCCCGCCAGCCAGCAGCTCCGACGCGCACTGCGACGGCTGCGTATAGTGCAGGCTGTAGCACCGCGCCAGTCCGGCAGCAAGCGGAGCATGTTCGAAGTCCCACATCAGCGGAGCAGGATTCAAGAAGTCGATAGCAGCGACGCGAAGCATGGAAGGTGAAGATTCAGCACTCAAAGGTTTAGTCTATTGGATGTCATCGGAGGACGTGCGATGCAGCAGGCCGTGACCGGCTTCCATCAGGACGAATACCAGCATTGGATCGCCACACTCGCCTGCGGCCACACCCAACATGTGCGCCACGATCCGCCCTGGACTATCCGCGAGTGGGTGCTGAGCGAAGCAGAACGAGCCAAGCGGACCGAAAGCATCCTGCCGTGCAAACGCTGCAGCGAGGATGCGGACAGGTGATTGACAGAACGATCGAGCGTGATAGTCTCCATCGAATGCAGCCGTACCAACCGGCACCCAGCCCTCACGGAGCCAGGTTTTCCGGAGCCAAGTTTTTCGGAGGAAGATGAGCACGACCAGCAGCCCAGAACAGCTCGCCGCAGCGCAACCGGAACTAGCCAGAACAGCATGGATGGCCTTGACGCTCACCCCCGGCATGGGTCCCACGCGCATCTGGAAGGCCATGAACCGCCTCCACCAATCCGAGCATCTCTTCCAGGCCTCCCTCACCGAACTCGAATCCCTCGGCATGCCCGCGTCCTCCGCGCAGTTTGTCTTCGAAGGCAAAGCCCGCGCCGCTGCCGAAGACCAGATGCGCCGCACCCGCGAGGCCGGCGCCATCATCCTCACCCCCGAAGATTCCGCCTACCCCGAGCGCCTCCGCGAGATCTACGATCCCCCCGCCGTGCTCTGGATTCGCGGCAATCCCGACCTCCTCGCCCGTCCCGGCATCGCCGTCGTCGGCACCCGTCACCCCACGCCCTACGGGACCGGCATGGCCGAGCTGCTCTCCCGCGACCTCGCCCACCGCCGCCTGGTCATCTTCAGCGGCATGGCCCGCGGAGTCGACACCGCAGCCCACAAAGGCGCCATCGACGCCCGCGGCAAAACCGTCGCCGTCTGGGGCACCGGCATCGACGTCATCTACCCCAAGGAAAACAAGAAGCTCGCCGAAAGCATCGTCTCTACCGGCGGAGCCGTCGTCAGCGAATACCCCCTCGGCACCTTTCCCGCCCCGCAGAACTTCCCCCTGCGCAACCGCATCCTCAGCGGCCTCAGCATCGGCGTGCTCGTCATCGAAGCCGCCGAAAACAGCGGCACCCGCATCACCGCCCGTTGCGCCCACGAGCAGGACCGCGACGTCTACGCCGTCCCCGGCAACGTCACCAACAAAAACGCTTGGGGACCCAACACCCTCATTAAACAAGGAGCCAAGCTCACCGCCACCTGGGAGGACATCTGGGAGGACCTGCCCTCGAAGATCCGACTGCAGTTAGAAGACGAATTGGACGCGGCATCCGGACAGAATGAATCCAAGCCCACTGGCACAGCATCTCTATTTAACGAGACGCCCATGCCGCGGCACGAACGAACGGTCTACGATCGCCTCCGGCACGACGAATCGGTGCAGTTGGACCAGTTGATCGAGCAGTTGGAGACCGAGTTGAACTCAGCCGAGATCTTCACGGCCCTCTTCGAACTCGAACTCGCAGGCCGCATCCGCCAGTTGCCAGGAAAAAATTACGTGCGAGCCTTCTGATACAAAGCAGCCTTTTGCAATCGCCGTTTGCGGTTGTCTTTCCGGTTGTCATCCCCGAAGGATCTGCGGCTGCCTTTCTGGTTGTCATTCCCGAAGGAGGTCTGCGGTTGCCTTTCTGGTTGTCATCCCCGGAGGGGGTCTGCGGCTGCCTTTCTGGTTGTCATCCCCGAAGGGGATCTGCGGTTGCTTCTGCTGTTGTCTGTTCTCCGTCGTTCTCCGGACCATCGAGCGCAGCAAAGGGGGAAAGACCCTTGTATTTGTAGTTCCTCATTTCACGCCACAGAATGCGCAATGTTTAAGGAACAAAAGAAAATCTTTACGCAGACATTCCTTATTGCGTAAGTGATGCGCACCGCACGACATAAATTGCTCACAGCACCACCACAAACATACGCCGCACAGTGACTTTTTCAACCGCATCTCGTCAGTTCACCCAACAGGGCAGGATGACGCATTTACGGAAACCGTGTTAGGTTCGCAAGGGAACAGGAAAGATTTTGGAACGTTTTGCTTCGGCACTGCGTTCTTCAGGGATGAAGGGAACGAATGGCTAAATCATTGGTGATCGTCGAATCGCCTGCCAAGGCAAAGACGATCAATAAATATCTCGGCAGCGACTACATCGTGGAGGCCTCCATCGGCCACATCATGGACCTGCCCAAGAACGACATCGGCGTCGAGCTGAAGCGGCGCACCTTCGAGCCGACCCTCATCGTCTCGCCCGGCAAGGAAAAGATCGTAGAACGCCTCAAGAAGCTCGCCGCCAAGGCCGACATGGTCTATCTCGCGCCCGACCCTGACCGCGAAGGCGAGGCCATCGCCGCCCACCTCTCCATCCAGCTCCTGCCGATGGTCAAGGACAAATCCAAAATCCGCCGCGTCACCTTTAATGAGATCACCAAAAAAGCCGTCCAAGCCGCCTTCCTCCACGCCCGCGACGTAGACGAAAACCTCGTCGACGCCCAGCAGACCCGCCGCGTGCTCGACCGCCTCGTCGGCTACCAAATCTCTCCGCTGCTCTGGGACAAGGTCCGCCGCGGCCTCTCCGCTGGCCGTGTCCAGACCGTAGCCCTGCGCCTCATCGTCGAACGCGAGAGCGAGATCAACGCCTTCGAGCCCGTCGAATACTGGACCATCGATGCTGATCTAAATGCAGCCGACCTCAGCACCGGCAAAGCCGCGCAGCAGTTCACCGCGCGCATGGTGGGCATCGAAGGCAATCCCATCCGCGTCCCCAACGGTGTCGATAAGGAAGGCAAGGAGCAGTTCCTCTCGAACGCCCTGCCCGACAAGGAAGCTGTCGACGAGGTTGTCAGCCAACTCGAGTCCGCCAAATGGTCCGTGCGCAGCGTCGAAAAGAAAGAGCGCAAGCGCAACCCGCAGGCCCCCTACACCACCAGCAAGCTCCAGCAGGACGCAGCCGGCCGCCTCGGCTTTAACGTGCGCCGCACCATGGGTGTGGCCCAGCGCCTCTACGAAGGCGTCGAGATCGGCAGCGAAGGCACCGTCGGCCTCATCACCTACATGCGTACCGACTCCACCCGCGTCAGTGCCGACGCCATTCAGGACGCGCGCGAGTTCGTCGGCAAACTCGGCCCGCAGTACCTTCCCGCCAGGCCTAACGAGTACGTCGGCAAAAAGCAGGCGCAGGCCCAGGACGCCCACGAAGCCATCCGGCCCACCTCCGTCAAATACACGCCGGAGTCCATCCGCAAATATCTCTCCGACGAACAGTTCCGTCTTTACCGGCTCATCTGGCAGCGCTTCGTCTCCAGCCAGATGACCCCCGCCGTCTTCGACCAGACCACCGTAGACGTCGCCGCCAAAGCAAGAAATACCTATGACTTCCGCGTAAGCGGCAGCGTGCTCAAGTTCGACGGCTTCCTCAAGTTTGAAGAAGAGGACAAGCGCACCCGCCACGCCGCAAAAGACAAGGCTGGCAGGGAAGAGCAGGCCGCCGCAGAAAAGCTCGCCCAGCAGGCAGCCCAGCAGGAGGGCGACACCGCCAGCAACGAATCGCACGACGACTCCGCCGAGCGCCGCCTCCCCGAGCTTACCCAGGGCCAGCCGCTCGACCTCGCCAAACTCGATCCCCAGCAGAAGGCCACCGAGCCGCCTCCGCGCTACAACGAAGCCTCGCTCGTCAAGGTGCTCGAGGAGCGTGGCATCGGCCGCCCTTCCACCTACGCCTCCATCATCAACACCATCCAGGACCGGGACTACGTCAAGAAGATCGGCGCGAAGTTCGTCCCCACCGAGATCGGCACTGTCGTTACCGGCCTTCTGGTCAAAAACTTTCCCTACATCTTCGATCCCCAGTACACCGCCAACCTCGAGGTCGAACTCGACGCTGTCGAAGACGGTCAGGAGCGCTGGACCGACCTTCTCAACGGCTTCTACGACCATTTCGAGAAAGAGCTCAAAGTAGCCGGCGTCAACATGGAAGACATCAAGCGCATGGAGCAGAAGACCGGGGAGGTCTGCGACAACTGCGGGAGCGCCCTCATCCTCAAGTGGGGCAAGTTCGGCAGCTTCTACTCCTGCAGCAACTTCACCAAAGCCAAGCCCATCCTCATCGCTGCCGGCCCTTGGAAGAAAGATCCCAAAGCTATCACCAAAAAGGTCACCGACGCCTTCGCCTTCCCCCTCATCGTCAAAGCCACCACCGAAGACGTCACCGAGTACTCCAAGGAGGTCGGCGACACCAGGGAAATGGCTGCGGCAATCAAGGAAGCCGCCGAGCAGGGCAAAAAAGTCACCGTCGAACCGGTAAGCTGCGACTTCACCAAGGAAAACTTCGCCGCCAAGCCCGATCTCAGCGCCCCCGGAGCCGACGAAGTAGCCGAAGAGGAGTTCTGCGACAACTGCGGCCGCGTCATGGTCCTGCGCAACGGTCCGTGGGGCCCCTTCATGGCCTGCCCCGGCTACAATGAAGACCCCCCCTGCAAGACCATCCGCAAGCTCAGCCAGAAGGTCCAGCAGAAGCCCCCCGTCCAGCTCGAAGAGTCCTGCCCCAAGTGCGGCAAGCCCCTGCTCCTTCGCAACGGCCAGTACGGCGAGTTCATCAGCTGCAGCGGCTATCCCAAGTGCAAGTACATCAAGCAGGAGCTGCTCGACGTCAAATGCCCCAAAGACGGAGGCGACATCGCCGTCCGCAAGACCAAGCGCGGCGACCTCTTCTACGGCTGCGTCAACTACCCCAAGTGCGACTTTGCTTCGAACCTCAAGCTCGTCAACCAGACCTGCCCCAAGTGCGACAGCGCCTACCTCCTCGAAGTGGTCAACGACAAGGGCACATTCCTCGTCTGCCCCAACAATCACGAAGCCCTGCCCAAGCGCCGCAAAAAAAAGGGCGCCCCCGACGAAGCCCCCACCACCCCCGCCTGCACCCACAAGAAGAAGATCGCAGGCCCCGCTCCCATCCCGGCCATCCCTCTACCGGATCCCGAAAAGAGCCGCCCCCTCGTCGAAAGCATAGCCTGACCCAAAAAATCCACCCCGCCGCCCCATAGTAATCGCCGTTCTCTCGCCCTGCCCTCGCTGTTGCTGTTGCCCTTGCTGTTGCCCTTGCTGTTGCTGTTGCCCTTCGTCGTCATCCTTGAGCGAAGCGAAGGATCCCTGTCTTTGCCGTTGCCGTTGCCTGTTTCAATGCCGTCATCCTGAACGCAGTGAAGGATCCCCGCATCCGCCCTTGCTGTTGCCTTAACCTTTGTCTATTCTTCGCCACAATCCCGTGAGCGAAGCGAACGGAAAGAACCCAGGCCAGTTTTCCTGAAGAACTTCGGCCTGAACAAAGGCCCAGCCAAACCATAGCCGTCCTCTCAACCGCCAGGAACCGGGCTGGGTTTGTTCGCGCCATTGAAATTACTCCGGCACTTCTCCTCCACAGACGCGCCCGCGCCTTTCCTTTTCTGCCCCAATTCTGTTACAAATGATCTAGGCTTGAGGGCGTACGCACCCGCGGTGACATGCCGCCGATGCGGCGCGTCCGTCGTAACTTGTTGAAAGAAATGCAGGTAGTGGATTATGGCGAAGGCAGTGTGGAATGGCCAGACATTGGCCGAAAGCGAAACCTACGAGACGGTCGAAGGCAACATCTACTTCCCCGAAGAGACTGTAAAGCGGGAGTTCCTCCGTCCCAGTTCCACCACCTCCAGCTGCCCCTGGAAGGGGTTGGCCCGCTACTACACCATCATCGTCGACGGCCAGGACAACCCCGATGCCGCCTGGTACTACCCCGACCCCAAACCCGCCGCCCGCAACGTCAAGCACCACATCGCCTTCTGGCGCGGTGTCGAAGTCATCAAATAGAGCAAAGTAGCAGTTGGTGTAAAGGCTGCCGTGTCCTTTGTCTGTCATTCCCGAAGGCAATCCTGGGGTTGCCTTCATTGGCAGGCACTGAATATCGATCCCGACCAACGGGAGGGCTACACCGAAGGGGTATACAAGTCACGAAGTGACCGCGCTCCGCGTAGGAGGCCCGTCCGGCAGGACAGCGCCTCAGTAAGCCTCCACCCGGTCCAGCGGTAGCCGCACCTGAAAGCAAGTCTCCCCAGGCTTCGTCTCCACGGTCACAAACCCCGAGTGCTTCGTCACGATCCGCTGCACCGTATCCAGTCCCAGCCCCAAACCCCGCCCCGGTGCCTTCGTCGTAAAAAACGGCTCGAAGATCCGCGACCGTATTCCCTCCTCGATCCCCGGCCCCGTGTCCCATACCTCCACCAGCGCCAGCGACCCGCTCAGATGCGTCCTCAGCCGCAGCGTTCCATGGTCGTGCATCGCCTCCAGCGCATTCTCGATCAGCGCCGTCCACACCTGGTTCAACTCGCTCCCATACGCACTTACCGGCGGCAGCTCCGGGTCGAACTCCAGCTCCACCTGCACATTCTTCAGCCGCGAGTTGAACATCACCAGCGTATTCTCAAGCTGCTGCGCCAGCTCCACATCCTGAATCGGAGCCTGGTCCATATACGAGTAGTCCTTGATCGCGCTGATCAGATCGAAGATCCGCACCGTCGAATCCACCACCGTCTCCGCCATCCGCTCCACTCGCAGCGACCCCGCCACTGTCGCCATCGCAATCGGCAGCATCTCCGGCGACATCAACTCCGCCAGCTCGTCCAGCACATCCAGCCCCAGGTTCGTCTCCGCCAGCGCCGGCGCAACGTTCCACGGCTCCGGGATCTTATGCTCCGTCAACCACCGCGCCAGCAGATCCTCCCGGTCTACCGCCGCCAGCGGGCTCTGCGGAGCCTGCGGCACGCTCGTATACGCATCCATCCGCGATCGCGCCTTCTGCACCCAGTTCTTATAGTTTTCCGTCTGCTCCTCGGTCATACACAGCTTCCCCAACTGGTACTTCCGGTCGCCATACTCCCTTAGCTCGCGAAACAGCCCCGCCGCCGACCGTTGCGCCGCCGAAGCCGGATTGTTCAGCTCATGCGCCAGATTCGCCGCCAGCTTGCCCAGCGCGTTCAGCTTTTCGGCCTGCTGCTCCATCCGCGTCACCTCGCGCACCCGGTCCAGCAGCAGCGACACGCACCGCTGGCTCATTGACGGAATCGCCCCCAGCATCTCCGGGAACAGCGTCTTGTCGATATCGAGCGCCCACGCCTCTCCCACGGCGTACCCGTCCCCGCCATAGCTCTTCATCCGCGAAAACGGCAGCAGCCCTGTCATCTGCCCCGCCCGGCCGATAAACAGCGCAATCGGCCCCGTATGCCGCCGCCTTACCTGTATCTCACCCCGCAGAATGATGTTCATGCTCGAGGCCGGCTCATTCTCACGAAAAATCAGCCCACGGTCCCCGGTCTTCCGTTCCTGGCCATGCGTCGCCAGCCACCTATACTCCTCTTCCACCAGCCCATCCAGCGCGGAGATCGTCCGCAGCGCTGCAATCACCTCCGGCAGCGGAGTCGGTTCCGCCGGCGGCCCAGCCAGCACCATCTGCTCCGCCCCGTTCGCGTTCCCCGCAGGCAACACATCTTCATAGCTATCCAGAGTGGCCATTCCGAGCCTCCTTCTGCCGCATCGGCATCGAATCGATCTCCTGCATCAACCTCTCCATTCTTACAGGAGTCCGCGACCGAAGTTTTTCACCGCCATCCTTGCCCAGCAGAATCACCACAAATTCATCCCCACCCACATGAAACCGCCGCCGCGCCGCCGCGTCCTCCGCCTCGCTCAGCCGAACCACCAAACCCTCCGGCAGCACCTCCTTCCCGGCCTCCGCGTCCTGCGGCAAACCCCCGCCCAGCAAAATCGGCGCCACCACCATCTGTCTCTCCTGCAAATCTTGTACCCGCTCGCCCAGCAGACGCATCTGCTCACGGACCTGGTCGTTATCGGACGGAGCGAACACCAGCACCGGCCGATAGTCATGCCGCAGCGAAGCAAGCGTGGCATGGCTCCCGGATAAAGCCGGAGACAGCACCGGGATGACGGCAAGCGCGAAGGCAACTGGAAGGAAGGTCATCATGAAAGGAATAGATGCTTATTCTTTAGATGCAGCCTCTCCGCCTTCGAACGCAGACAACTTCGCCGCCTTTTCTTTCTTGTTGTCATTGTCGTTGCCTTTCTTGTTGTCATTCCCGAAGGGAATCTGCGGTTGCCCCTCTACACCAACAACAACTCCGCGATTAGCTGTCATCGTTCAGGCCATCGAAGGCGCGTCCGCCTCAAGGACAGATCGCGCCATGCGCGCAGCACGCAGTTGCAGTTGCCGTCATCCTGAACGCAGCGAAGATCCCGCCTCTCCATCGAAACCCTCGCACACAAGAAAAGGCCCAGGAATCAACCGGCCCTCAAAGTACGTGATTGCTGTTGTTCTTCGTTAGCCGGACCAGCGTAACCTCTTACCCCTTTGCAGGTGCCGGGCTTTGACTGGAAGCGACAGGAGCTGGGGCCGGAGTCGCAGTCGGAGTCGCAGCGGCCTTGGGTACAGTGATCCCCAAATAGCCATCGATGGCGCTCACCGAAACCCCAAGGTTCGCAGCAATCTGCGAAGTCGCCTGGCCCTGCTGCTTCATCAGGTGAACCTGCGCTGACTGCGACAACTTCACCGTATCTATAGTCGTCGATGCTGCTGTCGCTGCTGTTGAAACCGGCTGCTGGGTGTCCTCTCCTGTCGATGGTTCAGAAGGAGAATGGCCGGCGATGGCCAGTGGAACTGCAGCCGAGGCGGAGATGGAGATAGGCAAGGGAATCGTCCTTTCTTACACAAAAGGTAAGATCGGCAGAACTCGCGGCAGCATCCAGTTGCGTTGCAGAATGACACATCAATGCCCACGATCTTCGGACCCAGCAGCATCCAGCATCCAACTCGGAAGGCCCAGCCTTACTGCGCCCCACCCATTCCATCTCCCGCCTCTGCGCTCACCGGCGCAAGCGGAGTCAACACCATAGGCGCCGTCAAGCTGAACACCAACGCCACGTCCTTGTTCAACGTAGCCTGCCGGTCCTGCTTCAGCCAAATCACCGTACTCACCCCCGCGCCAATCCCCGCTCCAACCGCTGCGCCAACGGGTCCGCCTGCTACCGCGCCCGCCACCGCTCCTGCTCCGGTCACGCCACCGGCCACCGCCAGCATCTCCTTCGGATGGTCCTTCCGCTTCAGTGTTCCCTCGTCCGTAACCCGAAAATCGCTCCGGCTCGTATCGATCAACTGCGCATGCACCACGTAGTGCGTCCCATCCGGCAGCATCACGTCCCGCGTCTCCAGGTGCAGCGCCGCCGCCCCGGTAATCCGCCGCCCGCCATGCACCTCCGTCACCCGACCTTCCAGCACCGACCCCACCGGAATCACCACCCGCCCGTCCTTCTCGACCGGCTCCATCACCTCAGCCGTAAACCGCGTCCCCCGCATTGTCGAGGCCGTCGAAAGCGTCTCCTTGATCTGCGTCTTCAGCAGCGTGCCCTCCCGCAGCTCTCCCTTCCGCTCCGGCAGACTCGTAATGATCTGCGAATCCACATCTGCATCTGCCGCCGAAGCATCCGCACTCGCCGCACCCGCCCCAGCCACCGCCGCCCCGGCATAAGGAACATAAGGCCCATACACCACCGTCCCCGCCGACCCCGCAGCAGGAGCAGCCACCGCCGCGCTCGGCTTCTCCGTCAACGGCCTTCGCACCGTCGCCGCCGCATCGTCCGTCGTCGAAATCGCCCCCGAGTCCGGATGCGAAACCCCGGACGTCTGCGCAAACGCAGGACCAGCAGCAAGAACGAAAGCGGCGGTAGCAAGGTGCATCTTCATGGCAAGGTCCTCATCACAAAAATTCGAGCGCCTGAATCAAAGCACTCCTATCTCAAAGACTAGAGCCATCCCCACCCCCACGCCGTAAAATCCCCAGCAGGGAACCGACCCTGCTAATAAGTCCCAAGCGCCTCCACCTAAAACCCGCACACCCCTCCCTAAGCGAAGCCGAACCGAGAAGTAGAGGAACTCCTTCTATCCCGAGACTCTCGCATCCCCCACCACACGCCGCCCCCACCCTCTTTGCTAAAATCCGTCCAGTGAGCAACTCCGGCGGCGAACTCGTCCAATACCTCTCCTCCGCCACCGGACACTCCCTCCCCGTCGACCGCCGTCCAAAGTTAAACGAACGCTTGCATCATCGCGTCGTACCCCAACATTCCAGCAAAGAAAACAGGAGCAACATGACCGAGATCGTCTCTATCCACGCCCGCGAAATCCTCGACTCCCGCGGCAATCCCACCGTCGAGGCCGACGTCCTGCTCGACTCGGGAGCGAAAGGCCGCGCCGCCGTCCCCAGCGGAGCCTCCACCGGCGAGCACGAGGCCGTAGAACTCCGCGACGGCGACAAAGATCACTACCTCGGCAAAGGCGTCCTCCAGGCCGTAGAAAACGTAGAAACCATCCTCGGCCCCGAGCTCACCGGCATGGACGCCTCTAACCAGCGCCTCATCGACGCCACCATGATCTCAATCGACGGCTCCGAAAACAAATCCAAGCTCGGCGCCAACGCCATCCTCGCCGTCTCCATGGCCGTCGCCCGCGCCTCCGCCGAAGCCCTCAAGCTCCCTCTCTATCGCTATCTCGGCGGCGTCAACGCCTGTCTCCTCCCCACCCCCATGATGAACATCCTCAACGGCGGCTCCCACGCCGACTCCAACGTCGACTTCCAGGAGTTCATGGTCATGCCCGTCGGCGCCGAAACCTTCTCCGACGCCCTCCGCTGGGGCACCGAAGTCTTCCACACCCTCAAAGGCGTCCTCAAGAAGAAGGGCTACAGCACCTCCGTAGGCGACGAAGGCGGCTTCGCTCCCTCGCTCAAATCCAACGAAGAGGCCCTCGACCTCATCCTCGAAGCCATCCAGCAGGCCGGCTACAATCCCGGCACCGACATCGCCCTCGCCCTCGACCCCGCCGCCAGCGAGTTCTACGATAAAGAATCAGCCAAATACATCTTCAAGAAATCCGACAAGCGTGAACTCTCCTCCGCCGAGATGGCCGCCTTTTGGCAGGACTGGACCCTCCGCTACCCCATCATCTCCATTGAAGACGGCCTCGCCGAAGACGACTGGGACGGCTGGCAGTACCTCACCCAAGCCATCGGCGACAAGGTCCAGCTCGTCGGCGACGACCTCTTCGTCACCAACACCCAGCGCCTCCAGCAGGGGATCGAACAAAAGGTCGCCAACGCCATCCTCATCAAGGTCAACCAGATCGGCACCGTCTCCGAGACCCTCGAAGCCATCGAACTCGGCCGCCGCTTCGGCTACGCCAGCATCATCAGCCACCGCTCCGGCGAGACCGAAGACACCTTCATCGCCGACCTCGCCGTAGCCACCGGAGCCGGCCAGATCAAGACCGGCAGCGCCAGCCGCACCGACCGCATCGCTAAATACAACCAGCTCCTCCGCATCGAAGAAGAGCTAGGCCAATCCGCCGAATTCCTCGGCATCGAGTCCGTCAACTTCGGCGAATAAACTCTTCACAAATTGGGTGCCCCACGTCCGGACTCTCGGACGTGGGTTTCCCGTGAAGGCAAAGAAGAGCAGGGAGTAGGGAGTAGAAGACCCTCTTCTTATGGCCCGTTTGCTGCTGCTTCGCTCCTTTTGCGCTTTGCGGCTCTAGTGTTCCGTCTTAAAGTTCGCTGCACAAATGGGGTGTCATCCTGAGCGAAGTTTGGCGCGTTTTTTTGCGCCAAACGCAGTCGAAGGACCTGCAGTTTGTCCGGTGGGCAAACAGTCTAGGGATCGGAAATATGCCGCGAACTTCTGAGACACCACACTGGCCGCGCCTTGTGATTGCGTGATAACTTACAGCGGAGTTGAAGTGCGGAGCTTTCTACCCCCTACCCCCTACTCCCTACCCCCTACTCCCTACCCCCTGCCCTTCGGCATTGACACCGCGCCACCACCCGTGTCATGCTTCCCACCCTCGGGCCATCTTCACAAATCCTCTCTCCTGCGAGCACCCATGCGACCCACTCTGCGATCGAGCCGGCCCCTCCGCCTTACTCTTGCCTTCCTCCACACCAACACCAAATCCGCTTTAACCCTTGAGGGAATGTTCGAAAGCCTGAATCAGACCTCCCACTGTCGAAAAGGCCGTCCATCCCGCCCAACCTATTGACACACCTGCTACAATTAATTCAGCGAACAAAAAAGTCCGGCGACCAGCCGGACTTTTCATTTAATCCAAAGGCCTGCACCGGAAAGTCCGGACGCAGGTCTTTTCTTTTGAAGACTTTGCGCAATATTTACGGGATAGGGGCCCAAACCATGGAAGACGAAATCACAATCAAAACCGGCAAGTACCAGTGCCGCCACATCCTCACCGACGGGCACCGCTGCGCCAGCCCTTGCCTTCGCCAGGAAGAATTTTGCTACTACCACCACACCAGCCGCCGCCCCGTCGAGAATCCACGCCACCGCCGCAGCCGGCGCTCCACCTTCCACCTGCCGCTGCCGGAAGATCGCTCCGCCATCCAGTCCTCTATCGGAGAAGTCCTCCGCCGCATCGCCTCCAACGACATCGACCCCCGCCGCGCCGGTCTGCTCCTCTATGGCCTCCAGATTGCCAGCGGCAACCTGCCTCCCGCCCCCGCTCCCAACAAGAAATCCTCTTACGACAACACATCCGAAATCGTCGAAGAGATCACCATCGATCCCACCCACGGGCCCATCGCCCCACGCGCCGAAATCGAACGGCCCATGAGCAGTATCGAGTTGTTGTTGAACAGATTGCAGGACAACGTTCGCCTCAAGGAGGCCGATGCAGCTAGGGAGGCCGCGAGGAAGGAGCGCATCGCCCAATTCGCCGCCGTCGGCCCAAATCCTGCAGCAGGAACACCCGAAACAGTCGTCCTCCCCATCCTCCAGGCCGCCTCCCATCCGTCCGTCACAGTCTCAACTCTCCGCAACCCAAATCCCCGGATGCCCCGCGTCCGGACTCTCGGACGTGGGTCTCTCAAAGCGCCAAAGCTCACCGCCGGTCACAAAAACCAACCAATACTTACCCAATGGAATCTATTGTTCAGAGCAGCAAAATCCAGCACGAGGTATTTTGAATGAGTGCAAAGAATTATTGGTTTGCTTTCGGTATCGGCGTCAGCGCAGGAGCCGCAATCGCTCTCCTCTATGCCCCGCAAAGTGGAGTCAGAACCCGTAAGCAACTCCGCAAGGGCGTCGAAGATGCCGGAGACTACCTCGAAGACGCAGGCAACTACCTCAAGACCCAGGCCGAACGCCTCAGCGACGAAGCCCAGAAGGCCGTCAAGCGTACCAAAGGACAGGTAGACGATGCTATCGATAAGGCCGGCAACGTCGTACAGAACGCCGTCAAGACCGCGCAATCGCTCGTCTGAAGCAAAATTGTAGTTGACGAGAGGGCGAGAGTCTGCCCTGCCCTTCGTTTGGCCCTTTATTTAGCTCTTTGTTTGGCCCTCTGTATGGCTCTTTGTATGGCTCTTTGTTTGTCATTCCCGCAGGGAATCTGCGGTCGCATTCTTCCACACCAACCGCAGTACAGAGTCCTGTCGTGGATTTTTGTTGTCATTCCCGCAGGGAATCTGCGTGGGGCTTAGGAAGCAAAGGAGTCAGAGCGGATCCTTTCTGAGGAAGTTTAGCAGTTCTTTATAGAGGTTATTGTTGCGGTGATTGAAGCGAAATTCTGTCTCTTTGAGGTGGAGGTAGAAGGTGCGTTTGGGCACACCGCAGAACCTGGCGAGGCGACGTTTGGCCAGGCTCCAGAAGCTTTCGATACCGTTGATGTGGTTGAGTTGCTGGGCGAAGATATTCTCCCGGTGCTCGACTCTGAGGTGCTTGTCGTAGCCCAGATCGACCAGGCCGTGATAGCCAGCCCAGCCGTCGGTGTGGACAACCGAGCTGAGACTGGCGCGGCCACGAATCACCGCTTGCAGCGCGGCTTTGGAAGCATTGGGGACGATGGCGGTGTAGACCTTGTCGCCGCGCTTGAGCAGGCCGAAGACGATGGTCTTGCCGCCGGCGCCGCGTCCGCACCTCCCGCGCACGCGCTGTGGTCCGAAGTAAGACTCATCGGCTTCGAGCACTCCCTCTAACGGCGACTGCCGCTCGCACTCGGCGGCGATCCTGGTGCGCAGGCGCAGAAAGATCGTGTTGACGGAACGAAGCGAAATCCCAGTCAGATGGGCCGTCTGCGTGGCTGTCAAATCCAAGGCAAAACACCGGACCAGGTGCCGGAACTTCGCCTCGGATAACTTTGAAAATCGAAAGTAACGGTTCGACTGCGCCATGATTGGACTCTAGCGCCATCTGGCAGTCCTTTGCTTCCTAAGCCCCTCTGCGTTTGTCTTGCGCTCCTAAATCCGTGGTATCCGTGACGGTCCGCGGTCATGTGTTCCTCAAAAAAGTATGCCCCGGCGAATTGCCGGGGCATACCATCGCCTCTCGCGTCCACACAACCTACACGGTAGACAGAGCCATGCCGCCCATCTTCTCTTCGCCATCCGCCGAAATCGGTCGATAGAAGAGTTGGTTATTCTCCATGTAGACCTCGAGGAAGGCAGGCCGCTCGGCAATGCCGCCGCCGATCAGAGCCTCCGACAGCGGGTCTTCGACGAACCGCTGCAGCGCACGGCGCAACGGACGCGCCCCGTACGTACGGTCCGAAGCCGTCTTCTCGATAATCCACTTCTTCGCCTCGTCGGTCACGGAAATCGTAATCGCCTTGTGCACCAGGTTGACGTTCAACTGCTGCACCAGCAGTTCGAGGATCTGCATCAGGTCCGCATCCGACAGCGACGTGAAGATGATGATCTCGTCCAGACGGTTCAGGAACTCCGGGTTGAAGGTACGTTTGACCTCGCCCCGCACCAGTTCCTCCATCTTGTCCATCACCATGTCTTCCTTCTCGCTCTGGAAGCCCAGCCCCTGCCGCTTCTGCAGGTGCTTCGCCCCAATGTTCGAAGTCATGATGATGATGCAGTTCTTGTAGTCGACCGTATTGCCCAACCCATCGGTCAACTGCCCGTCTTCGAACACCTGCAGCAGCAGATTGAATACATCCGGGTGCGCCTTCTCGATCTCGTCCAGCAGCACCACGCAGTACGGATTTCGCTTCACGCGCTCCGTAAGCTGGCCGCCCTCTTCATAGCCCACATAACCCGGAGGCGATCCGATCAGCTTGCTTACAGAATGCTTCTCCATGAACTCCGACATATCGAAGCGGATCAGCGCCTTCTCGCTGCCGAACAGGAACTGCGCCAGCGTACGCGCCATCTCTGTCTTGCCGACCCCCGTAGGCCCAAGGAACAAAAAGCTGCCAATCGGACGCGCTGGATTCTTCAACCCCGCGCGCGAACGACGAATCGCCCGCGCCAGCGCCGAGATCGCCTTCTCCTGCGAGATCACGCGTTTGTGCAGCTCTTCTTCGACGCGCAGCAGGCGTTGTGTCTCCTCTTCCTTCAACGAAGTGATCGGAACGCCGGTCCATCGGCTGACCACATCCTCGATGTCGCCACGGGTCACAATGCCCGCCGAAGAATCGTCCAGGTGATACTTGTCCCGGAGTGCCCGCAGGTTCTCCCGCTCCTTGCGCTCCTCGTCCGAGTAGAACCGAGCCTTCTCGAACTCGTGGTTCGCAATCGCGTTCTCCATGCGATGCACGATGAACTTGATCCGCTTTTGCACCTCGGTCAACTCTTCCGGCATCGAGGTCTGCCGCAGCTTCACCCGCGCGCCGGCCTCGTCGATCAGATCGATCGCCTTGTCCGGCAGAAAACGATCCGGAATATACCGGCTCGAGTGCGACACCGAGAACGTAATCGCGTCATCCGTGTAAGAGACAGCATGGAACTTCTCGTACTTCTCCTTGATGCCCATGATGATCTTGATGGCGTCTTCTTCATTTGGAGGAGGCACCTTGACCGCCTGAAAACGCCGCTCCAAAGAGCGGTCCTTCTCGATCGACTTCCGGTACTCCGCGGGAGTCGTCGCGCCGATGCACTGGATCTCGCCGCGGCTCAACGCCGGCTTCAGAATGTTCGCCGCATCGAGCGATCCTTCCGCCGACCCAGCTCCAACCAGCGTATGCAGCTCGTCGATGAACACGATAGAGTTCTGATTCTCCATCAATTCCTTCATGATCGTCTTCAGCCGCTCTTCAAACTGCCCGCGATACTTCGTTCCCGCAACGATGAGCGAAAGATCAAGCGCCAGCACCCGCTTGTCCGCCAGAAAACTCGGGACCTCGCCGTCGGCGATCTTTTGCGCCAGCCCTTCGACGATCGCGGTCTTACCGACACCCGGTTCGCCGATCAGCACTGGATTGTTCTTTGTCCGGCGGCACAGAATCTGGATCACGCGATCCACCTCTGTGTCGCGCCCGACCAGCGGATCGAGCTGCTGGTCCATAGCCGACTGCGTCAGGTCGCGGGAAAACTCCGCCAGCATGCTCTGCTCGCCGCGCTGCCCTTTGCCTCCGCCCGCTGCAGGCGCCTTCTCCTGCGTCGTCCGCTGCAGCTCTTCGCGAATCGCCGGCAGCCGCAATCCTCGCTCCTGCAGGATCTCCGCCGCAAAGCACTTCTCCTCGCGCAGCAGACCGAGCAGCAGATGTTCGGTCCCAATATGTTTGTGCGAGAGCCGCTCTGCCTCCTCCGCAGCATAGGCCAGCACCCGCTTGCACTCGTTCGACAGCGGCAGATCGACCGAAGTCGACACCTTCTCCCGAATCGTCGTATGCCCTTCAATCTGCTTGCGTATCGACTCCACCGACGCATGCGACCGCAAAAAGCGGTTCGTCAGCGCCTTGTCCTCACGCAACAACCCGAGCAGCAAATGCTCGGTCTCGATGTAAGGCGACCCGAACTGACTGGCCTCATAGCGAGCAAAGAAAATCACCCTCCGCGCCTTCTCCGTATAGCGTTCGAACATGTTCTTCCCCTTCAAGCCGGCCACCACCAGCCCGAAGGCCGCATAGCGCCATTGGTCCCAACAACCATCTCCGCGCTGCCTCTTCGCGGAGACAAATCAGGCTGCTTCAGCTACAAAGCACCATCCCACTCCTATCAGTGTAGTCGTCTGCACCGAAATCCAGAAATCCCTCAAAAGTTGAGCCTAACTTAGCACTTATTTAGATGCACCATGTGCAAAACCCGCACCAAATAAGGTGCTTCTTGTAATGACTCCCGTCAAACTGTTTACGCACGTTAGACGCTCCAGGATTGAACCCGCCATCACACTAAAGTTCGGTTCCTGCTCCTCGCTTGTAGCTCAAAGCCCATCACTTTCCTTCAGCCGCCCATCCCGCAGCCGCAGCACCCGGTCGCACCGCCCGGCGAACTCCAGGTTATGCGTCACCAGCACACTGGTGAGCCCATGCGCCTCATGCAGCCTTTGGATCAGCCCGAACACCGCCTCCGCCGTCTTGCCATCGAGATCGCCTGTAGGTTCATCTGCCAGCAGAATCTTCGGCTCCGTCACCAAGGCCCGCGCCAGACTCACCCTTTGCTGCTCGCCTCCGCTCAACTCGCCCGAACGATGCTCCGCTCGATCGCCTAGCCCCACCTCACTGAGCCACAGCCGCGCCCGTTCCAGCGCCACTCCACGGCGTGTCCCACGAGCCAGCAACGGCATCGCCACATTCTCCAGGGCCGAAAACTCCGGCAGCAGGTAATGAAACTGCCACACGTACCCCACATCGCGGTTGCGATACTCCGCCGACTGAGCCGCCGTAAACTTGCTCAGACGGTTTTCCCCGCACCACACCTCGCCCGCCGTCGGCATATCGAGCGCCGCCAGCAGATGCAGCAGGGAACTCTTGCCCGCGCCGCTCTCCCCCACAATCGCAACCATCTCCCCCGCATGAACCTTCAGGTCCAGCCCGCGGAACAGCTCCAGCGCCGGACGTCCCGCATTAGAAGACCCCGCACCCTCCGAAACCGCAGGATAGATCTTCGTCAACCCTGCAGCACGCATGACCACCGAGCGTTGCATCACGTGCGGCAGCGGCTCCAGCGTCCCCTCATTGTCAAACCGCACATCCCCGAGATTCGGATCAGTCACGCCGTACCTCCTCATCACAACGACGACCCGGATAAGCACCCAACGCAATCGCTATCCGGTTCCACGCATTGATCGTCGTAATCGCCAACGTCAAATTCACCGTCTCCACCTCGCTGAAGTGCGCACGTACCTCCTCATACACCGCATCCGGCGCATGACCATCCTGAATATCCGTCACCGACTCTGCCCACGCCAGAGCGGCCCGCTCTCGCTTCGTGTAAGCCTCGGAGCCTCTCCAGTCCGCCACCCCCGCGATGCGCCCCGCCGCTTCATTCAGCCTCTTCAACTCCGCCCCATGCAGCCCAATGCAATAATCACACCCATTCATCAACGAAACCCGCAGCCGCACTAATCCAAGCAGCGAAAGCTCCAGCCCAGCCCCCGTATTCAGGTAATGCTCCAACTCCCGCATCCGCGCCAAACCCTCCGGCGCCAACTCCCCATACTTCAATCTCGGTTCACTCATCCCTAGTCCTTAGCCATGGAATAGCTCTATTTCATTTCATTGCCGGGGCAACCGGATTTCGTCTTTCCGTCCAAAAGTACGAAGCAGAATTGTGTGAATCCTTCGGTCCCATTGATGTCGTTATATGCGAGCGCACCATCTACCCGCAGATAGCCAACTGCCATTTTCTTCGCAATCGCTGCGAGCTTCTTGTGAAGCTTGCCCGTTCCATCGTCTGCGCTCATTGATAAATCCATCAGCGATCTATCCTCACCTGGGGCAATAACTGCTGCTTGTTGGTTAGACGAATTGCTCATTACTTCTTGTCGAGAGATGTGAATGTGCTCCATCAAAGGTATCGAGCTGTCACTAGCCACCTCCATCGTCACCTTGATTGCCGGCGTTCTTCCTGTGTTCTTCACGTGAATCATAATTCCCGTCAAATGCATATCGTTGTTGATTTCAAAATTTGCACTTGTGGCGACTAGCCATGGTCTCTCATCCGTAAATTCAGCATGACGTGACTGCGCCATTTGCTCACGGGACACTTGCAATTGCCGACCGGTCGTCCAAATATTAAAGATTCCAAGGACAAGAGCTACGGCGACGCCAGCCACGGCCGCACCCACCATCCACCGTTCTATACCTGACCTCAAACTCTGGTGATTAGAAAGTGAAGATTTAGCGTCTACTTGTTTTGAATTCTTATTCCTTCTCATCGGGAACGATCCCCACTAATGCATGTCCTACTCATACCGAAGCGCCTCCGCCGGCAGCACCTTCGCCGCACTCCCACTCGGATAAAGCGTAGCAATCAAGCTCACGCCTAACGAAACCGCACCCACGAGCACTGCATGCCAAACCTTTGGCGCGAAGGGCAGGTGATCGATCGAATAGACCGAAGCATCCAGCCGGATAAACTGGTAGTGGCCGCCCAGCCAGCTGAGCCCGTATCCCACAATCAACCCCAGCACCGTCCCGATTACCGAGATCAACAGACCCTGCAGCAAAAAGATCCTCCGCACTTGGGTCCCACTCACCCCAAAACTCATCATCACCGCAATGTCCCGCGTCTTCTCCATCACCATCATGGTCAGCGCGATCAGAATATTCAGCGCGGCCACACACACAATCAGAGCCAGCACGATGAACGTCACAACCTGCTCCAGTTTCAGCGCACGAAACAACTCCTGATTCTGCTCCATCCAGTTCGTCGTCTCAAATCCCGGCCCCGCCATAGCCTCAATCACCCGGCCAATCCTGTCCGCATGATAGAGATCATCCACCTTGAAGCTGATCACCGAAATCAAATCCGGCTCGCTGAACAATCGTTGCCCATCCGCCAGCCGAGTGAACGCATAGCTCGAGTCATACTGATAAAACCCCGACTTGAAGATCCCGACCACCTCAAACCGCTGATATTTCGGCACCAGCCCCAGCGGCGTCAGCTCTCCCTGCGGGCTCGTCACCAGAACTCCATCCCCCACCTTCGCACCCAATGTCTCCGCCAAGTCCTGCCCAATCACAATCGGCGGGATCGCCTGCGCCGCCCACCCAACCACAGAACTGGGTGCCCCAGGTCTCGATTCTGAGACCTGGGTCTTCGCATCGCCACAATTTCGTGCGCCTGAAGATATGCCTGAGCAGGGCATCTCCGAACTCGAACTCACCGGCTCTAATGCCGCCGCCGACCCCTGCACCACGCTCTGCAGCAGATCTCCCACCGTCTTCTCCTCCTTCGGAATCACGCCCTTCACCAACGCCCCGCCGCTCCTCGCTCCCCGCGAGATCAGCACCTGTCCATATAGCCCCGGAGCCGCCGCCATCACATGTGGCGCCTTGCTCAAGCGCGCCAGCAGCGGCCTCCAGTCGCGAATCCCGTCTCCCGCCACCCGCATCAGGTCGATATGCGAGGTCGACCCGACCAGCCGCTCCTGCAAGTCCCTCCGCATTCCATTCGTGATCGCCAGCGCGATAATCAGCGAAGCCACGCCTGCGGCCACACCGATCACGGAGATGACCGTAATAACCCCGACCACGGCCTGCCGCCGCTTCGCCCGGAGATACCGCGCCGCAATGAATAGTTCGAATCGCATCGTCAACCTAGCGTACTATTGTCTGCATGGGCGACAACATTATCTCGGCACTTCGAGAGGTTCTGCAAGATGTAGTTGCGCCAGATATGAAGGCGCTTCTCGTTAAAATGGATGGCCTTCAGAAGCAGGTAGAGCTTTCGCAGAAGTCGGTAGAGGCTCAGCTCGACGCCTTCCGCGCGGAGATGGCAGCATTCCGCGCGGAGATGCGAAGTGAGTTTCAAGGCCAGCGCAATCTGCTCCAGAACGAAGTTCTTCGCGAGACCTCGCCGATTCGCGAACGGCTGGCCACGCTCGAAGCACGCCGCGTGTAGCCCTCAGTGCACCATCACCTTCGAACCGCTAGATGTCCGACGTCAATCTCCTATAAATCGAAGATAAAGGTGAACTCCATCGCGACAAGCTTCAGCAAGACGGCGGGTCTCTTCCATCACGATCCGCTCTGATTCCTGCACGCGGGAGATGAGAACGGCCCACTCTTTTAGCAACTGACGCATTTGCAATCTGTTGAAGATAGTGTCGCCGTAAGGGTGTATAGATCCAACGAGTGGGAAATCACTCCTTCCATAGAAAACTAGATTATGCAGCTTCAAACTGCCCGGCAGATAATCCTCCAGCATCTCTAGACAGGTTCCGCGCTCATCTTCGAGCTGGACATTGATTCCCATCAATGCACCACCGTCTTCACCGCGGCAACATTCTCATATCGGTCATACACCCGCACCGCCAGCACATGCTCTTTCGCATTCGACACCGGAACAGCAGACGCCGGCGCCTCGGCAGTAAAGTCATATCGCTCCGTCAGCGAATCCGAAACCTTCCCCACCGGCTCCAGATACTGCCACGGCCCTGCGTCCACCGAATACTCCGCATGTGCAATCGGCGACGTAGCATCCCGAGCCTGGAGCGTCGCATGGATCTTCAGAGCAGCGCCGCCCGTCGTCCCTGGCATCACGTTCGCCTCCAGCACGCCCGGCACCGGCGGTGTCGTATCCACCACGAACACATCGCTCACCCGCTCCCCCGTCAACGCCTCTGCATCCGTATGCACCGGAGCGTCACTCGCCACCACCTTCAGCTCATAACTCCCATCCGGCAGCAGCGCCGAATCGAAGCTCAAAAACCTCTCCGAAATCTTGTCTTTCAATAGCCGCCAGTTCGTCTCGCCAACTCCGCGATACCAAACCGCAAACATCAGGTCGTCGCCATTATCGTCATGCGCCAGCCAACGCACTGTAATCGCTGTCTTGTCTTTCTGCGCCGTCAAGGCTGCCGCATTCGCATCCGGTGTAAAACTCAAAGCAGGCGTAGTCCCCGAGGCGGCAGGGAAGACCACCTGCACCGTAGCGTTTGCCGCAACCGGAGCCACTGCCGCGACCCTCGCGCCCGGCTGCACCGCCACCTCATCCACCACCGGAGCAAGGTTCTGCTGCAGATAGTTCAAACCCACTCCCTCGATCGCTCCACCGGGCCGCAGCACCGCCTTCCACTGCGCAAACCGCCCCGCCGGCATCGCGTAGCTTCCATCTGCGCCCACCCGCACCCACTCGCTCCATCCCATCAGCGGACTCTCCACATTGCCGCTCCGCACAAACAATTCGAACCCCGAACCCGCACCCACTCGCACCTCCGCGCGCCCCCACCGGGAAAAGCTCTGCGCGTCGAACACCTCACTCGTATACGTCGCATCCGGAGCGCTGGCATCCCCCAGCCGGAAAACCTTCCCGCTATTGCTGGTCGCAACCAGCAGCCCATCCTTCCCCGCCGCAAACGCCATTCCCTGCGAAGCGTCCAGATGCGCGACATCGGTAAACCGCCCAGCCTCCTTCGTGTCCACGCGATACACTCGCCCGCGATTACCCGTAGCCGCCAGCAGACTCCCATTCCGCACAGCCAACGCATACACCACATCGTCCTTCAGCGTCAGCAGCTTCTCCGGACTTCCATCCGGCGCAATCCGGTAGATCTCCGACCCGTCCGGCACCAGCGTATTCGCTCCCGCCGCCGCCGAAGATCCCGGCTGCGCAAACGTAATCGTCACCCCCACATTGCCCGTTACCGCCAGCGGCGGCAGTGAAGTCTGCCCCTTCGTCCCCACTCCCGCCGCGTACACGTTCCCGGCATCGTCTATAGCCAGCGAAGTAATCTCCCGCCGCGCTGCCGCATAGACCGCAAACGGCTTCGCCCGGGGAGTGCCTGTAGCTAATTTATAGATCACCCCCGACCCATCCGAACCCGCCCACAACGTTCCGTCCGGCGCCAGCAGGAGACACCGAATATGCTGGTCTGCCGTCTTGAACAGCACCTCCGCCTTGCCGCCGCCCGTAGGGACGCGATACACCACCGCCGGTGCTCCCGCCGCCACATATACTTCGCCTGCCTTACCTATCGCCAGGTCCCATAGATACTTCGGCTTCTCCTCGGTCGTCATCGGATCGAACACCACCTGCACCGCATTTGGAGCCGCCCCGCCGCTGCCCACAATCCGATACACCTTCCCATCCGGAGAGGTCGCGGCCAGCACGCTTCCATCCGCCGCCACGCGCAGCGCCTGCACCGCAAGCTCTTTCCCCGCGAAGATCTGCGTCACCTTCCCATCCGGTGCAACCTTCATCACCACCGCAGATCCTGAAGTCGTCCCACCCAGCCCTAGATATCCATTCCCGGCGCCGTCGCTGGCAATCGACCACACGTAGCTCTTGCCAGTCGCGTACAGCAACGAAGTCGCAGGCCCCGCCTCCAGCCGCCCATCGCTGCGGATCGCCACCCCTGCGGGCGTCCCTTTTTCCATCTCGTCGTAACGCTCTACGCTCCACAGCTTCGTGCCTTGCGCGTTTGCCAACACCGGCAGCAGCCCCGCCGCCAATACCAATCCGGTTACCCACACTCGTCGCATCATTCTGATCCTGAGTCTAATCTGTCTTCAAAGAAAAAGAACGAGAGCCGAAGCCTCACCGATGGCGTCGCCTTACAATCACCCGGGTCGATTAGCGCGGATAGTTGACGAGGTTCAACCATGCAGCATGACCATACGTTCTCAATCGAAGGGATGCACTGCGATGCCTGCGTGCGCCGGGTTACGGCAGCACTCCAGGGCTGTCTGCAAATAGAACAGACAGCAGCTTATTTGCTCGTGACCTTCCACAGAGTGCAGCCAGCGCTGCCCTTGATCGAGAGCGCAGGTTGATATATCTTGAAAGGGTTGCCGTCAGTGCAATGTGCGCCCGTAGCTCAGCTGGATAGAGCAACTGGCTACGAACCAGTAGGTCGGAGGTTCGACTCCTTCCGGGCGCACCAAAGTTCAGCTAAAAGATACATCCCTTAGACATTCGTGGCGAGATTCACCTCTCGCTACCCACTAGGGGTATATCAATGCCGAAGGCACTAAACATACAGCGTGAGAATCCTTCTCAGGCTTCCCAAAGGACAACTTATGACAGGAACCGTTACCTCCATTCGAGGGACTCAGAAATCCTATTGCCGGATAACGGATGCATCGGGCACGGAGTATTTCGCTCATCAGAAGGACTTCGTGGACCCCGCAGCAATGATCGAGGGCAACGAAGTGGAGTTCAGGGTGAAGCTGGCTCAGAGCGGACCTCGCCCGAACGCAACGGATGTGATCGCGATCAAGCGGATGGCAGCCTAGACCCGGTCCTCTACCAACCCACCAAGATCAAGTACGGTGCCGGAGTCCATCTCGGAGTCTTCAGTTTTGCTGCGTTGTTTGTGGCGTTCATGTACGGCCTGCTGTGGGTGGTGAATGGCGTACTGACGGCGGTGGCGCGATGAATGTTCCGCAGAGAGTGCTCGATTCTGTTGTTAATTCATCGGAAGCCGATTGGCATCAACACGGCAATGGCGGTGGGTGGGTCTACAGGACGGCCACAGTTGCACCGTCGGCGTATTTGCACCCAATCTCAGTTGTTTACGGCGCCTGGGCAAATATCGGCGACGGGGCACAGATCGGCGTCGAGGCACAGATCGGCGCCTGGGCAAATATCGGCGCCTGGGCAAAATGGTTAACCAACCCTCCGCAGATACAAGGCAGTCGCCATATCGTCACGCTGTATTCGCTATCGCAGATAGCGATTGGCTGCCACGTTCACGATATCTCAGAGTGGCAGGATAAGTTCGAGGCCATTGGACGAAAAGAGGGTTACTCCAAAGAGCATATTGAAGAGTACGGGTTACATATTGCCCACATGGCTGCTTTAGCCAAGTTATTGGCGGTGAGCAAATGACCGTAATCTTTTCCGTCCTCCCGTCCTCCCGCAACACCCTTCAGGTAAGCATTCACGAGAAGCCCGCTAAGTCTGAGGCTGCTGCTGAACTGCCTTACTTCATCTTCGACGGCGTTCTCTACCCAGTGAAGCAGGAGGTGGCACAGTGACGAATCAGCAGAAATTCTCAACGAACCTTCGCGCGCTCGCTACATGGTATGACGAGCATCCTGACGTATCTACCCCTTCTGATATCAGCCTCAAATTTTCCGTAACAAAATTTAGCGCTAGCCCGGAAGAGATTCGAGCTATGGGCCCCGGAAAGAAGAAGTACGACGATCTTTTCTTCGCCTACGTCGTAGAGGGCGATGGTTTCAATCTCCGCTTCCTTGAGTATCGCGACAAGGTCTGTGTCAAGAAAGTCGTCGGAACCAAGTTGGTCCCTGAGATTGTTCTTGAGGCACGAGAGGCTTCCGTAATCCCCGCTCACGAGGAAGAAGTTTACGAGTGGCAATGCCCCGGCTCCCTGCTTTCGCCTGAACAGGAGGTCGCATGATAGCCGGACTTGGACCTTCTCTGTATCACGGCGATGCTGGCTATTGCCAGATCGGCTGCGATGCCTGCGACTCGCCAGCCTTCTGTGACAACCAGTTCGTGAACTACAAAGGCGAAACACTCACCGTTTGTGACGATTGTTTTCAGGGACACGAGGATGACCATGAAGACGCAGAGGAGCCAAATGCCAAATAAAGGTTTGGACATCGCAGCAGTCATCATTGGATTTTGCCTGGCAATTCTGGTGTGCCTATGAGCGAACAAGGAAAGCCGGCGAATCTTAGAATCTGGGACGCTCTTGGCAGAACCGATCCAGCTCATACTAAACAGTTTCAACGCTCTGGAGGTTTCAAGGGTACTGCTATCAAGCCAATGTGGTGCAACCTTCGCATGACGGAGATGTTTGGGCCGTGCGGGATTGGATGGGGGCCAGATCGCCCTGAGTATCAGGTAGTCCCTGCGGAAGAAGAAATCCTTGTTTTCTGCACTGTCGGTCTCTGGTATATCGATAACGGCGAAAAGGCTCAGGTGTTCGGTGTTGGCGGAGACAAGCTACTTATTAAAGGAAGCAATGGAACCCGCACCTCCGACGAGGCATTCAAGGCTGCATACACTGACGCTTTAGGCAATGCGATGAAGTTTATCGGTGTAGCCGCTGATGTACACATGGGTCTCTTTGACGACAATAAGTATGTTCAGGAGATGAAGAACGAATTCGGCAACCATGGCGCTCCTGCACAGCAGACGCAGCGCTCTCCAAAACCTTCGGTGAACATGGATGCCGAAGACCCGAACGATTATGACGTTCACATGAACCAGCGAGAACAGGAGCGCAAGCCAATCGTCGGCCCAGCTATTGATCCGAGACGGACGAAGGTTCTTTATGCGATAGCGATGGGAAAACAGTGGAACACTGCCGGGTATCGCAAGTGGATCAATGAGCTCGGTTATGCGAAGGACGGCGATATTCCAGCCGCACGCTTTGAAGAAATCAAGGCGAAGTTGGAGGCTGCATGATCCTTACTCATACCTTCGATGAAGAGTCGCATGTCTACAAAGTAGATGGGCAGTTTGTGTTGTCCACCTCAGACATCATCTCTCTCAACGGCCTAGCAGACTACGGCCAGATACCCACGGTTGTCTTGGATCACGCCTCATGGAGAGGGACACAGCTCCACAGAGCTATTCAGTTTTTCGAAGAAGACAGCGAAGTGCCGCTTATGCCGGACGAGGTGCTTCCCTACTTTCGCGGGTACTGCCTGTTTCGCTCAAAGTATGATTTTGAGCCTTTAGGGGATTTGGAGAAGCAGATCGTTTATCTGCATGACGGGACAGAGCAGGCGGTTGGCTGCACGATCGATCTGAGAGGAATGGTCAATGGAGTCCCTTACATCCTAGACATAAAGACCTCAGCCAAACAATACGGAAAAGCGAAGGCTCAGAAACTACTAGCGTGGAGAATGCAGACACAGAGTTATGTCTGCGCAACAGCTTTAGATGAAGATTGGTGGCGTTTATGCGGCTCAGTTAAGGCTTGCCATCGTGGAATTGTTCAGGTGGGCAAGGAGGCATCTTTTGAGTTCCATGACTTTGCCACACTGGACGATTCTCTCGCATGGGATGGAGCGGTCCGACTGGCCATGCTGAAACTGGCGAACGGCTTTCAGTTGGAGCGCAGATAATGCTTGCCTGCCAAAAATCAAAGAGACGCAAGGTTGAGCCGGTTACTTACCCGGCAGGGCTAGGGAATCGTGAGGTCTGCTCGCCTACGGCAGCAGGAAGGAGGGAGTACAAACGCAGGACGGTAGAGATGTTCTGCCGACAGAAGGCGCTGTGCTCGATCTGTGGGCAATTCATGATTTTAGAAGAGGCTACCTTTTACCACCAGGACGGCCGAGGGCTTGGAGGAGGGCGCAGAGATGACCGGATAGAAGTAGATGGTAAATGGCATAACTCGGCAGTTCACGGATTCTGTTAACGCGAAAAAGGGCAGCGTAAGGATGGCGAAATTCAAGGAGACGGTATGACTTACAGCGACTCACAAAGTTATGACATATGGGCCGATAAGCCAACGTTGATTACTAAAGGAAATGGCAAATTACTCCTCACCCATCGGCGCAACATGGAAACAATATCCCCGGAGATTGATGTTCATCAAAGACGGGTATTGATTGGCTGCACGGTTGTCAGTTTCGATGCGGCTATTGAAATCGTCATCCAGATATTAAAGGTGCGATAGCTATGAAATCCACCCATGAGGTAGTGCTCAAATCGCTGAGCCGTGGCCTTTGGTTGGCCCCGCATGAAGTCGAGATGGAGCTGAAGTGCCACGGCATCTACATTTCGCCCACGGCAGTCACGAGTCGGATGCGCGATGTAAAGAAGCCTCAGTATGGATGTCACCATTTAATGAAACGGAAGCGTAAGGGAACGGACTATTACGAATATCGGATTGTGACGGCAACAGAGAAGGCGGCGTAGGCAACGAGCGTAAGAATGGGACGGAAAGAGCACAATGGGACGCATTAGAACGATCAAGCCAGAATTCTGGGAAGACGAAGTTATTGGAACGGTCTCACGAGAGGCGCGACTAACCTTTTTGGCCACCCTAAACTTAGCCGACGACGAAGGCATACTTCGATGGACCAATTCCTATATCAAGTCGAGCGTTTTTATCTATGACGAGGACGTGTCGGTTGAAAATGTAGGCGCGTACATGACAGAGCTCGAGGAGGCTGGACTTGTCTTTGCCTACTGCGGTGGTAAAGCGAAACAGAGACTTGCCTTCATCGTCAGTTTCCGCAGGCATCAAGTTATCAATCGGCCCTCTCCCAGCAAGTTACCCGCTCCATCGCTCCAGTCGAATGAAGTTAGGTTGATGTATGCGCGCCGCGAAAAATATGTATGCCAGCTCTGTAAATCAGGTATCCCTGAGCACCCATCCGACAACGACTCGCTGAACCTTTCAATAGATCATATCGTCGCCCAGGCCTCTGGCGGTTCGGACTTTCCGAGCAACATTCAGGCAACACATCAGGGATGCAGTAAGGCTAAAAAGCATAACCCTGTCACTGATTTCGTAAAGCCCCGATCAGTGAAGTATTCCGTGAATGAATCACAGACTAATTCACCCACGGAAGGGAAGGGAAAGGGAAAGGGAAAGGAAGAGGAAAAGGAATTGAGCGTGATCACGCCGGAGATGATTTCACGCGGAGTCCTCTCGGAACTTTCGCTCTCCGGGAGAGACCTTGCCGTTGCACTGGACGAAGTGTGCCGTGCCGAGGTGAAAAAGGGTCGCGATGCGACGGAACTTCGTGACGCGATGATTGAGTCGTGGCGGCTGTACGACGTGTCTAAGCCGTCCCTAACGTACACGAAGGGCGCGGCGAAGTTCTTTGGCGATGGGGACTGGCGAAACAAAGTAGGCTGGCCCTGGAAACCGGGTAGTCAGCCGGACGAAGTGAAGCCAGTCACCGCTGCGGAGAAGATGCGGAGGCAGACATGATGCACTCCGTAGAAGCGGAAAAGGCGGTTCTTGGGGCGATGATCGTTGACCCAAAGGCGATAGTGGCTGCAGCAAGCCTGGAGATTGCGGATTTCTTTCTGGAATCCCACCGCTCAATCCTAACTGTGATCCGCAGCATGGATGCGCAAGGCCAGCATGTAGACGGCCTGACCTTATGGCACGAGATGGACCGCAGAAAGTTGCTGTCGTCAATCGGCGGACCAGCCTATCTGGCTGATCTTCCAATCGGGCTGCCGCGCAACTTCGACACACGGTCCTACGTCCAAACGATCCGCGAGAAAGCTGCACTGCGTTCTATCGTCTCGCTTTGTGATTTCATCTCCGCGAGGGCTGAAGCGGAGGAACCCTCTGAGGACATCCTGCACGACCTTCAGGGCCTTGCGCTCGAGCAGCAGGCGGCGGCTGTGAACGTGAAACCTTCGCCGATTGCAGAGCTTGTTTTACCGGCGTGGGAGGCGATGAAGCACCAACGCGAGTTCCCTGGTGAGATCTTAGGAATTCCGACAGGCATTGAGGATTTGGACCGCAGCACTACTGGTTGGCGGGATGGGGAGCTTACCTATGTCGGAGCGCTGCCGGGACGCGGCAAGACCTCATTCCTGCTGCAGGCGATGCACTCAGCGGCAACAAACGGATTCGGGGTTGGCTGTATTTCTTTGGAGATGCGCTCGGGGCAGCTCCTGAGGAGGCTTTCGATCCTTGGCTCAGGGTTGCACGCGCAGAAGTTTCGCGACGTGCGCACGATGAACTTCATGGAGTTCGAGACTGCGAAACGGGCACTGTTCGATCTGGGCGATTTACCGGTTTCGATATGTGACCAATCGGGTCTGAAACCAGCGCAGATCTCTTCTCTGGCGAGGCAGATGCACGCCAGTGGAGCGAAGGTCATCTTTATCGACTTTGTGCAGATCGTCCATGAGGACGGCAAAGATCGACGTGAAGCAATCAACCGCGTTTCCGCCGCCCTGCGTGATACCTGCAAACAACTAGATATCCCTTTCGTGGTGGCTTCGCAGTTAGCCAGGCGCGATGCCGACCCGAACCGACGGCCGACGATCCAGGATTTGCGCGAGTCCGGCAACTTGGAGCAGGACGCGCATAATGTCCTGCTGTTGTTCCGACCCAAAGATAAAAGCAATGGCGACTGGACCGGCGAGGACGAAATCATCATCGACAAACAGCGCGAGGGAGTTACCGGCGTCGTCCCGGTGAAGTATGACGATAAATCTTTGACTTATATAGGGAGGTATTAATGTGCACATTCAATGCCCCTGAAATGCTTCGCCGCAGAAGGATGACGGCGTGTGATCTAAGTATTTCAACCCAACGAGCGGCTAGCCTGATTGCCGACATAGATGAGTCCCGCTGGCATCATTTCGAATCTACCGGCTGCCCCTGCTGGCAAGAAGCTATCGACGCTTTGCCGAACCCGGTGGCGCCATGATCCCACTCTCTCAGATCGTAGTGTGGCTCGCGTCCCGACCCGGCTTGACCGCTTCTTATTACCAGTTGCGGCGGCAGTTCGGTAATTGCACGTGGGAACTGAAACAACTGATGCAGCTTGAAATCGTGACCGACTCAAGGTTTGAAGGTGAAATTTTCTACCTGAAGCGGAGAGGCTTTTTCCCTCGGAATACGTATGAACTCAGAGGGTCAACATACAGCGCGGCGCGGCGAATTGGAAAGATACGCGAGTGGCAGCGGAGGGCGGCATGACAGAACTAAGCCTCACGGTTCAGATGGAGCCACCGTCAGGAAATCACTACAAGAGCTTCCGCGTGACCGGCAAACACGCGAGCTGGTATCTGACGAGGGAGGCAAAGGCTTGGCACACTGCGGTTGCGGTTATTTCGAGGGGGGGCATGGTATCAGGCAATGCCCACGAAATCACCTACACGGTCTATCAGGGTTTAGGAAGTCGTGGCGATGTCGATAACTACGCTAAGGTCATCCTGGACGGGTTGGTGAGAGCTGGAGTGCTGAAATCAGATGCCTCTGTCGTATCCATGCACGCTCACAAGTTGAGAGACCGTTCTAACCCGCGCACGGAGATACACGTCAGGAGCCTGTGATGACTCGCTATCAGGAGCAGTTAGACCGATGCTGCCGCCCTGCAGTGAAACCAAGGCCTCTGACTGGGACCGAGAAGCATTTCGTCGAGCAGGAAGAAACCGAGCGCATGTACTCAGAGCTGCGCGAGTTCCCGAAGGAGAAGTAATGAAGTACGAGAGTATTTGCGCCGGCATTGAGGCGTTCAGCCAGGCCACTCGCGATCTGGACTTCACCCCCGCTTCGTTCGCGGAGATAGACCCGGCCGCATGCGCCGTCCTAGCGCACCACCATCCCGATGTCTTTAACCGGGGCGACTTCACAACAATTCAGGAGAATAATCATGTCGCAATCGACCTTCTGGTCGGAGGAACACCTTGCCAAGATTTCAGCGTCGCCGGTCTCAGAGCAGGAATGGATGGAGCTCGTGGTCAACTCACCGTCGAGTTCGCTAAGCTTGCTGAGCGCACACGCCCCCGATGGATTCTCTGGGAGAACGTCCCCGGCATCCTGTCGATTGACGGAGGACGGGCGTTTGGAACCTTTCTCGGGCTCCTGGGGAAACTCGGGTATGGGTTCGCCTATCGAGTTCTTGACGCTCAGCACTTTGGAGTACCCCAGCGCCGCCGTCGCGTCTTCGTTGTCGGATATCTTGGAGACTGGAGACGTGCCGCAGCGGTATTATTTGAGCGCCACAGCCTGTCGGGGTATCCTCCGCCGCGCCGAGAAGCGGGGCAAGTCGCTCCCACCATCCCTTCGAGGAGCCTTGGAGGCGGTGGCCTCGGTACCGATTTCGATTGCGATGGTGGACTCGTTGCCAACACCGGCCATATCTCGCATTGCCTGAATGCTGGTGGAATGAGCAGGCAGGACTACGAGAGTCAAACTCTGATCTCCTATCCGCTGCTCGCAAAGGGGAAAGATTCACAGGACTCCACCCGGCAGACCTATATCACCCACTCGCTCTCAGCGGATGGCTTCGACGCGAGCGAAGACGGCACCGGGCGTGGAACGCCCGTCGTGCCGGTCGCCATCTGCACAGCACACACAAAGTCGAATGGCAGCGGCTTCTCCGATGATGTTGCCCACACCATGGAGAGTGGCGGCGCTCAGGCTGTCGCCTTTGCGCCGAACAGCCGGGATGCATTGGCGGTGCGGCGATTGACCCCACGCGAGTGTGAGCGGCTACAGGGGTTTCCTGACGATTACACGCTCGTACCGCATCGGGGCAAGCCAATGGCGGACTGGCCGCGATACAAGATGCTAGGCAATAGCATGGCGGTCCCCGTTATTCGGTGGATCGCAAAACGAATCCTGGAAGTCGATAAGATTCCGCAGGCCCCCCATGTATCAGAACCTAGCCCCTGTATCCAAAGCTAGCTGACCAGGAGAGAACAGAACAAATGAGCAATCCTATCCAAAGCGAATGCTGCAAGCGCCAAATTCCAGGTGACGAACGATACTGCCCTAGATGCGGGTGGGAATGCAGGATTGAATTTGTACCATATCCGCAACACCTGATTCAGAGTTGAGTAGCCCCCAACAGTAAGGTATCGCGCTGTATGGCGATTGCAGTGCTCTAGAAGTCGTGTCGTTTTGCCAAAAGGGAGTAGGCACGCTAACCGTCATGCGGTTGTGTTGAAAGGGAGCCTCAAACAGACCGTAACTAGAGCACTGCAATCGCCATACAAAGTGACGCTGTAGAGGAGGAAGCGATGAGGATCGGAGAAGTTCCAATGATCTGTAAGCGATGTGGGCAGATATTTCCGCTGAATGAGTGCAATGCGGATGACGAGACCGAAGAAGGAGACGGACTCTTTGGATGCCCTTCCCCGGATTGCGGCGGGACGATGAAGCAAAAGTGAGTGACGCTGTAGAGAGGATGAGAGAGATGGACACGCAGCACGTAGAGATGCACCAATCACAATTAGTCCCAGCAGAAAATAAATTCCATCGGGGCAACGGCTCAGACCGCAAGCACTATTGGCTTACACCGCCAGATGTTTACGCCGACTTGGACTCACAATTTTGCTTTGACTTTGATCCATGCCCGTTCCCTAAGTCAGATGACTTCGATGGATTGACGTGTGAGTGGGGAGCGTCTAGCTATGTCAATCCTCCGTTCGGATCGATCATGCATGAGGGGAAGAAGAAGGGTCCAACTGCATGGGCGAGAAAGGCAATTTTGGAGCAGCAAAAGGGCAAGCGCGTCGTGCTCGTGTATCCCATCGATAAGTGGGTGCTGATGCTGCTCAAAGCTGGAGCAACCGTAACGAATCTAGGTGATGTGCGTTGGTTGGCCACAGAGGATAAGTCGCAAGGCAAAGGGACGGGACGGCATATTGCATGTTTCGTACTTGAGCCAGCACCCCCTGAATCCAAGTAGGGCGACCTTTAGAGAGGAAGGAACCGAGAGAATGAGCGAACGCAGATGCAAGGCAAGAGATGACGCGGGATTTTGGTGGGGCAAGGATGTCATTGATTCAAGCGAGCCTGGATTTGTTAAGGGGAGAGGTGTCTTCATCCCAGAGACTAAGCCGTGCCCCTATGTACCTCTCCCTGAAGTGGACCTGTGCTACAGGCATTCATTTCTGGCGGATAACCACGCCGTAGACAAACCGGAGGCAACCGATAGCAGAAGACGGAGCCGCTGAGGGTATGCGCGTTCATATAAAGCCGGAGGATCACCAAGCGGCTAAGGCGTATGTGCAGGGGCTGAACGATGGTCTAGAGTCTGCTGCACAGGTTGTGGAGTGCGGATCGTTCCTCTCAAAAGATTCGCCCGCCTACAAATGGTCCGTTCAGGTTGCCGGATTGATCCGTGCCAAGAAATCGGAGGCCGTTGATGAATAACTCAGACTCAGTATCCAAGCCCACAGAGCTTTCAGATGAGCAGGTGTGCCTCACAATTTATCCTGGATCCTACAAGGATGCCTATGGCAACGGTATCTGGTGGACCGATGCGATGGGAAACATGAAGATCGTCGGTAAGAGTTGGGCTGATATTCGATCCCGACAAACGGCAGCAGAACGGCATCCTCTGGAGGATTGCCCTCACTGTGACGGCATCGGCTGCAAAGCGTGCCTACCGGAAAAGATCGTCTCCCGCTCCAGTGAGCTTGGCACCGTTGAGGCGGCAGGGCTTCCCAACCCCGCAGCGGAAGGCGACAGAGCAAATATACACGTGAAATGCCGTCACAAGTATGAAGAGCGCTGTGATACGTACATAAATGCTGCTGGAACTCATCGTGAGTATTGGATGCAATGCACCAAATGTGGAAAGGTTTGTGAATCAGATGCCCAATAAAGACTTATGCACAAATTGCGGAAAAGACAAGGCCAATCATAGGCTTATGATGCCAAGCGGAATCTTGTGGTGCCTAGATGGAGAAAGTCAATTTGACTCCAAGCCCACAAAGTGTGCTGAGCAAACGTGCGTATGTGGGCACACGATGGATTCACATTCCGAGTACGGATGTGCTTCGGAGATTCAATGCGATGTTTCTTGCTGGTGCCTACAGTTCAAGCTTTCCCAACCAGTTCAGCACATGAGACACCCACGCAAGGAGCAGTAAATGAAGACACTCACAGCAGCAGCCCTAGCCTTGGCAGCAACGGCGATGTTCGGCCAAACCAATCACTACGACGGCCGTGCGAAGTTTATGGCCTCTACGACCTGCTATTTTGCGGGGAAGACGATTCCATGCGATCCAAAGGCGATTCCAAAAATGGTTATCTTTCAGGGTGGGACCTGCACTCGCAAGGAGGGAGTTGCTTACTCTTCGCCGGGGGTATTCTGCGCTGACGGCGTAATGTACGAAGAAGCGCAGCTAGCTCAGCCGAACGATGAAGTCCACCACCCTACCCATCCCCGCGACTGGACGCCCGCCATGTGCTCCAAGCCGGCAGCGAAGTATGTCGGTGAGGGTTACATCGCCTACTGCCTGAAGAACGCGCCCACGGTCACGCCAGCCTGTCCTGCGGCCCCGGAGAGACCGCAGTACATCCTGAACCAGAACTGGCGCGTGTTGGGTGCTTACTACGAGCCTCTGGATTGCAAGTGGCACATGGGTCATGACCCAAGGAGCGCGAAATGAAGTGGCTGCTAACAACTCTCACTCTCTCAGCTACTTTGATGGTAGGGCAGACACCAAACCCTCTTCGTGCGCCCGACATGACGCTAGCGTGCAATAAGAACATGACGCCGAGCGACGAGGGAGACTCCTTCGTAGACGCCAAAGGATGCATCACAGGCACATACACCTACGATTGGCTGAACTCGTCTGCAATAACTACTGATATCCCATGGAGGGTTTATCTCGGCTCGTTCAAGGCAGGACACTGTGATGTTGATTGGGATGCAGACGGCAAAGGAAATTGTCATCTCGATATCTCATTTATAGGTGGTTACCCGCCAATAAGCTGCGTAAAAGAGAAAGACGACCACCCGAATTCGCAGACTTTCCGTTGTTCCTACAGGACAAATCCTGGCCCGCCGCTCAGTAAGGTGTGCCCCACTGCTCACGCATGGCTCACAGACCCATCTTCCTGCTGGCCCCCTAAGTGGGTGGACCGGCAGCAAGCTCAGAATGCATGGATACGTTTGGGGTTGAAAGATCATCCCGAAGATGCCAACTCGATCGTAGATAACGTTCCTCCGCCCCCACCCATGAAGCCTGCCGCCATACCTGCTCCCAAACCCCATGGGGACTTTTCCCTGGCCAGTACCGAATCATATTCGTTCCCCTGTGTAGGTGACTGTCGAGTACTCGATCCGTCAATTTACAAAATCGTGGGCGACGTCGTGCTTCCAAAAGGATACTTAATCGTGCAGGCAGGCGACGTGCTACAGGTCGTGACAATTGAGGTTGCTCGTGAGTGCTTGAATCATCCCAACCGCTGCGTTCTGGACAAAGGGAGGTAAATAGGCCAATGCGTAGTAGTAAGAAGCGGAAACTTGCTGGGCTAAGAACGAAGCCGGTCACTGTAGTCGTACTCGAAAGCGTGTATGCGAAGCTGGACAGACTCGCGGGGCCAAATTCCTTAGCTCAGACTATCGAGACGCTGGTGGAGCGGGCGTATCGACGGCGGGAGCGGAAGATCGAATCACAACAAGTTCAAAAATTATCTAGCTAACTGCCTTCTTCTTTGTCATTATCACCTTAGCCATCCGGCCTGCGGTTAAGCTTCCGCCTCAAAAGCGAGCCAAGATATTTGAGGAATCCCATGCCACCAATCGTGAGAATGATTGCGCTGAATAATGGATTAAAGGCCATTGTTGATGCTGAGGACTACGAGCGAGTCAACAAGCTCAAGTGGTCGTTTTCCAGTATTGGCAATACGAAATACCTATCGAACCGCAAGATGGTTGATCGAAAAGTAACACACACCCTGCTTCATCGTTTCATCATTAACGCAGAAGCTAGCCAACTTGTGGACCATATCAACGGGGATGGCCTGGATAACCGCAAAGAGAATCTGCGGATCGCTACCAAGGCTCAGAACTCTATGAACTCTAAACTGCATAGCCGAAATACGACAGGCTATCGCGGTGTGGCTTATGTGCCGAAGGCCGACAGATATCAGGCTCGCCTGTGCCGGTTTGGTAAGAAGATAACGGGCAAGTTTCGTCGAAGTGCTATTGAAGCAGCTCATGACTACAAAGAGATCGCGCTACGTGTGCATGGTGAGTTCGTTCGGCTTGAAGGTGGCGGTTTGATTTGAAACGCATCAGGATGATTGCGGTACATTATTGCAATCGTTCAGGGCGTGGGCAGGCTGCGTTATTTGTGACAGAGGATGCGGCCAGAGACATGGTGGAAGCTGGTCTAGCCATTTGGAGTAAGAAGACCACTTACATCAACCTTACGAAGACGGAAGCCTCGCTTGTACCCTCACAGAGAAGCTGCCAGATGGGTCCAAGCGTGATCCACGGCTGCTGCGATGGGGATGTGAACGATTTGGCGCTGCGGGATGCGTGGGCGGCGTGATGTGGCTAGAGCCGCATAGCACTTAAGTTAGGACGGAGGTGGTCCAATCTCCTCGACATAGGATGTGCGCGCATCCCTGATCCTCGCCCCTTGGGCCGATCTAAACCCCCGCGCAGACATCGGAGGCTTGCATGACTATCGACACGTCGAAGCTGCAGGCCTCCACCAAGCAACTGATGGGCCTGCTAGTGACTGCGGGCACGTTGTTTCAGATCCCGGCAGTGCATGACTACCTGATTTCCCTCGTCCATAATCACCCGCACCTGGCTGGCGTATTCGGCACAGTTGCCGGCGTGTTCGCGCTGCTTCACAACCCTGAGGTGCAGGACGTGCTGGGAATCAAGCGGACGGTCGAAGTGAAGACGGAGCAGGTAACGATTGCCCCGGAAGTGAAACCATGATTATCGACCTCGGCAAGCTGAATCCGTTGAAATGGGGCAGGAAGACGCTGGTCGTACCGTCTTCCGGCAAGCCTGTGATCGCAAAATACGATCATGCCGCCCATCTTGACTTACTGAACGCGATCATCGCTAAAGCCGCCGCACCGCGTGTTACCAAACCCATCTTCAGTCATCCCTTGATGCAACCAGGAGCCTCCATGAGCACAGCCCCCGTACAACCGAATGCGTTTGAGCGGTTCATCGACAAACTTGACGTATTCTTCAAGAAAGCCGCCCCAATCGCGCTCACGGGCGCGGAGCTGGCGCGGCCATTCCTCGCGCTCTCGCCGGTTGGACCTGAGTACAACATCGCCCTGACGGGTGTCGAGACGGCAATTTCCGCGGACCAGGCGATTCAAGCCTCCGCAGGCGTACCGTTGACCGGCGCTCAAAAGATGGCGGTAGCTATCTCTGTGGCGGCACCTCAGCTCCAGACTATCCTTGCCAGCAAGGGGATCACCGAGTCCACCGCAGTGCAGACGGCGATTGCTCAGTTTGCGCAGAACGTCTACAACCTTCAGACCGGGCCTGCTGCTGTTGCCCCCGCAGCCTGATGAGGCGCCACGTCCTACGCTTCATCTCGACCAAGGGCCTCGTATCTGACGCAATAAAGCGAGTTGAAGGCATATCGTACATCGACCATGTTGAGGCTATGAACCGCTCCAGAGACAAGTGGATTGGCGCTCATGCCGGTATTGGGGTTCAGGCGATGCCGTTGGACTGGGCCAAGGGTGTCGTCTGGGAAAGACAGTACAGCCTGACAGTGTCGGAGCTGCAGTACGAATCTATCCAGATTTACCTTGAGTCCAAGATTGGCGTCAAGTACGACTCTCAAGCCATCCTCGGGATTCTGTTCAAGGACCGCAAGCAAGACAGTTCGGACCGGGTGATATGCAGTGCCTTGCAGTATGCGGCGCTGTGGAGTGGGAACGTGATGGCGCTCAACGTATTGCCTCAGTTCGCCCATCTGGTGACACCGGAGACGTTACACCTCAGCCCCTTGCTGATTGGCAACTGCACGTATGACTCGGTGTCGCAATGAGTCGTGGGTCGCGCAGCACGATATCGCTGATCCTGAATCTGGTTGCGCTGGTGGTCCTGATTGGCGCTTTCGTCGATGGGCAGCATCCCCCGGCGCAGGCGCAAGAGGTATTCAACCGGGACTCTCTGCAGGACGAGCGCATCCAGGAGACCAATACCCACCTCCAGGCAACTGATACGCGGGCGGATAAACAGTGGACGCAGATGACCGATCTACGGAAGCTGGTCGCGGACAACCGGGATGAGGTCGAGTCGCTCCGGCGCGACTACGCGCACACCACCGGGATCATGTGGGGGATCGGGACGGTGATCATCCTGCTGCTCTCAGGCAACATCACGCTTCAGCTTCGCAGCGGGAAGGCATGAATGGTCCACTCTCCGTTCACCATGGGTTTCCGGTATGTCTTTTTCCATGCCTGCGCAGTGGTTGCGGGTGCTTCGTTGCTGGCCAACTTGCTGCCGCGCGAGAGCCTGCTTGAAAAGCGGCCTAAACTGCGCAAATTCTATGGCTTTTTAGTGGACTATGTCGCGTTTTTCGCTCTCAACCTCAGGGCCGACCTGCCCTCGCTCGACCAGGAGTTCCTGGGCTTCCGCCGGCACATCCGACATGCGTACCGGAACTGGAGGCAGGACCGTCTCGATAAGGCCCAGATTACGATTACCGCCGCCTCGATTGAAGGCATCAAGGTTACACGACAGGAGTAAACATGCACCTGCTCCTCATCCTCAAAACCCTGCAGCACATCATGAACCAACAGGAGAGAACCATGTCCCAGATTGACGACCTCAACGCAGCAATCGACTCCGTATCCTCAGACGTTGCGGATATTACCACCCAGCTCGCCACCGTCCTTGCGGAACTTACCGCGCTTCAGGGTCAGGCTTCGCCGGACCTGTCTGGCGCCATCAGCAAGCTGACTGCGGCTAAGACCTCGCTCGATTCCATCGACTCTTCGCTGAAGAGCGCAGAGCCTGCTGTCCCGCCCGCAAGCTAGCTCAATGGCCTGCTCTTCGGGGCAGGCTTATTTTCCGGAGGCATGACATGAAGGCATGGCTGAAAGACGCAGCAACGAACTTCCTGGGCTGGAACAGTGTAGAGGCGCGTTTCCATGCACTGGAGAAGCGCGTGGAGGTGCTTGAGAAATCCGATACGGACTTCGATAAGTTGAACGGATTCGTCAGTGTCCTCAACGACCAACATCTACTCACCCATGCCCTCGGCTTGCGCGTGCTGGAAAAGCGCTTAGACGAACTGGAAAAGCCAGCCGTATCTGAAACAAAGTCTGTACGCAAAGCGAAGAAGGGTAAGTAAGTGGGAAGACCAGCGATCTACAGCGATGAACTCGCAGACGAGATATGCGAAAGGCTTGCTGATGGGGAGAGTTTACTGAAGATCTGCAAGGACGAGCGCTTGCCAAGCAAGACCACTGTTTTCAAGTGGATAGCTAAAAACGCTGACTTTGCGGACAATTACGCGCGTGCGCGTGAGGCGCAAGCTGAGGGATTTGCTGAGGAGATCGTGGCGATTGCTGACACTGGCGACATTGATCGCATTAAGACGCAGGTGGATGCGCGCAAGTGGGTAGCTTCGAAGATTCTGGCAAAGAAGTATGGCGATAAGTTGGATTTGAATGTCGGTGTATCGCTGGCGAGTATGACGGATGAGGATCTCCTGGTGAGGCTCAAGCAGTTTGGAGTAGCTGTTGAATCGCCAGCAACAGATTGAGTTGATAGCGCTGCTGGAAGAGAAGCAGCGACGCGATCGCAGGCGCAAGATATGGTCTTATTTCCCGGATACAGGGCCGTATCGCAGAGAGTTGTACCCAAACCATATTCAGTTTTTCGCAAACGAAAAGACCCATCGCAAGAACACTGCTATCGCGGCGAACCGCGTTGGCAAAACCGAGTCGATGGGCGCGTATGCGATGGCCTGCCATCTCACTGGAATCTATCCAGCGTGGTGGCCAGGCCGTAAGTTTGAGAAGCCAATCAGGGCATGGGCGGCTGGTGACACCGCAAAGACGGTGCGCGACATCATCCAGCACAAGCTGATCGGGCCTTGGAATGATCGCGGTACGGGGATGATCCTGGGCGATTGCCTAATGAATGTCAGTCCCAAGGCGGGCATCCCCGAAGCTGCTGAAATCCTTCAGGTGAAGCACGTATCTGGTGCGACCAGCCAATGCATCCTGAAGTCGTACGACCAGCGTAGAGAGGCATTCCAAGGCACTGAGCAGGATGTGATCTGGCTTGATGAAGAGCCGCCGATGGATGTTTACATCGAATGCCTGATCCGCACCATGACCAACAATGGGCTGATCCTGTGTACCTTTACGCCGTTGCTGGGAATGTCTGAGGTTGTGACAACGTTGCTTGCTGAGGCCGCAGACGATACCAGCGGCACTGCCATGGTGACGGTGACATGGGACGACGTGCCGCACCTTACGAAAGAGGCAAAGGATGAGCTTTGGCGTTCGCTGCCGCCGTTCCAGCGTGATGCAAGATCGAAAGGCGTCCCGCAATTAGGCTCTGGCGTTATCTATCAGGTGGCCGAAGAGGACTTATTGGTAGACGATTTCGCGATACCAGATCACTGGCCGCGTGCTTACGGGATGGATGTGGGTTGGAATCGCACGGCGGCGGTATGGGGAGCGCTAGACCGCGACAATAGCTGCCTGTATTTGTATAGCGAGCACTATATGGGTCAAGCTGAGCCGGTTGTCCATGCTCAAGGGATCAAGGCGCGTGGAGAGTGGATTCCGGGCGTCATTGACCCTGCCTCAAACGGTAGAAGTCAGCACGACGGGCAGCAGTTGATTCAGGTGTACCGAGATCTTGGGTTGAACCTTGACTCCGCTGACAACTCAGTTGAGGCCGGAATCTACGACGTATGGACCCGCATGGCGAGTGGCCGTCTCAAAGTATTTCGCAGTTCGCAAAGCTGGCGTAAAGAGTTTCGCCTGTATCGCCGTGACGAGAATGGCAAGATCGTAAAGAAAGACGACCACATTATGGACGCTACGCGTTACCTGGTGAAGTCGGGGCTAGACGTGGTAAAGACGAAGCCGGTAAAGAAAGCACCACAGCAGCTTTACGTGGGCGCAGAGAGTTGGATGGGATGAACAAGATTCTGAACCCGAAGGTACTCGCTGGCACAAAGAAGACGGCCAAGAACTCGCTGGCCTTTGTGGGTAAAGGCAAGAAGTGAGTTACGTTCCTGAGCATCCCCTGGGACTAAAGCCGGAAGGTCTGCAAGCGCTCAAGCGGATCATCTCGCAGCCGATGCCCGGCAAGACGGGCAAGACTGGACCCATCAAGGATGCCAAGCGGCGTATCAGCATCAACAAGACGGTAAAGGACGTCGCGAACACGCCTGTACGTCTGTCAGTGCCACAGCCTGAACGCAAAACGGTGAAGGGTGATAAGGAAGCCGAGCCGAAGCTGGTCGACCTCGCTAAGAAGCGTTTCCAGCAGGCTGCGGATGCAGAATCCGAGATGCGCAAGTTCGCTCTTGATGACCTCAAGTTCCGTGCGGGCGAGCAGTGGCCCGATGGTATCAAACGTCAGCGAGAGATAGACGGCAGGCCGTGCCTGACTATCAACCAGATGCCGCAGTTTATTCGGCAGGTTACGAACGATCAGCGTCAGAACAGGCCTAGCATCCAAGTCAATCCGGTAAACGATGAAGCAGACCCTGAGACTGCGGAGATTATCCAGGGGATCATTCGCCACATCGAGTACGACTCTTCAGCGGATGCAGCCTACGACACAGCGTTTCAAGCGTCTGTAACCAGCAGCTTTGGGTACTTCCGCATTAACACGGCGTACAGCGACCCGATGTCGTTCGAGCAGGACATCAAGATTTTGCGGATACGCAACCCGTTCACGGTGTACTTCGACCCGAACTGCAAGGAGCCTGACTACTCGGATGCGAATTGGGCTTTCGTCACTGAAACGATCAGCAAGGATGACTACAAAGATCAGTGGCCAGACTCTAAGATGGCCACCACTATGGACGATTGGGAGTCGATTGGGGATACGGGCTGGGCCGATAAGGATTCATGCCGGATTGTCGAATACTTCTACCGCGAGAGTGTGAAAAAGACGGTTGTGCTGCTGAGCGATGGCGCAACGATGCTGAAAGAGTACATCCCCGAAGGCGGTTTGCCGAAGGGAGTAACGGTCGTCAACGAACGCCAGACCCAGATATTCGCCGTCAAGTGGGTGAAGATGAACGGCGTGGAGGTGTTGGAGGAGACGGACTGGCCGGGTAAGTGGATTCCGGTCGTGCCGGTGCTTGGCGATGAATTGGATATCGACGGCAAGCGCGTAATTGAAGGCATTGTTCGCAACGCGAAAGAGCCGCAGCGTCAGTACAACTTCATGTCTTCGGCCTCAACTGAGGCAATAGCGTTGGCACCGAAAGCGCCGTACATCGTCGCAGAGGGGCAACTGGAAGGGCATGAGCAGGAATGGCAGACGGCGAACATCAAGAACAACGCCTTTCTGTCCTACAAGGCCGTCAGCATCAATGGACAGCCCATGCCGCCTCCGCAGAGGAACACGGTAGAACCGGCGATACAGGCGACTACTGAAGCGATGATGCAGGCTGCGCAGGATTTGAAGGCTGTAACAGGTATCTACCAAGCTGCGTTAGGCGCACAGGGGAACGAGACTAGCGGTAAAGGCATCCTAGCCCGGCAATCGCAGTCGCAGGGATCGAATTACCACTACATTGACAACCTGACGCGGGCACTCAAACATGCTGGCCGGATTCTGCTGGACTTGATTCCGAAGGTGTACGACACGCAGCGGGTGCTGCGGATCATCGGCGAAGACGGCACTCAGAGCACGGTGGAGGTGAACACGCCGCAAGAACAGGCCGCGAGTGTGGAGAAAGTCTACGACCTCTCAGTAGGCAAGTACGACGTAACCATTTCAACCGGACCGAGCTACCAGACCAAGCGGCAGGAAGCTGTCCAGTCGCAGATTCAATTGGTCAGTGCTTACCCACCTCTTATGGGAGTTGCCGGGGACATCATGGTCGGCAACATGGACTGGCCTGGTGCTAAGGAGATTTCAGAGCGGATGAAGAAGTCTCTTCCGCCACAGTTGCAGGACGATCCGACCAAAGACCCGAACTTGCCGCCAGAAGTGCAGCAGCATGTGGCGCAGTTGACTGCTGAGTTGCAGAAGACGCAGCAAGGTTTGATGGCGGCGACAAAGGATGTTCATGACCAGATATCCGCTAAGCAGGTGGAGTTGGAGTCGAAGGAGCGTATTGAGTTTGCCAAGCTCACGTTTGAGCAACAGAAATTGCAGCTTGAATATGCCAAGATTCAGGCCGGCATGGTCAATGCGGACATTGCGGCCAAAGCTTCCAGCGCGGAAACCGCATTCGAGCATGAGATGGACATGATCTCTCAGCAGATGGGGCAAGCGCATGAGTATGCGATGGCCCAGGACGATCAGGAGCATCAGCAGGATATGCAGGCGCAGCAGCCGCAAGGGGCAGAGGGAGCGAATCAATGAGTGCTTACGAGCGTCTAAAGAAAGCTTATCCAGTAAAGCCTTACCCGCTTCCCCGTGTAGAGAAGAACCCCGAATATTGGGAACTCTGGGACGCGGCGAATCGTGAGGTTGACTTTGAAATATACCTCGACGACGTATTAGGGCGCCACGATCTCGGCGATGGGTACATCGGGAGAGTACGGCCACAAAATTCTGCGCAGCCCGAACAGTCGCAGCTGCGCAGCCCGAACAGTCGCAGCAAGGTGGTGGGCAATGAATGCTGCTCTCGACATACCGAGAAGCGTTCCTAGAAAAACGCGAAGCCATGCGAAAAGATTCTGCGCAGCCCCACGCGCAGCAGTAGTTCACAGTACGGGTGCTGACTCACCCGGCAAAAATCCAAGGAGAGACACCTTGCCAGAAGAACAGGTAATACCTGCGGAAACGCAGGAAGAGACAGCCGCGCCCTCAACCGAGAGCACAACCACCACGGAATCGGCAGCCGGGGACAGCAACGAATCATCCGAAGGCGAGCAAAAAGCTAGAGGCGGATTCCAACGGAAGATCGATAAGCTCACCCGCGAGAAGGCGGACCGTGAGCGCGAGGCAGAGTATTGGCGCGAACAAGCGCTGCGTACCGCTAAGGTCGAACCAACGAATGCGGAGTCGCCTAAGGTAGACGCCAAGCCCAAGGAAGACGATTTCAAGACCCACGCTGAGTATGTTGAGGCGCTGACAGACTGGAAGGTCGATCAGAAGGTTAAGACCCTGAGAGCCGAGCAGACGGAGCAGCAAGCTAAGACACAGCGCAACGCGGTAGAGAGCACGTTTCAGGAAAAGCAGAAGGAATTCAAGGCAGCTACGCCAGACTTCGAGGAAGTCATGGCCGACGCTGATATTCAGGTATCCAAAGCCGTGCTAGACGAGATTGTCACGCACGACAATGGGCCTGCCTTGCAATACTTTTTAGCCAAGAATCCAGATGAGGCGAAACGTCTATCAAGGCTGACGCCGCTTGCTCTCGCCCGTGAGGTGGGCCGCTTGGAATCACGGTTCGTATCCGCTCCGTCTGCAAAGACGGCAACCGTGAGCAAGACTCCTGCACCGCCGAACCCTGTAGGAAAATCGTCTTCCACGTCTACCAAAGACCCTGGAGAGATGAGCCCTGCAGAGTATCGTGCGTGGCGAGTCAAGCAGGACCCCAACTTTGACCGTTGAGGGTTCCGGAGACTAATTCGTGGCCAACACTTTACTTACTATCCAGATGATTACCAACGAATCGTTGGCGATCCTCGAAAACATGCTTGGGTTCACCAAGTTCGTGAATCGGCAATTTGATGACAGCTTCGGAGTTAAGGGTGCCAAGATTGGCGACACCCTCAACATCCGCAAACCCAACCGTTTCGTTGGCCGCGTGGGACAGGCAATCGGAATTGAAGATGTGACGGAAACCTCTATCCCGTTGCAGCTCAACACTCAAGCTGGTGTTGACTTTCAATTCTCGTCTGCCGACCTGGCTCTGCGTATCGACGATTTCTCGGAGCGGTATATCCGTCCGGCTATCTCGAACGTGGCCAACCGCATCGACCGTGAGGGGCTGGTGATGGCCACCAATGCCACCTACAACAGTGTGGGCACTCCTGGTACTCCCATCGTTCCGGCTACCGCCATGCTCCTTCCTTTGCAGGCTGGCGCGGTACTCGATAATAACGCGGCTCCTCGCGATGGGCTGCGCTCTATCGTGTGGAATCCGACGTCACAAGCCAATATGGTTGCTGGGCTTTCCGGTCTGTTCAATGCACCGGACAAGATCAGCGAGCAGTACAACACCGGCAACATGGGCAAGGCGCTGGGCTTCCGTAACAGCATGGATCAGAACGTCATCAATCGGACTGTGGGTCCACAGGGTGGCATTCCGCTGGTAAATGGTGCTGCGCAGACTGGCAGTTCGCTGATAACGAATGGATGGACGGCTGCTGCAGCTTCTCGCCTGAACCAGGGCGATACGTTCACCATTGCTGGCGTCTACTCTGTGAACCCACAGAACCGTCAGAGCACCGGTGCGCTGCAATCCTTTGTGGTGACTTCGGCGGTAAGTTCGGATGGTGCAGGCAACGCAACCATTTCGATCAGTCCGGCGATCAATCCTGTAGGCGCTTTCCAGAACGTTACCAACTCGCCTGCCGCTGGCTCCGCTCTCACGTTGACGGGTGCTGCCGGTACGTTCACCACGCAGAACCTTGCATACCATCGCGATGCGTTTACGTTTGCCTCGGCTGACCTCCCTCTGCCGGGTGGGACTGACATGGCTGCACGCAAGTCTGATCCGCAGACGGGCATCTCGATCCGCATGGTTCGTCAATACAGCATCACCACCGACCAGTTCCCCTGTCGGCTGGACGTGCTGTATGGATGGGCACCGCTATATCCCGAATGGGCTTGCAGGCTGCAAGCATAACCGGATGGGGGCTTCGGCCCCCGTCACGAAAGGATGATCATGGCAAAGCTGAAAGGTACCTACACTGGGCCGGAGTCGCATATCAGCACCGACCTCACCACCAATAACCCGGTCCAGGATTCGCATCCCACCGGCGATAAGTCGCTGTATCCGAAGTATAAGTATCACCAGGAGAAGTCTCCTACCGTCGTCAACTCGCAGGATGAGGAAGACGATCTGGAAGGCGACTGGCAAGACACTCCTCACGAGAAACCGGCTGCAGCTTCGGTTCGGTTTACAGATGAGGAGTTGAACGAAAAGACGCGGGAAGATTTGGTGTTCTTTGGCAATCACAATTACGGCCTCGCGCTGCAGGCTGATCAGCCGAAAGAAGACCTCATTGCTGCGATCAAGAAGGTTGCGAACTAAGTGACGGCTCGTGACCTGATTACCGGTGCTCTCCGCTTGTTGGGATTGGTGGCAAGCGGAGAGACGCCTACTGCTGGTGAAGCAGAAGACGGCCTAGCGTCTCTCAATTCCATGATCGATTCGTGGAGGCTTGAGAAGCTGATGGCGTATGCTGTCGAGCCGCAGGGCTTCCCTTTCGTGGCTGGCCAAATGGCGTACACCATCGGACCAGGGGGAAACTGGAACACGGAATGGCCCGCGCGGATCGAGAAGGTAAACCTCAGCTATACGCTGAATGATTCGCCAGCGATGAACCTGAACATCAACATGCTGAATCTGGACCAATACCAGTCGCTCATCCTTCCTACGACCTCTAGCACTATCCCAACTTCGGTCTATATCGATGATGGATATCCGCTGCGAACGGCGAAGTTCTACACCGTTCCAAGCCTCATACAGTCTGTAATTTTGTTCTGCTGGACGACCATAGAAGAGTTTGCAACGCTTGATACGGTTATAGCCCTGCCACCCGGCTACGAGCGTGCTCTGCGGTTCAATCTGGCGCTGGAGATAGCTCCTGAGTACACGAGACAGCCGTCGCAGATTGTTTTAGCTGCCGCCGCCACATCCAAGGCGCTGATCAAGTCATTCAACATGCGCCCGGTCTATATGCAGGTGGACAACGCCCTGCTGCCCCATAGAACTGGGTTCAACTACTTGACGGGAGAGTAAATGCAGCTCAACGGCTTTATTGGGCCTTCCTACACGCTGCAGAGCACTGCAATCGAGTGTCAGCGGTCTGTAAACCTGTATCCACAAGTAGACGAGTCGGGAGTGGGCCGGAATGTGGCTTCGCTGCTGAGTACGCCGGGTCTTAAGCTGTTCGCGAACCTTGGCGCTTACCCGTCGCGAGGAATGATTACAACGTCCATGGGGCGGGTCTTCGCTGTATGCCATACGACGCTTTATGAGTTGTTCGCGGACGGAACCAGCGCAAATCGCGGAACGCTGCTGACGCAAGCCGGAAGAGTAGGAATTGCGGACAATGGCAGGCAGTTGATGATTGTCGATGGGCCGAACGGGTACAACTACGACCTCGCAACGAATGGCTTGACAGCCATTGCTGCATTCCCTGGTGGAGTTACAGTGGCCTTTCAGGATAGCTACTTCATCTTCAATGTGCCGAATACGCAGCAGTTCTATATCACCGGCCAATATGAGACGACGGTCGACCCGCTTGATTTTGCCTCCGCCGAAGGCAATCCAGACAACCTGGTGGCGATCCTGAGCGATAACCGGCATCTATGGCTTTTCGGGACGCAGAGCGTGGAGATCTGGTTCAATTCGGGCGCGGAACTGTTTCCCTTCTCGCGGATTGATGGTGCGTACATCACGCAGGGGACTCAGTCGCCATTTTCACCGGCAAAGCTGGATAATACGGTCTTCTGGCTTGGGCAAGATGAATCGGGAACGGGAATCGCGTACTCAGCAACAGGATTCACGCCAACGCGCATATCGACTTTCGCCATGGAGCAGACGATTGCGCGGTATCCGACCATAGCCGATGCCACGGGATTCACTTATCAGCAGGACGGGCATAACTTCTACTGCCTCAACTTCCCCACTGGGAATGCAACATGGGTTTACGATGACAGCTCGCAGTTGTGGCATGAGCGCGCCTACACGGCGGCGGATGGAAGTCTTCAGCGGGCACGGCCTGAGACCCACGTAGTGGCTTTCAACAAGCATCTGGCAGGGGACTATCTCAATGGGAACATCTATCACCTAGACCCGCTAACCTACACCGATAATGGCAACCCGATCACGCGACTTCGCACGTCGCCTTATGTCTCCGATAACCTCAAGAACCTGTTTATCTCGCGAATTCAGTTGGATATACAGACCGGACTTCAGGCGGATGGGAATGCCCCGATTCCGCAATGCATGTTGCAGTGGTCGGATGATGGCGGCATGTCCTGGTCCAACGAGCATTGGACGAGTCTCGGCGCCATCGGTGCTTTCAAGACCCGCGCAATCTGGAGGCGGCTCGGTACTACACGCCAACGCGTCTTTCGGTTCAAGATCACCGATCCGGTTCCGGTGGCGATCACGGATGCGCTGATCCATTTGGAAGCGGGACATAGTTAGTGGCAAGCGATCTGAACCAACTACTTCCGCCGGCCCCGATTCAGACTCCAGTGCTGGGTCCGGGCGGGTTGGTTTCACCGGCGTGGGTGCTGTATTTTCAGAAGCTCAACCAGCGAGTAGGCGGGGGAAGCTCGCAGACGGTCACACAGAACACGACGGGCATCGTTGCCGCACAAGGGGATATCACAATCCTTCAGGGCGACGTGGCGCTGGTCGAAGGCGAGATCACTACACTCAACGCGGATGTGTCTACGTTGAGCGCGGAGCAGACCTCGCAAGGTGCATCGATCGTCTCAATAGAAGCGACGTTAGCGCCGGGAATCTCGGCTACCGTGACGACTGCGGCGCTTACAACGGGTGGGACGGAAGGCAGCATGACCTTTACGCATGGAATTTTGACCGCACAGGTGCAGGCCACATGAAGAATTTCCAATTAATGGCACAGGGAATCCCTGTTGTCCCTCTCGCGAACCAGATTGCGCGGAATAAGCAGCTTTGGAACGCAAACGATTTGCGGTCAAAGTTCCCCGGCAGCCCGCACAAGTCAGTCGATGATATTTGGCTGCGCTTCCAGCGGATCACGGAGGATTCGAGTGTGGCTGCGGTTGCGGACGACCACGAATCCATCAATTACCCGGCATTTTTTGAGCTTTCAGAGGCGCAAGACTTGATCTTCAACCTGATGCGGGTGGTGAAAGGAGAGCGTCTTGGCAGAGTTATGGTCACACGTTTGGCTCCCGGTAAGGGAATTGCCCCCCATGTGGACGGCGGTTCCCACGCTGACTATTACGAACGGTATCATCTCGTGCTTATGGGTCATCCTGGCAGCCTCTTCCGATGTGGAGACGAGCAGGTACAGATGCTCACCGGAGAGGTCTGGTGGTTCGATAACGCAGTAGAGCATGAGGTCATCAACAACTCCGCGGACGCCAGAATCCATCTTGTGATCGATATAAGGACGGCACACAAATGATCGTCACCTACGCGGAAGAACCATTCAGCGCGATGCGTCCGGAGATGGAGACTATTCTTCCGCTGCACTGGAAGGAGATCGCGCGGGATCAAGAGATTATCAAACTCGATCCCGATTGGGACAGCTATCACGCGATGGAGCGTGCCGGACAGGTACATGCCCTGGTTGCGCGCTGCGAAGGCAAGATGATCGGATATCACCTTTCGTTTATCCGGCCTCACCTGCACTATCGGCAGAGCCTTTCCGCGATGGTCGATATCTACTTCATCCTGCCTGAGTACCGTAAGGGCAGGGTCGGAATCCAGCTTTTCAAAGAAGTTGAAAAGTCTTGGAAGCAGCGCGGCGTACAGAAGGCGTTTACAGGCACGAAATGCGCTGCGGATAAGAGCCGGGTGTTTGAGCATTTGAAGTGGAACCGAACCGAATACCTCTACACAAAGGTGCTGAATGCCAAGAATGATTGACCGGATGTGTTTTTGCCTTAGTTCTTGGAGTTCTACGTTATCTCTTTGGACAGGTGACGAAGCAGGAACCGTGCTTGCAGTGTGGCTTCTCGGCATTGTCAATTACAGAGACTCAAGCACCCATTACGCCAGTCTTGGCGAAGCTGTTGGCTATGTATAGGGCATGACTTCCGGAAGCTTTATGCACGATCTCCTTGACTTTTCAGATCGGCACTACCACTTGAGGGCATCAGTTCAGGAGCTATACCAATGATGGAAATGTGGATGTACGACTGGAAGTTCAGGAAACTCGGCAGGATGAAGGTGGCCGTCGCTATCGGCGGGAGCGCGTTGGTCGGCGCAGGGGCTTCTCTGTTCGGCAGCAATGAGCAGGCAAACGCAGCTACGAATGCATCGAATGCGGCGAACCAGACGCAGATGAACATGTACAACACCAATCAGGCGGAATCAGCGCCATACCGTCAGGCTGGCACGACTGCGCTTAATACGATTGGACAAGATCAGGCGAATGGTACGGGATTCGCAGCCCCATTCACTCAGTCCAGCTTCATGAGCGACCCCGGATACCAGTTTCAGCTTCAGCAGGGCAATCAGGCAGTGCAACGTGGCGCGGCAGCGCAGGGAGGATTGCTGAGCGGTGCGGCGGGTAAAGCCATGTCGCAGTACACCACGAACCTTGCCAACACGACCTACGGCGATGCTTACAACCGCTATCTCCAGACCTCGAATCAGCAGTTTGGCCAGCTTTCGAGTGTGGCGAATATGGGGCTAAACGCAACAAATTCCAGCATGGCCAATGGCCAAGGCACGGCGAATCAGGTGGCGAATAATCAAGTTTCCGGCATCACTGGCTCCGCCGCCGCCAGCGCTGCGGGACTTACGGGAGCAACAAGCGCTCTTAACAGCGGGCTTGGCAACTATCTCGCCTACTCGAATAACCAACAGAATCAAGCCAACTCGCAAAACCTCATGCAGATGTACCAGCAGAAATACGCGCTCAACTCTGCAGGAAGCGGCACGAACGGCTACTACGCAAACGAGGGCTACTGATGCCATTCTTGACGGACCCATCCATTGCGCTGCAAGGGAAACCTCTCGATTATGGGCAGATCGTCAACAACTCAAATGCTAACGCTGCGGCGCAACAGCAACTAAGGTTGAGTAGCTACCAGCTTGCCGACGCTGGCAAGCAGTTTCAGGATGACAATGCGGCGCGTCAGGCATTCTCAGCCAATACACAGCAGAACCCGGACGGCAGTGTCTCGCTGAACCGCGCTGGAGCTTTGGGTGATCTGTATAAAACGGCACCTACGGCTGCGGTGAAGTATTCCCAGCAGTTCGCGATGCAGGATTTGGCCAACGCGAAGGCTCGTGCCGATATCCAGAAGACGCAGCTTGAGAACCTTGCCGCGCACACGACTTACATGTCCACGCACCTTCAGGGCATCCTGAACGCTCCTACGCCGGAAGCGAAGCAGGCGGCCTACGCGCAGTCGCGGCAGCAGATGTTGCAGGATGGCGTACTGAATCCTCAGTCAGACCCCGGCCCAAACTATCCCGGCGATCAGTACATCCAGCGGCAGCTTGCTCAGACGCTCTCGCAAAAAGATACTATTGACCAGCAACGCGAGGCCGCAACGCAGGCCGAGACGGTCCGCCACAACTTGGCAGATGAGGCAACAAAGGCGAAGTCGATACCGATTGCAAACCAAGTGACTGCGGCAATGTCCGTACCCGCCGCGCAACGTACGCCAGCGCAAAATGCACTGATCTCTGGCAACGCGCAGTACACGCAGGCGACAAAGACTGCTCCTGGTGTAGCCATTGCGCAGTCGAGGCCGGTACAGGTCATCGACCCGAACAATCCGGGGAACACTCACTTTGTGGCAGGCGGGCAGGCAATCGCACAGAATTTGTCTGGGATGGGCAGCGCAACGCATCAGTCGGCGGTGGGAACCTTAAACGACGCGTCGCACGGGCAGATAGCGCAAACAATCACTGCCGGAAACACCCTGAGGCATCACCTTGAACTCTATGATCAGGCCGTAGACGCAGTGAACAACGGCAACAGCAAGATGTTGAACTCTATCGGCAATACGCTTGGCGTCCAGATGGGCAACGATGCTCAGACGAATTTAGGTCTTATCCGTCATGCAGTGGCTATCGAATCGGCACGCTTCCACATCGGCGCTTCGCCAAACGAGAGTGATATCAAAGAGCAGAACGATCTTCTTTCTGGGGATGGTTCGCCTAAGCAGATGCATGGAGGGGCTGCGACTGTACGCGCTCTGGCCGTAGGCAAGCAGTCAGCTCTCACTGAGCAGGTAAATGCAGGATTACAGGGGAAGGTCGCCCCCATGGCTCCGATGAAGGCTTCATCAGGATCAATCTCGAAGGATGGGTTTACTGTCACTGCTCCCGACGGGTCTGTACACAAGTTTCCGAATGCAAAATGGGCGGCTACGTTTGCTCAAAAAGCGGGGGTCCAGTAATGGCAACAGCCCCCATTGATTACACAGCACTAGCGAAGTCTATGGGTGCTGTGTCTTCTACGCCCCCACCAGCGAACAGCACTCCCATCGACTACACGGCTCTCGCAAAGAGCATGGGTGCAATCGACTCTACGCCGCCACAGCAGGGATTCTTCGGCTCGTTCGCCGATGGCGCCTCTGATTTCGGAAAGGGCTTGGCCAAAGGAGCTTTGCATACTGTGTCTGCCGCAGACGATTGGGCAACGCAGCATCTTCCTGCAGTGATGACTACACCTATCGGGCAGACGCCGAACCATGCGAACTCAGTGGCAGCCACGCAATATGCTCAGCAACTAGCCACACCAACCAATACCGCGCAAAAGATAGGGAAGGGTGTGGAGCAAGCTGGCGAGTTTCTGATTCCGGGGGGCCTCGAAGAAGGGGCAGGACGTGCCATTGCTGCAAAGTACCCGCGCCTCGCATCTACCGCCTCGAAGCTGATTTCCAGTAGTGCGCCCGAGCTGAACGCTGTGGGCAAGATTGTAATGAGTGCGCTCGGTGCAGGCACGGTGAATGCAGTCCAGGGGGGATCATTCGGTGGCGGGGCGGCAGCGGGAGCCGCTGGAGGTGTGCTGGCTCAGGGCGTAAAAGCTGTCGCGCCATCACTAGCAGAAATAGCAATGGGTACACGTGCTACCGATCGTGTAGCGGGCAGAGCTGCGGGGCAAACTCTTTTAGATGAGACGACCGGTATAAATCCGGGAAACATCGCTAAGCAGGCATTCGATAAATCTTCGGCTTATACGGACACGTTGAACAGCAATGCTCTTCAGTCAAATGTCCCAATAGATTTGCAGCCCGCTCGCAATGTTGCTCAGTCTTTCGCCAAAACGGCGGCGAAGCAGAACAACGCTAGCAATATGAAAGAGATACAGGAGTTAGAAGACCAACTGGCAACACATCGTGCGACCGGGACGGCGATTCCTCAAGTCGTATCTGCCGACCAGGGGCTAGGGATGAAGCGCGGCGTCGATGCTCTGATGGATTCCTGGAATCCGAACAATAAACGCGCACTCAGTGATTCAGCAGTTGTAGCAGTGCGATCCGCGATGAACGATGAGCTATCGAAGGCCGTACCTGACTATGCCGCGCTCAATTCTAAGATATCCAATCTTTTGCCGGTAGCTCAGAGGGCTGGCGCGACCGACCTCAACGCGGGAGTTCTACAGCGCGTAGTTGGGAAGATGGCGAAGCCTACGGGGGCACTTGTTGGAACTATTGCCGGTGGAACAGGCGGCTATGAGAAGGATGGATGGCGGGGGGCGCTGATTGGAGGCGCTCTGGGCGCGGTATTGCCAGAGGTTGCGACATCTCCCACAACCATAATGATGGGGGCGAGGGCCGCCAATTCTGCGGTTCCCAGCGGAGCTTCTCAGTTGTTGGCAGGTGCAGGGATGCAAGCTGCGAGAGACGATGCCCCGCCTTCAAGGGGAGCCGCAAAGTGGGCTCAATTGGGACTATCTAAGCTAATGGATCACATTAACAGGGACCAGACATCGCCGATCACTCTTGATGACTTGACAGCTTTGCAGAACACCCCGCAAGGGAAAGACCGGCTGGTCCAAGCCAGTGACCTAAATCCAGGATCAGCAGCAATGAAGAGTCTTGTGAAGCAGATTAGCGCGGAGAAAAATCGGCAGTGAGTCCAAATATATTCTTCTCTTCATCGGAAAGAGGACGACCTAACGCAAGCGCACAGCTTATTCGCTCATTGCGCAGCTGTTGTAGTCGGAGTTCTTCTTCAGAGGGGTGGGGGAAAAATACATCCTTAACGCCAAGAACGAAGAAATAAGCTAAAGCTGAGCAAAATCCGACAACTAAGGCAGTGAACATAAAATCCTTTGGCAGAATGATACGCCGAACAAGAGAAATAGCTATAGAACTTTGGGGTGTTACCTTTTGGGCGCGGGAAGTATCTGGGAGATGATGAACGTCTCCGATTCCTTCTTTTTTCCATCGATGCCCACCGGCCAAGTCAATTTGACCTTCTTACCCGAGAAATTGGCTTCCATTTCATCCCCCATGGGATTTTTGCAGTTGTGTCGATTCCCCTTCGCGAGACCCCAGAAATGATCTTGGCAACCGACTATAACCTTGCGTCCGTCAGGGAGTAGCAGTGTCATTTCGATGTCATCAAGGCTGACCTGAACTTCGTGAGCCGGTGCGTAAATCGAGCTGTGCGATGCAGAACCCGAGCAATTACCAGATGCCCCGCAGTTGGATGAGGCGTTGCCATTTCCAAATGACATCCCTGGTACGAACTTGGTATATCCAGTCTCTCCGATGTGGTGATCGATCACCTTAACGTGCATCTTTTCGGCCAAAGCAGGAACGCATAGTAGCAGCAGACATACAAGGATTTTCATAGGCTCACCAGCCTACCACACCGCCTCCGGGCGGTTTTCTCGTTAAGGAGTCCCATGAAGCGATTTCTCTACGCGGCTTTGCTCGCGCTCTTTGTGCTGCCCGCTGGGGCACAAACGCCGATCCCTCCTATCAATCAACCGGTTTTCCGTGCCTTCGACAGCAACGGCGTCCCACTGGCGGGCGGGCTGCTTTACAGCTATGCGGCTGGAACGAGTACGCCGCTGTCGACCTATACGGATGCCGCCGGAACCGCGCCGAACACGAATCCGGTTGTTCTGGATGCGACTGGGCAGGCCAAGGTCTTTATGGGCGTGGGAACTTACAAGTTTGTCCTGCAAAACTCTCTGGGCGTGCAGCAGTGGACTGTTGATCAGATTTCCGGAGCGGTTGCCGCGGGAATCACCTCGTTCAACGGACGGTCGGGGGCAGTCGTACCAGCCAGCGGCGATTATGACTGTGCGATGGTAACAAACTGCCCCGCCGCCCTGACTTTCTCAGCAGCCTTCATTGACGCCAGCAACAGCATCGACCTTGCCAATGTAGGAACAGCAGGAACCTACGCAACCCCATCCAGTATCACGACGGACGCCTACGGACGCGTGACTGCGGTAACTGCCGGTACCGGTGGCGGAGGAACGCCTCGCACCTGTACCACCGGCACGACCTGGACCTGTTACCGGATTACGGCGGATGGGACTATCGACGAATGGGGTGTCGCTGGACCGGCTCCCACAGGAGCGGAAAATAGCACAGTGGTGGTGACTTTTCCCCATGCCTTCACCTCAACGGCGGATGTGGCTTTTACGGCGTGGCCCAACAACTGTGGAGACTCCAGTCCATGCACGGCGGAGGGCAGCAAGACACCAGTCTCAATCAATGGAGCGGCTGACCTGACCACGACTACAGTCTCGGTTCAGGTGTATACGGTTGCTCCCGTAGGCGGCGGCGGGGCGGGCGGGATCAACAACACGATTTATATCCACTGGCACGCCACCGGAAGCTAACCAAAAATTTCCAGGAGAAGCTAAATGAACCGACTGCTCAAAGCAGCCGCCGCCCTGTTGTGCGCGGCAGGCATCACTGCGTCCGCAAGCACCGTAACCGCGACGGTGACAGATACGGATGGGCAGGCTTGGATTGGCGGCAAATGGACCGCGACTCTGACTATCCCAGGTACAGTATTCAACCCTGATGTGCCGAAGGTAGCAGGCGTGCCAGTGCCTGTGACCAAGAACGGGATTCTGGATGCTGCTGGAGTTCTTTCGGGAACGTTTACCGACACGTCCACGCTGGACCAGACGGGAGGGAAGTGGGTGTTTGTGGTTTGCCCAAATGTCTCTGGCAGCCAAGTATGCGTCACGGTGACGACTACGGTTATCGGCGGGAATGTGAGTCTGACTCCCGTATTCTCTCAACTTCCGGCGCCGAGATTTCCAGCCGGGATTGAGTCGTTTGGGTATGCCGATTCTGAAGTGCTGCTTCCTCCCCCTACAGGGTCGATGTACTTCAACGTCACAGATAAGTGCCTGCATCAGTGGAACGGCACGATCTGGGCGACATGCCCGACGGGCGGCGGAGGTGGTAGCGGCAACGTCCTGACCGGAACCTATAAGGCCATCACGCGCTATCCGGCAACTGGAGCTACGGTAGGACCCGCAACGCAGGCAGCCGTGGACGATAGCGGAAATGTCGTGGCCCTGAGCTTGAATGGGGCAAAGAACTCCGACCTCTTTGGTAGTGTTGCGGCGGCTCAGGGGAACTGTGTAACGGGCAACTGCTTGATTGCTACACCGCCGAACTCGGCAGATGGTACACCCTTCGGGGCGCTGGCTCCTTTAGCTGGGCAGCCCTCCTCGTCATGGGAGGACTTCCGCTATGGCAGCTCGGCGTTTGCCGCGACGAACCCGGCGCCGAACAGCCAGACGCGGGGCGAGTACCAGTCGGGCAACATGGGCGCGGTCTCCTTTACGCTGCCCAACCCGGGAAACATTCAGGGCGGCCAGCAGAACGCTATCTTCCAGGAGAACTACTTTGAGACTCCCGGCTACAGCAACGGGATAGTAGGCTGCCCGGACTTCTGCCCCAAGGCCGGATATACCGCCGCTTCGAACTGGGCAGTCGCGATCGAGAGGAACATTACCGACACCTTCAATATGGCGGGGATTCATGGCTATGGCGGAAGCAACGTCTTTTGCTATGGGGCGGGAGACTGTCAGGCGTCTGGGTATCAGTACCCGATTTATATGGGCGGCTTCTCCGTACCTTCGGACGAGGGCGGCTACCTTGGGCCTGCCTTCCTGGGCCTGACCAAAGGCGACTGGACCGGCACCTTGACCACGGTGGTCGATGCCAACCATATCTTCGCCACGCAAATGGCTAACGGCGGGACGCAGGGTCAGTTGCGGTTCCTGATGGACACTACTCAGGCGGTGCTGGGGACAGACGGGAACCCGCTGAAGCAGGTTGCCGTCACAGCGATCCAAACGCCGCAGTACAACCCCTACGGGACGCTCAGCATGGCCTCGGCGCACTTCCCGGTAAGCACGTTTCAAGGGACCTTGGCGTCGGACTGCACTGTCCCTATCCAGGACAGCGGCGTAGCTCCGGCGACCTGCACGGTGAACGTCACCAGTGGCGCGCTGAACACGACCGGACTGATGTGCATGGCGAACAATATTGGGGATACCTACGCCTTTGGCGCGCAGGTCCTGACCGTGCCGAACTCGACCACCTTTACCACCAACCTGCGGAAGAGCGTGCTGGCGGGTGCCTACGTCTTTCAGGGCGGGTTGTGTGGCACGATGATCGACTTTTCCGCCGACGTCAACAACTACTTGGGGTCAACGATCCACGGCAGCGCGTTCATGGTGATCGGCTCGTTGAACCCGACAACGTTGGTGTACGCCAACTATGTCGCCAGCCAGGCTTGGGGCATCATCCCGAACAAAGGGACCCAGGCTGCTTTCGCTGCCATTTCGCTGACTGGCTTGACGCAATCGGGAAATACGGTGACAGGCACCGTCGCCAACGGGCTACAAGGATCGCTGACTGGCATCTACAGCGACATCCTCAACTATGCTCGGTACTTCACCATCAGCGGCTGCGGCAACAGCATCGACGGCGGCGGCGACCTGGGTCTATTGACGGCAGTGAACGGCGTACCCACGTTCAGCTACACCTCTTCGAGCAGTGGCACGGCTACCTGCGCCAGTGCCAGCTTTACCCCGCAGCAGAATACGGCTTCACTCTATTGGGGCGCGGAGGTGTTCGATACCACCAACCATGCGCCGGGGATTTTGCCGAAGAACGCGGTAGACGGGACCTTCGCGCTGTCCTACCAGCCGAACTTCAAGGTAGGCGACACGCTCGACATGCCTCCTCACTATTCGATGGCAGTCGAGGGCATCCACGCCGCCATGGAGATGGACCAGCCCAACCAGCAGAACAACGGCATAAGCATCGCCATGGGGACCAAGTCCGGCGAGGCGGGCAACGCCATCGAGGTCAACAGTGTAGCCATCGTGCAGGAGATGGCGGGGCAGGGCGGGACCAGCTACGGGAACAACGTAATCGACGCAGCGGGGCAGTTCCGGAACTTCTTCAACTTTGCCTATGCCCCGATGCACGGCGGCGCGGTACTGAATATCGGCCCTGAGCACTATGGCTACAACAACAACCCTTATTTTGCCAACTTCAACATATGGAAGATTAACGGCGGCTCAGCCTATTTGAACTTCGATATGCCGTCGAGCACGTATACATGGCAGTTCCCTGTCGCTCCGGGGGGTTATGCCTTTCAGATCAGCCCGACTGCCGTTACCAGCAACGTCCCTGCGGTGATGAAGATGGCGCAGTTTGAAGCGACCAGCCCGACTACCGGCCTCACCTCGCCGGTTGCGCAGATGCATGAATGCGGCTCCCTACAGAATCACCTGGGCGCGGCGTGCTTCGACACCATCAACACCAGCCTTCCTACGGTCACGAACGCCGGTACGCCGGGGACCAGCACGCGGATCTACTTCATCGCTATCAACCAGCTGACAGGTGGCACTTCCAATACGCTGTATGGCGGGACCGCGACCAGCAACGCCACGCTCAACGGCACAAACTACAACATCATCTCCTGCAGCGTCCTTCCGGCGGGGACGACGGGCGAAGTCTACGCCTACGTGAACCCCTCGTTCTACGATATCGGCCACTGCTCCGGGCCATCGGCCAGCGTGAACGATACCGGGGCGGGCACCAGCCTGAATGCAGGTGCTTTTGCGAGTTTCGGCGCACAGTTCAATGCGGGAAACTTCCTGGCGAACGGCATGGGCGGCGGCTTCGGCTGGAGTCAGTTGAACAACTTCAACTCGAACGGCATCTCGCCGCTGACGCAGGCGCAGGGCATCAGTATGCCGACGGTTGGGACGGTGAGCTTCGACACCGGCACACGTGGCAATGGCGCGGCAACGATCAAGGCTGCTGGCGCGACGTTGACCAACACAGTAGCGAACTCACAGATCAGCGGTTGGAAGGCTGGCTCAGGTGGAGACTCGACGCTGGCGGCGGGCGCGGCGAATACCGACCAACTTGGCTACAGCGTCTCCGCGGGAAACTGTCTGGCGATCAACCGGAACAATGCAGGATATAGCTGCATCTCTCTGGGCGGAAGCGGCGGAACAACTTACGGAACTCCTACGATTGCCTCTTCGGTGGCCGGGGTTTCGTTTCCCTCTCCAAACTGGGCAAAGACAGACCACACCTTCACGATTGTGGCAACGCCTACGGCTACCGTGGCAGCGTCCACGACCATCGTCACGGTGCAGTTTGGCAAGACCTGGGTGGATGGCACCGGAACGCCCGTATACCCCAACTGCCAAGTGACTCCAAGGTTGTCACCCTCTGCTGGATTGGCAATTTGGACCAACGGCAATCTGGGCACCGTAGGGGCTACCGGCTCGCAATTTCTGATGTTCACCGGCACAACCCAAACACTTACCGCAGGCACTACCTATGCCTGGGTTGTGGCTTGTGAAGGAACTGAGGAATAACTATGAAACGAATTCTCTTCTTTCTTCTCTTTAGCGTTCCTTGCATGGCTCAGACGTGGGTGAAAGTGGCCACTGAGAGCCAGGACTACGCGGCAACACTTCCTGCTGGGACGACCTACCGCTTTGGGTCCGGGACATCATGGTCGGCCAGCACCACCGTGAAGACATCGACTACGTTTAGCCCGGTCTACTACACCTCATTTCCGTTCCCTGACCCTGCTTCTGGGCAGACCAAGGAACTGGACGTGCTGGAGACGGCTGCGGCGCAGACGGTGGTGATGGCGGGAGTCAATGTGATCGTGCCCGCGCTGCCGATCCCGGTGACGACGGTGGCTACGCTCAGCTATGCGATCACGGTGAAGTCCGACGGAAGCACCACCGGCACCTGCACGGTAGGACCGGCGAAATGAAGCGGCTGATCCAGTTTGCGGTGCTCTTTTGCATGGGCCTGATGGCGGCTGCAGCGTCGGGAAACACCTGGTATGTTCGTCCAGATGGAGGCACGCGCTACTCGGTCAACATGACGGCAGGGTTGTGCGATGGGACGGCGGATGCCCCTCCGGTGGGAACTACGCCAAATCAGCACTGTGCTTTCAACGATGTGCGCTATTTCTTCCAGGACGGTTCTTATACAGCCAGTTCGAATAACTTCCCAGGTTATGGCTGGATAGGAACTGGAGGCGACACCTATATTATCCGCGGCTCGATTGGGACCGGAGCGAGTTACCGCATCGGCTGGAACAACCCGGGCAACACCTACGACGGCCCGACGAACCAGTATTGGGGTATATCCAGCGACCCGTTCGACTCGGGCATTCCCGTGCCGCCCTCTGGGACTGCCGGTCAGCACACGAGGATTCTGGGAGAGAACTATGCCTCCTGCCATACTGCGTCGGCGAAGACGCAGATTCATGGAGGATACGGCCTCTACACCGTGTTCAACATGGCTGGGGCCTCCTATGTGGACATCGCCTGCCTGGACATCACGGACTTCTCTTCCTGCGGCAACCAGGGCCAGACCAATAGCTGCAATAAAACGATTGGCACTCTGAGCGACGATGCCGAGTCTGGGATTAGCTGGAACAACACCGCGACCAACGATACCTTGACCGACGTCCGAATCCACGGCCTGTCGCTGAATGGGATGCATGGGCCGACCGGGACGGGGATGGTGTTCAGCTACCTCGATCTGATCGGAAACGCCAGTTCCGGCTGGGAGGCGGACCCTAGCGATGGGACGACTGGGACGGGCACGCTCCTGGTGCAGCACTACAACATTGCGTGGAACGGCTGCGCGGAAGAATATCCCATGGTGGATGCGGTCCCGTATCAGGACTGCACCGATGACAGCAGCGGTGGCTATGGGGATGGCTTCGGCACCGCAACCATCGCCAGCAGTCCCGCATGGAACGTTCACTTCGACCAGGGGGCGGCCGATTACAACACGCAGGATGGCCTGGACGCGCTGCATATTGGAGGATCGGGTTCGACAATGACCGTGACCAGGACCCTGGCCTACGGGAACATGGGGCAGCAGATCAAGGTGGGTGGGGCCTATGGGACGGCAATCAATAACCTGGTTGTGACCAACTGCAATGCGCTCCGGCAAGCGATCACGGGAACGCCCTCCGGCTACAACTCGAAGCTCAGCGACTTCTGCCGGGCGGCGGATGCGGGAATCCGGCTCAGTGTCGATGATGCCGCGCAACTGGTGTTTTCCAACAACACGGTCTATTCGGCCAGTACGGTAGGGGTAGAACTGGACTGCAATAACTCCTGTAGCGCCACCACTTCAATGACGATGCAGAACAATGTCTTTGTCGGGTTCGCCAACTCGGTCGCGAATGGCTACACCGGGCCGCCGCCGGGCGGAAGCCAGAGCGATCTGGTTTACAACTACAGCGGGGTTGATATCTTCCAGGCTCCCGGCACGCTGTTCACCAACAACTCTTTCTTGAACGGCAAGGAAGGCTGCCCCTACTTCGGCTCGGTGGCCAGCCTCTGCACTGACCCGCAGTTGGTGGATGAGACTTGGCACCTGTTGAGCTACGGCAACATGGCGCCGGCATCGGGGACGGCGAATGTAGTGGGAGCTGGCGTAGCGACCTCGGTCACAACGGACTACAACGGCCTGACGCGGCCCGCGCCGCCGTCGATTGGCGCAATGGAGTTCGCGGGTGGGACGCCTGCGGCGGCAGCGCCTACTTGCTCTCCGGCAGCGGGGACATACGCCTCGACACAGACGGTGACGTGCTCAAGCTCGACGGCGGGCTCGACCACTTACTGCACCAGCAACGGCTCGACGCCGACCACTGGCAGCCCAACGTGTACGGCGATCAGTATTCCGGCTACGGCGACGGTCCAGGCCATCTCTACGGCTGTGGGCTTTCTGAATAGCGGCATCTTCTCTTCCGCCTATACCATCACCGCTCCAGCTCCGCCCACAAACACAATGAACTTGAGCGGCGGGATGGTGATCTCAGGCAGCATAACCATCCAGTGAGGACTTTATGACTCCAGGCGATATCTTTATGCTCTCCCTGTGCCTCTACCGCGAGGCGCGAGGAGACGGCTACAACGGCATGGTTGCGGTGGGATGCGTAGTGCGCAACCGGGTCAACAAAAGAGGGTCGACATACTACGCTGAGGTCGTAAGGCCATGGCAGTTTTCGAGTATCACAGCCCACGGCGATCCGCAGCTTTGCCTGTATCCAGCGGAAGCAGACACGTCGTGGATTGAAGCGCAGACGATTGCCGCGAAGGTTTGCGATGGGTCGATCACGGACACCACTGGCGGGGCCACGCTCTACTATGCAAACTCGATCCCTTTTCCGGCTTCATGGAACAAAGCTGTGCTGACGGCTACCGTGACCGTGGGGAATCAGTTTTTCTTTAAAGAGGACGTGGTCTAGCGCTCCCTAGCAAGTATCTACTTCCTCCCGCCCACGTCTTCGGATGTGGGCTTCTTCTTCGTTTTAGGGGCATAGCCAAGCTCCTTCGCCGTCTTGGCAACAGCCCACTTGATTGCACTGCTCTTATCTCGCATGGTCTCTTGCATCAGCCACTCAAGCGTTGCCATCTCTTCGTCGTTGTGTTTGACGCCAACTGATCTTTGAGTCTTCGCCATATCCACACTGTACGCCTTTATTTTACCTTTGGTAGCTTTTGTCTGTTTAGGTATCACTTAGTAAAACAATGTGATACCGTTCGACCATGGACATCGCGACAGGTCTGCCTCCTTCGCCCCTGAAATCTTTCGGTTGTTACAAGATTAATAATTCAGGTATAACTTTTCAGCCAAATCAAAATAACTTTGGCAACGCCTCTGACTCTTTGCCGTACCTGATTCCTTCGTCTGAGTTGCCCCATGCCTTTGGTTGAACACACTCCAGGCCATAAGGACTGTCCTGGCTGTAGGTCGCGGAGTTTGGTTCGGTCCGATGAGAATCTGGCCGACCAAAGATTCACTGTCGCGTTCGAAACTTGGATACAGGCCCGCTTGATCGGAGATCGCGAAGAGACTAGCGTCCGCTACATCGCTGAGACCAGCGAAAAGACTTATCGTGAATATGCTTGGGCACTTGAAAAGTTCTTCGGCCGTCTTGCGCTGAACGAGATTCACGATGGGCACCTTCGTACCTATCAGGATGACCGTGCCCGGTGCAATGGGGATTGGAAGAAAAGAGCGGGGCAGAACCGTATTCACAAAGAAATAGGATTGCTTCTCAGGATGCTTCGCGCTGCCCACTTGTGGAGCGAGAACCTTGATGACGCCTTCGATCAACTGCCATTGCAACAGAGCGATCTTCAGCGCGCCATGGACCCCGTAGAGCAGGGACATTGGCTCTATACCTGCCACTCAGACCCAGTATGGCATTGGGTCTATCAGTATTCGACGTTGGCGCTAGAAACATGCGCTTCAACGATTGAACTCCGCAGCGCGAGGATGATGGATATCAACTTGCGCCATTGGACGTTCCGGGTTGGCCCGGAAGCCTCCAAGAACAAATTCCGAAATCGCACGATCCCACTTGAAAGCGATGCAGTCAGAGAAGCTGCCGAAGCCCTGATGCGGCGCGCTATAAACTTTGGCTCCCGCAGGCCAGAGCACTATATCTTTCCCTTTGGCGGCGGATCGAGGCGTGGCGATCTGGATGTGACTCAACCAATGACGAAATTCGGTCTGAAGTTCACTTGGAACCAGCTTCGTGAAAAGTCTGGACTGCATTGGCTCCGGCCGTACGATCTGCGGCACACCGCAATCACGCGAATGGCAGAGAAGGGCATCCCCATCGCCGTCATCATGTCGTTCTCAGGCCACATCAGCCCCCGGATGCAACAGCACTATACGGCGATCAGTATGCAGGCTAAGCGCGGAGCCGCGCAGGATGTATGGTTGAAAAAACCGGTTAATTCCGTGAAATTATTGCCAGAATCCGCAGTCGCATAAATCTTCGAAAAAGATGTTGACACGTTTTGCGCGGCATGAGATAAAGATGTTGCTTCGGGATGTATATGGAAGCTGAACTTTGGTGGTCCCGTAGAAGGCTACGAACCAGTAGGTCGGAGGTTCGACTCCTTCCGGGCGCACCATTTCAGACCGACCCGAATTCGAACTATCCTTCCACCCTTAAGAACCCTGGTACGGAATCAATGTCCTGCCGGACGGGCTTCCTACGCGAAGTGACCGCCCCACGCGCAGTGGGCCCGTCCGGCAGGACAATACAGCCAGATGATTGCTGGATTGACGACCATATTAGTCCGCAATACACTAGATCATGGAACGAGGGTCAATTCGGTCCTAGATCAGAGAACCTCTACGGCTAGCCTGACGGGCAGCCCGGGGCAGGCTACCAGGGAAGAGAAACGCCTTATGCTGCAGGCATTTATCATTACGCTCCGCGAAGGGGTGGAAGCGTCGCTGATTGTAGGCATTGTCTTTGCTTACCTCACCAAGATCGGCCGGCAGGAGCTGAAGCGGACTGTGTTCTGGGCTTTGGGTTCGGCGATTGCGGCCAGCGTGGCGGCAGCGGTGGTGGTGGCCCGGACGCAGTTCAACTCCGACATTCTGGAGGGCTGGGTGATGCTGGCGGCGGCGGTCTTTGTCATCAGCATGATCTGGTTCATGCACCGGACGGCGCGCAGCATGAAGGGATCGATCGAAGAGAAGATCGCGCAGTACACGGGGCCGGCTGGGGTTTCGAAGACAGGGCTGTTCTTCTTTGTGTTTCTACTGGTGCTGCGCGAGGGTGTTGAGACGGTGCTGATCCTATCGGCGGTGACGTTGAACTCGACCGAGTTGCTGAGCTTTACCGGGACGCTGCTGGGAATTGCCGTCGCCGTGGTCTTTGGGGTGCTCTTTATTCGCGGCAGCGTAAAGATCAATCTGCAGCGGTTCTTTCGCGTGACGACGGTGATTCTGTACTTTGTGGCGTTTCAGTTGATCGTCAGCGGGCTGCATGAGTTGAGCGAGAACGGCGTGCTGCCTTCGAGCACGGCGGAGATGCGGCTGATCGGACCGATTGTGCGCAATGACCTGTTCTTCTTCGTGACGATGCTGGCGCTGGCCGGGTTGATGATGCTGATGGAGTACAAACGCCGGACTCCCGTGGCTCTGAGTGCGAATGCGACGCCTGCGGACAAGCGCCGGGCGGCGTGGACCGAGCGGCGGGAGAAGATGTGGATGTGGGCGGTGGTGGGGACGAGCTTCGTATTCATCTTCCTTTCGACGGCGGAGTTTATCTACGCAAAGAGCTCGACCGCGCTGTCGCCAGCCACTGCGGTGACGCTGGTGGGCTCGCAGGTAACGCTGCCTGCGGCGGAGATCAATGACGACAAACTTCATCGCTTTGGCGTGCATGTGGACGACGGCAAAGGCGGCAACGTGGAGGTGCGTTTTCTGCTCTTCAAGAAACCGGATGGAAATATCGTTTCGGTTGCGGACGCGTGCCAGATCTGCGGGCCGGTGGGGTTCTACATCGGCGACCAGGGGATTACGTGCAAGATGTGCGCTTCTCCGTTGAATCCCGCGTCGATGGGGCAGCGGGGGGGGTGCAATCCGATTCCGCTGAAATCATCGATCGGTAGTGGGCAGGTAGTGATCCAGGCGGCGGACTTGCGCGGGCTGGCGCCGGTGTTTGAACGCTGATGTTCTTTCGCCTGCTCATGGAGAGCTTTCGCCGCCAGCGCCGCCGCAAGATGCTGGCGGGGGTTGCGATTTTACTGGGAACGACGGCGGTGACGGCCATGCTGGCGCTTGCGACGACGATCGGCGACCGCATCCATAAAGAGCTGGCGGTGTATGGCGCGAATATCGTGGTGTATCCCAAGGCCGACCTGCTGGATGTGAAGATCGGCGGTGTGGATGTGAAGCCGGCTTCGGGTGGAGCGTATTTGAAGGAGAGCGACCTCGCGAAGCTGAAGACGATCTTCTGGGCCAACAACATTACGGGGGTCAGTCCAGAGCTTCCGGTGCAGGTTGCGGTGGCTCGGCAGGCGGGTGGGGCGTTGTTTGCGGTGAATGCCGTGGGGTACTGGTTTGACCACGACTTTGCCGGGTTGAAGACCGGTGCGCCGGCGATGCATCCGTGGTGGAAGCTGCAAGGCTCGTGGCCCGCGTCGGGCGGCGAGACAGTAGTGTTGGGCGCGAACCTGGCGAAGAAGATGGGGCTGACGGCGGGAGATCGATTCTTGCTTCGAGGGCAGCAGGGTGCGGTGTCTTCGGCTGCACAGGTGGTGGGGATCGTGATGACGGGGGATGCAACGGACAACGAGATTCTGCTGCCGCTCAAGGAGGCGCAGATGTTGGCGGGAGCGGCGGGAGCGGTGCGGCGCGTGGAAGTAAGTGCGCGGACTAAGCCGGAGGATGCGTTTGCTCGGGTCGATCCGGATACGCTTTCGCCGCAGAAGCGCGAGATATGGTACTGCCGGCCGTATGCGAACTCGATTGCATATCAGATTCGCGAGGCGATTCCTGGATCGCAGGCGGAGCAGGTGCGCCGGGTGGAGCAGAGCGAAGGCAATGTACTGAGCCGGATCTCGGGGCTGATGTGGTTGATCTCTGCGGCGGCGCTGCTGGCGGCGGGGTTTGCAGTGAGCGCGGCAATGGCTACGGCGATTCTGGAGCGCAGGGGAGAGATTGGCCTGATGCGGTCGCTGGGGGCGAGCAAATCTGCGATTGCGATGTTGTTTTATGCGGAGACGGGACTGCTGGCGGTGTTTGCCGGAGCGTTGGGATATCTGCTGGGCTCGGGGCTGGCGGCGTGGCTGGGGGCGAGGATCTTTGCGGGCGATGGCGGGGCGGCGGAGGCGGTGCTGATTCCGGTGCTGCTGCCGGTCGTGGTGGCGCTGGCGCTGGTGGTGGCGATTGCAGGAAGTACGCCGTCGATACGGGCGGCGTTGCGGATGGATCCTTCGGCAATTCTGCGGGCGGACGCCTGATGGCCGCTTCCAGAGCTTCCAACCTGAGTCTGCTAGGAATGCTGCGGCGGTCGCTGGTGCATCGCAGGGCGCGGAGCCTGTCGGCACTGGTGGCGATGACGGTTTCGGCTGCGGTGGCGACGGCGCTCCTGACGCTGTATGCGGATCTGGATGCGAAGCTGCATAAGGAGTTTCGGGGGTTTGGAGCAAATGTGGTGATGACTGCGCCGATGAGTGCCGTGCTGCCGCCGGACGCGCTGGACCGGGTGCGGCAGGCGGCGGGGTCAGATGCGGTTGCGGCGGAGTTTGGATATGCGGTGGCTACGACCGATACTGGGATGCCAGTAGTTGTCGCAGGGACGGATTTTGCGGCGGTGCGACGGCTGGATTCGTGGTGGCAGGTGGACCGGTGGCCTTCGGATGCGGATGCAAATGTGGCTCTGCTGGGGCAAAGGGCGGCGCAGTTTGTGGGGAATGAACATGCTGTGGCGCTGACGTATGCGGGGCGAGCGGTGACGCTCGATGGGGTAGGGCGAATCAAGACGGGAGGAGATGAGGACAGCCGGATCTATCTGCCGCTGACTGCGTTTACGGCATGGACGGGCATGGGGCCGAGCGTGATCGAGGTGCAGGTTCCGGGCGGAGCGAGCAGGATCGAGGCTACGATGGTGCGGTTGCGTCAGGAACTGCCGGAGATGAAGGTACATGCGGTGCGGCAACTGGTGGAGGGCGAATCGAAGATCGTGGACCGCACCCATGCTCTGATGTATGGGGCGGTGTTGCTGATTGCGTTGACGGTTGCGGTGAGCGTTCTGGCGACGCTGTCGGCGAGCGTGCTGGAGCGGCGGCGGGATTTCGCGCTGATGAAGGCGCTGGGCGGCTCGCAGAGGCAGTTGATCGGGATGTTTCTGCTGGAGGCGGTGGCGCTGGCGCTGGCGGGCGTGGCGGCGGGGTTCGTGGTGGGGTCGGCGGCGGCGTGGGCTATTAGTGAGGGAAATTTTCATACGGCTACGCTGCCCCACATTTCGGTACTGCCGCTGGTGCTGCTGCTGAACCTGGCGATCGCGGCGATGGCGGCGCTGCTGCCTGCGCGGGTGCTGCGCGGGTTGCAGCCGGCGGCGCTGTTGAAGGGCGAATGAGAGGATGGTAGGTGTGAGCGAGGCGAGGATACAGGCTGGGCCGCTGGTTGATTTCGGTGAGAATACGCGGGACGACTGCGCGGTCATTGCGCTGAGGCATGTGACGCGGGAGTATGCGGGGCACGGCAGCGTGGTGCGCGCGCTGGGCGATGCTACGTTCTCGATTGTGGCCGGGGAGTGGGTTGCGATCACGGGACCTTCGGGATCGGGGAAGAGCACGCTGGTGAATCTGATCGGGTGTCTGGACCGGCCTACCGCAGGCGAGTTGAAGATCGATAACGTGGATGTCGCTTCGATGTCGGCGACGGAGCTGGACCGGTTTCGCGCGGATAAGATCGGGTTTATCTTTCAGCAGTTTCATCTGATTCCGTATCTGTCGGCGCTTGAAAACGTAATGCTGGCGCAGTATTTCCACTCGATGACGGATGAGGGGGAGGCGCGGGCGGCGCTGGAGCGGGTGGGTTTGGGGACGCGGGTGTCGCACCTGCCGAGCGAGCTTTCGGGAGGCGAGCAGCAGAGGGTTTGCATTGCGCGGGCGCTGATCAATAACCCTCCTATTTTGCTGGCGGATGAGCCTACGGGGAATCTCGATGCGGCGAACCAGACGATTGTGGCGGAGCTGCTGCAGGAGCTGCACCGGCAGGGTCATACGATCGTGATGGTGACGCACGATCCGGAGATGGCCGGCCTCGCGCAGAGGAGGATCGCGCTGAGTCATGGGAAGGTCTTCTGCCATCCGGTGGGCGGCCCGATGGTGACTTTGCGGCGGTGATTTTTTTGGCGTGGTGGAGGTGTGTTTTTGCTGGGGTTTTTGCGGAATTCGGGTGTTCTTTGACACGGTTTTTGTGGTGCATTTGTGGTAATTAGTATGGCTGAGAGTGTTTTTTGAGGGACGCTTTTCCGGGCGCGGAAAATACGCCAACTTCTTAAACTTTATTTTTAAGAGTCGAAGGACGGCAAGACTCTGGAGGCGAGGGAGTGGCGCCGGGATCGTATCTGCGGAGGTTCAGGGGTGGTTCGGGAATGAATGCAGGTTACGGGGGCGGCCCCGGCAGCTTAGAGTGGAGAGGTGGGCAAGCATAGGACGATGTTGAGCGGTTCGAGCAAGATGCGGTTGGGGGTTTCTCTGTTGGCGACGATGTTGGCGATGCCGCTGGCGTTCGCTGGGAGGCCGGTTGCGGGCCAGACGAAGACGCAGGGGAGTTCGGCTGCGGCGGCGAAGGAGAAGAGAGCTCATAGTAAGAGCAAGACTGCGGGCAAGACGACGGGCAAAGCTGCGGGCAAGACGACGGGCAAGGGAAAGACTGCGCGGAGCGGAAGCCGACGCGCTGGTTCGAGCAAGAAGGTCGCGGGGACCCGTAGCCGGACGGGGAAGCGGCGGGCGACGGCGTTGAAGCGGAAGCCGACGGCGCAGACGATCCGGCTGACGAGTGCGTTCCACGCTTCGGAGCAGTTGCGGCCGATGGCGCAGCAGCTTGCGGCGACACGCTCGGCGGCAGCCTATAGCGGGGTGGAGAGCTATGCGCGGCTGCATCCGGGGGAGGGAGCCGCGGCGGCGTATCTGGCTCTGGGGCACGCTTACATGCTGGACCACCGTTATGGGGACGCGGTGAACGCGTTCCATGAGGCGAACCAGCGCGGAACGGCGCTCGACGATTATGCGGACTACCTGGGGGCGCAGGCGGCGGTGCAGGCGAACCGGGGCGCGGACGCCTATGCGCTGCTGGACCACTTCGCGGTGCGGCATCCGGAGAGCATCTTCGACGCGGATGCTCCGGTGCTTCTGGCCAACGCTCACCTACAACAGAACGATGCGCCGGGAGCGCTGAAGGTGCTGCTGGCGGCGGCGGATTCGACGCAGGCATCTCATGCGGATTTTCGTTATTCGCTAGGCCGGGCGTACCAGTTGGCCGGAGATATGCCCCATGCGGCGGCCACGTTCCGGAGCTTGTATGTGCATCTGCCGTTGAGCTACGAGGCGACCGAGGCGCGGACACAGATGATGGCGATGGGCATGGCTCCGACGGCGGCGGAGCGCAAGGTGCATGCGGACCAACTGTTCAACGCCAAGCGATATGCCGACGCAGGCGAGGAGTATCAGGCGATCGAGCATGACGGCGCGGGGCTGACGCAGGCGGACCACGATGCGCTGCTGATCTATGCCGCGGCGTGCGAGATGAAGCTGAAGCGGATCAGCCGGAAGGATGTGGAGAGGCTGCCGGAGACTTCGGACGACAGCGCGGCGCTGAAGCAGTACATGCTGGCGGAGCTTTCGCGCAACGAGAACGATCAGGCGACGCATGACGCGCTGATTGCGCAGATGGTGGAGCGGTTCCCGGCGAGCCGCTGGCTGGAGGAGGCGTTGTACTCGGGCGGCAACATGTATCTGCTGAAGCATGACGCGAAGCAGGCGACGTATCACTATTCGCTGCTGGTGAAGATGTTTCCGAAGAGCGTGTATGCGCCGTCGGCACACTGGCGTGCGGCGTGGATGAACTACCGGCTCGGGAACTATGCCGAGGCAGGGCGGCTGATGGACGAGCAGGTGGAGCGCTATGCCGGGGGCACCGAGGTGCCGAGCGCGCTGTACTGGCGTGGGCGCATCTATGAGGATGAAGAGCACGATCTGGGGCAGGCGGTGAACTACTACCGGGCGCTGGCGGCGGCGTATATCAACTATTACTATGCGGGGTTGGCGCGACAGCGTCTGAATGCGCTGAAAGGGTTGGCGCCAGTGATCGCTCCGGCTGACGTGCTGAGCGGGGTGGTGCCGCCGGAGATTCCGCCGTTGACGGGGGAGTTGCCGGAGAATGAACCTCACCTGATCAAGGCGAGGCTGCTGGCGAATGCGTCGTTGAACGAATATATCGCGCCGGAGATTCGGGCGAGCGCGACGGCAGAGGAATGGGGTGCGCTGGCGCAAGGTGAGATTTACACGTCGTATGGCGAGTGCACGCGGGCGATCCAGGCGATGAAGCATAGTGGGATCTCGTTTTATGCGCTGCCGCTGGAGCAGGTCCCGACGGTGTATTGGAAGCTGCTGTTTCCGCAGGCGTACTGGGCGGAGTTGACGGCGGACTCGCATAGGAACGGAGTTGATCCGTATCTTGTGGCTTCGCTGATCCGGCAGGAGTCGGAGTTCAATCCGGGAGCGGTGAGCCATGCGAATGCGTATGGGCTGATGCAACTGCTGCCGGGGGTGGGGAAGTCGGAGGCGAAGAAGCAGGGGATCAAACATTTCAACGCGGGGGAGCTGCTGAACCCGACTGTGAATCTGGAGCTGGGGACAGCGAACCTGCGGCAGGCGCTGGACCGGTTTGGCGGGCAGGTGGAGTATGCGCTGGCGGCCTATAACGCCGGGGACGCTCCGGTGCGGGCGTGGATGGAGAGCGGGACGTACAAGGATGTGCCGGAGTATGTGGAGTCGATCCCGTATAGCGAGACGCGGGAGTATGTGCAGGCGATTCTGCGGAACCGAGAGATCTACCGGGCTTTGTACGCTGGGAAATAACGAATGTCCTGCCGGACGGGCCTCCTGCGCGGAGGGCGGTCACTTCGTGACTTGTATACCCCTTCGGTTGGCCCCCTCCCGTGAATCGGGATCAATATTTGTTGCCGACCAACGGGAGGGCCCATGCAGATCAACCTGCCCAGGAAAGGAATCAAGGTGGGATATTTTTTGATCGGCGGGGCATTGACAGGAGCGGGAATTGGGATATTCTTTGCACCAGAAGGTGTGCATTTCCGGGAGGACTCGAGGAGGTTCTTCTTGGGATTGGCGCAATCGTTGGCGCTTGGACTGCGGGAAGATCTTCCGCTGTGGCGGGGGGAGACGCAGATCCCCTTCGGGGATGACAACAAGGAAAGCAACAGCAAGGAGAAGTCGAGAAGTACGCTGGCCTGAAAAGCCTGAGGAGATTGACAACAAGGAAAGCAACAGCAAGGAGATGGTAATAGCAGGTACAGCATTGTTGGATTCGCGATCGTCACGAACCAATCAACCTTCGGGGGAAGAGGCGACTATGGTGGCAGAGCTGGATCTTCTTGATGTGTGGATTCCGGAGCAGATGCAGCCGGGCACGTTGTTTCTGCTGGAGCAGGCGGGCGATCTGGGCAAGGCGGAGAACCCGTATTGGGCGGTACTGGCTTGTCCTTCGTGCGGCTCGCTGGGGTTGATTACCAAGCAGCAGTGCGCGGGGCTGGAGACGATGATCTGCGGGTCAGACCGGTGCTCGGCGGAGTATGCGCTGGAGGGGAAGGCGATCCGGTACCGGCGGCCGAATTGACTGGAATGTTTGCTGAGGCGGAGTTTTCTGGAGCGGTAGAAAAGAGCGGTTCGCTTCGCGAATGCCCACTCATGCGATGAGACTGCATGAATGGGGCACCCGGTACCCGGATTTGTGGTTTTATCTGTCGTGGGTCACTCGTGGCGGAGGGCGACTACGGGGTCCATGCGGGAGGCGCGGATGGCAGGGAGAAGGCCGGAGACTATGCCTACGACAGCGAGGATGGCGAAGGAGACCAGCATGATTGGGGGGGAGGCGCGCAGAATGATGTCGCCTTCGTGGTTGGCAGTCTTGTAGATGTCGGAGTAGAGCGGCATAGGCGGGATGAGGTAGGCGACAAGAACCGCGACGGCCATGCCGATGACGCCTGCGAGGAAGGTCAGGGTGAGGCTTTCGAGCAGGAACTGGGTGAGGATGTCGCGGCGTTTGGCGCCGAGGGCTTTGAGCAGGCCGATCTCGCGGGTGCGCTCGGTGACGGAGACGAGCATGATGTTCATGACGCCTACGCCGCCTACGCCGAGGGTCATGGCTCCGATGATGCCGAGGAGCAGCTCGAGCGCGGTGCTGAACTGCATGATCTGAGCGGAGTCTTCGACGGTGTCCCAGTCGGGAACGGCCTTATCGTCCTTGGGATCGAAGTGGTGACGGTTGGCGAGGACGGCGCGGACAGCTTGCAGGGCCTTGACGTGGAGTTCGGGGCTGACAGGCTGGAAGACGATGCTGTCGGGGTCGCGCTGGTTTGCGAGCAGACGCATCATGTCGAAGGGGATGAAGGCGTTTTCGTTGTCGGGGCCATTGTTGGAGGAGTCCTGGATCTTGTTTTTGAGGACGCCGATGACCTGGAAGACGTGGCCGTCGATCTCGACCGATTCGCCGACGGGAGGATAGCCGTTGAAGAGCTTTTGCGCGGCGTGGGGGCCGAAGATGACGACCTGGCGGTGGTCGGTGAAGTCGGCGGGTTCGAAGTAGCGGCCCTGGTCGATGTTGAGCTTGCGCATGCCGCCGTAGGGAAGCTCGATGGCTTTGCTTTGGATGTTGACGACCTTGGGACCGTACTTGAAGCTGAAGCCGTTGTCGGTCTCAGAGCTGACGGCTTTGAGGAAGGGAACGGTGTCGCGGACGGCTTCGGTGTCGCCGTCGAGGAATTTTACTTTCTTGCCGGAGCGCTCGCCGCCGGCCTGCATACTGGTCTGTCCTCCCCAGACCATGATGACGTTGTCGCCGAGGCCGAGGAAGCCGTTGAGGACGCCCTGGCCGAGACTCTTGCCGTAGCTCAGGAGAAGGACGACAGTGACGAGGCCCCAGACGATGCCAAGCATGGTGAGGCCGGAGCGCAGGCGGTTGCGCAGGAGCGATTCGATGCTTTGACGGATGATCTCGGTGAGGTTCATGGCTACTCCGGGCTATTCCGTTCTGAGGCATTCCATGGGGCTGAGGTTGGCGGCTCGCAGGGCGGGAACCATGCCGGCGAAGATCGTAATGGCGGCGAGGGTGGAGAGCGAGGCGGCGATGGCGATGGGAGAGAGGACGGGGTGGGGAACGAAGTCGGGCAGCGGGACGAAGCGCAGGAGGAGGCAGAGACCGACGCCGACGGCAAGTCCCGTGATGCCGCTGACGAGAGTGATGATGGCGGACTCGACCAGGAACTGGCGGCGGATGTCGACCGCGGTGGCGCCGAGGGCTTTGCGGACGCCGATCTCGCGGGTGCGTTCGGTGACGGCGACGAGCATGATGTTCATGACGCCGATGCCGCCGAGAGCGAGGGTGAGCAGGGCGACCGCGCCGAAGAAGAGAGTCATGACATGGAAGATGCGCTCAGTGAACTTTGCGCCTTCGAGGGTGTCCCAGATCCAGAGGGCTTCCTTGTCGCTGGGATCGTAGTGGTGGCGTTCGGCGATGATGCGCTGCACCTGCGCGAGGGCTTGCTCGTGGAGATCGGGAGAGACAGGCTGGACGACGATGTTGTTGACGTAGCCGCGGATGATGCCGGGCTCTTCGGAGGGCGGAAAGTCGCGCGCCATGGCGGAGTAGGGGGTGAAGAGCTGGGTGTTGTCCGGTCCGCTGCCGTAGCTGCCGTTCTGCTTCTTCTTCTCGAGCACGCCGATGACGGTGTACTGGTAGCCGTTGACCATGAGGGGCTGGCCGATGACGGGCTGGCCGGGAAAGAGCTGGCGGTTGGCTTCGGCTCCGAGAATGATGACACGGGCGCCGTGGGATTCGTCCTGCTCGTTCATGAGGCGGCCCTGCTCGACGGCGAGAGAGCGGAAGCGCTGGTACTGGGGCCAGACTCCGCGTACGGAGAGGCTTGCGGCGTTCCACTGGCTGACCTCGGAGACGCTGCGGCGGAGTTCGGGGCTGACGGTTTTAACGAGAGAGGCGCGCTGCTGGATGGCGATGGCGTCGTCGACGGTGAGAATAATCTTGCGTCCGGCTGCGTAGCCTCCGGCCTGCTCACCGGTCTGGCCAGCGAAGAGGATGGCGATGTCGGTGCCGATGGTGCGGAGATGCTGTTGCTGGTCGATGTTGAAGCCGATGCCGAGGCCAACCAGCAGAATGACCGAGGTGATGCCCCAGACGATGCCGAACATGGTGAGAAAGCTGCGCAGCTTGGTCTCCCAGAGTGCGGACAGCGTTTGTTTGAGGATTTCGTGGAAGGGCATCGGCGGCTTCAACCTTGGGACGTATCGAATCTTCCCACAAGATACGCAGGATGGGCTGCGAAGGTTCCCTGCCGGAGATTGCGGGCGGCCGATGCGTTAAGATGGTGCAGGAGAGGCGGAAGCCTTTCGCAAGAGCCCGGATGGTGAAATCGGCAGACACAGCGGACTTAAAATCCGCAGACCAGAAACGGTCGTGGGGGTTCAAGTCCCCCTCCGGGCACCATAGAATCAATGACATGTATTTTAGCGGATCCTGGCGCTTGATGGTTTGACAGCTTCGTTGACAGTAGTTGAGAAAACTTCGTCCATGCGATCCGCTACTTCATTTCGATGAGCGGGAATCATTTGCGCGTACGTGTCCATGGCGGCGTGACCGCGAGCAACCCAACCCCGGCGCAGCTCCGCGAGTGGCTCATCAAAACCTATAGCGAATTCGCCTTCCGCCGCGCCGTAGTATGCGAAGCTCTTCGCGGAGCTGCACAGCGAACACCTGCCGCTGCTCTGTCACTGCACCGCTGGCAAGGATCGTACCGGCGTATTCAGCGCGTTTCTGCTGCTGACCCTCGGCGTCCCCGAGCAGACGGTGCTCAATGATTACGCGCTGATTAACAAATATCTTCTCGACAGCGGTCAGAGCGACGCGGTCAAGAAGACGACAGCAGCCAGTGCCGCCAACAACTCGCTCGCCAAGTTGACTCCGGAGCAACAGAACGTCCTGCTCGCCGCCGACCCCGACTGTCTGAAGAGCACGCTGCGCGCAATCGACGCAGAGTTCGGACTTTCGGCAACTACCGACGCCAGGAGCTGCACGTCTCCGACGAAGACATGCAAAAGCTGCGCGCCCGGCTGCTTACAGAATAGGGAGTAGCTAAACCTAAACGAAGCATACCTTTTCAGCCATCCTCAACCAGCAGGGGCGCATCGCAACTGGCATCAACTCCGGCCAGCTCAACGCACGTGAAGCACAACACCTGGAAGGCCGTGAAGCGAATATAAATCAGCAGGTTCGCAACGACCCGCAGGCGAACGGAGGGCAGCTCAGTGGACAAGAACGGCAGCAGGTCAGGCAGGAGCAAAAGCAGACCAGCCAACGCATCTACAACAAGAAGCTTAACGGGCAGCAGGAGTCAGAGCTCGGGAACCCAGAGAGAGCCCCGAGCCCCTTCAGATAACAAGTCAGCTTTTTGAGAGGAGATTTGCCCCGTGCGCTATTGCTCAAGACTTAAGTGTTCCACCCACTGCGGACAAATTACGCTGTTCGCAGTGGCTGCAATGTGTGTTTGGGGTCATGGGCGAGCATTGGCTCAAGAAAAGGCTTCCGATACAGGTATTCACAGAATCAAACATGTCATCGTCATCATGCAGGAGAATCGCTCCTTCGATCATTACTTCGGAACCTTTCCAGGAGCGGACGGGTTGCCGATGCAGAACGGCCAGCCGTCAGTCTGTCTCCCGGACCCAACAGGTAAGCCGTGTGGTCGGCCCTATGTCGAACACGCAGACAGAAACGGTGGCGCAGCCCACTCGTCGAAGGCCGCGGCGAGGGCGATCAATGGCGGCAAGATGGATGGCTTTATCGGCGTCGCCGAAGGAGCGAAAAGTCCCTGCAGGAACGCCACCGACCCAAACTGCAACGAGACGGGAGGCGCTGGAGCGAACGGCTCCGGCCCCAATCGAGTGATGGCCTATCACGTCCAGTCGGACATTCCCAACTATTGGGACTATGCGAAGACCTACGTGCTGCAGGACCACATGTTCGAGCCCGTCGCTTCCTGGAGCCTCGCCTCGCACCTCTACATGGTCTCCGGCTGGTCGGCGAACTGCACCGATCCTGACGACCCGGAGACCTGCCAGAGCGATCTCGCACGTCCCAGGCCCAAGCCCGATATCGAGACCCCTTATGGGTGGACCGATCTGACCTGGCTCCTCAATCGCAACCATGTGTCCTGGGGCTACTTCCTGGATGGCGGCCCGATGCGGAAAGGCCCGAGAGCACGCGACCGGCATTCGGTCAACAGGGGGGTTCCAGAGATCTGGAACGTTCTTCCCCAGTTTAAGGATGTGCATCAAGACAATCAGGCGGGCAATGTTCAGACTCTCGATGCGTTCTACAGCGCATTGCAGAGCGGGACGTTGCCGGCAGTTTCATGGATCACGCCCAACTCCCGCGACAGTGAACATCCACCCTCTCTGGTGAGCGTCGGCCAATCCTACGTCACGCACATCATCAACCAGATCATGAAGAGCCCGGAGTGGGACAGCACGGCGATCTTTCTCGCCTGGGACGACTGGGGCGGGTTTTACGATCACGTCACTCCTCCCGGCGTGGACAAACTCGGCTACGGTATCCGCGTTCCGGGGATCGTCATCAGCCCTTATGCGAAACATGGTTACATCGATCACCAGACGCTCAGCTTCGACGCCTATTTGAAGTTCATCGAGGATGACTTCCTGAATGGGCAGCGGATCGATCCTAAGACCGACGGGCGTCCCGATCCCAGGCCAGACGTCCGCGAGAACGCCCCAGTTCTCGGAGATTTGACCCGCGACTTCGACTTCAACCAAAGGCCTGCGGCTCCGCATCTGCTGCCGGAGCAACCGCAGACCACACTCACACAAGCAGCTCAAGTGCAGCGACGGCCAAGGCGGTAAGAGCAGCAGGCGATGATTTCCGAGAGGGAGAGTTTCGCTGTCACAGTCTGCAGGTTGCATATCGCCGTTGCCGTACAGCTCACGTTGCGGCAGCAAAGTATTTGATTACGCAAGGCTACTTCGGTCTCGTCAGGAGGACGATACAGGCACCGTCCCAATGATTCTTACCGGACGAAGTGGGCGGCGTTGCATTGAGGGAGATGGTCCCAATGTCCTTCGAAAGCAGATGAAAACGTTTCTCAAGATAGCGCTTGACCAGCAGAGCGCGGGCTCTGGATGTGATCAATTGATCTGCTGGAGACATGTTCGCGGCGTATCCTTCCACGATCATCGGCCGTCCGGCAATGGAGTCTTTCGCGTTGCCGATGACTTCATCGATTTGGCGCTGCCCATCCGGTGACAGGATCTCCGCGCCCTGCGAATTCAGCGTGAAAGCTTCTCCGGCGTTCAGCCAGGTGCGCTGGTCGCTTGTGCTCTGGAAGTAGGAGTTTGCCCGGTATTGATCGGGAGTCAAACTCGAAAGGCTGTAGAAGCCTCTCTTCTTGAAGAAGCCCCGGAAAAAGAATTCATGCTTCAATGCTTCAGTGTCGTCGGCCAGGTTGAGGGTGGCGAGATTCACATTGGAGAGCGTCTCACGTAGATTCTCGGCTGCGTTTTGACCCGAATGATCCGGTCCGAATGCTTCGCTCAAGGTAGTGTTCACCTGTTGCGAAGCCTGATCGAGCTGCTGGGAGGCATGCTTGGCGTTGTCGAGCGTGTCGCTTGCCTTTGCGAAAAGATTGCGCGACTGAAAGTCCGTGATCACCTGCCTGGTCTGGATAGCAGTCTGGTTTAGAGTTGCCGTAGCCTCACGGGTGTTCGTCACAGCGGCTTTTACATTGTCGGCGGTCTGCTTGTCTCTGAGCAGCACGCCAATTGTACCGCGGCCTTCCCGGATGCCAGTCACGATGCCGTTGGTGTTGTTTACCGTGGTGGTGATGGCAGCGAGTGTGCCGTGCGCCTCTTTCGTGATATCTCCAATTGCCGCGTTGGCCTGATCCATGACGCCGGTGGCTTTGGCGATGACCGCAGAGAGTTCTATCGGTTCTTTGCTTGGGAGCGTTGCGCCGTTCGCCGCCTGTGCCGCCTGGTCGCTGCCGTCGTGGATCAGGATGAATTTGTCTCCGACCAACCCGTCGGATTCAATGGACACGAGGGAGTCGGTACGGATGAGCGCGCGGAGCTTGTCATCGACATGCAGCTTCAACCTGAACTTAGCGGATGGCCTGTCCGGTATCTGGATGGCGGTAAGCTGGCCGGCGTCAAAGCCGGAGACGCGCACCTTAACCCCTTGCGGGAGCCCGTTGACGTTGGCAAGATCCGTATAGAAATCGAGGTGATGGCTGAAGGCTTTGTGGTGATCGCCAATCAGGAACAAACCCAGTCCAAACAAGACAATGGCGGAGACGACGAATACCCCCGCGGCGGCCAGATGGTTTTTCATATCAAGACTCCGAGACCAATTTGCGAACGACTTCGTTGTCGCTCTTCTCAATTTCGGCCATGCTGCCGAACGCGGCGATGCGGCCTTCGTCGATCACCGCAATCTTGTCGCCCACTTTCTTTGCGCTGCGCACATCATGGGTGACGATCACCAGGGTCGTGTGACGCTCCCGCTTTACTGTCAGGAGCAAGTCATCAATTTCAGACGCCGTGATCGTATCGAGTCCGCTGCTCGGCTCATCAACCAGCAGCAGCTTTGGGTTCAGCACCAAGGCGCGCGCTAATCCTGCCCGTTTGCGCATACCTCCTGAAAGCTCGACCGGCATCTTGCTCTTGTCGCATATAAGACCGACTTGCTTCAAAGCCTCATCGACGGCTTTTTGGACATCCGAAGGCGATTTGGTCTGGTCCAGACGCTGGAGCGGGAGAGCGAGATTGTCTCCCACGGTGAAGGAGTCAAAAAGAGCGGCGCTCTGGAAGAGAAAGCCGATGTTGCGCCGAACGCGCGAGAGATCCTTCTCCGCAAATTTGGATATATCTTCGGACTCGATGCAGACGCTCCCGCTATCCGGCTTCATGAGCCCGATCATGAGCTTGAGCGTAACGCTTTTGCCGGTTCCGCTGCGCCCCAGGATGCAAAGTGCCTCGCCTTGTTTGATCTGGAAGGAAACATCGCTCAAGACGGTCCTGTCTCCGAAGGCTTTCGAAACATGCTGAAATTCAACCGCGATCGGCTCGCTCATATCGCATGCTCGGGAAACAGGAAGAAGATCGCCTTCACAAGGATGACGTCACTCAGAATGATGAGCAGCGACGATAAGACCACGCTATTGGTCGAGGCCCGACGCACGCCGTCGGAGCCCTCGTTGATGGTGTAGCCGAAATAAGATGAAACCGTGCCGATGATGAACCCGAAGACGGAGGTCTTCAAAGTGGGCGGAATCAGATTGGCGAGTGTAACCCCATCGAACGCCCGATTGAGGTACAGCCCGAAGGAGATGTGAGAACTAAAATGCTCCGAGACATAGCCGCCCATCAAACCAGCAAAGTCCATAAACGTGGTCAGCAGGGGAAGCGCAAGGATGCAAGCGAGAATTCGAGTCACCGCGAGAAACTTGAAGGAGTCGATGGAGAGAGACTCGATGGCATCGATCTGTTCCGTGGCACGCATGTTCGCCAACTCTGCGCCGATGCCAGCGCCTACCCTGCCTGCTATGAGCAGCCCAGTCACTAGCGGTCCCAACTCGTTGAAAAAGGACATGGATTGCAGACTTGGAATCATGGCCTCTGCACCGAACTGAATCAGCGTGCTTCTGGTATGAAGCGTCATGACCACCCCGAGCGCAAAACCTGCTGCAAGCACCAGCGGGAGAGACCTCCAGCCAATCTCCACAACTTGCCGCAGGAAATACTTCCATTCATAAGGAGGGAGGAAGGCCTCCCTCAATGCATTGAGCCCAAAGAAGCTCACGCTTCCGACGAATCGGAAGAAGTCAAGCAGCGCCGAATTATGCGCTTTCGATTTCGATTGCTCTGGCATCCGCCCCATTGGATGCACTACAGGGTGCGGAAGATTTTGCCTCAGCCATTTTTGAAATATCGGGATTGATGCCGTCGGCGAGTAGGCCGGTGAGCAATAGGATCTGATCCTTCGCCGTCTCAGCGGTTTTCAGATGTGTGAAGTGCTTGCTAAGCCCCGTCCAGCGATCAACCTCCAAGAGCAAGTCGGTGCTCTTGATATAAGGGAGCAGAGCGTATGCACGGCAGGTCAACGCTCGCTTCTTCCGGTACAGCATTGGTCAGAGGCGATATCTTCAAGCGAAGAGTTTTTTCAACAGCGTCGTTCGTTTGCGCAACGGTTAGTTAGCTTTTCTGGAGGACCGGGCGAAACGAATGAATCCGCATTTCAAGGCAGGAGAATGAGTTTGCCGCGAGCCTTTTGGCTTTGACTCACGTCGAGCGCCGCGTGCCAATCTTCCAACGAGTACGTGCGGGCGATTGGGATCGTAAATTTTCCGTCGGCGGCAAGCTTTGCGTAGTCGCCGAGTACCTCGTACGGCATGCCGGTCATCTCTTCAATGTTGATGCGGACACCCAATTGCTTTGCCGCAGCGAAATCACTGATAGTCATCACGTGCTTGGGATCTCCCGCGATTTCGACGAGCGCAGGCAAAGCTCCGCCGACTGGTGCGGTGTCGAGAATCAGGTCCGGCGCTTTATCATTTATCGCAAGAACTCTCTCCACCATTCCGTCCCCATACGGTGTAACCTTAGCGCCCAGGCTGCGCAGCCTATCCGCAAAGGTGTCTCCGGCGGTGGCAATGACGCGGGAACCACGCAGCAGCGCGATCTGAGCAGCGGCGAAACCTACCGTGGTGCCCGCACCATGGATCAGTACCGTGTGCTCAGACACTACCCCCAAACAATCCAGGCTGCCGAACGCTGTCGCGACTGCCATTGGCAGCGCAGCCGCCTGAATGGGATCGAGGCCTTTCGGAGTAGCCGCCCAATGCTCCAGCACCGCAAAATCCGCCGCTCCCGCGCTGGCAGTCGTGACGAAATCTACCGGTCCGAACACCGCGTCACCCACTGCGACCTCTCGTACACCTTCGCCCACCGCATCCACTGTTCCGGAGACTTCCAGCCCGATGCCTCGCGGAAGATCTTTCGCGAACAAACCCCGGCAGAGAGCCCAATCGGCAGGGTTGAGCCCGCAGGCAATGACGCGCACGCGTATGCGATTCGGTTCTGGGCCGGGCAGCATGGTTTCTTCCATGCGCAGCACGTCTGCGGGTTCGCCATAGCTGTGAAAACGGACCGTTCTCGTTTTTGTCGAATGGGTCTCAGGGATCTTCAAGGCGCACCTCCAGATGCTGTCGAAGAAGCAACACTTTGGCTGCTTTAGAACTAATTCTAGCGCTGCGGCGTTTCAAGCTGAGACGTCTGTATCCAACCTGACTGAGTACTCCACCCGCTGGGAGTGCGTACCGGGCCTGTAATGCATGACCAGGACTGCTCCCGCCGGCTCACGAGTACCTCCGTTCCTGCTGGGAAGTGTATCGGTCGTTTCAGAGAAGGTGATAGGTCGAGAGAAGTGGTTCCCCTTACCCTGCGTGTAATGGCGTGGGAGCGGTCATACGTGCAAGCCGTCTTGGGCAGCGGTTGCTGGGCAAAGCCGACTGAAGATGCGAGGACAAGGGCTGAACTCATTCGAAGAGTGAGCATCTTCCACCTCTTAGTAGTCACCGAAACACAGAACAACCTTACAGCCCCATCTGGTCTTCCTGCTTCTCCGCCGCGTGGCTCGCATGCCCTATCTTCTCTGCGATGCTCTTGGCCTGCGTAAACAGCAGCAGGTAATCCGGGCCGCCCGCCTTCGAGTCCGTCCCGCTCATATTGAATCCGCCGAACGGATGCGCCCCCACCATCGCTCCGGTGCACTTGCGGTTGAAGTACAGATTGCCGACGTGAAACTCCGCCCGCGCCCTCTCCAGCTTCTCCCGCGAGCTCGAGTACACCGCTCCCGTCAGTCCATATTCGGTGTTGTTGGCAATCGCCAGCGCATCGTCGAAGCTCTGCGATTTGATCACCGCCAGCACCGGCCCGAAGATCTCCTCGAGCGCGATCCTCGCCGTCGGCGCCACATCCGAAATCACCGTAGGCGCAATGTAGTATCCGCCGTCCGCCGTCTCAATCGCGTGCCCGCCGTTCAGCATGGTGCCTTCGCTCCTGCCGATCTCGAGGTAGTACAGCACCTTGCGGAACGATTTCTCGCTGATCACCGGCCCCGCATAAAAGTTCTCCGCCGGGTCCCCGGACTGGATCGCCGCCACCCGCTCCTGCAGCCGGTCGCAGAACAGGTCGTAGATCCCCGCCGCCACAATCACCCTTGAGCACGCCGAGCACTTCTGCCCATTGAACCCGAACGCGCTCGCCGTCACGCCCTCCACCGCCGCGTCCAGATCGCAGTCCGCCTCCACGATGATCGAGTCTTTGCCGCCCATCTCCAGCACCGTGCGCTTGATAAATATCTGTCCCGGCTGTGTCTTCGCGGCGCGTTCATGAATCTCCAGGCCGACCGCCTTCGATCCCGTGAATGCGATAAACCGTGTCTGCGGATGCGCCACCACCGCCGAGCCGAACTCCGGCCCCTCGCCCGGACAGAAGTTCACTACGCCATCCGGCAGCCCGGCCTCTTCCAGCAGTTCCATGAACTTCGCCGCAATCGTCGGCGCATCCACCGAAGGCTTCAGGATCACCGTATTGCCGCACACAATCGAAGCCGCCGTCATCCCCGCCATAATCGCAAACGGAAAGTTCCACGGCGGAATCACCGCGCCCACCCCCAGTGGTTCATACCGCAACTGGTTCTTCTCGCCGGGAAACTGGATTGGCGTCGTCGCCTGATCGAGCCGCAGCGCCTCGCGCCCGTAGAACTCGAGAAAGTCGATGGTCTCGCCCACATCGGCGTCAGCCTCGGCCCAGTTCTTGCCCACCTCCAGCGTCAGCCAAGCGCAGAACTCGAAGTTGCGCTCGCGAATCATCCGCGCCACACGAAACAGCAGCTCCGCCCTCCGCGCTACCGGAGTCCGGCTCCAGCTCGCAAACGCGCTATGCGCCGCATGCACGGCCTCTTCGACATGCTCCTCGCCCGCCCGCTGGTGAATGCCTACGATCTCCTTCGGCCGCGCCGGGTTGATCGATACAATCTTGCCCTCGGTCCGCATCCGTTTGCCGCCGACGATCATGTCGTACTCGCGGCCCATGCCGCTGCCCACCGCCGCCAGCGCCTCCTGCATTCGCCGCTTGTTTTCAGCCAGCGAGAAATCGACAAACGGTTCGTTGCGAAACGAGGGAAGCGGCGTGGATGGGTTGACCTGGGAAGTTAAATCAGCAGTTGCCATAAAATTGATCAATTCTAGCGCGGGCATCATGGCCTCGTCGCTGGGTAAGATGGGCGAAAAACTCCCGTTCATTAGATGCAGGACTCGCCCAATCCGCTCAGGCTACTCGCCCACCGTCAGCTTCTCCGTCGACTTCGACATCTTCGCCGTCCGCTCCAACTTATCCCAATTGAACGGCTTTCCGTCGATTGCCCGCTTCACCGTCTTGATCAGCACCCACGAAAACAGTTGCCGGTAGGTAAATCGTTGAATCCAGATGTGAAACAGCAGCCAGCCGTCGCCTTTGCTCGCCGGGTGCTTCCTTTCAAGCGCGAACGCCAGCACCGAGGTCACGAAGTCGATCACCAGGAACGCCACAAAGAACGTCAGCAGCTTGTAGAAGCTGTCCGCAGAAGCAGTCTCCGGGTGGAAGTGCTTATCGATTGCATAATGAATCACCCCGAAGACGAACATCAGGTCGATCAGCGGTGAAACCAACGGCAGAACGATCTGGAAGATCAGGATATTCGGCAGCGCGAACAACCCCATCGCCCGGTGTTTGCTAATCGCCCCCTTGTGCTTGTAGATCGCCTGCAATATCCCAAACGACCACCGGAACCGCTGCCGCGCCAGCCCATCCGCATTCACCGGAGCCTCGGTAAAAGCGAGCGCCTGGTCTTCGTAGATCACGCTGTACCCCTGCTCCAGCAGGTTCATCGTCAGGTCCGCGTCCTCGGCCACCGTGTTCGAGTGATATCCCTCCCCCGCCTTCACCGCCGCCGTCCGCCACGCTCCAATTGCCCCCGGCACCACCATCACCACGTCGAAGAGGTCCAGCGCGCGCCGTTCGAAATTCTGGCTCGTGATGTACTCGAGTGCCTGCCACCGCGTCCACAGGTTCACCCGGTTGCCCACCTTCGCGTTCCCCGCCGCTGCGCCAATCGCCGGATTCGCGAAGTGCGGGACAAGGTTGGCAATCGCGTCATGCGCGATCACTCCATCCGCGTCGATCCCGATGTAGATCTCCTCTTCGATCCGCTCCAGCGCGTAGTTCAGCGCATCCGCCTTGCCGCCGTTCGGCTTGCTCAGCACCGTCAGCCGGCCCGACGCGAGATCCGCCGGATACGCCGCCCGCGCCACGTCGAACGTCTCGTCCGTCGATCCATCGTCGATCACAATAATCCGTATGTTCTTGTACGACGACATCATCACCGACCGGATCGTCCGGACAATCACCTTCTCCTCGTTGTACGCGGGAATCAGCACCGCGACCCACGGCGCATAGTCCGGCCCGGCAAAATTCTTTCTTGTCCGGAACCGGTCGATTACCGCGAACACTCCAATAATGATCAGCCGCGCGCTCATCAGAAAGTCGCCGACGAAGAACACCACCACCACGAAGTAGTGGAAGAAGCTGTAGAAGAAGAACGTCAGCGAATCCGCCCGGGCCTGCCAGCGTTGGTGCGCCGTAAGAGGAGGCATCACCTCCGCCCGCGTCTTGCCCACCAGCTCCGACACCGGAACAATCTGGTACCCATGCGCCCGCAGCGTCTTGATCAGCACCGGCAGCGCCGCCACCGTCGCCGAGCGGTCCCCACCCCCATCGTGCAGCAGAATCACCGACCCCCGGTTCCACGGATGCGAGTCCATGTCCGCAATCGTCTGGAACACCCCGTCCGAAATCTCCTGCGGACTCTTCCGCGGATGCTCGTCCCAGTCGTTGGTGTCGATCTTGTTCCCGACGATCACATACCCCAGCCCCTGGATTCGCTCCACCGGCGCCGCCTGGTCGTTCGTATCCGGCTCCTGGTCGATCGAGTACGGCGGCCGGAAATACAGCGGCTGCACCCCCAGCTTCGACGCGAACAGCCGCTCCGTCAGGTTCATCTCCAGGTCCACCTGGCGGTTCGAAATTTCGCTGATGTCCGGATGCGACCACGTATGGTTCCCAATCTCGTGGCCCTCGCGATAGACCCTCTGCATCACCCCCACATAGTCCTCGGCCATCTCGCCGATCATGAAGAACGTGCCCTTCACGTTGTATTGCTTCAAGATATCCAGGATCTTCGGCGTCCAGTCCGGGTCCGGCCCATCGTCGAAGCTCAGCGCCACCTTCTTCGGCTGGTACCCGTACTGCTCCACCGTGTACGACAGCGGGTACGAATCCATCGACTCGTCCGTGATCATCCGGTACTGCGGCGGCGCTGTCTTGTCGTCATCCATCGTCACCACGCGCTTGCCCACCTGCGGCTTCCGGATCACGCGCAGAATATCGCCTTCCCCCTCCGTATCCACGTCGTATCCCGGCTCCACCTGCGCCAGGTCCTTTACCGGATCAGCCTTCGTCGGGTAGTCCCACACCTTCCACAGCGAGTTGTCCTCCGACCCCAGCCGCCATAGCGCATACGTCTGGATCCCCAGCGCCCGCGCCGCCCGCATCTCGTTCAGCACCGTCACCGCATCCAGAAACCACACCTGGTGCCGCACATGCGCGTCCTCATCGTCATACACAAAGTGCGCATTCAACGAGTCGTCATCCAACTCCACATCCGCCTCGGAGTCCGACGCCGCCTGCCACGCATCCTGGGTCGACAGGTCATGCGAGGCCAGCACCTTCTCCGCCACCTTCTTCCCGCGCCGCCCCTTACCCGCGGCCGGCGGCAGCGACATCGTCCAGTCATACCCGTAGCTGCCGATCGCGCAGATCAGCTTATCCTTAGGCACCAGCTTCAGAACATTCTTCAGGTTATCGACAAACCAGTCCTGCGACGCAATCGGTCCCGGCCCGCTCTCTGTCTGGTGCTGGTCGTAGTTCATCACCAGCAGGCCGTCCGAATGGTCCGCCATGAACTTCAAGTCCCAGTCGTCGTCCCCCGTCGGCACATTGATATAGAGCCGCAGATTGCGCGGATGAAAATCCTCATACAGCGCCGCGATCAGCGCCCTCAGCCCCGGCTGCGCGTCCGTCGGAATATCTTCGAAGTCCAGCGAGATGCCGCGATAACTCGGGTTCCCCGCCAGAAACACATCGATCTGCCGCACAAAGTTCGCCCGCGAGGCATCGTTATTCAGAAAGCCGCCGATGTCCGGCAAAAACATGTTCTTCAGCGGATCATAATTATTCACCAGCGGAAACACATCCAGGTTCACATGGTTCGCCGCAATCGTCTTGGCGACCTTGCCCTCGCGGTCCACCTGGTGTACGCCGCCCTGGTCCACGACCGCGTACGGACGGTTGTCCTGCGTATACGCGGTCAGGCTCCCATCCGGAGAGACCACATGCACCCACTCCGGAAACAGCAGGTCGATCTGGCCGATGTGCTGCTTCAGCGAAGAGTAGCTCGCCGGGTCATCCTCCACGTAGTACGCCGCGCGCAGCCCTTCGCCCGCATTCAGCGGCACGTCGCCCGGCTTCACGTCCGTCTTCCGATGCGCCGACCGCCGTAGCTTCTGGGCAGTCTTGTTCAGCGGCGCATGGGGAACATTCAGCGCGCGGTAGTTCTTCTTCTGCGCCTGCAGAAAAAGCTCCGGCAGCGGCTTCATCCGCATCAACCCGATCACAAAGATCGTCCCCAGCACCAGCCCCAGCAGGGCGAGGACATCGAATATTCGGCGCAGCCGCTTCCAGCGCTTGCGGTGTGGATCGTAGAAGACTTGTTTGTTCATGAAAAAAGACGGGCGGCTCTGCGAACTCGGGCTACGTCCATCGTATGCAGCCGGATGGCCTGAGTCAACGCAAGCCAAACCACCGAGCGGCCCATTTCCACCCTGCCAATCTCCTCCCCGTCAACCTAAACCCGAGGAACAACCCGCCGGCTGCCCCCTCACGCCGCAGCCTTCTCCACCGGCGTAGACGGCTCCTCCGAAAGTTCTTCCAGACTCTTGCCCTTGGTCTCCGGCAGCAGGAAGATCGTCACCGCCAATCCCAGCACGCTCACAATCGCAGCCGCGCCCTCCGCCGCAGGCAGCCCATGCCAGTGCATGAAGAAAGGAAACGTGAACACCCCGATGAACCCGCCGATCTTGCCCATAGCCGCCGAGATCCCATGTCCCGTCGTCCGCACCTTCACCGGAAAGATCTCCGAAGGATAAACGAACGTCGTCGCATTCGGACCGAACTCGGTAAAGAAGTAGCTGAACCCGTAAATGATCAAAAACGGGTACACCATCTTCTCAATATTTGGAATAACGGCCAGCAGCCCAAAGCTGAGCGCCATCATCCCGAAGCCCAAGCATTGGATCGTCTTCCGTCCCAGCTTGTCCATCGTCAGCGCCGCCACCGCATAGCCTGGTGCTGCAAAGATAGTGAAGATGCAGAGTTGCGTCAGCGTCTTTCGCAGAACCGTATGATTACCGCCCAACGCCGAGAGCACCAGCGGGCTCGACACCGTATTGCCGTAATACGCGAAGTCCATCAGGAACCACGCCGCGCTTGCGCCGATCAGCCGCGCCAGAATCCGCTTGTTGTCGACCATACGGTGAAAGCCGTCCCAGAACGAGACCGAGTGCGTCTTCTTGTCGAAGTGCTGCGATTTCTTGAGATTGCCGGCCTCGTCCTCCTCGTGTCCGGAAGCTTTTAGAAAACGCGGCGTCTCTTTCAGGTGACGGCGCGACCAGTAGACGGCCAGCGCGGGGATCGCGCCGAACGACACCAGAATCCGCCAGATAATGTCCTGCGACATATGCGTGGACAGCAGGGCGGCAGCGAACAAGGGACCAACGATCAACCCCGCCGCCTGCATCGCGAACACCAGCGTCACCAGCATCCCGCGATGCGCCTTGCCCGCATACTCGCTCATGATCGTGGCCGAGACAGGATAGTCGCCGCCGATGCCCACCCCGAGAATGAAACGAAATCCAATCAGCCACCAGATATTCGGCGAGAAGGCGCACGCAATCGCGCCCGCGGCCAGCACCAGCACTTCGACGCCGTAGATCCGCTTGCGCCCAAGCATGTCCGCGATTCGGCCAAAGAGCAGCGCGCCGATCGCCGCGGCCAGCAACGCCGTCGACTCGACCAGGCCCTCCTCCACCTTGCCGACATGCCACATCGGCTTCAGCAGCGCCATCACCACCCCGATGATGAACAGATCGTAGGCATCGGTAAAAAATCCCATGCCCGAAATAAACATGATCTTCCAATGCTCTTTCGAGATCCCCGCATTATCCATCTCGGAGAAATCGCTCTTCCTGGTATCGATCGAAGTGGCCATAAATATCCCTCGCGATTAAGCTGATGCCCGCAGGTATTAACGTCGCGTGAACGCCATATGAAAAAAAGGCCAGGACCTCCTAAAAACGCGTGCCCACCCTTTGTGGCTTCCTCGCACGCGCAAATTTCCGGGAGGTAAACTCCTCATACCACGGAACAGATCCACGCCGAACAGCCCCATCGCGCCCTCCTCCGCCTGCCGCTCCGGTCAAGTCTCCGTTTCCGCCTTTTGCCGCCTCCCTGTAGCATTGCTATAAGGATGATCGACCGCATGCAAACTTTCGAAGAAATTCAGCATCAGAGCACGCCCAACCAACGCGAGGTCCCCGGCAGTTCCCAAACGGACAAAAATCAGGCGGACAGCCAAACCGGCCTCGCCTCCTCCTCCGGCGGCATGTTCAACGGCTACTTCAAGCCAGGCCGCAAGTGGAGTCTCAAGAAGGACGGCCTTCTCGACGCCCGTGGCCGCAGGCTCTTCGAATCCACTGCCATGGCATGCGCTGCCGACGCCTACCCCTTTCAGGCGCCGCTTCAGAGCAAAACCGGCCCCATCGTCACCACCGAGGGCCGGGAGATGCTCATGCTCTCCTCCTACGACTATCTCGGCCTCATCGGCGATCCGCGTGTGGAGGAAGCCGCCATCGATGCCGTCCGAAAGTACGGCACCGGGACCGGGGGAGCCCGCCTGCTCACCGGGACCCTCGATCTCCACCACGAGGTCGAGCGCGACCTTGCCGGCCTCAAAGGGACCGAGAAGGCGCTGATCTTCAGCTCCGGCTATATGGCGAACCTCGGCGTCATCACCTCCCTCTTCGGTCCCGCCGACCGCGTCATCCTCGACGCCCTGTGTCACCGCAGCCTCCTGGACGCCTGCAAGATGGCAGGCGTGCAGGTCCAGCGTTACCGGCATAACGACATGCTCTCGTTGCGCGAGGAGCTGCAGGGCGGCGCACAGGCAAATCGCACCCTGATCATCGCCGACGGCGTCTTCTCCATGGATGGAGACATCTGCCCCCTGCCCGACCTGATCGCCCTCAAAAAAGAGTTCGGCTGCTTCCTCCTGATGGATGAGGCCCATGCGATCGGCGTCATCGGCAGCACCGGCCGGGGGACCGAAGAGCACTTCGGCATCGGCGCCGAGGGCGTTGACCTCTGGACCGGCTCGCTGGCCAAATCCATCCCCTCGACCGGCGGGTTTGCCGCCATGTCCGAGGAGCTTGCGATCTACATGCAGCATGCCGCGTCTCCCTATATCTTCTCGGCAGCGGTCAGCGCCCCGGCGGCGGCGGCGGTCCGGAAGGGAATCGCCATCCTGCACGAGGAGCCGGAGCGCGTGGCGCGCCTCCAGCAGAATGCCCGCTTCCTGCGCGCCGGGCTCAATAGCCTCGGCTTCGATACCGGCTTGTCCGAGACCGCCGTGATCCCGGTCCTTCTCGGCGAAGACGTCAAAGCGGCCATGTTCGCCCGCCGCCTGCGCGACTACAATATCCTCGCCTGCCCGGTCATCTTCCCCGCAGTGGCGCAGGGCGCGGCGCGGCTCAGGCTCTGCGTCACCGCGGCCCACACCACCGCGCAGCTTGAGTATGTCCTCGACTCGTTCCAGCAGTTGTCCAAGAGCTGAGGGCGCGTGGCCGTCTTTGTCACCGGAGCCAGCGGCTTCCTGGGCGGTCGCCTGGCAGAGCTGCTGGCCGCTCGTGGAGACGAGGTCGTCGTGCTCGCCCGTACCTCAGCGGACATGCGCCATCTCGCCCATGCGCCCATCCGGATTGTGCCCGGCAATCTGGCCGAACTCAAGACGCTGCAGCGCGCCATGCGCGGCGTCACGCACATCTTCCACTGCGCCGCCGCCTCCACCGACTGGGCCTCGCCCCACACCTTCTACGAAGCAAATGTGCGCGGCACGGAGAACATGCTGGCCGCCGCAGAATCAGCCATAGGTCTGAGGCGCTTCGTCCACGTCAGCACCACCGACGTCTACGGCTATCCGCTGGTGCCATGCCCCGAAAGCCCTGTCCCAACCGACGACCTGAACGATGTGGGGCTGGGATATAACCACACCAAGGTGCTGGGCGAGCGGGCCGTCTGGACGGCGCACCGCGAACGCGGCCTGCCGGTCACGGTCATACGGCCGGCCACCATCTACGGGCCTCGCGGCAAGGCATTCGTCACCGACTTCGCCGAACTCCTCCGTATCCGTCTCATGGCATCCATCGACGGCGGCCGGCGCACCGGAGGGTTCACCTATGTCGACACCGTGGCCGAAGCCATGATGCAGGCAGCAGACAGCGAGCGAACGCTGGGTATGGCCTACAACCTCTCCGACGGAACCAACGCAACCTGGCACGACTATGTCTCGGGCCTGGCCTCAGGCTTAGGCTACAAGCCGCCATGGCTGAATCTCTCCTTCGGGTCGGCGATGCTGCTGGCCCGCGCCATGGAGTTCCCCCATGGAACCCTCCACCTCCCCGGACGCCCGCAGCTAACCCGCCACGCCGTCTACCTGCTCGGAAGAGACCAGGAGTTTCCCAACGAAAAAGCAAAGCGCGACTTCGGCTTCGCGCCCACCGTAGACCTGGCCGAAGGCATCCAACGTTCCGTCGCATGGCTAAAGTCCATGTAGCGACGACCGCTTTAATCTTTCGCCGTTGTTCGCGCCGTTGTTTGTTCTACGCCGTCATCCTAGAGCAAAGCAGCAGTTGGTGTAGAGTCCGCGTGCCCTTTGTTTGTCATTCCCGAAGGGAATCTGCGGTTGCCTTTCTCCACGCCAACAGCAAATTCGCTCTAAGAACCTGTCTAAAACTGCTGAAAGAGCATATTCGCTGTTGTTTGTTCTTCGCCGTCATCCTTGACCCTCGACCGCAGCGAAGGGAAAGGATCCCTGTATTTGCAGTTGTTGTTGTTGCGTTTGCCTTTCGCCGTCATCCTTGAGCGTTGCGAAGGATCCCTGTATTTCGTCCTTGCCCTTGTTTTTGCCTGTTCCTGAATCCGTCCCATCCGCGCAAATCCGTGGTCGACTCTTCCGTTTTTAGGCAACTTCCTAAACCGTTCCCGAGGCCTTCTTCCGAAGTATCTCCTCGATCCCCTCCGCCATCTGGTGAATGTTGGCGATCCCCCGGGCCTGCTCGTCATCGATGGAAATATCGAACTCATTCTCGATATCGAAGAGTAGATTGATCCGGTCGAGAGAGTCGATCCCGAGCTGTTCGAAGGTGCTGTCCGGCGTGACGGATTCCAGCGGAAGCCGGCGAGCTGTGGCGATGACGCGAAGCACGCGGCTCTGGACAGAATCGGAACCGGCCGCATGGAGAGAGGGATCAATAGGTTCGTGCATAATCCTCGGAAACTGCCGCGTAGTGCCCCTCTCTTCCAACCGGCAGAACAGGTGGAACGAGCGAGCCGGAACGCTACGGCGCAAACAAGAGTATGCCACACCGCAGGCTAAACCTCACTGCCCACCCATTGCAGCCCGGCCACACCTCTCTGCCGTGCCCTTTGTTGTCATTCCCGAAGGGAATCTGACCGTTTCCCCCTCTACACCAACAGCAAACCCGCTCTCATTCATCTCATCGGTGCAAATCGGTGTCAACGCTTAGTCTTTAGAGTCTGTCGGAAAAACTCTGTTCTAACCATAGTTTTGCTGCTGCTCGTCCTTCGCCGTCATCCTGACCCGAACGCAGCCAAGGGGAAGGATCCCTGTCTTCGCCATTGCTCTTGCCCTTGCCTGTTCTTAATCCGTCTCATCCGCGCCAATCCGTGGTCAAAGCCTTCAGCTTTTCGACAGGTTCTTAGAGTTCGCAACTCATCTCCCACAGCTATCATCGACAGATGCCTTCAGTGCGCAGACGAACCGGCCTCCACGCCGCGGCAGCTCTCGCGCCCGGTCTCCTCCTGCGCCTCTGGTTCATCGCCCACGCCGCCAGCGTCAACGGCGACACCCTCATCTACGGCAACATCGCCAAAAACTGGCTCCAGCACGGCGTCTACGGCTTCCTCGTCACGCCGAACGGCCCCCAGCCCACCCTGATCCGCCTGCCCGGCTACCCACTCTTCCTCGCCGCCAGCTTCGCCCTCTTCGGTGTCGAGCGCTACACCGCCGTCATGCTGGTCCAGTGCCTCTTCGACCTGCTCACCTGCCTGCTGGTCGCCGCCCTCGCCGGACGCCTCTTCGGCCCACGCGCTCGCCTCGCCGCCCTCTGGCTAGCAGCCCTCTGCCCCTTTACCGCGACCTACGCCGCCGCTCCGCTCACCGAGGTCCTCACCCTCACCACCATCGCCCTCGCCTTCTACAGCCTAGAACGCTGGCGCGCCGCCGGCTGCGGCATCAACCCCTGGCTCTGGCTCACCGGTCTCGCCATGGCTTACTCGCTCCTCCTGCGCCCCGAGCAGGGCCTCCTTGCCGCCGCCATCGTCCCCGCTATCCTCCGGCTCTCCTGGCCATCCCAAAAGCGGCCCACACACCCGAACACTCCATCTCTCGTTATTTTGCGAGGCGCAGCGAAAAATCCGCTCCGCGGAGCCATCCTCCCCGCCGCCCTCGTCAGCCTCTGCGTCCTCCTGCCGCTCGTCCCCTGGACCGCGCGCAACTGGCATACCTTCCACGTCTTTCAACCCCTCGCCCCGCGCTCCGCCACCGACCCCGGCGAAGACATCCCTCGCGGCTTCAACCGCTGGTACCGCACCTGGGGCATCGACTACGCCTCCACCGAGGAGGTCTACTGGAACTACGACAACGCCGAAATCGACGTCAACGACCTGCCCACCCGCGCCTTCGACTCCCCCAAGCAGTACGCCCAGACCGCCGCTCTCCTGGCCGACTACGACAAGCGTTGCAACGCCACCCCCGCTCTCGACGCCCGATTCGAAACCATCGCCGAACAGCGCCTCCACGCCGACCCGCTCCGCTACTACCTCGCTCTTCCCGTCGCCCGCCTGCTCAACATGACCCTCCGCCCGCGCACCGAGATGATGGCCGTCTCGCTCGACTGGTGGCGATACAGCGAGCATCCCCTCCACACCCTCGAAGCCGTCGCCATGGCCGCGCTCAACCTCGCCTACTTCCTCCTGGGAGCCGTCGGCCTGTATCTCTGGCGCAAGCGCGGATGGGACCCTCACACCGCGCTCGCCTGGTCCATGCTGGCCTTCGTCCTCCTGCGCATGGCCCTGCTCCTCACCCTCGACAACTCCGAGCCCCGCTACACCCTCGAACTCTTCCCCCTGCTCATCCTCTGGGCCAGCTTCCTCTTCCGCGATCGGAAGCGACCCGTCCACGCCAACATACCCCAAAAATAAAGTTCGAAAAGTTGGCGTATTTTTCGCCGCCGAGATCGTGTCCCTTAAAAGCACTCTCAGCCAGACTAAGTACAATAATTTACCAGCAAATTACCATGCAAAATACACCACACTAACCGCAACCCCCCTCAAAAATGCCAGTAAATGCGCATCTTTAAGGAAAGCGGACCACAGCAATTTTTTTTGCGAATTTAGTGCTCGTCCCGCGTCGTCTTGTTGTCAGTTTTAATCTGGTAAGGCCTGTCATCCACCTTCTGGTTGTACTGGATATCGGTATACCAGGCCGTCCGATAATCCTCTGAAGTCAGGTAAAACACCTGTTTCAGTGAGATATCCCGTGCCGGGTCAACCCACACCGTCACATGCGTGATATTGTTCCGCACCGACGGGTCCTTCGAAACCAGGTCCAGCTTCGCCGTCTCCACCCCATCCAGCGTCTCCATCCCCAGGTCCGAGATCGTCCACGCCTTCGCCATATCCTTCCCGCTCCCGCCAAACCCCAGCGTCAGGAAACTCTCCATCTGGCCCCCTTTAGAATGAACGGTGGTCAGGTGGTCCGTCGGCACATCGAACAGCCGAAGCACGCCGTCGCGATAGTCGATCAGCTTCACCGAAGGCGTGGTCATCTTCGCCCCCATCACCGTTTTACCCGCGTCTTTCCTGAAGTAAATCGTCCCCGCCTGCTGCGTTGTCACCTGCCGGACGACCTTTTCATACAGGTCCCAATGGAAGTTCGCCTCCGCCGTCTGAAACTTCAGGCTGGCCGCATCCATCTGCCGCAACACCTCATCCAGATGGCCCGGCGGCGGCTGTGCACACGCCAGTGCGGCTGAGGAAAAAAGAAGAGATGCCGCAATGCGTTGAATCGTAGTCATAAGTCGTGTGCTCCCTGAAATTTAGATGTGTGGCTTCGCTGCCGCGTTAGCGGAGCACCCACGCATTGTAGGCGATCACTTTCCCCTGCGCATCGCGCACAGCCTCGTACCGCTCCAGCGAAACCTCGCCCGAGATCGGCTCAACCACCCGCAGAATCGCCGCGCGGCGCTCCTCATCCGTCTTGGCGCTACCCATGTCGTCAGCCCGGATTTGATACAGGAAGCGGCTGCTTTCGCCTTCCACGCCCGCCTCTTTCACCAGCACCTCGCTGGCATGCAGCGCCACCGTCTCCACCGGTTTGTCCTTGAAATCAATGAAGTGCGGCGAGACGAACATGAACAGGAGGATCACCGTCACCATCACGTCATAGTGAAAGCTGCCCCGCTCGTAAGCCCAGAAGATGTAGTTCCGGATAAGTTTGAACATTGGCTAAACCCTGCCCTGCTGCTTGCCGATCACAGTTTCGCCTTTCATGTAAGGCACTAAGGCCTCGGGAATCCTGATGCTTCCATCTGCCTGCTGATAGTTCTCGAGAATCGCCAGATACGTGCGTCCAACCGCCAGAGCGCTGCCGTTCAACGTATGAAGATACTCGCTTTTCTTCGCCCCGGCTGCACGATACCGAATATTCGCTCGCCGAGCCTGAAAGGCCTCGAAGTTGGAACACGACGAGATCTCGCGATACAGCCCCTGCCCAGGCAGCCAGACCTCCAGATCATGAGTCTTCGCGGACGCAAATCCCATGTCCCCGGTGCAAAGCAACATGCGGCGATACGGAAGCCCAAGCCGCTCCAGCACAATCTCCGCATGCCGGGTCAGCTTCTCATGCTCTTCGTTGGACTCCTCCGGCCGCACAAACTTCACCAGTTCCACCTTCTGGAACTGGTGCTGCCGGATCATGCCCCGCACATCTTTACCATACGACCCAGCCTCCGACCGGAAGCACGGCGTATACGCGCAGAAAGAAGCCGGAAGCTGCGAGTCCTCCAGCGTCTCATCGCGAAAGAGGTTAGTCACAGGAACTTCCGCGGTGGGGATGAGCCAATGGTCGCTGTCCTGAAAGACGCCAGGCTGATACGGTCCCTTGTCATCGCAATGAAAGAGGTCTTCGGCGAACTTCGGAAGCTGTCCCGTACCAAAGAGCGACTTCGAATTGACCATGTAAGGCGGCAGAACCTCGGTGTAGCCATGTTCGCCCGTGTGCAGGTCGAGCATGAAGTTGGCCAGCGCCCGCTCCAGCCGCGCCCCCTGGCCGAAGTGAACGACGAACCGTGAGCCGGAGATCTTCGCCGCCCGGTTGAAGTCCAGAATGCCCAGCGCCTCGCCAAGCTCCCAGTGCGGCTTGGCAGGGAAGTCGAACGCCGGTTTGTCGCCCCAGACCTTCTCTTCGCAGTTGTCGTGCTCGCTCTTGCCACGCGGAACATCCTCCTGGGGCAGGTTTGGGAGCGTCTGCATCAACTCCCGCAGCCGCTCGTCGGCCGATGCCGCTGCTCCCTCAAGCGACTCGACCTGCAGCTTGAGCGCGCGCGTCTGCTCGGTCAGGGCAGACGTGTCCGCGCCTTCGCGCCTGAGTCTTGCAATCTGTTCGGTGAGCTTGTTTCGCTCGGCCTTCAGCATCTCCACCTGCGTAATGGCCTCGCGGCGTTCGCGGTCCACCTCGGCAAAGTTACCCAGTACCGCCGCAGGGTCCATGCCCCGGCTGCGCAGTTTTCCTTCCACAAGGGCGAGGTTCGCCCGTACAAATGCCAGATCGATCATCAAGTAGCATTCTAGCGTCTTCGCCTGAAATCCGGTGCGACCCCATCTCATAGCAGCCGAATGCAATTACCCTTACAACTATGCGAAGGTTCACTGCCGCCTTTCTGTGTCTCCTGTTTCCCTTATCGATGACGTCGCCAGCACGGGCTGATGCCTACCACGCAAAACCGAAGCTGGTGGTGATTCTGGTCCTCGACCAGTTTCGCGGCGATTACCTCGAGCGTTATCGCGACGACTTCAAGACCGCAAACGGATTCAACCTCTTCCTGAAGCGCGGCGCCAACTTCATCGACTGCTACTACGACTACGCCAACACCATGACCGCTCCCGGCCACTCGACCATCGGCACCGGAGCGTACAGCAACGGGCATGGCATCTCGCTGAACCAGTGGTGGGACCTCAAGCGCTCGACAACCCATCCGGTAAGTTCGGTCGAGGACGAGCGGTATGCGATTGTCGGCGACCCGGGATCGACGGACGCGGGAGCTTCGCCGCGCAACGAGCTAGCCTCGACCCTTGGCGACGAGGTCGTGTTGGCGACTCGGGGCCAGTCCAAGCTCTTCGGCATCTCCTTGAAGGACCGCGCCGCCATTCTTACCTCGGGACACGCCTCCAACGGCGCCTTCTGGCTCGATCATGCCAATGGGCGCTTCATCACCTCCACCTATTGGGAGACGCAGTTGCCGCCCTGGGCACAGGCCTTCAACGACAGCGGCCGGGCCGATCGGGCACTGCAGGAGGCCGGAGCAAAACCGGGACACTTCTACGAAGACGTGGGCAAGTCGCCTGCTTCGGTGTCGTACCTTCTGGACTTTGCGAAGGCGCTCATCGTGGGGGAGCAGATGGGCCGTCACGACGTCACCGATGTCCTCACCATCAGCATCTCTTCGACTGACATCCTGGGCCACATCGTGGGGCCGGATGCGCCCGAGCAGCGCGCCATGATCGATGCCATCGACGTCAACCTCAACGGCTTCTTCTCCTGGCTGAACACCCACGTCGACGGGGGCATGGGCAACGTATGGGTCTCGCTGACCGGCGACCATGGCATCGCCCCGGTGCCTGCGGTTGCGGAGAAACTCGGTATTCCCGCGGCCACCTTCAACGCTAGAAAACTGAGCGCCGCGGTGAACCAGCGTCTCAACGCGCGCTTCTCTCCCGGCAAGCAGACCAGCTACCTCCTGAGCAGCGAGATGCCATACCTGACCATTGATCCGCGGCCCTTCCTCCAGGAAAAAGTAACCGAGGCTGAGGCGGAAGATGCGGTTTCAGAGATGCTGCCGGACGCCTTGGAGTCCACGCTGCCGCCCGAGCCGCAGGGTGTCAGCCAGACACGGTTGCCGCCACGGCCCATCATCCGCCATAGTTATACCCGGGTACAGATGGCCGCGGGTCAGCTTCCCGCCACGGAAGAGGGAAGGATTGTCCTGCATAGCTACTCGGCCAATGGCGGATGGTATGTGATGATAGCTCCCGGAATGTATGAGCTGGCAGGCGCCAAAGGCACCAATCATTTCTCTCCCTATTCCTACGATCGCCACGTCCCCCTCGCGTTTTATGGTTCGGCGTTTGTGCCCGGAACCTATCACGGCCGCGTCGCCCCCGTAGATATCGCCGCCACCTTCGCCTCGCTGCTGCAGGTGAATCAGCCGTCGGCCTGCGTGGGGCATGTGCTCACCGAGGCGATCAGGCCTGAAGCAGATAAGGCCGCCGAGTCAGCCGCAAAGGACATGGAACGATGAGCGCGTCTGCTCGCGGCAAAGGGCCGGACATGCGCGTCACGGTCGCAGGCGTCGAGTTCAGCTCGCCTGTGATCGCAGCCAGCGGCACCTTCGGCTATGGGGTCGAGTTCGAGGACATCCTCTCGCTGGACCGCATCGGCGGCTTTGTCACCAAGGGTTTGTCGCGAGAGCCGATGGCAGGCAATCCTGCTCCGCGCATCATCGAGACAGCCGCCGGCATGATCAACGCGATTGGCCTCCAGAATATGGGGGTGCGCGCCTTTATCGCGGAAAAGATTCCCAAGCTGCAGAAGATGACGAAGACCGTCGTGATTGCCAATGTCTTCGGCTTTACCATGGAAGACTGTGTCGAAGTCATCCAGGCGCTGAATGACGCTCCCGGAATCGCAATGTATGAGTTGAACGCAAGCTGCCCCAATACCAGCCACGGAGGCATGGTGTTTGGGACCGACCCGCCACAACTCTGGGAGTTGGTGGCCCGCTGCAAGGCGGCAGCGCAACGGCCACTCATGGTCAAGCTATCACCGAACGTAACCAGCATCGGCCTGATGGCCAAAGTGGCTGCGGATGGCGGCGCCGACGCGCTCTCTCTGGTCAACACGTTCGTCTCCCTGGCCATCGATATTAAGACGCGGCGGCCGCGCATCGCCAACATCACCGGGGGCCTGTCGGGACCGGCGATCAAGCCGATTGCGGTACGAATGGTACATGAGGTTTCGAAGGCCGTAACTCTTCCCATCGTTGGCATGGGAGGTATCATGCGAGCCGAAGATGCCGTCGAGTTCATGATGGCAGGCGCCGCGGCCGTTCAAGTCGGAACAGCGAGCTATGCCGATCCCAGAGCTGTCGAAAATATCGCCAACGGGCTGAAGCGCTGGTGCGCGGCGCACAACGTGGCAGAGGCGAGACTGTTGACCGGGTCAGCGCTGCTTTAAGAAACTGTCGAAAAGCCGCGAGCTAACCCTTGTTTTTGCTGTTTTGTTTGTTCTTCGACTTCATCTTGAACGCAGCGAAAAATCTCCGCATTTGCGGCCCCCTCGCCTTGGTCCGTCATCCAGGAACGAAAGGCTTCCGCCCCACATCCGCAACCCGAGTAAAATAATCCCAGGAGCCACCATGGGATTAAGCGATCAGCCATTCGAAGTCACCTGCCCCGACTGCGGCGGCATGCTGAAGATCGACCCCGTCAGCCGCTCGATCATCGCCCACACCTCGGCCCCAAAGAAAAAGATGTTCGAAGACTTCGGCGAAGCCGCCAAGGCCCTCCGCGACGCCGACGCCCGGCGCGACTCCATCTTCCAGCAGAGCGTCGACGCCCAGAAGAACAAGGACGACGTGCTCGCCAAAAAGTTCGCCGAGGCTGTCAAAAAAGCCAAGGAGACCCCTCTCACCGACCGTCCCCTCCGTGAATTCGATCTCGACTAACTGAAGGTAAGAATAAAGTCAGGAAATTGGCGTATTTTTCGCAAGCAGATTTAGTACGCCTTAAAAAGCACTCTCAGCCACACTAACTACCACAAATTCACCACAAAAACCACGCAACAAACACGATTTTTCCCGCGAAAAACCCAGCAGAAACACCATTCCACCACGCAACAAAAAAAACCGCGCAAGGTGCTCTCCCCAAACTGCAGGTCCCCCTCACCTCCGCGGGATCCATACCCCTGTAAACTGAAGAAATGCCACCAATCATAAATGCGCAGGGTCTAACCAAATCCTTCGGCGCAACCCCTTTGTTTCGCGAGATTTCCTTCACCGTCTCAGACGGCGACCGCATCGGACTCATCGGCCCCAACGGCGCCGGCAAGAGCACCCTGCTGAAGGTCCTCGCCGGAGACGAAGACGCCGATGCTGGCGATGTAGCCGTGCGCAAGCGCGCTCTGGTCGGCTATGTGCAACAAGAATCGACCTTTAGCCCCGGCGTCACAGTCCGCACTGTCCTCGAAGCCGCCCTGGTCCGCGTCAAAGTCGCCGAAGCCGAACACGAAGGCCGCCTCCGCGAAACCTCCGGTCGCACCGGCTTTCCCGACCTCAGCGCCGAGGCCGCCAAGCTCTCCGGAGGCTGGCGCAAACGCCTCGCCATCGCCGAAGCCGTCGTCATCCATCCCAACGTCCTGCTGCTCGACGAACCCACCAATCACCTTGATTTAGCAGGGATTAGCTGGCTCGAAGAACTCCTGAACGAAGGCAGTTTCGCCTGCGTCATGATCAGTCACGACCGCTATTTCCTCGAAAACGTCGCCACCGAAATCGTCGAACTCAACCGCGTCTACGCCGACGGCCTGCTGCGCGTAAAGGGCACCTACTCGAAGTTCATCGAAGGCAAACAGCTCTACATGGAAGCTCAGTCCAAGCTCCAGGACGCGCTGAAAAATCGCGTCAAGATCGAAGTAGACTGGCTTCGGCGAGGCCCTAAAGCCCGCAGCACCAAGGCAAAAGCGCGCATCGACAACGCGCAGGACCTCATCGGCCAACTGAAGGAAGTCAACTCCCGCGTGCAGACCGCGAGCGCCGGTATCGACTTCTCCGCCACCGACCGGCAGACAAAACGCCTCGTGGAACTGGAGGACGTCAGCGTTGTCCTGGGCGAACGAAAGATCGTAGAAGGCCTCAATTTTCTAATAACTTCCGGCATGTGCGTTGGCCTTGTCGGCCCCAATGGAAGCGGAAAAACCACGCTGTTGCGTCTGCTCACCGGCGAACTTGCGCCAACCGCAGGAACGATCAAGAAAGCCGCCGCTCTGAAGATCGTCTACTTCAGCCAGCTTCGCGAACTGGAAGAAGGCGTTACGCTTCGTCGCGCACTGGCTCCAGACTCTGATTCGGTGGTGTATCAGGGACGCGTGGTTCACGTAGCAAGTTATGCGACAAAGTTTCTCTTCACCAGTGAGCAGTTGAACCAGCCGGTTGAAAGGCTAAGCGGCGGCGAGAGAGCCCGTGTGCTCATCGCCAAACTTATGCTCGAGCCTGCGGACCTGCTGCTGCTTGATGAGCCGACAAACGATCTCGACATCGCAACGCTGGAGATCCTGGAAGAGAGCCTGCTTGAATACTCAGGCGCACTGGTGCTGGTCACGCATGACCGTTACATGCTGGATCGCGTGTCAACCGTGGTGCTCGGCCTGGATGGACGCGGCGGAGCAGAGCGATTCTCGGATTACTCGCAGTGGGAGCAATGGCGCGGCGTCAAGGTAGAAGATGCGATCGCGCCAGGAGCGGCCGGGAAGGGAATCGAGTCATCTTCTCCTCCCGCGTCGGCTTTCGGTAACAAGAAGAAACTCTCTTATCTGGAGGCGCGTGAATTCGCGGGAATAGAGAGTGCGGTCGACACGGCTGAAGATCGTCTCCAGAAGGCGCGCGTAATGCTCGAGGATCCTGCTGTCTCAGTGGATGCCGAACGCCTCACGGAAGTTCTGATGGAGATGGAAACCGCGCAGGAAGCCGCAGACAAACTCTATGCGCGGTGGGCCGAACTGACCGAGAAGGCCGGGTAGATGATCTTTTAGCGAGCGGGATTTTTGGTGTGAGGCTTCTTCCCGAGTTCCTGCCACTTGGTCTCGGTCATCTCAACCCCGTAGTGCTTCGCTGCGGCTTTGATGTTCGCAAAGGCCTGTTCGCGTTCCTGGGCGGTAACGTCCTTCACCTGATCGAAGCGGGCAATGGCATTGAGGACGTGAGAGGCGTTATTGAGGGGCTCTTTGCGCTTGTCGGGGAAGGCGTAGACCGAAGCGGGAAGTTCGTTGCGCTCTTTGGCGTCGAGGGCGTTATTGTCTTCGTGGTGCTTCCATGTTGCCTTCATCGTTGTCCTCCGATGCTCACCTCAGCTTCGGCTGGATGGGCATGGTTATGCAGGATTGGATGTTGGGTGGCAGCGCTGCGTTGTGGAAAGGAGAGCGATTTGTTTGCGTTTCGCGGTATGCTGCTGGGACGATGAAAACTTTTATTAGTGGGTTAGTGGTGACATTGGCGGCAGCGTCTTGTGCGGCGCAGGGTGCGGGAGTGGGGAAGCATGTGGTGGTGCTGCGTGCCGCGTGGATGCTGGATGTAGCAGCGGGGAAAGTGGTGTCGCCTGGGCTTGTGGTTGTGAGCGGAGACCGCATTGTTGGGGTCGGGGGAGGTGGCGTGCCGGCAGACACTTCAGGGGCTGAGGTGATCGATCTGGGTGATATGACGCTGATGCCTGGGCTGATCGATGCACATGTGCATCTATTCCTGCATCCGGGGGCCGAGGATCTGCAGACAGTGCAAGAGAGCGTGCCGGAGCGGACTCTGATTGCAGCCGGCGCGGCCAAGGCTGATCTGATGGCGGGCTTTACGGCGGAGCGGGACATGGGGACCGAAGGCGCTGGAGCAGCCGATTCTGCGGTGCGGAATGCGATCAACTCGAGGATGATTCCGGGACCTCGAATGCGCGTGAGCGGGAATGCGATCTCAATCACCGGAGGACACGAGGATGCGATTGGATATAACCCCGATCAACATGTGCTTTCGAACGCAACCTATGCGGATAACGTCGATGAGATTGTGAAGACGATCCGCGAGCAGATCAAACTCGGTTCGGACTTCGTCAAGATGTACGAGACGGGACAGGATTCTTTTCGCGACGGAGTTTTCAAGACGCCATACCAGTTCACCGAGGCGCAGTTGGCTGCGGCGGTTGCGGAGGCGGCCCGGGTGGGTAGGGTGGTAGGGGTGCATTGCACCGGGGAGCCGGGAGCGTCGTATGCTGTGGCCGCGGGGGTGGCCTCGGTCGATCATGCTTATCAGTTGAGCGATGCGACGATGAAGGCGATGAAGGAGAAGCAGATCTACGCGGTGCCGACGTTTGCCATCTCGGAGTATTTTGCCGATCACGCCGCGACTCCAGCGGCAGGGGAGCGAGAGCATGCAGAGCTGGCCTATCATGCGGCGGAGTTCAGGAAGCAACTAGCGGCCGGGGTTCCGATGGTCGTGGGCAGCGATGTGGGTCCGTTTCCGCATGGGACGCAGGCGCGGGAGCTGGAGCTGATGGTGCAGTATGGGATGAAGCCAGCGGCAGTGTTGCAGGCCGATCTGTTGAACGGGGCGAAGCTGCTGGGCTGGAGCGGCCAGATCGGCGAGTTAAAGGCTGGCTACTATGCCGACGTAATCGCAGTGCCGGGAGATCCGGTCGAGGATATCTCGGCGGTGACGAAGGTTGGTTTCGTGATGAAGGACGGCGTCGTTTACAAGAGACTGTCTAAAGACTGAGAGTCCTGCGGGACACGGTGTGGTTCGGTCTATGAGGGAAGACTGGCTTCGTCGGCAGAGGGGCCGTAGGTGGCGGGGACCGGGATGTCGTTGAGACGGAGGTAGACGCCTAGCTGGGCGCGATGGTGGATGATGTGGTTGAAGAAGAGGGTGCGAATGGCGTGATAGCGGGAGCCGTCGAAGACGGACCTGCCGCCGTAGGAGAGCTTCCAGGTCTCGTGCATAGCGCGGTCGGAGGCTTCTTCGAGCAGGGCGTGGGCTTCGGCGCTCAGCTTGTCGAAGGCGGCGAGGAGTTGGGCGCTGGACTCCATGACCAGAGGCTTGGTTGTCGATGTGGCCATGTCGAACTCGGGGGTGCTGAGGATGACGGTCAGGAAGTTCGGCAGTTGGGCTGTGTGAGCGGCTAATCTTGCCAGCGGCATCGATTTCTCGTGAGGCTTGAAATCGTGCTTGTCGAGAGAGTCGGGGACGCGTTCGAGCAGCGTACGGGTCTTGCGAAGCTCCTGATCGAATTCGGGGAGGAGTAGGTCTTTGATCGGCATCGCTGAGAGGTCCTTTAGTATTCGAGTGGTTGAGGGATGACGACGTGAAACAAACAGCAGCAAGAACCCGTAGGACAACGCGTGGCTACAGGCCGGTGATGTTGTAGCCGCAATCGACGAAGGTGATCTCGCCGGTGATGCCGCTGGCGAGGTCGCTGGAGAGGAAGAGGGCAGCGTTGCCGACTTCGAGAACTTCTACGTTGCGATGGAGCGGGCCGCGTTCTTCGACGGCGGTGAGGATTTTGGTGAAGTCGCTGATGCCGCGGGCGGCGAGGGTTTTGATCGGGCCGGCGGAGATGGCGTTGACGCGGATCTTCTTCTGGCCGAGGTCGGCGGCGAGATAGCGGACTGCGGATTCGAGAGCGGCTTTGGCTACGCCCATGATGTTGTAGTTGGGGAAGACCTTTTCGGCGCCATAGTAGGTCAGGGTGAGGATGGAACCGCCCTCGGACATAAGCGGTTCCGCAGCACGGGCCAGGGCGATAAGCGAGTAGACGCTGACATCGTGTGCAATACGGAAGTCCTCGCGAGGAGTTTGAAGGACATTGTTAACCTTCATGTTGGGGGCGAAGCCGATGGAGTGGACGAGGATGTCGAGCTTGCCGTAGGTGGACTTGAACTGCTCGAAGACGGCGTCGATGTCGGCGTCTACGGAGACATCGCAGCGGAAGGTCATCGCGTTGGGGAGATCGGCGGCTAGTTCTTCGGCGTCGCGCTGGAGGCGTTCGTTCTGATAGCAGATGGCGAGGGTGGCGCCGGCTTCCGATAGCTTCTGGGCGATGCCCCAGGCGATGCTGCGTTTGTTGGCGAGGCCGAAGACGACGGCTACTTTGCCTTTGAGGTCGATCATGGTGCTGGGTGTCTCCTGTTCGATTGCGCAAGTCTGACGATATCTGACAATAGTCTGAGGATATCAGCGGGCGAGAGATTTCGGGGTTGGCTCTTTCTGCTTGCTCACGACCTTATTGGGCCATGTACTCCGGATGAGGGTAAGCTGTCCACTGAGTGGCTCCGGGGTGGTGCCGGCTGCTTCTTCTTTGGTGGCCAGAACGATGCGGGTGCAGTTTCGCCCGGCGTGCTTTGCCCGATAAAGAGCCTGGTCGGCGCGGGAGAGCAGAGAGGTCGAGTAATCGCCGGGGATGGCTTCGGTGAGGCCGATGCTGAGGGTGAGGGCGCGACCCTGATAGGTCGAGGGGAGCGAATGTACCGCTTCGCCGATGCGTTCGGCCACGATGAGCGCACCGCCGGCCAGCGTCTGGGGAAGAATGAGAAGAAATTCATCACCGCCGAAACGTCCAAGAATGTCGTAGGCGCGAAGTTTGGCGGAGATGGTCATGACGACATTGCGGAGAGCGTTGTCGCCTTCCGCGTGTCCTGCTGTGTCATTGATGGCTTTGAAATAATCGATGTCGACAAGCCCTATCGATAGAGTATGTCCGTTGTGCTTGACGCGCTTCAGTTCGAGATCGAGCTTCAGTTCGATGCCGCGGCGGTTGAATATGCCGGAGAGGGGATCGATCTCAGATTCCGCGCGCACGAGGGCGATGATTTCGCTGTTGACCATGGTGTAGAAGAGGAGTCCGAGGAGGCAGAGGTAGACAAGGTCTCCGCCCATCGTAATGGTCTGGAAAGAGCCGGAGCGGAGGTAGTTTGAAGGGGCACGGTAGAGACAGGCGATTACGGCTCGAGAGCAGCTCAGCACTGCGAAGATTGCCATGACGATGGCGAAGACCCGTCTGTGAGCCCGACCCTGGGAATGCTTGAAGAGTTCCAAGGCGATGAGCCCGCGCGCCAATGCAATCGCGAGGGACGACGCCACGATACGCAAGACGATGTTGTGCTGGATCTGGCTGAAGTAGAAGACCACGGCCATGGCGGCGCCATCGGCGAGCAACAGAGGATATAAGCTGCGTCTTGCGCCGAAAAACCGGAGGACCGCGTTGTACTGCAAGACAAATGCGGTGAGCACGAGAGCGGTGGCAACCGTCATGGAGACGAAGTCGGGTATCGTGCCGCGCAGGAACAGGAGCAGGATGCCGGTTGCTCCCGCGAGAAAGCTGAATGCGATCGAGACAATGCCCTGCACATGGGGATGCGATCGCCGCAAGCCGAAAAATACGGCTGCGAATACGCCCGCCAGAAGTAACTGGCAAGTGTAAAGAGTGCGGGTATCGAACCACGACAGCAAGGACATACTTAATAGGCCTCATGCGGAGTGTAGATAATAACTTAGTGAAACGAAAGGTGCTTTAGTTGTAGAAACTGCGATGACGGAGGCTAGTCAGCCAGCGTGAGCCAGTCGTACTGGGCTTCGGTGAGGGGGACGACGGAGAGGCGGAACTGGCGGAAGAGGATCGAATCCTTGAAGACGGCGGCGGCGCGGATCTGGTCGAGGGGCTTTTCCAATTTCAGGCGCGTGACGGGCTTGATGCGGACGATTGGACTCCTCGGGTCTTTCGGATTGGGCGTCACGGAGGCGACCTTGGCGGTTCCGACGGCGGCTTTGCCGATGTTGGAGTGATAGATGACGAGCTTTTCGCCCTTCTTCATGCCGCGAAGATAGAGGAGGGCCTGGTTGTTGGCGATGCCGTCCCAGGTGGTCTCGCCTTCGCGCTCGAGGTCGTCGAAGGAGTATTTGTCAGGTTCGGTCTTCAGCAGGTACGGCATCTTGGGTTGGCTCCGTGCGTGGGTCTGGGGTACCCCCTCCCCTCCCCTGGTTTTGTGTCAAAGTCTTCGAAAGAGGAGACTTAGGCTTGGACTTCGACGTTGATTCGAGGATAAAGTCCCATATTTCGTGTCTTCGGGCGGTAAAGTCTTGAGCACATTGCGTTTTGATGGGTTTAGAGACGACTTTCCATTGGTGTGGAGGAGGGCAACCGCAGATTCCCTTCGGGAATGACAAACAAAGGACAAGGCAGCCTCTACCGCCAACTGCTACTTTGCTCTAGGTTGCTGTTGCTGAGCGAATTCGAGTTGTATTAACAGTATAGCGGGGCGATACGAACTACTACGCCATGCGTATGTTCTTTATTGTCTGTTGGTTATGAAGATTCAGGGATTGACAGTGGGAGAAAGGCATCCGGCAGGAGCAGCGTGCCCGGTAGAACCTCTTGCGCCCCTTACCCACCCAGGTCGATGAGGTTGACTTCGGGGACGGGTTGGCCGAGGAAGCTGGGGCCGAGGCGCTGGAACTTTTCTACGGAGTCGGTGGCGTAGAAGGTGGGGGTTGAGTGTCGGGCTGTGAGGGTCGAGGAGCTGGGGTTGAGTTGGAGGTGGGCGGCCACGGCGCGGGCGGTGGCTTCGGCGGAGTCGATGAGGACAAGGGGGTGGCCGAGGGATTCCAGAGTGCGGCGGATGGCGGGTTCAATGAGGGGATAGTGGGTGCAGCCGAGGAGGAGAGTCTTGGTTTCGGGGGCGTCGGCGAGGGCTTCGGTTAAGTAGATCCTGAGGACCTGGTCGGTGACGGGGTGGTTGGTCCAGCCCTCTTCGACGAGGGGAACGAGGAGGGGGCAGGCTTTTTCGCTGGCTGCGAGGCCGAGGGCGTTGAGGGCGTGGGTGTAGGCGCGGGACTGGACGGTGGCGGCGGTGGCGAGGACCAGGACGCTGGCTTTCCTCAGCGGAGGTGGCGCTTCCACCCAGGTCTCAGAATCGAGACCTGGGGCACCCAGCTCGGTGGCGCTGCAGGATATGGCCTGGACACTCAGTGCAGCGGCGGCGCGGGATGCGGCTTGTGCTCCGGGCTGGACGACGCCGATGACGGGGATGGGGAGGGCTTGCTGGATATCTTCGAGGGCGAGGGCGGTGGCGGTGTTGCAGGCGATGACGAGCAGTTCGGCGCCTTGCTGGTGGAGGAACTTTGCGCTGGAGACGGCGTAGCGGGCGATGGTCTCGCGGGACTTGGAGCCGTAGGGCAGGCGGGCGGTGTCGCCGAGGTAGATATAGTGCGCGCCGGGGAGGAGAGGCAGAAGAGCACGGAGGACGGTGAGGCCGCCGAAGCCGGAGTCGAAGACGCCTATGGTGGGAGACTGGGTGAGTTCGTTCATGGATGCTGGTCGTTTCGGCCTTCGAGCCGGTGTGGGGCCGGTCATGGTTGGGCGGTAGTGTCGATGAGGGGCGTGGGTTTGGTGGTGGTGTCTTCGGCTGGGTAGGTGCGGAGGAGGTCGGCGTGGCCGGCGAGGGTGTCGTGGGGCTGGCCGTCGACGAGGAAGCGGATCTGTGTGACCTCCGGGAGGGCGGCGTGGAGGGTGCCGATGATTGATTGGAGGGTGAGGGCTTCGACCTGGATGCCGGAGGGGTGGTTGTCGACGAAGGAGCCGTGGAGGTTGATGATGGCTAGCTGGCCGGTGTCTGGCGTTTCACTTTGCGGGTGGGTGGATGGTTTGGCGGCGGGAGGGGTGAGGAGGAAGACGTCGTCGACGGCGGGGCCGCCTGGCAGCGGGTGGGCGGAGGCGGGCAGGGCGTAGGTGGAGAGGAGGTGGTCGAGCAGGGTGCGGGCGCGGAGGGTGGGGTCTTGCGGGAGCGCTAGCTGGGCGGTGGCGGGGGTGATGGAGGCGTCGGCGTCGTTGGCGAGATAGAGAGTAATGTCTTCGGTGCTGGCGGTGGTGGGGGCGGCGATGGGGGTGGTGTCGTTGAAGGCGGCGAGGCGCTTGTGGGCCGCCTGGCAGCCGTGGATGAGGAAGGCGGACATGAGGAAGATGCCGCCGGCGAGGCTCCAGAAGAGGATGCGCTGGTAGCGGGGGATCATCGGGCGGCTCCGGCGGTTTGGTCTGCTGCTGCGGCTGCTGCTTCAGCGTTTTGGTTGCGCCAGGAGGTGAGGGCGGCGGAGATGGCTTCGGCGATGTGCTGCTGGTAGGTGGCGTCGGTGACTGGGGTGGGATCGGAGTCGCGGTTGGTGAGGGGGGCGATTTCGACCGCGACGGCGGGGCAGAGGAGGTTGTCGAGTGGGCGGACGGAGGCGCGGCTGAGGGTGAAGGGGAGTTTGGCATGGAGGAGGGCGATGCCGAGGTCGTTGGCGAGCGCAAGGCTCTGCGGGATGGAGGCGGACTGGGCGGTGTTCCAGGGGATAGCGGCGTGGGGGGCAGCGGCGTATTCGTCGACGGGCGCGGCGAGGGTGGAGGTGATGATGTGGACGCCGGAGCCGCTGGCGGTGGCGTGGAGGATGAGGCAGGCGGTGGGGCGGAGGTGGTTGGCGATCTCGGCGCGCTGGTCGGTGGGAAAGGGAACGGCGGGGTCGGCGTCGCGGGTGGAGAGGAGGGTGAAGCCTTTGGCGGAGAGGAGGGTGCGTAGACGGGTGGCGAAGGCGAGAGTAAGGTCTTTTTCGAGGGCGCCATCGGCGAGGCGGGCTCCGGGGTCGGGGCCGCCATGGGCGGGGTCGAGGAGGATGGTGGTGCGGGGTTGGGGCGCCGGTTGCTGGGTGAGCGCAGGGAAGCTCGTCAGCAGAACGAGGAGGAGCGCGGCGATGGGCTTCAGGGGAGGAGTCAAGGTGGTCTGGTTGATTGTAAAGGGTTGTGAAAGTGTAAGTGTCCAAGACGGCATGTACTCATTTAGGGCGATGCGCAAACGGTTGGCGTAGGAAGACTGCATGAAGGAAGAGATTAAGTGATGCGATGAGGATTCACGAGGTTTTAACTTTGCGCTGAGAGGGCTTCCATAGACTTTCAAGCATGAGTGAAGTGCTGACCTATACGCTTCGGGACGGAGGGAGCGACGGTACGATGGTTCTGGCGCTTGCTGGACCACTGACCTTGTCGACCTTGTTTTCCTTTCAGAACGAGTTTCGCGCGATGAAGCCTAAGGTATTGATTCTTGATCTGAGCGGGACGCCATACATGGATTCGGCTGGGCTGGGTTTGATCATGAACTACTATGTGTCGGCTGAGGATGGCGGGCGGAAGATCCTGCTGGCGCGTGTGAACGAGCGGGTACAAGCGCTGCTGCAGATGACCAAGGTGGATGGGGTCTTGAAGAGCTTCCGTACGGTGGAAGAGGCTGAGGCTAGTTTGTAACTAAAGCTGCGAGCGCCAAACGTCGCCAAAGTACAGACCCCTTCCTGCATGGAGCGAGGTAACTGCGGCGCCTCGTCAGGTTTGATCTCGAAGTGTGCTGCTCACGCTGAGACTGTGAGCAGCACACTTTGAACGGGGGATGGCTGTTTGTTGTTGCAGGAAGTTGAGCTACGAGAGGGTTAGTCGAGGGCGTAGATGGCCAGGCCGCTGAGGAGTTTGGGGTAGAAGTCGGTGGATTTCTGGGGCATGACTTCTCCGGAGAGGGAGATGTCGCGGAGCTGGTCGAGGGTGACGGGTTGGATGAGGAAGGCGACGTTGGCTTCGCCGGACTGAACGAGGGCAACGGCTTCGTCGGCGTCGCGGAGGTACTGGATGTTGCCGGTGGCGCGGATGCGGTCTTCGCTAAGGCCGAGGAGATGGCCGAGGAGGACGGTATGGAGCTGGGCGACTTCGAGCTGGCGCTGGCGGGTGGGCAGGCCGGTGAGCAGGGGCGCGATGGCTTCGGGTTTGGGGGTGAGGAGGTAGTTGCCGTCTCCGGTGACGGCGATGTAGGCGGCGTTGGGGGGGGTGCTGAGTTGGGCAAGCAGACTGTCAGGGAGTCCGGAGTTCGGGAGCTCGGTGATGGTGTAGAAGGCGCTGGCGCGGGTGATGAAGTCGGGGGAGGAGAAGTTTTCGATGCCCTGGACGACGCGATGGGTGGGGAGGATGGTGATGCCGGGAGCGTCCATGTTGACGAAGGTCATCATCATGGCGGCTTCGGGGAAGGGCGGGGCGGGGAGGTGGCTGGGGCTCAGTTTTTCGTCTTCGTCGCGAGGCTGATTGAGAGGGAGTTTGAGTTGGGCGCAGCGCTCCTTGGCGTAGGCGACGGAGGTTTCGTAGCGGTGGTGGCCGTCGGCGATGATGAGCTTCTTGTCGGCCATGGCGGTGAGGAGGAGATTGATGAGGGTGGGGTCGGTGAGCTTCCAGAGGCGGTGGACGACGTTGTACTCGTCGGTAATGGCGAGGTCGGGGGCGTTGGTGTCAGCGTTGCCGGTGGTGTTTGCGCCACCGTTGGGGTTATCGGCTCCGAAGAGGAGTTTCTCCGCGGTGAAGGCTGGGTCGGAGTAGAGCATGTAGATCTGCTCGCAGTAGGCGCGGGTGGCCTTGAAGAGGGCGAGGCGGTCGGACTTGTGCTTGGGGAAGGTCTGCTCGTGGCGGTAGACGACCTTGTCGGCGTAGTCGTAGAGGTGGCCGAGGGCGATAAAACCGCGGCGCTCGCGGACCTCTTCCTTTCCGGCCACGGCGCTTGTTCCGGGGACGGTGTAGGTCTGGGAGTAGCCGTAGATGGCGGGTTCGGACTCTTCGGCTAGGATGTGATTTTTGCGCCAGTCGTGGAGGGTCTCGGCGGCGCGGGTGTAGACGTTGTGCGCCTGCTCGCCGGGGGAAAGGAACTCCTGGGGTTCGGTGTCGTTGGGCTCGCGCTTGCCGAGGATGACGCGGACGAGGTTGTAGGGGCTGGCGTCGTAGTAGCGCTGCTGCATGGCCGGGGTGATCTTGTCGTAGGGCTGGGTGACGACGTCCTCCATGTTGACGCGGGCGGGGTCGTAGCGGAGGGCGCGGAAGGGGTAGATGCGGGCCATGCTTGATTCTCCTTAGATATGAATCGATTGTACGAGGTGCTGGGAGAGGAAGGCAGGGGACATGGATGGCGTGTTTAAACGTTGTGAAAGTATTTGGCGTGCGGGTCTGTTCTTTTTCGCGCGAACCTGCGATGATCTCTGTCCGGTGTGGTTCTGCTGCGTGGGGTGCGGGCGGAATCGTGGAGTGGATTGGGAGTTCCTCGGGTTGGCGATAGCTGCCAATCGCGGAACGGCATAGGTGCCGCGATGAGAATCGATACGAGACAGACGGGACGGAGAAGAAGGGCAAGGCTGACGGGGCTTGCGCTGGTGATGATTTGCGCGGCGATGGTGACGGGCGGGGTTTGCCGGGCGCAGGAGAACCCGCTGGGAGAGGTGCATACGCAGCCGCCTCCGCCTCCGCCGAAGACGCCGGAGAGCGTGAAGCCGGTGATTGTGGGCGCGGATAATGCGGCGAAGCTGGCGACTTCGCGGCGGGATGCTCGGATCCGGGTGGATGTGAACCTGGTGCTGGTGCCGGCGACCGTGACCGACCCGATGAACCGGTTGGTGACGGGGCTGGATAGGGACAACTTCCAGGTGTTCGACAATAACGTCGGGCAGGTGATCAAGAGCTTTTCGACACAGGATGCGCCGGTGACGATCGGGATCATCTTCGATTTGAGCGGGAGCATGTCGTCGAAGTTTGTGCGGGCGCGGAAGGCGTTGAGCGAGTTCTTGAGGACATCGAACCCGCAGGATGAGTTTTTTGTGGTGGGGTTCAACGACCGGCCCGCAGTAATTGTGGACTATACCTCCGAGGTGGATGACGTGGAGGCGCGGATGGTGATGTTGAAGCCGGAGAACCGGACGGCGCTGATCGACGCGATTTACCTGGGGGTGAACAAGCTGAAGGAGGCGAAGTATGAGCGGAAGGCGCTGCTGATCATCTCCGACGGCGGGGACAACCGGAGCCGGTATACCGAGGGCGAGTTGCGGAAGGTGGTGCGAGAGAGCGATGTGCAGATCTATTCGATCGGGATATTCGACCAGTATGCGCCGACGACCGAGGAGCAGTTGGGGCCGATTCTGCTGACCGATGTCTGCGAGATGACGGGCGGGAGGATGTTTCGCGTGTCGGATATCGCGGACCTGGGGGATATTGCTGCGCGGATCAGCGCGGAGTTGCGGAACGAATATGTGATCGGGTATCGGCCTTCGGAGGTGAAGCAGGACGGGAACTGGCGTAAATTGAAGATACGACTCGTGCCACCGCCGGGGCTCCCCGCGCTGACAGTGCACAATCGCCAGGGGTACTATGCACCTTCGCAGTAGGGGTTTTCGGCCACAGACGGCCGTAGTGGGATGGTTGTTGGTGGCGTTGGCGGCTGGGCCGGTGGATGGGTGGGCTCAGCAGCCTGCGGCTCCGCAGACGCAGCAGAAGCAGCAGGCGACGCAGCAGCCTTCGCTGACGGTGGACCGCGACCCGGTGGCTTCGCCCGACCCGGATGTGCCGACGCAGAGGCAGACGGGAGCGCCGCAGGGCGTGGCGCAGCAGAACATCGCGAAGGAAAACGGCAAGTACACGTTGCGCGAACAGGCTTACGAGGTGCGGCTGAATGCGACGGTGCTCGACGGCAGCGGCAAGTCGGTGCAGACGCTCAGCAAGGATGACTTTCATGTGTATGAGGACGGCGTGCCGCAGACGATTGCGTCGTTCCGGCATGAGGACCTGCCGGTTTCGCTGGGACTGCTGATCGACAGTTCGGGATCGATGTATGACAAGCGTCCGGCGGTGGATAAGGCCTCGCTGGATTTTGTGAAGTTGTCGAACCCGGAGGATGAAGAATTTCTGGTGGACTTCTCGTGGGAGGCGTTCATCGACCAGGATTTCACGAACAATATTGACAAACTGCAGCAGGGACTGGGATATATCAAATCGAGCGGCGGCACGGCGCTTTACGACGCGCTGGTGGCCTCGGCGGATTATCTGAGCAAGAATGCGAAGCATCCCAAGCAGGTGCTGCTGGTGATTACCGACGGCGAGGACAATGCCTCGAGCGCGACGCTGGAGCAGACGGTCCGCAGGATTCAGGACCTGGATGGGCCGGTGATCTATTGCGTCGGATTGCTGTTTGGCGAGGATACGGACAAGCGCGAGTCGCGGCATGCGCGCAGGGTGCTGGAGACGCTGTCCGAGGAGACCGGAGGCGCGGCTTATTTTCCGAAGTCTCTGAACCAGGTGGATGAGATTGCGGCGGAGGTGGCGCAGGACATTCGGACGCAGTACACGATTGCGTATCACTCGACGAAGTCGCCGACGCTGGGCGGATACCGCGAGGTCCATGTGGAAGCGAAGGCGAAGGGGATGGGGCGGCTGTCGGTGCGGACACGGACTGGGTACTTCCCGCAGGTCAAGGGGCAGCCGGAGGAAGGCGCCGGTTCGGGATTCAGCCAGTCTGGGAATCAGTCCGGGAATCAGTCTGGGAAGAAGCCTTGATTGTCAGCTATACGCAATGGCGGTGGTTGCGTGCTGTTTGGGCACGTTGAGAGAAGATGTTCCTGCGGGGATCAGGTGAGGAGTTGGTTGATGCGGGTTGTCGAGAGCGTGTTGGATCTGGTGGGGCATACGCCGATGGTGCGGCTGCGCCGGCTGGAACAGGCGAATGCAGATGCGGGCTGCGCGCAGATATGGGCGAAGCTGGAGTATCTGAATCCGGGGGGGAGCGTCAAGGACCGGGCTGCGCTGGGGATTGTGCTCGATGCGGAACGGCGCGGGGTGTTGAAGCCGGGCTGCACGATTGTGGAGGCGACGGCGGGGAATACGGGCGTGGGGCTGGCGCTGATTGGCGTGAGTCGCGGCTACAAGGTGATGCTGTATGTGCCGGAGCAGTTTGCGGAGGAGAAGTGCAAGCTGATGCGCGGGCTGGGCGCGACCGTGGTGCGGACTCCCGAAGCGGAAGGAATGTCCGGCGCGATTCGGCGGGCGTTGCAGTTTGAGAGAGAGACGCCGGGGGCATTTGCGGCGCTGCAGTTTGAGAATCCGGCGAACCCTGACTTCCATGAGCAGACGACGGCGGTGGAGATATGGGAGCAGATGGAGGGCCGCGTGGATGCGTGGGTTTCGGGGGTCGGTTCGGCGGGAACGTTTACCGGAGTAGCAAGATTTTTGAAGAAGAAGCGGGATGTGATTTTGACGGTCGCGGTAGAGCCGCAGGGGAGCGTTTTGCAGGGCGGAGAGCCGGGGCCGCACGAGGTCGAGGGGATCGGGGTATCGTTCATTCCGGCGACGTTCGACCGCAGCGTTTGCGACCGCGTGATGAAGGTGATGGACGGTCCGGCGCTGGCCATGGTGAAGCGCCTGGCCGCGGAAGAGGGTGTGTTTGCGGGGTCGAGCGCGGGAGCGATGGTGTGCGCGGCGGTAGAGGTGGCGCGGGAACTGGGCGTGGGGAAGAGAGTGGTGACGGTGATTCCGGATTCGGCGGAGCGATATTTGAGCAAGGGATTGCTGGGATGAGGCTTAAAAGCAATAGCCCGGGCACATGCTTTCGCAGCGGTGACACCGGGCCTTACAAGGAACAACTATATTTTAGAGATGCCGGATAGTCAATCCAAATTCCGATACACTCCGAATCAGCTTAGCGCAATAGAAACATCGTTATCACGTGATCGCCTTACTAAATATATGGGTTGGGCAGGCGGTGAGCTTTATCAGGCGATACGTCTCTATGAGAGAAATACAGCGTTATCTGAAGGACTATACGGTGTAATTCAGGGATTTGAAGTTGAATTGAGAAATTCATTGCATGAGTCTCTCCGCTCCTTCGCAGGTCGCGATGATTGGTATGATTGTGTGCATTTTGAGCGGTGGGAGACCGACTCGATACAGAAAGCGAAGATTGCGGCTGCGCGAGGTAGCGGCTTAGTAAAACCGGGCAAGATCGTCGCAGAGTTGACGTTGGGATTTTGGGCCGGTTTGACAGCCTCTATCTACGAAAAGAGATTGTGGGTTCCGTGCTTATACAAGGCGTTCCCTTTTAGTCGCGTCAATCGGAAAGAGCTCTACGCAAAGTTGGATGACCTTCGGCGTTTGAGAAATCGAATTGCACACCATGAACCAATACTTGACCGCCCATTGGATCGCAGCTACTCAGAAATTCTGCAGGTTTCGAGTTGGATCGATCCAATTGTTTCTGAGTGGATTGGCGCTACCAATTGCTTTGTAGAACGCTGGAAAGAGCCAGTTTCGCAGTGAGGAGATAATTTTGAAGATGGGGTTTGCGACGCGGGCGATTCACGATGGGCAGGCTCCGGATGAGCTTACGGGCGCGGTGAATGTGCCGATTTACCTGACGTCGACGTATCAGCAGGAGGAGATTGGGAAGAACAAGGGCCATGAATATGCCCGGCTGACCAATCCCACCAGAGACGCGCTGGAGGAGAGTTTGCGCTCGCTGGAGGGTGGGACGAGCGCGCATGTGTTTGCGAGTGGGATGGCGGCGATTACGGCGCTATGCACGATGATGAAGTCCGGCGGCCATGTGGTGTGTTCGGACAATGTGTATGGCGGGACGGGGCGGCTGTTCGACAAGGTGCTGATGAACTATGGGCTGACGTTTACCTATGTGGACACGAGCGTGGCGGAGAATGTGGCTGCGGCGATTACGCCGGCGACGAAGCTGGTGCATATCGAAACGCCGACGAATCCGATGATGGCGCTGACCGACATTGAGGCGGTGGCAAAGATATGCCATGCGAAGGGTGTGGAGTTGAGCGTCGACAATACGTTTCTCTCGCCCTATCTGCAGCAGCCGATCGCGCTGGGTGCAGACGTGGTGATGCATTCGACGACCAAGTTTTTGAATGGGCACTCGGACGGGCTGGGCGGCGTGCTGGTGTGTACGAAGCCGGAGCAGGCGGAGCGGTTTCGGTTTGTGCAGAAGTGTACGGGGGGGATTCTGTCGCCCTTTGAGAGCTATCTGCTGCTGCGCGGGGTGAAGACGCTGGCGGTGCGGATGCAGCAGCATGATGCGAATGGGCGTGTGGTTGCCGATTTTCTGAAAGGACATGCGAAGGTGAGGCAGGTGTTCTATCCGGGGCTGGCGGAGCATCCGCAGCATGAGTTGGCGAAGCGGCAGCAGCGTGGGTTTGGGTCGATGATCTCGATGGAGCTGGGCTCGCTGGCGCGGGCGAATACTTTTGCAAAGGCGCTAAAGCTGGGGCTGCTGGCGGAGTCGCTGGGTGGAGTGGAGACGCTGATTTGTCATCCGGCGAGTATGACGCACGCGGCGGTGGGGGCGGAGGGTCGGGCGCGGCTGGGGATTACGGATGGGTTGATGCGGGTTTCGGTGGGGATTGAAGATGTTGAGGATATTGTGGGGGACCTGGGGCAGGCGCTGGATCGGATTTAAGGCATAGTCCTGCCGGACGGGCCTCCTGCGCGGAGGGCGGCCACTTCGTGGCGTGTATACGCCTTCGGGTGGGCCTCCCGTTGGTCGGCAATAAATTTTCATCCCGACCAACGGGAGGGCCAGCCGAAGGGATCACGCGTCACGAAGTGACCGCCCCACGCGCAGTGGGCCCGTCCGGCAGGACTATGCATTCGTGTGATACTTGTATTAGCGTGGATTATGAAGTGCGGAGGGTGCGATGTTCGGATTGACGGAGGAGCAGAGGCAATTACAGAGCGCGGTGCGGGCGTTTGCGGAGGGGGAGATTGCTCCTCATGTGTCGGAGTGGGACGAGAAGAGCGAGTTTCCGCACGAGGTAGTGAAGAAGCTGGGGGAGATGGGATTGCTGGGGGTGATCTTTCCGGAGTCGCTGGGCGGCGCGGGCATGGGGTACGTGGAGTATGTGCTGGCGATCGAGGAGTTGTCGCGGGTGGATGGCAGTGTTGGGATCATTGTGGCGGCGCATAATTCGTTGTGTACGAACCACATCATGCTGGGTGGGAATGACGAGCAGAGGAAGCGGTGGATTCCGAAGCTGGCGAGTGGGGAGTGGCTGGGTGCGTGGGGTTTGACGGAGCCGGGGTCGGGTTCGGATGCGGGCGGGGCGCGGACGACGGCGGTGAAACGGGGCGACAGGTGGGTGCTGAATGGGTCGAAGACGTTCATCACTAATGGCAGCTATGCGGGTTGTGCGGTGGTGCTGGCAGTGACGGAGAAGGAGAAGGGAACTCGCGGGGGAATCTCGGCGTTTGTGGTGGAGCGGGGGACGAAGGGTTTTCGGTCGGGACGCAAGGAGAACAAGCTGGGGCTGCGGGCGAGCGATACGGCGGAGTTGATCTTTGAGGACTGCGAGATTCCGGCGGAGAACCTGGTTGGCAAAGAGGGTGACGGGTTTAAGGATGCAATGCGTGTGCTCGATGGCGGGCGGATTTCGATTGCGGCGTTGAGCCTGGGGATGGCGCGGGGGGCGCTCGATGCGGCGATGAAGTACGCGCAGGAGCGGCGGCAGTTCGGCAAAGCGATCAGTGAGTTTCAGGCGATCCAGTTCAAGCTGGCGGATATGGCGACGCAGTGGGATGCGGCGCAGTTATTGACGATGCGGGCGGCGCAGATGAAGGATGCGGGGGAGAAGGTGACGCTGGAGTCGGCCATGGCGAAGCTGTATGCGAGCGAGGCGGCGTGCCGGATCTGCGATGAGGGAGTGCAGATTCATGGCGGGTATGGGTTCATCAAAGACTATCCGGCGGAGAAGTTTTATCGCGATGTGAGGCTGTGCCCGATTGGCGAAGGAACCAGCGAGATTCAGCGGATGGTGATTGCGCGGGAGCTGCTGGGGAAGAGCCCGAGCCGGGGGTAGGGGTGTCATCCGGTGCGAGCCCATGTCCCAAAGGCGACTACACTGGATCTATGAGTGACTCGGCTTTTTTGGTCGATACAACGTTCTCGGAGATTGCCGCCAAAGTTGCTCGGGGTGAGCGCGTGGGACGGGATGAGACGCGGTGGCTTTGGAGCCATGCCTCGGACGAGGAGCTGCGCTCGCTGGCGGGGGTGGTGCGGGGGCGGTTCCATGCGCCGGGGGCGTGTACGTATATGGTGATGCGGATCATCAACTACACGAACATTTGCGTGGCGCAGTGCGATTATTGCGCGTTCTACAAGCTGCCGGGGCAGGATGGCGGCTACGTGTTGCGCCATGAGGACGTGTTCGCGAAGCTGGATGAGTTGCTGACGCTGGGCGGAGATCTGGCGGCGTTCAACGGAGGCTTCAATCCGCATTTGCCGTTGAGTTACTACTGCGAGTTGTTTGCTGCGATTCGAGCGCGGTACGGGGATGCGCTGGAGTTTTATGCGCTGACGATCGCGGAGTTCATGTATCTGGCGGACCATGCGAAGTTGAGCTTTGCGGAGGCGGCGGGGCGGTTGAAAGAGGCCGGGGTGCGGTGGATTACGGGTGGCGGGTCGGAGATTTTGACGGAGGATTTCCGCGCGCGGCACTCAAAGTTCAAGTACACGGTTGCCGCATACTTTGAGGCGCAGCGGGCGATTATCGAGGCGGGATTGAAGACGACGGCGACGATGGTGATTGGGTTCGATGAGACGCTGGAAGAGCGGCTGGAGCATCTGGAGCGCACGCGGCATTTTCAGGACCAGCTTCTGTCTTCAACGAACCAGACTGGTGGGCTGGCCAGCTTTCTCTGCTGGACGTTCAAGCCTTATTTCACACAGATTGGCGGGATCGAGATTTCGACGGGGGAATACCTGCGGCATCTTGCGCTATGCAGGATCTATCTGGACAATATTCCGCGGATTCGCACTTCAGTGCTGACGCAGAACCGGCAGGCGCTGGAGGGGTTGAACTATGGGGCGGATGACTTCGATCTGCCGATCGAGGATGAGGTGACGCAGAAGGCGGGGGCTACGATCAGCCTGGATTTCAAGAGGATTCTGGAGTATGCGCGGGAGCTCGGGTATACGCCGGAGTATCGGCATGTTTCGTTGGGGCGCTCTTCTTAGCATTAGTTTAAGAAACTGTTGAAGGAACCTTCTGTTGGGCCTGGTGTTGGGCTGGGTTTCAATGCAGCCGACGATTTACTGCGGGTCTTTTTCCTCTTTTTCGGAACGCATGGCAAGCAGGGCAGGCATGATAATCATCCCTAAAAATACCAGGGCAAGAACAAGATCGTGGACCATTGGGAGACTCCTTGGGGCGGCTCTGGGGCATATCGGTCTGGCCGTCCTGGAGTGATGATCTGATGAGTAACCGAGAGGGAACATCCCACTTCTGCCCCAGCGGTTGCGACTTAAGTGGGATGTACGGTTCGGAACGCGGAGGACAGGGCGACTGCGCTATTTCGTGGCGCCCTGGGCCGATTCCAGAATGGCTGCGGAGCGGTTGAGGGCGGCGGCAAGGTCGGCGAGTTGCGCCTGGGCGCGTGGGGCATCCGGAACGTCGAGGGCTTCGTTGACGCCGGGGATGACGACCGCGGCGTATCCGGTGAACTCGCCCGGTGCGTAGATGGTGTGCTTGTACCAGGGGCGTTTGGGCAGGCCGGCGGGGTTCAGGAGAGCCTCTTCGGCGGCGCGCAGCGACTGGTTGAGGGTGGTCGCGTTGGCGGGCGGCGCGGACTGGATTGCGCGAACGGCGGCCCCGGCTTGCGCGAAGCGTGTAGCGGCGGCGAGAGCGGGGTTGAAGTCGAGGCTCAGGTTCTCCGCGGTGGCGTGTTTCTGCGCGGCTTCGAGATAGCCGACGACCTCCTTGCCGTAGAGGGCGTAGTCGTAGGGCAGGACGTCCGCGTCGGCCATGTGCAGGATCTCAAGGCCGAAGACGCGGGCCTGCTGCTGCTCGTAGACGAAGGTGGGATCGGCGAATTTGAGGAACCAGTTGTAGTCGTCGAAGGTGGAGTGATAGACGCCGTAGGGACCGTCGGAGCCGATATCGGTGGACGGCACGCCGAGGTGTTGGAGGAATGGGGTGTAATCCGAACCGGAGCCCAGGGTGCCGATGCGAACGTCGCTGTCCACTCCAGGATGCGGCTGGCGCCGGGAGGAGGACTTCGCCGTCTGCTGGTCCGCCTTCCACTGATCGTAGACGGTGCCTCCCTTGGGGCTTGGGACCTCCCGCGTGACCTCGCGGACGAACTGCTTGAGCGAGGGGACGGCGGCGGCATTGAAGCTGGGGCCGGAGACTCCCACGTCGGTGTTGAAGTAGGCCACGGCGTGGGCCAGTACCTTGTCGTGCTGCTCGGCCCATTCGGTGGAACCGATCAGACCTTCTTCTTCGGCGTCCCAACTGGCTATGACGATGGTGCGGGTGGGCTTCCAGCCCTGCTTCAGGAGATCGCCGAGGCCGTGGACCGCTTCGAGCATGGCAGCGGTGCCGCTGTTGGGATCGACCGCGCCGTAGACCCAGGCGTCGCGATGATTGCCGGCTACGACCCAGTCGTCGGCGCGGCCGGTGCCGGGGATCGTGCCGATCACGTCCCAGATCGTGCGCAGGGAGATGTCCTGCTCGAGATGCATGTGAACGGTGACGACGGGCGTATCTGCGTTGGTGCTGCCGGCGTTCGATCCTGCTCCGAGATGATAGGTGAAGGGGAGAGCTCCCTGCCAGTCCCGAGGCGACTCCTGGCCGCCCAGTGCTTTGAGGATGGGGGCTGCGTCCTTGTACGAGAGCGGGTTGGTCGGAATGCTGGGTTCGTTGTCTTGCAGCTTGTCGGCGGGAATGCGCTGGGACGCGGGCAGGTCGAGCGTGGAGGCGATGCCCGGCGTGGTGGGGTCGCCGGGGTAGATGGGCAGGAACTGAACGGAGCCGCGCTGCACGGCCGAGTCCGGACGCCACGGTCCCTTAGGGTAGACATCGCCGCGGAAGTAGCCGTCGTCGGCGGGGTCGGAGTAGATCAGGACGCCCTTTGCGCCGTACTGCTGAGCGATGTAGGTCTTGATGCCGCGAAAGTTTTCGCCGTAGCGGACGAGGACGATCTTGCCTTTGAGGCTGATGCCGAGTTTGGCAAGCTCCTGAAAGTCAGCCAGCGTACCGTAGTTGGCGTAGACGACCGGCGCGGTGATGTCGCCGGATGGGGACGAGCCGTTGAAGGCGGGAAGGATGCGGGGATCGTTTTGGAACGCATCGCCGCCATATTTGACGGGATCGACGTGCTCCGGGCTGGGGCCGGACATGATCTTCTTTCCGGTCGAATCGAAGGCCTCGACGACGATTTTGACGGGCTTGGTGAGGAGAACTTTGTAGGGGACGATCTCGGTCTCGAGGCCGGCGGCTTTGAACTTATCGGCGACATAGACGGCGGTGGCGTAGTCCTCGGGGGAACTGGCCCAGTGGGGCGCGGCGGTAAGGATTTTCAGATGCTGCCCGGCGAGCTTGGCATCGGGGATGGCCATGAAGGCGTCGTCCCACTTTGCCTGTTGGGAGAAGTCGCGGTAGCCGAAGACCGGATTCGTGGATTGTGCAGCGACGCCCAGCGAGATGAGGGAAAGCAAGCAGCAAGTCAAAGCGCGGAGATAGATCAATTCGGGCCTCAATCAATTTGCGGATTGTAGGTTAGGGTACCGCAGATAAACCAAACCCCGTGCACTAGGGGGCTGAGTCAGCCTATTATTCTGTTTGGGCAGTTCGTTATGCTTCGAGTTGCCGCAGCAGAATGCGGCCACGTGCCCGCATAGCTGGAGTGCCGGTTCGCGTCAGGGAGCGGAGTAACTCGACAGCTATAGGCCGCAAACCGTCATCTTGACGCGTTAAATCCGCCAGTCCTTGCATCGCGAACGTCTTGACAAGAGAACTGCGATCCCCAAGATAGGTCTGCAAAAGCTCTGCGGCACGATGGCAATCTGGAACCGTCAGTTTCAAGCGCGGAATCATCAACGCGAGATGCCATCGCACTTCCTGCTGGGCTGTTTCGGCAAATAAGCCGAGCAGGTGCGTCTTATAAGGTTGCAGGAGATTCGCATGCTGACGGGATATTTTTTCCAGCGCGTCGGCCCCCCGCATGCGAACGCACTCGTCAAGGTCCCACAGGCACTGGACGAGAATATCTGTTTGCTTCGGATGCAGTGTGACCTGATGAGCGACCTCATCCGACCTACCTACCGACCTGCGATCTCCTCCAGCAAGCATAGAGCGCATTGTTTCTTTGGCTGTCATGGGCTGCTCTCGACGGCAGAGATGCGCAGTGATGCCTTACGGAGTGACGGGCTGGGTGCAGAACTTGCAGCGGGTGGCTTTTACGGGGATGTCACCGAGGCATTGCGGGCATGGCCGGGTGGACGGCGGCGTGAGGACGGGGTGGAACTTCTTTAGGAGATATTGTGTCGGCACGACGAGGAAAAAATAAACGACGGCGGCAATGATGAGGAAGTTGATGACGGCGGTGATGAAGTCGCCGTAACGGATCACGCCTCCGTGGACGTGGCCCACCAGGTAGCCGAAGTCGGGTTTGCCGATGACGGCGCCCAGCAGCGGATTGATGATCTTCTCGGTCAAAGCCGTGACGATCCCTGTAAATGCGGCTCCAATGATGACGGCGACCGCCAGGTCCATCACATTGCCGCGCAGAATGAAATCGCGAAATCCCTTGAGCATGGGTCGAGTCTCCTGAGGTTTGATCTTGTCTTGATCCGGTCTTGATGTTGTCGAGAACCGCTTGATCTCGACGCGTTCCAGTGCCGAGAGTATACCCCAGCGAGAGAGACCATTCGCGCCTATGACGTTGATGAAGTGAACATCTGCGCCAGGAGCGACACCACAGTGAGTGTATCCGGCAAGTACGAGAAAAAAGCGGAGATCCTTCCCTTCGTTCAGGATGACGACGAGAAACAAACAGCGGAGAAAACATCGCCGAACGAAAGACTCAGGATACTAACTGGAGGAGGTGATCCAGCGGGCGTAGGGATAGAGCAGGAAGAAGAGGATCATGCAGAGCGCCATGAGGTCCATATAGATGCACAGCAAGACGCCGCCGTGATAGAAGCTCCAACGTCGCTGCACGCAGCGGACGGTATCGACGGTGCCGAAGATCGCGGACATCGCGGGCAGAATGAGGAACGGGTTGGCGCGATTGTGGGGGAAGTCCGAAAGCACCAGAGCCGCGGCCAGGCTGAACAGGACCAGGAAGTTGCCGCGTATCAGGGAGCGGGTACGCGGATTGAAGATGGAGGATCTCACGTGCCGTCTCCCCGTAAGAATAAGCCTGCGGCTGACTCGATGCCAGTTGCCGCGACTGAGAGAGGTGATTTTCGACCGCAGCTTCCATCGAGTCAACGGCTGGCGGGTGAGGTTGTGATGCTATGGTGTGCGGTCGCAGCCTCATGGCTCACAGAAGGTGTGGATCAGGATGCTGTCAGTTCCAGCTCGGGGGTCTTCTGCGCTGCCATGTTCTGAATGGACTGGGCAAACGGGGCGGTGAGCACGCCGCGCTCGGTGATGATGGCCGTGATGTATTTGGCGGGGGTCACGTCGAACGCGGGGTTTTCGATGCTGACGCCGTGCGGGGTCATCTGTCTGCCGTTCGAGTGAGTGACCTCGGAGGCGGCGCGCTGCTCGATGGGGATCAGGTCGCCGTGCGGCGTAGCCAGATCGAGCGTGGACCAGGGCGCGGCGACGTAGAAGGGAATGCCGTGCTCTTTGGCGAGGATCGAGACGCCGTAGGTGCCGATCTTGTTGGCGGTATCGCCATTGGCGGCGATGCGGTCAGCCCCGACGATGACGGCCTGGATGCGGCCCTGGCGCATGAGCGCGGCGGCCATGTTGTCGCAGAGGACGGTGGTGGGGATGTTGTCCTTCATCAGCTCCCAGGCGGTGAGCCGCGCGCCTTGCAGAAAGGGGCGGGTCTCGTCGGCGAAGACGTCCAGAATGTGTCCGCGCTCGATGGCGGCGCGGATGACGCCGAGGGCAGAGCCGTAGCCGCAGGTGGCCAATGCTCCGGCGTTGCAATGCGTCAGGACGGTGCCTTGCTTCGGCAGCAGCGCCGCGCCGTGGGCCCCCATCTGCTTGCAGGCGGCGATGTCCTCGTCGTACATGCGCCGGGCCTTGGCGACGACAGCAGCCTTGATCTCGCGGATTGGAGCGTTCTTCAGGGCGAGTTCGTTATAGAGGCTGCGGATCTCGTCGATGCCCCAGAAAAGATTCACGGCTGTGGGACGCGTCTCCGCCAGGGTCTGGCAGATGACCGCGACCTCCGCGTTGAGGGCAGGAATGGTGCCGGCGGAGCTGCGGTCGATGCCGATGGCGACGCCCATGGCGGCAGAGACGCCGATGGCAGGTGCTCCGCGGACGATCATGTCGCGGATGACGGTGGCGACCTGTTTGTAGTCGGTCGCGAGCACATAGGTTTCTTCGAGCGGAAGCTTGGTTTGATCGAGGAAGTTGACGCCTTCAGGAAGCCATTCGAGGGTAGGAATCATGTCTTCTCCAGTTTAGACGACTTCCCGGCTGGATGCGCCCCTGCTGGTGATCTCACGGCCTGGGAGGGCGATACTCTACCTGCGTTGTTGCAGGGCGATATGGGCGGCGCGCACGTCTGCGGCGGTGAAGACGGAGAGGAACGGCACGCCGGGGATGGCGGCTTCGATATTCGTGCGGCCACCCTGTTCGCGGTCCACAAGACACAGAACGCCCGCAACATGCATGCCGGCCTCTCGGGTGGCTTCAATCGCAGTGATGGTGCTGCCGCCGGTGGTGCAGACGTCGTCCACGATGACCACCTGCGCGCCCGGTTTCAGGAAGCCTTCGATGCGGCGTCCGGCGCCGTGGGTTTTTTCGGCTTTGCGAACGAGAAAACCCTGAATCAGGGTAGGTGCAGGACCGGGATCTTCCTCGATCTCGAGTTCCAGAGCAGAGGAGAGCTCGGCGATCTCGCGATAGTCGGCGAGCGCCCAGGCAGAGGCGGAAGCAGTGTTCGAGACCAGCGGGTCCGCGCCCATGGTAAGGCCGCCGACGGCTTCGGCTTGCGGGATATGCTCGCGGATGAGGTCGTACAGCACAAGTCCCGAGAGCCGTCCCCCTTCCGCGTGCAGGGTCGTGATGCGGCAGTCGATGTAGTAGTCGGATCTCTGGCCGCTGGCGAGTGTGAAGTCGCCCAGCTTAAAGGAGTGGGTGGCGATCAGGTCGAGCAGGGAAGTGCGGGTATCGGTCAGCATGGCTTGGGTTGATTGTAGATGCTTTCTCCTCTGTGACGACTTGGCCAAAACGGAAGGCTTAAACACCGATTTGCACCGATTTACGACGGGCAAGAGCAACTACGAAATGCGGAGATCCGAACTTTGTTCAGGATAGCCAGGGCGCGAGGCCGCATCTTGCCTCGCAGGTATCTCGTCCGCCTCCTCCGCATTTAGCTGCCTCACCGCGTTGCCTCACCGTGCGGTGATTTACAATCGACGGTGAGCATAGCCAATACCAGAACCATCGCGGGAGCAGTTTTGCACCTAGTAAGAATCGAAGTAGAAGGAAACACCCAGTCGCGGCCACGCCGGCGCTCCGTTCAGTCTGTAGCGCAGGCCCTGCGGCCGGCATTCAGGGTCGCTCTGGCAGCCGCCGTGCTCGCATCGGTCGCTTCGTTGGCAGGCTGCGGTAACAACTACCGCCCCGTCGTCAGCGCCATCAACCCGGTCGGCCCGGCAGGGCAACCGCAGAAGTATGCGGTCGCTATCTCCAGCACCGGCACCCTGGACACCCCGACTCCCGGCCTGGTCACGTTCGTCGACTTCGCCGGAGACACGGTTTTGATTACCGCCAACATCGGCGTCGATCCGTACTACCTTATCCTCAACTCCGGCGGTACCCAGGGCTATACGCTTAACAGCGATCACACCCTCACCACCTTCGACGTCGACACCTCGCTGCTGACCAGCAACATCAACCAGACCACATTGCTTCCCAACGCCAACCCGGTCAGCATCTTCCCTGAAGGCGTCAACACCTATGTCGCCGACAATGGCCAGAACGTGATCTCGCAGTTCACCGGAAGCCTGGCGCTCAGCCTGCAGCAGCAACTGCAGATTGCGCCCGGCTACACCCCTGTCTACACCGTCGGCGTCACCGGAGCCCCGCGCTCGTATGCGATCGCCCAGAACAGGGTCAGCGGAGGTTCTGGCCTGGTCTATACCATCGAGACCGCCAGCAATACCTTCGACCCCATCCCAATCACGGTCGGCAGCAATCCTATTTACGGCATTATGACGCCGGACGCCAAGCGAGCCTTCATCATGAACCAGGGCGACGGCACCGCGGACGGCTCTGGCACCGTCAGCGTCATCAACGTGCAGACCAACCTGCCCGACACGCCCAACCAGACCATCACGGATCCGAAGGCAGCCAATCCCATCTGGGCAGACTTCGCGCCCGTCCGCAACGAGATGGTCGTCGCCAACGCGGGAGACGGCACCACGCCGGGTTCGGTCAGCATTGTCAGCATTCCCCTCTGCAACGCGACCGCGCTGCCGAACAACCCGAACTGCAATTCCGCCAACCCTGTTGACGCCGTGGGCTTCGGCACTGTGCTGGCCAATGTGCCCACTGGCATAAATAGTGTCATGGTTACGGTTCTCCAAGACGTTGCCAACAGCCGCGCCTATATTGCTAATTCGGGAGACCTGAACCTGCCCTGCGCCTTGCCTCCTGCTGTCCCCGGTGTCAGCACAGTCTGCTCCGTCTCTGTTGTTGATTTGTCGACGAATACTCTCAAAAATACTGTCTATTCCTTACCGGACAGCCAATGCACTGCGAGTAGCACTCCAACGATCTGCGGCCATCCCACCTATATCGCAGCCACCAGCGGTACTCCGACGGGTAAGGTTTACGTCGTCTCGAAGGATTCTCAATTCATGTCTGTCATTCGCACGGACACCGATCAAGTCGACACAACTGTTCCCTTGCAAGGAAAGGGCGTTTCGGTTCGCGTAAGCGCTCCATGATCTCCGAAATATCAAGACTCGCAGCCAACAGAAGAGCCATCCGTTAGCGGATGGCTCTTTTGTTGGTCGACCTGCTTGCAATGCCTCTCAGGTTCCCGCCAGGATGATTGGCAGCGTCGGCGTTGTCGCTCCGCCTTCGTCCTCGACGGTCACGCCGAATGCCTTCGCCTCGACCCCCTTGGGCAGCGGAGGCATGATCACACTCGCATTGCCGCGATCATCCGGGCGGAACGTTCCAGCGGGAATCGGGGTCTCTCCCGCCGCGGCCGGAATCAGCCAAAGCTCATAGATCTTCGAGGGCTTCAGCGGCTCCAGATTGTTCGCGATAAAGATCAGCGTGCCCTTGTTGGCGACATAGGTCGCGCGTCCCTGCGGAACCGCCGGCGCCTGTCCCTTCTGCGTCAGGGTCACGCGCATGGCGGAGGTATCGGTCAATGCATCGAGCACCTGGCGCGCCGCGGCGGCATCCGCGTTTACATGGTCCAGTTGAGTCGCCTGGGTCATTACGGTACTCCGCAGCGCCTCGCGTTCGTGATAGAAATCGCCCGTCGTCACTGCCAGGCCGGCCGCGACCGCCCAACCGATCCACGGGAAGATCTTCGCGGACCCGGTCTTCTTCGGTTGCTCGTCCTCGGTCTCGGTGAGATAAGCTCCGCTGCCCATTCCGCGTATCTTGCCGTAGCCTTCCCTGGCTTCGCCATTCGCGGGGATTGTGTCCGCCCGCCCCGCAACCTCCGGCGCACGGTCAATTGGAACGGCCTTCTTCTCGCGTCCAAGCTGTTTCACCAGACGCTCGCGGGCCTGCGCCGGCGGCGAATGCATATCGGCGGTATAGGCATAGATCGCCAGGTCGCCTTGGATCAGCGCCAACTCCCGCCGAGCCTCCGCCGACTGCGCCAGATAGGCCGAAACCGCCGCGGCCTCGTCATTGTCGAGCAGCTGCATAGCAAACAAAGCCAGATCTTCTGAGGTGAAACGTCTCTGTTCGCTCATGCGGTGAACGCCTTTCTCAGCGAACCAAGAGCGCTGCGTATTCTTGTCTTTACCGTTCCCAGCGGGTCGCCCGTCATCTCGGCGATCTCCGAGTGGGTCAGACCATCGAAAAATGCCATCTCGAGCGTCTTGCGCTGCTCCACCGGAAGCAGGTGAATCGCCCCCCGCGCCTTCTCAATCAAGTTATTTCGTTCCGCTTCCTCAGCCAGATTGTAGTTCGACGCCAGCGACATATCGTCGACCGATTCTGTCGGCCGCTTCCTGCGCAGCGCGTCGATCGAGCGATTCCGCGACACCACGGCGAGCCAGCCGCCAAGACTGCCTCGTGTCGCAACAAAACCTTCGGGATGACGCCAGATCTGCATAAAAATTTCCTGTAAAACATCTTCCGCCGACGCCGGATCTCTCAGAACCCTTAGCGCAACGGAATACACAACTTTAGAGTAGCGGTCGAACAGCGACGCCATCGCGTACTCGTCCCCCCTCTGCACGAGCGTAAGCAAGGCAGCGTCATCCTGGCCCGAAGGAGGTGGTGAATTTACGAGTCCCGTGTCTCTATACATAGAACGCACCTAGGGTAGTTACAGATTGTCCTGCCACAAAATTTCGGCATATGTGTAGGCAATTCGGCGTCTTGTTCGCAGCACACTCAGCAGCTAAATCCATGTCAGTGTAACCTTATCGCAAAAATTGGAATCGCACGCACTTCACTGCCCGACTTCAAAACTATGCGACTAACTGGCAGCCATGAAAAGATAGATGCATCTTTCTCGAAAAAGCAAGTATCGATGAATCCAGATAATGACTAATTTCGTAAAAGCCAGCCCCGCCCAGCCACTTGCCTCCCCGTCACGCCCGGTGAAACTCCGCCTCGACAAACTCCTGGTCGACCACGGCCACGCCGCCTCCCGCGAACGCGCCCAGGCCCTTATTCTCGCCGGCCGTGTGCTGGTGGACGAGCAGCGCATCGACAAGCCCGGGGCCGCCGTCCCCGCATCCGCCGCCATCCGCCTGCTCGGCTCTGACCTGAAATACGTCAGCCGCGGCGGCCTCAAGCTGGAGCGTGCCCTGGCCCACTGGCACATCGCGCTCACCGGCCTACCATGCCTCGACATCGGCGCCTCCACTGGCGGCTTCACCGACTGCATGCTGCAAAACGGCGCCTCCTCAGTCCTCGCGGTCGATACGGGCTATGGCCAGATCGCCCAGAAGCTCCGCGACGACCCTCGCGTTATGCTCCGCGAACGCACCAATGCACGCCTCCTTGCCCCCGGCGAACTCCTCCTCCCCAACATCGCCGCTCCTGTATTTTTGGCCATGGACGTCTCCTTCATCTCCGCCACCCTCGTCCTGCCCGCAGTCCTCGGTGCACTCGGCCCCCCCGGCGATTCCTGGAAAGGCTCGGCGGTGCTCCTCATCAAGCCGCAGTTCGAAGCCGGCCGCGCCCATGTCGGCAAAGGCGGGATCGTCCGCGACCCGGAGGCCCGGCAGTCGGCCATCGACCGCGTCCGCGCCTGCGTCCTTGATCAGCACGGCGCCGACCTCGACCTTATCGACTCGCCCATCCTCGGCATGGAAGGAAACCACGAGTACCTCCTCCATGCCCGTTTTGTCTGAGAGCCAGTCCAGAAACTGAAAGGTTCGACCGCGGATTGCGCGGATTGAGATCGGATTTGCTGTTGGTGTGGAGGAAGGCAACCGCAGATTTCCTTCGGAAATGATAAACAAAGAACATGGCGGTCTCCATGGTCAGGTGGAAGCGAGGGACAAACAGATTCAAGCAGCCCCCGCTATCCCATCACGACTATAGGCTGCATCAACGTCCCGGCAACCCGCCGCACAATCGCCATCAGATCGGTCGGAGAGGTGAACACCTTGACCAGCGGGGCTTGCGTGAACTCGGGAAGGTTCACCTGCATGCCATTCCGCAGCCATCCGGCAAGCTGATCGTTCACTGTGACTGAAGGCATCTCCGGCAGCAGGGTTCGGGGATGCGGCAGGAGAGCGTCCAGTTCCGCGGCACAGGAATGCTTTAGTTGCTCGATCGTAATTGCCTGAGCCAGGGCAAAGGCCCCTGCCTGGGTCCGCCGAAGACTGGACAGGTGCGCTCCACACCCCGCCAGCAGGCCGAGTTCATGGGCTACGGAGCGAACATAGCCACCGGCCGAGATCGCCATCGAAAAGGCGGCGGTGTCGCCTTCGAGCGAGGTCAGCGCGAAGTGGTGGATCGTAATCCGTGCCGGCTTCACCGCAACCTCCGCCCCAGCCCGCGCCAGCTTGTGCGCCGCGACGCCGTTGATCTTTTTCGCGGAGTAAACCGGCGGCATCTGGTCCAACTCGCCGCGAAACCGCTCACTGAGGGCCTGCAGCTCATCGAACGAGCAGGTCAAGGGCTGTGGATCGGCAGCCGCGATGCCTTCCGCATCGAAGGTATCGGTGGCGAAGCCGAAACGGATGTGCCCGGTATAGTGTTTTTCCGCCTGCCCGAAGAACTGCGCCAGCCGCGTGTATTTGCCCAGCAGCAATGGCAGCACGCCGGTTGCCATCGGGTCCAGAGTGCCGAGATGTCCGATGGATTTCTCGCCGGTAGCGCGGCGCACGATCGAAACGACATCGTGCGAAGTCATCCCGGAGGGTTTATCAAGTACAAGAAGACCGTTCATTCACTCTCTAGTGTAGTGGCTAGAAAGCTCTCCCCTGGTGCCGCACCAGCGAGAGGAACTCGTTCCTGGTCTGCAACTGGGTCTTGAAGACGCCAAGCATCGCCGAAGTCACGGTGGCGGAGTGTTGCTTTTCGACGCCGCGCATCATCATGCAAAGGTGCTGCGCCTCGAGAATGACGGCGACGCCCTGCGGGTGAATCGCCTCGGTGATCGCATCGGCGATCTGGCGCGTCAACCGCTCCTGCACCTGCAATCGCCGCGCGAAGACGTCCACCAGCCGTGGAATCTTGCTCAACCCGATCACCTTGCCGTTTGGGACATAGGCAATGTGGGCTTTGCCGAAGAAAGGAAGCAGATGATGCTCGCACTGAGAAAAAAACTCGATGTCCTTGACGATCACCATCTCGTCATAATCGACGTCGAAGAGCGCATTATGCAGGACCTCGGTGACGTCCATGGTGTAGCCACGCGTGAGGAACGCCATGGACTTCTCCATGCGCTCCGGAGTGCGCAGCAGGCCATCGCGCATGGGGTCTTCGCCGATACGCGCGAGAAGTTCCCGATAGAGGTCCTGCGTCGAGACGCTGTCCAACGGCGTTGTTTCCAAAGTAGCCGACGTGCGTGGCATAAGGGAGAACCTTTCTTACAACCTGCCTGGCGGTACAACGGCATCGCCGGAATAATCGAATGAGTTATTGCTGGTCTCGTCAACGTGGACCCGCTCCACATGAGCTCCAGAAAAGCCCTGGAAAATCTGGTATATCTCGCTGGTTAGATTCTCGGTTGTCGAAACCCTATCGGAAAAACAGTCCAGCGTATTGAGGTTGGTGTGGTCGAACCGATCCAGGACGTTTGTTTGCGCGAATGCGTCCAGCTCCCCGAGGTCGCAGACCATCCCTGTCGTTGCATTCACCTGACCGCTTACTGTCACCTGCACCCTATAGTTGTGACCATGGCCGTGAGGATTATTGCACTTGCCGAACACCGCGAGGTTTCGTGCAGCGTCGTAGGCGTCCGAATGCAGACGGTGCGAGGCGCTGAAGTGGTAGCGGCGTGAGAGATGCGCTTTCATGGCTCACCATAGTAGTCCGCAAAGAGGTCGGCCATCTCGTAGACGCGGACGCGATGCAGCTGGGCATGAGGAATCTTTTGATCGAGCCGCTGCCAGATAGCGATGGCAATGTTCTCTGTTGTAGGAATGACGGTCTTGAACTCAGGAACCTCGAAGTTGAGGTGTCTGTGATCGTAAACACAAACAACTTCGCGTTCGATGACGTCTTTCATCTCTTTGAGGTCGACGACGAACCCGGAGACCGGATCGATCTCGCCGCCAACCGTGACCTCAAGGGTGTAGTTGTGTCCGTGCCCGCTACGATTGGCGCATTTGCCGAAGACCTGCTCGTTCTTCTCCGGCGGCCACGCATCGTTCCAGTAAAAATGGGCGGCGGAGAATTCGGCTTTGCGTGTCAGAAAGATCATCGGTATCCCATATGTTAGACGTGAGGAACGGTGCGCCGGATGCAAGGGACGAACCGGCTAGGAGGAGGTGTTATAGCTGCGCCCCTTCCAGATAACCCTCTTTTTGAAGCGGTGGTGGACTACGCTGCGAAGGAGCATGGAGACGAAAAGTGGAACGCCGAAGATGGAAGCAGCGATATCGAGAGGAGGAAAGTTGGAGCGCGCAACGCGGGAATAAAAACGCCAAAGTGTACGGACCCACAGCAGCAGAATGACACCCCGCTGCCACGGCAGAAGCCAATAAATGCCAAGCGCGACCATCGGCAGCCCAAAGTACAGCAGGAGATCGAGGATTCGCCACAAGGCCAGCGCAACCGGTTTGGGAAATAAAAGGGCAAGGTTTTTGGTCCAGCCTTCGATCATCTCTGAGGTCGTTTGATACATCCGGGACGATAGGGCCTCTGGAGCATAACGAAACCGGATTCCGTGGGGTGCTCGTTTGATGTTCTCGGCCAGGGCCACATCTTCCAGAATATTGTTGCCAACCGCACGGTGCCCTCCGGCGGAGAAATAAGCATCGCGCTCCACCAAAATAAACTGGCCATTCGCCGCGGCCAGCCGTGTTGCCGGGTCGTTCACCTGCTTCGGTGGGTAGACCGAAGCCAGTTCCGAGAACACCAGCGGCATCACCGCATGCTGCCAGAATCCGGTAACGATCTGGCGAGGAGAGTAGGAGAGCAGCGCCGCCTTGTGTTTCTCCGCCTCATGCAACGAGCGCGCGATACTGTTGGTCCCATGAACCGTATCGGCATCGGTAAACAGAAGATGCCGCCCACGAGCCGCCTGCGCTCCGGCCCAGCAGGCGTTGCTCTTTCCGGTGAATCCGCCACGGCTGCTCAGGTCCAGTGCGGGCGCATCGAGGACCACGACCCCTGCATGCATAGCCGCCGCCTGGGCTGCAATCTCACGGGTCTTGTCGGTCGAGTCATCATTGACGACGATCACCTCCCACTGCTGGCCCAGGACAAACCCCGGCTCAGACTGCCTGAGAATCGAAGTCAGGCAAGCCGGCAGGGACTGCTCCTCATTGCGGGCGGGAAGGACCACCGAGAGCTCCAGATCAGGCACTTCCGTCAAATTAGGGTCGGGGTCACGCTCAGTCGAGGTCACGACTTCGTATTATAGGAAGTGGAGCCTATCGTGCGTAGAGTCTGGACAAGTCTTTTGCTGGGAACGCTGCTGGTAGCAGGATGCGACCGGGGAAGTCATCCCGGAAATATCGATAAACCGGCGCCTCAGTTCGTTCTGCGCGATGGCACGCAAACGGTCGACCTGAGCAAGCTGCGGGGGCGCGTGGTTGTGCTCAACCTGTGGGCCACCTGGTGCCCCCCTTGTGTTGAAGAACTGCCCAGCCTGCTGGCGCTGCAAAAGCAGATGCCCGATCTGGCCATCGTCGCCGTCAGCATGGACCAGGACCCCGACGTCTACCATCAGTTCCTCATCAAGCATCACGTCGATCTGATCACCGTTCGCGACCAGGACCAGCGGGTCAACGCGCTGTATGGGACGGCGCAGATTCCTGAGACCTACATCATCGACAGAAGAGGCGTGCTGCGAAGAAAATTTGTCAGCTCGCAGGACTGGACCAGCCCTGAAATTACCAGCTATCTCTCGAAACTTTAGGGCAGTCTACGTTATCGGTTCAGTCGAACTTCGCGGGCGTGTCTGTGATTCTCACACAGTCTCGTTCCGTATTGCTCTTTGGCGCGTGAGGTTCACTGCCTCAAATGCGGCTCGGGGATCCATCGGATGATCGCAGGATTGGATTTCCATGGGATAAAGCCGGGCAGTCCTTCTCGCCCCGCCTTCAAGTATCCTGATCCAGACGTCACACGAGGAATTTTTCCATCATGGCAAAACTTACCATCGCGTTCGGTATCCTGCTCCTCCTGCTCGGCATCCTTGGCTACGTTCTCACCGGCAGCGCCCACCCCACGGCGCTCATCCCCTGCGGCGTCGGCATCCTTTTCGTTCTTTTCGGAGCGATGGCCAACACGGAAGATTCCAAAAAGCGCATGCTATGGATGCACATCTCCGTGACCGTCGCTCTGCTCGTCTTCCTCGGCATGATCCCGGCAGCGATCGACGTCATTCGTCTCTCGCACGGAGCCTACTTTGCCTACCCCGCAGCCGTAGAAGAGAAAGCAGCCCTCGGCCTCTTCAGCCTCATCTACGTTCTCTTCTGCGTGCGCTCGTTTATCGCAGCTCGCCGCCGCCGCCTCGCCTGATTTAGGTGCTGCCGGACGGGCCCACTGCGCTTAGCCACCCTACAAACGAAGACCTGTTTGTGGGGTGGCTAAGCGCAGGAGGCCCGTCCGGCAGGACACCAGCGTAGACTCTCTTTAGACCCTATGTCCTCCTCGTTCGGCCAATCCAGCTTCGGCGGCGGCATGAAATCCGCAGACCGCCCCTCCCGCGGCACCGGCAGAGCCACCACGGCCGAGCTCACCGCCACGCGTCCCAAACCCCCGCTGAAAAAAGTCATGCCCGAGGTCTGGAAGCTCGTCCGCCCACGCCGCTGGCTTCTCGCCGGCAGCTTCCTCCTGATGATCGTCAACCGGCTCTGCAGCTTCGCCCTGCCCATCTCCTCTCGCTACCTCATCAATAACGTGATGTATAAGCACCAGCTTCACCTGCTGCCCTACATCATCGGAACCGTTGCCGCCGCCACTTTCCTGCAGGGCGTCACCTCCTACTCGCTCACCCAGCTTCTCTCCACCGCCGGCCAGCGCCTCATCGCCGAACTCCGCCGCCAGGTCCAGGAGCACATCGGGCGGCTTCCCGTCGCCTTCTATGACGAAAACCGTACCGGCACCCTCGTCGCCCGCATCATGACCGATGTCGAAGGCGTGCGCAACCTCGTCGGCACCGGCCTGATCGAATTTGTCGGCGGCATCCTCACCGCAGTGATTGCCTTCTGCATCCTCATCCGCATCAGCACGCGCATGACGGTGCTCACCTTCTGCATCCTGCTCATCTTCGGCCTGATCCTGCAGAAGGCCTTCAAGACCATCCGGCCCATCTTCCGCGAGCGCGCCCGTATCAACGCTGAAGTTACCGGCCGCCTTACCGAGTCGCTTGGCGGCGTCCGCGTCGTCAAGGGATATCACGCCGAAAAGAGCGAAGCCAACGTATTCGCCGGAGGCGTCGAGCGTCTCCTCAAAAACGTCATCAGCTCCATCACGGCGCAGTCGCTCATGACGCTCTCCTCCACCATGGTCCTCGGCGTCGTTGGCGCGCTGGTGATGTATATGGGCGCGAGAGAGATCTCCGCCCATCGGCTCGACGTCGGCGGCTACGTTGAATACACCATGCTGCTCGCCTTCATGGTGGCGCCCATCGTCCAGCTTGTGAATATCGGCACTCAACTCACGGAGGCCCTCGCCGGTCTTGACCGCACTACCGAAATACTCAACGAGAGCGAAGAAGACAGCGAGCCCGACCGCACCGTCGCCATTTCCACCATCCAGGGCGATGTCACCTTCCGCGACGTCACCTTCGCCTACGACCCCGGCAAGCCGGTCCTCCACGGCATCAGCTTTGAATCAAGGCCCGGCACCGTCACCGCGCTCGTCGGCTCTTCGGGCTCCGGCAAATCCACCATCATCTCGCTGATCTGCGGCTTCCACACCGCGACCGGCGGCCAGGTCCTGATCGACGGCATCGACCTCGCCACCATCCGCCTCTCCAGCTTCCGCCAGCAGCTCGGCGTTGTCCTCCAGGAGACCTTCCTCTTCGACGGCTCCATCCGCGAAAACATCCTCTTCAGCCGACCCAATGCCACCGAAGAGCAGCTCACGAACGCCTGCCGCATCGCCCGTGTCGATGAATTTGCAGAGCGCTTCCCGGAAGCATACGACACCATCGTCGGCGAGCGCGGCGTCAAGCTCTCCGGCGGCCAGCGCCAGCGCATCTCCATCGCCCGCGCCATCCTCGCCGACCCCCGCATCCTCATCCTCGACGAGGCCACCAGCTCTCTCGACTCCGAATCCGAAGCTCTCATCCAGAGCGGACTCAACTTCCTCATGCAAGGCCGGACGACGTTCGTCATCGCCCACCGCCTCTCGACCATCCGCCGCGCCGACCAGATTCTGGTTATCGAGCAGGGAAGAATCGTAGAACGCGGCACCCACGAGTCCCTCTACCAGCTTCAGGGCCGCTACTACGACCTCTATACTCGCCAGCACGGCCTCGAAACCAACCTCTTCCTTGCACCGGGAGAAGGCGACAAGATGGAAGAAAAAGAGACTTCTAAGGTTTGAGGTCGATGTACACTATGTACATGGCACTCCATATCACCAATACGGAAGTGGAACGCGAAGTCCGGGAGCTTGCCCTTCAGCGAGGGCAGACGATTACCGATGTTATCGGCACTGCGGTGAGAGATCTGAAGCGCAGAAATTTAGAAGCCGCAAAGCCGAAGCCCTCTGCGGAAGAGATCATCGCCTTGGTTCGCAGCCTTCCTCGCGGTCCGATCAACTACGATCTGACCGAAGATGAGATTCTTGGCTACGGTCCTAACGGCTACTGCGAATGATCGTAGATTCCTCCGCGCTCATCGCCGTGGTCCTCGACGAACCGGATGCATTCAAATGTTCCTCACAATTATCCGCCGCTCCAGCTTTGAGCATATCGGCAGTAACTCTCACCGAAACCTCGATGGTGCTTCTCTCGCGAGGAGGTAAGCTCAAAGTAGATATTTTCGATCAAATAATGGCGAAGCTCGCTATCGAAATCGTTCCCGTTGACCAGACGCTGGCATTGATGGCGCGCGAAGCCTTCAGTCGATATGGCAAGGGCCGCCACAGAGCAGGCTTGAACTTTGGCGACTGCTTTGTGTATGCACTTGCGAAATACTACGGAGAACCGCTGCTCTTTCTAGGCACCGACTTTAGCCAGACCGACCTCCTCTCGGTTTGGACCACAATTTAAAAGCTAGAAAGCATTGCTGGAGAGTAAGTGCCTACCGAAATCGCAAGGAACATCCAGGAGCAGTTCGGGCAGATCGACATCTATGTCTTCGATCAGATCCTGCGAGGAAATATCGCGCCCGGGATGCGCGTCCTGGATGCCGGCTGCGGCTATGGACGCAACCTCGTGCATCTCCTGCGCGAAGGCTGCGAGGTCTTCGCCATTGATGCAGACCCTGAAGGTGTAGAGCATGTGAGAGCTCTCGCAGCGGAACTCTCGCCAAACCTGCCTGCGACTAACTTCCGCGTAAGTCCAATCGAAGAGATGCCCTTCGCCGATGACTTCGCCGACGTCGTGATCTGCAACTCCGTCCTACACTTTGCCCGCGATCAGGCCCACTTTCTCGCGATGGTCGAGGAACTCTGGCGCGTTGTTCGGCCCGGCGGACTGCTCTTCTGCAGATTAGGCTCCCGCATCGGCATGAACTTCGAGCGCCTGCGGCCCAATATCTACCGCATCAACGACGGCTCGGAGTGGTTCCTCGTCGATGAAGCGGAACTGATGCATATGGCCCGGCAAATGGATGCCGTCATGGTCGATCCGCTCAAGACGACGATCGTGCAGGACTACCGCTGCATGACGACATGGGTCCTGCGCAAGCGGCGAGCAGACTCCGTCGCGATTATCTAGTTGGTATGGAGGGAGGCAACCGCAGATTTCCTTCGGGAATGACAAACAAAGGGCAGGCAAACTTGACGCAACTGCTACTTTGTTCTAGCTCTCCACCCCAAGCTGCGTCAGCAAAAACGCATAGTCGAACGCAATCTCCTTCAAATAGTCATATCGCCCGCTGGCCCCGCCATGCCCGGCTTCCATGTTGGTGTGCAGCAGCAGCGGCGCATCATTCCTCTTCAGTGTTCGCAGCTTCGCTACATATTTCGCCGGCTCCCAGTACATCACCTGCGAATCGTTCAGGCTCGTCTTCACCAGCATCGCCGGATACACCCCCGCCTTCAGGTTGTCGTAAGGCGAGTATGACCGCATATACGCAAATGCCTCCGCTTCATTCGGATTTCCCCATTCCTCGTACTCCGCGACGGTCAGGGGCAGGGAAGCGTCGAGCATCGTATTCATCACATCCACGAAGGGAACATGGGACACCACCACCCGGAACAGATCCGGGCGCTCGTTGACCACCGCTCCCATCAGCAACCCGCCCGCGCTCCCACCCTCGATCGCCACCCGATCTCTCGCGGCATAGCCTTCGCTTACCAACTGCTCCGCAGCGGCAAGGAAGTCTGAAAACGTGGTGCGTTTCGACCTCATCTTGCCAGCATCATGCCACAAGTCGCCCATCTCGCCACCGCCGCGAATGTGCGCGTACGCAATCACCACTCCCCGATCCAGCAGCGAGAGCCGCGAAGCGCTGAACCCAATCGGCAGAGCATATCCATACGATCCATAACCATAGAGGTATAGCGGATTCTTCGAGTTGCACTTGAAGGAATCCCGCCGGTAGACTACCGAAACCGGAATCCTGACCCCATCCGGAGCCTTTACCCAGACCCGCTCCGAGGCATATCGCGTCGGATCGAACCCTCCTGGGACCTCCTGCTGCTTCAATAGGGTAGAGGCGCCTGACTCTACATCGTATTCGTACACCGAAGCCGGGGACACCAGCGATTGATAGCTGTACCGAAACACATCGGTCTCGAACTCCGGATTGGCATGAGCCCCTGCCGCATACACCGGTTCCGGAAACTCGATCTCCCGCGAAACCCCAATCATTCCACCCTCTTGAAACTCCGTGACCGTCAGCGTAGGCAATCCTAGCCGCCTTCGGCAACTTATGCAGAATGAGTAGAATACCTCAAAATCCTCAAGCGGAGCATCGCTGTCCAGTGGGATAAATTCCGTCCAGAACTCCCGCCCCGCGCTATCCGGCGTAGCCGTCACGACTCTGAAGTTCTTCCCCATGTCATTGGTGCGGATGTAGAACAAGCCATCCCGATGATCGACAGAATATTCCTGCTCGTCTACTCTGGGGGCAATCATCCGAAACTCGCCCTCTGGCGCGTTCGCAGAAAGAAAGCGGCACTCGCTGGTCGTATGGCTACCTGCCTCCATCAGCAGGTATCTCTGATCCCGCGTCTTACCCACTCCCAGGTTGAAACGTTCATCCTTCTCTTCGTAGACCACTACGTCCTGCGCTGTCGGCAATCCCAACCGATGCCGAAACAGGTGATCGTGCCGTTTCGTCACCTCGTCTTCGGTGGTATAGAAGAGCGTCTTCGAATCCGCCGCCCACGCCATCGACCCGACCCGCTCAGCAGTATCCGCTAGGTCCCTGCCCGTCTTCAGATCGCGAAGGTGCAGCGTGTACTGGCGGAAACCGGTGTTGTCGGTCGAGTAGGCCAGCAGATCCCCATCCGGGCTGACCGCCATCCCCCCGACAGACATAAACGGCTGTCCTGCGGCAAGCTGGTTCACGTCGAGCACAATCTCCTCGGCCTGGGACTCATCGAGCCTCTTGGAATCCGGCCCCGTCGCCAACCGGCGGCAGTGGATGGGATATTGGCTCCCCTCAATCGTCCGCACATAGTAAAACCACCCCCGGTCGCGGTAGGGAACTGAAACGTCCGTCTCCTTGATGTGCGACAGCATCTCAGCATACAGCTTGGCTTGCAGCGGGTTCGTCGGTTCCATCACCGAGAGCGCATAAGCATTTTCCGCCTCAAGGTGGGCTAGCACCTCCGGCGAAGCCTTGTCCCTCATCCAGCGGTAGTCATCTTCGAGGGTGTGCCCGTGCAAAACAGTCTGCGTCGATTCTTTACGGGCAACGGGCGGGGTCAAGCTGCTCTGCGTCATTAGTTTCAAGGCTCCGCTCCCAGAATACAATGTCATCCACCACTTCCATAGACCCCATAGGGATGAGGGTTCAGGCAGGCAGGGCTATGTCTACCAGCGGAATTGGCTGCTCAATGGTGCGTTTGAGCTGGCCGCAGGCGGCGTAGATGTCGCGGCCGCGGGGGCGGCGGATATAGGCGGGAATGCCGGCGGCGATGATGCGGTTCTGGAAGGCTAGGGCCTCGGCTCGGGTGGGCTCGTGGAAGGGCATGCCGGGGCCGGAGTTCCAGACGATGAGGTTGACCTTGCAGCGAAGGCCGGTGAGCAGGGCGATCAGCTCCTTGCAATGGGTGGGTGAGTCGTTGACGCCGCCTAGCAGGACGTATTCGAAGGTGATCCACTCGCGGTTGCGCAGGGGGATAGTCGAGAGGGCGTCGAGGAGGGCGGCGATGTTCCATTTGCGGGTGATGGGCATGATGGACTCGCGGACCTGATCGTTGGAGGCGTTGAGGCTGACGGCGAGCTTGGGGCGGACCTCTTCTTTCGCGAACCGGAGGATGCCGGGAAGGATGCCGGAGGTGCTGACGGTCATGCGCGACTCGGGGATGGGCATCTGGACGAGGAGACGGACCGCCGCGATGAAGTTGTCGTAGTTGAGGAAGGGTTCGCCCATGCCCATGAAGACGAGGTTGATGCGGGCGGGCGTGGGGTTGCCGCGGCTGCTGCCGAGTTCGACCTGATGGCGATTGAGGACGGCGGCGACCTGGCCCGCGATTTCGCCGGGGGTGAGATTGCGGCGGATGCCGAGCTTGGCGGTGAGGCAGAACTGGCAGTTGACGGCGCAGCCTACCTGGCTGGAGACGCAGATGGTGGAGCGGCGGTAGGTAGCGGCAGGCTTACCAGTGTCTTCGGTCTCCTCTTCTTCGGCGGCCTGAGATCCGTCGCCGCGCTCTCCGCCGTCGCCGTCGGGCATCCAGACGGTCTCTACGGTCTCGCCGTCGGCCATGCGGATGAGGTAGCGCTCGGTGCCGTCGATGGAGCGGGCAGTCTGGACGATCTCGGGAAGGCCGACGGTGTGGCCTGCGGCTGCCAGAGTCTCCCGGAGGGAATGGGGGAGGGTGGTGATCTGGTCAAGGGAGCTGACGCGCTGGCGGTACAGGGCTTCGTTTAGCTGCACGGCGCGGTAGGGTCGCTGGCCGAAGCGCGCCATAAGAGCCGTCAGTTCAGGGAGAGACTGGCCGAAGAGCGGAATTTCTTCCACGGATAGGTTTGGTTTGTCTCGTAAATTCATGATGATTAGTAATTTAGATACATTGATCCAACCTTGCGGATATTGAGCGTTGAAGCCTTTGGCGAGCTGCGGGCATCCAGTTAACAGTCTACTCTGACCGGAAGCGGGGCGGGTCGCCCTGGCTATGAAACAATAGAAGCTCAAGGAGTCGCATGGCTGCAATAGTGATGGATGAGATCGCGGTGAGAAAGAATGCCGCACGGAATATTCGCAAAACGGTTTTGTCGAACGGTCTTCTGGTGCTGACCGAGAGCATGCCTCACCTGAGGAGCGTCTCGATGGGCGCTTGGATCGGGTCAGGTTCGCGGGATGAGACGCCAGAGGTGAACGGTGTCTCTCACTTTGTGGAGCACATGGTGTTCAAGGGGACGACGTCGCGGTCGGCACAGCAGATTGCCCGCGAGGTGGATACGATCGGCGGCAATCTGGACGCGTTTACCGGCAAGGAGATGGTGTGCTTCAACATCAAGGTGCTGGACGAGAACGTGCCGCCTGCCCTCGATGTGCTGGCCGACCTGGTGCTGCACCCGACCTTTACCCCGGAGGATGTGACGCGGGAGCAGGGGGTGATTCTCGAAGAGATCAAGATGGACGAGGACAATCCCGACTACCTGGTCCACGAGATCTGGACGCAGAACTTCTGGAAGGGCGATGCGCTGGGCAGGCCGATCCTGGGGACGAAGAAGACGGTTGGGAGCTTCAACCAGGAGGTGCTGCTGGACTTTTATGCAGGACGGTTCACGCCGCGCAATATGGTATTTTCGGCGGCGGGAAATCTGGAGCATGATGACTTCGTGGCGCAGGTGGAGCGGGAGTTCCGCTCGTTGGCGGCGACTGGAGACGGTGTGTTGCCGAAGGTGGCCGCGCCCAAGGCTACGCCGCATATTACGTTGAAGCGGAAGAAGTCGCTGGAGCAGGTGCAGTTCTGCCTGGGAATGCCGGCTCCTCCGGTGAACGACCGGCGGCGGTATGGAGTGTATCTGCTGAATACGATGCTGGGCGGCGGGATGAGTTCGCGGCTGTTCCAGACGATTCGCGAGGATCAGGGGCTGGCGTACTCGATCTACTCGGAGATGAACCCGTTTCGCGATACGGGGTCGCTGTGCGTGTATGCGGGGACCTCGGTGGACAAGACGAAGAAGGTGCTGGAGCTTACGCTGGCGGAGTTGCGCCGTCTGAAAGAGGAGACGGTTGGCGAGATGGAGTTGAAGCGGGCGAAGGACCAGGTGAAGAGCAACATGGTGATTGGCCTAGAAAGCTCGGGCAGCAGGATGGCGAATCTGGCGCGGCAGCAGATGTATTTCGGGCGATTTTTCGGCGTGGACGAGATGATGGAAGAGATTGAAGCAGTGACCACAACCGATGTGCAGGAGCTGGCGCAGGAGCTGTTCCGGCCGGAGGATATGGCGTTGACGCTGCTGGGAAATCTTGGAGCGATGAGGGTCGAGCGCGAAGACTTGGCCTGCTAGGCGCGTCTGCTGGTAGAGTTTGTTCGTGGCACATACTGTTTTGCCGAGGAATGGAAAGACGATGAACCGACTGGACCGGGTACGCGCAGGGCAAACGATGGAAGTACGTGGGCATGAAGATGGATTTACGCTGATCGAACTGCTGATCGTGATGTCGGTGATGCTGATCCTGATGACGCTGGCGGTGCCGCAGCTTTTGAAGTTGAGGAAGCAGGCGAACCAGACGTCGGCGATTCAGTCGGTGCGTACGATTGGGCAGGCAGAGCTGCAGTACAACTCGGCGTATCCAGCGAATGGGTTTTCGTGTTCGCTGGCGCAGTTGGGGGGCGATCCGAAGTCGGGCGCGCCGTCGGCCCAGGCGGCGCAGTTGATTACGCCGGACCTCGCAGTCGGGCAGAAGGCCGGGTATACGTTCGCCATTACCAATTGCACCAAGGTGACGGTGAACAACCAGGACATGTATACGTCGTATGAGATTACGGCAGTGCCGCAGGCGATAGGGAAGACGGGCGATAACGGCTACTGCTCGGATGAGAACAATACGGTTCGGCTGGACCCGGCGGGCGGAACCAACTGCACGATGCCGATTCAGTGATGCTGGCGAAGTGTTTGCTGCTGGCTTCGGTGCTGTGGGGGAGCGTCCTGTTTGCGCAGGATAACGATGCGCTGGTGCGCAGGGTGGACGACCACTACAACCATCTGAAGTCGCTGCGGGCGCACTATGCGGAGCGCTACTCCGGGATGGGGATGAACCGCGAGGAGCAGGGCACGCTGCTGCTGAAGAAGCCGGGGCGGATGCGGTGGAGCTACGACGCGCCGGTGGGCAAGGTGTTTGTGCTGGATGGGAAGTTCGCATGGTTCTATACGCCGGGGGATTCGCAGGCGACGCGGGTGCCCGCGAAGGAGCTAGACGACCTGCGTTCACCACTGCGGTTCCTGCTGGGCCATACGCAGTTAAAAAAGGAACTGGATGGTCTGACGGTGACGCCGGAGGGCGCGGAGTTTCGCATCTCGGGCGTGCCGAAGGGGATGGCGCAGCGGGTGAAGGCGCTCGCGCTGTGGGTGAATGCGGAGGGGCGTATCGACCGGATGCGGGTGGATGAGGTGGACGGTGCAGTGACGGAGTTTACGTTCTCGGAGATGCAGGAGAATGTGCCGGTGAAGGATGCGGATTTTGGGTTTGTTCCACCGGATGGGGTGACGGTGGTGAATGGGCTGCCGCCGATTTAGGCAGTTTGTGCTGTATACCGCTTCGCGGCACTTCGTGCTGTGTACCGCTTCGCGTGGGCCTTCCGTTGGGCGGCGGAAAAATTCTTCCACTACGATCAACGGAAGGCCTTTCCGATCCCTATTTGAGGACGACTTTGCCGGCTTCGCCTACATCGACATTGCCGCCGGTAGCTGCGGCGGCGAGGTATTTGATGCTGCGGACGAGTTTGCTGGAGGAGGCTTCCCAGTACTCGGCTTCGGTGACGTCGACGCGGAGAACGGCTATGTTGGGGTCGTCTTCACCCTGGGGGAACCATGCCTTGTACATGGGGCTCCAAAGCTCGTGGATCTTGGCGCGGTCCTGCTGGACGCGGGCGCGGCCCTTAGCGGAGACATACTTCGAGTTGGACGGGTCGGCGAAGATGAGGGTGGCGTGAGAGTCGTCTTTGATCTCGTGGACCTTGCCGGACTCGTTGCGGGTAAGGAACCAGACAGAGCCGTTGAAGTCTTTGGTCTGGACGCCCATGGGACGGCTGTCGAAGGAGCCGTCTGGGGCGGCGGTAACGAGAATAGCGATATGGATGTCTTCGATCAGGGAGCCAATCTTCTTCAAGCCTTCGGAGCCGCTTAGCTGTTTGAACTCGCTCATACAATTCCTCCAGAGGGTTTGATGCAATCCGTTACTCGCCGGGTCGAATGGAGGTTGGCGAGGGGGTGCTCTGCTGATGGGCGATGTGTATGCCATTGACTCGCGTCGAAAATCAGCCAATTATTAAATTTTCATCTTGGGGTTTCTGGGCTCAACGCGGGAGATAAGAGCCAAGAAAAATACAGGGATCCTTCGCTGCGCTCAAGGATGACGACGAAAACAGGCAACGGCAAGAGCAGCGGCAAGGGCAACGGCAACAGCAAGAGCAACGGGATGGGTCAGGGATGGGAGATGTGGTGGGGACGGGCGGTGGGTGGGTGGTTGGAGGTATCGGTCCAGATTTGGGGGGTGCCCCAGGTGCGGGTGGCGGTGAGGTCGATGCGGAAGAGGCCTGCGGCGCGGTTGGTGGGCAGGGCTTCGGCGAGGTTGTCGCTGAAGGGGGGGATGGCGGCGGCGAAGGCCTTGAGGCGGGCGACGGAGGCCATGCCGGTCAGGTGAAGGGTGTAGCCGCTGGCGTCGAAGTTTCCTTCCAGGACGGCCGGCTCTTTACCGCCTAAGGCGAGTTCGGTTGGGGCGAGGACGAAGCCGTTCTCGCTGGATAAGTTGGTGGAAGCGGCTGCGGAGTGGTTGGTGCGGGTGGCCGGAGAGGTGGCCTGCCCGGCGGAGTGCAGGTCGATGTTGCCCAGGATCAGGGATCCGGCTCCTGCGCTGGGGTTGATGAGGCGGGCACCGGTGATAAGAAGTTGGCCGCGCCATTGTGGGGGGCCTGTCGGGGTTTCTGTCGCTGCCGGAAGACCTTGGGCGGTTCCGGCGGGAGCGCCTGAGGCGGGGGGGGCGGAACTGGCCGGGAGGGGGGCGTAGGCCAGGTTGCCGGTAAGGGTCCCGGCGGCGGAGATGCCGGCGGGAACGCGGGAGCTGGCTACGCGAAGCCACTCCAGTAGAGTGGCGGCGGGGAGACCGGGGGTGCCGATGTCCACGGAGAGTGAGCCGGGTCTGCGGATGTCGGGCAGCGCGGCGGTGATGGCCAGCATGGGAGCGTTGGAGGAGCCGGCGGGAGGCCAACTGCAGTGGACGTTCTGGAAGGAGTAGAAGGCGCTGCTGGCGGCGCCGACACATTGGATTGCGATATCGAGCGGCTGGCCGGGGACGAAGTCGGCGCGGCGTGCTCCGGTGAGGTTGAGCGTGGCCTGAATACCGCTGTGCCCGACGGTTCCCTGCACGTTGGCGGAGAGGTCGAGGTCGCCGCGGAGGCCGGCGTCGCGGCCGAGCAGGATGAGGCTGGCGGCGCCGAGGGGGGCGTTGCGCCACTCGCCGCGGAGGTTGAGGGGGACCTGCTCGAGCGAGGCGGCGCGGCCGAGGGTGCCTTCGACCTGAAGGATGCCGGTGTCGGAGACGTTGGTGTCGGTGCGGGCGGGGTGAGCCTGGAGGCGGAGGTGCCATTGCTGGGGGTCGGGGAGCCAGAGGGCGAAGTCGGCGTCAGTAAGCGAGATGGGGGTCTTCTCGTTGTCGAGCTTGAGGTTGAGGCGTGCTCCGGTGGCTTCGATGTAGGGAAAGCGGGGTGCGGGGCCGGCACTGCGCTGACCGGTGGGTGCGGCGGCGATGTGGGCGGCGTGGAGGAGGATGCTGTCGAGGTTCCACTTGCCGGTGGAGGTGTGGACGAGGTTGACGCTGGGGTCGGTGAAGCTGATGGTGGAGAACTCGACGCGGCGGCGCCAGAGGGAGCTGATGCGGAGGGTGACGCGGACGGAGTTGGCGCGGATGACGGGTTCGCTGCCGAAGGCCGGGTCTTCGTCGACGACGAAATTTTCGAGGGTGAAGCCGGGGAGGGGGAGGAGGTTGAGGGTGACTCTGTCGAGGTGGACGGGGCGGCCGAGCGAGGTGGAGATGCTGGCGGCGATGCGGCGCTGGTAGCGGTTCACGCTGATCAGCGGGGGGAGCAGGACGAGGAGGAGCAGGACGAGGAGCGCGCAGGTGACGTAGAGGATGGTGATGCGGGTGCGGGTTTGCTGCTGGGCTTGGATTGGGTCGGTTTGTTGCATGTTTTTTTACGGTGTTTCTGGAGATCTTGGAGTGATCAAGGTGAGCAAAAGCAATGGCAAGTGCAAGTGCAACTGCAACTGCAAATACAGGGATCCTTCGCTGCGCTCAGGATGACCACGAAAACGGGCAACGACAACCGCAGATCCCCTTCGGGGATGACAAGAGGACGAGCAACAACTGCAAAAGTAACAACAGCAGCAAAGGAAGGTGCAGCGGCAAGAACAAGAGCAACGGCAAAGGCAACGGCAAGAACAAGGGCAACGCCAAATGCGGGGATTATTCGCTCCGCTCAGATAACGGGCGGGAGGGTTTGGGGGTGTTTACTGGATAAGGTGGAAGGTGCGCTTCCAGCGGGTTTGGTCGAAGATGTGGACTGCGATGTGGCCCATGAAGGCGAGGCGTTGGCCAATGCTCTGCTTGTCGATCTGATCGGCTGGGGTTTCGAAGGACCAGTAGACGAACAGGGGGCGGCCTACGATATTTTCGCGGGGGACGAAGCCCCAGTAGCGGCCATCGAGGCTCTCGGTGCGGTTGTCGCCCATGGCGAAGACCTTGCCGGGCGGGACGACCAGATCGCCGTCCTGAATGTGGCTGGGGAGTTCGTTGGCCCAGCTTGCGGTAACGTTGCCGTAGTTGTCGGCGGGGACGGCGGGAAAATCGTCGCGGTAGGGATCGAAGGCGTGCTGGGGGTCGCCGTCGGAGACGGGCATGCCGGCGTAGGGTTCATTTTGGGCGACGCCGTTGAGATAGACGACGCCATTGCGGAGGTGGAGGTGGTCGCCGGGGATCGCGATGGCGCGTTTGACCAGGAAGAGCTCCGGGGTCTCCGGGTTGGGTTTGTAGAAGACGATGATGTCGCCGCGGCGGATGTTGCGATAGTGGACGAACGGAGCCCATTTGGCGGGCGGGGCGAAGCTGACGCGGTCTACCAGGACGTGGTCGCCGATGAGGAGGGTCTTCTGCATGGAGGCGGAGGGGATTTCGAAGTTCTGGAAGATAAAGGTCATGACGAAGAGACCGATGGCGAGGACGGTGCAGATGGAGGCGAGAGACTCGAGGGGAGTTTCGGCCTGGTCCTGCTGAACGGTTTCAGTGGCTTGTGGTTCGGTTGCCATGGTGTTGGTCACGACTCGGTCTCCGCAGATTCAGGTATTAGTGTATCGCGGTGGGGTGGGGAGCGGCAGGATCAGGTTGGCAGCCGGGAGAAGGCAGTTTGTGCTTTGCACGAAAGCCCACCTTCGCGACGATAAGACCGTCGCGAAGATGGGGCACCCGGATTGGTGGTTAGACTCTACCTAACGATCTGGAAGGTGCGTCCCCAGCGGGCGAAGTCGACGAGGGCGTCCATTCGGCTGCGGGGTCGGCGGCTGGCGGCGAGGGCGGTCTGGGTGAAGGCGCCGGTGTCGTCTACGCCCCGCTGCCGGAGGGAGAAGTAGATGAGGAATGGTTTGCCGACTATGGCGTCGCGGGGAACGAAGCCCCAGTAGCGGCTGTCGTCGCTGTCATTGCGGTTGTCGCCGAGGACGAAGTAGCTGCCGGTGGGGATGATGAGGTTGCCGGTGTCGTCGATGAGCGAGCGCATACGGATCCACCAGCGGGAGTCGATGGATGGGTCGGCGCTGCGGAGGCGGGGGAAGTTGTCGCGGAAGTTGTCGGGCGGGCTGGGGCGGTAGACGGCGTAGGGTTCGGTGAGGGCGCGGCCGTTGATATAGACGCGTCCGCGGCGGAGGCGCAGGTGGTCGCCGGGTATGCCGATGACGCGTTTGACGAGGTGGAGCCCGGTGTCGACGGGGTCGTGAAAGACAACGACGTCACCGCGATGGATGGCGGCTGCGGGCATGAGGCCAGCGGAGTCGCCGGGGGCGGTGGATTGCTTGTCGACGAGGAGGAAGTCGCCGACGAGGAGGGTGGACTCCATGGATTCCGACGGAATGCGGAACGGCTGGACGGTGAAGGTGATGATGAAGATGGCGGTGACGATGAGATAGAGAAGGGATTGCAGGGCGGGCAGGACGCCGGGCCGCTGATGGTGCGCGACGTGGCGATGGGGCGGGGTGGAAAGAAGGTGGGGACGTGCGGCGTCGTGAACCAGGGGCTGCGGAGCTGGAGCGGCCGGAGCGGAGGCGTTTGCGGACGAGTGGAGGCCGGCGGTGGGGTGTGTCATTCAGCAGCCTGTTCTGCGGGCAGCTCGTGGATTGCGTGGGCTTCGGCGAGGAGGAGCTCGAAGGCGAGGCGGGCGGCCTGCTGCTGGGCTTGCTTTTTGGTGGCGGCTTCGGACTCGGCGAGGGTGCGGGAGCCGCCGGATTTGTTGTCGATGCGGACTTCGATGCGGAAGCGCTTCTGATGGTCGGGGCCGGACTCTTCGGTGAGGACGTAGCGGGGTTGGCCGTAGCCGGTGGCCTGGAGATGCTCTTGCAGGGCGGATTTGTGGTCGCCGATAGCGCCGGAGAAGGTGTCGCCGTTCTGGAGGGCGAGGTGCAGGTGGGGCAGGGCGGGCTCGATGATGGCGCGGTCGATGAAGGCGCGGGCCGCGGTAAGGCCGCCATCGAGATAGAGGGCGGCGATAACGGCTTCGAGAGCGTTGGCGAGGATGGCAGGCTTGCTGCGGCCACCGCTTTGCTCTTCTCCACGGCCGAGGCGAAGGAGCGAGCCGAGATCGATGCGGGCGGCGACTTCGCCTAGATGGCGGCGGCTGACGAGGGAGGCGCGGAGGCGGGTGAGTTCGCCCTCGCGGGAGGCGGGAAAGCGGCGGAAGAGGGCTTCGGCGACGATGAGGCCGAGGACGGCGTCGCCGACGAACTCGAGCTGCTCGTTGTCGGCGGTGGGCGAGGGGAGGGTTTCGGGATTGGTCTCGTAGGCGAGGGAGCGGTGGGTAAGGGCCCAGGTGAGGAGTTCGGGACGCTGGAAGACGTGGTCGAAGAGGGCAGCCGGGGTGGGATTGGGCTGCGGACGTGTGGATTTTTTCTGGCGCGTCGTCATCAGGCCCCCTCTCCGCCTACTTTACCGGACTTTCCTTTGACGGGTCATTGTGGCGGAGGAGGGCGATAGGGTGGCGGAGGAGGGCGATAGGCTTCCTTCTCGGCTTTGCCGCTGGGGTCGAGGGGGGCGTCATCGGAGTCGTCGGGGTTATTGGGAGCCTGATGCTCGACCTTGGATTGGACCGGGGGCGCGGTGAAGGGCTGCTTGAGGCCGGTTTCGGCGGCGGCCTTGGTGTCGGGCTGGGGATCGCGGACCTGGAGGGCGGCCTGGTATTCGGCGAGGGCCTTGGGACGCTCCTGGTTGACGTCGTAGAGCCGGCCAAGATAGATGTGCGACCAGGCCAAGGTGCGGGGGTCTTTGGAGGTGTCGAGGACCTGCTGGAAGTCGCCGATGGCAGCTCCGGGCTGGCGTTGCATGAGGTTGACGCGGGCGAGGACGTAGTGGGCCTGGGCATGGTCGCCGCGCGGGTCGGCGAGTGTCCGGTTGGCGATGTCGGTGGCTCCGGCGAGGTCGCCCTTGAAGATCTTCATCTCGGCGAGCTGGAGGCCGGTGAGCTGGCGCGGGGCGCGGCGGAGGACGTCGGAGCTTCCCTGGGAGAGGAAGGCGATCTGCTTGGCGTTGTGGCGCTCGCGGTCGACATCCATGCCATAGACCATCTGGCCGATGTCTTCCTTGAGGCTGACGGACTCTTTTTCCATCTCGCCGATCTGGTTGTAGAAGTAGTCGGCGAGGATCCAGCCCTGGCGCATGTCGAGGTCGATGGCCTTGCGGCGGGCGGCTTCGGCTTCGTGCTCGTAGACACTCATCTCAGCGTCGTAGCGTTCGAGGTCGGCGCGCTCCTTGACGACGGCGGGCTTCTGCGGGATCGCGAGGCCGACGTCCATGGTCTTCGCTTCGATGGCCTTGATGAGGCACTCGGTGATGAGGGGGACGATCTCGGACTTGTAGGTGAATTCGAGCGGGGCGTCCTGCACGGCTTTGAGGAGAGGCTGCAGGCGCTCCATGGCGGAGGCGCGCGCGTAGACCAGCGGCTCGACCTCATAGTGGAGATAGATATGGCGGATGTCGTTCATGTGGACGGCGCCGAGGGGGTCGCCGGCGGGAGAGGCGACGACGATGTAGTCGCTGGAGTAGATGCGTGCGTTGGTGGTGGAGGGTGCGAGCATGGGCTCGAGCAGGACGAGGAAGCGGCGGCCGTCATAGCTGCTGACCGGGAGGCGGAGATAGATGTTGGTGTCGAGGATCATCTTCGTGACGGGATCGTGGACGCGGGCGAGGAGAGCCTCATATTCGGGACGGTGCTCGACCCATATGGCGTGAAGATGGACGTCGGATGCAAAGGCGCGCACCAGTGGAAGGATGTTGACGACCTGGGTGGAGTCGGGGGGAAGCTCGGTTTCGCTGACGATGGGGGTCAGCTCCGGCGGCGGCGTGAGATAGAGCGCGAGCGAGATGTATTGGGCGAGGTTCAGGCTGCTGTCGGTGAGGGTGTGCAGGCGGACATAGTCGCAGAGAGCGTCGCGGCTGGCGCGGGCCGGCGCGGAGGCGGCGACTTCGGCGTTGAGCTCATCGCGGATTTTGAGGCGCACTGGACTCGATGCGGCGAGATCGGCGTCGTAGCCGCAGACGTTAAGCGCGACGGCGATGTCGAAGACAGGCTCGCTGGTTTCGAGCGTAATGGCGGAGCCGCCAGCCTCGGGCTGCGCGATGCGGGCAGCGGGTTTGGCTTCCGCATCTTTCGAGATGGTGGCGCTGGGCGTCGAGTCGCTGTTGCTCGACGAACTCGATTGGGCATGCGCGGAGGCGGCAAGCAAGGTGAAAAGAAGCGTTCCGGCGAGACCGAGAGATACGAGGTACGATGACCGGCGGAAAAACGATTTGGAGAGGAAGGACACGATAGGGATTCGACGCTCCCGTGAAGTTTAAGGGAACGAAGGGCACGGTGGCAAACCGGCTGCCAGCCGCAGCCGACTATCCGTGAACGGAGATTCCGGAAAAGGTAAGGACCACGCGGCCGCGTACCGGGGCGCCAAAGACGCTGGCAGGCTCGAAGACGCTCATCAAAAGCTGATCGACCACCTGGTTGTGGACGACCGTGTTTTCCGGTCCAGAGACGATGGTGTAGTCGTAGACCCGGCCTTCCGCGTTGATGGAAGCCTCCACCACGATGGGAGAGTCGTGACTGGTGACGATCGGACGGGGGCTGACCGCCGAGTACAGATAATGGGGCGAGGTCATCGCACCGAGAGGCTCGTCGTTGGCCATGACCGGTTCAGGCGCGGCGAAGAGCCCGAGCAGGAGCGCGATGCCTCCAACAAGAACGACCGCTCCGGCAAAGCCCGCCGAAACCTGCAGGAGCATGGGACGGACGGCGTTTTCCCAGCGCAGGCTCGCGGCGTCGAGCCAACTGGACTTCCTTCTGGCCTCCTCGTGGGAGATAGCGAGCCTGAGTTTGAGGCCGAGATCGGCGGGAGCTTTTGCAGGCCCGAGAAGCGACAAGGAGCTCTGCATGGCACGCAGCGCGGCAAACTCGCGATCGCAGTCGGGGCAGATTTCGAGGTGCTGCGCGATCTCGTGCATCTTCTGTCCACTGACCGCACCATCAAGATACTCAGAGAAGGAAGACTGGCACTTTCGGCAGGTTGGAGAGGTCATCGCGTCACCGTCTGGTTGGATGTCTGCAAACCAGAGTAAGAGGCAGAGTTTGTGGAGGCAATGATATTTTCGTTATCGAGTAAGATGCGGAGGGCGGAGCGGCCGCGGGTGAGCCGCGACTTCACAGTGCCGAGATTGACGTTGAGGATGTCCGCGATTTCGTCATAGGCGAAACCTTCGATCTCGCGCAGAATGACGACGGTGCGGAAGACCTCGGGAAGTTGCCGCAGGGCTGCTTCGACACGCTTGCGAACTTCGGCCTGGGCTGCGTGGTCGTAGGGCGAATCGGCGCCGTCGGCCAGGGTTGCGCCGAGGCAGAGACCAGCATTGTCCTCGTCTCCCTCACTTTCGAGCGGCGAGTCAATAGTAACCTCCTGCTTCTTGTGACGCGACCACCAGCGGCGTTGGTTAGAGGCTTCGTGCAGCGCGATGCGATAAAGCCAGGTGCGCAGACTGGCTTCGCCGTGAAAGCCGCGGATGCTGCGGAACACCTTGATGAAGACTTCCTGGGTAATGTCGGCTGCGTCGGCAGGATCGTTGAGGCTGCGCGCGATCAGCGAATAGAGCGGCTGATGATATTGCGCGATGAGCTCTGCAAACGCCTGTTCAGAACCGGCCTTGAGGTCAGCAATAAGAACAGCATCTTCGGTGGTAATGCCAATCGCACTCGCTAAATGACCCACTATCGTGCCCGCCTGCATATCGGGTGTCCTCTACACTACGACTTTCAGGAAACAGGGTGCAACTGCCGAGCCGGCAAAGGCTCTGAGCTTTGGGGGGACTGAGCCGCTGGCGGCCGAGTGCTCGCTCACTCTATTGTGGTTAGACACCGGAGCCTGCGAGATAAGTTCCCGCGGTCGTTGACTAATATCGCGCGGTCGGCCAGAATAGGTAAAGTCCTTCCTGAGAGTGGGCCTGTGGCGCAGCTGGGAGCGCGCTTCCATGGCATGGAAGAGGTCATCGGTTCGATCCCGATCAGGTCCACCAAATTTGCCACAAAGATTGAGTAGTTTAGCTGCATCATCCGACAGCCTCCACGAGTTCCGAGGGTGCTGAAGGGTGCTGAAGTTTTTTTGTCCCCATCGGCAGCAGCATTTCGACCAACTTCGAGTTGGCATCCCGCTTCTGCTGAGAGACGGCGCGCGTGTAAATATCGAGCGTCGTCCGGCTGTTCGCGTGACGCAATAGTTCCTGCGCCACCTTCACATCCACCCCCATCGCCCGCAGGTTCGTCGCCAGGGAATGACGGAAGTTGTGCCAGCCAATTTGCTTGCCTACGATGCCTGCCCTTGCCAGCGCAGGCCGGATGCTCCTCTTTAATAAACTATCCGGGCTGAGCGGCTGGGTGCCGTTGCGCCGTATCGACGGAAAGAGGAAGTCTGCGTCCGTTTTGTAAAGCGACTGTTCCTTCCATTCCAAGAGTGCTGTAAGCACCAAGGGATGAAGTGGAACCGGACGCCGCGAGGATTCGGTCTTCGTGTTGCCAAAGCGGTTGCGCACACATGAACGCAGGACATGGACTTCCAACGTTTGCGTATTCACGTCCGTCCAGGTAAGAGCAATCATCTCGGAACGGCGTAGACCGGTGCTTCCCGCAAGCAGAACCATCGCCCGGTCCCGGATAGAAAGTTGTTCCAGCAATGCCTGGAACTCTTCCGGACTGAGGACATCCTTCTCACGAAGACGCTTCGACGAAGTACGAACCTTGCTGATGGGGTTAAACGTCAGCCACTCGTACCGGATGGCGTGGCTGTAGAGGACGGAAAACGTGCTCTTGACCTTTGTCTTCGACGCCGGTGCGAGAGGCAGCGAGTGCAGCCACTCCTCGACCTGCATGGTGCGGACAGCGTCAAGCCGGTGTTGCCCCCACCGAGGTTCGATGTAACGTCTCGACAATACGAGATGATTCTCGATGGTCGCAAACGACTTTCGCTCCTCGGTCAGCTCACGTTGACGGTAGTGGGTAATGAGATCGCACACCCGTTTTGGCGTGCGGACCTCAGCGTTAATGTTGATACGAAGCGAGAGCACCGCTTTTTCCGCGTCCCGGCGAGTGGGCATCTCTGCCTCACTGCCGATGATCCGCTTTTTATACGTGCGTTCTCCCGCGGCACTCTCGTACCAGCGGAAGACCCACACATCCGGGCAGCCTTTGCGCTTCATCTTCAGGAGACTTCCTTGTTGAAATCTGCTCATGCAATTTCCTCCGCATGAGCATCGATGGCTGCCTTAAGGGTACTCTCGGAAGGTCTTTTAACGAAAGCGTTCTCGCGGTTTTCTACCCACTCCAATAGTTCGCTCGCGAAAAACCGCCAGAGTCGGCGCTTGCCCTCGCCCAGAGGATGTGCCGGGACATGCCCGCAACGCGCCCAGCGCACCAGGGTACGGCTGTTCATCCTAAGGAGCAATGCAGCTTCCTTCGCATCCAAAGGCGGATTTACCCTCGTTTCTACATTGGACATGGCTACGACCTCCGTCTAACTAGGAGGCTAGATCTGAAAAGCGGTCAACTTTTGGAAAAGTTTTCCAGCGATTGGAAAGATTTGGCACCTGCGATCGTTCATGAGAAAAGCTGAACCGTGCACGCGGTTGATAAGCAGCGATCATCGTTCCTGATTGAGCTTCAGATGCCGTTCTTCAAGCTGTATGCGTGATCGCTCCAATTCTTCCGCGATGAGCTTCTCATCCGGCAGCACGGTTTGATACTCGGCAGCTAGCACCTTGTTTGGAAGATTATCGAGAGCGTAGTGCGCTTCGGCTGCTCCCTTCTCTGCACAGAGAATGAGTCCGACAGGAGGATTTTCGCCCGCTTTCATCCAATGCTCACGAGCATAGTTGAGATAGAGGTGCATCTGTCCGGCATCGGCGTAGCTGAACTTACCTACCTTGAGGTCGATGACCACCAGACATCGCAGGCGACGATGAAAGAAGAGGAGGTCGACCCGAAACCAGGTGTCGTCGATACGCAGCCTCTTTTGTCGACCGAGAAAAGCGAAATCGTCGCCTAACTCCAAAAGAAAATCAGTGAGGTTGTGAATGAGCGCCGCTTCAAGATCAGACTCGGAGTATTCGTCTTTTAGGCCGAGGAATTCGAGCACGAATGGATCTTTAATAGCTTGTTCTGCGGTAAGAACATCGCTAGGCTCGGCGCGTTCGGCACCTTCCAGCATTGCAGCTTTATTGTTGGAGAGAGCAATGCGCTCGTAAAACTGGCTGCCAATCTGGCGATCAAGCTGTCGAATCGACCAGCCGGAACGAAGGGCCTCGGTTTCATAGAAGGCGCGCGCATCTGAATTCTTGACCGACAGCAAGCGGACGTAAGCAGACCACGGCAACGGAAACTTTGCAGCGAGTTCGGACAGGCCCAATGATTTTTCAGACGGTGTCTGAAAAATCCGCTGTGGAGACCAGGCAAGATAAAAGCGCCTCATTTGGCTGAGGTTAACGGCCCCAAAGCCACGACCAAATTGGCCTGTCAGGTCGATCGCAAGCTGTCTGATGAGAGCTTCACCGTATTCGGCTCTTTCCTGCCCCTGTTGCTCAAATTCGACTATACGACGCCCGATCTCCCAATAAGTAGCGGTCATAAGGGCATTAACACTTCGTGCCGAGGCGTTACGGGCAGCATGGAGCAGCGCGATAATTTCTGCGCGAATGTCGCCGTAATTGTGCAGTACCTCCAGCTTATCCGTCATGGTTTGACTCGCTTCTCATGTCTTGGCTAATCCCCTTTGATCTCCATTATCGGGGATGTTTATGTGAAGGAATATCGCCCAACTATTATGCTTTAAGTTGACCTCCCTATCCAAAGCAAGAGCAAGGTAAGCGCTATCGCGCGCCTTTTGCCCACTTCGAGCCGCTCCGGTGGACGGCCCAGAGGACGGCCCTTTTCCGGCTGTTCGGATAAGCACGCCCGCGCGCCAAACGGTAGAGCGTGTTTGTCACTTGACGCGCCCACCACTCCAGCCTGCCACCCTCGCTGCTCTCGTTCTGTCCTGTCTGCCTGTGGATCGTTTTTGTCTCGCTGCGCTGGTGAGAAACAAAAAACGCCCACAGGGCAGACAGGGGAACAAACAATGTCATATCAAAGCAACAGCAACCGCAGCAGCAACAGCACGGGTGCGCCGCGCAATGAAAACGCGACGCAGAAAGCCATCCGTGAAAACGTAGCCGCCCTCATCGAACAGCTTGAGGCGGGACACAGCGACGCGCTTACCGCATACCTGAACGCGATGAGCCGCTTTCGCAATTATTCCTTTGGCAACATCCTCGAAATAGCGCGGCAGAAGCCGGACGCCACCCGAGTCGCTGGCATGTATGCATGGAACCAGCTTGGCCGTCGGGTGAAAAAGGGTGAGAAAGCCATTCGCATTCTTGCCCCGATTATCGGCATCAAGCGCAAGGCAAAAGAAGAGGCCGAGAAGGACATCACCCAACAGAACCGTCCGGTGCTGGTCGGCTTCCGCTCTGCGTTTGTCTTTGATGTGAGTCAGACCGACGGCGCGGAGCTTCCGGCGATGCGCGAGGTCTGCGGCGACGTGCGAGAGAATCTTGATCGTCTGCGCGGGTTTGTCAGGGATCAGGGCATCGAGCTTGTCTTCACCGAAAACATCGCACCCGCGTTAGGTATAAGTTACGGCGGAAGGATCGCGCTGATGTCCGGACAGTCAAGGGCGGAGGAGTTTTCGACGCTCGTGCATGAGTTGGCGCATGAGATGTTGCATAAGGCCGAACGCCGCACTCAGACCACCAAAGTCGTCCGCGAGACCGAGGCCGAGGCCATCGCGTTCGTTGTCGGAAAGGCGGTTGGGCTGGAGGCGGGAACCGCGTCCGCTGACTACATCCACCTCTATCACGGCAATGCATCCCTGCTGGCCGAGAGCCTTGAGGTCATCCAGAAGACCGCTGCTGTGATTCTGGCGGCTCTGGAGCCGAGGCCGGAGGTTGAGGAAGAGCAGCAGCCGACCGATGACATTGCAGTTGCCAGCTAGTTTGCCGCAGTTCTTTGGGCGGACGGCAGCGGCTGTCCGCTCTCCCCATCCACGCACGTTTACCTATAGGAGAAGCGCATCATGTCTACTCAAAACACCGCAGCCACCGAATACCGCAACCTGCCACTCGGATTATTGTCTGAATCGAAGTCGAACCCGCGGCACATCTTCGAGGACAGCTCCCTGCAGGAACTGGCCGAAAGCATCCGCAGCCAGGGCGTACTTTCACCTTTGCTGGTTCGTCCCGTCACGGAGCAGGGCTTCGAGATCGTCGCCGGAGCGCGGCGATACCGTGCCGCACGTCTGGCCGAAGTTCCTACTGTTCCCGTTCGCATCGTTCATCTCACAGATGCCGAGGCGTTAGAGGCTCAATTAATTGAAAACCTGCAACGTCGAGATGTTCATCCTCTGGAAGAGGCGCAGGGCTTTCGTGCCCTGCTCAATCTGGACGAGCCGAAGTACAGCATCGAACAGATTGCGGCGAAGACCGGCAAGGCTCCCACCTATGTCGCTCAACGTTTGAAACTGACGGAACTCTCCGCGCCTGTGGTGGACGCCTTCTACGCCGAAGAGATTGGCGTGAGCCACGCTCTTTTGCTGGCGAAGCTCCAAACCGATCAGCAGGAGAAGGCACTCGCCGAGTGTTTCCGTGAGGAGTGGGCGGGAGGAGGCAAAAAGCCGAAACGGGTGTTACTTCCTGTTCGCCATCTCCAGCAGTGGATCGAGCACCAACTCATGCTCATCCTCAAACTGGCACCATTCAACAAGCGCGATGCCCAACTCGTCCCCGCCGCTGGAAGTTGCGTTGACTGCCGCAAGCGGACAGGCCACAACAAACTGCTCTTTGCTGACGTGAGGGAGGATGCTTGCACCGATCCCACCTGCTACGCGGCGAAGGTCGAAGCTCACGTAAAAGCCACTATCGCGGCGAAGCCTAAGCTCGTGCAGATCAGCACAGCATACGGACAGCAGCCGGAGGGCAGCACAGCCATTCCGCGCAACAAGTACGTCGAGATTCGACCGGAGAAGCCGGATACCACCGCGAAAGCGAAGTGGCCCGAGTACAAGACGTGCAAGGACACTATCGAAGCCATCGTGACCCAGGGCAGCGAGAAGGGCGAACTCCGCAAGGTCTGCGCCAATCCAGCCTGCCCGGTTCATCATCCGAAGAAGCGGAGGGTTGCCTCCGATGCAGCGGAGAAGGCACGGCAAGAGAAGGAACGCATGGAGCAGGCTCTTGCCAACGCAACCAGCTTGCGGGTGCTTTCTGCAATCGTCGCGGCGGTTCCGGTGCGTTTGATGAAGCGTGATTTGCTCTTCATCGCGGAACGGGTGATGCCATTGCTGGACGAACGGCGGCTGGAGGTAATTGCCCGCAATCGCGGCATCAGGAAGGCCAAGGATGGTGACTTGATCTCGAAGTTGCTCACCGCTTACCTCCGTAGAGCCGACGAAGGCGAGCTTGGGCGGCTTGTGGTCGAGATGGTGATCCTGAACGCAAACCGGGTACAACCGAATGCAGCGAATGTACTCAAAGACGCAGCACAGTATTACAAAGTGGATACCGATGCGATTGCTCTCACGGTGAAGCAGGAGTTTACCGAGCGGAAGAAATCACATGCGGCAAAGAAGGAAACCGGGAAAGCTCAACCGAAGCCAACGAAGAAAACGAGGGCGGCTTAGACTTCATCCGCCAGCTTAACTATGACGGAGCCTGCGTTCGCGGACTCCGTCTCTTTTGCCCGTCTTTCCCACCCTTTAAGCGTTCTGCCGCTCATAGCGGCAAGCCCGGTTCTGCCCACCCGACGGGCTGAAACCGATTATGTCTTGGTCTTAGCAGCTTTCTTCCTTACTTTGGAGATTGGAGCGATGGTTGCGTTCAGGTTGGCCGCACCCGGCTTCCTGACCGCTGCCCATCGCTTGATTTGAGCCTGGCGGATGCGATCCCTGGCCTCCACGCTCATTGTCCTGCGCTTCGCGGCATTTGTAGATGAAATGGCAATGGACTTGGTCTTAACTGGCCTGCCAGGTCTCCGCCTTTTTACAACGGCTTTTCCTTCGCCATTGAGCAAGACTCTGGCTGCCGTCAGCCGTGCAATCTCGGCATCGATTTCCGAAATGATCGATTCAAGCATAGATGTTCTGAGTACCTCATTGCTTAGTGTATTGGATCACCGCGCAGTTCGGCGAAGAGTAGACGCAGCGCGGTAGACCCGAGCAGTGAGGGACAACGTCCCTCGTTTGCGGACTCGAACCCGGATCAGTTCGAGGACCAATATGACCAATCCTTCGACATGGTGGAGCGGGTGCGCCGCGCCCGCGCCGCCGCGGAAAAGAAGATGAATGCCTTCAGTGGCAATCTTGCCGACTACACCCTCTTTCGCAGGATCGTAGGCCAGAAGTCGACGCGGGATCAGGCTGGTGCGATGGAACAGCCATCGCCAGCCGATACCGATCGCCAATCCAAGCTTAACTTCGTCGGCCAACCGCCCGACCGAGAACCGTCCCGATGAGGCTCGATCATACCCCCGAGATTCCGCGCAGACAGCAGCCGACGCCAGTCGCTCCGCCGCTTCCCGCCTCGCCAATTGAAGTTCGACGAGACCGGCTTAGCGCCCAGGCTCAGGACCGCCGGACGCTGAACTTGCCGCGTCCGGCCGCTGCCCACGCGATAAAGGTGGAACGAACGCGAGAGACAAGGCGACGCGACCAGGCGCATTCGGTCGAGCACCGACATCGCCGTGACCAAATGCCGTCGCAGGCGATCGGCGTATCTCTCCGTGAACAGGAGAAGCAGATCCTTCGTGAGGTGGGCCGCTTTCGCGTTGTCCGCGTCAGCGATCTTCAGGAGACGGTCTACAACCAGAATCGAAATCAGATGGAGCGCGATCTACGTTATCTCCGGCAGCATGGTCTGGTCGAGACCCAGCACATCAACGCTCGTCGTGATGGCCGCCTCGGCAAGGTGGAACGGATTGAAGTCGTCACACTCACCAAGTCTGGCCGCGACCTCGTCCGCCAGACTGGTGACCTGCCTTCGGATCAGAAGACTTACGCGGGCTTGGTCAAGCCGCGCGAGGCGGAGCATGATGCTCAGATTTATCGGGCTTACCTTAAGGAGGCTGTCCGAATCGAAGACGGCGACGGCACCAACCTGCGCGTCAAGCTGGACTTCGAACTGAAGTCCGAAGTCCAGAAGGCGATTCACGCCGCCAAACAGGCTGCGCCTGACCGCGACATGAACGAAATCAAACAGGCCGTCGCAGCCCAGTTCGAACTGCCTTACAACAACCAACGCATCCAGATTCCCGATGTCCGCATTGTCTATGACCAGAATCAAGATCAAGACCAGGGTTCGCAGTCCGGTCACGCCGATATTGAAGTCCTGACCGCCGCCTACCGGCCTGGACACATTCAAGCCAAAGCCCAGTCCGGCTTCCGCGTCTACGCCTCTTCCGCCGACCGTTCGAGCCTTGGCTCGAAGATCGAAGACGAGCATGGCATGACCCGCGACATACTTGATCTTTAGGACCAATCTTCAATGACCACCGTTGATCCCATTCTCGCGCTCCAGTCATTCGGATACACCGAACGGGAAGCCTCGTTCCTGTACCTCGTCGCCATGCACTCCGGCTACTTCCTCCGTCGCCAGTTCGATTACTTCATTGACCGGCACAAAGGAGCTATCGCACAGCATTTCCTGGAAAAAGCGCGAGTCGCCGGACACGTTCGTGTCCTCGACTACGGCCAGAGATGGAACGTCTATCACCTCTTCGCCAAGTCGATCTATCGCTTGCTCGGCAATGCCGAGTCTCAGCACCGTCGCGCTAAAGGCGACGCGCAGATCAAAGCCAAGCTCATGGCCCTCGACTACGTGCTCGAAAACGACAGGGAACACTTTTTTGCAACTGAGGACGACCGCAGAAACTATTTTGAGTTTACTCGCGGGCTGCCGGCAGAGATGCTCGGCAGTCATATTGCCGGGGAGTTGCCCTTCACCAGCTCGTTTCCTGTGTCTCTCGCTGACAGGAGGAACCCGCAGCACTCTCTGGTACGGTTCACCTTTATCGATGAAGGCCAGCTCTCGACTGCGAAGTTCCTCCGCTTCGTTCAAAGCATGAAACCTGCCTTTGACGCGCTGGGTCATGTCGAGGTCATCTACATCGCGGACTCGCAACATAACTTCCCTGCAATCGAGCGCATCTTCTCTCGTCACCTGCGCCCACTTGTGCCGCTCGAACAGCGGCAGCTTAGTTCGGATTGGATGGCCGATGCTCGCCATTACCACTCCGCAATCAATAGAGTGCCGCCGAAGCTGACGACCCTGCTCTTCGCGTACAGCTACCCCAGACTTCATCGTTATGAAGCTCGGGGTTCTAACCACCGTTCGCAGGCAAGTTCTTCGGTGTCGAGTGCAGGAGAAATCAAATGAATGAGATGCAATTACGTGAGGGTCAAAGACCAGAACAAAAGAGGGCGGGAACGACCCCACCCTCCGGGCTGCCGCTGACGCTGGTCGTTCCCGCCCTCATTTGAAAGTGACAACAGAACGGCATCCAGAACCGATGCCAGTTGGATACAAGGAGAATCGAATGGGCAAACTGAAGATCGAGCATGGCATCAGCAAAACGGAGCGAGTGAAGCTCCAGGTATCCATCGACCAGACCGTCTTCGACGATATCGAGGCGATGGCGAAGTGGTCCGACAACGAGAAGAACTATATCGTCAATGAACTCCTGCGCTTTGCGCTGGGCGAGAGTGCGGATTTCCAGCAGCATAAACACAGTCTCGCGAATGCACCCCAAACGAAGCCGCAACCCATCGTTGCGGATCAGTCGAAGGCTACTGTTCGCGCAACTTCGACATTGGAGTCAGCCCGATGAGGAAGCTCCAGGAAGCATGGCAGGCAGTCCTGCGAACGATGCTTGCCTATCGCTTCGTGCTTTCGGTTGGAATAGCGGCATCGGCAGGTATCGTTCTACGAGCGATGTTCGCATGGCCTCTGACCAACCCCTTATTGCATCTGGTCGAGATAGAAAAGCCATCCTTGTACGCTTCGGCTCACAGTGGGTACGAAGCCTTTATCTTCACCACTCCGTTTCTCGTCAGCTCCATGATCTTTTCGCTGCTCTACGTTCACACCTACCGCAGCCATCTCGAAGAAGGCGCGGGGGGCCTGCCGCCGTTCCCCAGCTTCACGTCGCGTAGGGAGTTGCAGTTGGTTATCGGTGAAGTGCATCACCCACTCAGGGAGGAACCGGCTGCAACGCCCGTGTGGATGAGCATCCCGGAGCGCGGTCTCTACACCGGCATCGCGGCGATCGGCTCCATCGGCTCCGGCAAGACTCAGGCGCTCATCCTTCCGGCGATGCGCCAGCTCTTCGGCTACCGCGCCCAGGACGGGCAACGGAAATTGTCCGGGATCGTTCTCGAAGTGAAGGGCGATCTCTGCCGGCAGCTTAGCCGAATACTTGCTGGATGTGGACGCGAAGCCGACTACATAGAGGTCTCGCTCGACGGCCCGGTTCGCTATAACCCGTTGAACAACTCGCTCGACGCTTACGCGCAGGCCTTCAACATCGCTTCTATCATCACCTCCATCTGGGGCAAAGGCAAAGAGCCATTCTGGCAGCAGTCCTACACGGACCTCGTCCGCTACGTCATCATGCTCCATCGTGTCCGTCATGGCTATGTGACCCTGGTCGATATCTTCCGCACTGTCATCAGTCACGGAAAGTTGGAGGACTTGCTGATTGAGGTCGGGTCGCGCTTTAGCACTGAATCGTGGATCGCGATGGAGCCGAACGAGTATCTGCGCTGGGCTTCTATCTTGTCTCGGTTTAGCTTTCAACAGAGTTCGAAGGATGCAGTTTATGCAGCGCCGTGGAGCACTGACCTGGAGCGAACGTTGACCGATCAGACCGATGCGGAAGCCGGACTGTACGTTAGGATCGAGTTCGGCCGAGCCGATTATGAGAGCTGGCTGAGCGTGAACTACTGGTATTGGGAGCACTGGAAGTTCTTCCGGCCCGAGGTCAAGACCTCCATCATTCAGGGTATCGCTGTCTTTCTCTCGCTCTTCGAGACTGATCCGAAAGTGCGACGTGTCTTCTGCCCACCAAAGGAACTGTACACCGGACAGCCCTATCCATCCGATCCAAACGGTATCGTGATGCCTCCGTTTGAGGAACTGATCGAGGAAGGGAAGATCGTAGGCTTGAATTTCCCGGTTGCCTTGAATCCAGCGCTGGCCAAGACCATCGGCACCATGATGAAGATCGACTACCAGCGGGCGGTGCAGCTTCGTATCCCCAAAATGGATGCCGAACCGGGGAGACACTTCCGGCCCACGGTCTTCATCTGCGATGAGTATCAGAACTTCGCCACCGTTGGTGGGGACAACCCTACCGGGGACGAGCGGTTCCTTTCCATCTCACGGCAGCCGAAGTGCATCCCCATCATCGCCACGCAAAGCATCTCCTCCTTGAAGGATTCGCTGCCCAATGAAGGGATGAAGACTCTGCTACAGGCCTTCCGTACCAAAGTCTTCCTATCGACCTCCGATCCCGACACGGCCCGCTTCGCCTCGGAGATCTGCGGCAAAGCCGATCGAACCCGAATCAGCTACACCGTCTCCGAGTCGAGCACCAACGCCAATGTCGGATGGCTCTCTGGCCGGACCTCCGCCAGCAAAGGCTCCGTCTCGGCCTCCAAACAATATCAAAAACACAAAGAGCCGCTCTTCGAGGAAAAGGTCTTCTTCGAGTTGAAGAATGCGCAGTCGGTAATCGTGGCTTTCGACGGCATTCATCCGCTGCAGGCGACCTACTGCTATCTGAAACCTGACTTCATGCCTATTCAGATGACCTGGTTCGATCAGGAGAGGATCGACTTCGATCCAGCGAGGATTCTGAAATGAGCTTCGAGTTGATCCTTCCATTCCTACAGCCCATCTCGCCTTTGCTCCTAAGCCAAACAGTCAGCGAGATCATGGTCAACCCGGACTCATCGGTATGGATGGAAGAGGATGGCGTCAAACATTGTCTACCGGAGATTCATTTCGAAGAAGGCGCCCTTGGCACCGCCCTGGAGGTCATCGCTAACAAGTTCGGGAAACGTCTCAGTGCCGACTCTCCCATCCTGAATCTGCGTCTGCCAGACGGAAGCCGGCTGGCAGCGGTGATCCCGCCGATTGTGAACCCGGCGCCGTTGCTCACCATTCGCAAATTTACCTTCCGAAACTTCGGGATCGAAGAGCTTATTCATCGGCAGATGCTTACCAGAGAGCAGGTAGAACAGCTCGCCTCTGCCATCCGCCGCGGGAACAACATTCTGATCGCAGGCGGAACAGGGACCGGAAAGACAACGCTCTTAAACGTCTTGGCTGACTTCATTCCAGAGGACGAACGCATCCTCATCATCGAGGACACTGCCGAGCTGCATATCCGAAAACCCCACGTCATCTCTGCCGAGGCGCAGCTTGACACTCATAAAAGCGCGATCACATTTGACGATCTGCTGCGTTCGATCCTCCGCCACCGCCCCGACCGCATCCTTGTAGGCGAAGTGCATGGTGCGGAGGCTCGCACCTTGCTCGATGCCATGAATACCGGGCACCGCGGTACTCTGGCGACCATCCATGCAAATAGTGCCGTGGAGGCCCTGCACAGGTTAGCATCGCTGGCTCTGCGAGGAGATGCGTCCGTGGATGCGAGAGGGATCAGGGAAGAGGTCGAGCGTTGCATCGATCTGGTGGTCCATATCGCCAGAGTAGAAGGCAGACGCTTCGTCAAGGAAGTGCATCATGTAGGGGCCAAGACTGACAGCGGCTAAGCGTCTGGATACTGTTTTAGCTTTTCGACGTCGCCCTCATGGACGCGATAGAGTTCTCCTTCGATCTTCACAGGACTGTAGATTTTGAGCGAAAGAGACGTGCCATCCGTAAACCGGATATGCACCTCTGGCACCCCGGACGGATCGTTATAGTAGCGGACGTGCTCGACGGTTCGACCCGTCCCCTCCGGGTATTCCACGAAAGATTTCTCCATATCTCACCTGATAAGTACGTCAGCATAATCGCTGTAGAGGTAATTAGTCCAGCCAATGATTCCCGATTTTGGGGAATGTGTCAAACCTCAAGCACTCTCGGGGAGTGAACAAAGGTGACGCCGCATACCAACGAGCTTATCAAGCGTTTCTTAAACGCTTGATAAAAGCGCGGCACAATGCTGAGTTGCTCCAAGAAGACGTTTCAACGCAGTTGGGGAAGTCACGGACATTCCTTTCCAAATGTGAACTCGGAGAACGTCGCCTGGACGTGATTGAGTTGCAGCGGATCGCGAAGCTCTACGGCAAAACTGTCAATCACTTCCTTGGGGAGGACTGAGCCGTTTATCAGGACATTCACTTCAAACGCGCATCTTTCGCTTGCCGAATCACGAGATCGACTATTTTCTGCAGTAGGGGAGATGAGTTGTCCTCTCGGGTCAAGACGCCGCTTCTTCTCATCAAGACCCGAGTGGAAAGAGGACGAACGGTAATACCCGGCTGGAGGACGACAGATGAGCTAGCGAGTAAGCAGATGCCTACGTTTTGTATGACGTAGGTCAACGCTTCAGGTGGCGCGAATGCGTCGGCTACGATGCGAAGTCGCACCCCAAAGTCCTCGAAATGCTGTTCGATCTCTTGATGAAGTTGCGGTAGCGGCTCTCTCGATACTGCAACGATCGGTTCACCATCGAAGTCATGTGGGTAAATTAATGGTCGTGCGGCCAGCCTGTGCCCGGTCGGAATGCAGGCAACGAGCGGCTCTTCATATATCGCTCGTACCATCAATTCTGGAGAATTGATCGGCAAGAAGCCGAAACCTGCGTGAATCGATCCTTCACATACACGTTGAACGATAATAGACGTTAGGCCGCTGATATGGTCGATACGCGCCAGGGGCGCGTCTTCGACCTTCAACTGATTGATAAGAGCGATCAGCCTCGGCGGAAGATAAGTCGAATGTCCAATAATCAAATGATGGTTCTTCAGAGCTTCGCGCGCCAGGGTCTTTTCTTCAGCGAGGAGCGCGTGTTCGACCGACTTGCGGGCATCAACGAGAAATAAATCTCCTTCCTCCGTAAGAACCAAATTGCCTTTTGCCCTTTCAAAAAGAGCTACTCCGAGTATGCTCTCGACCGCTTCCATCTGCTTTCTTACAGCAGATGCGCTAAGTCCCATTTCATTAGCTGCAATATCGAGACTGTTTCGTTCCGCAACCATGATAATGGCAACAAGATTATCCAGCTTCAGCTTGGGACGGCGCATGTCAAGTCTCCGCGAAAATCCTCTGAAGCGGTTGCAGATGAATTGAGGCAACTGGAATAATGCTGCGTTAACCGATAATAACCTTCGTTTTAGATCCTCTCAGGTCTTCCTTTGTATCTTGACCGACGTAAAGGTTGCTCGCAGATCCATCCAACTCTTCCAATCGAAGTCGCCGAGACGAGCTACGCACACCCTCGATCTGCGCAATCGTTGTCATTGCTCGGGTAGTGTGCAATCTGTAATAATCTAGTAAATGACTGGCGACCCTCATTCGTAAAAGCTTTTTTCATATTGGGGGCATCTTAGCTTGCAGGCATACGCGAGTCAAGGGATGCTTTGTGCATCGCAGCTTCTGCCCACTATCTGGCATACTCTTCACCGTCGCGGAATGCGGGAACGTTGTCAATGGCGTAAAGTGGTGGGAATAACTTTGGAGGTTTAAACAGCTTGTCGCATCGACCGGAAAACAAGGGGCTTAAGCCCATGAAATCTAAGAGCTCTGACAAGCCAAAGAGAGGAATTCATGCGGTTGCACAATTGGCCGGTGTATCGATTTCAACCGTGTCGAGAGTGATGAACGGAGCGCTTAACGTCGATGTTAAGCTGAGCCGTAAGGTCTGGAAGGCTGTAGCGGAAACCGAATACGTACCGAACCGCCACGCACAAGCACTAATATCTGGCCGCACCCGTCTATTAGGACTGATCGTGTCCGAGATAGTTAACCCGTTTTTTCCCGAGCTCATTCAGGGCTTCGAACAGGCTGCTATGGAGGAAGGCTTCGGCGTTCTTATCGGCGCTACAAACGCCGACCCGGTTCGTTCTGCTGAGTGGGTACAGCGCATGCTGCAGCATGGTATCGAAGGTCTCGCACTCCTGACATTTATGAGCGAACCACCACCCATCTTCGATCTTCTGAAGAACACACCAACAGTCCAGATTGATATTGGGGGAGCTAATCAAGGGGCTGAAATCGTAGAAGTGGATTACAGGATTGGGCTACGACAGGCCGTACAGCACCTGGCTGCACTTGGACACCGTGATATTGTCTTTGCGGCTGGATCACCAAAGGATCCCACAGCTGCGCTTCGGGAGAAGTGGTTCGTCACCTCCATGAGGGAGATCGGCGTTGTTATCGGGGCCGATCATGTGTTTGAAGAACACCATACGCTTGAGGGCGGCATCAAAGCAGCTAGCCGTATCCTTCAGCGAAAGGTGCTGCCTACAGCTCTAATATGCTCTAATGACCTAATGGCGATCGGAGCGCTTAAAGTATTTCACTCGAACAGCTTGCGAGTGCCACAAGACATTTCTCTCGTTGGATTGGACGATATTCATCTCGCGGAGTTTACCTCGCCCCCTTTGACAACGATAAGAATTCCTCGGATGCAACTCGCGCAGGTCTGCTTTCACATACTTCTTCGTAAGCTGAGGCCGCAAAACGGAATCGCCCCGTACCATCCTGTTGTACCCACGATCCTCGTGGTGCGGGAGTCGACAGATTATCCGCGCAAAGGGCACTTAAAACTAGATAAGGGGAAGCTCTTCAAGCAAGTTCCCGTACGCTCAACTCATAAGTCTCAAAGTCAAAACTAATATGGCCGACGCTTGCCTATCTACTCGTGCCGCTCGCATATGTATATTCAACGCTGCTGATATCTGACTGGAGCCGGGGTCAGAGCCGCTATCATACTCTGCGCATACCAGCGCGCCAGATAGTCGTTAGGATGCAGAGGATCATTGAGGCAGTCTTTTGGCTTTTTCGCTGCGAACACGGCGCCACTAATCGCAGTCATATCAACAAGCTGCACACCCGGTCCCGTTAAGGCTTGCAGGTGCGTATCGTATTGTCCGACGCGATCCCAGTAGTCTGCTTTTGAGGTGTATGCGGGGTCGTAGCGCATGGTGGAGACGAGTAAAAACTCCGCTTGCGGATTTGTTGCTCTCACCGTTTGAATGACTGAGAGGATATTATGCTGAAATGTGTCGGCGGAAACACTCGAAAAATCATTTTGGCCGAACGCAATCACTACGATATCTGGATCAAGCGACGCCACCATCCTCTGCGCCATTTGCCGAGCCCAATTCGAAGTAGCGCCACTTTGCGATGAGTTGTAAAGGCTAATCTCCCGATCCCCGCTGTTCTGTTGCATCTCTCTGGTGAACAATTCAATCCAAGGTGGCTGAAAGGGCGCTATCTTATTGATCCGGCTGGAGCCCAGGCCAAAAGTGATGCTGTCGCCGTAAGCTACGATCTTCATAGGACTATGAGCGGAGAGTTTCTGCATGGTTTTGGGGAGATGGTCTCCAATATAAGGCTGGACCGGTCCCGTCCACATGTCGGCATGCTCGTAGGTGACAAGCACCTGCTTCCCACCGATCTTGTTCCACTTCAACTCGCCCTTGAGTAGCTCTTCGTCTTTTACCTGCGTCATACGTGAATGGGAAGTACACACAAGCGTTCGTCCCACGAATGAGTAGTCGATGCCTTCATCATAAGAGGCTGCCGTCGAGTAATCGGTCACCGATAGGATTCGCTTTGGGATAAACATCAGCGTGCCCTCTGCAGGCCTCCCATCAATCGATAGCATCAGGACTGCCTCTCGCGAAACCGTACTCCCTTCCCAAAAAGGTTTCATGATGTCGTTGAGTTCTTCGCTACTCTGCAACGCTGGATCGTTTTCCTCATATACTCGCAAACCAACCTGATCGGCTTCGACGAAGCCGGATGCGCTTTTCTTTGAAAGGATGACCTCCACACTGCCAGTCAGCGGGTGCGGCTTCATATAATGATCAATTTTTCCGGGGTCTTTGCTGTCTCTCATATCCGCAGTGGAGTCCACGCTCATCAGTTCTTCACCGTTCTTATCCAGAAAGCGCAAAGTCAGCTTGCCGCTTCCGGCCGGCTCGGAGTGAATGATGGCAGAGATCATCATGTGATTGTCTGGCCCGACCTGAACTTTCTGGGAGACGGAGCCGGGCCCAGGGCCGATACGAATCGACGCTCGTCCTTCTAAGGGGTTTTTCGTTGTTAGATGGATATCACCTTTCATTCGCCACGAATTTAGTCCATCTTCAAAACCACCATTTGTTATTACATCGTGAGAAGGATTCTGTGAAGCTGCAAAAGTGGCCTGACAGATCAGGATCATTATCACAACAACGCCTTTGCACAGAAATCTCAACGCATGCACCATGTGTTTCTGAAATAATTGCATTTCAAAAACGTTCCTCTGCCTGACGACATAAAATTTGATATTGCTTGCTGACATCTCCAACACTTGCATCAACTCAATGCAACGTCCTCACGACTTCTCCGGCACGCACTGTTACTAACGGGTTCGAAGCTCAGTTACGATACCTTGAGAATCATTCCCGGATCAGACAGGTCGCCAGGAGTGGCGTCGGCTAGCCCAACGCTACTAATTAGATCCCCGGGGATGTATAGATCGCGTTCACCAATCTTAACGGAATGGGTGATATCCATGGCCCTATCACCCGCGATATCTTGTGCCAGTACCTTTACACCACGCAACGATCGCGCAAAGGTGAGGGTCAAACTTCCAAACTGACCGAATATCCCGAATGGCCCATTTGCGCTTCCTACATCGAGGACTACATCCGCATGCGGCATAAACCATGCATGATCGGCTCTGGTACGTTGATGCACGCCAACCGCCACTGCACCATTCGGAAAGCGCGCCGCAATCACGAAAGGCTTATCCCCACTCGATTTGACTATGGGAAGCTTTATATTTCGGCTGAAGCCGGCCGGAGCTCCCTGTTTCACATCTTGTCCGATCATCTCGGACCACCAGGTCTCCGCCGGCCGGAACACCCAGTTATCCGTCAAGATTTCGCTGGACAACCGCACGAAGCCCGCACCTGCAGCGTAGGGCGCGGCGACTCTCTGCCAGCGAATGGCGCGGACCACTTCATCCATCTGCTTCTTTAGTGCTCGCGGGCCCGCGGAAAACATATCGACATCACCATCAGGCCGAAGTCCGTACAAGGGAAAACGCATGATTCCCATGGTGCAGCCAAGTACGGCTGCTATATAGACCTCATCCTCCACGTTCAGCAGAGCGTGGACCTCAGGGTGCCCTTGCACCGCGTTCAGCATCTGCGATGCACGGTCCAGAGTGGTGGGAATTGAAAGCAAACTGTTCGTATCGTAGGTCCTGTAAACGTCTGTCTTGCGAAGGATCTGCACGCGGGGCGAGGTCCATGTCTGAACCTCAAAACGGCCATTCTTCCGCCAGTCCCCGTTCAGCGGCCATTCTCCGTAGACATGTTCTACGGTCAGAGGCGCATCGAGCTGGTTGCGGGCTCGGTCAACACTGAAGCTGGAATCGCCACCATCGATTTTCCAGTAGCGGATTCCGGCTTTTTTGCTTCTCTCCACCAAGGAAGTGTCGGCATCGCCGCCGGGAGTTTTGCGACACCATAGTGCCGCGCCTCGCCAGCCCTTCGCCATAATCGCGGCATTTAGCTTTGTAAGACCTTCCTGAGGCGTACCTGAGTAGGAGGGGAACTTCTGCGTGTCGAGAATAAATGTTGCGTTCCCGCCCGACTCCCATCCAGCGTCAAACAAGAAATAGAGCTCGCCGCGAACTTGTGGGAGGAACTTCTCCGCCCATCCCTCAGGCCCGAACACATTCGCTTCCGTCATCTCACCATTCGCAATCGTAGAACCCTCCGCGCCCTGCAGAGCCTTCGGGTCAAGATGAGCTAGATTATGGCCATACATATAGTTCTGGGTCGCCCAAGTACACCAGTAGTTCGGTGCCATAGAATGTGCCTGTGATATTAGATTATTCTCTGCGTCTCTATCTCCAATTCCCGCAGAGAAGGCCAAAGGTGAACTAGTCACTGTGAGAATCGCCGCAACACCGTTGATGAAACCCCTACGATCCATCGTTGTCATTCCTTTGCTACTTTCTGGATGAATCATTTAGATTGCGTTGAAGTTACATCGCTGCTGCCTTTAAATAGCAGGCCTAGCTTCAACGCGCCGCATGGTGACTGTGGCTTTTGCTGTCGGCAGCTTTGGCCCTGAAAAGTCTTTTGTGTACGCTTCCAGGGTGATTGGTCCTGGCTTCTTCCCTGCCTGAACGATGACTTGCACGAGGCCCATAAATAGACTCCGCCTTGGTTCTTTATCCGACTCCTGACAGTTTGGATCTCCATTGCCAACCCCGAGCAGGGCACATTCTCCCACAAGCTTGAACTGGATCAGGTTGTCCGCAGTAGGGATTGCGCGTCCCATTCCGTCGAGCGCCTCAACCTTGAAGATGGCAAGATCTTCTCCGTTTGCGTCGATTTCGCCTCGGTGAGCCGTCACGCGTAGTGACGATACGGTTCCGGTCGTCTCTCGCTTCTCTATGAGGATGACCTTCCCCTCCCTGCTGCCTCGGGCCTCGAGTGTGCCAGGTTCATACTTCACCTTCCACTCCAGATGGCTAAGCGGAACTACCTTCTGGCTGCCCATGCTTTTCCCGTTTAGGAAAAGCTCAACCGCTTCGAGGTTGGAGTAGACCCAGACCATCACCGGCTCGCCGAGGCGATCCTCCCAATTCCAGTGCGGGAATAGATGTAGCACCTGTTCTGTGCCCCACGAAGCTTTGTAGTAGAAGTAGTTATCCTTGGGAAAGCCGCACATATCCACGATGCCGAATTGTGAGTTGATGGAGGGCCAACCGTACGGCGTCGGTTCGCCACGATAATCAAAGCCCGTCCACGCGAACCCGCCAGCCAGATAGTCTCGCTTTGCGTAAAAGTTCCACCACTCCTCAGCGGTCTCACCCCAGCTGGGAGCATTGACGTCATATGCACTCTCCCAATTTCGTGGCTTATCGGTGAGATAAACCCCACGGGTAGAAACCGTGCTCGCGGTTTCAGATCCAAAGAGCGCCTTATGCGGGTGCCTCTCCCGATAGGCATCGATTGCCTTCAGGTTGTAGTTGAATCCTTCCACGTCCAGCTCCTTCGAAATCCCCGTCTCGAAAGAGTTATTGATAGCAGCCGTGACCTGTCGCGTCGGGTCCAGGGCATGTGCGTGCGCCACCATCGTCACGCCCACGCGCTCACCTATGGCCTCCTTTTGGAGGGCGCCTTCCTCATTGGCGATAGACCACAGAATGATGGAGGGCGAGTTACGATAGTGCCGAAGCATAACCGACAACTGCTCCTTTCCCTCCGGGGTAGACGCCGCGTTGCGCGTCTCGCACATCATCATCATGCCCATGCGATCGCATGCCGCGACCCATGCCGGTGAGGGCATGTTATGAGAGGTGCGCACGGCGTTGCTGCTCATTCCCTTCAGTACTGCCAGACGATACCACTGCAGCGCATCCGGCACCGCCGCACCCACGCCCGCATGGTCCTGGTGGTTGCATGTGCCTTTGATCTTGACAGGCTGTTCATTCAGGAAGAAACCCTTATCGGCGTCGAAGCGAATCGTACGGACCCCGAAGGTCACTCGCTCTCTGTCGAGCACCTTACCCGCACTCTCGACCTGCACTACGGCAGTGTAGAGGTTTGGCGTGTCGGGAGACCAGAGTGCCGGCTCGGCAAGCTTTGCCGTAGCGAGAAACTCGCGCTCGCCGGCCATTGGGACCGTTCGCTCGGGTGTCTCTGCGCTGGCTACGACCTTGCCCGCACTGTCGAGGATCTTCCAATACACCGTCGTACTCGCGGCAAACGCCGACTCATTGCTCACTGAGGCGGCTAGTTTGAGCGTCGCTACCTTTCCCTCCACCTCCGTCCTGACGTAGTTTCCCCACTGCACAAGATGAACCGGATCCGTTATTGTTAGCCACACATGCCGGTATATGCCAGCACCCTCATAAAACCACCCCTCACCAAAACTTGCATCGACACGCACGGCGATTGCGTTGACACCGCCATAGACAAGATAGTCGCTGAGGTCGAAAGAAAATGGGGTATATCCATTGTCATTGCGACCGATGAAGTAGCCGTTCACGAAGAGTAAAGCGTCTCGAAAAATACCCTCGAATTCGATAACTATTCTCTTACCTTCATCCTCTTTAGGCAGTGTGAATGTTTTACGATACCAACCGACACTGGTCTCCGGATATTTGCGTCCCAATGGCTTGTACCCGTGACCTTGCAAACCTTCGTCTCTTACGAATGGCAACTCAACCGCCCAATCGTGCGGAAGGTTTAGGGTGCGCCACTTTGAATCGTCATACTTCGCCTTTGCAAACTTAAAACCACCCGCTTTCGAAAAATCGCTTTGATCGCTCCCGAATCCTAGATCACGACTTGGATCGATTCCGTTGCCGTACATAAACCTCCAACCCGGATCCATGAGGAGTTTCTTACGCGACAACACGGCGCTTGCCTCACCCGAGCCTGCGACGTCTGGCTGCGCGGCTCGAAAAGCTCCCAGCAGAGAGCGATCGATCAGCGAAGTGGCAGATACGGCGAGACCTGACTGAAGCACTGTACGGCGAGAGATAAACGGCATCGAGCCTCTCAAAAGCTATTTTCTAGACCAAGCAGTAATTCGCATTTGATAAAAGCTTTTCCTTGTTCCGGGAAGATCTTAGCTCTCAAACTCCGGCGAGTCAAGGGAATGCCTTTATCGGACTTTTGCAGCTTCGAACCCGTTTTGTTCGGCACCACTTACCGAAAGCACGCCACCCGATACCATGCTTAATCCTCACTTTGAGCATGTAAGCTCGGTGATGGATACGCCCGGAAGGCTCATCGTTACGGCCCGCTGCCTCATCCGCAAAGGCGCAGCCTCCTGAACTCGAGGATGAATATCGTCCGGACCGTTACCACCGAACACCCGTTTCGAACACCCCTTTGAAGCGGAGATTGCTGAGATCTGTACGGTCAAATCGCGAGCATACAAATCGCGATTTACGATGAAGGCCCTTACCTTACCGAAGCCGTCCGCAGTCGCGTACCCGGTAATCAGCCCGTCGCTCTGCGGCATCTTGACCGCTATCGTTTTCGTCAGCAAGCCATGCCCCAACAGTGACATCGCCAACCCGGTCGCGTTCAAATCGTTCTTGTTGTCGAGCATGTCAAATATGGACGGTGGTGAAGAGGTCTTATTGTTGTCGATCCAGCGTGTATTCCAGACCTCCTCGAAATCCACATCCGGGTCATAGGTCATGAACTGCGCGAGGATTTCAAAGAGAAGCATGGCATGGCCAAGATCATTGATGTCCTTGTGGCCGGGAAGGAAATCGAGCGCATTCACCTCGGTAAGTGCCATACCAAGGTGCGCACGCTGAGCGGGGCTCAGATCCGCCAGCGCTTTGCGCGCCGGCTCGACCGCACCGTCGAATCTTGGAGTCTTTTGGTACGCCGCATATGAGGCGCAGCATGGATAGGTATGAATGACCAGGAAGTCGATGTCGTCCGCTGCGACCTTCAACATGTCCCGGTAGTATTCGTAATTGTCTCCGCCGGCGCCAATCTTGATGGTTGGATCCTCATGCTTCATCGCTTGAGAAAACAAGTGGACATCTGCGCCATACGCGGTGGGCCCTTGTCTAGGCCCGTTGTAGGAATTCAAATATGTCTCATTCCCCACCTCCCAGTAGTGCACTCCATAGTGTTTGACTACATTGGCATACTGAACCCACGCCGCAGCTGTCTGGATCAGCTGATCCCGCGTCGGCACCCTGGCATCAGAAGTTGTCTTCGGCCCGAGATATGAGTTATGGTTCACAACAATATCCGGCACGCAACCGATCTGTCTGCACAATGTCATAAACTCATCGAAACTCATGGGATCAATAAGCGTCTTGCCGTCCGGCTTCGTGTATGTGCGTAAACTCGACCAGAACTCCTTCGGCCCCGTACGCGAAAGCTCTGGCCTAGACGTCTTGAAAGGCGGCGTGGACCATAGATAGCTTTGCGATTTTTCTCCGCCGGGATAGCGAAGGTAGTGAACACCCATATCCTTCAACGCATCGCTCAGCAGTCGTGCTCCAGGAGCGAAGAGAGATGGACGATCGGTCATGTAGTTGATGTTGATTCCTAGCGGGCGACGAGAGATGTCGGATAGGACATGCTTCGTGTCCACGCGCATCACAGTCATCGTTGGTGAGGAGATCTGCGCCAATGCGCTGGCGCATGACGACAGAAGGAGAGCAACGAAGATGCAGTATGGGGAACGATTCAAGTTATTCCTCCTCTCGAAGCTGATCATGCTACTTCTATCCAATCGCTCCTAACGAACTTCCTCAGCAATAACTACTCCCCACGGAGACAGTGTCATGGCCTGTCCTACGCCCAGTGTTTTTCCAGTAAGCAGATCCTGTGCGCGACCATACCGATATGAAAATGTCTGTGCTGCACTTGAGTAGTTGAACAAGTAATGAATTTTGCGCTTATACTTATTGATCCCATGCTTTACACGCACCGGATCAGGCAAATCTTGATCAGCGCTTGTCAGTCCGCACAGCTTCAGTTCATTCAGCACGACGTTCTTCTGCAGTTCATCGGAGAGCAATGTGCCCTCATAGGTGAGATCTCCGTGCCCAAACAGATTTCGAGTAATCGCCGGCCATTGCCCAAAGAAAGGATGATCGTAGTATGCCAATGCCGTCGCATGATCAAGGATCAGGAACTCGGCCCAGTCACTTACGTGGTTTCCGTTTCCAGCACCAAACGGATCGCCTTTCAGTCGGAGTGGCTTTTCGAGGTTGGAAAACTCCTGGTAGGAGAACCCTGCCGCCTGCCGCAACGGCCCTGGTGCCAGCTCCCAGCGAACCGCAGTGTTCTCGTTGGTAAACCCGCTCTTGAACATCATCAGCACATGACCACCGTCTTTTACATACTCAGACAGCTTGTTCAAAAGCGCATTATCCGCGACGTAGAGCGGTGGCACGACCACGAGCGTGTACCGAGAGAAATCTGGGTCTTCAGGGAACAGGAAGTCTGTGCCGACGTTCAGGTTGTATAAGGTGCGGTGAAGTTGCTTCAGCACCGTTCCATAGTTTTGCGGAGCTCCTCCTGAGGTCCACTGCGGCCCATTGTGTGAGAACGGCATCGCATTGATGCCGACGGATGAGTCGACACTATAAAGAATCGCCACGTCATTCTTTATCCTGAGGTTGACCACATGCGGCCCGATTGCCTTCAGCTCGCGCGCGGTTCGAGTTACCTCGGCGTAAGCGCGGTTCGGCTGCAGATCGTGCGAGAGCACGCCCTTCCAGTATGTCTCCTGCCCCGAAGGAATGGAGGCCCAGTGCCAGTACTCGACCATGTCGGCTCCGCTTGCAAGATGTGTGTAAACATTCATCCTCAATTGGCCGTCGTAAGGCGGAAACTGAAAGGCCGAGTCCCAATCTGTCGTCTGCGCGTTCGTCTCGGTGATCAGATAATTGCTGTGTTTGAGCGAGCGCGCGAAGTCTCCATTCTCCGAATCGATCCAGCCATCCATACGATCCTGAGTGCCGTGGTAGGAGTTGATGCTAACGATGTCCAGCGACTTTGCGATCTCGAACTCATTGCGGTCGTCATACATCGAGCCGGCGAAATCTGTCGTGACAAACTGTCCGGATCCGCGGGACTGACGCACGAGACCTGCCTGCCAGGCGAGATAGGCGGTAACACGCATCTGTTGCCAGCGCGCCCACTCCAGCTTGTACGCGGTACTCGTCGCACTATCGCGTGTCGGAAGATTCTCCCAACCATTCACATCCTCACCCCAATAGTTAAGAAGCCACGCTCTGTTAAGCGCGTCTGTCGTTCCGAACTTCTTGATTAGGTGGTTTCGGAAGCCTTCAAAGACATCGGGGTTGGAAGCGTTATTCGAGCCGGTTTCATTGTCAACCTGCCAGCCGATGACCGTCGGATTATCGCGATAATGCTCTACCAGATTCTTGATGAGTCGCGCAGCATACCGGCGAAAATCAGGATTGTCGTAGTCCATGTTTTGCCGCATCCCGTAGAAGACCGGAGCGCCGCCGAGGGGACGAGCTAGAATCTCGGGATGCTTGCGATACATCCAGGTCGGAATCGAATAGGTGGGCGTTCCCATGATGACCTTGATGCCTGCCTTCCCCATGGCGGCCACGATGCGGTCCATCCAAGCGTACTCAAACTTGCCGTCTTCCGGCTCCCACAGACTCCAGGTCGATTCGCCCATGCGCACGACAGTGATGCCCGCCTTCTTCATGAGATCGACATCTGTGTCCAGCCGCTCGTATGGCATGTACTCGTTGTAATAGGCCGCGCCGTAGAGCACAGATGGCATTTTAGCTGCGGGGTATGGTGTCTGGGTCGTCGCTTGGGAGATTGCGACGGGAACCCAGAAAAAGACCGCGATTGCAAGGCAGACAAGTGCTAGATTGTGCAACTTTTTACGCGGCATAGTCCGAGATTCTTCTCTGATCGGTTGCATTGGTATGAGAGAACAGTGGTTCTTTCGAAATTGCTGCATAGCGGCTTGGCTAAAAGTGATTCCCGTGGCCAGTGGTGAGAGCAGTCGCTTCATTTGCTCTGTGCTCCTGGATTCCAAGTCAGCACGAGCATGGACGCACCATGGGGTTGGATGGTCGCGGTGTACTCCTTCAGGTCGCTGCCGGCATTACTGTGCGTCCACAGGTCGCGAACGGCAAATGTTCCATCGGGTGCAGCATCGATTGCGTGATAGGTGATTTTTTGCACATACTCCGTTCGATTGAGCAAAAGGATCGCGCTGCGGTTACCTCCTCGTGCGCGAAGAGGCTTCTCCCAAATCTGCATCCCTGGTCCCTGCTCTTCGACGAGGTGTGCCTGAATACCGGCGGGATCCTGATCGACGGCTATGACTTCTCGGTTCAGTAAGACCTGCAGCGAGCTCGCCGGAATGGTGGGCAGCTTCGCACCGGCAATGAGAGGGGCGGAGAGCATGGACCACATGCTCATCAGGCTCTTCTCCTCATCATTGGTCAGAGACTGCCCCCCAGGCTGCGGCGAGTGGCCCTGCTTCACCCCGCCGACCGGCAACATGTCCGGGTCATTCCAATGTCCAGGTCCGGCAATATCCGGATGTGATGAAGCCCGATCAAACTCGTACAAAACACCTTGCCAAAGGTAATTGTTGGCCGGATTGATCCAGTTGTAGTAGTCCACGTCGTGGCCGACGCGCCAGTAGTTCCCCTCGCGGGCTGCCCAGAGCCACGGTTCTCCTTCTCCCTGGCTGCAGATACTGTAGACCATCGGTCGCGGAGCCTCGAGAATAGCCTGGCTAAATTGCGTATAGAGCGAACGCATGGTGGGTTCGTCTTTCTTCGCTCCGCATGAATCGACCTTGACGAGATCATAACCCCACTCGGCAAAGAGCTTGGCGTCTCGCTTGTAATACTGCGGAGAGCTCCCCCCCTCTCCGCATCCCTTCTCGCCCACGTCGGTGTAAATGCCAGCCTTGAGGCCTTTGCTGTGGATGTAATCCGCAAGCGCCTTCATGCCATGAGGGAATCGCTTTTCATCGGCGATCATGTTACCGTCAGCATCCCGTTTGTTGAAGAACCAGCCGGAGTCAACGTCGACGTACTCGTAGCCGGCATCTTTCAGCCCGGAGGAGACCATCGCATCTGCGGCGTCTCGGATATCGTTCTCGGTGATATCTAACCGGTAATTATTCCAGCTCGCCCATCCCATAGGAGGCTTTTTAGCAAGCCCATTGCTGAAGAAGGAATTGTCGTTGCGATCATGTGTCTGCTGCTGGGGACGCGGCAATTCAGGTTGTTGGGCCAAGCATGTGCGTCCCGTCAGACTGAGAACCATCGAAAGAGCAGCAATGTAAAGTGTCTTGAGAATGCGCATCGTAGAAGATCTCCGGTAAAAAGCTGAAGCAGGAGTGGTTGGCTTGACCACAATTGAGGAAAGAATGGTTGAGATTGGCGTCAAGTTCCGCCGCCGAAGGGTGTTACAACAGGAGTTTGAGTAATCTTTATTAGTAGTCCATCTCGAACCTATCCGCCTCGCGGTTCATATCTGCTTCGGTTGCGGCATGCGCAAACAGTGATATGCGGTAACGAAAAGTGATCTTTTGGCTTTTCTCCAGCGTGTAATTCAACGCTGAAACTTTAGGATCGAAGATGCTTCGGCCCAGTGGATTTGCCGCAAACAAGCCATATCCGCGAGCATGCCAATATGTCGGATAGGCTGGATTCTTAGTGTGATCGAAGATTGCGATTGTCTCGGTATGGCCATCCTCGGAGCCGGTGAGCGAACACCACCGTCCACGAGTTCCCCAGACCGCGTCGCCCTTTTTGCCTTCACTCGTCAAGTACACACCCGTTGCTCCTGGCACATTAGAGCTTTCCACCTTGGTGGGATTACCGTTCGCGTCGGTAAACGTTCCACCTTTCTCATCGGCCGATTCAAGAAAATGGGCCACTCGAATCCCGAGCAAACCTTCCTTGTCATCGTGAAACACGACGCGGTCAAGTGCAGTCAGAGTCGTGATCCTGTCGATGGTTCTCTCGTCGCCCTGGCGAAAGAAGACATACCGCGTTGTCTCTTTTAAGATGTCTTCACCGCTCCCCGTAGTCCAGACCGACGCAACCACTAGTTCGCCGCGATCGCGACCGCACTTCACGGACACGATCTGCTGGTGATGAATGCTCCCCATCTTGGCGCGATTTTCCGGCTTGATTGCGTCCGAGTTGTTCCAGAAGTCGAATCCATTTACATCGCCATAGTTGAACCAGACCCCGGCATGATGCGGATGGTCCGTCCGCTCGCCTTCACGCGGAGCTAATGGATAGCCTCGCGTCACTTCAACTCCATCCGGAGCGATCAGGGGATACAATACAGGCTTTTTCAGTACGGACGGCCATACATAGGAGGTGAAGGGTTTGCCGTCGATCGTCACGTCGACCCGCTGCTGCGCTTCATGCGCAATGACCTGCACACCAGTTGCAGCCTTCTTCGCCAGCGCATTTCCACCGAGTCCAAAGCTCACCAGCAGATAGCTCAGCAACAACCTACGCATAGACCTTGCCTCCGGCCATTACCTGCTGCGTCTTGTCGTCGAAGGTCACGCGCTGGCCGGTCTGCATGGCGGCAATAGTCATGCACAGTGCGATGGAGTGGCTGTATCCGGCTTCAATACTCGCGTTAGGTGTTTTCCTGGAGCGCACGCATTCCATCCAATTTCTCATGTTCGCCGATGTCTGCGGATCTCCCTTCGTGTCAGCCGCCGTTGACACCGCGTCCGCATCTTTCATCAACGGAAAACTCGGCAGCAAGTTCTCCTTCAATCCCATCTCCTCGGCCTCCTTCGCGTGAAGCCCACCCTGAGGAGAGACGGTCTGCTTGGCCATATCGAGCATTCCGCCATTCGAGTAGTAGAGTTCCTTCACCCCGCCAGCCGAGTTTGTGAAGCGCGACGAATACTGCACCTGAAATCCTTTAGTGAGGTCATTCAGCGGTCCATAGTCGAAGACAGCCGTCATAGTGTCCCAGTTCTGGCGGCCATCCTTCCACAGATAGATTCCACCATTGGCCACAACGCTGCGCGGATGCGGATATCCGCTGAACCAGTGGACCGTATCGATCTGATGGACGAGCCACTGGTCCGGAATGCCGGACGAATAAGGCCAGAACAGGCGGAACTCAAGATACTTCCGCGCGTCGAACGGCGCATAAGGCCGGTTCATCAGGTAGCGCTTCCAGTCCGTATCCTCTTCCTTCAACAGAGGCACCACATCAGGACGACGCCAACGCCCCGGTTGATTGACGTTCCAGGTCATCTCCACCATCACGATGTCGCCGAACTGACCCGACTTGATGTACTCATAAGCTTTCTGATAACTGGGAGTGCTGCGGCGTTGTGTGCCGACCTGAATGATCTTGCCGGTCTTCTTCACCGCAGCGAGGAACGCGCGCGCATCTTCCATCGTGTGAGCGGTCGGTTTTTCGACATACGCATCACGGCCGGCGTCCACGGCCTCTAAGCCATGACGAGCGTGTTGAAAGTCCGCTGTAGCCACTAAAACCGCATCGACATCTTTGCGGGCATAAAGCTCCTCGTTATTGCGCACCGGAGCGATCGTGCTTCCACTCAGCTTCTGAATATAGTCAGCGCCCTCTTCGCGTCGCCGGTTCCAAATATCCGATACGGCCACGAACTCGAAGTTCATCTCCTTCGAATGCTGGAGGAATGCCGGAATCAATGCACCCTTCATACGGTCGCCACACCCCACCACGCCAACCTTCACGCGGTCGTTGGCTCCCACGATGCTCGCATAGCTCGCTGCAGTCCAAGAGACCGCCGTCGAAGCTACCGCCGCGCTGCCCATTGTCAGAAAATCCCTACGATTCCGATTTATCAGCGACATCCTTCCCTCCACATAATCGAGTATTTGACTCTTGGCGACATTGCTGCGGACAAAGATGCATCACCATGCCGGAATCGGAATAGGTCATCAGAGCTGGCGGCGCGAAGCCCTGCGAGTGAAACCAGGTCCTCCAGGATGAGCAGTTCTCCGCCACGGATCTGGACATGAGAGCTCATATGTTTCGCCACCTCTCAAATCCTGAGCTAAAGCCCGCATAGTATGCAGAGAGCGGTTCAGGCTTTAAGCGGACCGAAGATTTGTTCCACCGAAATGGTCCTCTCGTTGCCCACACACCAAGATTCAGTAGAGGCTGGATGGCTGGGAAACCATCCAGCTGTTCACTGGAACTAGAAGAGAAACTTCAAAGCTAATTGCAATGACCGCGGCCCTCCAGCCTGATATTGAGAAGCCAGTCCTCCACCAGAGCCGCCCAGGGCATTGGCAAGCGTGTTTGTAGCTTGACCAAAGGTCACGTCCGGCAGATAGGCGTCAATCGCTCCAAATTGCGAGTGATTAAGAACGTTGAACGCATCTGCACGAAACTGAAGGTGTGTCTCGCGATAAAGAGGAAAATCCCGTCGGAGGGCGAGGTTTATCTGGTTCTCGCCAAAACCACGGTAGTAATTCACCGGGACCTCGCCAGGCGAGCCGGCTGCTGCTGTTACAAAGGCAGCAGGATTCAACATCCTGCCGCCGGGAATATTCTTGCCCTGGAAGGTACCATATAGATACACCGGAACGCCTGGAACGTAATTGAGTCCGGTAGTGGCATTCGCACCTCCAAGCAACGGACTCGGAGTGTTTAGCCCGGTCAGCGTAATTGGAAAGCCGCCACGTATCGCGAGCCGGAAGTCCGTGCCCCAACCTGCAAGCAGAGTACGCTCTATAATGTTTTGCGAATGAAACGCGATGTCCCATGTGACCATTGCATTAAAGTTGTTACGGAGATCCCCTGCGGCTGTCCCATGCACATATGGGGCAAATAAGTTGAACTGGTTTTCACCCGTACTGTGCGCCCAGGTATAGGCGGCGTACGCAAAGAGTCCGTTCGTGACACGGTGCTGGAACACTACCTGACCGGAATTGTACTGCGACCGAAGTGCATTCCGTGCCAGATATACATACTGAAAGTTTGTGTTCACTGGATTCACGTAGTATTCGTTGTCGGCAACGCCCTTTCTGCCCAGGGAAGTCACGTAAGCTAATGTGAGCGCATTGCTTGCACCAAAGTTCTGCTGAAGGGTCACATTTCCCTGGATCGAGTAAGGAGGAGCGAAATTCTTTGGGAAACCATAGGCAGTCGTCGTGTAAGGCGCTACCGGCGGAAATTGGATCGGCGGATTTCTAAACTGCTGTGGCACTGGAAAGGAGAACGTTCCGTCCTGAATGCAATAGGAGTATGGGCAAAACGTCTCGCCGGATGAAAACCCAGGCCCGACATATCCGGCCAAAGCATCCGTGTTATTGGTACCGGTGTCATAGAACAATCCGGTTCCTGCACGCAACTGCGTCTCGTATCCTGGAGTCTGGTTCACCATATAGGTAGCACCGATACGAGGACCAAAATCACCATAATACGTGTTGTAGATGGGTGCCCCGACGGGACCCAACGCAATTTGGCTAAGGTTGTCCTGGTTCACCAGCCCAAGCGGCGATGCACCACGTCGAGCGGTGGGAGCGGGGTTTATATCCCATCGCAAACCATAGGAAACCGTCAGCCGCGGATTGACACGCCAATTATCCTCAGCATATAAGGCGTATTGCAGGTACTGCGGATAGCTGGATGCGTATGTGTATACATATCCGTAGTCGATCGTATTTGCGATCAAGGTAGCGGGGGAATAGAAGGAGGGGGTAACCAACGGGCTTTCCGGCAGGTTTGTCGTCGTTAACCGGCGAAAATCGCCTCCAAATTTGAATTGATGATCTCCCTGGGTCCAGCTCAGTGCATCCGACACCTCGAACTGCCGTGTGGAATTGATGCCGCGGTAATCGGCGAAGTAGAAGCCACCCACGGGAAAATAGACATCGAACCCGATGTCATAGGTGGCCTGGTTGGAAGGATAGCCTGAAGTTGTGAGCAGATTGATAGGCTGCGCACCCCCTTGTTGCTGGACGTTTCCAGACTGAGTGCCACTGTTGTTAGTGAAGTTGGCTCTTAGTTCGTTGGTGATATGGGGATTGATCGCGCTGGTGAGGCCCACGGTGTAACTGCGCGTATCTTGCGTGTTGCCATTCAGCTGTGCAAGACCGGTACCACTTTGACCGGAAGGCGTGTTGCTTGCTCGAACGAAAAATTCTTCTCCATGAGGAAAGACTTGATCGAGTCGAAGATTGTAGGAGTCGAAGTGATTCGACGAAGAGTAGCCCGAGATATACTCGCCCAGCCCCGGAGTGGTGGCTGGGTTGCCGCCACTTAGGTCAGGTCCATTGGGAGTAGGAAACGCGTTCATCACAAGCTGGATGGGCCCCGAAGTTTGGGCACGCAGCGCTGCATTGGGGACATACCCGATTGTGGCGGCAACCGGTTGCGAAAGTCTCAAGGATTCATCATCGGCAAAGAAGAAGGTTTTGCCCCGACCGTCATATAGCTTAGGTATCCAAACCGGGCCACCTATAAAACCGCCGAAGTCGTTTTGGTGAAGCGGCTGCTTTGCCACGCTGTAATAATTATTGAACCAGTCATTGGCGTCGAAGGCGGTGTTGCGCAGATAGTCAAATGCGCCACCGTGAAACTGGTTGGTGCCAGAGCGACTAGCAAAGATTATTTGGCCTCCCTGACCACTTCCATATTCGGCGGTGTAACTGGACGTCTCGACACGAAACTCCTGTAGATCATCCACTGGAACAATGCTCTGAGTCGTACCGACCACAGTCCCGACCGGCACAGCTCCGGCAGCTCCCAGATTGGTGAAGCCGCCGTTATTTCCGGCGGACGCGTTGACACTCACGCCGTCCAAAATAAAATTGTTGGAAGTGTTTGCTTGGCCATTCACCGACAACTGACCAGCCTGCTTGGTGCTCTGTGGGCTATTGCTCGTAACGCCGGGGGAAAGCTGGATGAGATCCTGGAAACTGCGCCCATTTAGCGGCATGTTCTTGATTTCTTGCTGACTCACAACGTTTGACACCCCGACGTCCGTGGTTTCTAGCGCACTTTGTCCGGCCTCAACTGTCACCGTCTCACCTACAGAGCCGACCACCAAATGTAGCGTCACCTGATTGCGACCACCGACATTCAGCACTACATCTGGAAGACTCAAGGTTTGGAACCCAGGATGTTCTGCACGAAGCGTATATGTGCCTGGCTTAAGCCCAACGAAGGCAAATGACCCGCTCGCATTACTCGAAGCGGTTCTTGAATCTGAAGTCGCGTTGTTGGTGATCGTTACGGCGGCTTGCGGCATGACAGCGCCCTGCGGGTCAACGACGACGCCCTGCAAGATCGCAGTGTCCGTTTGAGCCTGCGCTGGCCTGCCCACAAACAGCAGGATTGCAAACAATAGGAGAACCTTTGAAATCCTTAGTAAAGCTTTTTTCATCGTTATGTCCGGCATTATTGAGCGGCCTCTCAAATAGATGATCTAGGGCGGAGATTACGGTAATTACTTAGGCTGTCATTGTCAAGAAATAACTGGGAAAGCTTTTTCTTAGAAGCCGCCGCAAGCTCAGCGCACCTGTCCATGACGACGTCTTCACAGAACCTCGCGACCCACCCAGCTTGCAGGTATGCGGAACGCGATTGCATTGACCTGCCCTGGGCGGTATAGCCCCTAGCATCCACGAAAAGGTTGAGAGCAGGTAAGCGAAACTGGACGGGATATTATCTTTGGTCAAGGCGCCGCTCTCAATGCAGCGCCTACGGGAGTTTCAGAACCGTCCTCAGTGAACGCAGAGAATGTGGGCTGATTGGGTATCGTCGTGTACCATGCATATCTCTCCACAAATGGAAGGGCACGCAGCGCGGCCGAAGATCTTGTGACGAATTCAGCCTGCTTCTCGTAGCTTGGAGTTTCACCCTTTGAACCGTGCCAAATGACCATCGCGTATTCCGTTACCCAGATAGGGCGATCATAAAGCTCGTGAATGCGCGTAACTTCGCGAACCAGATTTTGCGTCGCGATCTCCGGATCGAAGCTCGATTGATAGGGATGAATGCAGACGAAGTCTACACGAAGGTGGTTCTTCTCCGCTCCAGCCATGAAGCGGGCTAGCCAGCCGTCCGGTTTCAGATCATCTCCAGTACCGACGGCCGGGCTGCCGAGACGCATGCCGAGCGCCTCCAGTTCCGGCCATGCAGTGAGCGCTCGCTCCACCGTCATATTTGACTGTTCCTTCTCATTGGGCTCGTTGAACCCAAGGAGAACCTTGGCCCCAGTTGCTTTTGCAGCCTGCTCATCCACGGCATTCAAGCTTTTCTCGCCCCAGATCATGGGAATGAATTGAACGCCCTGCGGGGCATTAAGACCTTTGGGCGTCACGCCCCAGTCGTAGTACCAGGCTATTTTGAGATCGGCAAGGTCCGCGTCCACATGGGCGTGCTGATAGGTTCCAACACCCTTTTTCGGATCTGGCACTGTGGACTGCGCCCGGATTGCAGGAGCGCACACTATTAGCAGTACGGGCAGTGAGAAGCAAAGCACCCGGCACACAAGTAGAACCTGTCGATTGTGGAAGTTCACACTACTCTCCTATGTTGTTGATGACGGTCTTCGCAAAAGACCAGTGACGACACCAATTGAGAAAGCCTTCTTGGGATTATTTCTCTACAGCGTGAAAACAAAAGTGATAAAGCTCAGTTCAATTGGTGTTGGTTTAGTCATTGCGCCTGCATCCTTGTTCACCAACATCGGTGTAAATCACCGCTTCTACTGTAGATGTAACCCGCCACTATCTTCATGCCACTAGGAAACCGGAATTTATTAGGGTTCACGTTTCGCTGATTGCAGAGCTGTCAGCTCCCTCGGTACGATGTACTCAGAGGGCCGCATTCTCTCCTCTAAAGGGTGATGGACGATCAGAGGCACAAATCCTTTACCGCAGTTGGCTACGGAACTTTCGAATGTGGGTCTCGGAGTCGATGACGATCAGGTCGATGCCTGCGATCTCTGCAAAGTTTTCGAGGTGCTCGAGGGTCAGTGCTTGACTAAAGCTTGTGTGATGGGCGCCCCCCGCATAGATCCAGGCTGCCGCAGCAACTTTGAGACTCGGTCTAGGCACCCATACAGCACATGCTACGGGCAGCTTCGGAAGCGGCTGCTCTGGCTGGATCACGTCCACCTCGTTGACGATCATGCGGAAACGATCGCCCATATCAACAAGAGAAGCGACAACAGCCGGGCCAGTAGGGGCCGTAAAGACAAGCCGGACAGGATCGGCCTTGCCTCCGATTCCCAACGGGTGCACCTCCAGCGATGGCTTCCCGGCTGCGATGGAAGGACAGATCTCGAGCATGTGCGAACCCAGGACCTTCGGCGTGCCGCTGAAATCGTAGGTGTAGTCCTCCATGAAGGAGGTGCCTCCTGATAGGCCGAGGGCCATTACCTTCATAGTTCGCACCAGTGCGGCTGTCTTCCAATCCCCTTCTCCAGCGAAACCAAATCCATCCGCCATCAGTCTCTGGACTGCGATGCCGGGCAGCTGGTCGAGTCCATGGAGGTCCTGGAAGGTATCGGTGAACGCGCCGAAGCCGCCGTCGGTGAGAAAACCGCGTAGGCCCAGCTCGATCCTCGCAGCGGCGCGCAGAGCCTCCGGACGATCATGCTCTTTGGCAATGGAGTAGTCTTCGCGGTAAGCGTCCACAAGCTTTGACACCTCCGCCTCGGAGCTCTGTTGAATTCGACCGACGAGATCGGCGACTCCGTAGCCGTTCACACTGTATCCCAACTGGGCCTGAGCTGCAACCTTGTCCCCTTCGGTGACTGCGACCTCCCGCATATTGTCCCCGAAGCGAGCGACCTTCAGATTTTGAGATTCATGCCAGCCCGCAGCGGCTCTCGTCCAGGCAGCCACCTCGAGGACCGTCTCAGGATCTTGCCAGAAACCTACGACCACCTTTCGGGCCAACTTCAATCGTGCCGTGATGAAGCCAAATTCGCGGTCTCCATGCGCGGCTTGATGGAGATTCATGAAGTCCATGTCGATGGAAGACCAGGGCAGCGCAAAATTGAACTGCGTGTGAAGGTGCAGGATTGGCTTGTTGAGCGCCATTAGACTGGCAATCCACATCTTTGCCGGCGAGAAGGTATGCATCCAAAGGACGAGACCAAGGCAGCCTTCGTGGGCGTTTGCTTCCCGGCAGAGAGCTTTGACCTCTTCAGCAGTTGTTACCGCTGGCTTGTAAAAGATTTCGTAGGGAATGACAGATTCGGCGTTGAGCGAGCCGGCGATTTCCCTGGAGTTTTTTGCTACCTGTGCGAGGGCCTCTTTTCCATAGAGGTGCTGACTGCCTGTTACAAACCAGAGGTTAAGACACTTTGAGACTTTCACAGATCCCTCTCCAGGATTCGCCGCTCGGGACGTTCAATTTTGCAGAAGTGATGAAATCAAATTCCTTCGGAAAAGCTTTCCTGACAAGGTATAGGCTTTAACCAAGATGCGTCAACCCAATTAGTTGCGCCCGCGTTACTGCTCCCACATTTGTTCTACGATCTAGTTCGGGACGCTGCCAAAGACAGGCGATCAGGTTGTCGATTTGCCTGGAGAAAGCGCCTGATCACTCAAGGGGTGTGTTCCTTCCTTAGCTGTCCGTAGGTGGCTTTGGCGCCGTGCTTGCGAAAGTAGTGCCTATCAAGCAGGGTCTGTGACACCTCCTGCCTATTCGCTTCTAGTGAAAGCGTGCGGTAGGCCATGCGCGCAACCGCTTCGAGCACGATAGCGTTGTGGGCGGCTTCGTGGGGCGTCCTTCCCCAGACAAAAGGAGCGTGCCCGTGTACGAGGCAGGCGGGCACTGCAAGAGGATCGATCACGGCGCAGTCTTCCTCTCCGTGAAATCGTGCCACGATCGCCGCACCTGTCTCGCGAACATACTGCCCTTCGATCGCTTCGTCGGAGAGCGGCAATGTGACCGGAACTGGCCCGTGGAAGTAGTCCGCATGGGTCGTGCCAAATGCGGGGATGGGCAGTCCAGCTTGCGCAAAGCTGGTGGCAAACTCAGAGTGAGTGTGAACGACGGCTCCTATTTCGCCGAACTCCCGATACAAAAGAGTGTGGGTGTCAATATCGGACGAGGGCCGCAGGGTTCCTTCGACGATGTTGCCCTCCAGATCCGTTATCACCATATGCTCCGGCTTGAGTTTGTCGTAGTCAACACCGGAAGGCTTGATGACGACGAGGCCCTGCTCGCGATCTATACCTGACGCGTTGCCGAAGGTGTAGAGCACCAGTCCTCCACGGACCAGCTCCAAATTGGCTTCGAGGACTTCCTCACGTAGTTGTATAAGCCGCATGTCTTATCTCCAGTGGTCTGCCGAGCTTCATCCTTTTCCGGGGCGAAAGCGGATGGTGTAAAAGCCGCCAAAGAGTGTCAGCAGCAGACCCCACCAAAAGGTGGGATGCAGATTGCTGAGCACGGTGGAGCTCTCATGTCCACTGAACCACTCGTACGCTCCATCCGGCAGAAGAATGATGCCGTAGAGCAGAGTGAGGCCTCCAACAAAGAACCAGATGGAGAGAGACTCGCCACGTCCTGTACCTTCCGCCATGAGAAACCTCCGATACTTGTGCGTCCGAACACTAGAAGAAAATTATGTTTAAGAGGAAGAAGATAGTGATCACAATCACTGCCCAGAAGATGGGTTTCTGCCACAGGGATTTTGCTCCGTCGTCTGGGATCGTCGTTGAGCCGTAGACCAGACCTGCGAGCTGAGCTTCAGCAACTGGACGCGTGAGCAGGCTGACTGAGACAGTGACAACGAAGCAGATGAGCCAACTCCAGAAGGCGCGGTAGAGATTCTCTGCCATTGGCTTGGCGTCCACGGACAATGCGATGTGGGCCAGAGCTTGCTGGCCTCCGTATGTGGTGTAGAGCCACATTGCTATCGACGAGACTGTGCCGGCAAGCAGTCCCCAGAATCCGCCTGCTTTCGTGGCGCGTTTCCAGAGCATCCCAAGAATGACTGTGCCGAAAAGCGGCGCGATGAAGAAGCTGAAGAGCGCCTGCACGTAGTCCATGATGGAGGCGGCGTGCATCACGAGATAGGCCGTGCCGATCGATGCGATCATTCCAACGACAGTAGACCAACGGCCCATAGAAACGTAGTGCTTATCGCTTGCTTTTTTGTTGAAGAAAGCGCCGTAGAGATCGTAGGTCCAGACGGTGGAGAAGGCGCTGACGTTGCCGGCCATGCCGCTCATGAATCCGGCAACCAGCGCTGTGATGCCCAGCCCGAGAAGGCCAGGGCCGCAATAACGAATCAGCATAAGAGGAAGAACTTCGTTGTAGCTGTAAGGATGGACTGCATCGACTTGGTTTTCCCCGACAAGGTGAATGATCTGATGAGTATGCGGGTCGCGGAGGACTGCGAGGGCGAGAAGACCGGGTACGATGACGATAAATGGGACCGCCATCTTATAAGGCAGCACCGATAATCGGGGCCATCTTTGCGGCACGAAGATTGTTGGCGCTTAACACGCGCTGCACTACGAGAAAGTCAGTCGTCCAGTAGCCGAAGCTGATGACGAAGCCGAGCCCGAAGACGATGCCTGTCCAGTGGACGCCCATGGGATTGTCTTTGAAGGAGCCAAGCGTGGTCCAGAGATGGGTGTAGTCGCTCGATCCTACGTTTACAGCGATTTGCGCTTTGAGCTTGGTCCATCCGCCCGCCTCCCACAGTCCTAGAATCGGGATCAGCGCGGCTCCTGCCCAGATGAGAACGAACTGCAATACCTCGTTGATAATGGCCGACCGCAGGCCGCCAAGCATGACGTAGATGGCGACCGTGATGGCACCGATCCAGATAGAGAAGCTGATATTCCATCCGAGCACGACCTTCATCACCAGAGCCATGGAGTACATATTGACGCCCGACATGAGAATGGTCATGAAAGCAAAGCTGACGGCGCTGACTCCGCGCGCGCCCTCGCCGAAGCGAAGTTGCAGGTAGCCGGGCACGGAGTGAGTTTTAGAGATGTAGTAGAAGGGCATCATGACGATGCCGAGAAACAACATCGCGGGAATGGCCCCGATCCAGTACCAGTGGGTTGCGAGCATGCCGTACTGGTAGGCGGCGCCAGCCCACCCCATCAACTCCAACGATCCCAGATTTGCCGAGACGAAGCTGAGTCCAGCGATCCAGGCAGTCATCTCTCGACCCGCCAGGAAGAAGTCTTCGCTGGTTTTGGTGGACGCTTTCACGTAAAAACCCATGAAGAGTACCACCACAAAATAAAGGACGAGTATCAGAATGTCGATCGGTGCGAGATGGGTGAGCTGCGTGGTGAGCAAGATGGCCAAGGCGGTCATGGTTTCTCGATAGCGGATGGGAGTTTAAAACTTTCTAAGTGTGACATGGATGCGTATTCGCGGAGTTTGGGGAGCACGTCGGCCAGCCTGGAAGCGGGCGCGGAGTCATCGCCGAATGCGAAGTAGACGCTTCGGTATAGACGATAAAGCTGCTCATAAACCGCAACGCTGCCGGGGTTTGGAAGATAGGATTTGTGCTTCAGGCACATGCGACTTTGTGCGTCCTCGATGGTTGGAAAGATGCCGGCAGCAAGTTGTGCGAAGATGCCGGAACCGATACTGGTTGGGATGCCGTCGGGAACCAGCACCTCCTTGTTGAGCACATCTGCGTAAACCTGATTGAGAGTGAGGTTGTTTTGCGGAATGCCTCCGGCGTTGATGACGCGTTCGATCGGAACACCATTCTCGGCGAGTCGATCGAGAATGATTCGAGTATGGAAGGCGGTGCCTTCGATTGCGGCAAAAAGCTCGTCTTTCGCGGTGTGGAGAAGGTTCCAGCCAATCGTGATTCCTCCCAGCTCCGATTTAACGAGCACGGTGCGATCGCCGTTGTCCCAGGATAGCCGCAGCAATCCGGTCTGGCCGGCGCGGTACACTTCCAATCCTTCGGAGAGTGTTTGCACGTCGGTGCCGGCCCTGCGTGCGATCGCCTCGAAGATGTCGCCGACAGCGGAGAGGCCCGCCTCAACGCCGGTATACGCCGGATGGACGCTGCCGGGCACGACGCCACACACACCTGGGATGACCTGGGTGCGGGCCTGCATTGCAATGATGCAGGTGGAGGTTCCAACGACGTTGACCACGTCTCCCTCGCGACATCCTGCACCGATCGCGTCCCAATGCGCGTCGAACGCTCCGACTGGAATCGGAATGCCTGCGCGCAAACCTAGGCGTTCAGCCCACATTGCGGAGAGAGTCCCCGCCAGTCGATCCGAGGTGAGTACCTCACCTTCCAGTTTTTCGAGTATGCCTGCGAGCAGTGGGTCGACCTCGGTGAAAAACTCCTGCGGTGGGAAGCCACCCCACATCGGATTCCAGAGCCACTTGTGCCCAAGCGCGCAGACGCTGCGCTTTGCACGCTGCGGGCTCGTGATCCCACACAAGGTAGCGGCGACCATGTCGCAATGCTCGAAGGCGGATGCGAAGCGCGCACGCTTCTCAGGATTATTCCGCAGCCAGTGGAGCAACTTGGCAAAGCCCCACTCGTGCGAATAGACGCCGCCACACCACTGAATCGCTTCGAGCCTGCGTGCATGGGCGAGCGCGGTGATCTGCTGCGCTTCTTCGAGAGCCCGGTGATCGCACCATAAATAGTAGTCGTCCAGCGGCTTCATCCCGGCGTCTACTGGAATGACGCTTGAGCCTGTTGTGTCCAGGGCGAGTGCCTCGACCAAGTTGCCGTCGACTCCGGTCTCCGCAAGCACTTTGCGCATTGCTTGAACCAGGGCATGCATCTGATCGTCGTGGGACTGGGTGGCAAAATCGGGATCTTCGCGCTTGCGATGTAAAGGATATGCCGCAGATGCCGTACCTATACGACCAGTCTTGCTGTCAAGCAGGGTTACGCGGGCACTCAGCGTTCCAAAATCGACTCCTGCAACAATCCGCATCGTTGGTGTGCTCCATAGCTCCTGCATAGTTCAGGTTTCTCGGCAAAGCAAATTTGCGAGGTCTAAGAGGGTGGTTGACAAGCGACTGCCTGGGTTTAGAAGGCGAGTGTTACAAGGCTAAACAGGTTGTTTTCACAAACGGCAATTTGAAAACGAATCCGGTAAACTAGCCTTAACTTGGTTAGCGATCGAACATCTCTGGATTTATTGCTCCAAAGGCCGTGCTCCTGATCGGCGCATATGCTTGTCGCGCGGCGCGGCACCTAGTTGCCGAAGAAGTCGTGATCTCCCGGATCGATGTCTTAGGTCCTGCTTCATACTCATTCCAGAGTTGAGCCGCGGAGAACTCGAGCTGAGTTTGTATCCGTTTGGTTCCGTGGGATCCAAGAGTGCCTCAAAGTTGGGATTTTCAACTCTCATAAGCTCCTTGTTTGTCTTGATTGACATAGGTAAGACTCTGTCCGATGCAGCCAAGGTGAATAGCATCAAACGCTTGCCGGAGAGATCTGTGTTCCAGAATGCGACGAGGCGTTCAAGTTTTGAAGCACCCCGTCACCATATTCCGTGGGCTAAGGAACAATTAGCCCAGCCTCCAAGACTTTCGTTGATGATTTGGCTTGATCAGCATATGAATGCAAGGGCCGCGGCCTCCGTAATTTTACTTTCCGAATTTACCGCGTATCTTATTGCAGTCATTTAGTGAACACCACGTCGTCGAAATTAGCTGTCGCAGTACTTCCGGAAGGCCCGCAGAGATAAATCACAATCCCGTTGCTGCCAGTGGGCAAAGTCATCCCCGTTTTTGAGGAATTGGTGTAGGCTGGCCCTACAGCCGTGACAGCGACCTCGGCCACTTGGGTATAACTGGGGACAGCGTAGGCGTACACATAGGCGGTGCCGGAGTTGACGAAGGCCTGCGCCGATAGGTTGTAGGTCGATGAGGAGTTGATTGGGTTAGCCTGGCCGCTTTGATTAGTAATTGCTTGACTGAGGCATTCGCCGTTGGTCACAGAATACGCATTGTTTCCATCGAAGGAGTTGGGAACAGTAAAAGAGTAGCTTCCGGAGCCGGTGGGTGACCAATTTGCGCCGCCCAGATTTTCTAAGCTTCCATTCTGTAGCAGGTTTAGCCCGTTTGTATTTTGACCGGTTAACATGTATTGCGTGATCGAATATGGGGAGACCGTTACCGTCATCACTCCTCCCGAGATGGTTGCTGCGGATGCGTTCGCCAGTGTGGGTGCAGTGTCGAGGTAGGATGTTCCGCTAAATACCTTGGTTGACACCGTTGAAGATTGCGGCGTGTAATGACTGATATTGACATTGACCGTATGCGTCGCACTATCTCTGTTCACTAGAAATATGTTCATATTTCCTGTGTACTGATCGTAAGTGGCGTATGGTCTCACCAAAAGATCATTTGTATAGGACGAAGCAAGTATTTTATTGTGAAGTGAACTGCTCGCGAGAGCCAAGATCTGCCCAGCGGGAGTAAGTGTATTGGTATGAGTTAGCATATCGGAGATCGAGTAAGGATTCGTCTGATTCTCATTTCCGACCCATCGTGTCTCCCAAACTTCCTCGAAGCTAAGTTTGGGATGTAGTGAGAGATTCTGAAAAATTAGCTCGAAGTTGGACATGGAATGTCCCAAGTCGTTGTAATCCTGCCAGGGTGCGCCATTTGTGAAGTTCATGCTGTCCATCTCGGTGATTGCGATCTTCATACGAGCGACGTCTTGTGAACTTAATCCCGAATTTTGAATCGCATACTCAGCCGCCTCGATTGGCGAGGAGAGGTCAGAGCTGCCAACATAATCAGAAAAATTCAGATTGTATGGATAGTTATGGATAATCAGAAAATCAGTGGAAGAAGGCTGGTTCTGCAAAATTGCCATGCAATTGGTATTGGAGTTGCACGCTGCGCCGGCAAGGATGGTTGGATCGGCGGCTTTCATAGCCGACGACCATAGCGGAACGTCGGCGGCGTAGACTGACGCGGGAAGTGCTGGGTTGTTGCATCCGCCGCCATTGTTGAATGGTTCGTTGCCGATCTCCCAATATGGGATCTTGTAGCCCTGGCTTTTAGCGTAAGCGACCCAGGCCGCTGACGCGTTGATAAGATCCTGTTGAGTTGGGCCGCTAGTTTGTACAGGGCACGTTGTGGTGTAGTAGGGCCTCACCGGGGCGACGACGGATGGTACACACCCGATTGCGCTACAAAGAGACATTTCTTGATCAAAGCTGAGGGAAGTCTGAGTGAAATTAGTTGCGTTCGGAGGTTGAACGGTAATGGGACTGTAGTTGGATGGATAGTCGTCTACACCGAAACGCGCCAACACTGGCTGGTGACTACTGGTCCATGTGTTGAAATCGCTGTCCTGGAAACGCAGGTGGCGAATTCCCATAGATGTCAGAGCGCTCTGTAGGGTGGCCGATCCACTAGGGCGATTTGCGTCACTGTCGTAGTACCAGGCTAAATTTACGCCCAACGGCTGGCGCTCGACATCGACTAGATAATTCGTAGCGTCAACAGTAACGTTTTCAGCTGAGGCAGCGGTAGATGTGCTAAATGTTCCATAGCAGCCGGAGGGTCCTGTACCCGAAGCGTTGACTCCCGAGACGCAGTAACCGTACGTCGTGCCGGGAGTCAGGCCCAAGACTCCGTAGCTAGCTCCGAAGCCGTATCCAGTAATCCCCGTATATGTGCGGACAAGCGTCCAGCTTGGACCGGTGTAGAAATACAATGTGTACGAGCTCGCACCTGATGTCAGACTCCAATTCGCCGTGAGAGTAGAGATAGTGACGCTAGTTGGTGCGGCGGCGGTAGGCGCTCCAGGAACAGCTGCGTTTGCCGAGAGTGTCAATGCACCGCATAGCAGAATCAACTCGCAGGTCTTGGCTATAAACCGAAAGATTGTACGTGGATCACAAGACGAGCGAGTTCTGTCCACACACGCCGGCACTACAGCGAGCCTATTGCTGATGTTGTTCAGTAATTTCGCATTCATTTGAGTATCCCTTTCTGAAACTTGGCGGAGAGGCTGAAATCGTTTTCAGGCAACTGCAGTTGATGCGCGACAGTCGGGGCTACTTGAGGACGTTGAATTCTTTATGCCGTCAATGCGGCACAGCTATAGCGAGATCTAATCCGCTGAGAGTTCTGGACCGATATCTTCGAACCTGGAACTGCTTTCCTAACGTAGCGTGACCGCTTATTGAGTTTGTTCCTATAAACCAGAGAAACCGTTTTCTTAGATCGCCGGAATCTTCACACAGGCATTAGAAAGATGTCAAGAGTAAAACCGCGTCTATGCTAAGAAATAATTAGGTTATATAAATCAATAACATGAGCTTCCTTCTCGGTTGACATTGGGAATGTTTAGAGCATGTCTTCAGTGGAATCATTTACTTTCGCAAGGGCGTTTGGACATTCAGCATATACCAAATCGAGGAATCCTTTTCCCGGCAACCAGGCATGTTGCAATTAAATTTTATCCGGTTATCCAGATATACAAGCTGTTCCAGGTGAGAAAAGAGTTTCATATCCAGCCTGTCGAACCCACCCTAGAGTTGAAGGCGAAACAGGCTTGGGAAGCGACGGGTAAGAGGACGAAAAGCGCGAGAGACGCTAGTTTTTGTACGTCAGGGTTTCCCCTTTACTGGCTGTGCGCCGGGGTTGATTAAACATCATGGTACTTGGGTTGGTCGCAGTAAAAAGCAGTAGTCAGGGATAAGAGGCGAAACGGGGAGACCACTTTCCGATGGATTGAGATACGCAAAACTCCCGCCTCGCAGGTATTTATTTTACGGTGCCGGTTGGAGAATCAAACCGATGATAGGAATGCTGAGAGGTGTGTAATGCTGAACAGAGCCGTCTCTGACTCCCGTCAATACCTGTTTGCGTCAGGCCGGACGGTCTTGAGGGTGTCTGAGGGTGCTCGTGAGGGTGCTGAAAACTTTGGTGTGCGTAATTTGAATGTTTATTAGCGCTTTCGATAGCCATCGATGCTCGTGGATTCAGTAGGTTACAGCTACTGGGTTATATGGCATGGAAGAGGTCATCGGTTCGATCCCGATCAGGTCCACCAAATATCTCAACAACTTAGCGGAACCCCTCCCAAACGTTTGGCAGCAAATTTCAAACTGCCGTGCGGCCAAGCCATGTCAGTCGTCTCCGTCTCCTCTCTGAAGCGCCACGCTTCGGCTGACTTTCCCTCTAAATTCCTATCCATCAATTCACCATCGCCACAGATTCGGCAATGGCTGGCGGCTGCATCTTGCCCTTCGCCCCCAGCTTCTTCATCGTGCCTTGCAGCTCCCGGTGAATAGAGTCCACAGTGGCGCGAACACCTTCCGGCATCTCCTGCATATAGACGTCGGTCGTCGTCGCCACGCGAGAGTGCCGCATCATCCCCTGCACGTCCTTCACTGTGCCCTTCTTCTGAGCCAGCGTTGCGATCGTGCGTCGGATGACCTGGAACGTGAGCTTCGGTAGACCGAGCTCCGTTGCCAGCTTGTGAAGGACCCGCTTGCGGTAGTTGCTTGGGTCCATGAAGGAGCCATCCCGATTCGGAAACAGAAACGCTTCCTCATCCTCAGGCGGCAGGCCATGCTTCTTCTTTTTCTTGTCGTACTGCTCCTGACTGACTTTCCTCCAGGCAACGAGATCGTCGGAGAGGTCCTTCGCAATCGGCACCTCGGTGAGACTTCCTTTTGTCTTTCCGTAGGACCGGATCTTCCCCTTGTAGATCGTCTCCACAATGGTGAGCGAGACCGCTTCCACGCGATGACACTTCCACCGGAACGCGAACAGCTCGCTCGGTCGAAGTGCATTCGTCATATCGAGCTTGAGCAGAATCCGGTCACGCAGGCCGAGCCTGGCCAAGGCCGCTGCGAGTTGTTCCCAACTCAGCACCGTCTTGTCCGTCTCCCGCAGGTTCGCGGGAGTTTTCAGCGTGCGCGCAGGATCTTTCGGGAGAAAATCCTGATCGACCGCTTCAGCGAAGATCGCCTTGATGTATGACCGAATCTGCAAGACTCTGTCTCTCGACCGCGTCTTGGCCAGCTTGTTGAGGTGAGTCTGAAGCGTGAACTTGTCGAAGTTTTCGAGCCGCACATCCCCGAACTCGTCAACGAGATCAGCCTGGATGAGGTGCTTCTTTACTTTGGCAGTTTCATCGCGCCAGTCCGCCTCTTTCAGCGGCAAGTAGCGGTGCAGTACGAACCATCCGAAGGTGACAGCTCCATTGACCATGGACTTGTCACCGTTGAGTGGCTGTTTCCCCAGCTTGGCGATCTCGCCCTCCAGCTTTTCCCTGGCCTGCGATTTCGACATCTCACTCTTGAATCCGAGGATCACTTGAGCGACAGCCGGTTTGGGTTCACTGGTAGATGGATCGATCTCCATGCGCCGGAAGTATCCGTACCACTTCTTTCCGCGTAGCCTGACCCACCCCTTCTGATACGAGGTTCCCATGTATTCCTCAATTTCTGTGGGCGGAATAACGGGCTAGGCCATTTTATCCTTTGTTTACGCGGATATTCGACAAGATTAACCACCCCCGACAACTTGGGGATCGCTGCGGGGAGTGCTTGTGGAAGCGTGCAACTATGCTCTGCGACGCAATGCCGACCTGCGTTCCTGTTCATCCACGAACGCCTCAATCCCGCTGGGACGATAGCGCAGAGTCCCGTCTCCCATCCGTATGACAGGCAGGAGCGGCTTACGACGAGAAGAGTGATCCCATACCCAATCTGTGCTGACGTTGAGGCGCTTGGCCACCTCATCTGCTGTTAACAGGGGTTCGACTTCTGCGACACTCCGCGGCAGTTTGCGCAGGCCGAGAGCAATCTGAGTTTCGATGGAATCATTCCTTACACCCGCTACAGAATGATTGGTGGTCAGAACGGTATCGGACGAGCTATTCATAAGCACCTCACGCGAACGATTCAGAGTTGAGCGTGAAGCCGCAGCGAGTTTGAGTCCAACATTTTTTATCGATTTCGCCACAGTTTTTGTCTATGGCTCCAGCGAAGTTGCATCTGTGGAAGGTTACCTGGAGGAGTCCGGTCACCGCGCGGAGCCTAATTGAACATTTGTGATTTGTTAACAAGAATAGGTTTTAGCGCAGGTTTTTCCACAGCCGATGCTTGGGCCTGTGGGATCGACGAAGCCAAGTGGAGTATCAAGGCCGATGTCAGATTCCCTCACATTCCGTCTCCTCCGATACATCAAGGCGGCCACTGAGACGCTTAACTTTACCCGCGCTGCTGAACAAGTCTTCGTTGCACAGTCGTCACTCAGTTCTCAAATCGGAAAGTTCGAAGACACCGTTGATCTTCTGCTGTTCACCCGTTTGCAGAATGGTCTTAAGCTCACCTCGGCGGGCCGCATCGTTGCGACCTTTGCAGAGAACACGCTGAAAGAGTGGGACCAAACTCTGGCAATGGCCCTCGCTGTCCAGCGCAATGAGGTGCCACCGTTGCGCCTCGGCTTCTCCTCTTTCATCAATGCGAAGCTCCTTGAACAATTTCGAAAGAACTATGAAGGAATGTTCCCCGGCTGCGCTATCCAACTGTGGAGCGGCGATCCTCTGCTGTGCCTGCAACGACTCGATGCCAGGACGCTCGACTGTGCGATTCTTCCCCTGCCAGTTGATGCGGCTCTCTACAACGTTCAGCAGATCGCTCAGTCTCCCTTAGTGGTTTGCATGCGGTCCGATGATGTACTCGCTGATCGCGCGCAACTCGACATTCATGAAGTAGCGGAACGCATCACAATATTCCGCGACCCAGAGCTGCATCCCTCGGCACATACACGACTGGTAGAAATGTTCAAGGAAGTAGGCATCCCGATTCATTTAGCCTGCGCCGCTCGCACTCCCTCAGAGATTCAATGGATGGTTAAAGAGCGCTACGGTCTTGCGCTGATCGACCAGCTAACGCCTCTTGATCCTGGCTTAATTACGCGACCGATTGCAGGTGTCAATTGGACGGCAGATACCGCCTTTGTTTATGCGAGCCACATGGATCATGTTGCGCTCCCATTCATCGAACGTTTCTTTCAGCAGACCTGGTCAGCTTCGAGGAGAAGCAAGCGTCCGTCGAAGACGCGACATCCCGAGCAACTAGAGTTGCTCGGTTGAGCCCGTGACCGTAGCCATAGACAAAATGTGTGGCGAAATAGATAGGAACTGTTGGACGAGGAGATGAAGCGGCTTTAGGTTTCACTCATGGCGAAGCGAATACGCCATCAGGAGAATGCCAATGCCAGTTCGTTCATGCTTCCGAACACACAATCTTCATCGAAAACTACTCCACGCAGCGCGTGTGATGGGGCCAACGCTTGTCGCGTTCGCCTTCGCAGGTGTTGCTCACGCCCAAGGAACGATGGACTTCTCAGGAGCGCAAACGCTCATGGGAACATTTAAGACCTTCGCAATATATGCGGGTGCCGTTATCTGTTTCGGCGGTCTGATTTTCGCCGGAATCCGCATGATGAGCGGTCGGTTTCAGGATGCCATTCCAGGGCTCTTCGGCGCATTGTTCGGTGCCGGAGTTCTCGGTTGGGGAGCTGGCTGGATCGGATCCCTAACCGGGCAGTCGATGTAGGAGGTGACATCGACCATGACCAAGCGGGGAGAGCCGTTACCAATCAATCAAGCGCTGAATCGACCGAGAGCCAAGCTTGGTCTCGATCTTACAGCATGGATGGCGATCGTATTCGTCTGCGTAACGGTTTTCCTCGTTGGTTTTCGCTTGTTGGCGATGTTGGCCTTCCCGACGCTTGCGGTCGGCGCATGGTTCATCGTGCGTAAACACCCGAAGATGTTCCAACTGTGGGGCCTCAGCCTCAACCAGAAGAGCTATTATGACCCGCGTAAACACTGAGCAGCTCAAACATACTCCGTGGTTCGCCAAGGCAGGAGCGGCGTGCAGCATCGTTCCGATTGCGCGCTTTGTCGGGCCAGACATCTTCGCTCTCAAGGGCGGCGGTTACGGATGCCTGTTCGCTCTCTCCGGCATCGACGAAGAGGGCTTGACCGACCAAGAGCTTGAGTCGCGAATGCGATCCATCGAAGGCTCGTTGCGCGGCCTGCCCGAAGGCTCGTGCCTTTATCAATACACCCGCGTGATGTCGGGGTTCGATCTTCCGCGTCAGGCCAAGTACGCGAACCCCGCCACGGAGGTGTTCGCGAGCGACCGTCTCACGTTCCTTGAGAAAACTGCGGGCTTCCGCCGTATCGATCTGCACTGGTGTCTCACGCTGGAGCCGTCGAAGGTGAAAGCCTTCGAGCGCAAACCGCAGGAGAATGCCGCCGACACCTCGCGGATGCTTGCGGATCTTGAGAAGACCGCAACTATTCTTCAAAGCCACCTTGGCAACGCGATAGGGTTGCGGCTTCTCGGCAAGGATGGCTGCTTCCAGTTCTTCAGCTATCTGTTCAATCTTGAAGAATGGGCAGAGCGTGACCAACTCCGCAGCGATACTGGCGTGGACCGGCAGATCGTGAAGGCTCCGGTTGCGTGGCACAGCGATTACCTTCAAGTGGGCAAGCGCCATGTGCAGATGTTCTCGCTGAAGACGACACCGGAGGCTTCGAGGCCGTGCCTCTTTTCGGGTCTGTTGACGCTCGATTGCGATAGCGTCCTGTGCTCGACCTGGAGGGTGAAATCCACTACCTCCGCCCGCAGCGAGATCGACGCGCAAGAGAAGTTCATCTCGTTTTTCAAAGTCGGTGTACTGACGCGCGTGATGAGCGGCCGGGACACCGCTTCGCTCGAAACCGGGGCGGGCGCGAAGGCTGCTAACAACAGTGTTGACGACCTAAGCGAAGTCATCCGCTCGCTCGATAAGAAAGCCCAGGGGGAATACTCGCTGCGGCTGCTGCTGGCAGCCCGCAGCCAGGAGCAGTTGCGCAACACCCTTCCCGCTGTGCATCGCATCTTCGTCGATGCCCGAGCTCAGGTAATGGAAGAGACGCTGGGCAACCTGTCGGCCTTCTACGCGATGTTCCCCGGCAATCACAAGTTCAATGTCTTCCCGCTATGGCTCGCAGAGGACCATCACGCGCGGCTCTCCTCGGTATTCGCTCCGCACATCGGTCATCGTCACTCGGAAGACCTCGACAACGAGTACCTCAATATCTTCGAGACCCGCACGCGGACGCCGTTCTTTCAGGACGTGTATGTGGATGGCGTGCGGGTCATGCTCATCATCGGTCCTACAGGGTCGGGCAAAAGCGTGGTGGGCAATGCCACCGTTGCGCTGGAGCAGAAATACGGCGGTTTTACCTACATCTTCGACATCGGTGGCAGCTACGAAAGCGTGGTGGAGTTGTACGGTGGCAAGGTTGATCGCGTGGGCAAAGACGGCCCACGGGTGAATCCGTTTGCTCTGGAGCCGACCGAAAGCAATATCAAGTTTCTCTACTCCTTTATCAAACTGCTGCTCACCAACGGCGGCGCAGAGCTGGAGCCGGAAGACGATGACGTGATCCACAAGGCCGTGCAGGATATGTACCTACTCGATCCGGAGAACCGCCGCCTGTCCAATCTTTTTCTGCCTAAGAAGCTCGACCGTTATCTGTCGAAGTGGGTTGGGAAAGGCATCTACAACGCTGTCTTCGACAACGTCGAAGACAGCCTCTCGCTCTCGCGTCTGCAATGCTTCGACTTTCAGGGCGTGAACAACGAGCAGTATGCCGACCTGATCGAGCCGCTGATGGTATGGCTCCTCCGGCGCATCAATGATGTGCTATACAACCCCGCCAATCTCGGCGTTCCCAAGCACATCCTCATCGAAGAGATCTTCTCTTCGATGAAGAACAAGCAGCTCCTCGATGGCGCGCTTGCTTCCATCAAGACCGTTCGTAAGAACCTTGGCGGCGTCACCATGATCGGTCAGTCCGCCGACGACCTGGGTGCGAACGCTGACAGCATCGTGAACTCCTGCACATCGTTCCTGTTCCTGAAAGACGCGACCTTCAACCGGAAGCGTTATGCGGAGCTGTTCAAGATGAACGAGCAGCAGATCGCGCTATTCGAGAGTTTGCAGGACCGCGAGGCGCTGTATATGCGACGCGACGGCATCACCAAAGTCGTCACGTTGAACCTCGACAAGCGCAGCTACGCCACCTTCTCCACCAAGCCGAAGGACCGAGTGCGACGGTCGAAGCTGATTGAAAAGTACGGTCTTACCGAGGGCATCGATCGCTTTGCCCAGGGCGAGACGGTGTAACCAATTCCCAACAGAAGAAAGGCCAGTGCTATGAAACCACTTATCCCCATCGTCGTCTCCGCCGGACTCGCGCTGGCCTCTGCCCAGTCCCATGCCGCCGATACCCATCCTCTCCAACCGAATGCGCCGCGCACCGTTACCGTGTCCGAGGCGGACACGCCTCCTGTGATTCGTGCCGGCTTGCTGCAATCGACGCTGATCGTCCTTCCCGCCGAGGAGAAGGTCGCCAATGTCTTTGCCGGTGACACTGTCGATTGGGTCTTTGACGGCGGCCATGTCGCCAGCCGATTTATCAGCGTCAAGCCTAAGGTCGCGAATGGTTCGACGGACATTCACATCGTCTCCGACCAGCCGGAACCGTCAAGGTAAGCGGAAGCACGACAACCTATCTGCAAGGACAGACGCCGGGTAGTGTCCAGCTTTCGCAACTTGCCATGATCGAGGCATCGGATTCGATCTCTCCCGACTGCCTTACGGCTGTCGGCCAGTATAGAGGCGCGAGGACGCAGAACGTTACCGCGAACAACACGCTTGCCTCGCAGCAGCTCGACAGCAGCGACGGCACGAACACTGAGGTCGAACAGCTCAATCTTCTGAACGCAGCAGAAGCGCAGAAGATGTCGGAGATGCAGTCGCAGGGCGTCTTGCAAGCCTGCCTCGCTTCACAGATGACCGTCACGAACATGCAGCAGCGGAACGCTGCGGCACAAGACCTGAATACCGCCGCGTTCGTTCAGCAGCAACGTTCGACCAACAACGTCAGTGCGGCGAACGAAAGCAACACCTGGCAGACCTATCTTCCCTGATTCGGAGACGCGATGCTGAAAACGATCAACACCAAGATACTGCTCGCGATCCATGCGGCGCTGGCTGCCATCGGCAGCGCCGTGATTTACCAGAGCTACGAGGCTCATAAGGCCGCCGCCATCCTTCTAAAGCAACAGCACGATGCAGAGGAACGCAACAAGGAAGATGAAGCGTTTCGCAAGAAGGTCAAGCAGGACAAGAATCGGCACAATTCCGCCGCTGGTAACGAAGGCAAGACCTGGAAGAGCTATATCCCCTGAATTCACCGGAGACCGATATGAGCATCGCCGTTCTCGCACAAGCACTGCCGTCCGCATCGTCGGGCATGGACTGGCTCTACGAGTTCACCAACAACCTGACCAACCTCACCACGCAGAACGGCGGCGCGTTGACCCAGTTCGGTTGGACCGAGCTGAGTTGCATCTCTCTCTTCACCCTTGTGAACATGGTCATCAACTGGAATACGAGCACGATGACGTTCCGGCTGCATCACCATCCCGTGCGTGCGGGCGACCTTACTCACTTCCTGCTCAAGCTCATCGTGTGCAGCTTGCTCCTGAACTATTGGGTGAATCCGTTTCCCGGTGCCAGCTTCGGCATCAATCACATCTTCAGCTACATCGCACAGGCGATGGTCGCGGCGTTCGATCAGCACTCGCTGGACCAGTTGCTACAGCTTCTCAAGAACGCTGGTGATGGAACGTCCATGCCGTCCTTCACCGCACCCGTTCAGATCCTCTGCTATGTACTCGTACAGATCATGCTCGGTTTGGCATCGGCCATCTTGTTCGTCATCAACTGCAGCGCTTTCATCCTCTACGGTGTCACCGCGCTCTTCGGTCCTGTCTTTGTGCCCTTGCTGATGACACAGACGTTCAAAGCAAAGTTCTTCCAGTTCCTCGATGTCCTCATCAGCTTCGCCATGATTCGCGCCGTTGCCGCCGCCTTCATCTATGTGTGGGCCGGATTCATGAACGGGTTTCTGCAGCAGACCTTCAATGGCAATTATTCGATGGATATGTGGATTGCCAATTTGATCCCTTGCTTAATGGTCTTCGTCGCTTTCATCATTAATATGCTGTTCATTCCGAGCATGACTCAAGCCATCTTCGGAGGTGCGGCTGGGATGGCGGGAAGCATGGGCGGATTCATCGGCAAAGCTGTTTCCACCGTGGCAATGGCAGGGGGGATATAGACGATGTATTTTTGGTGGCTCGTTGACGTTCTAATGCTCCGGCGTCTGGGCTTGGCTAGGCCTTTTCGCTACATGCTTCTGGTGCTGTTTACTGGAGGCCTTATCGCCGGATTGATATATACCGTTGTCGTCTTTGACGCGATCGAGGAAAGGAGCCAAGTCCCCCATGTCCACACACACAGCACCCGTTGAAAGCGCGCTGACGCCGGAGCAAGCCCTGCTCACCGACCACATCGGGAATGAGGTCTATGCCTCCCATTATGCCGAGCGCAAAGCCTACCGTCTCGTCATCGGTTGCGGAACGGTATTGCTGCTTGGTTCGATGTGGTTGAACTTTTCTTTGGCGCACCGTCCGATTGCTAATCGCTACATCCGCATCGACGAGATGGGCCGCGCCCAGGCAATCCAATACACCGACCTTAACTACAGCCCGCGCGAGGGTGAAGTACGGACGTACCTCACCGATTGGGCCAACTATCGCTACACCATTGGCAGGGACACCATCGCCAAGAAATACCCGCTCAACTATTACTTCCTGTCGCAAGCGCTGGCCTCGCAATTGATGACGGCAGACAACGCCAATCACCTTGTCTCGCAGGTGGTGGCCGGGCAGATCGAGACCAGCGACGTGCAGGTCAAGAACGTCACCATCACGTCGATGTCAGATGAGACCGTTCAGGGTGCCCGTATCGCCCGTGGAACGGCCCTTGTAGCCATCGACAGGTTCTACTCTGCGCAGAACTCCCGTGAGCCCCGGACGGAACATTGGATGCTGAGTATTACCTATTATCTGAATCCCAAACAGGTGAGCGATCAGGCCCGCATCTTCCCGCAGTTCGAGACGATCAACCCCCTCGGATTAACCATCACGGAGTTCCACGAGAACCGGCTCTCCGTCGATCCTATCGCTCCAGGAACCAATGCAGCGTTGCCGGCACTTCCGGCAACGTCCACCACGGGAGCAACGAGATGAGCTACCACCTTATCCTCCCATTCTTCCCCGAGGAGTTGCGGGCTCTGCTCCTAGACCCGTCCATCTCCGACTTGATGATTAATGGCACCACCGGAGTCTATGCGGATCGCAATGGCGTCATCGAGCATATTCCTCTGGCAGCGCCGTATACCAATGACCGTCTTCAGGCGGCTATCGAGCGCGTAGCGCGCATCCTTGGGCAAGACCTCACAACACAGAATCCGATCCTGAATACACGCTTGCCGGACGGCTCGCGTGTGGCGGTCGTCGGCGCTCCATCCTCGATCAATGGACCTACCCTCACCATCCGTAAATTCAATCGCTGGTACACCTCCGATGAGCTGATCGCCGCTGGTAGCTTGCCGGAGCCTGTCCGCGACAAAGTCATTGGCTTTATCAACGAACGAAAGAACGGCATTATCAGCGGCGGAACCAGCTCGGGGAAGACGACCTTAATGAAGGCGCTGCTTGACCACGTTCCGCAGCATGAGCGTCTCGTGGTCATCGAGCAACCCGCAGAGCTGAAGGTGAACCACGCCAACGCCGTCCGCTGGGAGGCTGTTGAGGCGATTCCAGGCCAGGTTGCCATTACCCCAAGTCAGCTTCTCGCCGCCGCTCTGCGCCATCGTCCCGACCGCATCATCATGGGCGAAATACGCGATGAGTGTGGTTATGACTTGCTGCAAGCGATGAATACCGGGCATGGTGGAACGCTCTCCACCATCCATGCAAAGTCGGCATGGGATGCCCTGAATCGCCTCTCCGATTTGGCCCTGAGTGCGCGTGCCAATCTCAACCACGCATTCATTCGCTCGGAGACAGCGGAGGCCATCGACTTCGTTCTGTACTGTGAGCGCGACGCCACGGGCCGCCGCCGGGTGCGCGAGCTGATTACCGTGAACGGATACACCCACGCGGACCAGAGCTTCCAGACGGAGGACATCTATCGTGCGTCCGCCGCCTGAGCATCAGGCATACAGCTAGAGAACCTAACCCGAATCGAGGCCACTTCGATGTACCGTCATGCTGCCAAATCGGCTGCACAGCCCAACTCGTCTCGAAAAGCGCCCAGCGTGGCGTTCCGGGATAACCGAGAGCGCAACGGAGGGTGCTCTGAGCCCTCCTTCTACGGAGCCTTTGTAGCGATGAGATGGGCTACGGTTTCGGCGAACTTCAAGCGCGGAGATCGAGAGTTTGACTTCGGTGCATCGGGGAGTCTTCCGCCTCGTATCCCGTCCTCTGCTCGGGGTCACGCTTCGGGGCCAAACCGGCGCCCTGCGGCTCGGCGTCGTTCTGCTTCGACTACGTCGCCCCTGCGGGGTCTCGGTTCCTCCCAAAAGAAGTTTGAGAACCGCGGCAAAGAACACCGCGCGAACTTCTTTCGGGCCCCACCAAGAAAGCACTCCTTGGCGCTTGGGAGCCGGGCCCACTCGCTGGCTTTGCCAAGTGTGACCCGAGCAGGATACGGGAAATTCAACGAAACGGAGATCACCACCATGTACTCAAACAAAGTCACCCTCATCGGATTCACCGGCGCTGATGCAGAAGTCCGCACCAACAACGACCGCAGCCTTACCACTCTCTCGCTGGCAACCAAGTCCTCCTACAAGAAGGACGGCAAGTACATCGAGCACACCGAATGGCACCGTTGCGTTGTCTTCGGCAAGCTCGGAGAGTTCGCCGCCACGCTCAAGAAGGGCGCTCATATCCAGGTTGAGGGCGAGCTGCGTAGCCGCAAGTACGACAGCACGAAGACCAACACCGAAGTGACGGTTTGGGAAATCCGGGTGAACTCGATTCTCAAGCTGGATCGGGCTCAGAAAGCGGCAGCGGAAGACGAGGATGAATCCACCGAGGAAGAGGCCGCATAGGCCCTTCCTTCTCTCCGAAGGGTCCGGTATCCAGCCGGGCTTCTTCGGCTGCTAAAGGCCCCTGGCATCGCGTACGCAGTACAGGTCGGATCGGAGGTATCGAGATGAATGGAACAGCCCAGGACTTTCTCACCCGTTGCTTTGCTCCGGGCGACACGATCGCTCTCTTGCTTCGCAACGCGAGCGCCGCAAAAACACAGCAACGCATCGTTCCTTTGGAACGTGCGCTCGCGCCACGTTACCGTGGCTGGCTCGCTCATGAAAACCACAACGGAGCGAATATCTATGTGGCTGCCAATCCGCTGCTCTCCGGCAGCCGGAAGCGTACCAAAGATTGCATCGCCTCCATTCGCCACCTGTACATCGACATCGACGTGAACGGAGAAGCCCGACTCGCTGCGTTGCGGGCTTCCGAGCTGGTGCCGGAGCCGAACGTGATCGTCTCTACATCGGCCGGCAAGTATCAGGTGTTGTGGCGCGTGGAGGACTTCGATTTCTATACGCAAGAGATGACGCTCAAGCTACTTGCGATGGCGTTCCACGGCGACATCTCCTGCACCGACTGCAACCGGGTTCTTCGCATCCCCGGATTAAGAATTGCAAGTACGATCCAGCGCAGCTCGTCACCGTCGAGTACCTCTCCGATGCAACCTACCAGCCGGATGACTTTCACGTGTATGTCCTGCGCGAAGCCTGCATGATTCCGCCGATCCCGCAGCAGCCGATTCGCCGGGATATGCAGACCAACTCCGAGCATGACTGGGCTTGGGTATCGCGTGAGCTTGCCCACGGAAAAGACGCCGTGACGCTGACTCTGGAGCTGGCTTCGCGACGCTCCGACAAGCCCAATCCCACGTACTACGCCCAGCGCACAGTTGATATGGCTTCGGCCCGTCCGGGAAGCCCACGCCGCTGCCGTCACCGTAGCACTGAATGAGCTGGAGAAGTACACGTACGCGAGGATCGGCGGCAACAACCCAGCCGAGAACACCGGCAAATTCATCGCGGCGAAGTTCGAACACGACACCGCCCGGCCCGTCGATGGCTACGCCGCGCCCCAGCTCCATACACATGCCGTGATCTTCAATGTCACCGAGCGAGCCGATGGTTCGACGAGGGCTCTTCAGGAACGGCCATTCTTTGAAAGCAAGCAGTTCGCCACAGCGGTTTATCAGTCGGAATTGATGTATCGGTTGCGGGATCTCGGCTATGAAATCGAACCGGGAAAGAGCGGCGCACCCGAGGTAAAAGGCTATAGCCCGGCCTATCTCGACGCATCGAGCCTGCGGTCGCAACAGATCAAAGAGGAGATGGAAAGGAGCGGGGTGAGTGGCCCAAGAGCCGCGCAGATCGCGGCGCACTCCACACGCGATAAGAAGCAGACCCTCACGCGAGAAGAGGTCTTGGAGGCTCATCGGAACGTCGCCGCCGAGTTCGGCAACCAGCCGCGACAAGTCGCGCAGGAGGCCCGCGAACGTGCCCAGACGCAGGAACGTAATCCAGATCGAGCGACTCGCGCGAAGGAAGCCATCACCTATGCGCGGGACAGTCTCTTCGAGCGCGAAGCCGTCGCTGATGAGCGGCTCAACTTCCGCGATGCTTTACGGCGCGGCATGGGAGAGACGACCTATGCCGAGGTTCGCGCCGACTTCGAGGCGAGGCGGCAGCGTGGTGACCTCCGCTCCGTGGAGGTGGCAAAATACGCATCGGGGCGCAGTTTCACCACCCAGGAAACGATTGCCGCAGAGCGCGCCAACATTGCTCATGTTGTGGCCGGAAAGAATTCAGTCCAACCCATCATGAGTGCGGAGTTGGCGCAGGATCAAGCGCGTTCGCGGGACTTCCTTAACGGCACCCAGCGACGCGTGATCGAGGAAGTTCTCAATTCCACGGATCGCATTCATGGTTTGCAAGGGCGCGCAGGAAGTGGGAAGACGACTGTGCTGGCTTCGATCCGTGAAGGCGCGGAAAAGAGCGGCTACACCGTCGAGGGTTTTGCCCCAACCTCCCGTGCATCGGCGCAGCTCCGCGAGGTCGGAATCGATGCCACAACCTTACAGAGTTTCCTTGCGCGTGGCGACAACCACCCCAGCGCCAACTCTGAATTGCGGCACCTTTACATGCTGGATGAATCGAGTCTTGCCAGCACTCGGCAGATGCGAGCCTTCCTCGACAAGCTCAATCCCAATGACCGCGTATTGGTGATCGGTGACACCAGCCAGCATCAGGGCGTGGATGCCGGAAAACCCTTCGAGCAGATGCAAGATGCCGGGATGCGCACGTCCCAACTTGACCACATCATGAGGCAGAAGGACTCTGAATTGCTGGAAGCCGTCGAGGAGCTTGCGAAGAACAATACCCAGCAAGGCATAGACATGCTCGCCAGCCAAGGCCGCATTACAGAGATAACAGACAGGCAGGAGCGCATTGCTGCTATCGCCAGGGATTATGCCGCGCAGCCGGAGAACACCATAGTCGTCTCGCCCGACAATCGCAGCCGTCAGCAAATCAATGAGGCGGTCCGGGCCGAGCTGCTTCAGAAAGGTGTTTTGGCACCAGATGGGCAGACCTTCCGCACGCTCACGCATCGCTCCGATATGACCGGAGCCGACCGCACCTGGGCCGCGCGTTACAACGCTGGCGACGTGTTGCAATACACCACTGGCAGCAAGGCCGAGGGCATCCAGCGGGACAGTTTCGCCACCGTCCGGGCCGTCGATGCAAGAGCTAATACTCTTACCGTCGAGCTTGCAAACGGATCGAGCGTGACCTACGATCCGCGACGGTTGCGTGGCGTCCAGGTCTTGCGCGAAACACAGCGCGAATTCGCGACAGGTGATCGAATTCAAATGACCTCGACCAATAGAGTGCTTGGCGTCGCCAACCGGGATCTTGGCACCATCTCCAGCATTGAAAACGGTCAGATGTCCGTGCAGATGGATGGGAAAGCGGAGCGCACAATCTCATTCGATACCGCTCAGTTTCGGCAGTTCGATCACGGCTACGCCGTGACCTCGCACAGCTCGCAGGGACTCACCGCAGGCCGCGTTCTCGCCCACTTCGACACGGACGGCGCACACAGTCTCATCAACACCAGGCTTGCATACGTTGCCATCTCACGGGCCTCGGACGACGCGCGTGTGTATACCAACGATGCGGAAACTCTCGGCCAACGGCTAGCGACCGATATCTCGAAGACCGCCGCTGTCGACTTCCGGCCATCGAGTTCCACGACCGAAGTCCAGCACGCCGTCGCCGCGTTCCGTGCAAACGATCCTGCGACCGGTACGGCAAAGTTGCAGGAGCAAGGTCGTGTTCATGAGTATGCAAACCCAGAGCATCGCCTGGCTGCCGTCGCTCTCTCATATACCGCCCAAGAAGATCGTTCGGTCGTCGTCGCACCTGATGCTGGCGAGCGGCGAGAGTTGACCCAACTTATCCGCGATGAATTGCGACAGCAGGGACGGCTTTCGGCGGAAAGCCGTTCTGTTCCGATCCTGATTGAGCAGCACTTCGGCAATCCCACTCTCATTGCCAACTACACACGGGGTGATGAGATTCACTACAGAGCAGGTAGTCCTGTGGAGCATGGCATCTCCAAGAACAGCACGGCCAAAGTTCTTTCCGTTGATGTCCGCGCCAACACTCTTACCGTTGTGACCCGCGATGGCACCGAGACCTCCTACGATCCCGCACTCCTGAAGACGCAGACCGCACAGAGTGCGGTATACCGCGAGGAACAACGCGATCTCGCTGTAGGTGAACGAATCAGGTTCACTGAATCCGACGGCAATGCCCGCGTCCGTACCGGCCACTTCGCCACCGTGGAACGGATCGGCGCGAACAATGGTCTCTCCGTGAGGCTTGATAACGGGAAATCAATCGAGTTGAGTCCCGATAGCGCACAGCACATCGAATACGGCTACGCAGTAGAAACAGCTCAGCGCGTTGCGGTCGATCGTGTTCTTGTGACCGGGGAGGCTTCCCAGCTTGCCCAGCAACAGGAGGCGCTCACGCGACTCTCTCCGCAAGTCCGCTACCTTGCCCTCTACACGTCCGACAGCCGCGAGCTCGCATTGGGGAAACCTCTTCCAAGCGCAGGAATTGCACCTTCAGCGACAGAACTTTTATTGACTCTAGGTACTCCGTCGTCGGTTTCCACCCACGAGGTTGAGTTGCCGGGGTTAGGTATCGGACTCTAGGGCGTGTCATCAAATGAGCCAAATGGTACTGGCTGCGAGGTGGATGGCGGCGAGGAAGTTTCGAGCGGTTTTGTCGTAGCGCGTAGCGATGGCGCGGAACTGTTTGAGTTTGGCGAAGAAGTTCTCGATCAGGTGTCTGGCTTTGTAAAGTTCCTTGTCATAAAGCCGCTGTTGTTTGCGATTGGCCTTGGGCGGGATGACAGCGTGTTTGCCTGCCTTCTGCAGCGGTTCCAGCACGCGTTTGTCGGCATCGAAGCCCTTGTCCGCGATCACCGTTCTGGCTTTGAGTGAAGGCAGCAGGACATCAGCCCCGTCCAGTTCGCAGGCTTGTCCCTCGGTGAGATGAAAGCCTGTCGGGTTCCCACCATCTCCTGCTTCGATTTGCCGTACCAGCTGAAACCTCTTGAGGTCCTTGTTCTGTTTGTAATCCTGCTTCATCAAGAGCTCGACCAGCCGTGCGTACTCCCCGTCTCCCAGAGCCTCCGCATCCAGTCCCAGATCAACGTCCAGTGTGCCGACGTGCGGCATCTCCTCATTGTCCAAAAGGAGCCAGGGAACCGCACCGCCGATGATGGCGAACTTGCCCCGAAAACTGCCAAGGATCTGTCCTATTTCTAGAAGCACCGACTTGACAGCTGCGGTTGTCCGATCATCGTAGTCGTTGGCTGACTGTGGCTCCGGTGCTAGTTCTTCCATTTCAACCTCGTCTGCCTGAGATGTTCTGCAGCTTCGGCGCCCCGCTCTCCGCTCACGGAAAGATCAAGGTACGTTTGAATCGGACTGGTGCAGCGAACCCCAGGAACCGGCTCGTATACATCGAGGAAGACGCCGTTGTCTTTCGGAATGGAGACGACGACGTTCTCACCTCGTAATGACGAGGACAGACGCAGCTTATCTTCAATGCCTTTGAGTGCTTCTGGAGCGGCATAAAAGTAATGGGTTCCTGTCCGCGCAAAGGGAGAGATCCACTGAGCGGCGGAGAACGACGAGAGTGCGAAATCCGCGATGTAGTTTGCGAACAAGTCGCGGATAGCATTCTCCAGCGAACCGCCATGCAAAATAGTGTAGTAACGCATCTCTTGCGCGGCTGGTGGCTTATAGTTTGACTTCCATGCATCCAGCAGGGAGTCGGGGGCATTCAATCGCAGCCCTTCTGGTTCGATGGTGGCCCATTCGCGTGCCACGAGAGCAGTTCTCACGTTGCTTACGTGACCCAAGCTCACATGGGCGGCAAGGGCCAGGTCGGCCACCTTCCAAACCATATCTGGCTGGCGCAAGAGTATCCGAAGAACTTGCGCTGACTTTGGGCTGAAAAGGGACTTGAGTTCTCGCCTCTCCGGCTCCCGCTTCCCCGCCTGCAAGCGCTCTATATAGACAGTTCCAAAGGCAATTCTTGCGTTGCCCTCAAAGTCGAGAAAAGATACTTCATTCGACGTGCAGATTTCACGTGCGGCGGCCGAGAGAAATGGGGCGATCAGGACCGGAGTTGCCGGCTTTCCCAGTTCCGACACGTAGCTCTTCAACCTGTAGATTGCGTCCCTCACGTAGCGAGGTTGGCCGTTCCGTTTCACTTCACAGATTAGTAAGTGCGTCTCGCCTGCTGCATCGACCTTCGCGATCAGATCGGCTCCTCCATCGGGAACCCACTTCTGCTGGCGAAGCTCCCTTAGCTTGATCGTTGGGATGAGACGCAGTACGGATTCGAGCGTAGATGCCGCTTCCGTCTCAAGCGTTTTCACCGGATCGAGGAATTTCAGCATACGTTGAAAATAGCATACAGAGTGAAATGCGGGCGAATTGATTTCACCCATTAGGCAATTTTCAACGGACGGTGAAAATACCATTTCTGGTGAAAGATAAGAGATTGATCGGGCTTCCGCCCACGGTCAGCCCGATCACCCGATGCCTATGTTTTGGCAGCAATTTGGCAGCAGATGCTGCCAACTGTGCCGTTTTTGCCGGTTTTACCGGCTTATAAGTGCTTTGCCTTCAGTACCTTGCGCATTGACCCACAACATGGCATGGAAGAGGTCATCGGTTCGATCCCGATCAGGTCCACCAATTCATTCAGCAACTTAGACCGCACATTCTAGGAACAGTGGTGCTTTTCCGGGAACAGTATGGGAACAATCCCTTTGTGCCCATGTCAAGCCGCTGCATCAGGATTCCGATTGAACAAAACATCCACGGCTTTGCGCTGCGCAACACGTTTTTTCTCCATGCCCGCCTGCGCATAGACCTCCATCGTTGTGCTGATCTTGGTATTCGGCATAAATCTGACTGCCGTTGTACTATGCGTAGGCGGTGGCGCTCCCGGGCTGATTTGCGTAGCTGGAATAGGGTTGTTAACAGATTACGTACAAAGTTGTGTGTCGCTTGAGCATAGGTCTAATACTGGGAGGAAGTTACTTGGGCGTTGCCTACTGCCGCGCCACTCACGAATGTGAGGAGCAAGAGAAGTGTGGTCCCGACAGAAGGAGTGAACCAGAACCGATCCTTTGTTTGGAGAAGAAATGACATTGCTCACCATCCTTTTATTTGGTCAACCTAGTAGTTTCTCTGAATTATGATTAAACCGTTTATCCTAAGAACACCTGCCCCTCTCTCTAGAGGCTGTTATGAAGTTCATGCGAGTTGTTTGAACATGTTTGCGATCACGAGGCAGGCGAAGGCGACATAACGAAATCCTTTGAGCGTAGTGTCGAGCCGTTCGTAGTCGCGTGCAAGTCTGCGAAAGCGAGCGGCCCAGGCGAAGCTTCGTTCGACCGCCCAGCGACGGGGCAGCAGCACGAAGCCGCATTTCGCCAAGGGATGTTTGATCACTTCGAGCCGGATGCCGTGGCTCTGGGCAGCCTCGGCCGCCGTCGGCCCGGTGTAGCCCTGATCGACATAAGCCATCTCGACCGTGCCTCCGGTCACCTGCTGCATGTCCTGGGCAAGCGCTTCGACCTGAGAGCGATCCCCCTGATCGGCCGGGGTCACGCGCAGGGCAAGCAGGTGGCCCAGCGTGTCGACGGCGATGTGAACCTTCGAGCCCTTGCGCCGTTTTGCGCCATCGTAGGCCGCCCGCGCGCCGCTCTCGGGCATCGATTGCAGCGTGCGGCTGTCGAGGCACGCTGCCGTCGGCTGGTCTTTGCGACCGGCAAACTCGCGCAGCAGAATGCGCGTGTCCTCGACCAGCCGCTCGAAGCATCCCGCCCGCATCCAGCGCTGCATCTGCTGAAAGATCGCAGGCCAGGGCGGATCATCGTGCGGCATGAACCGCCATTGGTTACCCGTCCGCGCAATGTAGCGAACGCCATTGAAGACAGCCCGCAGATCGTGCTCCCGATGCGCGCTGTCCTCCCGGCTCAACAGTAAGTACGGCAGCACAAACGCCCACTCCTCATCCGACACATCACTCGGATGCCCAACTTTCCCTGGTTCGCCATCCCTCCATCATGAATAGGATGGGCCGCCAGCGTAAGCACCTACCTTGGTGCAAACTTCATAACAGGCTCTAAGCCTGCTGCAGAAGAGACTCCTAAGTCGCTCCTGCAGCAGGCGGCTTTCCCGATCAAGGCAGCAAGCTGGGGTTCGCCCTTCGGGCCAGATCGAGCGCCTGTTGCGGGAACCAGGCTCCCGCGGCTGGGTCATCAAGACCCCACAGAGGATCAAATATGGCCTGGGCCGCTGCGGTCGACGGCCATCCCGACTTTGTGTAGTCCGCGTAGTCCCATGCCCGGGCTCCTCCCGCCGCGTCACAGGTTCCATCCGACTGGCCGGGCGTTTTGACCCACATAAAGGCATCCAGCAGCGGCACGCCTGTGTTTGCCGTCGGATGTGTTCCCAAGCCACGAGCCGGAGGGTTGCACCAACTGCCGTTGCGGAGGGTCTGAATGACGGAGGCCGGCTGACTGAACGGCGCAACGGCATAGACATTGGTGTCGAGCGGCCCTTGACCGTTGCGGCTCGTGTCGATCAGGAAGTGTGTCATGGGAACAGCCGTTCCCATGTTCTGCTGATACCACTCGTCGGTGTAGCCCCAGGTCGCAATGTTGTTCGGGTCGACCGTTCCGAGCGGCGAATAGTATTGGCTCGCGCAGTACGAATAGTTGCCCAGCCGCCATCCGCCATCAGCAGGGTTATTGGCGAAGGCGATGCAGTCAGAGACCCAGGTGTCATACTTCGTCTCGTAACTGTTCAGGTTAAAATTCGACACGTTCGTGAAGAAACCCTGCGCCAACTGAACATCGGCTTGCGCGAGCCGGGCCGCAATGATCGGCACCGCCTGCCAGTGGCTGTTGCCTGCATCCAGGTATACCGATGTCTGCGATCCGAGCTCCAGAGTCTTGACCGCAAAGACGATTTGCGTATACCGGTCTGCCGTAGCCTGCGCGATATTTACCTGCGCCGGATTGTATCCACAATCGCTAGGCAGATCCGCCAGAGCGTCCGGCTCCAACACAATCACCGCCTTCTGACTGCCGATCGCACCCGCAATGGCATCGATCCATGCCTGATAGTCCGCCGTGTTCTCCGCGCCGCCGGCCGAGTAGCTGCCGCAATCCCGGCCAGGAATGTTGTACAGCACCATCACTGGCACCGCTCGCTCCGCATTGGCTTCCTTAAGGGTTGACGCGACGGTGGCGCTCACTTGCGCAGGCGTGCCGCCGGTCAGCCACACCGCTTGCGGAACGGTTTCCATGGCAGTAATCAACAGAGCATCCTTGAGCTGACGCTGCTTCAACAAGCTCTCCACCTGTTGGACGGCTCCATCCGGTGGTACGGGGGTAAAGAAACGCGTCCCGGATGACAGCTTCTTTGACTGCCCGTGCGCACCGGCAATCGAAATCAATAGCAGTGCTCCTGTGACAAATCCGCGCAGAGTGCGCGGATCCATGTGCGTGTTGTGCATTGTGAACCTCCGAGGGTGTGTCGTACGGTAGTAGCGTCCGCCCACCTTCTAGACTGGCCGATCGATGCTTGTCAAGCAGCGAGCCGCGACGGGATGCGTGGGGGCGGTGACGCGTGGCCGCGACCCTGGCAAGGATGGGAGACGGGGTGCAGGCAGCACCTGGGGGCTTGGCGCTGTAAGGCATTGAAAGGAGTGCTCAATCTCTCATAGCTTGTATAAAACCTCTGATAAGTGGCGGAGTTTTTAGACAGGTTCTCTGAGGGTAAGCAGGCGGTTTAGATTTCTCGCCAGTTTCGGTGCAGGAGATTAGCCGGTGAGGGACTGCTGGGTGGGTGGGGCGGTGGGGCTGGGGGTGCGGAGGATGAGGAAGTTGGCGGGGTCGTTGCCTAACGGGATGCCTTGTTTTTCGAAGGCGAGGATGATGCGGCGGCGGAGTTCGCGGAGGACGCCGTCGCGCTGGTTGGCGCGGACGCGGATCTGGATGGGGTAGGTGACGGCGCGTCCTTCAATCTTATCGACGCCGAGGATGACGGGATCGGCGATAGCGATGTCCTTGAAGATCTCGTCGTTACGGACCGAAGCGGCGATGTTGGCGAGGAGGGCGATGACCTTGTCGGGATTGGCGCTGGCGTCGACTGAGACCTGGAGGGTGGCGAGGGAGAAGTCGCGGGAGAGATTGGAGACGATGGCGATCTGACTGTTGGGGATGGTGTAGATGGTGCCGTCGGCGTCGCGGATGGTGGTGCGGCGGAGAGAGAGGTCTTCGACGGTGCCCTTGAGGCTGGAGATGATGACGACCTCGCCGACGTTGTACTGGTCTTCGACGAGGATGAAGATGCCGTTGAGCATGTCCTTGAAGAGGGACTGGGCGCCGAGGCCGATGCCGACTCCAAGGATGCCGGCGGAGGCGAGTAGAGGCTGGTAGGGAATGTCGAAGAGGTTGAGGATCTGGAGGAAGGCGATGAAGCCGAGAACACCCCAGGAGGTGGCGCGCAGGATCGAGGCCATGGTGCGGAGTTGCGCGGCGCGGTGGAAGTTGCCGACGTGGCTGTCGGCGTGGCTGCGGAGGCGTTTGACAAAGAAGAGGACGATGCGCTGCAGGACGAAGAGGACGAGGAGGATGGCGAGGAGGCGAGGGAGCTTGTCGCTGACGAAGAGGACAATGTTGTTATGCCAGTCGTGGGCGATCGCGTAGGCGATATGTTCGTCCTGCGGTATTTGAGGCGGGACTTGTTGCGCCAGCGCGGCCAGAAGGAGCATGATTGCGGCGTCTCGCTTTCGGGAGTGGATACTGTAGAACAGAATGCGTCAGCGGCGGGTCAAGATGCAATGAGGAGCGGCTGTTGAGGCCATGGCGGCGCGGATGGAGGTGCGGGATGAGAGTGCTTCGAGTGATGATGGCGGGGGCGGTTCTGCTGGGGGCGAGCGCGGGGAAGATGAACGGAGACGAGCCGAGGCAACAACCCATGCAGCAACCGGGACAGGCCGGGTTTCCGGGGATAGGGCATGGCGCGGGGGACGAGAATCCTACTTCGCCGGAGTTGGCGCGGAGGCAGGAGCAGGCGCGGAACAGTGAACGGCAGCAAAAGCTGGTGGCGGACACCGATAAGCTGCTGACGCTGGCGACGGAGTTGAAACAGGACGTGGATAAAACGAACAAGAATGTGATGTCGGTGGACGTGATCAAGAAGGCGGAGGAGATTGAAAAGCTGGCGCACAGCGTTAAAGAGCGGATGAAGGGTTAGGAGGGCAGGGAATAGGGAGTAGGGAGTAGGGAGTAGGGAGTAGAAAACTTGGCTGATTCGTGGAGGCGGACTGTTTGAAACTGAAGGCTCGACCGCGGATTGCACGGATGAGATGGATTTAAGAACGAGCAAAAGCAACGGCGAAATGCGGGGATCCTTCCCCCTTCGCTGCGCTCGATGGTCAGGATGACGGCGACGAAGAACAACGACAGCAAAGACGGGCGAAGGACAAACAGCGGCAAAAACAATGGTGAGATCGGCGTCTTTGGACAAGGACTAGGGATTTGAAGCGAGGGCGGCGGCTGCATTGATCTGCGGAACGGGCAGGCCGGGGGCGGCGATGCCGGAGTTGCGCAAGGTGGTGACGATGGTATCGGCGCTCCAGCCTGGGTGGGCAGCGCGGAGGAGCGCGGCTGCGCCGGCGGCCAGAGGTGCGGAGGCGCTGGTGCCCATGGCCTGGACGTAGGCGGCGTGGCCGAGGTTGAAGCAGCCGAAGCTGTGGGAGGAGTCGGTAGGTGAGCCGTCGACGGTGTTGGGCAGGCCGGAGCTGCAGGCGCCGCGGACCCAGCCGCTGACGGTGTTGTCGCCGCCCGCGGGATAGCTGCCGCCGGGCGCGGCAAGGGCGTCGAGGGGCGCTCCGTAGTTGCTGTAGTACGCGAGAGAGACTGGGCCGGGGTTGCAGGCTGCGCCTGGGGTGGTGTTCTGGGCGCAGGAGGGATTGGTGGAGGAGACGACGGCGAGGACGCCGCGGGATTGGGCGGGGAGTTCGACGTAGCGGGGATTGGAGAGGTCGAGGCCGTCGTTGCCGGCGGAGGCGACCAGGACGACGTTGGCTTGGGTGGCGGCGTAGGTGATCTGGTTGAAGGCGGCGAGCAGGCCGGCGCCGTCTCCGGTGGTGAGGTCGGCGGTGGCTCCGATGGAGAGACTGATGATGTCGGCGCGGTTGGCGATGGCATCTTCAATGCCCTGCATGACCCAACTGAGGAGGCCGCTGGCTTCGCCGGATTCGCACTGCTGGGCTTGGGTTGAGCCGGAGAGGGTTGCGGGCATACGCTGGAGGACTTTGATATTGAGGATGGTCGCGGCAGGAGCAACTCCGATGACCTGTCCGGTGCCGGGACCGATGGCGGCGGCGGCGAGAGAGGCGGTCCAAGTGCCGTGGCCCTGCTGGTCCTGCGGGGTGCCGTCGTCGCACGGGCTGGGGTAGGCTGTCTGGTCGATCTCGGAGAGGTTGAGGGCGAGGTTGGGAGCGATGTCGGGATGGCTCTTGTCGACGCCGCTGTCGAGAATGGCGATGCGGACGCCTTTGCCCATGGTGGTGTCCCAGGGGCCGTGCGTGGGGCCGCCGGGAACGTTGTTGCCGTAGCCGCCGACCTGCTGGACGGCCCAGCCTTGTGGGGTGCTGGTGTAATAAGTGTCGTACGGGGGCGGCGGCGGGGGGGGGGGCGGCCGAGACGCGATTGCGGGGGGGGGGAACGGTGAGGATGGGACCGTGGAAGGGGAGTTTTCCGATGCTGGTGGAGGCGCGGGTGGATTGCCTGTTGATTGCGGCGCCGATTTCGGCTGGCGTGATGGCCTGCAGGCGGAGGCGCTGGGCGGAGACGATGCGGTCGTGGAGGACGTAGGCGACGTTGGGTTGCGAGGAGAGGAGGCGGAGGGTGGTTGCGTCGTCTTGCGCGGCGGTGGACTGCACGGCAGTGATGCCGAGATGCTCGTTGCGCTGGTTGAGGCGGGCTCCGATGGCTGCGGCGCGGAGTCCGGCGTCTGCCGGGATGGTGGCGTTGCGATAGAGAACAAGGTAGCGATGAGGCACGACGGTGGCCGTGTCGATCTGGGCGGGGGCAAAAGAGGCGAAGCTGAGGGAGACGATGAGGAGGCAATGCAGCTTAAGCCGGAGAAGGTACCTGCCGGCGGATTGGTGGAGAGAGAAATAGATGCGAACGGCCACGGCGACACCTCATTGTTGCGCTAAGGTGTGCATCGGCAGAAATGGAGTACGCGTGAGGGCGACGATCCTGTGCTATTACTTTGGTGTGTGGATCGGGTGAACTGTTTGATCCCCTGCAATTGAAGTGAATTGACCCTGCTTGATTGCACATGCTCTAATTGCGGCCTTTGTGAAGCTAATTGCGGATTCGCGTTCTAAGGAGACCATTGATGCATGGAGTTGGCGTTTTAGCGGTGGCTTTTCAGGCTGGGCTTATGCCTGTGTACTCTGGCAGTGACGATGGGCGGATGTATCTTTGGGTGGCGCTGGGGGTAGGGGTGCTGGCGCTGGTGGCCGCGTGGATGCTGGCGCGGGCGGTAATTGCGTCGGATACGGGCACGTCGGAGATGCGGGCGATCTCGGATGCGATTCGCGAGGGGGCGGAGGCGTTTCTGCGGCGGCAGTACATGACGATCGGGACGATCGCCCTAGTGCTGGCGGTGGTGCTGTTTATCGGCTACAGGATTTCGCCGCGGACCTCGCCGTATGCGCTGAAGACGGTGGTGAGTTTTCTGGTGGGGGCGGTGTGTTCGGCGCTGGCGGGGTATACGGGGATGTACTGCTCGATCCGGGCGAACATTCGTACTGCTTCCGCGGCGAGGTCGAGTTTGAATAAAGCGCTGCAGATGGCGCTGCGGGGCGGCGCGGTGACGGGGTTAGTCGTCGTGGCGCTGTCGCTGCTGGGCGTGGGGGTGCTGTTCCTGTTCTTCGGCGGGCTGGAGCATCCTGAGGCAGTGCCGTACCAGTTGGTGGGATTTGGCTTCGGGGCTTCGCTTGTGGCGCTGTTTGCGCAGCTCGGCGGAGGAATTTATACCAAGGCCGCGGATGTAGGGGCGGACCTGGTGGGCAAGGTGGAGGCTGGTATTCCGGAGGACGATCCGCGGAACCCGGCGGTGATCGCGGACCTGGTAGGCGATAACGTCGGCGATTGCGCGGGACGCGGCGCGGATATCTTCGAGTCGACGGCGGCGGAGAACGTAGGCGCGATGATCCTGGGCGCGGCGCTGTTTCCGGTATTTGGCGTAAAGGGGATTCTGTTTCCGTTGATTGTGCTGGCGATCAATTTGATTGCGAGCATCGTGGGCGTGTTTGTGGTGAAGACGCGGGAAGAGGAAGACCCGATGCATGCGTTGAACCGGGGATTCTATGTGACCTCGGCGCTGGCGCTGCTGGGGTTTGCGGGCGCGGTGTATACGATGCTGAACGGGCCTCTGGTGAAGCCGCTGTGGCTGCTGGGATGCGGCGTGGTCGGGCTGATTACCTCGTTCCTGTTCGTATGGATTACGGAATACTACACGGAGTCTCGGTACAGGCCGGTGCAGTCGATTGCGACGGCTTCGCTGACGGGACCGGCGACGAACATCATCAGCGGGCTGGCAGTGGGGATGGAGACGCCTGCAATGCCGGTGGTTGTGATCTCGGCGGCGCTCCTGTTGAGCTACTACTTCGGCGTGCAGGGGCTGCATGATGTGGCAGGGATCAGCGACTATGCGAAGGGAATCTACGGGACGGCGATCGCCACGATGGGAATGCTGAGCTGCGCGGCCTACATTCTGGCGATGGATACGTTCGGGCCGATCACGGACAACGCGGGCGGGATCATCGAGATGTCGAACCAGCCGGATTCGATTCGCGAGCGGACGGACAAGCTGGATTCGGCGGGAAATACGACGAAGGCGCTGACCAAGGGATATGCGGTCGGGTCGGCTTCGCTGGCGGCGTTTCTGCTGTTCTCGGCTTATCTCGAAGAGATCAAGGTGATTGTGACGGCGAAGGTGGCGGCGGCGGGCGGGTATATGCCGGCGGGGTGGAGTTTCACGAACATCAACCTCGCGCAGGTGCCGGTGTTTGTGGGCGCGCTGCTGGGGGCGACGCTGACGTTCCTGTTCAGTTCCATGGCAATCAAAGCCGTGGGGCGTACGGCGCAGATGGTGGTGCAGGATGTCCGGAACCAGTTCAAGGAGAACCCGGGAATCATGCTGGGAACATCGAAGCCGGATTACGGACGGTGCGTTCACATTGTGACGGGCGCGGCTTTGAAGGAGATGGTGTTGCCGGGAACTCTCGTGGTGGCGTTGCCAGTGGCGGTGGGCCTGATCTTCCGGCACTTCAGCGCCAGCTACCAGGCGGACACGACGGTGTATGCCCCGGGAGCGGTTCTGCCGGTGCCGGCGATTGGCGGTGTGCCGGTGAACCTGGCTGGAGCCGAGGCTGTGGCTGGGTTGCTGATGGTCGGGACCATTGCGGGTGTGCTGCTGGCGATGCTGATGAACAACGGCGGCGGCGCTTGGGACAACGCGAAGAAGTTCATCGAGACGGGGCAGCATGGAGGGAAGAAGTCGGAGGCGCATAAAGCGGCGGTGGTGGGCGATACGGTGGGCGATCCGTTCAAGGATACGGCGGGGCCGAGCCTGCATGTGCTGATCAAGCTGCTGGCTACGATCACGCTGGTGCTTGCGCCTTTGTTCGTGTGAGACCCATTGCAATGATGTTATTAGATAAGATCAGTTGCTATACTGTCATGGTGCTTTTCGGGAAGGATCTCCATGACCACCGTTACTATTTCTCTGCCGGAGTCGTTGAAGGAGTTTATCGATGTTGAGGTTCAGACAAAGGGGTATGGCAACGTAAGCGAGTATGTGCGCGGGTTGCTGCGGGCGGCTCAGACGAAAGCTGCGGACGCTCGTCTGGAGGTATTGCTGCTGGAGGGATTGAGTTCGGGGAAAGACATCCCTTTGACGCAGGATTTCTGGCGAGAGTTGAAGACCGATGCCGCGCAGATTCTTGCGAGGAAGAAGGCTTCGCGGAAATCCCGGTCAACGAAGTGAAGTTCGTCGTTCAACCTGCAGCACGCGAAGACATATTGCGGCAGTTTCAGTATTAACTGGCCGAGGCAGACAATGAGCTTGTCGCGGCCAGATTTGTGGAGGCGGTCCAATCTGCCGTGGCACAAGTGTGCCGGCATCCAGAGGCGGGCGCTCTCAGGAAGTTGAAAAGCCGGAAGTTGGCTGGACTTCGGTCGTGGCCGGTAAGGGGCTTCCCGGACATACGCGTGTACTACGTTGTCTCAGAGAAGGCGATTCGCGTTGTTCGTGTCCTGCACGGAAAGAGGGACATCCACCGGGTTCTAGAGGGCGAATGATGCGGAATGGGCGGCGTTCGGGCCGTCCGTTTTCCGGGCCCTTTGCAAACTTACCGCAAGGTCAAAAAACCTGCCGCGAGGGGGGTCAGATGAGGCCGCTTCCCGGTACAATCTTATCTGGCGGCTTCTATTGGCTTCCGTTTCTGGTTTGGGCAATTTGCAAGTTGAAGGATGGGGACCATGGCAAGACAGTCTGGAACCGGTGTGAAGGAGAGCAGGGATACGGCTGGCGTGGGTTCGATGACGCGTGAGCAGAAGGTGGAGTTCTATCGCCTGATGTATCTGTCGCGGCGGACCGATGATCGCGAGATTGTGTTGAAGCGCCAACAGAAGATCTTCTTCCAGGTTTCGTGCGCCGGGCATGAGGCGCTCCTAGTGGCGGCGGGCATGACGTTGAAGCCGGGGTATGACTGGTTCTTTCCGTACTACCGGGACCGGGCTCTCTGCCTGGCTTTGGGGAATACGGTGGAGGAGCAGTTGCTGCAGGCGGTCGGTGCGGCGGATGATCCGGCGAGCGGTGGACGGCAGATGCCTTCGCACTGGTCGAGCAGGAAGTTGAACATCGTGTCTCCTTCTTCCTCGACGGCGACGCAGTGTTTGCAGGCGGTGGGATGCGCGGAGGCAGGACGGTTTTTTTCGAAGCATCCTGATGCGGCGAAGAAACACGATGGGGACTACCGCGAGTTCAAGGAGGCGGTGTTCCATGGAGACGAGGTGGTGTATGTCTCGATCGGCGAGGGATCGACGAGCCAGGGAGAGTTCTGGGAGTCGCTGAATACGGCTTCGAATGGGAAGCTGCCGGTGTTGTATGTGGTCGAGGATAACGGGTATGCGATCTCGACGCCGGTGGAGGTGAATACGCCGGGAGGGAACATCTCGCGGCTGGTGGCGAATTTTCCGAACTTTCATTTTGCGGAGATCGACGGGACCGATCCTGTCGCCTGCTATGAGGCGATGACCGAGGCTGTCGCCTATTGCCGAGCGGGAAAGGGACCGGCGCTGGTGCATGGGCATGTGATCCGCCCGTATTCGCACTCGCTGAGCGATGATGAGCGGCTTTACCGTTCGGTGGAGGAGTTGGAGGCGGATGCGGCGCGGGACCCGATCTCGCGGATGCAGATGTGGCTGCTGCGCGAGGGGATTCTGGATGCCGACGCGATCAACAAGCTGGAGCGGCAGGTGGATGACGAGGTGCAGCGTGCCGCGGACCGCGCGGTGATGGCGCCGCTGCCGACGGTAGCTTCGATTACCAAGCATGTGTACTCGGAGGACTTGAGTTCGCAGGATGCGCGGTTTGCGACGGAGCCGGTAGCGACCGCCGATAAGACCGAGCGCACGATGGCGGACCTGATCAACTGCTGCTTGAAGGACGAGATGCGGCGGGATGAGCGCGTCGTCGTGTTTGGCGAGGATGTTGCCGATGCCAGCCGCGAGGTCGCGCTGCTGGCCGGGAAGGTGAAGGGCAAGGGAGGCGTGTTCAAGCTGACTGCGGGGTTGCAGACGGAGTTTGGCAGCGACCGTTGCTGGAACTCGCCGCTGGCCGAGGCGAACATTACCGGCCGCGCGATTGGGATGGCGGTGCGCGGGATGAAGCCGGTGGTGGAGATCCAGTTCTTCGATTACATCTGGCCGGCGATGCACCAGATGCGCAATGAGCTTCCGTTGATGCGGTGGAGGTCGAATGGGGAGTTCAGTTGCCCGCTGGTGATGCGGGTGCCGATTGGAGGATACCTGACGGGCGGATCGATCTATCACTCGCAGTCGGGGGAGAGCATCTTCACGCATACGCCGGGAGTGCGGGTGATCATGCCTTCGAATGCGCTCGATGCGATCGGTTTGCTGCGGACGGCGATCCGGTGCGATGATCCGGTGTTGTTTCTGGAGCACAAGAGGCTGTATCGCGAGACGTTTGGGCGGGCGGCTTATCCGGGGCCTGAGTATTGCATTCCGTTTGGGAAGGCGAAGGTGGTGCGTCCGGGGAAAGACTTGACCGTATTGACGTATGGGGCGGTGGTGCCGCGGGCGCTGCAGGCGGCGCAGAAGCTGCATCGCGAGACCGGCGTGGATGTGGAGTTGATCGATCTGCGGAGTCTTTCTCCCTACGACTGGGAGGCGATTGCGGAGAGCGTGAAGAAGACCAGCCGCGTGATTGTGGCGCATGAGGACATGCTGAGCTGGGGGTATGGAGCGGAGATTGCGGCGCGGATTGGGGATGAGCTGTTCCACGATCTCGATGCTCCGGTGCGGCGGGTGGCGGCGATGGATACGTTTGTGGCCTATCAGCCGTTGCTGGAAGATGCGATTCTGCCGCAGCCTGAGAACCTTTACCGGGCGATGCAGGAGCTTGCCGCGTTTTAGAGCGATGGAGAGTGTATCCAGCAAGGACGAGAGCAAATGCGGGGATCCTTCCCTACGTTCAGGATGACGACGAAAGACCCGATACAGCAGTATTGATTTTGGTATAAGCTCGCGCAACTGCTGCGGCGTTCTCGGGTTTGTGAAGGCAGCGCTGACTTGCGGCTCTGCGGCCGGTTTGGCGGCGCGGTGAGGAGCGTTATGCGATTCGGACGCCGATTGGCTGGGATGGTTGCAGGATCCACACGGGCTTTGGTAGTGGGTCTTTTATGTGTGGTGATGGTGGAGCAGCCGATGGTGGCGGGCGCTTCGGTGTGGAAGCACTCGCGGGCTTCGACGCGGCAGATTCAGGGGCAGGAACGGGCGTTGCAGGTACTGAACCGGTTCACGTTCGGGCCACGGCCGGGAGATGTTGCGGCGGTGCAGGCGATGGGGGTGCGGCGGTGGTTCGAACGGCAGTTGAACCCGGCGGGCATTGACGATTCGGCGCTGGAGGCGCGGCTGGCGATGTTTCCCGCGATGCAGATGCAGCAGGCGGAACTGATGGCGCGTTATCCGAGTCCGCAGGTGTTGCGGCAGATGATCGCGAAGGACTTCCCGCTTCCGGCGGACCCGGTAGAACATGCCCTCTATGCGGACCAGATTGCGTTCTACAAGGCTGCGAAGGCGAAGCGGGAGGCCGCTGCCGCGGGAGGTCAGGATGCCGCTAAGGGCGAGCTTTCGATGGCGCAAGGAGCACGCGGCAAGAGCGATGCGGCGCTGCCGGGAGATGGCGTGGACCCGTCGACTCCGGCCATGGCGGCGCACGAGGAGCAGGTTTACTCCGGTTTGGATGCGGTGAGGGTCATCAACCTGCCGCCGGATAAGAGGATGGAGCGCATCCTGGCGATGCCTCCGGCGGAGTTAATTGCGTTTCGCAAGAATCTGAGCCCGAGCGAGTTGGCTGCGGCGGCCGAGGGGTTGAGTCCGGCGCAGCGAGAGACGCTGGCCGCGCTTGAGGGATCGCCGCGGATGATCGACGCGGAGTTGCTCGAGTCGCGGATGCTGCGGGATATCTATAGTGAACGGCAGTTGGAAGCGGTGATGACGGACTTCTGGCTGAACCACTTCAATGTGTATCTCAGGAAGAACCAGGATGAGCCGTATCTGCTGTCGTCCTATGAGCGGGACGTGATTCGGCCACATGCGCTGGGCAAGTTCGAGGACCTGCTGGTGGCTACGGCGCAGAGCCCGGCGATGCTGATGTATCTGGATAACTGGCAGAGCATCGGGCCGGATTCGAAGGCGGCGCAGAATGCCGCGAAGAATCCGCAGGCAAAGAGGGACCGCGGGCTGAATGAGAACTATGCGCGCGAGTTGATGGAGCTGCATACGCTGGGCGTGCAGTGCGAGGTAAGCCAGGACCATCCAGTGAGCGCGCTGGATAAAGCTTGCGGGCAAGGGTATACGCAGCAGGACGTGACGCAGGTGGCGAAGGTGCTGACGGGTTGGACGATCAATCAGCCGAACCGGGATGGGGCGTACCGGTTTGAGGAGCGGCGGCATGAGCCGGGGACGAAGACGGTGCTGGGGAAGAAGATTGACGAGAATGGCGAGGCGGAGGGGCTGCAGGTGCTGCATAGGCTGGCGACCAGTCCCGCGACGGCGAAGTTTATTTCGATGAAGCTGGCGGTACGGTTTGTCAGCGATACGCCGCCGCCGGCGTTGGTGGACCGGATGACGAAGGCGTTTCTGTCGAGCGAGGGCGATATCAAGACGGTGCTGCGGGCGATGTTCAATTCGCCGGAGTTCTGGTCGCCGGAGGTGTATCGAGCGAAGGTGAAGACGCCGGAGGAGTTTGTGGTGTCGGCGGTGCGGGCGAGCGGCGCGGAGGTTGCCAATGCGGCTCCTCTGGTGCAGTCGCTGAATAGGCTGGGGATGCCGTTTTATGGAATGCAGACGCCGAATGGATATAGCTGGATGGCTGGGCCTTGGGTGAACACGGGCGACCTGGTAAGCCGGATGAACTTCGCGCTGAGCCTGAGCAGCAACCGGATTGGCGGGGTGACGACGGACTGGACAGGAGTGATGGGACAGGAAAAGGCGGGCATCGAGCCGGCGGGGTTCCTGCCAGATGGCTCGGCTGCGGCTGCGAAAGAGAAGAGCCTGGAGGCGGTGCTGCTGGGGCAGGGGGTGAGTCCGCAGACGAGGGCGACGGTGCTGCAGCAGGTTAATAGCCAGGAGATGCAGCAGCAGGCGCTGAAGAATTTCGCGATTCGGCCGAATGAGGTGGAGCCAATGGCCCAGGTGCTGAATGCGGTTGGGCCGAGGCAGCCGGTGAGACCTCCGCTGGACCATGAGGCGGCGACGATGGCGGGTTTGTTGCTGGGGTCGCCGGAGTTTCAGCGGCGGTAGGTTGCAGGCTGATACGGCTGGAATTTGATTCTGCTGGCAACTTTCCAGTTGAAGTCGAGTTTGAAATGGCAGGCGATGAGAGCCGCGCGGTATACGACAGGAGCTTGAAATGGCGAACGGAAGATTTTTGGCGGACAACAGCGATTGGGGATGCGATATCCATGGACGGGACGCTGTCCGGCGCGGGGTGACGCGGCGCGGGTTTATGAAGGGCGGGGCGTTAGCGCTGATTGGGACGTCGACGATTCCTGCGTTTCTGACGCGGAGCGTGATGGCCGAGGTGACAACTGCGGCGGCCAATCAGAAGAAGCTGGTGGTCTTGTTCCAGCGGGGCGCGGCGGATGGGTTGAACGTCGTGGTTCCGTATAAAGAGAAGAATTATTATGCGATGCGGCCTTCCATAGCGGTCCAGGAGAAGGACGTTCTGGACCTGGATGGGTTCTTCGGGCTGCATCCTGCGATGGCTTCGTTCAAGCCGTTGTACGAGCAGGGGCATCTGGCGATCGTCCATGCGGCGGGTTCGCCGGATACGACGCGGTCGCACTTCGACGCGCAGGACTATATGGAGAGCGGGACGCCCGGGGTGAAGGCTACACCCGATGGCTGGCTGAACCGGGCGCTGCAGGCGGAGATGCTAAGGGGCAAGCCTTCGGCGTTCCGGGCGGTGGCGCTGGGGCCGCAGGTTCCCCGGACGCTTGAGGGGAAGGTGCAGGCGATTGCGGTCAATAATCTGGCCGACTTTTCCGTTGGCGGCAAAGGCCCGCAGGCTTCGCCGATCAGCAATGCGTTTCAGACGATGTACGACGAGAGTTCGGACGCTGTGCTTCACGGGACGGGACAGGAGACGTTTGAGGCGGTGAAGATGCTGAAGGCGGCAGACCCGGCGCACTATCAGCCGGCGGCGGGCGTGGTGTATCCGAATACGCCGTTCGGCAATAGTTTGAAGCAGGTAGCGCAGTTGATGAAGGCGAACCTTGGGGTGGAGGCGGCGTTCTCCGATATCGGCGGCTGGGACACGCACCAGAACCAGGGAAATGTAAATGGGCAACTGGCGAACCGGCTGAAGGAGTTCTCGGAGACCATTGCGTCGTTCTGGAACGATATGGGAGCGGACGCGGAGAACGTGACGCTGGTGACCATGTCTGAGTTTGGACGGACGGCGCGGCAGAATGGGACCGGCGGGACCGACCATGGACATGCGAACGTGATGTTCGTGCTGGGCGGCAGGGTGAAGGGCGGCAAGGTGTATGGCAGGTGGCCCGGGTTGGCGAATGAACAACTAAACGAAGGGCGGGACCTGGCGGTGACGACGGACTTCCGGCGGGTGCTGGGCGAGGCTGCGTACAAGACGCTGGGGGCGAAGAATCTTGGGTTGGTTTTTCCGGGAGCGCAGGTGAACCCCGGCGATTTTTTGAATTTCAGCTAGCGCGGATTTGCTGTTGGTGTAGAGGGGCAACCGCAGATTCCGTTTGGGAATGACAAAAAAGGTACGGCAGACTCTACGCCAGTTGCTACTTTGCTCTTGGCTTGTAGGATCGGCGTGTTCAGAGACTTCTTCTGTTAATGGAATGTGGAAAATGACGATCTACTAAATAGTGGAAAAAGGAAGACAACTTTTCTTTGAAAGCCGCGTCTTATTGAATGTAGTAACCAATCGCCAGGCTCGCAGTTCCCACGGTTTGGCTTCCAATAGCCGCAACAAAAGAATGCCCCCACCTTCCTGAAAGGCTCCCAGAATACCGGGAGCCTTCACGCCTTTAAGCGGGCCGGATATGAGATTGATTTTGCGGTCTTTCAGGCGAAACCAATCTTCCGATCGAGGGCCAGCGCACCCGCGCCATAGAAGACGAGCATGATCGCAAGGACAGCGAGGGCGAGGATGTAATTGTAGATCCCGAAACCCTGGTGGATGCCTACTGTGGCGAAGGCGACGAGCATGTTGACGGCGACGAGGGCGGCGACGAGGCGGGTCAATAGACCGACAACGAGGAGGATCCCGCCGATAAATTCAGTGAAGGCGGAGACGTACCCTAACCAGTAGGGTAGGCCGAGACTGGCGACGTAATGGGCGAAGTGATGAAGGCCTCCGTGAGGAACCACTTTCTGGTAGCCATGGACGGTCATGGAAAGTGCCAGCGCGAGGCGCATCAGGAGAGCGCCCAATGGTTGCAGGCTGTTGAGCCATTTGGTCATAGAGATTCTCCTGGAAAGGGTATCGCGGGAGCGGGCGGCGCAGAGTGAGGATCTAGGGAACGGGTGCCGGAGAAGGCACGAGTGGCGGGGCGGCTGGAGGGAGGAGTTTATCGAGGAATCGAGAGAGGGCGTTAGAGGATGAGGTTGTGTCTGTGGTGGTCTTGATGATTTTAGGGTCCGCGGCGGTCTGGAAGCTCTTGCCGGCCGAGGGAGAGCGTGAGAGGAGGAGCTTCGGGGTGTGCAGAGTGGATAGCGGCTCGGCGAGAGGGAAGCGCTCGTGAAAGAGGAGGCGTACGGGGATAAGGCGGGAGCGAGGGTCACGCTCGGCGGCGTCGAGCAGGTCGGCGTGGGGGGCATCGAGGATGAGACCGGGGATGGATGGGTGAGCGATCGCCAGGTGAACGGCGAGGGAAGCTCCGATGTTGAAGCCGTAGGGGAGGATGCGCTGCGGCGGAATGGCTCGGGAGGTGGTGAGATACCGCCACGCGGAGTCGGTGTCGAGGATCATGTTCTGCTGGTTGGGGCGGGTGGCTGCGCTTTGACCGTAGCCGCGATAATCGAATGCGAAGATGTTGATGCCGGTATTGTGCAGGGTGGCGAGGGTGGGGATGGAATTTACGAGGGAGCCGTCCGCGCCGGACAGAAACAGGATGGTGGAGTTGGCATAGCTGGCTGCGGGGGCGGCGGGAATCCACCAGCCGGTAAGTTGCGGGACAGCGGATTCATTAGGGCTGAAGTGAATGACTTCGTAGGGAATGCCGGCAATCGATGCCGGGCCGGAGGTGGTGCGGGTTGGATGCAGCACGAGCTGCCACTGGCCCTGGTAGAAGAGCAGGCAGAAGGTGAGATAGCCGCAGAGCAGAGCCACGACGATGGTAAGACCGAGGGCTTTCAGGAGCCAGACAGGGTCGACGATATCGTGCTGAACGGCTTGGGAGGAGGTGCGGTGATGCGGCTTCGGTTTTAGGCGGGGTTTTTGCGGGTGCATGGGGCGGCTTCTCTATCGACTGTAGCATTCCGGAGAGGTGAGTCGTTGATTGCCGGTGTGGCTCTAAAAACCTGCTTAAAAGTTGATGGCTTAGCACCGATTTACACCGATGAGACCGATCTAAGGACAGGCAAAAGCAAGAACAACGACGAAATACAGGGATCCTTCCCCTTCGCTATGCTCGAGGGTCAAGGATGCCGACGAAAAACAAACAACAGCAAAGACACTCTCATAAACAGTTTTAAATAGGTTTTAACATACGAGGAATGGAGGTTTGCGTGGCGCAGTGGGTCAGGTTGTGTGGTGTAGGTGAGGCTCCGCCGGCTGGGCGGGTGATAGAGGCCGAGGTGGAGGGAGTACGGGTTTGTCTCGCGAATGTGAATGGGGAGTTATCGGCGCTGGATAACATCTGTCCGCACCGGCAGGGGCCGCTGGGGCAGGGATGGATGGAAGGGGAGGCGGTCATCTGTCCGTGGCACTCGTGGGCGTTTCATGCGAAGACGGGCTTGGCGCAGTATCCGGCGGGGGAACGGGTTGATGTGTTTCCGCTCCGCGTGGAGGGAGAAGATGTGCTGGTGGATATTGAATGAGGCCTCTGACGGGTTGAAGAAGACTGAGGCTTGCGAAAGTTTATCTAAAGTTTATCTTTGGAATCGATGAGGCCAGACGATTTGCTCCGGGTCTTTCGTTTGCCCCAGGTGTTTCGGCTGCAGTCCCGTTCTGCGTCACGAATACTGATAGAATCTATTAAATCCACTCCAAGCAGGAGAGGCAATGCAGGCAATACTGGCGCTGGAAGACGGGCGCATTTTTCGCGGCAAGAGTTTTGGCGCACGAGCGGAATGCTCTGGCGAGGTGGTCTTCAACACATCACTGACCGGGTATCAGGAGATCTTTACCGATCCTTCCTATGCGGGCCAGATCGTGGTTCTGACGAATCCACATATTGGAAATTATGGGACGACACCCAGCGATGCGGAGGCTTCCCGGCCTTACATCGAAGGACTTGTTACGCGTGAATTCTCGCCGATGAGTTCCAGCTGGCGCTCGACGCAGGTTGCCGATGAGTATCTTGAGCGTTATGGGGTGCCGGTGATTGCCGAGGTGGACACGAGGGCGGTGGTGCGGCATCTGCGAGCGCACGGTGTGATGCGCGGAGTGATCGCTGCGGGGGAGAATCTCGATGCGGACGCGCTGGTGGCGAAGGCGCGGGCGATCCGAAAGATGGACGGGACCGATCTTGCGAGCCAGGTGAGCACGAAGGTTGTGTATGAATGGGATGCGAACGAGCCGAAGAACCAGACCGGCGATATGCTGTTGACGCAGGCGGTTGAAGGCGGCGCGAAGCAGATGCATGTGGTCGCATACGACTTCGGCATTAAGGAAAATATTCTGCGGATGCTGACGCGGGAGAACTGCCGGGTGACGGTAGTCCCGGCGACTACGCCTGCAGCGGATGTGCTGGCGATGAAACCGGATGGAGTCTTCTTTTCGAACGGGCCGGGCGATCCGGAGCCTCTGGAGTATGCGGTCGAAAATGTGAAGCAGTTGCAAGGCAAGGCTCCAATCTTTGGGATCTGCCTGGGGCACCAGATCTTCGGGCTGGCGCTGGGTGGCAAGACCTACAAGCTGAAGTTTGGGCATCACGGAGGAAACCACCCGATTATGAATCACCGCACGGGGAAGGTTGAGATTACGGCGCAGAATCATAACTTCAACGTCGATCCTGAGTCGCTTCCCGCGGATGTGGAACGGACCCATACGAATCTGAATGACCAGACGCTGGCGGGGTTGCGGCATAAGACGGATCCGATGTTCAGCGTGCAGTATCACCCGGAGGCTAGTCCCGGGCCGCATGACTCGCATTATCTCTTCAAGGATTTCCGGAAGATGATGGAAGAGTGGAAGAAGTGAGCGCTTCTCCAGCTTTGCGTATCGCGCCGTTGGCACCCTCGAATGGTCTGCTTTTTCGAGAGACTGGGCTAGTCTCTTATCTTCCTCAAGCTTTGAGGAAAGAAGTCTTAGACCAAGCCATAATTCCGGAGTTAGCTAAGAATCGAGAGCTACTGCAGGAAATCGACAGAGCAATCCAGGAGATTCCCACCACGCAGTATCTAATACATGGTGATGCGCGAGAGATGAACAGGATTGCTCCAGGGTCTGTACATTTGGTCGTTACTTCACCGCCATATTGGACACTGAAGCGGTATGAGGATAGCGCAAGGCAATTGGGACACATCTCTGATTATGATTTGTTTATTGCTCAATTAGATCAAGTCTGGAAACGATGCTATGACTCACTTGTTCCAGGAGGCAGAATCGTATGCGTGGTCGGAGACGTTTGTTTGTCTCGGAAGCAGAATGAGGGACGACACACTGTCGTACCGCTGCATTCCAGTATTCAAGAGAGCTGTAGAAAGATGGGTTTTGACAATCTCGCTCCAATTATTTGGCACAAAATTGCAAATGCAAAATATGAAGCAGGCGGTGGCGGTTTTCTCGGTAAACCCTATGAACCTAACTCTGTAGTGAAGAACGACATTGAATACATCCTGATGTTCCGCAAACCAGGCGGTTATCGAAAGCCTGACTCCGCCGCAAGAATTCTGAGTGTGATTAGCTCGGAGAATTATCAGAAATGGTTTCAGCAGATATGGACAGGATTGACCGGCGAGTCTACCAAGCGTCACCCTGCGCCCTATCCGGTTGAACTTGCGGAGAGACTGATTCGGATGTTTAGCTTTGTAGGTGACGTTGTCTTGGATCCATTTTGCGGGACTGCGACCACGAGTATTGCCGCCGCGCGTTCGGGACGGAATAGCATTGGTTACGAAGTGCAGCCACTTTATTTCATGGCGGCAGTGGAACGCCTGCATCGCGAAACGAGCAATTTGTTCAGAACTCCGATCATTATTGAGGAAAATGAAATATGACGCTTGGTGGGCGGTGGGAGGTGCAGTTGAAGGGTGCAGTCGAGCATTTCTGGAGGACTCGAACCACTCAATCCGAGAATCAAGGTGTGCGATCAGGGCTAAAGGACTTTGGCGCCAGAAGTGCTGTGACGGGTGGGAAGCAGTTGCAAGGATTTGCCGATCTGATCTGCGATTATCTTGAAGAATCAGGCCTAGATCGCCCAAGCATACATTGCGATCGCATGGTCGAGGTTCCCGGATGGTATAGGCCTGAGAAATGCTGGGATTTGTTAGTCGTGTCCAATAAGAGGCTGATTGCCGCTCTTGAATTCAAATCTCAAGTTGGTTCATTTGGGAACAATTTTAATAACCGAACAGAAGAGGCATTGGGTAACGCTACAGACCTCTGGGCTGCATATCGCGAGGGCGCGTTTGCACCCTCTACCCGGCCGTGGCTTGGTTATTTCATGATGGTAGAAGATGCTCCCGAGTCAAACAGACCGGTGGGAGTTAAACAGAGTCACTTCAAAGTTTTTCCTGAATTTGTGGAAGCCTCTTATACAAAACGCTACGAGATTTTATTGACGAAACTCGTCAGAGATCGACATTACGATAATGCTTGCCTCCTAACATCATCGAGAAAATAAGGCTTAAATGGGGCATACCGTGAACCGTCCCCGGAGTTGTCGTTCCATTTATTGCTAAACGCTCTCAAGGCAAGAGTTTTAACAAACGGGGAATAGATGCCGCGTAGGAATGACATTGCGAAGATTCTGGTGATCGGCTCGGGGCCGATTGTGATTGGTCAGTCGGCTGAGTTCGATTACTCGGGGACGCAGGCTTGCAAGGCGCTGAAGGCCGAGGGATATGAGGTAGTGCTGGTGAACTCGAATCCGGCGTCGATTATGACCGATCCCGAGGTGGCGGACCGGACCTATATCGAGCCGTTGAATGCTGCTTACCTGGAGGAGATTCTTCGCGTCGAGAAGGAGATGCTGGACGCGGAGGGATTGGGCGGCAAGGGAAAGTTTGCTGTTCTGCCGACGGTGGGCGGCCAGACGGCGCTGAACCTTGCAGTGGACCTGGCGGATTCGGGCGTGCTGGACAAGCTGGGCATCGAGTTGATCGGCGCGAAGCTCGAGGCGATTAAAAAGGCCGAGGACCGGCTGCTGTTCAAGGATGCGATGACGAAGATCGGGCTGGATATGCCGCGGTCTGCGCTGATCAACAACTTGCGGGACGGGTTGGAGTTTGCGGCGAAGATTGGGTTTCCGGTGGTGATCCGGCCTTCGTTCACGCTGGGCGGTTCGGGTGGCGGCATCGCTTACAACCGCGAGGAGTTGATGGAGATTCTGGCGCGAGGTCTCGATCTTTCGCCGGTGCATGAGTGTCTGCTGGAAGAGAGCGTGCTGGGTTGGAAGGAGTTTGAGCTGGAGGTGGTGCGGGACCTGAAGGACAACGTCATCATCATCTGCTCGATTGAGAACTTCGATCCGATGGGGGTGCATACGGGCGACTCGATCACGGTGGCGCCGGCGCAGACGCTGACCGACCGCGAATACCAATGCATGCGGGACGCGGCGATCCGGGTAATCCGCGAGATCGGAGTGGAGACGGGTGGAAGTAATGTGCAGTTCGCGGTGAATCCGCTGAATGGGCGCATGACGGTGATCGAGATGAACCCGCGTGTGTCGCGGTCCTCTGCGCTGGCGAGCAAGGCTACGGGGTTCCCGATTGCGAAGATTGCGGCCCGGCTGGCGGTGGGGTATACGCTCGATGAGATTCAGAATGACATTACGAAGGCCACGCCGGCCTGCTTTGAGCCGACGATTGATTATGTCGTCGTGAAGATTCCGAAGTGGCAGTTTGAGAAATTTCCTGGTGCGGATGAGAGCCTGGGGCCGCAGATGAAGTCGGTTGGCGAGGTAATGGCGATCGGCAGGACGTTTAAGGAAGCGATGATGAAGGCGGTGCGGTCGCTCGAAACGGGAAAGAAGGCCACGGCGGATGACATCGAGCCGCGAAGGTTGACGCAAAGACTGGTGACGCCGCATCCTGACCGGCTGAGCTATATTCGCTATGCGTTCGAGCGGGGCATGACGGTACGCGAGGTTGCGCGGATGACTTCGATGGACCCGTGGTTTCTGTATCAGATGAAGCAGATTACAGATGAGATCAAGGCTGTTGGCGGCGTGCCGCTGGCGGAGGTTACGGCCGATCAGCTGCGTGATGCCAAGCGGATGGGCATCTCCGATGAGCGGCTGGCGGCGGGGTGGGGCTTGACCGGAGCGGAGGGCACGGCGGCGGTGCGGGCGCTGCGGAAGAAGCTCAACGTGATGCCGGTCTACAAGATGGTAGATACCTGTGCCGGCGAGTTTGAGAGCTATACGCCTTATCTCTATAGCTGCTATGACGAAGAGGATGAGGCGCCCCCGACGCAGAGGAAGAAGATTTTGATTCTTGGCAGCGGGCCGAACCGGATCGGGCAGGGAATCGAGTTCGACTACTGCTGCTGCCATGCTGCGTTCGCGCTGCGCGAGGATGGCTACGAGACGATCATGGTGAACTGCAATCCGGAGACGGTGTCGACCGACTATGACACCAGCGACCGGTTGTACTTCGAGCCGCTGACGCTGGAGGATGTGCTGGGCGTGTATGAGCATGAGGCCGCTTCGGGCGCGGAGATTGGCATGATTGTGCAGTTCGGCGGGCAGACGCCGTTGAATCTGTCGTTGCCGTTGAAGAAGGCTGGCGTGCCGATTATCGGGACTTCGCCGGAGTCGATCGATCTGGCGGAGGACCGCAAGCGGTTTGGCAAGCTGATTGAAGAGTTGAAGATTCCACAGCCGGAAGGCGCGATGGCGACCAGCGTGGAGGAGGCTGTGGCTGGAGCGAACCGCGTGGGCTATCCGGTGCTGGTGCGGCCTTCGTACGTGCTGGGCGGCCGGGCGATGGTGATTGCGTATGACGATGAGGCGATTGTCCGGTACATGACGACGGCGATTGAATACTCTCAGGAGCGGCCGGTGCTGATCGACCACTTCCTGGAAGATGCCGTCGAGTGCGATGTGGATGCGTTGTGCGATGGCGACGACGTGGTGATTGCCGGGATCATGCAGCATATCGAAGAGGCTGGGATTCACTCCGGCGATTCTTCGTGCGTGCTGCCTGCGGTGGATTTGACCGGCGATGTGCTGCGAACGATTCGCGAGTACACGCGGAAGCTGGCGATGGCATTGAGTGTGCGCGGGCTGGTGAATATCCAGTTTGCGATTCAGCGCGGTACGGTTTACGTCATCGAGGTGAACCCGAGGGCTTCGCGGACAGTGCCTTACGTTTCGAAGGCTACGGGGATTCCGCTGGCGAAGATTGCTTCGCGCATTATGGTGGGACGGAAGCTGAAGGATCTGCTGCCGGAGCAGGTGGCCAGCGGCAAGGACCTGGGGACGGGCTCACACTTTTTTGTGAAGTCGCCGGTGTTCCCGTGGGGCAAGTTTCCGGGAGTGGATACGGTGCTGGGACCGGAGATGAAGTCGACCGGCGAGGTGATGGGGGTAGCGGACAACTTCGGCGAAGCCTTCGCGAAGGCGCAGATTGCTGCCGGGCAGGTGCTTCCGTTAGAGGGAACCGTCTTCCTCAGCGTCAACGATCACGACAAGGCTGGTGCGGTTTCGCTGGCCCGGCAGTTTGTGGAGATGGGATTTCATCTGGTGGCGACGCATGGAACGGCGATGGTGCTGGAGCAGGCCGGACTGCAGCCGGAGCGCGTGTACAAGGTGAAGGAAGGCAGGCCAAACGTGGTGGACCTGATCAAGGGCGACCGCATTCAACTGATCGTGAACACGCCGCGCGGGCAGGACACGTTCTTCGACGAGAAGGCGATCCGGCGGGCGGCTGTTATGGCGAGGATTCCGACGATCACGACGCTGGCTGCGGCACGAGCTGCGGCGGAGGGGATTGCCGCGCTGCAGGAGGGGACCCTGAGCGTGGTTGCGCTGCAGACGCTGCATGCGGATCGTATTGCGGCTGGGGTGTAAGCGGCAGGCTTTGTCGATTGTTCGAGAGGACTGAAGAACCCGGTTTTTATGGTTCGAGGGCGAACTTAGCGCCCATGGCGTAGCCGATCATGGAGAGCGGTAGCCAGGCTCCGACCAGAACGCCGTCTCCGCCCATCAGGCCGCTGCCATGGGTGAAGGTGAAGAAGGTGCGCCATAGCTTTTCCACTGCGCCGCAGGTCTCGCAGAGGCCGTTGCCGGTGGGGAGATCGAGCACCCAGACGCAGACCACGGAGAAGATGACGAGGCCGGAGATCCAGATGTAGCCGGCGATATCGTTGCGATGGAGGCGGGAGAGGAGATAGCCGCCGATCATGGGGATGAAGAGGGCAAGGCCGGTGCCGATGAACTTGGGTGTGGCGGAGTCGGGGTCGGGGTGATTGAGCGACATGACGCCGATGGTGAGGGCAAGGAGCACGAAGGCGATGAGGGTGTGCATGAGAAACCATGCGGCTTCACGAGCAAGGTCGCCGGGGGTCTTATCCTGCGAGATATCGCGTTCGTTGGTCATAGCTCTCCTAGAGCGGATTTGCTGTTGGCGTGGAGGAAGGCAACCGCAGATTCCCTTCGGGAATGACAGACAAAAATGACAGACAAGAATGACAGACAAGAATGACACACAAGGATGACAGACAAAGGGCACGGCAGGCTCTATGCCAACTGCTACTTTGCTGTAGCTGAGATTACTTCAAGTGTCTGCTGTTGTGACGGAGTTCTGTTACGTCTTTCGTGGCATATTGCGGCACTCGACTTGGGTGCTGTGAGTACGCTTGGCCAAGTACGGCTTGAGGCTCTTAGAATGGAGTCATGCTGCTTGAAGGACTTCAACTCCCACTGACGACGCCGTTCTATGCTGACGGCCGGCTTAATCTTCTGAAGCTGGAACATAACGCGCATCGATACTCGAAGACTCCGGCTGCGGGGCTGGTGGTGCTGAGCGGCTATGGAGAACCGACGCTGCTTTCGGACGAGGAGTCGAGGCAGGTGCTGCGAAGCGCTATCGAGGCGGCTGACCCGCAGAAGGTGATGCTGGCGGGAGTGTCGCGGGACAGCGTTGCGGAGACGCTCAATCTCGCCGAGAAGGCAGCAGAGCTGAGATACGACGCGGTGCTTGTCAGGCAGCCTTCGATTTTGCGGAGGCGCGGAGGTGAGCGGCGGACGGGGGAGTTGCTTACCTACTTTCGGGCCGTGGCGGACCGGTCGGCGCTGCCGGTCGTGCTCTCAAGCGGCGTTTCGGAGTGTGGTGAGATGCTTCCTGCTGAGATGGTCATTGAACTTGCGGCGCATCCGAGGATCATCGGCGCGGTAGATGGCGGCTCTGGCCGCGAGTGGATCGAGAAGGTCGGAGCGGGGACGACGGCGATCAAACATGAGGTCACTGTGACTACGTTGTTTCGCGCGGTGACGGCGAGGATGCGGGTTGAGGAGGAGAATGCTTCGAATGACGGGCTGATTATGCCAGGAACGCCGACTGGCGGAAGCACGGCGGTTGCGCCTCCCAGGGCGGCAATCAAGACGCGCTTGAAGGTGGCCGGTTTTCAATTGCTGGCGGGGAGTACGGCTGTCATGCTGGAAGGGTTGATGTCTGGCGCAGTCGGTGCGGCGCCCGGATTTGCGGCATCCGCTCCACAGGCTTGCTATGAGGTCCTGGCTGCCTGGAAGGATGGGGATGAAGGGCTGGCGCGGGAGAAGCAGGAGCGCTTGTGTGATGTAGCGGCGAGAGTGGAAGAGGAGCTTGGCGTGGCGGGTCTCAAGTTCGGGTGCGACTTGAATGGCTATTTCGGAGGGGGGCCTCGTTTACCGTTGCTGCCGTTGACGGGGCAGGAACGAACTGAGGTGGAGAGATTGATGCAGGGATTGCGGAATTAGAGATCGCCGGCGAGAGCGAGGCGATTTAGCGTCGCGGCGTTACCGGGATGCCCATGCCGCTGAGTTTGCTGCGTGCCTGCATGGCCTCGGGGGAGTTGGGGAAGCGCTGGATGAGGGTCCGCATCTCGCGCACGCCTGCATCGGTCTGTTTGAGGGCGATGAGCGCCATACCTTTGTGCAGCCGGGATACCGGGACCTTGTTGCTGTCGGGGAACTGGTTGATCACGCTGTCGTAGGCTTTGACGGAGGCAGCGTAGTGGCCACTGCGATATTCGATCTCGGCCTGATAGTAGTAGGAATTTCCTGCGAGAGGGTTGTCCGGGTAGGACTTGATGACATCGCCGAACTCTGAAGAGGACAGGGCGTACTTGGCTGACATGTAGTCGCCGAGGGCCGTTTTGTAGAGTTCGTCGACGGGCGGCGCGGCAGGCGATGCTGCGCCCCCAGCCATGGGCACATCCGCGGAGGGCTTGCCCTGTCTTACGACGGGTGCTGAGGTTTCCGGTTGAGAAGCAGCCGGTGGCGGCTCCGGGGCGGCATTGGCTGGAGCGGGTGAAGTAGCGGCCCCGCCTGAAGAGGGCTGACCCGGCTGGTTGGCCCCCATCGACTGCTGCTGGCCCTGTACGTCCTGCATCAACTTCTGCAACGAAGCGAGGCGTGCCTTGATCTCGTCGACCGAGTCGTTCAAGGACTGGATTTGTCCGGAGAGCTGATCGAGTTTGCCGTTCTGCGCATCCTGCTGGACCTGCATCTGCTTTTGCACCGTGTTCAGATTGGCGGCCATCTTGTTGACAGAGTCGGCGCTCTGCTGCACAAGGTCCTTCAGAACTCCCATGCGCTCGTCGTTGGATTGCTGAAGCCGAGCGACGGCATCCTGCAACTCCTGCACCTGCGTCTGGAGTTGCACCATGTCCTTGTTCACGGCGAAGGCGGGAGAGGAGGGAAGAAAGACGAGGGCTGCGAAAAGAGCAGCCGAGGCGAATGGGGTCAGTCTGCCGGGTTTGCGGGGCTGATTTGTCATGGGTTTTGTCTTAAATGCGTCATGGAGTTGGTCGTAATTTTTTTCACGGATCGTGAGTGGAGGAGCCGTTTCGAACTTATCTTGCCGTCAGCCCCCGCACGGTGCAGGCGCGGGGGGCTGAGCGAGAGTGGGACTGCGAACTAGCGGTCGAGCGAGAACTGGGCGCGCCGGTTCTGCTGCCAGCAGCTTTCGTTCTCTTCGGTGCAGAACTGCTTTTCCTTGCCGTAGGAGATAACCCGCAAGCGGCTTCCGGACACGCCGGCAGAGACCAGCGCGGTGCGGGCTGCGTTGGCGCGGTTTTCGCCGAGCGCGAGGTTGTATTCCGCCGAACCGCGGTCATCGCAGTAACCCCCGATGACGACCTTGATGGCGGGGTGCGCGGCGAGATAGGAGGCTGCCTGGACTACCGAGCTTGCGGCGTCAGGGCGCAGATCGTAGCTGTCGTAGTCGAAGAAGACATCCTGCACGTTCTGGTGGAAGGCGGCTTCGCTGCCCATGTCTCCCTCGGTCGGGGCCGGCGTGCTGGGTGCAACAGGAACGCGAACCGTGACGCGGACGTTCGCTTCCGTCGTGCCGCCGTCACCCTTGGCCGTGAGATGGAAGTTGGTGGAGTTCGCGGGCGAGACGGTCTGGGTCCCGTTGGGGTTCACTTCGCCGATGCCGTCGATGGTGACTGTGGTTGCGTTTTCAGTCCGCCAGTTGAGGACGACCGTCTGGCCGACATCGATGGCGAGCGGGTCTGCCGTGATGGTTGCCGTGGGGGCCGGGGAGGTAGCGGGCGTGGGGCTGAGGGCATTGGGGTTGATGCCGCTGGCCTTTTTATGGCAACCGGTGACAGCTCCAACCGTGATCAGGGCCGCAGCCATTACCAAGGTCTTACGAATCGTTCTGTGCATGACGTTCATTTGTTGATCTCCTGCCAGCGGTAGTAGTTCAGCGTTCTTAAGTTACCTGCGAAGCGAGATCGCAGAGAATATAAAAGATTACTTCCAACTCCAGTTTGGCATGTCGGCGCCGGGACCGGTCAATGCGTGCTTCTGGGTCCCGTCGGCGAGCATGGTCCAGATTCTGGTGTGGGCGGCTTTTCCGTCCGCCGAGTTCGCGTAGACGATGTGGCGGCCGTCCGGCGACCACGATGGGAAGTCGCAACGGCCGGTATCGTGCGTGAGTTGGATCCAGCGTTTGCTGGCGATCTCCATCACATAGATGTCCTGGCCGCCGGGTGCGCCGGGGCCGTATTTGCGGTCCCAGGCGAAGGTGAGGAACTGGCCGTTGGGAGACCATGAGGGCGAGGTGGCATAACCGCCATCGGTCATGCGCTGCACGGCGGAGCCATCGGTATCCATGATGTAAAGCTGGGGCAGGTGGGTGCGCCCGCTGATCCAGGCGATCTGCGCGCCGGTGCGCGGGTTGAAGACGGGGGAGACATCGGGACCGGCGAAGCTTGTCACGCGGTGGGCCTGTGTGCCTTGGTCGTTCGAAATCCAGATCTCCGGATCGCCAGTTCGCGAGGAGGAGAAAGCAAGATTCTGGCCGTCCGGGGACCACGCAGGGGAGAGGTTTGTGCCTCCACTGGATGCGAAGTTGACTATGCGTCCCAACAGGAGCGAGTACATGCGGATTTGGAAGCCATCGCGGCCTAGAGAAGAGAAGGCCACGCGGCTGTTGTCGGGCGAGATGCGAGGAGAGATCGAGACGGTGCCGAGGTGAGTAACCGGGTGCTGATTGGCCCCGTCGTAGTCCATCTCCCAGATCTCTTTGTTGGCGCCGATGATCTTGACGTAGACGATCTTGGTCTCGGCGATACCCTGGCTGCCTCCGCTGAGGCGAAAGATGATCTCGTCGGCGAAGCGGTGGGCGATCTGGCGGGCGGCGTCTTCTGAGGCGACATCGCCGTATTGCTTGGCGAGGATCTGCGGGTACTGGAGGTTCTTGGCGTCGAAGAGATATCCGTTGCAGGCGATCTTCCCTGCCTGCACGCTGAAGCTGCCGAAGGCGACCATGGCGGCTGAGGTTGGCGGGGCGGCCCATTGCGGAAGGCTGATCTCCGCGGGCGCTCCCGGGGTCGACTGCGGGAGCATGCTCTTGGAGACGATGTCGAAGATGCCTGCGTTGGCAAGATCGGCAAAGAGCGTGGTGTCGAAGGTGCGCTTCAGGACTACCGTCTGCGGGTCGGCAGAGGCCGGCTTGAAATCGGCAACGGCGATGCGGATGTTGGAGACACCGCTTGAGGTCTCGGTCTTGAAACCCTCTTGAGCTCGCAAGGTAGAAGCAGATGCGAGAAAGAGAAAAGCTCCAAGGCAATACAGAGCGTGCCGGCTGAGGGGCGTTCGTCTCGGGCTAAGCATTCTGTTCCATGTTAGACGCAAAATTCGTGCAGCGGGGGACTGAGAGGCAGAAGCGGCGGTAATCAGGGGAATCCTCCGGGCAGAGACGGGACTGAAGGCTATTGCGGATGCAGGTGAAAGGTGTACTCGACTGTGATGCGGTTGCCTTGCGGCAGCGGGCCGAAGCCGTCGACGCGCTGCACGGCCCGCATGGCGGATTGATCCAACGAAGGAGAGCCGCTGGGATTTTCTATGCGGATATTGGAGGGAACGCCTGCGCGGTCGATGTCGAAGACGATGGTTGTGCTTTTGCCGACCGAGGTGCGCGGGTCGGCCTCGGCGGTGTACCAGTTCTGCGCCACTTTACTGTTGACGATGTTGACGTAGTACGCGAAACGGTCTCCAAAGGTACGGTCTTCGACGGATACGCTGGCGGTCCCGTTTTTGACCTGGAGCGTGGACTGCGCGATGCGAACTCCCGCAGTCTCGCCGGTGGTGGCTTTCATCGGTTGCGGAGGGACGGGCTGGATGTGCTTCGGCGGCGCGGGAGTTGGCTTCTCCGCTGTCTTGATCGGCTTGGTGATCTTCTCGGGAATGGCGACTTCATTGGGGCTTGGCGGCGGCTGTGTCTCCTCTTTGGCGATGAGGGGGGCGGGACTTGGCGCCTCCGAGGTGAGGACGCCGGTGTCGAGGGTCCGCTGTGTTGGCGGCAGCGGGAGTGAGGAGACCATGGTGGCCTGGATGGCTCCGGCGTTCGAGGCATGTTCTCCCCAGTTGGGATGGTGCGCGCGGAAGAGGTAAGCCCAGCCGAAGATGGCGGCAGCGACCAGAGCGTGGAGAATGAGCGATCCGGCGAAGTTGCCGCGCAGATTGTCGCCGTTGCGGGAGTCGTCGAGGTCGAGATTGAGAGCAGAGGCTATGGTTCGTTCCTTACTTCTGGATCACTTCTGTATCGGCTGGGTGACGATGCTGATATTGGTGATGCCGGCCTGCTTCACCGCGTCCATCACGGAAGCGAAGGCTCCGAAGGGAACGCGCTCGTCGGCCCGGAGATAGATGATGCGCTTGGAGGGATCGGCCTTTCCGGTGGATCTGAGCAGCGCGGGAAGCTCGTTGACGTTGACGGGCTTGTCCTGAAGGAAGACGTTCTGCTCGCGGTCGATGGTGACGACCATGCGCTCTTCGGTGAGTTGCTTGACGGTGCGGGTCTTGGGAATGGCGACTTCGACCCCGGACTGCAGCACCGGTGCGGTGAGCATGAAGATGAGCAGAAGCACAAGAACGACGTCGACCAGAGGAGTGATGTTGATCTCGGCGAGCGCGGTCTGGGTGCGTCCCTTGGCGGTGAAGGCCATCGCTAGAAAGACCTCCGTCTGGGCTCTTCGGGCTGGGGCTGTGCGGGAGGCGTCACCATGGCGGCATTTTCAATGGCGTTCAGGAGTTCGCGGCCGAAGTCGTCCATGCGCGAGCCGAATTCGCGGAGCCGGGCGGTGAGCTGGTTGTAGCCGATGACGGCTGGGATCGCCACCACGAGGCCGGCGGCAGTGGTGATGAGGGCCTCCGAGATGCCGGGGGCGACGGCGCGAAGGGTCGCTGCGCCGGCGGTGCCGAGGCCGTGGAAGGCGTCGATGATGCCCATGACGGTGCCGAAGAGGCCGATGAACGGAGCAATGGCTGCGATGGTGGCGAGCCAGGTCATGCGGCTCTCCATCTGGGTCAGGGCTTCGCTGGAGGCAGTCTGGGCGGACCGTTCGAGCGCCACCGGATTGCGCGGGAGTCCACGGCCGCCGTTCTGCCGCTGATACTCGTCGTAAATTTCACCGAAGACGGCGACCAGCGGGCTGGGCTTGAACTGGTCGGCAACCGCTGCGATTTCGCTCAGGCGTGTCGATTTGCGGAAGGCGCGGACGAAGCGCTTGCTCTGCGCCTGGGCTTTGCCGAAGCTCGACCACTTCGAGAGCATGATTGCCCAGGAGAAGATGCTCGCGATGAGAAGAATGACCAGCACCGTGAAGGCGACCGGGCCGCTGTTGTGGACCATCTCCATGAGGGCGCTGCTGTTGGAGGCCACCGGGGGCGCGGCTGTGGGGTCTTCCTGAAGGAAGCGCAAGGCAAGAGCGAGGGTACCGACCATAGTTTGTTATCCGCCAGAGTTTAGTGTAAATCGTGCCCCGGGAAAATGAGACGGAAGGCATCTGCGGAGGTGCCGGGCCGGGTGTATTGGATGGTCCCTGAGTCCGATCAGGGCGAGGTTTGCTATCCTCGCGATACATCGTTGCCTGAGGCCATTATGCTGCTGGAGTTGCGCGCGGAAAATTATGCGGTGATCGACCGGACAGTCGCTTCGTTTGGGCCGGGGCTCAACCTGTTGACGGGAGAGACGGGCGCGGGTAAGTCCATTTTGATCGATGCGCTTGTTCTGCTGCTGGGCGGGAAAGCGTCGTCTGACTTTGTGCGCCATGGCGAGGAGAAGGCCGTGGTGGGATGCGTGTTTGAGCTGACACCGGGCGCGAATGAAGTTCTGGATGCGAATGGGATCGATTCAGAGTCGGACCATATTCTGCTGCGGCGGGAGATCCTGGCGAACGGTAAAGGACGAGTGTTTGTGAATAACCAGCCGGCAACGGTGGGCGTGCTGCGGCAGCTTGCGCCTGAGCTGGCGCTGGTTCACTCGCAAGGAGAGACGTTAAGCTCGTTCGACCAGGCGCAACAGCGAAGTCTGCTTGATCGGTTTGGCGCGCTGCACACGGAGAGTGTCGCCGAGGCGTTTGTAGCTTGGAAAGCAACGACTGACAAGTTGAATGAGTTACAGTCCGCGGAGCAGGACCGGTTGAGGATGGCGGACCTTTGGCGGTTTCAGAGTAAGGAGATCGATCAGGCTGGATTGGCTGCGGAGGACGAAGACCTTCAGCTTGAGGCAGAGAAGCGGGTGCTGGGGAATGCTGAGAAGCTCTATACCGCGGCGATGAGCGCGCATGAGCTGCTGTATGAGTCTGAGAACGCAGCGGAGACTACGCTGGGCGCGGCGTTGAAGCATTTGGAAGAGCTGGCGCGGTATGATGCGCGGTTCCGGGAGCCGGCGCAGCAGTTGGGCGCGGCGAAGGCGATTGTGGAGGACGTCGACGCAGAGGTGCGTGATTTTGCGGAGAACGTCCATGCTTCGCCGGGGAGATTGGAAGAGATCGAGGACCGGCTGGCGGCGCTGGATCGATTGAAGCGCAAGTATGGTCAGACGCTAAAGGACGTGATTGCGTTCGGCGCTGAAGCGGCGCGGCAGTTGGCCGAGGTGGAGAACAGGGACGCGCTGCTACTGGAGCTGCAGGCGAAAGAAGCGCGGGGTGCGGGGGCGTATGAGGCAGCGGCGGCAATACTGACTGCCGGCCGGGTGGAGGCGGCGAAGCGGCTGGAGAAGTTGGCGGAGGCCCAGATCAACGACCTTGCCATGAACACGCGGTTTCATGTGCGCGTCACCGCGGAGAGGTCGCCTGAGCGTTGGGCCGCGCATGGCTGGGACCAGATCGAATGTCTGATTGCCACCAATGCAGGGGAGCCGCTGAAGCCGCTGCATGAGATCGCGTCGGGAGGAGAGATGTCGCGGGTTATGCTCGCGCTGAAGGTGACTGTGGAAGAGGCTGCCTCTGGTGGCTCGGGGAGGAAGAAGAAGACGGTGTTGCCGCGGACATTGGTGTTCGACGAGATTGACATCGGCATTGGCGGCAGAGCGGCTGAGGCGGTTGGGCGGAAGCTGAAGACGCTCGCGAAGGGCCAGCAGGTGTTGTGCATCACTCATCTTCCGCAGATCGCAGCCTTCGGGGACCAGCACTTCCTGATCGAGAAGACGGAGAAGCGCGGGCGCACCCAGACCGAGGTGCGCCGCATGGAAGACGCCGAACGGACCCAGGAGATTGCCCGCATGCTGAGCGGTGCGAAGCTGACGGAAACGAGTTTGAAGCACGCCGAACATCTGCTGGAGAGCAGCCGGTAGGGCCACCTACATCTAAGCGGAGCGCATCTGCATCCCAATAGTCTGCATCCCAATAGAGAGAAGTAGACATGGAGGATTGATAATGGCAGAAGATTCGAAGAAATGCGCGATGGATGGCTGCAGGTGCATGGCCCCGGCAGGGGAGAAGTATTGTTCGGCTTACTGTGCGGACGCGAAGGGCGAGGCCAAGCTGCAATGCGATTGTGGACATCCGGCCTGCGCGGCTCAGAAGCTGTAGTCCTGAGCAGAAGCCGGACAGGCGATGCAGAAAGGCCGTAAAAATCTTCACTTTTTGGAGACTTTTTCCGGCTTTCTTCATCCCACCGGACTGCACCTGAATTGGTTCAGTTTGGTTTCGATCGGATAGGGAACGCGGTATACTGGGAGACGTGATTACAACCACTCTTCAACACGCTGCGGCAAACGAAAGCGAACTAGAAACGAAAACCAAACGGGTTCTTCTTCTCAAGCCTCGTGGATTCTGCGCAGGCGTGGTGCGTGCCATCGACATCGTCCGGATCGCGCTCGAGACGTTCGGTGCCCCGATCTATGTCCGCAAAGAGATTGTGCATAACAGCTATGTCGTTACCGATCTGGCGAAAAAAGGCGCAATCTTCGTCAACGAGCTGGATGAAGTTCCTGAAGGTGCCCGGGTGATCTACTCGGCGCATGGTGTCTCGCCCGCGGTTCGCGATCATGCGAAGGAGCGCGGGCTGAAGGTTATCGATGCGACCTGCCCGCTGGTGACCAAAGTCCACGTTGAGGCGATTAAGTTTGCCAAGCAGGGATACTCGCTGGTGCTGGTTGGGCATCGCGACCATGAAGAGGTGGAAGGAACGCAAGGCGAGGCTCCGGATGTGACGCAGGTGGTTTCGACGGTGGCAGAGGTCGAGGCGTTGGTGGTGCCCGATCCGAACAAGGTTGCCTACCTGACGCAGACGACTCTTTCGCTCGATGAGGCGCGGATCATGATCGACGCTTTAAAGAGGAAATTCCCTAACATCGCAGGACCGCATGCGCAGGACATCTGCTATGCCACCGAGAACCGCCAGGTAGCCGTGAAGAACGTGGCGCATGGGGCGGATCTGGTGCTGGTGGTCGGCTCGAAGAACAGCTCGAACTCGAATCGTCTGGTGGAGGTTTCGAAGAACCTGGATACGAATTCGTACTTGATCGACACGGCGGACGCTATTCAGCCCGAGTGGCTGGACGGCGTCGATACAGTGGCTGTAACGGCAGGAGCATCTGCCCCTGAGGTTCTGGTAAAGGACGTCGTCGATTTCCTGCAGACGATGGGATACGGCTCTGTCGATGAAGTTGAGGTGATGCCGGAGAATGTCCGCTTCGGTTTGCCGCCTGAAATCGTCCAAGCAATAGCATCTGCTCCGCCCGTCGCCCAGTAACCCGGACGCAGAAGAGAGAGTTTGTTTTTCATGGGTACATCTTCAATTAATCCGAAGGGCGTGAGCAAGCACGCGCAGCCTCGCTTTGGCCGGATGGATCTCGGTCTCGAGCATATTGAGGACGGCATTGAGCGCGCGAAGGATTGGCTGCTTAGCTTGCAGCATCCGGATGGATATTGGTGCGGAGAACTGGAGGCGGACAGTATGCTCGAGTCCGACTACATCTTCGTGCATACCCTTCTGGGTACGGGCGATCGCGGAAAGATGGAGCGGGCGGTTAACGAGATTCTCCGTCATCAGAATGAGGATGGCGGCTGGAGTATCTATCCGAATGGCCCGTCGAATATATCACTTGGGGTAAAGGCTTATTTTGCGCTGAAGCTGATGGGGTGGGCGCAGGATCATCCGGTGCTCGTCAAAGCACGGCAGTGGATTCTGGCCAACGGCGGGGTGACGGAGGTGAATACCTTCACCAAAATCTATCTCTGCTTTATGGGGCAGTATGAGTATGACGCTGTTCCGGCAGTGCCGCCTGAACTGGTGCTGTTTCCGAAGTGGTGCTACTTCAATATCTACGAGATCTCTGCATGGTCGCGTGCGATCGTCGTGCCGTTATCGATTGCTTACGCGAAAAAGCCGTTCAAGAAAATTCCGCCAGAGCAGGGAATCGACGAGCTATTCGTCGGCGGCCGGGAGAACGCGCACCTGCATTTGAAGTGGGACAAGAAGAAGATTCTTGGCTGGCGGAATGTGTTTCTCGCAGCGGATCGGATAGCGCATTGGTTCGAGCGTGTGCATATCCGCCCTCTTCGCAAGGTTGCGCTGAAGCGAGCCGAGAGGTGGATGCTGGAGCGCTTTGAAAAGTCAGACGGGCTGGGGGCTATCTATCCGGCCATGCTGAATGCGCTGATTGCGCTGGCTTGTCTGGGATATACCCAGGATGATCCTCAGTTTATTCGCGCCATGGACGAGTTTGAACGGCTTGGCATCGACAATCCCGAAGGCGAGCCTCATTATCCGACCCCGACCTTTCGTATGCAGCCTTGTGTGTCGCCGGTGTGGGATACGGCGCAGGCAGTGTACGCGCTTGGCGAAGCAGGTGTGGGCAAGGACGATCCGCGCATGGTCAAGGCCGCGGACTGGCTGATGTCGAAGGAGGTCCGTAATAAGGGCGATTGGGCGATGAGTCTACCTGATGTGCAGCCGGGCGGATGGTACTTCGAGTTCAACAATGAGTTTTATCCCGATGTTGATGATTCAGCACAGGTTCTTCTTGCTCTGAACTGTGTGTCGCATCCACGGGAGCGTAATCAGATCGACGTGTCGCAGCGGGCGCTGGACTGGATCTTCGCGATGCAGTGCAAGAACGGCGGCTGGGCCAGCTTCGATAAAGACAATACCAAGATGATCTTCCAGTACATCCCCTTCGCGGACCACAATGCGATGCTCGATCCGCCGACGGTCGATATCACCGGCCGCATTCTGGAGATGCTCGCAAACTACGGCTATACGCGGCGGGACAAACGCGTGGAAAAGGCGATCCAGTTCGTGCTCAGGGAGCAGGAGACGGACGGAAGCTGGTTTGGGCGTTGGGGCGTTAACTACCTGTATGGCACCTTCCTGGTGTTGCGCGGGTTGGAGGCGATGGGTGTCTGGAACCATGAGCCGGCGGTACAGCAGGCGGCTGAGTGGATTCGCATGATGCAGAACGCGGATGGGGGCTGGGGCGAAACCTGCACCAGTTACGACGATCCGGCGCAGCGCGGCATTGGACCGAGCACGCCATCGCAGACGGCCTGGGCTGTTCTGGGCTTGCTGGCCGCGGGCGATACCAGAAGCGATTCTGTCGCCAAGGGGATTCGCTGGCTGGTGACGATGCAGGCGGAGAATGGTACCTGGAATGAGTCCGCTGAAGGACGCAACAACGAGGCGATCTATACGGGAACAGGATTTCCGCGGGTGTTTTATCTCGCGTATCACCTGTATCGAGACTACTTCCCGCTTCTGGCGTTGACGACGTACAAGCGCGCTATGACTAGAGAATCAGCAGCCGCGTAGGGCTTTATTTCCATTCAGCAAGGGCAGCATGTTGTGCAGATTTCGATAGAGGAGACACTCGATGGCGGTGCCAGTCTCGCAGGCCTTTACGGTTGCAACGTATGTTATAAAGCAGAAGCTCATGGGCAGGAAGAAGTATCCGCTCGTGTTGATGTTGGAACCATTGTTTCGTTGCAATCTGGCGTGCGCCGGTTGCGGAAAGATCCAGTACCCCGCGCACATCCTGAAGGCGGAGCTCTCCCCCGAGGACTGCTTCAAGGCGGTGGAAGAGTGCGGGACGCCGATGGTCTCGATTCCCGGCGGCGAGCCTTTGCTGCACCCGCAAATGCCGGAGATTGTCGCTGGCCTGGTCGCCCGCAAGAAGTACGTGTATATGTGCACCAACGCTCTCCTGTTGAAGGAGAAGCTGCACCTGTTCAAGCCGAGCAAGTATCTTTCCTTCTCGGTCCACGTCGACGGTCAGCGCGAACATCATGACTTTTCTGTCTGCCGCGAAGGCGGATACGATATCGCCATGGAAGGCGTTCGGGCAGCGGTTGCGGCTGGTTTCCGAGTTACCACCAACACCACCTTGTTTGATGGAGCGGACCCGAACTCGGTTCGCGCGCACTTCGATGAGATGATGGAGGCGGGCGTCGAGAGCATGATGGTTTCGCCGGGTTACACCTACGACAAGGCTCCGGATCAGAATCATTTTCTCGGCAAGCACAAGTCTCGTAAGATGTTTCGCGCTATTCTTTCCAACCGCAAGAAGACCTGGCGCTTCAACACGCATCCGCTCTTCTCGGAGTTCCTGATGGGCAAGCAGAACTTCGAATGCACCCCGTGGGGCATGCCGACCTTCAGCATCTTTGGCTGGCAGAAGCCGTGCTATCTGCTGCAAGATGGTTATGCCGACACCTTCCAGGAGTTGTTGGATTCGACAAAATGGGAGAACTACGGTGCCAAGAGCGGCAACCCGCAGTGCGCGAACTGCATGGTGCACTCCGGCCACGAAGCTTCGGCGGTGGATTACAACTTCAGCTCGTTGAAGGGATTTGTTGCAACGGCGAAGAGGTACATATTCAGCTCGCTGTATCCCGATGAGGGCGCACAGAAGCTGTTGAACGAATGGCGGCCGGAGCATACCAGTCCTCTGATTCAGATTGAGGCGCCCGCCGCTGCAGCGCATGACGAATTGCAGCCGGTTTCAGGAGATTAGGCCTCATGGCGACGGAACAGCAGGAGCATCTTAGGATCGACCAATTACGGCACCAGAGTGCTGACGAGCTTGATCACATTGCAGGCCGGGAACGGGAGCAGTTAGAGGGTTGGATTCCGGCTTTGGCGAGCGAGGCAGAGGTTCGCGAGGCGCTCGAAAAAGCGTTCGACTATCGCGGGGACATCACCATCACCCGCAAAGACGGCTCGCAGGTAATCGGATATCTCTTTGATCGTCATTCTGGCGCGTCCCTTGCCGAGTCGAGCGTGCGGGTCATTCCCGCGAATGCGCGTACCAAGGTAAGCATTGCCTACTCCGATATCGCTGCGATTGGCTTTACCGGGCGCGACACGGCCGCAGGCAAGACCTTTGACGCCTGGGTAAAAAAATACTGGGAGAAGAAGGCCGCCGGAGAGAAAAACATCCAGATCGAGCCTGAGAAGCTGGACTGAAACGGTCGCTTCGGCGCAGGCTTGCCGTAGGTCGGTTTGTTTTCCAGCCACTTCGATCAAGGATCGGGAGAGAGCGTAGATTGCGCGTATTTCTTACTGGGGCGACGGGCTTTATTGGCGGCCACGTTGCGAAGCAGTATGCGTCGGAAGGCGCGAAGCTGCGGGTTTTGACACGGAAGACAAGCCGTTTGGATGCGCTGACTGGGCTGAATGCGGATGCAGTCGAAGGCGATCTGCGCCAGGTCGATAAGCTGAAATCGGCGCTGACCGGATGCGATGCATTGGTTCATGTTGCAGCGGACTATCGGTTGTGGGTGCGCGATCCGGATGAGATGTATGCCGCCAATGTCACTGGAACACGGGACCTCTTGAAGCTGGCGCTTGAGGTCGGCATACCGCGCGTGGTGTATACGTCAAGCGTTGCCACGATGGGGTTCAAAGCCGACGGAACGATCGTGAATGAAGACACTCCGGTTTCCATAACGGACATGATCGGACATTACAAGCGGTCGAAGTTTCTGGGTGAGCTGGAGGCAATTCAAGCGGCAAAAGCAGGTCAGCATGTCATCTTATTGAACCCAACGACGCCGATCGGTCCTGGAGACGCCAAGCCCACGCCGACAGGCAGGATCATCGTCGATTTTTTGAACAAGAAGTTTCCTGCGTACGTGGATACCGGGCTGAACCTCGTCGATGTCGGTGAAGTAGCCCGCATGCATGTGGCGGCGCTGGAACAGGGAACACCGGGCGAGCGGTACATTCTCGGTGGAGAGAACCTGACGCTCAAGCAGATTCTCGACCGCATGTCGGCGATCACTGGACTGCCCTCCCCGACGATCAAGGTACCGCACGCGGTGGCAATGGCGTTTGCTTTCTTCGACGAAACGATCACCGGCAAGCTGAGGGGAAGGGAACCGCGTGCTACGGTCGAGGCCGTTCGCATGGGAAAAAAAACCATGTTTGCTTCGTCTTCGAAGGCGGAACGAGAACTGGGCTTTCAGGTTCTGCCGGTATATCACGCCTTACGGACCTCGATTGAGTGGTTCGTCACAAACGGGTACGCCCCTCCTTTCGATAAACTTTGCGCATGAGTGAGTGCCCTGCCATCATTGCAGCTTTGCCGCGAGAGGTGGTGCACCTGGTTCGCGGCTGGCGGGAGCAGAGGCTGCCTGGCGGAATCGTTTTGTATGGCGGTGATGCCGCGGTCGTCGCTTGTGCCGGGATGGGGGCTGCACGGGCCGCTCGGGCCGTGGAGGCTGCAATATCGTTGAGGCCGGTGACTGCGCTGCTGTCGGCCGGGTTTGCCGGCGCTTGTGATCCATCGCTTCGGGTAGGGGACATCGTTCGTGCGGGCATTGTGATCGATACGCAGTCCGGAGAACGCTTCAGCAGCTCGCAACCCGCGCAGGTGCTGGTCAGCGCGCCTGCAATTGCCAGCGTTAAGGAGAAGCAGCGGCTCTATGCGTCCTATGGCGCAAGCGCGGTGGATATGGAGGCGGCAACGGTGGCTCGCATCGCGCAGGCGCATGGGCTCCCGTTTCAGGCGATCAAGGTGATCTCCGACGATGCTGCGTTTGAGCTCGAGGAGCTTGGGAGGTTCGCTACTCGCGACGGCCAGTTTCGCGAGGCCGCTTTTGCCGCTTACGCGACCGTTCGGCCGCGGCTTTGGAGTAAGTTGCTGCACCTTGCGGGAAACAGCAAGCGGGCACTTCGGGCACTGACGATGGAATTGGAGAGCCAGCTGGAGTGGTACAGGCAGAGAGGTTGAGAGAGATGACGACGACGAAAGAACAGGATATTCCGGCGGCTCCAACGACGATGCGGGCGGCCGTGTATCGCGGCGTGAACGATGTGCGGGTCGAGACGGTCGCGGTTCCGGAGATTGGCGCGGGCGAGGTGCTGGTGAAGATCCATACCTGCGGGATCTGCGGAACGGATTTGAAGAAGATTCACACCGGTTCGCACGATGCGCCGCGGGTGTTTGGGCATGAGATGGCCGGGACCATTGTGCAGGTGGGCGCTGGCGTCGTTGGGTTTGCTATCGGGGACCGGGTAATGGCTTACCACCACATTCCGTGCGGCGAATGCTATTACTGCAGGAAGCATACCTTCGCGCAGTGCGAGGTCTACAAGAAGGTGGGTTGCACGGCTGGTTTTGCTCCGTCTGGTGGAGGATTCGCCGAGTATATCCGCGTGATGGACTGGGTCGTGAGTCGCGGACTGGTCAAGATTCCGGACGAGATTCCGTTCGAGCAGGCTGCGTTCCTGGAGCCGGTGAACACCTGCTACAAGGCTATCGAGTTGCTGGGTCTGCAGCCAGACGAGACGGTGCTGGTAATCGGGCAGGGCTCGATCGGGATTTTGCTGGCGGCATTGGCGCGGAAGACCGGCGCCACGGTCCTGACCAGCGATCTGTACGCGGAGCGGCATGCGGTTGCGGCGAAGTTTGGGCTGCAGCATCCGCTGGACGGTCGCGGCGATGTGCCGGCTGCCGCTAAAGCTGCCACGGAGGGACGCGGAGCCGATGTGGCTCTGCTTGCCGTCGGCGGGAATGTACTGATCCGGACTGCAATGGACGCGATCCGGCCAGGCGGGCGTGTGGTGCTGTTTGCCCAGACACAGCATGGCGAAGCTCCGTTCGACCCGGCGGCGGTGTGCATGGAGGAGAAGACGCTGATGGGGTCTTACAGCGCTTCGGTGGCCATCCAGGACGAGGTGACGCGACTGGTCTTCGAAGGATACCGCTCGGGGTTCGACCTGACGAATCTCATCTCGCACCGGTTCTCTTTGGAAGATGCAGTCGCCGGGATAGAGCTGGCTTCGCATCCCCAGGCGGATTCTTTGAAAATTGTGATCCAGCCGAGCTAAGAGTGTTGGTCACGCGAGTTTCTTCCCCGTTAAGAAAACGTCTGGAGCGGTGCAGGCAACGGTTGGACTGCATGGGGCGAGCCGCCAATCTTCAACCTGCGGGCTCACAGGACCGCCGATTCTCCGCAGCTAAAAACAAGGCCAATCGTCTTATCCAGAAGGATTGACCTTCCCGTCACAGAACGGTATATTCAAAGAGCGGGGTGGAGCAGCCCGGTAGCTCGTTGGGCTCATAACCCAAAGGTCGTAGGTTCAAATCCTACCCCCGCAACCAAAGAATCAACAACTTATGGGAATCAGGTTCTACCGGCGGACTCCCAATATCTCCCAATAAGAAAATTCATGGTTTTAGGCGCTCGCTTTCAACGGCTTGAGCACCATCTCCACAACCTTCCCATTCGCTTCTCTCTTCGATGACGACATGGCCTGTCCGTAGACGTTCATCGTCGTCTGGATGGAGGCATGACGCATCAATTCCTGTTGCACCTTCATAGGCGCTCCGGTCTCGTCCAGCCACGAACGGTACGTGTGGCGGAACGTGTGCCAGCCGATGGAACTGTACTTCCCGGCTGCGGCCCGGCGCTCTTTGTGAATGGGAAGCCGCGCTCCGTTCGGTGTCGACTTCGTCTGGTTGCACCAGACTCCTACACCGGCTCCGCACTTCGGGCACTCCACCAAACACCATCCGGCAGGCCGGATGTGACGCCTTTGAATCTCCGTCGGAAAGTAAGGCTTCTCGGTAATGGGATTGGCAAAGACCCAGCCTTCTTCCGTCGGCACAGCGTCCTTGCTCCACTCCGAAACCACCTCAGTCAACGACGGGTGCAACGGAACATAGTCCTGGGAGTATTCGGTTTTGACATCATCCACGTTCCCATTCACGATGCTCCGTTGAACAAGAAGCTGATTTTTCTCAAAATCGAAGTCGTCCCACTGAAGCGCCGCGATCTCGCTCACGCGAAGACCGAGGCATTGGGCGATATAAGCCATCGTGCGATACGGTTCTTTCAGCAACGCAATGATGGCTTCAAACTGGTCCACAGTGACAATCGCTGGACGCTGACGACGCTTGCTGCCGTCCTTTATGCGAACCAACGCAATCGGGTTTCTCTTGTCGGTGAATAGCTCCCAGCGAGTGGCGCACTCGAACATCAGGTGCATTACGCTTCGGATATGGGTCTTCGACTTCGGAGCCATAGGGAGCTTTTTCATCCAATCCTCGACCGCCATCGGACGGATGCGGTCGAGCAAGTAGTCACCCCAACGCGGCTTAAGGTGGTTCTTGATATTCGACCGATATGACTTCGAGGTGGAGTACCGTTCCGGCATCTCTTCCTTGAGGTAGCGGTCGCATATCGCGCCGAACGTCACCACCGCCAAACGCTGCTGTGGAGTTTCAGAGTTGAGTTTTAGGAGAAGAGCTTCGACGGCCTTTTGTGCTTGAGCTTTGGTTGGGTACTGTGCGACATTGCCGACAATGCAAGACTTTCGTCTTCGTTGTCCCTGCTCTGTCGCTTCGTAGAACCGAAACTCCCAGGTGTCTGCACCCTTCGCCCGCTTCTTTCTGGTTAAACTTCCGAACTGGTAACATGCTCGTTCCATCAAGGTGCCTTCCTTGATTTCCCGGCACGGATAGCTGTAATCAGCGTACCGCTATCGAGCATGGAAATCATCAAAAACCTGAGGAATTGCTCTGCTTTCCGGCTGTCAGCTTGCGATGTCCCGGTCAATCCACGCGGTCAAAGCGGACGCTCTAAAACGCCAGAGTTTGCCCACATGCACCGCAGCAATTTCGCCACGATGGACGAGTCTCTGGAGCGTCCTCGGATGAACCTTCAGAATCGCGGCTGCCTGATAGCTGTCCAACAACGGTTCACGGTCGATTCGGCCATTCGGGATGCCTACGCTTGCTGGTGGTTTTTTCTCATCGGACATGGGAGACTCCTTTGCAACCGCACCTTGCTTTCTCATTCACAAGTGAGGGTCGCGCGCACTGTGGGAATCGTCCAATGAAATTTCGGGCGGTCATCATGCCTTTGAGGCATGACGATTGTTAGGAGCCTCGAAAGGCATGGTGTCAGAGATGGGTTTGTAGGGGTAGAATTCTTGCCACAATCGGGACTTGGTCGCACCCGATCTTGAAATACTTGCCGTCCTTCCAAGAATTCCCCGGTCTCTGGAGGATACGTATGGTCTTACCAGATATAAGCCTGCTTCAAGCGGCGATTGTGCTTGCGGAAGAGCTGCACTTCGGACGGGCGGCAGACAGGTTGAACATGAGTCAACCGACGCTCAGTAAGCAGATTTTCCGCCTGGAACGCTCTGTTGGGCTACGTCTCTTTGAGCACAAACATCAAGCCGCCGAACTCACCCCTGCCGGACAGGTCTTTATCGCGGAAGCGCGCGAGGTTGTCTTCCATGCCGAGCGTGCCATCATCGCCGCACGAGCCGTCGTGGACGGTTCTACCGAGATCCTGAATTTCGGCAAGTCCTCCTACACCGATCCGTTTCTTGTTTCACTGCTCACGTCGATAGAGCTCCCTCTATTCCCAGCGATGAAGATCAAGCTGTGGAGCAACTATTCCAATGTGCTGGCGCAACAACTCGTCGCCGGAACGCTGGATGTCGCACTCGTGACCGGCGTTCCCTCAAAAAGCAAATTGAGCACGCTGGAGATTGCGAATGATCTCTACTACGTCGCAATGCCAACAGGGGATGAACTCGCAACGTATAAAGAGATTCGACTGAATCAGATGGAGCGCCGTCTGTGGGTGCTTTTCGGACCACATACAAATGCCCATCTCTACAATGAAATCCTGGCCGTCACATCAGAGAAAGAGATATATCCCTCCGACATCCTGCATTTCACTACTCCTGACGAGGCTTCTGGATTAGTGCGCGAACATCATGGTTTGGCGCTCCTTCCGCGCACCGCAGCTTGGCGGATTGCGCGAGACGGCATTACGATTCGTCCTCTCGCAGAAGATCGGCTACGTCTCGCTACGAGTCTTGCCGTTCGCGCCGATAGCAAATCGAAGCTGGTGAATGAATTTGTGAAGGCCGCAGGTAGAAAACTGACAGACGTTAGGCAAAAAGGGCAAAGCAAGCTGCCGCTGACCGGATGATTCAACTTGCCTTGTCGGAACTGTTCTCAAGCGTATCGACAACACGTATCTCAATATTGAGAGGGCCTTCTTTGCCACATTTCGGGCACGGATATATCCCTGTCGTCTGCGCTCGGTCTTCAAACTCTTCTCTGCGAAATGGGCTTCCACAATGGACGCATACATGGACATGGAGAAAGGGGTCGTGGAGTTTACCAAGGTCGATGAACACTGTTTCAGTTCTCTCTTTGCTCTGCGTAATAGGGAGATTAGTTAGCTCGAATAAAGCTCATACAAATCGATGACAATCCACGGCGATCGTCAGTATCTGGCCTTGACGGCGAACGCGAAACTCCTGTGAACCCTCAGCGTGTGCTAGAAAAGCTCTCGCTGCATCGAGAGTCATTACAAGCTTGTTTATCGTCAGGATTTCATCACCATCTCTCAAGCCAGCTTTTGCTGCGGGCGTTCCGGCAATGACGAGAAACGCCTTTAGTGCCTGGAAGTGTTTGCCATCCGCAGCGAGAATGAGACCCGCGTGATCAAACTCAATCGGACTTTCTAAAGTAGAATTCGGTGCCAGGAAGATTCGGCTATGACTGTAGTCAAAAGTTATTGTGAATCGGCTCAGAACCTCTGAGCCGATTTGGCCAGCGCGTTCTGCATTCTCTTCGACGATACCTGTCACTGGTTGATTGAGCGTGAAGCCGCCAAATCTGAGGAAGCTAGTTCGTGTTAGCCAACCGTCTGTCTGACCGCCTAAGCTAATGCCCTTGATTTCCAACAGAGAGGAATCGTTGGTGATTAAGTCTCTGTTGCGGGCAAACTGAGCATTCAAGGAAAACGGATCGACCTTTCCCGTATCGAGTTCAAGCATGGTTTTGACTGTTGCACCGGACGCAGTTCCGATTGACGCATTGATATAAGGCTGGCGGCTCTTGAGGTCTATAGCGACTTCTTGACCTTTGTACTGACGGCCAACCATCGGGTCATAAAGTGTAATGCACTTATTGCCATAATCAAGCTTTACTGCATACTGCTGAAAGAAGTCATAACCAAGAATACCGTCGATAGCATGACCGAAGAGTGGAGCAAGACCGGCTGGGTCGAGAGCTTGCATGGATGTCTCTTCGAGCGGAATGCCGCCTATCGTGCGATGAAGATTGTTGACTGCAACTGATTCAACCTTGCCACCCGGGGCATCTTGTAGATGTTTGCCTGACCTTCCGAGTCCAAGTCTCTGGATCGTTGCTACGTCCATGACAGAATCTTCAAACCCACTGTCCAACAGAAGTGAAACGGGGGAGCCGTTGACCTGGGCCGGAATGAAAACTCCGCCACCGCTGAGAGTCACCGACACGGTGATACCTTCAGACAGTGTTTGATTTCGCTTATCTGTTTGAGGATCATGAAATTGCGCTTTTGAGACGATTGAGAACCCTAGAAGCAATAAGAGGATGCTCAGTAATTGACATACAAGACGCCGACGGTCAGGTTCATTGTTAAGGGCTAAATGCGTGCATCCGCTCTGTTTTGTATAAGAAGCGGATCTCCTTTCACAACCTCGATGCGATTCATTTCATCAAGGACATTAAGAGTGTGCCACGCCTTTTCGTTTATTTCGATCCCCCCTACTTCGTTAAAGGACGTGAGCTTTACCTAAATCATTACGCTCCAGAAGACCACCGACAGTTGGCGACATTCATGAAAGAGTGCACTGACTTTAAGTGGGTAATGTCTTATGACAAGACACTTGATATTGAACGTCTGTACAGAACATTCCGCCAAGTAAGATTTCAACTCTCTTACAGTGCCACAGTACGTCGAGCTGGCGAAGAGGTGCTGATATTGGGTAAAGGGCTGAAGTTTCCGCGAGAGTGGCGAGAGACCTTACCGCGTACCGCTCTTCAACGAGGATGAGCAACCCTCTGCTGAATGGGCCTATTGCCTGATTGAAAACGATAGACCCAACCCTGTACCACTCATCTTTTCCTGACCCATTGATGTTGCTGCCCACTTGTTTCCGAAATCGATCGCGGACACCTTGGATACATTGCGGCTCAGACTCTCCGCAAGATTGGCGGCATCGTTGGTGAAAATCTGCGCGTCGTGCGAGGCGCGAGAGACGGATACATAAGCGAACCTGCTGGAAATCAGCTCCGGATGAACTTCGGTGTCCATATTCACAATGACTCGTTCGGAAGTGAGACCCTGTGAGCTGTGCGAGGTCACGGCGTAGCCGTGCTCGAGGTGCCGCATTTCGCTGGCGTCAAAACGCACGATTCTGTCTTTCGCCCCATCCATGCGAACGCTGATCCTGCCATCGTCTTCGATGTGCTGGATGATGCCGAGGTCATCCACTCGCTACGCGCAACGCCCTTCGTAGTAGCGATTTCATCGACCAGTCGCGCCTCTTCTTCGGTCAACTTCAGGCATCGCGTGGTATTGCGAAAGACGGTCTTATTGACAGTCTTCTTCGCGCCGTTTTGTGCATTCAGAAGTGGCATTTGAATGGCTCCGGTCCGGTATACCTGCGTATACCGGACTTAGCGTATGTGCTGTTGTTTGTGGAGGTTTACGTTGGTATACCTGCACGACCCTATGAGGGGTGGAGTGTCGAGATACACCCGGTGCGTAGCACCGCTCTGGTACTGCCACGGATGTAGGCGGAGAATCATGCTCTCGAACCCGCCACAGATGCCGGTGTTTGGGACGCCGAGGATGCAGCGGATACCGGCTTCTTTGCCGGTGCTTCCGCGCCATCATTGGCACTGGCACGACGAACGCGGAGCGTCGGCGTAATCCGTTGTGCTTCGGGCGACTTCAGGTAGTCCTGAAAGTCGCGGTCCTTGGCGAAGACATGCTTCAAGGCTTCTTCGACAACGCTGTTCGCTTGAGCCTTGATGAACGCGGCATATTGATCGACCAACAAAGCCGTCGAATCGGTAAGCCGAATCGAGGCGCTGACGTGGCGGATTTGGGTAACTTCTAGCAGTGGCATTGCATTCTCCTTTGGTTGTGAATCAGGCGGACTTTCTGTGGGCAATTAGGCGCTGTGCAGTGGTTGCAATCTCCCGCGCACGAGCGGAGCAAAGTGCAGCGGAAGTCTCATGGCAACGACGGGCTTCCAGCATGGCGATTACGTCATCGCAACTGCTGCCTTCGATGAGCCAGAGACGGGCGGAAGCCATGTCGATAGTGCGCTGCGCGTAGTAGAGAGGGTTGGGCTTGTCCGACCGACGCGAAGCCAGCTCATGCGTGAGCGTCATCGCGTCTTTGCCGTGGGCAAGCTCATGCAGAACCCATGCCCAATCCGACTCCGAATGGCTGTGCTTCAACGGTGGCTTGCGCAGCGCTGGAGCAGAAGCAAAGTGCATGGCGTCCACCGCGCCCGCGTCAAGCTCGAAGTCATCAGGAGTCCAGATAGAATCATCGGGATATTCGACCATGACTTTGTAGGGCGGATCGTACTTCCGATTCAGGAAACCGGGGACACGCAGGACACGGTTGCAGTCGGTGCAAGCGGGATCGCCGCCGAAGGCAAGGGCGAGCAGCTTGAGCGTCTGTTCCTGACGCGCAAAGTCGAAACCTTCGACCCGCCAAAGCACCTGATATTTGCCCGGTGAAGTAGACAGTATGGAGGTCGGCGACGGTACAGCAATAGACGTTCGGAGTGCAGCGAGCCGGGCATCGCCATCGGTGTCTATATCGAGGTACAGATGGCGGACAGATGCGATGCTTTCCTTGGTGCGGTTGCGGCTGCCAGGGTGAAGCGGATTGGCTGCGGCATAGACGTTCGCGCCGGTGCCGTTCTCATAGGAGAGCCACGCCTGATAGCGTGGGGCGAGTGCCGTTTCCAGCGTGAAGACGCGCTGCGTCGGAACGGCTGGACTCTCCCTGCGTAGCAGGAGTGCAATCGTCTCATCGGGAGCAAAGCAGCGATTGAGGAATTGGTGGGCGACTAGATTCATGGAAGCACCTCCATTGCGAGTGCTATTGAGCGGGCCTTGGCAGGAAAGAAGCCCGGTGATAAACCGGGCTTCAGCCATGTGGGGCAAGAGGCTACGCGGCCTCTTCCTCCGGGGGCATCTCATCGAACTCCTGCTCGTCCGCGGCGGCCTTCTCCGCGCGGTCGAGCTTGAGGATGGAAGTCACCCGAACGCTGTCGGTGCGTACCGGCTTTTTCGCCTTCTTGGGCGTGTACTCGGTGTGGCGAATCTCACCCTCAACCTGGACGTGTGCGCCCTTCTTGAGCGTGGCCGCGAACTCACCGAACTTACCGAAGACGATGCAGCGATGCCATTCGGTATGCGAGATGTACTCGCCGCTCTCTTTGTCCTTGTAGGAGGTCTTGGTGGCAACCGAGAACGTGGTGAAGTTCAGGTTGTTTTTGCCGTTGCGAACCTCGGCGTCGTTGCCAAGGTAGCCGACGAGGGTTGCGCGATTGAGATACATGGTGGTGTCTCCGTTTTTGAATTCCCGAACCTTGTTCGGGTCACACCGGGCGAAGCCTAACGAGTGGGCGCGACTCCCAAGGTCGAAGCTCTGCATTTACGGTGGGTCCGTCGCAAATCTTTTCGGTGTTCTTTCCGAACAAGATTTCGATGGAAGCCGTAACCCGAAGGGCGGTGAAACCGAAGCAGAAGAGCGAGCCTGCCGCCGGGCGTCGCATAAGCCCCGAAGCAGTGACCGAACACGGGACGGAATGGCATGGGGAGACACGCACCTGAACAACGCGCATCTCCGCTTCCTGACGATGCCATCCAACGGCAAACCAGAACTGCGTTCTCCGCCTGACCTCCGGACAAAGATGCGACCCTCGCATCGGCATTCGCTCATCTTCCGTTCGGTGCGGCCACGCTCAAGAGCACATGCCAAAGGCGACGGCGAATTCGCTACATCATGCTCAAGAAGACTTCTCATGCCGGTACGCTCCGCTTCGGGTTTCCGTCCTCAACTCATGCCGCGCTTGCCGGGGTGGAGGCTCGATAGATGTCCTCGGTCTCGAAGGACTGATCCGCATGGCTGTAGCCGTTGACCGCGATAAGCTCGCGTACCCGGCGTCGGCCCGCATGATCGCGCTCGCAATACAGAACGAAGTCGATGGCTTCAGCCGTTTCCGAACGAACGAAAGAGTGATTGAGATTCGGTCTCGCACTCAAGGCGAGATCCGATAGCCGATTCAGCGCGTCCCACGCGCTCTTTGCATGAATGGTGGACAGCGTTCCACCGTGGCCGGTATTCATGGCTTGCAAGAGGTCGTAGCCGCATTCGTCGCGTATCTCGCCCATGATGATGCGGTCGGGACGATGGCGCAGAGCGGCGGCCACAAGCTGGCTCGGGGTCACGGCAACCTGGCCGGGGATGGCCTCGACTGCCTCCCACCGAACCGCGTTCGGATGCGATATCTTTAGCTCGGCGGGCTGCTCAATGACGATGAGGCGTTCGTGCATGGGAACGTGGTCGATTAAGGCCTTCATTAAAGTTGTCTTTCCACTGCCGGTTCCGCCGCTGATGATGCCGTTCTTCCGCTCACCAATGAAGCCAACAACCGTATCCCGAATCTCCTCCGGCAGACTGCCCGATGCAATCAGCTCCGCCGACGTGAACCAACGATTGAATTTCCTAACGGTGAAGGTAGGGCCGTTGATCGAAGAGGGAGAGCCTACGACGGCAACTCTGGAGCCGTCCGGCAGGCGCGTATTGAGGATGGGATTCTGGCTGGTAATGTCTTGTCCAAGGAGGCGGGCGACACGCTCAATGGCCGCCTGCAGGCGGTCGTTGGTATAGGGCGTGGAGAGCGCAATGTGCTCGACTACGCCGCCGCGATCCACATACACGCCCGTGGTCCCGTTAATCATCAAATCGGAGATGGACGGGTCAAGCAGCAATCCCCGCAACTCGTCGGGAAAGAACGGCAATATCAGCTCGAAGCTCATTGATTTCCTCCCTGATGCTTGCTGGCTACGGAAACAGAGAATATGAGCTTGACGTTATATGAGCTGCACCCCATAATGTATTTATGGCTTATGAGATTCGTGCCACGCCAGAGTTTCGGGAATGGATGCAGACTCTCACCCTGGCAGAACGGGAATCGTTTGATATAGCCGTGAACCTTCTGAGAGAAAGAGGCCCTATGCTCGCCCGGCCTTATATTGATACGGTCAAGGGATCGGCATTCCCGAACATGAAGGAGTTGCGTACCGCGCACGACAAGCATCTGGCGCTTCGCGCCTTCTTTGCCTTCGATCCGAAGCGTTCCGCCATCCTGCTCATCGGTGGCGACAAACATGGAAGGCGCGGCTTTTACGAAAAGTTGATTCGCCAAGCGGATGAACTCTACCGCGAACACCTGCAAACTCTGAAGAAATGAGCGCAAGCGAGAAAGGACACTATGGCAAACAAGACTCTCTCCTATGACAGCATCGCCGATGAGTTGATGACTCCGGCCAGTCGTGCCCGCGCCAAGAAGCGCGCTAACACCATCCTCAAGCGGATGACGCTCGACGAATTGCGTAAGGACCGCAAGATGACGCAAGGAAAAGTCGCGCTTGCCATGAAGATGGAGCAAAGCGAAGTTTCCCGGCTCGAAAAACGCGCCGAAGTCAAACTCGGAACGCTGCGGAACTACGTCAGTGCCCTGGGCGGACACATCGAAATTCGCGCCGTTTTTCCAGACAAGAACATTGAACTGGCGCTCTCCGAATAAGGCCGCCCGCGTAAAGAATGCTTTACGCGCCAGGGTTGAAACAGAAAATCTCACCGAACTGCTCCATCGGTGGTTGTGGCAGTGGTGCCGGGAGCAATCGCGTCAACGGAGACTCGGTTCTCGTGGAACTCGGTAATGGTCAACCCCAAGGGGTTGATGAACTCATATTGTGGGTAAATCTTGGCTTGGTCGCTGACCTGTTTGGGATTCAGGTAGTAGGTCAGACTGAGCATCCAATGCTCGGTGCGTGGCTCCCGTGAGTGACTTGGGGAGTACAGCTTGTCCAGCGCCAGCAGCGCGGTTCCACGCGCCATGACTGAGCCCTGTACGGTCTCCTGAGACATGGACGTGATGGTGACGTTCTTCACCTCCACGTCGCTCTGCTCGATCTGCCCGCCTACCACCTGCGACGCAAGATGATTCTGGTTGTCTTCCGTCATCAACTGTGACGCAAGATTGCCGGACAGGAAGTAATAGTTGAGCGGGTATTTCTTGCCAATGGTGTCGTGGCTGATTGTGTAGCGGTAGTTCGCCCAATCGGTGAGGTACGTTCGCACCTCACCCTCTCGCGGGCTGTAGCTCAAATCGCTGTACTGGATGGCCTGGGCACGGCCCATCTCGTCGATACGGATATAGCGGTTTACGAGTGGGCGCCGAGCGAGCGAAAGATTGAGCCACATGGAGCCGCAAAGCAGGACTGTTCCACAAGCGAGGATGAGGCGGTAGGCTTTGCGTTCGGCGTAGTGCGAGGCATAAACCTCGTTGCCGATCTGATCCGTGAGTAACGCTTGCTCCGGCGTCAAGGATGCATCAATGGGCGCTGTCTGTATGGACATGGGGAGATGGACTCCTTTCGCTTATGGCTCGGAACACTACGAAGGCATAAATCATGCCTGCGACAACGGCCCCTATCAGGACCAAGACAAACAAAGTCCGAAAGGGCTTTCCCATTCCAAGACGATGCAGGGCTTTCACGCGCACTAGGTACTCAAACATAGGCTCACGCTCCTCCCATCATGGCAACGGTTGAAGCAGCGGTTGTGGCGAGCCTCGTCATGCTCTCTGCCGCGCCTGCCGCTCCGCCGAAGATCGCCTGCGTCATGCTCGGGATGTAGAGCATGTTGACGATGAAGGCGATGAACACCATGATGCATGGAATGAGATTGGCAAGCCACATTTCCATCGAGTAATTTCCGTTGAAAGTCTGCTGGATAAAGGCGTTCATAAAACCGCCCCACACGAAGATGAAGGCGGCGGCCACGGCGCGAATCATAGCGAAGCTAATCAGCACATCGAGGAAGTGGAAGAACTTCGCACGGAAGGTCTTCGTCATTAGCAGTGGAATAAAGACCGGGCCGAACAATGCTGTCACGCCATACAGAATGAAGGCGCTGCAATTAATCACAAAGAGAATGGCAGACGCGATACCGAGTAGACCCTGCACAACGAAATAGCAGAGGATCTGGACGGGAGCCATGAGCGACGGCATTGCCGTACCGTCGCCGGCGGTCTTGAGAAGTTGAAGCAAGTTATCGAGCGAGTTCTGATCGAACGCTGCGACCATCACCTGGGCGATGTAGGAAAAGAAGTGGTTGATGCCAAAGCTCGCACCGGGAAACGGATTCACCCAATAGTTTTCGAGCAGGCAGCAAATGATGAGCCGCAAAAGGAAGTTGACCAAATCGCCTGCGTGGACAGGCTGGGCATGAAAGCGGAAGGTCATGCTGGTGGTGTTCCAGTTGATGACCAGGCTGATGAGGGTAAAGAGAGAGATGCAGGCCAGCTCCGTCAAGCCAAGCTGTGTGAGCGCACCGCCGTTCTGCGTCGTCAGATTGGTGAGATTGTTGGTGAACTGGTACAGCCAATCGACACCGGAACTTGCGCTCGGCAATGCTTGTGCTAACAACGCCACGGAAACCATATCGTTACTCTCCCTCGATCACGTTTACGGGATGTACTTCTGCCAGGTCTTGTCTTCATGAGCGGCTGCGGAATTGTGCTTCTTCTTGTCTGCCTCCACGCGCTGCCGGAAGGCCTCATCTTCGGCTTTGTGTTCATCGGCCTCCTTCTGCTGTTGTTGAAGAATGGCCGCTACTTTGGCGGCAGCGGCGGCGGCTTTCGCCGCCTCGTGCCGCTGGTAGGTCAACGCGCCTCCGATGGCGGTCAAAGCCGCCGCGAGGATGGCGAGAAGAAGTTTGGTGTTGATCGCTTTCAGCATGGCTGTCTCCGTTATGGAAGATAGGTCTGCCAGGTGCTCGATTCGTTCGCGGCACTGGTGTCATTCGCGGAACGCTGTTGCTGCACGAAGACGGCGGTATTGAGGTCTTCGACGTGCGCGTTTCGGCGCTCCATATTGGCAACCGTCATCTGCGACGCAAGGCACGTATGGAGGGTGCCTTGCGATTGCATCTCGCTCAATCTCTGCGCCTCCGCTGCATTCAAGAGATTGAGTTGCTGGACTTCGCTGTTGGTGGAGTCGGTGTTGTCGAACTGCTGAGACATAAGCGAGCTGTTCGCCGTGGTGTTTTCGGTTCTGGAAGCACGGTATTGACCGACGGCTGTAAGGCAGTCCGGGGAGACAGAATCAGAGGTCTCAATCATGGCAAGCTGCGACGTGCGAGAGCTGCCGAGGGACTGGCTGGCAAGATAGTTCGGTGCGCTGCCGTTCACGGTGACGGTCGCGGCCTTCCATGCTGTGCTTGAGGCAGACGGTGAATTGGTATTGAGCGCAATGCTCATGCCTGCCGTCTCACCGAACATATTGGCGACGTTCACATTTTCGAGAGCATGGAGCGTCGTCTGCCACTGCTGCTTCGCTGAGAAATGAGTGATGTTGTTCTTCAGCATGTTGTACTGCATCTGAATCGTGGTGAGCTGCTGCACAAGCGAGGCGTAGCTGGTGGGATCGAAGACAATATCTCCGACTCCGAACAAGGCGAAGCCCGGCGTTGCGGTGAGAAGCAACGCCGCACCTGCCCCGATGAGCCACTTGCGGCGATTGGTCAGTGTGACTTTCATAAAGCCTCCTGCGGTTTGTGGTTGAACTACATGCGCTGCGGGCAGGTTGGGTCCAGCCTGTCCAGGGGAAATGCGTGGATATGTGTTGCGTTTGTAATCGCGCCGGTGGACTGGAGGTAAACCCAAGCGAGCGCATTTCTGCCGGTTGCTGTCCCAATCAGTAGGAGAGCCAGGAGAGTAGCGGCAATGATTCCTGAGACTTGATAGAAGCGATGGTGCGGAATTGTCTGCATGGCTGTCATTCCTCCTCGGCAAGCTGGCGAGCAACCTGCGGAATGATCGCAACCCACTCCATCCCGCTACGGTCGATGGCTTCGGGAATCGTGTAGTTGATTTCGGCCAACCAATCGGCACGATTGAGGACAAGCGCAGCGGCAACCTTCTCGCCGGTGGACTGCACGCCCCATGCGTCATGTCCGCCGCGCTTGGCGTCTCGTGACTTGCGGAGCAGATGTTCATAGCGGTCATTCATTGCAAGCTCCTCTCTATAAGGTGGGATCGACGCGATGCTCCGCGTAGGCCGGAATCAAAAGGTCGGTGCCGATGTATACGCGAGCGCGGGAGCCTTCTTTGAGCGTGATAATCGGAAGCCGGTTAAGGAAGTGATTGAGCACCTGTTCACCCTCCATCGCGGACTCTTCCGAGATGCCGTTATCGCCATAGATCGACGCACGCTGTGCGGCGGTCATTGGCGGTGCGCCAGCGGCCTCCGGGCCGGGCGCACCTTCCGTTTGCTGGAGCTGCTGGAGCGCGGCGTTAAGCTCCTGCTGATGCTGTCGCGCCTCGGTGTCCCGTTGTGCCTGCAACTGCTGCTGCGACTCGAAGCTGTTGACTTGCTGCGCGTTCGGCGCTGCGGGACGCGTCGGCATAGAGCTGGCCGGTGCATTTTTCCTGTTGCCGCTCAACAGGCTGGAGAGATTGGCGATACCGATAAGCCCGAGGATGACGACCAGGGCGATGACGACGGGCATACTCTTTTTGAGCGGCGGCTTGGACTCCGGCTGTTCCGGCACGGTGGCAGGGATGTTCTGATTGGGTTCCGGCATGGCTACCTCGCTTCCTCGGTGCGGTGAAACTCCACCTTCTGCTTGCCGATGGCGAGGTAGCCGTTGTCCAGTTGCTTCGGCACGGTGTACAAGCCATTCGAGAAATCGAAGTTGATAAGCGACGGTTTCTTGTCCTTCACTTCGTAGAGCGCTGGCGTCTCCTGGAACTGGCCGCGTAGATACGTGAACTTGTCATCGCGCCATATCGCCTGCAAACCAAGCTCTTTGCCCTTCGCCTTGTCCCAGGTGTAGTTAAAGTGCAAACTGCCGGGGTACTGGCTGCGGTAGGCTTCCTCTTTGCTCTGCTCGGTTTTCAACGTCGCGGCTTCGGCTGCTTTCGCTGCTGCCGCTTCCTGCTTCACCTTGTCCAGCTCGGCGGCGGGAACGAAGACAGGCAGCTCGGCCAGCCGGTCTTTCGCGGCCTTGTCGCCGGGGGCAATGAAGATTTTGGAATCGAAGTGGGGATCGTCGTCGCCTGAAACTTCACGCAACTGTAGGGTGTACTCGTTGCCGTGGTCGGAGACGATATGCACGTCTGTCGTGCTGTTCGCCAATTGGGCTTGATGCTGATAAAGCGGCTGGCGACGTGGCCGCCATCGAAGACCCAATCCACGGTGTCACCGGCAAAGACATTGGCAACCTTCTCCTGATCGGGCAGCAGAATGAGCGTCGATTGCAGAAGTCCAGCGCGAACCACAGGCGGCGTGTCCGCCTCGGACACGGAGATGGTGCGCGGTGCGTTCGGTTGGAGATGCTTCGTGTCAGGAGCGCCGGGGCCAGAGGCAAAGGCGGTTGCAGTGAAGGCAAGCCCACATGCGACGAAGATAAAGATAGGTGGTTTCATTGTCTCTGGTCCTTTCGGTTATGCAGACTCACCCTGGGCGAACCGCGTAATGCCTTCGGTGAGACCGTACTTGGCAATCAGCTTCGACCGGCGCACCCGGTCTTTGGGTTTGGTGGAGAACGTCGCGTAACTGCGCCCGTCAAGATTCAGGCGAACAACTTTGGTGAGCCCATCGCGGCGCATGTACAGTGCCTCGCGGTCCTGCAAGCTCTCGAACAATGCGAGTTGCTGTTCCGTCATCTTGAACAGCTCTGCGTACCGTTTCCGGTTGAACGTCGCATCTTTCAAAAACAGAAACGACGTGCAGGAGTTCACGATGGAGTCGGCGTTCTCGCCCAGGTCCTCTGCCGATTGCCCAATCATCGTGACGCCGCCTAAGTTCTTGCGGACGGTCTTGATGGAAGCGAGAGCGCCTTCAAGCAACTGGCGATTCTTCATTGAACTAAAGATTTCTTCGATGAGTATGTGCTTGGGTACGCCAAGATTGGCGGGGTCATACAGCACATCGTTGATGCGCCGAAGCAGCCATACCATCAGCGGTTCTATCAGGTCGGCATATTGCGCGTTATTCACGCCCTGGAGTCAAAGCATTGCAGGCGCGAAAGCGAGAGGCTGTCCTCTACGTTGTCGAAGACGGCGTTATAGACGCCTTTCCCAACCCATTTCGAGAGATACCTGTCGAGCTTCTTGGGCAGAAACAGATTGGAGAGGCGACGGTTTTCTGGGTCGAGCAGATAAATGTCCTGCACGGCTTTGTGGATCACGTCGTCGTCTTCCGGCTCCAGTTCCGCGCCGCCATTTGTCAGTAGCAGCTTGATGAACGAATAGAGAAATGTGATGTTGCTCTCGGTCGGCTCAAGAGAGAACAAAGCGACACGGGGGCCGTCTTTGCCGATGCGGTCTACCCGCCCGCCATACAGCTCGACCACGCTTTCATAGCTGCCGCCAATGTCGAAGATGTAGGTAAAGCCGCCATACTTTTGCTCAAGCGCAACGGTGGCATTAGCGATCACACTCTTGCCCGACCCTGTAGGCCCGATAATGAGCATGACGCGCACACCATCCACGTATACGTCCTGAAAGAACGGTGTTCGCGTGCGTGTCTCGAAGACATTCAGGTACTCGGAGTCCAGGTCTTCGGAGTGCGGGTGGCCGATGTGTGGCGCGAACACGGAAGACAACCGCGCATGATGTTTTTCACTAAGCCACATCGGAAAGACATTGAATTTTCCATTGCCAGGAAACATGGCGTAGAACGCGCACAGATTGCCAAGTGTCTCTTCGATCACCTGCGCCCGCGCATCGACGAAGATCCGATGCACGGCGGGCGCGGTATCGCGTAGCTGCTCCGCGCTGTTGGCGGCGAGCAGTAAGCGGAGCGAGAATTCGCCTTGCGCTTTCTTGTCCAGCTCGCGGATGACAAGGCTCAAGTCATCGACGCTGCTGTTGGCCGCTTTCGCGCCTGCGCCTGTTTCAAGCGAGCCTGTATCGCGCCCGCTCATCACGCGGGTCAGCACACCCACTTTGAAAAAAGAGATGAACTTTTCCTGGGCGTCGATCTCGCTGCGGGCCGCGGTGATGGACTTGGGCCGCCATGTCAAGCACAGCACGCTGTCGCAATCGAGTGCCAACAGACCGGAGAAAAGACACGGCCTCGACGCTTCGGGCGTCGTCTTGAGGGAGTACATCTGTACGTACCGTTTGCCCACGCGCAGATGATCGCTGTGCCAGGAGACGGGATTGCTGACGATTTGCCTGTCTACGCCCGCATCGTCATGGAGCTGCGCTTGCGAGGCCCACTCTTCGAGGTTGAAGAGATACGAAAAGAACTGGAAGGCACCGTTTTTGTCCATCCGTCGCAGGCCCAGCAAGCCGCCGAGATGTCCTTCCAGAATCGTCGCCGCCTTCTGAAGTTCCGCCAGCATCCGCGATGTGTCGGCGGAGTTCTCTTGCGGCTTCCGCTCGAACGCTTTCAGCTTGGGCGGCTCCAGCGTGAGGCACCAATGAAGGTCGATGCGGCGGAAGGCTGCGGTCTTGGCAAGAAAGCCGAGACGGTCATCCACGAACACCTGCGTGACGGGATTGCTATAACTCTGTTGGCGCGGCAGCTCATAACCAGACATGACACGGGTGTACTGGTAGAGGCATGAGCCTTCAGGGAGTCCCCGCAATGCGCCTTCTATCGACCGCATACGAGCCTCAAGCTCCTGGTCGGTCAATCCCTCTTCGTCAATGCCGATGAGCGCGAACAGGCAGCCATAGCCGCCGCCTTTCAAGGCGAAGATGCTGGGGCCAATAAAGCGTGCAATCGAAACGATGCTGCACGCGGCTCCGGCCTTGGCGAACCACGGAACGAATTTGGCTTGCTCAGTATTTGCGCGGGTCATAATAGGACTTCTGGTTGAGGCTCAGGCCCCAGAGTTGGAACATCTTCGGGTGTTTGCGAACAATGAGCCATGCACTCACGGCAAGCGTGGGGAAGGCCACCATCGCCAGTAGGCGAAACCCAACGAGGAAAACCGTTACGCAGACGAATACGATCGCCATCCATGCGCTGAGGTCCAATCCGAGCTTGGCTCGTGGCCTATTGAGCGCCTGATTGATCGGTAACGGCTCTCCCCGCTTGGCCATGTCGATGCACCTCCTACATCGACTGCCCGGTCAGGCTGCCTATCCATCCGGCTCCCCAACCGAGCACTCCAGCGCCGAAAAGCGCGCCGAAAAGCCCTGGAATTGCGTCTTGAAAGCGACCGCTCATCATGCGAATCCCCGCAAAGATGAGCCCGCCGAAACAGATAATCGCTCCGGCGTATATCGCAAAGGTTTTGAAGGTTCCCATCAGCGTTTGCGCCCCGGAGAAGTCCATCGTTCCCTGGGCGTGAGCGACACCGCTTCCGACTCCCGCAAACAGGAGCGCGGCGAGGGTCGGTCCCATCAGGTGAAGGGCCTGGCGGAGGGTTTGCTTTGAGAGGGGTTTAGCCCACCGTTGGGCGGGGGAAATGGACGACCGATTGAGAATCTTTCCCAACCGGATTGCGCGGCGGATTCTGAGCATCTTTGCACCTCCGCTGACTCGGTGTTGTCAGCTAGGCGCTACGCTAAGATCGGTTCGCGGATTCGTCCAATGACATTTCGAGCATTCGTTATGCCTCTGGAGCATAACGACACCAGCTCGAAGCAGCCTTACAACTCGTAGTTCCGAATGATTTTCGGTGTTCCAGCACCACCTTCAAACAGGGTTCCTTTTACGGCTGGTTGGTTGCAAACGGAACTGGAGAATGACGTGCCATCTGTGAACTCGATGAGAGTTTCGCAACCATCGGCATCGTCTTCATATATCTTGAGCGACTTGATTGTCTTGCCGACTACTTCGGCGCATTCCATAAAGTCTCGTGACACAGTCAGTCTCCTAAAGAGTTCGACACAACTCAGCCTGTCCCTTATTAGGGGATTCGTCAAGCGTTTCTCACACTTGAAAGGTGAAGAAACCGAAGAAACCTGAGACGCGCGTATCCCGTAAGGGTAGAACGGCGCGGCATCAGGCTCTCTACGATAGATTTCTCCAAAAACTGATTTCGGCCCGAGAGGAAGTGGGGCTGACGCAGCGGGAGGTCTCTGTCCGCATGGGCAGAGCGCATTCCTTTCTCTCGAAATGTGAGACGGGCGAGCGCAGCGTTGAAGTGTTTGAACTGATCCAGCTTGCTCAAATCTATGACAAGCCTCCACAACACTTTCTGATTGCCGATTAGTCGATTGTCGCGGGAAGTCTCGAAGAAAACAAATTCAACTCAAGCCGTGCATATATTCACGGAGTGCAGAGGTTGTTTGTGTCAATCCCTGGGCTTCCAGCATGGCGAGGTATTCATTCACGGATTTGGGGGGATTTTGGAGGCTACGACGGTGGTTTTCGGCAGCCTCAATGACGAAGCCGGGTGCAAGATCGAACAAGTTCAAAATGAACTCGTCCGGGTGCTGCGCCTCGATACCAAACTCGTGAAACGTCTCACGGGGAAAATCCTTAAGGTTGCATGTGACGATTACGCTGGCTCGACAGCGGATCGCTGCTGCCAACACATGCCGGTCGTTTTCATCGGGGAGAACAAGGCCGGGGATAAGGTGCTCATACCCTGTCACGAGCGCATCGGAGGCGGATTTGTCCATGAGCTGGCGGGTACGTTCCAGTCTTTCGCGAGTGAGATCGGGACGATTCTTCAAAAGATTGCTTATCCACTCTTCGTGTACGTCGGCGGACCACTGAGCGCGAAATACTCCCACCAGGGCGAGGTGCATGAGGAAGTTACGCAACTCAGCAGGATACAGAACATTCGCGTCGTAGAAGACAGTGAACGCCGTCACAACTAGATCCCAATCTCCTGGTCATACGCTGCCAGTTCAGCAAGAGCATCTCGACGCTCAGCATCGGCCTGACGCTTGTAAGCCATCAGAGCATCGAAACGAACGCGGCGATGCGTTCCAACTTTCCGGTACGCTATCTTCCCCTCGTTCAGTAATTGAATCAAGTAGGGCCGAGAAACATTCAGCATGTCCGCTGTTTCCTGTGTCGTCAGCTCTGCGTGAACAGGAATCAGGGTCACGGCATTTCCCCTCGCCATCTCTTCCAGAATGCGAACCAGCATTCGGACGGCGGGTACGGGAAGCTGCAAAGTTTCCTCTTTGGCCGCGTCCACGACGCGGAAACGAAGGGGCGCTTTCGAGTCCATGCGCGGGGCCAGCAGGCGGCTGGTTTCTCGTGCGAGCGTGGCATCCGTTTCAGAGGGGAGCATGGGCATGAGTAGTGTCTGGGACATCGCATTTACCTCTAAACCATTGTCCCATGCAATCGAAACAATCGCAACTAATCGAAACAAGCGAAGCCTCTGCGAGTCGAAGGCATGTCTGAATCCAGCGACCTTTGGGTGGAAAACCCAACCTTCCAAACGCGCTCCCAATAAGCTCCCACCAGGCTGTCTGGAGGGTACTTTTCCGTACTTCCGCGTGGCTATCCGTACCAAAGAAATCAGTTAGATACGCGAGTGCGCGGCCACTCATAACCCAAAGGTCGTAGGTTCAAATCCTACCCCCGCAACCACTTAGGAAACTTGAGGGCGCAATAAGGGCGCATCCACTGCCAGCGCCCCAGCCGCTAATAGCTCCTCAACCAACTTCGCATTCGCTGGGCGGGTTGAGTCGAGCATGTGGTTCTGCCCATATCTCATCGTCATGTCAATCGAACTGTGCCGCATGAGTTTTTGCTGCACCTCTGGCGCAATCCCGGAACTGCCCAGCCGTGCCCGGTAGGTGTGCCGGAAATTATGCCATCCAAGGTTCGGGATGCCCGCCCTTCTTTCCTGCTGGGATCAGATGGTCCTTCTGGAGCGAAACCCTGTGATACGGTCGGCCCGTGTCGATATTCCCGAACAGCCAGCCGTTCACATTCTGTTCCCGCGCCTGCCATGCCCGAAGCTCCTGAATCAGCAACTCGTGCAGCGGTAGGACGGAGGCCGAGACGAGATTTTTTGTTTCATCCTCATATTTCCCCACGACCGACCGTTCAATCGTCAGCGTCGCCTGCTCGAAGTCGATGTCCATCCACCGCAGCCCCAAAATCTCACTTATACGCATACCCGTGTTCATGGCTAGAACTGCCATGACCCGGATGTGCGGAGCTAGGTGAGAGAGGATGACGTAATACTGCTGTGGCGTCAACAGGTAGATGATCCGAACCCGCCTGCTCGTTCCTTTCAGTTCAATCAGGCCCATCGGGTTGCGCTGGCAGTCCAGATAGCGCCAGCGCATCGCGTACTCAAAGAGCCGGTGCATCACCGCGCGGGTATGCAACTTGCTCTTGGGAGCCAGGTCGCGGGGTTTCTCATCTTTTTTCTGCGGTTTGGTCTGTAGTCCCTTGATCCATTGCTCTACCGCCATCGGGTCCTTCGCCATATCGACCACGCGCACGTCCTCCCATTCGGGAAGAATGCGCGCCTTCAACATGGACCGCAAAGGCCCGGCTGTGGACTGACGTTCTGGAATTGCCTCTTGCAAGTAGCGCCTCACAAGTTGACCGCAGGTTGCCACTTCGATTGAGTTGTTGATCTCCGCAGTGAACTTGGAAGCCGCCCGCTGCGCCTCTGCCCTGGTACGAAGTTGCTGCGTTGTTCCCAGGGTCCGTGACTTGTCTGCATCTCCTTCCCGCCAGCGAAGCACCCATACGTCAGGCCCTTTGCTGCGGGCTTTACGAACGATCCAGCCATACTGGAACGTCTGCCGCTCTTTGCTTATCATTTGCCGCTTCCTCCTTGTGTGAGCGGCGCGGATGATGCTGTCAAGGATACCTCTGTCTGCATCCTCTCCGCCAGTTCCGAAAGTAGAAATCGCCAGCGTTTACGCACCCCATTCGTAATGGAGTGTGAGGGGATTTTGCCTTCGCGGGCAACGCGTTTCACGGTGATTGGAGAGCACCGCAGAAAGGCGGCGGCCTCCTGAGCCGTAACAAATGCTTCGCGCTCGGAAAGATTCATCATTCGCACCTCGGCGTTTGCCGCGCGGTCGATATGCCGATGTTTCGCAGCGGCCAACAACTCCAAATTAAGCGTCGAATCGTTCCCAGCCCATTGCGGAATTCGTGAAGGGTATGCAGTTTCTGCATATGCTCCGTGACCAGAGAATCCCCGGAAGACAGGCCCGTTGGAGGACATTCGCGTCCAGCGCACTCCAGGGTCGTGGTCTCGCACTGAATCGGGCACGCACTCGGGGTTTTACCGGCGTCCTGCGGCGCTGCGGGCCTCTGCTTCGCTTCGCGCCCTGCGGGTTTCGGCTTTCAGCAAATCTTTTGCAAAGGGCGCAAAACATTTACCGAACCTTCCGAAAAAGCGTCCCTTGACCTTGGAAGCCTGACCCACTCGCGTCGCTTCGCGCAGTGTGCCCCGATTCATCGGGAGACCACACAAGACGGAGCGACATCATGAACACGAATACGATCCAACAGAAACTTCCCGTCAACACGATCCTTCACGGCGATTGCATCGAGATGATGCGCGACATGCCGACGAACAGCGCAGACTTCATCCTCACCGACCCGCCCTACCTGGTGAACTACCGCGACCGCTGAGGGGTCGAACAAAACTCCAGGACTAGGGCGTACTCTCTCGCTATCTATCTTCAACACACCCATTTCGGCAAAGATCACTGAGTGGGTTCCTGGGGAGCGACTAATCTGGATACCCGACACTGTCGCGCCATCTGAGTCAAGTCATCACCACGCATGGCACTTTGTACCTGCCGAGGGCGGCTGTAGAGCAGTGACAGAAGAGGTCGGCGTGGGACCAGCCGATAAGAAACTAGGGAGAGAGGGCAGCTTTTACATGCATCGAGCGCACGACCTCTGGTTAGCCTCGCTGAGATACGCGTCAGAGTAGCCTTCAAAATGCTTGTCTCGCTTCGGCGAAGGCATGAGTAGTCGCTTTGGTTTACTGACGCAAAGCGAATTTGCCGACACTTACGGCTGCCACCAATGTCATGCCTGCGCCTTCGAACGAAGCGTTATCTCACCAATGTTTACACCTTCAGGCTGTTCCAGTATGTAAACAACGGCTCTAGCCACAGCGTTGGGCGACATCGCGAACTTTTCTCCCGCCTTTTGCAGCTGTGCTTTCAGCTCAGGGCTTTTGACATGCTCGCTGAAGGCGGTGTCGGTGAATCCGGGCAGCACAGTGCTGACGCGTATCTGGCCTGCCAACTCTTGACGCAGTCCGTCAGAAAGAGCCAGAACCGCCGCCTTGGTGGCCGAATACACCACCTGATTCGGAACCGTCTTACGAGCCGCCGTGGATGCCGTATGAATGAAGTGCCCGGAGCCCTGTTTAAGGAAGACGGGAAGTGCAGCCGCGACCCCAAAGAGTACGCCTTTGATGTTGACGTCCACCATCGTTTCCCAGTCATCTACGGCAAGCTCGTCGAACGGTCCGATGGGCATGGCACCGGCATTACTGAACAGAACATCGAGGTGACCAAAGCTGTCTTGGGCAAGGTCTACCATTTTCAGAAGGTCCTCACGCCTGCTCACATCCGTAATGCGGTATACGGCCTCGCCTCCGGCAGCGCGGATTTCTTCGGCTACTTGCACAAGAGCCTCTTCATGCCGTGCGCCCAACACAAGCTTTGCTCCCAGCCGAGCCAACTCAAGAGCGGTAGCTCTCCCAATGCCGCTACTCGCCCCTGTAACTGCAACTACTTGTCCCTTTACCATCGTTGCCTCCTCAAGTGAAATAACTTACAAGTTCGGTTGAACTCAGCAACCGATCTTGGGTCCTTAGACGCGGTCTCGTGGGGAATGATGAGAGGCCAGCTCAACGCTGTGCGACCTATGAGTTCCAATGTCTGCGTTGTCTCATGGCCGGATGACCGTCAGGCTGAACGGGCGCGCATTAGCGGAAGCGTGCGAAACAGCTTTGTTTGCGTCGTCTAGTCCAAACTCGGTGAGAGTGAATTGGCCCAATTCAAGAAGACCGGCGTGGATGATGCTAGCCAAGCGTGTGACAGCAGTTGGTGAATACATCCACTGTCCGCGGACCGTGATCAAATTTCTCATAATCCATGGATAGGGTATGTCTAGCCCAGGACCGCCAAGCATGCCTACACCTCCCATGAGGATGACACGTCCATACGGGCGAACCGTCATCATCGCGGCACGCACCGCAGTGGTGCTTGCCGACGGTGGTAGCAGGTCTAACACACAGTCGATAGGACCGGGCGCCGCGTGCCTCATGCTTTCTCGGTCAACCGTTTCGTCGCCCACCAACTTTACCGGTCGAACGCGAGGTCCAAATCGACGCACAAGCTCGTCGAGCATCATCTCGCTTCTTCCGGGCGCAATCACACAACCCGCACCCATGGCGAGCGCGACTGCCACGGCAGAGCTGCCGTAGTTCCCCGTTGCGCCGCTTACGAGAAGCGTCTCTCCAGCCTGCAGTTCGGCTGCCAGTAAGCCACCATACGGCACGAGCAATGTCACCAAGGCACACCACTGTGAGGCCTGAGTGGCTTCGATGGAGCCAAGACGGATCGCGTTCTCAGTCGGAATCCGGATCTGCTCTGCAAATGGGCCGTCATGAAAATACTCCTGCAAGCGAACGCCGCCGTGATCTCGCGCGCTCCAGCCCTGAAGCGTAATGTCCGGGGTGAGTGCATTGTCCCGCGATCGCACGGTTGGATCACAAAGCACCCAGTCCCCCACGGCAAGCTGGGTCGCGTCGGGACCGACGGCGCGCACACGACCGATGGCACCGCATCCTGGTACAGCAGGCAGCGTCAGAAGATACTTTCGTTCACCGCTGAAGACTTCGCCCGCATACGGCAGCACAGGAGCCGCGACGACATCGACGATCACCTCTCCGGTTCCGCAGACCGGATCAGGCACAATTTCCAAAATGAGCTTCGATCCAAATGCCTTCAGAACAGCAGCTTTCATACAATCTCCTCGCTATTTAGAAGCCTGGCGCGTACAGCATCATCAAGCAAGGCATGGTATTATCCTAGGATTGAGGAGTACCTTCCATGCGCAATCCCAGTACTGCTACGTCTACAAGCCGAAACGAATTAGGTGACTTCCTGAGGTCGCGGCGAGAGAAGCTCGCGCCCGAAACGATCGGCTTAAGAGACGGCCGCAGGCGGCGGACTCCAGGCCTGCGGCGTGAGGAGGTAGCAGAACGCGCTAGGATCGGCATCGACTGGTACATCCGACTGGAGCAGGGACGGACGGTCAGCCCGTCCACAGCCACGATCAATGCATTGGCCAGAGCTCTTCGGCTCAGCAAGGTGGAACACTCGCATCTTTGCGCACTGGCCCGGAACCCGAATCGTTCAGCCTTCGCTCGAGAAGTTGTTCCAGAGACGATGCGGCGCATGGTCGAGGGCTTAAATCCTCCGGCCTACATCACAGGACGCCGGTGGGACGTTCTGGCATGGAACAAGGCGGCAGCGGAGGTCTTCACTGACTTCAGCCGCATTCCCGATGAGGATCGCAACATCCTGCTTTATGTGCTGACCGATCCCGCGATGAAACGCCTTTTCGGTAAAGCGTGGGCCGACGAAGCGAAGCGCATGCTTGCCTTGTTCCGCACGACGTATGATTTTTGGGCGAACGATCCGGCATTTGTAAGACTCCTGGAGCGACTTCAGGCGGAGTGCCCCGAATTCGACCACTGGTGGGAGACACACGATGTCGGCAGCGGCGCAGGAGTTCGGAAATTACTTCATCATCCTGTAAAGGGTTTGCTTCGATTTGAGACTGCATCGTTTCAGGCGAACGACGATGCCTCGCTGAAGCTCGTCATTTACACCGCCTTTTAGTACACAGTATCCATGAACTTTCTAAGATCGACGGATCGGTCCCCACAAACGCTCTTGTCGTCAGGGATGTTTCTGGATTCACGATAAATCGCCAATGGGCTACCGAGGGCTGAACGAGTGCGGAGGCCTGTTGTTGCCAGTGCAGCAAGACACGCAGCACGCAAGAGTTCTGAAGACTACTCTGAAGCGTATCTGAGCGAGGCTAACCAGAGGTCATGCGCTCGATGCATGTAAAAGCTGCCCTCCCTCCCTAGTTTCTTATCGGCTGGTCCCACGCCGACCTCTTCTGTCAATGCTCTACAGCCGCCCTCGGCAGGTACAAAGTGCCATGCGTGGTAATGACTTGACTCAGATGGCGCGACAGTGTCGGGTATCCAGCTTATGCGCTCCCCGGGAATCCACTCCGTAATCTTCGCCGAAATGGGTGTGTCGAAAATGGATAGCGAGAGAGTACGCCCTAGTCCTGGAGTTTTGTTCGGTCCCTCAACCGTGACATCTTTCACCAGGATGAACCATGTTGGCCATGCCATAACATTCGCCATTTGGGCGAAGACATGCTCGCATGGGGCCGGGATGAAAAGCTCATTATGGCTGAACTGCGCAGCCGTAGCCGGGTCGAAACCTTCCGGCCAGTGAATAGCAGTGTCTCGGTGTGCCAAATCGTTCACGGCGATATCGCGCACCCTGGCTGGGGTCTGTGCGCGGGCGGGTTGATGCGAACACACGATTATCAAGAGAAGTACACCGAACCAGAAAGAGAGTCTCTGCATGAAGCGACGATACAGAATTCTGCGAATGCTCGTCACTCCCCACGAACGATGAACCCCAGTTGGCCATTGCGACCTTGTTGCCCACAGAGGGGGAGCGATCTGAATCAATTGCTGCCCAGCGTCATCGAACCTACGATGACAAAGACACCAGCAAAGACAGATCCCGAAGCGCACTTGAATTGGGTACGAACGAGCACGGATAGACCAGAGACGGTTGTTCTGATTCATGCTGTAGGTCATGATCTGACTTATTGGGATCGTCAGATCGAAACACTCCGTATCGAATACAACGTCATAGCATTCGATTTACCCGGCCATGGGCGTTCGTCGGTTGCCTCGGAAGATTGGTCTTTTGACTACGCCGCCGCTATCGTTGCCACGCTGATCGAAGAGGTCAGCGCAAAGCCAGTTCACCTCGTGGGAATATCGTTCGGCGGGATGATTGCACAGGTCACCACCCTCGCACGACCCGACCTCGTTCGCAGCCTTACCCTGATCGGCACAGCTTCCCACTTCCCCGAAGAAGTGCGAAACGGTATGAGATCTCGTGCAGAGACGGTGCGCGCAGAAGGCATGGCTGCCGTTGTTCAATCGAGTTTGGAACGGTGGTTCACACCGGAGACGAGAACGCAGCGTCCCGACATCATAGACCGGGTCACGAAGACACTATTGGCAGACGATCCTATAACTCATGCGGCAATATGGGATTTGATTTCAAAGCTTGACATCCATACCAGGCTTGGGGAGATCCGATGCCCCACACTGATCCTGGTGGGAGAGCGGGACCCAAGTACTCCGCCGAGCGTAGCCCGTGGACTGTTTGACGCCATATGGGGCGCGAAAATGAAGGTCATTCCAGATGCCTCACACATCGTGACGGTCGAGGCGTCCACCGCTGTAAATGATGCCTTGAAAGCGTTCCTGAACGCACTTGGGGATTAGTGCCGTCAAGTCGGCTGTGTTTCCAAATGCGATCTTAGCTGGCGAGAAATGGCCAATGCTCGTTTCCAGCTGAGTTTCGCCCGACGAGTGCCTTGGCGCTTTTGCACTCATTGTGGAGACGAACTGGTTCTGCCGCTGACATCTGACGTGAACCGCGTTTTTCAAGACCGAATCAGTATTCCCTCTTACAGAGGTTGACTGGTCGCTCGTTATCCGTTAGCCGGACCAACTGTTCGGAGTCGCGCCACAGCTGGGCTGCTTTCGCTTCGTCATACGACACCGCTGAAGATCGGGCTTCCCTTAGGACCCCATTCTTTGAGTGGAAATACTTACCCGAGCTGTTCGCGTACATGGCATCTTCGTCCAGCATCCCCAGGGCCTCGCCTGAAAGCGGCATCTGACCCATCGTCATCCCAAGTTTTCGCAGGATGAATTTGACGACGGAGCTTCTAAAAATAGTGGGCGCTCCGAGACCCATGCCCGTGTCCGGAAGGAATCCAGGATCGTAAGCGATGGACTCGATAGACATTCCCGCCCGGCGCAGACGTCTGTCTAGTTCATAGGCGTACAGGATGATGCATAGCTTGGAGGTTGCATAGCGACGTCCACCGGAGATCGGCTTGCCCTCTCGCCCCTGCTGTGCCAATGCGTTCGCGTCGGGCTCTATCGCCTTGCCGACGGACTTGCCGTCCATCAAAGCCGGATCGTGTGTTCCGCTTGCGGTCCAAACAACGCGCCCGTTCCCCTCCATAGAGTCCAGCAGCAAGTTGACCAGGAGGAAGTGACCGAGGCAATTTCCTGCAAACGTTTCCTCGTAGCCGTCTAAGCTGTACGTCACTCGCCCGCTAAACTGCGCACCGGCGTTGCAGACGATGCCTTGCAGCTTCGCGTCACTCGCTGTAGCAGCCAGCATTTCCTTGCATCGGATCGCACCTTCGCGAACCGATTCGAGGGAGTTCAGGTCCATTTCCAGAACTTCAATCTTCGCGCCCGTATCCTCGCGCAACTTCTGAGCGCCTTTCTCGACACGATCGCGGTTACGGCCAGCGAGGATCAGATCGCATCCATAGCGTTTCGCCAACGTCTGTGCTCCAACAAGTCCTAGGCCTGTATGGCCACCGGTCATCAATACTGTCGGCATGATCCCTCACTAACCTGAGATGCAGTCTGGCGTCGGAGCACCTCTAGTCAGCTGAGTCTTCGAGTCCAAACATGATTCGTCCTCTTATGTGGAATTCTGTTCACTCATATGGCGCGCCAGGGAAGCCCGACTGAGGTATTCAGGCCGATGCACTACTCGACCGCTGTTCGCGTTCGCAACTCGCTAGGTGACAATAAACGCAATTCACCGCACTCAGAGCGCGGCAGGCAGCAAAGGGGGGAAAGTGCAGAAGGGGAACGAGGCTGTTACGAAACTCGGCAGGACCATTTCATTGCGGCAGACCGTTCTGCTTTGCTTTGAAACTCGCAGAAACGTTGAGCAACATCGCTACCTGCTCGCACAGACGCTTCAAATCTATCATCAGCTTGGATGAGGTGATTCTCGACATCTTCTTTGCCGTGTCGAGCCAGAAAAATCGTATTTGACAGACTCTGTAGGGGATTGTTTATATGATGAGCCAGCTCATGAGCCATCTGTGCAACGCTACGTGCACATTCTGCCTCTCTCACCAATTTTTCTTGGTGCTGATATTGCAAGATGAGTGAGGCGAAATCTGCGAGGCTTTTGAGCAGTTCGTAGTCTCCGGAGCAAAAAGCTTCCTCTGAGGAATGCGACACGCTCCACAGAGTGCCTCGTGCCCCGTCACCTGACCAGGGAATCAGCATTCCATCGATGATTGGTTTGGTTATAATATACTTGACTGAGTAGTTCTGCTATTCTTTTTGGCATGCCTCCGCCACCGGAATTAGATCTCACCAGCGTCTATGCGAAACTTGAGTGGGCTCTCACCCACTTCAAAGCTGTTGATTTGGAAATAGACGCTTGGCTTCACAGTGGTGAGAACAAAATCATTGTTGAGAGAAACGAGGATGCTACACAGCATTACTTGCGTGCCCACATGCCGGGGCCTAAACCCGACTCTCAGCGATGGAGTCTCATGATTGGAGACTGTCTCACCAACCTCCGAGACACCCTCGACCATGCCGTCTACGCTATCGCTTCTCTGCCCACCAGTCCTAAGCCTGACAAGAGAGACAAAGCCTGTTTCCTCATGACTAGCAGGCCGGAGGATCTCCGGGACTGGGGCAAAACCAAACTGGCGAGCGTCCCGGACGCGGTACGTGACGTTATTTTCAGCTTCCAGCCCTATAATCGTCCCCATCCGGTACTTCCCCCACTGCTCCTCTTGCTCAGCGAGCTTGCGAACGGCAATAAGCATAGGCTCTTGAACGTCACAATCACCTCTCCTGGAATCGCTCAGATGGAGTTCATATCCAAGGCTGGTATCGCCCAACCTGCAACCATCGGGATCACCACTCAGGACGTGGAGCACGACGCGATAATCTTCGTATTCGAGGTTCCTATTCCTGACCCTAGCATTGAACTCAAGTCTGCCAATGCCACCCTCCACGTAGCTATCAAACACGCTCCGCGAGAAGGCCAGACAGAGTTCGGTTCCGACAGAACCTCTTACCATCGTCTCATTCAGGCAATTGCCGATGAAGTTGCCCTGGCACTGAATGCCCTGATCGCGGCAGTTTGATTGACTTTTGACGCACATGGGCGCATCCTCTTTTCTGAGGACCACCTATGGCGAGTCAACCCAACATCCCGGCCAAGGACGACGCGGGGGACTTCGACCGATTCAAAGACTTTGCGAGACGGATTCTTTCCGTCCCGCACTCGGAAATACAGAAGCGATTGGAAGCGGAGAAGCGGTCTAAGGCTTCCGCTTCCCACGCTCCTCTCTCCTATAAGACAGCCCGTTAGCAGTCTGCTCTACGGGCTTTCCTGTAAGCCTACGCCTGCAACTCCCTACCCGTGACCTCAGCGAACGTCAGGCGCTTGCCTGTGACCTGCGAGAGCGTCTTTACGAAGCGCCCCAAATCGTTCGTACCACGGTTGTTGAATCTAAAAGCCTGTTCGTCTATGTAGCGGAACAGGTGGAACGGTTCTACGGCGACGTAGGTTCCATTCAAGCCACGCTTCAATAGTGACCAGAAGTTCTCCATGCCGTTCGTCGAGACAATGCCGTCCACATAGGCTTCAGCGTGATTGATAACGCTATGTGTGTAGTTCTGTTCCAAGCCCCAGTAGGACACAAGTTCATCGGTCATGACGTGCGACCCAACTTCTACATGCTCGGCAATCTTGCCATGCAACGTCTTCTTATCGCGTTCGGCAATGACGTGGGCTTTGACCTTGCCACCGCGCTCTAGCATCCCCATAACAACCGTCTTCCCGGTAGCTCCCCGGCCTGTGATTGTCTTACGGCGTTTAGCGATGTGCATGTTGCGGGCCTTGCCGCCAATGAAAGTCTCATCTACCTCTACCTGACCCTTCAGTTTGCCGCCGTCGAAACCATCCTGCATAGCGAGGCGAATCCGCTGAAGCATGAACCAAGCGGATTTCTGGGTGACGCCAAGGGAGCGAGAAAGTTCATAGGAACTAACCCCATTCTTACTGTTGCAGAGAAGCCAGAAAGCAGGTAGCCACTTATCGAGGCCGATGGGCGAGTCTTCTAAAACCGTTCCAACCTTCAGCGAAAACTTTTGTTTCGGATGCTTCGTACGGCAGTTGTAGAGGTTGGCCGTCTCCATGTAAGCCACATTCTCAGAGCCGCAATGCGGGCACCGAACAATGCCGTCAATCCAGCGAACAGCAATCATGAATTGACGGCAGTTTTCTTTGTTTGAGAACAGTTGGATGGCTTCGAGAAGTGTCTTTGGCGTTTCCATACCTCTACGTTACACAGAAAGTGTTACTCAGTCAAGTATATTATTACCATTGGTTTTGCCATGACACCCAGATGGTCGTAGTAGGGCTGCGTGACACAATAAAGCTGAGCTCGTCCGGAGTCTAGACAAGTTCCACAAGGGCTGTAATTTCGTGGAGTATGGCCACCCAGGTAAGGTGCAAAGCTACCTGCGACCACAATCCACTTGAAGGTCCCATCCTCTGGTTCTTCGAGGGATATGCCGGCGCTATCGGCCCCGCAGAACTCTACGGCTGTATTTACGAGTTCCTGCAAGATCGATTCGGGATGCAGTGTAAATGTCCGTACACGTTCATCGTGGTCTGGATGGAGGCGTGCCGCATGAGCTCCTGTTGGACCTTCATCGGTGCACCCGTCTCATCAAGCCAAGACCGTTACGTGTGACGGAAGGTATGCCAGCCGATCGGCCCTAGACCCAACTTCAAGCCCGCAGGTTTGAGATACCGCTTCGGGTTCGGGAACATCCATCTCTCTTCCGTCTGCGGGCACTGTTCGCTCCAGGCGAGCAAGACCTCCAGCAAGGGACCCTGTACTGGTCGAGATTCTCTATTCCATAAGGCTGCCCTTGCACGCTGACCTGGAAATCAGCATTCACAGTGAGCCTTCGTCCGATCTGGCACCGGCTGATGAGCGCTGACCTTGACGTGGCGCTCATCACGCAGCCGGAGCGAAACGCAAAACTGACAATGACCAAGCTGGCGGAGACACCGCTTCACATCGTCCTCCCACGCGAACACAACCTCGCATCGAAGAGCGCAATCAAGCTGGCAGACCTTCGTGACGAGCGCTGGATCATCTACCAGCAGCGGACACATCCATTGCTTTACGAGAGCATTATGAAGCTGATGCGGGATGATAACATCCATCCGAAGCATATCGACCGCATATTCTACCCGGGCGAGGCGGAGCCCGGAGTATCTCCTCCCGGCGAACCTCGAACGGCCGTCCCGCGACATCTGCTGACTTCGTCCCGTTGGCGGCAGGGGTTCTCTATCCCTTCTTCGGACTGCTGCTGAGCCCGATGATCGCCGCTGCTGCAATGAGCTTCAGTTCCGTCTCCGTGATAGGAAACGCTTTGCGACTTCGTACTGCAAAGCTGTGACTGATATCCCCGCTCCGATGCATTGAGTCGCATCACCGTTTAGCTTGTATAAGGAATCACAGCGGTTGAGGTTGAGTTTTCGCCGGTGCCGCGACGTTCGTTGGAGTGCGAGGGTAAAGTGTTCCTTTCCGAAAATCCCTCTCCTTCATCATCACGAAGAAGACAGGCACCAGGATCAGGACGTTGATAGTTGAGGTAATCATTCCCCCTACCATAGGAGCTGCAATCGGCTTCATCACATCCGAACCGATACCCGATTCCCATAGAATAGGCGCGAGACTGGCGAGTACGGCAACGACGGTCATCAGCTTGGGACGGAGGCGCAGAACAGCTCCATCAATGGTAGCTGCTTCAATATCCGCGTTCGTCCGGACTTCACCTGCTTCGATACGATGCTGCAGCGCTTCGTGTAGATAAACCACCATTACCACGCCTGTTTCTACAGCAATACCAAACAGGGCTATGTATCCTACGGCGGCCGCGACGCTGAATTTGTAATGGAGCAGCCACTGCAGCAGCAAGCCTCCGGTCAGAGCGTAGGCCGTCGGGAAGATCAGCATCAACGCTTCGGCCACTGAGTGGAACACGAGATAAAGCAAGATTAGGATCACGAAAAATACGATTGGCAGGATAAGTCTGAGACGCTCCTTTGCCCGTCGCTCGAATTGGTACTCGCCCGACCATTGATAGGTGTAGCCTGCAGGCAGCTTCAGCTTTTGCTGAAGTTGTTGGTTCGCCTGCGCGACAAAGCCACCATAGTTTGTGTTCGCTAGATCGATGTAGATGTAGCCCGTCAGCGCTCCGTCTTCGTCCCGGATCATGGCAGGGCCTCTGGAGAATGAAATGTTCGCAACCTGCCCCAGTGGAATCTGGGCGCCGGAGGGCGTTCCAATCAAAATGCCACGCATCTCCGCGATGTTGTTGCGGAAATCGCGTTGATAGCGGACATTGATAGGGAAGCGCTCGCGTCCTTCGATATTTTGCGCGACATTCATCCCACCGATTCCGGAAGAGACAGCCGTTTGAACATCCTGAATCCTAAGGCCGTAGCGGGCGGCCTCAGCGCGGTTGACATCGACATTGACGTAGAACCCTTGCGCTACCTTTTCCGCGAAGATCGATCGCACCCCGGGCAGACCTGTGAGGACGTTCTGGATCCGCGCTGCGACCTCCTGAATTCCTTGTACGTTCGTTCCCTGCACCTTCAGGCCAACCGGCGTCTTGATGCCGGTCAATTCCATGTCGAGCCGGTTTTCGACGGGCATGGTCCAGGTGTTCGAAAGACCCGGCAACTGAAGCTTCGCATCCATTTGCTGGATGAGCTTGTCGTAGGTCATGTCTGCCGGCCATTGTTCGCGTGGCTTGAGCATTACCGTCGTGTCGTACATGTCGAGCGGAGCGTTATCCGTAGCGCTGTCCGAGCGGCCAACTGTGCCGAAGACGCTAACAACCTCAGGAAAGCTGCGGAGTATTCGGTCCTGCTCCTGAAGCAGAACCTTTGCCTGCCCAATCGAGATACCGGGCAACGCCGTTGGCATGAAGAGCGATGATCCCTCATACAGAGGCGGCATGAACTGACTGCCCAGATGCAAAGCAAGCGGCAGCGTTACAGCGAGAAAAATTAAGTTAACCGCAATCGTCAGCCAGCGATGATGCAGACAGAACCTCAGTATCGGAAGATAGATTGCTTGTGTGACACGCGATATGGGATTTGCGCCTTCAGGGCGTAGTCGCCCTCGAATCAGCATCACCATCAGGACAGGGACGAGCGTGATGGCAAGGACAGATGAAGAACCAACTGCGAGCGTCTTCGTCCAGGCGAGCGGACGGAACATACGCCCTTCCTGCGCCTGGAGAAGAAATACGGGAAGAAACGACACAACGATGATGAGCAGAGAAAAGAACAGAGCGGGACCGACCTGTTTGGCTGCATCGATGAGAATTCGCTGGCGTTCCGGCTCAGTGACCATGGTGGCGCTGTGCTCCTGACGCTCGGAGAGATGGCGGTAGCCGTTCTCCACCATCACGATGGACGCATCCACCAATACGCCGATCGCCAGCGCAAGACCGCCAAGCGACATAATGTTCGATGAAACGCCCAGCAAATACATCGGGACAAAAGAGACGATCACGGCAATGGGCAATGCAATGATCGCGATCAACGCGGAACGGAAATGGAGCAGGAAGATGATGATTACAAGGCTGACAATGATCGCCTCTTCGAGCAGGTCGCGCTGGAGCGTGTGTATGGAAGCGTGAATCAGCCCGGAACGATCATAGCCGGACATGATCTCGACCCCAGGCGGAAGAGACGGCGCGATCTCACGCAGCTTGGCCTTGGCTCCGTTGATGACGTCCAGAGCATTCATCCCCTGGCGCATGACGATGATTCCTCCCACCGTTTCACCCTGACCGTTCCACTCGGCAACTCCTTCGCGGATATCCGGACCGAAGCTGACGGTCCCGAGATCGCGCACCAAAATCGGTGTGCCGTTCTTACTGCCGACGCTCACCGACGCGAGGTCGTCGAGCGAGTGAAGATAGCCCAGGCCACGGATCATATATTGCGCTCCGCTCAGGTCAAGCACACGTCCGCCAACTTCATTGGTGCTTGCTTTCACCCGGTCCATGACGGTCGACAGAGAGACACCGTACGCCAACAATTTATTGGGATCGAGCTGCACCTGGTATTGCTTGACGTAGCCACCTATGCTTGCCACCTCCGCGACCCCTGGCACCGTCTCCAACGCATAGCGCAGGTTCCAGTCTTGTAAGGTCCGCAGGTCGGCAAGGCTATGCGTATGGCTCTTGTCTACGATGGCGTATTCGTACACCCATCCGGCTCCGGTAGCATCAGGTCCGATGACGGGATGGACCTCCGACGGTAGACGACCGCTGATCTGCTGGAGGTACTCGATCACGCGAGAACGCGCCCAGTAAAGATCGGTGCCGTCTTCAAAGACGATGTACACATAAGAATCACCGAACATCGACTGCGCGCGTACCGCCTTGACGTGAGGTGCGGCCAACATGCTGGTGACGATGGGATAGGTCACCTGATCTTCGATCACGTCGGGCGGCTCGCCTGCCCAGTTGGTATGCACGATCACCTGGACATCGGAGATGTCCGGCAGTGCATCGAGCGGAACATGCTTGAGCGACCAGATGCCGGCAAGAGTCAGCAACAACACTCCCGTGAACACCAGGAACCGATTGCGGGCGCAGGCTTCGATAATCCGGGACAGCATTTACATGCCTCCTGTCGCGTTAACCCGTAGTTGCCTGGTCGCGATGGTCTGGCCGTTTTTCTGTGCGACAACAGCCACTTGCCACGTGCCTCCGGAGCCAAGCGATCCCGCAGCCTCATAGAGTCCATTGCCCTTGTCGTTCAGCTTGCTAGTGGTCTTCATTGCAGCCATACCCATCGCCGGCATCGCCGCCATATAAAACGTCACACTGACATCGGCCCCGGGGACGGGGGTATTGCCCGGTCCCGTCAGCTTCACACGGAACGTATTCGCCCCTTTTTGTGGAGGGTTGGGCTCGGTACTGAAATCGATGTTGTCCTGCATGGCAGACGAGGCTCGCGCCGCTCCGCCCGCACCCGGAGGCGGAGGCAGGAATGAACCGGCAGCGGCCTGCAATTGGCTTTCGGAGTCGATGAGGAAGTTGGCTGAAGTGACGATCTGCTGGTGGGCCTTCAGGCCTTTCAAGACGACGAAATCATCACCAGACTGAGGTCCTAGAACAACTTCCTTTGGTTCCAGGTTCCCGTTGCCTTGATCGAGAAAGACCAGTTGCCTCGTACCCGTTTGAAAGACTGCGGAGGCCGGTATAACAAGCTGACGGCCAAGCGGCGATTTCAAGTCGACATTCACATACATTCCCGGTTTCAGCTTCAAACCGGAGTTTTCAATCATCAGGCGAACACTCACGGTTCTTGTCGAGAGGTCGACCTGGGGAAGGATCTGATCGATATGCCCATGGAAGGTCCGGGCCGGATATGCATCCACGGTAATGTCAGCTGGATCGCCCGGCTTCAACCTCCCCACATCGTTCTGGAACACTTGAGCATTTACCCACACGCGCAAGAGATCGGCGACGGTGTAGAGGCGAGTCGAAGGTTGGACATACATGTTGGGCAGGGCGTTGTATTCCGTAACATAACCGGATACAGGCGAGTTGATGGTCAGATCGGTGATGGCCTTCCCAGTGTCTTTGAGTTTTTGCAGCTCGCTCGGCGGGACTTCCCACTGCTCAAGCCGCTGTTCGGCGGCGGCGGACAGCGCCTCAGCACCGGAAGCCACGCCGTCTACGGTGCTCGTCCTCAAAATCTTCTGGTTCTGTCTCGCCAACAGATACTCCTGTTGAGTAGCGACGAGATCTGGGCTGTAAACCGTAAAGAGCGGCTCGCCTTTACGAACGTATTGATACGTCGCATTGACGTAGACCTTGCGAATATAGCCGGGGAAGCGTACCTGAACATAAGAGAGCAAACGTTCATCGATGGCGACGTTTCCGGTCGCTCGAACGTCATCGCTGAGCTGCTTGTATTCCACAGTGCCGGTCTTCACGCCGATGCTCTGCATCCGTTCCGGCGAGAGTTGCACGGGCATCAAGGATGCTTGCATCGGCGGCTGCGTCGAAGATTCCATTGCCGAATCGTTCGCGGCAGACATGGCCGCAGATTGCGTTCCAGGGGTTGGCGCGGGGCCCTTTGCGACGGGTTGCTCCTCGGGTGACATGGATGAGTTCGAGTTCGATGACACCGAAGACTTGCGGGAGCGGTAAAAGAAAACTCCGGCGAGGACGATCGCCAAAATGCCAATCCATACAAGGGATGTGCGGACAACATATTTATTCATCGCAGTGTCGCTCCAGTCAGAGTCTCCAGGTGAGCCAAAGCAACCTCATGTTCTTCGAGCACCTGCGCTTCGTCGAGCCTTAAACCCAGCACGTTGACGAAGTACAGCAGCACATGAGTGAACTGATCGCGGTTGGAGGCGTAGGCGTTAAGAGTTGAGCGGTAGGCAGCGTCAGACTGCGAAATCAGCCCTTGGTCATATTCCTTTAGCAGTTCCTCATCGCTAGTAGCCATTACATAACCTCGCTTAACTTGTGCGAGCTGCTGCTGCAGATGGGAATCGAGAGTTTCCTTGGATTGGGCAAGTTTTTCCGCTGCCTCGGCGACTTCAGCGTTGACTCGGGCTTTGCGCGGCAGCTTGATATTTAGGGTGAACATATAGTAATCGCGGTATTTACGGTCGTTCTGCTGGTACATGTACCCAACTCCGAAGTCGGGCTTGCCTTCGCGCCGGGCAGATGCCAGCGCTGCGTCTTGCTGGGTAATTGAACCCGAATCGACTTGAATTTGCGGGTTCTGCTGCCGCACCAGTTGCAACAGCTCGGCGGAGGTGAGACGCAGAGGATTTTCAACAAGCGTTTCGGTCACAATGTCGGGAGAACCTTGGTCGCGATGCAGCAAGCCCTTCAAGTGTGCTTCGATCTGACCTGTTTGCTCGTGATGTGCCGTGATTTCACGCACAATCTTCGTTCGCTCCACTTGTGCCTGCAAGACATCTGCTTGCAACCCCTGACCCACTTTGTAGCGGGCTGTCGCGTCCTGCAGAAGTTGGTCTAGAACACGCTCGTTTTCGGTCAGGATGCCCAGCGTCTTCTGCAAATAAGCCAGTTGCAAGTAGTCGGCCTTCACCTCATCGGAAACCCCCGCAGTGGTCGCATCCAACTCCATGTCCATCACGTCTGCTTCTCGTTTTGCGACCTCGCCGCGCAGACGCAATTTGCCTGGATAGGGGATTTCCTGCGATGCGCCGATGCCCACATATGAAAAGTTGCTGTTGGTGTAACCGGCAAAGGGCTTTGGACTGCCGACACTGAACAACTGAAAGGTGAAGGTCGGGTCCGGCAGTGTCGTCACCTGTCTTGCAACGTGAGTCGCAGCTTTCCAGGCATGGTCTGCAGCGGATATCTGTGTGTTGCTCGACTGCGCTTCTGAAATCAACGCAGCAAGTGACGTTGGCACTCCGGTCATCTCCTGCGCGTACGCGCAGGTGCCCGTTGCCAGCGCAAATGCGGCGGTCCAATACAAGGCCACTCTCATAGCGAAAACTCCTGTCTCGATTGCAATTCAGACATAAACACGCGCAGGTGCGCGGCCCGCATCTTTAGCGAGAGAGGAGAGAAGCTAGATTCTCAGAACTATAATTGCCGAAGGAGGAGCCTTCGGCGGCGAGTGCTCCGGGCGTTGAACCCAATTCCTGCTTGCGGACTGAGCATTCAGAAAATCAAATGAAGACACCCAGAAGACGGCAGTCACGGCAGGATGAAACGAGACCGTGTCCGTCTTCAACGTGTTGGCTTGAACATCCGCCGCGACTTTCTTGCAGCAGGGATGTGAGGCTGGCATTTCCATCTGTCCGCATTGACTTTTCATCATGCGGCAGCAGGCCTGTTCTTCTGCGGTCATCGGTGATGCGGGAGCCATACACGCCATCGCAGGAGCTACACACGAGAGCAGCAACAGCAGAACGGCCCCGAAGTGTCGAAGATGCCTCACGATCTCAACGATACTCTGCGCCACACCCAACGGCAAACCGGCCGCACTGAGTCCAGCGACAACCCGGCCCGCGACGAGAGCTTTCCCTTCCTTGCTCAAAATATCTCTCGCCTTCGCAGCATTGCGCCCTGCTCCGGCTCGAGTTTCACGGTGTCCCACCATCCCGCTTGGCAATAGTCGGCAGCGAGCTGCTCGTGGATCGGCTTGCGGAGCGACACTTCAAGCCACCCTTTGACTTGGTCAGGGGACTTGATTTGAGAGTATCAACGAGATATTCGCACGCCATACTTGCGCGCATGAACTGGTCATCTAGGACCGGGAGCAATCACTCTCATCCTTATGTTTCTGAATACGAGGGGTTTCATTGGGGTCCGATAACGGGCGTCTTCCAATGGTGACCGTGGAAGGAAGGCTGGATGCAACCTGCATCGCCCCTCCGTTCATCCGTACCTCTAACATCGGCAACTGAGTTACCGGGGGCCTCTCATGGATAAAAAAATTGCAGCCCAAACATCGCCAGTCCACAGCGGCCTTTTTCTTAACGACGTCACCATCATTGATACCCACGACGGAAAACTAACGTCAAGGATGACGATCATTCTCGAAGACGGCAAGATCACGCAGATCGTGCCCTTTGGGAGCGTCGTCGCAGGAGACAATGCGCAATCGATCGAGGCGCATGGGAAGTTCGTCGTTCCCGGCTACTGGGAGATGCACGGGCACCCCTTCAACCAGCCAAACCTGGAAGACAGCCTGGCCCTGATGCTCGCCAATGGCATCACAGGCATTCGTCAGATGGCCGGCTCGCCGGAGTTATTGCAGAGGCGGAAAGACGGCAAGCTGGTGCCGACGGCTGACTCCCCTGAACTCCTCGCCCTGCCAGGAGATCTCCTCTTGCGGAATAACGCCGGTACGCCGCAGGACGCGATCGCGGAGGTCCAAAAGCAGAAGAGGCAGGGCGCTGATTTCATCAAGACAATCGACGTCACCCCCGAGGCATTTTTTGCTTCGCTCGAAGAGGCCAAGCGCCAGGGCCTGCCTTATGCAGGACATCTATCCCCCGGGGTGAGCGCAACCAAAGCCTCTGAAGAGGGAATGCACGCGATCGAGCATCTTGGCGCCGGTGAGCAGATATTGGTTCAATGCTCCACCGACGAGTCGGCTGTGAGGGAGGCAATAGCAAGACTTCCGCCTCCTCCGTCTCCCGTGCTTGTTTCGTCCGCAGGGGTTATGAACCAGAAGATCGCCCTGGCTGCCCCTGTTCTTGCTGCCAGCCTGTCGGACTCGTCCTATGTGCCTCGAGTCCAGCACCTGATCGATACCTTTAGCGAAGCAAAGTGCAGCAACGTGGCTGAGGTCTTCCTTGCACATCACACCTGGCAGGTGCCTACGCTGATCCGCCTGCGAACATCCGCCTTCGCGAGTGATCCTGCTTATAGCGCGAGTACCAATCTGCGCTATGCCTCACCTGCAACCCGGCAGTTGTTTGAGGCAGTCGCAGAACGCTATTCGAGTAAGCTGCCGCCCGCCTCCCAGGAAACACTTCACCGGATGTTTGCCCTTCAGTCGAAGATCACGAAGTTGTTCGATCAAGCCGGGGTAAAGATGCTGGCCGGCTCCGACTTCGGCGGCAGCGTCTGGGAGATCGCCGGTTTCTCACTCCATCAGGAGTTCGATTTGCTGGCGCAGGCGGGTCTGTCTCCCCTCACGATTCTTCAGATGACAACGCTCCTCGGCGCTGAGTTCTTCAACCGGCAAACGACCGACGGCAGTGTCGAAGAAGGGAAGAACGCGAATCTGGTCCTGCTTGACGACAATCCGGTGGAAGACGCTCGGAATCTGCATAAGATCAGCGCCGTCATTCGCGGCGGAACCTATTACTCGCACGATGCGCTCGAAACGTTAAAGCAGAAAGCTGCCGAGCATCTGGCATCAAGCTCAACACCCGAGGTTCCTGCATAGAAAGCCACACCCTGACGTCTATCAAGATCCGTGCGGCATCCGTGCGGAAGATCGAACCATGGGAGGAAAGTATTTTTTCAAGGAGGAATTATGGAATCTGCTCGAATCAACGTTCACGCCCATTTTTTGCCGGACGTTTACCGTTGCCGTCGCCCGTTTTTCGCCGTCATCCTTGAGCGAAGCGAAGGATCCCTGTCTTTCGTCGTTGCTCTTGCCCTTGCCTGTTCTGTCCTTGCTTGTTCTTCGCCGTTGTTTGTTTTACGCCGTCATCCTGAACGGAGTGAAGGATCCCGCATTTCGCTTTTGCCTGTTCTTAAATCTGCCTCATTGGTGCAGATCCGTAATAAGCCTTTATTTTTTCGACAGCATCTAACACAGCAAGCAGGCAGTCTGGCGTATTGCGCCCATCCCCACGCTCATAGCTCATGGCTTCAAAACCAGATATGCTTGCCCTTAGACCAAAAGGGAGCAAAATGCGCAAGAGTATCGTTTCACCCACGCCCACAGCTTCCGTCGCCAGGCACGAGCTATGGCGCGACCTGGAGCGCATCGCCCGCGTCGAGATCACCTCCGAAGACGAACTCTTTCCCATCGAGCACGCCCTCGGCAAAGCTGTCACCACCGGCTGGCGCGCCGCCAACCCCGGCCCCCAGGTCATCCGTCTCCATTTCGACGAGCCCATGACCATTCACCGCATCCAGCTGCACTTCATCGACCGCGCCTCCGAGCGTTCGCAGGAGTTCGCGCTCGCCGCCGGAGCAGGCGCGGACCTCCGCGAGGTCGTTCGCCAGCAGTTCACCTTCAGCCCGCACGGTTCCACCGAAGAACTTGAAGACCTAAAGGTAGACCTCAACGGCATCACCATCCTCGAACTGCAGATCGATCCCGACCGCAGCCACGACCCCAAACTCAGCCAGGAGTACGCCTCCCTGCAAAGCCTGAAGCTGGCATAGCGGCGCATGTTGATCGGCGTCATCTCGGACACTCATGGCTTGCTCCGGCCCGAGGCACTCGCCGCGCTCGCCGGCGCAGGGGTCGAGCACATCCTTCACGCCGGCGACGTCGGCGACATCGCGATCCTCGAAGCCCTCCGCAGCCTCGCGCCGGTCACCGCCATTCGCGGCAACATCGACACGTCAGTCCCTTGCGCCAACCTGCCCGCGACCGAGATAGTCGAACTCGGGGACAAGCTCTTCTACCTCGTGCACTCCGTCCACGACCTCGACATCAACCCCAAGGTCGCCGGCGTCTCGGCAGTAGTCAGCGGACACTCCCACAAAGCCTCGGTTGAGTCCCGAGACGGCGTCCTCTACCTCAACCCAGGCAGCGCCGGTCCCAGACGCTTCTCGCTCCCCGTAACCGTAGCCTTCCTCACCGTCGAGGACGACATCGAAGCAAGCATCCTCGAAATCAGACTCTGAACTCTCCCTCGCGTAGCTGGGCACCCACGATTCCCAAAACGGGACTGGTTCCCAAAACAATGTTCACAAACATGGCGCATTATTAGGCCCAGAAAACGTGACCTTTAAAAGCACTCTCAGCCACACGAATTACCACGAATTCACCACAAATTACCACCACAAAAACACCATAATTTCGAAAAATACCCAACAAAACGCCAACTTTCCACCGCGCAAATAAGTTCTGCGAAAACAGTCGCAACTCCGTCTCATCCCGCCCCTCAAAACGCCGATAACTTGGTCAGAGCAAGCAGCATCTTAACTCCAAAGTTGTATGCTCTTACCTCCCTTCGCTATCTAGAATGACCACCATGCAGCCCTCCTTCACCATTGGACCCAATCCCTTGAATCGATGGGGAAAAATGCTGCAATCCAGCCTCTCCCTCCTCGCTCTTGGCCTGCTTCCGGCGGCGCCGCTGCACGCCCAGCAGCCCGAAGTCAGGCCCACCGTCGCCGAGCAATACCTCCTCGCCGCAGCCAACCAGGAGCGCGCCAATCAAGGACTTCCGCCCGTTCACCTCGACCGCGTCCTCACCGAAGCCAGCGCCTTTCACGCCCGCGAAATGGCCGCCCACGAAGATATCTCCCATCAGTTCAACGATGAACCCGAACTAGCCCAACGCGGCGCCAACGCCGGCGCACACTTCAGCCTCATCACCGAAAACGTAGGCGAAGCCCCCACCTCCGTCCTCCTCCACGATCTCTGGATGCACTCGCCCGGCCACCGCGCCAATCTTCTCGATCCGAACGTAGACTCAATCGGCATTGCTATCGTCACGCGCAACGACCAGCTCTACGCGGTAGAAGATTTCGCCAACACCGTCGAAACCCTCAGCCTGGCCCAGCAGGAGCACACTGTAGCTAACGCCATCGCACAGTCTGGCCTCCAGGTCGCTAAGACTAACGAAGAAGCTCGCCAGACCTGCACCATGAGCACTGGATTCGCGGGTTTGCGTCAACCCTGGTACATTCTGCGCTACACTTCCGCCAGCCTCAACGAGATTCCCCGCCAGCTCAAAACCCGGCTTACCTCGGGCAAATATCACCAAGCCGTAATTGGAGCCTGCTCCGTCGATCGCAAGACGCCCTTCACCGCCTATACCATCGCGGTCCTGCTCTATCCATAACACCTAAACCGCCGAAGTCTCAATCCCCGCAGCCGCCAGTTCCTCGGCCCTCGCAGGTTGTGTGGGCTCCATCTCCAGCAGGTCATTGAACCGGTTGAAGTAGTTGAACAGCCCAATTGCCGCCATCAACTCCACGATCTCACCCTCGCTGTAGAAGCTGCGTAGCCGGGTAAATTCCGCCTCGCTGTACCCATGAGCATCGAGCGTCATTGCCTCAGCCAGATGGATCGCCACCTTCTCCCGATCGCTGAACTCTGTCGCTGCCTCCGCGTCATGAAGCGCCTCCAGTTGCGCCTCAGTCCATCCAAGCTTGCGTGCAATGGCCGTATGCGATGCGAGGCAATAGGGCGTTCGGTTCAACTGCGAGGTGCGAACAATCACAAGCTCCTTCAGTGCCTTGGGGAGTGTGCCGGTAGTCAGCACAGCCTCCATATGGGCGATGATCGTCTCAAAAATCTCCGGCCGGTGCGCCATGGTTCGGAACATATTCGGCACATTTCCTCGGTCCTGCAGATACTTGTCGAAGATCTTCACCCCGCTTGGATCAACCTCATCGCGCGTCAATCGAGAGATACGTGGCATGGACAAATCCTTTCCGACTCTTTCGAATCATAACGCTGCCCCAACGCATTCGCCATCCGTCAACTTTTGACCCTCCTATCAGGATTTGCTATAACTGTACGTGCGCGACGCGTAAGCGACTCTCGCTTCAGCACATTCCTGAGTAGCTCAATGGCAGAGCATTCGGCTGTTAACCGAAGGGTTGTAGGTTCGAGTCCTACCTCAGGAGCCATATTTATCAAGCACTTAGAAGACCTCCTTCCTCTCTACTCCGTCAAACTTCGTCAAATTGCTAATTTGACCCTGCTCGGGTGCTTCTAGGCCTTTGCGGATGTTCCGGCCTTTGAGACCCAACTTCTCAGCAGGGGTCCAGCCTTCGAGTACCGCGGTTGCCCGCGAATTCACGGCACGAGCTACATTTGCATCCAGCGTCTGCACGTACACGTTGCCTGTGGTTGTAATGCTGGCGTGACGTAGTGCGCCCTGCGTATCCTTCAGCGTCCCGTGGTTCTGCATATCGGTTCCCATCGTGCGGCGCATCACCTGAAATGTGACGAGCCGATCGGGAATTCCCAGCTTGCGGGATACTGGCCGTATCCGCCAGCGCAGGAAGTTTTTCCCGTCGCGAGGTACAGCCTGTCCGGTACGCTCTCCACGTCCGAAGGTCGGGAACATCAACGCCTCGGGGGAGCAATCCGTGCAGAGTGCCTTCCAAGCTTCGATGAAGGGCCTGACTTGTTCCGGCACCGGGATAGGAGCTTTGCTGGCCTTCGTCTTGAGCCGTTCTTTGTAGAACCGCCCCTCGTAGGCCGTGCCATGTGGCATAAGCGCATCTCCCGTCCAGCACTTCCACTGGAGACCCAGCGCCTCGCTTGCACGAGGTCCGCAGAACAGCCCGATCGACATGAGGCAGAGATCATGCGCATCTTCGATGGCTCCGAGCAGCGCGAGAATCTGCTCTCGCGACATGACGGGCTTTTCGACTGGGTCAGTCAACGGCATGGTTACATCCTCTGCGGGGTCTTCGGTCAGGTATTTTTGCTTCCTGGCCATACGGGCGATTGCGCGAATGTTGGAGAAGCACTGGCGAACCACTGCTTCCGAGTATCCCTTTCCCGCTATGCCATTGAGCCACACCTGAATCTCGAAGGTGCTCAGATTGCGCAACGGCAGGTCTCCAAAGTGTGAGACCAGATAATGGCCGAGTTGATAGGTGTTCGTCTTTTTGTAAGCCGGACTCCAACCGCCCTGGCGCATCGGGATATAACGCTGTTCGACGAACCAACGGAACGTCACCGAGTCATCTGGAGGAAGCGTCGGAGTCGGACCGACCCCTTTGGTCTCCTTCGCAATGATCTCTTGCAACATCTGTTCGGCTTTCCACTTGGGAGTGTTGGCCTTGGGACAGATGCGAACGTTGCGCTGCTTTCTTATCTCCTTTCCGTCCTGGTCCTTTCTGTAGACGAGATACTGCCCGTACCACATCTTGATCCGCTTACCCGTTAGGTAAACGGAACCCTTCTGATACTTCATTGCCATTTCATTCTCCGATTCTGCTTCTGGTCCTGGTCGTGGAGAACACCTTAATCATCCACCAAACTGGCGTTGAAAGGAAGAGCGAGAGGTTGTCAATCTTTCCATGAATTCCTCTACATCGGCGCACCGGTACCGCATGAGCGTTCCGAGTTTTACGCCGCGAATCTTGGGGGAGCGACGTGTGGTGTGATCGCGAACCCACCGCTCTGACACACCTAGTCGGGCGGCTACCTCGCGAGCATTGAGAAGACGCTCTTGAGCAGGAAAGTCGATCATTCTTGACGATGGAGCCCGGGTGTCGGACGCCAGATGTGGCAGTGTGTTCACTGGAGATGATGGTTCCATCCAGTTCGGGTTAGTGGCTGAAGATTCAGATGTAGGGGGCTTTCGATGGGAAGAGATATTGTCTGGGACATAGGTGGATCTTTTGGCGGCGCTTGGCATAGCTTCCTCTCTCTGAAGAATTTCCAGACGCACAGCGAATCGAGCAGGGTACGCTACGCTATTGCGTTGGCTCTGAGGCATGACGCCTCGCGAGATCTGAAACACTTTGAGTCTGAAAGCTCACTGTGATGACGTCCAATACTTCCTACCAATACTGCCCAAAGTTTCACTTATGGAAGACGCAATGGTAGGCACTAAAAAGTTCCTAGTTACCCCGCAGAGTCGCTAGATACACATGGGTTCCTAATTGACTGTTGTGGTGCGCAGGAGAACGATTGGTCATCCACAGTCCCAGGTGGACTGTGGATCGACATCATGCAGCGGAGTACCAGGGCCATGTCAGATTCCGTAGAGTTTCGCCATCTTGAATACCTGCTTGCCATTTATGAGAGAAAGAACTTCACCAAGGCTGCTGAGCGGGTTTATCGTTCGCAGCCCGCCATCAGTCAACAGGTTCGTGCGCTCGAAGAGGACGAGGGATTTCCGATCTTCGTTCGTGGCGGGCGCAATGGCGTCTCTCCTACTCCCCCTGGCGAACTCATTCTCAACTGGGCACGCAAGGTTCTAACAGAACGCCGTGAAGTCTTTGCGATGGCTCGGGCAATATACAACAAGCAAGTGCCTCCGCTGAAGCTCGGGTTCTCTCCCTTCGTCAACCCTCTTCTGTTGCAGACGCTTCGCCTCGCCTATGAAGAACTCTTCCCTTCATGTGAGATCCAATTAGCCAGCGGAAATACAACGCACACGCTGCAACGACTCGACCATGGCGGACTCGATTGCGCCGTTCTCCCGCTGCCGATAGATCGAGATCTGTGGACGGTCTTACAGGTAGCCCAGGCTCCGCTGGTCGTTTGTATGAGGGCAGACGATCCTCTCGCTCCAAGAGCACAGATCGATATTCACGAAGCCGCTCCTCGAATCAAAATCTTTCGCGATCCAGAGCTGCATCCCGCCGCGCACTCTCGCCTGTCGGAGATGTTCGCCGAAGTCGGGATTACATTGAACCTGGCAAACTCAGCGGCTACCCCCTCTGACATGCAATGGATGGTGAAAGAGAACTATGGCCTTGCTCTCATCGACCAGCTCTCCATTCTGGAAGAGGGTCTCATTACGCGACCAATTGCGGGTGTGAATTGGACTGCAGATACTGCATTCGTGGCTGGCAAAGAGAGCGATCACATCGCCCTTCCTCTCCTGGAAAAATACCTCCGAGAAAACGGTCTGACTCCCAAGCGGAAGCAGCCGCGGTCCGAAAGGATTCGACCTCAGCAACTCAAGCTAATTGGCTGAACCATGCTTCTATAAGTCGAACTTTGGGTGGTATTGGTATTACGTCTTGGACGAGCGCGAGAGATTGGCCTAACTTCCGTGACATGGCAGCGCAAAAGATGCCATCAGGAGAATGCCAAATGCCACTTCGCTCATACTTCAGAACACACAATCATCATCGAAAGCTACTCCACGCAGCGCGTGTGATGGGGCCGACTCTGATCGCTCTCACATTCGCCGGCGTTGCCCACGCCCAAGGAACAATGGACTTCTCCGGAGCCCAGACTTTAATGGGAACTTTTAAAACTTTTGCGGTATACGCCGGAGCGGTTATTTGTTTCGGGGGCCTCATCTTCGCTGGAATCCGCATGATGAGTGGGCGTTTTCAAGATGCTATACCAGGCCTCTTTGGCGCGCTATTTGGCGCCGGAGTGCTCGGCTGGGGAGCCGGTTGGATTGGCTCTCTGACCGGACAGTCGATGTAGGAGGTGCATCGACATGACCAAGCGGGGAGAACCGTTACCGATCAATCAGGCCATGAATAGGCCGAGAGCCAAGCTAGGGCTCGACCTCTCGACATGGATGGCCATTGTGTTTGTGAACGTCACGGTTTTCCTCGTTGGGTTCCGCCTACTAGCGATGATTAGCTCCCCGACGATGGCTGTCGGTGCATGGCTTATCGTCCGCAAGCACCCAAAGATGTTCCAACTGTGGGGCCTCAGCCTCAACCAGAAGAGCTACTATGACCTGCGCAAACACTGAGCAATCCAAACATACGCCGTGGTTCGCAAAGGCAGGAGCCGCCTGCAGCATTGTTCCGATTGCGCGCTTCGTTGGACCAAATATCTTCGCCCTTAAGGGTGGTGGTTATGGGTGCCTGTTCGCGCTCACCGGTATCGACGAAGAAGGCTTGACGGACCTTGAGCTTGAATCGCGAATGCGCTCCATCGAAGGAGCACTGCATGGACTGCCTCTCAATTCGTGCCTGTATCAATACACCCGCGTCATGTCCGGCTTCGATCTTCCCAGGCAGCCCAGGTACACGAATCCTGCGACGGAGGTCTTCGCAAGTGATCGCCTCACGTTTCTTGAGAAGACGGCGGGTTTTCGAAGGATCGATCTTCATTGGTGCCTCACGCTGGAGCCGTCGAAGGCTAAAGCCTTCGAGCGGAAGCCGGAAGAGGATGCCATCGACACGTCGCGGATGCTGGTGGACTTAGAGAAGACGGCAACAATTCTTCAGAGTCATCTTGGCAGCACACTCGGCTTGCGGCTACTCGGCAAGGCCGAAGCCTTCCAGTTCTTCAGCTACCTCTTCAACCTTGAGGAATGGGCGGAGCGTGACCAGCTCCGCAGCGACACGGGCGTGGATCGCCAGATTGTGAAAAGCCCCGTCGCCTGGCAGCTGCGTGAGGATTTGCATCTTCTCCGGGGTGTCGGCGATGACATAGAAAGCTGTCGAATCAAGAAGCATCGATTTGTAAAACACCTCGGCAGTCGCCTCGCGGAATTGCATAGGGTGCAGAGGGGTGTCGCGGTAGTACGTCCGCTCCAGGTGATCATGGAAAGCTTTTGTCATACCGCCGTCCTGGAAACAACAGATGAGGCCCACAGAACCCATCCGGAGCGCGATCGAGCGGTTTGCATGATTGTCGAGGAAGTCGAACTGCAACTCTGTCCGATCGGGTATAAGTTCGACGGCGGCCCTCAGCGCGAAGAAGCTGACAGGGCGCTAATGATCGCCCATAAGATCATGATCTACGTCTTGGGCGTGCAGCAGGATCGTTTTCAGCCGGAAGGTCTGGATGAAGCGATCGGAGACTGCTTGAAGGATTTCGTAGCAATCTGGAAGAGAGACGTCAGTGATGCCCCGGAGGGTGATCAGGTTGAGCAATCCAGCCAGCCTGGGCTCAATTGACGATTTCAGCCCTTACCGCGAATCGGCACCTTCGGAAAGCAGGCAGCCAAAGCGGTCGTTTATGGGGTCTCCCAGGTTCTGTTTGTAACGCTCGGTCGTCAGTACCGAGACGTGCCCCAGAAGAAACTGTATTTGCTCCAGTACCATTCACGTGGCAGAGCTTTGCGCAGGTTCGTCGAAGATCATGAGGTGCGAGGTGGTCGAACTCCAAACGGCCGGCGCAGCGTGCCTTCACTCGCCTCACCCTCGCGGTCGAGTATGCGCTTGGGCATTCCCGGTGCGTTTGGAATGTGCGACCTGCATTGCATAGATGAACAACTTAAGCGGGTCACGTTGTAGACTGAGCCTCACCCTATGCCGTCCATCCTCACCGGCGAACCCAACGAACTAATGGCACCGATTCATGACCGGATGACAACGTTTATCCAGCCGCGCGACTACGAGGAATATCTTGCTCCGTCCGAGAGACCGCCCATTCACCTCCTGCGCATTCTGCCATCCGACAAGATGAGTGCCACGCTCGTGGGAGCGAACCCCATTACCAACCAGCAGGTGGGTCTCTTCGATAGCCAATGAGCAAGACATCCAAGCGAAGTGCTGGTCTTCTGATGTACCGCAAAAGCCCCGAAACGGTTGAGGTATTCCTCGTGCATCCGGGTGGCCCTTACTGGTCAAAGAAGAACGAAGGCTTCTGGACCATTCCCAAAGGTGAATACGAGACCGGCGAGGAACCGCTTGCTGCAGCGATCCGCGAGTTTCAGGAAGAGACCGGATTCGAAGTCTCCGGCCCAGTTCACGAACTGGGTTCGATCCAGCAAGAGAGCGGCAAGCTCGTTCTCGCGTGGGCCTTCGAAGGTGAAGGCGATCCAACGAAACTCACCAGCAACACCTGTGAGATCGAGTGGCCTCCACGCTCGGCACAACGCATAGAGATTCCTGAAGTGGATCGGGGAGAATGGTTCTCGTTCGACCGTGCCCGGAAGTTCATCCGGGCGGAGCAAGTCACGCTGCTGGAAGCTTTGAGATCGCTCATTGCTTGAGACTCTGCGACTTATTTAACACCGAGTAAGAAAGCTAAGTCAGCCGCAGTACGATCGGAGTGTGGTCCGATGGCTTCTCTAGTATCCGTGGCCCCTTGTCGATTTCACAGCTTTCCAGTCGCTTCGCCAGATTCGGAGTAAGCAGGAAATGATCGATTCGAATGCCGCGGTTATGTTGGAACGCTTGCCGGAAGTAGTCCCAGAATGTGAATTGGCCGCTTACTCCGGGGTGCATCGACCGGAACGCATCGGTATAGCCAAGTTCGAGCATCGCCCGATAGCGGGCACGCGGCTCCGGTTGAAAGAGTGCATCGTGAATCCAGGATGCCGGTTTATGGCAATCAATGTCCTCTGGGATGACATTGAAGTCGCCGCCGATGACAGTTGGCACGTCGCTCTTGAGCCAGAGCTTCATTTGCTGTTCAAGACGGTCCATCCAGGAGAGCTTGTAGTCGAACTTCGCTGTGCCCACGGGATTTCCGTTTGGCAGGTAGATGTTCACGATGCGGATGTTCTCGGTCATCACTTCGAGAAAGCGAGCGTGGCTGTCTGCTTCGTCGCCAAGCAATGTAGTGCTGACGATCTCGATCGGACTGCGGGAAAGGATGGCGACGCCGTTATACGTCTTCTGCGTCACTGACGCAGAATCGTATCCCAGCTCTTTGAAAAACGCCGAAGGAAACTCTGTTCCTTTCAGCTCCTGAAGTAGAAGCACGTCCGGCTTCTTCGCTTGCAGCCATGCCTTTACGTGTTCGGCACGAGCGCGAATCGAGTTCACATTCCAGCTTGCTATCTCGATGACTTCCTCCCAGGTTTCTTCTTGGCGACGGCAGGACTCTTGCTAACTGTCGATTTGGTAGGCTTTTCTAAGCTTGCGCGTTTGGATAGCAGAGGTTCAACAAGAATAGCTCTCACCGCCTCTAGATCGACGAGGTAGTCATGAGATGGGATCTTCTCAAGGATGTCGCGCAGTTCATCGGTTGCCTCCGCAGAAAGAGCGCTTGCCCCTTTTAACTCATGGGAGAGTTCACATAACCCATCCTCGTATTGGGTGATACATCGCATCGTGTGGAGCAGTGTATCGAGTCGATGGTAAGGAGACGGTTGCCCAACTGCGTAAGGTCGTGTCTTGCGATTGGCGGAAGCGATTTTCTTGGTAGTCATAGGCTCGTTAGTTGGATGCAGAAATCGTTTCATCCTCTGCTGCTGCGATCTCTTGAATGAGCGGAGAGTTCGATTCTGCCTCGACTTGAAAATTGCTCAGGCCGACACCGACCAGACGGAAGAGTTGCGCCGAGCCAAGTTCGACTCGTTCGCACAAGGAGAGGGCCACACTCGCAAATTCTTCGAGGGAAGTTGGCATATCCGGAGGAGTCAGGCTGCGGGTCAGGGTAATGAATTCCTTCGTCTTCAACTTGAGAACGATGGTGCGTGCCATCCGAGAATTTTGGCGTGAAGCGGTCCAGACCTTCTCTGCAAGTTTGCGCACCAGAGGCTTTGTCTCTGTCAGCGGGATATCCCTTTCAAACGTATCTTCCGCAGAGATGGATTTGCTCGACCGATTCGGCACCACTGGGCTGTGGTCGATGCCGCGCGCAAGTTCGTAGAGACGATGACCGTACCGGCCAAAGTGACGTTCCAGGGTGGAGATTTCCATTGCATAGAGGTCTCCGACCGTCACGACCCCGACCGCCTTCATGCGTGCCTCGGTCACCTGTCCCACCCCAGGGATGCGACCCACCGGCAGTGGAAGCAGAAAACCTTGTGCCTCGTGTGGTTGAATGACGAACAGGCCATTCGGCTTCTTCCAATCGGACGCGATCTTCGCCAGAAATTTGTTTGGCGCTACGCCAGCGGACGCTGTTAGGTTCAGCTCGTCACGTATCTGTTCGCGGACCATCTTCGCGACACGGGTCGCTGTTGGAAGCTGCATCTTGTTCTCGGTCACATCCAGGTGCGCCTCGTCGAGAGAGAGTGGCTCGATCAGGTCGGTGTGGCGCTGAAAGATTTCGCGGACCGCTCGGGAGACGGCTTTGTATCGAGTGAAGTCGGGCGGCACAAAGATGGCGTTTGGACAAAACCGCTCCGCGGTCACCGCTGGCATCGCGGAACGCACGCCGAATCTTCTCGCCTCATAGGAGGCGGCGCAGACAACGGACCGCTTACCCATCCATGCGACCACGACCGGCTTCCCGCGAAGCTCCGGATTGTCTCGCTGTTCGACCGAAGCGTAGAAGGCGTCCATATCAACATGGATGATCTTTCGGACCGTAGAACCAGTCGTTGGGTCGAGTTCGGCTGCGATCTCATCCGTCGCCATCAGGGGAGCCTCTCGTTGAAAATCCAGATCGGAACGTGCATCTGCCTGCGACTTGATTCTAAGCGAATAAAGGGCGAATATGAAGATGGGTAAACAAATCAGTCAATGAAACGCTCTGGCACAGCCGATCTTCCACTCCACGGCGGACGTGTGCCTCCGTGGCTGGCCAATCGGATGACAGAGCTTGGGACCGCCATTGCCGAACAGGTCATCTTGAACTACGGGCAATCCGGGTTCCTCTCGCGATTGAGTGATCCATTCTGGTTCCAGGCATACGGGGCCGTGATGGGTATGGACTGGCACTCGTCCGGCATTACGACTTCTGTGTTGGGCGCGTTGAAGCGCGGCATGAATCCACGTTTCTCGGAGCTAGGCTTGATGTTTTGCGGTGGCCGCGGACGGCACTCGGTTCGCACCCCAGACGAACTGCGCGCGTTTTCGTTGAAGAACGGGCTCGATGGCGATGCGCTGGCACGCACGAGCCGACTCACGGCACGCGTGGACAACAATGCCGTTGCGGATGGTTTTCAACTTTACCTGCATTCCTTCGCGATCACGAAATCAGGCGAATGGGCGGTCGTGCAACAGGGGATGAATCCCGGGAATCACCTGGCACGGCGGTATCACTGGCACTCGGCTACTGTGCGCGATTTTGTCTCTGAGCCGCACACAGCGATCGTGGGCATGCCGCAGGGGAAGATTCTCAATCTGGTGGATGCCCGCGCGGAGAAAGCACAAGATGCGTTGCTCACGATTGCAAAAGAGCCCGTCATGAATGCCTTGAACGATGCTCGCAAGCTCATCATGCCGATGCATCATGATGTTCGGGCCGAGGATGTTGACTTGAAGCGGTTGGGTGCGGTCCTGGCAGTCGCGCATGAACAGGATCTTCGCGACTTCGCATCTTTGCTTCTTGTTGAAGGACTCGGGCCGCGAACGCTACAATCTCTAGCTCTCATTGCAGAAGTCGTTCATGGAGCGCCCAGCCGCTTCTCCGATCCAGCGCGCTTCTCCTTCGCTCACGGCGGCAAAGATGGGCATCCCTTTCCGGTACCGCTCAAAACCTATGATGAATCGCTTGCCGTCCTGCGTCGCTCTCTGGATGCGGCTCGTCTTGGACATACGGAAAAGCTCGAAGGCTTCCGGCGTTTGGATCGTTTGACCCGCAGTGTGGAAGTAGATCGTGAGCCGCTTGCGGACTTCAATGCCGCGATGGAACAGGAGCGGACAATCTCTCCGTCTCTCGGTGGACGAACGGTGTTCGATGACAGGTCATCACGGAAACCATCGGTTTCGACGCCGCAACTGAATCTATTTCGAAGTTAGACGTACCGGGCGGATCGTTGGTCTTCACTCAATTCTCGGCTTTATCGGGTCGCGCCAACCAATCCGCCAAGGCACCTTGGATGGCCTCAGACGCATCTTCGTCTTCGCACAGCACCATGCGCCACTCATCCTTATGTCTGGCAAATGCCAGCCCATGCTGTGCCATCATTTCGCAGATCAGATCGTAGATCGGCGCAAAGATTTCGATGGATTGCCACGCAAATTCACTCAGCCACAACTCATGCAGTACACGACGCAATCGAACGATCAAGGGATGAATCTGAGGATATTTCCGGAATAGCTCTGCGACGCCAGCAGCATCGTCTTCGAGCTTCAGTTCGAGACCGTCCAGATGGCCCAGGAAGTATCCGGCGTGAATGAATACGTCGCCGAAAAGTTGCTGTATATCCCGGAAAGCCTGCGCACCGTTTTGATCAATCCTGTAGGCGGCAATTCTTTCTCTGCACGCCGCCAGGCTCTCCTCCAAGGCACGGCAAAAGAGTCCTTCAAACTCCTCCACGGCTTCCGGCCGGAACATGGCGGAGGACCGGCACGCGGCATACTCGCTCCACACATCCATTGCTTTCAGAAAGGTCTGCCGCGAACGGTCGCCGCACTCCAGCGGACGGCCATAGATGCCGGGAAACGTCCGGTAGAGATGGCCTTCGTGTTCGACATGCGCGGTTTCGTGGGCAATACAGGCTTGGGCCAGTGTTTGCAGGTCTTTCTCCGGTGAGAACATCATCACCCCAATGCCATACCGGAACACCATATGGAAGCGCAGTTCGTTCTCCCGCCACACGGCCACCGTCCGCGCCATCTCCATCGTGTCGGCACGATCGGTCATCTCCAAAGGGATTTGCCCCTCTGGTATACGCTGCAACGCCATTGCGTCGGCCCGACAGTCGTGGGACATCGTGATTCCATCCAGAGCACGAAGATCCAGACCCGCCAGAGCAAGGCCATACAGCATTTGCTCCATCGCCATCGCAACAGCCTGACGGACTTCCTCGGCCTCATAACAGGCAATGGAGAGGCTGCATTGCTCAGGCAGCAGGAGTTGATCTGCTTCCTTTTGGTGGAAGCGTAGTTGGATTCCTTCAGTCATACCGAAATCCCTCCGCGCTCTCCCCAGCGCAGAATGCCGGGCGTGGGACAGCTCGTGGGACGGGAAAAGAGAAGCGTCCAGCGCAGGAGTAGGCATACGGGGCGTTGAGTCTGCGTGGCGGGAAACCAGAAACGCCACTTACCGGAAGAGAGATCATGTTCGACTCCTCGCATCGGCAGGATAAGGGAGAAACGTCTGCGGTGCGCCCCCGCAAACAGCCCTTATAAACCCGTGATCGGGGAGTTGGAAAACCGTCAAACCGCGCGGTTCCTGGACCTTTAGCTTTAGGGGCCTGGACATACGTCGCAGGCTCCCCGACCGCAAAGGCAAGGGAATCTTCGTGCGCTGTAAAGCACACGCGGTTTGAAGGGGTTTCCACACCCCAGGACGGCGCGTAACCGTCCCAGTTCCATCATCGGACATACGACTGCGAATGGCAATGGCACGGTCATTCCAGCCAGTTTCGCGATCGCTCTAGCGAAATCCATTCCGAAGAACAGGAAATTGATGCTATGTAGGGAGGAGTCCCTCCTCACCTGTCTACAGCCGCTCACGCGTCTTCCGCCACCCTCCTCAGCGAGCCCGTTCCTGCTCGCAACGCTGACCCTGAAAGTCCTGTGCGCTGACGCGCACACATAAGGAAACCAGACCTCGCTGAGGGCTCCGCCCTGGCGCGGCGCAAGGGGTGTCCCGCAGTCTTCCGCGCTGCGCTTGTGCAGACCTTCGCTGCGCTCGTGCTTTCCGTTCCAGCCTTCGGCTTCCTCTCCAAGCATGGGAGATACCCCTCCCCGTTGCGCCTTGCCGCCCCGCCTTCGCCAGGAGGCGTTCGGCATGTAGGTACATGCCACGCATGGCATGAAAAACAACGGCCAAGGCCAAGGAGGAAGCACCCATGAACACCACCGTCACCGTTACTCCCATCAGCGAAAAACCCAAACAGCCGCAGCAACGGCAAACGGCAAAAGAGATTATTGCCGCCAACGTCAAGAGCCTTATCGCGCAGTTAGAGGCAGGACACAGCGATGCACTCACCGCCTATCTCGACGCGATGAGCCGCTTTCACAATTACAGCTTCGGGAATGTCTTGGAGATAGCGAGACAACGCCCGACAGCCACAAAAGTCGCCGGGCTGTACGCATGGAACCAGCTTGGCCGCAAAGTGAAGAAGGGCGAACGTGGGATTCGCATTCTCGCTCCCATCATCGGTATCAAGCGCAAGAAAGACGAGGAAGCCGAGAAGGACATTACCAAGCAAAATACCCGCGTCCTTGTTGGCTTTCGCAATGCCTACGTCTTCGATGTGGAGCAGACCGAAGGCGCGGAGCTTCCCGCCATGCGCGAAATCTATGGCGACGTAGGCGAGAACCACGACCGTCTCGTTTCCTTCATCGAGCGCCAGGGCATCGAGCTTTTCTTTACCGAGAAGATTGCTCCCGCTCTCGGCATGAGCTCCGGCGGACGCATCGCCATCCTCCCCGGTCAGTCGAAGGCGGAAACCTTCGCAACGCTGGTACATGAGCTGGCGCACGAGATGTTGCACAAGGCCGAACGTCGCACCACGACCACCAAAGTTGTGCGGGAGACGGAGGCCGAGGCTATCGCCTTTGTGGTCGGCAAAGCCGTAGGTCTGGAGGCCGGTTCGGCCAGCGCCGACTATATCCATCTTTACCACGGTAATGCTTCCTTGCTGGCCGAGAGCTTGGAAGTGATTCAGCAGACCTCCGCCGTCATTCTTGCCGCATTGCAACCGTCCACGACCGAGACGATGCCCGATGCAGAACTGGCGAAGGTGGTCTAATGCAAACCATCCTAGCAATCCTCAAGAAGGCCGGTGGGTGGCACCCCGGCCTGTACCTCAAAATCGACAACGCTCCGTATATGGAGCTTGTCATCGAGGCGATGGATGAGTCCGGCCCGATGGGACTCCCGGCCCTGTCTGTCGCGCATTACGGCGAACGGAACGGCGACCTCATGCGCGACCCGGAGATGTGTTTCGAGCTTGGCCTCGCCGGAGGAGCGCACCTAAATCCTTGGTACTGGCGCAACGATTATGTTGCCGTTGAGCAGTGGAGCCGCAACATCGTCCGCGACCACTATGTGTATCTCGTTCAGTTGCATGAGCAGCACGTCCGCTTTGCAAAGACATGGGACAACAACCTGCGCTTGCAGGGATTTCCTGAAATCTTCGACCCGCATAAGCACATACGCGGATAGCCCAAGTTTCCCCCCCAACGGAGCGGACACAGGGCAGCGCGTCCGCTCCACGACCTCATGCAGTGCAACCGCTCGAAAGGAGCTATCACCATGAACACCACCATTGCCAATGCCACCGAGTACCGCGACCTTTCCCTAACCCTGCTCACCGAATCCGCCACCAACCCGCGCCGCATCTTCGAGGATGCTGCCTTGAAGGAATTGGCTGAGAGCATCCGCACCCAGGGCGTTCTATCGCCCTTGCTGGTGCGTCCTCTCGCAGAACAGGGTTTCGAGATTGTCGCCGGGGCGAGGCGTTACCGCGCCGCGCAGATGGCCGAGTCCGCGACCGTGCCCGTTCGCATCGTCCATTTGTCGGACGCTCAGACGTTAGAGGCTCAATTGGTCGAAAACCTGATGAGACGCGATGTTCACCCGATGGAGGAGGCGCAGGGCTTCCGTGCGCTTCTCAGCTTGGAGGAGCCGAAGTACAGCATCGAGCAAATCTCCGCACGTACCGGAAAAAATCCGGCCTATGTCGCCGCTCGTTTGAAGCTGACGGAACTTGCTCCTGTCGTAGTCGATGCCTTCTACCGTGAGGAGATCGGTGTCGGCCATGCGCTCTTGCTGGCGAAACTTCAGCCCGACCAGCAGGAACAGGCGCTCACCGCTTGCTTCAAAGAGGATTGGAGCGCGGGTGGCCAGAAGGCAAAACGCATCCTGCTCCCTGTCCGCAGTCTGCAATTCTGGATTGAGTCGAACATCCTCCTCATTCTTAAACTCGCTCCGTTCGACAAGCGGGATGAGCAGCTTGTGCCAGCGGCGGGTAGTTGCAGCGACTGCCCCAAACGCACCGGGCATAACAAGCTACTCTTTTCCGACCTCGGAAAATCCGATGCGTGTACCGCGCCGACTTGCTATCAGGCGAAGGTGGAGGCGCACGTCGCCAAGGCCATCGCCGCGAAACCTAAGCTCGTGCAAATCAGCACGGCCTATGGGCAGCAGAAGGAAGGCAGCCCCACGTTGCCGCGCAACAAATACACCGAAGTCCGGACAGACAAGCCCACCACCAAAGAAGAGGCTATGCGCCCGGAGTTCAAACACTGCAAATTCACCACGGAAGCCATCGTGTCAGACGGCATCGACAAGGGCGAACTGCGCAAGGTCTGCACCGAGCCAACCTGCCCGGTGCATCACCCCAAACAGCGTCCGCAGAAGATCGCGGATGATGCCAAGTGGAAAGCCGAGCAGGAGAAGCAGCGCAAGGAACAGGCGATTGCCAACATTACCGGACTCCGCGTTCTCGCCGCAGTCAGTGCCGCCGTTCCCGTTCGCCTGATGAAGCGTGACCTGCTTTTTATCCTTGAGAGGCTGGTGAGCGTATTGGACGAGAACCGCCTTGAGATGCTGGCGCGGCAGCACGGCATCCGGCAGAAGCGCGATGATGGCGGTATGGGGAAGACCCTTGGCGCCTATATGCGGCGGGCCGATGAGGGTACGCTTTCACGGCTGTTGGTGGAGACAACGATCCTTTTCGCGGCCTCACGCACGAATGCGGCCACGGTGCTCCGCGATGCCGCCACTGCGTATAAGGTGGACACGGACGCGATCACCCTCAAGGTGAAGCAGGAGTTCGCTGCGAAGGCCAAAGCCAAGAAGGACACCAAGCCCGTTCCCAAGGCACGAAAAGCAGCCTAGTCCATCTCTCGCGGAGTGGCGGCGAACCTGCCGCCACTCATTTCTTGCCGAGTAGAAAATCGCGCAGGGAGAACCCGCTTTGGTTTCTCCCTGCACCCACTTCCCGCTATCGGCCCCCGCTCGCCGGCGCGCGGCAGGAGTCAAGTTCCTCCTCCTGCACCTTTCCCTTTTCTTCTGTATTGACTCTCCCTTATCGGTCCTTTAGGTAAACGTCTCCCCATTGCGCGAGATGGTCAAGCAAAGCAAAGATGCTGTTCTTTACATCCTGCTTCAATTCATATTCAACATGGAGCACAAGATCACTGAGATCCCTCCGCGTAACGATACCGGTGGCCTCCAAATCGCGAAGGTTCTGTGTTAGCACCTTTTTCGAGGCGCGGGGTATTATTCGAGCGAGTTGTCCCAAACGGATCGGGCCTGAACGCATCGCGCACAGAATCTGAATTTTCCACTTTCCTTGGAACAGGACTTCAAATACAAGATTGGCACGCCTGACATAGCCTGTGTCTATATTCTGCATTCGAGTTTCTTGTTCCTCTCTATTCTTCAAGGAGAAAGTCTCCCGCAATCTCGCGCTGCTTTCCAACACGCTCACTAGCCAGGCGGGACGCTTCGCGGGGACTTGGAAATGAAACTGTTGACGGTTGCGAACACCCACCGCAGAACGGGGTGCAAGCTAGCTGAGTGGAGCTCACGGCTGCAGAGCCCCATGAAATGGGATACCACCGAGTCTGGCACCGGTGATATCCCCGTCTACTTCCTCTGGCTCGCGGTGCGAAGAGGCGCTACAGGCCCTTGCCACGCTCCTATATGCAGAGAGCGCGTGCCAAGAATCCGCAGGCACGATCCTTGGAAGAAGATTTTTGGATATCGTCACTACGTCAGTTTCGGGAAAGGGGTTTTTCACGCTTCCAACGAAGCAGTTTGAGTCGAACTGCATGTGCGTTGCCTCGGCAAAGTCGTACGAAGCCTCGCCAAGAATGATTACGACGTTATTAAAGAAAGTGGCACCGTCTGCAAAGCTCGGCTTGGTCTTGCTGAATGGCCGCGCCTCAACGATAGCTTCTTTGTGTCCTGGACCAATCAACACCGTGTTGTTGTAGATGATCGAGTGCGTAACTCGACCGCTGAACCCGAATGCTCGGATACCGTCGTTTTCGCTCACGTTGAATCGAACTACCGTACCGTCTGTCACGCTGGTGTCGTCGTTCGGGTTATTGCAGAGGCTGAAGAGGCCTCCCTGGTTGTCGTGGCTCCAGTTGTATTCAATGACTGTGTGCACGGAATCGATGTCCGCGTCGAACGCAGCATTCTCGCCGCTCGGTTCAGTTCCGGTGAATGAGACCTCGTTGTCGCGGATGATTGCGTCGCGAGTAGAACGGGTGAAGATGGCATTGCCGTGATGCCGCGCGGAAGCATGCGTAACCGTGTTGCCACCGATGACAGGAGCTAGTGCTTGCCGCACGATAATGGCGTTCCGTCCTGTGTCGCTGATCCGGTTTTCGGTAATTCGAATATGCTTGTTGCTGGCCGCAATCCATCGTGGGTCTAACGGATTTGTCGAAGGATACGTATTAAGCCAAAGTCCGATATTGTCTACGTGTTCGATCGTGCAATCGTTTATCAGCACCCCATCAAAACGAGCTGGCCGATCGAGTGCCGGCGCGAAGATCCCGATGCCGCCGGTATCTTTGGCGGAGTTTTCCTCGCCGGTTAGGCCCCTTACGTTGTACACATGGACGTGCTCAATGGTGATGCCGCGAACGGTTTCCCCACTCTGGGTGGCCTCCAGAAGAATGCCATTGCGCTTTCCTTCCTCGCGACCGTCATTAGTAACTTCGATGTCCCGAAGCGTCCAGAAGCTCACGTCCGCTAAGAGGACAGTCGCGAGACCGCCCTCACCCACCAGCCGTGGGGAACGACCGTCGCTATAACTCGCAACCACGATGGGCGCTGCGGCGATGCCACTTCCCAGCGGACGCATCATCCCAGCGAATTCCTGCCCCGCATGAAAATAGAGATGGTCGCCAGGCTGGAACCGATGTGCGTTCACCGCAGCGATACTTCTCCAAGCCAATGCCGGCGACTGGCCAGAATGGGCGTCATTGCCTCCGCCCGCATCCACGTAAAACGTGCGACCTGGACTGGCGCTAGCACTTGAACCCAGAGCCAAAAGACATGCAAGGATAGAGCCGATTGTCTTCACGCGAACCAACATTTTGTATCTCCAGACTTCAAATAGCTGTGTAGAAACGCCTTTTAGAGAGCACTCAGCCAAGGGCCCGAAGGCCCTGACGATTTCATACCGCGTACGCCTCAGAACTCTTCGATCAGAAGAAGAAACGGGCAGACGCTTGCATCTCGCGATTAGGGTTAGTTTTTGTAATCTTGCCGAAGCTGGAGGAAGTGGCGAAGGATGCGGTGGTTCCACTCTCGCTCACGGTGAGCGAGGTGCTGGGAAGGCCGAAGTTGGTGTGATTGATGACGTTGAATGCGTCTACACGGAACTGAAAGTTAAGACGCTTGTACAGATGAAAGTCCTTGGAAACAGATGCGTCGAAATCCACCTGTCCTGGGGCACGATTAGAGTTGCGTGAGACGTTGCCGAAGCCGGTAGCGACAATCTGGGTGCGTACCCCGTTGATGGTGTTGTAAACAGGGCCCGAGGGGGTGAGTGGGAAGTTGTGGTCGGTCTGAGGAGAATCGAAATACTGAAGACTGGAACCAGTGACGAAGGGATGCGCCAGCTTCAGGAGCTGAGGGTTGCCGCTTGGCCGTTGCGAAGAACTTGGAATCTCGCTGGTCTGACTGATATTTAGAGGGATGCCGGTGCTCCCAACGAAGACCGACGAGATATGAAAGCCGCGCAACCACCAGGGACCACCAGTGGTGTAGACGAGGGCGATGTTGAGCACATGCTTAACGTCAAGGCTGCTCGTGGCGATGTCCTTAATGCGGTAGGGGCTATTGACGGGATATTGTGCGAAGGCGGAAGAACTCGTTGGGGAGGAGAAGCTCTGGGTGAAGGTGCCGTCATCCATGCTCTTCGAGAAGGCATAGTTTGAGAGGACGGCGAGCCGGGTATTGAAGTTACGGCGCACAGTCACCTGCAGACTGTTGTAGTTGGAACCTCCGATGTTGTCGGTCGTACTGAAGCTCGTGAGATTTGGAAACTGGAGTGAGTTCTGAGTGGACGTGCTCGTATTGGCGAGAGTGACTGCGGGTACAGAGGACAGCGGGACGGCGTTCTGAATGAGTGTGAACGGGAGGTGGAGACCATGATTGCCAACGTAGTTGATCTCAAGCGTGATGGCTAGGGGTAGCTGGCGCTGGATACCGAGGTTCCACTGCTCCACCATCGACATGTGGTGGAGGTTGCTGAAGAGCGCGGCGACTGCGTAAGGATTGCTTGCAGAACTGGTGGCCAAGGCTGCGAAAGGGTCTTGCAAGTTCGGCGGCGCGGCCAGGGGAAGACCTTGTGAAAGAGAAAATGGCTGAGCGACAGCGGTGCCAAGGTTGTTGTAGCTGATCGTGTTATCGAAGCCTGGGTAGGCTGGCCCACTACCGAGGTTCTGGAAGATGGTGCCGTAAAAAGTGCCGAAGGCGGCACGGATAACGGTCTTATTGTCGATGCTGAATGCGAGCCCGATCCGCGGTGAGACATCAGCCTTCGGCGTGGACAGATTGAGTGAGCGAGAGACGCCGTTGAGGCCGGCGGCTAATAACTGACCGGTGGCGGGATCAATCCTGCTGTATACGTTATTGGTGATGACGATTGGAGACTCATACTCGTAACGAAGGCCGAGGTTTAAGGTCAGTCGCGGTGTGGCGTGCCAGTCGTCTTGCGCGAAGATACCCCAGTTGTAGTTGCGGCGGCCGGTGGGCGGTTGAGGCTGCTCATAGTTGGCAGTCTTGATGCCGCCAAGCAGGAAGTCCGCGATGCCTGTGTTGGCATTGCCGGTAGAACCGTGGTTGGTGATCGATCCGTCGAAGGTCAACGATCCTTCGGGCGCGCTCTTTGGGTTGTATGAGTTGAATTGGTTCTTGCGGAGAGAAGCGCCAAACTTAAACGTGTGCGGGCCAAAGGTTTTGGTTACGGTTCCGAAAGGGACGAAGGTATTGGTCGTGTTGACCTGATCGGTTGTCGCGTCCGAACCGATGTTGCTGAAGCCTGGGTCGGTGATCTGCGGCATCTGATTGATCGGCAGCGAGGCGATACCCGTGGTCTGCGAAACATTCCCTACGCGGCCAGGAGGATTGCGTAAGACGGAGTAGCGAAAGAACCCCATATTCAGATCCGCGACCAGGGTCGAACTCCAGATATGGGTATAGTCTGTCGAGCCAACCCACGCGTTGTTGCAGGTGCAGTCCCATGTCGTATTGAGTAGCGGACTGTTGTAGTAGACGGGCTGGGGCGAAGATGTGGTGTAACGATAAACATTGAAGCTGACGCGGTCGGTTTGCGTGACAGCCTCATCTATACGCGCGTTGAGCCGAATAACGTGGCTTGTCAGGTTTTGTTGCGAGGTCCAATTCCCCGTATATCTATTGTTCACTGGATCGTATGTGCCCTGACTGTTGGGCGGTGGCAGCAACGCGAGGATTTTCGCGGCGGCCGGATCGATGGGACCGATTTGATCCTTGGCGAAGGCCGCCGAGATTTTGCCGTTCGGCATATATATCTGTTGAGGCGTGCGTGGCTTGCCATTGGCGTCGGTTGGCGCGAGCGCGTTTGAGAGATTTCCACCTCTCTGGTCCATTGTGGGCACAGTTTCACTGACGACTTGGGAGGAAGGAATGATAGTTCGGTCATAGTTGACGAAGAAGAAGGTCTTGTCATGGCCGTTATAGAGGTGAGGAATGCGAACGGGGCCGCCGAGGGAACCACCCAGTTGAAAGAAACGGTCGCGGTTCCGCGGGGTGATAGCGCCGGTTGTTGAGTTGATGGTGTCTTTATTGAAGTATTGATTGGCGTCAAGGGCCTCATTGCGAAGCAGGAAGTATAGGTTGCCATGGTAGATATTGGTGCCAGACTTGCTGCTGACGGAGACGACGGCCCCCGAGGTGCGCCCATATTCAGCTGGGGCATTCGTGGTGCGCACGCGGAACGAGTCGATACCATCAGGCGAAGGCAGGGGTAGGAGTATTCCCGTCGAGCCAGCGACCAACGAGACCCCGTCCAAGAGGATTTCATTGTCGAGAGTGCGGCTGCCGTTGATGGAGAGCTGGGACGTATTCACTTCATTGGCAGCGCCACCATGCGTGACGCCTGGGATTAATGCGAGCAGATTTTCTGTTGTGCGTTGCTCCAGGGGTAGATTCTGGACGTCTGAGGGTGCGATAAGTGTAGAAACGTCGGAGGTGGTGGCGTCGAGCTGCTCACCTTTTGACTCGACCATTACAGTCTCCGTGACAGCGCCGAGCTGCAGGTTTACGTTGACAGAGGTAACCTGCGCAACTGATGCGACTAGATCGCTCACGACAGACTGCTTGAGACCGGCGGAGCTGACGACGACTCGATAGGTGCCTGGGATGACTTCTGGTACGACGAAGTTTCCAGCGGAGTCTGTTGCGCCACTGAAGACGGTGATTCCAGTGTCTTGGTTAACGACGAGAACTTGCGCCTTCGGAACGACGGCACCGCTGGGATCGAAGACCTCACCGCGAATGGTAGCGTTCGTGTTCTGGGAAAAGGCGGGTGTTGTCTGAAGAAACAAGAAGGGAAGCAACAAAGCGCTGACCGCGCCCAAGGCCATGGTGAGGAAACATATGCCTACGCGTGCGAACCCTGGGCGCGGCGGATAATTGGTACCGGGTAATGATTGCATCACGGTTGGTTCCTCGTTGAAGCAGTGCGGATTTTTATTCGATCCAAGCGAGTTCAGGTTGCGCGTAAGCACCGATGACTACCAAGCATACGTTTAGTGCTCACAACAGTCTGTATCGCATTGTTTTATCCGTAGTTACGCGAATGAGCATGGGTTAGCCGAGGTCGTCGCGGTTCACACTGGGCAGTGACGCCGCCAAACCAATTGCGCTTCGACGGCATCTTCCCCTGCTTCAACAGTTGAGGTCTTTAGCGTCAATCGATCCGAATCGAACAGAAATGTTCTGTACAGGGCTCTTCCGACCAGTTTCCGGTCGTGTGCAACCAATGGAATGTGGACGACCTGTTGCAGTTCGGAGTTCACCGTGAAACTTCCACAGTATCCAATGTAAGAAATGGTGTTCTTCTGACTGCCACCGATTGCCGAAGACTGCTCTGAAGGAGGGTCGTTCTGACCGCGCTCAGGTCTCGCGAGTTGAGCGGATACTATTCCATCCTCGGTGTACAGAAGAAACCCTTGAGGATTTTCCCCCATCGGTTCCACGTAGCTTCCATCCCTCAATGTTTCCGTGAAACTCTCAAGTTTCCAAGCGCCAACGAATGAGGTGGTCGTAGTTTGTGGTCTTTTGGTGTTCATGTATGTCCTCCTATGCTGGTGCGGGGTCGGTCAGGAGCAAGCAACTTGATTCCTGAGCGCAGTGCTCTGAAAATGAATCAACTCCAAACCGCCGGGAGCCTCGGCATACACAGCGACCAACCGGAACCAAGATTCCACTAGAGTTTCAGCGTAGTGCGATCTGGTCCGGCTTTGTCCCGTGAGGATTGCTACGGAGTCAATGATGCGCACTTTCTCGTCAGTTAATTCAATACTTTCGAAGATGAGATTCTGAGCTCGCAGATCGTCGAGCACCTCGCCCTTGGTAAGAACTGAGCCGTCTGAGCGCACCAGCATGTACTCGTTCGCGTAAAGGTGGGAAAGACCATCCCAGTCCTGCTCCAGAAGAGCTCGATAGAAAACGTCTCGGTGTGTTCTCAGGACCAATTCGGGTGTCATCGCTCCTCCACGGTCGGTGGTCGATTGGCCGCCGGATAATCCGTATAGCCGTGTTCGTTGCCGCCATAGAATGTTGATCGGTCATAGGCGTTCAGTGAGATCCCCTGTGCAATGCGTTCTACTAGATCGGGATTGGAAATGAAGAGACGACCAAAAGCGATGGCATCTGCATGATTCGCTTCAATCGCTTCATGTGCCGTCTTTGGCGTATAGGCGGCGGCCGAGATGAGGCTGCCTTCGTAGTGAGGGCGAAAGATGCGAGCGTTATCAAGGGCGTCTGCATGAAGTTCATCACCCAGGCCGATCTCCGAACCCCGGCCTTCAATCAAATGAAGGTATGCGAGGTTGTGCCCGCTCAATTCCACAACAACGGATGTAAAGAGGCGCATCGGATTACTGTCGTGGATTCCCCCGTACTGACCGAAGGGCGACAAACGGACGCCAAGCCTCTGCGATCCTGTGACCGCAGATACGCTTTCCACGATCTCCAACAAAAAGCGCATCCTGTTCTCGATTGAGCCCCCGTAATTATCCCCCCGTGTGTTCGAGCCGTCCTCCAGAAACTGGTCAATGAGATGGCTATTTGCGGCTTGCAACTCGATACCGTCGAAGCCGGCCTCAATGGCATTGCGAGCAGCGTTGGCGAAGCTGTCGATGATCTCGCGAATCTCTGGAGCCGTTAGTTCCCGAGGGACTTCGATCGGAACCTGCTGACCGTCGCGGCTGAATCCTGGCAGGCTAGGTGGAATCGGAGATGGGGCCACAGGCACTCTCCCATCGGGCATGAAGGATGAGTGCGAGTTGCGGCCGTTATGAGCAAGTTGAAGTAAGATCCTCCCGCCGCGCTCGTGTACGGTCTCCGTCACCTTCTTCCAGGCGGCAACTTGCCCTGGAGTGTAGATGCCCGGCGCGTTCGGGTAGCCCTGGCCCTGCTGGCTCACCGCCGTACCTTCGGCAATGATTAGTCCGGCAGAGGCCCGCTGGGCGTAATACAACGCATTCAGTTCAGTTGGTGCGTTGCCCGTCCCCGCACGCATGCGTGTGAGCGGGGCCATGATGATGCGGTTCGGCAGCGTGATGCTTCCCAGATGCAAAGGTTCAAGAAGTAATGAAGTATCCAATGTATTGTCCCGTGTTTCTGTTGTTGCTGCGGCTCAGGATTGACCTACAGAATCGTCACCGGATTGTGATTTCACCCATGTCGATCTTGACGAGCAGAGGTTCGGGTACAAGCTGATAGTCGCCTTCATAGGCATAGATTCTGCGTTTCGTTGGGATGATGATGCCCCCCACGTCGCGGTAGTCGGAGGCGTAGTTCAATCCCGTGGCCCCTCCGAGGATGTCGACGGTGTAATCATGGCGACGTATAAGTCCATCCGGTCCGAAGCAGGAAATCTGCTCCTTGGTATGACTCTTGATGTTGTCGGGAAACGTGACTTTCAGACGCCTCCATTGCTCGCCGTCGACTTGAATTGGAGCAATCTCCTCCGTCACGAATCCGGGTTTGGTGTACAGGAAAGGCGTATTCAGATAAGTCCACAGAGCTTCGCCCTGGAAGTAGGCAACTTGCAGATCGTCCCAAGGTGTCTCGCGCAACTGGCCGACGAAGATTTTCTCAGGATTCTCGCGTTCCTGAAGGATCGTGCCATCGCGGCGTTCCATGACCAGATGCTGCGGTTCGAAGATGAACCGTTTGTCCTGTCCGGGAAAATCAGTGACCAGTCGCTCCTGCGTGGTGTCGACGGTCATGACAACATCTTTCAGGTAATCGCCTTGGCTCTTGACGAACCAAATTGCTCCTGTGAGTGAGGCCGCAACAGTAATCGTGCTGATCTGGTTCCAGCGTTCCAAGCCGCCGTGGGCTTTGACTGCCAACTGCAAAAGGTCATTCATAGAATCCTCCGGGTGATGCTTCTTGCAAAGTCAATGAGAGTACGGGACCCCGGCTTACGCCTGCGGAGCCTCAAGCTGTTCGTTGAAGGAAGTGACGAAGGCGGATTCGGCCGGACCTGCCTGTTCTCGCAAGAATTTCGCTCGCGGCACTAAGATCTCGTTGGCATCAGTCGCCAGCGCCTCCATGGTTCCTTCCAAGAACTCATCAAGAGGCATAGCACGGGGTTCTTCGCTGCTGTTCAGCAGCTCGGTTCGCACCCAGGGCGGAATGATTTCGAGTACCGACACCGAGCTGTGACGCAGCTTGAAGCGGAGCGATTGTGCGTAGGAGTGAACGGCCGCCTTTGTCGATGAGTAAACGGCCGTCATCGCCATGGGAGTGAAGCCGAGAACAGAAGAAACCATCATCACTGCGGCAGACTCCTGCCGCTTGAGGTGCTCGATCAGGGCTCCTGTCAGACGAATCGGTCCCATCAGATTGGTAGTGATGGTCGATGTGATGAGTTCGTCGTCAATTTCGGCAGAGGCATTATCGATCTCCATGATGCCCGCATTGTTGATGAGGACATTGAGCGCCGGATACTTCGCGATCAGCTCGTCTGCAGCACGACGGATGCTCGCTGGATCAGAAACATCTAATTCGACGGCCTCGATGCCTGGATTCGCTTCGACGGTTTTTGCGAGATGGCCCTTGCGACGACCAGCGATGATGACCTTATTGCCACGTTTGTGGAGCGCTTCGGCGAGCGCGCGGCCAATGCCAGAACCACCGCCTGTGATGAAGATCGTGTTTCCTTGTAGTTTCATTTTTATTCTCCTTCTCGATTTCTGAGTTACCTATTGTTTGCTGTCGCCCGAAGGGCCGTAGATTGAAGGAACTTTCGCTCCAAACGGACGTAGAAAGACCGAAATCTGTCCGCGGTGATGAATTGAATCGGCATGGAAGAGCCAAAAAATTTGACCAAGAGGTTGCTCAAGAAGAGTGCGAGAGCCAGCCGCAACAATGCGTGGCCCTTCCCATTCCTTTTGGGTCATCACGAGAAGAGTGGCACTCAGTTCTTGCGCTGCCCGGCCAAATGCGAGCAGCAGTTCGTGATGGGACGGAGGTTGGTCACGCGAAACTTCCGCGATTGTGTCGTGTGTCAGATGGTTGCAGATCCGTAAGCAGCGAACGATCGTCCAGGCGATCACACCAAGCGTCGACGATTCGGAATGCAACCGGTAGTCCAGCATCTCCGGCGTTATTGCACGAAGCACGTTGCCGGTGGTGATCGTCTCGGCGCGGTGACGTTCTCGGAAGAAGGCGATGGTTCCGATTGGGTCGAAGTTAGACATGCTGGATCTCCTCTTGAGCGATCTCAGCGAGAGTGGGGTAATCCGTGTACCCGACGCTAGTGGCTCCGTAGTAGCTTTCCGGCCGCGGTTCATTCAGCGGGCCTCTGACGCGGATACGCTCAACCAAATCTGGATTTGCGATGTAGTCGCGCCCGAAGGCTACGAGATCTCCGAGGCCCTGCTGGAGCAGTTCCTCTCCGTGATCGCCATCGATACCGACGTTCAGCATCAGCGTGCCCTTATAAAGCTTCCTAAAATGCTGAAGAACGCCGTCACCCTGGAGTCCCGCTAGCGGAGTACCCTGCAGATCAGCGAGTTGTCTCATTAACATCACATGCGACAGCCCATAGTCCTTCAGACGCTGGTAGACATATTCGGAAGTAGGCAGGGTTGATGGAAGGGATCGAAACCCGCCACGCTCCGACATCATAGGGCCGGCTTTCACCCCGACTCGACTGGCCGGCCATACTTCAATGACGGCCTCAATCACTTCGAAGAGCAATCGGGCGCGGTTCTCGACGGAGCCGCCGTAGGCATCTGACCTGAGATTCAAATTCTCCTGTAGGAATTGCTGAAACAGATAAACGAAGCCACCCTGGATCTGGACGCCGTCAAAGCCAGCGTCCCGCGCGACCATCGCCGCGTGACGGAAGTCCACAATGGTCTGTCCGATCTCTTCCAGAGACATAGCTTCCGGGACGGAAGTCATTTCTGTGAGCCCGTAGCCAGTGTGCAATAGTTGCTCCGGATTCACAGCCGACGGTGCCAACGGTAAACGTCCTTTCCCAACCAGGGCAGCATTGGAAACTGAACCTTGGTGCCAGAGCTGTACGATGATGCGACCACCTGCTGCATGAAACGCGTTCGTGATCTCTTGCCAACCCTTACGCTGAGCCTGCGTGTAAACTCCGGGTGCGCCGTACCATCCGCGCGCTTGGTCACTGACGAAGGTGCCCTCGCTGATAATGAGGCCTGCGGTGGCACGTTGTTCGTAATAGTCACGCATCAGCGAGTTCGGCACCGCACCCTCCAGCGGAGTGCGCATTCGCGTCAGCGGGGCCATCACGATCCTGTTCGGCAGTTCGAGATCACCGAACAAGAACGGTTGCAACAATAATCGAGCGTCTTTTTCCGTGGTCTTCATTCGCTTTGCCCTTCTGCGTCTGCCGGTATGCTCTCCGGAGCAAATGAACTCCCAAACATCGGGCGGCCACTCTTTGATTCGGACTGGGTAACCTCATCCTGGATGACGTCCCAATGTTCAAGAAGAAGGCCGTCTTTCATCAGCACGATGTCCGCAACGATCCAGTTCCTGGGAAGACCGTGACCGGAGAATCGGCCATGAAGGATGACATAGTCTCCTTGAGCAACGGCCACTGCATTCTCATAACGAGCCGTGGAAGGCAGGCCCTTCGCAAGATCGAAGAGGCCATCGCGTCCGGCTGAGATGTATGCGCTGTGTTGAATATAGCCAGGCGACCAATACATTGCCGCTTTCTCGTAGTTCCTCTCATTGAAAAGCGTGTCAAAGGCTTCAAGGACGAGTGTTCGGTTTTTATCTGCGAGCGTCATATTCATCGTTTCCCCACAGGTGATAGTGCTCTCCCTGATTGAGAGGACTCGTTGATAGAATCGATTAACCGGTGCAGCTCGACAGCATCAGCAAAAGTGCGAACGGTTGTCTCGCCAGTGTGGTGATCCGCCTCGAAGGCCGTGTATAGCTGCGCCAAGTCCTGGACGCTCACGTCAAGATCTGAGCGAGGAATCAAATTTGTAGAGGCGGGGAGAAGAAGCGAGGCCCAAGCTCCTTTATCTCCCAAGGCAGCTTCAATCACGTCGTGGTACTTCGTTGCAAAGGCCTTTTCATTCAGAACCTTCAAATCACCCTTGGTTCCAGTGATCTCGATCTGGAGTCCTCTCAGGTTCTGCTTGCCACCTTCGATTTGAATCTGGAACAACGCACCGCCGGCGAGCCGGCCCATCAACATGAAGGCGTCGGGTGTTTCGTTGGGATACTCTTTGCCTGTCGAAGCCAACGTTAGCGTTGGAAACTGAGTCGCGACCACGGCGCTAAGGACCTCCGGCCTCCCAAGCGCATGGAAGAGCATGTCCATAAAGTGACCGCCGTAGATCGAGAGCACATGAGAGAAGTTCTTCGCGGGAAGTGTCCATTCAAGCGACGCTGATCGCGTTGGGCCGAAAGACCCCATGCTGACGTGCATACGCACGGACCTTACTTCTCCGATGTATTGCTCTCGGATGAGTTGCGATAAGTGAAGAGAACTCGCACCCAGCGTGCGTTGTAGCCCTACAAAATGCCGCACTCCAGCGTTTTCCGCCAATCTCAGAAGCTCTTCGGAATCTCTGGTGTTCGTGGTCAGTGGCCATTCACAGTAGACGTCTTTACCTGCGGCGATTGCGGCTTTGACGATCCGTGCGTGTTCTGGTGCCGGGGGTAGTACAGCGACTAGATCCAAGCCAGGTAGATTAACCAAATCTTCAACTCGACCGACTGCGTGTTCGATATCGAACGTTTTGGCGATCGCCGCTGCCTTCTCGATGCTTCTGCTGCATATCGCTGCAATCTGGTACTGCGGGAGAAGTTTGAGCGCGGGGATATGGCCGTAGGTCGCCCAGTTACCAACTCCCACAAGGCCAACTCGAATTGGTTGCTGCTCGGACATAGGAACTCCCTGTCTTGACACTCTGCTAATAGCGAAAACGGTCTGCGTGTCGCCGAGCGAAATCCGCTATGGTGAGCGGAGATCGGCCCGTAATCGTTGGAAAGTTGTCAAATATCTCGTCTGACCGAATATCCACCCCATTGGTCATGTCGGTATAACTGTCAAAAACGCACTTCATGTAAGCCGGTTCTGCGCCAGCATTAAGAACGTTCTGCAGGAATTCCGAAGGTGGTCTCGGCTCGTAGGAAAAGGGCTGGCCGATCGCCTCGGTGAACACCTCGGCAAGCTCGTAGTACGTCTTCGCTTCATACCCAAGCCGATACGTCATACCAGCATGCTTCTCGGGATCTGCAAGACAAGCTGCCGCAACTGCCGCTACATCGTCGCAATCGACCCAACTCAACCGTGCACTGCCGACATAGTGGCGGATCACACCCTCCTTCACATAACTCTCGCCGCCGTATCCCAGGAGATTCTGCATGAATATCTCCGGGCGAAGGTGCGTGAAAGTCACGCCGGACCACTCGATGTAGCGTTCGATGAACTGATGCCAGCCGTAGTGCGAGACACGCGTGTCGTCATCCCCGCACGCCCCGAGGTGCACAATCTGCTTCACCCCGGCCCGCTTTGCAGTATTCACAAGGTCCTTGCTCTGGCGCAGCATGTCTACGGTGTATCCGGTGGCCATGAAGAGACGGTCTACGCCTTCGAGCGCCGGCGCGAATGTCGAAAAATCGTCCAGGTCGAGATGTACGCTAGGCACCCCGAGCTTGCCTGCCTTTTCGCGATTCCGCGCAGCAGCGATCACATCAATGTTGTTGTTCGCGGCAAGCAGCGGAATCACCGCGCCCCCCACTTGGCCGGTCGCTCCCATTACAAGGACTTTTGCTTTTTCGGACATCACTTCCTCCTGGATCTTGATTCGAAAAGAGCCACGGTTTCTCGTTCTTCGCGGCGAAGCGACGGAGTCGTGGCTCTCGACGGTCAATAGTTACTTGTTGAACGACTCAGCTGCGAGCGCGATGATGTCCGCCACTTCCTGCGGGTGCGATACGAACGGACAGTGGCTGGACGGAACGGAACGAACGGTCGCATTCATACGCTTCGAAAGGAATTCTTGAGCTGGCGGAGGAATCATCTGGTCTTCAGTACACACCAGATACCAGGAGGGGATGGTCTTCCATGCCGGCACACCTTCCTTTCCACCAAAGGCCGCGAAACTTAGGGGCTTCTGAACCGCAGCCATCACAGCAGCTTCATCTGCTGTGGCACCCCCTGCGAATGAATCATGGAATTTCTCCCGATTGATCCAAAGAAATCCATGAGCGTCGGGCTCAATCGCTGCTGAGCCTGGCGAAGGGGGGCCTTGTTTCGCTAGGGACTCCAGGCTTTCTCCCTCGTCCAGGCCGAACGCTGTGATGTATACGAGTCCCTTGACATTCAGAGTTTCGGTTGCAGCTCCTGTAATCACAGCGCCGCCGTAGGAGTGGCCGACTAAGACGGTAGGCTCGGGTTGCTCCGCGAGCAGGCGGCGAGTCACTTCAATGTCGTTCTCAAGGGACAAGAGCGGAATCTGGGCGGAAGTAACGGTGAAACCCTTCGCCTGCAAGAGAAGGATGACCTTGCTCCAGCAGGAGCCATCGGCCCAAGCGCCATGTACCAGCATGATGTTCGCGTTTTTACTCATTTCAATTCTCCTAGTTGATTTCGGTTTAGGCACCAAGTGCAGCGTCGTATGCGGGGTAGTCTGTGTAGCCTCGTGCTTCGAAGGTATAAAAGGTGTCACGGTCATACTCCCCGAGGGGCAGGTGCTCGCGGATTCGCCGCACCAGATCCGGATTTGATACGAAGTAACGACCGAATGCCACGGCGTCAAGCAGTCCATCTGCAATAGCAGTCTCGGCAGTATCAGGCTCGAAACCTCCCGCAGAAATTAACTTACCCCTGAAGATGGGCCGCAGTTGCTGTGCCGCCGCCGTGCCCTTCTCCGGATGGGTCGTGATGCTTCCTCCAACTCGTGGCTCAATGAGATGGAGATAAGCGAGATCAAATTGATTGAGCTGTTCAGCCACATACGAGAACAAAGCCACGGGGTCACTGTCAGATATTCCGTTCCATGTGCCGCCCGGCCCCAGGCGAACGGCTACACGGTCCGAGCCACACACGGAAATGAGCACGCCGAGGACTTCGGAGAGAAAGCGGAATCGATTCTCGAACGAACCGCCATAGTCGTCGGTGCGCTGGTTGCTCCCATCCTGGAGGAATTGATCCATCAGATAGCCGTTGGCCGCGTGCAATTCCACGCCTTCAAAGCCAGCATCCATGGCGCGTTCGGCTGCTTTGCGGTAGTCCTGCACAATTTCTGCAATTTCGAGGACTGTGAGAGCACGATGCGGCGAGGACTGCGCCCAACCTCCAGGAATCGACACCAGATGGCTGGGGTCTTTCCAATACGACTCATGGACGGATGCCGTCACAGGTTGCGCCCCACCTGTCATGGCGACATGCGAGGAGCGCCCGGTGTGCCAGAGTTGGGCAAACATATGACCGCCCTTTGCTTTGACGGCTCCGGTGATCGCTTTCCAACCCTTCACCTGCGCGTCCGAGTACAGCCCCGGAGCACCCAACCAACCTCGGCTCGTCAAGGAGATGTTCGTTGCCTCCGCGATGATGAGGCCGCCTTCGGAGGCTCTCTGTTCGTAGTAAGTCCGCATCAGGTCGCCTGGCACAGAATCCGGCTGAACAGAACGCGACCTGGTTAAGGGCGCCATAATTACGCGGTGTTTGAGCCGCAACGATCCTAGTTGGATTGGCGAAAACAGGTTTGGACTTAACGTGCCGCTCATGTTCTATCTCCATACTGCTAATTACTAGGACAAAGCTATCCGGGCGCGGCGTTCTGCAATAGAGGCAATGGGACCTGTGTTTGACAGTTCTTTCGGCCCCCCCAAGACGCGTGAGAATCGGACCACGAAAATGCGAAGTGGCAGCACAATGTCGATTCCGAATGTCTTATGTACGGGCGGTAAATCATGTAAAGCAGTCCTTTTGGCGGGGGCGTCCGTAGCACCGCCGGAGTATCCTTGGCTCTACGACGTCTTGTCGTCGGGAGAATGGACATGTCGACAACACGTATCATCCGCGTATTGGCTGTCGACGACCACCCCCTCCTGCGAGCTGGTATTGCAAGCGTGATAAACGCGGAACCAGGGATGACAATCGTTGCTGAAGCGGCTGATCGAGACGAGGCGATCGCCGCTTACAAGACTCACCACCCAGACATCACCCTGATGGATCTTCGGCTTCCAAAGGGAAGCGGCATTGAGGCCATCGCGGCTATTCGCTCAGGGTCTCCGGCAGCTCGAATCATCGTGCTAACCACGTTTGGCGGTGACGTGCTCGCGCTCCAGGCGTTCAAGGCGGGAGCGAGCGGCTATTTGTTGAAGAGTATGATGCGAACAGATCTGATCAGCACCATTCGGCTCGTTCATGCCGGACAACGAAGAATCCCACCGGAGATTGCGGCGACAATGGCCGAGCACGCGGGAGAAGATTCCCTCACACTGCGCGAGCTAGATGTTTTGGAATCGGTTGCAATGGGAAAGTCGAACAAGATCATCGCCGATGACCTGAAGCTCTCTGTGCATACCGTCAAGGGACACGTGCAGAGTATCCTGTCTAAACTTGAAGCGAGCGACCGCACTCACGCCGTAGTCATTGCGTTCAAGCGCGGCATACTTGAACAGTAAGCCCGCCATGTGGATGACAACGGCAGTCGCCAAACTTGCGCGAATGCTGATCACTTCGTGTCTCTTGGCCGTCACCCTGCCTTTGATGACCGGATGCGCCCGACCATCAATCACCTTTCTGGAAGTGCCGCTCGCTAGTTCAGGAGGCATTGGAAGCACTGCACTCATTCGGGGTCGCGTGTTGGGAAAACATCGTGGCCGGCATATCTTCCTGTATGCGTTCGCAGATGGTCGCTGGTGGGTGCAGCCGTTTGCATCTGCACCGCGTACTGAGATTGCAAAGGATGGTACTTGGAAGGCGCAGATCCACCTCGGAACGGAATATGCGGCCCTATTAAGCAAAGGGGAAAACTCGCTCCCACAGTTCTTAGAGGTACTTCCGACAGTCGGAAAGACCATCGAGGCCGTAGCTGTTACCAAGGCGAGCGGAAGCGACGTCCCTTCGACTGAGGACTCATCAAGCGAAAAAACTCTCCGTTTCAGCGGTTTCGAATGGAGGGTGCGCACCATCCCTGGTGACTATGGCGCAAAGACCAACGATTACAGTTCCGACAATGTCTCCGTTGACGAGTCTGGGGCGCTGCACTTGCGTCTAAGCCGGAGCGCTCACGGTTGGGTCTGTTCTGAAGTCCATAGCGTTCGTTCACTCGGGTACGGTGACTATGCCTTGACCGTTGAAGACGTACACCACCTTGAGCCCGCTGTCATGTTCAGTATGTTCACCTATTTTGAACGGCCTGCGGACGGCGACCACAGGGAGTTGGCTATCCACATCACTCGGCGTGGTGTGGCTTCGAACACGAATGCCGAATTTAGTATTCAACCTGCATTTGTGCCGACGAACTTCTATCACTTTGAGGTGCCTTCCGGTTCTTTGAAGCTGGGCCTAAGCTGGCGCCCGGAAGAGGCTGGATTTTCAATTTTGCGAGCACAAATGCCCAAGGGAGAGCCGGCGGGGGCGTGGCTATTTAAGACTGGTGTGCCAAGATCCGACGACACGCATGTGTACATCAATTTTTGTAACTATGGTTATGCGCCTTCTCCTCCAACGCACAACACTGAAGTCGTAGTGAAGACCTTTGAGTTCTACCCTTGAGAAATTGAGCATCCGAAGCCAAATCCGCGTCGTCGCGTTGATCACACTTTCGTGCTCTCTATTTGCTCGCGCCGAAACCAACAGTCCCGAGTTGAACCAGTACAAACGCGCTGAATGGGGGCTGGACCAGGGACTTTCGTCTGGTGGCATCCAAGCTCTTGCACAGACTCGTGACGGCTATCTCTGGATAGGAACAGCGGAGGGCCTTCTTCGTTTCGACGGCGTACGATTTGTGCCGATCCTAACGGATCAGAATCAGCCGCTACGGCATATCCTCGGCCTTACTGTCGACAAAGACGGCATCCTTTGGGTGCGTGCGGCTGATACGCGTATACGACAGGTGCAACGAGACAGTATTTCCCCGCCTGTATCTTTAGGGAATCACCTTCTCGCCATAGTAACGATGGCCGCCGCTCAGACGACAGGCATCTACGCCACAGACCGACACAAGAGCGTCTTTCGGCTCATACAGAATCGTGTCGAAGCTCTTCCTATTCGTTCACAGTCCCTTCTGATTTCGATCTCGGAGGCCGATGACCGACGGTTGTGGATCGGAACGGACCGAGGGCTCTTGTCTTGGACAGCCGGATTGCTAAGAGTCGAGGCCAGTCCAGACGTGGATAAAAAGATCAACTGTTTACTTCCTGACGTGGATGGTCACGTCTGGGTGGGTACTGATGATGGACTCGCCTATTGGGATGGCCACCAACTCATACGTCGGTCGTTTTCAAATCCGGAGATGCAGCACCTTCAGATACTCACAATCATGGAGGACCGAGACAAAAACTTGTGGGTTGGCACCTCAAGAGGCTTACTGAGATACAATTCCGCCGGTGCAGAGTGGGTGCCAACAAGACCTGCCGCGGATCGCACACCAGTGACAGCGCTGATGCAAGATCGAGAGGGAGACATCTGGTTCGGGACTGGTTCCACCCTGGAACGACTGGAAACCACTCCCATCATGCCCGTCAGACTGAGTGACTCTTCATCCGGTGGAAGTTTCGGTCCTTTGTATGTCGATCAGCACGGACGCGTCTGGTTTGCAGATTTTCAGCATGGGCTTTACTGGATGGAACATGGAGTCGTGCATGCTGTTCTGAACGATGGCATATCAAAGGACGAGGTGTATTCCATTGATGGCGACGGCGACGATATCTGGGTAGGACGACGATATGGCGGATTGACTAGACTGCGCTCCAGCCATGGCACTCTCGAAAGTAAAACCTGGACCACGCTGAATGGACTCTCGCAGAATAGTGCTTACGTCGTCCGTGTGGCGTCCAAAGAAACGGTATGGGTTGGCACTCTGACTGGGGGGCTGAACCTGTTCGCTAAGGGTCATTTCACACATTTTGATGAGAGAGATGGATTGCCCGCCGACGACATTTCGGCTATCGAACTTGGCAGTCACGGGCAAGTATGGATCGGGACGTCGGGCGGCGTGTGCAAGATCGAACATCGTCGATGCGTACCGTTATACCCTGCTCGGAAACCAGCCGCGAAGGATGTCTTGTCACTACTCGAAGACGCGTCCCATGGCCTCTGGATCGGTACCTCGCGAGGATTGCTTCTCGCCAACGAGCGTGGCCAACGTTCAATTTCACTTGGGACTGGATCGCAACCGAGGATTTTGGGCTTAGGTTTGGACGGAGACGGGAAGCTCTGGATCATCGGCGATCGCGCTGTCATGAGCGCCATGCCTGCGGAATTGCTAGCATCGAGGGGTTCCTCCGTCCGTATATACGGAAACGACGATGGCCTGCAATCAAATCAAGGAGTCCACCGCTCCCGATCAGTGGTCACGGACAGTAATGGGCAAGTGTGGCTTAGCACCTCCCATGAACTGGCGGTGATCGGAACCAAGCCGCTACCTCTTCCAATGGTTATTCCGCACGTGGAAGAAGTAAGCGCGGATGGTGCATCCTTGGATCTCAACAACGCGGAAGTCTCCCCAGGTACCAAGCGGCTTAGATTCTCTTTCACTGGCCTTGACCTGCATGCGCCGTCACGCGTTCGGTTTCGTTATCGACTCGATCCCTTCGACAAAGCCTGGGGTGATGTGGTCAATGACCGGGAGGCCACGTATACCAATCTAGCGCCCGGTAAATACACGTTCAGGCTGATTGCTTCCAATGAGTCAAACTCTTGGAGTCCGGAGGAGAGCACAGTCAGTGTCGTCATCGAGCCAGACATTTGGCAACGCTGGTCTGTGCGAAGTGTCTTAACGGTGCTCTTCCTTCTCCTCGCAGTGCTTGCTTATCACACTCGCACGAGATTCCTCCTGGCGCAGGCGAACATCTTGGCCGATGAACGCCTTGGGGAGCGAACTCGCATTGCACGTGACATTCATGACACTCTTCTCCAAGGCTTTATCAGTTCATTGATGCACCTCCACGTGGCTGAAAAGCAGATAGCTATCGATTCTCCTCTCAAACAACGCTTTACGTTCATCCTTGAAGGTATGGAACGAGTGATTGAAGAGGCGAGGCTTGCGGTCGTTGGACTGCGGACTCCTGATTCCGGCCACGGAGGTATCGAAAGCAGCCTCCGAGACTTCTTCCAGGAGATCGCCGACATCGGTGATGCGCATTTGACCCTTCGCTCGACGGGAAGACCTCGACGCTTGAAAACCGAAGCATGTGAACACATCTGTTCCATCGCGAAGGAGGCAATTCTAAACGCTGTGCGTCATGCAAGTGCGCATAACGTGCAAGTGACGATCAGTTGGGGTTGGCTGCGCTTGAGGGTATCTGTCGCGGACGACGGACGTGGCATTGATGCATTTACGTTGGAGCATGGACGCGCTAAACATTGGGGACTTGTGGGTATGCGCGAGCGCGCAAAGCATTTGAAAGGATGGCTGACCATCGCAAGCCGTCTGGACATCGGAACAAGAGTGAGCCTTACCATTCCTGCGGCCATCGCTTATCGCGGCCCGCGTGAATCAAACGACCCCGCGGATGCGGCGTAGGCGCCTGCCAGGATGAGTTCTGCAACCCTGCTGAGAAATCGACAAATCTGCACCGGTTTAGCTTCCAAAACTACGGATACGCCTGCTGTAGCAATCCGCTCTGCAAATTCAGGGTCATTTCCGAGCGCCGAGGTGATCAAAACCCGGCAGTGCGGATGCGTTCGTTTCAGGCAAAGTGCCAAATCAAATCCGTCGAGCATGGGCATGTTGACATCTGTCAAGAGAACATCAGGCCTATGAGCTTGCATGAGTGCTAAGGCCGCAACCGGTTCGGTAAACCACACAGTACGATAGCCCCGCCGCCCCAAGATTTCAGAAAGCGTTATCGCTATTTGCGGTTCGTCATCAACCACGACGATGATGGCGCGATGGGGGCCGTTGAAGTCTCCATCGATAGAAGCAGGAAGTTGTTCGCTTGCTCCGAGCAGCAAGGTCTTCCGAACGTCGTTCTCTCTCGTCTTTGTCGCAAGCCAGCCTGAGAACGCGGATGCATGGGTGGAACGTGAATCCTCTTGATGCTTCAATCGGTCAGTGGTTTCAAGCATAGGAAGCGCCTCCATTGAATCCCTAACCAGACTGCTCAAGGCTCCATCTAGTTTCCCTTCTAAACAGGACTCGTGTGGTCCCGACACCTGTATCGGAACCACGAGAAGAAGAATCAGTCTTGTGGCGGAGTGGGATTTGACTGGCCGGAACTGGCTTGGACGATGAAGTCTGCTATGTCCTTAGGCCGCGAAAGCATAGGAACGTGACTCGTTGGCAGGGTCAAGGTTTTCGCATTCATGCGTTTCGCGGTCATACGTTCTTGCTCTGGCGCGATCATCCGATCATTCGAGGCGATCACAAACCAACTTGGCTTGGTTCTCCACGCCGCTGTTGTTATCTCTGTTCCAAGCGCGGCTCCTTGCGTCGGAGTTTGCGTTGCCAGCAAGATGTCCCTTTCCGCAAGGGGCAGGTCTGGCGCAAAGTCTTCCATCACACCCTTTGGCGTGAGTACGATAAAGCCATCGGCAAGGGGACGTAATTCGGTAACACCCGGCGTCGCTCCATACGGCTTCCCAAGACTTCCCGAGGATTCACCTTTGTCGGGAGCGAACGCGGCGACATACACCAGACCCGCAACCTTGGGGTCATTGCCCGCTTCGGTGATCACCGCACCGCCGTACGAGTGGCCGACCAAAAGAACGGGACCATCCTGAGCATCGATGATTCGTTTCGTCGCAGCGACGTCATCAGCAAACGACGTTAACGGATTCTGGACGCAGACGACGTGAAGCCCCTTCTTCTCAAGCAAGGGAACGATCTTGGCCCAGCTTGACCCGTCAGCCCATGCACCATGCACGAGAACCACGTTATGAATCGGTTGGGTCGCATTGTTCTGCCCACTTGCGGTAAGCGGCAGCACACACGAAAGCAGAATGGCGACCCAGAGCTTTCACCGCTTCTAAGCATCGCGCGCAGTAACGATCTCGCGAACAAATTGATGAAGCTTTACGGGTTTCCGGGCGCAGTGCTCGATGACGCCGAGATCTTGAGGCAGCTAACCGCCAACGGGAGAGCTAGTGACGCAACCCAATATTCTGTCCTTAAGCAAATTCTCAGTAGCGCGCCCGACGAGACATACAGGACTGTAATGCGTCAGCAGTTGGCTATGCTTCGAGAACAATTTGAAGCGAAGGGGTTTGTCGCGAAACAACACGACACCTCTCCGCTTCTTATCAGTCAGATAGCAGATTCAGTTGATTGGGCGAGAAGATTTAATCCTATTCGTCTTGCTCTGGAACACGCTTCGCTGCGGGACGAGGTGATTGATCGCCAAGGCAGTGTCGCTGAATTGCCGGCTATCTCGGTGACGAATCCGGATGTGATGAGTCTGGATGGAGACGACCTTCAGCGGAGAGCAGATTATACGGCCGGAGTTTCACGGGATTTGGGTCTACTCGGTGTCGAGGAGATGGTCCTCATCAAGGGGTTAGACATCTGCGAGTACAGCTTCGGTTTTTCCCGGGTCAGTTCGCTTCCTTGGGTCACGATCAAAGACAGAGAAATGCCCGTCCGCCTCAAGGCATTCGACTACGTCGATACCGGTAAGCGACCTCTCTATGTCCTGCAGCAGAAAAACGAGGCGATATACGTTCGGCTCTCAGAAGAAAAAGTAATTGCTTGGCTTGAGGAGAATGGGTTAGGCCAACAGATTCAAGGACACCCTGAACGTCCGGGCGGCCGATACATTTCGGAATACATTAACTTTGGCCGCATCTTGGAGTCGTATCGCGAGGGGACGGGTGGCATCAAGAACCAGCGTTCGATTTCCAACTACATCTACTTGCTGCTTCACACGATGGCCCATCACTTTGCTCAGGCTGTCGTGGAGTATTCGGGACTTGAACATGGCTCAATCGGCGAATACCTCTTCCCAGCGGATTTTTCATTTCTTGTCTACCGGAAAGGGATGACGCCCGATCTGGGTAATATCTCGGCGATGTGGAGGAACTACGGCCCGACGCTCTTGGGAGAGCTCTTGACTGATAGAAGCCTGCGCTGCGACGCAGGCAGTCTCTGCGACCAACGCGGCGGAGCGTGTCCCGCCTGCATCATGGCACCTGAAGTTGCTTGCATCGGCGGCAACAATCTTCTTTGCCGTGCGGCATTGAATGGAGGACCTCCTCCGGGCTGGGATGCCGATGTCACCCCGCTAGTCGGATATCTTCGTGGGAGCCAAGAAGCGCGATGAAGGTAGACAGCCGTGTTCCTGAACACCGGTTGGCCGAAGCTCTGTTCTTCGACTCTTTGTCTGCTGCGAAGGCAGTTGATGCCATCTTACGAGCCCCTAATTCGAGAGCTGGATTGGTCGTCCTCGATGACATTCGGAGGGAGGAAGGCATTTCTCCGGAGCGTCTCTCTGCGGTTTGTTCGCGCGCTCCATCTTGCGGGGGTCTTCGCGCCGCAGCTCAGGCGTACAAGGTGGATACGGATGCGATTGCACTCAAGGTAAAGCATGAGTTCGCAGCCAAGGAAAAGGCGAGGTCCGCTGCCAAGATCGAACTGAGGCCCATTCCGAAGGCATCGAAGAAAACTGCTTAAGCCCCACACCCTCTAAATGCGCCTGTCTTCGGACAGGCGCATCTCTTTTGCCGGCCGGACCAGAAATCACCGAAGCAGCGCCGCATAAGTGTTAGTGAGTTAGGCCCGGCGCGGTAATCACCTCCCCAACATCACCGGCTAGCCTCTGATCCTGATCTTCCGAACAGGCTCATATTGGCCTCACCCCATGCTCCCAATGCCACAAGCACGGGCTGCAAACTATCGCCCAAGAGAGAAAGACTGTACTCGACCTTTGGAGGAACCTGAGGATAGACCGTGCGTACAATCAGCCCGTCTGCCTCCAATTCGCGAAGCTGATTCGTAAGCATGCGCTGTGTCACACACGGAACACGCCTCCGCAATTCATTGAATCGCAGCGTGCCGTCAAGCAGGTGATACAGAATCACGCACTTCCATTTCCCGTCGATGAGGCTGATCGTCGCCTCGACTGGACAGCCCGGATTGCATTCAAAGCTAGTGTGCCGGAGCTTTCTTATAGTATCCATCTTGTACCTACCGGCGAAAATTGTGCGTACTTGTCAAAGCTAGTAGTACCACATACTCTGATCCTGAGCACCAAGAGGAGTCACAAATGAGCACACAGCAAGCAAACTCTTTCGCCACGGCGTCCGTCTCCCGCAATGCGGCGGTCGCTCTCATCGACGCCGCACTCGCGCATGCGGACGAGGCAGGAATCGAGGTGTCCATAGCAGTCACTGATGCAGGCGGTCATCTCAAAGGATTCCAGTCGACCGACAATGCTCGCTTTCTGACTTGCGACGTCGCAATCGACAAAGCCTGGACCGCCGCGTCGTACGGCATCCCGACGCATATGTGGAACTCACTGCTGACTGGGAATTCTAAAATTGAACAGCTCTCGCATCGCCCGCGCATGGTTGCGGTTGGTGGTGGTCACCCTATCCTGGAGAACGGAAAACTGATCGGCGGGATCGGAATCTCCGGTGGAAACTACCACCAAGATGCCCGTGCATGTGAGGTTGCTTTGGAGTCGGTCGGTTTTCAAGTTTCCGTAGGATTCGCTGTTCCTGCTGAATAATTAAGCAAACGGGGAGCCAGCAATGGCTCCCCGTTTTTGCTTGTCGAAGCAACAATCGGTCGCACGCGGCAGCCTCGCCCTTTACTGCCTGCGGCGATTGAGGATTTCATCGCGGCCCACTACATCCAGCGTGAAGGTGGTCGGCGGATCATGCGGGTAGCGAGCATGTGGGTAACATTGCAGGGGCCCTGTTTCGATTGGATACAATCGACTATGCGTCTCGTAGTGCTGTTTGTCTCTGTTCTGCTTTGTGTTTCTGCGAACGCTCAGGTCGGGGTTAGCCCTTCCTCCACGCCTCTTCCGGCTCCAGTATCTGAGCCGCGCGATCAGCCCTTTACGGGTACGATCCAACTTCATGTCGATGCTACCGACGCGATTCATAGCCTCTTCCGCGTAAGCGAAACAATCCCAGTACAGACTCGCGGCGAAGTGGTGCTGCTTTACCCCGAGTGGGAAACCACCAGCCACGGGCCCACAGCATCGGCTATAGAGCTGGCGGGTTTGCGCATGCAGGTCGATGGACAGGACATCGAGTGGCGGCGCGATACGATCGACGTTCACGCCTTTCACTTGACCATCCCTGCGGGCGCACGCTCGCTGACACTGGATTTCCAATACCTGCCGCCGCGCTCCTTGGCCAGATTGCGCCCAGAGATGGTCGATGTCGAGTGGCAACATCTTCTGCTCTACCCCGCCGGTTGGTTTGCCCGAAACATTCCGGTTGCTGCTCAACTGGAACTTCCCAGGGGGCTGCGTGCATTTACCGCGCTCACACCATTGCAGACTCTTGATAGTGCAGGCGATTATTTGGATTTCGTGCCCGAAACACTTGACCGCCTCGTTGATGCTCCGGTCTATGCTGCCCGGTACACACGGCAGTTGGAACTCTCATCCTCGTCCCATTTCGCCGTTCATCTCGATCTTCTCGCAGATGAACCGGCGGACCTCGATGTTTCGCTAACAGATCTTGCGGAGTTGCAGGCCCTCGTCGTGCAAGCCTCAAAGGTCTTCGGCCCCCCGCCATTTCGCCACTACGACGCTCTGGTCTCGCTCAGCGATCAGCTTTCGCCGGGTGGTGGCCTCGAACATCTGGATGAGGGCGAAAATAATCTGCCGGCCAATTACTTCACCGCAAGCAGGCAGCAGTTGAGTGACCGCGATTTGATCGCGCACGAGTATGTGCATGCCTGGAACGGCCGCTTCCGCCAGCCCGCTGGTCTGTGGTCACCAAACTTTAATCGACCGACAGACCCTTCGATGCTGTGGGTCTACGAAGGACAGACTGAGTTTTGGGGTCGCGTGCTCGCGGCCCGTGCCGGTCTACGCACAACGCAGCAGACTCTGGATAAACTTGCTCTCGACGCAGCGCTAGTCGCCAATCGCAGTGGCCACGAATGGAAGACACTTGCCGACAGTACACTCGACGTCCTCTACATGCCCGGACATCCAGTCCCGTGGCGTGACTGGCAGCGCCGAGAGGATTACTACCCGGAAGGCGTCTTGATATGGCTCGACGTTGACGCACGCCTGCGCGAACTCAGCCAAAACAAGGTGAACATCGACCAGTTTGCTCAGCTCTTCTTTGCCACGCACGGCACTGTAGAAAGGATTTCAACATACAGCTTTCAAGATGTTTGCGACACTTTGAATAAGCTCGCACCCGCGGATTGGAGAACTTTTCTGAATAAGCACCTATTCACACACTCAAGTTCCGATGCCACCGCCGGGTTAGCGCGGGCAGGTTGGCAGCTAACTTATACCACCGTTCCAACCGAGACATTCCTTCAGGACGAAGCAGACGCTGGCGTCATCATCTCGATGATTCGATCGGTGCGCAGTTCCGTCCCAATGGCAGCGTTCGTTCAGTTATATGGAACAGTCTCGCATTCCGTGCCGGGCTATCTCCCGACATCCGGGTTGTCGCGGTGAACGGACAACCCCTCTCTTCCGCCGTCCTGCTCTCCGCAATTGCGGATTCTGCATCGACCCCGCTTCATTTGACATTGCAGGATGGTGAGACGCGCCGGGACGCCATCGTTCTCTTTACCGGCCCGCTGCGCTATCCGCACCTGGAGCGCATACCAAACACGCCGGATCGCCTCACGTCACTACTTACCCCTCGCTGAGTGCGGGCGTGATCGGTTACTGGCCTCAACGAGGCTTAAGTAGATAGAAACTCTCATTGCCTTGAGGCACTGGATCGGTAGGATCGCTTAGAGACTGCGCTCTTCGGCAATCGCGGAACAGCCTGAACGCCCGCCCAAAGCGTTGCGATCGTTTGCTCGGTCACGAGAGCCTGGTCAGGCAAGTCAGGCACAACCCCTTGGATGACCATGAGTGTGGCGAGGCCAAAGATCGTAAACCACCAAGTGTGGGCTATCACGATGTCATCCCTGTTTGGCAATCCTTCATCCTTGGCAACATCGAAAAAGAGTTGCACGAAACGCGCGAACAGCGGCGCGCCAAGGTCGTCGATGTATTGTCCAGCGCGGACGCCGTTTCTGTTCTCAGGCCCGAACCAGACGTTACGGAACTGCTGTGGATGGGCAGTGCAGAACTGAATCAAGCCGCGCGAGGTCGCAAAAAGACGCTCTTTCGGTGCAAGATGTTTAGCGGCAATCGCGTCGAAGTTCTGAACCATCAGCCCGATCGTCTCGCTGCTCAACTCGGCAAGAATGTGCCATTTGTCGGGGAAATGCTGATAGATCACGGCGTGGGTATAGCCGATCTCTTTAGCGATCTCGCGAAGCGTCACAGCTTCGTAGCCGCGATCAGCAAACATTCTGCTGGCAGCCGCAAGGATTTCTCCCCGCAGCCTTTCCTTGCGCTCTATCCGGCGACTTGGCGATGTGGATGTCACTCTAACAGCCTAGTCCGCTTTGGCACTTTTTGCAACCAAAAGTTTATTTATAACCATAGGTAAAACCAAAGATTATTTTGCAACCTATGGTAAGAATAAGGCTCTAATCGTCAGGTCGCGTATTTGGATGGGCGGCCATGTACGAGGCAAAAGGAGAATGCGATGAAAGTTCTAGTGATTGGAGCAGCGGGCAAGAGCGGCGAGGCGCTGGTAAATGAGGCGCTTGCGGCCGGACATAAGGTGACGGCTTTCGTGCGCAATACTTCGCAGTACAAGAAGCAGAACGTCAGAGTTGTTGCGGGAGACGTGCTAGACGCGGCTGCGGTCAACGTCGCAGTTGCCGGACAGGATGCGGTCATCGACGCGTTGGGCGGCAAGACGCCATGGAAAGTGACAACGATGGAAACGAACGCGGCACGCAATATTGTGGACGCGATGCGACGCCATGGCGTGCGGCGGTTGCTGAAGATTTCAGTGGTGGGTGCGGGCGAGAGCGTCAAGAACGCTGGCTTCTTCAACGAGCACTTACTCATGCGGACATTTTTGAAGGGTCTGCTGGTAGACAAGGCAGGCATGGAAGCCAAGATCGAAGGCAGCAACTTGGACTGGACACTCGTGCGACCGCCGATGTTGACCGACCATGAGAAGACCGGCATTGCCAGGGTGCTGAGTACCGAGGGCGGCGAGAAGGCGCACAAGATTGGCCGGGCCGATTTGGCAACCTTCATGGTGCAGCAACTGGAAAGCGGACGGTATGTGCGTCAGGCCGTCACAGTGACGACCACGTAACAAGGCCTCCGAGAGGATCAACCACCTCTCTCATCGAGGCGATCCGATCTTTTATGTAAAGGCCTAGAACGGTTCATACGACAGATTAACGGGGAAACCACGGGACTAGCGGAGTGCTAGCTGCGCAACATACAAGCTCTGGTATTCACGTCAGAGCACCAACTTCGTTCACGAAAGGATTGTCTTATGTCAAACTTCCCCACACCGCTTGAAGAAATCATTCATCACAACGTTATTAAGAACAAGAAAACAGGCGGCCCAACGCTGGATATCGGGCCTATGCAGTTGCTGTGGAGGGCACTGGGAGAAAACACCGGCTACAGCTTTTCCATTTATGAGATGACGGTTGTGCCGGGTATGGGTATTCCACTTCATAGGCACCCATTTGCAGAGTTTTTCTACGTGCTGGAAGGCGATCTGTCGATCGCGTATTGGAACAACCAGGGTGTCACAGAGTGGGATACGTGTGAAGCCGGAGAGAGTCTGATGGTGCAACCCAATGCGCCTCACTCATTCTTCAATAAGAGTGAGCGTCCGTGTCGCGTGCTGAGTGTGTCAACGTATCACCACGAGCGAATGATGAAGGATGCGGTGCATCCGGATGGCAGGACAGACTTCTTGCCTGCTCAACTCACTCAGGCCGACTTTGAGAAGTTGACCATGTCGATGGAGAAGAACCAGACATTCCTTGTCGCCGACCACGCGTAGCACGGTACGTCTCTTGAGTTCACTTTTGAACCTGAAAGATGCCCCGCGACACAAAACTGGGCTGCAAGATACGGCCCCATATCTAGTCAACAACAAACAAGGAGAAAACGATTATGTATTTAGTCATGGGTATTACAGGAAAAGTGGGCGGCGCCACCGCGCGTCATCTGTTGGAGCAAGGAAAACAGGTACGAGCACTTGTGCGCGACCGTGCAAAAGCGGAGAGGTGGGCAGACCAAGGCGTGGAGTTGGTAGAGGGAGACTGGAACGATGCGACAGCCATAGCGACGGCGCTCAAAGGTGTTGCGGGCGCGTTTGTGATGCTGCCGGCTGTATGGGCACCCTCGCCTGACTTCAGAGAAGCAAAGGGCGTGATTGGGAACTATGTCGAGGCGCTGACCAAGGTAGTGCCCCCGCGGGTGGTAGCACTCTCGTCGATGGGCGCAGATAGAACAAGCGGGTTGGGGACGATCACGGGCTTAGCACTTTTGGAGCAGAGTTTTCGCAACCTGACCTGTCCGGTCGCATTCGTGCGCGCAGGCGGCTTCTTCGAAAACTTTCTTTTCGGCTTACATGTCGCCCAGGACGGAACACTTCCGGTCTTCTACAATCCTACGAACCGTAAATCGACGATGGTCGCGACAGACGACATCGGTGCAGAGCTGGCAACGCTTCTCACGGGGCTGGCGTGGTCAGGTCATCGCGTCATCGAGCTCGGTTCGATGGTAAGCGCGGATGAGGTGGCTGCACAGTTGGGTGAAGTCCTGAAACTCGACGTAAAAGCCTTCGCACTCCCGCGTGCCGCCTGGGCGGATGCGTTCCAGCAGTTTGGCGTTCCGAAGGGCCACACAGGGGCTGCCGAAGAACTGTACGAGGGCGTTAACGCAGGATCGATGGACCTCGGAGTCACGGGTACCGAGCACGTAGCAGGTAAGACGTCCGCACGCGATGTTTTCGGAGCTGCACAGAACGCCGCCAAGGCGTAAGCCCGGGCAAGCTTGACTATCCCGATTCCGTTAACACTTTGGTGATAACGCCAGGATGTTCTTGTTCGGGTGCAAGGGTCGGAACCGGACAGCTGATCGTCCGGTTCCACACCGGCGAAAGGCCATTCCGCCATAACCGCGAGAACAAGAAGAGGATCCTTCTACTATGAAAACTGAACAAACAATAGATAAATCCAAGCACACAGGTCGAGCAACTCAAATCGCCGCGATGGTAACTACAGGCGTGGTCGCTTTCATGTGGGTGTACTTCGGAAGCCTGTATTTAATTCACGATCCCGGCAAATGGAGGATCGCCAATCAACAGCTCGGATACCCGCTCTATATCATCCCTCTGATTGGCGTAACCCACATTCTTGGTAGCGTGGGCCTTCTAATCCCCAATGTGCCTCGATTGACTGAGTGGATCTATGCTGGCTTCGTGTTCACTCTTTTAGTCGCGTTCTATTCACAACTGAATGGCGGTGGCAGTACTTGGGATAAATTTGATCCGGTTCTTGTCATGGCGTTCGTCTTTGCTTCGTATGGATTGAGACGCTGCATGCGTGCAAACAGGTGGTCGCTATGAAGAACACGCTCGGCACGTTTTGCTTTTTCCAAGCACACCGCTGGCGACACCATCAGTCTTGCTAAACTCGATTCTCTTCAGCAACGATTACAGATGAGAAGCCGACTTGAACGAGGCCGCTGTGCGGCAGACGCATTCGCGTGCGCTGGGCGAGTTGTTGGGGCAATGATCTAGCGTTTGTCGCGGAGAAGGAGGACTCTCTGTGACTCATCTACGTCGGATCATGCTGGAAGAGTTGGACCGGCGCAACTGCGATCCTGAAGCGGCAATCAAAAAACCAATGCTGTTCTCGGGCTACACCCGCTTACAGCCGTTACTACTCTGCTTATGGAGATCTTGTCCCACATGTCCCATTCACGTATCACCCTGCTTGCCGTTGCACTAACAACCTACTTATTTGTTTCCGCAAACTCTCAAGCGCAGACAGTTGAATCTGATTCTGCTCTGGCTGCGCAGTTACGTAGAAGAGATGAACTCTTGCTCTCGGCGGTACATACGGCGGATCAGTCCACCTGGCAGAAATTTGCGGCATCTGATTTCTTTTATCTAGACGAAGAAGGGGGCGTTACATATCTCAGCAAATTTCTTCAAGAATTGGCGCCAATGGCCACGAAGCCGCTGCAGATACAAACCTACAAGCTGACCCGAATCAACGAGACAGCAATCGTTCTTCACGAGGACATAGATGAGAACAAGGTTCGATACATCTTCACCGAGACATGGCAGCGTCTGGACGGCGTGTGGAACCTACGCGCGCTCCACATCACGAATGTACTTTCCGATCCTCCCGCAATAGAGCTAAATACAGGCCAGATAGAAGAACTGGGAGGAACCTATCGTTCTGGTTCGGAAACATTCACCGTTCGTGGAGATGGTGATCGAATCTTTGCTAGTCGTGCGGGGGCCCCCGAAAGGGAGCGAAAAGCCGAGACACGCGATGTTCTTTTTACTCCAGGAGAACCGCGTAGGCGCATAGTCTTTCTTCGGGACTCGATGGGAAAGGTGACAGGTCTCGTCGTGCGCTACGAAAGCAGTGATACTTTGTGGGCGAAGGCGCCCTGATTCGCTCAGGTTGTACGTATCCTGATCTGCGAACTCGACAGTGACAATACGTTGGTGCTCCATTCTTTCGAGTCAACGTCACACCAATGCTGACTACAGGCGATTCTGATATCGAGAATGTTGAGTTGGTCTTATCCGCTATTGAAGACCTTTCTATGGGGCCAAGAGTGAGTTCTTGAACGAGATTAACGAGTCGGAGATGAATATGCATAGCCTCACAAGAAGAACGTTCACCAAAAGCGCAGTCGTCGCATCTGCTTCGTTTGCTCTGGATGGCTTTTCGCAAACCGTCCCCTCCCAGCGAAGAGTTGGGATCGCTCCCGTTGGCCTGGGAAGCTGCGCTGAGGTCTTCATGCGTTCAGTAGGCAAGTCTGACAATGCGAAGCTGACCGGTTTCGTCACCGGCCATACGGAAGAAAAGGGAAAAAAGTTCGCAGCTATGTACGGTGTCGCTGACAGCTCCATTTACACGTACGAAACCTTCGACACTATTCGCAACAACTACGATATTGACGCTGTTTACGTGGCTTTACCGAATAGCATGCATTGCGAATACACGATCAGGGCGGCTGAAGCGGGCAAGCATGTTTTCTGTGAAAAGCCGATGGCTATTTCCTCCAATGAATGCAAACTTATGATTGATGCGTGTCGCCACGCTGGTGTTAAGTTAATGATCGGCTACCGTCTACATCACGAGCCCGTGTTTTTGAAGTTGCATGAAATGGTGCGATCTGGAGCTTTTGGGGAGATTCTGCAGTTCCAAGCCGGCTTTTACGGGATGAAAAATAAACAGAAATGGCGGCTCAACCGTGCACTTGCCGGTGGCGGATCCATGTTTGACCTAGGGGTTTACGCGCTCAACACAATCCGTTGGTTCTCCGGGGAGGAGCCAGTGGACTTCAGGACTCTGGTGGCGACACGAGATAAGACTGGGAAGTTTAACTCGGTAGAGGAGACCGTCAATTGTCTTTTGAAGTTTCCATCCGGCATCCTTGCAGAATGCGGAAGTTCTTATGGACAGAGTGGCACAAACTATTTCCAGATCAACGGAACTACAGGACACGTTCGGGTAGATCCCGCATTCACTTACGGAGACTCAATCCTCAAATACGAGGGGAAGACGGAGTCGGGCGATCTCGCTGGCGGCGGTGCTGTATACGATCCCGACCAGTTCGTCACTGAGGTCGCACACTTTGCAAATTGCATTCTACAAAACACCGAGCCAGCGACCCCGGGCGAAGAAGGCATGAAGGATTTGCTGTCCGTTGAAGAGATCTATAAAGCAGTCGGCAGTTCAATGGCCTAGCTTTCGTGCGGATAACTATCAGGTACAAGGTGCGTATGCTTAGGTTTCGGATCTAGGCTTGTTAATTAAGCATCCTCAAGAATGTTGATTGTCATTTGCTGCGGTACGGCGGCCGGAACACCGATGGTATACGGCCATTTCTGCCCAACCCCTCGAAACGGTCTGATTTGGAGACGGGCGTGATCTTCGTGCAGAACCTCGTGGCATCGGCAATCGATCCCGCTCCCGAACGACATGATGGGGTTTTGGGAGTGCGGGAAGAAGACTTGTCATCAGGAAGACCGATCTATAGAGCAAGGCGGCAAACCCGGGTTATAGCGGCCTACCGACCGCGATGAAGGATCATGACGCCACCTTATGCGCCTCAGCATCCCAAGCGAACTCTCGCTGAGGCCCTTTCCGCTTGAACTGCCGAAGGTATGTCTTCGCGAAATTATTGACAAGTCTGGAAGCATTGTCAGTGCGGATTAGCACCACGGTCCGCAGCAGCAGATCATCGTTGAGAGGTAGAAACGCTTCCTTTTTACTTCTGACTCTGGGGCGGAACAATTCCATTCATCCGCAAATATTCTGAAAGCTGCCCGTAGTGGTCTGCGTCATGCACCATCACGTACGCGGCGATTCCAGTTTTTGTCATTTCGTGGGAGTCTAGAGGCATTTCGCTGGAGTTTCCAGCATTCAGAGTGAGCAACGCTCTATGTCCGTAAGCGAACGAGCGAGTCAAGGCAGAGACGATTTCGTCTTTGCTCTTCAGGTCTTTGATGGAATTCATGTTCATATCGGGCTTGAGTCCGCTCATGACGTCATAGATAACGTAGTTCATCTCGGCCACGTGCTTCACCTCGGCAGCGAAGGTTCGCACACCCTTATAATCAGCCCCCGCTAATCCAAGCGTAGCGGGAGTGAAGTCATACTTCTCACTGGGCATCGCCTTCGCGACCACCACGAACTGCAGCTCAAATTGGGAAAGTACCTTATCAAACGACTGGCTCAAGGGGTCGGGCCTTGCCGCCGTTTGAGCAGTCACGGTTAGAGGCACGCAAGCAGTGCTAAGTAGCACGATAGTGATTACGAAATGGCGAATTGCGAACATTTGGAATCTCCTGTACGAAAGATAACCCGCCTGGCACCGACCGACGTTGCAATGTTGCTGTCCGGTCCGGGCGAAGGGTGAAACGGCTGCAGGACGTGTGGGACGGTTTGCACTATCGGCGTCCGCTCGCGCCAGCGGCTAGAAAGTTTGGGCGCACGGATCAGGAATTGGTAGCCGTCGAGCTCGATCACGACATAGCGTTCCTTCAAGCAGACATTGAGTAACGCGAATCCAGGCCAATGCACTCGCCTTTGGCAGTTTGCGTTCACGAGCCTGACGGACGTTGGGTGTTTCATTGCCTGCTCATCTGACAGAGCTACAACTAATTTTTGGCAGGCCGACGGAGATGTCCTCGGCAGGACGGTGTGGCTTTGACTGAGATGTTCTATTTGTGATTTGATTCTTGCCGCTTCCTGTTCGATTGCGGAGCGAGCCCGAGGGTCAGCGAGTTTGCAATGCTGATACATCATTGCCGGCAAGATCTGAGCAATCGTCGCCTTGGTAAGGCGAGAGGCGCACGGAGCAGCATATAGAAATCGAAACAGCCGACGTGGTAGTCGGTAAATTAGTGCGGTGGGCGAAAGCTAGTTCGGCCTTGTTGAGCCACACAATGGCGACGGTTTACCAGATTCGCACACGCTTATCCGGTTCAAGATAGAGCTTTTGGCCTCGCTGGACGGTGAAGCTGTCATTCCAGCTATCCATATTGCGCACAACCCCATTCACCCTTGCTGTCGCAGGGCTATGAACGTCGGTCGTAATCCGCTGGCGGAGGTCGTCGTCGCGGCGCTTTTCACGCCAGACTTGCGCCCATCCTAGAAAGAGTCGCTGATCTCCGGTGAGCCCATCGAGCACCGGCGCGGCTTTTCCGTGCAGCGACTCGTGATATGCCTCAAGGGCAATGGTCACCCCGCCCAGATCGGCAATGTTCTCGCCAAGAGTGACGTCGCCCTTGATGTGCAGACCCGGCAGCGGCTCCATTGCTGAGTATTGCGCGCTGAGTAGATCGGCACGCTGCTTGAACTGAGCTGTATCTTCCGTCGTCCACCAGTTACGCAGGCGATTGTCGGCATCAAATTCCCGTCCTTGATCGTCGAAGCTATGAGTCAGCTCGTGGCCGATGACAGAGCCAATACCGCCATAATTGATGGCTGGATCCGCCTTTGCGTTGTAGAACGGAGTCTGCAGCATGGCGGCGGTAAAAATGAGCTGATTGTTTTCCATGTAGGAGGTTGCGTACTGAGGCCAGAAGCGCCAATCGCTTTTGTTCCACAAGCCACCCATCTGAGTCACTCGCCGCTGCCAATCGAAGGCCTTCTCACGTTGTGCATCGCCGTAAAGGTCGTGAGGAGAGACAGCGAGCTTCGTATAGTCGATCCATACCTTCGGTCGGCCGATCTGGACCTCTAAGTTGGCGAGTTTGTGGAGGGCTTCCGCTTTCGTCGAGGCACTCATCCAGGGCAGATGCTCAAGGCGATCCTGGAGCGCGGATCGTAGGTTTGCGACGAGCACGGCCATCTGCTGTTGGTTCTCCGGGGGATAGTACCTTTGCACGTAGAGCTCTCCAACAGCAGAGCCCATTGCTTCATTCACGAAGGCGACTGCCTGCATCCAGCGGGGCGAAAGGGTAGGTTGACCTCCCAAGGTATTCAAGCGAAACGAAAAGCGCGCCTGAACATACGCGTCCGGCAGGTACGGAGCGGCTGAGTCAATGATGGAGAATGCCTGCCAGGCTTTGAGTGTGTCCAGCGGCGTTTCTGCAAAGATCTGCGCAAGCATTGGAACGCTCGTCTTTGTTGTGACGATGACGCGTGCGACATTGCCGAGGCCAGCTCCAGCGAAGAAGCGGTGCCAGGGAAAGTCCGGGATCGACTGCTCGAGCGTTGCAAGGTCCTCAGGGTTATACGTCTTGACTGGATCGCGCTCTTCCGCATGAGTCCAGCTTGCCGCGGCAATGCGCGTTTCGAACTCGACAATCGCGTGCGCCTGCACGGCCGCATCAGGTATGCCTGCTAGATGCAGCAACTCGCCAACGTACGCTTCATACGCCTGTTTCGTCTTTGCAAACTGGGAATCAAGGTGGGGCTTAGGAAGCAAAGGACTGCCAGATGGCGCTAGAGTCCAATCATGGCGCAGTCGAACCGTTACTTTCGATTTTCAAAGTTATCCGAGGCGAAGTTCCGGCACCTGGTCCGGTGTTTTGCCTTGGATTTGACAGCCACGCAGACGGCCCATCTGACTGGGATTTCGCTTCGTTCCGTCAACACGATCTTTCTGCGCCTGCGCACCAGGATCGCCGCCGAGTGCGAGCGGCAGTCGCCGTTAGAGGGAGTGCTCGAAGCCGATGAGTCTTACTTCGGACCACAGCGCGTGCGCGGGAGGTGCGGACGCGGCGCCGGCGGCAAGACCATCGTCTTCGGCCTGCTCAAGCGCGGCGACAAGGTCTACACCGCCATCGTCCCCAATGCTTCCAAAGCCGCGCTGCAAGCGGTGATTCGTGGCCGCGCCAGTCTCAGCTCGGTTGTCCACACCGACGGCTGGGCTGGCTATCACGGCCTGGTCGATCTGGGCTACGACAAGCACCTCAGAGTCGAGCACCGGGAGAATATCTTCGCCCAGCAACTCAACCACATCAACGGTATCGAAAGCTTCTGGAGCCTGGCCAAACGTCGCCTCGCCAGGTTCTGCGGTGTGCCCAAACGCACCTTCTACCTCCACCTCAAAGAGACAGAATTTCGCTTCAATCACCGCAACAATAACCTCTATAAAGAACTGCTAAACTTCCTCAGAAAGGATCCGCTCTGACTCCTTTGCTTCCTAAGCCCCTCAAGGTAATAGTCCCGGCTGGGAAGGCCGAGGCCACCTTGACCAAGATGGACGGCGTAATGTTTCAAATCTTTGTCGTCGGTAGAGAGGTCAAGATTGAAGAGAGAGCTTCCAAAGCCACCGAAGGAGCGACCCATGGAAGCTGCCAATTCATCCTTGGAATTGATCTGGTTAAGACGTTGCAACTCGGCGCGTACGGGCGCGTCGCCGAGTTTCTGAACCGTCTGTGCATCCATGAAAGCTCGGTAGAGGCTAACCGCCTTCTGGGTAGATTTTCCTGAGCTTGTAGTCTGCGCGTGTTCCTGTTCCAGGAGGTCTCTTACACGCAAATTTGCGTTATAGCTACGCAAATCCTGCAACGCACCAACGGCTACTCGATCGGATGGTATCTCTGTCTCGCGATTCCACGTGCCATTGGCATAGCTGTAAAAATCGTCGCCGGGAAGAACCGAGCGGTCCATACCTGTTAAGTCGAAACCCCAGGCCGTCTGCGCTTGTGCGTGCAGCGCAGCACCAGACTGTGCGGCAGAAGAGTACGACGAACAACAGAATCCCAGGATAGCTACAGCAGACAAGAGAGCTGGACGACTCATGAATCTCCTTCTTAGAAATGCCTAGACATTGTTGATTCGGCTGACTGTTCTAATCCTCAGAAACGATTCTTTTGCGACGAGTCGAGGGGGTATTTGCGATGAACGGGGGGCGATTTGGCCTAACTTGTGAGGAATTGAGGTAACAGAAGTTCGTTATGTTCAGATTCCGGAACCAGGCACCGTGAGATCAAGCAACGCTGCGCAACAGTACATCTGGCCGCACTTGTTTGCTTACCTTTTCCTTCGCTAAGTTGGTCAAGTACCAGCCCGTGCGTGTGGCTTGCCGTTCTTGGGGTATGCCGGAAGCGGAGGAGGTTTTAGCGGCAGGACAAGCTGAATCTTCAGTTGCTTCAGAAGCATTTGGATCGAGACTGTCAATTGCGCATCGGCTTTGTTGCCCGGAAGGTCATCTACGGTGACATCCGGATTCACTCCGTAATTTTCGATGAGCCATTGCTGATTCGCGCCATACAGTGCGTCATGTGGGATGGTGATATGGCCTCCATCCAGCAGGGTTGGGCCGTTTCCCATACCGCGCACTCCGCCCCAGGCTCTCTTTCCGACGAGCTTACCTAGACCATCCTTGCGAAAGAAGTATGCAAACTGATCTCCGTCCGAAGCCGTGTATTCATTGATGAGTGCAATCTTCGGGCCGTCGAGAACGCCTTCGGGCAACGGTTGTGTTCCACCTCCGCGGCTTAGATATCCGCCGGCGAGCTGCCGACGCAATCGCTCGAGAACCCATTGGCTGGTGTGACCACCTTCGTTCCATCGCTCGTCGATGATCATCGCCTGCTTGTCGGTCTGCGCATAGTACTGTCGCAAAAACTGGAGCGTACCAAGTTCGTCAAAATCGGCGAGGTAGACGTATCCAATCTTGCCGTTCGAAAGGCGGTCGACCTCTTTGCGGTTGCCCTCCATCCAGTCATGCTGGCGAACCGAGAACTCGCTCCACAACGGCTTGACGGCGATCGTGCGCCAAGGGCCATCGGGTGTGCTGCTGATCGTTAGAGTCAACGGGCTCGAAACATTGACCAATGCGCTGTAGGGATTCGTCGGCGCTTTGAGTTCTATTCCATTGACAGCCAATAGATAATCCCCTTGCTTCACGTTCATGCCTGGCTCGGTCAAAGGACTTCTGTAAATGGGCCCCGCGTTATCGCCTGAATAGATCCTGGCTAGTCTGTAGCGACCGCTTGTGCTGTCGAGCTCGAAATCGACCCCGAGCAGCGATGCCTTTTGCTGCACGGGCGCCAGATCCTCTCCGCCGAAAACAAACATGTGAGAGCTGGCGAGCTCGCCCTGCATTTCGCCGATCAGATAGTTCAAGTCCTCACGCGAGCCTAGCAAAGGCAGAAGCGTGGCGTAGTTGTCGTGAATCGCTTTCCAATTATCGCCGTCCATCGAGGAATCGAAGAACAAATCCCGTTCCAGTCTCCAAGCGTCATTGAACATCTCTTCCCACTCCTGGCGCGGATCGATGTGGGCGCGCATACCTTCAAGAGCAAGCTTGGAATCATGTGGATGCTCGGTACGAGTGTCTGCCAGGCGCCAGTCTCCATTTTGTTCGTAGAGCACTTTCTTGCCATCGGCGGTTAACTGATAGCTGTCCGGATTCTTCACCACCACTCGATCGGTTCGGTCCGTCGTGTTGAAGACATGCAACGCGCTCGTCTCACCCAGCATGTCCCCACCAACGGTGTCGGGAGGCTGCGTCTGGTAGTAAACCTGCGATCCGCGAACCTCCAGCTTGATGATGTCAGCAGACACAATGGGGAACGGCACGGCACGTTGCATCAGGCCATCCAGGGACAGTGCATGCGACGCCCCATCAGTGACGTCTTCCGAGCCGGCAACGAAAGGCGATATAGTGTGAGTCGCCAAGGCCGCGGCATAGATTCCCGAGGTCTTGAGTGTGGCAAAGTCTGTCTCGCTCTCGGAAGAGACTGCGAACTCGTGGCGGTTCGACACAAAGAACAGATACTTGCCATCCGATGAAAATGCAGGATCAAAATCACTGTTCATGGGCGAGCTTACGACCATGTCCTTCGCTGAGGCGATCTCATACAGATGAATGGCACGCAGCCCGGTCGAGCGCTGGGTGCTGAAAGCGAGCCAGCGATTTTCCGGCGAAAAGGCTGCATCAAGGATTGCGCCGTGCGGGTCCTGCGCCACAAGGTATGAAGCACCCGTCTCAGCAGAGATCAGCCACAATTGTTTATTGCTATTACTCACAGCAAGAGTTCGCCCATCAGGAGACCATGTGGGTCGATACAGATAGCCGGCCTTGAATTGCGTAAGCGTTCGCTCGCCGCCGCCAGTCAACGCACGCAGGGTGATCTGCTGCTCGCCCGTCGCGTCGGAGGTATACGCAATTGTCTTTCCATCTGAAGAAATTGCCGGATGGTCCTCATCTGCGTTGCTGGTATGGGTGAGGTTGATGATGTCCCCGCCCGCTGAGGCCACTTTGTACAGGTCGCCACGAGCGGAAAACACCGCAGCATCGTCGGACGGAGAGACTGTGTAGTCTGCGCCGCTCTTGTCCGCATCGCGAAGGAGGTCCTGCGTGGCCACATCGCGCGGATGGGTGTGGACGCCATCGTCTGGAACATGGACCTGAACGCTGTGGAGTTTCTCAGAGGGAAGTGCGAGCACATACAACTTGCCTCCTTGCTGAAAACTGATGGATTTATCTCCAAGCGAAGGCATATCAATGTCATAGTCGGTGAAATGCGTTACTTCGCGCGTAGAGCGCGTGTCCTGGTCGTACACCCAGAGGTTGGCCCGTCGCTTCTCATCTCGATCCGAGAGAAAGTAGATCTTGCGTCCGACCCACATGGGCGCAGTGTCTGTCCCTTTCCAATCAGTGATTCGATCCATGTGCTTTGACAAGAGATCGAACGTATAGATATCAGGTGCGAGGCCGCCTTCGTAACGCTTCCGTGTTTGGAAGTCGGTGAAGCTGCGCGTGAACGCCAACGTGTGACCGTCGGGACCAAACGTCATTAATCCAGCATGGCCAAGAGGCAACAGAACTGGCAGGCCGCCAGCAACGGAAACAGTGAACAGACTTAGGTCAGACCAGTTGAACGCATTACGGCGAGAGAGGAACACGATGCTTTTAGAATCTGGAGTCCACGTGACTACGAGATTGTCATCCGGAGTGAAGGTCGGTCCAGGACCGCCAGGTCTGCTGGAGCGGAAGGTCAGTCTTCTGGGCTCACCGCCCTCCGCCGGGATCACGCAGACGTCTTCGCTTCCACGACTGATTCTTGTGAACGCGACCCAGTGGCCGTCCGGAGAGAAGCGAGGCATCCGGTCGTGAGCTAAACCGCTGGTCAATGGCTTTGCGGTGCCCCCAGCGATCGAGGCGGTCCACATGGTGTCATGGGCCTCGAAGACGATCTCTGCGTTATGCGTATTGGGAGAACGCATCAGGGTTTGCGCTTTCATAAGCGGTGCGCCCGAACATAACAAGAGAGCAACGAGAGAAACTCTTGCTCTTAACAATCCGAGAGGTCCGCGACATAACTTTGGGGTCGTTTGCCGAGAATTCTGCCACAAGGCCTCACAATTCCACCGGCCCCCAAACTGCTCATGTAGCAGATTTCTCATGGTCCACTCTTTCTTGTATGTCATTGGATGTCTCAAAATCAGTTCATCCGTACTGAGTGAGACGCAATTTCGAGCTTACCTGCACGGCAATGCCGACTAATCACTGGCATTCGATCGAGAGTGGAGTGCAAGACCCCGCATGTCGTCATAGCGCATCGCCAAGCCCCAGCCGTATGCCGTTCGAGAGCGGGCATCGTCGTGAACTGAGCTATACAGGGCAATCATGATCTCGTTTTGGCCACGGTGCAGTGGAATGGAAAATGAGCCATTCTCTAACGAGAGTCGACCGTCTGGAGCACGCCGTTCGGACTCCGGATAGTAGAAGTTCGTCCCCGAGGTAATGAGGGATCCATTCACGAAAACCCATGCCTGGCCGATCCAGCCCAGAGAAACCTGCGTCTCCTGGTCTCGAGCGGAATCCACGGAGGTCTTGACCCAGGTCAGCGCCGACGGCTCGTTGGAAGCGCTAAATTGCCGGTTAAGATTCACGATTCCAAACCGCTCGGAGCGGACGGGCTTCCATGCTTCAGGGGGTTGTGGGCGCTCTGCGTAGGTGGGAACCGATCCATAGTGCAAGGGTGTCAACGGTCCCAGTGCCCACGCATGCACGACTCCAGACGAGTTTCCGAGGCTGTCGGGAAGGGCGAGCGGAGATAACCCGTCCGTTTTTCCCGGCGTAACCACGAGATTGGCGAACGCAGCCGGGCCGTGCAATTCCAGGCCGCCCTGCCGGGTATCTCCCTCGAGTTCACCGACCACCAGCGTCGCTTGTGCAGCGTCGTTGATGAAGACGTTCATCCGCTTACCCGAAACCACAAGCCGCACATGATTCCACCCGTCGGCGAAGACAGGAGCCCGCGACTGATACTCGGGATAGACGTTCCAAAGCATAAAGCCGTTGATCACGGGGCTGTACTGGATGCAGTCGTTCTCGGCCCTGCAGTCGGGAAGACTGCGAATGTAGAACTCTTCGCCGTTCTGATGATCACGCTGCCGGAAACGTATGCCCGGTATGTCCTCGGCAAGAGGTTTCATATCGAACTCAATCGTTCCATTAAGAAAGGAAAGATCGTTTAGGGCGAGATTGCCTGATTTTAGGACAATGATCCCATCCGGGAAGCCTTCCTTCATCACATATTGCACGGCAGGTTTATCGCTGACAGGATGCCAATGACTTGCAGTCATCGAGACAACTTGGCTTGTCTTAGTGCCAGGCGGCTCCGCGCGGACGGGGCTGGGCGGTAAAACGCCAGATGTCAAACCAAGTAGTACAGCCAGTTGGAACTTGTACATTGTTTTCCTTTTATTGTGCTGTGTTCATTGCTCTCTCACTGAATATCGAGAAGGCAGCAGGAGCCTTTTCATGTGAGCTTCGTCAAGGCGCATTACATGACTAATCAACAAGTGCCTTGGCTCTCATGAGATCCCTTTCGAATCTCTCAGCTTCATTTCCATCCCCCATCCGAAGTGTTGCGTGTTGCCCGGCAGATTATCGTCCAGCGCAATTCCGATCTCATTCTTGCCCTTCTTGAGCGGTAACTGGAAGGTTCCGTTCTCCAGGGAGATTCGCTCGTCGGCGGCCTTCGCCGCTGGAAGTCCATCGATGTTTCTGCCTGCGAACACAAGGGTGCCGTTCACGTAGACCCAAACTTCGCGTACCCAGCCGATCTGGACGGTTTTCGATTGTGCCTTGTCGGAGACGACTGTTGTTTTTGCCCACGCCAGAGAGATCACCGCTCCGTCCTTTGCCGACCCAACCTCATGCGAGAAGTTGACCAGGCCCTTCGTCTCAGCCGTTATGGTTCTCCAAGCTTTACCGTCAGGGGGCATTGACGCATAAGGCGGCTGAACTCCCATCGGGACATTCAGTTTTGTATCGAGAACGGAAGGGATTACGGACGCCGTTGAAATCTGCCAATGTCGTAAAAATCCGTCTCTCCGTTCGGGAGCGGTTTGCGCCACATCCAAGGATGGCTTCGCGGGCGTGATCAAGAGATTCTTGTATTTTGCCGGGCCCCCGAAGGTGAGTCCACCCGACAGCGCACCGCCCTCCATATGATCCACGCGTAGTGCTGGCTTGCTGGAATGGTTTACGTAAATACGCATTCTCCTCCCTAAGACCGCAACTCGGAAGTGGTTCCAGCTTAGGGTGTGGATGGGCGCCGAGCTCTGATACTCCGGGAATAAGTCCCACTCGAACGCGCCATGCTCAAGGGGCATGTACTGCAAACAATCCGAAGAGGTGTCGCAATTCTTTTGTGGACGGAAGTAAATAGCTTCACCATTTGCTCGATTTTGTGCACGGAGCCTCATCCCGAGTATCCCGTGTTGCGGCATGTACATATCGAATTCGATGGTGCCGTCGTGAAAGATCAAATCTTTCACATCGACTGAACCGTTGCCAATCTCAAGCACCCCATCGGAGGCGTGATCGCCGGCGGTGAACGTAGCATCGCCGGTAGAAAGCCAATGATCGGCTTTCATAGGCACCGCAGTCGTGGTCTCAGCGAAGCTTCTGCGTGAAGCAAAAATCACAAGGAAGAGCAGCAAGTGACGCGAAGAAATGAATCGAGGGAGAGTGAAGTGAGAGAAAAGTCGTGGCATGGTGGGACTCCGTTCGTGCGGATAGATTAGGTGAGCTCTGGCTCAAAGATGCGCGACGCAAGCTTTATGAAATGTGTGGGTTTGAGGAGAAGGTTATCGCAGCTATCCTCCAGCCATCGCCTCCCTTCACCAGGATCCACGTTTCACTTCCGCGATTTTGTTCCTTCCCGTCGATCAGGAATACAAAGTCGAAGTACACCGACGCAATCGTCCCGTCACTGTTTTGCTGAAGACGCGTATGCGTCGGATTGAAGATAGCCTTTGAGGTGGAAACAAGCTTTACGAAATCTTTGTAGCTTCCAACGCGAATCTTCACCGCATCTGGCGATTTCACTTTCGCACGAGCATACGTGTCATCGGAGAGGACGTTCAGCCACATACCGCCTTGAGGAAGGAACAGGTGCGCGAGTCGGTCTCCGTCATGAGTAAGAACGGCCTCATGATAGGAGTCGATCACATGCTGAACATCGACCGTATCCGAAGCGGTGTTGGCCGTGACAGTCTTGTTGCCCTCCGGATAGTTTGGGCTTTGAGCGAAGCTTGTCGTGGTAATCAGAATCGTTAGGGCAAAGAGGTGGTTACTGATGAAACGCTTCATGTGTGATCTCCTTGAAGACGAAGGCCGCAAGGTCACAGTTGGATGTGAGAGCAGGACTGTCTAACGTGAATCTACGCACGTTCACCGCGCAGTTGGACGATATGTTCTGAAGTGGTCCCTGTAGTTGTAGACCGGCCTGTAGATCGAACGAAACAGACGTTTAGCAAAGCCCCTCACTCTCAAAGGCCCGTCCACCGCCAACAGCGGGCACGCAGCAGAGCGTGATCTGTCAGAATGGCTACACGAGCCAAAGGTTTTGTAGAGCTCGCGCTTCACCTTATTCGGGTCGATAAGGAGTCGAGCATCGCGATCTTCAGACGAGGGTATGACTGGAAGCAATGATGAGAAGGACTCTCAGGTGGTCGATCATTTCAATCGTCTTTTGGACTGCGATTGCCGTGATCTTTGCTTTGCCTCAGCTAGGGCAAAACCTTGACATGGACCAGGTATTTATGTCGGCGGTGGCGCAATGGTGGGCCTGGGGAATTCTGGTCCCAGGCATCCTGGCCGTGGATCGTGCTCTTCCATTTGCTGTGCAACGAATTCTTCCCCGCTTGATTACACTTTTTGCATTAGGCCCCTTCGTCTCGATCTTGTATGGCTATGTTCACGCGATTTTGAAGGCGGCGCTCGGAGCAGGCGCATGGTCCAGGCTGTCTGGAACGATCATCCTAACCGGAGCTCTCAGAGAGATGTTCTGGAGCATGCTCGTGTACAGCCTCATCGTTGGCGTGTGGGAGGCCTACCTCTACCACCAGCGCTATGTCTCCGCTGAACTGCAGATGGAACGACTGGAAAGGAATTTCTCAGAAGCTCGCCTCAACGCCTTACGTATGCAACTCGATCCACACTTCCTCTTCAATGCACTCAACACCGTGTCCTCGCAGGTTGAGCGTGAACCCAAACTCGCGAGAAGAATGATCGAACACCTGGGCGATTTACTGCGCCTTTCGCTGAACTCACAAGGAGTTCATGAGATACTGCTTGCCGAAGAATTAGCTTTCCTTGACCACTATCTAGCCATACAAAAGATCCGCTTTGGCGATGCCTTGAAGATCGAGATAAGAATTGCTCCAGACCTGAAAAATGCTCTGGTTCCCAGTCTGTTCATCCAGCCGTTGGTAGAAAACGCCATCCGTCATGGCATTTCGAAGAGAGCTCGCGGCGGGTCAATTATTCTGAGCGCACAGCGTTATGAGGATAGACTCTTCATTCAAGTACTAGACGACGGCGTAGGCTTGCCGCCCGGCTGGTCCTTCGAAGCTCATAAGGGAGTGGGCCTCTCGGTCACACGAGAGCGGTTCGCGGGACTGTACCCAGACAACACAAGCCAGTTCAATGTCCGCAGGAGAACCGAGGGAGGAACCGAAGTGTGCATCTCGTTTCCGCTCCACAAACGAAAGGAGACAGATGACCGCCTTAGACCCTGACGGTATCCGGGCACTTATCGTCGATGACGAGGCACCCGCGCGCCAGCGAATCTCCGACTTGCTCAATCAAGATACGGAAGTACGTTCCCTGCAAGAAGCGGGCGATGGCGAGACAGCCGTGCGCATGATCCTCAGCGACAAGCCCAACCTGGTGCTCCTGGATGTCCAGATGCCGGAGCTGAACGGGCTGGAGGTGATTGAAGCCGTTGGGCCGGAAAACATGCCCCTCACGGTCTTCGTCACGGCCTACGACCAACACGCCATCCGAGCCTTCGAAGCAAATGCTTTGGACTACCTCCTCAAGCCTTTCAGCGATGAGCGGTTCGAGACGATGCTGGCGCGCGTGAAGAGGCGCAGGGATGATCTCCATCTTCAGGAATTCGGACAAAATATAGCGCGAGTAATTGCGAAGCAAGCGGCGGACACCCGCTATCTCGACCGGCTGGCCGTGAAGACAGATGGAATCACAAGATTCGTGCGTGTGAAGGACATCGAATGGATCGAAGCGGCGGGCGTCTATGTCACCCTCCACTCCTCCGGGAAAGAATTTCTTTACCGAACTTCCTTAACCGATCTCGCGCAGAGTCTCGACCCCAGCCGCTTTCTTCGCATACATCGCTCCGCCATCGTAAATATCGAAAGCATTGTGCAGCTTGAACCCCTTTCGCATGGGGAGTTCGAGGTTCTCCTAAAGGACGGCTCCCATCCCCGCGCCAGCAGAACCTATCGCACCGCCATGGAGAAGCGACTTGGGCAAAAGCTATAAACCAGACTTTGCCGATTCTGCCTTCACGAAGCCGGTTCACCAAGATTGCCCTTCATCGCCGCTACAAGTCGCATCTGCGCGGAGTTCACTCTGATGGCCGTTGCAAAGTGATCACATACGGCAGCATGACGTTCTTCACATCGAGATTACCTGCTGTCGCGAGAATCCTGCAACAAGCTTTCCTTCATGCGAAATAAGCTTGATCTTCAGAGTTTTCGCTCCCGTCCGCAGAGCGTCCGCGGAGTCGATACCACCTGTTGACACACCCGTGAAGGCCACTCCTTCTGACTGCATCCCGGTAATTCTTTCGGCAGGTTTGTCGCCGAGTGCCAGCGTGGCCGAGTCGCTCGATTCTATATTCAGACGGACCGGCATCTTCGCGCAATCATTTACAAGTGTTCCAATCCAACGACCACTGAAGCTGGGTGTGACCACGAATGCAGCGCTCGAAGGTCCAGCTGTCTCTTCAGGCTGTTGCCATTCAGGGTTGTAGCTGGCGAGTACTTGATTGCACACCTCGGAGCACAGTTCTCTCCCGTTGGATCGGTTGGTCAAGACCATGCACGCTAGGTTCTCCGACGGGAGCATATAGAGGCTGGTCGCGACACCTGGTTGCCCGCCGTTTTTGAACAGCACGGGAACGCCGGATTTCAGGTGCCCCGTAAACCAGCCGAAGGTCGTCGCGACACCCGAAGGGCCAACAAAAAACCGGCTTGTGGAGTTCATCGATCCATCGGTCGTCCAGAATCGAGGCCTGTCCTTGCATATGATTTTTCATGTTGAACATCGCAAAGTGCGCGAGGTCGTGTGCGCTGGCGTAGAGCTCTCCAGAAGCTGGAGTCGATGTTGTGTAGTAGGGAATTGGATTGTCCGACGGATCGTATCGCGCCGCACCCGCTGAAAGCCGCGCAACACTGCTATCGAAGAAGCTGTCGTACAGGCCAAGTGGTTTGAGGACCCTCTGTGTAATGAGAGTTCCGAAGTCCGTTCCAGTTAGGTTCGACGCGATGGCGGCCAATGCAGCAAAACCGATGTTGCTGTACTCATAACAGGACCTGGTCGGGTACGCGACCCTACCATAATTCCTGATGAGCGCGTCTGGAGACAAGACAAGCCTGGCTTCGTCCCGATCGTATCCCTCGAACATTGTAGGCAGCCCGCTTACGTGCGCACCCAGGAGCCGGACAGTTACCGCATCCGCGCTTCCATTCGTTCCTTGGATACTGCTGTTCGTAAAATATTTGTTCGCGGAGTTGTCCAGGGAAAGTTTGCCCTCCGCGGCCAGGGTCATGAGGCCACCGCAATGGCCGTTCGGAGCAGCCCTCTTACCGACACAGCGGGCCTGAAACTTCAGTAGCGATGACCGTCAGCTTCTAGGAAGGCAGAGCTACCCCTTTGATGAGCGCCGGCGGCTCGACAAACGTGGGCATCTTCAAGCCCTCGTCGTGGAGGTAAATGGCAAGATCAAGCGAACCGTCAGCGACGTCCCATCGCGTGACCAGGCCATCTTCGATCCGTAGAATGAAATTCTCTACCGACGTTCCGGTCTTTCCAGTTGGAGCGAGGCCGTTGAAGGGACGATCGTGCTTCCAGTGGAGGTTGATCGTGACGAGGCCGCGATTCCCCGCGACAAAATGGTCGACGAGATCGGTCCGCGGACGGAAAGCATCAATGAACGACTGGTTCCATCGCTTGAGCGCGGCTATGCCGTCGATATTGCGTCCTGCAGGGCTGTTGGACTTGACGTCAGGATGGATCACTGCATCCAAAGATCGAGCCGGTTTTGAGAGAAGCCTTTGTAGATCTGCAGAGTGATGCCGGAGTCGGATGCCTTCCCAGGCTGCGTTCCGCCTGTCGCTTCCTGCGCTCCCCCCTCCCCAATGAGGCCCAAGCCTGCGGTTGCAATCGCACCATGGATGAGCAGCCTTCGACGTGAGAGCAACGTTGCGTGTTTTTCTTCAGAGTTCTTCATAGTGACCTTCCTTACGTGTCTGCGTTGGGACCGATGCGGTCAAAGTGTGGGTCCAAATCTATTCAGCAACATTGTTCGTCTTGCTCCGCATGCAGGAGCGTGCCCTGCATACGGAAATTTCTGGGTAGCCGGATTAAACCTGCCCGATTCCGCCGTCCACCATCAGATCGGCGCCAGTGACGTACGAACTCTGATCAGAGCCGAGAAAGACAGCTGCATTCGCAATCTCTACAGCATCGGCCGCCCTGCCCAGCGGAATCGCGCTGACATAGCCATTGATAACTTCCTGACGGTCGAGCCCCTCGGCCTGGCTATCCAGGATGGGAGTGTCGGTTAGCCCAGGGCTAAGCGTGTTGGCGCGAATGCCACGATCCTTGAACTCCGCAGCCCAGGTGCGGGCATAGGACCGGTTCGTAGCTTTTACCGCGGCATAAGCAGTGTGACCAGCGAAGCCCATCTGGTGCATCGCGGAACTGACCAGGATGATGGAACCTTTTCGAGTCATCAGCGGCAACAGTTTCTGCACCAGGAACACCGGCGCGCGTGCCATCAGGTTGAAGCTTTTATCGAAGTGCTCGGGTGTTATGTCCTCGATCGCAGACCGTTCCGTGAACCCGGCATTGGACACGATGATGTCAACCACTCCCTTCACGGCCTTTACTGTTTCAGCGATTTTGCCGATGTCCTCAAGCTTCGCAAGATCTCCAGCGATCGCAGTGACATTCCGACCGATCTCCGCGACTGCTTTGTCCAGTTCGCTCTGACGCCGGGCCGTGATGAAGACATAAGCGCCTTCCTCCACGAATCGCCTCGCAGTCGCTAGACCGATCCCGCTGTTTCCGCCCGTAACAATTGCAATTTTTCCCTCAAGTGCGCCCATGTATGCTCCCTGGTTTCCTGGTTACTGCCGCACTCATTGCAGCAGGTATAAAGTGTGATCTATTCTCGATCAATCGTTCCAGAATAATCTAGTACGATCATTACAGATGTGCGCGACTCTGTATCGGATTCAGAAATCCTGCGTCTAAAACGACATGAGGACCTCGAACAAGCTCGGAAGACCTGCTGCCTTCGATAAAGAAGCCGCTCTCGATGTCGCGATGCGTCTGTTCTGGGAGCGGGGTTACGAAGGCACGTCCATGGCGGATCTCTCGCACGCGATGGGCATTCACCCGTCCAGCATCTATGCAGCGTTCGGCGATAAACAGGCACTGTTCGCGCTTGCGGCGAAACGCTATATAGAAGTACCGGGGCAGTACATGGTGCGGGCGCTTGCAGAGCCGACGTTCGAAACATTCATACAGGCTGCGTTTTACAACACGGTGGAGTTTCTGGGTGGCAAGGAATACCCGGCTAGCTGCTTCACTTTGACTGGGTCGCTGTCCTGCGGGATCGACACTGAGCCTGCGAAGGCTCTGATGCTCGATATCAGGCTTCGAAATGAAGCTGTCCTTAAGGCCCGTCTTCTCAAAGCGAGGAGAGCCGGAGAGTTCCATAGAGAAGAGAACATCGACGACTACACCCGCTATCTTTCATCACTCCTCAGTGGTCTCGCAGTTCAATCTGCGAACGGTTCCTCGAAAGCTCAGCTCAAGCGCACCGCTGAATTGGCTTTGAGGCATCTGGGAATCCGAGTGCGAAGCGACTGTTAGTTCTAGGGGATCCCCGGATGTGATCAGCCGATAATTATGCTCAACCTGCCACAGGTGTTAATTCTGGCAGTCGCTCTTCGCCCTCTTGCGAGTTGGGTTTGAAGTACTGATTCCCTTTAGACGCTTGCGCTAGCCTCTACCGGCTCTAGTCACAACCCGCCCGAGACAGGCTGGCTCCTCATCGAGGGTTGCTAACCAGACTGCGCCGAAGACATACGTTCAAGGAACATCTTTGTATTCAAGACTGAGACCATCTCGGCTTAACTCTTTACAACGCTTTACTGGCGCTTCCTCTGCGAATGGCCCATTCTTGCATTCGTAAGCAACCGGCGCTGGCCTTTGTGAGCACTTCCATGAAAGTGCGAAACCTAAAGGATTCAACTCCGGACTCGGAAAGCGTCTTTATACCCGCTTTCTCCATGTAACAAGCGATAGCTGTCTTGCACTGGTTGTCGCCTGAGACCGACCAATACCCATGTCGGAAGCATCAAAAGCCCCCCGAGGAGAAATATGAATACCCTACAGGCAGAACCAGTAAGCGAAATCGCCACTGCAGCCGCATTTAACCATCGGACTGCGCCGACACAATTCATCGAGACAAACGGTGTCCGCTTTGCTTATCGCCGTTACGGAAAGACTGGGGGCCTGCCGCTCGTGTTCATCCAGCACCTCAGCGGCAACATTGAAAATTGGGACTCCAAGATCACCGACGCGCTCGCTCTCGATCGCGAAGTTATTCTGTTCGATAACGCGGGAATCGGCGCTTCTACCGGAGTCACCCCGGACACCTTTGAGCAAGCGGCGAAAGATGTAGTCAGCTTCATTCAGGCACTCGGCCTCAAGAAGATTGATCTTTTCGGGTTCTCCATCGGGGGAATGATGGCTCAGAACATTTGCATCAGCCATCCCAAGCTTGTCCATCGGCTGATTCTGGTTGGAACGACCCCGCGCAACGGCGAAGGCCCTTGGCCGCTCAACCCGGAAGCCATCGCAATCTTTAGCGCCAAGTATGAAGATCCGGATGGAATCTGGCTCGCCGGCATGTTCCCAGGTTCCGAAGAGGGCCTTGCTACAGGTCATGCGTTCCTGAAGCGGTTCAATGCGCGACAGATCGACCGCGATCTCGTGGCGAACGACAAAGTCACTGCCGCCCAGATCGCTTCGATGGGGGAGTGGGGCATCGCCAAAGGTGAACGCTTCTCTGAACTTAAGCAGATCAAGCAGAAAACGCTCGTCATTCACGGGAATCACGATGAGATTCTCCGACCCATCAACGGATATTATCTCGCGGAGCACCTGCCCAATGCAGAACTCATCATGCTCCCCGATGCAGCCCATTCACCGCAGTCTCGCCATCCCGAACTTTTTCTTCGTCACGTAAGCCACTTCTTGCAAGCGTAGTTTACGCGGCAGGGCCGATTCCATCGGATTGATAATCGGCCCTGCCACACCGTATCGCGAACAAAGGCAAGGAGCAACCGTGAAAGTGCTTTTTATCATAACTAGTGCAATCGAAGCTGTCTGGCTTTCAGAAGTCACTCATCCATATTGGCATCTGATCGAACGCGGCGTCGAAGTCGACTTTTCAAGTTCGAAGGGTGGCAAAGTGGTCTGGGACGAGTACAGCGATCCGTACGTCCCGCAGTCTCAAGAAGCCGATGACCTAGTGAGTAAAGGATTTCTCTCTGACGAGGTGCTGACCGCGAAACTCAACGCGACGTTGGTACTTAAGGATGTCCAACTCGAAACCTACGATGCGGTGCATGTCACCGGTGGACGTGGCGCACTGTTCGATTTCTATCCCAACGAGGACATTGGCAAAGCACTCGAACATTTCTGGGCGAATGGCAAGGCTGTGGGAGCCATTTGCCATGGAACTGTCGCACTGTGCAATCTCCCGCATCGAATCCGCGGCCTTCATCTGACCGGCTATTCGCTTAGGGAAGATCTGGAATTAGAGCGCTTATACGGTAGTGGCTTCGTTCCTCAATACCCGCAGAGGCGCCTTGAGGAGTCTGGCGCCCTTTATACCGAAGGCGGTCTCTATCAGCCCTGGGTTGTTATCGACGGCAAATTGGTGACGGGCCAGAACCAGCAATCCGCTTCCGAATACGCGATCAGTCTGCTTCATGTGATGACTGGGACCAGCCCCGTTTCTGGAAGTTAGCCTCAGCAACCACACGAACACCATAATGCAATTCAGCGAGAGCAGGAGCAAGATGTCTAGCACCCCACAAATCAAGGTAACCAAACACTACAAGGCATACTGGACCGCAACATTCGATAATCCGCCGATCAACCTGTTCGACTTTGCCACTACCAGCGAACTCCAGAATCTGCTCACCCAACTTGAGACAGACAAGGATGTTGCAGTGGTCGTGTTTGACTCTGCCGATCCAGACATTTTCATATCGCACTATGACCTAACCGTAGACATGACGGTTATGCGTAATCAGGTGCCCGGTCCTTCCGGAATGCTCCCGTACCTCGACGTCTTGACCCGACTCAGTCACCTTCCCCTCATTACCGTTGTTTCTCTGAGGGGACGTGTCAGGGGAGCGGGAAATGAGTTCATTCAGTCTTGCGACATACGTTTCGCTAGCCGGGAAAAAGCCGTAATTGGCCAGTTCGAGGTTGGCATGGGCGTTGTGCCCGGCGGCAATGTTATGGCACGCCTCTCTCAGAGTATTGGCAGGGGCAGAGCTTTGGAAGTGCTTGCTGGAGCGGATGACTTTTCTGGCGAACTCGCAGAACGCTACGGTTTCATCAATCGGGCCGTGCCTGATAGCGAACTTGATGCGTTCGTTGAGGCTTTCGCCGTTCGCGTTACGAGCTTCGACAAGGTCGCCATTGTGGGAGTGAAATCCTTCGTTGACCGATACACCCTTCCGGATGACAGCGAATTCCCGCCAGCGACAAACGCGTTCTTCGAAACCGCTGCAAAGACGATACGTCCAGGGCCGCTCTTCGCGCGTGGTCTGCAGTAGCGCTCGGAAGTCGAACTCAATCTGGGATATTACCTGCAACTAGACCGGCTCAATAAGATTCAAAGCTGATTTATAAGTTGGTGACTCTATTCAGCCAAACCTTTGACACCGACAGGCAAGTTGAATTGGCCTGTCGGTTAAGTCATCCACCGAAGCCAAACCGTCAGAGATCTGGGATGGAAGAATTACGAGGCACAAAGATGAAAGCACTTCAGAACAAGGTAGCCGTGGTGACTGGGGCCTCCAAGGGTATTGGAGCGGCGATTGCGAAGCATCTCGCCGCAGAAGGTGCGTCCGTTGTTGTGAACTTTCTCACCAGCCAAGAAGGAGCGGACAAAGTTATGAGTGAGATTGTGGCCGCAGGCGGTAGAGCGATCGCCGTGAGCGCGGATGTCTCGGACAGTGCTGGAATCGCGAAGCTATTTCGAGAGACGAAGGCCGAGTACGGTATGCTGGACATCCTCATCAATAACGCTGGCGTATATGCGTTCGGCCCTTTAGAGACGGTGACCGCCGACTCCTGGCACCGGGAGTTCAACATTAATGTGCTGGGACTGCTTCTCACCATTCAAGCTGCACTCCCGCTCTTTCCACAGAGCGGCGGAAGCATTATCAATATCGGCTCGCGGGTTAGCAGTGTTGCACCTGCCGGTTCGTCGGTCTCTGCGGCGAGCAAGGCTGCCGTGGACGCCATTACCAAGTCACTATCGAAGGAATTCGGAGCACGGAAGATTCGTGTCAACTCTGTAAACCCCGGTGTCGTGCTCACTGAAGGGTTCATTGCAGGAGGGCTTGCGGATAGTGAGATGGAACGGCTGAATGTTTCTTTGACGCCTTTGGGTCGCATTGGGCAACCCGACGATATTGGTCCGCCCGTAGTCTTCCTGGCTTCAGAAGCGGCGCGGTGGATTACCGGAGAACTGCTTATCGTTTCTGGGGGAGAATGACCGTTGCTCGCTTGGATTCATTGAGCTGCCTCGCAGTGTTAAGACGGTCATCGTAGCCACTTCCGATAGATCTGTTCTTCTGCGCCAAAAGGGCTTGGGCCCGCTTATAGTCAGCAGTCTGGAAGCCCTCGGTGAAGCGATTCACAACCTCTGTGAGAAGGCTTCGGCCTTCGTCCTCCTCTTGAGTCTTCATCATCATTGAAGCGAGATCGGCTGCCGCCCGCAGCTCCCATGCGAGAGCACCCTGAGAATTTGCGACTTGTTTGGCTTCCTGAAAGAGCAACTTAGCGTCGGGACGGGATTTGGTTGAGGAGAGCCGAAGTGTGGTGACACCTTTGCCTCGTAAAATCTCAGCCGTGCACCAACTCCTTCGGTCAGCAAACTTGGGGTTGACCGCTAGGTCTGCCACCTCTGGCAACAAAGTCGCTATGATCTGCCGTTGAAGCAAGTCCGATCGGGCAATTTGCAGTCGAGCAAGCACAGGTAATTCGGCCACCCGCTTCACTCGCATGGAGAGTACCGCTTCGTAGAGTCGGCTGTAGTTCAGAAAAAAGGAAGAAGTCTTTGTTATGGCCCAGTCGGTGAGAAGATCCAAATACTCTCTAGCCACAATGCGATTGTCGCCCCAGAGTGTAAGAGGAATAGCTACCGCCGTCAGGATGTGGCACAGGGTATGCGAACGCGCCTGGGATCTATACCTCAGAGCAAGTTGACGGATGGAAGAAGGTGACCAAAGCGGTACACGAGCACGGTGGAAGAATCTTCATCCAACTAGCCCATAATGGGCGCAACTCGCACTCGTCTTTTATGCCGGATGGAGGAGTACCTGTAACACCGTCCCCGATTCCGCCAAACCTTCCAGGGTTCACAAGCGACGGACGAACAGTTTCAATCGAAGTCCCTCGTGAATTAACCGCACCCGAGATTAACGAGATCGTTGGGCGCTTCGCCACCGCCGCTCGCAATGCCGTCGAGGCCGGCTTCGACGGTGTCGAGTTGCAAGCCGCGAATAGCCATCTCATTGACCAGTTTTTGGAGGATGGCTCGAACATACGGAGGGATAATTACGGTGGCTCAATCGTGAACAGGATGCGCTTTCTGTTGGAGATCAATCTTTACCCGTTCGACACGCGACGCGGTGATCCGTGGCAATGAGGTCTCTTTCATCGGAACCGAGCCGAGCGGTGAGAACGCCGCGTTCGACGCGGATATCGATTCGTTGCACACCGTCATTGAAAGCAATTGGAGCCACGATAACCAAGGAGGCCTCTTTAGCCTCTGTAACAATCCATCTGACGACGCCAATGTGACGGACAGCACGATAGTTCGATTCAACGTGAGCGAAACGACAGTATCCGTGCATTTGGGTTTAGCGGCAAAGTCACGCACTCGAAAATCTACAACAACACGGTCTTGATCGGTCCAGGCCGCAAGGAAGCTATCAACGCCGCAGCAATACCCCTGCCACGGAACTCCCAATCTACCGCAAGACCTTGTACGACAACCGCTAGTTCCGATACGTCCCATCCGACCTGGCATATTCCTTCTCTTGGTCGGAAGTAATTGCGGCTATGCCTGCAATCTGATCGTCAATTTCGGCCACCCCACAACTGCCCGAGTTCTGTATCCCACTCAAAGACCTCCGCATTGGAATACTCATCGTCCCATTGAAAAATGCCGGAAGCTCGCATGGCCGGAACAACTCACGCGACAAGTCCCATAACTGCCTGCACATCCTCAAGTTTTCCAAATCTTGCCTGCATAGTTATCTCCATCCGTTGTATGTAAATGACGTTTCAGGTCATTTTATGTTGACGATTTGAGCAGTCGTCGCATCGCGGCCGCCACCTCGACAACGTGAGTTTCAAGTGCGAAGTGGCTCGTATCCAGCATCTGAACCGTAGCGTTTGGATTGTCCCTCTTAAAAGCCTCTGCACCGGCAGGAACAAAATAGGGATCATGCCTTCCCCAGATTGCCAACAACGGCGGCTTGAGTTTGCGGAAATACTCTTGGAAAGCCGGGTAGAGCTTTACGTTGTTCGCATAGTCCAGAAAGAGATCCAACTGGATGTCCATATTGCCGGGCCGAGTCATTAGTGCTGCGTCCAGTGTGTATCCCGCAGGGTCGATTCGTTCGGGATGTGGCATCCCATCGGTGTACTGTGATCGAATTCCAGCAAAGTCCAATGCCTGGCGAATCACCTCTCGGTTCTCTGTGGAAGGATCTCTCCAATAGCGTTGAATCGGAGACCATGCACTGCCCAGACCCTCCTCATACGCGTTTCCATTCTGCGAAACGATGGCAGTAACACGTTCAGGATGGGCCATGGCCATACGAAAGCCTGTGGGCGCGCCGTAGTCAAAAACATAGAGGGCGTAGCGCTTGAGTTTGAGAGCGTCTGTAAACGACCCCATCGTCTTCGCCAGCGCCTCAAAGGAATAGCAATAGCCACGATCCGCTGGAACATCTGTAAATCCGAATCCCGGAAGGTCGGGTGCAATGACCCGATAGCGGTCAGCAAGGCGTGGAATCAGTTCGCGATACTGGATCGAAGAGGTTGGAAAGCCGTGCAACAGAAGAATGACTGGTGCATCCGGCGCTCCGGCTTCTCTATAAAAGATGTTGACGCCGTCCGCTTCAATGCGCTGAATAGTCGTTGCGGGTGGATGAGCGGCCGTGCCAGCCGAATGCGGTGCTGACGACCCAGCTACAGTGCTTGCTGCAAGTAGTCCCGTGCCTTGCGAGAGAAAACTTCTACGAGTCATTTCATATCCTCCAAATCCGTTATGAGGCGCAAACTGACGTCGAATGTTAGAGGAGTGAACGAAGAACCTCGGTCATTGGCGTCTCGGTCTTTCGAGATGCCGCTTCTCCTCCATCGAACTCGATCCAGCCTTCATTGAAACCATCCAGCATCTGCATACGAGGCGTTGGGTTCTTCATCCCTTGGCCACGAAATGTTGGCTCCCATGTGTCGCGGGGGATGGCTTCCACGCGAACGTCTCTGTGAAGCAACTGCGCTAGACCTGCTGCAATATCGCAAGGAGAGATGCGGGTAGGACCTTCAATCTGGACTATTTGCTGACCGTCCGACGTCTCCATAAGCAAGTCGGCGGCCACGCGTCCAATATCTCGTGTCCCAATCATGGGAAAAGGCTTGTCAAGGGGCTGGAGAAAACTTGGGACGATGCCGTGCTCACGCGCGGGTGCGATATCCCACGCGCTATTTTCCATGAACCATGCCGGTCGGAGGATTGCGATTGGGAGTAAGAGCGAGCGGAGCGACTCTTCCAGCAGGTGCAACTGATTCAATAGGTTTGGCGTGGCGATATGTCCACCAATCGTGGATAGAACAACGACCTTGGCGGGTCCCGCTTGTTGCAAAGCGTCTTGGATTGCCGTGATGGCTAGACGAGCCTCAGGAAAACCGTGACTGGGATCGAAGATGGGAGGTAGCATCACAAAGGCCCCCTCGACATCTTTGAAGCCCTCAGCTAACGCAGCGACATCGTTGACATCGGCAATGGCAACCGCGCAACCGCGCTCACTCCATACAGCGGCCTTACCGGCATTGCGGACAATGGCACGAACTTTCCTGCCCTCAGACAGCAGGCAGTTTGCGATAGCACTCCCTACCTGTCCCGTTATTCCCATCACTGCAAACATAAGCTACCTCTTACATGGAAATCGTTGTATCGCAGAATTCTATTGCGCAATTCTTTGATTCCTGCAACGTGCATTGCAAACTGCCGAGCCTCCTACCACTCATTGGGTGCCACTCGTGGATCAGCGTAGGGCTGCGACCATAGCGCCGACTGAAGCTGCATCGATTTACACCAAGCCCGGTGCATACCCTCCACTTCGTCCGAGGAATGACCCCTCGCCGCAAGATACGGCTTGATCGTCTCGTTGATCACCGCGAAAAAAGCGAGGATGTCGCGCAAAGGTACGTACGCGGTTGAGTTTGCGTGATCGGTCTGATTCTTCTTGATGCTCGTATGCCTGAGAGCGATCTCTTGCTGGTAGTCCAGCCATGCCTGGTCATAGGGACGCAGGCAGGTGTCGACTATCCATTGCTGAAACCGCAAACTGCTTTTCGCAAGATAGTCGGGATTTGCCTCGCCTTCCAGCGTTCGAGAGTGTCGTGCGAGGTTAGGAATGCCAGCGATAATGCCGCTTCGCCAGTGTTCTACGATCTGCTGTGTTTGATTTTCAAGCACGGACCCGGCAAGCCTCAAATATCGCTCGTCCTCCGCAGTAAATCCTGAACTGATCTTCAGATCTTCGAGCTCTTTGATCGAGACGACGGAAGGCGCGACCTGAGAAGTCCCGTATGTGTAACCGTGAATCTGTTCAGCAACCGTTTTCATTTAGTGGCCTCACTGGTTTAGTGCGAACTCCAGACCGTCGGACCTTAGCTTGGGCCGTCACACTGATAAATCGACAGCGGTCGATGCGCTTGAGAATAGCGCGACGAGTCCCTCAAGGAGCGTTGGGTGAGTGAGTATGGCATCGCGCAGTGCGGTATAGGGGAGACCGGCTATCATCGCAATTTGTACCGCTCCCATAATCTCGCCCGCATCGACACCGAAGGCTGTGAAACCGAGAATGTCGTTGCTTCCAGTCGCAACCAAGGCTTTTAGAAAACCTCTTGTTTCAGAGAGCGTTCGCGTTCGCAATACCGCCGCCATTGGAATCTTGAACAGACGGTAGCTGATTTCCTGGACCTTGGCTTCCGTTTCGCTAAGACCGATGCGCGCGAATTCAGGATCGGTAAACAGGCAGAAGGGAGTCTGCCTTCCGGTTGTAACGTGATTTCCACCTGTCAGATTGTCTCGGATCACGCGGAAGTCGTCGAAGGCAATGTGAGTGAACTGCGGACTTCCAGCGGATTCGCCGATTGCCCAGACACCAGGTGCGGTCGTCTCTAGCCGCTCATTGACCTTCACGTACCCGCGATCTGTAAGCTCGACCCCAGCCACGTCTAAACCGATTCCATCCGTGTTCGGGGTGCGACCTGTTGCGACCAGTAGGTGTGTGCCATGAATAGTCTGTTCATTCCCAGCCCGCTTGATGGAAAGTTCGACAGAACTGCCAGATGTTCCCGAGACTCGCTCGACCTGGGCATTGAAAATGATTTCGATACCTTCATCTGCAAATAAAGCGTGCAGTCCCACCGCGACATCTTCGTCTTCGCGAGGAAGGAGTCGTGCGTTCCGTTCGATGACCGTGACCCTGCTGCCAAGCCGTCGCATTGCCTGGGCGAACTCCAACCCGATGTATCCGCCACCCACCACCAGCAAGTGCTCTGGGATCTCATCTAGTTCCAGCGCTTCGATGTGTGTGAGCGGGTTGGATTCAGCCAGACCGGGAATAGGTTCAAGTGTTGCCCGTGTTCCCGTGCCAATAATCACGTTAGTCCCGCGTAGGTAGCGAGTTCCGCCACCAGACAGTGTCACCTCCAGAGTTCGCGGAGCAATAAACTTCCCCGAACCCATCACCAGTTCGGAGCCGCTCTTGTTGAAGTTGTCGATGTGGATATCGACCAGCCCTTTTACCATCGTTCGCTTTCGCTCGCGGACGACTTTCATGTCAATGGCGTATCCGTCATTGACGATGCCAAACTCCCCGCCTCTACGAAAATATGAAGCAACTTTTGCACTATGAATGATGTTCTTGCTGGGTAGGCAAGCAATATTGGGGCAGGAGCCGCCAATGTATGCGCGTTCGATGACGGCTACACGCTGGCCCTGTTTTGCGAGGGTCCATGCGACGTACTTAGACCCCTCGCCACTGCCAAGAATGACGAGATCGTACACTTCGGGAGTGGAGCCATCTCCCGGCTCTTTGGAGTGGATGCTTTCATTGCTATTCATTTGAACTCCTTGGTAATTTCCGTGTGAACCGAGCAAGTATCTCTGCTTGAATGAGCACTATAGGAAATTGAATCTCCCCATAGCCTATGGATTAGAGTTCGACGACAACTTTTCCCAACGCGCCTTTGTCAACCAGCGCGTAGGCGTCCTCAATATCTGCTGTGGTGAAGCGTCCCTCATTGAGGAAAGGGACTAGCTGTCCCGTTTCGGCAAGGCTCCGTGCCCGAGCGAGTATTTCACCATGATGCAGACGACCTTGCCCTGATATCAGCGGGTGCAGCGTGAATACCCCTGAGTAGCTTGCCCCGCGAAAGGAGAGCGGAGCCAGAGAGTGAGAACCCCATCCGAGGGCGCTCACGACGTGACCCGTATACTGCTTCACCGACGCGAATGAAGCATCAAGTGTCACTCCTCCCACGGTGTCATAGACAATGTCGAATCCCTGCCCTCTGGTGGAAGCTGCCACATAGTCCTCGACTGAGATAGAGCGGTAATCGATGGGGACCGCTCCAATCGCTTCGACTATATGCTTCTTCTCCGACGAGACAGTGGCGAACACTTCTGCGCCGAACGCGACAGCGAGTTGTATTGCGACGTGACCGATGCCTCCCGCCCCTGCGTGAATGAGAACCTTCTGACCTGCCTTTACCCCTGCGCGGTCAACCAAACCTTCCCAGGCCGTGATGATACTGAGGGGAAGCGCCGCCGCCTGCGGCATGGAGAGGTTCTTTGGCTTGTGTGCGAGCAGGTCAGCATCCACCACGATGTATTCCGCGAGCGTGCCTTGCATTCCGCCTACACCGCCCACCATTCCATAGACTTCCGCACCCACCTTGAAGGTGGTGACACCAGACCCGATTTCTTCGACGGTTCCTGACATATCAAGGCCAAGCACTGCAGGGAGGGGCTGTCTGGCATGTGCCGCTTGTCCGGCGCGAATCTTGGAATCCAGGGGATTCACACCGCTCGCAGCGATCTTCACAAGAACTTCGTTGGTACCGAGAACTGAAGTAGACCGCTCCGCAGTCCGGAATATTCCTCCCGGCGTTTCAACCAACCAAGTGGTGTAGTCCATAAAACCTCCAAAACGAAACATGTAGTTTCGTAAAGCTCTACGACATACGATACAGCATGTTGCGTAAACGATGCAGAGGACATAAACTTTTCACAAAGAGAGTGTATTCATGGAAAAGTTAAACGCTGCTCCTCGCCGGGGCAGGCCGAGAAGCGAAGATGTGCATGGTGCCATCCTGGCAGCAGCGTTGGATGAGGTCTTGGAGGTGGGCTTTCGTGCCCTTAGGATTGACGCTATCGCTGCCAGGGCAGGTGTTGGCAAGACCACGATCTATCGCCGTTGGCCGAACAAGGCGGCGGTCGTGATGGATGCTTTCCTCGCCCAGGTTGGACCTGATACTGATTTTCCGAAGACGCCTCGGGCAATCGACAGTATGCACCTACAGTTGCGGACGCAGGCGAAAGCGTTTCGAGGGAAGTACGGCCGTCTCATTAAGGCTTTGATCGGCGAAGCCCAATTTGACCCTGAGCTGGCGCAGGCGTTTCTTGAGCGATGGAGAATGCCGAGGAGAAGGGTAGCGCGACGTATCTTCGAGGAGGCCATCAAGCAAGGAGATTTGCGTGCCGACATCGATATCGATGCAACCATCGACCTGTTGTATGCCCCGCTTTACTACCGCTTGCAAATCGAGAGTGGCCCAATCTCTGATTCGTACATCGACGCGATCTTTGCCCATGTGATCCAAGGCGTGAAGTCACCCGTCCGAAAGAGACCAGTTGCGGTTGCCAGGGCGAGGCTCTGAATCGTCGGTTGCGATGAACTATGCGAATCGCTGGCTTGTTAGTCGATCTCAAGCAATACTGCTGCGATCTGTTCATCTATCTGTTCGTACTGACAGTTGGTCGTTGCAGGTGTGACGGGGGAGGATATGAAGTCTGGCATACTCTCCTATTTGCACGTTCACTCGGCCACCGCTTCGGTGCAGGAGCTGCGCCCTTCGGCTCTTCGTTCAGATCTCGCGTACCGCGCCCTTCGGGTTTCGGACTCCTCCCCCCTCGCAGGCTCCGGGTCCCTTTCCAAAAACTTCTGCCCTTGGCAACGCGGCCATGCCGCGACTTGGGAGCAGCGCACCTTTGCGCCCTTTGGGATGTGTCCCGATTGACCGGGCAAAAGGAGAAATACCATGCAGACACAACAGACCATCACCTTCTTCGGAACCGTCAGCAACTCAGCCACCAGCCGCACTTCCAAGACCGGACGCAAGTACACCGCCTTCGGAGTCTCCATCATCTCCGACCGCAACCTCGAAACCTTTCACTACAACGTCGTCGCCTTCGGCAAGCAGGGCCACTTCGCCGAGCAGCTCCAGACCGGCACTCGCATCAAGCTAGTTGTCCAAGCGCAATCTCAGCCAGACAACATCGCCACTCTCCCACTCCTCACCGCAACCTTCGTGCGACCGGTTCATCCGGTCGCACGGGGGTAGCCGCTAGGAAGAGAATGGGCAGTTAGTAAGCCGTGCGGTGCCTGTCTCAATCATTCGGCGAGAGAGTCTGTGAGGTTGGCTGGCTCTTCGAGGATGTCTAGCAAGGCTTGAGCGCAGTAAACACGGTCTCGCTTGGCATCCGTCGCCCGCTTCACGATCGACACGCGCTCCAACCGCTCTATTGCTCGCTGCGCTGTAGTGAAAGCAACGCCGAGTTCGCCGGCAATGCCCGTGGCGGTAATGAAAGGATTGGCTGCCAGCAGATCGACGATGCGTAGCGGAGTATTGGTGGACTCGCCAGCCACTAGCCTTTGCCATTCAGCAAGAATCGTGTTGATGCGACTTGCACGGCTCAATGCATCTTTAGATGTGCGGGCGACACCGATGAGGAAGTATTCCAGCCAATCGTTCCAAGCTCCACGCTCACTCACGCCGCGTAGGCTCTCGTAGTAATCCCGCCGCGTCGCCTCAAAAAACGCAGAGAGATAAAGCAGGGGAGCGGGTAGAATTTTTTGTTCGATCAGGAAGAGCGTAATCAACAATCGCCCTACGCGGCCATTGCCATCCAGAAACGGATGCACAGCTTCAAACTGGTAGTGAGCCAGAGCGATTGTTACTAGCGGTGGCAGTTCAGATTCGTACAGGAACTTCTCCCAGGCCGCGAGGCATGGCTCGACCTCACCCGGTGGCAGTGGGATGAAGGAAGCCGTCGCCAAAGTGCTTCCCGGCTTGCCAATCCAGTTCTGCGAGCGCCGGAACTCGCCGGGAGTTGCCTGATCGCCTCTCACATCGGTCATGAGCTTGCTATGCAGTTCCCGGATGAGACGGACACATAGAGGCAGCTTGTTGAGCTGGGCCAGTCCGTGTTCCAGCGCGACGATATAGTTTCCGACCTCGCGGAGATCTTCCGGGCTGCGATCCACGACGGCCCCGGCCTCAGCAGCCAGCAGTTCACCCAAAGTGGCCTGCGTTCCTTCGATCTTGCTCGACAGTACCGCCTCACGTCGGATGAAAGGGCGGATGAGGACATGGGGGTTTGGCAGTCGCCCACCCTCTCCGGCTAGCCTACCGACCATACGATCAGCGTCGGAAAGTGCTCGGATGAGCCTCGGCGTCCACTCGAAGGCGGGAGGCAGAGGTGATGGGATGAAGGCACTATATGCGCCTTGTGAGACCTTATTGGCGGGCAGCTTGTTTAGTTCACTCATAGGGTTCAAGCGCGCAAATAGAACCGCATCGCTATTATCGTTATACAATAAAAGCGAAAATAGCGGGTTCGCTTATTAGCGCGGTGGATGATCGAGATCGAGCGATCATTTCGACGGATTTGGAGCAGGGCAGAGAAGCTAAAATCCGCTCAGATGAGGGGCGAAATTGACCCTCGAAAACTGTGGGTAGTTTTGTGGATAATCTAACTCAAAAAGACGAGTAATAACGGGTAATGCCCACAGTCCTGAAATTTCTCATAAAAGCAATAAGTAGCTTTTTATGAGCAATATAGAGCGCCCATGAGCAACGCTGAAAATACAAAATCCCTAACTGTTAACCGAAGGGTTGTAGGTTCGAGTCTTACCTCAGGAGCCAAACCAATCAAGCACTTGCAAGACCTCCTGCCTCTCCACTCCGTCAAATTGCTATCTGCCCCTGTTCAGGTGCCTCTAGGATGGTCTGAAGAACTGGTCGGTTTGGCGGGGTTATAGCTTGCTGCGAGGGGATTTGCGGCCGGTTGCTGCTTGGCGGCGTTGGATCTGCTGGTTCAGCGCGGGTTTTGAACACTCAAGACGTGTTTTCAGGCGCGGCTCTGCGCGGGAACGGCCAGCAGGTGGTTTCTGGCGATGCACAGGTTGACCAGCGCGCAGGTGGTCAACAGCCGGTTGAGGTTCTTGGCCAGGCCGCGATAGCGTACCTTCGTAAAGCCGAACTTGAGCTTGACCAGGGCGAAGACATGCTCGACTCGCGACCGCGTCTTGCTCTTGATGCGGTTCTGTTGGCGGACTTCCGGATAGCTCTTGAGCTTGGTGCGCCAGCGCCGGTTGGTGCGGTCGATAGCTCTGGGAGTGCGCTGCCCGATGACCTCGGCCTGGCCTTGATAGGCCTGATCGCCCCATACCTCGGCCTCTTCGCCATGCAGCAGTTCGGGCAGCATACGGCTATCGGCCACGTTGGCCGCGGTCGCCGCCACCGCGTGGACAGCTTGGTATCCGCGTCCACGCCGACATGGGCCTTCATGCCGAAGTACCACTGCCGGCCCTTGCGCACCTGGTGCCTCTCCGGGTCGCGTTCCCCGCTCTTATTTTTGGTCGAGGAAGGCGCATGCAGGATGGTCGCGTCCACGATGGTGCCGATGCCGACCTTCAACCCATGCTCGCGAGAGTCTTTTCGAGCGGGAAGCGATAGCCGATGAGCGAAAAATTCTTACAACTGCCCTCCGTCGCGGAATGGGGGAGGCAACGTTTCAGGAAATCCGCAACGATTTCCAAAGCCGTCGTGAGGCGGGACAATTCCGTTCCGTTGAAGCACCCAAGTACAGTACCGGGCGCAGCTTTACTACACCCGAGAACATGCCGCCGAACATGCCAATGTACAGTGTGTCCGCGATGGACAGAACGCCGTTGCGCCCATGCTGACATTCGATGAGGCGCGAAACCAGGCCAGCACCCGTGACTTCCTTAACGAGCCCAGCGCCGCTCAATTGAGGAGGTACTTACCTCAACGGATCGAGTTCACGGCTTACAAGGACTCGCGGGGACTGCTATACGGTTGAGGGTTTTGCCCCGACCTCTCGCGCCGCAGGCCAGCTCCGCGAGGCCGGAATCGACGCAACCGCCCTGCAGCTTCATTGCTAGAGGCGAAAACCATCCGAGCGCCAAACCGAAGATTCCTCATCTCTACATGCTGGATGAATCGAGCCTTGCCAGCACCAAACAGTGCGCGCCTTGCTCGAAAAAACTCAATCCCGATGACCGCGTGCTTCTCATAGGAGATACCCGTCAGCACCAGGGCGTAGACGCCGGACGGCCATTCGAGCAGATGCAGGATGCTGGGATGCAGACCTCTCAACTTGACCGGATCATGCGCCAGAAAGATCCGGAGCTGCTAAAAGCCGTCCAACATCTCGCCACCGGAGAAACCGGGAAGGGGGTTGCGATGCTGGCACAGCAAGGCCGTGTTACAGAGGTTCAAAATGGGCAAGACCGCATCACTGCGATTGCCAGAGACTATGCGGCCCAGCCTGACAATACCATCGTCATCTCACCCGACAACCGTAGCCGCCAGCAAATCAATGAGGCAATCCGCATTGAGCTACGAAGCTCGGGCTTGCTTGATAACAAAAGCGAAAAACTCCAGACGCTCGCACATCGATCCGATATGACTGGGGCGGATCGCACCTGGGCGGCTCGTTACAAACCCGGCGAAGTTCTCCAGTACACCGCAGGCAGCAAGGACATCGAGCATGGTTACACGGTCGAGAGTGCCAGGCATCTCTGCGCAGACCGGGTTCTACTCACGGGCGAGAATACCCAGCTCGCCGAGCAGCAGGCCGCACTTACCAAGTTGTCTTCACACGTCCGCGATTTCTCTATCTACACATCTAATGGCTCGTTCCAGCAAGAACAGGAACGGGGTACAAACATCCAGAACGACACCGGCTCTCTTACGAACGCCCCAGCAATTCCGACCCCAAGCTACCAGAGCTTCCGACCCCCGAAGTCGACCTTCCGAGCTTGGGTATAGGCTTATGACCATCACAGCCGGGCTCCCGGGAGTCCGGAAATCAGTATAGCTACGGAGCGCCTCCCCGCCTTCTTTACCATCCCCCTCCCGCCGTACTCGCGAATCCACTCTGGTCCAAACCCACATGCCAGGACGATGGCATGGTAGGTACATCGCCTCCTGGGACCGTCTAGCTGATTTCCTCCTGAGTTTGTCTATGCGGTAGCCGTACTCGCATTCGCGTTCCTGCTCCAGAAGAACTATCGGCCAGTAATTGGCCTTTATGCCGTTCTACTATCTCTTGTGAAATGTAAAGCCCGAGGCCGTTTCCGAGGTCTCCCTTTGTACTGTAGAAAGGCTCAAACATTTGGCGTTGAATCTCCTCGCTCATTCCCGACCCGTTATCACCCACTATGATTTCAGTCCCACTCTCGTCACTCGTGGCGCTCAGCCAGATGTGACCGCTCACAGCGGCAGCATCCACCGCGTTGGCGATGAGGTTAGACAAGACCTGTTGGAGCTGGCCGACAACACCGAAAATATGGGTATCTTGTCCGCTGACTGCCACGTTTATCCCTCGATTTTGAATCTTGCCGTCGAAGCTTTTTAGTACGTCATCGAAAATGGAACCAGCCAAGATGAGATCTTCCTTTTGCGCGTTTTCTTTGGACCATCGCAGGGTCTGTTTCGTGATTCTGGAGATCCTCTCCAGTTCGTTCTCCGCCATCGCGATGTACGCCACCGCAGGATCATTCCCGCGTACCTCCTGGCTCAGCAGGTAGTGAATATTGGTGATCGCTTCAAGGGGATTGTTGATCTCATGCGCAATGACGCTGGTCATTCTACCTGTAAGCGCCAACTTCTCAGTCATTCTTAGCGCCATCTCTCGTTCCCGGCGTTCGGTTAGATCGGTGAATGTACCAACCCATCCTGCGCGGGTTCCATTTGCGCGGCGGAAAGGAACGGCACGGACCAGAGTCCAGTGCTCGATGTTTCCGATGCCTTCCTGGAGCCTAATCTCCACTTCTAGCGAGTTCCCGCTCGTTACGGATAAGTCCCAGAGCTCCTCGCATTTCCGCTGATCCTCGCCGCTAAACTTCGCTTGCGCGTACCAGAGGCCCTGTTCCACCAGACCCATCTCGCGCCACCTCTGATTTACATAAGTGAGGTTCCCTTCGTCATCCGCAGTCCAGACCAGATTCGGTATCGAGTGTGTCAGTTGCTGGAATCGCGCTTCGCTCAGCTCAATAGCCTCTTCCGCTCGCTTTAGACTGATGGTCATTATGGCTATGCGAAATTCTTCCGCAGATTGAATTTCCATCTCCGTCCAGGGTGTGCTCTGCCCGCGCACCATCTCCTGCCAAGTTCCGAAAGATGCTCTGGGATGAAGCCCACGCCCCTCGTCACCAGTCTTAATTGGCTCGCCTGCCCATTTCACCGTGCTGATGATCTCCGGACGAAACCATAGAAGATAGCTCTGCCGCACGTCAGAGATGCGAACCATGAGCAGCCCGCTGGCAACCCCGGCAATTTCGCTGGCCCATTCAATCTCTTCTCCCAGACGGCTGCTCACAAGCATCTGCAACTCGGGTCTCTCGTTCATCCATTCGGCCAACCTCAACATCGCAGCTTCGCTCGGAGTTTTACCCGCCAATTGGCATTGACCATCAATGATGAGAGCGGCACCCTCTGCGTCGGTCACGTTTACCAGATCATCGATCCCGGCACTCAGGACAGCTACATAATCGTTCTCGGCCGCCATCTGCGTCAGAAACTTCCGCTGCACAGCGTGAAAGTGAACCGCCGTTTCAAGTTGGGTTGCACTGCGGAAAGCCAGCAGTTGAGTTCCCACCATTTTGGTAAGCAGATCGCACGCACTACGCACGATGTATGGAACGCTGCGTGGCTCTGCATGATGGCAGCTAATCAGTCCCCAAAGGCGTCCTTCGCGAACCAGAGAAATCGACATGGATGCCATCGTTCCCATGTTCCGCATGTATTCCAGGTGAATTGGGGACACGCTTCGCAGAATGGATGCCGACAGGTCGAAGGTTCTCATCGGCCTGCCTGCGGCGCCCCTCAGCGGCGACGGAATATACAGGGCGTTTGGGATGATCCTTACCGTGTTTAGAACATAGAGTTCTCGCGCCTGTCTGGGAATATCGCTTGCTGGAAACCGAAGATCGAGATAAGACGGCAGCGTCCCGTCGTTCTCTTCGGTTAAGACGGTGCCGTGTCCGGCTTCATCGAAGCGATAAAGGAGGATCCGGTTGAATCCGGTCAGCTCACCAACCTGTTTCGTGATTGCTGCGCAAAGTTCAAGCTCGCTGCCCAGCTTGCTCAACTTACCGACAAAGTTTGTGATCACCACATTCATCAACTCCGGGCTGACAAGTCGGCTGATCTCTTCAAACTCCAGCACCCGCTGGCCACCGACGAGGTGCGTGACCACGCTGTAGAGTTCTTTCCGCATCGGGAAAGAGCCGAGATAGGTCATCTGTGCTTCGGGCTCGTGACCGTGGGACAGCCCATGCACGACAGCGAGCACCTCCCGCTCCAGAATGGTTTCTACTGGGGCGCCCAGGATCAGCTTCAAAGGGGTATCGAGGAACTCCGCTGCATTCTCACTCGCAGCAACAACCGTTTCGTTCTCCTGATCGAGCAAAAGAAGAAAGCCATGTCGCTGGATGCTGCCAGGAATGCGTATGGGCTCGTCTTCACAGCTTTTTAGAGTTACCCTGAGCTCATCTGCGGCACCGACAGGAGCTTGATCTACGCTTTGGATTTCTTGATGCTTCATTGGGGCTACTCTCTTGTTCAAGCCCGCTGGGGCATTGAGCGTGGAATCTGCTTCATTCAACCTTTGCGCTGCATCCAAGAGCTAAATACGCGAAACATTTCTTTCGCCCCTCGGATTACCGTTCCGGACGCCTGGTCCGGTACTCTCGTGCGCAATACTTCACAGAACTCTTTCCACATTGCACCGGTCTGTTGACCATGGCCGCGGAAGTAGGCATTCCCCTGGCCGGCTTTGAGCCCTAGTGTCTCCTCCACATGCCGGGCGATCAACTGTCCACCAAGTGTAGACCCCTCCATGACATACATTAGCCCCAAAAGACCAGCTTCACCTGAGACAGTCGGCAGCACCGGACGCTGGACGCTCACTGCCGCCACATCGAAGTGGGTGAGATCGTGTTCCAACATCTGCTTTCGTCGGCGAGCGATCAGTAGTCCACGCATCCATTCAGGGGCATGAATGATCGCAGTTTCCTCCCATTCAGAAACGATTCCGTGCATCTGCTGCAAATAGACTATGTACTCCCCCCTCGTCAAGCCAGAATTCATAAGCGGCATCGTTCCTTCGATTACTTCATGATCGCTAGCCGTCTCTCGCCTTAGTCTTTCAAGCTCCAAAGCCAGGCCTCCCCTGCTTTCTACAATTTGGTACAGGCTCATCCTATGCGCCGACGAAAAAGCACGTCGGGAGGGTTATCAGAGCACCGCCTGAAACCCAGTGTTTCCAGTGCTTTTTAGTTCGATGGACAGACGCTGATCACAGGAAGTGCTAAGGTGATGTATCTACTTCAGGGGTTTGGAAACGGCGTCAAAGATGGTTTCGAACGCGTAAACCACAGGTCTGCCTCTTGCCGGTGCGGGATAGATGGAGAGAAGGACCGATGTCGGAATGCCAGATTCCACGTATCTTCGTCGTAGACGACGAACGCATCATCGCCGAGACCCTTGCCACAATACTGATGAAAAGCGGCTTTTCAGCCGCACCGTTCACTAATCCGATTGAGGCATTGAGTGCGGCACAACTCGAAGCTCCAGATTTACTGATTTCGGACGTCGTTATGCCGCAGCTTTCGGGCATCGACCTTGCAATCCGGCTAAAGGCCCTATGCCCGATGTGCAAGGTTTTGCTCTTTTCAGGACAAGCACAGACAGGCGACCTGCTTCGAGCTGCCCGGGAGCAGGGACACGATTTCAAGCTGCTCACCAAGCCAGTCCGTCCTGTCGATCTTCTGCGCCAAATCAGAGAACAAGACGTGCGTGTGACTTCCACTCGAATCGGTGCTGTAGCCCTATCCTAATGTGATCGCCGGGGGGCCGGACTCCCCCTGTGACTACGCGACCTCTCGACTGATGGCGTTGAACGGAAGAAAAAGGGTGAAGACAGTGCCGCTGCCACCATGCTTCTGGGTACTGCGAACCCTGAGCGACCCCTGATGCCGGTCTACAATCTCCGTGCTGATCCAGAGGCCCAAACCGTTCCCTTCGGCACCCTTCGTGGTGAAGAAAGCCTCAAATATCTTCTTTAGGTGCTTGTCGCTGATACCCCCTCCTGAGTCTGCGATCGTCAGCATGGTTCCTCTCCGACCGGTAGACCAGGAGGTTGCTTCACGGCTGCGCAAAAGCAGTCGGCCACCCTCGGCAAGCATCGCATCAATCGCGTTGCCTATCAAGTTGCCAAGAACTTGCCGAATCTCGCCCTCGAAGCACACAATTGGCAACGTGGCGCGTTTCCGCTTCTCGACTTTAATGCGCGAGTTTACAAGCCGCCCCTGATAAATGCAGAGAACGCTCGCGAACATATCTTCACATTTAACCGCCTTGGGATAAGCCGCCTGCTTGTAAAAGCTCAGCGTCTGACTCGTGATTCTGGAGACGCGGAGCAGTTCTTGCTCTGCTGTCTCCAGATACCCGGCGAGCTCTGGAGACAGGTTCTTTTCTCCTCGCGCCAGATACAGGAGATTCGTGACGGATTCGAGAGGGTTGTTGATCTCATGAGCAATGGAACTGGCGAGCCGTCCAACAACCGCCAACTGTTCGCTCTGGATGAGAGCTTGTTCAGCTCGCCTGCGCTCAGTTACGTCCATGCCAAGAGCGATAATTCCCGAGACACTGCCGTCGGCCTCGCGCTTGGGCTGATATACGAAGTCAAGATACCGTTCCTCCTGCGGTTTGCCAATGTTTCGTTGCAGTGACGCGCGTAAGCTATGCGATACAAAAGCTTTGCCCGTTTGGTACACCTGATCCAATAAAGCGACATAACCCTGCGCCTCAACCTCAGGCATAGCTTCAAGTACAGATTTGCCGATTACATCGGGATGGCCGATCAGTTGCAGGTAAGCTGCATTGCACATGTCGATAACGTGGTCCGGACCACGCAGCACAGCAATGAAAGCTGGGGCCTGGTGGAATGTTTCGATCAGGCTTTGTCGCTCGGTCTGCAAATCCCTCTCGGCCCGCTTATGTTCGCGAGCAGAGAGGATTTCCCCGGTCTTATCCTGGCAGACAATGATGATGCCACCGATGTCTCCGTTCGACTCGTGAATGGGGCTATAGCTGTACGTCCAGTAAACATCCTGTAGCCGCCCGCTTCGCATTACGGGAACCAGAACATTCTCCTGAAAAGTGGTCTTTCCCTCAAACAACGCTGCTTCAAATTGCGGCCCGATGATGTGCCATGCCTCTTTCCAACACTCTCTGGCACTCTGTCCAAGGGCCTTGGGATGCTTCTCAGACATGAGAGGAAGGTAGTCGTCGTTGTAGAACTGGATCATCTCGGATCCCCAAAAGATGACACAGGGGAATCGGCAGCAAAGCATAAGATTTACTGAGCCAAGCAGCAGTTCAGACCAAGTCTGAATCGGACCAAGGACGGTTGTGTCCCACCCATAAGTACGGGTGAGTTCTGCCATCTCGCCGGTTCCGACAACGTGCTTTGTGCTCAAAGTCGGTACTCCGGTTTAGGCCCTATTGATTGCACGCTATACTGATATTAGAGGCGAAGTATTTGCGAAAGGTTGTCAAGTTATGCCGATGACTGCCTCGGTTTGGCTCTAAACGTAACCACAAGTTCGCCTGGTCAATTCACTCACCGGGCATCCATGTAATCCGTGCCGTTGTAAAACCAAGGCCAGGAAGACACACTTTTAGATAAGCGTAGCATCCCCCCTGAGCTGGGGAAGATCCGAACTCAGGAGAGATGCGATGGTGACTATTGAAGGTTCGATGCTGGAAAGTGTCGCGATCATCCTCGAACGCTCGACCCAGGGCATTATTCAGGATTGGCTGAGACGTGTCCGGCTGAATGGCGAGCTGATGGCTAGCCCATTGACTGACGAAATGCGTGGCAGCCACTTGCATCAGGTGTTCCGCGACCTCGTTTATCGCCTTTGCTCTTCTGAGCACGAAAGGGCGGAAAGACGGAGATCGTCCGCCGCCGCTCAATACGGGGTTCACCGTAGCAGGCAACGCTATAGTGCTTTGATGATAGTCGAAGAGTCGCGAATGTTAGAAGTTAGCATCGTCCACATGTTGCATATCAATCGCGAGAATCTTGATTCTAACGTAATCCCGATAGGAGTAATGGCAATCGCACACGAGGTCGATTCCCAACTTGGTCAGGCCACGGCAAGTTTCATCGCGCACTCGACAAGAGCGTGATCGCAGCAGCCTCGGGCGTCGCGATCTCCTCTTATTTGGGATGCGACCCATCGACTCGTTCGCAATCACCTTGACACCACTTCTTCAAGAAGCGGGTTCTTGTGTACGCTGACATGCGCGGGCAAAGCCCCACTCATACGGCTTGCGGGAATTCACTTAATTACTCTTCTCTATAACGGTCAGGCCGCTTTAGTCATCGGCCATGCCTTCAACGAGGTCTCCGCTAAATCGAGCAGATCTTTTCGAGTCGCTCCATTTACACTCTGGATTGTCATTCCTTGATAGATCGCCACCACGAAACGTGCAAGGCTATCTGGGCGCGCATCGTCCGGAAGATCTCCTTCACGCTTAGCCCGAGAAAATCGATCACGTAGTTTCTTCTGAGAGCTGACGCGCAGTTCAACGAGTTCCTTGTGGATTTGTGCGCCCTCATTGGTGATCGCCAGCGACGTCTGGATGGTCATGCAGCCGCGCGGAAAGCCAAGGCGAGTAAGAAAGAGCGCCGATTGCCTAAGGAGTTGATGCGCAACTTTAAAGGCAGTCGACTCATTGAGTATTTCCTGCACGAACGACACTTCTGTGGCAAGGTAGTGCTCCAAAGCTTTTCTAAAAAGCTCCTGCTTGTTTCCGAATGCACCATAAAGGCTAGCGGGCTTAATGCCCATCGCACGCGTGAGTTCGCTCAGGGAAGCCCCTTCAAAGCCACGTTCCCAGAACACGCGCATGGCACGATCGACGGCAATGGCCTGATCGAAAGATCTTGGGCGTCCTACCGGTTTGGACAAGCTCGACTCTGTCATGACAACTGGCTCCATTGATTAGCAATCGATCAATATAGATCGGATGCGGATGAGTAGCAGACGATTCATGTTCCACCGTGAGGCCTTTGTATTTATGAATGATCGATCAATAATTGAATCCCCTGCTCCGAAAGACACATCTGCTAATTACGGGCCGCATGATTGCAGCCTACAAGGAGAACTTTATGTTGAAGAAACTTACTGGTAAGGTTGCATTGGTCACGGGAGGGTCTCGTGGAATTGGGGCCGCTATTGCGCTTGCGTTGGCAGAAGAAGGTGCGGATGTCGTGATCAGCTATACCGCGGCAGCCGATAAGGCAGCAGAGATCGTCAAGAAGATTGAGGCGAAGGGCGTTCGCGCTTTCGCCGTGAAGGCTGACCAAGGCATCATCGCTGAGGCAGAGGGAGTGGTAGCGAAAGCTGTTGCAAAGTTCGGAAAGCTGGACATCCTCGTCAACAATGCTGCAGTCTTCGTGATGGGCCCCGTAGGTGGAGACGTTGACGCCGCTGCTCTACAGCGTCAAAACAAGGTCAACATCGACGGCGTTTTCGCCACGACCCGAGCTGCGGCGAAGGTTCTTCCCGATCACGGCCGCATCATTACCATCGGTTCTGGAGCCGGTACCCGCACTGGCTTCCCTGGTGCTGCGGACTATTCCGCGACCAAGGCAGCGGTCAGTGCCTTTAACCGCGTTGCAGCGCGCGATTTGGCATCTCGCAACATCACGGTAAATACAGTTCAGGCCGGCTTCGTTGATACCGACATGAACCCTGCGAACAGCGATTGGGCGCCAGATTGGATTGCGATGGTTCCCCTCGGCCGCTACGGGCGTCCCGAAGAGATTGCGGCGGGCGTCGTATTTCTCGCGAGCCCCGATGCGTCCTACGTCACCGGCACCATATTAAACATCGACGGCGGCATACTCGCCTAAGGGCAGACTTGATGCGCCGATACGCTTGCTGGGTCGGCGCATGGTCTGAACATTGAAGGTTTAAGGAACCACTACCTTCGGTTTATTGCGAGGCGAGAACTTGGTGGACAAACTGAACAGCCATTGATCCTTCACCCACAGCTGCGGCGACTCGCTTCGAACTATTGGCCCGAATATCACCGGCCGCGAAGATCCCAGGAACACTGGTTTCGAGCAAAAACGGAACCCGCCGCAAGAATGATGGAGCGCCCCTGAACTGACCCTCCGTCGTCCAGTTCAACCGCATAGGGTCTCGTGAGACATTTGAGGCCGCAGGCGGTTCGAGCTATAGAGATATGGGCTCCAAACTTTTCTGCCTGAACGAAGGCACGATTTGCGAGTTCCTGTCCAGAAATTACCGTAGGAAAACCGAGGTAGTTTTCTATTCTCGAACTTGATCCGGATTGCCCACCCGGTGCGTTGCTTTCAATAACCAGAACGCTCAGCCCCTTGGAAGCCCCGTATACCGCAGCGGCCAAGCCGCTTGGCCCAGCGCCGACCACGATCAAGTCGTACACGTTCGCCTGATCGATTCCCGCATTCAAGCCGAAACTAATGGCTGCTTCAACGTTGCTGGGATTGCGCAGCACGAGCTGGCCTCGACTGACCAATACTGGTATGTCGGTCATCTCAATCGAGAACTGATCCAAGACTGCTTGTATGTCCACGTCGTGGTCTACGTCGAGGTACGAGTAAGGATGACCATTGCGTCCGAGGAAGGTTCGCAGGCGGAGTGTGTCGCTGGAGTGGCTGGACCCGATTAAAACCGCGTCGCCGACCGAGTTGGCAATTAGATACACGCGACGTAGGAGGAACGCGCTCATAAACAAATTACCCAGCACAGCATCGGTCTGCATGACACGTCGCAGGTGTGATCTGTCGATCTCAAACAATTCACTTGGGCCACAAGCGCGACATAATACCAAACTGCGCCGTCCCGTGAGCTGGGTTACTTCCCCTGTGAATTCTCCAGGCCCAAGGGCGCTGATGACGGATTCGACCCCGCTGGAGACGCCGATGAGTTCAATGCTGCCTTCGAGGACGACAAAGATACCGTGATCCGGCGTTTCCTGATCGAAGAGTATCTCGTGGGAGCTTGGGTGGCGGCGCACGCTGGAAGCCACAAGTTGAGTAAATTGGGGTTCAGTCAGTTTCGGAAACAGCAGTGCGTGTTGTTCTGGTGTTTCAGACAATACGATACGAACTTTTTCCGTCTTCACGATGACCTCGTTTAATCAGCGACCGACTTCAGAAGTGTTTGACCTTCCTAATTTTCATACGGAGCAATTAAGACACATACGCTAAGCTCATTTGGCCTGCTCTGTATCCAGGAGAACGAAGGCGCTCAACGCGCTTGCAATTGCTAAACTGGTCGCTATCCATAGGATGCTGCGATACCCTGAAACGAAGGACTCTTCAATGGCTCGTCGCACGCGCGGGTCAACGCTTTCCGCCGCCGCGAGTTTCGGGCGCTGTTGATCAACCGTCTGACGTTGTGCGGGCGATAGCGCGAACTGGTTGAGGCGGCGGTCCAGACTGCGGTTGAAACCTGCGTATAGAACCAACCCGAAGACGGCAATGGCCAGCAGCCCCGCGACTCGCGAGACGGCATTGTTAATTCCCGACGCGACACCTACCTGCGACCCAGGCACTGAATTCATCACCGCCGTGGTCAGCGGGGCAACACTGATAGCCATGCCGAAGCCGAGAACCATGACCGGAGGAAAGAACGTTGTCCAGTAGGACCCACCGATGCCGGGCCTGAGAAATAGAACAAAGCCAATGGCTACAATCATCGGACCAATCGTGAGGGGTATTTTGGGTCCGTATCGCGCAACCAAGCCGCCGGACCAGCGGGAGAGTAAGAAGATCAGCAGAATTAATGGCAGCAGAGCGGCCCCTGCTTCGGTCGCGGAGTAGTGCTGCACCTGGATCAGGTCGAGTGGAAAGAAGAACAATATGCCGCCGAAAGCCCCATAAAGGAAGAAGGTAAGTAGATTGGCACCTCTGAAAGTTCGAGAGCGGAAGAGCGCAAACGAAATCATTGGGACGGACGACCGAGACTCCACGAATATAAAGCCAGCGAGCGCGGCGATACCGACCACAGCGCCGAGGATCACCGCAAGCCCTCCGCGTGAAGCGTCGATCAATGCGAAGGTGATTGCTCCCAATCCAATGGTGGCCAGCAGCGCGCCCTGCCAATCTAGCTTTTCGCCAGATGTATCGTTGCGGCTTTCCGGCACACGCCAGACTGTCACCAAGACAACGACAACCGCCAGCGGGAGATTGATGAAGAATACCCATCGCCAGGAACCGTGGTCTACAAGCCACCCACCAAGGACTGGCCCGATAGCCGCTGTGATTGCCGTAAATCCCGACCAGGTTCCGATAGCGCGTCCTCGGTCGTCAGCGGGAAAGGAAGCGCTGATGAGTGCGAGACTTCCAGGGACCAGCAACGCCGCGCCCATGCCTTGCACGGCGCGCGCAAAAATCAGCGCACAAATCGATGTGGAGAACCCGCACCACGCTGACCCGAAAGTAAACAGCACTACTCCTGTGACAAAAATCTTCTTGCGTCCATAAATATCTCCGAGAGAGCCACCGACGAGCAGTAAGGATGCGAGAAGTAGCGCATACGACTCCACCACCCACTGAACATCACTGATCGTCGCGTGCAGCGCGGATTGCAAGGCAGGAAGAGCGACATTGACGACGGTGCCATCAATAAAAGCCAGGCTCGAGCCCAGAATTGTCGCGGCCAAAACCCAGAAGCCGTTGACGTTACGCTGTGCCGATGACGAAGCAGCGAGAATCGCAGCTTCATCGCAGGGCGGCTTGACCGTTATCGTCATCGGCTACGTTCCTCTCTTTATCAATCTCTTCTCGTGATTAGGCTCGGGAAGGCCCTCATGTTTTCACCTGGAAAAAGTTGGATGCAACTCATTAGTTAGCGGTTTTTTGGGGAAGTGGTTCCGGTTCGGAGCCCAACCATGCCTTGCTCGAAGATCCTCTCAACGTAGGTGTCTGAGATTGGCCCTGTACCAATCTGCAGACGGTAATAGAGCGGCGCGTACAAAGAATCAATCGCAGCTTCCATATCGATATCGGCGCGCACCGCGCCTTGGCTGATCGCCTCCTGCAAGATGCTACTCACAAGTTTTCGACGCGGAAGCGTCCACTTCTCGCGAAAGGCTTTCGCCAACTCCGGGTCGAACTGGGCTTCGGCCAAGAGGGCCTTTACCAATGCACCGTCCCTGCCTCGAAACGCCTTCGCCGTGACATGCAATTGAAGCCGTATACGGTCGGCCGCCCTTCCGGCCTTTGGAAAAAAAGCTGCATGACGCAGTTGGGAGATGAACCCCTCCATGATGACAGCCGCTTTATTCGGCCAGCGACGATAAATGGTCGTTTTAGCAACACCGGTTTTGGCTGCAATGGCCTCGATACTTACGGCCCGGAAACCGATCTCCAGAACCAGATCCAGTGCCGCCGTAAGAATTTCCTGATGAATCTGCTCACTCCTCGGACGTCCATGTTTTGCGGTTGTAGCTGTCCTTACGCCCATTTCCAACCCATCCAGTCAATTTGGATTAATCTTTGCCCCTGAGTGAATCTTTAACGCTACGGCGCGTATCCTATTGGCAGAGACACGCTACGCTCCGTATTGTAGCGGATTTACAGGACAATCGAATCGGGATCTACCGCCGGCGCTCCTGGAGGACGCACTTGCCATCGGGCTTGCTGTCTTCGCTGTGTCCCTCGCGCGGTGAGGAAAAAGACTAGCGAACGCTCTGATCACCAACATCAACCGGTTTTCACGTTTCCACCCAGGAGGTGCCTCATGCACATCGACTCAGCCAATGCAGTTGCGGTATCACAGTTCCTTACGGGCATCGCTCTTCCAGAGAGCACGCTTGTCCGTGAAGCCACTGAATTCATCCGTGACACCGAATCGCCTCTCCTCTTCAACCACTCCAGCCGCGTCTTCTGTTTTGCATCGCTAGCCGGGCAAAAGCAAGGACTCAAGTTCGACCCTGAGTTGCTCTATGTCGGAGCCATGTTTCATGACCTCGGGCTTGTTCCCAAATACAGCAGTCCGGCTGACAGATTCGAGGTGGATGGAGCGAATGCAGCACGAGACTTCCTACAGAAACACCACATAGCACAACAGGATATTGATGACGTTTGGACGGCCATTGCGCTCCATACAACTCCCGGCATTCCGCAGTATATGCATCCGGTTGTTGCGCTCGTAACGGCGGGTGTGGAGTTGGACGTTCTCGGTATCGGCCTGACTGATCTTGATGAAGCAAAGCGGAACGAGATTCTCCAGAGATTCCCACGCACGGAACACTTCAAGGAAGACATCATTCAAGCCTTCTACGACGGCATCAAGCATAAGCCCGAGACCACCTTCGGCAACATCAAGGCTGACGTTCTCGCGGACAAGGACTCACAGTTCAAACGAATCAACTTCTGCAGCATCATTCGCGGATCAGCCTGGCAAGGTTAGTTAGTTCAGCAAGCCAGACAACTATGGCCAGCGCTGACAGCCGCATATTCAGGAACCTTTCACGCTACCAACACTCCGCTGGCCGATTGGCCACAGCGGCTCGCACTGAAAGAAAAGAGAAATCTCATGGGTAAACTTACGGGTAAGATTGCAGTTGTAACAGGGGCATCGAAAGGCATCGGCGCGTCGATCGCCAAGCATCTTGCGGCAGACGGTGCTTCCATCGTTGCGAATTATTCCTCAGATAAGAAGGGCGCAGACCTCGTCGTTGCAGAAATTGTAAAAACGGGTGGCAAAGCCATCGCTGTGCGAGCAAGCGTTGCCGTAGAGAGCGAGATTGTCTCTCTCTTTGAGCAGACAGCGAAAGCCTTTGGCAAGGTTGACATCCTCGTGAACAATGCCGGCGTTTACGCTTTTGCTCCAATCGAAAGCGTGACTGCTGAAGAGTTCGCACGCGAATTCAACACCAACGTGCTTGGCCTCCTGCTGGTAACGAAGACCGCTCTACCGCTCTTTCCTGGGACGGGCGGAAGTATCGTCAACGTCAGTTCCGTCGTGAGCACGATGGCTCCTCCAACTGCGTCTGTGTATGCCGGAACCAAAGGTGCGGTCGACACAATCACCAAGACTTTGGCCAAAGAACTCGGTGCGCGAAAAATCCGAGTCAACGCCGTGAACCCTGGCCTCGTCATCACCGAAGGACTTCATACTGCGGGGATGGCCGGCAACGCATTTGAGGATCAGATGGTGGCTATGACGCCGCTCGGTCGCGCGGGTCTTCCTGATGACATCGCTTTGCCCGTCGTTTTCCTGGCGTCCGAAGACTCCCGCTGGATCACCGGTGTAACGATCCTCGTCTCAGGTGGTGCGGGCATCTAGTTTCGAGCGTCGCGGATCGCTTCTGTGTTGTTGTGCAGGTCCCGATATCGACGATAAACAACGAGACACGAATGAACTGCCATGCAAGTCCATGGAAGTTCACTTGGTCCAGCTCAACCTGAAGGGAGCACGAACCATGTCAATTTTAGACGGTAAGGTAGCCATCATCACGGGCGGAAGCAGCGGTATCGGACTCGCCACAGCCAAGCGTTTTGTTGCTGAGGGCGCGTTCGTCTTCATAACGGGCCGTCGTCAAACCGAGCTCGACAACGCTGTAGTCGAGATCGGCAAGAACGTAACCGCCATCCCAGGCGATATAGCAAGCCTTGATGATCTCGACCATATTTATAAGGTCATTGCAGACACGAAGAAGAAGCTCGACATCGTAATCGCGAATGCCGGCTTTGCGGCGATGGTGTCAACGCTCGACGTTACGCCCGAGCACTTCGACAAGATGTTCGACACCAACGCCCGGGGAACGTTCTTTACGGTTCAGAAGGCGCTGCCGCTCATGAAGGATGGTGGTTCCATCATCCTGATCGGGTCTGGCGTTTGGGAGAAAGGCATTCCGAACTATGTCGCCTACTCGGCGACTAAAGCGGCGTTGCGCTCGTATGTGCGGACTTGGACAAGTGAACTTAAGGGTCGGAAAATCCGCGCGAATGTGATCAGTCCAGGGTTGATCGAGACTCCGATCATCGAGGCCCAGATGCCGTCGAAGGAAATAGCCGATGGCGCACGCGCTTACTTTACGTCTATCACGCCGCTTGGCCGAATTGGCCTCCCGGAAGAGATCGCTGCTGCTGCTCTATTCCTTGCCTCAAGCGAGAGCAGCTACATTGCCGGCATCAACCTGCCAGTCGATGGGGGAGCCGTAGCCGTATGAATACTTACACTCACCATACCGCACCTACCAAGTTCATTGAAGCCGGCGAAGTCCGCTTCGCCTATCGCCGGTTTGGCAAGAAAGGAAGTTTGCCGCTCGTCTTTATTCCACACATTCTCGGCAATATGGATAGCTGGGACCCGGCGGTGACGGACGGCTTCGCACGAGACCGTGAAGTCATCCTCTTCAATAATGCTGGCGTCGCAAGTTCGAGTGGCGAGGTTCCTTCTACTTTCGCTGAGATGGCTAGAAACGCGGGGGTATTCATCGATGCACTCGGCCTCGCCAAAGTGGATGTCCTCGGCTTCTCCATCGGCTCCATGATCGCGCAGAACGTCGCCCTGGAGAGGCCCGATCTGGTCCGCAAGCTGGTCATCGTAGGCAGCGGGCCTCGTAATGGGGACGGCATTCCATTGACCCCAGAATCCCAGATCATCTTCACAAACAAGTACGGCAACATGGACGATTTCTGGATAGACGGATTCTTTGCCGCGTCGCCTGAAAGCCAGGCGGCTGGACGTGCCTTTCTGAAGCGCAGAGATACCCGTGTAGACAACCGCGACGTTCCGATCAGTGACAAGGTCCAGCCTGCTCAGTTCGCCGCCCTTCAGGAGTGGGGGAAGCCGATCGGTGAACGCTTCGCATATCTGAAGGACATCAAAGTCCCGGTCTTGATTGTCGGTGGTAAGTCCGACATCATCTTCTACACCATCAACTCTTTCTACCTCCAGCAGAACCTGCCCAACGCTCAGTTGATCGTTTATCCCGATGCAGCTCACGGATCGTTATTCCAATATCCCGAGCTGTTTGTCGAGCACGCGAGCATGTTTCTACGAGGTGACTCCTTCAGTCATCTTCCAGAGCCTGATGGGTCTTTGGTGGTTGCTCGCTCAAATGAGTTGGCAGCGCGACCAGCTTAATTGCCAGACCGTGATTTTGGCCGAGTGAAAGGCTTGTACGAGCCACGTGCTATAGACCGCAACTTCGGAAGTTCGGCAATCCGGATTCAGTAGCAGCAAAGGCTGCAGTATAGGACGGACTGATTGTTGCATTGAAACATGCTGCGTCGTAATAGCGCGAGCGAGTCTTGAAAAATGCCTCGCTTCTCTTCCGCCCAAATGGCGGCGCGACGCAAACCGACAGAACCCCTGCCGCAACCTAAAAGCACAATCCACCGTACCGGTTTATCGGAGAAATCAAATGAACAATCTAAAGAAAGTTATGAAGCTGCTGGCCCTGCTCTCATTGAGCACGACCTTCTTTCTCGCGCTCCACCCCGCGCAGGCGCAAGACAATGACTCACTAAAGACGAAGGATGTGATCCTTGTCCATGGAGCCTGGGCAGATGGCTCAAGTTGGTCTAAGGTCATCCCCCTCTTGGAGCGAAAAGGGTTCCACGTAACTGCCGTCCAGCTGCCACTCACTTCGATAGCAGACGATGTCGCCACAGTTGAACGAGCGATCGCGCTCGACCCAGGGCCTGTTCTGCTCGTCGGCCACTCCTATGGCGGCATTGTCATCACGGAGGCCGGCAACGACCCCAAGGTAACTGGCTTGGTCTACGTCTCGGCGTATGCCCCAGACGAAGGACAATCAGCTCTATCGCTGAATGCGTTGGCACCCGCCACCTCAGTCGGAGCAGAGATCAGGCTGAATGCGGGATATCTGAGTCTTACCACGGAAGGCATCGTTGATGATTTCGCACAGGACCTACCGTACAACGAGAAACAAACTTTGGCTGTGACCCAGGGACCCGTCGCGGCCATTGCATTTGGTACTCCGGCTACGGCACCGGCTTGGAAGACAAAACCATCGTGGTACATGATCGCCAGCGAGGATCGCGTGATCTCCCCTCAGCTTGAGGCGATCATGGCGCAAACCATTCATGCAACGACGGTCACTGTTCATTCCAGCCACGTCATCCAGTTGTCAAAGCCCGAGGCAGTGTTCGACGTGATCACGCAAGCAACTCGCGGACGTGATTGAGAAACGGTCCGTACGTTCCATCTCGATTACGGGGCTCGCATAACGAGAGTCGTAGGTCGTTCCTGATTTATAACCCTACCCGACTTGCCCCGCAGCGGCGATCATGCCGCTGTGGGCGGGGTAGACGCAACTGTACGCAGATGAGGAGGGCACTATATGGCGATATTAGCGGTAGAGCCCATCTCAGTGGCGCAGCCAAGTCCAGTGAAACAGCCTGCGCCTGTGGCAGCAAAGCAGTTTGTCATCAATCCATGGGTCATTGCGCTTACGGTGACCCTCGCGACCTTCATGGAACTCCTCGATACATCGATTGCAAACGTGGCTTTGCCGTACATCGGAGGCGGTCTGGGGCGGAGTTATGACGAGGTCACCTGGGTTCTTACAACGTACCTTGTCGCGAACGCAGTTGTGCTTCCCTTGAGCGCGTGGCTCAGCCGTGCTTTCGGAAGAAAGAACTACTACTTAGCCAGCGTAGCTCTCTTTACGTTGATGTCTCTGTGTTGCGGCTTGGCACCGTCCTTGCCCATCATGCTTATGTGCCGTGTGCTCCAGGGGATTGCAGGGGGTGGTCTGGCCCCGGTAGCTCAAGCCGTGCTGGTTGACACCTTTCCGCCAGCTAAGCGAGCTTCAGCTTTCGCCCTCTATACAGTCGTACTGGTCACAGCTCCCGCCATCGGGCCAGTTCTCGGCGGCTGGATTACGGACAGCTTCAACTGGCGGTGGATCTTCTTCATCAACGTTCCCGTCGGGCTATTTGCATTTCTCCTCTCCAGCCGCTTGCTGAGCGATCCGCCGAGCTTCACAGCCGAACGCGCATCTGTTCGTCCTGCGGGAAAGCTGTCGATTGATGGGATTGGAATTACGCTGATTGCGCTTGCATCTGCCTCTCTTGAAATCGCCCTTGATCGCGGTCAGATTGATGATTGGTTCGGCAGCCCATTTATCACCGCAATGATCGTGTTCGCCCTTCTCGGCTGGACCGCTACTGTGTTGTGGGAGCTGCGTTCCCGTGAGCCTGTCATCGACTTTCGGATGCTGGCGAACCGCAACTTTGCTATCGCGAGCACTCTCTTCTTCATCTTTGGAATAGGGCTGTTTGGCACAACTGTTCTGATTCCACAGCTTCTGCAGTCGCTTTATGGTTACCGTGCGATCGATGCGGGGCTGGTCCTTGGGCCGGGGGCTCTCGTCATCACGCTGCTTGCCCCCATTTCAGCGCAACTTGTGCAGAGGCAGCTTGTCTCGCCAAGAATTATGGTCGCATTCAGCCTGACGGCGGTGGGCGGAGCGCTTTGGTATTTCAGCCGCTTCACGCTTGACACCAACAACACTCATTACGTCATGGCCCGTGCTCTACAAGGGGTTGGTTATGGATTTTTCTTTGTTCCAGCGAACCTGATTGCCTACTCGATGCTTCGGCCTGATCAGAACAATAAAGCGTCAAGCCTGACAAACCTGTTCAGGAACTGGGGTGGGAGTTTCGGGATTGCCTTAATTACGACCGTAAGTGAACGGCGATCCAACTTCCACCAGGTGATCGTCGGTTCCGCACTCGTTCCCTCTTCACCTTACCTTCAACATAGCGTTGCAAAGATGACCGCATACCTGCACATCAAGGGATTTAGTCCTGCAAACGCTGCCGGTGCTGCATACGCACTCGTCTATCAGAACCTATTGCGGCAGGCAAATTTCCTGGCTTTCTTGGACTGCTTCCGGGTCCTGTGCTGGATCACGCTCGCGGCCGTTCCGCTGATGCTTCTTGTCAAGAAGATCAAGCCTGGCAAGGCGGCTCCGGAAGGAACTCATTGACCCGACTTCGTTCCAGTAACTCAACGTCACCCACGTTTTACTCACAAGCCAAGGAGGCACAGATGAAAACGGGAAACGATGTACAAAGCGAAGCCCTTGTTCAAGGGAACCGGCAAGTGGCAGAGGCCGGGGAAAGTTCTCGGCGAGCTTTCTTTGGCAAGGCAGCCCTTGTGGGGTTGGGTCTTGCTACGGGAGCGGCCACAGCCTCAGCGGAGTTTTCGGAGAACGGCGCAGTAGAGGCCAAGATCAGGCGTGCTCTCCTTGCAGGTCCTGCAGGTCTCACGAAGGATGCGACCGTAGTCGATAGGGACGCGGCCGGCAACATGAGGGTTCTGCGTCAGGGCACAAACAAATGGATCTGTACGCCCGGCGACGAGAACAAGATCGGCGATCCACCTATGTGCGCAGACCCTGTCGCGATGCAGCGGTTCGCGGACGCCAGAGCAAGAAAGGCGAAGCCAACCAACACCGTTCCCGGTATGGCTTACATGCTTTGCGGAGCGACACAGCGAAGCAACACTGATCCCTTTGACACCACAAGCCCCGCCATCCCCATCGGTCCGCACTGGATGATCCTGTGGCCATTTGAGGCCGCTCTCTACGGTCTGCCAACGACGCTTCGGGACAAAGGAGCGTGGATGATGTTCGCCGATACGCCCTACGCTTACCTGCACATCTGCGGCAGCCCCTGGGAAGGTAATGAGTATCAGCCCGGCAAGCCCGCCATCTGGACCATGTCGTACTCCCAGTCCTAATGGGCTTTAAGCCTCTCAGACGAGAAAGAGGGCAACAAGTGAAAGCACTCATGTTCAGCTCGGTCGGTGAGCCCAGCGAGGTTTTGCGACTCGAAGAAATCGAAGAAGCAAAGCCCGCTCCGAACGAAGTCCTGTTGCAGATGCTCTTCAGTCCGATCAACCCTTCAGATCTGCACATGGTTCGTGGTCGTTATGGTTACCAGCCATGTCTGCCTGCCAGTCCCGGTGCCGAGGGAGTCGGGATAGTTCTTGAGATTGGAGCGGGCGTCACTGCCGTACACGTCGGCGATCGCGTCATCTGTATCGGAACGTGGAATCTTTGGCGAGAGAGGGCCATCTGTAAGGCCTCCAACGTTGTCGCAGTGCCAGACGCGATCACCGACGAGGCTGCTGCGACGAGTTATCAAAACCCGCTCACCGCATGGGCACTAACACAATCCGTCCAGCAGCTCGGGGAAGGAAAATGGCTCCTGCAAACAGCCGCAGCGTCCAGCGTGGGCAGACTGGTTCTGCAGCTCTCCAAAGTTTACGGATTTCGCACCATCAATGTAATTCACCGGCGCGCACAAGCCGAGATCATTCAAGCTCTGGGAGGCGATGAGATCGTCTGTACGGAGGATGAAGATCTTCGGGACCGCCTGCAGGAGATCACGGATGGAAAGGGCATCGAGTATGCGATCGACTGTGTTGCCGGAGAAGTAGGCGGGGAGATCGTTCGGAACCTCGCACCTACAGGCATGCTGGTTCAATTCGGCGCGTTGTCGAGTCACCGGCAGACAGATCCCGCGAGATTTGTCATGCCTGTCTTCAGCCCAAAGCTCATTTACTCGGCAGCCATCGTGCGAGGCTGGTGGATTCCGAGGTGGCTCGAAACGCAGACCATAGAGAGTATGAGGAAGGTACTGACGGATCTCTTGAGCATGATCTGTGAAGCACGTCTGACGCTCCCTCCGACAATTAGCATACCGTTGGAACAATTTCAGGAAGCGATCGCTATGGCTGACGGCGGTTCCTCAGAGGGTAAGAAAATATTGCTTAGATTGTCCAACATCGTACGTTAGCCCGAGGCTCATCGCAGGCCCAACGTGTCTTGGATAAGGATGGAGCAGAATGGATGAGATCTCCAAGCGACCTTGGCCTCGGACGATAGCAGTTATGTCACTGGAGCCGAGTTGTTCGTGGATGGCGGTATGGGACAGTTGAACGATAGCAACATCGGAGACGAGATGACTCTCCAATCTTCGATATTCCTGGAGAGTAACGGGCACCCGCAAGCAATTGGATCAACGAGAAATGGACGGATCACGACGCGGGCAGCCCTCTATGTGCGCAGGTCAGTTACATCCGAGCAATCAGTTCTCTGAAACATCGCGCAGCGGAATCCGAGCCACAGGGCTTTTCTGAATATTCTTCTCTGCGCTTTGTTCGTCACATATGATGATCCTCCACTCGTCCTCATGTTTCGCGAACGCGAGTCTGTGCTGAGCCATCAGCTTGCAGATCAGGTCATAGATCGGCGCAAAGACTTCAATGGATCGCGCGCCCCAGACCACGGGATGCCCCGTACTCAACCAAACCTTACTGGTTTGATTTTCCAGGATCAGTTTTTTACCACTCATTGGGTGTCTGCTTTCCGTCAGCGTAGAGTTTCGACCAGAGAGCCGACTGCAACTGCATGTACTTACACCATGCCCGGTGCATACCCTCCACTTCCTTTGTGGAATGACCCTTCGCCGCAAGATACGGTTTGATAGTCTCGTTGATCACCGCCATAAAAGCAAGGATGTCGCGCAGGGGTACGTGCGATGTAGATCTGACGTGATCGGTCTGGTTCTTCTTGAGGCTCGTGTGTCCGAGGGCGATCTCTTGCTGATAATCCAGCCATGCCTGGTCATACGGTCGCAGGCTGGTATCAAGTATCCATTGCTGAAACCGCAGATTACTTTTGGCCAGATAGGCGGGATTCGCCTCGCCTTCCGGAGTCTGAGAGTGCCGAGCAAGGTTGGGGATGCCAGCGATAATCCCGCTTCGCCAGTGTTCTACGATCTGCCGAGTCTGGTCTTCGAGCACCGTGCCTGCAAGCTGTAAATAGCGCTGGTCTTCCGCAGTAAAGCCTGCGCTGATCTTTAGATCTTCTAACTCCTTCATCGAGATGGCTGATGGGGCGACTTGGGAAGTTCCATACGTGTATCCAGGAATGTGTTTGGCGATTTTCTTCATACACCAACCTCGCTTTTCGATTCTGACTTCCAGCTTCCTTAGAATACTCAGGCCCCGGTCGAGTACGACATAGTCGGTGTACTGGAAAACAGCGCAATGAGACCCTACAGAAGAGTTGGGTGAGTGAGAATAGCATCACGCACACCGGTATAGGGCAGGCCACCGATCATTGCAAGCTGCATCGCGCCCATGATCTCCCCAGCGTCAATCTCGGAAGCGGCGCTCGCGAAAGGCCACAGAGTCGTCGCAATTGCTCGAAAACCGGAACAGTTGACCGACCTAATTGAAAAGTATGGTGACCAGGTCCGGGCCGTCGCACTGGATGTGACGAGTGAAGAGGCAGCCAGTAACGCAGTGGCCGTCGCTGTCCAATCGTTTGGAAGGCTGGACGTGCTGGTCAACAATGCAGGCTATGGTGACGTTTGTCCAATTGAGGACACCAGCCTTGCCGACTTTCGTGCGCAGATTGAGACAAATCTTTTCGGTGTCATCATTGTTACGAAGGCGACACTCCCGCTCATGCGTAAGCAGGCGGCTAGGCATATCCTCCAGATCTCTTCGGTGGGTGGACGGATAGGGCCCATGGGCCGGGGTCCATATGCCGCTGCAAAATGGGGTGTAGAGGGCTTCTCTGAAGTGCTTTCCAAAGAAGTAAACCCTCTTGGAATCAAAATAACGATTGTAGAACCAGGCGGCTTCCGGACTGACTTCGCGGGCGTGTCCACATCGATCTACGAAGGGCGGTCTGCATATGACTCTACAGTCGGGAAAACGGCACAATTTCAACGGGACTTCAATGGCAAGCAACCTGGCAATCCGTCCAGGGCAGCAGCCGCAATTCTCCACATCGCGAGTTTGAATGATCCGCCACTTCGGCTGCTACTAGGCAGCGATGCGTTTGATGCCGTCGAGCAGAACGATCTCGCTAAAATGGAGTCGGATCGGAAGTGGCAGAAGCTAACGATCTCTACTGATTACGAGACGGTTGGCACCTCTTAACCCACTGCTCAAAGTTGCATCGGTCGGTGTGAAAAATATCGGAGGCAAAGCGAATCATCCTCCGCAACGAAGCGTATCAAGCGCAACAGTTTGGGATATTGGGAGAGATGAGATGACTCGTAGAAATTTTATTTCACAGGGCACTGGCTTGCTTGCTACTTCCGTCGCGGCAAGTGCGTCGACACCGCATGTCGCGAGTGAAGATAACTTCCTGCTGCCCGCAACCACAACCCACCGCGTCGAAGCTGACGGCATGAGCGTCCTTTACAGGCAGGCTGGTGCTGCGGACGCGCCAGTTGTGCTCCTGCTGCACGGCTTTCCGACCTCTTCCATCCAATATCGAGAGCTCATTCCACGTCTTGCCGATCGCTACAGAGTGATCGCACCCGATCTTCCTGGATTCGGCTTCACGGAAGTTCCAGCAGATCGCGCCTACACATATTCCTTCGAGGCTCTGGCAAAGACCATGTTGGCGTTCGCTGATGCCTTGCATCTGCAGCGATATGCTTTGTACGTCTTTGATTACGGCGCCCCCACGGGATTCCGCATGGCGATGGCCCGTCCAGAAAAGATTACCGCGATCGTCTCACAGAACGGAAACGCCTATGAGGAAGGTCTGGGAGACGCCTGGGCTCCGATCCAGCGCTACTGGAGAAAGCCTACTTCCGAAAATCGAGAATTGATCCGCCGAGCGCTGGACTTTGTCGGCATCCGATCGCAGTACACGGATGGGATGCCGCATCCGGAACGCATTGACCCTGCCGGTTACACTTTGGACGCCGCGTTGATGGCCCGTCCCGGCAACATGGACATTCAATTGGATCTCTTTCTTGACTACGCTAACAATGTGAAGCTTTACCCCTCGTTCCAGGAATACTTTCGCAAATCGAAGCCGCCGCTGTTGGCAATCTGGGGAGAGCACGATCCTTTCTTCATTCCGGCTGGCGCGGAAGCCTTTCGGAGGGACAATCCTAACGCAGCTGTTCAGATGCTAGACACAAGCCACTTCGCTTTGGAGACGCACGTTGTTGAAGTCGCCGCCGCGATGCGGTCCTTCCTTCAATCGTCGCTTAAGTGAAGTAGAACGTCTGACTGAGCAAACGGCGAGTCGTTGGAACCCTGATCAACAGATATTCATCAAAAGAACCTTTGCGGCTTGCTGAAGGCTAAATGTCTCGGAAAAGAGAACCCATGCGACTCCAAATACCCGCGATTGTCGCCGCCTATTTATCTGCGGAAGTAGACAAAGACGCAAGCGGGGTTGCGCTCTGCTTTGCCGAAGACGCAACCGTCAGTGATGAGCGTAACGTCTATCGTGTACGCCAAGCCATCCTGGAATGGCAGCAGAAGTCTTATAAACATACCGCTATGCTGTCGAACCACTCAATGGGACCACCAATGAGGACGGAGTACGAATACATGCTCGTCTGACAGGAGATTTTCCCGGCAGTTTGATTGAGGTGGACTACCTTTTCAAAATTGCTGACAACCAAATTGCTTCATTAGAGATTCGCTGATGACCCTCTATCCTTTTTCCGTTGCGAGTGGAGAGTTCCAAGGCAAGCGAGTGTTGGTGACTGGAGGCACCAAGGGCATGGGAGAGGCCATCCTACGGCGCTTCTCTTTAGGGGGCGCGTCTGTGGCAGGGGGCGCGTCTGTGGCGACAACAGCTCGATCTCCGCTTCCTGACGGACAAGAACCAAGCCTCTTTATTCAACCTGATGTCAGCACGCCAGAGGGCGTACAAGCGGTGATGAGGGGCATCGTGCAGGAATGGGGCGGTTTGGATATCCTCGTCAACTGCGTAGGTGGTTCCGACGCTCCAAACGGCGGCTTCCGTGTGTTGACGGACGAGCATTGGCAGCAGGCGCTTAACCTGAATCTGCTAGCCGCAGTGCGCTGCGACCGGAGCGCCCTTCCTGGCATGATGGAACAAGGCTCGGGGGTGATTTTGCACATTTCGTCCATCCAGCATCGGCTTCCTCTGTACGACTCGACACTCGCTTATGCGGCAGCGAAAGCCGCTTTGAACACGTACAGCAAGGGGTTGGCGAATGAGGTCGGCCCAAAGGGAGTCAGGGTGAATATGATCTCGCCTGGCTTCATCGAAACATCGGGCGCACACGGCATGATCGTTCAGTTGTCGAAGAGTCAGGGTGTCGACGAAGATACCGCTCGACAGCAGATCATGGACATGATCGGCGGCATCCCGATAGGCCGCCCTGGCCTGCCTGAAGAAGTTGCCGAACTTGCTGCATTTCTCGCGTCAGAAAGGGCAGCTTCCATTCACGGAGCCGACTATATTATCGATGGAGGCACCATGCCCACAGTCTGATTTGCTGAGGCGAGATAGAAGAAGGCTTTCCAGGTGAATAGGAGATGCTCATAACGAACAAGGAGTCTGCGGAATGACCGAGCCATGCGTTGGCGCGTTCATGATTCTAGAGCCTACCGGTTTACCACGGCTCTCGCAAAGAAGCAGCCCGAGGGTCGGTGCAGCTAGAGCCTGTTATGAAGTTTGCACCTATGTAGAGTCTTTGCTGGTTTGGTTTTTCTGTCCAGCATGGAGGAATGGTCAAGCGAGTTGGAAGTGCTTACCTGACGGATGTGTCGGATGAGGAGTGGGGGTTTGTGCTGCCTTATCTTCTGTTGAGCCGGGAGGACAACCGGAGCCGTCAACACAGTCTTCGAGCGCTGTTCAATGGGGTTCGTTACATGGTCAAGACCGGCAATCAGTGGGGTTTGATGCCGCACGATCTGCCACCCTGGCAGGCCGTGTATCAACAGATGCGTCGCTGGATGGCGGCGAGATGCTTCGAGCTTTTGGTCGAGGATGTGCAGTCGCTGTTGCGTGAATTCGCTGGGCGCAAGGGGCAACCGACGGCGGTCTGTCTGGATAGCCGCACGCTGCAGTCGACGCCCGAGTCCGGCGCACGGGCGGGCTACGACGGAGCCAAACGAAGAAAGGGATCGAAGGTCCACATCGCGGTCGATACCCTGGGACATCTGATGGCGCTCACCGTCACCCCCGCCGATCAAGGAGACCGGGCGCAGGTCGGCGCGCTGGCCAAACAGGTGCAGCAGGTGACCGGCGATACCGTCGATCTGGACTATGTCGACCAGGGCTACACCGGAGAGACAGCGGCCAAGGCAGCCGAGCAATACGGCATCCGGCTGGAGGTGGTCAAGCACCCCATGGCCAAACGCGGTTTCGTCCTGCTGCCGCGCCGCTGGGTGGTCGAACGCAGCTTCGCATGGGCGGCTCGCTTCAGACGCCTCGCCCGCGACTACGAACGGCTCCACACTTCCCTCAAAGCCTTCCACTACCTCGCTTTCGCTTGCATCATGCTCGCCCGCGTCTTCCATATACTCAACGCAACGTCATAACAGGCTCTAGGCCGACGATCCTCTACGGCAGCCAAGTCGAGAACACGGATCTCTATCCGCAACAGGCAGAGCTGGTGGAGCAGTGGAACCGGCGGTTCGCCTTTCCTCATCTGAAGTGCACGGGTTTTCAGGAGGCACTTACCTCGGTTGCGGCGGAGTTCGACAAAGACATACCGACAGTGCGCGGCGATGGCGGACCCTACTGGGAGACTTCAGTCGAACATGCATACGTCGCGGACGCCCTTGAGCGCGACCTAGATCCGATGAATTTATCCGATCTGCACACTTTCGCGATCGACGTGAAGCCGCACGCGATCATTACGATCCGTATCCTCAGCCGGATCGCGACGCCAACCGCATGCGGGCGCTTCTGCGACATGTCGTCCACCCGTAGTACCGCTTCAGCCCATTAGGGTGAAGCGGTACCGCCAATCACCGCCGGCCCACTGCGGGTAGTTGGTACCCCAGGCGTTGTTGAAGAGATTGATGTGCGCACCCTGCTGCAGGTCCGGCAGATCTTTGCTGAAGTTCAACGGAGAGCGCACGCCGAATGCGACCACGGGAGCATCGAGCGTGGTGATCTCTAAACGATTTTCGCCGTCGGCGCAGCTTAGCCGCGAGGTAACTGCGTGCATGCGCCGGCCGCCGCCACGCACCACATCCGTGGCCGAGACATCCTGACCCACCTTCTCAAGTATCCAGTTGGGGTTATTGCCTGTATGCGGTTTAAAGGTGAGCCACATTGACTCGGGCATGCGATTCGGGGCTTTTCCGATCGTGTAAAACGTGACGTGCAGGATCGGTTCGGCCTTCGGTGCGACGACTTCGAGGTACATCGTTCGCGGCCATGCTACCAGGCCATGCGCCTCGCTCGCTGGGTCGTTCACGGACATCTTCGCGAGCACGCGATGTGCCTCGGTGTTCTCCGAAGTCCAGATGCTGTCCACTTTGGGATGCCAGTCCCGCGCTTCGGGATGAAAGCGCTCGATGTTGGGCTTGCCGAAGTCCTGCGGGGCCCACCATTCCTTGCTCACCACGTAGGTATTCAGGAAGGTCTTGTAATCATCTTGTGTGAGCGTCTGGTAGGTAAACAGGGCCAGCGGATTGCTGGTAGAGGCCCAGCTTCGGCCCGATGTGTTGCTTACGAGCCGCGTGATCGCGCCGGTACCGGGATCCAGCATGAACTCGAAATGAGCGGTATGGATGGATTTGCCATTCTGATGCGGCTTCATCCCGGCATGATCCGGCTCGGCAACCTGCAAGGACTGCAAGCGGGCCTCCGCCTCAGCGCGCAGAGGTGCGGGCAAGCTGGCAACACCGATGGTGATGTCGTCCCGTTTCTCCTGCCAGCTGCGTTCCATGATCTGATAGCCGGGCTTGTCGATGTTCTCCGCCAGTTCCTTGGGCGAGTAGTGATCGTGGTCGATGTAGCGCTTGGTATCGGTGCCCCAGGTGTGCTCGGGAGCCAGTGCCAACCGCGCCAGCATATGCTGATCCACAGGGCCACCCTTCACTAGTTTGTTGTTTGCGATCCACTCTTTACGCAACCGCGCGACCTCGCGGTAACGCGCAACCTTCGAGGGGTCGCTGGGAGCGCCGTAGATCCACGTATCCCCGATCTCCTGTGTGACTACCGGCAGGCTTGTGCGCAGCGGTTCCATCGCCGCGGCGATGCCGGTCAGACTACCCGCTGTCAGTTGTGCATTGGGAAAACGCTGGTGAAGCTCCGCGTAGATCGTATTGATCTCCTCAATCGAGTGTGGACCGGAGTTGTCCGTCCGCACATTGACCGACACTGCCAGATCGGATCCTGGCACCCTGATCGTGCTGCCATAGTCATGCTTGTGGTAGAGCACAGCTAACGAGGAACCATCCGGAGCCTTCCAAAGAAAGACATCCGGCACCTCCGGAGGCGTGCTGGCCGGATTGACGCCGATATCCAGCAGGCGAACGCCTCCTGCCGCCAGCGGAGAGACGATTCCACGGGAGTGACATGGCACATCGGTCATCTTTCCGGCGGTGGTCTTATGGCCGAAACGCGCGTCCAGCGAGTTGGAAAAGCCGAGACAGCCCTCGATCATGGATCGGTCGAGCATCTCGGTCTGCCAACTGAACGGCAGCGCATGCCAGGCGATGTCACCTGCGGCGATGGCGCGCTCCATCTGCTTGCGCTCGTCGCTGCTTGCCTGCTCCAGGTATTCATAGAGCAGCCAGGCGGCGCCGGTCCACACATATCGATTGCCGTTAGAATCGCGCAATTGCGCCGCTATGCGCATCGCCTGAGGGTAATACTGCTTAAAGTACAGTTGCATGACGTTCGCTTGCGTGTCCGTGAAGCCGACATCAAGATGGCATTTGAAGAGGATCAGGACGCGCTTGACCTCCGGGTCGACAGGAGGTGCGCCAGTCGGCTGATCAGCGAGAGCAAACCTCCGCCATGGTGAAATTGCAGCAACAGCGGCTGCGCTCAGGGCTGCTGATTTAACGAACTCTCGCCTCTTCATCTCTTCTCCTTGGGCCTGCGCGCTTACGGTATGACTTTCATGTAGGAACCATCAAACTACGTGAAGGATATAGTAACTTTGCGACATAAATAAAGCACGATATGGCACATGCAATCATATTATTAGCCTGTTTTCGGGAATCGCTATTTTCTCATCTGTCGAAAAAGTCATTCCAAGTTTGATATGCTCCCCTCATGGCCTCCAAGACAGACAATCTCGTCGCGCGACAGGAGTTCATACTTCATCAACTGCAAGAGTTCGGAACGATCGCTATCGATGAGCTTTGCACTACGTTGGGCGCATCCATTGCGACGATTCGCCGCGACCTTGAGGATCTGGAAGGCCGGTCCCTTCTCAAGCGTGTCCGAGGCGGCGCGGTTCCGATCGGCCCCTTGTTTTACGAACCCTTCCGCCACGACGCTTCATTTCAGGATAAGATCACCAGCTTCGCAGAGGAAAAACGCCGGATTGCGCGTACTGCAGCAGCTCTGGTTCAATCCGGTCAGACAGTGGCTCTCAGTGGTGGAACCACTACCACCGAAGTTGTTCGGAGTCTCAAAGTGCTGAGCGGGATCTCGATCATCACCAATACCGTCAATGTCGCGATGGAGTTAAGCAACAGGAAAGACATTGAGGTGATCGTGACGGGAGGCCACCTTCGCGGGAATTGGTTCACCCTGGTTGGGCCCTTGGCAAATGCCTCGATGGACCTGCTCTTCGCAGACATCATGTTTATCGGTGTAGATGGCATCGACGCTGTGCAAGGGCTTACCTGCACTAACTCGGCGGAGGCTGAACTGCTTCGCAAATTGGTGAGCCACTCCAAGCGGAAGATCGCTGTCGCCGACCACAGCAAGTTAGGAGCGGTGAGCAATTGGCTGCTTTGTCATACGACCCAGATTGATTGCCTCATCACAGACTCCGGAGCGAGCGACGAAGCAATCGCGCCATTTGGAAAACTCGGGATCGAAGTCACCCGGGCCTAACTTGGTTACTTAGTTCGGTGGTAGGCCTTGATGATACCGAGCGGCTGTGTCGTATTCCCCAACGGTCTGATGGTATAGCGTCCTACTGCGGCCGGAACGATGAAGGTTTCCGCATAGTGGATCTCGAGCGGTCCGAATGCGCCGGTTGGGCTTTCTACCACGACTGCCTCGCCTTCTACCAGGTTAAGAACGTTCAGGTTGCCCTCTGTGTCGTGCTGCACCGGTTCGGTGAACCAAATCCGCCGAGTCTCCAAGAACTCAGCGCTATGAAGCCCGGTGCGCTCTTCGCGCCACCCGTCTCCTTCGGCGATTGGCGCCACCTGGTTCAGCAGTTCTCTTCGCACCCAGGTTGTATCACGGCTCCACTGAATATTGGCCAAGCCGTGTTCAAGGTGGATCGGCCTCGGCTTGCCATCGAGACCCACACGTCCCCAATCCCACAGCTTGAACGTAAAGATGTAGGGCGTGGCGCTGATCTCAAGAACCACATTGTCGCTTCCCGAGCAGTGGACGGTACCGGCGGGAATCGAAAAATGGTCATGCTTCCGTGTCGGCCAAATGTTTACGTATCGTTCCGCAGGAAAAGGCTCTTTTCCCTTCTGTGCGGCCTCTAGATCAGCTCGCATCTCTTCGGGACGGATGCCCTCGCGAAGGCCCAGGTAGATCTCTGAACCTTCCCGGCTGTCGAGAATGTAGTAGCTCTCATCCTGGGTATACGGCATCCCGAAGTGCTCCCGGATGTAACTCTCCAGCGGATGCACCTGCAAGGATAGATTTCCGCCGCCAACCGTATCAAGAAGGTCGAAGCGGATCGGGAACTCGGCGCCAAATCTCCGATAGATTGCCTCGCCAAGGAGAGCCGAGGGTTGTTCGTGAACCAATACGATAGCCGGCATCCTAAACTGCCTCGAGCCGAAACCGAGATGGACACTATTCTCTTCCGGCACGCAGTCGAAGCACCATGCGTAATTGGGTGGCCCGTCAGGAAGGTTGAAGGTCTCTTTCATCCAGAATCCTCCCCAGGGCCCTGGATCGAAGAAAGGGACAACACGAAATGGCCGTTGGACGGCAGTTTCTACTGCGTGGCGCAGCATCTCTCCTTCGACCATGTGCGGCTCGTCCGGATCGTCGAGGTCGAGGAAATAATCGACTTCGTTGTACATGGCGTGTCGTATCTCATCGGCTACACGCCATTCAAGAAAGAAAGCATTCTTATAGAGCAGGGAGGGCGCGGCTCCCCGGTTATCGAAGCCAAGATTGCCGATTTCTCCAGTGCGCTGCCGCCGTTGCAACTCCCATCGCGTGACGCTCGCGTGCAAGAGCAAATCCGGGTTAGGCACGACATGCGTCGTTCCGGTCCCCAGGACAATTGTCAATGAGGGAGATTTCTCGATTGACCTCCTCAGCGCTCCGACCCGAACCTCGTCAAATAGCTTCTCAACACGGAAAGATCGCATAAAGCCGAAGACCGGATCATTCGTGAGAACCGGCGCGAAATCGGCCTGGAGTTCCGCTGCCGAACGAAACGCAGTTTGAACATTGAGGACGCAAGCCTCCGCAAACGCGGTCTTCAGCGTGGCTGCCAAAGTGTCGAGAAACACGCCGGGATAACACTCCAGGGCGATTACGAATTTGCTGTCCGCCGTTATTTCATCGTTTAAACGCGCGAGAATCTCCGCCCAGCCAGTGAGACAATCCGCTTGCGAGCCGGAGACCGGGACCACGGGATAACGATCATAGTTGCCGTATCCGGTCATAGAATCTCCTCTTGAAAAAGAGCTTCCGCTCCAATCAGAGCTGCATCGACGCCAAGGGCAGCAGCTTCAATTCTGGCGATGCCTCGGCTTGTCTTCCAGGAGTGCTGTGCAACATAAGCACGAATCGGCCGCAAGATATCTTCACCGCGTTGGGTGATGCCCCCGCCGAAAAGAATTACCTGCGGGCCGTAGGCATGGATCAGACTGACCGTCAGCGCGGCCCAAATAGCGATGCAATGGTCGATCAACTCCTTTGCGAACGGGTCACCCGCATCCCGCGCCTTAAAAAGTGTGGCGAAGTTCAGTTGTGGTTCTTGGCTGAGTGAGCTTTCCGCAAATCGTGGCCATTCGCGGCACAAGTCCGGCAGGACTGACGTAGAAGCTTCCGCCTCCGCGCAGCCGATTGCACCGCAGACACAAGGACGGCCATTGAAACGCACCCCGATGTGCCCGCCAGTGGTACCGGCTTGTCCCATATAGCTGTGCAGCAACCGGTTTTGCAGCATCACGGCCACGCCGATCCCTGTGCCGAGCGTGACCATCACAACATCCTCAAAGCCTTTGGCCGCACCGGCGAAGCGCTCTCCCAACAAGGCCAACTTGGCGTCGTTTTCGATCCGGAGCGGTAGTCCGAACTCACTGCTCGACCACGCCTGCAACTCAACCCCCGTTATATCGGCGAACTTGACGCCGAGCGTGGAAAGGATTTCGCCGCTACGACTATCCACGATGGCGGGAAAGCCTATACCCAGCCCTTGGCACGATTTAAGAGAGACTCCGGCTGCACGACAGGTCTCTCGCAGGCGGGTTGTCAACTCGGGCAGCAGTTCTAGGAGAGAACGCGCATTTGTCTTTATCGTGGAGGAGGCAAGCACCAAATTATGGTTCACTACCGCGCAACAGACATGGGATCCGCCTAAATCCAAAGCCAGAACACTCATCGTGATGCCGCTCCGAGAAGGAGTGATTTTCTGTCGTGAGAGAAGTGGAGACATTTCGATCTTTGTCGCATATAGGTATATTACTCATTTTTGGTGATGTAAAGTGTCAAATAGCGTCGCATAATACGATTTATAATCATTTATCTTAGACTGAACAGCTACTTGTCTTGAGAGGTCTCTATTGAAGCTCAATCCCGTAATCCTGCTCAGCACCGCAGTGGCCGCTCTCGGGGGACTTCTACTCGGATTCGATACGGCAGTGATCGCCGGCACCACGCATGGCATAACCGCCGCCTTCGGGCTGACACCTGTAACGCTTGGCATCACCGTCTCCTGCGCTCTATGGGGCACAGTCGCAGGTGGCTTTCTGGCTTCACCGCTGGGCCAAAGATATGGCGCCCGCAACGGCCTGCGCTGGATGGCGCTACTTTACATCTTGTCCGCAGTGGGATGCGCCCTGGCCTGGAGTTGGAGCAGCCTGCTTTTGTTCCGGCTGATTGGCGGCCTGGGCATTGGCGGCTCCTCCGTGCTAAGCCCGATGTACATCGCTGACATTTCCCCTAAACACTGGCGTGGCCGACTTGTCGCCTGCTTTCAATTCGCCGTAGTAGCGGGCATTCTCGTGGCTTACGCATCCAATGCGATTGTTTCGGGACTGCATCTTCATGCGTTGGAATGGCGGGTCGAGTTAGGCGCCGCCACTCTGCCCGCCGTGCTGTTCTTTATCGCGTTGCTGCTTATTCCAGAAAGTCCGCGCTGGTTAGTTTCTCGCGGCCGCACAGCGGAGGCTATGTCCGTACTACGCCGCATGGGCAGTGACGAGCACGAAGCCGAGGTCGAGCGGATGCTCACCGCCGCACGCCGGTCTGGGAGTGCCGGCCGCCAAACACTGTTCACGCTCGGCCACCGCAAAGTGATCTTCATCGCGCTGAGCATCGGGGTTCTGAATCAGTTCTCGGGCATCAATGCGATTCTTTATTATTTGAATGATATTTTTGCGCAGGCCGGCTTCACAGCCGCTAGCGCCAACATGCAAGCAGTTGCCATTGGCGCAGCGAACCTGGCTTTTACGGTTCTGGCAATGTTTCTGATCGACAAGATCGGTAGGCGATTCTTACTCCTGGTCGGCTCGATGGGTACCGCGGTTTGCCTGCTCGCGGTCGCGGTGATCTTCGCAACAGGAAAATACCGGGGAGAACTCCTCTGGCTGCTGGTGGCTTACATCGCCTTCTTCGCGATCTCCCAGGGCACGGTTATCTGGGTTTACCTCAGCGAGATTTTCCCACCTGGTATACGGGAAAAGGGGCAGAGCTTGGGAACCCTCGCACTTTGGGTAACGAACGGGCTCGTTGCGGCCATTTATCCGAAGATCGCTTCGGTAGCCGGGCAATATCCATTCATCTTCTTTTCCGTAATGATGCTAGGCCAGTTCTTCCTCACGCTTTTCGTCTTCCCAGAGACGAAGGGATTGTCGCTGGAAACCTCCTCTGAGGCACTTACCTCATAGAATTTGCGTTTTCTTGCTGTGATGATGCAATGTGATCGTTTCCGTCACGATACATGATTTTTAGGACCATTAAGATCAATCAATCTTGCCCGAGTCTCACAGTGTGTTTTATGATGGCAGCCGCGAGTATGCCAAGCCTTTGATCGTTGTTCAGCTCTTAGGCGTTCGTTGCAAATCTAACTGCGCCAGAGGTCGTTCATGTCATTCCATCTGAAACGCAAGTTGAGCCAGAGCCTTCCTGCAATCTGTGGCATGATGCTCTGCCTTAGTCTCCCTCCGCTACAGGCGCAAGTCTCCAACTCCGCCTATTGGACGTCAGCGCAAAATACTCACAACTACGTCGTCGGCAACCTTCTCGCACCATCTGGCGCATACCGGATACAGCCGGGTAGTAGCACCTCCTACGCCTGGTACAACGGCAGTCAGATGTATGCGGACGCAGCCTTCATCCAAGCTGGCGACGACCGCTACACGCCATATATGAATAACACCTTCGCGTTCATGGGGAATCTTTGGGACACGGCTAGTCCATCCGGGGGCTACTTCGCCGCAGCGAATGTAGATGGCACGGGAGCAAATGGAGGCCAGTATGTTGATGACAACTCGCTCATCGGCGTGATCTATCTTGACGCCTACGCCGTGAGCACAGGCACAACACAGACCCAGTATCTCGCCTCCGCGGAGGCTTGCGCAAATTGGCTTATCAATAGCGGCCAATGGGATGATACCTATGGCGGCGGCTTCTGGTGGAACACGGACAAACAGGTGAAGCCGACGCAGTCGAACGGTCTGGCATTGCAACTCTTCTCGCGTCTTTACAAGATGACTGGCAATACCTTGTACCGCACCTGGGCGAACAAAGTCGACAGTTGGCTCAACAATCAAATGTTCGATGCCTCCAGCGGGCTATATATCTGGCAGATCGAAGCAGGTGGCGTGAAGCAGACCACCAACTTCACCTATGACAATGCCATCATGATCGAAGCGGACCTTGAATACGCGGACGCTTTCTCCAAGCCCGCCTACGTCAAGAAGGCGGAGAAGCTCGCCAACAGTCTTAATAAGGTCCTATGGGATGACGCCTCGGGTGTCTATCAATTCAATACCACCGATCCGCGCGTCAATCCGACCTGGTGCGGATGGGCCACACAGGCCCTGCTGCATCTTTACCAAGAAGATCCGAAGGCTATCTGGCTGGATCATGCGCGGCGCAACATCGACTTCATGAATGCAAACCTGCGCAACAGCCAAACCGGAGGATATTACAACTTCGTCAATTTGGACGGCAGCGGTGTGTCGACCGATGTAGAAGCTGTCGACCAGGCGTGGATGGAGCGGATGCAGGTGCTGCTGGCAGAGTACGATTGAGCTTCTACTTAGCTGGTGCTCGAAAGCCAAGTCGCGTTGAGACAAGCGAGCAGCAAGGCGATGCTGATAATGGTGCCTCGAAAGAAATTGAGAGATTCATCATCTTGGTTGGTTCGCGGGCCTGGTCTCGACTGTGCGGGAGTTCCGTTCATCGTATGTGCGCCTCGGTCATTTATGGGGGTCGTTCTGGGAACTGTCATGGACCGGAATGACCCGAACCGTAGCCACCGCGACGGTCCTTCCGTTTCCACCCAAACCCTTCTCGCCGGAAAAGACAAGGCGCAGCTCGCTCGTGGGAAGCAGGTCCGCCGGTACGCGGTAGGAGGCGTCGAGGCAAGCACGCTCGTCGTCGCAGGAGGGTGGAATGCTGGTCCCATTGACGAGCAGCGAGATGCGCCGCGCATCGACGACGAAATGGACACGGACGAGATAGTTACGATGCGGGAGCATCTTCCGGTAGAGCAACTCCAGTGGACGATCGTAGAGCGTACCCGCGAAGGTACGCCACACCAAAGGATATGCCGTCGGGTTCCGGTTCTCAGCTACTCCACGATAGGTTCCCTGAAGCCCGGATGGATCCTCCTCGAAGCTCTTCCCCAGAAGAAGATGGGGGGCAGCTACAGCCACGTCCGGCATATTGTTCCGCAGCTCGCCTAACATATCGTATGTTCCCGATGCCGGGACGTCGAGAACGTCGAGCGCCTTGGTTACGATAGCGCTGCGCAGCTCCGGATTGGGTTCCGCGCGTGCTTTCGCCACCTGAGACTGCAGCCACAAAACGTCGGTAAGCGGCTCATCGACGCGATCGAGGTTCGCGCCGCGCCCGACCGCCAGCGCATGATACTTCGACACGCTTAGCTGCATCCCGATGTTATCGAAGAGGTCTTTGGCCAGCACCTGAAGACGCTGGCAGTCCTGATCGCGGCCGCAATCTGCGGTGATGGAGAGAGCTTTCGCCGCGGTCTCCAGGAGAGCATCGGTGAGCGGTCGCGCCCGCAGCATGGCGATCGCCTCGCGCTCCGCCCTCCGCTCGCGCAGCAAACGACTCTGGACATACTCGTCATAATAGCCGCGATAGAGAAGCTGCTCGAACCTCCAGTTCGTGTTCGATAGAGCAGGATCGTCGCGCGCGATCGACCTCAGCCGGGCAAGTGTAGGACCTATCGAGGGATTGTCCGCGATTGGCCCACGCCAATTCGCTTCAAGGCCGGCGATCGCCGCCGCGATCGAAGGACTCTGCCGGGAAGAAAGGAAGACTCGCGCATACTCCTCGAGAATCGCAACAGCGGATTGATGCGGGTTCCATCCCCACCCGCTCCATAGGATTTTGTTGACGTCGTCATTCGAGCCTTCGGAGTAGGCGACGAAGCCCCTGCTCAACGGGACGTAGCGATGGAAGAGCGTGCTCTGGTCTTGTGGCCGCGGATTGACCGGCTCCCGGCCTTCCGTCAGCGCGAACGCAGGATCCCAGTTGGGAACTGGATACTGTGCATCGAGCACATGAGTGATGTCGGGATAGAACCGTATGGGAAAGCGGGCCGGAACTCTGCGCCGAAACTGCTCCGGACTGTCGCGCATCTCTGGACCATACACGACACCAGTTAGCCACCTGGGGTTCTCGGCGAGCAGAGCGTAAAACTCATCCAGCCACTGCGTGCTGAAGCTTTGCGGCGAGACCCACACCTCGGCGCGCGGATGCCGCACTCGCAGCCGGGCCGCCTCTTGTTCGAGCAGGGCAAACAGATACTTCGGCTCGGTATGCCCAGGATCGCCGCCGGGAACGAAGAGGGCGTCGATCCTGGGAAGCTGATCGAAGATCGATCCCCATTCGGCAACTGCGGCGGCAACCGTGCGCGGATCGGAGTAGTCCTTGTCGAGCGCCGGATACCAGATTGAGCAGTCGAGGCCGTAGCGATCGAGTATCTTCGACAACGCAATCATCATCCGCATCGGCGGCAGCGTGTAGAGCGGGCTGATGGCTGCGTCGTCGGATCTTGGCGGGATGATCTCGATTGTGTTGGTGCCGAAGATCGCGAGATCGCGGATGTACTGCTCAAACTGCGCGGGACTCCAGGCGTCGAAGGTATTGTTCTTAGGCCGATAGCCGAGTTGATGGCCGCGCACCGGATAGGCTGGAGCGCTGTCGATCTCGGCGAGAGCGTGCGGCGCGACGCGGCCCTGGGTCATGTCGAGGTGGCGCAGCAGATATCCAGCGCCGAAGAGAACTCCGCGCTGATCCGCGCCCACCACCACCACGGTGCGGCCGCCATCTCGCAGCCGCAGGGAGAAGGACTCAGGCGCCCAAGAAGCGGGCAGTCCAGTTAGATTGAGACGCGGCGCGCGTACCAGCGACGCAATCTCCGTGTGATCGACGAGTATGATCTGGGCTGGGTGTTCTGCCGGCGTACTGATCGTGCTGGTAATTGGCCAGGTGAGCGCGGTGCGCTTCTGTATCTCCTCCTGCAGCATCACCGCGGCTTGGCGCTCGACCGGCGAGCTGGACGGTGAAAGCACGATCTCCGCTCGCGAGAGATCATTCGACTGCGCGCGCAGAGGAAGACCCGTCATCCCGGTCAGCAGGGCAGCCGACATCGCTACCGCAGTGGCATAAAATCGAGCCCGGCGTGCTCGAACGGTTAGGACAGCATCATTCATTTTGCACGGCAAGATTACCGTCAATTCATAATATAGACAAGTGTTTCAATTTCTGTATAAAGTGGGCAGCACCATGAAATCGACCAAGAGCGAGGCCGGTCGGCCGGTTGCCGCTTTTGTAGACCGGCGGCGATGGCTTGTCGTCGCGATGCTGTGGCTGGTGTGTTTCTTCAACTATGCCGACAGGCAGGCGATCTTTTCCGTCTTTCCCCTCCTTCAGCGCGAGTTCGGTCTGGGGCCGGAGCAGTTGGGGCTGCTCGGGTCGGCCTTCGCCTGGGTCTATGGCCTGAGCGGTCCAGTGGCGGGCATGGTCGTTGATCGCATCAAGCGCAAGACCGCGATCCTCAGCGGCCTGCAGTTCTGGAGCCTGGTCTGCATCGCCTCGGCGCTGTCCCGGAGCTTTCGGCAACTGGTGATGTTCCGCGCAGCCGAGGGCCTCGGCGAAGCTGTGTACTACCCCGCATCGACCTCCCTGATCAGCGACTATCACGGAAAGCAGACAAGGTCGAAGGCGCTGGGCATTCTGGTAACGGGCGTCTACGCCGGAACCGTTGGCGGCGGCATCTGGGCAGGAGTGATGGCCGAGCGGCACGGCTGGCGCCTCTCGTTTACGATCCTGGGACTGCTGGGGTGCGCTCTCGGCCTTGTCTTGCTCGCCTTCCTGCACGAAATACCGCGGGGCAGCGCTGAAGAGAGCGGCGTCCTGGGCGAACGACTCTCGGTGCGCGCAGAGCTGAGGACTATCCTGACCACCCCGACCGCGCTGACCCTGATGCTGGTATTCGTCTGCGCCAACTTTGTGGCGTTGGTGTTGCTGGCCTGGATGCCTGCCTATTTGTACGGACGTTTTCACCTGAGTCTTGCGCGGGCAGCGCTGACGGCGACTCTGTATCCGCAGGCAGGCAGCGTCTGCGGCGCGTTCTTCGGAGGCTACCTTGCCGACCGTCTGGTACAGACAACGCCGCGCGGCCGCATGATCACCCAGACGCTCGGCGTACTTCTGGGAGCTCCGTTCGTGGTGTGGTGCGGATGCGCCGGGACGTTGCCGATGGTGATCGGCGCGCTGCTTGGCTGGGGCTTTATGAAGGGCATGTACGATGCGAACATCTTTGCTTCGGTGTACGACGTGGTGCCCCCCGGAGCACGCGGCACGGTAAGCGGATGGATGAACTGCGTGGGATGGATGATCGGCGGAGGTGCGGCGCCGATCGCGGTAGGTCTGCTGAGCCGGAGAATTGGTTTGGGCGCGGCAATCGCATTCTCGGCCAGTGCCTATGTTCTTGCTGGTGTCCTGCTGCTGTTTGGTCTGACTCGCTTTTTGAAAAGGGATCTGCTGGCTCTGAGCGAGCGCGGGCAAAACGATCCGCCTATGCCGGACGCATCGGCTGCAGATTAGCCTCCGCCTGCGGCCGCGACGGCCGAGCTCAGCGCCTGTTCCATGCCATGCTGCGCGGCCCAGCAGGCGCGGTTTGCGGAGAGTCGAAGGTCGCCGCTGACGACCAGGTAGACCGTACCTTTGGAGTTGCTCATGATTGTTTTGACCTTTGACGAAGCTCTTTTCGTGGCGGCTCTGCAGGCGGATGCAGACGGTCCTTGACTGCGGCACGCAACTCGGCCGTGATAGCCTTTGCGGCCGCCTGGAGCTTCGCGACCATGTTCGTGCGCGCCTCACCCTCGGGTAGCCGTGACTTCGGCATCGACACGCTGATCGCTGCGACCGCCCACGGCCCATCGAGGAAGATGGGTGCGCCGAAACAGCAGCCATCCGGCGTCGACTCTTCGCCCTCATGCGCAAAGCGGTCCTTGCGGATGCGTTCGAGCTCCCTCGCGAGGCTGGGCTCGTCGGTGATCGTGGAAGCCGTGAAGCGGACAAGACCGTAGCTCAGCAGCAGCTTGCGGCAGACCTCATCCGGTTGAAAAGCAGTGATAGCTTTGCCCATGGAGCTTGCATGCGGGGGCAGGATGCGGCCAACTGTGTTCGCCATGCGGACCACATAGGTGCTCTCGAGCACGCGAACGACCTCGATGTGATTCGCAAAGAGAACAGCGATGCTGACGGTTTCCTTGAACTCATCGTGCAAAGCCGCCGCTGCCTGCAGCGTACATCGCGAGACGAGGTTCGCAACCTGCATCGAAGGCGTCACCCAGCTGCTTTCGGCGATGGTGTACCGGCCGTCTTCGGACTGGTTGATGTACTTCAGCCGCTCCAGCGTATGCAGAAGCCGGAAGGAGGAGCTCTTGGAGAGGCCGATCGAGGCGGTGATCTGGTTCAGGGACACAGGCGATTCCGCGCCGTTGAGTGTGTTGAGTACCAGAAAAGCTTTGTCGACCGCCCGTGAGAAGTACTGGTCTTCGCTGGGCTTCGGCTTTCGTTTCGGTGTCGAAGAGGATGCCTTGCCGCGACCCGCGTGCTGTGCGGCATTCGAATTGAGAGGAGCGACAGACCTTTTATGAGGAGTGGCCATGCTGATTAGAGTAACTCTAACGTGACGACGTGTGCGCTCCGGCGTAATGGGTCTCGGGATAGTGCGAGAGATGTTCGCGAATCCGGGCGATCTGTTCCGGCTCGGCGCGAAGGTAGGGCCACGGAAGCTGCCCGCTGCAGATGCCGGCAACCGACAGCGCGGCCTTCAGTCCGCGTATATAGCTCGACTCGCTCTCGCCCATCTCGTAGAGCGGCGAGCCGATCTCGACGACTCGCGCCTGCAGCCTGTCTGCGAGGTCCTGCTCGGACCTTCGGAACGCCTCGAAGAGATCGACCAGGAGGCGCGGCATAAGGTTCGCGCCGCCGCAGACCCCGCCGTGCACGCCGGCGCGAAGTCCTTCCAGCAGAAGATGCTCCGGTCCCAGAAGCACGGTGAAGAGCTCGAGACCGCGTACCGTTTCCAGTACCTTCGCCAGGTAATGCACGTCTCCGGAGCTGTCTTTCAGGCCGTAGACGTGGGACATCTCGGAGGCGACGCGGACAGTCTCCGGCTCGTAGTGCATCTTGGTAAGCCCGGGCATGTTGTACAGGTAGAGCGGGAGCGTCGAGTCGGTGCCGACGCCTTCAACCAACCGCAAAAGATCGCTCTGGCTGACGTGAAAATAGTATGGGGGAGCCATCACGATGGCATCCGCGCCCGCGCCGGCAGCGAACTCCGCGATGTGCATGGATTCCGTGTAGGAAGTGTCCGTCACGCCCACAAGCACAGGGATGCGGCCGGATACTTGAGCACAGGTGCGCTGGATCACCTCGCGTCGCAGCCGGTAACTCAGCGCCGGGCCGTCCCCTGTGGTGCCCAGGATGAACAGGCCATGCACACCGCCATCGAGAAGATGTTCGATAAGCCGTTCCAGGCCGGCGTGATCGAGCGCGTCGGGCCCGTCGAGCGGCGTGACCATCGGTGGAACAATGCCGCGGAACGGCTGTGGAAGTTGCCTTTGACTCATCGCGTCTCACCGTTGTGGAACAGCGTTTCGTTTTTTGATGCTACTGGACTGACTGCTGTCTTTCAAGGAAAGCCGATCGGCGCGGGATCAGAAGGCCAGGCGCAGCGCAAACTGCAGAATGCGCGGATCGTACGCTGACGTGATCGCAGCGAAGTTGCCCGCGTTCAGAGTGTTGGTTGGGGGATTCAAATTGGTGTGGTTCAGCACGTTGAACGCCTCGAAGCGGAAGATGCCCTTGACGCCTTCGCTGAGGGAGAAGTTCTTGAGCAGCCCCATGTCGATCGTCTCGTAGGCCGGACCGCGATAGGCGTTGCGACCGGTGTTGCCTTGTGTGCCGGCGGCCGGCTGCTGGAAGGCGAGCGGATTGAAGAACTGCGCCGCGCTGGCTGCGGTGGACCGCTTGCCGAGATAGACCTGCTGATTGGGAACGAGGTTGGCGCGCTGGTTGGGAGTGCCGGTTAACGCATTATCGCGGCCGCTCAGGATGCTGAACGGATATCCGCCCGTGTAGTTGGCGATCGTGGTATGTTCCCAGCCGCCGAGAACCGCCTTGGCGAAGCGGTTTTCCACCGGGGCCGGAATCTTCCAGATCGACGTGAAGTTCACGACGTGCCGGCGGTCGTAATCGGCGGGTCCGCGGTCGTAGCCGGGATCGGTTGGGATCGCCCGGCTCTGGTTCAGGGTCTTGGTGTCGGACCAGGTATCGATCGCCTTCGAGAAAGAGTAATTGGCAAGGATCGAAAAGCCGCTCGCGAAGGTGTGGCGCACGTTGGTCTGCAGCGAGTTGTAATTGGCGGAACCCGACGCCTCGAGCAGCGTCGTCGACCCGAGAGCAGGCCCCAGCGGACGGCGCTGGTTCGTATTGCCGGTGGTCGAGGCGCCCGGAATATAAATAGCCGCGTTCAGCTCACGGGCGATTGGAAGATGGCTCGCCGTCGATGCCGCATAGGCAACGCTGAAGATCGTTCCCTTGCCGAGATCCTGCTGTACTTGAAGGTTCCAGGCCTGGGTGTACGCGTTGCGCATCCGCGCGCTATAGAGATACTGGCTCGTGTACTTCGGGAAGGTGGAGGCCGGGGTCGCGGGCGTGGGATACGGGAACGGGTTCACGCTGCCGCCGTAAGGGGTCAAATCGTTGTTGGCGGCGGTGCCGTTCAGTGTGAGCACGGGAGCGAACGGCGCCTGGTCTGTCTGGTTGTTGGTGGTGATGGTGTTGGGCTGGTCGTAGAAGATGCCGTAACCGCCGCGCAGCGAGGTCTTGCCGTCTCCATAGACGTCATAGGCGAAGCCGACACGCGGCGCGACGTTGCCGTAGCTGGCGTTGAAACCGCCTTTGGGAATGCCCGGATCGCCGACAAAGACCACGCCCGGCGGCGCGTTCGGATATAAGGTCGACTGCTGGCCGGGACGATACGCCGCGAGCTTATTGTTGAGATCGTAGTACGGCAGGAAGGGCTCATACCGCACGCCGGCGTTGAGTACCAGGCGCTGGGTCGCCTTCCAACTGTCTTCGGCGAACGCCGCATAGTGATTGAAGCGCGTGTTTTTGTACTCGCCGGCCCCCTGCAGGAAAGTGCTGAAGCGTCCGAGCAGGAAGTCGGCGAAGCCGTTGGTCGTCGAGCTTGCCACAGTCTGCGGATTGGGTGTGTACGCCGATGCGGTGTAGGTGTAGACCGGGTTCTGCTGAAAGTTGTTGATGTTATCGCCGGTGCCGAAGTCGTACTCGCCGCCGAAGCTCATCTGGTGGTTGCCGCGCGTCCAGCGAACCGTCTCCAGACCCTGGTATTCGTCGCGAATGAACTGATTGGTGTCCCCGGTATAAAGGTTGAAGTAGCTCGATATGTTGAACTGGTACTCGGTCGTGCCCGGTGGCACATAGATGTTCACGCCCAGAGCAGGCAGCGACTGCGCGGGATAGACGGGTGTATTCGCGTAGCGGTTGTGAGAGTACGAGAACGACGCCTCGTTGAGCAGATCGGCGCTGAAGATGTGGGTATCGCTTGCCTGATAGCGGCGTGAGATCCAGTCGCCCGCGTTCTTGTAGGCCAGGTAGTTCGTGGGATCGAGAAAGCCGGCTGCTGTCTGGTGCGAGTTAAAGAAGGTCCCGTAGATGGTGTTGTTTTTGCTCAGGTGCTGGTCGAAGCGAGTGAGAAGTTGATAGTCCGCGGTGTTGTTGATGGACGCATAAAAGATCGTTTGGCCGCCCTGGCTGTTGACGGGCGTTCCCGCTGGCGCTGTGGGTATAAAGGCCAGAACTGCCTGCGCAACTGGACTGATGGTGGAGATCCGGTTGCCCGCATAGGTGCCTCGGGCAGGATCGAAGGGTACATAGAGCGGAGTTTTCAGCTCGGAGAAGTCTCCGGCGCGCAGTCTTGCGTCGGGCACGACCGCGGAGTTGGCGTTCGGCCGCTGATGCACGAGTGTCTCCTGAACCGAGACGAAAAAGAAGCTCTTGTCGCGGCCATCGTAGAGATGAGGGAGGAACAGCGGGCCGCCGAAGGTCCCGCCGAACTGGTGACGCTTCAGCCCGTCGTCGGTCTTGACGCCGTTCACTACGGAGGCGAAATGATTGGCGGCGTTGAAAGCATTGTTGCGAATGTACTCGAAGGCGCTGCCGTGAATCTGATTGACGCCGGATTTGGTGATCGCGTTGACCACCCCGCCGGGAAGCCGGCCGAACTCGGCCCCGAAGTTGTTAGTCTGCACGCTGAACTCTTGCAGCGCGTCTGGATCGGGGAACGGGCTGGGTGCGTTGGTGTAGTTGTCGTTGTTGCTTGCGCCGTCGAGGATGTAGTTGGTTGTGTTCGAGCGATTCCCATTGATCGAGATGCCCGCGGCTCCCGGATAGGTTGCGCCCGAGGTGACGTTGGCGCGGGGATCGCGTGTCACGCCGGGCACCAGCAGGATCAGGCTGAGAGGATTGCGTCCATTCAGAGGAGCATCCTCGATCGTCGTTTCACCGATGACCTCCTTCAGCGTCGACGTCGTCGTGTCCACGTTGTCGCTGATGGCCGAGACCATCACGACATCGGATGTGGCACCCACTTTCAAGACGGCGTCGGCTCGGCTCTGCGTATTGACTTCAACCCTCAGGCCTAAAATGCGAACGCTTTTAAAGCCCGCGGCGTCGACGGTGAGGTCATAGCCCCCGGGAGGAACTTTGATGGTGAATGACCCGTCGGCAAGAACAACGCCCGTTGTCTGAGCCTGAGTTCCCTCGTTAATCGCCACCACTTTGGCAGACGGAATCACAGCTCCGCTGGTGTCCTTGGCTGTGCCAACGATGATTCCGTCGACATCTTGGGCGCAAATCTGCGAGGCGCCTTCGAAGAGGAGCATGAGAAGTACAAGCAGCAGCGGAAGACGACCTGATGCGTTACGAGACCGTGTTGTGAGCATGTGGAGCCATCCTTGCTGAGAACATGCATCGCATCGCCAGCTTCAAAACCAGGAGGGCGATAGAGGCATCGTTTCAGATTGTTGGTAATTTGTACGCATTCAGTTCACAATCTGTCAAGTCGTTTCAGAAAGCAGAGATTGACCTCTTCCCATAGATGACATTCCGCCCGGTTGAAGACACATTGTCGGCGCGTATCTATCAAGACACGACGGTCTCGCATTCCTGTGTGGGGAACTAGGGGAGACCATCAAAGATGGACATGAAGAATTCGTCACCCCTGCATGGACCGGCCTCGAAAGCAACGTGATTTCCAGTGCTTGATCGTCTGCGGCAGGAGTTTTCTGACGGACGGTATTACCTCAAACAGCATGCGGAGAGGCTGCTGATGGTGCAGGAGTTTACCTTGCGCGGCAAGCGAGACCCACAAGTGCAAAAGAGATTGCCTGATGAGGAACGCAAAAACTATGGCGGGAACAAAGCCGGACCCTAGATTGCGCCAACGGACATCGCCAAGACGAGAACACAACTCACCCAAAGTAAAGCTCTTATTGAACCTTTGGTGCAAAAGGCGCTCGCCCGCAAATGTCCCTGCGAGAACCGCAACGTCTACAAAAGGAGAAGACGGGGGCACTCTATGACAAAGATGAAAGGCAAGCATCAATGTCGCGACGCACCGTCGCGATGGAGGTTTTTAGAAGATCACAAAGCCCATAGATCGTGACAGATCCGGAAGGTTGCTGGGTTGAAAGATGGTCTCCTGCCGTTCTATGAGGCTGCTGGACGAGACCTTCATTAAGGGGAGGGTATCTGAGGGGTGTGTGGTCGGCGAGAGTTTAGTGCCTTAACGATTGATTCATATTATCGATTTCGATCATTGTTTTTGAATTTTATGTTGACATTATGTCACTCATGCCACTAATGTTTCGAATTCGGGGAACTTTCTTCCGAATCTGTTCGCTGGATGACACTCGATGCAACGACACACTTTCCTCAAAGTAGCTGCGCTTTCCGGACTGCTTGGTAGCCCTACCGGCAACGTGGCGCGGCTGCGACAGATCTTCTTCGATATGGGCTTTTCCATGGATCAGCCGCACATCGAACTGCAGGTCTCAATCCAGGGGAAGGTACTGAACAGGATGGCTGAGGCGATGTGGCTGACCTTCAACCTGCAGGGCGTAATACCCGCTAAGTGGCAGGTGGAGGAGATCAATCATATGGTCTCCGCGACAGACGGTTCGCAGCTGAACTTTTCCTCGCAGGATCCGGACCTTGCCAAAGGCGCGCACGTGAAGCTTTCAACGGCGCCTGCGGTACAAAATTATCCGCAGTGGTGCTGCGGAGACTGGCTGTATCGATTTCAGATGTTCGCTTGATCTAGACCAAAGACCGCCCTTTGAAAGAGCGGTTGAACAACACTCTTGATGGCTGACGCATTTACGGAGAGGCACACCATGTCATTTCATAGATTTAACCACCTTGCGCGGCGCAGCATCCTTGAAGCGCTGCTTGCTGCGTCCTGCACGTCCGCGCTTTACGCACAGATTACAGCCGGACGCATTGGCGGTACGGTGACAGACACAAGTGGCGCTATCGTTTCAGGAGCCACCGTCGCCATCACCGACAACGCGACGGGAATATCTCAGACCGCAAAGTCCGGGATAAGCGGCGACTATATTTTTCAAGCTGTCAACCCGGGCGTTTATACTTTGACGGCTGAAGCTCCGGGGTTTCAGCAAGGGGCTTAGGAAGCAAAGGAGTCAGAGCGGATCCTTTCTGAGGAAGTTTAGCAGTTCTTTATAGAGGTTATTGTTGCGGTGATTGAAGCGAAATTCTGTCTCTTTGAGGTGGAGGTAGAAGGTGCGTTTGGGCACACCGCAGAACCTGGCGAGGCGACGTTTGGCCAGGCTCCAGAAGCTTTCGATACCGTTGATGTGGTTGAGTTGCTGGGCGAAGATATTCTCCCGGTGCTCGACTCTGAGGTGCTTGTCGTAGCCCAGATCAACCAGGCCGTGATAGCCAGCCCAGCCGTCGGTGTGGACAACCGAGCTGAGACTGGCGCGGCCACGAATCACCGCTTGCAGCGCGGCTTTGGAAGCAGTGGGGACGATGGCGGTGTAGACCTTGTCGCCGCGCTTGAGCAGGCCGAAGACGATGGTCTTGCCGTCGGCGCCGCGTCCGCACCTCCCGCGCACGCGCTGTGGTCCGAAGTAAGACTCATCGGCTTCGAGCACTCCCTCTAACGGCGACTGCCGCTCGCACTCGGCGGCGATCCTGGTGCGCAGGCGCAGAAAGATCGTGTTGACGGAACGAAGCGATATCCCAGTCAGATGGGCCGTCTGCGTGGCTGTCAAATCCAAGGCAAAACACCGGACCAGGTGCCGGAACTTCGCCTCGGATAACTTTGAAAATCGAAAGTAACGGTTCGACTGCGCCATGATTGGACTCTAGCGCCATCTGGCAGTCCTTTGCTTCCTAAGCCCCTCAGCAATTTATCAGTAAAGAAATTAACGCGCACATTCAACAAAACCTCACGATTGACGTGAAGCTCTCGGTAGGGAGCGCTGCTCAGACAGTCACAGTGACTGCAGCGGCTCCCCTGCTACAGACGCAGGATGCATCGGTTGGCCAGACCGTCAGCGGTCAGCAGGTTAACGACATGCCATTGCAGGGTCGCGATTGGACGACTCTGGGCCTGCTATCAGCCGGTACCGTTACCAGCGGTTCCTCGAGCAATCCTCAGTTCAACGTAATGGGACAGAACTGGACGCAAAACGACTTTCGCCTCAATGGCATCGACGACAATGAAGAGGTCTATGGCGCCGGCAATATCCAGGGAGCCAGCGGCAATCAATACACAGCCATTGTGCCGCCGCCAGACGCAATCCAGGAATTCAAACTGCAAACAGGGGATTTCAGCGCTGAATTCGGTCATTCCACTGGCGGCATCGTCAATGCCGCAATCAAGTCGGGAACCAACCGACTCTATGGCGACATCTGGGAATACGTCCGTAATACAGTCTTCAACGCGAACGACTATTTTGCGAACCAGCAGAACATACCGCGTCCCGCTTATCACCAAAATCAGTTTGGCGGCACAGTTGGCGGCCCTGTCTACATCCCGAAGGTATATAACGGCCAAAACCGGACCTTCTTCTTCTTCGACTATCAGGGCACCAGAATCGCCACGCCGTCACCCACCACTTCCAATGTACCCACACAAAATATTCGCGCCAGCAACTTCACCAATTTTCAGGATTATTTTGCGATTAATAGCGGTGTCAAAACCGACGCCCTTGGCCGCAAATATCCGCGTGCTACTTTCTTCGATCCCGCCACAACGCGTCTGGTTGCGGCGCACTCCGTCGATCCTGTTTCGCTCCTGCCGAACACAACGGGCAGCGCAATTTATGTTCGGGATCCCTTTTACTCAAATGGCAGTATCGCGGGGATCACCGACTTTACCTCCGACACGCAGTATCTCAATCAACTTCCCCAATCCCGGATCGATCCGAACGCGCAAAAGTTATTGGCGCTGTATCCGACCCCAACACTCGCAGCTCTTCAGTTTCCTAATTATTACAGTTTCGCCGGTTCAACAAACAACATCAATCAGTACGACATCCGCATCGACGAACATATCAGCGACAAGGATTTCCTGTTTGGCGTTTTTGATAAAAGCAACCAGACCACCTATGTGCCGCCGCCTCTTCCCGGTATAGCTGACGGTCAGAGCTTTGGAGATGGCCCCCAGGTAGGTCCGCGGTATGCGATCGCACTGGGATACACGCACGTCTTTACCCCCACCCTCACCAACGAAGCTCATGCCGGGTGGATTCACAGCCATGAAAGTCTTGCCGGGCCGTACGGCAGTGACCTGGGCCTGCCCGCGCAATATGGCATTCCCGGCGTGCCTCAGTCTCCCGGAAACGGCGGTCTGCCCCCCATCAGCGTCAATTCCCTTACCGGGTTGGGAACGGCTGCCTACATCCCCACTCAGGAGACTGCCACAACATTGGAGATTATGGACAATGTGACGAAGATCTACAACTCACACACCTTCAAGACCGGTTTCCAGGTAGATAACTTTCATGCTCCTATTATTCAGCCGCCCTATGGAAAGGGAACCTTCGATTTCAGCGGCCAATTTTCCGACATTCCAAATCAAAATACAGGGGTTGCTGGCCCCGCGGATATGCTGCTGATACCCACAGCTTCTACGGTTCCCAACGGAGTAAATAATGTTGGAGGGCTTACCAGCTATGGCGTTTCCAACTATGCGGAAGTCAGCGACCAGCGCTATTACATGGGAGCTTATATTCAGGACGACTGGAGAGTCGCGCCTAACCTGACCTTGAACCTCGGTCTCCGATGGGATCACTATACCCCGTATCAGGAAATCCACGGGAGACAGGCCAACTTTATTGAGACTGGAGGCGGCGCCGGCGGTTCTGGAACCTATTACATATCCCAAAGAGGCTGCAGCGTGCCAAGATCGGGTGGGTTCGACTCACTGTTGGCTTCCTACAACATTTCCATCGTATGCACAGCGAATAACGCGACGGGAGACGCCCAAAACTTAAATTTTGCTCCTCGTCTCGGCTTCGCGTATAGCATAAATCCGCATGTGGTCGCTCGCGGCGGCTACGGCATAACGTATGGAGCGCTCGATAATGTCGGGTTCGGCCCCGTCATTGGGAATAATTATCCATTTGCCTATACAGTATCTTTCAATGCGCCAACCACACAGCTACCGCTAACGGTCACCGGGGGCCAGACCGCTGTGTTGGGGAACGCACTGAGTGCGCAAAACCTGGAGAGCCCTCTTGTGGTAAATGGACAAGGGGTCAGCCTGCAGGGCCGACAGTACGTCTTCCAGACTCCCTACCAGGAAACGGTCAACCTCGCGGTTCAAGACCAGTTTACCAACCACGATGCCCTCTCCATCGGATATGTTGGCACGTTTGGGAGGCATCTGGACAGTCAAGGAACCCAGAATTCAACTTCAACAATTATGCCTCCGGGGACGAATCAATTCGATCCAACCGTACCAGGTCACATCCCGTTTCCAAACCTCTCGCCGAACACCGCATTCATGACCACAAACTCTGTGAGTTCGTACAATTCCATGCAGGTGATCTATCAGCATCAGTTGAGCGCGGGCCTTACCTTACTGGCAAATTACACCTACTCCCAATGTATGACCGACGAGCGCGCCGCTCAAGCGCAGGGCGAGCCGGGATACAGGGCCGAATGGCTCCCCGGCTTTGGCATCGCTAAAGACTACACTCTCTGCGCCTATGACGTAACGCAGGTGGTGCATGCCTCCGGCACTTACGCTCTACCGTTCGGCCGGAACCGAATGTTTCTAGGCAGTGTAAACAGGTTGTCCGACGCCGTTATCGGCGGTTGGGTTACGAACTTCATCTATTCTCATCAAACCGGCCAACCTTTCACGATTGACTGCCCAGTTGGAACCACGAGGAATTTTGGCTGCTTCGCCAATAAAGTCCCCGGAGAGAACCCCTATGCGGGGCCACACAATGAAAATCAATGGCTCAACCCAAACGCATTTGCTAACCCGCCTGCCGCGACCACGATTGGCCAGACGGACTTTGCGCCGCTAGGCGGGTCTCCCAATCAGGTCCGGGCACCAGGATTCCAGGACCTCGATATGTCACTCTTCAAGGAGTTCCCCATTGAGGGCACCGTCCACTTTGAATTTCGAGCGGAGGCGTTCAATCTTCCCAATTGGCATAGCTTCGGAACGCCTGGCAATGGCAATCTTGATTTCCAAAATACCACTAACTTCAGCAAGATAACCTACGAGCGTAACAATGCGCGCATTCTGCAGCTTGCGCTAAAGCTGTATTTCTGACAAAGACCTTTACGCGGGGAGTAGATAATTGAAAACTCGAATTGGCAGGTCGGCCGCTTCCGTATTCGCTCTGCTCGTACTCGGTATGTTTTCCGCATTGCCCACCCATGCCGATGCTCAAACATCTTCTTCAGGCGACATTGTGGAGGTGGTAGATCCCACCAACCAATATCAAACGGTTCAGGGATGGGGAACGTCGCTCGCCTGGTTCGCAAACGTGCTTGGAAGTAAATCCGATCCCTACAGAAATAAGTATGCTGATTTATTTTTCAGCCCGGTTACGGGACTAGGTCTCAATGTAGTGCGGTATAACATTGGCGGCGGCGAAAACCCGCAATATCATTTCGAGGGTCTCCGCGCGGATATGCCGGGCTACGAAACGCAACCGGGGGTATGGAACTGGAATGCGGATTACAATCAGCGGTGGTTTTTGCAAGCTGCGAAGGATCGAGGAGCTAATCTGTTCGAGGCGTTTTCCAACTCACCGCCTTATTGGATGACGAACAGCGGCAGCGTCACTGGCGCCGTGGGTTGCGGAGACAACCTCAATCCTGACCACCTGCAGGACTTTTCAAATTACCTTGTCGCAGTGACTGGCCATTTTCAAACGGAATGGGGCATTCAATTCTCTACACTCGAACCTTTGAATGAGCCGATGGGCACCTATTGGTGCTTCGGAGGATATCAGGAAGGATCCCATTTCGATGTTGGATATCAAGCGCAAAACGTCGATACGCTGGAGCCGACTTTACAGGCCCAGAACCTTCTAACTCGCATCGCTACATCCGACGAGAATACGATCGATCAGGAACTTAGCACCTGGAATGCGTTCGCTCCGCAGACGCAGGCCTATGTATCCCAAATCAACGCGCATGCCTATGGTGGAACGGACCGCGTGGGATTGGCTTATGCTGCAGCGAACAGTAATAAAGACCTGTGGATGTCTGAATACGGTGATGGCGATGGCACGGGTCTGTCGATGTCGGAGGATATTTTACAGGATGTCCGCCAGATGCACGCCTCGGCGTGGGTCTATTGGCAAGCCGTCGACGAGGCCGCTGGGTGGGGATTTCTGGATGAAAACCTCGATAACCCAAGTCCTGATTACTCATACACCTTCAACCAAAAGTATTACGTGATGGGGAACTATAGCAAGTTCGTCCGGCCGGGATACAAAATTGTCGCCATCAACAATAACCAGTCTCTTGCAGCATACAGCTGGACAAATCAGCAACTTGTCATTGTATCGACGAACAACACAAATGCAGCTCAGAGCCTGACGTTTGATCTAACTGGATTTAGTACTGTGGGCAACTCCGCCGTGCCTTATCAGACCTCGGCCACGGAAAACTTGGCGAGGCTTTCTCCTGTCACTGTTAAACAGGGGCAACTCAGCACGACGGTTCCTTCCGATTCGGTGACTACGTTTGTCATCAATAACGTCTCCTATATTCCAGCAGGACTGTCGTTCGCTGATCCCGGGAACATCGGGTCTGGAGACGATCAGTACACCTACTCCGGAGCATGGACGCCGGAGCCACCTGCGGGTGCTCACTCGTTTAGAAGCTCGACTGCCGGTGACAGCTATTCGGTTAAGTTCAATGGTTCACAAGCATATCTTGTTGGTGAAAAAGGACCGAACATGGGCATAGTCACGGTGAGTTGGGATAGCAAACAAGCCTCAACCGTCGACCTGTACGCACATGACGAGCAACAGATAGCGTTGGTTTATGCGACGCCGACGTTGCCCAATGGAGAGCATACCCTGACGGTTATCAATACAGGACTGCTCGACAGTCAGGAACTGCAGGCCGGAGCTACGGCAACGGCGCAGCCTATGCCCGGAGTAGGCGGCCGGTCCCCTTATATTACTTCGGATGTTTTGGTCATCGTGCCGAACTCCTCGGAGGTTTCAACTGAGAACGTGATAACAAACGGCGACTTCGAAACCGGTAGTCTTGCGCCCTGGTACGGACAGTGGAACCCCAGTCTGGCCGGCGTCGAGACGAATGATCCTTATCAAGGGACGCATGATGGTTACCTGCATCCTAATGTCAATCAGGATGTGGGAATGCAGCAGGACATGACTGCGCCCCGGACGGGTTGGTATACCTTGACCGCTTATTGCGCCACCAATCTCACCGGCGATGTGCAACTGGGCCTTAACCTCGACGGCTCCTCGGTGAAGAGCTACGTCGTCACAGCGAATAATGGCTACGTTCCGTATACGATCCAGTTTCAGGCGCAGATCGGCCAGACCATTTCGGTGTGGTACTACGCAGGCCGACAAAATGGATGGGCCACCCTGGATGATGTCCAAATCGTGAGCAACTCGGGCCCGCTCCGAAAGGCCAGCCCAGATGAAGGCAAATGAAGCTTCAACATTGCCCATACCAGAACTCCGCGGATGGGACATCCACTCGTTGCCTATGACCTCGCCGGCAGCCATCAAGTATCAGGCTGCACCGTGCACCGGGCCATGCTTCTACAGGACTCATCTGACGGCCCCGTCCGACGCAGGTGCCCTGCGCGACACCTATGTCAACACCACCTCGATATCCAAGGGGATGGTTTGGGTCAACGGGCATCAACTTGGACGCGCGTGGAACATCGGTCCCCAGGGCGCACTCTTTCTGCCCGCGAGCTGGCTACATGGTGGCGCAAACGAAGTGGATGCATTCGAGCTGAACTCGAAGGGATCCCTTAATCTCAGCACCGGGTACCATCCAATCTTCTTTGAGCCTCCCGAGCCTGCCCAGTGACAGACATGCCCAATAGACTTTATCGGATAGCCCTCCCCGTTCTTATTCTTCTGACGGTCCGTGTTGCCCCCGCCGAAGTCCGACTTGCGGCCCTGTTTTCCGACCACATGGTCCTGCAGCGTGACGCCCCGGTTCACGTCTGGGGTTTTGCTGACCCAAGCGAGAGAGGCGAAGTCAAGTTTCGTGGCAATCACGCTCCGTTTGAAACGGACAAGCTCGGCCGCTGGAGTGTGTACCTGCCTGCCGGTAACGCAGGTGGTCCATTCGCGCTGACGGTGCAGTCGGGTAAGCGCATCGTCCTGAACGACGTGCTCGTGGGCGACCTCTGGGTGGCCTCCGGTCAATCCAACATGCAGTTCAAAATGAGCGACCGGCTGAAGAACGGACCGGCAGAGATCGCACAAGCGACCTATCCTCAGCTTCGGCTGCTTACGGTGATCGATACCTTTGCCGACCATCCCCTGGAGGATGCCAGGGTGAACGAGTGGGAGAGTTGTACGCCTGCTTCCATCAAAGACTTCTCCGCCGTTGCCTACTTTTTTGGGCGCGAGTTGCTGCAGACGCAGAACGTGCCGATCGGCATCATTGACGCAAGCTGGGGTGGCACGCCGGCCGAGGCGTGGACGAGCCTTGATGCACTCTCGCACGATCCAGCCTTGATGCCCATCTTTGCTGCGCGAGCCGACATGATGGACAAGCTGAACACCACGCACCGGCAGCAAGCGTCCGAGCAGCGCATCAATCAGGAGCTGACCACGCAAGGAAAGCAGCCGTTGGATGTACCATGGCGGCCAAACCCCGACACGTGGGCACCGGCGGCGTTGTTCAACGGAATGATCGCCCCGCTGACGCCGCTGCCCATCCGCGGAGTCATCTGGTACCAGGGTGAAAGCAACACGGACACGCTACGTGCGTCCATGTACGAGCCTCTCTTCGAAGCCATGATCTCCGACTGGCGGGCGCAGTGGCACCAGGAGATTCCCTTCCTTTATGTCCAGCTTGCGAACTATGCCAATAGCGATCATTGGCCGGAGGTTCGCGATGCGCAGCTCAAGACGCTCGAACTCCAAAACACCGGGATGGCTGTAACGATCGACATCGGCGAGTCGATGAATATCCACCCTGAGGACAAACAGGACGTGGGGCATCGTCTTGCATTGTTAGCTCGCCGCCAAGTGTACGGTGAAGCAATTGAGGACTCAGGACCGCTCTTCCGCTGGGCAGTTCCGGAAGGCAATGCGATGACCGTTTCCTTCACGCATGCCAAAACGCTTACTGCGAAAGGAGCCACATTGACCGGCTTCGAGGTGGCTGGGGACGACGGAAATTTCATGCCCGCGGTCGCAGTCTTCGACAGCTCCGGGGTGCGGGCCAGCAACATCGAGGTTCCCTGGCCACACTATGTACGATATGGCTGGGCAAATGATCCTCGCTGCAACCTCTACAACCAGGCCGGCCTGCCCGCCTCGCCCTTTACATCAAAATAGAGAAAAATCATGAAAGGTCTGTGCAGTCTGCTGCTCATTATGCTCGTGACCGACGCACGGCTTCAAACCGAAGCGGCTGATCATCGCTGCACTGGCAGACCGGTTCCTGAATTCACTCATGTGATTCGAGGTGCGGGGATCACCTTCCGTCATGCTTCCGACCCGGCGAAGGACTACATTCCGGAGTCGATGAGCGGCGGCGTCCTGCTGCTCGACTACGACCGCGACGGCTGGCTTGATATCTACTTCACCAACGCACCCACCATGGCGATGATCCAGCTTGGACAGAAGGCGCGAAGCGCGCTCTACCACAACAATCACGATGGAACGTTCACGGACGTGACCGATAAAGCAGGCGTCGGTTTCCCTTGCGCCGCGATGGGTGGCGCTGTGGGAGACTACAACAACGATGGCTGGCCCGACATGGCCATCACCTGCCTCGAGGGTGTCGTGCTTTACCGTAATAACGGAGATGGCACTTTCACGAACGTGGCGGCTCAGGCAGGCTTTAAGCAGAAGCGGTGGTTCACCGGGGCCGCCTTCGCCGACTATGACAGTGATGGGTCGCTCGACCTGATGCTATCAAGCTACGTTGACCTCGATCTCAACCACTTGCCGAAACCGGGCAGCTCCACCACCTGCACCTATCGCGGGGCGCCAGTGCAGTGTGGGCCGCACGGTCTGAAAGGAGGGGAAGATTCCTTATTCCATAACAACGGCGACGGGACCTTCACCGACGTCTCCTCCAAAACAGGAGTGGATGACAAGGCTCGCTACTATGGTCTCGGCGTACTCTGGGCCGACTTCGACGGCAGCGGCCGGCCAAGCGTCTTCGTCGCCAACGATTCCACGCCGAACTATCTTTACCGCAACCGGGGCGAAGGGCATTTCGAAGAGGTCGGCCTGGCGGCGGGTGTGTCGGTCAACGCAGAAGGTAAAGAACAGGCCAACATGGGTGTCACGGCCGGAGATTACCTGCATACCGGTCGCCAGTCTATCTATGCCACAACCTTCTCCGATGAGGTGAAGCCACTCTACCGAAACGATGGCGCATGGGCGTTCAACGAGGTTGCTGCGGCTTCTCGTCTGGCGACCACCTCTCTGCCATTGCTGGGTTGGGGGACGAGCTTCGCGGACTTCGATAATGATGGCTGGCTCGATCTAATGACCGTTTACGGCCACGTATATCCGCAGGTCGATGCGCTCGCCGGGACAGCCGGGTACCTTGAGCCGAAGACACTGTTCCTCAACCAGAGAGACGGCACATTCTGCGATGCCAGCATGCTCACCGGTGCGGCACTCTCCACCAGAACCTCAGCCCGAGGGCTCGCTGTGGGTGATCTCTTCAACGACGGCAGGCTGGATGCAGTCATTGAGGATCTTGATGGCGCACCGCTTATCCTCCGCAATCAGACCAGCACGGCCAATCACTGGGTCGAATTCGAATTGGCTGGCGCGGCGTCCAATCGCGCAGCCATTGGCGCCGAGTTGAAGCTCAAAACAGGAGGAATGACCCAAACTGCCGAGATTCGAAGCGGAGGCAGTTACTTGTCGCAGAGCGACCTTCGTGTACATTTTGGTCTGGGCACCGCAACCATAATCGACGAAGTGCAGATTCGCTGGCCGTCGGGCAAGGTGGAATTGCTGCGCCAGCTCAAGCCCGATCTCGTCTACTCAGTGCTCGAGGGTGCCGGAGTGGTGGAGCGAAGCCTCATCGTGCCTCGGTCTGCTATAAGGTCCGGGCACTGATCTAATCGCCCCCAGAGATCTTTGTATGAAGAGCCGTGTACTTTGCCAATTCACGTTGGAAGTTCGCCGTGTCTCCACTCGCGCGATAGGCGAAAGCAAGCCGATAGTGGAACTGCTCCGCGCCGGGATCAATGCCGATTGCCTGCTTCAGCGCGCTGATTTCGGCGGAGTAATCTTTCGCCTGCTCGGCCACCAACGCCAACTGGTAGTACGCCTTCGCGAGATGTGGATCCATGGCAAGAGCCTGATGCAGCATAGGCGCGAACCAAGTCGGTGTTGCCGATGGATCACCCGACCATCGGCCCGACCGAACCATAGCATCGTCGAACAAAATCATACCGTCATTCGGGTACAAGGCACGCAACTTGTCCAGCCGCTTTGCAGCCTCCGGCTGAACCGAACGCGGAACCACGCCCGTATCCGCAAGTACCTCCATCGGATGTACATCGCGCGGGTCGAGCTCCGAAGCCTGGCAGAGCAGCTTTGCTCCTTCCTCAGCGCGGTCTTGTGCATAGAGAGCAACCGCAAGCGCAACGTGCATCTTCACCGACTGCGGGTAGCTCTTCAAACCATACTGAAGAATCAGGGTGGCCGCGCCGAAGTTGACCTTCATTAGCGATGTGCCGAAGTTGAAGACATTCGACTCGGTTGGCTCCATCTTCGCGGCTGTCTGGTACTGCGCCGCCGAGTTCCTGTAGTCTTTTTTTGCAGCGAGCACCATCCCCATGAGGCTATGCAATTCTGCTTTATCGCCATTCTGAAGAAGACTTTGTATTAATGCTTCAGCGACATCCGTGTCACCGGCGACGATCTCCGCATATGCAAGATCGCGACTATTTTCGTAGTCGTCGGGGCACAAGCGGTGCGCATTCCGAAATTGCCTCACGGCCTCCGCTGGCTGCCCAGATGCCTCGAGTCTCTGTGCCTCCGCACGGTCGCTCGCGAAGTCTTTAGACCGGGCGGCGCACACGCTTTGCAACCCGGCCTGGATTGGCATGTCGGACACGCAAAATAGGAGCGTCGAAAGGACTGCCATGACTGCGAAGAGCACCATCGAAGACAGTATAGTTGGACCGCACGGAGGTGTTCGGCCTCAGGGGTGCCCTATGTATGGATCCATGTTCATTGTCGCTCTTTTCTCATTGGCCGCCGCGGCTGCTTTAGCACAAGACCGGCAAAACGACGAGTACCTCGCAGCGTGGTCCGGGGGGCACCGCCGAAGGAAGCAATGACGTTGTCATCTTGTCGAGCCGTCGAACAGGTAAGGGATGGACGTCACCGGTAGAACCAGCTCGCAAGGCTAGTGCGAACTCCACGTCTTATCCGCCGAATTGCAAAGCGTCTCCAGCGTGCAATCCGCGCATTTGGGCGCCCGCGCCAGGCAGATCTGCCGCCCATGATGGATCAGCTCATGCGAGAACGCGATCCACCGGTCCTGCGGCAGCATCTTCATCAGATCCTGCTCCACCTTCTCGGGTGAAGTCTCCGTCGTAAGCTCCAGCCGCCGCGACAGCCGCATCACATGGGTATCGACAACCACCCCCACCGCAATGTTGAACCAAGACCCCAGCACCACATTGCCCGTCTTCCGCGCCACTCCTGGCAGCCGCAGGATCTCCTCCATCGTCTGCGGCACCTTCCCCCCAAACTCCTCCGTCACCACCCGCGCCGCGCCCTGAATCGACTTCGCTTTATTACGAAAAAAACCAGTTGTCCGGATCAACTCCTCCAACTCCGGAAGAGATGCCCCAGCCATGGCCTTCGGCGTAGGAAACGCCTTGAACAGCGCAGGCGTCACCAGGTTCACCCGCACATCCGTACACTGGGCTGAAAGTATGGTCGCCACCGTAAGCTCCCATGCATTCCTGTGATGAAGCGCGCAAACCACCCCCGGATACGTCTTCCGCAGCGCATCTAGAATCGCCTGAACCCGCGCCGGATCAAGCGGCTTCGCAGTCTTTCCCGCCCGCTTCTTGGCCGCGACCGGCTCAGACGCAGCAATCGCCCGAGCCTCCATGCCACGCACCGCCTTAGCCTTCGCAGTCGTCCGAACCACGGTCGTCTTCGCCATCCGCTACCCCAAACCGTCTTTGTCTTTCGCCTTCATCCGCGTCCTTATCCGCGCCCATCCGCGAAGACCCGCGATAGGCCCTACCCCAGCCGGTCCAGCATCTCCGCTGCCGGTACCCGCACGCAACTGAAGATCGGCGTGTCCTCGAGCGTATACATGCTGATCTCGGTCTCCCGTAGCTGCTGCACCAGGTCCAGAAAGTCCTCCGGAAAGTTCGTCTCGAACGCCACCACAAACTCCTGGTCGTCGATCCCGAACGAGTACGTCGTATTCAGCTTCACCCTCGGATACATCAGCCCAATGCGAATATGCTCATCCATCAACCGCTTCCGCTCCGCCGCAGACAGCAGATACCACGGCCGCGTCTTCCAGAACGGATAGATAAAGATGTACTTCTGACCGCCCGGACGAATCGCCCCGCGCCCTTCGCCTTCGCTCTCATCCGGCCGGTCGATCTGGTACTGGCTGCGCTTGGTCATCGCAAGAAAGTTATGCGGCGAATTCAAATACCCGCCCAGCGGCGTCCGCATCAGCTCGCTCCGCATCTGGTTCAACTCATCCACGCCATACCCGATTGACCACACACACATATCCACATCGCCCCGCGTCCCAATCGTCGAATAGGTCAGCGAAAGGAACTCTCCCGGCTTGTTCCACCGCGTCAGCACCTCGGCAAACGCGGCCTTGTGCGCGGCCTTCTCCTCCGCCGCCAGCCTGCGCCACTCCGGCATCACCTTATAGAAGCTGAAGCACACAATCTGCCGCTTTACCGCAGGCTTCGAAGGATCATGCGGTTGCGCACCATAGCTGCTCGCCGGACGGCCCGTCGCCGCAGGGGAGGGAATCGCCGCTACCGCCGTCTTCACTGTCTCTGAAACTTCCTGTGCCGTTGCCGTAGTCTCTGCCATGCTTCGATTGTCTCCCGAACCCACGCATGCTGGCAAAACTCCGCGCGGTCCCTACCCTCACCCGCTATACTGCACCTGCATGTCAGAAAAAATCATCACCCTCCTCGTCGGCGCCATCGCCAGCGGCGGCTACCTCAGCGTCATCCTCCTCATGGCCATCCAGTCCGCCTGCATCCCCATCCCGTCGGAGGTCATTATGCCGCTCGCCGGATACGCCCTCGCCCACACGCAACTGCAGCTCATCCTCCTGGCGACGGTCGCCTCCCTGGCCTCGAACCTCGGCTCCATCCCCGCCTACTGGGTCGGCGCCCGCGGAGGCCGTCCCATGGTCGAGCGCTACGGCAGCTATCTCCTGCTCAGCCGCCGCGACCTCAACCTCGTCGACCACTTCTTCGACCGCTTCGGCTCCATCACCGTCCTCATCGGCCGCATGCTCCCCATCATTCGCACCTTCATCGCCTTCCCCGCCGGCGTGGCGAAGATGAACCAGTTCCGCTTCCACCTCTACACCTTCCTCGGTTCCTGGCCCTGGTGCTACGTCCTCGCCTACATCGGCATGAAGCTCGGCGGACAATTCAACACCAATCCCCGCTTCAAAGAGGTCTTCCAGCGCTTCCACCTCGGCGTCGAGATCGTCCTCGTCCTCGGCTTCCTCTGGTTTGTCGTCTCCCACTGGAAGAACCGCATCCGCACCGAACCCGCATGATCAGGCCGTACATTCCGTGCTGAAAGCCTTATCGAAATAACGATCCTGTGCTTTCGTCAAAGCGGACTTCTATAACTGTGTCTCTTTGCGGCAGTGATGCTGGTCTTGTGAGGCCCTCAGTTGCTCAATTTGCGCCTGCCCTCCGCCATAAGCGATACTGAATCTTCCGCCTAACGGAAAATTGCACGATAGAAGGGTACCGCCAGAATGTCCACACCCGGAGCCGCCGTTACACCAGAAGCGGCCAGCATCAAGCCCGCCACAGGAAAACTCGGCGTCATGATTCCCGGCATGGGAGCCGTCGCCACCACCCTCATCGCCGGCGTCGAAGCCGTCCGCCGCGGCCTCGCCAAACCCATCGGTTCCACCACTCAGATGGGCCACATCCGCCTCGGCAAGCGCACCGACGGCAACAGCCCGCTGATCAAAGACTTCGCCCCCATCGCCTCGCTCGACGACCTCGTCTTCACCGGCTGGGACATCTTCGGCGGCAACCTCTACGACGCCGCCAAAACCGCCCAGGTCCTCGACCGCGACCAGCTCGAGCAGATTCGCCCCTTCCTCGAGTCCATCGAACCCATGCCCGCCGTCTTCGATCAGCACTACGTCAAGCGCCTCGAAGGCAAGAAGATCAAGACCGGCAAGAACAAGTGCGACCTCGCCAACCAGATCCGCAACGATATCGCCGAGTTCAAAACCAAAACCGACCGCCAGGTCATGATCTGGGCCGGCTCTACCGAGATCTTCCTCGAACACGCCCCCGTCCACCAGACCCTCGAAGCCTTCGAGAAAGGCCTCGTCGACAATGACCCCAGCATCTCTCCCTCCATGCTCTACGCCTGGGCCGCTCTCAAGGAAGGCATCCCCTTCGCCAACGGCGCGCCCAACCTCACCGTCGATATCCCCGCCCTGCGGGAGCTCTCGAAAAAGATGAACGCTCCCATCTGCGGCAAGGACTTCAAGACCGGCCAGACCTTCATTAAGACCGTCCTCGCCCCGGCCTTCAAGACCCGCATGCTCGGCGTCTCCGGCTGGTACTCCACCAACATCCTCGGCAACCGCGACGGCGAAGTCCTCGACGATCCCGAGTCCTTCAAGACTAAGGAAGAGTCCAAACTTGGCGTCCTCGACGTCATCTTCCAGCCCGAGCTCTACCCCGACCTCTACAAGGACCTCTACCACAAAGTCCGCATCAACTATTACCCGCCCCGCGGTGACAACAAAGAGGGTTGGGACAACATCGACATCTTCGGCTGGCTCGGCTACCCCATGCAGCTCAAGGTCGACTTCCTCTGCCGCGACTCCATCCTTGCCGCGCCGTTGGCCCTCGACCTGATCCTCTTCATGGACCTAGCCGCTCGCACTCCCAGCCTGAAGGGTTTGGGCATCCAGGAGTGGCTCAGCTTCTACTTCAAAGCTCCCGACAGCGCCCCCGGCGTCTATCCCGAGCACGACCTCTTCATCCAGTCCATGAAGCTAAAAAACACCCTGCGCCACATCATGGGCGAAGATCTCATCACCCACCTCGGCCTCGACTACTACGGCGAATAGTCCCCTCAAACCACCTCAAGAAGAGGCGGCCGCGACACTCAAGTCGCAGCCGCCTTTCCTTGTTGCCAAATCTTTAATCCGTGTCAATCCGCGAAGATCCGCGGTCGCCGTCTTCCGCATCGAGCCTCGCAGGGTGGCCTCGCAGGTTGGCCTCGAAGGTTGGTCTCGAAATCGCCGAGCCGAACAGCCGCAGTTAAGCCTCTATCGCGCTGCGAATCACCTGTGCGCCAAACCGCTCCATCTCCTCCGCCTGCGGGCTGGACTGCAGCAGCACCAGATCCACCCCCACTGCGGCGAACTCTTCCATCCGCTCCGTGACCTGCTCCGGCGTCCCCACAAACCCGCTCCTCAGGCCGCGGTTCGATACCGAATAGTCCTTCAACGAGACCTCCGTCTGCAGGTTCGAACCCGTCACCCACTGCTCGTAGTTCGCATATCCGCGCGCCGACTGCTTCACATCCGTAATCCGCTCTACCTCGCGCAGCGCCTCGGCCTCGGAGTCCCGCACCACCGCATACCCTGCTACGCCAAACGTCATCGGCCCCAGTCCAAGCCTCTCGCGCCGCTGCCGCATGTCGGCGATCTTCGCTCCGACAGCCTCGGGTGCATCGCCATGCATCAGGTAAGCGTCGCACTTTGCGGCGATCAGGTCCTTCGCCGTCTCCGACTCGCCTCCCGCATACAGCGTAGGCCGCGGCTGGCTCACCGGCTTTGGCGAAAGCGTATTCTCTCGCACATCGTAGTAGTTGCCCTTGTAAGAAAACCCCTGCTGCTTCCAGCATCCATCGAGAACATCCAGCCACTCCGAGGTCCGCGCATAGCGATCGTCGTGTTCCTCGAAGTGAACGCCATACTTGGTCGCCTCATCCTTCCACCAGCTCGAAACCACATTCAGTGTCAACCGCCCATGGGAGATCTGGTCGATGGTCGCCGCCTGCTTGGCCAGCAGCGCGGGATTGTGAAATGTAGGACGCACCGCGACCATCAGCTCCAGCTCTTCAGTCACCGCAGCCAGCGCCGCCGCCGTCGACCAGGCATCGAGCGAAGGAGCATCCACGCCCTTGATGTCGTTCAGGTTCAGCTCTGCGATCAGTGTCAGATCGAACCCGATCTGCTCCGCGCGTTTCGTCAGGTCGCGCACATACTCCCAGCTTGCTTCCATCCGTTCGTCATCGACATTGCGCAGCCACCCGCCGAACACCGGCAGCCAGAACCCATATCGCATTCCTGCCTTCGCGGTTTGCATCACAGCCCTGCCTCGACCAGCTCCGACACACTCGCCGCCCGGCGATCGTTCACACTCTTCGCCTCCGCCTCCAGCCAGTCCGCCAACCGCGCAAACGGGTCGAAGCCGACCACCTTCGTCCCATCAGCGACAAAGTTCGACAGCGCATTGATGTCGTAATACATCCTCACGCCATCGCGATCATCCACCATAAACTCCACGCCTCCCAGCTCGATCCCCGCCGCAGCCATCAGCCGCTCCACCTCTTCGATCACCTGGGACGGCGTATCGAATGCCTCCACCGTCAGGCCCGTCTTTGGAGCGTCCACCGGGCAGGCAGCACGGTTCAACTCCACGCCCAGCGGCGTCTTGCAGATGTCCGCCGGACAGAGATCGAACGTCTCGCCGGTAATATGTATCTTAATCGCGTACAAATATCTTCCGTCCAACACCTCGACGCGAACGATATACGATCCCCGCGCCGGCACAAACTCCTGCACCAGCCCCGTCGAATCCATCCCCAGCATCAGCCCGTTTTCCGTCGAAGCAGCCTCCTGCAAATGCTCCTTCGAGGTGAACTTCACCACGCCGCTTCCACTGCCGCCGATGTTCGGCTTCACCACCACCGGCCAACGCAGCCCCTCCGCGGCCGCTACCGCCTGCGAAGCCCGATGGATCACCCGCGCCTTCGGATATCCCAGCCCCAGCGCATCGAGCATCGAAAGCTGCGCGGCCTTCGACAACTCGCTCCGGTACGCCTTGACGCCGTTCACCACTCGCACGCCGCGGCTCTCCAGGTGCTCCAGAAATCCCAGCGTGTAAAAAATCTGGTCGCCATGACTGCGGTTCCATGCCGAAGGGCTCATCTTGTTCAGCACCAGCGCGTACTTCTCCTCGGGACGATCCTCCGGCCCGTAGCTATGCTCCACCGCATCCAGTTTGACGTACTTGGTCCCACGCCGGTCAAGCTCCGCAAACAACGGCTTGAACCAGTTCGGCTGCTCATAATAGATCGCAATCGGCAAAGTCTGAGGTCTGGGCATGGAAATCCTTTTTAGAGATAGTTCTAAGAAGCTGTTTTAAAACTGTCGTTGAGAGCCTTTGCTGTTGTTTGTTCTTCGTCGTCATCCTTGACCCTCGAGCGTAGCGAAGGGGAAGGATCCCTGTATTTCGTCGTTGCTTCTGCCTTTGCCTGTTCTTAGAGCAAAGTATCAGTTGGTGTAGAGTCTGCCGTGCCTTTGTTTGTCATTCCCGAAGGGAATCTGCGGTTGCCTTTCTCCGCACCAACATCAAATTCGCTCTAATCCGTGTCATCGGTGCAAATCGGTGTTACGCCTTCAGTTTCTAAACAGGTTCTACGCTAACTAATCAAGGCGCGGTCTATCCAGAGGTCAACGCCGCTGAGATATCTCATCATTCTATGATGAACGCTGATCTGAGAAAGCTTCAACCAGCCCTCCTCTTCGCGTCTGCACACTCCCAACTGCCGCTGTTGTACTCTGGCATCCAACAGTCATGCAAGCCATCCAGGTCCTCACCAACGGCTCCGCCGACGTCCTCACTCTCCGCGATCTTCCCACGCCGTCACCAGGTCCCGGCGAAGCCCTCGTCCGTATCGAAGCCTCCGGCGTCAACTTCATCGACATCTACTACCGCGAAGGCCGCTACCCCGCCAAACTCCCGCTCACCCTCGGAGAAGAGGCCGCCGGCACCATCGTCGCCGTCGCCCCGGATGTCACTCGCTTCAAGGCCGGAGACCGCGTGGTCTGGCGCGGCATTCTAGGCACTTACGCCCAACTCGCCGTCTCTCCTGCCGAAAGCCTCGTCGCCATCCCCGAAGGCATCACCTTCCAGCAGGCCGCCGCCGCCATCACCCAGGGCATGACCGCGCACTACCTCACCCATTCCACCTACCCGATTCAACCCAGCGACGAAGTCCTCATCCACGCCGGTGCAGGCGGTACCGGCCTCCTGCTCATCCAGATGGCCAAAGCTCGCGGCGCGCGCGTCTTCACCACTGTCTCCACCGAAGAAAAAGCGGACCTGGCCCGCGCTGCCGGAGCTGACGAGATCATCCTCTACACCCGCGAAGACTTTGCCGCGAAGATTAAAAAACTGGCATCTGGCCCCGGTCTGCCCGTCGTCTACGATTCCGTCGGTAAGGCCACCTTCGAGAAATCCCTCGAAGTGCTGCGGCCACGCGGCCTCATGGTCCTCTTTGGAGGAGCCAGCGGAGCCGTTCCGCCCTTCGACCTCATCCGCCTCTCCACCCTGGGTTCGCTCTATGTCACCCGCCCCACTCTCAACAATTACGTCGCAACCCGCGTCGAGCTGGAAGCCCGCGCCAAAGACGTGTTCACCGGCATCCTCAACGCCACCCTCAAGCTCCGCCTCGAACACACCTACCCGCTCGCCGATGCCGCCCACGCCCATCGCGACCTCGAATCCCGCAAAACCACCGGCAAACTCCTCCTCATTCCCTGACGCTGGTCTCTTCGTTTCACGACGATCTCTTCTTCTCATCCTCCTCATCCACGTTCCAGCTTATCCACGTTCCAGCTTATCCATGTTCAAGGAGCCACCATGAAGCCCTTCACCCTCACCAACATCCTCCTCCTCACCATCGCGGTACTGCTCGTTCCCATCGCTCTGCGGCCGCTTTTCACGCCGCAACCGGCTCAGGCCCAGTCAGCCGAGCCCTACCCCTTCTACCTCGAACCCGGAACCTACATGCTCCGAGCGCCCGACGGCAGCAGCCAGATCTACGGCAAGGTAGTCATCGACCTCCGTAACGGAAAGATCTGGGGTTTTCCCACTCTTGGCCCGCAGCCTTTTCCCGTCAACATGGTCGACAGCAAACCCCAGACCACGCATCCCATGGCGCTCGGCAGATTTGCCTTCGAAGACACCAAGTAATCGCTGCCCGGCCTGCCAACTTACAATCGAAGCATGGACTCCTCGGCGCACCGCACAGCGGCCCAACGTTTTTGTAGAGCTCTCGCCGTCCTCGCGACCGTCTTCCTCCTCCTCCTGCTGCCTGCTCGCGCCATCGTCGTTCGCGGCACCGTCACCACCCCGCTCGGCGTCCCCATCGGCAACGCCCGCATCCAGCTCATCCAGGGCCAGCGCGTCGCCACCTTCGCCTTCACCCGCTCCGACGGCACCTTCGAGGTTCGCAGCGCCACTCCCGGCCGTTTCCTCCTCCTCACCTCCGCCTCGCCCTTCACCCCCAGCATCAGCCAGGACTTCTACGGCGGCCTCACCTCCGTCATCACCCGCAACGTCATCATGGAGTACGCCACCGTCATCCCGCAGGTATCCACCCTCTCCAGCGGCATCCTCACGCCCGTAGAACAAGTCCCCGCGCCCATCACCCTCATCCCACTCTCCTCGCTCGCCACCGAGACCGGAATCCTGAACCAGCTCCGGCAGTCCCCAGGCAACGAAGCCGTGCAGACCGGCCAAACCGGAGGTCCCATCGCCCTCTACATCCGCGGCGGTCCTCCCGACGGCAACAAGGTTCTCATCGACGGCATACCCGCCACGGGCATCGGCGGCCGTTTCGACTTCTCTCCTATCTCCACCACCGCTCTCGCCGGCCCCGAGCTCTATCGCGGAGCCAACAGCGCCCTCTACGGCACCGGAGCCGAAGCCTCCACCGTCGCCCTTGCCACCACGCACGCGACCTCGCTCCGCCCCGTCCTCCACTACACCGGGGATGCCGGCAACTTCCACGCCTACCGCAACGAAGCCGTCGTCTCCGGCACCCGCAACAAGCTCGACTATCTCACCGCCTTCAGCCGCATCAACACCTCGAACGCTCTCCCGCTCGACCAGTACCACTCCACCACCACCGCCGCCAACCTCGGCTACACCATCGTCACCAACACCGCTGCCCGCTTCACCTTCCGCAACACCGACTCCGATACCGGCCTCCCCGGCCCGCACGACCTCTATGGCATCTCCGCCTCCGGCAAGCAGTCCAACCAGGACACCTACTCCGGCCTCACCGTCGAAAACCAGCTGGCAGGGAACTGGCACAACCTCGCCCGCTACGGCATCACCCGCAAACGCGAACAGGTCATGCAGTTCGCCCCCACCGGCGAGCCCGTCACCACAGTCATCAACGGCGCCCCGAGCACCACCTACTATGGAATTCCCATCACCCTCCGCGGAGCCAACGACTACACCGCCTCCGGACAAGCCGCCTTCCTGCTGCCCAGCAGCGACACCGTGTCCAACCGTGACGAGCTCTACTATCAGTCCGACTACACCTTCCCCTACCGCATCGCCACTCTCTTCAGCTTCCACTACGAAAACGAGCGCGGCCGCCTGCTCGATCCCATCGCATCGACCGATCGAATCGTAAAGCGCACCAACTATCTCTACACCCTCCAGCTCCAGGGCGACATCAAGCACCGCCTCTTCTACTCCCTCGGCGGAGCCATCGAAGACAACGACCTCTACGGCGTCGCCGGGACCCCGCGCCTCGGCCTCTCCTACGCTCCCGTACGCCCGGGCCGCCGCATCTTTCGCGGCACTCTCCTCCGCGCCAACGTAGCCACCGGCGTGCAGGAGCCCTCCATCCTCGCCGACCTCACCAGCCTTCGCAGTCTCCTCGACGACACCGGCAACGCCCCCGCCATCGCCGCCTACAACGTAACCTCCATCACCGTTGAGCGCTCCCGCACCTACGACCTCGGCATCGACCAGAACATCCTCAACCAGAAGCTCATCCTCGAGGCCGGCTACTTCCACAACCAGTTCAACCACCAAATCGAGCAGATCGACGCCAACGGCCTCACCCAATACTTCAACATCCCCGCACCCATCGCCGCCCAGCTTCCCGCCGCATCCCTGAACTCCCTCGCCTACCGCACCCAGGGCATGGAACTCGCCGTACAGTACCAGCCCTTCCGCAGCCTCATGATCGACGGCGGCTACACCTATCTCGCCTCGCTCGTCCTCCAGTCCTTCTCCTCCGACGCCGCAGCCGCCGCCAACGGAACCCCCATCATCAATCCCAACCTCCCCGGCATTCCCATCGGAGCACTCTCGCCTCTCGCCGGCAGCCGCCCCTTCCGTCGTCCCCCCAGCACCGGCTACTTCAACGTCCAGTACACCGCCCGCAGCTTTTCCACCGGCATTCGCGGCGCCCTCGCCAGCCGCAGCGACGACTCCACCTTCCAACTCAATAACGATCGCGATGGAGGCAACACCCTGCTCCTGCCCAACCGCAATCTCGACTTCGGCTACGCCAAGCTCGACGCGGACGTTCTCTTCGCCGCCACCCGCCACATCACCTTCTTTACCCAACTTGATAATCTCCTCAGCCAGCAGCACATGGGCCCCATCGGCTATCCCGGCCTGCCTTTCACCTTCCGCGCCGGCCTAAAGATCAGAATTGGCGGCGACTAAGTCTTCCCCGTCTTCGTCTTCCCCGGCTTTCCCAATCCAGTTGCCCCAACACCGTGATTCTTCGGACGTGTCTTTCCGCGCCCGCCAGCCTTCACGAGAGTTGCCATTTGTCCCTTCGTGCCGCTACAAATTCCCTAAACGACCCATCCTTCGCACAATCTGCGTAGAGTGGAGTGGTAGAAAGCTGCTCGCTCCACCAACTTCACAGCCTTTCACCCGTCTATATCAAGAAGGGAAACACGCAATGACTCGTTACCTCCTGGCACTTGCTCTACTCACTGCCACTGCCGCTCAAGCCCAACAAGAAGGCCCTGCGTCCACTCAGGCTCTGATCGCCTTCGACTCCAAGGCCCCGGTCATCCCTACCGCCAGCAATATCACCGTCAAGATCGATAACCGCGCCACCCCAGTCGCCAATCTCACCCCGGTCCCCCCTGACGGAACCCAGATCGCAATCCTCATCGATGATGGCCTCCGCACCAGCGTCGGACGCGAGATGAGCACCCTTCGCGCCTTCGTCAACGGCCTTCCCCCAGCGACGGAGATCTTCGTCGGCTACATGCAGAACGGCCGTGTCGTTTCCGGCAGTAATCTTCCCAGCTTTACCACCAACCACGCCGCCGCTGCCCAAACCCTGCGCCTTCCCTCCGGTATTCCGGGCTCCAGCGCCAGCCCCTACTTCTGCCTCTCCGACTTCGTTAAGAACTGGCCCGGCAACGCGGAAGACCAGGTCGCCCAGCCTGTGCAACGAGCCCCACGCCATAAGGCCCGGTTCGTCCTAATGATCACCAACGGCGTCGATCCCTACAACGGCAGCACCAGCATCGTGAACCAGGACAGCCCCTATGTCGCCGCCACGGTCTCCGACGCCCAGCGCGCCGGCGTTCCCGTCTACTCCATCTACTACAACGACGCGGGCTTCCGCCGGGGCCGCGGCAGCTTCAGCGGACAAAGCTATCTCAGCCAACTCGCCCAGGGGACCGGCGGCGTCGCCTACTACCAGGGCTACGGCAATCCCGTCTCCATGGACCCCTTCCTCCGGCAGTTCCAGCACGCAGTCTCCGAGACCTACGTCGCCACCTTCCAGGTCGACATCAACAAGAAGCTCGCCCGCCTCCAGGTCTCCACCAACCTGCCCAGGACCAAACTCCGCGCACCGAGCCAGGTCCGTCCCGGCACCATCGTCCTCTCGCAATAGTCTCGCTTCACCTTCTCAGCCAACCACCATCCCGGGTGCCCATCTTCGCGACGGTCTTATCGTCGCTAAGGTGGGTTATTCGCGCCCCGCGAACCGCTCTCCTCCCCACAGCCCACATCCCGGCTCAAGCTGATCTATTTCTGAACCACCCTGATCTATCATGGAGGGGCAACTCCCCAAACGCTCGCGCCGAAAGGAACACGCAAGGTGTCGAATCGGATTTACGTCTGGTCCAGGACACTCTCCTGCGTCTTCCTCGTCGCGTGCCTCTCGCTCTTCGTGGTTAAAACCTGGCACTGGCCGCTGATGGGCGATGCCGTCCTTATGCACTACATCGTCTTTCTCATGCATCACGGCATGGCGCCCTACCGCGACATCGTCGACCCCAACATGCCCACCACGCTGGTTGTCGAAGCCGCCGTCATGCACCTGTTCGGCGGCGGTTCGCTGGCCTGGCGTCTCTTCGACCTCTTCCTGCTCGCCATCACCGGCATCGCCATGGTCGTCATCGCCCGGCCCTACGACTGGTTCGCCGGCTTCTTCGCCGCAGCACTCTTTGCCCTGATCCACGGCCGCGACGGTGTCATGCAACTCGGCCAGCGCGACCTCACCATGACGGCCTTCCTCGTCATCGCCTACGCCTTTCTCTTCGAGGCGCTGCGAGCCACCAATCCGAGTGCCCCATATCCGGACCTTCGGACGTGGGATCTTCCCGGACGCAACCTTCCCCCTTCCAGCCAAGTCCTCCTCATGGCCCTCTTCGGCCTCTTCTGCGGAGCCGCCGCCACCATCAAACCGACAGTCCTGCTTCTCCCCGTCGTGCTTTTGATCATGGCGGCGATGACGCTGAAGCAACGCCGCCAACCATTCCGGTTTGCGGTCCTCGCAGGAGCCGTCGGCACCCTGATCCCCATCCTCATCGCGTTTGCCTGGGTCGGTCATCAGCACGCCACCGGGGCTTTTCTCGCAACTTTCTTCGATCTCATTCCCTACTTCGCCCACCTGGGAACGCGCTCCTTCGGCCACCTTCTCCTCCACAGCGTCTCTTCCGTGCTGCTGCCTCTGGTCATCCTCTGGCTGGCCGTCGTCCTTCTCCAGAAAAAGCACCTCACCGGCAATTTCACCTGGGAGCGCGCAGCCCTCTTCGCCGGAATCCTCTTCGGTCTCGCCTCGTTCTACCTGCAGCGCAAGGGCTACTCCTACCATCGCTACCCGTCGGAGGCATTTCTCCTCCTTCTCGCCGCGATCGATCTCACGTCTGTCTTCCGGCAGCAGCCCTCCACCCACCGGCTCCTGCTGCAACGCCTCGCCCTCGCCGGCATCCTCGTAGGAACCGTCGTCATCGCAGGCGGATCGACCGCGCACGCGCTCCACCAGGACTGGCGCAACCACGAGTTCGACGCCATGCTGCAGTCCGATCTGAACCGTCTCGGCGGCCAGCAACTCGCCGGCAATATTCAATGTCTCGACATGGGCGACGGCTGCATCCCAACCCTCTACAACATGCGGCTTGTCCAGGCCACCGGCTTCCTCTACGACTGCTACATGTTCTCTCCGGTACAAGCCGCCGAAAGAGAACGCTACCGCGAAGCCTTCTGGCAAGCCATCATCCGCAGGCCCCCCGCGGTCTTCGTCGTCACCAGCAACGACTGCGAGAACTACCCCGACAAGCCCTCGTACAACTACCGGAAAACAAGCCGCTGGCCGCGCTTCGACAACTATCTCAAGACGAACTACCACCTCGACGCCGAACGCATCCCGCCCCACATGGTCAACACCGGCAGCAGCCCCTCCAAGCCTCTCGGCTACAGAATCTATGTTCGCAACGGACGGAACACCATCGCTCGCCTGATACCCTGATCCGCGTCTGAAAATTCGTTCCCATGCGCGCTGTCAATCGCTGTCCCTCCATGTCCATCTAACAACAAAGAGGAAAATCGCAATGCGAGTAACCCGCCAGAGGAAGCTGCTTGTCACTGCTGTATTCGCAGGCGTCAGTCTCCTCCTGCATCCCGTTCTCGCATCCGCGCAAGCCGAATCCGGGTCCCCGTCTCAATCTCAAGAGCAGGCACAATGGACCGCCCAGTGGATCACCTCCCCCAGTGGCCCGCAGCGGGACGCCTCCGTCCTGCATCTCCGCAAAGTCATCACTCTCGCGCAACTGCCGCAGCACTTCCTCGTGCACGTCAGTGCCGACAACCAATTCATCCTCTACGTAAACCAGCAGTGGGCAGGTTTCGGTCCGTCGAAGAGCGACCTTGGCCATTGGCGCTATGAGACCTACGACCTCGCCCCGCTGCTGCATCCCGGCAAAAACATCCTCGCCGCTACCGTCTGGAACTTCGGCGTGCTTACCCCGCTGGCGCAGATCAGCGACCGCCTCGGCTTCGTCCTGCAAGGCAAAGACGAAGCCGAGCGCAGCGCCGACACCGATGCCACCTGGCAGGTCGAAGAAGAGAAGGGAATCGAGGTCCTCCCCACTCCTCCAGCGATCCGCAACCACTTCTACTACGTTGCCGAACCCGCCGAACGCATCGACGGCACCGCCTTCGACTGGAGCTGGAACAGCGGTGCCACCTCCGGCACAAACTGGAAGAGCGCACAACCCATCGGAGGCGCGACACCGCTGGGCTCCGTGGTGCAGGAAAACAACTGGCAGCTCACACCCGATCCACTGCCGCCGATGCAGCGCACCCTCACTCCCGCCGGGCACATCGTCCGTTCGACAGGCCTCGCTCCCTCCGGCTTTCCCGACGCTGGATTCACCCTGCCTGCGCACTCGAAAACCACCCTGCTTCTCGACAACACGCACCTCACCACCGCCTATCCCGAGCTCACCGTAAGCCGCGGGCGGGGAGCCACCATCCGTCTCACCTACGCGGAAGCCCTGATCGACGACAAAGGCCAGAAGGGCAACCGCAACGACATTACCGGCAAACACATCCTCGGAATCTTCGACGAGTTCCTCCCCGACGGCTCCGCCAACCGCGTCTTCATGCCGCTCGGCTGGAAGACCTGGCGTTACCTCCAACTCGACATCGAGACCACCGATCAGCCCCTCGACGTCGAGAAGCTGCAAACCTGGTTCACCGCCTATCCCTTCGAAGAGCGCGGCCACTTCGCCTCCAACGACGACTCCCTGAAGCCGATCTGGGACATTAGCTGGCGCACCGCGCGCCTCGACGCCCACGACACCTACATGGACACGCCTTACTACGAGCGCATGCAGTACATCGGCGACACCCGCATCCAGGCGCTGCTCTCCTACACCGTCGGTGGCGACGACCGCCTCGCCCGCCAGGCCATCCAGGCCTTCAACCACTCCCGCATTCCCGAAGGCATCACCCGCAGCCGCTATCCCTCGTCGGTCCGGCAGATCATCCCGACCTTCTCCCTGCTGTGGATCGGCATGGTGCATGACTTCTGGATGTACCGCGACGATGCAGCCTTCGTCCGCGACCAACTTTCCGGCACCCGTACAGTCCTCGACTGGTTCCTCGAGCGTCAGCGTCCCGACGGCCTCCTCGGCAACATCCCCTGGTGGCCGTTCGTCGACTGGGGAACCGACTTCAAGGGCGGCGATCCTCCCGAGGACGCCGACGGAGGATCGTCCGTTATCACGCTGCAGTTCATCGAAGCTCTGCGCAACGCAGCGGAACTCGAATCCGCCTTAGGCGACAAGCCCAGGGCCGAACTCTACCGCGCCGCCGCGCAACACGCCGCGCAGGCAGTCTACAAACTCTGCTGGAACCAGCAGTATGGTCTCCTCGCCGACACCCCTGCGCAGAAACACTACAGCCAACATGCCAACATCCTTGGCGTATGGCTCGACGTCATCCCACCCGGCCAGAGGCACGACCAGCAGAAGGAGGTACTCACGAAGATCCTCTCCACCAGTGACGCCGGATTTACCTCCAGCCAGGCGCTGCCCCCGATGACCAGCGCCACCTACTACTTCCGCTTCTATCTCGCGCGCGCCCTCGACCACGCAGGCATGGGCGACCGATACATGCAACTGCTAGGGCCGTGGCGGCAGATGGTCGCGCTCGGCCTCACCACCTGGGCCGAGCAGCCCGAACCTACCCGCTCCGACTCGCACGCCTGGAGCGCGCATCCGGACTACGATCTCCTCACCACCGTGGCCGGCATCCGACCGGCAACTCCCGGCTTCAAGACCGTCCTCGTCACCCCTCATCCTGGATCGCTCCAGCACATCCTCGCCACCGTACCGACTCCCACAGGAAACATAGCCGCCGAATACACCCGCGAACCTTCAGGCCTTCGAGCCGTCATCACGTTGCCCCCCGGCATCTCCGGCGCACTGCAATGGCAAGGCAAAACCTCACCTCTCCACGAAGGCAAACAGGAGTTGCAACTGCCGCTCCAATAGCCTTCAGGCTTCCCCCACGAGGCATTGCTTACATTGGAACGCCAGCCGCCGCGTAAATATCTTGGATATACTGCATGTCCCGCAGCCCTTCCTCTCCGGGGCTGCTCGGCGTCCGGTTCTCCAGAATGCACTCTGAAAAGTGATCCGTCTCCCGCGTGAACTGCGTCGGGTCTCTCTCCGGACTTGCCTCATCAATTTCTATCTTCTGGCCCTTCACGCCGCTTGAATAGCTTGCCCGCAGCCTCAACCCCTCATAGCTGTACGCCGGGTTCATCTCCAGCCATCCCTTCGGCCCGAACACCGTATAGTTCCCCGGCATCTCGCAGCCATAGCTTGTACTGCCTGTCGCCAGAATGCCGGAAGGGAACCGCATCGTCCACGACATATTCTCTTCCATCTCCTTGAACCGGCCATCCTTGTCGATCGTCGAGGCGACCGCCGTAAACTTCCCCGGCTCCTCCCCCGTCAGATACCGGCACGCATTCAACACATAGATCCCCACATCGAACATCGACCCGCCCCCGGCCAGCGCCTTGTTCAGCCGCCAAATCCCCGGCTGCGCGTTGAACCCGAACGCCCCGTTGATCGTCTGCACCTGCCCCAGCGCGCCATCTTTGATCAGCTGGATCGCCTTCAGGTTCAGCGGCTCATAGTGCAGCCTGTAGGCAATCATCAGCTTCACATTTGCCGCCTTGCACGCCGCAATCATCGACTCCGCCTCGGCCACGGTCGTCGACATCGGCTTCTCGCACAGTACGTTCTTGGCCGCCTTCGCCGACCGGATCGTATACTCCGCATGCATGCTGTTCGGCAGCGCCACATACACCGCGTCGATGCTCTTGTTCTCCCGCATCCTATCCATATCCTCGTAGCTGTAGATCGAGCTTGCCGGCACCCCATACTGCGCCGCAATCCGCTCCGCCTTGTCGCGATGCCCACTCACCAGCCCGGTAATCCGCGAGTGCTCACTCGCCTTTACCCCGCGCATGAAGTGGTCCGCGATCTGCCCCAGTCCAATGACGCAGTACCCCACCCTGCGCTCTCCATTGTCCTGCGCCAAAGCTCCCACCGGAGGCAAAACCCGCGCTGCCAGCCCCATCGCTCCAAGTCTTGAAAACTCCCGCCGAGATAGGCGCATGTCATCCCTCCAACCAGCATAGCCATCCTAAACCTATTCGAAACAGCGCAGCTCTACCGCCGCCCACCGCCACGGCCATTGTCATGATGAATAAAAAACAATCCCTCTCGCAAGAACTACAAAGGAATTGAGTGAAAGACTTCCGAACGCTCGAAGTATGGAAACAATCCCATCAGCTAGTCCTCGACATCTACAGAGCCACCCAATCCCTACCCAAGTCAGAACTCTTCGGCCCCACCAGCCAAATCCGCCGGGCCGCCGCCTCGATCCCCACCAACCTAGCCGAAGGCTGTGGCCGCGACGGCGAAGCCGAGCTAGGCCGCTTCCTCAACATAGCCAAAGGCAGCACCTCCGAAGTCGAATACCTGCTCCAGCTAGCCCGCGACCTAAGCTCCCTCGACCCCACCCTCCACGCCAAACTATCCACCCAAACCATAGACATCCGCAAAATGCTGCACGGCCTACTAAAATCTCTCCGCTATTAAAAAAGGAAAAGCCCCCAAGAAAGGGGGGCCGTTCCTCAAAGCTCAAAGCTCATCGCTCCTTAGTACATCCCGTCCATGCCGCCGCCGTGCTGATGTCCGCCGCCGCCCGCTTCCTTCTTCTCGGGGATGTCGGCGATCATCGCTTCGGTGGTCAGCATCAACCCGGCGATCGAAGCCGCGTTCTGCAATGCAGTCCGCGTCACCTTCGTCGGGTCGATCACGCCGGCCTTCACCAGGTCTTCGTAGGCGCCCGTTCCGGCGTTGTAGCCGTAGTTGTTGTCCTTCGATTCGTGGATCTTGCCAATGACGACCGCGCCCTCTTCGCCCGCGTTCGAGACGATCATGCGCAACGGCTCTTCGATCGCGCGACGGATAATGTTCGCGCCGATCTTCTCATCTCCATCGAGCGTCTTGATCAACGCATCGACAGCAGGCGTGCAACGGATCAGCGCTACTCCGCCGCCCGGGACAATGCCTTCCTCGACGGCCGCGCGGGTTGCATGCATCGCATCCTCGACACGAGCCTTCTTCTCCTTCATCTCGGTCTCGGTGGCCGCGCCGACCTTGATCACCGCAACACCGCCGACCAGCTTGGCCAGGCGCTCCTGCAGCTTCTCACGGTCGTAGTCGGAGGTCGTCTTGTCGATCTGAGCGCGAATCTCCTTCACGCGTCCTTCGAGCTTGCCGTCCTCACCGCCGCCATCGACGATGGTCGTGTTGTCTTTGTCGATGGTCACGCGCTTGGCCGTGCCGAGGTCTTCGATCTTCACGCCCTCGAGCTTGATGCCGAGGTCTTCCGTCACTGCCTTGCCGCCCGTCAGGACAGCAATGTCCTCGAGCATCGCCTTGCGACGATCGCCGAAGCCAGGAGCCTTCACAGCAGCCACATTCAGCGTGCCGCGCAGCTTGTTCACCACCAGGGTCGCCAGCGCCTCGCCATCGACATCTTCCGCGATGATCACAAGCGGCTTCGCCGTCCGGGCAATCTGCTCGAGCAGGGGAAGCAGGTCCTTCATCGACGAGATCTTCTTCTCGTAGATCAGGATGTACGGATTTTCGAGCGAGACTTCCATCCGCTCCGCATCGGTCACGAAGTAGGGCGAAAGATAGCCGCGGTCGAACTGCATGCCTTCCACGGTCTCAAGCTGGGTCTCCATGGTGCGCGACTCTTCGACGGTGATGACGCCGTCTTTTCCAACCGTCTTCATCGCCGCAGCGATGATCTCGCCGATCTGCGAGTCCGAGTTGGCCGAGATCGTTCCTACCTGGGCAATCATGTCGCCCGAGACCGGCTTCGACAGCTTGCTCAACTCGCCGCCAATTACCGCGCCATGCTCATCGCGCTTGCCGATGATGGCCTCGACAGCCTTGTCGATCCCGCGCTTCAGCGCCATCGGGTTCGCACCGGCGGCAACCGTCTTCACACCCTCGCGATAGATCGCCTGCGCCAGGACCGTCGCGGTCGTGGTGCCGTCGCCGGCCACGTCGGAGGTCTTCGACGCAACCTCACGCACCATCTGCGCGCCCATGTTTTCGAGCGAGTTCGACAGCTCGATCTCCTTGGCTACCGTCACGCCGTCCTTGGTGATCGTCGGCGAACCGAACTTCTTCTCAATCACCACATTGCGGCCCTTGGGCCCCAGCGTCACCTTCACTGCGTCCGCCAGAATATTGACGCCACGCAGAATCGCCTGACGCGAATCTTCTCCATGCAGAATCTGTTTTGCCATTATGTTGCTCCTGTTTTGGTCAGCGACCAATCAAAGTGTTTTTGTGAGGCGCCCGAAGCGCCGATTTTGCCGCGAAGCGGCGTCTGCTGCATGCAATGCTTACTTCTTGATAATGCCCAGGACTTCCTCTTCGCGCATGATCAGGAACTCTTCGCCATCCAGCTTGATCTCCGTGCCCGAGTACTTGCCGAACAGGATGCTGTCGCCCGCCTTCACATCCAGCGGGAACACCTTGCCCTCATCGTTCGACTTGCCCTTGCCGACCGAGATCACCTCGCCCTGCTGCGGCTTCTCTTTTGCCGAATCCGGGATAATGATCCCGCCACGAATGCTTTCGCCCTCTTCAACACGCCGAACCAGAACCCGGTCGTGCAGCGGTGTAAACGATGTTGTCGCCATGCTTTACATCTCCTTGGTGCGTTTTGGCGAACGGAAGACCCGTCCGCGGTTGATTGCGCGGCAGGCTGCGGCAAACTCCCCGCACCCAGCCACAAAATAGGATTGGAACTGCTAACGCCAAGTCAGCCGGAACTCAAAGCTTCCCGCTCAATGCTCACCGCTCGTTAGCACTCTTACCTTCCGATTGCTAACGATAGTCACCTGGAATGGCTCTGTCAACTCCCCCATGTGAAATATGAGTGAAACTCACGCAACCCAAGGCCGTCCCTTCCTCGGTTCTTCGCTCCAACCCCGGCCCGAATAGTCGTAGAATGTCTTTATGTCGTCACGCCGCGCCCTCGTCACCCCGTTTGCCCTTCTCTTCCTGCTATCCCCGGCCCTCTGCTCATCCGCCCGAGCCCAGGACGCCCCGCCCGAGCACCGCGGCCGCAAGTACAAAGCCCCACCCGCCACCTCCCACATTGAGGTCGAAGTCACCAAGAAATTCAACGGCAAGCCCATCATGAACGCCGCCGTCGTCTTCGACTCCACCCTCAACGGCAAGGACGAGGGCAACCTCGAGGTCAAGACCGACCCCGACGGCAAGGCGACTATCGACATCATCCCCACCGGCAGCACCGTCCGGGTTCAGGTCATCGCCACCGGCTTCGCCACCTTCGCCCACGACTACCTGGTGGATGGCCCCAGCAAATCCATCGCCGTCGCCATGATCCATCCCCAGGCCCAGATCTCCGGTTACGTCGACAACGAAGGCAAGCCCTCGACCAGAAAGCCCGGGGTCCAGGAGCCGATACGTCCGACGCAGCCTGCACAGTCCACACCGCCTCCACCATCCACACCGCCTCCACCATCCACACCGCCCGCATCTACGCCGCCTCCTCCACAGCAGTAGCTCCCACCGCAGCACACGCAATCGGTACAGATTCACTGGATATTCGACATTAATGGACAAGCTGCTTAGGGGAAAGACCGTCCTCGTCACCGGAGCGGCCAAGCGTATCGGCCGCGCCATCGCCCTCACCCTGGCCGAAGCCGGCGCCAACGTCGCCATCACCTATCTCGCCTCCCAGCCCGAGGCCGAATCCACCGTGTGGGACCTCGCCGCCTACGATGTCGACGCCCAGGCCATCCACTGCGACCTCCGCGACCCCGAAAGTATCGAGCACACCGTCTCCGCCGTCATCGAAGAGTTCGGCCAGCTCGACCTCCTGGTCAACAACGCCGGCATCTTCGAGTCCGTCGCCCTCGAAGACATCTCCGCCGGCCAGTGGGACGCCATGTTCGCCGCCAACACCCGCGCCCCGTTCCTCATGGCCAAGGCCGCGCACCCGCACCTTCGCGCCGCCCGCGGACGCATCCTCAACATCGGCTCACTCGGCGGTCTGCACCCCTGGGCCACCCACGCCCACTACTGCACCTCGAAGGCCGCGCTGCACATGCTCTCGAAGACCATGGCCAAGGCCTGGGCTCCCGGGATCAGCGTCAATTGCATCGCTCCCGGCATGATCGTCCAAGGCGAAGTCGACGAAGCCTACGAGCAGTTCGCCCGCAAAACCCCCATGCAGCGCAACGGCACCGCGCACGACGTAGCTGCTGCTGCCCTCTTCTTCGCCACCGCCCCCCACTTCATCACCGGCCAACTCCTCGCCGTCGACGGCGGACTCGGCCTCTAAAAACACATGTCCTGCCGGACGGCACAAGGGCAGGGAATAGGGAGTAGGGAGTAGAAGGCAACAGGGCACCCTAAACCCTGCCTTAAGCCCTTCTACACCCTGCCCCCTAAACCCTACCCCCTGTCCTTAAGCCTCTGCCACCAGCTCTTCGGCCTGTCCTCGTCATACAGGTTCAGCGGCTCCATCTGCGGCGGCATCGGCTTCCCTAGAAACGCAGCCAGCGGATTCGAGACGCACAGCAGATGCGCGTAGTCCGGCCCATACTTCTTTGCCACCACCTCAAACGCCTCATGCATCTTCGGCGCTCGCGAGGTCGTATTGTGCGCGTCCGTCGCCAGAAAGTGGACCCAGCGGTTCGCCAGCAGGTCATGCGCCATGCGCTCCGCGGGTTTGCCCATCCGGCCCACGACCGACCCTGCGGTCACCTGCACCAGCACCCCGCCCTTCAGCCAGTCCACCAGCCGCGGACGGTCCGTCTGCAGCGTAGGGTTCCGCTCCGGATGCGTCAAGACCGGCGTCAGCCCCGCCAACTGCAGTTGATAAAAAATATCCGTCAACCCACGCGGCAGTCCATAGTCCGGAATCTCCACCAGCAAGTACCCCAGCCCATTGATGCTGAACCGCGCCGGATCGTCCTTCGCCTCCAAAATGTTCTCGTACGACATGTGGAAGTCGCACCCGTGGCCCAGCTTCAGCGCAACCTTTTCGTGATCCAGAAGCCGCTGCAGCTCGGCAATCTTTTCCGCAATCTTCTCCGGCTCATACGCATACTTGCCATTCGCATGCGGCGAACAGACGATATGGCTGATCCCATCCGCCGCCGCCATCTTCGCCATGGCGACCGAGGTCTCGAAGTTCGAAGCACCATCGTCCATGCCCCAGAGAAGGTGATGGTGAATATCAATCATCGCCCAGCTAGGTTACACCATCGATAGTCTGTGACAGGCTGGCCCCAAACTGAAGTCTCACAGGGGTTCACGATACATTCCGGGTGGCCCATCGAGCGCAGCGAAGGCGAAGAATCCAGCATCTGTCGTTGTCGTCTTTGTTTGTTCTTCGTCGTCATCCTTGAGTCGTCATCGTTGACCTATCGGGCGCAGCGAAGGGGAAGAATCTCTCTATTTGCTCTTGTACTTGCCGGATATACCACCAAGGAACCGCTTATAAGCACCCTATTACCGCCAACTCACCACGCAAATCGCTCGATTCCGCACACTCTCAGCCCGGCAACCCAACTCCCAACGACTCCACCATCCCCTGAAACAGAAGCAACCCATCCGCCGAACCCAGCAGCGCCTCGCTCGAGCGGTCCGGATGCGGCATTAACCCCAGCACATTGCGCCCTTCATTCAGCACACCCGCGATATTCTCAAGCGATCCGTTCGGATTCGCCGCCGCGGTGATCTCACCTTGCGGAGTGGCATACCGGAACGCAATGCGATCTTCCGCCTTCAAATCCGCCAGCGTCTCGGCATCGCAGAAGTAGTTGCCTTCCATATGCCCAATCGGCATCTGCAGCACCTGCCCCTGCTTCAGTCCATGGGTGAACGGCGAATCCGCCGCCTCGGTCCGAAGATACGTCTGTTTACAAATGTAGTGCTGGTTCGCATTCCGCATCAACGCTCCCGGCAGCAGACCCGCCTCGCACAGGATCTGGAATCCATTGCAGATCCCCATCACCAGCCCGCCGCCCGCCGCAAACCGCTTCACCGACTGCATCACCGGAGCAAACCGCGCAATCGCGCCTGTCCTCAGATAGTCGCCATAGGCAAAGCCGCCCGGCACCAGGATCGCGTCACACCCCTGCAGGTCCTCCGAAGCATGCCACAGGTAGGTCACAGGCTGCAGCGCGATTGCGTCGATGACATGATGGGTGTCATGGTCGCAATTGGACCCCGGAAAGACCAGAACGCCAAACTTCATAGATCAAGAATACCATCCGGACATCCCAAAACCAGCGCCCGCAACCATCCGGAATTCTCACTTTTAGCAGTTCCCGTGATGGTGTAAAGGCAGAAGATCTGGGCGCCCCATAGCTTGCCCTGAGCACGCCGAAGGGTCCGGACTCTCGGACAGAGGTCTCGATCAAACCAATCGCCTCTACCCCAGCATGAAATTCACTTCGCGAGGCCCGGGCGAAAGCCCTGTCAAGCTCCGATCCTCTTATCTGGCGTCGAAGCAATAACTTAGCCTTGGCGTACCAGTTATCTCCTACCCGATATACTGGATGTAAAGTTGAAAAGGCCGCCCGGTCAGCCTGGGGCCTTCTTCATTTCTGCAGCCTAAACCATTTAGATAGAATAATTTACTCTATAAACCTTTTAGAATGAATATTTTGCGATCTATGTTCGCCCTAAATAACTGAAAGGAATAAGCTTAGGTTGGAGAGGTGCCCAGGGGGGTACCCAACACCGGAGCGTAGATTGCAAACCCTCGCGGCGGGGCAGGGAACTCGGAGTTTCCCTCTGCGTCGGTCGTGCGCTCATCCGGATGGGCTACCTCGCCATACAGGCCATGCCCATCCCAGGCAATCGGCGCGAACCGCTGGTTAGGCCACTTGGTCTTCACCGACGTACCCGACCACTGATCGCCCAGGTTGTTAAGCACATAGATCAACCCCGGCTGGTCCACCTTGTCGTCCTTGTAACCGATCCGCTGCATGATGTAGAGGTCGGGATCGGCATGCAGGATCTGCGAATCGCCGCCGGCGTACTTGTGATGCGCTTGGATCAGCGCGTCGATGCCATTCGGCGTCATGGGCCGGGCCAGCCCGTTGTTGTAGTAGTCGTACCAGAAGATGCTCGGATACCCCTCATGCACCATGATGAACGAGTACGCCATCATCTTATCGTTCACGATCGCGTTCTCGCCCATGTCGTGGTTATCTACGAAGGTCGCCGCGTGCAAAGGACGCTTCATCACCACGGCGCCGTCCTCGGTCAGGTTGCGCAGGTCGTAGTTGGGAGTATCGCAGACATCCTTCAGCCGGTATCGAAGCGGAAAGTCGAACGCAGCGATCTGGGTGTCGGTGAGCTTGTTCACCTTGTCGAGCCACTCATCGATGTCTTCATTGCCCGACCACAACTCGCCGACAACATACGGCGTGAACTCTTCGCCGTCCTTGACATACCGATACTTGGCCAGCAGCCCGATCATCCATGCCCCATAGCCCTTCACGAAGTCGAACCGGAAGCCGTCGAACCCAAGCTCCTCGATCAAAAAGCGCGCGAAGTCGAACATCGCGGTATAGACCACCGGATTGCGATGACATAGATGCGGAAACCCTGCGAAGTTCTCGCCTTCCATCATTACCTGCTCGTAGCGGCTCGGATGGAAGCAGTTCCAGTCGCGCGGAAACTTGCCACTCTTCGGACGGAACTTCGTCCACCGCTTCTGCCCGTCCAGAGGATTGACCTCCTCTTCATCTGCACCGGAGTTGTGGTTGATCACCATATCCGCATACAGCCCGATGCCATGCGCATGCGCCTTGGCGATCAGAGCCTCCAACTCGGCTCGGTTGCCGTACAGCGTCTTCACGCCGCCCTTCTGGTCGTAGTCGCCCAGGTCGAAGTAGTCGTAAGGGTCATATCCGACCGAAGTGTGATCGGAGGCCTTCGAGATAGGCGGCAGCCACAACGCATTGAACCCGGCCTTCCCCAGGTCCTCCATTTTGTCGGCGATAAAGTTCCACCAGTTACCTTCTTGCTTCTCTATTTTGGGAGAATCCCAGTAAAAAGCCTGCATCATAACAGCCATATTCAGTCGTTCTCCGTACCTGTACCGTTCGCGCAGCGAGGTTACCGGAAACAGGTGGACCGCATCGAAAAAGTAGCGTTAGGTATATTTTGCTTCAACATGTCTGATGCACGGCGAAGCCGGCAAGTTGGGTAAGAAGCAAGCAGGTTGGCATGAACCCAGGAAACCACAACCCGGCCGCGCACCTCAAAACCGCCGGCGGAGCGCTCCTCAACTGGTGGCGCGCCGCAACTCTCGACGCCCTGATCGTCGGCGTTCTCTGGCTTATCGGGCTGGAACTGATTCATGTCCCCTTCGCGCCACTCTGGGCGGTTCTCGGCGGCCTGCTCCAGATCGTCCCTACCTATGGAGGCATGGTCGCGCTCATCGGCCCTGTGCTTGCCGTCGCCTTCAGCGGCCATGACGAGTGGCGTCTCGGGCTCGTGCTCGGCCTCTACGGCCTCATCGTTATTCTCGAAGGCCTGGTCATCGGCCCTTACATCCTGCACCGCACCACCAGAGTCCCATGGTGGGCCGCCTTCCTCGGTCCCATCGTGCTCGGCATCATAATTCCCTTCTGGGGAGTGCTGCTCGCGCCGCCTCTGCTGGCCATCGTCTTCGCCTTCCGCAAGCCGCCGCTACCCAACCGTCCCTGACTCATCCCCCGAGCTTGTATCGCGTCTCCGCAAGCCGGAAGAGAGGACGCCATACCAGCCGGTTCGTCGTAACTACCATCAGGGCCATCACCATGGTTGCAAGCAGCAGGACAGGGAATCGGCCGCCTCCCGTAGCCTCGCTGATGATGGCGCCAAGGCCGGTAGTCTGGAGGATCTGGCCTTTGATCGGGAAGTATTCGGCGATGATGCTGGCGTTCCAGGCGCCGCCCGACGCCGTGACCAGGCCGGTGATGAGGAACGGGAAGATGCCGGGGAGAATAACCGTCTTCCAGCGCTGGACTCTGCTGAAGCGGAAGAGCGTCGCCACTTCCTTCAGGTCCGAAGGGATCGCGATCGCCCCGGCGATGACGTTGAACAGGATGTACCACTGCGTACCGAGAAGCATGAGCGCAATGGAGCCGATCCCCATCCCGCCACCCACCCGGATCAGCGCCAGGAGAAGGACAGGAAAGAGCGCGGTCGCGGGGACCGAAGCGGCGATCTGGGCGAGAGGCTGCGCGATTCGGGCGAGGCGTGGATTGGAGCCGATCGCAACCCCAACGGGGATCGTCCAGGCAGAGGCGAGCAGGAGCGCAAGGTTGACCCGGAGGAAGGTCGCAATCGCACCCTGCAGGATGTGTAGGTATTCCGCCCCTGGCAGAGGACGAAGCAACGCTACCGCCTGAAAAGCCGCGTAGAGGACAGCGCAGGTGACTGCGATGAGGACAACGACACGAAGGCCAATCGTGCGCAGGCGGGATTCCGGTCGAACGATCGCAGGCTGCTGCAGCTTGGCCACGCGACGGTGTGCCAGGCGAGTGTAGAGGCCGGCGGTGAACGGGGCTAGAGTGTGCCGGTTTAGGCTCGCAAGAGCTTTGGAATGTGTGAGTAGATGCAGAATGGGCGAGGTGATGCGCTTGCTGCTTTCCACCTGCTCGAACTTGAACTTGTCGCTCCACGCGATGAGGGGACGCCAGAGGAGCTGGTCGGTGGCGACGATGATGAGGATCATCACCGTAAGCCCCCACGTGATGGCAACGCCATTGCCGGCATCCGCGGCGGTCTGAAGGTAGGAGCCGAGACCGGGAAGGCGGAAGTCGCGTGAACCGAGGTGGAACATCTCGCAGGCCATGAGAAAGAACCACGCCCCGGCGACCGACATGATGGAGTTCCAGATGAGACCGATGGCGGCATAGGGCAGCTCCAACTGGAGCAAACGCTGGAATCGCGAGAAGCGGTAGATGCCCGTCGCTTCCATCAGCTCCTTCGGGATGCTCTTGAGGGAGGAGTAGAAGCTGAACGCCATGTTCCAGACCGATCCGGTAAAGATGAGGACGATCGCTCCCATCTCAACACCCAGCTGGCGGGTAGGGAAGAGCGCGATCATGGCCAGCATCACAGGCGGCAGGAAGCTCAGGACCGGGATCGACTGCAGGATGTCGAGGACCGCAATCATCACCTTTTCGGCGCGCCGATTGTAAGCGGCGATGTAACCGTAACTGACTGCGAAGATCAGACTGAGAACATAGGCAAGACCGATGCGTACGATGGAGTAGAAGGCGTAGTGCGGCAAGGCGCGAGGACTGAGCGAGACGACGAACTGGGGCTCAGGCCGCCCTGCCCAGAACATGGCGATCCGGACAACGGCGTAGAAGCAGGCCAGCCCGATAGCCGCGATGCAGAGGTCGAGGAAGAAAGGCCAGCCGCGTTCCAGCACCTGCGTGCGGGCGAGCGTCTCCCGCGGCTGCAGCCGGCTGAAGCGGTCGGGAAGCTGGATCATACGTCGATCTCCTCTTCCGTCCGACTGCTTGCCTCAGCTCCCGTCTCATGGTGCAGCTTCTCCGGCTGAATGAAGCGGCGGCGCGATGCGTCATAGTCGAACAGCTCGGCGTACCGCCCCCAGTTGATGGCAGTCTCCAGTTGCCGCAGCGTCTCATCTTCGCTGAACTGTTCGTCCAGCATGTCATGAAAGAACTCCTCCGGCACGCTGCGGTCGCTCTTGGCCTCGATCGCTCGCACGATCTGTCGCAGCAGCAGCACATTCTCGATCGCGGCGGTGCGAAAAAGCTCTTTCTGGCGAAGGATCTCGGAGTTAGCGTACTCGGTCCCGGTAGGCGTAATGGCTGCATCGCCTTCGGTCACGGTCAGAAAGCCGAGCAACTGGGCGGCGTCGACAATTGGCAGGAGGTCGTCGATCTCAAACGCGAGGTCGTCGGCCAGCCGGTAGATGTCGTCCTTACCATGATGGTCGAGCACCAGCTCCAGCAATCCGGCAATGCCGCCGGGGCGTGCATGGGGCAGCATCTGGTAGTGCATCTGACGCTGGTCGCGGACAGATTTTCCCGTGGAGGTCTGGGGCAGAGCCGGCGGCTGCGCATCGGGCTGAGTCAATACCTTATAGATGTAGTCGACCAATTGCGTAAAAGCCGTGGCCTTCCGGTCCCTGGGATGCGGAATCGCCACCTTGAAGTCCGTCCGCACATGGCCCGGATTGCGGCCAAGCACGATGATGCGGTCGGCCAGCAAAACGGCCTCTTCGATGTTGTGAGTCACGATAAAAATAGCCTGGGTCGGAATTGTCTTGTTCTGCCACAGTTCCAGCAGTTCGCTCCGCAGATTCTCCGCCGTCAGCACGTCCAGGGCAGAGAACGGCTCATCCATAAACAGGACCTCTGGCTCGACCACAAGGGCCCGCGCAAACCCCACCCGCTGCCTCATGCCGCCGGAGAGTTCTTTGGGAAAGGCCGCCTGGAATCCGTCCAGCCCTACCGTGTCAAGAATCTTCATGCTGCGTCTGCGTTGTTCGCCGGTCTCCATGCCGCGTGCTTTCAGAGGCGCTTCGACGTTCTCCAACACAGAAAGCCACGGAAAAAGCGCGAAACTTTGGAACACAATCGATACATTAACCTCTGCGGTTGCAATTGGCTTATCGTGCCAGAACACCTCACCCGCGGAAGGAGCCGATAATCCCGTCAGCATACGAAGTAAGGTAGACTTTCCAGAGCCGGATGGTCCAAGAAGGGCAACGATCTCTCCAGCGCTTATGGAAAGATCGGTTGGCGAGATGACCTGAATTCGATTCTCGCTCGGCTGCGCATAGTATTTCTCAACACGTTCGGCGCGGATGATTGCTGGCTGCATATTTATTTTTGTAGTACAGTGTGCGTTCCTGTGGGTTGTGATGATTGCCGATTAAGCAACTCTGCGCTCAGCGTATCATTACCATGTAGACAACAAACAAACGGATGCTCGTGAACGTTACATTTCAACTGCATTTTGACTTCGATTTCTGGGGATACACAGCATGTCAGATTCAACATCCACCGCTACATCAAAACCCAAAGTGCTTGTCGCCGATGATGAGCAGGTAATAGCAAATACTCTTGCCATTATCCTCAATCAGGCAGGTTTTGAGGCACGAGCTGTGTTTAGCGGAGAGAAGGCAATCGAGTCTCTGGAAAGCTTCCGGCCCGATATGCTGATCAGTGACGTCATCATGACCGGCATGACCGGTATTGAGGCTGCGATCATCACCCGCAGCAAACTCCCTCAATGCAAGATTCTTTTATTCTCCGGCCAGGCCGCCACGGCCGATCTGCTGGAGAAAGCACGCGCACAGGGCCATGAGTTCGAGATCCTTGCCAAACCCGTCCACCCGACGGATCTACTGGCGAAACTCCGCGGTTGAGCGACTTCGTTCTGTGTCAGATGTGATTCGGCAGGGCTTCGGTTTTGCTGATTATCCACACGGACCAGAGGTTGGCACTGCTTACGGACGAGCGGAGTATCGTTTTCTTTCCTTCACTTTAAGCGCGGGTACTCCGGCATACACAGTCCACGCCTCCAGATCCCGCGTCGCAACCGATCCTAATCCCAGCACCGCGCCTTCGCCCATGTTCACTCCCGGCGCAAGTGAGGCTCTTGCGCATATCCACGCATAAGCGCCCACACTCATGGCAAACGCAACCAGCGGAAACGCGGGATCGTCGTAATCGTGACTTGCCGCGCAGACGTATGCATCCTGTGACGCGATTGCGTGCGACCCAAATGTAACCGGCGCAGGATTATATATCTCGGCACCGTCACCAACCGTCACCTGATCGGCGCAAACCAAGTTCCACGGCGCCCAGACTCTGGACTTCGGATAGAAATGACAATCCGCGCCTATTTTCGCTCCGAATCGGCGAAGAAGATAGGACCTCCAGGAATGAAACGGTCTCGGTGACATTCGGTAGAAGACAGCCCAGCACATATTCCAGGTAAGTCTTCGAAGACGGTTGCGAAGGGAGAATGCCGGACGCATATAAGGATCTTCCGCCGTCTCCGTCGAGATGTGGTCGGCCGCGTTGTAATATATCTGCTTTGGCATAGCTAGGGGCCTATTCCGCGTCAACACTGCTCGGTGCAGGAGCAGTAGCTGCTCCAAACAGCCGAATGATAGTTTTTGCATTCTCACGCATATCGTAACGGCGGTGAAAGCATTGAGACGCAAGCTCCGCCATGTGCTGCCGCTCCGCGACAGTCATGCCGATCCACCGTTCTAGCAGCCGCAGCGTCCCTTCTGGAGTGTCCAGTTCCATCAGCCCTGCTCCATCTTCGGCGATGTCTTCCGCGATATTGACTTTGTCCGCGAGCAGCACCGGCTTGCCGCAGGCCAGAGCCTCTGCAACCGCGATCCCGAAGTTCTCCTGGTGAGATGGCAGAATAAACGCCTCGGACGCGAAGAACGCGCCCCACTTCGCGTCTCCAAGGATCATTCCTGGCCAGTAGACACGGTTCGCAATCCCGAGTTTCTCCGCTGTGGACTTCAACTCAGCGCTCCACTGTTGCTGATCCGGCCCAGCCATCACAAGATATAGATCAGGATCATCGGCCGCCACCTTCGCAAAAGCCTCAATCAGGAGATCGCAACCTTTTTTCCGGTGAATGCGGCCAAGGAAGAGAAGAAACCGCTTGTGCTCCGCTTCGGGGCATCTTTCAAAGAAAGCCTTCTTCTGAAGGTCAGGATCGCCGGTTGGGCCGCTTGCGCCGTACGGCACAACATACGGGTTCCAGCGATGCATCCAGAAGCTCTGTTCCGCCAGCTGTTTCTCGGCCTTCGACGTAAACAGCACACGATAGGCGTTGCGAAGAACCCAGTACTCCGCAGATATCCAGTATATCCACTTCTTGATGTGCTTCAGCGGAAAGGCGCGCTTGAAATAAGGGTCCAGCATGCCATGCGTAAACACCACATACGGAGTATTTCCGCCCAGGGTGCGCCACGCCGAGAATCCGCCATATTGCCAGAGCCCGTTCACGACCACACCATCGAAGCGATGCCGATTATCTCTCAACCACGGCTGCAACCTGGAATTGAAACCATACGTGGTTCTTGTAGGACCGAGAGCATGCACAGGAAAGCCGATATTGTTCAGGTAAGGAGCAGAAGGGTCATCAAGCGTAACAACCTCTCCCGTATAGCCGATCGGGCCGTAACTCAGCAGCACCCTGACCGACTCAGCCGGGCCGCCGGCCGCAGGATCAAGCGTTCCGATAATGTGGAGAATTCGCATCAGTTCTTGTCCGTCGATTGGAGCATAGCAGTTGAATTCACGATTAAGGCTTCTCTACACATTCGGGTTATCCTGCCGATTGATCTTTGTGATACCTGATGTCGTTAGTTTGGATTGACAGCATCATTCATGGCGCGAATTTGCGGGTCACCTCGGCGATCGCCTGGCGTAACGCGAGAACATCCTCTTCAAAGCTCCACCTCTTGATCCTGTCCAAAGCCCGCTTGCCCATCTGTTCGGCAGTTCCAGGTGTGGCTAGCACTCGGCGCAGCGCCTCCGCTAACGCATTCACGTCGCCGGTTGGAAACACGCAGCCTTCCACTCCGTCTGTAATCAGGTCAGCCTGGCAGCCGACATCATCAGAGACGATTACAGTCCGCCCCGCATTCATTACTTCATTCACAATCAAACCCCACGGTTCATGTCGTGAAGGAAGCACGAATACAGTCGAAAGATCGAAGAACCGTGGAAGTTCTGATTGATTTCGAAACCCGCAGAACCGGACGTCAGTCAATCCGCCTTCAGTTGCTTGTTTCTCGAGAGCGCTTCGCTCCTCACCGTCACCCACAATCACGAGGTAAGGCAGAACTTCGCTCGTTACGGTCTCGATGATAATGCGGTACGCATCGAGTAAATCGGAACAATGTTTGCGACGCTGCAGCTTTGACGCGAATAGAATGACCGGTCGCCCGTCCTCTAGACCCAACTCTCTCCGCAACTCGTCTCGGCCTGCCTGTGCCGCGAGGCTTCGTTGTTGGAAATAACTGTTATCGACCGCATACGGCATCAAAAAGCGCGGCACATCGTCACCCAGATAGTGCTGCCAATATCTTGCATTCTCAGTCCCAATTGGAAGAACTCCGTCCACCAGCTTCTTTAGCAACTGAAAGAAGAATTCCTTGGCGAACAGCTTGATCCCACTTCGCTGCCGGTCCCGCAACCAGGACTCTGCACGCAGCAGCACCGGAATGCCGAGCGCCTTTGCGGCAACCATGCCGTGCAATGCATTTACCGTGGCGTATCCGTGTACCCACAGCACATCGAACGCCGCCTCCGAGCCATCGCCGCAAAGAGCGTTGTAGATCCCGCGATTCAGAGGTGTCGTCACCGCTTGGGTTCCGTTATCGCGGATCACGGGCAGGAATTTATGCCGGTATCCATCCAGAAGTGGAACGTCCCATTTCACCTCTACGCCGAATCCCTTATCCTGATAGTTTCGCAGTGAAAAATCCGATCCAAAGAAGACCGTAAGTTCAATGTCAGGCTCTTGAGCGATTCGCCGCAACAAAGGAGCCTGATACTGTATCGGATGACTCACAAGGTAAGCCAACCTGATTTTATTTTTCAACGTATTGCTCATTTCTGAAGTAGATAAATCCATATCGGAAGGACGATCTCAAATCTGGATCAAACATGAGTGGGTTCGCTCCTTACTGCTGAGCAGCCACGATCAAGACAGAGATAATACCTAAAAGTGTAGAGATACCTCCCGACTTGATCGCTGACTTCATAGGGCTCGACGGTAGGAAAACGATATCTTCCGCTTGAAGTACGGGATCAGGAGCCTGTCCGTAGAGAACTTTTTTAACATTGACTTTCACAACTTGACGTGTGAATCCGGTGGTCCGGATAAGGCGAAGATCATTGTATCGACCTTCAAAGCCTGTTCCACCGGCAAGAGCGGCAACTTTCATCAGTGTCAGGGGCGAATTTTGCGAAAGCGGTATCGCGCCCTGCGTTTTGAAAGCGCCGAGAAGATAGACCACGCCTACTCTCGGAACGATGATCGTATCGCGCGGAAAGATCGGAATATCCGCCATAGCGCTCTTGGCAGGGTCGGTTCCCAGGTCGACTACGATCGGCTGAGCTACGCCTGGACGGTTGATCGTAATGATGTGGCTGGCAGTCGCCGGCAGCCCCCCGCCTCCAACTACGATCGTCGTCGAGGCGGACCCGCCGCCGCCGCCAACGGATGAGAGCACATCCAGCAGGCGCCTTTCTCCCACGATCGGTACAAGTCCATGCAACTCCCCGACGACGGTAGCCATCTGGTTCGGCGATTCTAAAATTTGAATCGAGACCTGCGGATTGCGATACATGCCGGCGTCGATCAGCTTTCTTGCAATCAGGTCCTGAGCATCATGCAGACTCAGGCCACTCACATGCACGACGCCTACTAATGGAAGGTCAATCGCCCCATCCAGACTCACCCGTGCTGTTGGAGCGTAATCCTGGTTCCCGTAGAGGTGAACTGAAAGAAGATCCTGAACCCCTAAGTAAAAATCCCGCGGGCCCGGATTGAGGATGGCAGGATCAGTGGTTATGGATACCGGCGGGTTCACAGGCGTTGTGATGTCGAGCGCAGGTCCGCTGTACTGCGCCTTTGCCGAAACGCCAAGCATAACCAAAAGAACAAGCCCAGCAACTCCAATCCACGAGCCAAGAGATCTACTCCGCGTCTTATACCTCGCGGCGTCGGCGTTCACAGGATTATCGAGTGTCTGTCTCATCGCTCTCTCTCCTCGGCTTTTTCGTCCTCGCCCTTGGGCGCAGTCTGTGCCTCCCAGCTATCCGAATCCACGCTGGCGTACGAGTAACCCGAATATCCGTAATAACCGTAGTATTCCGGCGAGTTGAGATCGACAGCATTCAGCACAATACCGGTGATGGTCGCCCCGGAACGCAGCAGCAGATCGCGGGCGCGCCGAACCACATGCTTGCTTGATTTCCCGTGGCGCACCACCAGCACGACAGCATCCGCATCCCGTGCGAGAATCACGCCGTCGGTGACGGACAGGATCGGCGGGGAATCGATTACGACGTAGTTGTAGAGTTCGCCGCAGCGCTTGAGTACGGCAGTCATCGCCTCAGAGCTCAGCATCTCGGTCGGAAATGGCGGGACCGGGCCGCTCGGCAAAATGTCGAGATTCGGTATCTCAGCAACGCGCTGCACAGACCCTTCCAAAGTCGTTGCCCCGGTCAGGACGGTCGTGAGTCCGATTTTTCCGTTCAACCCGAACCTATGATGTATGTTCGGTCTGCGAAGGTCGCCATCGATCAGCAGAACTCGTGTGTCGCGCTGTGCCAGAATAGCCGCAAGGTTGCTTGACGCCGTCGTTTTACCTTCGGACGGCGTTGCGCTCGTCACCACGATGAACTTGGGCGGATGCCCCGTCGTAGAGAGCAGCAGGGAAGTCCGCAAGGAACGGAACGCCTCGGCAAACTGCGACTTGGGCTGAGTCAATATGCCGATATTCCTCTGGGCCGTCGTAAGAGTCGCTGCCTGATCCACAGAAGAGCGCCGCGCGCGAGGGATGACCGCAAGCGACGGCAGTTCCATAATGCTTTCAATCTCCGAGATACTGCGCAGGCCGGTGTCCAGACTCTCCAGCACGAAGGCAACCACAATGCCCCCTAGAAGGCTGAAGATCAAAGCAGTGAGGATGATCGTCGACTGTGACCGCAACACGGGATCTGCAGGAGGTAATGCCTTATCGACGATGTCGATCTCAAGAGATTCCAGCCCTGATTGAACACTGGCGGTGCGCAGACGCTGCTTGAGACTGTCATACAACGTGCGATTTGCCTCGAATTCACGTTCGCGCAGGTTGTATTCCACCAGTTGGTCCCGCAGCTTGTAGGCATCCGCCTTCTGAGTCTCTAGCGCCGCGGTCGTCTGCTGTTCATTCGCGCGTGCTACGACGTAAACCTGCTTCGCCTGGATCAGAAGACGGGTCTGCTCAGCGTCGATCTCTTTCTGAAATTCGTCGATCTGCGCCTTCATCGCTCTCGACTGAGGATGGTTCGGCCCTAACGAGGATTCCAGTTCTGCATAGTTCGCCCTGGCTGTCGCGAGCGAACCGCGCAGCACATTCAACTCGCCCGGTTGCGTTCCCGGGGTGGTCTCGATGGAGCCTTCGATCGTGTTCGGATCCATCCCACTCACGACGCGATATCGCGCTTCCGCAATAATACGGGCCAGTTTCGCTTCGCCGGAGGCTCTGGCGAGATCGTCAAGCTGCGTACTGATCTGGTTGTGAGTCGGGTCAAAGCCGAGAACTCCCAGTTTCCGCTGCAGGTCCAGCATCTGCTCCTGCGACGTCTCCACCTGCTGCTTCAGATCATCGAGTGTCCCGGACAACCAGGTTGAAACCCGCTGCGTTGAAGCGAACCGGGTCTCGTAACTGCGTTGGATGTAAGCTGAAATGACGGTGTTGACGATATCCGCAGAAAGCTTTGGATTTGGGCTGCTATAGCTGATGCGAATGATGTCGGTCTTCGGAACGAACGCGATATGCAAAACGGTCTGCAAGTGACGAACCGTGTTCTGTCTCACCTCTGGATCATCCAGGCTCACATGAGGAGGTGGAGTTTTTAGATCTAGAAAATCCGCATTGTTGGCAAGGTCCATCTCACGAGCGACCTTCAGCATCAAGGTATCGCTTTTGAGAATCTCTATCTCCGTCATCATCTTGGAGGCTGAATCCCCTCCATATCCCTGCACGGCGCTTACACGATATTCGTTGGATGAGCCCGATCGGACTTGAATTCGCCCGTAGGCTTCATAATTCTTGGGCTGGAACTGCGCGGTAAAAATCCCGTAGGCTAGACCGATCCCGACCGCGACAAGGAGCACCCACCGGCGTTTGCGCAATGTAATCAGCGCTTCGGACAGGGTTGTGTCCGTAACCGTCGTATTGAAGCCAGATTGGATTGTCTCTGGAGCGCCTTGGGGAGGTGCCTGCGTGTTTTGAAAACCCATTTCTCATAGTCTACCCGAGTAGGCCTTTCGGAAGGAAAATTAGATGATCCCGCTCATTCCTCGCATCAAATGAGGGAGGAGTTCGCAGGAGGGAAGAGTTCGCATAAGAATCGAATAGGAGAAAATTCAGCTATTCTGAATAACTGAGGATATTAGCGCTTCATTATGAACGAAAACATCAAAATTGCCGTTGTCGGATCGGGATATGTCGGGCTTGTGGCCGCAGTTTGTTTTGCTGAGATTGGCCACGACGTCATCTGTGTCGATAATGATGAGTCCAAAGTAGTCGCGCTCCAGGGCGGCGACACCCTCATCCACGAGAGCCATCTCCCGGAGCTTTTGGGGAAGTATCGCCATACAAAGATCCGCTTCATGACGGACCTGGCTGAGGCAACGCAGGAGTGCGAAGCCGTCTTCATCGCTGTCGGGACACCGCAAAGCGAGAACGGCGACGCAGATCTTTCGTACGTCGAAGCCGTGGCCTGCGAGATTGCGCGATCGCTCGATAGCTACAAGGTCATCGTCGAAAAAAGCACTGTTCCCGTCTATACCAATGAGTGGATCAGGCGGTCGATGGAACGTAACGGGGTCGCGCACCATCTCTTCGACGTCGTCTCGAATCCCGAGTTTTTGCGGGAAGGGACTGCGGTCAGCGACTTTCTTCATCCCGATCGCATCGTCGTCGGTGCAGACAATGAACGCGCCGCCGCCGTTCTCCGTCGCATCTATCTTCCCCTCACAAGCGGCGACTACTACAAGCGTGCCGATACCATTCCCGGTCTCTGCAGTGCCGCGGAACCACCTCCCCTCCTGCTTACCTCAACCAAGAGCGCGGAGATCATCAAACACGCCTCAAATGCTTTTCTGGCTCTCAAAATTTCGTTCATCAATGCAGTGTCGAATCTGTGCGAGGCTGCCAACGCCAATGTGGAGCAGGTAGCGCGCGGCATGGGACTGGACAGCCGTATCGGACCCAGGTTTCTACGGCCGGGCATCGGCTATGGCGGATCCTGCTTCCCTAAGGATGTTGCGGCCTTCCGTTCCGTCGCAGAGCAGATGGGCGTTGATTTCAACCTGCTGACCGAAGTCGAAAAAATTAATAGTCATCAAAAGAAACGCTTCCTGAACAAGGTGCGGTCGGCTCTGTGGACCCTGCGAGGAAAACGCATCGGAGTGCTTGGCCTCGCGTTCAAGGGGGAGACCGACGACATTCGGGAGTCGCCGGCCATTCAGCTTGTCGAAATGCTGCTTGCCGAGGGCTGCTCCATCACCGCCTTCGATCCTGCAGCGATGAAGCGTACTCAGGACATTCTGCCGGTCAGTTCGAGCCTTCGTTACGCAAGCGACGCCTATGCGGCAGCGCAGGAAGCGGACGCTCTCGTCATTCTGACGGACTGGCCGGAGTTCGCCAAGTTGGATCTCGCACGGCTCAACAAGATCCTTCGTTATCCTATCGTCATCGACGGCCGCAACCTCTACGACCCTCTTACCATGACTGAGCACGGCTTCACTTATCTCAGCATTGGACGACCCGCCGCTTACCCTGTGCGAGAGAGCTCCGCCGCGCCGTCTCTGGTCGGTTAGCCTCCGCTATCTCAGTGGTTCGCCACGATAAGCTCACGATAAGCTCTCGCCCACTGAACGCCGGCGCGCTTGGCAATGGCTCAACGAAGAAAGGGTGTATACGATGTCTCAAACGATCCTCGTCACCGGTGCTGCTGGCTTTCTTGGCTCGCATCTTTGTGACACGCTGCTTGCGGAAGGTCATACCGTCATCGGTGTCGATAATCTCTGCACCGGCAACCCAGCCAACCTGGACCATCTCGCGCATGAGTCTCGCTTCATCTTCATCGAGCGAGATATTACAAAGCCCTTCGATACCGGCAGGGTTGATTACATCTTCAATTTCGCCTCCCCTGCCAGTCCGGTCGACTATCATCGACTCGGCGTCGAGACGCTCCTTGTTGGTTCGGCCGGCACCATCAACACCCTCGATCTCGCGCGAAAGTACGGCGCAGGGTATCTTCACGCCTCGACTTCGGAGTGCTATGGCGACCCCGAGATCCATCCTCAGGTCGAAACTTACTGGGGCAACGTCAATCCCGTCGGACCACGATCTGTCTACGATGAGGCCAAACGCTTCTCGGAGGCCGCCGTCACAGCCTATCACCGGTATTATGCCGTAGACGTGCATCTCGTTCGTATCTTCAATACCTATGGGCCTCGCCTTCAGCCGAACGACGGCCGCGTCATCTCGAACCTGATGATGCAGGCCCTCCGCGGCGACGATCTCACGATCTATGGCGACGGCTCCCAGACACGCAGCTTCTGCTATGTCTCCGATTTGATCGACGGCATCCTGCTGCTATCGCGTGCTGACCATCATCTTCCGGTCAACATCGGCAATCCCGGCGAATGGACGATACTGGAATGCGCTCGCGAGGTTCTTGCCGTCACCGGCTCCGACGTGGAGATTGTCTTCCAGCCCCTTCCCCAGGATGATCCCACCCGCCGCCGTCCCGACATTACCAAAGCGAAGTCTCTTCTGGGCTGGCAGCCGAAGATTGGCCTCCGCGAAGGCCTGCAAAAGTCACTCCCATACTTCCAAGAGTGTGTGGGTAACTTGACGGCGAAAGTAGCCGCTCCTGCCCTCTAGGTACGACAGTTGCATTTTAATGTGTGGCCCATTTCAGTAGACCAAGGCAAACTTGGGGAATCAGCGAAGCCCCGGTTCTTTTCAGCTTGATAGCATTCTCTGGGCCGATTCCTCGCCTCCTGGTCTTGTGACATGCAGTACGTCGATACAATTTTTCGAAAAGATTTTTTCTCGATCTGCAGCTTCACCAATGTTGTCGTTGACGAGATCGATGTGTGCTGTCGGGCTGATCGGAACTGGATCGTAGTCGGTGCCGAAGAGCGTGTGGTCGATGCCACACATCTCGATCGCCGCCCTCATCCCGATGGCATTGAACCCCATCGTGTCTACGTAAATGTTCGACTTGAAGTACTCCGCGGGCTTACGCTGGTTCTTGTCAATCTTCTCGATGGGCGGATTGTCGATTCCGTTGTAGTTCAGTTCCCAGTTGAAGTTCAGACGACCGAGCACGGGGGATAGTGCGCCGCCCATGTGAACGAAGATCACCTTGAGCTTAGGATACTTATCCAAGACGCCGCTATAGATCATGCGTGCGGCCGTTAAAGCTGTATCGAAGGGGCGGCCCACAGCCTCGATCAGACGGTATCGCATCATGGATTCGAACCCCCGATGGCCATCATCGGCAGATGAATGTGCCTAAAGCAACTTGCCTTCGGACAGGTCCCGGATCAATCCCAGGTCAGCCGCTAGAAAGTCATATCCCGGCAGCTCCGACAGAGGAGCCCACCGCATATCGTTGAAGATTTTGTTCTCCAGCGTGCCCCCGAACTCGCGCACCACGAAGAACTGCAGATCGATGGCTCCCCCGTTCCTGTACTTGTGTCTGACCCGCGTCACCCGCCGGCCAATCACCGCCGTGATTCCCAACTCTTCATTCAGTTCCCGCGCCAAAGCCTTCTCCGAGGTCTCACCCGCCTCGATCTTGCCTCCCGGAAACTCCCACTTCAAGCTCATTGGCTGGTCCGCTTTACGTTGACAGATCAAGACCTCCAACCCAGAACCAGAGACCGCGCCATCCCCGGCTGCCTCGCCGCGAAGGATCAGCGCCGCCACCACCATCCGGAGCGGCTTCTGCGGAGCCGTGGCCGCGTGTTCCTCGAGTTTTCGTATCGGCTGTCGCACCTGTCTTTCAGTTTAGACGCAGCCTGCACCTCAAAGGCTTCTAGCAGTCCAGTTACACAGGTCGTACCGACGCCGGATAGTAAACCGGCCAGCCTTCCTGCGCGCTCCGCTCCACCAGTTCTGCCGTAGGATTCACCGGAAACGCCCTCCGCGCGATCGCCAGCATCGCCGCATCATGCGCTGAGTTGCCGAACACGGCATCCGGGGCAGTAATCTCAACCCGCGCCAGCGCCGCCACCTTGCCCTCATCGGTCGGCACATCCAGAATCGTGTCCGTTACGACGCCGTCCTTCACCGCGACCCGCGCCGACAGGACCCGGTCCGCCGCGATCCCGAACCGTCGCACACCCTCTTCGATCACCCAGTGATTCGTCGAGCTTACCGCCCAGATCTCCACGCCCTTCCTGCGCAGGTCATCGACCAACTCCTTCATCTCCGGAAAGATATTCCCTTCGATCCGGGCCTCGAAAAACGTCTTCGCCGCCCGCCGCATCTCGTCTTCCCGCAGACGCTGATACATCTGCACCATCTCCCCGCAGATCGCCACCTCGGAGACCTCCCTCCGCAGATAGGCGCGATACCGTCCGTCGATCCAGTCCGTCATCTCGCGCGACACCAGCCCCGTCTCGATCGTCCAGTTCATAAATCCTGACCCGGCATCTCCGGACCACAATGTCCCATCGCAATCGAACACCGCAACGGAAGGCGATAACGCATGCACCGCCTCGTGAAACTCCGGCGTGCTCAAACGGACAATCGAAACAACTTCGCTCACAAGAACACTCAACTTTTCCGCGCCACGGCGCATTGCATTCGTAAAACCGACCGTGGTTCAATTTTACTCTGAGCGTCCAGCCACGCTCTCATCCCTTATCAGACCAAATCACGCCGCTATTCGAAGAGACCTTCATCCTGCTTGAAGGACAGCTTGAAGCGACCTTTCGCGGCAAGAAGTCTCTCGTGCGCGCGGGCGATACCGTGCATATCCCGTCCAACGCCCCGCATCAATTTCACAATGCCTCCTCGATGCCGGCGCGCCTGCTGTGCCTCTGCTCTCCAGCAGGACAGGAGGAATTTTTCATGGAGGTGGGGATACCGGTCGCCACGCGCACAGCGTCTCCACCGAAGCTCGACGAGAGGCAGCAGGCGGAGTTCATAAAGAAAGTGAACGAACTGGCGAAGTACCGGACGGAACTGCTGAAAGAGGCGTAGCTTTGTCCGCCACTCATGCTCGAGCAGACGGGGCTTGATCTCATTGTGCCACCAAACGTTCCGCAAAATTCTGCAAACTCGATACGAGACATCTTGCGTTTGCGGGAGGAATTTCTTTTAGGAAGTTAGCCGTGAAGGGTGTTCCAGACCAGGACCAGAGACAGGGCGATGACGATGATTGCCGTGATCCAGGCGATGATGTTGAGTCCGCGGTGATTGGTGTATTTGCCCATGAGGTCGTGCTTGTTGATGAGCTTGAGCATGAAGATGAGGACGATGGGCAGGAGGACGCCGTTCAAGACCTGCGAGAGGATGCTGAACTTGACCAGGGGGAAGTTCGGGATGAGGACGACCGCCGCACCGGCGAAGAGGAGCAGGCTGTAGAGCCAGTAGAAGAACTTGGCTTCGCCGAAGCTTTTGTCGAGTCCGCTTTCGACGCCGAGGCCCTCGCAGACGACATAAGCGGTGGAGAGCGGAAGGATGGAGGCGGCGAAGAGCGAGGCGTTGAAGAGGCCGGCGGCGAAGAGGATGAAGGCGTACTGGCCGGCGAGAGGCTTCATGGCTCCGGCGGCGTCGGAGGGGTCTACGATGTTGCGGATGCCGTGGGTGTAGAGGGTGGCGGCGCAGGCGACGACGATGAACCAGGCGACGACGTCGGTGAAGATGGAGCCGACGATGACGTCGAGACGGGAGGCCTTGTACTGACGGATGGTGACGCCCTTTTCGACGATGGAGGACTGCAGGTAGAACTGCATCCAGGGAGTGATAGTGGTGCCGATGACGGCGACGGTCATGTAGACGTAGCTTTTGTCGTACCACGCGCTGCGGGGCGGGAGCTTGACGGTTTCGAGCATGGCGAGGTGCCAGTCCGGGCCGCTGAGCACGCCGGTGATGATGTAGGCGATGTAGAAGACGCTGGCGATGAGGAAGACTTTTTCGACGCTCTTGTAGTCGCCTTTGACGACGAGAATCCAGACGAGGAAGGCGCAGATGGGGACGCTGAGATATTTGCTGACGTGGAAGAGCTGCATGGAGCCGGCGATGCCGGAGAACTCGGTGACGACGTTGGTGAAGTTGACAATGATCAGCAGGGCCATGATGACGAAGGTGATGCGGAGGCCGAACTCTTCGCGGATGAGGTCGCTGAGGCCCTTGCCGGTAACGACACCCATGCGGGCGCACATCTCCTGCACCACGATCAAGGCGAGAGTGATAGGGATCATCGTCCAGAGGAGCGTGTAGCCGAACTGCGCGCCCGCGGAGGAGTAGGTAAGGATACCGCCGGCGTCGTTGTCGACATTGGCCGTGATGAAGCCGGGGCCGAGGACGGCGAAGAACAGGATGAGGCGAGTTCTCCAGGTGCGCCAGGAGGTCATGATTTTCTGGTTCCTTTGTGCTGGTCGGGAGAACGCTGCGGCTCGCCAATGTTAGGCTAACTCATCTTTTCGGTTTGGCTATATCTTCATCAGGCATTGGCCGTGCGTGGGGCGGGGTGTCGTGCAGGAGGGGAAAATTACCTGGATTTCGTGGGAGGAGATGGCACGCCATTGTTCAGGATGGACTGCATGCGCTCGACGATGAGTTGGACCTGCCGGTCGTTGTGATAGCCGTCGCGGGCGGCGCGGAGGTTGCCGGCGGCGGCGATGCGGCTGCGGGCGGCTTCGTCGGGCAGGTAGCGGCGGATCTTTTCAACGAGTTCATCATAGGTGGAGAAGAAGACGGCTTCTTCATCCTCCTGGAAGCGCTGGAGGTGTCCGGCGGAGCGCTCGGCGAGGAGAAAGCCTCCGCAGCCGGCGATCTCGAAGCTCTTGTGGACGAACTCGTCCTGATTGGAGTGGGTGAGGAAGCTGAGATTGATGCGGGAGCGCCAGATGGCTTTGCGGTAGTCGTCGCCGTAGAGCTCGCCTTCGCGGAAGAGGGCCTTGAAGGCGTCGGGTTTCAGGGCGCGGCGCCAGTGGTTTGGATTGCCGGAGATTGCGACAGGGAGGGATTGGTCGCGCCAGAGGCGGGTGAGGGTGTCGGCGCGGTCGTCGTACGGAGTGCCGATGAAGGAGACGTGCCGGTCGCGGTCTGCGTCGGACCAGCCTTCGGGAGGTGCGAAGTGCAGGGTGGGCTCGTAGGCGGTCTGGATCTTGATGACGTCGCGGGCGCCGCGCGAGGTGTAGTCGAGGATGTTCTTGTCGCGCTGGACGACGTGCAGGTCGTAGTGCGGGATGGTCTTCCGGTAGAGACGCCAGCCGGGATCCTGGCGGGTGCCGAAGGGATTGTCGATCATGTAGCTCACGGTGCCGATGCCGAGATCGCGGATCTGGTCGATGATGTTCGGGCGGAGCCACAGTAGCTTGTCGGTCCAGAGGACGTCGGGCTTCTCGGCTTGTGCGACCCGGAGCAGATCGCGGTTGAGGCGGTTGACCGCAGGACCGGCTGCAAGCCGATAGGTGATCTTGCCGACGATGGGATTCTTGGGCAGGTACTCGCGAGAGTTGAAGGCAATGACCTGGTGGCCCAGCCTCTCCAGTGCCCAGAGGCGGTAGAGCGAGGAGTCGTTCATCGTGAGAATGGTGGCGTACAGAATCTTCATCGGGTACAGCGTGTCCTTGAGGAATTTCGTTTGGTATTCGTGCCGGTAGGCATTTAGCGATTGGAACGCAGGAGCGCGATGACCTGTTCGGCATGGATGACACCGGCCAGGCGTTTGTCGCGGTCGATGACGGGAAGCGAGCGCAGGTTGTACTTGTCGAAGAGTTCGGCGACTTTGCGCCCGTTGGCGTCGACGTTGCAAGTAACGATGTGGCCCGGGGGCAGGTTGGCCAGAGGCGTTTCTGCTGGCGCGAGCAGAAGCTGCACGAGCGGAATGAGCGCGGCGATCCTTTCCTCCTCGTCGACCAGGTAGATGTCGGTGATGGTTTCAACATCGCCTTCGAAGTCGCGCAGGGCGGCGATGGCCTGTTCAACGCGTGCTGTGGCCGAGAGAGCGACGTATTCGGTGGTCATCCGGCCCGCGGCTGAGTCGCCCGAGAACTCGAGCAGTTCCTCGACCTCCTGCCGCTCTTCGGAGCCCATCTCTTCGAGGATAGCCTCGGAGCGTTCGTCGGTGAGCTCGGAGAGGAGGTCGGCGGCGGCGCCGGGGTCCATCTCCTCGACGATGCCGGCAATCTGCTCGGAGTCGAGCGATTCGATCAGCGCCTGCTGCATCCTGGGCTTGACCTCTTCAAGGGCCTCGGCGGCGACCTCCTCGTCGAGCGAGAGGAAGAGGGCGTGGCGCTCGGCGGGGGCGAGTTCTTCGAGGATGTCGGCGATGTCGGAGGGATGCATCTTCGAGAGGCGGTCCTGCTCGATCTTGAGGCGGACGCGGCGGGCGGGGTCGCGGTCAATAAGGTCGACAAAGTCCCATGGAATGACGCTCCCGCCGAAGCGGCAGGCGATGCGATCGACCGATGCGGAGGGCAGGCCCTTCAGCATGCGGCGAACGGCTCCTCGGAGGCCGACCTCGACCTCGGCAATGCGAAGGGAGAGACTGGTTTCGCCCTCTGCGGCGGACTCCCATACCAGGTCTACATCGTTGACGCGGACGACCTTGTGCCCATGGACATCGATAATCTGCTGGTCGAGCAGGTCGCGTTCGAGCAGGAGATAGGTCTCGCCCTTCGGCAGCAACGCCGGCCGGGCAGTCTCGCGGAGTTGGATGACTCCGGCGGGGGTAAACTGAAGATCGGTAATCAGGACCAGGGATTGAGGGTCGCCGCGCTTTGACGAGACCGGCTTGAGGACGAAGCCGTGGACGTGAGCGGAATCAGTGGAGGTCGACACGGCGAACTCGCGGACATGGCCAAAAGTGCCTCCGCTCGCGTCGACGATCGCAGTCCCCATAAGGGACGAGACGGTCGTCCGCTGATTTGCATGCTTGGTCATGGTGGCGTAGATCGCTCTTCTGAAACTTTACACTTTCCACGATGTTAGCTGTTTAGCCCCAGGTTGCTGAAGATGTTGCTGAAGATAAAGAGCGGGGAGCCCTTCAATAAGGAGGATCCTGAACGTGAGGAGGCCTTTCGCGGAAAGGAGAAAGGCCGCTGATTCTTGCCACTGCCGGAACATCTTTTGGACCACCTCCTTTGACATATCCTTGACATTCGAGAAATCCACAAGCACACTGCCATCATCGCTGTTGTCTGACGGGACGACTGGCACTCAGGTTTTGCAAGGAAAGCTTTGGCCGACTCAACCACAAGCCGCGTCAGCTACACGCTTGACTCGTCTCTCGACAGCGTCAACAAGATTGAGCAGATCGCAGAGCAGTGCGCGGAGCGGGCCGGCTTCGACGAAGATACGGTTCCACACATCGCCATGGCCGTACGAGAAGCAGCGGTGAATGCGGTATTGCACGGCAATGCCTATGATTCGAACAAGCACATCAAGGCGTCTTTCGAAACGACTTCGGACTCCCTGATTGTCCGCATCGCCGACCAGGGACCGGGGCTCGATCCGGATAAGATTCCCGACCCGCTGGCGCCGGAGAATATCCTGCGCGGCTCTGGCCGGGGCATCTTTCTGATACGGGCGTTCATGGATGAGGTAAACTTTCGGCAGTTACATCCCGGCACAGAACTGACACTGATCAAGCACCGCACACCCGCGCAGTCGGGGACCTAAGGAGAACACGAACATGAGCATGAAAGTTAAAACTCGCCAGGTAGACGGCGTTACCATTATGGACCTCAGCGGCCGTATCACTCTCGGTGAAGGTAGCGTAACGATTCGCGACGCCGTTCGTGATGTGCTCGCAAAGGGTTCCAACAAGATTCTGCTCAATCTGGGCGATATCAGCTATATCGACAGTTCGGGGATCGGGGAATTGGTCAGTGCGTTCACTACCGTCAAGAACAGCGGCGGCGAGTTGAAGCTTCTGAACCTGACCAAGAAGGTCCATGATCTGCTGCAGATCACCAAGCTCTACACCGTCTTCGATGTGAAGGACGATGAGGCTACGGCAATCTCTTCTTTCACGAAGTAAAAGTAAATTGATTCGGGCAAAGTAGCAGTTGGCGAGAGTATGCCGTGCCCTTTGTTTGTCATTCCCGGAGGGAATCTGCGGTTGCCTTCCTCCACACCAATAGCAAATCCGCTTTGGGAAACCTCTGATTAAGTTTCCGTCTTGAAGGGGCGCGGCTTCAGCCGCGCAGTAAGAGGATCAAGATAAATGGGGCTTTAGCTCTGAGGGAATGTTCGGGAGCTTAATCAGACCTCCCTAGGGCAATAAAAGGCCGTCGCGGATGCGACGGCTTTCTATTGGGCCGAAGTTCAGTTCGGTTCTCCTACTTCGAGAAATCGACCTTCGGCGCCACGCTGTTCTCCGGGTTCCCTTTGAAGTACTCGTCCCGGTAATGGAAACCTGCCATGTTGGCCCAGATGCTGTTCGGGAACTGCCGGACGTATACATTGTAATCTTCGAGCGTCTTGTTGTAACGCTGGCGCTCGACTGCGATACGATTCTCCGTCCCGGCGAGCTCATCCGTCAAGCGCATAAACTGCTCGTTGCCTTTGAGGTTTGGATATTGCTCCTGGAGCCGGAAGAACGGCCCCAGCGCGACGTCCAGCTTGGAGTTGGCGTTGATGTTACTGGCGTGATCGCTCCCGGCCGCGAGAACTCCGGCGCGGGCATTGGCGATGTTGGTGAGGATAGTGGATTCCTCGGCGACGTAGCCTTTTACGGAGGCGACGAGGTTCGGTATCAGGTCAAGACGCCGCTGCTGCACCACGTTGACCTGGGAGAATGCCTGGTTGACAGCTTCGTTTTTCTGCACCAGTGTGTTCTTCGCGCCGATGTAGCTGCCTCCGGCAAAGAGCAGCACAACAATAATCAGAGCTACCACACCAAGTACAACCCATAAAGATTTCATGTCTTCTCAATTTCCCTTCGTATGAAATTCGATGTTATCGCCGGCTGGTCTACCCGGCTGTACTTTATCATCCGCAGCCGGATTTCTTTGCTCCTCTTTGCAGCAGGGTGCCTTTCTCTTCCGGTTGCTCAAAAGTCTCCGCTTGCTCCTCCTCCACCGGAGCTGCCGCCGCCGAAGCCGCCAAAACCGCCGCCGCCACCTCCACCATCGTTGTCGCGCCCGCCGCCACGCCCGAAGCCTCCGCCTCCGCCCATCAGATTGCCCAGAAGGAAGAAGATCAGCCCGGTGTTTCCGGTTTTGACCAGAATGAAGAGGAGGAACAGGATGACGCCGCCGCCGAGAACGATCTCTGTGAGGGTGAGTTGGGCGGGGGCTTGTTGCCGGTGATATTGGTGGATCGGTTGGGCTAGATTCAGCGTGACCCCGGCGTCAGTTGCGATAATCCCGGCGATCTGGCGGACGCCGAGCGGGATCGCGGTGTTATAGTCTCCCTGCTGCGCCGCGGGAACCATGGAGCGGCCGATATCTCCGACCTTGGCGTCGTTGAGAATGCCTTCGAGGCCATAGCCGACCTCGATGCGGCCTCTCCTGGGGTTCATGACAAAGAGCATGAGGACGCCGCGGTCGGTGCCCTTCGCGCCCACCTTCCACTTGTCTTCGAGCGCGGTGGCAAACTCCTCGATGGACTGGCCGCCGGACTGGTCGCCGTCGATGGTCTTGACGGTGACGACGGCGATCTGCGCGTGCGCCTGCCGGTCCACCTGGGTGCAGAGGTTTTCAACGCTGGACCGGGTGGAGGGAGAGAGGACGCCCGCGAAGTCGTTGACGTAGCCGGTGGGAGCGGGAAGCGTGTTCACCGATTCGGCCGTCAGGGCTGCCGACGGCGCGATGACCGCAAAGATCAGGACAAGCCAGCGAGCGAGGTGCTTCATTGATGGTCATTCTACGCCAGGGGAGATATCCTGCCGGACGGGACCTCCTGTGCGGAGTGCGGCCTAAAAACAGGGTGTAGGGAGTAGGGTGTAGGGAGTAGAAAACTCCGCACCCCCAACTGCGCTGCAACGATCACGCGATTAAAGAAAGTCTTCTACTCCCTACACCCTACTCCCTGTTTTTAGGCATCGGAACTCCCTTTTCGCGGGCGAGTTTGTCGACCATCACCATATGTTCGTGGATGACGTTCTCGCCTTTTTCGACGGCATCGTGGAGGGTGGGATCGTTCGTGCCTGCCGCTTCATTGCGAAACTCGCGGAGGTCCTGGTGGTGAGCCTTGACCATGAAGGACAGGTACTCCATGTCAAAATCGTTCCCGGAGAGTCCGTTGAGCTTCTCGTATTCGGCCTGGTTTTCCTTGCTCATCGACTTGGGGAGCCTGACGCCCATCGAGTCGGCGATGGGAGCCATATCGTTGTTCAGCTTGGTGTGGTCGTCCACCATCCTCTGGCCCAAGGCTTTCACGTCGTCACTGCCTGCCTTCTGAGCGGCGAGCTGGCCGAGTTGAACCTCCGCCAAACCGCCGCCGGCCGCTTTGCGAAGGAACATCTTGTCTTTCATGTTCTGTCCGACATCTCCTGTATTCGGACCTGAATCCTGCATGCGGGTACCGGCGCCAGGTCGTTGCTGAGATGGGTTGGTCTGCGTGGTCTGGGGCATCTGGGTTGGATAGGCGGGATCCTGTCCAAGAAGAACGGGAGAGAGGAAGGCGATGCTCAGAAGTGCGGAGAGGATTGAATGAGCTTTCATGGGTGATGCTCCCAGGCGGATCAGCTTGAGTACCGATTCACGCCTTTGTCATACGCCATCGCTGGGTGTGCTGTAAACATTACCATTCCTTTGGCGTATGAGTTTCTATCCAGCAGCTATACTGAATACAGAGTAAAGAAAGCCCCGGCCTAGTAGCCCGGGGCTTTCTTCGTCATACAAGTACAGCAAAGAAGGCACAAAGTCCGAGGCTAAACTGAATGCAATCAAGACTTTGACACAAATATACCGGGAGGGGGGTTACACCGGCAGAGCCACAGCCCGTTTCAGACCCAGCTTCAGAACGCGCTCCGCCACCAGATCGTAGTCATGCCGCAGCACATCGCCTTCATGGACGAAGTTGCCCGTCACCGGCTCGACGCCCAGCGCTCGGACGCGGTCCAGATCGGCCTCGATCGGCTCCTGGCCCTCCCGTGCATACTGCTCCAGCCGCTCAGTGGATATCGGCCCGGTATTGATCAACGCATAGTCGAAGATCGGCGCCCTGGTCCCTCCGGCATGCTGCATGATCTTCTCAATGTGCCGCGACGCCGAGAGCCCCAGCGACTCGTTGGCCTGGGTCATCAGGTTGCAGACAAACACCTTCGTCGCCCGCGAAGCCGAAAGCGCCTCCGGGATGCCGCGCACCAGCAGATTGGTGATCAACGACGTATACAGCGAGCCGGGCCCGAGGGTAATCAGGTCAGCGTTCGCAATCGCCTCCAGCGTCTCCGGCAAAGGATCTGCGGTCGATGGCTCAAGCCGCAGTTCGACGATGCTGTGCCTGCTGGCCGTGATGCTGGTCTCGCCCCGCACCACCGAGCCATCGTCCATCTCCGCCGCCAGGCTTACATTCGTGTTCGTCGACGGGAAGATCTTTCCCCGCGTGGCGAGAATCTGCGAGGACATCTGGACCGCCTGCGCGAAGTCGCCCGTAATATGCGACAGTGCGGCGACAAAGAGGTTCCCGAAGCTATGTCCCTCCAGTTCGCCATGCTCGAAGCGGAACTGGAACAGCTTCGATAGCAAGTGCTCATCTTCGGACAGCGCCACCATGCAGTTTCGGATGTCGCCCGGAGGCAGCATCTTGAAGTCCTCGCGCAGCCGCCCAGACGACCCGCCGTCGTCGGTTACTGTAACGACGGCCGAGAGTTCACGAACCATGCATCGCAGCGAAGGGCAGGGAGCCGGTCGAACCTCCTGCTGCTGCAGGTCTACCGGTCGCCCGATTCGTATTCCCTTCCGGCGGTCCGGCGTGACGACATAACGCTTGAGCCCTCGCAGCAGGGTGGACAATCCCGTGCCGCCGCCAATGGCAACAACTCGCAGCGCTTTCTCTTTTGGCTCGCTCAGATTCGAAAGCGACATGCAAAGTTCTCCTCTCCAAGCCTAACCGACTCGCGCCTCGGTTAGGAGATTGAAAACGAGCTCAGGCCTCGGGATACAGCAACTCCGTGAAGCGCGGATCGTCCGCCATGTCTTGAAAGTCCGAATCGGCGCGCGCCTGGATACGGTTACGCGGGTTCTGCCGGATGGCCTCGGTCAGATGCTCCAGGCAGCTATGCGAGTCGCCGGTCATGCTCGCTAGCACGGCCAAGCCGTAAAAGGCATAGTCTGCCTTCTTATTCGCTTTCAGGATCAACTGAAACTGCTCGCGGGCATCTTCATAATGACCGTCGTTGAGCAGCGAGACGGCGTAGTCGTAGTGCTCTTCATGGTTAGCGAAGGCGTTCGCGCCCTTGGCCCTTTGTGTGGAACAGGCACTGCTATACATCCGGACGCGATCCGCCAGATCGGCGGCCCCACCCGCCAGCATCTTGTCGAAAGCCGCCTGAGCCCTGTCATACTTGCCGTCCTGCATTAGCCGCAAGGCAGCTTCATAGTGAGCGACCAACTGGTTTCGCGTATCGTCCGATGCCGCAGGCACCGTTCCAGCCAATGTGCGTGGGGAGCGCTTTGTCGCAGGTGCGGGTGCTGTCTTTATCTGAGCCATTGGTCAATCCTGTCGCCTGAGGCGGTTCCGAGCTCTCCCATTCTAACGGGAGCTCAATGTGTGTTTGTTCTCGTCTCGGTTTTATACCCAGACCTGGCCATAAGGTCAACTGTTTTGCGGCATACAGCTCCGCTCCCCTCCGCCGAACCATCCATTAGGAGGTAGACCTCTGCCGGCCGTAGACCAAAGGATTCAACTCCGGATCGTTATACATCTTCATCTGCCGATAAAGCTTGAAGCGGCGCGTCCCGCCCAGCACCTCCGCCCAAAGCCCATCGAGACATGCCGCCAGATCGCCTCGCTGCTCCTCGAGCAGAGCCAATCGCTCCGTGTTCCGCGTTCGGTGGCTCTCCGTCCCGCTGGACCGGTGGGCCTCCTCCCGCGTGTGATAGATCTTCAACGCTAGAATCGACAGGCGATCGATCATCAACCCCGGCGTCTCCGAGTGCAGGGGCGCCGCGGCATTCTGCTCCAGCTTGTCCATCAGCCACACATCGATCTTCTCGATCAGATCATTCCGCCTCTGGTTGAGTTTGTCGATCGCCCGTTTGACTCCGGCGATCTCCGCGTTCGATGCGTCCAAGGCGCGGGCTTTGTCTTCTTCGTGCCAGAGCTCGAAGTTGGCTCGGTGCTGCGCCAGCGCAAGCGTCATCAGACCGTCGTCTCGCCCTTCGATCTCCAAGTCGACCTCGGTGACATGCAGCGCGGCGGTCATCTCGTCCTGTACCCGGGTTATCAATAGGGCGTCCAGCATCGTGCAGTCCATTCTCTCCGACCAACAAACTCTATCAGCTATGACATTCTCGGACGCGGTGGCCTTGGCCCTGCACGATCGTCATGGGAGGTCATCTTCCGCAATGACCGTGAAATCCTCTTCCCCTAGGGAGCCTTCGATCCTGTCGAGCCATCCCTGCGAACGGCTTACCGGCCACACCGACCACGTCGCCGGAACCGTTCCGGACTCGAACTCGCAGTAGAGAACGATTTTCGGCTCCTCTGTGGAAAGGGCGGCGAGTTGCGATTGCGGTATATCCTGCCGGTAAATTTCCGTGTTGCCAGGGTCTCTCACGCCGACGTACCAGAACGCAGGATCTTCGAGCGCTCCGGCAGACAGCGCCGTGCGATCGAGTGTGATTCGCACCATCCACGTCCAGATCTGTCCCGTCCATTCCGGGTCTGCCTGCGGATTGGGCGGCTCTTCCGAACGCATGGTGTAGTCCTGTGCCTTGCGCAGAGTCAGCGACAGCCCGGCGTAGTCCTGGTACTCCTGAAGCGTGCGCACCGACCCCAGGCCATAGCTCTCCACCGATTTCCCAGTGAGAAGACGCCTGACCTTCTCCTTGCTCCGGGAATCCAGCTCGTGCCATTCACGATTAATTTTGTTCGCCTTGGTGTGATCGTCCCAATGCTTGGGGGCGGTTGGCCGTCCATAGTCATGCCAGACGATAGTCTGGTGAGGGTGGAAGAGATCGTATCCGCTGGTGAACGCGCGCAGCGTCATCGCGGCCTCTTCTCCTAGGAAATACAGATCGGGATCGTACCCTATCTCATCGACGAAACTTCCCGGAGTGAAGAGAAAACCGGCGGACAGGAAACGGGCGCGCCGCGGGCGAGTCAAGCTCTGCCAACCGGGAATGGCAATGGGCTTCATGTGGGGGATGCCGTCGTCGGTGAATCCCTGGAAGGCCATCTGCAACGGTCCTTCCGCAAGGACCTCGTCGCCTCCAGGGGTGAATGGTGAGGCATAGGTGCTCAAGATGGGTCTTGAACTCCCGGTCTGGATCATTCCGTCGATCAGTTTCGCATCCCAGTCCTGTGCGAAGCGGCAGTGCGAGTCGACCTGCAGGAACCAATCTTCGCGCTGCCATAACTTCATGACCTCGGAGCGTGCCCAGCATGCGCCCTTGCTCTCTCGCCAATCGACGTCCAATATCCGGAAGCAATCGTCGTGAACATAGGGCAAGGAGTCCTGCGGAGCGTGTTGCCAGCAGATGCCGAATCGGAGCCGGTAAGGATTGCGGGCTTTCGCGATGCAGTCTTCGATGGTGGGGACGAGCTGAGGATCGCGGTAGGCAGCGATCGAAACAAAGATCAAATCAGTGTCGTTGTTCAATACTGCATCCTCACTGAGGTCAGGTTAACAGGTCGAGGTCGGCTGTCAATCGATGAGATCCGGTTGCTGAAGTATCTTTCCGCACTTGCCGCAGGGCAGCAGAGCAAGCAGACTAGAGACAGACCATGGCAATCACAACGAAACGGGTTCTGATCTACCGGCTGGGCAGTTTAGGAGACACCTTGATTGCGCTTCCCGCCCTTCATCTGGTGGCCCGAGCGTTTCCGGAGGCCGAACGCCGCATGTTGACCAACTTTCCCGTCAACGTAAAAGCCCCCCCGGCAGCGGCGATTCTCGAACACAGCGGTCTCGTCGATGGGTATCTTCGGTATGCCGTTGGCACACGCAGCCCTCGTGAATTGCTATCGCTTTGGGGTAAGCTGTGGCGTTGGCGGCCTGACGTTCTTGTGTATATGGGGCCGCCTCGCGGGGTCGAATCGGCACGACGGGATGCCCGGTTCTTTCGGCTCTGCGGCATCAAGCGGCTGATCGGCGTTCCTGTCACGGAGGACATGCAGCAGAATCGATGGCAGGAGTCCGAGCAGGCGTTTGAACCGGAAGGGGCGCGGCTGGCGCGGAATCTGGCGGAGTTGGGGATTGCGGATCTGGACGCGGCGGCGAGCTGGGATCTGCATTTGACCGAGGCGGAGCATGCGCGGGCTGGGGCTGCCTTGCAAGTTACTGAAGGCAAACTTGTTGTCGCGGTGAGTGTAGGGACAAAGGTGCAGTCGAAGGATTGGGGGCGTGAGAACTGGCGGGCTCTGTTGGGTCGGCTGGGTGCGCTCTATTCGGGGTATGCGCTGGCGCTGTGCGGGGCGCCAGAGGAGAGCGAGGCCAGCGAGTTTGCGGCTGGCGGGTGGAGGGAGACGTCTGATGGCCCGGTGGTGAATCTCTGCGGGGTGTTGACGCCGCGGGAGAGCGCTGCGGTATTCGCTCGCGCCCACGTGTTTGTTGGACATGACAGCGGTCCCATGCATCTGGCGGCGGCGGTGCAGACGCCTTGCGTGGCGATCTTCGCGGCCCGCAATAAGCCGCGAGTCTGGTTCCCGTATGGCAGCCAGCACAGGGTTTTATATCATCGGACCGACTGCTGGGGGTGTGGGCTGGAGACCTGCGTCGTGGAGCGGAAGAAATGCCTGACCTCGATCACGGTGGAGGAGGTGGTGACGGAGGTCCGGGCAGTTTTGGGGTAATTTTTCGCAGATTTAATTGCGGCGGTGAGAGTGCAAGTTTTCCATGCTTTTGCTGGGCTTTTTTGAGGGGGGTTGCGCAAGAGAGCGTGTTTCTGCGTGGTAGTTTGCTGGTACATTGTGGTACTTGGTCTGGCTGAGAGTGCTTTTTTATGCACGTAATTCGGTGCAGAAAAATACGCCAACTTTTCCGGATTTATTTTTGTGGCATTCTCATGTGCTGTGCTGAACAAAGCTGAGCGGGCGTCAGGCCAGGGAATCGCATTTAAAAACCCTCCCATCGATGGCTACCACGCCCTGGCAGTGCCCGGAAATTGCGCCATAAACTGCTGAAACCAGACGCGGAACTGACCCGCATCGAGATCGCGAAAGAGCCGGCTAAAGGTATCGCGGCTCGGAAGGCCGTTTTCCAGCTTGAGAAAACCGCGAAGAAAGGTTCCTTTGCCTTCGCCATCTTCGCTATGGCCACCGCGCCCTAGGCCACCCACACAGCACCGCGCACAGGCGATGACCAGAAGCTCATAAAAGTCATGCACTCCGGCATTTCCACTGCGAGGATCCTCCAGACCATCCCAACAGGACGAAAAACTGTTCCAGAGTCTCTCGATTCGACATTCCCAAGCCCATAACAAGAATCTAGTTCAGCAGACCGCGCAAAAAGTGCGGTTGCCCTGCAATTATTTGCAAGATGTGTTGCCAAGTTCGGGTTAGGAACGTATGCTGAAAGTAGTATCCGCAACTACTTTTCGACTGCTCCAGGCCCTGGCTGGTGAAGAAACTGCGCAACCAACAGTTCCTGCTCGTGTTGATATTGCAGGAACCGGTATTGCAATTTGTCGGTGCCTGATGCAGTAAGCAAGCATCCAAGTGAGAAACGGCCTGACGAAGACAGAGTTGAAAGGCGTTCGCGATGGCGACACCAGATTACCTACAACAGGTTATTGTTTCTAATAAAAAGAACTCAGGGCGGGCACACTCCCGGTTGGGGAGCGGTCTTTTCCGGCGACCTTCGGTGACCAGTTCGGTGTGGGCCTCGCTGGATCTGCTGACAGTGGCGCTCGCTGCGGTCTTGGCGGTGCGGTTCCGCGTGACCGTGCCGGCGAGTGTTTCGACAGTGCATGTAGTGCCGCGCCTTATTCACTCCTCGCCGAACCTGTTGTTTTTCTCTATTGCGTGGTTTGGCGTGTGCCTCGTATTTTTTATGCGGTCCTATGGGCTCTATAGTCCGATTCAGAACTCCAGCGGGCTGCATGAACAGCGAATGACGATCCAGGCAACGGTGACCTCCGGCCTGCTTCTGTGCGGGACACTCTATTTTGCGAGTGGCGAAGCCATTTCACGAATCGTGGTCGGCTTGATGGTTCTGCTTACGATGATGCTGCTATGCGTGCGGCGGGCGTTGTGGCGCCGGATGGTGTATCGCAAGTTCCGTGCGGGCGTCGAGACGCGGAATGTGTTGATTGTCGGGGCGGGGCGGGTTGGTCATGCGCTTAGAAACCATATCGATACGTTACAGCACCTTGGGTTCCGCTTCAAGGGATTCGTTGCGTTGACCGAGCGGGAGGCAGAGTCGGGCGATGCGGACGTGATCGGGGATGTGCGGAACTGCCTGTCGCTGGCGCGATCGCTGTTTGTGGATGAGATCTTCTTTTCGGTCCCAGCGGAGAAGAAGCTGGTGATCGGCATGGTGGAAGAGGCGCGTATTGCGGGGATCGACGTGCGGGTGATTCCGGACATGTACGACGGGCTGGCCTGGAATGCGAAGGTAGAGTATGTGGGGCAGTTCCCGACGATTCCGCTGCACCGGAAGGATTTCCCGATTGGCGGGTTCCTGTTGAAACGGGTGCTCGACATCAGTGTTTCGTCGATTGCGTTGCTGATTGCATCGCCGGTGATGCTGGCGATTGCCATTGCTACACGGACCGACTCCGACGGGCCCGTTTTTTATAAGGCGCAGAGGATCGGACGCAAGGGACGGGCCTTCTCCTGCTATAAGTTCCGGACCATGGTGCCGAACGCGGACAAGCTGAAGGCGGAACTTGAGCACATGAACGAGCGGGACGGCGTGCTGTTCAAGATTGCGAAAGATCCTCGCGTGACTCGGGTTGGCGCAGTGCTTCGGAAGTACTCGCTGGATGAACTGCCGCAGTTTTATAACGTGCTGAAGGGCGATATGAGCCTGGTGGGGCCGCGGCCCCCGATGGCGGCAGAGGTGGAGCAGTATGATCTGGCTCATCTGCGGCGTCTAGACGTGTTGCCGGGGATCACCGGGCTATGGCAGGTTGAGGCGCGGCAGGACCCTTCCTTCGACAGTTATATCTCTCTCGACACCGCGTATGTGGAGAACTGGAATCTGATGATGGACTTGAGGATTCTGGCGCGTACGATCGGGGTGGTGTTGAGCGGGACCGGCTCGTAGGCGGTAGACTTAACACGTGAAGATAGCACTTGCCCAGATCAACCCGACCCTAGGGGACTTCGACGGGAACACCAACAAGATTGTCGAGTATGCGGCTCGTGCCGGGGAACTGGGTGTGACCTTGGTTGTGTTCCCTGAGCTTGCCGTGTGCGGATATCCTCCTGCCGATTTTCTTGAAAAAAAAGCGTTCATCGCGCGGGCGGAACAGGCAGTGATCCAAATTGCAGGTTGGACCGCGGGGGCGGGACGGCCGGCGATCCTGTGTGGAACGGTGATGCGGGCGGTCTCTGCCGTGGGCAAACACGTGAGGAACGTGGCGGTGCTGCTGTGCGGCGGCGAGCTTAGTTTTGTGCAGCAGAAGATGCTGCTGCCGTTCTACGACGTGTTCGATGAACAGAGATATTTTCAACCGGCGACAGAGCAGAAGCTGACCAGCGTCGGAGGGGAACCGCTGGCGATTACGATCTGCGAGGATGCGTGGAACGACAAGGGTTTCTGGCCGCGACAGAGGTACCCGGTCGATCCCGTGGAACGGTTGATGGGGTTGTGGGAGAAGCAGCCGAAGGAGCTAGCCGTTCAGCAGCGGATCATCTTGAACATCTCCGCTTCGCCCTTCTGGCAGGACAAGCCGCAGGTGCGGCAGAGCATGCTGGCGGCCCTAGCCCGGCGGCATGGGGCCTATGTCGCGATGTGCAATCAGGTGGGTGGCAACGACAGCCTGGTGTTTGACGGATCGTCTCTGGTGATTGGGCCGGATGGCGAGGTGGTGGCCCGGGCGGCTTCGTTTGCCGAAGATTTGATTGTCTTCGATACCGGACATAAGGCAGCAGCTATCGCGGACGCTCCGGTCGATGACGTTGCGGCGATGTGGGATGCGCTGGTGCTGGGGACGCGGGATTATGTGAGGAAGTGCGGGTTTACGAAGGTGCTGGTGGGACTGAGCGGGGGGATCGATTCGGCTCTGGTGGCGGCGATTGCCGTCGCGGCGCTGGGCGCGGCCAATGTGATTGGCGTGGGGATGCCGACGGAGTACTCTTCGCTTGGGTCCATCGACGATGCGCGGAAGCTGGCGAAGAACCTGGGCGTGAGGTTTGAACTGCTGCCGGTTCACGATGTGTTTGCCGGTTTCCAGCATGTGCTGCAGCCGCTGTTCGCGGGTACGCCGTCTGGACTGGCTGAAGAGAACCTGCAGCCAAGGATTCGCGGGACGCTGCTGATGGCGCTTTCTAACAAATTCGGCGCGCTGGTGTTGACGACGGGGAACAAGAGCGAGATGTCCACGGGCTATTGCACGCTCTATGGCGACATGGTGGGCGCGCTCGCGGTGATTGGCGATGTGATGAAGATGCGGGTGTATGCGTTGAGCCGGTGGGTTAACCGCGAGCAGGAGATTATTCCGTGGGAGACGATCGAGAAGGCGCCTTCGGCTGAGTTGCGGCCAGAGCAGCGGGATACGGATTCGCTGCCCCCGTACGAGGTGTTGGATCCGATTCTGGAGGCCTATGTCGAACGGTATTGTTCCGCCGAGCAGATTGCAGAGGAGCAGGGAGTTGACGTTGGATTGGTGAGATCGGTTTTACAACTGGTGGAGCGAAGCGAATATAAGCGGCAGCAGGCAGCGCCGGTGTTGAAGGTAACTCGAAAGTCGTTTGGCATGGGCCGTCGATTTCCCATTGCCGTCAAAGTTCAGGTGTAATAGGAGTGCTGCGCGCGGATAGCGGCGGCGGAGGATGGATTCTTTGAAGATTTCTTACTTGATGATGGCGGGATTGGCGGCGGCTCTGAGTGTTTCGGCCATGGCGGGAGCGCAGACGGGAACGGCGGGGACAGCGGCCCCGGCCCAATCGACGGGAGCGACGCAGGCGCCGGCGACTCCGCTGCAGTTGCAGACACTGGGACAACAGACGAAGGCCGATCCGTTTCCTCCGGCGAACCTGAAGTACTTTACCGCGGAGTCGCCGAATGTCGACACCGTCAATTCCTTTCTGAAGGCTCTGTGGGGGTATGATCCCAACCGCATCTGGCGGGTTGAGGCGATCCAGAAGACGGCCGCACCCAATGTGAGCAAGGTGGTGGTGTTCGTGTCGGACAAGGCCGCAAATGCGAAGGTGCAGCCCACGGCATTCTTTGTGACGCCCGACGGGAAGCATGCGGTTGCGGGGGATGTTGTCATCCCGTTCGGCGCCGCGCCGTTTGCCGACCTGCGGAAGACAGTGCAGGCGCGGGCCGATGGAGCCTGGCGTGGAGCGACGAGCAAGGACCTGATGCTGGTGGAGTTTTCCGATCTGCAGTGTCCGCACTGCAAAGAGGCGCAGGGAACGATGGACCAGTTAGTCAAGGATTTCCCGAATGCCCGCATCGTGTATCAGAGCTTCCCGCTGGTGGCGGTCCATCCGTTTGCGTTCAAGGCGGCGGCGTATGGGTACTGCGTTCAGAAGCAGAAGAACGATGCTTTCTTCCCGTATGCGGCGGCTGTGTTCGATACGCAGGCCGCACTGACTCCTGAGACGGAAGATGCGACGTTGAAGGCGGCTGTGACGAAGGCTGGACTCGATCCGGCATCGGTGGAGACGTGCGCGGCGACCCAGGCGACCAAGGATGAGGTCGAGGCTTCGATCAAGCTGGCGCAGGATGTCGGGGTCGATCAGACGCCAACCCTGTCCGTCAATGGTCACCTTTTGCCGCTGACCGCAATTCCGTATGAGACGCTGAAGACGATCATCTCGTACCAGGCATCGCTGGATGGCGTGAGTACGGGAGCGACCGGTCCGGCGATGGGGACTGCGGCGCCGCATCCTATGAGCAAGTGAGTTCGTTGCCGCAGTGTGAGATTGACAGAGAGGCGCATCCCGTTTTGGGTGCGCTTTTTTGCATCGTGAGCTTGTGACGGGCCGGGGGCGCTTGCAGCGATTTGCGGTTTGTGACGCGTCTGGTGCAGGCCACGGTGGAGATCGTGCCGGCAGACGCGGTGGTATTCTAGCCGAAATCACGCAGTAACGAGGCCCAGGTACTTCCATGTCCAATCCGAATTTTCCAGAAGCCGAGCAGTCTTTCGAATCCAGCGAATCGTTCGACCAGATTCTTTCTCAGTTTGAACAGAGCCATTCGCGACGGTCTGGAGACGATCGCCGGCAGATCTCGGGGACGGTGGTCGCGGTGTCTGCCGATTCGGTGGTTGTCGATATCGGCTATAAGACCGAGGGGGTTCTGCCGCTGGCGATCTTCGCGAGTGCAGGCGAGACAGTAGAGCCGGGGAGCAAACTGCTGGTTTCGGTGAAGGGCAGGAATGAAGAGGGATACTACGAGCTTTCGCGGTTGCGAGTGGAGCAGCCGAAGGACTGGACGTCGCTCGAGAAGGCGTTCGAAGAAAAGGCGGTCATCAGCGGAACGGTGACAGCAGTGGTAAAAGGCGGCCTGACGGTGGATGTGGGGGTGCGGGCGTTTATGCCGGGGTCTCGCAGTGGAGCCCGGGACACTGCCGAGATGGAAAAGCTGGTGGGGCAGGAGATTCGCTGCCGGATCATCAAGCTGGATGCGGCGGAAGAGGACGTGGTGGTGGACCGCCGGTCGGTGGCGGAGGAGAACGAGCGCTCGACGAAGGAGCGGCGGTACTCGGAGATTCAGGAAGGCGATACGGTTTCGGGGACGGTCCGGAGTTTGACCGACTATGGCGCGTTTGTGGATATTGGCGGGGTGGATGGGCTGCTGCATATCAGCGATATCGCGTGGGGCCGGGTGGAGAAGCCGGGCGATGTGTTGACGGTGGGGCAGCAGATCGACGCGAAGGTGCTGAAGATCGAGCCGGCAGGAAAGCGAATTTCGCTTGGGCTGAAGCAGTTGCAGCCGCACCCGTGGGACGCGGTGGAAGGAAAGTATCAGGCGGGCGAGCGGGTAAGGGGCAGGGTGACGCGGGTGACGGACTTCGGCGCGTTCGTGGAGTTAGAGCCGGGGATCGAGGGGATGGTGCATCTCTCCGAGATGTCGTGGGCGAAGAAGGTGCGCAAGCCTGGCGATATGGTGAAGCCGGGAGATGTGGTTGAGGTGATCATCCTGGGTGTAAATGCGGCGGAGCGGCGTATGTCGCTGGGGCTGAAGCAGACGCTGGGCGATCCGTGGGTGGAGGCGCAGGAGAGGTTTGCGGCGGGGTCACAAGTGGAGGGGCCGGTGACGAGCTTTACGAAGTTCGGCGCGTTTGTGCAGGTAGCCGACGGTATTGAGGGGATGATCCATGTGAGCGAGATCAGTGCGGAGAAGAGGATTGAGCGGCCGCAGGATGTGCTTCGCGTGGGGCAGGTGGTGAAGGCGAAGGTGCTGGAGGTCGACAAGGAGAAGCGGCAGATTAAGTTGAGCATGAAGCAGTTGGTGCCGACGGGGCTGGACGAGTATCTTGCCGAGCATAAGGAAGGCGATGTGGTGACTGGGCGGCTGATCGAGGTCTCGGGAGACCATGCCAGGGTGGAGTTGGGCGAGGGGATTCAGGCGAAGGGGCGCGTGGCGTTGGAGACGGCCGTGTTGGAAGAAAAACCGGCGGCGACGCTGGGGTCTGGATTGAATCTATCGGGGTTCAGTTCCATGCTGGCTGCCAAGTGGAAGAACGGGCTAGCGGCGAAGGAGACGAAAGGGGATCCAGTGCGGACGGGGCAGGTTCGTAGTTTTCGTATCACGAACCTGGACAGCGAGACGAAGAAGATTGAAGTACAACTGATCTAGCTGCGGCATCTGATGTCTTCGTAGACCCTGAGATATATTAAAAGCTGTCGTGCCACATTCCAGCGCCAAGCCGAAGCAGCAGCAAACCCGGAGGATCCTCCTCGCGTTGCTGTGCGTCCTGCTGGTGATCGTCTGCGGGACGATTCAGGCTGTTCACGTTCATCCTGTGGGAGACATCTCCCACGCGGACTGCGCGCTGTGCGCTACGGCTCACCTGGCAGTGCAGGCCGTTCAGCCGGCAGTGGCGATGTTTGTCGCTCCAATCGTGGTCGCCGTAGAGACGGCTGCGCCATTAGCACGAAGCACGACCCTCAGTACGTTTGCACTCTTTACCCGGCCGCCGCCTGTTGACGTTACTTCCGCTTAGGACGACGTCAAAACTCAGGCTTAAACTCAAGGGGGTAGTGCATGCACACGTCAATCAGACGGGTCATTCTCGCAGCATTTGTACTTTTCTTTTTGCTCAGTCATCCGTCCGTGTGGGCCCAATTGGCGGGAAATGCCGGAAGCATCACGGGCACAGTGAACGATGCAACGGGCGCTATCGTTCCCGGTGCGACGGTGTCCATCGTGAACCCGGTCAGTGGGTACAGCAGGGCAACGACATCGGACAGCACCGGACACTATCAGTTTACGAATATTCCGCTTAATCCCTACCATCTTTCCGTTTCGATGAACGGGTTCGCGTCGTACAGCCAGGACGTGCAGGTGCGGTCTCTGGTGCCGGTCACCGTGAAGATCAGCCTTAAGGTCGGTGCGGCTTCGACGGTGATCGATGTGACGGGCAGCGACCTGGTGGAGAGTGATTCTACGTTTCACACCGATGTCGACAGGGCCATGATCAACAAGCTTCCACTGGAGAGCCAGTCGTCTTCGTTGAGTTCGCTGGTAACGCTCTCTTCACCGGGCGTCGCGGCGGATTCGAACGGCCTGTTCCATGGACTTGGTGATCATGCGTCGAATTCTTTCTCGATTGATGGCCAGCCGATTACGGACCAGCAGAGCAAGGTGTTTTCCAATCAGATTCCATCGAATTCGATTCAGTCGATTGAGGTGATCTCGGGTGCGCCGCCGGCAGAGTATGGCGACAAAACCAGTCTGGTGATCCAGGTGACGACGAGATCGGGCCAGGGAGTGACGAAGCCTACGGGAAGCGTCACGACCTCGTACGGGACGTTTGGTTCGGCTACGGGCGCGGTGGATCTGAGCTACGGCGGAAAGAACTGGGGGAACTTTATCGAGGTCGATGGGCTGAATACGGGGCGTTTTCTCGACCCTCCGGAGTTTGTTGTGTTTCATGACAAGGGAAACGAGATCAACATCTTCGACCGTGTCGATCGTCAGCTTACGCCAGCCGATGCGATCCATCTGAATCTGAACTACAGCCGTTCGTGGTTTCAAAACCCGAATGCGTATGACAACCTGAATGTGCAGAACGTGATCAGCGGCGGCTCGGGCGCGAACCCAGTGTTCGGCAATGTGGGGAATACGGACCAGCGGTCGAAGATCGGCACGTTCGATATCGCGCCTACCTACACGCGAACGTTTGGCGATAACTCGTTGTTCAACTTCGGCCCGTATATCCGCAAGGACCAGTACGATTATTATCCGAGCAGGAATCCGCTGGCCGATCTGGGGCCGCCGAACCTTCAAAACCAGACGATCGCGCAGACCCGCTCGCTTACGAATGCGGGTATCCATACGGATTTTTCCTATGTGAAGGGGATCAACAACATCAAAGTGGGCGCCAACTATTCTCAGACCTTCCTGCGGGAGAGCGACACGCTGGGGGTTGTCAGTTCGGTATTCAACTCGCCTTGCGTAGACAATATCGGCAATCCGCTGCCTGGATTTACCGATCCTTCGCAGTGCCCAGGGGGATTGGCGAACCAGAATGCCGCGTTCAATCCGGTTCTGCTGCCGTACGATCTTACGCGCGGCGGCGGCTTGTTCAACTTCACCGGGCGAACGGACGTGAAGGAGATCGCTTTGTATGCCGAGGACCAGATCAAGGCAGGGAACTGGCTCTTCAATCTTGGTATTCGCGGCGATCTTTATAACGGCCTGACAGTTGCGCGCCAGGCGGAGCCGCGGCTGGGTATTGCCTATACGATCAAGGCGACCAATACGGTTCTGCGCGCTTCCTATGCGCGAACCCTGGAGACGCCATTCAATGAGAATCTGGTGCTGTCCAGCGAAGGGTGCGGGAACGCGGTGCTCTCTCCGCTGCTGCTGTGCACGCCAGGCGTCTCGGGTACGCTGCAGCCTGGATATCGCAATGAGTTTCATGCGGGGCTGCAACAGGCGTTTGGCAAGAACCTGGTCATCAGCGGGGACTATATCTGGAAATACACGCATAATGCGTTCGACTTCAGCGTGCTGGGAAATACTCCGATCACGTTTCCGATCGACTGGCATAACTCCAAGATTCCGGGGTTCGCACTGCGTGCGGATGTGCCGAACTTCCATAACCTCTCGGCGTTTGTGGTGATGTCTTCGGTTGCCGCGCGGTTCTTCCCGCCGCAGGTCGCGGGAGCTGGGGCTACGGTGGGAAATGGCGGATACCCGTTCCGCATCGATCATGACGAGCGCTTCAACGAGACGACGCACGTGCAGTACCAGATACCGATGGCCCATGCTCCTTGGGTCGCCTTCAATTGGCGCTTCGACAGCGGACTTACCGCGGGATCGGTACCCTGCTATAACGTGACGGATCCAAATAGCAGCTGCAATCCGGACAATGGCGGGCCGTCGATTACGATCAATGGTCAGCCGGGAATCGATTTGAGCGGACTGACTCCGGACCAGCAGTTTCAGGCAGGTCTTGCGTGCAACGGCATTAAGGCGACTCCGTATGCTGGGATTCCAGGAAACGCCTGCCTCGCTTCGCAACTGACTTCGAAGCTGGTGTCGATTCCTGCTCCGGGAACAGAGAACGACGACAAGAATCCTCCGCGGATTCAGCAGCGTAGCTTGTTCGATGCTTCTGTCGGCGAGGACAATCTCTTCCATGGAGACAGATACAAATGGAGTCTCCGCCTTACGGGGGTAAATCTCACCAATAAATATGCGCTCTACAACTTTCTTTCGACGTTCAGCGGCACGCATTATGTGACACCGCGCGCTTTGACGGCGGAGGTAGGGTTCCACTTCTAGTCCGAAGGGATTTCCCGGCCTGCGGGGAGGGGATGCAGTAGGAGTTTGAGCTATTCGGGAGTTCGCCCAGACACTCCGAAACGTGAGCCGCCAAGCATGGGTCAAGGAGAAACTGGATGGATCAATTCGAGAGCTGAAGCCACTCGAAGTAGGAGTGCCATTACCCCATAGTGTTTATAGAAATTTCGCAGGAAGGTGTTGTACGGAAGCCTTCGGCAGCGTTTGGACGAGATGTTTCGGAAGCTGGCGTAGGAGAGCCGGATCGAGGAAGGACATCTACTGGGAGTGTTCTATTGCCAAGGTACGGAGGCGACTTGCGTGCGTACAATCAGGTGGAAGTCTCCCGGTAGATTTCCCCGATGAGTGAGCGCGTTGCGGTGGCGGAAGCGCGAACAAAACAAGACTGAGAAGCTGTGGATGATTAAGGCGGCAGGCAAGTGAGACAGGAGATTCTTTCCTTTGCGCTGAGTGTCATCAGCCGCATGTTGTTTCGGCGCGACCGTTGGAACGGCACCAGGAAGCGGCTGCTCGATGCCTTCTCCTTTGACGCAGAGCGCTTGACGATCCGTAGCGGGGGCAGAGACCTTTCCGCTGTTCTTGTTCAAGCGGACGCCGGTGCGCCTGTGTTCCTGATCTGTCACGGTATTGGCGAAAAGGTTGAATATTGGGGCGGGGTTCAGGAGCTGTTGAAGACGATGGGAGTATCGTCGCTGGTTTTTAACTACTCCGGTTATGGTGAAAGCTCAGGCAGGGTGAGCTTGGCGAATTGCGAAGAAGATGCGTTGGCGGCGTATGGAGAGCTGGTCCATCGAGGGCACGAGTCTATTTTCCTGCTGGGGTTTTCTCTTGGCAGCGGGGTGGTTTTAGCTGTGGCTCCGCAACTTAAAGTCGATGGCATCATTCTGTGTGAGGGATATTCCACGCTGCGCGAGGCGGCAATCGCGATGGGTTTTCCACGATGGACGACCGGCGTGATGCCGAATGCCTGGCAGAATGTTCATCAGGTGAAGCAATTGATGGCTCCGGTGCTGGTGGCCCACAGCGATGAAGACCAACTCTTCCCGCTGACGATGGCGAGGCGCGTCTCCGAGGCGTGCGGGAAGCGTGGCGAACTGCTTGTTATTCCGGGCTTGGCGCACGACGCGCCGATTTTCTCTCCGACGGAGAGATACTGGCGGCCTGTTGTGGATTGGGCGCGACGGAACTCAACTCTGATTGCTGCAGTCGAGCCGCCGGTGTCACGGAGCTAGTCGGCGCTGAGGGGTTCGAGCGGAATAGAGGAGTCTCCGCTTAGCTCCTGGTCGCGGTATTGGAGCTGGTAGAGCTTCCAGTAGAGGCCGCGCTGGGCGAGGAGTTGCTGATGGGTGCCGCGCTCGCGGAGTTGGCCCTTGTGCATGACGAGGATGGTGTCCGCCCTCTGGATCGTAGAGAGGCGGTGGGCGATGAGGATCGAGGTGCGGCCCGTGATCATGCGGGAGAGTGCGAGGCGGACGCGGAGTTCGGTGTCGGTGTCGACCGAAGAGGTGGCCTCGTCGAGGATGAGGATGCGAGGATCGTGAGCGAGCGCGCGGGCGAAGCTGATGAGCTGCTTCTGGCCGGTCGAGAGCGTGGCGCCGCGTTCGCGGACCGGCTCGGCGAACTGCTGGGGCAGGGTGCGGATGAAGTCGCCTACATTGACCTCGTCGGCGGCCCTTTCGAGGCGCTCGTCCGTGATCCATGTAGACCCGAGCCGGATGTTATCGGCAATGGTGCCGGAGAAGAGGAAGGGGTCCTGCAGGACGACGCCGAAGCGCTGCCGCAGCTTTTTGAGGTCCTGCTCGCGGACGTCCAAGCCGTCCACCAGGATGCTGCCGCGCTGGATATCGTAGAAGCGCATCATCAGGCTGGTGATGGTGGTCTTGCCTGCGCCGGTGTGGCCGACGATGGCGGCGGTCTCGTCTGGTTCGACGGTGAAGCTGACTCCACGGAGGATCCACTCGATATCGGCGAAGGTGCGGAGATCTTCTTCGGTGGCGTTGGCTACGCGAGTGAGTTGGGCGTCGTCGAGCTTCTGGTAGGTAAACCAGACGTTCCGGAACTCGACGCGGCCGGAGTTGTCGCCGGCGACGGGTTGCGCGGGAGAGACGATGGCGGGTTCGGAGTCGATCAGGCGGAAGACGCGCTCGCTGGCGGCCATGGCGGCCTGCAGGATGTTGTACTTCTCACTGAGATCTTGAATCGGGCGAAAGAAGCGCTGGGCGTACTGGATGAAGGCGATGAGGACGCCGAGGGTGACAGTGCCGAAGATGGAGTGGATGAGGGCTGCGCCGGTCTGCTGATTGCGCAGGACGGCCCAGCCGCCGCGCCAGATGACGAGCGCGATGGCAGTGGAGCTGAGGAACTCGACGACGGGATAGTAGAGAGCGTAGGCGAAGATGGCGTCGGTCCAGGCACGCTTGTTTTCGGCGTTGACGGCGGAGTAGTCGTTGAAAGCGCGGCGCTCGCGGTTGAAGAGCTGCACGATGGACATGCCGGAGACGTACTCCTGGGTGAAAGAGTTGATGTGGGCGGTGGCGGCGCGCTGGCGGCGGTAGCTGTCGCGGACGTAGCGGCGGAAGATGCCGGTGACGTAGAGAATAGCGGGGATGACGGAGATGGTGAGGAGAGCGAGAGGCCAGCTCATCCGCAGCATGATGAGGACGATGAAGCTGAGAGCAAAGACGTCCTCGAAGATCGCGAGGACGCCGGAGGTGAACATCTCGTTGAGGGCATCGACGTCCGAGGTGACGCGGGTGACGAGCTTGCCGACGGGGTTGATGTCGAAGAAGCCGGGGTGCATCCGCTGGATATGACGGAAGATCTGGCTGCGGAGGTCGAACATGATCTTCTGCCCAGTCCACTGCATGAGGTAGGTCTGGACGAACTCGAGGATGTAGCTGAACAGGAGCGCGCCGAGGTAAAGAAAGGCGATCTCGCTGATGCCGGTAATGGCGATTGGGCTGAGATGGCGCGAGAGCCAGGAGGGGTGCGGGTTGGACACTCCGGTGTAGGCGGAGGTCATATAGGTATCAACCGCAACCTTGACAAGGTAAGGACCGGCTACATCGGTGGAGGCTTTGAACAGGATGGCGATGGCGGAGACGGCCGTCTGAAGCTTGTAGGGGCGCAGATAGGTGAGGAGACGGCGCATGAGCCGCCCGTCATATGCCTTGCCGAGAACCTCATCATCCTGCTGCGGCTTTTTCGCAGGTTCCTGCTTGGCTTCCTTTGGTTTTTGTTCGTCTGCCATGAGCTATCTCCATTCTAGATGCTCCTGAGGGGCACAGGATTCCCAATTCGTTCCCCCTATCGCAGGAACCTCCTCCGGCCACTGGCCGACGCCGGCAGCCGCTCGATTGTTCGTGAAAGAATAGAGGGGAGGCGTATTATTCGCATGGCCGGTCCGGTTGGCATCTATCTCTCGATTCCGTTCTGTAAGGCGAAGTGCACCTTCTGCAACTTCGCTTCAGGGGCATTTGGGACGGAGCGCATTCAGCCGTATGTCGACCGGTTGTGCGAGGAGATTCGCGATGCGCATAGGGCTGCCGAACGGGTTGGCTCCTCTCTGCCGCGTGGTGTGGATACGGTCTACCTGGGCGGTGGAACTCCGAGTTTATTGACCGCGCAGCAGCATCGGCAGATCTTCGAACATCTGCGAGGCGAGTTCGATCTGGACTCCGGCGCGGAGATTACGCTGGAGTGCGCGCCGGGTCAGCTTTCCAATGCGACGCTGGAGGAGCTGCTGCGGCAGGGAATAAACCGCATCAGCTTCGGGGTGCAGTCGTTTGTGGACAGGGAGAGCGCGGCGGTGGGACGGCTGCATACGCGGCAGCAGTGCGAGGCGGAGCTGGCCCGGGTTCGAGCGGCGGGACTGCAGGAGATCAGCCTCGATCTGATTGTGGGGCTGCCGCATCAGACGGAGCAGAGCTGGAGGTTTTCGGTCGATCAGGCGATCGCGAGTGGAGTGCCGCATTTAAGCCTCTATCTGCTGGAGGTGGATGACGAATCGCGTCTTGGCCGCGAGATGCTGGAGCAGGGAAGCCGTTATAGCACGGCTGCTGTGCCAGGAGACGATGAAGCGGCTGAGTGGTATCAGTGGGCCTGTGCTGCGCTGGACGGAGCGGGTATGACGCAGTATGAGATCTCGAACTTCGCGCGGGACGGCCATCGTTCGCGACATAATTTGAAGTATTGGCAGCGGCAGCCCTATGTAGGATTCGGACTGGATGCGCACTCGATGCTGCGGGCTGGAAGAGATGCGGTACGGTTTGCCAATACCAGTGATTTGGAGGCGTACCTTGGAACGTCCTCCGCCTCGGGAGACAGCCCGTTCCGGCAGGTCGAGTTTCCGCAGCACGCCGCAGCTAGAGAGATGGAGGCGGTCGGGCTTGAGGCTGCGTTCGAGGAGTCGCTCTTTCTTGGTTTGCGCTTGAATGAGGGCATCTCGTTAGCTCGCGTGCGGGAGCAGTTCGGCGAGGAGATGGTTCGGGAGGCGATGCCCGCATTGTACGAGGTGCGGGATGCGGGTTTGCTCGACGTGGGTGACGACCGGGTACGACTCACCCCTCGGGGACGCCTGCTTTCGAACGAGGTCTTCAGCCGCCTGCTGATTCCTTCGGCGGCTTAAGAATTGGCATAACACTGACAGAAGAACGACAGAAGAACTGAGGAGAGAACCAGGACCATGATCGATCTGCGCAGCGACACCGTGACGCGACCAACTCCAGCGATGCGCGAGGCCATGGCTTCGGCCGAGGTGGGCGACGATGTGTATGGCGAAGACCCCACGGTGAACCGGTTGGAGCGCGAGGCCGCCGAGGTGTTTGGGAGGGAGGCGGCGATCTTTGTTCCTACCGGGACGATGGGCAACCAGATCGCGATCCGGCTGCACACGCAGCATGGGCAGGAGGTGATCTGCGAGGCGCGCTCGCATGTGCTGGATTGGGAGATGGCGATGATGGCGGCTTTCTCCGGCTGTCAGGCGCGGACTGTTGCGGCGGAAAGGGGCATCCTGACGTGGAGCCGCATCCAGCCGGCCATCGGCGCGAAGATCTACTACCGTGCGAAGACGGCGTTGATTACGATCGAGAACACACACAATATGGCAGGCGGAACGGTGACTCCGCTGGCAGTGCTGGAAGAGATTTGGGAGGGCGCTCGCGAGGCTGGACTGCCGGTTCATCTCGACGGCGCACGGGTCTTCAACGCGGCGGTTGCGCTTGGAATGGATGTGGGTCAATTGACCAGTGGCTTCGACACAGTGATGTTCTGTCTGTCGAAGGGGCTGGGTGCGCCGGTGGGTTCGATGCTGGTGGGCAGCAGGGCGGCAATGGAGCAGGCTCGCATTCTTCGCAAGGCTCTGGGCGGCGGAATGCGGCAGGCGGGTATTCTCGCGGCGGCGGGACTGATCGCGCTGCATGAGATGCCCAAGCGTCTGGGCGAAGATCATGCCAACGCGCGCCTGCTGGCTGAGGCGGTTGCCGGAGAGCCCGAAGTAGCCGAGATCGATCTCGATGCCGTGCAGACGAATATTGTGATCTTCACGTTGCGTAATGCTGGGGATGCTGCGACCTTTACCGCAGCCTTGAAGCAGAAGGGGGTGCTGGCCAGTGCGATTGGACCGCACTCGATTCGTTTTGTCACGCATTATGACGTGGATCGCGCGGCATGTCAGCAAGCGGCTGCGATTGTGCTTGGACAGTTGAAGCCGATGTGAGGCAGTGCAGATGTGTTTGCTGCCGAGTAATGCTTAACACCGATAGCACCGATTCGGCATACCTCATTCGTACTTCGCGGGAACCTTTCTGTTTGCATGGACGGAAGGTCTAGGCGTCTCCTGCATTGATGGTGGGATTGGTGGCGAGAAAGACGTTGACTTCGGTGCCGTGGGCGGCTGCGCTGGTGGTGCTTGCAAGTGAGATGGTGCCCCCGTGCTTGCCGATGATGCCGCGGCTGACCCACAGCCCGAGGCCGGTTCCGTGCTCACCTTTGGTGGTGAAGAAGGGTTGAAAGAGCTGGGACTGAATCTCTTTAGGGATACCCGGTCCGTTGTCCGCAACCTTGATGACGGCGCCGGCCTGCATCTTCTGCCCAAAGGCATCTACGCCAGCGGACTGCGGGCAGAGGCTGAGCTTGACCTCCCCCCTGGGTCCTGCTGCCTCCGCGGCATTGGTGATGAGATTGGAGAAGACCTGGCGCAGTTCGGCAGGGAAGGCCGCGACCGAAATGGGCTCCGGCATGTCTGTCGTGACGGTCACGCCCTGGTCGCTGAACCGGCGCTCCATCAGCAGCAAGACCTCCTGCAGCATCTCCCTCAATTCGACCTGGACTGGGGCCTTGGATTCACGATAGAGGCCGAGCATGGCGCGGCTGATCTGGGTGACGCGCATCAGTTCCTGCTGGGCCATGTCCATGTACTGATCGGACTCCTCTTTCGAGGCGCCGGTGCGCATGAGATAGAGCAGGTTTGAGACGGAATCGAGCGGGTTGTGGATCTCATGCGCGATCGTCGCCGCGAGACGGCCCGCTACGGCGAGCTTTTCGTTGGCAATCAAGGCTTCCTGGGTCTTGCGCTCCATGGTGATGTCGCGGAAGACAAGCACGATGCCGATGGTGTCGCCGCGTTTGGAGCGGATGGGAGCGCCGCTATCGGCGATGTCGAGTTCACTTCCGTCCTTGCGGATGAGCACGGTTTGGTTGGCGACCCCGACGTTCTGGTCGAGCCGTCTGACCTTGGCCACCGGCGTTTCGACCGGTTCGCGGCTGCTGCCGTTGACGATGTGAAAGATCTCGTCGAGTGGCCTGCCTCGTGCCTCGTCCTGGGTCCAGCCGGTCAACTCGCGCGCAACGGGGTTCATCATCTGGACGTTGCCGTTGGCATCGCAGGTGATGACTCCATCTCCAATTGAATCCAGCGTGGTGCGAAGCTGCTGTTCGGACTGGAAGAGTTCTTCGGCGCGTCCGCCGAGCCGGTCGAGGGTGGTGCGATAGGCGTCGGAGACGGCGTGCAGACGGTTGCGCGTAAACAGGCCAATGAGGACTCCCATGCCGAGGGCAAGCGCCAGAAGCACGGCCAGCATGATGTGGACCTGGTGGTGCCACAACGTGATGCGCCGAAAGCGGCTGCGCTCCGCATCGCGAATGGTGTCGTTGAGATCTTTTTGAACCTCGTCCATGAGAGATCTTCCGTGAAGGTTCAGGGCGAGGTCGTTGGCCTGTCCACCGGCCTGCACCGTAGCGATCAGGGGGACGGCAAAGGCGTCCTGCCAGGTCTGGTGCTCGTTCCACAGGTCGTAAATTGAATACCGCTCGTCGGCATCGGCCCCGGTCATCTGCTTCAGGTGTTCGAGTTCGGTCCCGGCATGGGATTCGGCATCGAGAAACTGCTGGAGGAAGCGGCTGTCGCCGGTCGCCTGGTATCCGCGCAGTCCGGACTCCTGGTCGGCGATGATCTTGGCGATCAGCGTTGCCTGGGAGATGCGAGCGTCCGACTGCTGGATGAGGCTGACGGTCGCGTTGGCTCCGCGAATCTGCACATAGAGCGCCCCGGCGGTCACCAACAGGGCGATCACAGGCAACAGAAACACCTGTCGCAGAACGCTCTTGAATTGGCTTAGATTCACAGCCGTCTCATGGTGTGCCTTGTTCACTTGCGCCTTGCTCGTAGGATGCGCCGGCGGGTTGCAGCAGGCTGCCCAGCTTTTCCAGCAGCACAGGCGCACCCTCGCCTTTGGTCAGGTAAAGGTCGACCAACGAGGTGACTTCCGGGGACAATCCAACGTAGGCGGAGAGGAGAAGGATGGGAATCTCCGGCTTGGTCTCGCGCATTCGCCGGGCGACCTCGCCGCCATGCATTCCCGGCATGGAATAATCGAGGACCACGGCCTCAACGGGATGTTCGGAAAACATGGCCAGTCCGGATGGGCCGTCGTGCGCGGTCAACACCTGATACCCGGCACGTTCCAGTACGATCTTCCGCACCTTGAGCCCGACGAGTTCGTCATCGACACAGAGCACCAGATTCGGTTTACTTTTCATTCCCCTACCGTTTTGACGTAACAGGCGCGATCAGGTATCCGCAGACTGCTTCTAGAGTATAGGAACCATCGTCTTCGCGGGTTCGGCCTCACGATTCATCGTTCGTTCGCAATGTTACGGCCAGATTGCGCTAACCTGACGTTAACTATGTCGAGCGTACGAAAGAGGTTTACGAATTGAGTCAGACGATTTTTGTGTTGGAAGATGACGCGGACATCTCTCGCCTGGTGCAGTACCACCTGGAAAGTGCCGGTTTTACTATTCGGTCCTATGTCACTATTGGGCAAATACTTAGCGACGCCGAGCGGCAGCCGCCCGCGCTTTTTCTGCTGGATATCATGGTGCCGGGAGGAGATGGCCTCGACCTCTGCCGCAGACTGCGCCAGAACCCGGCCCTCAGTATCATTCCCATCATTTTCCTGACTGCTCGTGCGGCGGAAAACGACCGTGTTCTGGGTTTGGAGCTGGGGGCGGACGACTATATTACGAAGCCGTTCGCCACGCGGGAACTGGTCGCGCGAGTAAAAGCCGTCCTGCGGCGCTTCGAGCGGCCCACCGTACCCTCGATTCTCAAGTTCGAAAACATCGAGATCGATGCCGGCGCCATGCAGCTTCGGGTAGACGGCGAACTGGTGACGACGACGGCGACCGAGTTTCGCCTGCTGGACTATCTTGCGCGCCATCCCGGGCGAGTCTTCAGCCGCGACCATCTGCTGGATGCGGTGTGGGGCGATGCCCGTTTCGTCACACCGCGTTCGGTCGACGTGTATGTACGGCGCATCCGCGAGAAGATCGAAGCCGATGCCGAGACGCCCCGCTTTCTGAAGACGATGCGTGGAGCAGGCTACCGCTTCGAGATTCCCAAGACGGTACAGGCATAAGATCGGGGAGCGATACGTGAGGCGCGGTCTCTTCTTTTCCTTCTTTGTGCGGATGACGATCGCTCTGGCGTTTGTCGTCCTGCTGCGGATCTGGTTCCTGCCGCATGGCTGGATCTTCGGCGCGGCGCTTGTGCTTGGCTGGGCGGCCCTCAATGCCTTTCTGCTGGCGCGTTCGGTCCGGCAGAATATCTCTTCGCTGCAATCTTCAACGGCTGCGATCCCCGAGCGCAAGGTTGGCCTGGTCCAATCCAGGTACAGCGACTTCGATGGGCTGGCCCGCGCAATCTCGCTCGCCTCCGATCATGTCGAACGCATCCTGTCGGAGTCCTCCGAGAGCCGGCGCGAGCTGGAGGCGATGCTCGACAGCATGCAGGACGCGGTGGTGGCGGTCGATCAGACAGGCCGCATCCAATGGACCAACCAGCGGATGCAGCGGCTGATCCCCGGCGCGTCCATCAGTAGCGCCGTGCGCATCGGCCATGCCCTGGTCCAGACCATCCGCGATCCCGAGGCCCTCCAGTGCGTCCGCATCGCACTTGAACAGCGCGTTGTCAGCGAAGGCCGTTCGACCTCGTTGGTGCCCGGCCGCATCTTCGAGGTGAATGCTTCCCCTATGCCGGGAGGAGGCGCCGTTGCCGTGCTGCATGATATTACCCGGATCGAAGAGGTGGAGCGCACGCAGCGTGACTTTGTGGCGAATGTCTCCCACGAACTACGCACCCCGCTGACCTCCATCACCGGGTACGTCGAGACCCTGCTCGACCACGAGGCCTCTCTGAGCGATCAGGCGCGGGAGTTCCTGACGACCATCCTGAAGAATGCCACCCGGATGAACCGCCTGACCGAAGACCTGCTGGTGATGGCGCGGGTCGAGTCGTCCGAGCAGGACCTTCACCCAGCGCCCATTCCCGCCGATGTGCTGGTTCGCGACGCCGTGCAGGCGATGAGCGGCCTGGTGCAGGACGCCGAAGCGGTTCTTGAAATTGGTGAGACGACGACCGCAGAGGTCCTCGCCGATACGGACGCCATTCTGCAGGTGCTCAGCAACCTGATAGAAAACGGCGTCAAGTACGGCCACTCCCGCAACTCACCGCACAGCCGCATCGTCGTGGGTTGCCGCAAGATCTCGGAGCCGGTCGATGCGGTCGAGTTCAGCGTGCGCGATTTTGGTTCGGGAATCGCCTCGGAGCATCTCGACCGGATCTTCGAGCGCTTCTACCGGATCGACAAGGCCCGTTCGCGCGAGTCGGGTGGCACTGGCCTGGGACTGGCGATTGCGCGGCATACCATATTGGCCCACGGCGGAACGATCCGCGCGGAGAGCGAGATGAACGTCGGCAGCACCCTGGTATTTACTCTTCCAGGATTGTTCCCGTGAGCGGCAGCAGGGCGGATCAGGAAGGTCTATCGCGCGGCAGAAGAACAGGCGAAGCTGCTTTGTAACGAAATGCGTGGAGGAGACCGTCCCCGAAGGGACGGTCATTTTGGTCATCGCTGATCGGGTAGAGGGTGTCGGCCACAGACTCGTTAGGACAGCAGGAGCTTGCGGCGAATGGCTCCGGCTGCACCCAGCAGGCCAGTGCCCAGCAGGGCGAACGTGGACGGCTCAGGAACTGACGATGGTAAAGCGCTGATGGTGGCTGAAAATGTAACGGGTCCGCCAGCCCGCGTGGAGAGGGTGATATTCGCATCGGTGTCGGCGTAGCCAGCCGCAGAGAGCAGAGCGGTTCCATCGAAGATCTCGGAGCCGGGGGCTGTCTCCGCAAAGGTCTCAATAATGCCGGTCAGAGGGCCAAAGTGGAACACTTCGCTGCCCGGCGTATAGACCGGGCTATAGGTAAGAATCGCATTCCCGCTTGCGGATTCGTTGTTGGAAAGCAGCGTGGCGAAGGCACCGGTCTGAGTGCCGTTACCAGTCTCAATGTTGGCGAAATCCAGTGAAGTGCCGGTGTTGGTCAACGTACCCTGTCCGGAGAAGTGGCCACTCAAGATGGGACTGGCATGCAGGACAGACGGAGCTGCAAGTATAGCGATCAAGGCCAGAGGTGAAAGCAATTTATACATAGGTGTAATTCTCCCGGACGCCTGCTAAGTGATTTGTCCACTATGCATCGGCATTGCCTAAGTCATTGCACGTCAACGGCCAAGCTCTGATCCTCCTAAGTGCTTCGTTTTCAGTTACGAAGATAGGTGCGGCGGAGGAAGATGCAGGTTCTTGCATGAAAATGACCTCCTTTTTTCCTCTTCTGGAGAAGTGGGTGATGCACCGCATGGAAACGCATGAGCCAGAAAAGCCGCCTCCGAAGAGACGGCTAAGTTGCCTTCCTTCTTTCTTTACACATGGAGAAACTTGCGCCGGGCGAGACCTGCCAAGCTGAGAATTCCGTTACAAAGCAGCGCGAAGCTGGACGGTTCGGGCGTAGCAGCTATCGGAGGAGCCGGATTGATTGTGACCGTGAATTCCATAAACATAATGGATTATAAGGATTGATTAGCGGAGGTTTATGGTGAGAGCGCTGGGGCTCGAACCCAGGACCAACGCCTTAAAAGGGCGATGCTCTACCAACTGAGCTACGCTCTCAGACCACAGTACCAAGTTAGCACATCCGGCTGCCGGTTTTTCGGGTCGAGCGGGGTGGTACACCTGACCCTGGAGGGTAGTTTTCCATAATCGACCGCGTGTCGCTCCGGTGGCAAGCGCGGGCAAAGCTGGGAGAAGGAAAGGTCTGCCTGCAGAGGTCTATCCGGCTAAGGACGCAACCCTAAATCCGGCTTCGTTTGTGCCTGTGATTGCATCCTCTTGCCCACGCATATCGCTGACTCCTGACACTTAAGTCGCACAACGGATTCATTGACTTGCCCCAACCCGCACAGTAGCCTCTGGATATTGCATGAGAACAAAGGCAGACCTTTTCGAACTGGCAGCGGCCCAGCAGAGTTCAGGCAAAAGGCAACATCGGTACCGGAACGCACGGGGCTACGAACAATGGATTCTCACGGCAAGGACAAGATCGAAGAGCTGGCAGGGTTGGAGACGCCGGAAGATGTGGCTGTCCTTTATTCCTGGGCAAACCTTCACGGGGCGAAGTATCGCGACTTTTCCGCGTCGCGCCGGGAATATCGAGCGCAGTTGAGGCATCGTGCGGCGGAGCAGGTGCGGGAGCAGGCGTTGCTGGCGCAGGCCGAGGCAGAGACGGCCGCCAGAGCCGCGGATGCTGCCGAGCGCCAGGCGATCGAAGCCGCCCGCAAAGGTCAGCCGGGGGAGTCCGACTTGTCGGTGCGGCGTTCTTTGCGCGACGCGGAAGAGGCAGCCCGTACCGCAGCCGCGGAGCGCGTCGAAGCAGCTCGCAGGGCGGAGGCTGCTGCCGTCGCCGAAGCTGCGGCGCGCCGGGAAGAGCGTGAGATTGCCGAAGCGCATGCCTCCGCACAGAGGCAGGCCGCGCGCTATGCGGACTCTGAGATTCGCCGCAGGGCGACAGAGAGCTTGCGGGCGAATTCCGCAGAGCTGCCCGGCGAGGTGACGGACCCGTACACGACCTCTTCCAGCGTTCACCCGTCTTTGCCGTCCGCTGTACCCCCACACCTTCCAATGGAACCGGCTCACACCATGCAGACACCGAACAGGCCGCCGCACGATTCCGTGCTCTCCCCTACGGAGCGCGGCGACAACAACCAACCTGGAAAGACCTCCGCTCCCGCGCAGGAGGAGCGCCGCGCCTCCGTTCCCCAGCAGGCTGTGCCCCGCCGTCCGCAGGGCTATCGTCCTGACGACGCTTCGGGAGTGCGGCAGATCTACCGCGGGCCGGATTATCAAGCTCCGGAGATCGACTACACGGCTGGCGAACCGGTGCGGCCTTCCACTCCGGTGCAGACCCGCCCCGCTCCTGTATCTCCGGTACTCCAAGACGCCAAGCGGGAGACCCAGCAGGACATGAAACCGACCAACGACCAGTACGTGCCATCGCTTCGTCCGCCTTATAATGCCGGTCCCAAGGAAGGGCAGGCCGCTTCTGTGGCTCAAACTGGTCAGCGGCGCACCGATCTTCCCCCTGCGCCGGCGATTCGGCCACTGCACGCCGAGGCTGCCGCTCCAGTCAATCCGGAGGGTCCACCGGCCTGGCCGGCAAACGCAGGCGATCGTCCCGATACCGTGAACCCGAGGGAGGGCTTCGGCAGAGATGCTGACGCCAAACCGGCTGCCACCAAGACGACCCCGATACGACCACTCATTAATGCGCGTCCGGCGGCAACTGCTTCGACCGAGTCCAGACCGGTCACGCCGTTCTCGCAGGCGCTGGTGCCCTCCGACGCCACACGCGGCCGTCGCGCCCAGGACGACTTCGACTATCAACAATCGCAGGGGACGCCCGCCAACTCGCGGCGCAGTTTGCCCGAGCCGCCGGCGGCAGCCGCCAGCAACCCGCAGCGCCCTACCTATGCCTCGGAGCCGGCTGGCCCAGCGTGGCTTTATGCTCCGCCCGCGCCGCAAGTTCCGCAGAGGCCGGCTGCTTCTCCCCCTCCGGTCGCTTCGCAGTCTTCGGTAGCGGATACGCTGCAGCACTCCCGGGAGCGGGTGGCGGCTCGCTGGTTCGCGCTCAAGGGTGTCTTCGAGCAACCGGGGCAGGAGCCGGAGGTCATCCCGGTGCGCCAGAAAGAGACGCGCACACCGGTGCTCGCCGTGTTTTCGCTGGCCGGCGGCGTGGGCAAGACCAGCCTGGTAGCGACCGTGGGCCGTTCACTGTCCTCGATGGGAGAGAAGGTGCTGCTGACCGATACCACCTCGCATGGTCTGCTGCCCTTCTACTTCGGCGCCAGCGAGCTGCGGCAGGGGGCTGTCCGCACCTTCTCGCCGCCCAGCGGGAGTACCGATGCGCCGATTTACCTGGTCAGCTACGACGTCGACTATAAAGCGGCCGATGACGAGTCGCAGGAGTTGCTGGCCGAGGAGATCATCAGCAACAGCCGCGGCACGCACCGTATTCTGCTGGACCTTACCGTCAGTTCGAGCTGGATCGTCCGCCACATGTCACGCATGAATCCGACCATCCTGGTTCCGGTGGCGCCCGATATGAACTCGGTCATTAGCCTGCAAACGGTCGAGAAATTCTTCAGCGGGATCAACGACGGCGACGGACGGCCGCTGCAGCCCTACTATGTCCTGAACCAGTTCGACACGTCGCTGCCGTTGCACCTCGATGTGCGAGAGGTGATGCGCCGCCAACTCGGCGACCGTCTGCTTCCGTTCGTCATTCGCCGCGCGCCTGCGGTCAGCGAAGCGCTTGCCGAGGGCATGACCGTGGTGGACTACGCTCCCGACGCACCTGTCGCGGAAGACTATCTCAATCTTGCTACCTGGCTCCGCACCGTTGCCGCTCCCGCCACCGCGGGCTTCCGTAACGTGCGCTGGAGCGAACGATGACGCGTTCGTCGCCGTTTGAAAAATTTGAATCCGGTGATGGTCTCTTCTTCAAGGCGCTTCGTTCCCTCATCCTGGTCGGTGGTATCTTTCTGCTTGGCTTCACCGGCATTCTGGAGCTGACCTGGCCGCAGCAGATCGTGCTCGGCATCCTAACGGTCGGGCTGGTCGTCTGGCTCGACCGCAGTTCGAGTTCTTATCTCGTCACGCTGACGCTGATGCTGGCCTCGATGTTCTCGACCTTCCGGTACGGCTTCTGGCGCATCTCCACCACGGTCAAATTTTTTGTCGATCCCGGCTCGGTCTGGAGCCTGCTGGACGCCTTCTTCATCTGGCTGCTGATCTTCGCCGAGACCTATGCGTTCATCATTCTGTTTCTCGGCTACCTGCAGACGCTCTGGCCCTTGCGCCGCACGCCGGTGCCGCTGCCGGACGATCCAGAGCTTTGGCCCGCGGTGGATCTGCTGATCCCTACCTACAACGAGCCGCTCAGTGTCGTGAAGTACACCGCGCTGGCGGCGATGAACATCGACTGGCCGGCGGACAAACTGAATGTCTACATCCTCGACGACGGCAAGCGCGAAGAGTTTCGCCGGTTCGCGGAAGAGGCCGGCGTCGGCTACATGACGCGCGATGACAACAAGCACGCCAAGGCCGGCAACATCAACCGCGCGCTGTCCCGTCTCGACGCCCCCTACGTCGCCATCTTCGACTGCGACCACGTTCCCACCCGCAGCTTCATGCAGGTGACGCTCGGCTGGTTTCTGCGTGACAGCAAGCTGGGCATGCTGCAGACCCCGCACCACTTCTATTCGCCCGACCCGTTCGAGCGCAATCTGGGCCAGTTTCGCGTAATTCCCAACGAGGGCGAACTCTTCTACGGCGTTGTGCAGGACGGCAACGATTTCTGGAATGCGACCTTCTTCTGCGGCTCCTGCGCGGTGCTGCGGCGTACCGCGTTGGACGAGATCGGCGGCATCGCGGTCGAAACCGTCACCGAAGACGCGCACACCTCGTTGCGCATGCAGATGAACGGCTGGAACACCGCCTACATCAACATTCCCCAGGCGGCGGGATTGGCCACGGAACGGCTGAGCGGGCATGTCAAGCAGCGCATTCGCTGGGCACGCGGCATGATCCAGATCATGCGCACCGACAACCCGCTGTTCGCGCGCGGACTCAGCCCGGCGCAGAGGCTGTGCTACTTCAATGCGATGACGCACTTCCTCTATGCGCTGCCACGTCTGATTTTTCTTACCGCACCGCTGATCTATCTCATCTTCGGCCACGTCAATGTGCCGGGCTACTGGGCCGCGATCCTGGCCTACGCGACGCCTCACCTGGTGCTCTCGAACATTACCAACTCCCGCATTCAGGGCCAGCACCGTCACTCCTTCTGGAACGAGATCTACGAGACCGTGCTCGCGCCCTACATCTTCCTGCCGACCATGTTGGCTTTGATCAATCCCAAGTTCGGCAGCTTCGACGTCACGGCCAAAGGGGGCGTCGTGAACCGCAGATTCTTCGATCGCCGCATCGCGCAGCCGTTCCTTTTCATGATTTCGATGAACGTGGTGGGGATGCTCTGCGCCATCCCGCGATTTTTTCAGTTCCCCGGCGGCGAATATAACTGGCCGCTGAACATTCTCGCCGGCATGTACGACGGCGACCACATCGGCACCATCGTGATGAACCTGATCTGGGTCTGCTTCAACCTGGTGATCCTCGGCGTGGCCACTTCGGTTGCCTGGGAGAGCCGCCAGCGCCGTCAGACCGTTCGCGTCGCCATGACCATACCGGCCGATGTGCGGCTGGCCAATGGCAGCATGATTCACGGCGTCACCACCGACATGTCCAGCGGAGGCCTCATGATCCGCATGGAGCGCGACTTTACCGCCGCGGTCGGCGAGGCGGTCAAGCTGACTCTCCCCGTGCTCGATGGAAGCGCCACCCTGCCGGCGACGCTGGTGGGAGTGACCGGGAACATCATTCGCGCACAGTTCGATCCGCTCACGCTGCAGGAGGAAGAGGCGCTCACGATGGTCCTCTACTCCCGTGCCGACACCTGGCTGGGCTGGGGGGAAACCCGCGATCCCGACAAGCCGCTCACCAGCCTGCTGCTCATCTTCAAGCTTGCTTTGCACGGCTTTGCCCAGACAGTACGAGGTTTGATGAAGTCGAAGAAAGCTCCACCCAAGGGCAAGCTCGCTGCCACCGTTGCTCCGCTTGTTGTGCTGGGCTTTCTGCTCGGCAGCACCGCACTATCGGCCCAGGTCCTTCCGTTTTCGGGCCCGCGTCTGTCCGCACAGAGGAAACCTGCCGCCGCCCAGCATCGCAAGAAGTCCGCCCAGAGTTCCGGGCTGATCGATGCGACCCTGCCTGCGATGCAGCCCACTTCGGTGCAGGCCGCTGCAATGGAAACAATCAGTGCGCCGGCCGGCCCCCCCGCGCCTGGCAGCTTCGACAACGTCATCGCGCTCTCCGATATCGGCGTGCCCGACACCATCCTCCTTCGCGGCGTCGATGCCTTCGATACGGTGAGCTTCTCGCTGCCGCAGACCCAGTTCGTCAAGACCGCGACGATGCATCTGCGCTATCACTTCTCCCCTGGGCTTATCCCATCACTTAGCCATCTCAAGGTGAGCCTGAACGGCACTCTGTTCGCGACGCTGCCGGTCACAACCCAACCCTCCGGCGTCGTGCCGCGGAGCGACGGCCAGACAGCAGTTCGTCACGAGAACAATACGCTGCTCGAGGCTACTCTCGCGTTGCCTGCCGAGATGCTGGTGCATAACAACGAACTTACCTTCGAGTTCATCGGCCACTACACCATGAAATGCGAAGACCCCTCGCATTCCACGTTATGGAGCCACGTCGACAACAACTCGACCATTGAACTGGCGGGCTCGCTGATTTCTCTGCACGACGACCTGAAGCTGCTGCCGGCGCCGTTCTACGACTCCGCGGTAAATCTCCGGCCTGTCATTCCGGTCGTCTTCCTGAGCCAGCCTTCGCCCAAAGCTCTTCAGGCCGCCGGTGTGATTGCGTCGTGGTTCGGCCTGCTGGCGGACTCACGGCCAGTACGCTTTCCGGTCTCGATCGGCACCATTCCCGCAGGCAACGCGATCGTCATCGCGGAAAGCAGCGCCAACCTGCCTGCGTCTCTTCCGGTGAACGCCGGATCGGGGCCAACCATCTCGATGCGGACGAATCCGAACGACCCCTACTCCAAAGTCCTGGTGCTTACGGGAGACTCCGCGGACGATGTGCTGACGGCAGCTTATGGCCTCACGTTGCAGCGCGATCTATTGGAGGGCGATCAGGTCCGTGTTCCCAATGTCAAACTGCCTGCCCGGCGCGAGCCCGACGATGCCCCGCGCTGGCTCAGCACCGACAAGATCACGCGCATCGGCGACATGGCGCAGAACTCCGAGCTCAAGACCGACGGCTCGGGGCCCATCGCCGTCTACATGCGCCTGCCGCCGGACCTGTTTTACGGGGCACAGCAAAACCTCGGATTCCATCTGGGGTATCGCTACAACGGCATCCCCGTCTCGAACGACAGCACGCTGCAGGTCTCGATGAACGACTCCTACGTCAGCTCGACGCCGCTGCCCCACACCGACAAGGCCTCCGCACAGCTCGACACCATCGTTCCCGTGCCGGTGTCGGACATGCGTCCTTTCTCGAACTCGATGCTGCTGCGCTTCATCTTCATGCTGACCAAGAAGGGCGAGTGCCAGGATACCGCGCCCTACAACCTGCAAGGCTCCATTCTGAAGGACTCGTATCTCGATATCCAAGGCATTCCGCACTGGGCCACGCTGCCGAACCTCGAGATCTTCGCCAACGCGGGATATCCCTTCACCCGCAAGGCCGACCTCTCCGACACGGCTGTGGTGATGCCGGAAACGCCCACCACGGAAGAACTCGAACTGTACCTGACCCTGATGGGGCACTTCGGCGCGCAGACCGGCTATCCCGTCCTCAATGTCACCGTGACCGACTCCGACGGCATGAAAGCTGACCGGCGCAAAGACTATCTCGTCCTGGGCACGGTGGACGACCAGGCCGCCATCAATCGGCTCAACCCGTCGCTGCCGGTGGGCGTCGACGGCAGCGGCCTGCATATTCAGGACACGCAGGGCTTCTTCGCGCAGATGCAGCATGCCTGGTGGAAGGTTCGCAGCTCCGACCGAATCCAGTCCGGCGAACTGGAGACGGCCGGGGGCTTGCCCGACGCCTTGATCGAAGGCATCGAATGGCCCAGCGGATCGAATCGTTCGGTGGTCGTCGTCGCGCTGCGCGACCATACCGTGGTCCCGAACTTCCTCTCCGTCTTTCTGAAGACCTCGCAGTCGTCCGACATCTCGCAGTCGGTCAGCGTGCTGCATGGCGCACGTTTTGTGTCCTACCGCATCGGCAACGACGTCTACCGCGTAGGCTCGCTCTCCTTGTGGATCCAGCTGAATATGCTCTTCTCCGATTACCAGTGGCTGATGGTGATCTCCACCCTGGTGGTCTGCTTTCTGCTGGCCGTCATCCTCCGTTCCATCTTGCGCAGGAAAGCACGTCTTCGCCTCCAGGGGAACGAGTAGACACGAATGAATCCTCCGCTAAACCGGACTGGGACTCGGCGTGCTCTGCTGGTCTTCGTAGCCTTCGTGACTGTGCTTCTGTGTCTCTGCGGGAAAGAAACGGCGCAGGCACAGCAGCGGTGGCCGCTATGGGAGAGCTACGCGCAATACGCCATCGACCAGCAGGGAAGGGTCATCGACCGAACCGCGCAGGACCGTACCACCAGCGAAGGCCAGGCCTACGCGATGTTCTTTGCGCTGGTGGCGAACGATCGCGCTCGCTTCGACAAGATCTTTCACTGGACTGAAGCGAATCTTGCGGCAAGCGATCTGGCGCAGCATCTTCCTGCTTGGAGTTGGGGGAAAGCTCCGGATGGCTCGTGGCGCGTGCTCGACCAGAACTCCGCCTCGGATGCCGATCTGTGGATGGCCTATGATCTCAACGAAGCCGGCCGGCTATGGGGCGTCGCTCGCTATCAGAAGCTGGGAAGCGGCTTGGCCATGCGGATCGCCCAGCAGGAGGTGGCCTATGTTCCCGGTCTGGGCACGACGCTGCTCTCCGGGACGGTCGGCTTTCATCCTAGCCCCAAGACATGGCTTCTGAACCCCAGCTATCTTCCGCCGTCGCTGCTGGCCTATTTCGCCAACGTGATGCCGCATGGCCCATGGCGCGGCGTATTGGACTCGCTGCAGCCGATGCTCTCGCAGGGATCAGGCGCACGATTCGCCATGGACTGGATCTCTGCCGGGGACATCATCCGGCCCTCGACTTCTCCGTCGCAACTGGCCGCCGGCGACCGCGACAAACCTCCTGTCGGAGGCTACGACGCCATTCGTGTTTATCTCTGGCTGGGCATCGCAGACCCCTCCACCCCAGAGGTCAGATCGCTCTTCCCGCTAGTTTCCGGCATGGCGGCCTATCTCAAAGGACATGCCACGCCGCCTGAGCAGGTGGACTACGCCGGACGCGTTCTCCGCCCGGATGGGCCGCCCGGTTTCTCGGCAGCCGTCATTCCGTACCTGCACGCGCTCGGCATGGATACAGAGGAAAAACTTCAAGCCAAATATCTTGCGGGGACACTGAATCCTGCCCTCGGGCTCTACGGCCAAAATGCCGCCTACTATGATCAGAACCTCGCGCTCTTTTCTACCGGCTGGTCCGAGCAGCGATACCGCTTCGAACGCGATGGGACCCTCACGGTCAAGTGGCATTAACCGTGTCGCGGCGGCGCATTCCACGCTAGTAACAAACCAGTAAATACCAAGAATAAGACGGCACAAAAACAGCAAAAAAGCGGTAAGCTTCGGTAGAGTTGCCAGAGGTATCGATTATGGTTCCTCGATGTTTCCGATAGCGTGAGTAAATTTGTAACAAAATAATGAACAAATCTTCGCCAACCCGGCCCTTGGTCATCGCATTGCTGCTCGGCGCGCTCGCCTTCTCGCCTGCTGCCTCGCGGCTGTACGCCCAGGCGACGGACTCTGCTACGCAATCGCTGCTCGACAAAGCCCACGCGCTCGAAGTCCGCGGCCGCATGGACATGGCCGCGCAGACCTGGCAGCAGGTCCTTTTGGCTGACCCGGATAACGCAGCCGCACTCTCCGGGCTCGCGCGTTCCGCCAAGCTGAGCGGCAACACCGCGCTTGCCGGTACCTATCTCGATCGTCTACGCGCCGCCAGTCCCAACGATCCCGATCTCGCCCGGATCGAGAACATGGGTTCGCAGGTCAATCAAGCTGTGCTCCTCCAGCAGGCCGGCAAGTTTGCCCAGTCCGGCCAATACGCGCAGGCCATGAAGCTCTACCGCCAGGTCTTTGGGGACAATCCACCCCAGGGCGAATGGGCGCTTGCTTATTACGAGACAGAGTCGGCTACCGAAGGCGGACGTCCGCACGCCATCGCCGGCCTTCGCGCTCTCATTGAGAAGCACCCCGAGGATTCGCGTTATCAGGTCGCGCTTGGCCGTATCCTGACCTACAGCCCGAAGACCCGCGCCGAAGGCCGCAAATATCTCGAACGGCATCCTAACGATCCGCAGGCGGTCGAAGCCCTGCGCCAAAGTCTGATCTGGGACTCGGCAAATCCAGCGTCGGCAGCCGACCTTCGCGCCTACCTTGCCAAACACAATGACGCGCAGCTAAGCCAGGCCCTGCGAAATCAGCCGAAACCCAGCGCCGCGCGCGTCCCCCAGACTCCAGAGGAGATCGCCGAAGCCGCTGCGACTCGCCAACACGGTTCTGCGGAACTGGCCGCCTACGATGCGTTGAATGCGAAGGACCTTCCCGAGGCTGAGATGCGCTTCAAAGATATTCTCGCCGCCGATTCTCAGGATGCTCGCGCGCTGGCCGGCATGGGCTATGTGCGCATGCAGCAGTCCAACTTCGGCGGAGCGATCAGCTTTCTCGAACAGGCCAAGCAGAACGGAGCCCGCGATGCCGGACTCGACAGTGCGCTAGAAAGCGCCCACTTCTACTCGGTCATGAGCCAGGGCTCGACCGCCCTCAACGAAGACGATCTGACCACTGCGGAACAGCAGTATCGTGCCGCCCTCGCGCTCCGTCCCACCAGCGCCGAAGCGCTCGAAGGTTTGGGCGGTACGCTGATGAAAGCCCAGCAGCCCGAAGCCGCCGTCGATGTCTTTGATCGCTACGTCAAAATCAAGCCTTCCTCGACTGCCGCGTGGCGCGGTCTCTTCATGGCGCAGTTCAGCGCGGGCAAGGCTCCTGAGGCACTGTTGACCGAGCGCCGCATTCCTGCCAGTGTCCGCAACCAGCTGATGCGCGATCCCGATTTTCTTCGTTCGCTGGCTTCGGCCTACTCGGCCATCGGACGCGATGCTGACGCCCAGCGTGTGTTGCGAAGCGCGCTCGATCTTCCCTTCCCGCCCGGCGCCCGCGGCCTCCAAGTGGAAACCGAACTGCAATACGCAGCTCTCCTCCAGCAAGCCAACCATCTCCCGCAGGCGGCGGGGCTGTTTAAGCAGGTTCTCGCCACCGATCTTGCCAACACTGAAGCCTGGCAGGGACTGGTGCGCGTGCTACATGCCATGAAGGAAGATGCGCAGGCGCTCCAGACGCTGCAAAACATGCCGCCATCCAGCTATCAGGTGGCCATGCGCGATCCCGGTTTTCAGATCACGGTCGCCTCGATCTACCAGGGTCAGAACAAGCTCGACATCGCCCAGGACATCCTCGAGAAATCGATTGCCGAGCAGACCGCCGCGGGGCAGAAGCCCTCGACCGCGGTGCTTCTCGAACTCGCCGGAATCTATCTGTCGCGCAACGATGCGAAGCACGCCTTCCCCATCTACCGCGAGGTGCTGTCGGAGAACAGCGACCGCCCAGACGCGTGGAAGGGCCTGCTTACCGTGTTGCACAGCACAGGTCGCGACCAGGAAGCTCTCGCACAAATCCAGCAGATCCCTCCCGCCGTTCGCAAGCAGCTCGAAAATGACGTCGAGTATCTCCAGACGGTGGGCGCGGTCTACAACTCGCTCGGCCAGCCGCGTGAGGCGATGGTCTTCATCAACCGCGTCCAGCAGCACTACGCCGCACAGCGCACCGAAGCTCCCGCCGATATCGATGTTCAGGACGCGTGGCTGCTTTTCAACGGAGGCAACGATGCCGGCCTCTACCGGCAGTTGATGCTTCTCGGCGGACGTCAGGACCTTTCGGACGAGCAGCGCCGCACCGTCCAGACCATCTGGACCAACTGGGCCGTGCGCCGCGCCAACCAGGCAGCCGCCTCCGGCAACATCAAGCGTTCGCTCGCCATCCTCAACGCCGCCGCGCGCTCCTTTCCCGACAATCCCGGCGTCCTCCGCGCTCTCGCCTCCGGGTACGCCCGTGCCGGTCTGCCCAAGCAGGCTGTGCTTATCTTCAAGTCGCAGGACATGACCGCCGCCACCGCCTCCGACTACAAGTCCGCGGTAGGCGCGGCGCTGGCCGCGGGCGACACCAAGTCTGCCGAGACCTGGCTTCGCTATGGGCTGGACGAGTATCCGAAAGACGCCGACATGCTCACGTTGGGCGCGAAGTTCGAGCAGGCCAGAGGCAACAGCACCCGCGCGGCAGACTACTACAAGGCCTCGTTGGCAGCGCTGCCACCTGCCGATCCCGGCGCCGAACTCGCCTCCGAGCTCAGCCAGCCGCAACCGGTCACCCGCCTGCCCACTCCAGCCCAGCCGCAGGACCTCGCGACGCTGCTCAGTTCGCCGGACGGGAGCGCGCTCGATGCCCCAGCGCAAGCCGCCGCCCCTTCCCGGCCCTATCTTCCCAGTTACAGCAATGCCTACGGTCAGGCGCCGGTGCAGGTGCAGGGCGGCTCCAACATCGTGCCGTCTTACATGGCGAATCCGAGTTACCGGCCCGCGCAACCTGGCCCCGGCCGGTCGACCCTGGGCAACTATATTCCCGAGTCGTCGAACAGCCCAGCCGCGCCGGGCCTTCCGGCCAACATAGACAACACCGCCTCTGCGGGCTCGTCCTATGCCGCCTCGCAAACCCCCCATGGCGGGTATCAGGACTATCAGCGGCAGCAGATCCAGCGCCTTACCCGGCAGGCAGAATCGCAGAATCCGCCGCTGCTTAAAGCACAGCCGCAGCAGGAGATCTATGGCCCCTACGTTCCCTACACGCCTCAGAGCGCCGGCTATACCCCTTCCGCGGTGCCGATCCAGCTAGGCGACAACAGCCCCCGCAATGGACCCGCGCAGCCGGATGTCACTGACGTTCTGCCCACGGCCCGCTACATGCCCAATGCGCATCCGGCGCATAACGCGTATCAGCATCCGGACTTCTCCGCCGCGCACCGCACAGGAGGCCGCGTTCTCGAAGGCCAGAGCCATCCTCCCGCAGACGACTACAGCAATAGTCTTTCGACCGAGAACACGCAATATACCGGCCAGCCGCAGCTGGCACAACCGAACCGCGAAAGCTATGGCCAGCAGTATCCGCAACCCGGCACAGGCTCGGGTTCGAACACCCCCCGTCGCAGGGCGCGAACAACGGTTTCGTCTTCCCCGTCCACTCCCGCTTCTACATCCGCCCCACTCCAATATCCCGGCGTTGCCCAGCCCATGACGGGCTCTGACTATCCCGTCGTCGGTCCTGCTGTCGAGCAGGGCGCCCCGCCGACCGACGCCGACCTCGTCGCGAAGAGCGTCCCGCCACTACGCGGTTCGTATGATCCCAACGCGCCTGCAGCACCGGGACCTCCCCTGAGTCAGCGGGAGCGGACTGAACTGGAGCTCTCCACGCTGGAGGCGTCGTACAGCGGCTGGGTCGGGGGCACCGGCTTCGCTCGCTATCGCAGCGGAACTCCAGGCTTCGATCGCCTGACCGATCTGGAATCGCCCTTCGAGGCATCGGGCGTCCTCGGCAAGACTCTGCGCGCCACGGTCGTCGCGCGCCCTGTCTTTCTCAACTCCGGGATAATCGATTCAACGAACTTCCAAAGCTCGACCGGACTGGTCCCCATCCTCGGCACGTTGCCGGCCAACGCGCTTACTACGCCAGCCCAGCAGTTCTCCAGTGGAATCGGCGGCGAGATGCAGATCGCTACGACGAACTTCGCCGCGGCTGTGGGCTATACGCCGTATGAGTTCCTGGTCGCGAACATCACCGGGCGGCTGCAATGGCGTCCTGCCGGAGGCCACTTCACCTTCTTTGGCGACCGCGACTCCGTGAAAGAGACGCAGCTCTCGTACGCCGGCCTTACCGACCCGGGCTCGATTACTTCCGTCTTCTCCGGCAACATCTGGGGCGGCGTCGTCTCTTCGGGCGGCGGCGTGCGGCTCGACGCAGGTAATGCCAAATCCGGCCTCTACCTCTCCGCCGACGGCGCCGATCTCACCGGATTCCATGTCCTTGAAAATCGCAAGTACGAAGGCATCATGGGCGCTTACTTCCAGGTCATGACCTGGCCGGGGTACGGCAGTCTCAACGTCGGCGCCAGTTTCTACGGCATGCACTTCGACCATAACGAGCGCGGGCTGACTTACGGGCAAGGCGGCTACTTCAGCCCCAACGTCTACTTCCTCGCCGGCGTTCCTGTCAGCTTCAGCGGCTACTACAAGACGGACTTTCACTACACGATTGCGGGCAGCGCCGGGGTGCAGAGCTTCCAGGAAGACGCCGCGCCTTATTATCCGCTCGATCTCCCCCTCGAGACCGGTTCCGGCAACGCCCAGATGCCGGTCAACAGCAACACCGGGCTGAACTACGCGTTCAACACGGAAGAAGCCTATCGCGTCGCCGACCACTGGTATCTCGGCACGTTTCTCTCCGCCAACAATACCAATAACTACAACACCGTCTCCGGCGGCTTCTTCGTTCGGTATCTTTTCAAACAGCAGCAACCGACGGAGAGCTATCCGACCGGCCTGTTTCCCACCAGCGGCTTCCGCCCTCTCCGCGTCCCATAGCGCGTAGGCGGAAGCCTGCGCAGCGCCCTGGAAGCGCCAGTTTCACTACCGCCGCGACTTCGCCCTCGGCGAAATCCTATTTATGGCCGACGAGTATCCCGGCCTTCGCAGCTTCTACTCCAAAGTAGAAAACAGGGACAAGAGAGCGTCGTCCTCACTACTGCGGCCAAGCCACGGCAGGGAACTGGCCCGGAGATTGACCAGCGGCACGTGGCGTGCCGACGCTCAGGGCAGCCGGCAAACCTTCACCGCCGCATTAATGTACTGGCAGACAAATGCTGTCGTGGCGTCCCGCTCCAGTACCACCCATGTCGCTCCCAACGGCCTCAACCCAGAGAGCCGCCGGGCATCGGTCTCGGTGCTCAACCCCGTCTGCGCCTCCTGTCCCTTGAGCCAGGTCGCCGCAAGCTCCGGCTTGTTCGTCACCACGCCGCCGTCTTTGGAAAAGTCCGGCAACGCACTCCGCTCCGCAATCGCCCGGAACCCCTGCGCATCCTCGCCCGGCTTCGTGATGTAGTGCGCATCCAACGCGAACACCGCATGTTTGGGCGTGTTTCTGCTGATCCAGACAAACGCCTGTTCCCACGAGTTGCTCTCTCCCTGAAACCCGCCCGGCCTCAGCCCATTCGGCAATTCAAGGTGCTGCGAGTCAGGGAAGGTCCTTCGTTCCGCACCCACCATCACTCCGCCGAGCAGAGAAAATGCCACCACCCATCGCCACGCTCTCCGCTGCAGCACCAGCTCTGCCAATGCCGCCCCCAGCACCAGAATCATTACCACGTAAACAAGCTGAAAGATCCGCAGCGGCTGCAGTCTTGCCACCCAATGCGTCTCCATCCCCGGACGCGCAAACAGCGCAGCCACAACGATGGCCGTCAGCCCGGCAGCGAAAGCCATCCTTGCCAATCCCACGCGAGCTGCGTCCGTCGCACCGTGCCGTCTTCGCGCAACCAGAGCAAGAATCAGCAGCGGAGCGATTACGCCAACCAACTCATACCACTGCCACTGGCTCAAAAACCAGTAGTACCGCGTCAACATAACCTGTCGATACACCTCGCTCTCTGGGACCGCCCACAGCACGAGCCCCGCCCCCGCGCCCAGCGCAGTCAGTCCAAGCCCAATCGTGCCCCATACCTGGATCGTTCGTCTCTGCGACATCACCGTACCCAGCAGCAGCACCGAACCCACCGCATACGCTCCCATCAGAGGATGCATCGCCACCGCCATTCCCAGCGCCACGCAGCACAACACCAACCCCCGCACTCGCCGCCTGCTCACGGAGCCAGGCTCGTACCGCGGCAACAGGAACTCCAACGCCCCAACCAGCGCCAGCAGCGCGCAGGGCGTCGAGAGACTGCGCGCTGTCACATACTGGTCCATCAGCATCAGCGAAGTTCCCGCGATCGGCAGCGTTATCCATGCCGCCAGCAGCGACACCGCGCCGCACCTCGCCCTTCGCGACGGGTAACACCTTTCCGCCAGCAGCCATGCCGCAAACAACGTCATCCAGAAGCTCGCCAGGTACGCCCCGAACAGCACCGTCTCCACCCGCAGATGCGACCAGCGCACCAGCTCCGCAATCATCGGCGCAAACAGCGAGTAACGCAGATGTCCCACCACAAACCCCGTCCCATGTGGGTACAGTCCCGGATCGACCAAGCGCTTGATCTCCGGCATATACACCCCGCCGTCCTCGGCATAGGGATGGTAGCCATGCACCAGCAGAGCCGCAAACGTCAGCACCCCCGCCAGCGCCGCCGCAAAGCCGCGTTCCTGCCTGCACTGATTAGCCCGAGTGTGCTTTAAAGAGACTGGAGATGCTAACGATGTCGCCAAATACCTGGTACTCCTGCCGCAAGGGGATTGTCATCTGCCGTGCCGGGTTGTTGCCTGACCGGATGCTTCCACATTCCGAGTATTGGACAGCCCTGCAAGTCAGGATTCGCAGCGTACCGGATCGTCATCTGGTTAGACTGCCGCAGACGGTCAACAGTTTACAGAGGGGGCCAGCATCTTCTTAAAAAGAAGAAAATTAGCCCACTCTCATCTTCGATACCTTTTCCATCCGGGAGATGGCCCTTCACTTGCCTCTATCCACGACGAATAGCCGTTCATCAGCCATTCAGGACGGAGCCATCTTCCCATGCACATCCACGGCAATCCGATGAGCAGCCAACTTGCGTCCCTGGCGCCAAGCCAGGCCGCCCAGCAGGCCATGGCCGCAAAGCGCGCTGACGCAGTGGTCCGGCGCAAGCTCTACACTCTCTCCGGCAGAGGCGACGATGAGAGTGCCTACCGCGTCGAGCAGCGCCAGGAGGCCGATCCCGACCGCAGGAAAAATCCTCACGATCAGGAATCGTTTCAGGGCATCTTCTTTTCACGGTCTGTCTAGCCCGCCCGCTTACGCCCAACGGAGGCAGGTGAAGATACAATCGAACTTGCATGCTCCAATGTTCCTTTGATCCCTCTCCATGCTGTTTGGCACCTTGTTCGGAAAGCTGCGCACCGGTCCGCGGGGTCTCGGCATGACCACTACGGCCACCGCCTCCAGCAGCCGCCGCAATCTATTGAAGACCCTCCCCGGCCTTCTTATCAGCGCGTTTTTCCTGTGGTACACCTTCCGCGGCATCTCCTTCGCCCAGATCCTCTCCCTTCGCATCGCGCACCCGGCCTGGCTGCTCGGCGTCCTCGGCTTCACCGCCGTCGGCTACACGTTGCGCTGCGTCCGCTGGACCCGCATGATGCGTCCCACCGGAGCGCGCTTCGCCGTCTGCGCCCGCGTCCTGATGACCTCGCTGGCCGCCAATAACATCCTGCCGCTGCGTATCGGCGACGTCATGCGCATCTTCACCTACGCGGGCGACCTTGGCGCCTCGCCGTCAGTCATCCTCAGCACCGTCATCCTCGAAAAACTCCTCGACATCTTCGTCCTCGTCCTGATGTTCGTCTCGACCGTCGGCAGCATCGCGACGCCGCATCTGAGACTCATCGCCGACATCTCGCTTGCCATCTCCACCATCGGCCTCCTGGTGCTTCTGGTCGGAGCACGCACCTTGCAGCCGCCGGTGCAGCGGCTGTTCGCGCGTCTACCTGCCAACTCGAAGCTCGCAAAGGTCGAACATTGGATCACACTCGCGCTCGACGCCACCGGGCGGCTTGGCGTCACCGGCTCGCTTCTACTGCTGGTGCAATCGATCGTCATCTGGACCTGCGAGGGCATGATCTTCGTCTCGGCCATCCGCCTTGTCGGCATGCCGGTCGACCGCATCGGCCCGTGGCTTGCCGTATCCTTCGCAAACCTCTCCTACCTCATCCCCAGCTCGCCCGGCGCGATTGGGCCGTTCGAACTCGCTGTCAAGACTTCCCTGGTCAATCACGGTGCCTCCATGGGGCAGTCCGCTGTCTTCGGCCTCGCCATCCACGCCTGGATGCTGGTCTCGATCACAGGAGCGGGCGGCATCATCTTCCTGATCCACCGCTTCCACCTTCATAATCGCAAACCGCTGCTTGAAGAGATCGAAGAACTGCCTGCGGAAATGCCGTAGGCCTCCTGCGCCGAGGGTCGAAAGGCAGGGAGTAGGGAATAGGGAGTAGGGAATAGACGGCCCTATCTCTTACAATCCCGATCTTCGCTGCTGCTTCGCTCCCTTTGCGGCTTGGCGCTCGTTGTTTATTGCCCAGTTGTCTTCTACTCCCTATTCCCTGTCCTTCGACCAGTTGTCTTCTACTCCCTACTCCCTATTCCCTATTCCCTACTCCCTGCCTTTCGACCGCCCTCCGCTCAGGAAGCCCGTCCGGCAGGACGCAGGCCTCTAGTAGACTGAAATCATCTTCCCAACCTGGTGAATCCAAAAGCATGTATCGCACAATCCAGCAGTCCCTGTTGGCCCGCATCCAGGCCATCCTTCTCGAGAAGTACGGCATCACCCTCTCCCATCTCGCGGTCGAGCAGCCGCCCAGCATCGCCCTGGGCGAACTCGCCCTCCCTGTCGCCTTCGAACTCGCCAAACGCCTTCGCAAAGCCCCTCGCGCCATCGCGACAGAACTGGCTGCCGAGCTCACCGCAATTCTTCCCGAACTCGACGGTATCTCCAGCGTAGAGGTCGCCGGCGCAGGCTACCTTAACATCCGCCTCGACCGTGCCGCCACCGTCCGCCGCATCGCCTCCGACCAGCACGCCGGCATCGGCGGCCCCGGCTTCCGCCTTGTCGAGCACTCCAGCATTAATCCCAACAAGGCCGCCCACATCGGCCACCTTCGCAACGCCATTCTCGGCGACACCTTTCAGCGCCTCCTCCGCCCCGACGCCTACAAACGCGGCTATGAGGTCGGCGTGCAGAACTACATCGATAACACCGGCGTTCAGGTAGCCGATGTCGTCGTGGGCCTGGTCCACCTCGAAGGCAAGACGCTCGACAGCACCCGCGAACTCCTCACCGGACTCATCGAGACCAACCAGCGCATCGACTTCTACTGCTGGGACCTCTACGCCCGCGTCTCCCAGTGGTACACCGCCGAGCCGGACCAGCTCGCGGCCCGCAAACAGATCCGCCTCGACACCCTCCATGCTTTGGAAGCCGGAGGCAACGACACCGCAGCCATCGCCGACCTCATCTCCACTGCTGTCCTGCATCGACATCTTCAAACCATGCAGCGCCTCAACATCGAGTACGACTTCCTGCCCCGCGAAAGCGAAATACTCTCCCTGCACTTCTGGGACGCCGCCCGCACGTTGATGCTCGAAAAGGGGGTTCTCTACCTCGAGATTGCCGGCAAGAATAAAGGCTGCTACGTTATGCGACGCGCTGGTTCCATGGAAGAGATCGCCATCGCCGACTCCAGCCTCCCCGACGAAGACGCCAAGGTCATCGTCCGCTCCAACGGCACCGTCACCTACGTCGGGAAAGACATCGCCTATCACCTCTGGAAGTTTGGACTGCTCCCCGGCAAGGACTTCGGCTATACAAAGTTCTACGAGTATCCTGACCACACTTGCTGGATCTCCACCTCCGCCCCCAGCGACCCCGGCCACCCCACCTTCGGCAAAGCCGACGCCATCTACAATGTCATCGACTCGCGTCAGAACGACCCGCAGAACAATGTCGTAGCGGCCCTTCGCGGCATGGGCTACACCGAAGCCGCCGACCGCTACACCCACTTCAGCTACGAGATGGTTGCCCTCACGCCACGCTGCGCCATCGACCTCGGCTACACCATCAGCGACGAAGACAAGAAGAAGTCCTACATCGAGGTCAGCGGACGCAAAGGCTTCGGCGTCAAAGCCGACGACCTCCTCGACCAACTGATCGCGAACGCCAAAGCTGAAGTGGATACGCGCCACCCCGAACTCTCCGAAGCCGAGCGCGCCAGCATCGCCCGGCAGATCGGCGTCGGCGCGCTCCGCTACTTCATGCTCCGCTTTACCCGCAATACCGTCATCGCGTTCGACTTCAAAGACGCCCTCAGCTTCGAAGGCGAGACCGGCCCCTACGTCCAGTACGCCATCGTCCGCGCCGCCAACATCTTCCGCAAAGCCAACACCACCGAGGCCGAATCCCTCGCCGCTGTCGCTGAACTCGACTTTTCAGGCATCCTCGACACGGAAGACGGAACCAGCCTCTGGGAGACCTGGCTCCTCGCCTCGAAGCTCACTCTCCTCATCGAGCAGTGCATCGCCACCGCAGAGCCCGCGCACCTTGCCAAGTACGCCTTCCAGCTTGCCCAGCAATTCAACAACTTCTACCATCGCCACCACGTCCTCAATGAGACCGGCCCCACCCGCAAAGCGCTCCTTCTCGCCACCGCGGCCGTAGCCCAGCGCCAGATGACCCGCGCCCTCGGCTATCTTGGCATCGAAGCCCCGCCAGTTATGTAACTAAAATCAACACAAACAAAGCTGACCATGGATTCCACAAGTTGCACAGATAAAAAGCACAACGGCGGATAAAAAGAAAAGACGATCAAAAGCCGTTCGCCCTCTCTGCCTTAGGTCTTTCTCCATTCCTATCCATGCAACCCGCAGTCGCCTGGGGCCTATCCTGTGAAGTCCCATCGCAAGCGCAGATCATCCGCACCCCACGCGAGCACCTTCCCCCCGACTAAAACCGGGTGCCTACAGCTTGCCCCGAGTTCTCCGAAGAGCCCGGATTCTCGGACGCGGGTTCCCCACGCCACCAAACCCATTCCTCTACGCATGAAACAATAGACCCACTCGCCACCACACGAGCCCAGGAGTACCAGGTTTGCTGCGATCCGCCTTCATTGCCCTCTCTCAAAACAAGTCTCTCCGCGCCTTCTCCGAGCGCTCCACCGTCGGCCGCAAGCTCTCCCACCGCTTCATCGCCGGCATGTCCGTCGCGGAAGCCCTCGCCGCCTGCGAACAGGTCAACCGCGAAGGCATCGCCGTCAGCCTCGACTCCCTCGGCGAGTCCGTCACCACCGAAGCCGCAGCACGCCGGTCCGCCGACATCTACCACCAGCTCCTCGACGCCATCCAGGCCCGCAAGCTCAACGCCAACGTCAGCGTCAAGCTCTCCCAGCTCGGTATGGACTTCGACTCCGCCCTCGCCGAGCGCATCGCCGCCGAGATGGTTGACCACGCCGCCCGCGTCCCCTCCTTCGTCCGCATCGACATGGAAGGATCCTCCTACACAGAAGCCACCCTCGCCATCACCGAGCGCCTCGCCGCGAAGTTTCCCGGCAGCGTCGGCACCGTCCTTCAGGCCTACCTCTTCCGCACCGAATCCGACGCTGACCGCCTGTTAGGACAGGGAATCCGCATCCGCCTCTGCAAAGGTGCCTACAAGGAACGCCCCGAGATCGCCTTCCCCGCCAAATCCGACGTCGACGCCAACTACGTCAAGCTCATGAAACGCATGGCCTCCTTCTCGAAACGCGGTAAAGGCGTCTTCTGCGGCATCGCCACCCACGATGAGGCCATCATCGACCAGATGTGCGCCTTCGTCCGCGAACAGGCAATCGACAAACACGCCTTCGAGTTCCAGATGCTCTACGGCATCCGTCGCGACCTCCAGCGTAAACTCGCCGCCGAAGGCTTCGGCGTCCGCGTCTACATCCCCTTCGGCCCCGAGTGGTACCCCTACTTCATGCGCCGCCTCGCCGAACGCCCCGCCAACGTCCTCTTCCTCTCCAAAAATTTCTTCAAGAACTAAAGTCGCGTGGCCGCCGAACTGGTCAGATCCAATCCGGCGGCATCGAGTGAAAGATAAAATCGAAAGATTTGGCGTAAATTTCAGAGCTGAAAAGAGTGCCCGAAAAAGCACTCTCAGCCATACGAATTGCCACAATTTATCCACCAGCACCACGCAGAAAAGCACCCAGATTTTGCAAAATACCCTGCAAAAGCACGGATTCCACCTCCAGCATTTTTTTCCCGCACTTAGCAGATCAAGTCGGAGGGCTTACTTGCCGTACGCAGGACCATCGTTCGGACGTGGAACCGGCAGGTAAGGCTCGACCGCAAGCAGGTTTGAGAGCGTCTCCCGCTCCTGGTCGGAGAACTGCTCGCGGAACCGGTCGGAGCTGAGAATACCCTGCCGCTGCGGCTGAGGGATCTCGCGAAGATCGCGAAAGGCGCGGGCAACCAGCCGCCGCCGGTTCTGGGGCAGGCTGCCGAGCTGCTGCATGGCCCCGCGGACCTGCTGCCGCTGCGGAAGCGTGAGACGCTCCATGGCCTCCGTACGGTCGATCACACGGCGACGCTTCTCAGGCGGCATGTTGTTCAGTTGTGTCAGACGGTCGCGCATACGCTGCTGTGTCTGTGGAGGAAGGTCCCTGAAACCAGGCTCATTCGCCAAAGCCCGCTGCTGCTCTGGAAGTGAAAGACTGCTATGACGATCCATCCACTGGGCCAGATGTTCCTGATTCCGTCGCGGACCTACACCGGAACCCGGACCGGAACCTGGTCCATAACCGGGCCGCTGCTGCCCGCCTATCGGCCGCAGGGCTGGACCCACGCCATGCACAAAACCAGGCCGGGGCGCACCCATCGCAAGGCCTGCCGAGAGTAGCAGGCCGACAAAGGATAGCTGGAGAACGCACCGGGATTTGACTGGAGATAACATTGGTATTTCGCTTGGGGTAGACCGGTAGCGCGTTGAAGGCAGCTTGTTTCTGTTTAGAGCAGCTTACTGCGTTCTGTCTCCCTTCTCACCCGATTTACAAATAATGGAAACCCTCTTGCCAGCTAGCTGGTGGGGGAAGAGGCCGTGTCATTGCCCGAGTTGTCATCTTGCAAAAGCTGATCCATCGTCTGGATCGCCTGGTCGTTCTTGTCAAGAATCTGCAAATCCTGAACCGTGGCCGACACCTGCGGGTGAGGATGGGTGACATTCGACAGATCGACGAACGCTCCGCCGCCAACCAGAAGAAGCAGGGCTAAACCTCCGGCAAGAGCGGGCCGCAGTTGCCGTCCGGTATTAAACAGCAGGCGCGACTTGATGCGCTCAAACCAGCCAGCCGGCGCAAGGGCCTGTTCTTCCCGAAGCCGCACCGCCAGCCTTTGGTCGAAATAAGCGGATGGCTCGGGGGCCTGCCAGGCGTCGAGCAGGGCGAACGTAGACTTCATGGATTCGTACTCTCGACTGCAATCGACGCAGGAGTCGACATGGGCGCGCACCGCAGCACGGCCCGGATCGGCAGGATCAAGCAGAAGATCGAGAATAGCGGATTGGCAATCTTTGCAACTCATTGTGACCTTTCCAACCGAAACCTTTTCAACATCGATGCTCCTCTGTTTCAAGTACATGCAGCGCGAATTGCACTCTCAAACAAACGTTTTCAACTTCTCCCGCAGCGTCTGGTAGGCGCGAAAGAGTAGAGATTTTGTGGCCGACTCGCTCAGCTTAAGAACGTCGCCGATCTGCTTATAGTCCATGCCTTCGTATTTGTGCATCAGCACAGCCATCCGCTGGCGCTCGGGAAGCGCGAGAACATGCTGCCGAATGGCATTAAGGCGCTCCCGGCGAAGCAGTGTGGCTTCGATGTCCGGCGTCGTATCGGCGACATCCGGCGTGGTTCCAGTCTCGGCATCCGGCTCGTCAAGATAGACCGTGGAAGCGGTACGCTCACGCCGGTTATCGCGGGCGTGATTCACCCCAAGGTTCGTGGCAATGCGGTAGAGCCACGTACTGAAGCGGGCCTCCGCACGATACGTCTCGCGGGAGCGGTAGACCCGAAGGAAGACCTCCTGGGCAAGCTCTTCCGCTACAGCTTGGTTATGCACCATGCGATACATAAAGTGAATGATAGGCTTGCGGTACTTCTGGATGAGATAGTCGAAACCGGCCATATTGCCGGCCCGAAGCTCCACCATGATGGCGGCATCGTCCATGTGTTGAAAATCGCCGGCTGCATGAGGAGTTTCGGCAGACTGAAGATTCTCCAGAAGTCGCGGATTGAGTGCCAGCGTAGCCATATCTTCCATAACCCCGTCTTTGCGATTGGGTTGCGGTTTTGGATCAAATTCCGGGGAGATCTTATCGGAATCTGCGATTCGGCTTGGCGATTCGGGGCCAGGGCGACCGGAATGGGACGAATTATCGGACATCCTGCGTACGTCATTGTACCGCCCCCGGAAAGAACCAGACCAGCAGTAATCAGATGCTGAGACAATTGCCGGGCACATGTGGCAGATCGAAGGCATCGATGCTATTCTTTAGCACAGCCTATCCAAAGGGCCACTCGGTCCTTGTTGCGGGGCGCATAACTCAGCGGTAGAGTGCCACCTTCACACGGTGGAAGTCGTAGGTTCGAATCCTGCTGTGCCCACCATCAAATCAACAACTTAGCCACGACCACCAAAGTGATTTGGTGCCATTTGGTGCCATTCAATGAATTTGGCACCAAATGCGAATGCGTCATTGCACTACATGACGCGCTGCGGAGCCTTGCTGTTGGTGAGCATTGCGTAGACCGTTCCGACCATTTGCTGCACGCTCTCGGGAAGCTCCTGCATGTACTCGTTTGCTGTCGTGTCCGCGCGCGAGTGCCGCAAGTGTGCCTGGATGTCCTTCACTGATCCCAGATTCTGTGCTCGCGTCGCCATCGTGCGGCGGAGCACCTGGAAGGTCAATTTGGGGAGCTCCAAAGCCTCGGCGAGAGGTTTGAGGACTCGGTTGCGGTAGTTCCCCGGATCGAGCAGTCCACCATCGGCGTTCGGGAACATGAACGCTTTGGGAGACGAATCGGGGCACTCCTGTTTCCATTCCCGAAGGTCTTTTGCAAGGCCATCCGGCAGATGAACCTTGCCCAAGCTCTTCATCGTCTTTCCGAACGGCCGTAGCTGCCGGCGGTAGACGGTTTCGGTTAACGACAACGTGTTCTCGTCGTCGAACGATAACCAGCGAAGCGCGAAGAGCTCGCTGGGGCGGAGGGCGTCTGTCATGTCGAGCATGAGCAGGAGCCGGTCTCTTCGAGCAGCAGTGGCGAGGATCGCCCGCAACTGATCCCAGGTCAATACTTGCTTGTCCTTTGGCCGAAGATTTCTGGGAATCTTCAACTTTCGGGTCGGGTCCTTGACTAGGAATTCCTGCTCGATCGCCTCGTCGAAGATGGACTTGAGATAAGAGCGGGCCTGCTTGACTCTGTCCTGCGAATAGCGCCGGGCGAGATCGTTCACATGCGTTTGCAATGCGAACTTGTCGATGCTTTCCATCGCTTCTGCTCCGAACTTCTGAATCAGATCGATTTCGATTTGCGCCGTCTTTTCTTTCGCCGTCTCAGGTCGCCAGTCCCCTTGCCGAAGCGGAAGGTAGCGATTCCGAACGAACCATTCGAAGGTTGCAGCACCGTCTTTCAGGACTCTGCCGTCTGCGATATGGCCGGTTTGTTTGGCGATCTCCGCTCGAAGCGCTTCGCGCGCCACGAGCTTCGTCATCTGCGTTCTAAGGCCGAGCCGAAGGACTACTCGAACGACTCGGACATCATCGGTTGTAGGGTCGATCACTTCCTTGCGGTAGTAGCCATACCAGCGCTTCCCACGAAGGACGAGCGATCCCGTTTGATGCGATTTACCCATTGCAATCTCGTTTTCTGTTGGGGAAAACAGTGGGCATTCCTATTTTACCGCTGCCCAACGCGGAGCGATGACAGGCGTTCCCTCTCGGTGATGAAGTCTTCTATGGAACTTCGGCGATAGCGCAGCGCCCCATCGCCCATTCGGATTACCGGCAGACGCGGAAACCTCCTTGAAGAGTGATCCCAGACCCAATCCCTGCTCACGTTTAGTCTGCGCGCTACATCCTCTACGGTGAGTAGCGGGTCTCCAATCTCTTCAGCCGTGACTCGCTGCGGTGGTTTGCGGTTTTGAGGTTCGGGCTGGTTGACTTTTGATTCTGGGCCCATATTGCTGAGGGTGCGCAGACGCGCTAGAGCGGATTCTGAAGCGGACATAGGGCAACTCCAATGGGCATTCCCAGAGCGGCTACACGTACCAGCAATCAGCCAATGCGTCTCCGAGTTCTGTCTGGTCACGTAAAGCCTTGCCATACCATCGGAGGCCGGATGGGTAGTTGTCCAATTCCAGATCGGAAGTTGCTTATTCCAAATCGGCATGAGTGCCGTTGACGACAACCGTAGATCGGGTTGATACTCCAAGCACTCGCACTGCTGCAGGTGCTCGACAGAACTTGCTTCGCAAAGTTCCTAGTGGAGTTGGGCCATGAAACTTCCTGATCTTCATCTCTTGCAAGCGGCAATTATGCTGGCAGAAGTCCGCAACTATTCGAGAGCGGCCAGGAAGTTGGGGATACAGCAACCGACTCTGACGAAGCGCATACTCGAACTCGAACAGTTCATCGGGTTCCCACTGTTCTTTCGATCTACACAGTTCGTCGAACCCACCGAGGCGTGCCGGCAATTCCTTAAAGAAGCAAAGGAGTGCGTTTTCCATGCAGAGCGTGCGGTTTACGTGGCACGCGTTGCCGAGCAGGGAGCGCAATCGGTCCTTCATATTGGCAAGTCGCAGTATACGGACCCTTATCTCATTTCGATGTTGACCTCGGTGTCGCTGCCTCTGTTTCCGAACCTGGAAGTGTCGCTGTCAAGTATGTCGTCTGCTGAGCTGGAAGCCGAAGTCCTCTTGGGTAAGCTGGATCTCGCTGTGGCAACCGGCGAGTTTGACAATCCCAAGATTACTCAACTTGAGCTGATGCGCACTACCTTTTACATAGCCGTCCCTGAACATAGTCCGCTGGCTGAGTTTAAAGAACTCACCCTAGCTCAGCTCCATCAGAAGACCTGGGTACTCTTCGAGCGTTATGTTCATCCACCGCTCCACGACTCCATTTTGAGGGCGGTAGAGCAAGAGAAGGTGCAGCCTCGCTCAGTCCACCATGTGGTCACGGCGGAAGAGTCCGCTCAGGAACTCTATTCCGGAACGGGCGAAGTTGCCTTCCTGACTCGCGCTGGTGCTTGGAGGATCGCACGCAACGGACTCACAATGAGGCCGCTGATTCACCCGGACTTGAACATCTCTTCCAAGTTGATTGCAAGGGCCGATGATTCTTCGAGGGCAGTCAGCGAATTCGCGAAAGCTCTGAAACTCAAGCTAGACAGGCAGCGGCGGGATCAACTCGACTTGCCCCTTGGCGCGAAGAAGGCATCATGATTGGCTTTCCAGTTCGGCCCGAGACACGACCCGCACGTTGAGTGCCTCAGACGAGTGACAGTAGGGGCACTCATAGACACCACGCACCGTATCCCGAGCAGAAAATTGTTCTGGGAGAATGAGACGCCCGCAGGAAGAACACCTATGGACATGGACGAGGCGGCTCGGATCGTGTTCCTTTTGACTCATGGTTCCTCGTCACGTTGCTATTTCTATCTGATAGCAAGCGTTATCCCTTAAAGGTTGAACCCGCCTGTGGCCTCGAATCGCTGGCCTGTAAGCCATCGCGCATCATCGCTGCATAGAAGGGCTACCAAGCCGCCAATGTCGTGCGTCTCAACCAGCCGTCCCATAGGCGTTTGTGCGATGCTCCACTGCTGTCCCTGCGGATTGCTTCGGATCGCCGCATTGGTAAAAGCGGTCACTATACCCCCCCCGGTGCGACCGTGTTGGCCCTGATGCCACGCGGGCCATTTTCCTTAGCCACATATCGCGAGAACATCTCGACCGGTCCCTTACAGGCTGCCGTACTCGGCATATGAGGGAACGTTATAGCGGTCTGCAGCCGCAGTAATAAAACTATGCCGTCACCGTCATTCATCATGGCCAGTGCCTTTTGAGTCAAAAAGACAACGCCTTTAAAGTGGACATTCATAAAGCTGTCAAAGTCGGCTTCGGTCAGCTTCTCGATAGGAATCGCTCTGCCGAAACCTGCGTTGTTTATCAAGAAGCCTGCGTGCGCGCTCAGAACTGACTAACCCCCGTGCGCTTTCTGAGATGGTTGACGCGGGACTATTAGCACCGCGAACACTCAATAATTGACTTGTCGTGCCATGCCGTTCCGTCGGAATGCAGAGGGCGCTCCCAGGAAGTACCAAATGGCAATGCCTATGTCGCAGATTGCGCAACCAAAAGATGAGAGAGGGACAAAGGGAAGGATCGGTCTTCCGTAAAGATGGTGCAGGATGTCCCACCCTACGTGAAGCACCCAACCTATGCCGACAAAACGATAGTCAGTAAGGGACCGATATGCGAGCCAAAGAAAGAGTGCACCGAACGCCACTTCCCAAAATTGGAATCCTCCCCCGAAGTAGACGAATCCGGCTCCAGCGATCATGAGCGCGCTGAACTGATGCCGGGTGGGCTCTTTGAGCAGAGACGTGAGCGCGATGAAAACTCCTGACACGATGATGGGAGCGATGATGTCTAGCGGGCCGATGGGAGGGGTTGGTAGCTTCATAGTTCTCCTTTGTGAAAGGTTCTGTTGTTGTGAAAATGTTGGCAAAGGTTTTTTTATTCTCCAGCCGCAGTTCAACCACGATGCGTTTAAGCTGGCGGATGCTCTCCTCTCTCGTCTTGCATTGTGTCGCCTGCATCATGCGCCGCTGGTGGTATGAGTGCTCCGGCGTCGCGGTGATCGCAATGAAGCTTACGACCGCCACTACCGCGTGCATAAGGACAAGCACCATCTGTGTATCTGGGGTTACACCTGCACATCGTAGAGAGCGAGTAAAGGAAAGACGCAGTGGCAGGCCCAGTGAAAATGCGAAAAAGTCGGGCTCACAAAGAAAACAGGCGGTCAGGTTCACGCAGTTCGGCGCGTATTGCTGCGTAGACAAGCGAGGCGAGAACCGTGTCAGCTTCACCGCCGCAGTCCGGATACGAAGGTCGATGATAAAACGATGATGGCAGCGGCAAGTGTAAGGTAAATGGCCCGCATGGTTACGTTTTCTCCTAACGAACTCTTCCGTTTGGTTTACGGGCTGCGCGCTTCTTCACCGGTACAGTCTCATTAGCGGGCAGCGAACGTCGGACCAGATCTTCGAAAGCTCTGTCCGCCCGGGCGTTTGCGTTGGGATCGCGCAGAAATCGGGATGAGACATGATGATTGAGATAAATGCCGCACAACTCCCAGACAAACTGCTCCAAATCGAGATCGGCCCGAAGCTCGCCGGCGGCAACTGTCTCTTCTGTAGTCTTCGCAAGGAAAGCTCGCCAATGTTCTTCCATCGCAAGCAGGCGCTGCCGAACCGGATTCTCAAGTGGAACGTCATCGAACTCGAAGAGGCCGGCAGCGACAGGGCAGCCCCCCTGAAGGCCCGCCTTCGCTGTCCAGCCAAACCAGCCGTAAACGATCTTTCGCAATCGTTTAAGACCGGGCGGCTGGCGCATAGCCGGCTCGATAAAGGTGGCGGCTCCTCGTCGAAGCATCTCTTCTAGAAGTTCAAGTTGAACGTCTTCCTTCGAGCCGAAGTGAGCGAAGAGACCGCTTTTTGACATACCAGCGCGCTGCGCCAAGACCCCAACAGTGACGTTGGCGAATCCCGCGCAGGTCAGCAGATTTAAACCTTCGGAGAGGATGCGTTGCTTGGTGTTTTTCATCTGTATCAGGTACCTCTAGAGCAAAAGATTTTTGTTGGCAACTACATCCTCGAACACCTGCGTCTTCACAATAACACGATCGGTCGTGCTATTCTTTGGAAATGACAACATTAGACGCCTCCTCCACCCCGCCGATTCCGCCTCTGCAGATCGGCATTCTCGTCTACTCAAACATGACGCTACTCGACCTGGTTGGACCCCAAACCGCGCTGGGTTTCCATGGCAGCACACACCTGATAGCTAAGTCGCTTGAACCGATCCGGACCGACGGCGGGATCTCCATTCTTCCGACGACAACCTACGCCGATTGCCCACAGAACCTGGACGTTCTACTGGTGCCCGGCGGTTCCGGCACTAATGATTTAATTCAAGACGAAGAGTCGCTCGCCTTCCTGGCGGAAAACGGGCGATCAGCGCGCTACATCACCTCAGTATGTTCTGGGTCCGTTGTACTTGCGGCTGCTGGCCTGCTTGATGGCTACAAAGCCACGACGCACTGGGCTCTCTATCCGCAACTGGAGGCAGCCGGCGTCGGCGAAGCTATTCGGGAGCGAGTCGTGGCGGACGGCAATCGCATGACAGGCGGAGGCGTTACGGCAGGAATCGATTTCGGACTTTCGTTGCTCGCGAAACTTCGCGGCGTGGAAGCGGCCAAAATGACACAACTGTTGATGGAATACGATCCAAAGCCCCCATTCAACGCCGGAACGCCCACGAGCGCGGGACCTGAAATGACAGCCATGGCGTTAGGCATGATGCAGGCAACTCTGAGCACAGGCGTTGAGATCGCCAAGTCATGTCTGCGCAAGCGCTCGCTCGCTGACCCTGACCGTTTGGTCGCAGATTGATTTCGACATATTGCTAAAGAAGCCTGATTGCAGCTTTCTATTACTCGTTCCACACAGGTCGCATCATGGGATAGCTGCGCGGCCCTACAGATCCCGGATTCGCATTGTGCCCGACCATTTACTGCTGAAAGCGACGAGTCAAGAAAGCGACCTCATCAAAGGAGCGGAAAGATGAAGCTTACAGGAAAGAACGCAATCGTTGTAGGTGGTAGGAGAAGCATTGGACGAGCATACTGCGAGCGGCTCGCCATCGACGGCACTAACATAGCATTGTCCCAACAATCGCACGATCTGGCGTACATCACGAGTAAATGCAGTATTCACACACTTACGCGAGCTCTTGCTACAGTCTCTGAGGACGCGAGCTTCATCTCCGGCCAGATCTGCATGTGAATGGTGGTTTGAGCAGAAGCGGCGCGTGAACCACTTGCTGACAACAGATGATCTTGCAGGATGAGTCTTACCTACTCTGTTACCCGGCGACCACGAATTGCGCTCTCATGTTCGCAAAAAGGCATAGCATGAACACGACGATCTATCTGGCTACCGACTGCGGCTTAGCTGTAATCACAGACTCCAATGGATTCTGGCGAGGGATGATCCGCCTCGCAGGTAAGCAAGTTCAGTGTGTTGTCGTCGATCGAGATCGAGAAGGGACTGTTTATTGCGGAACGTTTGGCGATGGTTTATTCCGAAGCCACGACGGCGGTACGACTTGGAAGAAATCTAGTTTGGCCACTCCCAACGTGATGGCCCTAGCCTCTTCTAACGACTGCGTTCTTCACGCAGGGACGGAGCTCAGCGCAGTCCATCGATCTGACGATCGTGGCCAAACCTGGCGTGAACTGCAGACGCTAACAACGCTGCCTTCAGCGAACGAATGGAACTTCCCTCCTCGCCCCAAAACGCATCATGTCCAAGCGATTTTACCGAGCTTGGCCAAGCCGGATCGTCTGCACGTCGCCGTAGAGGCCGGGGCGCTACTGCTGAGCAATGATGCGGGAAGCACATGGCGCGACCGAGTTTCAAGCGGTCCGCGAGACACCCATTCTCTTGCGGTCCATCCACAAGATGCTGCACGGCTCCACTCGGCGGCAGGTGACGGATACTTCCAAAGCATCGATGATGGCGATAGCTGGCGACGCAGCAGAGACGGCTTGGAGCATGAATACTGTTGGAGCGTCGCGGTGAGCATGGAGAATTCCTCTACTGTTCTGCTGTCTGCTTCAAACAACGCTTACGCGGCGCATTACAAGCAGACAGCCAGCTCCTACGTTTATCGCAGTACAGGCACCGAAGCCTGGAGGCAAGTGCGGGATGGACTCCCTGAGCCGAAAGGATTACGGATCCCAGTCCTGGCGTCGAGCCGTATCGAACCCGGGGTTTTCTACATGTCCGCTGAGGGGAGAGTATATCGGTCTTCGGACAGCGGCTTGCGATGGCAAGAGCTGACAGTTCAGTGGGAAAGCAAAGAGACGGCTCGGCACGCGAGCAATATGACCATCAAAGAAGAGAGCTTTAAAAACGAACAGAGAGGTGAAGAATGAAAGTCTTGGTGTTTGGCGCATTGGGAAAAACAGGTAAGGCTGTTGTGGAACGGGCCGTGATCGCCGGACATGAAGTGACGGCGTTTGTACGAATCTCTGATGGAGCTAACGCACTCAACGTGATCGTTGCAAATGGAGACGCCACCAACCGTTCGGACGTGGACGCAGCAATGCGTGGGCAGCAAGCAGTGATCGATACGATTGGCGGTAAGACGCCATGGAAGCACACCACGTTGGAAGCCACCGCCGCCGGCACGATCGTCGCCTCCATGAAAGCAAACGGCGTCCGCCGGTTGCTGGTTACATCCATGTTAGGCGTTGGGGACAGCAAAAAGAACGCCCCGCTATTTGTGCGCCTACTGCTGCCGACCTTCCTTCGCGGCGCGGACAAAGACAAGTCAGCGATGGAGGTCGCCGTCGAGGCTAGTGGTCTAGATTGGACGATATTACGGCCTGCGATCTTAACGGACGATGTCGCGACCGGCCATGTGCGCGTGTTGCAGGAGGGAACGCTTGAGAAGGTACACAAGATTACTCGCGAAGATGTGGCGAGCTTCCTGGTCGACCAGCTTTCAAGCAAGGTCTACAGCAACCGATTCCTGACTATCGGAAACGTAGAGTAGCGCCCAGTGTGAGCATCTCTGTCGATTGAACTTTTGGGCGCAGCGAAGGCCTGCAGAAGCGCAGCGCGGAAGATTAGAGTGCCTCTTGCGCGCGCCAGAGCCGGAGCCTCTCAGGAAGGCTTGGCTTCCTTGTAGGGCGCGTAGCGCAAGAAGATGCGTTTGGCTGTTGTGGTTTCTTATGAGGGTCAGCGTTGCGGGCAGGAACGGGCCCGTCAATCTCACGTCAGGAGTCTTTGCCATCTCCACGCGGTTTGGGCTCGGCAGCGAATGTCTCGAATGACTTCAGCGCGTATCCTGTGACGCGCTGAACTTTCTGCCTAAGCTGCTTAACTTCTGATCCGCCCGCGATCCGCGTTTGGAAGAACGTGATCCTCAATAGTCACGTTGCTCTCCTGTAGAGGTGTTCTTGATGGGTCTGTTGCCAGACATCGTGCGACATTCCTCCATTTGGCCAAATGGTGACGTTAGAGGGGTTCTAAGCAGTGTGGCGCTTCCCGCATCCACTCTCTTGATCTTGGCGACGTATCGCTCAGCGCGTGAAGGCCATCGCGAGCACGAGAATCCCAAAAACGATCACCATGAACTTGGGCTGTGGGTATTCGATGAAGAGCATTCCGATAGCAAGCCATGCCGCCGCTGCCACCACGCAGAGCAAGATCGCCGGCCATTGTCCCAGCACTTCAATCGCTTGACGTGCGATGAGAAGTCCGAGGATACCGAAGAGGATTTGCCCAAGGGCGTACGCCGTGTTCAATCCGTAATACAACGTCGTATCGGGCCCTGGAACGCGTTTGTCGCGCAAGTATTGGGCTAGGACGTCGATAACGAAGTGCATTGTGCCGGCGAAGGTTAGCCAACCAAACGCGACATACGCGGAGATCTTATGTAAGGACATCTGCTTCCTTCCGGTTTGCGGGTGTAGCGCGACCCCGTGAACACTCAACCCAACTCAACTCAAACGGCTCCGACGGCAATGGCGCTCCTAGCGGAATCTACGACTGCTATTCGTGCTGAGCGCGGCTTCCAGCCCAATACGGCTTCTGCCTTGGCAGAGGTAAATACGTGCTTCCGGCCCAGAAGCGGTACGACAAACTTCATTTGGCGATTGAAGAGCGCGACGATCCTTAGCACGAAGTCGGGCATCGCCTTTGTTGGCACCTTCTTAGCCCTATCGCCCAACTCCGAACGCAGGAAGTGTGCGACATCGGCCATCCACACCCAATCGCTTGCGGCAATGAATCGCTGTCCTGCGGCTTCCGGAGCGGTCATGGCGCGGATGTGCAAGTCGACTACATCGCGAATGTCTACAACGCAAAACCCGATGTGAGGAAACCTAGGCAAACCCCCGCTCAGCATCCGCAGAGCCAGGTGCGCAGAATGAAGGTTTTCCTTGTTGAGAACAGGGCCGATCACGGCAGACGGCAGGATCGTGGTGAGAGTCGTTGATCCCGTCTGACTCGCCATGAAGTCCCAGGCGGACCGCTCGGCCAGGGTCTTGGCGAGACGGTAAGGGCCGAGATCGGGATCGTTTGTGTCGGTCCAGATGCTCTCGTCAGTCACGGAGTCTGGTGCCGTCATGGGAGGTCTGCAAGCCTCGATTGCGGAGGTCATCACGACGCGCTCAACCTTGGCACGGCAGGCAGCGCGAAGGACGCGAAGAGCGCCATCGCGCGTAGGAACAATTAGGACATTCGGATCACGGGGAGCCTCGACGCCCACCGGAGCGGCGATGTGGAGAACATACGCGCTCCCAGCGACGGCAGCGTCCCAGCCCTCGTCGCTGGTAAGGTCGGCCGCGAAGAACGATAGTCGGTCGCCGGGCTCAACTGCGGTAGAAACCTGCCTACGAACTGCCGCCTCCTTGTCCCGGCTGCGCAATGTTGTGCGAACGATATAGCCCCGTTTGAGCAGATCAACTATGGCCCAACTCGCTATAGAACCGCTTCCACCAGTCACCAATACTGTCTTCGACATTGTGTTTGTTGTCTCCTTTTGTAACTTTGGGATTTCCGTTCGAAAAGCGACATATTCTTTTGATGTCTGTCCAGACAGTCAATTTAAATACCAAAGGATCAAGCCACCATGCGCCAAAAAGCCTCAAAGCCTTCCTTACAGTGCTTCTTGGCGTGTGCTGCATCCTGAGTCATGAAATCCATCGTCGCTTCTGCTACAGAGTTCATGATCGAAAAGACGAATCTCGTTGAGGTCTTCTGCATGGGACCGTTGGCGCGGCTGCGTTCCAGCAGTTCGGCAACATCTACCATGGTCTTGTGTCCGGTCGAGCGGGTCTCCGGTAAGATAGCGTCGGAGACATCAAGCTGCGCGAGCACTCGCCTCTTCTCCGGATAAGCCACCGCCCATTCCATCCAGTTCCGCCAAACATAAAAGACTTGTTCCCGAAGTTCAGCACTTGCAGGAACGTCCTTCATAGCAGCGCGCGCCATCTCCCCCTTCAACTCAAGGTAGAGCTCATTGAAGAGATCCGGTTTCGTCTCAAAATAGGTAAAGAGCGATCCATTGGCAACGCCGGCTTCCTTGGCGATCTCCGCCGTCGGCGCACTCAGGCCTTGCGCAACGATGATGCGCGTTGCCGCTTCCAAAAGTGCGCTCCTCTTTTCGTCGCTCTTCGGTCTAGGCATAGAGAAACTCTATACATAAGCGTCCAGTCAGTCAACTATGGGAAACTTGGCAGCTTACACCAGCGTGTATCGCGTCCGAACTTCTGCCAAGTCGGCAGGCATCACGTCTCCGCCATTCGTAGCGATAAACGCGCGTAGCGGAAGTAATCCGACAAGGCTGCGGTGAGGCTCAGTGAGTGCATTCGCTTGTTCACGCAGGCCAAAATTTCGCGGCAGCAGTGGACGCGAGCAGGCTAAACGTTCAGATCGAAACCATGCGCCTCAACTAGCAACAGTTCGGGCGCATGATGTCTAATTATTACGCCTGGATGCCGCCGTCGATATTCAGTATGGTCCCGGTGACGTACGACGCATCGGGACTCGCGAGGAATACGACGCCTGCGGCGATTTCTTCGGGACGACCGTAGCGAGCCAAGGGAACCATTGCGATCCAAGCTGCTGACCAATCGCTGTTTGCTGGGTTCATATCGGTGTCGATAAAGCCGGCCTGAACAGTGTTGACAGTTATGTTGCGCGGTGCCAGATCGCGGGCTGCAACGCGGTTGAACGCCGCGACCGCTGCCTTTGTCGCTGAATAGTCGGCTGCACCGGGAAAACCAGTGCGGGTACCAGCGCCAGAACCGATGGTGATGATGCGGCCGTGATCGGGAAGAACCTTTGCAGCAGCTCGCGTTGTGGCGAAGGTCCCATCAATGTTCACCTTGTTCTGTCGCCGCAAAGCTTCGGCGTCAACGTCTCCGCCAACAGGGCCCATCACGAAGACCGCAGCATTGTTCACTAGGATGTCCAGCTTTCCGAACTTCGCGACGGTTGACGCTACCACTCCCTCTGCTTCAGCGATAACGCCTTGATCAGCCTTGAAAGCGAAGCCACGAACGCCCTTCGCTTCGATCTTCTTGACGATCTCAGCTGCCTTATCCGCTGCCGAGGTATAACTAATCACGACATCCGCACCTTCTTCTGCCAACGCAAGCGCAGTAGCTGCTCCTATGCCCCGTGATCCGCCCGTAACCAATGCCACCTTGCCTGTGAGTTTTTTCGACATGACGTTCTCCTTTTCGGGCAGCAATCTCGCGGCCTGTGGTGAGTAGATGCCATCTGGAATGAGGAGGACGCTAATTTTTGACAGATCGCTCAATAATACTCCTGAGCCAAACGGCTCAGTATTTATGGTCGAAAGATGCTCGGAATCTTTTTCTACGATTAAACATCCGATGTATTGTTGAGTGACTGCTAATAAAAGGATTGACTGACTTGTGGTTAAGGCTAGGTTGTCAAAACCGGTAGGGCGTCCACGGTTGTTTGATGAGGCTTCTGTCGTGGATCAAGCAATCCGTGTCTTTTGGGAGCGAGGTTTCGAAGGGGCTTCTCTCAGCGAACTCACGCATGCGATGGGAATCAAGCCCGGCAGCCTATATGTAGCATTTGGCAATAAGCAAGAGCTTTTCAGGATGGCGCTGCGACGCTACCTTGCCACAGAAGTGTCGTTTATCCAAGATGCCTTGAATGAACCAACTGCCTTTGGAGTTGTGCAACGCCTTTTGCGGGAGTCTGCTCTCTTCCTTAGCCGGCCCGGATTTCCGCGTGGCTGCATGACCATTCAGGCGTCTCAAGTGATAACGGAAGAGGGCGCAGAAGTTCATAAAGAACTTCTTGAGCTGCGCGTCAGATCCCAGAAGCAACTCCGTGATCGATTATCACGGGCCAAACGTGAAGGAGATCTCCCAGCTGATTCGCACCCGGATAGCCTTGCACGTTTCGTCGTTGCGGTCTACCAAGGAATGACGGTGCAGAGTGTGAATGGAGCGAGCCGAAAAGATCTTCTCGATCTGGCGGAAACCTCGCTGTCAGTGTGGCCAATGCTGAAAGTAGCCTGAAATCCCCGCAGAGAAAGGGAACTGCATCATTCCCGCGAGCCGACTTATGGGGTTGAGTAACGAATTCCATAGGCCGACCCGCTGAAGCGACCACCTTCTCAGTCACTAATCGTGCATGCCAGCGAACATGTCGAGGAACTCCTGATACTTGCCATCCTTCTCTGCAGTGCGCAGAGGTTTGACTCTGTCGACGAGAATCTCTCCCTTTTCGATGGTGTTGCTTTCCAAGATCTGCATAACCTCCTTGGTGAAATCCTCGAGAGGCATGGCACGCGGATCGCTGGCCTGCTGCGGACCTCCGAGCTCTGTTTGTACGTAAGGCGGCGCGAGTTCTAGAACTTCAACGCTGGTCTTCCGCAGTTGCATACGAAGTGCGTCGAGCCAGTTGTGCATGAAAGCCTTGGTCGCGCTGTAAACCGGACCTGGCGGGTAGGGGACGAATGCAAGCCCTGAAGTGGTCACGATCAGCGTGGATTTTGGCTGCGCACGCAACGTGGGAAGCAGGGCAGCCGACAATTGCACCACGCCGGTGATGTTGGTCTGAATCGTGCTGTACGCGCGTGTTAGGTCGATTGAATCCGCCGTATAGTCCTCTACGCCGGCGATACCTGCGTTGTTGACCAAAACATTCAATCCACGAAACTGACTCTTCACAGATTCGGCGAACTTCGCGATGACCGCACTGTCACTGAGGTCCACGGCGATACCGACCATGCCAGAATTGCGGCCTGTGACCTCGTCAAGCAGCACCTGCCGCCGTCCAGCGATGATGACCCGATTTCCTTTGCCGTGCAGCGCTTCAGCAAGTGCGCGGCCGATGCCGCTGGTTCCTCCGGTTACTAGGATTGTGTTGCCTGAAATGTTCATTGTCACTCCCTGTCGTACTAGATGCATCATGGTGCACATTGGACTTGCCCTTTTTGCTGAGGCGGTCAGTTCTTCTAGACCCGCTTCTCGGCAGTCTTTCAACGGTTGGATTACTTCCGACAGGAACCAATTACATGGCCGTTAGTACCGGAGGCCGCGCGAAGACGTTCTATGTCCTGCATGGGAGGAACGCCGAAGAACCGCCGATACTCCCGGCTGAACTGCGAGGCGCTTTCGTAGCCAACACGCCGGCTTGCAGTGGCGGCATCAATCGCTTCCGAAAGCAGCATACGACGGGCATCCTGAAGCCGGAGCTGCTTTTGATACTGTAGCGGGCTCATGGAAGTTACGGCGCGGAACCAGCTATGCATGGCAGAGGGGCTCATACGCATCTCACGGGCAAGCTCTTCCATCCTGATGACGCGCGCAGCATTGCGCTTGAGCCACGCCAGACCGGTGGCGACGCGCTGGACTTTCCCGTTGTCCGCGACCATCCGGCGCAGCAGGGCTCCCTGTTCGCTCAGCAGCAGCTTGTAGAAAATCTCTCGTTTGACGAGCGGCGCGAGGACGGCGATCCGGTCAGGCTTCCTGAGTAGCGACCCGAGTCGTGTGACGGCATCCAGCAAATCGTCATCCATCGAACCGATCACGAGGCCGGGTCGCAGAGGAGGAGCCGTTTCGTGAGGCAGGTCTGCTTGGCGCATGAGCGAAGCAATCTCATCGAAGTCGAGTACCAGGCTGAGCCCCAAGAACGGCTTGGCACGGCTGGCTTCCTCAATCTGACCCACGAGCGGCAGGTCAAGCGAAACGAGCAGATACTTATGGGGATCGTAGAGGAATCGTTGTTCGTTCAGCAGAACGGACTTTGCCCCTTGCGCGACTACACAGAACACGGCTTGTTGCAGCGAGGTTCGCGGAACTGCGGTAGTGGAGTATCGGGTAACAAATAGGCCTTCAATCCCGGTCGCGTGAGAACCCTCTCGTGGGCAAACTTCGTCGATTAGTCCAGTCAGTGAGGTCATAGTGCGCATAGTGTTTTCTCTCTACATTGGACGCCAAAGCGAAACTCCTGATCCATCATTTTGTCGGAATAGGCAATACTTCTGTCGGATCGTTCAATTCAACATAAGCAGCCAGGTCGTCTAACACTCAGGTTCGAAGGAGCGTCACGAATGGGAAAGCTGGATGGAAAGATCGCACTGATCACGGGCGGAAGTGAAGGAATGGGCTTCGACACGGCAAAGGAGTTCCTGCGCGAGGGAGCGTTCGTGTTTGTCACAGCGCGTAGGAAGCCCGAACTTGACGAGGCTGTCAAAGAGCTTGGGGAAGGCGCGGCGGCAATCCAGGCGGACTCTGGGAAGCTGGACGATCTCGACCGAATGTATGCCGAAATCAAAGAGAAAAAGGGCAAGCTCGACGTTGTGTTTGCAAATGCCGGCATTTATGAACAGATGCCCTACGACAAGGTGAGCGAAGATTTCTACGACAGGTGCGCCGACATCAATGCAAAAGGGGTCTTCTTTACGATTCAGAAGGCGATCCCATTGATGGACAAGAACGGTTCCATCATCTTGAATGGCTCCTTCATCGGCAGCTCGGGATTCCCCGGCATGGCTGTCTACGGAGCGACCAAGGCCTCTGTTCGCAGCTTTGCGCGGACGTTCACAGCGGAGTTAAAGGGCGTGGGTCCGCGCGTGAATGTCATCAGTCCCGGACCGATCGATACGGCTGGCAATTCGTCCACGCTCGGCAACGTCAAGGAGGTGCGCGAGTATGTGACGGGAATGGTGCCGCGTGGGCGCATCGGTGCCGGAAGCGACATTGGCAAGGCAGCCGTCTTTCTGGCGTCCGACGCATCGAGCTTTATCGCTGGAGTCGAGTTATTCGTCGACGGTGGCGTCAGCGCCATCTAAGCAATGGTTAGCGCTTCGAGAGCTGGGTAAGGAAGATAGTCCCGCTGAGCTAGCAGGTGTGAGGAATCCATGCAACTAACAGATCGTCGTACCCTTGGTCGTTCCGGCCTTCCGGTAAGCAACCTTGCGCTCGGCACCATGACGTTCGGGAATGCAGGCTGGGGATCTCCAGATGATGTTTCAGAGGCCATTTTCAATACATATGTTGACGCCGGGGGAAATTTCGTCGATACCGCCGATGTTTATAGCAAAGGGCGTAGCGAAGAGTTGCTCGGCCGATTCATTGGCTCACGTAAGCTCCGTGACGATATCGTTCTTGCAAGCAAATACAGCTTCAACGGAGGGAATGGTCGCAAGAATTTGCGTCGCAGCATAGAGGCTTCGCTGAAACGGTTGGGTACGGAGTACCTCGACTTGTACTGGGTGCATGTCTGGGACGCCGTCACGCCGGCCGAGGAGCTGCTGCAATCGATGGGCGATCTCATCCATGAAGGAAAGATTCGGTACTTCGGTCTTTCCGACGTGCCCGCCTGGTATGCCACTCGTGTGGGAACGCTTGCTCAGGTTCATAACGTTCCGGGCCCGATCGCATTTCAACTGCCGTACTCGCTTGTCGAGCGTGGGATTGAACAGGAACATATACCCTGTGCGCGAGAACTCGGCATGGGAGTCGTTCCTTGGAGTCCTCTGGGAGCTGGATTTCTAACCGGCAAATACAGCTTGAACGCTGACGGTACAGTTCCGGCGGCAGGGGGACGGCTTGATTCCGACAACCAACCCTTCCGCATGTTCAAAGAGCGGAACTGGAAAATCCTTGACGAACTACGAGCGGTCAGCGCTGAAGTAAACAAACCCGTGTCTCAGGTAGCGCTCGCCTGGGTCTCATACCGTTATAGCGTTACCGCCCCAATCTTTGGAGCCTCATCGGTGGACCAACTTCAGAGCAATCTGGCCTCCGCTGAGGTCGAATTCACTTCTATCCAACTTGAACGCTTACAACAGGTGAGCTCACTTGACCCCGGATTCTATGACCTCTTTGAAGAGAAGATCAACAGGAGCATTTTCGGGGGCAAAACGGTTGTTGATGGAATGCTCGATGCCTCTGCTCTTCGGAAGAGGATGTAGCCGACTAAGCCACGGGAACGCGATCGATTGCAGGTGACACCGAACTCTAGGAACTTAGTTCGGCTTTGGCCGCGAGCCGTCAATGAGGATCTCGACAATCCTGCGGGCGCTCGGCTCCCAGCCTGGCAGAGCCGTTGTGTGAAAGACGCCGACGAGGGCACGCACAAAATCGTTCGGATCGGTCTCCGAACGCAGATCGCCGCTGTCGATGGCACGTTTGACCAACGTGACAAAGGCACTGTGGATGAGCGAGCGGGAGCCTTCCACGAGCCGCAAGGAGCCGCCCGCGACCGTATTCATTACGGGAACGATCAGCATTTTCCCGGAGATATGGTCGATGAACAAAAACATCCACGCACGGAGCGCTTCGAGCGGCGGCATGGATGATGCGAAGCGCTGTTCGGCCGCGGCAAGCTTTTCGACTTCGCTCCGGTAAACGGCTTCGATGAGGTCGTCGCGAGTTGGAAAATGGCGATAGAGCGTGCCGGAGCCGATGCCGGATCGTCGCGCGATGTCGTCGAGGCTCGCTGCCGCGCCGTCGCGCGTGAAAATTTTCTTGGCCACCTCCAGGATGCGCTCGCGATTGCGCTCCGCGTCGGCACGGGGTTTGCGGGCAGGCTGAGGCCGCGGAAGCTTCTTTTTCAGCATCTGCAAAGTTTACAGAAATGTTTTTGCAACCGGGGATACTCTCCGGATATCTTATTCGGGGACAGTCTCCGCTTTACTGGCGGAGACCGGGATGCCAATCGGCACCATCATCGGCGATCGCGCCATAACCACAGGAGGATGACCATGCGAGTATTTGTGACGGGATCAACGGGCTTTATCGGAACTGAACTGGTGAAGGAACTCATTGCGGCTGGGCATCAGGTGCGTGGTCTAACGCGCAGCGATGCCGGCGTGGAACAGTTGAAAGCTGTGGGCGCGGAGGTCCATCGCGGAGACTTTACCGATCTCGATTGCCTGCGCAGCGGGGCGCAAGGGATTGATGTCGTGGTGAACCTGGCATTCAACCATGACGACATGTCGAAGTTTGCGCAGAGTGCGAAGGACGAGACCGAGGCGATTGAGGCACTTGGATCGGTGTTGGAGCCCGGCAAGCTGTTGGTGGTAACTTCGGGGATCGGGATTACGGCCGGGGCCCCGGGCCAGGTCCGCAAAGAGACCGATTCTCCAGCGGAGTCGCAGGCGATGCCGCGCAGGCCGGAACAGGCGGCGCAGGCAGTAGCAGCAAAGGGTGTGTACGTGGCGATTGTGCGCCTGCCGCAGGTGCATGACACGCGCAAACAAGGACTGGTGACGAGGGTGATCGAAATCGCGCGTGAGAAGCGTGTATCAGCGTATGTGGGCGGTGGCACGAACCGCTGGGCCGCCGCTCCGCTACAGGATGTTGCGCACCTCTATCGTCTGGCGGTCGAGAATACAGGACCTGGCGTGACAACGTATCACGCGGTTCAGGAAGAGGGCGTTTCGCTGCGGGACATCGCGGAGGTGATTGGAAAAGGGCTCAACGTCCCACCAGTTTCGATTTCGGCTGAACAAGCCGGCGAGCATTTCGGGGTGTTCTTCGGGCACGCCGCGACGATGGATATGCCGGGTTCGAGCGAGTGGACGCGCAAGGCACTGGGCTGGGAACCGACTGGACCCGGATTGATCGACGATCTGACAAATATGAAGTACGTCTGACCAAGCTGCTCTTAGCACCCTTCGTCCTCTTCGGTCTCACCTTGACCCGCAATGATTCCGCGTTCCGGTGATGAGGTTCCTTACGATCGCTTCGGCGGACTCATCTCGTTTCTCACCGGCGACTCTGGCGATAGCCCCGTCGGCGGTGAGCGTCGCAAAGCCGTGAGCCATCGTCCAGATCGCAAGCGCAAGCTCTTGCGCGGCGTCCGGCGATGGCTCAATCTCAGCGGTCAAATCTCCGGCCACTGCAAACGCTCTTCGAGCCGACAAGTGAACCTCGGGGTAGGGACTCTTATCAATTCCTGACTGAAACATGACTGAAAAGAGATCGGGGTGGAGCGTCGCAAATTCGATGTAGGCAAGAAAAACTGCAACAAGTCGCTCAACTGGTGTGTCTTTCGTCTCTGCTGCCATGCGCAATTCCGTTTCCAGAGTGCGGTTGCCAAGCAGAACGATCTCGATCAGTAATGCACCTTTGTCCTTGAAGTGATTGTAGGGCGCGCTCACACTCACTCCCGCGGTTCGCGAGGCTTCGTTCAGGGTGAACCCACGCGGACCTTTTTTCCGCACCAGACCAAGCGCCGCCTGAATCATTGATGCCTTCAAATCACCGTGGTGATATGCCCTCGATTTCTTCTTCAAGGCGTACATCCTTCCAAGCTCAATGGCGTCTTATTGTTAATATGAACGATGTTCATATTGGAGCGCAAAGTGATTAAGATGACCATCCTTCTTCGTCGTAAGCCAGAGATGAGCCTCGACGACTTCGTCTCATACCATCGTAACAATCACGCTCCGCTATTCAGTTCGCTGGCGGAAGTGAAGCAGTATGTCCGGCGCTACGTTCAATGTCATGCGAGCGGCGAACAGCTTCCAGGGCTCCCAGACAACCACATCGATGGATCGACCGAGCTGTGGTTCGACGATCTGGCAGGCTTGGCGGGTGTCTTCCAGTCTCCCAATTACATGACGACGATCCGCCCCGATGAAGAGAAGTTCCTTGACCTTCACGCCTGCGAGTTTCTTGTAGGTACTGAGCATGAAGTCATTCCCCTGGTTCGTACATAAGCGAGCAGCGGAAAAGAGGAAACCATGATCTTCACTCATGAGGCACCAATCCCGCTTCCGGTTGGCGCCGTACATCTCGACGAATGGCTATACAGCCTCTCTGAAGCTGACTATAAGGCCTGCGCTCGCGGACATCGTGCTGTTGGGACCAATGGAGGCGCTCAATTCGACGGCATGGTGAATGTGGAATCGATGGCTGGCGCGCTGCTGATTCAGCACTACCGAACCGAGCTGCTACAACCCGACCACGTACGGCTCTTTTCTGCTGCAAGTCGCGGCTACTTGATGCACCTTGTTCCCTTCATCTAAGTGTCACTTGGGAGATGCAAGTCTTCAGCGTCACGCCAGACGCGTCAACGCTTCGCTGCACAATCGATGTCCGGAATCCATCTTGGGTGCTCTTCGTCGGCCTTTTCAATGCAAGCAACTACTGGATACGTCGGCATCTCATTGAAGAGACGCACGGATTTGCCAGGAACTTGGCAACAAAAGGACAGACTGTCGCCGCGACTCTTGTCGCGAAGGCATAGCCTTCGTCGAAAAGACCGCTCGACACCGATTGCAAAGGTATAAATGCGAATCAGGCTTTTCCAGTCTAAGCAAATCAAGGTATTCACAATGACAGAGAATCGTAATTTCGGCAGTTTTGGGCGTTACGTAGAAAACGCCGGTCGATCAGATGTGTCCCGAGATGCGCGATGCTTACGAATTCACGATGAAGTTGCGTGGGCAGGTAGGCGAATCGGGTGTTGATGAGTTCTGGGTGCGCTGTGGTGTCCATGTTGACGAGGACACGATCCGTGGTGAGTCCTTGGGAGCTGTGCGACGTGACTGCGTAGCCATGGTCAAAGTGCCGCATCTGCGATGTATCGAACGTCAGAGTTCGGTCCTTCTCGCCATCCATGCGAACGATCATAGCTGGGCCGTCGATCCGCTCGATGGTTCCCAAATCCCGGTTCTTCACGTCCATATCCGGCTTGCTCACCGTGAACTGAATCCGGTCTCCCTCCGAGAAATCGTGGACGATTTCGCGGTAGGCTGCGATGCCGTGTAGCCTTTCGGGGTTATAGGTGACGTGCTGGCCGTCTCGCCGCTCGACCGTAAGCTGGTTGTCCTTGGGGTTGATGGAAACGACGGTGGCGTAGGTGCCGCGCTCGATTCCGAGTTCCTTGCTACCTCGGGTGTAGTAGAGAACGTCCGCTGGCTGGTACAGAGCAGCCCAATTCCGGTCGGCACTGGTCAGTTCGGATCGCTGCGTGAGAACGGTGATCGGATGGTTCTCTTTCGGCAGAGCACCGCTGTTCTGCAACTCCGCGCGGACTGCATCGTTAATGTCGCGGCGGCTGGCATTGTCGGGCGAAACGACGAGCGTATTTTCAGGCCGTGCAACGTAGTCTTTCGCGATAGCCTCGATCCGCTGCTGGCGGTCGGGGATCTCACTGATGCGGCCCTGCTGCTGGAGAAGCTGAATGCCGGTGCTCGTCTCGTTGCGCGAAAGGTGTTCGACGGCGCGGAGAAGTTCCGGGTCCTTTTGGCGAACGATCTGGTCAAGCTGGGATGTCCGCATACCGGCTTCCTGCATCTGCTCGAAGGGCTTTCCGGCGTCTACGCCTTGGTGTTGCCGGGTATCGCCGATGAGCAGTACCCGGTCTTGCGGGCCGATCTTTTCGAGGAAGGCTTGCATCTGGCGGGTGCTGGCGAGACTGGACTCGTCGAGCATGTAGAGATGCCGTGCGTTCGGGTCTCCCGCGTTCCGCTCGACGCCTCCACGCGCAAGGAAACCTTGCAAGGTGTCGGTTGGAATGCCAGCGTCACGGAGCTGGCCGACGGCGCGACTGGTGGGCGCAAAACCCTCTACGGCGTAGCCGTTTTTCTCCGCACCCTCGCGAATACTGGATAGAGCTGAGGTCTTGCCTGAGCCGGCCAAGCCCTGCAGCCCATGTATCCGGTCTTGCGAGGTAAGCACCTCCTCGATGGCTCTTTGCTGCGCCGGATTTAGGAAGTCGCGGGAGCGGGCATGGGCGGCGGCTTCCTCCTGACGCATGATCGGTTCGGAGGTCTGTCGCCCCTGTTGCATCTGCTGGATCGTCGAAAGCTCCTCGGCAATCGCCTCACGGGTCGTGAACTGGCGACCAGTTTCATGCTTCTGTCCGGGTGTGATCTGGAACTCGCCGGAGGTCACTCGCTGCTCGAAGTGGCCGCGCACCTGGCTGTACGTCAGGTCGCCCATGCCACGCCGGAGGGCATCGCGCATGATGTCTCGTTCATCGGTGACGGCTTCGCGCTCGAAGTTGCGGCTCTTGGCGAAAGTAACCGCTTCCTGAACCCGCTCCGGTGTCGCTGCAAGTGGGTTCCGTTCCATGTTGTGCGCGCGATCTCTTGCCTCCTGGACGACTCGATCTGCCTGATTGCCGAACTCGGCGGCAACCTGCCTATGAGCGGCCAGCACCTCGGACGGAGTATGGATTTCTTTTTTGTCGCGGGTGGTATGGGCGGCGATCTGTGCGGCCTCCGGCCCAGCAAAACCACTCTTTTCGAGGTATTCCCGAATCTGCTGGCTGCGGGGGCTGGAGGCGTCAAGATACTCCTGCGTGTAGCCCTTGATCTCGGGCGCGCCGCTCCGTCCCGGCGCAATCTCATAGCCCAACTGAGAGAGCCGGTACATCAGCTCCGATTGGTAGACAGCGGTCGCAAACTGCTGACTGTCGAAGTAACTTTGGGGCTGGACGGCGCGAGTGGAGCCGTCCGCGCGTTCCGTCATATTGAAGATGACGGCGTGGGTGTGGAGTTGCGGCGCGGCATAGCCATCGACGGGGCGGGCGGTGTCATGCTCGAACTTGGCGGCAACAAACTTCCCGGTTGTTTCGGCGGCGTGGTTCCCGCCGATTCGAGCCTGAGTGTATCGCTCCAATTCGGTGAGAGCGGTTGTGACGGCTTCCCGGTGCGCCTCGCGCACCCGGTCGTCTCCACCGACAAGGGCGGTCAGCGACACGGACTTTGGGGCTGAGAACGTGGCATCCCAACCTGCCCGATGCTCGACGGGTTTAACGGTGGTTCCGTCTGCGGTGATGTACTCCTGGCCGTTGCGGTGCCGAACCAACTGCTCGCCGGTGAGGGGATTCTGCCCTTCACTGAGGCGAGCGAAGTGCTGCGCGTCGATGCCTCCGGCAAGACCATACTGCTCGGCCATCCGTCCTTGCCATTCTCCAAGGATCGCGTCGCCCTGCTTCCAATAGTTCTGTTCGGCAGACGTGAACTCCTTGGCGTGATACGTCTGCGCCTGACCGGAGCTGAGCGGTTTGGAGATTGTGAGCATGGGCGGTCTCAGACACGAATCGTTTCATCGGCTGCTATCGGTACATCCTCTTCTTGATCGTCGTCTGGGGTGTCGGGATTTGCTCCACTGGACGCGATCTCCTCTTCGGCTGGCTCGTCAGGCTCCGAGTCGGCTTCGTCCTCCGTCGCGGCAATCGAGGGGGTTGGAGTGGGCGCTGGGGCGGGTGTGGCGGCCTCCAAATCGATACTCGGCGCGACAGGTGCCGACGCCTTCGGTACGAGCGTCTTCGGATCGAATGGAAGCTCGTCACCCTCCACCTTGCGCGGCACGAATCCGGGTGTGGTCTGTGCCACGTCCATGTACTCGAAGTGGAAGCGGGCCACGTTGTTGCCCAGCTTCAGGAAGGCATGGCGGTTCTCCAAACCGGAGATTTCTGAGTCCATGACCAGCGGTTCAACCTGACGGTCTATGGTGAAGTTCTTGCCAGAACGGGAGCCGTCGAAGTGCGTCTCCTTCATACGCTCGATCTCGATTTTGCCAATGGCGTTTGATACCCATTCGGCTGCTTTCGGCTCCGTCGTTTTCAGGAATATCTTGGTTGCGGGCTGCGAGAGCATGACCTCGGCAAGATGTCCGTAGATGACCTCCAACTGCGCTTTTCCCTGAAATCCGAGAACGAGTGGGTTCTTGGATTTCCGGTTTTCGGTGATGGCCGTATGGAGTTGTGGGAGCCGCTGGAGGCTGGCAAGTTCGTCAAGAACAAACCAAACCGGAGTTTGGTTTTCCTGCGGCGCGGTGAGCAGACGCATAACGAGCAGGTCGATCCATAAACTATGCAGCGGTCTCAACGCCTCGCGTTCCGTAGCGCTCGACGTGATGAAGATCCAACCTTTGCGTTCGACCGCCCATTCGGTCGCACTCCACGTTTTGTTCATGGCCTGCTCCTTGGTCGGGAGCATCCGAAGGCTGTCCGCCACCAATCCGAGTGAGGCCAGAACGCCGTTCCGCTGCTGCTGTGCGCCTTTGGCAATCATGGCCTCCATCTCTGTCCCGCGCACTCGCTGGTCGATCTCGGCGGGATTGGAAAGCCAGTCCACAAGCTGCTGCGGATTCGGTCCGTAGGTTAGAAGATGAGCGAAGATCTTCTGAGGCGTCTCGGTGAAAAACTCACCCTTCTTATCGCTGGTCGGCTGGTAGAGCGACGCGGCGATAGCCTTGGCCTCGGCCTTACGGCGCAATTCCTCGGACGGTCCCCAGTAGGGGCACCGTTCGTCCAAAGGATTGAGAACCAGGTCGCCCCGCTTCTGGTCGTAGAACCTCTGAATGAACTCGCAAGCCGGGTCGTAGACGATGGCCGAGTGCCCCCGGCTCTGTATCTGCCGGAGCACCTGCATAATCAAAGTCGTCTTTCCGGCCCCCGTATCGCCCATGAGTTCGATGTGCTGCGCCTCGGCCTGCAATGGGATACGCATCATCTCCTTGGCTTCGGTCGTCACGAAGCCGATTCCATCGCCGTTCACGGTCTTGTTGAACTCTTTCGGAGTGAGCAGGACAGGGCCTTTGAGCCGCCGTCCGTACTTCAATTCCTTGCGACGGCGGATGTCTTTGCGGATGGCGAACGGGAGCTGCACGAGCAACGAAAGGAAGCCGAAGAGAAGCGGCGGAGCATAGATGCTGCGGAGCTGATCGCCGCCGAATACGGCAGTTCGGAGGTAGGCATGGAGCGGCGCATCGAAGAATGTCTGCTCCGGGCCGCGATACAGAATGCGGAGACCCTGGGCGGTGGCTTGGGCCGATACGGCAAGCGGGATGTGCTTACCATTCGGGGTGGTGGTCACGCCCTCCTGCACGTCAGACTCGGTTGCGAGGCGGGCGAATTTCGCTCCATCCCCGACGTAGAGAAGCTGGTATTTGCCTTTCCTGTTGAGCGCTCCCCCTGCCGCGCTCTTGGCGTAGGTCGGTGTGTAGAACTGCTGCAAGGGAGTTTGCCCGTAGCTGAACCGGAGGTAGACAAAGATGCTCGTCAGAATCAGCGCAAAGAAGATCGCGCCGTAGCTGTATATGGGTGAGTGCGGCGGAAAGATGATGGTCTCTTTGCGGCCCCATTGTGTGTTGTTCATCATGCACGCTCCAGGTCTTGCATCGCGTCTTCGGCGACGCTGCGTTTGCGTTTCTTGACCTCGGCAACCATGTTGTCGAAGGCTTCCGGTGTGAGCTTTTGTCCCGTGGCAAGCGGGCGAAAGAGGTTGGTGAGCATGAGCCGGATGCCCATGATTTCTGTCAGCTCCGTGCTGGCTGCCACCACACCGGCATCACGGGCAAGCTCGTCAAGGATGAGCTTGCGGATAAGCTCGCCAGGTCTCACACCCCGTCGTTTTGCCAACGCAGTGAGATTGCGAAGCTCCTGCTGATTGAGTTTCGTTCCTGCGCTCTTCAGGCGAAAGCGGGTTCGTTCCTCCGCTTTCATTGCTATTTCGCTATCTTCGAGAATCGCCATTGGATGAGCAGCTTGTCGAGCACCAGCGGGCGCGTCTCCGTGATGGACTCGCGCATCGTGAGAAGACGAACGTAATGATCCCCGATGCGAAGGTGGTCACGCTCCGCTTCGATGTCGGAGTTCACCACTTGGAAGTCGAGATATTGCGAAGTCTGGGGTCTGCCGACGACACGCCACGCATCGAAGTTGAGCAGACGGCGAAGGAAGTGGAACTGGTCGTCTGACGAAAGCGTTTCGATCTCCACCTGGTCGTGAAGCTGCTGCTCGAAGGCCTCTACACGCTGCTTGAGCCGAAGAAGGTCACGCTGTATCTGAGAACGAAGGAGCACTTTCATGACGTTGCTGGTGAACTGCGCCTTGAGTTCCCGTATCGCTCCGTCTGGGTCGCTTGGGAGGCGTCCCAACGCGGTCACGATGCCGGTCTTGGACCTTGCCCCTTCAAGTACCACGGCGTAATAAATCTCGATCTCGTAGAGGTGGTCGAGCTTGGACTCGAAGAATTCGCGCCGTTGGTCGATGGCCGCGTCGATCAACGGGTCGCCGTAATGAGCGAAGGGCATCTCCGGTCGGTTGGTCTTGAAGAGGTACTGGTAGACGTGAAATCCCGGCCCGAAAGACTTGAGGGCCGCCTCCAGCCTCTTGACCGCGAACTCTTGTCCGGCCTGGTCAAGGCTCTCGAAGTCCACTCCGCAAACCCTTAGGATCATGCCAAGGTCGCCGCTCTTGGTGAGAAAGGTCGTCTCATCCCAGAAGCCGTACAGGTTGATGTTCGCGTTGAGCGAACCGGCCTCAGTCCACGGCTTGATGATCTTGGCAATTCGCAGCATCAGCGTATCTCCACGTTCGGGACTTGTTGCTTGGCAGCGTCATAGCGCAACTTAAAGCGTTCGGACTTGCCCATGATCTTGAGAAATGCCGGGTCGGTCGTTGTGATCCAGCGACCGAAGATGTAGCCGCCGATGAAGACTGCGGCTCCGGTGAGGAGCGAGTTGAACAGGTTGAAAGCTCCGACCGCGCCAACGCAAACGAAGTAGAAGACGGTGCGCTCGACTCCGAGATACGTGAGGGGCTTATGCAGAGCCTTGTAGACCCGATTTCGGCGTCTTGGTGTGAGTTCTGTCATAGAGCCCCTCGCGGGTGAATTGAGCGTGAGTGGAATGACGAGACCAAGGGGCTATGAACCCCAAAGCCAAGTCAGTATGTTGGTGGCCATCACCGCGATTCCGGTACCAGCCGCAACTCCGGCGAGAGTCTTCTTCGCGCCGGGTTCTCCGTGGGCGAACGCATACCCGCCCAAAACAATCGCGATCAGGCTGCTCACCTTAGCGATCGTTCCGGTGAAGAGCGTCTGAATGGATGTGAGACCTGTGTCAAAAGGCGAACTCCCGCTTTGAGCGTGGGCTGCCAGTGGAAACAGGAGAAGGGTGAGCAGTAAAGAGCCCGAGAAGTAAGGCCGATGATTCGGCCTCTCAACTCGGGCTGCACGATGAAGCGTCTTCATGTTTGCACCTCCATCCGACTCAAGTTCGTCGGGTATGGCGCAAACGTAAGGGTGTGGGACGGAGCTCGTCCAATAGCAAAATGAGAATTACTTATTCCGAAACGGAATAGGGGCTAGCGATTTTTGCGTTATTCCAAGGCTAAGCTTCGGATGATCTCGGGTTCACCGACCCCTCCGCGATAGACGCATGACTCCGACTGCACTTTGCTCGTGCAACAGAAGGAGAACGATGTTCCGTCCGCGAACTCGAAGGAAAGCTCTTGTTCCTGAAACGATGTTTGTGTGAGTTTCGCTGAAGCAATTACTTTGCCGGCCAACTCTGGAAGTTCAATATCGTCCACGGAAAGCCTCTTCTGGCGGACCGTTGCTCTGGATATCGGTGTGTGATCCAGACTAAAGGTTCGCAGGCATTGCAAGTTTCTCTATCGGTTCATCGATCCACAATGTTGTTCATGCACAACATTACAGTCTGATCCTAACGCCACGCTTAAGTAGTGGCAAATGACATCTGCATCAAATTCGGGAGAAGACTACGCCATCTGCGAACTGAGAAGGGGTGGAGTCAGGCTTATCTCGCGGAGGTGTCTGGAATCGGGCGCACGCATATATCGGAACTCGAGAACGGTCGCCGCGAAGCTGGACTACGTATTCTCGAAACGCTTGCAGGGACATTTAGAATCACCCCCGCGCAGCTCCTCGACGGTGTCTGAGCAATGCGTGATTCCCGGACGTGGGCTCAAGCGATCGAAAGAAAATGGACCGATCCCCAACGGTCGATCCATCGCCCACAGTTTAGAATTGGTGCCAATTTGGTGCCAAATAGCGCCCATTGAGCCGACTTTAGACGACTGTGCCGGTTTCTAACCTTTTTAGAATGTTCAGCCGGCACCCATCGCCACACCTTCACACGGTGCTGATCTTCAAAACTGACCGTCTCTAACTCTTCCAAAATCAAATAGTTACAGGCACCATTTCGAAGCCGTTGGCGGCGTTTTGCGGCATTTCGTTAGAAACAATTTTTTCCTCCCCTCCTTTCGTCAACATCAGGTACACCGAGCCGACCATTTGCTGCACGCTTTCCGGCAGCTCCTGCATGTACTCGTGCGCCGTGGTATCGGGACGCGAGTGCCGCAAGTGCGCCTGGATGTCCTTCACCGACCCCATCTTTTGAGCCTGAGTCGCCATCGTCCGACGAAGGATCTGGAAGTTCAGCTTCTCAAGTCCCAAATCTTCCGCCATAGGCTTCAACACCCGATAGAGGTAGTTGTTGACATGGAGGAAGCCGCCATCCGCGTTCGGGAAGATGAACGCGTCCGGTGAGACCTCCTTGCCGTCCTCTCCTTTGCAGTCCTCTTTCCACTGCCGGAGTTCTTCGGCAAGACCATCCGGCAGGTGGACCTTGGTGAGGCTCCCCGGCGTCTTGCCATACGAACGCAGCTTGGCTCGATAGATGGTCTCCGTAAGAACGAGAGTGTTCTCGTCATCGAAGGAACGCCAACGGAGAGCGAACAGCTCGCTCGGCCGTAGCGCTTCCGTCATATCGAGGGCCAGCAAGAGACGGTCTCTCCGGTTGGCCATGGCTAGCACCGACCACAGCTGCTCCCAGGTCAACACCCGCTTATCCTTGGGCCGAAGATTCTTGGGGATCTTCAGCTTCCGGGTCGGGTCCTTGACCAGAAACTCCTGCTCGAGAGCTTCGTCGAAGATGGACTTCAGGTAAGAGCGCGCCTGCTTGACCCGATCCTGCGAGTACCGCTCCGCGAGATGGTTCACATGCGTCTGCAGCATGAACCGATCAAACGAATCGAGCGGTTGCCCGCCGAACTTGTCTATCAAGTCGAACTCGATCTGCGCCATCTTCGTGACCGCCGTGTCCGGCCGCCAATCCCCCTTCCGAAGTGGGAAGTAACGGTTCCGGACAAACCACTCGAAGGTGACGGAGCTGTCTTTCAGCACCCGGCCTCCGAGGTTTTGACCAGTTCGCTTCGTGATCTCGGTGCGCAATGCATCGCGCGCCTCGAACTTGGTCATCTGGGACTTAAGGCCGAGCTTGATACCGATCTTTCTGACTCGTTGTGTATCGGCCTCAGGATCAAGTACGGCTTGTCGGAAGTAGCCGTACCATTGCTTTCCGCGCAGGGATACCCACCCTGCCTGGTGTGACTTGCCCATCTGTTCCTCAGTTCCTGTGGTGGAAGAACCGCGGGCTTCCACCATTTTATGGGTTTATCTCCGCCGTCGCCGCGCTGCGGTCAACTGCTCCTGATCGCTGATGAAGCCTTCGATCCCACTGAACCGATAGCGAAGGGTTCCGTCTCCCATCCGGATCACAGGGAGGTGCGGCAACTTGCGCGAGGAATGATCCCAGACCCAGTCCCTGCTTACATTTAGCCGCCGCGCGACATCGTCCACGGTAAGGAGAGGATCGAGATCGCTTTGAGCCCCCTGGGTCTGTCCCGGAGCTACGCTGCGCGGTGGCATCGGCCTGCTGGGGTCCTCCGAAGGGACTGTTCGAGGTTCGATCACGCGGAGAGTTGAGTTTGGTTGTGGAAATGGCATTTGTCCTCCTGCTGTTTTTCGAGACAGTCGAGCAAATGCTTTGTATGACGAACCTAAAATTCGGTCAAAAACGCTGTTGTTTTGATTGGGACCGCTCGGAATTTGACCGAGTTTTGGAAGAGCTTCATGCTGACACCGCGTTTGAAGGAGGTGTCTGTGGGAGAACGAACGAAGTACCTCGCGACTGCGGTGTCCGTGACTGTGCTCGATGCGACCGTGGCCACGTATTACGGCGGCGTGGTCTGGAAAGCATACGCAGTAGTCATCTGGAGCAAGTTGCTGTTGCTCCTATTGGCTGCCGTATGGACCACGTCACTTCTGCACATCTGGGTTCACGCGTGTTCCCGTCTGCGGCGGGAGAACCAGGAACATCGGGTCGTGGTGTCGATCCCTGTAAACGGGCTTTCGGCTGAGCTGGCGGAGGAGATCGATGTTTGATTCGTTGTCTGACCTTTCGAGCAAGCTATCGGCAACGGGCTACTTCATCGATCCGGTGATGGTCCAGGTGGTCTTTCTGGCTGCAAAGCTCAAGAAACCGTTACTGCTCGAAGGACCTGCGGGGTCGGGCAAGACGCAACTTGCCTTGTCCGTCGCCGCAGCCGCAGACACGCATGTGGAGCGCCTTCAGTGTTATCGCGGTGTCAGTGAGGACAAGGCCATCGGACGCTTCGATGAAGGTTTGCAACGCCTTTATATGGAGTTCTCGAAGAGTCAACACGAGAACTGGCAGACCGTACAGGCGAGTCTGAAGGGGCGTGACTTCTTCCGCCCAGGTCCACTCATGCGAGCGCTCGAGTGCGAACGGCCTTGCGTGCTTCTCATTGATGAGTTGGACAAAGTAGACGATGGATTTGAGGCAATGTTGCTTGAAATACTTTCCGCCTGGCAGTTGTCGATACCAGAGTTTGGAACAGTGGAAGCCCGCACCATTCCATTCGTTGTGCTGACCAGCAACGAAGAGAGACGCCTCGGCGATCCGATCCGCAGGCGCAGTCTTTACGTCCGCGTCGAGCACCCAACACCGCAGCGCGAATCGGAGATCATCGCGAGTCGCACTCCTAACGCCGACGCAGAGTTTCACCGTGAGATGGCTGGCATCGCGCTCTCCTTTCGCAATTACTCGCTCGAAAAGCCGCCTTCCGTCTCCGAGATGATTGATTTCGCCAACGCTCTCCAATTACTTGGCACCGATCATGTGACGGAAGAGCACCGCGACGTCCTGTTGCCGTTCCTGGCTAAGACCGAGAAAGACCGTCGCCACCTGCTTCTCCGCGAGGGCTTCAAGAGCCTCCTCGATGACGGTGCTCGTTTCGCCAAGAAGATGGCGCTCGAAGGAGGGCAAGAGTCATGAAACGGTTCCTTCTTTTACTGCTCCTCTTACTGCCTTCCCATTGCAAAGCAGAGGTCCCGTCCACTTTGGCCGAACGATGTGTCCAGCATTATGCCGCCCAATACAGAGTGCCACCCGAATTGATTGCAGCATTCATCGATGTGGAGTCCGGATGGAATCCTAACGCTCTATCGAAAAAGAGCGTAGCCGGCGAGCACGCAATGGGGTTGATGCAACTCATGCCCTCAACAGCGCGGCGTTTCGGCGCAGCGCAGCCGTTCGATGTCGAACAAAACATAGCCGCGGGAACCCGCTATGTGACGACGTTAATGTGGGAGTTTCACGGTGACTTGCGACTCGTTGCTGCAGCTTACAACGCCGGTGACCGCTGGGTTGGACAAAAACAACTTAACTATCACAATCCCGATGTCATTGCCTATGTGGAGGCGGTTCGTCGGCGATATGTGATGCGAAAACAAGCGGCCGCAAGGCCATCAAGGAGAGAAACAAGATGAAACTACGTTGGCTCATTCCCATTGCGGTGTTGCTGCCGCTCCGACTCGGAGCTACCGGGCCTGCCGTAACCGCTCGCGTTCCGACGATCACGATCAATCCGAACCAAGTGACGGCACTTCATCTCCGACCTGAGTTTGAGTCGACGATTCGCATGCCCGAGGAGATAACTTCTGTCATCCTCGGAAGCCCGAGTTCCTTCAAAGCCGAACACAACGAGGGCGAGCCGCGATATGTCTACGTCAAACCCATCACCAAAGATCCTGTGCAATCCAACCTTCTGATCGCCACGAAGTCCGGTCAGCATGTGACGTTGGAGCTTATCAGCGACGGAGCCAGTGCTAACAACGCCAATCAACCAGTGGACTTTCTGATTGAGTACCGTGTCTCTCGAAGCTTTCTGATCGTCTCTGATGCGGCCGTCCCGGCAATGCCGAAACCCAATGAGAAGGCCGGTCCCCCTGGTCTGTCCCCGACCCACTCCCCGTCTGCGGTTCCTTCAGCCATCGATCAAGAGTTCGAACAACAGACCAAACTCAATGCTCCCAAGTGGACTAAATGGGATGGGAAACAGATCGAGACCTCCATCGGCGATATACGCCAATGGAGCAACGAGACGGTCGTCTCGTATTCGGTCTACAACAGCTCGGATCAGCCAGTTGAGATCGTCGCTCCACAAATCCAAATCACCGGGCGCAAGACGGAAAAGAAAAAAAAGAAGGAAGGCAAGGGCGTCCTGTCCGATCAACTTGAAATCCGCGATTACAAGCTCAGCGTGACAAGGCTTGAGGCTGGCGGTCGCGCAGACGGCGTGGTTGTGTTCGACCGCCCGAACTTCAAGCAATCGACCGAGAAGTTGTTCCTGCAACTCGCCCAGGCGGATCAGGTCGATCGCCCGATCTTGATCCGCCTTCCATTCACCCCACCCATCGCGGCAGAACGCCAATAGAGAGGATCGTGCAGAGTATGAGTGTCCATGACAACAACACCAACGGCAGTCGGAGCATCCCCTTTCAGATTGACGAGTCTCCCGACCGCATCGGCACGCAAGTTCCGCCGGCGCCAGAACCGAACGAGCGTGAGGGCACCGACGACGTCGCAACTCCGCGACCTGACAGTTTAGCGACACGCGCCGGCATCACCGGGATTCCGGGTATCGGCAAGAACAAGCTCATTCTTCTTGGAGGGGGTCTCGCGGTCGCAGTGTTGTTCTTTGTCTTTACTGCGATCGTGGGAAAGTCCCCGAAGAAACAGACCACTGCGAAACCGAATGGCACGCAAGCAAGTCTTTCGGGGTCGCAGCAGCCTAAAGGCAGCGTGACGCCCGTGATGGAAACTGTTCACACTCCAGCTCCCGATAACTCCAGCGGGCAGCTTGGGCCGGGAGATATACGGCGAACACGCTCCTCGGACGGTAAGGTCGCTACTGCGGCAAACTCCCAGTTATCTCAGAAGCAGACAGCGGCGAAACCGCCTGCCGCTGCATCTTTGGGAGGCGTTCCATCCTTCGCTGATACGCAACAGAGATGGGAGGAACCTCAGCCTTACGGGGAACCTGCGTTGACTCCCGCTGTCCAGACGCAACAACAAAACTCCTTGAAGGAGCCCTCTCTGATCTTTGTTCGTAGTCAAGTTCAGAGTCAGTCATCGACGGCTCCGAAGCTCAACAGTGATGACGACGATGCGCCGGTATTGGAAATGACGCCCGGCATGCGGATACAGGCGAAGCTTGAAACGCAAATCTCCAGTGCCGTCCAGGAGCCGGTCGTGGCAGTCGTGGAATATACCTACGCCATTGGAGACAGAGTCGTGGTTCCTGCCGGTGCTCGAATCTACGGCAAGCTCGTACAAGCCGATCGAAGCGGTCTCGTGAATGTGCAGTTTGAAGAGATTCGATTGCTGGATGGAAACCGCGATGAGAAGCGCGAAAAGATCGATGCGATAGGACTCGGTCTTGACCTTGGACCCATCAAAGGAAGCGTCTCCGGGAAAAACACTGGCAAGAACTTCTTAGTACGGGCCGCATCAGGAATGGGTTCCGTGCTTGCGGAGATAGCTGGCAACAACAGTAGCGCAGCGTTTTCCGAAGACGACATGCTTCGAGAACGATTAGCTGAGAATATCGGGACGGCCGGCGATTCGGAGGTCATGAACCTCAATGCCAATAGCCGTATCGTTGTCACCGTTCCTGCAGACACGAAGATCTACGTCGTATTTACGAAACACCAGGAGAAGAACCCTACTGAACTGCATAAGGTCCCGCCTGCAACGCCGTAGATGTCCCTTACAGATTGTCTCCAAGCCCTGGCTGCCCGCCAGGGCTTTTTTGCGTTATGGCGTGGCTGACTGAGATCGGTTGCGCACAGGCTGTCTGAAAAACGTATTGGCATGGGCCGAGATCGCTCCGAGTTGCCCAATCCTCGGATGAGAAAAATGCCTTGCTTTCCCCTTAGCCAAAATGAGCAGGCAGTGGTCCGCATGACCCGGTGTGCATTAGAGCATAGTCGCTGCAAATTGCCCTTGTACAGACGGGGCAAAATCTACGATTTGATCGCTGGCGAGAAGAGGAAAGATAGACCCGGTAGCCCCAAAGTGCGCTAGGGGAGCTAACGATTCACTTACTCTTTCTTCCTTGAGTCACGAGCGATCCCAATGACTTTCTGCACGGACGGGGCAAACATCGCAGAGGCCATTCGGACGTAGCGCTTTAATTGTTCTTCAGGAGGGGATGAGGTTGAACCTTCCGCAACGCCGACACATGTAGGTATGTGCCCAGTTCCAATGAAGCTGCGGGTAGATGTCGTGGTTATATCGATAGATTCTGCGAAGGCTCCATGCCAAGCCTCCAACCGACGCGAGCCAGAAACATAGGAAGATTCCAGCGATCCCTATTTCTGTTGCCGGTATCGTGGAGCGCGCAAGCAGTGCGCTGAGGTCGAAGAAGCTCGAAATGGAAAAAAGAACTACGAAGAATCCCCAGAGCAAGAATGGCCGGACGTAACCCCGCGCACGGGGTGGCGCTGCTGCTTGTGCGGAATACGATTGGCTTGTGCCGTGATTGAACAGGCCGGAGAACGAACGCGTTCCCTGTTGATAGAGGACTGGAACGGCAACAATCTCGGGAGTTCCGCATTGGTCGCAACGATACGAGTTCTGAAACGGTAGGGTCGCCATTGCCTGAGCCTTGGACCGCCAAAAGCCTTGCGGCGAGTCAACTCAATCCTCGAGAAGATTTTAGCGCTTTCGCCGGAACGGAGCCAATTCAGCGAAGCCATCAGAAAGCCCGAAATCCAAATCGTCTCGCAAAACCCACGAGCGATTGACGATATTGTCGACCTGATTTCAAGGTTCGTCCAGAAATTTGACTGAGTTTTCGTTCCGACCGATTCTCTGCTTCGACACGGAGGCCCCGAGCACCCGAGTCCAAGAGAGATAGAGACATGAGAATCACACCAGCCTTCTGGCGGCGCTCCGACGCGACCGCCGCTTCACTCGCCACTGTCATCCACCGTCCCGAACAAACCAACTGGGTTCGCGCCGCTCTGATGTTTGCATTAGCTCTCGTGCTTCTTGGGAGCGTGCTGGCACCTCTGGCGGCGACTGCTCAAAACCTTGGGACCTCGCCGCAGTTCGGACAGGCTGTTCAAGGACAGCAGGCGACCACCGTCGAAGGCACCGTTCTGAATATCGTGAACTGGGCCTGCAATGTCATTGCCCCAGTGATCGCGGTGGCCTGCCTCGGTGTCGCGGGATGGCACTTCAAATCCGGTCGCGGTTATATGGGCTGGGGCGTTACCGGCGTAGCGCTGATGGTGATCTCCGGTCTGGGACGTATGGCCGAAGGGTTCATCACGCAAGCGCAAGGAATCCAGTAACGAGGTTTCGTCGTCATGCCTGTGCCGCAATTCCTTCTCGATCTTCTCCAGATGCTGCTTGATCTCGCTGTGCCCGCGGCGTTCCTCACCTTGACCGCCGCGGGAGTGAGTTTACGGCACGAAGGAGGAACCAACTTCCATGTGAATGGCAGGACGGGAAAGTGGGTGTTGTGGACGGTGGTTCTTCTAACTCTCCCACAACTGTTGTCCTGGGTTGCGGCACAAGGTATCACCGTTCCTTCGGGGAGCGGATCGGTTGGGACGAGTTGGATCGCGAGCATGGAGACGGTGTTCAAAGCATTCGTCAATCAGATCGTAGTCGCCAAACTGGTTCCTGTTCTTGCTGCTTATTTCGTTCTAAAAGCAACTCTGGATGGAGCAGCCGGCGAAAATCCACTTCCGTCGATCATCGCCGCGCTGTTCTTAATGTCACTCTCCGCCACCATGCAACTCATGCAGGGCTGGAACTCGGGAGGCCAGTACGCAGCTACGGACATGCTCACATCACTGTGGAACTACATCGTTGGGCAGATCATGCCCGCCGCAGCAGGTTTGGCGTGTGTTGGTGCGGTGATCAACTTTGTGCGGCATAGGCCGTGGACCCGGTTGGTCTTTGCCGCAATTTCTTTCCTGAGCGTGAGTGGATTGCTCACACTCTTCCAGGCGATGGCGGCTTAGGAGAAAACGATGAGTTTGGATGGCGCAATTACGAACCTCGCCTCTTGGGCTGGGAACACCATCATGCCAACGATGGCGGGAATGTTTTTCGCCAGTGCTGTCTACCGCTACAGCAAGAGCGGCCCTTTCGAGCACCTCCTCTATGGCGGTTTCGCTTCGCTGATGTGTTCCGGCATGCTTCGCGCGCTCGAAGGCTTTGTGCAACACGCTGGCCCTACCAGTGCCGATGGCTTCTGGATGGCGATGATGAGTCTCGTGAATTGGACTGCCAACGTAATCCTGCCCATGTTCGCGCTTACTCAGCTCGCAGCGATGGCACTTCATATGGGTGGTGTGGTCTCTGAGATCTACCCAGGCTCGACCTGGATTCGTAAGTTCATCGCGGCGGTGGCTGCGCTGATGGTCTCAGGGATCGTGCGCTTCGCCGAGTCGATGGTCACGCAGGCACACGGAATTTGAGGAGGATGTTATGAGTTTGGATTTGACGCCGGTTCACCGCAACCTCCATACGAAGGTCACGTTTCTTGGCCTCGAGTTTGAGGATCTGATCCTGGTGCTCGCATTGGCGGCTCTCATGAACCTGCTTGCCCACTTTGCCGGGAACGATGCTCATTTCCTGGGGATGCCACTCAACATCTTCATGGAGTTTGTCGTGCCGGTGTTGGCCGTTCCGTTTTTGATCCTGTTCAAGTATGGGCGTCCCCGGGGATATCTGACCGATCTTGTGCGGTCATTCTTCTCGCCCCGCGCGTGGTGCGCACTTGAGCGAGATTCGCAACAAGCAGACCCTTACGTCGTCGAGGAGGAGTAGCGGTATGCAGGCTTCGATCAATACAGATGCGGACGGAATGGTGAATTGGCGGCTCGATCCAGAGGCAGCTCAGGCTGTATTCGCCAGCGTGGTCTTCGCCTCGCGATTCCACGAAGGGATTACACCCCTCGCCGTGATGGCGGCAGAAAGATTACATGGCGACGAGCAACCGCGTGCGACCGGAAGGAGAACAGAACTATGCCAGTGACCTACCCGGAACACGAGAAGAAATTGAAGTCGCCCGCTGTGTGTGAACTCTTGCCGCTTCGGGACCTTCCAAGCGGCGACAACGTGATGGTGCGCACCAATGGTGCCTTCGTCGCCGGCTATGAACTCAAAGGGGTGTTGTCTTACTTTGCCACGGACGATGACCGAAATGACTCCAAGCTAAAGCTCGAGGCGTTGTTTCGCGGCGTACCCGACGTCAGCATGCGCATCCAGTTTAGGTATGAAATCTCCGAGCACTTGGGGGAATTGCTCGAGAACTACCTGGACCAGAGACGGGTGGAGCAGGTGGACGTCGAGGCCCTAGATGCACACCGCCTTCGGATGTGGCGACAAAAAGAGAAAGACGGATATTACTTTGAACCTCGACTTCATATCTACTTTATTTGGGACCCGCGGATTCACGCGAAGCTATACCACTCTGCGCAACAGAACAGAAAGCTCGGTGGTTTCACGGTCAGCCAGAAGAAGGCGATTCAGCGCACCCGCAAAGAGCACGAGACCTATCTGGCGGAGTTTGAGTCAATTCTCAGGGGTGTCGAAGCCTCAATGGAGGTGGCGGCTCTGGGTCCCCGCCGGCTCTCAACGCAGGAGCTGTTTGAGGAGTTGAAGCATTCCCAACATCCCACCCGGCGTGACCATCGCCAATATGTTCCGGGCGAAGAGATGTTGGTCTATCGCAGTGCTCGAGAACAAGCAACGCAGTCGAGCATTCTCAATGAGACTGAAACCTACCTCAATATCGACGGTTATCTTTACTCCGTGATCAGCCTCAAGGAACTCCCGGACGCTACCTTTCCGGGAATGCTGCAAAAATTCTCTACGCTTGGTTTTCCAGTAATAGTCAGCGCACAGGTTGTCATCCCCGATCAGGTGAAAGTTCTAAAGGGATACAAGAAGCGGTTGCAGAAGATGACCGCTGCGCAAAAGGATGCGAATGGCAACTTCAAGGTAAATCCCGAGGCCGAAGTCGCGCAGGCGCAACTTCTCCAGGTTCAGCGGGACATCATTTCAAGCTCCCTCAAAACGGCAAAACTAAGCCTGTCGGTGGTCGTCCGGACGTCGCGGCATGCTGCTACCTTCGGGGAGCTTGAGCAGGCGGAACGCGAGTTAGCCAATCGGACACAAGAAGTGTTGAACGGCTTTACACATATGAATGGAGCCAAGGCTGTCGCCGAGACGATCGCCAAGCGTCGCATCTTCCTGGGAACCTTACCCGGAATGGGTGACCCAGATAAACGTGATCAGGACATGCTCACGTCAAACGTCGCCGATCTCGTCCCGGTAGAAATGCCCTGGACAGGGACCCGTCGCAGCCCACTCATCCTGTTCGAGACGCCTTATCGCCAGCTCATTCCGTATTCCATGTTCGATCCCAGCTTGTCGGATGCGAACGGATTGCTTATGGCTACAACCGGAGGAGGAAAGACCCTCTTGGCCCAACAACTATTGCTGATGGCGGCCCGGAGCAATGCGTTGATCTCCATTATAGAGAGCGGGGATTCCTACCGACCCTTGATCGAGCTGATGGGCAGCCAAATGATAGAAGTGTCCCTGGATAGCGATGCCACTATCAATTCCTGGGATCTACCAAAGGGAGAACTGAGACCATCAAATGACCAGATCTCATACATAAAAAACCTGACCCGGCACATGTTGGGAGAGAACACACCTCCAGACCTGGACATCGATCTCTTGGACAGTGTGTTGCTCGCTGCGATTACGTCGACATACAAGCGCTGCAGCTCAAAGTCTTCCAACCCCATTCCACTTTTCGGGGACTTCGCCGCGGAACTGGCTCATTGGCAGGACCGAGATCGAAACCAGAAGATCAACGAAATGGCACGTCTGGCGGCGACGAAACTTCGGGTCTGGGTGGACGAGGGACCGTATGCGAAGCTCTTTGATCGGCCAACCACGGTCCCTCTCGACAGTCCTTGGCTCTACTTCAACATCGACAAACTAAAGAACGACCCCAGGCTCGAAGGTGCGATGAGCCTCCAGATTGCTCACACTTCAATCCATCGAACTTCTGGCATGAGCGGTCGTCCGAGCTTGAGCATGATCGATGAGTGCAAGGTTGTTTTCGACACACCCATTCTGGCGGCGACCGTCGAACGGGACTTTCTTACGGCGCGCAAACGATACGCAAGTGTCTGGGCAATCGGGCAGACCCCCGAGCAGATTGTTGGTACGCCAGCTAAGCCCAATCCCTATGGCATTGGTATCGCCAAGAATGCCAGCACGAAGATCATAGGCAAACAGCCTGGTGACATGACCGCTCATCGCGAGCACATGCACTTGAATGAGACGGCCATCAATCAGATCAAAGGGTTCGCGCAGCCGAGAAAAGGTCACAGCGCTGAATTCCTCATTGCCATCGGAGAAAAGGCTGAGTCTACGCATGTCATTCGGATTGCGCCCACTCCGGTGGACTACTGGATCACCACAACCTATCCAAGAGAGCGTACCTATCGCAAGTGGTGGATGAGGAAGCATGACGATGTGCCATTGCTGTCTGCATACGAAGCCCTGGCCCGATCCTACCCGCGTGGCCTAGCAGAACTCGCTCCTCTTCCGGAAGAGCGTTCTGGTGAAGTACTGGAGGCATTGGCGCAATGAATGTAGAAGTGAAATCAAACGAGCGGCTTCCGAATGACATCCCCCTTTTGGGGAGCGAACCAGCCCAAGGGCTGGCCTCTCAATCTCGACGGAAAAAGAGGTTGAGGATCGCCCTTCTGATTCTGGCGACCACCGTTGCGCTGCCAACTTTGGGACACGCGCAGTTCCTGACTGCCTTCGACTCGATCTTCAAATCCATTCAGAGCGACATCGGTAGTTCATTGAGCTCTGTCAACCAGATCATGCAACAGGTGACAAAGCTGTACCAGACGACGATCGCGCCTCTGGCCGCCCTCAATCAAGCTCGCGGATTTGTCGCCAATTCGATCTCTAGTTTTCGTAACTCAATGAACCAAACATTCAACACGCCATTCACAAGTGCGGTTACGCCCGGTCCGCAACAGTTCGAGTCGATCTTGCACAGTCGGCTTTCAACCCAGATTCCGTCACTTCAGACGAGCTTCACCACGAACTACGGGGCGATACCCCAGGCCAACACCGCATCCCCGCAGGATCGCGTGATGATGGACATGGACGACGCGCTCGGTCAACAGAACCTGAAGACGACGTTAGTCGCGGATCAAGGTCAAGATCTCATTCTTCAGACTGCGAACCAGATGGAAAATCAGGTCGCGGTAAGCACTCCTGGTTCGAATCCATACCTCACCGCACAGGCACAGGTCGCAAACCTCCGGTGCCAAGCCTACATGCAAATGATGATTGCGGCAGAACTGCGCCAGGAGGCCGGCCGCATCGCTCACGACAATGTTCTCGTCAAGCGCAGGACCACCATGACCGGTGGAGTGAACAGCCTCATCACAGGGACGCTGACCAAATAAGGAGGACGCCATGACAGATCCAACGAGAACCCCCGACAAAGTTCGCAGGCCATTCTTCTGGTGGAAGAGACAGTCTACGCCGGAAGCTATAAGACCCATTCTGGTGAGCGACACAGACACACAGTCTTTGAAGCGTCCCTGGTATCGATCGACGGCGCTCAAGATCGGAGGTGTTGCCTTTGGTGTCTTGCTCATCGTACCGAACCACGCGCGCGGGCAGTTCGGCATCGACACCGCGGCGATTATGGCGGCCTTGTCACAAATGCAGTCGCTCATGAACACCTATATCGCGGCGCCTCTAAAGACGATTAGCCAGTACGAGCAAAGCGCAGCGAAGTACGAGCAGCAGGTGATGTATCCGCTGACGGCGATCAATCAGGCCAAAACCTCCGTGATGCAATCTGAAAGCCAATTCACCCAGCTGAGCAATATGTTCCGTACGGTGAACGTTTCGAGCGCCACTCTGCCGCAATCGCAAAACCTCGAGTCATCGTTGCTCTCGCGTAACGCCGCCAACGTGCCAACCGTCTCGACTCAATATCAACAAGTCTACGGCGTCGTGATGGCGCAAAACACGACGTCCCCTGCGGTTCGCACTATGACGGATATGACCGACGCTCAGGCTCAAGACTCCATGAAAAGAGCGATAGAGATCGACGCATTGGCGACGGCGGAACTCAGCGAAGCGGACCAAATGGGGCAGCAGATTACGCAGGCAGCGCCGGGCAGCGCTCCCATCCTGGAGGCGGAAGCGGATGTATGGGTGGTCCGCGCCAATGCCTATACTCAGGCCGCACTCGCCGAATTAATGCGAACTCGCGGAATAGACCTTGCCAATCAGAGCAAGGTCGCGAAGCTCGCAACCACAGACAACACCAGCAACAACAACCTCATCAACGGATCGCTGACGAACAGGTGACACCATCATGATGTTCCTTCACCCCAATGTCGCCATGCTCGCGTTCTTTCAGGGAACGCAACTAAGTCTGTTCGAACGATTTTTGACGCAGGCTGTTTCTGGGATCAGCTCGACCGGCATCACGTCTGGTATGCAGAACGCAGCTTACGTCGTGCTACTAGTTGGTTTCCTTTGGCAGATGTACCAATCTGCCTTACATGGAGGAGATGTTCGTGGTCTCGGAACGAACCTTGTGAAGTATGTCGTCACGGCGATCGTTGTGATGAATTACAGCGCCATCTTCACTGCGGTGAACACAGGCTTCGTGAATGCTGGCAATTGGGTGGGTAACGCTTCCAGCTTTGGCAACCTGCTCGACAACTGGAAGACCGATCTTCAGACCCAGTTCAACCAAGCTGGATCTCAAAAGTTATGGGGGCTCGTAACAGGCGATATCCCTGGCCTTATAGACGCAATCTTAATTATCGTCGCCTATCTCCTTTACCCATTCGTCATCGCGATCTTCGGATTCTTTTACATCTTTTATGGCAGCGTACTTTATATCTTTGGTCCGATCGTGATTGCGCTTATGCCGCTTGGTGCCACGAACCGAATCGCCAAAGCCTACGTCGAGAACCTCTTCATTTGGAATTCTTGGCCAATTCTCTATGGCGGTTTTGGGGCTCTACTGGGCGCGGTTCAGATGGGTCAAATCAGCCAGATGTTGAGCCAAAACAACTTTCTTGGTGGCCTCGGGAATCTTGAAGGTTCCATCCTGATTGGCATTGCGAGCATTATCTATTCCCTGGCAATTGCGGTAATCCCTTTTATCGCCAAGAGGATTATTAGCGGTGACGTCGGGTCTACGGCCGGCGCACTGATCGGTGCTGCGGTGACGGCGCTAACAGTGGGTGCAGCAGGCGTTGAGGGCGCGGTCGCGGGCGCATCCGGTGCCGGGGCAGGCGGGAGTGGAGCTGCCGGAACTGGATCTGGCGCCGGGGGGTCGGCTACAGCCACATCTACAGGCAAAGGCGGATCGGAAGTTGCCGGGGGAGGCTCGAACCAACCGGCTCGGCCGCAGGGCAGCCCAAGGGTGGCAGCGCAGAATCTGGCCGATCAGGGGTTCGGAGGTTTCAGCGGTGGTCCGACGATCGAAGGTCACGCAGAGCAGATGCGGAGTTCCTTGAGTGACGCTCTAGGCGGAAACGATACGAACGGCGAGGGGGAGACCACAGCCGGGCCAACCACCCCTGGGACCAACGCAGCTTCGACAGGTACGCGCGGTAGTAGCGGCACTACCAGCGGCGGAGGCAGATCGTCGCAGCCAGCCAAGAGAGGGCCAACCGTTCATCGCTACAACATCGGCACCTGGGGAACGTATCACGCCGCGCGGCTGGTGGCGCGCACCGTGGCGAGTGCCGCAGGAACTAAGGACAGCGACGGCAAAAACTAGGAGGACCCATGAAGAGCAATACCATTGCAACAGCAGAGCCCATCACGGTCGCACCCAAATACTATGAAGTGGACGGAGCTTTGAAAGCGAATGCCAACAAGGCGTGGCTTCTTGCGTTTCTGACCGTTCCCATCGCCCTGCTCGCCATCGGGTTTGCGATCTTCGTGCGGCTACAGCCTCCGACGGTGATTCGCATTGGCCCCAACGGTGAGGCCGTCGTCTTAGGCAGACCGGCAAAGGGTTCGTCCGTCGATCCATCGTCCACAGGCACGGATCAATTTCTCGACCAAGCATTTGCGAAGCGGTTTCTTGCCACGTACCTGAACTACTCTCCTGCGGACGTTGATGATCACTGGGCCAACAGTCTAAACATGATGACCCGCAATCTGCGCGCATACACGATCAAGGCAATGGCTGACGACAACACGCGCGGAAAGATCGATGACGATCAGATCGAATCGGTGTTCCATTTGCGCGAGATCGAGCCCGTCACCGGCGAGCCTCTTACTTATCTCATCTACGGGGTGAAAGACGTTCACCGACTGTCGAAAGGCACAGAATCAACGGACCACTTCGTCAACGAATACCGCCTCCGCCTAATTGCTGACCGGCGCTCGGATGTGAATCCAGATGGGCTTTGGATCGCGGAGTACAGCGAGCGCCCGATTGACGGTGAGCGCCGGGACCGCATCCTGAACGCACCGGACGCAACACCGGACAGCGGCGTTTCAGACAATAAAGGAGGCCAATGATGGAAACAGCAGTTGCGAAGGGCGCGGAGTTACAGCCGGTTTCCGGTCCACCGGCCGAACCGAGACGAGCCCGGCGGCCTCGTCAGCAGACGGAGGAGATCGTTCGCTACTTTCTGGCCAAGGAGGGATCTTCCCCGGAGAAGCCGGAGCTTGGAGTGGAAGTGGCCAGCGAAGGCGAGGCCTTGATCAAGGCATTTCAGTCCAAAAATGGAGTTATTTATACCCTCCTTGCTTACAAGGCGGAGGCGGAGATACAGGGAGGATCTCCGACATTGGTAAAGCGACCCCTGCGCAAATAGGGCCGCTTGGTCACGGGATTCAAAGAGGAGACATACCTGAAACACGGCTAATGTCCACCTCCTTTGACGCCTTATCGCTTTTGCGATGAGGAATTCCGCTGACCCGGTTTGCACTCTCGAACCTGGCTCGGTCTACACCCACCCCTAACCCGGGCGGCCAGGTGAAGAGATAAAGAAACCGGCGATCAGCAGGTCTCTTGTCACTTCGTTGGAAGCGCCAGACAAGTGAGGAGAAAATGACAGCGACTAGGACACAGAACACGGCGATCAACCATCAGCTCATTCTCGAGCTGAAGATTGATGCGTCCGGACAAGTGACTCGTAAACAAAGCAAGCTGGGCAGGAAGGATACGCTCGAGGGCAAGCTCCTTGCGCAAGTCTATCCGGGCATCCAGGTAGCGCGTGTCAGTGTGCCGTTTGAATTGGCGCCGTATGAGCAGTCAGTGGTCGAGAACACCATGATGAAGCTCTCCTATGGCGGGGTCGAGTACAGGCTCGTCGGTGCGAGTGGTTCGGCGAAGGATGGCAAGTTTTACTTCGTTGATCAAACGCACGCCGGCAAGATTGCTGAGCGCTTTCAGCATTGGCCCGAGGCAGCGATCGTGTATTTCGCGATCCTCGTCTCCGACTGCAAGCTAATGGTAGAAGAACCTGATCTCCGTATCGCTGTTGTCGAGGACCACGTCCTTGGCACCAACGATTGCAGGGGTTGGGCGCGTGAGTCTCTCTACAAGAAGCTGAAGATCGGCACCAACCGTTTTTGCCAGTTCCGGTTAGCATTCGATGTTCGCGAACCGAAACAGGCGAAGGGTGCTCTGAAGGCGATGAGCGATCGCGTAGCCGAAAGGCTCGGGGTTGATCTTATTCTCCCGGAGAGCGCCTGCAAACCAGCGTTGAAAGGAAGCGTTCGCTTCCTTCCTCAGTTGGGAACCTCCGGCCGCATGTACACCGGACCAGCGTATCTCGGGATCAAAGAAGTTTCTCGAGTATCGGAGTTCGGGTCGAGCTACACATTGATCGAACATGCATCGGAAGACGCTCTTCAGTTTGAGATCATGCTTTGGGCTCTCAAACGGATCAGCAAGCTGAGAAAGGCTTGGGACGAAGGCGACTATCAGGCGTTGTTCGAGATCATCGGGAAATCCGAGATCGCCGCGAACGATGATGATGTCAGCTTCGATCCTGATTCACTGGAGCAGGGACAAGATTCTGCTTCGGAAGGATGGGACCCGGCAGAAGCTGTTCTCTTGGCTGACCGCACCGGAAACGCAATTAAGTTCCCGTATGTGTTCAATCAACTGAACCGCAAGTTGGCACGTTGGGCCTTTCGTACCTGTACTGGCGGTGATCTGAAACTACCAGCGTTCGCTCTCGCGGATGATGGAGTGCTCATCGAGCATCGAGGGAAGATCATTTCGGCTTCGGATTGGATTCCCGAGGACACCTCCATTACGTCCCTGACGGCAGAAAAGGGTCTTTGCGTCCGGTACCCCATCCGGATGCAGGAGGACCTCCTTCCAGTTCGTCACCTCACTAATAACGAGTTCGTCCCGATGTTGAAACAGGCATTGGGCGCACCCGATCTTGATGAATCGGTGGTTGCTCACATTCTTGATCGTCAGCTTCGCATGGAGGGAACCTACATCCTTCACTCGAAGACGGCCAGCAAGAACGGCGGTGACTTCGATTTCGATACCATCTGCGTGATGCCGTCCGATCAGTTCCCAAAGTTTATCGAGGGAAGGATCGCGTACGGAGAGAAGTTTCAGCAGGAAAAGACCAAGCATAAGAAGGCGAAGTCTCCCTGGTGGAATGTTTATCTGGTTGCCATGAAGGCACGGGGAAACAAGATCGGTTCCATCACCGATCTTAAGACCTCATGTCTAGCGGCGGGACGGCCTGATTTGGCTTACAAGCTCGTCGAGCAACTCCAGAACGCACTCGATTCTTTGAAACACAAGGTCGAGATTGATGAATCCGTCATAAGCGACATCCGGAAGGAGATAGCACCGGCACCTTGGCTCCGTTACAAACGTGAGCGTAAAGTGTCGGATCTACCGGCCCATCTGAACGATGTTGCAAGCACGGACAAGGTTGGAAGGCTCTATAACGTACTGCGCAAGGAATTCGGCTTTCTGCCCAGTCCGACTGACGGCAACTTCGAAGAAAGAATGTCGATTGAGGATTTTCGCGGACTCTTTACAGGTGAGACAGTCACCCGAGAGATGTTCGAGGAATGCCAACTCGTCAATTCAATCTACGGAGATATCGCCAGTCGAATTGTCCAACGGGAAGAAGAGATCAAGCTGCAGCTCAAGAACGCTCAGGCTCTATGGGAGGCCGTCCGCAAGAGTGAGGACAAGGAACAGCGAAAGTCTGCTGTCCTTGCTCGCAATAAAGCGCAGGCGGCCCTTTGGGAGCATGAGAAGGATGCGAAGGACCAGTTCAGTTCGCTCCATCTATTTGTGCATTATTGGGCGCAAGGCAAGGAAGAAAACCGTCGGGCATGGGCACAGGCGATGAACACCATCGTAACTGGTGGCACAGGCTCGGGGGCGGTACTCTTTCAGGCTTTCCCTCAAGAGGTTGTCGATACCTTTGCGGAGGTCACCGGCGGCCAAAAGGTTCGTGTACGTCTTCCGAAAACCATCAATGGACACGTTCGGTTTGACCCTGAGCAGCGAGCCTGGCTCGTCGAGCGCTTGGTCAATCCCGAAGGCCCTGAAGGTGAGAAGAAGGTCTTTCTCTTTCAATACAAGGGAAAGCGGAACCTGGTCTTCGAAAACACGAGTGCTCCGGCTGTGATGGAGAACTCTTAACCGTAAGGGAGAAGCTTGGCATATTGCCGGCTTCTCCTTTGCTTTTTATCAGAGTGTGCCCAAGGAGGCCGCTATGAAGATGCTCATCACCATTCCGATCGCCTTGGCGATGACCGTGGCAGGGGCACAAACGACCAGCCAAAATCAGATTCGTCATGTGGAGACATCGCTGAATCATCTGACGGTCCTCGAGTTCGGCGAACCCGTGTCTACCATTGCCGTAGCTGATACCGACAGCTTTCGCGTGGAACATCACGACGACAAAGTCTTCGTCGAGCCGCTTCGCGAAGGGGTTGCGACCAATCTGTTCATCTGGACCGAATCGCGCCAGCTCACCTACGAACTTGATCCCGCCGGACAGTTAGCAACCATGGACGTCCTCATTCGGACCGAGCCTGCTCCCAAGCCTCATAGTGTCGCGAACGCTTCCGCGGAGCCAAGCGACGCTGAGATCCGTAAGATGGCATCCCTTGTTCTGACGCAGGCGATGATGGGGGTACAGGACGTGTCCCACGATGGCTCCAAGTCCATTGCCGATCGAGTGCAGGTTGATCTCGAGCAGGTCTATCGTGCAAAAGACCAGCTCTACATTCGCTACTCCATCACCAATCAAACGAAGGAACCATTCCGGCTCACGACTCCCGATGTGTCCGCACCGCTTCCCACCCAGTTGCCGATCTCTCTATTGAGCTTGCGCAACCACCAGCTCTCGACTCAGACGTTCGATGCCTTCAAGGCAAAACCCGGCAGCACTTTTACGGTGGTACAAGCTGAATCCTTAGGCCACGATCTAGCTCCAGGCCAGAAGACCACCGGAGTGCTCAGCATTGGAAGCCCTCAGGGGAACCCACCCCAGCTCTTTCAACTCAATTTCGGCAGCGACCAGGGTAAGCCTCTCAAGGTTGAGGCCGTCCTCTAGTCATGGACGCGCAAGGCCATGTCACGCCAGAGGAGATTCGCAGAGCGCTCCTCACGATGTATCGAGGCGATACCGAATCGAATCTGCAGCGCGCGCTCCTTCGCCTCCTGGCCGACGATCTCAAACCTATTGATGAGCGAGGCCGCTGGAAGCCAAGCCCGCTTCTCATTCTGATCGTTGTTCTTGTCTGCGCCCTGGTTGGAGTTTTCCTTTACTTCACGATTGGAGCCCGTCGATGAGTCCTGCATACGAACCACCTCCACGGAGGTTTCAACCGGGACCCGAAGATGTGACCGGCGTCCTTGTCCTTTTCGGATGTGCTGTGCTGGCCTTCGGCTGGTATGTCGCCGTCTCCCGATTGCACCTACGCAATTCCCAATGCCTCGAACTCTTCATGGACTTTGCCGTGCTGTTTTTCGGTGGTGGGCTCGTGATCGCCCAACTTGCGGGCAAGAGGCGCAAACGCGAGGAGAACTGGCCCCATCCTCCTCTCTTTGTTCCGTCGCTCACAGACAGCAAAATCGCTCGTGAGACCAATCGGGATGCCGCGACGTTGCTCGGATATAACGTCCACGAGGAGCCTTGGCTGTGGCCCGATGTCGTTCGCATGAAGCACGGTGTCATTGTCGGTGGCACCGGCGCGGGCAAATCGACGTTCCTGGAAAATATCATTGCTCAGGACCTGATGCGTCGATTTGGGAGCCGCAAGATGCCAATGATCATCTTCGACGGCAAGGGCGAACGGGAATTCCTTGACCGCCTTCTGCCGCACATCGAGGCGGCTGGGCGTCTGCAGGACCTCCGTGTTCTCGATCCGACGCACCCCACAGAGTCGGCTCGTTACAACCCCTTCTATGCACTCGACGACGCCTATCAGGAGCACGTTAATTTCGTCTTTCGGTCTTTCGGCTTGCGAGAGGATTTCTTCAAGGGGCACCAGGAAGCGTATTTGTCCGACCTTGTTCGCATCCTCCAGTACACCGGCAAGCTGTTCAATGTATACGACGTGTTGGTCATGGCACTCGACGAGAACGTCCTCCAGGAGCAGATAGGGATCGCCAAAGGCCGCCTTGCCTCTCTGGCCGGCGTCTCAATGCAAAGGCGATTGAACTTTGAGATGTCGGTGCGGATGTTACAGCGGTCCCTCGCCGACCGGGAGCGCGTGGAGAAGATTCAGGGATTATTGAACGAGCTTCTGAGCTTTCTGGAGGACGAGCTTTCCATCGTAACCGGGTCATATCAGGATCTCTTGACCCTGGACGATGTATTTGAGCAAGACCTTATTCTGTTCGTCTCGCTCAACACGAATCGCAATCAACGTGCGGTCGAGGCTCTGGGAAAGATCCTGCTGCAGAACATCCAGCTCATGGTCGGCAAGCGTTACGCGCGCGCCACCGGCGAGAGAGACGCGAACGAACCGATGCTCTCGGTGATCCTCGATGAGTTCGCTCCGTTTGCCTATCCGGGATTTACGCAAGTTCTTCAGACCGCACGAGGCGCCAGAGTGTCTTTCCTGTTTTCTTTCCAGAGCCTGCCCCAGTTGCAGCGGGTTAGCCAGGCATTCTCAGACGAGGTATCCTCCGCGCCGGGCACCAAGATGATCATGAATGTGTCCGAAGAGAATACGGCGCAATGGTTCCTGAAGGCGTCAGCCAAAGTCACGACAAAACGTCGCAGCTTATCTGTACGCAGGACCGGCCTCTTCTCGCCCAAGTACACCGAAACCGGGACCGGCAGCGAGAGTGACATCAAGGAAACGCGAGCGCGGGAAGACCACATCAAGAATCTTCCCGTGGGTCAGATGGAGATATTGATGGTGGACAGTCGAGAAGGCACGCGCTACTCCCACCTCCATGTCCGTCGTGCCCCCAGCTTCCGCATCGAGGGGCTCGCCCCGCGGCTCTATCCGAAGATGCACAGTTATCTTGACCCGGAAGTTGGTGTCAACCTCCGTTTCAAAGAGACAGAGAATCGAAAACAACGACGCAGAAGAATGGCGGGAGTATCTCTCGACACGTCCACAGGAGAGTGAAGATGACCCGGCTTTCAATGACTCTCTGCGCGCTGATGCTTGCTTTTGCGGCCCCCTCCTCCGGCCAAACGCTCAATCCGGCAGCGCCATCGCAACATCCCCCGCGCAAGCAGGAGGGTTTCTTTGACTTCGTGCTCGGCAAGATCAATCCCAGCGGAAACGACTATGGCGCGCGGATGCAATCCGGCCGGGATGCTGTCGTTGTAAACACGGTCGATGATTTGTATTTCTGGTCGAATGCAATGACCCTCCTTTTGCTCACCGGATCGGTGGCCGTCATCTTGTTGCAATGGAGATCGGAGGCCAAAAGAGAGGTCATCACCGCGTCCATCATTGCCGAGCTTTGGAACGGCCGGGTCAGCGATGGAATAGAACTCAATCGCCGCACAGAGCAGTTCAATCAGCTTGTCGCCACTCACAATGCAGACGTAGAGAAGGCTCTCGCGCTCAAGCAGCAACAGCAAGGGTCGGACAAAGAGACATCAGGGAATCTCACTCGGAACGTTCGCAAGCTCACAGAGAATGACTCGAGCACGGGACGGAAGGCTGTTCCTCCCGAGCCGCCAGTAGTTGAGGTGGCCAATGTTCCTGCTGCGGATGGCGGCAGTGGGAATCTACAGCAATCCAATCTGTTGCTCCAGCGAAGGATCGAGGCGATGCAAAACACAGAGCAAAACCTGAAGCAACGTCTCAGCCAAACGACCGCCCTCCTCGATCAGGAGCGCCGCCGCAATGCCACCCTCAAGGGCGCATAGAAAGGTCGATATGCCCATCCGGAGCAGAACCGAATTTGCCAGCCAGGAAGAATGGACCGCGTACGTGCGCGATTTCGTCCCAGTCGTTGAGTGTGAGTACGTCCTCGCGTGTGGACGCACCGAACTATTCAAGAGCTTCTACGAAGTGCGGAAGCAGGAGTTTCCCGCTGAATACACAGAAGAATTGGGGCGCATTCAAACCCTCTCCGAACCTCGCCGGACCGACAGCCTTCAGCGTTTGAATGAGCGAATCTTTGCCGGCCTCACGGAATTGCTGTTCCACCAGACACAGCTCAAACGAATCGAGGCAGCTCCACTCGCTCCCGTTTCTCTGAAGGAACAAGTCCAGGAGTTACTAAATCATCTTGCGGAGAAGAACCCGTACTTCGCCCTCTGGGTTGATTACAAGCGAGGACTTGCGGAGAACTTACAGACACAAGACTGGGATCAATATCTGCGGAAGGAACTCGGACCAGCCGACGAGGACGCCATCGTCTTCGCCAAAGCGATGGCCGATCTGGACAAGCTCCTGCTCCATTTCCGGGATCAGAACGTGCCATTGCCGCGTTATTTCTTCGAGCGTGCCTGGTTCCTTCACTATTTGCGCAGCCCGGAACGGATGCTCCAGACACGAGCTCTCTTGAACACACTTGCCACGGAGACCGGGGAATGTACGTGCGCGTAATCAACTTCGGAACGAACTGGTGGATGATGCACCCATCGGATAAGGACGATCCTTACTGCTTTCGCCGGCGCGCGGCCTACTTCAATGCGGCAGCTCTGAAATCGGGCAGGCGCCTTCATCACAGTGCGATCTATCCCGGACAAATCAGGTTCAACACACAAAGCGGATTCGATCCGGAGTTTCCGTCGCGCGCGATCGGTAGGACATTTCTCTGCTCGGGGCCTAACCAGTTCGCTGGGAAAGTACATCTCCTGTTCCAACGATTGGCGAAGGACGTCGATCCAGACGGCTATTTGGTGGTTCTCAATTCGTTTGAGCATGGCCTGATTCGGTTCCGCGAACCGGGGTGGGCGTCGTCTGGTGTGAACCCGATCTCGATCAGCATGAGAGGTCAGAGGTTCGAAGCCATGCTGTTGCTTAGAGCAGGCGATTGGATTGAAAGCGATCTCGGGCGCTGGCGTGTAAGCGAAAACGGTGACGGTCTCTCACTCTTCTACGGGCAGGACGGTAGGTTCTCATGAGGTATTACAAAGGCTATATCGCTCTATCCGAAGCACGCGACGTGCCCGTCTTGCTCCATATCCGCAACGCTCGCGCCATCTGTTTCGACCAACTCTTCGAGCTAATCTCGCTCGAAATGGAGGCTCCCCTGGTGCGATCTCTCCGTTGGCGCGTCGCGCGACTGGTAAAGGCTGGCCTCCTTTCACGGCTGGAAACATACCGACATCTTGGGAAACCAGTCCTCGGAATTACGCACCAAGGTCTCGAATGCCTTGAAGCACGCGGCCATTATTTGCTCTCCCTGCCAAGCAACGCCGAACAGATTTTGCACCCATCCCAGGTGCCGCATGCGTTAGAACTCGTGAATATCCGCATCGCTCTGGCGAAGGGCGGCCTGCTTCGCTCCTGGAAATGCGAACTCGAAATCACCTCGCGGAATCTGGTTGTCGAGAGTTCAGCAACCAAAGATTACGACGCCATCGCGGAGATCGCGTTCGATGGAGACTGCAAACGGCTGGCAATTGAGTACGAGAGGAATCCGAAGGCGGCGCAGCGGTATCGCGCCATCCGTGACGTACTCGACAAGGACGAGACGGCGGATACGATTCTCTATCTGACTTCGAACGACGATATCTTGTACCTTCTCGCTGTCGAGATGCGATCTTGCCGGAGACAGATTGGCTTCGCGCTGAGTGAATCCTTCCGGCGATCCTTGCTCGAAACGCGCACCTTGACCAACACAGAAGACTCAGCAGTCGTCTCGTTGCGAGATCTCCTCGCGGCCAAAGGGCGATAGCTAATCCTGTTTTCTTCTAAATCTCTTTGACTACCTATCGTGGAGCGATTGCAGTTGCAATGGCTCTCCATTGGCGACCTTTTGACTGACTTTGCATTGCTTTTGACTAGAATCGGCCCCTCCTAACTCTCTTTCCTTCTATGACTTGCTTCTTGACTATCCCCTTGTACATGGCTCCGTTTTGAGGGGTCCGTGATGAGGTGGTGCGGGACGGAAGAGCGAATAGCTAAACCCCTGGAAGTAATAGCCAACGGAAAGGAGGGCTGATATGACGCAAGGATTAGAAGAAGTGCAACGTATTGCGCAAGAGTATGGGCGTGATCTTGCGTTCGTGGTGAACCATTCTGGGGGGAAAGACTCTACAAGAACGCTGGGATTCGTTCGCAAGAAGTTCCCGCAAATCCCGACTTACGCGGTGATGGCAGACACCGGATTCGAACATGTATCCCCAATCTCTGCCGCCGACTTTGCACGAGCACGGTGCGCAGAGTTTGGTATCGAGTTGACCGTTGTGCGCAACCCGAAGCGTACCTACCTGGAGATGGTGGAGCAACGTGGCATGTTTCCGTCGGCGCAGTACCGCCAATGTACGTCGGATCTGAAGCGCGGACCTATCGAGAAATTCATTCGGAGTCTACCGCACAAGGTGATCGTCAACTGCATGGGTATCCGGTCGGAAGAGTCCAATCCAAGGTCTCGCCTGTCACCCCTAACCCCGAATGAAGCGCTCTCGACTCGGCAGCGCATGGTTCACAACTGGCTTCCGATCTTCGATCGAACCCTCTCCGATGTTCTCGCGTGGCACTGGGTGAATGCTATCCGGCTTCATCCCGTGTACGTTCCTGAGTACCACAAGGATGGAACTTCGGGCGGATATCTCCGCCGCTTCTCCTGCCGAGTCTGCATCTTCTCGACCGATGCAGACCTTGCTGCGATTAATCTGCACGATCGCGATGCGTTCGATGCGGTCGCGTCTCTCGAACGCAAGTTGAAGTTCACAATGCGACCCGGCGCAAGTCTGGTCCAGATCGTGGAAACCCACGCCTCAAAGCAGGCCGAGGAAGCACGACAGCAGAGCTTCTGTTTCTGACGGAGAATTCGTCGGCTACGGCAGAACCAACTTTTCCTACTTTGCCCAGAGCCATCCCGTCTGTCGTTCGATGGTGCGTTAGCGCGCCACAGAACATCCACCGCGCAATCCACACCGCCCAACCCAAACTGCACGCACCGTGCCACAACGGAAAGGATTTCCCATGCCCAATATTCCTCGCATTGTCTCGGCTCCGGTCGAGTACATCCCCGTCCTATCAGCCCGCTTCGCCCGGCGCGTGGCGGTGTGTGTTCTCGTGACCGTGCTCGATGTGGCCGTCACCTCCACTTGCGCTCCCCCGCTTTATCAGGTGAGTGCGGCCCATCCAGTGTGGCTTGCAGGGCTAGCGGTTCTGTTCGCCGCGATGTTCCTCACGCTCGTTCACATCTGGTTTCGTACGCTGCGCGGACGCTCGCGCTAGGAGTGAATGTCCACAAACCCAAACCGCAAGAGAGGAGATTCACCATGAGACGAGCTTTAGGAAAGATGTCTGTCCACCACTTGTTCGACTGGCGCAATCGCGTCGGCGACACCGTTCAGGAAACCATCGAAGCCTTCCTCAAAGACGGCGAGGTTGGTGAGCATGTCGCAGCGCGCTGGATCGAGACTCCCAAAGGCGTCATGATCCTGCAAATGATGAAAGACGACCCGGAATGCGGTGGTGTCTTCGTCTTCGATCGCGAATCCGCGCAATGGTACCTGCTCGATTTCGAGCGCTTCGATCGGCCGTTCACCCCGAATTTGTTTGACCGCATTTTCCGGGAATACAAGCTCTTCGCATTCCTGGATCAACCCGGGCTGTTGTCCAAAAAGCAGCAGTCGGCAACCGCTTAGTCCATTCCCCCCATCGCACGACCCCAAAACTAAAACCCAACTTCCATTCTAGGAGGAGTCACCATGCGTCTGTCCGCAGGCCGTATTCGTTCGATCAACCGCAGCATAGCAAGAGTCAATGGCATCATCTGTGGTGCTTCTGACAGGATTCCGCGCCGTCCACTCGAATTCCCGAAAACCTCCGGGGCGTCGATTCCGCCACACACGATCAAGGTCGTAGCCGTTCCAAAATCCATCGCCGCCTAACCCTGATGCTCCCGGATACGGCGGGCTGGACGTGCCACAAGAGCACATCCGCCCGCCGATCTGGCAAATTTGACCGAGTTTGGGGTCCGGGGTACAACCACACAGCTGAGAAAGGAGACCCCGATATGCCGACCCACTTTTGTGTAAGCGGCCAAACCGCCGAAGACTTCATGCGACTGTTCGTAAACCGTCTCGCCTACTGCATTCAGAGAGAAAAGGCCCATCCGGACGACAGTGCTCCCTACATCAAGCAGAAGCGACCGCTGGACCTGGGAGCGGTCAGGATGCACCTGAACGGTGACGCGACGATCAGCTTGTTTGCGATCAACCCGAAGACCCAGAGTTGCAAGTGGGTGGCGATCGATGCCGATTTCGACGATGCCCTCGACGCTCTCTTCGAATTACGACGCGAACTCAAGCAGGACGGAATCGAAGCGGCTCTCGAACAATCTCGCCGCGGCGGTCACCTCTGGATCTTCGGCGAGAATCCCTTACTGGCTTCCCAGTGCCGTATCTATATTTACAACCTTGCCCTCCGCCTCGGGGTCCCCGTCAAAGGCGGGGGCCTCAAGGAAGGAATCGAAGTCTTCCCGCGGCAGGATCAGATCGCCGACGGAGCATACGGAAATGCCATCCGAGGACCGTTGGGCGTTCATCGCAAGACTAACCGGCGTTACTGGTTTTACGACGCCGATGTCACTCCGGAGGCGCAGCTCGCTTATTTGCAAGGGCTGAAGAAGCTCACGGCGGCGGAACTTGAAACCCTTACCCAGGGGATGCAACTGCCGCATGCCTATCGACCGCCCGCGCCGGTACCGTTCGTTTCACGGACGCCGATCGCAGGACAGCGGGAGTTCCGCATCCTCGACTACGTGCAGACCACGGGCAAGCAGGACAGCCGCAACTGGAAGGCGCAATGCCCGTCTTGCGCCGAAGCCGGACGAGACCGATCTCGAAACAATCTCGGAATCAAGATTTCCGATCCGCGCTTTTACATATGCCGCGCTGGATGCACTAAGGAGGAAATACGCGCGGCACTCGGCCAACCCATCCGCAAAGTGGCAATGGCTTAGGAGGCGACCATGGCGAACCCGTCCGAACAACGTGCTCTTTCTTCCGGCTCCTCCTCTCAGCCATTGCATGGCCTTTCGCTCCCTTCCGCAACGCTTCAGGCGCTCCAGCGGCGAGGTATTTACTGCACACCCGGAGTCACCGTCGAACACCAGCATCTCGCAAAGCGATATGTGTTGCGTGGTGTAGAGTCTGGTGGCGCGGTAGCAGACATGGGACGCTTCTGCGCTTACCTGTCGGCGGAGGGGTTACCTCTTCCGTGGCTCCAAACCATCGACTCGCTTGCTGTCAATGGCAGGCATGCGATCATTCTGGCCGAAAGTTTGGTTCGGATTGAGATGCTACGTATGATCCGCACCTGCGAGCTGTCCATATCCCTGCACGCTTTGTCTCTGCAGCCTGGGAGAACACGTCCGGAGATTACATCGAAATCAATGTTTCGCGGACATGATGGCTTCCTTCCCCTGGAACTGTGGAGAGAGGAGCACAGGACGTTGCGTGGGCAACTGGTGCCCGTCTTCTACACGCGTTCCGGAGAGCCAATGCAACTGCCGCGACGTTTTGAGGAAGCCATCCGAAAGGTAACGGCGGCAGTCTGTTGCATCGGTTGTAAGCACGTCCATGTCGGCTTTCCTCCGAAAGCGGACGAGGTGCCCTTGTGATTCCTGCCGCCAATATCCCAATCAGCGCTGACGAGCCGAACTGGGAACCTTTGGAACGGGTTCTGCCGTTCCACCAGTGTTCGGACTTCATGTACATGGGGCGTGCCGGCGAGATCGAACTCTACAAACACTACATGACGCGCCGCTATCTCAACATCGCCCGGGACTCCCAGACCTTTTATCGCTATTCGGAAGGAAAGTACGTCGAGGTGTCTCAGGCGGAAGCCCTCGATCATGTGTACCGCTGACCTACAACTTGAAAGGAGTATCAACGTGGCAAAAGGCGTCAATAAAGCATTACTTCTCGGACATGTCGGAAAGGACCCCGAGATTCGATCGACGGCTGGCGGCACAATCGTCGCCAGCTTCTCTCTCGCAACCTCAGACCGGCAGAAGGACAGCCAGGGCAACTGGGCTGAAAAAGCGGAATGGCACAACCTCGTCGCATTCAATCGCACGGCAGAGATCGTTCGCGACTACGTGAAGAAAGGGACTCAAATCTTCGTCGAAGGCAAGATCCAGACTCGTTCATGGGATGACAAAGACTCGGGCCAGAAGAAGTACCGCACCGAGGTTCTTGTTAACGAACTGAGTCTGCTCGGCGGTCGCGGCGACTCCGGCGCTTCCAGCCATAGCAATGGCGGAGGCTACTCGCGGAGCAACGCGGGCGGCTATGGGCAGGCACGACCGGCCACCAGCGATGAGTATTACGCCGACCAAGGAATTACGGACGACGACATTCCTTTCTAACGGGTCGGAAGACGGACTCACAGGCGCTCTTCGGAGCGCCTATTTCTTTTGAGGAGAAAGCTATGGCAACCGAAGCAGGAACAACAAACCCGGAGCTGAACGCTCTGTTTGACAAGCTAACAGAGCCGTTTGATCCCTCTGAGATCAAGTGGCGTGTCACACACACAACCCGAGATGGGAGTCGCGGAGCCGTGATTGCGTTCGCGGACCCACGCGCCTACAGCGATCGGCTCAACCAGATCTTCACTCCAAGCGGTTGGACCCGCACCTATGAGGTCCACACGCTCTCGTCGGTCACCCGGATGAAGAAGGACAAACTCATCCAGACGGGTAAGGTTCTTGTGACCTGCACCGTGGCCATCGCCGGACTCGGGACTCACGCCGATAACGGAGAAGAGTGGGCTGATGAAGAGAACGCCATGACAAGCGCGCAGGCACAGGCATTCAAGCGCGCCTGTACGTGCTTCGGCCTTGGGCGTTACCTCTACAACTTCGCTGAGATGTGGGTGCCCCTCAACCAACATCGGCAACCTCTCCACTTTCCAACGCTTCCCCAGTGGGCGCTCCCAAAGTCAGGTTCGATAGATGGAAAGTCCGGGGCGCGACCTCTCGCTGTTCAGCGGGGTCCAGTCGATCAGAAGACGACTGCGAAGATCGAAGGTTTCCGACGCATTCTCGGAGATCCGATTTACGGCGAGATTTTGTGGCGAGTGTCGCGGGCGCGGCGCGCGAATGCAATTCCCAATGCACAACTCCAGTCGGATGTCTCTGACGCCATGGAACGTGCAGCGCGTGGTATTCGCAAAGCGCACTCTCTCTCCGAGGAGATCGGCGACACGCAATTTGTGTCGGTGCTGGACCAGTTGCAGATTCGGTCTATGACGACCATCCGCAATCTCGAAACGCTCAAGCGACTGGTGACGGCGCTTGAGGACTTTGCGGCACGCGCCGCAGCGTAACCACAGCAGAGAGGGTGGCAAGGATGCCGCCCTCCGAGTTTGGGAGGTTGTTATGTGCAACGTGCAGATGATTCGGAAAGAATCGGGTCTGGTCTCGATCCCACTCGACCGGGCGGTCTTCTGTGAGAACTGTAAGAAGGTCTCTAACTCTGCTTGGGGTCGATGCGGTTCGTGCGGGTCCGGCAAGCTTCTCGAACTCGCTCCTTTACTGGGCGGACCGTATGAACCGGGACCCGGATCTCCGGCCGCCCCATGCGTATTGTTGCGGCTTGCCGCGTGAGTTCATCAATCTCTCTCTGATGATGGGCTAACGGGCACTTGGTGAAACTCGGCCAACATTCCGTCCGCGATTGCGCGAATGTGCAATGCCGCGCAGTCAACATTCGGAAAGGCTGTGTTGGTCTCATTGAAGAGCAACGCGAGGTCAGTTCCGGCGAGAATGACGGCATCCAACCCCTCGCGTTTGCAGAGCGTGAGGGCAAGGTCCGTCAGACCCTTGTGTTGCTCTCCCGAGCTCTTGCCTTGTTGGGCGAGTTGCACGTAGGTGCTATGGATGTAGTCCACCTCATCCGGTCGGGGGTGGATGATGTCTACACTGTCCGTCCGACCAAAGAGTGCCGATTCGATGGCGAAGCGAGTCCCGAACACCGCAGCTCTGCGTATTCCACGCGCTGCAAGTTCCTGGTTGAGCGGATCAAAGATGTCAAAGACCGGCAATGGAGAGATCGCGGCGAGCTCTCGCATGCAGTAATGCGGCGTGATTGCGGGAATGGCGGCAAGCTCGGCGCCGGCAGCTTCGAGCCGACGAATGAAGCCGTTCAGATAAGCGGCCAATCCAGCCCGATCCTCGGCCTGCACAAATTCGAAGACACGAGGGGTCTCCGCGTGCGCAATGACGATGTCGAGTCGGTGGCCTCTCGCTTCGTGCGCCTTCACTAGCTTCTCGTAGTAGTGAACGGTCGCTCCAACCCCGAGCCCGCCGATTAGACCTAAACACCTTCCGCTTTCCATGCATCAAGTTTACGGTCTGCATGCCTCGACCTTTGGCCGGATCGGCTCTCGGTTCGCTTCCATCTTGCGGCGCCACAGACGCGCGGCGACGCACTGGCTCGACAACAACATTGCGCACGGAGGCGCGATCCAATGACCCCTGACGAGAAGTATCCGGCACTCATGGCGTATATCAGCGATCGCAGTAGCGGCGAGGAGAAGACTGCATGGAACATGCTCCGCGCCGATGAAGCTGCTGCGGTTGAAGGCAGCCATGTGGAGGTCGCCCAGGATCTCGAAAACGCTCAAGCGGACTATGCAACTGCTCAGATAGCGAAGGGCAGAAGCGGTTATCCGTACAACAGTGAGATGGGCATCTTTCTAGGATTGCCCCTTCGGAGCAATCACGAGCCGCCGCGTGGCTACTACTTTGCCAATCAGGTGATGAGACACTTCCGGTTAGGGGCAGCCAAGCGGGAAGTAGAGTTCCTTCTGGCGAACGGAGCACATCTGAAGATCGTCGCAGCCCGCGATAAAGCGACGGGCAGGCCCATCCGGTTTACGACTTTCAAGCCCCATCAGATTCAAATCGAGGGGAATGCGATTGTCTGCCGGAACGACAAGAGGAGTATCCGGCTCTCCTCGAACTGGTCGATAGAAACGGCCCTACAGAAGGTAGCCGAGGCCTTGCGGGCGGGCAAGCACTATGGCTATGACCCTGGACGGGATGACGCGGCGACTCTTACCTCTCCTGCGCCGGCTTCGCCTAGTCCACAGAGGCCCAGTCTCTTTGCATAGACTTTTGCTCGAAATCACATCACCAAATCCAACAGTCTGAGGTGAACCGATGCGCAATGTCGCACGCCTCAAAATGGGTTACTACCCATTGCCTGAGAGCGAAGGGGTAAAACTCCGTGCTCTCCTGTCATTCCCTCAACCAGCCTCGGTCATCGATCCCTGTGTCGGGCAAGGAACTGCGTTGCATCTTGTCACAGGCGATGCGGAGGTTCGGCGTTACGGTGTGGAGCTTGACGCCGAACGCGCGCGGATCGCCACTTCAAGGGGTATCGAGACGATTCAAGGCAATGCCTTTGATGCGATCGCGAGAACCGAGTCCTTCTCGCTGCTGTACCTGAATCCACCCTACGACTCGGAGATCGGGTCGGTTGCCAATAACCGCATGGAACGGCTCTTCCTCGACCACACCTACCGATGGCTAGTGCCCGAGGGCGTCCTGGTGCTGATCATTCCATTCGAGCGTCTCTATGACTGCGTTGGCGTCTTGGGCTCGCATTTTGGCAGATTGAGCGTCCTGCGGATGACCGATGAAGAGTCGGTACGATTTCGACAGATAGCGGTCCTGGGGGTGCGCCGAAACATTCGAGGCACAGCTCTCGAAGACAATAAGCGGTTCCTGCAAAGCATTAGCCCGTATGGCAGCTTCCACGCACTGCCCGAGTTGACTCCGAGTTCCTGCGCTCCCTATCCCGTTCCGCCTTCCGGCGAGGCCACGCTCAGCTACCGTGGTCTGCCATACGATCTGCTGGAGGACTTACTACCCAACTCCGGAGCCTGGAGGCAGACCATTCCTTTCCTCATGCCCCACGAGGATGTTGCCACCGGCCGGCCTATCACTCCGTTGCACGGAGGCCATGTCGGACTGTTATGCACTGCCGGTCTGTTGAATGGGGTGTTCGGCGACGGCGACGAACGGCATATCGCCCGGTGGCGATCGGTCAAACACGTCACGACCTTCGTCGAAGAGGACGGCGATACACAGATTGTTCATCACCGGGAACGGTGGACCAATGAACTGAGATTGGTCTATGCCGACGGAAGAACCCTGAAGCTGACGGAGACGCCAGCGAAACCAGAAGGAGAGGCCGATGCAGAACGCACATCTGAGGCTCGGGCTGCTTGAATATCAGCGGGCCACGGAGAAGATTTCGACCCGCATCCGGGTTCGGGGCGATCGTTACGTCGGAGAAGATCGCAAGGCGCATCTGTTGAGCGTCTTCGGCAACGATTCGGACATTGGAGCGATCACGGCGGCGGTGCATGAGAAGGCGACGTTCACGTTGACCTTTCCCGACGGAACCAACAAGGAGGTCACCCTTGGAGAGAACCCCTCCTGCTACAAGGGGTCGATCAACCTCGCGGACCGGAAGCATCCCGTGCGGCACCTGGTTGCGGCCTCACAAGAGTTTCACGCCAACGGAGGTGTTGGCCGCACAATCCTACTGCGCTACCAAAGGGAGGAAGCTTGGGCCATCCTCGTTAGCTTTCTCGGCCTACCAGGCGAGCCGACATGGGGGGAACATGTCCTTGATGTCATTGAGACGGAGGAACGCATCAAGGACCTCGATGGCATCGGCTGTCGGCCCGTGCTCATCTCCGCTACCACCGAGGAGTTGCTTGACTGGATTGGGGAGGGGTTGCGCTCCCGAACGCTCAATTTTCCCGAGAGGAATGGCCCTATCGCATGGCCTCGATTCTCGCTCGGTGAGGTATTGCGGGCACGACCGGAGTACGAAACGCACGAATCAATCGAGAACCTGACCTCCTAGATCCCGACCATACAGTTTGTTTCGAAGGGCGCTCACCAGAGCGCCCTTTTTGCCTTTGAGACCGTTCCATCATCCCCATCAATCCAGATTCCACGAGGTATCTCTATGGAGACCACCTTCGACTACCTCAGGGCACATGCCTCAGAGTTGGGCGCGCGCATCCTTGAAACCTATCCACCGCTCCAGAGCACGAAAGACCCCATCACCCCCGAGGTGGCGACGCTACTCCGTAAGGCGCTGCCGGCCCAAGGCCTGGCCATCACCGGAACAGCCAAGTATCTGCGCCATGCGAGGGCGGCACGCATCGTTGCTGAGTGCGGCGCAGGCAAAACCTTTATGGCCCTGGGGACGATTCATGCTCTGACAGCAGGGCGGCCGAGCACATCGCTCGTCATGTGCCCATCGCACATCACTCACAAGTGGGCACGCGAGGTGTTGCTGACCATTCCACGCGCCCGCGCCTTCCTGATCGAAGACATGCGCAATGGCGGCGATCCCAAGAAGCAGCACGGCATCTGCGAGGTGAAGCTGAGTAAAGGCAAGACCGTGTATGAGGGCAAGCAGCTGAGGCTTGCGGAGATGCGGCGCATGGGCCGCCGCGAGTGGCGCAAGCGTTTCCCCGGGCCGGTGTTCTTCATCATCGGCAAGGACAAAGGCAAGCTCGGCTACTTCTGGGATCACGCTTACCTCAAAGCGAAGTCAGGCCCCAATCTCGGCTCGATCGTCAACCCGGACTCCGGTCTCGCGATCCTGGACTCCGAGCGGCAAAAGCTGACCCACCTCGACTTCGACGACAAGGTCAAGATGTCTGAGACCCTCGCCTCGCCTAAGCTGGGCACGACGCGGTTCTCTCCGTTGTGGCAGGCCGACCGGACCCGCATTCAGCGGATGGCGCCAATCGAGTACATCGGCCGTTACATGCGGGGGTGGTTCGATTTCGCGATTGCGGACGAACTCCACCAGCTCGCGGGCGATACCGCGCAAGGCAACGGCCTCGGTGTCCTCGGACGTGCGGCACAGCGGTTGATCGCGCTCACCGGAACTCTGATGGGCGGCTACGCCGATGATCTCTTCAATATTTTCTATCGCATGGAACCTCGCGTGATGGTCGCCGAAGGCTTTGCGTATGGCGGCCAAGGGCGGCGCGATTTTCAGGAGCAGTATGGCGTTCTCGAAACGGTCGAGAAGGTCAAGGAAGCTGACAACGCCTGTTCAAAGGCGACCAAGAAGACGATCCACGTATTACGCAAGCCCGGAGCGTCGCCCTTGCTCTTCGGCAAGTTCCTGATGAATACGACGGCGTTCCTGTCACTCGAGGACATCTCGGACAATCTACCTCGATATGACGAGAGCGTGATCTCGGTCGATATGGACGAGACACTCCAGCGGGCTTACGAAAAGTTGGAGGAGGACATTCGGAACGCGATGCAGGCGCATCGCGGTAACAAGAGCCTGATGAGCATCCTGCTCAACACGCTTCTCCTGTATCCCGATCACCCGTATGACTTCAAGGAGATTTGGGCGCGAGCCTTCGACCCCACCACGAAGGAGTATGAGAAATTTCTCGTCACGACGCCTGAGAACCTGGCGCAGGACGTTCTCTACGCCAAAGAGCGCGAAGTGATCGCCGACGTCAAAGACGAGTTGCGGCAGGGACGCCGGTGCCAGATCTACGCGACGTTCACAGGAGAGAAGGACGTCACGCTGCGGCTTGAGACTGTTCTGCGTCAAGCTGGCATTCGCGTAGCGGTTCTGCGCTCGTCGGTTCCGACCGACAAGCGTGAGGATTGGTACGACCGACAATTGAAGGCCGGCATCGAGGTCGTGATCTGTCACCCCAAACTGGTAGAGACAGGTCTCGATCTGCTAGCTTTTCCAACACTCTACTTCTACGAGACGGGCTACTCGCTGCATACGTTGCGGCAAGCCAGCCGACGCTCCTGGCGTATCGGGCAGCGGCATCCCGTAAGGGTAAAGTTCGTCACTTACGCGGGTACGATGCAGGAGACCTGTCTCCGTCTCATGGGCAAGAAGATGCTGGTCGCGCTCATGATGGAAGGCAAGTTCTCCGGCGAAGGGCTGCAATCGCTCGATGCCGATGAAGACCTGATGAGCGCCATGGCGCGTGAGCTGGTCGAGAAGGCCGGTGTTGGTGAATCAGCCGATGCAATATGGCGAGACCTGGATCGAGAGCGTGAGAAGGTGCAACCGCGCCCTGCCGTGGCCGAGGTGGAGGAAGAACCAACCCCGGTGCTTGACCTTCCAGTGATCGTGAATCCTGACCCGGCGCCTGTCTGGACCGGCATTCATCTCGTCGAGCCTCCGGTCACAGTGAAGAAGCGCAAGAAGGCTTCTCTCTGGCCGACTGCAACCCAGGATGACGCGCAGTTGAAGCTGTTTGGCTGATGCTGCGCGCCCTGGAATGCCGGATGCCCGTTCAAACTACTTCGCAAGAAAGTGTGTCATCTTGAATGTATGAGGACGTCTGCACCTGCAGCTCTAGTTATTGGCGGGTCATCGGGTATCGGAGAGGCCTTGGCGCGTGAGTTACACAAAGGCGGCTGGCGACTTGGCATCCTTGCTCGCAGAGAGGACCGGCTCGAAACATTGGCAGCAAGCTTGGGTTCCGGCGTCTTAGTCGGTTACTTGGATGCTTGTGACGGTTCTCGGGTCGAGAGATTCCGCCAGATGGCGGATCGGCTGGATGGGGTTGACCTGGTGATTTTCTGCGCCGGGTATGGCGATTTGAACCCTGCGCACGATGCGTTCATCGATGAAACAACACTTCAAACAAACGTCAATGGGTTTGCGGCTTTGGCGCGGGCAGCATTCCTCTATCTCCTTGATCGGCCGCAGGGACAGTTGGCGGCTGTTACTTCCGTGGCAGCTCTGCGGGGCAGTGGAGAATCAACCAGCTACGCAGCCTCAAAAGCTTTCCAGTCCGTCTACCTCGATGGGTTGAGAGAGTCATCAAAGAAGCGGGTTACGATCACGGAGTTGCAACCCGGCTTCGTCGATACCGCGATGATGAAGACGGCGACTCCTCTCCCACCGCTTCTGAAGCGCCTTCTTGTATCCAGCCCAACCACCGCAGCTCGACAGATGGTTCGTGCTATCGCGAAGAAGAAGAAACATGCCTACATCACAGGCAGGTACGCACTAATCGCCCTACTACTGCGAGTATTGCCACGGCCAGGTTGAGGAGTGCAGACATCGCTCTGCTGTTGGGGAGCTATGTTTCTTCTACGTTCCCTTAACCAGCGTTGAAGTGGTAGCGTAGCAAGCGGGAGAACAGTTCCAACGAGGCCACTTGATTTCGGCTTCGATCAACAGGCAAAGAAAGGGTCAGCCTCGCGGCTGACCTTTTTCTTTGCGTGGAGAAGTCCATGCCCAAAGGACCCTTTCTTCCATCGGAGATCGTCCCTACAAAGTTCTCGACAGCGGCAGACAAAGCAGACTTCGGCAATGCTTTTCTGCACTTCATCGAGTCGGAGTGGAAAGAGACTCTCTTTACCAAGACGTTCTACAACCGGCTGTCCAACACGTTCGGGACATAGCTCACTTCAATCGCCCGACCTTCTATTCCACCTGGTTTACCTGCGATGCGGACCGCCTGCGCTTTCTTGAACAGGCGCTTGAGTGGCCGTGCTGGGGTGACGCTGCGTTCACCTTCTGTGATGTGGAGCGCGCCCTTCAGCGCGAGATCCGCAAGCGAAATTACCTTGGGCGTTACGAGCTGAAAGCCGCTGAGTCTTCACGTGCCGCCGAGATAGCGATTCTGGAACGGCTGGAAGCGAAGTATCGTCCGGCAAAAACCTACTACGCCGAAGAAGGGCCAGCCGAGCCAATCACTCCCGCCTCGCCAGAGATCGTCTGTGACGCACCCTTGCAGGGCAGTCTCTTCTGAGCTGGACGCCCATAGCGTCCGCCCTCTCAACTCTTCCAACAAGTCATCCGGAGGTTCTTATGGACGTTTATTACAGCGGGGAGATTGCCGTCTCCCCGGCTTTGACCGAGAGCGATGCTGCGGTATTGCGTGCCGTGACCAATCTTGAGCGGACAGACGAGACCCAGCCATTCTTCGCGGCGGTTGCCGCCAGTCCTGAGCCGGACTTGCCGTACCACGCAGGCCTGCTCGAGATCTCTGAAGACCGGGAGTTCATTGTTCCCGAGGAGGATGAGAGTCGTCACGGATTTCGGCTCTGGCTCAAGTTGGTTATCGAACACTTTCTGGCTCAGCGCGGTTATGTACTCGACGGTGAGGTCACCTGGGAAGGTGAAGACCGCGATGATAGCGGCACTATCTTCGTCAAGGACAACCAGGTCGAGGCAGTCGATGACCTGATCTTCAACGCCGGCCCAAGCTGGGCACCTAACCACTTCGCCGACGACGACCTGAAGCAGGCCATTCGGGCCCTCCTCGACTCGGCCGACAATACCGGCTGCTCACCCGAGCTAACGGTGGTAGCCGCGACCAGCCTCGAGGCCGTTCGCTCACGGATGCCTGAGTTCTAGCAATCCCTCTCCTCCTCATCACCAACTCGCCACCCATGTTGAGCCCAGCATTTGCCGGGCTCTCTTTGTGTTGGCACTCGGCCCCACAGGTGACCTCATGCGTAGTCTTCCGTTCCGCCACCACAATAACTGCCCGCGCTGTCCCGTCATCGGAGCTGAAGACATTCCGGGCGAAGAGTTTTACGAGATACTTTCGCTCCGGTTCAACATTGGCGTCGCGCGGGAACTCTGCCGCGGCCACGTCCCGAATCTTGTAAACCGTCGTCCGTTGGAGCGTTGGCTTGAGCATGCACGCATCGATTGGGAACATGCTGACCATCTTCCACCCACTCTCGGTCCCGGCATCATAGTGACCTTGCCCAGCGGATGCGGAATGCCGGTCATCGACGGCAACCATCGTGCGGCACGGGCTCTGCGCGATAGACACGAATTCTTTGCCTTCGTTCTCGGCGAGTCGGAGACGCTGGAGTTGTTGCGCCGCAGCATGGGCCGCTCCATCGCCGACCACTACTGGGAGCGGATGCTTCATTCCAAGCCCCACCCTAACGATGTTCCAGAAGGAGAACAGTGATGAGCAGCCTCAAGACGGAAGTGCTTCTGCGCGAGTTCCAATACAACGGCGTTCGGATTCCTGACCCTGGCCCCGAGTTGACGGTTGATCAGGTCCGCGACCTCCTCACACCGGCGTACCCGGAGATCGCAACCGCGTCGGTGAACGGTCCGGAAGATACTGGCAGCGCCCTGCGCTACACCTTCAACCGCGCCATCGGAACGAAAGGCTGAACGATGGCAGCGCCCAATATGAGCCCGGAGGAACTGATCGCTTTGTTCGCCGCGAAGGCGGCAGCACCTCCTCCGGAGACAAGCCAGGCACTCGCGAGGCACCTCCAATGCAAAGAATCCATCGCACTCGCCCGGATCGTGTCCGAAGCCATAAACCAGTACAGCGCGAACCAGGTCCACACGCTTCCGGCGCCAACGGAGTTGCTGACGCCACTGGCGTAGCGCTTCTGGCGCCGGCGTTTGCCCAGGCGCTTCCATCCCTCGCCGGACTTCCAACCGAGTACAGCCACGAGTTCCGGGCTGAGCTGGTGTATGACCTGTGCGCTGCACTCGTGCGGGAAGGTCTCGGAACCTGTGAAAGCTGGACGGAGTGCGGCGAAAGCGTCCTCGTCTTCGCCAAACACGCCATCATGCGGGCCATCGGGGAAGACCGCTGGAACCTGTTGCAGCGCAATGTCGAGTACCACCTCGAAATCAGCGATGTCGCCGACCGCGAAGGTTTCGATGAGGTTATGGGAGATGGACAACTTGCCATCACGGTGGTCTGCGGTGGTTCCGGCTATCTCAAGATCGGCCCGGCCATCGAAGCGCTCGAGGCGGAATCGCCGGGGCTTGGAGCGGCGTTCTACTGGACCCTGACCTATGCGCTCTATCGCCTCATGCGCGTCTACAACCACGACGATGCACTCCAATACGAGGAACGGATGCAGGAGAACGCCGACCAGGACGACGAGGAGAACAAGGGCCAGTATGAGTTTCCGGAAGTCGAGAAAGCTTTGCCCGACTGTATCCGATCGAGCTTGAAAAAAGACGGCTACGATCGATGGAATCTCCGCGCCCGTCGGCTTCTATGCAAATACGGTAATGGCCGATATGGTTCATGGATCAAACGTCTACGGAAGCTCCAACAGCTCTCCCGGATTCGTGTTTGCTCATCGCGCAATTTCATCGAAGAGGGTAACTACGATAGCCCGCCCTTACCGTCCCTGCTGGTGGCCTTCAAGGAGCGGGATGCCATTACAGCTTGCTTTGATGAAGAGGGCCAATACATGCTCGAGGGGACTTCGGAGCCCGCCGTAGGCGTGGCCTTCCATCCGCAGAACTTCGAGGAAGTGCGGCAGGCGGTTCGCATCGTGGAGCGCTTCGTGATGTTCAACCATGAACTCTTCCAATGGATAGAAGAGTTGCAAGAATGGGAAAAGTCGGAGGACAGCCATGCAGATACACGTCTCGATCGGGGAGAACCATCGCTTCGAGCTGCGTGAAGCTCTTCTGGTCTATGGAGACCGTCAAAAGAGCTTCGTGACCCGCCACGACGTGACGCTTCAGAAAGATGCGCCGCCGACGCTTGGTCCGGCTCAACCGCTCACGGTGGCCTTTGTGGAATCTCTGGTGCGCTCCCTGAGTGGAAGCTCTGACGCCGAGGTCCTGCCCGTGAATGTCCTCTCGAAAAGCGATCGCATGATCGTATGGTGGACACCGGCGCAGCGGCGGCAGATGTTCTATGAGAACTCCGAGGACAAAGCTTCGGACCTCAACGGTCTTGTCTTTCCGCAGCCACCGCTGGTGTGGAGAGTGAAGAATGGAGACCTCATGATCCGTGCGCTTACGGAGAATAAGCGTCCCTCGACGGCGACAAAATTGGCCGTCGCGCCATTCTGGAATCTCTCGGACAATGGCCGCGTGTGTACGGGCTCCATGCGCCGTCCGGATGGTGCGACGGTCGCCTGCATCGCCGATTGGGAAAGAGGTTATTACGAGAGTGCCTTCACCCACGCCAACGTCGGACGCCTGACGCGCCACCCGGGAGGCTTCGAAGGACTATGGACTTCACTGGCAGGCAAGCGCAAGCCATTTCCGCTGGAGACCCTGATAGTGCTACCACAAACTCTTGCGCAGTTCGTTCGGGGGGAGAGGGCCTGACAATGCGGATCGAACATAGATTGCCTTCTGACCTGGTACGTCGCGGTCCCATCCGAGTCCTGATCGTTGGGGCAGGCGGAACGGGAAGTTCGATCGCCATGAACCTGCCCTATCTGGATCAAGCCATGCGCGTGTGGGGGCACGCGACCGGGCTTGATGTGGCCATGATGGACGCCGATACAGTCTCCGCAACGAACTGTGTGCGTCAACCCTTTTCCGCCTCCGACATAGGCCAGAACAAAGCCACTGTGTTGATCAACCGCATCAACATCTTTTGGGGAACGAAGTGGCGAGCCATCCCGCATCGATTTCATGCGCGTTCCTTCGAGAGTCATCGTGACGAGATCCCCGACATCCTGATCGGCTGCGTCGACTCGCGCGAGGCCAGGAAAGCCATCGAGAAGTCGTTCACGCACGCCTTGACCGGCACTTGCTATTGGCTTGATCTGGGCAACAATGCTGCCAGTGGACAGTACGTTCTCGGCCAGCCGCTCAATCAGCGGAATCGCCGCAAGGCGGAGCGCCTGCGCACGGTGAGCGAGCTGTATCCCGAGATTGTGGATTCGGATGCTGGTGAAGATCCTCTGCCAAGCTGTTCCGCAGTCGAGGCATTGGACCGGCAGGAGCCGTTTATCAACTCGACACTCGCATTGAACGCGCTTGCGATGCTGGGACAACTCTTTCGCTACGGCAAGCTCAGCTACCACGGGGCATTCTTCAATGCAAGAACCGGGCATACGAGCGCGCTGCCTGTCGATCCTGTGCTGTGGTCGAACACGAAGAGGCGCTCGCGGAAGATGGCTGCATAGTTTCGACACGATGTAAAACTTCATAGCGGTCAGCGGCGGTATGGTAGAGACGTACCGGAGACCGCCCATGAAGATGAAGCTCGATGCCGATCTGGTGTTAGAAGCCAAAGCCCTCGTTGTGCTGGCCTTTCGCAATGGCCCTATCGAAGACCTCCACGCTGGAACACGCTGTCCAGTATGCAGCGGCAGGCCGGAGGTCTCCCATATCTCCGATGACGAGATGAAGGTTGTGATGAAGTCGGCGGTCGATGCAATGTACCGCCTCCTATGGCAACGGGACTACGATCCTGTCGCCTACAACGAAGCGCTGGCGTTCGGACGCCGCAACACCCTTCACTGGGATGATCCTGAACTCAAGAAGCCGAGAAGGAAACGATCGAAGCTCTGACGATGCCAGGAACTCGAATGCACTTCAGATAGCTAGGACCGATTCCGCAGACGCCACTGCCTTGGACCTTCACGTTCTCTGGCTTTGAATGCACGAGAAAAGCTCGATGCGTCGCCAAAGCCAACCTTGCTCGCGATACATTCGACCGGCTCCGCAGTGGTGGACAGCAGATGTTTCGCACGCCGTATTCTCTGGCTCATATGGTAGTTGTATGGTGTTGTCCCCGTCGCCTTTCGAAAGAGACGGGCGAAGTGGAAAGGGCTGAGTCCCACCACCTTCGCGGCTTCAGACAAGGAGACATCGCGATCGCTACTCTCCGTCAAATGCTCCAGGCAGAGCTGAAGTTTGCGATTGCAGAGTCCGCCTTTCGCCGGGGCTACTTTGCACGGCTCGATTGTCTGACCCGCCAGAAGAGTCGTTGCCAACCGCAAGCTAAGCAGGTCGGCATATAGGCGTCCGAGCGGCCATCCGGCAGCAAATTGGTTTCCGATATCGGAAAGAAGATGGTGCAGACCAGCATCACGGAACTGCCAGCGGGTATAAAACTGAGGCAGACTCCGGCAGCCTAACTGCTCCGCAATCGCCTTCACATAGTCAGCATCGAGCGACAAGACGTACCGTTCCGAGGAGCCCTCCCAGCGCAACCGGTCACGGGTGCCGGGAGGCAATAGGATCAGTGCGCCGGGACGATGCACCTCCGTGCCGTGCTTTCCACCGCACCACCAATGCAGGTTTGCATGGCCTGCTGTCTGAAGGTGGATGCAGAAGTGGTCGTGTTCATGCTCCGGTATCTCCAGCGTGCGAATTTGATGCTTCTCTCCCAGGAGCGTGGAGGACGGTGAACCCAGCACAAATCCTTTTCCCATACCCGTCGGCATAAGCGGTACTGGCGAACCGTCTCGCCGCACAGAGATGCGCACTGAGGAAAGCATAAGGGCTTTATAGCACGCGTTTCATAGCAAGATCGGCAAAGTATCAGGTTATGTAAGCCTCTACACTGACGTTGGGACAGCTCTCGGAGGTTAGTGATGAAGCACTTTGATCGCACCTGTTTTCTAATGGCTGCCGCGTCTCCTTGCGCGCTATTCCTCTTTGCGAGCGCCTTTTTCCCAATCGCTGTGCGAGCCCAAACGCCCGAAGTCCGGAACCTTGCGGGCATCGAGATGAAGGTCAATGCAGCAGATAGGGACCCAGCACTATCTGTCACTGTGCCGGATGGCCCTTCCGACGATCGCAGCTTCAAGATTCTCCTGCCGGAGCATGTCACCGTCCGTCCTCACGGCCAGACTGAGGTATCGCATCTCTATATCTACGCTCACGATCCAGCGAGCAAGGCGCCGAAATGGAAGAAGGTCGGCAATGCTCTGGAATATGAAATCGACTTTGGCCAAATTCACCTTGTAGCCCGAGCGACGTTGGTCGAGGATGGCATCCTCTTCCACTCCGACTTCGTGAACAATGGAACGACGGACTACGACATGGCGACCGCAGTTACAGATCCGCGCTTCCATGCCGTCTTCTACGATCCCCGTTTGGAGCGAACCTACGTTCACCACAAAGACGGTTTTGCGCTTCTCGCTTCTCACACACCGGAACGACTGACTATGCCGCTTACGGAGTGGTTCCCGGTCCGGTATCTAGCTTCCTACACCGCTCCCATCCCGAGCGCCCTTACTCAAAAGCCCGGCGATGGCATTACCTATCGCTACAGCCCCGACCGCGTCGACGCTCCGATGATTGCGACTCTCTCCAAGGATGGAACGTGGGTTGCGGCCAGCTTCTCGCGCGATCCCGGCAACGTCTGGACGAACCCAGAGCTGACCTGCCAGCATGTTGATCCCCAGGTTCCTTTACCGCATGGAGCTCACGCGCAGTACGAGATGAAGATTCTCATCTTCAAGGGAACCTTGCAGGACGCGCTCCAGAAAATGTCTGCACAGGTGACCGAGCTGAAATAGCTACCACCGTTCAACGTCAATGCATGACAAGTAAGTTCGGCGCAACTAGAGTGCCCGAAACGCTTCATCACGCCTGATGGAGCGTTACAAGCCACACATCCCATTTCTGAGAGCGTCGGCGAGAGACTCTGTGTCCATCTTCCGGACCTGAGCTTCGTGATGGCCTCAGCCACGCCCGAAGTAATCCACCCCTGGAGAGACCCATGTTCAAGGAGCTTGCCCCCTACCTGCGGCAGCGCGCAGTCCTGCTGACCGTAACCCGCCTCGACGACGACCAGATCAGTGTCAATATCATCCCGAAGAAGCTGCAGGATAGTGAGAACACTGCGCTGACCACGCCCTTCAAGCTCACCGGCACCGCCGAAGAGCTTGACCGGGACCTGCCATCTTCCATCGTCGATTTCGTGGCCTCTCACCTGCAACTCAAGAGCACGCTCGAGAGAGCTAAGGCCGAGATGGACGCCGCCGGGAAGGCCGCACAAGCCGAAGCGCGTGCGAAGAAGGTGCCGGCGAAGAAGGACCCGCCGAAAGCAGACCCTGCGAAACCCGTTGCCGCCGTGAAACCGGTCGAGGTGGCTAAGCCGGAACCGCCGAAGACCTTCAGCCTCTTCGATGCCCCTGCGGCAGAGACTCCGGTTGCAGAGGACGTGGCTGAGGAAGAGGAGATTCTGGCTGAGGCCGCCGAAGACGAGCAGGCCGACCAGGACGAGGAATTGGACGAGGCCGCTTAGAGCGGCCTCATTTCCATCTGGCCGTGGCGACCCATACGAAGTCGTCGCCGGCCACTCTTGGAACAAACAACGTGACACGTTGAGGTCTCCCGCGATCATTGAAATCACTGAGTCGCAGTGCCAGCAGATCGCGGGAATCCTTGCGACCCATATCCACAACATGCAGACGGCCTTTATTGCCGCTCACGGTAACGACCAGAAGCGCGCGGATTTCTATTGCACCCGGCTCCAGGCGACGGAGCTTCTCGTGCCTCTCTTTGCTTCGCCGGAGGCTCCGGAGGATCAAGACGATCCGGACGATTTCAACGAGAACGATGTTGACCAAGAAGAGAGCGAGTAAACGGCTGCCCACCGATCGCAGCGAATGTAGAGGTATTCCCCCAGCTTTCAAGCGAGTGACGAAGGTCCGGCCGGGTGATTCGACGTAAGAATTTGTCGATTCTCCAGCGCGAGGCTGGCTTTCCTGCAAACCATTGGATCGTAGCCGCTGTCTCTGGGATTTTTGGATGAGGAGACGATGCGACCGATGCGCAGGAATTGGGCTTGTGGATTGATATTGACCGGCGGGTTGGTTGCATTCGTGGCGCATGCACAGCAGGGTTGCGTCAACGGCATTCGCGTCGAGGGGACGATTGCCGATCCGACCGGCGCGGTGATTCCGGGAGCGCAGGTGCGTGCAACCACGGGAGAGACAGCTACGACGGACACAGCAGGCCATTATGTGTTGCCATGCGTTCCGGCAACCTCCACCACCCTCACGGCACGGGCTGACGGCTTTGCGATAGGCACCGTCTCGGCGCGTGCTCGCCAGGGAGGGACTGTTCATGTGAATCTTCAACTGGCAGTCGCAGCTGTTCAGTCGGATGTTCAGGTGAACGGTGATTCAGGCATAGGCAGTGGAGGTGCCACAGCTACATTGAACACTACCGCAGTGCAGGGGCTCGCCGATGACCCGGATGATTTTCTGCGCGAGCTTCAGGTCCTAGCTTCCGACGTCAGTGGCGATCCAAGTCAGACGATGATTATGGTCGATGGTTTCCTGAACCCAAGCGCCCTCCCGCCGAAGAACTCAATCGCATCGATTCGCATCAACCCCGATCTCTTTTCGGCCAAGAATAAGTGGCCTCCGTTTTCCGGTGGAATCATCGAAATTACAACCAAGCCGGGAGCCGACGCATTCCACGGTGCCGCCTTTTTCACGGATAGCGACGGGATCTTCAATGCTACTGACCCGTTTTCCGTGACCGCCACTCCTGCCGGAAGACGGCGATACGGCTTTGAACTGAGTGGTCCAATTCTCTCGAAGAAGAGCGGGTTTGTGCTGGCACTTGAAAAACGCGACATCAATGAATTCAATGTGGTGAATGCAGTCACGCTCGACGCAGATGGCGGCCTGGGTCCGAATGGAAACGGCGTCCCGTCCCAGCAGACGGTTTCGGCTCCGCAGCGGCTCTGGATTGCGTCGGCGCGAGGAGACTGGCAGGTAAGTCCGAGTGACGTAGCCAGTGTCTCGTTGTCCGCGAATGTAAACAATGAAGGCAATCAAGGCGTCGGTGGGCAGACACTCGCCGACGCTGGGTATTCAAGCCTGGTCAGCGAATATGACCTCCGATTCCACAGCGCGCAAACGATCAGCCCGAATGTCCTGCACGAAACCCACATCGGGTATAGCTGGAAACGAACAGAGCAAACACCGCTATCGAATACTCCTTCCCTGCAAGTTGCTGGATACTTTCTGGGCGGAGGCGCAACGAGTGGAAACCTAAATAATCGGGAACGTGATCTCGAAGTGGACGAAGATATGACCGTAGCACATGGTCGCGTTCGGCGTACAGTCACTCGGCATCTTCGTGCATGACTACGACCCAAACACATTCAATGGAGCATACGTGTTTGGCGGTGGAAGCGCTCCTTTGCTCGATTCCAATAACAACCCAACCAGCCAGACAACGACTATCAGTGCCCTTGAGCAATACCGTCGAGCCCTGCTCAATCTTGCAGGAGGGTCGCCGACAACCTATCAGGTGGCCATGGGGCGACCGCTGGTTTCGCTGGCGCAATGGCAGGTCAATCTCTGGGCACAGGACACCTGGAAACTCACCCAGCATCTGACCGTCGATACCGGCTTGCGCTACCAAATTCAGACCTCACCGGGGACCTTCGCCAACTTTGGCCCCAGGGTAGCTTTTACATGGTCACCCGGCAAAAAAGAGACATGGGTGTTTCATGCTCGCACAGGACTCTTCGCAGTCGCTACTGACCCGAGTGATACAACCAACGTTTATCGGCTCAATGGAGACCTGCAGCGACAGACGACCGTCTATTCGCCAAGTTATAGCACTCCCCTTGTTCCGATTCCGGGGTCGATTCAGGTCGGCACGACCAATCTGTTCTCGCGGTCCGCCTTTCAATCCAGGTCATTCATGAGCTATGTCGACGTTGAGCATGAATTAGCGCATGGCTGGCATGCCAGTGGCAGCTTCCTCTTTGGGGAGGGCTATGGACTCATCCGCACCGTGAATATCAATGCTCCGCTAGTCGCCAGCAGTGTCGGAACTCCTCCAGATCCCACGGCCTCCCTTGAGGCGGCGCGTCCCATCGCGCCGAATGAAAACATAGTCGAGTATCAGAACTCCGCTCGTGCGGAAGGCCCCGCACTTACCCTTTCCCTTGAACAACACCATTACAAGCGGTTCGGCCTATTGGCTAGATATGGGTATGTAAATTTCAAAGCCGACAGTCCGGGCAATCGGACCCCACAGTCCAGCTACTCCAACAAAGGAGAATGGGGGCGTCTTAATTATGAAAGGAAAAACAGTTTCACTCTCTACGGAACGCTCAACCTTCCGTATAAAGTTCAAGCCGCAGTGCAATTCGACGTCGGTGATGGCCGTGCTTATGACATTGCCACAGGGACGGATAACAACGGAGACGGAAACTTCACGGATCGTCCCTCGTATGCATCTGCGCCCGGACCAGGCGTCTACAGCACGCGGTTCGGCCTGTTGACCACGAATACGGTCAACGGAAATGTTCCTGCCAATCTTGGGACTATGCCGGGAGTGATTCACCTGGACATGAATCTGAAGCGTGGTTTCACGCTCAATCCAAACGATAAGAATCATCCCCGCACGCTTACCTTTAATGCACGCAGTGCCAATCTGTTGAACCACACGAATGTGACGGCTGTAAACACGGTTGTCTCATCGTCGGCTCTTGGCCAGGCTGTGGCCGCTGAGACGGCGCGGCGTGTTGAATTGGGGGTGCGGTTTGAGTTCTGAATACACCGCGGCGCCGAGCGGTACTAGAATCTCGAAATGGTAAGAGAGGACGTGCGATGAGCGAAGAGATGGCTAACGCAAAGATCCTTCCCATACAGCCAGCGGTTGGATTCGGCGCAGTCTTAATGATTGGCGGTGTTCTGGCGGGTTTGACTGCGAGAGATGCCAATCTCAATCTTGAGTATCACTATCACTATCTGCACGCCCCCTTCGCTCCCTCTCTCCTCTATGGCTGCGCGTACTGGCTATGGTGGGTTGTCGTGACGTTGGTTCTGTGGAGACTCGCGGACCGATGGGCAGCCGCGTTCAAGCCTTCACGGCTGACAGTCATGGCCCATCTTGGAGGCGCGTGTGTGCTTGCGATCGCACACATAGCTCTGCTTCAGCACGCCCTCTGGTTCGCCTCATGGTACTGGCCTGCATGGAGTCCAAATGGCAAGCTGTACCTGAAAAGTCTGGAACGTTTCGGCGTGGAACTTGTCCTCTACGGATTTATCTGCGGCGTATGCGCATTCCTCCACTCTCGAATGCAAACGCAACAAGCTCTGGTTCAAAAGCTGGAGGTAGAGCGCCAACTCACCCAGGCGCAGCTCCAGACACTGCAAATGCAGATGGAGCCTCATTTTCTCTTCAATACGCTGAACGCCATCACGAGCTTGGTTGCCTATGGCAGAAATCCTGAAGCCCTGAAAACGCTGGCGCACCTTAATACGATTTTGCGCACCACACTGCAGCGCAGAGCCCCAGAAAAGGTGCCTTTCGCGGATGAGCTGCGCGTGATCGAGAGCTACCTTGCCATCCAGAAAGTGCGGTTCGCCAGCCGTCTTGAAGTGAAGATGGAGATCACCCCGGAAGCGATGGACGGGCTTGTCCCGTGCTTTCTCCTCCAGCCGATTGTCGAGAATGCGATTGAACATGGAATTGCGCCCAAGGCGGCGGGCGGTTTGATTGAGACGCACGTCAAACGGGTGGGAGACACCCTCTGGATGCAGGTGAAAGACAACGGCCGTGGCCTTGTCGACTCCAAGACGAAAGGGCAAGGCATCGGTATGCAAAACACCCGCGAGCGTCTGGCTTTTTTCTATCCGGGAGCCTATGAGTTTCATGCGGTGGCTCCCGCAGAAGGCGGCTACGAGGTAATCATCCAAATTCCTTACGAGCGGGTCATCGCATGAGTTTGCAAACGGTCATCGTGGACGACGAGCCACTGGCACTCGATCTACTCAGGCTCCTGCTCGCCGATCACAAGGATATTGAGATTGTCGGGCAATGTCAGAACGGTGAAGAAGCCATCTCGTACTTGCAATCGAAGCCTGTGGACTTGTTATTGCTTGATGTGCAAATGCCGGAGCTGGGTGGCTTTGAGGTTGTGGAGCAAGTGGGCCTGCGACACCTTCCGCCCACCATCTTTGTGACGGCATACCACGAGCACGCGGTCCGGGCCTTCGATGTTCATGCGGTCGATTACTTGACCAAACCTGTGGAGCCGGAACGACTGGGAATGGCCCTGGAGCGTGTCCGCAAGAAGATTGCGGCAGAGGCTGCTCTTATGACACAGGAGCAGTTTACGGCTGTCCTGAATGGGCTGCGAAGTTCGATCGAGGAATCGAAGACCTATGTATTACGCTTTATTGTGAAGGATGGCGAGAAGGAAATTGTTCTCTCAGTCGATAAAATCGACTGGATCGAAGCGGCGGATTATTACTGTTGCCTGCACAGCAAGGGGCGAGGATACATGCTGCGCGAAACCATCTCGGAACTGAACAACAAACTCGACCCCAGGCAGTTTGTGCGGGTTCATCGATCCTCCATCGTCAATCTCGATCAGATACGCGAGATCCATCGGGACGGGCAGACGGAAGGTTCCGTTGTCCTTTTGAGCGGGCAGGCACTGAGAATGAGCAGAGCGGGCCGCCAAAAGCTAAGCGAAATTGGAAAACGATAAAGCCTCTGAAGCCTGGAGCTACGGCCGCAGGAAGCGTAGGTAGTCGTCCTAGATTGATTGATTGCAACGGCGAAGACGCGATGGCCGGAGTATTAGGTGGCTAACCGACTCCGGAGGCCGACTGCCGAAGCCTCGATGCCAAATTCCACCGCGGCCGGGGTCGCTGGGTGTCGGCAGCCCAGCGTGAAGGAGGATCATGCCTCGAAAATCAGGGTCTATTCTGGCCTTTCAGACTAAAATCGTTAGGGAGAGCGGCATGGTGCCGCTCCTTTTCTTATGAGCGAGATACTCAATTCCATTTCGATTCAGGGCTACAAGTCCATTCGCGACCTGCCCCCCTTTGAACTCAGGAATATCAATGTCCTGATCGGTTCAAACGGAGCTGGAAAGAGCAATTTCGTCAGTTTTTTCCGGATGCTCCGCGAACTCTTTGAGCAGCGCCTCCAGACTTTCCTCGCCCAAGAGGGTGGGGCGGACGCCTGCCTCTATCTCGGACCGCAGGAGACGAGAGAGCTAAAGGCCGCTCTCCGGTTCGGCGACAACGGATACGAGTTCACCCTGGTGCCAACGGCCGACGGCCGACTCGCATTTTCCTCAGAGATGACCGTCTATCGTGGTCATCTCACCTCCCGGCAGGAGTCGAAACGTTCGCTCGGGTCCGGTCACTTCGAGGCACAGCTTAAGGACCGCAAGGACGATTCCGGAGTGCGAGCCAGCCGAGGGGTAGCTCACTACGTGTGGGCCGCACTCTCCGATTGGGTGGTGTACCACTTTCATGACACCAGCCAGTTCGCCAAGGTTCGTCGCCCCGGTGCGATTAATGACAATGCCGTCCTCCGTCCAAGTGCCGAAAACCTGGCGGCGTTTCTCTTTCGTCTACAGCAGACGCATCCCGAGGCCTACGGGAAGATTCGCGATCTGGTACGTCTTGCCGCTCCATTTTTCGACGACTTCAAGCTACGGCCAACGCCAGCGAATCCCGAACTGATCCAGTTGGAGTGGCAGCAAAAGGATGCGACCTATCCCATGCTCGCAAGTCAGTTGTCGGACGGCACGCTGCGTTTCATCTGCCTTGCCACGGCATTGGTGCAGCCCCAGCGTCCCAGGACCATTCTTTTCGATGAGCCTGAGCTTGGGCTCCATCCGTATGCTCTGACCTTGCTCGGTAATCTCGTGCAGCAGTCCATCGCGCCTTGGGGAATACCGACCAATCAGGTCATCCTTTCGACGCAGTCGGCACTCCTGCTCAACGAGTTCAGTCCTGAAGACATCGTGGTCGTGGACAGGGCTGATGGTCAATCCACGCTTCGTCGCTTGGAGACCGCCCAACTCAACGAGTGGCTCGCGGACTATACCCTCGGTGAGTTGTGGCAAAAGAACCTTCTCGGGGGGCGTCCCCGGCTTGATAGCCATAGGAATCCGCCGAGTGTCCCGGAGCTCTCCCATTGACGCGCATCAAGATCATCGTTGAAGGACAGACCGAGGAGTCCTTTATCGAGAAGGTGCTTGCTCCAGCCTTGTGGTACCGCGAGATCTACCTGACTCCGATCATTCTTGGAGTTCCCGGCCATAAGGGTGGGAACGTCAATTACGCTCGCGTGAAAAAGGACATTCTCCTCCATCTCCGGCAGGACGCTACGGCATATTGTTCGACCATGCTGGATCTCTATGGATTGGGCGACGGTTTTCCGGGCGTTCCGCCGCCGCCTCATCTCACCGGCGTCCAGAAAGCAATGGCCCGCGAACAAGCGATCTATCAGGACATTGTCGCTTCTGCTCCTGGCGCACGGGCCGAGGTCCGGTTCTATCCCTATCTCCAGGTGCATGAATACGAAGGGCTCTTGTTTAGCGACCCGAACGCATTCGCCCGAGGGCTCGGGCAACAGAACCTTTCCGGGCAATTACACGCCATCCGCAATGCCTTTCAGACCCCGGAAGACATCAACGACGACCCGAATAGCGCTCCTTCCAAGCGCGTGGTCTCGGTGTACCACGGGTACCGCAAGGTCATTGAAGGGACTGTCGCCGCCCAGGTCGTAGGAATCGATACGATGCGCCAGCAGTGTCCCCACTTCCACCAATGGGTAAGCCGCCTCGAGGCGGCAGTTCCTCTTGAATAGTCAGTCTTCAGCATTCGCACGTTGGGCAGAGACGTCTCGTGCTTCCGAGATCGTGGCACTGGTGAACAGCGTATCGAGCATGCACCAATTTCTTCCGTTCGGATAAAGCTTGCCCATCGGAACCTCATGGGCTGGAGCAAAACCTGGACCGAGGCTGTACAGGAAGTGCGGTTTCCAATCCGTGTCGGGAATTTCTTTGAACTTTGAGTGCGGGTCCGTAAAGACTTCCGCAGATTCAATGTGATGAATGGATTGCAATTTTCCTCTGTAACGGAAGGCAATGTAGTTCGGAGGTTCCTTCGGCCATGATCCGTCGAGCGCGTGGAAGTACTTCAATCGCTTTTCGACGATATCGATCCATGAGATCTCCCAGCCCGCGGGAGTTCCCGAACCGAGAGAAACAACATAGACCCAGTTCGATTCCAAGTTGTGTAGCGTCATGATCCCTCTCAAATAGGTCAATAGCTCGCCAAGGAGCCTTTTCTCGGCGTGACTGGCATTGCGTTGCGATCTGGCGGCCAGTTTCGCCAGATCCTTCCAGGACATCGGGCAAACGGCGATTCCTTCGATCTCGGAGAAACCCAATGTGTGGAGAGCATGCTCCTTGCCGCAAGCGCTCATGGGAATAATTCTGCGTAATGTTTCCTTATCTCTTCGAAACGACTCTCGCAGCGCATAGGTGGTGAGCTGCTTGAGAGACGGTGTCGTCCATCCTCGTTTCGCTTCGATGATCAGGAAGAAAACACCGGGCGATTCGATCTCAATGTCCGTAATCCCAGCCTGTTTCTCATGCTCCTGAAGGCGAATCACAACTATCTCGAGGTCCGCTCTCAGGCCCAATGTGTCTTTTAGAAACTCATCGAGGAACGCGCGCGAATTCGCGAGCGCCCAGGCGACGCTGTAGGTGATGTCGTTCTCGTATTTGCCGAGCAAATGGAACACGCTCCGCACTCGACGCTTATGAAGAAAGAGTTCTGCCATCCCACCCCATTATCCCCAATGAAGTGATTCCAAGATTTGTCCTGGAATCGCTTTTCCTGAACATCGTTCGACAGGTGGCGGCCGTTCGTCCGAGAGGTATTCCATGAAATTTGTACTGCATGATGGAGGGCGCGCTGCGGCCGGATATAAGGGCAGTACCGGCGACTGCGTGACCCGCTCCATCGCCATTGCGACAGGTCGCCCATATCAGGAAATCTACGATGCACTTAATGAGCTAGGGCGAAGTGAACGCATTGGCAAGCGCAAGAAAAAGAAATCTAACAGTCGTACTGGTGTCTACCGGAAGAGTTATCAGAGATACCTCGAATCGCTTGGCTGGCGATGGACTCCAACTATGGCGATCGGAACCGGCTGTACCGTTCATCTGCGAACCGAAGAGCTACCGAAGGGACGACTCCTCGTCAAAGTGTCTGGGCATCTGACCGCCGTCATTGATGGAGTCCTTTACGACACACATGATTGCTCGCGGCGCGGCACCCGCTGCGTCGACGGGTATTTCTCGAAACCGTAATGGCAATAACCAACGTCACAGATCACACAAGGAGATTGAGATGCTCACACTCGACTCTTGCTCGACACAGGATGTCGACAGACTTCTCGGCCTCGCGGACCAGCTTCTCGACGACTGGGCGGAGGACGCCGTTCAGGGAGGCAAACCGGATGAGGACTATGAGCAGCGGTCCACGGAATGGAAGGTGATCCGCCCGCTCCTGATATCGGCACCGGCGATGCTCAAAGGGTTGAAAGAGATTGTCCATATCTGTCAGGGTTCCTCCGATCCAATGGCGATATGCTGCGCGGCCCTTGCACGAACTGCACTGGATGGTTTTTTGATCGAGGAGCGGACATGAAGCGCAAAGCAGCACAGTCAAATCAGAGTTCAACGGAGCACACCGCCAATTCGTCACCTGCATTGCAGAACGCTGGTAAGGGCATCCTCTACGAGGATGCGACGGGCAAGACGGTCGACTTCATCCGCTATGCGGGGCAGTCGAGCGGTTGGCCCGCGTTCGAGATCCGCTTCACAGACGGTACATTCCTCTTCATTGAACCAATCCCGCAGGTCCAGTTCCAGGTTCGTCTTTTGAAGGCAAGCAGAGGAAATGTCAAGACCATCCGAGATTATGGAGCCACCCGAGCTGATTTGAGGGGGCAGGTCCGGTCATAGAGAAGACTGGCTCCTGAGTAAAGTCGTGCCTTCCCTGTAAAAAAGTGCTGTTTGGCGGAATTCTGCTGGATCTGGCTAAACCCAACATGCTGGAATCGATTGACAGCGCCGAGCACGTAGACAGGGCGATACTGAATGTGGAGTATCGAGACGCTGGGGGAGATCACCATGCACCGAGACCCTGAACTTTCGAGGCTGGTAAAGGGGAACGCCTGGGCAATCACGGTGATCGCGGTTCTCGCTTCTTTGCTGGCGCGCGAAGTGGCCGAGGAGTGTCACTCGACGGTGCTTACATATCACGCGGGAGCGCCTGTTATTGCTTCGCTGCTTTACGGCGTCGCGGTGTGGTGGTGGTGGGGAGTGCTGGCTTGCGTCTACTGGATCGCGTTGAGGCATTGGCCCCGCGTGTCCAACCTATCGCCTCGCATGTTCCTGTGGCATATTCCGATCAGCGCCTGCGTAGCATGGCTGCATGCTTTTCTGCTGCAGGAGACCATCGCCTTTGAACTCCGCATTTGGCCGAATCTGCGCAAGGCCGGATACGATTCGCTGCACTACTTTAGTCCGCGCCGTCTCGGCTTGGAGTTTCTTCTGTATGGATTTATCGTCGGCGCGTGCCTTGCCGTCCATCTGTATCTAAAATCCCAGGAATCAAAGCTGCGTTCGGCCGAACTCGAAAAACAGCTTTCGGCGGCGCAGCTTCACGCTCTGCAAATGCAGATCGACCCGCATTTCTTGTTCAATACGCTGAACTCGTTGACGGCATTGGTGAGGTTCGATCAAAAGGACGAAGCGCTGGAAATGCTCGACAACCTGAACGGCCTCTTACGCACTACGCTTGCCCGCAACAGTCCGGCGAAGGTTGCGCTCGGCCAAGAGGTTCAAATGATCGAGAACTATCTGGCGATTGAACAGGTGCGGTTCGCGGACAGGCTGAGTGTCCACTTGCTCGTGGAGCCGGAAGCGCTGCGGGGCTTCGTGCCATGTTTTCTTCTTCAACCGCTGGTCGAGAACGCCATCCGCCACGGCATCGCACAGTGCGCAGGCGACGGTGTGATCATAGCGTCGGCCCAACGCGCCGACGAGCATTTGCATCTCTACGTCCGCGATAATGGTCCAGGGGTAAGCAAACAATCCAAGAACGGGCATGGAATCGGCCTCAAAAACACCCGTGACCGGCTCTCCCATTTCTATCCTGACAACTACGAGATGGTCGCAGAGCCAATGCCGGACGGCGGTTTCGAGGTCTTTATCCGCATTCCCTACGAGCAGACAATATGAAGCTACGAACCGTCATTGCCGATGACGAACAGCTTGCCCGTAAGCTGCTCCGGGATCTTCTGTCCTCCGACGCTTCGATTGATGTGACCGGCGAGTGCCGGGATGGGGATGAGTTGGTCTCACTGCTCAAAGCATCGCCGGTGGACCTGCTGTTTCTCGATATTCAGATGCCAGGGGCAACCGGGTTTGAAGTCATGGAGCAGATTGGCGCTGCACGTATGCCGCCAACGGTCTTCGTCACGGCACACAGTGAATATGCGGTGCGCGCCTTTGAAGTCCACGCACTCGACTACCTGACCAAGCCGATTCAAGCTCATCGACTCAACGTGGCGCTCGATCATGTGCGCGAACGCATCGCCTCCAAGGCGGCCCTCGTTACGCAGTCACAGATGCAGGCGCTCGTCTCCAATCTCGGTCAGACGGATGCGCCAGTAGAGCGATATGTAAAGCGTCTGCTTGTGCCGGACGGCACACACGAGGCAGTAATCCCGGTAGGCGATATCGACTGGATTGAAGCGGCGGATTACTATTCGTGCCTGCACGTCGGCTCCAGAACCTACATGCTGCACCAGACGACGAAGCAGCTTGCCGATTCTCTGGACCCGGCGCGTTTCGTTCGTATTCATCGCTCCACCATCGTGAACATCGACCGCGTAAAGCAGATTATGCGGGAGGGCCGCACGGATTCGTGGGTCATTCTGTCCAGCGGCCAGCGGCTCAAGATGAGCAGGGCCGGATGGCAGAGCTTGCTTGCTGTGAACCAAGCGTAATTCCGTGTATCTCGACAGCAACAGCCGCAGTTAGGCTTGTTTCCTCCCTGAGATGTCCGCAACTCTCCCTGTGAAGTTGGATCGGTTTCCTGAAAACCGTTGGATCGTACTCTCTGCCTCTGTGACAGTCGGGTTGAGCAAGCCTGCACTTTCGCGCGGGTCACAGAGGGACACAAATGAGAGACGGCATCCTTGCAGCATTATTCATCGGCATCTTAGGCCCGGCATCGGGATTCGCGCAGCAGACTTGTGCCAACGGGATTCGGATCGACGGGACGATCACGGACCCGACCGGAGCGGTGATCGTTGGAGCGCGGGTGCAGGCGAGCGATAACGAGAAGGCTGTGACCGATGGGACAGGACATTATCTGCTGCCGTGTGTCCCGACGCGAGCGAACACGATTACGGTACAGGCCGAAGGATTCGCGCCTGGCAATGCCAGGATCAGCAAGGTGCAAAGAAGTGTTGCCCACGTTAACCTTCAACTGGCTGTAGCGCAGGCGCAGGCGAATGTACAGGTGAGCGCAGATGCTCCGGGGATCGACAGCGATCGCAGCTCAGGAACGATCACTCTCGATACCAGCGGCGTGCAGCAGCTCGCCGACGATCCCGATGATTTTCTGCGACAGCTTCAAACGATTGCCTCGACGGTCGGCGCTGATACGGCCACCATCATGGTCGATGGCTTTCAGAATACGAGCGCGCTGCCTCCGAAGGGATCGATCGCCTCGATCCGCATCAATCCCGACATGTTCTCTCCCGAATTCCAGTCACCTCCCTGGACCGGCACGGTGATCCAGATTTTGACCAAGCCGGGAACTGGCCCATTTCATGGAGCCCTCTTCTTTACCGATAGCGATGGCATCTTCAATGCAACCGATCCTTTCACCGATCCTTTCTCTGCGACCACGACACCAGCGGGCAAACGTCGATACGGTTTTGAGCTGACGGGTCCAGTCGTTCCGAAAAAGGTGGATTTTGCTTTGGCGCTTGAGAAGCGCGACATTGACGAGTTCAACGTGGTCAATGCAGTGACACTCGACGCTGCGGGCAATGCGGCTCCCTTCCAGCAAACCGTCCCGGCTTCCCAGCGGCTGTGGATTGCCTCGGCTCGGGAGAACTGGCAGGTGACACCCGATGATGTAGCTACGGTGTCGTTCTCCGCCAACGTGAACAATCTCGGCAATCAGGGAGTCGGCGGCCTTGTGCTTCCCGATGCTGGCTACTCCACTCTGGTCAGCGAGTATGATCTGCGATTGAACAATACCCAGACGGTAAGCGCCAATCTCTTGCATGAGACCCGGATCGGCTACACCTGGAAGCGCACGGAACAGACGCCTCTCTCGGCTACACCGTCCCTTCAGGTAGCGGGGTACTTTACCAGCGGAGGCGCTACCAGCCAGAACCTGAACAACAGGGAGCGTGATCTTGAGATAGACGACGATGTGATGGCAACGCTCGGGCGGCATACGCTCAAGTTTGGCGCGCAGTCTCTTGGCGTGTTTTTACACGACTACGATCCAAATACGTTCAATGGCGCTTACGTCTTCGGCGGGGGCAGTGCTCCCGCGCTTGATGGAAACAATAATCCAACCGGACAGACAACCACCATTACGGCGCTCCAACAGTACCAACGGGCACTTCTGAATTTACCCGGCGGTTCGCCAACGACCTATCAAGTCACGACAGGCGTGCCGCTGGTTCCGCTGACCCAGTGGAGGTTGGGTTTTTATGCGCAGGACAATTTCAAACTTCTTCCTCGTCTGACCATCATCGAGGGACTCCGATACCAGATGCAGACGCTGCCGCGGAGCCTGAATAACTTCGCTCCGCGCCTGGGCCTGGCATGGTCGCCCGATAAAAAGCAGACCTGGGTATTTCAACTGCGGGCTGGGCTCTTCTTCGACCCTACATCCCAAAGCTATCTGGTGGAAGCGAATCGGCTCAACGCTCTTCGCCAGCAGCAGGCGACCGTTTACTCCCCCAGCTTCAACGATCCTCTGACTCCTGTTGCGGGCTCGATTCAGGTCTCTACCATCAACCAGTTCGAGTCCTCTGTGCATGAGGCGCCTTCCTTTTCGGTGAGCTTCCAATTCTCGAAAGACCTGCCTCATCACTGGAATGTTCACGGGTGGTATCTCAATGGAGGGGTATGGGGCATGATGCGCACGAGGAACATCAACGCTCCGATGGTCACCACCAGCGTGGGGACTGCACCAAACCCAACAGCAGCCCTCATGGCTCCCCGTCCACTCGCACCCAACGAGAACATTATGCAGTATGAGAATGGCGGACATTTCAGCGGTCCGTTGGCTGGCCTTGGACTCACTCAGAACAGTTTCAAACGGTTCGGGTTCTCCGCCAGTTACAAATACGAAGACGCCAAATCGGATGGCGGCGACAACGATGGAACGACCATCACCAGTCCCCAATCCAGCTATAGCAGCCGGGGCGAGGCGTCGCGCGTCGATTGGAATCATTGGAACACCTTTACATTTTCTGGCCACGCGCTTCTGCCCTATAAGCTGGAGTTGGCGACGATCTTCGATGCGCGAGACGGATCGCGCTACAACATCATCACCGGCACGGACAACAACGGCGATGGTGACTTCAACGATCGCCCTTCCTTCGCCGCTGCTCCCGGTCCAGGGGTATACCCGACACGCTTTGGACTGCTCACCACAAACACGGTGAATGGTGACGTACCGCGCAATCTGGGAGTCATGCCGGCAAAGATCCATCTCGACCTGAACGCGAGCCGCGCCTTCACCCTCAACCCCAGAGATAAGGACCATCCCCGCACGCTCACCTTCAATGCGCGCAGCGCGAATCTACTGAACCATACCAATGTCACTGCGGTTGGAACGGTAGTTTCCTCTTCCAACTTCGGGCAGTCTATTTCGGCGGAAACAGCGCGGCGCGTCGAATTGGGTGTGCGCTTCGCCTTCTGAGTATGTTCATTCCCTAATTGCGCAAAATCCTCGACCTACTCATTTCGCCGCGAAGGCCTCTAAAAATGGCCTGGCGGCGGCGCATCGGTACCTTGTTGCAGGTGATCTGCGACTCCATAATGCGCCTATAAAGCACGTATGCAACGTACTTTGACATTATTGTGCCAAAGTCAGCGTTATCTCGACTATAATAACGGCATGTACGGAGGACTTTGATGATCTCGCGCATAGAAATCGAGAACTTCTATTCGGTACGGCAGGCTCAATCGCTTGATCTGCGGGTTGCGGAGAACGTCCCTGACGTAGCGAGCCGCTTTGGTGAGGTGTGCGTAGGTTCCCGTGAACGAGCGCCGAAAGTCGTTGCCTTGTTTGGCCCTAATGCGTCTGGAAAGTCCACCGTCCTGCGGGCACTGGCCTTTCTCGGTTGGTTTGTCCAGCACAGCTTCCAACTCCCTCCGGATGGATCGCAACCCTGCGAGTGCTTCAACGACCAGGAGGCGATTCGCCTGCCGACCCGGCTGGCGATCCATTTCACGGCTCCCGCAGATCTGGTCGAGCCGAAAGAAGAGGCGTGCGCCAAGTATGTCTACGAGGTCGCCTTTCGCAGCGAGAATGGGAAACCCAAGACCGTCATCTCGGAGATCTTGCGGCAGTGGCCGGCGGGCGGCGGCAAGGCGGTCCGATTCTTCGAGCGCGACGCTGCCGGGGAGGTGCGGTTCGGCAAGGGATTCGCTCTCGCCGGATACAAGCAGGTGCTCTCCAAAGTTCGTGCCAACGCCAGCCTGGTGGCGACTCTCGCGCAGTTCGATCACGCTCCCTCACTTCTGTTGCAGCGTCTCGCTGCCAGCATCGTGACGAACATCCTGGTCGAGAAGGTTGATTTCACGGAACCAAATGTCGTCCGTTTCTATGCGGACAATCCCTTGATGCTCGAAGCTCTCAATCGCGAAATCGAGAGGATCGACCTGGGAATCAAAGGCATGTCCATCGATTCCACGAACGCAGGACCTGTGGCTCGCTTCGAGCATGAGGGACTTGCCAACCTCATGCCGCTACATCTTGAGAGTCATGGCACACGCCAGTTCATCCGCATCTTTCCGGTAATCATCCAGGTGCTCTCTACGGGTGGAGTAGCGGTGATCGACGAGCTGGACCTCGCCATACATCCGCTCGTGCTGCCGGAGATTCTGCGCTGGTTTCACGATCCCGAGAGAAATCCGCGCAACGCGCAACTTTGGATGAGCTGTCACAACGTCTCCTTGCTCGATGAATTGATCAAGGAAGAGGTCTATTTCTGCGAGAAAGACTCCTCCGGACGGACGCGGCTCTATGGATTGCAGGACATCCAGGCCGTGCGACGAAACGACAACTTCTACCAAAAGTATCTGGGGGGCGTGTACGGTGCCGTGCCGCAACTCGGATGAGGCGGCGTCACGCCACCATACCGCCCCGCCGCCGCGTCTTTCTTGGCTGCGAGGGAGAGAGCGAGCAAGGATACGGCGCGCTGTTGAGCAGGATCGCCGACGAGCACGGTCTCCATCTGGCGCCGCAGATCGTGCTCCTTCGTCCCGGAGGAGGAGATCCTCTGGCCCTCGTGCAACTGGCGGTCGCGAAGATTCGCGAGGATGAAAGAAAGCGTGGGTCATTTTCGATCAAGGCGGTGTTGCTGGATCAGGACAAACTAGGCCAAACACCGGAGCGTGATCGGTTGCTCTATGAGGAGGCCACCCAGAGCAACATTCAGCTCATCTGGCAGGGCCCTAGCCATGAAGCCCTCCTGCTCAGACATCTTCCCGGATGCCAGAACCTTCGTCCCGCTACGACCCTGCTGGCCCAGCAGGAGCTGATGCGTCGCTGGCCGGAGTACCGCAAGCCGATGTCCGCAATTCGACTCGCATCTCGTATTGGATTCGACGAGGTAACCGCTGCCTGCAGCGCAGAGCCGTCTTTGTGTGACTTCTTGCGTCAGTGCGGTCTTCTCCCCGAAGACTAAGCCTCGCGTCAGAACGCGGGATAGCTGACTGACATCCGCCGCAGCATCGGATTGCCCAGTCCTGCCTGCCTTTCTCGAAGCACAATCTCACATTCCCAAGGACAATCCATGAAACCCTCCAAGCTCTATGAAGCGCTTCATGCGCTTATTGGCGAGCGTGTGCCCCTGCATATCTGGGGACCATGCGGCGTCGGTAAATCACAGATCGTGGGCCAGGTCGCCGCCGACCTCGACTACGACTTCCTCGATGTGCGCGCGGTGCAGCTCGATCCAGTCGATTTACGCGGACTGCCACGCATTGCCTCGGACCAGACCGAGTGGGTACCCCCGAAGTTCCTGCCGACGACGGGCAGGGGCATCTTGTTTCTCGATGAACTGACCTCGGCTCCACAGATGACACAGGCCGGCTGCTATCAGCTTGTGCTCGATCGCAAGCTCGGCGAGTACGTCTTGCCGGAGGGTTGGGTTGTCATCGCCGCCGGCAATCCCGCCTCGGAGCGTGGCATCCATTTCGCGATGCCGCGACCGCTGCGCAACCGCTTCGTTCACCTCGAGCTTGAGGCGGACCTGGACGACTGGTGCAAGTGGGCGGTCAAGGCCCGCGTCCGTCCGGAGATCATCGCCTTTCTGCGGTTCAAGCCGGATTTGTTGCACGCAGCGGATACGACGGCAGACGCCAACGCATGGCCCACTCCACGCTCCTGGGAGATGGCCTCGAATGTACTTTGCGGCGTCGCCAAACGGCGGAATGCAACCCTGCTTTCGGGCACCAGCGAGTTTGAGGCTCAACTCCTCGATGGGACCGTAGGTGAAGGAGCGGCCTCAGAGCTTATTGGTTTCCTGCGGCAGTTTCGTCAGTTGCCGTCGATCGACGAGATCCTCCTCAATCCCGCGACGGCCCCGGTTCCCACCGAGACCTCGGCGCAGATCGCTGTTGCCACGGCGCTTGGCCGCGTCATGACCGACAACTCGATCGGACGAGGACTGACCTACCTCGATCGCATGCCGACCGAGATGCGCGTCATGGCCGTCCGCGACGCGGCCGCACGAGAGGTCGCCATCACTCACACGCCGGAGTTCATTCAGTTCGGCGTGGACTACCGGGAGGTACTGCAATGATTACGGAACGCGCTATGCTCGCGGCCGTCCACATCAGCATCTGGACCGCCGTCAAACACGACCGCAAAGTCAGCCGTGATGTAGCCGATCAACACGGAGCGCACCAGAGCGCCGGACGCTACAACAAGCAGCTGCTACGCGGTGCAGACAAGCTCGACGAGCTGCGGACTCTCGCTGGCCAGATCCGGCAGCACTTCTACAAGATCACCTTGCCTTGGTCCGACGAGGGCTTTCGTCTGTTGCCATCGAACTTCTACTTCGACCTGATGGAGCGGATGCGGGAGTTCGAGGCGAGCTTCGAGCAAGGAGTGGACAGCTTTCTTGCGGTCTATCCGCAATACATCGACCAGGTGCGCCCGGAGTTGAATGGACTCTTCCGTGAAGAGGACTATCCATCTGCCGAAAAGCTGCGCACGAAGTTCGGCGTCAAGCTCGAAATCCTTCCCATACCCTCGGGTGCAGACTTCCGCGTGCAGATGTCGGCCGAGGAGCAGGCGCGCGTCTCCCGCGAGATTGATGCGAATGTGCGACAGTCGCTGGCGCGCGGCACCGACGACCTATGGAAGCGCCTGCGCGAGGTGGTTTCGCACATGGTGGACCGGCTGAACGAACCCGAGTCCCGCTTTCACGGGTCGCTGGTGACGAACGTCTTCGATCTCGTGGAAATTCTTCCGCGCCTCAATGTTCAGGGCGATGAGGACCTGAACCGGTTCGCAGAACAGATCAAGCAGCGGCTCTGCAACTACTCGGCGCAGGACCTCAAGAAGCATGACCTTCTACGCGTCACGACCGCGGCTGATGCGGCGAACATCGTGGCGCAGATGGATGGTCTCTTGCAGGAGCGCGAAGCTCCGCAGGCGGAGGTAGTGCCGAGCGTCGAAAGCATCCTCGGCCACATGTCGGCCTACATGGGAGCTGCGGCATGAAGGCGCTGACGACGATCGAAAGACGCCTCCAGAAAGCGCGCATGAGCCTGTTGCTCGACCACCCGTTCTTTGGCTCGCTCCTGTTCGGTCTAAAGGGACGGGAGCGCCGGTCGATCAAGACGATGGCGACCGATGGGATCTCGCTCTTCTACAACCCCGACTTCGTGGACACACTCAATGCCGCAACCCTTTGCGGCGTCCTGGCGCATGAGGTGCTGCATCCTGGGTTGCAGCATCATCTACGCCGTTCGGGCCGCGATCCGAAGCGTTGGAACGAAGCCTGCGACTATGCCATCAACCCAATCCTGCTCGATGCCGGTCTCCATCTTCCGGAAGGAGTTCTGGTGGAAGACCGTTTCCGCGAGATGAGCGCGGAGCAGATCTACAGCCAGCTCCAGACGGAAGCGGAGCAAGAGTCGGGCGGTTCGGATGACACGCAAGGGAACGCACGAGATGGAACCGATTCTGCCTGCGCGTCTTCCGGGGAATCCGGAGAACCCTCGGTTCCCGAGACAGAAGGCGGAATCGGGCAGGTGCTGGATGCGCCTGAGTTCGACGAGGAGAACCGTGGTGTCGAGGAGCAAGCGAGGGAGTGGAGCGTTGCCGTCAACCAGGCGGTCACGCTTGCCAAACAAGCTGGGAAAGTTCCATCCGGCATCGAACGCACACTCGACGGAGCGGCCGAGGCGGCTGTCGACTGGCGGGAGCTGTTGCGCCGGGCGTGGTCCGAAACCACACCCGCGGACTATAGCTGGATGCGTCCCAACCGCCGCCACATCTGGAACGGGCTATACCTGCCTGGCGTCGTGCGGGAAGGGGTGGGCGAAGTTGCGATCGCCGTCGATTGCTCGGGCTCTGTGAACTCACGGCAGTTGCGCCTCTTCGAGGCTGAGGTTCGTTCGATCCTTGAAGGTCAAAGGCCGCAACGCGTCTATGTCCTCTACTTCGACACGGTCGTTCATAAGGTCGAGACCTTCGAAGCCGGAGAGCGCGTTTCGCTCAACCCAGTCGGCGGCGGAGGCACAGAGTTTGGGCCATGCTTCGCGTGGCTGGACGAGCACGGCGTGCAGCCCCAGACTCTCGTCTTCCTCACCGATCTCTATGGCTCATTTCCAGACTCCGAACCGGCCTACCCGGTTCTTTGGGCTTCGACTGGAGGCCGCAGAGCACCGTTCGGTCAGGTCGTTCCTATGCAGGCGGCCTGATTTTACCGTCGAGTCGAGAAAGGAAGTCAGTATGGAGAAAATCATTCGCATCTTTACGGATGGCTCAGCCATCGGCAATCCCGGCCCCGGCGGTTGGGGAGCTGTTGTCATCGACGGTAAGAAACGGCGGGAGATGTCCGGGGCCTATCCGTGGACGAACATCTCGGAGATGGAACTTCTCGCGGCCGTCGAAGCCCTCCGTTCGATACCGCCCGGATCGCGGATCGAACTCTACTCGGATTCCGAACTCCTGATCCACGGCATGCGCGGCTTCGTCTTCCGCTGGCAGAGTCAGGGATGGCGCAATCGGCGCGGTGTCGCACTCCAGCACCGAGACCTGTGGCTGCAACTTCTCCAGTTGAACCTCGAGCTCCACGTTCGATGGAAATGGCTACGGGGCCACAACGGGCATCCGTGGCAAAGCCGGGCCGACGCCCTCGCCTACGGAGCGGCCAGGAGCCTCGCGGTTCTTGAGCGCATGGCAGCGTGACCCTCCCGCTTCGCAACCTGCCTTGTAACCCTGACAACACATTTCAAAGGAGATTCAGTGATGACGACCGTTGTGGAATCCCATTCCTTGTTTGAGATCGACCATGAACTGGATGATCTGCTCGAGCAGATTGAGGAGCAGGTGGAAGCTGAGGGAGAGGCATCGGAAGAGTTGTTGTGCCGCTTCCGGCAGTTCTGTGAAATTCACGGCGACAAGGTCGATCGAATTGGGCGGTTTGTTCGCATGATGGAGGCCCGCGAGCAATACTGCCGAGCCGAGGCTGCGCGGCTTGGCGATCGTGCCCGCGCCGCGGCGAACAGGGTGGACCGGACCAAGTCGATGGTCCTCTTCTACCTGATGAGCCGGGAACTGAGAAAGATCGAAGGCCGGGAGTTCACTCTGCGAATTCAGAAGAACAGCCAGGATTCGGTCCGCATCCTCGACGAGGTAAGTCTGCCGATGTCCTACCGTAAGGTTGAAGCCCGGATTGGTGGCGTCCTCTGGGAGACGGTACTGTCATACCTGCCGGAGGACCTGGAACATGCTCTTGCCGCGTGCATTCAGGAGACCAAGCCGGATACGGAAGCGATCAAGGCCGCGGCGTTGCGTCAGGAAGATGTGGCTGGCGCTGAGGTGCGGCGAGGCTCTCACCTGCGAGTCGCATGATCTCGATGGTTCCTATTTCGGTATGGCTTTCCCGCTAGCTGCTTTGGCAGCTTTCTTTGCCGCTGCCCATCGTTTGACCTGGCCCTGCCGCATTCGTTCCTTCGCTTCCGGACTAACTGGTCGCCTCTTGCGGACGGCCGGCGGCACGGGAGATACAGACGTGGTTTTCGCAGGGCGGCCGACCTTTGGCTCGTCATTGACCAGCAGCGCCCGGACCTTATGAAGGCGAGCAATTTCCACGTCTAATTCTGCAATGATGGATTCAATCACGAGTTCTCCCTAAGTATCGTTTCCACGCATAAGCCTATAGGAAGGCTGGTGCGGGGTATCCGGAGTTGCGGATCACATTGAAGAGACCGCTGACCCATCTCGACACAAGTCGGTCCCGAAGAAAACGGGCTCATGCCGGCGCAGAGAATTCTTTCGCGCTCGCTTCGAGAAGAGTTGTGACTCTATCTGCCCTTCACGCCCTTGAGGAACTCGCTGAGAGACATCTCGAAAGCAGCCGCAAGAGCTGCCAGATGGCGAAGGCCGACCTCGCGCGCACCGCGCTCAAGGTCGGAGATGTGAACCTCATGGATACCAGACTGCTCGGCGAGGTCGATCTGCCGCCAACCGTTCTTTTTACGGAGTTTTCGGATTCTTTCGCCAAGTTCGGCGCACACATCAGAGGGCATTCCTCAAGCATTGACTTAGTGGAAGCACTATATTTAGTGGATGCACTCTCTGGGGACCAGCGCGGGAAATGCGGAGGTACTTCGCTTGTATGGGTTAGGCCTCCTGGCTGGGCTGCCGGCTGTGGGGACCAGGAGGGAAAGGCAAGGCGTCATCCTACGCCAAAAATTCAATGAAATCTTTAGTCAAAGCGCCGATCGGCCCTGTGTCGTGTGCTTTGCTTGAGAGAACGAGATAACCATGATTCATTGCAAAGAACTGACCGATAAAGTCGTCCGCCTCGTCACCATCTACGAAGATGGTATGTACGGCCCTGAAGTTCATATCGCGTTCAGCGATGGCACGACCTTCTCCGCCTGCCTGAAGGGACATTTTTCCATCGAGGCGAAATACATCCACGATCAGGGTGGTGAGCCGACTGTTCTCCGGGACTATTCATGCCCGGCGGTTCAACGTTAATTCCGGAGGCGTTCTCTTATCCCGGTGGCTGATTTGCTGGATCGCCTCGGTGTATGATCGCGATCTCGATCTGTCCAGACCGATGCCAGCCGGGACATCGAACGATGTCGCTAGTGATCGCTTTGAGGTCCATATCCTGCAACGGGATGATGTGCCCGCAGCGGGGACACTTGAAGTTGTTACGAGACTCTTTATGCGCGACTCGAAGGTGAGCGGCTTAAGAGAACGAAATTCGCTTCGGGTCGTGAATAGTATTGAAACGACAAGATCGGAGGTTGGCCATCTGCCGCATCCGTGCTCTAAGTGCCCGATCTTCCCACTGAAAGGCCCACAATTGAAGATTTTGATCGTAGTGCCAAGTCTCTTAGCTTTGCTGATTAGCGCTCCAGCCCTTGCGATGGATCCTCGAGCGGCAATTCTCCTGAATCAGGCGCTTGGGGCACAAGGTGGCGAGCAAAAGCTCCGCGCCATAAAGAATGTTCAGTGGGATGCCTTCGGCTATCGGAACGAACTTGAAGAATCAGAAAGACCGGAGGGCCCCTATGTAACCGAGTTCAATACCATCTCAGAGGTCCACGACTTTTCGGGACAGCGGTATCGCGGCCTTACTACCTTGGAAATCTACCCCGTTGTAAGAGCCTCTACAGGGACAGTAATGGTGAACGGCATCGCCATGCGCCTTTCAGGCGATCGGCAGAGTGTCGGGACACCCCAACAGCTGCAACTCGTTCGGGAGCGTATGGCATTGAGTCCCGAGCGGGTTTTGCTTACCGCACTCGATTCCGGAGACATTCGTGCCGAGGCGGATACTATGCTGCAGTCGGTTCAGCAGAACGTCATCAGCTTTACCCTGGACCAAGCGACCGTGCGCATCTACCTGAACGCTTATACACATTTGCCGACCGCCGTGGACTATTCTGGCCCTCTGGCACGGAATAGCTATTGGGCCTATATGGGCGATGTGACGATGCGGACACTTTACAGTTTTTGGTGGCTGGCCAAAGATGGAATCCATCTGCCCATGCAATGGAATGTCGAGAGAAATGGACTAGCCGAAGAAAAAGTTGTTATACGAAAGCTGCGGATCAACCAACCGCTCGATGAAGCTTCTCTCATCATCCCCGACGAACTTCAAGCGAAGTTCAATCCGAATGCGGCGCCCAGTGGCCCCGCGACTGTTCCGCTTGGAAATCCCAGCCAACCGGCTGAGGAACTTGCCCCAGGGATCGTCTTGATACCCAGTTCATGGAACGCTACACTAATCCGCCAAGGCGACGGTATTGTGATCCTAGAGGCTCCCATCTCCCCAGAATACGCAGCAAAAGTAATCGCCGAAGCGAAGCGCCGCTTTCCTACTCAGCCGATTAAGGCGGTCGTTACGACTTCAGATTCCTGGCCCCATATCGCCGGAGTCAGGGAGTACGTCGCCGAAGGAATTCCCATCTACGCGCTTGATCTTAATCGCCCTATCCTTGAACGAATGATTGCAGCACCGCACACTATGCAACCGGACGAACTGCAACGGTCGCCGCGGCAGCCCCAGTTCCGACTTGTGCATGACAAGACCATCGTGGGAACCGGTCCAAACCGGATAGAGATTTATCCCCTTCGTGGAGAAACCAGCGAACGGCAGATGATGGTTTACTTTCCGGGACACCATCTTCTCTATGGTAGCGACTCCTTTCAGACACATGACGGAAAGTTTTTCTTTCCGCAGGAGGTCTCCGAACTCACGGACGCCGTCAAGCGGGAACATCTGCAAGTCGACCGATTTTTTATGATGCACATAGGTTCGACTCCCTGGTCTGAACTGGGGAAGGCGGTCGCGGCTGCGGAGCTTCAAGATACCCCAGATGGCGTTCTCTAACCCTGCGCGGCTATCGAAAACGCTTTACCCCGAGCCCGCGGATCGATGCTGTCGCAATCATGTAGAGCCTGCTGTTGCGACCAAAGAAGAGTTCCTGACCATCCGGTGAAACTATCGGGTTATAGTCGGAATCAGCGCTGTTGACGATAGAGCCGAGATTTACGCTCGCTGTCCACTTCCCATGTTTCTTGTAGGCGACGTAGAGATCGGCCTTGCCGAATCCGCCCTCGCGTGTGGAATAGAACAAGAGTGTCTTTCCATTCGGAGCGATAAAGGGACTGGTGTCTGACGGCCCCGCATTGACCACCAAGGGAAGGCGCTTCGCTGGTTCGTAGCGCCCGCTCACTAACCGGGATTCGTACAGGGCATTCTTTCCGCTGTCACCCTCACGGTCAGAAAAGAAATAGAGGGTTCCATTCCGGGCCACACTTGGGGAACCCTCTTTGCCCTCTGAATTGACATTCTCCAACCGACGTGGCGTAGTCCATTCGACTCCGCTGCGGTTCGCAACCCAGATGTCCATATCCTTTTTGCCGCTCGCAGAAGCTGCACCTGCGTAAGGGCGAGTCGAAACAAAGAAAAGCTGCTTTCCGTCGGGACTAACGAATGGGTCAAGGTCAGACCATGTGTCGCCTGAAATCGAGAGCTTTTCTGGCTCCTGCCAAACGCCTCTTACGAGGCGCGTACGAAAGATATGAATGGGCTGCTTTGGTTCGAACCGGCTGAAGTACGCTTCTTCCCCGTCGGCTGTGAAGCTGAGGCCGAATTCATGGCCGGTTGAGACAATGCCTGGAGCAAATTCCTTCGGCGAGACCTCTTGGCACCATCCAGAAGCAAAGAAGCCACACAGAACCGAGATGGCAGCACAGATACTGACCAACGGCTTCCGCAACACTTTTCCGGTTTTCAATATTATCCTCTCTTCAACATCCCTGATGTCACAACTGATAGATGCCATTGCGTTCAACGACCGCTAAGCAATCTTAGAGAAGATCTCCATTCGTTCCTGGTCCCTCCTTCTATCCTTCGGCAGTCGTCGCGAATCTCCATAAATAACTCGGGAGTCGCCCGATTTATGAAGAGACCGCCCCCGATTTGTGAAAACAAGCGTCGCTCTTGTCTCTATCTATGGCGTCTCGCCGCGCACGTAGAGCACCGGCCCGCCTCGACGGAATCCCTCGGATAGGCGCTTTGCCTCTTTCTCGCCGGGCGGGATCACCGAAATCGGCGCGGCAAGGTAGAAGTCCATCTGGGACTCTGCCGGAATCGAGAGAATGGGTCCCGGAGTCGCGGCGGACAGCGCGGCACCTACACCGGCACCGAGAGCTGCGCCCGTCCCCATCCCGGCGAGCTTGCCCACGGCCGTTGTGTCTCCCTTGGCGCTTCCGCTAAAGATGCCGCCCACCACCGCACCAATCACAGCCCCACCCTTGACCTTGGTCTCCGTCGGCTTGGTCTTGCTTGCTCCAGTCACCTTGAGTTGGTAGGTGTACAAGGGATAGCTGCGGCCTCCCATCTCCAGGGAAGTGAGTTTCAAAACGAGGTCGGGACTTCCCGTCAAGCTACCTGCCTGTCTCGATTCGACCACAGTGCCGTGAACAGTCGCTCCGCGTGGAATGATCAATACATCATCGACCACGACATCCTCGCTAAGAGTGAACATCAATCCGGCTCCAGTACGTGTCTGCCTCGTACTCACTGGCTGATTTGTCATTACCCGCAGAACCGTGTTCTCGTTCACGGTCGCGTGTGCGTTCGGATCGGGATTGGACCAGGAGAGGGGCTGCGCCGGCTGCGGTGACGATTGCGATGCGGAGACATTGGGATCAACAGCATCCGGCTCGCCGGACGGCGAAGCAGCCTGCGAGGAACTCGACTGATTCTGGGTTGGAAGTTTGGCCGTGTCCTGCGCGAGAGCGACCGTGCATGTCAAAGCCAGCGAGGCAATGCCGAGCAAAATACATACGGAACCTCTGTCCCTCATCGATGTGGAACTCGCGTTGGCCCTGCGATCAATCATGTCCAACCGTTCCTTTGTCTCTCGCATGGGTCGTTACCCATCGCGCGAGGAACTCTTCCTCCAGCGTTCCTATCCCGCGTAGCGCGAAGCTTTGGAAGGCACCCCCGAAGACATTCCCCCACGCTTTCTTGTCTCCCGCTGGCAGGTAGCTGTTCGATATGGCCCCGGCCGCAAGCCCGCCAAGGAATCCTGAATAGTTCGGTTGCCATTGCCCATTGTCGCCTTTGGTGCGAACGATGGCGAGCAGGGCGTAACCGACGCGCGATGGGACGCTGCCGGTCCCTTTGTAGAAGTATCTTGGGTCTTGCCGCAGCAAGGATGGCATCAGACCGGCCCCGACAATCGTTCCTGAGATCACGTCGCCGTAGTCTGCGCCGTAACGCTTGGCGAATCCCGCAGCCCCCTGGCCATAGCCAGCGTAGTTATTGCGTGCCTGGTCCCAACCGGCGTTGATGCCGGTATTGATGAACTGGTATGGGTCGATCATGGACCGGAACGCGAGGCGCATCTTCTGCCCGGCCGTCAGCGGAGCTGGATTAGGAACGTAGCTCACGTAGAAGTTCGGGACGATAAACAGGAGACGCTGCTTTTCCTGAGCTTTGATCTGAGCTTCCGCCATCTCATATTGCGTGTGCGGGTTGACCTCCACGGACGACGTTGCCGCGGCGATCGCCATGCTCGTTGGGGTCAGTTGGTATCTGTCACCCGCATGAACCGAGATGCCAGTCTTGACCACCGGCGCAAACCCTTTCGCTTCCATCGTGATGGCATAGATCCCTTCAGACACAGAAGCGAAGACGAAGCTTCCCTGGGAGTCTGAATCGACTGTCCTTTTGTCGTGGGTCGCAGCGTTTTCGAGTGTGACCCTTGCGGCCTGGATGACAGCTCCCTGAACGTCGCTCACGGTCCCGCTGATACTGGCGGTTCCTTCCATCGCCTGACCGGCGATCTGTGGGACCGGCGCGTCAGGCAGTTCGTTGACCGCAAGCAGGCGATCCTGCGCGGCGGCCGCGATCGTGAACAACCATGACATCGCCACTAACCGCAACATGATCACGAATCTGCTGCGGCCGCGCAGCCGAACCCTCTGCGAAGGCGTCATTAGAATGCCCCGCAAAGCAACAGAGAGGAGCGGTGGGACTCATACATGAGGCGACTCTACGCAATCCCAAGGAATCTGGAATCGGCCATCAGTCCGAGGAAAGGTCTCATACTTCTGGGGGAGGCGCTTAGGCCGCAATTTATTCTGGATAGGCTGGATCGTGGCGGGAGTCTCTTACTAATGGCCGATGCGCAGGAAGCGGACCTCTCCTACGGTACCTACATGGTGCTGAAGAAGCCATTGCTGTTCTGGTTGCGGTGGGGTGGCTTTCTGATCGCAGTTTTCGAGGTCATCGCCGAATCACAAACCGCCCCCGGAATGCACCAAGGCAAGCTCAGTCCACTGTTCTTGCTGAAGGTCGTCGGTGCCGTCGTGTACGCCTCTCTCTTTCTCACAAATGTTCCTTTGCGGGTCAGCCTCAATCCCCATCGTGAGCCTTGGTTGATCGCGCAGATTTTGCTCGGCGTCGTGTTGAGCCTGGATCTGACCAACCTGTCGGCCTTCTGCATCCCGTTCTGCGTACCAGCAAATCGTCGAATGCGGTGGTGTGGCATTGCCATCGGGTGCAGTTTTCTCGGATGGATCGCGCGGATGGTTATTTACCGGAACCTGATGCACCCGCCCTTGATCCAGATCCTCCATTCGCCGGTTCAGATCCTCCTGGTGATCGTCATCTTTCTGGCAAACTACATCTGGTATGGGTTCGCATTCTTGGGTGCTTGTCTGCTCTTCGAGCTTGCGAGAAGGCAGCAGCAGTTGACCATTGCGAATCACGAGCTGATGGAGCTACAGGGCGAGATCAAAGAATCCGCGAAGTTCGAGGAACGTTTCCGGCTCTCCCGCGAGCTGCACGACGCCGCAGGGCACTACCTCACCAGCCTCAGCATTCAACTGGAGATTGCACATCATCGAGCCACCGAAGCCGCCTTACCGTCAATCGCGCGCGCCCAACTGATCACGCGCGTCTTGCTCGCGGAGATACGCGAGTCTGTCTCGGCCTGGCGTGAAGATGAGACCGGCGACCTTGCGATGGCGCTCAAGAGATTGCTCCGGGACGTCTCCGGGCTCGAAACCCATCTCGAAACACGTGGAGATTTCACCCAGATATCCTCCTCGATTGCCCACGGTCTGTATCGGTGCGCTCAGGAGGCCGTCACCAATGTTCTGCGCCATGCCGACGCGAGAAACCTGTGGATTCGGGTAGAGCAGGACGCAGCGACAGTTCGGCTTGCGATCACCGACGACGGACTCGGTTGCAAGCAGTTCGAGAAAGGTAACGGCTTGAATGGAATCCAGTCCCGAGTCGATGAAATGAACGGGGTGCTGGAGTTTCCCATCGAGGATCGGGGTTTCAGCATTGCAGTGGCTGTTCCAACAATGGGGGTGCAGGCACGATGAAGATCTTCCTGGTAGAGGATGAAACGCTGGTGCGCCTCGGACTGTGCGAACTGCTCAAGCTCAACCCGGATTACGAGATCGCCGGCCAGGCAGAAGACGGTTTCAGTGCGGCCGAGGCGATCATGGGCACCCAGTCGGATGTGGTACTGATGGATGTTCGTCTTCCCGGTCAATCCGGAGTGGATGTGCTGAAAGCGCTGCGGCAGCAGGCGGTGACGATACCCGTGATTCTCGTGACGACCTTCGACGATGACGAGATGTTCTTTCGGGCCATTCAGGCAGGCGCGAATGGGTTTATTCGCAAGGATTCAAGCCTTGCAGATTTGACGTCGTGCATCGACAGGGTGATGAACGGGGAGCGTATCTTTAGGCCATCGGTGACGCGAAGCGCCCGCGCCGGCCTCGAAGCATTCCAACCCAAGTTCGAGAGCATGGACCTTCCCGAGCCTCTCACGAAGAAGGAAGCGGAAGTCCTCGCTCTCATGACGGCCGGTCTCAGCAATAAAGAGATCGCCGAGAGTCTGGGTGTGGCAGAAGCCACAATCAAGACCCATGCGTCTACGATCTTTGCAAAGCTTGGCGTGCGGGACCGCGTTCGAGCTGTACTGAAAGGCTTGGAAATCGGCTATATCTAACCGCAACGAGACCGTCAGCCGGCTCTCAGTCTGCCTTGAACTAGAACAGTTCATCGCCGTGATCCGTATTCTTCCTGCTGAGACGTCAAAGGCGATCGACACTTCTCGACAAGAAACGTTCTGCCAAAGCGCAGAATAGAGATTGTGATGAGCACCTCTACTTACATCGACGGGAAGGCATCTTCCCGCCATTTGCTGCTGGTTGATGACGATCTGTCGCTCGGCAAGATGATCCGCGATTATTGCGAAACGGATGGATTGGCCGTCACCGCTGCGGGAACTGGCGAGGAAGGACTCTACCTCTCGCAACAGAAGCATTTCCATCTCATCATCCTGGACATCATGCTTCCAAAAATGGACGGCTTCGAGGTCTTGAAGCGCATCCGCCACCGCTCGAATGTTCCAGTGCTGATGCTCACTACTCGTGGAGCTACTCAGGACCGGGTTCATGGGCTGCAAGCAGGAGCCGATGACTATCTTCCCAAACCCTTTCAACCGGAAGAGCTGATGGCACGGGTACAGTCCATTCTCAGACGGGCGTATCCGGTGCCGAAGGCCACGCATCTTTGCATCGGCGATGTCGAACTCGATGAGGCAGGACGTTCGGTAACAATTCAAGGCCTTCCCATCGAGTTGACGGGGGCGGAGTTTCATCTCCTTCAGCTCCTGCTGGAGCAACCTGGTATTCCCCTGCCGCGGGAAGAACTCATTGCAAAGATTTTCGACCGTGATGCTCAGGGACAAGACCGCAGTATTGACACCTTGGCAAGCAATCTCCGTCGCAAGCTCGGACACTACCCAAGCGGAGCGGACAGAATCAAAGGTATTCGCAATGTTGGGTATGCCTATGCTATGGAGCGGAAGAGGTAGGCAATCATGAGAATGTTGAGCAAGATTTATCTCAGCCTTTGGATTGCGCTGGGCGTGTTGATGACTGCCGTGATGGTGAATCTATTTACTGCGATCTGGTCTTCCGTGCAGCATCCGATGCCGCGCTCTATCTCTATCGATGTTCTCCGGTCCTGTGCGAACGCCGCTGCAAATGAGTACGAGCGGGGGGGACCGGAACGTCTGCGCGAATACATGGCAGTGCGCGGCGGAACCTGCCCTGAAGCGATTCTGATTGACATTAGTCACAGCGCAGCCAGAGACGTTTTGCACGAAAAGCTTTCGAGCAGAGACTCCGCCTTCGCAGAGGCGGTAAAGAGCAGCGGTGAAACTACGTTCGAATTGTTCCCGTGGCGCAATTCGATTGCCATACCGGTCGCTTCCAATGGCTCATCCTACATCTATTTAGCGACGGTTTGGGCCGTCAGCAATTCCTTTCCACTTCGAGCAGCACTCCAGCTCTTTACCGTCGCGCTCATCTCCGGCATCCTCTGCTATCTCCTGACTTTGTATTTTGGAAGACCGCTGACTCAACTTGGACGAACCGCTGAGAAGCTGGGATCTGGTGACCTCAGTGCGCGAATCGACGACTCACTGACGAAGAGGAAAGATGAAGTCGGCGACCTCGCACAATCCTTCAACCGCATGGCGGGCAAGATTGAAATGCTGGTTGCGGACTACAAGAGGTTTCTTGCGCATGTGTCCCACGAACTTGGATCGCCACTCACGCGTGTCAACATGGCGCTTGGCCTCGCACGGCGAAAAGCGCCTGCGTCTCTGGACCCGGAGTTGGATCGGATTGGCGATGAAACGGAACGATTGAGTACGTTGGTGCAGGAGTTGCTGCTGTTGGCTCGTCTGGAGAGTGGCAATGAGCTCGACAGGCAAACATCGTCTTTCAGTGTGGGATTGGTCGTTGAAGAGGCATGTGCCGATGTGAACTTTGAGGCCGGACTGATCGGCAAGTCTGTTACCTTCCGTGGGCGTGGAGACTTCTTGGTCAGTGGATATCGGGAACTCCTGCGCCGCTCACTGGATAACGTACTTCACAATGGGCTTCGATTCAGCCGAGAAGGAGGATCGGTTCAGGTGGATGTCTTCCGTCATGCTGACAAAGACGTAGGTATCATCGCAATTCATGATGATGGACCGGGCGTACCTGCCTCGCAGGAGGAATCGATTTTTGAACCGTTTGTGTCTCTTCCCAATCGCGCCACGGGCCTGACCGAGGGATCGGGCCTCGGGCTTGCCATATCGCGACAAGCTGTCCTCGCAAATGGGGGACGCATCTATGCGCGCAGTTCTGACCAAGGTGGTCTCATTGTGACCATTGAATTGCCTGTGGCAGATTCGGGTCAACCGCTCCCGTCCGAGGAGCGAGCAACGCTGCTGTAGGGTAAATCTCGATCTCACTCGACACTTCTCCACAATCGCCGCACTTGCCCGGAGCGATCATGATTTTATGTTGAGGTTTCGTTCCCTCGTCGCTTTGACCTTGTGGGCATCGGTGATGTATGGACAGACCCAATCGCCACCTTACAATCTGACAACACAGGCAAATCTGGTGGTCGTCCCTACACAGGTGAAGACAAAGCAAGGTGAGTTTATCTATGGACTTCGGGCAGACCAGTTTGTAGTCACCGACAATGGGGTTCCGCAGCGCACCCGTATCGACGACGCTGAGGAAGGAAGTGGCTTATCGTTGGTGGTCCTGGTCGAGTGCAGCGGGGCGGCGACACTGAAAGTCACCAAAATGAAGGGGCTTGAGACGATGATCGAGAGCATCGCGGGCGATGGTCCTCGCGAAATAGCGATAGCCAGCTATGGCGCTGGCCCGGTACTTCTGAGTGATTTCACTAGCGACTCGTCCAAGCTCAAGACCGCGGTCTCCAGCATCAAGCCGTGCGGACAGATCATTCCGGGGGCCACCTTCGACTCTGTGTATTACGCCACGCGCTTGTTGGAAGCTCGGCACAACAACTATCGTCGAGCGATTCTTCTCATCGGTGAGACGCGGGATCATGGAAGCCATTCCACGCCGCAAGAAGTGATCGCCGCGCTTGGACGCACCAATACTGTCGTGAATTCGATTGCCTACTCTCCAGCCCGCGATCAACTGATCCACGAACTGCAGTATGGAAGCAAAGGCCCGCCAAACCTCATTCCCTGGATTATGACTGCGGTGAACGGAATGCGAAAGAATGCCGCCTCCGAGCTCGCGACGCTCTCAGGCGGGGAATATGCCAACTTCTTGACTCAGAAAGGTCTTGAACAAGCGCTATCCGATGTAGCGAATCATATCCATGACCATTATGAGTTGAGCTTTCAGCCTCCAGCCTCTCCACGCTATGGCTTCCATGCAATCAGCGTGATCGTTCCCGATTATCCCGACGTCATTATCAGGTACAGGACAAGCTACTGGTCCGGGACCATTCAATCGCCCGCTGAGGTGCCGTAGGGAAGTGCGGGTATCCTACATGCCTTCACAAAAACACCGGCGGACAAGATCACGTTCACCGCGCCGAAGTGATTGCGAGAGATGCTTTCTGGCAAGTGGTAGATGAAGTCGCATACACCAGGGCCGAGCGAGAGAAGCGAGTGGACGAGCGTTCACAAGTGTCCTAAATGTAGCTATGAGCTTAGCTTGGCGAAGCTGAGTCTCAACGAGGCCACCACGGGGATAGTGAAGTGCCCCAGGTGTGAGTGGGCCGGTCAGATCGATCTCCAAATCGTTCCCACTTAAAACTCCGTTGCGAAACGGTTTACCGTGCAAGGATAGAAACTACCTCGAAGCGACAAACCCGAGGCTAAGGTATCGGAGGCTCTCAGTTCGCCTTGAACCATAGCAGTTCGTTGCCTGACCTGATGAGTGGTTCTCCGGCTGGCATCAACTCGATGGTTTCGTTCTTAGAACAGGTTAGGAATCGCGCTCGCGTACGAAGCTCGCAGCTGGCATACCGAGCCATTGCGGGATCAGCATCACACGCGGGAAGCCGATCAGTGGCCCCGTCGCAAGATTCGTGAGCATGCTCTCGGTGAAGCCGGGTAGTTCAGCAGCGACCTGCTTCCAGCTCATCTGCCGTCGCAGACGTTCCGCATCGAGTGCAGCGTGCATGGATCGCGTGTCGAACCGAAGGATACGAGAGGGTCCACCGACCGGTAGCGTTTCCTCAGCTCTCGGTGCGGAAGAGTACCCGGATAGAAAGCTCTCCGGAGTTCGGCACATCCAGCGCAGAACCTGAAGAACAACCGCACTTGTCACTGAGCGCTTGTTTGGCATACTTCGAATCGTGGTCGCACTGATCGGTAACGATGTGGTGCCCTGGAATGGCTCGTTGACTTCGGCCGTCAACTCCGTCCAGCTTAAGCGACGTGATTGCCGCCGAGCATCGAGCGCGGCATGGAACGCCTTCATGTCGAAAGCGCTGACTGGGCGTCTCATAACCGCATTTTGCCACAAACCCTTCACAACGGATTGAATGCGTTCTAAGGGCGGCCACCGAGACAAGCCTCGATGGGGAATTAGCCCGAGATTTTTCCGATCTCATTGAGTTTCTGCCGACCCGCCTTGCTCATCCGGACCGTTTGCCCGTTCAGTAGTACGACGGAGCCGTCCAGCGGTCCTTCCCGATAGATTTCGCGTATCTGATTCAGGTTCACAATCGAAGACCGATGAATTCGAACAAACTGGTTGGGGTTTAGCTTGCTGCTCAAATCTGCGACGGTTTCTCGCACCATGTACCGATGACCATTCGTGTGTAGGCAGCAGTAGTATTCCGCAGCCTCGATCCAGTCGATTTTCTCAACCGGCAGAAGGATTTCCTTCACCCCATCCTTCACTAGGAAACGGGTGAGATAAAGTGCTGGCTGTTCCATCGTATTTCGCAACCCATTCAGCACAGCCGTGAGCTGTTCCTGCGTCATGAGAGCCATCCTCGCCGCGATCTTGTCTCGGACACGATTCAATGCAACTGCCAGCCGTTCAGGATTCACCGGCTTTGTCAGATAGTCCACGGCATGAACGTCGAAGGCCCTCACTGCGTGTTCCTGGAACGCAGTCACGAAGATGGTCGGTGGCATGTGCTGCAAACCCACCTGTTCGACCACGCCGAATCCACCGATCCTGGGCATCTGGACATCAAGGAACAACAGGTCTACAGGTTCCGATTGCAAGTAGGCGATAGCCTCGCGTCCGTTCTGGCATGTAGCCACAATCTGAATCTCTTCATGGTCGGCAAGCAGTACCGCCAGCAGCTCACGCGCCAGCGGCTCATCGTCCACAATGACTGTCCGTAGCGTCATGCCATCGCCCGTTCGTAAGGAATCTGGATCGTCACCTCGTACCCGCCGGTCTCACGGGGCGCAGCAACAAACTCGTAGGCGTCGGGATAGAAATAGTCCAGGCGGTCTCTGACATTCTGCATCCCTATTCCATGTCCTTTCGTGGACGGATCAGGCAGACCGGAACCGTTATCGCGCACCTGCATCCAGAGGCTGTCTCCCACTCGTTTGACGCAGGTCTCGATCAAACCTCCCGCCTCCATCGGCGAAATGCCATGTTGAATCGCATTCTCGACGATGGGCTGGAGAAGAAAGCACGGCACGAGCCCGTCCAACGCCTCAGGACTAACCTCGATCTTCACCTGTAGACGTTCAGCGAAGCGAACCTTCTGAATCGCCAGATAGCTCTCCACCACGCGAAGCTCTTCCGTAAATGGCACCTTCTCCGGCGCTCGACGCGAGAGTGTCGTGCGCAAAATGGTATTGAGGTCGTCTAGGGTTTCCATCGCTTCCGGGTTTCTCTTTTGGGCGACGAGGCTCGTGATCGCATTCAGGGTGTTGAAGAGGAAGTGAGGCTCCATCTGCATCTGCAGGGCTTTGAGCTGCGACTGCGAGAGCTGCTTTTCCAGCTCCAACTTGTGTATCGCCTCCAGCTGTCTCTGGGACTGCATATGCAGAAATCCGGAGATACCGAAGACAAAGCCGTAAATCAGCAGGTCCGCACCAAAGCTGCTCAGCACGAAGTAGTTGATCGAGGGATACGCCAATCTCCACGCAGGCCAATGCAGGCCCGCTCTCCAGGTGAGATCGAGCAGCTCCAGGTGCGCGACGCTCACGAGGGTTCCGAGGCCAAGTTGCAGCAGGACGGTCCGCAACGAAAAACTGAGCAACTGCGGGCGTTTTTGAGCGGCCCACCACATGGCCCAGGCGATCAGCCCCCACCAAAGCCACTTCACCGCGCCGTAGGCCAGGGAAGGTAGCAGCGAGATTTCCTGGCCCTGGCCTTTTGCTGCAAGAAAGATATGGCAGCCATCGGCGGAGATGAGAGCGAGGACGGCGGTTGCGGTCAATAGTGCGAGAAGCCCGCGCGTGTGCAGCGTCCAGACGCGCCTGCTTCCGGCCCCCGGAGAGAGTGATTGGAGTTCGGGATGGGCCATCATGGTTCTCCTTGCCGACGTACTCCGTTCTTCATCGTACATCCGTTATTTACGCTCTTTCAGCCTTAGAAGGTAAAGCGCGCCCCGAGTTCTACTCGCCGGGCAGTCTCGGCAGAGAGCGATTGCCCGAACGTCGAAGACGAAACGACGGTGCCGACTGCCGTGACATTCGTGTGGTTGATGAGGTTGGCGCTACGTGCGTTGAATGTCAACGTGCGCGGATGATCTTTGTCCTTCGGGTTGAGCTGAAAGGCACGGCTTAGGTTGCTATCGAGATGAATCCGGGCAGGCATAGTGCCCAGGTTGCGCGGTATATTCCCGTTGACGGTATTCGTGCTGAGTAAACCGAAGCGAGTGCTGTACACACCCGCACCCGAAGCAGAAGCATACGAAGGACGATCGTTGAAGTCGCCGTCCCCATTGGCATCGGTGCCGGTGGTGACGTTATAGGGCTGGCCGCTCTCCGCATCGAGGATCGAGGAAAACTCGACCTTCCACGGCAGATGCAGGCTACCCGAGGCGTAGATCGCATTCAACACTTGTCCATCCGGTCGTGAGGATTCACCCTTGTCGATATAGCTCGATTGAGGACTGATGACATTGGTCCCGATATTGGTCTTGAGGTTCGTGTGAACGTAATAGGCGGAGATGTCGAACCGCTTCCCGCCGTTGCGGTCCGCGCCGATCACGAAGATGTTTCCGGCAAGATGACCGGAGTTTTGGTATTGCAGGATGTTCTCGTTCGGTGCGATGGGACGCGGCGCGAGCAAGGCGGCGGTCGGGTCCGGCGGCGTGCCGTTACTGCTGTTCACCAGCGGCGCATTGATATTTCGGGTCCGAAGGCCTCCCCATTCCTCCGCCCAATACAAGGTGGAGAGCGCGTGCCATCCGCCACGGAAGTTGTGCTCGATGCTAAGGTGCGTCTGGAGCGAGGAAATCTGACTCAGCGAGTTGGGAAATGTGTTGATCGTACCCACCTGAATCGATCCGGGAGCGGGTGTCAGAGGATCGTTATATCCCGGCGAATACACCGTCGTCTGGTGCTGCCGGACACCGTTCAGCCGATAGACCTCTGTCGCATAAGCCGGAAGATTGGGGTCATGGAAGATTCCGGCGCGAGCGTGAATTACCCAGCGCTCCTTCTTGTCGGGCGACCAGGCAAAGCCCACACGCGGAGAGAAGTTGGCGAAGCTGCCCGGTGTGGTCTGGAGCTGGTAGCGCAATCCAACGGTAGCCGTGAGCCGGGATGCGAGCTTGATGGTATCCCGCGCGTACAGCGCGAGACGCCACTGCGTGAGCGGAACGACAGGGGTGCCGGTCGTGATTTGATAGGTGGTCGGGTTGCCGCCCGGCAGGTTCAGGAGAGCGCGGCGGTACTGCTCGATCGGCAGGATGGTCGTGGTCTGCCCGGTCGGGTTATTGTTCGCATCGAGGACGGGAGCGCTACCTCCGCCGAACACATAGGCACCATTGAAGGTATTTGGGTCGTAGTCGTGGACGAACATCCCGAGCGACTGCGCTCCGAACTTCATATCGTGCTTGCCATGCGTGACCATCAGGTCGTCGTCGATTTCAAGATCGCGCTCCCGGTCGTTCAGGTTCTGGCTCGTGGCCCCGCCGCCCGTGAAGTATCCAGCTACTTGTATGGAGGGAGCGGTGGAAAGCGGCGTTTGCTGCGTGCGTTTCCAGGTGTAGCCGATGCGAGTCTCATGCAGCAGATTCGCGCTCCACGTCACAATGTTGTTGAAGCGCAGATCGTACTCGCTGACCAGGCTGGAGTACCCGGCGTCGGCCAATGTGAGTCCACCGACGCCTTGATTGCCGAGATTGTTGACGTTGGCGGCAAACGAAAGGGTCGCAACATCCTTCGGGGTAAGCTGCCAGTCATTCCGGGCGGAGGCGATCCAAAGCCGCTGCGGAGCGGAGACTGTCTGTTGCAGCGGTGCCTGGTTGTCATTCGCATCCAGCGTCACCGCATTGACGACGTTGAACTCGTCGATGTCGCGCTTCTCCAGCGTGAGCGCAAAGTCGCCCTTTTTCGGGACCACGGGGCCGCTCAACTCAAAACCGTAGCGCCGCTTTCCTGCCGGCGTCGCCGTTACGGAGAAGGGATCGGTGGCATTGAAGCTGCCGTCGCTATCGGTCAAGAAGAGCGCCCCATGAAACGAGTCCGCGCCGGGCTTGGTAAAAATCTCGACGCGGCCTCCGAGATAAGGTGCCCGCTCGTATTCGGGAGAAAACATATCAGGGTTGATGCGGATGGTAGCAATCGAACCCTTCGGGGGCAGCGCACTCGTGTTCTGAAAGCCATCGACGGTGATGATGGCCGATCCTGGAATTCCGCCACCGATGGCGGCAAGAGCCTGCAACTGTCGTAGGAAATCATCCGGGTCGTCCGCGAGCTGCTGGACCTCCCGCGTGTTGAGGGTACGTGTCCCCGTTCCATGATCGGCATCCATCGCTGTGGGGTCCTCCCCGACCTGTACATCCGTCTGTACTGCGGCGACCGCCAGTTGCATGTTGACGTGGGCGACGTTCCCGGACCGGGCGCGGGCCTGCGTCGTGCCAGTGGAGAATCCTTCCGCCTGCACCGTGATGGTGGTCGCGGTTGCGGGAACACACGACAATACATAAACCCCCGTCGCGTCCGTTACAGCCGATATGCCGTTACTGGCCTGGACCTTCGCGCCCGGAATCACTGCTCCCGTCGGGTCCGTAATCAGGCCGTCAATGCGAATCCCGTTCGTGCAGGGCTGCTGTGCGAATCCCAGGGCCGGCCACATCAGTCCAACCCATGCCATCGTTCGTATCCCGCGCTTGACCATGAGAGTGTTCGTCTCCTGATCTGACAATCCCAGAGACGGGCACGACAATCCATCGCCTTGCAAGGAACGGCCTGATTCAGGCGGTGAACGATCAAATTCTTACGGGGGCAATCCTGTTGTTAACTCAAGTGGTTCGCACGAGGTAATCCACAAAGGTACGTCTCAAGAAGGAGAACTACACTCGGGCTTACCTAATGGACTTTCGTCCTTTAGCCGCTCCGTTCTATATCCCAATTTCTCAAGGCGATCTTCATGAGCAAGTCACTGATAGCTGTCTGCGCCTTGTTCGCAGCGAGTGTCCTCCACGCTCAGAATGCTTGGCAGCCGTCGACCGGCCACACGCAGATCCCGATATGGCCCGGAGCCGTGCCTGATGCTCGACCAACGACGGGGCCAGAGAGCATGCAAAGCACCGGTGCCCGATCCCCCGTCGCCGGTAAGCCGTGGCTCGCGGTGGAGCGAGTTTCACAGCCAACAATGACTGTGTATTCACCTCAAGGCAAGAACACCGGCGCGGCGGTCATCGTGTTTCCTGGCGGCGGCTACGAGATCCTTGCGATTGACCTTGAAGGTACGGAAGTTTGCGACTGGCTTGTTTCAAAGGGCGTCACATGCGTTCTGCTTAAGTACAGGGTTCCGGCACCCCGCTCCGCACCACACTGGGGGGCATATCCTCAATCACCAATGGCGCTCGAAGACGGGCAGAGAACCATCAGCCTCGTGCGCTTTCACGCCGCAGAATGGCACATCAATCCGCACAAGATTGGTGTGCTCGGGTTCTCAGCGGGTGGCCATCTCGTGGCAGCTACCAGTGTCCATTTCGATAGGCGCCTGTACGCCGATGTAGACGCCGCCGACAAAGAGAGTTGCCGCCCTGATTTTGCGGTCGCCTTGTACCCCGGCCACCTCTCGGTGAAAGAAGGTTCTCTCGACCTAAATCCAGATATCGCAGATCGCATCACTCCTCAAACGCCACCCACATTTCTGCTGCAAAACGAGAATGACGACGTGGATAGCGTGTGGGACTCGCTGACCTATTACGCAGGGCTCATGAAGGCGCATGTTCCGGTGGAGTTCCATTCCTATGCGGAAGGTGGTCACGCCTTCGGTCTTCGCAGGACGAAGTATCCGGCGACCGCATGGCCGCAGCTCGTAGAAACCTGGCTCCAGACGATCGGCATGACCTCTAACTGACTAAAAGATTTGCCAAGAAAGGCGTTGTAATTCCAGATGGAACTTCGTTGCTAAATGAAACAGAAGCGGATGAAGCGACACCGTCTCAACGTACCGCATGCACGGTTCGTCGCAAACATCTTTTTCACGAGAAACTCACGGCCCTAATTGACGAACTGGCTACTGTCATACTGGATTTCAGGGAAAGAAGAGTCTGCGCGCTCCGTCTGAAGTGACGTTTGCGGACCCCCTAAGAGGATTCGTCTTGTGAAAATGTTGCCTGTATCGATGGTCCTGGGTTTCTTGCTGCTGCCCACCTACACCTACGCTGCCGACCCCAAATCGACTACGCTGCTTCATCAAGCAATTCAGGCACAGGGTGGCGAACAAACGCTGCGTTCATTGAAGAGCGTGCAGTGGGAAGCCTTTGGCTACCGAAACGAACTGGAAGAGTCCGAGCGGCCCGAAGGTCCTTACATCGCTGAATTCGACACGATAACTGAGATACACGACTTTGCAGGAAAGCGCTATCGGAACGTCACCAACGGCGTGGTCTATCCCGTCTTCAAGTCCTCATCCGGCAGTGTTGCCGACGGCAACGTCGTCATGCGCGTTTCAGACGCGACTAAAAGTGCCGGGACACCACAGGAATTGGAAGTGATACGCGAGCGCGAAGCTCTAAGCCCGGAACGGCTGCTCATCACAGCTCTCGACGCATCCGACACCCACACGGAGCCGGATATGGTTCTGCAATCCGTACCTCAGAACGTGGTGGCATTCACTCTGGACAACGCCCCGGTGCGCATTTATCTCAACGCATTCACGCATCTGCCTACTGCTGTCGATTACTCCGGCCCCCTGGCAAGGAGCGGTTTCTGGAAATTCCTCGGCGACGTGACGATGCGTACCTATTACAGCCTCTGGTGGCTGGCGAAGGGCGGGATTCACCTTCCGATGCAATGGAACATCGAGAGCAATGGATTGCCGGATCAGATGTATGTCATTCGCAAACTGCAAATCGATGAGCCGCTGATCGAAGCGGACCTGACGATCCCCCCAGAGGTCCGTGTTCGGTACAAGCCTGATGCTCCGCCTTTGAACCTCGACAACATTCCATTGGGAAGTCCCAACAAACCCGCGCAGGAACTAGAGCCTGGCATTGTGTTCATTCCCGGATCGTGGAACACGACCTTTGTACGCCAGGACGACGGCATCGTGATTCTGGAAGCACCCATCTCCTCCGGCTATACGGCGAAGGTCATCACGGAGGCACGCCATCGCTTTCCCGGACAGCCGATTAAGGCAGTCATCACGACGTCGGATTCCTGGCCCCACCTGGCAGGAATACGAGAGTGCGTCGCACAAGGCATTCCGATCTATGCCCTCGATCTCAATCGACCGATCCTGGAACGTGTCATTGCAGCTCCGTATACGAGCAGACCGGACGCCCTCGAGCGTAGTCCGCGCAAACCTGTCTTCCATTTGGTTCATGACAAGACGATCCTTGGGACAGGTGCAAACCGTATCGAAATCTACCCGATACATGGAGAGACCAGCGAACGTCAGATGATGGTGTACTTCCCGGATCACCACCTGCTTTACGGAAGCGATCCATTCCAACAGATCGAGGAGGGGTCGTATTTCTATCCGCAGACCGTCACTGAATTGATGGATGCGGTTACGCGGGAGCACCTGAACGTAGAGCAGTTCTTCATGATGCACATCGGTCCAGCACCTTGGGCCAATTTAGCCAAGGCGGTAGCTGCCGCCCAAGTGCAGGACACTCCCAACGGAGTTCTATAAAGCGCTCGAAGATCAAGCTCGCGGGCACAGCGTAAGAAGGAAGTATGACCAGTTGCCTTGAACGATAGCGGCTCGTAGTCAGAATGCCTGATCGAGTCCGTCATCGAGAAGCGTCTCGACGGTAAAAGGTCGGCAGGGTGGGCCGATTCTCAAGGTGCTTCAACGCCGCTTCCTTCCAATTAATTGAACCCATTTTCATCATTGATCGACGGAGATATCTGCGTGCGTACTCTGCGATGAGTCGTCCCTGAAGGTCATCAGGGTGAATCGGAGCGTCATAAATTGCAGAGAGTGCAGAAGTGATATCACGATTCTCTTTCTCTGCTGACCGAATCTGCTCCGCGACATACATCGCGGCCCGCTGGCGCAATTGCAGCTCCTCGCCATAGTGATCTGGGTCGGGACCAGCGGTCTCTCCGTCTGCAAACAAAACAAACTCGATCAGGAATCGAGCCCCGTTCGTTCGATGGTCTGACGGGCGACGTCCGCGGGACATGATCATGCCGCCACCTGCGAACACATGGTTGATCGTGGTTTCGGCGATAGTCTCCGTTTCCGTCACGAGGAGTCGGGTGCCCGGAGAGAGTACGGGCCGATACACATCCACTGCATAACTATCCATCGAAGCCACATGCGTTCGATTGCTACCGCCGGCATCAACGAACGTCCAGCGATATCGCAGAGCTGTGATGTCCTTTTCGGAACGATTGTGAACGATCAAGGCAGTTGCAGCACTCTGCGGCGCTTGCGCGAAATGCCGGAGCGGCGAATCCTCAGTAGTGTCTTCAAAAAGCTGCCGAAACAGTGGGAATTCATCCTCTATATAACGCGTGAGCGTGACGTGATTGCTTGGACTAGAGATGATCCGCAGTCGCATGATGGCTTATTTCTCAAACGATGTTGCTTGAGTTACTGGCAGAAGCTGGATATATCCGGATTTCGACTCGATCCAGGTCGTGAGCTCCAATCGCTATGTCGGTAGAAGCGAATTCCTGAACCATTCGTGTGTACCCGTCCTGGCTTGGCGGAGCCATCTCCCATACGGAAAGTTTGTAACGACCCGGCTGGGCAACGCCTTCAAATGCTCCGCTGGAATCAACCTTGACCCCTGAACTACCGAAGCTATCCAGCATCCCTACGTCGCGGACGAAATGGACGAAGATGTGTGCCGAGTCTATCGGCAATGCACCGGTGACTTTGCCTCGAACTCTACGCCAAACTGGACGGGGAATACGCAGGTCAAGGTCATGAACGATTTCTCCCGCTTGAAGATCGAAGGAATCCGCGTCTGTTACGTCCTGAGTGTTCGGGTAGAGGAAATCGAAGATGCGTTGTTGCATCGCCACGTCAGTCGATTGAGGAGGTGGGCTCAACGGCTTTCTCAAAATTCCGGAGAAACGGAGGGAGTACCGGCCTGGGTGAAGAGGTGGTGAAGAAAAGCGGCCATCCCTATCTACCTCGTGATCTCCGGAATCGCTGATATAGCCGGACCGTTCTCCTCGCATGCCAACCCTGATCAAGGTGAAATGACAGCGCTGCGGGGGAAGCCCTTCTTCGTCTAAAATCTGTCCCTTTATGAAGGCAGCAGGTGTTAAAGGGATCTGTAAATCTGCTGCAGGATTTCCCACTTCCAAGACAACATTGCGGTAAAGAGGCGCGTAACGGTCGGCATGAACGCCGAGACTATATTTGCCCGGTCGCAGCGCTCGAAAAGCGAAGTGTCCGAGTTCGTCGGGAGTTGTAAAAGTCTCTCCGACAACCCCGATTTCCATCAGACTTATTTGAGGTGTCGAAAGGGGCTCACCTGTCACCGCGTTGAGTACCGAACCAGCGATCGTCCAACTCATCATCGACACTCCAGTATGGATGACTCGGCGGCCCGTGATCCGCGAAGGGGCCGTTGCCTCAGTATAAGGATTACGACACACGGCTGCTCTTTTAGAGGATCGCCGTTTGTCGGCTGCAAACTTACGGAAGCTTCACGTTCGCAGCGCACTCGCCGGGCCTGTAGATGGGGGCGGACGATCCCGAGGTGATCCACCACTGTCGCCATCGACTTTGCCAATTCGGGATTGCATCGCCACCGGACCCCTGTTCTGCGTAGACGTGGGTGAGTTGCGTGAGCGCCGCATTGGCAGAGATGGCCGTGTTCTTTCCATCTTCAGTGTTTTGATTCGCCTCTAACCCCAGGTAGCCGATGAGGAGCGGCACCGCTGCCCGGCTGCCAGTGCTTCCGAGAGCATAGAGAACGGCGTTGCGTGTATTGAGATCGCGAGTTTTTAGGCGATCAAGAAGCGCAGGGATCGCGGCGTCGCCGCCGCTTTGGGCAGCGTAGGAAAGGTACATGGCTCCGTGCCGATCCGCGACGTCGAGAAGAAGCGGCATCCAGGCGGGATCATGAGTCTCGCCGAGCTTTTCGGCTGCCATCAAGTTCTCGTAAGATCCGAGTGCGCTATTGCGGACCATCTGGGCGAGTGCTGCGAGGCTGGCTTTGGTGGCGAGGTTGCCAAGAGCAAGCGGAGCAAACTGCCTAACCTCGTCGTCTTTCGAGGTAGCGAAAGGAAGCAATAGAGATTCGAGCGCGGGTGGGGCGAGCGTAGCAAGGGTGCGGGCCGCTTCCCGGCGGGCTTGATCATTCTTGGAATCGAGTTGCTCGATGTAGGGAACGTAGGTCGTCGGGGAGAGCTCGACTGCATTGTCCACACTGAGGTGAAACGACTGATGCACCTCAGTGTGGTCCGGTGCCGGGTAGACGTGGGAGTTGCCGCTGACTGGGCCGTAGGCTATCTCGCGTGAGGCATCCACGGTATAGGCGCCTGGGAGGCTGATGGGAGCCTGGAGATTTCCTTGCGAATTGTTCTGATAGTTGAGAAGGAGACGTTCGGTGCGCGATGCGTCAGGTCCAAGTGAAATCGCTCCCGACAAACAACTGCCACCAAAGTTTTGGAAGCAGGCTTGTTCTGGAACTGCATCACGAGTGATGTGGATCATATAGCCCGAGCAGAAAGCATAGGGGTCCGCTGTCTGTACCTCTACGGACTCCTGGCCTTCGTTGTGAAGCGTGAGTGTCAGGAAAATGGGCTCGCCGGGCGCGAAGGTGGATCTCTCAACTGAAAATCTGCCCGTCACCTGTGCTTGGCAAAGGCATGGAGCCAGAAGCGCGACGAAGAGCCAAGTGCGATTCATAGTAAGTTAGACACCGCGGGGCGGCGAGTTTACTCAGGCAAGACACGTAAGTTTTTGCAGTTCTCTGACGGCTCCATTTAGGGCAAGCCGGTGTCTATAGATATAGCGGATCGTCTTTCATTAGTTTAGACAAGACACGGATGAATCGACACCGCCTCAACGCACTGTATGCACGGTTCGTCGCAACACTTCGCTCCACGAAAAACTTCTGGGTCGAAGGGATGTTGAACTATCTACTAGCGTGTTTGGATTCACGTCACAGCAGGGCTCCGGAGAACGGGAAAATGCAGCTCAAGAATTTGGGAAGCTTCTGGTTAGGATTCGCAATTATTGCCATTGGGATATCGAATCAAATCCATGCACAAAGTCAATCCACAAGCCCAGGCATGGCACTAGGTGAGACGACTACATCTCCCGAACGCTTGTCTGGAGTATGGGAGACCTCGGACGGATCGAACGGCGTTGTCGGGCTCCACTTCATGCTGACCACAACGATCGCGGGCGCCGCAAAAACCCTCGCCGGTGTCTCGCAAACCGTGGAAAGCCTTAGTGTCGGCGTTTTTCAGAGAAAAGGACCCGAACTTCGCTTGGGCGATGAGAATAACTTCTCGGTCGGTGCGGACAGCGGCGTCTCCTGGGATGGAAAACACCTTGCCGTGAAATGGGTCTCTCGCGTTGTCTCCGATCCCGCCATTGATATCGATTTGATTTATGACAAGGACCGGCAAACATGGAGCGGGCTATTTCATCGCGGCGCATTTTCCGAGAGGGTCACCTTGCGGCGTCCGGCAGTCAACAGTGGGCAGGCCGCGAGTCCATTGACCGGGACTTGGGCAAGCAGCCGACGGGGGGTGAACGGATGTGTCCATGTCGTTCAGGATACTGACGGAACCCTTGCTGGATGGTCCGATGATTTGCAGCTCACGGGCCTCTACCACTACGCCAACGGTCTGAAACCACCGCAACAGTCGTTCGAACGTTATGGCGATCTCGTGAAGGTCAAGCAGACGGGAACTACATCTTTCTCGATTGAGTTCAAGGCATATACGGCAATGTGTTGCTCTCATACTTATGTCGGCACGATATCGGACGACGGTTTGACCTTGAATGGAGGATGGCAGGCCGGACCCAATCAAACACCGATGAATCTGACATGGAAGAAGAAGCCTGGCGATTCCTGTGTCGGTCAGGAGGAGTGAACATGCGTCGGATCGATCGTTCAGGCTTAGGGGTGCTGATGATCTTGATGGCTGTGCCCGGTTACGCGGAGACTGCCTGCTCAACCATGAACATTGTCGTCAGTCCTAACCAGATACCGATGGGTAGTCGCGGTCCGATCCCTAAATCAGCAGCCGGATTCACCGGAGATTTCCCCATCGCCCTGAAGCTGGTTCCCAACCTCTGGACGTATCAACCAGATGGTGCGGTTGCGGTCGAATACCAATTAACAAACCTCGGCCCCGAGCCATTGCAAATGCCGATTCGAGCCGACCAAGGCCCCCTGACTGATCTCCGCGGCAAGAAGCCGTTTTCGGTCACGATCCTCACCTTGTATATCTCATCTCCCGACGGCCCAAACCCTTTTGTAACGCTCAGCAACCAACCCACTCCGCCAACTCTTGCGAGTACCACTCCTCCGGTGCTCGAAGGACAAGCTTTCCTCTATGCGAGAAAGGGCTTCGACGAGAGCTGGTGTTCGCTTGGACCGGGAAGCACAATGCGAGTGACCGCAAAGACCAGGATTCCCGGAGGGCTGTCCCGCGTCCAGATGCAGGGACACGCGAAGCTGCTACGAGAGGACTTTGACACCACTATTTCGTCTGCCGAGTTGGGAACGGCGACCGCGAAGCGGCTCGTTGCGGTGATGAAGAAAACTGGCGATAACTCAACCCCGCGGATTACGTACTAACAATAGATCCGAATGAACGCAAGAGGCAATGCAGGCATGTCGCTGAGAACCATGGCCGGTTTCGTGTGCGCTCTCCTGACCGCTCAAGCTTCGGCACAACTCCATAAGGGAGGCGAGACCGACGCCGATCTTCGCGCGCGAATAGAGGCGTCACCGACGCTTGCGTTTCACGGTGTCCATTTTGCGGCGAAGGCAACGGCTAGTGGCTGGGAATCGGGGACGATCTCCTGGGTGGCTGTTGACCCCAACGGTACGATCTACGAAGTACAACGCGGGGACAAGGCCGATCCGGTCCTTGCCTTGGATGGCGAAGGCAATGTTGTGCGCTCTTGGGGCAAAGGAAATTACAAGATTCCTCACAGCGTTCGGATCGACCCTGCTGGCGACATCTGGACCGTCGACGCCGGCTCCTCGACCGTGATTAAGTATTCCCCGAGCGGAAAGAAGATCATGAGCTTCACCGTAGGCGAGCAGCCCGAGAACGGGAGCAGCTTCAATGGAACTACGGATGTAGCCTTCGCACCTCACGGAAGAATCCTTGTCACGGACGGTTATGCGAACGCCCGAGTGTTGGAATACACATCGGATGGCAAGCGAGTGAAGCAGTGGGGTAAGCCTGGCGCTGATTCGGGGGAGTTGAACCTGCCGCATGCGATCCAGATCGACAAACGCGGAGTGGTCTATGTAGCCGATCGAGAGAACGGCCGAATCGAGAAGTTCGATATCGATGGCAATTATATTGGCGAGATATCCCATCTAGGGCGGGTCTTCGCGGTCAAGGTGACCGCTGATGCCTTGTGGGCCACCATTCAGACACACGGCCAGCCCGTAACCTCTGGCGGCTGGATCGTGAAGCTCGATCGCACGACCGGAAGGATAGTAGGACACCTGGAGATCCCCGAGTTCGGTGGCCACTCCATAGAAGTGACGCCGTCGGGAGAGCCAATCACCACTTTGGGTAACGAACTGCTATGGTTCAAAGCGAACTGATCGGCTCTCTGCGCAATGGGGGACTCAGTTACCGGTTCTGCAGTCGGAGTTGAGTAAGCAGGCTGTGCTGAGGAAGCGCGTCATAGCTTTGTAATGATCTTCGACGTCGCTCATCAAAACGCCTCAATTCTCAATAGCTCCGGGATGCTGCAAAAGAGACATATACTGCCGCTCCTTCGCTTGAATCACTCCAACTTCCGGTGAAGACAACTCAACGTCTGTATTGCAAAGAAGCTCATCGCTCACGACAACGCCGTGTTTGAATATGGCCTGTCCGACCCAATGGGCGTTTCCATGCTTCACATCGACACGATACTGTTTGCCGTCCCGCTTGATGAGCGCCACATCGTGCTTCCCCTCATAAGACCCAACTCCTTGCCCTTCACGCTTCATCACCACCATACCGTTGAGCTTGTCTACCGAGAGCACCGTAACCGTTTGCTTGCCGAAAGGTCCAAGCTCCCACGGTTGCGCAAGCTCTACAGTCCAGCTCATGCCAGGCTTTAGATCACCCTGCGGATTGCCCCAGAACGTCGGGTTGAAGAATGGCCCACTCGCGTCTGTTGTGAAGCTGCACTTACCTTTGAAGCACATCGTCTTGCCATTATCGCGATAGTCTCCATCTGCATCCCGAATCACCATCTTCCCGTCCATACGGACGGAGACGTTCCATTTGATGATGTCCGGAGAATCACTCGCGAGGATGGTGTAGGTTCCTGTGGCAGGAACCTGCCAAACATTGTCGTCCATGCCCGGCCCATGGGTCGCGATGACGCGGTAGGTGATGTCGCTTATGATGTCTCCCGCATGGGGAACAGGCTTCAGATAGTAAGCGGCGTCAGTAGGTTTGTGCGTCGCGGCAGCGGCAAATATCGCGCCTCTGCATAGCGTCATCCATGTGAGTGACATTAGAACTGGTACAGCACTGAATCGAAGGCGTATCGCCACAGGTTTACCTTTCTTGAATAATGAGCGACAACAGACGGTTCGTCGTTCATGCTAAGTGATTGACACCCTGGCGACTTCGTTCAACTACCGCGAAGCGAGGGGTTCGGTGTGAGACTCGGGACGCAAATACCACGCAGCAGCCAGCACGATCACGATGCTTGCGGTCCAAAGATAATAGCCAAGCAATGGATGGATCAGTTCGGCATGATTCCCTCCGCTTTCATCCATAGGCATCGGCATGAGGAATATCTGGAATGTTTGCAACGAGAGGATGGTGGCCCAGCGTGAGCTTGCAAGCAGATATTTGCTGTGACCGATCAGCAGCAATAGCCAACTGAACCAAAGTAGTAGGTTGGCGATTCCGGCAAAGTTCGCCTGAAACGGCCCGAGGATGCTCCAATGAAGCATCTCTAAACCGGTGTAGACGTGTGTTTTCCCAACGACACGAATATGCCGGTAATCGGTGGAAACGAAACGGAAGAGAAGTGCAGGATGGGTAAGCGCCATCCAATAAAACGCAGCACTCAACACAACGATGGAGAGTCGTAGGGGGAAGGGCGATCCTATGGATCTGAGCACGGTCTTGATTGATCGACTCCTTTACTTTGCGATTGGCGCAGGCTGGCCAAAAAGCGCAGCAGCGACATGGTCGGCAATATCCGTCGGGTTAGCGCGATCCGTATTGGCAAGGACGATGATGCAGACATGGTCTTGTGGATACTGCTGGAGGATGCTGCCAAAGCCATACCAGCCGCCCCGTGGTAGTAGAGCAACTTTCCAAACTTATGGGCGATTACGACGCCATACCCGTAGTTCTGGTCTCCGTATGCAGTTGTCTCCGGATAAATCGCGAACATTTGATGGAGGGAGGGAGCCGTAAGTAGTGGACCTGGAGTCATGAGCGCCTGGCTCCATCTCTCCATGTCATCAACGGTCGAATAAATGCCTCCCGCGGAGAACGGATAGCTCATATCTCCGAAGGGCGCGTTGATCGTTTGGCCGTCGCGTACGGAATACCCCGAAGCTCGATTGGGAAGGATCGTGGTTTGGTCGTCATAGCCGGAATGGGCCATGCCGAGAGGATCGAAGATGTTCTTCTTGAGGAACTCCGCGTAGGTCTGACCGGAGCTCTTCTCGATGACCATTCCCAGCAAGATGTATCCCGTATTGGAGTAATGGAGCTGGGTTCCTGGCTTGAATTCCAGAGGCTTTGTCGCCGCAATCTCGAGCATCTCCCGTGGCGTCGCGTGAAGCCTTTCCAGCTCTTTTGCCCGCGGTGTCATGTCCGGGTAATTGGGAATTCCTGACGTATGAGTCAACAGCTGATGCAGCGTGATCGGCTTCCATGACTCCGGAAGGCCGTCCACGTACTTTGAGATCGGATCTTGGACGTTCAGCCGGTTGCGCTCTTGCAGTAGCAGGATGCAGGCACCCGTAAACTGCTTGGTGATCGAGAAGATACGGTACTCCGTGTTGGGGGTATTCTGAGCGCCCCACTCCTGGTTGGCGAACCCATACCCCTTTTCAAAGAGAGTCTTCCCGTTAATGCTTACCAGAACTGTACCGCGAAAGGCATCCTTAGCCGTTTGTGACGCGATGTATGCGTCAGCCTCCTTCAGAGTGGATTGTGTCTTGGCGCTCTGGGCAGTGGCGGAAGATTCGAGCAATGACTGGCAAATTCCAAGCCGGAAAACTCCGAGCATCAGCAAGACCTTGATCGATTTCGACATGAAGCTCAATTCCTCCTAATTCAAGGGTCATTTGTCTTGCAGGGTATAGCTCCCCGCTTTGGCTGCCGGTACGAGAGACCATCCAGCTGCTAACTCCAATTTCCAACCCGGACCTTGCATATGAGTCCCTGCGGTGTTCCCAGGCGCGGCGACCGTGAGGTTCTTGAAATCCGTAGAAAGCAATGCTCCGTCCTGTACTTCGAGAGTTCCCCATGCATCCGACGCGTGCATCGTGGGATATACCGTGCCTGCATCTGGCAAAGGCACGAGATTGTTTGGATCGAAACCATAGTTAAACTTCCCGGCATTGGGGAGGGTGAGTATAGGACCTTCCACAAGTAATTTCCGATAGCGATCTCTCTCAGCTTTCGCCATGGCGTCTCGTTCCGTTTCTACGATTCGCATCGCTCCCGCGCCATAGTCGAGCGCGCGTTGATCGATTGAAGCCACGGATGAATCATGCACGGTCGAACTCAGCAAGGTTCCCAGATCCGAACTGGCAGATAGCTTGCCGCGCCAGCTAGGTAACCGTTCGTCGAGCAACAGGCCGTAAGCAGGACCGGAGGCATAGGCAAATGAGCGCACAAAGGTATCGCTTTCAGGCACAGTGAGTCGTGCAACCATACGCCAGCGGGCCGAGCTTGCATCCGGGGCGGAAGCGCTGAGACCGGTGTATTCGGCCAATCCCTCATTCATCTCCAAGGCTCGCTCCGACTCGGCAGAGTCAGCGAACATCTGGCGGCGGTGGTTGCGAAATGCCAGGGCATCACAAATCGCTTGGACTTTCGGGCCTCCGCTCTCAATGAGGGCTGCCGCCAGAGCGCGCCACTCCAACTGCAGCCATAGCCGCCCTTCCAGTGAATCCAGTTGCGGATTGGCCGGATCGGCCATGGGTAGGTGCAACTCCGGTTGTATACGGTGAAAGAGCTCGTGGGCAAGCAGCCGTTGACGTGGCTGAGAGTTCGTTGGCAGCGGCCACATAACCATCGTCCAGCGCTTCCCCTGCCAGTCAATCGCCGTATTTGCAATGATGATTTCCTTCGGAAGGTTCCCCACATAGACACTTCCTTCCTTGTGAAGCACTCTCCCGCTGTCAGCCTCATTCGCGACAATTTCGCGTGTCGCTGGAAATACGAAGATCATGGGGCCGTATAGAGATTTTCCCCAAAGGTGGCCTCCTTCGCGCGCCGAGAGCTGTTGCGCTTCGAGAAAGGCAGCGCTGGCCTTCGCCTGATCAATTGCGGACTGCGTCGGCGGAGTGAACGCAAGCGCCGACGAGACGTATGAAATCGAAATCGCAAATATCAACCAGCGGCCGTTTCTCATGCGATCAGTATCCCCTTATGGATTGTTTCTACTACTGGATCGTAAGCGTGAAGCTGGTCGAAGCTATTAGGTTCGCGGCACTGTCAGTTCCAGTTACTGTGATTGTGTAGGCTCCCGGAGCAGTGGAAGCAGTTGTCGTTGCAGCCGCAGGGGTCGGATTGCTGGAACCTCCGCAACCAACCAGCCCAAAGCTGAAGACAGTCCCGACCAGTACGGTGAGCCAGATGCCGCGTCTCCTTCGGAAAGCCGGAAGACCGAGCAAAATGAAGGACAACATGATGGAGCCAGTCTCGATCTCCGGGTCGCGACGATCTCGATTCGCTCGGGCTCCAAGCGTTGGGCGGGCACTGGCCGTTTGACAACTGCGGTCGTTGGTGACGATGGTCAGTGTCGCGCTAACGGGTGCCGCTGCGGAGACCGTGGCGCTCGGGATTGTCGAAAAGCAAACGTTCGCCAAATTTGCCGGAGAACTGACGGTGAAGCTAACCGTGCCGGTAAAGGCTCCGGCGGGCGTCAACGTGATCGCGGAGGTCCCCGTGACCCCTGGTGCGATCGAGACATTGGCCGCGCTCAATGTAAACGATTGACCTTCGCCGGACGTGGCCGCTGCAGTGACACTGAGACTTCCGGTGTTTGCGCTATATACCGCGTCTCCAGAGTAGCTCGCGGTGATGATGTGAGCGCCCGCCGTTGTGAAGGTATAGGAAAAACTGCTCTCCGCAGAATTGGCCGCAATCGATCCGCCCGCGGTCAGCGCAACAGCACTCCCCACATTCGCGCCATCCACTTCAAACTGGATTGTTCCTGTCGGTGATGCAGAACCGCTGTTGGCAGAGACTACGGCCGTGAAAGTGTCTGCCGTTCCCACTGTAGGAGTCGTAGTCGCCGCAGCGACGACGACGGTGCTGGATGCACCTGACCCTGTCGTCGTGGTGCCTGCGACGGCGGCTGCAAAGGCAGATGCGTCAATCGAGCCCCACCCGGTCGCCAGATCGTAGCCTACCCCGGCGGAGTATCCAATCTCGCCGGAACTTCCGCAATCGACCGACCCTGCCACGCAAGGAACGTCGTTGTTACCTTGCTGCACATCGTGAAACGCACTCGCATAATCGGTGTTCGCCGCGCCGTAGATTGCCGGATTGAAATTTCCCTGGCCGGAAGAACCTTCTTTCTGGTTGATCAGCGTGAGGAGGGCCGCAAATGATGGCGCTCCGAAGCTGGTACCCCCGGCGATATCGGGTTGCCCCTTACTGTTGTTGAATCCACTGCTGCAACTGGTCGAATCCGCCGCGCTTGAGCAATAAACGTAGCCGTCATGTTGCGGAGAAGCGTTCAGTGAAACGTCCGGCAGGTCTCTTCTTCCATCGTTCGGAACACCAAGGCCGGTCTGCCAGGAAGGTTTGCTGAATAGCGTGCTCACCCCGCCACCGCTCCCTTCCAGGCCGATCTGTGTGGAGGTATCGTTCCATACCTCTTCAGGGATGTATTGTAGAGCGGAGCTATCACCGCTGCCGTTGGAACTATTCCAGTAGGTGCCGGGAGCGCTGTTGTCCGCGTAGAACTCAGTGCCTCCGATCGTCGTCACATACGGTGACGATCCCGGAAAATCGACCGCAAGTCCATCCGATGCCGCCGTGACGACAGAATTGGCATTCGCGGGTTCATCGCAATCGGCTGCTCCGTTATCGCCGGCAGTCGCGATGATCGTCTGTCCCTGGGAGTTTGCCTGCTGGAACAATGTGGTGAGCGAGCTTATATCGGTCGCGCTCCAGCTTGCTTCGCAGCCGCCGTAGCTGATGCTGACGACAGGCGCGAGCTTCTCTTCGACCGCATACTGGAGTGCGTCGAAAACGTCGTAGTTCTGGTTGTTGCCGACGTAGACGAAGTTGATGGACGCGTTCTTGGCGACGGCACCCGACCACTCGACATCAAGATCGGATTCCTCTTCGTCATTGCTGTAGGCCTGACTGGTACCGGAGTTTGGCACCAGAGTAAGCGTGGGAGCGTTTGCGGGCAGAGCCGCAGCGGCTCGGAAATTGGCGACATCCGTAGCCTCGATAGCGCTCTGGCCCACGATGGCAATCGTCTGTCCGGAGCCGGTGTACCCTTCGCTATACAGAGCGTTCACATCGTAGATCGTCGCGAAATCGGCGGGAGCTACAAAGTGTTCACCGGCACTGTAGGTGTAATGAGGAATCGCGGATTTGCGAATGCGCGGCTTCGGCCGGAACTCATTCAATCCCCGTATCCCAGAGACCACTTCACCGAGTGCGGCCGGAATCGAAAGGGTGGTTGCATTTGCCCGCCGCGCCACCCCGTCGACGCTATAGTTATCGATTCTGGTGTTGAAGGCACTCTCTACTTGTTGAACAGTGCCAGAGAACTTCACGGACAACGGCGATCCGCTGACGATCTGAAAGCCCTGCTGTTGCAACCAATTTGTAACGGCGGTCACATCGCTCGAAGCGAGGCCGAACTGATTCGCGTATTGAGCCGGCGTCAGCCAGTTGTGGTAGCGCGGAGAACCTGGCGTCTGTTGTTCCTCCAGCAAGGCTGTCAATGCGGCTTGCTGCGATGCAGACGGGGCGAAGTAGATGGACATGCCAGTTATTGGCTGGCCGCCCTCGGCGTGGCCGGTGTCGGTATACCGTACCGTCAATGGATGCACGCTGCCCTGGAGGGGAGAGAGACGGGAACCGGCAATCTCATTGGTGATTCTTGGAGCTATCTGCGCCTTTGCCGACAGCCCCGCTACCAAAAGCACGAACACGACGAGCATCGTGATTCGCTTGACGTTTCTGATGCAATTGCCTGATCGGGAATATCGACGAGATGTTTCGAGGGTGGGATGAGAGCGAAAGGACGAGTTGCGTATTTCAGAAGAGTTCATGCAGGCCCCTGTTGTAAGTTCGGCTTGCGCGGAGAGACGTGCCGTCGCGCAATGTGACGATGGAATCCCGGTTCGGCAGCGGCTCGATGCGGGCGATGCGGTCGATCTGGAGAATGGTCGAGCGATGAATCCGTAGGAATCGCGACCCGTCGAGCTGGGTCTCCATGGCGGCCAGGGTGCGACGCAGGAGATGCGTCTTGTTCTTGACGTGCAACCCAACGTAATCCCCTAAGCCTTCGATCCAATCAATCTCGTCTGCGAGAACGAAAGTCACTTGCTGACCGTTGCGGAGTGCAAACCGGGTGAGGAACGTGCCTTTGTTTTGATTGCCCGGTTGCCGTTGGCGAAGGGCGGTGATCTCGCGAACTCGATCAAGGCAGGATCTAAATCGCTTGTCGTTAATCGGCTTGACGAGGTAATCGAGAGCTTCGACCTCGAACGCCTCGAGTGCATGCTGTCGGTGTGCGGTCAGGAATACAACTGCTGGCTTGAAGGACTTCGGAGTCGAGCGCAATGCTTCAAGGCCCGAGATGCCAGGCATCTGAATGTCGAGGAAGACCAAGTCCGGCTTGATCGTCCCGATCATCTCGACGGCCTGCTCTCCGGTCTCGCATTCGCCGACGAGGCTCATGTCGTCGTGCTCCTTGAGGCGGGCTGCGATGCCCACGCGGGCGAGCGGCTCGTCGTCCACTATGAGAACCCGAATGCTCATCGCTGGGCCTCCACCGAAGAAACGTCCTCATCGCCTGCTGATCTGAAGGGCAAGCGAATGGATACGACATAGCGATCGCCCCCATGAGGTGCAGCCGTGAGGGAGCTAAGATCGCCGTAAAGGCGGACGAGCCGGGCGCGAGTATTCGCCAGACCGACCCCTTGCCGAAGCGATTTAGAAGCATCGTCTTGGTGCCCAAGATCGTTCACAATTGTTAGAAGTAACCATGCATCATCGATCCTGGCGCGCACGACCACTTCGCCTCCATGCGGCAATCGCGACACTCCATGACGAATCGCATTTTCGATCAGTGGTTGCAGGAGCCATCGGGGGACCAAAGAGGTCTGTGCGTCCTGGTCTACGTCAATGGTGACCTTCAGCCTGGCTCCGAAACGGACACGTTCGATCGAGAGATACTCATCGGTCAAAGCAAGCTCTTGAGCCAAAGAAGTAAATGGGGTCTCAGGTGTTTCGAGCGCGTTCCGCAACAGGTCCCCTAAACGCGAGATCATCTCGGTCGCGGCGGGCTTTTGGTCGCTGATCACCAGAGATGAAATCGCATTCAACGTATTAAACAGAAAATGAGGTTGAAGTTGGTACTGCAATGCCTGGAGCTGTGCGTCACGGGCAGAGAGTTCTGAAGCCTGGAGGCGTAGCTGACGTGCTTCCGACGCCTGGTAATGCCGAATGCCGAAGTAGAAGGCGCTCCATGTCACCAACGCGATCACGTTGCAGTAGCTGCCCGAGCTGACCGCTGCGAAGGTCACAGGTTCGTGCGTGTAAGGAAAACGTACCCACCCGAGAACCCAAGAGCCGGCAGAAGCGAGAAGGTAGGAAGTCAGAAACGACAGGAGCACGGAGATGCCGAGCGAAGTTCCACGCCTCCACAGCCACCCACACAAGCCGTAGAGAACGAAGCTGCATAGAAAGGCGAATGCTAAGGAAGCGCACTCACTCAAGCGATCAAGCCGCGTTTGCAGCAGTGGGCCGTAGGACAGGAGCGTAAGACCGAGGAACAGCGCCCATCCAATGCCTTGCAATACCCAGAAGGACTGCCATCGCCTGGAAATGGGGTGCTCCAGCATAAAACGATTGTAGGAGGTCCGCAAGCCCGCTACCCAACGTCTCATCGCACCGTATGCACGGCCTGTCGCAAAGCTTGCGGCGGGCCAGAGACTTGCGAATCCGAACGATGTTGAAATGCTATGAGTCAAGTCGAAATCCTGTGGTGAAGGTTCAAACTCATGCAATGTCGCTCCTGGATGCGTCGCTTAGGCTGCTTTCGTCGGACGGGACATAGAGGCCCGTTTTCAAGTTCTGTATGAGTCGTTCAGAATCCAAATCGGCGAGAGGGTGGGTGAGCGCACACCAGTGTCCAGGATGCGCATACACGCTCGAGTTGGCTGCCATGAACCTCAGAGCGGTCACCAGCGGGATCATCACATGTCCCGGTTGCGGAAGGTCTGGCTCTATTGAGATCAAGATTGTTTGCCGCGACACCCTCAGGTCAGAATCCGTTGGGAAATAGCGGATCAACGAATCCGCTATTTCGCAAGCTGGCGAGGCTTCCTCTCCTGGCCGAATGGCATACCGTTCCCACAGAATCTCTTCGAGAACGACGTAAACTCCTGCGTTGTTATCTCGATAAAGAAAAGTCATTGCGCAATATGGGATGGAGCCACGTCGCTCAAATGACGCACTGCTGCGCTACCGCCCATAGCTACGAGCAGACAGCCTATGGCTACAGCTCCGACACTCACGATGGAGTTGCGGGTCATATTGGGGAAGGCTTGGGTTCGGCGGCTTAGCTGCCAAATCACACCGACGATGGCTAGGCGGATCAGCATGCCGATTGCACCTGTACTGTCGTTCAGCGGATCTCCGTTGTGAATGTGCGTCAGAACCGCGCCGAACATGTCTATGGATAACCCGAGCAACGATGGGAGAACTGCCCACGGAAGGAGCAGGCCGATGGCGCCAAAGACCTCAGCGATCATAACGAACTTGAGAAATGAAACCGAGTACCCTGACTGGGTAAAAAAGTCGGTCATCGGAGCCATAGACAGCGCCTTTCCGATCCCGGCAAGCGCAAATGTGAAGGCGAGCCCCATGCAGAGGACATTTAGGATCAATGGGGCTGTCAGGAATTCGCGCGCGTCGTTGCGTCTGCTTGCCAAGCCAAACAAGGCGCCAAGAAGAAGACTCAAAAGGTCTCCCACGATGCCACCGATAGTCGTCCAGACGCTCTGGTGGCTCATGAGAATTGTGCAGATAAACAGTCCGATTCGCAGCGCCCACAGGACCGCTACAGCCTCGTAATATCTCTGGGCCAATCGCGACGGGGCAATTCCTTTGAGATTCTTGCTCAATAAAAACCCTAGAACAAAACCGGAAAGTATGACAGCCAACATGTAGTCCACTCGATAGAACATCTGTGTCCTCCAGCAAATCTATTGTGCGGGTGCCCAAACGAGATTCGGGCTTTATCTTTGCCAGTGGTTCATGGCAAACTGATCGTCTTTACCCCATTGCATTCTCAGTCTCTTCCGTTATTTGTCGCTATAGCTTTGGACGGTGAAGACCTCCAGTTCGATCGCGCAATCGACTACTCGGGATTTTTCAATTGCTGATGCCTCGGGCACCGATCGTGGTCGCTCAACAATCTGAATCTCGATCTGCCCTACCCATGTGCAGGTTGGACACCCCACGATCCCCGTCGTCGCTGCTTTCAGGTTAAGCTCACCGAGCTTGGTGATATGTCCGCATTGAGGACACCGGTGAACGCAGTCCCAGTGCTTATGCTCGTTCGATTCTGGAGTTGGACTTACAATTTGGTTCATCCGAGAAGACCCTCCACCCTTCGGTGCTGTTCCTCCGCCAAATACCTCATCTTCCATAGAGCTGTGCGCCGAGAGCGAACCGATTGGTCGAGACCTCTGCTGCTTGTTGCTCATCGGCTTTGCGCCACGATGCCTTGTTTCGCATCGTCGATTGCGATGTTGTGGCTCTCAAGTGTCGATCCGATCGCACGGTCCAGCTCCACACGCGCCTTTTCATAAATGGTCTCGGCGGTAGCTAACGATGACTCTGTAAGAGCAAGATCCCGTTGCGCCAACAGGGTCTGAAAGTTGGAACCAGCACCGAGCTGCTGCTCTTGCTTCGATATGTCAAACGTCTGTTGTGCCAGATCGCGGCCCCTTTTAGCCGACGCTACGCGTGCCTGGCTCTGCTGGAACGCGTAAAGAGCATTTCGCACTTCGATCCGAACCTGTTTCTTCAGTTGCTGGATGCGCAGCTCCGATTGACGGTATTCGAGATCGGAGCGGTACTGGTCGGACTTCAACACTCGATTCCGAATGGGAATGCGAAGTGATAAGCCAACGAGATAGTCGGGAGAACTATTGTCGAATGCCTTGCGGACTGACGACCCATAATCAACGGGAGCAGAAGACATATACCCCGATGCTGGGTTATCCACGCCTGCGAGCCCCGTGCCACCGTAGTATGCCTGGAGGGCCAGGGTCGGCAGGAGTGCATTGCGTGCCGCAGCTCGGCTGATGTCCCTGTTATCGAGGTCGATCACCGATTCTTTGAGTTCGGGACGATCGCGCAGCGCCTGCGCGGTCAAAGCTTCCAGGCTTGACTCGGCGGTATCCGCTTCGACGGCCATCTTCTCGGTGGGCACGACCGGAATCTCCTCCAGAACGAGGTCGTCGAGATTCTTCGTCAATGCGTTCTTGATCAATGACTCCTGCAATTCGAGGGTCGTCTTAGCGGTTGTCAGCTCCTGCTCCCGGTTCTCCATCTCCGCCCCAGCCTTGGTCACGTCCATGGCGGGAATAGCGCGGAGTTCGAGTTGCTTCTTGTCGCTATCCAGCGTCTCCTTCGCAAACTGGAGGGATCGCTCCTTGACCTGCACGTCCTGATAGGCGTCAGCCAGATCCCAATACATATCGGCAATCTGCGTCACAGTTGCCGTGACCTGGTCCGTGAACGCAATATCGGAGATCTTCCGGTCATTCTTGGCAATGCGAAGGTAACGCAGGTTCGGGCCTAAGCCGAAACCGGCAAGAAGCTGTTGCTGAACAGCGATTCGGTAGTAGACGTTGAGGGCGGGATTGAGGTAGTTGTATATGCTGTTTCCGGTCACTCGGCTGTTTTCAAGGGTGAAGCTCATAGCCGTTCCGGTAGGAAATGCCTGCGTATAGGCAAGGTTCGCAGTGACGGTATTCACCTGTAAGGACGGCACGCCGTAGATCTGAAGGTTGGACAGCGGCGTCGTGTAGTGTTCAACGCTCGCCGTTCCTGAAATAGCCGGATCATAAGACGACACAGCGGTTCCTGCGCCCAGGGTGGATTGGACGATACCCGATGCTCCGCTTCCGGCTCCGCCAGCGCCCCCGGTGGTGCCGCCTGCTCCCGCCCCGGGCGCCCCCGATCCCAGTCCTCCTACGCCGCCACCGGGGGTATTTTGAACGATGCCTGCATTGACTCCTCGAAAGGCCCCGCCAGCCTGCGTTCGTTCAACGTCCGCCTCCGCGATGGGGAGGTTGTAGCGCGCGATGGCAATGTCGAGATTGTTCTCGAGCGCAAGGAGAATTGCGTCGTCCAGAGAGAGGTAGAGTTTCCCGTCGCGGATGAGTTGGTCGATTCTTGGCGAGTTGGCAAGACTGGCGGCTGGAATGCGAGTAGGCAAGTAGGGACCAAAGGGATTCCGGGATTTTGGTATATCAAGATTCAGTGCCGGAGCCTGGGAGTTCGCTTGATAACCGGTGCCGACGAGGCAAAGAAGCGCCACAGTGCGAATCACCGGCGATGCCTTCCGAGTCCTCGAATTATTTCGAACTTCACCCATACCATGATCCATCCCATTACTTGTGCCGCCGAGTCTTATAGAGGCTTCAGGAGCACTTGCTTCATCAGAGAGAGACACTACGCCTCGATCTCCCTCAGCTTCTCCTTCAGTTGTTCTTCGGTGACAACCTGTCCGTCGAAGAGATGCACCTGCCGGTCGGCGTGCGCTGCGAACCTGGGGTCATGAGTCACCATGCAGATCGTCGCTCCCTCCTTATGGAGCTGCGCCATCAACTGCATGACGGCCTCTCCGTTCTTGGAATCTAGGTTTCCTGTGGGTTCGTCCGCCAGAAGGATCGAAGGCGAGCCGGCCAGGGCTCGTGCTACGGCCACGCGTTGCTGTTGGCCTCCGGAGAGCTGCGACGGATAGTGCTTCATACGGTGTGCCATGCTGACGCGCTCAAGAGACTCTTGAACGCGACGCTTCCGTTCGGCTGCGGGCATTCCCGCACGATAGGTCAACGGAAGTTCGACGTTCTCCGCAACGGTCAGATCGCCAATGAGGTTGAAGCTCTGGAAGATGAACCCAATCTCCTGATTGCGAATCCGCGAGCGTTCGGAGAAGCTGAGCTTAGCCACGGCCTGTCCGTTCAACTCATATCGTCCACTGCTCGGCGTATCCAACAGTCCCAGGATCGAGAGGAGGGTGGACTTGCCACAGCCGGAAGGCCCGGACATGGCCACGTACTCACCCCGGTTGATGGCAAGCCATACGCCTGATAGAGCGTGCGTCTCCACTTCGTCGGCAAGGAAGACCTTCGTGAGGTCCTCGATTTGAATCAGTGGTTCGTTAAGTTCGGTCATCTCTATCTCCTCTTACTGAAGCTTTACTCGGTCTGCCTTGTCCCACCGGGACATGTCGGAAAGGATCACGGTGTCCCCCTCTTTCAATCCTGATAAAACCTGGATGGTATTGACGGAGGCCCGGCCCACATTCACCGAAACGCGCGATGCCGTAGACCCATCCGGGTCCAGCTTGAAGAGGCTGATAGTGCTGCTTTCGTTTCCGAAGGCGGGCCTGCCGACGTACAGAACATTCGGTAAACGATCAAGGTCGATGGTGCCGTCTACGCTGAGGTCAGGTCGCGCCCCTTGAGGAAGCGATCCGCTAAGCTGGACGTCTACCGTGACCGTGCCATTCTGGACTGCGGGATCGATGCGGACCACGCTTCCCTGGATCACGCCATTATGGGTGTCAATCTCCGCCGGCTGGCCGATTTGAATGTCTCGCGCCTGGGTCTCTGCGATCTTGAGAGTTGCCTTGAGCTGGTCGGGCTGAACGACCTTTGCGAGAGTTGTGCCGGGATCGACATGCTCTCCCACCTGATGCGGAAGGTCCACAAGCACGCCCTGAATGCCCGCCCTCACCGTAAGAGCGTCTAACTGTTTTTGCTTGAGTGCCAAGAGGGTCTTCGCTTGCTCGACCTTGGTCTGCTGGACCTCAAGCTGCGTGGCGATGGCGTTCTTGTTAACATCCAACCGCTGCTTCTCGATGTCCGTCCGCGTCGTGTACTCGTCGGCCTTTCCCTGGGACGCGTCGTAAGTCAGCCCGCTGATCACGCCAAGTTGGTACAAAGCCTTGTCCGTCCGCGCCTGCTTCTGAGCCTGTTGATTGTCCGCATTGACGGTCGCCTGTCCCGCTCTCTCCGTCATCAGATCGCTTTGGAGCTTCGCCTGAAGGTTCTTGTAATCGACCGTAGCTGCCTTGAGCTGAAGTTGTGCATCGACGAGCTCCTGCTGCACTTGGGGATCGTTCAGCTCCATCAGCACCGAGTCAGGATTCACCTTCGCTCCGGGAAGGATGTCGATACGAACCACGGTTCCGTCCGTCTCTGCGGGGATCAGGCGCAGGCGGTCTTCGCGTGGGACGAGAGTGCCAATGCCTCGGACCTGGCGAACCATGGGTCCGCGCTTCACGGCGTCCGTCCAGATTGCGCTCCGGTCTACCGATGGCAAAGCTGGCTTCAGGTGCGATACTCCGTAAACGCCTGCCCCCGACAGCACAATCAACACGGCAGCAACGGCTGCAATCCTCTTTCGTCGCTTCCGCTTTAGATCTGGGCGTTGAATGTCCACCGGTATGAACCTCTTGTATTGAACTGCCGTGCTACCTAGCCAGGCATCGCGGTCCATGACCCGCCATACCTAGATGGCTAGGCTCGTTTAAGCTACTAAGCAAGAAGCCTAGATGTCAAGGTATCGGGACGACATGCCCCCTATAAGCATTGATTTCCTGCGTTGTTTGACACACCTAGCGTGCTATGGATAGCATTTGGAGGTCTTATAGGGGTTTGGCCGACATGGCAAAAAGCGATCTTCAGGGAACTCTGGATCTTCTGGTTCTCAAAACGCTCTCGCAAACGGGAGCGCTGCACGGTTACGGAATTGTGTTGCACATTCAAACCGCCTCGGACGAATTGCTTCGGATCGAAGAGGGCTCTCTTTATCCCGCGCTGCACCGTATGGAGCAGCGGGGATGGCTCAGCTCTCAGTGGGCGCTTAGCGAGACGAATCGCAAAGCGAAGTACTACAAGCTGACCGCGGCCGGTCGGAAACAGCTCGAAACATCAGAGCGCGACTTTGAGCAACTCGTCAAAGGCGTGCGCGCCATGTTCCGGTACGCGTGAGGTTTGCCATGTCGCTCTTTCGTCGCATATGGGCTCTTCGTTCTCGCGCCAGAATTGACCGCGAGATCGAAGATGAGTTGAACGCGCACATTCAGATGCGGACCGCCGACAATGCGGCGGCAGGGATGCCTGTCGCGGCGGCGCGCCGCGATGCGGTACTCCGTTTCGGCAACCCGACTGCAATGAAGGAGCGCGTCGCTGGGGTGGATACAGCGCTGACCCTCGACAGTCTATGGAACGACATCCGGTTCGCCGGGCGCCGTCTCTGGAAGTCACCCGGCTTTTCGATTACTGCCATCCTGACACTCGCTCTTGGGATCGGAGCAACGACAGCCATATTTAGCGCCGCCTATGCGGTGCTGCTTCGATCGCTGCCTTTCCAGCACGCCGATCGCATTGTCACTATCGGTGAGACGCATCCGCAGATAGCCGGAGGGGCAGAGGTTACTTTTCCCGATTATCTGGACTGGCATTCCCAGCAATCGAGCTTTGATCAGATGGCCGGATACTCCATCGTCAGCCCCGAAACGGTATCGCTGGTCTGGGATGGACATGCGGAACAGGTTCACAAGGTTCTCGCATCCAGTAGTTTGTTCTCGCTTCTCGGGGTTAAGCCATCCTTGGGGCGTACCTTCGTGGAACAGGATGACAATCCAAACGCAAACCATGTCGCCGTCATCAGTGCCGAAGCCAGGCAGCGTTATTTCGGGGCGGACCGAACCATCATTGGTAGGAACGTCGATCTGAACGGCGTCAGTTACACCATCATCGGTGTGCTCCCACCTGGAAGTGCGTATCCCGCTACAGGCGAGTTCTGGATGCCCCTGTCGCTGATGGATAAGGAATCGCAGGCTTCTCGTGTCTGGCATACGGTCAACGTCTTAGGCCGTCTCAAGCCTGGGGTTGAATTGGGACACGCCCAGGCAGACATGCAGACCATCGCCACGCGTTTGGCGCAGGTCTATCCGGCAACGAACCGAAACATCGGGGTACTCCTCACTCCATTGCGCGAGCAACTCGTGGGCTCGTTGCGCCCAGCGGTACTGAGCCTTATGGGATGTGTGGTGCTGGTTCTGCTCATCGCCTGTGCCAACGTCGCCAATCTCCTCTTAGCGAGAGCTGCGGCGCACCTCCAGGAGGTCGCCGTGCGACAGGCGCTTGGAGCAAGCCGCCTCCGCCTGTTCACACAATCCCTCGCCGAAACCCTGCTCTTGTGCCTGCTCGGAGGTGTGCTTGGGACGGTCTTCGCCGCACTCGCTCTTCCACTCTTGCGGATAGCGTTTGCGCATACGGCAGGAGCGGATCCATCGTTGGTCCAATCGATCCAACTCAACATCCCAGTGCTGCTCGTGACGTTAGCTGTGTGCTTGTTCACTGCGATCCTCTTTGGGTTGCTGCCGATGCTAAAAACACCGGGCAAGCTAGCTGAGGCATTGCGTCCCGGAGATCGTGGCAGCACCGGCAAGCAGAGCAGAAGCCGAAGCGCCCTGGTTTCGGCAGAGATAGCCATTGCTATCGTGGTGCTGTTTCTCGGATCGCTGCTGCTGCGCAGCTTCGAGAAGTTGATCCAAGTTGATCCGGGCTTTCGCACCGATCACCTGCTTAGCCTTGAAATCACATTGCCGGAGCCCCGATATGCGGACCAGGCGGCTGCAACGAATCACTTCTACGAAGCATTGATCGATAAGCTGCGGCAATCGCCCGGCATCGTGTCCGCCGGGACTACGAACGCCGTGCCACTCAACGCCTCCCATTCCATGAGCCGCTTTCTGATCGCGGGGGCGGCGCCCTTAGCTCCAGGCGCGTTTCCGTTCGCGCAGATTCGCTATGTCAGCCCGGACTTCTTCCGCACAATGGGGCTTGGACTACTACAGGGCAGGGGTTTTGAGTTGAAGGACATTGAGAACAACTCAAACCTGTTTATTGTGAATCAGGCATTTGCTGAACGATATCTTTCCGGCAAAGACCCTTTGACGTCAAGCATCCTGCTCGGCGTTCTTAGTCCTCATCCCGATAAGATTCCGGTGATTGGTGTGGTCTCGAATGCGCGCGATCTGGGAGTAGAGACCGACGCCGAGCCGGAGCTGTACTTGCCTGGATTCGGCACCCATGCGGTAATTTTGCTTCGCACCAATATTGATCCGGCCAGCGTCGCCGCTGAAGTGCGCGATGCCGTCCGGGAACTCGATCCGAATCAGCCCATCTACCACGTCCAGACCATCGATGAGGTACTCTCCGATTCTCTGGCAAGGCAGAAGATGACCGCGGTTCTGCTCGGCATCTTTGCGCTGCTGGCGCTCACACTTGCGTCCATTGGTATTTATGGAGTGATCGCCTATTCCGTTACGCAGCGCACACGCGAAATTGGAGTGCGCATGGCCATTGGAGCAAACCGGGCAAATATCCTGCTTCTCATATTGCGGGAGGCAGCTACCTTGACGGGAATCGGAATTGTGGCCGGGCTCGTCGGTGCTTTTGTATGTGCGCATTTCGTAAGCGCGCTGCTTTTTCAGACAAGCAGTGCTGATCCTTTATCTATCGGTGCATCCGTTTTTGCTCTGTTGATCGTTGCGATGCTGGCTGCTGTCTTGCCCGCTGGCCGTGCGGCCACGATTAATCCGATGGAAGCTCTTCGATCTGAATAACGCTGCGTGTGAGGTAATCCCATGTCGCTCTTTCATCGCATCACGAACTTGTTCTCACGCGGGAAGTTGGAGCAGGAGATACAGGACGAAATTCGTTCTCATATCGACATGCGCACGACACAGAACATTGGGGCTGGAATGAGTCCCGAAGAGGCCCATCGGGATGCGCTCCTGCGATTTGGAAATCCCACCCTGATGAAGGAGAGAGTAGTGGCGCAGGACGCGGCGCTGACTTTGGAGAGCTTAGGCGCCGATGTGCATTACTCGTTTCGCCAGCTCCTTCGAAACCGCGGGTTCGCCGTCATCGCCGTCCTGACATTGGCACTCGGCATCGGCGCTACGACCGGCATCTTCTCGATCCTCAACGCTTGGATTATCCAGCCTTTGCCGCTGAAAGACCCGCAGCAGCTTGTGATCTTCTGGCGTGCGGCCGCAGAAAGCCCCAACGAGCCCGCTTACTACTTCAGTTGGCGTGACTACATCTACTTCGCCCAGAGAAGCCGCGCATTTCAGTCGCTTGGGGCTTCCTTCGAGAGGAGCTACGCACTTACAGGAAGCGGAGAACCGGAGAATCTCAACGGCGGAATCATGAGCCGAACTTTGTTCTCGACGCTGGGAGTCTCCGCCTTCCGGGGAAGACTGTTTCTGCCGGACGATGACACCGGTCAGCCGGTCGCAGTGATTAGCCACGCTCTCTGGACCGGACGGTTTCACCAATCGCTCGACGTTCTCGGCGAGACGCTGACTCTCAATGACAAATCTTTCAAGATCGTCGGCGTTCTACCTCCCGGTTTCTCCTACCGCGTTCTCGACCAGCCGCACGATATCGACGTCTGGACGCTGATTCAGGCCGGAGATCCCCACTACAAACAGGACTCCGTAGCCGCCGTTGCGATCATTGGACGCCTGAACCCGGGCGTGACCATTGCGCAAGCGAAGTCGGAGATTTCGCTGCTGCAGGCGGAGAACGATCGTCACTATCCCGACATTCCGAAGTCGACTGCGTATCTCTCAAGCCTGCAACAGGACAACACCCGCGAAGTCAGAGCCTCGCTTTTGGTTTTGGGAGGAGCGGTCGGATTGTTGCTCCTCATTGCCTGTACTAATACCGCCAGTTTGATCGTGGGCAGAAACATACAACGGGAGAAGGAGTTTGCCATTCGCGCTGCGCTGGGATCGAGCGCGCGCCGACTTTTGGTTCAGTTGCTTGTGGAGAATCTGGTGCTCTATGGGATCAGCGGAGCTCTGGGTCTACTGATCGCCTTCGGCTCCGTCCGTGGCTTCATTGCGTGGAACCCGTTTGGCGCGCTTCCGGCGCAGCCCGTTACGGTCAATCTCCCTGTCCTCGGGGTTGCCGCCGCTTTGACCGTACTGTCGGGACTTCTCTTCGGCGCGTATCCCGCGTTCCGGGCGGCGAAGCTCAACGTCAACCAGGCGCTGCGCGCAAGCAGCTCGGGTGCGTCTGCTGCCGCAGGAAAGCTACGTTCGCGGAGCATCATCGTGCTGACCCAGATCGCTCTTTCAGTGGTCCTTCTGATTGGAGCATCGCTGCTGTTGACGACCTTCCTTCACTTGAACTCGCAGCCCCTTGGCTTCAACCCGACTGACACTGCCGTCATCAGTCTCTCGCTTTCACACAAGCGCTACGCTTCGAACACGCAGCTGACCCAATTCGCGGATCGGATGGTACAGCGGTTGCGGACGGTCCCCGGCGTAGAGGCCGCAGGAATGACCCTGTTTCTCCGGATGTCCGACGCGGGAACGGAGCCGATGCAGATGGATAGCCAACGAGATGTGAGCGAGGAACACCTGCCACAGGCTGTCCCCGTGACCGTTGGTCCCGGCTTCTTTCAAGCAATGGGAATCGCGACGATCGCCGGCCGCGATTTCTCGGACTCGGATGTGCAGGCAACGCGCCCGGTGGCGCTCTTGAACGAAGAGGCCGTACAGCGGTATTTCGCGGGTAAGAATCCTATTGGCGAACACCTCCGCATCGGAGACCCGAAAGATTCGGAGACGCAGAAGAACCCCTGGCTCGAAGTAGTCGGTGTCGTGGCAAGCACCAAGTCGACGCGCTATAACCAGATCGCGTGGGAGTCGCGGCCAGAGGTCTACACGGACTATCGTCAACAGCAGTCTGATCAATCCGCTGAGAGTTCCGATTTCACGAGGATGACCTTTGTCGTCCGGACCCGGCCCGGGGTGAGCCTCAGCGATGCGGCCGTCCAGAGGGTGGTATGGAACGAAGACCCGAACCTGCCGATAGGCCAGATCAAATCGTTGGGCGAGATGGTTGCCGGACTCCAGACCCAACCGAGGGTGCGGGCACGTCTGCTTACGGTATTCGCTGGTCTGACGTTGCTTCTCGCAGCTATTGGGATCTACGGCGTCATGGCGCAATCGGTCGCGCAGCGCTATCGAGAGATCGGAATCCGAATGGCTCTCGGCGCAAACCGGAACAACGTGCTTCGGCTGGTATTGAAACAGGGATTGACGCTAACTTTTTCCGGAGTCGTTCTCGGAACGATACTCGGCTTAGTCGCGGTCCGGTTCATGAAAAGCCTGCTGTACGGCATCAGTGCCAACAGTCCCGCAACGTATTTAGGAGTCATTGCCGTGGTTTGCTTCGTGTCGTTGATCGCCAGTTTCCTCCCAGCTCGAAGGGCGGCAACGATAGATCCCGTTCGCTCGCTACGCACCGAATGATCACAGAGACTCCTTAATCCCTTCGAAGGACCCACAGAGATGCAGCAGAGCTTATTGAATGGAGTGCAACCGTGCTGATAAGTATTGTTCTTGCTTCAACCCTTCTCCAGCCATCTGCGCCGGGACAACCTGCCCTCGCCACTAAAGTGGCGGATGCGATCGATCACAACTACCTCTACGCAGACAACGACGCCTGGAAGCGTCTACGGGCCACGCTGTTAGCGAACGCCGAAGCTACCGTTCCTACGCTCGACCGCGAATTGGCGGCTCTTCAGGATGCAGATCTTCGGATTATGAATTCCGAGCAGATAGCGACGCTGCAGGCTGAGACAGCTGGCAAAGAACATGGCATCGGTCTGGTCGATTTCTCCGTCACGGTGGAACCAAAGACTGATGAACCGAAGGTGGTGGCCGCTCTAATCGACTCGCCGGCCTTCAAGGCCGGTCTGCGTCCCGGAGACGTGATCGAAGAGATCAATGGCCGGGCCACACGCGGACTGATGCACGAGGACGTGATGTCGATGTTGCGGGGCGACTCCGGCACTCTGAAACTTGCACTCAGGCGCGACGGGAAGCGGGTTTCGATGGAAGTTCCCATGGATGTCTGGGATGAGTCGGCCGTTGTCTCACGCCATTTTGTTGCGGGTCAGAAGCAGTTGGGATATGTAGGGATTCGTCTCTTCACCCCGGACTCTGGAAACCTGACACGTAAGGCAGTTGAGGCGTTGGCGTCGCTTGGCATACATGGCTGCATCGTGGATCTACGCAACAATCCTGGCGGCTACCTGGATGCGATGGCTCTCGCAGGAAGCGCCTTCACCGATCAGACGCTGGGATGGAAGGTTCGGCGCGATGGGACGAAAGAGCCGATCCACTCTCAGGGAACGCCCTTCAAGCCGATGCGCATTGTCGTCCTCATCAACGAAGGCACCGCGAGCGCCGCTGAGATTCTGGCCGCAGGTCTTCACGATTCCATTGGTGCGCAGCTCGTCGGAGCTAAGACGTATGGACGTGGCCAAATCCAAACCTATGTCGCACTCAACGACACTGCGGGAATTGTGATCCCGGGCGCGAGTGCCGAAAGTATCCGTGGCGCTCGATTCAACAAAGGAGCCGGCCTCTCACCCGATGTCCTCGCTCCATCGTTCGGAAACAAAGAGAACCAAGACGCCGCCTACCGGAAGGCCGTCGAGTTGCTGACTCACGGTTGATGCGTCTTCCGCAAGCGGGCGGACAGTCACACCACAACGCGGGATGCGGAGCGCGCCCGCCTTCCATCTCCCATCAAGCAAAGCGTGCTGACGGAATTTTCCAGCCTAATTCTCGGAAGGTTTGCTGACCCCATCGATCAGCAGGGCGGGGGCAAGCCCTTTCCGAGCCTCCAGCTTTAGGCCAAGCTGCTGTTGGAGCGCCTCAAACAAAGGCGGGCTGGGAGCATCGCCGGACGCCGGCGGCAGCTCTCCACCAAATTGAGTTTCATCCGGAGCCCATGCAAGATCGAAATCATATTTTCCCGAAAGCTCGGTAGAATCCACCACGGGGCGATCGAGAATGGCCCTCTGCAACAAAGAGACGAAATCGCCCATGGTTGCATTTCGCGCCGGCAACACGATTCGTTGCGGATAGACTACGCCCGGACCGACCACGGGAGGCGTGTCCGCACTCAATGTACTTACCTTGAGCTTGGGTCCGCTCTTGGCGACTTCCAACGCATAAATGGAGAACTCCTTCTGTTCGCTATGAAATGTGAGGCGGAACCGATCCGTGAGGAGTCTCCGCAGCATCGCCATCTGCTCGTCATGGTTCGGTCGAACATCACCGGGTGACAACGCAAGAATGTCGTAGTGGTCCGAATCGATCCAGTCAGGGCCCCCCGAGATGGTTTTCGGGTTCAAATTGTAAGCCGCAGCGATGAGCAGCTTGACCGTATAGTCCCTGACAACAAAGCGATTCACCCCTTGCAGTGTGATAAAGCGCGAGGTCTTGGCCTCCGAAGCGACAGGTTTGATGCTTGCGACCTCGAAGGCTTCGAATCGCGGCCGCGGCGTGCTAGCCGCACCAGGGTCCTTCTGCGCAACAACAGAGAAACTTGATGGACTGGGATCAGATGCGGGAGGCGCTGCTTGTGAGCGATCTTGCGCAACCTGACCCGAGAGTATCGGGACGAGGACTGCGGCGATTCCGGCTGCCCCAAATAACACCTTTCTGCTCAGATTCAACTTTGCTACAGCCCTTCCTGTCATGATCTGGCGGACGCGCCGTTGGAGGTCCGCCCCGGTTACCCCCGAAATACATGGCAGTGGCGATTCAACGCAGTACTCGCAGATCTTTAGAATGCTCTCCGCATAAATGTAGGGCTGATCGGTAAGCGCCAGTACGTCTTCGTCGCAGGCGCGTTCGCGTTCCATTTCGAGTTGCGAGCCTACCCACCAGACCAGAGGATGAAACCAGAAGATGGCTTGCACGAGCATGTGGAGAGCTGCGGTCAAATTATCGCGACGACGGACATGGCAGAGTTCGTGGGCCAAAATCGATTGAAGCTGCGCATCCTCAAGACGAGAAGAGATATTTGACGGCCACATCAGGATGGGGCGATGGATTCCATATACAGCCGGTCCCAGCGCAGACGGCGTGAATACCATTCGAATTTGGGCGGAGATCCCACTCATGTCTTTGACGTCGCGCAACGCCCGACGCTCGCGGGCTTCGGGCACCGGCGTCGAATCACGGAGCGCCATCCAGACCTTCCTCCAGGATGCCAACCACGCGAAAACGACGACAAAGCATCCAGCGGCCCAGATCGCTGCCACGAGGACGGGAAGGTGCAAGGGCCAAAGCGAATGGGTTGAGACGGATGCGATTGGGTTCAACTGCTGAACGACCGTCTGTGTGAACGGCCGGCTGACTTCATCCATCACGATGTAGGCCGCATTTTGTGGACCAACCGAGTTGTGAGACGCCGCCAGAAGACTGCCGAGGGACATGAGGGGCGACAATGGGACGAGGAACTTGAGCGACGCAGCAAGCCAGACCCAGTAACGGACTCCAGCGTGATTCTTCCGCAGAGTCAGTGTGAGTGCGGCCGCGGCCGCTGCAAAGAGCGTCGATTGCCACAGGTGGTTTTTCACCGCCGGTTCGAGGTGTTCCAACATCACGCCGAAGTCTGCGAGAGTCATGATGACTTTTCCTTACCCGCCAACTCCTTGAGGAGCTTCTGTGCTTGCTTGACATCTTCCGCGCTGAAGTTTCGAGAGCGGATCAAGTGGGCCACGACCGGCTGAATGCGACCGTCGAAGAGTGAGAGCAGGTCATCGATGAATCTGCTCTGAGCCGCGCCGCGTGAGATGGTAGCTGAGAAAATCAGGGAGTTGCCGATTTTCTTGACACGTTTGACGATCTTCTTCGTTTCCATCCGGTAGACCGTGGTTTGAACGGTGGTGTAGGCAGGCCGGTTCTTCTCAGGGAAGCTCTCCTGAATTTCGCGGACGGAACAATCTCCCTTCGTCCATAGGGATTCCATGATCCGAAGTTCGAGCTTACTGAGGCGGGGGGTTGCCATCGTTCTCCTAGAACGTCTATAGTCAAGCCGACTACATTTGTTAGAGACTTTACACCCGGCGGGGAAGGAAAGCAAAAGCGCTTTGAGCCCGCTGTTCATTGCGAAGCGCTAACAGCTTGTTGCGAGGAGGCTCTAGCTTGAAGCATCCGCAAGTCAGGCTCGACCGAGACGGAATGACACTGTTGTCTTGCAATGTTCTCCGGCGGAGGCTGGCAGCAGCCGGGCGCGTCGTGTTTCTATCGCTACTCGCTCCGGCTGTCGTGGCCCAGGCTCCGCTTCCTGATACCGATCCCTCACATCACACATCCAAAATGGTTTCCGTGGACAGGGACGTTCAGGTTGAAGTTCTTGACTGGGGTGGCGTTGGCCGGCCCATCATTCTGTTGGCAGGTATGGGAAACACGGCACATATATGGGATGATTTTGCGCCCAAGCTCACGTCAGCTCACCACGTCTATGCCATCACGCGCCGGGGCTACGGTATCTCCAGCGCTCCGCTGGCGGGATACTCTGCCGACCGCCTCGGCGATGATGTCCTTGCGGTCATGGACGCGTTGAAAATCGAGCGGCCTGTTCTCATCGGTCACTCGCTTGGTGGCGAAGAACTCAGTTCCATCGGCTCGCGTCATCCCGAACGGATCTCTGCCCTCATCTATCTCGAGGCCGGCTACTCTTACGCGTACTACGACTCGGCTCACGACGACTATAACGTGGACCTCGCCGTGCTGCGCAGAGAACTCGATAGCCTTGCGGGAAATCCATCCGACCCGAAGCGCATGGAACCGGCCGAGGCGGATCTGCCCGTTCTTCAGAAGGACCTGGAGGCTGCGAAGGCCGCTCAGAAGTTGCCACCCCCATTTCATGTCTGCCCGCCGTCGCCTGGCGATCTGGCCAACTTCGCGGCCATGCGGACTTACATGGCTGGCAGGCTAGGCGGCTCTCCCCCGAGTCCGAGCTGCACCAAACTCACATTACGAACCCGGACGGCACGGTCGGCCCATCTTCTGGACATCCCTTCGTCGGTTCTCAGATATTTGCCGGATACCAACGTTACACCTATATTTCTGCTCCGATTCTTGCGATTTATGCTTCTCCGCACGACTACGGGTCTTGCAAAACAGGGGATCAAACACCGACCTCCGACAAGGCGTTCGAGGCGAATAACCTGCAACAGATCCATGCTTTTGAACGGGGCCTGCCGACAGCCAGGGTGGTACGCATTCCCGGCGCGAACCATTACATCTTCATCTCCAATCAGCGCGAGGTCCTGAAACGGATACAGGATTTTCTGACTGGGCTACCGTGAGGTTGATCCATGTCTCAAATCTCTAAGTGTCTATGCAGAAGTCTGACAGCAGTTTGTCTGCTGATCCTGTTCGCTCAACAGGCCAGAGCTGAGATTGCTTGCCCTCTTATGATGTTCGATGGCAAATCCGAGCAGGATGATCTCGCCTTGACCTTTATGAACAAAGCCAAGGTGCCGATCCGGCAGATCGAGTTCTATTGCACCTCTCTCAATGGACAATCGGCGCGGCGCTCAGTCTGCCATACCGAGACCGGAATCTTTTATCCGGGAACCCCTTATCCCATACGCTTCAGCAAGGCGACTAAGGGGGCTCGCACGATCCTTGTGTCTTTGAGATTGATTCAATTCTCCGAAGGGTTTATGTGGACATCGACCCACGATCAGGCGTGCCGCTCCCTCCAAATCTCTTCGAGGGTGAAGTGAGATCTCGCAAAAGGAGTTGAAATCTCACCCGATGTCCTCGCTCCATCTTTCGGGAACAAAGAGAGCGAAGATGCCACCTACCGAAAAGCCGTGGAGTTACTGACCCACGACTGACGCGGACGCCCGCGTGGGAAGGATTCGCCGAGGGATCTTATGCCGGAACAGCGACCTGGCTTTGTCGGCCAGTTTGCATGTGACCAAGCGTTGTCATAAACGACCGCACCAGTCTGCTCACGGCCTTCGATTGATTGTCGGACCGTGAGATCAGATAGGTCTTCAACGAGAGCGAGTCTTCCGCAAGCGGGCGGACGGTCACACCATCACGCGCGATGCGGAGTGCGCCCGCCTTCACGACAAAGGCAAGGCAGCCTTCTTCAGCCACGCAAGGAAACGCCTCTTCTGGCCCCGTGATGTGTTGAATCCTCTGCGGCGAGACCCCTTTGGCTTCGGCCGCTGTCATCACGTTGTCGTAGAGGGTTGGATGTAACCGGCGCTCAAACAGAATCCAGCACCGATCGGCCATTTGCTCGAGAGTGACTGAGGCGTGGCGGGCCATCACATCGTCTTCTGACATGGCGATATAGAAGGGCGCCTCTGCGATCTTGGCTGTGGTCAGCAATGGAGACTCGGGTGGTTCTGTCGCGATTCCGAGGTCCAGTCCGCCGGCAAGAACGTCATGGGCCAGGTCAAACGAGTATTGGCTCGACACCTCGATTCTCATGCGCGGGAAACGGGCTTTCTGTACCGAGAACAGAGTGGATGCCAGGAAAGGATCGGCATACGGTGATCGCCCGACATGCAGAACGACGTCTGCGTTCTGCATGGCGGCGCGGGCAGCCCGGAAGGCTCTGTCGCCATAGAGAAGCGCTATCCGCGCCTGCTCGACGTAGGCTCGGCCGGCTTTGTTCAACTCCACTTTCTTTCGGTCTCTATTGAAGAGGCGACCACCCAACTTGGCTTCGATCTCCGCGATGTTCCGCGAGACCACCGGTTGGCTGACGCGCATCTTTTGCGCTGCCAGCGTAAAGCTCAGCTCTTCCGAGAGAGCGATGACGGACTCCATGGACTTCGTTTCGTTGCGTGCCATAACCCAGCTCCCATTAGTGCTCGACGGTTTGTGGGATGGGAGGAAACTGGCTGCTTTGTCAGGGCTAATTGCTATGTGGAACAACCTGGGGAATCTCGACAAAGTCTTGCGCGATACATGACATGGCAAACGATCGGTCTAATCTGTGGTTTGCTCAGAGACAAAGGCCATCCCATCGCAGATGCCATGAGTCTTAGACGCAGTTACGTGGCCTTCGGACGCCAAACATACTGTTACCAAAGAGTTCTTATTCGTTTTAGCTATAACGGACCTTCGATTCTGTATTGGACTTCGCTGCGCGGATAGGGAATCGTATTTCCATAGAGTGCGATAAGGTCTGCCTGCCACAGAATCAGCCTCTCCAAGTGTTCGCATCAGGGCTTTCGGTCGCAGCATGAACGTTCGGCCTCTCGGCCGGCACTCGCTGGAGGACTGTCATGCCGGAACACCGCGCCTTCGTGGGCCATACCCCTTCTAACGCTGCAGCCTTCACCCTTCGGAAATCCCTGACCACCCTGTTGCTGGTCGTCCCAACGATGTAGGAAACCTCTATGGCAACCCTTCCCAATTCCGCAGAGAGTTTCCCGAACTGGCCCCCGAAAGCCAAGGAGATGGCTGCTGAGGCCAAGGTCCTCTCCGGCAACAAGCTTGAGCAGCTCGTCATTCGCATTCAACGGCACACCGGGCGTCCGAAAGATACCTGTTGGCGATTCGTCATTCAGTACGGCATCAAGAACAAGCCGGAATATCGGCGATGGACCGATCCGGAGTTCGATCTCGTTCGTGAGGAATTGGTCAAGGGAACGGTGGAGCAGGTCGCTAAGAAGCTCAACCGAACCCCCAAGGCGATCCGTAACATGCTCCGGAGAAACCACCTGAGCCTGCGGGACATTCGCTGCGATCTCTTTTCCGTCGAAACCCTGGCCACCGTGCTTCGCGTTCGCAAAAGCGAGATCGTCCACTGGATTGAACAAGGATGGCTGGAAGCGAGCGTCGGCAGTCGCGGGAAACGGCACTTCTACATCATCACGCCGGAGGCGCTGACGAAGCTCTACAAGCTGCATCAACAGGACCTCTTGAAGCGCGGAATTCGCAATCAGGCGCTCTTCGAGGCTTACCTCCAGTATTGCTTCTCACCAAAGCACACGATCGGAGAACAGTTGTTGGATGTTCGTCGGGACAAGCGCGAGCGAGCTGCCTTTGCCGCGGCGAACACGGTAGGGAGCGATCCCGAGCAAGATGAGGAGGAGGACGAAGATGATCAGGATGAAGAGGAGCTTGGCCCGAGTCTTGTCGATCTGGAAGAGTTGGATGAATCCACCGAAGACTGAAGACTTAGCCGCGAACAATACATGTCCTTGCTGCGGAGCGAGCGTCTACACGCCTCGAACGACGGTGAAGGATGTTGCTGCCACCGTTCTGTGCTCAATACTCCTCCTGGCGATCGCCATCCCGGCAGCGTGGGCCACGGAACAATGGATGGAGCGGGCGGGTGAGAAGTTCGTCGATCACATGACGATTTGGCATGAGCCAATTGAAAGCTGGAATCGGTAGCCGATACGAAGCGGGTGTTACCCTCACCGTGCCTCAGGTAGTCCTCTGACAGGAATCTGTCGAGTAGCGAAAAAATCCATCATCGTCGGTCCATTCGATACTTAGATATTGATCCGCTCTGACCGCTCACGTTTTCACGCATCTGTCGGAAATGAATCTTAGCTGTTCGACCAGATGATTTTGTTCCGCCGAAGCCAGAAGTGGCTGCCGCATCTCTCCACTGGTACCCAAATGGAGGGAGACAATGAGGCACGTCCATCTCTCAATGTCAGTTCCCATCTTGGTCTTGCCGAGGGCATGAGGCACACATCGATGCGCTCGCCGCAGCCACACGGACAGGCAAGGATCGCCCACTTAAATTTCCCTGGCTGGCCTACAACATACAACCGATCGCCGAGCTTGCTTGGAAGTTCCTGCATCGAAGGGATCACCTGAACTCGGAGTTGATCGGAGCGTTGCCCAACGGCGGCCCATAAGCGCCTGAGTACATTCGAAATTCTTATCCTTGCCATAGCATCCCCAGGAACGGCTGTTGATCGCCCAGTCCCCAACGCTCCTTGTCGCCGCAGTAACAATCGGGAGCTGGCGAAAGGTTGTTGGTCCGCATTCTGCTCTGGTCGAAAAAGTGGATGACTTCGCTGCTGACTCGGTCCGGTCCCATGAAACCCGTCAATCGGTGGAGGAGTTCTGAAACTGCGGTCGAAGCTACGGCAGAGGTAAAGGCGATGACGGCTGGCGCATTACCCTGCAACTCGGGGGCATACTGCTGCCGGCGGAGTTCTTCTGCTTGTTCTGGATTGCAGCTCTCGATGACCTGAGCCCGGACGCCTTCAGCAGTGATCCTGGCCCGGCAAAAGAGGCATGCCGCTCCGGGGAGAAGAGTGGTGACACGGCCCTGTACCGAGACGATCGAGTCCTCTTTGGAATCGATCTTGACTCCCATATCGAAGACCGGTATGTAGTAGTCGATGGCCAGTTTTGAAAGGATCGACCGTCCCCACTCATCATCGGTGCAGCCGAAGATTACATCGCAGTTCCGCAGTGCTTTCGCAGTCTCCGAGTTGGTGATGTGTTTCGGGAACAGAGTCACCTCGGTTCCGAAACCGATCTCCTTCGCAAGTCGTTCGATGATCTCGACCTTGGGCCGGTCAACGTCGGTCAACCGCGAGCCGTATACGCGAGTCACATTCGAAGCATCGAGCGTCTGCCCTTCAAACAGGGAGAGGCGACCGACCCCCAATCGGATCAGTTGTTCTGCCACGGCCGAGCCGGTGCCCCCGTTGCCAACAATTCCAAAATGCAAAGTCGCGAGTAACTGCTGGATCTCCGCGCCGAAGGCTCGCACCTGTCGGTCGAATATCTCCAAGCTCGCGTTCTTTGTGGAACTAGGCCGAAAGAATCGGAAGCGATTTCCGATGACACGGATAACGTCGACGGGGGAGGTCGCCCCGCCGGGATGCCAGACTCGCGCCTGAGGTTGATCGATTCCAGAGGACACGATGCTCGCGTGAACGGCCTGCCCGCTGATGCGGGTATAGGCCGTCCGGAACAGGCTCGGCTCGGTGATATCGTCTTGCGGAGAATGGCCGTCCGGGCCGTATGGGTGGGAATGAACGAAGACAAAGGAAAGATGTCCGGTGTCGGCACGCTTCATCGCTCGCATGAAAGACTGTGGGGCGATCTCCATGTGGCTGCTGGACGCGCTGATGACCTCCTCCGGGCGGACAGGGATCACCTCCCGGACAAGCAATCGCGATTCGGACTCGGTGACTGAAAGGCTGCAGAGTAGGTAAGCCCCCTGTTCGATGAAGCCAGGCTGGTGCAGGTGCTCGGCCAGTGAACAGTAGTCGTCTTCAGCAAACGTGATTGAGTAGCGCATCAGATTCCCGCCTCCAGCTCTCTCTTCACGGAGGCCATCTTGCTGCGGAGGTTATCCGTCGCCGGGCGCCAGCCGCCGTGCCGGGACCATCGCTGCCAGTTGCCTGCGGATGGATCAAAGTAGTCCGCGCGGGTCGGGAAGCCGCCGTTTACCAGCCGCACCTCGGGCTTCGTCCAGAACATGTCTGGATTGGACTGCGGGTACCCAAACGGCAGGCGGATGAGAAGGTCCGTAGCCCGCGGTGAATACGCTTCCGGCAATTGGAAGTTACGAATGTAGATACGCACCTCACCCGGATGGGGTGCGATCTCGTAATGCCAACCCTTTTCGTTCAGGAAGTTCAGGTCGGCCTGTGGGAGGAGTGCCGGGATCGCCGGGGCACTCATTTAGGCAACGCTCCCAGGGTTGAGCTTCCCTTGGGCGCTGTAGAAATGTTCCCACTCAGTCAGGCGAATATGAGCTTCGGTCTTGGGGACGAGTTCGTCATCACGATGTCCCTGGACCTCGCGGAAGAGGACATAGCCATCCGGCACAGAGCCAAGCGTATAGAGGGCAGAGCCGGTTGTTGGGGTTGGGGAGGTTTTTTCGACACGATCGATGTAGATCTTGACGGTGTGGTGGCGGTGGTGTTCTTCGGCGTGAGCCGGTACTTCTTCGGTATGGGGCATATAGGTTCTCCGGAAGGCTCCTTCATCGGAACCCTCAACACGGAATGCTCCGGCCCCGGCACATTTGGACAGCGGCCACGAATTTTATTTTCTCGGCGCTGTTTCCCCCATTCTTGTCCAAATACTCCCGTTCCGGAGCATTATGAATTAGAAGGTCTCTTGGAAGGCCAAATGAAAGAAAAGGCAAGACCTCCGGGCGGCGTTGAGATGATTGCCGGCCCGGACGAAGTGCGAGAAGCGATTGCTTCGCTGACGGAGGCCGAGTCAGTGAAACTGAAGCGGTTGGCGGAAGGAGCTGCCTACCGCCTTCGAAGACACGTCTGGGGAACCAACGGCGACGACATCTTGCAAGTGGCTATCCATAGGGTCCTTGAGAACAAGCGCCACTGGAAACCCCAAAAGGTCGATTTTGTCGGCTTCCTCGCCGGTGTCGTCTCAAGCATCGAGTTCGACTGGCGGAAGCAGGGGAAGCGCGGGGATTTCCCGGTTCTTGAAACCGATCTGCCCGCATCGAATGCCGATGGCGACGAGATGCCGAACGCTGTTCAGAGCGCTGTCGATCATCGACCTAACCCGGAACAACAACTCGCTGAGAGCGAAGAACTCACCCAGGAAGAGCTCTTCCAGCAGATCGAAGCGCTCCTTAGCGAGGATTCACTAGCATCTCTGATTTTTAGCGAACGGCGACGCGGGACCAAGGGACCTGAGATCATGAAGGCCCTGGATCTTACTCGCACAGAATACGACACGGCCGTTAGGAGAATGGATCGTGCGATCCAGAAAAACTGGCCGGAAGGAATGCCCCATGTCCGCTGACACGAATCCCAGCAAAATGGACCTTAGCGCACTGTTCGGCGATCTTGCCGAAGCCGTAGAGCAAGCCTCCCCCGAAGACCTCCTTGCGGAGGCCAAAGCCGCAGGGCAGGACACCGAGCGGATTGCCGCCGAGGTTAAGAATACGTTGCTCGAAGCCGTTCTTAGCTTTGAGCAGAGAAAGCTGCACGCTGCTCGCTCTGCATACCGAACAAGGTCAACAGCGCGTCACACGCGACGCTTTGCCATGCCTGCGACTCCTGCTGAGAGACGCAGGATGCTTACGGACGCTGCAACAAACGACAAACGTGTCGCTCGCGTCACCGCAAAATATCGAGATCTGAAGGAACTATCCGACGAGGATGTCCAATCGGCTCTCGAAGACCTCATGGAGTTAGGTGCGTTCGACGACATCGGAGAGCAAAGTCATGACGGAAACGAATAGTTCGGGGCAGACTCCGGCTGAAATTCTGTCTGACCTGGGAATTCGAGACCCGAAGGACTTGGATATCGAAGCAATCGCCTTGCATTGTGGGGCTTTGATTCAATACAAGCCACTGTCTGGCTGCGAGGCGCGGATCATGGGTCTGGACGACTCCGCCATCATCACAATCAACGCCAGCTCTTCTCCGGAGCGAAAACGCTTCTCAGGCGGCCATGAGCTTGGCCATTGGATGCGAGATAGAGGAACCGCAACATTCCAGTGCAATGAGCAGATGTTCGTTCGGGAGTGGTCCGAAGATAATCCAGAAAAGCGCGCGAATCGGTTCGCCGCTGACCTTTTACTTCCGGCCCGGATGTTCCGCCCTCTCTCCAAAGACTTGCCTATAACATTCGCGTCCGTCGAAAAGCTTGCCGCCATATTCAAGATGAGCCTCTCGGCGACGGCAATCCGGCTCGTGGAGTATGGCTCCTATCCTGCAATGCTCATCTGCAGTTGTCCCGCAGGACGCCAATGGTATGTGGCCAGTTCGACCGTCAATGGTAAGCTCTGGCCGTTAGATCGTCCGGGCCAGTCGACACAAGCAACTGCCCTCTTGCAGGGACGTGTTGCGGCGTCGGGACCACAAGACAGGCGGGCAGACCAGTGGATCAAGAACTTTCGCGCTGATCAATATTGGCTCAAAGAAGATTCAAGACTATGGGCCAACCAGAGCGTTCTTTCGCTAGTCTGGTGGGAGGATGAGAGTCAGTTGATCGATCAAGAGAACTTCGAAGAAGAGAGTGGTTCATGGAGATCCGACCGTAAGCGAGACTGGGACTAGCGGAACGATAGTCCCGACGCCCGCAATTATGAAGGGTTAGCCGCGCATTCCCGACAAGCTATACCGAAGCGGCCATGAAGGAAGTGCTCTGCCGAAGCTCGGATACTTTCTGCCTGTGTGTGCTGTCCCTGTGCGTCGAGCGCAGTGGCGTAGACCAGCTCTGCCGAGAGAGTGACTGGATTCTTGTCACCCAAGGTCTGTTCCAGAACGAGCAGGCCCTTCCGAATATTCGTTGTGGCAGTGTCGGAATCATTCCGAAGGAGATATACCTTCCCGAGAAGGACATAGGTCTCAGCGGTCTTGTAATACCGCAGCCCATTTCCTTGCGTCCATAGATCAAGCGCCTTTTCATACGAGCTGAGCGCCAGATCCGACTTACGCTCGGTGTAGGCGAGCCATCCCGTATTGCTATAGAACTGGGCGACATCGCCGGGCTCGATGTGAGGAATAAGCGGCAACTGCGCGAATGCGTCGTCCAGAAAGTGATGAGCCTGCTTGAGGTCCATCGTCTTGATGGCTAGGTTGGCCTGGCTGTTGTCTTCAAAGAAGACTCCGGCATGGTCTTCCATACGCTCGTAGAGGTGAAGAGCCTCTTCTCGCGTCTTGAGTTCACGGGCACTGTCGTCAAGACTCATATAAAGATAGCTGAGCCCATCCAATGCGACAACCTCGCCTCTGAGATTCGCTGGGGAACGCTTCGAGATTTGAAGTGCGCTCCGGATGGCCTTTTCTGCATCGTTGTAGTCCTCGACGCCAAGGTAGGCAGCCCCGAGCATATTCCATGCCGACGCAATATCATCACGATCTCCCGAGTTGTCGGGAGCTTGCGTGACGCTCTTCAAGATTTCGATTTCTTCGGTGTAACGTCCATGATCCCGAAGATTACGAGCCTGGGCCAGATCATCCTGCACACTTGCATGCAAAAGCACCGTACCAAGCCCGAAGTTCAGAGTGAGGATGCAAGCCATTGAAAATCGCGAGGACATGTCGGTTCTCCAGATAGGTTTGTGGGTCGTGCCTTGTATACCTAGCGCGCTAGGTGTTATGACTACCACCTATATTCGCTACTACCCCTAGATGTCAAGGTATGTAACATAAGTCTTGGGCCGTTTGACACCCCTAGCGCGCTATGGATAGCATGAGCGTGTGTGAGGTCGATGCAGATGGCAAAAACCGATCTTCAGGGAACCCTGGATCTGCTGATCCTCAAGACGCTCTCTCAGACAGGACAACTTCATGGATACGGGATTGTGCTGCACATCCAGACGGCTTCGTCGGAGTTGCTGAGTGTCGAGGAAGGCTCCTTATATCCGGCTCTTCATCGTATGGAGCTAAGCAGCTGGATCAGCTCGGAATGGGCGCTCACCGAGACCAAGCGCAGAGCGAAGTTCTATAAGCTCACTGCGGCCGGACGCACGCAATTACAGGAAGCCGAGAAGAGCTTCGAGCAGCTTGTAAAGGGCATACGCGCCATGCTGCGTTATGCCTAAGGAGATGCGATGTCGTTGCTGAAAAGAATAGCGAACGTACGATCCAAATTCCGTCTTGACCGTGAGATCAAGGAGGAGTTGCGGGCTCATATCGAGATGCGGACAGAAGACAACATCGCCGGCGGCATGTCTCCCGACGATGCCCGGCGCAACGCCCTTGTGAGGTTTGGCAACCCAACCGTCATCAGAGAGAAAATCGTCACGATCGATACCTCGCTTGGCGGCGAAAAGCTATTGCGCGATCTGCTTTACGCATTACGTCAGTTTCAGCGGCATCCGACGTTTGCTCTGACGGTAATTGGAACGATCGCTCTTGGCATCGGCGCAACCGTCGCCGTGTTCAGTGTCGTCCATTCTGTTCTACTGCGTCCGCTGCCGTATCAAAATCCCAATCAGCTTGTCGTGGCCTATGGAAACATGGTGCAGCGCAGCGCCTCGGACCTTCCATTCTCAAGTCCGGATTTCGTGGATTTGAGGAGAGGAGCGACCGGAATGTTTGAAGGGTTTGCCGGCGTTCGCACCGGCAAACTTCTCCTACAGCGCCAGGACGGTGGGCTGCAACAGGTTCAATCCGCGACTGTCACGACAAATTTCTTCGGTTTGCTCGGTGGGAAAATCATGCTGGGTCGTGACTTCCGCGAAGAAGATGCACCCCTTCCGGCGGGAACCGCAGACGCGACAACACCAACACAGGCGGCCCAAAGTACGGCTCCCCCGGCCATCCTCAGTTACGAGTATTGGCAGCGTCGCTATGGGGCCAGCCCTTCAGTCATTGGGCAAAGGCTCTCCAGCGGCCCCGTTGCGGGTTCGGAGATTATCGGTGTCTTGGCTCCGGGTTTCGAGTTATTGTTTCCCCCCAAGGCCGACGTCGAGCGAAGTCCCGACGTATGGATCGCAACTCGTTTGAGCTACAACAACGCCGACCGGAAGACGCTCATGTACCGGGTGATTGGCAGACTTAAGGATGGAGTCAGCCTCACGAACGCACAGAGTGAGGTGGATGGCATTGCCGCTGAGCTACGCAGGAATTTTCCCCTGTGGCAGACGACCAACTGCCATATTCAGCTCCAACCGATGCATCAGTACCTTGTCGCAGAGCTGAAACCCTCTATCTACGCTCTTATGGGCGCAGCAGCTTTTCTGCTCCTGATCGCATGCGCAAATGTAGCGAACCTCATGTTGGTGAGAATGTCGCTGCGCGAACGCGAGCTTGCCATCCGCAATGCTCTCGGAGGCGGGCGGTGGGATCTGATTCGCCAGGTAATGGCCGAAGCAAGCCTTCTTGCGGTGGCGGGCACAGCGATTGGCATTGGCTTGGCGTGGATCGGGGTGCGCGAACTGTCCAACTTCGCCGTACCGAATCAGCCGCTCCTCGCGTCCACAAGCATCGATCTTACGGTCGTGGGATTCGCCGTTCTCTTTGGAGTGGTCTCCGCGGTTTTGTTCGGGGTCGGACCCGCATTGCATGTCTCTCGACCGGCACTTATGGTTGTGCTCCGGTCGGGAGGTCAGAACTCCTTGCTATCGGGAGGGCGCTTCCTGCGCAATGCTGTCGTGGTAACGGAAATAGCGTTATCCTTCGCGCTGCTGGTTGGCGGTGGGCTGATGCTGCGGAGCTTTGTCCGACTGCAGCAGATCGATCCCGGATTCGATTCGCAAAACCTTCTCACCCTTCAGGTACTGTATCCGCAACAGTCGACACCCGAACAACGAAGCGCCTTTACGCGCGAGATCCACGATACCCTCACGGGCATCTCCGGGGTAAAGAGCGCCACCGCTGCCACGCCGTTCCCGCTGGCAGACCAGTTCTTCCCAATCCGTTGGGGAACCGAGCAGGCTTTGAGCGATCCAAGTAGATTCCAGTCCGCTGACTACCAGATTGTTCTGCCCGGCTACTTTGAAACTATGAGGACGCCATTGATTGCTGGTCGCAGGTTTACGGATGCTGACAACGCCCCGAATCGAAATCTCGTAATCATCGACCAACTTCTAGCAGAGAAGGCATTCCCGCATCAGTCAGCAATTGGTAAGAGGATTCTGATCCGTCTTCGCACACCGGAGCCCGAATGGGTCGAGGTGATCGGTGTCGCTGCGCACCAGCGCGATACGTCGCTCGCCGAGATGGGCCGTGAAGAAATTTATCTGACAGACGGGTTTATGGGACACGGGTTTGCAACCCGATGGGCCATCCGTACATCGGCTGACCCATCAGCGTATACGGAGATAGTTCGCAAGCGGCTCACGCAGTTGAGCGCGCAAACGGTGTTGACCGAACTGCAACCGATGAGCGGGCTTGTGGAACAGGCACAGGCTACGACTCGCCTTGCGTTCGTTCTGATCGCGGCGTTCTCTGTTGTCGCCGTGCTCCTCGCGACCCTTGGCATCTATGGTGTTCTGTCGACTTCAGTCCGCCAGCGCACCTCCGAGATCGGCGTTCGCATGGCGTTGGGAGCTACGCGAGCTAAAGTGTTCGGACTCATCGTGGGACAAGGCTTGAAGTTGGGCGCATTTGGCGTTGCTGCGGGTTTCGTGATTGCGCTGTTTCTATCCCGGGGGATTCGGAGCCTCCTCGTGGAAACGAAGATTGTCGATCCACTTACCTATGTCGGCATTACAGTCATTTTCTGCCTTGTCGTAGCTTTCGCTTCGTGGCTTCCTGCGCGCCGCGCAGCTTTGGTCGATCCAATGCGCGCTCTACGAAGCGAATGAAGTATCTAAATCTCGGTTGGAAAGCCGGTGCGATATGTGTGATGGCCTCGAGTCCCGAACCAGAAGTCTAGTGGATCTTAGCGCATGGCTAATGAAAGTCGTGCGAAGCGAGCGCCAATCCGTTATTGGATAGCTGGATAATGCGCTTCGCCTGAACATGGACTACGTCGTCTTCACTTTGAAGTTTCCCTTCGACCAGGAAGAACTTGCACCGCTTGACGGTCAATTTGTACTTCTCGAAAAACTCCTTGCTCACGATGATGTTGAAGATTCCCGTCTCATCCGCCGCGGACATAAACACAACGCCTTTCGCTGTTCCGGGGCGCTGTTTCACGATGGCGAGGCCAGCCGTTTTCACATACTCGCCATTGCGTCGTTTCTGCAACTCGCTGGCGGTGAGTACCCCTTGGCGGCAAAGTGCTTGCCGCCGATAGTACATGGGGTGTTTTCCAATCGTCAGTCCGGTGCCTCCATAATCCGCGACCAGGCGCTCTTCCACGTTCATCTGCTGGAGAGGCTGCGATTGCGCATCCTCTTCGAGCCATTCACTGCGTTGCCGGAAGAGCGGGCCTTCCAACTTCCCGGCCCGTTCTACCTGCCATAGCGCATCGCGGCGGTGGGCTACTCCATCGATGCTATTGAGCGCACCAACGCGAGCGAGGATCGTCAGCTCTTTCCGGTTCAGAGAAGGCACGCGAAGCGCGAGATCCTCGGTCGACCGGAACCTGCCATCCCGCTCTCGAGCAGCAACGATTGCTTCCGCAGATTCCTCACGCAATCCCTTCGCATAGCCGAGACCCATGCGCATCGACAGCGAGCCGTCGGCTTCCACCTCGATCGTGCAGGGCCACCGCGACACTTGGACATCGATCGCCTTCACACGAAGGCCATGACGTTTGGCGTCGTCTACCAATACCGCCGGGCTGTAGAACCCCATCGGTTGGTTATTCAGAAGCGCGCAGGTAAATGCTGCGAGGTACTTCACTTTGAAGTACGCAGATGCGTAGGCCAGCAGGGCGAAGCTGGCAGCATGAGACTCCGGGAAGCCGTACAGGGCAAACGAGCTGATATTCTCGACGATCTTGTCCTGCGTCTTTTCGTCGATCTCGTTCGCCGTCATGCCCGCACGGAGCTTTACCTCTAGGAGCTTGTTGAAGAAGGGCGTTGCGGGATGATTTTCGGGGCTTTTGAATGATTAGGGTCTGTGCGTGGTGTTCGAATCTGTGTCGTTTTAGACTTCATCCGCGCCGCTGAGTTTCTTTGTGGAGGGCCGTTCTGGCCCTCCCGCGCATTTTCATGCGCAGTGCCGCTTGCGCCTTATGCGTGTCGCTGTGCGATGAGCCTGGGCAGCCGCAGCAGGTTGTGGGCCGCGCAGCTGAAGACGAAGACCCAGTCGACCTTGTGCAGCCCGCGCACCTTCACCTGTCGTACGGGCCCGGTCTCCTTCAGCCAGCCGAAGCCCTTCTCCACCAGCCAGCGGCAGCTCAGGCTGATCGCGTAGCCTTCGTGCCGGGTCGTTCTGCGGTCCATGTTCGAGCGCCGTCCGTTGTCGTTCCTGGTGATGTGCGGGGTGACGTTGAGCTTGCGCGCAGCAGCCACGAACTGCCGGTCGTCGTAGGCCTTGTCCGCGCCGACGGTGATGCGGCGCGAGCGGCCCTGTTGCTTGTCCGCCAGCATCATCAGGGCGGCCTCGCGCTCGGCCAAGCCGTCCGCCTGCGTGACCATCGCGGCGGCGATCAGGCCGTTGCGGTTCTCCACCAGAGCATGGCCCAGGTAAGCCAGATGCGACTCCTTGCCGTAGCTCTTCTTGTAGAGTCGCGCGTCCGGATCCGTGGTCGATTCGTGCGTGTCGTTGGAGCGCTTGTGGCCGTGGAAGTTGGTTCCGTCGTCGTCGTCGCCCTGCTTCTTCTTGAAGCTCTTCTGCGACGCCCAGGCCTGGATCAGCGTGCCGTCGACGGTGAAGTGCTCGTCCGACATGAAACGCTTGGCCTGCGCGGTCACGGCCGCGAAGAACGCCTGCGCCACATCGCTGGTCAGCAGACGGTCGCGGTTCTTGGAGAACACCGCATGGTTCCATACAACGTCGTCCATGCCCAGGCCGACAAACCAGCGGAACAGCAGGTTATAGTCCAACTGCTCGACCAGTTGCCGCTCCGAGCGCACCGAGTAAAACGCCTGGAGCAGCAGCGCCCGAAGCACATACTCAGGCGCGATCGAAGGACGTCCAGAGGCCGAGTACAGGCTGTCGAACTCACCGCTCAACGAGCGCAAAACCACGTCCGTGAGCCGACGAATCTCACGCAGCGGGTGGTCATGCGGAACCCGCTGCTCCAACGTCACATAGCTGAACATCCCGTCCTGTACCCGCTCGTCTCCACGCATACCCAATAGACGAGTCACAGCGCAAGGAAGTCTTAAAATCACCAAAACACTGGAACCTATTTCAACAAGCTCCTAGCGTCTTCATTCGCTCCCACGAGCGGCGCATGCCCACCGCGCGGCGCAGTTCCTCCGCCTCGGCACCAGAGAATTTCGCCACTGTCATGGCGATGCGCAGCAGCTGTTCCTGAAAGAGAGGAACACCCAGCGTCCGTTTCAATACGTGTTCGAGCGAAGGATGCGGATAGGTAATCGCCTCCTTCTTCTGGCGCCGCCTCATGTACGGGTGCATCATCTTGCCGACGATCGGGCCGGGCCGGATGATCGCCACCTGAACGACTACGTCATAGAACCGTTCCGGTCGGTTTCGCGGCAACGACGCCATCTGCGCTCTGCTTTCGACTTGAAACATGCCGATGGTGTCGGCGCGTTGCAGCGTCGCGTAGACCTCGTTGTCTTCCGGCAACTGCGCCAGATCGACTCGGTCGCCGTAGTATTCGGGGATCAGTTCGAGACAGTCCTTGAGGACGGCCATCATCCCGAGACCGAGAAGATCGACCTTGATGATGCCAAGATCGGCGCAATCCTCTTTGTCCCATTGGACAACGGTGCGCCCTGCCATAGAGGCCCGCTCCAGCGGCACAACGCTGTTGAGCATCCCTTGGCAGATGACCATGCCGCCCGAATGCTGTCCCAGATGGCGTGGCAAGCCCTGGATACGCATCGAGACTTCCAGGCACTTCGCGACGCGTGAATTCCTGAGATCGAAGCCAGCATTGTGAAACGAATGCGCCAGCGTGTCGGTTTCGCCACGCCACTCCCCGTGGCTGGCCATCTCCGACAGCTCCTGAAGAGATTTCCGGTTGAACCCGAACGCCTTGCCGACTTCCTGTACCGCGGACTTATGACGATAGGTGATGACGTTCGCCGTCATCGCTGCGCCGAGTTCGCCATAGCGTTGGTAGATATATTGGATCGCTTGTTCTCGTTTGTCGCCGGAGGGCAGATCCAAATCAATGTCGGGCCACTCGCCACGGCTCTCGCTCAGGAACCGCTCAAAGAGAAGCTCCATGCCGACCGGATCGACGGCCGTAATCTCGAGGGCATAGCAAACGGCCGAGTTTGCGGCGCTACCACGACCCTGGACCAGGATGTCGTTCCGTTTGCAGAACTCGATGATGTCCCAAACAATGAGGAAGTATCCGGCAAAGCCCAGCCGCGCGATCAGGGCAAGCTCACGTTCGACCTGTTTCTTAGCCCTCTCCATCAGACCGCGATCATTCTTTGGGCCGTATCGCCGCAGGATGCCTTCGGCGACACGCTTCTGGAGGAAGCTGTCCATCGTCTCGCCATCCGGTACGGGATAGCGCGGAAACTTGTAGCCCAGATCGTCCAACTGGAACTGCAATCGTGAGGACAGGTCTACGGTGTTGGTGACGGCCGAGGGAATGTCCCGGAAGAGCCTCGCCATCTCGCGTGCGCGCCGGAGATGGCGCTGACTATTTACAGCAAGGAGACGGCCGGCGTGATCGAGATCCGTGTGGTGGCGTATTGCTGTGAACACGTCGAGGATCTCTCGCTCGTAAGCCGTGGCATAACGGATTCCATTGGTCGCCAGCACTGGCAACTGTAGGGATTGCGCAATGCGGATCGCTGCCTGATTCCGCCATTCCTCCTCGCGCTCATAGTGGCGCTGAACTTCGACATAGACATTGCTTGGGCCGAAGGTTCGTACCAGCCGCTCTACCGTTTCCCGGCCTGCCTCCTCACCACCGCGGGCCAATGCAGCGGCGAGTGGACCTTCATCGCCGCCCGTCAGGCAGATCAACCCCGAAGAGTATTGCTGCAGGTCTTCCCATGTGGCGGAGCCCTCTGACTTCACCGGCTCCCGCATCTTGAATTGCGTGATGAGCTGACAGAGGTTCTGATAGCCGGCCTGTGACTCGCAAAGCAGCGGCAGACGAGCAGGCTCTGGAGTATGTTGGTGTGGCAGCCATGCAGGAGGCGTGAGACGCGGCCCGAAGCTGGAGACGGCGACTTCTGCTCCGACATGCGCGGAGATGCCGTTTCGCTTTGCGCTGGTATGGAATCGGGCGGAGCCGTAGACACCGTTTCTGTCGAGAAGAGCCATCCCTGGCATCTCAAGTTCTACGGCTCGCTCGATCAGCTTTTCGGGCTCGGAGGCTCCTTCCAGGAAGCTAAAGGCGCTGGCGGCGTGAAGCTCTACATAGCCCTCAGTCATACAGGCCGACCATCTTCCAGAAGTCTTGTCTCAGGTCATGGAGCAGGCAGCAGCACAACACTGTATCGTCACGCGCTCGCGCAACCAGATCCCATTGCTGAAGACTCCATACAATCGTGTTCCACCAATCACCGCTATTGAGCCAGGGACCGTAGGTGTCATCGACCACATATCGAATGCCTCTAAAGAAGAAGGCCTCGGGCCGTTTGTCCTGCACTGTGACCGTCACACCTTCCGGCGGGCGAATCATGCGTAAGGCCGCGCGATGCCGTGGTGAGCGACGGGGTGCGGTCGTCGAGATCGGGGGCACTTCGAAGGGTTCCAAACGGAATCCTTCCGCTTGTTGTGTGTCTTTGAGGACCGCGCGGCCTACGCAGTCTTCGCCAACGATCGCGCGGATGCGTGCGAGTGTGATATCGAGCCGTCCCGGCTCAGGCAGCTGCGGAGAAAACAATCCAAGTTGAATCTTGCTGGTGCTGCCCGGCTCCGCTGTCAGCGTGAGAGACAGGATGGGGGCTTGTGGTGGATGCGCCTCAAGATCGAGTTGAAGAAGCTTGAGCCAGAGCGGGCGGTCGTTCGTGGGGAGTGCAGGCCGAACTGTCCGCAGATGGGAGCTCTTGTCTTCGAGAGAAAGAGCGAGATGAACGGAAGCCAGCGCCAGTGTGCGCGAGGTTGCTCGAAGGATGAGTTGCTCGAGCATCACGTTGAGGGCGAAGAGCAGAGCCTCTAATTGCTCTACCGGCGTATCTAGCTCCATGCGCTCTTCGAGTGAAAAGACAGACTCAAGCGGACGGAATAAGTGAGGTCTTTGGCCGAGTGCGAGTTGACGAAGACGCCTTCCTTCCTGCCCAAGACGTGAAATCAGCTCTTTCTCGGGCAGAGCCGCCAGCATTCCGAGCGTGCGTATTCCCCAGAGCGAGAAGGTCTCTGCATGCTCCTCAGAAAGATCGAGAACTGCGAGCGGCAACGGTGAGAGCGCGTTGCTCTCCGCACCTTGCGGGATGATGGAGACATCCATGCGCGAAGCCTGCCACCCCGCCACGCAAACCGCCGCATGGAAATTGCCGCTGATCGCAATCGAGCCACCGATACCCAGCGACTTCACCCGTTGGAGCAGACTTCTTGCCAGGACCGCAGGCGGCCCGAATAGCTTCTCCATTCCGGCGATGTCCAGAACACAGAAGTAGCCACGATCTCGGCTTCCAGCTTCCAGCCGCGGAGAAAATGCCCCGCCGCATTCAAGCAGGGCAGCCTTTGCGGCTTCCTCTTCCATACGGGAGCGTGACAACACGGAGACTGACGAAAAGGTCTCGATCTCCACGCGGGTCATGCCGACTGCAATTCCGAGTCTTCGGGCCTTTGTGTTCAGAGAACAGGCATACTCCTGTGGCGGCTCTCCTTGCATCACCACGCACGGCTGCACTCGCAGCTCTGGTCGAAAGCGGAGCATCGACTGCGCCGGAAACTCCTTCACGTAAAGGCAGGCATAGAGTCCCGTAGACGTTGTCATCGTCGGCCTGCCCATGCGGAGCGGCCGTTCCATGTAGCTCCAGTTGTTCTCGCCGGAGGTTTCCGCAGAGGAACCACATTGGTCGGCGTTGGCTTGAATCGTTCTCGAAGGACTTCGACGCCGTATTCCAATCCTGTAAAGACGGTCGTCTCATCGCGTAGCGCTTTGCCGGGCAACATCTGCAGGACAAGACCTGCGCTGCTTTTCGCGCAGGCATGTTGTGTCAGGAGAAGAACGCTGGCCTGGCTTCGCTCGGCTGCAAGACGGTAGCGATGCCACTTGTTCAGAGGAACGCGGAGAGCATGTTCCGGGGCAATACTTCCGAGGTCCAGCACGATAGCGCTGAAACCTCCCGCTTGAAGGAGTAAGTCTGTCGCCCGCAGAGCCTGCTCGATGCGAGTCCATGGCTCCTTACCAACAGGTGCTTTCCTTCCGTTGACTATCAGCGGTATAGGGCCCGGTTGGAAGGTCTCTCGTTCCACCTTCACTCTCCGCTGCGGCTCTGCGCATCGCGGTGCGATCGCTTCTGGACTCAGCAGTTCGCTGACAGCACGCGCGACTCCCTTGGTCTCACTGCGTGGATGCTCGCCGAAGCCCCCTCCGTGAAGACCTTTCTTGATCGGAGGAGCGACAAGATACTTGTCGGGCAACACAAAGCCCTTCGCAACAGAAGGCTGTGAAGGTGCTCCAGCGGGCACGCCGCAGCGGACCCACAATAGCCGGGTAAGATCCAGGTCGGCCGCCGCAGCAGATTCGGGATTCAGGCCGTTGGAGACATCGATCCAAGCACACACTTTGCCTGCGCCGGTCAGCTCTGCGAGGAAAGAGAGCGCGAGGCTGGTGCGCCCCGAACACTCTCCACCCACCAGTTCGGTCAACGTCCCAATAGGCAGCCCGCCTTCCAGCACCTCATCGACGGAATGGATGCCTGTCGGCGTTACCGGACGGTTAGTTCTGGCGGGGGGTGTAAGCGCAGAAGGAATGCGGCCTGCGAGAGCAGCTTCTACCTGAGAGCGGATTGTGGCGGCGGTGGACATGGCGAAATACTTTCGCCTTATGTTCGCCTACCCGCCTTGAGGGCCGCAACTGCGCATTGCACCAATTGCAGGGCGTTCTGGCGGAACTCCATGAAAATGTTGACGATAAAACCGTCAGAGATTCCGAGCCTGCCAACGTCTGCTACTGGTATTCCAAGTCAGAGGCGAATAGGAGGCGAACGTGGCACAATAAAAGAACCTGCTGCTCAAAGGCGATCGGGAGCCCGTATGTCGGTTAGAGCAATCTCCAGCGAAGACCCACTTGTGGAAGCACTCCGGCCCTGTGGGCTGGGAAGGGATCTCCTCCTGGAGTTTGCGGCTGCGAGACCGAGCGATCACAGCTTTCTTGAGCCACGAGACTTTCTCGATCTTCACAACTCCGCTTTCTCTGGAATACCGGAATGGGATGCCTTCGCCGACCATGTATCTGAGTGCAGCCGATGCCGTGTGGTGCAGACGTGAGCATCGACGATCTCCAAACACGGGAAAGTATCGCCGTTCGCAAGATCGCGCATGTGGACATGGACGCGTTCTACGCTTCGGTGGAGCAGCGCGACGACCCCGGCCTGCGTGGTCGGCCAGTCGTTGTGGCCTGGCATGGACCGCGATCTGTTGTGTGTGCGGCGTCTTATGAGGCCAGAAAGTTTGGGATACGTTCCGCGATGCCGGCGCTCCGCGCGGCACGCCTTTGTTCCCATGCGGTCTTCATCCCGCCCGACTTCACGCGCTACAAGGCAGTGTCCCTGGCTGTCCGCGAGATCTTCAGTCGCCACACGGATCTGATCGAGCCGTTATCGCTCGACGAGGCATATCTCGACGTCACAGAGAATAAGACGGGGCTGCCAACTGCAACGCGCGTCGCCATCAAGATACGTGAAGAAATCAGAGAAGAACTTAATTTGACGGCCTCGGCCGGAGTTGCGCCGAACAAGTTTCTGGCGAAAATCGCTTCGGATTGGAAGAAGCCTGATGGACTGTTTGTAATCCAGCCCCATCAGATTCACGACTTCTTACGCGATCTTCCCATCAGCCGAATTCCTGGTGTCGGCAAAGTCACTGAACAGTACCTGGTCGACGCGGGGATCAGGACTGTTAGGGATGTTCAGGCGATGGACGCTGAAACACTCGAGACGCGATTCGGTCGTTACGGGTTGCGCCTCTATGAACTCTCCCGAGGGATCGACCATAGTTCCGTTGTTCCAAACCGTGTGCGAAAGTCAATCTCCGCCGAGGACACTTTCCCGGAAGACATCCCCTTACCGGAAACGGAATCTGCAATACGTCGATTGGCTGAGAAAGTTTGGGCAGCGTCGCGCGAGAATGCGCGGGGAGCGCGCACCGTTGTGCTCAAGCTGAAGACGAAGGAGTTTAGTACGCTGACCCGAAGTCTTACCCCTCCCGAGATGCCTGCAAGTGCAGAGGGCCTGGCTGCTGTCGCGCTGTCGCTCTTCGATCGGGTCGAACTCGGAGCGAATCAGCTCTTTCGACTCGTTGGCGTCGGGCTCAGTAACTTTCAGAGTTCCGAAGAGCCGCCGCTATCCCCAGGCGGGGATAAAGCCTCCGATGGGGCAGGGCTTGCATATCAGTCGGTCTCCTGACGTAGCATCCATGTGAAACAGGGATGGGTAAACACAAGCAAACTTCGCGGAACTAAAGTGCTGTAGGTGCATATGGAGCGCCGCATTCGAGTTGCCGTGTGCGCTAAATTATTGAAGAGGACTCCAAAAGCTTCTTCAAATTGTGTGTGATGCTCAGCCTGGTTTCCTCTGCGCCAGCACCTCGTAGCCCTGCAATCAAATCGACAGTGTGGCGCACGTCAGAGGGGTTCGCAATCCGCTCATTCAAGCGGGTAAATGGCCCATCCGTTTCTGTTAACAGACGATTAGCGGGGATGATGGAAAGTAGCTGGCGTCCTCTCTCATTTGTGAGCATCTCGGCGTTGACCGAGAAATAGCATCCCATTTCAATAGCGTGTTGCGCCTCAGATTTTGACCCGCTAAACCAGTGGAGTATTACTTTGCCCTGAGAGAGTCCGAAATTCCGTTCGATCAAATCGAGGACGATTTTGGCCGAGCGCACACTATGTACGGTGAGTATTTTGTTACCGGCACTCTTGCATTTCTGAAGAACGTGGCCAAATATCTCCTTTTGAAGCTCGATCGAACGGTAGTAGCGCGGACCAGCATCGATCCCGACTTCTCCTACGTATCGGGTCTCGGATAGGTATTGCTCCCATAGAGCGATCTCGTCCGCTCGCTCATGCACTAACTGAGGATGCAGCCCGAGCGCGGCTCGAACGTAGCGGGTTGATTCGGTGACTTCGCGGTTTCGCGGCCACGCTTTTGGAGTAGTGGTGACGGTGAGCGTGAAGATTTCGGCTCTCTCGGCTTCGCGCACGGCAGAGACGAAATCTTCATAGAGGTCGAGATGACAGTGCAGGTCAACGTAGTTCGAGGGCATCGGAGTTTAGAGCGGAGACGTAATGACGTTCAGGAGGAGATTGCCGACCTCGCTCATGCCGCGCAGATAAACGTCTGCCAGTGCAGCCTGGCGAGATGAATCTTCGTCGGTCAGTGGGCCGGACTTGTGAATGAGAATCGAGGCAAGTTGCGATTTCTGCACAAGCCTCGCTATGGCGAATTGGAACGATCGAATCTGAACCCCTTCGGCCTCCGATGAATTCAGTGGCACGGCCTGAAGGTCAGCCAGAGTATACGTTGTCGGATCGGTGCCCTGGATTCCGCCTTTGATGGCTGCTCGCCGGATTAGACACGGCAGACAGAATCCGCAGTGTTCGATTCCGTGCCCCTTCCAACGCGCTTTGGTCGGCGAAGCGCAGGAGAGACTTTCTGGTATCGCGTTTTTCAGAAGAGTTGCATTCGCGCAAGCGGCGACCATTTCACCCTTCGTTCGGTCCCAATAGGGATTTTCGATGGTTACGGGTACGGCCAGTTCACGCAGGAGGTCATTCCAACGCGCGATGTAGAAGGGGTGTGTCGTGCGCGTGCTCAGCGATCCCAACCGAAGCTGGTCGAGCGGAACGTTCAGTGCGATAAGCCCGTTCTCCGGAACCTTGAGCTTGCACGGTCGCCCGATACCGCTTGCGGCGAGTACCCCAGTGGCGAAGAAGAGAAAGGATCGTCCGCGCGTTGAGTCTTCAGGGGGGACGTCCTTTACAAGTTCCTTGGGGAAACTCATCCAGACCCGCAGACGTCGGAACGGCCGATTCGGGTATTGCTTTTCCAGTCGACGGAAGAGAGCCTCCTGAGCCGCGCTCACAGCGCCCTCGCCTGCGTGACTCACGAACAGCGGATTGGTGTTTTTCTCTAAAGCATCGATGGCACCAATCAAGCTATCGAGACCACCGGAGAAGAGTGACACCTCGTCGAATGATGGTTGAAGGCCTACCAGCGGCTTAGCCGCGACGAAATGCTCGAAGCCGTTCGGCCGCGGACGGAAGCCCAACTCCCATCGGTCTCCAGTCAGGAAATTCAGCATACGTTGGAGGATGCCCGAAACAGCATTCCAGCGAACATGGTCACTGACGGGCACGACCAATCGGAGCTCCCGGGTCCAGTTGTCTTGCGATTCCGTGTCGCGCGAGATCCGTGTGTCAGCGGCATAGATATTGGCCGCGAGAACGAGCAAATCGACTCCGATTTCAGAGGGGTAGACCCCCATCGTTGCCAAGTCGTCGAGCGCTGTTCCGATACCATGATCGAGGCGCTTCGTCGCTTGAACGAACTCCACAGAAGTCGCGATCTCGCCGTCGCTCGAAGGGATGGCGATGGTGTCCTTGAGTCCGAATCGTCCATAAATGAGATGACGGCTCATTGTTTATCAGCCTCCGTTTCCGCCATGCTTTGGAGAATGGAGTAGCTTTGCTCGTAAATCGCATCGATGGTACGCGTCACCTGGTCCTGGGTAATCGTACCCGACGCTATTTGATTCGTCTCGAAGGCGTCCGTGACGGCCCGTTCGACGAACTCGAACAATTGAGCTTGAATGTCCGCGGCTTCCTTAGCGTCTTGCGGCATCGAGATCGCATGGGCGCCGATGTCGTTGCAGATGCGGGCTTCGATGGCGTGCGCGACATTCAATTCCAGAATCGTTTGCACTTGTTCCGCTGTAAGGGCGTCGAAGTCCGTGATTCCATTCTCTGCCAGATCGACGATAGTTTCGACAAAAGCTTCTCTAGCGATGCTGTCATCGATCGCTCCGCCGTCTGGGCAAATGACCTCCATGATGCCGAGGAATATCTCTTCGATCGGACGGCCCGCGAGGCGTTCGAGACCGATAGAACGCAGAGCCGCCGGGGCGTTCCCGGCGATTGCCGAACCAAGGACATTCGCCAACTGCGCCGTCGATCGGCGGGCAACCGCCATCCTCCGCGCCGCACTGCGGCTGCCTCCAGAGGAATTCGACACGTAGTGTGAAAGTGCCCGTCCAAGGCTCCGTCGATCGCTTCCTCCTGACGACAAGAAGCGCGTGAAGTTATTCCGTGCAGCGGTGTACCGTCGCGGATCACCTGCCGGAGGAACGGGAGGAAGCGTTGGCGAAGCTGGCCCACCGCCCCCGTCGATCGATGGCAGAACTCCCGGCACCGGTGGAGGCGTTCCGCCGCCCGGCGGTTGCGGGCCAGGAGCTGGTGGTGGTGCTGCCGGCTGCGGACCGCCCGTTCCACCCCCTTCGCCCAGCCACGATGGGATCAGGGGCTTCCCGCCGCCGGAACCGCCATAAGAATTCGACGTGCCCACTATCGCCCCCCCTGCGTGCGTGTCCGCAGGGCGTTCGCAGCGACTGTCTTGAGGAACGTACCTCCAGTGGTGCTCCAAGTTTCGAGAAGTTGATCGAAGCGTTTATTACTCGCAGGATCCTTCAGCGTATTTCCCCAGCCGCTGCATGCCCACGGCCCGAGTTGTGCAGCAGGCAACGCTTCCAGGAAATCAAGCAAGTTTGGCTGCAGAGCGGGTTGCGCACGCACGAGCACAGTCAGTCCTTCCACGCCGTCGGGGGCCTTGTCGAACGAGCCCGATGCCATAATGCGAGCACGGAGCATTTCGAAGACCTGTGCGGCCTCTGGAGGTGCGAGCGAACGTAGGCTCGTCTCTTCGGCCTGCACCGCTAGTCTCCCACCCAACAGGCGATCCACGATTGCAGCTACTTGGCCAAAGGCCGTTGCTGCCCCAAAGTAGTCCTTCCTGTCTTTGGTCACGAACAGGTAGGGCCGCAGATCGAGATCTGCGAGGGAAGGTTCGAGACGCGCCCATTCTATGGTATTCGGAGAGGCAATCCATCCCGCAAGCATCGCGCTGGGTTCGCTTTCGGATACGAGAGCCTCTGACTTAGCCGCGGTCTTCTTTGCCACCGACTTCTTGGGGTCCGCTTCTTCTTTCGTTGGTTGGACGGCCGCAGAGTCCTCTACCTTCTTTTTCGCCTCCGTTTCGAGGGCCACGAGCTCATGACATACGCCGTCGGATGCAGAAGCTGCGGCTACTGCGATCTGATCGAAGACGCGGCTGTTGAACCTCTCAGCCAGCATGAGCTTGGCTAATACCGGGAGATTCACATCGCTTCCAAAACCACGGGCCTCGGCAGACGCGCGCCGTAGCAACAGCGTGTTCAGGAAGCGCTTGATCTGTCGCGGATTGCCGCGTGTTCCACTCGCCAAGAGCGGACCGATCTGATCAGAGATTAACAAGGCGTTATGCGCGCTCTTCTCTTTATGGCCGAGAGCCGCCTTTGTAGAGGCGGCATCGAGAACGCCGCCAAGCCATGGCCGTGTTAGCAGGCCTCTCGCAACCTGAATCAGCTCGTTGAACGCAGCATCATTTTCTCCAAGTTCTGCTCCAACGAGCAGGAGCGTTACGTAGATACGAGTTTCCGACTGGCCCAGAGCGGGAATACGAAAGGGAACCTGGATGAGCTTTTCCAAGTAATTGCGCGCGTACGTCTGCGGGCCCGTGCTGTCTGGAAGGTCCGGAAAATGCTTGCGAACTGAATACTCGATCATCGCCTCGTCTGCGGCGATCACGAACGCGGTACGCGCGGTGAAGACGAAGAGGCGGATCGCTTCGAGGGTTTCGATCGCGGTTTCGGGAAGGCAGCGATCGAGGTCATCGACCAGCACGACAAGTTGATCGATCTTCGCTTCTTCTAGGAGCTTATCGAATGCCTTGCGGAACTCAGCGATCTCCTCGGGGATATTGCTGATCTTCTCCTTACCCTTTTCCTTCAGGAGCTCCTTCGCGTCGCCAAGGACTTCCCCAATCTTCTCCTTCGTGAGGTTGGCAGGGTTCACCACCATCCCTTCAAGGCTGGCCATCATCCCCATCATTCCGAGTTGGTGATGGCCGGTATAGAAGCCAGCGGCAGCGGCAATAAGACCCCCACCCCGTTTCGCTAACTTAAGTAGATCGATTCGATGGGAAACTTCCTTCACGATGGCGGTGGCCTTCTTTAGCAGGGGCCGTTTCTCCAGAAGCTCCGTCACGATGCCTTCGATCAGCGCGATCTTTGCGTCTTCGAAGCCTTGGAAGCGCCATCCGTTGAACTTGAGGCAGAGTACCCGGTCTTCACCACTCAACGAGGCTTCAACCATCTCCAGCACGCTGGACTTTCCGGCGCCCCAGTCCCCGTGGACACCGATTGTGATTGGGTGCTCGGAACGTTTTCTCAAGAGCTCCACGATCGTCTTCGCGATTGGCTCGTTGTTGAGTAGATCGACTTTTGTCTCGTTATCCGAAAGGATCATGCGTGCGTGCTCGGATTTGAAATGGTGGCTACCAAGGAAGTGTACTGAAAATCACCTACTTTCAGTCAGTTATCTGATAGCCAGGAGTCTGCCTCGCCCAGAAACTAGTTCTGCGCTGTTCGCTAGCTGACTATTAAGTGAGCAAAGACAGACCTCTGCCGATAGCAGAAAACAGCCCCTTCATTGCAAAAAGCCACTGACTGGCAGCATAGCGCTGGCGTTTCTTTGCGGCAGCTCTCAGATTGAAGGCTATGAAACATTTACTTAGCGCCTTCGGTAGCATCCTTCTCGCAGCCTCCCTCACTGTGTTCGCACAACAGTCCGCAGGATCGCAATATGGCGAAGCTGTTCGAGCCTTCCGCCAAGGTGATTCGGCGACGGTGATCCGGCTGCTGGAACCAGTGGTCCGCTCCAAAGACTTGAAGAATGCGGAATTGGGGCAAGTCTGGCTGTTGCTGGGTGCTTCCTACAAGGCGGTAGCGGACTACAACTCGGCGCGGCGAGCCTATGACAACGCGATACGGCTGCTCGAGGACAATCCCAACACACGCAAGGAATATGCGATTGCACTCCGGGAATCCGGCGGGCTCTCCCGAGAACTCGGCGACTTCGATTCATCGGAACGCCTGGAGGAGGAGAGTCTTCGGATAGCAGAGCAGGGCCATGATCACGCGGCCATTGCGAGAGCCTGCGAAGGGCTTACGGAACTCTCATTTGATCGTAGAAACCTTAAGCAAGGTGAAGCGTTCATCTCTCGGGCCGAGGACGAGGCTCGATTGACGAACGAATTTGACGAGGATGATCGCGCGTACCTCGCACAGTTACGCGGATGGCTTGCGCTGAAGAGGGGCAATACCCAAAGCGCCGTTGACGCCTATCAGCAGGCAATCGATCTGTTCACAGGTCGATACGGAGACAACTTTGTCTTGACTGGCTGGGGCTACATTCTTCTCGGCAACGCATACGACCAGCAAGGATCGCGAGACAAGGCAATGGACGCGATGCGAAGAGGAACGACTATTCTTGAGCGAACTGCGGGAACTCACGATCCGCGGTACGCCGTTGCCGAAATTAAGTACGCGAAGCTTCTTCGTGAGACAGGCCAGCATTCCCTCGCAGCTCAGGTAAAGAGACAGGGAGAAGCGACGTTGCGTGACATCCAGCAGACCGCATGTGCCGGTTGTACGATGGGGGTGGCCGCATTTCGCTGAAATCGATGAGATACGAAAGAAAGCGGATGGAACAAACAGGTCTAGGCCATTCCCGATTGATCTTTGGTGCCGGTGCAGTCGCCCTGTGCATTGCCGGCATTCTTGCGGTTGCAACGGCGATCACTTGCCATACCTCGGGATCGATTCTCGCTCCAGGCATCTCATGGATTCCATCCGTAATTTACGGAATCATCCTGTGGATCTGGTGGGCGGGAATTGCCCATCTTCTTTGGCGAACAGGAGATCGCTATCCGCTGATCCTCCGGGCGTCCGTGCCGAATCTGTTATTTCAGATCCTTCTCGGGGTTTTCGTTTGCGCTCTTCATTTGGGCAGCCTCCATCTGGCAACCCGGATCATGGGGCGCATCTGGGAGGAGTGGCACGTTGCGGGCTTCGATACGCTTCACTTTTTCGAGATCGGACGATACAGCCTTGATTTTCTTGTCTATGCGCTGGTGTGGTCCGCCTGTGCCATCATTCGCCTGCATATTACAGCCCAGCGGGAGGCATTTCACTCTCTTGAACTAAGGCAGCAGCTCTCGGTTGCTAAGCTGCACGCTCTGCAAATGCAGCTTCAGCCGCATTTCCTCTTCAACACCTTGAATGCGATCACAACGCTGGTAAGGACGGCACGCCCAAAGGAGGCGGATGCGATGCTCACGCATCTGAACACCATCCTGAAGGCGACGCTCTCAAGTTCGACGCCGGAGAAGATTCCGCTGTCGCAGGAACTGCAAACTGTCGATCACTATCTGGCGATTGAACAGACGCGCTTCGCGGATCGCCTGCGTGTGGAGATGAAGATCGATCCCGGTGCCCTCGATGGACTTGTTCCTTGCTTTCTGCTGCAGCCTATTGTGGAGAATGCCGTTCGGCATGGCATCGCCCAGCGGGAACGGGATGGCCTCATTCAGGCTTCTGTTACAAGGAACGGTACTGAACTTCAATTGAATGTCCGGGACAACGGTCCGGGGATAAATGGCAAGTCAGCTACTGGGCATGGCATTGGCCTGAAAAATACGAAGGAACGTCTTGCCCATTTCTATAAAGATCGCTACGACCTGACGGTGAGTGAGCCGCAGGGTGGCGGCTATGAGGTCTCGATCACGATTCCGTACGAGAGGGCGCGCGCATGAAACTAAAGGCCATCATTGCGGATGATGAGGCACTGGCCCGTGAGGGACTGCGCTTGCTCCTGGCTGAAGACCCAGACATTGAAGTCGTCGAGGAGTGTTCGAATGGACGCGAGACGATAGCGGCCGTCAAAGAACATAAGGCCGATGTTCTCTTTCTCGACATTCAGATGCCGGGGAAGGACGGATTTGAGGTTATCCAGCAGATCGGCATCGCACAGATGCCCGTCGTCGTGTTCATCACAGCACACAACGAATATGCGGTGAAGGCGTTCGAGGTCGAAGCACTCGATTATCTGACCAAGCCGGTGGAAACGGACCGACTGCACAACACACTTCGCCGCGTAAAAGAACGAGTAGCAGCGAACACTGCTCCGATCACACAGGAGCAACTGAAGTCCGTGGTCGCCGCTCTCAGTAATGGCGCTCTCGTTCCGGTGACGCATCCGCAACGCATCCTTGTACCCAACGGCACAAAGGATGTCTTCGTCGCCGTCGATGCGATTGAGTGGATTGAAGCAGACAGCTATTATGCGTGCCTCCATGTCGGCCCGAAGCGTTATCTGATCCGGGAGACGATCAAGCAGCTTGCGAGCACGCTTGATCCGAAGAAGTTTGTTCGGGTTCACCGTTCCGCCATCGTGAACATCAACAGCGTGCGGGAGATTTTGCGGGAAGGACAGCATGAGGGCTGGTTGGTCCTCTCGAATGGTCATCGCCTCAAGATGAGTAAGGCTGGATGGCAGAGCCTCCTTGACGTGACCCGCGGATAGATTGCGGCTTCTTCCGGCCCGCCAATTCTCCGGCTGTGCTTCTCTTCATCGATCCTGTCCTTCGTTGCACAATTCCTGAGTTCTGTTGCAAACCATTCGCTTCTGTTCTGCGGATCGATGAGATTCGTGGTGAGGGCATGAATGCGCCACAGAATCCGAAATCTGATCTTTGCGATCGCATTGTTTGCACCGGCTACGCTGTTTGCACAGCAACCGTGTGTGAGCGGTATCCAAATCGAAGGACTCGTGACCGACCCGACAGGTGCGCTGGTTCCCGGTGCTCAGGTGCGGGCAGGTAACGAATCAGCGATGACGGATGTGGCCGGGCACTATGCTCTCTCATGTGTCCCAAGGGGCTCGACAACAGTCACTGTACAGGCTGATGGGTTTGCGGCAGCAACAGCGCGCGTCCGCAACTCAACCAGAGGAGTAGCACGCCTGAACGTTCAGTTGGCGCTGGCACAGGTGCAAACGGATGTACAGGTGGGTTCGGATAACACTGCTACCGACGCTGACCATGGTTCCGGGACGAGAAATCTGAATTCAGAGGAGGTACAGCTTCTACCCGATGACCCTGATGATCTGATCCAGCAATTGCAGCTTCTCGCATCGAGCGGAGGCTACAATCCTGACTCGACTATGGTTATGGTTGACGGATTTCAGAACACGAGCGCCATGCCGCCCAAGAGTTCAATTGCCTCGATTCGCATCAACCCGGACCCGTATTCTCCGGTGTACGAGGGACCAACCTTTCAGGGGGGCAGGGTTGAGATTTTCACCAGACCGGGTGCGGACAAGTTTCACGGAGCGCTGTTCTTTACCGATAGCGATGGGAGTTTCAATGCGACAGACCCGTTTTCGCTAACGGCAACACCGGCCGGCAAGCGCCGCTATGGTTTTGAACTCAGCGGACCCGTCATTTCACGGAAGAGTGGCTTCGCTGTTGCTCTGGAAAAGCGCGACATCGATGAATTCAACGTGGTCACGGCCAGGACATTGGGGCCGGATAACAGTCTCGGTCCAGATGGTGATGGAGTTCCTTTCCAGCAGACGGTGGACGCTCCACAACGGCTCTGGATTGCATCAGCCCGTGCAGACCTGCAACTAAGCCCAAAGGATATTTCTACGCTCTCCTTTGCAGCCAACGTTAATAGTCTTGGGAATCAGGGAGTCGGTGGCCTCACCCTTCCTGAATCGGGATACTCCAGCGCAATCAGCGAGTACGATCTGCGATTCACTAACATCCTGACGCTGAATGCCAATCTTCTGCATGAGACCAGGATCGGGTATACGTGGAAGCGCACACAACAGTCGCCATCTTCGACTGCGCCGTCGCTGGAAGTTGCTGGTTATTTCATGAACGGCGGCGCAACCGTTCAAAACCTGAATGACCGTGAGCGAGACGTTGAAATCGATCATGAAATCCAGTGGATTCATGGCAAGCACTCGATCAAGGTCGGCGCACAGTCGCTCGGATTCTTTGTTCACAACTATGATCCCGATACGTTCAACGGAGCTTACGTCTTCGGCGGCGGCAGCGCACCCGCGCTCGATCAGAACAACAACCCCACAGCAGGGACAGTAACCCTCAGCCCGATCCAGCAGTATCAGCGAGCTATGCTCAATCTTCCTGGAGGTTCACCGACGACCTACCAGATGACCAGCGGCACGCCATTGGTTCCGTTCACGCAATGGAGGCTGGGCTTGTATGCAGAGGATTCCATCAAGCTCGCATCCCGATTCTCCGTCTCCGGAGGATTGCGCTATGCTTTTCAGACCTCTCCTGAAACCTTCGCTAACTTCGCGCCGAGAGTGGGGTTCTCCTGGGCTCCGGACAAGAAATCAACGTGGGTGCTCCACCTTCGATTGGGTCTCTTCGATGCGCCTGCGCCTCTGAGCTATGCGACCGATGTCTATCGCCTGAATGGGACGCGGCAACGATCAACGACTGTCTATTCCCCGAACTACAGTAATCCATTGAGCCCAGTGGCCGGTTCGATTCAGGTGTCGACCACCAATCAGTTTGCCAAATCCGTAAGAGAGTTTCCTGCCGCGATTGTGCAGGTTGGCATCGAGCATGACCTGCCGCATCACTGGCATGCGGCCATCAACGATAGCTATGGGGAGGATTGGGGAATCTTCCGAACGAGGAACATCAATGCTCCGATGGTCCCAAACAGCGTCGGAAATCGGCCTGATCCGACAGCAGCGCTCATGGCACCTCGCCCCATTGCTCCAAACAAAAATATCTTCCAGTATGAGAATTCGGGGCACCTCAATGGAAACATTCTCAGCATGAGCCTCGCTCAGCACAGTTACAAACGATTCACTCTCGATCTGAGTGCCTGGCTCATACATTTCAAGTCTGATGCCCCCTGGCCGATTGCTCCTTCGCAGTCGAGTTATAGCGACAGAGGAGAGTCCTCTCGGCCGGACTGGCAATCAAGCGGCGGGTCCGTGGATGGAATGCTCTATCTTCCTGGCAAGCTTCAATTGGCCAATCAGTTCTCCGCGCGGACTGGCAGGCCGTACAACATCACAACGGGCACGGACAACAATGGGGACGGGGTTTTCAATGACCGGCCTTCATATGCAGGCTCAGCAAGTTCCGGATCGGGGGTCTACGCCACGCCATTTGGGTCGTTGACGGCGAATACCGTCAATGGCAATGTTCCCCGCAACCTGGGTACGATGCCGAGCCTTTGGCGCTGGAGCAGTGATCTGAGCCGCGCCTTCGTGCTCAACCCGAGGGATAAGGATCATCCTCTCAGCGTGACGTTCAACGCGCGCGCCGCGAATCTGTTGAACCATACCAATTCGACGGGAGTGAATACAGTCTTGTCTCCAACGATCGGGCAGCCGATCTCGGCAGAAGCGGCGAGGCGCATTGAGCTGGGTGCGCGCTTTGCCTTTTGAGAGGATGATGCATAGGCTGGCGTTGGTCGAGGCGACCTTCCGCTTTATATCAGGTCTTATCGTCCGCCATCTTTAATCCTACGATTTTGCTGACAGGAAGCATCAGACATTATCAGAAGAATTCAGGACCGAGGTTGTACTTACCTTACGAATCCCCATGGCCACCAAAACCTTCCCAAGACAACAAATCGGTTTCATCGAAACGATGGATTGTTTGCCCGTGACGAAGGTTCTTGAAGGCCCCGAGTGGACCTACGAGCTCAAGCTCGATGGATATCGCCTGGAGGTCATCCGCGCGAACGGAAGGACCGATCTTTATTCCAGGCGGGAGAACCTCCTCAATAAGAAATTCCCCTATATTGCTTCTGCGTTGAGCTCGCTTCCGGAAGGCACCATCATTGATGGTGAGTTGGTCGCGCTCGGCGCGGACGGCCGCCCCAACTTCAACCTGCTGCAGAATTTTCGCTCTGCAGAAGATCAGATCGTTTATTATGCCTTCGACATTTTGGCTCATGACAGTCGCGACCTGACGACGCTCCCACTCTCGGAGCGACGGCAAATTCTCCAATCCGTATTGGTTCCGGCAGATCACATAGCCATCTCGGAAGTCTCTGACCAGACCGCATCGCAGATGCTGAAGTTTGTACAATCGCACGGACTTGAAGGGATTGTCGCCAAACGGGCTGACAGCGTTTACCAACCGGGCCTCCGCACGGGTCTTTGGACAAAATACCGCGTCAACATGGAGCAGGAATTCGTCATTGGTGGATATGTCCCGGGAAGCAATGGAATCGACTCCTTGGTTATCGGCTTCTACCAAGGAAAAGAACTGCGCTATGCCTCCCGCGTCAGAGCGGGGTTTGTACCGGCCACCCGGCGAACCGTCTTCGACAAGCTCAAGGGTCTCAAGACTGCAAAGTGCCCATTCGTCAATCTTCCTGAGAGGCAGGCAGGACGCTGGGGCCAAGGATTGACCGCGGAGAAAATGAAGGAGTGTGTTTGGCTTCGGCCCGAGGCTGTTGCTCGAATACAGTTCTTGGAATGGACGGGGGCCGATCATCTGCGACACACGAAGTTTGTTGCTCTGCGAGATGACAAGGACCCTCGCAAGGTGGTCAGGGAGACATAACCATGTGTGGACGATTCAAACGAGGGTCGGACAAACAACGGATCGCGGAAGCGTTCGCGGTGAGTGCCGGGTTGGATGAGACGTTCTTCGAACCCGGAGACGATCTCAGGCCACAGTCCATGCAGCCCGTCATTTATCTAAATGAGGATGGCGAACGCAAGATCGAGATGATGCGTTGGGCATTCAAGCTGCCGGACCGGCTTCTCTTCAATGCCAGATCGGAAGGGATTGAGCGCGCCAAGTTCTGGGCGGACGCCTTCCTGAAGGGGCGAGTCATCGTTCCGGGAGACGCAATTTATGAATGGCAGGAGGTCGAGAAGGGGAAGAAGAAACCGAAGTACGAGTTTGTCGTTCGCGGGCATAGACCGTTTGGCATGGCTGGTGTCTGGAAGCTCTGGAAAAACCCGAAGACCGGTCTATGGGAACGGACTTTTGCAATTCTCACCGGCGAACCGAACGAACTGGTGGCGCCGATCCACGACCGCATGACCACTTTTCTTATGCCGAAGGACTACGCTGAATATCTGGAACCGTCCGAGAGGCCTCCGGTTCATCTTCTCCGCATCCTTCCGGCAGAGCAGATGGAGACCACTCTGATCGAGACCACACCCATCAGCAACCGGCAAGTGAGCCTCTTCGACAGCCAATGAACAGCGGTCAACGGCCGCTCAACATTGCCCGATGGCTCGCGTATACCTTACACTGATAATCGACTCTGCAGCGATTCGCTGTACGGGCGGTTAGCTCAGCTGGTTAGAGCGCCTGCTTCACACGCAGGAGGTCGGGGGTTCGAGTCCCTCACCGCCCACCAAGTTCCGTCCCGGTCAATCACCGACTCAAATTGATGTTGCGCGTTCGAACCCTGTTTGTGTTCGGATTTGTATTGGGGTCGTTCCACCACGACCGACCCCATGATTCCGCGGGCTATGTTCAAATAAGGTTTGTTGGCATTTTGTTGGCAAATAGCGCCGATTGGGCCGGTTTTGCCGGTTTTGCCGACTCGTAAGTCCTTTGCCGTCAATAAAATGCCCCTAGAGTGCCACCTTCACACGGTGGAAGTCGTAGGTTCGAATCCTGCTGTGCCCACCATATAAATCAGTTAGTTACACCCACTCCTCCTCGTAAAATGGACAACGAGCGGGCACAAAAAACACACCGCACAAAACACACCGCGAGAGGTATGGTCGCCGCTCTCATGCCGCTGTCTCTGAGCGCTTCCGAGAGAACAATACATCGACGACCTGACTCTGCGTCACACGCTTCCGTCCCATACGTCCCTACGCGGAGGCGTATAGATTGCATTTGCGGGGATGAGGCTGTAGCCGCCACCCGGCCATCTCCGTGCGAAGCGCAGGCTTTCGCGTCCGTCGCCGAACTGTGCACTCGTGACGGCAAAGGTCGAGCGCGATCCTTAATTTATTCAGTGCCACTCTCGCGGATGCCTGAGGAGTTGATCCGGCCGGAGTTTTCATCGGCGATTGGGATGCTGCTGTATACGCATTGGATGCAGGAAGGCGGGTGAGCGAAGAGCAGAGGCTGTGCGCGAAGCTAAAGGCGATCTTTGCCGGGAGCTTCTAGGGCAGACTGACGCGCGGCGATCTTGCGGTTGTACTTCTTCATGTCGTACCCCCTCCCCGGCAAGTTGCGCAAAGTCTTCGAAACAAATAACATGAGGCCGGACTTCCGTTCCCGCAGCTCGGAGTTTGCAGCGCTTTCGGTGCCGGTCGAGTGTGGTCCTGTAATGAAAACCCATGTCCGAGAATCCGGACATGGTGCACCCATCTTGGTATTTTTCTCTCTATCCCAATTCTATGCGTTTGACCATAACTCCTGCGCCATGTTGAAGTGGCTAAATCCGTTTTGTTATGAGCGGGTTACAAATACGTGGGATGGACCAGGATGTTTGTCAGACGATTATCAAAGAGGGACGTTCTTGCTTCGCTCGATGCCCACATGTCAAAATCGAGATATGGGGCACCCGTAAGAAGTGACGCTAATCGGAAAACATCCCAATCGGCCACGTCTGCACCCACCCTTTTATCAATGCGCGCTCAACTTCTGGCAGCGCGGCCCATTCTCCAGCGTCGATGGCTTCGATCCGATTCCAAATGACTCCCGGCCCGGACAGCGTCCTCCATCCTTGCGGGTCCATCGGCTTCAGCCGACCCACCTTCATCCACCACGCTAGAAAATTGAGATATTTTTTGTCCGAATTTGGGATTGGTAGCACGGACACCCCGAGACCATAATCCTTCCGCTAAGCGGTGGATCGAACATCTGTAACGCGAGCCTACTTTGCTCGAATTTTTCCAGCCACGAGTCAGACATCGAGGAGACCACCTCTCCGCTTCAGCTTCGTACCCCCGAGAGTCTGTAAACTCCAAGGTCAAATGGCTTACAGGATATCCACAACTCTCCCGCGCAGCTCGGAACATCATCGATGGAAACGAATATGCCGCATCGCTAGTCGCGGTGAACAAACAGCTAAGGTTGGATGTGCCAGAGGACGATAAGGCGTATCTGCTATTCCATGATACGACGCTTGAGTTTCAATATGAGGTGTCCGTTTTTCCCTCATCACTAGCCCCAGCCTTAGCGGCTTTCAACCCTACTTGCATTCTGCTGATAAATGACCGATCAAAGCCGTTCTCTCCTGCGATGTTGGCGCACTTCGTCGATCAGGTACTTGAGCGCTCTGACCTCAGATCATTCAAACGTGATGGCTTCGAGGAGTGTATCGAAGACTTCAAAATGTCCAAAACCATGCTGGTCCCGACCTTTCAGCTAACGTTGGGACGAAAAGTTCAATTTATTTTGTTTGTCCGCGGCGAGTAGCTCCTAAACACAAGAGTCTTTCTTTCTGAACGTCACGTTCCCCTTCTACAAGCGGGGTCGTTGCAGGCAGTGTAGTTTTCCTTACTTTTGCCGTGTTTGCATTACAAGGATTCGATGTTTGCAGGGAATATTGAACCAAGCGAGGTACGGGTGGTGGAAAACGGGGTCGTGCGTTTGGCGCGGAGGTGGGAGAATCAGGAAAGACCCTTGAGGAGCGCTGCTTTTATGTCCAATCTTCCGCCCAATCTGCCTGACGACCTTCGCATTCACTATCACGATGAGATTCCGCATGGAGCGCGGATTAAAGTAATCGGCGTGGGGGGCGGCGGGAATAACGCCGTTAATCGTATGATCTCGGCGAATGTGGTGGGCGTGGAGTTTATCGCGGCGAATACGGATGTGCAGGCGCTGCAGGTGTCGAATGCGCCAGTAAAGCTGCAGCTTGGGGTGAAGCTGACGAGCGGGCTGGGCGCGGGCGCGAACCCGGATGTGGGGCGCAGGGCGGCACTGGAGGATTCGGACAAGATCATCGAGGCGCTCGAGGGCGCGGACATGGTATTTGTGACGGCGGGGCTGGGCGGCGGGACGGGGACGGGCGCGGCTCCGGTGATTGCCAGCCTGGCCAGCGAGATGGGCGCGCTGACGGTGGCGGTGGTGACGCGGCCGTTCGCGTTTGAGGGCAAGCGGCGGATGCAGCAGGCCGAGCGCGGGATGCAGGAGCTGCTGGAGTCCGTCGATACGGTCATTGTGATACCGAACGAGAAGCTGCTGGCGGTGGCGAAGGATGCGGGATTTTTCGAGAGCTTCCGGATTGCGGACGACGTGCTGCGGCAGGGGGTGCAGGGAATCTCGGACATCATAACGATTCCGGGCGTGATCAACCGCGACTTTGCCGATGTTAAGACGACGATGGCGGGGATGGGCTATGCGGTGATGGGGACGGGGGTGCGGTCGGGCGCGAACCGCGCGGTGGAGGCGGCGATGGCGGCGATGGCTTCGCCTCTGCTTGAGGCGGGAGCGATCGATGGGGCGCGGGGAATTCTGATCAACATTACGGGCTCGAGCAACCTGAAGCTGAGCGAGGTGAACGAGGCTTCGAGCATTATCCAGAACGCGGCTCACGAGGACGCGAACATCATCTTCGGCGCGGTGCTGGATGAGACGATGGGCGATGAGGTGAAGATCACCGTAATCGCGACGGGCTTCAAGCAGCAGGAGATGCCGCAGCGGCGGGAGCGGATGCTGGCCGAGGCGACCCTGCCGACGATGCGGTACGACGTACCGATTCAGCCTCGGGTGGTGACGTCGCGGCCGGCTGCGCCGCGGTTTGCGAGTGAGGCGGAAACGACTTCCGCACATGAGATGGAGAAGCCGGTCGCCCAGATTCACGCTCACTCCGATGCTCCTGCCGATACGCAGCCGCATGCGAGTGCGCTGCCGGAGCTGATCCCGGTGCCGGCTTCGGTGTTCGACGACGATTTTTTTCGTGCGGCTTCGGCGCGGGAAGAGCGGGCTCGTGAGGCGGACGGTCACGGCGGAATGGCGGATCGGGCGAAGGAGCAGACTCACACCTCGGCGCCGGTGCGCGTCCAACAGGAATTGATGCGGGGTTCGACGGAGGATCCCTCGATTGCGCAGCCTGCGGTGCGGGTGCCGTCGTTTGGCGGCTCCAATTCAGCTTTGCAGGACCATGCGGAGCCGGATGAGCTTGATATTCCAGCGTTTCTGCGGCGCGGCAACTGACGAGTGGCCGGAGAGTTGGTCTCGATAGCACGAAAGTGGCACATGCATGGTGTGCCCAGTAGTGTTAAATAAGTACTTTCTGATGTGAGTTGTGTATCGATGGCAGTTCGATTGCACTCTAACTAAAAAAGGGGGTCGCCCGTGTCGAAGCTGATGAAACTTTGTGGCGCAATCCTCTTCGGCCTTGTGTTGTGCGCTGGAGTGGATGCCGGAGCAAGCGGTACCACCCGGACGAAGCACCATTCGGCTGGGACGGCGCGGGTTGCCGCGAAGGGGAAGCCGCACGCCAGCGGCTCGCATGTGGGATCCAGGCATACGGTTCGGGTTGTGGGACATCGGCGGGGACGTGGGGCGCGTCCGACGCTTGCGGTGAGGCGCACACGATATAGATATCAGGAGCGATTTACGGCGAGTTCATATGCCGACAACCTGACGCTGGGCGATGTGACCGATGGGGAGGATCCCGTGGTCCGCGCGGCGGCGATCGAGGCGCTGGGAAATATGAACGGCACCGCAATCGCTATCGATCCGTCCACGGGGCGCATTCTGGCGATGGTGAACCAGAAGCTGGCGCTGTCGAATGGCGCGGAGCCATGTTCGACGATCAAGCTGACGGTAGCGCTGTCTGCTCTGGAAGAGGGCATCGTGACCCGGGATACGCCGGTGAACCTGGGCGGCAAGTACCACATGACCATGACCGAGGCGCTGGCCCACTCGAACAATCTTTATTTTGAGACGCTTGGCCGTATGCTGGGATTCGAGCGGGTGAAGCATTACGCGAATGAGTTTGGCCTGGGCGAGCTGGCGGGGTATCACATCCAGGGCGAGCAGTTGGGGACGTATCCGGACGAGGTGCTGCCGGCGGCTTTGGGTGGCGTTGGCCGCATGTGCTCGTTTGGCGAGAGCGTTTCGATGACGCCGCTGCAGTTGGGGGCGCTGGTTTCAGCAATTGCGAATGGCGGGACGCTCTATTATCTCCAGCATCCGGAAAGCGCGGTCGACTTGGCCACCTTTGAGCCGAAGGTTAAGCGTATGTTGAATATCGCGCCGCTGATTCCCGAGATTCAGACGGGGATGGAAGGTGCGGTCCAGTATGGGACAGCACGGTCGCTGCGGGCCAACTTCAGTCAGTTTCCGGTGATGGGGAAGACGGGCACCTGCTCGAATAACGGGACCAGATTCGGGTGGTTCGGATCGTTCGCGGATACGCCGAATGGCCGGATTGTGACGGTGATTTTTCTGGAAGGCGGCCGGCCTACGTTTGGGCCGAAGGCGGCGGAGTTGACAGGGGAGTTTTACCGGGCGCTTTGGGACCGGAGTTATTTTCTGCCGAAGCCCGGAGTCGCAAGTGGCGGTACCGTAGGGGCTTCCGAGTAAGGGTGGCGTGAAAAATCGCTGGTAAAAACGTGGTGCCAACGTGTCTTTTCGTGGTGGAATGAGGTTGATTGGAGACACGATTTTGCGCGGCTGAAGTTACGCCACATTTAGAACGTTATTTTTCGCATCCAACTCTCAAGCTGCCGGCTTTTGAGTGGATGCGATTTTTGTTGCTGAAGTGAACTCCTCTTGGGACGAACGGACGGGGTTGGGCCGCGCGGGTGCCTGGGCGTAGATGGGGCAGGGGAGAGCATGACGATATTGACTGCAGAGGAAATGGGTGCGGTGGATCGTCGGACCGCAGACGAGCTTGGGGTTTCGCTGGGGACCTTAATGGAAGCCGCGGGGCATCGGGTGGCAGAGTTCTGCCTGCGACAGTACCCGGCGGGCTTGCAGGTGTTGGTGCTGTGCGGAAAGGGAAACAACGGAGGGGACGGACTGGTCGCGGCCCGGGTGCTGGCGCAGGCGGGCAGGGCGGTGCGGGTGATTCTGCTGGGGCGGGCGGCTGAAGCGAAGGGCGAGGCGGCTACGGCATTGCGAAGGCTGCGGGATGAGGCTGCGGCCGTGGCGGTCCATGAGATCCCGATGGAAGCCTCGGATGAGAGGGCGCTGCGTGAGGCTGCGCAGGATATAAAGAACGCCGGGTTGCTGATCGACGCAGTAGTGGGAACAGGGTTCAAACCCCCGCTGCGGGGAGCGGCAGTGGCCTTGCGGGACCTGGTGGAGAGTACGAATGCGCCAGTGGTGGCGGTGGATCTGCCCTCGGGGTGGGATGCGGACTCGATGGAGCAGGATGCGGCGGGTTCGTTTCGAGCCGATGCGGTGGTGACGTTTACCGCGCCGAAGATGGCGCACGTGTTCGGGCATCTGACGCGGAATGAGAGGACCGGTGGGACGTTCGGGCCGGTGGTGGTGGGACAGATCGGGTCTCCGGCGGAGTCGGTGCGTTCGGCGGGCGGGCTGACGTGGACAGGGAGTTCGAAGACCTTGGCGGAGAAGGCCCGGAACGTGAATTCGAATAAAGGAAAGTTCGGACATGTGCTGGTGATTGGCGGAAGCGCGGGGAAGGCGGGCGCTCCGGCCATGGCGTCGCTGGCGAGCCTGCGGACCGGGGCTGGACTGGTGACCGCAGCCACTCCGAAGGGCATTGCGAATACGGTGGCGGCGATAGCGCCGGAGTTGATGATGGCTCCGCTGTCGGAGGGGCCCAAAGGTGCGGTGTCTTTTAAGAACCTGGATGGGGCGAAGCTGGACGAGTTATTGAGCAAGATCAGCGTGGTGGCGATGGGGCCGGGGCTTTCGACCGAAGGCGACGCGCCGGAGTTTGCGCGGCATGTGGTGGAGAAGACGACGGTGCCGGTGGTGATCGACGCGGATGCGCTGAATGCCTACGACGGAAAGGCGGAGTTGCTGGATGGGGAAGGGCGGGTGATGGTGCTGACGCCGCATCCGGGCGAGATGGCGCGGCTGGCGGGGCTGACGGTGAAAGAGGTGGAGGCGGACCGGGTGGGGTTGGCGCGACGGTTTGCGACCGAGCATAAGCTGACGCTGGTGCTGAAGGGATGGCGGACGCTGGTGGCGCATCCGGACGGTTCGGTAGCGGTTAACACGAGCGGGAACCCGGCGATGGCGAAGGGTGGGAGCGGGGACATTCTGACGGGGATTATTGCAGGAATGCTGGCGCAGTTCCCAGGCGAGGTGGCGCGGGCAGTGGAGGCGGCGGTGTATCTGCATGGGCTGGCGGCAGACTTTGCCGCGCATGCGTTGGACGAGCATACGGTGCTTGCCACGGATACAGTGACACATCTGTCGGATGCGTTTCGGTACCGGGTGACGGATGCGGATGGGCTGGTCTGGATTTGTGGGTTGCGGGTGTAGCGAGTGTTCTGAAGCTGTTTAGAGCGGATTTGCTGTTGGTGTGGAGGGGGCAACCGCAGATTCCCTTCGGGAATGACAAACAAAGGGCACGGTAGACTCTACACCCACTGCTACTTGGCTCCGGTCAACTGCTTCAGGTTGCGACGAGTCCCGCTTGGTTGCCATGCCAGAGTCATTTCGAGCCATGTCGTTCACCAGAACATCTACAATCGACCAGAATGCCTAATCTCTCCTGGAACGAAATCCACCAGCGCGCCACCCTCTTTGCCCGCGACTGGACCTCGGCTACGCGCGAGCAGGCCGACAAGCAGACCTTCTGGAACGAGTTCTTCCAGATCTTCGATATCCCGCGCCGCACGGTCGCCTCCTTTGAAGAGCCTGTCCGTCGTCTGCGCGGAACTTACGGCTTCATCGACCTGCTCTGGAAGGGGAAGCTGCTTATCGAGCACAAGACCGCCGGGGCCAGCCTGGAAGCCGCCGAGACGCAGGCCTTCGACTACATCCAGGACCTCCAGACCGTCGGGCGCGGCGACGAGATCCCCCGCTACCTCCTCCTCTCCGACTTCCGGCGTTTCGCCCTCTACGATCTTGAGCCCGACGAGCAGCTTGACCTTCCTCTCTTCCGCAACCGCCGTTTTCAGCGGTTCGAGTTCCCGCTCGCCGAACTCCCGGACCATATCCGCCAGTTCAACTTCATCCCCGGATACCAGGTCCCTACGTATAAGGCGCAAGACCCGCTCAATCTCAAGGCCGTCAACATCATGGCGGGCGTTCACGACACGCTCAAAGCCGGCGGCTACTCGGGCCACGACCTCGAACGCTTTCTCGTCCGCATCCTCTTCTGCCTCTTCGCCGAAGACACCCACATCTTCGAGCCTGAATCCTTCCGCCTCTACATCGAAAACCGCACCCACCCCGACGGCAGCGACCTTGGCGCGCGTCTCGCCGAACTCTTCCGCACCCTCGACACCGAACCCGCCCGCCGCCAGCGCAATCTGGATGCGGAACTCCAGGCCTTCCCTTACATTAACGGCGCGCTCTTCGCCGAGCGCCTCGAATTCGCAGCCTTCAACAGCCCCATGCGCAAGGCCCTCCTTGAAGCCGCCAACTTCAACTGGTCCCGCATCTCCCCCGCCATCTTCGGCGCTCTCTTCCAGGAGGTCATGCAGCCCAAGGAGCGCCGCTCCATCGGAGCCCACTACACCTCCGAGCGCGATATCCTCAAGGTCATTCATCCGCTTTTTCTCGATGCGCTTCGAGCCGAGTTCGAGACCATCCAGAAAGACCGCTCAGGCCGCCGGACCAGCCGCCTCGAAGCCTACCGCAAGCGTCTCACCGAGCTAAAGTTCCTCGACCCCGCCTGCGGTTGCGGCAACTTCCTCGTCATCGCCTACCGCGAACTCCGCACGCTCGAACTCGAAGTCCTCCGCGCCCAGCACGCCAGTCAGCAGGCCTTCACCCTCGACGAGGTCAACCGCCTCTCACAGGTCGACGTCCACCAGTTCTACGGCATCGAGATTGAAGAGTGGCCGGCCCGCATCGCCGAGGTCGCGCTGTGGCTGATGGACCACCAGTCCAACCTGCGTATCCTCGAAGCCTTCTCCCAACCGTACCTCCGGCTGCCGCTCAAAAACTCGCCCCACATCCATATCGGCAACGCCCTGCGCATGGACTGGAACGATCTGCTGCCAGCCAAAGAATGCTCTTACATCCTCGGGAACCCGCCGTTCGTTGGAGCGATGTGGATGTCAAAGCTTCAGCATCAAGACCTTGACTTAGCCGCCGACCATGCAAAGGGGGTCGGAGTTCTCGACTACGTCTGCGCATGGTATTTCAAAGCTGCGAAATACATCGAAAACACAAACGTTCCAGTCGCATTCGTGTCAACTAACTCAATCACTCAAGGAGAACAGGCCTCGATTCTTTGGAGGAATATCTTTGAGAGATGCCACGTCAAGATTAATTTCGCTTATCGCACATTCCCATGGGAGAGCGAGGCACGCGGCAAAGCACACGTACACGTTGTCATCGCGAGCTTTTCTGCCTTAGGATGGCAAATCCGTACGATTTTCGAAAAAAATGGCGAGGCTAACGTCGCCACAATCGTTCAGAACATCAGCCCGTATTTACTTGAAGGCGGCGACCAATGCATCTCAAACCGCTCCGCGCCTATCAGCGATGCACCGCGTATGTTCTGGGGAAGTCAACCTCGAGACGGAGGTAATTTCATCTTGGATGACCCTCAACGTCAGGCATTTTTGGCGGAAGAACCTTCCTTAGAAAAATGGATCAGGCCATATGTTGGCGGACATGAACTGTTGAACGGTGGAAAGAGATGGTGTCTCTGGCTTGTTGACATCACCCCGAATGAGCTTGATCGTCTCACCATCGTAAAAAAAAGGGTAGAAGGCGTGAAAGAAATGCGATTGGCAAGTAAGGCCAAGTCCACCAATCGCTTCGCAGAAACACCTTATCTATTCGCTCAGATAGCTCAGCCCAACGCCGATTACCTTGCAATTCCCGAGGTGTCCTCGGAGCGTCGAAAGTATGTGCCGATGGCAATGATGTCTAAAGATGTCATTTGTAGTAACAAAATCCAGTTCATCCCGTCAGCCAATAACTGGATCTTCGGAACCCTCAGTTCCAGAATGCACATGGCATGGGTGAAGGTAGTGTGCGGAAGACTTGAATCTAGGTACAGCTATTCCAACACCCTGGTCTACAACAACTACCCCTGGCCCCAGAACCCCACCCGCGCCCAGAAGGCCAAAGTCGAAGAGCTTGCCCAGGCGGTCCTCGATGCCCGCGCTCTTTATCCTGAATCGACCCTGGCCCAGCTCTACGATCCTCTGCTTATGCCGGCCGAACTGGTCAAAGCCCACCAGCAGCTCGACCGCGCCGTCGAGCGCTGCTACCGCCCGGAGCCATTTGCCTCCGACCGCGAGCGCGTCGAGTTCCTCTTCGCCCTGTACGAACAACTCACGGCTCCTCTGCTCCCCCCCACGCCTGCTCCCCGCCGAAGCCGGCGCGCTCCAGGGGGTCGTGCAAAGGCAACCGCAGATTCCCTCCGGGAATGACAACCTTCGCGAATGACAACAAAGGGCGTCGGCAGAGTCTACGCCAACCGCTACTTTGCTCTTCTACCGATCTGTGCTGAGGGGACGGATCAAAGAACGGGCAAAGGCAAGCGCAACGACAAATGCGGGGATCCTTCCCTGCGTTTAGGATGACAGCGAAGAACAAAGAACAGCAAAGAGAGGCGAGAGTTCGGTAGGAGGGTAGAGTTGCGGGAGAAGAAGCGGTTCAAGACGCGGAGTGAGGCGGGGACCCTCGCGATGGGCGAGCGAGTGGCGGAGATGCTGCTGCCTGCTCCGAAGCTGTATGTGCTGCGCGGCGATCTGGGCGCGGGGAAGACGACGCTGGTGAAGGGGATTGCGGCGGCGCTGGGGGCGGCAGAAGCGGAGGAGGTGACGAGCCCCACGTTCACGCTGGTGCATGAGTATCGCGGGGCGAAGGTGAGGTTGTTTCATCTGGATCTCTATCGGTTGGAGACGGAGCGGGAGTTGTTGACGATCGGGCTGGAGGAGATGGCCGAAGAGCCGGATGCGCTGGTGCTGGTGGAGTGGGGAGAGAAGTTCAGGAGCGTGGTGGAGCGGGCGGATGGGGAGATTCTGATTGAGCATGCGGGTGGAGATGAGCGGATGTTTACCGTGCGGGTGAAGGAGTAAAGAACCTGGGGTGTGGCGCGGTGCGTCGTGCATCGGAGACTGCGCTCAAGTAGATAGAGCGGATTGCTGTCAGTGTGGAGAAAGGCAACCGCAGATTCCCTACGGGAATGACACTTCTATTGTTAAACGACTTTTGAGCTAGGCATCCTGGACAATATAGCGATTCCACGGTGAGTGTATGCCGGCAAAAAAGAACCGCAGATCCCCTTCGGGGATGACAACAAGAAAAACAGGGGCAACAGCGGGGTACAGCATGATTGAATTTGATCTAAGACTTGATGAATCAATCGAACGGCCTCGAATCGCTGTAGAATTTCAGCCACATGAACTTCAGCGCAGCCAACATCACCGCACTCGTGGTCGCCGCCAGCTTTGCCGCCGGGCTGAATATCTATGCCACGGTGCTAACGCTTGGTTTGCTGGCCCGCACCCGGTGGGTGGAGCTGCCGCCGGGTCTGGACTCTCTGGGACACACGTGGATCCTGGTGGTCTGCGGGATCATGTTCGCCATCGAGTTTGTTGCCGACAAGATTCCCGGGTTCGACATGGTTTGGAATGCGCTGCACACGGTGGTCCGGGTGCCGTTGGCGGCGCTGGTGGCGTACCACGCCAGTTCGCAGCTTACGCCGCAGATGCAGGTTCTCGCGACGGCGATTGGCGCGGTCGTTGCGCTTGCGGCCCATGGGTCGAAGACTGCTCTACGCGCTGCGGTGACGCCGAGCCCGGAGCCGATCTCGAATATCGCCTTGAGCACCGGCGAAGACGCCGCGGCAGTAGGGTTGACGTGGTTTGCGACCCATCATCCCGTCGTTGCGGCTTGCATCGCCCTTGGGCTGCTCGCTTCGGCGATCCTTGCCGCACGTTCGCTGCTGAGGGCGATACAAAGACCGCTGCGCCGGCTCTTCGGCACGGAGTTGGAGCAGAAAGATGCTTCTCCGCCGACTCTCACGTAGAGCGAATTTCATGCTGGTGGATAGGTGATTGGTTTGATCGAGACCTATGTCCGAGAGCCCGGACAGTGGGCACCCAAGTCGTTTGCCCCTTTATACCTTTACACCATCACGACAAACAAGAGGAGGGCAAACGCAGAGGGGCTTAGGAAGCAAAGGAGTCAGAGCGGATCCTTTCTGAGGAAGTTTAGCAGTTCTTTATAGAGGTTATTGTTGCGGTGATTGAAGCGAAATTCTGTCTCTTTGAGGTGGAGGTAGAAGGTGCGTTTGGGCACACCGCAGAACCTGGCGAGGCGACGTTTGGCCAGGCTCCAGAAGCTTTCGATACCGTTGATGTGGTTGAGTTGCTGGGCGAAGATATTCTCCCGGTGCTCGACTCTGAGGTGCTTGTCGTAGCCCAGATCGACCAGGCCGTGATAGCCAGCCCAGCCGTCGGTGTGGACAACCGAGCTGAGACTGGCGCGGCCACGAATCACCGCTTGCAGCGCGGCTTTGGAAGCATTGGGGACGATGGCGGTGTAGACCTTGTCGCCGCGCTTGAGCAGGCCGAAGACGATGGTCTTGCCGCCGGCGCCGCGTCCGCACCTCCCGCGCACGCGCTGTGGTCCGAAGTAAGACTCATCGGCTTCGAGCACTCCCTCTAACGGCGACTGCCGCTCGCACTCGGCGGCGATCCTGGTGCGCAGGCGCAGAAAGATCGTGTTGACGGAACGAAGCGAAATCCCAGTCAGATGGGCCGTCTGCGTGGCTGTCAAATCCAAGGCAAAACACCGGACCAGGTGCCGGAACTTCGCCTCGGATAACTTTGAAAATCGAAAGTAACGGTTCGACTGCGCCATGATTGGACTCTAGCGCCATCTGGCAGTCCTTTGCTTCCTAAGCCCCACGCAGATTCCCTTCGGGAATGACAAGCAAAAGGGGATGACAAACAAAAGGGGATGACAGGCAAAAGGAGGATGACAAGCAAAAGGGGATGACAAGCAAAACGAAGGCAGACTCTGCGCCAATTGATACTTTGCTTTAGTTTTAGACTGACTCTCAGGGAATGGGATCCGCGGCGGCCTGCACCTCGCGGAAGACGCGCAGGAGGTTCCCGCCGAGGAGTTTGTGCATATCTTCGGCGGTATAACCCCGGGCCATGAGGGCGGCGGTGATCCTGGGCAGGTCGGCGGCGGAGTCGATTCCGGCGGGTGGGACGGGGATGCCGTCGAAGTCGGTGCCGATGCCGACGTGATCGATGCCGGCGACTTGGATGACGTGGTCGAAGTGATCGATAAGCGAGTTGAACGGAGCGCGTCCGATCTTCGCGGCGAACTCGCGATCGATCTTGTCGGAGGCGGTGTAAGGAACGGGCTGGTGTTTGGCTTTGTACTCGGCTTCGAGGGCAGCCTGCGCTTTTTTCCGCTCGGGCGCCTGTGCGTTCCAGGCGACGCGCCAGTTTTCGTCGATGAAGGCAGGGAAGAAGTTGACCATGACGACGCCGTTGTTTTTCGCTACGGCCTTCAGCATCTCGTCGGTCATGTTGCGCGCCGAGTGGGTAAGGGCGCGGGCGGAGGAGTGCGAGGCGATGATGGGAGTGCGAGTGGCGGCGATGACGTCCCAGAAGGTTTTATCGGAGACGTGAGAGACATCGACCATCATGCCGAGACGGTTCATCTCCTGCACCACCTGTTTGCCGAAGGGGGTGAGGCCGTTATGGTGAGGTATCTTCGCGTCGTCGATGTCGCCCGAGGAGTCCGCCCAGTCGTTGGTATTGGACCAGGTAAGGGTCATGTAGCGGACGCCGAGCCGGTAGTAATCGCGAAGAAGCGCGAGCGAGTCTTCGATGGAGTGGCCGCCTTCGATCCCCATCAGGACGCCGAACTTGTGGTTCGCGTGGGCAGCCAGGATGTCGCCGGAGGAGAGGCAGAGTTGAAGTTTGCCGGGATGCTTGCGGACCTGTTCGAGGGTGCCGTCGATCAGGACGAGGGTACGTTTCGCGCTGGCGTTGGAGGGGTATTGGGCAGGATCGACCCAGATGGAGAAGAACTGTGCGGCGAGGTTGCCCTGGCGCGCGCTCGCGTAGTTGAGCATGCCGCCGTCGAGGGGATCGGTGAAGTCCCAGTGCTCGTCGACAAAGCGCTGGGGAGTATCGGCGTGGGTGTCGATGACGATGGCGGACTGGTGGACGGCGGCAGGATCGGGCGTTTCGGTGTTGTCAGTCATGGATTGGCTGGGTCTTCCGGAGGATGCATCGGGCTGGTTGGATCTCTGGGCGTGGCACAGCGCCGCGGCAGCCGCGAGCAGTACCAGCGAGAGCAGACGACGCAGCTTCATCGGGAATGCCATTTTATGGAAGGCCATGGCGATTGTAACAAGCGATTTTCCGGAATTTTATCCGAGCGGATTGAGGAGCAACCTTCGGAGCCGGGGAAGCCATCTCTCTAGGAAGAGGTGATGTATGGCACAGGGTTTGGATTCTACGAAGAGCGGCGTACGCCCTTCCCACGAAGCGATCGAGTCGGAGACATCGGCGACCGAGGCAGGGAAGACGGAGCAGGAAAAGGTGGACCACTCAGCGATGGAGAGCGCCAAGCGCGCTGAGAACAGGATTCGGTCCAATGAGGATACGACTCCAGGAGATTCGATCTTTACTAAGTAACGGAGGTAGTTGCGGCAGGAAGCCCCGCTCGCGGCGGGGCTTTCCTTTAGACGGAACACATTAGAGGGCTTCGGCTCCGGCTTGTGCGACGGCCTGGTCCTGTTTGCCCATGCCTCCGCTGACGCCGATGGCGCCGATGACCGTACCTTCTTTCATGAGCGGGATTCCTCCGGCGAAGATCATCACCTTGCCGTCATTCGAGGCGTGAATGCCGAAGAACTGATCGCCCGATTGCGAGAGATCGGCGAGTGCCTTGGTTTCGACATCGAAGGCGCGGGCCGTCCAGGCCTTCTTGATGGCAATGTCAACCGAGCCGAGCCACGCCCTGGGCATGCGCTCGAAGGCGAGAAGATGGCCCCCGGCGCAGACCACGGCAATGTTCATGGGCTGACCGATGGATTCGGCTTTCTTCTGGGCAGCGGCAATGACGCGGCGGGCATCTACGAGTTGGATCGACTGGACGGTTTCCGGTGTTGCGGTGCTCATGGGCAAATCCTCCTGGGGTTGGTTCGTGCTGGGGTTGGTTCGTGCGCTGCAGGGTTGGATGCAGAAGAGGCAGCGCAGGCTAAGATCGCGCCACAGATCACCGGACAGATCACCGGAAAGAGAGGGAACGCCCCGGTTTCATGTTCCAGGGGAGAACGGCAGATGGCGACTGCACCGATGGCTGAGTCATCCCGGTCCGGACGACGCCGCAAAGCCCACCTCTGTCGCGGGCGCCCTCGCAACTTTCACGAAATGCCGTTTGGCAGACATTCCATCGAGAGCGTTCAATCGATATACCCCGCAAGTTTTGTCCTACTTGCTCACATATCCCCCTGTTATTCTCAAGAAACTGATTGCTTAGAATGAAATTAATCACATGATGCATTTTTCCTGTATATAAATAGGTGGCCTCACGCTATCTATTTGCTGCGATCGGCTGATTCGCGTACGGAAAGCTCAGATGGGTTCTCTGTCTTATGCGCAAGATTATCTTTGAGCTCTGCGTCGAAAGTATCGAGGCGTGTCTTGCGGCGCGCGAAGGGGGAGCCGATCGCATCGAGCTCTGCACTGCATTGAGTGAGGGCGGTCTAACCCCGAGCCACGGTCTCACCCGCGAAGCTATCCTTCGCGGCGGCCTTCCGGTGCATGTCTTGTTGCGCCCTCGTTCCGGAGACTTTCTCTATACGAAAGACGAACTCAGCCTGATGCGGGAAGACCTGCTTCACGCGCGTGAGCTTGGAGCGAGCGGATTCGTCCTCGGCATCCTGAACCCCGACCTGACGGTCGACGTGGAACGCACGCGTGAGTTCGTGGAGTTGGCGGCTCCACTTGAGATCACCTTTCACCGGGCGTTTGACTATACTGTCTCTCTCGAAGAGGCGTTGGAAGACATTCTTGCTACTGGCTGCAAGCGGGTCCTGACCTCAGGCGGCGAACGCGATGTGCTTGCGGGAGCCGATACGCTGGCGCGGCTGGTAGAGCTTGCCGCCGGCAGAATCGAGGTTGCTGTGGGCGGGGGATTACGGATAGGCGATGCGACCGCCCTCGCCCGCGCCACAGGAGCTAGCCATTTTCACGGTTCCCTTCGCCGCGGGGAAGCCAGCAGAATGCAGGGAGAGCGTCCCTGGGTCCTTGAAGACGCAGACCAGTTTGACGGCGCATCCCGCTTTGTGGTGTACGCCGCTGATGTGCGCGCTATGATCCACAACCTGCGCAGCTTCTGACATGGGTTTTTTCTGAGATGCCGGCAAGACCACGCAAGAGCTAAGAAGCAACATGTAAATCCGAAAGGAGTCCATCATGTTCCATCCTGCCTTTTTCTCGCTCAACCGGCTGGTCGTCTCAGCCGCCGCCCTTCTCGCCTTCTCCGCTGGCCTTGCGCACGCGCAGGTTGTGCCTGTCCCTTCTACCCCGCAGGTTGGCTCCTCCAACCCAGCGACGGCTGAGCCCTCGGTTCCTCGCCCTCACACCCAGCCCTGCATCGTCCCCCTTCTGCAGGAGCAGGCCTTTGCCGACTACAACCCGAAGCCAATCAGCTATACGCCACCGCAGGCTTGTCCGGGGCCGTGGGCGAAGGTTGTCTTCACGGCGGACTTTACCGTCACCGCAGGCCGCCAGTTCGATCGCACGGCCTCGTTCTATCTTGACCATGCCAACATCTTCTATGGCACCACGGCTGAGCCGCGCGCGACTCTCAGCCCCTCCTGGCATGTCGAGCGCGATGTTACCGACCTGACTGCGATCTTCAAATCTCCGCAGACCGGACAAGCGGATCTGGGCAACTTCGTCGGTGTCTCCGGCGGGGTCACTTATAACGGCACCATCTATGCTAATGCCGCGCTTGAGTTCTATCCCGCCTCGTGGCAGGATCGAGCGCCGCGTGTCCCCGACGTGGTTGTTCCGGTCAACGGTTCCGGCGGCGATGCGGGCACTCTGAACACGACGTCCGACAGAATCACGCAGACTCTCACTCTGCCGACGAATGTCGAGCGCGTTGTCCTGGATGTGATCGCGCAAAGCCAGTCTAACGACGAGTTCTGGTATCTCTGCGTTCCAAACGACCAGACCGCGCATCTCGAAAGCTGCGGCAACACCGCGTTTCGGGAGACGGAGGTTTTTATCGACGGCCAACCCGCCGGCGTTGCTCCGGTCTATCCCTGGATCTACACTGGGGGCATCGATCCCTACCTCTGGGAACCTATTCCCGGCGTCCAGACGCTGAACTTCAAGCCCTACCGGGTCGACCTTACTCCCTTTGCCGGCCTGCTCTCGGATGGGGCCGCCCATAGCGTCAGCATTGGCGTGTTCAATGCGGACAGCTACTTTCTCGCCACGGCTAACCTGCTTGCTTATACGGACCACGGCAAGCAGCAGGTCACTGGCGGCATCCTGAGCAATACCCTGTCCGCGGCTCCCACGCCGGTCATTACGGAGAACATTGCGGTCGATCCGAAGGGGACCACCTCTCTTGGCAGTGTCTCCGTCGCATCCAACCACAAGTTCGCCATCCGGGGCTACGTTAACACCTCGCACGGCCGCGTTGACACCACGGTCGAGCAGACCATCGGCTTCCTGAGCGACCAGCAATTCAACGTAGGACCGACCACGGACGTCCAGAATGTGCAGCAGACTACCACCGTGGACTCGCGTATCAGCACGCAGGACGCCTTCCTGGTCAACACCGTCGATCAACATTTCAGCTATCCGCTCACTGTGGATTACTCCTATCTTGTGCAGCCTGACGGCAGCGCAAGTCAAACGACAACTATCAGTCAGAAGGATCTCTTCCATGAATCCAAGGGCTTGAATGGCTTCAGTTTTTACCACAGCGACCTGAGCAACGAGGTCAACGCTACCGATACGCTCGGCTTCAACGCCAGTGGAGCCAGCACCGGGCCTTCGAATAGCCGGACCACGCAGACCTACCGCAGCAAGAACTCGTCAGGCACCTGCTACAGCCGCACCATTGCCGCCGCCGCTCAGGTGCTAACCTCCGTCGTCGACGGCCGGGGCTGTCAACGAGGGGATGAACGAGGGGATGATGGCCGTCAGGAAGAACATTGATCCGGCAGGTCAAATAAGAGAGAAAGCGTAGCTCGACGGCCTCGTCGTGAAGCCGCCCCAGCGCGTCCATCTACGGCCTTATCGATAGCCTTGTCGATGGAACCTGCCTGGAAGTTATCAAAAGACTATGACTTAGCACCGATTTGCACCGATGACACCGATTAAGAACATGCACGAGCAAGATAGCCTTTCGATGGCCTTATCGATGGAACCGGACGCGCGCGTTGTCGTGCTCGCGGTTGCCGCTCTATTCCTCTCGGCGAGGCATCCATTTCTTGTGATTTGACTTCCGAAGTTAAGACCTGTAACGGCTGATCAGCAGAGTTGAGCACGCCCGCGTATGTAGTGGAGTTGTTTTTGAGAGAATAGGGATTAGCGCTCGGATTGCGAGCTGTTGCGTGAGTTAAGCTGTTGCGTGAGTTAAACCGAGGGCGGCCACAATAGGTTCCGAGGAGGGCGGACCGCGGTAGCTCTCAGTTGCATTTTTCGATCGTTCCATCAGCACGGGCGGTTGAGAGGGCGGTGGCTGCGCGCCTCCATCGCTACACACAGGGAACGACCCGTAGCTCGGGTACAAGCGGTATTGATTCTGGAGCAATGTGCAAATGGAATTTCATATCTCTCGCTCATTGCGAGCAAAGCTCGACCTTGACGATCTTTTGTTCAGTTATGCCGGCAACGTTGTTTTCGGAAATGTCGCCGCGAGTAGAAGGCTTGTTCAGCAATTGAATGCGATACGCGGAGCCGGGGCTGAGGCGAAACCGTTAAATGCAGGTGCTTTGTTCGCCATGGGCCTGATCGATGAACTGAGTCATGCCATGGTTGCGCGCTATCGCAAGGACATCGATCCGGCAGTGCTCTCCGAGGGGTTGCGGTGGTTCAAGGGAAAGATGCCGCCCGTCGCAGTGGAGCGGCTGCTGCTTGGGTTCACGGAGCAGTTTCCCAACGTGGCGGTGTATCGCGGGGAACTGAGCGCCGCGCAATGGCTGGAAGGGATGACGGACGGTCTGCCCAATCGCGAGGCCGCGCTGGAGGAGCTTCTGCTGCTTTGGCTGGCCAACAGTAACTCGGCGTTCTCTCCCTTTCGTGAGTTGTTTGAAGATGCCGGCCTGAAGCAGCAGACCGTCTATCGAGCGGTGACGGCAGATTTTGAAAGCTATTTTTTGACCCGGCCGCCTATCGCGCCCGAGGTGGGGAGCCTGCTGGATGCACTGCGGGCACCGATGCTTGCTTCGCCGGACTCGCTGACCGGGCAACTGGATTTTATTCGAGAGCATTGGGTGAAGTACCTGGGCGAGGATGTGCGCCGCGTGTTGCTGGCTGTGGACGTTCTGCGGGAGGAGGATCTCGCGATCTGGATGCGCTTTCATCCGCCGGCGGGGGGCCGGGGGGGGCATGGACAACCACAGTGGCAGGCTCATGGTTTTGCCGGCGATGAATATGTCGGGTTTGACGAGGATTTTGTTGTCGGAGCGGATGGCGTTCGACGGCCGCGTGCCTACGCTGCAGACCATCAGGCGCCGTTGAACGAGTACGAAGCCTTCAGCCAGGATCAAGCGTGGATGCCGACCGTGGTTCTGATGGCAAAGAGCACCTATGTCTGGCTGGAGCAGCTTTCGAGGAAATATCAGCGACATATTCACCGGCTTGATCAGATTCCGGATGAGGAGCTGCGACTGCTTGCGGCAAGGGGGATGACGGGCTTGTGGCTGATCGGCCTGTGGGAGAGGAGCACCGCCTCGAGGACGATCAAGCGTTTGCGTGGGCAGAGCGATGCGGTAGCGTCCGCCTACTCTTTGAAGGAGTACCGCATTGCCGAAGATCTGGGCGGTACGGAGGCATACGAACATCTTCGCAATCGAGCGGCGTCCTTCGGCGTGCGGCTGGCCAGCGATATGGTGCCGAATCATATGGGCATTGATTCGACGTGGGTGATCGAACATCCGGAATGGTTTATCTCGCGTTCGGATAGTCCGTTTCCGGTCTACAGCTTTGAGGGGCCCGACCTTTCGACGGACAGCCGCGTGGAGATCAAGATTGAAGACCACTACTATGACCAGACGGATGCTGCAGTTGCCTTCCGGCTTCGTCACCATCAGGACGGCACGACACGATTCGTCTATCACGGCAATGATGGAACGACGTTCGCGTGGAACGATACGGCGCAACTCGATTATGCGAAACAGGATGTGCGCGAGCATGTGATCCAGACGATTCTGCAGGTAGCTCGGCTATTTCCGATTATCCGCTTCGATGCTGCGATGGTGCTGGCGAAGCGGCATGTTCAGCGGCTCTGGTTTCCGCTTCCGGGGGTGGGTGGCTCGATTCCGTCGCGCGCGGAATACGCTATGTCGCAGGAGCAATTCGATTCGCTGATGCCGCATGAGTTCTGGCGCGAGGTGGTGGACCGGGTGGCGGCAGAGGTTCCAGGTACGCTGCTGCTTGCCGAGGCGTTCTGGCTGCTTGAAGGATACTTCGTGCGAACGCTCGGGATGCATCGGGTGTACAACAGCGCGTTCATGAATATGCTTCGGGATGAAGAGAATGCGAAGTACCGCTCTTATCTGAAGAAGACGGTTGAGTTCGACCCCGACATTCTGAAGCGCTATGTCAATTTTATGAGCAATCCGGACGAGCGGACCGCGGTCGATCAGTTTGGCACGGGAGACAAGTTTTTTGGGACTTCGATGCTCCTTGCCACGCTGCCGGGCCTTCCCATGTTCGCGCATGGTCAGATCGAGGGTCTGACGGAGCGCTACGGCATGGACTTCAAACACCCTCGGCTGGATGAGACTCCTGATGACAGCCTGGTTGCCCGTCATCAGCGCGAGATCGCGCCCCTTCTGAAGAACCGCCAGCTCTTTGCCGAGAGTACGAATTTTGTCCTTTACGATTTCTGGACCGAGCACGGTGATGTTGATGAAAACGTGTTTGCGTACTCGAATCGATACGGAGATCAACGTGCTGTGCTGCTCTATAACAACAGCTACGGAAGCACACAGGGCACGATCCACATCTCCGCAGCCGCCATGGACAAGGGATCGGGATCACTGGTCCAGCGATCGTTGACTGAAGGGCTCGCGCTGCCGTCTGACGATTCGGCGTTTGTCTCCTATCGTGATACTGTCCATCATCTGGAATATCTTCGCCGCGCCAGTGACCTTCAGCATCACGGTCTTTCGTTCAGCCTCAGGGGCTATGGTTACGCGGTCCTTCAGAATTGGCGGGAACGCCGGGCCTCTGCCGAGGAGCCTTGGGGTGAGTTGTGCGACGCGTTGCATGGCTCAGGCGTTTACAACCTGGAAGAATCCCTCTCCAAGCTTCGTTTGCGGCCACTGCACGAGGCCCTGCGGCAGGTACTCAGCGCTGAAAATGTTCAGTTCTTCGCGCGAATGGCTCAGGAAACGAAGGCCAAAAAAGAGAACTCGACCGAATTGCCTGAGAAGCCGTTGACCGCGAAAACTGTCAGGCAGCGTGAGGCGGCAGGCACGAAGGTATACCTCAAAAACAAAGCCTCTGTGAAAAATTCCAAATCCACTGCCGCGAAGCCGAACGTTACCGCAGACGTGCCCAACACGCATCAACCTGCTGCCGCATCCAAGATCGATGGCTCTCGCGCGGAGGACCTAGTAATCGACGATACAAGGATCCGCGTGATCGTTGACTCGATCGTTGATCAGAGTCAGATCTTCTTCGAAAGAGTTATCGAGGTTCTTCCGGGGGGTATTAAAGATCTCGTGAGCGATCCTTCGGTTTCGCATGTGCCAGACTCGACGACGTCTGTAGCGGGTGCGGTGCTCGAGGCTCACAAAGCGGCGTACGCAAAGCAGTGTGCGCACATGCTCACCGCGGCTCTTTCTTTAAATACTGATGGGGCGTCCAGGTGGCCGGAGCCAGCGCGGCGCGTGCTTCCTCTCGCTTCAGAGGAGGCGTCAGAGCAGGTCTGGGCTCCGATTCTCGCGTGGATCGTACTTCGTAGTCTTCCGGTGGGAGAGGATGGTACGGCGTTGTTCGATCGTCTCCAGTTACGGTCTTCTCTCGCGGAGATATTCTCCACGATGGTGATTGAGGGAGAGAATGCCTGGCGGGCGGCGGCTCGGGTGCGGATACTTCTTCTGTCTCCGGGCGCGCTCTCACCAGCGGCAACCCAGCCGAGAGCGTTCTGGGACGATCCAGACGTTCGCTGGCTTGCCGGTATCAATAGCGCATACGACACTTCGTTTCTGCATAAAGAAGGTTTCGAAGAGTTGATTAGCTGGCTTCAGTTACCCGCGCTGCTTCAGGCTGCCGAAGAGGGAGCCAATCGGTCAAACGCGATCAGCGAGGCGGAAAGTTTCGTCGCGGCCGCATGCCAATCTGCTGCCGCTGTGCATTACGACTTGGATAAGTACGTCCAGGTCACAGCGCAGGAGGTATCGAAGGCCGCCCTGCCGCGAGAAATAGATGCGGAGGCATCTGGCCTGCGGGGCGATAAAGGTAGCAAGCCTCGCAAGCGAAGCAAAGTTGGCAAGGATGATCCGAAGAAAAAAAGGTAGAGCACAACGTTCAAGAGGTGACTTTGAAGCGGATTTGCTGTTGGTGTAGAGGGGGCAACCGCAGATTCCCTTCCGGGAATGACAAACAAAGTGCAACGCAAACTCTACACCAACTGCTCCTTTGCTCTAGCGTTGCGGAACCGTCGCTCAATCTTCGCCGAGCCAGTCGCCGGAGTGGCGCTCTACCGCAATCCGCACCAATTGGCTTCTGGTACGGACTCCGGTTCTAGCAAACAGTTGCTGCAGGACTGCTTTTACGGAACCTTCGGAGAGTTCAAGCTGCTGCCCGATTTCCTTGTTGCTCAAGCCCTCGAAGACAGATCGCAGCACACTTCGTTCTCGTGGGCTGAGCGTGTCCTGGCTGGCATTTTGCGTACGCTGACGGGCGCTGTCGATCAAGGTCTTGACCAGGCCGGAGTCGATCCACATCTCACCTTGAGTCACTCGGCGGATGGCTTGAATCAACTCTGCCAGTGGACTGCTTTTCAGGAAGACGCCAGCCGCTCCGTGATCCAGCGCCCGGAGCATGACGGTGTCGCTCATTCCGCCAGTCACCATGAGGACGCGTCCGGCGAAACCAAGCCTGCTGCTCTCGCTTAAGAACAGCGTTCCAGGCTGCTCGCCCAGATCGTAGTCAAGCAGGACCAGGTCGATGTGCTCTTTTGCGATGATATGGAGCGCCTCGTCCACCGAAGAGCATGCCCCTGCCACTTCGCACTCGGTGTCGGCTTCAAGGAGCCTGCTGAGGCTCTCACGAAAGAGGGTGTGGTCATCGACAATCAGGATACGGATCTGTTGATCCATGATAAACGGCTTCCTTTTCTTGCCAGGTGGAGAGTTCAACGATAAAGCATGCGCCTGTCCGGGCCGGCTCGAAGCGGAGATCACCCTGGAATGAACGCATAAACGCGCGGGAAAGGTAGAGTCCCAGCCCAGTCGATTCGGCACGCTGTTGAAAAGGCTTGAACAGGTCTTCGGGATTTCTTACTCCTGAACCTGTATCCACGAAGCGCAACAGAACGCGCGGTCCAATCAACTCGGCTGTGATGCAAAGGTCCTTGCGTGGCTGTATTCGCAGGGCTCGTTCACTGTTTTTGATCAGGTTGAGAAAAACCTGCATCAGGCTGGGCCTGTCCGCCAGCACCTCCGGCAGTGTTGCCGAGACAGCGACATGGAAGCGAATCCCATTTTCTTCCAACGCAGGTCCAACGACAATTCGGAGTTCGTCGAGAAGCGAATGGAGATCTACATTCGTCGCCTGGTTTGGGCTCTTCTGCAGATCCATGGCAGCGATCTTCTCAAGCGCCTGAATAAGAGTGCCAAATGCCACGAAGTCCTTATTGTTTTCCAGCGATGTGTTGCGTTTGAGATTTTGATGAACTACGGCGATAGCGGCGCAAACGTTCCGAATCTCGTGCGACACCGCCGCGACCAGAATTCGCGAACCAACCAGGAGTTGATGGAGACTGGATTCCTCACGCGTCCTCAGATCCTCTGAGATGTCGACCACCATTGCGGCGAGCCTTGCGCCGACGGACGTCTGGTAGGTCGAAAACCAGACGTCGGCGAGAAAGACTTCGCCGTTCTGCCTCGTTCCGTGGCACTGCATTACAGTGCGGAAGGTGCGGCCGGCATGGTGAGCCGAAGGAAGATTCATCATGGAAGGGAAGTAGCAATGGATAGATGTGCCGGCGAGACTGCCCGGCGGAACGGCGAAGAGCTTATGCGCCGCTTCGTTGGCGAGGAGGAACCGGCCGTTCGTATCGGCGGTGAAGATCGCGGCGGGGCTGCTTTCAATGAGGACTTTCAGCTGTTCCTCCGCATCCTGCCGGGCTGCGATTTCATTTTCGATTTTGAGCGTGTACTCGGCGGCGGATTGCCGGTTGCGGACAACCCCATACACGAAAAGGCCGATGCCCGCGAAGGCGGCAAAGGTCAGGATGTCGCGCGGCAGCCCGACAGCGGGGCTCCACTTCAGACCGTTGAAGGCCTCCGTCAAGACTGTGCAGAGAAATGCTGCGGCGCAAACCTGCGATCGGCTCAAGACCCGCGCCAGCAGCAGCATCGGGAGGAGATATAAAAATCCCAAAGGAATGGCGGCGTCGATATGCCAGTCTGTAATTGCTATGAGCGTAACCAGAATTCCGGATTGCAGCAGCAGCGAGTTGGCGGTGTTTCGAGACAGGCGGAGAGCCATGGTTAACCAAAGAAAGACAGCGCGGGAGACGATGCAAAATCAGCAGTTCCCTGGCGAGTGACCTCTCTCTACAACAATGATCCTGCGAGAGCAGAGATGCTTAGATACTTACGAATATTTTATGCGTCTTGCCTTATCTTCAATCTGTCACTACTGAGTCTACGCGGATACCCAAAAGATGATCGTAGCTAGCCGAAAGATAGCAGCCCGGGCTGCTGATAAGAAGATAAAATTTGCTGTAGGTGTTCGACTTTTGAGATCACCAGGTCTTTCGAGTTGCGGCCTCTCGAACTGCGCTTCTATGGCCGAGCAAGTATTCCCGTTTCGAGGTTGCGTACATCGGATGATCTCTGACTGTAAGCATGACTGAGTTGATCCACTGGAGATGACGAGTTTACGCGATGAATTCAACGAGTGTTCGCCGGTCTATCACTGTTCTGTTCTATCTTGGCATCTCTCTGCTGGCGGGTTGTAACGGAAAGCGGTCAGATCCAAAAGATGAAGCCCCACCCGCGCCCGTGGTCCAGACGGACACGGACGTAAATCTGATTCATGCCGACCATCCTGAGCAGTTCACGTTGACCGCGGCGAGTCACTACGAGGCGACCTCCACCCTTCAAGTCACGGGCACGGTAAATCCCGACATATCGCGCACGATTCCCGTGATCTCGATTGCATCCGGCCGGGTTCTCGCGATTCACGCGCGGATAGGAGACTACGTCAAGAAGGGCCAGTTGTTGATGGAGGTGCAGAGCAGCGATGTCTCCGGCGCATTCAGCCAGTATTTAAAGGCTGTCAACGACGAGCGGCTGACTCAGGTCCAACTCAATCGCGCCAAGCTGCTTAACTCGAAGGGTGCCATTCCCAACAGCCAGGTTGAAATCGCTCAGGACGCGGAAGACGATGCCAAGGCCGCTTTGGTGGCAGCGGAAGAGCAACTGCGGGTCCTTGGCGTCGATAAGAACCACCCCTCGGCGGCGGTTAAGGTCTACTCTCCTGCCTCCGGTTATATCATCGCGCAGAATGTAACCAACGCCGCCGCCGCTGGAGTCACGTATTCCGGTTCGTCGAACGCGTTTACCATCGCCGACCTCTCGCATGTGTGGATCATCTGCGACGTCTATGAGAATGACCTTCCTCTGGTGCATCTTGGCCAGAAGGCGGATATTCGGCTTACGGCATACCCCGATCGCGTGCTGACCGGGGTGATCAGCGATATTGGGGCTGTCCTCGATCCGCAGATCCGCACTGCAAAGGTCCGTATCCAAGTCCAGAATCCAGACATGCTGATGCGCGTCGGCATGTTCGCCACCGCAACCATCCATGGGAAGTCCATGCAGGCTCACGCCCAGGTGCCTTCCACCGCAGTCCTGCATCTGCACGACCGCGACTGGGTTTACGTGCCCGCGGGCGAGAACAGATTCCGTCGCGTGGGGGTGATGGGCGGCGATATGTTGCCGGGCAATATGCAGGAGATCCTCTCCGGCATCAACGCGGGCCAGCAGGTCGTCTCGAATGCTCTCGCCTTGCAGAACACGGCGGATCAGTAATGATTCGTAAGATCGTCGATTTTGCACTGAATAACCGCTGGATGGTTCTGGGTCTTGCGATTATGCTCTTTGCCTGGGGCATCCTCTCCTTCCATAACCTGCCGGTCGAGGCTTATCCCGACGTCGCGAACAACTACGTCCAGGTGATTACCCAATGGCCTGGCCGTGCGGCGGAAGAGGTCGAGCAACAGGTCACCATTCCGCTCGAAATAGCAATGGCCGGCATTCCGCACATGACGCATCTGCGGTCCACGTCGCTGGCCGGTCTTTCCAGTCTCACCATGATCTTCGACGACGACTCGGTGGATGATTGGAACCGCGAGAAGGTCCTCGAGCGCCTCTCGCAGGTGACGCTTCCGACCGGACTGCAGCCCCAGATTGGTACCGACTGGAGCCCTGTCGGCCAAATCTATTGGTACACCCTGCGCAGCACAAATCCGCTCTACGACAACATGGATTTGAAATCTCTTGAGGACTGGACTCTCGAAAAGCAGCTAAAGTCCGTCCCGGGCGTTGTTGATGTCTCCAGCTTTGGAGGCATTACGCGCGAGTACCAGGTGCGTGTCGATCCCGACAAACTGGTGGCCTATGGACTCAGCATCGGCCAGGTCGAGCAGCAGCTTGCCAATAACAACACCAACGCCGGCGGCAGCTTTATCGAGCAGGGTCAGCAACAGATCAATGTTCGCGAGGTCGGCCTCTACAGAGATGTGAAAGATATTGAGAATACGGTCCTTAAGACTCAGTCCGGTACAGCTCTTCGCGTCAAAGACATCGCGACCGTCGGGCAAGGACCGAAGATACGCCTCGGCCAGATCGGCAAAGCATGCCGGTTCGGTGCGTTGCCGCAGGAGGAGCCAGCCAGTTCCTGGGGTGCGAACGATCCTTGCATCGATCACACCGGACCACCTGGAAGCACGAAGGTCATCCAGCGCGAAGACGGCAAGATCATCGATGATTCCGATGTCGTTGAGGGGATTGTTCTGCTGCAAAAAGGCGACGATTCACAGTTCGCTCTGGCTGGCATTCACAAAAAAGTCGACGAGCTCAACAAGCAGGTCCTGCCGCCAGGCGTCAAGATCGTTCCATTTCTCGACCGCAGCGACCTGCTTCACTACACGACTCATACGGTGCTGCACAACCTGACCGAGGGCATCATTCTCGTGGTCATCGTCCTCTTTCTCTTTCTGGGGAATGTTCGCGGCGCATTGATTGTCTCGCTGACCATTCCCTTCTCGCTGCTGTTTGCGTCCATCTGCCTCGACCTTCGGCATATCCCTGCTAACCTGCTCTCACTGGGCGCGCTGGATTTCGGCATGGTTGTTGATGGCGCAGTCGTCATGGTGGAGAACATCGTTCGCCATCTCAGCCACCAGCGTAAAGACTCGCTTTCGCCGGCCGAGCAGATCCGCGAAGCGGCCCATGAGGTGCAGCGGCCGGTCTTTTATGCGATCGGCATTATCATCACCGCTTACCTGCCCATCTTTACCCTGCAGGCTGTCGAGGGCCGCCTCTTCAAACCGATGGCCTGGACGGTGGCCTTTGCTCTGCTCGGCGCATTGATCTTTTCCATCATCATCGCTCCAGTGCTCTCCAGTCTGCTTTTTCCCAACGGCACCTCGGAGTGGCATAACCCGGTCATGGAGTGGCTTACGGACCGGTACCGGTACGCGGTGCGCTGGGCTATCGAGCATCGCTGGATCACGATCGGCGGGGCCGTCTGTGCTCTGCTGCTGGCGCTGTTTCTCGGGTTGAGCGGCATCATCGGTTCTGAGTTTCTGCCTCACCTGGATGAAGGCGCGATATGGGTGCGCGGGACTCTCGCTCCCAGCGCCGGTCCGACGGAGAGCGTGCGCATTATGAATCAAGCTCGCATTGTGCTCTCGTCTTTTCCCGAGGTGACTCAGGTGATCAGCCAGACTGGACGTCCCGACGATGGCACCGATGTCACCGGCTTCTTCAACACGGAATATTTTGTCGACCTGAAGCCGAAGCTGGATTGGCGTGGAGTGTTTAAACAGAACAAGGAAGAGCTTATCGGCGCGATGGACCGCGAATTGGAGAAGATCCCCGGCGTCATCTGGAACTTCTCACAACCGATCTCGGACAACGTGGAAGAGGCTGTGAGCGGAGTCAAGGGCGAACTCGCCGTGAAGGTGTATGGCGACGATCTGAAGACTCTGGAGGCGAAGGGCAACCAGATTGTCTCCCTCATGAGCAAGATTCAGGGGGTTCAAGACCTCGGCCTCTTCCGGATCATCGGCCAGCCGAACCTCGATTATGTGGTTAACCGTGAGGCTGCCGCCCGTTTCGGCATCAATGTAGCCGATGTTCAGGATGCCATCCAGACGGCCGTTGGCGGCAATGCGGTCAGCCAGGTGCTGCAGGGGGAGGCGCGCTACGATCTGGTTGTCCGCTATCAGCCAAAGTATCGCAACACCCAGGAGGCCATCGACAACATTCGTCTGCTCTCGCCCTCCGGAGAGCGTGTCTCCCTGGCTCAACTCACTACAGTGAAGGTGGAAGACGGCGCCGAGACCATCGGGCGCGAAGGCGGGCAGCGCTATGTTGCCATCAAGTACAGCGTCCGCGGCCGCGATCTGGGCAGCACGGTGGAGGAGGCCATACGCAAAGTCAACGATCAGGTGAAGCTGCCTGCCGGCTACAAGATTGACTGGGCCGGCGAGTATGAGAGCCAGAAGCGCTCTTCGCGCCGTCTGATGCTGGTCCTTCCCATCACCATCCTTATCATCTTCATCATTCTTTACTCCATGTTCCATTCCGGTAAGTGGGCCGGGTTGATTCTTATCAATGTATCGATGGCTCCTGTGGGCGGTTTACTTGCTCTTCTGTTTACGCATACCAACTTCAGTGTTTCCTCCGGAGTTGGATTCCTCGCGCTCTTCGGCGTCTCCGTGCAGACCGGAGTCATCATGTTGGAGTACATCAACCAGATGCGCGTGCGTGGCCACTCGATCGAGGAGTCCGCGATTGAGGGCGCCGTGCTCCGCCTGCGGCCCATCATGATGACGATGCTGGTGGCCACACTTGGCCTGCTTCCAGCTGCCACCTCGCATGGCATTGGGTCGGATTCGCAACGTCCTTTTGCCATGGTTATCGTCGGCGGCCTGCTCGGGGCGCTTCTGATCAGCGTCTTTCTGCTGCCTACTTTGTATGTTTGGATTGCGAGACCGGGTGATGTCCTTCCCAGCCCGGAGACGGAGTTTGAGAACTAATGCGTTTCCAGAGGCCAAGCCGATATACCCTCGCTGCCATTTACGCCAGCGGAGGTTTCATGGCGGCGAGCAGACATCGAATCGTTAGGGCAGCGGCTTGCGGCCTGATGCTGTCCTGCGCTGCTTTCTGTCAAACTCCGCAGCCGCCGTCCGCGCCTGGCGCCATCACCATGCAGCAGGCCGTAGATCTTGCAAAGGCGAAGAATCCCACCATCCTCGCGGCCCAGCAGAACCTCCTCTCCGTCAAGGGCCAGGAGGTTCAGGCCGGCGTTCGCGCCAACCCCTACTTTGCCCTCAGCGGATCCAACCTTACCGAGGCCGAATACCTCAATAACCCCTACGGCCTAACTCTCGGCGTCGGACGCCTCTTCGAGCGTGGAGAAAAGCGTCGCTGGCGCCTCGACGTCGCCCGCTCCACCACGGTTCAGACCGACGCCCAACTCCAGCTCACCATCCAGCAGACTGTCCTCGCCGTCCGTACGGCCTTCACCAACTTCGTTATCGCCAAGGCCGCCAAAAAACTGGCCGACGACAACCTCTCCGACTACAAGCGCGAGCTCGACATTGGACGCGAGCGCTATAAGGCCGGCGATATCGCCAAGCTTGACTTCGAGCGCCTCGATCTCCAACTCGCCCAGTTCGAGACCGACGAGTCCAACGCCATCACCGCCGCCCAGCAGGCATCCGATCAGATCCAAGCCCTGCTCGGCTACGACCGGCCCACCACCACCTTCGACGTGATCGGCGATGTCGTCCCCCCGCCAATCACCCTCACCATGGACGAACTTGAGCAGCGAGGCGTCGCCAACCGTCCTGACCTCAAGGCCGCTGTCGCTGGCGTGGCCGTCGCCGACGCCGGCGTCAAGCTCGCCTACGCCAACGGCACCGCCGACCCCACCGCTGAGGCAGACTACAACCGCACCGGTACCGAAAACTCATTCGGCTTCTCCCTCAACATCCCCTTGCGCATCTTCGACCGCAACCAGGGTAACAAGGAGACTGCAAAGTTCACCGCACAGGCCAGCCGCTTCTCCGTCACCGCCGCGCACAACCAGGTCATCTCCGACGTCGACCAAGCCTACTCCGGGTACTTCAACGCCAAAGTCCTCTCCGACCGCTATAACGGCCACTACCTGAACGAAGCGAAGGATGTCCTCGACATCTCCAGGTTTAGTTATGAGCACGGCGGTCTTGCGTTGATCGACTATCTCGATGCTTTGCGCGAGTCGCGATCAGTGACCTCCGATGCGCTCAATGCCTACTCGCAGACCTGGATAGCCATTCACCAGATGAGTTTTGTTACAGCCACAGATATTGTGCCGTAATCGCCACGTTTGAATAGGTTGTTATCCTTCGCAGTCGATTGCGCAGGACTTCATGAGCGGCGGCGGTAGACCTCGTAAATTCCCACCTCGCCGTATGGTTGCCAGTGGGTAGCCATGTTTTCGTTGAAGCGGTCGCCGATGGTATAGGGTGGGTGTTTGTCCCGATAAGGCAGCTGGATCCCCAGGGCGAATCGGGTATTGGCTGTACTCTCGCTCCAATGCATACGGCCGCCTTTTGGCAGCAGCGCCCAGTGCGATCTGTTCAACTCCTCGATATCGCGATCCTCTGCCCCGTCGTACACAACGCCGTCGATCGAGATGTATTGCGATGGAGTGAACTGTCCCGTGCGCCTGAGGGCTTCTTCAATACTGGGAGGCATTTCTAAAGGCGTCGCGACAGGGTCTTTCCCGATAAGGGCATCGAGTTTTTTTATATCGAACGAGTGATCTTGACCCACAAAATAGAGGCGTTGCTTCGCCGCGGCGAGGGAACCTGTATGGGCAAAGGTCGACACCACATTGCCCAGGCCCATGGGTTGATAGTGCAGGATCCCATAACCGAGGGCCGGGCGCCACTGGTAGTGCCAAAGCTTGATGCTGATAGCAACCTGCCATACCGAAAGACCTGCGAGACACAGGGCCCAGACAGTCTGCTGGCGCGGGCCATAGGCAGAGATTGCGACCATGGAGAGGAAGAGAATGAGGATGCCATTGAAGAAGACGTGGCCGGGATCCACGCTGCCGAATGCAGCCGGAAGTAATCCTACCCCGAAGATGTAGAGCGCTGCCAGCATCGGAGCATCAGGATTTCGCTCGCGAAAGAAGCGTGCCAGGAGACAAGGCACCAGCCACACCAGGGCAAACAGATAAATTAAAACATGGGGGAGAGGTTCGACGACGAAGTTGTTGATCCCTTTTGCGAAGAGCTGCAGCATGAGCAGATAACTGCGATCCATCAGCAGAAGAAATGCCGCCGTTGCTACCAGCGGGGCGATGGCGGCGATCAGCCAGACTCGGCCTTTCCTGTAACAGAAGTATGCGGAGTACGCCACGCTGGAGACGACAAAGGCCACACCCATCTCCGGAGACATCGCAAGGCTTACCAGTTGTCCAACGAGAAAACATGCGGCCGCCGCCCAGGGCTCCTTTCTTCGGATGCCCAGGACTAAAAATGCCGGAGGAAACATAAACCGGAAGAAGGTGAAGTTCAGTCCCAGGTTCGCCTGCAGTGCCCCTACCGCGCAGGTCAGGAAGAGCGCGGTCTTCCATTTGCGCTGCATAGGCAGATTCTCAACGACATACGCAACCGACAGCAAACCGATAATGCTTTCGATCAGAAGCGTGATGTTGTACGCCCAAGTGAGAGATACATGAAAGGGCGAGAGAATCGCGCGCACGAGGATTGGGCCATAGAAGATAAGCGGTCCGTAAGGGAATTCAATCTGCTCGTATACCTTGCGGCCATAATCGGCATGCATGCGGATCTGGCGGATGAAGTATCCCCAGTCGTTGAGATAGCGGCAGTCGGAACGGACCACAATCCAGCAGATCAGAGTCAGGAAGCTACAGAAGATGAGTATTGTGATGAGTATGAGGGGACGCGGAAGCCGGCTGTGATCGTTCGCCGGATATTGCCGCTTCATCCATGGCCACTTGAGTGCGACAACGAAGACAAGCACACTCAAGGTTGCCGCTGCCAGGTAAGCAACTTTATTGTTGAAGCCCGCCACGTTCGCGACTGAGATGCCCGCCAGGTAAGGAGGCGGGAAGAAGAAGGGCAGAACGAAGACACCGAAACATGTCGCCACGAAAACACAGGAGGGAAAAGTCCAACGCTTTAAGCGGGTCGGCATATTATTGAAGTATATCGACATAAGGTACGGTTGCAAGAAACCGCCTCAGCGACGCCGGTAGACTTGGTAGGCGCCGACCTCGCCATACGGTTGCCATTGATCGGCGAGATTCTGCATAAAACGGCTTCCGATCACATATGGTTTGTGTTTTGCCGGATACGTCAACTGGATTCCTAGTGCGAAGCGCGTTTCGCCTGGACCTTCCCAGAAGTGGGGATGAGCGCCTTTCGGCAGAAGCGCCCACTGCGACGAATTCAGTTCACGGATGACACGGTCCTCTCCCGCAGCGTCGTATACGAACAGCGAGCAGTAGTACGTGGGGGTATATTGTCCTGAGCGCTTGAGTTGATCTTCGACATAGAGCGGCACTTCCAAAGGCGTCGCGACGGGAGCGCTTCCAACGATTGCATCCAGCTTCTCAATGTCGAACGAGCGATCCCCATAATCTTTTGCAAGACCACGCTCAGCAGTTGCCCAAGAGCCCGTCCGCGCAAAGACCATTGCCGCGTGTTTCAGCCCATCAGGTTGGTAATGGAAGACCCCATACGTGAGGGCCGGGCGCCATTCGAAGTACCAGAGCCTGATATTCAGGTAAGTGGGCCACAGAAAGACTCCGGCGATGCAGAGCGCCCATACGATCTGCTGGCGCGGCCGGTACGATGAGATCGCGACCATGGACAGGAAGAAGATCATGAGGCCATTGAAGAACACATGGCCCGGGTCCGCACTGCCGAATGCCACGGGCAAAAGAGCTAGGGAGAAGACATACAACGCGGTCAGCCCAGGCGCGTCAGGTCTTCGTTCGCGAAATCCTCTTGCCAGTAAGCAAGGTACCAGCCACACGAGTGCGAAGAGAAACACCAGAACATGCGGAAGCGGCTCGACGACGAAATTGTTGATCCCCTTTGCAAACAGCCGCAGCATAAGTAGATAACTGCGATCGATCAGTAAAAGAAATCCAACTGCCGCTACAAACGGGGCGGCGGCGGCAATCAACCATGCACGGCCTTCGGTGTAACAGAAGTACGCGCCGTAAGCCACACTGGCTGCTCCGAATGCAAACGCAATCTCTGGCGACAACGCGAGATTGATCGCCTCTCCCGCGAAAAAACATGCGGCGACCCCCCATGGCTTCCGTCTCCTTGCAGCCAGAACCAGAAACGCCGGGGCAACGAGAAACCGGAAGAACGTGTAATTGAGTCCCAGGTTTAGTTGCAGCGTTCCCACCGCACAGAGCACATAAAGCAGGATCCTCCACTTGCGCAGCATACGCAGACTGTCGATGACATACGCAACGAGCAGCAACCCGGCGATGTGCTCAATGACAAGAGTGGTGTAGTAAGCGCCGGTAAGGGATACATGGAAAGGAGAGAGGATCCCGCGCACAAAGATGGTGCCGTAAAACAGGAGTGGTCCGTAAGGAAAATCTATCTGCGCGTATAGCTTGCGGCCGTAATCAGTATGCAAACTAATCTGCTCAATGAAGTACCCGGCATCTTTCAAGTAGCGCATGTGCGAACGTATGACAAGCCAACTGAGCAGCGTCAATACGCCACCGAAGATAACTGCCGGAATCCATACATCTCGATTGGAAAGCCGGCCGTAGTCGCCCAAAGGCTGCTGCGATTTTTTCAACGGGCGTCTAAAAGAAAAAAGGAAGACAAATACGCTAAGGACCGCCGCTGCGACTGCTGCCACTTTGTTGTTGAAACCGGCTACGTTGGCGATCGAGATGCCCTTCAGGTATGGCGGGGGAAAGAAGAAAGGCAGGACGAAGACTCCGAAGCATGTGGCCACAAAGATACAGCAGGGAAAGATCCGCCGCTTCCACTCCGTCTTCATGGGTTGGCCGCCAGTCGAGAGAGTTCCCATGTGAGCGAGTCTTCGATTCCTTTTTCTTTGGAGGTCTTCGGGGACCAGCCGGAGAGACGGAGAGCTTTGCTGTTATCCGCAACAAAGTATTTCTGATCGTTGGAACGCCAGGGCAGGTGGGTGTAGTTGAGTTGGAGGCCGAGGCGCCGCTCCAGATGCAGCAGAAGCTCGAGCAGGGACATGGAGTTCTCGACTCCGCCTCCGATATTGAACGCTTCGCCGGCGCTGGTTGCTATGTGTTCATAGGCTGCAACGTAGCACGCCACAGCATCCGAGACATGGAGCAGGTCGCGCACCTGTTTGCCGTCGCCGGAGACGGTGAACGGGGCGCGGTCCGGCTGCTGCTTCGATTCCAGCGCCTGCCGCACGAACCAGCCGACCCAGCCCTGATCGTAGGTCGCAAACTGGCGGCCGCCGTAGATCGTCGAGTGACGAAAGACAACGGTCCTGAGTTCAAAGCCGCGCGCATAGTCGAGCATGTATTGGTCGGCCGCTCCCTTCGAGCAGCCATAGGGGGTGTGGAACTCGATGGCCGTTGACTCATCCACGCCGCCGGAGGCAGCATCGGAGCCGCCGGGCACGTAAGCGCGAGGCTGGTACCGCGTCTCCGCTTCGATCAGATCCAGGTGATCGAGATTGCCGTACACCTTGTTCGACGACGCGTAGACAACCACAGTGTTTGGACTGTAGAGGCGCACGGACTCGAGCACGTTGACCGATCCGAGTACGTTGATCTCGAAGTCCCGGCGGGGGCTTTGCATCGACGTCGTCATTGCGACCTGGCCGGCGAGATGAAAGATGACCTCGGGATTGACGCGGCGGATAAGCTGCTCGACGTCGAAGGCGTTCCGTATGTCGCCGTGCGTGAAGTCGAGTGGGGCTCCGGTTGACGGAAGCGAACGCAGCCAGGCCAGATTCTCCGACGCGCCGTGACGCGCGAGAGAGTCGAACACCGAGACCTCCGCGCCGTGCTCAAGCAGGTGCGCTGCCAGATTGGAACCGACGAATCCCGCGCCGCCGGTGATGAGAGCTTTCATAGGTGACTAGTTCCTTGGTTGAGAGTTGGCCCGCATCTCACGGCGTCCGTCGGCTTGGAACTTCCGCAGTTTTTGCAGTGTCTTGAGATATCCGAAGGCAAACTGAACAAGCTTCCGCTTGGACTCTCCGGCCTTGCGGCGCGCGAAGGTGACGGGCACCTCGGTGATGCGCGCGGGAGGCTGGAGCAGGACGGCTTTGATGAGGAGCTCTTCGAGAATGTCGAAGTCTCCCGACTCGAGATTGAGCGGCGTCAGGATCGATCGCCGGTAGAGACGAAAGCTGTTGGTCACATCCTTGGCTCGAATGGAAAAGGCAACCCGGAAGGTGAGGTTGACGATATAGCTCATCCAGATAAGAATCGCGGGATTCTCGGTCTGTCCGCCCGGCGCGTAGCGCGATCCGATCACGATGTCGTAGCCGGCTCGCTGCTTCCACATCGAAGCGAAGAAGCTAGGGCTGTGTGAGCCGTCGCCGTCCATGCAGAGCAGGTACTCGCCCTGTGCTTCGTGGATGCCCGTGCGGATTGCGTCCCCATATTGATTGCCCCCATAGCGGTTGATGTGCCGCACGCCATGGGCAGCGCATATCTCCGCCGTATCGTCCAGGTTGGTTTGGGTGTCTACGATCAGAATCTCGTAATTCGGCGTCAAAGCACCGGCTGCGGCTTTGATCCGCGGCAGCAAATCCGGGAGGTTTGCTCCCTCGCGGTATGCGGGAATCATGATGCTGAGGTCAACGAGACTGTATTTTTCCGCGAAGGCCGGCTGCGCCGCTACCGTCATAACAACTCCTCGGGTTTATTGACGCGGAGCTCAGGAAACTGCGCCTGGGCTAACTGCCAGACAGCATAAGCAACATTGATGCGGGGTTTCCATCCCAGGTCTTGCATGCAGTGGATGTCCGCTACCAGGTGCATCGGTTCGTGCGGGTGAAACGGCAGCTCGCCAAAGCGGATATCGACGGAGAGACCTAGTTGATCGATGACGTCGAGAACGATATCTTTCAGAGCGATCGACCTTCCCGATCCGACATTGAACACGTCTCTGGAAGGCTGCGTGCCTTTTTCGATGATCAGGCTGATTGCTTCAGCGACATCCTGCACCGCGCAGTAGTCCCGTATCTGAGCGCCCGGCGACATGGGAAAGCTCTTACCTGAGACCGCGCTGCGCAACAGAGAGGGAAAGAGGCGTTCCCCGCCATCGTGCAGACCGGTAAAGGAGAAGGGCCGCACCACGGTAAGGTGCCGATCGAGACGGACGGCGCCTGCCCGCAAGAGACAATCGGCGGCTGCCTTGCTCGCGCCATACGGATGCAGCGTGTCGACCGGATCGCCTTCATGACAGGGACGAGCCTGCGACTGATACACCAGGCCCGTGCTGATGTGGATGAAGTGGCAGTCCGGGATCTCGCAGGATCTGCGGAAGAGTTCTACCGTGGCATTGACATTCAGATTGATAACGTCAAACCAGTCGATCTTCGAGGGCCTAACCCCCGTCGCGGCACAATGGATGATGGCATTTGGCTGGAAATCCAAGGCTGCTTCGGTGAATCGGTCGATAAGGTTCATGTCCACTTTCTGCTGCCCCACGTTGGGATGGCTGGCAAAAAGGTTTGGATCAGGCTTACGGAGCAGCACCTGAATGCGCGTGCCCGGATGGACGGACGCCAGATGATTCACGATGTTGTAACCCAGAGTTCCGGTGGCGCCGGTAACAAGTACCCTGGCAAGGTGCGGTAAGGTCATCGTTCAACTAGCGCCCTCCGGGCGAGATCCATGGAACTACATTTATGCAAGTCGTGAGGAGAAAAGCGAAGCGTTTGCCTTTGTCACCGAAGTGTATCATCAGCATCGTCTAGCCTGGTTGCTCAGCCGCGGGCCGATCGGATCGACACCACCGGGCAGGTTGCCTTTGCAAGCAGTTGATACGCGAAGCTGGTATGAAGATGCCTGCCGAGCTGCGAGGTTGGCCCTACGCCGAGAACAATGAATCCAGCCCCCTGGCTGTGGGCTCGATCGATGATTTGATCAATCTCCATGCCTCTTTCCAGTTGGAAAGCTCGCGTGCTACCTTGCAGATTCGTAGCCGGAACAAACTGCGAAACCGTATCGCTAGGGTCTTCGGCCAACTGGCACACGTCAACGGGAATCCCGAATGCCTTTGCGAGAAAAGCGGCATAGGGAGCAGCGGCGGCAGCTTCCGGAGTGAAATCCGTAAAATAGAGGATCTCTTTCAGCTGCAGGACCAGATCGATTCCTGCCAGAACATGAGCGCCTACCGTCATGACTGGGCAGCACGCCGAGAGAAGGATCTTCTCTGTGTTGGAGCCGATGAGCAGGTGCTCGACGCCGCGGTGTACGCCGTGGATTCCAAGTACGAGAAGATCTGCCGAATGAGATTCGACTGCCTGGAGAATCACGTCACAGGGAATCCCGGACTCCACAATGGCCGTCACCTCGAGACCGGTGCGCCGAACTCCGGCTGCCAAGGCTTCCAAGCGCTCCTGAGCGGCTTTCCTTGTAAGGCTGGGCCTAGAAGCCTTCGCCTCGGCTTCTCTGGCTGGCTGGGAGAGCTCTACGACGTGAAGCATCACGATCGTCGCTTGGAAATGGTGTGCAAACGCCACGGCATAATCCAAGGCGAGGCGCGAGCTCTCGAGGAAGTCCGTTGCGAACAGGATTCTTTTTACTTTCAGTTGCTTCATCAGACTGACCTCTCGTTGACGACCTACGGCTGTACTCCGCTCTGGAAGCGAAGGGTTGCGAGATCAGCCTCGTACTCGAAGCGTGCGTTCGCATCGGCTATCTGGGCTTGTGTCTGCTGGAGCTGCGCCTGACTGAGCTCAACGATGGAACTCAGCCCAAGACGATATCTGGTTTGTGCCAGATCGAGGGCGGTGTTGGCTTCTTTGACAAGCTCGCTCGTCACACTCATGCGTTGCAGAGCCGTGTTGGCAGTGAGCCAAGCCGTTCGCACATCTCGTACGATTTGATCCACAAGCTCGCGGCTTCGTTCGTCCGAAGCTTTAGCTTGCAGGTCAGCCTCTTCGGCTTGCGCATGGAACTTGAAGCCATTGAAGATCGGTATGCTGATATTTATCCCGCCGGCTCCGTACCAGTTTTGCGTGAAGTAGGTGCTCGATCCTTCCGGCGTTCCGCCCACAATCCCCAACGCAGAGATTGTAGGAAGAAGTTGCTCGTGCTGCGCTCGACTGAAACGCACGTCCGCGTCATGGCTCAACTTTAGCGCCTGGAGATCAGGGCGTTGTTGGAGCGCAAGCGCAATCACCGCTTCAGCCGACGCTGCTACCGCGGGAGGTGGAGATGAATCGTCGACGAGTTGATAATGGTCATCATTTGTCGTGCCAAGAACCTCCTTCAGGCTAGCCATTGCGGCTTCCTCCCGGTTCTGTGAATCGAGGTCGAGCAGTTTTGCCTGAGACAGATTCACCTGTGCGAAGCTCTGATCCAGGGTGGATTTGAGTTTGCTGGCAGTCAGCGCATTGACCTGATATCCCACGGCCTGGCGAGCGGCAACCGTACTCTTCGCGACCTGCAGCGTCGCTTGAGCTTCAAGCGCGTTGTAGAAGGCGAGGTCCGCAGCGAGGAAGATGTCCTCTCGAGTCGCCTGTGCCTTCTGCGCTGACGCCTTTGCCTGCAAAGAAGAGGAGGCCACGAGGTTGTGCGTATGGCCAAAGTCAGTGATGAGTTGGCTGAGACTTACCCCCGCACCGGCATGGTTGAGCAGTCTCGATGCCGTGAGAGAGCCGGAAGAAAGGCGGCTTGCTTCCTCGGCTCCCACGGCAGTTAGATTGCCATATAAACTCGGAAGCTCCGCCGAGCGCGTTTCGCGAACAACCTGTTTTTGCGCAAGTGCAATCAGCGATGCCACGCTGATCTGTGGATTGTTCTTCAGCGCAAGTTGCTCGGCCTGTTGCCGTGTCAGTGTTTCACCTGCTGAGGGTGCAGCCGTTTGGGCGGCAGTCTGCGCCGCCTGCACCCCGGACGCTGGTGCATTGGGGAGCGTTACGGCACTTTCCTGCGCCCACAACGTACAGCAATAAGCCGATATTCCAAGGGAGAGGATCAGGTTGCGCTTAAGCATGTGCCGCCTCCGTCGCTTCTTCAGCGTTAGCTTCACTGCGATGGACCAGCAGGTACGCCGCAGGTACGAGGAAGACCGTCACGACACCCGAGGAGATAAGTCCGCCGAGAATGGCCCGGGCCAGTGAGGCGTACTGCTCACTGCCTGGTTCCAACGCGAGCGCCATCGGGATCAAGCCCAGCACAGTCGCAAGCGTGGTCATCAGAATCGGCCGCAGCCGCATGGAGCACGCGTCGGCGATCGCTTTTCGAATGGGCATGCCGCTTGCTCGCAAGGTGCCGACGAACTCGACAATGAGAATGCTGTTCGAGACCGCTATTCCAGCCATCATGATCACACCCATCAGCGACATGACATTGAGCGTTGTGCGTGTTGCAAGCAGAAAGAGCACAACCCCTCCGAGACCTGGCGGGACGGCCAGCAGAATAATGAACGGATCAGAGAACGAGGCGAATTGAGCCATCAGGATGAGATAGACCAGCACGACCGCCAGCACGAAGCCAAAGCCGAAGCTCTTGAATGACGCGTGCATATCATTGACAGCGCCACCCACGGCAACGGTTACGTTCTTGGGTGAGGGCGATTCTGCAAGCAACCGCTGCACATCGCTGCTGACCTGACTGAGATCTTCCTGCCTTGGCATCACGTAAACATCGAAGCTCCGTCGAAGCTGAAAATGATCGACCTCGGTCGGCGTGTTGATCTGCTTGACGGAAGCAAGCGATTGCAGAGGCGTTGTCAGCTTGGCGCCAGGGGCGCGCAGTGGAATCTGCTCAAAATCGGTAAGGGTCTTGATCTGATTCTCCGGATACTGCACGGTCAGCAAGTAGTTGTTTCCCGACTTTGGATCGACCCAGAAGCTGGGCGCGATCATTGAGTCCGAGGTAAGCGCCGTAATCACGTTATCGATTGCCAACTGCGGCGAGATGCCCAGCAAGGCAGCGTGCTCTCGATTGATGTCAAGCTCAAGTCCCGGGTAGTCGAGGTCCTGCGGAATCAGCACATCGCTGACCGATCCTAGAGACCTCAGCTTCGTTGCCAAGGTTTGCGCGTACGCGAAGTCCCGGTCCATATTCTGGCCGCCGATGCGTATGTCGATTGGTGCAGGCTGACCTTGATTGACGACGGAATCTACCAGGCCTCCCGTTTGGAAATAGGTATTCACCTCGGGAAAGTCGTTTGCAAACGCTTTGCGCAGCCGCTCGATATAGACGAAGCTGCTTGTCTTGTGGTCCTCCTTAAGGCTCACCTGGATGAAGGCCGTGTGCATACCCGAGTTGCTGGTGTAGATGGCGGATAGATCAGGCGTAATGCCGATGTTCGAAACGATCATATTCATATCGTATTTCGAGACTTCTTTCCGAATCTCATCTTCCATCTTGGCAACATACTCGTCAGTCACCTCGATGCGCGTTCCGGGCGGAACTTTGACGTTGACGACGAACTGTCCTGGGTCTGTGCGAGGGAAGAATGACTTACCGACTAAAGGGTAAAACGCGACGCTGAGTACGACAGCAATCATCACACCGCCGACCACCAGACCGGGCCGGTCGAGCGAGAACGCGACCCCCCTGTCATAGGCATGCAGCAGCCTCTGGAACTGGTGATTGAATCCATCCACGACACGCCTGAACAGGTTCTTCGGGGGTTCCAGATGCTCAGTCTCTGGAAGGCTGGCGTTCGCATCATGCTGGACGTGGGATGGATGGAGGCGGATGAACTTCGCACAGAACAGCGGCACAACGGTCATGGCTACGATGTAGGACGCGAACAGCGCTAGAACGACGGCCAGAGCGAGTGCGGTGAACAGGTATTTACTCACGCCAACCAACATGATCACCGGAAAGAAGACGATGCTGGTAGCGCACGTCGCGGCCAATACCGCCAACTGCACTTCCTTGCCGCCCTTTTCGGACGCCTCGACAGGGTCTTCTCCCATCTCCATGTGGCGGAAGATGTTTTCAAGCACAACTACCGAGTTGTCGATAAGGCGCGACAGCGCAAGCGCAAGGCCTCCCAGCACCATCGTGTTGATCGTGCTGGCTCCTAAATTGAGCGCGATGAAGGTGGCCAGGCAGGAGATTGGAATCGAAAGCAACACGCTGATCGTCGCCCGCAGATTGCCGAGAAAGAGCAGGATCATTAAAGCCGTCAGGACCAGGCCGATGGTGCCTTCGTTGATGACGTTCTTCACTGCGATCTTCACAAATGCGGATTGGTCGAAGACAACACTCGTCCGCAGCGCCGATGGCACATCGAGCAGATGATGCACTGCGTCTCTTACCCCGTTCACGATGCTGATGGTGTTGGATCCTCCACCCTGCTTGAGCACGGGAATGTAAACGGAGTGCTGGCCGTCGACGCGAACAATATTGGTTTGAAGCTGCCCGGCATCCTTCGCCTGTCCTATATCGCCCACAAAGACCGAGGCTCCGCTGGCAGTCTTGATTGGCATGGCATTGATCTGTTCGACAACGGGTATCTGGCTGTTCGCGTAGATGTTGTAGTCCTTCGAACCGATGCGAACGTCGCCAGCCGGAAGGATCAGGTTGGATTCATTGATCGAATGGACGACATCCATCACCGAGAGTTGGTGCGCTTCGAGCTTTACCGGATCGACGTACACTTGAATCTGGCGGTACTTGCCGCCATACGGCTGCGGCACGGATGCGCCGGGAACATTTGCCACCTGATTCCGCACCGAGAATTGCGCGAGATCTTTCAATTGCGTTTGATTGAATCCCTGCCCCTGGAGGGTGATAAGACAGACCGGCAGGTTCGACGCATCGAACTTGAGCACGACCGGAGGCAGGGTTCCAGGCGGGAGCCGCCGCAGGTTCGCCATCGCGAGGTTTGAGATATTGCTGACTGCGGCGTTCGCGTCTGTTCCGGGCTGGAAGTAGATCTTGATAAGGCTGACACCCGGCAGCGAACGCGACTCGATATGATTGATGCCGCTGCCGAGGGTGAAGAAGCGCTCATAGCTGTTGGTGATGTCGGCTTCGATCTGCTGTGGCGGCATTCCCGAGTAGAACGTTGCGACAACCACGACGGGGATGTTGATCTCGGGAAACAGATCGACCGGCATCCGCACGACGGTAGCCGTGCCAACGACGATCACCATGAGGCAGAACATGAGGATGAAGAAGGGGTACTTGATTGCGAAGGAGGACATTACTCGCTCACCTCCTGCGCGGCGGTCGGGATGAAGGCCGCATGCGGTGTTACCGCTTCACCGGACTGGTAGTTCGTCTGACCTGAGGCAATGACCTGCTCTCCGGCTTGCAGGCCGCTCGTGATCTGGAAGCGATTGGCCGTCTGAATGCCAATCGTTACGTTTCGCTTCTGCACATGGTTGGTTCCGTCCACCACAAGGACGTAGGATTGATCGCCGTTCTGCACGACCGCCTGAGCCGGCAGGGTGAGCGCATCTTTCTTTTGCTGAAGTTGGATCGTAGTCTCCGCATACATCCCGGGACTCAAGGTCAGGCCGGGGTTCGGCACATCAACCTCTGTCAACATGGTTCGGGTATCGGTGTCGAGCGCGCGGGTGAAGCGGATGATCTTTCCTGTGAAGATCCTGCCGGTTGCGTTGACCTTTACCTGGACCTCGCCACCCATCTCAATGTATGGCACATCGGCTTCAGGAACCGGCATCCGGAGACGCAGGAGATCGCTTTGGGCGACCCGGACAACAGGAGCAGACTGCGTGTTCGAAGCCGTCCCTGCCTGAATCAGCGATCCCGTATCGGCATAGCGCATGGTCACGACGCCGGTGAAGGGAGCGATGATCTGCGAATAATTCGAGAGCGTCTGGACCCGATGACTGTCGGCGCGCGATACTCCAAGCTGCTGCTGCATCGCATCGAGCGAAGCTTTGGCTACACCAACCTGTGCCTCAGCCTCCTGGTCCTTTGCCCGTGCATCGTCCAGCTCCTGTTCCGCGATCAGTCCCGGCTTCTCCTTGGAAGCCTGCTGCAATCGGGTGTACGCGGCATGCAGAGCCGAGTAGGTGGACTGAGCGCTAACGATCTCGCTCTGCGCCCTGCCGATCTCGGATTGACTGTGCCGCACCTCGGCCTGTGCGCCTTGAAGCTGGTCCTGCAACTCAGGAACCTCAAGTGTGGCAAGTACCTCCCCCTGATGCACGCGGTCTCCAATATCAACCGAGATCCGGCGGATGTACCCGGATACTTTGGCGTGGAGATCGACTTCCTGATAAGGAATAAACTGACCGGCTACGGTAAGAGAACTAGCGAGATTGCCGCGCGTTACCTGGACCACGGCAGCGGCCCTGGGCTGTTCGGAAGGGGCTTTCCCTTTGCGATGCAGAAGAAAGACAGCAAGAACAATCAGGACCAGGCAGAGAAGGACTGCGATCCAGAGGAGACGCTTGCGAGACATAGAACCACCTTAGTTGCGGGCTTATTGCGAAACTCAAGTACGGCCAAGCGGTGAGCACAACAGGCTCAACAGTATCTGGTCGTCCGGCTTGCGCTAGCTAGCAGCAGGTGGGAGGAGGATTTGAGTAGAGTTCGGGAACGTACCAGTGTCGCTGAGGAGGGGGCGCCTCCGAAGCACGGGCGAAGCTGGAGGAACGAGAAGACGCAAGCGAAAGCGCTATCGGCCAAAGAGAAAGCACGCCGATTGAAAGCAATTTGACCTGCGGCGCTTTTCTGTTGGGTTGGACGGAGGCGACCACCGGGCGTTCCTTCTGGGAAAGAAGCTTCGCGGCTGGTACCGCCTGTCTCGTCTGCTCCTGAACATTGTAAAGAGACAGCTTATATTGCAGTCCCCATGCAAAGACCGAGAAGGAGACGAGCGCGAATGCGATGAGAAACACCGGGGAGCCTCGCCAGATTGTCCCTCCTCTATATCGCAAGTTCCTCTCCGTCTTTGATCAATCATACATGGTGGAATCGAAAGCCATGGACGACGCCATAGCGAACTGAACTCAGAAGTTTTTTTTCAGGTCCATGCCGGTGTAGAGACTGGCTACCTGATCCCCGTAGCCGTTGAACATCTGGGTGGGAATGGTATGGGGGAAGGCGCTCGAGTCGATGCGGCGCTCGTGTGCCTGGGACCAGCGAGGGTGATCGACGGTGGGGTTGACATTGGAGTAGAAGCCGTATTCGTTGGAGGCGATCTCGTTCCAGGTGGTGTGTGGCTGCTTGCCGGTGAAGTGAATGCGGACGATGGATTTTCCGGACTTGAAGCCGTACTTCCAGGGGAGGATGACGCGGACGGGAGCGCCGTTCTGGTTGGGCAGCGCCTGGCCGTAGCAGCCAAAGGTGAGCAGCGCGAGGGGGTTCATCGCCTCGTCCATGCGCAGACCTTCGGAGTAGGGCCAGTCGTAGCCGCCGGGGAGATCGGGCATCTGCTTGCGATTGAGGTCGGAGAGGAACTGGACGTATTTGGCGCTGGGGAGCGGCTCGCAGAAGTTGATGAACTCGGAGAGGGAGTAGCCGTCCCAGGGGATGACCATCGACCAGGCCTCGACGCAGCGGTGGCGATAGATCCGGCTTTCGAGAGGGCGGTAGGCGATGAGGTCGTCGATGTTGACGGTCTGGGGCTTTTTAACCATGCCGGTGATCTGGACGGTCCAGGGGCGGGTCTGGAGGGTGTGGGCGTTGTGGGAGGGATCGGACTTGTCGGTGCCGAACTCGTAGAAGTTGTTGTAGGTGGTGGCCTTATTGAAGGGAGTCTGGGCTTCGCTGGTGGTGTATTTGCTGGGGGCGGTTTTGAGCTGTTCGGCGGCGTGGAGGGTGGTGGCCGGATGCACAAGGGACGGGATGCGAGAGGCGGCGAGGGCGGCTGCGCCGAGGGTAGCGGCCGAGGCGAGGAAGCGGCGGCGAGTTTGCCGGGACTGCTCGAAGAGGTGCCGCGGGGTGATCTCGGAGGAGGGGATGAGGCTGGCGGATTTGCGGAGAAGCATCGGGTTCCTTCCGGCGGACGGTTGTGTCCTTGATATGACTCTCAAACAGGCCCTCTGGTTACAGGTACGGTTTGGAGGGGGTAATGGATGGACGGTTTGCGGTTTGGAGTGGATGGGGAAGGAAGGCGGTTCGCTTCGCGAATGCCCACATCTCAGAGTCGAGACCGATTGACAGGCTCAGGGCAAGTTGTGGGGCACCCGGATGTGCTTGTGGGGTACCCGGATGTGCGGCGGGTGCTGGATTCTGGAGGGGTGTGAGAGATTAGAGACTCATGATTACTTTGCGCGGTGTTGCGGGTTTGAGTGCGGCTTCGGCGATGGCGCTGGCGGTGTGGGGCGGAGCTTTGGGTGGGCAGGAGCTTCACGGCAAGGCGCTGCGGGATCCGGCGAACCTGGCGGGGGAGCAGGTGCGGGCGGCCGTTGGGGTGCGACAGATCGCGGCGAACGAGGGTGCGACGGCGCTGTGGCAGAGCCTGGTGAAGCTGCGGACGCGGGCGAGTCTAATGATGGTTGTGGCGCATCCCGATGACGAGGATGGCGGGATGCTGACCTACGAGTCGCGAGGGCAGGGCGCGCATGTGGGGATGATGACTCTGACGCGGGGCGAGGGGGGGCAGAACTTGATGTCGGGGGACTTCGACGACGCGCTGGGGCTGGTGAGGACGCAGGAGCTGCTGGCCGCGGACCGGTATATGGGCGTCGACCAGATGTGGGGGACGGAGGTGGACTTCGGATTTTCGAAGACGAAGGAAGAGAGCCTGAAGAACTGGGGGCGCGACCGTGTGCTGTATGACGCCGTGCGGGCGGTGCGGCTGTACCGCCCTTTGGTGGTGACGAGCGTATTTGTCGGCGGCGTTACGGATGGGCACGGGCAGCATCAGGTGTCGGGAGAGATGGCGCAGGAGGTGTTCACGGCTGCGGGGGACCCGAAGGTGTTTCCGGAACAGATCAGGGACGGGTTGATGCCGTGGAGTCCGCTGAAGGTGTACGCGCGGGCGCCATTTTTCCCGGTTTCGGCCAAGGGCATGTATGACTATGCGACGGGGAAATATACTCCGGCGAGGTTCTACAACTACGTGACCCGGGAGTGGACGACGGAGGTTCCGAAGACCAATGTGACGGTGCCGGAGGGGGAGTACAGCCCGGTGCTGGGGATGAGCTATCTGCAGTTTGCGCGGCTGGGGTTGGGGCTGCAGAAGACGCAGAACGGCGGGATGGGGATTCCGGCGGCGGGAGCGTTCGATGTGGGGTATCACCGGTATGGGTCGAGGGTTTCTTCCTCGGAAGAGGAGAAGAGTTTTTTCGATGGGGTAGATGTTTCGCTGGCGGGGATTGCGACGCTGGCCCCGGAGGAGAAGACGTTTCTGCGGCAGGATCTGATAAAGATCGATGGGATGGTGGAGCAGGCGATGGCGATTTATAAGATTGCCGCGCCGGAGAAGACGGCTCCGCGGTTGCGGGATGGATTGCGGGCGACCGATGCGTTGATGGTGAAGGTGGAGGCGAGTGGGCTGACGGCTCGGGAGAAGTACGATGTGTTGCATGAACTTCGGGTGAAGCGGGTGCAGTTCAACGATGCGCTGGTGGAGGCGTTGGGGTTGAGTGTGCGGGCGCAGGTGCTGGGACGGGCCGAGAGCGGGTCTTTTGCGCGGTTTGGCGATGGCGCTGATACGTTTGTGACGGCGGTGCCGGGGCAGAGCTTTGACGTGCAGGTGCATGTGGTGAATGGAAGCGATGCGCCGGTGAAGATTGCGGAGATGCGGCTGGAATCGAGTGCGGAAGCGACGTTCGATAAGACGGCGGGTGCGGCGGCCGGGACGATTGCGGATGGGAGGGGCGAAGATGTTCGGTATGCGGTGAAACTGCCGGAGAGTGCGAAGGTGACGCGGCCTCCGTTTACGCAGCCTGGGATCGAGCAGGCGTACTATGATGTGGCCGATCCGGCGATGCGGAATGCTTCCCTGGCGCTGGCTCCGCTGACGGCCTGGGTGACGGTGGACTACGACGGGGTGGCGATTCGGCTGGGGCAGGAGGTGCAGACGCTGCATCGGGTGACGGGACAGGGCACGGTGTATGAGCCTCTGGTGGTGGCTCCGGCGATCTCGGTGCAGGTGTCGCCGGCGGCGGGGGTGGTGCCCTTGACCGAGAAGACGCTGCGGCTGACGGCGAAGGTGAGGAGCAATGTCAAGGGTCCTGCTGGGGGGACGGTGAGGTTGGAGCTGCCGGCGGGGTGGACCGCAACGCCTGAGCGGGCGGAGTTTGCGCTGGCGAAGGATGGGGACTCGGTGGAGGTGCCGTTTGCGGTGATGCCGGGGAAGATGGCGGAGAAAGCTTATACGATGACCGCGGTAGCGACGTATGGAGGCAAGGACTATCGCGAGGGATATAAGACCGTTGGATATGCGGGGCTGTTGCCGACGAATCTTTATCGACCGGCTACATACAAAGCGCGAGGCGTGGAGGTGAAGGTGGCGCCGGGCTTGAAAGTGGGATATCTGCCCGGGACTGGAGATGAGGTGCAGGCGTCGCTCGAAAATATCGGCGTGCATGCGACTACGTTGACGTTGGACGATATTGCGGAGGGCAGGCTCGCGGGGTACGACGTGGTGGTGCTGGGAGTGCGGGCGTATGCGGCGCATCCGGGGCTGGCGACGGCGAACGGGCAGTTGCTGGACTATGCGAGGCGGGGCGGAGTGGTGATTGTGCAGTACAACCGGGGCGAGTTCGATTACGGCCCCTATCCGACGTCGCTGGAGAGCGAAGAAAAAGTCGTGGATGAGGCTGCGCCGGTGAAGCTGCTGATGCCGAAGAGTCCGGTGTTGAACTGGCCGAACAAGATTACGGAGCGGGATTTCACTGGATGGGTAGAGGAGCGAGGACACGGCTTTATGGGAAGCTGGGACCCCCGGTATGAGGCGCTGCTGGAGACGCATGATCCCGGACAGGACCCGCAGAGCGGTGGTTTGCTGGTGACGAAGACAGGCAAGGGCGTGTATGTCTATGTGGCGTTTGCTCTCTATCGCGAACTGCCGGAAGGAGTGCCGGGGGCGTACCGATTATTTGCAAACCTGTTAAGCGTAGGCAGGGAGATTGGGGGCAAATGACTTTTCCGGTGCTGCATTTACGATTGGCATAGAAGGTGGTTCGCCTCTTCTCGAGATCTGTATTTGCGTGAAACGGTAGGAGAAAGATACCGGGACGGCGGCTGATTGGCCGTCTGCGCCTTCGCCTGCAATGCCATACAATCGAGGAGCAGGGCCGAAGTATCAAGAGATTATGGCAGAACACGAAACAGCCAGAACAGCACATAGCCAGGCCGTAGCGCCGACTCCCGAAGCGTGGGTCAGAACGGAGCTGGCGCGGCATCCCCAGCGCCCTTACCCGATGGATTTTATTGAGGCACTGTTCACCGATTTCAGCGAGATTCACGGCGATCGCGCCTTTGGCGACGATGCGGCGATGAGCTGCGGCATGGCGTTCTTTCATGGCGAGCCGGTGATGGCGATTGGGAATCTGAAGGGTCGCACGCTGAAGGAGCGGGTGGCGCGGAAGTTCGGCAGTCCCGACCCGGAGGGATATCGCAAGGCGCTCCGCGCGATGAAGATCGCGGAGAAGTTCGGGAGGCCGGTGTTTACGTTTATGGATTTGGCGGGCGCCTATCCGGGAATTGGCGCGGAGGAGCGCGGGCAGGCGGAGGCGATTGCGCGGAACCTGCGGGAGATGTCGAGGTTGCGAGTGCCTACGATTGCGACGATTACCGGCGAGGGCGGTTCGGGCGGCGCGCTGGCGCTCGCGGTGGCGGACCGGGTGTTGATGCTCGAGAACGCGATTTATTCGGTCATTTCTCCCGAGGGAGGCGCGTCGATTATGTGGAAGGACGCGACCAAGAAACAGCAGGCCGCGGCGGCTTTGAAGTACACGGCGGTTGACGTAAAGGGGCTTGGCTGCGTCGATGAGGTGTTGTCCGAACCGCCGGGCGGTACGCAGAACGACCCCGCCGCGAGTATGGCGCTGGTCGATGAAAGGCTGCGGCATCATCTGTCGAGTCTTCGCGCGTTGCCGCTGAACGAGTTGCTGGAGCAGCGGTATTTGAAGTTTCGCACTATGGCGCAGTTTTACACGACCGCTTAGCGGCTCACCGGGAAACTCTGGAGTGACATTCGTTGCAGGCGCTTGACCCGAAACCCACAGCTCGCTTCGACCGCACGTTGCAGCTCGCGCTGTTCGTAACATCGGCGGCCTGGTTCTTCTGCTCGGATGCGCTGGCGCGGCGGGCGGCGCAGGGGTTTGCCGATCACCTGGACATGCAAGCGGCTCGGCCTCTGCTGGCGGCGCTGTTCCTGCTTTTTCTGCTGGCGGTCGGGTTTTCGATGCTGCAGTCGATTGCCGGGGGACGTTCTTCGCTGCGAGAGGTGGTGGGGCTTCCGCGGCGGGTTACGGCGGCCCGAGAGTGGGCGCTGGGCGCTGCGCTGGGTTGGGGGCTGGTCGTACTTGCGGTGCTTCCGATGGCGTTGGCGGGTGCGTTTTACGTGCAGCTCTGGTCGCAGCCTCGGGCCTTTGGCTTGCTGCTGTTGAATTTTGTGACGCTGGCGGTGGCCGCGCTTGCGGAAGAGGTGGCGTTCCGGGGATATCCTTATCGCCGCCTGATTGAGGCCACTGGGCCCGTCAAAGCGACGATTGCGCTGTCGCTTCTCTTCGGGTTCCTGCATGCGCTGAATCCTTACGCCACGTGGACGAGTGTGCTGGCCACCGTTCTGGCGGGGCTGCTGCTTTCGATTGGCTGGCTGCGGACGCATGGGTTATGGCTGCCGTGGGGGCTGCACTTTGCCTGGAATGCCTGCACCGGCGTGCTGTTTGGGCTTCCTGTCAGCGGGAGGAACGACTTTTCCAGCGTGGTGCAGACCAGGACATTTGGGCATCTGTGGCTCACGGGCGGGGACTACGGGCCGGAGGGGGCTGCTTTCACGTTGCTGGTGCTGATTCTCGGAATCGCGGTTCTGGTTCGGGTGACGCGGGATTATGCCTGGGACTACACGCGCAAGCCGATTGTGGCAGCAGGGTATCCAACCGAGGTTGCCCCTCCTGCGGCGCATCTCGCGATGGAGGAACAGGGGAATGTGCCAGCGGCGGCGAACCTGGTGCAGATCCTGCCAGCGACGCCGCAGAGTTGGCCGGCGACGGACGAACCGAAGGGCTCGACCACGGATTGACACGGATTTAAGAACAGGCACAAGGCAAGAGCAACAACGAAACCTAGTGTGGTGAGTCTTAAATTCGTTGAACGAATTGACGAAATCGAATCGGCCAGCAAGAGCCATGACGTATCAGACACCGACGAAATGCAGGGGTCCTTCACTACGTTCCGGATGACGACGAAGAACGGAGGCGGGCGAATACATCAATGAACTTCAGCCTCAGGACACTAGTTGGGAAACCCGATGTTCTAAAGGCGGGCGCCTGTGGCTGACTCAGGGCACGCTCTGCGCACGAGGATTGGATAGAGACGGCGAGATGCCCGGATGGGAGCGGTGTTTTTTTATCTTGTCGAAATTGTGTTCTACAGCCTCTTGTCAAAAGAGAAGATTAGGCGCAAGATGCTATCCATCTGAGGTGCTTCTATGGCACTCAAACAGTACAGTCCCGTCTTTATTGCCGGATTTATCGTTCTGTCGTTCGGGATGGCGCATGGCCAGGTGTTTGTGGTGGGCGAGAAGTCCGCGACGGCGGATATCGCTACCGACTTTACTCCGACAAAGCTGGATCTTCCTGACGGGAAGATGGGCGAGCGCGGACGGCGGGAGCTGGTGCGAAATCTCGAAGCGGAGCAGGGCTTTGCGCATCGGGCGCTTCCCGTGAGTGCCGGGATTGCGTTGCGGGCGAATGGATCTCTGACTCCAGGGCCAGCCGAGTACCGGAAGCTGATCTACGAGAAAGGCCAGGCGGCGGCGGCTGGGGACCGGGTGGTGGTGACGGCGATCGAGGTGAAGGCCGACCGCATCATTCTGGATTTCAACGGAGGCCCGTTTGTGAAGCATCGCTTCCTGCGGCATGTGCAGCTTAATGATATGCCAATGGCTGGCAATATCGAAGACCGGGCGACCGGGTCGCGGGTGACGCTGATCTTCGAAGGGCAGGTGCCTGAGATCTCCGCCCCTGAGGTGAAGGCGTTGCTGGAGCCGGTGATCGACTTTGGGGTGAAGTCTTCGGAGCAGGCGTATGCGGATACGCTGCCGCCGGCGCTGAAGGAGTCCATCGCGGCGCATGAGGTGCTGGTGGGCATGAATCGCCGCATGGTGCTGGCTGCCATGGGCGCGCCGGAGAACAAGATTCGCGACCAGCCGAGCGGAGATGCGAGTGGCGTGCGATATGAAGAGTGGATCTATGGCCATGTGCCGCAGACCGTACGCTTTGTGCGTTTTGTGGGAGACCGGGTGACGGTGGTCGAGATCGCGGCGCTGGGCAAGCCGATCGAGATCCATGACAAGGATGAGATGAGCGGATACGAGGCGCAGGGGCCGACGCGGGAGATTGCGTTGGGCGATCAGAAGCCGGGCGGAGGAGAGAATGAGGCGACGGCGCCGCCGCCGTCTCTGCGCAGGCCGGGCGAGGCGGCACCAGCCGGGGGACCGGGCAAGGTTCAGTTCCCGGCGGACAGCAAGCCGGCTAGCTCGCCGGCTCCTGGCACGGCTGCGCCTTCGGCAAACTTTTCTGCGGTGTCTTTGAAGAGTTCCGCGGAGAAGAGTTCCGCGGAGACTTCGCCTCTCCGTTGAGGACTGGGTCGTGTAGACTTACAGGAGAGCCTCAAGCGCAGTTCTTCTCCTCCGATTCCCGCCGTGGCCAAGTCCCGGATAATCCTTACGAGAAGTTCCGGACGGTTCGATACTGCCTACCTGGAAGGGCCACGGCGGATCGAGATATCCAGCGCGCGAGCCGAAACATCTGCCGCAGGATTCGCAGCAACTTCTGCAGCATGATCTGGATCAGGGAGAGCAAGCATTATGGCGAAGATTGCCAAGACCGGCGACCGTAAGAAGGTCATGGATACCAACAAGAGCACCGACTGTCCGAAGTGCTCCAAACCAACCCGCATTGTGAAGCGCGTGAAAGACCGTGAGCGCGGCATTCCGGGCGGAGTGTATATCTCCTGCTCGGCTTGCGATTTCTTCGAAAAACTTTAGTTCTTGGGAACCGAAGCACACGATAAAGAGCCCTGATTGGGGGCTCTTTGTCGTGTGCGGGCGTGCGCCTCGCGGGATTTTTCGAGAGGCTTATGGCAGGGCGCAGGTGGGGGTTGACGATGGCGTTCTGGCGGAAAAGGATGCACCAAAGTTGTACAAAGAATTTACTGCCAAGTGCTTGACGATCGTTAGCGGGGAGGGGCAGACTCTACCCTGGAAAGTAGGAAAACCAGGTTTTTATGATGACATCTTCGACGGCAGTCTCCTCTCCCTCAAACTTTGCCTCCTTGCCTCATTTCAATCGCCCGACGTACCTGATGTGTCCGCCGGAGTGGTATGACGTGGACTATGTGATCAACCCCTGGATGGCCGGAAACCTGCACCAGCCTTCGCGGGATACGGCGTTCATGCAGTGGAAGAACCTGTATCAGCAACTGCTGCGGGTGGCCGATGTGCGGCTGCTGCATGCGCAGAAAGGCGCGCCGGATATGGTGTTTGTCGCGCATGCGGCGTTGGTGCATCATGGCCTGGCGGCGGTTTCAAGCTTCGCGCATCCGCAGCGGCAGACGGAGGAGTCGCATCTGCGGCGGTGGTTTCAGGAGGCGGGTTTTCTGGTTTGGGATACGCCGCGGGAGACGTCGTTTGAGGGGGAAGGCGATGTGATGTTCGACGGGAACGGAGGCCACCTGTGGGCGGCGCATGGGGTGCGGACATGCCGTCATAGCCATCGCCATCTGGCGGATGCGTGGCATACCCGGGTGACTTCGCTGCACCTGGTAGATCCTCGGTTTTATCATCTGGACCTTTGCTTTGCTCCGCTTGATGAGGGCTATGTCATGTACTTTCCGGAGGCATTCGATGCGGAGTCGCTGGAGAAGATCGAGGCGTCGTATGGGGCGGAGAAACGTATTGCCGTCAATGAGTTGGAGGCGACGCAGTTTGCCTGCAATGTAATCAATGTAGGGCGGAATATCCTGATGAGCGCGGTCGGGAGCGACCTGGGCAAGCGGCTGGCGGAGCGCGGGTTTGCGGTGGCGGAGCTGGAGCTTGGCGAGTTCCTGCGCGGGGGCGGCGGGGCGAAGTCGCTGGCGTTGCGGCTGAGCGACCTGGACGTCACCCAAGGGGTGGTTTCGGGGAGTCTGGCGGGCTAGAGTTGCAGATTTTTTTTGTACGTGGTGGAGTGCTGTCTTTGCTGGGGTATTTACGAAAACAGCATTCTTTTGCGCGGTGTTTTTGTGGCAAGTTGTGGTAATTGACGTGGCTGAGAGTGCTTTTTCGCGACGCGTTTTCGAAAGTGGAAAAGTACGCCAATCTTTCAACTTTATTTTCGGGTGGGCGGGTCTGCGTGCGTTCGGTCGAGACAACAGCAAAAACGAAAGACAGGGATCCTTCGCTTCGCTCAAGGATGACGACGAAGAACAAACAACGGCAACAGCCCGCAACGGCAAATTCTGCGGGAGGGCGAAGCAGAATCCGGGGGAGCGGAAACTTCTAGCGGGTGAGGGGACGGGCCTGGTGGATCTCGTCGAGGATGGATTGGGCGGCGGCGGCGGGGTCCGGGGACTGGGTGATGGGGCGGCCTACGACGAGCATGGAGGCTCCGCTGACGATGGCGGAGGCGGGGGTGGCGAGGCGCTTCTGGTCGCCGAGGGCGCTGCCTGCCGGACGGATGCCGGGGATGACGAGCAGGGCTTCGGGGCCTAGCTCGGCGCGGAGGAGGGAGACCTCTTCGGCGGAGCAGACCATGCCGTCGATGCCGCAGGACCGGGCGAGCCGGGCGAGGCGGAGGACATGGCCGGCGGGAGAGGCATCGATGCCGATGCCGTGAAGCTGGGCCGCGTCCATGCTGGTGAGGACGGTGACGGCGAGGAGTTTCGGGGAGCCGGGGGTCTGGGCGGCAAGGGCCGCGGCGGAGAGCATGGCGGAGCCGCCGCTGGCGTGCAGGGTGAGGAGGGAGGCTCCGGCGTGGGTGGCGGAGCGGATGGCTCCAGCTACGGTGTTGGGGATGTCGTGGAGCTTGAGGTCGAGGAAGACGTCGAAGCCGCGGTCGCGGAGTTGGTGGACGAGGGAGTTGCCGGCGGCATAGTAGAGCTCGAGGCCTACCTTGAACCAGCGGCAGGTTTGTTCGAGCCGGTCGACGAGGGCGAGGGCTTCTGCGGCTGTGGGGAGGTCGAGGGCCACGGCGAGGTGGTTTTTGGGATCTTGTTGGGAGTCTTGGATGGGCGCGGTTTGCTGGGAGGGCGGCATGGGTTCAGTTTAGTGGGTTGGGCGCACTGGTGGCGAGGGGTGGTGATTGGTTGAAAGGGTTGAGGTCTTGGGAGCTGGTCCAAGAACTGAAGGCTCGACCACGGATTCGCGCGGATAAGACGGATTAAGAACAGGCAACAGTAAGGGCTTCTCACAACTGTTTTTGGCAGCTTAGGGCGGATTTGCTGTTGGTGCGGAGGAAGGAAACCGCAGATTCCCTTCGGGAATGACAAACAAAGGGCACGGCAGACTCACGCCAACTGCTACTTTGCACTAGGTTTTAGTAAACCCACGTCCGAGAGTCCGGACCCTTCGACGGCTCAGGGCAAGCTATGGGGCACCCGGTACCCGGATTTGAGTCTGTGCTTTGTGGATTAGGAGTTTGCGAGGAGGAAGGCGGCGGGGAGGAGTTGGGCGATGGTGGCCTGGGCGGTGGCGCCGGCTTCGGCGGGGAAGAGGACGAGGGTGTCGGGAGAGCTGAACTCGTGGATGGTCTGGCGGCAGGCTCCGCAGGGCGGGCTGGCGGCGGCGTTGAGGTTGGCGATGGCGATGGCGCGGATGCGGAGGGTGGGGCCGTGGAGGGCGACGGCGGCGGCGATGGCGGCCTGTTCGGCGCAGATGGTGAGGCGGTAGGAGGCGTTTTCGACGTTGCAGCCGGTGACGATGGAGTCGTCGGGGAGAAGGAGCGCGGCGCCGACGCGGAAGTGGCTGTAGGGGGCGTAGGCGTGGAGGGCGACCTCAGCGGCGCGATGGAAGAGGCCGGCGATCTGCCCGGGCGAGAGAGCGGCGGGAGGGTGGGGGAGCGGCATGATGGAGTGAGGCTACCCGGTGCGGGTGGGGATGGCAAGCGAGGCTGGACTAATGAGCTGGACTAATGGTTAGGGGTGTGCGCCCGATAAGAGGGGTGTGGACGACCTGACCAAAGAGTTTATCGCAGAGAGCCAGGAAGGGCTGGACCGGATGGAACGGTGCCTGACTGAGCTGGAGACGCGGCCCGGCGATGATGGATTGTTGGGGGAGATCTTTCGCGCCGTACATACGATCAAGGGGACGACGGGGTTCCTGGGGTTCGACCGGCTGGAGAAGCTGGCGCACGCGGGCGAGCATCTGCTGGGGGCGCTGCGCGACGGCAAGCTCTCGGTGAGCTCGGAGCTGATTAGCGGTCTGCTGCGGCTGATGGATGGGCTGCGCGCGATCCTGGCGTTGATTGAAGAGACCGGCAGCGAAGGCACACGGGCGAGCGATGAGGATGGCGAGCTGATCGCCGAGCTGGCCATGTTGAATGGACAGACGCCGCCGGCGGTGGCTGAGTCGGAGGCGGCGAGCTCGGAGATTGCGCTGGTGGGCGCGGCTGCGCCCGAGGCGGCTGCGCCGGTGAAGCCGGAGGGTGCGGCAAGCGAAAAGAGCACGGGAGCAAGCGAAAAGACGCTGCGCATCGATGTGGATGTGCTGAACCGGATGATGAACCTGGTGGGCGAGCTGGTGTTGACGCGCAACCAGATGCTGCAGAGCGGCATGGAGGCGGCGAATTTTCCGGAGCTGGCGCGGCGGCTGGACAGCGTGACGGCCGACCTGCGCGAGACGGTGATGCAGGCGCGGATGCAGCCGGTGGGGAACTTGTTCGGCAAGTTTCCGCGAATGGTGCGGGACCTGGCGCGGACCTGCGGGCGCGAGGTACGGGTGGAGTTCAGCGGACAGGAGACGGGGCTGGACAAGAGCCTGCTGGAGGCGATCAAGGACCCGCTGACGCATGCGGTGCGCAATGCGGTGGATCATGGGATTGAAGCGCCCACCGACCGGGTGCTGGCGGGCAAATCCGCTGAGGGCTGCCTGCGGCTGAGGGCGTTTCATCAGAGCGGGTCGGTGGTGATTGAAGTCGCCGATGATGGCGCCGGGATTCCGATCGAGCGGGTGTTGCAGAAGGCGATCGAACGCAATCTGGTAACGGCGGAGGAGGCGGCCGGGATGTCGGAGCGGGAGGCGCTGCAGTTGATCTTTCTGCCAGGCTTCTCGACGGCCGCGGCGGTGACGACGGTGTCGGGCCGCGGCGTGGGTATGGATGTGGTGCGGGCGAATGTCGAGAAGGTGGGCGGCAGCGTAGAGGTGGAGTCGCGCCGTGGCGAGGGCACGACGCTGCGGCTGCGGGTGCCGCTGACGCTGGCGATCGTCCCTTCGCTGGTGGTGCGGAGCGGAGGACAGAGTTTTGCGCTGCCGCAGAGCGCGCTGGTGGAGCTGGTGGATATTCCCGAGCGTGAGTTTACGCAGGTGGTGCAGCGGATCGGGTCGTCGGAGCTGTACCGGCTGCGGGAGCGTCTGCTGCCGATGGTGTGGCTGGACCGGCTGCTGGAGATGGAGCCGTATGCGCCTGAGAGCGCGAAGGGACACTACCTCGCGGTGCTGGAGGCGGAGGGTTGCCGGTATGGGCTGGTGGTGGACGACCTGATGTCGCCGGAGGAGATTGTGGTGAAGCCGCTGTCGCCGGTGCTGCGCGAGATCGGGCTGTTCTCTGGAGCGACGGTGCTGGGCAATGGAACGCTGGCGCTGATTCTGGATGTTGGCGCGACGGCGGCGCGGGCGGGCGTGAAGCCGGTGGAGACGGAGAGGGAGGACTCGGCGGAGGGGCATGGAGTTGAGGATGCGGCGAGCGAATCGTTCCTGATCTTTGAAGACCGGCTGCGGGAGAGGACGGCGCTGCCGCTGGAGAGGGTGGAACGGATTGAGAGCGTGCCGCTGAGCAGGATCGAGTATGCGGGAGGGCGGCCGCTGCTGCAGTATCGCGGGGAGCTGCTGCCGCTGAAGGACCGAGGAGGCGTGCTTGGGGACCTGAAGGCGAAGGGTGGCGATAAGGGCGGGGCGAAGGGGGAAGAGATGCCGGTGACGGTGCTGATCTATTGCGATGCGGAGCGGGGAGGCCGGAGGAGCGGGATGGTGGTGCGGCAGGTGCTCGATGTTTCCGACGGCACGTTGCTGGGGGGAGACACGATCGACGGGATGGACCTGGCGCTGGTGAAGGAGAGAGTGACGATGGTGCATCGGGAGCTGGGCGCGCAGGCGGCGTCTGCATGGCAGGAGGTCGCGTGAAGATAGCGGGCAGGGAGAGGGCCGATGAGTTGGTTGAGTTGCTGGATGAGAACGATGCGGTGTCGCTGTGTTCGCTGATGGCGGGCAGTGAGAGCTTCGGGATCGATACGAGGAAGATCCGCGAGGTGCTAGGAGAGCGCGAGCTGCAGCGTGTGCCGATGTCGCCACCGTTTATCGCGGGCGTTGTGCCGTATCGCGGAGAGGTGCTGACGACGGTGAACCTGCGCGCGTTGCTGGGAATGGAAGAGCATAGCGGACGATGCTGCGTGCTGGTGATGGAGGATGACGAAGGCGCGGAGCGGTTTGGCCTGGTGGTGGACGCGGTGGGCGGAGTGGTGACGGTGAGCCGAAGGACGCTGGAGCCGAACCCATGCACGCTCGAGGCACGGGGGAGATGGCTGTTTGATGGAGCGTACAAGATGGAGACAGGATTGATGGTGCAGCTTGACCCGCAGAAGCTGCGGCCGACGCGGCTTTCGGAGACGGGATTGTTTCGGCAGGCAACGATTCTGCCGGCGGGGAATGGAGGGACCGATGCGAGCTTTGATCGTCGATGATTCCAGCTTTATCCGCGAGTACTTGAAGCATCTGCTGGATTGGATGGGCGTGGCGTGCGAAGAGGCCGTGAACGGCAGCGATGCGTTGACGCTGCTGGCTGGGCGGCAGGAGTTCGACCTGATGCTGCTGGACGTGAACATGCCGGTGATGAACGGGCTGGATTGCGTGAAGGCGCTGCGCGAGGCCAAGCTGGGGCCGGAGATGAAGGTGATGATGGTGACGACCGAGGCGGACCACTCGTTTATCGCGACCGCGCTGGACAATGGGGCGGATGAGTTTCTGATGAAGCCGTTTACGCCGGAGAGCCTGCGGGAGAAGATGCTTCTGCTCGGATTTGCTGCGGCGGCTTGAACCTTAACACCGATTTGCACCGATGGCACCGATTAAGGACAGGATCATGGAAAGACGAAATATGGGGATCCTTCCCGTTGGCTGCGCTCCAGAGTCAGGTTGCCGGGGAAATAATAGGGTTTCGTGGCTGGGATGGATTTGGGTAGAGAAGCGGGTTTCTCCACTGCGCTGCTCACGATAGGACTGTGAGCAGCTTCGGTCGAAATGACGGAGGGGGGGCAAAAAGAGTATATGTGGGGATACTTTCGATGCGTTTAGGATGACTGCGAAAGGCACTGGCAAAGGCAGCCGCAGATCCCCTTCGGGGATGACAGCAAGAAAGGCAACTGCAGATCCCCTTCGGGGATGACAGCAAGAAAGGCGAAGAGGGAAATCCGGTATGGGGATTGTGGAAGGTCGACCGCTTCGTGTGCTTGCCGCCGATGACTCCGTGGTGATGCGGGGAATTATGGCGAAGCTGTTTCGGATGCATGCCGAGGACACGCAGAGCGAGTTGCCGCGGATGGAGCTGTGCGGGGCGGCGCAGAACGGGGTGGAGTGCCTGGAGCTGGTGAAGGGGCTGCGCCCGGATGTGCTGGTGCTGGACCTGGAGATGCCGAGGCTGAATGGGCTGGAGGTTTTGGACCGGCTGCGGGTGGAACGGCCGGGGCTGCCGGTGATTATGTGCAGCTCGTACACGGAGCATGGGGCGAGGTCGACGCTGGAGGCGCTGGCGCGGGGCGCTTCGGACTATGTGACCAAGCCGGCGGAGCAGCGGGATTTCGCGGCGGCGATGATGTCGCTGTCGCGGCAACTGCTGCCACGGATTGCGGCTTTGGCGAAGCTCTCGCGCGGAGGCGGAACGGTTCGGGAGGCTGGGGCGGGGAAGGCGGTGAGAGAGGCCAGCGCGATGCCGGCGAACGCTTCTGCCGCGATCGAGGTGGTGGTGATTGGGCTGTCGACCGGAGGGCCTTCGGCGCTGGAGCAGATGTTGCCGAGCCTGCCGGGAAGTTTTCCGGCGCCGATTTTGATTGTGCAGCATATGCCGAAGTTGTTTACGAGGGCGCTGGCGGAGCGGCTGGACAAATGTTGCGCTCTGCGGGTGGAGCAGGCGTATGAGAATGCTGCGATCCATCCGGGAACGGTGTGGCTGGCGCCGGGAGATGCACATATGGAGATCGCTCCGAGGAAGGCGATGATGGGAGACGAAGAGCGGGGACGGTGTGGACGGGTAAGGCTGCATCAGCAGGAGCCGTTGAACCACTGCAGGCCGTCGGTGGATTATCTTTTTTTCTCGGCGGCGCGGATGTATGGTGCGGGCGCGCTGGCGCTGGTGATGACGGGGATGGGGTCGGACGGGCTGGAGGGGGCTCGCGCGGTGCATGAAGGAGGCGGCGTGGTGCTGGCGCAGGATGAGGCGAGTTCGGCGGTGTGGGGGATGCCGGGGAGGGTGAGCGAGGCGGGGATTGCAATGGCTACGCTGCCGCTTTCGGCGATCAGCGGAGCGCTGCAGCAGAGGGTGAATGCGGGCCGGGGAACGGCAACAGGCGCGCAGCCGGGAGCCACGCAAGCGGGAATCAGGCAAGCAGGAATCGGGCAAGCGGGGACCAGGGCGAGCGCGCCGCTACGACGGGAGGTGATTCATGGGGTGCTCTGAGGTGGACTATGCGTATCTTCGCGGACTGGTGCTGGAACAGTCGGCCAACCGGATCGATCCCTCGCGCAATGCGTTGTTCGATACGCGGTTGACGCCGATTGCGCGGATGTCGGGCGCGGCGAGTCTGGAAGACTTCGTCCATATGCTGCGGAAGGGGAGGCCGGCCCATCTGCATCGCGCGGTGGCGGAGGCGATGACGATCAATGAGACGAGCTTCTTTCGCGATATGAAACCGTTCGACATGCTGCGGCAGGTGATCTTCCCGAGGCTGATCGAGGAGAGGACGCAGCAGCGGCGGCTGCGTATCTGGAGCGCGGCGAGTTCCACGGGGCAGGAGGCGTACAGCCTGGCGATGCTGCTTGCAGAGCATTTTCCCACGTTGGCGCATTGGGATGTGAAGATTATCGGGACCGATATCTCGCGACAGGTGGTGGATTTTGCGCAGCAGGGAAGATATCGCCGGCTGGAGGTTAATCGCGGTCTGCCGGCGCGGATGCTGCTGAAGTATATGGAGCGCAAGGGCGAGGAGTGGGAGGTGAATGAGCGGGTGCGATCGATGTGCGAGTTTCAGTATGCGAACCTCTGTGCTCCGCAGCCTTTATTGCCGGTGTTCGACCTGGTGCTGCTGAGGAATGTGCTGCTGTACTTTTCGCAGCCGGACAGGAGGACGGTGTTTGGCGAGATCCATCGCAAGCTGGCGACGGATGGGAACCTGGTCCTGGGAAATGCGGAACAGGCGGAGGATTCGACGGATCTGTTTGAGGTGGAGTTCGGGGCGAACTGTTATTTTTACCGGCCGGTGAATGGGGTTTGATGGTTTGCGGGTTGGATGGCGTGCTGGACATGGGCAGGTTGAAGCGCATCCTATATTGGGTAGAGCGGCGATGCCCGCTGGAAGCCTATCGAAACGATGCCTGACGATCCTTTGAGCAAGAAGAAGAAAGCAACGGACGCTAAAAGCGATGCGGGGCTGCCGCGCGATGCGGGCGAGGCGGCGTTGGGGCTGTTTCATCCGATTACGGCGAAGTGGTTTCGGGCTGTGTTCGATGCGCCGACGGCTCCGCAGGTGGAGGGATGGCCGGCAATTGCACGTGGCGAATCGACGCTGATCCTGGCGCCTACGGGCACGGGCAAGACCTTGGCGGCGTTTCTGTGGTGCCTGGATAAGTTGATGATGCGGACGGCTCCGGAGGCGGAGCGCGGGTGCCGTGTGGTGTACCTGTCACCGCTGAAGGCGCTGGCTGCGGACGTGGAGCGCAATCTGCGGTCTCCGCTGGTGGGCATTGCGACTATGGCGAAGCGGGACGGCATGGCCGTGCGGATGCCTGAGATCAGCGTGCGGACGGGAGACACTCCGCAGAAGGAGCGGGCGCGGTTTCGCAGGCATCCGGGGGATATTTTGATTACGACGCCGGAGAGTCTGTACCTGATGCTGACCTCTGAGGCGAGTGAGGCGCTGCGGTCGGTGGAGACGGTGATTGTGGATGAGATCCATGCGCTGGTGCCGAGCAAGCGCGGGGCGCATATGGCGCTTTCGCTGGAGCGGCTGGAGGCGCTGGTTGGACGGAAGCTGCAGCGTATCGGTCTGTCGGCGACGCAGAGGCCGCTGGAGGAGGTGGCGCGGTTTCTGGGTGGGGCGGAACAGCAGGGAGCAGGGAGTAGGGAAGAGGGAGTAGAAGGCGTTCTCGGGACTGTGGATCAAAATGTAACGGAGGACGTTACGAGTTTGCCGCAGGCTGCGGCTGGAGGGAGTGAGATCGATGCGGTGCTGATGAGCACGGCCAGTGAGGATGGGGTTAAGCCGGATGTGGGGGCGAGTGCGCCGCGGTACCGGCCGGTGACGGTGGTGAATGCGGGAGCGCGGAAGCTGCTGGAGCTGAAGGTGGAGGTCCCGGTGGAGGACATGGCGAAGCTCGGGGAGATCCAGGATCAGCCGAGCGGGCCGGCTTCGCAGGGGCCGAAGCGGACTTCGATCTGGCAGTCGATCCATCCGCGGCTGCTGGAGATTATTCAAGGGCGGACCTCGACGTTGATCTTTGTGAATGCGCGACGGGTGGCGGAGCGGCTGGCGGGTGCGTTGAATGAGTTGGCAGGGGAGCCGATTGCGCGGGCGCACCATGGCTCGCTGGCGGCGGCGCAGCGGACGGAGATCGAAGAGTTGCTGAAGGCGGGGAAGATCAGGGCGCTGGTGGCGACTTCTTCGCTGGAGCTGGGGATCGATATGGGGGCGATCGATCTGGTGATTCAGATTGAGGCACCCCCAAGCGTGGCAAGCGGGATGCAGCGGATTGGCAGGGCGGGGCACCAGGTGGGCGCGCCTTCGCATGGGATTATCTTTCCGAAGTACCGGGCGGATTTGATTGCGTGTGCGGCGGTGACGCGGGCGATGCATGAAGGGCATGTGGAGTCGACGCGGTTTCTGCGGAATCCTCTGGATGTGCTGGCGCAGCAGATGGTGGCGGTGATCGCGCATCCTCCTAAGGGTAGGGAAGAGGGAGTAGGGGGTAGGGAAGAGAGTGCGGATGGGGAGGGCGGGGGGATTTCGTATGGTGCGCTGTTTGCGCTGGTGCGCGGGGCGGCGCCGTTTGCGGGGTTGAGCCGGGGGGTGTTCGACGGAGTGCTGGATATGCTGGCGGGACGGTATCCGTCGGATGAGTTTGCGGAGCTGCGGCCTCGGGTTACGTGGGACAGGACGCGGGACTGGATTACGCCTCGGGCTGGGGTGAAGCGGATTGCGATCTTGAATGGGGGGACGATCCCGGATCGCGGGACGTATGGGGTGTTTCTTGCGGGGGAGAGAAGCAAGCCGGTGCGGGTGGGCGAGCTGGATGAGGAGATGGTGTTCGAGAGCCGGACCGGGGACACGTTTATTCTCGGGGCTTCGGCGTGGCGGATCGATGAGATAACGCATGATCGCGTGCTGGTGACGCCTGCTCCGGGAGAAGCGGGGAAGATGCCGTTCTGGCATGGGGACCAGGCGGGGCGGCCGCTGGAGTTTGGGCGGCGGATCGGCGCGCTTGTGCGGGAGCTGCGGGAGGCTCCGCGTAGCGTGGCGGTGGCGCGGCTGACGACGGAGCATGACCTGGAGGCGGGGGCGGCGGAGAATGTGCTGCGGTATCTGGCGGACCAGGAGCTGGCGACCGTTGCTGTTCCGGACGATCGAAACATTGTGATTGAGCGGGTGCGGGATGAGCTGGGGGACTGGCGGGTTTGCGTGCTGACGCCGTTCGGCAGCCGGGTGCATGCGCCGTGGGCGATGGCGGTTACGGCGAAGCTGCGGGCGGGGAACGGGCAGGAGGTGGAGACGATGTGGTCGGAGGACGGCTTTGTGCTGCGCTTTGCTGAGAGCGAGGAGGCTCCCGCGGTTGAGCCGATTTTGCTGGAGGCGGAAGAGGCGGCGGAGCTGGTGCTGCGTCAGTTGGGATCGTCCGCCTTGTTTGCGGCGAAGTTTCGCGAGAGCGCGGCGCGGGCGCTGCTGCTGCCGAGGAGGAGGGCGGATGGAAGGACTCCGCTGTGGCAGCAGAGGAAGCGGGCGTATGACCTGTTGAGCGTGGCGAGCCGGTATGCTTCGTTCCCGATACTGCTCGAGGCTTATCGCGAGTGTCTGCGGGATGTGTTCGATATGCCGGCGCTGATGGAGATTCTGCGCAGCGTCGGGAATCGTTCATTGCGGGTGCATACGGTGGATTCGCGGACGCCGAGCCCGTTTGCTTCGGCGCTGCTGTTCAGCTATGTGGCGAACTACATCTATGACGGCGATGCTCCGCTGGCGGAGAGGCGGGCGCAGGCGCTTTCGATCGACCAGGACCAGTTGCGGGAGTTGATGGGGGATGCGGACCTTCGCGAACTGCTGGATGTGCATGCGATTGAGGAGACCGAGGAACAGTTGCAGTGTGTTGCCGACACGTATCGGGCGCGGAACATGGATGGGGTGCATGATCTGCTGCTGCGGATTGGGGATCTGACGCGCGTGGAGCTACGGGCTCGATGTGTAACCGATGAGGTTTCAGATTTTGTGGCTAAGCTGCTGCGGGCTCGGCGGGTGCTGGAGGTGCAGGTTGCGGGCGAGAAGCGGCTGATTGCGGTGGAGGATGCGGCGCGGTACCGGGATGCGCTGGGGGTGCCGCTTCCGCCGGGGTTGCCTGCGGCTTTTCTGGAGGAGATGCCGGAGGCGATGGTGGATCTGGTGCGGCGGTTTGCGCGGACGCATGGTGCTTTTACTATGTCCGAATGCGCGTTGCGATTCGGACTGCCGGTGGAGAGTGTGGAGGCGGTGCTGCAGCGGCTGGTGCAGGCAGGGAGGGTCGTGGAGGGAGGATTCCGGCCGGGCGGGGTTCATCGGGAGTGGTGCGATGTGGAGGTGCTGCGGACGGTTCGCAGAAAGTCACTGGCACGGTTACGGAAGGAAGTCGAGCCGGTGGAGCAGAGGACGCTGGCGCGGCTGTTTACGCGGTGGCAGGGAGTGGTGCAGCCGCGGCGGGGCCTGGATGCGCTGCTGGATGTGTTTGAGAATCTGCAGGGGGCGCCGCTGCCGGCTTCGATTCTGGAGACGGAGATTCTCCCGGCGCGGCTGGTGGGATATAAGGCTTCGGATCTGGATACGCTGATTGCGGCGGGCGAGGTGGTGTGGGTGGGGTTCGATCCGATCGGCGAGAGAGACGGGAGAGTTGGGCTGTATCTGGCGGAGAGATTGGGTGCGCTTTGGCCTGTATCTTCGATGGGGCGGCAGTCAAATACAGGGGCCCTTCGCTCCGCTCAGGATGACGACGAAAAACGAACAAGAGCAAATGCAGATGCGGGGATCCTTCCCCATTCGACTCACGCTCAGGGTCAGGATGACAGGTCTTCCTCGTCTGCTTCGCCGGTCCTCACCAGAGAAGAGGAGATCGTCATTTATTTGAAGGAGCGTGGGGCTTCGTTCTTCCAGGATTTGCATGATGGCGTGGGAGGCGGGTATCCGGGAGAGACGCTGGAGGCGCTTTGGAATCTGGTTTGGAAGGGGATGCTGACCAACGATGGGATGGCGGCGCTGCGGGCATATTGTGCAAGACCGGCGGCGAGTGGGTCGCGTAAGCCGGCGCGGAGGGTGCATCAGCAGGCGGGGTTTCGGTCGCGGAGGACGACTCCGCCTACGGCGCAAGGGAGATGGGCGCTGAATGCGGCGGCGTTTGCAGAGGGCAGGTCTGCGACCGAGTGGAGTCATGCGATCGCGCAGCAGTTGTTGACGCGGTATGGCGTGGTGTTTCGGGAGACGGCCCATGCGGAGAATCTGCCGGGTGGGTTTTCGGCGATCTACGACGTGATGAAGGCGCTGGAAGAGAGCGGAAAGATTCGGCGAGGGTACTTCGCGGCTGATCTGGGGGCGACGCAGTTTGCTCTGCCCGCGGCGGTTGATCTGTTGCGGTCCTTGCGGGTTTCGTCGCTGAGTGACAAGGCGGAGATGATGCAGTTGGCGGCGACCGATCCGGCGAACCCGTATGGAGCGCTGCTGCGGTGGCCTGCGGCCCCGGATGCGGGGTCGTCGTTGACGCGGAGTGTGGGGGCGAGGGTGATTCTTTGCGACGGAGCGCTGGTGGCATATCTGCGGCGGGGGAATCCAAACCTGCAGGCGTTTTTGCCGGAGGAGGAGCCGCAGCGGTCGCAGGTGGCGCGGAGTCTCGCGGAGTTTCTGGTGGGGAAGGTGCACGATCAGGAGGATGCGGACGGGCGGGGTGGGATGTTGATCTCTTCGGTGAACGGGGTGGCGGTGGCGGAGCATGGGATGGCGCGGTTTTTGCTGGATGCGGGGTTTGCGGCGGGGGCTATGGGATTCAATGTGCGGAGAGGATTGTCGCCGCTGCCGGGTGCGCGGGGTGAGGTGAGGGTGAATGCCTGAAGGAGACACAATCTATCGGGCGGCGCGGGCGCTGCAGCGGGCGATTGGCGGGAAGGTGGTGACGGGGTTTGAGACTGGGTTGGCGAAGTTGGCTCGGGTGAATGACGATGCGCCGCTGGTGGGCAGGGTGGTGGAGAGGGTGGAGTCGCGGGGGAAGTGGTGTCTGATCTTCTTCTCGGGTGATTTGATTCTGTTGACGCATATGTTGATGAGTGGGAGTTGGCATCTGTACCGCTCCGGAGAGAGGTGGCAGATGGGGCGGGCGCGGATGCGGGTGGTGATTCGGACGGCAGAGTGGGAGGCGGTGGGGTTCAATATACCTGTGGCGGAGTTTCATACTGCGCGGTCTCTGGAACGCAGTAGTCAGGTGCCGAAGCTGGGGCCGGATGTGCTGGCGGATGAGTTTACGGTGGAGGGTGGAGTGGCTCGGCTGGCGGGGTATGGGAGAGAGAATCCTGAGGCGGAGATTGCGGTGGTGTTGCTGAATCAGCGGGTGCTGGCGGGGCTGGGGAATGTGTATAAGAGCGAGGTGGCGTTTGCCGCGGGGGTGAATCCGTTTCGCGCGATGCGGACGATTACGGCGCGGGAGATGGAGGCGATGGTGGAGGTTGCGCAGCGGTATATGAGGGCGAATGTTGTCGATGGTGCGGGAGATGGGATTGTGACGTACTCGGGAAATCGGAGGACGACGCACTCTTCGAATCGCGAGGAGCGGCTGTGGGTGTATGGGCGGCGGGGACAGGAGTGCCGGCGGTGCGGGACGAAGGTGATGATGCGGAAGCAGGGGGTGCAGGCGCGGTCGACTTATTGGTGTCCGGAGTGCCAGCCGTGGATTGGGATGGGGGAGACGGCTGCTCCGGTGGGAAGGGCGGAGGTAAGTCGAGCAAGCAACGTGCGTACACGATGAGCGTGCAGCATGCCGGCCGGATGGATCGAGGCGTGACGGCGCATGGTGGCTCCGGTTGGGTGTGCTGTCAGTGCATCGGGCTGTATGATTTCGGAGTGGAAATAGTTGCTGTATTGATGTTTTGTGTGGAATGATGGGCTGGCCGGGTTTGGGGGGAGTTTGAAATACGAGCTTGCCTCCTCTTCTTTCTTCGTTTGGCTGAGGTATGCATGCACAGTACGAGAGGCACATTTCTTTTCGCGGTTGTGGTGCTTTGCGGCATTGCTCTAGCGCGGGCGGAGGGTCCAACTGCTGTGCATCTGCGGACGGAGCTCACCCTGAATCCGATGGCGGTGGACACGGATCAACCGAGATTGTCGTGGTGGGGACAGGAAGCACGTCGAGGTGCAAGTCAGTCGGCCTATGAGATAGAGATTTGGCGGTCGGACGGAGCGAATCAATCTGTGAAGAAGGCGGTGTGGACGAGTGAGCGCATCCGCTCGGCCGAACAGGAGGCGACACCGCCGGCGGGTGTGCTGCACGCGCGAGAACAGTATGTGTGGCGTGTTCGTCTGTGTGACGATCGCAAGGAGGCTGGGGTGTGGAGCCTAGCTGCTCATTTTGGCGTAGGCATGCTGCAGCCGCAGGACTGGCAGGGCGCGCAGTGGATTGCGTATCGCGACGAGGGCCGCTGGAAGAGGGAGTGGCGTGAGCGCAAAGTGCAGGAGTTCGCTAAGTACAAGGCAAAAGAGATGACGCCGGTTGTTACCTCCGCGCATAGGACGAGTTGGCAGCTTCTCGATTCGGTGACGCCGCGCTACGACCCGTCGCCTCTGCTGAGGAAGCGTTTTGAGATTGCGTCGCCGGTTCGTTCGGCGCACCTGTATCTCTCAGGCGTGGGCTATGCGGTGGAATGGATCAATGGGCACAAGCTGGATACGGCGGTGCTCGACCCTGGCTGGACGAACTATCAGCATGATGTCCTCTATCGCAGCTTCGACGTCACCGATGAGCTGCAGCAAGGCGAGAATGCGATCGGCGTGATGCTGGGGCGCGGGTTCTATGGCATGTTGGCGAACGATCGCTGGGGATTCGCGGAGCATGCGCCGTGGATCGATCAACCGGCAGTGAAAGCGCTGCTGGAGATCGAGTACGAGGACGGCCGCCGAAGCGAGATTACAACGGACGAGAGTTGGAAGGTAAGTGGCGGCCCGGTGCTCTACGACGATCCCTGGCTGGGCGAAGTGTATGACGCGCGAGAAGAACATAAGGGCTGGACAACGGCGAAGTATGACGACAGCGCCTGGCAGGCCGTCCACCTCGCGAAAGGCCCAGCCGGTATACTGCGCGCGCAGATCATGCCGCCGATTCGTCCGGCTGGGACGGTGTCGCCGGTCTCGATGCGAGAGACTTCTCCGGGCGTGTGGATGATCGATCTGGGGGTGAACATCGCCGGTTGGATGCGGCTCACGGTTGAAGGGAAGGCAGGCGACAAGGTGCTGGTGCAGATGGCGGAGAAGCCGGACCCGCAGACCTTCATCGACAAGACGACGAATAACTTTCAGCAGTTTGGCTATGTGTTGAGAGGTGGAGCGGAGGAGACGGCAGAGAGTCACTTTTCGTATATGGGATTTCGTTATGTGAAGGTGACGGCAAGTGCTGCCTCAGGTGCGATGCCGCGCGTCAAGAATGCCGTTGGAGTTCTCGTCCATACGGATGTCTCTTCCGCCGGAAGCTGGAAGTCGAGTAATGCGCTGCTCAATCGTATCGACGCTGTGTGGCGGCGGACGCAGCTCAACAACATGCACAGCATCCCTACGGATTGTCCGCATCGGGAGAAGCTGGGCTGGATGGCCGACTCGTTTGTCGCGCAGCCGGCTGCACTCTACAGCTTCGACACGGCGGCCTTCTATGAGAACTTTGCCGAGGATCTCTCGGGGACGCAGGATGACAAGGGTCTGCTCTCGACGATTGCGCCGTCCTTCGGGTACACGGAAGGGGAGTCGCCGCTGTGGGCTTCGGCTGAGGTGTGGATTCCTTGGCGGCTTTACGTCTACAACGGCGACCGTGAGATTCTGCGCAGGCAGTTCCCGATGATTAAACGCTTCCTCGATGCGACGCTGGCGAATAACACACAACCCGCACAGCCATACATTCTGCATGATGTGCTTGGGGACTGGGACAGCCCGGGCCATGAGAATCCGCCGGAAGGAAATGAGCCATACAGCACGGCGTATTACTTTCTGAATTGCAGGCTGGCAGCGCGAATCGCCCGAGTGCTTGGAGAGGAGGATGCCGCATCCGAACTGGACGGGCGTGCAGAGAAAGTAAAGAACGCTTTCAACCAATGGTTTTACTCTTCTGAGCAGCAGAGCTATCACGGATTTAAAGCTGCCGGGTATCGCCAATCCATCAATGCGCTGGCGTTATGGGCCGATCTCGTGCCCCACGAAAATCGCGCTGCCGTGTACCAGAATCTGCGGCGCGATGTGCTGGCGCATGATACTCATTTGAATACGGGCATCATTGGGACCAAGCCTCTGCTTGAGGTGCTGGCCGATGAGGGAGATGCAGATCTTGTCTATCAGTTGATTACTCAGACGACTTACCCAGGCTGGGGGTACATGCTGTCGCAGGGAGCAACGACGATGTGGGAGTCCTGGGACGGCCGAGACTCACACGACCATCCTATGCAGGGTACGATCGTTGAGTTTTTGTATCGCTATCTCGCGGGGATTCGGGTGGAGGAAGAGCATCCTGGATTTTCGCGGGTTCTGATTCAGCCAATGTTTCCGGCCGGACTCATGCATGTAGAAGCGACCTATGATTCCGTGCGAGGCCCAATCACCTCAGCATGGGAGCGCAGGGGGGATGACATGCTGCTTCATGTCATTGTTCCGTTTAACACGACAGCGCAGGTCCAACTACCTGCGAACCGGCAGCGCGCCTGTCGCGTGATGGAGGGGGCCAAGGAGCTTGGGTCATCATCCGCTATATCCGCTCACGAATCCTCGATTCACTTTGATCTTGGCTCAGGAGATCACAGACTGCAGATGATCTGTCGATGATTCAGAAGTGGATTCCGTAGGCCTCGGTCACGATGGCGCGCGGCTTGCCTTTGAGCTCGGTTGGATCGTAGTTGAGCTTATCTTCCAATGGCATCACGTAGGCCAGGGCGGACCATCCCCAGAATGGATTCATCCCATGCCCGGCGCCGGATTGCGATTCGTAGTATTCGCGAGTCACTGGATTTTGAACCAGCGCGAGCTCCTGCGTTTTGTCGGCTAGCATCTTTGCTTCTTTATCGAAGCCATAGCGCTTGAGGCCGTGGAAGATCATGTAGTTTGCGGGGATCCAGGTATTTCCGCGCCAGTTGCACTCGCCGTTCTTTGTGCCTTCGTAGAAGTCCGGCTCGTTCATCGCATAGCTTGGCACAGGGTACTTCGACCAGAACTCTTTCGGATTCATCAGGTGCTCCTTTACCAGCCGGGCTGCCCTGTCGGGCGGAGCGATCCCGGCCCAGAGAGGAAAGAAACCTGCGACCGTCTTGATCCGGATGCGCTGTCCTGTCTTCTCATTTCTGTCATAGTAGAAGCCGTCTTTTTCGTCCCAGAACACGTCGTTGATCTGCTTCACAAGACGCGCGGCGTGCTCCTCATATTGGCGCTGTTCCTTCGGCATGTTGAGCTTGCCCGAGATGATGGCCATGGCCCGAAGCTCGCGAACGAGGTAGGTGGCAAGGTCGACTCCCTCATCGGTGTAGCTTTCGAGCTGGCCGGAACGGCTGAACTGATTATCCATTCCGCTGGCGTCGGAGCTGTTCCATACCGGCAGACCGTTGCCGTCCTTGTCGTAGGCAAACCAACGCGTGAGGTATCGCTGGAGATGCACGTAATCCTCTCCGCGAAGCCAGTCGTAGTTGTTGCCGTTTTGTTGGGATCCCAGGACGGCAAGCTGCGCAAGAAAGGGTTTGAACATCTGGGTGGGGCGCTTGTTGACGATGCCGAGCGTGCGCGAGATAAATCCGTCCGGCTCCTGTTTCGACAGGAAGACCTTCAGGTTGGAGAAGCAGTATTTGCTGACACCGTAGTACGAGAGATAGACATTCTCGAAGTAGAGATCCCAATCGTAGTATTCGCCATAGGCATAGCCGGTCAGAAGATCGTCTTTCGATCCTGGATAGGGGTGAAGACCCTTCGTCTTGATGTCCCGATTCACCTGCATGAGACGGGCTTTCAGCGCAGCCACGGAAGAACTATCTTGGGCTTTCGCGGTTTGCGGCTCATGGAGAGATCCGAGCGATACTGCCGCGGCTTGTCCTTTGGCCGAAGCGCCACCGGCAAGTAAGACGCAGGTCAAGCAAAACGAGAGTCTACAGACAGCGGGGTAGTTCGTAGCGATAGGCATAATGACCTCGATAGATACTCAATGAATTGAAGACGAAGCTGCTGGAACGTCCTGAGCGGTGTACCGGTAGTTTGCACGCCGGTCGGGTGCGCTGTCGCCGCGCGAAAAGAACTCCGTTATATCGCCGAAACGCGCGATGTTATCGGCCCAGTGAAAATCGAAGGAGACGCGATCACTGTTTTGCTGCAGAAGCTTACGTGGAACAGCCACCATCAACTCATTGCCTTCGACGCGCATGGCAATTCGGGCCGGTGCAGTGAGACTTCCATCTTTCGTCAGCTTTGCGATGGTTGTGGTTGTGCGGTTGATCACTTTGGCATTGACGACCAGGTCGTAGCCTTCCCACCCAGTAGTTTTATCTTGATCGGCGTCGATAAAGAGCAGCATCCAGTTGCGACCTCGATAGGACGTGATCGGTTCTCGGGTCTTTGCGTAGAAGTAGATAGTATGCTGATCGCGAGCGACCTTCATTGAGACAAAATCGTTTCGTCCACTGTGATCTTCATATGGCCCTGCCTGGTAGTTGCCGGGACTTCGCCTCGGCAGGGTGTCGTAGCTATGATCTTCGAACTCCGGAGTAACGGGCTTCCATTGGTCGAAGCTGCCGTTCCAATCGATGGTCTGTGCAACGCTGACGGGATCTGCCTCGTGCACACCCTTGTAGCGGCGGATATTCGCGGCAAGTTGATAGTAGAAATTGTCAGTATGGCCGTCTTTCATCGGCTCGATGTCCCGGCTGAACTCTTCGTTGTACTGATCGATGAAGTACATATCGCCTGGATGCAGCGGGTGGCCGGCGCGCCCGAGTTTGGCGCCGGGATAGAAGTCCCATCTCGCGAGATCTTTCGTCACATCAGGACCCATGACCATGCTGCCCGCCATCCACTCGTTCCATCCAGTGACGAAGACAAACTCCGGATCGACCGCCAATGCATGGTCCCATTGCTCCTGAAAGTAGAGTCCTTGATCTGTGACGGCGGTTTTGTCGTAGCGGTCCGTCGCGGGTTCTGCGCCGTTATGGAAGCTGCGGCCGATTGCGGAGAGGGGATGCTGCGCGACGGCCACCGAAACGGCTTCCGGGCGCTGCGGACCCTCGTGCCAGCCGACAGCCTGGGGCGTGTGCGCGACCCAGGGCCATTGGTCATGGCCATCGCGATACCAGGGCAGAGAATCCCACGCCCAGCTTTCGCGAACGGTGAAGAAGTTTTGAATCTCCGTGGGAAGCTGCGCGACATGCAGCATTCCATGTTGTTGCCCGGTGAGCAGGAGCGGCTTGCCTTTCCAGTTGAACCAGAGATCGCGATACAGGCCCTTGGAATACAGGTCTCGCCAGATTTCCTCGATCGAACGTTGACTGGCAAGGAAGGCGATCTGCGGAGTTGGCTCTCTCTGCCGGCGCATCGTTTCGAAGACGCGAAGAATGGTCGAGTAGACCAACTGGTGGCTGGTGTCGTTGGTTGCGTCGAAGATGATGACATCCACGCCAGCGTCGGCCAGCATCTGCGCATGACGCCGGATCACCCATTCGTCGGTGGAGAGATAGTATCCGGACTCCGGCTCTCCCCAGTAGTAGGTTCCCTTGGCCCATTTCGAGCTGTCGGGCTGAACGAGAAGGGTCCTGGTCACGTCGCGGGGTCCGGGTTTGCCTGCGTTGGTTGCGGTGAGGAAATAAAAGATTCCGACGTAATGGCCGTGTCGAAGAGGACCCGCAGACTTCGGATCCGGCAGCTTGCGTTGCAGCGCGTCGGTCGCGGCCCACTGATCACTTTTCAGGTCGCGTATGGTCTGCTGCTGGGGGACGCCGGCGATCGGACCTGTGTAGCGAACGGCGTTCCAATCGGAGATGCCGATGATTTTCTTGTAGGGTTCGCAGGCTGCATCTTCCTCTGGGGTTCCCAGCTTTTGATAGAGATACCAGATTGGTTTTCTTCCAAGCGGATCGCCGGGTTCGTCGCGGAATTTACGCAGGCCGATGCGCAGCCCGCCTTCTCCGCGATTGTCGATCCAGTTGTGATATTGCATCGCTTCGATGGAATCGAGATGCTCGATCTTCTTCCAGGCATAGGCGAGGCCGGCGGCCTGGTCGGCCAGATCGGAGGCGCTGTAGCTCTCTGAGTTGAAGCCCTGCTCGCTCAGAAAGATGGTTCGAGGGGTTTGGCCGCGATAGAAGGTTGCGGGCTGCGTGGTCCAGGCATCCAGCACCTCGATGTTCTTGAAGGTGATGAGTTGCGAATCGAGGCTGAAGCTGACTCTCTTGTCGTCCCACGTCCTCGGCTTGAACAGCGACTCCGGATAGGGATGATAGGCGATCGACCAGTCGAAGTCGCCCTCCTGCCGCGAGAACTCGGTGAGCTCATCCAGCATCTGACGCGGTAGATAAAAATGCTTATCTTCGGTCCAGTTCCAGAAGTGCGTCAGCGAGATGTAGACGCGAGCGTGGGGATTGTATTGCCGGGCAATGAGGTACATCGCGCGCATGGATTTGATGTACATGTCCATGAAGGTAAGCTGGGATTTGTCGCCCGCATTCGTCCATACCCAGCCGGCATCCACTTCGTTGTGCATGATCCAGTGGTGAATACGCCCAAACTGCTTGTCCGGGCGGCTGTAGCGCTCGGCGAGAAAGTCCAGAGCAGCCGCGTAGACCTGCAGACCCTCGGCGGATTCGACATTGGGCATCGCGTAAATGCCGGACGGATCGGAGTGCGGATAGGCCAGCAGCTTGCCGAGGCTGCTGTCTTTCTGGTTGGTCGCCTTGGGTACGAGAAGGATCGCCGAGACAATCAGGTTTCGCGAGGCTGCGTACTTGAGGGTTTTGTCGTATTTTGCAATGGCTGCGGCATCGGCATAGAACTGCTGGCCTCCGTAGCGGAATGGAATTCGATCAGGGCCAGGATCAGAGCGCAGGAAGTCGAGAAAGATGTTGACCGTAACGCTGGTAATGCCGAGGGCATCGATGTCTCCGGCAGGTCCATCGGCGCTGAATCCGCCGAGTCCTTTCTTCGAGCGCGGCGTCTCGTCCGGGAGATTCCATTTGGCGGCGACTTCATCCGCGAAGTGGCCGTGCGAGAGCAACGTGTAGGAACCGGAATGCTTCTGGACCAAGACCCACTTCGAGAAGATGCGATCGTAGGTGTGGTCCGGCAGCGTGCGAAAGCGGGTTAACGTCATGTCGAAACGGCCGTTGACCGCATGGACGGGCGACCTCCAATCGAAGGTGGTGATCTGGGTGAGGTCTTCATAGAGGGGCACCTCGGCCAGGTAGACGCCGGCGTCCTGGGCTAGCTTGCCGCTGATACACAATGTCTTCGGGGTAGCAAAGACATTGTCGATGGCATCTGGGTAAGATGTCTTGAGGTACTGCTGCAAATCGGCCTGCAGTTTCATGTCCTGCTCTTTGAGGGTTGCTCTTTCCTCAGCGGCTGCCCGCTCTGTTTCGGTGCGGGGTCGCAGCGTGACGTTTCGAATGCGAATGACTGTGCCCGGGGAACTCTCAAAGCCAAGCTTTACGACTTTGCTCGCTGTGGCCCAGTCACTGACCGGCTCCAGATCAGCGGTGTAGTCCGACATCGCCTCGCTGTGGCTTAGGCCGCGAAGCGCCGCTGTGCGGTCGGCTCCCGCGGAGTTGTATTCCAATCGAACGTGATCGGTAGCATGGGATGAAAAATAAGAGAAGGCAAGAATTCGCTGCGCTGCAGGATCTAGTTTTCCATTAACCACGACAGAGATCATCGGTACGGGGCCGGTTACGTGAATCTCGGATGTGCCATCCGGCAACTCCCGGACGGTCGCGTCATGAGCATCCTTCGGGACGAGCGACAGTGCAGCGGCATCGGTAGTTGGTGCGGATTTGCTCTGTCCCGCACATGTTGGAACATGCGATAGCGCGGCGACAAACACGGTGGCGATCAGCGTGCTTGCCAGTCTTCCAGGATGTTTCATGCAGCCTCTCAATACGTTTGATTCTTTGATACATACATCGCAAAGCCGATACTTACTTCACCAGCGCTATGACGTGGTGGAGTTGCTCTCGTCTTGTTGAACCCTGACAAGACGAAATTCCAGAGTCATAGTTTCCCGTGAACGAGCAGATTGGACAGGACATCTTCAGGGGAAAACGTGGCATGATTACTGTAATGAAATAATTTCCACTTGGTTGCAAACTGTAGTCACGGCATACGGCACTGTCAAGCCGGAAAAGAGGAGCGGGGACCGGAGGGTGCGTTGACAGAGGGGTTCGTGTCTTCTAGGCTTGTGTGGTTTCGGAAGAGAAATATTTTCGTGCTGGGAAGTTAAGACCTCCGGCACCTGGAAGTAGAAATGCGCGCGTCTTGTAAGGAGTGCATGTGAGCAGAAGCAGGATGAAGCCAGATCGCCACGGCGTTGTATCCACAGTTGTAGTTGCTTTCCTGATCGGCTTCTTCTCTCCCAGGCTCGCAGTCGCTTCCGGTCTTGTGAAAGCGGCGATCCGCTCCTCGCATCTGGAATGCGATCACTTGATCGAGCCGCTCGGTCTTGACGATCTACATCCGCAGTTCTCGTGGCAGATGGAGTCGGCTCGCCCTGGGGCAGCACAGACGTCGTATCAAATCAGGGTAGCCACTACGCCTGAGATGCTTCGGCAAAATCGTCCTGATGTCTGGGACAGCGGGCGGGTCGTTTCGAATACGTCGGTGGGGATTTTGTACGGCGGTACGCCTCTGCTGGCGGGCAAGCGTTACTACTGGACCGTGAAGGTGTGGGACGAGCATGGGGTCGCCGTGAACGCCAGCGAGCCAAGCTGGTGGGAGATGGCTTTGCTTAAACCTTCGGACTGGGAAGGGAGGTGGATTTCGAGCGACACGGAGGAAGACCGTGACGACCGAGCCTCCTCCCCGAAGTGGATATGGACGGCGGGCGAGGACGCACTGAAGCATGCTAAACCCGGCAAGCATTCGTTCCGTTTCGACTTCGATCTGAAGCAGCTCCCCAGCGACGCCACGCTGTTGATCACGGCAAAGGATACTGTTTCCGCGGCGCTCAACGGCAAGCAGATCCTCGATGCGCCTGCCAAACCGCCCTCGGGCGCGTACGCCTGGGGCACGTTTCGCGAAGTGAAGGTAACGTCCGAGCTCCAGTTGGGGAAGAACGTACTCGCCGCCGAGGCAAACGTCGTAGGGCCTGGGAAAAATGGCGCTGCAGGACTCATCGCGTTTCTTCGCCTGCGGATGCCGGACGGCCGTGTCGTTCGCTACGTCAGCGACTCAAGCTGGAAATCAGCCGACACACCGCAGCCTAACTGGCGCTCGCCGGACTATAACGATCAGAGTTGGCACAACGCCGCCATCGTGGCGCAAATCGGCGAAGACCCGCTTAGCACGCCGTGGCCGCCCAGACCGGCAAGTCTTTTTCGCAATGAGTTTGCCGTAACCAAGTCCGTCCGTTCCGCACGGCTCTACGTTACTGCGCTCGGCTCCTACCAGATGCGCCTCAATGGCAGCGCGGTCGGTAAGGACGTGCTCGCTCCCGGATGGACCGACTACAACGCAAAGCTCTTCTATCAGACCTACGACGTAACGCAGATGCTTCATCCTGGTGCAAACGTGATTGGCGCGCTTCTTGGCGACGGCTGGTATGGCAGCGGGCTGATCACGTCACAGAGACGCTTCAACTTCGGGCCTCCCCCCTTGCGTCTTCTCGTCCAACTGAACATCGCGTATGCCGACGGCACCCACGACATCATCAAAAGCGGCTCCGATTGGCAGACCAGCCCCTCCGCCATCTGCAGGTCCGATCTCTACAACGGCGAAGAATTTGACGCGCGCGACGAGCAGGCAGGCTGGGACAAGGCAGGCTTTCGTCCAGCATCGCCATGGTCCGCCGCCGCCACCGCTGACGCACCTCCAGCAAAGCTGGCCGCGCAGAACTTTCAACCCATCGAGGTCGAAGAACAACTCTCCGCAAAAAAAGTATTCAGTCCATCGCCCGGCGTCTACCTCTTTGACCTTGGCCAGAACATGGTGGGCTCCGAGCGCCTCCGCGTCTCAGGCCCGCGCGGCACGAGGGTGCGCCTTCGCTTCGGCGAAGTTCTCCAAGCCAGCGGCCAGCTCTATACCGAAAACATGCGCACCGCTGAAGAGACCGACACCTACACTCTCGCCGGCGGCAGGGAAGAGGTCTTTATCCCCCACTTCACCTATCACGGCTTCCGCTACATCGAGATCACCGGCTATCCCGGCAAGCCAGGCCTCGACGCCGTGGCCGGCATCGTCTTCCACACTGCCGCGCCTTTCACTATCAAATTCGATTCCGGCAGCCCAACCGTCAACAAGCTCTGGAGTAACATCCTGTGGGGCCAGCGCGGCAACTTCGAAAGCATTCCCACAGACTGCCCGCAGCGCGACGAGCGCCTGGGCTGGATGGGCGATGCGCAGGTCTTCTGGCGCACGGCGTCCTACAACATGGACCTGGCGGCGTTTTCGGAGAAGTTTGCCTCCGACATGCGCATCGCTCAGTCCTCGAAGGGCAACTTCTCCGATGTGACGCCCCGGGTGGGAACGGTGGTGGGCGATGGTTCTCCCGGGTGGGCCGATGCCGGTGTCATCATTCCATATACTGCCTGGCGTCAGTTCGGCGACACCCGCATTCTCGATCGGTCTTGGGATTCGATGGACCGCTATCTCGCCCTGCTGCTCAAAGAAAATCCTGACTACATCAACCATCGCGTGGCCTACGGAGACTGGCTTGCCATCGGAAGCAAGACGCCGCAGGACCTGATCGGCATCGCTTACTGGGCCTATGACGCTCAGTTGATGTCCACGATGGCGCAGGCGCTTCACCGTCCGGACGACGCCCGCCGCTATGACGACCTCTTTGACAAGTTGAAGACCGCGTTTCAGCAGCGCTTCATCAAACCCGACGGCTCGGTCGGCAGCAACAGCCAGACCAGCTACGTTCTTGCTCTCAATATGGATCTCGTGCCGGAGCAGCAGCGGCAAGCTGTCGCGGCCCGTCTCGTCGCGGACTTGCAGGCCCACCAGTATCACCTGACGACCGGCTTTCTTGGCACGCCGTACATCATGAACGTGCTCAGCGGCACCGGCCACAGCGATGTTGCCTACAAGCTGCTGCTCACCGACACTTTTCCCTCATGGGGATATATGGTGCAGCACGGCGCGACGACCATGTGGGAGCGCTGGAACGGCGACCAGATGCTTGGCGACCCGGGGATGAATTCGTTCAATCACTATGCGTATGGCGCCGTCGGCGAGTGGCTCTACCGCTACGTGGCCGGCATCGATCTTGGCCACAGCGATGAGGCATTTCATCACTTTGAACTTCACCCTCAGTTCGATCAAACCCTCGGACACGGAGGCGCAACCTACGACTCCGAGTACGGCACGGTTCGCTCTTCGTGGCGGTATGTCAACGGCGCTGTCGAGTGGCTCGCCACGATTCCGGCCAACACCAGCGCGACGCTCACGATTCCGTCGTCTCCTGGGAGCAGCCTTCTGCTTAACGGCAAGACTATTACCGAACATGCTGTTGGCCTGAAATCCGATCCATCGATCGATGGCGCGCAGCGATTCGAAGCTGCCCCTGGCACGTACCGTTTCACCATCGCTGCTGGGAAGTCCACCCGGCACTAAGGAGGATTGACGTGGAAAGAGTCTGCTTCACCCTGAAGCTTCGCCAGGACCGGCTCGCCGAGTACATCGAGCGTCACCGCAGCGTCTGGCCCGAGATGCAGGCTGCCCTGCGCGAGACCGGCTGGGGGAACTACTCGCTCTTCCTCGCGGCCAACGGTCTGCTCATCGGATATCTCGAAACCGAAAGCTTCGCCGAGGCGCGACGGCGCATGAAGGAGCTTCCGGTCAACGAGCGCTGGCAGACTGAGATGGCGCCGTTCTTCGAGCCTGCCGCGGACGATCCCGAAGACCCGGACGACAGCATGCGTCCTCTGCTGGAGTTGTTCCACCTGGACTAATCCTGCGACTAATCCTGCGCGGGCAGGGGCTGCGGCGTCCGCGTGGCATCGACATGCATCGCTCCGTCAGGATCGAAGCGGATGCGGTGCGCATTGACGACGCGGGCCTCGGCTGCCGTTTCAGGCACACTTGACCCGCGGGAATATTATTAGGAAACAATTCCGTAACGGAAATACGTGTAGGGTACACGATTCCGAAGGCCCGCGTCGAGTTCGACTGAGCCGCTTGAACCTGCATGGATATCTTTCAAGAATCATCTTGACAATGGTTTCACCATGACTGTAGTTTGGCTACCGGTTGGGAATCATTTCATTACGGATACTTTCCATCACGGGCCCCGCATGTGAGCACGAAGAACCGTTAATATTCCCGGCAATGCCCCGGGCTTCCTCACATGCACTGCTTTGGCCGAACACAATTCATTTGGAGGACACCACGGTGTTTAAACTCAGTCGCACCTTACGGCAGTTTCTGCCGGTCGTTCTAATCGTTGTCGCGTGGAGCTTCGCATCGACAGCGGCAAACGCACAAACCAATGACGGAACCGTCTCCGGTACGGTCACGGATCCGAGCGGAGCGGCGGTGCCGAACGCAACGGTGAACATTCACAACATCGCCAACGGCACTGATCAGACGGAGAAGACGGCGGGCGACGGCCATTACCGCCTCTCGCAGGTGCTGCCCGGCTACTATAACCTCACTGTCTCCGCTCCGGGATTCAAGCAGGAGGAAAGAACAGGCATTCAGGTCCTGGTGGGCAACACCGCGTCCAACAACGTCACGCTTGCCGTTGGCTCCAGCAACGAGACTGTCACCGTCTCCGGTCAGACTCTGACGCTCCAGACTGAGAGTTCAGACGTTAGTACGGTGGTGGAACCGCGGCTCGTCCAGGACCTTCCGGTCTCGGTCAGCAGTCTGCGTACGCCTATCGACTTTGTCTTTCTCACCCCGGGTGTCACCGGCGGCGGCCCGGTGGGGAACAACTCGGTCAAGTTTGCCGGCGGCCAGGACCTTGGCGGTCTTATCCTGGTTGACGGTCTGCCTTTCAACACCAGCACCGGAAACAACTTTGACGCTCCGTTGAACACGCCTTCGGTCGATGCCATTCAGGAGTTCAACGTCATCCTCGCCGGCATGCCCGCCGAGTATGGACGCACCTCCGGCGGTATCGAGAGCTTCGTCACCAAGTCGGGAACCAACCACTATCACGGCTCGGTATACGATTACTTTCGCAACAACGCTCTCGATGCCAACACCTGGTTCAATAATTATCACAGGTCGGAGAACTGCTCCGGGGCTGGAGATACCGCAGCGTGCCGCGCTCCCTACGCAGTCCCATTCGACAAGAAAAACGACTACGGCGTTACCATGGGCGGTCCCATCCGAATCCCCAAGGTCTACGACGGCCGCGACAAGACATTCGCCTTCTTCTCCTTCGAGCAGTTGAGGGTCAACAACGGGGGAACGGCCATTGTCTCGGTGCCGACCGCAGCCAACCGCGCCGGTGATTTCTCCGCGCAGTTAGGCGGCCCCGCCACTACCACAGGTCCTAACGGTCAGCTCGTTCCCGTGATCAACCCATGCACCGGCCAGCAGATCCTCATTGGTCAGATCTTCAACCCGGCAACGACTCGCACCGTGGGCAATGTCCAGTGCCGCGATCCGTTTCCGGGCAACATCATTACCACTCCGCTCAGCAAGGTCGCGCAGAATGTGTTGTCCTACATTCCTCCGGCGGTCAATAACCTGGCGAGCGCAAATTACTCCAGCAGATTTGGCAATCCAACCGTACAGACGGCGGAGACGATACGCGTCGATCAGAACTTCAATGCGAACAATAAGCTGTTCGCTTCGTACAACGTCAACGACAACGGCAATGTCTGCACCTACCAGACTTTTCCGAATGCGTCAGATCCCGGTTGCGGTGTTTCGGACAACGTTTGGCATGCGGTCCGGGTTGGGTACGATCACTTCTTTTCCTCCAGCCTGCTGAACCACTTCACCGTTGGCGGCGACCGCGAAAATCACCATGTGCTCTCGCTCGCCGCAGCGCAAAATGTGAATTACAACGCGGCGCTAGGATTGACCGGAACCTCCGGCCCCACCTTTCCGCAGTTCAACTTCGGGGAAGGGTATCAGGCGCCCGGCTTTGGCCTCGATCTGGCCTTGGTCGATAACCATGCCTATGGCCTCGACAGCCTGGAATGGACCAAAGGAAAGCACAACCTGAAGTTCGGCGGCGAGTATCGCTACCTGCAATTCAGCGCCCCCAACACCGGCGGCGAATCCGGAACCTATGGTTTCTCAGCGAATGAGACTGCGGCCTCGTCTTCCACCCAGGCTTACAGCGGCAATTCGTTTGCGAGTTTCCTTCTTGGAGATGTCTCCACGGCCAGCGTCCAATATCAACTCCACGCTCCCCGCTCCAGCCAGTTCTACTATGCTGCCTTTTTCCAGGACGACTACAAGGTGAAGAAGAACCTTACCGTAAACTTGGGCGTTCGTTACGATGTAGAACCCGCGCCTCAGGAAAAAAATCAGGATAAGGCGAACCTGTCGCTGACTCTTCCCAACGCTGCGGCAGATGGGCGCCCCGGCGCTCTGTACTTTGCCGGCAATGGCCCAGGAAGGGCCGGGGTCAGCAGCGCCTTTGCCAAGACCTGGTACAAGGATGTTGCTCCCCGTGTCGGCTTCTCCTATGCTCCCGACACCTGGCACAACAGCGCGGTCATTCGCGGCAGCTACGACATCCTCTACTCCGCTTTGCCCATCAGCGCGGACATCGGAACCCCGGCCCCTGGGGTCAATCCAGTCTCGCCTGTGTCGACGGGCTTCAACGTCAATGCCAACTACACGGACTCAGCGACGAACTTCAGCGCTCCGTTCAACCTCGATAGCGGCTTTCCAGCCTACAGCCTGCAGCCCAACCTCAGCCCCACGCAAGCCAACGGCACCTCCAATGCCGTGTACGTTGCGCCGAGCTATGGGCGGCCCGGAATGGTCCAGCTTTGGGAGCTTGAAATTCAGCAGCAGCTTCCCGCCGGCTTTATCACCACCATCGGATACCTCGGCCAGCACTCCACTCATTCCGCTTCCAACCTGAAGTTCATCAATAACCTGAATCCCACCTACTTTGGATTGGGAACGGCGCTTAATCAAAACGCCGGCGCACCAGGAGCCGCCGCCGGCAATCCCTATACCGCTTTTCAGGCCAACTATGGAGGCGCCGGCCATGTCGCCCAGGCCCTGCGCCCGTTCCCGCAGTTCCTGGAGGTCAGCCAGGTACTGGAGAACGTCGGCCAGTCAACCTACAGCGGCGGGTTCGTCAAGGTCCAGCGTAACTTCAAAAGCGGTTTCAGCCTGCTTTCGTCCTACACCTGGTCGAAGATCCTCACTGATGCTGATTCGCAGTTTCCCGGAGTGGGGGCGGGCGGAAACCCCATCCAGAACCCTTTCAACCTGAAACAGGAGAAGAGCTACTCGACCCAAGACATCCCGCAATACTTCACGGTCGCGTACGTTTATGAGCTTCCCTTCGGGCAGAACAAGATGTTCCTGAGCAGGGGGCGGCTGGTCAACACCGTCGTTGGCGGCTGGCAGGTTGGCGGCATTCATCGCTATCTGAGCGGGTTCCCCGTCCAGTTCTCCTGCGCCAGCCCCATCCCCGGAACGGACACCTGCACTCGCTACAACCTCGTCGGCAACCCTGCGCTGCACCCCTCGGGGCACTACGATCCGCAGGCCGCAACCGATGCGGTCTACAACCGCGCCGCCCTGCAGGACCCCAACGTCAACGTAGGAGCTACAGGGAGCTACTCCTACGGCAACCTGCCACGCGTGTTGGGTAGTGTGCGGACTCCGGTCTTCCTCGACGAAGCGTTCAGCCTGGTGAAGCGCACGAGGCTGACCGAAGGAACCAACCTGGAGTTCAGGGCGGACGCCTTCAACGCTTTCAACCGCCACATCTTCAGCGGCGCCGACACTACCGTTACCGACCTGCCACCGGCGGAGTCGGCGGTTTCGGTACCGTCGGCGGGGTCGCCAACACCCAGCGCCAACTCCAGCTTGAACTGAGAGTCAACTACTAAGAGCCGTAACCAACTTGCGTAGCCCATCCTTTGCAGTTTGATCGCAGAGGGTGGGCTGTTCGCGTTAGCAGGGTTGCGGTGTTCCTGCCGGTTTGCACTAGAGCGATTCCACGGTGAGTGTATCCCGGCAGAAAGAAACGCAGATCCCCTTCGGGGATGACAACAAGAAAAACAGGGGCAACATCGGGGTACAGCATGATTGAGTTTGCACTAGACTTGAGTGTCTATGAGCAAGGAATCAATTGCGAGCGGGGAACAGTCGGCGATGGAGTTGAACTCTTTGGCGAAGGCGGCTTCGGCTTACCTGCGTTCGGCGAAGCATCAGCCGGTGCAGTGGCGGGAGTGGGGCGAGGAGGCGTTTCGGCTGGCGCAGGCTGAGGACAAGCCGATTCTGCTGGACATCGGAGCGGTATGGTGCCACTGGTGCCATGTAATGGATCGCGAGTCGTATGAGAACGAGACGACGGCGAAGATCATCAATCAGAACTTCATCGCGGTAAAGGTGGACCGGGATGAGCGGCCGGATGTGGATACGCGGTATCAGGCTGCGGTGGCCGCAATCAGTGGACAGGGCGGATGGCCGTTGACGGCGTTCCTGACGCCTGAGGGGAGGCCTTACTTTGGGGGGACTTACTTTCCGCCGTCGGACCAGCATGGACGGCCGGGGTTTCCGCGGGTGCTGCTGACGATGGCGGAGGCGTTTCAGAACCGGCGGGACGAGGTGAACGATTCGGCCGGAAGTGTGATCGCGGCGATCGAGCATAACGAGTCGTTCCTGGGCCGGGCGGGCAATCCCGGGCCGGAGCTGGTGGCGAAGCTGGTGGGCGCGGCGTTGCAGCAGTTCGATGCGCGGTCGGGAGGGTTTGGATCGCAGCCGAAGTTTCCGAATTCGGGAGCGATCGACCTGCTGCTAGATGCGGCTTCGCGGGTGGGGACGGAGAGCGGTGCGGCGGCGAAGAATGCGGCGTTGGTGACGCTCGAGAAGATGGCGAAGGGTGGAATCTACGACCATCTGGCGGGAGGATTTCATCGCTACTCGGTGGACGAGGGGTGGGTGGTGCCGCACTTCGAGAAGATGTCGTACGACAACAGCGAGCTGCTGAAGAACTACGTGCATGCGTACCAGACGTTTACTGATCCGGAGATGGCGCGGGTGGCGCGGGAGATGATCCGGTGGATCGATGAGTGGCTGAGCGACCGGGAGCGGGGCGGATTTTATGCTTCGCAGGATGCGGACTACTCGCTGGAAGATGACGGCGACTACTTTACGTGGACGCGGGATGAGGCGGCGGCGGTGTTGACGGCGGAAGAGATGGCGGTGGCGAGCGCCTACTACGATATCGGCGAGATTGGCGATATGCACCACGACCCGGCGAAGAATGTGCTGCATGTGCGGGGGGCGCTGGAGGGAGTAGCGAAGTCGAACGGGATAACGCTCGACGAGGCGAGAGAGCGGCTGGTTTCGGCGAAGGCGAAGCTGTATGCGGCGCGGCTGAGGCGGCCCACTCCTTATGTCGATAAGACTATTTATGTAGCTTGGAACGGGATGATGATCTCGGCTTATATCGAGGCGGGACGGGTGCTGGATATGCCGGAGGTGCGGGCTTTTGCGCTGAAGTCGCTGGACCGTGTGCTGGCTGAGGCGAGGATCTCGAAGACGGGCCTGGGGCATGTAGTGGCGTATGGAGAGACGGAGGGCGAGGCGGCAGAGGTTGCGGGTGTGCTGGACGATTATGTGTTCCTGGGCCATGCGGCGCTGGATGCCTGGGAGATGACGGGAGAGATTCGGTACTACATTGCCGCGGAGTCGATCATGGAGAGCGCGCTGGCGAAGTTTTACGATGCTGCCGGGGGCGGCTTCTTCGATACGGAGTTTGCGGCCAAGGGCGAGGTGCGGCTGGGGGCGCTGGGGACTCGGCGGAAGCCTTTGCAGGACTCGCCGACGCCTGCGGGGAACTCGGTTGCGGCGGCGCTGCTGTTACGGCTGGAGGCACTGAATGGTCGCGAGGACTATGCGGTGAAGGCGCAGGAGACGCTGGAGACCTTTGCCGGGGTGGTGGAACACTTTGGGCTGTATGCGGCTAATTATGGACTGGCGCTGCAGCGGATGGTGCAACGGGGGGTGCAGGTGTGCGTGATTGGAGACGATGCTTCGGCGCGGAGGCTTGAGGCAGTGGCGCTGGCTCGGTATGCGGTGAACAAGAGCGTGGTTCGGCTGCGGAAGGACCAGCTTGAGGCGCTGCCTCCGGCACTGGCGGAGACGCTGCCGCATCTGCCGGGTCTGGCCGCAGAGGGGAGCTTTGCGGTGGTTTGCAGCGGGAAGGGATGCTTGCCGCCGGTGAGGACGGTGGAGGAGTTGGCGGAGGCTTTACATCAGGTGCTGTGAGATGAGGCTGCGGTGCTCTGGCTACCTGCAAGCAGAAGTCGCGGCGCTGCAGGAGAGACTCTTTTAGAGCGGATTTGCTGTTGGCGTGGAGGAAGGCAACCGCAGATTCCCTTCGGGAATGACAACCAAAGGGCACGGCAGACTCTACGCCAACTGCTACTTTGCTCTAGGGAAGGTCTGATTAAGCCTCCCGAACATTCCCTCAGAGGCTAAAGCCCCACTTATTTTGATCATCTTACGGCGCGGCTGAAGCCGCTCTCCTTCAAAGCCGAGACTTAATCAGAGGTTCCTTAGAGCGGATTTGCTGTTGGCGTGGAGGAAGGCAACCGCAGATTCCCTTCGGGAATGACAACCAAAGGGCACGGCAGACTCTACGCCAACTGCTACTTTGCTCTAGCCGTGGCAATTAGCCTAAAAGTGAATGCGAGCCCCGATCTGCATGGTGCGCGGAGCCTGGGCTGAGGTCACCTGACCGAAGGTTCCATCGGTGAGCTCGGAATCAGGAGCGTTGAAGATCGGAGTGTTGAAGACGTTGTACGCTTCTGCGCGCAACTCGCCGTAGATTCCTTCATGAATAGGAATCTGCTTGAACAAACCCATGTTGAAGACGTGCACGAACTGTGTGCGCAGCAGATCTCGTCCAGCGTTTCCGAAGGTGAATGGTTGAGGCGCCGCAAAGGCCGCCGTATTGAACCACTCCGATTTTGTGCTATTGAAATGGTGAAAGTCCCCTATTACTTCAGGACGCTCGTAACCGAAGTTTCCCGTGTTGGCGATGTCTCCGTTCACTGTTAAGTTGAAGTTCTGTCCCGAGCGAATGTCTGCGATCCCATTCCACTGCCAGTTGCCAACGACAGCGTCGACGATCCTATTGCCTGAGGAGAACTGTCTGCCGGTTCCGAAGGGCAGTTGGTAGACCCAGCTTACCGTGAGGTTGTGGGGGATGTTGAAGGAGGAAGGTGCGTAGTCAGGCCCAATGTTGTACGGGTTTTCTACAGAGAAGCCCTCGATGCTGAACAGTCCGGACGAACCGTAGTCGAGCGACTTGGAGTAGGTGTAGGAGACAGTGAGCGCGAGACCTTGCGAGTAGCGCTTTTCGAGCGACACCTCGATTGCATTGTAATTCGATCCTCCGACGCTTCTATCGAAGGAGAAGGGGATCGGCATATAAGGGAATGGGTAGCGCAGGCTGGGGTCGCCGGGACCAGGCGTCGGAGCCACGTTGTAGCGGCCTCCGACGTCTACCCGATGACTGGTAGAGCCTACATAATTGATCGTTGCCAGCAGGTTTGCGGCAAGCTGACGTTCGATGCCGAGGTTCCACTGCTCCGAATAAGGATTTTTCCAGTCCGGGTCGAAGAAATAGGCGTTGCCTTGGGTGAACGGGCTGGGACCGGGCAGCAGAGTGGAGGTAAGCGGATCGGTTCCGGTTGTGGTCGGCGTCGCCTGCGTACTGCTCGGATAATTAAGATTATAAAACGATTGGGAGCCGAGGCTGGGCCACGATCCGATCGGATTACGAGCCAACTGGGTGGTGCCCGACAGATCGTCGAAGAAGATGCCGAACGCAGCCCGAACCGCAGTCTTAAGATCTGGGCGATACGCAATGCCAAACCGAGGCTGGATGTTTAATAAATCGTCTTTAAGGATTTTTCCTGTTGGAGAGACCACGACGTGGGCAGGAAGAGCGCCTCCAGGAGTATTGATGCATGGAGGCGCTCCGGTCTGGCTGCAGGGTGGAGCGAGCGCCTGGAGAATGTAAGTGCCGTTGTAGTAGTCCATATCGCCGATCTTGTTGTTGTTATCGGCGTTTGTTCCAGCGGAGGGATAAAACGGCCGGTCGTAGCGTATACCCATGTTGATCACAAGGTTGTCGAGAGCTTTCCATGAGTCCTGGAAATAAAAGCCCTCCTCGCCGGTGCTCCAGGGGATGCTTTCAATAGCATCATGCCGGACTACATTGTCCGGCACATTGATGAGGAACGACGCAAGAGCGTTGCCGGTGGAACCCGGCGCTTCCAGGTTCGACGTCTGAGTCTGGGAAAATCCGGTGACGTCCTGACCGGTCGTGTAGGAATAGCCGAGCTTGTTGTACTCGCCACCAAACTGAATCAAGTGATTCCTGAGCAGCTTGGAGTAGGAAGCGCGCCAGTGAAGATCATTCGCGGGTTGATTATGGCTGGCGGTTTCGCCTGTATTGAAGTAGCCGGCAATTTGGATACCGGGAACCAAGCTCTGGCCGGTCACGAAGGGGGCGACGTAATTTGCAGAGAAGCCGACCTGCGAGTTGAAGTTAGCAGGCAAACCGGTGTAGAGCGTGTTGTTATTCGTATAGAAGTTGGTTGAGCCGAACTGTACCTGCAAGATGGCGCTCGCGCCGAAGGTATGTACCCAGCCAAACGCTGATGTATCGGTCCGAGTGTAGCTGTTGCTGCTGAGCGTGGGGAGATAGTACGTGCCGGCAGTGCTGGGGGAGTAATACCCGGTGTAACGTCCGAAGATCGTGTCGCGATCAGAGAACTTATGATCGATGCGGACATTTACAGACTGATCATGTTCCACAGTCGGCTGTCCATTGATCGCGTTGTAAGCAGGCTGGCCAGGAATGACGATGGGCTGCGGAATAAGGACTTTGGCATACAACTGGTATCCGGGGTAGAGAAGTTTAGGATCAATCTGATTGTCTGGAAAGGGATCGCGGAGGTACTGTCCGGGGTGTGCGGGATCAGGACGCGTCGTGAACGGGTTATAAAGCTGAGTTGGATTTGGTCCCTGGAGCAGGTTGCTGAAGTCTCCCTGGAGATTCGCTAACGTAGGAACCCGGTAGATGTTGGAGGCGTGGCTGCCAGTCTTGTGGTATTGGTAGCCGAAGAAGAAGAAGGTCCTGTTCTTTCCTTTGTACAATTTCGGAATCCACACAGGTCCGCCGACCACACCGCCGATGACGTGATCATGAAGCGCGGTACTGACTTGGCCCGGTGGCGTGAAGTAATTCACCGCATTGAAAAAGTTGTTCTGCTCGATCTCCCACACTTGGCCATGAAGCTCGTTGGTTCCGGATTTCGTGGTCTGGTTGATGATGCCGCCGAGTACCCCGCCAAGCTGCGCTGAATCGTTATGAGACTCCACCTTGAACTGGTCTACCGTCTCGGGGATGGGTGACAGGGCTTGGCTGCTGTAGACCTCTGCGGTATCGCTGATTCCGTCGAGTAAAAAGATGCTGGTGCGATTGATCTGACCGTTGACAGACGGGATTGGCGACTGACCCGTCTGAATCTCGCTTACGCCTGGGGTCAGAATCATCAAGCCCTGGGTGTTGCGGCCAGTCGGGAGATCCTGGATTTGTGTTGCGGTGAGCACCGTTCCGAGTTCCGCAGTGGAGCTTTCCACGCCGGTGCCTTCCGCTTGTACGGTCACTGACTCGTTCGAAGAGCCTACTATAAGGGTCAGGTCGATGACTGTCGCCTGGTTCACTACAAGCCGGAACGGTTTAAGGTTGGTGCTGCGAAAGCCTGCTGCGGATCCCTCCAGTGTGTACATGCCGGGAAGAACCTGCTGGATAATGTAGACACCGCCGGCATTGGTCACCGTAGGAGTCTCGACTCCAGTGTCCACGTTCCTCAGGACAACCTTAGCGTTCGGAACGACGGCGCCTGTCGCGTCGTGCACAGTTCCGTTGATCTGTGCGTTTGCAAGTTGGGCTACGCAGCGACTGCTGTTTGCAAGGAACCCTGTTATCAGCAGAATCGCCCAGAGCCATACCGTTGAATCCGAACTCTTCTTTTTATCGAACATGGTTGTTCTCCTCGATCAATCACTTGGGATTTGCGGCGTCAAATCCTTCACTCAACGTCAATGCCTATCGTGCGGAAAATGGCCTCTGCGATCTTTGAGACGGAATACTACGCGAAGACAGGAACGATTGTCGACAATACAATCACATTACATGAACGAAAAATCATTATGCCGACGGGAAAAGAGGACGGATATGCAACGGAATGTAGTACTTCAGCGAACAAGTCGGCGAAAGATAAGCGTTCCGCTCGTCTCGGTCTGCGCATTTCTTTTCCATTGCCTAGTTGGGGGCCAGCCCATCGAGCTTCGCTCAGGATGCGGGGAGTGAAAGCCGTGTTCATTTTGGGGCGCTTTGCCGGATCCTTGCGCGAGTTCTCTTCCGGAGAGCCAGCCACCCCGGTGCGCATTTCCGTGGCAGGTGCACCGGACACGCATCAGTATGGACGGCATGTGGAGCTTCGAACAGTTCGTGGAGAATCGAACTACCGAAGATAAGGCGTGCGCGCACTCGCGGCGATCAAAGCCGAACGGCTGTTCATTCCGGCGCAGTACAGCAATGAGCTGACTGGGTTCGCCTCTGGAGAGACTCTGATCCGCTCGCTCTATCCCAGCGCCAACTTCAGCCGGGAGCATGGGACTCCTCTGAACTACGCCAACGTCACCGATGTGCCTTCGTATTCGTGGTCCTATGCTTCGATTCTGGCGTCGGCCGGTATTCACGAGCTCATCGCGGGCAGTAATAATGGAAGGGCGCCGGTTCTGCTGCGCGGACATCTGGAAGAGACGTCGCCTTTTTACTGGCATGGACCGGATGGGCAACGGGTGCTCTTCTGGTACTCGCGGCACTATCATCAGATGTGGACGCTCTTTGGCCTGCCGCCAATGCTGGAGGCAGGCGAGGAGACACTGCCGCTCTTCCTGCAGCTCTACGGGCGTCCCACTTATAAGTCTAGAGCCTGTTATGAAGTTTGCACCTATGTAGAGTCTTTGCTGGTTTGGTTTTTCTGTCCAGCATGGAGGAATGGTCAAGCGAGTTGGAAGTGCCTACCTGACGGATGTGTCGGATGAGGAGTGGGGGTTTGTGCTGCCTTATCTTCTGTTGAGCCGGGAGGACAACCGGAGCCGTCAACACAGTCTTCGAGCGCTGTTCAATGGGGTTCGTTACATGGTCAAGACCGGCAATCAGTGGGGTTTGATGCCGCACGATCTGCCACCCTGGCAGGCCGTGTATCAACAGATGCGTCGCTGGATGGCGGCGAGATGCTTCGAGCTTTTGGTCGAGGATGTGCAGTCGCTGTTGCGTGAATTCGCTGGGCGCAAGGGGCAGCCGACGGCGGTCTGTCTGGATACGCTCGACTCCGAGATACGTGAGGGGCTTATGCAGAGCCTTGTAGACCCGATTTCGGCGTCTTGGTGTGAGTTCTGTCATAAAGCCCCTCGCGGGTGAATTGAGCGTGAGTGGAATGACGAGACCAAGGGGCTATGAACCCCAAAGCCAAGTCAGGATGTTGGTAGCCATCACCGCGATTCCGGTGCCAGCCGCAACTCCGGCGAGAGTCTTCTTTGCGCCGGGTTCTCCATGGGCGAATGCGTACCCGCCCAACACAATCGCAATCAGGCTGCTCACCTTGGCGATCGTCCCGGTGAAGAGCGTCTGAATGGATGTGAGACCTGTGTCAAAAAGCGAACTCCCGGTTTGAGCGTGAGCCGCCAGTGGAAACAAGAGAAGGGTGAGCAGTAAAAAACCCGAGAAAGAAGGCCGAAGGTTCGGCCTCTCAACTCGGGCTGCACGATGAAGCGTCTTCATGTTTGCACCTCCATCCGACTTGAGTTCGTCGGGTATGGCGCAAACCTACGGCGAGCTATCGCTCTAAGTCCAATGACTTTCGCGTTCGTTCTTATGCGCGTCGCGCATAAGAACCTCGGACTCGCGGAGAGTCAAAGGACGATTGTGGTCTTTGTTGGCGTTTCGCGGAGATCGGTGCAGGCGTGGCTCTAAGAGTTGGAGTCTCTTGGCGACAGATTTAGCTCTTCCTGTATGAGAGCGCAGTTGGTCATCGTCTGTTCAAATGACTCAGGCTCTTCGACAAACAGGTCTTCCTGAACCATGCGCCGATAATCTACGCGCAGAGCATCGTAGGCATTCCCGGTGGGCTCCAATGTGATGCCACCGCGAACTACTTCAAGATAGTCAATGCGATTGCCATTCGCGTCCTTTTCCGCAAAGAAAGCGTTTTTGTGTACGGCAACGGCCTCCGCAACTTCCCGTGCCGCAATCGCGCCTGGCAGATATCCCTCTTGATGAAGACGAGTCAGATCATGGAAGTGTCGAGAAAATCGCGGGCTGAGTCCAGCTTCGCCCTGCACGCAATACACATGAGCGGCAGTGGCCTTCTCCCAGAAGATACGTTCAATCTCCATGACGCGCGGTTCAGCGACGGGAAAAGAAACATTCTGAATGAACTCCTGCATGTCGCACCGAACTCGGCGAACGCTGCTCGGTTCGCCAGTGGACCTTGCCCCGAACTCAAGCATCACGCTTGGCAGAGCGTATCTGGAGGGAGCGGTCAGAGGTTCGTAGTCGATAAAGATACAGCCGTCGGTCACGCGGCTCTTTACCCCAGATAAGCCCGCCATCGCTGCTTCCACAATCGGATGCGCGTGGTCGCGTGACCACGCGGTAGAAGGTCCTTACGGATTTCGTCCGACCATTTCTTCTCCTGGCTTCTTGTCGGTGGGATCGCGTCGAATCCTTGCGGGGCCTTCGCAACCAGTTCGGGTGCGAGCGCCCGAATGTCATAGGTGAGATCTACGTCTTCTGAGAATCGGCGGATGGCTTTGTACGCCTTTGACAGGGCGGTTCCACCTTTGAAGACCAGATGGTTTCCGAGCGGGGACTCAAACAACGTCGAAAGCGCCCAAACGACCCAGACATCTTTTTACAAGAGCGGGCCTGAACGACCGGAGGAAGAGGCGGCGGTACGCAGCACCGCTACCTTGTCCTTCGCGCTTAGTTGGAGAAAATTCTCAGGCATAGGAATCACTTCGGCTCAATGCTGTCGCCAGCCATCCAGGGAACAAGGAGATATGTTGGTTCACCCTTTTGAGGTCGCCCTTCGGAACCCTGCTCTCGATCTCTTTCAAAACCTCGTCCACTCTCTCGGGACCAGCCCATGCAAGCGCACGGACGATCTCGCCAGCGGGTTCCTTGGCGAATGTCAGTTGCCAAGAGGGAGCGTGCTGAAGCTCAATGACTTGCTTTCCGAGTGTTAGCTTCCTGGTTTTACCGGAGGTCATATAGATCGTTCGGACGGGAACCTGCGTCGTCAAACCGAGCGCATTAGCCGATGTCGCGGCGGACGGGACAATCGTCTCTCCCCGCTGGGCAGATAGCTCTTCAATCAGTCTTTCCGCCAACGGTGCGCTGCTTCCAAATCGTGTGACGACTGGAGACACATAAACGCCTCTGCCAGCCCTCAGCAGGTGACCCCGGCGAACAAGCCGTGAAAGCGACTGGTCGATGGCAGGCCGGGTTCCGAGATGCAGCAGCATTTTGGCGCTCACCGGCGCACCCTCGGGGAGGGCTGTCACTCGTTGCAATATGGACTCTACTAATCGCTCCACGCTTCACCTTCTGTCAGAAGTATTATAGTGCTTTCTGACACATTTGGACAGACCGCATTCACTCCCAGAAACGTACAAATGCCCGTAAAAGCGGTGTTGGACCTGTGGGAACTCCCATACAAAGGTCGAATGTCACACTTTAGTGAATCTGCCCTTTCGGTAAGGCATAATGAGGCTCGAAATGCCCTAGTTTTTGCTTCAAAAACCCACTCCCTATGCACTCCCGATAGCCTGTCCGATGCGTACTTTTCCGTACTTTTGAGTCGCCATTAGTACCGTAGAGTCAATAACATGCGCGTTATTCAGGTCTCATAACCCAAGGTCGTAGGTTCAATCCTACCCCCGCAACCACACGAATTTCCCGGTGTGCCGACTCAAGAGATGAGAGCGTATCTTGCTCATTTCCAAGCAATCGCCACTCTCCCTTCGCCACATAATGTCCTTTGCCGTCCCCGACCTTCGGCATCATGCGGATCTCAGAGACATGCTTGAGCAGTTCTCTCCGGGCTGGCGCGGGATCGCCTGCCAACAGAGCGCGAAGGTCTCCCATCTTCCCCATGATGAAACTGCGGATATCCGAAAGATGGGCGTCCACGGAGTTCTCCCCGCCCTCCAGGAGCTGGTCACTGATTTCCCGCAACTGCTGTTCGCGTTCATGGATCGCTTCAACAAGGAACGCCGAAGGACCTGTCTCCGCAGCAGTCGCGGCCAGCCGTCGCAGCTCCCCTTCGAGTTTCTGCTTGCGCTCCCGCATTTGAGCCATCTGATTTGAGAGGTTCGCAAAGGCGCTCTTTATGTGGTCGCCGAACTCACCCAGGACGTATTCGATAGCGTCGCGCTGCAGCACATAGTTCTGCAATTCGTCCAATAGCCGACCCTCAATCCAGTCCCGCCTCACAGTCAGAGAATTCGAGCATGCGCCCCGGTTGAAGTGCTGAGAGCAACCATATCGGGGGTGATGACCGGACGAGTCGTATCCAGAAATAATGATGAGATTGGCTCCGCAAGAGCCGCACTTCAGGATGCCACTGAGCAGGTACGGACTGGTGGCCGAACGAGGAATCAGGATTCCGCCGCCCTTCCGAACTCCGTACGTGGCCTGCAGTTTGTCCTGCCGTTCCTTCACCCGCTGCCACAGTTCGTCGCTAACGATCCGCAACTCAGGGTGAGGAACGATGCGCCACTCGCTCTCCGGTCTCGGACGCCGTACACGCTTGTTGGTGCCCGGTACCTTTACGAAGCGAGAGCTGTTCCATATCACCTTCCCCGCGTAGAGGTCGCGCCGGAGCATCTCCCGGATGCAAGTGGGGCACCAGGTCGCATAGCGCTTTCCCGAGCGCGGCCTCGGCGAAGGCACGCCTTCACTATTCAGAGTCTTCGCAATCGTCTTGAGCGACTGCCCCTCCGCCGACATCTCAAAGATGCGGCGAACCACCGCCGCTTCACTCTCGTTGATGACGAGTTGCTTTCCGGTCGTGCCCGGCACAGGAACCGAGTCGTAGCCGAAGCAGCGTCCGCCCGTGTGCTGGCCACGCAGCATTAAACCTTCGAGTCCCCGGTGGGTCTTCTTGGCAAGCTCCTTCACGTATAGGCTGTCCACCATGCCGTGGACCGTCACCAACACATGCGCCTGTTCGTTGTCGGAGTCGATCCCTTGGCTGACCGCAATGAGCCGGATGCCGGCGAAGTTCAGCCGCTCGAAGAAGGTCAACGCATCCTTTGTGTTTCGAGCCAGACGGCTGCTGTCATCGAGTAGGATGATGTCGAAAGGGCGCGTGGGCGACAGAGCCGCATCCAGCAAGCGGCCCAATCCAGGACGATCCGCCCCCACACCGCTCAGGGCCTCATCGACATAAACGTGTTCTTCCAAATAGATGAATCCGTGAGCATGGGTATATTCGCGGCAAATCCGAAGCTGGTCCTCAATCGAACGGGGACTCTGAAGCTCGCTGGAATAGCGGGCGTAGGCGGCACAGCGCAGGATCATGGCGTATCTCCCGTCCTAGTCGGACGTTACCTCTGAAACGCCAGTGGTTGCAAGTCGATTTCGCTTGTCAATTTCGGCCAGATATTCACGCACCAGCGCAGGGATAACGACGTTGTCCAGCCACGACTTGAGATCGGGATCGAGTCGCTTTCCAAGCCGGGCAGACCGGGCAGAGCTATGTTGTCGCCCCTGCGTAATCCCGCCTTCGTCTTTGGTGCTTTTGCCCGCCACGCAGACCTCGAAGCTTCTGTATCGAGAAGAAGCGTAGAGCGCATTGGGGACATAAAACGTGGAAAAACTTTCCACTCGGTGTCCTGATAGGACACCATCGATATGAGGCTCAAGGCATGGACGTGCAACTGCAAATCGCGGACGACATTGCGCGAGTTATTCAACGCTGGCAACCTGATCTTCACGAACAGCCCTCGAAGCGTTGGCGCTGCAGGGATACCGCAGCGAACGGCTGTCCGAATCGCAGGTGCGGCGCATGCCCGGATTTCGGTCCCGGATGCAGGTACATGCCTTCTTGAAGGCTCATAATGTCCATTTGAACTATTCAATTCAGGAACTTGAGAATGACCTTAAAACGCTCAAGGAAGGTGCGGGAACGACATAAGACCGGTTTGCACGGCCGCTCTCGGCTTGATTGGTTACGCTTTATGCGTAATAATGTACGCACTGTGCGTAAGGATTCTACTCTCGCAGCCCTTCTCAGCCCGACCCGGCAAGGGGTCTTGACCTCCTTGTTTCTTCGGCCTGATAAGGAATGGTATCTAAGCGAGTTGGCGGCTTCGCTCGGAACCGGCCCTTCTTCTCTCCAGCGGGAGATTGACGCGCTCGTTCATGTCGGCATCCTGGCGAAACGCGTGGATGGCCGTAGAAGCTACGTGAAGGCCAACGAAGACTCGCCGGTCTTTCCTGAGTTGCGAGGACTGATTGAGAAGACCAGCGGCATTGTTCCGATGCTTCGAGAAGCGATCAAGAGCACCAAAGGATTGAAAGTTGGCTTTATCTATGGATCGCTTGCCCGCGGCGAAGAGGGGGCGGAGAGCGACGTGGATGTGATGCTGCTGGGCAATGTGAGTACGATGGAATTGACTCCGAGGTTGCGGGCAGTGGAAGTGGCCGTCGGACGGCAAATTAATCCGACCGTTTTTTCCCTCGATGAGTTCACCAGGAAGGCTGCTGAGAAGAACCACTTTCTGCAGACAGTCCTGCGCAACAAGAAAATAATGCTGGTAGGGACACAGGATGAGTTGGAAGAGATTGCTCGCCGCGCGGAAGATTCACACGCACCAGTCGAGCAAACAGGAACTCGATGAGCTCCGCGCTGTAGTCAAGCGGGATATGGCTGACGCGGCTCTTCCGGCGCTTTCCGAGGACCGGCGATTTGCAACAGCGTACAACGCGGCCTTGCAAATGGCGCGGATGGCAACGGCCTGCGCGGGATACCGTGTAGCGGCTGTTCCAGGACATCATGCTCTCAGTTTTGAATGCGCCGGTCTCGCGCTCGGAAAACAAGCGGACACCCTGGTCTTGTTCTTCGATGGATGCCGACGCAAGCGGAACGTGATCGACTACACCGGAGTACAGATTGCGACCTCGACCGAAGCCGCTGAACTCCTACAACGCGCTAAGGAGTTTAGTGCTCTGGTCGAGTCGTGGATTAAAAGCACTCACCCTCGCCTGAGCTGAGTCGCAAATTTAGTGCAGTGGGCGGCCTATCGCTACTCCAAGTGTTCCGAGCTGGACAGCACCTGCACCTTGCCGAGCACTTTCAATTCCATAATCTCGACAGCGGGCTGGCGGCTTCGCACATAGGCGATCACTTCCTCTAAACTGAGTGCCGCGAATATCTCTGCCGATGCCGTCGCCGTGCTCCCACCCTCTGCCACTTTCTCACCCTTGAGTTCAACCAGAAGTGCTCTGTGTGGTTGATCCGACAATGGAAATACATCCCGATCTTTGCTTTTCGCCATAACAGACTCCTTGGGGAATAGGATCGCTGCGCCCGCTCCTTGTTGATGGCGGATCAGACGCCGCAAGGCGACCCCACTTCTGAGGTCGCCGAGCCGTACAAAACAACGTGTCGCATAATACCTCTGTTGTGCAGTGCGGTAGTACCATAGCAGTCGGTGGCCAAAAGGGATCACATTCCTTCCCGGCGCACCGGCAAGACCCCACTTGGAGCGAAAGTGTTCTCCTACTAGACCCAGGAAGAACGTCGGCTACTGGAAAAGGCTGCGAAGCTCGAACGTCGCAGTCTCAGCAGCTTTGTCGCCCTCGCCGCTCTTGAGCGGGCACAGCGGATCATTGCCGGCAAGTAAGCGCCCGTACAATTAGTCACCGAACTCCCGAATTCATAACACTACCATTATGCAGTATTGTCCTGCCTGATTCCAGATGAGTGCCCAGCCGATGTTGAGCAACTGACCTGAACTTCCCGGTGCTTGCAAACCCGCATATCTCCTCGTGCCCTGCACGTTCTCTCAGGCACCGCGAGAGAAAGACAGGCCGCGCCCGGCGACACGGCGCGGCTCTGCTTTTTCGGCTTTCAGAAAATCTTTTCGCCAAGAACCCGCAAAGAGCGCGGCAGAGAAAAAGATTTTCCGAACCTTCCGAAAAAGCGCCGCTGGGTCTTGGGAGCGGCCATCTTTCGCGCCCTCCGGGAGTGTGTCCTGAGAGATCACTCCGGGACCACAAAAGGAGATCAAGACCATGCAAGCACAAACAACAGTTCAGAATCAGTTCGACAACAGCATCATGCAGGGTGACTGCATCAAGGTCATGCGTCAGATACCTGCGAACAGCGTCGATTTCATCCTGACCGACCCGCCGTATCTGGTGAACTACCGCGACCGCGACGGGCGCACCATCCAGAACGACGCCAAGGCTGACTGGCTCAAGCCTGCGATGCGGGAAGCATACAGGATACTGAAGCACAATCGTGTAGCAGTCATGTTCTATGGTTGGACGAAGGTTGATGCCTTCTTCGAAGCGTGGAAACAAGCGGGTTTTCAGCCTATCGGACACATCGTATTCCGTAAGACCTATAGCTCAAAGAGCCGCTTCTTCAGCTATCGGCACGAGCAGGCATACCTGCTGGCGAAGGGTAGACCGCCGCTGCCGAAACAGCCCCTGGCAGACGTAATGGATATGCCGTACAGCGGCAACAAGCTGCATCCCACGCAGAAGCCGGTAGAGGCGTTGGCTCCTCTGGTTCGCAGTTTCACGTTACCAGGCGAGTTGGTTCTCGATCCCTTCGCAGGCAGCGGCAGTTCTTGTGCAGCAGCGTTGTTGACAGATCGCAGGTATGTCGGCATAGAGCTGGACACAGAGTATTTCCATCAAGCAACGGCGAGGCTCAGCCGCGTACAAGAAAGGATCGCCGCAAAGAAGCGGTCCTTTCGAGTGCTCATTTCCACCTCGCGGTAAGTGTGACCGCGAGCCTGCCCCGCCTCAAGGCGATCTGTCGCTCTGAATCGTGGTTCTCGAAGCCTTGACCCGTGACATGCCCGCGGATTTCTTGCCTTACATGGTGGGAATGAGCATTTCCGCTATGCGGACTTTCGCATGCAGATGTACCTTCGACGAGCGCATTGGCGACTAGTTCATCGAGACCAGGAATCACGTTCGTTCCGAGTCTCAATCGTGGCGCGTAGAGGGCTGTGCCTGCATTGTGCGCTGGCGCGACAGACAGAACCACGCCTTTGTGTTGTGATCGCGAAACCCGGCGGATCGCAACTCGACGATCTCCAGCGCAGGCTCGACGGCGAGAGTGACCTCGCGCGCCGAGCGGCGCGGCGGCCCGATCTCGCGTGGCAGACCTTCCGTGCTGCCGATCAAGCTCAGCCATAAGCCGCCCGGAGCCAGTGCGGCAGCGACGTGTGCCGCGAACCGCTGTCTCTCGCCCGGTTCATCGAACACATGAAAGCAACCACGGTCGAACACGAATTGGAACGGACCGCCGGGCGGAGGCGCTGCGAGAATGTCCCATACAGCGAAGCGGCAACTCAGAGTGCGTCCCTCCATCTTGGCTTGGGATCTTTCGACGGCGAGCGGCGAAACATCGACTCCAAACAAGTCGAATCCGCGTTCCGCCATCCAAATTGCATTCGTGCCAGTACCCGCCCCGATCTCAAGCGCCGGACCCGGCGTGACCGCGCCCGACATGACGAACTCAACGAGCAGAGGCTCTGGTTGCCCGGTGTCCCAGGGCAGTTGTCCAGAGGCGTAGCTCTCATTCCATGATGGGTGTGGCATCTCACTACAAGTTTAGCTCCATCCGCAAGGGCGTTGATGGAACCGGTGCCGTATTCCCGAGTCGGACATCAGTGCGGCGGTTCGTTGAACCCTCGCCCGCTCAGGATCATCGGTACGCACTTATCTACCCGCGCAGCCCTGGTCTTTGACTGCTTCGCGCTTGAGATGTGGAAGATGTAGGACTTCCTCCGGCCCGGTGTCAGCGCTTCGAACGCTGCCTTGAGAACCACGTTCTCATTGAGCTTGGCCTGCAACTCCTCAGGAATTGCGTACTCAGAAAGTTTCTTGAGTTCTACCTTTTCCCCGAACTCCTCGATCTCGATGGCTTCGTAGATGTAGTCCGTCAGAGTTGACCGCAAAGACATGATCTCTCTGACCGAAGTGAATTTGATCCACCGTCCCGCCTGCGCGTGTTCGCCGGCTCTTTGAAGGATGCGCTTCGGGTCCTTAAGCAGCGCGCCTTTGAAGAACGCAAGCGCACACGACACCTTGAGAGGAATCACAATCACGACGTTCTTTTTCTGGAAGGTGAAGCAGAGCTTGCCCCACTTCAGTTCCTCGGTCAAGCCGCAGTCCAGCGCAATCTTCCGCAGCTTGTCCGCTTCCTTCTGCCACTTCTTCGCGTAGGGGACTTTCATCGTGTCAGTCTTTTCCACCGGGCTGAATAGGGCAATCCAATTCTGCCAGAGCGAACCTCACGTGAGAAAGCGGTCCCAGACTCCCGCCAGAATTGGCCTAATTTGATCCTCGGATTGTCGTGATACTTTCCGGACCTGTGCGTAGGGCTCAAATCACGCTTCGGCGATTTGGCATCAGTTCAGCTACGTTACTGACGTAAGCGCGTTTCAGGAGAGTAATCCCGATCTTGGGTGTAGCATCGAGCCTCTTTGAATTAGTTCTTTTCCCGCAACGCTGGAGTGAGCGTGATGCCAATAAGGAGACCTTCCGGGGAGAGAAATCGGCTTACGGTTTGGCCCCACGGTTCCGTTTTGTTCTTGATGAGCATTCGATGTCCCCGCGATTCGAGATCCGGAGGTGGCTCTTTCCACATTGTCCACCTCAAATTCTAGCCATGCTTGCGGAACGGGAATATTGTGCGGCCAGGAATCGCTGCCGAAGCAGGATTGTGCCGCCTGCGAAAGAGGGCTCTGTTGCATTAACTGCCAGGGGCGCAGCTCCGCCCAGGTGAATGATCAGAATCAAGCGGTAACGTCGAACAGCTTGTTGACGAACCGGATCTCGCCCGCGACTCCGGGCTCGCACAGGATGCAGTGGCGTCGCCGGATCATGCGCATGACCTCGAAGCCCTTAATGGTGGCATAGGCGGTTCTCATCGTCTGGAAGCCACGGGTGGGGCGGATCACGCGTTTGATCCCGCCATGGTCTGCCTCGATGATGTTGTTCAAGTATTTCGAGGTGCGATGCCTTGCCGTTTGCGCCAGTTTCCCCTCGCGCTGTAGCCGCCGGACCGCCTTCGGATAGGAACCCAGCTTATCGGTGGTGATTGAGTGCGGCGGCCAGTTACGCATTGTTTGCAGTGTTTTGCCCAGGAATCGATACGCCGCCCGTGCGTTCCTCCGGTCCAGCAGCATGAAGTCGATCAACCGGCCCTGCTTGTCGACAGCGCGGAACAGATACTTCCATTGACCGCCGACCCGGACATAGGTCTCGTCCACGCGCCAGGATCCCGAGCGGTAGCCCTGATACCAGCGCACCCGCTTCTCAAGTTCCGGCGCATAGCGCTGCACCCAACGAAAGATCGTCGACGCGTCCACCTCTACGCCGCGCTCCTGCATCATCTCCGCCAGATCACGGTATGTGATCCCGTATTTGCAGTACCACCGCACGCAGAGCAAGATGATTTCGACAGGAAAGCGGCGGCGCTTAAACATGAACAGGGCTCCTTCTGCATCGGCTTCAGACTACCCCAACCGCTTTTAATGCAACAGAGCCCAAGTAGTAGCTTGCGGCAGAGATCGAGTGTCTTGCCTTGGCTGCGATGTGCCGTGACAGCGTATGGAGTTGCGGATCAAGCTGACGGCTGCTGTCGTGTGTGTACGCCGCGACTACTAGATTTCCCGTCTGACGATCATTGTTCGCGCCATCCAAGCGCACCCTTGCACCGGCATACCGCTCCGCTTCCTTCAATGCCACATCTACGGCGTGGCGATGCGCTTTGAGCAGCCTGTCGTCTCCGCTCACCAGAGCCTGTACAGAAACAGACTTCGGAGCCGAGAAGGTCAGGTCGTATAGGGAGCGCGCGCTGCTTTCCACTTCACCGTCAGTCGCACGCCGGTCCGCACTGTGGCGCGGACGCAGAAACTCGCCCGTCTCAGGATGCAGCCCCTCACGGACGGCTTCGAACTGCTGGTGCGTGACCGCGCCATTCAGCCCTAGCAATTCCGCTCCCCGACCATGCCACTCGCCCTGCACTGTGCGGTTTTGATCGAAGTAGTCGCTATGCTCCAGATGCTTCTGTGCATAGCCAGCGCCGCCAGTCATCGCCCGAATCGTCAACATAAGGCGACGCTAAGGCTGTTCGAAATTGGAATGCAAGCCCGTTCCCCTCCTGAAAGCGATAAATCCCAGTTATCACCCGATAGCTAGGAAGTATTGGACACGCTGAGGAATTGCTTACAATCTTGATATGCGGCGATTGCACGGTGATTCGCTGGCTCGTCGAGATTGAGGAGTGTTCAGTGGATATCCCAAAGAAACCGCCCACCGGAGCCGATGGCTACGTGCGGGGAGAAATCGAGCCTTTGATCGACACCGAAAGGGCTGCTGCGCTGCTCCAGATTCACCCGAAAACGCTACAGCGCATGGCACGACGGGGCGAAGTCAAAGGTTACCAGCTCGGTAAACTCTGGCGTTTTCGCGCCTCCGATCTCGTCAAATGTGTGTCAACGGAGATCGCTTCGTAGGCACAAGCGCTTTGCTGCCCCAGTCCGCCTAGCCTTGGGCCTTTTTGACCGGTCGCTTATCCTGTAAAGAGACCCGAAGAGAATAGGCACCCCCGAATGTTCGAACAGGCATTTAAGAAGATCGACGACATCCTCCGCAAAGATGCGGGTGTATCGTCTGAACTCGATTACATTGAGCAGACCTCATGGCTGCTTTTCCTCAAGTACCTCGATGCCCTCGAACACGATCGCGCGCAGATTGCCGAATTACACGGACAATCTCACACATTTCTGCTGGAGAAGCCCTACCGCTGGCACACATGGGCCACGCCACTCACCGCTAGCGGCACCCTTGACCACAACCGCGCCCTCATCGGAGACGACCTCCGCGACTTTGTTGATCAGAAGCTCTTCCCCTATCTCAAGGGCTTCAAACAGCGGGCTGACCGTCCCGACACCATCGAATACAAGATCGGTGAGATCTTCGGCGAGCTTAAGAACAAGTTCCAGTCCGGCTACAACCTCCGCGAAGTTATCGAGCTGGTCGATACCCTCCGCTTCAATTCGCAGACCGAAAAGCATGAACTCTCCGACCTCTATGAGGCCAAGATTCGCTCTATGGGTAACGCTGGACGCAACGGGGGCGAGTATTACACGCCGCGCCCGCTGATCCGTGCCATGCTCGCGGTCGTCAAGCCCCGCATCGGTGAGACGATTTACGACGGGGCTCTAGGCTCCGCTGGCTTTCTTTGCGAGTCCTTCGAGCGGCTCAATAAAGAGGCGAAGAACGTCGCCAACCGCAAAAAACTCCAGACCAGCACCTTTTACGGCCAGGAGAAGAAGCCCCTCGCCTACGTGATCGGATTGATGAACATGATCCTCCACGGCATCGAGGCTCCAAACATCATTCACACAAACACGCTGGAGTTGAACAACAACGACATCCAGGAGAAAGACCGCCATGACGTTATCCTCGCGAACCCGCCTTTCGGCGGGCGTGAGCGCACTGAGGTTCAGCAGAACTTCCCCATCAAAACATCTGAGACGGCGTTTCTCTTCCTTCAGCACTTTATCCGTAAGCTACGTGCCGGTGGACGCGCTGGTATCGTCATCAAGAACACCTTCCTCTCAAACACCGATAATGCCAGCGTCTCGCTCCGCAAGCTCCTCCTCGAATCGTGCCAATTGCACACGATCCTCGATTGCCCCGGCGGCACGTTCCAAGGCGCGGGTGTGAAAACGGTCGTGCTGTTCTTCACGAAGGGCTCTGCAACGCGCAAGGTTTGGTTCTACCAACTGAACCCTGGCCGCAATCTTGGCAAGACGAACCCGCTGAACGATACCGACCTCGCAGACTTCATCTCGCAGCAGGCGACGTTCGCCGACTCCCCACAGTCATGGTCGATTGACTTAAGCACCATCGACAAGAAGACGTTCGACCTCTCCGTAAAAAATCCGAACGGTAACGATGAGATCGTCCATCGTTCGCCGCAGGAGATACTGGACGAGATCGCCGCGCTCGACCTCGAAAGCGCCGAAATCCTCCAGGGCATCCGAGGTCTGCTATGAGCAAACTCAAAAAGCCAGTTCCGCTCTATGAGGACATCCGTGCGCTGGTTCTGTCGGGCCGCCAGACCATCGCCCGTGGCGTTGACCTGCTGCAGGTTCACACCAACTACGAGATTGGCCGCCGCATATTCGAGCAAGAGTAGCAAGGCGCTGATCGTGCCGAATATGGAAAGGAACTCTTAGGTGAGCTTGCCGCTCGGCTGACAAACGAGTTTGGCACGGGGTTTTCACGAACCAACCTTGCGTCGATGCGCCAGTTCTATGTTGCCTACTCAAAGAGGGTTCCACTAATTGTCCAGACAGCGTCTGGACAATTCAAAGGGGAGTTGCTGGGGCTGCCAATCGTTCAGACGCCGTCTGGACAATCGACCGATTCCGGCAAGCCGCCCCAGCCTGCGTTTACCCTCAGTTGGTCGCACTATGTCTTTCTGATGGGTTTGAAAGAGGCCGAGCGCAGCTTTTACGAGATTGAGGCCACCCAGCAGGGATGGACGCTGCGGGAGTTGAAGCGCCAGTTCAATGCCGGTCTGTATGAGCGCCTTGCTTTGAGCCGGGACAAGGAATCGATCCGAGAGCTTGCCCGCAAGGGCCAGCACATCGCAAAGTCACAGGACCTACTCAAAGAGCCCTACGTTTTGGAGTTCCTTGGCCTACAGGAAAGGGCCAGCTACTCAGAGTCCGAGTTGGAATCTGCCATCGTCACACATATCGAGAACTTCCTGCTGGAACTTGGTAAAGGTTTCCTCTTCGAGGCACGGCAGAAGCGGTTCACTTTTGACGAAGAGCACTTCTTCGTAGACCTGGTGCTCTATAATCGGCTCCTGCGCTGCTACGTCCTCATCGACCTCAAGATCGGTAAGTTGACTCACCAAGACCTCGGTCAGATGCAGATGTACGTCAACTACTTCGACCGCTTCGTTAGGACCGACGCAGAGAACCACACCATCGGCATCGTCCTCTGTAAGAAGAAAAACACCGCTTCGGTCGAGATCACACTCCCCAAGGATGCCAACATCCACGCACGCGAGTACCAGCTTTACCTGCCTAGCAAAGAAGAGCTGCAGCAGAAGCTGGAGGAATGGATTGGCGAACAGGGTGAATAGGAACGAATTCAGACTTTCGGAAGTATGTCAGATACAACCATCAAAGAGCGAAGTCCGCTTGCGCTTGAAAAGTTCCGATTCAGTCACCTTTGCACCGATGGAGAGTCTTGGCATTGGTAGAAAGAGCCTGCTCGGAACGTCAGAAAGGCCGCTAAACGATGTGGCAGGATCATATACATACTTCGCCAATAATGACGTATTGCTAGCCAAGATTACCCCCTGCTTTGAAAATGGAAAGCTCGGAATTGCATCCGGCTTAACTAACGAAGCGGGGTTTGGGTCAAGCGAATACATCGTCCTCAGGCCATCTGCAGCTCTGACATCGGATTACCTCTACTACTTCCTCTCGCGGGAATCATTCAGAACAGTGCGACGAATAGACCTCATTGCCGATGTGATCTGCCAGCATTGCTTGCGAAGGTGTGAGCGCGTGGTCAAGCCAAGCTGCGTGAGGGCGCCGCCGTTCTGGGTCGTGAGATTGGTCAGGTTGTTGGTGAACTGATAGAGACAGTCCATGCCCGACGATGCGGACGGCAGTGCTTGTGTGAGAACGACGACGGCGCTCATATCGAATCTCTCCTATACGAACTACGGAATATAGCTCTTCCAGGTCTTGCCTTCATTACCGGCGGCGGAGTTGTGGCGCTTACGGTCTCCCTCAACCTTCTTGCGGAACGCCTCATCCTCTTTCCTGCGCTGCTCCGCGTCTCGCTGCTGCTGTTCGAGAACGGCCAAAGCTTTCGCGGTCTCATGGCGTTGATAGATCGCGGCGCTGGCGATAGCGGCCAGCACCGCAAGGATGGCAATCAACAGCTTCGTATTGATGAGCTTCAGCATGGCTCTCCGTTACGGCAAATACGTTTGCCAGGTGTTGTCTTCGCTCGCGGCAGTCATGTTGTGCGTTGCGTGCTGCGTCTGAACGAAGACGGCGGTGTTGAGGTCAGTAGCAGCGGCGTTCCGCTGCTGCATGTTGGCGACAGCCATCTGCGACGCGACGCAGGCTTGCAAGACGCCCTGGGACTGCATCTCGGACATCTTCTGGGCTTCCGCCGCGTTGAGCAGGTTGAGTTGCTGCCCTTCTGCGAATCTGGCTGCCATGTAATCGGCTGCAAGCAGCCGATCGTCGGCTGACATTCCATCAATAGCCTTCGAGAAAGCGTCAAAGCGCATATCCCCGCGTAGGCGTGCGACAGTGACATTGCCCTTCCAACCCAAATTTTCTCCGAATGCTGTTATTGCGTTGTGAAGGGTGATATTTCTGAGGCTTAGTTCGTTCGCAGGCCGCTTATCGCCCCACTGTCCTCGGATGCCACGCGGTATGCTATTCGCATCCCAGTCTGCGTCCATAGCGGCATAGAACATTAGGAAAAGTGATGCGACACGAACACTGTTCGATCCGTGTGCAAGCTGAGCGTCGAGAGCAGCTCGCGCGGCAGGACTCGGAAGCTTCGTAAGTTTTTCAGCGCCAAGCCGTTGAGCATGTGTTTCTCTCCCGCGAAAAATTGGTAGGGCTGGATGGCGTCGCCGGTACGGGCAAGACAACGGCGCTGGCCGTCATCCGTGAAGGAGCAGAGGCGCAAGGGTACAAGGTTGAAGGCTTCGCGCCCACGTCCCGCGCGGCGCAAAAGCTGGCCGATGCAGGCATGGAAACATCCACGCTGCAAAAGCATCTTACACGCGGGCAGTAGCCGGACACCGGAGAGCGCCGCCTGTATGTGCTCGATGAATCCTCGCTCGCGTCCACCAAGCAGATGCACGAGTTTGTGAATCGCCTTCATCCCAATGATCGCGTGTTGCTGGTAGGTGATCGGCGGCAGCATGAGGCAGTCGAGGCCGGGCGTCCCTTCGCGCAGCTCCAGGACGCGAGGATGAAAACGATGAAGCTCGAAGAGATCGTCCGACAGAAAGACCCAGAGCTGAAGCAGGTGGTCGAGCAGCTTGCGCGTGGCGAGGTGCGAGGCCGTGCAGAGTTTGGAGCGGCAGGGCCGCGTCCATGAGATTCCAGGCCGCGAGGAACGCATCACCGCGATAGCGAAGGAATACGCGAAGTCGCCAGAAGGTACGCTGGTTGTCTCTCCCGACAATCGTTCCCGCAGGGAGATCAACTTGGCGATTCGTGCCGAAATGCAGGAGCGCGGTCTGGTCAGCGAAGAGGAACATCGCATCGAGGCGCTTGTGCCGCGCCAGGATCTCACCGGGCCGGAGCGGACATGGGCCGCGCGCTATGAGTTCAACGATGTATTGCGCTACGCGCGCACATCGAAAGAGACGGGCATGGAGCGCGGCGAATACGCGCGGGTCAAGAGCGTTGATGCAGAGAAAACCTGTTGACGGTCGCGCGGGCCGATGGCTCAAAGCGGACCTATGATCCACGCCGTCAGCAGGGCGTGTCTGTGTATCGGGAAGAGCCGCGCAATTTCGCCGTGGGCGACCGCATCCAGTTCACCGCGCCAGCCAATGACTTGAAGGTTGCCAACCGCGAACTTGGAACCATCGAGAGTATCGGCCATGATGGGAAACTGAGCCTGAAAATGGACGGAGGCCGCGACGTGCAGCTCGACCCGCGCGAGCATCCGCATCTCGATCACGGCTATGCGGTAACGAGCCATTCCAGCCAGGGACAGACTGCCGAGCGTGTGTTGATTCACGTCGATACGGAACTGGCCGCAAAAGACCTGCTCAACAGCCGCATGGCTTACGTCGCCGTCTCGCGCGGCGCGGAAGACGCGCAGGTATACACCAACGACCGCGCGAAGCTTCCGGAAGCATTAAGGCATGACGTATCCCATGAGAGCGCCCATGTGCCAGCGATAAAGTCGCAGCAAGTCATCACGTCGCCACAGCCAGAAACCGCGCCGGTCATCGAACACGGCATGGGCATGGGCATGGGCATGGGGCATAGCCTCTAATCCTGCCTGCCCCGGGATGATGGGTGCAAACATCGTTCCACTATTCAGGCAGATGGGAGAAACAAACCAAAATTTAAGGTGTTCGTCTAAGCAATGAATTGGTTGGAGGCTTTTTCGATGGAGAGCAATGTACTAAAGTCCCGCGTCAAACATCTAGAGAAGAAGATTCTGTATCTCACCGGCTTCTGTGGCTTTTTGGTAGTAGCCATGACTTTCACGGTAGCTAGTTCGTTCACGCAACAGGCCAAGGCTGCCGAAAATGGGAAGGTTCTTCATTTAAGAGGTCTGGTAATTGAAGATGCTCAAGGCCGCGCTCGTATTTTGTTGGGCGCTCCGTTCCCCGCCGTCCATGATCGGATACGACAGGATGCCACGACAGTAGCCATGCTTTTTTTGGACCAGGAAGGGCATGATCGTTTCTCCATAGGAGAAAAAATGCCCGGACAGTTCAATGGAATTGTCTCTCCAAACAATCACAGAATCGGGTCAGGATATGGTTTGACCATCTACGATCCAAAGGGTAATGAACGTGGGGGAATGGGGTTTCTTTCAAATGGTGACAAAGTAAGTCGCGCAGCGATTGTCCTTGATCGCCCCACTACCGACGCGTGGGGAGCTATTGTGGACGATAAAACCGGCTTTGCAGGAACAGTCGATATTTATCCTCCCGAGATTGGACATGGTGCTAGCGGAGTAGTGATTGGAACACAAGGCAGGAAGGCATACATCTCCATAAAGGATCTCAACGATATGCCGCGTGCAACGTTTGCAATAGGACCTGAAGAAACACCATCATTTCGACTTTCCGACAAGGCAGGAAAACCCGGTCCTGATTTGCTAGACGCAGCATCACAGATAGAGCCAACGAAACAGTAGCCGAACTACCCGGCCTCACCGTTAGTGCGCCCTTGCGCCCGAGCTGCAACCGGCCAGTCCATCCAACCGCAGCAGCCGGAGATCGCTCCTATCATCGACACAGCTACGGCATGGGACATAGCCTCTAATCCTGCCTGCCCCGGATGATGGGAGCGTAGCCCAACCTGGCCGTGTGCCAAGATCGCAGCCGCTACGCGGTGCCTTCGGCAGCCTTGACACACGGCCCTGACGGTTGGGCCAAAATCAGCCAGTTATTCCGGGGTAGGTAGGAGAGACAAACAGAAATGCTCTTTGGTTTATGAACTCAAACTACCACGGGGCGGTAACCCCAGAAAAGTGGAGGTACTGGAGAGGGACTATTTCTGTCAAGATGTGCGGGCTGCGGCGGAGCCCCTGATCTGATCCAACAGTAACAGCGAGTCAGAGCAAGTCCATCGCTCAAAACATCGGCCATTTCTGAAGTGCAAAATGCTAATACCTGGAAGCTTTATTCGTTGTCCAACCGCAGCAACGCCCATAAATGCCTTTTCGTGCGTTCCAGTAATTACGTAACGGACAACCAACGTGTCGTCATCTTCGATGAGTTCGTGAACTGTCACTTGTGCATCTGGAAAGACTTCCCAGAAAGCGTTGTAGAACTGCTTCACGCTTTCCAGTCCAGGCTCAACTCCTTGATATCCATGCAAAACGATGTCGTCGGAATAAAGACGGAAGTAGTCTTGTCGTTTGGTGGGATCAGCAAAGCACTTCAGCGCTTGTCCCATGGTTTGTCGGTTGGACATGCGTTCATTTTAACGGAATCATCGAATCGCTTTTTCACGCATGATATGTCCTCTAACATGAGCCCAAATTGGAAGCGGCGGCGCAGTCGGTCAAGGCGGATTAAGGGCACTGGCACAGCGCCTTCCAAAAGGCTATGAATCGTCCCTCCAAAATGGTGTTTCGCGTTCAAGATATGCAGAAATTGAGATTTTACCTGCACAAATACTACACAGCCAAAAATGGCCTAATTATCTTCCAATAAATCAACTGTATAGAAAACTCGACTCACTCTACGGGAATGACAGACAAAAAGCACAGACAAAAGGACAGACAAAATGGCAGACAAAGGGACAGACACAAAGGTCAGACAAAAGGACAGACAAAGGGCACGGCAGAGTCTATGCCAACTGCTACTTTGCTCGAACAAACAGGAATCCTCAGCGAAGTTATGGTTTGCCGGGCGGTTTGGAGCGGCCGGTGAGGCGGTAGATGGCGCACTCTTCGTCGCCGGTAGAACCGTACTCTTTCTGCTCGGCGATGGCTGCGAGATCGGCGGCGTGGTCTCCGGGAGACATGGCGACGGGGCCCAGGAAGAGGCGGGTGAAGGCGGGGTGACGGTCGAACGTGGCGCGGCACTCGGAGTTGACGTAGAGGAGGTCGAAGGCGGGGCGCGGCGAGCCGGGGGCTTTGGCGAAGCGGGCTTCGATGCGGCGGAGGAGGAGCTTGAGGACGGGGGCCTCGAAGGGGTGGAAGAGGAAGGCGAGGGTGGGGGTACGGGGAAGGTCGAAGGTGAGGGCGTCCTGCTCGTAGAGGCGGATGGGTGCGATGGGCGGGGAGGTCGGGTCGGCGGCATGGAGGGTATGCCAGTGGTCCAGATTGCGCTGGGCGGTGTCGGCGAGGGTGGGGTTGAGCTCGATGCCGATAACCTGGTGGAAGGGGAGTTGGCTGGCGACGAAGAGGGCGCGGCCTTTGCCGGCTCCGAAGTCGATGAAGTTATAGCGTTCGATGGGGTGGGGTGGGTTGGTGTCGCGCCAGAGCTGGATGAGGGTGCGGAGGATGCTGGGGGCTACACCGTAGTAGGCGGTGACGTGGGCGTCGTTGGGGTGGCCCGTGGTGAGGTTGCCGGCGGAGATGAGACCACTGGTGTCGACGCCGTGCGCTGCGTCGAAGGGATGCTGCGGGTGCTCGGGCGTTTTGGGTGTGCGTGGAGGCATCGGTCAGCGGATCTGGATGAGGTTCGGGTTGCCGTCGAGGCCGAGGGTTGTGCGACCGGCTGGGGTGATGTCTGAAGGCGTCCAGATGGGGTGGTCGAGGAGCGTGACGGTAGTCTGGCTGACGGCTTCGAGGCCAGAGAGTCGGTTAACAATCTGCGCGGTGAGTTGGGTGGTGGCGGCTTCATCGGGCTGGGTGGGGGTGAGAGCGACGTGGATGAGATGTTTTTGGGGGACGCCGGGGATGTTGGCTCCGGGGGCTTCGAGGTCGCGTGTGACGGTGATAGAGCGGATGAGGCCGAGATCGACGATGTTGCAGGGGAGGGTGGGGTCGTAGCAGTCGCGGAGGGCGGCGAGGATGTCGGACTGGGTCAGCATCTGGATTGAGAGTATCTGGATTGAGAGTATCTGGGTTCTAGGTAAATACGGTCGTGCTGCGCACGAGGCCCACATCTCAGAATCGAGATATGGGGCACCCGGGATTGTGGCTTGCCTAGCTTTTCCGCTCAACGAGATATTGGGCCAGGGCTTTGAGGGGGTCGGCGGCGGGGCCGAAGGGGGCGAGCGCGGCGAAGGCGTCGGCGATGAGCTGTTCGGCATCTGCAAGCGATTTTTCGATGCCGAAGACGGCGGGCCAGGTGGCCTTGATGCTGGCGGTGTCCTTGCCGGCGGTCTTGCCGAGTTCTTCGGAGCTTTGGGTCCTGTCGAGGACGTCGTCGACGATCTGGAAGGCGAGACCGGCCTTTTCGCCGAAGATGCGCAGGCGGTGAACCCAGGTCTCAGGATCGAGACCCTTCGGCAAGCTCAGAGCAGGCTCTGGGGCGCCCGGATTTGTGCTGAGACCGAGGAGACCGCCGGAGACGATGCTTGCCGTGATGAGTGCCCCGGTTTTGGCGCGGTGAATGGCTTCGACCAGCTCGGCCGTGGGGGAGACGCCTTCGGATTCGATGTCCATGACCTGACCGCCGATCATGCCGGGAGAGAGTCTGGTTTCGAGGTCGCCGACGCGGCCCACGCCGGTGCCCACGGCGAGGGAGACTTCGCGAAGGATGGCGACGGTGGTAGCGGGCGGTGTCGGGAGTTGGGCGACGGTCTGGAAGGCGAGGGTCTGGAGGGCATCCCCGGCGAGGATGGCGGTGGCCTCGCCGAAGACGACGTGGCAGGTGGGCTGGCCGCGGCGGAGGTCGTCGTCGTCGAGGGCGGGAAGGTCGTCGTGGATCAGGGAGTAGGTGTGGAGCATCTCGAGAGCGGCCCCGAGATCGGCTGCTCCTTCGGGTACGCTCTCGTTTCCGGAGATCATGCGTGCGGCTTCCATGCAGAGGATGGGCCGGAGACGCTTGCCGCCGGCGAAGACGCTGTGGCGCATGGCGCGATGGATGGAGTGGGGCAGGGTGTCGGGCGAGGGCAGAAGGCGTTCAAGGGCGGCATCGGTGAGCTGCGCGCCATTCCGGAGCAGGTTTTGTACAGTGGGATGCATCTGGTGTCGATGATAAATGCAGGGAGTAGATAAATGCAGGGAGTAGATAAATGCAGGGAGTAGATAAGTGCAGGGAGTAGGGAATAGGGAGTAGGGAGTAGCAAGCCGGGGAGCGTCGTCAGGCGGTCTCTCTTTTGCGACACGTAAAGAGGAGGAATGCGAGGGAGATCAGGGTAATGCCGTCGCCGAGGACCTGGTCGATGGTTCGGCGGTAGGCGATGGTGATGGTGGAGGGGCCGGCGCGGAGGGGCAGGGCGATGAGGCCGTCGTCTCTCTGATCTTGTTGGTCATCGATTGGGATAGTCCTGCCGTTCACGATGATGCGCCACGCGGGGTAGTCGCGCAGGTTGAAGATGAGCGTTTGGGAGATAGGGGAGCTGAGGGTGAGGTGCATGGGGGCGGGGCCGGGGGTGGAGTTGGCGGGGGGCTTGGCGTCGGGGTTGGAGGAGAGCCAGTAGCCGGGGTTGCCCTGGGCGAGGGAGTCGTTGTCGGCGGGGTTGGGCGTGTACTCGTCGGTTGGCTCGGCGCCCTGGTTGGAGCGGAAGAGGGCGAGCCGGGCAGATACGGTGTCCTGCGGGTCGCAGGATTGGTGGAAGACGGTGTAGGCGGCCCAGGTGAGGACTGCGGCGAGGGATATCGTGAGGGCTGCGGTCACGCCGGGTTTCAGGGTGAGGGAATAAAGGGCCTGTGCGATCGCGAGACTCAGGACTGCGGCGAGGATGGCAAGCAGACGCCAGGGAAACTGCAGGAAGGCAGCTTCGGGCGCGTGCCGCCAGAGGAAGCCGGTGATGGGGGTAAGGAGGAGCGTGAGAGTGACGGTAAGGATGGCCAGGGGAAGGAAAAGGCGTTGGCTGGTCGAGGGTTGAAGATCCGGCTCTTGGCGGTGAGAGCGCGAAGGATGGGGCGCTGGGAGCTTGCGGGGCAGGCGAAGGGCGGTCAGGGCGAGGAGTGTCGCTGTTATCAGGATAAGGGCGATGACAGAGGCGGTGTGGAGGACTTGATCGTGGGGAATGTCGCCCGTGTGATGGAAGAGGAAGTTATCCGCGATGCGCATGCCGGGGACGAGGGCCATGGCGATCTGGACGAAGCGGCGCTCGTAGGCGGCGGGGAGGATGTAGAAGGCGGCGAGGCCGAGACCGAGTGCTGTGCCGGCGAGGATGTTAAGGGCTTGCCGGAGACGGGTCTGTTGCGGCGCGGGCGAATGGGCAGGGGCGGGAGCGGTCGCGCGGTCGCGCGATGCACCCATCTCAGAATCGAGATAGGGGGCGCCCGGATTTGTGGCTAGCCGGAGGACGGCGAGGAGGGCGAGGACGTAGCAGGACATGACGGCGGCGGGGGCGTTGGTGATCCAGAGGAGAGCTACGGGAAGGGCGATGCGGGGAATGGTGATTCGACTTCGCAGGACGGCGTGGAGGAGGAGCGGGATCCAGGCTGCGGCAAGGAGTTCGGCATAGGCGGTGCGCTCGTAGGCCGTGAAGAGCATGTACGGATTCACCGTGTAGAGGATGGCGGCAAGCAGGGCGGCGGTGGGGGTGGCGAAGTCGCGGGCGAGGCGGTGCATGGCGAAGCCGCTGGCGGTGAGGGCGAGCCAGGTGTAGACGATCGGTGTCCAGGCCCAGGGGAGAAGGAGGCCGAGGATGGCTCCGATGGTCCAGGAGGCGGGGGGGTAGAAGACGAAGCGGGGTTCGCCGGCGTTGTACGCGGGGGTATAGGCCCAGTGAGGGTGCAGGTTGCCGTGGGTGAACTGGCGGGCGGCGTCCATCCAACTGAGAAGATGGAAGTCGAAGTCGTGCCCGCAGGAGCAACCGTTGAACAGGAGCGGCAGGATGGCGATGAGCGCGGCCAGGGGAATGAGGAGATAGGGGAGACGGGCGCGCTGCATGGATTGAGGGTATTCGAAGGACAGGGAGTAGGGAATAGCGAGTAGGACAGGGAAGACCCGGAAGGACAGGAATCAGTGAGCGCCAGCGGGGGCTTTGCCGGGCTTTACTTTCTTGAAGAGCCAGACGAGCAGGACGCAGAAGAAACAGAGCAGCGAAAGCCAGCGGAAGACATCGACGAAGGCCCATAGAGAGGCTTGCTGGCCAAGTTGCTGGTAAAGAGTGGCTTGGGCGGGAGCAAGGGTGTTGGCGTGGCCGAAGTAGCCGCTGAGGGCCCCTTGAGTGGAGGCCATGTTGTTCTGGAACTGCTGGCCGGTAAGAGGAACCGAGTTGATGATCTCGTTCTGGTGGACGGCGGAGCGGCGCGTGAGCAGCGTCTGGGCGATGGAGATGCCGATCGAGCCGCCGACGTTGCGGAACAGGTTGAACAGGCCGCTTGCATTTCCGATCTGCGCATTGTCGAGTGTTCCGTAGGCGGCGGTCGAGATGGGCACGAAGATGAAGCTGAGGCCGAAACCCGTGATGAGGATGGGAAGGAGCAGCGTGGTGGGAGAGATATCGAGCGTCACATTGCCAAAGTAGAGCGTTGTGAGGCCGAAGGTGATGAAGCCGAAGGTGAGCAGCCAGCGCGGGTCGACTTTGTTTGACAGGAAGCCGATGATCGGCATGCCGATGATGGCTCCTATACCCCGCGGAGCGACGACCAGACCGGCGGTGAAGGCGGTATAGCCGAGAAGCTCCTGGTAGAAGAGCGGCAGCACGGTGACCGTGGAGTAGATGCCGACGCCAAAGAAGAAGATGAGCAGGGTGCCTACGGAGAAGTTCCGGTCTTTGAACACTTTGAGGTCGACGAGGGTGTCCTTGTCCTTCCAGGAGTGCCAGATGAAGTAGACGAAGGAGATGACGAGGAAGAAGACAGCCCAGCGAATCCAGATGGCGCCGAACCAGTCGTCCTCCTGGCCCTTGTCGAGCACGACCTGCAGACAGCCGGTCCAGATGACCAGGGCCGCAAAGCCGTAGCGGTCGAAGGCGGGGACCTTGGCCTTGCTGATGTAGTCCGGGTCGTGGATGAACCGGTTGATCATGATCAGCGCGAGGATCCCAATCGGGATGTTGATGTAGAAGGCATAGCGCCAGGAGTAAGTGTCGGTGAGCCAGCCGCCGAGGGTGGGGCCCAGGACGGGGGCGACGACGACTCCGAAGGCGAAGACGGCCATGGCGGCCCCGCGTTTGGCGGGTGGAAAGCTTTCGAGCAGGATGGCCTGGGAGATTGGCTGGAGCGCGCCGCCGCCGGCCCCCTGCACCACGCGCGCGACGAGAATGAAAGCGAGGGAGGGTGCGGCCCCGCAGGCAAAGCTCGCGACGGTAAAGATGGTAATGCAAACCATGAGGAAGCGTTTGCGGCCGAACTTGAGCGAGCACCAGTTGCTGGCGGGGAGGACGATGGCGTTGGCGACGAGATAGCTGGTGAGGACCCAGGTCGCTTCATCGTTCGAGGCCGACAGCGAACCGGCGATGTAGGGCAGCGCGACCGAGGCGATGGCGGTGTCGAGCACCTCCATGAAGGTGGCGAGCATCACCGAGGCGGCGATCAGCCAAGGGTTGACCCCCTGGGTCACTTCAGCGGATTGATCTGGCGGTGCAGTTGCGGCTGAAGCCATGTCGGGCCGGATTCCTCTTCCAGGGGGTTTAGGTTCTGTTAGATAGAGGCGAAAAAGAGGGTTTGAGATGCTTTTTTGCAGGATGGGGCAAAAACCGAAAGAAGTAGGCGACGGGCGGTCCCTCGATCCAGCTTCAACCGGGTGTTTTTTCGACCGCTTGCAAGGGTGAATGAAATTGCGGGACACATGGCGGGACACGAAGGAATCAGAGGAAAGCATTTGCATCCCGGGCGGGGTAAAGTACATCAGAATAGTTGACAGTAAGTGACTCAAGGTGAGATTCTTGAGCAATCGCGAATGTTGGTGGGCTGCGCGCCCGGAAATGGGGATTTAGATGGCAAAGATTATCGGAATCGATTTGGGAACGACGAACTCCTGCGTGGCCGTAATGGAAGGCGGCGAGCCGAAGGTGATTCCCAATGAAGAGGGTGGACGGACGACGCCTTCGGTCGTGGCGTTCACCAAAAGCGGGGAGCGTCTTGTGGGCCAGGTGGCTAAGCGGCAGGCGATCACGAACCCGGAGAACACGGTTTATTCGATCAAGCGCTTTATGGGGCGGCGCATGAACGAGGTCGGCGATGAGCTGAAGATGGTGCCGTACAAGGTCGTGGCCAAAGGCGACAACATTGTCGTCATCGCGCAGGGCAAGGAATATACCCCGCCTGAGATCTCGGCGATGATTCTGCAGAAGCTGAAAAAGGCAGCGGAGGATTATTTGGGGACTGCTGTGACCGAGGCTGTGATCACGGTTCCTGCTTACTTCAACGACGCCCAGCGGCAGGCGACCAAAGATGCGGGCAAGATCGCCGGGCTCGATGTAAAGCGCATTGTGAACGAGCCGACGGCGGCTGCGCTTGCGTATGGGCTCGATAAGAAGAAGGACGAGACCATTGCGGTCTACGACTTTGGCGGCGGTACGTTCGATATCTCGATCCTCGAGGTGGGCGAAGGCGTCATCGAGGTGAAGTCGACCAATGGGGATACGCACCTGGGCGGCGACAATCTCGACCAGCGCATTGTGGATTGGCTGATCTCGGAGTTCAAGGCGGAGACCGGGCTGGACCTGCACTCGAAGGGCAATGAGATGGCGCTGCAGCGGCTGAAGGATGCCGCCGAGCGCGCGAAGATCGAGTTGTCGACAGCACAGGAGACGGAGATCAATCTCCCCTTCATTACGGCCGATGCGAGTGGGCCGAAGCACCTGGTTCGCAAGCTGACCCGCGCGAAGCTGGAGTCGCTGGTGGACGATCTGCTGCAGCGGTCGATTGGGCCGTCGAAGCAGGCGATGAAGGATGCCGGTGTGGATGCGTCCAAGATCGACGAGGTCGTACTGGTCGGCGGTCAGACGCGTATGCCGAAGATTCAGCAGCTGGTGAAAGACCTGTTCGGCAAGGAGCCGCATAAGGGTGTGAACCCGGATGAAGTTGTGGCGATCGGTGCGGCGGTCCAGGCTGGTGTTCTCGCTGGCGAAGTCAAAGACCTGCTGCTGCTCGACGTGACTCCGCTGACCTTGTCGATTGAGACGATGGGCGGTGTGGCGACGGCCATGATCAACCGTAATACGACGATTCCGACGAAGAAGACGGAGACGTTTTCGACGGCGGCGGACTCGCAGACCGAGGTTGAGGTGCATGTGCTGCAAGGCGAACGGCCCATGGCGGCGCAGAACCGCACGCTGGGCAAGTTCAAGCTGAGCGGCATTCCCACGGCTCCGCGCGGCGTGCCGCAGATCGAAGTCACCTTCGACATCGATGCGAACGGCATCCTGAATGTGACGGCGAAGGACAATGCGACGGGCAAGGATCAGAAGATCACGATCACCAGCTCGTCCGGCCTGAGCAAGGAAGAGGTCGAGCGGATGGCGAAGGATGCCGAGGCTCACGCGGCCGAGGATAAGGAACAGCGCGACGCCGTCGAGGCGCGTAACGGGCTCGATTCCATGGTCTACAACGTCGAGAAGATGGTGAAGGACTCTGGCGACAAGGTGGCCGACACCGACAAGGCCGAGGTCGAGACGGCTCTGGCCGAGGCGAAGACGACCCTTGCGGGCAGTCCGAGCGCAAGTGAGCTGAATGCGGCCAAGGACCGTCTAACCACGGTAAGCCACAAGCTTGCCGAAGCGATGTACAAGGCTGCGGCTGCAAGTGCGCCCACCAATGGCGCAACAGCAGCCGAAGGCGCCCCCGAAGAGCCCAAGAAAGACGAAGGCGTGATTGATGCGGAGTACGTCGACGTCGATGAAAAGAAATAAGTGTAATCCGTAACCGGTGGTTTGGACGTAATAAAAGGTAGGGGCGTTCCTCAGTGGGTGCCCCTCCTTTCTTACGGGCCTGCTTTGTGGCGATAGGCGTGTAGAGTGCGACTTATCACCAGGAAAGGTGTTGGTGTGACTAGAAGCAAAGGGGAAGACAGATACGCAGACGTGATTTGGCTGGAGAACCTGGAATTCAATCGATTGCTTGGAGGAAAGATGATGACCGAGACGATGTGGAAATGTGACCAGGTCCGCGCAGGCCGGCTGTACAACCGGATGATGTTCGATACACGCGAAGAGGCGGTTCAGTTTATGCAGCGCATGCAGCAGATGGAGCCGGATCAGATGTTTTCGATCGAGGCGATTGAGGCGCGGCAGGTCTGGAACTGATCTAGAAAAATTGTAGCGATAGAGCGATGGCGACGGCAGTTCTGGTGATAACCAGGGCCGGCGCCATCGCTTCTGTTTGCCGGAGGACGGTAGAGGCCATGCCTGAGGGGAATGAGATACATCGCTGGGCGGAGCGCCACACGGCTGCGTTCGTGGATAAGCGAGTGCGCGTGGATGGGCCGCAGGGACGGTTTACTGACGCCGATGTAGTCGATGGACGCAAGCTGCGGCGGGTCATGGCAGTGGGCAAGCATCTAGGGTATGACTTCGGCGGGGACCGCATTCTGCATGTGCATCTTGGGTTGCAGGGGGACTTCACCGAGGGCTCAGGCCCGCTGCCTGAGGTGCGCGGAGCGTTGCGGCTGCGGATGTGGAATGCGGCCGCGGTGAAGCGGCCAGCCGCTCCGGGCATGAGCAGACGGCACGCGTGGTACTCGGAGGATGATGGCGCCGGGCACATTGCCGCGGAGAAGGTGGCCTGGGTCGAGCTGCGCGGGCCGATGGACTGCTCGGTGTACACGCAGGAGAGATGGGACACGCTGTTGCGGCGGCTCGGCCCCGATCCGTTAAACGGAGATGGACCGGAGAAGGCGATTGCAAGGATCGCGAAGAGTAAGAAGTCAATCGGCCTGTTGCTGATGGAGCAGGACGTCGCGGCGGGGATAGGCAACATCTTCCGCGCGGAGCTGCTGTTTCGCGCGCGGCTGAATCCATTCACGCCAGGCAGCGAGGTAGAGGAGGCAGCGTTGCGGTCGATATGGAAAGAGGCGGCCGTGTTGATGAAGGCGGGGATGATTGACCGGCGGATCGTGACGACCGAGCCCACCGACCGTCCGCATGGAAAGGGCAAGACGCTGAAGGAAGAGGCGCACTATGTCTACCGGCGGAAGGGGCAGCCTTGTTTTGTGTGCGGGACGAAGATCTTGACGGAGGTGTTGGCTGGAAGGAATCTGTTCTGGTGTCCGGTGTGTCAGGCGGCGGGCTCGTTCGAAAGCTAGAGCGGATTTGCTGTTGGTGTGGAAGAAGGCAAACGCAGAGGGGCTTAGGAAGCAAAGGAGTCAGAGCGGATCCTTTCTGAGGAAGTTTAGCAGTTCTTTGTAGAGGTTATTGTTGCGGTGATTGAAGCGAAATTCTGTCTCTTTGAGGTGGAGGTAGAAGGTGCGTTTGGGCACACCGCAGAACCTGGCGAGGCGACGTTTGGCCAGGCTCCAGAAGCTTTCGATACCGTTGATGTGGTTGAGTTGCTGGGCGAAGATATTCTCCCGGTGCTCGACTCTGAGGTGCTTGTCGTAGCCCAGATCGACCAGGCCGTGATAGCCAGCCCAGCCGTCGGTGTGGACAACCGAGCTGAGACTGGCGCGGCCACGAATCACCGCTTGCAGCGCGGCTTTGGAAGCATTGGGGACGATGGCGGTGTAGACCTTGTCGCCGCGCTTGAGCAGGCCGAAGACGATGGTCTTGCCGCCGGCGCCGCGTCCGCACCTCCCGCGCACGCGCTGTGGTCCGAAGTAAGACTCATCGGCTTCGAGCACTCCCTCTAACGGCGACTGCCGCTCGCACTCGGCGGCGATCCTGGTGCGCAGGCGCAGAAAGATCGTGTTGACGGAACGAAGCGAAATCCCAGTCAGATGGGCCGTCTGCGTGGCTGTCAAATCCAAGGCAAAACACCGGACCAGGTGCCGGAACTTCGCCTCGGATAACTTTGAAAATCGAAAGTAACGGTTCGACTGCGCCATGATTGGACTCTAGCGCCATCTGGCAGTCCTTTGCTTCCTAAGCCCCACGCAGATTCCCTTCGGGAATGACAAACATAGGGCACGGCAGACTTACGCCAACTGCTACGTTGCTTTAGTGGAGGACGAGGTAGGTGCCGAAGGTTTGATTAAGACGGTAGTCGATGGGCGTGTACTTCACCACGGGGGGTGGCTGGAGGTCGCTGTCGCTGGGCTGTCCGTCAGGCCCGAAAGGCTTCTCTGTGAGACGCTCGGGGTCGATCCCGGAGATGAGAGTGCGCGTGAGAAATACCCGGATTCCGTGGATGTAGACGGGGCGGTAGCGCTCGCGGAAGAGCGGATAGGCCTGGAAATTTGTAAGTTTGGTCCAGAAATCATGCACCTCGATCACATCCGGCTGGCGCTGCTGGAGGACGTAGGAGTCGATGGCGGCGTAGCGATGACGGGCGAGATAGGGGTCGCAGAGCAGGCCGAGATCGATGAGCCGCACATCGTTGGTGTAGAGCATGACCGCGCCCATGTCGGGCCCGGCGTAGAGGAGATGCGGATGATGCGCGGCGGACTGAACTTCAGACAGCAGCGTCGCCATGGTGGCGATGTCGCCGACTCTGGCCCGGGGCATGTAGATGGGCGCGTCGCTGGCTCGCAGCTCCTGCACATGGACTGTCATGCGCAGCAGAGCGAAGAGGCAGAGAGCGGCCGTGGCCCAGGTAAGCGTGCGGACCCGAAGATGGGAGAGGGGCAAAAGGAACAGGCAGAAGAGAAACGGCCAGCCGCAGTAAAAGGAGCGGACAGCCGGACCCCAGTTTGCGCCGATGGCCGTGGTGAGGATCAGCGAGAAGAGAGTGAAGAGAAGGGTGAAGCGAAGTTGCCAGGAGTTGTGAAAGGATTTGCGGAACAATGGGCGTAGGCGTTGCACAACCGAAGTGCGTTCTCCCAGGAACGCGCCTTCGTACAGGAGAGCGGCGGCCACGACGATAAAGATGATCTTGAAAGAGGCGAAGATGAAGACAGGCTCGCCAAGATGGCGATGAATCTCGGTGCCGAGGCTCGAAGTAAGGTAGGGTACGCCGTGCTTGGCGAGGATAGTGTTGGGCAGGACAGACCCGAAGTATCGCCAGCGGACGATGTTGGAGAGGACGAAGACAGCAAGCCATGTGGCGGCGGCGATGATCGCGCGCCTCCGGGTGCGGTCGACCAGGACGAAGGGCACCAGAAGCCACGCGGCCTCCCATCGCGTCAGCAGGAAGGCGGACCCGGCAAGAAGATAGCAGAATCGTGCCGCGCGGCTTGGCCCAGGCAGCAGCAGGAGCATGACGAAGACGAGCGCGAGGATGAGAGGCGTCTCCATCCCGTTGATCGTCTCGTAGAACATCAACCCGCAGCCGATGCTGCCGGCGACGAGGTTGGCGATGGTTTCGGTGCTCCAGGAGAGGAACCACCGGCGCATGAGCAGGATGTTGGCGAGGTTGAGGAGCAGCGTGGAGATCTTTGCGATGACGAGAAGAGTTGCCGGCGAGGTCACGAACTTCGCGACAGCCGCCATCAGCAGCATCCATAAGGTGGTGGAGTACCCTTCGACGATCCCGGAGCCGGGAGTGGGTTCGATTCTGCCGGTATGGGCGAAGGTGCGGGCAAAGCCGAGGGTGATGGCGGAGTCGTCCCAGGTAAGCGCCCAGAAGCGCCACGCGACGATGATCTGGGCGAAGAAAGCGATGGCAACCAGGACACGCGACAAGAGGACAGGCGTGGACAGGGGGGGGGATGCGCGATGGATCGAGAGATCGTCTGCGGGCGCGACGGCCGTCTCAGGAGAGGACATGTGCGCTCCTTTTCTGGCTAGTTGCACTCTGATCGGTTGCGGAGCAGCTTCGACCTGTCGAGGGGTATGTTCTTATCGGATCATCGGGAGAATGGAGCATGGATTTTGAGGATGGAGTGTGACAAGTCGATAGAGTGGGACTGGACGGACGAAGATGATTCAAACAGGGAACAACGGATGTTCCATGGTTCTATCATAAACAGACGGGAAGAGCATCGGGATTTTTTGCAGTCTTCCTGCAACAGACTATGTAGTGGGTTAACCAAACTGGATACTGGCGAAGATTATGGCGACGCAGACAAAAGATTATTACGGCACGCTGGGCGTGAAGAAGACGGCCACGGCGGAGGAGATTCGCAAGGCGTTTCGCAAGTCCGCGCGGAAGTACCACCCGGACGTGAATCCGAACGATAAGAAGGCCGAAGAGAAGTTCAAGGAGATCTCCGAGGCCAACGATGTGTTGAGCGACGACAAGAAGCGGAAGATCTACGACCAGCTTGGCTTCTACTCGGACAATATCGACCCTGCGGCGGCGGAGGCTGCGGCGCGAGGCGGATACGGCGGACCGGCGACGGGTCATGGCGGGGCCGGCTCCGGTTTCGGCGGTGCGCAGACGCGGGGACGCGGGGGGCAGGAGGTCCCATTCGACTTTGGCGGCTTTGATTTTTCGGACTTTCAGGGTGGGCGCGAGGCGCAGCAGGAGTCTGGAAGCGCCGGGTTTGGCGGCAGCTTCAAGGACATCTTCAGCGGCATGTTCAGCGGCGGCCAGAGGAGTGGCGCGCGTGGCCCGCAGCCAGGCACCGATCTGGAGTACCAGGTGAGCGTGGACTTCTGGACGGCGGTGCGCGGGGGGGTGACGCGGCTGGAGATTCAGCGCCAGGAGGTCTGCCCGACGTGCAAGGGCAAGTCGACCACCGGCGGCAGCAAGGAGTGCCCGGAGTGCCATGGCACGGGCCAGGTGACGCAGATGGGGGGCCGCATGAAGTTCAACATCCAGTGCCCGCGATGCGGCGGGACAGGCAAGGTGCAGAACGTGTGTCCGACCTGCGATGGCCAGGGCGTGGTGACCAAGCGGGAGCAGTTGGAGTTTCGCATCAAGCCGGGAACGCGGGATGGGCAGAGAATCCGGCTGGCGGGCAAAGGCAACGCCGGAACCAATGGCGGAGCCGCGGGTGATCTATTTTTGATCATCAAGGCGGGGACGAATCCGGTGTTTACCCGGAGCGGCGACGACATTTATGTAACCGTTCCGGTTACGATGACCGAAGCTGCCCTGGGAGCGAAGATCGAGGTGCCCACCATCGACACCCATGACGGCGGAGCGAGGACTCAGTTGAGAATTCCGCCGGGGACGCAGACCGGACAGAAGCTGCGGCTGCGCGAGAAGGGGGTGGCCTCGGCGGCGAAGGAAGGCGCGCGAGGAGATCAGATCGTCGAGGTGAAGATCGTCGTTCCGAAGGTCCAGGATGAGCGGAGCAAGGAGATCCTGCGGGAGCTGGCGAAGCTGAATCCCGAGGACCCGCGGGATGGGCTGTTTGCTGGAGTGTAGTTAGGCTGGAGCCGAATCAGGATCGAAAATAAAGTTGAAAAAAGTGGCGTATTTTTCCGCGCCGAAAAACATGTCCTTTAAAGGCGCTCTCAGCCACGCTAAGTACGACAACGTACCAGCAAACTACCACGTAAAAGCACCATGATCTCCCGAAACCCCCCTCAAAAACGCCCGCAAATCGCACTCTTTGGCCTCTTCCACCATGGCAGAAAAAAATGCGCCTTAATGTAGCTGATCGCGTTCCTGCCTGGCGGGTTCGGGGCGGGTAAAGCCGAGCTTTAGCTGGTCGGTTGAGGCTGGGGCGGGGGCGGGCAGCAGGAGTTGATTGGCGAGGCTGGCGAGGTATTGCGTTATCTCGGGCGCGAGACCGGCGACACGGGCAGCCAGCCAGGCTTGCGGGGTGATGGTGATCTCGGCGCGGCCGACGGCTACGGCGTTGTAAATCTTGTTGGCCGCATGGGTGACGGAGGTGGCAACAATGGGCGTTTTGGCGGCAAGATTGAACCAGCGCTGCTCTTTTTTGACCTGGCCGGTGTAGTCGGCGTGGGCTTCGCCGCCGGTGCGCATCAGGCCCGGGCAGACGGTGGTGACGCGAACCCCCTTGTGGCGCAGTTCGGCGTGGAGGCCTTCGGAAAAGCCTACCAGCGCGAACTTGCTGGCGACGTAGGGGAGCAGGTGGGGCACGGCAAACTTGCCGCCGATACTGGCGATATTAACAATCGCGGCGTCTCCGTCAGAGTGCTTGCGGCGCAGCAGGTGCGGGAGCGCGGCATGGGTGGTGTGAAGGGCGGCGAAGAAGTTGGTGGCCATGGCGCGGCGGTAGGCGGCGATGGGCTGGTCTTCGACGGGGCCGACTTCGATGATGCCGGCGTTGTTGACGAGAATATCGATCCGGCCGAAGTGGCTGATGGCGTGCTCGATGAACATGGTCGCCTGGGCGGCGTCGGTGAGGTCGGCGGGGATGAGCAGGACATCTTCAGGCGACTGCACAGCGCCGCGAGCCAGGAGGCTGTGCCGGGCGCGGGAGAGTTCTTCGACGTCGCGGGCGGCGAGGACGAGCTTTGCGCCGGAGCGGCCGAAGCGGTCGGCCAGGGCGAAGCCGAGACCGCGGGAGCCGCCGGTAATGAGAACAACCTTGCGAGGGCCGCGTTTTGCCTGTTTCGGCAGGAAAGCGTAGGCGGCAGCGGTGGCCAGGAGGCCGGTGGCGATTTGTGCAGCACGGCGGGCATTTCGGGACTTGTTCATGGCTGGCAGATGAGATGCTGATTCGAGGATAGCCGAGTTTGGTTGACGTGCGTATAACGGGAGGAGCTAGACTTTCGATAGAACATTGGGCAGAGGGTAAGGCGATGTCGACGAAGCGGAAGAGCAAGGGCGCGTACATGATCTCGTCGGTGGCGGAGATGTATGAGATTCATCCCCAGACGCTGCGTTTGTATGAGCGGGAGGGCTTGCTACGGCCTTCTCGAAGTGAAGGCAATACGCGGCTGTATACGGATGAGGATCTGGAGCGGCTGGAGTTCATTCTGAACCTGGCGCGGGATCTGGGAGTCAATATCGCAGGGATTGCGATTGTGTTGCAGATGCGCGAACGGATGGAGGAGATGAACCGGCAGATGCAGGGGTTTGTGGACTACGTGCGGACGGAGATGCTGAGCAGAATGCAGCAACAGCAGGACCCGGGGTCGGGGTTGGTGCCGATGCGTCGAACGGTGGTGGTGCCGGTTAAGACTGCAGGCAAGAACGGCAGGAAGAAGTAGGCGGGTGGGCGCTGCGGGTGGGAGCGGCCCTGCGATAGACTGAGGGTTTGCGGTTCCTATCCCTCTGGTTTGCGCCGGTATTTCCTGCAAGGGTGAGATGAGTTTGCTGCTTCGAATCTTGTTCTGGGTCGCGTTGGGCGGCGCGGTGACCTCGACGATTTATTGCCTGATGGTGCTGGCTGCGGCGGTGCGGTTTGGGGTGCGGAGACGCAGGGAGGACCGCACAGAGACGGCGTTTCTTCCGCCGGTGAGCGTGTTGAAGCCGCTGCATGGGACGGAGCCCGGGATGGAGCGGAATCTCGAGACGTTTTTTGAGCAGGAGTATCCGGAGTTCGAGCTGTTGTTTTGCGCGCGGTATGAGACCGATGAGGGGCTGCGGCTGGCGCGCAGGGTGGGAGAGCGGTATCCGCAGGTGAATGCGAAGTATGTGACCTGCGGCGAGCCTCGGCCGCAGTTTCATAATGCCAAGGTGTTTTCGCTGGCGAAGCTGGATTCTGTGGCGAGGCATGAGCTGTTGATTACCAGCGATGCGGACGTGCGCGTGACGAAGGATTATCTTCGGCGGATGGTGCAGAACCTGAAGGACCCGCGGGTAGGACTGGCCTCGTGTGTGTACCTGGGAACGACCGATAAAGGCGTAAACGCTGGGTTTTCTTCGCAACTGGATGCGGTGGGCAAGAGCGTGGAGATGACCTCGGGCGTGCTGGTGGCCGACATGCTGGAGGGGACGAAGTTCGCTTTGGGCGCGACGATGGCGGTGCGGAAAGAGTCGTTCCGGAAGGTGGGCGGGTTCGAGGAACTGGGGCAGTTTTATGCCGATGACTTTGTGCTGGGAAACCGGCTGGCGGCGCAGGGAGTGGGGGTGTTGCTGGCCACGCATGTGATTCGTTTGATGGTGCAGGATACGCCGTTCGGGCTGTCGTTTCGGAACCAGTTGCGGTGGATGCAGAGTACGCGCCGGTCGCGGCCGTGGGGACATCTGGGGAGCGGGTTGACGTTCGCTATGCCGTTTGGTTTGTTGGGGTTGGTGTGGGGGTTGCTGAGCGGGCATGCGGGGCTTGGGGTGGTTTGGCTGGCGGGGATGGTGGTGAACCGGTGGCTGCAGGCTGGGGCGGTGCTTCGGGTGATGGGGGATGTGGGATGGGTGCGGGGGATGGCAATCTATCCTCTGCGGGACCTGCTGGGGAGTCTGCTTTGGCTAGGGAGCTATGGAGGAGACCGATTTTATTACCGGGGGAAGACCTACAAATTGAAGGAAGGCGGGCGGGTAGAGGAGCCGTAATCTGGCGGATTTTTTTGATGTGGTGGATGAGATGGAAAAGCGGCCTTTTGCGGGCGTTTTTGAGGGGGTGGGTGCGGGAAGCATGTGTTTTTTGCGTGGTCGTTTGCTGGTACGCTGTGGTACTTAGTCTGGCTGAGAGTGCTTTTAAGCGACATGTTTTCGGCGCTGAAAAATACGCCACTTTCTTAAAATTTATGGGGCTTAGGAAGCAAAGGAGTCAGAGCGGATCCTTTCTGAGGAAGTTTAGCAGTTCTTTATAGAGGTTATTGTTGCGGTGATTGAAGCGAAATTCTGTCTCTTTGAGGTGGAGGTAGAAGGTGCGTTTGGGCACACCGCAGAACCTGGCGAGGCGACGTTTGGCCAGGCTCCAGAAGCTTTCGATACCGTTGATGTGGTTGAGTTGCTGGGCGAAGATATTCTCCCGGTGCTCGACTCTGAGGTGCTTGTCGTAGCCCAGATCGACCAGGCCGTGATAGCCAGCCCAGCCGTCGGTGTGGACAACCGAGCTGAGACTGGCGCGGCCACGAATCACCGCTTGCAGCGCGGCTTTGGAAGCATTGGGGACGATGGCGGTGTAGACCTTGTCGCCGCGCTTGAGCAGGCCGAAGACGATGGTCTTGCCGCCGGCGCCGCGTCCGCACCTCCCGCGCACGCGCTGTGGTCCGAAGTAAGACTCATCGGCTTCGAGCACTCCCTCTAACGGCGACTGCCGCTCGCACTCGGCGGCGATCCTGGTGCGCAGGCGCAGAAAGATCGTGTTGACGGAACGAAGCGAAATCCCAGTCAGATGGGCCGTCTGCGTGGCTGTCAAATCCAAGGCAAAACACCGGACCAGGTGCCGGAACTTCGCCTCGGATAACTTTGAAAATCGAAAGTAACGGTTCGACTGCGCCATGATTGGACTCTAGCGCCATCTGGCAGTCCTTTGCTTCCTAAGCCCCAATTTATTTTCGGGACCGGAACCGCGGATTGCCTACGGGAATGACAAACAAAGGGCACGGCAGATTCTATGCCAACTGCTACTTTGCTTTAGCGGTTGGTGAGGATGGTTTTGCCGCCAGCGGCGGCGAGGGTGTGGACGGGGGCGTAGGGGGCGAGGTCGCGGGTGCGGGCGGTGGGGTTGTAGGTGAAGAGGAAGATGCGGCGGGGGCTGGCCCAGAGCCGTCGGAGGGAGGCTTCGGTTTCGAAGATGGCGGGGGCGTCGGGCCAGAAACTGCCGTACCAGAGGCCATTGACGCGGCCGTTGAGGAGATGGACCTGCTGCCGGGTATAGAAGATGAGGGAGGAGCCGGAGGTGAGTTCGCCGTCGAGGAGGATGAGATCGTTCGGCTGTGGGACGGCTTGCTGGGTTTGGTTGATGGTTTCGGCGAGTTGTTTGGAGCCGAGGATGGGATAGAAGCGGGCGAGTCCCTCGTGGGCGGCGAGGAGGGTGACAGTCATGGCGGCGGCGAGGGTGAGGTTGGCAGCGTAGGTGCGGTTGGCGCGTCGTAACAGAAAGCTGCCGAGGCCGATGCCGAGCATGCTCAGGGCGACTGCGGCGAGGGGTCCGCGGAAGAGACCCATGGCGGCTCCGGTGAGGTCGAAGAGATGGCCGAGGGAGAGGTTGTAGAACTCGGGGTTGGCGGCGAGCAGGGTGGAGAGGTCGGCGCCGGGGGCGGGGAGGGGTGCGGTGAGGGCGAACCAGGCGCAGATGGCCGCGATGAGAGTGGTGAGAGGGAGGAGGAGATAGAGGTGCCAGTTGAGGGCGCTGCGGCGAGGGTCTGGATGCAGCGATGGACCTTCGCGGCGGAGGAGAGGAGCAGGTTTCTCCACTCCGTCGTCAAGTGCGCCGCCTCCGGTCGAAAGGACAAGGTCTGGGTGATTGGAGAGAGTGCGGTTCGCGCTATCACGCGAATGCCCACTCATGCGGTGAGACTGCAGGAATGGGGCACCCAGTCCGTACTCGCTGGCTTCGCATTGGGCGAGGTGGTCGGCGCGGGCGAGGAAGCCGGCGGCCATGAGGGCGAGCGCAGGGAGGGCGGGGAGGGAGTAATACTCCTGGCGGTTGGAGATGGAGAAGAAGAGGAGGACGATGGCGCCCCATAGGAGGAGGGACAGGGCGGCTTCCCGCTGGTGGAAGAGAACCCACATCTCAGGATCGAGACCCTTCGGCAAGCTCAGGGCAAGTTGTGGGGCACCCGGATCTTTGGCCCTACTGTTGATCCGTTTGTTGATCCGGGTGGAACGGAGGGTGCGGAGGTGGTGGGCTATGGCGGGGGGGAGGAAGGTGGTCCAGGGCATGACCCAGATGGCGACGTAGAGCCAGAAGAGCCAGACGGGGGTGAGGCCGTAGTCGTGGGGGATGCGTCTTCCAAGGAAGCGGGCGATGTGCTCGTTGTAGAGGTAGAACCAGGCCCAGCCTTCGTGTGCCGGGAGGCCGAGGCCGCTGGGGAGCGAGATGGCGGGGTTGCGGAGGGCGGCGAGGATGTGCCAGGGAGCGGCGATGAGGAGGAAGACAGCGGAGCTGGGGAGGATGTGGAGTTTGAGCAGGAGGTGGAGTTTCTTGGTGATGGCGAGGTAGAGGAGGACGAAGGCTATGGGGAAGACGAGGCCGATGAGTCCTTTGGTGAGGACGTTCAAGGCGAGGACGGCGGCGAAGGCGAAGCAGGGGAGGAGCGGGGAAGATTTTACATTCCCACCCATCGCAGAGTGCGCGATGGATGGGGCACCCGGGGGGTTGTGGGTGGTGGAGGGGAGGCGGGTGTTTATTCGGTCGAGGGCGATGAGGAAGAGGTGGACAGCCAGCGTCATCCAGAGGGCGAGGAGGATGTCGGGGATGTAGAAGCGGGTGTAGAGGTAGGGGCCGATGCTGGTGGCGAGGGCGAGGGCGGCGTAGAAGCCTCCGCGGTCGGGGTTTGTTGCCGGGGAGATGGAGGCGAAGAGGCGGATGCCCAGCGCATAGACCGCGATCAGGAGGGCGAGGACGCAGAGGGCTAGGGGGAGGCGGGCGGCCCAGTCTTTTTCTCCAAAGACAGCCATGGAGGCAGAGGCCATCCAGTACATGAGGGGCGGTTTGTCGAAGAAGCGGACGCCGTTGATGGTTGGGGTGACGTAGTCGTGGCGGTGGAGCATCTCGCGGGCGATCTCGATGTAGATGGAGTCGACGTCGTCGAGCAGGCCGGGGGAGAAGAGGCCGCCGATCTGGAGGATGAGCCAGGCGAGGAGGAGGATGGCGAGGGAGCGGGTGCTCCAGCGGCGCATGGGGGCGGATTGGGTGGATTCAGGCACTCGATTTGCTGTTTTGGGGGTTAATGTTTCATGTCGGGGTGGGTTGGGGGTTGGCACACTGGGTGGTTGGCCTGCAAACAAAGCAAAGACAGGGATCCTTCCCCTTCGCTATGCTCGAGGGTCAAGGATGACGACGAAAAACGAGCAACGGCAAATGCAACGGCAACAGCAAATACATCAGCAACAGGAGACGTACATTCAGCGATAGGAGAGATCATTAGGGATGGTCGAGGGGCCGGTCGGTGTAGAGGGCTTTGCCGGAGGCTTCCTTGAGGAGGATTTTGTTGTTGCCGAGGAGGTGGTCGACGAGGTCGCGTTTTTCGAGTGGGACGAAGAGGAGGTTGCGTTGGCCGTGACCCCAGACGGTGAGGAGGTCTTGCGGGGTGAGGAAGATGTTGGGGGCGTCGGGGAAGGAGCCGCCGAAGATCATGGAGCTGGAACGGCCGTCGACGAGGTCAACCTGTCTTCCCAGGTAGAAGGGGATGGAGGAGCCGTAGGCCTGATCGCCGTAGAGGAGGATGCGGGTGTTGGGGGCGATGCTGCCGTTGGCTTCGAGTTGCTGGATTTTGACGGCCAGGTTGTGCGACGACAGCATAGGGCCGAAGCGGGCGAAGGCGATGTGGGCGGCGATCAGAAAGACGGTCGAAGTGAGGGCGACGGCGGAGGTTGCGGCGAGGTGACGGCGCTGCTGGCGGAGGAGCCAGGCGATGGCAGGCCCGATGGCGAAGGCGAGCAGGGCCAGGACGGCGGGAAGGCGCAGGGCGGCGAAGCTGGCGGTGGTGAGATCGAAGAAGTGAGACATCGAGAGGGTGTAGTTGCCCACATCGCGATGTGCCAGGAGTTCGCCGATGTCGGGAACGTAGGGAAGGTGGCGCGAAGACCAGAGACCGTAAGCGAGGGCGAGGGCGATGGCGGCTCCGAGGGCGGTAAAGGTGGCGTGGGCAATGGTGAGGGCGCGGCGGTAGGGCTTGTCTTCGGAGTAGGTGCCTTCCGCCTGGGCGAGGGCGGCGGCGAGCAGGACCAGCAGCGGGAGGTAGGCGGGGAAGGTGTAGTACTCCTGGTTGGTGGAGAGGGAGAAGAAGACCAGGACGAGCCCCGAGAAGAGGCTGAGGAGCAGCGTGGTCTGCTGGGCGGCTGTGGTGGCGTGGAGGAGTGGAGTGCCCGCGGGGGTGTTGGTTTGGCGGCGGTGGAATTCGTAGGCGAAGAAGCCGATAACCGCGAGCAGGACGGTGAGGAGGTAGGGGAAGTGGATGGTGTCGCGCAGCACGATGCCGGCGACCGCGACGGCGAAGGGCTGGTAGAAGAAGGTGCGGTCGGCGGGCATGGGGTTGGTGCGGGTGTAGCGGTTGAAGGCAGCCCAGGCCTGGCGGAGGAGTGCTCCGCAGAAGAGCGACCAGGGGAAAAGCCAGACGAGATGGAGGGACCAGAAGAGATAGCCGGGGAGTTTGTTGTAGTCGCGGGGGTAGCGGCGGCCGAGGAAGCGGAGGACGTGCTCGTTGATGAAGTAGAACCAGAAGAAGCCGTGGCCGTCCATGCCGCCGGTGTTGCGCAGGCCGGCGAGGATGTGCCAGGGGGCGGCGATCAGGAGGAAGAGGAGGGTGCCGGTGAAGGGTTTGAGTTTGCGCCAGTTTTTGTACTGGCTGGTGAGGGTGAGATAGAGGGCCGCTGTGCCGAGGAAGAAGACCAGGGCTACGAGGCCTTTGGTGAGGACGGCGAGGGCGAGGCTGGCCCACATGGCGTAGGGGTAGAGGCGAGAAGCGGGTTTCTCCACCTCTGCGGCAGGCGCGCCGCCTTCGGTCGAGATGCGGGATTTCTGAGCGGGAAGGGAAGAGCGGTTCGCGCCGGGCGCGAATGCCCACATCTCAGAATCGAGATCTGGGGCACCCGGATTTGCGGCGGGTTCTAGAGAGCGGAGGAGGGTGTAGAGGGCGACGGCGAGGAAGAGGGAGAGGAGGACTTCGGGGATGAAGTAGCGGGTGAAGAGGAAGACGCCGGCAGAGGTGAGGATGGCGAGGCCGGTGTAGAAGGCGGTTCGGGGATTGTAGGCGCGCGCGGCCCAGTGGAAGCCGAGGAAGGCGAGGAGCAGGACGGCGATGGCTTGGGGCAGGTGGGCGGCGAAGGTGTTGAAGCCGAAGCTGCGGAAGCTGAGGGCGACGAGCCAGTAGGGGAGAGGAGCTTTTTCGAGATAGCGGATGCCGTTGACGTGGAGGGTGACGAGGTCTCCGGAGAGGGCCATGTGGCGGGCGGCGTTGGCGTGGGTGGCGTCGGCGTCGTCGAGCAGGGGCGGGGCGAAGAGGGCGGCGAAAAAGATGAGCAGCCAGAGGCCGGTGAGGATGGCGAGCGCGGTCGAGCGGCGCGGGGTGCCGGTGTAGAGGGTGGCGGAGTGTTGGGATCGGGGTTCGGGAAGCGTTTGGTTGGTCATGAGTGGAAGCTGCTGTTTCAGGATAAATGGGTTGTGCGTTGGCGGGGTAAAGGAAGGCGGAGAGACGGTCTCGCTGCGCTCGATTCCCACATCTCAAAATCGAGATATGGGGCACCCGGCTCCACGCAGAATCGAGAGATGGGGCACCCGGCTCCACACAGAATCGAGATATTGGGTACCCGGCTCCACGCAGAATCGAGATATGGGGCACCCGGTTGATTGTGATGGATGGGATGTAAGCTGCTGGAGGCGGGGATTTTTTTGCGCCTGAGGGGATGACGGGACGATGCCTACGTTTGCGGCGGTGGATATTGGGTCGAACTCTTGCCGGTTGAAGATTGCCGCAGTGCAGATGCATCGGCTGAAGACGCTGCATGAAGACCGCGAGGTGACGCGGCTGGGGGAGAGCGTGTTTCAGACGGGGGTGATCTCGCCCGAGGCGATGGCGGCGACGATCCGGGCGTTGAAGCGGTTTCATAAGGCGGTGCAGCTGCATGTGGTGGACAAGGTGCGCGTGGTGGCGACGAGCGCGATGCGGGATGCAAGGAATGCGGCGGCGTTCACGGAGTGGGTGAAGTCGGATACGGGATGGGATGTGGAGGTGATCTCGGGGCTGGAGGAGGGCAGGCTGATCCATCTGGGGGTGGTGACGCATGAGGTTGGGGCGCGGGGACGGTGTCTGCTGATCGACCTGGGGGGCGGGAGCTGCGAGGTAACGTTCTCGGATCGAGGGCGGATCAAGTCGATGGTGAGCATGCCGCTGGGGGCGGTGCGGCTGCAGGAGGAGTTTTTGCGGACAGACCCGCCGGCGAAGGAGGACGTGGCGCGGCTGAAGCAGTTTATCGACCGCGAGCTGCGGCGGGCGGAGAAGAAGCTGGGGACGCCGCGGGTGGGGCTAGTGGTGGCGACTTCGGGGACGGCGGCGGCGCTGGCGGAGGCGAGCGGGCATCTGCGGAAGGGGAAGGCGGGAAAGACGACGCTGGCGAAGAAACGGCTGGAGCGGGTGGGGGCGCTGACGGCGGATACTCCCGATGTGAGGCGGCTGGCGGACCGGTTGGCGAAGATGGACAATGCGCAGCGGGAGGCGGTGCCGGGGATTGGGCCGCGGCGGTCGGAGATTATTGTCGGCGGGGCGTTTGTGTATTCGAGCCTGCTGGAGCGGATGGGGCTGAAGGGGTTTCGTTACTCGCCGCTGGGGCTGCGAGATGGGATGCTGGCGCAGATGCTGGCGGAGGTGGACCTGCGGACTTCGGTACACCAGAAGATTGAGAGCGAGCGCTGGGCGGGGGTACTGGAGGTGTGCGAGCGGTACGGGATCGAGCAGCGGAGGGTGGAGCCGGTGCGGCAGCATGTGGTGGAGCTGTTCAACGCGCTGGCCCGGGTGCATGAACTGCCGGAGGAGTACAGGCTGTGGCTGGAGGCGGCGGCGATGATGCAGGATGTGGGGAAGTTCATGAATCACCAGGGGCATTACCGGCATACGCAGTACATCATTGCGAACTCGGAGATCTTTGGGTTCTCGCCGGAGCAGCGGCTGATTGTGAGTGCGCTGGCGCGGTACATGGGCAAGAGCAGGCCGGACCCGATGGACCGGCCGATGCGGGGGATTCCAGTGGAGGAGCATGGGCATGTGACGCGGGCGGTGGTGCTGCTGCGGCTGGCAGTGGCGCTGAACCAGGACCGGGCAAGCGCGGTGCTGCAGATGAAGACGCATGTGTATCCGAAGCGGGTGCTGCTGGAGCTGGTGCCGGGCCGGGGCGGGGCGGAGCTGGAGGCGTGGTCGCTGCGGAAAGAGGCGGGTTATTTTCGCGAGGTTTTTCGGCGGGAGCTCTTCGTCGAGGTGGCGTAGAGGGCGCGGACGGTGCGAGGGTCAAGGAGGCCCTGCAGGGTGGCTGGGCCGCGGGTGAGGACGAGCCGGGCGAGCGAGCCTTTGCGGAGGCGAATGCGGGCTTCGGGGCTGGCGGCGGGGACCAGGAGCGATCCGAGGAAGAGGGAGAGGTTAGGGTTGTGGCCGACGACGAGCAGGTTCTCGCGGCCGTGATGCTCGTGGAGGAGCTTGTGGAAGTCTTTGAGGGTGGCTTCGGGGGCGAGCGCGTTGGAGTGGAGGATCTCGGACTCGTAGCCGGTCTCGGTGCCGATGAGGGAGGCGGTCTGGAGGCAGCGCTTGAGGGGGCTGGAGACGATGAGGTCGAACTGGAGGTTGAGGGCGTTGAGGATGTGGGCGAGTTGAAGGCTGTGCTTCTTGCCTTCTTTGTCGAGAGGACGTTTGAGGTCGAGGAGGGGGTTGGCGCGACGCGTTCCGGCGCTGGCGTGGCGGAGAATATAGAGGTTCATGTCTGGCCCTATTTTACCGCAGGGTCGCTTGCGCTGATGAGGACGATTACTGGATAGCGGAAACGTGTTGACGGGGATGCTCGCTTTCTCCTACTATCGCGGGCATGTGAGAAAACCTTTTATCCACTGCCGATTCAGGGGGAAGACCTCTGGCGAATAACGCCTTTTAATAGGACACAGAACAGGTCAATGGAGCAGAGGAGCGATGCGCCTTGTCGCAGGAGTTGATTTCGGAACACTGAGTACCCGCGTGACCCTGCTCGATAGCGAGCGGGGGAGGCTGGGCACGGCGTCGGCTGCGTATCCCCTGCATCGCAAGCGGGAAGATCCTGATTTTGCGACGCAGTCGCATGACGACCAGATGAACGCGCTGGTTCAGGCGATGCGGCAGGTGCTTTCGGAGAGCGGAATCGACGGCAGCACGGTCGAAGCACTCGCTCTCGACACCACCGGCTCGAGCGTCCTTCCGGTCGACGACAAGATGCAGCCGCTCGACGAATATTATCTCTGGTGCGATCACCGCGCTCTCAGGGAGGCGCAACAGATTACGGCGCTCGCCCATGCGCGCGGGCTTGAAGCGATCGAGTGGTGCGGGGGCGTGTACTCGCACGAGTGGGGCTTTGCGAAGCTGCTGCACTGGCTGCGGAACAACCCGGACAAGCGGTCCCGCTTCGCCTCTGCCTTCGAGCATTGCGACATGGTCGCTGCCACCTTGTGCGGCATCGAAGACCCGAAGCTCGCCAAGCGAAGCGTCTGTGCGCTTGGGCATAAGTGGCTTTGGAATCCGAAGTGGGGCGGCTTCCCGCCGCAGGAGTTCTTCACCGAGCTTGATCCTCTGTTCGCAGGCGTTCGCGAGAAGCTGGCGGGCGAGGTGCTGCCCTCCGACCAGTTAGCCGGTCACTTGTCGCCCCTCTGGGCGGAGCGTCTCGGGCTGCGAGCCGGCATTCCGATCCCGGTGGGCGCGTTCGATGCGCACTGGGACGCGATCGGCGCAGGATGCCGCGAGGGAGATGTGGTGAACGTCGTCGGCACCTCGACCTGCATCATTGCCATGCAGTCCGAATCGCGGCTGATCCCAGGGGTCTGCGGGGTCGTGCCGGGGAGCGTCCATCCTGCGTATACCGGAGTAGAAGCCGGGCTTTCGGCGGTCGGCGATATCTTCGAAGCGATTGCACGCAGGGCCGGCACCGATGTGAGGACCCTTTCGGAAGGGCTCGAAGAATACCGCGCCGGGCAGACCGGGCTGCTGCGTCTTTCCTGGGACAACGGCGACCGCACCGTGCTGGTGAAATCGGAGCTTGGCGGAATCACGCTCGGCTGGAACCTTATGCATACGGCCAAAGACGAGCTCTTCGCGGCCATCGAAGGCACTGCCTTTCACACGCGCATTATTCTGGATCGCGTGGCCGAGTATGGCGTTCCCATTGAACGCATCATCAACGCGGGCGGGATTCCGCAGAACAACTCCACGCTGAACCAGGTGTATGCGGATGTGCTGAACAAGGAAGTGCTGGTGCCGGACGGCATCCCGACCAGCATTGGCTCGGGCATCTTCGCGCAGCTTGCGGCAGGCATATTTCCCAGCATTGAAGAGGCGCAGAGCCGCATGTGCCTGAAGCACAAATCATACCTTCCGAAGCCGGAAAACGTGGCCATCTACGAGCTGCTCTACCCGTTGTATCGCTCCGTCTACTTTGCCTTCGGCGACGAATCCGCATCCATCGCAACGCTTGCGCAGGTGCTTCCGAAATTACGCGAGTACGCTTCGTGGCGATCGGCGAAAGGACTCGAAGAACCTGTCTAGAAACTAAAGGCTCGACCGCGGATTTGCACGGATGAGGCGGATTAAGAACAGATAAAGGCAAGAGCAACGACGAAAGACAGGGGTCCTTTCCCTTCGCTACGCTCGAGGGTCAAGGATGATGGCAAAGAGCAAAGACAACGGCAACGGCAAAGACAACGGCAAAGGCAAAGACAACAGCAAGGGCAAAGACAGGGATCCTCGCTGCGTTCAGGATGACGACGAAAGAATAAAGAACGTGAATTACTTCCTCGATACGGAGGCATGCTGGCTTGACTGCACAAAAGAAGAAGTCTGAGCCGAACGCGGCCGCAGAAAGGTCTTCCGGGAAGAAGACGAAGCGGGGTATTCACGCTGTCGCCGAGCGCGCCGGCGTCTCCATTGCAACGGTCTCGCGGGTGATGAACGGTGTGATGAACGTGGATGCGAAGCTGAGCCGGAAGGTTTGGCGGGCCGTCGACGAGATGGAGTACGTTCCGAATCGTCATGCGCAGGCGCTGATCTCGGGGCGAACCGGGCTGATTGGCCTGCTTGTGCCCGACATCATGAATCCATTCTTTCCCGAACTGATCGAGGGATTCGAGCAGGCAGCCACCACGCAGGGCTTTGGCATCCTCATCGGGTCCACTCACGATGTTGCAAGTGAAGCCGAAGACTGGGTGCGACGCATGCTGCAGCATGGCGTGGAGGGGTTGGCGCTGCTGACCTTCAAAGAAGAAGATCCGCATCTCTACGACCTGCTGAAGAACACGCCCACCGTGCAGATACAGGCCGGCGGGATCCCGGAAGGACCGGAGATCATTGCAGTCGATTATCAATCCGGCATCCGGCAAGCAGTTCAGCACCTGGCTGCGCTGGGACACCGGGACATCGTCTTTGCCGCGGGCGCACGAGGAAACTTCACCGCGGATCTGAGGAGAGACTGCTTTCGCAAGGCGATGCGAGAGATTGGAGTTGCGGTCACGAATGCGATCTTTGAGGGAGACCATACCCTGGGGGGGGGAATCGCGGCGGCGCAGAAGGTTCTGGAGCGGAAGAAGCTGCCTACCGCATTGATCTGCTCGAACGACCTGATGGCGATTGGAGCTCTGAAGGTGCTGCACGCCCTGGGGCTCGACGTTCCGAGAGATATCTCGCTGATCGGTCTGGATGATATTCACTTCACCGAGTACATGTCTCCCCCTCTGACGACGGTGCAGATACCGCGGCGACAGTTGGCAGAGGTTTGCTTTGAAGTTCTGTTTCAGAAGATGAGACCGAAAGGGGCAGCCTCCCCAAGCCGGGTGGTCGCGACGAGTCTGGTGGTCCGCAAGTCGACTGGATTTGCGGCCTTTACCCCATCACGGTAACTGCTATCGGAGGATGGATCGGCATGTTGGATTTATTCTGAATGCAAGCCATACCGAGGCCCGGAGCAGCCCAGTGCCAACCGCCGAATGGACCACCGAACTCGAGCAATGGCTGCACCGGCAGGCGTCAGCGTCGGGGTTCGACCTCGCCGGCATAGCTCCGATCTCCTCACCGGCAAGTTCCGCCAGCCAACTCACCGCCGACCGCTTCACTGCATGGATCGAAGCAGGCCGCGCGGGCGAGATGGAGTACCTCAAGCGCCGCGACGATGCCGGCGTGCTCCTTCGCAGCGACGTGCAGGTCGCGATTCCGTGGGCGCGCTCCGTCGTCGTCTGCGCCTTCAACTACGACGCTAGCGCCCCACTCTCGATCGACCCTGCACCTCCGGGCAGCGGCTGGATAGCCCGTTATGCCTGGAGCGGGAGGGAACGTGATCAAGAGAGTGGCAGCGACGGAGGAAAGGAACTCCTCGCCACCGACTACCACAGCCAACTCCTCACCCGGCTTCAACACCTCGAATCGGCACTTCAGGAGCGCCTGCCCTGCCAGACCCGCTGCTATGTCGATACCGGTCCTCTCCTCGAGCGCGCCGCGGCGGCCCAGGCCGGCATTGGCTGGATAGGCAAGAACACCTGCGTCCTCAACCAGGGCCTCGGCTCCTGGCTCCTGCTTGGCGTCATCGTGACTTCACTTCCGGTAGCTGAAACCCTCACCCTTCAGCAAGCTCCGGACCGCTGCGGCTCCTGCACCCGCTGCATCGAGGCCTGTCCGACCGATGCGCTCGTCGCCCCGCGCCAGATGGACGCCTCCCGCTGCATCTCCTATCTGACGATCGAAAAGAAGGGGACGATCCCGGACGAACTCCGCCCCCTTATGGGCCGCCAAGTCTTCGGCTGCGATATCTGCCAGGATGTCTGCCCCTGGAATCGGGAATCTCCGCATCACGCCCCCATTTCCGTACGACCCGACATGATTCCCCGTACCGAACTCATCAATCCGTCACTCGACTGGCTCGCCTCCTTGGACGCCCCCAGCTTCAGGCGATATTTCAAGAACTCTCCGCTCGAACGCACCCGCCGCAAACGCCTCCTCCGCAACGTCGCCATCGCTATGGGCAACAGCGGCATGCAGCGCTTTCTTCCGGTCCTGCAAACCTGGGCCGCCGAAGACGAAGACCCCATTCTCGCCGAAGCCGCCCAATGGGCCATCCAGCAACTCCAACATGCGCCGCCTCTGGGCAAAAGGCGTAACAGTGATCAGAAGGATCAAAAGGATCAAAGCTGATCAAGACTGATCGAACCTGACGACAACGCCCCTCAGCTTAGCTCGGGCAGCACACACACAGCCATCCTTTTTATCCTTCTGATCACCGTTACGCCTTCTCCATCCGCCTGCCCCTCTCTGCTAGCATCGCATTGAGTCGCAAGCCATCTTATGTCCTCCTTCGTCCCCGACAAGCCGATTGTCTGCACGCCCGACCTTGCCCCGGAAGCGGTGCCGATTGTTACTGCGCCCGATGCCTCCGAGCTGCCGCCTAAACCTATCGAAGATGTCAAGCCCGTTGTGTGCGAAGACTCGCTCGGGGCCCGCTTGGTCGCGCTTGCCTGTTACATGGCCCGGACCGAGGTCCACACCTACGCCTTCTCGGTCGCCGCGAACTCTATCCTGTCGCTCTTTCCCTTCATTGTCCTGCTGCTCACTCTCAGCCGCAGCGTCTTTCACTCGCGCGCCATGGAGGTGGTGGTGGGCGACATGATGAAGAACCTGCTGCCCGTCGGCCAGGATTTCGTGATGCGCAACATGCAGCTCCTCGCCCACCCGCACAAAAACACGCAGGTCTTCTCGTTGGTGATGCTGCTGATCACCTCGACCGGAGTCTTCCTGCCGCTTGAGGTCGCTCTCAACAGCGTGTGGGGGGTGCGCCAGAACCGCAGCTACCTTCACAACCAGGCCGTCTCGCTGGGGCTGTCATTTGCTGTCGGGGTCCTTGCCATGGCGTCGGTCGCCTCCACCGCCGGCCAGCAGACCATTCTCTCCTGGCTCTTCTTCAATCACACCCAAAATGCTGTCTTTTACTTTATGTCGTATGGGTTCCTCAAAATCTGCGCCGGCCTCGCCAGCATCCTTCTCTTCTTTCTTATCTACTGGGTGCTTCCATACCGAAAGATTCCAGCGCGCGCTGTCCTGCCTACCGCCATTGTCATCGGCCTGCTCTGGCAGTTGGAAAAATACCTCTATATCCGGGCGCTCCCCTGGCTCGACTTCCAGTCGGTCTACGGCCCCTTCTATATCTCGGTCGGCCTGATGATGTGGGCCTTCCTGTCCGGTCTTCTCCTGCTCGCGGGCGCTCACTTCTCCGCAACCCGCTACACTTTGAAGCTGGCCCGCGAAGCCGAAGAGCAGGGAGTAGGGAGTAGGGAATAGGGAGTAGAAATCCCGTTCATTTTATGGCGCGAGGTTTGCTACTGCCTCGCTCCTTTTGCATCTTGCGGGAGCAAGGGATGCGGAGTTTTCTACTCCCTACCCCCTATTCCCTACTCCCTGCTCTTAAGTTTGCCCGGCGACGCAACTCCTTCTATCTTGTTTTCAAGTACATTTCCTTCAGTAGCCGCTGTCATCCTATGTCGACACGCACCAGCCCCATCTCCGCGCCGGCCGGCCCCAAGCTCAAGCCAGGGCTCCCCACCGGCCTCGCCGGCGCCGTATTCTGGCTCGCCATCTGGTTCGTCTGCCTCTTCGCCCGCTATTGGTTTCACGGCGGCTTCGCGTCCTTCCTCTTCGTCCTGCAATTCTTTGTCGGCATCGCCCTCTTCTCCGTCGGCGTGCCTCTGGTCCTGAAGCTCGTGCGCCGACACATGCTCTGGAGCCTGCGGAATAAGTTGGTCCTTACCTATCTCCTCATCGGCCTGGCCCCCGTGGTCCTCTTCGTCACCCTGGTCGGCATCATGGCCTATGTCGCCGCGGGGCAGTTCGCCATTCACCTCGCCGACTCGCGCCTGCAGGCGGAACTCAGCCAGATGAGCAGTGAGACTGTCCACCGCGCGGATATCACCACACAGCTCGTCTCCGAGCAGCCGAAAAATACGCCTGTCCAGTTCGCCGACGCCGTCCAGCACCTGGAGCGCGAAGGCGAATTCGGCGGCGGGCTCGACCTTCCCCGCACGAAGCTTCGGCGCCAGACCCAGGTCTTCCTCAACGGCGCGTCCATGAACCTCGGCGCGAATTACAGTGCCGGAGCTCCCTTCGGTCTGCCTCCCTGGGCCACCGAACTGCCGGGCGGCCAGTTCTCCGGCCTGATCCTCGACGGCAATAAGCTCTACCTCGTCGCCGTCCACCAGAAGCACTGGAGCGGTGGACGCATCTTCACCCTCATGTCCAGCCTGCCCGTGGACAGCTCCGTTCTCAGGATGCTCGCCGGCGGCCTGGGTGAGGCGAGACTGCTGCCCGAACGCACCGGGGCGTCTCCCAACCCGGCGTCCAGGCCGGCCCCCAATCCGAGCAAGGGTAAATCGCAAGCTCCCGCTAGCCAGCCCGCGGCCCCGGCTAACCCGCCTGCCGGCGGCACGCAAAGCGGACAAACCTTGTCCCTGGGATCCTCCAACCCCTCGCGTCCGCATGGACAATCCTGGGTCGCCGGCGGCACCGAGCCTCCAGCCGTCAACGTAGCCGACATCCCCGTCAGCTTCACCTCCACTGAACCCATCATCGACTGGGACTCCGGCATGCACGACAGCGTTCTCATCTCGGTCGTCTCCCGTCCCTCGCTGCTCTACAACCAGCTTTTCGGGGGTTCGCTAGGCGGCATCGTCACCAGCGTCATCCGCGTTGCCCTCATCCTCCTGTGCCTTGTCTTCGCCCTCATCGAGCTGCTCGCCCTCTGGATGGCGATTCGCCTCAGCCGCACCGTAACTGCCTCGGTCGCCGCCCTCTATGATGCCACCGAGCATATCGATCGCGGCGACCTCGACCACCGCATCACCGTCACCCGGGATGACCAGCTCGCCGAACTCTGCCGTTCCTTCAACACCATGTCAGGCTCTCTCCAGCGCCTTCTCCTCGAGCAAAAGGAGAAAGAGCGCCTCCAGAACGAGATCTCCATCGCCCAGGAGGTGCAGGCTAATCTCTTCCCCTTAACTGCCCACGGCCTCGAGTCTTTGGAACTGCATGGCGTCTGCCGCCCCGCGCGTTCCGTCAGCGGCGACTACTACGACTTCCTCATCTTTCACGAAGAGGCCCACGATGGGACCGTTAGCCGCCGCGAGACCGGCGTCGGCATCGCTCTCGGCGACATCAGCGGCAAGGGTATCTCCGCCGCGCTCCTGATGGCCACGCTCCACTCGGCGGTCCGCGCCTACCGGTTCGCCAGCGAAGAGCTTGTCTACAGTGAATCGAGCGTCGCCGGCCTGACCGCCAGCAGAGAAGAGTACGGCGGCGATTGCGACGAACTCTTCCAGTCTCCCGGCCGCATCCTCTCGCTGCTCAACCGGCATCTCTACCGCAGCACCCAGCCGGAGAAGTACGCGACTCTCTTCCTCGCCCATTACGACGCCGCCACGTCGATGCTCACCTACTCGAATGCCGGCCAGCTTCCTCCGCTCGTCCTCAGCCGCAAGGGCAGCATCCGGCGGCTGGATAAAGGTGGCACCGTGGTGGGGTTGATGGACGGGATGCACTACGACGAAGACCGGTTCCAGATGCAGTCCGGCGATATCCTCGTCGCCTACTCGGACGGCGTCACCGAACCGGAAAACGACTTCGGCGAGTTCGGCGAGGAGCGCATGATGGAGGTCGTCGCCCGGTACCGCGACCAGCCGCTGCACGTCATCTCCACCCAGGTCATGCTCGCCCTCGACGCCTGGATCGGAGCCGAAGAACAACCCGACGACATCACCTTGGTGCTGGCCCGCCAGGCCTGAACCCCACACCTCTGTCTCCATCTAGATCTGGGGTGGGCAAACATGCCTCCGCCGACGAAACCAAGTGGGATCTCGATGCTCAGAACCTCATGTCCGAGTAGCACCTCCGCTACGGCGGTTACGGCGGGATCGGGTACTACATGGTCAACGAATTAATGACTCAGAACACCAGGACGATCAATGCAGAAAGGACGATCTTCGGTACTTGGATCGTGCGCCTCATGACAAGTTCCCTCACCTTGATGATTTCTGGAATCGAACGCAGGTGGCCGTCCGATACAGAGCAGCGACGTGACTGAAGGTGCAAACATCATTGCTCAGCCGCGCACTACGCGCGTGCGGCAATTCTAGCGTATAGTGTCTAACGGCACTTCGACGATGTCTGTATGTGGTGCAAGGCAGACGTGGTTATCGCAAGATTGGAAGCGGATCAGTACATGGAGCTTATGAGAACCTGCAGCAACATCTTTCGCGAGATGCAAATGCAGTGTGAAGTTTGCAGTGCCTTCGAACAGTCCCGTCTCTATCTGAAATAGAGGGTCTGTAACAATTTTCGGCGTGCCCTGCTCCACTCGCAACAGGTCTGCGGGGTCGCCGTCCGTCAAGCCCACCATGGTTGCGATCGGGCCGCCTTCGGGTTCCTCTAAGGCATAGAGGTGCCAGCCGGGGTTGATCTTGCCCGTAACCGTCACGTCGAACTTCGCACCGGCCTCTATGCCCTTTGCAGGCGCGGACTTGATGCTCCACTGCACGATCGTTCTAGGAGCCCCGAATGTTGGAATAGGGCCAAGGAGAAGCAGAAAGAGGAACGCGGACGATTTAACATTTATGAGTGGCACGGCTACTTTGCCATCCTTTCCGGCGATACAGGCAGGAACGCAGCCTGCAAAACGCGATGAGTAGCGGAATCTTGAACCCAAACGGCGACGGCCAGGCGATCGGGCTGCATGGCGGTGTCCTTGCTCAGAAATTTAACTTTGCCGAACCGGTCATTACCAGTCTCATACGACGTCAGGTAAGTGGCCCACTTGGCACTGATCGCTGCGGGGTCGAACGTGGCGTTGACAGCGGAAGTGCTGGCGGCGGCTATTGTCTGCCCCGCTGCGGCGGAGCTTGCCAGAGAGCGCACCACCATGTGGTGAAAGCGGATGCCGTTTTCGCCTGGGTAGCGTATCTCGTCCTCCACGAGAGCGAAGTTGACGGAGATCGCGGGCGGTCGACTATCAATGGGAGACGCTTTCGGCGTAGCTGAAGGTAGCGGTTTTCCTGAAGATACTGCCGTCGACGAGAGGCTTGCAACTAAAGCCTTCTCATCGCCCAGGGTCACCACGGCTCGTGCATGAACAAGGCCGTCGGGTCCCCGTTCGGCCGTCAACTTTAGTTGGACCGGGTTGGGCCGGGCTTCCTGAGCGTCGAGGACTTTGGTGAGCTTACTGTAGATTTCCTGACTATCTTCGCGCGTACCGCCGTGCAAGGTCAGTTTGATTCCGTCCAGTACGTAGCTGGGAGTCGAGAGAACGTTGAAGACGGCACCCCTGGCTACGCCGTCAGGATTCGTCAACGGGTCAGGCTCCGGGATGTGCTCGTCTAGTTCCAAGGCTACGACTTCCTTGCGGGGATAAGCCTTGAGCATCTGTTCGACCGCTAGGTCGCCGGCGACGCAGGGCGCGCAGGCTGACCCGGTGAATAGCTCGAAGAGGACGGTGTGTCCTCCTTTTACAGGCTCATGCCGTGCTGGCGTGAATGGTGGAGGAAACAGCCTGGCATACTGCTCATCCATCGACGTGACGAATCCGGCATCACGGCCGCCATGTGCCTGTCGATAGAGATCCATCATTTTTTCCCTCCACGGGGAGCGCAGATCGCCAAGGAGCTGTGCCCGCTCGAAGTCTCCGAGCGCTTCTGTATTGTGGTGCTGCAGCAATGCGAGCCGACCGCGGAGGACGCTGAGTTTGCTGAGCGTGGGCGCTAGCCCATAAGCTTCCAACAGAGTAGCTTGGCACTCCAGCAAGCGTCCTTCGTCGAGATAAACATTCGCCAGTGATGCCAGAGCGTTAGCACGGAATTTCGCGAAGGTGCGGTGCCGGGCTTCAGGAGTCGGTGCCGGCTCGTTTTGCATCTTATCGGCGGCAACTGCTTGCTCGTCGAAGTTCGCTTCAGTCAGTAGAGCGACCGCGTCCTTGGCCCAGTTCTCCGCATCCGGCAAGTCGACTCCTTTGGTGCCGGCATCGGCAAGCAGCCCAGCGACATAATATTCTTCCGAGTACTTCTTTACATTCTTTCCAAGGTTTAGCACCATAGCCTCAGCCTCTTTGTGAATCTCTTCCGATCGTTCTGGAAAATTCTTCACCAGCACCTGGAGAATTTCTTTTCCTGCGGGCTGTATCCTGAGGCTGTCAGGGTAATCTTTCACAAAGTGCCGCCATGCGGCGAGGCGTTCTTCTGGATCAACGATTGCCTTTGCCGCAATAAAGGCGATCTGGTCGGCCGGAAGCTGCATCTTGGGGGTCGGTGCGCTATCAGCCTGAGAAAACACTGGCAGCACTCCTGACCATGCCAAAGCCGCAAGCGAAAACAAGAGTCTGTGAACTCTCTTATTACATTTCATTTCAATCACCTTGCGCTACTAACGTGGATACGGGGGCACACAATCCAAGATTTAAATCGACTTGGGGTTCGGGCGCTCGTTGCTTTCATTTCCTTAGGCCTAGAAGCTTTTGGACCTAGCGCAACAGACGTTTTCCAGTACATTCCCATGCTCCGCTTCTTTTCACACGGCAGGCTTTGCAACTGAGAAGAAGCCCTAGCTACACCATTTATGAGAGCTGACTTTCACAGTGCTGCAGGAAGCGGCTATGTTTAAACTCTGGTAGACCGCGTTTCGTTCTTTGTGGATTCACAATAATGTCGGCGATGCACATGTAGTAGGCGCCGGATCAAAACAACAATTTGAGGGCAAACTGCAGCGACCGAGGGCCTCCCTGCTGATAGAGGGAACTCATCGAAACGAGGCTCTGATTTAGCATCTTTGTTGCCTGACCGAATTGGGCATTGGAAAGTGTCGGATTTACATATCCGAACGTCGGATGGTTGAGGCTATTGAAGGACTCGGCCCGGAATTGCAACCTGAAAGCATCGCGAAGACGAAACTCTCGTCGCAGTGCAAGATTCATTTGGTCCTCACCGAAGCCCCGCATAAAATTACGCGGAGCATTTCCTACCGCAGTTCCCGTTGGTAAAGAAAACGCTGGGGTTGCTGTATTATTCGCACCGCCGTTGAATGCGCGGCCACCGGGATACTGCTTTCCGTACAGGTAAGCCGGTCTTGCGAGATTATAGTTCACACCGCTGTAATAAGAGTTTCCTACTGCATCAAGGAGCAGATTGCCTGTGAGGTTGACAGGAAATGCTGTTCGGACAATGGTCCTTCCATCCACCGACCAGTTATTGAGCAGAATTGTTTTTATGAAGTTTCCACGGACTTGCGGCAGATTCCATGAGAGTCCGCTCTGGAAATTGTGCCTGACATCGAAATCCGAGTTGCCATAGGTCAGAGGATATGCAGCGTTCGTAGAACCGTAGTCTAGTGAATGCGACCATCCATAGGACGCGAGCACCTGCAGACCGCGACCGACTGCCCGCTGGAATTTTACCTGCAGTGCATTGTAATTAGACGTCACTCCACCGGAGTAGAAATATACTGTTCCAAACAGTGGATTGAGCGCAGTGACAGAATGATTCTGCAGTTGGAGCTGTCGCCGGCCATTTGCGCCCACATAGGAAAGGGTCATGCTTTGATTTCTGCCCAATCCCTGCTCTAGGCTGCCATTCCACTGAAGAGTGTAGGGAAGCTGAAGATGTGGGGGGAAAGCATAGACAAGACTGCCCGTATAGGGAGCAACCGGCGTTGTAGTGAAGTTCAACTGTGAGTTGGAGAGAGGAAGAGAAGTTTTAAGCAGTGTCACCGTCGACTGGAAGCCCAGTGCGGAATATCCAGCGGCAGCAACCTGGTTTCCTGTATCAAAGAAGACGCCTCCGCCAGCCCGAACAACCGTCTCCCATCCCACCTGACCATGCGCTTTCCACGCGACACCCAACCTAGGTGCAAAATTCCACCAAGTCGTCTTCCAGAGAGGCGTACCGCGAGGAGCAAGGGTAAGACTCGCCGGATTACTCACGTCACCGAGCAGGGTGTAAGCACTCTGACCGTGGGCTTCAGTAGGAGGTGGGTCGACTTCCCACCTTACGCCCATGGAGACACTAATGCTTTGCGACAACTTCCATTCGTCCTGCAGAAATGCGGCAAATTCATTGAAGAGCGGTACGGAAGACGCATACTTCCCTACATACACCGTACTAGCATTACTAGTCATGGTTGCTCTCGTTGAGTAGTACGGTTCTGCCTCGACAGCTACGGGAGTAAGCGTAGATCTAAGGTGGCGTTCGTCAACACCAAACTTCAGAAGATGGCGGTTTAGATTCCAGGTAGACGCATCCGTGATGTTCCATTGGCTCAGCTTATTGCTCTCGTGATACTGGTTGAGGTACGACGTTCCCACACCAGTGATTGAGATGTAGGGAAGGTACTCGTACGAAGAATAGCCAGAGATGCCCATTGCAGAACCAAGATCCAGAGGAGTAGCCCCTCCAAAGGAGTCGACAACGGAAGATCCGATAGAATCTCCTAGAGAATAGCCAACTCTGATTTCAGAGTTCACTGTCTTTGAGAGGAATAGGTCTCCACCGAGGGTTCCCGTGTAGGTATTATTCTGAGTGGTATTAAGATTCGACAATATTCGCGAAGAGCTTTGAGACGGAGTTCCTCCATACCGGGAGAAGATGTGTACTCTTTCAGTTAATGAGTGATCCACGCGGATGCTCGTGGAGTTGATGCTTGCTGGAAGAGAATAGGCTTTTACGAATGGAGACAGTCCGGATAAACTTCCTGACGATATTGCGATTTCTGGTCCAGTTGGAATTGGGTATGCATTCCAGATTGGCTGAAGCGCATGCACGGCTGTGGATCGTACAGCAAGTGAGGGCACATACTGTGTGATTGCGGGTGTAGGCTGTACCAAGCGAAGTCCCTCGTAAGAGACAAAGAAGAAGCTTCGATTATTTCCCCTATAGAGATGCGGGATGAAAATAGGCCCGCCTAATGTCCCGCCAAAATCGTTTTGGCGCTCTGCCGTTTTTGCTATCCCGCTTCGGGCGTTGAACCAGTCGTTGCTGTCGAAAACGTCATTTCGGAGATAGTCGTAGATACCCCCGTGAAGGGTACTTGTTCCGGAGCGAGATGAGAATGAAAATTGTCCGCCGGCACTGCGGCCGTATTCCGCAGAATATGTTGAGCTGGATACACGAAACTCCTGCAATGCATCTACTGAAAGGAGACTCTGTGTTGTTCCTAATGCAGTTGTTGCTGACACAGAACCGGAGGTTCCAGGCTGCGCTCCCCCTGTGGGAGATCCAGCACTGGCGTTGGCAGAAACACCATCCACCAAATATGAATTGGATTCCGTCCGTTGCCCGTTGACTCCGAAATCACCCTCGACCTTTCCGGAGCCGGTGGTCTGGGGACTTGCGGTGACGACGCCCGGAGTCATAGAGATTAGGTCTTCGAAGCTGCGGCCGTTAAGAGGAATATTCTCGACAAACTTCCTATCAATGACTGTGCTCACTGAAGCATCCGTCGTGTTCATCTGAAGGCCGCTCCCATCGACTGTGACCGTCTCCGATGCTGACCCGATAACCATGTGGAAGTTCATTTCGACCACGTCTTGAACATGCAAGACGAGTCCAGCTTCAATGACGCTCTTGAACCCCTGTTTATCAATCTCAATCCGATATGTGCCGGGGTCCAGCCCGGATACAACGTATCGGCCGTCCTTGTTGGTCTTAGTAAGTGCCGACACACCGGTCTGGATGTTTATGACCGTAATGGACGCACCCGAAATAAATGCCTTCGATGGATCATCCACGCTGCCGGTGAGAGATGCGCTCGTCGATTGTGCGAGCGCCATTGAGGCATACGCAGCGATGGAAAGAACGAGCAGAGGCCTGCACCTTTTAATCGAAATCTCCTCAAAACGTAGGCGCAGGAATTCCAAGACGTCGGCGAAAAAATACATGGAAGTGCTAAAGAATTCGTTCAAAGCGACTCTCCTGGGAATGTAAGAATTTGTTTCGCTCGGCTGTGTCTCATTTTTACTTGCAGATGAAAGATGAAGGAATACTCTTCATGCGTAAGAATGGCCGATGCACCTAACATTGTTAGGTATCTGGTGCTATCTCCACAATCAGGTGACCAGGATGTTTCTGGCTTGGGCTGAAGCTGACAGGTACTTGGAGAACGAAGTGGATCAAGTCACCGGCTCGCTTGTGTTGGTAGCGCACCTACAGTCGGCGGAGGTCCAGTGAGCGGAGGCGGTTCGTGCCGGCTCCGCTGAGGATGCGGTTAACCGTGGCGTCCCGGTTCAGGTTGAGCGCCTGAGCGATGCGCCAGCCTTTGTAGCGCAGCCGCGAAGAACTAAAACTTCTTCCTGTAAAGGAGACGAAGTGGTGCGTGGGATCAGCGCGAACGCGAGGAGCAGTCGCACAGGCCAGCACGTCCGAACTCACAGTAATCGACAGATCCATTCGGCCGCCGTCAGTCCCTGCTCCACCGCTCTTGTTGCGAGCCGCTCTCGACTATGAATCGTAAGTCAGGCATCCTCGTGGTGGAAGTCCATTCGGTCTCTCCGATCCTGCTATTTCGTCGCAGAACCAGCTTCTCGCAGTCAGATCAAATGGGTAATCCATTGAAACTTCACAGTTAGAACACGCAACTGATTAGTGAGCAGATGGAGGTTGAATGGAAGAGATGATTTCTCTGCGCCGCTGCTTAGGGGATGATACGAGCATCGTCGGCCGAAATGACGGGTTCGCGATATGTTGGAGATGTTTCAGTGTGGCGATATAGGGGACGGGCTGATGCTAAGTTTTGACTCTTAGTGAAGGGAGTGTAGCAAGTCTAAACTTTTGCTACCAGACGCGGCAGGAGTTGGTGGGCATCATCGGTTCTCCGACTTTGCAACCGAAGGCTTTGCCGAACTGATCGAAGTTTTGCACGGTGCCGTTGGCGCGCCATTGGCCGGTGCTGTGGGGATCGGTCTTGGCCTGTACGCGGGCGCTCTGCTCAGTCTGGTTGACGCACCAGAGCTGGCCGAAGGTGATGAAGAAGCGCTGCTGCTCGGTGTAGCCGTCGCGCTTGCCATCGACGTAGCCGGGGTCGGCGGCTGCGCCCTGTTTGGCGAGCACCTCCTGGAGGGCCTGGAAGGCGATGCGGATGCCGCCGTTGTCGGCGGTGTTCTCGCCGAGGGTGAGCTTGCCGTTCAGGTTCTGGCCCTCGGCAACCGGGAAGCCGCTGTACTCCTTGACCTCGCAGTCGGTGCGTTCGGTAAACTTGGCGCGGTCCTCCGCGGTGAACCAGGGCCGCACGTTGCCGTGAGGATCGTACTTGGAGCCCTGGTCGTCGAAGCCGTGGGTCATCTCGTGGCCGATGACGGTGCCGATGCCGCCGAAGTTGACGGCGGGGTCTTTGCTGTTATCGAAGAAGGGCGGCTGGAGGATGCCGGCGGGGAAGTTGATGTCGTTCTGCGCCGGGCTGTAGTAGGCGTTGACGGTGGGCGGGGTCATGCCCCACTCCTTTTCGTCGACGGGCTTGCCGAGCTTGGCGAGATTGCGATTGCGTTCGAACTCTTCACTGCGCTCGACGTTGCCGAGGTAGTCGTCGCGCTTGATGGTGAGGGCGCTGTAGTCGCGCCAGTTTTCGGGGTAGCCGATCTTGTTGCGGATGGCATCGAGCTTGGCCCGGGCCTCGACCTTGGTGGCGTCGCTCATCCAGGGGAGTTCCTTGATGTCCTGGCCGAGCGCCTGTTCGAGCTCGGCGACGAGTTTGTCCATGTTGGCCTTGGCGTCAAGGGGAAAGTTCTGCTTAACCCAGTCCTGGCCGACGGCCTCGCCGAGGGCGGCGTCAGTGGCGCGGGTGCAGCGCTTCCAGCGTGGAGTCTCCACCTTTTGGCCTTGGAGGGTGGCGGAGAAGAAGTTGAAGTTCTCTTCGACGAAGGGCTTCGAGAGGGCGGGCGCGGCGGCGCGGAGGGCATGCCAGCGAAGATAACTCTTGAGGCCGGCGAGGTTCGAGGCTGCGATCTCGGCGTTCATGGCTTTGAAGAAGTCGGGCGTGGCGACGTTGAGCGTGGAGAACGACCCGATGTAAACGCCAGCGAGGTAGGCGCTCCAGTCGTAGCTGGGCGAGAGCTCCTGGAGCTGCGCGAGCGTCATAATGTGATAGCGATTGGCGGGGTCGCGGAGTTCGACGCGGTCGGTGGAGCCTTTGGCGAGCGCGGTCTCGATGGTCATGACGCTGCTGGCTTCGATGGCGGCCTGGTCAGGAGTGTCGCCGAGGAGCGTAAACATCTTCGTGACATGCTCGACGTACTGGGCGCGGAGCTTCTCGCTGCGGGCGTCTTCGGTGAGATAGTAGGAGCGGTCGGGAAGGGTGAGGCCGCCCTGGCCGGTGTTGGCGATCTGCCGGGTGGAGTCCTTCTGGTCCTGCTGGACGGAGAGGCTGTAGAAGAGGGGCACGGCGTACTGCCGCTGCAGGTCGGCGACGAGAGCGGGGAGCTGCTTTTTGTCGGTGAGGGTGGCGATCTTCTCCATGACGGGCTGGACGGGTTTGGCGCCGAGCTTGTCGGCTAGATCGACGTTCATGCAGGCCGCGAAGTAGTCGCCGTACTTTTTCTGGAGGGGCGTTTTGGGGTCTTCAGTAGCGGATTTGAGGTCGGCGTAGAGGAGCCAGGTGTTGCGCTCGGTGAGCTCGTTGAAGCGACCCCAGCGGACCTGGTCGGAGGGGACGGGATTCTTGGCGATCCAGTTGCCGCAGGCGAATTTGTAAAAGTCGGTGCAGGGGTCGGCGGCCTTGTCGATGGCCGAGAGGTCGAAGACGATGGGACGGTTCGGCTCGGTGGCGGGGCCGGGGGCCATGTCGGGGGCGACGAAGGATTGGGCTAGACAGAGGCTGGAGGACAGCATGAGGGATGCAGCGAATGACTTGCGGTGCACCGATCTCCGTGCCAGATGTTTTGGCTTAAGAGCAGGATTATGGTAAGTCTGCGATTGCGAAAGGCAAATGGGGCTGTCACTGAGAGCGGTCGACATTTCGTTCAATATGGCTCTCCTGAGAACTCAATCGAATTTCATTTGGCTTTAATATATGTCATTGTTACGCGCCGATAAACGCGAAGGAATACTGTTCATGCGAAAGAATGGCCGGTTGACCTCACATCGTTAGGTCGCGCTTCCTGTTCGTCTAAAAGAATGATCGACCAGCGTGTTTCAACTTGGAGTGACGATGCCTGCGGTTGCGACTGCTTACCGGAAGAAACAGGGGCGTGATTGACCCGCCTAGTTCATGCGAAATTTCGTCGCCGCATAACCAATTGTCCAGGAGAGCGAACTCAATATTGTAACCTGTCTGTGCCGTTGATCGCAGGTAATGAGCATTTGCCTCATGATATAAGGTTTAGAACTCGACAAACCTGCTAATGCCCATTCCATAAGCTGCGCCGAATGCCGTAACGTGAGGTATTGAGGTGAAGAGTGACGATTGCGATCTCACGGGTAGAAGTACCGAAGCGTGCTGAGGGTTTGAGAACTTTGGTTGGGAACACACCCTTGATTGAGATTACCTTCAGATGCAACAGGTCCGTTCGGAAGCTCTATGCAAAAGCCGAGTATCGTAATTTCACCGGATCAATTAAGGATCGCATGGCGTTCCATATACTGTGCGCGGCATACGCTGAGGGACACTTAAAACCTGGCGAACCCATCGCTGAAGCCACAAGCGGAAACACAGGCATTGCTCTCGCCGCCATCGGAACAGCCATGGGCCATCCGGTCGTTATCTACATGCCTGATTGGATGAGTCGAGAGCGTGTCCAGTTGATTGAGAGCTATGGGGCAACGGTTGTGCCCGTCTCACGTCAGGAGGGTGGCTTCCTTGGCAGTATTCGGCTCACGCAGGAGCACCGGAGCCGGGACCCACACGTGTTCCTCACTCGGCAGTTCGCTAACGCCGCAAACGTGCAGGCTCATGCCCTTACGACCGGACCCGAAATCTTGCGGCAGCTTGCGTACGAAGGAAAATCGCTCGATGCGTTCGTCGCAGGCGTCGGCACAGGTGGGACGATCATGGGCGTCGCTTCCTGCCTTAAGGTCGCCAAGAGCAGCGCGAAGCTCTACCCGGTCGAGCCGGCTGAGTCGCCCACTCTGTCCACCGGATTCAAGGTAGGTTCTCACCGCATCCAGGGCATCTCAGATGAGTTCATCCCGGAAATTCTTAAACTCGATGACCTTGATGAAGTATTGTCAGTCTCGGATGGCGATTCCATCCTCATGGCTCAGAAGCTTGCCTCCACTTTGGGACTGGCCGTAGGCATTTCTTCGGGATGCAACTTCCTTGCTGCTGTAATGGCTCAGGATCGGCTCCCATCAGGATCGACGGTTGCAACGATCTTCTGCGACGACAATCGCAAGTACCTCAGTACCGACCTCCTGAAGGTGGAGCCGGTGAAACGAAGCTATATCAGCCCTTCTGTCGAGTTGCTGGACTTCGCAGTGATTCCATAATATTGATGGTCCTCGCACATACCATCGAAACGGATGCACTCATGGACGAAAAGCTTCTTGATTCGATCGGCCGCAAGATTCTTGCAGAATTGCAAGCTAACGCCAGATTGCCATTTGCAGAATTGGGCCGGCGTGTCGGACTATCGACGCCGGCCGTTATGGACCGGGTACACAGGCTTGAAGAGGCCGGGGTCATCGAGAGCTACAGAGCGGTTATCAATCCGAGCCAGCTAGGATATTTGATGCTCGCGTTCATTGGTGTCAATGTTGCGGGCGATGTCATGGCGCGTTTCACAAAGCAAGTAAGGGGTATCCCCCGTGTCATCGAGTGTCATCGAGTCACGGGTTCTCATTCGTTTCTCCTGAAAGTCCTTGCTTCGTCAGTCGAGGAGCTGGAACTCGTGATCGATATGCTTACGCCCTATACGCAAACAACAACGTATCTGGTGTTATCTACTGCATTCTCTACAAAGACAATCGATCCAATGGACAACCATAAACTCGGCACGAAAGGAAAACTTGGCCCTCTCGGTCCAACCTCTCGACCGAAGTAATAAGGTTTGGATGAACTCAGCTAACCATGGGGCGTGCGAACTCGATGTGGCTCCGGAGCCAAATCGAATGGCAGTGGTCGAAAACAGCTAGTGTAGTGGGTCATGCAGACTGTGGATTATGGAGGATGACGCGAGGGATCTGTTGCAAAATTTGTGACGATTGCGTGCAATTCGGCCAGCGTGTTTGGGGGGCAAGAGCGTGTCTGATTTCAAGTGGCGTCATTTTCAAGGGTGAGGTTATCTTGTGGGCGGTGCGTTGGTATTGCCTTATCGTTGGGAGCGTCAACCGTTCCCGAAACAAGGAATACCTGAGACCAGAGGTCTACTTTTACTCCGACATCAACGTTGAAATAGTAGGTCACCACCCCCTGGATTTTGCCGAGGTTGTGTGTTGCGGTTAGCGATTCAGTGCTTTGGGAAATGAGCGGTCGCGGCGGTGTGGTTGATGGTGCCTGAACAAATGCAGCTAGGAGCACCATGGCCGATATGAATGTTGGCACAGGCCGGAGTATAGGTTGGGAGAGACCGTTCGCAGTCTACGAGATGGAAATTGCCATGACTTGTCCTATGATTTCGTTCCAATAAAAATTCACATGGTCAACCACTCGATACACCTCTTTCCGGGCAACGGGAGGACCTATGCAGCACATCCTGTCCAGACAAGGTATATCCGCCACGAAGTGGCCGCTCCACGCGCAGCAGGCCCGTCCGGCAGGACAAAATTCTTATCGCACCCAAGCCTCTCGCAGAAAGTCGAAACTCCCTGCCCCACGCGTCCGAATCCCTTCCACTCGCCGCGTACGCACCACTTCGTTATTTGGATACCAGAGCGGAATCCCCGGCAGATCGTCCGCCAGAATCTTCTGCACCTCCAAATAATCCAACTTCCTGACCGCCCGGTCCGATGAAGCCGCCGCCTCCGCCAGCAAAGCATCCACCCTGGGATTCGAATACCGCCCCCGATTGCCTCCCCTCGGGGGAAAGCTCCCCGTCGCATACGCGTACCGGAAGATGTCCGGGTCTTCATTGCTTCCAATCCACCGTAGCGCATAGATCTCGAACGCGCCGCGAGTGACATCCGAATAAAACGTCCCAAACTCCGCTGACCGAATCTCGAGCGCAATCCCAGCCGCACGCATCTGCTGCTGCAACACCGCCGCCATCAGCCGCGTCGTCTCGTCCGTGCTGGTTTTCATCGTTAACCGCAGCCTCACGCCGTCTCTCCCAGCAGGGAAGCCGGCCGCCTCCAGCAGCCGCTGCGCCCGCGCCGTATCGTGCGGATACTGTGCCAGCTCCGCATCCGAAGCCGCCGCCCAGTGCCCCACCGGCAGCAGCGTATTCGCCAGTCTGGCCTGCCCTCGCCAGATCGCATCCACAATCGCCTGCCGGTCGATCGCGCAAGCCACTGCCTGCCGCACCCGTTTATCCTTCAGCAACGGGTCCGTCACATTGAACGTCATATAGACCACCGGCGACCCTGGCCCCGACTCCACCTTCAGGTTCGGCCTGCTCTCGAGCGTATGCACCATATCGAGCGTCACCACGTTGCTGGCAATATCCGCCGACCCCTTCTGCAACTCCAGCGCGCTCGTGATCGCATCCGGCACCACCTCGAACCGCACCCGCTCGATCCTGTGCGCACCCGCAGGCGCTGGCGGCGCTCCCGCCCAGTAATCATCGTTCCGCGTCAGCACCACCTCCTTATCCTGCACCGCGCTCACAAACCGGAACGGTCCTGACCCCACCGGGTGCAGCCCAAAGTCCTTCCCGCTCCCCCGCGGCACCACGCCAAACAATCCATCGCTCACATTGAACAGCAGCCCCGCATCCGGCCGCTTCATATGCACCACAACCGTCAGCCGGTCTTTCGCCTCCGCCCGCTCCACGGCAGCGAAACTCCCCCCCTTCGCCGTCACCAGCGAACCGTCGATCAGGCTCTCCATCGTATAGACCACGTCCGCCGCCTCTAGCAGCCGCCCATCATGAAACCGCACCCCATCGCGAAGATGAAACACCCACGTCAGCGCGTCCGGCTGCTCCCAGCTCGCCGCCAGCCACGGCCGCATCTCATAGTGCTCATCATTCTTCACCAGCGCATCGAAGATCAGCCCTCCCACCCGCTCCGACTGCGCATCCGTCCCCTGCCGCAGATCGAGATTATTCGGGCTGCTCTCGATAATCATCGTTACCGTACCCGGATCTTCTACCCGCGCTCGACATCCCACCAGCAATACGCAGCCAAGCACCATCCCCCACCCACAAACCCAGGTGCTCCATCGCTTATGCTGAGTTGGTCGAAGGCTACGGATCTTCGGACATGGGCCTCGATCAAGCCGCAACTCCAAACGCGCCAAATGAGCTGGGCGCCCCATCTCCGCGACGGTCTCATCGTCGCTAAGGTGCGCCTTCGCGAAGCAAACCGCTTTCATCCCCATAGCCACCCATCTCACGCTCGCGAAACCTTCCCCAGCGACACAGCCCGACGCGCCCCCGTAGCCGCCGGAACATTTCCCGGCATCCCATTCCAGCTAAGCCAAGCCAGCAGCGCAAACGCCACCGCCTCCTTCGCTTGCGCGGGCACCCCCAACTCCTCCATCAACCGCACCCGAACTCCCAGCCGCCCCAACCCCTCTCGCAGCGTCCCCATCAAGGTGGCATTCTTCGCCCCACCCCCAGCCACCACAAACTCCACCTTCGCCAACGGAGCCGCCTGCCCCACATGTCCCCACACAAACCGCCGGTAAGCCTCCACCACAGACGCAGCCGTCAAAGCCGTAGCCGTCGCAATCACATCCCGATCCTCACGCGCGCCCGCCTTTCTGCACATCTCAATAAACCGCGAAACAAACTCGCCCCCAAACTGCTCCCGTCCACAAGACTTCGGCGGCAGGGCAGAGAAATACCCCTCCGTCATCATACCCACCACCACCTCCTGCAACACGCGTCCGGAACGCGCCACCGCGCCGCCTTTATCGAACTCCCGCCCATACAGCCGCCGCATACAAGCATCGATCACCATATTTCCGGGTCCGGTATCGAACGCCATCACTCCATCCGCCCTAGCCGCTGCGGGAATCGTCGTCAGATTCCCAATCCCGCCCAGGTTCTGCAGCACCCGGCTCACCTTCTCGGACCGGAACATACAGAAGTCCAGCATCGGCACCAGCGGAGCACCCTGGCCGCCCGCCGCCAGGTCCGCCGGCCTGAAATCGCTCACCACCGGCACCCTCAGCCGCTCCGCAATGATCGCGGCTTCGCCCATCTGCCACGTAGCCCGCAGCGGCTTGCCCAGATACTTCTCCGCCGCTCCCTGGTGATACATGGTCTGCCCATGACACCCCACCAACCCCAACCTCCCCGCGTGGGTCCTCGTGACCCCAACCTTTGGCTCTAAACCCGGGTGCCCCATAACCCGATTTTGAGATGTGGGCATCGCCCGAGGGGCGACCGCTCTCATCCGCACCTCCGTCTCCACCCCCAACTGCACACAAGCCCTCGCCACCGCATCCGCATACACCTCACCCAGCCGCCAGTTCAGCCGCGCCAACTCCGCCACTGAAATTTCCTTCGCATCCATGGCGCCCAGCACCGCCGCCCGCAGCGCCTTCGAGTACGCTACCCCCACATGCCCCAGCAGCTTGACTCGGGGGCTATCCCCCTCCGTTCGCGCAGGAGAAATCCGGCACACCGCCACATCTACTCCATCCGCCGACGTCCCGCTCATCACCCCCGCCACCACCATGCGCTTCACCATGCCTCCAAAACCCTAAATGTCGTGTGTCCTGCCGGTCGGCCCGCTGCGCGCGGGGCGGTCACTTCGTGACGCGTATACCTTGTCTTAGTGGACCGAGCTGCATGGGGCTTCCCGTTAGTCGGCAGCGAATCTTGATCCCTATCAACGGGAGGGCCATCCGCAGGGGTATACACGTTACGAAGTGACCTTCAACTCTCTCTGCAACTCCGCCAACAGATTCAGCGCCTCCCTCGGCGTCAACCCATCCACATCCGCCTCCGCCAGCCGGTCCACAATCCTCTGCGACAGCGGCGTGAACATCGTCATCTGCATCTGCGGGGCAGGCGAAGCCTCCCGCACCTGCTGCGTCTCCGCCCGCTCATGCACCTTCAACACCTCCCGCGCCCGCGCAATCACCGCCGCCGGCAGCCCCGCCAGTCGAGCCACCTCGATCCCATAGCTCTTGCTCGCCGGCCCCGCTTCCACCGTATGTAGGAACACAATCCCCGCAGCCGTCTCCTTCACCGTCACCCGCAGGTTCGTCAGCCGCGCCAGCCTCTCCGCCAGCAGCGTCAGCTCATGATAGTGCGTCGCAAACAGCGTCCTCGCCCCAATCCGGTCATGCAGATGCTCTACCGCGGCCCACGCCAGGCTCAACCCATCGTAGGTAGCCGTACCGCGGCCCATCTCATCCAGCAGCACCAGCGAGCGGTTCGTCGCCGTGTTCAAGATCGCCGCGGTCTCGGTCATCTCCACCATGAACGTCGACCGTCCCCGCGCCACATTATCGCTCGCCCCTATCCGCGTATAGATCCGGTCCACGAGCCCCAGCCGCATCTGCTCCGCCGGGACGAAGCAGCCCATCTGCGCCATCACCACCAGCAACGCCGCCATCCGCAGATACGTGCTCTTGCCCCCCATATTCGGTCCTGTAATCAGCAGCACCGCAGGCCCAGCATCGGCATCCAGAAACACCGAGTTCGGCACAAACCGCCCCCCACCCGACTCTTCCAGTCTCTTCTCCACCACCGGATGCCGCGCCTGGCGAAACTCCAGCACCCCGCTTGTCTCTATCTGCGGCCGCACCCACCCCCGCAGCGCTGACAGATGCGCAAAGCACGCTAGCAGATCGATCTCCGCCACCTTCCGCGCTGTCTCGCGAATCCGTCCCGCCGCATCCAGCAACTGCCTCCGCAACTCCGCGAAGATCCTTCGTTCAATCTCGCCCGACCGCTCCTGCGCCGTCAGAATCTTCGTCTCATACTCCTTCAACTCCGGCGTCGTAAACCGCTCCGCATTCACCAGCGTCTGCTTGCGCTCATAGTCAGCCGGCACCGCCTTCGCATTCGCCTTGGTCACCTCCAGGTAGTACCCAAACACGCTATTGAACCGCACCTTCAATGACCCAATCCCCGTCCTTCCCCGCTCCCGTTCTTCAATCGCCGCCAGTGACTGCCGCCCGCTCCTGCTCAACTCCCGCAGCTCATCCAACTCCGCGTCCACACCCTCGCGAATCGCCCCGCCATCGCCCAGCGAAACCGGGGGCTCCTCCGCAATCGTCCGCACAATCATCTCGTGCAGGTCCTCCAGCGCATCCATTCCACCTGAACTAGAACTAATCGAAGATCCGGCCGTCTCATGCACGTTCCCGTGAGCCACAAATCCGGCTGCCCCAGAGCCTGCCCTGAATTCGTCGAAGGGTCTCGATTCTGAGACCTGGGTTTCTAGACCACCCATCCCACCCAATTCCCGCCACCTCGCAGCCTCAAACCCCCTCACCGCCTCCACCATCCCCGGCAGACACCCCAACGTCTTCGCCAGCGCCACGACCTCGCGCGGCCCCGCCGAATCCAGCGCCACCCGCCCCAGCAGCCTTTCCAGATCCAGCACCCCATCCATCGCCCGCCGCAGCTCTTCTCTCTTGCGCAACGAAGCCGCAGCCTCGCTCACCGCCTCCAGCCTCGCCTCTATCTCCGCCACTCCGCTGAAAGGCCGCAGCAGCGAAGCCCGCAGCAGCCGCTTCCCCATCGGCGTACAACACGCATCCAGGGTATAAAACAGCGTAGTCTGCGCCGACTCGCCCGAAAACAGCGGCTCTATCAGCTCCAGATTCCTCACGCTCACCGCATCGAGTTCGAGACACGAAGACCGCTCATAAAACCGCAAGCCGTCCACATGCTCCAAACCACCCTGCTTGGTCTGCCGCATATAGTGCAGCAGCGCCCCGGCCGCAACCGCCGCCGCCTCATGCCCGCCCAGCCCCATCCCGTCGAGCGAATGCACCTTGAAGTGGTTCCGCACCAGAGGCAAGGCATACTCCACCGTAAACACCCACTCCTCCAGCGCCGTCTTCGTCCGCACCCCCTCCAGCCCCGTCGATGTCTCTCCTATGTCATGCGGAGCCACCGAACCCGGGTGCCCCATCTTCGCGATGGTTTTATCGTCGCTAAGGTGGGCATCGTGCGGAGCACGACCGCTCTCCTTCCCAAGCCCCAGCCGCCCACTCAATCCAGTAGCGCCCAGCAACCCCGCCCCATACAGCAGCTCCGCCGGTCGCACCCGCCCCAGCTCATCGCCCAGAAACGCCCACGCACCGGCACCCGCAAACTCGGTCGCCCGAAACTCCCCGGTCGAAAGGTCCAGCAGCGCCAGCCCCCAAATCTGATTCCCGCCTCTCGCCGGCTCCCCCCCCAATACCGCCACGCTCGCCAGATAATTGCTCTGCTCGGCCCCCAGCGCCGGGTCGAGCGAAGTCCCCGGCGTCAGCACCCGCGTCACCTCCCTCCGCACGATCGTCTTGGTCTGCTTCGGGTCCTCCATCTGCTCGCACAGCGCAATCTTGTAGCCCTTGCGCAGCAGCCGCTGCAGATACGCCTCCGCCGCATGGTACGGAACCCCGCACATCGGCTGCTTCTTCTCTCGATCCCGAGCCGTCAGCGTAAGCTGCAGCTCCCGCGCCACCAGGATCGCATCCTCATAAAACAGTTCGTAAAAATCTCCGATCCTGCAGAACATCAGGCAGTCCGGAAACTGCTCCTTCGCCGCAAAGTACTGTCGCATCACCGGCGTCAATCCAGCCGCATCACCCGCCAAAACCCCTGTCGTCTCGTTCGCCATCGCAGAACCGCAGAATACCGTACCTGTCCCTATCTCCGCCCTGTGCAGAAAAGGACGCGACCGCGGATCGCACGGATTGAAACGGATAAGAGACGTTGGAAGCCGCAAAACTCAAGGTATGTGCCTTCCGATCATGCCTTGTCTTGTTTTTATCCGCTCCAATCCGCGAAATCCGCGGTCGGTCTCTGCTGGCAACGCCATCCGCCCAACCACCCTCTCACTGAAAGAGGGGAACGCTTCTACTCCCGCACGCAAAACCGCAGTAAGCAGCAGAGGAGAACTCATGAGCAAACAAATTACCGGCAAGAAAATCGCCATCCTCGCCACCGACGGCTTCGAGCAGTCCGAACTCACCGACCCCAAAAAGAACCTCGAACAGGCCGGAGCCAAAGTCGATGTCCTCTCCATCAAATCCGGCGAGATCAAAGGCTGGAACAAGACCGACTGGGGCAAGTCCGTCAAGGTCGACCACCTCGTCACCGACGTCAAGCCTGCCGACTACGACGCCCTCGTCCTGCCAGGGGGCCAAATCAATCCCGACAAACTCCGCATGGACAAGAACGCCGTCGCCTTCATCAAACAGTTCGTCGAAGCCGGCAAACCCGTCGCCGCCATCTGCCACGGTCCCTGGAGCCTCATCGAAGCCGGCGTCGTCAAAGGCAAGACCATGACGTCCTGGCCCTCAGTCCACACCGACCTCATCAACGCCGGAGCCAACTGGGTCGACAAAGAGGTCGTCCAGGACGGCAACCTCATCACCAGCCGCAAACCCGAAGATATCCCCGCCTTCTCCAACAAACTCATCGACGCGCTCAGCCAGCCGCTTGCCAAAGCCAGCTAGCCCTCACAACTCAACGGAAATGGCTGCGGATCGCGGAAAGGTAGGGATCACCGTCGATCCGCAGCCTTTGAACCGACCTACAAAGGTGGCTTCACTATGATTAAAGCCATCCTGCTCAATAGCGCGATGGTCATCTTGCTGATCGTGATTCCTGGGTTTGTAACCGGAATGCTCTCCAAACGATTCGCCTGGAGCGGTCGTGTCCTAAGCCTTGTAGCCGGGCTAAGCGTTCCTTGTTGCTGGTTTCTTTGGATCTTCGGCAGCAGGTATCTACTCGGAATCGAACCCGTCGGCTGGGCGCATCACCTCTTCAGTCCCGGTTGGGCAAATTTCGTGGAGACTCTCACCCTTCTCCTGCCCGTTGGATTCGCACCTGCGCTGGCCGAGCGCGTGAGTCGGTTTTAATTTCGCTCGTTTCCGCCGATAGGCCACGGGGTCAAGGCGCCCTGCGGCCTATCGGGAGAACCGAACTGGTTGGTACTACGAAGTTTGGGTGATATTCCCATCCATCACGGACATAACGATCTTGGTGGAAGCTATACTCGTGACCGGGATGTTGAAGAGGTTCTGTTCCAAGACAATAAGATCGGCTAACTTACCCACTTCGATGGAGCCGACCTGGGTTTCCATCTTCAGTTGGTACGCTGCACCGATCGTGTTTGCGGCGAGGGCATCTGCGAGTTTCAGGCACTCGCTGGCGGGCTGAAGGACAGGATCGGAAGCCGTCTTGCCAAGCAGTTGCCGAGTGACGCCGATCTGAATGGCGTCAAGGGGCTTGTAGGTGGAGTAATATCCTGCGGCCGGCCAGTCGCATCCCATCGAGATACGGCCACCCGAGTTCAGAATGGAGTTCGGACGATAGATCTTGGCTGCCCGATCCGTCCCTATTCGAATCGGAAGGATCTCAGTCGTATCCGGATCGTAGGAGTGCCAGTTGGGCGAGAACTCCGCAATCACTCCGAGCTTACCGAAGCGCGGGATGTCTGCATCGTCTACCAGGACATTGTGTGCGATGGTGTGCCGCCTGTCGCGTGCCGGATTGCTTGCGATGGCAGCCTGGATTGCGTCCAGCCCCGAACGTACCGTCGCATCTCCACAGGCATGAATATGAACGTCGATGCCCGCCAGATCTGCCGCAGCCACCATGGAATTCATATTGTCCTGGGTGAAGGGCGAAGTGCCCAGCTCGTCGGGTTTGTCGGTGTAAGGCTGCAGCAAGTGCGCCGTCCATCCCTCCTCTGTGCCATCCGCCACAATCTTCAGCACGCGAGCCTGGACGAGAGGGGTGTTGAATCTCTGGCTGAGTGACGTCGTGGTGGCAGCAGCCGTGGCGACATTCGCCGGGGTTGTCGCCGCATGGCAGGCTACCACGCGGAACGGCATGGTGCCGTTGGCTTCGGCGGTGGCGTAGACCTGGATGATATCGCCCTCGTCATTGGAGAGCGGAGGGACCGAAGCATCGAAGAGCGTTGTGATCCCGGCTGCCGCGGCCTTTGGAAACCAACCCGAGAGATAGCTCGACATGCTCGCTACGGTCACTGGCTCCACAGCATTGACGACCATCAGTTCGGCAGCAACCTCAAGCACGAAACCTGTGGGGTTCCCTTGTGCATCTTTAACAAAGGTGCTGAAGAAGGGAACTGGGTCATCTGTTTCTGCAGTAATGCCGGCGATCTCCAGCGCCTTGCTGTTGCACCAGAGGCTATGGACGTCGATGGCGAATAGAAGAATCGGGCGATCGCTCACGATCGCATCCAGCATCGCGCGGTTGGGTCCTTCCGGGGGAAACATGTCCATGCGCCAGCCAAAACCCCGCAGCGGCCCCGTTGGATTCGCCGCGACGTACGCCGTGATAGCATCCAATGCCTCCTGCAGGGTAGCAAATTGCAGATCGACCCCGCTGGTGAAGTACGCCCCCAGGAACGGGTGGGTATGGCCTTCAACGAAGCCAGGCATAAGCATCTGCCCCTTAAGGTCGACGACTGTTGTCTTAGGCCCGATGAACGACTGTACGGAGCTGGTGGACCCAACGGCGATGATCTTGTTTCCATTGATCGCGACCGCTTGAGCCTGCGGCTGTGCCGACGCCATAGTATAAACGGCTCCGTTGGTGAAGGCCATGGTCGCCATTCCATCCGGCGAGGGTGGGGCAGGGTTCGAACCCGAACAGCCGGTAAGCATCGGCAAACCCATTCCTGATATGCCCGCAGCGCCGGCAAACGCGAGCGCGCCGCCAAGAAACTGCCTGCGACCGACCTGGGGGCCGCCTTTTCCAGCGCTGATGGCGGCGCGACGATTCTCCGCAGCTAACTTTCCCAAACCAACCGATAAACTACACGCAACACACATAAGATCCCCCTTGGTTTGATCAGTTCATCGTTTCATCAGCTCTTGCCCAAAGAAGTGCCCGTACATGGGTGAATGCCGGATTCCAGAACCTGTGAAGACACTAAGAGGCGCTAATGCTTCCTGCCATGCCGCAGTCGGGGCATCCTACTTCCCAAAAGTTGTAGAGCTCCACTGCCGGGTGCCATATCTCGAATTTGAGACGTGGGCATTCGCGCGAAGGCGCGAACCGCTTCCCCCACCACAGAACCGTCATTTCGACCGAAATGGAGAAACCCGCTTCTACACCAGTGTCCCTATACCCGAAGCACACAAGTCACAAAGCAACCGCCCGCCGCACGCAGGCGGACCACGGGCGCACGCTTGACAGGGCTGATAAAATGGAACCATGAAGAGAAGTAGCCCGGCAAACCGCCGGGCTTTCGTTCTTAACCCACAGATCCAACCGAAGTCCAGACCTAAACTGTCTTTTTCGAAGACTTTGCACACTTTTTGACGGGGGGAGGGTAGCAGGATGAAAAGGCAGGATGACAAGTACGAGAGCGGCGAACTCAGACCCGTCGCTGCCACGATATACTCAGAGTTTGCGGCCAATTCACGCCTGCCGCCAAACGAAAAATATGTCCCTCCTCTGGCTCAGAGTCGCGGTCCTTCTCTACGGCATTGCCGCTCTCGCCGTCCTGCCCGCTGCCCTCTACGACCGGCCCCGCTGGCGTCACATAGCCATTCCCGCCACCGTCATCGGCGCCCTCTTCCACTTCGTCTCGCTTGCCGAGATGCTCAACGCCGCCCACCACAGCCTTCCCGTCGATACCCACGAGACCCAATCCTTTATCAGCCTCCTCCTAGTCCTCGCCTTTCTGCTTATCTCCTGGCGCTATAAGACCGTCTCACTCGGAGTCTTCGTCCTGCCTGTCTGCTTCCTCCTCTGCCTCATCCCCGCCTTCGACCCAGGCCGTGAAGCCGCAGTCTTCCCGCTCCTTCACGGCCGCTGGATCCTGCTTCACATCGTGCTTCTGCTCGCCGCCTACGCCGCACTGCTTCTCTCTCTTGTCGCCTCTCTCCTCTATCTCATTCAGGAGCGCCGCCTCAAGCAGAAGCTCCCCACGCTCTCCGGCCTTCCGCCTCTCGAAACCACCGACCAGATTGCCCTCAAAAGTCTCCTCTTTGGCCTTCCCTGCATGACCGCCGGCCTGCTCGTCGGCTCGCTCGTCGCCCAGGCTACCGTAGGAGCGTCCTACTTTCGCGACCCTAAAATTCTCCTTGCCTTTGCGATGTGGCTGGCCTATGTCGCCATGATCTACATCCGCCGCCACTCCGGCCTTCGCGGACGCCGCGCCGTCTATCTCTCCAGCTTCGTCTTCCTGGTCGTCCTCGCCGTCTGGGCCGCCAACCAGTTCTCCGCAGTCCACAGGTTCACCGCCCCATGAACCGGCCTACTCAGCAGCTCAGCCAGCAAACCACTCCGGGAAGGCTCATCCTCCTCGGCATCAATCACAACACTGCGCCCATCGAGGTCCGCGAGCGCCTCGCCATCCCCGTCGGTCGACTCGCCGACGCCACCCGCACTCTCCTCCACCAGCCCGGCATCCGCGAAGGCCTTATTCTCTCCACCTGCAACCGCGTCGAACTCCTCACCCTCCAGGACGCTCAGGCCCCAACCAGCAGCAACGGCAGCGGCGCAGACCTCCTCCGCTTTCTCCACGAGTACTTCAGCGTCCCCGCCCACGACATCCGCCCCCACCTCTACGAGTTCAGCGAGCGCGAAGCCGTCCGCCACCTCTTCCGCGTCGCCAGTTCGCTCGACAGCATGGTCGTCGGCGAACCCCAGATCCTCGGCCAGGTGAAGGAGTCCTACACCATCGCACGCGAGGTCGGCGCCGTCCAGTCCAACCTCGAATCCCTCCTCCAGCGCACCTTCACCGTCGCCAAAAAAGTTCGCAGCGAAACTCAGATCGGCTCCAGCTCCGTCTCCATCGCCTCGGTCGCCGTCGATCTCGCCCGCAAGATCTTCGGGTCCCTCTACGGCAAAACCGTCCTGCTCGTCGGCGCCGGCAAAATGTCCGAGCTAGCCGCCCGCCATCTCATCCAGCAGGGCGCCTCCTCCATCCTCGTCACCAACCGCACCGAAGCCCGCGCCGAGCATATCGCCGCCGAGTTCTCCAGCCCCACGGTCCACACCGCCGTCATCCCCTTCGATGCCCTCTATGAGCAGGCCGATCGCGCCGACATCGTCATTACCTCCACCGGAGCCCAGCAAAAGATCTTCGGCCGCTCCCATGGTCAGCACTTCCTGCAACGCCGCCGCAACCGCCCCATGTTCTTCATCGACATCGCCGTTCCCCGCGACGTCGATCCCCGCATGAACGAGGTCGAAGGCTGCTTCGTCTACGACATTGATGATCTCCAGCAGGTCGCCAGCGCCAACCTCGCCGACCGCAGCCGCGAAGCTGAAGCCGCCGAAACGATCGTCAGCAGGGAAGTGGAAAAGTACCACGAGCGCCTCCAGTCCCGCGATGCCGTTCCCGCCATCCTCGCTCTTCAGCAAAACGCCGAAGCGACCCGCGAAGCCGAACTGGCCCGCTCCGCCAAACGCCTCGCCACTCTCACTCCCGAGCAGCGCGAAGCCGTCGAAGCCCTCACCCGCTCCCTCACCGCCAAGCTCCTCCACCCCCAACTCACCGCCCTACGCAGAAAGCAGGACTGATCCGGGAGAGAGGAAAACTGAACAACGAAGCCACAAAGGATGAGTAAGCCGGTGTTGTGGAGTTGTATTTTGTTCCGTTGCGGAAACAGGACGTTATCGGGTGGTGAGGACGAGCACGGTGGCGAAGGGGTCGAGTGGTTTTGAGGGTACCTGTATGTCGAGACCCTGGTTATTCTGGGTGAATTTGAGCGGCTTGTGTTTGGGGTCGGCGAGGAGATAGGCGTTGGTGACTGTGCGCGGCATCTTGTCGACGTGGAAGCTGCCTGCGGGCCAGGTGAAGAGTTCGATGTAGACCTTGTCCGGTTTGGTGGTGGAGCGCCAGTTCCAGGTGGGGATGAACTTGGGTTGGCCTTTCCTGTCCTTTTCGGTGGGGCTGAAGTTGCCGGTGGACACGTCGAAGAGGGTAGGTTGGGTGTCGTAGATCGCTTCGCCGTTGACCTTGAGCCACTGGCCCATCTGGTGGAGGCGTTCGGCCTCGGGCGCGGGGACGACGCCGTGAGAGTCGGGACCGATGTTGAGGAGGTAGTTGCCGCCCTTGCTGGAGATGTCGATGAGGTTGCGTAGCAGCGTCTCGGTGGACTTGAAGTTGGTGTCGTCAGACTTGTAGCCCCAGGTGTCGTTCATGGTCATGCAGGACTCCCAGTCGCGGCCGGGGTAGCCCTGTGGCGGGATGAACTGCTCGGGAGTTTCAGTATCGCCTTTATAGGTGCCTCCGAGGCGGTTGTTCCAGATGAGGTTCGGACGCTGGTTGAGGAGGGTGACGATCTCGGCGGCGCGGGCGGGCGTCATCATGTCGGTTGGGGTGTCGAACCAGACGACGACAGGGAAGTCGCCAGCGCCCGCGGCTGAATTGTAATTGGTGAGGAGTTCCTTAATCTGAGGGATGGATTTGTTGTGGAGGTAATCGTCAAAGCTGCCATCCTGGGCCTTGTCCCAGTGGTGGGTGACGGGGTCATGGTGGTCGCGCATGATGGCAGCGCCGCCGGGGGCGGTCCAGTCCTGCGCCTGGGAGTAGTAGAAGCCGAGTTTCATGCCTTGTTTGCGGCACTCTTCGGCTAGCTCGCGGAGGGGGTCGCGGTGGAAGGGCGTGGCGTCGACGATGTTGAAGGAGTTTGCCTTGGAGTCGAACATGGCGAAGCCGTCGTGATGTTTAGCGGTGATGACGATGTACTTCATGCCGGCGGATTTGGCGAGGGCGACGATGTCGTGAGCGCTGAAGCCGGTGGGATTGAATTTCGGCGCGAGAGCTTTGTAGTCGGCCACGGGAATGGAGGCGTTGTTCATGATCCACTCGCCGATGCCGGGAATCTGCTTGCCGTCCCAGGTGCCGGCGGGAATGGAGTAGAGGCCCCAATGGATAAACATGCCGAAGCGGGCCTCGCGCCACCACTGCATGCGGGCGTCGCGCTGGGCGGGCGTCTCGGTGTCCTGAATCGCGGGGACAGGATGATTCGCCGGTTGCACGTCGGGCTTGCTGCCCTGAAGCTGGGCGTGGCTGAGAGGGATGGCGGCGAAAAGCAGGAGGGCAAGGGGGGCGCCTCTGCGGGCAAAATTCATTGGGTTGGCTTGGGGTGAGTTCATGGCACGAGAATTATAGGTGAAAACTGATGTTTGCACCTGGAAAATGAAACACCACATAGGAACTCGCAAATCACTTCGCCGGAGAGGTCTTCTTGGAGACGTCTGACGGCAGAGGCTGGGAGCGATTTTTTAGCCAGTCGAGGGTGATGCTTGGGCTTGCTTTCTTCTGGCGCAACTGGTTCAGTTCCGGCATGAAGATCTCGAGTCCTGCTTGTGGAGTTATGCGGCTGTAGGCGCTGGCCAGTTGAGCCTGGTAGTTGACCAGGTCAAGATCAAACCAAGGATCGTCGGAGGCATCGATGAGGGTGAGATCAGCAGGGTGCATGGACAGATTACCGAAGCCGAGCGTGCCTCCGTTAAAGCGAAGAAAGTTGTGCCATTGCGCCAGTTTGGATTCATCGTCCTTGGAGTTGCCGTAGATGAGGACGAGGTCGGGGCTTTGGACAGTAACGCTGGTGAGCAGGCCGCGAATGTGGGGAGGCGGGAGCAGTTGGGTCGTATTGAGGAAGAGATCGTTACCGGAGACCTCGACCCCGGACATGGGAGTTGCTCCCACGATGTCGTCGATCTCGACGTGCAGACCCCCCATCAGCCCCTTGACGGGAATTTTCAGCACATTGATTTTGTTGATGTGAAGATGGATGCGGCCGTCCGGGGTCGCGGAGACGGTGCTGAGGAGTTCGACGGGAAGAGGCACGAGAAGCTTGTGCAAGGTGCCGGTGAGTCTGACTTGATCGCCTTCGCCGCGGACGGTGAGGTTTTTAAGCGGGAAGCTGGTGGTGTTGAGGAAGTTGCCGATATCGCCGAGGTTGGCGTGGATGACGCCTTTCTGAATGAGAAGGACAAACGATTCCGGATGGTCGAAGGACGGATCGACGTTATTTCGTGTGCGCAGCATCTGGCCGCGAATCCAGCTGATGTAGACGCGAAATTGAGGTCCTTTGCGCAGGAGAAGGTTGTGCGCGTAGATGGTCGTGGGTGTCAGTGCGCCGGCATCTATGGGAGCCGCTGCGGTCGAAGCTGCGGTGTTCGATCCGGATTGAGGCGCGTTGGCTGCGTGGCGTGCGGGCCAGACAAGCCACAGAAGGAAGAATGCGAGCACAAGGAGGACGGGGATAATGTAGCGTGGGCGGATCACAAGGGTAATTTTAGAGTGACCGGCGGCGTTTTGCTGCTTGTCAGAGATAGCGACCAAGAAACTGGGCTACTGTGGCGAGGATGCGGAGTTGCGCTCCAGCGGAAAATCAGTGACCTTCGGAGGGAAGGAGGTGCATCTGGTGCGGGATGGGGAGACGTACGAGGAGGGTATTCAATTCGATGGCGTGCGCGGCGGGAACGATGGAGTCTGCCTCTCCATGGAGGGATGGCGGGGAAGGACTTGACCGTGGCAGGTTCGACTTGCTCGATTCGAATGGAGGTTCCACCGCTGAGAAACGTTGGCATGCGGGTGAGATGCGGGAGGTGAAGCGCGGTATGATCGCACACGTGAGCGAAGAGCCGAAGGGCGCCCGGAGTGAGGTAGCGCAGATGGTCGCAAAGCTGCGGGCGGGCGACGTGCGGGCGCTGGCGCGGGCGGTGTCGATGGTCGAGGATGGGGACGCTCTGGCGGCGGAGCTTATGGTAGCTTGCCGGGAGATTTCACGCGCAGCGCTGCGTGTCGGGGTAACGGGACCGCCGGGGGCGGGGAAGAGCACGCTGGTGGACCAGATGGTTCGGTGGCTGAGGGCGGAGGGGCAGACGGTTGGGGTTGTGGCGGTCGATCCGTCGAGCCCGTATACGGGTGGCGCGCTGCTGGGGGACAGGATCCGGATGCAGCAATTTGCCGCGGATGCAGGGGTTTATATCCGTAGTATGGCCTCGCGCGGAGAGATGGGTGGTCTGGCACGGGCAGCTGCGGACGTGTGCTCGATGATGGAGGCGGCAGGGCGGCAGACGATCGTGATTGAGACGGTGGGCGTGGGGCAGGATGAGGTGGAGGTGATCGGTCTGGTGGATGTGACGGTGCTGGTGCTGGTGCCGGGGATGGGCGACGAGGTTCAGAGCCTGAAGGCAGGAGTGATGGAGGTGGCCGATGTGTTTGTGGTGAACAAGGCCGATCGCGGCGGAGCGGAGTTGGTGGACCAGGAGATTGTTGCCATGCAGCGCCTGGGGGGTGCTGAGGATGCGGCGCCGGTGGTGCGGACGGTGGCGACTACAGGCGAGGGAGTGGCGGAGTTGATGGAGACGGTGCGGCGGCGTGCAGTACGGAATGCGGAGCGGAAGGCGCGAATGGGAGTGAGTGATTTTCGGGTTGGCGGGCTGCGGCTTGATCATTTGGGAGTTGCGGTGAAGAGTATTGCGGCGGCAAAGGGATTCTATGAGGCGCTGGGAATGACGATGAGCCATGAGGAGGTCGTCGAGCACGAGCGAGTGAAGACGGCGATGCTGCCGCTGGGGGAGAGCAGGATCGAACTGCTGGAGGCGACCGAAGAGGATTCGACGATTGGAAGATACGTGACGAAGCGCGGCGAAGGGTTGCACCATGTTGCAGTGCATGTGGATGGGATCGATGGGCTGTTTACGCGGTTGAAGACGGAGGGGGTCCGGTTGGCGAGCGATGCGGTGCTGGTAGGGGCCGGAGGGCATCGGTATTTTTTTGTGCATCCAGCGAGCACGGGTGGTGTGCTGCTGGAGATTGTGGGAGATGGCTCATCGCCCGGTAAGGTCAGAGCCTGATGCGCCTATTGATGATTCATACCGCTGGAGGCGAGGGGAGCGTTGCGTTGGCAGACACAGAGCTCGCGTCGGCTGTTGTTGCTTCGGATGTGCTGCCGGGGAGAAGTTCGTCGGAGCGGCTGGTGCCGTCGATCCGGAAGCTCATGCAGGCGCAGGGTTGGAGGCTCGGTGAGTTGGCTGCGGTAGTTGTGGTGCATGGGCCGGGGTCGTTTACCGGGGTGCGGGTTGGCGTGAGTGCGGCGAAGGGGTTGAGCGAGGCGGCGGGAGTGCCGCTGCTTGCGGTGTCCCGGTTGGCGGTGCTGGCTGCTCACGCGGAGGGCGACGAACCCATGCATGCGGTGCTGGACGCGGGGCGGGGTGAGTTTTATTACGGCGAATATGTGGGGCGGCGCTGTGTGCGGGAGGCCTTATTATCGGCTCAGGATGTGATGGCGGCGGCTGTGGGCGGCAGTGTGGTTGTGTGTGAGGAGAAGGTTGCGGAGGCTCTGGGTGAGTTGAAGCCCCGGCTGGTGAAAGAGCCTTTGGCTGGGGAGCTTTTGCCGTTTGCGGTGGAGCAGATTGCCGCAGGGGATTTTGAAAACACAGTTACGCTGGATGCGAATTATCTGCGGCGGACGGATGCAGAGATCTTTGCGAAACCTGCGGTGACGAGAGATTTGCGATGAGCGCTTTTGCCGTGCGCAAAGCCCGCCGAGCAGATCTTGCCGGGGTGGTTCGGCTGGAACGCGCGGTGACAGAGGCTCCGCATTGGGCTGAGGCGGAGTATGCCACGATGGTGAGTCAGCTTGGTCCGGAAGGTGCGGTCAAACGGTGCTTTTTCGTCGCAGAATCAGACGGCAGGCTGGTTGGTTTTGCAGTGGGGAAGGCGATTGGATCGGGAGCCGAAGGATTGGCGGAGTTGGAGAGCGTTGCGGTAGAGGGAACGGTGCGGAGGATGGGGGGAGGCAAGGCGCTTTGTGGCGCGGTGATCGAGTGGTGCCGCAGCCTGGGTATTGGCGAGTTGCAGCTCGAAGTGCGGGCGAAAAGCAGCGGAGCGGTTGCGCTGTACCGAAGGCTGGGGTTTGTGGCGGCAGGGTGGAGGAGCAGGTACTATCAGGATCCTGCAGACGACGCTTTGCTGATGCGACTGGTTTTAGCGCGGGAGAAGTAATCCACATTGCGGCTGCCGGAGCGCTGTGATAGCGTGGCGGGCAGTGGTTGAGACCTGTCATCCGTCGCCGGAGGTACTCTTTCGTGCAGACTGCAAAGTTTACGGAGCTTCCAAGACCTACTTCGCACACTTCCATTCAACAATTGGCCCAGGAGCATAGCCTTTACGAGCGCCGGCTGGATACGCTTCGTTCGAAGCTGCTGCTGACCGGGCCGGAGCAGTTGGAAGAGGTTCGGCTAAAGAAGCTGAAACTCAGCATCAAGGACGAGATGGAGAGGCTTCGGCGGGTCGGAGCATCGTAGAGCCGGTAGTTTGATATTTCGGCATGGAAAGCAGATGTCCGGGGCATGGCAAGTCGCGGGGCACAGACCGAGGGTGTGCGTGGCTTTATAATTGACTCAATTATGGTGCGAGACGGTTTCTTATATGCCTTAGGGCTTGGGTTGGTGGCAGTGGCGCTCTGGTACCTGACGATGCCGGTGTGGCTGGTGGCGTTGCCGATGGTGCTGGCAGCATTTTTTCTGTGGTTTTTTCGCGATCCGAACCGGACGATTCCGCAGGGGCTGGGCCAGATTGTCTCGCCTGGGGATGGCGTTGTGACCGAAGCGGAGTGGATCGAAACGATCAGCGGAAGCCGGCTGCGTCTCAGCATCTTCCTGAATGTCTTTGATGTGCATGTGAACCGCGCGCCGGTGGGCGGGGTGGTAAAAGTCTCCGAGTTTCGCAAGGGCGAGTTCATGAATGCGATGAACCCCGAGTCTGTGCTGCATAATGAGCAGACGCTGATTACCATCGATGCGGGCGACTACGAAGTGAGTTTTAAGCAGATCGCAGGGCTGCTGGCGCGGCGCATCGTATGCAACTTGAAGGTCGGGGACCGGGTGGAGCGAGGGCAGCGGATGGGCCTCATCAAGTTTGGCTCGCGCGTGGACGTGCTGATACCCGCCGCGGCGAATTTAAAGGTCAAGACGGGCTCGCGCGTAAAAGGTGGCTCTACCGTGATTGCCGTCCTTCCCGAAGGTATCGGAGAGACGAAGAGCGTTGCATCGGCAGTGGTGGCCTGATGGCTGGTGAGATGCCCGGAGAGACACCCGGAGAGCTGCGGACGCGCTCTGAGGGGAAGCCGAGACGCCAGCCCAGCCGAGGCATGTATGTACTGCCTTCGCTGTTTACGGCGGGAAATATGGCTGCCGGATATTATGCGATTACGCAGAGCATCCAGGGATCGGCTGCGGACCAGAGCTACTTCGACCGGGCGGCGCTGGCGCTTGGCATCGCCGTTCTGTTCGATGGACTAGACGGCATCATCGCGCGACTGACGAACACAACGAGCGACTTTGGCAGAGAGCTGGATTCGCTTGCGGATGTGATCACGTTCGGAGTGGCGCCGAGTCTGCTGGCGTATGTTTGGGGATTTCGCATGCTGCCGCTGATGGCGCATCCCCATCTGCGCGAGCAGATTGTGCATATCGGCGTCTTTATCTGTTTCATCTTTCTTATCTGCGGAGCCACTCGGTTGGCCCGGTTCAACATCAGTGTCAATCCGCAGCCGCGCAACCCCGGAAGACCTGGCAAGAAGTATTTCGTGGGGATGCCGATTCCCGCAGGTGCAGGCGTGATCTCCTCCGTGATTCACTTCCAGAGAGGCTCGCCGATCGATAATCCATGGATCGCGGTAGTGTGGTTATGTCTTCTGGCGGTGACGAGTTTTCTGATGGTCAGTAACTGGAGGTTCTGGAGCGCGAAAGAGATTACGACAGGCGGCCGTCACCCATTCCAGCTGGTTGCGGTGATCGCTGTGATCGGCGCGCTGATTGTGCTGTATTCGGAGTACATGCTGCTTATTCTGGCGATGGCTTACCTAGTTTCGGGAGTAGTAGCGCGGCTGGCGTATTCGTGGAGTCGAGAGAGGCGGCATTCGGCGTTAGGCAAGCGGTAAACGACTCCGAATTTTGCCGGGAGAGTTTCACGCCAGAGGCACGCGAGGGAGTTGAAGAAGGAAGAGATGACGAATAGATTATTTCGAACTGGAATTGTCGGAGCCTCGTCGCTGGCCGGGAAGGAGGTCAGCGACCAACTTGGCGACTCTTCGCTGGGTGCCTCCGATTTTGTGCTGCTGGACGAGGAGGAGGCTGCGGGACAGGTGGTCGCGGCAGCCGAAGAGGTCTCGTTTATTCAGCAGTTGGATGCGTCCTCGTTCGAGCGCATGGACTTCGTCTTCTTTTCCGGCGGACCCGCGGTGACAAAGAAGTATTGGCAAGCTGCGCGAAGTGCGGGCGCGAGCATCATCGACATGACGTATGCGCTCGAAACAGAGAAGGATGTTCTAATACGAGGGCCGTGGGTGGCCGAGACGCTTGCGGCTATAAAGAGCAGCAGCGGTCGTGAGCCGGATCTGAAGACGCCCGCTGTTGTTCCCGCGCATCCCGTTGCGCTGATGCTTTCATTGATCGCGGGGAGACTGCAGGCGAAGCTGCCGTTGACCAGCATCGCCGCAAGCGTGATGGAACCGGCCTCGGAGTATGGACGGGATGCGATGGATGAGTTGCATCAGCAGACGGTGAATCTGTTGTCGTTCCAGACTCTGCCGCGCGAGCAGTACGATGCGCAGGTGGCATTCAACCTGCTGCCGTCGCTGGGTGAAGCGGCGAAGATAAAGCTGACCCAGACGGAGGAGCGCATCCGGCATCATTACGCTGAACTGGCGAACGGTATTCTTCCGGAGCTGGCGCTGCAGCTTGTGCAGGCCCCGGTATTCCATGGGTACGCGATATCGGTGCTTGTGGAGCTTGGAGCATCGGCAACAGCGGAGCAGGTGGAGGCGGCGCTGGCTGGTGAGCACGCCGACGTGCTGAGCGACGAGTCTGACCCGCCAAGCAACCTGAGCGCCGCGGGGCAGGGAGACATCATGGTACGGGTGAAAAGAGAGTCTGCTGAGAAGGGTGAGCAGGGAACTCGCTTTTGGTTATGGCTGGCTGCTGACAATCTGAGACTGGCTGCGCTGAATGCAATTGCCTGCGCGGCGGAGCTGCGCCGGTTACGTCCCCAAGGGAAGGTCCAGTAGCGATCCGTGGTGCTGGTGAAAAGATTTGCCCCGCGCGATGGCATTTTGGCAAGGAGCTTTAGTTCTGATGACGAAGGTAAAGATGCGAATTGGTGTTGATCTAGGTGGGACGAAGATTGAAGCGCTTGCCATTGACGATCAAGGTGGAGAGTTAGCACGGTACCGTGTCGATACTCCGCGCGACGATTACGACGCTACGATTGCATCGATCGTCGGACTGGTGCATAGGCTGGAGCAGGAAACAAAAAATACGGGGAGTGTGGGGGCGGGTATTCCTGGCAGCATCTCGAGACTTACCGGACTGGTGAAGAATGCCAATTCAACATGGTTGAACGGCCGTCCACTGGATAGAGACCTGTCGGTTGCTCTTGGACGCGAGGTGCGGGTCGCGAATGATGCGAATTGTTTTGCGGTGTCTGAGGCGACCGATGGAGCCGCGGCGGGCGCACACGTTGTCTACGGATTGATTCTAGGGACCGGATGTGGCGGAGGAGTTGCGATTAATGGGCGCGTTCACCCGGGACCAAATGGCGTTGGAGGCGAGTGGGGACATAACCCGTTGCCCTGGCCGAAGCCTGAGGAGTATCCGGGGCCAGCCTGCTATTGCGGGAAAAATGGGTGTCTCGAGATGTGGGTCTCGGGCACAGGAATTGCACTGGATCACAGGAACGTGACTGGCAAGGTGCAGACGACGCGAGACATCGTGGAAGCTTTTGAAGCTGGCGATCCTGAAGCAGCGGCTACGATAGAACGATTCGAAGATCGTCTCGCGCGAGGTTTGGCGCATGTCATCAATATGCTCGACCCGGATATGGTTGTGGTCGGTGGCGGTGTATCGAGAGTACAGCAGATCTATTCGGAACTGCCGAAGAGGTTGCCGCGATATGTCTTTGGAGGAGAGGTCTCGACATTAGTTCTGCCAGCGAAGTACGGCGACTCAAGTGGAGTCCGAGGGGCAGCATGGTTGTGGCCTCAAGGACCTAGTTGAGGATACCGTTCGGGCAGAGCTATGCGATACTAGGATCGTGATCTGCTGCTGGACTTCAAGGTTTAAGTTGGATGGTAGATCAGTAATATGGAGCAGAATCACAGCTAAAGCAAGAGCCGGGATGGCGGAACTGGCAGACGCAGCGGACTCAAAATCGTCTAAGACACAATCTCATACTCAGCTAAGCTACTGAAAATAAATGTAGTTGACTGAAGCAAAAGACAAGCGATATCCTTACACAACTCTTCCACACTTTCGCAGTTTGGGGAGAGTCTGGAGGTGCTTACGCATGTCCGAACATCACACCATCCTTGGTGGCAAGGTTCACGTCTACAGGCGTCCGAATAGTTCTAGCTGGCAATGCGCAACCTATCTAGCCGGAAAGAACCGGCGCACAACCACCAAAGAAGATAGCCTCTCGAAAGCGAAGGAGTTCGCAGAAGACTGGTATCTGCAAGGGGCTTAGGAAGCAAAGGACTGCCAGATGGCGCTAGAGTCCAATCATGGCGCAGTCGAACCGTTACTTTCGATTTTCAAAGTTATCCGAGGCGAAGTTCCGGCACCTGGTCCGGTGTTTTGCCTTGGATTTGACAGCCACGCAGACGGCCCATCTGACTGGGATTTCGCTTCGTTCCGTCAACACGATCTTTCTGCGCCTGCGCACCAGGATCGCCGCCGAGTGCGAGCGGCAGTCGCCGTTAGAGGGAGTGCTCGAAGCCGATGAGTCTTACTTCGGACCACAGCGCGTGCGCGGGAGGTGCGGACGCGGCGCCGGCGGCAAGACCATCGTCTTCGGCCTGCTCAAGCGCGGCGACAAGGTCTACACCGCCATCGTCCCCAATGCTTCCAAAGCCGCGCTGCAAGCGGTGATTCGTGGCCGCGCCAGTCTCAGCTCGGTTGTCCACACCGACGGCTGGGCTGGCTATCACGGCCTGGTCGATCTGGGCTACGACAAGCACCTCAGAGTCGAGCACCGGGAGAATATCTTCGCCCAGCAACTCAACCACATCAACGGTATCGAAAGCTTCTGGAGCCTGGCCAAACGTCGCCTCGCCAGGTTCTGCGGTGTGCCCAAACGCACCTTCTACCTCCACCTCAAAGAGACAGAATTTCGCTTCAATCACCGCAACAATAACCTCTACAAAGAACTGCTAAACTTCCTCAGAAAGGATCCGCTCTGACTCCTTTGCTTCCTAAGCCCCTCTGCAATTGCGAGGCAAGCTCCGCGACGGTGAGTTGAAGAGCGACAAGCCGTTCCGCGAAGCCGCGAAGTTGTACCTGCGCGAATTCGACATCATGACGCAGGGACAGCGGAGCGCGACCTATGCGCGCGGACAGCACGCGCGTACCAATGGCCATCTCGTCCCGTTCTTCGGCAGCATGGTTCTTCCCGAGATCACGGCTGGCAAGGTCAATGAATATCGCATCCATCGCCTTGAAGAAGCTAAGGCGATGCGCGGCAAGCCGCCAGCGCATAACACCATGCACCAGGAAATCGTGACGTTGCGCCAGATTTTCAAAACGGCTCTGCGGCACGGATGGATCGATCATCTACCGGATTTGTCCGCGCCATATCGCGCGTCGGCCAAGATTTCTCATAGAGCATGGTTCTCGCCGGAAGAGTACAAGCAGCTTTACGAGGCGACGAGGAAACGCGCCCATGATCCTAAGCAGCCCCGTTTTCGTTGGGAGGCGGAACAACTTCACGATTACGTTTTGTTCTCCGCCAATACCGGACTCCGCCCCGACGAGGCGATGCGTCTTCAGTTCCGCGATGTCACGGTAATCGAAGACGAGGGAAGCGGCCAAACCATCCTTGAGATTGAAGTACGTGGCAAGCGAGGCGTTGGCTATTGCAAGAGCACAGCAGGTGCCGTGCATCCGTTCGAGAGGTTGAAATCGCGTCTGCGTCCAGATGGAGGGCCGGGAAGATCGGGCAGCCGTACCGCGTCAATGGCCAACGGTGAGTGGCACACGCCCGGACTCACCGATCTTCTGTTTCCGAAATGGCCACGCGATTTGTTCCACGCAATCCTTGAAGAAGAAAAGCTTCGCACCGACCGTGACGGAAGGCCGCGAACGGCGTATAGCCTGCGCCACACGTACATTGCCTGCGCCTGCTTGAAGGTGCCGACATCTATCAGGTTGCCAAGAACTGCCGGACAAGCGTCGAGATGATTGAGAAATACTATGCAGCGCATTTGAAGACGCAGCTCGATGCTTCCGCTATCAACATCATGAGGCCACGTCCGAAGAAGAAGGCGGTTTCCAAGAAAGGTCCCGGCAGAGTAGAGGCCGTCTCCTTAGCTAAGGAAGCGTAGATCGGCGCTACTTGTTTATGACGGACAATCCGCACACCGCAAGGCCCTAGCCAGGATGGAACCATCCTGGCATGTTTTGGGGCCGGAACCGGCCCCACTCCGGCCCGGCACCGGGCCAGGTAACGCCAATCGCTTGCAAACGAATGTGGGCAGCCGTCGCGGTGAACATCACTCAGGCGATTCTTAGCCACGCTCATCTCTGAGCAATGGCCTGATGCTTTTATCCGGCTCTCAGGTACTCCGAGGGCGTGACAATGCGCGTTCCCTTGTATGCGCCAAGAGTCAATAAATCCTTATCGCCTGCAACCAGCAAATCCGCTTTCGCAAGGGCGGCGCACTCCAGAAACATATCGTCGTTGGGATCACGGCATTCCTTTACCGTGCCATGAAGCCTTACACGGATGCCGCGCGCCAGAATCGCTTGTAGTGCCGACGTTGCCCGGTGTTGTTCCCAGGAGAACTTCTTCGTCAGGACGCGGATGATCTCCGCGTCAATCTCATCGCAAGTGGCAATCACGTCTTCGCTCATCGCTCATCGCTCTTTCGAGCGCAAGAGTCGGCGTGCCGCGACGTTTCGCAAACTGAAGCGCGGAAATCCAGACGTTTGTGTCGATGACGACGATCACCCGTTGGACCGTACCTTGCGACGGCGCGACTTTTCAGCACGCACATCTTTGATGAGCCGGGGCACATCGACCTCGGTATAGCCCTTCGGGTTGCGTCCAGCCGCATATTCGCCCAGTTCATCCAGCGTCGTTCGCGCCTGCTGTGCGGAGTACGTGCGAAAGGCTTCGCGGAATAGCTCGCTCATAGTGCGGCTGTCCCGCTGAGCCAGCGCCTCAGCCCTTTGTGCGAGTTCGGGCGGCAGGCTAATCGTGTAAACCTTCGATTTCCTTGCAGTAGCAGTGGCCATACTGGAATATTACAGCGTAATGGATTCCATTACAATCGATGGGGGCGCTGCTTGTTCTCACTTTTCTCCAGCCGTCCTCCCCATGAGCAAGCTGCGCCTTACTTAAAGGATCGCGATTGCATTAGCCGATGTTTCTTGCAACCCCTCTTTTGTTGAATCCGTCTCCTCTGAAGCTAGTGTATTCATCAATCTTTCAGGACTTCTGGAAAGGTTTAGGACGGGATGGTGGCCTGAATTTCGGGATGACCATTATCGGGTTTTCTATGCCCGCACAAGACGAGTATCTGTGACAAGTAATATATCGGCTAGTTACCAACTACCAGACTAAGTATTGGGATTGTGGGTTTCTTGAGCACAGGAAAACCCCTCTGGTGATGATCGATTTCCGCACCGATGAAAAGAGTCGGCGTGAGTTGCTGGACCGATACAGATTCATCGATTTGAATAAGGCTCTAACTCATTGGGAGGGTTTGAATGAGGCTGCAATGGCAACTCTTCAGGCATACGCTTGAGTAACCAACTTACGACAACAGTCATTATGAAGTGGCCGGCGCGATGCGCTGAGCGTGGATAGATTTCAAAAACTTAGGGTGGGCCACCTGTGATCTTTCAATACGTTGTTCCACTCTTTTCTCTTGTGCCTTGTAATAAGCGACCGTTTGAGCCAACTGTGGAGAGATTGTGATTATCTGCGGCTTGCCGGTTGGTGCGTCCTGTGGACCTACCTGGCCGTCCGATTTGCAGCCCACAAATGGGACAATGGCGGAGGCGTTTGCATACGCCGAAGTCGTGAATCCGATGCCCGACATCAATGCGGCGCTCAGAATCGCCATTCGATAGACCATTAGCACTCCTTTAAGCTAGCCACCCGGCTGGCCTCTTCGACCGCAGCTTGCGCTTGAGTCCTTGCGTTTTACTCTTGGGAGAGCAACTAAATTATAGGCGGACAGCTCGATACGGGTATGCGGGTGGTTCTCCTCGTTTTTCATAGAGCCCCAGGACCACAGGGGCGAGTAAGCTCCTGCCGACAGATGTCCGGGAGCCGTAATGAAGCAGGCAACCTCGACATCTGAGAATATGGGAACTACTATGACATTCCCCGGATGGCTGGGATCATCGGCCCGAGCCATGAGACCGGAGTCAAAGCTCTTGACCGCAAAGCGAGATGCGCAGCGCGGCCTTGATTCCGACTGCCCTGGCTACGCTGCTGCAATCCGGGGATGCCAAAGGGCATAAGTAGCGAACAGCCCGTGCAGATATCGGCCCTCCGGCATCTGCCGCGCATGAACCAGCGCCCCGAAGAGCAACGCTGCCTACGGCAGCGGCTTGAGGATGACACGTCACCCCAGAATGGGTGCTGCGGAGTAACCGAAAGTTCCTCTGCGGGAACCTGCTGAAAACAGGCTGCTAATAGAAAAAATTGGCGGATGGAGTTACCCCCTAGAGGCGAGCGCACGTTGCTGTAGGGGAACCATATGAGCATCAACCCCTTAGCCCGCCTCCGGCCCCCTGTTGTCCCGCTCACTTAATCAATATCAGGCCGACGCCGGAGCAGCTCACGTACTGGATGTGCAGCCCGCACGAGATCGACAAACACGTTCGAGGAACCGAGATGGCGGCGATGATCGACCGGGGCGCGGCGGCGCAGCGCAGCGGTGTGTTGGGGTCGCTGAACATGGTGGCGGATGCGTTCAAGCTGCTGCCCAAAGAGGGCGAGACACAGCGCAGCTGGAACACGGTCGAGTGGGTTAAATAGCGCAAGGGATGGGTTTTCCTTACATCGAAGCCGACGATGCGCGAGAGGATGCGCCCGCTCATCAGCCTGTGGCTCGACTTGCTTGTGTTGCGGCTAATGAACGAAGGCATCGGAGGCCCGCGCAAGGCGTGGTTCGTGTTGGACGAGCTGGCGAGCTTGCAGCGGTTGCCCCAGCTCACGCCGGCCATCACGGAGAACAGAAAATCGAATAACCCGATCGTGCTGGGCTTCCAAGGAAAGGCCCAGGTCGAGTCTCTGTACGGCCACGTTGCAAAGGCAATGTTGAGCCAGCCAGCGACGAAGATCTTACTCAAAACCAGCGAGCCGTATGCGTCCGAATGGATCTCGAAAGCCATTGGGGAGATCGAGGTCGAACGCTTCCGCGAGTCGCGCACGCGGGGCTTCCCGCGCGGGCGGGAGAGCGAGCAGCGCGACATCACGCGCGAGCCGTTGGTCATGGCGTCGGAGGTTGACGGGCTCGACCCGTTGCATGGGTACTTGAAGCACGGCAACCTCGTTGTGCGGATGCGCTTCCCGTACATGGAGCTGGCGAGCCATGCGGAGAAGTTCGTCGAGCGGAAGATGACGACGCCGGCAGCGACAGCAGCAACGGCCACAGCGCCGGCGACGCCGGCGAGAGGGCCGGTGGAAGACGAGCCAGTGATGCAGCCAGCGGCGCAGCGGAAGCCGCCGCGCTCCGTCCAAAAGAAGCAGGAGCAAGAGCAGCCCGCAGCAGTGAACGAACAGCATCCGTTTTTCGAGTGAAATCATGGTCACACTATCGAAGCCCATCAGCTCCGGCCAGGCGCAGGCGTACCACAAAAAGGAGTTCGCCAACGCCAAAGAAAACTACTACACCGAAGGCGAGCGCGTGCGCGGCGAGTGGCAGGGCCAACTTGCGGAGCGATGGGGCTTGCAGGGTGAAGTGCAGGAGCAGCAGTTCGCGCGGCTCTCGGAGGGCCAGCATCCATCGACCGGCGAGCAGCTTGTGCGTCATCAAACGGCGCGTGAGTATGAGAACGAGCGCGGCGAGACGCTGCGTTCGATGGAGCACCGGGCCGGGTGGGACGCGACGTTCAGCGCACCGAAGTCCGTCTCTCTGACGGCGTTGGTTGGTGGGGACGACCGTGTGCGCGAAGCGCACAGAGAGAGCGTGAAGGTCGCGCTCGATGAGATGGAGCGGTATGTGCAGGCACGGATCGGCGGCAACGTCCCGGCGCAGACGACGGGCGCGTGGGCTGTCGCCAAGTTCGAGCATGACAGCAGCCGACCCGTCGATGGCTACGCCGCGCCGCAGCTCCACACGCACGCGGTCGTCTTCAATGTGACCGAAACGGCGGATGGCAACACGCGGGCGTTGCAGCCGCAAGAGCTATACAAAACGCAGTAGTACGCGACGGCGGTGTATCGCTCGGAGCTGGCGGCGCATCTGCAAAAGCTGGGCTACGAGATCGAGCGCGGCGAGCATGGACAGCCGGAGATCAAGGGCTACACGCGCGAGTATCTGGAGGCGTCGAGTCCGCGGCGGCAACAGATCGAGGAGCACATGGAGGCCGCGGGACGCAGCGGCGCCGGGGCCGCGCAGATCGCGGCGCATCAGACGCGCGATGCCAAGCAGCCGCTCTCCCACGATGAGGTACGAGCACAGCATCAGAAGATGGCCGCAGAGTACGGCCAGCAGCCGCAGCGTGTTCTTACCGAGGCGGCGCAGCGGCCAAGCGTAGAGCTGAGGCCGGAGTCTTCGAGTACCGCCGCGCAGGAGGGCATGAGCTACGCGCGTGATCGCGGCACGGAGCGCGAGGCCGTTGCGGATGAGCGTTCGTTGATGCGCGATGCGCTGAAACACACGATGGGGGAGGCGCGGTTGCCGGAGATCAAAGCCGAGTTCGAGCGGCGCGTCGAGTCGAAGGAGCTGATAGACGTTCCACGTCGAGAGGGCTTGGCTGTCCGTGCGTACACGACGCATGAGATGCAGGGCTACGAGCGCGAGCTGATCGAGCGCATGAAGATGGGGCAAGGCACGCGCGATGTGTTGGCCGATGGCAACGTGCGACAGCAGACAATGGAGCAGCACTCGCATCTGAGCGCGAGCCAGCGGCAGGCAGTCGATGCGGTGCTGACGAGCCGCGACCAGATGATGGCCCTTGAGGGCGTAGCCGGAGCTGGAAAAACAACTCCCTTAGCCGCCGTCCGTGAAGCTGCTGTCCATGCGGGTTATGAGGTCGAAGGGCTTGCGCCGACATCGCGGGCCGCGCAAAAGCTGAACGAGGCGGGCATGGAGACAGAGACGTTGCAGCGGCATCTTGCACGCGGCGAGCCGCATAACGATGGACAGAAGCGTCTCTATGTGGTCGATGAATCGAGCATGGCGAGCACCAAGCAGATGCACACGTTCGTCGAGCGGCTAAGGGAAAATGATCGTGTGTTGTTCGTCGGCGACACGCGGCAGCATGTGGCCGTCGAAGCGGGCAGGCCCTACGCGCAGTTGCAGGAGGCGGGACTGCGGACGGCGCACTTGGATGAGATCATCCGGCAGAAAGACCCAATGTTGAAAGATGCCGTGGAGCAGCTTGCGCGGGGCGAGGTGCGCGAGGCCATCGGCAACTTGAATCAGCAGGGCCGGGTGGTGGAGATCAAAGACCGCGTGGAGCGGATCGACGAGATAGCCCGCGAGTACTTGCGCTCGCCGGAGCGGACGTTAGTGGTGTCGCCCGACAATGAAAGCCGCCGCGAGATCAACAGTCACATCCATCGCGCGATGCAGAGCAGCGGTCAGGTCAGTAACGAGGAGCAGCGCGTGCATGTGCTTTACGCGCGGCAAGATGTGACCGGGGCCGACCGGCAGCACGCGCAGAACTATGAAAAGGGCGATGTCCTCCGCTACTCGAAAGGGTCGAAGCCGCTGGGCATCGAGACAAGGGAGTATGCCCGCGTCACGCATACAGATCGAGAGAGCAACACAGTTACCATCAAGCGGCACGGCGGCGAAGAGCTGAGTTACGATCCTCGCCGCTTGCAGGGCGTGACGGTCTACCGCGATGCGGAGCGCACGTTCTCCCAGGGCGACCGGGTGCAGCTCACAGCGCCGTATCACGCGGAGAAGCTGGCGAACCGCGAGCTGGGCACGGTGGAGCGGATTGACGGCGACGGCAACCTGAAACTGCGCATGGACTCAGGCCGCGAGGTCGAGTTCAACGCGCGGCAGCATCCGCATCTGGACTACGGCTATGCGGTGACGAGCCACAGCAGCCAGGGCCAGACCGCCGACCGCGTGCTCATCCACGTTGACTCCGCGCAGGCCCACGGCGAGCTGTTGAATAGCCGCATGGCTTACGTGTCTGTGTCGCGGGCGCAGTTCGATGTGAAGATGTACACGAACGATGCGAAGACGCTGGGGCAAGAGCTGAGCCGGGACGTGTCGCATCCATCGGCGATCCAGCAGCAGGACGCGGGGCAGCGCATCGGGCCGCAGTCCGTGCCTCAGCAGGAGTTATCGCAGGGCTTGAGCGTTGGGTGAACACGCTGACGCGCGTACTCTCCGCTCCGCCATCCGTAAAGGCTCTTCGCTGCGCTTCGATGAACGCGCACAGAACGCGCGGCCTTGACTGATGGCTCCGCTGCGAGTGGTTCCCAGTTATGAGGAGCATGTCTGCTCCTCTGTTCTTAAAAGAACCAGAGAGACGACTACTGCCATCATCATCAGCGGCGGTATCGGAGGAGGCTGGCCGCCGGGCGCTCACCAGCGAGCCACCGAATCCCAGTTGCGATACAATCTACGTTATGGCCGAGTGGTGAAATTGGCAGCCACAGCAGACTCAAAATCTGCCGAGGGCAACCTCATGTCGGTTCGACTCCGACCTCGGCCACCATCTCCCGCCTTCCACGATCAATGCAAAAGATTCGCCATGACGGACCCAATCCGGCTGAGGCCGATTCTTGTCGAAATCGGGCCGAAATTTACACATTTTTTTTCACAGTTTCTTAGTGCAAAGTAGCAATTGGCGTAGAGTCTGCCATTGCCCTTTGTCTGTCATTCCCATTGCCCTTTGTCTGTCATCCCCGAAGGGAATCTGCGTTTGCCTTCCTCCACACCAACAGCAAACCCGCTCTAACGACGAGACAGCCGCATCCTCATGGCGTGCTTAGGCCGAAGAGTAATCTTCGCCTGCACCTCCGGCGCCCCATCGCCCAGATACGTCATCCGCCAGTGTTGTGCGATCGTGGCAATGCTGAACACTCCTTCCATCCAGGCGAAGCTCTCCCCAATGCACTGCCTGCTGCCGCCGCCAAAGGGGAAGTAGGTGAACTTGGCCCGCCGCGCCTTGTTCTCCAGCGTGAAGCGGTCGGGATCGAAGCGCAGCGGGTCCGGAAAATAGTGAGGATCGCGGCCCATGATGTACTGGCTGAAGAAGAAGTGTGCTCCCGCAGGGATCTCGTAAGGCCCCAGGCGAACCGGCCTGGTGGACATGCGTCCCATCGCCCAGGCCGGCGGGTAAAGGCGCATCGACTCGGCGAAGACCTGCTCGGTATAACGCAGCGCGGGGTAGTCGGCAAGCGTTGGAAGCCGCTTCTCCTCGCCTTCCCCAAGCACAGCGTCCAGTTCCGCGTGGAGCCGCGCTTCCACCTCGGGGTTCTGGCTTAGCAGATACCAGGTCCACGCGAGGCCATTGGCCACCGTCTCGTAACCGGCGAGGAAGATCGTCAGGACCTCATCGCGTACCTGTTCGTTCGACATCCCGGCCTGCATTCCGGTCTGTGTCCCAGCCTGCATCCCGGCCTGCGACGCTGTGCTCGTGGAGTCGTCCAACTCGTACTTGCTGGCGAGAAGCATCGAGAGTAGATCTCCCTTGTCCGGCTCTCCGCGCGCCGCCGCTTCCCGGTGCTCACGGATCAGGCGGTCCACCACCGCATCGAGGCGCGCCTTGGAGCGGCGGAACTTCATGATCCCGGGAATCGGAAGGTGCAGGAAGGACTCGATCTTGGGGAAGGCGACGATGAAGTTATAGAGGTCCATCACGGTGTTGACCTCATCGTTGATGCTGCGGATGTCCGCGGTCACTTCGGTGTCGAAGAGGGTTCTGGCGACGATCTCGAGCGAAAGGCCCATGCTGGCCGCGGCGATGTCGATCTCCTGGTCTGGGCTCCATGTCTCTCGCTGGTTGGCGGCGCAGGCGACGATCTGGTCTCCATAGGCCGCGATGCGCTGGCGGTGAAAGGCCGGCGCGGCGATCTTGCGCTGGCGCATGTGGATGGGATCGTCGGAGGTAATGAGACCTTCGCCGAGCAGGATCTTCATGCGGCGGACGGTCCGCTCCTTCACAAAGCTGGACGCCTGCGTGACGAGGACCTCGCGGATGTATTCGGGATGGTTGAGAAAGACGATCGCCGTCCCCATAAAGTGATACTGCGCGATGTTCCCGTACGTCTTGAGCAGGTGTTCAAAGAGCAGGATCGGACTGCCCAGCTTGACCCAGGGTTTGAAGGCATAGAAGGGAAGCGAGTGCTTCAGGCCCGGAGGCATGCGCGATTTTGTATCCGAACCGATCGGAGGCGTGGGTTCCTCTGGAGGCGCTTCGAGGCTGGGGGGAGGAGTGGTCATGGGGTAGGCCGGTTCAGGCGGGGGAGGCGCTGGTGACTGGTTCGCGGTCCGGCTCGCGGTTGTGCGCGGCAAGTCGGTTGGTGACGATCTTGTGAATCAGCTCCTGGATCTGGTCGATGGAGGCGTCGTCGCGGATCGGCACGACGCGGTGAGGCTCTCGTGCGGCGATCTCCTCGTATTTGGTGTAGATGCGCCGATAGAAATCGTCCGGCTCGCGCTCGAAACGGTTTTCGTCGGTGCCTTGGCGTTCGACGTGGCGCTGGTTGCGGCGGCGGGCGCGGCGAAGAGAAGACTCGAGCGAAGGCAGCAGCAGAAGCGTCAAATCGGGCTGCAGGCCATCGCAGGCGGCCTCGTGCATGGCGAGGATGCGCTTGCTGCCGAGTTGCCGCCCGCCCCCCTGGTAGGCCTCCGAGGAATCGGTGTAGCGGTCGCAGAGGACGATGCTGCCGGCGGCGAGAGCGGGAAGAATGACCTGTGCGATCGACTGCGCCCGGTCGGCAAACATGAGGGCCATCTCGGCGGCGGGAGCGATAGGGCCGAGAGCGGCTTCGGAGCGAGAGTCCAGCAGGACGCCGCGGATGCGATCCCCCAGTGCGGTTCCGCCGGGCTGACGCAGGGTGACGACCTGGTGGCCTTCCTCCTCAAGCGTGGCGGCCAGACGGCGGAGCTGGGTCGTCTTGCCGGAGCCGTCCAGACCTTCGAAGGTGATGAAATATCCGCGCACCATGCTCTCCAGCTTATCGCAGACCGGCTGGACGGCATCTTATTGAGAAAGCGCGGCGCTCACAGGGCAAAAGAACACACCTGGATGTTGCGTCGCCTCAACGAGGTTCAGGCGATTGCAGGCTGGAGGAACTATGCTGACGTTTATTTTCGTAGGAGTCATCGTTGCATTGCTGATAGTTGGCGGCGTATTTGCCTTGATGGCGAAGAGCAACAAGCGCCGAGGCCAAAGCGGCTCTCCGAATACCGCGGCAGGCGAGGGAACGCAGGGCAGAGCATCGGGTCTGGACTAATTCCATCCCGCACCCCAACGATCGGATCACCCCGCCGGCCAACGGGAGGCCCCATGCTCCTCACCCAACCAGGCAAGGTATACCCGCCACGAAGTGGCCGCACTCCGCGCAGGATGCCCTTCCGGCAGGACATATCTTCTCACGCAATTCAGGCGACGCGGTGCAAGATCCGTCTGGCGGCGAGCGAGAGCATCAGGCGGGAGAAGCCGCTGAAGATCATGCTGATCCCGACCAGCGTCCCGATCACCCACACGGTGCTGGCCGGCCATGAGCGCCAGATCATGATGGCGAGGATCAAGGTGACGGCGGCGTCCACCAGCAGCCAACCGGCGCCATGGCGGGGACGAAGCTGGAAGAACTGGATGATCTCGACGATGCCTTCGAAGAAGAGATAGATGGCCAGAATGAGGGTGAGGGCGATCAGCGCCGAGAGCGGGTGGAGGATGAGATAGACGCCGGTGAAGAGATAGACCGCCCCGATGACGAGCTCCCATATCAGGCCCCCGGTGGTGTGGGTCTTGAACGCGAAGACAAAGTGGGTGATACCGCTGATGATCATGGCCCACCCGAAGAAGAGGGTAATCACGATTCCCGAAACGGATGGGATGAGCATGGCGAAGAGGCCGGTGACGATGAGCAGGACGCTGAGAGCGATGGACCAGTTGACGGCTCTGGGGGCAAGGTCCGAGAGGGCGGTCGGGGTGGTGCTCATGATTGGTCCTCCAGATGAGGTAGAGATGAATCCGGCGCGTTGCGTGGAGGATAGCACAGGCGGTATGGGGCAGCCAGAAGATCGGATATTCGATCCGCCTTCTCGCCCACTGCCAATCTCGCCGCGGACTCCTACGGTTTCGCGGGAGCGTTGGACGGTTCCTCGACGGTAAGGGTCTGGTCCGCTCGAACGTCATTCAGGGTCTGAACGATCCCGCTGGGCCAGTCGATCTCAATCGACCGAGCGACCGTATCCAGCCCCAGGCCGAAGTGGGCCCGCTTATCGCTGGAAGAAAGATAGCTGCCGGCAGTGCTGACCGTCACGTATTGAGAAGAGGACGAGCCCTTCAGCTTGATCAAGGCGCCAATGCCGTCCCGGTTGCTGCGATGGCCGACGAGCGCAATCGTGAGCCAGTGATTCGCCGTCGCTGTTTCATTGTGTAGAACGTACGCCGGGCCGCCGTTCGTCGTGACCACGGCATCGACCCGCCCATCGTTGTCGATATCTCCAATGGCCATTCCGCGTCCTACCCAGGCCTGATGAAAGACATCGCCCGATTGCGCGGAGATGTCGACAAATCCCTTGCCGGTATTCCGGGCCAGAAGCATGGGCTCCTTGTAGCGAAGTTGAGGAAAGTTGAGTTCAATGTTGTCTAAATCGTGACCTTGCGTGATGAGCAGGTCCTTCCATCCATCGTTGTCATAGTCGAGAAATCGGATCCCCCAACCGGAGTGCAGCAAGGTCATCCCTCCCACGCCGCTCATATAGGTGTCGTAGGTAAAGCTGGAATCTCCGTTGTTGCGATACAGAGCGTACTTCTGGTTCGCAAGGTTCGTGATGACAAGGTCCGGCAGGCCGTCGTTGTCGTAGTCCTGAAAGTCGACTCCCATGCCGGCGTAGGTTCTTCCATCGCCGTCGACCGCGATCTCCGCAGGCAGGCCAACCTCCTCGAAGGTGCCGTTCCCTTTGTTCCGATACAGGAACTCCGGCATGGAGTCATTGGCGACAACGACATCGATCTTGCCATCATGGTCATAGTCGGCGATAGCGATCCCGAGCCCTTTGCCGGGCTTGTCGATCCCGCTCTTGGCGCTGGTCTCCGTAAAATGCCCGTTCCCGTCGTTGTGATAGACGAGAGGAGACATCGCAGGGAATATGTCCGGGTGACAGTACGAGCGATAGCCTTCCCGGTGTTCTCCGCACCATACCTCGTCGAAGCTCCACCCTACGTACCGCAGTACGATCAGATCCAGCAGACCGTCGTTGTCCAGATCAACCCACGCAGCCGAAGTAGACCACCCGCTGCCTCCAGTCCCGGACGCTTCTGTGACATCGGTAAAGGTTCCATTGCCATTATTGTGATACAAACGGTTTCCGCCATACGCCGTTACGTAAAGATCTTCGAAGCCGTCGTTATCGTAATCGGCCGCTGCCACGCCCATTCCATACCCGATCCCTTGCAGGCCGGCTCTCTCGGTCACATCCTCGAACGTCCCATTCTTCTTCTGGTGAAAGAGACGGTTCCAGTACTTCGGGCCGGTCTTTTGCGGGACAGTCCCCTTCGGGGTAGGGTCTGTGAGCGGAGCGCCGTTTACCAGAAAAATATCCAGAAGGCCATCGTTGTCGTAATCGAAAAGAGCAACTCCGGAACCCATCGTCTCAAGAAGATACTTCTTCGAGGTGTGCGACGCCTGCCCGGCAAAGGCGACGCGGGTTTTGGCTGTGATGTCGACGAAGTGGCCGGGCTCAAACGTGCTCTGCGCCGGCGAGAGAGGCACCTTCGACGCCGGTAAATCTTTTGCAGGTTGCGTCTGAGCAGAGACAGTGGCTGCGGCAACCAGCAGGAAAAGGCAGAACGCACTTCCGGCGAGTACGCGATCGGCCAGACGAAAAACGAATCGATCTTCCATATCTCTAGTTGGGCAGAACCAATTGTACGTCGAGCCGGTCGACCGCAAAGCCGTAGGACCGGCCTCTGCTTTGGTGTGACCCTGTGCCCGCTCCCACTAGCCTCGAAACGCGCGGGCACCTCCACGATCAAGGTCAGGGAAACGCCCACCCGCCCTCTCTCTACCTACTTGTACGGGTAAGTCTTTTTGGAGTTTGGTGGGCAGTGAGGGACTCGAACCCCCGACATCCTGCTTGTAAGGCAGGCGCTCTAACCAACTGAGCTAACCGCCCATGATCGTCAACATGATAATCAATGGGACCTACGTCAGTGTATGGCAGCCAAGGCCGGGATGCAACGGCCTAAGCCGCTCCAGTCTTCTCCCGCACCCCACCTCTTCGCAGCCACTCGCCTGCCTCTCTCGCCAGCCAGACGCCTCGCCCGCGGCAGCATCGCAGCGCGAAAGGCCAGCATGGTTTGTGATAGCATCCCTGCTCCTTCGAACGCAGCTCCATCCGCGCTCCGAAGCCACGCCCGGATCCGTCCAGGCCGGGACGCATTCATGCGGAGATAGAGGATCGTCCAATGAAGATCTATCCGGGAAGGGACATTCGCAATGTGGCCGTCATGGGCCAGTCGCACAGCGGCAAGACCACCCTCATCTCCGCTCTGCTGCACGCCGCGAAGATGACCCCGGCGCGAGGCCGCGTCGAAGACGGGTCCGCCGTCACCGCCTACGACGAAGAGGACGTCGCCCGCCGCACCACCATGTCGAACGCCGTCGCCTTCGCCGAGTGGAACGGCGTCAAGATCAACCTGCTCGACACTCCCGGCTTTCACATGTTCCTGCACGAAGCCCGCGCCGCGACCCTGCCCGTCGAAGCCGCTCTGATCCTGGTCAACGCGCAGATCGGCGCGGAGGCCGTCACCGACCGTGTCTGGAACTACGCCGCCGAGGTCAGCCTCCCGCGCGTCCTCGTCATCAACCAGATCGATCATCCCAAGGCCGACAGCAGGCTCGGCCGCCAGCACATGATCGAGTCGCTCCAGGAGAAGTGGGGCCGCCAGGTGGTGCCCGTCCAGCTTCCCATCGTCGACCAGCACGGCTTCCACGGCGTCGTCGATCTCGTCACCATGAAGGCCTTCCTCTACGCCCCGAACGGCGACGGACACGGCGAGGCCGCAAAGATTCCCGAGCCTCTTCTCGCCGACAGCAAGGCCGCTCACGAGGCGCTGGTCGAACTCGTCGCCGAGGGCAAGGATGAGCTTATGGAAGAGTTCTTCCAGGAAGGCACCATCCCCGAGCCTCACCTCGTCGCCGCCCTCCACGAAGCCATCCGCGAAGACCGCATCTTCCCCGTCCTCTACGCCAGCGGCCTCACCAACGTCGGCACCGATCACCTGCTCGACTTCCTGAAGCTCTACGCGCCCGCTCCCACCGAACGCGAACCCGTCTCCGCGCAGGGAATCATGCAAGCCGCCGGGTCTAACGGGCACATCGCGCAGCAGGCGCCGCAAGAACCGCCGCAGGAAGAGATCGTCATGCGCCCGGTCGACGACAGCGAACCCCTCGCCCTCTACGTCTACAAAACCATGACCGATCCCTTCGCCGGCCGCATCTCCTTCTTCAAGGTCGTCAGCGGCATGGTCAAGACCGACACCGTCGTGCAGAACTTTACCCAGCAGGAGTCCGAGCGCCTCGCGCATCTCTGCATCATGCAGGGCCGCAAGATCGTCGAAGTTCCGGAGCTGCACGCAGGCGATCTCGGCGCCGTCGCCAAACTCCGCGCCACCCTCACCGGCGACACCCTCGGCGACAAAGCCCACGTCATCTTCATCGAGCCTGTTCCGACCCCGGAGCCCGCCATGACCTACGCCATCGAGCCCCGCACGCGCGCCGACGAGGACAAACTCGCCCCCGCCCTGCATAAGCTCATCGAAGACGATCCCCTCGTCAGGTTCTTCCGCGACCCCGAGACCAGCGAGTTCCTCGTCGCCGGCGCAGGCCAGCTTCACATCGAAGCCATCGTCTCAAAGCTGAAGCGCCGCTACCACACCGACGTTCTGCTCAAAGCCCCGAAGGTGCCCTATCGCGAGACCGCCCGCGGCCGCGCCGAAGCCCAGGGACGCCACAAGAAGCAGACCGGCGGCCATGGACAGTTCGGCGACTGCAAACTCCGCATCGAGCCTTTAGCCCGAGGCAGCGGCATCGTCTTCGCCAACGAGATCTTCGGCGGAGCCATCCCGCGCCAGTACGTGCCCGCCGTCGAAAAGGGAATTCACGAGTCGGCTGTGCGCGGCTTCCTCGCCGGATATCCCGTCGTCGACATCAAAGTCACCCTCTTCGACGGCAGCTATCACGACGTTGACTCCAGCGAAATGTCCTTCAAGATGGCCGCCCGCCTTGCCTTCCGCAAATGCATGGAGCAGGCCAGACCGGCCCTGCTCGAACCCGTCATGCGCGTCGAAGTCGAAGCCCCGGACGACTTCGCCGGCGCGCTCATCGGAGACCTGACCGGCCGCCGGGGCCGCGTCCTCGGCATGGAAAGCAACGGCGCCGGGACCATCGTGCGCGCCGAAGTCCCCATGGCCGAGATGCTGACCTACAGCACCACCCTCACCTCCATCACCCAGGGCAGAGGCAGCTTCCGCATGGAGATGGCCCACTACGACATCGTGCCGCCGCCGCTGGCCGATAAGATATTGGCCTCCGCAAAACACCCGCAACACGACCCCGACGAAGAGTAACTCACGGCAACTCCCCACGCCAGACCCCGCACACCCGCCGTGCTTCGCCGTTGCCTGTCCTTCGTCGTTGCCTATTGCCTGTCCGTCTTCGTCGTCATCCTGAACGCAGTGAAGGATCCCCGCATTCCGCCCTGCTGAAAGCGCCGTTCCCCAGCAAACCTCACCGGCCCCTGCACCCCGCCCGATAAACCTTTGGCTTCTTCCACTCTTCCTCCGTCGCAAAGAGAATGCAGCTCTGCCCGGTATCCGTATTCAGCCGCCAGGTCAGATTTCCCTGCCGATACACCTGATATTTGCCGCCTCCCGAAAACACCTTCCCATCCGGCGGATTGGGGCTGATCGAATCGCCGCCCGCCGGCGTGTCCGCTGAGGGCGCCGTCTGCGCAGGCTGCGAACTCTGCGGAGGGGACACAATCGTCTGCCTGCTCCCGGAACCCGCGTCCGACGGATCCGCCTTCGTCTTTCCCATCGAATCCATCGAGTCCACCGAAGAACTGCTCGAAAACACGTCGCCGTTCGCTCCTGCCCGCCGTGCGTCGTACGAGTTGTAGCCGAGGTAGACGAACAGAGCTACCGCCAGCACCAGCACGATCATCGCAACGCGTCTTCCCATGTTTCCTTTCCTGCGCAGCCCGGCTGCCTCAACGGCGGTGCATTCACTCCCGGAACTCCATCATAAACAAACGTCTTATCCTGCGCGCTACAACCCTCCCCGAACCATATCGCGAACCATACCCCAGACAAGCTCTCCCCGCACAAAGAGGGAAGCCCCGCAGGTACTCCTGCCCCAGAACCTCTTTAACGATGGCCGTTAAGGGCGTCTTCGCCATTGCTTGTCTTTCGCCTTCATCCTGACCGTCGATCGCAGCGAAGGGGAAGAATTCCTGTCTTTCGTCTTTCTTACCGTTGTCTGTTCTTGAATCCGCCTCATCCGTGCCATCCGCGGTCGAGCCTTTCCGCTTTTACACAAACAAACGCAAATCCTCAATAAAAGTGCAATCTCCCCGCGCATTTCCAACATCCAACCTTCAGCGACCGAGGAGTATCATAATTCCGTGCCGAAATATTCAATCGTCGTCCCTTTCCATAATGAAGAAGAGAACGTCACCACGCTCTACGACCGCCTCAAAGCCGTCATGGAGCAGGTCGGCGACTCCTTCGAACTGGTGTTCATCGACGACGGCTCGCGCGATCGCACCTACCGGCTGCTCGAAGAGATAGCGGCGGTCGACAGCCGCGTCCTCGTCATCAAACTGCGCCGCAACTTCGGCCAGACCTCTGCCCTTGCCGCCGGCTTCGACCATGCTCAGGGAGACTTCATCCTCGCGATGGACGGCGATCTCCAGCACGACCCCGGCGAGATCCCCTCCTTCCTCGCCAAACTCGAAGAAGGCTACGACGTCGTCAGCGGATGGCGCTCCCAGCGCGGAGACAACTTCCTCCTGCGCCGCATCCCGTCCAGCATCGCCAATAAACTCATGGCCACGCTCAGCGGCGTCGACATCCACGACTTCGGCACTACCTTCAAGGCCTACCGCCGCGAAGTCATCCAGAACATCCCTCTCTACGGCGAAATGCATCGCTTCATCCCCGCGCTGGCCTCCTGGTACGGCGCCAGCATCTGCGAGATCCCCATCTCCAACCCCGCCCGCGAGTTCGGCAAAAGCCACTACGGCCTCTCCCGCACCTTCCGCGTCTTCTTCGACCTGCTCACCATCCGCTTCCTGCTCCGCTACATGACCCGCCCGCTGCACTTCTTCGGAACCATCGGCGCCTTCGGCATGCTTGCGGGGACAGGCCTGGCAGCCTGGCTGCTCTTGCTCAAGATGCTCACCGGCAGTCCGGTCATGGACCTCCACGGTCCCATCTTCGTCATCGCCGGCGTCCTCCTGCTCGCGGGGATTCAGATGATGGGAATAGGCCTGCTGGGCGAACTCCAGGTGCGCCACTTCCACACCGCGTCCCACCGCGCCCCCTACGCCGTCGACCGCATCCTCCGCCTCCGCTCCGAAGAAAGCCTCCTCCAGTAAAAAAACAGCTTGGCGTAGAGTCTGCCATGTTTGTCATTCCCGAAGGGAGTCTGCGGTTGCTTTTCTCCACACCAACAACCAATCCGCTTTAATTCGGAGCCAGTGGTGAAAGCTCCGGCAGCTTGTCGTTATCGCCGCCGCGCCTCCTCTCGTCCTGGGCCTCTCTCGCAGCCTTGCTGAAGGCCGAAAGATCGATCTCCTTCTGCAGCCTGTCGGACTCGACAATCGGATCGGTCAACGACTCCAGATGCTCCGCGAAGCTCCGGATGCACTCGGCCTGGGCCTCCGAGTGCCCTCCCACGCGGGCCTCCGCGCCCAGCATCTCCTCCATCTGCAGCGTATCGTCCAGCCCATACCAGACCGTATGAAACGAGATCGGATCGCGCATCTCGAAGACGTCCTCATGCAGCCCTGTCTGCCCCACGATCAGTCCCTCGCGAACATTCGCGAACGTCGCCTTCCCGCACTGCGTCACCACCGCGGCGGCCCCGCTCTTCGCCAACTCGTCCCGCCCGGTCCCGCTATGCCGATGGCCGATGCGCGACAACCTCGCATACAACTGGCTATCCTGCACCCGCCGCCCGCTGTGGCAGCCCGTGAGCAACATCAGCAGTGCAACCATCCCAGCCCAACCCGGCCGCCGATCGTTCAATGTTCTCCCTCGCAAACTCCCGGCACTTAGGCCGCAGCCGTGACCGCCGCGTCAGCAGGGTACCGTTCTACCAGACATCTCCACGAAAGTTCAATCCCCCAGGAATCCTTCTAAGAACCTGTTTAGAGCAGTGGCAGTTGGCGTACAGTCTGCCGTGCCCTTTGTTTGTCATTCCCGGAGCGAATCTGCGGTTGCCGTTCTCCACACCGACAGCAAACCCGGTTCTTAAATCCGTGTCCGTCCGTGTCAATCGGTGTTAGGCCGTCCGTTCTTCGACAGACCCGACTGCTTCGCCAACTCCGCACGAAACGCCCGCTCTCGCTCCGCCACATAGCTCCTGTACCCCTGTGGATCGACAAAAGGATTCGTTCCGCCCTCCTTCATCCGCCCAAACTTCGCTTCCATCCCGAAGTAGCTCCCATGCGCCCCCAGGAACACATCGCAAGGCAGCGACTTCAACGTCCGGAACATCGCCTCATAGTCCTGCGCGATCTCCGGGTACGCCGCGTTCCTCACCAGCTTGTACCCGGGATTCACACTTGTGCTCCCCACAATTACGACGTCATACACCTTGCCGCCGTCCTGCACCTTCATCGTCCAGGTCGTGCAGCCCTTGGTATGCCCGGCTGTCTTGTGCGCCACCAGCACCATACCGCCCAGCCTCACCTCATCGCCATCGTGCAGCACCCGGTCCACCTTCGCCGGCGGAAATTGCATGTCCTTCGATCTTCCATAGTGAAAGTCCGCCCGGCCGCCCGACTCCACCACGGGAACGTCGGCGTCCATCACCATGTACTTCGCGCCCGTCATCTTCTTGATCTCCGCGGTTCCCGCGGCATGGTCCGCGTGGGCGTGGCTGATCAACAGGATCTTCACGTCGCTGAAGCGAAACCCCAGCGCCTCAACACTCTTTCTTATCAAGGCAGGGCTGCTCGCAAGGCTGCTGTTGATCAGAATATCGCCCTGCGGGGTCGTAATCAGGTACGACGCCAGGTCCTCGCTCCCCACGTAGTACACATTCCCCACAATGCGGAACGGCACATGGGGAGTCGTCCAGGCAGGATCATTTTGCGCAAGCAGGCCGCAGGTCAAAGCAAACGTCAGCAGAAGGGAACGAAGCACCATGACAAAGCGTAACCTGCTCCAGCACGCCCGCCAACCTCCCCACGCCGCCAACGATTAACCCTCCGAATACCCGGACGCCGAAGCAACCGTCGTCCCAGAGATCGTCCCAGCCAAACTTGTCCCAAAAGGGGAACGTCTAAAAATAAAGATCAAAAGGTTGGCGCAATTTTCGCCGCCGAAAAGCCTGCACTCTCAGCCACACGAATGAGCACAAAAGCACCACGTTCACCATGCAAAAACACCACGTTTTGCGCGCCCCATTGAGCGAAAATCCCCTGTAAAGACGCAGCCTCCACCACGCTCGGAAAAAAACGCGCCAAAATCTCTCTAGTGCCCGGCAACCTCCGACGGAAAGATCCGGATGTCCCCCACCCCGCGGTAGCGTTCGGCGTAGTCCATGCCATAGCCGATCACGAAGTGGTTCGGGATCTGGAAGGCCACATAGTCCGCCTCGATCGGGACCAGCCGCCGCTCCGGCTTATCCAGGCAGCTTGCAATCTTCAGCGAAGCCGGCTTGTGCTGCAGCATCAACCCGCGCAGATAGCTCAGCGTAAGTCCTGTATCCAGAATGTCTTCCACCAGAATCACATGCTTGCCTTCGATCGGATCGTCGATGTCCTTGATCAGCTTCACCGCGCCCGACGAGACCTTGGCGCGCCCATAGCTCGACACGGCCACGAAATCGAACGTATTGTCCACCTCGATGGCGCGGGCGATATCCGCAAGAAAAATCGCCGCGCCCTTCAGCACGCCGATCAGCACTACGGATTTCCCGGCATAGTCAGCGGAAATCTCCTCGCCTAGAGCCTGCACCCGCTCTGCAATCTGCGACTTGGAGAACAGGATCTCCATTCCTGAAGCGGGTGGAAAGACAGGCGTACTTGTCGGCATAGAGGACAGCGTAGCGCGAATAGAGGCCAGAGGCAAAGCTAGCTATACTTTAACCAGCGAGGACTATGTTTCCCTATATCGATATTGGCCCGGTCCACCTGGGCACCTTTGGGTTGTTGCTTTGGCTGGCTGCGGTAGCGGCAACGGTTGTGCTGCATAAGAACTTCATCCGTAACGGCGTCGATGCGGACGCATTAAGCGTCGTAGCCTTTGTCGTCATCGCCGGGGTGCTGGGCGCGAAGATCTGGCATGAGCTGCAAAATCCAGCCGACCTGTACGCCGCCTTTCGTCAGATCATTGCTCCCGGCTGGCACCGTCCCTTCGCCGTCGCGCTCGACTTCCTGCACTGGTTTCAGGCCGGTTTCGCCTGGTTTGGCGGCATGCTGGCCGGCATTGCGATGCTGATGTTTCAGGGAAGCGCGGCCACGCCCGACGGCCTGACTGGCTGGAAGGCTTCGGTGCGCATGCTTGATCTGGCCTCGCCCGCTGCTGCGATCGGCTACGGTGTAGGCCGCATCGGCTGCCTCACCTCGGGAGACGGCGACTACGGCATCAACACCACGTTGCCCTGGGGCGTGCACATGGCGAAAAACGCCCTGGTGCTGCCGAACCCGCCCAACGCCCTGGTCCAGCCCACGCCGGTGTACGAACTGCTCTTCTCCCTCGCTCTTGCGTGGCTCCTGTGGAGGCTTGGCCGTAAGGCGCGCCCACTCGGCTGGCTCACCGGGCTGTACCTTGTGCTGAGCGGAATTGGCCGCTTTCTCGTCGAGTTCGTGCGCATCAACCCCAAGCTTTACTGGGGCATGAGCAACGCGCAGGTAGCGTCGCTGGGTACCGTCGCTGTGGGCCTTATCGTGATGGCAGTCACCTGGCACGGCAAGATTGTCGCTGCACCGGTCGAGGTGAGTCCGTAGGCAAACTTCCATCCTCGATGTGCAGACGATCAAGGCGAAGCTAGCCCCGGAGCAGCCCTAAAGCCAGGTTAGAGGTCGAGGTTCGAAACCAAGAAGACGGCGTGCTTTCGCGTTGGATGCGCCGCTCAGTTTGGTTCCGTAATAAACCGCGTCCTCGCCGGCCGCCTTCCTCGCTTCTTCCACCGTTACACGGAGCGGTTCTGGCGCATTGGTCCACCTCGCAAACGCAGGAAGCCACTGCCGCACCGGCCTTGGATCGTTGTCTGTAACGACGTAGACGCCCGGCTCTGCAGTCAGAGCGGCCACGGTAGCTGCCGCCGCGTCTTCTACGTGAACGAAAGACCACACCGCCTGACCGCGATCTACAATCGGCGTCTGCTGCTGCCGGACCTGCTCCGCGGCACTCCCGTCCGGTCAGTACCAGGTGCCGGGCCCGTAGAAAAAACCATAACGAAGCGCCACGCCCTCGATCTTCGGGTTGCTGAAGACTCTCTTCTCCACCTCGGCATACATCGTCGTGCTGGCGCGAACTCCCTCACTCGCATCCAGGGCGAGCGCGGAGTTTTCATCGCTAAGCGAGATGAGAGGGGCACTTTTTGACACTATTGCCAACTTTTTTGCGAAGAGAAGGGGCTGCAAATGTAGCCCCCTGATTCAGAGGTTCATATTTTTGCATTGGTGGTTCATCCTGCTTGTGTAATTGCGGCTTAGTAAGTGATCGTCGAAGCCGTGTCCAGGGCAATGCTCTTAGAAATAGCCGCATCTCCGGAGCGCTTATAGCGTCCTGCTCCGCCTCTCAACCGGTCAAGGCGTCCCGTCCGTACCTCGGGTGAATTTCATCATGGCCAGGAGGTCTGATCTCAACAAGCAGGCCGAATACATTCGCAGACATTTCTCTCGTACTTACATCTGCCATCGCGAGATATCGCACAACCCGTACCTTATCTATTGAATTTTGGAGGCGTTTACCAGCAGTTTCACACCAGGAACAATCATGTTCAACAGGACGGCCTCCGGCTTCTCGAATTCGTTAAGTGCAGATAGTTGTTCCTTTTGCGTTGCGGCACTTACCGGCCGGATCATTTGCAAGTTATCGAGGGCGAGTAGACCGATCGTGGCGACATGGGAGAGATTGCGGGAAAGCGGTACTAATTCTGCGGTCAAGGCATTTCTAACCAGCAAAGGTTGAAGAGCCGCATCATTGTCTCGCCACAACACCAGACATTGACGCGCGTTCTGCCAATCTCCAGAGACACCATGTCCAGTAGCAATTCGCGCGGCAACCTCATTGAACTCCCGTGCCTGGTCGCTCTCGGGGGCAACCGTATCGACCATTCGATTGAGTGGGGTAAATGCGTCGTAAGACCTCAGATCCTCTCGAGCATAGTCTCGGGGCGGCTGCACCACGCTCGCAAGAACGTGTAGATTCACTGGATCGGAATAGTCGCTCAGACGCCTTAACATCTGTTGACTGACACCCTGGTAGGTCAAACCGTAATAAGCAAGTTTTTGTGAGAAGACATCCAGACGCTGGTACATAAATTTGGCGTCTTTCACACTCAGAGCCGACCAAAGCCGCTCCGCGATGGCCGCAGCCCGTGGCCAGATTCGACTGTTTATATTTTCCGGGCTTACAAATTCTGTCCACATTGTCGCTTCGCCACCGAGGATATTTGCAGCTTGGGTCGGGGACAGCACGGCCATGCCATTCACAAGAGGATCTACCGCGTAATGATCCGCGGCTGAATGGTTCAGATCAAGGTAGTACCCGGCTGACAAAATTCCCCGATAGCCTCGCTTCGCAGCCTCGGCCAGAGACTCCTGGCCGCGCCATGACTGGATCACAACATCATGTGGTGTATCCGGCTGCAACACCTCGTCCCAACCCACCGTAATTTTGTGCCGCCTGGTCACAAGCTTTTGCACCCTGCCGGTGAAGTAGGCCTGCAGGGCAGCGTCGTTCTTGATCTGGTGGGCTTGCATGAATTGCTTGATACGAGGGTTAGCATCCCACTCCTTCCCGTTGCACTCATCTCCGCCGATGTGGAAGTAGGGATCCGGAAAGAGCGCAGTCATCTCGCCAATGAACTTATCGAGAAACTGATAGGTGCTTTCGCGGGTAGGATCCATCGCCGGGTTAAAGATTCCCCAATGCCTTTCGATACTGTACGGTCCGCTCCCGCTCGCAAGGTTGGGATACCCGACAAACCATGCTGTTGCATGGCCCGGCATGTCAAACTCCGGCACGACGCGAATCCCACGGTCGCGAGCATACTCGAGAATGCCTCGAACTTGGTCCTGGGTGTAGTACAGGCCATCCGAACCTTTTTCTTGTAGTCGGGGAAAGGTCTTGCTCTCAATCCGGAAGCCCTGGTCTTCGGAGAGATGCCAGTGAAAGACATTCATCTTCACCGCCTCCATCCCATCGAGGTTCTGCCGGATCACGTCGAGTGGCATGAAGTGCCGGCCTGCATCAATCATCAGTCCGCGCCAGGGAAAGCGCGGCTTGTCATCGATCGTCACTGCTGGAACGTCATAGCCTGCCGGGGTGCTTCGAACCAACTGAAGAAAGGTCTGCAGTCCATGTAACACGCCAAGAGGGTTTGGCGCAGTGAGCCGCGCCTGGTCGGTCGTGATCTCAAGGTGGTAAGCCTCAGCTTCCTCGGGCTGCTGCACGGTCGCACTCGGCCCGGCAGTCGTGATGACAAGCTTGGCTGGCTTGAGGGGCTGGCCGGGTATTTCGACGATCCCAGTCTCACGAGTAAGAATACCGAGGAACCGAATGCGGGCTCGCTCCAGTCGCGGCTCAGTGTATCCCTCGAACACAACCTGCAGCCCATGATCTACTGACAGGCTCCCATGCCCTTCTACCGCATTCGCGGGAAGAGGGATTATAAGTAGCCGCGTCTGCGCCCACGCTGACGAGTTGCTGGTATGCAGCAGGAAACAGAGCGCAAAGATTGCGTAACATTTGCGCTTCACCTCAAGATTGAACATGGCGCCTTTCTTCTATCGAAAATCGCTTTCAGCCGGTTTAGAAGCTGAACCATATCGAGGCCAGGGGATCATTCCGTTCGCCGGTCCCATCTAAGTGAGCAAAGCGGAGCATGAATGATTCTCCCAAAATAGATATGACATCTTCTCGAACAGGTCTCATGACAAGTCTGAGCATTGATTTTGCCGTTGTTATTTCGTTCGTCATTCTGAATGCTGTTAAGCATCCCGTATTTCATCGTCGGCTAGTCTTAATAGTTAATCCCGTAGAATCTATTCCCCTTCATAGATCCTTGCGCCTATATGGATTGTCGTCGCCGGAATACAAACCAGGGCACGATATATGTCGCCACGGTACCGTGAGACTGTTACCTCGATAGGCGTCCCGTCTACCGTGACTGTGTTTTTCGATATTGACAGAACGCTCGTATTTAGAGGAATCTCCAAAAGAAAAGATTCTTCACTTGTCGCCGTCAAAATTTCGATTGATTCGGTTGCCCAGGCAGCGCGAACACCAAACTGTTCACGAAGCGTGTGGTAGAGGGACCGCTCGACGAAGTTGATTCGTTCGATGCCAGGAAATTGTCTGAGTGCGATATAGGTTTGGGGCTTAGGAAGCAAAGGAGTCAGAGCGGATCCTTTCTGAGGAAGTTTAGCAGTTCTTTATAGAGGTTATTGTTGCGGTGATTGAAGCGAAATTCTGTCTCTTTGAGGTGGAGGTAGAAGGTGCGTTTGGGCACACCGCAGAACCTGGCGAGGCGACGTTTGGCCAGGCTCCAGAAGCTTTCGATACCGTTGATGTGGTTGAGTTGCTGGGCGAAGATATTCTCCCGGTGCTCGACTCTGAGGTGCTTGTCGTAGCCCAGATCGACCAGGCCGTGATAGCCAGCCCAGCCGTCGGTGTGGACAACCGAGCTGAGACTGGCGCGGCCACGAATCACCGCTTGCAGCGCGGCTTTGGAAGCATTGGGGACGATGGCGGTGTAGACCTTGTCGCCGCGCTTGAGCAGGCCGAAGACGATGGTCTTGCCGCCGGCGCCGCGTCCGCACCTCCCGCGCACGCGCTGTGGTCCGAAGTAAGACTCATCGGCTTCGAGCACTCCCTCTAACGGCGACTGCCGCTCGCACTCGGCGGCGATCCTGGTGCGCAGGCGCAGAAAGATCGTGTTGACGGAACGAAGCGATATCCCAGTCAGATGGGCCGTCTGCGTGGCTGTCAAATCCAAGGCAAAACACCGGACCAGGTGCCGGAACTTCGCCTCGGATAACTTTGAAAATCGAAAGTAACGGTTCGACTGCGCCATGATTGGACTCTAGCGCCATCTGGCAGTCCTTTGCTTCCTAAGCCCCTAGGTTTTTTCCACTGCGATGGGGATCCCATCGGCTAGGCGGAGGCGGCGGAGTCTCATCACAGGCGTCCCGACCTCAATCTCTAGACTCGCAGCCAGTTGGGTACTCGCAGCAACTACCTCCTGCTCTAACAGGCATGATTCCGGCACCATACCGCGCTGCAGGATATCTTCCGTGAAGCCACATAACTGAGTTAGGTGTTTTTCGGCTTTGGGCTTGTTGACGAAGGTACCGCGGCCCCTTTGGCTAGAGGCATAGCCGCTGATTTTCAGCCCATGCAGGGCCTGTCGCGCCGTCATCCGACTTACCTGATAGGCACATGCCAATTCCCATTCAGAGGCCAGAAGATCCCCCTCCCCCAATTCTCCTGAATCGATCTTCTCGGTCAGTGCGCGCTGGATCTGGAAGTACAAGGGAGTAAATCCCTTCCTGTCGAGCGTCCGCGCGGTTGAGGCTGTTTTAGATGTAATTGTAATCACACGCTTACAGCGTCTGCTGGGTGAGAGTGGATCATCGGAACCATAGGGCCGCTGTTTCGGTTTCGTTGCCATGGGATCGATCGTTACACGTTCATTTTGCTGCTGAACCGCATGAGGGGCAGTGTAGAAGCTATTAAATAATGTCCAAAGACCAAAGACATCGCGAAAGCGGTCCAAATTCTACCAACCAACCTTTCGTTGCAGAACGATCTAACGGCAAAGGTTCAAATGTGCCGTCTCTGTATCTAACCTGTAATACACTTTGGAATTTAACCTTAATAAGTCTCCTTGTCAATCGGTTTCTCGTGGTCTAACTGGCTGACAGGTTTGCGGGAACACTCTTCACTCTTAAAGGTAGACCCTGCCGAAATGCAACCTTCAGTTCGGCTCCTTCCTGGCTGGGGAACAGGGCGCATCGTTGCGAGTGCACGCGAAGATCTTGTAAGAATATACCTCTGATCGGAGGAGATCCGGCGCGAACAACAACGTTCTGGGCCAGTCGGCGCGTATAATCTATTGGTTATCGAACACAGCTATCTCACGATGTCCTTCCAACATGGATTTTTTTGCGTTGCCTTTGAGCGTGTGAGCGGAGCGCCCGGGTCGGCGCGATTTCGGGTGGTTGGCTTTCGACAGCAGCTCTGTTCCTGTGCGGCATAGTTATGTCGCGTACTTCAGGCGATTGCCGGAGATTGACATGAAGCTAAGCGGCATGTTTGCAAACCTGATAAGCTCCACGCGGCCAGTGGTGGTAATCGTACTGATCTGGGGTGCATTCTCGCCTCCTTCTTCCGGGCAGGAGGCACCAGCTGCTTCTATATCACAACTGCGGCTCGAAGAAACACTATCGTCAGGATCTTTTGCCTTGCAGCAAGGCAACAATGTCGAAGCCGAGGCGGATTTCCGTAGAGCCCTCGCGATCAGCCCAAACTCGATCATGATCTTGAACAACCTTGCAATTGCGCTTGCCCGACAGCAAAGAGAACAGGAAGCGGTAACAGTCTATGAGCGGGCCTTGGAGCTAGAGCCAGGTGATCCTGTCACACGCCGGAACTTAGGCGTGGCTTACTTTCGAGGCGGACAATACGGTCTTGCTCTGCCCTTGCTGGAAACTTATGCGAAGGCGACACCTACCTTTCAGGCTCTCGATATCACTGGCCTTGATCTCTTCGCGTTGGACCGTTATGAAGAGGCTGTTCGTTTTCTGGAAGAGGCGAGCGTACTCGCGCCGAAGGACCTCCCCACGTTGAACATGCTGGGAAAAGCATACCTGCGAACGAAGAACTATTCGGGAATAACTGATGTCTTTGGCCGGATCCTGTCCCTGGATCCAAACTCACCCGACGCGCACTTCATGCTTGGAATGGCTGATGACAAACTTTTTAAAGAGAAGGATGCAATTAAGGAGTTCAAAGCAGCAATTGCGGTCGATCCACACTATCCAGGTGCAAACACCGCATTAGGCGTCATCTATTGGAGGACCAATGATCTTGATTCTGCCGTGACTGCTTTCCGCGAAGAATTGAGCCGCTATCCAACCGATCCCGTCGCGAACTGCACGTTGGGTCGCATCCTGCAGAGACGAGACCGTCCCCAGGATGCTATTTCTTATCTTCAGAAGGCACTCGCTGTGAATCCTTCCTACCGCGACGCACTTTTGGCATTGGGAGAGGTAAATGTTTCGCTCAATCAGCCTGCGGACGCAGTTATGCCGTTGCGGAAGGCTATAGCACTGGATGCGGATGATGCAGAGGCGCACTATCTTCTTGGAAGCACATTGATCAAGTTGGGACAGACTGCGGAAGGCGCTAAGGAGCGACAGACCTGCGGTCGCATACGCACCGCGGAACGGTCAGCCGCCGCCCAGCGGATCAGTGCAGCAGGTAAATAGCCAACCATTCAGCATGCTGGCGCTCCTTCCAGCGACCACCGTGCTACTCGTGCGCTATGGAGGTGAAGGGGGATGACAAAATACTGGGCTGGATGACGGCAAATCTTGGCCAGCTCCGAAGGGCGTTACTAGACCCTCATTCAGGATAAGGATCGATCAGGTCTGCGCGCAAGAACATGTTCGAATTAAAACCGCTGCGATACCGGCACATGACCGGGATCGCAGCTTTGAGTTTGGTTCAATTCCGAGTTAGAAATACAACTTTGCACCAAGCTGAATTCTGCGAGGCAGATGCGTACTTACCACATGCCCGAAGTTTGCCGTGTCATCGATGTTCGTTCCTATGCCTGAGGGATACTGGAAGCTGGAATTACCTCCAAAGTTCGTGTGATTGAACGCATTGAAAAACTCTGCGCGAAACTGGAACTTGAAACGGTCACTAATGCTAACGTTCTTGAACGCACCTAGATCCCAATTCTCAATTCCGGGAGCCAGGAACGAGCCAGCCCGCCCGGAGCCGAAATGACCGACCGCGTCAGCAAACGAAGAGGTCGTGAACCACTGTCCGGGCTGCTTGTTCAGGTGGACGGGGCCGATCTGGTCCGCGCGTGGAATGATAGCGATGTTTGGAGTGCTGATACCGATGCCTCCCGGGTAAGTTCCGGGTGAGGATCCTGTGATACATCCCGAGGAACCGTCCGTTGGGAGAGCGCATGCAAACGGATCACTAGACTGCGTGACGGATGTGGACTGTCCTGATTCGAAGGAAGTAACTCCGGATACTTCCCAACCTCCCAGCACGTGTCCAGTCAATCCATGCTGCTCAGCGAAGAACGGCAGTTGGTAGGCATAGTTCGCGATGAATATCTGCGGAGTATTGAGAGTGGATGGACCATAATCGAGCTTCGGGTCATACGTATTCGTGTTGGCGACTCCGCGATCGACGGACTGGTCAGTTAGGTTCTTAGACCACGTATAGGCGATACCCGCAGTAAGGCCTCGCGTGACACGATGACTCACCGACACTTGCAGTGAGTTGTAGTTGCTGGTAAACACTGGGACGCGTGCCTGGAAGAAGGAGTAACCAAGGTATGGCCGAACCGCGTTCACGTTTACCGTGGGATTTGCACTTCTTGCGGCAAGCGTGGGCTGGTTGAGATCGAGTTCCCCCAGCAAATGGCGTCCGGAAGAGCCAACATACGCAATTTCGACAATGGTTCCGGATACCACCTCCTGCTGCACCGAGAGGTTGTAATCGGCGTAGGAAGGCACCTTGAATGCCGGCGTGCCGGTGAGTGTCAGGTGATTCGGGCCATACGATACCGCGGCTGACCCTTGCAGCGGCTGGTCGAAACTTGTGTTATTTACCGTCGAGGTCTGAACGAGGGGTGGATTTGTAAACGCATTCTGCTCCCAGACACCATTTAGCGTCCGGTCGAAGAAGATGCCGAAGCCTCCGCGAAAAGACGTCTTTCCATTGCCATACGGAGAGAACGCAAATCCGACGCGCGGAGCAAAGTTCTTATTCGAATTAGGATTGACCCTTCCTCCATAGGGAGAGCACGTAAGATTTGGTGATATAGCCTGAGCTTGGGTACAGGCCTTGCCCGAAGGAAAGATGAGGCCATTGACGTAGGTTGCGGGAAGTATTCCCTGGCCTGCGACAAAGTTCCCATAGGCATCGATTGCAGGAGCCTGTTTCGGGTTGTAGAGGTTCGGATCGAAGTTGTTCAGAGTGTTCTTCGCGTCAGTGGGAGATGGAAAATAACTCCACCGAAGCCCAAGATTCAAAGTTAGTCGCCGATTAAGCTTCACATCATCTTGAACATAGGCTTCCATATTGAGGTAGCGTAGATCCGGAATGATATCCCGGCTTTGCTGCTGATACGTACTTACATTTCCTAACAGAAAATCCTGCCAGGTGTTGAAATTGAAGCTTGGAACTCCGCCCGACGCGTTCTCGGTTTTGAGCATCTGGGATACCGTATAGCCAACACGTATCGATTGTTTCCCCTTGGTCAGCGAGAGGTTGTCGAAGAGAGTTCGGTCCAAATTGCGCTCGTTATAGGGAGAGCTTCCTTGCGATACCCCGGTGATCGTAGCTCCTGTGAAGGTGATGGTTGGGATACGGCCATACGGGTCAGCGTAGGCCGTATTGTTGGTCAAGCTGCTGAGCACGGCAGGCGAGTTGGCGGCTCCGCTCAGTGTGGAGACAATGGTGCCCTGGGAATAGGCGAACTCCGCCTCATTGACCACGCTGGGCGAGATCGTATAAGTAAGATTGCCGACCACATTGTAGCCTGGAGCATTGACCGAAGTATTCACCACGCCTGGATAGTTCGCTCCGGCAAAAAGCCCGGTCGGGAAGTTTGAAGGATTATCGTCCTTGATGGCCCGCGCAAAGAAATGCAGCTTCTCGGTGAAGTCGTAATCGATGCGGACGATATCCTGCCGGAAGTTATTTAGAGAGGAGAAAGTCGAGACACTGTTTCCCGCGCTGTTTGCAGGAAATTTGTCAAAGATGTTTGTCAGATAAACCTGAGCATTTTTGCTGTAGCAAGCTGGATTGATTGTGCTCTGATTTGACGATGCGTCGAAGGCCACGCAACCTGCCGGAGCTCCTGTCACCGGCCCGGATACGGTGCCGGCGAGTTGCGCCGGGGTGGGTGCGGTGACGCTGTTGGTCGTTGGCGAGCTTACTTTGCGCCACTCTTCCGACCAGAAAAAAAAGAGCTTGTCTTTGCTCGTATTGTAGAGCTTCGGGATATAGACTGGGCCGCCCAAAGTAAATCCATAGTTGTTATATCGTTCGATGCCGCGAGGCGCACCGGTTTGATTTCCGAAGTAAGTATTGGCATTGAAGATGTCGTTGCGAACAAATTCATAAACATCTCCGTGGTATTGACTTGTTCCACGCTTGGTGGCCACTAGTATCTGAGCGCCGGCACTGCGTCCGTAGCTTGCATCGTAAGATCCTCTTTCCAGAGTAAACTCCTGAATGGCATCCACACTGGGCACATTGAGCAGCGTTGTGTTCGATCCGCTATCGTTGATGTCCGCACCATCCACTGACCAGTTGTTGGAGCCGGCCCGTGCTCCATTCACCGACAGCGTGGTTGTATTGTTGAGGCCGAATCCAGTCTCGTCGCCCAGCCCGCTGACAACGCCCGGCTGAAGGGTGACCAATTGTTCGAAGTTGCGGTTGCTTAGCTCCAGCTCACGCACCTGCGTCCCGCTGACAGTGCCTGCCTGCTCGCTGCTCGCGGTATCAACTGCGACAGCATCCTCCTGAACCGTGACAGTCTGGTTCACTGATCCGGTTTGAAGCCGCACATTCACTGTGCGTTTTTGCGCAACAAACAATGTGACGTTTTGCGCCGTGAAGGCTTCGAATCCAGGCGCATTAACGGAGATGACATAGTTGGCTGGAGGAAGATTAGTGACGGTATAGCTACCGCTGTTGTCGGTCTGGACCTTTCTTGATGAACCTTTGATTGCCGTATCGGAGATCTCGACAGTCGCGTTGACGAGAACAGCCCCTGAGGGATCCGTGACGATTCCCGTCAGACTCGCGGCCAGTTCCTGTGCGTGGATAGTGGCGAGACACAATATGAGGAAGAGCATGGATGCACATAGTCTGACAATCTTTCTTTGCATGAAACGGCCTCACTTCATAGTTGATTTGTCGTGCAATGGTTCGGCTTGAGTCTCTGTCAGTGCATCCTTCGGTTAGCTGCAGTCAGATCTCGGTAAGCCGCGATCTGACTGCAAAGATTAGGTGAAGACAGCTTTTCATCGATAACCACGTCGGCTACGGATTAAGACCTGCAGCCAAGGCTTTCACAATCGTCCCGTTGGCATCGTCATCTTTTACCGCCCACACGTAGCCGCCGCCGAGGCCATGCGCCTTGATATAGGTTGCTTTCGCGGCAATGGAAGTGGCGTCGTCGTAGCTAAATACGGTTTGAGTGGTTGGGTTGAAAGCCGTAGTGGCGATCCGGGTGGAGTCGTAGCAAGCGGTGTACCCGTTGCTTAGGAGGTTCTTGATGGTTGCGTAGGTAGCCAGCCCGTTCGTCAACAATGGATCACATCCTGCCGCAGGCGAGCTTTGGTTGTTGCCCGTCGAGCAGACCCCAACCCCATTTGTATTGGGAACTGGGGAAACCTGAGTCGCCTTCTGATATTCACCACAGTTCGAGTTATTGAGGCCTCCCGTCCAGCCAGCAGCATAGGCGGGAAAGCCCATGGTGTACTTGGAGGCCGGTACCCCTTTCGCCAGGTAGTACTGCACCGTCGCGTCGATCGTGTTCCCCGTTCCATTCAACGGATCGGAGGCATCATCGTAGATGGGAGATGCATCATTCGTCGCTAGTTCCCAGTCGCCGGCATAGTTATAGCCGTCAATGGTGACAAAATCCGATTGGGCGAAGGTGCCTGGGATATCGATCGTATCGAAGCCTCCCGGGTTGTTGGCGTCCGACGGGCCGGCAGGAGCATCGAAGGTGAGTTGATAGGTCTTGCCAGTGGTCGTCGACAAGGCGGTAAGCTGCCTGCGGAACTCTGTCAGCAATGCCGTGAAGTTGGTTGTGTCAGTCTTTGTCGGGAACTCCCAATCGATATTAATACCATTGAACAGTCCGGGCGCTGTAACTCCAGAAGCGATGTTGCCCTGGATAAAGATGTTGATGCAAGAGCTGGCAAGCGCTGTACGTCCGGCTGCGGTACTCGCGGCAGTAGTGAAGGCGGAGACTGCGGGAGCAGATGCACCCCCGATAGAGATAATTGTTTTGAGATTGGGATGAGCCGCCTTGAGTTGTTGGATTGCGCCGAAGTTTCCGTAAACACCTCCAGCTCCGCTGTATGGTCCAGTGACCTGCGGCATGCCCATCTTCTGATAGTCGGCGTATGAATCGGCGATGACGCATGCTGCGGTAGACGAGGTTGGCGCAGTCAAACCGCTAAACGCATAAAAGAGATGCGTCAGCTTATCGGCAACGCCGTTGGTCTGCATGTTCGCAATGTTGTAGCCAGCGTAGTAGATACTCCACTCTTCGAACCATCCTCCGACAATCAAGTTGCTGAGGGCGGCCGTCGTCACGCTTACCGAGGTTCCAGGTGACCTGCCGGCATAGTCCGTCGCAACGACTGTGAAGGTGTATGGAGTCGAAGGGGTCAGTCCGCTCAGGGTATCGGACGCGCTCGTTGCGGTGACAGTGGACGGCCCTCCGGAGATGGAATAGCTGATGGTGCAGCCGGAAGGAGCGGAAACCGCCTTCCAACTCAGGTTTGCCGTGGAATCCGTCGCGCCTGAGGCTGTCAGCCCCGTGGGAGCGCTGGGCACGGCCGTGCAGGAGCTTGCAGAGGTCTTAACACTGACCGCAGAGCTGGCGGGGGATGTCCCAGCAGCGTCTGTCGCCTCTACCGCGAAGATGTAAGTCGTTAAGGGAGATAGACTACCCACGGCATCGGATGTTGTGGTTGGGGTTGCAATGGAAGCCCCGCCCTGGAGCACCTTATAGGTGACACTGCAGCCCGTTGGGATAGCGACTGCCATCCAAGCGAGGTTTGTGCCGGAACTAGTTGTTCCTGAAGCCGTCAATCCCTTTGGTACATTGGGCGCACTCGTGCAGCTCGAACACACGCCTGTTGCAGTCCAGGGTTGGCCACTGCCGGCACCGCCGCTGTTGGTTGCCGGACTCTGGTTCTGTGTCCAGAAATTCGCGACATAGTTCTCTCCGCCCAAAATTGCTGTCATGCCTGCGGTGTAGGTTGCAGTGGCGCTCCATGCCGTGCCACAGCTGCTACCGCCGGTGTTCGCGGCGGTGGTCACATTTACCGCTGATGCTGAGGTAGGCAGCAGGCCCAAGATCATGCCGCATAGCAGGAACATCGAGAGAAGTATTCGCTTCATGAGAACTCCTGGATTTATGGGAAGCGTTCCGCCCCCGCCAGCGGTTGCAAGTGTGGGAAGTCTATAGCTCACCAGATTCGTGAGATAACAGCTGCGATTCTGTGCGACGTGGTGTCGAAGCAAGACAGAAGAGGAGAAAAGGGCCAGACACTACAAGCGGCTCGAAGGCCGTATCGATCGCAATGTTTGCCAGAGCACGTTCTAGCGGCAAAAGCCTATCTGTAACGGAGCCGGAATTTGACATGAATTCCTGGAGTTCAAAGGATACTTAGGAAGCTATCGTTAATATGTAAGGCCGTCAACAACAATCTGAGACCGACTGACCAGTGCCGAACCCACGAGCGGTTTTGGTTCGGACTGGATACACGAGGCAGGCTATCTTGCGAAGAATGAAAAGCATTCGGCGGAGTAGATCGGCGAACGTATACCCAACTTACCGGGATTGCGTTCTCGACGCTGGATCTAAGAGCGGAATAATCTCTGTTCTGAACTCTGCATGGCAAGCGAGATGGCACCCCAAACGACCGCCGAGTTCCCCAGGCTGCTCGGCAGCACTCTCGCACCAGCAACCTCACTTTTCCGCAGCATTTCTATGGTCGGCTCAAGCAACGCTGGATGGCCGCCGAGCTCACCCCCAAATACGAAGAGGCTTGGGTTCAGAGTGAGAGAGAGATTCAGGACGACATCCTTGAGCAGTCGAGCACGTTGAAGAACAATTTTTTTTGCGGCTACATTGCCTTCCCGGGCGAGATCGAGCACGTTGCTTGCCTTGCGTATCTTCAACGCAACTCCAGATTTTCGGCTTACCGCGTCCCAGCTTTTCAGAATTCCGGGGCCCCCCAGCACCTGTTCGAGCGCGCCGAACTCATAAAGCGAAGGCTGCATGCTGGAGATGTGAGGAATGTGAAGATACCCGATCTCCCCAGCCGACCAACTTGCCCCGTGAACTATCTGCCCATTCAGAAATATTCCCGCGCCTACACCTGATCCGACGGCCACGAAGATAAAGCTGTCCTCTGATTGAGCCACACCCCGGAAGTGTTCCCCCATAGCGGCAAGATTCGTGTCGTTTTCTACAAAGAGAGCACACGAAAAATGCTGCCTCAGCATGGTGAGCAAAGGAACGTCTCTCCAGGTGTTTAAACTGCTTACTGAGATAACGATCCCATCCTTTGCATTTGTGATTCCAGCCACACCGACTGCCATTGCCAGTAACTTCTTCCAGGGCAGACCGTGTTTCTGCATGACTGCCCTCAACGAAACTCTCAGCAATTCAACGACATCGTCTGGGCTGCGCGCATCCTTCGGCAGAGGACCACATTGTTCTGTGAGAATAGTTCCATTGAGGTCGGTCAATAGAATTCGAAGGGCATCCGCGGCTACTTCGACCCCTGCAAGACATCCGTAATCTGCCTTGAAACGAAGATTCTCCGGACGTCGTCCGCCACCTGATACGCCTTCTCCTATCCATTCGACCAGCCCAAGCTTGCTAAGATCCGAGACAACGTTACCAACGGTAGGAGCACTCATGCCCGTCTCGCGAACGAGGTCTGCACGCGAGCAGGGGCTCCGTTTCTTCAACAACATCAGGATAGTCCGCGCATTGGTCTCGCGCATGAGCGCTGGACTGCCTATCAATATCCGGTTCTTACTCATCTCACCGCCTTAGATCCTAAGCATCGCATATCATGCGACGTCAATTCTGCCTAGCCCCCGCACTTTTGCGAGCGGCTCAGACGCGGGCGAAATACGCCGCGCAGCACCTCAACTTGCTCGTTTAACAAACGTTTTGAGATTACCGCGGACGGTACACTCGCGAATCCATGAGGAATGGATGGTAGTAAGTGAAGTTCAACGGCCACTCCCGCCTCAGTCAGACGATGCGCGTAGTTGAGACCTTCGTCTCTCAAGGGATCAAGACCGGCACAGAGGACGTATGACGTGGGGAGACCGGATAAGTCCCCAGCTCGCGCAGGTGCGGCATAGGGTGAAACGTCCTCAGGATTCTCACCCAGATACCAACGCCACATAACTTCTGCCTCGGGTCTTGCAAAGCCGGGGACGTCTGTAAATTGACGCGCGGACGTTGTTTCAAGGCGATCGTCCAGCGCAGGAACCAACAGCATCTGAAAGCAGATTTTGGGTCCCCTTCGATCTCGTGCCAGAAGAGCGACAGCAGCGGCGAGATTCGCCCCCGCACTGGAACCTCCAACAGCAATGAAATCGCGATCCAGATTCAGTTTTGGACCTTCGCTCCAAAGGAACTCAAGCACCCGGTAACAATCTGTAAGAGCAGCAGGGAATGGTTCCTCGGGCGCGAGCCTGTAGGCAACACACACCACGGCACACTCTGCTTTAAGAGCGTAATGAACACATTGTGCTTCTTCAGAAAATAGGTCGCCACAGAAGAAACCGCCCCCATGGAAATAAAGCAGTGCCGGCAGCTCACCTACCGCACTCTTATTACGATAGATCCGCACGCTCACCTGCGTCGCCTTCGTATCAGAAGCGGGAACCACGTGGTCTTGAATCTCAAGATCTAATTCTGGCAGGTCCTTCTTAGTTCGCTGCCGCGCGGCAAAAGCCGCTTTACGCGCGACGTTTGCATCTCGAAGGACCTCTCTGGGTTGCTTCACCAAAGATAAGAAGGCTGGATCCATCGGCAGGTGCGATCGTTTTGACATCCATTCTCCCCAGATCAAACGATTGATTGTTCCTGTACAACCGCTAGCACCTCTTCCCGGGATGCTAATGCCGTGAGAGCGCCCCTGGCCCGGGTAGAGAGAGAGCCGCAGATACACGCCCTCCGCAACTGCTCTTCGATATCAGCTCCGGCTAACCAGGCATCAATCAAGCCGGCATCGAATGCATCTCCCGCTCCGGTAGTATCGACAACTTCAACGGCCGGCGGCACCATCGTGTAGAGACGATCGTGTACAAAGGCGACCGCACCTCGCGGCCCCAGCTTGATCACTGTATGTTCCAAACCCAATGCTGCACATGCGCGTAATATCTGCTCCGGCTCCCGATGTCCTGTCAGCAGCTGCGCCTCACTTTCATTCGGTAAAAATAGATCAAACATGCGCAACACGTCTAGAGTTCCAGAACTCTCGAACCAATCCTTACGCCATCCCGGATCGATTGAAAGCGTACATCCGGCGGATCGCAGGACAGGCAGTAACAGGTTTGCAAGTGCACCCTCGAGAGGCATCGCAAAGTGGACATGGTCCGCCATGGAAAGAGCAGCCACCGTCTCAGGTAAAGCTACAAAAGTATCCAGAGTTCGATTCGCCCCGGCATAGCTTAGAAAGCTCCGATCGGATTTCGTAGACATACTTATCGTCAGCGCGCTCGGCAACTCAGACGAGCAGGCATGTTCGGCGTGGACATCAAAGGAGCTAAGCCTCGCCCGAAGCCACATTTCCTCATCTTCCCCAAACACACCAAAGATGAAGGACTGGTGCCCAAGACGAGCGAGAGCACATGCCGTGTTGACAGTACCGCCTCCGGCCTCGCGATGATATTGCTCTGCAAACACCTCTTCTCCCGGCAATGGGGCGTGATCAAAATCAGTGAAGATATGATCCACATATATTTCGCCAACAATGGCAATATTCCAGAACTCAGTCATAAGATCTCAAAGGGCCATGCCTGTTCCTGGCGAGATTTATAAAGAAATGCAGCCACTCCTGCCAGCGTGATGGCAAAAGCGATAAAAAAATTTGCCACGCCACTGGAGATTAGGATAAGAAGCCACCCCAGAAAGGCGACCACTACGGGTAAGGGATAGAGCGGCATACGAAATGTTAAGCTGTGTTCTCCTGCATGACCTCCACGCAATAAGACCACTGCGACACACTGGGCAAGAAACTGGACCATCGTCTGTATGACAATCACCAGGCTGATCAGCGTACTGAGACTGAGCATGCACGCGCATGCGGAGAGAACGCCGAGAATGATCAGCGAAACGTTCGGGAAATCTTTCGTTGGATGTACGCGCGCAAAGATGCTGAAGAACTCTCCTTGCTTTGCAGCAGCAAACGGAATGCGGGAGAAGCCGAGCAAAATTGCGAACACGGAAGCGAAGGATGCAACTAGAATAAGAACATCGGCCACTCTCGCATAAGTGACACTGTAAACCGCTTGCATATAGTCCGCTACAATCGCGCTTGAGTGCATGCTTTGTTGAACCGGTAGTACACCCAGAATGGCAAGGTTCATGCAGATGTATAGAACAGCTACCAGGAGTATGGAAAGGACGATCGAGTACGGAATGGTCCGTTCCGGATGCTTCAGTTCGCCGCCGATCAGGCAGACATTGTAATAACCGGCATAGTCGTAGACAGCTATCAGAGTAGCGGCGCCGACGCCTTTCCAAAAAGAACCATTCAGGACCGGATACCCGCCGCCGATCTGCCCTTTTAGAGCAGCGGGAATGTGCCCCGCTCCACCTACGATGATCCAGACGATGGTCCCGACTACCAGTACCCAAAGACCAATTGAGATTGCGCTGATCGTAGTGATCCTGCGATAGAGCAGTACGACATTGACTAAACAGACGGCCATTGCCATTACGCAAAGACCCTTGGCGTGAAGGGTCGGCCAGAGATAATGGAAGTACTGCGAAAAGCCTACTGCCCCCGAGGCGATAAGAAGCGGCGCAGTAAGCACCGAGGACCAAAGAACAAGAAAGCTTGCGGCCTTACCGTAGGAATGAACCCCAAATGCATACCGCAAGTAAAAGTAAGGGCCTCCGGAGTACGGCATCGCAGATCCTAACTCCGCCCAAACAAGACCATCGCACAAGGAGATTGCCGCACCTAAAACCCATGCGAGCAAAACCTTTGAACCATGCACTGCGACCAGGACAAGAGGAATGCTCAGAAAGGGTCCGACCCCTATCATATTGAGCATGTTCGAGGTGCAGGCTCCCAGCATCCCCATCCGGCGATGTGAATCTTCCTCTACTAAATCGGCCTGCATGAGAGGCTCCGGATGTCCATGGGCGATGAAAATAAGTATAGGAGGCTGAGATATTCTTTGTCAAGATTCGTTAATAAGATATTAGGCAATCAGGCGTCCTTTACCCTTATCGGAGACATTAGCTTCCATCAAACCAGGCTATCCGCATCCGCGTCTTTCTCAAGAAGAAGAAGGCCGACTCCTCAGGCAAACGCGAATTCCTGGTTGACTAACTGGTAAAAAGGCGGCGATGCGAACCTTCTTCAATGGAATTGAGCGCACCCACTCCGGCAAGTCTGGCGACGTCAGCGCTTGAGAGAGAGCGATGTCACCCGCGCGCGAGTTCTTCGATAGAAGCGAAGGCGCATTGGCCTCTTGCGGCCTCAAGCTCTATGGCGGTGTTCTCTCGAAGCCCACGGGCAAAGCGAAGGCCGAGGCGAAGCGAAAGCAAACCGTCCTCTTCGTATTTCAATGTACAGGGCCAACGCGACCGCATAAAGTCGATGGGTTGGCACTCGAAGCCGGAGCAGAGCGCGATGCTCCGCAAGGCGAGAGACATCTTGAGCAAGGAGGAAAAACCTTCGCTGCGGGCCGGATCGTCGCTGAACTCTCTTTTGGCTTCTGGACAGGACTGGCTGGACTGAAGTACGACGTTCTCTGGCGGGATCACTCGGTCAAAATCTTCCCGCGCCGGCCTGTCCAGCGTAGCGAAGTTCAAACGCGACTTAATAGCATCCGCAACCTCCGCAATCGGATAGCGCATCACGAACTAGTCCTGTTCAGTGGGAGTTTCAGAATTATGTCAATCAGATATTTGACACGATGTCATGGATGAGTCCACAGACGGCGAGACGGGTCCGGAGCAATAGTCCTTTGATGAACGATTCCGGTCGTATAGAAGTGTCTTCCACGCCGACCCAGATGGGATGCACTGAATACCGCTCTGGCAAGAACTTCGTGACGTGATTGAGACATCAAGCGACGTTCGACAGCAAGCCATGAGGAGGAACGAAACTTGGAGTGTTCTTCAGCGCTCGCTCAATTCTAAAGAAATGTATGAACAGCTTCATCTGCGTGTTCCTGAAAGGGTGGATTTGCTAAAGCTAAATGGGTTCTTCCGTACATTTGGTGATTCTTTCCAGCAGGGCTGGGTACCGGTAAGAAGGAAGTAGCTGTGGAGGCTCTTGATGATCCAAGGGACGTTGCTACCGAACCCTTCTGAAGTGAAGCTGGTATGTCTTCGTCCGAAAGATGGGGCGATCCAGATGGAACTACAGGCCTGCCGCACCTTCGCTTGCTGCCCGGTCTGCGGCACCTGGTCTGATCGCGTCCACAGTCGCTATTCTCGTCAACTGGGCGATCTACCCTGGGAGCGTCTCCCCGTTCGCATTCTGCTCTCAAGCCGGAAGTTCTTTTGCAAAGGCGCTGGATGTCGGCGACGCATCTTCACGGAGCCGCTTCCCGGCGTTGCACCCCGGTATGCCCGGCAGACTCTTAGGGCGACGGAAGCTCTCGACTGGATTACGTTAGCTCTAGGCGGCCAGGCCGGCGCTCGTCTCGCAGGTCGGCTCGGCTTACTGACGAGTGGATCCACGCTGCTTCGACAGGTGCGGCGTCGCGTGCAACCGGACATGGTGACGGGTCCACGCGTTCTCGGCATCGATGACTGGGCATGGAAAAAGCGCCATCGCTACGGGACCATTCTCTGCGATCTGGAAGCGGGCAAAGTCATCGACCTTCTTCCCGATAGGGAATCAGAGACAGTTGTTGACTGGCTTAAAAAACATCCGGGAAGGTATCGGACTATTCTTGGACTCGCTTGGCGCAGAACTTGGATCTCCTTCAGAGCGTCTGGTTGGCGGCGGTGGCGAGCGTCGTGTCCTTCGCGGCGCGCGACCAGAGGATGCGCAGATCGGTGACGTTGTGCAGCGCAAAGTTAGGCTGCGGTGGCGCGGTGATGGCAAAGAAATCCGCGCGATGGACGTCTTCAAGCCAGAATGCCGGGCGAGGATCAGCGTTTGCGGGCGCAATCTCGATGTGCGACATCTCGAGGTTCTTGAGGTGGCGGATGAAGAAGCCGTTGCTGGGCGTCGGGCCGAAGCCCGACAGCTCCGGATAGCCGCCTTCCTGCTCGGGAACCTGGATCGTGTGCCAGTCGGGCATGGGCTTGGAGTGTGCCCCCCGCCCAGTGACCGTGGGCAGCCCGCGATGGCCGAAGAAGCAGTTGGTTAGCTTGACGTCTTCGATCAGGTTGGATGCTATGCCCGAAAAGACCGACGATGTGGCTGAGTCCGAGTTGGAGCTGACGATGTTTGAGACCAGTATGCGGCGCAGCGATCCGGACCGCATCGTGTCACTCGGGCCGCGGTTGCGGCGGTTAAGGCGCAGGAACAGTGGCGCATCGAAAATGTCGCGCATGGTATTGCCGGTGATGGCGATATCTTCGAGAGATGCACCATCGGAGGTCTCGAGAGCTATGCCCTTGCAGCCCTCGATGACGTTGCCGCTGATGGTGATATTGCGGAAGCCGCCGTTGGACTCGGTGCCACACTTGATGCGGCCTTGGCGAGGGTGGTCCACTTCGGTGAACTTCTTCCAAGTGCCGTCGATTAGCGTGCCGAGTTCGTACGTTCCGGTCACGTAGTTGTTGGATATGGTCACGTTGTCGGTGGAGCGCGCGTAGCCCAACGCATAACTTGACTTGGGGCAGATCGCGTCATCCCACGGCGAGTTGACGGTGCAGTTGGAAACCCGCACGTTGCGGCAGCAATCGATGTCGAAGCCGTCGCGGTCGGTGTCGATGAGCAGGTTGTCGAGCGTAAGGTTGTCGACACCGGTGGCAAGCACAGCGAAGTGGCCGCCCTTGAGCACTGAGAAATCGCGCAACAGCACATTGTGGCAGTTCTTTAGCGCGATGGCTTTGTTGCCGACGCCAGGCTGCTCGGCCTTGAAGCTGGCGTAGTTGCCGTGGGTTCCACCATAGCCGAAGGAGAGTCCTTTGCCGTGAATCAGGCCGGGACCGACGATGGAGAAGTCGCTCATGTTCTCGCCAACGAACAGCGAATTGTGCCAGTGATTGTGACCATAATCCTGGTATTTCTCCCAGGGCTGAGCCGGGCCGGCTGGGTCGTAGACGCCGCCGTTGTAGCCGGTGGTTTCACCGGGCCCGGGCGAGGCCGCGGCGAGGATGGTGCAGTCGCGGGAGAGATAGAGGCTGACCTTCGACCGCAGGCGGATTGTGAAACAGAGATAAGTTCCGGCCGGAAACAGCAGCGTCCCTCCGCCGGCTGCAGCGGCGGCTTCGATGGCCTTGTTAATCGCAGGCGTGTCCAGGGTCTTGCCATCGCCGGTTGCGCCGTAGCTGCGCACATTGAACGGCGCTTTGGCCGCGGACGGTTCCAGAGATTGGGCGAGGGCCAGGTGCCCCACGGTGGTGGAGGCGAGGGCGAGAGGCGAGAGCTTGAGGAGATCGCGGCGTTGCATGAAATTACCTCTATGAGCCAAGTACGGCATGGCGGTCGGTTCAGAGTTCAGTGCGATTCGATTGGTACACGCGGAGGAGTCTTACGTCAGAGCCGCCTTCCAACTTATCCCTTGCAGCCTACCAGGTGAGCTTTCCGGAAATCTGCAAGTCACGCGGCGGAGTTCCTGGGCCTTGGGGACCCTTCTGGATAGTGCCCCAGTCGGAACTTGTCGGGTCAGTATTAAAGGTTCTTCCGTAGGTCCAGTTAGGATGGTTGAGCGCGTTGAAAAGATCGAGACGGGTCTGTAGATTGACCCTCTCATTCCATGCAAATCTCTTTGATATGCTCGCGTCGAATTGATGGTTTGCCGGTAAACGCACCCCCCAGTACACGACATTGCGTTGGACTGCGTACTGATTAGGCGTCCGTACTAACGCAGCGCTCGTGCAACCGGAAGCGATTGCCATCGGCCCCAGAATCACTGCGCCCGTGTCGGTATCTTTATATCCGACACACGGAGTGACGCCTTGCAGCCGCTTATAGGCATGCGTTCCGTCAGGTGGAAGGTCATGGATGTGGAGATTAACCGGGCTGATCTGCTCCCAGTTTGTGCCGTTGCCGTTGCCGGTGGAGGTGGGAAACCATGGGGTTCCCTGCGTGTAAACATACAGAGGGCTGATCTCCCAGCCTCCGATCACTGCGTCCACAAGCCGATTCGTGTTCGAAAGGAACGTCTTACCACGGCCCACCGGCACATAGAAGACGCTGGAGATGGTAATCACGGTTGGTACATCATTGCTGGCGATGGTGCGCGCGCGTATGTAGTTGACGTTATCGATGATATTGCCGGCCGTCATGTTCTTGGACCAGGTGTAGGCAAAATGAAAGCTAAGGCTCTTGGAGACGTTGTGGGAGGCAGCTACCTGCAGCGAGTTATACCAGCTACGAATTGTGGGCAGATGGTCTTCAGTGACACTCGTGAAGGCGGGAAAAGCCTTGGTCAGCGTGCCGCTGGAGATCGTCTTATTTGTGAAATAGGAGCTGCCTGCAAATGCCGGAACATGATAGAACGGGCTGGGAACCTGGGCTGGAGCGGTGTTGCCATCGCACAACTGGCGATTGCCACCCCGTTCCACGTCGCACTGCGCATTCCACGCCGCGGAGGTATGGTTGAGATCGTAGCTTCCTTCCAGGTTGTACGCCTTGGTTCCCGAGTAGCTGATATCGAGGACGTCGCGACTGGTTAGAAGTTGCTCCATCGAGACGCTGTACTCCCACAGCGAAGGAACCTGGAAGTGCGGATTTGTAAAGTTGACCGAGCTCCCGAGAGTGGTAGCAAGGCCCAGGCTGGAACCGCTGGGGTTGATGAAAGCTGGATAAGGATCCGAGAGGTGGCCATACGGCGTAACGCCACTGTCCAAGGAGTCGTTGTAGTTGGTGTCGGTGCTGAAGCCGTTGCTGGAGTCATTCTTCTCGTCATTGATGAACATCTCGCCGAAGCCCGCGCGCAGGGAAGTCCTGCTGGTAAAGGCATAGGCAGCTCCGAAGCGCGGTTGAATGTTGAGCAGGTTGGTTGCATACGCGCCCCGCGGAGCGCCGTTCACGCCGGCAAACTGAATGCCTCCTATGATTGGGCCGGAAAGCCCTGTTGGGTTGGTGATCTGCGAGTTAATGGGGCTGATCGCCGTCGTGTTGAAGGCGTAGTTCAGTTTGTTGTAACGTTCGGTGCGAGCTCCCAGCAAGTCGTACCGTATCCCCAGATTGAGGGTCAGCTTGGACGTAACCTTCCAGTCATCCTGTGCCCAGAAAGCATAGTAGTGCTGCGAGTCGAAGGGAAAGCTCTGGAATTTGACATTGCCGCCATTGGGATAGCCGAGGATCAGTTCCGCAATCGAGTTGCCGGAGGTAATGCCGGGGGCTTCAGGCGCGTTGTAGTAGTGCTGCGTGAATGTGTTGCCAAACGTGAACGTGTTATTGTTGCCGGCGCCCGGGTTGGCGTACTGAAACAGGCGCATGTCGAAGCCAGCACGAATGGTATGCCGGCCGCGCACCAGGGTGAAGCTGGGCTGATACGAGAGGTTATGCACGACGTTGAAGCCTCCGAGTCCAGTGGAGCCAAGGCCGATATAGCCGCTGGCCGCCGCGCTCGGAAACTGGTTCTTGACGTAGGTGCCGCTGCTGAAGTGCGAAGAAAATCCCAAAGGCGTCAGGAAATTTCCCGGCGTTCCGTAAGTCTGCCCCTGCTCCTCGGTCATAACCCCAACTTTATTGTCGAGAATGAGATTGGGGGAGAAAGTATGGGTCTCTTCGAGGGCGAACGTCAGCTCTTTAGGCTGTATCTGGTGCATGGTCGAGTTAGCTGGATTATTATCCGGAATGCCGTTCGGATTGCTCGAGTCATAACGCTCGAACCCTCCCCATCGAATGGTCCCCCGGTCACTTGCACCAAAGTTGTGGTCGAGTTTGACCAGGCCATTCCGGGAGAGGTCGTGCTCGACCGACAAATAGTAAAAGTTGTTCTGAAAGGGAGCGTTGCCCGGCCCGGGATTGTAGTTCGGCGTAATTCCATTGAAATATTGCGCGAGCGCCACGCCTACGGGGCTTAGGCGGTTCGGCGGAATGATATTGCCGGGAAATGCGCTATGAGCCAGCTTCGTCTTGTGATCAAGGGGATCGACCACGTTATGTAAAGGCGTTAATGGGTCGTAGATGATAAGCGGCATCAGCGTCTGGGTCTGGGCGTCAAAGTATTGTGCGCCTGCAAAGTTTCCCGTGAGCCATTGCGGGTTGGGGATCGAGCTGATTGAGGCGCTCGTGGACGGCAAGTCCTCGTAGGCCTGCTCCCACTGAATAGTAAAGAACGTCTTATCTTTACCGTTATAAAGCCAGGGAATGTCCACCGGCCCGTCAGCTTCCGCTCCAAACTGGTCCCGCTTGTGGCGGCTCGGAATTCCCGTTCCACTGTAATCGTATTGCCAGGTTTGAGCATCGAGCCAGGGACGCCGGGCATACTCATAGAGGTCGCCGTGAATCTGGTTCGTTCCAGACTTCAACGAAACGTCAATCGCGCCTCCTCCTGCGCGCCCATACGAAGCATCATAGGGATTCAGAACCACCTTGAACTCGGAGACGGAATCAAGTGGCGGCGTGTAGCCAAGATAGCCGTTCGCATTGTCATTTGTGGCACCATCGATATTCTCCTGCACTGGGGCCTGGCTTATGCCGTTCGTGTGCAGGTCGCCGGCAACGTTGTCCTGCGGGCGCGTAAACTGGGGGTTATGGTTGTTGAGCGTGCCGGGGCTGAGCTGGAACAACTCAAGAACGTTGCGGCCGTCAGTGGGCATCTCCTGTACTCGTTCAGCGCCAATAATTTCGCCGCGATCTGCTTTCGATAGCTCGATCTGCGCGCCTTCGCTGGAGACCGTTACCGTTTCGCTCACGCTTCCAACAGGCAGGATGAAGTCTATCTTCGAAGTCTGGTCGATATTCAGCGCGATGTGAGTCTTACTCACCGTCTTGAAGCCGGTCATATCTGCGGTAATCGTATACGTCCCGGGCTTAAGATAGGGAGCTGTATAGTCGCCCGCGCCGGTCGCCTTGACTAAAACGTCTTCCCCGGTCGCCTCATTGTGGATAGTTACCGCCGCACCTGCAACCGCCGCGTGCGAGGTATCTTCGATATGTCCTACAAATTGCTGGATTGACTGAGCCGCTGCCGGATGGACGAGCATTATCGGACAGAACAATGTCAAGAAGAGAGCTCTTCGAAACAACTTACCGTCGGTTAGCTCGCCCATAACGAAGAAAACGAACATGAGCGCTTTCATAAGATATCTCCACATCCTCACAACTTCTAAGCCTTTGACAACGGTGTCATCAGGGACACCGAAAATGTATATGCCTCGTCAGTTTAGGTTGTCAAGAAATATTTCAGAAGCTTCACCGCTAAGGCGGAAAGAGCGAACACTTGCGACGACTTTGTCAAATCTAAGGATCACCGGCCTATCGTCTGTGCGTCGAGGGAAGCTATTTGTACTCCGCCGCGAACATCTCCGCTTCTCGATTGATTTCCTGCGAGTTCGCAGAATGCGAAAATAGGATTACACGGTAGCGAAATGTTGCTGCATCACCTTTCTCGATCGTGAAGTTGAAAGGCGGCTGTTTGGGGTCGAAGATGCTCCGCCCCAGAGGATTGGCCGCAAAAAGCCCATATCCGCGCGCGTGCCAGTACGTCGGGTATCCAGGGTTGCCTGGGTGATCGATCATAGCGATCGCTACGGTATCCCGGCCGTTGTTGCCGGTCAGCATGCACCAGCGCCCGCGAGTTCCCCACACCGCCCCACCCTTCACGCCCTCGCTGGTGAGATAGACCCCAGTGGCACCCGCTGCATTGCCTGCATCGACTTTCGTCGGCCTCTCATTGGCGTCCATGAAGATACCGCCCTTCTCATTAGCCGATTCCAGCCAGTGTGCGACGCGCATCCCCAGCAAACCCTCCTTATCGTCGTTGAAAACCGCCTTGTCGAGCGCTCGCAGCGTGATGATCTGATCGATCGTGCGTTCGCCATTCCGGCGGCTGAAGACATACCTCGTCGTCTGATCGAGAATCTTCTTGCCTTCGCCCGTCACCCATACCGACATAACGACAAGCTCTCCACGATCCGCCCCGCTCTTGGTGGAAACGATCCTCTCCTGATAGATCGTGCCCATCTTCGACCGGCCTTCCGGCTTGATCGCATCCGAGTTGTTCCAGAAATCGAACCCGTTGACATTGCCATAGTTGAACCACATCCCGGCATGGTGCGGATGGTCCACGCGTTCTCCCGGCCGCGGTTCCAGCGGGTATCCGCGCGTCACCGTAAGTCCTTCCTCGGTGATCAGCGGATACAGCACCGGCTTCTTCAGCGACGTAGGCCAGATATACGACGTGAACGCCTTCCCGTCAATCGTAACGTCGACCCGCCGCTGTGCTTGTTTGGCGACGACCTGCACACCTTGGTTTGCGGTCTTCGCCAAAGCACTCCCTGTCGAACCGAAACTTGCAACCACCAGGCCGAGCGCCAGCCACTTACGCATAGACCTTGCCTCCCACCATCACCTGCTGCGTCTTGTCGTCGAAGGTCACCTTCTGCCCCGTCTGGATAGCGGCCACATTCATGCACAGCGCGATCGAGTGGCTGTAACCCGCATCGATACTGGCATTGGGCGTCTTGCGCGAGCGCACGCACTCCATCCAGTTGCGCATGTTCGCTGAGGTCTGCGGATCGCCCTTCGTGTCCGCCGCCGTGGACACCGCTTCAGCCTTCTCGCCTAGAGAGAAGCTGGGCAGCAGGTTCGCCTGCATCTGCATTTCAGCGGCAGACTTTGCCGACAGCCCTCCGGTCGGCGTCACCTGCTGGGTATCCATGTTCAGCATCCCGCCGTTCGAGTAATAAAGTTCTTTCACCCCACCGGCCGAGTTGGTGAACCGTGACGAATACTGCACTTGGAACCCCTTGCTGGGATCGTCCAGTGGACCATAATCGAAGACCGCGGTCATCGTATCCCAGTTCTTGCGCCCGTCCTTCCATAGGTAAATTCCGCCATTCGCCACCACGCTGCGCGGATGCGGCAGCCCGCTGAACCAGTGCACCGTGTCGATCTGGTGTACCAGCCACTGGTCCGGAATCCCCGACGAGTAAGGCCAGAACAACCGGAACTCCAGATATTTGCGCGCATTGAACGGCTCATACGGACGGTTCATCAGATAGCGTTTCCAGTCCGTGTCCTCTTCCTTCAATAGCGGCACAACATTAGGCCGTCGCCAGCGTCCCGGCTGATTCACATTCCACGTCATTTCCACCATCACGATGTCGCCGAACTTGCCGGATTTGATGTATTCGGCTGCCGCCTGATAACTCGGCGTACTGCGGCGTTGCGTGCCGACCTGCACAATCTTGCCGGTCTTCTTGACGGCCGCGAGAAACAGCCGCGCATCTTCCATCGTATGCGCAGTCGGCTTCTCGACATACGCATCGCGGCCCGCGTTGACTGCCTCCGCTCCATGCCGGGCATGTTGGAAATCCGCAGTCGCGATCAAAACGGCATCCACATCCTTGCGCGCGTACATTTCCTCGTTATTCCGCACCGGGACAACCGTATCCCCGCTGACCTTCTGAATGTACGCCGCGCCTTCATCGCGCCGCCGGTTCCAGATGTCCGACACCGCCACGAACTCGAAATTCATCTCCTTCGCATGTTGCGAAAACGCCGGGATCAGCGCCCCCTTCATGCGGTCCCCGCAACCCACAACCCCAACCTTAACCCGATCGTTCGCGCCCACGATGGCCGCATAGCTGGTCGCGTTCCACGAGACGGCCGTTGCGGCAAGAGCGCCGCCTGCCTTCAAGAATTCCCTGCGGCTTTTCTCTTCGAATACCATGGATTCTCCTGGTTATGTTCTCAATTCAAGTGTTCGAATGCATCGCCTGCCTTATCGCAGGCAGGCGATGCATTCGGTTAGAAGGTAAACTTGATCGCACCCTGAAAGACTCGAGCGCCATAGTTGTAAATAGTGGATCTGACTTGGCCAAAGGTGTTTGTATTGACCAACGCTGTCGTCGATCCGAGGTAACCGCTGCTACCGGGAGGAGCAAAGTCGGGATGGTTCAAGACGTTGAACGTATCCAGCCGAAGGTTTAGTACAAGCGATTTCTCTACCACGAAAGAACGATTCAAAGCAGCATCCAACTGCAAGAACTTAGGACCACGATAGGCGTTGCGCCCGGAGTTCCCAAATGTACCTATCGTATTTTGCGTGAATGCGGCAGCATTGATGTACTGTCCGTTACTTGATATTCCACTTAGAATTTTCTTGTGTGTATACAGCACGCTGGGATTGGTCAAGTTTGGACGATCGTTGTTGATAGCGGTCAGTGAGTTGTCCACGCCCGACGTGGCCGTAAATGGCGCGCCGCTCATGATACGCAATAGCGGGGAGATACTCCAATGGTTAACAACCTGATCTGCCCAACCGGTAATGCCGAAATGGCTTGTTGCCACAATGGTGGTATTGATGATGTGTTTGCGATCGAATCCGCAGCTCCCTCTCTCTCCCCTCAGGTTCGCGGGATTCTGTTCGCTTATACCGCTATCGCCTCCATTGTCCTCTAAATCTATGCAGTGCGACCAGGTGTAGTTCGCGATAAGGACAAAGTTTGACGATACGCGATGATTGACGCTGACGACCATGCCGTTATAAGTGCCGGTCTGAGCGCTCCCGAATACTTCAGAGCCATTACTGTTCCCGCCACTGTAGTACGGACCTTGAGCGGGATTGGCTCTCGTCAAGACGAAGCGCGAAGCCTGATTGCCCGTTGTGGAACACGGGGCTCCAGCAGTACGTGACTTGACGGCGCTTGGACCTGTAGTAACCACGCCAGAGCAGCCGGTGCCGTCTGGACCCCATGCTCCTGGAACGTAGACAGCCTGGCTGAGAGGAAGAACGCTGATCAAATGAGTTGACTTGTTTCCGATGTAGTCAATCTGGAATTCCCAACCATGGCCGAATTCTCTCTGAACGCTGGCGGTGTATTGCATGGTGTAAGGCGTGTGAAATTTCGTTGGGAGAAGAATGTACTGACTGCCCAACGGGAATACTGTATCGGCTGTGGGAACGAACGGAAGTGGAAACGGGTTGGGGCTTACCGTGCCGCTGGAATAAGGACTAGTAAAATTTAAAGGAGCAGCAACAGCAGTATTTACAAGAGTCAATCCATAAGGTGGATTATCTTGCTGGCGCTCCGCCGTGAAAAAGTTTGTCGTGTCATAGACTAGCGCCGCTCCTACGCGGACAACCATCTTACCGTTACCCGAAGGATCGTACGTTGCTCCAACCCGAGGCGAGAATTGCCATGGAGATTTCTGCGTAAACGCCTTCGGAACTCCTTGATCTCCATAGAAGAAACTTCCGGCGGGGGCTAGCGGGAATACTGAGCTATGGGTGTTAGCCAGAAACGCTTCATAATCAAAGACAGAACCCCGGCCGAAATAATCCGTGGGAAAGTAGGAAGGATCCCAACGAATCCCCGCGTTCAGCACAAGCTTCTTGGTTGCATGATACGTGTCCTGAACATAGAGGCTCGGTATTGGCGCGCGCAATGCGTTTTGCTGGGCCTTGCCCTGCGCGATATTGTTCAAAGCGCCGGTCAGGAAATCCAGGTTTGCATTCTGTCCTGTACCGCCTGCACTTGTCCCGGCAGGACCTGTCTGACTATAAATTCCGCTAAAGGTGAAGGCCCCATTTCCATCAAAGATATTTGAGGAGTTGAACTGAGAACGTGCATATTCTCCGCCGAACGCAACCTGGTGCTTGCCATGGATCCAGTTGATATCGTCCGCGAAAGAAAATGTATTGACATTGAAAAATGCGTGGGCGGCCCCTGTACTCCAGGAGTTAGTTGCCGACACGGTGAGTGCTACAGGGTACAACTGATAGACATCGCTGCCAATGGTTTTTGCGTTGATGCCGGCCTCGCTCGGGCCACGATTGTTGCGGACTCTGGTCGCAGTCACATGGAACGAGTTCACCATCGATTGACTGATGATGTAGGTTTCCCCAATGGTGAGTGCTTGTGCACGCTCATTGTTACCGGACTGAGTGGTGATCAGAAGGTTGGTCGGCGAGTAAAATGCCGGAAGCGTATAGCCATCTAGGAAATAACGGCCATAGATGCTGTTTTTTGCATTAATCGTGGAATCGATACGCGTAATAAACTGGTTCTCGCCTATTTGCAATGGGATCGCATAGGTCACGAGCCCGCATGCGTTCGTCGCGGCCGGCAGATACTTTTGTAGCGCGAGCGACGTTGGGTTGAAGAAGCTTGTGGAGATATGATTGTTGGGCAGAATCGCTCCAGTCTGCGGATTCAAGAGTTGAACAGCTTTTGGCTGACAAGCTGCACTTTCGGTCGCCGAGAAATCTCCAGCCAGGTTTGCAGCCGTAGGCACATACGCGGTGGTTGATGCTTGGGACTGAGCGCTGCTGAGACGCTGGTATCCGGCAAAGAAGAATAATTTGTCCCGGATGATTCTGCCGCCGAACGTGCCGCCATACTGATTTTGATGCAGTGTGTCCTTCTTGGTAGAGAAGAAGTTGGTTGCATCGATGAAGTTATTACGGATGAACTCAAAGGCAGAGCCGTGCCACTGACTTGAACCTGAACGGGTAACCACGTTTACGAGGCCGCCAGGATGCAGTCCGCTCTGCGCGCCAAGAGCGGTAGTCTCCACGCTGAATTGGGCTACTGCCTCCGGGAAAGGAAAGGGAAGATTGATGTTGGTCTGATAGTCATTGTGGTCGCCGCCATCAAGCCTGTAATCGGTGGCATTGCCCTGTCCGCCGCCGATCGACATAACAACCGAGGTCGCGAAGGTTTTGTTCCCTTGCACATCGCCGCCGACATTCGCATCGACAGCACCTCCCGTGATGGTGATGAGGGACGATACCTGCCGTCCGTTGAGAGGCATTTCCGTGATGGTATGTTCGTCGACAGTCTGTTTGAGCGAACTATCCTCGGTCTGCAAAGCCACACCATTGGATTGAACCTCAATGCTTTGTTGCGATCCTCCCACAGCCATTGTCGCGTTGACGGCGATACTGCTACCCACATCGAGCACGATAGGCGATTGGAGATATCGCTTGAAACCAGGAGCAACGACTTCTACGGAGTAGTGGCCGATGCTCAGGTTTGGAAAGGAGTAGAGACCAACGTTATCTGTGACGGACGTATGCTTTACCTGAGTGGCCGTATTTGTGGCTGTAACTGTCGCGTTCGGAATCACGGCGCCCGTGGCATCCGTTACAGCACCCTGGATATTTCCAGTTCCGGCAGTCTGAGCGTTCCCTTTTGCAGCAAAGGTAAATATGGCAACGCAGAAGGAAAGGATCGCCAAACATTTCATCATCCCTTGTGGGTTGAAGCGTATGTAGGGCATTGAAACCTCCAAATGGCTAGTTCCTACCGTGATTCTTTGTCTCGGACGTTTGACATGCTATGAGGTCAGCCCAAAATACGTGCATGTATAAAGGATCGGACAATCGCTATCCTTGGAAGCGGCTGCTTGCGCCCACGGAACACTTGAACACTTCAAAGCATCTACAGTCAAGAAATATTTCTATGTTTACAAAAAATATTGCAAATCTGGGCCATATCAACTTTCAGCCGAAACCCGGGACAGATCTGCCTCTGACTTGAGCATGGGACGGCTGCAGGATTCGCGGCGGATGAGTCGGGTTGGTAATACCACGCTCGCTGTTTCGATAGTTGGGTTGACAATATTCTTGAGCAGGAGCTCCGCCGCCTGCCGACCCAACTCTGCGGTGAATACACGTACGGAGGTCAGCGGGGGGTGCAGAGTGGCGGCATCCGGGGTGTCATTGAAGCCGGCCACGGTCAAATCTTCAGGGATACGCAGGCCATGATCACGGGCAGCCTTGTAGACTCCGCGCGCCGCTGGATCGTCGCCGGCAAAAATCGCCGTCGGGCGCGGAGTGCGCTCAAGTAGCAATCGAGTTTCGAGGTAGCCCATCTCTTCAGCGTCGAGGCTTTGCAGGTTATTGCTGATGGTAGGCAGCCCTGCCTCCTCCATTGCTTTACGATATCCCTGGAAACGACGAAGGTACCACGGCAGGCTTAGGTTACCAGCGAAACCTATGTGGCGATGGCCCAAAGACAGCAGGTAGGAAGCTAAATCATATGCTCCCCGGATATCGTCGAAAAAGACTGATCGCGGCTTGTTGTGAGGCCAATCTCCGACAACATTGTTGCCAAGTACGATCCAGGGAATCTCGTGGCATCTGAGCAGTTCCAGCAATTCCTGTGAGTTGGTACCGGCGACGATCGCGCCCGCGACTACTGTCTTGCGTAGAAGGATCTCCGGAAGCACCAGCCGGTCTGACCGCAAATTGAGAGAATACTGTAGCGGCAGGAATAGCAGCCCATAGTCATGCTCCGCGCAGTATGCCTCCGCGCCTACCAGGACAGACGAGTGAAAAGGGTGAAGTACACCGCGATTGCTAAGCAGGAACGCGATTATGCGCGAGGTTTTGCGGGCCTCAAGATCGAAATTCAATCGCGCAGCTGCAATTTCTACTCGTTCTCGGGTTGCGGCATTGACGCGAGCACCTCCACGCATCAAGCGTGAAACCGTAGCTGGGCTTACCCCAGCCTCGCGAGCCACTTCGAATGAAGTGACCTTCTCTATCGGTACGATTGCTTTCGCATGTGCAGTTTTTCGCATGGTCTGAAGTATAACTTTGGTGCATGATTTTACAACCATTGTGAAATATTCATTCTCGCGCTGCATCCATTCGTAAGGCGCTTCCGGGCTGCATCCCCGGAATGGGTCGCCTCAGAAATCAATCTGTTGCATTAACCTTAGTCCCGCAGCTTCTGCGCTTGGTCAGGCGTCTGTAGCGAAGACGTCAAACAGCTTGCTGACGAACCGGACTTCGTTTCTAACGTGGGGGTTACAGGTGAGGCAATGTCGTCGGCGGATCATGCGCATCACTTCGAAACCCGCCGCGATCTTCGAACCAGCGGTGTTCGTTGCCGTCGATCTGGACCAACTCCCCATAAGCCTCACGCCGCAGTCGCGGCTGGTGGAAGCTTCTGCGCTGCCTGCGGGACAGCCATAGCCCATCCTCGACTATCACTTGCGAAGCATCTCACGCGAGACCTTCGCGTCATCCTTCGTCAGCAGAACCTCCTCCGCCACGCTCGGACCGAAGTCCGCGTAACGTGATCGGACCAGCTCGATCACATATTCGCGAAGCCCCGGAAGGAACTGGTTGTTCGAGGTGCGGCCTCATGCCGCACCCCGAGTTTGATCGCAGGCTCACGCAAGGAGAGCTCCACGTTGCTGTGCCTACGACTGCGGCTGCTTATATCGAGGAGCGGATGACGCTGTTGCGGAGTGCTCTCGACCAGACCAATGCTCTCGCCCGAGAAGATCAATTGCCTGACGCGGAGTTGAACAGCGCGGGACTCAAGATCAGCCCGCTTGAGAATAGTGTTCCGAAGGAGGCCGAAGCTCTCCGAGATGCGCTCAGCAGTATGCTTCCACACGTCAAGAACACGGACCTGCTGATGGAGGGAGACCGCTGGACCGGTTTTACCCGTCACTTCGCACATCTCAAAACGAACGAGCCAGTGAAAGATCCGGCGCTGCTGTTGACCGCTATCCTGGCAGACGCAACCAATCTCGACCTGGGGAAGATGGCTGAATCCTATCCGGGCACGAGTCCTGCCAAGCTTTCCTGGCTGGTCGCTTGGCACATTCGGATGAAACCTACTCAAAGGCTCTGGCAGAAATCGTCATCCATCAGCACCGTATTCCGTTCGCTACGCACTGGGGCGGAGGTACTACTTCCTCTTCTGATCGTCAGCGTTACCGCGCAGGCGGCCGCGGCGAAGCGGCTGGCCAGGTGAATGCGAAAATACGGGAACGACCCCGGCGTTACCTTCTACACTCATGTCTCCGATTAGACTAAAGCCTGGGAGTACCGGACTCCGGGTGGATCATCGTTTTTGGCTTTTCATAAAGGGTGGGTATTCGCGCTACCCGCGAACCGCTTTGTCATTCCTCCCCTAAAATTCCGGGTGTCCCCCAGCAGATTTCGTATGCGAAAAAATTACTTCCGGCTCACCACTTTGGTGACGATCGCATTCGGCGATTCACCCGCCGGCAAAATCGTAAACAGGGCGGGGCCGTCTTTGCCCTGCGTCCGAATCACAGTCACGTCCCCGGAGTGGGCATCCGCGGCAAGCAGCAGGTGCTCATCGGCGGAAAACGCGAGAGCGCCCGGCCCCGATCCGGAATGGAGACTGCCTTCGAGCTTGCCATCGTCGATGCTGTAGATCGCAATGGAGTCGGCGCCGGAGTTCGAGACCCACAGGGTGCTGTTGTCCTGGCTGACGATGCCGCGCACGGGCCTGCTGCCAATGGTGTAAGTGCCACCCACTTCGTTGGTCGAGGTGGCAATCTCGGAGATGCTGTCCGATCCGCTGTTTGTCACGAAGATCTCGCCTCCGTCGGGCTTCATGGCGAGTTTTTCGGGTTGCTGCCCCACATCGAGAAAGGCGAGGAGATGGTCGGTCAGCAGGGAAGCGTCGTGCCGGGCCACCCAGGATCCGGGTGCGGCGGCAAGGCTGAGCGCCATCACCTGATGACCCGCCGAGCAGGCGACGAAGGCCTTCGAGGAGTCAGGCAAGATGACGGCATCTCCCGCGCCGGGACAGCCTGAAAATGCTGTCCGCAGACGCGGCGCGGCAGGCGCGGAATCTCTACTCTCATAGGGCCGTATCTCATAGATCGAGACGCTTCCGCTGGCCTGATTGCTGACGACCAGCGTTCGTCCATCGGGCGAGACCCGCACCCCCACAGCCTGCTCTCCTGTCCCGGCGGTGGCTGCCTCGCGCCTTCGGTCGAGATCGAGAACGCTGATCGTATTCGATCCCGCATTGGCCACATAGGCGCGGTGGCCGGTGGGGTCGACGGCGATGGAACGCGGCAGACGATGCACCCCGATGGTCGCGACAACGCGGTTGGCCTGGGCGTCGATCACCGAGACCGTTCCCGACTGCGTGTTGGCGACGTAGACTTCGTTTCGAACAGGGTTTGCGGCAAGCGCGGAGGGATTGGTCCCGACCTGGAGGGTTCTGTCCTGCCGCAGGTAGACAAGATCCAGCACAGAGACGGTGTTCGAGCCGCCGTTGCTGACATAGGCGTATTCGCGGTATCCGTCCGGCACATCGGGGAAGCCGCTTCTGCTGCAGCCTGAGAGGCCAAGAACGAGCAGGAGCGCAAGGCCGGATTGGAAGAAGCAACGCGGGTAGGGAGTTGGCACTGTTCGGAGTCTATCGGGCGGGCTTGGGAGGGGCAAGAGGCTGTTCAAGAACGGAAAGGCCGACCGCGGATGGGCACGGATGATACGGATTTAAGAACAGAGACGAGGCGAAGGACTGAGGGGCTGACCGCGGATTGCGCGGATAGGACAGGGCAACGGCAAAGACGAAATACAGGAATCCTTCCCCTTCACGCCGTTCGAGGACCAAGGAGGACGGCGAATGACAGGCAACAGCAACAGGGGAACAAGAAACCTAACGATGCGGCACTTTCGTATGGCGCCAACCCCATGCCACCCTCGCGAAGTAGCCGCCTTGAAGGAGCAGGACGGTGGCGTAGGCGAAGAGCAGATGCCGGTGCGGCATGGTGCTGAGTTTGAAGAAGGAGTGCCAGGTCATTGCGAAATCTCCAGGGAGGCCTCGATGGCCTGCAGGGCTGCGTTCTGCTCGGCGAGCTGGCGGCGGCGCTCGAGAGCGAACCGGAAGAAGAGGATGAAGAGGCCCCACATCGTCCACCCGGCGATGTTCCAGTAGAAGGCGGGAAGCATGGAGGGGTCCATGCCAGAGCCGGGTCCGCCGCCGAAGACGGGAGCCGGGTGCTGGGTGCGCCACCAGCGGATCGACATGAAGTTGATCGGCACATCCACCGCCGCAAAGACCGAGAGGACGGCCGCGATCGACGCCGTCTGTCCCGTGGCGGATAGCCGCCGCACCATGAGATAAGCGACATAAAGCAGCCAGAGCAGCAGTTCGCTGGTGAGACGGTAGTCCCACGTCCACCAGATGCCCCAGGTGACGCGTCCCCACAGCATGCCGGTAAGCAGCGCGATGCTGGCGAATACGATGGTCACTTCGGCGGCGCTGACGGCCAGAGCATCGGCGGCGAGCGCCTTGAGCGGGTCGCGGCGCTTCCAATAGAGATAGGCCAGGGACGCCAGAACGTTGATGTACGGGAAGAGCAGGCTGAGCATCGCGCTGGGGACGTGGTAGTAGAAGATACGTCCGACGTTGCCCTGGGCGGCGTCCGCGGGAACCAGGAAGATAGCCTGGCGAAAGCCCTCTACAAGCACAGCGATGCTGATGGCGAACCAAAGCCAGGCCGCGCTGCGTAGGGTCGGGGTGCGCTGCTCCATGCAGATAGTTTATCGCGAAATGCGGTTACTCCGCGTTGAGTACGGTCTCAAAGAGCAGGATGCATACGGTGGTAAAGATGATGTCATAGCCCGCGAGCTGCTTGATCCAGGTGCCGATCTGGATGGGGTCGAGGTCTCCTGTGAGGACGCCGCTTGTGCCCTGCACCATGGCCAGCAGAGCCGGCAGCGCCACGGGGAGAAGCAGCAGCGGCAGGAGAAGTTCGCGGTTGCGGGCGCGGAGCCCGAGCGCGGCGAAGAAGGTCCCGTTGACGACCAGGGCCCAGGTCCCCAGGGGCAGGATGAGGGCGAGAAGCCAGACGTTACCCAGAGGATGGAGGTTGAAGAAGACGACGAAGATGGGGGCCATGACCGCTTCGACGACGAGGACGAAGAGCATGTTGGCGATGGCTTTGCCGAGGAAGAGCGCGGAGGCGGGGCAGGGGGCCATGCGCTGCGCTTCGAGGACCTGGTTGCGCTGCTCGCGTGCCCAGGACTGGTTGAGCGCGGTGATCGAGGCGAAGAGGAGCGCGACCCAGAGGATGGCGGCGGAGATCTGGCGGGTGATGGTGGGATAGCCGGTGGGGTCGAAGGCGAGGCCGAAGACGACGACTACCAGAAGCGAGAAGAAGAGCATGCCGTTGATGGAGTCGCGGGAGCGCCACTCGAGGCGGAGGTCCTTGCGGAGGTGGTCGAGGAGGTGGCGGAGGTAGGTCATGCGAGACCTTTGGTGAGGTTTCGGGTGAGGTCTTTCGTCAGGTCGGCGAGAATGGCGTTGGCGGCGCGGAGGTAGTCGGCGGGTGTGAGTAGGAGTTGCAGGCCGCGCTGGCCGGCGGAGATGGAGATGATGTCGAAGAGTTCGATGGTCTCGTCCGCGTAGGCGGGGAAGGGCTTCTTCGCTCCCATGACGGTGACGCCGCCGCGGAGGTAGCCAGTGAGCGGCTCGACCTCTTTCAAAGCGGCGAGTTCGGCTTTCTTGGCTCCGGCGGCGTGGGCCAATTTTTTCAGGTCGAGTTCGGCATCGCCGGGGATGACGGCGAACAGGAAGTCGCCTGTGTTGGTGTGGGAGAGGAGGGTCTTGAAGACCTGCTCGGGGGGCAGGCCGATCTTGCGGGCGACGGTGAGGGCCGTCAGGTCTTCGGGATCGACATCGTAGGCGCGAAGCTCATAGGAGATGCCGAGGGAGTCGAGCAGGCGAGCGGCGTTGGTCTTGTTGTTTTTGGGCAATGCGGTCTTCACCCGGCGGCCCCGGGATTGGAGGCGAGGATCTGGCCGTCGCGCATGGTGAGGGTGAGGTCGGCGATGGGTTCGGCGAGGCGGTGCTGGTGGGTGGTGAAGAGGATGGTGCGGCTTCCGCCTCCGGCGACGGGCCAGGTGCGGAAGTCGGCGAGGAGTTCGACCATGTGACGGGCGGAGTCGGCGTCGAGGTTAGAGAAGGGTTCGTCGAGCAGGAGGAGTTCGGGGTCGGTCTGGAGGACGCGGGCGAGCGAGGTGCGCTGGCGCATGCCCTGGGAGTACTGGCCGACGGTACGGCTGAGGTGCGGGTCGAGGCCGACGGCGCGGAGGGCCATCTCCGGGCTGCCGACACAGGCGCAGCCGCCTTCGCGGTGGAGTGAGGCGAAGTAGGTGAGGTTCTCCATCGCGGTGAGCTCGTCGTAGAGCATGGGAGCGTGGCTCATGTAGGCCATGCGGCGGCGCTGCTGGTGAGGCGTACCGGAGAAGACGGCGACTGTGCCGCGTGTGGGCGTGATGAGGCCGGCGATGACACGAAGCAGCGTGGATTTTCCCGCGCCGTTTTCGCCGAGGATGACGGCGCAGGATCCCGCCGCGAAGCTGGCCGTGATATTGCGAAGTGCGGCGAAGCTGCCGTAGATCTTCGATATGGATTGGAGCGAGACGCAGGGCGTTGGCGCAGCGGAGGGAGAGGCGCTGCTGCGAGTTGTTGCGTCCGTCTGCGTCATCGATTGGTCTTGCGCGATTTTCACGCGGCACTGCGTCGCTGCGGGTCTAGTGGGTTGTGGGCAGGGCAGCAGCGGTGGCGGCCGTGGCGACTTTGGGCGCGACAGGAGCGTACTTCGAGGCGCATTTGGCCTGGAGCTGGGTGGCGTGGAAGACACCATCCGTTCCATAGGTGCCGACGGCTAGGGCCTGGGAGTCGTCCTTGAAGGTGTCCGGCGGGGGTTCGATGCCCTTGTAGCTGACGTTCAGCTTTTTATTCTGCTCGAGTAGAGTGAAGTCGACGTAGGTGCCGACACGGTGGATGCTGCCGGGAGCGACGTTGCCGGCGACGCGCAGGTGGCGGACATACGCTTTGTTGCCCATGCCCTGAAGCTCGCCGATGGTGACGTAGTAGCTCTTGTTGTCGCGCGCTCCGGTGAGAGCGAGGTAGGCAACGGTGGCGAGGATCACCGCGATGGCGGCGATGATTTTGATCGGGCTCTTCGGGGTTGCGTCAGCCATGGTTGCTCCGTATTTCAGTTTACTTTTCCATGCGGGGTTTGGGTAGTGGCCCAACCGGACACCTCCCCCCTATTTCGTGCAAAATTCCTGGAATGAGAGAGATGCGAGAATCCATGCGGCTAAAATCTTCCATCGAAAGGGTTTAACCCTCAAAATCTAGATTCCATTGGGCTTAGGCAGTGATGCTTGCTATATGAGGTTTTTTACTTACCCTCATGTCTATTCTATTCTCTGGAACATAACTCCTATGCAACGCTAAAAGGCAGGACTGGGGCGGGTTTCTGCAGCTTCTGGGGTTGACAAGATTTTGAGGGATGGGGTGTGGAAAACGGGGCGATGGCGGGGTGAGGGAAACCGCAGATCCCCTTCCGGGGATGACAACAAGAAAGGGCAATGGCAACGGGAATTTTTTTTCGGGGATGACAACAAGAACGGTAACGGCAACAGCAACGGAATTTCTCAGGGGTTGTGTTGGCGATGGATGAACTTTCGGGCGGTTGGGCCGCGGTAGTCTCCTGCACCCTGGCCTGCGCCGCGGAGGATGTACTTGTATGTCGTGAGTCCTTCGAGGCCGACGGGGCCGCGGGCGTGCAACTTGCTGGTGCTGATGCCGACCTCGGCGCCGAAGCCGTAGCGGAAGCCGTCGGCGAAGCGGGTGCTGGCGTTGTGGAAGACGCCGGCGGCATCGACTTCGCTGAGGAAGCGGCCGGCGTTTGCGGGGTCTTCGGTGAGGATGGATTCGGTGTGGGCGCTGCCGTAGGTGTGGATGTGGGCGATGGCGGCGTCGAGGCTGGGTACGAGTTTGAGCGCGAGAGTGAGATCGCCGTATTCGGTGTGCCAGTCTTCGACGCATCCTGCGGGGATGTTGCGCGAGGCGAGGAGGGAGCGGACGCGGTCGTCGGCGAGGAGGCGGATGCCATTGGCAGCGAGATGTTTTGCAAGCTCGGGGAGAAGCGTTTCGGCGAGGTCTTCGTGGAGGAGGACGGTTTCGACGGCGTTGCAGGCGGAGGGATAGTCGCGCTTGGCGTCGTCGACGATGTGGAGGGCCATGTCCGGATTGGCGGAGGCGTCGATGAAGATGTGGCAGACCCCCTCGGCGTGGCCAAGCACGGGGATGCGAGTCGAGCGTTGAACGTACTCGACGAGAGCTTTCGAGCCGCGTGGAATGACCATGTCGACGAGGTCCGCGTAGGTGAGGAGCTCGGCGACCTGTTCGCGTCCGAGGATGAGAGCTACGGCCTCGCAGGGCAGGCCGACGCCGGCGAGGGCGGTGTGGATGAGCTCGACCAGAGCGGTTGCGGTGTGCTCGACCTCTTTGCCGGGTTTGAGCAGAAGGGCATTGCCGGTCTTGAGGGCGAGTGCGGTGATCTGGGTGACGGCATCGGGCCGCGCCTCGAAGATGACGGCGAGCACACCGAGGGGCACGGCGAGTTTTTCTAGTTCGAGGTTCTGGTCCAGCTCCGTTGCGGCGAGGACGCGGCCCAGAGGTTCGGGCAGGGCGGCGACAGCGCGAACCTGTTCGACCATCTCGCGCAGCTTGGCTGGCGTGAGGCGCAGGCGGGATAGGGTGGCATCGTTGAGCTCGCCGGCGGCTTTGAGGTCTGCCGCGGCGGCAAGGTCGAGGGCATTGGCGTCGAGCAGGGAATCGGTTGCGCGCTCGACGGCGTGCGCGATGGCCTCGAGGGCGGCGTTGCGCAGGGACTCGGATGTGGGCGCGAGCAGGCGGGCGGCCCGCTTGGCGGCTTCGGCTGCGGCTCGAACGGGGCTGGGCTCGGGTGGTGGATTGCGGTGCTTCGCGTCTTGCCCGTGTGTGGCGATGGTGTTTGTCGTCATGCGGCGGCTCGCTTTCTCCTGTGATCCAAGTTTATTCGGAACCTGAATGGGGAACGGCGGTTAATCGGATTTCCCCTAAACACGCCTTTTTCAGGGTGCGATTGGGAGAGCGGTTCGCGCGTTGCGCGAAGGCCCACATCTCAGAATCGAGATATGGGGCACCCGGCGGCTTCGGCTGCGGCGCGAACCGGGCTGGCCGGTGCGGCAGGATCTCCGGCTTTCGTGTTTTGAGAGTAGGCCGGGGGGTTGAGGGTCTGGTTGGTCATTCGATGGCTCGTTCTGCCGGTTGGTTCGCGGCGAGGCGCCTGGGCAGGAAGATGGTGCCGACTGGTTCGCCCGCGCAGATCTTTTCCAGCAGTCGCGGCGTGCGTCCATTCGCGATGACCGCGGTGCCGCCCGCTTCCATGACGATACGTGCTGCTTCGAGCTTGGAGGCCATGCCGCCGCGTCCCCGTCCGTTGCCGCCGTGGGCGTAGTTGCGAATGTCCGGGGTAATTTCGGAGACTTCGGCGATCAGCTTCGCGCCGGGCTCGGCAGGGTGGCGGTCGTAGAGGCCGTCGATGTCGGAGAGGAGCACCAGCAGGTCGGCTTCAATGTGGCGCATCAGCAGCGCGGAGAGCTTGTCGTTATCGCCGAAGAGCCGAGCGTTGGAATCGCCGAAGAGCCGGGCGTCGGTTGAGGCTGGGTCGGCGGAGTTGGCGGGGCGGTCGAGTTCTACCGTGGATACGGTGTCGTTCTCGTTGACGATGGGGATGACCCCGAGAGCGAGCAGAGCGCGAAGGGTGGCGCGGAGGTTTTCGTAGCGGAGCGGGTCGCGGAAGTCGTCTTCGGTGAGAAGCACCTGGGCGATGCGGCAGCCCATGGTTTCGAACGCCTCGTCGTAGAGGCTCATCAAGCGGGATTGCCCGGTGGCGGCGCAGGCCTGGATGAGGGGAACTTCGACGGGCCGTTCGGTCATGCCAAGCCGCTCCATGCCGAGGCCGATGGCGCCGGAGCTGACCAGCAGGACCTCGATGCCGGCTTGGCGGAGAGCCGCGACGGACTCCACCAGACCGCAGAGCAGACCGAGGGCGACACGGCCGTCCGGGCGCATGATGACGTTGGTGCCGAGCTTGACCACGACACGGGCCGGGGTAAGACGTTTCGTATGCGCGAGAGCGGGCGCGGTGTTCTCTCGTTCCGTCGTACTTGTAGTCACCGTCTCATCCTACTAAACAGGCTTGCGCCCGAGTGGAAGAAAATGTGACGTTCGGTCGCGATGCAGCTTAAATCCGCGACGCAGCTTGAATCCGCAACGCAGCTTGCGTCCAGGACTAGACTTTTCGACGATGACAAGCGACTCTTCCGCGCCTTGAACTAAGCGCGCACCGGGATTCCCTGAGCTACGGCTGCGCTTCAGTGCGGCTTGAAGGTCTTTCCGGTCTCGATCAGGGTCTTCATCCGGGAAAGAATCCTGGGCCAACCGTCTGCCGTAGCCTGGTAGGCGGAATCGCCCTCGGCCCAGTGATCGTGTGTCACCGTCACCTTGGTGGCCTCGGTCTCTGGAACTAACTCCACGGTGGCGCGCGACGCCTTGTCGCTTTGCCCCATCGAAAAGGTGTACTGCAGCAGTTTGTGCGGTTCGAATCGCAGCACCTCTCCATGAACGTATTTCATGGGCTTGCCATCAGGTCCAGGCCCGACCCACGCCATCGCGCCGCCGGGTTTCCACTCCGCCTCAAGCTCTGCTCCCATGAAGATAACGCGGTTAGATTCCGGCGATACAAAGCCTTCCCACACCTTCTCCGGCGGAGCGGCGATGTAGATGACATAGCTAAGCGGCGGTTGATCCATAGGCACCTCCTGCATAAGTCAAACTGCAAGAATAGCGGAGACTCCAAGAAGTGAAGTCTCCGCTGACAGTCAATTCGGCTGGCAAACCTGGGCAACTAGACGCTGGTGGTGAAGGCGCTCTTGTTCTCCGCGCCGGTGTTGACGGAGTCGGAGATGGTGCTGAGAAGTTTGTCGGCGTTCTTCTCTTCTTCGAGGATGCTTTCGATGGTGTCGGCGGCCTTGTCGTTGCCCAGAAGCTCGGCCCAACTGCGGAGGGTCCCGTAGACGGCGATCTCGTGATGTTCGACCTGCTGGCCGGCGGCGATGAGGGTGATGTCGCGGATGCTCGGATCTCCTGCGTCCTTGATGCCGTCTTCGGCTTCGGTGACGAGTGCCGAGATGACTTTACAGGTGGAGGCGCCGGTCTCCCCCGAGGCGTCGCGGAGAAGACTCTCGACCTTCGACACGTGGCCCCTGGTCTCTTCGAGGTGGTTACGGAAGGCGGTGGCGAGCTGCGGATCGGTGGACTTCTCGATCATGGTGGGCAGGGCCTTGGTGATCTTCTGCTCCATATCCAGCGCTTTCTTGAGGGTCGCAACGTAAAGAGTGCGGAGGTCTTCGATGTTTTCAGAAAATAGTTTCATAGCGGTAGTTCTCCTTGGAAGATCATGGGCGCGATTTCTCGCGGCGCGGGATGCGCGTTTGTGTCGGTACGGATGTGTGAGAGCGGCGAACGTTCAAGCCGGGGTGCTCACGGTCGTGCTTCGTTCTAGTAGGTCAGATGCGGGGCCGGGGTGATGGTTGGCTGCGGTTGGACGCAAACGGCGCGGAACACTTTTCGCAGGCGCATGCATCGTATACTTACTCGATAGAAGCAGGGCGACAGAGGCGGGAGACATCATGAGCGAACACGGAAACGGCGCGGCGTCACATTCAAATGGAAGCGGTAACGGCGCCCCCAGCAACGTGAATGGCGTGCGCGGCAACGACTATAAGGTGCCGACGGGGCGGGCGGACTGGGTCGTCAAGCGCAAGGCAGAGGCGGAACGGAGCGGCGACTGGAATATGTCGCAGATGCACTTCGCGCGTAAGGGCATGATTACCGAAGAGATGGCCTTTGTGGCGCAGAAGGAGAAGATTGCGGCGGAGCTGGTGCGAAGCGAAGTGGCGAAGGGGACGATGATCCTCCCGGCCAACATCAACCACCCGGAGCTGGAGCCGATGGCGATTGGGGTGGAGTCGCTGTGCAAGATCAATGCGAATATCGGGAACTCGGCGATCGTGTCGAATGTGGACGAGGAGCTGCGGAAGCTGCACACGGCGGTGCATTTCGGCGCGGATACGGTGATGGACCTTTCGACGGGCGGAGATATCCCGATGATCCGCGAGCAGATCCTGCGGCATAGCCCTGTGCCGATTGGGACGGTGCCGCTGTATGAGGCGCTCAGCCGGGTGAAGCGGGTCGAGGACCTGAATATCGATCTCTATCTTGAGGTGATCGAGGAGCAGGCGCAGCAGGGGGTGGACTACTTCACGATTCACGCCGGGGTGCTGATCGAGTATGTGCCTCTGGTGGCGAAGCGGATTACCGGCATTGTGAGCCGCGGCGGCGCGATTCTGGCGCAGTGGATGACCTCGAATCACAAGCAGAATTTTCTGTATGAGAACTTCGACCGGATTACCAAGATCATGGCGAAATATGATGTCAGCTACTCGCTGGGCGACGGACTGCGGCCGGGATGTCTGGCGGATGCCAGCGATGAGGCGCAGTTCGCCGAACTGAAGACGCTGGGCGAACTGACTCGTCAGGCCTGGAAGTCCGACGTGCAGGTGATGATCGAAGGGCCGGGGCATATTCCGATGGACCAGATCAAGCTGCAGGTGGACAAGGAGGTCGAGCTTTGCGACGGCGCTCCGTTCTATGTGCTGGGGCCGCTGGTGACTGATATTGCGCCGGGCTACGACCACATTACGAGTGCGATTGGAGCGGCGATGATCGGATGGCATGGGGCGGCGATGCTCTGCTACGTGACCCCGAAGGAGCACCTCGGTTTGCCGAATGAGAAGGACGTGAAGGACGGGATCATCGCCTACAAGATCGCGGCCCATGCGGCGGATGTGGCGCGGCACAGGCCGGGTGCGCGGGACCGCGACGATGCGATCTCTCATGCGCGGTACACGTTCGACTGGGACAAGCAGTTTGCGCTTTCGCTTGACCCGGAAACGGCCCGCGGCATGCACGATGAGACGCTGCCGGACGATTACTACAAGGAAGCCGCCTTCTGCAGCATGTGCGGACCTAAATTCTGCAGCATGAACTGGTCAAGCAAGGTCGATGAGTTCAATGCGAAGGAGCACGGGCTGCACAAGCAGGACCTGACGCAGATTGTGACCGAACAGATGGCGTTGCGCGGGTAAAGCCGTTGCGGCCGAACCCATGTCCGAGAATCCGGACATGGGGCACGCAGCAATTTAAGGGATTTGCTGTTGGTGTGGAGGAAGGCAACCGTTGGTGTGGAGGAAGGCAACCGCAGATTCCCTTCGGGAATGACAAACAAAGGGCATACGTCAACTACTTAGCTCTAATAATACTTAGCGCCTAATAAGCGACCTTCAGGGAAAATTGAATCTGGCGAGAGCTCCCGGCAGTTCGGTTGATGAGACCGAAGCCGGAGCCCAGAATGGTGTTGGAAGGAAGCCCCATGTCCACGATGTTGAAGATGTTGAAGAACTCAGACCGAAACTGGACGTTGACCAGTTCGCTTCCGGATTTGCGCTTTCCTATGGGCGTGTCTTTGACGAGCGACATGTCGAAATCGTAGAACGCAGGACCTCGGAAAGTATTGCGCCCCAAGGTGCCGAAGCGACCCTGGTTGGGTCCGGTGCCGCCGACGACATGGATCGGGATGGAGAAAAAAGAGGCGTTGTTGTCACCGCGCCCAAAGTAATCTTCGCGCCGGGTCCGTGCCGTCGACAGATCGGGTGTCGCAATCTGGTCTGGCCGGTCAGAGTTCGCGGAGCCTGCGCCGGTCTGCTGGATGCCGGAGTACACGGTGAAGGGAGTTCCACTGCTGATGCTGGATATGCTGATCAACTGCCAGCCTTCCACCAGCTTCCGATTGACTCCATCCAGAAAGGAAAGCGTTTGGATCGGAATCTCCTGGGTGAGGCTGAGGGAGAAGGAATGCGTCGCGTCGAAGGTCGACGGGCCGCGCTCAGAATGTGTATCGAAAGGATTCTGCGGCGCCGCTTGAGCGATTGCGCCGACGGTACTTGTCGCCGAAGTTCCAGCCACGGTGCTGGTGTCGTCGATCGACTTCGACCAGGTGTAGCTTGCCTGCATGCCGGGACCGCCGTGTCTTGTCTGCCCCGCTGCCGACACTTGAAGGGCGTGATAGCTGGAGTGCGAAGTCGGCGTGATTTGGCTCTCCGTACCGAAGCCTCCGACGGGAACCCCTGCGGCGTCGAATTGGGTGAAGCGCGCAAACGCTGCCGTCGCGCCGGGATAGGCGTTGGGAAAGCTGTTGCGCGCCAGCTTGTAACCCGTGGTCCCCACATAATTCGCTGATGCTGTGACATTGCCGAAGGAGCGTTCCAGCCCAAGCGACCAAGTGGCCAGCATCGCATTCCCGAAGTCCCGGCTGATGGCTTGGACGTTGAGCGGCGAAGGCTGGCCTGACAGCGAGGCCATGTCTCGTTCCAACCTGGGAATATCTACTACTGTATTCGCGGGCACGTCGTTTGAACTTCCGCTCGCGTAGATGTCGGCGCCGGCAGGGGTGTAGACACGAGGCAACTGCGCCGGCGTGATCTGGAAGCCGTACGGGATTTGCGCTCCCGGGGAGGCCGTGACGCGAGGGTAGAAGACGAAGGGCAGGCCGCCGGTGAGTTGGTTGACTTGCCAGATGTTCGGAGGAATCGTCGTCAAAGCGCCACCCGCGTGCCCCACAAGGTGATCGCTGAATCGATAATCCACCTGAACACGCGGCGCCCAGTTGTTCATCGCTGTTCGATAGCGCGGCTGTGGATTGATCAGGAACTCCTGGCCCCCATTCTCCGTTGGATAGAACCCCGAGGCACGATGGGCGCGGTCGGAGATAGGCGTGTACAGTTCGAAGCGCAAGCCGTAGTGGAGTACCATCCGCTGCGTGATCTTCCAGGCATCCTGCACGTAGGCCGCAACCGCGCTGCGACTATCCGCCGCAGGTCCGATATTTTGTCCGTTCGAGAAATACGACGGCGCGACCGCGCGGGTGTAGGCAAATGGGCTCCCGGTGAGGAGAGCCGAAAGCGTATCGGGGAGAGGGTCTCCCGTATGGACGTCGTGCGTTCCGCTTTGGGACTTGATCTCCGAGGGAGAGTACGCCGTTCCGCCTCCAAAGTCGTACTCCCCGTTGGGGGAGGTCCCAAAGTAGGTAGAGTCCCGGTTCAGGCGGACCTCCGCACCCGCTTTGAAGGCGTGCGCGGAGGTGGTGAAAGAGACGTTTTCGCGAGCCTGGAAGAGGTTGCCAAACGCTCGCGTCACCGTGCCGCCCGGAGCGTTGAACGGTTCAAAGAGGGCATCGTTGAATTTGATCGCCGGATCGGTCTGATTCGGCGTCGGGAAGGATGGCGTCGTCCGCGTCGCGCTTATGGAGGTTTCGAAGGTAAGCCGCGGGGACGCCGTATGGACCCAGGTGAGGACGCCATTGCGTTGGCGGTCGATGTACTCTACGCCGAAGCTGGGGTCGATGGCGGTCTGGTCTGGGTTGGTGGTCGGGCCGTTTAGATTGTCGAGCGTGAACCGTCCGAAGAGGTGATCTTTCGTTCCAAGTTGATAGTCCAGACGAACAGAGAACTGATCGGCATCGGTAGCCACCTTTGACGAAGTGGCGTAGGTATTCCCTCCGAAGGTGCCTTGAGGATAGTTCGGCAGGGGATAACGGGCCAGGACCTGGGCAATCGCCGAGTTGACGGGGATGGTGAGCGTGTCGCCGGCGTAGGCTGTGGTGTCGATGCCGGACCGTTGCTGCGCGGTCGGCACGGCAAAGACCTGGGTGGTCCCAAGCACCTGGCGAAAGCCCTGATACTCCACGAAGTAGAACGCCTTTCCCCGGCCGTCGTAGACGTGAGGAAGGAAGATCGGGCCGCCGTTGGTGAAACCGAACTCGTTGCGCTTGAAAGGCGGGATTCGACCCGGATTCGCCGGGGAGGAGTAATCGAAGTAGTTGCGGGCGTCGAGCGAGGAGTTTCGCAGGAATTCGAAGACGGAACCGTGGAGGCCGTCGGTGCCGGTGCGGGTGAGGATGTCGGTAAACCCGGAGGCTCCCCGGCCGATCTCGGCAGGCATAACGCCGGAGAGGGACTGCAGCTCGAGGACCGCATCCACATTGAAGTTGGTGAAGGTTCCTCCACCCATCTCCGGATCGCTGATGTCGGCTCCGTCGAGCGCAAAGACGGCTTCGACGCCGCGCTGCCCGTTGATCGCGAACTGCTGGGTGAAGTTGGAGGCGCCGCTTGAGTCTGCCGCAGTACCTGCCGCCAGCAAAAGCAGTTGGCTGAAGTCGCGTTTGTTGAGTGGGATTTCGCTGACGGCCTTGCTGGTCAGTTGCTCTCCCCCGGCGGCTGCCTTTTCCTCTTGGATTCCAACGACCAGGGCGCCATCGGCTTTGAGCGTCAGGATCGCCACGGCGGCTTGCGCCGGAATCTTGATCGCGGCCGTGCTGCGATAGACACGTCCGTCGACCTCGACGGAGAGCGAATAGGTCTTCGAGAGAAGCGAGGAGAAGACGAACGATCCGTCCGAGCGAGTGGTTGCTGTCTTATGGTGGTCGCCGGCATCGAGTTCCACCTTCGCCTGAAGGACAGGATGAGAGGCCTCGTCCTGCAGGACGCCTCGCCATGCGGGGGCAGGTGTCTGGCCCCGCATGGAGGCGGAAGGGAGGGAGACGGTCAGGAGCAACAGGAGGGCCAGCCGCTGAAACCTTCCGGGACTTGCGAAGGGCAGGGACCGGTTAGTGGGACGAGGCATACACTTCCTTTTCCATTCATAGTACCGAGTGCGTCAGACGGCGAAGGACAGGCAACGACAGGAACAGACAAAGGCAAAGACAGGGATCCTTCGCGTCGCTCAAGGATGACGACGAAGAACAGGCAACAGCAACGACAGACGAATATCAGGCAACAGCAACGACTGGCGAAGAACAGATAACAGCAAGTGCAGACGAAGAGCAAATGACAGCAAACGAGGGTTAGCTCGGAGTTTTTCGACAGGTCTTAAGGTGGAGGGGTGTAGCCGAACTCGCGGTCGAGAGCCAGGGCAATGGCGAGGACGCTCTCGTCGGCGTAGGGGCGGCCGGAGATCTGTACGCCGATGGGGAGATTTTGGGGGGTGCGGGCGATGGGAACTACGGCGGCGGGGGAGCCAAGAAGATTGGACCATTGGGTGTAGCGCATGGCATCGAGGTAGGCGAGGGGTTTGGCTTCGGGCAGGGTCCAATGGCGCTCGCCGTGGCGGAAGGCGGGGATCGCGCAGACGGGGCTGAGCAGGATGGGGAAGGCGCGCATCTCTTCGAGGAGCAGGGTGCGGATGCGGTCGATCTCGGCCCAGGCCAGGAGGAGTTCGCTGGCGGTGAGGGGCGGGCTGGCGTGGGCGATGTCGAGGAAGTCGAGGAAGGTGGGGCTGAGCAGGGTTTCGCGGCCGTGGGCTAGGGTTTCGAGGAGCATGGCGCCGCAGCGGACGAAGAGGGTATGCCAGAGCTGGCAGGCGGCTTGGAGCGATCTGGGCTGGAAGGGTTCGACGCGGAAACCCTGGCGGCGCAGGGATTCGGCGGCGCTGAGGACGGCCTGGCGGGTCTCTGGGGTGACGGGGGCGATGCCATCGTCTTGTGAGGAGTCGTCGGGGAAGAAGCCGATGGAGACGTGCTTGAGGTCTTCGGGGGAGACGGGGCGGAAGGGCACTGGGGCGGCAATGGGATCGGTCTCGAGGGCTCCGGAGGCGACGCGGAAGAGCAGGGAAACGTCGGCGATGGTGCGGGCCATGGGGCCGATGGCGCCTAACAGGGAGAAGGGGCCGGCGCAGGGCGGGAGGTGGCCGGCGGCGGGGATGCGGCCGGGCGTGGACTTGAGGGCGCAGATCCCGGTGAAGTGTGCGGGGGTGCGGACGGAGCCGCCTCCGTCGCTGCCCAGACCTCCGGCGGAGAGGCCGGCGGCGATGGCGGCGGACTCGCCTCCGCTGGAGCCTCCGGCGGTGCGGGTGAGGTCCCAGGGGTTGTTGGTGCGGCCGTAGAGCCGGTTGTCAGTCTCGTAGGCCATGAGGAATTCGGGACAGTTGGTCGTGCCGAGGATCATGGCTCCGGCAGCGCGGAGGCGTCTGACGGCTTCGGCATCTTCAGCGGGGATATGACCCTGGTTGAGCAGGCTGCCGGTCTCGCAGCGGTGGCCAGCGACGGAGATAGAGGCTTTGATGGTGAGGGGAAGGCCGTGGAGAAGGCCTCTGTCTCCTCTGACCCTATCGAGGGATCGGGCTTGCCGGCGGATGCGGCCGGGGTCGAAGTCGATGAGGGCGTTGAGCTGGGGATTGAGCTGCTCGATGCGGCGGATGTGCTGCTCGGCGAGTTCGAGGACGGAGAGTTTACGCGTGGCGAGGAGGGCGAGGAGGTCGACTGCGGATTGGGTAAGGAGATCGGACATCGTCCTGGATTCATGCCGGTGAGCGCGGCTGGCGGGAATGGGTACTAGAGCGGATTTGCTGCTGGGGTGGGGAAGGCAACCGCAGATTCCCTTCGGGAATGACAAACAAAGGGACGCCCTCTACGCCAACGGCTACTTTGCTCTAAGCCTTCAGTTTTTTAGCAGGTTCCGGAGGTGCTCTATTGTCCCGTCGCCGTAGACAACTCCGCATCGGGCAGCTTCCAGGCGAACAACACCCCACCCCCGCTAGTCACAAGGTACTGCCGGCCATCGAGCTCGTAGGTAATCGGAGAGCTGGCGATCCCTCCCCCGGCGCCCGCGTGCCACAGCGTCTTTCCGTTGGCGGTTTCCAGCGCCAGAAAATTCCCATGGGCGTCCCCGGTGAAGGCCAGCCCGGAATCGGTCGTCAAGACTCCCGCACTAGCCCCCGATCCCACGTCATGGCTCCAACGAATCTTGCCTGTCTGGTAATCGATCGCCTCGATCGCTCCCTTGCCCCAAAGGCCGTAGTCCGCGCCTGCCCATCCATAGACCCCATCGGCCGGCTTGGCGAAGTAGAGGCTCCAACTAGGATGGGCGGCGACGAGAAAGAGGCCGGTCTTGGGATCGAAGCTCGGCGACCGGAAGTTCGCCAGGCCACCCTCATCCGGGGCGATCAGGACGCCGTCCGGAGAGGGCTCCTTCGCTGGATTGGGGATAGGGCTGCCGTTCTTTCCGATACCGAGCGCCCAGTTCACCGGCCCGAACGGCACCGTCAGCAGGCTTTTTCCATTCGTCCGGTCCAGCACAAAGAAATAACCGTTGCGCGAGGCCTGCATCAGCATCTTCCGTTGCCGGCCGTGGAACGGTGCATCCACCAGCACCGGAGTCTCCACGGCATCCCAGTCGTGCGTATCGTGCGGCGAGGCCTGAAACGCCCACACCAGCTTCCCCGTATCGGGATTAAGCGCGACGATGCTGCAGGTGTACAGGTTGTCCCCGGGACGCATGGTGCCGTTCAGCACCGGGGTCGGATTGCCCGTGCCCCAATAGATCAGGTGCAGGTCCGGATCGTACGTGCCCGCCATCCAGGTGGTGCCTCCGGTGACGTGATTGGGGGCGCCTTCAGGAGGAGTCACGTCCCATTGCCATTGCGTCTTGCCCGTCTCCGGATCGACAGACCGGACAAAGGTAGGCAGGTTGTCGAGATCGCCCCCAACGCCGACGATCACATGATCGCCCACAATCAGCGGAGCCTCCGTCGCCCAGTAACCCTTCTTGACATCGGCGATCGGCACCACCCAGCGCACCGTGCCGTCCTTGGCGTTGAGAGAAACCAGGTGCGCATCCGGGGAGGTAAAGAACACCCGGTCTTTCGAGATCGCCACGCCGCGCTGGCCGATATGGTCGCCATGGTTGGGCGGATAGGTATAGTGCCAGAGCTGATGGCCCGAACGAGCATCCACCGCCCAGATGTTGTCCGGAATGGTGAAGTACAACACTCCATCGACCAGCAGCGGCGAAGACTTGATGGTCGCCGTATGGTCGGTCTGAAAGGCCCATGCCAGACTCAGTCCGCTCACATTCTGCGGTGTGATCTGCGTCAACGCGCTATGGCGCCTGCCGGAATAGTCTCCGTGATAGCCCGGCCAACTGTCTGCCGGCGGGTTGAGCAGCATCGCCGCACTGACATCCTGCGCCTTGAGCAAGCCCGGAAAAGCGGTCCACGCGGCGAATGCCGACGCGCACGCCACAGCAAGACATACATCCTTCAGGAGCTTCATAGTCGATTGATAACCCTTCCATAGAAACCTCGAACCAGAACCATCATAAGCGATTACTCCTCTCCAGCGACCCGGCTGACGAATTTGCTCAGCCCTCGTCCTCTCCGGCTGGAGGACACCCTATCGCGACAGGCCCGTTCCTCAGAATTGGCCACGATTCCGAGCTAGCCATTGTTTTCGCTGTTGTTTGTTCCGCGCCGCATCCTTGAGCGCAGGTTTAGCCGAAGGCCATGTGAAGGTGACAAAGGCAACGGCGAAAGACAGGGATCCTTCGCTGCGCTCAAGGATGACGTCGGAGAACGAGCAACGGCAACGGCAGACGCAAAGACGAAATACGGGGATCCTGTCGTTGCCTACTCTTAAACTGAGTCATCGGTGAAATTTGTATTGAGGCTTTATAGTCTTGAACAGGTAGTGAAATCGCTCCCAGCTATTACCGCAAGGGAACATCCGCCGAAACGAAAGAGGTGAGCATGGATAAGACAGAAATCGGCGTAGCTGTCGTAGGCTTCGGTCTCGCGGGCCGCGTCTTTCACGCGCCCTTCGTCAGCGCCGTCCCGGGCTTGAAGCTCGAAGCTATCGTTCAGCGTAGTGCCCAGCGCAGCGGCGACGAGGCCGCCAAAGCCTATCCCGGCACCCGCATCCTCCGCTCCGTCGACGAAGCGTTGAACGACCCCGCCATCCAACTCATCGTCGTCGCCACACCCAACGAGACCCACTTCGACCTCGCCAGACAAGCCCTCCTCGCCGGCAAGCACGTCGTCATCGACAAGCCCTTCGCCGCCACCAGCCAGGAGACTCTCGAACTGAAGCAGCTAAGCGAAACGAAGAAGCTCATCCTCGCTCCCTTCCACAACCGCCGCTGGGACGGCGACTTTCTCACTGTCCGCAAGCTCCTCGACGAAGCCGCCGTAGGCCGCCTTGTCACCTATGAGTCGCACTTCGACCGCTTCCGTCCGCTACCCCGCGAGAACACCTGGAAGGAGGGCGCAAACCCCTCCCACGGCCTCCTCTTCGACCTCGGCCCCCATCTCGTCGACCAGGCGCTCACTCTCTTCGGCGCGCCCCAGGGCATCACCGCCAGCGTCCGCAAGGACCGCGACCACACCGACATCGAGGACGCCTTCGACATCACCCTCGAGTACCCCCGGCTGCGCGCCCACTGCCGCTCCAGCATGCTCGCCTGCGACGCCGCACCCCGCTTCCTGCTCCACGGCACCTGCGGCAGCTTCAAGAAGTACGGCCTCGACCCCCAGGAACCGGCGCTCGTAGCCGGAGCCAAGGTGCCCCGCATGGGCCAGGGCGAATGGCTCGCCGAACCAGAAGCCGACTGGGGAACCCTCACCATAGCCCCCCACCCCGCCGACCCCGCCAATCTGACCCGCACCACCATCCCAACCGAACTCGGCGACTATCGCCTCTACTACGCCAACATCCGCGACGCCGTCCACGGCACCGTACCCCTCGCCGTCACCCCCGAAGACGGCTACCGCACCATCAAGCTGCTCGAACTGGCCCGCCAGAGCAGCCGCGAGCAGCGCACCCTTCCCGTCGCCTTCTGACCAAAAACCCTTCCGCCAGTGAAAAAGTGCGAATCAGCTCTTCTGCCCATAGGTTGCCGCTGCCCCATGCTTGCGAAAGTAGTGCCGGTCTAGCAGCCCCTGCGACACCTCCGCGCACTCCGCCTTCAACGTCAGCGTCCGGTAGGCCATCCGCGCTACAGCCTCCAGAACCACCGCATTATGAGCAGCGTCCGCTGTGTCCCGCCCCCAGCAGAACGGAGCATGTCCCGCCACCAGAACCGCCGGGACCGCCATCGGATCCAGCCCACGGAACCGCTCTACGATCGCCAGCCCGGTCTCATGCACATACCTGCCGCCAATCGCGTCATCCGAAAGGACCTCCGTCACCGGAACAGGCCCATAGAAGTAATCCGCATGGGTCGTCCCCAGTGCCGGAATCGGCAGTCCCGCCTGCGCGAAGCTTGTTGCATACTCCGAGTGGGTATGCACCACCCCGCCAATACCGGCGAATTCGCGATACAGCAGCGTATGGGTATCCAGGTCCGAAGACGGCTTCAACGCCCCCTCGACCATCTTCCCGTCAAGGTCCGTCACCACCATGTGCTCCGGCCGAAGCTGTTCATACTCGACCCCGGAAGGCTTGATCACCACGAGCCCGCGCTCCCGATCTACCCCGCTGGCATTGCCGAACGTATACAGCACCAGCCCCCGCTTCACTAGTTCCAGGTTGGCCTCCAGCACCGCGGTTCGCAACTCTTTCAGCAGCATGGACTCCACCTTTACAAAATTATGTCCTGACGCTATATACAGCAGAGCGCAGACCGTAAGAATATCCCACCGGCTTGCCCGACAAGGCAGCTTGATAGAGTAAAGACCATGCAGAGCGGACAAACAACAAGGCCTCAGCCATTGCCAAAGGGCTTCGCGTGGGGCGCAGTCAAGGCCGGAATCAAGGCCAGCGGCAACCTCGATCTAGCGATTGCCGTTCCCGCTAAGGGCGCAAAAGCAGCGGCCATGTTCACCAGGAATCAAGTCGTTGCCGCACCCGTCACAGTGGGCCGCAGGCATCTCAGCGCCACCGGCGGACGGGTCAGCGCCGTTCTGGTCAATGCCGGAAACGCGAACTGCGCGACCGGCCAGCCCGGCATCGATGCCTGCGTGCAAACCTGTGTGGCTACCGCCGAAAACTTCGATTGCATCTTCGATGAGGTGTTTCCCTCCTCCACCGGAATCATCGGGGTACCCTTTCCCGCCGACAAGGTCCTTGCCGCTATCCCCGCGCTCAGACAGTCCATGGGCGATACGCCGGAGCACGTCGACCTTTTCGCGCAGGCGATCATGACCACCGACACGAAGAGGAAGGTCGCGCGCGCCGTCGTCGAGGTTGATGGCGCTCCTGTAACCATCTTCGGCACCGCCAAGGGCGCAGGGATGATCCATCCGCAGCTTGGCCCGCCGGTAGGATCATCCCACGCCACAATGCTCGTCTATCTGTTCACCGATCTCGCGGCGGAAAGCGATCAGTTGGGCGCCTTGCTCGAGGCGGCGGTGGAGAGGAGCTTCAACTCCATCTCCATTGACGGAGACACCTCAACCAACGATACGGTGCTGCTGCTGGCCAGCGCAGCCAGCGGGGTCAATTTAGACGAGCGCAACAACGAAGTCTTCGCCAACGCGTTGAACCTGGTCTGCGGGTCCCTGGCCCACCAGATCATAGACGATGGCGAAGGCGTAGGCCATGTAGTCACGCTGCACATCACAGGAGCGCGGACCGAGGTCGAGGCGAAACAGATTGCCAAAGCCATCGCCCACTCGCCGCTCTGCAAGACAGCCTGGTCGAGTGCCGATCCAAACTGGGGCAGGTTGCTGGCGGCGGCAGGATACAGCGGCGTTGCGTTCGATCCCTCGCTCGTGACGATCACAATTGGAGAGCAGCCCGTGTTTGAGGCCGGGGTACGATCGCCTTTGTTCGACGAAGCCGCCGCCCACGCGTCCATGCAAGAGCGGGAGTACACGATTAACCTGGAGATGGGGCTGGGCGAGGCGGAGTGCAGGTTCCTGACCTGCGACCTGACCGCGGAATATGTTCGAATCAACGCGGACTATTCGACCTAGTCTCGAATCCGCCATGCCGATGACCGCCCCGGAGATGACGTTTTCGCGCAACCCTTATATCGTTATAAGCGTGGCCGGGGCCGATTGCCCGGCCGTCGTCAGCAGCGATCTCTCTGATTGGAGTATTGACAAGGCATATGACAACGAAACTGGAAGATGCGGCCAAGCAGGACTTTGCGGCAGAGATGTCAGAGTGGATAGAGGCGTTTGACGACGTCGTCGCGCAGGACTGGGAGCAGGGAACCGAACTGCTGGAGGCGCTGCGGCAGCGCGCTCGCGAGGCTGGAGTGCCGACGCCCAGCGAACTGACCACGCCCTACCAGAACACCATTCCAAAGCATGATGAACTCCCCTATCCGGGCGACAGGACGCTGGAGCGTCGGGTCGAGAGCCTCATTCGCTGGAACGCCATGGCGATGGTCCACGGCCAGAACAAGAAGGATGCCGGCATTGGCGGCCACATTTCCACGTACTCTTCTCTGGCTACACTGCTGGAGGTCGGGTTCAACCACTTCTTCCATGCAAAGTATCTCGGGGCGAATGGACAGCAGGACCAGCCGGGAGATTTCGTCTACTTTCAGGGCCATGCTTCGCCGGGCGTGTATGCGCGCGCCTATCTGGAGGGGCGGTTTGACGACGATCGCCTGAAAAACTTCAGGCATGAACTGCGGGAGACGCCGGGGCTGTCCTCCTATCCGCACCCCTGGCTGATGCCGAACTTCTGGAATTTTCCGACCGTGTCCATGGGAATTGGACCGCTGAATGCGATCTATCAGGCTCGCTTTATGCGATATCTTGAGAACCGAAAGCTGATACCGGCGACGGAGCGCAAGGTATGGGCGTTTGTGGGTGACGGAGAGACCGATGAGGTCGACAGCCTTGGAGCCATCTCGGTGGCATCGCGCGAGAGGCTGGACAACCTGATCTTCGTCGTCAACTGCAACCTGCAGCGGCTGGACGGCCCGGTGCGTGGGAACAAGCGCATCATCGACGAGCTCGAAGGCATGTTCCGCGGCGCCGGCTGGAATGTGATCAAGGTGATCTGGGGTTCGGACTGGGATGCTCTGTTCGAGCGCGACCACACCGGCCTGCTGCTTCGCCGAATGGAAGAGTGTGTGGACGGCGAGTACCAGACCTTCAAGGCGAAGGGCGGAGCGTACCTGCGTGAGCACTTCTTCGGGAAATATCCGGAGCTTCTGGAACTGGTGAAGGATATGACCGATCACCAGCTCGGGGAGTTGCACCGCGGCGGCCATGATGCGGCGAAGATCTACAACGCGTACAGAAGGGCGACCGAGCATAAGGGCGGCCCGACCGTGATTCTCGCCAAGACGGTTAAGGGCTATGGCCTGGCTTCGGCGCAGGCTCGGAATGCGACGCACTCGGAGAAGAAGCTGACTGATGATGGGCTGGTCGCGTTTGTGCAGCGCTTCGATATTCCGATTCCAGAGGAGGCGGCTAAGCATGGCACCCCGTACCGGCCGGCGCAGGATGCTCCGGAGATCGTTTACATGCAGGAGCGGCGGAAGTCGCTGGGCGGATATCTGCCTAACCGCGAGGTGCCTAAGATTGAATTCAAGGCGCCCGGGCTGGACCACTTCGGCGAGTGGACAGCAGGTTCGAACAAACGCGCCGTCTCGACGACGATGGGGTTCGTCAGCATCCTGCGGCACCTGATGAAGGACCCCGAGATCGGGAAGCTGATTGTGCCGATTGTGCCGGATGAGGGACGCACGTTTGGTCTGGAGTCGGCGATTCGCCAGGTCGGGATCTACGCGCCGGAGGGCCAGAAGTACAGCCCCCATGACGCGGATATGCTGCTCTACTACCGCGAAGACAAAGACGGACAGATCCTTGAGGAAGGCATTACGGAAGCCGGTTCCATGGCCTCGTTTACGGCGGCCGGCACGGCGTATGCGAACTATAAAGTACCGGCGATCCCCTTCTACATGTACTACTCGATGTTCGGGTTCCAGCGCATCGGGGACATGGTCTGGGCGTTCGCCGATTCGCGGGGCAAGGGGTTTTTGATGGGCGGGACTGCGGGCCGGACGACGATGCTTGGCGAAGGGCTGCAGCATCAGGATGGGCACAGCATTGTGCTGGCTAGCACGGTTCCAACCTGCGTGACTTATGATCCGGCCTTTGTGTATGAGTTGGCGGTGGTGATACAGGACGGCATCCGCAGGATGTACGAGAAGGGCGAAGACCTCTTCTACTACATCACCATGTATAACGAGGATTATGCGATGCCCGCGATGCCGGAGGGTGCGGCGGAGGGCATTTTACGCGGGATATACAAGTTGAAGCCCGCTGCCGCTGAGGCTACGGTCCAGTTGTTCGGAAGCGGCCCCATCTTGAATGAGGTGCTGCGGGCGCAGGAGATTCTGGCTTCGAAGTACAGTGTGCATGCCGATGTCTGGAGCGTAACCAGCTACACCGAACTACGGCGCGACGCTCAGGCGGCCGAGCGTTGGAACAGGCTGCATCCGGCGGAGAAGGAGCGGGTGCCCTACGTGCTCTCGGCGTTGGGCAATGCGAAAGGACCGATCGTCGCGACCAGCGACTACATGAAGTCGGTCCCGGACCTGCTCTCGCCGTGGCTCCCGTCGCGGCTGGTCAGTCTGGGAACGGATGGTTTTGGCCGCAGCGACAATCGCGAGCACCTGCGGAGACACTTCGAAGTAAGCGCTGAGGCGATTGTTGGCGCGACGCTGTCGAAGCTGGCCCGCGACGGCAAGTTCAAGCCGAAGGCCGCGCAAAAGGCGCTTGCTGAACTCGGTTTGAATACGGAAGCGATCGATCCGGCGCGGGCCTAGCAGCGTACTGGAAATGAATCGATTGGGAGGGTTCCTCGCGGACCCTCTCGTTTTGCAAGACGAAATCAGATGAGTTCGGAGGGCCTGTTGCGTGACGCGGAACTGCACGAGAATCCTCTTGTGCCCAACCAGAAACTACGCCGAATGTATGTGGCGATGGTCGAAGCACGAGTGCTGGACGAATACCTCGCAACACGGAAGACGCTGGACAAAGCGCAGCGGAAGCTTTATGCAACCAAGGGCGAAGAGGCATGCCGGGTGAGCACCGCCATCGATCTGGGGCCGGCTGATCTGGTAAGCGACTGCAAGGCAGGGGTGTCGATGGACCTCCTTGCCGGGGCCCGGATCGATTCCCTCCTGCGCCGCGTCAACGATAAGGCGTCTGGGGCAAAGCACGCTGACAATCATAGTTCGAGGCAGTTGCCGTGGATCGAAAACACAAGTGAGCGCCTGAGACTGGCGATGGGAGTTGCGCTTTCGTTCAAGACCCTGAAGCACGCGAACGTCGTGGTGGCTTATGTGCGCCGGGGAGAGATCGGCAAGGGCGAGTGGCGCAGGATCCTGGAGCTCGCATCCATGCTGGAGCTGCCAATCTTCTTCGTCGTTCTACCGGTTCATCCCGCGGGGAAGAAGGGGAAGAAACAGAATGCCGCGAAAATTCTCGGCGCAAAGGCGCGATCGTCCGGCGTTCCGGGAATCGTCGTTGACGCGAGTGATGCTGTAGCGTTGTACCGGGTAGCGCAGGAAACCCTCGGGCGCATTCGTGGAGGCGGCGGGCCGGTGCTGGTCGAGTGCACGGCCTATGCGCTGGGCGCCGGTCGAGGAGCGCAGGCCGATCCCTTGCTGCAGATGAAAGAATTCCTGCTGGACCGGAAGATCGCGACCCGGGCATGGCTGGAATCAGCCGGAGACGGCCTGAGAGGGCGCCTCCGGGCAGCAAAGCCGTAAAAGGGCTGGAACATGACCCGTCATGAGCAAATTGCAGGTTGTGGGCGGCGAACGATTACACTTAGAGAAACATCTCAGCAGCCAGTCTTGAGGGAATACGTGCGGACCAGGATTTCTATCTTTACAGCGGTGCTAGGGCTTTGCGCTGCTCCCACACTTTACGCGCAGACGCCCGTCCCGCCTGTCTCGGTTCCATCCGCGCCCACGCCCGCTCCTGCACCGGCGCAATCGATACCCGCCGTGCCCGCGTACGGGGCGGAGCCGCAGAACACCGTTCCAAGCAACGCCACGCCCCAAAAAGTAGAACAGCCGGTGCCGCTCCCCGAGCCGGCCACACTCCAGGCTCCCTATCGTGGCTATCGACCCTACATGCCCGCCGCCGTGACGACTGTGCCGGACCGCTTTGGATCGGCCTACATCCCTGTCGACAACTGGATGTATCCGGCGTTGACCAGGCTGTACTCGATGGGATTTGTGAACACGATATTCCTTGGGCTGCGTCCCTGGACGCGACGCAGCGTGCTGCATATGCTGCAGAAATCGCAACCTGACATCATCGCGAGCGACAACGGACAGGCGCAGCAGATCCTGGCGAGGCTGCTCGACGAGTTGAGCGCCGAGGTTCCCGACAACAGCGTGGCCCGCGGCGCGGTGTATGGGCTGGAATCCTCCTACACGCGCATGATGGGAATCGCCGGGCCCGTTCTTCGGGACAGCTTCCATCTTGGCCAGACCATCAACAACGATTACGGACGACCCTACCAACCCGGCTTCAATAACATCACCGGCGCTTCGACCACCGACGAGTGGGGTCCGTTCTCGCTGTACGTGCGGGGAGAGTACCAGCACGCTCCCTCTGGCCCGGGCTATTCGCGAGCGCTGGCGAATGAGCTTCTATTCATCGACGAAAATCCCTATCAAGGCCCACAACCCACCATCCCCCTCGATCCAATCGCGGCGGAGAATCCGTTTCGCCTGGTTGAGGCGTCGCTCTCCGCCCATCTGCTGGGCCATGAGATCTCCGGCGGCAAGACCGACGCATGGCTTGGCCCCGCAGCAGGCAGCTCGATGGCCTGGTCGAACAATGCGGAGAACATCTATTCCTTCCGCGTCAATCGGGTGGAGCCTCTTTATATCCCTTTCGTATCGAAGCTGCTGGGGCCGGTACGATATGACTTCTTCGTCGGCAGCCTGAAAGGCCACCAGGTGCCGCGCTCTCCCTGGGTGCATGCGGAGATGTTTTCGTTCCGGCCCACCGACAACTTCGAATTTGGATTTGAGCGGACCATCATCTGGGGAGGAGAAGGTCATACGCCAGTCACCTTGCACACCTTTTTCCATGGCTTTTTCGATATTAGTGACACCACCGGGGCCGAGAAATACTCGCGAGATGATCCGGGCGCAAGGTTCAGCGATTTCAACCTCTCCTACCGGCTTCCTCTCATGCGCCGTTACGTCACGTTTTACCTCGATTCGATATCGCATGACGACGTGACGCCGATCAGCGCCCCACGACGTGCGTCGTACCGCACCGGCCTCTATGTCTCACAGATTCCGAAGCTGAATAAACTGGATTTCAGGGTTGAGGCAGTCTCGACAGATCCCGATGTTTCCTTCGCGACCCGAGGGCAGTTCGCGTACTGGGAGGTCGTCCAGCTCCAAGGCTACACCAACAAGGGATTCATCATGGGCGACTGGATTGGCCGCGAAGCCAAAGGCGGCCAGGCTTGGTTGACGTATCATATGTCGGCCAATGAATGGGTCCAGCTTGAGTATCTCAACAAGAAGACACCCTTCAACTTCATCCCCGGCGGAACGACGCAGAACGAATTCAAGGCGACTGCGGTTAAACGCCTCGGCAAGGACCTCGAGTTGAACGCGTGGGTGCAGTACGAAGGATGGAAGGCCCCGATCTATAGACCCGGGCTGCAGAAAGACACTACGGTTGCTGCGCAGTTTACCTGGTATCCGAAGCTGCACAGCTATCCGCCCCACTAGATGTGACGTTTCCCATCCGATGCGATGACTGCGCCATGCGCCCCAACTGAGCGATGCCGGGGCTAGTCTTGTTATCGGATAGTTCGCAGGGCGGGGTAGATGAGGCGGTATTGCTGGTATGCCTCGTCCATGACTTCGGGGTGCCGGGGCGGAATGGTGGCGGCTACGCGGATGGTGGAGGCGCAGGCGGCTTCTACGGTGGGCCAGGCTCCGATACCGGTCCCGGCCAGCAGCGCGGCTCCGAAGGCTCCGCCTTCTTCGGCTTCGAGGAGGTCGACGGGCTGGCCGTAGATGTCGGACTGGATCTGGCGCCATAGGGGGCCGCGTGCTCCGCCTCCGCCTAACCGGATGGAGGTGACGGGGATGGATAGCTCGGCGAATAAGGTGAATGTATCGCGGAGGCTGAAGGCTACTCCCTCAAGTACCGCTCGAATAAAATGAGCCTGGGTGTGGGAGGCGGTGATGCCCAGGAAGGCGGCGCGGGCTTTGGGGTCGAGGTGGGGAGTACGCTCGCCGAAGAGGTAGGGCGCCCAGAGAAGGCCGTCGGAGCCGGGGGGCGCTGTTCCGGCGAGGGCGGAGAGTTCGTCGTAGGTGGAGTGAGGGGCGAAGGTATCGCGGAAGTAGCGGAGGCTGAGGCCGGCTCCGTTGGTGACGCCCATGACGTGCCAGCGGTTGGGGGCGGCGTGGCAGAAGGTGTGGAGGCGGCCGAGGGGATCTTTGATGGGGGCATCGGTGGCGGCGAAGACGACTCCGCTGGTGCCGATGGTGGCGGAGACAGAGCCTGGGGCGAGGATACCCATGCCGATGGCTCCCGCACCCTGGTCGCCTGCTCCTGCGGCGACGGGGGTTCCGGCGGCGAGGCCGGTGGCTCCGGCTCCGACGGAGCTGATGCGGGCGCAGATCTCGGGGCCTTCGAAGAGGCGGGGGAGCCAGGAGAGAGGGATGCCGGCGGCTTCGGCGACCTCGGAGGACCAGCGGCGGTGGGCGACGTCGAGCAGGAGGGTGCCGCTGGCCTCCTGCATGTCGATGGCGTACTCGCCGGTGAGGCGGAAGCGGACGTAGTCCTTGGGGCAGAGGACGTGGGCGATGCGGGCGAAGATTTCGGGCTGGTGGTCGCGGACCCAGAGGAGCTTAGTGAGGGTGAAGTTGGGCAAGGCGGGGTTGGCGGTGAGTTCGATGAGTCGGCTGAAGCCGATCTTGCCGGTGAGCCAGTCGCATTGGGGCTGGGTCCGCTGATCGCACCAGATGAGGGCGGGGCGGAGGACGGCTCCGTTGGCGTCGAGCATGACGCAGCCGTGCATCTGTCCGGTAAGGCCGGCGGCTTCGATCTCGGCGCCGGTGAGTTCGGCGGCGGCCATGGCTCCGGCGATGGCCTCGCGGGTAGCGCGGTACCAGTCTTCGGGGTCTTGCTCGGCCCAGCCGATGTGTTCGGAGCGGATGTGGGCGTGCTCGCTCGAGAAGGAGGCGAGGACCTGGCCGGCGCGGTCGATCAGGACGGCGCGGGTGCCGCCGGTGCCTACGTCAATTCCCAGAAACATGGATCTCTTCCTCGGGAGTTCAAAAAAAAGAACTGAATTTTGAGTGTACCGGAGTGATTTTGAATACTTCGCGTTTCTTGATGCATCACAAGTTATGCATGGAAAAGGTGAGGAATGTACTTGTGGTCTTTTCTGACTGCGAGTCATTCGGGAATCATTTCGAATCATTTTATCCAAACAGGAAATGCAGGATACGATTAATCGTATGAGTCAAAAGAAAACAACGCATGGCGCCGGAGCGATGTTGCGCTCGGCCGGTCTTTGCCTGATGCTGGCGGCCAGTGCGGCGTATGCTCAGGCTCCGGGCGGTTCGTCGGGGTCGAGCACGTCGGGCGCGGGACCGGGGGGCGCGGGTGGATCGGGCACGGCAGCGAACAGCGCGGCGGTGTCCACGGCGCAGCAGAACCTTTATAGCGCTTCGGGATCGAATGGGGCGCAGCCGACGCAGGACTCGTTCAAGGGCAGTCTTGTGACGGGTAAGGCGACCGCCGGGGTAATGGATCTGTCGCTCGACGACGCGGTGCAGAGGGGATTGCGGCAGAACCTGGGGCTGATCCTGCAGAACTCGTCGGTGAAGAGCGTGAACGGCCAGCGGCTGGAGGAGTTGCAGGCGCTGCTGCCGACGGTGTCGGCGACGGGGTCGATCGAGGTGCAGCAGATCAACCTTGCGGCGTACGGGTTGAAGTTTCCCGGGCTGAACCCGATCATCGGGCCTTTCCAGGTGGTGGACTTTCGCGCGTTCCTGACGCAGAACCTGGTGAATGTTTCGGCGTTGAAGAATTATCTTGCGGCGAAGCATAACTTCGAGGGCGCGAAACTGACCGCGGAAGACGCGCGGGACATGGTGGTGCTGACGGTGGGCAATGCCTATCTGCTGTGCATCGCGGACCGGGCGCGGATCGCTGCGGTGACGGCCGAGTTGGCGACTTCGAAGGTGTCGCTGGACCAGGCGGTGGCGGCGCATGACGCGGGCACGAGTCCGAAGCTCGATGTGCTGCGGGCGCAGGTGGATTATCAGAACGAAGAACAAAGCCTGATTTCGACCAAAAACAACTTTGACAAGGACAAGCTGGCGCTGGCGCGGACGATTGGGCTGCCGCTGGACCAGGCGTTCCATTTGACGGACGAGGCTCCGTTCCAGGCGTTGAACCATGTCGATCCGCAGACGGCGTTCGAGAAGGCGCTGCGGACGCGCAAGGACCTCGCGGCCTATGCGCAACAGGTGAAGGCGGCGCAGGACCAGAAGACCTCGGCGTGGGCGTACCAGTTGCCGGTGGCAAGTTTCTCCGGGGACTACGGCGATATCGGTCAGACGCCGGGACATTCGCACGAGACGTTTTCGGCGACCGGCAAGGTGAGCGTGCCGGTGCTGCAGATCGCCCAGACGCGCGGGCAGGAGCAGGTAGCAGATGCGCAATATGAGCAGGCGCGGGCGAGGCTGGGCGACCAGGTGCAGCAGGTGAACCAGGACGTGCGCGACAGCCTGCTGGATATCGAGGCGGCGGCGAGGCTGGTGGAGGCGACGCACTCGAATGTGGATCTGGCGAATGAGGCGTTGAGCGAGGCGCAGCAGCGGTTCCGCGCGGGCGTTTCGGACAACCTGCCGGTATCGCAAGCGCAGTCGCAGACCGAACAGGCGAATGACCAGTACATCAGCGCGCTGTATCAGCATAGTGTCGCGAAGCTGTCCCTGGCGCGGGCACTGGGCGTGGCGCAGACAAACTACAAAGATTATCTTGGAGGAAAGTAACCTTGGCAGACCAACCGGACAAGCAACAAGAGGGCCAGACCGCGGAGATCAGCGGCACCGTGCAGATCAAGCAGAATGGCGGCAACAAGCAGGGTGGCGGCGAGAAGCAGGGCGGCGGCAACGGTGGCGAGGGCGATAAGGACCAGCACAAGCACGAGGATGACGAACAGACGCCGCAGAAGAAATCGGGACGCAAGTTCATCGTGATCGCGGTGGTTATTCTTCTGGTGATCGGCGCAGCGATCTTCTACTGGCGGTCGACCTTTACTGAAAATACGGACGACGCGCAGGTGGATGGCGATCTGTACCAGGTGAGCTCGCGCGTGACCGGGCAGGTGACCAAGGTTTATATCGATGACAACCAGCCGGTGCAGGCCGGCCAGGCGATTGCGGAGATCGACCCGAAGGACTATCAGGTAGCGCTGGAGCAGGCACAGGCGAACCTTGCCAGTTCACAGGCGTCGGCGATCCAGGCCACAGTGAATGTGCCGATTACCAACATCAATACGAGAACCAGCGTGAGCACGACGAGTTTAGATGTGCAGTCCGCGATGGCGGGAGTGGACGCGGCTCGGAAGCAGGCGCAGGCGGCGCAGGCGAGGGTGGACCAGGCCAAGGCCAATGCGGTCAAGTCGCGTCTTGATGTGGAGCGGTACACCCCACTGGTACAGAAGGACGTGATCTCGAAGCAGCAGTTCGACGGGGCAGTAGCCTCAGATGCAGGCAACACGGCGGCCGTGCTGGAGGCCGAGGCCACGGTGATCGCGCAGCAAGCGGCGGTGAGCCAATCGCTGCAGAAACTGGCACAGGCGCGGTTCACGGCGGCGGAGTCGGTGAAGACGGCACCGAACCAGGTGCGGGCGCGGGAGGCGCAGGCGCGGTCGGCGATGGCGGACATCAAGCAAGCACAGGCGAGGGTGGACCAGGCGATGCTGAACCTGAGCTATACCCACATCACGGCTCCCACGGCTGGGATCGTGAACAAGAAGAATGTGCAGGTCGGGGCGAATGTGAGCATCGGGCAGGACCTGCTGACAATCATTCCGCTGACCAACCTGTGGGTGACGGCGAACTTCAAGGAGACGCAACTCTCCCGGATGAAGCCAGGGCAGAACGTGACCTTGAAGGTGGATGCGCTGGGCGGACGGAAGTTCCACGGCAAAGTGACTCAGATTGGCGGAGCGACGGGTTCGCGGTTGTCGCTGTTTCCGCCGGAGAATGCAACGGGCAACTACGTGAAGGTGGTGCAGCGAATTCCTGTTCGTATTGATTTCACGAACTTACAGCAGGAAAATGGTGATTATGCGCTACGGCCGGGCATGTCGGTGACACCGGACGTCGGTGTGAAGGATTAATCGGGAAACCGGCTTCGAAGAGGCAGCATCTTACATGGAAAAGGAAGTTTCGAGGTGGAAGATGGCTGTTGCGATGAAGAAGATTCAAACGGGCGATGCAAACGTGGCTCCGCATTGGCATGCGCATGCGAAGGAGATTCAGAACTACGGTTCGGTGATCGAGGATATGCCGCACCCGCTCGACGCAAAGGTGCGCGGCGAGATGGTGGCGAAGCTGAACCAGTTGCTGGCGGACTCGATCGCGCTGCGGGATATGTATAAGAAGCACCATTGGCAGGTTACGGGGCCAACATTCTATCAGCTTCATCTGTTGTTCGATAAGCACTTCGACGAGCAGGTGGAGATTGTGGATACGATTGCGGAGCGCGTGCAACTGCTGGGCGGCGTGAGCATTGCGATGGGCGGCGACGTAGCGGAGGTGACGAAGATCCGACGTCCGCCGCGCGGCAGGGAAGAGGTTCCGGTGCAGATCTCGCGGCTGCTGGAGGCGCACAAGATCATCATCCAGGGCTGCCTGGATATCGGCGAAGCAGCCGAAAAAGCGGGTGATCTTGGGACCAACGATATGGTCGTCAGCGATATCCTTCGGCCGAACGAACTGCAGTCGTGGTTCATTGGGCAGCACCTCGTGGAGATGCCTCTGATTCTGGACAAGTAGTTTCGCCTGTCTTAAAATGTTGCGCAGCCCGGTCCCTCTCAAGCGGCCGGGCTGTATCTCTTTAACTTAACAGGCAAAGTCGCATCGAACGGTTATCTCGTTCATCTGAAGAGTACGTACACTCCCATGCCAATCGCCATTGTCTTCTTCGTCCATTACGCGTACCTGATCATCTTCCTTTGGGTGCTGGTGGAACAGATCGGCATTCCTATTCCTAGCATTCCGGTGTTGCTGACGGCGGGTACGCTGAGCGCGACGCATCGGGTTTCGCATGTGTCTGTGGTGCTGTCGGTGCTTGCGGCCTGTGTGTTGGCGGATTCGGTGTGGTTTTCGCTGGGACGGAGATATGGCAATAGTGTTCTGAAGCTGCTGTGCCGGCTATCGTTCGAGGCCTCGACGTGCGTGAGCAAAACGGAGGGATACTTTACCCGGCGCGGACCGGTCACACTGCTGTTTGCGAAGTTTGTGCCGGGGCTAAGCACCGTGGCTGCGCCGATCGCCGGACAGACCGGGATGCCGTATCCAAAGTTTCTGCTGTGGGATCTCGCCGGCTCGCTGATCTGGTCAGAGACGTTTATTCTTGCTGGCCGGTTCTTTGGCGACTTGGCGAAGAAGAGCGCGCCGTTCCTTCAATGGCTGGGGCGCTTCGCCTTCGCTATCTTTGTCCTGATGGTGCTCGGATTCCTGGTCTATCGGGTGTTAAAGCAGCGCAAGTTCCTGCAGCAGGTACGCGATCTGCGGCTGGAGCCATTGGAGCTGAAGGAGATGCTGGACCTTGCCGAAGCCACCGGACTCACTCCGCCGTTTATCGTCGACCTGCGGCATCCGCTGGACTACCTGCCTGATCCGCGCGTGTTGCCGGGGGCGCTGCGGATTGGACCCAACGAGCTGAAGCAGCACAGCGAGATTATTCCTCGCGACCGCGACGTGATTCTGTACTGCACCTGCCCGAGCGAAGAGACCAGCGCGAAGCTTGCGATGCAACTGCACAAGCTGGGGATCTACCGGGTGCGCCCGCTGCGGGGCGGCTTCGATGGCTGGAAAGAGGCTGGGTATCCGCTGGTCGATTATGTGACCGAGACGCCGGGGACGGATGTGGTGGAGAAGATTCTTCCGGCGAACTCCGGTTCGGCTGTGCCTCTGCTTTGAGTGCCTGTCAAAAACTGAAGACTCGACCGCGGATTGGGCGGATTGGGCGGATCTAAAGAACAGACAACGACAAGAGCGAGGACGAAATGCAGGGTTCTTCGGAGCCTTCGGTAGGGCCTCCGTTTAGGATGACAACGATGAGCAACACAGCAAGATAATCTCAGATCTTTCGGCGCAGACGGATCAAGGCCGGTTGAGCGATGATGGAGGACATGCACGACAACCTTTTGCGCAGCGCCGCAGCTCCGAGCCGCGTTCTTTCGATCGATGTGCTACGCGGCATCACGATCGCTTTCATGATCCTGGTGAATGATCCCGGCGACTGGGCGCATGTGTACGGCCAGCTCGACCATGCGGAATGGAACGGCTGGACTCTGACCGATCTGGTTTTTCCGAACTTTCTCTTCCTTATCGGCATGTCGCTGATCTTCTCGCTGCAGTCGCGCATTGGCCGGGGCGACAGCCGGCTGACGCTGGCTCGCCATATTGTTCGCCGCGCGGTGATTCTGTTTGCGCTCGACCTCTTCCTCAGCGGCTTTCCGCACTTTCATCTGGCGCATCTGCGGATCTACGGGGTGCTGACGCGGATTGCGCTGTGCTATCTGTGCGCGGGGCTGATCGTTCTGATGACGCGGAAGGTCAGCCGCCTCGCGATGATCACGGCTGCGCTGCTGGTGGGGTATTGGGTGCTGTTACGGTTCGTTCCGGTGCCAGGATTCGGCGTGCCGACGCGCGATGTGCCGATGCTGGATAGGAACGGCAACCTGACGGCGTGGCTGGACCGCGGAGTAACCGCAGCGATGCAGCGCACGATCCACATGGGCCACCTGTATCGCGGAACGCGCGACCCCGAGGGGCTGCTGAGCACGCTGCCGGCGATTGGGACGACGCTGATTGGATCGATCACGGCACTTCTCATGCGCTCGAAGCAGTACACGCCGGCTACAAAACGCAATGGGTTCGCGGCTGCGGGTGTTTTGTCGGTGCTCGCCGCTGAGTTGTGGAGCCGCAGCTTTCCGATCAACAAGAACATGTGGACGAGCTCGTACGTCTTGCTGGCCGCGGGCTTTTCGCTGCTGGGGCTGGCGCTGTTCTACTGGCTGGTGGATATGGAGCACATCCAGGAGCGAAGCCGCGTAGCGCGGGGAGCGTTGTGGCCGTGGCTGGTGTTCGGTTCGAATGCAATTGTGGCGTATGTGCTCTCGGAGTTGCTGGTTGAGGTGCTGGTGTGGATCAAGGTTCCGTATGCCGGCAAGAGCACGACGGCGATGCTGTGGGTGTATACGCATGGCTTTTCGCATGGGCGCTCGACGGAGGCGACCTCGGTGGTCTTTGCCGTGGTCTTCGTGGCGGTGTGCTTTGTGCCGAACTGGATGTTGTGGCGCAGGAAGATCTTTGTGAAGATTTGATGGGGCGGCTGCTCCTGCCGGAAGCTGTGCGAACCCGTTACCATGGAGCTTTGGAGATGCGGCCCGCTGACCGCGGCAGGAGAGTACATTGGCCTACAACGATCTACGCGACTGGATCAAGCAACTGGAGCGAGCGGGAGAGCTGAGGCGCATCGGCTCGGAGGTCGATCCGATTCTGGAGATGGCGGAGATCGCTGACCGCGCGGCGAAGATGGGACGGGGGACGGCGAAGGCGGGTGGGCCGGCGCTACTGTTTGAGAACGTCAAGGGACATCCCGGGGCGCGGGTTCTGATGAACCAGTTCGGCAGCGAGCGGCGGATGAAGATGGCGCTCGAGACGGAGTCGCTCGACGATATCGCGGACCGGATTCGTACGCTGCTGAAGCCGCAGACGCCGACCAGCTTGATGGACAAGCTGAAGATGCTGCCGATGCTGGCGGAGGTGGGGAGCTTCTTTCCCAAGGTGATTGCGGCGAAGGATGCGGCGTGCAAGCAGGTGATCCATCGCGGGGAGGAGGTGAACCTGCTGGAGCTTCCGATTTTGAAGACTTGGCCGCAGGATGGGGGGCGATTCATAACGCTGCCTTGCGTGGTGACGCGCGATCCCCGCAGCTCTGGTGGCCAGCCCGGCAAGCGCAATGTTGGGATGTATCGGATGCAGGTGTACGACGGCAGGACGACGGGCATGCACTGGCAGAGGCAGAAGGTCGCGGCGGAGCATATGCGGGAGCGGCTGCGGGATGCGTCTGTTGATTCTGCGGCCCGCGTGGACCTGATGGCGCTGACGGCGGGCGGGACTGCGGCCGCGACATCGCTCGATACGCTGAACGCAACGACGCTGACGAAGATTCGCGGCGACAGGATGGAGGTTGCGGTGGCGATTGGGACCGATCCGGCGACGACCTTCAGCGCGATTGTGCCTGCTCCGCCTGACGTGGAGGAGTATCTGATCGCGGGATTTCTGCGGCAGAAGCCGTTGGAGCTGGTGAAGGCCGAGACGGTCGACCTCGAAGTTCCTGCGCACGCAGAGTACATCCTCGAAGGGTATGTGCAACTGGGAGAGTTACGTACGGAAGGGCCGTTTGGCGATCATACCGGCTTCTACACGATGCAGGAGGAGTATCCGGTGTTCCACGTTACGTGCCTTACGCATCGCAAGGATCCGATCTATGCGGCGACGATTGTCGGGAAGCCTCCAATGGAGGATGCGTGGATGGGCAAGGCGGTGGAGCGGATCTTTCTGCCGCTGATGCAGCTTACGTTGCCGGAGATCGTCGATGTGAATCTGCCCGCGGAGGGCGTGTTTCACAACCTGATGATTGTCTCGATCAGAAAGAGCTATGCGGGGCATGCGCGGAAGATCATGAACGGCATCTGGGCGATGGGGCAGGCGATGTTTACCAAGTGCATTATCGTCGTGGATGAAGATTGCGATGTGCAGGACCTTGCGGAGGTGACGCTGCGGACGGCCAATAATATCGATCCGGAGCGTGATATTCAGTTCACGCTGGGACCGGTGGACTCACTCGACCATGCGAGTCGTCTGCCTAATTATGGGAGCAAGATGGGAATTGATGCGACGCGGAAGTGGGCGGCGGAGGGCTTTACGCGGCCGTGGCCTCCGATGCTCGCGATGGATGCAGGCGTGAAGGCGAAGGTGGATGGACTTTGGAAGAAGCTGGGGATCGAATAGGGAGAGTATGAGGAACTGGGCACGCGCGGGGATGTTTTCGGTGGTGATTGCGATGGCGGGAGGCGCGTGGGCACAGAGGCCTGCGACGGTGGACTGCAGCATCCATGGGCAGCACGCCACCTGCAGCCGGGATACGCTGATCAAGCGTTTTGCGGAGGCGAAGACGGTGGCGGTGGATTCTGTGCCGAAGAGCCGGCCGGGAGAGGCGCAGGTACGGTCCGAGATGATGCTGCTGCGAAAACAGATTGCGGCTGCGGGAACCCCGGCGGATATTACGCTGCACCTGGTGCAGACGCCGCCGGAAGGAATCAACGTGGGTGCCGGCGACAGCGAGTTGGCGACTTTGCAGGTGTTCTGGTCGAAGCCGGGGCAGGAGCGGCGGCTGCTGTGGGTGGAACGGTATCTCGGACCTGCGGACAGGCCATGGCCGGCGATGGTGCAAGCGATGACACAGCAATTTCAGGCGACGCTGGCAGGTGAGTAGGCCGAGGAAGGCGTGGCTGTCTTCCGCGTGATTCTAGCTGGTGGTGTGGGTGGCCAGGGTGACGGTGACGATGTCGTTCGGAGTTTTGGTGGCGCCGCCGTCGCTCTCGGGGTGGAACTCGATGCGCAGGGTGGTGGCGTTGACGATGACGCGGAGATAGCCGTAGTCGGTGTCGTCGTAGTTTTCGAGTGTGAGGGTGTCGTCGATCTTATAGGGAGTGCGGTAGGTGCCGCGCATCTTTGAAAGCGGCGAGTGGCCTCCGTTGCCCGCGACGAGGAAGGGAATCTGCAGGCCGTTGATGGTGCGGGTGTAGCGCTGATAGTTGTGCGCGTGGCCGGAGAAGACGGCGTGCGGCCAGACTCCCGCGGCGGTGCAGGCGTCGTCGATGTCCTGAAGCATCGCAGGGCTGCCGCCGTGAACCGTGCCGCCGGTGAAGGGCGGATGGTGGACCGCAAGGATGACCGCCCCGGTGAATTTTTCGCTCTTGACGCGTTTCAAGGCGGCGGTCAGGAAAGCCGTCTGCCGGTCGTCGAGGATGGTATTTTCGCCATGTTCCCCCGAGATGACGCCGGGATCTTCGAGCACGTTGCTGTAGATCCCGAGAATGCGGACCAAAGGTGCTTCCAGCGTGAAGTACACCCCCGGCTGGATCATGGTGGTGCGGAGAAGATTGCCCGAGTCCGGTGATTGGGCTGTAGCGGCCGCGCAGAAGTTGCGTAGAAAGGCGTCGAGTGTCGGCGCAGGGTCGTTCGGGTAAACCACTCCGTCATGGTTGCCGGCGACGGCGAAGATGGGCGCCGGGTAGGACCGGTAGGGCTCGTAGAATTGGTCGTAATAGTAGGCGGCCTCGCCGAAGTAATAGACGACGTCGCCCAGGTGAAAGAAGAAGGAAGGGACGTCGGCTGCGTTGGCTTCGCTGAAGTCGGTCACCATCTTGTCGGCGACCAGAGACTGCGTCGCTGGACCAACCACACTGCCGGTATCTCCGACGGAGTGAAAGACGATCTGGGCCGCCTGCTGGATCGCTTTGATCTTTGCCGCGCCTGCCTGGCCATAGGCCTGCTGGAGAGTAAGGGTGGGTTCGACCACGCCACCTGGAGGCTGAGGCACGGGTTGGAGCGTCGCAATACCCCGGTACTTCTTATCGGTTACAGGATTTTTGAAGCTGGTGGGGTCGGGCGTGGGCTCGGGTTGCGAAAAGATCGGCTGGTCGCCGGCGCTCGCCTCTGCCAAGGGCTTGGAGGCCGCATCGAAATCCTTCTTCGCGTAGTGTGCAGGAGGGTGAAGCGTTTTCTTGGGCATGGGTGGCCTCCGGTTCTTCTCATCAGACGTCGGCTATCAGAGTATCGGTGGCTTGTTACGGGAAAATGAGCGATCACCGGTCACGGTTCATCACGAGTGTGAAACGCGGGGCTGGTTTACTCGACGCTTTTGAAGGTAATCGCGCTCAGGTTACGCACCCAGCGCTGCGGCTTCTTGTCGCTGCTGTCGATCAGCTTCAACTCGCCGTCTTCACCCAGCGGCTTGCCGTTGACCCTGGTGGCTACGATCACGTCGGCGTTGTGCTCGGAGGGCTCGATCTCGGTGACGGAGTAGAGCACCCAATATTTGTCCGTGCCCTCGGCGATGAGGTAGCTGCGCAGCATCTTGCGGTGGGTTGTTTTGTCTACGGGGAGACCGCACTTTGTGAGCAGACTGCCGAGCAGCACGCCGGAGTAGGTTTCGTCGGCCATGGTGTGCTCGTTGTGGACGGTGATCGTCTTCTGCGGCATGGCTTGCAGGTCGGCTAACGACAACGTCGTCGCGTTGCCGTTTATGGTCAGGGTCAGGCTGGTGGAAGGTTGTGCCGGCGGGTGGGCATGCTCCGCCATCGCGTCCGCCGGCGAGGTCTGGGCATGGAGGCTGATGGGACCCATTGCAAATGCACAAAGAGCAGGCAGGCAGAACAGGGCGGCGGCGGCTCGTTTCATGGCTTTCAGCCTATCGCGTGGCCGTCGTATACTCAAGATATGTCTATCGTCCACGACGCCGCAGCCATTGCCAAGGGAATGAGCATCACGTTCAAGGAGATGTTCCAGCCGACCGAAGTCGAGAACTATCCCGACGGTAAAGGTCCCATGCGCGGCGCTAAATTCGAGGAGCGCTTTCGCGGCAAACACCAGCTTCAGCGGGATGAGAATGGCCTGGAGAAGTGTGTTGCCTGCTTTCTGTGCGCGGCGGCCTGTCCTTCGAACTGCATCTACATCGAAGCGGCCGAGAACACGGAGACGCAGCGCATCTCGAGCGCCGAGCGTTATGCCAAGGTGTACAACATCGACTACAACCGCTGCATCTTCTGTGGCTACTGCGTGGAGGCCTGCCCCACGGACGCCATCACGCACGGACACGGCTTCGAACTGGCCTCGCTGAACGCTACCAACCTCGTCATGCGGAAGGAAGACCTGCTGGTGCCGACGCCGAAGCTGCCGGATGTAGTGCATTCGGATAAGGATGAGGCTGAGATTCTTTCCTGAGCACCTGTCAAAACTGAAGGCTCGACCGCAGATTCTCACGGATGAAGCGGATTAAGAACGGGCAAAAGCAACGACAAATGCGGGAATCCTTCTCCTTCGCGCTCGATGGTCAGGATGACGGCACAAAACCAAGCGTGGACTCTTACGGTGAGCCTTGGCGGCTCGTCGCACTACGATGGGCGCGAGAATGCACCGCGCCACGAAGGAAGGACATCAAATAGAGATGACTACAATCCACCGGCATCCTCTTGAAACTCTCCTCGAGAGCCGGATCGCCATCATAGATGGGGCGATGGGTACGACGATTCGCACCTATGGCATGAAGGAAGCGGACATTCGCGGAGAGCGCTTCGAGAACTCGACGAAAGACCTGCTGAACAATGGGGACCTCTTTTCGCTGACCCAGCCGAAGATGATCTGCGATATCCACCGGCGCTTTCTGGAGGCGGGGGCGGACATTATCGAGACCAACACGTTCGGCGCGACCGGGATCACACAGAGTGAATTCTTTGTGGAGGATCCGCGGGAGCATGGCGGACGAAAGGACCCTGAGTTTTACCAGAAGATCATCGAAGACCGGTTCCTTGGCGACCTGGCCTGGGAGATCAATGAGACGTCGGCGCGGCAGTGCCGGGAGTGGGCCGATCGTGTGGCAAATGACACCGGCCGGCAGAGATTTGTGGCGGGGGCTATTGGGCCGTTGACTGTGTCTCTGTCGAACTCGCCCGATGCTGATGATGCAGGTTTTCGCGTGGTCACGTTCGACCAGGTGAAGGCGGCGTACATGCAACAAGTACGGGCGCTGATTGCCGGCGGCTCGGACCTGCTTCTGGTGGAGACGATCTTCGACTCGCTCAACGCCAAGGCGGCGCTGGTCGCTATCCGTGAGGTGTTCGATGAAGACAGGAAGGAACTGCCGGTGATGATCTCGGCGGCAGTGGGGCGCGGCGGGGAGACGCTGATCTCGGCGCAGACCACGGAGGCGTTCTGGAACGCGGTGCAGCATGTGAAGCCGCTGTCGGTCGGGCTCAACTGCTCTCTCGGTCCCGACCTGATGTATCCGTTCCTGGAGGAGCTTTCGGAGAAGGCGAACGTGGCGATCTCGTGCTACCCGAACGCAGGCCTGCCGAATCCACTGTCGGAGACCGGGTTCGATCTGGGGCCGGAGGACATGGCGCGTTATCTTGGCGACTTCGCAAAGGGAGGGCTGATCAATATCGGCGGCGGCTGCTGCGGCAATACGCCGGAACACATTGCGGCTATCGCCAAGGCGCTCGAAGGCAAGGCTCCGCGCAAATTGGGGCGGATAGAGGCAGCGGCGTGAGCGGAACGGAAAACACTCCTGGAGAGCCGAGGCCTCTCCGCCTATCGGGATCGCAGCCCTTCACCCAGCAGGCTGGCGTCTACATCATGATCGGCGAGCGGACCAATGTGGCCGGTTCGCCGAAGTTCGCGAAGCTGGTGAAGGAAGGCAAGTACGAAGAAGCGGTGAGCGTGGCCCGGCAGCAGGTCGAGAATGGGGCCAATGTCCTCGACATCTGCATGGACGAGGGCATGATCGACGGCGTCGCGGCGATGACGCGCTACCTGCAATTGCTGGCGAGTGAGCCTGAGGTCGCCAAGGTTCCCTTCATGGTGGACTCCTCGAAGTGGGAGGTCATCGAGGCAGGGCTCAAGTGCCTGCAGGGTAAGGGCATTGTGAACTCGATCTCGCTGAAAGAAGGCGAAGAGAAGTTCAGACAGAACGCCGCGACGGTGCTGAAGTATGGCGCGGCGGTGGTGGTGATGGCCTTCGACGAACAGGGCCAGGCCGCGACGTATGAGGAGAAGATTCGCATCTGCGAGCGGGCGTATCGGATCCTGGTGGACGAAGTTGGTTTTCCGCCGGAAGACATCATCTTCGATCCCAACATCCTGACGGTTGCGACGGGCATGGAAGAGCACAACAACTACGCGCTCGACTTCATCAACGCCACGCGCTGGATCAAGGCGAACCTGTCGCACGCGAAGGTCAGCGGTGGGGTCTCGAATATCTCGTTCAGCTTTCGCGGCAATAACAAGGTCCGCGAGGCCATGCACTCGGCCTTTCTGTATCACGCCATCGCGGCGGGCATGGATATGGGCATCGTGAACGCCGGGATGCTCGAGGTCTACGAAGAGATTGAGCCTGAGCTGAAGGTGCTGGTCGAGGATGTGCTGCTCAACCGCCGTCCCGATGCGACAGAGCGCCTGGTGGAGCACGGCGAGAAGCTGAAGGGCGTGGGCAAGGTCGTCGATGAGAAGAAGGCCGAAGAGTGGCGCAACGGCACAGTCGAGGAGCGGCTCTCGCATGCGCTGGTGAAGGGAATCGATACGTATATCGAGATCGACGCGGAGGAGGCGCGCGTCAAACTGGGGCGTCCGCTGCTGGTGATCGAAGGCCCGCTGATGGACGGCATGGGGGTGGTGGGCGATCTGTTCGGAGCCGGCAAGATGTTTCTGCCCCAGGTGGTGAAGTCTGCCCGGGTGATGAAGAAGGCTGTGGCGCATCTAACGCCGTTTATGGAAGCCGAAAAGGCGGCGATGGAGGCGGCTGGGCAGGTGGTTAAGGCGCAGGGGAAGATCGTGCTCGCGACTGTGAAGGGCGATGTCCATGACATCGGCAAGAACATCGTCGGCGTCGTGCTGGCGTGCAACAACTACGAGGTGATCGACATGGGGGTGATGGTCTCCTGCGAGAAGATCCTCGAACGCGCGAAGGCGGAGAAGGCGGACATGATTGGCCTCAGCGGCCTGATCACCCCGTCGCTTGACGAGATGGTGCATGTGGCCAAGGAGATGGAGCGGCAGGGGTTCAAGCTGCCTCTGCTGATCGGCGGAGCGACCACAAGCCGCGCGCACACCGCCGTGAAGATTGCCCCGCACTACAGCGAGCCGGTGATCCACATTCTGGATGCCAGCCGTGCCGTGCCCGTGACCACCAGCCTTCTGAGCGACGACGGGAGGGCGGAGTTTGTGGCGGTGCATCGCGCGGAGTATGAGAAGCTGCGCAAGGCCCATTCCGCGCCGCGTCAGCAGGTTGTCTCGCTGGAGGTGGCTCGTACACGGCGGACCCCGATCGAGTGGCGCTCCGAAGACATTCCTAAGCCCGCGTTTACCGGGGTGCGGGTGCTGGATAAGTTCCCCCTGGCGACGCTGCGCGACTTCATCGATTGGTCGCCGCTCTTCCACACCTGGGGGCTGAAAGGGATCTACCCGCGCATTCTTCAGCATGAGGAACAGGGTGAGCAGGCACGCCAGATCTTCGCCGATGCCAATACTCTTCTGGATCGCATGATCGAGGAGGACCTGATCACGGCGCGCGGGGTCTATGGCTTCTTTCCCGCCAGCGCCGTGGGCGACGATGTCGAGCTATACACGGATAGCACACGCGGAGAGGTGCTCGAGCGATTTCATTTTCTTCGCCAGCAGGCGAACAGGGAAGGCAGTGAGCCGTGCCGATGCCTGGGCGACTTCATCGCTCCGAAGGCAACGGGGCTGCCCGATCATCTCGGCGCCTTCGCGGTGACCAGCGGGATCGGCCTCAAGGAGTTGTGCGATGGGTTCCGGGCCGAGAACGACGACTATAACGCGATCATGGCGGAGGCCGTCGCTGATCGCCTGGCGGAAGCCTTCGCCGAATGCCTGCACAAGCGGGTGCGAGATGAATGGGGTTACGGTTGTGCGGAAGACCTGAGCTATGCGGAGATGATTCAGGAGAAGTATCGCGGGATCAGGCCGGCCCCGGGCTATCCGGCGTGCCCGGACCACACCGAGAAGGGACCGCTGTGGCGGTTGCTCGATGTGCAGGCGAACACCGGGATGCAGATCACGGAGTCGTTTGCGATGTGGCCGGGATCGAGCGTGAGCGGGCTGTACTTCGCTCACCCGGAGTCACGCTATTTCTCGCTCGGCAAGATCGACCGGGATCAGGTCGCCGACTATCACGAACGCAAGGCAATGAGCGTAGCTGAGGTCGAGCGATGGCTGGGGCAAAGTCTGAACTACGACTCGGGTCGATGACGTTCGAAACTCATGTCCTGCCGGACTGGCTTCCTGCGCGGAGGGCGGTCACTTCGTGACGTGTATACCGATCTGGGTGGACTGAGCGCATAGGTCCTTCCGTTGGCCGGGATAAATGTTTGTGCTTCGCGCTCCGTGTTCGACTCCACGGCACACCATCCGCATGTTGCGCCGACATCGTGGGTATGTTACAAACGAAGTATTCCAGTCTGCTTCGGCAGATTTGAATTTCATGCAGAGTGGTTGAGGGACGAGCCCTTTGACGCCACGACAACCGGACAGAACAAAGACGTACCGGTGTCAACTCTCTCCTGGGAAGGCTTAGGCCAAACAGGGAACATGAGATTCGGAGCACGCAGTCCGAATTTGAGGCCTGCACCCCGCATTTCACCTTCCCGGCCGTATTCGGCAACTCCCGTAGAGAGCACGTCAAACCAGTTCACACCTCCTTCCTCTCGGAAAGAGCACGATGAACTACACCTGTAGCTGGTATGAGCTGAAGTGCAACGAGTGCGGCAAACGGTTTGGCAACCAGCCTCTTTCGGCCTGCCCGGACTGCCTGGCTCCTCTCGAAATCGTCTACGATCTGGAAGCGGTACGCGGCGCCTTCACCCGGGAGAAGATCGCAGCCGGCCCGGCGAACATCTGGCGCTATGCGGCGCTTCTGCCTATACCGGATGGCTACGAGCCGGATCTTCCTGTCGGCTTCACGCCGCTGGTTCGCGCGAAGAATCTCGGCAAGCGCATTGGCGCAAACAATCTCTACATCAAGAATGACGCGGTGTGCTTTCCCACGCTCAGCTTCAAGGACCGCGTGGTCTCGGTCGCACTGGCTAACGCGCAGAAGTTCGGCTTCGAGACCGTTGGCTGCTCCTCGACCGGCAATCTTGCCAACTCCGTCGCGGCACAGGCGGCGCGGCTTGGGATCAAGGCCTGCATCCTCGTGCCCGCCGATCTCGAGCCGGCGAAGATTCTCAATACGCTGGTGTACGGGGCGCGTCTTGTCCGCATCGACGGCAACTACGACCATGTGAATCGGCTGTGCAGCCAGATTGCCGAGGAATACAACTGGGGCTTCGTGAACGTGAACCTGCGGCCCTACTATGCGGAAGGCTCGAAGACCGTCGGATATGAGGTCGCCGAGCAGCTTGGTTGGCGTCTACCCGACAACGTGGTGGTGCCTATGGCGGGCGGCTCGTTGATTCGCAAGATCCGCAAGGCGTTTCAGGAGCTTGTCTATTTGGGCCTGGTCGAAGACAAGCCGGTGCGGTTCTTCGGCGCGCAGGCCACCGGCTGCTCCCCCATCTCGGTCGCGGTCAAAGAGGGAACCGAAGATATTCAGCCGCAGCGTCCCAATACCATCGCCCGCTCGCTCGCGATCGGCAATCCTGCGGACGGTCCCGCCGCCGCGAAGATGATCCGCAATGCCGGCGGCTGGGCGGAGGATGTATCGGATATCGAGATCGTCTCCGGCATCCAGGAGCTTGCGGAGACCGAAGGCATCTTCACCGAGACGGCGGGAGGCGTGACCACTGCCGTGACCGCGCGGCTCTACGCCGACGGCCGCATCGGAGCCGATCAGATTACCGTGACCTGCATCACCGGCAACGGCCTGAAGACCACGGATGCACTCGTCGGCCGCTATCAGCAGGAACGCGCCGTTCGCCCGAAGCTGGCGGACTTCGACGCTTACCTTCGCGAGCTGGATGGCGTCGCAGAACCGGAACTTGCTGCCGCGGGAGGCAACTGATGTCGATCAAGGTCACGCTTCCCGCAGCCTTCACCCGCCACACTGAAGGCCTCAAGCACTTCAATTCCGCCGCCGCGGACCTGCCTGGTCTGCTGGCCGATATCGATCAGTCCTTTCCTGCGCTCTCCACGCAGATCAAAGGCGAGGACGGGAAACTCCGCCGCTTCATCAACATCTATGTCAACGACGAAGACATCCGTTTCCTCGGCGGCGAGACCTACGCCTTTCAAGATGGCGATGAGGTGATGCTGATCCCGTCGATCGCGGGTGGCCGTTCCTGAGGCATGTAATTTAATGCATCTTGGCCGAAACCAGAGTATCTCTTGGCCGACGGCTAGGTGCAGTCAATGGGGAAGCAGCGCGAGATAGCTCATGACATGGCGAACGAACTAAGCGGAAAAGTAGTCCTTATCACCGGAGGAAGCGCGGGAATCGGCAGAGCTGCTGCCAGCTTGTTTTCAGATGCAGGCTCCATCGTTGTTCTCGCTGCTCGCGGAGTCGAACGCGGATCGCAAGCAGAGCGGGAGTTGCGTACCGCCGGAGGAAATGCTCTTTTCTTGCAAACAGATGTGTCGCAACCCGAACAGGTGCAGTCCTTGATCGCCCAAATAATTGAGAGGTTTGGGCGGCTCGATTGCGCGTTCAACAATGCCGCTGTGCTAAGCAAACCAGCACGAACTGCTGATTTCCGCGAAGTCGATTTCGATACCGAAGTCAGCTTCAACCTGAAGAGTGTCTGGTTATGTATGAAATATGAGTTGGAACAGATGCAAAAGCAGGAACCTCGCGGTGGTGTAATCGTCAACACTTCCTCAGTAAATGGACTTGGAGGAGCACGCTACGCAGCTCTCTACTCGATGTCCAAAGCAGGCATCTTGGCGCTTACGAAATCGGCAGCGCAGGAATATGCAGTAGATAACATCCGGGTTAATGCGCTCGTAGCCGGTGGCTTCGACACCGAGATGCTGCAAAGCGCCATCAGCCAGGCGGTGGGCGGCGACCAGGTGAAGGCCGAGGAAACTATCAAGGAATACTCTGCGCGCGTTCCCGCCGGAAGGATAGGCAAGCCTGAAGAGGCGGCCCAGGCTGCTCTTTGGTTGTGCAGTGACGCCTCATCTTACGTCACAGGTCAGTCTCTGATCGTCGATGGCGGACTCACTTCTTGGGCGCGATAAACGTTATATCCGTAAAGGATGGACCTCCTCCCGAATCGTTAATATTTTCATGCGGAGCAACGAATCGGCAGAATCCCGGCTCTTATGATCTGTTACCATTTTCCGCTAGGCGCGGTAGTTCGTTTTAAGAAAGAAGGTCATTCGATGTTTCTCATTCTGGCGGTTGTGCTGGTTGTTCTTTGGCTGGGTGGTTTCTTTGTTCTGCATATCAGCAGTTTCTTCATTCACCTGCTGCTCATCTTTGCCGTGATTTCCATCATCATGAACTTCGTGAGCGGCAGACGCGCAGTCTAGGTCAGCGAAACTGCAGTGCAAGGCAAAGGGCCAACTTTTCAGGGTTTGGCCCTTTGTCTTTGCTGGCGAATTGATTCTGTCTGGAAGACCGTTTACTGGTGGGCGATCGGCTGGGGACGCTCAATTGCCGTCGGCGGCAACACCGAAGCCAAAGCCTCCGGGGTTTCTTCCTGCAGTTCCGGGAGATTGCCTTCAAGCGCGAGCTTTAATACTTGGTCCATCTCCTCGACGAAGTGCAGCTTCATGCTGGACTTCAGCAGTTCGGGAAGATCGGCCATGTCCTTGCGATTTGCCTCGGGAAGGATCGCCTCGAAGATTCCGGCGCGATGAGCGGCCAGCAGCTTCTCCTTCAAGCCGCCGATGGGAAGCACCTTGCCACGCAGCGTAATTTCGCCGGTCATGGCGATGTCGCGTCGCACCTTGATCTTCGTTAACGCGCTTGCCAGTCCGGTCGCTAGAGTAATGCCCGCAGAGGGACCGTCCTTCGGGATCGCTCCCTCCGGCACATGCACATGGATGTCGACGTTCTTGTAGAAATCTTTCGCAAGTCCAAGGTGATGCGAGCGTGAACGGATGTAGGTGAGCGCAGCCTGCGCCGACTCCTGCATGACGTCGCCGAGTTGTCCGGTCGCGGTCATCTTGCCCTTGCCGTCGAGCACCTGCACCTCGGTCTGCAGGATCGTGCCGCCCATCTCCGTCCAAGCCAGGCCCGTCACCAGGCCGACCTCGCTCTTCTCATGCACCTGCGAGTCGCGGAACTTCGCGACGCCAAGGATATCGCCGATATTTCCACCGGTGATGGCCTCCTTGTGCTCCGCGCCGTTCCTCACCACGCGGCGCGCCACCTTGCGGCAGACGTTGCCGATCTCGCGCTCCAGATTCCTGACCCCGGCCTCGCGGGTGTATCCGCGAATGATCTGCCTCAATGCATCATCTTCGAAGACGATCTGGTCTTCGGTCAGACCGGTGCCCTCACGCTGCTTCTTCACCAGATACTGCTTGGCGATCTCCAGCTTTTCGACTTCGGTGTAGCCATGCAGCCGCAGGATCTCCATGCGGTCCTGGAGCGGACCTGGGATGGTGTGCAGCACATTGGCCGTCGCGACGAACAGCACCTGCGACAGGTCGTACTCGACATCGAGATAGTGATCCTGGAACGAGGCGTTCTGTTCCGGATCGAGCACTTCGAGCAGCGCGCTCGCCGGATCACCCCGGAAGTCCGACGCCATCTTGTCGATCTCGTCCAGCATGAACACCGGGTTCTTGGTGCCCGCCTTCTTCATCGACTGGATGATCTGCCCGGGCAACGCGCCGATGTAGGTACGGCGATGCCCGCGAATCTCAGCTTCGTCACGCACGCCGCCCAGCGACATGCGGACGAACTTGCGTCCCGTCGCCTTGGCGATCGACATACCCAGCGAGGTCTTGCCCACACCCGGAGGCCCGACGAAGCACAGGATCGAACCCTTTGGATTCTTTACCAACTGGCGGACTGCAAGGAATTCGAGGATTCGTTCTTTGATCTTTTCCAGGCCGTAGTGGTCTTCATTCAGGATCTGCTCGGCATGCTCGATCGAACGGATCTCCTTCGAACGCTTTCTCCATGGCACCGCCAGCAGCCAGTCCAGGTAGTTTCGCGATACGGTCGACTCCGCCGACATCGGAGGCATTGCCTCGAGCTTCTTCAATTCCTGAAGCGACTTCTCCAGCACGTCCTTCGGCATTGCGGCGGCTTCGATCTTCTTCTTCAGCTCGTCAAACTCCGACTTCTCGCCGCGGCCAAGCTCCTTCTGGATGGCCTTGATCTTTTCGTTGAGGTAATACTCTTTCTGCGCCTTCTCCATCTGGCGCTTCACCCGCGACTGGATGGTGCGATCCATGTTCAGCTTCTCAATCGCAACATCGAGGACATCGGCAACCTTCGACAGGCGCGCTTCGGGATCGAAGACCTCCAGCAACTGCTGCTTCTCCTCGATCGAGAGTTGCAGATTGGCGGCAATGGTGTCGGCGAGTTTTGCGGGCTCATCGGCGCGCACGCTGGCGGCCATCGTCTCGTAGTTCAAGCTCTGCTGCAGCTTGACGTACTGCTCAAACAGAGAGTGGACGCGCTGCATCAACTGCTCGACCTGGGGGGTCAGGTCCAACTGGGTCTGGCCGGTCTGGACGGTCGCGACAAAGAATCCATCGACGTCGTTGACCTCGTTCGCCCGCGCCCGTTCGACGCCCTCCACCAGGACTTTGATATTTCCGTCCGGCATCTTCACGCTCTGGACGATGTTGCCGATGGTGCCGGTCTCGTAGATGTCATCCGCGTTCGGCTCATCGACCGAAGCATCGTGCTGCGTGGCCAGAAAAATCTTGCGGTCGCCCGACAGTGCCTCTTCGAGCGCGCGAACGCTGGACTCGCGGCCCACAACGAAGGGCGTCATCATGTGAGGGAAGATGACCATGTCACGAATGGGCATCATTGGAAGCTTGCGTATGTCACCGCTCAGCGCTTTTTTTTGTTGATTTGTCATCTCTCTCCAATTAGACGTTAAAACACCGGAAATGATGCATCGGCGTTGCGGCTTCAGGTGATTGTAATTCCTCTGTTCCTGCCCCGCGTACAACTTCTTCAGCAGATCAAACGCTTTTCCGCATACTTTTGGAGAATCGCTTCTCGCCGCTAAACAAGGAACCCCAAGCTGCGGGCTTGGGGCATCTCTTGCAAGGAGCTGACGAAAGACCTCAGCCCGCCTTCTCCAGCAGAATCGGCAGGGTGAGGCTATGTTTCTTGACCATCTCCGCCGTGATGGACAGGTCCTTGACCTTCTTGTTGCCCGGAACGTAGTACATCAGGTCGAGCATCAGCTCTTCGAGGATCATGCGCAGGCCGCGCGCGCCGACCTTGCGCTGCAGCGCCTCTCGCGCAATCTCCCGCGAGGCGTCATCGGTGAAGGTCACTTTGACGCCTTCGTACTCGAACAGCTTGGCGTACTGCTTCAGGATGGCATTGCGCGGCTTGGTGAGGATTTCGATGAGCGCCGCCTCGTCCAACTCGTCCAGGATGCCGAGGACTGGCAGTCGTCCGACGAATTCGGGGATAAGCCCGTACTTTAACAGATCCTGCGGTTCTGCCTTACGCAGCAGTTCGGCATCGCGCTGCGCACGTATCGGCCTGACGTCCCCGTCGGCTGCATCGGGATCGGCCACAGTCTTGAACCCCAGCGCCTTCTTGCCGATGCGACGCCCGATCACCTTTTCGAGACCAACAAATGCGCCGCCGCAGATGAAGAGAATGTTCGTGGTGTCAACAGCGGTAAACTCCTGGTGCGGATGCTTGCGTCCACCCTGGGGCGGAACATTCGCGACGGTGCCTTCGAGCAGCTTCAGGAGAGCCTGCTGCACGCCTTCACCCGAGACGTCACGGGTGATCGACGGGTTCTCGTCCTTGCGCCCGATCTTGTCGATCTCGTCGATGTAGATGATGCCGCTCTGCGCCCGTTGTACGTCGCCGTCGGCGGCCTGGAGCAGCTTGAGGATGATGTTCTCGACGTCCTCGCCGACGTATCCGGCCTCGGTCAGCGTAGTCGCATCGACAATCGCAAACGGCACATCGAGCATCTTCGCCATGGTCTGCGCCAGCAGCGTCTTGCCGGAGCCGGTCGGCCCCACCAACAGGATGTTCGACTTCGCCAGCTCGACATCGTTGCCGCGCGTCTTGTTCATCTGAATGCGCTTGTAGTGGTTGTACACGGCCACGGCGAGCTTCTTCTTGGTCTGGTCCTGTCCGATCACATATTCGTCCAGAAACGCCTTGACCTCCTGCGGCTTGGGCAGGTGGGCCGGTGCGGCGCCGGGCTGCGCTTCGCTACGGTCGTCTTCGAGGATCGAGTTGCAGACCGCGACGCACTCATCGCAGATGTACGCCCGCGGATAGTCCGAGGGAGACGAGATCAGCTTGGCAACGGCATCCTGCGACTTATGGCAGAACGAACAACGAAGAGATTCGTCTGAGCCCCGTGACGTTTTCATAAATCAGACAACTCCTAACTGGACTGCGCATGAGGGTACAGCTACAAGTTTACACCCGTTTCCTCTTGCAAAAGTGGACCCGGTACACCCTGACGTACCCCATTCAGGTCATGCCGGGTCCTGCCGTCCGCCCTCCGCTTAGGAGGCCCGTCCGGCAGGACATGAGTTATTTTCTGAAGCTACGTCCGCGGCCGGTCGATGATGTCGTCGATGATGCCGTACTCCTTCGACTGCGCGGCGGTCATGATGAAGTCCCGCTCGACGTCGCGCTCGATCCGCTCCAGCGTCTGGCCCGTGCTGGCGCTCATCAGCTTGTTGGTTATCTCGCGAATGCGCAGGATCTCCCGCGCGTGGATGTCGATGTCGGTCGCCTGTCCGCTCAGCCCGCCCATCGACGGCTGGTGGATCAGGATGCGTGAGTTCGGCAGTGCGAAGCGCTTGCCTTTCTTGCCCGCCATCAGCAGAAATGCACCCATACTCGCAGCCTGTCCAATGCAGAACGTCACTACGTCGTTCTTGATGTACTGCATGGTGTCGTAGATCGCGAGGCCTGCCGTGATCGATCCACCCGGCGAGTTGATGTAGAGCTGAATGTCTTTCTCCGGATCCTCGCCGCTCAAAAACAACATCTGCGCGATGATCACATTCGCGATGTTGTCGTCAATCGGCGTGCCTAGAAAAATGATGTTGTCGCGCAGCAGACGGCTGTAAATGTCGTAGGCGCGTTCGCCCCGGCTCGTCTGCTCGATCACCATCGGTACTAATCCCATAACACTCTCTTTCTATAAGTCCGTAAACAGAAGCTTTTATTGTTATGCCTACGACGCCAGCTTTTCGTAGAGTACGGTCCCTGTCTTCTCGCGCCGCATCTGCTCGCTCATCCGGTCCAGGCCGCCTTCCTTCGACAGCCTGTCTCGCAGCGTCTCCAACGGCTCGCGCGACTGGATCGAAAGCATCAGCAACTCGCGGTCGAGCTCCTCTTCGTTCACCTGGATGCCCTCAAGCTCGGCGATGCGATCGAGAATCATCGACACCTTCACTTCGTTGATCGCCTGGTCGCGCTGCGAGTTCCGCAGGGAGACGAAGTCCAGCTTGCGCATGTCCTCCACGTTCATCCCCTGCTGCGCCAGCGCGCGGAGTCCGCGGTCTAGACGAGCCTCCACCTGCTGCTGCACAAAGACCTCGGGAACAGGGAACTGGAACTTCTGGATCAACTCGCCGAGCATCTTGTCCTTCGCGCCATTTTCTAGCGCACGCTTCTTGCGATCTGCGGCGTGCTCACGCAGCCTGGTCTCGAACTCCTCCCAGCTCTCGTAGTTGCCAAGCTGTTTGGCAAACTCCGCATCGCGCTCGGGGAAGCTCTTACGCTTGATGCCCTTGACGGTCACGTCGTAGCTCACGGTCTGTCCCGCAAACCGCGGCTCACCGAAGTCCGCGGGATAGTCGACCTCGAATTTTAGTTCCTGTCCCGCTTTGGCTCCACTCAGCGCTTCGTTGAAAGCGGCCAGAGTATTCTTGCCGCCGATCTCGATCAGCACATCCTCGCCCGTAATCGGCTCGCTGGGCGAAGCGCTCTGCAGGCCATCCTCAGACACCGTCTGGGCAAGTTCCTTCACTTCGCCGCGGAACTGGATCTCGGCCCAGTCGCCATCGACCAGTGGACGGTCTTCTTCCACCGGCTCCACGGTCGCGTGGCTGTCGAGCACGCGCGCCATCTCGGAGTCGTACTCTTCGTCGGTCAGCGCCGCGTCGGGCCTGGTCACTGCAACGGCATCGTAGCCCGTCAGGTCAAGCTCAGGCGCCACCTCGAAGGCGGCCTTGAACTTCAGCGGCTGGCCGTCGAACAGTTGCAGGTCCATCAACTGCGGCTCGGACACCGGACGCAGCTTCTGTTCGTCGATCGCCTTGCGAAAGCGCTCCGACACCAGGCTCTCGAGAACCTCCTGCCGAACCTCCTTCGCGAACTTCGAGCGAATCAGCGTCTCCGGCACCTTGCCTGCGCGAAATCCGGGGATGCGGGCCAGCTTCTGGTATCGCTTCACAACCGTGCGGAAGCTCTTCGACACCTCATCGGCAGGCGCCTCCACTTCGATCTCGCGCGCCAGTTCAGGGTTCAGCGAAGGAGCCTGCGGATGGGCGTGATCGTGCCCATGCTCGTGGTCGTCCTGATGCTCGTGGTCATGCGCGGTTGCCAGTTCAGACTGCTGCGCTGCAGCCTCATTCGTCTCGGTCATCTCAGTCGGGGTCAAATCCATGCCTTCCAATAGCGTTTTGTGCCGCGCCGCTCGCCCATTGACGGCTCGAGCGCGGTCTACGCGTCTTCCTTACTGTACGAGGCTTCGATAGGGAGGGTCAAACCTCACTGTCCAGGCCGGCGCCGGACGCGTAGGACGCAGTAAGCGCCTGCGGCCGACTGTGTCTCTACAGTGGCTGGGTCTGATCGGAGTTCAGCGAGAAGATCTCCAGCCTGATCTCCCATTGGGTGGACTGGCCGGGTTGCAGCACAACCATGCCGGTATCCTCGTCCCTCGGCCACTCCCGTCCGAAGGGATCGTCGAAGTTGAACTGCGGATCGATCGAGAGGAACGATCCATCAAGCGGCGCCTCCACGCGGAAGGTCTTGATCGTCGGAGTGAGCGCCGTGATGCGCAGTCCATAGCCGCTCTGCGGATCACGCATCTCCGCGATCGGCCCGCTCTCCATCAGCCCGGTGCGCAGGTGAACGAAGGTGTCGTCGAGGTTCAGGGTTCCGAGCTTTGCTCCGGAAGGCCCGGTGAAGTCGTACTCGGTCCCGGCGACCGGCAGCAACTTGCCGCTCAACTCCCCCGTCCCGCGATCTTTTACGTCGGCCCGCTCCCCCTGAGGCAGACGCAGCAGGATCTGTCCGCGATGTCCATTCAAAAAGGCGAACCGGGGATGCCAGCCAATCCCCATCGGCTCGGCGGACGTACCGGTATTGCGCGCCAAGATCTTCATCTCGATGGATTTGCCGCTCAGCACGATGGAGGTCGTAATCTCGGTCGACGATGGCCAATGCCCATCGAAGTCACCCGGCGAGAAGCTGGCCTGTGCCTGCCCTCCATCCGGCATGACATTCGTGTTCGCTGAACTCGATGCCTCCTTCAGCAGCAGACCGCCGGTGGCCGTCGCTCCTCCTCTGCCGAAGCTATCTTTCGGGGACGCAGGCAGGGTCAGGCGAACGCCATTCCACATCGTCGTCAGGTCGCCTTCCTCTGGCGCGGGGACGCCGGAGATGCGACCCGCCCAGGGCAATTCGATGGCTCCCCCCATGGCAAGACTCTGCGCTCCGGTGGCGTCCGCCTCGGTCCCGCTCATGCGCTTTGCCGCCTCGTCCAGCGGTGGCGACGCCAGCAGATTGACCTCGCCTCTTCCCGGCAGATAGGCGCTGATCTGGAGCACATTCATGCCCCGGCCCGGCAGCAGCGTAGCAGTCAGAAACTCCGGCCCATTTCCGCCCGCCAGCGGCGATCGCTCCAGATGAATCACGTCTTGGCCACCTGGCCGCGCCGTTATGGCGTACGTCGTCGGGCGATTGAACCCTTTCTTCAACTGGGCAAACTGCCCCAGCCTGTGCTCCCGCCACCCCACCGCGAGCACGCCCAGGACAGCGACAATCACGACGATGGTCAACACCCCCGAGCGCATCACAGCCGCGTGCCACAAGCCGTGTCGCCGCTTGGTGAACCCCTGCTTCAGGAGCGCCCAATACATCCTACTCAGTCTTGGATCTTCCAACTCGCCGCCTATTCCATCTTCTGTACTCAGTTACCTACTCAGCCTACCCTACGAGAGTCGCTGGACAGGCCGAGGTCGACCGCCTGCTTTGGCGTCTACTATGATGAGATGCAGTGCCGGCCCTACCTACACAGACAACGTCTCCAGTCTTTCAGCAGATTCGTGACACGATCATTCGCTGCGAACGTTGCCCGCGCCTTCGCGGCTACTGCCGCGGCATCGGTGAGACCAAACGCCGCGCCTACCTGGAGCACACCTACTGGGCGCGGCCCGTTCCCGGCTTTGGCGACCCGCGTGCTCGCATCCTGATCCTCGGCCTCGCGCCCGGCGCTCATGGAGCTAACCGCACCGGCCGCCCCTTCACCGGTGACGGCTCCGGCGCCTTCATGTATCCCGTCCTGCACGAACTCGGCTTGGCGAGCAAACCTCTCGCCATCCACCGGGACGACGGCCTCAAGCTGCGCCACACCTGGATCGCCTCCGTCGTTCGCTGCGCGCCGCCCGGCGACAAGCCCATGCCGCAGGAGATTCGCAACTGCTCCTCCCATCTTGCCGCCGAGATTGAAGCCCTGCCACGCGTTCGCGTCGTCGTTTGCCTGGGAAAGATCGCCTTCGACGGCTATCTCGCGCACCTGCTCCATACCGGTGTCATCGCACGCAAATCGGAGTACCGTTTCTCGCACGGCGCGCAGTATCTCCTGCCGAACGGGTTGCATCTTCTGGCGACGTACCACCCATCGCTTAGAAACACCAACACCGGCCGGCTCAACCGCACGATGTTCACCAGAGTCTTTCTGCGCGCGAGGGAACTGGCCGGACTGACCGTCTAAAAAACTAGTTGAGAGTTCTTTGCTGTTCTTTGTTCTTCGTCGTCATCCTTGACCCTCGAACGTAGTGAAGGGGAAGGATCCCTGTATTTCGGATCCCTGTATTTTGTCGTTGCTCTTGCTTCGCCTGTTCTTGCAATCCATCTCACACCCACATTCGCCGCTCCTTGGTATCCTTACCCTTGTCTATGTCGAAACCCATCGTTCTCACCATCCTCGACGGCTGGGGCTACCGCGCCGAAACCCACGGCAACGCCATTGCCCAGGCCCGCAAGCCCGTCTACGATAGCCTCCTGCGCGACTACCCCAACACTCTCCTCCGCGCCAGTGAACACTTCGTCGGTCTGCCCGACGGCCAGATGGGCAATAGCGAAGTAGGCCATCTGAATCTTGGCGCGGGAAGAATCGTCCGCATGGACATGACCCGCATCGACACCGCCATTCTCGACGGCAGCCTTTACGCCGACCCCACCCTGGTCCGCGCCTACGAGCTTGCCGCGCAGAAGGGCAGGGCACTGCACCTCATCGGCCTGCTCTCCGACGGCGGCGTCCACTCCCACCAGCGCCATCTCGATGCCCTCCTGCGCATGGCCGCCCGGCACAAGCTCACCCGTGTCTTCGTCCACGCCTTCATGGACGGCCGCGACACCATGCCCACCAGCGGCATCGGGTACCTCCAGGATTTGCAGCGCAAGTTCCACGAGTACGGCGTCGGCCTGCTCTCCAGCGTCAGCGGCCGCTACTACGCGATGGACCGCGACCTGCGCTGGGAGAAAGAAAAACAGGCCTTCGACGCCATGGTCACTGGCCACCCGGAGGGCGGCGTCTACGGCAGCCCCGTCGAGCGCATCAAGGAGCTCTACAACAACGGCATTACCGACGAGTTCATCCCGCCCTTCACCTGCACCAACCCGACCGACGACACTCCCGTCGGCCTTATCCGCGACCATGACGTTGTCATCAACTTCAACTATCGCGCCGACCGCGCCCGCCAGATCACCCGCGTCCTCACCCGCGCCTCCGGCCTCACCGACGACCCCATCGGCAGTCAGGGCCACCAGCTTCCCAAGGCCGCCGAACTCGATGCCGAGATCCCGCTCAGCACCCTGCCCGCCAACCTCCACTACGTCTGCATGACCCAGTACGACAAAAACTTCAAGCTCCCCATCGTCATCCCCGCCGAGTCGATGGACAACCTGCTCGCCAACCTGATGTCCCAGGCCAACCTCCGCAACCTCCGCGTCGCCGAGACCGAAAAGTACGCCCACGTCACTTATTTCTTCAACGGCGGCATCGAAAAACCCTTTCCCGGCGAAGACCGCGCCCTCGTCCCCTCACAGAAGGTCGCCACTTACGACCTCGCCCCCGAGATGTCCGCCGCCGGCATCGCCGACGCCGTCATCAAAGCCGTCAACGACACCGCCTTCGACGTCATCATCGTCAACTTCGCCAATGCCGATATGGTCGGCCACTCCGGCCAGATGGAACCCACCATCCGCGCCGTAGAAACCGTGGATAGGGAACTAGGCCGCATCTATCAAGCAATAAAGCAAAGCGGCGGCAGCTTACTCGTCACCGCCGACCACGGCAACGCCGAGATGCTCATCGACCCCGCCACCGGAGGCCCCCACACCGCCCACACCACCAACCCCGTCCCCTTCCTCTACATCACCGAAGACGGAAACAAACTCTCGCTGAAACAGGGCGGGAGCCTGCGCGACATCTCCCCCACCATGCTGTCTCTACTAAATCTGGACCAGCCCAACCAAATGACTGGCGGCACCCTCCGCAAACCCTAACATTGGTTCCGACCAACTGGAGGACTTATGCCTCTATTCATACCCGTGAAAGGTATACGCGTCACGAAGTGACCGCCCTCCGCGTAGGAGGCCCGTCCGGCAGGACGCTTTGATCTAAAACTCCCGCCGCCCTTCCATAGCCCGCGTCATTGTCACCTCATCCGCATACTCGATATCGCTCCCCGCCGGAACCCCGGTAGCGATACGCGTCACCTTCAGCTCACTCTTGGCTTTCCGCAGCTCCACCGCAAGAAACCCAGCCGTAGCCTCACCCTCGGTCGTCGGCGAAGTCGCAAGAATTACCTCATCCACCTCGCCCAACCGAGTCAATAGATTCGCGATCCGCAACTGCTCCGGCCCCACGCCGCCGATAGGCGAAAGCGTTCCGTGCAGCACGTGATACGCCCCGTTATAGCTCCGCGTCTTCTCGATGGTCGCAATGTTGGTTGGCTCCTCGATGACACAAACCACACGCTGGTTCCGCACCGGGCTCGTGCAGTATCCACAAGGATCGACATCGGTAATGTTATTGCACACCGAGCAAAGCCGCAGATGCAGCTTCACCTCACGAATCGCCGCCGATAGCGCATCCGCATCCTCGCTCGAAGACCGCAGCACATGAAACGCCAGCCGCTGTGCGCTCTTGGTCCCGATCCCCGGCAGCTTCTTCAACTCCTCGATCAGCCGCGCCATCGGCTCCGCGAACCGGCTTCCATTCGAAGCGAAAGCCACCTAAGTCAGCCCCGGCAGGTCCGGCAGTCCCAGCCCACCCATCATCCCCGCCACGCTCGACTTCATCGCCTCATCCGCTCGGCGTCCAGCCTCGTTCACCGCCGCCGCAATCAGGTCCTCCAGCAGCTCCAGATCGCTCGCCGAACTCCCCATCGCCGTCGGCTCGATCTTCACCCGCAGCACTTCTTTCTTTCCATTCATCCGCACTGACACCACGCCGCCGCCGCTGGTCGCCTCGACCACCGTCGCAGCCAGCTTCTTCTCCATCTGCTCCTGCATCAGCTTGGCCTGCCCCATCATCTCTTTCATCTTGCCCAAATCGGAAAAATCCATCGTGTCTCCTCGTTATTCGCCCTCTCTCAGATCGATCACGCTGCGGACCTCGGCGTTGAACAGCGTCTGCGCGCGCTGCACAATGGGATGCTCCATCGCCTTTGCCTGAGCGCTTCCGCTCCTCGGCGCTCTCGCCTTCTTTGCCGTAGCCTTCTTCACGCCCGGCAGCAACACCAGCTTCATCGCACCAGCGCCCGCATCCCGCACCGCCGTCCGGACGATCTTCTCCGCCTCAGCGTTGATCACCATCGGCAGCATCGTCTTTGAAAGCTCGGTCTGCACGCGAACTTCGCCCTCCGCCACCACCCACTCCGCATCAGCCAGCGCATCCGCAGCCGTGTCCTGATTCTTCGCCGCCATCAGCGCATCGACCGCAGCCTTCTGGAAGTTCTCAGCAGAGTGTGACGAAGAAGGTTGCGAGTCCGCGGCACCCTCGTGTTCAAGGTCCGCGTAGCGCTTCACCTCCGGCTCTGCAACCACCGCTGCTACCAGCGGCGACACACCGGCGGCCTCGGCCTGATCGCCCACGCGGATCAGCTCCGCACCGTTCACGTCGCCGTCGGTCAACACCAGATCCTTTGGCATCGCCATATCGGCAGGCACGGCAACTGAAGCCGGAACCGGGAGAGGCTCAGCCATCGGGGCAGACGAACTCTGCGTCAATACAGGAGCTTTCGCAGCCGAAACAACCGGCTCCTCGAACCGCCTGCGTCCCCGATCCTGCTCGAACGGAGACAACATCGGCGCCTCACTTCCCTTGACTGCGGTGGCGGCAGACACCATCGGCACAGTAGCCGTACTCCGCACCGTAGCCGAAGCAGGCGCACCAGTCTTTGCCCCTGTCTTGGCCGCAGCACCCCCAACCCGGACCGCGCCGCCGCTGACAGGGAACTGGCTCAATACCTCTTCAATCGGCAACAGCCGCCGCAGATGCACCAGCTTCAGCAGTCCCAACTCAAAATGAAACCGCTGCTCCTGTCTGTATCCCAACTCATCGAACGTTCGCAGCATCACCTGCAGAAACCGCGTCAGCTCCTCTTCGCTGAACAGCGCTGCCGATCGTCCCGCGCGTCGCTGCTCATCCGCGGAGATCTGCAGCAACTCTCCCGCAACGCCGTCCGCGCCCGCGACTTCCACGCCGATACCCGCAATCTTCGCAATCACCGTATTCCGCAGATACCGCACAAACTGCCGCGCCAGTTGCGCCGGAGAGTTCCCCGCGTCGAGCAACTGGTTCGCGACCGTAATCACCTCGGCGCTGCGGTTCCCGTCTACCGCCTCAAGAATCCTCTCGAAGACCGCATTCGGGACCGTCCCCATCAACTCGCGAATCTGCGCTGCATCCAGCCGCGCCCGCCCGTCCTGTCCGTCCCCGGAGGCCACTGGCGCGCTCGCAATCGCCTGGTCCATGATCGACAGCGCATCGCGCATCGACCCGTCTCCGGCCTCGGCCAGCAGACTCAGCGCGGCCTCGTCCGCATCCACACCCTCGCGTTCGGCAATCCCGCGCAACTCGCCCAGAATGTCCACCAGTTTCACCGCATGAAAGCTGAAGTGCTGGCACCGCGACCGCACTGTCTGGGGGATATCCTCTGGCTGCGTCGTCGCCATCATGAAGACGATATGGTCCGGGGGCTCCTCCAGTGTCTTCAGCAGCGCATTGAAGGCCGCATCGGTAATCTGGTGCGCCTCGTCGAGAATGTAGATCTTGTACTTGTCGCGCGCCGGCCGGTACCGCGCCGCATCGCGCAGCTCACGAATCTCATCGATCCCGCGATTGGTCGCCGCGTCGATCTCGATGACATCGACCGCATTGCCCGCCTTGATCTCGGTACAGCTCTCGCAGATTTCGCAAGGCTCCGCCGTAGGCCGCTCCGGTGAGCCGATGGCGTTCCTGCAGTTCAGCGCCATGGCCAGGATGCGCGCGATGGTTGTCTTGCCAATGCCGCGATGCCCGCTGAAGATATATCCATGCGCGATGCGGTCCTGATTCAGCGCATTCATCAACGTCACGGTCACGTGATCCTGTCCCGCAACATCCGCGAAACGCTGTGGCCGGTATTTCCTTGCAAGAACCTGATATGCCATAAAGAAAAAGGGAACCTGCTGCCCCCGCAACCCTTATTGTATCGCCCGACGCGCATGTCCCGCCGGACGGGCCCGCTGCGCGCGGTGCGGTCACTTCGTGACGTGTAGATCCCTTCGGTTGGCCCTCCCGTTGGTCGGGAAGAGAGATCTTCATCCCGATCAACGGGAGGACCTATGCCGCTTAGTTCACCGAGACAAGGTATACACGTCCCGAAGTGACCGCCCGCCGCGCAGGCGGCCCGTCCGGCAGGACATCAGCCTTACGACAGCTTCTTAGCCAAAGCCCGGACCTTCCGCGCCCGCCGCTTCACCTCAGCCTCGCTGAACATCGTCCCCCGGCACTTTTCCGCCCCGCAGTGGCAGTTACCGTCCTCGTCGTCACTATCGTGGAGGTTGTACTCATACGTCAGCTCCTCGCCGGCGGCAATGTCGCGAACCGCCTTCACAAAGATTCGCCCGTCGATATCCTCGGTCTCGCAGTTCGGATCGCAGGAGTGATTAATGAACATCGCCATGCCAAACCCGTCGATCACCATGCCGTCATCTCCACAACTGAAGAGATAGGTGATAAACCGGTCCGCATATCGTTCATTCGCCTCTTCTTTCGTAAAACGAGGCCCGTCATACTCGCAGACCCGCGAGCCTTTTTTTATGGCGTGCGTCGTATAGCAGCCCGCCGCATGGATCGACGAAGAACGAATAATCAGCCCATCCACCATAGTCAAATCAGTTCCGCCCATTTAAAATACCCGCAGGTCAGCTGACTATAACAAACCGTCGAGCACCACCGTCCAACGATCGGCCGAGCACTTCGAAGCAGATGGCAAGTCACTCCACATCACGCGCTGTCCTCGCGGCCCTGCTGTTCTCCGCGCCTGCTTGCCTCGCCCAGACTGCGCCTGCGCCAGCCCCTCCAGCGGCCCCATGCCCAACCCAGAGCCAGCCCGGCGACCAGAACACCGGGGGATCCTCCAAGCCGTGCTCGCCACCTGCTCCCGGCGCCAAAAAGCCCTCCGCCTCGGAGCAGTTTCCCTTCCCGGGCGAACCAGCCAAACCCTCTGCCGCACCGAACGCACCCAGCCCGTCGACTCCAGGCACCACGCCCTCCTCCGCCGCAGCCGACCACCCTTTCCCCACCCAGCTTCCGCCCAAGCTGCCGGGCGACGACTCCAGCAGCAGTAGCAGCAGTAGCAGCAGCGGCGGCAGCAGCTCCAGCGCCGACGATCCCAACGCCACCCCGGACACCCCCACGCCTGCGCCTGGCACCGAAGGCTCCTCTGTCCATCGCAGGCGTCTTCCCAAGGTCCAGCACGTCCAATCCGACGACGAACGCGTCGACGAAGACCTCAAGGTCGCGAAGTTCTACCTGAACGACGAGAATCTGCAGGGCGCTTATCTCCGCGCCAAAGATGCCGTCACGATACAGCCCGACTACTCCGCCACTCACTTCGCCCTTGCCCAGATTGCCGAGAAGATGAAGAAGAAGGACGAAGCTATCGCGGAATACCAGGCCTATCTTAAGCTCGATCCCGGCGGCGAAAAGGCCAAGGCGGCCCAGAGAGCGCTCGAAGATCTGCACTAGGAATGTTTGCCCGGCCTGCCGACTGCCTGGAAGACCGCTGGCAACAGGCCCACACGGGGTGTAACGTGGTGCTGCCCCTATGAACCCGATCCTCCATCAACTTCAGCGCAAGCTCGCCTCCTCCCTCGAAGGACTCGACGCACCCCAGACGCAGCTCCGTCCACCCGCCCGCGCGAACCATCCCGAGACCTGGAGCATCCAGCAGATCGTCGAGCACCTGCTCCTCACCTACGCCGCGACCGAAGCCGCCCTCGACGGCCGCCTCGCCAAACGCGCTCCCACCCGCGCCAAACCGAACCTTCTACAGCACGTCTCGCAGTACACGGTTCTTCGCCTCGGCTACTTCCCACCGGGCCGCAAAGCCCCGCTGCCCGTCGCGCCGCACGCCGCCTCGCCTCCGCTGTCCGGCGACCAGCTCGTCGATGCCGCGGCCGAACACCTGACGCGCCTCGACCTCCGCTGCGCCGAAGCTCACGAGCTATTCGGCCCAACTTCGCGTTGCGCCAGCCACATGGTCCTGGGCCCGCTCAGCGTCGATCAGTGGCGCAAGTTCCAGCTCATCCATGGCGAGCACCATCTCAAGCAGATTGCCGCCATCCGCAAAACGCACGGCGTCTGATCGTTCCCGGGAAGATCGTTCCTTGGAAGCGCCTACTCGTCGTCCGAACCCTCTCCCACGGCGACCGTAGCTTCGGCTTCGGCCTCCAGTTCATCCTCCACCCGCAGATACCGCCGCATATACCGCAGCGGTTCTTCCGCCGCCGCCAGCTCTTTCAGGTGATACAGCCACGCATCCTCCCGGGCGCTGCGCCGCGTGTATCCTTTGCGCTTCACGGTGCCGATGGTGCCGTCTTTCATCCTTCGGGTAAACGTCTGCGTCGGTACCTGGAACGTCATCACCGTGCCCGCCTTCCAGAAGCTCGAAGCGAACTCATGCGAGAACAGCAGCGCGTAATAACGTCGCTCGGCCGCCAGCATCTCCAACGCATGCCGTCCGCTCTGCCAGGGTAGCCCCAGCTTCCCGACATACCACTTCCGAAACTCGAACCCGTTGCTCCGCGCCTGTCCAACCAACAACTGAAGTAACTCAAATCGCGTCATAAAGTCCGTCTCAGTTTCAAGGAGCATCCCCCCGCATCTGAAATCTCGATGCCCAAGCGTATAGTCAACCGTGGCGTGCGTCCAATAGAGATGCAGGCACATGTCAGACGGTACCCGCATGGGCAATGTTGACCACGGCTTCATGTCCCACAAACGAATGACCCAAAAACTCGGAGAGCAACGATAAAACGCCGCGCCGCCATCCTCACTCTTTTATGTCTTGTCCTTCTCCCATGGGCACACGCGCAGCCGTTCAACCCTGCCGCCCACACCGATCCCGTCAACCTCACCACGCAGGTCCGCGACGCCCACGAGCACTTCTACATCCTCGATTACGACGGCGCCCTCTCCCGCTTCGAAGCCATCCAGCACGCTAACCCGCAGAGCGCCATCGCCACCGGCTACGTCCTGATGACCCTCATCTTTCGCGAGCTCTACCATCAGGACCTCCTCGACACCACCTACTACGCCCACGACTCCTTCCTCAGCTCCAAGCGCGACGTTCCCGTCCCCCAGGCCACCCGCGACCGCATCGAGCAACTTACCAACTCCGCCATCGCTCTCTGCGACCAGCAGATCAAATCCAACCCTGGCGACGCCAACGCCTACTTCGCCCGCGGCTACGCCCGAGGCATGCACGCCGCCTTCATCACCCTGGTCGACCACAGCTTCGTCGCCGCTGCCCGCCAGGGCTATGCCGCCCGCAACGACAGCGAACAGGCCCTCAAGATCGATCCCGGCTACGCCGACGCCAAGATGGCCATCGGCATCCAGCAGTTCGCCGTCGCCAGCTTGCCCCGCTTCGTCCGGATCCTCGTCGGCATCGCCGGAGTCGGCGGCAACAAGGAGAAGGGCCTCGACCTCCTCCGCGAATCAGCCGCCCACGGGGTCGTCACTCCCATCGAATCCCGCACCGCGCTCTCCCTCTTCCTCCGCCACGACGTCCGCTATCCCGAGGCCATCGTCGTTCAGAAGGGTCTCGCCGGCCAGTACCCCCGCGACTTTCTCTTCCGCCTCGAGGTTGCGAACCTCACCAAAGACTCCGGCAACGGCCCCGGAGCCATAGCGATCTACCGCGCCATTCTCGCCGACGCGCAAAGGCCCGGCTACTTCATCGAGCCTCGCCTGCACATGGCGTACTTCGGCCTCGCCGACACTGAGCGCGGCCAGAATCAGATCGCAGAGGCCGCGCAAAGCTACCTCAAAGCCGCCGCCCAGCCCACCTGCAGCGATTGGCTCCGCCGCCGCGCCCAACTCAACGCCGGCGAGATGTTCGACCTTCTCCACAACCGTCCTGAAGCTATCCAGCAATATCAGCTAGCCTCAGCCGGGGGCGGCGACCAATCTCAGGACGACGCCGCCCACCGCTACCTCAAAACCCCCTACACGGGCAGATAGCCGGAGTTCCCGGCCTCATCCCACCTACTGCTGATAAACCAGCCGGGGTCCACTCACCTGCTTCACCTTCAGATCGACATTGACCTCCACATGGTCGGCAATCTTCACAAAAGGAATCCCGCTCGTCATCCCGTAGTCCTTGCGATTGAAGACCATCGTTCCCTTGATCGCGCCCGACCCGGTCCCTTTGCCTGAAATCGTCATCTTCAACGTCTCGGGTTTCGAAACCCCGCGTACCGAAAAATTGCCCGCCACATCGAAGGTCTCCGGCCCCGTCTGCACGACCTTCGTCGACCGGAACGTGATCAGCGGATTCTGCTTGACGTCGAAGAAGTCCGCGCTCTTCAGCTTATTGTTCTTCATGCCGCTACCGGTATCTACCGTGGCCGCCTCGATCTCGATGTCCAGAACGCCTGTCCTGACATCCGCCGATTGAAACGTAAGTGCAGCGTTCCACCTATCGAATTTGCCGACCAGAGCGACGGAAGCCTTCACATAAAATTTGATGGAACTCTCTGTTGGGGTCGTCACGAAAACAGGGGAGGCCGGAGAGGCCCGGGTCTGTGCGCGACCCGGCGCGGGCACCAGGGCAAGTCCTGCAAGGCAGATCGTCGCGAGTCGCATGGTGCTTCAGTTTGCAGGCAGCCTGCAGCCCTGTCAATGGGAGCGCCTCTTTGTTTTTCCTTCCGCAGCGAAGCCGAACTATCCAACCCCGGCAATCGCTGCTAGCCTGATCCCAACCATGCGCCTCCATCCGTCCTTGCCGCTCCGCATCTCCCTCGTCGTGTTTACCGCCGCACTCCACGCCGCCGCCGTGCCAGCCCAGCAGATACCCCAGACCAACACCAGTGTCCTCGATGCCGGCGGCGCCGCCCACATTACTCGCGTCGTCCCCGTTCCCACCGACATCAGCCCCGCAGCCCAGGCCATGCTCCGCCGCTCCTAGCCCGACAAGGCCCAGACCCTAGCCGAGCGCCGCAGCGGCACCGATGCCTGGCAGACCGGAGCCGGCAAAGCCTCGCTCGCCGCCTACCCCGTCCACATCCAGTCGAAGTCCATCGCCAATGTTCCCGTCCGCGACGTCACACCGCTCGATCCCGCCCATTCCGACTGCGTCCTCATTAACGTCCACGGCGGCGGCTTCAACTCCGACTCCGGCTCCTTCACCGAGAGCATACCTATCGCCAATCTCACCCACATCCGCGTCGTCTCCGTGCTCTACCGTCTCGCCCCCGAGCACCCCTTTCCCGCCGCCGTTGACGACACCATCGCCGTCTACCGCGAACTGCTCAAGACCTACAAGCCCGCCCACATCGGCCTCTATGGCACCTCTGCTGGAGCCATCCTCACCGCAGAAGTAGCCGTCCGCCTGAAGCAGTTGCACCTGCCCCTTCCCGGCGCCCTCGGCATCTTCTCCGGACTCGGCGACTTCAGCCAAAACGGCGACTCGCAGGCCATGTATACCCTTCGCGGCCTCACCGGCTCTCTGCCGCTTCCCAGCAAAGAGCCCCACGACTCGGAGTACTTCGGCTCTACCAACCCCAAAGATCCCGTTCTCTCGCCTATCTACGCCGACCTCCACGGCATGCCGCCTACTCTGTTTATCACCAGCGGACGCGACATGCTCCTCAGCGGGACCACCGTCCTGCATCGTGCCTTTCTGCGCAGCGGAGTAGACGCCCGCCTTGTTGTCTTCGAAGCGTTGCCGCACGCCTTCTGGAACGACGTCAACCTTCCCGAATCCAAAGAAGCCTACGGCTATATGGCCGGCTTCTTCACCCAGCAACTCAGCCGCTAAACGGTGTAATTGCGGTGAGAGGTATCTTCGTCGTTGCCGTTGCTTGTTTTTCGCCGTCATCCTGGAGCGCAGCGAAGGATCCCTGTCTTTCGCCGTTGCCGTTGTTTGTTCTTCGCCGTTGCCTTCTGCCTTGAATTTTAAACAGCTTCCCCAGGAAACTCACTTTTCTCCATCACGTATGGCAAAATAGATCATCCCGGAGGGCGTCCATGTTCTGTGCAAAGTGCGGCAACTCAGTAGACCCATCCTCTCGCTTCTGCCCCGCCTGCGGAGCGCCCCTAAACATCGCCACCACCAGCGCGCCCCCGCCACCTCCTCCCTACCCGCCCACCGGGCAGCTCACCCGCTCCCGCCACAACCGCATGATCGCCGGAGTCTGCGCCGGGTTCGCCCTCCACTACGGCTGGGACCTGAACCTGGTCCGCATCCTCACTGCGCTTTTGGTCATCCTCACCGGCGTCGGCGCCATTGCTTACCTTGTTGCCTGGGTGGTGATCCCCGAAGCACCCTACGCCCTCCCGGCAAAGAGCACCTAACGTCTTGCCCAAAAAGATCGCCGCACCGCAAACCAACCCTCGTCCCTTCGGCTATCGGAACCGCGTCCTGCACTGCGACGATGCGGACCTGACCACACTCGCCGAAGAACACGGCACCCCGCTCTACGTCTATTCGGCCAGGCACATCCTCCATCGCCTCAGCCTCTTCCAGCAGGCCTTCGCCGGCCGTCCCCACACCATCTGCTACGCCGTCAAAGCCAACTCCTCGCTCGCCATTCTCCGTCTTCTAGCCCAGCGAGGAGCAGGCTTCGACATCGTCTCCGGAGGCGAACTGGCCCGCGTGGCCAAAGCTCACAAACCCGCGCTCAGGAAGGTCGTCTTCTCCGGTGTCGGCAAGCAGATCTGGGAGATCGACGCCGCCCTCGACGCCGGCATCCTCCTCTTCAATGTCGAATCCGAAGCCGAACTCCACCTGCTGGCAGCCCGCGCCGAAGCCTGCGGCAAGATCGCCCGCTTCGCCCTCCGCGTCAACCCAGACGTCTTCGCCGAGACCCACCCTTATATCTCCACCGGCCTCAGCGAACACAAGTTCGGCATCGACATCAAAGCCGCCCGCGCGATCTACCGCAAGGCCGCGAAGTCAAAATGGCTCGACCCTGCAGGCGTCTCCGTCCACATCGGCTCCCAGATCCGCAAGGTCGACCCCTTCGCCGCCGCCCTCACCCGCGTCACCTCGCTCCTCGCCGAACTCCGTAAGGACGGTCACAGCATTCGCTACGTCGACGCCGGCGGCGGCCTCGGCATTGACTACGGAGCGGGAGCCTTCGACCCCGCCAAGCAGGTAAAAAAGTACGCCGCCGCCCTCGCCAAAGGCCTGGGTGACAATTTGGGCGCCGACCCCCCCCACCTCCTCCTCGAACCCGGCCGCTTCCTCGTCGCCCAGGCTGGCGCTCTGCTCACCCGCGTCCTCTACGTCAAGAAGAACGGCAGCAAGATCTTCGTCATCACCGACGCCGGTATGAACGACCTCATCCGCCCCGTGCTCTACCACGCCCACCACGAGATCCTGCCCGTCAGGCAGCCTTCCCAGACCGCCCCACGCCAGCTCGAAGTAGACGTTGTTGGCCCCGTCTGCGAGTCCGGGGACTTCTTCGCCCGAGACCGAACCCTCCCGGCTCTCAAGCCCGGAGATCTCGTCGTGCTCCTCGACGCTGGAGCCTACGGCATGTCCCAGACCTCCAACTACAACACCCGCCCCCGCCCCGCCGAAGTTCTCATCGACACCGCCGCCACCCACCTCATCCGCCGCCGCGAAACCATGCGCGACCTCCTAGCCCCCGAACTCCTGCCCAAGCTATAGCCGTTTCACTTCACCCCACCGCTACACCGGGGTAGGCATATCTCGATTTTGAGATGTGGGTCATTCGTGCAAAGCACGAACCGCACTCCTCCCATCACCCAATCGTCAAACTCGCTTTTCCCAAACCTTGTCAACCCTCAAAGCCACAAAAGCCCGCGCCAATCCAGCACATCCGCGTGGCGTAGGTACCCCCTCCAACCGCTATAATAGAAAGAGGTGAAGAAGACCGGGTGCGGGTGCCCCATGTCTCGATTCTGAGACACGGGCTTCCTCTGACTCAAGATATCCCTCCGCAAATCGAAGTCCGAACCTAAAGTCTCTGTTTCTAAGACTTTGCGCAACTTTGTAGGGGTGGGGGAGGGGACGCCGCTCACCCGGGGCAACGTGCTAAAATCGCAAGGTTGCTTCGTCTGCGCTCTCGCAGGCCTGTGCAAAAATCACCACCGAGGAAATCCATGTCCGGCCACTCGAAATGGGCGACAATCAAGCACAAAAAGGGCGCGCTTGACGCCAAACGCGGCAAGATCTTTACCCGCCTCATCAAGGAAATCACCATCGCCGCCAAGACCGGCGGAGGAGGCGATCCCGACGGCAACCCCCGTCTCCGTGGAGCCATCGCAGCCGCCAAGGCCGAGAATATGCCCGCTGACAACATCAAGCGAGCCATCCAGCGCGGCACCGGCGAGCTCGAAGGCGTCTCCTACGAGGAGATCACCTACGAGGGCTATGGCCCCGGCGGCGTCGCTGTCATCGTCGATGTCCTCACCGACAATAAAAATCGGGCAGTCAGCGAGATTCGCCACGCCTTCTCGAAGAACGGCGGCAACCTCGGAGAGTCGAACTCAGTCTCCTGGATGTTCACCAAGAAGGGCGTCATCGCCGTCGCCAAAGACGCAGCCGGCGAAGACAAACTCACCGAGATCGTCCTCGAAGCCGGAGCCGAAGACCTCAACGATCAGGGCGAACATTGGGAGGTCCTCACCGATCCCAAGGACTTCGAAGCCGTCACCGATGCCCTCAAGGCCGCGAAGATCGCCCCCGAGCATGCCGAGGTCACCCAGATCGCGTCCACCTACACCAAGCTCGAAGGCTCCCAGGCCAACGCCATGATTCGCCTCCTCGAAACCATCGAAGACCTCGACGACACGCAAAACGTCTACTCCAACTTCGACTTCGACGAAGCGTCCGTAGCTAATGCCACTCATTGATCGAAACGGTAGCTAAGCCCAACGGCCGCCGTTCACCGGCGGCCTTCTTCTGTGCCCTTCCTTACCACCAACCCCGGAGCAAACCAGTGATCAAGAGTATGCAGCGTATCGGAGCCACCACCATCTGGGCACTTGCCCTCCTATTCGCAAGCTCCCGTTTCGCGTCCAGCCAGGGTTCAGCCCCTGTCATCCAGGACAACACCAACCCGCTCCAACAGGACCTCTCCGGGCGTCAGCACTTCGAACTGGGAGCGCTCATCCAGGGCGGCAACGGCCTTACCAAGGACCGCGACGGCTTCAAGTTCCTTATGGCAGGCGTCCACGCCGGCAAGATACTCACTCCCAACCTCGGCCATGGCCCCCTGCGCGGCAACTTCGAGTACGCCGTCGAGGCCTTCCCCTTCTGGCAGTCCTATACGCCGAAGTTCGACCGGCCCTTATGCATCAACCCTCCCGGCGCCCCCGAGCAGTGCACCGCCTTCTACACCGTAGGCGGCACCTACACCGGGGCCTCCATCACCCCGATCATCCTTCGCTGGAACGTCGTCGGCACAAAGCATTTTTCCTTCTGGGGTCAGGCCGCCGGTGGCCTTCTTTGGACCAATCACAAGTACCCGGCCTTCGGTGGAGCGCCCTATGACTCGCAGAACGACGGCCCCAATGCCGATTCCAGCGTCTGGAACTTTACCCCCCAGGGCGGAGTCGGCGTCCACTATTTCATTCACCCCCGCCGTTCCATCGACTTCAGCGCCAACGGCGTCCATATCTCCAGCGCTTCCCTCGGAGATCGGAACCCCGGCGTGAACGCTAGCATCCAGCTCTCTCTCGGCTATAGCTGGTGGAAGTAAGCAGGGAATAGGGATGATGGAATTGGGAGTAGTGTTCTTCATCACAATGAAATCGAGGCAAGCGCAAACTATGACAACATCATTTTTTTCCACTCCCTACTCCCTTTTTCCTACTTCTTAGCCTTTATGAATTCAGAAGCCATCATCGAGTGCGTTCCGAACTTCTCCGAAGGAACGAATGCCGCCAAAGTCCGGCAGATCGTCGCTGCCGCGCAGGTCGAGGGTGTGCACCTGCTCGATTGGTCGCTCGATACTGCCCATAACCGTTCCGTCGTCACCCTGGCCGGCACACCGACCGGCATCGTGGAGGCGGCGGTGCGGGCTGCCGGCAAAGCGGCGGAACTTATCGATCTCACCACCCAGAGCGGCGTCCACCCGCGCATCGGCGCCGCGGATGTTATTCCATTCATTCCGGTCAGCGGAGCCTCTCTGGCCGAATGCGCCGTCCTCGCCCGCCAGGCCGGTCTGCTGATCTGGCGCCGTTACGGAGTTCCAGTCTACTTCTACGGAGCCGCCGCCGCCCGTCCTGACCGCGTCCAGCTTGAAGATATCCGGCGCGGGCAGTTTGAAGGCTTGCGCGATGCCGCCCAGCGTGATGCCGCCCGCCGCCCCGACATCGGCGGCCCCGAACTGCACCAGACGGCAGGGGCCAGTGCCGTGGGAGCCCGCAGTTTCCTCATCGCTTATAACATTCACCTGCAACAGCCCGACATCGCCGCCGCCCGTGCCATCGCCCGCGATATCCGGGCCGCCAATGGCGGACTCCACGGTGTGAAAGCCATCGGAGTGCTTGCCAACGGACGCGCCCAGGTGAGCATGAACGTCACCGACTTCCATCTCACCCCTATGCGCCATGTCCACGCCACCGTCAAGCACCTGGCTCAACGCCACGGTGTCCTTATCGGAGACGCTGAACTGATCGGCCTGATTCCCGAGGCAGCCTATGAGCCGGATTCGGAATGGGTACGTCAAATAACTGGCCTGAATCCAGACGATAAGGTTCTCGAGCGCCGGTTGCAGTCACCTATTGCATGGCCATAACCTTGTCATCGCCTCTGCCTGCTTACGTCCACATCCGCGAGTACCACAAAAGTAGCAACCTCGCTAACCAATGACATTGCATCCAGTCTTGCCACTACAACGTATTCACGGAACAATGGAGTTACTTACGCTACATTGGTCGTAGCTCAAGGAGTAAAGGTAATCATGAAAATCACCAAGCAGAGTTTCTTCACCGCGGCCGTCGCTGTCGCAATCACCATGGCCCCCACCTTCGGGTCCGCAGCGCAGCTTTCGAGTGACGCCAAGTCTGCGATTCCCAAGGAGGTACAGCAGCTAATTGTTGTCGACTACCGCGCGATGCAGAATTCCACAGCTGCCATGGACCTGAAGGACCGCGTTCTTCCCCCCGAACTGAAGCGGCTCGAAACCGCTCTGAAGAGCTCAGGTCTCAAGGTCGATCAAGATGCCGACGTGCTCGCCTTCGCCGCTTTCCGTGATGCCGGGGGGCAGGGAACCCGCACCGTGGGGATTGCTCAGGGGCAATTCCACACCCGCGAGATCATGGCGAACTTCGCCAAGAACAAAGTTAAGCCTGTCATGATTCGCAACAATAGCGTGTACCCCATGGGATCCAGCGGTATGAGCGTTGTCTTCCTCAACCAGACGACGATGGTCTTCGGCGACAGGGAGGCGGTTAAGGAAGCGATGGATGCCCGCGACGGCATGTCCCCGGACTTCCTCTCCAACGGCGACATGGTCAACGATATGGCGTCGGTGGACTCGAAGGCCGTGTGGAGTTTACTTGACGCCAAGGGCACGCAGACCATGATGAAGGGGGTTCTCGGCGACGCCTCTCAGTTGGCTGACTATGACACGGTTCGCAACCGGATGAAGAGCAGTCGCTACACCATGGACTTTCAGAACGGCGTCAAGTTTGATATGGCGGTCGTGATGTCTGATACGCTCACGGCGGCTACCGCAGCGACTTTGATGAAGGGTGTATCGATCATGAGGCAGACCTCAGGTACTCCTATGGAGAAGTCCGCGCTCAATCAGACGACGATCGATTCGAATGCGGGAACACTCACTGTCGACTATTCCTCTTCGGACAGCCAGTTTGCCAGTCTACTTACTTCGCCGCTCTTCCAGTCCGTGGTCAAGTAATTCAGCTTAGCCGCAAGAAAAGATTCGACATCCAGCCCGGATTCTGTGTAAGCACCGCAAGGAATCCGGGCTTATGCGTTTGCGGCACTTCGCTGAAGGAGGACTGTGAATCAGAAAGCTAGAACAACCCCAAATACATTTCCCTGAAAGGAATAATTGCGGCTGAATTTCGTTGTAAACGCAGCTTGATAGCCTTCAAGTCCTTCCCGCGTCACGGCGGGAACTGAAATCAGGCAGGAAGCTTCGGGAGAACCGAGCTTGCTCTTCCAGCCGCCAGCAATCATATTGCACAGCTCACCGATCGCATCATCCACCATCGGATCGTGCGGCTCAGAAGGTGTCCCAAGCAGAGCCTCAGCCGTAACCGAAGCCGTTGCCTGACTGGCATAGAGAAGACATTCGCCATCGACAGCGCCGGTAAATTGAATTCTCGCTACGATCCGTCTCTCAACCGTATCGACCTCGCCTTCCATTGGATCGCAGCTACGCTCCAGCATGGTCTCGAATACCTCGGAGACCGCTGAATCGAGCCGAGTCACTGCTTCGTCATGCACGTTAGCCACTATCATCCTCTTCCTGACCTCCGGTTTGTGCAGCGGTTTTCAATTGCAGCAGACCTATCGCTCAGGCCGCTTTTAGCAAAGACAGTACCCGGACTTTAACCTGCTCCGCGGTGAATGGCTTGCAGATGTAGCCCTGCGCACCCGCAGCGATCGCGCGCATCACAAATGCTTCATTACCCTCTGTTGTAATCATGACAACGGGAACTCCGTGAGCCAGATTCTCCTGCCTCCTGGTTTCCAGGAATTGCAACCCATCCATCACGGGCATATTGATGTCGCTCAGAATAAGTGCCAATGGGCCGGAGTTGTTACGATCATCTCGAAGAGCCTGCAAACCCTCTTCACCGTTGGAAGCTTGCAATACCTCGGTCAGATCAACTCCGGCCTGTCGTAGCGCTCGTTCGATCACCTTTCTCATCACTGCCGAATCGTCAATAATTAGAGCTCGCAACCAATCCTCCCTCGACTAGCTATTGCCTAAGGACTCTATCGGCGGCTCTTCGCCTCACTTGAACCATGATCCGCCTTAGCATTTTCTAACTTACCTGCTGGCTGCTTCGGCCATGGAACTGCATAACCACCGGCATGGATAGCGGACTATATGCGGCCTACACGGGGTTATTGGCTCGAACGCAGGCCCTCGACACGGCTGCTAACAACTTGGCCAATGCGGGAACGACAGGATTTCGCGCTCAGCGAGATTACTTCCGGGGCGTTCTGGCTGGCGGTATTGATCAAGACCGGGACACATCCTCGCAGGTAGGTCAATCGGTAAACGGCTTCGGCGTTCTAGGAGGAAACAGGCTTGACCTTGGGCAGGGTGAGCTCAAAACGACGGGTAGTCCGCTCGACCTTGCACTGGAAGGTCAGGGTTTTTTCGGTATCAAAACTGTGAATGGGATCAGGTACACACGAGACGGATCCTTCTCGCGATCGTCGACTGGAGTCCTTCAGACAAGCCAGGGAGAGCCGGTGATGGATCAGAATCAGCAGCCTATAACAATCCCGACCGGAACGATCTATGTGTCGCCAGACGGAAGCATCTCCGTTTCCAATGGCGACGGCAGCTCAATTGTTGGCAAGGTGGGTGTCTTCGATTTTCCCGATCCTTCTGTGCTCACTGCGGAAGGAAACAATCGCTTCTCTTCGAACGGTACGACACCGGTAGCTGCAGGCGCCTCTGTCGAGCAAGGCGCTGTGGAAGGAGCCAATGAAGATGCGGTCCATGGCACGATGCAGTTGGTGCTGGTGCAGCGACAGGCAGAGATGATGCAAAAGGCGTTGAGTGTTTTCAACAACGACTTCGATAAGACCGCTTCAGAAGATCTGCCGCGAGTTTAACGGCCAAAATAAGCATGAGAGAGATCCTACGAAAGGTGAAAGGGAAAAGAGATGATTCGAGCACTCTATACGGCAGCAAGTGGAATGAGCGCCCAGCAGACGAACCTGGACACGATCGCAAACAACCTGGCTAACTCTGCGACGACGGGGTTTCATCAGCGTCAGGTGCAATTCGAAGACATGATCTATCAGAACCTGATTACTCCCGGCTCGGCTGAAACCCAGCAAACGACGTCAGCAGGGCTCCAGGTTGGCTTGGGAACGAAGTCGGCGGCTAGTGAAGTAATTATGACGCAGGGCGACTTCAACCAGACGAATGGCCAATTGGATCTTGCAATCCAAGGTGCCGGCTTCTTCCAGGTATCCCGGCCTGACGGCACGATCGCATACACGAGGGCGGGCAACTTTCATCCGAACAACCAAGGCACACTCGTTACCTCAGATGGAGACACGATTTTGCCTGCCATCACTATTCCTTCGAATGCAACCTCAGTCGTTATCTCTCAGTATGGGGTGGTCACGGCCACGATCCCAGGCCAGACTAATCCCGCGCAACTCGGAACGATGCAGCTAGCGACCTTTGTCAATCCTGGCGGCCTGAACTCGATTGGTGGCAACCTCTTGGAGCAGACCGCCTCTTCAGGAAATCCAATAACAGATCTCCCTGGAGGAACGAGCGGGATGGGAACTCTGCAGCAGGGATATCTGGAGAATTCCAATGTCGACGTTGTCGCCGAGTTTGTGCAGATGATTCTGGCTCAGCGCGCCTACGAAAGTAATTCCAAAGTGATCCATGTGGCGGATGATATGTACTCACAGATCAATGGTCTAGTTCGCTAGGAGCGACAGATGCGCGTATTGTTCCGAAAACTAATCCGCAATCATCGACTATTCCTCATTGTAGCGATACTGTTAGCGGTATTCCCCTTTGCCGGCAGGGCCGCATGTTATCGCACGCCGCAAGCGGCTATCGATCGCGCTTTGACAGATGCTGTTATGAACGCAGAGGCTGACGCTACTGGGTACAAGCTCGTCAGGATCAAGAGAGATCCGATGCTGGGAAGAAGCTGGGCTGTGGTTGCTAGATGTTCTCATCCGGAGTGGGCGACTCAGGCTTTTCCGGTCTTCCATTTGTCTTCGATGGAGATTTCGCCGGCGCTATCGGGAACCATCCACTCTTCTGTCTTGATTCATGCGGGCGATCCTGTTCGCTTCTCTCGACATGAGGCTCTCTTGCAGATCGAAGTAGCTGGCATTTCGGAAGAAAGCGGCAGCCTGGGTGGGACGGTGCGGGTTCGAATATCGCATACGAGTGCAGATAACCCATCAGCCGCGGAAGAACTGACAGGCATCGTTCGCGGGCCGTCAGAGGTGGAGATGAAGCCATGATGGAACTCAAGGTACGAGATAGAACTCGGAACATTGGGTTGGAAACATCGGTGCTGTCTTACGACGTCTCATTCGAGAACACCAGGCCGGTGATGAATGCGAGCAGATCGTGTCTACTCGCAGCTTGGACCGCAATCGCGTTTTCTTTTCTGCTAACAAGTGTTACTTCGCATGCACAGATGAAGCAGCTTCATGACCTGACTACTCCCAAACCGAATATCGCCGCGGCGTCGCTCTCGTCCTATCTTGAACGCGTCCGGACAGAGAATTCGAACGTCCTGGCCGCCCCTGGGTCTATATGGACCGACACCGGCAGGCTTACTCGCATGAATACAGACGTACGAGCTATGCGACCCCATGATTTGATCTCTGTTGTTGTGTCGGAGAGTGTTGCAGCTTCTACCGATGGGACGGTCAAGAACTCAAGAGCTTCCAATGCAAATTCTTCGATTTCAGGTCTGATCGGAACGCTTCACGCAGGAAATGCGCTGCAGAACTTGATTAATCAAACCTCGTCATCCGGTCTCAATGCCCAGGGTGCAAGCGCGACCAACTCCAGCTTGAGCACGACGTTCGGGGGACAAGTCATCGAAGTGCTGCCCAATGGAATGCTCGTGATTGAAGCGGCCAGGCAGGTCGAGTTCAGCCAGCAGACTCAAACCATCCTTCTCCGGGGCCTTGTGAGACCGGAAGATATCTCACAGCAGAATCAAGTGCTTTCAACCGCAATCTCCAGCCTCGAGCTTGAAGTGCGCGGTAAAGGCATTATCAATGATTACACTCACCGCCAGAATGCTCTGGTCAGGCTTTTGGAAAACATCCTGGTCTTTTAGTGAGAAGGTATGAAATGGGTATGTTTAAGGCTCGAACCAGAGTGGATAAGGAAGCCAAAATGTCTTCGTTTTTCGATCTTGTCATTCCGATCATTGTTCTCGGATGCTCCGTTTGCTCCGCTTCGGCAACCGATCTATCGTCTCCTCCGAGGCAAGCACGCGTAAAAGATATTTCGTCTATCGAAGGTATCCGGGACAATCAATTGGTCGGGTATGGAATTGTCGTAGGGTTGCAAGGCACTGGAGACAGCCAGCAGACAACATTTCCAGCGCAGACGCTGGCGTCAACTCTTCTTCGCATGGGGGTGAGCGTTCCTGCCGCGGCGATTCGCGTGCAGAATCTTGCAGCCGTGTTTGTGGTTGGGGCCCTGCCTCCTTTCGCGCGGCCGGGTACTAAACTGGATATTACCGTTTCTTCCGCCGGTGATGCGAGGAGCCTTGAAGGCGGGTTACTGCTCATGACTCCTCTTTATGGAGCAGATGGCAAGATCTATGCACAGGCCGAAGGGCCTTTGGTTGTAGGTGGATACTCGATTAACGTGAATGGCAACATTAAACAATTCAATCAGCCTAATACCGCGCGAATCCCATCTGGTGCGATGGTAGAACGAGGTGTCCCCCTCGAACTCGCGGACAAAAATCACCTATCGATATTACTCAACGATGCCGACTTTCGCAGCGCGGAAGCTGTCGCAGATGCAATCAACCATATGCTCGGCCGGCCAGCCGCCCATGTTGTCGATAGTAGGAGAATCGATCTTTCGGTCGCGGAGGGAGAGGAAGTGCCGGCGCTGCTGGCCAAGGTTGAGTCGACGGAGGTGCCAATTTTTTCGAGGGCCAAAGTGGTCGTCAACGAGCGCACGGGGACAGTCGTCATTGGAGGTACGGTCGTCTTGCAGCCCGTATCCATTCTGCACGGCGGCTTGGCGGTAAACGTCGTCAGCGAGTTCCAGGTATCGCAACCGAACGCCTTTTCGTCCGGGGGAACGACCCAGGTTGTCCAGCAAACCAGAATCAATGCTCTGGATAAACCTGTCAGCCGGATAGAACTCAAGAGCGGCGCAACGGTGGACGATCTTGTTCGAAGCTTGCAGATGATCGGCGCTTCGGCTCGAGATGTTATCTCGATCCTCCAGGCGATGAAGTCAGCCGGTGCGCTGGAGGCTGAAATCGAGGTGTTATGAAAATTCTCGCGGATATGTCCTCCTTGTCTGGCGCTTCAGGTGAAGCACAGAAGGCGTCCAAGTTGACCGACGCCGCGCAGCAGTTCGAAGCTTCCATGCTGCAGGAGTTGTTGAAGCCATTCCAGCAAAGCAAGGGCAATTGGGGAGGGGATGAGACGGAAGACGATAATTCTTCTGACACTCTGAGAAGCTTCGGGACGGAGGCCGTTGCAAAGTCCATAGCACAGGCAGGAGGCTTCGGGATTGCGAAACAGGTGATATCGCAGATCAATCTCGAACATCAGAGAAGTTCCGCAAAAGCACAGCGTGGTCCCTAGGTGTGAAGTTTCAATAGGTTGTTGTCCATTTGGTCGAGAACTGGGAAGCTGAAGTTGCGAAGCAAAAGCAGCACAGGAGACCATATGGACTATCACCACGCGTCACCGTTCACTTTCGACGGGTTTTACCAGCTTCCGGTTGGTCGTGGTTAAGCTCACCTGAACCATGATCCCGCACTCGTCGACGCGTTGCTTGGGGGCTGGTCCACCAACGTGACCTATCAACTGCAATCAGGCAATCCGTTCTCAGTCGGAACAGCGAATCAAACCAATGTCACCGGCGGAAGTCAATACGCGATCCTTCGTGGAATCCATTCGCCCCTGGTGGAACGCCCGATCCCACCAACCCCAGCATCACCTGCCCGACATCCGTGCGGAACAAGGCGCACTTGTATAACCCATGTGCTTTCGCGAACCCACTGCCGGCTTCACTCCTGACGCCGTTCAACAAGAACAATGGCAATTCCTATGTTGCAGCGCCGGGATACGCTTATCCTTCCTACATCACAGATGAGGCAACGGCGAAGTTATTCCTGGGGGGCAAGAGCAACCAGATCTACGGACCTAGTATTCTAGTATTCAGCGATTGGATATGTCGTTGTTCAAACATTTTCGCATCTTCGAAACACAGTATCTTGAGTTCCGCGCTGATGGTTTCAATGTATTGAACACGCCGATTTACGGCATACCCGCCAATTTGGGCGGCGCCTCCAACCCGGACATCAGCCAGCAGGGAGGCCTGATTACTAGCGCCCGGTCGCTCCAGAACTATACCCCAAATGGCCGGTTCTTCCAGTTGTCGGCGAAGTATGTCTTCTAAGGTAAGCAAGCGCTGAAGCCCCATCAATCCCCTAGCCAGTATGCCCACTGTTCTAGCGGCTGTTCTTAGCTTTGCACCGAGGTAGATTCTGGGCGCGGGCGCCGGATACGATGGGGCCAGGCGCAGGGAAGGGACCGAAGGGGCATGCGGCCAGTGGATACGCCGGGCCATCTGCTCGCGCTGCATGGGACCGCCGCCGGTCAGCAGGATCGTGCGCAGGTGGAACATCTGGCCGCTGAGGTCCAGCGGATCACTGGAGACCATGTGGAACTTGGCTATGTGGATCAGGGATATACGGAAGCTGCCGCCAGGCATGGCCTCCAACTGGAGGCGTTCAAGCATACCGAGGCCAAGCGAGGCTTCGTGCTGCTGCCTCAAAGATGGGTGGTAGAAAGAAGGTTCCCCGAGGCCGACCGCTTCCGAAGGTGCGCCAGAGACTACGAACGCCTCTCCGATACACTCTCCGTCTTCCACTACCCCACCTTCTAATGTATCGTGCTCGCCAAAATCTTCTCCCGCTCAACCATAGTTAAGAACAGCCTCCAGGAGTTTCCGGTACTAATCCAAGCCGAACCGCTGGCGACTGTACGATAAATCCGTCCGGCGTACACGCAGTCGTCGTGAGATGATTGCTATAAAGAACTACACGATAGCTTCAGCTCCGTCTTGATCGCATGCTCAATCAACTCCATCGTTCATTGCAGGCCGTAGTTCTCGCAGCATGGATCGCGACTGCAGTTCAGGCACAGCCGCCCGCCGGCGCATCTCAGCCTGCATTCGAGACCGCCTCCATTCGGCCCTCTCACCTAACAATTGGTTGCTTTAGCATGCTGCCGCCGGGCGGCACACACTATGAACTTACCTGTGTCACGTTGCGCTTGCTGATCGAGATGGCCTACAAGACGAGTTACATCGACGGCGGCGGCAGTGCGCTCGACACCTACTATGACCTTCGCGCAACCACGCCGGACCGACCATGGACAGTGGACACGGTACGCCCTATGGTGCAGCAGCTCCTCGCCGAGCGGTTCCACCTGGTCGTTCATGCGGGCAAGCGTGAAGTCTCCGGCTACGGTATGGTCGTTGCCAAGGGCGGCCCTAAGCTGCACTCTGTCGCTCCAGAATCCGTTGTGCAAGGTCAAAAGGCTGGTGAATCGTCGCAGAACTTCACCTTCCCCGGCAAGGTCCAGGGACGCGGCTTAGCTCCGGCGGGAATCGCCGGCCTGCTTTCAGTTGGGATGCATGCTCCAGTTGTCGACCACACTGGTCTCACGGGCATGTTCAACATCGACCTCAATTACGCGCCAGACAACAGTACGGACTCCAACCTCCCATCCTTTTTCACTGCTGTCGAAGAACAACTCGGCCTCAGACTAAAGCCGGAGAAAGTCATTGTGGACACGCTGGTCGTTGACCACGCTGATGACGCACCCACGCCGAACTAGTTGATCGTAAGCAGGTCAAGCAGCCCATTCCGTACTTCTGGAAGTTTTTCTCGTGTGCGGGCGAGGAGCGCCTTAAGGAACATTTTCCGCAGAAGACCCCATAAACGCGTTTACATGTCGGAGGAGCTCGAACGACAACGCTGTTACGAAAGAGGCTAACTGGCATCCGCTCGACTTACCAGCCAATCGTTTGGCCGCCTTCAGGGCCGAGGGCATCGCGACCAGACAAACGAATCACAGTTTTCCGACGGCCTCTCAATGTGGTCAACAACGAGAACATCAGTTCTCGGTAGGTTGTCGATTTATGTTGTCCACGACGATGACGTTCGATGGGACCTTGGCGCTCTGAAGCCGCAGCCCCAACTGCTCCTGTACCGCGGTAAATACTGAAGAAGGAAGGTTATCGACATCAATTCCATGTCGCTTCCACTCGGCCACAGCAGCATCGCCATCCGGACGCCACATCAATTTGAAATCGAATCCACCGGAAAGGTGCGTTGCGTCCACCACGGGTTTTCCGAGTACCTTTCCGAGCGCCTCCGCAAGTTCTGACATCGGCATATTTGTGCCACCAATAATCGTAGGGCCTGAGCTTGACCCATGAACCCCTCTCAGCCGTTCCAGCGGGCTCGAAGGCTGGGCCAAGACCTTCTTGTCAGTAACCAGCTCATAGCCGGACACGGTCTGGGGTTCCTCGTGCCATTTCAATCCAAATCGCTCTATCAAGAGTGCTTTCAGCATTTCGGGTGATGCCGGCTCGCCGGCAGGCGGTCTGGCATCCAGGTCGAACCTGGATGTATCGAGCCACGGGGGCGCCTTCAGAGCATAATCCCTAACGGACAGCGCCATCTCTACCCACTGCTTTAAAGGCATATTCACCAACCGAAACAGACCCCCGGATCCACCGGCTGAAGTCGACGAACCTACTACTTTCGGATTACCCGGCCTGATGGTAGCCACTTCAAACTGCAAAGACTTTGCCTGTTGCGGCTGCTGTGCGGTCGAGATGCTCGCCGAAAGAACCCCAACTGCTGCGATTACCATAGCGCAACTCGCTAGCGCCGCTTGCCTCATAATCCGTCTCCTCCGACAAGTATCAAAAAGGGTCTTAGCCCTTCACAGGGATCCTGAGCGGACCAAGTGCAATGCCTTGTCCTCATCATCCGGAGGAAGCTCGCCAACCCATGCACCAAGGTCGTCTTGCTCTGATCCAGGACAATGAGGGTTGGGGTTGCGGACACTTTGAGCGGCGTATCCGTTAGCTGGATGATCCGGTCCACGTGCACATGATTTGCGTCAAGAAAAAGCTGATGCGAGTCCTTGCATCTGATGTCACGCTCACAACTTCCACGCCGGCATCGGCCGCAGCGTGAACAAGCTTAGCATAGAATGGCATACTCGCCCTGCAGAAGGCATATTCGGCGCGCTCGACAATTACCACAGTCCGCTTCGCGTTCGACATGGTTTGTCAGTTAGTGCGTGCGAGGTAGTCGCCGCTTTTGTATGGGAATGATCTCTTATCGTGAATTAATAACTTCCATAACCCGATACAAAGCGTCACAATCATCAAGACATGTGTAACCTGTCCCAGCGTCGGACGACATCGACCGCACATCAGACGATCTACTTAGTTTTCAGATAGGCTCTTAGATTTTTTACACCTAGTAACGTCCACAAGCATTCGTCCTACTTAGAGGTCAGCATGATCTGGCTCTCCCAGAAGGTAGCTTTGTTGGTGGTCGGGTCGAGCACGGTGACTTGGCAGTTGTATTGGCCGGGAGGAAGTTTGTTGAGACCGACGGTGAAGCTGAAGGGCACCGGTTCGAGCCGTGTGGAGGCGATTGGGGTTATAGAGATGGGTTGGGTCTCGAAGACCTTCGATTGCCGGTTATAGAGGGAGACGAAGGCTACGAGGGGGTTGGCTGCGCTGGACTGTTCGTAGGCCTGCAGGTAGACGTAGAGCTCGCGGGAGTTTGCGAAGACGCGCGTGACGCTGGGGACGAGCTTTTTGCCTTCGACAACAAGCGGGTTTACGGCTGCTGCTTTGACCTGATCTTTGCTCTTCATCGCATCGTAGACAGCGCTTTTCATGTCGATCCGCTGACTGCTCAGCACAACGGTGCTGATGGGGACTCGTTTTTCTTCCTTGTTGAGGTTGGGGATCGTGAAGGTAGTCTCGTAGGTGCCGATGCGCCCTGTCTCGTCGTCGCGGGCGAGGAACTTGATCAGGTATTTGCCCGGTAGCAGGGTGAAGCCGGTGTCGTACTCGATGGGCCGGTGGGCGAGCTCAGCGGCATTGCTATCGGTGAGTTTGATGTTGACGTTGTCGCGGACGTTGGAGACGGTGGTGCCGCCGTAGACGTCCTTGATCTCACCGACGAAGTCGATGAGGGTGTGCTCGGCGCCGCCTTTGCGGGCCAGTGCTAGCTCTCGCCCGGGAATCTTGACGACGATGGGGACGAAGTACTCGGCGCGGTTGAGTTGAAAGTAATTAATCTCCATGGCGATCGTGAGGTCGGTGATGGGATCGCCGAGCATGAGTGCGTCTTCAAGCTGACGCTCCTTGTCGGCGGCGTTGAACTTCGCGAACTCCTTGCCAGCGAAGTAGCCCTGGCGGTAGTCGAGTTTGGCTTCGGCGTGGTTGTTGAGGGTGATCTTGATCTTGCGGAACCTGCCGTCGAGGTTGGGATTGGTGGTGTAGTACTGCAGGATGTAGTAGTCGGAGACAGCCTGCTGGGCCTGAACAATTCCTTTGGTGAGGTCGTTGTAATCGAGCAGAGCCTTGCCGCCGGTGTCGCCGGCGAGAGCGAAGAGGGTGTCTTGCGACTGCTGGAGGTTGGTGGTGACGGCGAGCGCGGCGGAGCCTGTGTACATCCCCTGGTTGCCCTGCGAGCCCTGGGTCGCGTCGCCGAGCGGCGCCTGCGCGACGAGGCCGCGCGCGTCGATAGGCCAGAAGGAGACGCCAGCGCGAATGGCAGCGTCGACAGTGGCGTGGAGCTGGGCCTGATTGTCGACGCCGTTCAGATGAAGGCCGCCGGCGAAGTAGATGAGGGACTTCTTCTCGTTGATCTGACCGAGCATGTTGGTGGCGGTCTGGAGGGCGGAGAGCTGACGGTCGGTGTTGAAGACGTTGAACTCAGTGTCGTCCTGGCCGAAGGCAGCTCCCACATCGGCGCTGCTGGCGTCGTTGATGGAGTCATTGGTGCCCTGACCTTCGCCGACGACCATGGTCTCAAGGATGCTGAGGAGGCGGTTGCGGTCGGCGGAGAAGTCCTGCAGGATATCGACTGAGCCGCCCGAATAGCGGAGGATGGAGACAAGGTCGACCTCGGTGAGCTGAGTGCGAACGAACTTTTCCGCGGCTTCGAGGGCACGGAGCTGTTCGGCGGGACCCATGGAGCTCATGTCGAAGTAAAGGGCGAGGAGACGGCGGTTTTTATAGCGGAGATTTTCGGGGGACTCGGGCGCGATCTGGGTGCGGGCGAGTCGCTTGTAGATGGTGATGTCCTCCGGCGTGGTGGGCATGGGTGCGGGCGTGGAGGGCAGGATCTGGTGCTCGGCGAAGCGGATTTTTTGCGGGACGCCGTCTTCGGTGAGGGTGAAGTCTTGAGCGGTGAGGTCGTTGATGGGGTTGCCTTGTTTGTCTTTGACGACGACGGTCTCGACGACGAGCTGCGAGCGCACGGAGAGCTGATACGTGGTGTTGTCGCCGGGCGTCTTGTTCTGCCCGACAGTCTGGGCACGCGTGCTGACGGCGGCGAGAAGCAGGATGGCTGAGAGAAGGCGCAGGGGGCTCATAATGTCAGAACCTCAGCCGGACAGTGGTCTGCAGGCTACGCATGGGGTTGGCGGCAGAGGGCAGACCGAAGAGCGGGCTGCTGATGGTGGGCGTGGATGCGGCGCTGAGCGCAGGGTTGAGGGTGGTGTTCCACGTAGAGAAGACGACGTGGTTGAGGATATTGGTGGTGTCGACGCGGAAGTCGAGATTGAAGCGCTTGCCGGTACGGAAGGTGCGCGCGAGACCAGTGTTGAAGGTGAGCTGGCCGGGTCCGGTGATAGAGTTTCTCCCCGCGTTGCCCCACTGGCCGGGAGTGGGTGCAGTATAGGCGGCGGCGTTGAGGAAGTGCCCGGCGGCGGAGCCGGTGCGAATGGGGGAGCCGGTAAGGCTGGGGCGAATGTTGCCGGTGAAGCCGGTGCCGTTGGTAGCGGCAAGGAAGATGGGTGTCTCAGGCAGGCCGGTGCCGGCGGTGAGCGTGCCGACGACGGTCCACTCCTTCAGCAGTCGGCCGCGCCAGCCGCCGTGCAGCGTGCCGCCGCCGAGGCCCTCGCCGCTGGTGTACTGGATCTGCGCGTTGAGAAGATGGCGTTGATCGAAGGTGGAGAGACTGCGTTCGGCGCGAAGGTCCAGCCAGTTTTGCGCGATCTGTGATGCGGATGTAGCGGCGGGGGCGGTTGCGCCGGCGACGACGGGGCCTTGTCCGCCCAGGGTGGAGTCGTCATCAATGGATTTGGAGTACGTGTAAAGTGCGGAGGCGGTAAAACCGCTGCGCAGACGGCGGCGAAGCTGGATGCTGCCTGCTTCGCGAGTGGAGTCGCCGCCGGAGGTGCGGTAAGTAAAACCAGTGGGGCACTGCGGGCAGGGATTCACCGCGCCAGTGGGGTAGGTGTTGGGCAGGAAGTCCTGTACGCCGCGTGTGCCTTTGATGCCAAGATAAGTTGCGGTGAGCTGCAGGGCTGCCGGCAGGTCGCGCTGTACGGAGATCTGCCAGGTCTGCGCGTAGCCTATGCGGAAGCCGGGATCGATCGCGAAGGTGGTCGCCGTGATGGAGGCGCAGGGGCCGAAGGCGTTGGCGAGGGTGAGCGGGCAGGCAGCGGAGTTCTGCACCTGAAGGCTTGTCGAGAGCGGCGACTGTTGGGCCATCTGGAGCGAGGTCGCTTGATAGACGGAGGTGTCGTAGTAGACGCCGTAGCCTGCGCGCACGACGATCGACGAGCCAGGGATGGGCCTCCAGGAGAGGCCGAGGCGCGGCTCGACGCCAGTCCGGTCGGGGCGGACCAGCGAGGCGGGGTAATGCTCACCGGTAAGCGGTCCGGTGGGCGCGGTGCCGAGGACCGGCGTGACGGCGGAGAAGCCTGGGGCGATGTCGAGGTTGACGAGGCGATTCTTCAGCTCGGTGATGGGCGCGCCGTACTCCCAGCGGACGCCGATGTTGAGGGTGAGCTCGGGCCGGATGCGCCAATCGTCCGTGGCATAGGCGTCGTAGACGGACTGACGGAGGTACTTGTCGGCGTTGCCGAAAGCGATGGCGCTGACATCGGGGATGCCGGAGAGGAAGTCCGCGAAGTCAGAGACACCGGAGGCGGCGCCGGTGAAGACGAAGGCGCCGCGCGGATTCTGCTGGGAGAAGTAGTTGTACTGCTGACGGCGGAAGTCGCCGCCGAAGGTGAAGTTGTGGCGGCCATGAAACCACTGGAGCGAGGGTGAGATGGCGTCGGTGCGGTTGCGGGTGAAGGCGCTCTGCGCGTCGGTGAGCGAAGCGATGCCGCTCGAAAAAGTGAGCGCGGGCGGACCCCAGTTGGTGGGGTCCTGATCGTTGCCGGTGATGCCTGCGTTGCCGGCGATGTCCGTGCGATTCTCGAAATAGGGGCGGACGAGCGTGCGGAGGCGGTTGAAGTGAAAGTCAGTGGTGAGGAAGAAACCGTCGTTTAAACGATGGCTCCAGTTGACATCTGTGTTAAGGCCGAGAGTGTCGATGGTATCGACGAAGCCAAAGAGGTTGGTGCCATTGGCGCGCGTGCTCTGGAAGGCGAACATGCCATAGAGCGAATCGCGGCGGCCGATGGTCTTGTTGAGGCGCGTCTGCAGGGAGTCCTGGTGTTTGCTGTTGAGCACGGGGATCTGGTAGTTGTACATCGTGTTGCCGTTGATGTTCGGCAGGGGATAGAGCGCGAGCAGCGCCTGAGCCACAGGATCGATGGGCGAGATGATGCCGGTGGAGAGATCGCCCTCGCGCTGCGCCTGAGTGGGGACGAGGCCGGTCTGCACGGTGGCGTCGCTCGAGCGCATCCACTCGTAGACCAGCACGAAGTTGGGGCCGTGCGGAAGCAGACGGGGGATATGGATCGGACCGCCCAGGCTGAAGATGCCGGTGATGGTGTTGTAGGATGGTTTGGGCGTGTCGAGGCCGCTGAGCGAGTAGGGACGGGCGTCGAGCGCGGAGTTGTCGAGTACGAGCGCGAGGCCGCCGTTATAGAGGCTTTTGGAGCCGGTGCGGTTGTTGCCGAATGCGGGCGTGAGCGAGAACTGGGAGGTGGCCGCGTTGTTCACGCTGCCGTTGACCAGGAAGCCATCGTTCGAGGGCGCAGGCTCATTCGGCACTTTCGTTTCGTTTTCACCCGGTTTAATGGTGGACTTTTCTGCCGGATTTAGAGCAGCAGCAGGCGTTGTCTGTGCCTCGGACTTCATGATCTTCGTCTGAGCGATTACCTGGTCGAGCGGGAGCATCTTGAGCTCCCACTTTATGCCGGGCATATTGGGCGCGATCGTAACATCCTGATGCAGCGTAGCGAAAAACGGCGTCGTGACATCTATCTCCCATGCGCCGTCTGCCAGATCGGGAAAATTGTAGTCGCCATCTTCATCGGAGACGGTGCTGACCTTCTTATTACCTTGTGTCGCAGTGATCGTCGCTCCCGGAACCGGAAGGCCGTTGAACGTGACCTGGCCGCGTTGTTGTTCCGCCGCAAGCGCAGACCCAGCAGTGGCAAGACACGTCAGCATGCATGCAAGACGAAGATGCCTGCTGACTTGTGACCACAAGAACGAATACGTCATTTCGTGCCTGGTCTCCGAAAAAGAATGAAAAACTACATCATCTTATATAGAAATATTCCAGATAAATCGGGTTGAGCGGTCAATTGTCGGTGGGCAGTTCAACCTGGTCGACGACAAACATCTCGATCTCGGCTTTACTTGGCTGTAGCTTCAGGCCTAGCTGCTCCTGTAGCGCTGTAAAGAGTGTGGGGGCGGCAGCATCTTGTGCAGGTGGCGCGTCGTCCGGCGTCCACGCGAGCGAGAGGTTGTATTTGCCGCTCAGTCCGGTCTTATCGATGACGATGCGGTGCAGGTGACCGGAGAGCTGTGCAGCCAATGAGGATAGCGGAACGCCGGTGGCATAGAGTTGCGTATTATGAACGCTGATGCCGCCAGCCCGGACGCCATTGACGCCCTTGTCGCTGGCAGTCTCGGCTGCGGTTGTCTCCCTGAACTTTGGGCCGCCCTTCACCACGACCATCTCGTAGACGGGCAGTGTCTTCATCTCGTGATGAAACTTGAGTTGGAAGCGATCAGTGAGGATAGGCTCCAGCATCTTGCGGCTCTGCTCCTGCGTGAGGTGCTTCATGACCATGGGATCGGGATCGACGACTTTAGCTTTGATGTCGAACCGATCAGACTCCGCCCAATGAGGCAACCCAATCAACTGGTTCTCTTTGAGCCCGTAGGCATTGAGAATCATCATCTTCAGCGAGACATTCGAAGCATCGAAATTTTCATCATTCATCGAAATGTGAGAGCCTCCGCTGCCGGTCTTGTTCGGCCTGATCGAGACGACGTCAAAAGAAGGAGTAATTGCGTTCGCATCCGACTTTGTGACCAATGGAGTGGCTGGTGCTTCGCCTGGCTTTTGCCCCCACAGATGAGGAAGGATGAGCGCAAGGAATGCCGATGCTGTGAACAGCGACTTGCCACAAAGAGGTACCTCACGAAACACCTTTTCTCTCAAAGTGCGGGCCTCTTTCCTAAAGTTCGATATGCGTCAGACGAAACGACCTTCCCGAAGTCACTGTCTCTTAGTTGGCCGAAGGCATTTCGGCGTAATCAATGATAAGGGTCTCAACTGGACCCTTTGTTGAAGTGAGCTTCAGTCCAAGTTGCTCCTGCACAGCGGTAAAGATCGAGGGGCTGGACTCCGCGGCCGCGTTCCCGTTCGGGGTAACGGCATCATCGGGAGTCCACTTCAGATCTACGTCGTACGTTCCTGTAAGGCCGGTCTTGTCCACCACCGTGTAGTGAACAATGTAGGAGAACTGATTCGCTATAGCAGCTATAGAAAGATTTTCCCCTTTGAACATGCCCGGCCCCATGCTCATTCCGCCGTGATGCTTCGCTGCTTCCGGGTCCTTTCCTGCTTCCGCCGACACCTCGATCGGTGCTGCCGGTTTGAGCTTAGGGCCACTCTTGGGAACAACCATGTCGTACATCGGCAGTACCTTTGTCTCAGAATGGACCTTCAGTTTGAAGCGATCCGCAAGCAGGGGCTGAAGTAGCCGGTTGCGCTGCCGCGGGCTGAGCTTTTTGAAGGCATCCACATCAGAATCAGCCACCTTCGCTTCCACGTCGAAGCCGGTAGACCCTACCCAATTGGCGCCCCCCGAAATTAGATCCTGGCGGATACCATAAGCGTTGGCGACCAAGGTCTTCAGAGAGATGTTGCTGCAACTGAAACCATCCGGTTTGTTCATAATTCGCGATATACGCTCGCCCGATGAATGTTGCTTCACGGAGGCTACATCGTACTCCGGAAACTTCGCCCCGACGGTACCCGACTGCGGTGAAGTATCAGTTGGAATTGGCATCTCCTGGGCTCGTGCAACCGGCAATGCGAGAGCGAGTGAGGCCACAAAAAGCATGGTGCGACGATCCAGAGCGGTCATATTGAAAGATCTCCGATACGGGCGATGCGCGCGATGATTGAAGCAACCTAGTTGGCAGACGGCTTCTCGACGTGGTCGACAAACGAAAGGACGCTGAGCATTAGTTTCTTCATGGACGGTCTCCTGTGGTGCCCTCATTTTCCAACAAAACATCACAAAATATAGAAATAATTCAGTCTTGTAAGCAGATTATGATTCCCTTTGGGCAACTTTGCTGTCACAGGCTAGGGTCAGATCCGATATACCTTCGAATATCGTTCGCGACGATGGGACGATGGATCGGCCTGTGCGGATAAATATCCACGAATCTGAATGAATCAACTTGAGGGGTACACCCAATGGTCCGACCGATTGCAATACAGCAACAGCTCGGCCTGAGATTGGAAGCTACCAGAGGACTCGTCGAAGCACTTGTCATCGATAAAGCAGAGAAACCTCTGGCAAACTGACCATGTATTCGCGTAGGAAGAGATGCAAGCTACTTCGGGCTGAAAGCTGCACTCAGCACCACGCAACTTGCGACGTGGAGTGTCTCTCCGGCATCGATAGGATTTTCGATCCTATTTGACGTACGGCGGCAGCGGCTTCATCGCAAAGCATGTCTGATTCGCTTATTCTCGACGACCGCAGTTTGGCTGACACGCTGGTCCTTGCTGAAGAGGCGATAGGGAAGCGTTCGACCATTCGATCGGACTTCGAGTATGCCATCCGTGAACTCATAGAGATCGACGTACTTGCCACCCAGACCTTCAGTCACTTGCGCAGCGTCTCGCGCGAGACCTTCACCCGATGTCGCTCCAGCAGCGCTTCGGCTGCAAGCTTCGGCCCGGAGTCATGATAACTCTGCCGGACGAGCTCCAGGACCAGCTCACGAACGCCTGATCCCCAGCTTGTTGCTCGCGAGCTAACCCCCGGGACTTGTGAATCAGCGCGCCGCAGCCACCCTCGCGATACTGGCCAGCAGACGCTGGGTCTGCCTCAAGCCCACTGCCAGTACACCCACCGCCGATTCGTCGTGCGACGGCCAGCCAGTACCTCGGTCAAGACCTCAACCCGTCGTAACTCCTGCTTGCTCATCTGTTGCCAGCGGCTTCGTTCAAGTCGGCTTCTCGTCAGTGGTTCTTCTTTGGGGACTCGCGACATACTGAATATCCATGACGGCAAGCAGTACGCTTCCACGGAACACACGGAATGATTAATAAGGGGGTCGATGTCAAATGGCAAAATTCAATCATGTCCCGACAGTGCTGGATTAGTTACGTCATGAGCTTGTCTAAGGTGATCGGAAGTTCGCGAACGCGCTTCCCGCACGAATTGTAGATGGCGTTCGCGACCGCTGCGCCGGTTCCGGTGATGCCGATTTCACCAATTCCACGTGCTCCCATCGGCGTGTGCGGATCGGGTATGTCGGTCCAAATAATGTCGATCTCTGGAACGTCCATGTGGACGGGCACATGGTATTCGGCGAGGCTGGGATTTGCGATGCGTCCGTTGCGCTCGTCGAATTGCGTTTCCTCCATCAGCGCCAATCCGATTCCCATAATGATGCCGCCGCGGAACTGGCTGCTTGCGGTCTTGGCGTTGAGAATGCGTCCGCAGTCAAACGAACCCAGGAAGCGGCTGACCCGGGTTTCACCGGTTATGGCGTTCACTCGAACTTCGGCAAACATGGCACCGAACGAATGCATCGCCCAGTGCATCATTTCGAGCGGTGGGGACGCGCTCGCCTCCGCCGCGACCTCATTGCGGTTTGCGCGGCGGAGGATGGCGGCATAGCTCTCGCATCGCGTGGGCTGGTCCAGCTTGCAAAGACCTCGGTTCAGGCTGCCTACCTCGTCCGCGCTCAATCCATGGAGCGGTGAATCCTTACCTGCAAGCTTCAGCAGCTCGATCACCAGTTCCCGATGCGCGGCGATCACGGCGCCCCCTATCGAAGCGGTCTGCGAGGAACCACCTGCAAGGAAGGAGCCTGCAAACGAGGAATCGCCGTAGTTGACCTTGACGCATTCCATGGGAAGGCCAAGCCGCTCTGCCGCCACCTGCGTCTGGGCGGTGGCGGTTCCCATTCCCATCTCATGCGCGGCTACCTCGACGGTTGCGTCGCCATCTTTGGTAAGCGTAATGCGCGCTGCGCCTCCCGGCATGCGGTAGTAGGGATAGGTTGCTGTCGCGCAGCCGATGCCGATCAGCCATTCGCCCTCGCGGCGTGAGCGGGGTTTGGAGTTCCGCTTGTCCCAGCCGAAGCGTTCGGCGCCCGTGTGGTAAGCCTCCACGATATGTCGGGAAGAGAATGGCTTGCCGGAGGTTGGGTCTTTCTCCGGCTCATTTCGAATCCTGAGTTCAATAGGATCCATGCCTACTTTTTCAGCAAGCTCGTCCACCGCGCATTCCAGCGCGAAGGTTCCAATCGATTCGCCCGGTGCGCGCATGAATGTGTTGGCGACCATGTCCATGTCCGCGACCTGCTGCACCATCTTGAAGCTGCCGGTCGAGTAAAGGTGTCGCGCGGGAAAGGTGAATTGCTCAGGGCAATCGTTGTGCGCCGTCATCGCAGCGGTTCCGGTGTGGATCAACGCGTCGAAGTGGCCGTCCGCGTTGGCGCCGATGGCGACGCGCTGCTCGGTCGTGGTGCGGCCGCCTACAGTGCGGTAGACGCCCTCGCGCGACAGCACGATCCTGACGGGACGTCCTGCAACCTTGGCCGCCGCAGCCGCGAGGACATGATGGAACCAGAGCGTTTTGCCGCCAAATCCGCCGCCGACATAAGGCGACGTGACATGAACCTGCTCCTCTTTGATCCCGAAGACCTGAGCGAGCGTCCACGCCGACTGCACCACGGCTTGGCTGGCATCATGTATGACGAGCTCTCCATCTGCATCCCAGAAGAGCGTTGCCGCATGTAACTCAATCGCGTTGTGGTTATAGTGTGGCGTTTTGTAGGTGATGTCGACCTTATGTTGCGCGGCGGCCAGCGCTGCTTCGGCGTCGCCACTTTCCACCTTCGATGGCTCACCCAGAACACTCTCAGGCCGGCGGGCGTGTGTCTTCGCCTCATTGAATGCGACGCTTGCGGGCTCGACTTCGTAGGTTGCGCGAAGGAGCGATTTGGCGTAATCCGCCTCTTCCTGTGTTTCCGCGAGCACTACTGCAATCGTCTCTCCGTTCCAGTGAATGCGATCGTCCTGCAGGATCGGAAGATCGCTGGGACCGGCAGCCTTGGGATCGGAATTGAAGACCGGTGTCGGCTTCATTCTGGGAGCATTCTTGTGGGTCATCACCAGCACCACACCCGGGGCTGCCTCCGCGGCGCTTGTGTCGAGTGCCGTGATGCGGCCCTTGGGAATGGTGCTGTAGGCGAGCGCCGCATAGACCATGCCATCCACTGGAAATTCGGCCGCGAAGCGGGCGGCACCTGTGACCTTTAGTTGGCCATCCAGACGTGAAACCGGTGCGCCGATGAGCCCATGCTTGTGCTGGATGAGGGGATCTGGTTTGCCTCCCGGCAGCCAGGTGTCCGGCGCAAGTTCCACGGCAGTTTTCATTATCGTCTGTACGGCATTCTTGATTACGCTCATACCTTCACCGCCGTCAGTTCCATCAGAACCGCTGTCATCGTGCGCTTGGCGAGTTCGATTTTGAATCCGTTGTCGCGCAGGGGTTTGGCTTCGGACAACTCGGCTTCAGCCGCCTCCTGAAAAGCTGCCTCGGTTGCCGGTTGGCCCTTGAGCGCAGCCTCCGCCTTCCACGCGCGCCATGGCTTGGGCGCGACGCCGCCAAGGGCGAGGCGCACTTCCTTCACCGTGCCGTTATCAAGCTCCAGCGCGGCGGCTACAGAGACCAGCGCGAAGGCGTAGCTAGCCCGATCGCGCACCTTGCGGTAGGTGGAACGAACCGCAAAGGGAAGCGGCGGGATCTCAACAGCGGTAATCAGCTCGCCCGGCGCAAGGACCGTCTCAACCTCCGGGTGGTCTTCGGGGAGGCAGTGAAGGTCGGGGAACGGCAGCGTCCGATCTCCAACCGCGCTTCGCAGGTGGACTATGGCGCCGAGAGCCGCCAGCGCGACACACATGTCCGACGGGTGCGTGGCGACACAGGCAGGCGAAGCGCCCAGGATCGCGTGAATGCGATTGAAGCCTTCAAGTGCGTCACAGCCTTGGCCGGGCGTGCGTTTGTTGCAGTGCGCCCCATCGTCGTCATAGAAGTAGGTGCAGCGTGTGCGCTGCAGGATGTTGCCTCCTACCGTAGCCATGTTGCGAATCTGCGGAGAGGCTCCAGCGAGAATGGCGCGTGCCAGCACGGGATAGCGCGTTCGCACTGCCCGGTGCTCGGCTAGTGCCGTGTTGCGGACGGCCGCGCCGATCAGCAGGCTGCCGTCTTCGCGCTCCTCGATGGTGCTCGACAGGGCCGAAACGTCGATCAGCGCGTCCGGCCGCTCGATCGTTTCGCGCATGAGATCAACCAGATTAGTTCCGCCGCCGAGATACTTGGCCTGCCCTGCCGCTCCTAAACGGAATGCTTCCGCAGTATCGCCCGCTCGGGCATAGGTGAACGAGTTCATTCCGCTCCCTCCGCATAGACCTCGGTGATTGCGTCGACAATGCCGTTGTACGCTCCGCATCGGCATAGGTTGCCGCTCATGCGCTCGCGCAATTCATCGCGGGTGAGTGCAATCGTCTCAGCCGACAGGTCAGTCGTGACGTGGCTCGGCAGACCGCGCCTGATCTCCTCCGCCATCGCAACCGCCGAACAAATCTGACCGGGCGTGCAGTAGCCACACTGAAAGCCGTCGTGTTCGATGAACGCCTGTTGCAGTGGATGCAGCGCGTGATCCAAAGCTAACCCCTCGATGGTGGTGATCGAGCGACCCTGATATTGCACTGCGAGTGCGAGGCAGGAGAGAATGCGCTCGCCATCCACCAATACCGTGCAGGCGCCACAAGCTCCCTGGTTGCACCCCTTCTTGGAACCGGGCAGACCGAGGTGATCCCGGAGCAGGTCTAGCATCGAGGTTCTTAGATCGAAATCCGCCTCCGTCGATCTGCCGTTGATGAGGAACTGCATAGGGCCTCCGGTTGTTTGCGTTGTTTTTCGTATAGGTAAAAAGCGCACTTCGCAACAGACATTGCCCGTTAGGCAAGACACTCGGACGGCAGAAGTAAAATTCCCTGTGGCCGAGTTACTCCACCACAATAAGAATCTAATAAAACAACAGATGGCCGCGTCTTCCCACAGGATGCCTGAATACTCGCAATCTACCCCCCTCCAGCCGGAAGCGTCACCTTGAGGTGGCGCGTTCCTGACGAGGAATGGCATAAGCAGGTCCTCTCGAAGGAGGAGACTGTATCCCATGAAGATGCCCGCGCAGCACCTCATCGCGGAAGTCCCATGCAGACAGCCTCGGATTAACGATCTTACGGTTTCCATGGACTTGCCCTCTCTCTTCTGGTTCGAGAGGATCATTACCCACAAGTCCGCGCTGGGTCAGCGACACGCACATCAGCGGTCGGCTGGTCTATCTGCGCACGTTGCCGATCGTTATGGTGCCGTAAACGTGCCAGTGACCTAAGTTGTGCTCTGCTGGTCGCCTGCATCGCCATCTGCGCGCCTAACGTATAGTTGCAGCCGCCGTGCGCGAAGTCGGCCCGCACCTGCCCGGCCGGCGCGGACAGTTGCACCACGCCATCGACCTTGATCAGCAGCGAGCCCGGTCCCCAGATCACGTCGAAGTCATGCATGTCGGCCATGTCCCCCGAGCCTGCCGGAAAGGTGATTGGGACAAGCTGGATCTGGCCGTTATTGCCCGATGCGTTTGGGTCGAAGAAGTGGAACGTGGAAAAAAGGGTATCGTTCGAGGCATAGTTCACCTCGCTGACATCGACTTCGCCGATATGGTTGTCGCTTGACCCCTTGATAATGCCAGGCCAGCCCGGATCTCCGTCCGCCGGCCACATGATCTGATTGGACCCAGGACGAGCTTGAGCCCCTCGGCGCTGCGCCAATGGAAGTCGCCATAGCCGAAGCCCGTCGAGCAGGTCGTATCCTGTTGCATCATTCCGGTGTTGGGCCAGCCGAGCGCGGAAGAACTCGTAATCCACAGTCCAGTGCTGCCGGAAAAATAAAACTGTGGCCCGGGATTATTAGTTCCCCCATTCCAGAAGACGTTGTTCCATACCTTCTGATTGATGCCGTTCGATGCATTCCAGGGGTTGTTGACCGGAACGGTCATAAAATCCTGCCCAGTATCGACCGCGGAATCGAACACCTGTGGGGTATACGTCTGAGCGGTGGCTGCCGTGGCCGCCAAGACAACTGGCAGGACAAGCGGGAGGAAGAGAAGCCGAAGCGAGGCTAATCTCGGAGAGGACTGCGCTGGGGAGGGCGTCATTTTCGAATCTCCTTGGAAAGCTATTTTTGACACGACACGTTATTCCCGAAAACCCCAGATAATGAATAGTTAACAGCGGTTAATCCGCAGTGAAAGCCTGTTAATGAGCCGGGCAAGTTCACCAACTCCCTGATCAGAAGAAAAGCGGGTAGGCGGCGGCGCAAGCCCGTCCCGTGGTCTCCTGCACCCCGCCCTTTCACGCGATAAAATAGAATAATGAGCGCCCACACCACCGGCTACACCGACGACCATGCCAAATGCGGTCTCGACGCCAAATTCCCCGGCATCGAAACCTGGCGCAACCAGTTCCGAGCTTACGAGATCCTCGTCGACGACCCCGAGTTTACCTCCGTCTGCCCCAAGACCGGCCTCCCCGACTTCGGCCGCCTCACCATCCGCTACATGCCCCGCGAAAGGTGCCTTGAGCTGAAGTCCCTCAAGGAATATCTCTTCACCTATCGCAATCTCGGCATCTTCCAGGAAAACATCGTCAACCAGGTCCTCGACGACGTCGTCAAAGCCTGCGACCCCATCTGGGCCAAAGTCGTCGGCGACTTCCGCCCCCGCGGCGGCATCTCCACCGTCGTCGAAGCCCGCTACCCTCGCACCGAAGATTCCAAAGGCTCAGCGGGCAGTTAAACGGGGATTGCTTCGAGAACAGCCACGTTCTCCACCATCAAGCTGTCGCCGGACGTAGACCCGATCTGGCCCAAAGTGAATCCCGCGGGTTCGAGAAGGGCCTTCCACTCGCGTTCACTGCGCTCTCTGCCGCCCGTAACGGCGAGCATGTTCAGGTCGCTCATCAGCCGTCCTTCCAACTGGGGATCGGCATGCGAAACCAGCGGAGGCAACACGAATTCCATGATCAGCAGACGGCCCACCGGCGGAACTACCGCGCGGCAGTTCTTCAGGATCGCGATCGCGTCATGATCTCGATATCCATGCAGAACGTGTTTGAGCACGTAAACATCGGCGCCCGCTGGGACAGATTGTGTCAGGTCGGCAGCAATCAGTTCGCATCGTGAAGCAAGGTCTTCGGCTGCGAATCCAGGCCCGGCGGCGGCAATGCTGGCCTCGCGGTCGACCAGCATCCCGCGCAGATGAGGGTTCAGCCGGAGAATCGCGACCAGGAGCGCACCGCCGCCGCCGCCCAGATCGGCGACTATCTCGGCTTGCGAAAAATTCCATGCGCGCGCCAGAGGCTCATAGTCTTCGGGAACCGTGCCCATGACGGCGCGAAAGATAGCGGGCGCCTCCGGATCCTGCGACCAGCGCGAAGGTATGTTGGGATCGCGCACCTCGGACGCTGGCTTGCCGGTGCGAACGCAATCGGTAAGCAGCGACCAACTATCCGCAAGCAAGTCCGCCCAGAAGACCACAGCCGGCCACGCAGACTGAGGCGCATCTCTGCGGAGCGGTTCGCCGAAAGAAGTCAGCCGAAAACGCCCCGGAGCGGTCTCTGTCGTGATGCCGATACTGGCCAGCGCACGCAGCAAGCGGTACAGCGAACCGGGATCAGCCTGACAGATTCCAGCCAGCTCCTCCACATTGCGTTCGGCGTCACCCAAGGCATCTGCGATCCCGAGCCGCGCGGCCGCGCATAGGATGCGGCTGCGAGAATAGCCCATGGCCATCTCCACTAACCCTACGTTCAGAGTGACATTGCCGATACCGGCGGTGACCTGCGTCATAGCTCTCTCCTCTGCCACAGAATGGTATATCCCAGCAGGGGTAGAGCGCTTGCGGATTCCAGCGCAGACCCAGTCGAAAAACTTTCGTTGAGGGCGTTTTTGCTGTTGTTTGTTTTTCATCGTTAATCCTGAACGCCATAAAGGATCCCGCATCTGCCTTTACCTGTTCCTAAATCCGTCCAACCGCGCAAATCTTTGGTCGGCCTTCCTCTTAAAACAGGCTCTGAGAAATCGTAAGTTTGTCCAGCCGAAATCTCCTCTGCTACCCTTCCTGTGATCGACATCCAGCTCAGGAGACCCGATGAGACTCCGCACCCTCGCAACTGCCGTATTTGTCGTGACACTCGCAGCCTCTGCCGCCATCGCCCAAACCGGTTCCCAAACCAGCCCTGCGTCTTCCCCGGCAACGGACGCAAAAGCCGAACCCGCCATCCTCACCCCAGCCGAGACAGAAAAGATCCTGCCCGCAGCCGTCTTCTTCAACGGACAAAGCGCTCCCGTGCAAGGCCGCAACTCCTCCGGCGTCCGCCTGCAAAACCACAGCCTTATGCTCGTCGCGCTCATCGACACCAGCGGCTACTCCAGTCAGGTCCAGCAGAAATACCAGGCCTACCTCATCACCGAATCACCCATCGAAATCGGAGGCCATCGACTACCTCCCGGCGCCTACGGCTGCGGCTTCCTCGCCAATGACAGCTTCATCGTCATGGACATCGGCGGCCACGACCTCTTCACCGCCAAATCCGCCCCCGACGCCAAACTCCGCCGTCCAAACCCCCTCCAGATCCTGTCTTCTCCCGACAATCAAGGCAGCTACCGCCTTTACGCCGGACGCCAATACGTCACCGTCGGCACCGCTTCAGCCAGATAGCGCAGCCAGCGGCAGCAAAAAAATTCCCCGAATCGTAGCCGAATAAGGCGTCTACCCTGTGGACGCCTCGCGTCTACGCATGTGCTCAGGCTTAGCTGCATAGGCAAATAGAGATAAGCAATTGCCACTAATGTGCAAATACTTGCAAGTACAAGTCCACCTTTGTGAATAAGTTAGGAAATAGTTGTAAAACAAACGCTTCATGTAAATCTCTGCATCCAACAAGGACCGTACTGAGTAAGTACCACCAGACCCTTGCTGCACAGGAGAACTATGAAAAAATCTGCCTTGTTCCTCTGCGGCGTCGCCTCGGCGATGTTGCTCTCCACTCCCATGTTTGCCGACACGATGTACGACTTCAGTTTTACCGGTAACAGCAGTGTCTCTGGAAGTCCGGGAACGCCTTTCTCCGGTTCTGGCGTATTTGATGTGACGGCGACGAAGACTGCGGGGAAGTACAAGATCGTCGGGGTCAGCGGCACGACTGACGGGGAGACGATCTCCAAGTTACTATCTCCCGGCAGCTTCGCTTTTAATGACAACTTGCTCTTCGTCGCAAACGGAGTGGCGTCACTTGACAACAGCGGAGTGTCCTACCAACTGTCGAACGGGGTGGACGCCAACATCTTCCTCGGCGTACCGGATCAGTACCAACAGTCTCTCTTCGGATTTCCAGGCAGCCTGGTAAGCGAAGATCAGACCGCAAATGTGAGCATCACATCGCCGATGCCTGCTGTACCTGAACCCGGCACGATCGCTTTGCTGGGAACAGGTGTTCTCGGACTTGCCGGAACAATCCGTCGCAGACTTACCGTCTAGCACTTAGCAATCCTGTTTCATAGCTGATAAAAGCCGCCTCTCTACCGAGGCGGCTTTTATTCGATTCGTTATGCTGGAAATGGCCTGAAGGATTCTCTGATCAAACGCCGGTTTTAGAAAGGGCGTGGTTTCAGATGCTGCTGAAAAATCATCGTTCTGAAAGAGGGCGGGCTTCAGCCGGTCCATAAATGTCCTCAACTCCATGCGGCCTGCAACAATCCGCTGCTATCCTTCTCCCGTAGCAGGTAAACGCAGATGGCCTCCGCAACCAAACCCACCCGCACAGCCTCCATCGCCGGAGCCACCACCGCGCTCGTCCTGCTCACCGCGCTCAACTTCGTCAACTACATCGACCGCTACATCCTCCCCGGCGTCCAAGAGCAGGTCAAAGGCGAGTTCCACATCTCCGACGCCCAGATCGGCTCCCTCACCCTCTGGTTCATGCTTGCCTACATGCTCACCTCGCCCATTACCGGCTGGCTGGGCGACCGCTTCCCCCGCAAACCCATGATCGTCGTCGCCGCCCTCTTCTGGAGCGGCATCAACTTTCTTACCGCCACCGTCCACTCCTACGACTCGCTCAACCTGAGACACGCAGCCCTGGGTGTCGGTGAAGCCAGCTTCGGCATCTTCGCCCCGGCGCTGCTCGCCGACTTCTACCCCGAAGACCAGCGCAACCGCGTCCTCACCATCTTCAACGTCGCCATTCCCGTCGGCGCCGCCCTCGGCTATCTCGTCGGAGGCACCGTCGGTCAGCGCTTCGGCTGGCGCATGTCCTTCATCGTCTCCGCCGTCCCCGGCACTATCATCGCGCTTCTCATCGCCTTCTTCATGAAGGAGCCCGCCCGCGGAGCAAGCCAGCAAGACAAGGCAAAGCTGGAGAAGGGAACTGTCCTCTCCCTGCTCAAAAACAAAGCCTATCTTTCGTCGATTCTCGGCTACGCTGCCGTTACCTTCTCCCTCGGCGGCATCTCCTGGTGGATGCCCTCCTTCCTCCAGCGCGTCGACGGACGCTCCCAGTCCTCCGCCGCCTACATCATGGGAGCCATCACCGTCGTCGCCGGCCTCGGTGGCACCATCACCGGCGGCACCATCGCGCAAAAGTGGTCCCGCACCAACCCGAAAGCCCTCTACCTCGTCCCGGCCATCAGCGCCGCCCTAGCCGTCCCGCCCGCGCTCCTCTGCTTCTTCGGCCCCCACTCCCTTACCCTCTACGGTCTCGCCGCCGCCATCTTCCTCATCTTCCTTGGAACTGGACCCGTGAACGCGGCCACGGTAAACGCCGTCCGGCCTGAGATCCGCGCCACCGCCCTCGCCGGCCAGCTTTTCATCATTCATGCCCTCGGCGACGCCATCTCCCCGCGCATCATCGGCACCGTCAGCGATCACTCCAACCTCAACATCGGCCTCGGATCCACCCTCATCACCCTGCTTCTCGCCTCGGTCATCTTCTTCCTCGGCTCTCGTTACGCTCCTCCTCTGCTGCAGTCGGACGTGCAAGCCGCCGCCGCATGACGCACGTCTTCCAAATCTTCGCCTGGCTCATCACCCTCGCCTGGTTCTGGAAAGTCCTTGCCGCCGCCCGGGGTCTCCCCCGCATCCCCAACCTCCTCCTCCCCGAGCATGACCTCACTCCAGCCGGAACATCCTCGATTACCGTCATCGTTCCCGCCCGTAACGAAGCCGCCGACGTCCGCGCCACCCTCGAATCTCTCCTCGTCCAGGACTATCCCTACCTCCAGATCATCGCCATCAACGACCGCTCCACCGACCAGACCGGCACTATCCTCACCGCTCTCGCCGCGCAACACCCAGACAAACTCCGCGCCCTCCACCTCACCGAACTCCCCTCCGGCTGGCTCGGCAAAACCCACGCCATGGCCCTCGCCGCCCGCCAGGCCCCCACCGACTACCTCCTCTTCACCGACGCCGACGTACTCTTCCGCTCCGACGCTATCCGCAGATCGTTAGCCAACGCGGTGGCTACCCACGCCGACCATCTCGTCACCGTTCCCACCACCATCATCAAGCGCTGGGACGAGGCCGCCATCCTCGCCTTCTTCCAGATCTTCGGTCTCTGGGGCGTCCGACCCTGGCGCGTCTCTGATCTCAAATCCAAACGAGACGCCATCGGCATCGGAGCCTTCAACCTCGTGCGCCGCGAAGCCTACCTCCAGGTCGGCGGCTTCGAAGCTCTGCGCATGGAGGTCATCGAAGACCTCGGTCTCGGCCGCCGCATCAAACGTGCCGACCTCGCCCAGCGCGTCGCCTTCGGCCAGGGCCTCGTCCGCGTCCACTGGGCCTCCGGCCTCAATGGCCTGGTCAACGTCATGACCAAGAACCTCTGGGCCGCCTTCCGCTTTTACCTTTCGCTGGCCCTGCTCGCCTGCTGCTGGCTGCTCGTCTTCTGCGTCGCTCCCGCCGCGGGTCTGTGGTGGGGACCCACCCGCATCCCCGCCATCCTCACCCTCGCCGCCGTAGCATTGGCCTACCGCCTCATGAGCCGCCCCTCCGGCCTCTCCCCCTGGAACGTACTCGCCTTCCCCGTCAGCGCCCTCATCCTGGTCTTCGCCCTCTTGCGTTCCGTGTTCACCACCCTCAAACAGGGAGGAGTCATCTGGCGCGGCACCTTCTACCCGCTAGCCGAACTCCGTAAAAACGCCGCCCCACTCTTCTGACATTACATCCGATGTCCTGCCGGACGGGGCCCGCTACGCGCGGGGCAGTCACTTCGTGACGCGTATACCTTGTCTCGGCGGAATGGGCTGCATGGGGCTACCCAAAGGGGTATGCGAGTCACAAAGTGACCGCCCTCCGCGCAGGAGGCCCGTCCGGCAGGACATCAGGCTTGACAGACCCTATATAATTGATTCAAGCAAACAAGATCCGGCCACCCGCCGGATCTTCGCATTTAACCCGGCCTTCGAAACACCGAAGTCCAAAGCTAAAGTCTCTCGTTCGAAGACTTTGACATACTTTAGGGGGAGGGGGGACATCCATGCAGAGCACGAAGACACCATCGAAACGTAGCGCGCGCCTAAGCCTCTACCAGCACCTTCCCATACCGCTTCTCCACATATTCGTCGAGGATCACCTGAAACTCCTCAACGATCCGCTCACCCTTCAGCGTAGTGAAGAGTTTGCCATCAACGTAAACCGGAGCCTTGGGTTCTTCGAACGTCCCTGGCAAAGAGATGCCGATGTTGGCGTGCTTCGACTCGCCGGGACCGTTGACGATACAGCCCATCACCGCCAACTTCAACTCCTCGACGCCTGGGTACTGCTTCTTCCACTCCGGCATTGAAGCGACGAGATACCCCTGAATCCGCTCGGCCAGTTCCTGAAAGTAGGTCGACGTTGTTCGCCCACATCCTGGGCAGCTGGTCACCTGCGGCATGAAGCTGCGAATCCCCAGCGACTGCAGAATCTGCTGTCCGCAACGGACCTCTTCCGAACGGTCCCCCCCCGGAGCAGGTGTCAAACTCACTCGAATCGTATCTCCAATGCCCGACAGCAAAAGGGGAGCGAGACCGGAAGCCGAGGCCACAATACCCTTCATACCCATCCCCGCCTCGGTCAGGCCCAGATGCAGCGCATAGTCGCAGCGTCGAGCCAACTCGGCATAGACATCAATCAGATCACGCACCCCGGAGACCTTCGCACTCAAGATAATCTGGTCGCGCCGCAGCCCATATCGCTCCGCAGCAGCCGCGTTGTCCAGAGCCGACACCACCATCGCCTCCATCATCACATCGCGAGCGGGCAGCGGATTGGCGCTCTTCGAATTCTCATCCATCATCTTGGTCAGCAGCGCCTGATCGAGCGAACCCCAGTTTACTCCGATCCGCACCGGCTTCTGATGCTCCACCGCCACCTCGACCATCGTCCGGAAGTTGTCGTCATCCTTCCGTCCGATGGAGCAGTTACCCGGATTGATCCTGTACTTCGCGAGCGCTTCGGCTGTGTCTGGATACTTCTTCAACAACTGATGCCCGTTGTAGTGGAAGTCGCCAATGATCGGTGTATTCCAACCCTTCTTCGCCAATCCCTCCACGATGGCTGGCACAGCTTTCGCCGCGTCATCATTATTGACGGTAATCCGCACCATCTCGGAGCCGGCCCTTGCCAGCGCAGCTACCTGCTGGATCGTGCTCTCGACGTCCGCGGTATCCGTGTTGGTCATCGACTGCACAACAACCGGCGAGTCGGACCCCACCCGAATCCCACCAATGTTCACCGTTACCGTATGCCGACGCTGTATCTCTGACATAGACTCTCCACCCCTGAGTTTATCATTCGCGGCCGCTGCAATCCTCGCGATACACTACCGACAAGTGGCCCGGTAGCTCAGTTGCATAGAGCAGCGCACTCCTAACGCGAAGGTCGGCAGTTGGACTCTGCCCCGGGCCACCATAACACGATCATATGTCAGGCGCAGCTCCATCTTTCAACGACAGGAACGCGTCTACGATTGTTTCACTCAGACCACTACCGATAGCAATGGAGCTACGCCGTTTTCTGTGAGCATTTGGGTGACCCTCCCCTTCTCTGGAGTGCCAGATTGTCCAATGACCATGACAATGCCGACGCCGACGCTAAACTCCGCACCCAAGATTCTTTCAGCTCGTGCCAGCGCCTCGCAATTTGGATGTACGACTGCGACCTGGACACAGGATTGACTCCTTCGGGAGGAGCACCCTTCACCGGCAATGCTCAGATCCTCAATGCATGGCTGGCTGTGTTCGCCAACTCCAGTACGCAGATTGGTCTGCTGCTCGATTGCGCATGCCTGCTGAACACGGCGCTTGTCATCCCGGCCGGAGGCAACGTGGAAATCACTTAACTCGGTTGGTAAAACAAGTTGTAAAGTAACAACCGGCGGGGAGGGCCGTGACTTATTGGAAGAAATGGTGGACGCGGTAGGGATCGAACCTACGACCAGTCGATTAAGAGTCGAATGCTCTACCAACTGAGCTACGCGTCCTTTGTTTTGTACTCCGGATGAGGGAGGTCATTGAGAGCCCGGGCGCGGACTTGAACAGGCCTGACTGCGATCAATCGACTTACTAAAGATAACACGGCCCGCAGGGGGATTGCCCTGCAAACTGTGGGTTAGCCTACAAAATCAACCTTGGCCTTAAATGGGATAATGCCTCGGTCAAAGCCCATCTCGAGGAGTTTGCGTATTGCTTCTTTCCCGTCATCTCCGTAGTTGAGAGTTCTTTCGTTGACATACATGCCGACGAAGCGGTTGGCGAGCGTGGGATCGAGATCGCGCGCGAACTGCATGGCATAGGCGAGAGCCTCGTCGCGGTGGTCGAGCGCGTGCTGGATGCTGTCGCGAAGAGCGTTCGTGGCGATCAACAGAGTGTCGTCTCCGAGCGAGCGGCGTATGGCGTTGCCGCCCAGGGGGAGCGGAAGTCCCGTTTGCTCCCGCCACCACTGGCCTAGGTCAAGCAGTTTGATCAGGCCATCGTTGGCATAGGTCAACTGTCCTTCGTGAATGATGAGGCCTGCCTCGAACTCTCCGGAGTTTACGGCGGGGATGATCTTGTCGAAGGGAACGACCGCTGTTTCGATCTCGGGCGCGAATAGTTTGAGCGTGAGATAGGCGGTCGTCAGGCTGCCGGGAATGGCGATGCGAGTCTTCTTGACCTCGTCCAGCGTAAGCTTCCGGCTGGCGACGATCATGGGGCCATAGCCTTCGCCGACGCTGCCGCCACAGGACATCAGCGTGTACTTGTCCTGCAGGTAGGGGTAAGCATGAAACGAGATCGCGGTGACGTCATAGAAGGCTTCCTTGATCGCGCGGTGGTTGAGCGTCTCGATATCTGTCAGGGTATGGGTAAATTTGAAGCCGGGAACGCGGACTTTGTTGGTCGCCAGTCCGTAGAACATAAATGCGTCGTCGGAGTCGGGGCTATGGGCGATGCTGATCTCTTGAAGTGCGGTTGCTGCTGCTGTCATGATGCGTGTTCCTTAAGGATGATCTGGATATTTCATTTTACTTCGAGTTGTGTGTAGGTGAGATGCTCAGGCGGCGGTAGAAGGCGCGACCCAACTGTAACGATTTAACGTGGGATTCTGTCTGCTTCAAGACTGACGCCAGCGTTGAAGCGAGCTGAATATCGCAGCAGCGGCAGTGATCTTGATGATCTCTCCGGGGATGAATGGTGCGACGGCGAGGGTCCAGGTTGTGGAGGCTCCGAGGCGGAGCAGGTGGGAGAGCCAGAACGCGCCGAGAAGGAAGATGGGAAGGCTCGCGAAGGTCGAGGCGACAAGGGCCGCACGGAATCGCGACATAACGCGCTGGAGAGCAGCTACAGTCCACCCGGCAACGGCTGCAGCTAAAGGATATGCGAAGAGATAGCCTGCACTTGGTCCGATTAGATGCGCAAGGCCGCCCGCGCTGTGAGGGGTGAACACCGGAAGACCAAGCGCGCCTTCGCCTAGATACAGGACCATCGCGGAGAAGCCAGCAACAGGCCCAAGGAACAGCCCGACGAGAATGACCGCAAAGTTCTGCAGCGTGAGGGGCACGGGGGTGAAGGGAAGTGGAATCGAGATATGAGCGCAGGCAGCGACAAATACCGTAGCGGCGACGGCAAGGAAGACTTTTCCGGACATGGATTGTTGCAGCGATCTATAACGATGGTTGAGACCAGTTTGGGTAGAGAGAGCAGATTGCATGTGGCAGGTCCTTTCGCGCTAGAAGCGCTTTGGTGGAGGGGTTTTATCGCGGGAGCTGGCGCGGAGCCGCGGAGTCTGGAAGGGATCGGTCAGGTCGCCTCGATCTTTATTGAAGTAGGCCCAGTCGAGTCGCTCTGTCGCACCATGATACGAAGACTGCAGTGTCTTGCGTGTTCCCGAAGTTGATTGAGAGACTTCCTGATCATAAGCCGCCTGGATCTCTGGGACCTGACGCACGGTGATCATCTCAGGAGGTTGATTCCAGGTCTTGTTGGACATCACCTGCTTGACCGTCTGCGCTGGAAGGACCCGAGAGGGAACAGGTCCTCTACTTTCCGCAGCGGAGACCAGGTGCTGGGCAAAGCTGGTGTGCGCCCGGGATGACCCCTTGACGCGCCTATGGCCTGAGCGGATATGTGGAGCGATGGCAACTCCCGCCAGCAGAAGTACGAACAAGCAGAAAATCGAGATGACCAAGAGTGTTTGCATGCTCTGTAGGGAGAATAACAAGGCGCTTGGGGTTCGTGCAGCTTATTCGAGTATTCGTGGAGGCGAATGAATGAGCAGGAATCCTCCTATCGGGTGATCTGGGCGACCGGTGGGCGCAAACAATTCGGTTCCGAGCCAGGAAGGAGGCTTGCCAGTACGAACTTGGTACGGATCGTTATGAAAATTGTTTTCCACTTGACGGCATATCGTATGGAATTTGTACTGAAACTGAGATGACTCGTTCCCCTCACGCACGTATCGGCAAGGAGAAGCTGGGCGCGACCGCGCGTATGTATGAGCGGGTTCGCGCCAGCTGGCGGAAGATAGCGACCGGAGCCGCCGCTTTGCTGGCTTTGGCTATGGGCTATCACGTCATCTTCGGGCAGAATGGCCTGACGGTCTACGAGCAGAAACGGCAGGAGACACAGAGTCTGGACAATCAGTTGCACAGCCTGCAGCGCGAGAATGATCTTCTGAAGGGACATGTCGACCGGCTGCAAAGCGATCCCAACGCGATTGAACATCAGGCCCGCGAGGAGTTGCACTATACCCGTCCAGGCGAGGTCATCTACACGCTGCCAGCGCCGCCTGCTTCGGGAAACACCGCGAACGCCTCGAGTGCTGCTGGGCGGTAGACGTCACTGGGAGTCGAATGCGCTCGATGTCCCATAGCCTTCAGAAACTCAGTGGCTGTTTCCCAGCTGATAAAGCGGGAGTTGCTTCTAACCACCTTATCGAAAAGAAAATGCAGCAAGGTTCGGTGGCTCCCATAGAGCATTTCCCCTCCCTTTGCGGCCACCATAAACGTGACTGAAACGATGCTGCCATCGGCTACACGCGCAGTCCGCGTAATTCTGATCTGATCGCTTTTGTCATAAGGCATCCCGCAAAGGATGAGGGCCTGAGCGACCTGAAAGATTTCTTCGTTGCCTGCGTCCATATCTCGTTTATTGCGCACAGTGACTAAAGAACCGGGCCGCCGGGTCTTGGCTAGATGGCTTTCGCATTTATGGTCGCGAGGAGCACGGGTTATCTTTTCGGTTCTGAGGAGGTTTTGCCAGTTTTTGATACTGCTTGTTTAAGGCGTCGATCTGCTTCTTTAGGAGTTCAAGGAATGCTGGAGGGGTTTGATAGTAAGGATCTGAGCTGCGCTCGTCATAATCGTATTGGGATGGACCTTCGGCGATGATCTGATTGAGCGATTTCTTGATCGGTTACGCCATTTGCATCCTTTCCCCAAGATACATCGAACAAATATGGTGTTGCGTGAGTTACTGCTGCCCTTGGAACTGTGGCGGGAGCAGCATCCGCGAAACCATGAGCAGACCGTCCTTCACTTCAAGGAACGGAAGACCGTCGCAGAGGCTGTCCCGCTTGCCTTCTGCGATGAAGAGCAGCACTGAGAAGCAGGGAAGTGCGCTGTTTGGAGGAACGCATGAATCTACCCGATTTGATCGATGTCGTGAATGAGAATGCTGTGTTCATCTCCAAGCTAATCGCTGAGGAGATTCTCTTGGTCGATACAGAACACCGCATGAGCGCCGACAATGCACTCTATGCCTTGGCCATGTTCTACCAGGCTGCCATTCTCGATCTCGAAGCCAAAGCAGCCAGCGGCCCGGTTCATTGATAAAGGACATTATCATGCGTGAAAATATGAGCTTACTGAAAATATGAGCTTACAAGGATGAGCAGCTATCGCATGCGTATTCCGGATGAACCGAGACAATTTCTCAGCTGACAACTTGAGCCTCGGCCGGTAGCTCGAGACGATTGTGGGAAAGAAAAAGGCCGCGAGGAAACTCGAGGCCTTTGGGGTTGTTGGAGAGAAGTTTAGAACTCGATGCGGCCCGAGAGCTGCAGCACGCGAGGATTTCCGTTCGTGGCTGTCAGCTGCCCGAAGTTGCTCGTAGCAGTGATGTTGACCTGGCCGCCGTAGCCTCCATAATCAAGGTCGTCAAAGTTGGGATGGTTGAAGACGTTGAATGCGTCAGCACGGAACTTGAAGCTTATGTGCTTATCCGGGAGCAGCGCGAAAGTCTTAGCCAGCCCTGCATCCATGTTGAAGTAGTTGGGCCCACGAAGAATGTTGCGGCTTCCAATGGTAAGCCCGAGCGGCCCGGAGAACGCCGCGACTGCCGCAGCGGGGTCAGCAAAGACATTCACCGAACCATTCGACTCCTTGTGAATGCCACGTTTCACAGCGTTTTTATCGCCATTGAAGATAGCTGGCGCATCGTTTGCATAGCCGGCGACGAAGGCATTCGAGAGCGGCGACCATGCCTGGCCGCTGTGCCAGGAAGGTATACCGCTCACGCTCCAGCCACCGACCAGCTCATCACCAACCCGCGGCAGAGTACCGCCGAAGGTGCGTCCGCGACCAAAGGGCAGCTCGTAGGTGAAGTCGCTGGTGATGTAGTGTGTGGTGTCAAAGTCAGAGTTGCCACGGCACTCGCGCGGGTGCACGGCATCGCAGACAAACCCATATCCGTCACCGGCACCGTCGTTCGCGACCTCCGAGGTGTTGTCAATGGAGTGCGACCAGGTGTAGTTCACGTCGAACTGCAGCCCATGGCTCGTGTTCTTCTGCAGCGTGACGAGCAGGCCGTTGTAGCTTGAGAAGCCCTTGTTGGTAAACACGGTATTTTCGCCAAACTGGGCGGACATACCCACGTTGGGTGGCAGGTTGGGAGAGAGCGACTGGATGAAGTCACCGAAGTCGCCAATCTCGACGAGGTTAGGGTTGGAGGCGGCGGCAGCCGAGGTTTTATTCGGCAGCTTGCCCTGATAGCCACTTGCCAGCTGATGCTCGAACCATGGTTGCGCGGGCAGGTTGGCCGGGTTCTGTCCGGCGCGGACTTCACGCTCGATGTTCTGCATTGCCTGGTTCATCGTCTGGCCCGAAGCATTATCCGGGAAGTCGATGAGCTGGGCGGCGTCGGCCTGCGCCAGTAGCCTGCGGCCAAGGCGACCGACATAGTTGACCTTGAGCACGGTAGAACCGGCGAACTGGTGCTGCATGCCGAAGCTGAGCAGGATGGAATACGGCGTCTTGAGGTTTGGATCGACCGTCGTGTTAAATTGGCCCCCTTGCAGGCCAACGGGAACACCGTTGGTAACCCAGGGTTGAAAAGGAGCCTTGGGGGTAGCGGGAGCCGACACGGTTGGTGGCGCAGCGATGCGCGGATCGTTTTGTACTGAACCGGTGGAATCCGCGTTATTGCCATTCTGGTTCGTGACGTTCTGCTGAAACAGGTAGGAGTACTCAACCTGCTGGTTCAGAATGGCATTGATGACGGTGCGGTCATACACGATGCTCGCGCTGCCGTTGAAGACAGTGGATGGATCAAAGCCTGGTGTATACGCGAAGGCCAGGTGCGGGGCGAAGTTGAGCAGGTTCGATTTGTAGAACCCCGGGCCGTGGTTCTTCTTGCCACCGAGCACGTAGGTGATGAACGGCACGGCAGCGTTTCCGCTGATACCGGCAGCACTCTGCGTCTCGCGAGCCGCAAAGTACTGGTCGAAGCCCGTGGTCTGGATGGTTTCAAGACCCTGAGTCTCATAGGGCACCGTAAAGAACTGGTAGTTCAAGCCGGCATTGACGGTAAGCTGCGGGGTGACCTTCCAGGTATCGCTTATATAGGGTTGCGTCTGGTAGTCGAGCCATTTGCGAATTGAGGAAGAAGGTTGCGGCAACACGTTGCCGTTGACGTCATAGTTGAAGGTGCCATTGGTGCTCGCAATACGTCCCAGCGAAGAGACAAAGGCATTGTCGAAGTACTCCGATGCCGTACTGTCCGACGGCAGAATGTTCGCAGGCTCGAGCCCAGGAGTGCTGGAGATGTGGCCGCCGAGACCGATGTTATAGGTGTTGTAGCCACTCGTGGCGCTGTTCATGAAGTGAATCCACTTGAAGTAGCCGCCCAGCTGTAGTTGGTGACGTCCGAGGGTCCAGGTAAAGTTGTCATTCACCTGCGAGATGATCACGTGGCGAGAAGACGCGCCCGAGGGGTTGGCGTAAGGATCGTCAACAAGCGTGGGAGTGAAACCATTGAAAAAATCGACATGGTAAAGCCCCTCGACATTCGATGGTCGAGCGTCGTTATAGTCCTGGACGGTGCTTCCATAGGTGAACTGGTTGAACTTCGATTGGCTAATTACCCAGTCCATGCCGGCTGCATACCTGTAGCTGCGGTCGACGAACTGCTGTGACGGCGGATCGCCGGGGAACTGCTCCGCGCCGTTTGACTGTACCTGGTTGTGACGAGTGACGTTGCCGATGCCGAAGAACTTGATCTGCGGGCTAAAAGCATAGTCAACGCGTCCGGTGTAGTTGGTAAGGTTGTCGGGCTCCGGCGAATTAAAACGGAAGCCGGCAGTGTTCAGCCCGTCGCCGAAGCTCGGATCGTTTGGTGCCGGATAGCGGCTTTGGAAGAGGGCAAGGATCTGCGGGCTTTCTCCCACGTGCGCCGGGTCAATCTGCTGTACCTGGGCAGGGGTAAGCGAGGAAACGCAGTTAGGGGTGGTGTTCTGTCGAGAAGCGTCGGTGCAGCCCGCGTTGTTGTTTATGTAAGAGATGGTGCCCGAAGCGAAGGAGGGAAGAGGAACCGTACGCTCTACCGTTGCCTGCTCCGCGATGCGCGAGCCCAGAAAATTGAAGAAGAAGAAGAGCTTGTCATGCAGGATCGGACCCCCCACGGAACCGCCGAATTGATTTTGTACCAGTTCCGGCTGCGCAACACCGGCATTGGCGTCAAACCAGTTATTCGCCGTGGTGGAGTTGTCGCGGTGATACTCATTGACATTGCCGTGCCACTGGTTCGAGCCGCTGCGGGTGATGAGCTGGAACTGGCCGCCGCCGCCGGGACCGTTATCCGCGGTGAAGCCGCCGGTGGTGCCGCGGAACTCCTGGATCGAGTCGACCGGGGCATTGCCAGTGATCGAGGCGAAGGTGCCGTTGGAAACGTCGTTTACGTCCAGGCCGTCAACCGTCACATTGTTTTGGTCTGTACGTGCGCCGGTGGTTGCGCCGCTCGATGTGATGCCTGGCTGCAAGGTGAACAGCACGCTCGGTGAACTGCGGTCATACACGGGCAAGTCCTGCAACTTCGATACCTGGAAGTTGTTCCCGATGCTGGCGTCAGTCGTGTTGAGCGTCACGTCTGACGTATCGACGACCTGCACTTCGACCGTCGCCGTGCCCGGACTCAGCTTTGCGTTCTGCGTACGCGAGTTTGCAACATTTACATAGATGTCATTGACCTTGAACGGAGAGAAACCCGGAGCGCTGAACTCCATCGAATACCCAGGACCCGGGGGAATGCTCGCGAAGCGGTAGGAGCCAGCCGAATCCGATTTAACCTCGTAACGAAGGCCAGTCGAGGCTTTCGACAGGACGATTGTGGCACCCGGAATGACTGCCCCTGAGGAATCGGTGACAGTCCCGTTCACTGACGCTGTGGTTTGCGCATAAACCATCCCTGGGATAGCGGACAGCGCGGTAAAGAGCATAGCTCCTTGAAGCCTTCGACGCATTATGGGTCCTCAGAGAAATGAATGACGAACAAACCAGGTAGCACTCCCGGGAAACGTCGTTTCCCGCAGCAATAAGGTTCGGGTTCGGACTTACGTGCTGCCAAGCAAGTAGCGTGCCAATCTCGAGCATGTAGGAATCTCGGACATTCACGAGCCCGCAACAGTGCGGATGTATGAAATTCAGGAGAAATATCTCCCATTTGGGAGAAAAATGATCCTTTTCGGATTGTGAGTCAACTTTGGTGAAGCGGCTCCGGATGTAGACCTTTATGGATGAAGCGCGGAACTCTGATCCCGAACCGTGCAGAAGTGGAGCTGATCTGTCTGCGTCTGAAGGCCGGAGCGATTCAGCTCATCGAGCAGGCCGTCCAACCCCTGCTCATCGAACCTGCGCCACTATCTACTTTACTGACCGTTTGAATACACGCATGGGTCTCTTGGGCGATGGCCGTGGCGGTCAGTCCCTCCGACGCCCGCAATACGATCCGCGCTCGCATCGACAGGGCTTGGGCGGTCTTCCTTCTCCACGTCCAGCCCTGCAAGGTGCCGCGCTGCTCCCCGCTCAACTCCAACTTCGGCAATCGGCGTCCTCGTCTCATGACTTCGCTCCTGTGTTAGACACCTCTTGCCGCATATAGTTTAGCGAATTAATGACTCATAACATTCGATCGAATCAGTTGAAATCATCGAAGCCGCAAAGGACAGCTTGGTCATCGGTCAAAGCTGAGAAGAGCAAGTTCTTTGATCTAGGGAACTGGTTCATCATCGGCGCGAGATGGAGGAGGCGTCGCACAAATGATGTCGATCACAAGCGCCTCAACTAATGTTTGGGAAACCGAGTCTGGTTTTGCGGCATTTAGGGTTGCAATTTGAAGACCGTCTTAACTTGCCATTTGCCAAGTGGGGAATCCGGATCTGTTCTCCCTGAGACAGCTTGATAGGTATGGTGGTATCTCCGTATCGCAATCGGGCGGTGGTGCCTCCGACACTACGCACGGTCGCAGCGGTGAGCCTGCCGTTCTTCCAGTTCAGATCCACAGCGAATCCCCCGCGGGCGCGCAGGCCGTGCATGCTGCCAGTGGGCCATCCGGAGGGCAAAGCTGGCAGCAGGTCAATGAGGTAGCTGTCTTCCACTCCACCAGGCTGCTCGCTATAGCGCTGGCTGCTTTGCAACAGCAACTCGTCGATTCCGCTTGTGGATCCGAAGTTGCCATCTATTTGGAAAGGTGGATGCGCGTCAAACAGGTTGCCGTAGGTCCCGCCGCCTTCGCCGTGGTAGTCGGTTCCCACGCTGCCCGCAAGCCGCAACTGTTCACCGAGAATCTTGAAGGCGTGGTCTCCGTCACGCAGGCGGGCGTACAGGTTGATCTTCCAGGCGTTGCTCCAGCCGGTAGCCTCATCGCCACGCTCTCGCAGGCTCTCACGGACGGCGCTGGCCAGAGCGGGCGAGGTGGCTGGCGAGATCTGCCAGCCGGGATAGGCGGCAAACAGATGCGAGATGTGCCGATGATTCTTTTCCGGCGCGTTCTCGTCCCAATCGTGGCCCCACTCTTCCAGCTGGCCGGCCTTTCCGATCTCCAGCGGACGTATCTTCGCTTTGGCCGCGATGAGCTTCTTGCGGAAATCGTCGTCAGTGCTTAAAACCTGACTGGCTGCGATCGTGTTGGTGAAGAGGTCCCACACGATCTCGCGCTCGACGGCCGAACCGTCTACTACGGAGCCCTTCACGCCTGCGTTGGTGATGTAGGTGTTCTCCGGCGAAAGCGAGGGCGAGGTGATCAGATTGCCGTTCGCATCCTTCTGCAAGATGCTGAGATAAAACTCGGCCGAACCGCGCAGCACTGGGTAGTAGGTACGCAGGAAGTCGCGATCTCGCGAGAAGGCGTAGTGCTCCCAGATGTCCTGCATCAGCCAGCCGCCGCCGCCGAAGAACGGACCCCAGGGCATACCCGCGCCGGGCGAGGTCCAACCCCAGGCGTTGGACGTGTAGGCTACTACCCAGCCAGGCGCGTTGTAGTAGGTCTGCGCGGTCTTGGTCCCAGGCGTGACGAGCGCGGCGTCAAAGCGGATCGCGGGCAGGTGTAGTTCGCCGAGGTTGGCGGTTTCGCTCGGCCAGTAGTTCATCTGGTAGTTAATGTTGGACTTGTAATCGCACTTCCAAGGAAGATCCAGGCCGTCGCCCCAGATCCCTTGCGCATTGGAAGGGAGCGGATTGTCTTCACGGCTGGATGCAATGAGCAGGTAACGGCCCATCTGATAGTAGAGCGCGGCAAGCGAAGGATCCTTTGCACCATCGCCGTAGTTCTTGATGCGGATGTCCGTCTCGTTGTTCGCAGCGGCCGTCGTTGGAAGCGTGAAGCTGACGCGATCGAACAAGCGGCGGTAGTCGGCGATGTGCGTTGATTCCAGCTCCGCGAAGCTCTTTTTATACAGCGCCTGCATGGCGGCCGCGGCGGCGGCGTGTGGGTCTGCTCCGCGAAAGCCTTTGCTCCAATCCAGCACGTAGGAGGTAGCGTCCACCAGCACAAGCGTGGCATTATCCGCACCGGTGACGGTGATGTGATCGCGCTCGGCTTTGACTGTCCCGCCGTGCGTGGTCACGCGCAGTTCGACTTCGTAATCCAGATTACCTGGGCGCGGTCCCTCCGCCGGTTTCGCCTGGCGGCCGGGGAACCCTTTGCGTGGGCCTTCCGTTATGGGCGGCTCAGCGGGAACAGCGGGCTGCGCCGGGAACGTAGTGTCGCCGCGCATCACCAGCACATTGTCTCCTTGCGGAGTGGTGGTAGCGGCGGTCACCCGGCTGAGGCGCACCGTGAAGTTCACCTGACCTTTTACGTCACTTGCAATACGGCTGACGATCGCGTGGTCCGGATGACTGGCGAAGCTTTCGCGATGGAAGTGGATGCCATTCACGATGAAGTCGGTAGTAGAGACGGCGCGGCTGATATCCAAGGTGCGCAGATAACCGGTGATCTGACCAGCAGGCAGCGTGTGCTGAAAGTCCAGATTGCCGAGCGTCTCGTAAGAAGGGAAGTAGTCGCTGTCGCCTGTGCCCACTGTGGTCATGTGCCGTCTCACGAGATCCGTGGCGAGCGCGTAATCGCGATCACTGAGAGCTTTTCGAATAGCAGGGAGCGATTGGTAGGCACCAGCGCGGTCGGCATTCGGCAGAGGGCCGCCGGACCAGACGGTAATGTCGTTGAGCTGCATGCGATCGTGTTCCGGCCCACCGAAAAGCATCGCGCCAAGCCGTCCATTGCCGATCGCGAGCGCGTCGGTCCACAGAGCAGCGGGGCTTCGATACCACAACGTGAGCGGGCTGACATTGGGCGCAAGCTGGCCAGCGATGGGCCGTTCGGATGGCGCCGGACCGGCCGTGAGCATCGGGCCGAACTGTTGTGCTAAAGCTGGAGCGAATAGCACGCTGGCGATAGTCAGAGCGCGGCGAAGGACGGCTAACCTCATGAGAAAAGCTCCTGCTCACGGCGTGGATTCGATCGGATCTCCGCGAGCGGCTGTGGCTGATGATGATGACGACTTCGTCGCTGCCGCGCTTGACAACGATGTTTCAATCCTTTACCTATGACTTAGTAAACGATAACTTAGTGCAGTCTGCAATCCAAATCGAACCGCCGGGAGCAAGCTCCGCCACGATGAAATCCAGCGTACGCACCATTTTCCTTGCCGCCACGCTTGCAGGTCTTTCGGGATTTGCTGGCTCTTTCGCCGTCGCCCAGAAGACCGGCGCTCAGCTTGCGCCCACGCCGCCCATGGGCTGGAACAGCTGGGACTCGTATGGCCCCGCGATCCGCGAGGATGAAGTAAAGGCAAACGTTGACGCCATGGCAGCCAGGCTCAAGCAGTCTGGTTGGCAATACATCGTCGTCGATATCGAGTGGTACCAGCCGGATGCGCACGCTCATGGGTATATTGCCCGCGGTAAGGTGACTATGGATGAGTACGGCAGATTTGTGCCGTCGGCCAATCGCTTCTCATCGGCTGCACAGGGTGCCGGCTTCAAGCCGCTGGCGGACTATGTGCACAGCAACGGCTTGAAGTTTGGTATCCACATCATGCGCGGCATCCCGCGTGAGGCAGTGGATAGAAATCTGCCGATTCAAGGAACCAGCTTCCATGCCGCCGACGTGGCCGACAAGGTGAACGTCTGCAAGTGGGCGGGCATGGAGGACACCTACGGGGTCGACATGACCAAACCCGGGTCGCAGGCGTATTACGATTCCATCGCACGCCTGTATGCGCAGTGGGGTGTCGACTATGTGAAGGCAGACGACATGAGCCGGCCCTTCCGCGGTGCAGAGATCCAGGCTCTACGGAAGGCGCTCGATAAGAGCGGACGGCCCATCGTTTTGAGCCTGTCGCCCGGACCGGCTCCGGTAGATCAGTATGAGGCGCTCAAGGCGAGCGCACAGCTTTGGCGCATCTCCGATGACTTCTGGGACCGCTGGGCGGATGTCAAAGCGCAGTTTGCGCTGATGGAAAAATGGCAGGGAAAGGTCCACGCAGGCGGCTTCCCGGATGCGGACATGCTGCCGCTGGGCCACATCGGTATTCGCGCCGAGCGGGGCGTCGACCGCCAGAGTTTGCTGACCCACGACGAGCAGATCACGCTGATGTCGCAATGGTCGATCTTTCGCTCCCCGCTGATGATGGGAGGCGACTTGCCGACGAGCAACGACTTCACCTACAGCCTGCTGACGAACAACGAGGCGCTCGCGGTCAACCAACACAGCACCAACGGGCACAAAAGCTATCAGCAAGGCGACACCATCGCATGGACGGCAGACGTACCTGGTGGCAGCGCGAAGTATGTCTCCATGACAAACCTGGGCGACTCAGCCGCGACCGTGCAGGTGCCTTGGAATGAGGTTGGCATCACCTATATAAAACCGGCAGTACGCGATCTCTGGGAGCACAAGGACGACGGACACCTGGACAGTATGAAGGTCAGGTTGCGTCCGCATGCGTCCGTACTGTGGAAGATTTCGCAATAAACGGTTGCGTGGATGGAATGAGAGACACACCAGAGGGTCCCTACTTGGTGCGCTCCGACGAGGCGCGCACGACCAGTGACGGCTTTAGCACGACGCTCTCTGCCGGTCGATTACCTTTTTCTTTGATCATTTCGAGCGCAATGCGTCCCGCCGTCTCGCCGATGGCGGTGGTCTGCTGGTCAATAGACGAGAGTGGTACCTTGAGCGACTTGTCGTAGTGCAGGTTGCCGCACCCGATCAGCGCGATGTCCTCCGGGATGCGAAGCCCGGCACTGAGGATGGTCTGCATGGCGCCAATGGCAAGCGGGTCGTTGTAGCAGAAGATGCCATCGGGTCTGTTCTTGCGCTCGATGAGGATTTGCGCGGCCTCGGCGCCCTGCTGGATGCTGTTCGTGTCCACACTGGTGCGGTGGATGATCGAGTCAGCCCGGTAGGCCATTCCGCGGGAGGCGAGCGCCTCGCGAAAGCCCTCGATGCGTTGCAACCCGGTGCTATTATCACGGCCGGAGATGTGGGCCACCCGGCGACAGCCAATCTGGATGAGGTGTTCCGTAGCCAGGAACCCGGACTCACGGTCGTCTACGCCAACGAAGGTGTCGGCCGCATTACCAAAGTTCCGGTCGATCAGTAACACCGGCTGTTTGTTCTCGCGCAAGGAGACGAAGCGTTCGCCATTGTTCGCACTGGAGGCCATGATGATGGCGTCGATCTTGCGCGCAAGCAGTTGGCGCACCTCGCGAGCTTCCAATTCGGCATCTTCTTCCGAAGAGGAGATCAGCAGCGAATAGCCCTCGTTGCGGATGGAGGCAGAGAGAGCTTTCGCTATTTCCGCGAAGAACGGGTGCAGCAGGTCGGGGACCACAAGCCCGATAAGAAAGGTACGGCCCGTGACCAGACTGCGCGCCAGCATGTTGGGCTGATAGTCGCGCGCCTTCACGTACTTCAGCACACGTTCCCGGGTCTCAACGCTGATATCTGGATGGTTCCTCAGGACTTTGGAGATCGTGACGATGGACAGTCCCAACTCATCCGCAATGTCCTTCATCCGCACGGCCATGAGCGGAAGTATACAACGTCAATCTGCAAGCCAGAATCTGCAACCCACGTCAGCCGACCTCGACCAGGATCTTCGTAAACTTGGCGGGCGCCTCACTCCATTGCTCTAGTAAGAGACCGGCTTGTGAGAGCGGGATCATCGCACTCACGGTATCGTTTACAGGAAACCTGCCGGCCTCGAGCATGCCGATCACTTCGCCGAAATCTTCAGGCTGGGCGTTGCGGCTGCCCAGAATATCGAGCTCCTTCTGAACGAAGAGGCGGGTCTCGTAGCTGACTGGCTCCTTGGCATATCCGATGTAGACGACGCGTCCAGTGAAGGCGACCTCCTCGACCGCGGCGCGGAATGTCTGCGGCAGTCCGATGGCCTCAATGCAGACGTGTGGTCCTTGCCCACCGGTAATCTGCTGCAGGCACCTATGCAGATCGTCACGCGTCGTGTTGATGAGGTGCTTCGCCCCTGCCTTGCCGGCAATGCGCAGCTTTTCGTCATCCATGTCGATCGCGATCGTATTGGCGCCGCGGTAGGCGGACCCCGCAATCGCGCCCAGGCCGACACCGCCGCACCCCCAGATAGCAACTGTGTCCTGCTCTGTGACGCGGCCGCGAGCTACGGCGTGAAAGCCGACGGTGAGCGGCTCCACAAGACAGAGCTCCTTCAGTGTCAGATTGCCGGTGTAAAGTTTTTCGCGCGGCATGCTGATGTAGGTCGTCATGGCGCCGTCGCGTTGAACCCCCATCGTCTGGTTGTACCTGCAGGCATTGGGCCGAGCGCCCAGGCAGGCGGAGCATTCCCCGCAGCTCGTATAAGGCAGCAGCGTCACAAAAGTGCCGGGCGCCAAATCGCCGCCGCAGACCACTTCTGCCGCTACCTCGTGTCCAGGGATGCGCGGGAACTCCACCATCGCATTGCGTCCACGGAAGGTGTTCAGGTCCGTGCCGCAGAAGCCAACCATCTTTACGCGCAGCATTATCTCGCCATGCTTTTGCGAAATCTCAGGAACGTCGGTCACGACAGAAACGCCGGGCGCGTCAAGCCGGAATGCTTTCATCGAAAGGTCTCCTTACAAGGATCAAATAACGTACAGTTGGATGAGCGCGACCATCGCGAGCGCACTCAGGTCTCAATCGTCTGAAGTAAACTCATGGCCAGCTCGGCAGCGTCCAATCGGGCAGTCCACTCTCGCACACTGGGGAATTCCGTTGTGATGTTCAGGAGCCGCGCGCAGAACGGGTTGCCTCGAATAAGAGCTTGCTATGTATATCTCTGCTGTCGTATTTTATACGATAACTGTAAAGGATAAAACTAATCTTTCGGAATGAGTGTGCCGGTGGTGCGCACATTTCACCTGAACGAACCGTAGAGTTACGACTTAGGAGACCATGGAGCGCCGAAGACTTGGAAAGACCGAACTGGAGGTCTCCATCATGGGCTTCGGCTCGTCGCCGCTGGGAAATGTCTACGGCGAGATTTTGCCGGGCGACGTTCCGGGCTTGATTGATGCTGCGATCGATTGCGGAATCAATTTTTTCGACACTTCCCCCTATTATGGGCAGACCTTAGCGGAAGAGCGGCTGGGCGCAGCCCTTGCCGGCAAGCGGAACAAGGTCATACTCGCCACCAAATGTGGCCGCTACGGTCTTGACGAATTTGACTTCTCGCGCGCGCGCATTCGCGACAGCGTGGAGAAGTCGCTCGATCGGCTGCAGACTGACTATGTCGACCTCCTGCAGGCTCATGATATTGAGTTCGGTCACGAGCAGCAGATCATCGAAGAGACAATCCCCGCGCTGCGTGAGCTGCAGACTGAGGGCAAAACCCGCTATGTGGGTATTACGGGATACCCGGTGCGCATGCTAAGGCGCGTGGCCGAGGCGGTGCCAGTCGACACCATCCTGTCGTATTGCCACTACTCCCTGCTCAACACAGAGATGCAGGAGGTGCTGGCCCCTTTGAGTGAGCAAGTGGGACTCATCAGCGCGTCGCCGCTCATGATGGGATTGCTGACCGAAGCCGGCGCGCCCCCGTGGCATGTGGCTCCTGACGACCTGAAGGCCGCAGCCAGGCGAAGCGTTCGCCAGGCCCGCGCCAACGGTTTGCAGATCGAGAAGCTGGCGCTGCAGTTCGCCCTGCAACAGGAATTTGCGGCGAGCACGGTCATCGGCATGTCCTCCGCAGACGAGATAAAACAGAACGTAATGGCCATTGCAGAAGACGTCGACCCTAAGGGGATACGCGATGTGCGCGCGGCCATCGGTAACGGCTTTGCATCTACCTGGCCCTCGGGTCTGGCAGAGAACAGCCGATAATCTAACCTTCGAGCAACCCCCAGCGTGCACCTGACCCAGGTGATCGATTCGCAATATCATTTGTGGATCTACACGGCTAGAGCCTGTTATGAAGTTTTTGCTTGTAAGTATCTTGGAATCAATAAGACGCTTTCGGAGTTCTTGCCAAACTCAAGGCTTCTGTAGCGCTAGAGTCTCTGGAGCAGCCAGATGCCCAAATTCGTCGGGAAAATGTCTGGTCTATGGGTTCTATAGGTCGCCGAAGTAACTCGAAACTTCATAATAGGCTCTAGGAAAATTCGACTGGATTGATGGCCGTGTCCGAGTATTGCAGCGTGGCCGCACACTACCTGCTGCCAACGGAAACGCTACGCGTTGAGTAGTCGTTAACGCGAACCTCCCGGAGACAAGAACTGTCTCCGGGGATATGAGCGTACTTAGCACTTCCGTTACAAAACAGACCGGAGACATGGTTTACAGCGGAGCGCGACGGCGACTTTACCTCAGCATTGGGCAACGCTGGACGATGTTGTATGCCCTGGAAAGAGAGTCGTATCTTGGATCAACGTTTGCAGTTCTTATCGAGTTATCAGAAGGAAGAGATGTCTGTAGCGGGCCTGTGTCGTGCGTATGGGATCTCGCGTCCAACGGCCTACCGCTGGATCAATCGCTACAACGAGGCAGGGCCGGAAGGACTCGTCACCATCACGGACGCGCATAGTCGCTATTTGATTCGTTGCCAGATCGTCTCGCGCATGGACCTCAGCCAAGTTCGGGCAATCTGCGAAGCAGCTATGCGAGAGTACGGCATGCCAGCAAGGATCAGGACCGACAACGGAGCGCCGTTTGCGGGCACAGGGCTCTTAGGGCTATCAAAGCTCTCGCTCGGATGGATGAAGCTTGGGATCGTGCATGAGCGCATTCAGGCGGGTCGGCCACAACAAAACGGCCGCCACGAGCGGATGCATCGCACCTTGAAGGCGCACCTTGAAGGAGGACACGACTAAACCACCTGCGGCATCCCTTCGAGCACAGCAGAGCCGCTTCGATAACTTCCGCTACGTGTTTAACAACGAGCGCCCGCATGAGGGTCTGAACAACCAAGTTCCCGCGAGTCTTTACATCCCCAGCGCGATACGACTGCCGCGGAAGTTGCCGGAGTTCAAGTACCCGAAGGGGCTCCAGTTGCGAAGAGTCAACAATAGCGGCGACATTAGCTGGCACAAGAGCAGAATTTTCATCAGCGAAGTATTCCGCTTCGAAGAGTTGGGAGTCGAGTTGATCACACCGGGCCTCTATAGAAGAGTCTTCTTTCGAGACATGGAGATAGGAGAACTCAATTCCGAAGAGCTTCGCTTCAGAGCTGCGCGAAGGGTACTCTGAGCCTGTCAATGAGTGCATTGGCCTGTTCTCGTCAATCGAGGGTTGCTTCCGGATTGCCGGCCATCCTCCCGGATATTTGATTCGGTTGCGGAACACTCAGAGAAAGCCGTTCGCCGGAGTATGTTAACTGATGAGTGGGGAAAACAGAGTGATCGACTGCAGAGCTGCGACGAAGAACTATGCCTCTAAACCCGTTCTCCGAGGCATACACCTCGTTGTAGAACCTGGCATTTGTGCCCTGTTAGGGGCCAACGGTGCCGGCAAGTCCACGCTGATACGCCTGCTCTCAGGATTAGAGGAGCCAGACAGTGGTTCCGTGTTCATCGGCGGACTGGGTTTCAGGGATCATGGAGTTAGAATTCGGCGGAATTTGGGTGTACTACCCGAGGGGCTCGGGCTGTTCGAGTCTTTAACGGTCATCGAGAACCTGATGGCAGTTGGACCCATTTATGGACTCACGAAGAGGGAAACAGCAGATCGAGCAGCGGACCTGCTAGGGCTGCTCGATCTTACACAAGGACGCCATACCGTTGCACGCAATTGTTCGTTCGGCATGAGGAAGAAGACCGCCCTGGCCATGGTCCTCCTGCACAAGCCGAGGGTTCTGCTTCTGGATGAGCCGTTTGAGGGGATCGATCCCGCATCGTCCGCGGTCATCCAGATGCTGCTTGGCCAACTCTCCCGCGATGGCGCTACGATCTTGCTCACCTCTCACATTCTGTCGGTAGTGCAGAAGATAGCCACCCGTGTAGTCATTCTTTACGAAGGTCGAGTTGAATCAGATTTCAACCCGTCAACAACAGAAGCAGGAGTTGAGGAGGTGTACTTCAGCATCGTTGGCAAGCCACAGCCGGAGGTACCGGATTGGCTGAGATCCTAGCCCTTTTTTCTCTGTTTAAGAAACTGATGTTTAAGGAACTAGGCAGCATTTCCTCCGTGCGTTTCAATAACTTCCTGTTCTGCACCCTTTTTATTATGTCCGCGGGTATGGGAAGCGGGCAACGGCAAGCAGCATTCTGGAGCACGTTCTTCTTTCAACTTATCCTTATTGCGCCGCTGCTTGTTACTTTTTCCATCGATACCCAGCATAGGTTGCCCGCGCAGCGGCTCGCTACGTGGCCACTGACAGGCACACAAAAACTCTGGCTCAGTTCAGTAAGTTTTGCGTTGAATCCATTTTGCATCGTGTTGTTTCTAGGCTACCTGTTCTGGATGGGGCTAGCCGCGGGTTTATTTTTCGTTCTATTGGCACTCATCGTCCATATGACGGTTTACGCCGTTGGACGTCTCCCGTTCAAACTACGAATACATGCAAGTCTCGGCGTCTCGTGGACGCCCTTAAAGGTCGGCGGAATCGCGCAAGAGATGTGGCGAGGATTGCAAGGAACCCTCGATTTTTGGGCCGCGCTGCTCATCGCTGTTATCGGAACCTGTTATCGGCTGTTCGGGCGACCACCGGAGCCCGAAGCGTTTCCGATCCTGTCGTTATTTGTGGGCATTGCGATGAGCACGATCGCGCAACGCATGCTGCGTCTGGATGAAGGGCGAGCGTTGCTGCGCTATCGTCTCCTGCCGATAGCAGGTTGGAAGCTACTGGTCACGCAGGACATGACGTTCCTGATCCCGCTCGCCGTCATGGTCTCACTCCTAAGTCTACGAACAGGTGTTGCATTTGGCCTGGTCGCTATCGCAGTCGGACGATACCCGTCGCTGAGACAGCGGGCGAACCAGCGTCGCTGGCGTTTCGTCGGAGGGGATCCCCGTTTTGGGGTAGCACAGGTGCTCTTGGGTGGATTCGCTGGAATCGGAGCGGCAAGGACGGGACTCTGGGTCCTGGCCGTTGCCTTCGCCATCTATCTGGTTTCCATATTCTGGGGCGAAATGCTCTGGAAACGCTCCCTGGCTGCTTAGTCTAATTCTGGAATGATGCAAAATCGCCGATGCACTCATTGACCGCCGACCACGATAAGCGTTCGTGGCGGGTGCGGCGCACTGGATCAGGTGGCGCAGCTCGTGCATCTAGGACGCCGGGCAAAAACAGGCCATGGAAATGACAGAGTATGGGAAGGGTGGAAAGCCAAGAAGCCGGCTTTCCACCCTTCCCACACTCTTTGGAAATCCCTTCGGGATTGCCACATTCCCACGGCCTCGACGACTAGATATATGTATTTTCGAGCCCCGTCAACTCGAACCGTAGGCACCGCAAGGGTCTTGTAACGGATGTCTCAGGTCCACAGCGTAACGCATGTCCCGGTACACTCAGATAGGTCAGTAAGTTCACAGCTGCTCACTCGTGGTGAAAGATCAAAACTCGACACGTAGGGTTAGTTGAAGGTTGCGCGGAGAGTTTTGCAAGCCGCCGACTGTCCCGAACCCGGATTCGTACGGCCCCGTGTCCGGTCCCGAGAAGATATGACGGTTGAAAGCATTGAAAGCTTCCGCTCGGAACTGGAGATCTACACCTTCCTTGATTTCCGTCTGCTTGATCAGGCCGAAATCCTCTTCATAGTAGTTGAAGTTACGATCGTCTGCCTCGTAGGCCGGCTTGTCACCAAAGCTGTAGGGCTGGCCGGAACTAGCCGTCACGTTTGCATTCGGATCGCTGAAAGCAGCCGGGTTGTACCAGACATTTTGCCCGGTAATCCCTGGATTGAACGACTTGTTCTGACGAGCGGCCGAATGGATCGGCTGGCCTGGCACAAGGTTCCAACGAATATTGTTGTTCCACCCAAAAATTCCAGTGGCTGAACCAAAACCGATCGGCTGTCCGCTCTGATACCGCTGAATGCCTGTGATCGACCAGCCGCCTGCGGCATAGTTGAGTACATGATTGCTGTTGAGGAACCTTCTCTTATCGCCGAATGGAAGATCGTAGAGATAACTTACGACGAAGATATGCAGCGTATCTTCCGGTGAGATCGCTTTCTCCGCCTTCAAATTGAACGGATTCTGGATATTGGCTGTGTAGGAGCCTCCAAGGCTGCCACCGATGATGTTCCCAGTATCCGCGATGATCTTCGACCACTTGTAGGATGCCAGCAGATTCAGCCCGTTGTGAAAGCGGCGCTCAAGCTTGACAGTCATGGCGTTGTAGCTAAGCTGGCCCAGGTTCTCGCCGAATGCCGCTCTATTGAGGGTTGTGTATTGCGGATAAGGCTTCAAAGCCTGCGCTGTAGTTCCTGAAAAGCTTGCATACGGCAATGTCGTCGCTGGGCTGTTCAACGCGTATCCCAGTGCGAAGTTGGATGGATTAATATTATTCAGAGACAGCAAGTTGGAGCCCAGGTGTGTGCCGAGATATCCGAGAGTAAGGATCAGATCGGGAGCAAATTGCTGTTGCACATTCGCGCTGTACGTCTGGTAAGAGCCAGGTCTGCCAAATCCGCGTTCGCTATACGGGATCGACTGACCGTTGAGCTGGCTAGGATCGTAGTTGACAGATCGCCCGACTGCTGGAACGCCGAAGGCGCCAGGATTGACGTTGATCGGATTGTTCGTCGAGCTGGGATCGAGCAGTTCCGCCGACGCAAAGGGTTGGCTACGTTGTTCACCTGACCCGTCAGAGAATACCCGTTTGGAATGCCTGCATAGATCTGCTGCCACTCCAGGATTGGTGCGCTCAGGGTGTTGTAAGTGAACGATTACGATCCTGCCTGGGGCCGACCATTTCGATGTCGTCGATCCGCGGAGCGAGGCATGGCCGGTGGTGTGGACTGCGGTGGTGAAGATGATACATGCCTGAATGACAGCCTTGGCGCGGCTAGAATAGGCTGCTGAAGAGAGAGGTGCAGTCGATGAACTTCGATGTAGACAAGGCCAGAGGACGCGAGATATACAACCTGCTGATCGGTCTGGTTGCGCCAAGACCTATCGCCTTGGTGACGAGCATGAATGAAGATGGCAGGCTGAATGCTGCTCCGTTTAGCGCGTACAACTACCTGTGCACCGATCCTCCCATTGTGGCGATGGGTGTGACCGACCGGCCAACAGGCGAATTTGTTCCCAAAGATACGGCGCGCAACATACGGCGGACCGGAGAGTTCGTGGTGAACGTCGTGACTGAGGATTTAGCGCAGCGGATGAATATCTGCGCCACGGATTTTCCGCCGGATGTGGATGAACTAGAGATGGCCGGATTCACGACCGAGCCGTCGCAGTTGGTCAAGGTGCCGCGAATTAAAGAAGCTCACGCGGCGCTGGAGTGCAAGGAGCACACAACGATGGAGATTGGACGATCTCGGATCATTCTTGGCCGGGTGGTCGCAATCTACATCGAAGACCGGTTTGTCGATCCGGCCGGACCCTATGTGAAGGCCGAAGAGCTGCATGCAATTGGACGGATGAACGGACTTGGGTCGTATGTAAAGACGCAAGATTCGTTCTTGATGATGCCGCGCATCTCATATGAGGAATGGAAGAAGGGTAAACGCTAGAGCCTGTTATGAAGTTTCGACTTACTTCGGCGACCTATAGAACCCGTAGACCGGACATTTTCCCAACGAATTTGGGCATCTGGCTGCTCCAGGAGACTCTAGCGCTACAGAAGCCTTGAGTTTGGCAAGAACTCCGAAAGCGTCTTATTGATTCCAAGATACTTACAAGCAAAAAGTTCATAACAGACACTAAGGGTTCTCTGATTAAGTACTTCATCTTCACAGCGGATTAAATTACGGTGGTGAGGGTGAGGTGTGGGATGAAGCAGCCGAGGTTGGCGGTGGGGGCTGGATTTGAGCGGTTTAGTCGGCAGTCTCGTCGTGCCGAGTTTTTGTCGCAGATGGACGTTGTGGTTCCATGGGCGGAGCTGGTGGCGTTGGTTAGGCCGCATTATCCGGATACGGGCAAGGGCCGTCCGCCGGTGGGCATCGAGCGGATGCTGCGGATTTACTTCCTGCAGCAGTGGTTCAACCTGTCCGATCCGGCGGTCGAGGACGCGCTCTATGAATCACCGTCCATGCGCGGTTTCGTTGGCATTGATCTTGGCTGCGAGCCTGCGCCGGTCGAGACGACCGTGTGCAAGTTCCGCCATCTGCTCGAACATCACCAACTGGGCCAGCGTATCTTCACCCAGGTGAACGGCTACCTGGAGCAGCATGGGCTGAAGATCGGCACCGGCACCATCGTCGACCATCCTGCACGCGCCTTCCTCGACCGACAACAAGAGCGGCAAGCGCGAGCCGGAGATGCATCCGGTACGCAAGGGCCGGCAGTGGTACTTCGGCAGGAAGGCCCATGTGGGCGTGGATGCCGAGACGAAGATGATCCACTCGGTCGCCGCAACCGCAGCCAACACGGCCGACTGCAAGATGCTGCCCGCGCTGCTGCACGGCGAAGAGACTGCGGTGTGGGGCGATCAGGCCTACCAGGGCCAGGACGCGGTGCTCGCCGAGCATGCGCCCAAGGCCGAGAGCCGTATCAACCGGCTCTGGAAGACCAAGCTGAGGACCTATCCCGAACGCAAGGAAGAGAACCGGATCAAGAGCAAGACCCGTTCGCGCGTGGAGCACGTCTTCGCGTTGATGAAGCTGAAGTTCGGCTTCGTCAAGGTCCGCTTCCGGGGTCTGGCCAAAAACCTGAATCGGCTGCACACCACCTGCGCCCTCATCAACCTCTGCACCGCCCGCAAACATCTCCTGGCCGTCGCGGGACAGAGCTGCGCCTGAACACTGCCCGAAAGCCGAAAAACGGCCGAACAACACGCCTTCATCAGTCAGTCCAACCAGCCCCACACCCCTAAACAACGTACCAAGAAGAATCGATGCCGTTGTTCAGAGCACCCATAAGTAAGTTCTAGCGCGAATTTACTGTTGGTGTAGAGCAAGGCAACCGCAGATTCCCTTCGGGAATGACAAACAAAGGGCACGGCAGACTCTACGCCAACTGCTACTTTGCTCTAATAGCCCAGAACGCGACAGATGGTTTGGATTCGGGTTCGTGTCTTTGAGGATGTTCTCTGAGGAGAGTGATGGTGCGAAGCCGTTTGTTGGGGATAGGTCTGGCGCTGGGCGGCGCGATTCTGCTGGCGGGCGGTTCGTTGCCGGCGCAGCAGACGGCCCCGGCGGGAACACCCGATGCGGGAACGATTCCTCCGCAGTTGCAGCGGCGGGATGACAGTGTGCCTACGCTGAGGGCGGCAGCGCGGCTGGTGCTGCTGGACGTGGTGGTGACGGATGGCAAGGGTCGGCCGGTGACGGGGCTGAAGGCATCGGATTTTACGCTGCTGGAGGATGGCGTGCCGCAAGTGCTGTCCAGCTTCCAGGAGCATCGTCCGATGAGCCCGGCGGAGGCCGCGAAGCTGAATGCAACCGTGAAGCTGCCGCCGAACCACTTCACCAACTTCGACCCGGTGACGAACGAGAGCAATGCGTCGACGGTGTTTCTGCTGGACGCGCTGGATACACCGGTGCAGGCGCAGATGTACCTGCGCGAGCAGATGATCGACTACATGAAGACGGTGCCTGTGGGAACCCGGATCGCGATCTTTCAACTGGATACGCAGATGCACATGATCCAGGGGTTCACCTCGGACCCGGACGTTCTGCGACAGGTGGTGAGCAGCAAGCGGGACCAGCCGGTGTTGTCGCCCCTGCTGGGGGGACCAAATGCGCCGAACTACGTGCGGGAGCGGATGCGCCAGCAGTATCTGACGGAGGGGATGCAGGCGCTGGCACGATACCTGGCGCCGTTTCCTGGGCGAAAGAACCTGATCTGGTTTACCGGGAGGGTTCCGATCAACGTGTATGGGCCGGGGCTGAACGTGCCGTTTCCGGATATGACGAGCTTTATCGACGACTTCAGCAAGACGACCGACGTGCTGACGCTGAGCCGGATCGCGGTGTATCCGGTGGACTCGCGCGGGCTGCAGACGAACCCCGCGTTCGACGCATCGCATGGGCGCGGTGGGGGCCTGAGAAGCATGGGGCGGTTTGAGACCAGGCAGTTCTACCAGCATGGCGACCTGGACGATGTCGCCGAGGCTACGGGCGGACGCGCGTTCTACAACACGAATGGGCTGCGGCAGGCGATCGCGGAGGTGGTCGATACGGGGTCGAACTACTACACGCTGTCGTATACGCCGGGCAATCGCCGCTGGGATGGCGAGTACAGGAAGCTGCAGGTGAAGGTGCCGGGCGATGGGCTGCGGCTGGAGTATCGCCGGGGATACTATGCGCGCAACGATGTGGCGGAGGAGAACGCGCATGCGGCGCAGTTGGAGGGACACCACAGGCTGTTGCCGGGGCAGCCGCTGGGCCGGCAGCCTTCGCCGAGGATGGATGCGGCGATGACGATGGGCGCTGGGCCGGCGCGGGATATTCCGTTTATCGCTGCGGTGACACCGTCGCCGGAGATTGCGAAGGCGAAGGGGGATGAGCCGCTGCCGAAAGACGTCTATCTGGAGAAACAGTACCGCAAGGACGCGTACCGGATGTACAAGGTGCATTTTTCCGTGAGCGCGCGGGCGATGCAGTTTATGCCGACGCCGGAGTTGAACTACAACGGAAGCGTGGAGTTTCTGGCGGTGGTTTACAACGACAAGGGCGAGGTAGTGAACTCGAAGATCGCCGGGGCGCCGATTCACGTCGACGAGAACGAGTACGCACAGATGCTGCAGTCAGGATTAGGGACGGAGGAGACGATTGCGATTCCGGTGAAGGGAAGCTTTTTCCTGCGGCTTGGGGTGCATGACCTCTTGGGCAACAAGGCGGGCTCGCTGGAGATACCGGTGGATCAGATCAAGCTGGACTTGCCGGTGGGTGGGGCGGGGAAGCCGTAGGCTATTCCGTGGTGACTGTATCGAGCGAGTACAAGAGCAACTACGTTTTCGGCTTCTGCGCTGCAAAAAGGGAAAGCCTGGGAGAGAGGATACTCCCAGGCTTTGAATATTTTCAGAGAAGAAAGAGCCTTCACACCGGTCCTTCGGCGCTGTTGATAAAGGTGTCTTGTCTAGCGGAAGACATAGGCTGCGCCGACCGTCAAGACGAATGGCGTAAGTCCGTTCGGAGCGTAATTCGGCCACCTTTGGAATTCGAAGTCGATCGGCCGAACGCTGAGGCGATGTGTTGCCCGGACATCTAATCCTCCACCAAAGGCATAGAGTCCGTAGGTGTCCGTCGATCCCTTGCCGTAGGTGCCCTGCTGGTATTGGAACTGACCAACACCGAACAGCACTTTCACATAGGGTGCGAGACGGTGGTATCTGTAGGTATAGCGCGGCCCAAGCAGATACGTATTCTCTCCAATATCGGTGGGGGTGATAAGGCTTGCGAAGTGAATATCGCCTTCTATACCGATATTGTGGATAACGTCGAAATTCCCGTAGATGGCTAGGCCTTTAGCGTATTTCGGCCCATAATCCGGGTCGGCGAACGTCAGGCCGCCGCCAATCTGTATAGTGCCGCCGACGCTACGCGAGGCAGTGGGAACAGCTTGCGCGTGCGACCATGTTGCCAGGCCGAGGACGTAGACGAAACAGCCGATGAGGGTATGCCGCTTCAACAGGGTGCCTCCTTAGAAAAACAATAGAACATTCTTTAATTGCCAGGTTATGAAACGAATGCTTCCCGGTGAGAGAGGGTGGACAGAGCTCCCACATCGGAACCTTGTCCACCGGGTTAGATCAGTCCTACTGTGGCGCGGTTACAGGTGCACTTGCCGAAGCCGGTGCAGGCGCTCCAGTTGTGGCCGCAGGAGCATTGTTTGCAGGGCCTGCGGGCGAAGCCGGAGGTTCTGCCGCAGCTTTGTAGTAACTCAGCTTCAGATATACCGGCTCGACTTCAAACGGCATCTTGTCGGCAGGCGAAAGGAGCGGTTCGTAAGCCGTATGCATCACGAACAGCTGATCGGTCCAGGGGTCGAATCGCAGGAAGCTCGACAGAGGCATGGCCGCCTGCTGCTTCAGGTCTTTCATGTCCAGCTTGGGACCTTTGGCCATGATCGCCTGCATCCAGAAAGTCGGATCCGTGTCGCTCTTGACCAGGCCATCGCCGATCATGGGTTCGTTGAGCGCCTTGAGGCTCTTGACACGCTGCTGCAACTGCTGCAGGTAGAGGCCGAAATACTGCTGGCCGCCTTCGAGTTCCTTTGCGCTTAGCAATTCCATAGCTTTCTTGGCTGCTGCGGCGTTGTCTGCATCGGTGTGATGCATCGGGATGTGGTTGAAGACCGAGGTCGTCGGGAACAGCAGACGATCATTGAAGGCATACTTCGTATCGAGCCGGTGGGCCAGGATGATATGGGCGATCTGAAAAGCCAGAATCGCATTCAAGTTTCCCATCTGCTGGGCTCCATCCTGAGTCACGACTCCAGTGGTGTCCAGCAGACTCTTTGAGATCACAATCGTATTGCCGATGGCCAAAGACTCGAGCGGCTCCGTCAACAGCGTACGGCAGCGGATCGGTCTCGAAAGTGTGATGTTGTTATACGCGAGAATGTTGCCAGCCAATGCTTCGAGAGTCTTGTCAAATTCGCTGGGAGCATCGAGAAGACCGGCCTGGAACAGCCGCTCGACGATATTGTCCTCGGCCTGCTGCACCCAGGCGCGCTGGGCGCCGAGAGGGCCGACATCCTGAGCGTCGTTGCTGACGTCGGTAGCCCCAACCACATCCATCGACGTGTTTTCCGTCTCAGGCGGTGGGACCTTCAGCACGTACCCCCAGATATGGTTGATTGCTTTGAACTTGAGAGTCCGGGAGACGCTGTGGGGGTCGCTCTCTTCCACGTAAAAGGAGGTCGGGAGCCACAAGTCCGGCTGCACGTTGGTGCGCCAACTGTCGAAGTGATAAAACTCTTTCTGGTCCTCTTCTGTCCCGGCAAAATCTCCATTGAAGCGTACGACGTTCCCGCCACGGGTCTCAATCCAGATCCGGCCGAAGAAGCGGCCGAAAGCCTTCTTGCCTTCGACCGGGGTTACATCGAAGACTGCGGTCGGAGTATTGCCCAGGAAGTCATTGCGGACATAGCCAAACGTATAGTGCTGACGGTCGAAGCCGTTGGAATCCATGAGCAGCATCTGGACGAATCCGGCTTCATGGAACGTGAGGTGCAAGCTGCCGCCGAGACTGCCGACATACGAGACGGAGTGCTTGAAGAATCCAAGCTTACCGTTATTCGTGCTTCCCTCCGAGGTCTGTTTATTCACCGCGAAGGATTGATCGTTGATGACGCTCTTGAAGTCGACGCGCCCAAGGAAATGCTGATCGGACTCAGGAACCTGGCCCAGTACCGGATCGGGACGCATGTTCTGAATGTAAGTCTCCACCAGCGGAGCACGCTGCTGGACCGTCTTGATGACGACCTTCTCGCGAGCGATGGCCTTGTCGATCAGCGCGTTCTGTGATGCGGTCGGCTTGCGTGCGGACGAAATATCCTCATCTTTTTTCTTCTTGGGGTGGAAGATGCTTGCTCCAGCCTGCGGGGGGAGTGTTGTTGCGACGAAGAGCGCCAGTAGCAGACCGGCAGTAGACTGTTTCCCGAGAATCATGATGTACGGCTCCTGCGGTGACCTTGCGGTCAGCCTGATGATGGACTTGATGCTATTGCATGAGTGGACAATCGACCAACGATTGTTTTCTATCCGGCAAGCTGAAAGGCGACGTTGACGACGCCTTCCCAGTCGACTGGATGACCGGATGCGTCGGTTGCTGGTTGAAATCGTGTCGCCTGAACGGCATGAATCGCAGATTCTCCCAGGCCATGGCCAAGATCGCTGGTCACGCCCAGTACCTGCACTGCGCCGGAAGAGGAGACCCGCAGACGGACGGAGACGACACCTTCGATATGCAGGCGTATCGCCTCCGCGGTGTACTCTGGCTTGGGTTTAAACAAGACCTTGGGGCCGGTTCGGATGGCTGAGGACGCCGGTCCTGCGGGCTTTGGCATAGGCGGCGGCTCATTTTGTCCAAGATTGACCGCGCCGGCCATACGTCCCGGAGCGTTCCGCGGACCGGTTCCGCCCGCAACACCCAGCTTCACGCCAACCACGCCGGTAGAAGCATTGTCCCGGCCACGCATGTTCTGGCTGCCGGCTGAGCCGGAACCTAGATTGACAACCTTCGACGGCGCACCCATACCGCTATTGGAGGCAGGCATTCCCGCTAACCCCCGGTTGCCAAGATTCACCGCACTTGTTGCCGGACGATTGGACGGAGCGATGGGATTATCCGGCGACCCAAGCGAGACTGCGGTCGGATGCGGAGAGTTATTCACCACAGAAGCGGGCCGCGCCTGCGCAAGGTTCACCACGCGCGGCGCAGGAGGAGGCTGGACCAGCTTCGGCGGCGCCGGAACGACTACAGGCATTGGCTGTGTCATCTTCACCTCCTTCGGAACGTCCGGCAGCTTGACGTCGGGCATCTTGATCTTCGGTGGCTCAACCCTTGCGACAGGCGGCGTGGGCAGCTTTGGAACCGGCTTCATCTTGACCGGCGGCGGCTCCGGCTTTTTGATCGGAACCGGCTCGGTCAACTCCGTCAGTTTGTGCCGGGTGTCAATCGTCTTCTTCGCCGCCGCGCCGATGATGATGACGCACAGAGCAATGACCACATTGAGAGCGATTGAAGTGAAGAGCGACCCTTTGCTCTGGCTGCCGTCGTTGAGGACGCCGAAGTGTGCGAACTGCATATTCTGCGGTGTGGGGTTATCGCTGCGAAGCGGCTTTGCCATAAAAATCCTTGATGAACAACCCTTGACATGCCCCTAAGAAGAGGCGGGAGAGAGTAAGACCGGCCTGACCCTGATCAGGAACGGTACTGGAGATCAGCTCCAGGTACGCCGCAGCGCCCATCAGTGAACCGACCCGGTTCCATCCGATTCGATACAGCCAGCGATCGGAGGTCCATCCAAGTTACATGCGTTTATTTAGAGAGACGCATGCAGGGAAGCAAATGGTTGTAGCAGGTCCCCGTGCGTCGGGGAGGCGCCTCGTTCCTTTGCCGGTGCTCTGCTCGTTCCTTACTGCAAGTATATTGCCGTAACCGTAAGTGATTGACACTGGTACTTTTGTGGTATCCAAGAAGAGTACAAAATGAGACCCAAAAGGAGATACGGACATGAACATTCTGGTCACAGGCGGAGCAGGCTATATCGGAGGCACCGTCACCCGGCTCCTGCTGGCCCGGGGCCATCAGGTCACCGTGTATGACAACCTTTGCCACAGCAAGCGCTTAGCCGTGGCCGACGACGCCACCTTCGTCGAAGGCGACATCGCCGATCGATCCCTGATGGAATCCACTCTTCGCCAAGGGCGGTTTGATGGTGTCATGCACTTCGCTGCCCTGATCGAAGCCGGGGAAAGCATGAAACGGCCGGAGATCTACTTCCGCAATAACACCGCTTCCACCCTGGCCCTCTTCGAAGCGATGCTCGCCACCGGACACGACCGCCTGGTCTTCAGCTCTACGGCGGCCTGCTACGGCGAACCGGAGAAGACTCCTATCCTCGAAGACGCCAAACTGCACCCCACCAATCCTTACGGCGAAAGCAAATTGCTGGTCGAGCGCATGCTTACCTGGTTGAACCTGATCCATCGATTCAAATACGCCAGCCTGCGGTACTTCAACGTCGCCGGCGCGATCGAAGGGTACGGAGAAGCGCACGAGCCCGAGTCTCACCTCATCCCGCTCATCCTTGACGTTGCGCTTGGCCGTCGGCCGAACATCAAGATCTTCGGCCGTGACTACCCCACCAAGGACGGCACCTGCATCCGAGACTATATCCATGTGCAGGATCTCGCCGAGGCTCACCTGCTGGCTCTCGCGGCTCTCACCGAGCAAAATAGCCGCCTGATCTATAACATCGGCAACGGACACGGCTTCTCGGTGCTCGAGGTCATCGACTCCGTCCGCCGCGTCACCGGTCGTCCCATTGCTGTCGAAGAGCACGAACGCCGCCTCGGAGATCCCGCTGTGCTGGTCGCCAGCTCCGACAAGATCAAGTCCGAGCTGGGCTGGCAACCGCACTTCGCGGAGCTGGACACGATTATTGCCAGCGCCTGGGAGTGGCATCAGAAGCGCTACGCATGAATCTGCGGATGAATCTGTGCCCGTGAATCTTCGCACGAACAAGAGACGAGATGGCGAGATAATCACGGCGGAGGAAGATCTCCTCTCCTCCGCCTTCGTTTGCTGTCTGCCGGTAATTTGCCCATAAGGAGAATCTTCTTTGCTCGAAAGCATGTTCCATCTTCCCCTGCCGGTGCTCGAAAAGATTCTCCGGCCCATGATTGTCTATCTGTTTCTGGTCGGCTTCCTGCGCCTGTTCGGCAAACGAGAGCTGGCCCAGCTGAACCCGTTCGACCTCGTCGTCCTGCTCAGCCTTTCGAACACGGTGCAGAACGCAATGATCGGCGATGATAACTCCGTCTCCGGCGGCGTCATTGGAGCGCTCTCGCTGCTCACGATCAACTGGCTTCTCACCCGCGTCCTGTTCCGTCTGCCTAAGTTCAACAACACCATCGAGGGTACGGAGACCGTCCTGATCAGCCATGGTGTCGTTCATTGGGACGCTGCGAAGAAGGAGGCGCTCACCGAACTCGAGCTTCGTTCCGTCCTGCATCGCCAAGGCTACAACGACTTCAACGAAGTGGAAAAGTGCGTTCTCGAACCCAACGGGAACTTCTACATCGAAGGCATCAAGGCCATGAGTGACGTTGCGCAGCGAGCTGAGATCCGGAAAGCAGTGGAAGAACTGACCCGCGAGGTAAAGCAGCTTCGCGCAGAGTTGGCAGCCCGATGAGCGGTTACTCTCACGAACATCTACCGCTACGAGGCAGCGGAGTTCTTCTGTATCGCCCTCGTATACCGCTCCGGCGGATTGGTAAGTTGCGAGTCGCGCACCGCCGCCCGGTATCCGCCCATGTAGATGGAATACATCACGGCCAGCGCGCAACCAACGCCAAATCCGAATCCGAGAAAAAAGCCGATCACCGCCGGCCAGTAAGAATTCACAATAAACAACAGTCTACCGCGACCCATAGACGCATCTGTTAGATTGACTCGTCTAGATTGACTCGTCGCCAAACGGTGCTGCCTGTTCTCTGTGAGCCTCTTGCTTTACTGTCGCCTATTTTGAAATCTGTCCAGAAACCGCCAAATGCGGAACCGAAAGGGAGAGACCATGAACAAGATGCAACGCTGGGGAATCGCGATTGCGGGAATTTTGCTCCAGATGGCCCTCGGTGCAGTCTATGCCTGGAGCGTGTTCCGGGTTCCGCTGGCCCGACTCTTTCACGCGACCATCTCCCAAGTTACGCTCACCTTCACCATCGCGATCATGGCCCTCGGATTCGCGTCCTTCTTTGGCGGCCTCTGGCTGAAGCGCGTCGGACCACGAGTCGTCGCCATCACCGGAGGCATCCTGTACGGCGGGGGAGTCTTTCTCGCCAGCTTCTCTCACGGTCTCTGGTGGCTCTATCTCTCCTACGGCGTCATCGGCGGCATTGGACTGGGCTTCGGCTACATCGTCCCCATCGCTGTGCTGCTTAAATGGTTCCCCGACCGCCGCGGCCTGATGACCGGTATCGCCGTCGGCGGCTTCGGAGCCGGCGCGCTCGTCACCGCTCCCATCGCCACTCGCCTGATTCAAGATGTAGGCGTGCTCAGGACCTTTGCGTACCTTGGAATCGCCTTCCTCATCGTCAGCGTCGCATCCGGCTACTTCATGCAGAACCCACCAGAAGGCTGGCAGCCTGAAGGCTGGACGCCGACCGAAAAGCAGCTCACACAAAGCAGCGCCAAAGCCTTTACCCTCGGCGATGCCCTGAAGACCTGGCAGTGGTGGGCGCTGTGGCTCTTGCTCTTCCTCAACACCTCGGCTGGCATCTCCGTCATCTCCCAGGAAGCCCCCATGTTTCAGGAGCTGGGCAGGCTCACCGCCATCGTCGCCGCGGGCATGGTCGGCATCGTCAGCATCGGCAACGCGCTCGGACGCGTCTTCTGGGCCTGGGCCTCGGACACGCTCGGTCGCCGCGCCACCTTTGCCGTCATGTTCATCCTGCAGGTCGCCCTCTTCTGGTTTCTCCCCAGCCTCCACTCGGCCGCGGCCATCACGACTGTCGCCTTTATCATCCTGCTCTGCTACGGCGGAGGCTTCGGCACTATGCCTGCCTTCGCGGCGGACTACTTCGGTGCAGCCAACGCCGGCTCCATCTACGGCCTGATGCTCACCGCCTGGGGCTTCGCCAGCGCCTTCGGCCCTCTGCTGATCGCCCACATGCGGCAGGTCACGGGCGGCTACGCGAGCGGCCTCCATACCATCGCGCTGGTTATGGCAATCTCCATCGTGCTTCCGCTCCTGGTACGGCCACCCGCAAAGGTGCAATAAGGAAGCTCTGCCGAACGCCTGCTGCAGTCGGGTTGCCCCGTCCGAGTTGTATAGGGTACCTTCGTTTTGCTGGGCTTAAATTACGGAGGAACTGCGAGTGTCGACGGTGAAACAAAGTGCAAATCTGGATTCGAGTCTTCGGGAAAACCGCGTCTTCCCGCCACCGGAGAAGTTTTCGGCAATGGCCCACGTCCAGAGTCTCGATCAGTACGAAGCCATGTATCGCCGCAGCATCGAACAGCCCGAGGCGTTCTGGGCCGAAGCCGCCGCGGAACTCGACTGGTTCGCCCCCTGGACCAAAGTGACCGATGGCGAAGCCGCCCACGCAAAGTGGTTCGTCGACGGCAAGCTCAACCTCTCGCACAACTGCGTCGACCGCCACGCCCTCGGCTCCCGGAAGGATAAAGTCGCTCTCCTCTGGGAGGGCGAGCCCGGCGAAGTCCGTAAGCTCACCTACGGCGAACTCCACCAGCAGGTCCAGCGCTTCGCCAACGTCCTAAAAGATCTCGGCATCCAGCGCGGAGACCGTGTCGCCATCTACATGGGCATGTGCCCTGAGCTCGCCATCGCGCTCCTCGCCTGCGCCCGCATCGGAGCCATTCACTCTGTCATCTTCGGCGGCTTCGCGGCCCATGCCATCTCCGACCGCGTGAACGACTCAAGCTGCGTCGCCGTCCTCACCCAGGACACCAGCTATCGCCGCGGCGCCGAAGTCCCCCTCAAATCCATCGTCGACGAAGCCCTGCTCAAGTGCTCGACCGTGAAGAACGTCATCGTCTTCCAGCGCTCCGGCTCTCCGGTCCAGATGCAGGCCGGCCGCGACCTCTGGTGGCATGAAGTGATGGCCCACGCCGCACCCGACTGCCCCGCCGAGTGGATGGACGCCGAAGACCCGCTCTATCTGCTCTACACCTCCGGCACCACCGGCAAGCCCAAGGGCCTCGTCCACACCACCGGCGGCTACTCGGTCCAGACTTATCTCACCAGCAAATATGTCTTCGACCTCCGCGACGACGATGTCTTCTGGTGTACCGCCGACATCGGCTGGGTCACCGGCCACAGCTACGTCGTCTATGGCCCGCTGCAGAACGGCGCTACCGTCATGATGTACGAAGGCGCTCCGAACTGGCCCGAAAACGATCGCTTCTGGAAGATCGTCGACGACCACAAAGTCACCGTCTTCTACACCGCCCCCACCGCCATCCGCGCCTTCACGAAGTGGGGAGACGCCTGGGTCCAGAAGCACTCCCTCGCCTCCCTTCGTCTACTCGGCACCGTAGGCGAGCCGATCAACCCCGAGTCCTGGATGTGGTATCACCGCATGATTGGCAAAGAGCGCTGCCCCATCGTCGACACCTACTGGCAGACCGAAACCGGCGCCATCATGATCGCCCCCATCCCCGGCGCGGTCTCGGCAAAGCCCGGCTCGGCCACCCGCCCCTTCTTCGGGATTGTGCCTGAAATCGTCACAAAAGAAGGTGGCCCCGTTCCCGACGGCCACGGCGGCCTGCTGGTGTTCCGCAAGCCCTGGCCCTCCATGGCCCGCACCATCTACGGTGACCAGGCCCGCTACGAAGCCGCCTACTGGAGCGAGATCCCCGGCAGCTACTTCACCGGTGACGGCGCGCGCCGAGATGCGGATGGTTACTACTGGCTCATGGGCCGCGTCGACGACGTCATCAACGTCAGTGGTCATCGTCTTGGCACCATGGAGGTCGAGTCCGCCCTCGTCGCCCACCCCAAGGTCGCCGAAGCCGCCGCCGTAGGCCGTCCCCACGAGATGAAGGGCCAGGCCATCGCCGTCTTCGTCACCCTCGAAGGCGGCCATGAGCCGAGCGAAGAGCTGCGCCAGGAACTCCGTCAATGGGTCGCCCGGGAGATCGGCGCGCTCGCCCGCCCCGACGACATCACCTTCACCCAGGCCCTCCCTAAGACCCGCAGCGGCAAGATCATGCGCCGCCTCCTGCGCGAACTCGCGACCACCGGCGAAGTGAAGGGCGACACCTCCACCCTCGAAGACCTCACCGTCATAGCCAAACTCCGCGAAGGGGATGAGTAGATACCATCGGTATATACCAGCCATGAGGTGGCTTATGTCGACAACCAACCGAGCGAAGCTCTTTCAAACCGGCCTCAGCCAGGCCGTAAGACTTCCCAAAAGTTTCGCTTTACGGGACTGAGGTTCGTAGAGCTGATCTGGAGATGCGAGGCAGGTCGATCGGGCCTTATGACACATTGATTGCAGGACAGGCTCTGCAAAAGGGATTAGTACTCGTGACAGCAAACGTGCGGGCATTTTCGCGAGTAAAGGGCCTGAAGATCGAGAACTGGGCGCGGTAACTCATCTCCGCAGGCAGACAGTATCGCCTCTACCGCAGATTCGTACTCGGTTTCGTCGGTAGCGTAAAGTGAAACGTCGTTCCCTCATCCGGCGTGCTCGTCGCCCAGATGCGTCCGCCATGCTGCGTAATGATGCTACGGCAGATCGCCAGCCCCAGCCCCGTGCCGCCCATGGCGCGCGAGTCCGACGCATCCCCCTGCTGAAACCGGTCGAAGATGTGCTCCAGCTTATCCGCGGGAATGCCGCGCCCCTGGTCGCTCACCTCGATCAGCGCTTCGCCATCGTCCATATTCTGAGCCGTCAACCGAATCTCGCTCCCTGCCGGCGAAAACTTGATCGCATTCGAAATAAGATTGTTCAGCGTCTGCAGAATGCGGTCCTGATCGGCCCACACGTTCACGCCGTTCGCCGCAAAGAGGATGCGGATATTCGGCTTCGGCGTCCGCCCCTGCTGCACCCCGACAGCCCGTCGTAACAACTCTTCCGCGCTGCACATGGTCGAGTGCAGCTCCGTCTTGCCGCTGCTGATCCGCTCCAGATCCAGAATATCGTTCACCAGCCGCACCAGCCGGTCCGAGTTGCTGATCGCAATCTCCAGCATCTGCTGCGTCTTCTCCGGACGGTTTGCCAGCGCCCCTCCCGCCAGCAGGCCCAGCGCCCCGCGCAGCGACGTCAGCGGCGTCCGCAGCTCATGCGAGACCGTCGAGATAAACTCATCCTTCATCCTGTCCAGCGCGCGCCGCTCCGTCGTATCGGTAAACGCGACCACCACCCCCACCGTCTTCAAGTCCGCGGCGTCCGCCGAGTGCGAGTCGATCTGCGGCCGCGCCACGTACTCCACCGGGAAGCTCGTGCCATCCTTGCGCCAGAACACCTCGTTCGACACCCGCACCGTAGCGAAGTTCGTCAGCGTTTTGAGAATCGGACAGTCCGCCATGGCATAGGGCGTGCCATCGACCTTCGCATGGTGGGTGAGTTGATGCATGTTCCGCCCGAGCATCTCCTCGTGCTTATATCCCAGCATCTGAGCGGCGGCGGAGTTCACCACCGTTATCTTGCCCTCGAGATCGATGCCGTAAATCCCGTCTCCCACCGACTCCAGAATCGAATCCGACTGCCGCGTCAGTGTGCGAAGCCGCCCTTCCGCGCGCACCTGTTCGCTGATGTCCACCCCAAATCCCAGCACATACGGCGCGCGTCCCGGCACCACAATCAGCTTGTTCCGGTATGCCACCACGCGAAGCTCCCCATCCGCATGCTCCAGGTGCAGCAGGCCCTGCGCCTCGCCGGTGTCGGCAATCTTCTTCAGGTACGCCGGCATCGCCGCCTTGCGATCCGGCATGATGAACTCCGAGAGGTTATGCCCCACCATCTCCTCCAGCGTCCGTCCCAGCGTATCCGCGCCATGGTGGTTGATCGACAGCAGCTTGCCGCCGAGGTCATGCGTGCAGACCATGCCCAGCGATCCTTCCACCAGTTGCCGGTACCGCGCCTCGCTCTCCCGCAGCGTAGCCTCCGCCGCGCGCTGCGTGGTCACGTCGATGCCCGTGGCAATGATAAAGGCGACCTCGCCCTGCGCATCGGTCAGCGCCGTCGCGGACCACGCAATGCGCCGAAGGCTGCCATCCCGGTTCAGCCACTGGTTCTCAAATGCAGCAGGGAAGTGACCCGACCGCAGCCGCTCGAATGTCTCGATCGCTTCGGGAATCTCCTGCCGCGGTATCAGCTTGTCCCATGCATACCGCCCCACCAGCGTCGAGAAGTCATAGCCTGAGGCCGTTTCGCAAGCGCGGTTGAACCGGACAATGCGCCCCGCCGGATCGAACACCGCCACCAGGGCACCCACCGTATCCAACACCGCCGAGACGAAATTCCGCTCCACTGTCAGTGCAGACTCGACCCGTTGCCGCGAGCGCGCCGCACGGTCCATCTGGCGAATCCGGCCATTCAGCTCCAACCTGGTAATCACCTGGCGGCTCAAGATGCTCAGTGCGGACAACTGCGGCGGGGTCAAAGTACGCGCAGGACGGTCCATCACCAGCAGCGCTCCAATGCTGACGCCGCCCGGCGTCGTCAGCGGGGCCGCCGCATAAAACCGGTACGGCCTCCCCTCCACTAGAATCCCATCCGGCGCATAGTCCGGATCGTCGCGCGTATCCGCAATCTCGTACACTGTATCGCCCAGAATCGTCGTCTCGCAGGGAAGACTGCCCAGCGAAAGCTCGACCACATCCATCCCGAAACGGGAGCGCAGCCAGATCCGGTCGGAGCCGATCAGCGAGATCGCGGCCACCGGCGTCTCGCAGATCTGCGCCGCCAATCGCGTCAAATCGTCAAGCACAGGATCGGGCGCGGAGTTGAGTACCTCATATTGATTGAGGGCCTCGATCCGAAGTGCTTCGTCTTTGACTAGAAGAGCGTTCATTTCACGTTTTCATGCTAGGGAGGTGCAAAAAAATGCGCACTCCTACTTTAGTGGCATCAAGAAGTTACGGCTTTGGCAGAGCACAGCATTCCCCGGCTGCGGGCGGACCATCCGCGCTCGCGTCCAGGGCAACCTTCCAGGTCCCGTCCGGCAGCTTCTTCCAGACCGTCATGTACCGGCCCGTGATCACCACGGGTTCGCCTTTGCTATCTTTCGACCGGCCTTCGTAGCTGCCCCACGTAAATCCCATATCATTTGAAGGCCCCATCTGCGCTCCCTGCGGGGTCCACGTCAATTGGTATGTCTTCGGGTCCCATTGAGCGGCCGCCGCGATGGCTCTGCGTCCTAGGACCGCCGGCTTGCCGTTGTTCAGCGTCACGCCATCCTCGGCAAACCAGCTGGCAAAGGCCTTCCCTCCACCGGCGTCGACAGCCTGAGAGAAACGTCCGTCCAACTCCAGCAACTGAAGGGTGCCGGGGTTCAGGGTAGGCTGGCTTAAGGGACTGGAGATGCCGGCTTGCGTCTGAGGAAGGGCGTCATATCCAGGCGCGGCTGTGTTCGCCCCAGGATTGACCTGAGCAACGAGAGACATGGGAGAGATAAAAAAAACAAGGAAAGTACAAAAAATGGTTCTTCGCATGATGGAATGATGCTTTTGTGTATGCTATCAGCGGTTGGAAAGGTGCTGCCTTGGAACTGTCGAAAACTACGAACTAAACTTTGCTTTTGCTGTTGTCCTCGTCGTCCTGAACATCGAGCGTAGCGAAGAGAAAAGTCATCCTGAACGCAGGTCTAACTAAAGGCCACGTGAAGGATTCCCGCATTTCGCCGTTGCTCTTACTTTGCCTGTTCCTGAATCCGTCTTATCCGTATAAATCCGCAGTCGGGCCGTCAGTTTATTTTTCTGCGAGACTGATATCCTTCGCACCTGATGTTAAAGACGAATATCGAGCGAATATTGTTGCTTGCAGCCATTATTTTCCTGGCAGCCGGCATAGGATTGGGATTCCTCTCCGGGGCTGCCGCGCACCCCGCGGGAGTCGTCCTGCGCTGTATCGCCGTACTCCTGCTGTGCGTCTTCGCCTTGGGCCGCCGCTCCCTTACCCCCTGGATCTTCGTCGCCATGGTGGCCGGCGCGGAACTGGGCTTCGATGCTCCCGCCCTCGCTGTCAGCCTTCGCGTCTTCAGCGACATCTTCCTGCGGCTGATCAAGACCATCGTCGCTCCTCTCATCCTCGCCACTCTCGTCACCGGCATCGCGGGCCATGGCGACCTGAAAAGCGTCGGCCGCATCGGCATCAAGAGCCTCCTCTACTTCGAAGTCGTCACCACCCTGGCGCTCGTCATCGGCCTCGCCGCCATCAACCTGAGCCACGCCGGCACCGGCCTCTCCCTCGCTCCCACAGCGATCGCCGGTCAGCCAATTGCCGCGCCTCCGCCAACTCACTGGCAGGACTTTCTCCTGCACATCTTCCCGGAGAACATCGCCAAATCCGTCGCCGAAGGTCAGATCCTTCAGGTCGCCGTCTTCGCCGTCTTCTTCGGCATCGCGCTGGCCTGCCTCGACGAGCGCAAACGCACCCCCGTCCTCCACCTGTTCGAAAGCCTCAGCGAGGTCATGTTCAAGTTCACCAATGTGGTGATGTACTTCGCTCCCATCGGGGTGGGCGCGGCCATGGCCTTCACAGTTGGACAGATGGGGTTAGGCGTGCTCGTCAACCTCGGCAAGCTCCTCGTAACCCTCTACGGCGCGCTCGCCGGCTTCGGTCTTCTGGTGCTACTCCCGGTAGCGCTGCTCTTCCGCGTTCCCGTGCGCCGCTTCCTCGCTGCCGTCGCAGAGCCCGCCACCATCGCGTTCGCCACTTCAACCAGCGAAGCCGCCCTGCCTCGCGCCATGGAGGCTATGGAGGCCCTTGGCGTCCCGCGCCGCATCGTGGCCTTCGTCATTCCCGCCGGCTACAGCTTCAATCTCGACGGATCGACTCTGTATCTCGCCGTAGCCAGTATCTTCGTCGCCCAGGCCGCAGGCATAACCCTCTCGTTAGGTCAACAGCTTCTAATGATGTTCACCCTCATGCTCACCAGCAAGGGAGTCGCCGGCGTTCCCCGCGCCACCCTCGTCGTCCTTCTGGCCACGGCTTCAACCTTCCACCTGCCCACGGAACCCATCTTCGTGATCCTCGGAATCGATGCCCTCGCCGACATGGCCCGCACCACCGTCAACGTCGTCGGCAACTGCCTGGCCAGCGTCGTCGTAGCCAAGTGGGAGGGTGAGTTCGGCACTGAACCCGTCTCCGATATTGTCCTCGAAGGAGTCTCAGAGTAGGAAACAAGCAGAATAGCTGGTTTGATTTTAGCTCAAAGCTGGGCGCTCACCGCCCCCATTCACATCGCCGGCGGATGATGCGGATCGACCTCTTCCGTCTCGTTCTTCGAACCTGCAGCCTTACTCTTCGCCGCCCCGGCCGGATTGACCGAATCCCGCAGTTCTTTCGACGGCTTGAAGAACGGAACCCGCTTGGCCGGCACATCCACCTTGGCGCCTGTCTTGGGATTGCGTCCCGTGCGTGCATTGCGCTGCCGCGTTCGGAAGCTCCCGAAGCCGCGAATCTCAATCTTGTCGCCTGTTTTCAGCGCGCCAATCACCGCGTCGAACAGGGTATCGACGATGACCTCTCCGTCGCGCCGGGTCAGGTCGCCAAGGGCGGTCACTTTGTCTACGAGGTCGGCTTTGGTCATGAGCGGATTCCTTTCGTGCTGGAGAGGGCGACAAGGGCCGAGCGCTGGAAACTCCGTTGTTGTTGATTGTAGACGGGATGGAGGGAAGAGGGTAAGCCGTTCTCTCCGGGGATTAAATTAGTCGGTATCACTGATGCTTGGATGCAGAAAGGTCGCCGCAGGACGGAGGAAAGCAGAAAAAAGAACCCCATCTCTTCCGATGCTCTTCCTCCGTATGCTGTTGGTTTTTCAGGTAAATAGTGATGCACCGCGCCTTACTTCCACATGAAGTAGAACCCCGGAGCACGGTTCAAAAGCTGTCCCGGATTGGAAAACAGGTCGTCTCCACCATCCGCCAGCAGCGAAAACAGCCCGCGCTTGTCCTTCGCCGGCCGCACTACGTTCGGTTCTCCCGAAATCCCAGCCTGCTTTGCCGTATCCAGCAGCGCGTCCCGATAGTCCCCAACCGTGTCGATCAGCCCAAGCGGCAGCGACTGCTCCCCCGTCCAGACCTGGCCCGTCGCTAGCGGCCTGATCTTGTCGTCGCTCGTGTGCCTTCCCGTCGCCACATCATGCACAAACTGCCCATACATGTTGTCCACCAGCGATTGAAAATAAGCCGTTTCCTTCGGTGTCAAATCCCGGCTCGGGTCGCCCGCATCCTTCAGCTCGCCCGCATGGATCACCACGTTCTTCAGCTTCGCCCAGCGCAGCAGGTCGCCATAGTTGGTCCACTCCATAATCACCCCGATCGACCCCACCACCGAAGCATTATTGGCATAAATCTTGTCGCACGCGCTCGCAATGTAGTACGCCCCCGACGCTCCCACCGACTCGATCGACGCCACCACCCGCTTGTGCTTCTCCTGCCGCACCCGCAGCACCTCGTGATATATCTCCTGCGACGCCGCCGCTCCTCCACCCGGCGAGTTGATATGCAGAACGATCGCCTTCACCGAAGAGTCGTCCCCGAACTTCCTTAGCTGCTCCTCAATCGTCTCCGGCGAAAGAATCGCCCCAGACACATCGATCACCGCGATCCTGCTTGGATTCAGCCCCAGGCCGCCCGAGCCGCTCCCGCTCACCGACCGCATCGTCAGCCATACCATCCCCCCTACCAGCAAAAACACCGCTGCCAGGGAACCCGCGATGATGCCCAGATAAAACCACGCCGACCGTCGCGCCGGAGGGGGCTGCCGAAACCCCTGCCCATATCCATACAGAGGCGGATACCCTGGCGTCTGGCTATAAGGAGTCGAAGGCGGAGGTGGCGGTGGCGTTCTGTATTCTTCCGGCATGGTGTGGAGTTTAGCAGCATCGGCGCCCTCCGGCGTGGTCTTCACTCCTTCGCCGCAGGCACAAACATCGGCACAAAGGTGGAGCGACAGCCATGCACGCCGCAGGTCACGCCAGTGTGAAAATCTTGCAACAAAAAATCTTTCGTAACGTCAAATAAGTGCAGTATGATGAACGGCGGCGCCTTCCCATGCACCTCACCGTTACTCTGATTCACTGAAAAAGGCTTGGCGAACGAATGGCGCATCCGCAACTCAGCATCGTAATTCCGGCATATAACGAAAGCGCCCGCATCGAGCACGCTCTCGACCGCGTCCTAACCTGTGTCGCCGACCAGGCCTGGGACGCCGAGGTCCTCGTCGTCGACGACGGCTCCCGAGACGACACCGCCGCCATCGTTCAGCGCTGGATGAATGACCATCCCCGGCTCCACCTCGTCCAGAATCCCGGCAACCGCGGCAAAGGCTACTCCGTCCGCAACGGCCTCCTCCAGGCCGCCGGCGAGATCGTCCTCTTCACTGACGCTGACCTCTCCGCCCCCATGGAAGAGGCCCAGCGCCTCCTCGACGCCCTGGCCGACGGCGCAGACGTCGCCATCGGGTCGCGCTGGATGGACCGCACCCGCCAGACCATCCACCAGCCTCTCTACCGCCAGTTCTTTGGACGCTGCTTCAACTGGGTCACCCGCACCGTCATGGGCCTGCCCTTCAAAGACACCCAGTGCGGCTTCAAGGCCTTCAAACGCTCCGCTGCACAGGTCATCTTCCGCCTCCAGACCATCGAGCGCTGGGGCTTCGACCCCGAGATCCTCTTCATCGCGCGCAAGCTCCGCTATAGCATCCGCGAAGTCCCCGTCACCTGGGGCCACGACGAGCGCTCCCGCATGTCCTATCTTAAGGACGGCATCAAGATGCTCGAAGACATGGCCCGCATCCGCGCCAACTTCGTCGCCGGCCGCTACGACAAAGCCATTGCCGCGCTCAAAGACACCAGCTCCATGGTCACCCCCCAGGTCGAAAACAAAGTCGAAGTCCGAGCCGAAGCCCGCGACCCCATCGCCGGCTAACCGCAGATCCCGGTTGGCCATCCTTTGCAGAATGGATTATGCCACTCAGGCAGCCTGCCATGCGGCAGAGAAGCGCAAGGTACGGCAGTCCGAACATCGCTCGGTGTTCCCACGCCAGCAGGACCGGCAGCAACACCCCCCACGGCCATCACGATCCAGGCACCGGGCGCAGCCACACCCGAAACCGCCGATCGTCTGGAAAATGCCCATGGAAAATGCACCTTTTGACGCGCTTCATCGAAACGGACCACATCCCACCCCGCGGCGAACCAGGCCCAGAAGAGCGCTTTCTATAACACCACGAAGCATCCACACAATGAACTTCAACAAAATCGTTTACACAAAATGCTGGACAAGACCCTGCCAGCTTTCGCCGGTCCTCTTCTCTAAGCCGAATAACTTCTTACCCATTCCAAAATCGACCGCACCGCAATTCCGCTTGGCCCATTCGCGATCCATGGTTTGTTCTCATCGTTCCACGCGCATCCCGCGATATCCAGATGCAACCAGGGAGTCTCTCCCACAAACTCCTTTAGGAACATCGCCGCCGAGATCGCCCCACCATACCGATTTTTTCCTGTATTCATCATGTCGGCGATCTGGCTCTTGATGTGGTCCTTGTAGTCGTCGGTGCAAGGAAGCCGCCAGAACTTCTCGCCTGAAGTCTTCGTCGCCTCCTGGAACTTCTCCCATGTCGCCTCATCGTTTGAGAACAGGCCGACGTTCAGCGTTCCCAGCGCGACCACGCAGGCTCCGGTCAAGGTTGCGGCATCGATCAGGTGCGTACACCCCAGTGTCTTCGCATAATGCAGCCCATCGGCCAACACCAGCCGGCCCTCGGCATCCGTATTCACTACCTCGATCGTCTTGCCCGACATCGCCGTCAGCACATCGCCGGGCCGGAACGCCTTGCCGTCCGGCATATTCTCCGCCGAGCACACCACTCCGATCACCTTCACCTTCGGTTTCAACTGCGCAATCGCACGCATCGCGCCGATCATCGCCCCCGCGCCCGCCATGTCGTACTTCATCTTCTCCATGCCGTCGGCCGGCTTGATCGAGATTCCGCCCGTATCGAACGTGATCCCTTTGCCCACCAGCCCCAGCACCGGAGCGTCCGCGCCCCGAGTCTGTCCTTTGGCAAGTTGCGGCTCATAGGTCATCACAATCAGCGCCGGCGGCTCGGCTGACCCCTGCGCCACCGCCCGAAACGCCCCCATCCCCAGTTCCTCGAGCTTCGCGGTCGAGTGCACCTCGCACGTCAGCCCCACCTCCGCGCACATCGCCGCCGTTCTCCTGCCCAGCTCCGTCGGCGTCAGCACATTGCCTGGCTCATTCACCAGCGAGCGCGTAAAGTTCTGCGCCGCCGCAATGATCTGCCCCTCCGCAAACCCCTGCTGGATCTCCGCCCGCGTCAACTTCTCCGCCTCGTGTGCCAGCACCGCGAGCGTCTTCACCGAACGGTCCTTGCGCTCGCTCCGGTAGGTGTCCCAGTCCTTCTCTGCCAGCTCGGCGCCCTCCACCAGGGCTCGCGACAGCAGCGTACAAGGTAGCGTCTCCAGGTGTTCGTCCGACAAAGCATGGTCCTCCGGAAACGCAATCGCCATCTCTTTCACGCCGAGCGGCTTCGCCCCGCGCATCGCCGCTCCTGCGCCCAGCCTTACGTCATGTACGGAAAGGCTCTTTGCTTTGCCCAGCCCCACAATGAGCAGCCGCTCCGCCTTCAATCCACCTGGAGCATGCAGCAGCAACACCTCGCCTGCGGTCGCCTTGAACTCGCCCGAAGCCAGCACTCGCGCGGCCGCATTGGTAATCGCGTCGGATGTCGTCAGCAGGGCCAGCAGCGGTTCCGCATCGTTATGGAGCGAGATATCCACCGCGAAAACAGCAAGCAGCGGCGTCGTAAATCCCGCCGCATCCTGGAAGAGTAGTTTCGTGTCCATCTCTGTATCGTAGCGCGATTATCCCGCCGCGCCGCCACACAACGCTGCACAAAAACAGGGACTAACGCCGTTGACTCCGGGCCACTGCCGCCTTGGCCTCGCTGTCGGCCTCGCGCTTCCGTTCCGTGGCGCGCTTGTCCCACTCCTGCTTGCCCTTGGCCAGCGCAAGCTCACATTTCACACGTCCGTTACGAAAATAAAGCCGCGTCGGAATAAGCGTAAACCCCTTCTGCTTCGTCATACCCTCGAGCTTCCGCACTTCATTTTTATGCAGCAGCAGTTTACGGGTACGCAGCGAATCATGGTTCATCGCATTTCCATGGGAGAACGGGCCGATGTGCGCATTCAGCAGAAAGCACTCGCCATCCTTCAGCAGACCATAGGCGTCCTTCAGGTTCGCCTTGCCCTCGCGGATCGACTTCACCTCGGTCCCACGCAGCGCAACCCCTGCCTCGACCTTGTCCGAGAGAAAGTAGTTGAAGCTCGCCGAGCGGTTGTACGCGGCATCGCGTTTGCCCGCCGCCACCGGGTCGCGGTCCTTCTCCTTCACCACCGGCTTGGGCTGGTGAGCTACTGTCGGGTTGGACAGAGAACGTGCCATGCAATCTCTTACTTTAACATGGCTGCAATCATTAACCCGGCTCGAGCCGTAACCTATCTGTAGAACCGTCTCACCCGCGGTAGAACTGCGCGTCTAACCAGAAACCCAACGAGGCAAACTACGATCAAGCCCCAAATGCTTATGCTCCTTCGTTCGCCGCGGTCCGCTTCTGAAATCACTCCCGGCCCACTAACCGAACCGCAACACCCAGGAAAGTAGAAACAGCAGCGAATGGTATACTCACCCGAGCGCAACAGCCCAGCAGGCGCTGCCCCCACGGGCAGCACCCACTCCGAAGATAGGAATCGGCCTGGCACGCGCTCCGGCAAACGCCATACTCTTCACGGTGTAAAGGACGCAAACGGAAGCAGCATGGGTCGCGGGTACAAATCAATCAAGAATCTATCGGCAATTGTTCGTCCAGCGCTTCCTCTTCTCGTGCTGTCCTGCATCGCGGGCTTCGGTTCTGTTGCGGCGCACGCCCAGTCCGCCAGCAAGCTCGATAAACGCGGCGAGGATGCCGAAAACCGTCAGAACTACGACGCTGCCTACGAGGATTATCGCCTCGCGCTCGAGAAGAAACCCGCCGACCTTCGCTACAAGGCACATCTCGAACGCGTCCGGTTCCTCGCCTCGGTCTCGCACGTTGACCGTGGCCGCGTACTGCGCCAGAGCGGCGATCTCAACGGGGCCCTCGCCGAGTTCAACCGCGCCCTTCAGATCGACCCCGGCAACCAGACCGCCCAGCAGGAGATCGACCTGATCCAGCAGTCGCAGCCCGCCCCGGGAGCACCCCCGCCCACTCCCCAGGTATCGGAGCACGCCCAGGTTCTCAGCGACCTCGGCTCCATCTCCGGTCCTGTCCAACTCAAGCCCGTATCTGACGATCCCCTCACCCTGCACATGGTCGAGGATGTCAAAAACATCTACCAGGCGATCGGAAAAGCCGCCGGCATCAACGTCCTCTTCGATCCCGACTACACCTCCAAGCGCATTCCCGTCGATCTCACCAACGTCTCTCTCTCGGACGCCCTCCGCATTGTCGCGACGCTCTCCGGCACTTTTTACAAAGCTGTCACCCCCAACACCATCTTCGTCGCCCAGAACACCCGACAGAAACGCACCGACCTCGACGAGCAGGCGGTCCAGACCTTCTATCTCACCAATGCCAGCCAGCAGAACGACGCCAACGAAGTCGTCGTGGCCATTCGCAACCTGCTCGATCCGAGCGTCAAGATCTACCTTGTTCCCAGCCAGAACGCCATCGTCATGCGCGCCACGCCGGACCAGCTCCTCCTCGCGCAGAAGCTGCTGAACGACCTTGACCGCGCCCGCCCCGAAGTCGTCGTCGACGTCGCCGTCCTCGAGGTCGACCGCAGCGTGGAGCATAACCTCGGTATCACCCTTCCCACCCAGGTCACGCTCACCCCGCAGGCCAATCCCAACACCACCACCACCAACGGCAGCACCCCGGTAACCGGCAGCGGGACCACTCCGACCACTCCCTCGAACTTCACCCTCAACTCGCTCGCCCACTTCAACTCCAACAACCTCGCGGTCGGCATCTCCGGCGGTACGGTCAATGCTCTCCTCAACGACGCCGATACCCGCATCCTGCAGAACCCCAGCCTCCGAGCGACCGACGGCCAGCGCGCCACCATCAAGATCGGCCAGAAGATTCCCGTCGCCACCGGCTCCTACAACGCAGGCGTCTCCACCGGCGTCGCCAGCATCGGAGTTCAGACCCAGTTCACCTACCTCGACGTCGGCGTCAACATCGACATGACGCCCACCGTCCACTACAACCACGAGATCACCCTCAAGATGAAGATCGAGGTCTCCTCCGAAGGTCCGATCCAGACCATCTCCGGCGTTCAGGAGCCGATCATCAACCAGAATGTGGTCGAGCAGGTCATCCAGCTCAAGGACGGCGAACCCAGTCTCCTCGCCGGGCTCTTGACCAGGAACGACAGCCTCTCGGTCAATGGCACGCCCGGCATCGGAGAACTTCCCCTCCTCAAATACTTCTTCACCTCGCGCGACAAGACCGTCCAGAAGAACGAGATCGTCTTCCTGCTCATCCCCCACATCGTCCGCGAGTCGGTCCTCAGCCGCATGAATACTCGCGCCATCGACACCGGAACCGGGGCGGCCATCGAACTGCGCCGCGACGACAATAATCAAGCCGATGCCGAACTCCCGGTCTACGCGAAACCAACCGTTCCGCAGAAGACCACCGCCGCCAACGCCGCCAACGCCATGGTCCAGCAGCTTAACCAGCAGGCCGAACCCATTACGCCGCCAGCCAACCCGCAGCAGCCCGGCGCAGCAGCTCCGGCAACAACCACTCCGGCAGGACCGCCCATCAGCTTCACGGTCGTTCCTCCCGCCGCGACCGAGGCCGTCGGCAGCACCTTCCAGGTCTCCGTCCTGCTCGGCAACGGTCACGACATCGCCTCCGTCCCACTGCAGATGCGCTTCAACCCCGCCGTCCTGCAACTGGTCAACGTCGACTCCGGCGACTTCCTCTCCCGCGACGGCCAGCCCGTCTCCATCGTGCACCGTGACGACGGCAACGGCCTGGTCGCCATCGCCACCGAGCGCCCGCCCCGTGCAGCCGGCGTCAGCGGACAGGGAAGCCTCTGCACCCTCACCTTCAAGGCCATCGCTCCCGGGCAATCCAGCCTCGCCCTCGTCAAAGTCGGCGCACTTAACAGCGCGCAGGCCAATCTTCCGGCCGTCGGTTCCCAGGCCGTGGTGCATGTGAAGTGACCCCCCGCGGCAAACGACATACCGTGACAAATACGGGTGCCCCACGCCCGGCCTTTGCGGGCATGGGTTCTACCCTGGGTCGAACTCTCAGCCCTAACCATCAATCCGGCCTCACCCTGGTCGAACTCATCATCACCGTGGCCATTGTCGCCATCCTCGCCGCCGCTGCTCTCCCTATCGCCCGTTTCCAAGTCAAACGACAGAAGGAGCGCGAACTTCGCCGCGACCTCTGGGAGATGCGCGACGCCATCGACCACTATAAGGACGCAGCCGACAAGGGAGCTTTCATGACCAAGGCCGACAGCATGAACTATCCCCCCGACCTCCAGACCCTGGTCGACGGCGTGGAAGTGCAGACCAAGAAAGTCCGCTTCCTTCGCAAGATCCCCATCGATCCCATGACTGGAGACGCCGACTGGGGCCTCCGGTCCAATCAGGACGACGTCGATTCCACCTCCTTCGGCGGCCAGAACGTGTTCGACGTCTACAGCAAGAGCAATGGAACCGCACTCGACGGAACGAAGTACTCGACATGGTAGTCAAGCTCACATCCCGCTCCACAGATCCGGGTGCCCCATGTGCGGATTCTCGGAGATGGGCCTCTCAGCTCCGACCTGTACCCTGCCAACGCTGCGCCGAGCGAGGCTTCACCCTGCTCGAACTCATGATCGTTATGGTCGTGATCGGCATTCTCGCCGCGATCGCCATCCCCGCCTACACCAGCAACATCCGCAACGCCCGGGAAGCCACCCTACGCGAAGACCTCCACGTCATGCGCGGCGCCATCGATTCCTACACCGTTGACAAACAGAAAGCCCCCCAGTCTCTCGACGACCTCGTCCAGGCCGGCTACCTCAAAACCATGCCCGTCGACCCCTTCACCCGCCGCTCCGACACCTGGGTCCCCGTCCAGGAGGACACCCTGATGAGCCTCGACCAGACCGAGCCCGGCATCGACGACGTCCACAGCGGAGCTCAGATGTCCGCCGCCGACGGTACTGCCTACAATACCTGGTGATGAGCTTTGAGTGGTGAGCTTTGTGCCAAACCTCTCAAAGCCCCTCGCCCCTCGCTCCCAAAAGGCGCATACTATCGTCTAAGAACACGTCGAGCTGCGCCCAGCCAGCAGGGAAGCGGCCGACGAGGAGACATCCCATGCGTCCCATCACGCAACTCGGCCTGGCCGCAGTTCTCACCTTCTCCGTCGCCGCATCCGCCCAGACTCAGACCCAGACCCAGCCACAAACCCAGGCCCCGGGCGGCACCCCCTCGCAGGCTCCGACAACTCCGCAGACCACTTCGCCCAATACGCCCCAGCCCCCTGCGAACGTCCCCGTGGAGAAGCCCATCCCCGGCACCCCCACCGCCACGCCCACCGAAAGTAAAGCCGCCGCCAAACAGGTCAAGGCCGAGAACAAATCCGACGTCCTCCCCTCTCCCGGTGAAGATCTCGATCCGCACATTAAGAAGGGCAGTGAAGACGACGTCGACGCCGTTGGCACCCGCAACATTGGTGGCCGCGGCATGGGCAACTGGTACTCCACCGACTGGGAGATTCGCAACGGCAAGCAGTACTCCATGGAGATCGAGAAGTCCGCTCACCTCGTTACCGATCCGGTCGTCGTCGAGTACATTAACCGCGTCGGCCAGAACATCGTCAAGAACTCCGACTGCAAGGTCCCCTTCACCATCAAAGTCATCGACTCCGACGAGATCAACGCCATGGCCCTGCCCGGCGGCTTTTTCTACGTCAACTCCGGCCTCATCCTCGCCGCCGACGAAGAGGCCGAACTCGCCGGCGTCATGGCCCACGAGATCGCCCACGTCTGCGCCCACCACGCCGCCCGCCAGATGACCAAGATGAACTACGCCCAGATCGGCTCCATCCCGCTGATCATCATGACCTCCGGCTCCTACACCGGCTATGGCATCTACGAGGCCACACAGCTCGCCATTCCTATCACCTTCCTCAAGTTCTCCCGCATGGACGAATCCGAAGCCGACTGGCTCGGCCTCCAGTACATGTATAAGGCCGGTTACGATCCCCAGGCCTTCATCCAGTTCTTCGAGAAGCTCGACGCTCTCGAAAAGCACAAACCCGGCACCTTGGCCAAGGTCTTCTCCGACCATCCCCAGACTCCAGACCGCATCTACCGCTCCGAAGACGAGATCGCCACGATCATGCCGCCGCGTCCCGACTACATGGTGACCACCTCGGAGTTCGATGACATCAAGGCCCGCCTCGCCCGGCTGGAAAACAAGCGCAAGATCATCAACGGCAAGGACGGCAACAAACCCACGCTCCGCCGCACCACCGCCAGCAGCGGCAACAACGACCCCAACAATCCCAGCAACACCAACAACCCGGCCGACAGCACCGACGACCGCCCCACCCTAAGCCGTCGCAACTAACGGGTGCAAACCGGCAGGGGTGTCCTACCAACACCAAGAGCAAACCATGTACCCTGGTCTTTCGTCATCAGCCTAAACGCAGGTTCTGGCGAAGACCTCCCTCAAGGATCCTTTGTACCTTGTGATTTGAGGCGTACGTTGATTTATGTTTCGGCGGAGCGGCGCTTGCGTTGCCGTCGGCGCTCCCGTTAGTGGAACCAGAGTGATCTCACGAATCGTACTCTCGCCTGTACTCGATGGGCGCGGCGGGACATCGAAGGAGATATGATCTCTATTTTTGCGCTGCTGAGCATTCTGGTGACGATCGGTGCGTTCTTCAGCTTTCTCAGCTTCCGGGTGCTGCGAATGCCGACCACGATTGGAACGATGGTGCTTTCGCTAGGTGCGGCGGCGGTGCTGATCGCGGTGGGGCATCAGGCGCCGATGCTGCACACGCTGGCCGAAGGGCTCGTGGGAGAGATCGATTTCAACAAGGTGGTGCTACACGGGATGCTCGCTTTCCTGCTGTTTGCGGGTGCGCTGCAGCTCGACCTGGAGCACCTGTCGAAGCAGCGGGTGCCGGTAATCGTTCTTTCGATTATGGCTACGGCGCTCTCGACGATCTTCGTTGCGCTGCTGTTCCGATGGTCGCTGCGCCTGGTGGGCATCGAGATCAATGTGGCGGCTGCGCTGTTTTTCGGTGCGCTGATCTCGCCTACAGACCCGATCGCGGTGTTGGACATGCTGCGTCGTGCCGGTGCGCCGCCGGAGTTCGAGATACAGCTTGCGGGGGAGTCACTGTTCAATGACGGCGTGGGAGCAGTTATCTTTCTGGCACTCCTCGGGGCGTCATCTGGGAGTGGATTTCCTTCGGCCGGCGTGTTTGGGTGGCTGTTGCTGCTGAAGGCAGGCGGCGGGATTGCGCTGGGCGTGGGGCTTGGGTATGTGACGTACCGGCTGCTGTGTCTGGTGGACAGCTACCGGGTGGAGGTGATGCTGACGCTGGCGCTGGCGATGGGCGGATATGCCTTGGCAGATGCATTGCAGCTTTCGGCTCCGCTGGAGGTGGTGGCGGCGGGGCTACTGGTCAGTGGGCGTGCACGCACTCTTGCGATGTCTGAAGCAACGCAGGAGCATGTAGAACGATTCTGGGAGCTGATCGATGACTTCCTGAACGTGGTGCTGTTTCTGTTGCTGGGACTGCAGATACTGGTACTGCCGTTTACGCGGACATACCTGGTGGCGGGGATGGTAGCCATTCCGGTCGTGCTGGCGGCGCGGTTTCTGAGTGTGTGGACTTGTGTGCGGATGCTGGGGTTCTTCCGCGAGCGGATACGAGGCTCGATCGTGGTGCTGACGTGGGGCGGTCTGCGCGGAGGGCTGGCGGTGGCGCTTGCGCTCTCGGTGCCTGGTGGGCATGGATTCGAAAGGAACCTTTTGCTTATCGCGACTTTTGTCGTGGTCATTTTTTCGATCCTGATACAAGGCCTGACTTTGCCGTTCTTGATGCGAGTTCAACGGCTTACGCAGCGGTAGAAAAAACGGACAACCTGCACGGCGGCAGACGCTTGTGCGACGGGCATGCGGTTGGAGCTTAAGAGACCCTGGATTGTGTGCTCGATGAGCGCCTTTGCTATTTCACAGCAAGCGCATTTTCCCGCGCAGGGATCGAAGCCAACAGCTCTGCCATAGTAAGCACGCAAAGCATGCGTCGCCTAGCAATATGGATTCTGGCATCAGTTTGATATTGAGAGATCCAGACGAAAAAGTGGCGGAGAGACAGGGATTCGAACCCTGGATACCTTGCGGTATACACGCTTTCCAAGCGTGCGCCTTCAGCCACTCGGCCATCTCTCCGCAGTTATACGACCTTCTTGAAGGTAACACAGGTCCGTCCATGAAGCAGAGTGACTGCTGATTGCGGCGTCACGAGGTAGATGCGTGTTTGCGCGTCCAAGACGCCGGAGCACATCTGCCTGATGACAGGTTGAAACGCGGTTGGTCGCGGCCGTTGTGTGGATGCTGATGGCCTGGGGCTTGTGGGCGCTTCGCCGGAGCCGCCTCCTTTGGCTGTCGAAGATGTCTTTGATGCGGTGAACGATTTGCTGCCCGATGGTCATGGCGTCTATTCACGTTAACCCAGAGTCCGCGTCCCGGCATCGTACCAAGACGGGGGCGGCAGCATGGCACAGGGCAGTGGAATTCCTCTTCGGAAGTTTGGAAAGACGGATGTGATGGTGTCGGCTCTAGGGTTGGGGGGCCATCATCTTGGCGCCGCGAAGGACGAGTCCACGGCAGTGGAATTGGTGCATCGCGCGATGGATGGCGGGATCACTTTCTACGACAACTGCTGGGAATACAACCGCGGGAAGTCTGAAGATTGGCTGGGCAAGGGCCTGAAGGGTAGACGCGACCGCGCGTTCCTGATGACGAAGGTCTGTACTCACGGCCGAGACGCGCAGCTCGCTATGCAGATGCTGGAACAATCCTTGCGGCGTCTGCAGACAGATCATCTGGACCTCTGGCAGATTCATGGAGTTACCTTTCAGAACGACCCCGAACTGTTCATTCGTCCGAAGGGCGCGGCGGAAGCGCTGCGGAAGGCGAAAGAACAAGGCAAAGTCCGCTTCGTTGGATTCACCGGCCACAAAGATCCGGACCTCCATCTGGCGATGCTCAATACGGGATTCCCTTTCGACGCAGTGCAGATGCCTCTGAATCCATTCGATGCGAACTTCTTCTCGTTTGAAGAGAAGGTGCTGCCGGTGCTGACGCAGCGAGGCATCGCTCCGCTTGGCATGAAGCCGATAGGCGGCCATGGTGAGCCGGTGCAAAGCGGTGTATTCACTGCCGAGGAGTTGCTTCGGTATGCGATGAGCCTGCCCGTGGCAACGACCATCTCCGGTGTCTCCGAGCCACATATTCTGGAGCAAAACCTGAAGATTGCGCAGCACTTCACGCCGTTCAGCAACGCCGAGATGCAGGCGCTTCGGGATCGAGCGAAGCCCTATGCCGGCGACGGACATCTGGAACTCTACAAAACTTCGATCAAATTCGACAATCCGGAGGCGCGGCTGGCGCACGAGTTCCCGCTGGATATGAAATCTGTGGAAGTAAAGCAGATGACTCGTTCGACAGATAACACAGGGCGTCCCTATCCGCAGGTATCTGACTAGAGGCGATCTGAGTCGATGCAAAACGTACACAGGAGAATACAGTGGAATCGCAAGAACCGCATATCGGATCGGACTTAACACGCCGCCGTTTTTTGCAAGGAGCCGCAATGACTGGAGCAGCTTCCGTGATGACTGCTACGAGTGCCGCGCAGAACGGCGAGAGCAAACCTATGCGCGACCCTGTGGTATCCGACTTCGCGGGAGAGTATGGCGTGGCGATCGGAGAATTCATGGTCCCGAAGCGCGCCATGGGCAAGACCGGACTGCAGGTTTCGATACTTGGGATGGGCGGCTACCATCTCGGAACGGCTTCCGGCCAGCCCGAAGTGAACAACATGGTTGCGAAGGCGATGGATCACGGGATCAACTTCTTCGATAATGCCTGGGAATACCACAAGGGAACAAGCGAAGAGCGCGTTGGCACAGCGCTGAAGGGCAAACGCGATAAAGCGATTGTGATGACGAAGGTCTGTACGCATGGCAGGAAGAAAGATGTCGCCATGCGCATGCTGGAGGAGTCGTTGGTCCGCTTGCAGACCGATCATCTCGATGTCTGGCAGATACACGAGGTTGTCTACTATAACGATCCGGAAAGATGCTATGCGCCGGATGGGGTGCTGGAGGCGCTGACCACGGCCAAGCAGCAGGGGAAGGTCCGGTTTGTGGGATTTACCGGTCACAAAAATCCTTCGATCCATCTTGCCATGCTCAACGGCGGTTATGCCTTTGACACGGTACAGATGCCGCTGAATCCCTTTGATTATAGTTTTCGCAGCTTCCAGAAAGAGGTTTTACCGGTTGCGGTGCAGCGCGGGATGGCGGTGTTCGGTATGAAGAGTATGGGAGGCTCCGGCGAGATGATCTCGAAGGGAGCATTGACGCCAACGGAGGCGCTGACCTTCGCCATGAGTCTGGCGGGCGTCTCGACGACGATCAGTGGGATGGACTCAATGGATGTTCTCGATCAAAATCTACAGATACTCCGCGACTTCAAGCAGCTTTCGGCGGATGAACTCGATGCGCTACGCGATTACGGCAAGCAGTTCGACGATGGACGTTACGAACTCTTCAAGAGTACGGTGAAGTACGACGGAGATCTGGGACGGGAACAGCACCATTTTCCTTCCGCTACAGAGTTGCCAGCCTGACCGAGCCGTAGGGTCTCAGTTAGCGCCATGCTTACTGGGGAGCAGGTGTTGTTTGTTGCTGTTTGTCTCTGCCACCGCCGAAGATTTTCTGGAAGAAGTTTTTCTTCTTAGGTTGGGCGGGTGGCGGGGTAGTGTCGGGCGCGTTGCCGTCGGGCGGGAAGTTGGGGGCAGAGCGGACGATGGGCGCAGATAGCGGCGGCATGTTGGCGTTAGGGCCGGCCGGTTTGGAGCCGCTGAGACCGAAGATCTTCTGGATGAAGTTCTGCTGATTTTCCCCCATCTGGCTGCATGTGTTGGCAGGAGCGGTGCCATCGAGAAAGGCGACGTAAAAGTTGTTTGTGGGGCATGTGGCGTCGGCGAGCAGGCTTGTCGTCTTATCGATTCGTGCGGTGGTGACGCCCTGTGGCGGGATGAAGGACCTGACGTCGGAGTACTGGGGAAGCAGGATAGCGCGCTTCATGAACTCGGCCCAGATGGGAGCGGCGGCGTCTGAGCCCTGGAGCGGATGCGTCAGTCCACGCGAGATATCCGTGTAATCGTCGTTGCCGACCCATACGACACAGATGAGGTTGGAGGTATAACCGGCGAACCAGACGTCGTGGCTGGTGCCGGTTTTGCCGGCAGCGGGAGCCAGAAAGCCGTGCCGGCGGGCAGCGGAGCCAGTGCCCCGGCTCATGACGTTTTCAAGCAACGACTGAGTGAGAAAAGCGACCCGGGGATCGAGGACCTGCTTGGCTTCGGGGGAGAAGTCGGAGACGATGTCGCCGTTGGCGTTACGTACGGAGGCTAGCATCCAGGGGGTGAGGTGGACACCGTTGTTGGCGAAGACGGTGTAGGCTCCGGCCATGTCAATTGGGGTTGCAACGTAGGTCCCGATGGCAACGGACGGGGTGCCGCGGGCGCTGGTGATTCCTGAGGAGCGGGCGAGAGCGGCCACGTTATCGAAGCCGACCATCTGAGCGAGCGAAATGGTAGCGATGTTGAGCGAGTGGTCGATGGCGTCGACCGCAGTGACCATGCCGGGGTATTCGTTCTTAACGAAGTTGCCGGGGGTGTAGGGCTTGCCTTGGAACATGAAGGTCGTGGTGTCGTCATTCAAGGGGGTAAGGGCGGTGAAGACGCCACCACCGCCGGCATCGCCTCCGTCGCCAAGAGAGAGACCGTTGAGGCTGGTATTGTAGGCGGCGGCATAGACGAAGGGTTTGAAGATAGAGCCGGTGGGGCGTTCCGCCAGGGCGTGGTCAAGCTGCGAGGCGCCGTAGTTGCGGCCCCCGACCAAGGCGAGGATCTGGCCGGTGTGGGGATTGATGGCGACGAGGGCGATCTGTGGATAGGTGATGGGGCCGGTCACTTCGCCCTTGCGGGTTTTGTGCAGCTTGCGGACGAGTTCTTCCACGTTCTTCATGCCGATGTCGACGGCGTCGGAGGCGGCTTGCTGGAGGTCGGGGTCGAGCGAGGTATAGATGCGGAGGCTCTGGTGCGAGAGGTCCTGGTCGCCGATGCGCTTGACGAGCTGGTCGTGGACGAGATCGACGAACCAGGGCGCTTCGCTGGCGTCGATGTTGGGCGCGGCGAGATGGAGAGGCTCGGCTTTGGCGCGCTCGGCCTGACTGGCGGTGAGGGCTCCGGTCTCGACCATGGAATCGAGGACGAGATTGCGGCGCTCCATGGCGCGCTCTGGGTGGCGGTAGGGGTTGAGGCGGCTGGGTGACTGTATCATGCCGGCGAGCAGGGCGCTCTCGGCGATGTCAAGTTGGCGAAGATTTTTTCCGAAGAAGGTCTGGGCGGCCTCGCCGAAGCCGTTGATGGCGTAGCTGCCGCGTTGTCCGAGATTGATCTCGTTGGCATACATCTCGAAGATCTGCTTCTTGTTGAAGCGGGCCTCGAGTTGGAAGGTGATCATGATCTCGCGGAGCTTGCGGGTAATTTTTTTCTCGGGCGAGAGGAAGAAGCCGCGGGCGAGCTGTTGCGTCAGCGTGGACCCGCCGCAGCTCATATGATGGTGGGCAAGATCTTCGAAGGCGCACTTGGCGATTCGTCCATAATTGATGCCGCCGTGCTCGAAGAAGTTACGGTCTTCGATGGCGATAACGGCCTGGACGAGATGGGTGGGAATCTCGTCGTAGGTGACGAGACGGCGCTTGGTGCGATTTTTATCTTCCGAGAGTGCGGTGATGAGTTGCGGCTCCAACTCGTACGCGCTGAGTGCGGCGCCATTTTCGGCCGTGATGCTCTGCACGACGTCGCCTGTGGTGTTGATGGTGGCCCCGTCCGTAGTGTGGAAGCTCTCGGGTCCGGGCTTGATGAAGATGTTGTCGCCGTTGAGTTGAAAGGTCCCGAGCTGCGTATTGCTGTTGTAGCCGGCGCGGCGGAGGTCAGTCGCGATGGAGGCGGCGGAGAGCTTCTGGCCGTCGCGGACTTCGCGTGGCGCGGCGTAGATCTGGGAGACGCTGGCGAAGATCGGGCCTGCGGCGAGGCGGTCGTTGACGACCTGCTGAAAATGGTAGTAGAAGAAGCCGAAGATGACGGAGCCGACGATCAAGGCCCCCAGGATGACCAGCAGAGCGCCGCGGAAAAGACGAAAGCGGAAGTCGGAGCGACCTGCGGCGGTCCGTGCGTTATTGCCGTATTTGAGTTTGACTGGCAAGAGGCTCTTTCGTTGGACGCTTAAATGGCGGCTGCGGGGAGCGGGTTGCGCAGCAGAGAGGTTATCCGGGCAGCTACCTGTGTTGTCGCCTCCTCGATGGAGAGCTCTTCGGTGTGGCGTTCGAGGCGGTCGAGAAATTCTACCTTGCCTTCGGCGACTCCGCGACCGACGTTGATTCGATACGGGATGCCGACCAGATCGGCGTCTTTGAACTTAACCCCGGCGCGCTCGTCGCGATCATCGAGAAGGACATCGACTCCTGCGGCTTCCAGGTCAACGGCTATTCTTTCTCCGGCGGCAAGCAGGGACGCGTCCCCAACGTTGGTGATGGTGACGACGACCTGAAACGGTGCGATGGCGGGATGAAGAGCATAGCTCGAGCCTTCGTTAGCGGCCGCTGAGGATTCGATGGCAGCAGTAAGGATGCGCTCGATTCCGATGCCGTAGCTGCCCATGATGGGGGTGACCTCTTTGCCGTCGCGGTTGAGGACGGAGGCTCCCATGCTTGCGGTGTATTTGCGGCCTAATTTAAAGATATGGCCGATCTCGACGGCTTGGCCAAGACGCAGGGGCTGGCCGCCGATCGGGTCGAGCTCACCTTGGTTGATATTGCGAATGTCGGCCGTCAGAGTGGGGCTGAAGTCGCGGCCGGGGGTGATGTTGCGGAAGTGATAGTCGAGCTGGTTGGCTCCGCCGATCAGGTTGGTACGGCCTTGAAGGCCGAGGTCCATGATGACGATAGTCTTAAGGCCCTCGCTGGGGTTTTCGCGAGGGACGCCTTTCAGCTTGGCGAGTTCTTTGCCGGAGTTGAGGCCGTTGAGGGAACCCTGGGTCATGACTTCGGCAATGCCAATGGGGCCGAGGAAGCCGGCAGGACCGCCGATGTGAAGAGTAAGCTCTTCGGGTGTCATGGGGCGGAGCTCGGTGGTGCCGGCGACGGCGTTGAGCTTGGTCTCGTTGACCTGATGGTCGCCGCGCAGGAAGGCCACTACGGGACGGAACGGAGGTGCCTGTACAACCCTCGAAGTTCCCGCTTGAGGCGGCGGCGGGACGGGAGTGCCCATAAACGCGACGCACTTGATATCCTGCGAGGCTGCGATGCCAAAGAATTCGGTGACGTCGGCAATCGAGGCTTTGCCGGGGGTGTGGACGAGTTCGGGGGTGCCATCACCGGAGGGAGGAAGGTCTTCGACAGGAGCGAGGCGGCTGGTGGCTTTTTCGAGGTTGGCGACGTAGCCGGAGGCGCTGCTGGCGATGAGGTCTTCGCCGGCGTCGGTGTAGACCATGAACTCCTGCGAGCCGGATCCCCCCATGGCTCCCGAGTCGGCTTCGACTGCGACAAACTCCAGGCCGCAACGCTTGAAGATACGGACGTAGGCGTCGTAGTGCTTGACGTAGCTGGCGTCGAGGCCGGCTTCGTCGATGTCGAAGGAGTAGGCATCTTTCATGAGGAACTGGCGCACGCGGAGGAGTCCGGACTTGGGGCGGGGTTCGTCGCGGAACTTGGTCTGGATCTGGTACCAGATCTGCGGAAGCTGTTTGTAGCTGCGAAGTTCTTTGCGGGCGATATCGGTCATGACCTCCTCGTGGGTCATGGCGAGACAGAGCTCGGCGCCTTTGCGGTCCTTGAGCCGGAACATATTGTCGCCCATGCCGGACCAGCGTCCGCTTGCCTCCCAGACTTCCTTCGGGTTCAGGGCAGGAAGCAGAAACTCCTGGCCGATCTTGTCCATCTCTTCGCGCACGATGCAGACAATCTTGTTGATGGAACGGTTTCCGAGAAAGAGATAGCTGTAGATACCCGCCCCGAGTTGCCGGATGTACCCCGCGCGGAGGAGGAGCTTGTGGCTGGCGACTTCGGCGTCTGCGGGTGCTTCACGGAGGGTAGGAATAAAGAGTTTGGACCAGCGATGCATGCGTTCTGTATGACCTTCCGGCTCGTCTGAGCGAGGGGCTTGTTTTTCTATTCTAACTTCTGTCAGTCGGCGTGGCCCACTGCGCGTGGAGCGGCCACTTCGTGGCGTGTATACCTTGTGTTAGTGGGATTACCTGCATGGGCCTCGCGTTGGCCGTCAACAAACTTTGATCCCGACCAACGTGAGGGCTCACCGAAGAGGTATACGCGTCACGAAGTGACCGCCCTCCGCGCAGCAGGCCCGTCCGGCAGGACATATCTTTAGGGGAGCTCAAGAGTCCAGAGATCGTGCAGGTGAACGACGCCCTCTACCTGGCCAGTGGGTGCAATGACGATCAGTGAGGTAATCTTCTTCTCTTCCATCAGTGCGAGTGCGGACGAGGCGAAGGCGCTGCGCTCGATAGTGATTGGATGGCGGTTCATGATGTCTGCCGCATTGTGTTCAAGGGCGTGGGAGCCGTCGCGTTCGAGCAGGCGGCGCAGGTCGCCATCGGAGATCATACCGGCCAAAGCGCCATCCTGAAGGACTGTCGTCATGCCGAGTTTTTTTCGCGACATCTCATAGATGACCTGCGTCATGGGGGTAGAGGATGCGACCTGCGGGAGCGCATCGCCCGCATGCATGAGTTCGCGAACACGGGCGAGGCGCTTGCCGATCCGGCCGCCGGGGTGCAGGTCGGCGAAGTCTTCAGCCTTCCAGCCACGGCGGCGGCTTACTTCCAATGCAAGCGCGTCGCCTAACGCGAGCATCACGGTCGTGGAAGCTGTAGGCGCGAGATTGAGCGGGCAGGCTTCGGCGGAGGCGCTGGCGTCGAGGACGATGCTGCTGGCCAGAGCAAAGGTGGAGGTGATGCAGCCAGTGAGCGCAACCAGAGTGGATTCGAGCCGTTGGAATGTGGGGAGCAATCGAAGGAGCTCTTCGGTCTCGCCGCTATATGACAAAGCAAGAACAACGTCCTTCTGTCCGAGCATGCCAAGATCGCCATGAATAGCCTCGGCTGCGTGGAGGAAGTGAGCCGGGGTGCCTGTGGAGCGCAGGGTTGCGGCGATCTTGCGGGCGATGATGCCGCTTTTGCCGATGCCGGTGACGATGACACGGTGTGCGCCGGATTGGAGAATGACGTCAACTGCCTCAGCAAAGGGAGCGGCCATGGTGCTGTCGAGGCGAAGAGCGAGCTGCTGGAGGGCTGCGGCCTCGATGCGCACGAACTCTGATGGGCGAAGCGAGTCTGACGGGCTGGTGGCTTTGCTGGACATGATGTTCAAGGACATAGGGCCGAACCATGTCGATGCTAGCAGAGGTTATTCGTGCATGCATGGTGCAGACGCGGAATCATTGCGAGGGCCTTTGCGTCTAAACTGGAAGGGTACGAGGTGGCGCATAGCCGTGCCGGAAGGATGTTCCTACGTGAAGCGGAGTGGATTGGTCTTCGGGGTGATGGTGGTTGGGATCGCGCTGCTGTTGTGGGCGGGATGGCATAACCTGCGGGAGCGGCGCCTGGCGATGCAGCAGGCCGAGGCGAATCACGTCGTTCTGGTGCCGGATAAGAGCGGCTCAGTGGCCCCCTCCGATTCTTCTGCGGCGCCTGAGAGCGAGGCTCCGACGATGCGGGGCAAGGTGGCTCCTGCCTTCACGTTGACGACTCTGGAGGGGAAGAAGGTCTCGCTGAGCGACTACAAGGGGCAGCCTGTTCTGGTGAACTTCTGGGCGACTTGGTGCGGGCCGTGCAAGGTGGAGATGCCGTGGTTCGAGGACTTCCACAAGCAGTATGCGGCGCAGGGATTCGAGATCCTTGGGCTGACGGATGATGTCGACGCAGGCAAGGACGCGATCGCCAAAGTCGTTCAGAAGACCGGCGTCACCTATCCGATTCTGCTGACGGATGGCAAGGTTCAGACGGCGTATGGCGGGTTGGATTATCTGCCGATGTCGTTCTATATCGACAGGAATGGCGTGATCGTGGAAGAGACTGCCGGGCTTGGCAGCAAGGACGAGATTGAGGCGCATATCAAGAAGACGATTGCCTCGGGATCGTCGCCGGCTGTGGCGGGTGGTCAGTGACTCGGCTTTCTATGGGAATTGCCGGTTTGTCGCTTTGCCTGCCGTTCGCTGCGACGGTCTATAGTCAACAGATTAGTCAACAGATTGGAAATTTGAATGCGACTGCGGTAAAGCCTAAGTCGTACGTGGTGTATGCGGCGGAGCAGCAGGCGGTGCCGGCGGGGAAACGCAGCGTGCTGGAGCTGCAGTTCCAGGTAGTGAATGGGTTTCATGTGAACTCGCACACGCCGAAGTCGGAGCTGCTGATTCCAACGAAGCTTGCGTTCGAGCCGGCGGCGGGGATAAAAGCCGGACCGGTCGAGTATCCGGCGGGCACGTCCTACAGCTTCAGCTTTGATCCCGCGGAGAAGCTGGATGTTTACTCCGGGGCGTTTACCGTCAAGCTGCCGGTAGTGGCACAGGCGGGCGCACATACGCTGGCTGGAACGCTTCACTATCAGGCTTGCGATCATGCGGCATGTTATCCGCCGAAGGATCTTCCGGTGCAGGTAGTCTTTGAAGCGAAGTAGCTCTTCCAGTTTCGCAAGGTTAGTTCCCGTTGAGAGCAAGTTTGTTGTTGGTAGCTTCGGTACATCTTCCGGCGGTTTGGCGGCGCGTGGTGGCATCATGGAGGAAACGAGAGAGACAGGAGTACGTAGACTGCGATGGACGAGTTTCGAAGGCTGACACGGCTGCCGGCATATGTGTTCAACATCACCAGCGAGTTGAAGGCTGCGGCGCGCAGACGGGGCGAAGACATCGTCGACTTCGGGATGGGCAATCCCGACGGTGCGACGCCGAAGCATATCGTCGACAAGCTGATCGAGGCGGCGCAGAAGACGGTAACGCATCGCTACTCGCTTTCGCGGGGGATTCCGCGACTGCGGCGGGCGATCTGCAACTGGTACAAGACGCGGTACAACGTCGATCTAGATCTGGAGACGGAGGCAATTGTAACGATCGGCTCGAAGGAGGGTATCGCGCATCTTTGCCTGGCGGTGCTGGATGATGAGGATACCGTTGCGGTGCCGAATCCGAGCTATCCGATCCATATCTTCGGGCCGGTGATTGCAGGTTCGAAGGTGCAGAGCATCCCGATGCAGGATGGTACTGCGGATTCCTTGCTGGAGCAGCTGGAGTATCGTCTGCCCCGCATGGTGCCTCGGCCTAAGCTGCTGATTCTAAACTTCCCTTCGAACCCTACGGCGCAGTGCGTCGACCTGCCGTTCTTCGAGCGGGTGGTGGGGCTTTGCCGGGAGTTGGGAATCTACATCATCCACGATCTGGCGTATGCCGACGTGGTGTTCGATGGATATCGGGCGCCAAGCATTCTTGAGGTTCCGGGTGCGAAGGACGTTGCGGTTGAGTTCTTTACGTTGTCGAAGAGCTACAACATGCCGGGGTGGCGGGTGGGCTTCATGGTGGGCAATAAGAAGCTGGTATCTGCGCTGGGGCGGATCAAGAGCTACTTCGATTATGGGACGTTTACGCCGATCCAGGTAGCTTCGATCGCTGCACTGGAGGGCCCGCAGGACTGTGTGAAAGAGATCGTCAGAACTTACCAGGGGCGGCGCGATGTGCTGGCGCCGGGGCTGAACAAGCTCGGCTGGCCGGTGGAACTGCCGAAGGCGACGATGTTCGTCTGGGCGAAGATCCCGGAGCAGTACAGGGCGCTGGGGTCGGTGGAGTTCTCGAAGAAGCTGCTACTGGAGGCGAAGGTCGCGGTTTCGCCGGGGGTTGGTTTTGGCGAGCATGGCGACGGGCATGTGCGATTTTCGCTGATCGAAAATGAGGAGCGGACGCGGCAGGCGCTGCGCGGGATCAAGCAGATGTTCAAGGCTGGATGAGTGCGTTTTTCGGAAGAAAATTTAGTACCTGGAGCGATCCCGGGTTTTTGCTGTTTTGCGGGCATTTTTGAGGGGTTTTTTGGAAGATGTGCGGTTAAGAGCGTGGTTTTTTGCTGGTGAGTTTGTGGTAATTCGTGTGGCTAAGCGGTAAATTTGTGTCGCTTATTCTGTGACGAAAAATACGCCATGTTTTAGGAATTTATTTTCGTGCGGGCCGTGTGTCTCCCGCTCCTCGCCGGGTTGGCCGAAGATCGCACAGACGATCAGCGCGTATGCTGGGAGCGGTATGCCGGCGCGGTTGCGCGGCGTTGCGCGGAGAGGAACCATGCGGAGGGATCGAGCAGTGATACCGCTGGCCTTGCTGCTCGGCCTGCTGATTGTCTCGGGTTGCGGGGCGGATGTGTATACCACGATCGGGTCGACGGGGAACGGGGCGGGACCGCCGGTTGCGACACAATCAGGGTCGGTGGCGATTTCCCCGCAGTATGTTGCGGCGGGGGCGGGGGAGAGCAGGCAATTCAAAGCTACTGTTACCGGGGCGGGAACGGTGCAGTGGCTGGTGAACGGAGCGGCCGGGGGTAGCGCGGCGATAGGCACCGTGGATGCGAACGGCAACTATACGGCTCCGTCCGCGGTGACGCGGGCTGAGAATGTTATTGTGACGGCGGCGCTGGCGGATTCCCCTCAGTCGAACTATGCGAGCGCTGTTGTCTCCTTGTTGGCTACCGGCGCGGTGACGGGTACGGCGAATCCGCAGGTAGCCAGCTATTCGATTATTCTGCCGATGCCCGGGACAGTGTATGTCGAATTTGGGGACAGCACGGCCTATGGGTTTCCTACTTCGGCGCAGGCAACACCCGCACAAAGCGGGGCGCAGTTGACCGTGCTGGTGGCAGGCATGCGCGCGAGTACGGTTTATCACATGCGAGCGCGGGTAGTTTTGAGCGACGGAGCTTCGTTTACCGATACCGACCACACGTTTACCACAGGGATTCCGCCGCCGAGTGCGGGTGTAGTGGGGGGTCCGGTAGATGGAGGCACACCACAGCCGGGTATCGAGATGTTCGACACACTGAGGCCTCGCGAGCAAGCTCAGGCGATTGCGACCGACCTGAGCGGCAATGTGATCTGGACGTATCTGTACACGGGATCGCTGGACGACTTCGTGCAGCCTATCAAGCTGCTGCCCAACGGGCATTTTCTGGTGCAGATCTCGTACGGTTCGTCGCTGCAACTGGCGGCGAATGTCAAGATTCTTCCGGGAACCCTGGACGAGGTAAGGGAGGTGGATTTAGCCGGGAACACGATCCGGTCGGTGACGCAGGCACAGGTGGCGAGCGCGTTGACGGCGCAGGGATACACGTTCACGCTGGGGAGTCTGCACCATGATGTGCTGCCGCTGCCAAACGGGCATATGCTGCTCTTGTTTACTGTCACCAAGAGCTTCAGCGATCTGCCGGGGTATCCGGGGACGACCAATGTGCTGGGGGATGTGTTGGTGGATGTGGACCAGAACTTCACCCCGGACTGGGTGTGGAACTCATTTGATCATCTGGACGTGAACCGCCATCCGTTCATGTTTCCGGACTGGACGCATTCGAATGCGTTGCTGTATTCGGCGGACGACCACAATCTGCTGGTCTCGGTGCGGCACCAGAACTGGATTGTGAAGATCGACTTTCAGGATGGGAAGGGTTCGGGGAATATTCTTTGGCGGCTGGGGGAGGGAGGGGACTTCAAACTGCAAAACGGGGTGGACCCGACGGACTGGTTCTATGCGCAGCATGGGCCGGGCTTTTTCACGAGCAACACGACGGGGGTGTTTCAGCTTGGGATTATGGATGATGGGGATGACCGGCAGTTTCCGGCGGGGGTGATCTGCGGGGTGGGCGGGGCGGCTCCGTGTCTCTACTCGTCGGCGCCGGTGCTGGAGGTGGATGAGGCGCGGCGGACGGCGACGCTGGTGGAGCACTATGTTCCTCCGGCTTCGATGTACAGCTTCTTTGGAGGCAATGTGGAGCGGCTGGCGAATGGGAATCTGGAGGCGGATTTTGCGGCGCCGACGGGCGGGTCTGTGGTGCAGGAGGTGAAGGGGCCGGATGGCGCGCAGCAGGTGGTCTGGCAGGCGGTGACGAGGGGAACGAACCAGTACAGGGCGTTCCGGATGCCTAGTTTGTATCCGGGGGTGCAGTGGTAGGTTTGGTGGAACGGGCGTTCAAGAACTGAAAAGACGTAACACCGATTTGCACCGATGACACCGATTTAGGGACAAGCAACAGCGTGAAACAATCAACGACGAAATACAGGGATCCTTCGCTGCGCTCAAGGATGACGACGAAGAACAGACAACAGCAAAAACACTCTCGCGACAGTTTTAAACAGGGTCTAAGAACCTGTTTAAACTAGAGGCTTAATGCCGATTTCCACCTATGAAAGCGGATTTGTTGTTGGTGTGGAGGGTGCGAACGCAGATTCCCTTCGGGAATGACAAACAAAAGGGCAGAGCTGACTCTACGCCAACTGCTACGTTGGTCTAGTTTTGCTCGAGTTGATGCAGCAACGAGACAGGGCCGGTTTGGCGACTTCTATTTGCCTACGATAAACAGGGCTGCGCCGTGTTTTGGCAGCATGTCGGTGAAGACTCCCTGATGGTGTCCGAGGTCTTTTTGCTTCCAGACGTCGCGCAGGGTGGCGCCCTGGCGAAAGCCGATGGCGGAGAGGTCGACCGAGACGTCGCGATTCGACCAGCTTCGGTTGAAGAGTCCAACGGCGACGCGGCCGTTGCTGAGGGGCTTGGTCCAGACATCGAGGTCTCCGCTCTGGTAGAGGCGGTCGCCCTGCTTGCCGAGCGGGTCCTGGTCGATGGCGATGGCGTCCTTGTTCATCAGGAGACCTTTATCCTCGGCGGTCATCTTGCTGAGATCGTTGCCTGCGAGCAGAGGCGCGGCGAGAATGACCCAAAGACTCATGTGCGTCGTGTATTCGTTCAGAGTCATCTTGCCGTTGCCAATTTCGAGCATGTCGGGGTCGTTCCAATGGCCTGGCCCCGCGTATTTGGAGAGACCGGCCTCACTAAAGCCGATCGCGATCATGCGGCCATAGGAATCGTTGATATCGTCGGTGGTCCGCCACATCTGCGCGCCGATCGACGGTCCCCACTTCCAGGGCTGATCGACGCCGTACTGGCAGAGGCTGTAGAAGATCGGGCGGCCGGTGGCTTTGAGGGCGCTCCCCATGGTGCGGTATGCGGAGATCATAAGATTTTTTTCCGCGTCCGGGTCGTCCGGGTGTTCGGCTTTCGCCTTCTTCATCTCGGTCTGAAAAGAACAGAGATCGTATTTGAGGTAGTCCACGCCCCATTCGGCATACATCTTTGCATCCTGCGCTTCGTGGCCGAGGCTGCCCGCGAATCCGCCGCAGGTTTTGGCTCCGGGAGAGGAGTAGATGCCGAATTTGAGACCCTTCGAATGGATGTATTCGCCGAGGCCTTTCATATCGGGGAAGCGCTCATTGGGGTGCAGGACGCCTTGCGCGTCACGCTCGCCCTGCCATGCATCGTCGACATTGACATAGATGTAACCGGCGTCGCGCATGCCGGAGCTGACGAGAGCGTCTGCGGCGGAGCGGACGTCTGCCTCGGAGACATGCGCGGCGAAGTGATTCCAGCTATTCCAGCCCATGGGCGGAGTGGCGGCGAGCTGTTGTGCGTGGCCGAGGCCGGGCGCGGTGCAGAAGGAGATGGCGAAGAGGGAGACGATGAGATGACGCATAGACCTCGATGAGAACGATTTCAAAGTGCGACCAAGGATATCGCATGAAGAGGGTTTATTTTTTTGAGTTTGCAATTTTCTTCTGGGCGTCCTTTTGAGTGAATAGGAAGCGGCGGAGGCGGTCGAGGGTGCGCGATTTGCCGAAGACGACCATGCTTTCCAGCAGTGGGGGAGACATGGTGCTGCCGGTGAGGATGGCGCGGAGGAGCATGAAGTTTTCTTTGACCGACCAGGATTTCTCTTCGCCTAGCTGTTTGAGGGCGGGTTCGAGGGCTTCATGAGTCCAGTCGGTGGTTTCGAGGAGGGCAAGCTGTTCGGTTGCGAAGGCCAGGGTGTCTTCGACGGTGCGTTTTTTGGGGATGAAGACCTCGGCTGGAGGCATGATATCGTCGGCGAAGAAGAAGTGGGTGAGATTGCCGAACTCGCCGAGGGTCTCGATGCGGGTCTGGACGAGGGGGGCGATTTGTTTCAGGTAGGCGTCCGAGAGAATGGTCTCGCGCAAGGCGGAGAAGAATTTTTCGGGGGTGAGGGAGCGGAGGTATTCGCCGTTGAGCCAGCGGAGCTTGGTGAGGTCGAAGACGGGGCCGCCGAGGCGGATGTTTTCTATCTGGAAGCGGGCGAGCATGTCGGAGAGGGAGAAGATGTCGGCTTCGCTGGATTTTGCGGGTGGAATGGGCTTGGCTGCGGGTTGGATCGTGGCGGGAGCGGTCGGGCTTGCGCCCGATGCCCACATCTCAGAGTCGAGATATGGGGCACCCGGGGTTTTGACGGATTGGGCGTCCATTGCTGCTGTCATGCCGCCGCCCATGAGGCCGAGGAAGTTGATCATGGCTTCGGGGAGGAAGCCGGCTTTGCGGTAGTAGATGAGGGAGACGGGATTTTTGCGTTTGGAGATTTTTGATTTGTCGAGATTGCGCAGCAAGGGCATGTGCCAGAAGCGGGGAAGATCCCAGCCGAAGGCCTGGTAGAGGAGGATGTGCTTGGGGGTGGAGGAGATCCACTCTTCGGCGCGGATGACGTCGGTGATGCGCATGAGGTGGTCGTCGACGACGTTGGCGAGGTGGTAGGTGGGGAAGCCGTCGGATTTGAGCAGGACCTGGTCGTCGACGTTGTTGTGCTCGAAGCGGATGACTCCTCGGAGCTCATCTTTGAATTCCGTAAACGTGGTCTGGCCGGCGGGGACCTTCATGCGGATGACGCAGGGGCGGCCTTCGGCGAGGTACTGATCTATTTGTAATTGCGATAGGTCGCGATGGGCTCCGTCGTAGCGCGGGGGGAGTTTGGCGGCGATCTGGCGTTGTCTCAGATCTTCGAGTTCTTCAGGGGTTTCGAAGGCGCGGTAGGCGGCGCCGTTGGCGAGGAGGACTTCGACGTGCCGGCGGTAGATTTCGGTGCGCTCGGACTGGCGGTAGGGTCCATAGGGACCTCCGACGTCGGGGCCTTCGTCCCAGGTGAGACCGAGCCAGCGGAGGGAGTGGAAGATCTCCTGCTCGGAAGTAGCGACGAAACGGGTGCGGTCGGTGTCTTCGATGCGGAGGACGAACTGGCCGCCGCGCTGGCGGGCGTAGAGGAAGTTGATGAGGCCGATGTAGGCGGTGCCTACGTGGGGGTCGCCGGTGGGGGAGGGAGCTATGCGGACGCGGATGTTCTGATGATTCGTCATAAGGGACAGGAATTTTTAATGCTAGCAGAGAAGGGCGTCCTGCCGGACGGGCTCGCTGCGCGCGAAGCGGTCACTTCGTGACTTGGATACCGGTCTTGGCAGGATGGACGGCATGGGCCCCCGGTGATCGGCGCAGTATCCCATCCCGACCAGTGGGAGGACGGATCGGTTTTCCTCCGCGCAAGCAAGGCCGTCCGGCAGGACAGAGGCTGCTACTTGAGGTCTCTGACCCAGATGTTGCGGAAGCTGATGGGTTCGCTCTTGTCGCCGTGGGCCTGGAGCTTGATGGGGGCGGTGTCGTATCTCTTGTAGAAGGGTTTGCCGATGAATCGGGTTTCACCCTGTAACTGGAAGTGGTTTTGGACGAGGATGCCGTTGAAGAAGACGGTGACATAGGCCGGGGTTTTGACGGAGCTGTCTTCGTTGAAGGTTGGGGCGGTCCAGACGACGTCGTAGGTCTGCCACTCGCCGGGTTTGCGGGCCGGGTTGGCGAGTGGAATGCCCTGTTTATAGATGCTGCCGGCCTGGCCGTTCACGTAGGTCTTGTTGTTGTAGGAGTCGAGGACCTGGAGCTCGTATCCGTCGTCGCCGGGGCCGGTGGAGGCGAGAAAGACGCCGCTGTTGCCGCGGGCCTGGTCGGAGCCGGTGATGTTCGCGGGGATTCTCCACTCGACGTGGAGCTGGTAGTCTTTGAAGCTCCGTTTGGTCTCAATGTTGCCGATGCCCTTTTCCTTGTTGACGGTGAGAATGCCGTTGGCGACGAACCATTTGGCGGGGGTGTGGTCCTGGGCAGAGACCCACTGGTCGAGGTTCTTGCCGTCGAAGAGGACGATGGCGTCGGAGGGGGGAGCGCTGTTGGTGGGGCCCGGGGTCACGATCGGTGGGACGGGCTCGTAGACCTCGGTGTCTTCATGTTTGGGCGTGGCGGGCTGTTGCGCGAAGAGGGGGGCGGCGAGGGCGAAGACGGCTACGAATGCGAGGAACTTCGAAGATGGAGTGCGCATGATTTGTAAAAGGATACACCTGATTGCTTGCGGCTCGGGCTACGCTGGGACGGTGCGCTCCCTGGGGCGGGCGGAGCGGACGGCGGCGGCTAGTTCGTGGAGGGCGAGCTTGGTTTCTTCCCAGTCGATGCAGGCGTCGGTGATGGATTGGCCGTAGGTGAGGGACTGGCCGGGGACGAGTTTTTGCGCTCCGGCAACGAGGTTGCTTTCGAGCATGATGCCGACGATGCGGTTGTCGCCGCCGGCGATCTGGGCGGCTACGTTGCGGCAGACGCTGAGTTGCTGGGTGTGGTCCTTATGGCTGTTGGCGTGGCTGCAGTCGATCATGACCTGGGGGCGGATTCCGGCCTTTTCCATCTGCTTGCAGGTCTCTTCGACGGAGGCGGCATCGTAGTTGACGGTCTGGCGCCCGCCGCGAAGGATGATGTGGCAGTCGGGGTTGCCGCGAGTGACGAAGATGGCGGTCTGGCCGTGCTTGGTGTGGCCGAGGAAGTTGTGCGACTGGCCGGCGGAGAGGATGGCTTCGATGGCGATCTGGACGTTGCCGGAGGTGCCGTTTTTGAACCCGACGGGGCAGGAGAGGCCGGAGACGAGTTCGCGGTGGACCTGGGACTCGGTGGTGCGGGCGCCGATGGCTCCCCAACTGACGAGAGAAGACATGTACTGGGGGGAGATCATGTCGAGGAACTCGGTGCCGGCGGGGACTCCCATCTCGGCGAGGTCGAGGAGGAGATGGCGGGCTTTGCGGAGGCCGTCGTTGATCTGGAAGGATTCGTCGAGGTGGGGGTCGTTGATGAGTCCCTTCCAGCCGAGGGTGGTGCGGGGCTTTTCGAAGTAGACGCGCATGATGATGCTGAGTTCGTCGGCATGCTCGGCGATGGCAGATTTGAGGAGTTCGGCGTAGGCGCGGGCGGCTTCGGTGTCGTGGATGGAGCAGGGGCCGACGATGACGAGCAGGCGGGGGTCGCGGCCGTTGAGGATGTCGATGACTTCGTTGCGGGCCTTGAAGACGGTGGCGGAGGCGGCTTCGGTGATGGGGAGTTCTTCTTCGAGGAAGACCGGGGGCAGAACGACTTTGGTCCAGGTGATGCGCAGGTTATCGGTGGGATAGAGCATAGGTCTCGTTTATAGGGAGTCGTGGCTGTGGCCGAGATGCCGCCGAAGGCCTTTTCCATCTTATAGGCTTTGGCTGGAGTTTGGCCTTGCCGTTGTTGTTTGAAGGACAACCACGGATTGGCGGGGATGGGTAGGATGGGAGTCGCGGGAAGTTGAGGAGGAAAATCCATTGCGGCGAAAGGAAGCGTAACCTTAACCGGAAATCTGCATCGAAGGGAAGATGAGGTAAATGTAGAGATTGCGGTGGCGCTAGCGTCTATGATCATTGCAAGATCGTTACCAGCTTTGGGGGTAACAGGCAAGAGCGGTACAGTGGAAGCCGAAGCGCATGTTCAAACCTCGATAAGGGTAGCGAATGGAATCAACCGACTCCGAAATGACCGGCCGAGCACTGACGCACTCTCCAACACGGCAACCGGACAGCCTGTTCGAGAGTTGTTCGTGGTTCTATGCGCTGTGCCGCGAATACCTGTTTCGCGATCATACGCAGGAGATTGCCCGGGCTCTGTTTCCGGCGAGCGGTCCGGCGACTGGCACGCATGTGCTTGAGCTTGGGTGCGGGCCGGGATTTTATGCCTGTCGACTCTCGCAGGAATATCCCCAGATACGAACGACCGGCGTTGACCTGTCGCGCCGGCTGATTGCACGAGCGCAATCCCGGGCCGCCAGCCGAAGTCTTGATAACTGCACCTTCGCCCACGGCGACGCTCACTCGCTGCCGGACCCTTCGAATTCCGTCGATGGGATTGTGGTCTCGCGGTTGTTCCTGATCGTGCGGCATCGCGAGGCGGTCCTGGGCGAGATCTTCCGGGTGTTGAAGCCGGGGGGACGATGTTTTATTGCGGAGCCGACGTCGGGGTTTCGCACTCGGATTCCGCTGGGTTGCATGTGGCTGCTGTCGAAGCTGACGAGCAGCCCGGCAGGGAAGTATCGCGAGCCGCGACAGGCCGAGGTGATGACGAGCGCTGATTTCGCCGCGCTGATTCACTCGCAGCCCTGGGGTGTGGTGGACCTGGAGTATGACGGGTGGTATCAGTATGCCGTCTGTGAGAAATCGTCGACGGTTGCGGCTGGAGCTGAGTTGCAGGACCAACCGGCTGACTGGAGTGTGGTTTAAGAATGACGTTCGATTCTGCGAGCATGGTTTATCCGATACTCGATCCTGCGACGCCGGTTGCGGGGCGAGAAGGGCAGTGCGCGCTGGCGGTGATGGCGAAGGCGCCGCGTGCGGGGAGGGTGAAGACGCGGCTGGCTCCTCCACTGACGCTTGAGGAGGCGGCGGCGATCAATGTGTGTTTTCTGCGCGACACGACGAAGAATCTGGAGTCGGTGGCTGGGTCGGGGCGTGCCGCGGGGGTGATCTCGTACACGCCGGTGGGCGATGAGGCGCTGTTCGAGGGACTGCTTCCGGCGGAGTTCGCGCTCTTGCCGCAGCGGGGAGACGGATTTGGCGAGAGGCTGCTGGCGACGGCGGAGGACCTGCTGGCTTGTGGGTATGGCAGCGTTTGCCTGATCGATTCGGATTCGCCCACGGTCCCGGCGATTGCGTTTGAGCAGGCGATTGCGGCGCTGCAGCGGGAGGGAGATCGCGTGGTGCTGGGGCCATCGGAGGATGGCGGGTACTACTTGATCGGGTTGAAGGGCGCGCATCCTGAGTTGTTCGCGGAGATCAACTGGAGTACCTCGACAGTCTTTGCCGAGACGGTAGCAGCGGCTGAGGCTGCGGGTATTGAGATAGTGAAATTGCCGCTTTGGTATGACGTGGACGACTCGGCGACGCTCGCTACGGTGACGGCTGAGTTGCTGCGGGACACTGCGCCGCCGTTCGCTTCAGCTCGGGGATACGCGGCCGAGCATACCCGCGAGTTTCTTCGTCAACGCGAGGCGGGGGGAGGGATGGCCGATGACGACGGCAGCTAATCCGGCGATGCGAATGCGGGGAGACCTGCTGCGACGGCCGCTTGGCGAGCGGCACTGGTCGGTTGCGCGGGCGTGGCAGACCAACGCGGCGCTGATCATGATTGGGACGGGGCTGTTTTTGTTGACTCGGCAACTGATCAGCGAGTATGACCATTTTACGATTGGGTTCTCCGGGGTTTCGGGCTGGTCTGCGATCCTTTATCTGCTGGCGATGTTTCTCATCCTGACGCAGCCGGTCGACCGGTTTACGTTCCCGATTATTTTGACGGTGGCGATTGCGTGCCGGTTGGCGGCGCTCTATGCCGATCCGTATCTTTCGAGCGATGTATACCGCTATGTGTGGGACGGCGTTGTGCAGCACGCTCACATCAGTCCATACCGGTATGTTCCGGGCGATAAGGTTTTGACGTTTCTGCGCGCGCCGAATCAGGACGTCTTCGATAATATGAACCGGCGCGATTATGCCCGGACGATCTATCCTCCTGCAGCGCAGCTTCTGTTCTACCTGATCACCTGGGTGTCGCCCACGTTGACCTTTATGAAGACGGCCATGGTGCTGTTTGAAGGCGTCACGATGTACGCGCTGGTCACGCTGCTGCGGTACCTGGGGATGCGGCGGGAGCAGACTCTGCTGTATGCGTGGTGCCCGCTGGCGATCTGGGAGATTGCGGGGTCGGGGCATCTTGATTCCGCGGCGATGGCGTTTATCGCGTTGGCGCTTGTGGCGCGTTATCGCAGGCAGGCGGTTTTGACCGGGCTATTTCTTGGCTTGGCTGTGATGTTGAAGCTGTATCCGCTGGTGTTGTTTCCCGCGCTCTACCGGCGCGGCGACTGGAAGATGCCGGCTGTGGTTGCGGCGATTGTGGCGGCGGGGTATGCCGCGTATTCGAGTGTGGGGATGCTGGTCTTCGGGTTTCTCGGCGGCTATATGAAAGAAGAGGGCATGGAGACCGGAGCGCGCTACTTCCTGCTGGAACTGTCGCAGAAGGTGCCCGGGCTGCATAGCCTGTCGACTGCCGCGTATTTTGTTTTTTGCGCTGCGGTGTTCGGCGTGATCGTTTGGTGGTGCTGGAAGACGGCGAGCCGGGAGGGGGCGAGTGCGACGAGGTTTGGCGGAGATGCTGCGTTTCTTCCGCCGGCGTTTGGGCTGGCCACCGCGTTGATGTTTCTATTTTCACCGCATTATGCGTGGTACATCCTGTGGCTGCTTCCGTTCTTTACCTTGATGCCGAACCTGCCGGTACTAGCGTATCTGCTCGGGTTCTTCTATCTTTACACCACGGACCTAGCCGATCCCGGTCCGAAGATGTTTCTGGCGAACGAGATTCTGTACGCGGGAGTGCTTGCGGCTCTCCTGCTTCAGTTCGCGTTCCGCCGATGGCCGTTTCACCGCGGTATGTTCGTTCAACCTGTAGCAATGAGTGAGCCCCTATGAGTACCCTCCTCCCAATTCTTCCTCCCGGCGATCTTCTGGAAACGTGCGAAAGGCTGAGTGAGGCTGCGCAACAGGCGGAAGAAGAGAAGAACCGCATGCGCCGCTACTTCGAGAAGCCGGAGGCGCAGCTTGGCGCGGTTGCGGAGCAGGAGCCGGTGTGTCTTTATCTGGAGACGACGAATCGCTGCAACCTGCTGTGTACGACGTGCCCGCGGACGTATGAGCAGCTTGAGCCCGAGGCGGACATGCCGTGGGAGCTGTTTACCTCGCTGATCGATCAGTACCCGAAGATTGCGCGCGTGGTGCTGCACGGGATTGGCGAGCCGATGCTGGTGAAGGATATCGCGCAGCGGGTGAAGTACCTGAAGGATAGAGATATTTACGTGCTCTTCAACACCAATGGGACGCTGCTGACCGAGGCGAACGGGCGGGCGCTGATCGAGGCCGGGCTGGATGAGTTGCGGGTTTCGCTCGACGCCGCCGAGTCTGAGGTGTTTCAGATGGTGCGGGGTAAGGATTTCTTCGACAAGATTGTTGCCAATGTGAAGAACTTTACGCGGTTGCAGCGGGAGCTTAATGCGCCGAAGCCGCGCGTTAGTCTGTGGCTGACCGGATTGCGCGAGACGGTCGACCAGCTTCCGAATTTTGTTCGGCTGGCGCATTCGGTTGACGTGACGGAGGTGTATCTGCAGCGGCTGGTGTTCTTCGATGATCCGATGAGCGACAAGTCGCTGGCGCGTGCGGAGTCTGCGCTGTTCGAGCACACGACGGAGCGGGAAGAGGCATTGATTCACGAGGCGGAGTCTGTGGCGCAGGAGCTGGGTGTGATGTTTTCGGCTTCGGGCGCGGTCGATCCGGGCGAGTCGATCAAGATGCAGCGCTCGGATAGTCCGTGGTCGCTTTGCAGGAGGCCGTGGTCGCTGATGTATATCACGGCGAATGGACGGGTGCTGCCTTGCTGCATTGCGCCGTTCAGCATGAAGGGATATGGGGCGTTTACGTTGGGGGATGCTACGCAGAATACGCTGCGCGAGATCTGGAATGGCGGCGAGTATCAGCGCTTTCGCGAAGGGTTGCTGACGAGCGCGCCGCCTCCGGCATGTACGAACTGCGGGCTGCGGTGGAGCTTGTGAGGCGGATGGCGCAGATTTCGATTATTATTCCGGCGTTGAATGAGGCGGAGTCGATTGGGCATGTGGTCGAGGAGATGCCTTGGCCGCTGATCGCGGAGTGCATCGTGGTGGACAATGGCAGCACGGACGGGACAGCAACGATTGCAGAGGCGGCAGGAGCGCGGGTGATTTGGTCGGCGCGAGGCTATGGGGCGGCCTGCCTGGCGGGGTCGCAGGCTGCGCTGCCGTCCTCCGATATCCTGGTGTATATGGATGGAGACGGGTCCGACATCGTTGCCGATTTGCCAAGACTGACGGGACCGATTGCACGCGGAGAGGCCGACTTTGTGATCGGCTCGCGGATCCGGGGCAGGCGCGAGGCTGGATCGATGCTGCCGTCGCAGGTGTTTGCGGGGCATGTTGTGGGCACACTATTGAATGTCGCGCAGCTCGGACAGGGAGACAAGGTGCGGTATACGGATATGGGACCGTTTCGCGCGATTCGGAGAACGTCACTGGAACGGTTACATATGTCGGAACTGACCTATGGGTGGAATCTGGAGATGCAGATCAAGGCGATCAAGCAGAACCTTCGCGTGAGAGAGATTGCAGTGGACTATCGCAAGCGTCTCGGCGGAGTGAGCAAGGTTTCGGGCGACCTGAGGGCGAGTGCGAAGGCGGCGGTGCGGATTCTTGAGGTGCTGTTCCGGACGGGGCTCTCGGAGCATGCGAAGCTTGAGGAGGAGCGGCTCGCCTGAGGCGGCATGAGCTGCGGGTTTGAGTGACGACGTATACTTTTTTTCACGTCGCTGTATCGGGAGAGTTCGCTATGCAGAATCGCATTCTTGGCACCACGATGCCCGTCCTCGAGTTTGCCCTGGGGCCGAACGACGCGGTGATCTCGGAGGCTGGGGAACTGTCGTGGATGTCGGCTTCGGTGCAGATGACGACGCATACCCAGCATGCCGGGGGCGGCGGATTCTTTGGCGCGATCAAACGGGTTGCGGGCGGCGGGTCGCTGTTCATGACAGAGTATCGCGCGGTGGGAGCGCCGGGCGAGGTGGCGTTCGCGACGCGGGTTCCTGGGCATATTGTGCCGGTGGAGGTTGGGCCGGGGCACGAGTACCTTGTGCATCGGCATGGATTTCTATGCGCTACGGCAAATATCGAGCTTGGGGTGGGATTTCAGCAGTCGCTGGGGGCGGGCGTCTTTGGGGGGAGCGGTTTTCTGCTGCAGAAGGTCAGCGGGCAGGGAATTGCGTGGCTGGAACTTTCGGGCGAGCTGGTGATCAAAGACCTGGCTGCAGGAGAGACGCTGCGGGTGCATCCGGGACATGTGGGAGCGTTCCAGTCGACAGTGGCGTTTCAGATTCTGCGTGTGCCGGGGATCAAGAATTTGATCTTTGGCGGCGATGGCGTTTTTCTGGCTGCGCTGACGGGGCCTGGGCGGGTGTGGCTGCAGACCCTGCCGATCTCGCGGCTGGCGCATCAGATTCAGGAGTATCTGCCAAAGGAGCGTGGGGAGCAGGCGGTGGAGGGCGGCGTGGTGGGCGGTATTGTGGGATCTATCTTGAAGGGAATGTGATTGTCCAAACAACAATCGGAGCGAGAGTATTGAAAGTGGAGCGAGTGCGGCCCGGACTTTGCGTCTAATCAGAGAGAAGAGGCCGTATGACTGAAGTTGCGCTCGACATCCGCCCTGGCCCTTCGAAGAAGTATCCTGCGGGACCGCCTTTTCTGCCGCGGCTTTTATCCGGTCGCATGTTTCGTCAAAATATGACAGAGGGCATGACGAATTCTGCGCGGGCCTATGGCGACATGGTGCATTTCAAGATGTTTCGCCACGACTTTTATCAATTGAACCATCCTGAGCTGATAGACGATTTTCTGCTGAAGGATGCGGCCAAACATCATCGCGGGATTGTGATGCAGCGGGCCAAGGTAGTGCTTGGCGAAGGGCTGCTCACGAGCGAGGAGCCGTTCCACATGCGGCAGCGGCGACTGGCGCAACCGGCGTTTCTGCGGCAGCGGATTGCGGCGTACGGAGAGGTGATCGGCGACAATGCGGCGGCGATCTCGCGGAACTGGCGGTCGGGCGAGGTGCTCGACCTGCACGAGGAGATGCTGGAGCTTGCGCTGCGCATTGTCGGCAAGTGTCTCTTCGACCTGGATGTGCAATCACGCGAGGAGGTGAAGAAGATCTCCGCGGCGGTGGACGCGTTCATGGGCTTTCTGCCGCTGGCGGTGCTGCCGTTTTCCGAACAGATCCAAAAGCTGCCGCTGCCGGCGATGAAGCGCATTCGCAAGGGGCAGGCTGAACTCGATGCGATAATCTACGCGATGATTGCGGAGCGCCGCCGGTCGCCGGGGGACCGGGGCGATCTGCTGTCGATGCTGCTGGAGGCGGTCGACCCTGAGGACGCGACGGCGAGCATGTCGGACCGGCAGGTGCGCGATGAGTGTCTCACGATTATGCTTGCGGGACATGAGACGACGGCCAATGCGCTGAGCTTTGGGTTATGGCTGCTGGCGAAGCATCCTGAGGTGCAGATGCGGCTGCATGACGAAGCGGCGGCTGTGCTGGCCGGGCGCGCTCCCACGGCTGACGACTATGCCAGGCTGCCTTATGCGACGCAGGTGTTTTCGGAGGCGCTGCGGCTGTATCCGCCGGTGTGGGTGACGGCGCGGATGTGCGTCGAGGAATACGAGATTGCGAGTTACACGATTAAGCGGGGCGCCGTGCTGCTTGCACCGCAGTTTGTCGTGCATCGCGATCCGCGGTTCTTTCCCGATCCGCTGCGGTTCGACCCGGAACGCTTTTCGGCTGAGAGGAAGCAGGGCCGGCCACGGTTTGCTTTTTTTCCATTCGCCGCGGGGAGCCGTCAGTGTATCGGCGAGGGGCTGGCCTGGATGGAGGGGGTGCTTTCGCTGGCGACGATCGCGCGCGACTGGCGATTGACTGTGCCAGAAGGTGCGGCGGAAGAGATTGCGGTGACTCCAGCGATCAGTCTTCGACCGAAGCATGGAGTTCCCCTGCAGGTCGAGCGGCGCGTCTAGCTGCGGGCCTGATTGCGCGACCTCCAGGCGTCGATGGACCAGCCATTGTAGCGGCGGAGGAACAGCAGCACGGAGTAGACGACGGCGTAGGTGAGTTGCATGCCCGCGGCGGACCAATCCTGAATGAGCGCGGAGCCGAAGGTGAGGAGCAGGATCAAGAGGCTGCCGGCGATGATCGCTGCGCGGGTCCGCAGGCCCAGGAGCAAGAGCAGGCCAAGGATCGCTTCAATGGACGGCAGCGTGAGCCCGAAGACCCAAACGCTCCAGGCGGGTAGCGGCGCGTGCTCGAACTGCATGACGAGTTTGGCGGCGAACTCTCCTGTGCCGGAGAGGGAGCGGCTTACACCGTGCATGAGCAGATTGAGCCCGAGGGTGGCGCGGAGCAGGGCGTAGGCGAGTCGCTCGTCGTTGGTGGTCGATGCGGCTTCCATATCTCCTCTGGTTCCCTCCGACTGACCTATACCAACTATCCTATAAGGACGATGCCAGCCTTTCTTGAACTTGCCCATGTGAACGTCGCGCGAGGCGACAATGTTGTGCTCCATGACATCAACCTCACCGTGGATACGGGAGAACATATTGCGATCCTCGGTCCGAATGGATGCGGGAAATCGACGCTGATCAAAACGATCACCTGTGAATGCTATCCGCTGGTGCAGCCGGAGATGAAGGTCAGCATCTTCGGGCGCGGCCGGTGGGACTTGACGGAGTTGAAGAAGCGGTTGGGGGTGGTTTCGGCGGAGCTGCCGGGGAAGGCTACGCTGCATACGACGGGGCGCGACGCGGTGTTGACGGGATTCTTTTCGAGCAGCACGCTTTGGCCGAATTTGACCGTGACGGAAGCGATGCGGGCGCGGGCGGAGGAGGTGTTGGAGCTGGTGGATGCGGTGACGCTGGCGGAGAAGCCGGTGGGGGAGATGTCGGCTGGGCAGCAGAGGCGGGTGATGATTGGGCGGGCGCTGGTGGGGTCGGGGGCCGCGGCAGCGGAGGATGGGAGCAGGCAGATGCTGCTGCTGGACGAGCCTTCGAATGCGCTGGATCTGGCGGCCCAGGCAGAGTTGCGCGGGTTGCTGCGGAGGCTGGCGCGGCAGGGAACCGGGATTCTACTGATCACGCACCACATTGCGGATCTTCCGCCGGAGATCGAGCGAATCCTGATGATGCGGGAGGGACGGATTGTGGCGGATGGAAGCAAGAAGGAACTGCTGACGGAGGAGAGGTTAGGGGATTTGTTTCGGACACCGGTACGACTGACGGAGAAGGATGGTTTCTATCACGCGTGGTAATCGGGCTAAATAAGTATGTTCGTTTTCTAGTAACAAATGTAGGTCATCGCATTTTTTTCAACATGCGGTTACGTTGGTAGCGAATAAGTCAGATGCAGTTATTTGCATTGCCGTTCCCTAAAACTTGAAGCTAGGATCGAACCTCGGACTTCTCGTGAGAACCTGTTTGAAACTAACGGCATAATACGAATCTCCACGAATAAACGGTTCAAGAACAGGCAAAGCAAGAGTAACGATGGAGTATGGGATCCTTCGTTCAGAATGGCTACAAAAAAAACGAGAGTAAGACACTCTTACGAGATTTTTCGAATTTCTAAGAGCGCAATGACAGGTGTCACTTATTCCTTGCACAGCTTTACGTAGCTGTGGGATATGCTTTCATCATTTTTCTGCAAATTGGTGCAGGATCAAAATGAAGCAGTCTGCGATCTGGCGTGTTTTCCGCAAAATGTAATTGGCATGGCGATTGCATTATGTTTGTCCGGCAGAAGCACAGTAATTTCTGCACAATCCAGATCCACCATGCGGACGTACAAGGTGGCAAGGATCGTCATTAGCATTAAAAGGCTTTGATAGCGGATGGACTATGATTGCGATCGGCCTTTAAGACGCGCCTTCGCATTGAACGGCTTTATCTCTAATTTTCGCGCTATGTTCTTCGGCCTGCGGTAAAGCATTAAACAAAACTGATACGCGATGTACGCCTTCGTTCCTCTCGGTGCGAGAGAAAGCACTCGCGTCCAACTGGCCCCTTATGCAGTGCAGGTGAGCTGCGTAAACGGTCGCGCTCGTCAACAAATGCCCGTGGAGGCAAAGATGAATAAGCTCGTTTCTACACTGATTACAGCTTCCGTTCTCGTCAGCGGCGTAGCGTATGGCCAGAGCAAGGCCAAGCCTGCACAGGATAAGCAGAGCAAGCAGCAAGAGCTCCGCGACAACCAGATGGACGGTATTACGGCAGGACAAAGCGGTTCCGACGGCGGTTCGATCGCAGCCAGCAACTCCACCGTCAACGCAAACACTACCGGCGCGGTCAGCCTGAGCGGAAGCGCGTTGAATGGCGCAAGCGGCATCAACGTGGTGAACTCGACAGATAGCGTGGTTGGCAACGGAGTCAATATCTACGACAGTAGTCTGACGACCCAGGCCGCCAACGGCGGAGCCGCCGTGACGCAGGGGAACGTGATCAGCCAGTCGCAGGGAGCCAGTGCTTCGGTTAGCGGATACACGCGGGGCGCGAACAGCCAGGTGACCAGCAACGCGAGCTCGAACGTAGCCAAGAACAGCAACTCCACCTCGAGCCTCAACACCTCGCGCAATCACTCCGCGTCCAACAATGCTTCCTACACCAACGACAGAGCGAGCAACGCCAACTCTTCCACCAACTCCGCCGCATCGAACAATGCAGCCCAGTCCACGAACGCAAGCAGGAGCGCCGCGAGCATGAACAGCGCCTCTGCTTCGAACTACAACAACAAGTCTGCGAGCGCCAATAACTCGGCTTCGGCCAACAGCGCCCGGCAGGCAAGCGACGTGACGTCCTCCGGCTCGACCGCAAATCTGGCGTCCACCAGATCCAGCAGCAGCGATCCGACCTACAACACCAACGCCTCGAAGGCTGCATCTGCGAACGACTCGTCAGTCGGAAGCGGAGCAGTCAACTCCTCTGGCGCTGACAACTCGCAGTCTGCCAGTAACTCCAGCAGCTCTGCCGCCAACCAAAGTGCAGCTTCTAACTACCAGCAGGGGCAGGGCTCCACGAAGAACAACGGGGCAGCCAATAACGCAGCGGCAAATAACTCGAAGAGCGCTGCAGCCAACCAGAGCGCCGCAGCGAATTCTTCCTATGCCGCCAACTCTGCTTTGACCACCAACTCTGCTACCGGAAGCAACTCCAGCAGCGGCACCGCCACCACTGATCCCGCCTCTGCCAACCGCACCCACAATGCCAGCGCGACCAACAACGCCGCGTCGAACGTGAGCTCGGCGTCCAATGCTGCAAACTCGAACAGCGCCGCCAGCAATTCGGCGTCGTCCAAGGGCGCGCAGGATGCCATGTCGGCTAGCACGAACAACGCGGCACAAAGCGCTTCCTCGTCGAACAGCGCGTCCAGCCGCAGCGCCAATGCAGCCAACAGCACCGCGTCCTCTCACAACGTCAGCTCGTCAACCGCTGCCAACACCAGCACCGTAGCAAGCCTCGCTGCCAACAGCTCCGACGCGTCATCGAGCACCGCTGTGAAGAACAGCTCGTTGGTCGATAACGTCCAGGGCGCGGTCGGCCTCTCTGCCACAGCGACCAACCTCGCCGTGGATGGCTCGACCGTCAACTCGGCCAACAACTACAGCGTTTCGCTCGCTGGCAGCGCGGAGCAGAACGCGAAGGCGCTGAACATCGTCAATGCAGCGGGCGGCATGGTCTCGAACGGGCTTAACATCGCCCACTCCGCGAACATGAATGCCATCCCAACCCTCAACCAGGTCAACAGCATCTCGCAGATTCGCTAAAAGCAGTCGTGGGAAGGGGCGTTGCCACAACGGTGACGCCCCGGCCTGCGCTCCTCTTCGGCTTCAAGGAGGTTTTATGAGTCGTCTTTTAGTGATTGCGAGTCTTGCCGTATTCACCCAGATCGGGATTGCCCAAAGCAAAGCCAAGCCGCTGAGCGATGTTGCCCTGGATAAGGTTACGGCGGGCGGAGTCACTGCGGGGCTATCGAACGGGGTGGTGCAGTTTCAAGGTTCGGTTCCAACGGCGAATGGGCTGGTGACAGGCGCAGGCACACTGGCTGTTCTGTCCGGGCCACTCACCGGAACCAACCTGGGTACGCTCAGTCTGAACGGCAACGCGCAGCAGAACCTGAGTTCGTTGGTCAATATCAATGCGGTCAACTCCAACATTAATGTCTTGCTCAATTTGAACGTCAATATCAACTCGACGGTCGGAACGCTGGCGCAGTCCAACCTGACTGGAAAGCACTGATGAATTGGCGGAGGTTCTTGAGCTTTGTCTCACTAGGCGTTGTTTTGCTCTTCTCCGCTCCCGCGCATGCTCAGTTTTTTGGAGAGGCTGCGGGACCGGGGGGGAGTAAAAATATCCGCAGTCTGAAAGAGATTCGCGGTGAGGGCGTGGTGCGACAGCGTTGGGACATGAGTTGCGGCGCTGCCGCGTTGAGCACCCTGCTGACCTATGAGTTCAAGGACAATACCCCCGAGACGGCAATTGTCGTCTGGATACTGCACCGGGTTGACGCGAAGCGGGTGCGTGCGAGGGGAGGATTTTCGCTGCTTGACCTGAAGCACTTCGCGCAGGCGCGCGGGTACCAGGCAGAGGGATTCAGCGGAATGACGATGAAGGACCTGGCGGCGCAGAAGATGTCCGTGATTACGCCGATAAGGTTGAAGGGTTTCGATCATTTTGTGGTGGTGCGAGGTGTGGAAGACGGACGCGTGCTGATCGCCGATCCGGGATTTGGCAATCTGACAATGCGAGTCGACCGGTTTCAGGAGCTATGGAAGAACGGCATTGTCTTCATCGTCCATCCGCCGGACGATCGTATGATCACCCCGAAGAGCGAGAGGATTGCCTCCGGGCTGATACCCGACGAGACAGTGATTACGCGCGGCATTGCCGTTTCGATACCAAGCAATGCGTTGTATTGATGGAAAGGCGGGTGTACGTTGGTACGCATAATTCTACGAAGTGCTTTTATCGTTCTGCTGCTTGCGGAGGCAGGGGCGGCGCAAAACCAGACGGTTGCAACCAATACCTCAACGGCGCCGGCTGGCGACCCGGTCGAGATGAAACTGCAGGATGCTTTGCGTGAGCGAGATGCGATCATCCGCAATCTTCTCGAGCGGGTGTCGGAGCTTGAGTTGAGGATGAACGGCGGAGTTCCCCCCTTGTCGAAGACCGTTGAAAATGCAGCGGCGCCTGAGACAGTGGCCGGCAGCAGCCATCATGTCGTCACCTCCGTCGTAACGGACTCGACCTATGACACCACGGAAAAACAGGCGACCGAAGCACTCGATCAGGCGCTGATCGTGCGCGGCGGTCTGTTGCTCCCGTCCGGTACTTTGGAACTGGATAACACCCTGTCTTACTTCAGTGCTTCCTCTGATCACGTGACGGTGGATGGCTTTGCTCTGCTTCCTGTGCTGGTGGTTGGAGATATCACTTCGGAGCGGGTGCGCGAAGATTACCTGCTGCCGACCTTTACCGCGCGGCTGGGATTGCCGCATAAATTTCAGCTTGAGTTCCAAGTGCCTTACGGCTATCAACTGAGCCGGTCGGTGGATGCGACCAATGTCTCGACCTCTTCGAGTAACTTCGGTCTAGGCGATATCCAAGGCGCGCTCTCGCGGCAAATGGTCGTCGAGCATAGCTGGGTGCCGGATATTCTTGCCAACGTGCGCTTCAAGTCGACCACAGGCGCTTCTTCCTTCGATCTCGCAAGCAGCCAGACCTCGCTGGGGTCGGGCTTCAATGCCCTTCAGGGAAATCTGACGATGGCCAAGTCGAACGATCCGGTCGTGTTCTTCGGCAATCTCTCGTATACGGCCAACTTCGCGGCAGATCATACAGTTTCGTCGAACGATCCCACTAATCCCAATGCGACCACGGTGGGGCATTTCAACCCGGGCGATTCGGCAGGGTTCCAGCTCGGATCGATCCTCGCGCTCAATCCTGAGACTTCAATGACGCTTGGCTGGGACCAGCGCTTTACGCGGGTTACGCAGATGAATGGTGTCGATATCCCGGCGTCGTACCTGGTCGAGGGAACTCTTCGGCTGGGCACCACTTATCTGTACGCGCCGGGCCGCACGGTCGATTTCAGCTTCGGAGTCGGGTTGACGCCGGATACGCCGAATCTGCAATTCTCCGTGGGATTCCCCTTGCGCACGCAGCTTTGGAACAGAAGGAAACAGATGCCGCAGTAGGGGCGAGAACTATCGGCGAACTTTAGTTGCCGGGGCCAACGTCACGCGCAGCCGATGTACTCTTCTGTCCACGCGTTGTCGATTTTGCAGGGGACGGTTTTCTTTTCTCGTGCAGAAACGCAACCAGTGCCTGAATCTGATCGGGCTGCAACGCATCTCCGAAGGCAGGCATGCTCAAGCCGCCCTCCCTGATCTGTCTTTCGATCTGCTCCTTCTTCAGGCGTTTGCCGACGGTGCTCAGGTCCGGTCCGTTTTCAGTGCCTCTCGCATCCGGTCCGTGGCAATGCTCACAACCGCTCTCGTGGAAGAGTGTCGCTCCGGCCTCGATTTGTGTCTTCGAAGAGGCATGCACAGCCGGTATTGACGATTGCAACAAGCTGCCCGCAATAGCCGAGGCAGCCAGCGCAATGGCGGCACCGCATGCTTTCGCCAGAGATCCGGAACGTTTTCGCATTACTTGGATGTTTCTGCTGCAGCGTTTGGTCAAGCGCGGCTTCCTCATGTTGGAGATCCAGGCTGCAGTAGAGCGGTCCTGTCTCTAAAAAGCGCCGCCGCTCATGGACGACGAGGTCGGAGCGGAGATTCCCGGAGCCGGCCTTCCCGACTGCAAGGGAAGATCGAGTTCATGCGTATGCCAGATGACGCTCTCATTGGCGACCGCCGGATGCGTCCGCAGATATTCCAGCGCGTACGTACTCGCCGTGGGGTCGTCCTTCTGGTCCGTGAAGATCGCCGCCTGCTGTCTCGCCCGGTCCGTCATACCAAGCCTGCGGTACAGGATCGACAGGGTGTAATGCGCAGCAAGGTCGTCCGGATCGATGGACTGGACCTTCTCATATTCGGCGCGCGCCGGTTCGTACTGATGTAGTTGGTAGTAGGTGAAGCCAAGCTCGCGATGCGCATCACGCGACTCGGGGAAGCTCGCCACCACCTTCTGCAGGTCGGCGAGGGTCATGTCCATTTTTCCCATGTTGCGCTCCACCAGGGCGCGATAGTAGAGCGCTCGGGCGTTATTCGGGGAGAGCGCCAAAGCCTTCTCCAGATTCGGCCGGGCGTCATCGTATCTCTGCCATTGAATCTGCACAATGGCGATATTGGTATACACGTCGGCGTAGTCCGGTCGCAGTTTGGCTACCCGCTCGAACGCATACACCGACGCGGCGTACTGTTGCGCGTCGAGCAGCGCGATCCCGTAGTTGTTCCAGCGCATCCATTCCTTGTTTTCCTCGGGGCCCGGGGTGACTGGCTTATTGTCGCCGGTCTGCAGCATGCGCGACTGCGACGCCATGTCGACAATCGGCTGCTCGAAGTGTTTGCCCATCCCGAAGTCCATGAAGTGCTGGTCGAACCTGCGATACCTCACTGTGGCCGTGATCGTCACAGGACCCGCTGGCGCGGGGGGCATCTGGAAGGTGTAGCGCACCAGTTGCGAACGGCCGGACTGGATCGTGTTGTTGTAGGCGACGACGCGGTTGGTCCACACCTGGTGCAGGTCGTTCAGTTTGCCGTCGACGTTGATCAGCCGGTTGGTGAAGCTGTGCGCGTTCTCGTCAAGGTCGCCGTTCGGTTTGATGAAGCCGCTATCGTGCAGGGTTTTGCCTGTCGAGTCCTTCACGGTGAACTCCACCCACGACTCGTACATATCGCGCTGCTCGGGCACATGGCTGTGCGCAATGCCCTTGTTCTGGATCACGACATCGGCGGTGATGGTCTCGCCTGGAGCGATGGTGAACTTCGTCAGTCCCAGCGGAGCGGCGACTGCCTTCGGCGTAGCTCCGTCGGGCATCTCTCCATGCTCGATGGCGAAGATGTCGACGTTGAAGACCTGGTTCTGCAAAAACTGAACAATCTTCGCGGCCTGCTCGTCGAAGCCATAGATCTTCGGAATCGCCGTATTCGCTCCCAGCCAGCGATGCGAGGCGAGCTGGCCCTGCTTCGCTCCTGAATCCCTGGTGGTCAGCGCCTCCCGCCCCATGTGGCAGGTCTGGCAGGTAGACACCTTGTCCTTGACATAGAAGGGAAGGGGCGACTGTTTCGCGAAGGACGAATTCTGCCACTCGTCATAGAGCGAGATGGCGCGCTGCCACTTATAGTCGTTCAGCGTCTTCGGAAGCGCCGCTTTGTGGCAGGTCGAACAAAACTCCGAACTCCGGTAGAAATCTTTCATTACGGCCTTGCTGTGGCGATCCAGATGGGCAAGAATCTCGCCGTCCGATACCTTGCGGGTGATCGGGTTTCCATCTTCATCCACCAGAACCGCGGGCGTACCCATCACGTAGCTGCCCGTGCCGCGGGTGTCGATCTTCTGGATGGCATGGCAGACCATACAGGTGACGCCGTCCTGGTCGTAGGGCCGTCTCTTCGGAGATGCCCCGGTCAGCGCTCCCGACAGCAGCGCGATTGGATCGTGGCAGCCTTCGCAGTGACGCGAATACTCCACTCCTTTGGAGTCGTTCAGCAAGGCGACGTTTTTCAGATAATAGGGTACCCGGTTCGCATTCGAGTGGGCCGACTCCCGCCACTGCTGATGGCTCTCCTGATGGCAGTGGCCGCAGTAGGCCGCTGTCAGGAAGAGCTTGGGATCCATGAACTCCCCGGTCGCGGTGGTCACATTCGAAGGGACGAACGGAAGGGTCTTGCCAAAGCGGTAGTCATAGGTTGCGGCGACCTTCTCGTTGTAGGCATGGCGCGCGGCGGCAGCTTCGTCTGCCTCGCTGCTGGCCTTCACTGCCTTTGGGGAAAAGAAGATGAAACCGGCAATGGCTGCCGATAGAGTAAACGCGAGTGCCAGAAGATGCTTTCGAGTTCTCATCGCGTTGCTTGCTGCAAACACTATCCAACCTCACTGCCCGTCAGCGGTCCCAATCACGCCTGCCAGATCCTATTGGCGCCTGCCGCGCAAGAATCGGGACAGAAACTGTCCGTGCGGATTCCCTTGCATGGTACCGCGCCTGAGAGAGAGTTGGCTAGGAATACCTTCGACAGCCTTTCGCCCGTCGAATGCCTCGTCTTCAACCAGAAAGCAGACGAACGCATCACTTCGACTCTGCGTGTCAGGCTTGGGAGGTGTCAGGTTACTAACGGGGGAGGCGGGCTTCGAGGGAGGCGAGGCGTTCGCGAATGTCGATGGCGAGATTAAGTCGTTCCGATAGATTGCGGATCGCCTGTTCATTTCTTTCATCGCCAGACCGGATCAGTTGTTCCATTCTTTCGTCGCGGAGCTTCATCTCGGATCGGAGATAGCTCATTTCGTTGTGAAGAGAATCTACCGAAACCTTTACCGCTTTTAATTCGGGCACAAGCAGGTCTTGAACGATCTCTCGAACGGACTCGACGGCGTTCTTTGTTGCGCTCATGGTGATCTCACCATACGGCATTCCGGGGTTAGAAACGACCGAGGTTGAAGTGGTCCTTGAGGAGGAGGATGAACCAGAGGACGGGGGCGGCGAGGAGCAGGGCGTCGATGCGATCGAGGATGCCGCCGTGGCCGGGGAGCATGGTTCCGGAGTCTTTGACGCCGGCTCCGCGCTTGATGGCGGATTCGAGGAGGTCGCCCATCTGGGCCGCCAGATTGAGGATCGCCGCGAGCAGAAGGGACTGCCAGACGGGCTCGGAGATGTGGAGAAGGGTGTTGCCGCGCGCGGTGAGGCTATCGGCGATAGAGACGACCAGGGCGGCGGCGAGCATGCTGCCGAAGATGGAGGCGATGGCGCCCTCCCAGGTTTTGCCGGGGCTGAGGCGGGGAGCGAGCTTGTGTTTTCCGAATGCGCGGCCGATGTAGAGAGCGGCGATGTCGCCAGTCCAGACGCAGACCATGAGGAAGAGGACGAGGGCCGGGCCGTCCTCCTGTTTCCAGAGCAGCGGGACCAACGTGAGCGGATAGGCGATATAGATGAGGCCGAACAGTCCCTGGGCGGTGTCGGGGAGGACCTGGATGAGGGGGGCGCGGCAGCCGTTCCAGGCAAAGAGGGCGAGGGTGAGGGCGCTGAGGACGGGGAGCTGCGCTTCGACGGGGAAGTTAGGCAAGGTGACGACGAAGGCGAGAGCAGTGCCGAGGGCCATCCACCAGGGTGGAATCCGGAGCTCGGCTCCGTGGGCGTGCGCGCCGACAGCGGCCAGCTTGAGGTACTCGTAGGCGGCCAGCTCGGCGACGATGGCGGCAAAGAGAGTGATCATCCAGAGTTGGCCGAAGAAGATGAGGGCGAAGACAGCAAGGATGAGGACGATGGCAGTGAGGATGCGTTTCATGCGGTCAATGGCAAGGATACATTGCCGCGACGGGGTGCATCAGGAAGCGTGATGCTTTTGGGATAGTTTCCGAGTCCGATCTTGCTCACGGGCGAAACGGACGCGATTGCTCCTGTAGGCCGGCTTTCAAAGTACCGATTTACTCCTGCACATCATTGCTTCAGCGTAGACGGAAGTTGCGAACTGCATTGGCCGAAGTGCAAGCCTTGACGATGGGGCAACGCAGCATAGCGCGTATCGGGCGCGAGACACGCACCTTGCTGTATTGCTGCCGGACTAGGCAAATTGGGCGTTGGCTAACGGCGGGAGAGTTCCGGATCGGGCTGCGGGATCAGGTGGTCTTTGATTTCGGCGGCTACGTCTTCGGCGGGTTCGAGGTTGTTGAGGTCTTCGTCGGTGAAGCTTTCGCCGAGGCCTCCGAAGCGTCGTTCGCGGCGCTGGTAGGCGGCGATGGACTCGAGGAGATGAAGGCCGTGGAAGTCGGGCCAGAGGCGGTCGGTGACGAAGATCTCGGAGTAGGCGATCTGCCAGAGGAGGAAGTTGGAGATGCGCTGCTCGCCGGAGGTGCGGACGACGAGGTCGGGGTCGGGCATGTGCGCGGTGTAGAGAGCGCGGGCGATGCTGGACTCATCGAGGGACTCGAGGGCGCCGGCGCCGAGGAGGTCGTCGACCGAGCAGCCGCGGGTGTGGGCCTCGGTGGTGAGGTCGGTGAGGATGGAGCGGACAGCATCGACGATCTCGGACCGGGCGCCGTAGTTGAGGGCGAGGGTGAGGGTAGTGCCGGTGTTCTTCGCGGTCGCCTCGCTGGCCCACTGCATGGTGTCCTGCACCTCCTGCGGGAGATCGTAGGTGCGGCCGATGTAGGCCATCCGGACGTTGTTGTCGTTCATGCGCTTGACGTTGCCGACGAGGTAATTCTTGAGGAGCTTCATCAGGAAGCTGACCTCGGACTTGGGGCGGCGCAGGTTGTTTTCGAGCGAGAAGGCGTAGAGGGTGAGCCAGGGAAGATTGATACGGGATGCGGTCTCGACGACGAACTGGACGCTCTCTGCGCCCTTCTGGTGTCCAAGGAAACGCTTGAGGGAGCGTTTGCCGGCCCAGCGGCCATTGCCGTCCATGATGATGGCGACGTGCTGGGGGATTCTGTCTGGATCCAACTGGCGGTAGACGCTCTGCTCCTCGGGGGAGAGTTCATGTACCCGGTTGGGAATGGGGCTGGGGTTCGATTGAGGAGTTGATGCGCGCAAAGCAACCTCGCAGATATTGACGCTAGCACACCGATGGTGCGTGTGCAATGAACGCCTTTCTTCCCCAAGGAGCAGGGAGCGCGGAGATCGTATGGGACGGCGAGGAGAGCGCCTGTGTGGCTGCCGGCGCTCTCCGTGGAAGGAGGATCGGATGTTGCAGGGAGGCGGTTTAGGCCGTGCGGCGTCTTCCTGCGGCGAGCTCGCGGACGTGGTTGAGGAAGATGGAACGCTGCAGGGCGTCAAGCTGCGAGGTATAGTGCGCGATCTCAGCGAGGAAAGGGTCGGTCATCAGGACTGCGGTCTCGTCGCGATGGCGGGTGTTGGAGTCGCGCAGCAAGGTTGAGATGTCGACCTGCAGGGCGCGGGCGAGGCGGTCGAGAGACGAGAGCGTCGGCATGGCCTTGCCGTTCTCGATCTTCGAGATGTAGGTGCGGGGAACGCCCATGCGGGCCGCGAGCTGACGCTGCGAGAGATTGCGAACGTGGCGCAGATCGCGAACGGCGGTAGAGACTTGAAGACCGCCTTCCTGGAGTGCGGCGTGGGGTACGAGAGCCAAGGGTGCCGGAGCCGGTTCCGGCTCTTCGACCTCGAGGCATTGGTGGCAGCGGCGGCATAGTGCGTTGGCTGTGCGGAACTGCACCAAATTGCAGTGGTCGCAACGTAGTACCTCACGTTGTTCGACGGGTGCCATCATGGTTGCCATAAGTTGTCGTGTTGCGAAGGGACCCAGAGCAAGGACCCGTCACATGTCCGATAACGGAACAGGTGATGTGCCTAGATTGACACTGGTGTAGTTTCGAGTCAAGGGGAAAGCCGCTAATAGTCGGCGAAAGACCAGAAAAAACCTAAAAGGAACCTAGTTGGTAATGGCTAAGGACAGGGAATAGGGTGTAGGGAGTAGAAGACGGAGGTGCATTTGATGAGGGATGGGTTTGGGCGGGAGCAGGCAGTGGAGCTGCTGCACGATTGGACCAAAGGAGAGAGCCTGCGCAAGCATGCGATGGCGGTTTCAGCATGCACCGAGGCGTATGGCGTGCTGGAGGCCGCGCGGCTGGGACTGAGCGGAGCGGAGGCTGCGGTGTTTGTGGAGCAGTATGCAAGCGCGGGGCTGTTGCATGACATGGACTACGAGCGGCACCCGAGCGTCGAAGAGCATCCCTTTGTGGGCGTCGCTCATCTGCGGGAGCGGGGGTGGCCCGAGAGCGTGCTGCATGCGATTCTCGCGCATGCGGATTACTCGGGCACGCCGCGGGAGTCGCATCTGGATAAAGCGCTGTTTGCCTGCGATGAGCTTGCGGGATTCTTAACGGCTTGTGCGATGGTGAAGCCGCGCAAGTCGATCCACGAGGTGGAAGTGGCCGGAGTGAAGAAGAAGATGAAGGACAAGGCGTTCGCGCGGGCGGTGCTGCGGGAGGATATTACCGGAGGCGCCGAGTTGCTGGGGCTAAGCGTCGAAGAGCACGTGGGGAATTGTCTGCGGGCGATGCAGGCGCGGGCGGGAGAGTTGGGCCTGGAGGGGATTGCTGTTTCGAGCTAGTCTTTACGCTTCGCACAGACATGAGTTGGTCCTTATGGACGGGCAAGGATGGCAATGCTGCGACCGCGTCGTTTCTTAAGATCAATGGCTTATTAGGTGAGAGTGGTTGATGTGGCGGGATTGGCGAGTGGGAGGGTGATGGTGATGGTCGTTCCAAGGCCGGGGCCGGGGCTGGAGGCTGTGGCGTCGCCGCCGTGCTGGCGGGCAATGTTGCGCACGAGGAAGAGACCGAGACCGGTGCCTTTGATCCTGGACATGGCCCGTCCGGGAACCCGGTAGAAGCGGTTGAAGATGCGTTTGAACTGGTTAGGAGGAAGCCCGACGCCGGTATCGGTGACTTGGAGGGCGGCCCAGGTATAGCGCTCAATTTCGAGGGAGCAGCGGATGTGGACACCCTCCGGAGAGTATTTGACGGCGTTGTCGAGTATGTTGATGACGGCGGTGCGGAGGTCTTCCTGGATGCCAAGCGTGTGGAGGCGTATGGCTCCCGGAGTGGGTTCAAGGACGATGCTTTCGGGGGAAAGGTGGTGACGCTGGAGCGTGATGGCGATGCAGTCGGCGAGGAGCGATTCGAGGTTGATGAGAGTGCGGCTCAACTGGCGGTGGCGTTGGCCGAGCTGGCCGGCTTTGAGGACCTGCTCGACAGTGGCGAGGAGGCGGTCGGAGTCCGAGAGCATGATCTTGTAGAACTCCTGGCGTTGAGCCTCTTCTACGGGACGGCGCTGGAGGGTTTCGAGATAGAGGCGGATGCTGGCGATAGGAGTTTTGAGCTCGTGGGTGACGGCGTTGAGGAAGGAGTCCTGACGCTCGTTGCGGCGGATTTCGCGGATCAGGAAGACGGTGTTAAGGACGACGCCTGCGATGAGCAGCGAGAAAAGAATGGTGCCGAGGATGGCAAGGGCGAAAGTGCGTTCGTTGCGGATGATCCAACCGATGTTGAGGGTGACGAGCCCGCCGACGAGGAGTGCGCCGAGGGTAGTGAAGGTGGCGATGGCTCCGCGTCGTCGGGTGATGTTCATGGCTTGGAGGAAGTATAGCGGGCGTTTAACCCATGTCCTGCCCGGACGGGTCCACTGCGCGTGGGGCGGTCACTTCGTGACGCGTGCGCCGGGCTCGGCAGCGTGAGCAGCATGCGTCCTCGCGTTGCTCGGGATATCCATCCCGACCAACGGGAGGGCCAGCCGAAGGAGTATACATGTGACGAAGTGACCGCTCTCCGCGCAGGAGGCCCGTCCGGCAGGACAAAATTCTATAGACGGGTCAGCGGACGCGGAAGTCGGCGCGGCAGCCGCGGTCGACCCAGAGTCCGCGACGGTCGACGCCCCAGGTGCTGTCGCGAACGCAGGCAGAGCCGCTGATCTGGCGAGCGATCTGAATGTCGCGGCTGCGGCCTACGTCGCACCAGTTTCTGCGGCCGTCGTTGGAGGCGCAGGTGACGAGGCGGCCTGCTCCTGGCCCTGGCCCTGGGCGTCCTCCTCCCACGGCAAAGTCGGCGCGGCAGCCGCGGTCGACCCAGAGTCCTCGGCGGTCGACGCCCCAGGTGCTGTCGCGGACGCAGGCAGAGCCGCTGATCTGACGGACGAGGCGAACGTCGCGGTTGCCGCCGATGTTGCACCAGTTTCTACGGCCGTCGTTGGAGGCGCAGGTGACGCGCTGTTGAGGGGGACCGTAGCCTGGCTGCGCGGCGGCGGGAGAGGGTAGGGCGAGGGCGGTGGCGAGGACCGCGGCTGATAGCAGGAGGAGCTTTATGGTGCGTGTCATCTTGCCTCTTTCGAGATGAAAATTTCGATCCCTTTGGATCGCTGCTGGTTCGGAGACGAGGATATTCCTGTGGCGTTGGGATGTCGAGGGGGATTAGAAGCTGTCTTCACAAAAGAGGGATGAAGATTTGAACGGTGTGAAGGAGAGCGGTTCGTGCTTTGCACGAACGACCCACATCTCAAAATCGAGATATGGGGCACCCGCCCGGGTTTCTCCGCTGCGCCATGCGAGGAGGCTGTGGGGCTCCGGTCGAAACGGCGTTTTTCGTGAGCGTGAGCGAAGAGGTCTTGCGCCTGTTCTTAAAGCAGGATGGCCGCCACCTTCGCGGGTAACGGCCATCTTGTTTTGGGATGAGAGCGGGGTTAGACGCCTGCGGGTTTGGGGTTCTTGGGATCGAACTTGGCGATCTGGACCTTTTCCGCGAGGCCGATCTTGCTGAGCAGCCAGATACCGTAATAGTTGATATCGAACTCGTACCACGCGAGGCCGTGGCGAGCGCTGACGGGGTGAGCGTGATGGTTGTTGTGCCAGCCTTCGCCGCCGGTGAGCAGGGCGACCCACCAGTTGTTGCGGGAGTCGTCCTTGGTCTCGAAGCGGCGCTTGCCCCAGAGGTGGGTGGCGGAGTTGACCAGCCAGGTGGCGTGGAGGCCGACGGTGACGCGGAGGAAGGTTCCCCAGAGCATCATGCTGATCGCGCCGAGGATGTGGTGGCCGGCGGGTGCGAGCGCTGCGCCGATGATCAGTTGCAGGACGCCGGTGGCGACCAGAGGGACATAGTGATACTTGCTGAGCCAGACGTGGACGGGGTCCTTGGTGAGGTCGGGGGCGTATCGGCCGAGGAGCGCGGTCTCGGAGTGCAGGGCGCGGCCGGAGAGAATCCAGCCGGCGTGGGCCCACCAGGTACCGTCATGTGGAGTATGCGGGTCGCCTTCGTGGTCGGAGTTCTGATGGTGGACGCGGTGAGTGGCTACCCAGAAGATGGGACCACCCTCGAGCGCGAGGCAACCGCACATGGTGACGAAGTATTCGACCCACTTGGGCGTGCGATAGCCGCGGTGGGTGAGCAGGCGGTGATAGGCCATGCCGATGCCGACGTTAATCGCGAAGAAGTACATGATGACGAAGGCGGCGAGATTCTTCCAGGAGAAGAAGAAGAGCGCGGCGATGGCTCCGACGTGGAAGGCGCCCATGGCGATGGTGGTGATCCAGTTGATGCGTCCCTGCTGGTGCTCGCGGCCCATGCGGAGGTCCTGCTTGATCTTATGGGTAACTTCGGCGACGATCGGGACGACCGTGGCCAGCTTGGGTGCGGTTTTCTGGGTTACTTCGATCGTGCTCGGGCTCATGGTTTTCGCTGTCCTTGTACTGCTGTTTACGACGCTAACAGGGCTGATGTATGTTCGGTGTAAGACTTTTGTAATGCACCCCGAAAGTGGTGTAAGAGTTTTGTAACGTGCCCCGAAGGTGGGAGTAGATAGGGAGTTGATAGGCTAGAAGCATGACAAATGCGACGAGGATCGAGCCGTTTCGGTTGAAGCCATGGTTTAGTGAGCGCGTGTGGGGCAAGAAGGATTTGAAGCCCTGGTTTACCGATACTGGAACGAGCGAGCGGGTCGGCGAGGCATGGCTGACAGGGCCGCAGTGTGTTGTCGAGACGGGGCTGTTTGAAGGCGATACGCTGGCGGAGGTTGGCGAAGAACTGGGCGGGGAATTTCCGCTGCTGGTGAAGATTTTGTTTCCCGAGGAGAAGCTGTCGGTGCAGGTGCATCCCGACGACGCGCAGGCGAAGGCCATGGGGGAGACGCGCGGGAAGACAGAATGCTGGTATGTGCTGGAGGCTGAGCCGGGCGCGACAGTTGCACTGGGGCTGAAGGATGGCGTGGGGCCGAAAGAACTCGCGGCGTCGGTGAAAGATGGGGCTGATGGACTTGTAGAGTCGCTGCTGCAGCATGTGCCGGTGTCGGTGGGCGACATGTTGTTTGTGGATGCGGGCACGGTGCATGCGATCGGGCCCGGCGTGGTGCTGCTGGAGACGCAGCAGACCAGCGATGTGACTTATCGGCTGTATGATTACGGGAGACTGCGGGAACTGCATCTGGAGAAAGGGCTGCAGGTGATAAGGTCGAAGACCGCGGCAGGGAAGATAGCTCCGAAGGCGATGGATGGATTTACGCGGCTGATCGAGCGGCAGTATTTTGTGGTGGACCGGTTCGATATTGGGACAGGCGAGGCGACGCTGACGCTGGATGGCGCCGGTTGCCTGGTGGGGCTGGCCGGCAGCGGCGTGGTGCGGTGCGGGGAAGAGGAATTGGATCTGAAGTCGGCCCAGGCTGTCGTGGTTCCGGTGGGAAGCGGTCCGATTACCGTGAGCGGGACAGGGTTGTCGTTTGTGCGATGTGCGGCTCCGGTTGAGGCGAGTGCAGCTTTGTGATGGGACAGCCGCAAGCCGAGGCGATCTCTCGATACGTGGCGTTGCTGCGTGGGATCAACGTTGGTGGCAAGAACATGCTGCCGATGAAGGCGCTTGCCGGGATGTTCGTCGAGGCAGGTTGTTGGGAGGTTTCGACGTATATCCAGAGCGGGAATGTTGTGTTTGGCGCTGATGCGAACACCATTGCAGGATTAGGTGCGGTGATCACAAGACAGATGGAGGCGCAGTTTGGGCTGCAGGTGCCGGTGGTCGTGCGGTCGGCGGCGGAGTTGCAAACAGTGATAGAGGGCAACCCGTTTTTGAAGGAGGGAGCGGATATGGAGATGCAGCATGTCTGTTTCCTCGCCCATCTGCCCAGCGGAGAGATGGTCGCTGCTCTTGATGTGGGGCGGTCGACACCCGATGAGTTTGCAGTCGTGGGACGGGAGATTTATATGCAGCTTCCTAATGGGGTGGCCCGGACGAAGCTGACGAATGCTTATTTCGATGCGAAGCTGAAGGCACTGAGCACGATGAGAAACTGGCGGACGGTCTTGAAGCTGGCTGCGATGACGGTGGAGAGTGCTAATTGAGGAAGACGCTTAGCTCGTTGGCGGCGTTGCGGAGATGGGTGAGGTAGCGGCTCTGCATCTCGATGACGGAGAGGCGCGGGGCGTTGCCGCTGAGGTTGACCGTGGCGACGACGCGGCCGGCGGCTGAGTAGACGGGGACGGCAAGGGAACGGAGGCCGACCTCGTACTCCTGATCGACCAGGGCGTAGCCGTTGCGGCGGACATTGCGCAGGGCGAGGTGGAGTTTTTCGACTGTGGTGATGGTGCGGGTGGTGTGGGGCGTGAGCACGGCGCGGGCGAAGTACTGTTCGAGCTGCTCGGTGGGGAGATAGGCGAGCAGGACGCGGCCCATGCTGGTGCAGTAGGCGGGCAGGCGGCTGCCGATGTGGAGGTCGACGGCCATGATGCGGTTGACCTGGGTGCGGGCGATGTAGACGATATCGTCGCCGTCCAGAGTGGCGACGGAAAAGGACTCGCGGAGCGCGGCGGACATGCGTTCGAGGATGGGTTGGGCGGCGCTGGAGAGAGTGTTCGACGCGGTGTAGGTGTGGGACAGGGTGAGCATTCGAGGGCGAAGGGAGTAGCGGGAGCCGTCTTCCGCGCCGGCGAAGCCAAGTTTAGTGAGGGTGTAGAGGCAGCGGCGGACGGCGGCGCGGGAGAGGCCGGTTTTGACACTGAGCTGCGAGATGGTCATCTGAGGCGATTGCTGGGTGAAGGCCTGGATGACGATGAGGCCTCGTGCGAGGGAGGTCATGAAGTTCGGATCGCCGGTGTAGACGTCGAGGGCGGCAGAGGGAGTGGGTTTGGGAACTGAGGCTGGGGGTAGGGCTGGGGAGGATGGGGCGGGGGACGACGAGACAGTTGGCGGAAGAGGCGGGCGGGGAGTGAGGCTCATGCGGGTCCCTTTTCCGGCCGTTTCGCCAAATGCTTGTGCGATAGACGGCCTCTTATAACGATAAACGCACACCATGATTCTCGCAATGCATTCGCAAGGAGGGTTTGATGCCACGCAAATGCGCGCCTCCCTATGCAGGGCGCCTAGAGGGGTGCGATGAGGTGAGGGTGGTGATGGGCGGGAACTACTTGCTGTGGAGAGTATCGAGTGCGTCGAGGATGTCGGCGGGTTCGGGGCGGACGCGGAAGTCGGCGTGGCCTTCGGCGAAGCGGATGGTGTTGCTCTGGTCGATGACGAACACGGCGGGGAGCGGGAGGCGCCAGCTTGCTTCGGTGGCGTTGTGGTAGCTGAGGCCGGCGTTGTTGAACGGTATGTTGACGAGAATCGATTGGAAGTAGCGGCGGTGGTCTGGCGGGATGCTGTAGGCAATACCGAATTGATCGGCGACGGCTGCGCCGGGATCAGAGAGCAGCGGGAAGCGCGTGCCGTGCTGCTGGAGGGTGAAGCCGTTCTGGCGGGTGGTCTGGGGCGAGATGGCGACCAGCAGTGCCCCGCGCTCCCGGAGTTGCGGGTGCAGGTCGCGCCAGGCTTCGAGTTCGGTGACGCAGTAGGGGTCCCAGCGTCCGCGGAAGAAGTTGATGACGAGCGGACCGATGGCGATCAGGTCGGCGGAGCGGACAGGCTTTCTGGTGACGGCGTCTTCGAGGGTGAAGGCCGGGGCCGGTGTGCCGACCTGCAGGATTAGGTCTTCGATGCCGGTGTTGAAGAGGTCCTCGGCCGCTCTCTCTGAGACGGCGAGGCGTTCGGGCTGCACCAGAGCGCGGGTGTTCTGGGTGATGCGGTCGAGCTGGTCTTGTAGAGAGGACGGCACAGCTACATTATTGCAGCCATCTGTTTGCCGTCGCTGGCGCCGGTTGTCTGGGTATGATTTCCAGTGGTTTGCGTTTGTCGCCTAGGCGCGCTCTTTATTTCCCTTTCATCTCATCGAGTCGGGTGACGAGGCGGGTGAAGCCTTGTTCGCGGGCGGTCTTGTTGCCGGGCACGGTGTTGGCGGGGTCTTCGCCGGCGCGCATGAAGCCGTGTCCCGCGCCGTCGTAGGTGACGGGCTCATACTTTTTGCCAGCGGCTTTCATCGCAGCGGTGGTGGCGGGGACGGTGGCACCGATGCGGGCGTCGTTGCCGGCGTAGAAGCCGTAGACCGGCGCGGTGATGGAGGTCACGTCGGACGGGCCGGGACCATAGAAGACGAAGGCGGCGGAGAGGTCGTGGCGATGAGTGGCGAAGGCGAAAGACTTTCCTCCTCCCCAGCAAAAGCCGACGACCGCGAGCTTGCCGTTCGATGCGGGAAGATGTTTGCCGTAGTCGGCTGCGGCTTCGAGGTCTTCGTTGACGACGGCGGGGTCGAGGGCGGAGACGGCTTTGATGGTGGCGTCCTGGCTGGGGAAGGCATCGGATCCGCCGCCGTTGGGGCCGAAGCCGCTGAGGAGGTCGGGCGCGACGACGATGAAGCCCTGCGCGGCGAGTTCGTCGGCCATCTCCTTGGCCCAGTCGCTGAGGCCGAAGATCTCGTGGATGAGGATGACGACGGGCGCTTTGATTTTGACCTCGGGATAGACGACGAATGCCTGGACGGTGCGGTCGCCATGCTTGAGGGAGACGTATTCGTGATGGCGGGGCGAGGCATCGAGGCGAGCTTTGGCCCAGGCTTGCGCGTGTGCGGCGGAGGTGAGGGGAAGAAGTAGAGAAATTGCGAGAAGGGTCAAGGCTGTTCGGCGCATGGGAGGAGTGTAGTCTCGGGAGGATTTGTGCGACAAGGTGAAGATTCTGGAAGGCAGGAGTAGGGAATAGGGATTAAGGAGTAGAAAGCCCCTTCTCATTGGCGATGTTCGCTGCTGGTCTCGCTTCGTTGGGCATGGATGCACGATGGTTTCATGATCGTTGCACCGGGATTGCAGTGTGGAGTTTTGTACTCCCTATTTCCTATTCCCTACTCCGCATAGAAAAAGAGGCAGAGAGTGGTTGCTCTCTGCCTTTTGATTTGTTGAATCGGTTGTTATTTCACTTCTGCTTCAAGGCCTGGAAGAACCGTCGTGCCTTCCAGTTTGACTGCCTCAAGCGACTTTGGATCGAGACCCAGGGACTTGAGAATGGTCGGCGCCACCTGAGCGGTAGCGGTGGGAGTTGAGATCGACTTCGGGGTGAAGCTGGGATTGGACAGCAGCAACAGGACGTTGGTGTCGTCGTGCGCGAAGCCGCCATGCTCAGAGAGCTTCGCTGCGCTGCCGGTGTAGGTCACGCCGACGTTCGGAGTGACGATGATGTCCGGGGTCCGGGGATCTTCGCCGGGGCCGGTTCCTGGGACGTTATAGTTGAGAGCGACGGAAGGGCCGTAGAAGATCTGCCCGAGTCCGATGGCGGTTGCGTTTTGCTCGAGGGTATCGACGGCGGAGGTGACGCTCGCACCTTTTTTGAGCCAGAGCAGCGAGATGTCATCTTCGGTGGCTCCGATGCCGGTGGGGTTGGTTGGCGACTCCGAGATCGGAAGCATGGAGGCGAGCAGAGTTGCGGGCGTGGTGCCGCTATTGTTCTTGCCCGGAACTGCTTTGTAGAGCTTCGGATCGATGGGGGACTGGCCGTGTTTTGCCGTGACAATGATCAGAGTGTCTTCAAAGTGTCCCGTGTCCTTCAGAGTTTCGACCATCTGGCCGATGGATGCGTCGACGTATTCGATTTCTTTGAGCAATTCGGGAGTCGGAACGCCTTCGGCATTTTTATAGCCGCCGGTTCCTGCACTGGGTTCGATGAGCTTCTGGCCTACGCTGACGGCCTGGAAGTTCATGCCGAAGATGTTGGGAAATTTACCTGAGCCGCCGTTGTGGCTCTTGCCTTGAATTTCGTTGAGGATAGCATTGACCTTCAGCGTGTCATAGCACTGGATATTTTCGAAGCTGTTCGTCCAGGCTGTAAGGTCGGCGCCGGTATCGCGGACCGATGCGCAGGACGCCCCGTCCGGGGTGCTTACGCCAGGAAGAGGAATGACGTTGGAGTTGATCTCCGGGGCGTAGAAGTCGTCGAGCGTTCCGCCGCCAGGTCCTGCGACTGCCGAGTAGGCTGGGTGCTTATCCGACCATGCGGTATATCCTCCAGCACTGTGAATGACTCCGAAGATGGTGTTGGTGCGCACGAAGTTCCAAGGATAGACGGGCGCGCAGCCGGATGCTGGATCGCGGGGCAGACGCGCAGGGTCAATGGAGGCGAGGCCGCCGTCGGTTAGCCCAGCGCCAGGCGCGCCGCCGTTCAGTTTGGTCTGATCGAGATCGATGCCTTCTTCATACTCGGTTCTATCGCCAGCCGGCACGCCATATGCGTTGCATGGGCCGGCGGCAACACCGTTTCCTGTAGTTTTGGCGGGAGGGTCGAGCGAGCGATCGTAGGAGACGTCGTAGTAGATGCCCATGGTTCTGGGCGTGGCGCCGGTGACGATGGTCATGAGGCCGGGGAAGGAGTCGGAGGGCTTGGAGGTAGTGGCGGCGGTATAGGTGAGGGCGGTCTGGCTGAGCGCGGCGAGGTTGGGACAATAGGGCTGGCCGCCGTTGATTCCATTAATGCCGGTGGAGCAGTTGAGAAGATCGACCGCGTGCATGCCGTCGACGCTCAAGAGCAGGACATGTTTAACATGATCGGTTCCGATGGCCTGGTTTTGCGCCATCACGTAGGCCGATGCGGACATAGAGCATGCCGCGGCAGTCAGGACGAGTAGAGAAGATTTCATGAGGAGGTGCCTCCTACATGCTTAATAGCAGTGCGGGAGCGCCATCAGGTTACTCAAGAATGAATTTGGCGAGCTGCGTCGAATGGGTTGCCCTAAGTTTGATGAAGCTCAAGAGAGTTCCCGTTTTGCTGCAAAGTGCGGCGAGACGATTGTGGTGGTGAGAATGGTCAAAAAGTCGCAGCACCATCCTCAATGAGAACGGTTGCTACGCTGTCATAAGTTTGAGGGTGATGCCGATATCGGCGGTAGGCGGTCGGTTTGAGGGTAGGGTGACGTTGAGGCCGGAGGCGTTTTGGGTGAATTTGAGGGATTGACTGTATCCCAGCATGGTGACGCCGGTGATCTTTGCGGGATTCTGCGGGCTGTTGGTGGCGAGGGATGGGAGGATGGCGGGGCCGTCGGGCCATCCCTGGATGAAGGCATAGATGGCGGAGCCTTTGGTGGTGAAGCGGATGTCTTGGGGGGTGAGGTCGGGCTTCTTGCCCTCGTTGGGGTCGAACTCCTTGCCGTTCGAAGCGATGACTGCCTTGGTTGAGGGACCTTCACCGTAGATCTTCCAGGGGCGGGTGGCGTAGAGGCCTTCGCTGTTGACCTGCATCCAGGCGGTGATGCCGGCGAGGACCTCGCGTTCGGCGAAGTCGAGTTCTCCGCTGTTGGGCAGGGGAAAGTTGAGCAGCAGGTTGCCGTTCTTGCTGACGATGTCGACGAGGAGGTCGATGACCTTCTTAGGAGTTTTGTAGGCCACGCCGCGCTTGTAATGCCAGTCGCCGATGCAGGTGTCGGTCTGCCAAGGGGTGGGGGAGATGCCGTCGAGGACGCCGCGTTCGCGGTCGAGGGCGCAGGTTCCCATGGTGCATTGATCGGCCTGCTTGCTGAAGTAGACCGCCTCGACCTTGCCGTTGTGTTTGGCGGCGCTGACGTTGTAGACCTCGGCGACGGTGGAGTAGCCGTATTCGTCGAAGGGAATGCCGCCGTCGGTGTAGAGCAGATCAGGCTGGTAGCTGTCGATGAGGTCCTTGATGCGGCGGAAGTACTGGAGCTTCCACCAGTCGGGCGCGACGCGGCCCATGGCCTGGGCGGTGGCGGCGAAGTTGGCTGGTTGGCCGGAGTAGTCGTGGTAGAGGTCGGCGAAGGCGGGGTCGGAGCCATCGTAGGGGACGCCAGCGAGCGGGCCGGTCTTGTCGCTGGTGTGCGCGGGGGCGAGCCAGTCGTAGGAGTTGGAGAGATGCTCGCTGACGCCGAAGCGAAGACCGCGTTTGCGCGCGGCGGCGGCCCACATGCCGACGATGTCGCGATTGGGGCCGGTGGCGACGGCGTTCCAGCGGGGTTGATATTTGGAGTTCCACATATCGAAGTTGTCGTGGTGGACGCCCATCGAGAAGAAGTATTTGGCGCCGGCTTTGACGTAGAGGTCCATGAGGTGGTCGGGGTCCCATGCGGCGGCTTTGAAGTTGGGGATGAGGTTCTTGTAGCCGACTCTGGAGGGGTGCCCGTAGGTTTCGACGTGGTAGTTGTACTGAGGGGAGCTTTGGATATACATGGTGCGGGCGTACCAGTCGCCGTATTCGACGGCAGACTGCGGTCCCCAATGGGCCCAGATGCCGAACTTGGCGTCGTTGAACCAGGCGGGGAAGCGATAGGACTGGAGTGAGGCAGCGGTTCCGGTGAAGGGGCCAGGTGCGATCTTGACCTCGTTTGGGATCTGTCCCTGCTGGGCATAGGCGGATCGGAGCGCGGGGGCTGCGGTGGCGAGGAGGGCGAGGGCCTGGCGGCGGTTAAGTTTCATTGGCGAAATAAAGCTCTCCGTACGATCGAGAAATTGTAGACCCAGCCAATGTAGTGATTGAGCAGGCGAGATGCAAATTGGAAGGCTGAGGGTCTTGACCTTCTAAGGCAGGCGTGTAGTCTTCAGGCTGATGGAGGAGAGTGCCATGATCGAGATGCCGATGATCGCAAAGGGTGCGGATGAGCTCTATTTGCTGCCGGGGATGACGAATCGCCATGGGCTTGTAGCGGGGGCAACGGGCACGGGTAAGACGGTGACGCTGCAGGTGATGGCGGAGGCGCTAAGCGCGATTGGGGTACCAGTGTTTGCCGCGGATGTGAAGGGCGACCTGTCCGGCATCTCGCAGGCGGGGAAGAGCTCGCCGAAGTTCGATGCTCGGGTGCAGGCGATGCAGTTAGTGGAGTGGACCTTTGCCGGATGCCCGGTGGTCTTCTGGGATGTGTTCGGCAAGCAGGGGCATCCGGTGCGGGCTACGGTGAGCGAGATGGGTCCGCTGCTGCTGAGCAGGATTCTGAATTTGAACGATACGCAGACGGGCGTGCTGACGCTGGTGTTCAAGATCGCCGATGACGGCGGGTTGCTGTTGCTGGATATGAAGGACCTGCAGGCGATGCTGCAGCATGTGGGGCAGAACGCGAAGGACTATCAGACGCAGTATGGAAATATTTCGGCGGCGAGTATTGGCGCGATTCAGCGTGGTTTGGTGGCGCTGGGACAGCAGGGTGGGGATCTGTTCTTTGGCGAGCCGGCGCTGAATATCGAGGATCTCTTGCAGGTGGATGCGAACGGCAAAGGCGTCGTGAATATTCTTGCGGCCGATCAGTTGCTGCAATCGCCGCAGTTGTATGCCACCTTTCTGCTTTGGCTGATGAGCGAGTTGTTTGAAAAGCTGCCGGAGGTGGGCGACCCTGGGAAGCCGAAGATGGTGTTCTTCTTCGATGAGGCGCATCTGCTATTCAAGGATCTGCCTTCGGTGTTGCAGAACAGGATCGAGCAGGTGGTGCGGCTGATCCGGTCAAAGGGGGTGGGCATTTTCTTTGTGACGCAGAACCCGATCGACGTGCCGGACACGGTGTTGAGCCAGTTGGGGAATCGAGTACAACACGCGCTGCGGGCGTTTTCGCCGCGGGACCAGAAGGCGGTGAAGGCGGCGGCGCAGACGTTTCGGGCGAACCCTAAGCTGAATGTGGAGACGGTGATTACCGAGATGGGCGTGGGGGAGGCGCTGGTCTCGTTTCTGGATGAGAAGGGGGTGCCGGGGATGGTGGAGCGGGCGATGGTGTGTCCGCCGCACAGCCAGATTGGGCCGATTACGCCGGAGCAGAGGGCGGAGATCATCAGGCAGTCGGTGTTGGCCGGAGTGTATGAGACGGCGGTGGACCGCGAGTCGGCTTACGAGAAGTTGAAGGGGAAGGTTGCGGCTTCCGCTCCCGCAACGGGTGGTGCGAGTTCGCCGGTCGGCTCGGGCTGGATGGAGTCTGCGGGGACGGCGCTGGGTGGGGTGCTCGGGGGTGGCAGCGGGAGGCGCGGGGAGACAGCGGTGCAGGCGATGGTGAAGAGCGCGGCGCGCACGATGGGGAGCACGGTGGGTCGGCAGTTGATTCGTGGAGTGCTGGGTTCGCTGCTGGGGGGATCGAAGCGGTAGGGCCGACGGATGAATGCGGACGGCTGAGTGAGCCCACTCTTCGGACGGAAGGATGGGCCTTCTCCAGCTAAATGACCTTCAGCAGCAAAAGGATGAGAACGATGAGCAGAATGAGGCTGATGCCGCCGCCGCCGTAGTAGCCCATTCCAGGACCCATGCGATAGCCGCCAAAGCCGAACACCAGGATCAAAACGATCAGAAGGATGAGCATTTTTCTTATTTCTCCGTTCGGCGAAGTTTCGCCCTACGACCGTCTGATGCAGAATTTGTGCGCTTCGGCAAAATGTTTGGCAATTTCTTTCAGCTCCTTGTTCTTAACCTGCACGGCAGACGGGACATTGCGCGAGATGGTCGGTGGCGTGGCGGTTTGCGGCTTTCACCGCCTCGGCTGCGTCGATCTCGAGTGCGATTTCGTCCGGTGAAGCGGGCAGGGCTGGAAGTTCGCACTGGCGGCGGAGCGCTTCGGATACGTTGTCGATGAGAAGCATACCCTCCGGGCAGGGGGAGATCGACATGATGTGCCTCCTTCAACGAAAGAGACCTGGGATTGAGGTACGCTCGGGGGTGGCATTTGGATTGCAGGGAGATGTTTTGGCATAGAAGCGATCTACGAGGGTGCTGATCTCTTTCCGGTGATGGTCTGATTGGTGTGCATAATCTTTCGCAGCTAGTTTAGACCCTGGAGAGGGCAGCGATACAGGTGGGTACCCCTCCCCCTGAAAGTGCGCAAAGTCGTCGAATCAGAGACTTTAGCTTTGGACTTCGGTTACTTTTCGTTGGCTTGCTGGTACGGGAGTTAAGGTGGCTTCGAGGGTGCGCGCTTCTCGGTGGAGGTGTGTCATGTCAAGTGGTCCGCTCATCGCAAGGGGGGCCGTCGCCGGACGAGGCCTGCAACTGTGCGGGAAAGATCCTAACTCCATCAGAAAGCGGGTGCCCCATATCTCGATTTTGAGATGTGGGCCTTCGCGCAACGCGCGAACCGTCTTTCACCCGTCATAGAGTGGCTCAGCCTGGTTTGGTGATCGAGACTGCGGTGGGTTCGTTTAGGAGATATTGGCGGTAGGTGGACCAGGGCCAGTCTTCCGGTTTGTCGACGAGGCCGCGTGTGACTGGATTGCGGTGCATGTACTTCAGCTTTTCGACGCGCTTGTTATGGGTGAAGACGTTGAAGTCGTAATAACGGGTCTGCCAGAAGGGGCGTTCGGTGAGTCGCCGGGAGACCGAGATCTTCAGGGCTTGAAGGGCCTTGGAGAGAGGATCTTCCGGAGGCTCGCTCATGAGGAGATGGACGTGTTCCGGCATGACGACGTAGCCGAGGAGTTCGAACCGATACTGCTTGCGGGTTCGTTCGAGGGAGTCGCGAAAGATTTCTTTTGAGGCTTGCGTGTGGAGGTACGGTCTGCGTTGGAAACAACTGAAGGTGATGAAGTGGTCATCGCCCTCCTGTTGGTATCGATTGAGGCCGAGGGGCATGGGTTGATTTTAGGGTATTGGGTTCGCGCTACGCGCGAATGCCCACATCTCAGAATCGAGATATGGGGCACCCAGGTTCTGCGGCTTATGTTTAGATGTGGGCCACCCGCCGAATGCCCACATCTCAAAATCGAGATATGGGGCACCCAGGTTCTGTTGCTTATATTTAGATGTGGGCCACCCGCCCAAGGAACCGATAAATCAACGTAATGCTGCTTTTATCGTCCGAATTTTTGTTTGCCTTGCATTTGGCTCATCATGCGTTGCTGGGCTTTGATGCCGCCGCCTCCGCCCATGGACTTGAACATCTTGCGCATCTGGGCGTATTGGCGGAGGAGGTTGTTGACGTCCTGGACCGTGGTGCCGCTGCCCTTGGCGATGCGTTTGCGGCGGTTGCCGTTGATGATCTCGTGGTCGTGGCGCTCTTTCTGGGTCATTGAGTTGATGATGGATTCGACGCGGGTGAATTGAGTTTCGTCCACGTTTTCGACGGCCTGCTGCATTCCGGCGAAGGGGCCGACGGAGGGGAGCATCTTGAGGATGGACTTCATGGAGCCCATCTTCTTGATCTGACGGAGCTGGTCGCGGAAGTCCTCCAAGGTGAAGCCGTCGCCGGAGAGAGCTTTCTTGGCGAACTGCTCGGCTTTGCCCTTGTCGAGGGTGGCTTCGGCGCGTTCGAGCAGGGTGGCGATGTCGCCGTGGCCCATGATGCGGGAGACGATGCGGTCGGGGTGGAAGGGCTCGAAGGCGTCGGGTTTTTCGCCCGTTCCTAGAAATTTGATGGGCGCGCCGGTGACGTGGCGGATGGAGAGGGCAGCGCCACCGCGGGCGTCTCCGTCCATCTTGGTGAGGATGGCGCCGGTGATGGTGAGGAGATCGTTGAAGGCCTTGGCGGAGTTGACGGCGTCCTGGCCGGTCATGGCGTCGGCGACGAAGAGGATCTCGCTGGGGTTGAGGAGTTTTTTGAGCTGGGCCATCTCGTCCATCAGCGCGGCGTCGATCTGGTTGCGGCCGGCGGTGTCGACGATGAGCATGTCGCAGCCGAAGTTGGCGGCCTCGCGCTTGGCTTCCTTGGCGAGACGGAGGACGGTTTCGGTGTTCGGGTGGGATTCGGTGATCGTGCCTTCGTAGATCTGGGCGGAGGTGGAGCGGGCGACGATGGCAAGCTGCTCGCGGGCGGCGGGACGGTAGACGTCGACCGAGACGAGCATGGGGCGGTGGCCGGCTTTCTTCAACCATTGCGCGAGCTTTCCGCTGGTAGTCGTTTTGCCTGAGCCTTGTAGGCCCGCCATCAGGATGACCGATGGCGGCTGGGAGGACTTCTGGAAGCGGGCGGTGTCGCGGCCGAGGAGGGTGACGAGCTGGTCGTGGACGATCTTGACGATCTGCTCGGAGGGGCTGAGGGCGGTGGCGACCTGCTCGCCCAGGGCGCGGGTGCGGATGTGGTCGATGAGCTCGGTGACGACGTTGAGGTTGACGTCGGATTCGAGGAGGGCGAGGCGGATCTCGCGGAGGGCTTCCGAGATGTTTTCTTCGGAGATGGTGCCCTGGCCGCGGAGGTTCTTGAAGGAGCGCTGGAGCTTGTCGCTTAGGTTTTCAAACATGACTGACTTGATTTTACCAGTGAGCGATGGGGTGAAGGCGTCGACCGCGGACTGGCGCGGAGAGACGCGGATTAAGTGCGGATGATTTCTTTGCTCATGGGGCATAGGGGGTGAATCTTTTGTGGGGTGCGGCATCCAATGGCGTGAACGTCAAATTTAGCTGAGGTGTTTTTTATGCAATACAAGACTTTGGGGAATACGGGTTTGCTGGTCTCGCACATTTGTCTGGGGACGATGACGTTTGCGGGCAGCGAGGGGATGTGGAAGGCGATTGCGGGCGTGAGTCAGGCGGACGCGGATGCGCTGATGAAGGCCTCGATTGAGGCGGGCGTGAACTTTGTCGATACCGCCGATGTGTATTCGGAGGGGAAGTCGGAGATTACACTGGGGCAGTCGCTGAAGAATCTTGGGATTGTGCGGAAGGATTTGGTGATCGCGACCAAGGCCTATGGGCGCACAGGCAAGGGGCGGAACGATGTGGGGGCTTCGCGGGGCCACATTATGGATGCCGTGGAAGCGAGTTTGAAGCGACTGCAGACGGACTACATCGACCTGTACCAGATCCACGCGACCGACCTGGTGACGCCGATCGAGGAGACGCTTCGTGCGCTGGATACGCTGGTGCAGCAGGGCAAGGTGCGGTATATCGGGGTGTCGAACTGGCATGCATGGCGAATTATGAAGGCGCTGGGGATTTCTGAGCTGAAGAACCTGGTGAAGTTCGACACGCTGCAGGCGTATTACTCGATTGCGGGGCGGGATCTGGAGCGCGAGATTGTGCCGCTGCTGGAGGATCAAAAGATGGGGCTGCTGGTGTGGAGTCCGCTTGCCGGGGGATTGTTGTCAGGCAAGTTCAGCCGGGAGAACCAGAAGCCGGAGAATTCGCGACGTTCGAGCTTTGACTTTCCGCTGGTGGATAAAGAGCGGTCGTGGAATGTGCTGGATGTGCTGCGGCCGATTGGGGAGGCTCATGGAGCGTCGGTGGCTACAGTAGCGCTGGCGTATGTGTTGGCGAAGCCGTTTGTGACTTCGGTGATCATTGGGGCAAAGCGGATGGACCAGTTGAAGGAGAATCTGGCCGCGGCGGAGCTGGTTTTGAGCGAAGAGGAGAAGAAGAAGCTGGATGAGGTGAGTGACCTGCCGAAGGAGTATCCGGGATGGATGGTTCCGTTCCAGAGTGCGAACCGGTTGGCGGATGTTCCTCGTCCTTCTTAGAACCTGTCCAGAAACTAGAAGGCTGGACCACGGATATGCACGGATGAGCCGGATTTAAGAACAGGCAAAAGCAAGAGCAACGACGAAATACAGGGATCCTTCCCCTTCACTATGCTCGAGGGTCAAGGATGACGACGAAAAACAAACAACAGCAGAGAAAGCCCTTAATGGCAGTTTCTGGACAGGTTCTTAGAAATTCTGTTCCGCCGGACCGCCCTCCGCGCAGGAGGCCCGTCCGGCAGGACACCGGGTATTGGCAAGTGGCGGACTTGGTGCGTGGCTAGGTGGGTACGTGGTACGAGTCGGGATGCCGCTGAGGGCGGTGCGCGGGGATAATTGAGGTCTATGCAAAGTCTGAGCCAGGTTGCGGGGAACGTGCGGGCGGTGCGGGAGTTTGTCGCGTACCTGCAGGTGGAAAAGGGAATGCGGCCGGCGACGTGCGAGGCGTATCAGCGCGACCTGGAGCAGTTTGCCGAGCATGTGGAGATGCGGGATGGTCTGCTGATCGCGGCTACGCAGGCCGATGTGAGCGGTTTTATGGAAGGGCTGCGCGGGTATGGGGTGGAGTCGCGGTCGATTGCGCGGAAGCTGAGTTGTCTGCGAGGGTTTTACCGCTGGCTGCTATTGGATAAGCGGATCGCGCATGATCCCACGGTGAATATTGAGACTCCGGCGAGCTGGAAGGTGCTGCCGAAGTCGCTGGCCGAGGGCGAGGTGGCCGAGATGCTGGAGAAGACCGGCGCGGCGGCCAGAGGCGCGGGTGCGGATGGGCTGGCGCTGCGGGACCACGCGATTCTGGAGCTGTTGTATGGCGGCGGGCTGCGGGTAGGGGAGATTGTGGCGCTGCGGGTGGAGGATCTGCATCTGGACCAGGCGCGGGCGCAGGTGCGAGGCAAGGGCGATAAGGAGCGGATTGTGCCGCTGGGGAGGGCGGCGGTGGAGGCGTTGGAGCGATACCTGGCATTGGGGCGGCCGGAGCTGGTGCTGGCTGGTTCGCAGGGGAGCGCCGGCTCCTTGCAGCGGGTGCTTTTCTTGAGTGTGCGCGGGAAGGCGTTGACGCGGCAGTGGGTTTGGGAGATGGTGCGGGCCACCTCCGTTAGCGGAAGCAAGGCCAGTCCGCATAAGCTGCGGCATAGCTGCGCGACCCACATGGTGGAGCATGGGGCGGATTTGCGCAGCGTGCAGGTTCTGCTGGGTCATGCAGATATCGCGACGACGCAGGTATATACGCATGTGGCGCTGGGACATTTGAAGAAGGTGCATCGGGAGCATCATCCGCGCGGGAAGCGGCGGCTTTCGGCTGGATAGAGGAGCATCGATCGCGCTTTGCGCGATGCCCACATCTCAGAATCGAGATATGGGGCACCCGGATCTTCGAGGGGTCAAAACTTTGGCGGAGATGGAGCAGGGAAGCAGCGAATTCGAGACTTTAGCGGAGAGGTTTCTGGCGATGCTGGCGCATGAGCGCGGAGCGTCGGAGCATACGGTGCGGGCCTATGCGCGGGAGGTGCGGAGTTTTGCGGCGTATCTGCGGGAGACGCTCGGCGCCGGGACTGGAGTCGGCGCGGTGGAGCATCTGCATATTCGCGCCTACTTGGCGGTACTGTATGAGCGCGGGTTGACCAAGGCGAGTGCGGCGAGGGCGCTGGCGGCGGTGCGGAGCTGGTTCAAGTGGCTGGCGAAGGAGGGCAAGATGGCGCAGAATCCCGCGTTGCTGGTGAGCACGCCGAAGCGGCCGTTGCATCTGCCGCGGGTGCCGAGCGTGGAAGAGGTGAATCGCGTGCTGGATTCGCTGGAGTCGAAAGGGGCAGGCACGGCGAAGAAGGAGGTGCAGGAGGCGGCGGCGTGGCCGGAGCGGGACCGCGTGATCTTCGAGATGCTCTATGGATGCGGGATACGTAACTCGGAGCTGGTGGGGTTGGATATGGGCAGCGTGAAGTGGCGTGACGATGCGGTGCTGGTGCGGGGAAAAGGGCGGAAGGAGCGGTTGGTTCCGCTGGGGGATGAGGCGGCGGCGGCGCTCAGGACATATCTGCCGTTGCGGGAGGCGAAGCTGGTTGCGGCGGGGAAGGGCGCTCTGGCGCACGAAGGGCCTCTGCTGACCAACCTGCGAATGCGGGGGGACTGCCGGCTGACGACGCGCAGTGTGGGGAGGATCGTGAAGGCGATTGCGCTGAGCCGGGGTCTGGCGGCCGATGTGCATCCGCATACGCTGCGGCATGCGTTCGGGACGCACATGCTGGAGGAGGGCGCGGACCTGCGGGCGATCCAGGAGATGCTGGGCCATGAGCGGCTGTCGACGACGCAGCGGTATACGCAGTTGACCGTGGGGCAGGTGCAGCGGGTGTACGACGAGACGCATCCTCGAGCGAAGTGAATGAGAGCTGCGAGCGCTGAGCGGTGAGTAAAAGACGCCTGTCAGACTAGAGGCCGGTCAGCCCATGATCTTGCGCACGAACTCAACACGATCGGGAACTGACGCTAGAGGCAAGGGGATCAACTCGTAGCCGAGTTCGGAATAGACATCGACCATAGCCTGACAGGTGGCTTCGGCTTCCTCGATGGACTGCCTTCCCACGCGGTTTCCGCGCCGGCGTTACAACCATAGCTGCGAAGATGTATTCTGCTGCTGGCTGCAAGTTGCCGGGCAGGGAACAACATGGGAATCGCAAGCTCCACATTGAATCTGGCACAGGGCAAGCTGCATGTGGCCGCGCCCTTTCTGATTGAACAAACCTGGGCGGACTATACTCCTGAGCAGCACGCTGTATGGGCGGACCTGGTGAGCCGCTGCATGCCGCAGCTTCGCGAGCACGCCTGCCAGGAGTATCTGGAGGGCTTCCACCAGATTGGTCTGCGCGACGACAAGCTGCCGAATCTCTCCGAGGTGAGCGCACTGCTGCAGCCGAGGACCGGTTGGCAATCCACGCCGGTCAGCGGCTTTCTGCCGGCGGACGCCTTCTTCGAGATGCTGGCCGCGCGCATGTTCCCGACCACAACCTGGCTGCGGTCCCGCGAGTCGATGGAGTACACGCCCGAGCCGGACATCTTCCATGACGTCTTCGGCCATGTGCCGATGCATGCGCATCCGGTGTTCGCGGATTTCCTGGAAAGCTACGGGAAGATCTGTGCACGCTTGACCGATCCGGAGGCGCTCGAGCGCATGGGACGCCTTTTCTGGTTCACGGTCGAATTTGGGCTGATTCGGCAGGATGGCGAGATCAAGGTGTACGGGAGCGGGCTGATCTCTTCGCACGGCGAATGCTCGCGAGTGCTGGCGGGAGGGTGCGAGGTCAGGGACTTCGACCTGGATGCGGTCCTCGATCAAGAGTTCCAGACCAGCGAGATGCAGTCAGTGCTGTATGCGGTCGAGTCATTCGAGCAGATTTACGAGGCAACCAAACTGGCCGAAGCCCGGCTGGCCTGACTCAGGGCACACGCACGTATGGCGAAGACAAAACGGCTGCCGGCGTGATTGCCAGCAGCCGTTTTCGCCTTGCGGGGAAGGTCCAGAGATTACCGGTGTCCGCCGCCGCCATGGCCGCCGCCTCCGCCGTGGAATCCTCTACCACCGCCGTGAAATCCGCCGCCTCCACCGTGGAATCCGCCACCGACATGGCTGTCGCCGTGGAATCCTTCACCCCCATGGAAACCTGCGCCACCGCGATATCCGCCGTGGTACCCGCCCCATCCGGGACGCCCATAGTAGCCTCCGCGATAGCCGTATCCGCCGCGGTAGCCATAGCCGCCGCGGTAGCCATAGCCGTAGCCGCCACGGAACCAGGGACCTGCGCCGATAAAGAGGCCGCCGTTAAACCAGGAGGGGCCATAGTAGCCGTATGGCGCGCAGGAGTAGGGATAGTAGTTGTAGTAGCCCCACTGACAAACCGGAGGACCATACCCATAGCCGCCGTACCCTGGCCCAACGCCAATCCCGAACGTGACCTGGGCGTGAGAGTAGGTCGCCGGAAGAGCAAAAACACTGAGTAGAGCGAGATACCGAAGAAAGCGCATTTCCAATCTCCTGTGCAGAGCCCAGTACGTCCTAGGGACATCAGTGGCTCTGCAGGATTCTGGCTATTTAGATGCCCAAAGTCCTATCTGATTCAACGCGAAACGGCCAGAAATGTTGTGGTGGGATTCAAGCTGCCGGGATATCCTTGCTCACTTCCATTGCACATAGGCTGACTGTCTCTATTTCACACGGTTTTGGGTTGTGCTGTCGCATTGACGTGAGAAAAAGAGAAAATATTTTGCACTAATAGGGTAAACATCTTCTTTTGTATGCAAAGATTGTTCTTAATCAAGGCAAAATTTACCCTCTCCAAAGATTTGTGCTTTGGCGTTGTAATTGCAAGTAATGCTGTGTCGCAGTCGTTTGGCGATATTTTGCTCCCAGGTGTGTCTATGCGTCGCTTGATCTACCTACTGCTTCTGGCCGTGTTTGTCGGCGCATCGGCAACCTGCGTGAATGCGTCCACGGACTGCGAACGATGGTTTGTCGCTTATCGACAGGAGCTTGCCCATTCGCGGCAACTGCAGCGGATTGCAGCCGCCAAGCGGCGCGCCCGGTTGTATGCGAGGCGGAGGCTGGCAGGCTATGTGAAGCCCACCCCTAAGCCACACCCGGCAGTTGTTCACGGTCCTCGTATGACTCCCCGGCAGACGCTTCGCCATTTCGATCTCGCCTGCGGAGTCTTGCCGGAGGAGGAACAAGATACGCCGCAGATTGCGGAAGAGATACCGGCTACCCTTACTCCTGTGCAGCCTGTGGGCGACGCGCTCGATCTATTGCCGGCAGATATTGGCGATAGGGTGGCTGAAAACACTGTTCCGCCTTCGGTGTTCGACTCGGGAAGCCCAGGCACCCCGGCGGAGGGCACACCTTCCATGTTTCTTCCTCCCGTCGGCGGAGTGCCGGGTGGGGGTGGTTATGTGCCGACCGGAGGGGGAACGACTGTGCCCCCGGGAGGCACGCCGGCCTCCAGCCCTCCTCCCGGCACTCCCACTGGCCCTCCTTCCAGCACACCCACAGGCCCCCCTTCGGTAACGCCGCCCTCGGGCCCGCCGTCAGGCCCACCGTCAGGGCCGCCATCTGGTCCTCCGGCAATACCGCCGGCACCACCCGCTGTCGTGCCGGAGCCTGGCAGCTATGTCTTCATGATCACAGGATTGGTTGGAGCGGCGGGCATCATTCGGCGCAGGTTTCAGGCGTAGTCTCGGCTCTCGAAGAAGCTGAATTATCCTCCGGTGCTCGAATCGCGTGTCCGATGAGCAGAATCACCGGCGCGGGACCCACGTTCGCATCCTGAATCTCTCCAAGGGTGGTGCCGTGGACCTGTTCGTCGAGGCCGGTCGCTTTGCTGATCGCGACGCACGGCGTCCCGGCTAATATGCCCGAGGCGATCAGTTCGTCGGCCAGGGTGCGAAACCGGCGGCCGGGCATGTAGATGACCAGTGTGGAGTCTTCCGGAAACGTTCCTTCCCATTTGGGCGTGAGTTGCAGTTTTCCCTCGGCGTGGTGGGCGGTCGCGAGAATCAGCTTTGACGCCGATGTTCGGTCAGTCAAAGGTGTTTTCAGCTTCGCCGCTGCCGCAAAGGCAGTGGTGATTCCCGGGACAATCTCAAAGGGAACCCTGGCATCGCGCAGGGCGGCGATCTCCTCTCCGGCCCTGCCGAAGATCAACGGGTCGCCAGACTTCAGCCGCAGCACGGACCTTCCCGCACGGGCTGCGGCCAGCATGAGGACGTGGATCTCGGCCTGAGTGATGCGCGGCTGACCGCAGCGTTTGCCGACTGGCGTGATCTCTGCCGCGGGATGCGCGAGCAAGAGGATTTCGCCGGAGACCAGATCGTCGGGAAGGATAACGTCGGCGGTTTCAAGCAGCCGGAGCACCCGCAACGTGAGCAGGTTGGGGTCTCCCGGGCCTGCTCCCGCGAGATAGACGGTGCCGGGCTGCGCTGCAGCGTTCACGGCTTCTTCTCAGGCAGGGGATTAGCCGGGGGATCGGTCAGGGATCTGGTTTGGGGATTGGTTAGGGGATTGGTTTGGGCGTGCTGCCGGGCCATAACGCGCGAAGGGCAGCCGTCGTAGCCGCATACTTCGCGTTGCGCGAGTTGGTGCAACAGCCATTTGCGTTCGTCGTTCAACGGCTCCATCTGGGTTACTTCGCGGCGAAGGTTGCCGAGGTCCGTTAACCAATCGCCGACGTCGAGCGGAAGCTGCGCGTTGATCTCCTTGCGCAGCCTTTGGGCAAGCGCCGGGCTCGCCCCCGCGGTCGAGATGGCGATCTGCAGGTCGCTGCGGCGCACGACGGAAGGGAAGTAGAAGTCGCAGAACGGCGGATCGTCGACGGCATTGCAGAGGATACCGTTCGCGATTGCCTCTTGAAACACCGCGCGATTCACGGCGGGGTTGTCGGTAGCCGCGACGACAAGGAAATTGCCCGTCAGGTCGCCGTCGGCGTATTCGCGCTGCTTCCAGTCAATCTCGCCTGCCGCAGCCATGTCGGCGATGCGCTGCGTGGCTGCGGGCGCAATCACCGTCACTCTGGCATGAGCGGCCTGCAAGGACTCGATCTTCGACTCGGCGAGATTGCCCGCGCCGATCACGATGCAGGGTCGGGCGGCGATCTTCAGGAAGATAGGGAACAGGTCCATAAATTTACACTACTCTTCTGAGAGGATGGCTATTCGGCTGATTATGCCGGATTGCTTGGGGATCAAGCCTACTCGCCTGGCGCGAGCCGTCCAGCGCCGACGGGAGGAGCATCGCGCTCCACCGGCTCGATCACGGTTCCGGCGAGTTGGGCGCGCAGACTGTCGTCATCGGTGCGGGCAAAGTAGGCCCGCAGATCTTCCGAAGGGTGGCGTGCGGCAAGATACCCGCGCAGCAGGCGTTCGACGGCGTCGGGAACTTCGTCCGCAGCCGCCCGGTAGCCCAGCGGACGTCCGGGGCGCGCGAATTTCCCGACCGCGCCGCCGACGCAGAAGTAGAACGCGTCAACCGTCTTTCCGTCCTTCTTGATCTTCTTGCCTTCGAGGCCGATGTCGGCGATCCAGTGTTGTCCGCAGCTATTGGTGCAGCCGGTGACGTGCAGCTTAATCTGCTGGTCGAAGCCGGGCAGACGCTCTTCCATCTCTCCAACGAGCCACTTGTTGAATGCCTTGGTCTCGGCAATGGCCAGCTTGCAGAACTCCGTGCCGGTGCAGGCGATGGCGCCGCGCCAGAACGCCGAGACCTCCACCTGCAGGCCCATGCTGTTCAGCGCAATCGCCAGCTCAGCGGCTTTTTCGTTCGGCACGTTGACGATGAGGATGTTCTGCATGATGGTGGCGCGCAGCTCGCCGGTGCCGTACTTTTCGGCCAGCTCGGCAAGCTGCTGCAACTGGTCGCCGGAGAGACGCCCGTTGAGCACACTCGCACCGACCGAAGACAAGCCGGGTTGGCGCTGCGGCGTGATGCCGATGTGGTCGCGGTAGACATCGTCGGGTACGACGTCCTGTGAGGCTGGGCTGGGATCGAGCTTGTAGCCGATCTTGCTCTCCAGCGTTTCGAGGAACGACTCGGCGGTCCACCCATGGCGCATGAAGAGGTATTTGATGCGCGCGCGGGTACGGTTTTCGCGAAGCTCCTGCTGCTCGCGGAAGATCTCGACCGCGGCATGCACCACCTGGTAGGCCTGGTCCTGTCGGATGAAGGCCGGGAGGCGGACGGCGATGTGGGGCTCGGTCGACAGGCCGCCGCCCACACGCATGGTATAGCCGATCTCTTCTTTGGCGTCTCCAGTCCCAGGAACGGTGCGCTTGATCGCAGTCAGCGCCACATCGTTGATCTCGGGGTAGGAGCACCACAGGGGGCAGCCGGTCACGGAGATCTTGAACTTGCGCGGCAGGTTGTAGAACTCCGGATTGGCCGTGAGCTTGTGCGCAATCTCGACCGCCAGCGGCGATGCATCGATCAGCTCGTGTCCATCGAGGCCGGCCAGCGGGCAGCCGGTCACGTTGCGGACCACGTCGCCGCATGCTCCTTTCGGGCTGAGCCCCACCGCGGTCAACGAATCCACCACGTCGATCAGGCCGTCGATCGTCAACCAGTGAAGCTGAATATTCTGCCGGGTGGTGATGTCGGCGAGATTGCGCGCGTATTTTTTCGTCACGTCGGCGATCACATGTAACTGCTTGCTGGTCAGCAGCCCGTTCGGCAGGCCGATCCGCATCATGAAGTATTCGGTGGCTTTGCCTTCGCCGCCGGAGCCGCCGGTGACGCCGAGCCCGTCGCCCTGGGTGTAGACGCCCCACCACTTGAAGTAGAGTCCGGTCCACTCCGGCAGCACGGAGTCGCGGCCTTGTTTAGCGAACTGGCGAACTTCGTCCCAGGCGTCCCATGGATTCTTCGCGAGCTTCAGCCGCTCGGACTTCTGGGCTTTGGTTTCTTTGATTACGGGGGCAGCGGGAGCGCTCATTCGGAAGATCCTTGAGATTGATTTGGCGGAAACAAGAAAGCCCACTGGAGAGTGGGCGCAGGGTGCATTTGCTGGAAGACTCGTAACTTGGCGGCTAAGTGCGAATCAGGCAAAGGCGAAGGCCCGCGCGGTCGTGACAACACGAGCAACAAGCAGCGGACGACGCGATTGCAAACTTCACCATACTCTAAGGGTAGTTGCGGCGGGGTCCGGCGTCAAGGCTGGCGCCGTTGCTGGGTTTTTGCCGGCATTGTTCCCGAAACCGACCATAACGATTTTCGGCAACAGAATGGCCTAATCCGCCTCGGCCAGCGACAGCTTGTGCCGGACGTCGGAGCCGCGCACCCAGAAGATGACATCCTCGGCGATGTTGGTGGCGTGGTCTGCGGCGCGCTCGAGATTGCGCGAGATGATGATTGCGTTCAATGCCTGACCGCTGACGACAGGATGCTGCTGCATCACCTCCACCAGTTCGGCCTGCACGTCGCGGTTCATGTCGTCGATCTCGTCGTCCATGTGCAGCACCGACTCTGCCAGCCTGGCATCGGCCTCCAGCAGCGACTGTATCGCCCTGCGAATCATTACTCCGACCTTCTCGCCCATGTCGGGAATATCGATCGGCAGCGAGATCTGCGGCGAGTCGTGCAGATACTGGGTGCGCGAGGCGATGTTGGTGGCCTGGTCGCCGATGCGCTCGAGATCACCGTTGATCTTGATGACCGAGAGGATGAAGCGCAGGTCGATGGCCATGGGCTGCTCTTTGGCGAGCAGGTCGTACGCCATCTCGTCCACGTCGCGCTCCGCCGTGTTGATCGCCTCTTCGATCTCCTTCACATGGTCGCAGAGGCTCAGGTCGCCGGTCAGGTATGCCTCGAGCGACAGCGAAAGGGCCTGCTGCGAGAGTGCGGCCATGGCGAGCAGTTTGTCCTTGAGGGCGACGAGTTGTTGCTGGAAGTTGATGCGCGGCATGGCGGTCCCTCTAGAAAACAGCATCTCCCATTGTGACGTACGGAAGGCGAACAGAGTATGACTATAGCGCGTTCAGGGTACGGCACGAATACACATTTCAGGGGACGCAACGCTATGGATACAAAAGCTATGGATACAGCAGGTAAAGCTGGCGCCGCGCTTTGAAGCTGGCGAGGTCCGCCGCCCATGTCTTTGCGATCACGCGCGGGTCGGTGTTGTTCTCGAGCGCCCGCAGTGTGTCCACATTCGCAATCAGCCGGGCTGCCTTGTCCAGCGGAAACTGCGGATAGAAGTGATGCAGGGCGCCGATCAGCTCGATTCCCAGTTCCGGCGCATCGAGCAGGCTCCGGTCCGTTACGGTGATGGCCACTCCTGGAATCGTCTTGCCATGGAACGGATAGTGATTGGAGTCTTCCGCCACGGCAAAGTTCACCGGAGCGAAACTGACTCCCGGAATTTTGCGCGCGTTGAGGTAGGCGGCCAGTGCGGGCGCGTCGAGGTACGCGGCGCCGATGTGTTCGAACGGAGTATCGGTGCCGCGGCCTACGGAGACATTGGTCATCTCTAAGAGCGCAACCCCGGGGTACAAAATGGCGGCGGTGAGGCTGCGAAGATTCGGACTGGGGTTGGTCCACGGCAGGCGTGTGTCGTCGAAATACTGCGCTCGCGTCCAGTGCTGCATCGGGATCACGGTAAGCTGCGCCTGGATTGGAGCCTGCACGTTGGGCGAGATCGTGCTGGGTATCAGCCGCTCCTTGTTGAAATACAGCGCGAGTTCGCCGAGCGTCATTCCATGGCGGACCGGTAGCGGCATGTAGTCGGTGTAGGATTCCGAGCCGTTATCCGATACCGGCCCCTGCACGGCAACTCCGCCGGTCGGGTTGGGGCGGTCCAGCACGATCACCTCGATGTGCGCCTGCGCCGCTGCCTCAAGAAAATAGCCTACGACTGTTTCGTAGGTGTAGAAGCGAGCCCCGGCGTCTTGCAGGTCGATCACAACCGCGTCCAGATTCTTCAGTGTCTCGACGCTGGGCCGCCGCTGCTCCTCCTTCGCGCCATAGAGGCTGATCACCGGGAGACGGGTCGCGGGATCGGTGTCATTGCCGATCTTTGTTGTGTCCTTCACTCCCAGCAGGCCGTGCTCGGGGGAGAAGAGCGTCGTCAACTGCACCTGGGGGATGCTGTGCAGCAGCACGTCGACGGTCCGCCTGCCGTGACGGTCCAGCCCCGTCTGGTTGGTTAGCAGCCCAAGCCGTAGACGGTCGCCATGCCGCTGCGCTATTTCGCTCAACGCGGCGAAGTGCGTCGTCTCCAGCACGTCGATTCCAGTCAGGGTAGCTTGCTGTGTAGCGGCGTCGCGGCTGCCGTACAGATCGAGCACGCGCGCAGCCGCCGTCGCCACCTGCCCACGCAAGGGGGAGATAGACGCAACCACATGTGGATGAACCGCATTCGCCAGTAGCACGACGAAGGTGTCGCTGCCCGGATCCATCCACAGCGAAGTTCCCGTAAATCCGGTATGCCCGAAGCTGCCGATAGGAAAGACCTCGCCGCGTGGACGCGAGAAGGCGGAGTTGATGTCCCACCCAAAGCCTCGGGTCGCGACGCCGGTCGTCGGTTTGCCATCCGGCGTAAAGACAGTCGCACCACCCAGCGCAGTCGCCGGTTGCTCCGGTCCGGTCATCAGCTTCAAGGTGGCCTGCTGGAGCGGGAAATTACTGGGGCGCCCTGCAAGCCGATCAAGCAGAGCCTGCGCAAACAAAGCCACATCGGCCGCAGTCGAAAAGACTCCCGCGTGCCCCGCCACTCCACCCATGCGGCGAGTCGTGGGGTCATGCACGGTTCCGCGCAGCATGCGGCCGAAGTCGGGATTGGTCGCGGCACTCCCCTCATCGTCGTAAGCCGTCGGAGCAATCTGCGGGATCAATGCGCTGGCGAACCATCTGCCGTACCCGCAAGCATAGTGAACTGTGGTAACTTGTCCTGGCTCCCCGGGCTTCCTCACCTTCGGCGAAGGCGGCGGCACAAGTGAAACAGCCGCGCCGTGGACCTCCTTTGGTCCACAAACGTCCGTGAACGGCAGATATCGTGTATGCGTCACACCCAGGGGCTTGAAGATATTCTCCTGCGCATACACATCCAGCGGCTGCCCGCTGATCTTCTCCACCAGCGCCCCCAGAGTGATGAAGTTGATATCCGAATAGGTGAAGTGTGTGCCCGGCGTAGTTTCGAGCGGCGAGTCCATCGCGCGCCGAATCCCCTCAGCTTTGTCCGGCGCAGCAAGTCCCCACGGGTCTTTCAAATCGATGTCCGGCGGCAGGCCGGAGTAGTGCGTCAGCAGCTCGCGAATCGTCACCTTCTCTTTGCCATTCGCCGCGAAGGCAGGAAGATACTTGGCAATCGGATCGTCGAACGCGAGCTTGTGCTGCTCGTATAACTGCATCACCGCAACCGCGGTCGAGAGGCACTTCGACAGCGATGCCATATCGAAGACCGTATCTTCTGTCATCGGCTCAACGGAAGGCTCGAGCGCACGATTTCCATACGCATGCTCGAACACGGTGCTGCCATTGTGGTTGATCAGAACCACTGCGCCCGGCAGCTTCTTCGCCGCGATGGCCTGGGTCACCAGAGCACTCACCGCGCTGAAGTCGTGCTGCCCTGCGGCAGCATCCTGCCGAGCCATTGGCGCCTGCGCATCTCCCCGCGAAGACAGCAGGAAGGGAATCGCAGCGACCAGCAGAACACCCACGACACGCGCAACTGTCTTTCGGCGACCGCTCTTTGCAGCACCACCCGGCAGTACAAAGCTCGCGGCCGTCCCTACTGCAAATGTAACCATCGAGCCGATCAGCACGTACCAGGTGAACGCGATATGCGGAATCGTCACCGGCCCAAGCGCAATCGGCCTGGGGTCGAGCCAAAGCAGAAGATTCAGTGCAAACCCGCAGGTCATTCCCACAATCGCACCCGCCTGGGTTGCATACCGCGTCAAGGTTCCCAGCAAGAACACCCCCAGCAAAGCTCCATACGCGACCGAAGCGATCGACAGGCCAACTTCGACGACATGCCCTTTGCCTCCGGCGAAGACGCTGTACACCGCGACCGCGAACAACACCAGCGCCCACACCACCGTACTCGCGCGCGAGATCATCATCCTCTCGCGGTCGTCCGCCTCCGGGCGCCAGGACATATAGAAGTCCACCACCGTGGTCGACGATAACGAGTTTAGCGCCGCGCTCAGATTAGACATCGCCGCCGCAAGGATCGCCGCCACCAACAGTCCGGCGATCCCTATTGGCATCTCGCGCACGATAAAGGTTGGAAAGATCCTGTCCGCCGAAGCAAACGCCTCGGGATGCAGTCCATAGAACACATACAGCCCAACCCCGATCAGCAGAAACAGCGTGAACTGCACGAAGATAACGCCGCCGCTTGATAGCAGAGCGATCCGCGACTCGCGCAGGTTTTTCGCGGCCAACATGCGCTGCACCATCAATTGGTCGGTCCCGTGCGACGCCATGGTGAGGAACGTTCCACCGAGCACTCCGGCCCAGAACGTATAGCTCTGCGTCAGGTTCAGGGCGAAGTGAAACAGATGAAATTTTCCTGCAGCCGCGGCCACCTGATGAATCTGCGTCCAGCCACCCGGAACATGTGTTCCCAATGTGCCGATGGCGACCACCGTGCCGCCGATGTAGATCGCCATCTGCACCACATCGGTCCAGATGACCGCGGCCATGCCGCCCTCAAACGTATACAGCAGCGTCAGCGCCGAGATGATGGCAATCGACAGAATATCTTTGGTGCCAATCGCGATGCCAACCACGATGCTCACCGCGAACACACGCACGCCTTCAGCCGCCGCGCGCGTCAGCAGAAACAAACCCGCCGTGACTTTGTGCAGCGCATGTCCAAACCGGCGGTCGATTAACTGATAGGCCGTCAGCATCTCGCCCTGAAAGTACTTCGGCAGAAAGATCATCGCCACGACCACCCGCCCCAGCATGTAGCCGATGACGATCTGCAGAAATCCGAAGTCGCCGGCAAACGCCACGCCCGGGATGCTGATGATGGTCAGCGTGCTGGTCTCTGCCGAGACAATCGACAGCGCAATCGCCCACCAGGGAATGGTGCGGTCGGCGAGAAAGTAGCTCTTCAGCGAGCGCGCATTGGGGTCTTTGCCGCTGCGAAAGTGCAGGCCGAAGAGCGTGATGCCGACAAGGTACGCGGCGACCAGCGCCAGATCAAAGGGATGAAGACGCGTTGGATCTCCGGCAACATGCATTCGAGCCAGTGTATAGCGCGGAGATGGCTCCCGCAGCATGCGCCAGGAGCGAAAGCAACGAGGAGGCCCCGCTGGTTCACTCCGTAAACCGTGACATATCATTGCAGCTTATGGGTCTGTTTCTGGCAATCGATGCGGGCGGTACGAAGACGCGATGCCTCCTCGCCGATGAGGAAAAGATATTGGGGCGCGCCATTACCGGCAGCGTCAAGTTGATGCGGGTCGGCGAGGCAGAGGCGTCCGCCCGGCTGCGGGCTATGCTGGCGGAGGTTGCGAGTGCCGCAGGCGTGAATCTCGCCGATGTAACGCGCACCTGCGTCGGACTCGCGGGCTACACGATCGAAGCCGTGCGCGAGTGGGTACGGCGCGAGATCGCGGATGCCGCCGGTGGCAGCCTCCTGCTCTCCGGCGATGAACAGATTGCCTTTGATGGCGCGTTTCGCGGCGGCCCCGGCATCCTCGTCGTCGCCGGCACCGGGAACAATGTCATGGGCCGTGCGGCCGATGGAGCTATCTATAACGCGGGTGGCTGGGGTCCGGTTCTGGGTGACGAAGGCTCCGGCTTCTGGATCGCCCAGGAGGCCCTCCGCGTCGGCTTCTGGGCCAGAGATCGAGGCATCTCTACGACGCTGCTTGCCGCAATCGGCGAGTTCTGGGGGCTGAAGACGATTGGCGAGATAGTCGAAATGGCGAACGCGCGGCCCGGCCCTGATTTTCCCGCCCTCACTCCTATCGTCGTCCAGTGCGCGGAGGCTGGCGACGAGTTGGCGGCGGCTGTGCTCGAGCGCGCCGGAGCCGAACTGGCCGAACTGGTTGCGCTGGTCGCCCTCAAGATGGAGGAGTCCGGGCCACAATCCAGCATCGGCGTGGCCTACATCGGCGGAGTCCTCGAGCACATCGCGTTGGTGCGCTCGTCCATGATCGCGGCGTTGCAGAAGTCCGCTCCCAACGTCAAGGTCATGGAAGGCGCAGTCGATGCTCTCGAAGGCGCTCTCTGGCGCGCCCGGAACAGCGGACAATCTGTCGCCTGAATCGCAGTAGCAGGCCGTTGCTTCCGATCCGCGAGGCTCCCGCTGTCGTTCAGGCGAACCTGCCGGCCTCGGACTCCCTGAGTGCGAGTCCTCTCGCTACCGAAGTAAACTCGTTCCCCGTCCGCACTCTGGCCGTCGTAAACCGATCTTCGAAGATACGCCGCACCGCAGGAACAAAGCTGGTTCCACCCGTTAGAAACACCCGGTCCACGTCGCTTGCAGGAACGCCACTCGTCGCAAGCAGCGTGTCGACGCAATCCGCGATCGACCGCAGATCATCCGCGATCCAGGCCTCGAACTCCGCGCGCCGAACAGGGGCGACGATGTCCATGCTGCCGTCGCGAAACCTGAACTCGGCGGAGTCGTGACGAGATAAGTCGATCTTCAAACGCTGCACCGCCTGGTGCAACTGATAGCCGAGGTCTTCTTCGACCAGGTTGATCAGGGCCTCTACCTTTTCGGGTTCCTGCGCCCGCGCCCGCGCGCTCTTCAGGATCTCCGCTACATTGCGTGTCTTCAAAAACGAGAGATAGTGCCAGCGCTCCAGGTTTCTATAAATCCACGCCGGGACTGCCGGAATAAGCACCGGCGGACGGTCGGAGGCTTGCGCGTAGGAGCGTTCAAAGCTATCCGATCCGAGCGCGGGAGAGACCAGTTTGCGAACGATCCGAGCATCGAAGCTGTCGCCTGCAAGCCCCAGGCCGCTATTGCCCAGCAGGTCCTTCGCCGTGCGTCCGCGTCTGCGAACTCCCGGTCCGACGTGCAGCAGCGAAAAATCACTTGTGCCTCCGCCGAAGTCGCCAATCAGAATCAACTCATCGTGGTCCAGCGTCGATTCGTACGCATACGCCGCCGCGATGGGTTCCATCTCGAAGGTGACGTGCTCGAATCCGGCATGCTCGAACGCCTTCCGCAACCGTTCTACGGCGAACGCGTTGTCCGCTTCGCTCTCGGCGCCGACAAATTGCACCGGCCGGCCCACGGTCGCATGCCGCACCGGTTCGCCAAACTGCTTCCCGGCACTGTGCCGCAGGTCGGTAAGGATGCGCGTGATCAGATCTTCGATGGTGTAGCGGCGTCCGAAGACCTCCGTCCCGGTCAGGGTACGGCTCGTCAGATACGACTTCAGCGACTGGATAAGCCGGCCTTTCTGTTCCGCTTCCAGATACTGCTCGATCGCCGACGGCCCGGTGAAGCCTTTGATCTGCGTACGCCCCGCGTGCTTATGCTGCTCGAGATAAAGCACGGAGCGGAACGACTCGGTGAAGCCGTTCCCTGCCGGGAAAGAGACGAACTCCACCGTGCCGTTGTCGCGGGTGAGAGCGACGGAGCTATTCGTCGTGCCGAAGTCGATTCCGAGCGAGAGGCCGGTTACGTGCGTCGAAGACATGGTCCTTTAGATTGCCAGATTTTCAGCCGAGTGAGAGGCGGAATGGAAAAAGCCATCCTGCGGCGATGAGATTGCAAACCGCTCACAGATCGCTACGGACGCGTCAGCGCATCGGGAAGCGGCAACCCAAGATCCACCGCCGCCGGAAGCGTGTGCGTATCGGACCACTGGCGCTGTGCGCTCCGCAGCTTGTCGCTCCGCTCATACCAGATGCCGATCGTGTAATCGTAGTGCTCCAGCACGGGCCGCAGCGAATACGCGCGATTGGAGCGGTACCACGCCTGCTGATACAGATCGCGCATCAACGAGTAAGCGTCAATGAGGTCCTGAATGCGTCCGTTGATACTGTTGATGTCTGAGAGGTCGCGGCTTACCTCCGCCCGCTGCTGCTTGTCATTCGTGGTCTGCATGGAGTACGCCCGCTGATAGGTCTCGGCAATCTCCTCCGAGAGCTGAAACTTGAGCCCAATCAGATCCATTCGACGCGCTCCTAGCTCCAGCGCATCGATGGCGTCGGTCTCGCGCAAGGTCGTCGGCGCGGAAGGATACGCCTCCGCCGGCCGAGTCGCTGCAGTCGAAGCCGCAGCCGGCGCAGCAGCCCGGGCCTGCGCGATCAAAGTCAGCGCCCGCTCGGCATGCAGCCGCAGATCATGCGCAAACGGCAGCACCACGGTGCCAATTCTCAGTCCGTCCTTTGACATCGGGTCTAGCCAGAAGATGCTGTTGCCGCCATCGCCCTCCTTCGCCTGGTCTTTCAGCACCGCGTGCGCCAGCATCATCTCTTTCTGTGCTTCGTTCAGGTCGCCTGTCGTGTCGCCGTGAAACACCTGCGCATAGGAGTCCTCGAACGCCGGAATCGACGACTCGCCCTTCTGCCATGCCGCCGCCGCGCCAAACAGAATCCCGTACCAGTCCTGATTGATCAGGCCCTCGCCGTCATCGTTCCAGATCGTATTCAACTGGCCTGTCGATCCCAGCCGCTGCCCATCCGCCGTGAACCGCTGGATATTTTCGAGCGCCGCCGTGTTGTTGGGATACACCTTCCGGAAGTTGTTCACGCTCGGCGCCACCCAGGTCTCGAAGCCGGCCTGCGTGAACGGCGTTAGAAAACGGTCATATCCGCGGGGCTGCGGGCTATACACCCACGCAATCGCAATCGTCGAATCCTTGAACGACTGCGGCAGAGTTTTGAGCAGGCCGGGCGAGCCCTGCGCAATATCTCCCCAGAACAGCAGCTTGCGATGCAGCGGTTGAAGCGCCGTCACAATTCGCTGCATGAAGTCCAGATACGCCTGGTCCAGCCCGCGAGCATCCACATCCGCCTTCGTCTGCCCCCGGCCCAGGTCCACCGTCTCATCCGCGCCGATATGCAGAAACGGTCCCGGATAGATCGTGGCCAGCTCCGTCACCATCTGCTGAATCAGCGCGAGCGATCCCGGCTGCCCCGGAGCCAGCACGTCGCCATGCGGCGTCTCCGCGAGCTGCTGATATTGCTCCCACAGCAGGTTGTGGTGTAGATGCCCGAACGCCTCCTGCTCGGGGACCACCGTGATGTGGTAAAGCTTCGCATACGCCACCAGTTCTCTCGCCTCCACAGCGGTCACGCTTCCGGGGGGCGCCATCAGCGGATTGGAAGCGTATTGCTGCGTGTTCTCAAAGTAAGGCGAGTAAATATTGACCTTGTAAGCCGCCAGCGTGCGCACCAGCTTCTTCTGAAACTCCAGCGTCGTGATCGGTCCGCGCGAAAGGTCGTCGTCCAGTCCGCGATACTTCATGGCCGGCCAGTCGCGGATACTCGCGGCATGCAGGACTGCCCGCGCGCCGTTGCCTTCGACCATCTGCTTCACGGTCTGCGCGCCGTAGAACACTCCCGCAGCCGTTGCTCCGACTACGGTAAGCCGTCCCTTGGTCGCGGTGATGAGATAGCCCTCCGGCTTCATCTCCTCGGTAAAGTGAGTATCGGGATGGCTCGCCAGACGCACCAACTCAATGGGGAACCCATCCGCAGCCGCGATGGGTACATGCCGCTCCTCCAGCGAAGCGGTCAGATCGTCCGCGGCAAAACGATCTTCCTCCGGGCAGGGGGCCGCACATACGATCCGCACCCCACGGCTAAGAGGCTCGTCCGCCACGGCACGCAACTCGCGAGGTATGGGGATCAGCTTCGGGGCGCTCTGCGCGGTGGCAAGCGAGGCCGAGGCAAGAGAAGCGAAGACAAGCAGCAGGGAACCAGGATGCAGGCAAGCCGAACGAAAGAAAGGCATGGCACAACGGTAAACGACTCAGGCGGAATCTGCAGCCGCGATCGATCGTGCCGGCTGCCTTGCGCGAGCAAAATACGCCTAAAGCCGCGCATCCACTGGCGCAGCAATGTGTTTTCTCTGTGAATACACCGCAAATTATTTTTCTATTCATATGATTCCGCGACCATGGGAACCAAAGAGCAAAAGGAGAAAACCGGTAAGGCTGTAAGGCCGCGCCAGATTTCTGGATGTCCTTGTGCCTTTCATCCCTTGCGAGGTTCCATGACGAAGCAACTACAAGCGACTATGGCAGCGATATTGGTTATCAGTTCGATATCGCTTCAGGCGCAGACGAGCACCACGACGCCGAAAAGAACAGCCAGCAGGAAGACCGTCCACAGAAAGGCGCCGGTCGAAAGCGCGACAGCACGCCAGATCCGCGAACTGCGCGAGCAGATGCTGACGCAGCAGTCCGAGATTGACGCCCTGAAGCAGCAGAACGCGGACAAGGACGCAAGGCTTGCAGCCGCCCAACAGTCCGCGCAAAGCGCAGAGGCAGCCGCCGCCACGGCATCGGCCAAGGCTGATAGCGTCACTACCACCGCGACCGCCAACACGGAAGCCGTCTCGAACCTCAACAACTCCGTCACCGATCTCAAGTCCACGACCGTCGGCATGCAGCAGACCATCACCGACACCAAAAAGACCATCACCAATGCCATCGAGTCGCCGCTGTCGATCCACTACAAGGGCGTGGCCATCACACCGGTTGCCTTCTTCGCGGCTGAATCTGTTTACCGTCAGCGTTCGCTGAACTCCGACGTCAACACCCCGTTCAACTCCACCCCGTACCCCGGAGCCGCGCAGGCCAACACCAGCGAGTTCAACTTCTCCGGCCGTCAGAGCAGAATCGGGGCGCTCTTCCAGGCCAACCCCGGGCCGTTCCGTTTTGCAGGATATGTCGAGGCCGACTTCCTCTCCGCCGGCGCGACTAGCAACGACAATCAAAGCAACAGCTACACTCTCCGCCAGCGCCAGATCTGGGCTCAGGCCGCCACTAATAGCGGCTTCACCGTCACCGGCGGTCAGATGTGGTCGCTCGTCACCGAAACCAAGACCGGCACCGACAACCGCACCGAGAATCTTCCCGCGACCATCGACGCGCAGTACCACGTCGGTTTCAGCTGGGAGCGTCAGCCAGGGGTAAGATTCCAGCAGAAGATCGGCGGCCTCACTGGCGCAGTCTCGTTGGAAAACGCCCAGATGATCTATTCGGCCACGAATGCTAATGCTAATTTCTTCATTGGCAATGCGGGTACGGGCGGCGGACTATATAACGTAACTACCAACTACTCCAACAATGTCGCGCCCGACGTTGTTGTGAAGTTCGCCTATGACACGCCCCACTTCGGTCACTACGAGATCGGCGGTCTCGCCCGCTGGTTCCGCGACCGCTACTACCCGAATGCGACCCTCACGACACCGTCAGCTGCGGGCGGCACCAACAACACGAAGGTCGGCGGCGGCATGTTCGCCAACCTCCGCTTCCCTGTCACTCACTTCGCTGACATAGGCATTCACGGCCTCGGCGGCACAGGCGTGGGCCGCTACGGCACCTCCACCCTGCCTGACGTCACCGTGCATCCCGATGGAACGCTGGCCCCTATCAAGAGCTATCAGGGCCTGCTCTCCATCGAACTCCATCCTATGAAGAAGCTCGACCTCGACGGCTATGCCGGCGCCGAGTACGCACAGCGCACGACCTACCTCAACACCCTCACGGGTACGTCGAACTTCGGCAAGCTGGTCGGCTACGCTCCTGTCACCAGTTCGAACGCCGGATGCAATACCGAAACTTTGCCGACCTCTACCGGCAACGGTTTCGCCGGTGGCGCGCCCTACAATCCCGGTACGCCTGCGAACTGCCTTGGCGCAACCCGGGCCGTCATCGAAGGGACCGGAGAGTTCGTCTACCGCTTCTACAGCAGCCCCAAGTATGGCCGCATGCAGTATGCCATGCAATACAGCTATCTCGACCGCCAGGCATGGACCGGCGTTGGCGGCGCCCCCAAGGGCACCAACAACATGGTCTTCACCAGCTTGCGTTACTACATCCCGTAGATTGTAATCTCCACTCCATGGGCCGGATGGACTCCTCCATCCGGCCTTTTTTTCTACATTGCCGTTGCTGGCGCCTGTCTTTGTTGGACTGCTATCGCTTGTTCTTGCGGGCCTTTCGGGTCCTTCGACCTTCAGACGACGCGCAGCACGACGATGGTCTCGTCGTCGAAGTGATCGATGCCGGCCTGGAAGTTGGAGACCGCCTGCAGGATGGCATCAACCATGGACTGGGCCGTTGGATGGTGCTGGGATTCCAGCAAGTGAATCAGCCGCTCGTCCCCGAACATCTCGCCGTCAGCATTCAGGGCGTCCACGATGCCGTCCGAGAAGAAAACGATCAGGTCGCCGGGCCGGGTAGAAAGGGTAAACTCCTCGTACCCTGCATTGGCGAACAGGCCCAGCGGAAACCCCTCTGCCTGGATCGTGCGGACAATCGGCGGTCTTGTCGTATCGGCGTTCGCTTCCACGAAGAGAGGCTGCACGGAGCCGGCGTTGGCGATTTGCAGCGTCTGATTGCCGTCGTCCCACACGGCCATCAGCATCGTGACATACTGCGAGTCCAGCTTGCGTTCCTGCAACTGATCGTTCAGCGCAGCGAGCATCGCGGCAGGCGACAGATGCTGCGGCGCGAGCGAACGCAATATGCCGCTCACCAGCGCCGCGTAGAGCGCAGCAGGGGCGGCTTTACCGCTTACGTCGCCCACCGCCAAGGCAGTGCGTCCCTGGCCGTAAGCGAGAAAGTCGTAAACATCTCCCCCAATGGAACGGGCGGCAACAAACTGCGATGCAATCTCAGCGTGTCCGAGAACAGGCGGATGCGACGGCATCAACCGAAGCTGCACCTGCCGCGCCATCTCCAGATCACGCTCCATGCGCTGCTCTTCTTCGTGGATGCGCTGGTAAAGCCTTGCATTGGCGATACTGATCGCTACCTGGGAGGCCAGAGTGGATAACGTGCGCTGGTGGTCTTCGTTGTAATAGTTGAGGCGCGTATGCTCGAGGTCGAGAACGCCGATGACCTCGCCCTTGTAGACCAGAGGGACGGAGAGCTCCGAGCGCACCTCAGGGTTTGCCTCTACGTAGCGCGGGTCTTTGCGGACGTCAGGCGCAAGAATCGGTTCGCGCAACTGGGCCGCGGTCCCAATCAGTCCTTCGCCCAGCGCGATCGTCCGCTCGCGGGTCACACGTTCGCCAAAGCGCGACGAGAAGCGGTGTTCGAAGAGTTGTGTTCGCGGATTCCACAGCAGGATGGTGAACATGTGGAAGTCGATGACGCGCTTGAGCAACTGTCCGATGCGCTCCAGAAGATCGTCAGGGTCGAGAATGCTGGTAATCTCGCGCGAGATGTCGTTCAACACGCTCAGCGTCTGTGCCTGCCGCGACACGCGCGTGTAGAGCCGGGCATTTTCTATCGCTATCGCCATGCGCGAAGCTACAAGCTCCAGTAGCCGCTGCTGCTCCAGGGTGAAGTACGCCGCCGTCTCGGACTGGAGATCGAGCACGCCGATCACCTTATTCTTGACAACCAGCGGGACCGCCAGTTCGGAGCGAACGTTGGGGTTGGCGTCGATGTAGTTTTCGGTCTTGGTAACGTCTTCGACCAGCAGTGAGCGGCGTTGCAGCGCGGCCTGTCCGACCACGCCGCGCCCCAGCTTGATGCGCATGCGTTCGATCTCGCTGGTGTGGCCGATCTGGAACCTCATCCGCAGGTCGTTCGAGCGGTCGTTGATCAGCAGGATAGCGAAGATCCTGTAGTCGATGACAGCGCGCACCAGGTCGGCCACGCGATGCATCAGCGTGTTCAGGTCCAGAGTCGTGTTCAGGGCGTCGGCCAGGTTATGCAGAAACTCCACCTGCAGCGGCTCAACGCGAATTTTGGGGTCGGCGGCATGTGGGTGGAACAGCGCAGCGGAAGGCGGCCGATAGTCCCCTTCGAAGGACTGCTCGGGCGGCGGCGTTTTCTCTGGAACACTACGCGGTTTGGTGGGGGGAGGCATTCTGCTTGCGATGATATTACCGGGTGGCTCGGGTTTTAGGGAGTGTCTCGCCGGAGGAGGCCGGCCAAGCTGCAGAGCGGCTCGTCGAAACCGAGAAACCAATGACCACGATCAGTACCCAACGGCCGAGGACGGTTGCTCCGGCGCCTGCCCAGCCAACTCCGCCACAATCTTCACGCTCGCGCTCGCCCCAATCCGCGACGCGCCAGCCCGCAGCATGGTCGCAGCATCGGCGAGGGAGCGAATACCGCCGGAAGCCTTGACCCCAGCATGATGTCCGGCCACGCCGCGAAGCAGGCTGATGTCGTCGGCAGTAGCTCCGCCGGTCGAAAATCCGGTGCTGGTCTTCAGGAAGTCGGCGCCTGCGTTAAGCGCAATCTCCGAAGCTCGCAGCTTCTCCTCGAACGAAAGCAGGCAGGTCTCCAGAATGACTTTGACGATCGCTCCGGCTGCATGCGCGATCTCGGCGACTCCGCGGATGTCCTGCCGAACCGCCTCAAAGTCCGCGGACTGGCCCGACTTGAGCAGACCGATATTCAGCACCATGTCGATGTCATGGGCTCCGTGTTTCAGCACGTGCGCAGTCTCTTCGCGCTTCGAGACCGGCAACGAAGCACCCAGCGGAAAGCCGATGACAGCGCCGACCGGAATGCCCGTGCCCTTTAGCGCGGCGGCCGCAAGCGAGACCCACGTGGGATTGATCATCGCGCACGCAAACCGGTGCTCAGCAGCCTCGTGACACAACTGCAGCACCTGATTCCGGGTCGCGTCCGGCTTCAGCAGCGTGTGATCGAGAATCGCAGCGAGATGATGCGGGGACGAGAGCGCGTGCGCGGCAAACGCAGCCGCATCGAACTGCGCAGGGCCGTTCGGAAGAGGATCGGTAATCGACAACATGTGCAAAGCAATGCTCCTTCGGCGAGTGGGGAGATCGCCCGCCGGGTTACTTCTATCATATGGTGGCTGCCACTGGCTTACTGGCGGTCTGCCACGCCAGCGCCAAGTCATCGCCAAGAAAGTTGCGGAGCTGTTTACGTGAGCTTTCATCGCGCGCCCGCAGCACGGCGCTGGGATGAATCGTCGCCATGACCTGCCGCGCATACGGTGTCTCGCGAAGTCTGCCGTGATCGCGCATCAGCGCAAATGTGCCGCCGAGCAGCGACTTCGAAGCCGACGCCCCAAGGCACAAAACCACACGCGGACGAACGGCGTCGATCTCCGCTTGCAGCCACGGCCGGCACGCCGAAATCTCGTTCATCCGCGGACTCTGGTGCAACCGCAGCTTGCCGCGCTGAACGTATTTGAAGTGCTTCACCGCATTCGTCAGAAAGATCGCGGAACGGTCGATGCCAAGCTCCTCCATCAGGCGGTCGAGCAGCTTGCCCGCAGGCCCCACGAATGGCTCGCCCTGCAGATCTTCCTGGTCGCCCGGCTGCTCGCCGACCAGCATCAACCCGGCTCGGCTGGCTCCTTTTCCGGCGACCGCCTGCGTCGCATGGCAGTAGAGATCGCAGCCTTTGCACTGCGGCAGCGCGCTGCGGATCGCAGGCAAAGTGTGTTGCGCGGGGACGAACGGCTGGGCTGTCGGCTTCTGCTGTTGGACGGTGACCATGGTGGATACTCGTGTCTGTGATTTGGTGATGAGTTCGGGAAGCAATGAAATCTCCGGAAGATTCTTCCAGTAGCGCACCGGCATCTGGCCGCGCATCGCCTCCGGATTCAGCCGCGCCGGATTATAGATGCTCGCGTAGTACGAGCGCCAGAGATCTTCGAGTTCATCTTCGGCCGGCGCGGACTCGCGCGGCAGACCAGCGGCAAACGCAAGCTGCTTTGTCACCGGATCCCACGACACCGAAGCATCCGGCGTAAGGATTGTCCAGCGCATGACGCTGAAGCGCTCTGCGAAGAATGAAGCCGCCAGCGGCACAATACGGTGGTCCGGCTGATACCATGCGATGAAGTGTTCGCAGGGCGGCGGTTCCGGGCTCTCCGGCTCGCACCGCGGGACCTCGCTTCGGCTCATACCAAACGGAGTCGGCGTGGCGAGAACCAGACGGTGCGCCTTCGGATCATGCGAGGCAAGCAGGGGTTCGTCGATCACCACAGGGCGCTCCATCGGACTGCCCGGTTCGAGCACCATGCGAAAACGCACGAACGCGTGCATCTTGTGCAGGTCGCGTCGCACCTGGCCCTCCAGGCGCAAAAGCTGTGCCATGTCGGGGTCGATCTCGATCTTCAAAAGGTCGCGGTTTGTCTGCAGGCGATACAGGATGCGATACAGCAGATTCCAGCGCTGCGGATCGCGATGCACCGAAACATACATGGCCGCCTGCAGAAACGCTTTTGGAACATGCGGGCTGATCACGGGATCGCCGGTTGCGGCCTCGGCTGACTCCAGCGTCAGTTCCAGTGTCGTCGGCACGGCCGCGTCCTGCAGATCAAGCTCCGCAGGCCGGTAGCCCAGGCGCAGAGCCTCTCGCGCCGCTTCCCGCCAGGCCTCGAAGTCGGGTTCGAGGAGAATGCGCTTCATCTAAACCGACCCCGTCAACGCACTGAGAGGGGCAAAGAGATCCAGTTGCGTATCGCGAAGAGTTTTTTCCGTCGAAGCCGGCTGCGAAGGAAGATGGTCGATGGCGATCAAGTAGGGCAACGCGTTTTTGACGCGGACGTGCAGCTTGCGAAGATCGTCCAGCAGCAGGCGATGGTACTTGCGAATCTTCAGAATCCGTTCGACATTGCGATATCCAATCCCCGGCACACGCAGCAGAGCCTCGCGTGGCGCGGTATTCACGTCCACGGGAAAAAACTCCGGATGCGACTTCGCCCAGGTCGTCTTCGGGTCTTCGGTCAACGAAAGATCAGGCGCATCGGGCGTCGTCAGTTCGCCCGCGGTGAATCCGTAGTAGCGCATCAGCCAGTCCGACTGGTACAGCCGATGCTCCCGCATCCTCGGTGAAGCCTGCAGCGGCAGCCGCGCATCCGCCTCTGGATAAGGACTGAATCCGGTGTAGTAGATCCGGCGCAGCTTGTACTGCCCATACAGGTGCGTCGCGGTCGTGAGGATCTGCCGATCGCTCGTCGCCGTCGCCCCTACGACCATCTGGGTCGACTGGCCCGCCGCGGCGAACGTTGGCGCCGACGGCAGCTTGCGACGGTCCTCGTCCGCTTCCTCCTTGCGCGAATGGATCTGCGCCATCGTCGATTCAATGACCGTCGCCTTCTTCTCCGGCGCAAGCTGCACCAGGTCCTGCTGGGTCGGCAACTCGATGTTCGCGCTCAGGCGGTCCGCCCACAGACCAGCCTCCTTCACCAGCGCCTCGCTCGCCCCGGGGATTGCCTTCAGGTGAATGTATCCGCCGAACTTGTGAACGCTGCGCAGCGTCTTCGCCACCTGGATCAACTGTTCCATCGTGTAGTCGGGCGACTGAATGATCCCAGACGAAAGGAAAAGACCTTCGATGTAGTTGCGCTTATAGAAATCCAGCGTGAGCGTCACCACCTCTTCCGGCTTGAATCGCGCTCGCCGAATATCGCTCGATACGCGGTTCACGCAGAACACGCAGTCGTAGGTGCAGAAGTTGGTCAGCAGAATCTTGAGCAACGAGACGCACCGGCCATCCGGCGTGTAGCTATGGCAGATGCCCATGCCGTCGGAGTGCCCAACACCCTGGCCATTTCCGCCGCGCCTCGCACCCGACGAGGCACAGGACGCATCGTACTTCGCGGCGTCGGCAAGAATCTCGAGTTTTTGCTGAACATTCATCCGCTATGCATTATTAGAGCCGCTAATAGCTCATCCCAATGAGATGCTTTCATTATAGCGAATAAAAAGCGAACAAGCGCACTATCTCTGATTCACTTTCAGCCCTTGAACACGAGTTGACTGTGAACACAATCACCTGGACCAGCACGCAAGGAGTCTAATCCGCAACCTCCATCATCTTCGACCAAAGCGCCTTTGTCCCCGCATTCGTCTTCGCCGAAACCTGTAGAATCTCCTCCACCTCATGCGCCTTCTTCAGCGCAGCCACAGACTTCGTCAGTTCATTATTTGACAGCTTGTCCGCCTTCGTCCCAACTACCACAAATGGCCGCTGCGACTGCTTCAGGTAAGTAATCAACTGAGTATCGTTTGCCTGGGGCGGGATATTCGTATCCACCAGGCACACGCAAAGCGCCAGTGTCTCCCGCGCAGCAAGGTACGGCTCAATAAACTTCGGCCACTCCGCCGAGATCGACTTCGAGATCTTCGCATACCCATACCCCGGCAGATCGGCAAAGATCAGCACCGGCCTCGGCTTCATCCGCTCGCCCGCGCCCTCATGCAGCGCGAAGAAATTGATAGCCCGCGTCCTCCCCGGCGTCGACGAGGTATGCGCCTGCTTCGATCCCAGCAGCGAATTGATCAACGAAGATTTGCCCACATTCGAGCGTCCAAGAAACGCCACCTCGGGTGCTCCATAGGTCTTCGACTCGGAAGGGAAGTGCGCGGCATCGGTCGCAGACAACAGAAAGACAGGATGTAGTGGCATACCCCAAGTGTATCGTCCTCTGGAGCCCCTCCCATCCAAGCACCCAGCAGAAAAAAGCACCCGCCCCATACAGCAGGACAGGTGCTCCTCTTCAGGATAAGCTGCGGCTATCTCGGACCGGCGGTGATCGTCACTGGAGACGTCAAACTGAAGCGTATCGTCGACTCCGAAGGAATCACCACGTCTTTGTTTCCGGTAAAGGCCGCGCCCGCGGTGCCTGCCCCTGCTCCAAGCAGTCCGCCGAGCAGCGCGCCCTTGCCTCCGCCCGCCAGACCGCCAATCAGCGCGCCGCCGCCGCCGCCGCCGCCGATGAATCCAGCAGTCCGCTTGCCTTTGCCCTTCTCGCCTTTCTCATAAGAACTCGTTCTCACGGACGTTCCCGAGATCGAAGTTACTTCAATTCCCAAATCGCCCGCTCCTTTGAACCTGCCACGTCCCTTAGCCGCCACCACGGTGCCAGCCACACGCGCGCCGCGAGGGAAGATCGTCGAACCTCCTGAGCTCTTCACCGGCTCCTCCAGCACACCGGTAAACCTGTCCCCGACATTGTTCTGTTTTGCGCTCAACTGCTCCGTAGTCCTCACCACTACAGGAGTGCCTACGCGAGCCGTCAATCGGACAGGACTAGGCGGCGGGGCTGGAGCCGGCGGAGCAGTGGCAGCCGGACCCTCCGCGGTGGACGGCGGGGGCGGTCCCTGCGTCACAGGAGCAGACTCAGGGGCGGGGGCCGCAGCAGTCGTTGCCGCGCCGGAGGGCTGAGTTGCAGTTCCATTCGGGTTCGTACTCTGGACCGGCGCTGCCGACGGTGTAGAACTCTTGCATCCACTTAAAACAAGTGCTGCTCCAAACACCATCGTTGCTGCAAGCGACGTAACCTTCATCTGCATGGTAGGTTCCCCCGTAAGCGTGCTTTTAGACTAAGATTTCGATCAATTAGATTAGTCCGTCGCTGGGAAAGTTGCCTGCAAATACACGCAAGCGCATCAAGAATATGATCTTAACAGTAACCCGCCCCTTCCCGCGAATACCCGATCCGCGATCAGCCGCAACCCGGAGAATTCGCCTGCTCGCGGGCAAAAAAACTGCTCAGAAACTTCAGTCTCCCTCAAAGAAAGATGTCCTCTCGACCAGGAGTTGCGCAATCTTAACGCCCGGAGCAGATCTCCCGTAGTTCGTTTTTTTTGACCTTTTTAAGATCCGTGCAAATCCGTGATCGAGACTTCACTGCTCGTCCAGGCGGAAGACCTTCTCCATCTCCGTCCACCACTGCCCTGGGAGGGCGCCCGGCAGTTGCTGTTGAAACCGGCGCATCAACATCTCCCACTCCTGCACCGTGGGGTTTGCGGCATCCGCCTCAGCCTTTGCAGACATTGAAAACGCATCCTCCACGTCCATGATCATGAACAGCCTCGTCCCCAAAGCGTAAATATCCATCCCCGCCACCCCGCTGTCGAGCAGGCTCTGCTTGATCTCTGGCCATATCTTCACATGGTACCGCTTGTAGGCCGCGATCGCGTCCTCATCGTCCTTCAAGTCCAATGTCAGGCAATACCGTCGCATCGTCCTCCACTCCCCTCATCGGCTATGTCTCTTCCTTCAGTCATCTTCCGTCGAAGAGTACCACCGGCACTCGCATTAAAGGCAACACGAAGTTCTTTCTGACATACATCCAGTGAAACGGGTATGCTGCTTGTGTGCTAGATTCGATGTTTACCTGTGACGACCGTGTTTTATCAGAAAAAATGCAACCACAATATGACCAGTTGGCCTGATCACTTTTGTATCTGTGCGGCGGCTTGACCGCAGCCTCAGAGTCGAACCCTATGTCATTCAGACCATCCAGACCCTCCAAGTCATCCAGAAGGAGACGTTGATACCTTGAATGAGATTCTCATCACTGCGGTCCGGGTCGTCGACCTGCGTTTCCCGACCTCGCAGCACCAGATCGGCTCCGACGCGGTCAACAAGGACCCCGACTACTCCGCCGCCTACTGCATTCTCGAAACCAACTCAGTCTTCGAGGGACACGGCCTCACCTTCACCTTAGGCCGCGGCACCGATCTCGTCGTCCAGGCCCTCCGCTATCTCTCCCGCTATATCGTCAACCGCACCCTGTCCTCTCTTACGGACGATCTCTGCGCCTTCTCCCGCCAGCTCACCGACGATACGCAGTTCCGCTGGCTGGGACCGGAAAAGGGAGTCATTCACCTGGCCGCAGCCGCGCTCCTCAACGCCGTCTGGGATCTCTACGCCCGGGCCGAAGGCAAGCCTCTCTGGCAGCTTCTCGCCGACCTCGAGCCTTCCCAGATCCTCAAAGCTGTCGACTTCCGCTACATCGACGACGCCTTGAGTCCGCATGAAGCATTCGAGATCCTCGACCAGGCGCGCCGCAACGGCAAGTCCGAACGCCTGGCCCTGCTGCAGCAGCAAGGCTACCCGGCCTACACCACCTCCGCCGGCTGGTTCGGCTACAGCGAAGAGAAGATCCGCCGTCTCTGCGACCAGGCCCTCGCCGAAGGCTGGACCCATTTCAAGCTCAAGGTTGGCGGCGACCCCGCCGAAGATCTTCGCCGCGGCCACATCGTCCGCGAAGAGATTGGCTGGGACAACAAGCTCATGGTCGATGCCAACCAGAAGTGGAGCGTCCTCGAAGCCATCGAGCGCACCCGCCAGCTATCGGAACTCAAGCCCTACTGGATGGAAGAGCCTACCAACCCCGACGACATCCTCGGCCACGCCCGCATCCGCCGCGAAGTTCCGAGCGTCCGCATCGCCACCGGCGAACACTGCCACAACCGCATCATGTTCAAGCAGCTCCTCCAGGCCCAGGCCATCGATGTCCTCCAACTCGACAGTTGCCGCGTCGGCGGCGTCAACGAGAACCTCGCCATCCTGCTCATGGCCGCGAAGTTCAACGTCGTCGTCTGCCCCCATGCGGGAGGCGTCGGCCTCTGCGAGTACGTCCAGCATCTCTCCATCTTCGACTATCTCTCCGTCTCCGCCTCGCTCAAAGACCGCGTCATCGAGTTCGTCGATCACCTCCACGAGCACTTCGTCACTCCCGTCCACATCCGCAATGGCCACTATCTCCTGCCCAAGGAGCCCGGCTACAGCATCCAAATACGGGAAGAATCGCTCACCCATTTCGCCTATCCAACCGGGGAGGCCTGGAGCAAAACCGGAAGTGAGAGCAGAAGTGAATCCACAAGCGAGATCAGGAGCCACTCCGCATGAAGCTAGTTACCTTCTCCACCCAATCTGAAACTGCGAAGGAAACTCCGCTTACTGCAAGCTCCCCCGTTGCCGGTGCCACGCTCAGCCTCGGCATTCCCACTCCCGGAGTCCTCCTCGGCGGTCAGGGCAGGGAAGAGCTCGCCGACCTTTCCTCCCTCGGATATCCCTCCGTCCTGAGCATCATCGAAGCAGGTCCGTCCGCGCTCGACGAGATCCGCGCGAAGCTCGACAAAGTCCCGCATCTCCTGCTCTCCACCGTCACCTTGCACGCTCCCATTCCGCGGCCGCCTCGCATCTTCGCCATCGGCCTCAACTATCAGAAGCACGCCGCCGAATCCAACATGCAGGTCCAGAATGTCCCCACCGTCTTTATGAAGCTTTCCAGCTCCGTCGTCGGCCCCGGCCATCCCATTGTCCTTCCCAAGCTCAGCACCCAAACCGACTATGAAGCCGAGTTCGCCGTCGTCATCGGCGCGCCCGGTTACCAGATCGCCGCCGAAGATTGGCAGCGCCACGTCTTCGGCTACACCATCTGCAACGATGTCAGCGCCCGCGACATCCAGCTCTCCACCTCGCAGTGGACCCTCGGCAAATCCTTCCCCACCTTCACTCCGCTCGGCCCCGCCATCACCACCGCCGACGAGGTCGCCGATCCCCACGCTCTCGCGATCTCCCTCACCATCGACGGAGAAACCCTGCAAAGCTCCAACACCAGCGACCTCATCTTCAAACTGCCTGACCTGATCGCCTACATCTCCAGCATCACCCCGCTCAAAGCCGGCGACATCATCAGCACCGGCACACCCGAGGGCGTAGGCCTCGGTCGCACGCCCAAGCGATGGCTCAAACCTAACGAAGAAGTTACCATCACTATTGAAAAGCTAGGCCAGCTCCGCAACCGAACGATCGCCGAATAACCAACCGGCATTTACTGTTGCCTCTTCTTCGATCTGTCTCATCGGTAAAAATCGTTGTTATACCTACAGTTTCTTAAACAGGTTCAAGGCCAGACAAAAAGCGAGCCTGCCTGCCCACAAGGTTGTATTCCACGCGAGAAAAGCCTTCCGGTAAAGTACAACCAGTGCTCAATCGAACCGGGCCACACCTTGATGAGTCAGCAGAGCAACCTCCAGCACGCCTCTATCCGGATCGCCCTCCTGCTCCTGCTCGCTCTTCAACCTCTGGCATCCGCCCAGACCACGGCCTCCGCCCTTGCCGCCCCTCTCATCCTGCCCTCCGCCATCGTCTTCGATACCACCGGCAACCTCTACATCGCCGAGACCGCAAACCACGTCATCCGCGAAGTCGACCCCACCGGCCACATCGCCACCATCGCAGGCTCCGGCGCGCAGGGATTCGCCGGCGACAACGGCCCCGCCATCTCCGCATCGCTCGACTCCCCGCAGGGCCTGGCGCTCGATACCGCGAACAATCTCTACATCGCCGACACCCACAACCACCGCATCCGCAAACTCAACCTCGCCACCGGTATCATCACCACCGTAGGGGGCACCGGCGCTCCAGGCTTCTCTGGCGACAACGCCTCAGCCGCCACGGCGAAACTCAACCTTCCCACCGCCCTGACGCTCGACACCGCGAACCACCTCTACCTCGCCGACACCGGCAACCACCGCATCCGCCGCATCGACCCCGCTACGGGCATCATCTCGACCATCGCGGGCACAGGCACCCAAGGCTTCTCCGGCGACAACGGCCCCGCCGCCAATGCCACGATCGACTCCCCCACCGGCCTCGCCGTCACTGCCGGCAGCCTATATCTGGCCGACACCCACAACCACCGCATCCGCAGACTCAACCTCGTCACCGGCGTCATCACCACCCTCGCGGGCACCGGTTCCCCCGGGTTCTCCGGCGACACTGCCCCGGCCACCGGCGCCGCCCTGGCTCTGCCCCACGGCCTCACCATCGACGCCTCGGGCAATCTCTACCTCGCCGACACCGGCAACCACCGCATCCGCCGCATCGACACCGCGACTGGCATCATCACCACCGTAGCCGGCGCCGGCCCGCAGACCTTCTCCGGCGACAACGCCCCCGCAATCGCCGCCTCGCTCGACACCCCCCGCGCCCTTGCGCTGTCACCCTCCGCGCTCCTCACCCTCGCCGACACCGGCAACCAGCGCATTCGCCAGCTCGCTGCATCCCCCGCGCCTTCCACCGCGATCTACACCATCGCCGGCCTCGGCGGCACCCTCCCGGCAGCCCTCAGCCTTGACGCGCCTTCGGTCATCGCCTACGGCACCGGACAGGTCATCGCAGCCCTGGCCACCTCCACGCCTGCGACCGGAAACATCATCTTCCTCAACGCCGAACACGTCACCCTAGCCACAGTCCCTCTTGCGGCGAACATCGCAGCCCTCAGCACCGGCAGCCTTCCAGCAGGCGTCTACAACCTCATCGCAACCTACGCCGGAGACCAGACCCACCTCTCCGCGCAAAGTCTCGTCTTACCCTTTGAAATCGCGCCGCAAACCCTTACCACCGCAATCGTATCCGTCACCTTGTTCTACGGCCAACCCATCCCCGCGCTCACTGGAACCCTCGCCGGTATCCTTCCCCAGGACGCCGGAAACGTGACCGCCTCCTTCAGCACCACCGCAGCTTCGCTCTCGCCCCCCGGCACCTACCCCATTGCCGCCTCGCTCAACGGCCCAGCGGCGGCAAACTACAGGTTAGCCGCACCTCCCGCCATCATTACCATCAATCCGGCCTCTACCTCCACCAGTCTCAGTAACCTCATCGCCACAGTAACCAGCGGCGCCTCGATTACCCTCACCACGCGCGTCGCCAGCACCACAACAGTCACGCCCACCGGCTACGTCAGCCTCCTCGATGGAGGCATCCAACTCGCCTCTACCCCGCTCTCGAACGGCAACGCCACCTTCAGCGATCTCAATCTCAGCCCAGGCGACTACACTCTCAAGGCCGTCTACAACGGCAGCGCAAATTTCCTCTCAAGCGTATCCAGCCCACAGCAGATCACCGTCCCCGCGACTACGCCCACGCCACCGCCTTCGGCAGACTTCACCATCGCCGCTACCGGCACACCCAGCCAGACCATTCTCTCCGGCACACCCGCCAGCTTTACCTTCACGATCCAGCCGCAAGGCTCTCTGTCGAGCCCCGTCACCCTCGCCGCCACCGGCCTCCCCAATCTTGCGACCGCCTCCTTCAACCCACCCACTGTGCCGCCCGCCGCCGCGTCCAGCACCTTCACCCTCACGGTTGCCACTCCCGAGACCACCGCCCGCAACCAGGCCCCGCAATCCACATGGGCGCTCTTACTCCTTCCCATCCTCGGCTTCACTCTTCGCACCCGCGCGCGTACGTTCTCGGCAAAGCTTCTCGCTGTGGCACTCTGCTGCATCTCCCTTCTCGCCGCGACCGGCTGCGGAGACCGCGTCAATGCAGCCAACTCAGCCGCGACCGCCGCGAGCAAAAGCTATACCATCACCGTCACCGGCACAGCCACCACTCCCACAGGCTCCATCCTGCAGCACTCAACTAACGTTACCCTCATCGTCGAGCCTGCCAGCTAGGACTGGTATCGCGTCGCGATCCAACCTATCCCGGACCCAGCAGCCGCAGCAGAAAAAACACCACCACCCCGGCAAAGAACACCAGCGCCATCTTGATCCCCGGCTCGCGGTTCACCTCCGGCACCAGGTCTGTCGCCGCCACATACACCGTCACGCCCGCCGACAGCGGCAGCCCCACTCGGACCCAGCTTGGCTCCAGGTTGATCACGAGCACGCCTAGTACGGTCATCGCGCCCAGGAACAGCGCCGAGTTCAACGCCGCTGCCGCACCCCGGCCACCGGCAAGCATCACGCTTGCCATCGTGAAGCCCTCTGGGATCTTATGCAAAAACACCGCGAAGAACAGCACCCAACCCAGCCAGTGGGACAGTACAAACCCGCTGCCGATCGCCACGCCGTCGAAGAACGTATGCGTCGCCAGTCCCAGCAGCACCGAGTAGCTCGTCTTCGCCGAAAGAAATTCGTGGTGGTGCGTCTCTTCGCCAAAGTGAAAGTGGGGCACCAGCGTATGCTCCAGCAGATGCACTCCGCAGTACCCCGCCAGCACCAGCAGCGGAGCATAGCGCGCATTCACCTGCAGCCCCTCCGGGATCATCTCCAGCACCGCCGCCGCCAGCATGAAACCCGCGCCCAGCGCCACGAAATAGCGTAGCGCCCGCACCGAAGGCGACCTCCGCACCAGCAGAAACCCGCCCAGGTAATCGGCCAGCCCCGCCACCAGCCCCAGCACCAGGCTCAACCAGAACGCGGACACCGCTAACCTCGACGGCGGCAGCAGAACGCACCGCCTCCACGCTTCAGTTTCAAGTCATCCAGCAAGAAACATTCCCCAGCGGCCAGCGCCAGGCCAAGCGTAGCAATCCTCATGTCTTGACGATTTTACCCGACGATCTTTCCGGTCTCAGGCCACTGCGACTCGCGCGACAGAACAAACACCACGCCCAGTCCGCAAAATAGCACGAACCCCTCCAGCCGCTCTGACTGACGGTGCAGCCGCTCGAAGTCCACCCGTCCCGGATTGTCCAGCGACGCCTCCTCCACCACGCCGCCCGCCAGCACCCGGTCCACCTCCATCGCCGGCAGAATGTGGAACTGCGAGTAAGCCGTCACCGCCAGCATCACCACCGTCAGCGCGAACTGGATCGCAAATCCCACCCGCGCCGGGACCTCAGCCCACAGCCAGAGCCATGCCGTCGCCAGGCAAAATGCGGCCCCGCCTATCAGCCCGATCCAGTGGAGTGCCCGCAGCGTCGCGCCCACAACCAGCCCCGCTTCATGCGCGTTGGCCAGACTTCCAAACGCAATTGGAGCCAGCACGAAAGCGAAAAAAATCAGTCCGCCTACCCACGCCACCATCGCAAACAGCCGCAAGGCCCGCAAAAATGTCTGCATCCTGAAGAGTCTCCTGATAAAACTTGTCCTGCCGGATGGACCTCCTGCGCGGAGGGCGGTCACTTCGTGACATATCTAATCCCTTCGGTGGGCCCTCCCGTTGGTCGGAGTCGACATTTGTTGCCGACCAACGGGAGGCCCCATGCTGATCAATCATCTACCCAGACAAGGTATACGCATCACGAAGTGACCGCCCTCCGCGCAGGAGGCCCGTCCGGCAGGACACACGTATCTCAAACGTGGTCCCTTCCGATCAATCTCCGAATCCTCTCCTTCATCGGAGGATGTGTCGCAAACAGGTTCGCAAACCCTCCACTCCCCAGCAGCGGCGCGACAATAAACAGATGCGCCGTCGAAGGCGAAGCCTGCATCGGCACCCGCTTCGAATACTCCTCCAGCTTCTGCAACGCCCGCGCCAGCGCATATGGATTGCGGTCACCGCCGCTCCCGATTTATCCGCCTCATACTCCCGCGAACGCGAGATCGCCAGTTGGATCAGCGAAGCCGCAATCGGCGCCACAAGGATCATCAGCAGCCCACTCATTCCGCCGCCCCGCTCCCGGTCCCTCCCGCCTCCACCGCCATAGCCGCCAAACAACGATGCCCAGTAGCCCAACCGCGCGACCATCGTAATCGCGCCCGCCAGCGTCGCCGCAATCGAGCTTGTCAGAATGTCGCGGTTCCGCACATGCCCCAGCTCATGCGCCAGCACGCCTTCCAGCTCCTCATCGTCCAGCAGTTGCAAGATGCCATGCGTCACCGCCACCGAAGCATGCTGCGGATTCCTGCCCGTCGCAAACGCATTCGGCGACTCCGTCGGCAGCACATAGATCTTCGGCATCGGCAGGTTCTGCTTCGCCGTCAGCCGCTCCACCGCCGCATAGGCCCGCGGCAACTGCTCCCGCGTCACAGGCTGCGCGTTGTACATCTTCAGCGCCAGCTTGTCGGAGTAGAAGTAGGTTCCGAAGTTGAACGCCACCGACAGCGCGAACGCCAGCACCATCCCATTCCGTCCGCCAAAGTGCTCTCCGATCAGAAGCATAAACAACGTCAGCACCACCAGCAGCAGCGTCGACTTGAACGTATTCATGGTCAGTACCTCAAATAGCCGGACCCGCAATGTTAGACGTATCCGCGTCCGGTTTGCCCTCTGCGCCCAGGCCGCCGCGAGTCAGCGCCCGGCGCAGCACCACTTCCAGCGCGGCCTTCTGTTCCATATACTCGCTCTCGCTCAGCCGTCCCTGCACCTTATCGGTTTCAAGCGCAAACAGCTCATCCTTCATTGCCGCCAGCAGGGAATCAGGCCCCGTCCCCGCTGCGGCAACCGCAACCGCTGGCACCGCCACCGGCGCAGGCGGCCCGTTCTTCAGCATGATGCCTGCGCCCACCGCCATCACCAGTCCCAGTCCGCCAAGGATCCACCACTTGTACTTCGCCCACGGCTCGCCGTTTCCATTCGGGTCGAGCGGAACCCCCAATCCTCCACCCGGCCGCGTATCCGCCTCCGCAGCGCTGCTGGCCTGCGCCGCGGCATCTCCCTGTGTCGCGCCAGCCTGCGCGGCCGGAGCGCCCTCATCGCGCGGCATCTGTCCAATGCCTGACACCGTAAAATCCAGCGGCTGCGACGGCTCCACGCTCCGCGCCACATAGGTCTGCGCGGTCGTCTCCTCGGTCACTGGCGCATACCCGGTCGAGGCCCCCCCCTTGAAGGTCATGCTCTTCGGCATCATGATCGCCACGGTATCGGTCGGCATCATCACCCGCGGCGCGAACTTGAAGCTCCCGTCATACGGCAGCTTGTACGAGATCTGAAACCGTGTCTCGCCGGGCCTTATTGGAAAGATGAACGTGTAGTGGTTCGGCTCGCCCAGCGGCGTAGGCGTCGCCTGCACCGGCATCCCGCCAGGAGCCAGCGCCGCCGAACCCTCCACCACCGCGCCCGAGGGCAGGTAAAACTCGAACGGCCTGTCGCTGAACTGCGTCAACGGCGGGTTTGAATCGTTCTTTACGAAAAAATTCTCGACGACAGTCAACGCCTTGCCGCTCGCGTCTGTCTGCAGCCGCATCACGTCGGCCTCGCTAGTGACACCCTTTACCTTGGCCGCAGCGTTATATACATCGATCTCGACCGACTGCGTCCCCGGAGGCGCCGGACGAAAGTAGTTTGCCTTATCGTGCGTCACGCGCACCAGGTGCAGCCCGTTATCCGGGACATCGAGCGTAAAGCGGCCCTTCGCATCCGTCTTGGTCCGCGTCGCCTCCTGCATTCCCTGCTGCAGGCGAATCAGCACTACGTCGTCCCCCGCCGCGGGCTTGTTGGTTGTCTTGTTCGTCACCACGCCGGTAATCGAATCGGCCAAGGCAAAGCTCGACAACGCCGCCCCTAGAACAGCGGCTACAACGACACATCGAAGAGAACGGAGGGAAGGAGGTAAAAATCTCACGCTTCAAGTCTACGTCAAACTGCAACAATCAATGGCCACGCCTGTAACGCTTCTACGGATTCATTGAAGTATCTTGCAAAATCAACTGGCCGTGAGAATCCGTGTTGTTTCTTCACCTGACCAGACAGCCGCGAAGACAGGGTAGATGCCTGGAACAGCTATCTTGTCCTTGGCGCTCCGAACTTCTGTGGCTAGAATGAGTCATGATGAAGTCCCTCATTTTCATCGCCATTTCTGTGGGTTCAGTGCTACCTCTATCTGGCCAGATTGCCATGCCGCCAGCCGGTGCTACCGCATTCAGGGACACTTCCATGCTCAAACCTCCGAGCCTCGCAAAAGTCGCCATCATTGAGTTTGAAGATCTGGAATGTCCGCTCTGCGCGCAGGTTTCGCCTCTCGTGCGAGATGCGATGAGCCGTTATCATATTCCACGGGTTCATTACGACTTCATCATCCCAGGTCACGTCTGGTCGCGCACCGCTGCCGTTTACGCCCGCTATCTTGAGGACAAAGTAGCTCCACAGGTGGCCGAGGATTTCCGGCGAGATGTATTCGCCAACCAGCGAATGATCGCAAGTCAGGATGACTTACAGGAATTTACTCGTAGATGGTTTCAGTCTCACGGCCAACAAACACCCTTCGTGATCGATCCATCTGGTCGCTGCGCGGCGGAGGTTGAAGCAGACTGTACGGTCGGACAGCGTCTCGGCGTTCGACATACGCCAACGATCATTGTCGTTAGGGCACATCAGTGGATTGAGGTGACTGAGCCGGATCAGCTATATGCTGCTATCGACCGTGCGGAGTCGGAAGCGAACACCTCGACCGTCCACCCCAGGTCGAGCGTCCGTAAGTAAAACTAATCCCGATCCAACCTCCAACGGTAATCCACTTCAGCGCCGCGCCAACACGCCCCGCGAACTGAGCGATTCCATCTCCGCAATCACCCGCGCTGCCTCGTCCTCCAGCCCCGCCCGCTGCTCCGCATAGTCCTGCTCAGGATACTTCCCAGCCAGATACTCGAAGTTCAGATCCCGCAGGTTCTCATAGATCGCGTCCTTGCGTTCCCGCAGGTAATCCACCCGCGTCTTGTCCGCCTGTACAAACGGATTCCGCTCCGGCCAGAACATGAACCCAAACAACGCCAGCGTCAGCACCACACCTGCGATCATTCCCATCAGTACTCCGTCTCCCGCCGAATCCGTTCCCGCAGCGCAGTACCGCCAGCAACCGGCCTCGGCCCACTCACCGGAACCTGCCGCCCGCCGCGCAGCTTCCACATCCAGATCAACAACCCCGTACCAAATGTTGCCAGCACAAACACCGCAATCGGCGCAATCCACGCCACATCATCGAACCCGCCGCGAATCGGAGCCGCCAGCACGATGCCTCCATACTTCTCCGCAAACCATTTGAAGATCGCATCGTTCGACGCGCCGCTATCGACCTGCGTGTGCAACTCGCCAATCATCACCGGCGAGACCGGGCAACCCACATGATTGCACTCCAGCAGGATCTGCCCACACCCGCAGGTGCAGACCATCTCGTGCCCCACCTTGTCGAAGCGCGACAGCGGACTGGCCCCCAGCATCACCACCGCCAGCGCGCACACCATGCCAGCCTGCATCCAGCGTTTCAGCCCCAGCCTAAACATGATGGACCTCAGCCTCCACCAGCTTCGGCTCAGCCGCAACCCGCGCCTGCGTCCTCGCTAAATTCGGGATCAGCGCCAGGAACGTCCCTCCTACCACAATCAACACCCCGATCCAGATCCAGTTCATCAGCGGATTGATGAATACCTTGATGATCGGCCGGTCCGTATCCGGGTTGCGCCCCTCATAGATCACATACAGATCCCGCTCCAGCGTCGAGTGCAGCGCCACCATTGTCGACGAGGTCTGGCTCGCCTTGTAGAACCGCTTCTCCGGAGCAAGCTGCGTAATCTTCTTCCCGCCCTTGTATACATCGAGCAGAGCATACTCGGTGTCGTAGTTCGGATTGCTGTCCTGGGTATAGGTCTGGCACACCAACCGGTACGGCCCAATCTTCAACGTATCGCCCGACGCCATCTCCTGCTCATGCGACTGGTTGAACGCCCCACCCGCAATTCCGATAAACATCACCACGATGCCGAAGTGGACGACATACCCGCCGTACCGCCGCGTATTGCGCCGCACCAGCAGCACCGTCGAGCCAAACAGATTCTTCCCCGTCTGCGTCCGGACCACCGAAGCTCCGCGCAGAAACTCCGCTCCAATCGCCGTCGTCACACCTGCTGCCAGCGTGAACGTCACCAGCGAGAACAGCACCGCCTGCCAGTCGTCGCCCGCATCCCACGGCCTTACCCCGACCGCTACCAGCACCACCAGCGCCACGCCTATCGCAAGGCTCGGTAGAATAAAATTCCGCCGGATCGACCGCAGCGACGTGGAACGCCACGCCAGCAGCGGCCCAATCCCCGTCAAGAATAACAGGAACAACCCTATCGGCAGGTTCACCCGGTCATAAAACGGCGCGCCCATCGTAACCTTTGTGCCCTGGACATATTCGCTCAGCACCGGGAACAGCGTGCCCCAAAGCACTGTGAAACACGCCGCCAGCAGGATCAGATTATTAAACAGAAAGCTGGACTCGCGGCTCACCAGCGACTCCAGCTTGTTCTCGCTCTTCAGATGGTCCTTCTGCTTGAAAAAGGTAAACAGACATACCGCGAACACAATCAGGATGAACCCATAGAACCAGTCGCCGATCGAACTCTGCGCAAACGCATGTACCGAACTCACAATCCCCGACCGCGTCAGCAGCGTCCCCAGGATCGTCAGCATGAACGTCGAGAAGATCAGCCACACATTCCAGCTCTTCATCATCCCGCGCTTCTCCTGCATCATCACCGAATGCAAAAACGCCGTCCCGGTCAGCCACGGCATCAGCGAGGCGTTCTCCACCGGGTCCCATCCCCAGTAGCCGCCCCAGCCCAGCACGCTATAGGCCCAGTGCGCGCCCAGAAAGATTCCGCAGGTCAGAAACAGCCACGTCACCATCGTCCAGCGCCGCGTAATGTGGATCCATTTCTCGCCCGGATACCGCATCATCAGCGCGCCCAGCGCAAACGCAAACGGAACCGAGAACCCGACGTATCCCAAATAAAGCATCGGAGGATGGATCACCATCTCCGGATACTGCAGTAACGGATTCAACCCGAACCCATCGGTCGCCACCGGCCCCGGCTGGATCGCAAACGGCGGCGCGGCAAAGTTCAGCAACAACAGAAAGAACACCTGAATGCCGGCCAGTATGGTCGACGCAAACGCCACCAGCCTCATGTCTACCTTATGCCGCACCCGCAGCACAAACCCGTACGCCGATAGTAGCCAAGCCCATAGCAGCAGCGATCCCTCTTGCCCGCTCCAGAGCGCTGAAAACTTGTACGCAGTATTCAGATCACGATTGGTGTGGTGCAGAATGTACGACACCGAATAGTCGTTGGTAAACGAAGCCCACACCAGCGCAAACGCCGCGCAACTCAACGCCACAAAGCTGGAGATTCCCGCCCGCCGCGCCGTCTCCCCCAGTCGCCCCGCACCGCCATCCACGCCTGCCGGCAACCCTCGCGTGCGCCACAACGCCACTCCACCCATCACCAACGTGTAAACGCTTAGAGCCAGAGCCAGCAACAGCGTAAAACTACCGAACTCCGGCATCGGGTGCAGGGCCATGGGTTTCCTCTATCCCATTCTCTCAACTGCAGCCCATATCGGCAATCCGCTGAGGATCCAAGCTCCGTTTACCGCACACGCCTCGTGTAGACGGGTATCCAGATGGCCTATTCCTTGTGGCTTCGCCGGTAGGGAGGTACTATTCGCACGCGAACCGCCTTCCTCGACGCAGCAAAGGCTCCCCCCACTCTCATATCGATGCAGTCAATCCAGACTATGACGTTTGTCTGGACGACCCGTCTTGCACCAGCCGATGGACTGTAGCCAATAGATAGTCCGGAAGCAAAGGCTTCATTCGGAAGGTCACATGCAGCCCGTCATACTCCTGCTCGGCCTCTTCCAGCCCGCTGATCACCAGCACCGGCATGGCAGGATGGCTTTTTCGCAAAGCACGAACAAATTCCACGCCGTTCATTCCCGGCATCAGGTGGTCAGTAATCACCAGCCCGATCTCCGCAGGGAACTCGCCGCTCTGAAACTGCTCCAGGGCTCGCACCGGGTTCAGCGCCGCAATTACAAAGTAGCCGGCACGTTTCAAAATCGTTTGCCGGGTTGCCGCCTGTACCGCATTATCGTCAATCAGAAGAAGTGTCGATGTCATTCGCGAAATTGGTAACTCCAAAGGAAAGTTCAGCGAGTCTCCATGCCACAGAACGTATTCCTCACAGAAATGACGGCTTCGGACGTTTGCTGCCTTCAACCAAGGTATGATGCAGAAATCCGAAGAAATGTCTGCACATGTGTACAACTTTTGAGCAGTTATCTCCCTATTGCAGGAATTTTCTTCCTGCTCTCCGGTACCGTCCGGTCGAAATCCCAAAGTGTTACGGCCGCTGATAAAGTAAATGAAACCAGCGCGACAGAACCTGTGCATCAAAAACCGCTGCTCTGCGCTTAGAAATTAGAAAATCAAGGTTGCCGTGAATCTCTCGATCATCGACTGGCTCATTATGCTGGTCTACTTCATCTTCGTTCTGGGCATCGGCTTTGCCCTCAAGCGCTACATGCGTACCTCGAACGACTTCTTCCTCGCCGGCCGCTCCATCCCGGCCTGGGTCTGCGGCCTTGCCTTCATCTCCGCCAACCTCGGCGCCCAGGAGGTTATCGGCATGGGCGCCTCGGGAGCCAAGTACGGCATCATCACCAGCCACTTCTACTGGATCGGTGCCATCCCCGCCATGATCTTCGTCGGCATCTTCATGATGCCCTTCTACTACGGCTCGAAGGCCCGCAGCGTCCCCGAATATCTCCGCATGCGCTTCGACGAGAAGACCCGCGCCGTCAACGCCTTCTCCTTCGCCATCATGACCGTCCTCAGCTCCGGCATTTCGATGTATGCCATGGCACTGCTCATCCAGACACTCGGCCTGTTCCACGGCATCATCCCCGATCAATACGTCTTCCACGTCTCGGTCTTCCTCTCGGCGATCATTGTCCTCGGCTACATCTTCCTCGGCGGCCTTACCAGCGCGATCTACAACGAAGTCCTACAGTTCTTCCTCATCGTGGCAGGCTTCGCTCCGCTGGTCTGGATCGGCCTGCGCAACGTGGGCGGATGGCAGGGAATCAAGCGCACCCTTCCCGCCACCATGACTCACTCCTGGCGCGGTATGGCCCATGCCTCGACAAATACGCTAGGCGTCGAATGGGTCGGACTCGCCATGGGCCTCGGTTTCGTCCTCTCCTTCGGTTACTGGTGCACCGACTTCCTCGTCATCCAGCGCGCCATGGCCGCTGATTCGGAGGTCTCCGCTCGCCGTGTTCCCTTGATCGCCGCCATCCCGAAGATGTTCTTCCCCTTCCTGGTCATCCTCCCCGGTCTCATCGCCGTCACGGTCACCAGCCACATGGCCGGAGCAGGCGAGGTCAACCTGAAGCGCGCCTCCGTAATTGCAATCTCTGGCCCTGTCACACAAGAGAAACTGGCCGCCGCCGAAGCCTCAATCAAACCCCTTCCTTTGGATGAAGCTCATCCTCACGGTATTATTCCGGTCAAAACCGATCCCATCAGTGGAAGAGTCGTTCGTGATTCGTACGGGTTGCCCGTCTACAACTACGACCTTGCCATCCCCGTCATGCCCCTCCACTTCTTTCCCACAGGAATCCTCGGCCTCGGCCTTACCGCGCTCCTCGCCAGCTTCATGTCCGGCATGGCCGGCAACGTCACCGCCTTCAACACCGTCTGGACCTACGACATCTATCAGGCCTATATCAACAAGCGGGGCACCGACGCCCACTATCTCTGGATGGGCCGCATGGCGACCATAGGCGGCGTCCTCTTATCCATCGCCGCCGCCTACGCCGTCACCAACTTCAATAACATCATGGACGCGCTTCAACTCGTCTTCTCCATCGTCAACGCCCCGCTGTTCGCTACCTTCCTGCTCGGCATGTTCTGGAAACGCACCACCGGCCACGGAGCATTTACCGGTCTACTCGCCGGTACCGGAGCCGCCCTCGTCCATCACGGCCTCACCCTGCCTACCGACGCCGTCCCCGGCATCCACGGCGGCTGGATCACGGTGCTCCATCATTACCCCAGCGACATGGCCCAGAACTTCTGGACCGCCATCTTCGCCTTCACCGTCAACCTCCTCGTCACCATCGCGGTCTCGCTGATGACCACCCCCCGCCCCGAACCCGAACTCGTCGGCCTGGTCTACTCCCTCACCCCTAAGCCCATCGAAACCCACCTGAGCTGGTATCAAAAACCCGCAACCCTCGGGCTTGCCGTCCTCGCCATGCTCATCGTCCTCAACCTCGTCTTCGCGTAACCTTATCTTGTGTCTCGTCGTCCTGTAGGAGGTTGCTTCTGCACGCTACTCCCTACTCTCTATTCCCTACACCCTGGAGTTACTTATGGGATTAGACATTCGCATCCCCCTCGGCCTAATCTTCCTCATCATCGGCGGTCTCATGAGCGTCTACGGCTTCTTCACCCGCCATAGCGCCGCCATTTACGAGAAATCCCTCGGCATCAACCTCAATCTCACCTGGGGCGCGATCATGTTCGTCTTCGGTCTCGTCATGTTCCTCGTCGGCCGCCGCCAGAAGTGGCACGACGACCCCATCAATCCCCGCCCCTGGGAAGCCGCCAAGCGCCCTCACTGACCCACTACCGCCTACAAGCAGCCGGCACATTCGTCATCTGCCGCGCAAACACCCGGTAGCTCACAGTGCCCGGTTGCAGCGTCGACCAGTAGCTCGTCCTCGTCAGCAGCGGCTTTCTCTGCTCGATCATCTGGTTCTCCAGAATCTTTACCCCGCATGTCAGGTTATTCTTCGGCTGAAGAATCGTCTTTGCCGGATCGTGTTCCGGCAGCCCTTTGTCCTGGGTCCAGTCGAAATCGCATCCATACCGCTGTGCATCCATATAAGTCAGTTGCAGCAAGCCCTCGCTGCGCACCATCCGCTTTGTCACGTCGTCTTTCACCGCGACCGCCGGTTCCGTATGGCGAACATCGGTTGTAGGCTTCAGTCCTGCCTCGGCACCCGCCAGCGCCTGGAAAAAATAGGCCCAGAACGCCCTCTTGTCCCCGTCGCTCATCTGGGCAAACCGCGGGCAGAACCTCCTCACATCCCTTGCAGCCCGCGCTGACAACATCTCCGGCGGCAACGCCTCCTCCACAATCCTGTCCCAGCCGGGGTTCCACGTCTGCATTCCCAATTCCTCCTTCTTCTCCGCAATCGGAGTCGCGGGCGCGGGCTTCATCTCCGGCGAAGCCGCAACCGGCTCAACGGCCTGCGCCGCCGGCTTACCGCAGCCCGCCAACGCCACTCCACTCCACACCGCTATCGCCGCGGCTCCCAGCTTCCAACTCCAACTGGAACCTTCCCTATACTTTCTCCCGGAACGAGGCTGGGCCTTTCGTGAGTGCATTCGTGGATTCCTTTGTGAATTAGGATGCAACAAATCTTCCGAATGCCTCGCTCCTGTAGCATCGACAGGTGGACGTCTCTCGTAAAACCAAACCACTCGTCATTGCGATCAGGACCCAACCTCTGGCTGTGCTAGGTTTGGCGCTCCTCGCCCTCTTCCTCTTCTGCGCGCTCTTCGCGCCCTGGCTCGCCCCGCGCGACCCCGCTCAGCTCGATCTCACCCAGCGTCTCCTCCCGCCATCCGCCGCCCATTGGTTCGGCACCGACGAGCTAGGCCGCGACATCCTCTCCCGCATCCTCTTCGGCGCTAGAATCTCCCTAATTGTCGCGGTCAGCGTAGTCGGCCTCTCCCTTGCCCTGGGCCTGGTCGCGGGCTGCCTCGCTGGCTTTTATGGCGGCTGGGCCGACACCGTCATCAACGTCTATGTCACCAACGCCTTCCTCGCTCTTCCCGGCATCCTGCTCGCCATCGCCTTCGTCGCCTTCATGGGGCCGGGATTGGGCAATGTCATCCTCGCGCTAGCGATCTCCGGCTGGGTCGGCTACGCCCGTCTGGTCCGCGCCCAGGTCATGGCCGTCAAGGAGCGCGAGTTCGTCGAAGCCGCCCGCGCCCTCGGAGCCACCGACCTGCGCATCCTCACCCGCCATATTCTGCCCAACATCCTTCAGCCCCTCATCGTGCAGGCCGCCATCGGCATGGCCGGAGCCGTACTCGCCGAAGCCACCCTCAGCTTCCTCGGCCTCGGAGTCCCACCACCCGCCGCAAGTTGGGGTTCGATGCTCAACGATGCCCGCTCTCACCTCTTCGACTCCCCGCACCTGGTCTTCTTTCCCGCCATAGCCGTTATGCTGTGCGTCCTCTCCTTCAACTTCATCGGCGACGCCCTGCGCGATTACCTCGACCCGAGAGCAAAACTCACCACTGGCCCGTGAAAATTTTTCCGTGCCCACCATTCGCGTTTTTACGAAGGTGGGATTGTATTTTTTACCTACCCACCGCCACCTCCCGCAACGCGTCAAGTAGACCAATAATTTCACTTCCTGACTTTCCTCGGTTAGCGGCACCCGCTTGCAAAAAGATCAGAGGTTGTCACCGGTGCAGAGGACGCGCCGGATTGCCGCCCACTCGTTCTCCGGAAGCCACATCGTGGATGACCACACTTCCAGCGCCGATCACCGCATCATCGCCGACAGTAATACCCGGAAGCAGGATAGCGCCTCCTCCGATCCATACGTTCTTGCCGATCGTCACCGGCTTTCCGCACTCCAGTCCCGAAAGGCGCGTTGCGCGGTCGCGCGGATGGTCTGCGGCATAAATCTGCACGGCTGGGCCAATCTGGGTACCGTCTCCAATTCGAATGGGCATCACGTCGAGCAGAACGCAGTTGAAGTTGAGAAACACATTCCGGCCCAGATATACGTTGTACCCGTAATCGAAGAACAAGGGCGAACGGAGGATTGTGCCTTCACCGATAGCACCAAGCAACGCGCGAAGCAGCACGGCGCGCTTCTGAGGATCGTCAGTGGCGTTCAACCGGAGGAGTTGCGTCTCCGCATGCTGACGGTCCGCCACAAGCTCGCGATCCGTTGCGTCGTAGAGTTCGCCGCGAAGCATCTTCTGCTTCTCATTCCATTCCTCTGTGTTCATGACGGATAGGATGCCCCAACCCACACTCGTGTTTTCATAGCCATTCCGCATTAGCATGGGGAGGTGAGCTATCGGTTTTCGGCGCGAACAAGTTGGGACGTGGGGGAGAGCGGATTTGCCGCCGCAATCCGACAGGCACGAGACGCGGGACGCGAGCTGATCGACCTGACGGTATCGAACCCAACCGTGTGTGGGTTTGCGTATGACACCGAGGGGATTCTGCGGCCGCTGAGCAGTGCGGAGGCGACGACGTATGACCCGGATGCGAGGGGGATGCGATCGGCTCGGGAGTCGGTGGCAGGATACTATGCAGACCATTCGGCCGAGATTGATCCGGATTCAGTGGTGCTAACGACTAGCACCAGCGAAGGGTATGCCTATCTCTTCCGGCTGCTTTGCGACCCAGGGGATGAGGTGATGGTGGCGCAGCCTAGCTATCCGCTCTTCGATTTCCTCGCGGACCTGGAGGATGTGCGGCTCAGGCCGTATCCCCTGTTCTATGACTTTGGGTGGTGGATCGACTTTTCGGATCTGGAGCGAAGGATCGGGCCGAAGACCAAAGCGATTGTGGTCGTGCATCCGAACAACCCGACCGGGCACGCGACCGGCATCGAGGAGCGGCGGAAGTTGGAAGAGATCTGTGCGCAGCATGGCCTGGCACTGATCGTGGACGAGGTATTTCTCGATTATTCGCTCGAGGCTCGGCTGGAGAGCTTCGCTGCGGGGCCGCATCCTGTGCTGACCTTTGTGCTGAGCGGGATGAGCAAGATCGCCGGGCTGCCGCAGATGAAGGTAGCTTGGATCGTCGGGTTAGGACCGGAGAGGGTGAGGCGGGAGGCAATAGGCCGGTTGGAGGTAGTGGCGGATACGTTCCTGTCGATGAACGCTCCAATGCAACTGGCACTGCCGGAGTGGCTCGCGGGAAGGCGCGGGATCCAGGAGCAGATCTTGCATCGGTTGCGGGCAAACCTTGCCCTGGCGCGTGGAAGCGGGCTGGAGGTGCTGCGGATCGAGGCAGGGTGGAGTGCGATTTTGCGGATGCCTCAACGTGGTTGGCGGGATGTTGCGGAGGAGTTGTTGCGCCAGACGGATGTGGTGGTGCATCCGGGATCGCTCTATGGAATAGAGACATCGGCACGAGTCGTGGTTAGTTTGTTAGGGCCATGCCTGGAGTTCGCCGACGCGATGAGACGTCTGGCAGACTGTGCGGGGTAGAAGAGAGGTCACAGCACCAGAGCGGTGGAAAGTAGGGGTAGACCTCACGAAGAGAGAACCATCATAGTTACTAGCTCGTGCGATGCTACTAATGCATTTGTTTAAACTTACTGTCTATATGTTTCATTCTAAATGGTCTGTAGAAATGGATTCGATTCGCGTTCATGACCTATCGTTGTCCTCTCCCCATGGCCGGGGATTACGGCGACTTGATCGGGGAGGGTGAGGAGCCGCTCGCGGATTGAGCTGAGCAGCTTGCGGGTGTTGCCTCCAGGCAGGTCGGTGCGGCCTACGGAGCCGTGGAAGAGGGTGTCGCCCGCGAGAAGGAGGGATTGGTCCGGAAGATAGAGGCAGATGCTGCCTTCTGTATGCCCTGGGGTGTGGAGGATCGAGCCGCTGAGGCCCGCGATTGTGATGAGTTTGCCGTCATTGAGAGTGTCGTCGGGCGGGGGGACCTCGGGAGTGCCGATGCCTAGCCAGGAGGCCTGGATGTCCATCATCTTGACCAGCGGGAGATCGTTCTGGTTATAGAGGATGGGTGCTCCGGTAAGCTGCTTGAGCTTGGCGGCGCCGGCAATATGGTCGATGTGGCCGTGGGTGATCACGATCTGCTTGACCGTAAGGCTGTGCTGTCGGAGCCGGGCCATGATGCGGGAGATGTCATCGCCGGGATCGACAACAATGGCTTCGCGAGAGGTCTCGTCCCCGAGGATGGAGCAGTTGCATTGGAGGGGGCCGACCGTGAGAATTTCGTGAATCATGGGGAGCTTAGAGTGGTGAGTTTTGAGGAGCTGCTGCGCGCGATAAAAAAATGCAAACCTTTCGCCTGCACCTTTGGAGAGACCGGTGGCCCCAGTTACTTTTTCGGGGTAGTGTGCGTGGTGGGGTGTGAGGTTCCCGAGAGCACGGAGCGGTCGGCGCTGGAATGCGAGAGTAGGACGGTAAGTCCGATGGAGGTGAGCATGAAAACGATCGCCGCGTAGGTAGTCAGCTTCGTCAGGAGGTTCGCTGCGCCGCGCGGCCCGAAGGCGGTCTGTGATCCCTGGCCGCCGAAGGCTCCGGCGAGATCTGCCGACTTGCCCTGCTGCAGAAGTACGACGCCAACGATGAAGAGAGAGACGATGATGTGAAGGGCAGCGACTAGGTAGAGCATTGGGTTACCTGGTACCTCTTGGAATCCGGAGATATTGTCCGGAGAATGTTCGGGATTAATACGGAGGAAGAAGCTATTCTGCGTCGGCTCGCGCGTTCGCACCTCGTGAAAACCAGTATATCACCGGGTTTACAGATACTATGTTGGCCAATTGCGTAAACCTCTATTGGTCGATCGGTCGGGGCCTGAGCAAGCGGTTTGCGGCTGAGGATTGGGCGGCAAGACTATCGAGCGGCTGGCTCGGGAACCACAGACTGAGTTTCCGGGATCCGAAAGGTTCAGCCCGCGAAACCTCCGCTACATGGGGTTGCTCCGTTGGCGGTATGTGGAGGCAGCACGTCGTGGAGCGGCTGCACAGTCTTGGATTCCGCGTTTTCGTTCGAAAACATAGTGCTTGACATCTTTCTTACGCTTTCTATAGATTGTACGCTGTCCAATTGACATCGTTGTCATTGGAATTGAAGAGGACGGTTCGATCTCTCATACGAGTTACTGACCAGCACATTCCTCCCGCTCCGTGTCGCCTGTAATAGTAGATGGTTCGGAATTGTGATCACCGTTCGGAACAGAGCAGAGCCGCTCAGTTCAAAGTATGCCCCCTGGTGGTGATTACGGTTCAAGGAATGTCTATATTCCAAGGAGGCTTACGCAATGTTTCGATTCCCTCGAGCGATTTTGTCTTGTTCGTTACTGGTAAGTGGGCTGCTGATCCTGATGGGATCCCCGGCACATGGCCAGACAAACACTAACCTGAGATTGATGCCTTTGGGCGACTCGATCACCTGGGGCACCGAAAGCACCACACAAAATGGCTACCGTGGACCGCTCTCGATCGCCTTGAGCAGTCAGGTGGCTGCACAGGATTTCGTCGGCACCCAGATCAATGGAACCATGTCCGATCCCGACAACGAAGGGCATCCCGGATACAAAATCAGCGATATTGCCGCCCTCACCAACGCGTCTTTGAACACCTATAAGCCGAATGTCGTCCTGCTCGATGCCGGCATCAACGACCTGGGGCAAAACTACCAGATCTCCACCGCTCCGTCTCGGCTGGCCTCCCTCATCGATCAAATCCTCGCAGCCGAGCCGGACGCGACCGTGTTGGTCGCCCAACTCATCATCAACGCGGACCCCACTCTCGAATCGGAGCGCGAAACCTTCAATAGCCAGCTTCCCGCGATCGTTCAGGCGCGGGCCAGCGCAGGCAAGCATGTCGCTCTGGTCGACATGAGCGCCCTCACGACGGCGGACCTGTCCGGCACCCTGCACCCCAACGACACCGGCTATCAGCTCATGGCCAACGCTTGGGACGCCTCCATCCAGCAGGCGATCGCGAACCGCTGGGTAGCGGATCCGGTTTCGGGCAGCGCAAGCCGCCCAACGGGAGCCATCTCCTCCGGCGTCCCCGGGATGTGCCTTGACGACTTCGGCGACTCGGGCACAGCGGATACCAAGGCCGACGTCTACGGCTGCAACCCGACCCCGGCCCAGCAATGGAACGTGAACAACGGCAGCATCGCCATCAATGGCCTTTGTCTCGACATTGTCGGCGGCGGCACGAGCAACGGAACGCTCGTCGATGTCTGGCATTGCACGGGAGCGCCCAACCAGATTTGGAACGTTCAGAACGGCACACTGGTGAACCCGGTGTCGGGCCGCTGCCTGGACGACCCCGGCGGGAGCACCACCAATGGAACGCAGCTTGACATCAAGGACTGCGACGGCAGCCCAGGCCAGCAGTGGCGCGTTCCGTCGGAGGGCTCCGTCCTCTCCGGCATCGCCGGCAAATGCCTCGATGCCTTTGGCGGGTCCACCGCTGATCGCACCAAGGTGGACAGCTTCGGCTGCAATCCTACCTCGGCCCAGCAATGGGTCGTCACGAACAATACCCTGAGCTTCGACGGCAAATGCATGGACATTACCGGCGGGAGCACGGCCAACGGCGCCCTGGTGGAGCTGTATACCTGCACCGGCGCCGCGAACCAGATATGGACGCCGGTCAATGGCGCCCTGGTCAACCCAGCATCAGGCCGTTGCCTCGACATCCCGGGCGGCAGCGCCACTGACGGTGTCCAGCTCGATATTTTGGACTGTAACGGAAGCAGCAACCAGAGATGGACGCTGCCGCCGGGAACTCCCAACTCATAAACCGGGGTGCTCCTACACCCCCTTCATGGCGGACGGATTCTTTGGGAATCCGGCCGCCATGACGCTGGAAACAAACAGTGTGAACCCACGAGTTCACTCCCACAAAGCTGAACGCCACAGGAGAACCCGAATGAAACGCTTCCCACCGATATTCCTACGCAGCTTGGCGCCCCTTGGCGTTTTTGTGCTTAGCTCTTTCCTCTCAAACCCGGCGAGAGCGCAAAGCACTGCCGCCGCTGCCAGCAATTCAGCCGCAGCTAAGGCTCAGGCGGCGGACGCACAGGCGCAAGCCCGAGCGGCGGCGGCCTACAACGCTTACAACGCGGCATTCCTGGTACAGGTGGATGGCCAGGCTTATTACGCCGATACCCTGACCAGTGTCGGGATCCAACCGCAAGCCGAATGGGGAGGAGCGCTGGCCATCACCGTCGCGGAAGATGCTTACGAGCACACCCATACTCAGGCAGACCGGAACCTTGTTGTCTCCCTGCTGAATAATCTCGCTTACTACAACGGCCCTAATTCGCTATTTGGAGATTGGCAGACCGACGGCTGGGACGATAATCTCGGCTGGATGGTGAATGCGTTCCTGCGCGGCTATCAGCTTACCGGCTATACCTCCTACCTGACTGAAGCGGAGGCGGGTTGGAATAACGGCTACAACCAAGGGTGGGACACGACGGTCGCGGGCGGCGGCATCTGGGAAAACACAGACAAACAATCGAAGTGCGCTCTCAGTAACGATCCGTTTGTTTTTGAAGGCGTCACGCTCTATCAGATCACCGGCGATGCAACCTACCTAACCAAGGCTGAAGCTATTTACGCCTGGGTGCGCTCCACTCTCTTTGTATCCAGCAGCAGCAGTAACGTTCCTGGAGCTCCGGGACAGATCCATGGATGCGTCGATAATAAAGGGGCATTGCAAAGCACGACGGACGACAATGCCTATGACAGTGGAGCCTTTCTCACGGCAGCCAATGCTTTATATCGAGTCACGGGAACTCAGACTTACTACAACGATGCGCTGCTTGCGGCAGATCACATCGTCAATGAGGGCCCTGTGCTGCATAGCGTCGCTGAGGCGCCCGGCAGCCAGTGGGCGTACTGGTTCACCTTCGGTCTGAGTCAGTTCGCGACGGACGCTAACCTTTGGCCTCAGTATCACTCATGGTTGCTAGGCAACGCCAACGCAGCGTGGAGCGAGCGCAATAAACTCAATCTTACCTGGAATAACTGGGTAGGTCCCACAAACGACGCCGGCACCGACGCCTTGGAGATGTCGAGCGCGGCGGCGATCTGGCAGCATCTGCCACCGGCAAGCGTCAAACTTTCCGGGACTTACGCGGTTCAGAATGTCTCCAGCAATCTTGCCGTTGCCGTCTCCGAGGGCTCCATCGCCGACAAAGCGCCGATTGTCCAGTCAGCTTTCAGCAGTGGCGCTCCCGAGCAGCAATGGACCTTTGAGGCGACCAGCGGCGGCTACTACCAGATCCGAAACGTGAACAGCGGTGACGTCATCAGCGTTGCAGGCGCCTCAAGCACTAATGGCGCGGAGATTGTGCAGCGGCCGGCAGCGGGGATCATCCCGGGAGACGACCAGTGGCTTCCGTCGCTCAACCCGGATGGCACGTATTCGTTCTACAACCTCAACAGCCTTCAGGCGCTCGATGTCCCAGGTGGCAGCTCAACCGATGGAATTCAGCTCGACCAATGGTTCGGCAATAACACCAACGCGCAGGAGTTTTACTTAGTTCACTTGTCCAAGTAGCGGCGTTACCGACGGATGGCATGAGACCGGCAGTCGAAGAAGCAGGTCTCATGCGGTCTACTCCAGCAAACGCTTGAGCGCAATTACTCTCATGCTCACCTAACTCTAGTTCAGGAGATCCAAATGAAACGCTCTCACCCGAAGCTATCGCTCGCATTGGCGGCGATCGGTATAGTTGCGACTGGCTTCCTCATGTCAACCCCCGCACAGGCGCAAAACGCGACTGCTGCCTATAACGCCTACAACTCGGCTTTCCTGGTGCAGACGAATGGGCAAACGTACTACGCCCACACTCTCACCAGCACCGGCACCCAACAGGACGGCGAGTGGACAGAAGGCCTGGACATCACAGTTGCTATCGATCGCTACCAATACACCCATGCACAGGGCGACCGCGATTTTATGATCTCTTTGCTGAACAGCCTGGCCTATTACAATGCGTCCGGTGGGCCTAATGGAAACTGGCAAGGCGACGGCTGGGACGACAATCTCGCATGGATGGTGAACCCCTTCCTGCGCGGCTACCAACTTACCGGGATATCCAGTTATCTGGACCAGGCCAAGGCTGGTTGGAACAACGGCTACAACCAGGGTTGGGACACGACAGTCGCGGGCGGCGGCATCTGGGAGAATACAGACAAGCAATCGAAATGCGCCCTCAGCAACGATCCATTCGTCTTTGAAGGCGTTGGGCTCTACCAGGCCACGGGAGATAGCACTTACCTGACCAAAGCCGAGACGATTTATTCTTGGGTACGCTCGACCCTGCTTGTCACCAGCGGGCAAAACGCGGGACGGGTGCATGGCTGCGTGGGCTCGAACGGAGTGGTGCAAGCCGACGACGACAACGTCTATAACGACGGATCCTTTCTGGAGGCGGCTACCGAGCTTTACCGTATTACCGGAAACCAAGCCTACTATAACGATGCCAAGATGGTGGCGGATCACACTGTTGCGCAAGGCTCCGTGGTGCATAACAACGCCGAGGATTCCGGCAGCCAATGGGCGTACTGGTTTACTCGGGGCTTGAGTGATTTCGCTACCGAAGCCAATCTTTGGTCTACCTACGGGTCTTGGCTGCAGGGCAACGCCAACGCAGCCTGGAGCGAGCGCAGCAATCTGAATATCACCTGGAACGACTGGACCACGCCGAGCAACAACACCAACGCCAGCCCCGTGGAGATGTCGAGCGCGGCGGCGGTCTGGCAGCATCTGTTGCCGCCGAGCGTCAACCTGTCCGGAACCTATGAGATCCAGAACGTCGCCAGCAGTTTGGCGTTGAACGTTTCGGGCGGCTCCACCACAAATGGCGCGGCGATCATTCAATACCCTTTCGCAAGCGGCGCAACGAACGCGTTATGGAAGTTTGTGCCGACCAGCGGCGGTTACTACCAGATCCAGAACGTGAACAGCGGTCAGGTGGTCAACGTCACCGGAGGGTCCGGCCTCAATGGCGCGCTGATCGTGCAATGGCCGGCGGGTGGGCTGAGTCCGGGGAATGACCAGTGGATGCCGGTACAGAACCCGGATGGCACTTACTCCTTCTACAATCTCAACAGTCTCCAGGCACTCGACGTTCCGGGTGGGACCACGATGGAGAAAGCCCAGCTCGATCAATGGTTCGGCAATAGCACTTCCGCGCAGAAGTTCAACTTGATTCCTCAATAATAGGCGTTCCGCTCATCAGAGCGGAGCGAACCGGGAGCGTTCCGGAGAGGACTCCATGCCTCTCCGGGTGCGCTCGGGGAAATGGGTAGACGGTTTCTGTTGGACTCCGCGCAGTGTAAATAGCAGAATGATTTCGACAGGGACGGCCTATGAACATGAGCCATCCTGGTAGCTCAACCGCTTTGCTCCCGGCGACCGCAACAGGGCCATCCGGTACCATAACACGTGTTTGGAGCCTAAATGAGAAAGTGTTTTATCGCGTCTTTCATTGTTGTGACAAGCCTGCTTGGCTACTCGCAACACCCGGCCCAATTCATCTCAAACAATCCTCCCTGTCAAGTTGCCGATATCAAAGGAGACTTGAGTGACTGGGCAGATTTATCTCGTTACAAGGTGGAGAATGATGCTCTTTCTCTAGCAGCCAAGCCAGCTAAAAGAGTTGTGTTCTTCGGATCTTCAACTACGGACAATTGGGGTCGCAAATACAACTCCACATTTTTTCCAGGGCTGCCCTATGTCAACCGTGGAATCTCGGGGCAGACGACTCCCCAGATGCTTATACGGTTTCAGCAAGACGTCGTCGCCCTTCAGCCCTCCGCAGTAGTTTTCTTGGGCGGCACCAACGACGTTGCGGGGAACACTGGACCTATGACGCTCGAAATGACAGAGGGCAATATTCGCTCTATGGTCGCGATCGCCAAATCGAATGGCATCAAGATGATTTTGGCCTCCCAGCTTCCGGTCAAAGAGTTCTTCTGGAACAAGACTTGCCATGCACAGCAAAAACTTCTCGCATTGTCTGCCTGGGAGCGCAAGTTTGCGGCAGAGCAGCACCTGGGTTACGTCGATTATTACAGCGTTCTCGCCGGGCCCGACGGTAACTATCGGCCGGCCCTAAGCCCGGATGGTGTTCATCCAGACAAGCAGGCATACGACATCATGGCGCCTGTCGTAGAGGACGTCATTCAACATGTCTTGAGCACGCCATGATCCGCTTTAGTTCTAGCTCAGCTTCCGCTCGAGTGTCTTGACAAGCCTCATACTACAGTTGAATTTGGTGGGTCTCTCTATTCTCACCCGCTCGTGCATTGCTCTCGAAATCAAAGGTCCAATTGTTCCAAAGACCCCAGGGAGAGATCGCACGATGCAGGGCTCATGTCTTGGTGAGTTGCAGGATGGCAGTGCCGAATCTCTCTGCTTTGTCCAGGCCGAGGCCGTGGATCGCTTTGAGTTGAGTGATGTTCTGGGGGCGCGCGAGGACGATGTGGCGGAGGGTGGTGGAGGCGAGAACGAAGAACAGCGGCAGGCCAAGCTTTTCGGATTCGGCTTTGCGCCAATCGTGGAGGGACTGGTTAAGGAGTTGCTGATCGGGGGTGAGGTCCTCGGTTGTAACGGGGGTGATAGCGCGGGGGCGGGTGAAGGTCTTGGCGGGTTCGAAAATCGGGGAGGCGGCGCCGGTACCTGCGGGGATTCGAACAAGATGCGAGGGTCTTCCACCTTTATCGCGCGCTGGTCGAGATGACGTTTTTTCCGCATACAGGGGTGGTGAGACGGAGCGCGGGCCGGATGAGGCGGCAGAAAGAGTCTCGCTGGTTGCTTCGTCACGGCAGAGTGCGACGATGGCAGCTCCGTGGGTGTCTGCGATGCGAGGGCCTATGCCGGAGACGGTGAGGAGTTCGGAGATAGTTTTCGGGGCGGCGAGGACCAGGTTGTGCAGGACGCTGTCTCCGAAGACCATAAAGGCGGGTTTCCCGGTCTTGGCGGCTTCGGCTTTGCGCCAGGCGCGGAGGGTGGACTCGAGGTCTTTTTGCGAGGAAGTGTAGGAGGCAGTGGTCTGGTCGCGCTCGGCTTTGAGGGAGGCCTTCGAGGGTCTGGCGCTCTTGGAACTGGGTGAGGTTTTACTGCGTGACTGCGCCGTTGTGCCGCCAGAGTCGCGGAGGAGGAGGTCGGGTGGGAGTGGGCCGGTGAGGTTGCGGCCCTCGTGGGTGAGGGAGGCTTTCTTGAAGGTGACGAGGTCGCGCGCCGGGTTGGTCCATTGTTCCGTGGTGAGGGTGATGAGCGCGGCGCGAGTGAGAGAATCGAGCATGGCGTAAAAAGTGGTGCGGTTTGCCGCGGCCGTGTTGCGGAGGGCACCTTCGGAGAGTTCCGTGTGGAGCTTCCCCGTGGCGCGAGATTGCCCGGAGCTTTCAAGGACGCGGAGAATGGCGCGAAACTGGCGATCTTCTTCGGTGGTGGGAGGGCGGAAGGTTTGGGCGGTTGCGCTGGCCGGCGAGCAGAAGTCGCAGTGGCCGCAAGGGCGGAGGCCGTCGGCGGTGTCGCCGAAGTGCTGAATGAGGGCGGCCATGCGGCATTGCCGCGACTCCGCAAACTGGACCATGCGGTCGATCTGGGAGCGGCGGAAGGCGATCTGGGCGTCGTAGCCTTTGCGCCATGCGGCCTGTTGCGGGCCGCCTTCGGAGGCGCGAACATTCCCGGCCATGTCGATGCCGGCCGCGCCCTGGGCGATGAGTTTTTCGACGGCCTTGTCGAAGGTCTCGGAGTCCATCTTCAGGCGCTGGCGCAGCAGGTCGGGCATCTGGAAGTCCCCGGTCAGCAGGGCGGCGACGCGGGTCAACTCGGTGATGGCGGGGTAGTCGCGCTCGAGGAAGAAGTCGTGCATCTTGCGGTCGGCGAAGGAGTGGAGGAGTACCGTTCTCGATGGCTGGCCGTCGCGTCCGGCGCGGCCGATCTCCTGGTAATACTGCTCCACCGAGCCGGGAAGGGAAGTGTGGACGACGGTGCGGACGTCGGCTTTGTCGATGCCCATCCCGAAGGCGATGGTGGCGACGACGACTTCCAGCTTTCCAGCCAGGAAGTTCCGCTGGACACGCTCTCGCGTGGCTGGATCGAGACCGGCGTGGTAGGCTGCGGCGCTTCCGCCGAGGGCGCCGGCGAGCTCTTCGGCGGCTTTTCGCGACGGGGCATAGACGATGGCGGGACGGTTGGATTTTTCTTTGAGGAGCGCAGCAGTGAACTCGTTGCGGCGAGGCTTCGAGAGTTCGACGACCTCGATGGCGAGGTTATGGCGGCGGAAGCCGTGGATGAAGAGTTCGGGCTGAGAGAGCTGAAGCTGGGTGACGATGTCTCGCTGGACGGTGGGGGTGGCGGTGGCGGTGAGGGCGATGACCGGGGCGGGACGCAGGGCGGGGAGGAAGTCGCCGAGGGTGCGGTAGTCGGGGCGAAAGTCGTGGCCCCAGGCGGAGATGCAGTGGGCCTCGTCGATGGCGATCAGCGAGGGCTTTTTGCGGGCGAGCATCTCGGGAAAGCCGGGCACGCGCATGCGCTCGGGTGCGATGAAGAGAAACTGAAGGGCGCCGTCCAGGTAATCGCGGCAGGCCTGGCGGGCTTCTTCTCGCGAGAGGCCGGAGTGGATGCGGGCGACGCGCAAGCCGGCTGCGGAGAGCTTGGTGGCCTGGTCGTCCATCAGGGCGATGAGCGGCGAGATGACCAGCGCGGTGCCGCCTCGGGCGATGGCGGGGAGTTGATAGCAGAGGCTCTTTCCGGCTCCGGTGGGCATGACGAGAAGGACGTCGCGGCCATCGGTGGCGGCGCGGCAGACGGCCTCCTGGTTGGCGCGGAAGGTAGGGAAGCCGAAGGTCTGGTGGAGGAGAGTTTCGAGGTTCATCGGCTTGGCTTGTCTTCCATCCTCATGCTGTTCGTTACACGCCCCCACTCCCCCGATTTGCGTCAAAGTATTCGAAACATGGTACTTAGCTCTGGACTTCGAAGGCTGCGCAAGGGAAAAGTCCCATTTTCCCTGTTGGTTCGTGGCAAAGTCTTGGTAGCGCTGAACTTACCGGGTTCGATCCAGTGCTGGCTGCGCCAGCTTTTCTTTTTTCTGCTGCTGTTTCAAGTATAGGGGAATGGAGGTAACTCCTATGCCAAGTGTAACTGGTTGGTTAGCTTTGGGTTAGGAGGTCTTGGGCTTGACAGACTCTGGATTGGTCGGCGGGGGTGAGGGAGAGCGGTTCGTGCTTTGCACGAATGACCCACATCTCAAAATCGAGATATGGGGCACCCAGGGCTATGGTGAGTGAAGATTGGTGATGGGGGGAGGAGAGCGGTTGGCGCTTCCGCGCGAAGACCCGCCTTAGCCGTAAAAGCGCGGCGAAGATGGGGCACCCGGCAAATCGCAAAAGGATGTGGACAAATTATGCATCATTCAGGCAGGTCGCTCGATCACATAGGGCAAGTAGGGCCATGGAGGAGAGATATGTGGCTGGTTGCGATCTGCGTGGCTGGGTTGGGCGTGTTGGTGTTTGGATTGTACCGGATGCGGCAGAACCGGGATAAGCGCGAATTGGAGGAGCATAGCATCGAGCCGGAGGCTCTGCACGCCTTGATCGAGTCAAAGGCTGACGTGCTGCTGTTCGATGTGCGGCAGCCGCTGGACCTGTTGGCGCACTCGGAGATTATTCCGGGGGCGACGAGGATTGCGCCGAAGGAGATTGTGGAGCAGTCTTCGCTTCTGCCGAAGGAGAAGGATTCGGTGGTGTATTGTACGTGCGTGAGCGAGGAGACCAGCCGTATGATCCTGAAGAGGGCGTTGGCGCTCGATTTCACGCGAATTAAGTTTTTGAGGGGCGGCCTCGCGGCATGGAAGGAAAAAGGGTACCCGGTCGAGCGGTATGACACCCCGTTTCGTTTGGACACGGCTGGGTGAGGCTGTTGGGCAGGGCGGATTTCTTCGCAAGCGCTAGTGGACCACGGCAGGGAGCAACCGCAGATCCCCTTCGGCGATGACAACCAGAAAAGCAACGGCAAGGGCGAAGAGAACGGCTATGGGGAGTATCAGGCCTGCATGATCTTGTCGGGAGTGATGGGGTACTCGCGGACGCGTTTACCGGTGGCATTGTAGATCGCGTTCGCGACGGCGGCGGCGGCTCCGGTGATGCCGATTTCGCCGATGCCCCGGGCGCCCAGCGGGTTGAATTTGGTGTCGGGGATGTTGAGGACGGTGACGTCGACGGCGCCGATATCGGCGTTGACCGGGACGTGGTACTCGGCGAGGTTTTCGTTGACGGTGCGGCCGTGGACGGGGTCGATGTGAGTGTCTTCGTGGAGGGCGAAGGAGACGCCCCAGACGATGCCGCCGACGAGTTGGTTGATGCCGGTCTTGTTATTGATCAGGGAGCCGATGTCGTAGGTGGCGACGATGCGGCGGACCCTGGGCATGTGGGTGTAGCGGTCGACGGCGACCTCGGCGAAGACGGCTCCCCAGGAGTTCGAGGTGTAGGCGCTCTTGTCCTGGCTGGGTTCGGCGGAGCCGGTGGCTTCGATGGGCTGGTTGTTGTTGCGTTCGATGAGGGCGGCGAAGGTGTCGGATTGTGAGGGTTTGTGCTTGTTGAAGAGCTTGCCGTCTTTGGCTTCGAGGTCGTCGGTCTTGAGGCCGTGAAGGTGCGAGCGATTGTCGTTGACGGCGAGTTCGCAGAGCTTGAGCTTGGCTTGCAGGGCGGCGGCGTTGACGGCGGGGCCGACAGAGGCTGCGGACTGAGAGCCGCCGGATACGGGAGCTTTGGGCAGGGTGGAATCGCCGATCTTAACTTCAACCAGAGCCGGGTCGAGGCCTAGCGCGGAAGCGGCGTACTGCGCGACGACGGTGTACGTGCCGGTGCCGAGGTCCTGCGAGCCGGTGCCGGCGAAGACCTTGCCGCCGGGCAGGATGCGCACCACCGCTTGAGCAGCCGAGCGGTTGGCGGGGTAGGTGGCGGTGGCCATGCCGTAGCCGATGAGTTGGCTGCCTTCGCTGGTCTGGCCGGGTTTGGCATTGCGCTTGGACCAGCCGAAGCGCTCGGAGGCCTGCTGGTAGCAGTCGCGGAGGTGCTTGCCGGTCCATGGGCGGTCGTGGCTGGGGTCGTTCTCGGCGTAGTTGACGAGGCGAAGCTGGACAGGGTCCATGTTGAGTTTTTCGGCGAGCTCGTCCATGGCGATCTCGAGGACGGCGGTGCCGGAGGATTCACCGGGCGCGCGCATGAAGGTACCGACGCCGAGGTTGACGTCTACCATCTTTTCGGTGATGCTGTTGGCCTGACTCGCATAAAGAGACTTGGTGGGCGAGGCGGAGTGCTCGGTGAAGTCCTCCATGATGGAGGTGGTCATGACGACGTCGTGCTGCATGGCGACGAGCTTACCGTCGGAGGAGGCGGCCAGTTTGATCTTGTTGACCGTGCAAGGCCGATAGCCGACGGGGCCGAACATCTGGTCGCGGTCGAGAGTGAGCTTGACTGGCCGGTTGACGGCCTTGGCGGCCATGGCAGCGAGCGGCCCGTGGGACCACAAGGAGCCTTTGCAGCCGAAGCCGCCGCCGGTGTAGGGACATTGCACGCGGACGAAGTCGATGGGAATGCCGAGGATCTTGGCAATGGATTGCTTGTCGCCGGAGATGTACTGGGTGGCGTTGTAGAGGTTGAGATTTTCTCCCTCCCACCAGGCGATGGTGGCGTGGGGCTCCATGGGATTGTGGGTCTGGATGGGGGTGATGTAGGTCTCTTCGATGGTGGCCGATGCCTGACTCATGCCGGCTGCGAGGTCGCCGCGATGATTGGCGGGGGTATCTTTGCCGGGTTGCTTGGGCCAGCGAGCTTCACCGAGGCGGTTCATGAAGTCGAGCTTGGGCGGCGTGCGGTTGTACTTGATCTTGAGCAGCGGGGCGGCGGCGCGGGCTTCTTCGAGAGAGCGGGCGACGATGACGGCGATCGGTTCGCCGTTGTAGTTGACATCGGTGGTCTGGAGGAGAGAAAGGTTGCGGCGCGCGGGCGGCTGCGGCTTGCTGGGAGGGAGCTTCGGCGCGTTGAAAGGAGTGAGCACGGCCAGGACGCCGGAGGATCGCTCGGCTGCGGTGCGGTCCATGGAAGCGATCGTGCCGCTGGGAATGGTGGACTGTACGATGTAGGCGTAAGCGAGATCTTTCTTCGAGAAGGGCTCGGAGAACTCGCCCGCGTATTTGGCCTTTCCGGTGACCTTGGCGAGACCGGCGTAGCGGACGGGAAGCTGCTTGGGATGCGGGTTCGGCGCGTCGGGATTTTGAGCGGCTGGAGAGGAAGGCATTAGGCTTGTGCTCCTTGTGCGGCTGGACCGTGTGTGGATGATCCCTGTGCGGCGAGGGTAAGGGCGCGCACGATACTTTGTTTGGCGAGTTCGACTTTGAAGGCGTTGTGCTCGTACCCTTTGGCTCCGGTTACGGCGAGGTCAGCGGCTTTTTTGAAGGTTTCGGGGCTGGGAGTAGCGCCGGCGAGGGAGCGTTCCGCTGCGATGGAACGCCAGGGTTTCAAGGCAACGCCGCCAAGCGCGAGACCGGCGGATTTGATTGTGTTGCCGTCCATCTCCAGCCCGGCGGCGACCGAGACCAAGGCGAAGGCGTAGCTCTGGCGGTCGCGGACTTTGAGGTAGTAGGAGTTCTTTGCGAAGACCGGCGCGGGGAGTTCGACTGCGGTGATGAGCTCGTCGGGTTTGAGATTGGTGTCGAGCTGTGGGGTGTTGCCGGGAAGGCGGTGGAACTCGGCGATCGCAATCGTGCGTTTCCCCCTGGGGCTTTGCACATGGATGACAGCATTGAGCGCGCTGAGGGCGACGTTCATGTCGGAGGGATTGGTGGCGATGCAGGTTTCGCCGCTGGCGGTGCCGTGATCGCTTTGGCCAAGAATGGCGTGAATCCTGTTGAAGCCCTTGATGGCGGCGCAGCCGCTTCCTGGAGTGCGCTTGTTGCACTCGGAGAAGGCTATGTCCATGAAGTAGTAGCAACGGGTGCGCTGGAGGAGGTTGCCGCCGGTGGTGGCCATGTTGCGCAGTTGCGGGGAGGCTCCGCTGAGGAGGGCCTGCGAGAGAAGCGGGTAGTTGGTGCGGATGGTCTCGTGGTTGGCGAGATCGCTGTTGCGGACGCCGGCCCCGATCATCGTGCTGCCGTTACCCGAGGCGGCGTTGCCCGACGTGACCTGGGTGAAGTCGAGGTGCGTGATGTCGATGAGGGTGGTGGGATGCTCGACGTTGTCCTTCATCAGGTCGACCAGGTTGGTACCGCCGCCGAGGAACTTGGCGTTGCGTGTGGTGATGGCGTGGAGGGCTTCCTCTTCGCTGGTTGCGCGGTGATAGTCGAACGGGTTCATGCGGAGACTCCTCTGGCTGCAGCGCGGACGGCGGCGACGATGTTGGGGTAGGCTCCGCAGCGGCAGATGTTGCCGCTCATGCGCTCGCGGATCTCGTCGTCGGTGAGTTCGGGGTTGCCGGTATGGCCGGTCTCGTAGGAGACGACGCTGAGGGTGTTGCGCTTCTGCTCGTCGAGGAGGGCGACGGCGGAGCAGATCTGTCCAGGGGTGCAGTAGCCGCATTGGAAGCCATCGTGTTCGAGGAAGGCTTGCTGCACGGGGTGGAGATCGTCGCCGTGGGCGAGACCTTCAATGGTGGTGATCTCGGCTCCATTGGCGGCGGCGGCGAGGGTGAGGCAGGAGTTGACGCGGCGGCCGCCGACCAGGACGGTGCAGGCTCCGCACTGGCCGTGGTCGCAACCTTTTTTGGTGCCGGTGAGGTCGAGGTACTCGCGGAGAGCGTCGAGGAGCGAGGTTCGAGTGTCGAGCGAGAGGGTGTGCGAGGCGCCATTGATCTTGAGGTTAAGTTCTGCCATCTTCGGCATGGTGGCGGCTGCGGCGTGGGCCTGCTCGGCAGCGGCAAGGCGCGGGATGCCGGTGGCGACGGCGGCCCCAAGGACGCCCGCGGTTTTGACGAAGGTGCGACGGGAGAGTTCTGCCTCTGCCAGGGAGCTAGATGCTTCAGGCGATGGGCTGTCGATTTCCTGCTCGACTTCATTACAGGGGGGAAGACTCATTGCCGAACCTCTTGTGTCGGAAGGGTTGGTGTTGCGCGATGACGTAGGACCGGTTTCGCAGGCCAGTAAACAACGTAGACGTGGCTTGCGTGTAAAAAGATGTATCGGTTGAGGCTCGGCTCACAAGTGCGGACGGAGAGGAGTCTAACCCAGGACTACGATTGCCTTATGGCAATAAACGCCGTAGAATCAGGGTTGCGGTAATTTGCAACCGTGTTGCAGGACGAACTGCGGAAGTCAATTTTTGAAGAGGTGCCGGAAACGATATGGCAAAGCGTCGTGGAAATCCGAACTGGGGCAAGCCCGAGCCGATAGGGCCGGTTGTTCCGACGGTAACATCGTTCGAGCAGGTTGTGAAGGAGTTCAAGCTTACACCGGACCAGTATATTCGGTCGACCAGGCTGCGTGAGTGGGCCCGGCGGAACAAGAATTCGAAGTACATTCCTGAGGCGCTGCTTGAGGCTTGGGGATTCGAGATCGAGTCAACGCTGTAGTATACGGCTGTTGCTGTAGATGGTTTGGAGCGCAGAGACGCCGTCCTTCGGGGCGGTGTTTCTTTTTGCGACCGACGTATGATGGGATGCGTCGAACGAGAGATGCAGTTGGAAGGCGGGCTTATGTTTGCTGAGGTTGGCGAGGCAGTTGCGGAGATAAAAGCCGGGCGGATGGTGGTGGTGGTCGATGATGAAGACCGCGAGAACGAGGGCGACCTGACGCTGGCGGCGGAGTTCGTGACGCCGGAGGCGATCAACTTCATGGCGAGGTATGGCCGCGGACTGATCTGCCTGACGCTGACCGAGGAGCGCGCGGATTACCTGCGGCTGGGGCCGATGACGCAGGAGAACACGTCGCGGTTTGGGACGGCGTTTACGGAGACGATTGAAGCTCGCGAGGGGGTGACGACGGGGATTTCGGCGGCGGACCGGGCGCACACGATTAAGGTGGCAATCGATCCTCGGTCGACAGCGTACGATCTGGCGCGGCCTGGCCATGTGTTTCCGCTGCGGGCGCGCAAGGGTGGCGTGCTGGTGCGGGCGGGGCAGACGGAGGCGTCGGTCGATCTGGCGCGGATGGCGGGCCTGGTGACGGCCGGGGTGATCTGCGAGATTATGAATGACGATGGGACCATGGCGCGGGTGCCGGATCTGGTTGGGTTCTGTGAACAGCACAATTTGAAGATGGTGACGGTGGCGGATTTGATTCGCTATCGCCTGCAAAACGAGCGGTATATCCATCGCGTGGCGGAGTCGCTGATGCCTACGGCGCATGGGGAGTTTCGCATGATCGCGTATGAGAGCGAGGTGGAAGGCGGCGAGTCGCATGTGGCGCTGGTGCTGGGCGATGTGACCGGCGGCGAACCGGTGCCGGTGCGGGTGCATACGCATTGCCTGGCGGGGGATGTGTTTTCGACGACGCTGTGCGATTGCAGGGCGGTGGTGGAGAGTTCGCTGCGGATGATTGCGGAGGCGGGCCGGGGGGCGCTGGTGTATCTGCACAATGGGGGCGCGGGGTTTGGCATGGATAAGACTGTGACGCCGGCGCGGGTGGTGTTTCATCGCGAGCAGCGGTCGCGGGAAGGAAGTGACGATCGGACGCACCGGACGCTGCGGCAGGTAGGGCTGGGCGGGCAGATCCTGTCGGACCTGGGGATCCACAAGATTCGGCTGCTGACCAATACGCCGACGCATGTGCCTGCGCTGCAGGGGTTCGGGATCGAGATTGTGGAGCAGGTTCCGGTGTCGATCGGGGCGGTTCTGCGGTAATTTTCAATTGTGGTGGAGTGGTTGTTTTGCAGGGGTTTTTGCGAAAAAAAAGCGCTTTTTCGTGGTGTTTTGCTGGTGAGTTTGTGGTCATTCGTGGGTCTCAGAGTGCTTCTTAGAGCACGAGTTTTAGAGTGGAAAAATACGCCAATTTTCCAACTTTATTTCTATGCACTGTTCCGAAGTGGAACAAGGGCTTCGTCTTGCTCGGGCTCCGGGTTGCTGAACGGACAACCTCAGCCGCAGGCTTGCAGAGCGGCGGAGATGGCGAGGCGATAAAGAAAATTTTGCGTTCCGGTTGGGGAAGAACTAAGCTCGGTCTGTTGCTTGAGAGACCTGGAGGGTCGATGCAGCCTCGAAGGATGATATTCAGCCTGCTGGTGATTTGCTCGTTTTCGGCGGCGTACGCGAGTGTTCCGATGCAGAACCGAGGCGCTCCACAGACCCGTCCCGCACCGGGCGGGCAACAGGGCGGAAGGCCGCAAACGGGTGGAGGGCGGCCGGGACAGGGTGGTCAGCAAGCGGGGAGACCGAATCCGGGCGGAGGAAACTATCGGCCGCAACCGGGGCGGCCTACTCCGGGCGGTGGGAACAATCGTCCGCAGCCTGGTCGGCCGGGGAATGGGGGCTCGAGGCCGCCAAACCGTCCGGGGCCGGGACGTCCGCCGCAGTGGGGCCGTCCGCCGGCGAATCGCCCTTCTTATAACTTCCGGCCGAACGATCGCTCGTATCTGCACCGGTACTATAGGCGAAGCCTGTTGGGGATCAATCGCGCGCGCCGGCCGCGCTTTGTGATCGGCGGGTTCTTTCCTTATGGGGATATTGGCTATCTCACGCCGCTGCCGCCGCAGGTGTATGGCTATCTGCCGCCCCCGCCGCCGGGATACCAGATGGGGTACTTCGACGGATATGTCGTGGTGTATGACCCGTTGACGTACTTCATTGCCAATCTGGTCGATCTGTTGCAGTGATGGGGGTGCGGGCCGAAGAGGATTCGAGGATCTTATAGTTTCGATGCAGAGTGTCTTGACGATTGCGGGATTCGATTCCTCTTCGGGTGCGGGCGTGACGGCCGACCTGATGGTGTTTGCGGCGCATGGACTATTCGGGACTTCGTGCGTTACGAGTTTGACGGTGCAGTCGACCGTGGGCGTGCAGGCCAGCATGGCGGTGCCGGGTGCGTTGGTGAAGGCTACGCTGCATTGCCTGGAGGACGATCTGCCGGCGGCGGGCGTCAAGATCGGGATGCTGGCGACGACAGAGACCGTGGCGGTGGTGGCGGAGTTTCTGGAAGGGCTCGGAAGGCGAGTGCCGGTGGTGCTCGATCCGGTGGTGAGGTCGAGTTCGGAAAGGGTGCTGCTGGATGGGGCTGGAGTGGAGGCGATGCGGGAGAGGCTCTTACCGCTGGTGGACTGGGTGACGCCGAATGTGGAGGAACTTGGGGTTTTGACCGGGCGAGAGGGGTTGCGCCGGGAAGACCTGGCGGGGGCGGTGCGGGAGTTGCAGGATATGGGCAACGGCTTGAATGTGGTGGCCACGGGAGGGTATCTGGAGAGGCCAGACGATCTGCTGGTGACGGCTGCGGGAGAGGCGCACTGGATGGCGGGGGAGAGGATCGAGAGCCGGTCGACGCATGGGACAGGATGTGCGTTTTCGAGTGCGCTGCTGAGCCGCCTGGTGCTGGGGGATGGGGCAGTGGAGGCGGTGCGGGGCGCGAAGGCTTATGTCGCGGAGGCGATCAGGACGGCTGCGCCGCTGGGGCGGGGATTCGGGCCGCTGAATCATCTTTGGATGCTACGGCGGTAGTAGAGGGATCGGCTGCTTTCCGGCTTGCCACCCCATCCCGATAACTTCCGAGAAGACGACTTCACATTCCCTATCCCGATTCTGCTTCAACAAAACACAAACGAGGCGCCCGGCAGCGAGATCCGGGTGCGCCTATCACGAACCGACATCCTAAAGACAGAAGGAGGTTGTTAAAATGGCGGACATAGGAACAAAAGTGTTGTTCATAGCGGGCTTCGGTCCGATCGATCGTGACCTTGCAGAAAGTCGCGCGCTGTATCGGGACAGTCTGGGCATCCTGTTCAACGAGGATGCTGGCGGTTATCTCCACACGGGCGCCCTTCAGGGCGCGAAGCATTTTGCGCTATGGCCCCTTTCACAGGCGGCACAATCCTGCTTTGGCAGCGACTCATGGCCAGACAACATCCCCGTTCCGCAAGCATGGCTAGAATTTGAGGTGGACGATGTGGACAGAGCCACGTTCGAGCTCGAATCGCAGGGGCATCGAATGCTCATTAAGAACAAAACGGAACCGTGGGGACAAACCGTAAGCCGATTTCTCTCCCCTGAAGGTCTCCTAATCGGCATCACGTTTACTCCGTCGTTGCGAGAAAAGAACTAATCCAAAAAAGACTCGAGGCTACAGCCAAATCAGGATTACTCCACTGAAACGCGCTTGGCAGAAGTTGGCTGCGCTTCGTCTATAGCGATTCCACGGTGAGTGTATCCCGGCAGAAAGAAACGCAGATCCCCTTCGGGGATGACAACAAGAAAAACAGGGGCAACAGCGGGGTACAGCATGATTGAATTTGATCTAATCGGAAAAGATCATTTCGATTGTGAGATTGAAGAGCCGCGCCAACTTGAACGCCAAGGGCAGGCTAGGGTCGAATTTGCCTGTTTCAATAGCGTTTACAGATTGGCGGGAGACGCTCAGCTTGTCGGCGAGGTCTGCTTGACTCCAGTTGCGTTCCGCCCGAAGCAACTTGAGCTTGTTCTTCACTAGTAGCTCCGATGGAGCACGCGGAAGGCGATGCCCGTGCCGGCGATGAAAAGGTCGGCATTGAGCAGGCTGACGGGAAATGGCCGCTTTTGCGTTTGTTGTGTGGGTCCCACTAAACATGTCAGCAGGAGAGACGCCGGACGCCGTTGCTGATGCTGGGAGATGTGGCTTCGGGACAAACAAGGGCACGGCAGACTCTACGCCAACTGCTACGTTGTTATAGGCTGGAGACAGTATGGGACTGACAGTGATCTTGAATGGGCAGACACGGGCTTTCGAGGACGTCTCCGAGGGGGCGAGTCTTGAGGAATTGGTCGGCGCTCTGGGGCTGCAGGGCGACCGCGTGGCCGTGGAGCATAACGGGGAGATTGTAGCGCGGGCGGGTTGGGCGCAGGTGGCCATGATCGAGGGCGACCGGCTGGAGGTGGTGCATTTTGTGGGTGGGGGAAGCTGCTCTCGCGCTGGTTAGCGAACCGGTTTGCCTGTGCCTTCGGTGAGCGAAAGGAGGCGGGTGGTTGAAGTAAAGAAAGCCTTGCAGTTTACTTCGGTCCGCTGCAAGGCTTTTTGATTTGATCGGTCTGGGTGGCTAGAAGTTGATCTTCGCTCCGAACTGAAGCTGACGCATGTAAGGTTGGCCGCTTCCCGAGATGGCGTTATCGACGCCGGTGATCAGTCCCGGGCTTCCGGTGGTGCAGTCGATGCACCGGGAGTTGGTTGCGTTCGGCACGCCGAGAGGAACATGGTTGAAGACATTAAAAGCCTGAAACTGGAACTGCGCTTTAACTCGCTCGGTGACGCTGAAGTTTTTGAAGAGCGAAGCATCCGCAAAGTAATCGGACGGCCCATTGAAGCTGTTCCGTCCGATGTTGCCGATCGTTCCGAAGGCGGGCCGGATGAAAGGTCCTGACTGACTGCCGTTTGCGGTGAGCGGAGCGACTGGGGTAAAGAAGCGGCGGCTGCGAGTGGCCGGGTCGTAGGATCCCACGCTGCGTGAAAAGCCTTTGTTCGGCGCGCTGTAGTTCGAATCGGGCCGGCAGTCGCTTGACGTTCCCGGGCTGCCGTTGTTGCTGTCCACGTCCTGATCCTGGCCGCACTCGGAGTAGGTTGGCGTGAAGGGCAGACCGCTCTCATAGGTTGTCGTGCCGGCAAGCTGCCATCCGCCCACGGCATAGTTGACCCAGCGGCTGCTGGTGTTGGCAAACATCTTGTCTTTGCCAAAGGGCAACTCGTAGATACCGCTCAGAACGAAGAGCTGATTGCGATTGGTGTCGCTCGGCCCCTTTTCTACACGCGGGTCGATGGCGAAGTAGGTGGTGCCATAGTTCAGCGCCCTCGACCAGGTGTAGTTGGCCAGAATTTGGAACCCATGAGCAAACCGCTGCTGAACGGTCGTCTGCAGAGCGTTGTAGGTCTCGCGTGCTGAGGGACCGGTGTAGTTGATGTTCTGCGAGCAGCACACCTGCGTGGCGCCGTTATACGGGCCGGAAAAGCGGTTAAAATAGGGCCGCCGCTGGTTCTGGCTCAGCACGCCGGCAGGATTGTTCCCTGTATCGGTGGCCGTGAGGTCGCGCGGATCCGACGGGAGTACATACTGATTGATGTTGAAGCCTTCGGTCTCGCCGGGATAGACGCGCTCGCCGACATTGCCGACGTAGGCGATGGTGAAGGTCATCTGCTGACCGAACTGCTGCTCCAGGCTAAGATTGAACTGATCGACCTTCGGCAGAACAAGCGTGTTTGGCCGGACGTTGTAGCCGATACCGTCGATGATTGGGATTATGCCGTTTGAGGGGATGGGAAACTCCGCGGGACGCACGGGAAGAGTTGCGTAACTATATACCGGCGAGGTGCCGCTGGTGCTGCCTTGATTCTCGGCGTTTACTACTGGGATGTTATGCGTCAGGGCCGATCCGAAGATCGTACCGAAGAAGCCCACATCGTCGAAGACCTGGCCGATGGCGCCGCGAATGACAGTGTTGGGATGGACCTGATAGGCAAAGCCGAACCGCCCGCCGACGTTGGTCAGATCGATCTGCTCGTTGCCGTTGGTGGGGATGCCGCCGATCCCGGCAACCTGAATGGTCCCGCTGGTGAGATTGGTAAAGCCGCCGTTGCCGGGGCTGTTGACCGTCTCCGGGAAGATGATGTCCCAGCGCACGCCGTAGTTCACGGTCAGCTTCGGGGTGACGCGCCAGCTATCCTGCGCGTAGAACGCTCCGCGCTTTTGACGATCGGCAGCGGTCTGGCTGTAGACGTTGAAACGCTGAAACTGCGCGACCTGCCCTTCGAGAACAGCCGCAATGCCGGTGCCTACTGCTCCCGTCGTGATGTTGCTCCCTGCTCCCGTGCTCTTGCTGAAGGTCAAAAGCCCGGAACGGTTATTGTCGCTGGCGTTGCGGAGATTGAAGGCATAGCGCAGATCCGCTCCGAAGCGGAGGGTGTGGTTGCCGAGGAATTTGGTCCAATTGTTGTTGATCTGCAGTACCTGCTCGCTCTCCTTCAACGGGCAGTTGCAGCCCTGGTTGCCGAAGGGGCTGACGGTGCCGTCGCTGACGTTGTAGGTTGGGGAACCGGAGGTGTCGAAGGTCCCGGTATTCAGATTGGGAAGACCGTCGGCGGAGGCCGGTGCGCTTCCCGCGTCGAATTTGTTCTCGTTGACGTGGTAGGCGAGGAAGCCGAAGCGGAAGTCGGTCAGCAGGCTGGTGCGCACGGCATCGTCAAAGCCGACTGCGGCGCTCTGGTTCTGCACGACATCGGTGCCTGTCGTGTTGCCGAGACCGAATCCGTTTCCGCCCGCGGCGCCAAAGACAGGGGCGCCAAAGAGCCGAAAGATAGCGTAGTCGTAGCGGCCGAAGGCATGCAGATTCGAGGTCACCTGATAGTCCAGGCGCGCGTCGGCCTGGTCCCCATCATTGTTGCCCGAACCCGAGCCGACGTAGTTGTTCGTGGTTGCAGTGGCCGCCCCGGCGTTGGGCGCGGGAAGAGCGCTCAGCAGGGTACGGCCCTGCGGCGTGACCAGGGTGTTGGAGATCACCGCGCCGCCATATTGTGTGAGATCGCAGGTTGTGCTCGCGGCATTCAAGCAGGTGCTACGAACAAGCGCGGTAGGCACATTCTGCTGCAGGCTATTGCCGACCTTCTGGCGCGTCCCCTGATAGTCGAGGAAGAAAAACGCTTTGTCCTTCAGGATCGGGCCGCCCACTGAGCCGCCGAACTGGCTATAGACCGAGCTTGGGATGTACTTGCCGGTTACGGCATCCGGTGCGAACTGGACGAAGGGGTCGCGGGCCTCCAGAGCATCGCTGCGGCGATAGATAAAGACGTCGCCGTGCAAGGCGTTCGATCCCGAACGGGTCTGGGCCGAGACGAAGCCTGCGATGGCGCCGCCGAACTCAGCGGGAAAGTTTTCCGTGTCGACTCGCGATTCGCTGACCGAGTCAAGAGTGGGATTGATGACGACGATGCCATCGACCGGTTCGCGATTGTCGGTGCCGTCAAGATAGTAGCCAAGCGAACCGTAGTTCGAGCCATTCACTTCAAGCCCCTGCGTCCCCTGCGGGTTTTCCGGCGCCGATATGCTGAACGAGGAACGCTGCACGCCTGGGGTCAACAAGGCGAATGTGGTGAAGTTGCGATTCTGGTTCGGCAAGTCCTGCAATTGCCGCTGACTGATCACGTTGCTAACATCCGCGGAGTCGGTCTGCAGCGCCGGGGGCGCAGAGTTGACCGTAACGGTCTGGGTGGTGCCAGCCGTCTGGAAGGTTAGGTTGACCTGCGGCGCGCCGTCCGCGGAGACGACGACGTTGTCGGCCTGGGCGGGATTGAAGCCCTGCGCCGTAGCCTTGACGGAGTAGGTGTCCGGAATCAGGCGGGAGACAGTATAGTTGCCGCTGGCGTTCGACTGCACAGTCTGTGATGTGCCCTTGCTGATGTCGGTCACGACGACTGTGGCGTTCGGCACAACTGCGCCTGTTGGATCGGTGACTGTGCCGATAATCGAGCCAAAGACAGCTTGTGCGAATGCAGACGAAAGGTCAACTGTCGCGTACAGACTCATCAGAAATGCCGTTGCCAGGATTGCTGGAGAGATGAGCCGCTTGGCGATATAAGACTTTCTGTTGCGAAGACTTGAGACGACTTGGCATGACATGGCGAGACTTTGCCTCCGGAGTTGTATCCGTTGTGGTGATGTGGAACCCAGGCCAGATGAATCGAGTTCGCCGGCATCGCGACGAAACTCGAATATACGGAGCTAACATTGAGGTGGAGAATTTCGAATCGTCTCCACGCCGATCTCCAGTAGATGCCGACGCAAGACTGCCGGACCATCCCTATCTCTCTATCGAAAAGCAGTTCGCTGATGAACCTGCTGTTGTGCTTAGTCGGATGACATAGGATGGAACTTCGATGCCTAAATAAATCCGAATATTCGGTGCTCGTTGGACTGGCTCGAACCAACCTTGCCAATCCCAGCGGATGCGTCGACTGCGCCGCCGCCGTTTGGTTACATCGCGGACATCGTTGGAGCCATCGTTGGAGCCATCGTTGGAGCACAGCTTGGAAGTTCCATGCGAGCCCTGCAGTTTGCGGGACGTCTGCGATTCTAGTGCATCTAAAAAGGGAACGCCCCGCCTGGGGCATCCTCTTGTGCTTCCCCGCATGGATTTCTCTGGAAGCGCGTTGCGTTTACACCGATCCAGCGATGCACTCACTGGTGCTTCTCTAAGCGAAAACATGACACGACTCCCAGCGTTCCTCTTAACCCTATGTTCGACCGCGGCGCTATCGCAGATCCCAATTGCGCCGCTGTCTCCGTTGGCCGCCTTTCCGACCTCCGCACCGGACCTGCCTGTGATCTCTCGCGAAGCTGTGCCGCTGAAGCCGTTCTCTGTCCTCGGACCGCGCGGTGCTTTGCTCGGTCAGCAGGATGGCAGCTTCGAAGCGTGGCTCTTTCCCTGGAAGATCTTCAGCGGAATGCAGATCACCGCCAACATGCAAGACTATCCGGTGCCGATCAACGTGAACGATCATGCGGCAGGGATCGACGTGCAGCCCGATGCGACGACCATCACCTACTCGCACGCGAACTTCACGATACGCCAGATCATGATCGCTCCCAAAGACGGAGCCGATCAGGCCGGTGTGCTGGTCTTCTACCAAATAGAAGCTGTACGTCCTATGACGCTCACGTTCAGTCTGCACCCGGTGATGCAGCGGATGTGGCCGGCGGAGTCCGACGACGTTCCCTCGCCGGAGTGGGTAAAGACGGGCACGGCCTCTGGCTACTACGTGCTGCATCTCAACCTGCCCACTAACGCCGCCGCACTGGCGATGCCCGGCGCTCGACCCGGCATCCTGCCGCCGTATCAGGAGCGCGCGAGTTCCTGGCCGCTGCAGTTTGTGCTGCACTACGATCCCGCACGAGACGGCAACAAACTGTTTCCTCTGCTGATGACCTTCGGGACCAGCGAGCAGGCGGCAAACAAGACTGCACTGGGGCAGGCGCTCACCTCGCTCAATCAATCGGCGCAGTCGCTCTTCGCAAAAAACGAGGCGTACTATCGCAACCTTCTGGCGACCCACACCAGCATCGACACGCCCGACCAGGAGTTGAACGCGGCGTTTACCTGGGCGGTTGCCGCCATCGACCAGTTGCGCGTCAAGACGACGCCCGACCTCAAAGAAGAGGCGCTGACGGCGGGCTTCGTCGGCTCCGGAGATGCGGCCCGGCCCGGCTTCGGATGGTTCTTCGGACGCGATGCGCTGTGGTCGCTCTATGCGGTGAACAGCTACGGCGACTCCGCGACCTTCAAGTCAGAGATTGAGTTCCTGCTCCATCGCCAGGGAGAGGACGGCAGGATTATGCACGAGTGGTCGCAGACTGCCGATCTTGTGGACTGGAAGTCGATGCCCTACGAGTACGCTTCGAGCGATGCCACGCCCCTGCTACTGATGGCGATGGAAGACTACCTCAACATTACCGGCGACAAGGACTTTATCGCCTCGCATTGGAGCCAGCTCGAGCAGGCTTGGAAGTACGAGACCTCGCATGATTCGAGCGACGGCATCTACAACAACACGAATGGCTCCGGCTGGGTCGAGTCCTGGGTGCCGAGTATGCCGCACCAGGAGATCTACCTTGCCGCGCTCGACGCCCAGGCAAGCGGCGCCTTCGCCAAACTCGCGCGCAGCACCGGGCACGATAATCAAGCGACACAGGCCGAGCAGCGCTCCTCGCATCTGCGGCAGGTCATCGAGCAGGAATACTATCTGCCGCAGACCAACTTCTACGCCTTCAGCCACAATGAAGACGGCACGACCGACAACACCCCGACCATCTTTCCTTCGGTGGCCTGGTGGGACGGGACCTACGGGCTCAAGCATCCCGAGCCGATGCTGCAGCAATGGGCGTCGAGCGAGTTTTCGACCGACTGGGGAACGCGCATCCTCAGCGACAAGGTCAGCTTCTACGACCCCATCAGCTATCACCAGGGATCGGTGTGGCCCCTGTTCACCGGCTGGGTCTCGGTCGCGGAGTATCGCGCCGGGCATCCGCTCTCCGGCTACGCGCACCTGATGCAGAATGCCGGCCTCACCTGGTCTCAGGACCTGGGCGCGACGACCGAGTTGCTCTCCGGACGCTTCTACCAGGTGCTCGGCCGCAGCACGGAGCATCAACTCTGGTCCTCGGCCATGGTCATCTCTCCAATTTTGCGCGGTATGTTCGGCGTAGAGTGGGACGTGGCTCATCACACCCTTACCGTCACGCCTCATCTTCCGGCAGACTGGAATGGGGCCGTGATGCACCACGTTCCGTTTGGCGATTCGTCGCTTGATCTCATCTTCAGGAGAGAGGGTCAGTCGCTCGTGGTTACGGCAACCGGACCCGCCGCCAAGGGGCTGCATCTCGCATCGCATATCGAGGGCGCGAAAATCGAGGGCGCCAAAGCAGAGCAGGGAAGTCTTCGTTTGCCTTTGACCCCGGTCGAGGTGTACATGGACCATGCGTTACCCAGCTTCGGAGCCGAGACGCATCAGATGAAGGTGCTCCAGGAGCAATACGAGGCGCGGTCGATCACCCTGCTGCTGGCTGCTCCTGCGTCCACCACGCAAAACCTGTCCCTTCGCGTAAACGCAAAGCAGCTACGTCCGCGCGTGGACAATAGGGAACTGGAAGCTCTCGTCGACGGACGGGCCAAATTCACCGTTGCGTTTCCTGCTGCTGGCGGCGATGCGGATGGCTACGTGCAGAAGACCGTCACGATTCGCTGGTGATGACAAAATGACGAGATGACGATGAGCCTGCCTTCCGCCATACCTCTGCTGCTTTGCATCGCTCTGTCTCTGCCATTCGCGACCGCACAGGGAACTTCTGACGCCGCCGCGTCTCCCAGTCCTTCGCTAACCTGGAGCACCGACGCAGTTGGGCCTCAGCGTTTCGTCGCCGTTCACGGCCGCAAGTCTATCGTGATGGGCTACCCAGCAGCCGGCCTGGAGGTCTGGGCCTACCCGCTGCAACTCGTCAGCGACTATCAGGTCAGCTTCACTCCCAGCGGGGGAACTCAGGCGATCCCCGGAGCAAGCCTTTTGCGCCGCATCGAGTACCGTCCCGACGAAGTGGTGCGCATCTATGTCGGCGATGACTTCGTCGTTCGCGAGCGGATCTTCGTCCCACTCGATCAACCGGGAGCAATCTTCAGCTATCAGGTAGAAGGACGCCGCGATATCGCTGTGCAGGTCCGGTTCCATACCTCGTTGGACCTGATGTGGCCCGGCGCGCTCGGCGGCCAGAGTACACAGTGGGACGAGAAGCTCTCCGGCTACCGGATCAGCGAGCCCCTGCATGGATCCTCCGCAGCCATCGCCTCGCCCGAAGTCATCCTCCATGACCCTGCGGGCAATCCAACGATTCAGCCGTCCGGAGACCAGACGCTGAAATCCCTGGTCTTGAAGCCGCGAGTCCAGCCGGACGGCACAAAACTCGCTACTGTTTTTATCGGATACGATCCTCCCCACACTCTTCCAGAGTCCGGCATCATCCCGCAACTGGAGCGCCAGCAGACTATGCTTCGCATGGCTGCCATGAAGCACTACGACGACCTGCTCGCAGAGGCACTGCAGATCGAGACGCCTGATCCAGAAATGAATCGCGCACTGCGCTGGTCCATCCTCGCGCTCGATCAGGCATGGGTCTGCAACGAGTCGCTCGGCTGCGGAGAGGTGGCAGGCTACGGCCCATCGCGTCCCGGACGGCGGCCGCAGTACGACTGGTTCTTCGCCGGCGACGGTCTTGTCGCCACGGATGCGCTGATAGCAGCAGGGAACTACAGCAGGGCCCGCGAAGAACTCGCCTTCGTCACGAAATACCAGAATAAAAACAGCGGCATGATCTGGCATGAGCTATCCCAGAGCGCGGGTCTAGTGGACTGGAGTAAGTACCCCTATATGTACGTCCACGTCGATATCACCTTCGACTATCTCGCCAGCCTCGCAAACTACGTCCGGGCGAGCGGAGATACAGGGTTTCTGAAGACTAACTGGAACCATATCCAGGCGGCGTACGCCTACTGCGAGTCGCTGATCGATCCAGCAACGCGGCTACCCAAAATACCGCTTGGGCAGGAGGGCGGGAACGAGCAGGACCGCATGCGCGACGATCTTGGGCTCTCGTCCGGCTGGATCGCGGCGTCCACGTCCTTCGCCCAGATGGCGCGCGCCATGGGCTCACCTGCGGCGGCTAAAGCCGAACAAGCAGCCGACGCGGCGCGCACCGCCATCGCCCAGGGCAACTGGGATTCGGCCCATCATTTCTGGCTTGCCGGCCATACCGTCAGCGGCCAGCCAATCTACGATCAGCGATCCAGTCCGAGCGCCATTCTTCTACAAGAAGTCTTCTCGCCCCAGCAGGCTGGAGAGGTCCTCGATCAACTGGCATCGCCAAACTTTCAGACCGACTGGGGCACACGCAGCATGTCCTCGTTGTCGCCTCGATTCGACCCCAACTCTTACGCCAGCGGCAGCGTCTCCGCGCTCGCGTCCTCGGTTGTCGCCAATACCTTCTGGCAACAGCATCGCCCGCTGACCGCATGGCAGATATGGAGCGCTCTCCTCCCCTGGAACACGCTCGACGCACTGGGCCACCTCCACGAAGTCCTCGCTGGCGACTTCTACCACCCGCAGATCGAATCGGTCCCGGAGCAGACCTGGTCATCCGCCGGTTTCCTGCGCACAGCGATAACCGGCCTCCTTGGCCTGGAGGTCGAACCAGGAAAACTCGACGTGAAGTTTTCTCCTCATTTACCGGTGCAATGGAGTGAGCTAACGATCGGCAATATCCCTGTGGGCAATGCGGTTCTACAAATTCATATCAAGCGCGACTCCAGGGGAGTTGAAGCGCAGATCGAGAACAGCGGCGACCCGATCTCGTTTACCTTCGATCCCGAAATACCGCTGGGTGCTACGACGGAAGCTGTAACCCTTACCAGCGCCTCCAAGATTCAAACTGCGCTGCAAGTGCACAACGAGGTACACGATCAAGACCAGCACGCGAGCGTATCGTTTGTAGCCGCCAGGGGCGTCACGACATGCCGGATCGCGTACCACGGCGGTGTCCAGGCAGGCATCCATTCGCTGACGCCCCAGGTTGGCGCGGAGAGTTCAGGGATCAAGATCAACGCGGTTCATCTCAAGGAGCGCACCCTCACCGTCGACGCCTGGGTGAAGTCCGGCAAAGACCAGACGCTCCTGCTCAGCACCCCGTGGAAACCAGCCTCGGTGACTGGAGGAAGCATCACTCAGAGCGGCCCCTGGACATACCTGGTCCACATCGATAGCCGCAACTCAAACTCTGACGCAACGGACCCCTATCATCCATCCAGAGTTATCGTTGAATTCGATCACTCGAAAGAGAGATAGCTGGGTGGGCGCGACGATGGCGGCATGGCCGATGCGCTGAGTCGGAGATACGAAGCCGGAAATACTGTGCCGGAAGGTACGGCAGGGAAGCACTCGGCCCTTGCAACGCACCTCCAGCCGGCGTGCTGGGACATGGAGACCACGAACGACTGCGAGGCACGGAACGGCGTGTTGCGATGCCGATCCGTGCCTCTTGGTTAGAACTCGTACCGGAGGCTGAACTGCAACTGCCGCTCAGAGGCGTAGGTCTGGCCTTTCGTTGTCACCCGTCCAAAGGTGCCGCTGTTCGGGTTGATACGGGCCCGCGTCGAGCGTTGTGAAGTCGGCGATGCCGATCGTCGGAATCTTGTTGGGGACCAGCTTCTGCGACGCCGGATAGAGGAACGGATAGTTGATTCCATACTGCGTGCGATCCAGCAGCGCGTCCGAGGCATAGTTAATGGTGATGTGGTCGGCGGAGGCGGAGAAGAGCGCCTGGTTGATCAGTGTCGGGCTGATGGTCCAGGTATAGTTCAGGACGCCTACCTGGTCCGGCCAATGCCAGTGCTGCGGGGTCCGGTCGAAGTTACCCGCGAACGGCGTGGTGTAGTCGTAGAGATTATTCAGCACAGTAAAACGTATATGGTGCGCTTCGGCGGGCACATAGTCGATCACCACCGTGTCCTTGCGCTGGTCTTGCGGGTAGGGCGCAGAAGCCTCCCAGTTGCCGCTGCTGTTCTGGTTCGGAACAGGAAACGCGTTGAGCAGAGCAAGACCATTTGCGCTGAGCCGGCCTGCCGGGATCATATTACCAGGAAAAGGCACGCCGGTTTGAGGATCCACGATCTGCACTTTCTTGCCGTAGAAGATGTTTGCCGGCGAGAGCAGTTCGCTGAAGTTCCGTCCCGCGATCAGCGTCGTTCAGCAGCCTCTTGAAAACGTTGGACGCAAAGCAGCTGAGCTTCTTTTTGCGCAACTCGGCTGCGACGCTCCTGCGGCTGCAAAATGCGCGCCGGCAACGTATGAGAGCACCAATCCAAAGAGCAATCGGATATTTCTATCGGGGCAGAGCTGTGACATTTCGTATGGACCAGTAGCAGGTTATTCACTATACATAATATGTGTTATCAGACGTAGCAGCTTCCTTCGAATTAATATGGTTCGGCTGACCGGTCATTTCCTCCCTCCGCCGTCCAACGCTTGGCGGAGCTATCATTCCCCAATGGCAACGCGCGCCTCATCCGCCCACCAAAGCTGGCTCCCCGAAGCCAATACCGCTTCCACCAGCTTTCCGCTGACCCATCTCCCTTACGGAGCCTTCACGCAGAACTGTCAGCGGCATCTCTGCGTAGCCATTGGAGACCACCTCCTCGATCTCAATGCCGCCGCCCGGAACGCGGCCAATCTCCTGCCGCCAACCCTGACCGAAGCCTGCCAATCTCCCACCCTGAACCACCTCATGTCCCTTGGCCCGCGCGCCTGGAGCCTCCTCCGCGAAACCCTCACGGCGTTGCTTCACATCAGCGCCGATCCCTCCCGCCGCCAGGCTGCCGAATCCGCTCTCCACTCTCTCTCCGGCGCTAAGCTCCTCAAACCAGTCCATATTCCTAACTACACCGACTTCTATGCTTCCATCCACCACGCCACCCGCGTCGGCCAGCTCTTCCGTCCCAACCAGCCCCTTCTCCCCAACTACAAGCACATTCCCATCGGGTACCACGGCCGCGCTTCCTCCATCGTTCCCAGTGGAACGCCCATCCTCCGGCCCTCCGGGCAGACTCGTCCGATCGATCCTTCCACGATGCCGAACTTCATTCCCTCGTGTGGGTTAGACTACGAACTTGAACTAGCGATTTACATTGGTCAGGACAACCAGCTCGGCCATCCGATCCCTATCTCCAACGCAGCTCGACCTCTCTTCGGTGTCAGCCTGCTCAACGATTGGTCCGCTCGCGACATCCAGTCCTGGGAGTACCAGCCGCTAGGTCCCTTTCTCGGAAAGAGCTTCGCGACCACCGTCTCCCCCTGGGTCACCCCCATAGCCGCCCTTGAACCCTTCCGCGTCCCCGCCGCGCCTCGCCTCGCTGCCGATCCCAAATCTCTGCCGTATCTCCATTCCACCTCAGATCAAAAGCGCGGCGCAATTAATGTAGAACTTGAGGTTTTTATCTCAACCACAACAATGAAAAATAATAATCTTCCCCCCTACAAACTTAGCCACTCCAACGCGCAGGACCTCTATTGGACCCCGGCCCAGCTCATAGCCCACCACACCAGTAACGGCTGCAACCTCCAGATCGGGGACCTCCTCGCCACCGGGACCATCTCCGGAGCCGCCGAAACCTCCGCCGGTTGCCTGCTCGAACTCACCCGCAACGGCGCTCAACCCATCCTGCTCCCCACCGGAGAGGCCCGCGCCTTCCTCTCCGATGGCGACGAGATCATCTTCCGCGGATTCTGCGGAGCTCCCAACCAGCCCCGCATCGGACTCGGTGAGTGCCGCGGCGCCATTCTCCCCGCCCTCGCTCGGTCCTAGCGTGCTCATGCCCCACAGCGATCTGGCCACCGGACCCTCTGGCCAACGTCGGCCTTGGAGGCATATCCTCATCGGTGCACGGAAACGGTGCACGAAACTGAACTGGAGATCTACCTATGGCCACACCGACTCTCACCCAGCCCCAATCCACCGAGACTGCCGATTTCCTCCCGCTCAAAGGCACCGACCACGTCGAGTTCTACGTCGGCAACGCCCGCCAGGCCGCCTACTTCTATCGTGCCGCCTTTGGCATGTCGCTGATCGCCTATGCCGGACCCGAAACCGGGCAGCGCGACCGGGCCAGCTACGTCCTCCAGCAGGGGAAAGTCCGCTTCGTCCTCACCACCGCCCTGCGCGCCGACTCGGAGATCGGCCGCCACGTCCATACCCACGGCGACGGCGTCCGCGCTATCGCTCTCTGGGTCGACGATGCCCGTCAATCCTGGCTCGCCACCACCAGCCGCGGCGCCCGCGGCATTCAGGAGCCGACCGAACTCTCCGACGATCACGGCCGCGTCGTCATCTCCAGCATCGCCGCCTACGGGGACACCATCCACACCTTCGTTGAACGCACCAACTACAACGGCGCCTTCTTCCCCGGCTACAAGGCCGTCCCGCACGACGACATCGCCCGTCCCGTCGGCCTCCTCCACATCGATCACATCGTCGGCAACGTCGGCTGGAACTCCATGAACCAGTGGGTCGACTTCTACCGCGACGTGATGGGCTTCGGCCTCTACCAGCACTTCGACGACAACGACATCTCCACCGAGTATTCCGCGCTCATGTCCAAGGTCATGGCCAACGGCAACGGCTACGTCAAGTTCCCCATCAACGAGCCCGCCGAAGGCCGCCGCAAGTCCCAGATTGAAGAGTACCTCGACTTCTACCAGGGTCCCGGTGTCCAGCACATGGCGCTCGCCACCAGCGACATCCTCCATACCGTCTCCCACATGAAGCAGCAGGGCGTCGACTTCCTCACCGTCCCTCACTCCTACTACACCGACCTGCAGACCCGCATCGGCAAGATCGACGAGCCTATCGAAGACCTTGAAAAGCTCGGCATCCTCGTCGACCGCGACAATGAAGGCTACATGCTCCAGATCTTCACGAAGCCTGTCGAAGACCGCCCCACCGTCTTCTACGAGATCATCCAGCGCAAGGGCAGCCGCAGCTTCGGCAAAGGCAACTTCAAGGCCCTCTTCGAAGCCATCGAACGCGAACAGGAACTTAGAGGGAATCTTTAAAGACAGGGAGTAGGGAATAGGGAGTAGGGAGTAGAAGACAACAGGGCAATAAACAAGGAGCGCCAGGCCGCAAAGGGAGCGAAGCAGCAGCGAACATTGGATTATGAGAGAGCTTTCTATTCCCTACTCCCTATTCCCTCTTCCCTCTTCCCTGTCCTTCAGGCCCGTCCGGCACGACATATATTAATACGTATAAAGATTCGTTACAAATGAATAATCATTCGTGTTGACGCGGGTTTCCGCATCCTCCATGCTTCTCATGGAGACACCTTCGCATGAGCACGCATCCCATCGAGATCGCCGCCCCCACCCCGGCGGCTGCCTTGCCCACCGCAACTTTCCTCATGTGCCCGCCCCGGCTCTATGACGTCAACTACGTCATCAATCCCTGGATGGCCGGCAATGTTCACACCTCCTCCCGCACCCGCGCCGCCGAGCAGTGGCAAAACCTCTACGAAGCCGTCAGCAACATAGCCGAAGTCCAGCTCATCGATCCCGAGCCCGGCTCGCCCGACATGGTCTTCACCGCCAACGCCGGCCTTGAGCGCAACGGCATCATCGCCCTCAGCAGCTTCTTCCACCCCGAGCGCCAGGGCGAAGAATCCCACTTCCGCCGCTGGTTCCGCGACGCTGGCTACACCGTGCTCGACATCTCCCGCGCCACCCCCTTCGAAGGCGAAGGCGACGCCCTCTTCAGCACCGATGGCACGTGTCTCTGGGCTGGACATGGTCCCCGCACCGCGCTGGCCAGCCATCAAGCCCTCCGCAAAGCCTGGAACATCGAGGTCGTGCCGCTCCATCTCATCGACCCACGCTTCTACCACCTCGACACCTGCTTCGCTCCGCTCCAGGGCGGCTATGCCATGTACTTCCCGGAGGCCTTCGACCTACCCTCGATCAAGAAAATCGAAGCCTTTTACCTACCGGAAAAACGAATCGTCGTCAACGAAGCGGACGCGACCTGTTTCGCCTGCAATGTCATCAACGTCGACCGCACGCTCCTTTTGAACCGCATCAGCCGCGAGTTGAACGCACGGCTCGAAGCGAAGGGCTTTCACCCCATCCAGATTGAATTGAGCGAGTTCCTCAAAGCCGGTGGCGCAGCCAAATGCCTCGTCATGAAGCTCAACCCGCCGGCACCCACCATTCCCTAAAAGTCCGCCATGAGGCGCGATCAGTCCAGGTGGCCCATCCTTTGTGACTCTATCCGGAGGACCGGAGGATAGGTTATTCACGCCGCGCCCGAACCGCTCATGGACATGTTCAAGACAGTTACAAGACAGGTTCAAGACAGCAGCCTCAGCAGCCTTTCCCTCCCTTTACAATGGAACTTCCTCTATGACGCCAATCAAAGCAGTCCTCTTCGACTACGGCATGGTCCTCTCCGGCGCGCCTGACCCCGCCGTCTGGGCGCACATGCGAACCATCACCGGCCTGCCCGAAGATCTCTTCCACCAGGGCTATTGGGCACACCGTCACGCCTATGACCGTGGCGATCTCAATGGCGAGACCTTCTGGAACAAAGCCGTCCAAAATCCACTCGGCCCAGTTCCCCTCACGTCCACTCAACTCGCCGGCCTGCTCGCTGCCGATACCGAGTTCTGGAGCACACTCAATGCTCCTATGATCGACTGGGTCCAGCGCCTCCAGCACGCCGGCATCCGCACCGGCATCCTCTCCAACATGCCCGGACCCATGGAGACAGGCCTGCGCGCCCGCCACGCCTGGATCGAAGCCTTCCACCACCTTACCTGGTCCCATGCCGTCAATCTCGCCAAACCGGAGCGCGAAATCTACCTCCACGCCGCACAGGGTCTCGCTCTGCCTCCCGAGAACATCCTCTTCCTCGACGACAAGGCCGAAAATATCGAAGCCGGCCTCGCGGTAGGCATGCAGGCCATCCAGTACACCGGCCACGCCGCCTTCGAGCGCGAGATGCATGAGCGCGGTCTCGCGTATCTTTTACAACTTCCGGGGAGTACGGAGTCCCAAAACGGGAAGATATAGTATCCCCTGAGCCTCTGTCGCAACTTCATACACCACAGTATCTTCAGCAGCATAGATAGTTGGAAAATAGCTGAGGTCAGGCTGCATCCGCGCTCTGTCCGCAGCCAGCAACCATGAAAAAAAAGCCCTCTCTCCGACGTCTCCTTGCCGGTCTCTGCGGCTTCCTGGTCCTCCTCCTCACGGCGCACGTCGTCGCGGCCCAAACCGCTGCCCAAGCCACAGGCCCGCAGCAGCTTCTCTTCGCCGGACTGCGCGCCTCCTCCGATTCCTCCTCCTACGCCCAGTTCAACGCCGTCCAATCCGACTCGAGCGGCAATCTCTTCCTTCTTCTAGACCAGCGCGACGGAATCCGCCTGCTCAAGACCGACCCCACCGCAACCAACATCCTCGCCGAGATTCAGCTAGGCGCCAGCGGTGACACCGGTCTTGCCATGGTTTTCAGCCCGGACGGCTTCCTCTATGTCACCGGCACCGCAAGCTCAGGCTCCCTCGGCGCCACCTCGGGCGCGGCCTTTTCCAGTCCGTCCGGGAACACTCCCAACACATTCATCGGCAAGTTCGACCAGAACTTGACGGCCGTCTTCCTCACCTACACCGGCAGCGCCGATACCTCCGTCACCGCCCTCGCCGCCACCTCCGACGCCGTCTTCGTCACCGGCAGCATCTTCGGTTCGACCCTGCCCGTCACCGCCTCCGCCATCGTCCAGTCCCCCGCCTCCGGCAGCTTCCAGAACGGCTTCGTCGAAAAGTTCAATTCCAGCGGGTCCACCCTGCTCTACGCCACGTACCTCAGCGCCCAGAACGGCGACACAGCACCCGCCACCATCGCCGCAGACTCCAGCGACAACGCCTACATCGCCGGCTATACCACCAGCCCTGGCTTCCCTACCCTCAACGCCCTCATCCCCAACCTCATTCCCGGCATCGCGGGCACCACCTCCGGCTTCCTCACCAAACTCACACCGGGCGGCGACGGCATCCTCTTCTCCACCTTCCTCCCCGGCGACGGCATCACGTCCATCGCCCTCGCTGCTTCGCCACAAGACGCTGCCGTCCAGAGCCTCCTGCTCACCGGCTCGGTCGCCCTCGGTCAGTTCCCTGTCGCCAGTGTCCCCGCGCCGCTCGTCAACACCCCCTACCAGAGCCTCCTCCGCCTGCCCCTCGACGGCAGCAGCGTTCTCGCCTCCGTCCTCCTCGCCCCCGGGACCGAGTCCATCCTTACCCCGGCCTCGAACTCCGCCGTCTGGGTTGCCGCCAACCTCGCCGCTCCCGCCTCGCTCCTGCCCGTCGCCCCGCTCTCGACCTTCGGCAACAGCTACGCCCTCCGCATTACCCAGCAAAACACCGCAACGCCCCAGAATCAGCTCCAGATCGACCAGGCCATCCGCTTTGGCGGCCTTCCCTCCACCAACCCCAACTACGCCAGCGCTCCCGCCGACATCACCTCGCTCGCCACCGGTCCTACGGGCCAGCCTGTCTTCGCCGGCAGCATCTCCCCCACGGCCAGCGCCAGCCTCCTCACCACCGAGACCTACGATCTCTCCCTCTACAACTCCCCCACGCCAGCCCTCCCATCGAACATCAGCGCCGCCACGCTCCCGACCGGCACCTGCAGCGGCAGCCTCTGCGCCGGTTCAGCCGCCTACCTCGCCAGGGTCGATTCCAGCACCGCGGCCCCCAGCCTCGCCCTCTCCACCGGAAACTTCCCCAACATCGTCCTCCGCAATCTCGGCACCCAGGCCGCCACCAACCTTCAGCTCACGGCCGCCGGTTACACCCTCGCGGCCGACTGCCCCACCACCCTCGTCCCCGGCGGAGAATGCGACCTTGCCCTCACCGGTGCTGGTCCAGGCACCCTCACCGCCCAGGCCGGCAACGCCCCCGCCCAAACCGTAGATCTTCCCGCAATCACCGCGTCCCCCAATCCCATCGTCTTCTCCCCCAAAGAGCTCGACTTCGGCATCGTCACCTCGACCAGCCCCGCGGCGACCCGCACCCTTACCGTCACCAACCTCAGCCAGCAGCCGCAGACCTTCGCCTCCCTCACCGACAGCAATCAGGTCACCCCCTACAACTTCGCCGAAGTCTCCAGTGACTGCCCCAACCCCGGCCTCCTCACCACCAAAGTTCTCGCCCCCAACTCCTCCTGCCGCATCACCCTCAGCTTCACCGCCTCCGCTACCCCCGCCGACGACGGCCCCGCGCAATCCAACTGGACCATCGGCCCCGGTGCCGTCCTGCTCGCCGGCTACACTCAGGCCGCCTCGCTCAATATCTCCGCCACGGAAGTCGACTTCGGCACCCAGTACGGCACCGCAGGCAATACCGGCATCCAGCTCCCCCGCTACCTGTATCTCTCTAACAACTCCACGGCCCCGGTAGCCCACATCCCTGTTGCCCTGGCCGCCCCCTTCACCCTCACGGACCGCTGCCCCACCACTCTCGAACCCCACACCGTCTGTCAACTCCAGCTCGCCTACAACTCCCCGCAATCCCCGTCCGCCGACTCCACCACCCTCACGCTCGACGACGGCATCACCGTCCTCGTTACCGGTTCCACCCTGCCCCAGCCCACCGGCACCGGCCAGTCCGTCAACCCCAATCTCACCCTTACCCCCACCTCTCTCGCCTTCCCCAACTCCGTCCTCGTCACCAGCACCTCAACCTCTCCCCAAGCGATCACCATTGGCAACATCGGCGCCCAGCCCTTTCCTCTCACCCTCGCTCTCAACGGCGACTTTACCGACTCCACCGACTGCCCCGCGCTCCTCCCCGCCAACACCACCTGCGCCGTCCTGATCACCTTTGCCCCGTCGCAACCCGGCACCCGTCAGGGCCTCCTCGCCGTCACCGCCGGAGCGGGCGCATCCCCTGCCTACGTCTCGCTTACCGGCACCGGCACAGCCATCCTCTCCGCTCCGAACGATACCCTCAGCTTCGGCGATGTCCTCGTCGGCCAGCCCACCGTTCTCTGGTACAAGATCACCTCTCCCTTCGCCTCCCTGACCGCCGCCACCTCCGCGCCCGACTTCAAAGCCATCCTCGTCGAAGACATCGGCTACGGCCACGGTCAACCCTCCACCGCCGGCTTCCGAAGCACCTTCACCGGGACCTGCAGCAACTGCTGGCTCGGGGTCCAGTTCACTCCGTCCAGCACGAACCCCCAGACCGCCGCCCTCACCCTTACCTCCTCCGGCAGCGGCTCCCCCGCGCCCCTCACCCTCACCGGAACCGGTCTGCCGCTCACCGGTCTCCTCCTCACCCCCGGCACGCAGGACTTCGGCCCCGTACCCGTCCACAGCTCCAGCGCCGCTACCCTGTTCACCCTCACCAACCAGACCTCCGCGACCGTTCAACTCTCCGCTCCAACCCTCACCGGCGACTTCTCCCTCAGCCCCGCCCCCACCGGCGGCCCGGCTTGCAATGGCCCGCTCGCACCCAACGCCTCCTGCTTCCTCAGCATCCTCTTCGCTCCCACAGCCACCAGCGCACTGACCGGAACCCTGACCATCCCCACCAGTTCCACTCCCATCACCGCGCCGCTCACCGGCTTCGGCAGCCCCGATCCCGGCCTCGCCCTCAACCCCGCCGCCCTTGTCTTCAACAATGTCCCCGGCCCCACCGCCGCCACCCAGACCATCACCCTCACCAACACCGGCACTGCCTCCCTCCAGATCGCCGCCCCCGCCCCCGCCACCTCCACCGCGAACTTCACCGCCACCACCAACTGCACCACCCTCGCCCCCGCCGCCACCTGCACCGTTACCGTCGCCTTCACTCCCACCGACGCCCTCACCTCCGGCACGCTTGAAATCCCCGTAACCAGCTCCACCTCCGGCCTGACCACGTACACCGTCCCCCTCGCCGGCGCCTACACTACCGAAGATGCCGGCCTCCAGATCCTCCCTGCCCAGGCCAACTTTGGCCCCAATCCCACCACTACCCTCGGCCTCACTCGCCAGTTCACCATCAATAACCTCACCGCCAAATCCCTTGCACTCACCCTCTCCCTGCCCCGCCAGTTCGTCCTCGCCGACGCAACCCCCATCTGCGCCGCCCTCGCCCCGAACGCCTCCTGCACCTTCTCCGCCACATTTCTCCCTCTCACCAACGGCGACATTACCGGCACCATCTTCGCCCAGGCCACCCCCACCGACGGCTCTACCACGCTCGACGGTCTGGCCTACCTGGAAGGCTACGGCAACGGGTCCGGCACCCTTGCTATCACCGGCAACATCATCCCCGGCCAGACCCTTCTCGACTTCGGCCAGGTCGCCTCCGGCCAAACCAGCCGCCAGACTCTCATCCTCACCAACCGATCCTCGGCCAATCCCCTGACCATCCGCCGCCTCACCAGCGAGTGGCCCTTCCTCGTCACCTCCACCACCTGCGGAGCCACCCTAAGCCCCAACCAAAGCTGCACCGCCACCCTTACCTACACTCCGCTCAACCAAGCCGCCACCGGAGCGGGCAATCCCCAGCCGTCTACCGACAACGGCACGCTCGTCGTCGAATCCGACGCCCTCAGCGGCCCTGACTTCCTCGACCTCACCGGCACCGCCGCTCCCATCTCCGTCAACGTTCCCGCTAACACCGCCCCGCTCGTCTCCTACGCCCTCTCCACCAGTTCCCTCACCTTCCCCGCCACCCAAATCGGCAACGGGTCCAACGCCCAGATCGTCACCCTCAGCAACACCGGAACCGCCACCATCCACATCACCGCCCTCCAGTCCACCCCCGACTTTTCCTACCAATCCAACTGCGCCACCCTGATCCCCTCCGCGAGCTGCGTCCTCTACGTCACCTTCGCCCCCCAGCTTCTCGCAAGCAATCAATCGACTGCGACCACCCGCATCAGCGCCCTCGAGATCACCTCCGACGCCAGCACCGCGCTCGACTTCCTCAGTCTGCTCGGCACCGCGCTCCCTTCCCCCCTCACCCTCACCCCCGTCGCGCTCGACTTCGGCTCCGTCCCGGTCGGAGCCACCGCAACCCTTCCGCTTCAACTCTCCAACAGCGGCCCCGCCTCGGCCCGCTTCAACACCATCTCCACGAGCGATCCCGCCTACACCGTCTCCGGCGACTGTCCCGCTCCCGGCGGCAGCCTGGCCTCGCAAGCCAGTTGCACGCTCCAAGTCTCGTTCACGCCTGCAAAGACCGGCCTTATCCCCGGCGGCCTCAACATCGTCACCTCGCTCTCCCCTAACGGCCTCGATGCCGCGCTCTCCGGCACCGGCGTCCAGTCCAACCTCGTCGCCGCCCCCACCAGCCTCAACTTCGGCAGCATCGCCCTCGGCGCCTCCGCTAAACTCACCCTCACCCTCGCCAACACCGGCACCGCTCCCATCACCTCGCTGGCCCTTGCGCTTACCGGCGACTACGCCGTCACCATCCCCTGCCGCGCCGCCACTCTCGCCCCCGGCGCAAGCTGCACAGCTACTGTCACCTTCAGCCCCACCGCCACCGGCCCGCGCAACGGCGTCCTCACCGTATCCACCTCCACCTCCAGCGCCTCGGTCCCCCTCACCGGAACCGGCGTCTCCGGCGGCAGCTTCGCCCTCACCGTAGATGGCGGCCTCTCCGCCACAGCCACGGTCCACAGCGAAGACCCCGCCGTCTACAACCTGCAACTCAGCCCGCAAGCTGGATTCAGCGGCACCGTCGTCCTCAACTGCACTCCCATCACCCCCGGCCAATACGCCACCTGCTCCCTGCTGCCCTCGAGCATCGCCCTCAACGGCGCATCCCAAAGCGCCACCGCCACGATCAACACCGTCACCGGCGTCTCCACCCCAAGCACCACCGCGCAGGACCGGCAGAATATCCAACCCAACCCGCATACCGGCCTGGGCAGAACCTTCCTTTGCCTGCTCCCCGCCGCCCTGGTCTTCTTCCGCCAGCGCCGGTCGCGCCGCACCCTGGCCCCCATCCTCTGGACACTCTTCTTCTCCTTCGGCATCCTCTGGCTCAACGGCTGCGGCGCCAACGTCGTGAACCCGAACCTCCACTACACCCCAGCGGGCACCTATCAGTACCAGATCACCGCCAGCTCGACCACCGGCATCGAGCACAGCCAGACCGTCACCCTCAATCTCACTGTCACCGCCCACTAACCGCACCGCCCCACGCTGCCGCACCAAAGCAACTCCCCACCCATGGCAACCATCGCAAGGCTATGGACCTCACTCTCGACCCAAAATCCACCGCCCTCGTCCTCATCGATCTCCAGAACGCCATCGTCTCCCGGCAACTTGCTCCTCATGCCTCCGCCGACGTGGTCCGCAACTGCGTCAGCCTCGCAGATTCCCTTCGCTCCAAAGGCGGCACCGTCGTCTTCGTTCACGTCCTCCTCAATGAAATCCTGAGGCTTCCCGTCGACCGGCCCATGCCAGCGAGCACCCCGCCGCCCGATGCCTCCGACCTCGTCCCTGAAACCAACGTGCAGCCCGGCGACGTCATTATCGCCAAGCGCCAGTGGGGGGCCTTCTACGGCACCAATCTCGAGCAGCAGCTCCGCCGCCGCGGCATCCGCACCATCGTTCTCGGCGGCATCGCCACCAACATGGGCGTCGAATCCACCGGCCGCGCTGCCTTCGACCAGGGCTACGAACTCGTCTTTGCCGAAGATGCCATGTCCAGCATGAGCGCCGAAGCCCATAGCTTCGCCCTCACCAACTTCTTCCCTCTGATGGGCCGCGTCCGCTCCACCGATCAGATCACCGCAGCCCTGAAATAACCGCTTCCGTGCCATTGTTCTCGCCGAAAGCGCAGCACTTGTCTTTCTCTTTGGGGACCAGTCTAACTGCGGTTAAAGATATTTGTGATGCTGTTTGTTTTTCGCCGTCATCTCTGACCCTCGAACGCAGCGAAGGGAAAGGGTATGTCTTTCGTCGTTGCTCTTGCCTTTGCCTGTTCTTAAATCCGTCTATCCGTGCAATCCGTGGTCGAGCCTTTCTGCGCGCACGCCCGGCCACTTTGCCCTGTAGAAGCTAACCGTCATCCTCCCCGGCAGAGTGGGATGCCGGAAGGATCGCAATCTCCAATTAACACCCGGAACCCGGAAACGTCCTAAACTGAAACCACGATGATCTTCAAGCTCGCCTCCCTGACTCTCCTGACTCTCCTGGCCGCATGCGCCACCGCCGCAACCGCGCAAACCACAGGCCACGCCACGCACTCGGCCACGACGCACCATACCGCCGCAAAGGCCGCCACTCCGCCCAACATCCCCAGGGTAGCCGGCATCCCCAGGACCCTCTACACTCTCAAGTACATCGACACCAAGACCGGCGCCGGCCCTCTCGCCGAACAGCACAAGTACTACACCGTCCGCTACACCGGCTGGCTCGCCGACGGCACCAAGTTCGACTCCTCCTACGACCACCCCGGCGCGGAACCCATTACCTTCCCCTATGGCGCGCACCGCGTCATCATCGGCTGGGACACCGGCTTTCAGGGCATGCGCATCGGAGGCAAGCGCCGCCTCTTCATCCCCTGGCAACTGGCCTACGGCGAAGTCGGACGTCCTCCCATCCCAGCCAGAGCCGACCTCATCTTCGACCTCGAACTCGTCGCCCAGTCCGATACCCCACCTGAGCCAAAGCAACCCACCCCGCCCGCAGCCACTCCCAAGCCGCAACCTCAGCCCGCTGAAACCGCCCCGGACACCACCAAGCCAGCGCCGGAAGCCACACCCGCGCCCCAGACCGCAACGCCTCCGCATCCTCAGAGCCGCTAAGCTCATCTGATCCGAAGGCATAGAAGAAAACATGTTCGAACGACTGAAACCGCTAACCCCCTACCTCCGGCGCTACTGGAAAAGTCTCGCCTGGGGCGGGGTCGCGGTCATCCTCTACAACACCATCAAGATCCTTATCCCGCTGGTCATCGGGCATGCTATCGACGACATGCAGCACGGCCTCACCGAGGCCAAGATCCTGCACCATGGCCTGCGCCTGCTCGTGATCGCGGTCTTCTCCGCCATCTTCCTCTACACCACCCGCCAGGTCATCATCGGCGCCTCCCGCGAGATCGAATTCGACCTCCGCAACGATCTCTTCACCAATCTGGAACGCCAGTCGCCCGAGTTCTACCACACCCACCGCACCGGCGACATCATGGCGCGCACCACCAACGACCTCAACGCGGTCCGCCAGCTCCTCGGCCCCGCGATCATGTACTCCGCCAACACTCTCGTCTTCACCGCCGCCGCGCTGCCCTTCATGTACCGCATCAGCCCGAAGCTGACCCTCTGGGCCTTCGTCCCGCTGCCCATCGCCTCCGTGCTGGTTCAGTACTTCGGCGCCCGCATCCATCGCCGCTTCGAGCGCATCCAGGCCATGTTCTCCGACATCTCCGCCAAGGCCCAGGAGAACTTCTCCGGCGCGCGCCTCATCCGCGCCTTCGCCCAGGAAGAAGCCGAGATCGCCTCCTTCGAGACTGCCAACCGGGAGTACATCAAGCGCAGCCTGCACCTCGTCCGGCTCATGGCCATGCTCTGGCCCACGCTGGAGTTCGTCCTCGGCCTCTCGCTGATGATCACCCTGCTGGTCGGCGGACATGAAGTCGTGGCCCACCGCATCTCCGTCGGACAGTTCACCGCTTACATGGTCTATATGGTGCAGCTCACCTGGCCCATGATTGCCGTCGGCTGGGTCGTCAACCTCTTCCAGCGCGGCACCGCCTCGGTCGTCCGCATCGACGAGCTTCTCAAGCAGCAGCCCTCCATCGCCGACGAACCCTCTGCACAAGATATCCCCGTCACCGGCGAGATCGAGTTCCGCAACCTCAGCTTCGCCTATCCCGGCGGCCCTCCCGTCCTCGAAAACATCAACCTCCACATCCCGGCCGGCTCCAGCCTCGCCATCGTAGGCCCGACCGGCTCCGGCAAATCCACGCTCGTCGGCCTCCTTCCCCGCCTCCACGACGCGCCTGCCGGCGAAGTCCTCCTCGACGGCCAGCCCATCCGCAACTTCACTCTCGCCGAACTGCGCAAAAACATCGGCTTCGTCCCCCAGGAGACCTTCCTCTTCTCCGACACCATCCGCCAGAACATCGCCTTCGGCACCCCCGACGCCTCCCCCCAGCAGGTCGAGCAAGCCGCCACCACAGCCCACATCGCCACCGAGATCCTCGAATTCCCTCGCGGCTTCGACACCCTCGTCGGCGAACGCGGCGTCACTCTCTCCGGCGGCCAGAAGCAGCGCACCGCCATCGCCCGCGCCGTCATCCGAGACCCCAGAATCCTCATCCTCGACGACGCCCTCGCCAGCGTCGACACCTACACCGAAGAACAAATCCTCGGCGGCCTTCGTCAGGAGATGGGCCAACGCACTACCGTCTTCATCTCACACCGAATCTCGACCGCGAGGAACGCTGACAAGATCGCTGTCCTGGTAGCCGGGCGTATCGCAGAGTCCGGCACCCACGACGAGCTGCTCGCCCGCAACGGCTATTACACCAGCCTCTTCGAAAAACAGCGCCTCGAAGAAGAGCTCTCCGTCGCTACCTGATCCCCGTATTTACCTTATTCGATCTGTTGAAATTCCCAGCTCGATCAAATTCAATCATGCTGTACCCCGCTGTTGCCCCTGTTTTTCTTGTTGTCATCCCCGAAGGGGATCTGCGGTTCTTTCTGCCGGGATCCACTCACCGTGGAATCGCTATAGTCGCCAATGAGTGGTTAAGTCGCAACCTAGCTTCGATTCTGAATTACCCGCTCGTACACCCGCACATACTCCCCTGCCGGTCCATCCCAGGAGAAGTCCTGCGCCATGCCGCGCAGCATGATCTGCGTCCACTCGTCCTTATTGCGGAAGGCGGCCAGGGCGCGATGAAGAGCATCCAGCAGGGCCGACGGACTGTAGCCCCAGAATTTGAATCCGTTGCCTCCACCAGACGGCTGTTCGTCGATGGTGTCCTCGAGCCCCCCGGTAGCGCGGACCACAGGAACGGTGCCGTACTTCAGTCCGTAGATCTGGTTCAGGCCGCCCGGCTCGTACCGCGACGGCATCAGCAGGATGTCCGAGCCCGCTTCAACCTTATGAGCGATCACGTTGTCGAACTTTACCTGCACGCGCACCTTCGCGGCATGGCGATCGGCCATCTCGACGAGGAGACGTTCGTAATACTCTTCGCCGTGGCCCATGATCACCATCACCATGTCATCCTGCACCAGCCGGTCCATGATGTCGACGATGAAGTCGAATCCCTTCTGCGTGGCAAAACGCGAGAGGACCCCGATGACTGCCGTCTCCTCCGTGACATCTTCCAGTCCGAACGCATGGAGCAGGTCGCGGCGGCACTCTTTCTTCCCCGTCCTGTCTTCCGGAGTGTAGTGCGCCGCAATGTTCGGGTCGGTCGCAGGGTTCCATTCGTCATAATCGACCCCGTTGAGAATGCCGAAAAGATCGCCGCTCCTACGCCGCAGCACGTCTTCCAGTCCGTTGCCGAACTCCGCCGTCTGAACCTCTTCCGCATACTCGCGGCTGACCGTGGTGAGCGCGTCCGAGTACACGATGCCGCCCTTCAGGAAGTTGAACCGGTCATAATGTTCGAGCTTGTCAGAGGTAAACATCTCCCACGGCAGTAGCAGCTTCTCTGTCGTCTGCGGCGGAAACAGGCCTTGATAGCCCGCATTGTGGATCGTGAGGACCACCGGAACGTGGCGCAGCACAGGATCGAAGTAGTAGGTCGAGCGCAGCAGTACGGACACTATCGCCGTCTGCCAGTCATGGACATGAAATACATCGGGGACTCCGATCGCCTTCGACGCTTCGATCACGGCGCGGCTGAGCAGGCCAAACCGCTCGGCGTTGTCGGGATAGTCACCCGACGGCGTGGCGTAAAAACTTTCGCGGTCGAACAGCTCGGGGCAGTCAACGAAATAACTTTGCACCCCGCCGATCAGTCCGCCGTCGAGGATGCGAACGAAACGGTTATACGACGGGAACGGAATCGTCACGCTGGGCAGAACGACCGGAGCGTTCGGCGCGGCCTTGGCCACCTGGCGATAGTACGGCAGAAAGACGCTGACCTTATGGCCCATCTTGGCCAGAGTGCGCGCGAGTCCGCTCACCGCATCCGCCATTCCGCCAGTCTTGGCCCAGGGAGCGCACTCCGATGCTGCGAATACGATATGCATGCTGAAGGGTCCTTTATCTTTCCGTTCAAACCGTTAGTCTATACAAGAGCGCGCGGACGCGTTGCCGATCATTGGATGCTGGTGGAATGCAGAAGAAACACAAACCAAAACTCGGCCAGAACTTTCTTGTGGACCACGCCGCGCGCCACGCTATCGTCGACGCTCTTGGAGACGTCAGCACCCGCTCCGTCATCGAAATAGGCCCTGGACACGGCGCGATCACAGAGATACTTGCCACGCGCTGCCGCAGATTGATCGCGCTGGAACTCGACCGGGCGCTCGCCGCTGAGCTGACCTTTCGCTTTCGCGATCAGCCGCAGGTGCAGATACTCGAAGGCGACTTCCTGAAGGCAAATCTGCCAGATCTCCTGCAGGAAGGCGAGACCGCCGACGTGATTGGCAATCTGCCGTACTACATCACCTCGGACATCTTGCTGCGACTCTTCGCCGCGGGCAGCGCCGGGCTGATCGCACGAGCCGTCCTGATGATGCAGCGCGAAGTGGCCGACCGCGTCTCCGCTGCGCCGGGGGTGCGCGACTACGGCCTGCTCTCCGCAACCGCGCAGATCAATGCCCAGGTCGACCACCTGTTCACGCTGCCTCCAACGGCCTTTTCGCCCCCGCCGGAGGTCTACTCCAGCGTGCTGCGGCTGCACTTCGCGCCGCGCTTCGCAGAGTTGGACGTCGATGCCGCGGGGTTCGATGCCTTCTTGAAGCGATGCTTCGCGCAAAAGCGCAAGACGCTGCAGAATAACCTTCGCGCCGCGGGCTACTCGGCAGAAGCGTTGTCCGCAGCGTGGCCCGGCGCCATTCCCGCACAGGCGCGAGCGGAATCGCTGGAGTTGGAGGCGATGGCTGCGCTCTATCGTTCGCTCGCAACGGTCGCACCGAAGCCGCTATAAGTTCAATGGCTCTGCGCCTGCTCGACCATTCTGGCGGCACGCACTCGCACCCGCTCTATCAGCGCCGGGTCCTCGGCAATCGCGGACAGTGCCGGCGAGATCGTCCCCACTTCCAGCGCACGCCCCTCCGCAACTTGCTCCGAGAGAAAATTCATCTCGGCATCCAGGCCCAGCCGGTCGTAATGATGCAGGAACTCCAGCCTCCGCCCCTCGTCCATCGTATTCGCGATGCCGAGAAAAACATCGGTCAGCATGGAAGCGATCTTGTTTTCCGTGTAGTTATACACGCACGATCCCGAACCATCCGCGCCTTTGTAGCTTAATGTCTTCACTCCGGTGTCCGCGATATTCTTCGCCTTCGAGGCGCACGCCGCATTAAAGCGGTCCGCCGCGCGCGCCGCAGTGAAGATCTTCGCCGTCATGGCGGGGCTCAGCGTCAGCGCGCGGTCGATGTGCTGCGAAGCCTCTCCTCGAACCGCTGTAGCGCTGGACGAGGTTGCGGTCTGGTCCGCCTGGTAGCTGCCGGTGCCGTCCTCGCGCAGGCGCAGCGTGAAGCGCGGCACCGGAACCCCTGGACGTTCATAATGGAAGGTCACCTCGGCCGAACCCGCGGAATGTGCGTCTGCGGTCTGCGCGGCGAAGAGAGCGGGACACACAAGCAGCACAGCTCCGGCCAGGGCCCGCGCCGCGGCTCTCGTGGATCTGACGGGCCTCACGGACCAAACGGACCAAACGGACCAAGCGGGCCAAGCGGGCCAAGCGGGCCAAGCGGGCCAAACGGTCTTCATCGGCGTGCGCCCTGCAACTCCAGCGTCTGCGCCGTATGGATGTGGCAGATCGCGATGGCGAGCGCGTCCGCGGCATCGGGAGAATCGAAGGCGTTCTCGTTCTCCAGCAGGCGCCGCACCATAAACTGCACCTGCTCTTTGGCGGCCAGCCCATAGCCCACGACAGAGCTCTTGATCGACAACGGCGCATATTCCGCAACCGGCATGCCGCAGGTTGCGGCGGCCAGCATCGCGACCCCGCGGACCTGCCCCAGCTTCAACGCCGACTTGGCATTCGCGGAAAAGAATACCTCTTCGATGGCGACGATCTCCGGCTGGTGCAGCATCATCAGCGCGGTCAACTCCGCATACACCTGCGCGAGCCGCTGCGGAGTCTTTTCCTTCTTGCTCAGGCGAATCGTTCCCGCACAGACGTGGACCAGGCGCGGCATCCTGGCCTCGCAGTCCACCTCCACCACGCCATACCCGGTGAACTCCGTGCCGCAATCGATGCCGAAGACCCGCATGGGCGAAGTGTACTGCATTCCCTGGGTCTTCTCGATATCAAAATAGAGTCTCAGGCGGCTATAGCAAGCTGCGCAGTGGCTGGAAGAGCGGCAGCTTGGTTATGTGCTGGCCGTGGCTTCCGGCCAACGGCGGCGCTGGCCCGATCGCGAACCACGGCAGGTGGATACGATCGCCCAGAGCTTCTCGAATTTAGCCTGGGAACGCATCTCCGCCGGTTAGGGCAGCAAAGGCGAACGACTGGACCATTATTTCGGGGGCTCGAGGATGGCTGGAGCCAAGGCCTGCTGGTGAGAGCTTTTGCCGTTGTTTGTTCTTCGCCGTCACCCTCGAACGTAGTGAAGGGAAAGTATCCCTGTATTTGGGTGTCACCACACCAAACGTCAAAAATCGTAAGCTAGTTTCTCGGGCTGAGCGCAGCCAACTTCCGCCAACGGCGTTTATGAGGACCATTGTCGGCGGAGACTCCTGAAGGGCGCTCAATAAGCGCATCAGCTTGACAGCGCCAGTTGCTAATGGGAAATCGGCGTGGGGCTGCAGCCCCGCAAAATAAATTCACAATAATCGCCGCACCTTGTCGATTTCCCTACACCTCCTTCGACGTATCCATAGAGCGAGCAAATCTGCTCTAAAGGACAAAAGGACATTCATCTCAACTCAAAGAGGACAAAGAAATGCGATTTATGGTTATCGTCAAAGCAACCGCAGAGTCAGAAAAAGAAGGCGCCCTTCCCGATCCACAGCTCCTGGCCGAAATGGGCAAGTTCAACGAAGAGCTCATCAAGGCCGGCATCGTGCTCGCCATGGATGGCCTCCATCCCAGCTCCAAAGGCGCACGCGTCAAATTCTCCGGCAAGTCCCGTACCGTCGTCGACGGCCCCTTCACCGAGACGAAGGAGCTCGTCGCGGGCTTCTGGATCTGGCAGGTCAAGAGCCTCGAAGAGGCCATCGAGTGGGTCAAGCGTTGCCCCAACCCCCACGGCGGCGACTCCGAGATCGAAATCCGCCAGGTCTTTGAGATGGAAGACTTCGCACCCATCCTGTCCGAAGAGGAGATTCGGTACAAAGTAGCGAAACGGGCTGAGCTGCCGAATCAGGCCGTCAACAAATAGCCGCTCTTGCACTCCCGGTTTGAAGCTGGTGTGATCAGTAGCAGTGTCTGCTACCGATCCACATTCCGCCACACACCGCACCGTCGAAGCCGTCTGGCACATCGAGTCCGCGCGCGTCATTGCGAGACTTACCCGCCTCACTCGCGACGTCGGCGTGGCCGAGGACCTTGCACAGGAGGCGCTTCTCGCCGCACTTGAGCAGTGGCCACAGTCTGGCGTCCCCCAGAATCCCGGCGCATGGCTCACCGCCACTGCCAAACGCCGCGCCATAGATCTCTTCCGCCGCAACACCGTCGCCGAACGCAAACACCAGGACCTCGCCCGCGACCTGGCCGCCCTCGAGCAGACCGTGCCCGACTTCAACTCGAGTCTCGACGACCCCATCGGCGACGACCTGCTTCGGCTCGTCTTCATCTCCTGTCACCCCATCCTCTCCACCGAGTCCCGCGCGGCCCTCACCCTCCGCCTCCTCGGCGGCCTTACCATCCCCGAGATCGCCCGCGCCTTCCTCACGCCCGAACCCACCATCGCGCAGCGCATCGTCCGCGCCAAAGGCATCCTCGCGGAAAAACACATTCCCTTCGAAGTACCCCGAGGCCCCGAGCTGGCCGCGCGCCTCTCCTCCGTCCTCGAAGTCATCTACCTCATCTTCAACGAGGGCTACTTTGCCACCGCTGGCGACGATCTCATCCGTCCCACCCTCTGCGAAGACGCGCTCCGCCTCGGCCGCATCCTCGCCGAACTCACCCCCAACGAACCCGAGGTCCACGGACTCGTAGCCCTCATGGAGATCCAGGCCTCTCGCACGCGAGCCCGCATCAGCCCCACCGGGGAACCCATCCTGTTACTCGAACAAAACCGAGCTCACTGGGACCTGCTTCTCATCCAGCGAGGTCTCGCCGCCATGGCCCGCGCCCAAACAACTGGCAAACTCCGAGGTCCCTATCTCCTGCAAGCAGAGATAGCTGCATGCCACGCCCGAGCCCGCACCCCCGAAGAGACCGACTGGCCCCGCATCGTATCTCTATATACTGAACTAGTCCACCTAGCCCCATCACCGGTCATCGAGCTCAACCGAGCCGTAGCCGTCTCCATGGTCCACGGCCCTCAGGCCGCCCTTGACCTCGTAGAAGCCCTCGCCACTGACCTATCCCTCGACCGCTACCATCTCCTGCCCAGCGTCCGCGCCGACCTCCTCCTCAAACTAAACCGCGCCACCGAAGCCCGCCACCACTTCGAACTAGCCGCCGCCCTAACCCAAAACACCCGCGAACGCGCCCTCCTCCTAAGCCGCGCCGCGGCCTGCCAAAGCGAATAAAACTACTTCCAACATTAGAGATTGTCACCCCAGCCGTCGCCAGGGAACTGTCTCTGTGGCATGCCACTAGGAACGAGAAGTCGGCTTGCCGGAAGCTATCAGGTGGAAGCGGTCGGGGCGAGCCGAAAGGCGGCCAGCCTAGCATTGCGCAAACGAGAACGTTTACACAATAACTTCCGGAGCTGCTCGAATCCAAACGTTTTGTGTTTGCAAAAGACTGTCGCCATTGCTCTTTCTCGGACAACAAGGTTTGCGCAACGAAGTCTTACCGTACGGTTTTTGACGTTTGGGTTATGGCCCATTTCGTAGTCGCTCTGGATTCTGTCTGTCCTTAAATCCGAAATTCCGTGTTACGCCTTTAGTTTTCAAGCAGGCGTTAGGGAATGCTCCTCCTTGTCAATAAACTAATCAGGGATCTTCCCTTGAGCACAGAACTCCACACCAGCGGCCGGAAGGGGCGCAGCTAAAATGCCAAACAACATCGTCGAGTTCGACAAGGCCCTGGAGATCGTCCTTCGTCATGCAGCGGATCTGCCCACACCCGCGACCGAAGCTGCCCCGCTACTCGACTGCCGCTCCCGCACCCTCGCCTATCCCGTTGCCGCCGACCGCGACCAGCCGCCCTTCGACCGCTCGACACGCGACGGCTTCGCACTCCGGGCAGCCGACCTCCCGAGTAGCCCCCTGCAGGTACTCGGGCTGCTGCGTGCCGGCGAGCAGTGGAATGGCGCTCCCATCCAGCATGGCGAGGCAATAGAGATCATGACCGGAGCACCCATGCCGAACGGCGCGGACGCGGTCCTGATGGTGGAGCACGCGCAGCGCCAGGGCGATACCGTCCAGCCTCTCGCGGAACGCAAGATCAACAGCGGAGATAACGTCGTGCCCCAGGCGAGCGAAGCGCGCGCAGGCCAGACGGTGCTTGCCGCGGGGACCGTCCTCGAAGCGGCAGAGATCGCCCTCGCGGCAGCCTGCGGGTGCGCCGGCCTCACCGTCTTTCGCAGGCCGGAGGTCGCCATCATCGCAACCGGCGATGAACTGGTAGAGCTCGATGCCGTCCCGGAGCCGCGCCAGATTCGCAATTCCAACAGCTACGGGCTCGCGGCCCTGGTCGCACAAGCTGGCGGCAACGCCGTACGGCTGGGAATCGCCCCCGACCGGCGCGAGGCGCTCGAAGAAAAGATTCGCGCCGGCCGGACCTCCGAGCTGCTGCTGCTCTCAGGCGGCGTCTCGATGGGTAAATACGATCTGGTCGAAGAGGTGTTGCTGTCCATGGGCGCGGAGTTCTTCTTTACCGGCGTAACCATGCAACCCGGCAAACCCGTCGTCTTTGGCCGCCTGCTGGCGACAGCCGAGTTCCCTGCCCAGTTCTTCTTCGGCCTGCCCGGAAATCCCATCTCCACTCAGGTAACGTTCCACTGCTTTGTCGAGCCGCTGCTGCGCGCCATGACCGGAGCGGGTGTCTTCCCCCCGCGATTCGCCCAGGCCACCCTCGCCGGGGAGGTACCCGCCAAACCCGGCCTGATGCGCGTCCTCCCCGCCCGCCTGACCGCCGGCCGTATCCGTCCCGAGGTAAAGATCGTAGGCTGGCAAGGCTCCGGCGATCTCGCCGCCAACGCCCGCGCCAACTGCTACGCCATCCTTCCCCCCAAAAAAGAGCGCTTCGCAACCGGAGAGGTCATCACCATCCTCTTGCGCTGAACTCCAGGTCCCCCTATCCTGCCCTTGCGGTACGCTTGTGGAATGCATGAGGAAGAGATGATCGAAAGAGAAACAGCTTTCACGCGGGACGACGAACAATCGTTCTATTCCAGGGAGCAAATCGCCGACGACCTCGCGGACGGACTCCCTGACCCCACCCCGACGCGCCTCTCCCACTACGACCAAGCCGGCGAGGCCCGCATGGTAGACGTGAGCGCAAAATCGGCGACCCGGCGCGAAGCAGTAGCCGCAGCCTTCGTCGAGCTATCGGACACCGTCCTCGCCGCGCTCCCCCGGAACCCCAAGGGCAATCCGCTCGAGGTGGCCCGGTTCGCCGGAATGCAAGCCGCAAAGAAGACCTCCGACCTGATCCCCATGTGCCACCCTCTCGCCCTCAGCTTTGTCGACGTCAAAGCGACAATCGTGGCGGGCGGCGTGGCCATCGAAGCCACCGCAGCCACGGTCGCGGGCACCGGCGTCGAAATGGAGGCGATGGTGGCGGCCTCGGTAGCCGCGCTCACGGTGTACGACATGACCAAGGCCCTTGACAAAGGCATCCGCATTCGCGAGGTGGTGCTGCTCGCCAAGAGCGGCGGCAAGTCCGGCGGCTATCGGCGAAAATAAAACCTCAAAAGCTGGCGTAATCTCCGGCGGCCGAAAAGCGGTCCCTAGAAAGCACTCTCAGCCATACGAATGAGCACAATTTGACCAGCAAATGACCACGGTTGCGCAGCCGTTTTTCGCGGATTACCCAACAAAACACCACAAACTCCGCCCGCATTTTTTTTCCTGCTAAATAGCAGTCGCCAAGGTCACGGCGAAGAGGTTTCGGGCATCCTGCCACGAGCGCGTCTGCTTGAAGCCAGACGAGGAAAGCAGGCAGTCGACCGCGGCCGGAGTGAACTTGTAACTGTTCTCCGTATGAATCGTCTCGCCCCGATCAAAGTCGATGCTAAGTGCTTCTCCATCCGCGTTTGCGGGGATGCGGACACGCTGCCGCAGGAGCGATTCAAGGTGCATCTCGATGCGCGATTCACCCGGGTTCCAGCGAGCTTTATGGCGAAATTGCGACAGTTGAAAATCGGCGCCCAGATCGCGGTTCAGGCGCCGAAGCACGTTCAAATTGAAGGCCGCCGTAACTCCCGCAGCATCACTATAAGCAGCCAGCAGCGTGGCTTCCGTCTTGTGCGCACCGGGCCCAAGATCGGTCCCAAGCAGAAGCCTGTCCCCCGGAAGCAGTTGCGCCCGAAGGTTGCGCAGCACGTCGCGCCCATCCCCAGGAGTGAAGTTGCCGATGCTCGATCCGATGTATAAAGCCAGCGTTCGCATATCGGGGAGACGGTTGAGCGGCAGCGCTTCGCGCGTGTAATCAGCAACTTGACAGCGAACCGTAACGCCTGGAATGTTGTTGAGAATATTGTCGCTAGCCTCTTCCAGAGCAGTCTCGGAGACATCGACCGGCTGATAGACGACGCTTCCCTGCTGGCGAACCGCGGCGCTCAAGAGCAGTCCCGTCTTGGTCGCAGTGCCCGCGCCGAGTTCGATCACAGTCAGCTTACCCGCGGGCACGGGGCCATCGGCTGTACCCGCAGCGCGCAGAATCTCCTCCGCATGCGCGCTGAAGATACCGCGTTCGATGCGGGTGAGATAGTACTCAGGTAACTCGGTAATCTGCTCGAAGAGGTGCGAACCGGCTTCGTCGTAAAACAGCCACGGCGAGAGCGTCTTCGGCTTGGCCGTCAGGCCGGCACGGGTTTCCTGGGCTACGGCATCGAGCAAGACGCTGGGGTTGAGTTCGGGCAATGCGGCGAATGATGACACGGGATCTCCCTGAGACTTCGGCGGTTTGACTTCATCGATCTGGACTGCGTCAAGAGGCGATTCGTGGCATACCTCGAGTGCTTCCTCCCTGCCGCTCTGCATGTGATGCAATTGATTCCTGATTTGTGCAACTTTATTGCCTGAGTCTTTCAGTTCGTGCCGGCCTTGAATTCTGACGGAGAGTTACGCCGCTTTCTTTCATCAGATGGACGTGCTTACTTCTCGACGTTTCGCAATCCAGGCACTGCAAGATGCGCATGAAAAGCCAGGCACGAACTCCTGGTTACTTCCCTTTAGCCTCCGCCGACATGGCGAAGGAAAGCGACCCGCCCCTTACAATCGCACTGTGCTCGACGCTCGTCTGGGTGAAGACTTCTCCATTCAGCCTGATGCTCTTCACAAACGGTGTAGCCGCGCTATTGCCCGCAGATTGAACCACAAAGGTCTTGCCGCCTGGCAGGTGCAGTGTCGCCCGATCGAATAGCGGGCTGCCGAGGGTATACTCCGGTATTCCTGGACACAACGGAAAAAGCCCAAGCGAACTCAACAAATACCAGGCCGACATGGAACCGGTATCTTCATCGCCCGGGAAGGTATCCCTGGTGTAAAGCTCCTGCATTACCTTGCGCGCCCAGTATTGCGTGCGATCCGGACGCCCGGCTGCTGCAAAGATATAAAGCACATGATGAACCGGCTGGTTGCTGTGCGCGTACTGTCCGAACTTCACGGCAGCCATCTCGGACATCTCGTGGATCTCTTCCCCGTATACGCCGACATGGAAGATTGGCGGCAGCGCAAGCATCTCGTCCAGTGCAGCCACAGCCTTCTCCCGTCCACCCAAAGCCTCGAACAGCCCCGGAAGGTTTTGCGGAACATCCCAGCGATGCTGCCACGCGGCGCCTTCCACGTAGGGGCTTCCCCAGGTAAAGGGATCGAACGGCTCAACCCAGGAACCATCCTCATTTTTCCCACGCAGGAATCCGGTCTTGCCGTCGAACAGATTGCGCCAGTTCTCCGAGCGCTTCAGGAACGCCGCGTAATCCTCCTGTTTGCCCAGTGCCTTTGCAACCTGCGCGATGCAGAAATCTCCATACGCTGCATCCGCCGTCTCTGCCGCCGACTGCGCGATGCGATCTGCTGGAACGTAGTTCAGCTTCAGGTAGTATTCGATGCCGACACGGCCATACCCTTTATCGGGATTGCCCGGCATGGTCGCATGCTTCTTCAAGCCTTCGTACGCCGTAGCCATATCGAAGCCAGTGATACCTTTCGCTGCGGCGTCTCCAAAGACGGCATCGATCAAGCTTCCCGTCATGCAGGAGCGATAGCCCGGACAGGGAAATTGCGGTAGCCATCCGCCTTCTTTGTACACGTTGACCCACGCCTGAAGGATCTCCCCCAACCGCTCTGGAAATAGGATAGACATAAAGGGATACCAGGCACGATAGACGTCCCAGTAGCCGTGATCCGCGTACATCACCCCCGGCACGATCTTGCCCGTGTACGGACTGAAGTGATGCGGCTCTCCCTTCGCGTCCGGCTCATACCACATCCTTGGAAAGAGCAGCGCCCGATACATGCAGGAGTAGAAGGTGTGCCTCTGGTCCTCGGTGCCGCCTTCGATCTCAATGCGTGAAAGATGTTCATTCCAAGTCTTGGCCCCCTCACTGCGCAGTTCCGCGATCGACCTCTCTCCCACCTCCTTGTCCAGATTGTGATTGGCCTGTTCGAAGGAGATAAACGAGGTGCCGATCCGCGCTTCTACCACCCGATCGGACGCGGCGAATCGCATCACGCCGACGCGATGCCCATGCAGTTGCTTAATTTCAAATGTCTCCCATTTTTCAGCAAAACGCATCACGTAGTACGCAGCAAAGTTCTCCGGAACACCACCCGAATTCGCCGTGGACTCAAACGAGATAGTTTGGTTGCCAGGGTCCGGCTTGACCACACCGCTCTCTCCGGGAATGTCGAACAGAAACCCCGGCGCCGCATGCTCTACAAATTGAGCGTGAATCACAGCGCAGCGCTCTGTTGGCACAAGCTCCACCTGGATTTGATAGCGAAGCAGTTCGAGCTGGAGCGAATGAGGCGAAAGCCGCGCGTCCTCTGGACGATAGGACGATGCCCGCGAGGTTGGCTCCGGATCGATATCGCCGCTGAACGGAAGAAAGCTGGCATATCCATAATCGGAGAGCCATGGGCTCAACTGGTGGGTGCAACGAAACCCCTGGACCCTCCGGTCAAAAGGCTGGAACATCCACGGCGAGTCGGCGCGCGACTGAATCGTCCAATGGCCCATGCCGAAGGGCAGCGCCGCAATAGGCAGCGTATTGCCACGGGAGAAGACCGATGTCGAATTCGTGCCCTGAAACAGGTTCACCATCTCGATAGGAGCCTGCGAACCAGACGCGGCTGCCGGCAGGTCCTCCCTATTGCCATCGGCCATGGTTGCCGCAACAGCAGCCGCCGGGCCGTGAAGAGTTGAGCCAATCGCCGCCAGGCCGGTCGCTTTGAGAAAAGTGCGTCTGCTCCCCGTAATCGTGCTTGCCTTCCACTCTGAACTCATACTTCCTTTCCATTACCGCAGTCGTCTCTTTCAAGTATGTGCCTGACACGCTGCTACTCGAGCAAGAGTTTGCAGCGCAGAACCTCCGCTACACTCCACGCCTGAGACATGCAGCCTCGCGGCGTAAAAGGAGGTTCTGCGTCGAATATCTCACTGATTGTGCCCACGCCATCTTCATACAGGTGCTGCTCGAATCCGCTGAGGAATGTTCGGATCGAGACGGTATCTTCAGGATAAGCGCGGAGCCATGCATTGCAGAATGGGCCGATAAGCCACGCCCACACCGTTCCCTGGTGATACGCGGCATCCCGTGTCCACAAGTCTCCATCGTATTTCGCTTTATAGTTCTTGTCGTGGGGCGACAGAGATCGCAGCCCTACAGGAGTCAGTAAATCCTCTCTAACGACCTCCAAGACCGGCTTCCATTTTTCCTCTGCAAGCACCGGATACTTCAGGCTGAAAGCAATCACCTGGTTTGGACGTATCGAGAAATCATCCCGCGGATTCACGAGTTGTCCATCCTTCTCTTCCGGCGAATCCACCACGTCATACAGACAATTGAGACTGGCATTCCAGAAGCGCCTCTGGAAGTTTGCATACGCGAGGTCCGCCTGCTCGACCAAGCCAGCACGATCGCCATTTTTGTCGCCGATGATCTCCAGCCATTCCGCAGTAAGCCTGAGAGCGTTGTACCAGAGCGCGTTAATCTCCACCGCTTTGCCGCGCCGGGGAGTCACCACCCAGTCACCGACCTTCGCATCCATCCACGTAAGCTGATAACCCACAGCTCCCTGCCGAAGCAGCCCGTCCGCAGGATCGACGCCGATTCCGAAGTCGGTGCCGCGCAGATGCCAACGAAGGATGTCGATCAGTTTGGGAAGAAGAAACTCCAATGTCTCGCTGTCAGCCGTATAGGCGAAATAACGATCCACCGCGTTGAAGAACCACAGAGTTGCGTCCGCCGTGTGGTAGAGACCGGAGGTGCTGCCCTCAGGAAACAAATTCGGAATCAGGCCATCGCGAATATAGCTTGCGAAGCTGCGAAGGATGTACTCGGCCTCTCGCCAGCGGCCCGTCGAAAGCGTAAGTCCCTCTAGCGAAATCATGGTGTCGCGGCCCCAATCGGTAAACCAGTGATACCCCGCGATCACGCTTCGCACCTCATCGCCGATAGCATGGGCGCGTACCTGGTCGGCGGTACGTCCGATTGGCGTAATCAGGAACTGATCGGCGGCGAGCACAAGTCCCGCGGCAAAACCCTCACGCGCTGCTTCTGGCGCCGCACGAAGAAGGCGGCGTCTTCGTTCCATCTCCAGCGCGAATGCCTGTGCGGGAGCCACTGCCTGGACCCGCTCCCAGGATTCAGAGGAGAGCGTCAGCGCAACCTGCTTGCCCGCGCGAAGCTCCGCGGTGAACACACCCGGAGACCAGAGGCCGCCCTGCCAATCGTATCCTCGGCTTTGTTCCAGGCGATAACGCAGATTCGTAATCTGCTCGGTTTCCATATGGAAGCCGCTTTGGTCGCCTTTCCACGCGAACTTCACCAGAGGCAGATCTTTATTCACAAAAAGTTCAAAGCCCTGCTCCACGACCGCAAAACGATACTGCTCCTGCGGCGTCCCCTGCACCCCGCTATCGTGCGGCCGAACGTCCAGTGCAGGCCGCACCTCAAGGCCGCCCTCGCCCTCAAGCAGTGTGTAAGTAATGTATGTCGTATTTTGAGCGTGTACCATGCAGACGCGCTTTTCCAGGAGTGCGCCGTCCATTTGAAACACCCACACCGGAAGACCCATCTCCAGCCGGAACTCCTGCAGAGAAGGGCTGATCGGATCAACCGTCGGGAGTACGGGATCGCTCGTCAGCGGCTCTGCGTCCACCTGCTGTTTGGAAACCAGATCCTCACAACCAAGATCGAACCGCTTGCCTCCGATGTAGAACCGCTCACGAAGACTGTTTGCCATCATGGTGCGTCCGTGCGGAGCGGGAAGAGCGGCGATCAGCCACCCGTGGTAGCGCCTCGTATTCAGTCCTCCCACGGTTCCGGAGGCATATCCGCCTAGACCATTCGTGATAATCCATTCCGTATAAAGCCCGCGAAGACTCCTCGTCTGCTCCTCCATATTGGAGACATCGAGTGGAACTCTTCTGATAAGCGGCTTCGGCCGAAAGATGGGTTTCATATGCCTTTCTGATGCGGCGAGGAACCCTGACGTTCGCAGGTGTAAGGATATCGAACTGCCTCACGAGCAGGCCAGCAGAACAGCCGCCTCTTCCGCAATGTGCCAGCCCGTCTCAGTCGCAGGTGACATCGCCGAGCTTCCACCATACTCAAGCTGTTCACTATTCCACTTCATCTTCCACCGCTTGCCGGCAGGCGGAGCCAGCAGAGGCTCGGGAAGGTGAGTCAATTCAAGCAGCGGCCCAAAGTTGACCACCAGCAGCCGGTCGCTCTGCCCTTCCACCCTATCGTCGCTGAAGTAGCGCAGCACAAAGCAATCGTCCGAGAGCACCGCACCATCCACAGATCCCAGCCGTTGTTGTGCAATCACGGGATCTTCACGACGGAGCCGCAGCAGATCGCGAAAGAAACGTTGAAGTTCCAGTCCTTCCGGACGGTCGCGATCTCCCGGAACGAGCTTGGAGGATTCGAAGGTCTTGCGTTCGGCAGGATGCGCGATCACGGATTCGAGATTCGCAGTCTTTCGAATAGATTCAAACTCCGATAAAGATTTGATACGGCCGCGGAGCAAGACCTCCCCTGCCTCGCCAGGCCGATCGAAGAAGTAGAAGAAAGGCCGTGCGGAGCCATACTCCTGCCCCATGAAAAACATCGGCGTTCCCGGACACAGGAGCCAGTAGGCTGCCATCGCTCGATATCGCTGAGCGCTGGAATGCGCACGAGGCCGTGTCCCGAGCAAGGTATTCGCAACCTGATCGTGATTTTCAAGGAACGTAACAGCACGCCACGGCTCGGAGCAAAGAAATGGCGTTCCGCGAGGAGCATTGTGCCAAGAACAATACTGTCCCTGAAAGAGAAAGCCCCACTTCGCAGTCGAGACAAACTCCTGTGCGTTGCCCGGATGATCTACGTAGTAGCCGTCGCGTTTGCCCGTCAGGCGCACCACGGCGGAGTGATGAAAATCGTCATTCCACATCCCATCGAGCCCGCAGCCGCCGCTCGCCAGCGGGACAAGTTGCCGGTTGTCCTGACGTTCGTTTTCGCTGAAGAGAAGGATTCGCCGATCGCCGGCCGCTCCACGCGCACTGCGAGCGAGAGTGGCTAGAATCTGCTCACCATGTGTACCGCAATCCTTGAAGCTCTGCGTGGCATCAAAGCGAAGTCCATCGAAGTGGAAGTCCCTAATCCAGTGCTCCGCGTTCTGAACGAAAAAATCGCGGACCGGTTTACTGTTTTCTCCGTCGAAGTTTGGAGCATCGCCCCACTCCGTTGCCTCCTTCGAGGCGTAGAACGGAGAAAACTCCGAGAGGTAATTGCCGTCTGGCCCAAAGTGGTTGTAAACCACATCAAGCACAACGCCGAGTCCGGCCCGGTGCGCCGCATCCACCATGTGCCGCAGATCGTCCGGCGTTCCATAGACATGATATGGCGCAAAAAAATCGACTCCGTCATATCCCCATCCGAACTCTCCGCCAAACTCATTGACCGGCATGATCTCTAAAATCGTGATCCCCAGTTCATGCAGACGAACGAACTCCCGCTCTGCGGCTCGATACGTGCCTTCCTGGGTCAAGGTGCCGATGTGTAGTTCATAGAGTACCTGTCCGGGAAGCTCTAGCCCTACGCGCGCGTTCTCCTCGTCGCTCCACCGAAAGGCATTGGCGTCCACGACTTCGCTCCAGCCGTGTGGCCCTTCCGGCTGGTACCGGGAGGCAGGATCGGGGAACGGTCCTCTTCCATCGACCAGAAACTTGTACCGAACTCCCGCTCTCGCCGGCAGGGTGGCTTTGAAGTACCCACTCTCATTGCGCTGCATCGGATACGTTCCGCCCACATTCAGCACGACCTCAAGCTGCTTCGCCTGCGGTGCCCATACACAAAACTCAGTGTCGTCGATCGCGGGAACCGCTCCCACGCGAGGTGACTGCTGTTCCGGTGAACCCTGGTCTACCGTATGCATATCGATCTCTTGAATGGATGCCGCTCACGTTCGGGAGGTTATTTGTAACTGGACATCGTCCTCTTTGCAGGTCGCATCAGACCGGCTTAGGGACGAGTTGGCTCAGACACAAAGGAGAGGTGCATGCCATATATCGACGCGAAGGACGGAACGGAGATCTATTACTACGACTGGGGCGCGGGAAAGCCGGTCGTTTTAATTCACGGCTGGCCGCTAACTTCGGCAAGCTGGGAGTATCAGGCGCGTGTACTCGCCGAGAGCGGCCACCGGATCATCGCCTACGATCGGCGCGGCTTTGGGCGAAGTGGGTGGCCGTACAGCGGGTACGACTATGACACGCTCGCCTCCGATCTCAACGATCTGATGGAAGCTCTCGATCTGAACGGCGCCACGCTGGTTGGATTTTCCATGGGCGGGGGCGAGGTCGCGAGATATTTGGCGACCTACGGGCCGGCGAGAATTGCCAAAGCGGTGCTGGTATCCGCCGTGACCCCATATCTCATGAAGGCTGAAGACAACCCCGAAGGTATCGACAAGAAAGTATTTGACGACATGGTAGAGAATCTCATGAAGGATCGGCCTGCATTCTTACAGCAGTTCGGACCGAAGTTCTACGGGCGCACCATGATCAATCACACCGTCTCGGAGCCATTCCTCGAATTCACCCAGTCTATGGCAATGACCGCATCGCCAAAGGCGACCATCGACCTCGTCCGCGCCTGGAGTGAGACTGACTTTCGCAATGACCTCAAGGGGTTCACGGTGCCGACGCTTGTGATCCACGGCACAAGCGATGCTACCGTGCCGATCGAGGTAGCAGGGCGGCGAGCGGCTGCGCTCATTCCCGGTGCGGAACTGCTGGAGTATGACGGCGAACCGCACGGCCTTATCGCCACTGCACCGGATAGATTGAACGGCGATCTGCTCGACTTTTTGAAAGCTTAACGTCCGCGGACGGTATAAATGTCAGGTCCCATAGGAGCTGCTTCGACCAACAGTCGACAGCACGCTCTTTCGGGGGGACCTAAACGACCTACGCAGCAGCAAGCCCAAGCTGACGCCGCATCAGCTTCATCAAGGCAAGCTCTTCGTGCCGGAGTTCTTCCAATACCTCGGCCGACTCTTCTTCGATACGCTGGTCTGCGCGCTTCATCATCGCCCCGCTGAAGTAGCAGTCGAGCACCATGGGATGCACATAGCATTTGCGGCAGACCGAAGGCGTGTTACCCAGACGCGAGGCCACCACCTTGATAACTTCCACCACATTCTTCTTGGCCTGTGTCTCCGACTCGAATGCCTCGCATTCCTGCAGCATCATGCATGCCAGGACCGTGCCCGCCCAGGTACGAAAATCTTTCGCGGTGAAGTATTGACCGGATACTTCCCGCAGATATTCATTGACATCCGATGAATCCACCGTGTGGTGCGTCCCATCGCCATCGACATACTGAAACAACTCATATCCGGGAATGTCCTGACAGCGTTGTACGATCCGCGCCAGCCTGCGATCGTCGATATCGACCGTATGCTTCACGCCGCTTTTCCCTTGGAATTTGAACGTGACCGTCGCTCCCTCCACATGGACATGCTTACCTCGCATCGTTGTCAGCCCATAGGATTGATTCTGGCGCGCATACTCCACATTGCCGACTCGAATCAGCGTCGCCTCCATCAGTCGCACAATCGTCGCAAGAATTTTTTCACGCGGTAGTCCGGGCTTCCCTAAGTCCTGCTCCACCCGTGCGCGTATCGTCGGCAAGGTAGTTCCAAAGATCATCATGCGCTCGTATTTGGTCTCATCGCGCACCTCTCGCCAGTGCGGATGATATCGGCTCTGTTTTCTTCCCCGCGCATCACGCCCCGTCGCCTGCAGGTGCCCTTTGGGACTTGCACAGATCCATACATTGTTCCAGGCAGGGGGCACAACCAGCGACTTGATGCGGGCTAAGGTCTCTTCATCGTCGACCAGAGTGCCGTCTGGATGGAGGTAGCGAAATTTGCTTCGCCACCGCTTCCGTGTGATCCCCGGAGTGGTATCGGGAACATAGCGCAATCCTGCCGCCTTCGCCGATTCAACAGGATCGAGAACAATCTCTGGCTGCTGCATCTTCTTCGACATTCTCTTACACCCTGGCCTAACTGCTTAGATGCCTTGTCTAGACCCAAAGATAATCAGAGAGGGTGTAAAGATTCCATAGGGAAGATTAGATATTTTTGACAACACTCATCTACATCGCCGTTAATTTGGCATACTTTCAGGCCGCAGCCGAGGGCTATCCACGACATCGCCTCAGAGCTTCAGAATCAAGAAAAGCGGGACTCCAGGAATATCCAGAGCCCCGCCGATTCTCTATTTAGCTATCCACCTCTCCAGATTTCCAGGCAGTCTCTCGATGCTTATTAGAAAAACTCGAGTTCTATCGCTTTGGCCCGAAGAACGCAATGACCGCAACCTCCACCGTCGACTGGCCCTTCACAAGCCTTGACCCTTTCACAAAGAAGGGCTCGTCAGAGCCGTCGCGACGGTATTCAAGACGCGCCAGCAGACCTTCTGGAATCTTATATTCGCCTGTTATTGTGAACTCGTTCACGTTCTGCTGGGTTCCTGTCGTGAAACCCGACTCATCTTTGTAGTACTCGTAGCGTGGCGTGAACGCGACCTTGCCGGTGGCCTGGTAGTGCAAGGCAAGAGCGACCCCCTGCCAGTGAGAAAGGTCCGTCGTTATGTAGGAACTACTGCTGCTGTCGGGTCCAACTGGAGCGGCATTCCGGTTCTGCGCATAGTCGTAGTTGATATAAGCATTGATCTTCGCCGTCGGCGTAAGCAGCAGGTTCACATCGAACAGGTTCCTGTAACCCTTGTCAGTATGGTTGTTCTCCGGGCCGACATAGTAGTTCGTATACAGCGTGTACTTCGGCTTAGTGTAAGCGCTGGTCAGCCCAATGGTCTTGCCGCTGTTGTTGTCGCTGAAGTTGTTCCATCCATTCACCACCTGAACGCCGCCGGTGAACGACTTCGTCAATGGCATCGAAGTCCGCAGGCCAACATGGTAGTACGGAATGGCAAGAGAAAAGAGCAGCGAGCGCGAATAGTTCCAGTCATCTTTCGCCTCGATCACTTCTGCTCCTGCCGAGGTGACAAACTCTCCAAAGTCTGCTTCAAAGCCCTTCGCCTTGGCCGGTTTCCAACTGACGTAAGCCTGCTCCAGGTGCTGAAAGTTGGGCTCGCTGCTCAGGATCTGCGTAAAGGCCTTCCCGAAGCCCAGATCGACGCGGAACCCAACCGGATCAGGGTCATGTGACATCGTCAACTTCGCCATGCTCAGGCTGAAGGTGTTGGAGTCGTAGTCGAAGTTACGAAGCTGATTGCCGCCGGAGCTATCGGGCGGATGGTTGGCATTGAAATCATAATAACCGTCAACCAGTCCGCTGAAATCGATTCCGCCAACGCTCCATAGGGAGGGAGCCGGCGTTGTCGCAGGAGCCGCAGGCTGGGCTGCCGGTGCTGTGGAGGGCGCCGACGCGGGCGGCGAACCCGGAGCAGCCGCATCCTGGGCCTGCAGGCGCGGAGCGGTGAGCATCAGAACTGAGCCACCGGCCAGAACTGCAACTGCGATTCTCATCAGTACGGTAGCCTCGTTTGAGTGTGGCATCGTTTCGAAGGTCCTTTCATAATCGAGTAGTTGGTGGTGAAAGGCGCATGGAACGTCGCGCAGACGAAGGCAGGGACTGCCTCGGTCGTCGCACCCGGTGCAATTCAGTAGGAGCCTCTGCAAGCGTTTGAGCTATGAGTCTGGGTATAGCACGCTGGCTTTGTGCCGTGAAACATGATTCCCCCGGCATACATACATTTGATAGCGCGCATTACAAACTCTAATGCAGCCTTACTGTCTGCGAATACGAAGACCGGTATAGAGCAAGTATCACCCAACCTGCAGGTTGCTACAGGACGCGGATTCACGCGGTGTAATCAAAAAACTAATACCGCCCATAGAAATAATCTCTTTCGCGAATGAACTCTTGAAGTCGCGAAACCGCCTGTGTACGTTACAGCTACCGCAAGGAACCAGGCGTCGTCAGCCACTCACCGGATTGCAAGTACATCCTGAGAGGTTCAGTCGATTCGTGTCTGCCCGGTTCCCTGCTTTCAACAGCCACACCATTTTCGAACCAAGGAGTTCTCTGAATGCCGCCAACAGTGAACCAAAGAGCAAAGCTAACCCTTTCGCGGAAGATCAGTCGACTCGGCAGCCGCCTGCAGGAACCGCAGTGGCGCCGCTACGGCATGGTGTTGCTTGCCGGAAAACTTCTTGGCGTCGCAGCGGTGATGGTCATCGCCGGCTTCGTCACCGAGCTATGCTTCACCACCGTCTTTGCGGCCGACACCCCGGTCAAAGCTGCCGACATCGTAAATCCAGTCAACACCGCATGGACCCTGATCGCCGCATTCCTCGTCTTCGGCATGCAGGTTGGCTTCACCATGCTCGAAGCCGGCTTCTGCCGTTCTCGTGAGACCGTCAACGTGCTCATGGAGTGCATCGTCGACACCTGCCTCTGCGGCCTGCTCTTCTATGCCATCGGCTTTGCCTTCATGTTCAGCCACGGCAACGGATTCATCGGCTACCACTGGTTCTTTCTCAGAGACATTCCCGCAACCTATGAGACCTCCGGCGTCGCCTTCCTGGCCTTCTGGATCTTCCAATTCGCCTTCGCTGATACCTGCTCCACCATCACCTCCGGCGCCATGATCGGCCGCACCGGCTTTGTCGGCGATCTTCTCTACAGCCTCGCGGTCTCTGGTTTCATCTATCCCATCATCGGCCACTGGGCATGGGGTCCGGACGGCTTTCTCGCAACCATGGGATCCGCAGGCTTCTTCTTGCCCACCCTCGGCCAGAGCTTCCACGACTTCGCCGGGTCGACCGTCGTCCACACCATTGGCGGCATGATCGCACTAGCCGGCTCCATCGTTCTCGGTCCTCGCCTCGGACGCAAGTTCAAGCGCGACGGCGGCGGCCCGATGCTTCCCCACGACCTCACCATCGCCGCATCCGGCGGCCTGCTTCTCTGGTTCGGCTGGTACGGCTTCAATCCAGGTTCCACGCTCTCCGCAATGGACTTCGAAGGCATCGGCCGCATCTCGGCAAACACCACCCTCGCCGCCTGCGCCGCCGGCCTTACCGCCATGTTCACTGCCTATTTCATGAGCAAGAAGTGGGACATGAGCTTCACTGTCAATGGATTTCTTGCCGGCCTCGTCGCCATCACCTGCCCCTGCTACTGGGTCAGCCCCACCGGCGCGATCCTCCTCGGAGCGGTCGCCGGCGTCATTGTCGTCTACGGCGTGGAACTGCTCGAATATCTTCGCATCGACGACCCCATCGGGGCGGTCCCGGTCCACGGTATCTGCGGCATCTGGGGAACCCTGTCTCTCGGCCTGTTCGCCGTAGGCAAATACGGCGCCACTGGACCGATCGCACCTGACAACAGCGCTCCCCTCAAGGGACTCTTCTACGGCGGCGGAGCCACACTGCTCAAAGCGCAGTTCATCGGAAGCGCCATTATCACCCTCTCCACCTTCGCGATTGCAATGCTGGTGATGTGGCTGGTCAACCTCACCGGAACGCTTCGCGTCTCGAAAGAGGGAGAACTCTATGGCCTCGATCTGCACGAGCATGGCATCTCGGCGTATCCCGAATATGTCATCACCGCGCTTGGTTCGCCCTCTGGCGCGCCGACCTTCAAAGACCGCTAACGGCTCAGAGCGATGGTCAGCCTATTGGCCATCGCCCTGCTACTCCCCCGCGCACAGCCTGATACCACTCACCATCCAACCCGATGAATCGATGCGAGGAGAACATGACCAAAGTAGAGGCAATTGTAAGACCCAGCCGGTTTGACCAGATCAAGGAAGCCCTTGCCGAGCTTGGCATCGAGGGGATGACCGTGTCCGAAGTCCGCGGGCACGGTCGGCAGAAAGGCCATAGCGAAACCTACCGCGGCCGCGAGTACGAGGTCAGTCTCATCCCCAAGCTCCGCATCGAGATCGTCGTCGCGGATGCGCGGGTCGAAGCGATACTCGAAGCCATCATCACCAACGCCGCCACGGGAGAGATCGGCGACGGAAAAATCTTTCTCTACAAGGCTGAGGACGCCATCCGTATCCGCAACCGTCAAAGAGGCGAGATCGCCCTGTAAACCGCAACCAAACGCCCCGCAAATCGATCCCGGATGCCCATGTCCCGATTTTTAGGACATGGGTCTTTCAGGACTGTATATCACGCGTATACGCAGGCGTGAAATCCCGTTGAGAGTAGAGGAAGTATGCGCCGGAAAGTCGGTCGGGATCTGGTACCTACGACAGGGCTCCATGGCTCACCTTCTGCAATCGGTTTCTATCTAAGGGCGAAAGTTGCTTATTCGACACAAAAAGCGTTCAAATATTGGAATAGAAGCTATTCGGCGAATATCGCAACGCGCGCCCCTCTGTCCTTCGTGACCGACGCAGCTTCCGCGGCGGGGCTGGCCTGGGATAGGTACATCTTCTCCGTCATGTTCCGGAAGGTGGCGAGCGCTTGAGCTACGACCTGATCCATATTGAAATAACGGTAGTTCGCGAGCCGGCCGCAAAAGTGCACTGAAGCATCGCGCTTGGCGAGCTCGCGGTACTTCGAATAAAGCGCAGTATTCTCAGGGCGCGGAATAGGATAGTACGGATCTCCCTCTGCGCGAGGATATTCATACACGATGCTGGTCTTCGAATGGCGCTGCCCAGTCAGGTACTTGAACTCTGTGATTCGCGTGTACGGGTGCTCGTTTGGATAATTGACGACAGGCGAGCTTTGATAGACTTCACGATCCACGGTCTCATGTCGGAACTCGAGAGAGCGGTAAGGCAAAGGGCCAAACGCGAAATCAAAGTATTCGTCGATAGGTCCCGTATAGATCACTTTGGCCTGCGGATATAGCTCAGCGACATCTCGGTAGTCCGTGCTGGTTTTGAGATGAATCAGTGGCTTATCGAGCATGCGTTCGAACATACGTGTATACCCGTCACGCGGCATGGCTTGAAAACTATCCGTAAAGTAGCGATCATCCTGGTCGAAGCGAACAGGTATGCGTCCAGCCACGCTTGCATCGAGTTCCGACGGATCCAACCCCCACTGCTTCCGGGTATAGTTGCGGAAGAATTTCTCATAAAGCTCTCGCCCAACGCGGCTGACGACAATATCTTCCGATGTTTTTATCACCGTCGGGATAAGGCATCGAGCAGCCAAAAATACCTTCATCTCCTCCGCGTCGAGTGTCAGCCCATACAACCGATTGATCGTGTCCAGATTAATAGGGATCGGAAGCAGTTGGCCATCGACGCTTGCCTGAACCCGGTGCTCATATGGTCTCCATGAGGTAAATTGCGAAAGGTAGGCAACAACTTCATCACTATTGGTATGGAAGATGTGTGGACCATACTTATGCACCAGGATTCCGTCAGAGTTGTAATAGTCGTATGCGTTGCCCCCGATATGCTCTCGCTTATCCACGAGAAGCACTCGCTTGCCAAGTTGACTGGCAATGCGTTCCGCAAGCACGCTACCGGCAAATCCCGCTCCCACGACCAGATAGTCGAAGTGTTCCGTCCGTCGGGAGCGTGAAATCCTTACGCGCGGAATGACGTATGGAATGGTCTTGCCCAGGGTCTCAATGCGTAACGTCGCCAGATGCGGAGCGACTGAATGAGAGACGCGTAGCGCGCTGTCCTCTCCATGAGCGCTTACCTCAAACCGCCTCTTATCGTTTCGCACACGGTCTATCTCAACCTGCATCGCCTCCCAGGTACTATCCCAGGAACTACCGGCGAGCTTTTTATCGATCTCGCGGTGCCAGCTCTCCGGGCGCGGAATTAGCGCACTATCGAGGGCTGCTGCGAAGTCCTCCGCAGTCGCAGCAATAGCAACCCATCCTGGCTCTCCGTAGTCCCTTACAACGTCCTCAATGGGAGTTGAAATAACGGGCTTGCCGGCTGCAAGGTACTCTGGAGTTTTGGTCGGCGAAATGTAGCGGGTCGCCTCGTTCCTTGCGAACAGCAGGAGAGCAATATCCCATCCAGCCAAGTACGCGGGCAGTTCGTCGTAGCTCTTGGCGCCGAGGTAGTGAATGTTCTCTCGCTGAGGCAGCGTCACAGGATTAATCTTGACCACAGGCCCCAGGATGACGAAGTGGATCTGCGGCCGCAGTGATGCAACCTCGGCCAGAAGATCCACATCAAAGCGTTCGTCAATGACGCCGTAGAATCCGGCGCGGGGCTTCGGAATGCCCGCTAGATCTTCGGGAATAGCCAGAGCGCCACTCTTGGCTGCGGCGAAGTGCTCCCTGTCAATTGAGCTTGGAAACGCATGGACATTGCCGTGCTGCTGTTTCTTTTTTTCGTACAAGCTTAAACCGCCGGTAAACACGATGTCAGCGTTTTCGAAGAGCCGGCCCTCCCGCTCCTTCAAATCAGACGCGGCTCCGATGAAATTCGCAAGCTCATCCATACAGTCATAGACGGTCACCTCCGCGAGAACGTTCTGAGCGAAACTAAATGCCATCGGCGTGTAAAACCATCGATTTAGCCGCCTAATCGAGAACTGCTCGATCAGCTTCGAAAGCAGGGAGCGCTGACCCGCCTCGAAGTCAATTCCCCATGTAAGATGTGGCCGAATGACCCAGATCGAGGGTGCCTCTTCGATGATCTCGAGATGCATTCCAAGCTGTCCATCTTGATCCAGCGGCAGTTCGCCAGGCGAGTGCCACACCGGCTCTTCCCAAAAGAACACGCGGCGATCTCGCGAGGCGCACCTCATCAGGTGTTGCGGCCGCTGCGTGACAAAATGCCAGCGAAGGTGGCTGAAGCATAGAAGGTCAGTTTGTCGAACTGCTGGATCGCCGCTGATCGTGTCAGTCGGCATGCTGGGAGAGCTTTGCAAGATAGGCCTTTATTGGGATCTGGGAGCGAACTGGAGAACCGTACGTGCGAGAGAATTTGGCGTCCAGATAAGTCAGACGGTCGGAACCTCGTACTAAGTTGGTTTGACTTATGGCGAATATCTTCATTCGTCACACTTTCAGCTTACATCGTCCAAATCGCCTCAACTTCCGAAGAATTTGCATCAAACAACAATACAGCGCCAGAATGGCGTTTGAAGGCGTCTATCTCACTATAGAAGATCGCGAGTAGTCTTCGCATTGGACGCTTTGCGGATCATTGACCGTCGATACTAGATGTGAGTAAACCTGGGCAGGGATCTCCCATTGCACAAACCAGAAACATTCCAGCCTGAGCCGCCGCTGATTGGTGATTCTCCACAAAACGACTGCCGCGCCATTGTCGTTCTACCCGCTCGAAACGAAGAGTCGGCGCTGCCGTCCGCCCTGGACGCTCTTGCAATGCAGGTCGACCTCGATGGCTCCCCTCTGCCCCAGGAACTTTTCGAGGTCTTGCTACTACTTAACAACTGCACGGACGCGTCCTCCTCAGTCGTCCATAGATGGAAGACAAACCACCCCAACTGCAGGCTGCATGTCATAGAGCGCACACTTCCAGATGAAATCGCCCACGTCGGCACCGCGCGGCAGATGCTGATGGACACCGCCTGGCATCGTCTGCGAAGCGGCCCGCAGAAATGCAGAGCGATTCTTTCCACCGATGCTGATACTGTTGTCGCGCATGGCTGGATCGCCCAGAATCTTCGTGCCTTGACTGACGGAGCAGATGCTGTGGGGGGGATTGTTTGCCTGAAACACAGCGATCTGAAATCACTTCCCAACGGAGCTCGCACTGCATACCTGCGAGACTGCCGATACCAGCAACTGGTCGCCGAATTGGAAGACCGGCTCGATCCTCAGGACGGCGACCCGTGGCCAAGGCACCTCGAACATTTCGGGGCCTCTCTCGCCTGCACTCCAGAGATCTACGCTCGGGCCGGAGGAATGCGACCAGTCAGACCTCTTGAGGATGTGGCGTTCGTGGACGCTTTGAGGCGCGTGGATGCACGATTGCGTCACGACCCCGCGGTCCTGGTATACACGTCGGCTCGACTCGACGGACGCGCAGAGATAGGACTTTCCGGCCAACTCCGCCTGTGGCAGGAAGCAAGTGAACTGCGGCAGGAGCACCTCGTCGATTCCTGCGAATGGCTCATGCACCGGTTCAGCACTCTGCGACGGTTGCGTACGCTGTGCGAAGCTCCCTCGCCGCGACGATTGAAGAAATTTCCTTCGAACTGGCACGGTCGACTGGCTAAGGCCTGCAGCTTGCATCGAACGGGTGCGCAATTCCTCATGGAGATAGACTGCGATCGTCTCATTGAGGAGACCTTTTGCGGCAACAGGGCCGTCGATATCCTCAGCGTGAACCGTCAACTTCGTCATACGTTGACGCACCTGCGGCAGGAACTTTCAGGAAGCTATGCAGATGCGAATTACGGGAACCGCTGGACGGAGGACACGGCAGAGCACTAATCTCCGCAACGCTCCAGCACGTCCAGTCGATAGCTCTCGCCGCGCTTCCTTTCGATCACTCGCCACTCCGGACGGCCGCACCAGAGATCATGCACCTGATCGCCGGTCATGGGGTAATCAGGCACCAGCACGGTGTAGTGTACAAGCAGCAGATGGCTTCCAGGTTTCTGCCGCGCAGCTAATACTGTTGCCGCGTACTCAAGTTCTTTCCGCTGCCAGTAGTAGGCAACCTCGGAGACGACAATCAGATCGAAGTAACCCTCCGGCATCTCTCGCGGTATCTGCATCTGCGCGAATCGGACATTATTCAGGGCTGCACATCGTTGCGTGGCCCGGCGAAGCGCATTTTCAGATACGTCAACACCTAACAGCCGTTTGCAGCGTTGCCCAAGCTTGGCGGTAAGCACGCCAATGGAGCAGCCGATCTCAAGCCCATTGTTATACCTTGTGCTGGGCAGACTGGAGAGCGTCTCATCATACTTTGCAGCCTCGTACGAACTACCTTCAAAATTCCAGGGGTCGCTTGATTTCTCATAGATCTTTTCGAAGTAAGCCGGTGGCAACGAGGCTTCCGGCTCAGCTCCTTGCCATAACCCGTTCATCGCGCTATCGGCACGCAATCGCGTGTTACGCAGTGAGGCACGTCCAACCTCTGCGAGCACCTGGTCCGGCACGGGCTGGCGCAGGTACATGGTCAAATCCCGCACGATCCGCTCGAAACGATAAGGCTGCAGAAGACCGCGAGCCCCTACTCCCGCGATCACTCTCTGCATAACCGCGACAGCAATGCGTTCGATCGCCAATCGTGTCATATTCGCGCAGTCCAACATCCGCTCCTCGCTGATTTTATCGGCCGTCCTGCATAACCCCTGTTCGGCAATCGCAGCCGCCCGCTCCAACCACAGCACCGCCTCCTGACTGGATAGCGCGACCTCGCCAAGCCGGGCAACCTGATATGGATCCCCTCCCCGCTCCCCATGTTCTAACCATTCAGCAAAAAGTCTGTGCAAGCGCAGGACCGCTCCTGCCTGAACAGCGGCAAAACGAATCGCGCCGCCGCGAAAGAGCGGTTCGCGATAGAAGTCGCCCGATTCCCCGATCAGGTCCTCAGCGTTAATGGGAACGTTGTCGAACCGTATGCCGTAACTCTCGGAACCCTCCATGCCCATCGGACGCCAGAAACTTCGGTCCAGCTTGACTCCGCGTGATACCTCGACTGATTCCATACGCGGCAGCGTCATCTGCCATCCGCCTCCCGCCCGCTCGGCCGTCACGACCGGCCGCTGGACAAAAGCAGCGCCTGACGCGAACGTCTTCTCTCCATATAAAGAAAATCCCTGCTCCCCTTCTGTGAGACGAAGCAGCTCTCGTGCTCCTGTGTTCCAGACTCCGAAGAGCTTGCCCTCCGCAGCATCACTCGCAGCCCGAACCTTCTGCTCAGCACTGCCATAGGCGGCAATCAGAACAAGTGCGTTCACATGGCCTTCATACAAACGCCCAAGCGAGAGATCCCCTCCGCCGATCTCTGCGAGCAAGCGAAGCAGCGTCAGATGGCCATCCGGTTCGGTGCCGAGTCCAAGTCCTCCCAATTCGCGCGGCAGAGGGGCTGTAAGCAGACCGAGTTCGCTCATCTGACTCAGTTGGGTCAAGGGAGCGTCGATACAACCATCGTTTGGTCTGGAAGCAAGTTCGTCGGCGAATAGCCTCGCCCTTGCGATCAACTCCGTTCTTCTATCTGTCCTCTCTGCCGCATTGTCCTCGCAAGCAACTCTGGAAGGAACGGAGGAATCGCCATTGCATTCCTTCAATTCTGAGGCGTTGTCTGTCGAATTAATAGGACCAGACGGCGATATCACCAAATCGTCGAGCAGCTTAGACATGTGGCAAACTCCTTGATTCTGACATTGATTTCTAAATAGACAGGCTCTTGATGGCCCTTGAAAGAACAGTTCCCAAGATTCGACGCCGAATGATATTCCTTCGTATTCGATCATCTAGGTCTTCGATGCACGCAGTTTCACGACTTCGATCAGCGCATCAGTGTCTGCTGAACACGCAACTCGGACAACAGATCCTGACGCATGCGTCTCGTCGACCAGTCAGGCGCCACCGCAATCAAACCACATTCACAGTGGCGATGATCATCCCAACCTGGATAATCCATCACAGGATAAAGACAGATTCCAAGAACCGGAACGCCTGCACGTTGCGCCTGTCGTATCTCCGCCGCGATGTAGCCAAACCATCCGACTGCCGCCCCGGCCTCAGCGCCAGTCTCTGTGATCACAATGGGACGCTGATAACGCTCCCAGAGCCGTTCCAACATCAAGTGAAGAGGCTGGTGGTTGTGGTGCCCGGGCGGAGTACGATCGCCTTTATGAACCCACTGGTTATTCCAGTAGTAGTTCACGCCGATTACGTCAAGCATGTCAGCCGAGCCGCCTAGATCCGGGTCGCGGCTGCCACTAAGCATGTCCCACGCTTCGAACTGCGAGGCAGTGTGCCGGGGGGCCTCGGCAGCATCCTTCACTCTTTTATTGCCAGCCGAGATGTGGATGATCGGCTCAGCCTGCACAAAACGAGCGCCGGGATCTTCCTCGCGTATACGGCGGACCGCAGCCAACGATGCGAGTACGAGCTGTCGTTTCAACTTAGGCCCGCGGCGTTTTCCATAGGGAAAAAAATGTTCCTTATCGCCGCCCACCCACGACCAGAAAGAGATCTCGTTGATCGGACAGTAGAACAAGGGCGAGACAATCCCCGCACGTTCATTTTCTAAGCGCATGAACCGCGCCGCAGCTCCCGCGAAGGCGGCAAAACGGCACGGAAACTCGTCAGCTAAAGGATCAAGCCCCTCCGGAACACCCCAGTGACAAAGATCCCAGATCACCTGAACGCCGGTCGTTTGCGCGGCACGAAACATGGGAAGCAGGCTCGTCCAGTCGAACACACCAGGCGACGTCTCGATGAGATGCCAACGCAAGCCATCTCGAATAGTCAGTATGCCGGCCGCTGCCAGCAGACGATAATCCTCCGCGCAGCGATCATCGTGCCCGGTCGCGTGGACAACATCAATGCGCGTACGATCTCGGCGGCTATGCGAAGCGCTCTCGAAACCACCCATAAAAAAACTTTTGAATATTGGCAGAGATTGATTCTGATCCGTCACTGAGTTTCCAATTCATGCATATCGCGATAGGTGAACCGTCGTCTCCGACAATACCAGTTCAGGCGAAATGTCTGAGTATTAAGTATCGAGCAAAAGAGTAAGATGCCTCCATCTCCGGAGTGCCTGGTTCGCCATCAATAGTTCGTGTGCTCAAGATGGTTCCCTTGGCTGGTGGCGGACCCAGCACGGATAATGTCGACTAGAACTCCCTAACATCGCCGACGATATTTTTTGCCACTCCGCCTAGATCTGGACAGCGTCCGCGGCACAGACCTACAAGATATAGCCAGCGAATAAACCGGCGCAATCGAAAAGACCTACCCTCGCCGAGCAGCGCAGAAGGTAGGGCTCCTTGCTTCTTCTTTATCTCCGATTTCGCTACCAACTAGATATGGCAGCTCACCATGCCACGCTTCTCCAGGTACCTCTGGTGGTACTCCTCGGCCTTCCAAAATGTCTTGGCCGGAACCACCTGCGTCGCAATCGGTCTGCGAAACGAGCCGGACGCATTCAGTTCGGCGATCTTCGCCCGGGCCTGTGCAAACTGCTCGTCGTTGTGCGTAAAGATCACACTACGGTACTGCGATCCCCAGTCCGGCCCTTGGCGATTTACCTGCGTCGGATCGTGCTGCGCAAAGAAGGCGTCCAGCAACGTCTCATACGAAAGACGGGAAGGATCGAACGTAACTTGAACTACCTCCGCATGGCCAGTGCGGTCCGTACAAACTTCCTTATAGGTTGGGTGTTCGAGCTCGCCGCCTTCGTATCCCACGACTGTATCGAGCACACCTGTGATCTCGCCTAAACGGGTTTCAACTCCCCAAAAACATCCTGCACCAAATGTTGCTTTTTCGATTGCCACTCAATACTCCTTTACTGCCCTTATTGGATGCTCTCGCGCCTGTGAATGTCATCAAAGGAAAGTTTCATCGCGGGAGTTATTCTGGGCGTACAAAGCAAGAGGTGTCAAGCGCCCGAACCTTCGAAGAAATCAAAAATTTGCGCATGCGCAAGATAAAATTTACGCGACCTAACCCAAAGGCGTATTGACGGATCAGCGCGGATGCCGAGCCGCCTTCGTCCCCGTAGGCTGCCTTCGCGGCTTCGTGAACTTCTTCTTCGCCGGCGACTTCAACTGCGCGAACTCTGGCGTCTTCTTCTTGGGAACCACCTTCTTCCCCTTCGCCGCGCGGTCCAGTGCCATTACCTCGCCCAGCGTCAGCTCGCGGTACTCCCCCGGCGGCACATCCAGCCTCAGCGCTCCATATCCAATGCGCCGGATCTTCTCCACATGATGACCAATCTCCTCGAACATCTTCCGGATCTGCCGATTGCGCCCTTCAATCAACGTCAACTCGTACCATGGATTGTCCCCGCCCCGCGCCAACTCCACCTTCGCTGGGGCTGTAATAATGCGGTCGCGCCGCCCGCTCCGCACCTCATCAAGCCGTCCCCGGTCGATCATGATCCCGCGACGAATCTGCTCCAGCCCCGAAGCCGGAGGTACACCGCTGATCTTCACCAGGTACGTCTTCTCCACTCCAGCCGCAGCCTTCGAAAGCGCGTTCGCGAGATTCCCGTCATTGGTCATCAGTAACAGGCCTTCGCTCAAATAGTCGAGCCTGCCTACCGGATACAGCCTCACCTGATCACCGTGCGGACCACGTTTCTGCGTCATCAACTGCATCACCGTCGGCCGCTTCTCGGGATCCTCCAGCGTCGTCACATAGCCGCGCGGCTTGTTCAGCATGTAATACCGCTGCTGCTCGGGCCCCTGCAGCAGCTTGCCATCAACGCGAATGTGGTCTTTCGACACGTCGTGGCGAGTCCCCAGCGTATTCACCACCACGCCGTTTACCTGCACCCGGCCGTCGAGGATAATCTCCTCAGCCTTACGCCGGCTCGCAATCCCAGCCTGCGCCAGAATCTTCTGCAACCGATCACCCTTGGGCTCATCGCTATCTTCGTTGCCTGCGTTCTGCTTCGCGGACGATACGGATTTCTTCACCATGTTTCCAGCTTTCTGACTGCGGGCGTTGCTCATCGCGGTCGGTCGTTCCTGCGTACACTGCTCCCACCAGTCTACCCTTCCACTGCACCGCGTATTCCATTCCCTGCAGGTTCCAACGCAAAGGTGCCTTCGCCTACAGGTTGAACAGCTCCCGCAACCGTTTGGTCTGGGCCCGGCTTACCGGAATCTCGGTCTTCTGGGCATCGTCCATGCGAAGCTGATAGCTGGATTTAAACCACGGCACCACCTCCCGAATATGTTGAATATTCACAACAAACGAGCGATGCGCCCGCCAGAACGTCTCCGGGTCGAGCTGGTCCATCAACTCCTCCAGTGTCCGGCAGTTCGAGTGCCCTTCCACCGTCCGGGTCACCACGCTGATCGTTCCTTCTTCGATGGAAGCAAAACATATTTCGCGCTGGTCCACCAGCAGCAGCCGGCTCTGCGCGCGAACAATCACCTTGCCGGAGTTGCCCTTGGGAGTATGCGCCTGGCTCTGGGCCTGCTCCTCGACCAGCCGCAACAAGGCATCCAGCTTCGCGTCACTCGCTGACTCCGCCGGCGCCGCCCGCCGCGCCATCGCCTTTTCAATCGTCTGCATCACTCGCTTGCGGTCGAACGGCTTCAGCAGATAATCGACCGCATTCACCTCGAAAGCCCGGACCGCATACTGGTTGAAGGCTGTCGCAAACACCACCTGCGGCAGGGGCACCTTGCGGTCCAGCAGCTTCTTTAGCACGCCAAAGCCGTCCAGCCCGGGCATCTGCACATCCAGAAACACCAGATCAGGCTTATGCGTCCGGATTAGTTCCACCGCTTCAATTCCATTGGTTGCCTGCGCCAGCACCTCGACGCCACCGGCTCGCTCCAGCAGATACTGCAACTCCTGCCGGGCCAGCGGTTCATCATCGACAATCATTGCGGTCAGTGACATCTGCAACTAGTCACTATATACGCGCAGACGCGCCGGCGCATGGTCCTCGGCCAGATCATGTCCGCACTGTGTGCAATAGACATCTGTAATCTGCACCCCGCGGAAGCACCGCCCGCACACCGGAGCAAGCTGAAACTGGCACTGCGGACAGAAATGCACCCCCAAGGTAAGCTCGGTTCCGCAATGCGGGCAAGGCAGCAACACCGGTTGCCGCAGCAGGAAGTAAACCACCGCGCCGATCCCTCCCGGCAGCACCACCACGATCAGCATCCACAACCCCGCCGGCATCCTGCGCCGACGCACGTCCCGGCTGACGTACCCCACCAGCAGCACATAACTGGCAAACGCCGTACCCCACGAGTAGCCCATCAGCAGACGCATCGGCAACATCTCATGCTTGTGGTGCGGCAGCACGCCATGAAACAGGTACTGCACCGCGCCAAACACAATCACCGCCAGCACCACCGACCAGGCCGGAATCATGCTGAGCTGATCTTCGCCTCCGGATGCCTCGTCTTTCGGCCGGTTCACTTCGCGCGCTCCGTGTCTGTTCATCGTACAGTCTCCTCATCAGCGCGCTTCCGGGCTCGGCGAAACAAGAATACAGCCATCAACGCCATCGACACAGGAAAGAACCACAGACAAAGCACAAGAAACTGGTTGCTCGCATCCGGCAACCCATTGGGCGTGGCCTCATACTGATCCAGCACGTTCCACACCGTCGTGCATAGGATCATGAGCAGAGAAGAACATATCGCCAGCGGAATCCAAAGACTGCGGATCCGGCTGCGTCTGGCCGCCAACTTCTTTGCCCGCTCCCGCACCACCCGATGCGTACGATTGACGACCGAACCCCGTGCAGACGCATTCAGATCCGCCATAGCCGCCCTCACCAGCGATTCCGAGCCATGCAACGCTTGCTCCTCGAAAGCGTTTTTCATGTTCGAGACTCCGCTATCGAACTCGCGGTGCGAAGTTGCTCCATCTCAGGCTTCAACGCTGCCAGTCCACGATAGAGGCGCGACTTCACCGTCGATAAGGGCGCCTTTGTCATCGTTGCGATCTCGTCGAGAGAAAGTTCCTCATAAAAACGAAGGACCAGGACCTCGCGATAGTTCGGCTCCAGCTTCAGCAGAACCTCGCTCACCTCGGCGCAATTTTCTCTTGACTGAAACTGCTCCAACGGAGAAGGGCCTGACACGGCAATCTCGAAAGGACGCTCATCCTCGCCACACTCGCTCATCTCGTCCAGGCTTGCCATGGTGCGCTTTCGAGACAAGTCGATCACGAGATTACGTGCAATGGTAAAAAGCCATGTATCGAAACGCGCCTTGCCGTTGTACTGCGAGCCGCGCAGAAGGACTCGCATCCAGGTCTCCTGAAATATGTCCTCAGCGACCTCTCGTTTGCCTGTGAGAAACAGCAGGTAACGAAGAAGGCGGTGCTGGTACAGCTCGATCAGCTCATCCAGCATCTCCGGGCTCTGCTGCTTCAATCCGTAAGCGATTGCCGCGTTTTCGCTCTGCATCTCTGCAGTTTGCGTTGCCGTCAACGAAATGGACCCTACAGGCATACCGTTAGAGACGCTCGCCTGGCGTGAGAAGACTCGCTTTTTCGTGGTCCAGCCCATAAAAATTCCCGCTTTATCCGTCCCGAAGCTGCCCTGATACGCTAATCTCGCGGCCTAAGGACATTCTAAAGCCGTTTGCGATTTCCCAAGGCCGGAGCGGTAAACTTGGAGAATGGAAGTTCTCTACGGTCTCCATCCTGTCGAGGAGGCCATCCGCTCCGGCTCGCGGCAGCTCGATCACATCAGCGTCGCCCGGGAGCGTCGAGACGACCGCCTCGAACGTTTGATCGAACTCTGCCGCACCGCCGGCGTCCGCGTCTCGCTCGAATCACGCGATCAGCTCACCCGCCTCGCCCGAACAGACGCGCATCAAGGCGTGCTCGCCGTTGTCCGTGAGCGCAAGTTCCTTGGAATCGAAGACCTCCTCGCTGCCGGTGAGGACGGACAACACAAGTTCTTCCTCGCCTTGGACGGCGTCGAGGACCCCCATAATCTCGGAGCCCTGCTGAGGACTGCCGACGGCGCCGGGGTCGACGGTGTCATCCTTCCCGAGCGGCGCTCCGCTCCCGTGACCGCGACCGTGGCCAAGACCTCCGCAGGGGCATCGGAGCATGTCCGCATCGCGCGCGTCACTAATCTGGTCCGCTCACTCGAACAGATGAAGAAGCAGCACGTCTGGGTCCTGGGGCTGGACGAGCGAGGGTCTCCCGACTACAGCGAATTCGACTTCAAGACCGATTGCGTCCTCGTCCTCGGCCGGGAAGGCGCCGGGCTGCACGACCTCGTCAAAAAGACCTGCGATCACCTGTTGCGAATTCCCATGGCGGGCCAGGTCTCTTCTCTCAATGTCTCGGTTGCCGGCGCCATCGTCATGTACGAAGCCATGCGGCAGCGCCGCCAGCCCGCGGCGCCTGTCCTCCAACCGAAACCAGCAAAGGTACGCAAGGGACTAGGATCTTGAAGAGTAACTCCGCAATATTTGTACGATCCGCCACTTCCCTGTTCGCCTCGATCCTTGTGCTCTGCGCGGCGGCAAACGCCCAGACCGCTCAGACTGCGCCACCGAGCCAGGCTCCATCTACAGAGAATGCCCCCACTCCTCATGGTACCGTCCTATTCAAAAGAGATCAGGACTCTCCTCCAGTCCAGAAAACCGTCCAGACGCCGGCGCAGCAGACCGTAGTTGATGTCACCGATAAGGAGCGCACGTCTCTCACGTTTACGACATACGATTTGGACGTTCACCTCACGCCCGCGAAGTCGCAACTGGCTGTGCATGCTGCATTTACCGTGCGGAACTCCGGGCAGGCGCCTCTCACGCGACTCGTCTTCCAACTTTCGTCTTCACTGCACTGGGACAGCTTCGCCATCGAGAATCCCGGCGGGGTCGTGTCTCTGCCGTTCGTGCAGCATACGATCGATACGGATGCGGACCACACCGGCAAAGCGGCTGAGGCCGTCGTGTCCTTGCCACAGGCGCTCGCTCCGGGAGCAACGGTTGCATTGACCAGCTTCTACTCTGGAGAGATCGCGCAATCCGGCAATCGGCTGGAGCGCATCGGTGCTCCTGAAGATCAGGCGGCCCGCGCGGACTGGGACCGTATCTCGCCGGAGTTGACCGCGCTGCGCGGATTCGGCAATGTGCTGTGGTATCCCACAGCGGCCGCTCCGGTCTTTCTGGGAGACGGGGCGAAGCTGTTCCAGAGCGTCGGCCTGGCTAAACTGCAGCAGTCAAAGGCGATCACCCATCTGCGCCTCACGGTCGATTACGTTGGAGATGCGCCGGACGCCGCATTCTTCTGTGGCCGTCGCGAGCAGTTAACGGCCGTAAGTGAGAACGCCGATCTTCCCGTAGCGCAGTCGCCGGGCATGGCGATTGCCGATTTTCCCAAGCAGTTGCTGGGCTTTCGAACGCCTAGCCTGTTCGTCACCGACCGGGCGGGGACCGTCACCAGCGACAGCCTCATCTCCGCCGTGACCGACCATTATGACGCCTTGCCGAACTATGATGCTGCGGCGGAGAAGGTGCGGCCGCTCTTGAAGGAGTGGATTGGGCCTGGTCCCTTGGCCATGCTCTACCTCATCGACCATGAGGGACAACCGTTTGAGGATGATGCACTGCTGGTCTCGCCGATGCGTGCTGCAGACCCTGCCTTGCTGTCTGCGCCGCTGGTGCATTCGCTGTCCCATGCGTGGTTTCGATCGTCGCACGTATGGCTGGATGAAGGAGTGGCACAGTTCCTGTCGCTGCTATGGATAGAGCAGGGCGAAGGGCGGGAGGCTGCGGTAAAGCAGCTTGAGCAGGAGGCAAATACGCTCGCTCTGGCGGAACCGGTGGTGGCGCGGGACGCCAGTGGGGACCCAGGTCAAAGTCTGATTGAGGCGAGGGATGAGGTCTACTATCGCACCAAAGCAGCGGCGGTGTTGTGGATGCTGCGGTCGATCGTGGGAGATGAGGCGCTGAAGCGCGGGCTGCAGCTTTACCGAAAGGACGCGAAGCAAGATGCTGATCCGAAAGAGTTTCAGCGGGTGCTGGAGAAGGCGGCGCAGCGGGATCTGAACTGGTTTTTTGATGACTGGGTGTATCGGGACCGCGGCCTGCCGGATCTTACGATTGCCAGCGTAGCGCCTCGAGCTCTTGAAAATAAAGGCGATGCCCAGAGCTGGCTGGTGGCGGTCGAGGTGCGGAACGATGGCGGAGCGGCGGCGGAGGTGCCGGTGACAGTGCGGTCGGGGACGCTAACGGCTTCGCAAAAACTGCGGATTGCAGGGCATTCGAGCGCTTCGACGCGGATTGTGTTTCAGGGGATACCGGACGAGGTCATCGTCAACGATGGCAGCGTGCCGGAGGTGACCTCGGCGACGCATACCAGGGAGCTGGTTGTGCGTTAAAAGCACACTTTTATTTGCTGATACAAACTGAATTTGGTCTCTGTAGCGTGGCGTAGGAGTTATTGCCAAACAACTAGAATAGAAATAGAGAGAAAAAGGCAAGCCTTGGTTCACCGCCAGGGGAGTATCTCTATTTTCAATAAATCGCAGGCTCTGCACAAAAGTCCGGACCTATGTTCTTTCTTTGGAATACTTTGCACGCTTTCGACGGGGGGGAGGGGTGGGCATAGATACAAGAAGAACGGAAGCATTTACCAGACACTGGCACTGGGTGATCTAAAGAATGCTGCCGAAGGTCCGCCGCCGCTTCGGGAGTGTCCGCAACGAGCACACAGACTCTCACGTACTCGGCCATATCCTTTCCATCGGAATGGAGTGAGTCCACCTTCGATCTCGACCGGATGCCGCTGCCTACTTTTTCGACTGCTGGAACTCGCGGACGATGGCGAGGTACTTCTTCGCGCTTTCGGTGATAAGTTCCGGTTTGCCTGCCACCACCGCCTTGGCGTCGACCAGATCTGAGCCTACGCCGAGAGCAAATGCTCCGGCTTCCAGGAAGTCCCTGGCGGTGGCCAGCGAGACGCCGCCTGTCGGGATCAGCTTCACCTGCGGCAGCGGGCCTTTGAGGGCGGTGAGGTACTTGGCTCCGCCCAGGGCGCTGGCCGGGAAGACCTTGACGACATCGGCTCCGGCCTGCCAGGCGTTCACCACCTCGGTTGGGGTCAATGCTCCGGGAAGCACGGCGATGGAGTAGCGGTGGCACATCTCGATGGTCTTAAAGTTCAGAGCGGGGCTTACCACAAACTGAGCGCCTTCGAGGAGGCACATGCGCGCGGTCTCGGGGTCGAGGACGGTTCCGGCTCCGATGAGGATGTCGGGCCGCTGTTCCGCCAGCTTGCGCATAACCTGGATGGCGCCGGGGACAGTCATGGTTACTTCGAGCACGGTGACGCCGCCATCCGCAATTGCGCCTGCCAGCGCGAGCGCCTGCTCGACCGACTCCGCGCGTAATACGGGAACCAGCCCGATGTCCTGCAACGACTGCAATACTGCTGCTTTGTCCATTTCCTTCTCCTTTAGAAGATGCTGTCCTGCCGGACGGGCCTCCTGCGCGGAGGGCGGTCACTTCATGATGCGTATACCGGTCTAGGTAGGGTGAGCAGCATGGGGCCTCCCGTTGGTCGGCAACAAATCTTCATCCCGATCAACGGGAGGGCCCACCGAAGGGGTATATAAGTCACGAAGTGACCGCCCTCCGCGCAGGAGGCCTGTCCGGCAGGATTAAGTCTTTAACGCTGGACACGGGCGCCGCCACCTTTCATGAGGCGCTGCACCTCATCGAAGGTGGCCATGGTGGTGTCGCCTGGGGTGGTCATGGCGAGAGCACCGTGGGCGCAGCCGCAGTTGACGGCCCAGTCCGCTCCCTTGTCGTCGAGGAAGCCGTAGATCAGCCCGGAGGCGAACGAGTCTCCACCGCCGACACGGTCGAAGATTTCGAGGCCGGGCATAGGACGCGCCTCGTGGAACTGGCCCTGGTAGTAGCAGACTGCTCCCCAGTCGTTGATACTTGCGGTCCTGGCGTGGCGCAGCGTGGTGGCGACGGCCTTGAAGTTGGGAAAGGCGGCAGTGGCCCTTTCGATCATCCTGTGGAAGCTGGCGGACTCGAGTTCGGCCAACTGTTCGCCTGTGCCTTCGATCTCGAAGCCGAGCGCGGCAGTGAAGTCTTCTTCGTTGCCGATCATGACATCGACGTAGGAGGCCAACTCGCGGTTGACTGCTGTTGCCTTTTCTTTGCCGCCGATGGACTTCCACAGCGAATCGCGATAGTTGAGGTCGTAGCTGATGATGACGCCGTGTTTGCGCGCGGCGACCATCGCCTCTTTGGCGACTTCAGGAGTGGTTTCGCTGAGCGCGCAGAAGATGCCGCCGGTGTGGAACCAGCGCGAGCCTTCCTTGCCGAAGATCTGATCCCAGTCAATCTGGCCGGGCTGCAACTGGCTGACGGCGGTGTTGCCGCGGTCCGAACAGCCGAGCGCGGCCCGCACACCGAAGCCTCGCTCAGTGAAGTTGAGGCCGTTGCGGGTGGTGCGGCCTACGCCGTCGTACCTGGCCCAGACGACGTGCGACTGGTCGACGCCGCCCTGCAGCATGAGGTCTTCGAGCAACCGGCCCACGGGATTGTCCGCAAGTGCGGTGACGATGGAGGTCCTGAGTCCGAAGCAGCGCCTGAGGCCGCGAGCGACGTTGTACTCACCGCCCCCCTCCCACACGTTGAACTGACGCGCGGTCGCGATGCGCACATCGCCGGGATCGAGACGCAGCATGACTTCGCCAAGGCTCACCAGGTCCCAGGTGCAGTCTTCCTTGGGCCGTATCAACAGACCTGCGTGCTTCGCAGCCTTCTCCACTTTGGTATTTCCTCCAATTGATCCTGTTCGAAAAAAATGTTGATTTCTTTACTTCAAATCCGCGATCGCGACGACATCCATGTCGTCATACGCCTGGTTTTCTCCACCCATGCCCCAGCAGAAACCATAATTCCCGGTTCCGACACCGGCATGGATCGACCAGCCCGGTGAGACGACGATCTCCTTGTCAGCCACAATGAGATGGCTGGTCGCATCGGGCGGCCCCATCAGATGCACGACACGGTGCGCGGGGTCCACGTCGAAGTAGCAGTAAACCTCGCTGCGCCGCATGTGGGTGTGGGCGGGCATGGTGTTCCAGTTACTTCCGGGCGAAAGCAACGTAAAGCCCATCACTAGCTGGCAGCTCTTGATTCCCTCGTTAAAAATGGCTTTATAGACGGTCCGTTTATTACACGTCTCCGCCGTTCCAAGCGGCACGCCCTGCAGGTCAGAGAACTTGACCATCGCTGCAGGATAGGTTGCATGCGCCGGATAACTCAGCAGGTAGAAGCAGGCCGGGGCCTTGCTGCTCTGACTGGAAAAGGTGACGGCGCGAGTTCCCTTCCCGACGTAGAGACAATCGAGCTTGCCTAGTTCGAAGCTCTTGCCGTCGACGAGAACCGATCCGGGCCCACCCAGGTTCAATACGCCGAGTTCGCGGCGCTCCAGAAAGTATTCCGCGCGCAGCTCGGGTTCAGTCTCGAGCTTCAGTTGCTCGCCGACTGGTACGGCCGATCCGATGACGGTCCGATCGAGATCAACGTAAGCAAACTCAATCTCTCCGGGTTCGAACATTCCTTCCAGCAGAAAGGTCTCCCTCAATTCCTCGGTGTTCATCAATCCGTACCGGATCGCGTCCGCCATCTGATAATGCCGCATCGGTGCTCCTTAATATAAAACTGCTAGTCCAGTGTAGTGGCAACCACTTCGCTTGCGAGAGCGGGCCGCGGCGGCGCGAATAGCCCGCACGGAATTTGCGTTGTGCCGGCCAGAGGAGGCGAGCCATGTGAGATTCCGTACGCGCTAACCCTTCGTCGCCGCTACCTTGATGACGTAGTAGGTGAAGGTGCTGCCCGGAGCGAGGATAGTCTGGTGCGGCGTATTGGGATCGATGTGGATCACGTCTCCCTTGCGCATCATCGTCGAAGCTCCGCCCTCCACCCTAGCGCCCCGCGTCTCTCCGGGAGAGCCTTCCATGGGGTCGATGATGGTTCCTCCGGTAATCTCGGTGGCCTCGCCGTCGAGCACAATGAAGATGTCGTTGAAGCCGGCGTGCATCTCCGCGCCGCCGCTCTTGGTACGAACGGTGAGCATGGTGTAGTGGCCGGGATACTTCTTGAGCGTGACGGTCGCAAGTCCGGTCGCATTCTTCTCGGCCTGGGCCATCAAGGTCTTGGCCTGAGAGGCGAGGGCGTCCGCAGAATTACGATCGATACCCGGTCCCATCTGCGCTGCACCCGGCTGAGCCAATGCCGCTGCCGTGAAGAACATGCCCGCTACGCACACCAACGCCTGCCGCATGATTTTTCTCCTGAAAAAGATTCCACCTACGATACGAAACTGGAGCACCATCGTCAACAGAAGCAGGTCGCGATGGGTTGGCACGCTGACCTTATCTCGAAACATTGATCACGAGATGACACGACGCGTACATTGGGAGATCATGCCGTATATTTCGTGGAACATTCTTGATCTCTTCCGTATCGACAATAAAGTAGTGCTGGTCACGGGCTCGGCCAGCGGGATCGGAGCGGCGATTGCGATGGCGATGGCGCAGGCCGGGGCGACGGTGGCGTGCCATGGAAATCGCCGGCCAGCTTCGGACACGGCGGCTGCCATTGGCGGAGAGGCTGCGGGGTTTCGCGCTGATCTTTCTTCGACTGCTGGTGCGGAGGACCTCTTCGGGCAGGTAAAGGAAAGGTTCGGGCGCGTGGATATTCTGATCAACAATGCAGGGATGATCCATCGCGCCGCAGCGGAGGAGGTGGCGCTGGAGGATTGGCAGCAGGTAATTCAAGTGAACCTGACCAGCGTGTTTCAGCTTTCGCAACTGGTGGCGCGGGATGTGATCGCGCGCGGCAATGCGGCGGGGCAGAGTGCGGGGAAGATTGTGAATATCGCTTCGCTGCTGAGCTTTCAGGGCGGGGTTCGCGTGCCGGCGTATGCGGCGAGCAAGGGGGGGGTGGCGCAGTTGACCAAGGCGCTGGCGAACGAGTGGGCGTCCAGAGGGATTCAGGTGAATGCGATCGCTCCGGGCTATGTTGCGACGACCAATACGGAGGCGCTGCAGGCGGACGAGACACGTAATCGGCAGATACTGGAGCGCATTCCAGCGGGGCGGTGGGGCCGACCGGAGGAGCTTGCCGGGGCGGCGGTTTATCTGAGTTCGCGGGCCAGCGATTATGTCACTGGCACGGTGCTCACTGTGGATGGCGGGTGGATGGGCCGCTAACGCCGTTTTCGCATCCGATCAGTTTCAGCATCTTCAGCATCCAATGCAATTGAGGAGATAAGACTATGCCGCAGAGCGTTCACGACAGAGCCGCAGAGTTTCATAACAAAGCCGCCCACACCCATGAAGCTGCAGCAACTGCGCATGGGAAAGGCGATTATCTTACGGCACACGAGCTTTCGAAGCAGGCGCATGAGTATTCGACGCAAGCGCATGAACATTCGAAGAAGGCGGCTGAGAAGACGGAGTAGAGTGCACCAGCCTTGAATCTGCCCGCATGTTGCCTAGTAGATGCTGAGCGGCTACGGCTTAGGAGCGTGGGAGACGCGGGATGGCAAAGCGGCATCTCACCTGGAACGGAACGATGAATCTGGCTGCCAAATCCGATTTGCTAAAGGACACTCTTGTGGAGCTTGGCAGCGTTCTGGTTGCATACTCCGGGGGGACCGACTCCGCGTATCTCGCTTACGCTGCGCACCAGGCATTGGGGGATAGGATGCAGGCGGTGATTGCGGACTCGGCATCGCTTCCTCGCGCGGAACTCGCGGCTGCGCTTGCGTTCACCGCCACGCATCAGATTCCAACGGAGATCCTGCTCACCAACGAGCTGGAGAGTCCCGAGTATCAGCGCAACAACTCGCAGCGCTGCTTCCATTGCAAGGACGAGCTGTTCACCCAGATGGAGCAGGCCCGCGCGGTTCGAGGCTATCGGCACATCGCATATGGGATGAATCTGGACGATCGGGGAGAGTTTCGTCCCGGCCAGCAAGCAGCCGCGCAGCACCATGCCGTGGCTCCCTTAGTGACGGCGCAGCTTACGAAGCAGGAGATCCGCATGCTGGCTCAGCAGGCCGGACTTGCGGTGTGGGACAAGCCGGCCAGTGCGTGCCTTGCTTCGCGCATCGAGTTTGGACGTGCCGTCACCCGGGAGAATCTATCGCAGGTGGAACAGGCGGAAGAAGCGCTGCATAGGCTTGGTTTCCGGCAGGTGCGGGTTCGTCACCACGGCGAACTTGCCCGCGTCGAAATCTCTCGCGACGAACTGCCGCGCGCTTTGACTATGGAGATGCTCGATCGCATAACAGCTGCAGTTCGCGCCACAGGCTTCCTCTACGTCACGCTTGACACCGAGGGATACCGCTCCGGTTCCATGAACCAAAGCCTGCCGGAGATCATTCCCGCAGCCTCTATTCGGCCTGCTGCCGTGAAACAATAGCCCGCAGCGGATAGCTTCTCCAAACGGCTCCGCGCTGATTGCCAGACTATGAATAAGGTTTCTCTCCTCGAACTTCTTGCGTCGGTCCAATCTGGTGCGCTTGCTCCGTTGGCGGCTGTCGATCAGCTGGCGAACCTGCCTTTCGAAGACATCGGCCATGCGCGCATCGATCACCATCGCGCGCTGCGCACTGGGCTTCCAGAAGTGATCTATGCACAGGGAAAATCGGCTGAGCAGACCGCCGAGATCTTCGCCCGCATGGCCTCTGCCGGAACTGATGTGCTGGCCACCCGAGCGAATGCGGCTATTGCCGCGACGGTGCTGGCTTCGACGCCGGCCGCGGTCTATCACCCGCAGGCCCGGGCCATAACTTTAAGGCAGACGCCAGGGGGCGAACCGAAGGGGCATATTGCGGTATTGAGCGCAGGCACTAGCGACCAGCCAGTGGCTGAAGAGGCTGCAGTGACGGCTGAGCTGTTCAATGTGCGGGTTACCAGGCTGTACGATGTCGGCGTGGCCGGGCTCCACCGGCTGCTTGCGGTTCGCGAACAGCTTACCGGGGCGGACGCGGTGATCGTCTGCGCTGGGATGGAGGGCGCGCTGCCCAGCGTGGTGGGTGGGCTGGTGGGAGTTCCGGTGATCGCGGTGCCGACTTCGGTGGGATACGGCGCAAGCTTTGATGGCGCAGCGGCGCTTTTGGGCATGCTTAACTCGTGTTCGCCCAACGTCAGCGTCGTCAATATAGACAACGGCTTTGGCGCGGCCTACACTGCCGTATTAATCGCACACGCCTCCAGCCGCCGTCGTAGCTGAAGAGGTACGGTAGACGATTTTTTCGCTACCCGGCGCGGAGAAAGGTGGTTCGAGATGCTTCCCCATGACGACAAACCCTGGGCAAAGCCGGTTGCACGAACCGTTATCGGCTTAACCCTTGTCGCGCTCGCCGTCCTCACCTACTACCTGAAGACACATCATCAACTACATATCCCTGAAATCGTCGGAGTTTTCCTGCTCTTCCTGACGATTGTGCCGCCTAACCTAGCGGTGCTTTACCCGTGGGTGCTGCCGCCCAAGCATGTGCCTTCGAGCGACCGGCCACACAAGCTCCCTATCCGCTGAAAACATTTGGGGATGGCGTTGCTTAAGATGGCGTTGCTTAATATGAAGGGCAGGCATCGTTAGAAACAGTATGCGGGGATCTCTCCGCGGCACGGCGGCTCTCCGTGATGACGACAAATCTTTTCAAGGCATATTTAAATCGAATGCGCTTACTGATTAACGCCGCTTGCGAGGAAGCCGCCGTCGACCACGAGAATCTCGCCGGTGATGAAGCTGGACGCATCGCTGGCCAAAAAAACCGCCGAACCGACAAGTTCTTCGGTCTTGCCGAAACGGCCCATCGGCGTTCTCATGCGCAACTCTTTGCCGCGATCGCTCTCGTCAAGCAGCTTCTGGTTCAGCGCCGTGCGAAAGACGCCCGGAGCAATCGCATTCACCGTGACTCCCTGCGCGCTCCACTCGACGGCAAGCGACTTGGTCAATGCCCCCACCGCGGCCTTACTGGCGGCGTAGGCAGTGATCTCCTTCAAACTTACAAACGTATTCAGCGAGGCGATGTTGATGATGCGTCCGTAGCCGCGCTCCAACATGTGCTTGCCGAAGATCTGGCAGGCGCGCAGGGTGCCGGTAAGGTTCGTATCCATAATGTCGTTCCAGGTGTCTTCCGAGACTGTCAGCGTAGGCTCGCGCTTGATCTTGCCGGCGCAGTTGATGAGGATATCGACCTTGCCGAACTCCTTCACGGCGCCGTCGAGCAGCGCCTGCAGAGTTGCGCGGTCTGCGACGTCGGAGGTGAGCCGGAGCGACCTGCGCCCCTGGGCTTCGATCGCGCTGGCCGCTTCGTCGACCTGCTCCGCGCGCCGGGAACTCGCGACTACATCGGCCCCAGCCTCTGCCAGACCAATCGACATCGCAAGGCCGATGCCCGACGTTCCGCCAACGACAACGGCCGACCTGCCGCTCAGATCAAACAACGGATGCCCCATCGAAAAAATACCCTCTCTTTACTTCGTGCTTGGTTGCTGATGTGATGAGATTTTTGCCAGAACTTCAGCGACAACCTGCTCAGGCGCACGGTCGTTCTCGATGCAAAGAGCATTCTTGGGCATCTCCAGGGTTGCTATCTGGCTGTCGAGCAGATTGGGATTCATATACGAGTGCTTCCGCGTGGCCAACCGGGAGGCGATCATCTCCTTCGAGCCATCCAGCAGAATAAAGGTAATAGCATCAGTTGGCATGCCGGCAGACAGCGTGTTGCGGTAACTCGCCTTCAACGCGGAGCAGGCAAGCACACCGCTCCTGGCGGCGCTAAACCAGCCGAGGAGAACGCGGTTCAACTGCTCCAGCCATGGTTGACGGTCCTGGTCGGTCAGAGGATGGCCTGTTGCCATCTTCTCGCGATTGGCGGCTGAATGGTAGTCATCCGCATCCGCGAAGATAGCCCCCGCGCGCTCGGCCAGCAAGGTTCCGATGGTGGTCTTGCCCGATCCGGTGACGCCCATCAACACAACGATCATTCCCACATGTCCTTTTGGAAGCGGCTAATCACGAAAACTTAAAGGCTGACCACGGATTACGTGGAATAAGACGGATTCAAGAACAGACAAGAGCAACGACGCAATACAGAGATCCTTCACGGGACTTTCGGCAGAACCCGCATTCAGGATGACGGCGAAAGGCTGCAAAATTTAAGTATGGCAAAGAGGTTGGCCAAACAATCAATAGAACAGCGACGTTTTTAGCTTCCCAGAAACACCGGCCTGATGTGCCGCTCGAACAGGTTAATCGTTACATTGCGCGCCACCACTGCTTCATTTTCGTCGAGCGCCTCCAGATAGCGATCTCCCATCTTAGCCGCTATCTTGAATCCTACGTGCAGCAGTTGCCGGAAACTGCGGTTGTACGCCGCATTGCTCTGCTCGTGACGGAGCGCCGAGGTGAACTGCTCGCTGGTCCAGGCATTGACCTCTTCCGGCGTGGGCAGCGCCGCAACGTCGATGTCGATGACCGTGGCATAGGGCACGCATAGCTCTTCCCGATGGGTGTATGCCTCGCCGTATACCTCTTTTGCAATGGCCAACCCGGAGCCGCCGGATTCCGCCAGCCCAATCAGCTCTTCAAGCCACGTCGTGCCCGCGGTCTTCAGATGCACCCCAGCGCCGAAGCGCGTTACTGCATCGTGAATCGCCTTGTAGATGGAAAACTTGTCCGAACCCGAATGCACGCTCAGCTTCAAATTGTCAGGCAGGCCATAGGTCTTCACCGCGAACGCAATCGTGGCGAGATCCTCGTTGAACTCCTTCGCGAACTGGGCTACATCGCCAACGTAGTCCACGCCCTTGTTGAACCGTCCGGTAAACTTCGGGGCGATCGTCTGGATGGGAATCCTTTCATCGGCGATGGCCGCGAGAATGACCAGCAACTCCACTGGAGTCTGCGGCAAATCGGTCTCATCCATCGAAATCTCCGCGACGAACCGTCCTGCGCCTTTGTTTTCCACCAGGAAACGGTAGATCTCCCCCGCATGTTGCACCGCTGCCAGAAACTTGTTCGCTACCCCTTCGACGAAGGCCCTGTTGGTCGTGAACGGTTCGTCGATGTGCGGGATCGTCACGGCGCCAATCAGCTCTGGATGCCGTTGTACGAACGCCGCAACCTCTTTCGGATCGGCAGGTTGCCCAATCAGATCCGCAACATCCAGCGTGAAGAAGTCGCACGGATCGATGTATCTGCCAACCGTCTTTAAATTGATGTGGTCAGCATCCAAAAAGTAAGGTTTGTCCCAGCCAAGCTCCTTGACAGCCGCATCCGCAGCCTTACGGGTCTCGCTTGGTTCCGAACCGATAATCAGGTGCTCACGGTTGGACTTGTTCCATACCGGCACAACCTCTACCCCAGCCTGAGCCGCCCGTAGGCATGCTGCAAGCTGCGCCCTGGCCTGGTGCGCAAACCTGTCACCGATACCCACAGAAAACCTGGGGAGCTTTAACTCTTCTTTCGTCGCAGGCATTCCAGAATCCTTCTCGAAGCAAAATGGTCTAACCAATTTTCCAGCCGCCTCAGCATAACGGCTTCGTATCTTGTTAGCAAACAGGAAGTTATTTTCACGGCTAGTCTTTGAAGCGTTGCCGGTAAGCCCAAAGGCCAAGGCCCGGGTTGGAGATGTAGAAGATCTCTTCCCCGTTCACGTCGTTCCAACCATCCTTGAGCTTTTCAGGGTTGTACTTGGCCATCATCTCTTCGAGATTGTCGTACTCGAAGTGGACCGATTCGATCTCCTCGCATGTCAGGTGGCCCGGACAGTAGCGGACGGTGAAGCGGCCCTCGCTGGAACCGTGGATCAGGTGGGCTGCGGCACTGAGATTTCCGGCCAGTTGCGGATCTTCTTTGACTGCCTCCAACGTTCGCGGAGTCCCGCAGTAGCCGTACTTGCGGACGAGAGCATCGATGGCGGCGTCTTCGCCAAACTCATGCACGCCGGGGGCGAGGACGATGAGATCGGCGTTGTCGGCCAGGGCCATGCGCGTGCGGTAGATGGCTTTATTGCCCAGCCAGGTGCTTTTGAACTCGTGCGGATCGAGGAAGACGACGGCCTTCTTGATCTCGCGATCGAGCATCTTGAAGTTGACCTGTAGGCTGAGGGCAGCGGCGAGTTCGAAGCATTCCGCGTCGTCGCCGATATAGAGGCCACGCACGACCAGATGGCCGGCTTCGTTCTTGCCGATCACGGTCTGGACGTAGACGATAGGGAGATCCTTGGCGAAGTGATCGCTGGCGTAGTTCAGGACCCGCCGCACAGGCGTATCGGCGCGGCCCATCATGCGCTCCATGCCGTAGACTGCGCCCAGGAAGTGGCTGCGATGAATGCCGATGGAGCCGCCGGTGCCGACGAAGATGTTCTTGTTATAGTTCGCCATGCCCACGACCTCGTGCGGCACCACCTGACCGATGGAAAGGATGAGGTCGTGTCCGCCGTCTCGCAGCAGCTTGTTGACCTGCGCGGGCCATGTGTAGTCGAGCTTACCCTCGCTGACCTCGTAGATGAACTCGCCGGGAACTTCGCCGAGAGTGACAACGTCGTTCCGCCAATCATGAACGCGGAAGAGGGATCGCGGCATCGCGCCATACATCGCGGCGATCTCATTGTCGGTCATGGGTTTGTGAGTGCCGAGCGCGGGAAGCACGTCGATCAGGCAGTCCCCATAGTACTGCCAGGCAAGTTCGGTCAGCAGGCCGCTCTGGGAGTGCATGCGAGTGAAGTCAGGGGGTACGACGAGGACTTTCTGGTGGTTGCCAAGTCGATCCAACGCCTGGAAGAGATTGGCACGGACTTCGAAGGTCGACATCTCGGTGTCAGGGCTTCCGGCGGCGAAGAAGAGGCTCATGGTCTGGTGTCCATCTTACGCCGGCGGCATCCCGGCTTGGATGCAATCGTCCTAATTGCGATAGTCAATGAATTATCGAGATCAATCTGGCAGAAGTAGCGGACAGGTATGAACTTATGCGATACGACTAGCGCAATCTGTTGGGCATGTCGGCGCCGAAGGGCTGCTCGAGTGGGAAGAGACGCAGCGAGCCAAAAGGTCCCATCTGTGCTCCTGATTCTATAAGTTACAGAATCACGTTTTGCTGTCCAGCAGAGCTGTTGCGGGGACGCGAACTATGAAAATATCTGAAAATATCTCGTTTTCGGAAGTATTTGGTAAGGAAACGAGATAGATGGTACTGCTAGACGGCGGTCTTCCACTGGGTGTTCCTCTTGAAAGTGCCTCTCCGGGAGAAGCTACGCTTGCGCAGGCCACGCTCGTCGAAATCACAGTTCCCCTTGCGAAAGATCGGCCACGACACAAGACCGAAGCCCCACGCACCGCAGGGCCATCGCATTTGGAATTGATTTGAACCCGGAGTGATACTTTTTGCGCGGTCTGCTGAACGAGATTTTTGTTCCGGGCTTGGGAATGTCACTCCAAGTATTCCCATAAGTCGAGTTAAGAACTCGCGTCCAGCATCCATTTGCTAAACGGGCATCACCAGTTCATCGAGGGTCAGAAACTCCTGTACCGTCGGGTCCGGACACCGCTCCATCTCCTCCATCGTCCCGAAGAAGATCGCCTTCCCGGCGCTCAGGAAGACCACCCGGTCCGCCAGTTTCTTCGCCAGTTGCATATCGTGGGTCACCACAATGCTCGTCAGATGAAGTTGCTGCTTCAATCTCTCAATCAGATCCCCCAGCAGGTGCGCCATCAGCGGATCGACCATCGTCGTCGGTTCGTCGTACAGAATAGCCTCAGGCTGGGCCGCCAGTGCCCGCGCAATCGCCACCGACCGCTTCATTCCCGTCGACAGGTCCGATGGCAGCAGATTCTCCATCCCCGCCACTCCCACCATCTCCAGCAGGCCCTTCACCACCTGCAGGATCTGGTCCTCCGCCATCTCCCCGCGCTCCCGCATCGGAAACGCGACGTTCTCTCCCACCGTAATCGAGTCGAATAGCGCGCCGTTCTGAAACACCATCGTCACCTTTCGCCGGATCACCTGCAACTCTTTCTCCGTAAAGCCGCAGATATTCTCCCCCGCCACCTGGATCATGCCCTTGTCCGGCTTCAAAAAACCCAGAAGCATCTGCAGCGAAACCGACTTACCCACGCCGCTTCGACCCAGGATGCAAAGCGTCTCCCCCGGAAACACCGAAAAGCTCACATCCTCCAGCACCACAAACCCGTCAAACGACTTATACACATGCTCGAACGAGATGTACGGCCCCGGTTCGTTCTTGATATCCGGAACAGCCTCAGCCGCAGCCTCATTCTGCTGGGCTGCCTGCTCCATAAAATCCCCCACCATAGGAGACACATCCTCCGACACGCTCTCGACCAGCGGCGTCTCAGCGGTCGGCGCAGCCTCCTCTCGCTCGTCCGTTCTTTGCTCATCTACGTTCTTATCCGGCTCATTCATAATAGTGAGTCCCCCGACCTGACTTAACCCTAACCGATCCGACCAGCTATAGCAGTTTCCGTGATGGAGTAAAGGAATGAAAGCGGCAAGTGGCCTGGATGCCCTACAGCTTGCCCTGAACTCGCCGAAGGGTTCGGACTCTGGGACATGGGTCTCGGTCAAGCCAATCAGCTATACACCAGCACAAATCCGCTTCTAAGTATCGAGCGCACTCGCATGCCGTTCCGCCTCTGCAAACTCCTCCAGTGTATTCAGGTTCGCAAACCAAAGATGCTTCCTTGCCCGCTGCTCCTCCGTCAATTCCCACCAGGCCTCTCCCTGGACTCCACCGGTCCGGCGGCCAATCTCCGCACTCTCGTCCCACGGCAGATTGAAAAATGGCCGGCCCATAATCACTCCGTGCCTTGCCGCCAACTCTTTTCCCGCAGCCTCCAACACTGGAAACACCTTGTACTCGCCCCTTTGCATCGCCTCATGCACAAACAGCGCGACATCTCTGTGCAACAAACAAAACAATGGCTGAGGAACTCCCTCGACGGTAAACATCGCCAAACGCGTTCCCCTCCGCGCGACCACCGTCCTTATCCACCAATCCAAAAACATCGAAGGCAAAAACGGCAGATCTACCGGCATAAACAGATTCCAATCATGCCACGAGTGCCCCAGCCCTGCCTCGATCCCACCCAAAGGCCCACACCCTTCATGAATATCGCGCACCAACGGAGCGAACGACTCCAGCTCCGGCCTGCTGCTCAGAATATGCACATCGGCACAGACCCTTCGCAGCTTCGTCACGGCATGCCAAACTAGCGGCTTGCCTGTGAGCTCCAGCAAAGATTTGTCCGTGCCCATGCGCGAACTCTTGCCACCCGCAAGCACATACCCGCCCACATCCGATGGCAGCCGCCGAACCATCAAGCCCCCACGGCATCCAAAAACCGCACAATTGATTCAATCCCACGGTAGAAGTTCGCCAGATGAAACTTCTCATTCGGAGCATGCAGGTTGTCATCCGGCAATCCAAACCCCATCAGCACCGTGGGAATCTTCAACTCGCGCACGAAGTCCCCCACGATCGGAATTGACCCGCCGCCCCGCACAAACACCGTCTCTTTCCCAAACACCTCGCGCATCGCCTCCGTAGCAGCGCGCACAAACTCGTTGTCCGTGCTCACCACAATGGGGTCGCCCGCGTGAATCATCCGCACCTCCAGCACAATCCCCTTCGGCGCAATCGACTCCACATAGGCCCTGTACTTCGCAAAGCTCTCCGTCGGCGTCATCTCCGGCACCAGCCGCATGCTTATCTTCGCCACCGCCTTCGCCGGAATCACCGTCTTCGCCCCCGCCCCGGTAAAGCCGCCCGGCATCCCATGCACCTCAAGCGTCGGCCTCGCCCACGTCCGCTCCAGCACGCTGTAACCCTGCTCTCCGGTCAGCTCCGCCGACCCTACCTCCCTCTCCCGGTAATGCTCTTCCTCGAACGGCAGCGCCTCCCACGCCTTCAACTCCTCCGCACTCGGCCTCGTCACCTTGTCATAAAACCCTGGGATCAGAATTCGTCCATCTTCGCTCTTCAGCTTCGCAATCACCTGCGCCAGCGCCACAAACGGGTTCGGGGCTGCCCCGCCATAGATTCCCGAATGCAGGTCCGTCCGCGCACCGCGTGCCTCGATCTCCGTATAGATCATCCCGCGCAGCCCCACGCACAACGTCGGCAGCTCCGGAGCAAACATCTCCGTGTCCGACACCAGCGCCACATCCGCCTTCAATTCATCCCCATGCTCCCGCACAAACGCCGCGATCCCCTCGCCGCCAACCTCTTCCTCCCCTTCCACAATCACCCGCACATTCACCGGCAGCTTCCCACTCCCGGCCATCATCAGCGACTCCAACGCCTTCACATGCATCCACATCTGCCCCTTGTCATCCACCGCCCCTCGTGCATAGATATTCCCATCCCGCTCCTCCGGCTCGAACGGAGGAGACGTCCACTCCTCCAGCGGCTCTGCCGGCTGCACATCGTAGTGTCCATAGCACAGCACCGTGGGCTTCGGCCTGCCATCCGCGCCCGGCTCCGCATGCAGCCAGTCCGCATACACCAGGGGATGCCCAATCCGCGGCCGCACCATCCGCGCATGGCCGGTCGCATCCGTAATCACCTCTTCCGGGATGCCCGTCTCGATCAGCCTTACATGTTCCATCCCAATGCGCTTCAGCTCCGCCGCGACAAACTCCGCCGCCCGCCGCACATCCCCCACATGCTCCGGGTCCGTCGACACCGAAGGGATCCGCAGCAGCGCCTTCAACTCCGCCACAAACCGGCTCTGGTTCTTCTGCGCGAACGCAACCGCCGCCGTCACATTGTTCGCCATGACTCATTTACTCCTTGAAACGATTAACAAACCGCCGGTATACTACCGTCCGGCGAGAATCAAGTATAAGTCCCTCTGCTCCCAATTGCTTATCGTGTCCATCGCATCAGAAAATGCGCTCAGCGCCTCTGCGATCGTTCTGCAAAAGTAAACGATCTGTACTTCTTCAATGAATCGATTAAAGCTGACCAAACATCCTATCGCTGCGTCTAAACCTTTAGACTCACAAACAACTTATGAATAATCCAAGAAGACTGTTCTTCTATACCCCGCATTTGTTGCTGTCACTGTGTCTCTTGGCCGGAAGCGTGAACGCACAGACACCGCTCGCCAGCGCGCCAAACACGCTGCTGGTATCCGGCAGCACAGCAAGCGATCCCCTTCTCAATACCCCCTTCTCTTCTTCCTCGCTCGGCAACACGACACAGCCGACCGGACTTCCCGACGCCCCCCAGGCCTCTGAGACAACCACCCCTTCCGAGGAAGGCCAGCAGACCAAGCGTATCCTCGGTATCTTCCCCAACTTTCGAGCGGTCAGCGCCAATGTTCATCTGCCTCCGCAGACTGTAAAGGATAAGTTCATTACCGCCACTCACGATAGCTTCGACTACTCCTCCATCCTCATCCCCGCCGCCGTCGCAGGCTACGATCAGCTTGAAAACAATACACCCGAGTTCCATCAGGGAGCCGCCGGGTATGGCCGTTACTTCTGGCACAGCTTCGTCGACCAGACCAGCGAAAACTACTTCGTCGAGTTCATCGTGCCTACGATCACCCACGAAGACACTCGTTACTACACCCTTGGCAGCGGAGGTTTCCTGAAGCGCGCTGGCTACTCTCTCAGCCGCGCCGTGATCACCCGCAACGACGAAGGCCACGATACCTTCAACGTCAGCGAAGTGGTTGGAGCAGGCGCGGCTGCCGGCGTCTCAACCCTCTACTATCCGCAGGCGCAACGGTCCTTCGGCAACACCGCCGGCCAATGGGGCCAGAATATAGGCATCGACGCCGTCACCTTCCTGGCCCATGAGTTCTGGCCCGACGTCAACCACGCGCTCTTTCACGGACAGAAATAATCCAGGCCACGGTCAGTGCGAGTGTCGATTGCCCTCAGTCTCCGGCTCAAGATTTTCCAGGCACTGCTCCAATACGGCATTCAACGCTGCGACAGAGTCTTCGGAGACTCCATGCCACAAGCGCGCCTCGATAACTCTCGCTTCCTTCTCTGCGGTCAGCAGCAGCTTCTTGCCCTCTGACGTTAAAGAAGCGTTGCGAACACGGTCGTTGACCAGGTCCTTGCTTCGCACGATCCATCCATCCTCTTCCAACCCCTTCAGCAGCGCCTGGACTGACTGTGGCGTGACATAGCAGGATCGTGCCAACTGCGCTCCCGACATTCCCGGTTCCTGGCCGATCGCCTTCAGCACCTGCAACTGCGCCGTCGTGACGCCTTGCGAACGGAGCTTCTCGTCCATCAAGCTGCGGAAGTGAATCATGATGCGCTTCATCCTCTGCGCGGCCCGCCGTTGCCCCGCTTGCCGGTTTTTCACATTCCTTTTCTCTGAATTCATATCAGTCTCCTGATATCATATCAGGAGACTGATATGGCAACCATCACCGCACCACAGCCAGCGATGGCACGCCCGAAGCCCGTCGCGCTCACTCCCGCGGCATGGAAGCCCCACCACAATCCCTGGGCCGTAGCCCTCACCGTCACCCTCGCCACCTTCATGGAGGTACTCGACACCTCCATCGCCAACGTCGCCCTGCCCCACATCGCCGGCTCGCTCGGCGCCAGCTCCGAAGAGGCCACCTGGGTCCTCACCAGCTATCTGGTCTCGAGCGCCGTCGTCCTGCCCATCTCCGGCTGGCTCTCCGACCGCTTCGGACGCAAGCGCTTCTACATGACCTGCGTCACCGTCTTCACGGTCTGCTCGCTGCTCTGCGGCCTTGCCCCAACCCTTCCTCTTCTCATCCTGGCACGCATCATGCAGGGTGCCGGCGGCGGCGGCCTCGCCCCCAGCGAACAGGCCATCCTCGCCGACACCTTCCCCGTCGAAAAACGCGGCCAGGCCTTCGCCGTCTATGGCATGGCCGTCGTTGTCGCCCCCGCCATCGGTCCCACCCTCGGCGGCTGGATCACCGACAACTTCAACTGGCACTGGATCTTCTTCATTAACCTTCCCATCGGCCTGCTCTCGCTTTACCTCAGCAACCGCATGGTCGAAGACCCGCCGCACCTCAAGCGCCGCAAAGAGCAATCCAAACACCTCAAGGTCGATTTCATGGGCCTCGGCCTCGTCGCTCTCGGCGTTGGCTGCCTCGAGTTCACCCTCGACAAGGGCCAGGAAAAAGACTGGTTCGGCTCCCCCATGATCGTCACCTTCGCCATCCTCGCCGTCGCCACCCTCGTCTTCTTCGCCTTCTGGGAGTGGAACCACTCCGACCCGATCGTCGACCTCAAGCTCCTCAAGAACCGGAACTTCGGCACCGCCGTCTTCCTTCAACTCATCCTCGGCATGGTCCTCTTCGGCTCGACCGTCCTCATCCCCCAATATCTTCAGGGGCTCCTCGGCTACACCGCTGAACGCGCCGGTCTCGTCCTCTCTCCCGCCGGATTCGTCATGATGGCCATGATGTTCGTCGCCGGCAGGTCCCTGGGGAAAATCGACCCCCGCCTGATGGTGTGCCTGGGCTATCTCGTCACCGCAGCCGGCCTCTACAACCTCACCCGCCTGGACCTCAACGCGGCCTACGGCACCGTCACCCTCTGGCGCATGCTCCAGGTCTTCGGCTTGCCCTTCATCTTCATCCCCATCAGCACGCTCAACTACGTCGGCGTCCCCACCAACAAAATGAACCAGATCTCCAGCCTCTCCAACTTCGCCCGCAACCTCGGCGGCAGCGCCGGCACCGCGCTCCTCACCACCTTCCTCGCCCGCAACGCCCAGGTCAACCAGGTAACACTCGCCGCCAACGTCAACCCCAACAGCGTCCCTTACCGCATCTACATGGACCGCATGAAGGAGATGCTCATGGCCCATGGCATGTCCGCCGCCTCCGCCACCCAGACCGCCATCGGTCAGGCCTACCAGGAGATGCTCGCCCAGGCCTCCATGCTCAGCTACCGCAACGCCTTCGCCATCCTCGCCGGGGCCATCTTCCTGCTCTCGCCGCTGCCCTTCCTCATGCGCCTGCCCAGCAAAAACGCAAAACCCGATCCCGAAGCTCTGGGCGGCCACTAGCCACTTTCAGTCAGCCTGCATCATCGCCTGCGCGCGCTCGAACGCAATCGGCTTCACCGACACGCCGCCCTCGAACGGCCTCGCCAGGTCCGCGATCGCCGCCAGCGCCACCGCCACCACGAACGTCAGCGCCAGCACCTGCAAATAGTGCAGCCACATATTGTCGTTTCCCAGCAGACACGATGACCCCACCGTCGCCGCCGCCCCCGCCAGCAGCAGCACCCATAACATCCGCGGCAGCTTCACATTCAACTCCTCTTCCCGCAAATTCCTCCTCTCCGACAGATCGCTCAACGCGCTCGTTAGGTGGTCGATGCTGTTGTTCGCCCCGTTCTCGGCCTTCGTCGCCGTCAGCAGCTTCCACATCTCCGCCGCCACCGCCTCGCTCGCGTGGCTATCCTCCTGGCGCTGCATCGCCGGCCACTCCTCCCCGATCGCAGCCTCAGCATACTTCACCGCCAGCGCATGAAACTCCTCCCTTTCGGGCATTGGCAACCCCGCCGCGATCCGCGACACGGCTACCAGCGACGTCGCCTCCATATTGGTATTCACCTCCGCCACATGAAAGTCCGTCCACACCGTATACAGCATGAATCCAAGGATCACCCCATACGTCGTTCCCAGGATTCCCAACTGCCACCCTGTTACATCGTTGACCAGCTTGCGGTTTTTGATCGGCCAGAACCGATTCAGGATCGCCACCAGAAAAAGTGCCGCAGCCAGCGCCACCCCCACGGCAAAGCTGCTCTCGGCATAGCTCAGCATCGGCGTATTCCCTCACTCGATTACGAACGATACGCCAGACTATATCGAAATCTTCCCGGGCGCTGTATGCAATGCCAGGGGCAGTCTTCAAGAAACCGCACAGCGGCCCATTTTTATCGAAATGCACAGCACGTTTCGCCGCAACCCCGCATCTTAAAACTGCGGGTACGACCTCCAAAAGATGTCGGCTGCAGGTATAGACCCGAAAGCCGCTTCTTCGCACGTTCACGCGCGTTCCGCACGCCTCAACTCTTCCCGAAAAAGAGGCTTTATGGCACAGACACAGACCGAAACCGGCACGATCGCCGGCTACTTCGAAGACAGCTCCAAAGCCAGGCAGGCCGTGGAAGCTCTACGCGATGCTGGCTTCACCTCCGCACACATCGGTGTCGCCCATCGCGGCGGCGCAGCTTCCTCCACCTCCGAAACTCGCACCGGCGAAAAAGCTGCGGGCGCCTGGGATTCCTTCAAGAACTTCTTCCGCGGCAACGATGCAGAGCCCTACGCCGACGAGCGCACCGAAGGCGACCTCGCTACTCGTGAGATCACCGAAGATCCCACGGCCCCAAGCGCCGCCTCAACCGGCAATACCGCCCAACGTCCTGGTCAATACGCCGGCGAGTACGATCCCGCCGACCTACACCACTCCCTCCGCGGTCTCTCCGTTGAAGAAGATCGCTCCCGCTACTTCGGCCATCGCTTCAGCAGCAACCAGAATGGGGCCGTCGTCACCGTCAAAGCCGGCGATCGCTTAGCCGAGGCAGAATCCATCCTCACCCGTTTCGGCGCCGACCTGGGCAACAACGCCGCCGAATACGACTACTCGCAGACCGCCAATGCCTCCGAACCCACTGGGACCCAAACTACCGGGACCGAGGACGCCCAGAACAACATCCAGCTCCTCGGCGAAGTGCTCCGCGTCCACAAAGACCGGATCAGCCGCGGTGAAGTTCGTCTCCGCAAAGAGGTCATCACCGAGACCCAGACCATTCAGGTCCCCGTCACGCGCGAAGAACTCGTCATCGAACGCCATGCTGTCGATCAAAACACCCCTCCCACCGGCAGCATCGGAGAGAGCAGCGAAATCCGCATCCCACTCTCCGAGGAGCGCGCCAACATCGACAAATCGACCTTCGTTCGCGAAGAGGTGGCCGTCGGAAAGAAGCCAGTCGAAGAAGTCCGCAGCCTGACCGGCGACGTCCGCCACGAGGAACTCGTCGTCGAAGACCCGACCAAACGCAGCGCTTAGCTCCTCCAGGGCGCCGTTCCTCCGGCGCCCATTCTTTCTGCAACATCCGCCATTCCCTTTCTATCTATCCTCTGCTCGGACGTATTCGCGCCCTGCGGACCGCATATCTTACCTTAGCCGAGACAGCGGTTTACCTCGACATCCGCGATGACTCTCCCGGTCAGATCCTTTTTTTTCATCGTCAAATCGCCTGTCCAGCAACACCCGCCCACAAACCCGTCCTCGAACCATTTACACTAATGATTGGGACAAAGTACGCCCCCGAAGGACACCAGTTTTGTTCAACTCAGTCGTAGCTAAGGTCTTTGGCACCAGTAACGAACGCGCGGTCAAGCGCCTCATGCCTCTTGTCGCGCAGATCAACGCTCTCGAGCCCGAAACTCAGGCGCTCTCCGACGAGCAGCTCCGCGCCAAAACCGCCGAATTCCGCCAGCGCATCGCCGCCGCCCTCGAAGGCATCGAAGATTCGGATGAGCGCAACACCGCCGAAAAGGCCGCCCTCGACGCCATCCTGCCCGAAGCCTTCGCCGTCGTCCGCGAAGCCGGCAAGCGCACCGTCCAGATGCGCCACTTCGACGTCCAGATGATCGGCGGCATCGTCCTCCACTCCGGCAAGATCGCCGAGATGAAGACCGGCGAAGGCAAGACCCTCGTCGCCACCCTGCCCTGCTACCTCAACGCGCTCGCCGGCCGCGGCGTCCACGTCGTCACCGTCAACGACTACCTCGCCAAACGCGACGCCGAATGGATGGGCAAGATCTACGGCTTCCTCGGCCTCACCGTCGGCGTCATCGTCCACGACCTCTCCGACGAGCAGCGCCGCGAAGCCTACGCCTCCGACATTACCTATGGGACCAACAACGAGTTTGGCTTCGACTACCTGCGCGACAACATGAAGTTCGAGCTAAAGGACCAAGTCCAGCGCGGCAACTACTACTGCATCGTCGACGAAGTAGACTCCATCCTCATCGACGAAGCCCGCACTCCGCTCATCATCTCCGGCCCCACCGACCAGACCACCGATAAGTACGCCCGCGTCAATATCATCATCCCCAAGCTCGAAGAGGGCGAACTCATCGAGACCCTTGAAAATAAAACCTGGTCCGGCGACTTCGTCATCGACGAAAAGGCCCGTGCCATCACCGTAACCGACGAGGGTTGGGAAAAGATCGAAGGTCTCCTCGGCATCGGAAATATCGCCGACCCCGAAAACTGGGATCTCAAGCACCACGTCGAGGTCGCCATCAAGGCCCACAATCTCTACAAGCGTGATGTCGAATACGTCGTCAAAGAGGGCGAGGTCATCATCGTCGACGAGTTCACCGGCCGCCTCATGCCCGGCCGCCGCTGGTCCGACGGCCTTCACCAGGCCGTCGAAGCCAAGGAAGGCGTCGCCATCCGCAAGGAAGACCAGACCCTCGCTACCATCACCTTCCAGAACTACTTCCGCCTCTACAAAAAACTCTCGGGCATGACCGGAACCGCCGAGACCGAAGCCGCCGAGTTCGACAACATCTACAAGCTCGACATCGTCGTCACCCCCACCAACCGCGTCATGCGGCGACTGGAAAACGCCGACGTCGTCTATCGCACCGCCAAGGAAAAATACTTCGCCGTGGCCGACGAGATCGCCCGTCTCCACGCCGAAAAGCAGCCCGTCCTCGTCGGCACCACCTCGATCGAGAAGTCCGAGCTGCTCTCTGAAATCCTCAAGCGCAAGGGCGTCCGCCACGTCGTCCTTAACGCCAAGTTCCACGAGAAGGAGGCCGAGATCGTCGCTCAGGCCGGACGCCTCGGCATGGTCACCATCGCCACCAACATGGCTGGCCGCGGCACCGACATCCTCCTCGGCGGAAACTCCGAGTTCATGGCCCGGCAGGACCTCGTCCGCAAGCAGCAGGCCCGCGCCGTCTCCGCCGCCGAAGGAGCCATCAATCCCGTAGCCGGCCCCGGTATGGTCCGTTTCTACTACACCGGCCAGGAGTTCGAAACCACCCAGGCCGCCTGGGATGCCGCCGTCGCCGCGCACGAAGCTGCCGCCAAGGCCGAGCACGACAAGGTCATCGAAGCCGGCGGCCTTCACATCCTCGGCACCGAGCGCCACGAGTCCCGCCGCGTCGACAACCAGCTTCGCGGACGCGCCGGCCGTCAGGGCGACCCCGGAGCCTCGCGCTTCTATCTCTCGCTCGAAGACGACCTCATGCGCATCTTCGCCCGCGAGTGGGTCTCCGGCCTGCTCCAGCGCCTCGGCATGGAAGAGGGCGTTCCCATCGAGTCCGGCATGATCTCCCGCCGCATCGAGTCCGCTCAGAAGGCCGTCGAAACTCAAAACTTCGAATCCCGCAAGCACGTCCTCGAGTACGACGACGTCATGAACAAGCAGCGCGAAGCCGTCTACGGCCTCCGCCGCCAGCTCATGGAAGGCGTCGACCAGAAGCAGCTCATCACCGACGACTATCTCTCCACCATCCTCTCCAACATCCTCGACGAGAACGCCCCCGAAAAGGTCCACGCCGACGAGTGGAAGCTGGAGCCTCTCTTCGCCCAGCTCTACGACATCTTCGGCTCGCACCTCGAAACCGAGATCGACGCCACCACGCTCAACCGCCACGAACTCGGCGAAGCTATCTTCCAGAAGTTTCGCGCCCGCTATGACATCAAGGAACAGATCCTCGGCGCCGAGGCCATGCGCTACCACGAGCGCATCGTCATGCTCTCGGTCCTCGACGGCCTCTGGAAGGACCACCTCCTCGCGATGGACCACCTCAAGGAGGGCATCGGTCTCCGCGGCTACGCTCAACAGGATCCGCTCGTCGCCTACAAGAAAGAGTCCTTCGAGATGTTCGAAGGCATGATGATGCGCTTCCAGGAAGACACCGCCCGCCATCTTTTCCGCATGCAGATCATCGGCCCCGACGGTACCCCCATCGAGTCCGCCGAACAGCTCGCGCAAGCCCAGGCCCACGCGCAAGCACTCGCCCAACAGGCCCAGCAGGCGCAACTCGCCCAACAGGCCCAACATTCGCTGCAGCATCCTCCAGTTCTCGGCGCTCTACCCACCACGCCGCCTTCGGGGCCGCCGCAGCACACCAACGCTCCCGGCGCCCGCCAGGCCGCCCCCAACCGCGCTCCATCTACCACCATCGACGCACTCGAACGCGAGTTCCAGAAGAAGAAGCAGCGCGAACTCGAACAGGCCCGTTCGGCCGGTGCCGCCTCCGCCGCATCCAACGGCTCGGCACCCCGCCGCTCCGGAGAAAAGATCGGCCGCAACGACGAGTGCCCCTGCGGCTCCGGCAAGAAGTACAAAAAATGCCACGGAGCCGAAGCCACCACCTAACCCACGAAAGATTCTGATTCAACCGCTTAGGCGACTACATCCTCAGACAGGTCGCTTCAGCCTCAGGAAACACTACATTGCTCGCTTTGCAAGGTCTTCTTTCCGGCACACCCATCATCAACAACGAGGGTGGGAAGCCCCGTTGCGCTCCATTGGGCGCGTCCCGCACCTCTTATTTCTTCCTTCATCAGGTGACACAGGGGCAACTTACCTGGGCCGATCTGATCGGTGCATGCTCCCGAGCAGCTCGAAGAACGTATCCCCGCGGATAACTTCGAATGGGGACCCAAGCGTATCGGTGATTTGCTTGACACCGGTCGGCGTGAGCGAAGCCGTAAATGATTCTATTCCCGCAGCCACGAACAGCGGCGAGTTGCCGTCCCAAGCGGCGGCAATCTGCGCCAGTTCCATCTGCCCGCTCGGGATGTCATTGATGCCGAGCAGCGTCACCACCGGGAGCCCGTTGATGAGGCTCACCACACTGGTCGGGTCGTAGTTCAGCACGATGCCCAGCAGGCCGGGAATGTTGCGCTGATAGGAGGCCACCAGTTGCGGGCTGAGCGGCAGGTTGGTCGTGTCGTTGCGGTTATAGACGAACAGCGTGTTCATGCCGGTACGGCGCATGTATTCGCCCGAGTTCCGGGTGAATACTTCAAAGGCGGAGGCCGGCCACTCCGCAGGATAGGTGTAGCCCGCGCCCGAGGGCCCGGCCAGCAGCAGGTCGTTCTCTGTGCGCGTGCTTTGGTAATAGTTCAGAAAGGCGGGCGCGATGTCGAGCAGCAGCACGCTGATGCTCCAGTTCAGGATCACGCTGCCCCGCCCCGGGTCATCCCACAAGTCGCGCAGGCGGTGCTGGCAGTACTGCACGTTATCGCCCTCCACCATGGTTAGCGTGAGATAAATCTTGTTCTCGAGCTTGGGCAGGGGCGGCGGCTTCGGAACCTTGGCATCGACCTTCTCACGCACCCCGGCGAACACCGAGCCGTTGAACAGGTCGTCGGCCGCCACCACCGGCGAGGCGTACTGGCTCAGCAGTGTGACACCCGGCATCTCGTGTCCCAGCGGGAACCAGCCCAGATAGGGCGTGTTTCGCTTCGCGCCCTTGAGGATCGTTGCAAACAGGGCGGCCTGGTCCGCGATCTCCGGGTCGAGCCAGAACACCGGCGCTTGCGTCGCGACGATGTAGTCGCGAAAGATCGCATTCCCCTGCTGCACGCTCGGCGCCGTCGCGGTCCCGTCCACCGTGAATTCATTCCACATCTCGGTCTGGAGCACCAGATGTTTAGCCCCGGCTGGCGGCACAAATTTATAAATGAAATATTCAGTTCCATCGGCGAAACGCCAGCCGCCGCTGGCGATCTGCGAGCTGTCCGGGTCGAACAGAAACGGCATCTCGGCTGAAGTGCCCGGCGTGAAGGAGGCGATCGTCACGCCGTCGGCCGTGATCGTCACCTGCGAGACCGAGGGACCCCAGCCGTCGTTGGGAAATGCGTCTGTGTACCGGATATACACGGCCGCGCCGCCGAGCAGTTGGCTCAGGTCCGCCGTGTATACCGCCTTATTGGAGGCGTCCATAATCGGCTGCGACTCCTTCAGCAGCGTCGTCCAGGGCACGTTTGCGACTTGGACGGTGTTGCTCGGGGAGATCGCAGTCAGGATGCGGTCGGACAGGTTCGGCCATACTTTGGCGAGCGCGTACTCATAGGCCGAAACCGTATCGGTGAAGCGTCCTGTCAGGTCATCGAGCACGTTAAGCTGGTGGGTCTTCGCAAGCGCGGGTGTCGCGACGATTCCGCCACGGAGGCTCGCGATCGCGGTCGCGACGTTAATCGAGTCCGGCACGTTCACGTCGTACACCACCGCGCCGCGGATCTCCGAGCGATAACGCTGCAGAAACTCCCAAGGATCTGTCGTGATGCGGTGCGGCGTCCGGATCGTATTCAGCCACGTCAAGTTGGTCTGGTCCGTGCCCCAGTACAGATAGATCCGGGGCTGGGTCCGGTTCACCTGCCCTTCGAGCGTGACCAGCAGCGTCTGCTCGTCGCCGTCGAGCGCGGACAGGTCGGCGGCTTCCAGAAACTCCGCCTCCGGCAGACGCGGCAGCGATCCGTTCTCCCCCCGCGGCTCCTGAAGGGCGAAGGAAGGCAGGGCGCGCAGGCTTGCGGCGCCGCCGCTCAAGGCAATAAATTTTCGGCGGGACAGGGACATGATTTTTCTCCTTGAAGGCGAGATCCGGCGGTCATTCGTGGTCTGCAAAGATGGTTACTTCGAAGCGGCAGGAAAAATACCAAATTGCGGGTGTAGTCGTCAATTCTCGTCGTAACGCCTGCTACCTTTGACAGACGTTGTTTTTGCGTAGTACGTTGTTTTTCCGTAACGTCTGGAATCGTTTTCACGCCGCTGAAGATTAAGGGCGGGAATTTTTGTACCGCGTCCGGCAACGCGTTCCGCCGAAACAGGGCTGCGCGCAGGGAATGCTGCCGAGTTACCACGGCGCGGAAAACGCAGCCGCGGAGGTTATCATGGCCAAACACCCAGTTCATGCAATCCGTTTCGCTGGAGGCTTGCTCCTTCAGCTCCTGTGCGTCAGCGCCCTTCTTGGTCAGGCCGACCGCGCCACCGTCGCCGGCCACGTTACCGACCCGACCGGTGCCGTGCTGCCGGGAGTGAACGTCGTCGCGAAGGATATCGCCAGCGGCTCGGTCTTTACCGGCGTAACCAACAACGCCGGCGCGTATAGCATCGGGGGTCTTCCCATCGGCGACTACAGCGTTCAGATGAGCCACGCGGGCTTCAAGGACGCGAAGTCTTCGGTCCACCTGGTCGCCACGCAGGTCCAGTCGCTTGATGTGAAGATGCTGGTCGGCTCCGCGGGGGAAACCGTCTCGGTCACTGCCGCGCCTCAGTTGCTCGACTCGGACACCTCGTCTGTGACCAACACGCTCGAGGAAGAAGCCCTGCGCGATCTTCCGCTCAACGCGACAAACGGCCGCGACGCTCTGCAGTTGCTGGTGCAAAGCACGCCGACCGCGGCTAAGTCCGGCATCTCCGGCAACCAGGTCTACAGCACGCTCTACCTGGGCGGCGGGAACTCCTGGACCAACACGGTCTACGTGGACGGGGTGGACGCCGACGCTGGGCCGCAGGGTGCGATCGCGACACCGGGTCTAGAGGCAATCTCGGAGACGCAGGTGGTGGTGACCAACGCGAGTGCCGAACTCGGAAATACAGGCGGTGGCGTTGTGCTGTTCGAGCTGAAGTCGGGCACCAACAAGATTCACGGCAGCGCGTTCGAATTCCTCCAGAACGAAGCGCTGAACGCAAACTCCTGGCAGAACAACTACTTTCTTGCCGGCTGCAGCCCTACCGACGAGACCTGTATCCGCAACAACTCACGTCCTCGCGACCGCTTCAACGACTACGGCGGCAGCCTGGGCGGCCCGCTCTGGAAGGACCGCACCTTCCTCTTCGGCGACTATGAATACTACAGCCAGGTGAATGACGCGTTGAATCCCAACAGCACCACCGTGCCGACCGCACGGATGCTTGGCGGCGACTTCAGCGAGCTGCTGACCGGCGGCACCCATCAGGGGGATATCCCGAATCCCGCGACCGGTGCGCCTTTTATCAATCCCTGCACCGGCCAACCATACCAGTACGGGCAGATCTTCGACCCGCAGACGCAGCAGGTCGTCAACGGGCAAACCTGCGCTACGCCGTTCGCGGGCAACATCATTCCAACCAGCCGCATCACCAGTGCGCAATCGAAAAATATCATTGGCCTTTACCAGAAGTATTACGTGCCCACGCTCACTTCCAGGATCTACAACAACTTCCCAACGATCTCCAGCAACACTCCGAGCGAGACCAAGCGGTCCTACGACATCAAGGTCGACCATAACTTCTCCACTGGCCACCACATCAGCGCGTCTTTCAACTACGTCAAGTGGATCAGCACCACCGGTGGCGGTCTGGTCAGCAGCGTCACCAATCCCGGCCCGCTCAGCGCCGAGTGGACCAACAACACCCCGAACTTTATCGCCCGCGTCGTCGACAGCTACACCTTCACCCCGAGCCTGTTAAACACCTTTGGCGTTGGCTACTCCTCGACCCAGTACACCCAGATACCGGCTTACCCTGTTCCGAGCGCCGCGGCCTACGGCTTCAACGCCGACGGCACCGGCTACCCCTCTATCTCCTTTGCGAGCTCGAACGGTGTCGGCGAGGCCTCCCAGGGGACGACCGTCTCCTCCTACCAGAACTACTACGGCTATCACTTCCAGGACACCCTAGTCTGGCAGCGACGCAATCACTCCTTCAAGTTCGGGACCCAGGTCTTTCTCCAGGGCCTCGACTCAAGCTATGGCGGCAACATCCAGAACTATAACTTCAGCAACGTAACCGGCGGTCCCACCGACACCTCACTCACCCCGAACGTCGGCAGCTCCTTTGCCAACCTCCTGCTTGGCAACGTGCAATCGGCCTCGCAGAACATCCCTTATCCCACCTTTCCGCGGCAGAAATACCTGTGGGGCTTAGGAAGCAAAGGAGTCAGAGCGGATCCTTTCTGAGGAAGTTTAGCAGTTCTTTATAGAGGTTATTGTTGCGGTGATTGAAGCGAAATTCTGTCTCTTTGAGGTGGAGGTAGAAGGTGCGTTTGGGCACACCGCAGAACCTGGCGAGGCGACGTTTGGCCAGGCTCCAGAAGCTTTCGATACCGTTGATGTGGTTGAGTTGCTGGGCGAAGATATTCTCCCGGTGCTCGACTCTGAGGTGCTTGTCGTAGCCCAGATCAACCAGGCCGTGATAGCCAGCCCAGCCGTCGGTGTGGACAACCGAGCTGAGACTGGCGCGGCCACGAATCACCGCTTGCAGCGCGGCTTTGGAAGCAGTGGGGACGATGGCGGTGTAGACCTTGTCGCCGCGCTTGAGCAGGCCGAAGACGATGGTCTTGCCGTCGGCGCCGCGTCCGCACCTCCCGCGCACGCGCTGTGGTCCGAAGTAAGACTCATCGGCTTCGAGCACTCCCTCTAACGGCGACTGCCGCTCGCACTCGGCGGCGATCCTGGTGCGCAGGCGCAGAAAGATCGTGTTGACGGAACGAAGCGATATCCCAGTCAGATGGGCCGTCTGCGTGGCTGTCAAATCCAAGGCAAAACACCGGACCAGGTGCCGGAACTTCGCCTCGGATAACTTTGAAAATCGAAAGTAACGGTTCGACTGCGCCATGATTGGACTCTAGCGCCATCTGGCAGTCCTTTGCTTCCTAAGCCCCTACCTGTTTCTGTTTGCGCAGGACGACTGGAAGGCGAACCCCAAGTTGACGCTGAACCTGGGACTTACGTGGGACTACACCTTTGCCGGCCACCAACAGGACGGGCATTGGACCAACTTCGACCTCACCCAACAGAACCCTAACTGGGGCTCTTACAAAGGCGCCTGGACCTTCGCGCAAGACTCCGGCTCTACCTTCCAGACCGATAACACCTTGCGGCAGTTCGGCCCGCATGTAGGCGGCGCTTACCAGGTCAACGACAAACTGGTGGTGAGGGCCAACTACGGCCTCTACTACATCCCGCTTGGCGAATTCAACTCCGGCTATGGGTACGGCTTCCCCTCGCAGCAGGGCGAGTTCTGGACCGGCACCAACACCGTACCCAACAGCATACCGGGCGCGACCGCCTTCAACTGGGGCAACGGCTATCCGGGCCAGACACAATACCTTGCCCGCAGCATCACGCAGACCAGCTTTGGATACGACAATCCGCTCTACATCAGCCCCAAGACGCTGCACCTTGGACGTGCCCAGAACTTTTATGCCGGCATCCAGTACCAGCTTGCGAAGAACCTGATCCTTGATGCGCGCTACCTGGGCAGCCGCGGCAGCGGTCTCCACGACAATCCCGAGTCGGTCGGCATCAATTACCCGGACTTTGGCACGTATAGCAAGCTGCTCACCTCCGGCCACATCAACGACACCATCAGCAACGCCGCGCAGGCCGCCGCGGACAACGTGCCTTATCCTTATCCCGGCTTCAGCGGACCCGCCTATGCCGCCATCGCACCCATTCCCCAGGCCGCCTCGTACAACAACACGACTGTACTGCAGACCGACCAGCAAATCGGCGCGAGCTCCTACAACGGCTTTATCGCGGAGATAAAAGCACGCAACGCGCACAACCTTAACGCGGATATGGCCTATACGATCTCCCATCTGACCGGCAGCAACCTGGGCCGCCGGAACGCCGCGGGAGGCAACGGGACCTACGGATATCAAAGTGCAGCCGACATCCCGGCATCCCAGGGTTGGGTACAGGACACCGACCAGTTCCAGCTCCTCTCCGGGTTCATCACCTACCAACTTCCCTTCGGCCGCAACCAGCGCTTCCTCTCGAATGGCCGCCTGCTCAACGAGGCCGTTGGCGGTTGGACTCTGGGCTCGTTTCTCAGCTACGGGTCCGGCGGCCCCATCGGCACCGTAAACTCACCGGTGCAGTATCCCTTCTTCTTCAACCGCCAGCGCGACAACTTCGCTCCAGGCGTCACCGAAGGCAGCCTCAAGAACCGCTTCCACGGCGGCAAGGTCGACCTGGCCAATACGACCGACCCCGCGAACCAGGACTTCAGCCCCAGCCTCTTCACAACGCCAACCCTGGGCACCCTGGGCAACACGCCTTACAACTACAACAACTGGCGCTGGAATCCGGGCGTAGCGAACGAGAGCCTTTCGCTGAGCAAAGCCTTCGCTCTCGGACCGGAGGGGCGCTTCCAAGCAACCATCCGCGGAGAGTTTTACGATATCTTCAACCGGCATTACATCAACTCGCCGGACACCAACCCGAACGACACCACCTTCGGCCAGATCACCGGAGTCTCCGGGACGTCACGTACCGGCCAACTGGGAGCGCGCGTGCAGTGGTAAGCTTCCCGGCCGGTCTTTCGCATCGACAAGCACGCAAGACAAGCAGGCAACCCGTCAACCGCTCACAGGAGATCGCCAGTGATTGCAACGCGCAGCAGGCCCGGTCTGGCCCTTGCTCTTCTTCTCGGGCTGCTTCCGCCGGCAATGGCGCGGGTCCAGTCCGCGTCCGGCAAGCGGCCCATCGACTACGCGAACGGACTGGTCGGCACCGCCCCGCTGGATGATAAGAAGTTGATCGGCAACGCGCCGCCTGCCGGCGAGCAACTCTACTCCGGCTTTACGTCGCCTGGGGCCGTGCTGCCGCACAGCACCACGGACATCGCCCCCATCAACGCGAATCTCCCTCTGAGCTACCAGGCGGGCGTCCCCGCTCCCTACTACTACCCCAACCCCACCATGGTCGGCTTCTCCAGCGGCGGGCGCGGTGGACCCATCCTCATGCCGGTCGTCGGCGACTGGACTGTCCCACCGCAGCGTACTGTATCGTTCTATGACAAAGCCCGCGAGCACGCCAGCCCCGGTTATTACTCCGTTTACCTCGACACCTTCAAGACCGGCGTAGAACTTACAGCCACCAACTGGACTGGCCTCTACCGCATCACCTACCCCGCCAGCAACCAGTCGCATATCCTGCTCGATCTCGGCTGGGCAGGCGGCAGCATCGAGGTCACTGACGACCGCACCGTCCGCGGCTACTTTGCGAGCGGCCGCAATCATGCCGAAACCTACTTCGTCGCCCAGTTCTCCAAACGCTTCACCTCCTTCGGCACCTTTCGTCAGTTCCCGCCGCGCAATGGGGAAAAAGGCGAACAAGGATCGATTCTAGGCAGCAGGGAGGTCGGTCCGGGCCTGGCTAAGACCTCCGGGCCCTTCGCCGGCGCGTATCTGGACCTCGCGACGACGGCAGGCGAGCAAGTTCTCGTCAAAATCGCCCACGGCACGAGCTACGAACAAGCAGAGCAGCGCCTCCAGTCCGAAGACCCTGGCTGGGATTTTGACCGTGTGCACCGGCAGGCCCGGACCGCATGGGCCGCAAAGCTCGATCGGATCGAGGTGAAAGGCGGCTCGGAAAAAGAGAAGATGCTGTTTTACTCGTGCCTGCTGCACTCTTTCGCCAGCCCGCGCCTGATTGCGAAGAAAGGTGAGCCCTTCACCACACGCGATGGCAAGCTGGAGACCGCAACCTATGATCGCTATGGCGAGGTGCCGTTCTGGGATACGGGCAGGAACCAGATTGTTTTGCTTACCCTTCTGGAGCCGCAGGTAAAGACCGATATCCTTCGCTCGCAGCTGGATATGGCTCGCGAATCCGGCTACATGGGAACGTCCTTTCACGGCGACAATGCTGTCTTTATGTATCTCGGCGACTGGGAACGCGGGCTCGACTTTGATTGGGCAGGAACGTACGAGTATCTCCGCAAGAACGCCACCGATCCGGCCGGCCCGCGCTATTACCTTGCCGAGTACATGCAGAACGGCTGGATCTCCGATATCATCCCGCCCGGCAATCCCAGCCCGCCTTACGCCGGCGGCAAGGCAGGCGCGGCGACCACCCTTGAATACAGCTGGGACGACTACGCCATGGCGATCTACGCCAAGCGGCTCGGCAAGCAGGCCGATTACGAGATGTTTTTAAAACGCGCGCATAATTACCGCAATGTTTTCGACTCCTCCATCGGCTTCGTGCGCGGCAGGACGGCCGACGGCCGGTGGATTGCGCCCTTCGACCCCGGCGAGCCTTACTACAACTTCATGATGAAGGAGGCCTCCGGCTGGTCCACGCTCTGGCTCGTCCCCCATGACGTACAGGGCCTCGAGAACCTGCTCGGCGGCCGGGAGAAGTTTACCGCCAAGCTCGACGAGTTCTTCAGCACTCCGTATACCGCCAAAGGCGTCTGCCGGGACTGCACCGGGCTTATCGGCGAGTATGTTCAAGGGAACCAGCCCGACCAGCAGGCCGCTTATTACTACGACTGGGCCGGGCAGCCCTGGAAGACGCAGGCCCTGGTGCGCAAGATACTCCGCGAGATGTACGGCAGCGACAAGACAGGCTATGCGTTCCCAGGAATGGACGATCAGGGCTCAACTTCCTCCTGGTATGTCATGAGCGCGATGGGCTTCTATACCGTCGACCCTTCCAGCCCTGACTACATCCTCGGCAGCCCTATCTTCGACCAGGTTATCCTGCACATGGGAAACGGGAAGACCTTCGAGATCGTCGCCAGTCATAACTCGGACAGGAACAAATATATCCAGTCCGCGACCATGAACGGCAAACCCTGGGACAAGCCATGGTTCAGCCATGCGGACATCGAGAATGGCGGCAAGCTCGTGCTCACCATGGGCCCGGAACCGAACAAGCAGTGGGGTAGCTCCCCGGGCTCAGCGCCGCCCTCCATGTCGCAGCCGGAGTAGCGGAAAAATCATGAGAAACACCCGAATTGTCACCTGCCTTGTGCTTGCCATCCCGATGCTCACCGTTACCCCGTTGAGCTCGGCGCAGACCGTAACGCCGCAAGGCAAGCTCCTGTTCCAGACCGACCATGCCTGGTCGCCGCGCACCAACATCAACGCCGATACGGTAATGGTTTACGGCCTCGACGACACCACCGCCGCGCGCATCCGGTCCTGGCGGGAGCACGGCTACCGCGTTACCGTGATGACAGGCGTCGCCTGGGGCCGCTATGGCTCGTACCTGCGCGGCGAGTTCGATGGCAAGCAGCATTGGGACGAAACCCAGCAGGAGAAGAGCGGCAAGCTCATCCTCCACGGCGGCCGCGAGGTCCCCTATGTCGCGCCAAGCCTCTCCTACGGCCGCTTTCTCGCCAAAGGCGCTGAGGCCGCGATCGATGCGGGTGCTGAAGCTATCTACCTGGAAGAACCCGAGTTCTGGGCGCGAGCCGGCTGGAGCGAGAGCTTCAAGCGGGAGTGGCAAGACTATTACCACCAGCCATGGCAGGCGCCCGACAGCTCGCCCGACGCGCAGTATCGCGCCTCCAAGCTCAAATATTTTCTCTACCGCCGCGCCCTCGCCCAGGTCTTCGACGCTGTCAAAGCTTATGGCGCAGCCCATCATCGCGTCATTCCGTGCTATGTCGCGACCCATTCGCTGATCAACTATGCGCAGTGGAACATCGTCAGCCCGGAGTCCTCACTGCTCGAGGTAGGCGCCGATGGTTACATCGCCCAGGTCTGGACCGGAACCTCCAGGGTGCCCAATGTGTATGACGGTGTACTCGAGCAGCGCACCTTCGAGACCGCCTTCCTTGAATACGGGGCACTCCAGAACATTGCTCGCTCCTCCGGCAAACCGATCTGGTTTCTCAACGATCCCATCGAGGACAACCCGCGCCACTCCTGGACCGACTACCGCCTGAACTGGGAGAGCACCCTGGTTGCCTCTCTCCTCCAACCCTCGGTTGCGCGCTACGAGGTCCTGCCCTGGCCCGACCGCATCTTTGGCCTGAACTCCACGCGGCCCTCCGTGGAACCTACGGCAGCCCAGCCCAATCCCGCGAAAACCGTCATCCCCAAGGCCTACGAAACCGAGCTGCAGGCCGTATTTCACGCGCTTGCCGAGATGGACCAGCCAGCCGCGGCAACGCATTGGGAGATGGCGGGGACTCAGGGCATCGGCGTGCTCGTCTCCGACACCCTCATGTTTCAGCGCGCCGCCCCGCAGCCCTCTGACGTCAACCTGAGCGGCTTTTACGGCCTCGCGCTTCCACTTCTGCTCGACGGCATACCTGTCGAGCCCGTGCAGATAGAAAGCACTTACAGCAGATCGGCTCCGGCAGGCTTTCTCAAGCCGTACAAGGTGCTCTTGCTCACTTATGACGGCCAGAAACCGCCTTCTCCGGCCTTTCACACCGCGCTTGCAACCTGGGTCAAACAAGGCGGCGCACTGATCGTTGCCGACGACGACAAAGACCCTTACAACCAGGCCAGCGATTGGTGGAACTCAGGCAGCATGCGCTTTCCCGGCCCCCGGCAGCACTTGTTTCAACTCTTAGGTCTCTCCCCGCAGGCCGCCGGTCTGCATAAGGTCGGCAAGGGTTGCGTCCTCTACGAGCCCCAAAGTCCGTCCACCCTGGCCTATAACCCTTCCGGCGCGGCACAGGTACTCGGGTTGCTCCAAACAGCCGCCGGCGCCATCCACCTGCCAATCCATCAATCAAGCTCCCTCGTCCTCAGACGTGGCCCCTATGTCATCGCGGCGGGGCTCGACCAGGCCTCGGAGGCCGCGCCGGTAACGCTCACCGGTGACTTTATCGACCTGTTCGACCCTGACCTGGGCGAAAGCGGCCACTTCGACATCAAGCCAGGCACGCGCGCACTGAGGCTCGACCTCGACGCGATTCACGCCTCCACCCCGCGTGTGCTCGCGGCTTCCGCCAAAATCTCCCACCAAACCGCAACGGCTGCGAGCTTGTCTTTTGACTTCGAGGGTATCGATCAGACGCAAGCCGCCGCCCGCATCCTCATCCTCAAGCCGGTGCGGGCAGTGACTCTCAACGGCAAACCCCTTGAACCCAGCCAATACCGGTCGAGCGGCCGCACCCTGCTGCTCCACTTCCAAAACACAGCTGCCCCGCAGCGGATACAGGTGCTGTTCTAGAGCAAAGTAGCAGTTGGCGGTAGTGTCTGCCGTGCCCTTTGTTTGTCATTCCCGAAGGGAATCTGCGGTTGCCTTCCTCCACACCAACAGCAAACCCACTGTAGTTGTGGAGGCTCAACATGCAGTTAGGCACAGACCCACCAAGAGAGCGGTTCGCGAGTGGCGCGAAGACCCCCTACAGAAAGCCGCGAGTTATGACTGGAGGAGGCCTAGCTGGACAGGCTCTTGTTCGAGCGTGATGCGGAAGCGTTGCTGGACCTGTTGCTGGATGAGGTTGCGCAGGCTGACGATGTCGGCGGCAGTAGCATAGCCGCGGTTGATCAGGGCGAGGGTGTGGCGGGAGGAGATCCCGGCGTTGCCTCGGCGGAAGCCTTTGGGGAACCCGGCCTGTTCGAGGAGCCATGCGGCGGAGATTTTGATTTGGCCGTTGTTGGCTGGCCAGTGGGGGATTTCTTCCGCGGATATGCCGAGGTTCGCGGCAACTTGGACGAGGGTGGATTCGGGGACGATGGGATTTTTAAAGAACGATCCGGCGCTGCGGGAGTCAGGCTCGCCTTCGACGATCAGCATGCCCTTGCCGTGGCGGATGTGGCGTACGGCGTGGTAGACGTCGAGGGGTGTGGGGACTGAAGGTTGTCCGGCGAAGTAGCGGCCAAGATCGGCGTAGGTGAGGTTGGGGACGTCCGTGCGGCTGAGCCGGTAGGTGACCTGCGTAACGATATAGCGGTTGCGATGGGTGGAGTTGAAGATGCTGCGCCGGTAGGAGAAGCCGCACTGGTCGCGTGTGAGAGTGGTGAAAGCGAGGGTTTCAAGATCGAGAGCGCGGACGTGGGTGATAGTGTCGGCGACCTCCTGGCCGTAGGCGCCGACGTTCTGGACGGGCGTGCCGCCGATGGTGCCGGGAATGCCGGCGAGGCATTCGACGCCGCTGATTCCCTGCTCGCAGGCGGCGAGGACGAAGGCATCCCAGTTGGTGCCGGCAGCGGCGGTGTAGTCGACGTGATTGCCGCCGGAGGTGACTTGCGTCGGTGTCGTGATGGCGATGTGGAGGACGAGGCCGGGGAAGCCGCTATCCCCGATGAGCAGATTGCTGCCGCCGCCGAGGACGAAGAGGGCCAGATTGCGCTGGCGGGCGAAGTCGACGGCTTCGAGGAGTTCGGCCTCCGAGGTGACTTCCGAGAAGAAGCGGGCTGAGCCGCCGATGCGGAGGGTGGTGTAGGGCGCGAGAGGGACCTGCTCCTGAATACGAAGGGTGAAAGGCGGCACGGTTTCGAGAGTACAACAAACAGGTCATATGGTCCGGATTGCCTGAGCCGGTGGCGCAGCGCGGGGCTAGACCGTACAATCGAAGACAAGCGCGGCTTTCACCCGCGAGCAGGACAAGGGAGATGCTTATGTATCCAGAGATTATGGTGATTCCGATGCGCGAGGAGTTGACGCGCGCCGGGTTGTCGGAGGCCCGCAGCGCAGCCGATGTGGATGCGGCGGTAGCGCAACCGGGAACGACGATGGTGGTGGTGAACTCGATCTGCGGATGTGCGGCAGGGAAGATGCGGCCCGGCGTTCGCCTGGCGATGCAGCACGCGGCCAAGCCGGACCATGCGGTGACGGTATTCGCAGGGCAGGACCGCGAGGCAACGGAGAAGGCGCGGAGCTACTTCGGTGGGCATCCGCCGACCTCGCCTGCGATTGCGATTCTGCGCGATGGCCAGTTGGTGTACCTGATGCAGCGCTCGGCGATCGAAACCTCGACCGCTCCGGCGATTGCACAGGAGTTGACGCGTGCGTTCGATACCTACTGCGCGCCGACGACCGCTTAAGATTCGATAAACGAAGTCGCCCTGAAGCCGAAGTTCCCTGCCTTGTGCCGGGTGCTTCGGCTTTTTGCATGTTGGCACTCAACTGCTGGTGCGCTTTGCCGATGGAGAAGGTAGACATGTCAACCTCTACCTCTTCGCCGGATTGCGATTCCTGTTCCCTGCTCTCGGAGGGTACGGCCCCTGTGGGCGATGTCGGCGGGATTGAGCTGCTGGGGAGCAGCGATGCGATCAGGCGGCTGCATTTGCAGGTGCGGCGGATCGGCCCTCACTTCCGCACGGTGCTGATTCGGGCTGAGGATGGCTCGGGAGGGGAGCAGGTGGCGCGACGGCTCCATGGATTGAGCCAGGGTGCGGCGAAACAGTTTGTGCGGTGCCATGCCGAGGGCCTGGAGGACGCATTACGCGATCCCTCGCCGGAGAGTTTCGGGGATAGTTCCCGGGGAGATTCGCTCGAATGGCTGGCCAGGATGGCTCGCGGCGGCACCCTGTTTCTGGATGGCGTGGAGGAGATGCCTGTGGAGACCCAGACGAAACTGCTTCGGATTTTGCGCCGGCAAAAGCATGCGGGCAACGAAGGCGAGACGCCGCTACGGCTTGATCTGCGCGTGATCGCTGCGACCAACGAGGATCTGCGGGTTCTGGCTTGTGCCGGACGGTTTGGGCAGGAGCTTTATCAGAGACTGGCAACGGTAGAGATTGCCGTGCCGCCGTTGCGGGAGCGGATGGAAGACCTGCCGGAGCTGGTGCGAGGTTTGCTGGATGAGCTTGCTGCGCGCCACGGAGGGGACGTGTGCGGAGTTGCGAGGGGCGTGATGGAACGCATGAAGAGTCACCGATGGCCTGGCAATATGCGTGAGTTGGAAAACGTGCTGCATAGTGCTCTGCTGCAGAGCGAGGGTGGGCTGATCAAGTTGCAGCATCTGCCTGCGTTTCCGGCGCAGGATGCTTCGGCTGAGGCGAACAGGAACGCTGGCAAAAGCGTGCGGCTGCAGGATGTTGTGGACAGGCATGTCATTCGCGTGCTGAGGGACTGTGGAGGAAACAAGCTGCGCGCGGCGGAACGTTTAGGGATCAGCCGTTCGACGCTGTACCGCATGCTGGATGCCGGCGCTGCGGCGCAAGTCTTGCGGTGAGGCTTGCAGACTTTCGATTGCACCGAAATCCCGGGGGTCTACCGCTTCGTCACGGTAGACTGAAGGCGCGGGTCGAGGAGCGATATGAAACGTGTTTTGCTGAGCGGTCTGGTTGGGTTATTGCTGGTGGGCGGGTTGGGTGTGACGCCAGGGAAGCTGCAGGCGCAGGCGGCGCCTTCAGCCGAGGCGCGGAGCCACGCATTGTCTTCTCTGCTGCATGAGATATGGGAAGACAACCTGAAGCACTCGCCGGAGTTTGCGACCTCGATCGGAGACAAGCGGTACGACGATCAGCTGACGGACTATTCGGCGAAGGAGGTGAATGCTTCGCTGCAGCGCGGGCTGGGTTACATTGAGCGGCTGGGCGCGATCGATACGACGGGTCTGTCCGAGCAGGATCAACTCTCCGCGGAGTTGATGCTGCGGTCGCTCATCGACGATCAGCAGGCGGCGAAGTTCAAGGAGTGGGAGATGCCGGTGAACCAGTTCAACGGCTTGCAGACCGATCTTCCGCAGCTTCCGAACCGGACCAATTTCGATACGGCAAAGGACTACGACGACTATATTGCGCGGCTGAAGAAGGTGCCGGTGGCCTTCTCGCAGATTATGACGAACATGCAGTTGGGCGTGGATGAAGGACGGACGCCGCCGCAGTATCTGATGGAGAAGGTGCTGGTGCAGACCCAGACTCTGGCCGGCCAAAAACCTGAGGAGAGTCCGTTTGCGCTGCCGTTGAAGAAGTTCCCGGCGGCACTGAGCGCGGCGGACCAGAAGCGGATCTCCGCGGACTTGCTCGATGCGATTTCGTCCGATGTGCTGCCTTCGTACAAACGGTTCGCCGGATTTCTAAAGGCAGAATATATTCCGAAGGCGCGTAAGGAGCCGGGGATCTGGGCGATTCCGGATGGGGATGCCTACTATGCGTTTCGGATTCACCAGAGCACGACGCTGAACAAGAGCGCCGCGGAGATTCACCAGATCGGGCTGGATGAGGTGAAGCGCGATGAGACCGAGATGCTGGCGATTGTGAAGAGCCTCGGATTCTCCGATTTGAAGAGCTTCAGTGCGGCCTTGAAGACGAACCCGAAGGAGCATCCGGCCTCCGCGCAGGCCCTGATCGACGCGTACAAGAGCTATATTGCGGGGATGAAGCCGAAGCTGCCGGAGTTGTTCGGACGCCTGCCGAAGGCTCCTCTGGAGGTGCTGCCGGTGCCCTCGTACATGGAGAAGGACCAGGCGGCGGCTTACTACGACAATGGTACGGCGGATGGAAGCAGGCCAGGGCGGGTGTACGTCAATACGTACAACTTTGCGGAGCGTTCGCTGGCTCCGGTGGAGGCGGTGTCGTATCACGAGGGGATTCCGGGGCACCATCTGCAGATCTCGATTGCGCAGGAGCTGACCGGGCTGCCCGAGTTTCGCAAGTACAGCTACTACACGGCGTATACCGAAGGGTGGGGTTTATACAGCGAGAGGCTGGGCAAGGATATCGGGTTCTACAAGGACCCTTACAGCGACTATGGACGTCTGGAGGCGGACATCTGGCGGGCGATCCGGCTGGTGGTGGATACGGGGGTTCACTCGCAGCACTGGACGCGGCAGCAGATGGTGGACTACTTCCATGAACACTCGTCGATCGACGAGACCAATGTGCAGGCGGAGGTGGACCGCTACATCGCGTGGCCGGCGCAGGCGCTGGGATACAAGATGGGCCAGTTGAAGATTCTGGAGTTGCGGGAGAAGGCCAAGACGGCGCTGGGGCCGAAGTTCGACATCAGAGCGTTTCATGACGAGGTGCTGGACTCCGGCGCGCTGCCGCTGGACGTGCTGGAGCGGCGGGTGGATGCGTGGATTTCAGTTCAGACGGCGGCGCAGAAGAAATAAGCTGTCAACCGCGAATTCGCGCGGATGGGATGGATTGAGAACAAGGCAAGAGCAACTACGAGATACCGGGGAAGCCGCGTGAAGGATAAGGACGAAGAACGAACAACTGCAGACATTCTTTTGGGGTAAGTTCTGAAACAGCTTCTGATAGCCTTTGGGCATGAGCGAGAAGGATGAGATTGCAGTTGCAGCGATGCCGGGGTTGCGGGTTGCGGTGCTTGGCGCGGGCAAGATGGGCGGCATCCTGCTGCAGGCCTTTCTAAAGAACCGGCTGCTGGCGCCGGAGCAGATCTTCGCCACAGTGCATCATGCGGAGCGGGCAAAGGCTTTGTCGGCGCAGTTCGGCGTTGCGGTGACGACGGACAATCTGGCTGCCGCGCAGCAGGCCGATGTGATCCTGCTGGGCGTGAAGCCGACACAGGTTCCGGCTCTGGTGGACGAGATCAAAGACGCGCTGACTGCGAAAAAGACGCTACTGTCGTTTGCCGCTTCGGTGAAGACGAGGAGCATCGAGGATGCGGCCGGATGCGATCTCGCGGTGATTCGCGCGATGCCGAATACTCCCGCGATGGTGGCTGCGGGGGTGACGGCGCTGTGCGGCGGGCGGTTCGTTTCGGCGGAGCAGATGGCTGTGGCGCAGACAATCTTTCAGACAGTTGGCAGGACGGTTGTCGTCGATGAAAAACACATGGACGCGGTGACCGGGCTTTCGGGTTCGGGGCCGGCGTTTTTGTATATCATCATCGAGGCACTGGCTGAAGCAGGCGTGAATGTTGGGCTGCCGCGGGATGTGGCAACGCTGCTGGCGGCGCAGACGACGCTGGGTTCGGCGCGAATGGTGCTGGAGACGGGATCGCATCCGGCGCTGCTAAAGGACGCGGTGACAACTCCGGCGGGATGCACGGTGGATGGAATTCTGGAGTTGGAAGAGGGTGGGTTGCGGGTCACGCTGATCAAGGCGGTGAAGCGGGCGACCCAGCGGGCGAAAGAGTTGGCGAACGGCTGAGCTTCATTTCGGCGCTGAGCGCAGGCGAGGCTGACTGCGTAGAATTGAAAGCATGGCTTCGACTGCTGCAGTTTCGGTGAGGCGGACACCTCGGGCGCTGGTGCGTTATGGGTGGGCAGTAGTCGGTTATAACGTGTTGGTGATCCTGTGGGGAGCGCTAGTGCGGGCTACCGGCTCGGGCGCAGGATGCGGCAACCATTGGCCGCTTTGCAACGGAGAGGTGATTCCGCTGGCGCCGCGTGTCGACACGATCATCGAGTTTACGCACCGATGCATGACGGGCGGCTCGACATTTCTTGTGATTGGTTTGTTGCTATGGACCTTTCGTGGGACCGTGAAGGGCCATGCGGCGCGGGTGATGGCAATAGCCTCTATGGTGCTGCTGCTGAATGAAGCGTTTCTCGGTGCGCTGCTGGTGAAGCTTGGCTACGTGACGGGCAACCAGTCGATGGGACGGGTGGTGGTGCTGTCGATTCATCTGAGCAACACGCTGCTGCTGCTGGCGGCGCTGACCCTGACGGCGAGGCTGCTGGGAACCGGCCAGAGGTGGCGGGAGTTGCGGGTGCGGGGCGTGAAACGGGCGTGGGCCGGGCTGGGGTTGGCGGCGACGCTGGTAGTCGGCGTGAGCGGGTCGCTGGCGGCGCTGGGAGATACGCTGTTCCCTGCTTCTTCCCTGCGGGCTGCGTTTACGCAGGATTTCGCTGCGGGGTCGCCGTGGCTGCTGCGGCTGCGCGGAGTGCATCCGGCGAGTGCGCTGATTGCGGCGGTGTTTGTGCTGTGGCTCGTGGGACAGGCAAGGCGCGCGGGTGCGGGACGGCTGGGGGGGCTGGTTGCCGGGCTGCTGGTGTTTCAGTTCGCGCTGGGAGTGGCGGATGTCCTACTGCTGGCGCCGGTGTGGATGCAGATCGTTCATCTGCTGGGCGCGGACGTGTATTGGGTCTCGCTGGTGGCGCTGGCGGCTGCGGTAGTGTGGCCGGTGAGCGTTGCGGCTGGTGCTGTACAGGATTCTTACCGCAGTGCATGAACCGGGGCTTCTTCTAACGGCCAGTCTCAAAAACGTGATTCGGGCTGAGAAGCGGTTCGCATGACGCCAATAACCCACCCTGCGCGGGAAGCCGCAAAGAATGGGTTATCTAGTTTTATCGTAGCGTGGAGTGAAACCTTAGTGTACGGCTGGCTTGCCGACGATCCTGTCGCCTACATTTTCGGTGCCATGCGCGGTATCCTGCGCGGCGACTTTGGTGCCGTGACCAATGTCCCTGCCGACGGTCTTGGTGCCATTCTCGGTTTTATCGGCAGCCCTCTCGGTCCCCTGAGTCGTCTTGTGATAAGCCCTTTTCGTGCCGGTGGAGGTCTTGTGAGCGGCGGTGTGGGTCTCGTTGTCGGTCTTGTGATAGGCCTTTTTCGAACCTGTGGAGATGCCTTGACCGGCATCCTTGGTGGCATTTTTGGTGTCCGTGCCAGCGGCCCTCATGTCCTGCTTCGCGCCATCCTGCGCGAGGGCGAAGCCGGTGGACATGGAGACGGTGAGTGCGGATGCCAGAACGATAAAACTTAACTTGCGGATCTGCATGGAGTCTCCCTGCGGGCGCGATGTCCCTCAACATAATAGAGTAGCGGCTGGAGAGAAGGGATGCAATGAACCTCTCCGATGGAGGAACCGCGCAGCATGGAACCGCAGCGCGGGATCGCCGTCCTGGAAGCCGCGAGGTTTCTGGAGGTTTCTGATAGTTCGACGACAAATTGGCTGTTGTATAGTTGCGAGGTCCGGTAATTTCGCGGTCCGTACGCTGTGAATATCGCCTAATCTTCATGCGACGGTACGCCGTAAGATCCTGCTGAAATCAAAGATAGAATAGATAGACTCGATCGAGAGGATGTAGACCTCCCCAGGATGGTAAGAGTCCCGGAAAAGGTTTACCTAAGGATTGCAACCGATGCAGGCTTTTGCTGCGCTTTTCTTGATAAACCGCCAGTTGACCAAGCTGGCCCCCGTAGACATTCTGATCCTGGTGCTTTACTTTGCGCTGGTCGTCTTTATTGGCTTTTATGCGAAGGGCAAGGCAAACACCAGCGAGGACTTTTTCCTTGCCGGACGCGAGATGACCGCGTGGATCGCCGGGTTGAGCTTTGTCTCGGCGAACCTGGGGTCACTGGAGTTGATGGGCTGGGCGGGCGCGGCGTATCAGTACGGCATTCTGGCGGCGCACTGGTACTGGATCGGCGCGATTCCGGCGATGCTGTTTCTGGGCATCGTGATGATGCCGTTCTACTACATCTCGAAGACGCATTCGGTGCCGGGATACCTGCAACTGCGGTTCGGCGAAGGCGCACGCGCGGTGTCGGCCGTATCGTTTGCCGTGATGACCATCCTGATGAGCGGCGTAAATATGTACGCCATGGCGCTGGTGATGAAGACAGTGCTGGGGTGGAACATCAGCTTCAGCATCTGGGTGGGTGCGGCGACGGTGGCGTTATATGTAATGCTGGGCGGGTTGCGGTCGGCGATCATCAACGAGGTGCTGCAGTTTGTGCTGATCTGGGCGGGCGCGGCGATGATTCCGATTCTGGGATTGATCGAGGCAGGCGGCTGGACGAAGCTGAAGGCGCAGATCGCGCTGAACCTGGGCACGACCGACTACACGCACATGTGGAGCACGCTCGGCAGCTTCAAAGACAATCCCATGGGGGTGCATTGGACGGGGATCGTATTTGGGCTGGGATTTGTCGTCAGCTTCGGATATTGGACGACTGACTTTCTTGTCGTACAGCGCGTCCTGAGCGCGAACAACCTGCGGGCGGCGAAGATGGCTCCGGTGATCGGGGCTGCCTTCAAGATGGCGGTGCCGTTTATCGTGATTGTGCCGGGGCTGCTGGCGTTGGCGGTGCTGAAGAACCCCGATGGCAGCATCATGCATCTGGTGCCGGAGAGCGTTGCGGCAGTAACGGGACAGCACAGTTATAACGAAGTGCTTCCGCTGATGCTGATTCGCTACTGCGGGCCGGGATTGCTTGGGCTGGGTATTACCGCACTGGTTGCTGGTTTTATGAGCGGCATGGCAGGAAATGTCAGCGCGTTTTCTACGGTATGGACATACGACCTGTATGGCGCGTTCATGAACAAGAAGGCGAGCGACAAGCATTACGTCGCGATGGGGCGCTGGTCGACGGTGATTGGGATGCTGGTGTCGATCGGTACGGCTTACCTGGTGATGAACGCGGCCAGCATCATGGATTATGTGCAGGCCTTGTTCAGCTTCTTCATCGCGCCGCTGTTCGGCACGGTAATTCTGGGGATGATGTGGAAGCGGGCCTCGCATGCGGGCGGCTTTTGGGGGCTGCTGGCTGGAACGGCGTCTTCAATCGGCATGTTCATCTGGGTGCAGACCGACGGCGGCGCGCTGCGCTATATCGCGATGAGTGCAGACGCAAAGCCGATGGCCGAAAACTTGTACCGCGCGCTGTGGAGCTGGATCATCTGCGTGGTGGTGACGGTGGCGGTGAGTTTGATGACAAAGCCGGTCCCGGCCGAGCAGCTTTCGGGATTGGTGTATGGCGTTACGCCGATCCCGCACGATGGCTCGACGACCCTGTGGCAGAAGCCGATCTTCTGGGCCATCGTTGTCATTGTGATCTTCTTTATTCTTAATCTGATCTTCTGGTAGAGGGTGCGGCATGGATAAACACGAGCGAGAGATTGAGTCGGCGGAGCTGTCGATCTGGTTTTTCTGCGGCATTCTGATGCTGGCGTATGGCATTGTTCTGGTGGTGACGGGGTTGACCGAGTTGCACAACCCGCCGCCAAACGAGGTGCTGCTGCCCTGGCTGGAGTCGTTGCATCCCACCCTGTGGTGGGGTGTGGTGTTGACGGTGTTTGGCGGGTTCTACTCGATCCGGTTTCGGCCGGGAAGATCGTAGCGATTTGTGGAAGGCCGCGTGGAGCGAGTTGAAGTGCGGTGAGTATAGGTACGCAGTTTGAGACAGGTCCGGATGCGGACCGAAGGAATGCAGGAGAGATATGGCAAAGCAGATGACAATGGGTGTGATTGTGGGCAACCGCGGATTTTTTCCCAGCCACCTGGCGACGAGCGGGCGGTTGGAGATGGTTGCGGCGCTCGAAGCCGCGGGAATCAAGCCGATTGTGCTGGGACCGGAGGAGACGGCGCACGGCGCGGTAGAGACCTACGAGGACGCGAAGAAGTGCGCGGAGTTGTTCAAGAAGCACGCCGCCGAGATCGACGGCATCATCATCACGCTGCCGAACTTCGGCGAAGAGCGCGGGCTGGCCGATGCCTTGCGGCTGGCGAACCTGCAGGTGCCGGTGCTGATCCAGGCGACGCCGGACCACGCCGGGAAGATGACGATTGCATTCCGGCGTGACAGCTTCTGCGGCAAGATGTCGATCTGCAACAACCTGAAGCAGTATGGGATTCCCTACTCCCTGACGCGGCTGCATACGGAGGCTCCGGACTCGGCGGAGTTCAAGGCGGACCTGGAGTGGTTCTCGGGGGTGTGCCGGGTGGTGCGCGGGCTGAGGAATGTTCGCTTCGGCGCGATTGGGGCGCGGCCTACGGCGTTCAATACGGTTCGCTACTCGGAGAAGCTGCTGGAGCGGTCGGGCATCACCGTCGAGACGCTGGACCTGAGCGAGGTGATGGGACGCATTGGGCGCATGAAGGACAACGACGATGCCGCCCAGGCGAAGCTGGATGCGATCAAGAAGTACATCCCTGTGGGGCAGACGCCGGAGGCAGCGCTGATGAAGATGGCGAAGCTCGGCGCGGTGATCGACCAGTGGATGACGGCGAGCGACCTGACCGTGAGCGCGGTGCAGTGCTGGACGTCGATTGAAGAGTTCCTCGGCATCGTTCCCTGCACCGTGATGAGCATGATGAGCGAGAGCCTGATTCCATCGGCATGCGAGGTCGACGTTCTGGGGACGCTGAGCATGTATGCGTTGACGCTGGCCAGCGAGACGCCGAGCGCGCTGCTGGACTGGAACAACAACTACGGCGACAACCCCGATAAGGCGGTGTGCTTCCACTGCTCGAATCTCCCCAAGCACTTCTTCAACGAAGGCGTGAAGATGGACTACCAGCTCATCATCGCGGGGACGGTCGGCAAGGAGAACACCCATGGCACGCTGGATGGCACGGTGAAGGCCGGCGCGATGAGCTTTGCGCGCTTCTCGACCGATGACTTTCACGGCCAGATCACGGGCTATGTGGGCGAGGGAGCCTTCACCAACGATCCGCTGCATACCTTCGGAGGCGCGGGCGTGGTGGAGATTCCAAAGATGCAGCAACTGCTGCGATACATCTGCGAGAACGGCTTCGAACATCATGTCGCGGCGAACTTTTCGACGACGGCGGCGCCAGTCTATGAGGCGGCGAGCCAGTATCTCGGCTGGAAGATGCACTGGCACAACCGGCCCTAGCGCGGGGTCGTTCAAGCGCGAATCAGTCCACTCTGCGGAGCTGTTGATTCTTGATCAGCAGCTCCGCGACCAGCAATTGCAGGCGGCTGTTTTCGCTTTCAAGTTCGGCGATGCGGGCGGGATCGGCTGCGCCAGGAAAGCTGTGGCGCATGTGTCCCGCCGTACCGCGCTGGAACGAAGACTCTTTAGGTTCGTGGGTGCGGTTCGGAACTTCGTCTGCGTGGGTCATGACTGCGGCTCCGCGGGTGTGGCGAAGGGGTTGCGACCGCAGCGCATGCCTCTGCGGAATTGCTCGCGCTGTTCGGGCGTCATGTGCTCCATGCGCTCTTGCATGCGTCGCTTCCAGCGGCCGCCACGACCGCCGAAGGGGCGATGGAAGCCGCCGAAGAGAATCTTGCTGAGGACGAGCAGCCCGAGAGCCTGCCAGAAGGTGATCGTGTGGCCGCCGAAGACCGGCGGTATCAGGGCGTTCCACAGCCCCCTGACGACGAATCCGAAGACCACGCAGGCCAGTGCGACGAAGAGGATGATCTTGGTTCCCTTGAGGATGCGGTGTTGGTGCATGGTTGACTCCTTAATACGTTTCGTAATCGTTGTAGATGGACTGGAGCCGCTCGCGGAGGTACAGCACGGCGTAACGTTTGCGCGAGAGCAGCGTGTTGACGCTCACGCCGGTCTCGGCGGCAATCTCTTTGAAGCTCTGGCCCATCAGTTCGTGGGCGACGAAGACCTCGCGCTGCGCTTCGGGAAGATCGTCGAGCGCCTCCTCGACCGCATCGAGCAGAAGACTTCGCGCATAGGCCGCTTCAGGTCCTGCTTCGGCGGACGGGAGAAGATCTTCGAGCGTCCCGGCGTTCTCTTCGCCAGAGGCTGGAGCGTTGAGAGAGTCGGGCTTTCTTTTACGGAAGAGATCGACCATTCGGTTGCGAGCGACGCGAAAGAGCCACGCCGTGACATGCTCCACAGGCTTCATCAGGCGATAGGCTTCGATGAGCTCGTAGAAGACCTCCTGAAGGATGTCTTCCGCTTCGCCGGTATCGGAGACGTGCCTGCGGATGAAGCTGCGCAGCCTGGGCTCGTCCCGCTCCACGGCCTGGGAGACCAGCTGGTCCTGCTCGATGATCGTCCAGTTCCTGCTTGGCATTTGAGTCATCTAGTGGTGTAGACGGGCAAAGGGATGGGGATATTGTATGGACGCGCCGTTTTTTTTGCGATTGTCCACCAAACGAGGGGTTGCGCAAACGATCCGGTTTGCGGGATAGTTTTGCTTGTTCTACTTGCATTCACACGACTGCGGTAAGCTTTAGACCTCTATGACTGCTACCAAACGAAGCGCCAGGAAGCCTGCGGCAGCGAAGAAAGCCGCGGTGAAAGTTGTCGAAAACCTGTTCTTCAGCCGCGACGAATCCTGGATGCGGTTCAACCAGCGCGTGCTCGAAGAGGCGCAGGACAGCACCAATCCGCTGCTGGAGCGGGTGAAGTTTCTGGCGATTACGGCGAGCAATCTGGATGAGTTCGTCGAGATTCGCGTGGCGGGTTTTCTGCAGCGGATCGAGGATGGCTACAGTCTTGCGCAGCCGCCGGACGAGGGCGGACTGACCCCGCAGGAGCGGCTGGACGGTCTGATGAAGCGGATCCGCAGCTTCGTCGATGCCCAGTACTCCTGCTGGAACGAACAGCTCCTGCCGGCCATGCAGGCGGAGAAAATCCGGGTGCTGCGCTGGAGCGAGCTGGGGGAGGAGGCGCGTGCGCAGGCGCTGCGGTTCTATGAGGCCGAGGTGGATCCGCTGCTGACGCCGGTGACGATCGATCCTTCGCATCCTTTTCCGCGCGTTTTAAATAAAGCGCTCTGCATCGGCCTGCTGCTCCGCCACAAACGGCGCGGAGCCAAAGCTGCGACCATCCTTGGCGTCGTGACGGTCCCGCGCGCGCTGCCGCGGCTTGTGCCTCTTGTCGGCGCAGATGGATATTGCGACTTCATCCTGCTCCACGAACTGGTGGAGTCGCAGGTGGAGCGGATGTTCCGCGGATATGAGATCCTGTCGCGGTCGGCGTTTCGCGTCACGCGCAACAGCAATCTTTATATGCAGGAAGAGGAGTCGCGCTCGGTGCTCGAAAGTGTGCGCGCGGAGTTACATAATCGCCGCAAGGGCGATGCGGTCAGGATGGAGATCGAAAGCTCCGCCAACGAAGAGATCGTGGAGCGGCTGCGCATCAACTTCGAGCTGGACCCTGAGCAGGTATACAAGACAAACGGGCCGGTGAACCTGTCGCGAATGATGAACCTCTATTCCGAGGTGAAGCGTCCGGCGTTGAAGTATCCGGCTTTCGTTCCCAGAGAGTACAAGCTCGGGGCGAAGTCGACGGACATCTTCGAGGAGCTGCGGAACAAGGACATCATGCTGCATCATCCGTTCGACTCGTACAAGACGGTGGAGGATTTCATCGAAGCCGGTGCGCACGATCCGGATGTGATCTCGATGAAACAGACGCTGTACCGCACCAGCAAGGATTCACCGATCTTCAAGGCCCTGACGGAGGCTGGACTGAGCAAAGAGGTTACCGTGGTGGTGGAGTTGATGGCGCGGTTCGACGAAGACTCGAATATCCGCTGGGCGCGCGAACTGGAAGACGCCGGGGTCGGAGTATTTCACGGCATCTTTGGCCTCAAGACCCACTGCAAGTTGGCGCTCCTGGTGCGGCGCGATCCCGATGGCGTGGTGCGGCGTTATGCGCATCTCGGCACAGGAAACTACAACCCGGTGACGGCGCGCTTCTACACCGACATCAGCCTGCTGACTGCGAAACAGGAGTTGACCGAGGCGGTGCAGAAGGTGTTCAACTACCTGACCGCCGAGACCGAGTCCGAGTCCTTTGGGCCGTTGGTGGTGGCGCCGCTGACGCTGGCGGATCGTCTGATTGCGCTGATCGAGCGAGAGGCCGCGCATGCGAAGGCGGGAAAGGCCGCCGGGATCATCGCGAAGATGAATGGACTGCTGGACCGCCGAACCGTCGAGGCCCTGTATGCGGCATCGCGGGCTGGCGTGGAGATCGACCTGATCGTGCGCGGCATGTGCTCGCTGCGGCCGGGGATAAAGGGCCTGAGCGAGCGCATCCGCGTGCGCAGCATCGTAGGACGATTTCTGGAGCACACCCGCATCTTCTGCTTCGCGAACGGCGGCAAAGAGGAGATCTTCTGCGGAAGCGCGGACTGGATGCCGCGCAATCTGGTCGAGCGATGCGAAGTGGTCTTTCCGGTGACGCAGGCGGACCTGCACAAGCGGCTGCGCGATGAGATTCTGGCGGCCTATCTCGCAGACAACACGAAGGCTCGGCTGCTGCAGCCGGATGGAGAGTACCTCCGCGCTTCGCATGCTGGGGCGGCAGCCTTCAACGCGCAAGAGTACCTAATGCGTGTTGCCGAAGGAGCGGACGAAAAGGTCCCCGAGAGCGCGAAACAGGAGAAACCGGCCGCTCAGGGAGCGGCGCATGTAAGCCGCTGATGGCCTGGCAATCCGGCGCAGTTGCTACTGGATGGCGAGGTTCTTTGCAGCATAAAACATCAAGTTGAAATTCCTGCCGCCGAGAGTAGATAGAACGGCAAGCCTTCAATCAGACGTGTAAGAGGTTGCGGACGCGCAATTCGTTTGTGGCGCGGGAGGCGAGTCAAGGCAAGTTATCGAAGAGACGATGGCTCCTTCGAGGGATTGCCGCAAAGAAAAAAGGCCGCACCCTGAGGCGCGGCCTAAAGCAAAGATCGCTGTCGTTAAGGGACCGTGACCGTGACCCGCGCACTATGGACCAGGCCGCCGGTCGCAATGCCAGTGATCGTGAAGTTGTAGGTGCCCGCGGCTGCAGGCGTAACCGGATTTGTCGGCGTACCACCACCGCCGCCGGTGCTGCCTCCCGTAGTCGAAGTATTCGAGCAGCCGACCGCCGTAAGAGCCGCCGCGGAGAGGACCACTGCCAGCAGCGCTGCCCAGCGTCGGCGGCGTGGGACCAGGAACAGCAGCACGCAGGCCAGCGAAGCCCCCGAACCGGCAGCGTACCAGGGCGCTTTACCCGGCGTATGCCGCCCCGAAGCGGGTGTGGCCGCGCCGTTGAGCGTCGCCGTTGTCGTGCCAGATTGCGAAGCCACCACGACAAACGAGGTGGAGACCCCGGCAGTCGAGTTAATGCTCACCGGAGTGACGGTGAAGCTGGGCGTTGCGACCATCTGATCGTTATTGGTCACGGTCAGGTTCACCGAACCCGTGAACCCATTCGCCGGGGTCACGGTGAAGGCAATGCCGGTCGAGGTAGCGCCTGGATTCACCGTGACAGCACCAGTGCAGGGGCTGAGCGAAAAGTCCGGCTTGGTGGTGGAGACGACATCGACCGAGGCCAGCGTATCGTCGGGCGCGAGAAGCGTGCCCTTCGATCCGGCATAGGTGCTATCGCCGGAGTAGACGGCGCTGATCGTGTGGCCGCCCGAGGAGAGAGCCGTCGTGCTGAGTGGGAAGTTCGCCAGGCTACCGTTGACCAGCGGCTGCGGCGTCCCGGAGGCCACGTTGTCGATAAAGAACTGCACCGTACCCGTTGCCGTCGTGCCCGAGGTCAAGCCAGCAACCGCGACGTTCAACATGAGATTGCCGGACACGCCGCACAGTGCGCTCGCAGTTGTTGTAGTCAGCGACGTCGTGGTGAGAGCGCCCGGGGAGATGGTGCCTCCGATGCCGGTCGGCGTGGCGCTGCTCCAACCGTTGATCAGCTTTGCGACATCGAGGCTGCCGAGTCCGCTCGCCTGATCGTAACCAGGCCCGGCATTGAAGCCGATGGAGCCTCCGTTGGGACAGTTCGGCGTCCCCTGTGAGCACGGGACCGCGTTGCTTCCTGTGGTGATGTCGTGGAAGATGCTGCTGTAGGTCGGGCCGTTGGCCAGTCCGTAGAGGACGCTGTTGATGTTGCCCAGGCCCGTAGCCTCCGTGCCGCCAACGCCGAGATGCTGCTCCACCAGGGCAAGGATGCCGGCCATGGTGGGCGCGACAAAAGAGGTGCCGCCGTAGACGCTCGGATTGCCATTCGAGGTGAGAAAGCCATTCGTGCAGGGCAGGTCCTGTGCGCTCGAGCCGGAGGTGCAGACAAAGTACCCGTCATGATTGGTTCCGGCATTCAGCGAGATATCCGGGACGTCACGGGAGGAGTCGTTGGGCGTCGCACCCGAACCGGTGCCCATCTGCCAGGACGGCTTGGAGAAGAACGCGCTGGCTCCACCCCCGCCTGCTCCGCCGGAAGTCAACCCGCCCGTCGTGGTGGTCTCGTTCCAGGGCTGCTCGGGAATATAGCTCAGTGCCGAACCGCCGTTCGCTCCGTTGTTGCTGTTCCAGTACGTGCCGGGGCTGCTCACGTCGCCGGTGAACATCGTGCCGCCGGCCGAGGTTACATAGGGCGAGCTGCTGGGAAAGTCCACGTTCAGCCCGTAGGCGGCAAATGTTGCCCCGAGATCCTCGCAGTCGGTCGCGCCATTGTCGCCCGAGGAACTCATCACCGTCATCCCCTGCGTATTCGCCTGCGCAAGAATCTGGTTATAGGCGGCTAGCTCAGACTGTCCATTGGCCGTCGTGGAGTTGACGTTACTCTCGCAATCTCCATAGCTGAGGGTAAGGATGGGAGCGACTCTATTTTGAACCGCGTACGTCAGCGCATCCCCAAAGGCGTCAACCCCATAGACATAAAGGATCGTCGCCCCGGGAGCGGCCGCGCCGGCCCACTCCACGTCCAGGTGCCCCTCGTCTACATCTCCAGTCACTCCCGGGTCTGTTAGTCCAGCGAACTGAAGCTTCAGGTTGATAGGAGACAGTCCGGCCGCAGTCCGGAAGGCTGCGACATTGCTGTCGGGCAGCGTACTGCCTCGGTTGAGGTCCGACTGGCCTAGGACGGCAATCGTGACGCCCGCCCCGGCTGTGGCCGAATAGGCCGGGAAGTCATAGATTGTATACAGGTCGCCCGGTGCGATGAAGTGCTGGGTCTGCCCATTGATCGTCTGCGTATTGAGAGGCTTCAACGGGTTGTTCGACGGATTGATGGCGACATTGCGCGCGCGCGAGTGGGCCTTCATCCTGAAGTCGTTTAGACCCCCGATCGAGGTCACGACCCCGGCAACCGCAGACGGCAGGACCGGATCGGTAAGGTTCGAGATATGCTGTTCGCCATCGACGGTGAGCGAATGAATGGTGGTGCCGAATGCCTGCTGCGCCTGGGCCACCGTTCCCGTGAACTTGATGAAGTTGGAACTACGCGCGGTGTTCGTAATGGTAAATCCCTGGCTGGTCAGCCAACTGGAGACCTTTGTCAGATCGGCGCTGCTGAGACCGAAGCGGGCGCCGAACTGCTCCGGAGTCAGCCACTGGTGATAGCTCGGCGAACTGGGATTCACCTGCGCCGCAAGAAGCTGATCGAGGTCAGCCTGCTGCGCCGCGGTCAAGCTGAAATACAACGTCAGGGAGCTCAGCTTGCGGTCGGCAGGAGCAGCGCCCAGATCGGTAGCGCGCTTGGCACGGCTGGAGATCGTACCCCGCAGAGCGACGCGGCTGCCGCTATCGATGGCGGCAATCCGGCTCTGGGCCGTGGCATGGGCCAACTGGGCACATCCGGTAAAAAAGAGAATCGCGGGGAGGAGAGGAGAGATCAGACGACTGCGCATGGATAGTGTCTACCTTACTGCGGGGTTACGGGTGGCTTGATTGTCCAACATACGGCAATTATCTCGTACAACTTGGGCTATCGATACGACCGAGTACATGCTTAGACAGACGATAGGAAATAAAGTTGCGCCTACCAATGGAAAGAGATTATTTCGCGAGACCGCGCTTCGCAAGAGCGGAAGCAAAAAGATCGCAGGGCGCCGCTTAGCAAGTTCTAAAACGGCAATCCCACACCACCTTCCGAAGATCCGCTGTACGATATCCTGAACGTAGGGAAAGTACACCGCACCCGCCGCCTGGTACTGGCGAAGCACCACGGAAAACGCGCTCTGCACCTGCGCCGCACTCCCTGAGACGAGGAGGCGCGTCTTCGCGGGCGAGACCGAATCCATGGTCAGCCCCTGTGAAAACAGCCACGCCGTGATCATGGCAATCTCGTCCTGGGTATTGCCGAACTGTGTCCCAAACTGCTCCGGAGTGAGCCACTGATGATAAGGAAGGTGACGAGGATGTGGTATGGGCCGCCAAAAGCTGATCGAGTGCAGCACTGCGACCGGACGTCATCGCAAGACGAACAGTGAGTTGAAGCGGCTGAGATCCAGGCACCGGGCCGGCGTCGATCACAGCAAGGTTGCCCACTCCCGGAGTGCGCGTGGACAACAACGAAAGCTGAGCCCGCAGCGCGGTTGGCAACACCGGGGCGCAAATAAAAAACATGGTCAGCGAGCGTGACCTCCTCGTGCGGACAACACGGCGCCGGGACTGAAAGTTGATCATGATATCCGCATGATCGTTACAGAGGACCAAAGAGAAGGCAATCGAAAAGGACGAGCCATAGAGTGATACGGCTGGTCCCTTTGTGGTATATCGCGGTGCCCACCCGATGTGACACGATGCAGGTTACAGACTATATTTCCCCGCCTGGATGACGTGCCGGGCCACCTGGCGTCGCAGCGCAATCGTATCCGCAGTATCATGTTTCGCCAGCCGCCGCAGAATCGTAAGCTGCGTGCGGAGCATGTCCCCCTCAGCCACAGCGGAGATCACCTTCCGTGCCGACAGTTCAATCGTAGCCATCGCCTTCTCCGCATAGATGCGTGCCATCGCGACCGGCATCGCCGCGGAATCACCGGCTCCACCGCTGGCAATCTTCTCCGCCCGCAGAATGGCGCTCTCCATCGCGAACACCTCGATGATCATATCCGCGATGGCGCCCATCACCTCCTGCTCTTCGGCGATCTGCGCCATGTACTTCTGCGTGGCCGCTCCTGCGACAAACAGCGTCAACTTTTTCGCATTCGCCAGCAGGTTCAACTCACCGGCCAGCGCGCCTTCCCGCTCCACCTTCTCGCTCGGGCCAGACATCACCTCATCCATCAGCTTCTTGATGGCTGGCATCAAAGCCAGCTTGCCATTCATCGCGGACTTCATCAGCCAGCCTGTAATGATCAGCCGGTTGATCTCGTTCGTCCCTTCGAAGATGCGGTTGATGCGGGCATCGCGATAGGCGCGCTCCGCCGGATACTCCTCCACATAGCCGTATCCCGCGAAGATCTGCAGCACCTCGTCCACTACCATGTCGAGCATCTCGCTCGCCCAAACCTTCACGATGGAGCACTCGACCGCGTAGCCTTCGATCCGCTTCTGAATCTCCTTCGTGTCGTTCTTGTCCACACCAGCCAAAGCTTGATCGATCAGGCCGACCGTGCGATAGCACACGGCCTCGCCGACAAAAATTCCCGTAGCGCAGTTCGCAATCTTCTCCTGGATCAGCCCGAACTCCGAGATCGACTTGCCGAACGCCTTGCGATCGATCGCATAGCGAATGCCGTTGTTCAACGCCATCCGGCCTCCGCCAAGCGCCGCATTGCCCAGCTTGTACCGCCCGACGTTCAGAATGTTGAACGCGATGTGATGCCCTTTGCCGACTTCACCCAGCAGGTTCTCCGCCGGAATCACGCAGTCGGTCAGGATCAGCGGGCAGGTCGAGCTGCCGCGAATCCCCAGTTTGTGCTCCTCTTTTCCGTTCGTAAATCCCGGCGTGCCGCGCTCGATCAAAAATGCCGTCAGCTTCTCCTTCCCCGCATCCGGCCCATCCGGAATGGCGCACTTCGCGAAGACCGTGAACAGGTCCGCAAATCCCGCATTCGAGATCCACATCTTCTCGCCATTCAACGTGTACGTCTTTTCATCGGCCGACAGCACAGCTCGCGTCCGCGCATTCACGGCATCCGAACCACTCGTCGACTCCGATAACGCATACGCCGACACAATCTCGCCCGAAGCAATCCGCGGCAGGTACTTCTTCTTCTGCTCGTCCTTGCCGTACCACACCAGCGGCAGCGTGCCGATACCGGTATGCGCCGAGAACGCGACCGAAAAGCTCGCCTGCTTCGAGATATTCTCCGCTACGATAGCCGACGTAGCCTTGTCCATCTCCAATCCGCCGTACTCCTCCGGGATATCGATCGCCGTAAGTCCAAGCTCCGCCGCCTCTTTCAGCAACCGCTTTGTCACCGAGAAGTCCTTCGCCTCGATCTGATCGGACATCGGCATGATCTCGTTGATCGCAAAATTAGCTGTAGTCTCGGCAATCTGCTTCTGCTCGTCAGTAAAATCCTCTGGGAAAAAGCAGTCGGTTGCAGCGACTTCGTCGATAAGGAAGCTGCCGCCGGGAATACGTTTCGCATCTGCAATTGGTGGTGTGGTCATGGTTGCCATCGGTACCTCTCAAACTATGATTGGTTGAACCTTATAAATCCAATGCGCTGCCGAAAAGTCAGACAGCCTCGTAAATTCCCGCCGCACCCATGCCCCCGCCCACACACATCGTCACAATCCCGTACTTCGCCTTGCGCCGCGGCATCTCACGCAGCAGCGTAGCCGTCAGTTTCGCTCCGGTACACCCCAGCGGATGTCCCAGCGCAATCGCCCCGCCATTCACATTCACCTTCGCCGCATTGATGCCAAGCACCTTCAACACCGCGAGCGACTGCGCCGCAAACGCCTCGTTCAACTCGAACAGATCGATGTCCTCGAGCGACAGCCCAGCCATCTTCAACACCTTCGGAATCGCATGAATCGGCCCAATCCCCATCTCCTCAGGATCGCACCCCACATAGGCGAACGCGATGAACTTCGCCATCGGCTTTATCCCCAACTGCGCCGCGCGCTCAGCCGACATCACTACCGCCGCGGCCGCTCCGTCCGAAGTCTGGCTCGAGTTCCCTGCCGTCACCGCCCCGTTAGTGTGAAACACCGGCTTCAGCTTCGCCAGTGCCTCCAGCGAGGTGTCGGCACGAGGCCCTTCGTCCTGCTTGAACGTGCTTTCAACCGTCTTCGCTCTGCCCTGCCCGTCCAGCGTCGAATTTGTAACTGTAACCGGAACGATCTCATCCGCAAACCTTCCAGCTTCAATTGCAGCCAAAGCCTTCTGATGGCTCTCATACGAAAACTGGTCCATCTCCTCCCGCGAAATGCCGTAGTGCTTCGCCACCCGCTCCGCAGTCAAACCCATCGACATATACGAGCCCGGATAGTTCTCCACCAGCCAAGGGTTCAACGAAATCTTGTTCCCGCCAAACGGCACATACGACATGCTCTCCGTGCCGCCCGCCACGATCACGTCCGCCCCACCGCCGCGAATGCGATCCGCAGCCAGCGCAATCGACTGCAATCCGGAGGCGCAATAGCGGTTGACCGTCATTCCAGCGGTAGTAATCGGAAGCCCCGCGCGAAAACTCGCCACGCGCGCCACATTCATTCCCTGCTCGGCCTCGGGCACGGCGCAACCCAGAATGACATCCTCAATCTCCGACTTCGCAAGCTGCGGAACCCGCTCCAACGCGCCACTGATCGCGAACGCCGCAAGGTCGTCCGGCCGCGTCGTGCGCAGCGTGCCACGAGGCGCTTTTCCTACAGCAGTTCGAACCGCGGATGCGATAATCACTTCTCTCATAAGCACCTCATGTGCTGATCCCAAGCTGGAAGAGAACGGCACGTTCAACCTTGTCCAGGTCGACTGTGGATAATTGCCCGAATTGTTTGCCGACACGGAGTTTGCTGACGGTCCTGATTTGGCTGCTAAGCACTTTTTGCGGCCTTCCTTGAATCTCTACGAGAGCCTCGCCTGGCAGTACCCGATCCACCTTCGTGGTCAGCGGAACCATGATCAGGCGGTTAAGAACACGATTCGCAAGATCGTTGCTGAGAATGATGGCAGGGCGAGTCTTGTTTACCTCGCCTGCTAATGTCGGATCAAGCGCCACCCAGTAAACATCGCCGCGCCTCATAAACACTCTCCGGCATGAGCCTCAATCCATTCAAATGCTTCCTCTTCGCCGGCAACGTCAGCCGCCATCTCTTCATATCCACGAATCGTCTCCTGCTCCTTGGAAGTCTCGAGATTTCTTGCGGCTTCTAGAACACTCGCCGCCAGTTCATCGGGAACGATAAACCAGGTTGCATTTCCACGCGACTGAGGCGTGCCGCTTCCCGGCTTCCCAACTTCTCCGTTCCAGCGAATGCCCACAGACTGCTTTTGATCCCACTTGAGCCGTGCGATGGACCAGCTTTCGGAGGTAGGTCCTTTGTCAAAAACAACTTCAATATCGCGTACCAATCCTTTAGGCGACTGAACGCTATTTGGATCTACATAGGCCATAAGCTTAACCCCTCGAAGCTAGTTTTTCACATATATGATACGTATGTAAAATCGCAGCACTCTGCAGCTATTCCTAGTTCCGCAATGGCTTGCCTGTCTTCAACGTAAACGCGATCCGCTCCTGCGTTTTTTTCTCGCCGCACAAACTCAAAAATGCCTCGCGCTCCAGATCCAGCAGATACTGCTCTGACACCGGCGTGCCCGGCGTCACCTTGCCTCCGCACAACGCATACGCGACCCAGTTGGCGATCTTTGCGTCGTGGTCGGAGATGTACTGCCCTTCATGCATCGTCCACACCGCCAGCTTCAGCGTCGCCAGCGCATTCTCACCGGGAGCAGCAATATCGCTGCGCGGTGCAGGCGCGCTATACCCGGCATCGGCAATAGCCCGCGCCCTCATCTTCGCATCGATCAGCAGCCGTTCGCGATTCATCGTCACCACGTCCGAAGCCTTCAGAAATCTCAGCGAACGAGCCTCCGCCGCGCTAGTCGAAACCTTCGCCATCGCAATCGTCTCGAAGTTCTTCTTCAACGCCTCGAAGATCTCCACACCCTCGCCGCGCGCATCCGGCCTGATGCTCGACCCCGCCTCCACGCTGCGAATCGTCATCTCCTTGCAGCCGCCGCCGCCCGGAATCAACCCAACCCCAGTCTCGACCAATCCCATATACAGCTCCGCGTGAGGCTGACGCGCGGCCGCATGCAACGCAATCTCCACGCCGCCCCCAAGGCACATCCCATACGGCGCCACCACCACCGGCCGCGAGCAGAACTTGATGGCCTGCGTCATGTTCTGGAACGCGCGAACCGCCATCTCCACCTCGTCCCACTCCTCCTCCTGCACGCCCAGAAGAAGCTGCATCAGGTTTGCGCCAACCGAGAAGTTCCCCGAGTCGCCCGTAATCACAACTGCTTCGAAATCCCGGACCATCTCGCTCGAAGGCTTCAGCGTCTGCGTAATCAGGTTGACGATGTCCTCTCCGAGCGCATTCATCTTCGAGTGCAACTCGATCGCCGCAACGCCATCGCCCAGATCGATCACTGAAGCGCCCGGATTCTTCTTCACTACGCCGTGCGCCTTCTTGATCACACCCAGCGAACTCACACCCTCGGCAGTCAAAACCGGCTTGTAGCTGCCCGACACGGGATCGAAGAACAGACGGCCCGAAGCAACCGACGGATCGTCCTTGTACCAGCTCGGGTTCGCATCGCCATGCTCGTCCGCGTACGCAAGCAGCTTTTCTACATTCGCCGAAACAGGCGCTCCACCGGCGCGCATCTTCTCCGTCGTGGCGCGCACGCCCGCGGCGTCGAACATCTCAAACGGCCCAAGCTCCCAGTTGAAGCCCGTCTTCATCGCCTGGTCGATCTCGACAAGGTTATCGGCAATCTCCGGCACACGATTCGCGCTGTAGGTAAACAGTTCCGTCAGCAGCGGCCAGTAAAATGCCGCAGCTTTGTCCTTCGTCACGTCGCCATGCAGAAGCTGCGCAATCCGCGCTCCGGTCGACTCCACGTTCTTCGCCATCTCGATTGCCTGAAACTTCGGCCGCGTGCTCGGCTTGTAGTCCAGCGTCTTCCAGTCGAGCACATGCCGCAGGTCACGTCCTTCAGCGTCTTTGCCTTCTTTCTTATAGAAGCCCTGCTTCGTCTTATCGCCCAGCCACTTCCTCTCCAGCATCGTGCCGATGAATGGCGCAAGCGTCACCTCGGCGCGCTCGTCCTTGATCCGCTCAGCCTGCGCGGAAAAATTCATCGCCACATGCGCCATCACATCCACCCCCACCAGATCGCCCAGGCGGAACGTTCCCGTATTCGGCCAGCCCAACGCAGAGCCGGTCAGTGTATCGACCTCTTCGATCGTCAGGTCCTGCTCCTGCAGCAGCCGAATCGCATTCCCCATCGAGAACGTCCCGATGCGGTTCGCAATAAAGTTCGGCGTGTCGTGCGAGCGCACAATCACCTTTCCCAGACGCAGATCGCAGAAGCGCTCAATCGCAGCAACATCCGCCGCATCCGTGTCCGGCGTCGAGATCACTTCGAGCAGCCGCATGTACCGCGGCGGATTGAAAAAGTGCGTGCCGAACCAATGCCGCCGCAGCTCCATCGGCATCCCTTCAACGATCTTGTGAATCGGTAGCCCGCTGGTATTGCTCGTCACGACAGAATCGTCGCGGCGATGTTGCTGCACCTTTTCCAGCAGAGCGCGCTTGATCTCAAGATTCTCCGCAACCACCTCGATGATCCAGTCGCAGTCCGCGACCAGCGCCAGATCGTCCTCGAAGTTGCCGATCGTAATCAGCCGCGCACTCTCAGGCATATAAAACGCCGCTGGCTTCGATTTCTTCAACGCATCGAGCGCCGCCGCCCCGATCTTATTGCGCTCCTGATTCGGCGCGGCAGCATCTGTACCCGGCGGCACAATGTCCAGCAGCACCACAGGCACTCCCGCGTTGGCGAGGTGCGCCGCAATCCGCGAGCCCATCGTTCCGGCTCCAAGCACGGCCACTTTTCTAATCTGCCGGTACGGTTCCGTCTTCGTCAAGACAGGCTTCGAAGCTACTTCAAGAGTGCTGGACGGCATGGATCAAGGCTCCTTCAGGCAGAATTACCCGAACGATGCGAAGCATACTGAATGACCATTCAGTTGGTCAAGTCCGTCCGTCCGCGCCTCAACGCTTTCCAGCCGCCAGCCGATGCATCTCGTCCCCCGCCAACAGAAAACCACCCACGCCATAGACATAGCTGGCCGACGGTTTGAACTTGCCCGGCTGCCCATCGATAGGCTGGATCGAACCCAGCCGGCCATCGGCATAGACGTGGCTCAGCATACCCTTCCACGACCGCCGCACCACCGGCAGATAGGTCTTGCGATCGAGGATCTTCTCATTGATCCCATACGCAATCCCGAACGTGAAGAACGCCGAACCCGAAACCTCCGGCAGGTCGTACGACGACGCATCCAGCAGACCCGAACGCCACAGCCCGTCCTCACTCTGAATCGAAGCCAGCTTCTTCGCCATCTCCTTGAACTGCGCAACGTACTTCGGCCGTGTGGGATAGTCGGCCGGCATCAGCCGCAGCACATTCACCAGCGCGCCCATCACCCAGCCGTTGCCGCGCGACCAGAAGATCGGTTTGCCGTTCGCCTGCTTCTGCGTGAAGTAGCGGCTATCCCGAAAATAAAGATGCTCCTGCTGGTCATAGAGACTGCCCGAGGTCAGCCACCACTCATGGTCCATATAGTCGAGATACTTGCGGTCATGCGTAATCTCGTACATCCGCAGCAGCACCGGAGGAGACATGAACAGCGCATCGCACCACCACCACAGCAGCTTGTTCGGATCATCCTGCCGCACCACCAGGCGATCCATAATGCTCTTCGTATCCGCCATCCGCACCGGCTGCCTGTCTTGCTGATCTTCGAGATACAGATCCAGATACGCCTGTCCCAGCGCCTGATCGTCCGCATGGGGAAACCGCGCATCTAGCAGCGTCCAGCCGGAGCGCTCCGCAAAGCGCAGCACGGCATCGCGATATTTCGTATCGCCCGTTGTTCGTGAAGCCGCCAGCAGCCCGTCATAGAGCGCGGCAAAGGTCCACTGCTTGTTGAAGCTCGGCTCAGCCGCGGCAAGCTGCCAGTCGGCGACCTTCTTCATCGCCGCATCAATGGCCTTCGGCTTCAGCTTAGCCGAAAGACCGGTAGCAAGGGGCCCGGGATCATCCGGAGCATTCCCCGCCGTATCGGGATTTATCGGAACTACCTTTTTCGCCGGAGCAGGCATCTGCGCCATCGAGTGAAAGCACGCCCCCCCAGACAGCAGCCCGACAGCAAGGGCCCACACCCCCCACGACCCATACAGACGCCGCGAAACCCGCCGCACCAACCCCATACGATCCACAGTCACTCCCTCACACCAGATTTCCATTCATCACCAGAGCCACCGCGCTTCGCAACCGCGCCGTATTGCCTTCAAACGAAGGCCGCAGCTTAGGCTCCTTCGAAAGAGCATTCTGCCGCAGCTCCGCCTCGACGATCGGCCCGAACATATACCACGCCGACGTAATATCGCCGACAATCACAATCTCGCTGGGCGCCAGCGCCGAAGCAATCATCCGCAACCCGCGCCCAAGAAACGCCGCCATCTTTTCAAGCGCCTTAACCGCGTGCTCCTCATCGGCCTGCGCCATCTTCACCAGCGCGGCAAAGCTCTGCGGCGCAGCGCCTCCGCTAATCTCCTGGTAGTAGCGAAGCCCCGCCCGGTTCGACCCCACCGTCTCCCAGCAGCCATGGCCGCCGCACCCGCACAGCGGCCCGTTGCTCTCCATCTGCACATGGCCAAACTCTCCCGCCATTCCATTCGCGCCACGCAGCAACTGCCCATTCGCGAAGATCCCGGTGCCAATCCCCTCCGAAACGTTGACCACCACCAGATCATGCAGGCCGTCACTATCGCCGAACCACACCTCAGACAGCGCGCAGGCATTGGCCACGTTATCCATCTCCACCCGCAGCCCGGTCGCGCGCTGTATCCGCGACTTGATGCTCGCCACCGGCCAGTTCAGGTTCGGCGCGAAGATCAGCTTCTCCAGCAGCGGGTCGGCACGTCCCGGCAGGCTGATCCCAATTCCGTCGAACGACTTTTCGCTATGCGCCGCAATCAGTTTGCGGATCGCCACAATAATCGACTGAATCGCTTTATTCGGATCGTCCGGCAGCGCCACCACCTTCTGCGCCACGATCTTGCCGCCCAGGTCCGTCACCGCGACCGTGGTCTGGGCCGGATGAATATCCAGCGCAATCACCGCCCGCTGATGGTTCAACTCAAGAAAAGTCGGCCTGCGCCCCCGCGGCGGCCTGCCCGTCGAACCCTCCAGTATCCACCGCTCTTTAATCAGCTCTTCGACAATCAGCGACACCGTACTGCGCTGCAAGCCGGACACCCGCGCCAGGTCCGCCCGCGACAGCGGCTGTCTGGTCCGAACCAGATTGAACACAAGATTGCGATTAATACGGCGAGGGGTCTTGTTCGTGGCGCTCTGTCTGCGAGTGAACGTGAACCGATCCGGCGAAGGGCTAGACATGGGTTAGTTTCCGGTCCGATACAAAAAGTCTTCTTGTCGTACAACGTGCCACACATATCCCTGCGGGTCCGGCCCGAACTGCCGTGCCCTAGCCGGTTACACGCTCTCAAAGCGTTCTATGCGCGCATGCGCCGACGAGTCTTTATATCACTGGAACACCACATTTGTAGATACTTTGAATTATTCTTTCACCACGCCCCACTGACATAGGGGTCGCTCGCAAACGCGAACCTCCGGCGGAAAGGAACAACGGTTAGATCGGAACGCTTCTGCACGCGAGGCGAAGAGCCTTCCTACCGTCTTGCTGATTGCAACCTGTCTAAAAACTACATGCAGAGTATTTGTTTTGCTGTTGTTCGTTTTACGTCGTCATCCTGGAGCGCAGCGAAGGATCCCTGTATTTCGTCGTTGCTCTTGTTTTGCCCGTTCTTAAATCCGTCTCATCGGTGCAACTCGGCGTTAAGCCTCTAGTTTTTGACAGGTTCTGTAACTGGTGCGCCCGGAAGGATTCGAACCTCCGACCCTTTGGTTCGAAGCCAAATGCTCTATCCAGCTGAGCTACGGGCGCGGTGAGAAGGGATGATAGCAAGGACAGACTCTAAACTAGCGAATTATTCGCCGTCCGGCAACCAGGCCGCAGAGAACTAGGCTGCAGCGGCGGGCTCGGGCGGCGGAGTCATGGTAAACATCGACAGCGTTTCGACTACGTCCAGCCCGGCGCGGCGAAGCAATTGATGGATCACCGGCTCCGTCAGGCGGCTGGCATCGTATTCGACCCGCACGGTCTTTGCCGCTTCGTCGAACTGCATCTGGCGAACGCCATAGACCTCGCGAACCTTCGCCATCGCCAGGGTTGCCGACTCCGTCGGCGGAACGCCATAGCGGTAAACAACGTCAAGCTGTGTCATGGTATCGATGATATCAGCGAAGAAAGACGAGCGGCATGACCAGCTCCGTTATGGATTTGCCGCCGCCGGAAGACTTCGGTTAAGCGGACGGCATAGAGCACCCGGTTTAGCTCCGGCGCTTACTGGATGTGCCCGAAAAGCGCAAGGAATGCGCAACGAAAAAGGCAGCCGCCTCGGCCGCGTAGTATGCTTTCCGTCGTGGAGTTTCCTCAATGAAAATGTTTCCTGCTCTCCTGCCTTGCCTTTTCTCGCTGCCTCTACTGGCCCAGCAGATTCCGAACGTCGCCTGCCAGGTGGAAGACCTTCCGGTGAAGGCCGTCGTCGCGTGGCAGTTTCCCCAGACCCAGGGGAAGGTCCAGGTAGTGGTGCTGCGCGATCCTTCCGGAGAACAGGAGGCCCGCTTCGATCTCACCCACGGAGCCAGCCTGATCTCGCTGCGATATCTCGGCAAGGAAAAGCTGTTCGGCCAGACAGCCGGAGCGAGCGTGTCGATGTTTTCCAGTCGGCGCAATACGGATCCGGAGCTGAAAAGAACGAGCCAATACTGGGCAGCGTACAGTCCCGACCAGGGAGGCTCCAGCATGGGCATTCCAGCCATCACGACGGGCGTGGCGTGTGAGGGCACAATCGCGATGCGCGCCTTCGCCATGATGCAGGATCGCGGCTCCGACAATTCTTTTCAGAAGCGGGCTCTCCTTGGGGTAGAAGCCGGCAAGATCAGCACCAACTTCCCTGCCGGGTATGCGACGCCGTTTTCCATCGAGACCAATGCCAGCTGGGTCCCGAACCCCGGAGGCGGGCCAAAGTATTATCTCAAGCTGACGCAGGACGTGGTAAACACAGGGACCGAAGCGTCGGGTCCGCTGGAGTGGTATCTCAACATCGCCGCGCCATGGAACTTCGAACATGCGGCCAGCTTCCCCGAAAACTGCTCGGCGAAGTCTCCCTGCTCCAGCAGCAACGTCAACGCTCTGGCTGCCGGACGTTATGCGGATGATCAACATACAGACGGCGTAGGCTTCGTCGTGCCCACCGCCGGCTGGCAGACCGGCCGCGCCTATATTCGGCCCAACGCCGAGTATGTCGTCCTGCTGTATAACGCGGTATGGGCCGCGCCGCGAAGGACCTTCGCCGCAGTGCTCGAGCACTCGCTCGGCAGCATGGGGACGCATCATTTTTCCTGGTATGTCTGTGCCGGGCCGTGGAAGCAGACGCAGGAGTTCGCCCGGCATCAACCGGCAGCGGACAAGACCGTTCTTCCCGCTGAGCCGGAGCTGCCCGCCTTTCCAGTGAATAAGCAAGCCATCACAATTGCGTGCGAGACAACGGAGTTCAAGCCGCAGCCGAACCAGACCGACCAAGCCATCGTACTGCGCGACCCGGCAGGAGAGCAGACAGCGCTCTTCGATACAACGCAGGGAGGCGCGCTGGTTTCGCTCAAATATCGCGGCATCGAACATGTCTGGGGATCGAACGGCGGCGGTCTGCTGCAGATGGCGTTTCATAACCGCATGGAGAATGGCGCCTGGGATGGCGACTACAACCCGACGCAGGCTGGCGATGGCAGCGCGAACTCGCCGGTGACCGGCATTGCGTGCGATCACGGCAAGTCGGCCGACTTCTTCACCACCATGCTCGATTTCAACCACAATAATGGCTTTTATTCGAAGGCGCTGGTCGCGGTCTGGGATGGCCGCGTGAACGATATGATTCCGCTCAGCTACTCCTCTCCGTATGTTCTGGAGACGCAGGCGCAGTGGGTGCCAAACCCTGCCGGCGCACCGAAGTTCTATCTGCAGTTGAAAGAGCGCCTAATGCATGTTGCGGACGAGAAGATCGGGCAGTTCGGCTTCGATTTCGCGGCCTATATGCCATGGGAGTTCGGGGTGCGGGCGGTCAGTCCTGAGCATTGCCCCTGTTCGCCGGCGCAGACGTCGTTCATGGCGGGTGGGTGGTACGAGGATGCCTCCCGGAAAGAAGGGCTCGCGGTCGCCATGCCAAGCAGCAACTTTCCGGACGCGAAGGTGGGCGGCGGCTTCAACAGCGACTACATGTGGCGAAACCGGAGCTTCCACCTGAGTTCGCATGCGGCCGTCGATGGTATACGCGCGAAGGACTTCGTCTGGTATGTGATGGCAGGGCCGTGGGAGACAGCAAACTCGTTTGCCAAGGGTCTGAAGTAGGGCGTCGCGATTTTGTTACATGCACCACCCGAAAAGCGAAAGGGCCCGAGCCCTTTCGCAACACATCACCTTCGTTACTGCGGAGCCGCCGGACTCACCGAGATTGGCTTCGGCGCCTCGGGGGCCTTCGGAGCGGTCAGCCCTGGAATCATCGGGTTTTGCCCTACTATCCCAGACGCCGCGCTTTCGATGCTGATCCCGTAACGGTCCAGCGTATTCGCCAGAAGCTGCAGCAGTTGCGCCCTGTCCCTCGCAAACGCCGCCGTATCCGAGATCAGCGTGTTCTCCGCGATTGCCAGGTTCCTTCCCTGCTGCAGCACCAGCGCCGTCGTCGAAGCGCCCAGCTTGTACTTCTTCTGCTCCGCCTCCAGGCTCTGCGCGGCAAAGTCTCTGCCCGCCTGCGCCGCCAAAACCTGCGCCCGGTCATTGGTCAACGCATACTGCTGGTTCGTCACCTGGATGCGAACCTGCGTATAAAGCTGCTGCAACCGCATCTGCGACTGCCGGTACTCCATCTGCGACCGCGCCTGGTCCGCCTGCGCCGTCCGGTTCCGCAGGAAGATCGTCATGTTCAGCCCAACTCCCTTATCCGGAGCATTGTTGTTGAACGTATTCTGCAGCACCGTGGGATAACCGATCGACGGAAACGTTCCCGGCGCATATGGGGCTGAACTGCCGCCAGGCCCTCCTCCGAAGTTGACGGCGCCTGGATTCTGCGCACCGCCGAGCGCACTCCCGCCATAGAACGCATAGGCGTCGATCAGCGGCAGCAGCCCATTCTTCTCCGCCTTGATCGTGATCTCGTTATTTTTCATGTTCAGCACCGCCTGCTCGATCTGCGGGTTGTTCACATACGCCTGCTTCACCAGGTCCTCCACCGGAGTGTCTTCCTCCGGCAGCCTGTCCAGTGCCACGCGGTCGGTCGGAATCACCGGCGCGCTCGCCAGTTGCGGATCGTTCAGGTTCCGCGCAATCGCCTGCTTCATCAGCAACTGCTGATACTCCAGGTTCGTCTTCGAAGCTACCAGCGCCTGCTTATCGCTCGCCACCGCGCTATCGGAGTTCACCACATCTAGCGGAGCCAGCGTTCCAATCTCCAACTGTCTCCGGTTGTCTGCCGTCAACTGCGTCGACTGCGCCAACTGACGCTCCTTCGCCTGTTCGTCTTCATATCCGCTCACCAGCGCCCAGTAGATGTTCTCCACTTGGTTCACTGTGTAAAGCACCTGCTGCCGAAACGCCGAGTCCGTGATCCTGCGGTCGTTCTTCGCCTGCAGAATGAAGCGTCCGTTCACGCCCCAGCCAAACCCCTGCAGCAGATGCTGCGTCGCCGTCGCGCGAAAGCTCGTAGTCAGAGCCGGGCTGTAATTGCTGAACGGGTTGTCCGTCGTCACCCGCGTGTTATCGAACCCTACCGTAAGTTGCGTGCCGGTCAGAAATCCCTGAGCGTAGTTGAAGTTGTAGGTCGACGTGTCCGTATTCAAGGACTGCAGTCCGCCGCTGAACAGCGTATTGAGTTGCGGCGCGCTCGTCGCCTCATACTCCAGTTGCCCCGTCAGCACCGGGTCGAGAGTCTCCGGTAGCGGACCTCCGCCGTTGGTGCTCAGCACCAATCCCGAAGCACCCGTGCCGCCGCCGCCAGCCGCCACCGAAGTCGCACCCGGGCCGCCGCCCGTCGTGATCGTCGTCGTGATGCCGCCGATCGTTCCCGTGACCAGCCCCGTCGATACACCGCGCAAAGTAGACCCTGCCCGCGCCCGAAGCAGATCCGTATCGGCGATATCCAGGTTCAACCGCGCGATCGCGATATCGTAGTTATTCTCCAGCGACAGCGTCACCGCATCCGCCAGGCTCAGGTAGATCTTGCCATCCTGCAGCAGCGAATCCAGCTTCGGCGTATTTCCCAGCCGGGGCTGCGGAACATTGATCGACGTGTACGGCGCAATCGGGTTCCAGAGGTGACTCTTCGGCCTGGCGTAATCCCTGGCCGTATCCCGCAAAAACAAAGGCTCGGTCGGCTTCGGCGCCGGAGCTTGGGGCAATCCAGCCTGTCCCGTCGTGTCGTTCGTCACCGCTTGCGGAGCCGCGGGAGCCGTCGCACTGGTCTGGTGCCCTGCCACCGCCGGCTTCGAAACCGCATTCGGGGCTGTCTGGGCAGGACTGGCCTGACCCGGCGTCGTCTGGACCGGGACCGTCTGCCTTGTATCAGCCGGAGCATTCTGGTCTGGGGGCGCCTGAGCCGGAGCCGTCTGTCCCGGAGTAATCGAGGCTGGAGGTGGCGGAGCAGTCTGGTTCGGCGTCACCTGGGCCGGAGCCGTCTGGCTAGGAACCGTCTGGTTCGACTGCTGCGCCATTCCCAACGCGAATCCCGGTTGCGTGCCTATACTCATCAGCAGCAGTCCGATGCTCGCCGCCGCCTGCATATCCCTTAGTCTCACGATGCGTTCTCCAACTCTTCCTCGATACCCGGCTTCAGTTCGAATCAGCAGCTTCCCTTCACCGGCTCACCAGCGAAACCGCCGTAACTTGACTCTCGTCCGTGGAACTCCGGCATTCAACCAAAGTCCCCAAAATTCATAGACCTGTCCAGCCCCCTGCAACCTGCAAAGGTCAGACACACACACATTATTGTCAATGCTTACTAAGACGCGCAGCACCATCCCTACGACTCAGAAAGAATGCTGCCCTGCAGTACACTTCAGTGTTCCGGAATCTACGGCTGAGCACGTATACGCACCCGTGCGCCGCTTCGTTCCCAACAATCGCCATCTAAACTTGTTTCCCGGCATGATGCGCCAAGTATATCAACCCGCTGTCGTCAACACCGGCTTTTGCCTTCTCTTCCATAGTTTGGTGTTGTTTGTTCTTAAATATCTCTGATTAAGTCTCGGCTGAAGGGCACGGCTTCAGCCCCCGTAAAATGACCAAAATAAATGAGGCTTTACCCCCGTTGCTCTTGCTGTTGCCTGTTCTTCAATCCGCCTCATCCGTGCAAATCCGCGGTCGGCCCGTTCAGTTTTTAACCAGTTCCTCAGCAATCACCTTTCTCCAGGATCCTCGGGGTGCCCATCCTTCGCGAAAGGTGGGATGTAAGATTTCGACACCGGCATGCCCCACTGGAAGATCATCCTCACCTACGACGGCGCCCCCTATAACGGCTGGCAGATCCAGCCCAACCTCCCCACCATCCAGGGTGCGCTCGCCCAGGCTATCCGCCACATCACCGGCGAAACGATACTCCCCCAGGGCTCCGGCCGCACCGACACCGGAGTCCACGCCCTAGCCCAGGTCGCCACCTTCACCCTCAGCGTTCCCATCCCCGCCGCTAACCTTCACCGCGCTCTCAACCGTGCCCTTCCCCCCAGCATCCGCGTCCTCTCCGTCGAATCCGCCCCGAAAGATTTCCACGCCCGCCACAGCGCCCTCCGCAAGACTTACGAGTACCGCATCCTCTCCGGCGACCGCATCTGCTCCCCCATGCTCGCTCCCTATGTCTGGGCCTGCCGCTACCACCTGGAACTTCAGCATCTCAATCACGCCGCCGCCCCCATCCTCGGCACCCACGACTTCACCTCGTTCACCGCCGTCGACCCCGACCTCGCGACCCGCACCGCACCAGATCCAGCTACAGACCCGGATGCTCCATCGCATGTCCTGAGTTCGCCGAAGGCTCCCGCTCTTAGAGACATGGGCGAACCGCAACAAACCTCCCCAAACATCCGCACCATCCTCCACTCCTCCTGGCGCCAACAGGATGACCTCCTCCTCTATCGAGTCACCGGCTCCGGCTTCCTCCACCATATGGTCCGCAACCTCGTCGGCACCTTCGTCGAAGCCGGCGCAGGCCGCATCCCCGCCGACACCATCCCAGCCATCCTCTACGCCCGCAACCGCAGCGCCGCCGGTCCCACCGCCCCAGCCGGCGGCCTCTTCCTCATCAAAGTTGAATACTAACCTCTACATTTTTCACTAAAGCCGGCAAAACGATATACGAAGCCAATGTTGCTGTACCCGTGTTAGCCAATGTTGCTGTGCCCCGTGTTGCAGTTGCCTTTCTTGTTGTCATCCCCGAAGGGGATCTGCGTTCTTCTCGCCGGGTACATTCACCTTGGAATCGCTCTAAAAAACTGTCATTGAGAGCACTTGCCGTTGTTTGTTCTTCGCCGTCATCCTTGACCCTCGAAGGTGCTGAAGGGGAAGGATCCCCGTCTTTCATCGTTGCCTTTATTTCTACCTGTCCTTAAATCGGTGCAATCGGTGCAAATCGGTGTTAAGCCTCTAGCTTTTAACAGGTTCTTCGAAGATTCGATATCCCTGACCGTGCGCAACCCGCCCGTACAATCATGAGCAGCCGCCAATGCCCGCAACCGCCTCCGCCCAACGCCGCGTCGCCGGCCTCGCCGCCCTCACCCCCGTCCACCGCGCCTTTCACTGGCTCCACCTCCACCAGCCTCAACTCCTCCAGTGGCAGTTGGAGATGGTCCGCATTCCCGCCCCATCCTTCGGGGAGTCCGCCCGCGCCGCCTGGTTCCTTGACCGCTTCCACCAACTCGGCCTCGCCAACATCCATCAGGACGACGCCGGCAACGCCCTCGCCGAACTAGGCAGTTTTCTACCCCCTGCCCCCTACCCCCTACCCCCTGCCCTTCTCCTCTCCGCCCATCTCGACACCGTCTTTCCCGCCAACACCCCCGTCGACCCCGTCGAAGAAAAAAACTCAGCCCGCATCTTCGCTCCCGGCATCTGCGACAACGCCGCCGGTCTCACCGCGCTCCTCGCAATCGCCGCCGCTCTCCGCTACGCCGGCATTACCCCACCCATCCCCATTCTCTTCGCCGCCAATGTAGGCGAAGAGGGCGAGGGCGACCTCCGCGGCATGCGTCACCTCTTCGAGCGCGGCCCCTACCGCTCCCGCATCGCCGCCGCCATCGCGCTCGAAGGCAGCGGCACCTCCGCCGTCGTCACCCGCGCCCTGGGCAGCCTGCGCTTTCGTGTCACCATCACCGGCCCCGGCGGCCACTCCTGGTCCGACCATGGCGCACCCAACCCCATCCTCCTCCTCAGCCAGGCCTTGGCCCGCATCGCCACTCTCGAACTCCCGTCCACACCCCAAACTACCCTCAACGTAGGTCACATCTCCGGTGGGACCTCCATCAATTCCATCCCCGCGTCCGCCACCGCTCTGCTCGACATCCGCTCGACCGACCCCGCCCAGCTCCTCTCCACCGCCTCCAGCGTCCGATGGCTGATCGAGGACGCCTTCACCTCCGCCGCCAGCCGAACCACCTCTAATTCGCCAGCGAAACTCCACATGGAAACCATTGGAAACCGCCCCGCCGCCACCCTCCCCGACGATTCCCCCTTGCTCCACACCCTCCGCGCCGTGGACCGTCACCTCAACCTCCGTACCGAACCCCGGCTCGGATCCACCGACGCCAACATCCCTCTTTCCAGAGACATACCCGCCATCGCTATCGGCTGCGGAGGGGTCGGCGGAGGCATCCACACCCTGCAGGAGTGGTACGACCCCACTGGCCGCGAAAACGCCCTCCGCCGCATCCTCCTCACCCTACTCGACACCGCCGATCTCCTCTCGCGACCCCGATGACCGCACAAGCGAAGACCCACGCTCCTTCACCCTTTCCTCTGTCAACCCATTTCGATTTTTTTTCAAACCATCGCGGGCGCTTTTGCTGTTGTTTGTTTTTCGTCGTCATCTTGACTCTCGAACATGACCCTCGAACATAGTGAAGGGGAAGGATCACTGTATTTTGTCGTTGCTCTTGCTTTTACCTGTTCTCAGATCGGTGTCATCGGTGCAAACCGGCGCTAAGGCTTCCGTTTCAGGAACCCTGGAAGTCCAAGCTCAACTCACCTGAATGGAAGACTTTGCGCAAAATAGCCGGGGTGGGCCACACCCCTTGAAAGCGCCTCCAGATGGTACACTCCGTCCGTGAAACCTCTCCTCTTCAGCGCCGTTCTCCTGGCCGTCGCATCCGCCCACGCGCAGAGCCCGGCCGATATCATCTATCTCCACGGAAACATCCTCACGGGGGCCCACCTCCGACCGGACGATCCCTCCCCCACCCCGGCCCGGGCCTCCGCCATCGCCATCACCAACGGCAAAATCCTCGCCGCTGGCCCCGACGCCACGGTCCTCAAACACAAAGACCCGCAGACCCGGATCATCGACCTCCACGGCACCTTCGCCATGCCCGGCTTCAACGACGCCCACACCCACATGGCCGAAGCCGGACGCGAGAAGCTCTCAGTCAACCTGGTCGGCGTGCGCTCCCTCGCCGAAATGCAGCAGCGCATCCGAACCTACGCCGCCACTGCCAAACCCGGAACCTGGCTCCTCGGCGGGGGCTGGGACCACACCCTCTGGGCCAACAACACCCTCCCCACCCGCACCGACCTCGACCACGTTACCGGCAACCATCCTGCCATCTTCGCCCGGGTCGACGGCCACATGGCCGTAGCCAACTCCTCCGCCCTCGCCGCCGCAGGCATCTCCGCCGGCACCCCCGACCCCACCGGCGCAAAGATCGACCGCGACCGGTTGGGAAACCCAAATGGCATTCTTCGCGAAGATGCCGCAAGCAGAATGGTTTACAGCAAGGTTCCTCCACCAACGCTTGAAGAACGCCGCCAAGCCCTGAACGTCGCACTTGACGATGCCTTGGCCAACGGCGTCACCAGCGTCCAGGACAACTCTACCTGGGAGGACTTCCTCGCCCTCGATGAACTCGAGCACACCGGCCAGCTCCGTCTCCGCGTAGCCGAGTGGCTGGACTTCAACCAGCCCGTCGCCATCCTTCAGGAGCGCCGCGCCAGCCATCCCGCCGACGACCCGCTGCTCCACCTGACCATGCTCAAGGGCTTCATGGACGGCTCCCTTGGCTCCCGCACCGCCGCCATGGAGGAACCCTACTCCGACGATCCCGCCAACTCCGGCCTCCCGCGCTACGATCAGGCCCGGCTCAACCAGATGGCGTCCGACCGCGCCGCCGCCGGATTCCAGCTAGGTTTCCACGCGATCGGCGACCGCGCCAACGACATGGCCCTCAACGCCTTCGCCGCCGCCGAGCAGGTCGGCCACCCCGCCAACTACCCCGCAACGCCCCGCAACCCCGATGCCGCCATCGTCACCTCCGCATCGCAAAACTTCAGCCCCGCCGACCTCCGCCTCCGCATCGAGCACGCCCAGGTCCTGCTCCCCGGCGACTTCGACCGCTTCGCCAGCCAAGGCATCATCGCCTCCATGCAACCGTCCCACCTGCTGACCGACATGAAGTGGGCGACCGCCCGCCTCGGCCCGGAACGCGCGAAATACGCCTACGCCTGGAAGAGCTTCCTCGCCCGCCACGTCACCCTCGCCTTCGGCACCGACTACCCGGTCGAGCCGATCAATCCCTTCCGCGGCCTCTACTCCGCCATCACCCGCCAGAACGAAGCCGGCACCATGATCTTCCAGCCCCAGGAGAAGATCAGCCTCAACGAGGCCATCTACGCCTATACCCAGGCCCCTGCCTTCGCCGAGTTCCGCGAACACCAGAAGGGCCGCCTCGAACCCGGCTACCTCGCCGACCTCGTTGTGCTCGACCGCGACATCACCACCGCGTCGCCCCAGCAACTCCTCCACACCAAAGTGCTCCGCACCGTCATTAACGGCGAAACCGTCTACTCCCAGACAGCCGGCACAAAGCCCACATCGCGCCAAAGCGGAGCGGCAGACGAGTGACGCGCCGGCTCAGCACATCCACCCTGGCGCACCTGCTGCTGCTGGGGGCGGTCGTAGTATGGGGGGCCACCTTCGTCCTGGTGAAAGACGCGCTTCACGATGCCTCTCCCCTCCTCTTCAACCTGTTACGCATGGCTCTGGCGCTCCTAGCGCTTGCGATCGTGAATCACCGCGAATTGCGCCACATCAATAGGCGAGCCCTCTTGCACGGATCGATCGCCGGATTCTTCCTCGCCGCGGGCTACCAGTTCCAGACGACAGGCCTCGCGCGCACCACTCCCGCCAAATCTGCCTTCATCACCGGCCTTGTGGTCGTCTTCGTCCCCATCCTGACCGTCTTCCCCGCCTTTCGGTCCAGCGCCTCTCCTCGTCCCGGCTGGCAGGCAGTCGCCGGAGCCCTCCTGGCTTTTTCGGGTCTCTTCCTGCTCACGACACCCGCCGGCACGGTGTGGCACAATCTCTTCGCCAGCATCGGCCCCGGCGATCTGCTCACCCTAGCCTGCGCCATCGCCTTTGCGGCCCACCTGCTCTCACTTGCTCACTTCTCCCATCAGGTCCCCACCCGCCAACTCGCGACCCTTCAGATTGGCGCAGCCGTGCTCGTGATGGCCATCACACTCCCGCTGGGCGGAAGGCCCCATCTGGCGTTCACCCCACGTCTAGTCACTGCTCTCGCCATCACCAGCCTGCTCGCCACGGCAGCGGCCTTTACGATCCAGACCTGGGCGCAGCAGCACCTCCCGCCCACCCACACCGCGATCCTGCTTACGCTCGAGCCTGTCTTCGCGGCCCTGACCTCCTATCTCATCCTGCACGAGCGACTCGCCTATCGATCCCTCACCGGAGCGGCTCTCATCCTGGCGGGCATAGCCGGCATCGAACTCTTTCCCGCGGCGATGCCCCTCCCCACCCATCCCGAGTAGCAATGCGAGAACTTTCGCCAAACTCCAGCGTCTAACAGAATTGGGAAAACGTCAGAGTCCTCGAGCAAACGGCAATACAAGACAGCGACTATACTGAAGACTCAAGCCGCGCATACCATTCCGGCGCAAAGTAACGCATACCTTTAAGATCAGGATCAAATAATGCACACACCGAACAACGCCCCTCCCACTTTGTTTGAGCGCTTGCGCAACCGCCGCCTCGCCACGACCTTTACCCTCCTTGCGACCCTCTCTATCGGCATTCTTGCCGGCTCGATTCTTACACGCAACGTCAGCGGCAAAGAGCAGTCGGGCGTCAACTCGTCCGATGCCAAACCCCTTGTCGTCCCCTCTCCCGTAGCCCTCTCCAACGGTTTCTCGAAGATCGTCCAGGAGGTCGGCCCTGCCGTTGTCAACATCAATACCGAAGAGTTGCCCAAGCAGTCGGTCAACCGGCGCGGCAGGCGAGGCATGCAGCGCAGCCCGGATGATCAGGGGGGAGATGAAGACAACCAGACCCCGGGCGACATGCAGGACTTCTTCAACCGCTTCTTCGGCGGTCAGGGTGGAGGGCAGGGCGGTGGCGACGAAGGCGATGGCGGCGGGGAACGGCGCGCCCTCGGCTCCGGCTTCATCGTCGATCCCCGCGGTTACATCATTACTAACAATCACGTCGTAGATAAAGCCGACAAGATCTACGTCAAGCTCTCCACCGATCCTGCCGACCCAAGCGACCCGGGACGAGCTGCCACCGTCGTTGGCGTGGACAAAGATACCGACATCGCGGTGATCAAGATCGACACCAAGGAGCCGCTGCCGGTTGCCAAGCTGGGCAACTCCGACGGCGCACAGGTCGGAGACTGGGTGCTTGCCATCGGCAGCCCCTTCAACCTCTCGAAGACAGTTACCGCCGGCATCATCTCCGCCAAGAACCGCAGCATCGACGAGCCTAGCGCCAACGGAGTTTCGCAGACGCAGTTCCAGCGCTTCATTCAGACCGATGCGGCCATCAATCCCGGCAACTCCGGTGGCCCGCTGGTCGATATGGCGGGCCAAGTGGTCGGGATGAACACCGCGATCTATACCCAGTCCATGGGCTCCCAGGGAGTCGGCTTCGCTATGCCGGCAAATACCATCGCAAATGTCTACAACATGCTCATCGGACCGGAACATAAAGTCGTTCGCGGATCCATCGGCATTCAGTTCCAACAGGCGCAGTCCTCTGCGGTAGGCCGCATCTATGGCTTCACGAACGGCGTCATCGTCGGCGTCGTCACTCCCAACGGCGGCGCGGCCAAGGCAGGCATACAGCCTGGGGATGTGATCGTCTCGGTCGATAACCGCAACATCAAGGACGGTGACGATCTGGTGAACGACATCTCCGTGCGTCATGTCGGTTCCACCGTCAAGCTCGGCTATATCCGTAACGGCAAGCAGGACACCGCGAACGTCATGATCGGCGACCGGGCAAAGACCTACGCCGACATCGCGGGGCAGTCGGAGGAGAATTCGGCTCCCCCCGAAAATGATGCAGGCGAGGGGACACTCGGCATCAAAGTCTCCAATATCCCGGCGGCTATCACCTCCAAGATCGGAATTAAAGGAGGCGTCATTGTCACCAATGTTCGTCCCGGCTCCTTCGCCGACGAGATCAGTCTCGGCAAAGGCGCCATCATTACCGCCATCAACCGGAAACCCGTAACCGACGAGGCCAGCTATCGGGCCATCGTCTCGACCCTCAAGTCCAAGGATGATGTCGTCTTCGTGGTTCAGTCTCCCACGCAGAAGAACCTGAACTCTTACATCGGCGGAACTCTCCCATAAACCGGTCCATTAGGATGAGAGGCTCGGTCTAATCTCGTGCCTCTCATCCAAGCAGGTTTTCTTCCCAAATCCGTACACCTTCAAAAGATCTATATCGACTTACACCCTGTGCGCTTGCGCCCTTGGGTGCTCTCGGGGTACTCTAGCCAAACCATCGACAGAAGGCTGTCGATACTCAACCCAAGGTAATGTCCAACTATGCGGTTTAGTAGAACCCTTCTCAGTTCGACTCTGATCCTGGCAACGGCATTTCCTTGCTTTGCGCTCACCCACTCCCATCGCGGTCCAACCTCCCCGAAGATGTTTAGTAGACGCGCCAAAGCGAAGGCTGCGGTTAGGTCGACAGGTCAGCGCACCATCGACGACGCTCGCGCTACCCAGATCCAGGCATCTCTTATCAAGTCCGGCTATCTCTCCGGCGATGCATCGGGTCACTGGGACTCCGAAACCGAAGCCGCCATGCAGAAGTATCAGGGAGACAACGGCTGGCAAACCAAATTGATCCCGGACTCGCGAGCCATTATCAAACTGGGTCTCGGACCGGCACAGGACTCGAACTCGAGTATGGGTTCCTCTACAGCCATGGCCGCTCCTGAAACATCTTCCGCGTCGAGCTTCATGCAACGGTAAAATCTCAACTTCGGGACAAACGTAAAAAGAGGGCCGATGGCCCTCTTTTCTGCATCCGATCTCATCCTCCTCCAGGAAATCTCCGAATAGTGCGAAGTAGCAGTTGGCGTAGTCTGCCATACTCATTGTTTGTCATTCCCGAAGGAATCTGCGGTTGCCCCCTCTACACCAACAGCAAACCCGCTCCAAGTGTTTGAAGAGGCGTGTCTTCAAACGCGCCGTAATCATTGATAAAGAACGGCTTCAGCCCCATGAGGGGGGTTTTCAGGAACTTGAGTCAGAGCTTCCTATGCGGGAAATCCTGCCGTGAAGAGATAGTCCTTCACATCCTCACCCGTCAGTGGCACGCTTCCCGCTCTTCCTAACGCTCCACTCTCCAGCCATACTCTCAGCCAATAGTATTCCTGGAAGCGCACCAGACGTGAGGCGATCGGCTGTTTCTGTTCCAGAATCGCCGTGATCCGTGCCGCCATTCCATCCTTGTCTCCGGCTGTCTCCATTCGCACCTCTACTTCCTCGCAGGCGAGCAGCCGTTGACGGGCTGTCTCCAGTTGAGTTCCATCCACCACTCCGCTCTCCACCTTCAAGCCCGTCATCTGTTCCAAGGCGAGCGCAATCGAAGCGTTCAGCCGGTCTCCAAAGCCGAGATACAAGATTCTCGATCCCGCAACTCGGATGGGCACCACTCCAAACCTCTCCACAAAGAGCCTAGGCATCACCAGCGCCATCTCCTCCGGAGAAAAGCCTTCGGTCTTCAGAACAGGACATCCCCACTGCATACCCAAGGCGCGGGTAATCTGTTCCGCATCTACGTTGCATTCGCTCACCAGCCATTCGCCGATACGCCCTGTACCGCTCTCGCGCTGCATCTCCAGTGCCTTGCGAAGCTGAGCATGAGTAATCCATCCCTGCGCCAGCATCAGCAAGCCAAGCGGAACTCTGTGACGGTGCGGAGCCGCTGTTCCGAACTCGCCCCCTTCCCCTGTTTCGCGGCGCACCGCAGCCCGCACCATCGCCAGCACACAGCGCCCACTGCACCCCCATTGCGCTTCGAAGATCGGCCGGCGGCGATTTCTCCAGCGAGCCCCCCACCCACTCATGCACTCCACGCTTCCGCATTGCCGTCGCGAAGATGTCTGCGCCAGAGAAGCAGGCAAGCCTATCCCATTCCATCCAATGGTCCGATTCGACGGGCTGTAGTCATCGTCCTCCCAGGCAGTTCCACCGCCGGCCCGAAAATCATTCTGCACCAGCGATTGTGTCTCCGTCGCTGCGGCTTTCCTCATTAGAAAAGGCATCGTATACTCTCCAATCTCAGTTGCGGTGTCGCCACCTCGGTGATGCGCAACGCGAAGTTGCCATTCACCACGACTACCTCTCCACGCGCTACGATTCGGTCGCTGACGACTAGATCGACCGGCTCCGACACATGCCTGTCCAGTTCCACGACGTCTCCCGGACCAAGTTCCAGCACCTCGCGCAAGGCCATATCGCGCGAACCGAACTGCAACGTCGCATCCAATTCGATATCGTGCAGTAAACCTGCTTCGAGTCCGCCGCTGTTGCCGTCCTCCACACCCGCCGCCTTCTCCATTGCTTTCCTTTCTTAGATACTGTCGAAAACTCTGAACTAACCATTGTTGCTGTTGTTCGTCCTTCGCCTGCTGTTGCTGTTGTTTGTTCTTCATCTTCATCCTGAACGGAGTGAAGGATCCTTGTATTTCGTCCTTGCCTTTGCTTTTGCCTATTTTTAAATCGGTGTCATCGGTGCAAATCGGTGTTAAGCCTCTAGCTTTAACAGGTACTCAGTTCACAGCCATCGTGCCGCTCGCATCCAGTTCGTCCAGAACATCGCCTGCATCGCGGCTTTCGCGAACATCTTCCAGTTGCGCGCCGCGATGCTCTCCCTTGCGGACCGGATGCGCCCGTCCCAGTTGCAATCCGCCCACACGCAGCTCCGAGATCGAGTGCTTCGCCAGCGGAAGGCGCAGTATCGTCCCCGGCGACAGGGCTGCCAACTCGCTCGCCCGCAAGCGCATAATCGGAAGCTGCAGCACCGTATCGATCTTCGCTTCGCCCATCAGCTGCCGCACCCGAATCTGCGCCTCCCTCGCTCGTCTCTTGGGCCGGTCGCCTTCCGAGATCAGGCGGCGCAGGATCGCATTCAATACCACCGCAGGCAGGCAAAGATTCATGGCTCCCTGCGCCTCCGGCATCCGAGCCTCGAAGCTCACGCAAAGCGTCCTCTCTCCGGCCGTCATCATCCGAGCAACCGCAGCCTCCGACTCGCGCTTCTCGAAGACAAACTCCAGGCCAACCGATTGCCAAGCCAGATTGAGCTCATGAATCGCCATCTCGACCACTGAGGCTAGAATCGCCTCCTCGATATCGGTCAGCTCTCGCGCTGGCCATGCGCGTCCCACCCCACCCAGCAGCACATCCACGATGGGAAACACCAGCGCCAGCTCCAATTCCAGCAAACCCACCGCGCCCAGCGGTTCCAGCCTTACCGCGCAGACATACGTAGGCGACGAGAGCCTCTCCAGGAACTCGCTGAACGGCAACTGCTCTCCCGCTACCAGCTTCAACTTGAACGGAGTTCGCAGCCATGCGCCCAGCGTGTGCATCAGGTTGCGGGCGAACAGATCATTCACCGAGCTGATGGCCCGCATCTGGTCGTTGCTGATCTGCCCCGCGCGGCTGAAGTTATAGCGCTCCAGCAAAGCCTCACTGGCTAGGCCTGCCGTCTGGGAAGAAGCGTCCGCTCCCGCCGCCGCAAACAGCGCATCGATATCTCCCTGATCCAACTGCTTTCCCATGCGTCCCTTTCTTCGATGAGATCTCTCTCATGAATCGACTTCCTCTGATTCATCTCCCAACCCCAAGCCAATGACGGATCACTTCGAACCATGCGGCTTCCTCAGGCCAGCCGAATCGCCCAGGCGCAAGCTGGCCAGCGCCGCACGGAGCCGCAGCACCGCCGAGGAGTGGATCTGCGAGACCCTCGACTCCACCACTCCCAGGGTCAGACCAATCTCCTTCATCGTCAGTTCCTCGTAGTAGTACAGCGTCAGCACCATACGTTCCTTCTCCGGCAATTCATCGATCGCGTCCGCCAGTCTCTGCTTCATCTCGCCTTTCAAGCAGCGGAACAGTGGGTTCTCGTCCGGAGAACCAGGAAGGTACGACAGTTCTTCGTCGCCCGAATCCTCCGACCGTTCCATGTGGAGGCTGCCGATCTCGAGTCCCTTCAGATCGCCCAGCAGCGACTGATACTCAGCCAGGGTCAACTCCATCTCCGTGGCTATCTCCTGCTCGAGCGGCGCACGGCCCGCGCGCTGCGTCACCGCCCGTATCGCCTCCTCGACCGCTCTTCCTTTCCGGCGCAACTCCCGTGGGCTCCAGTCCAGCGTCCGCAGCGAATCCAGAATCGCTCCGCGAATCCTGAACTGCGCATAACTCTTGAACTGGACCTTCTTCTTATGGTCGAACTTCGACAGCGCATCGATCAATCCAACGACGCCAGCCGAAACTAGATCGTCCAACTCCACATGCTGCGGCAAACGTTCGTGGATGCGCCGCGCAAGATAGCGCACCGTGGGCAGATGCTCCATCAGCACCAAATCGCGCTCTGCTGCGCCTCCACCATCGCTTGTTTCACTCGCTGCAAGTCCATCTGGAACCAGGGGAGCCAACGTTACTGTCTTCGCCAAACCCGGCGAACCCGCATCTTCGAATGAAGTCTGTCCCTCGCCGAAGAACTTCCCTCTCGACATCTCCAACACCTGTACTGGAATCGAACCGCCTGCGCTCATCACTTCCTCCATTCCTCGTCTTCACGTTGCCTATCTCCGGCTCAACCAACCGTCCCAATGCTCCTGACTCGAATCTCCGGAGGGATCTCCACCGGTGCGAGCACCGTCACCTTGGGAAGGAACGGTTCCAGCCAACGTCGTACGTGATAACGTGCCGGACTCGGACATAGAAGCACGGGTAAGGCCGAGGTCGATGCTCCTCCGGTTAGGCGTTTCACAGACTCCACCAGCCGCTTCAAAAAGTCCGAGGGCATACCGCCCGCTCGCGCTCCATCGCCCAGCAGCAGTGCCGCGCCCTGCGGGTCGAAGGTGTGCAGCAGCTCACTCTCCATCGCCTGTTCCAGCACCAGCACCCGCAGCCCTCCTTCGCTATCGAGCAGCGGGTGGACAAGCCCTCTTCCCAGCGACTGCCGCACGCTCTCCACCAGGTGCACCACGTTCTTCGACTGCTGCGCGGCCTCCACCAAAACTTCGAGAATCGCTCCCAGATCGCGTATCGAGACCTGCTCCCGAAGCAACTGCTGCAGGACGCGTTGTACCTCGCCAAGGGTCATGATCTTCGGCACCAGCTCCTCGACCAGCTTCGGATGGCTTTCGTTCATGCTGTCCAGCAGCCGCTTGACCTCCTGCCTCCCCAGCAGCTCATGGGCGTGTCGCCGAATCAGCTCGCCAAGATGGGTTCCGATCACCGTCGTCTGGTCCACGACCGAATAACCGGCAGCCAGTGCCTGCTCTTCCAGCCCCGGCTGGATCCACCGCGCCTGCACGCCAAACGCAGGCTCCTTCGTCTCTACGCCGGGCAATGCACGCGCCTTCGGATCGGCATTCACCGCGAGTAGACAGTTCTGTTCGGTCTGCCAGCGCGCAATCTCGACACCGCGCAGACTCACCACATACTCCCTCGGCCGCAGCCGAAGATTGTCTGTGATATGCACCGGAGGAACGATGAACCCAAGCTCGGTCGCCAGGTGCCGCCGCAGCGCGCGGACCCGGTTCAGCATCTGCCCACCCTGCTTCTCATCCACCATCGGGATCAGTTGGAAGCCAATCTCCAGCGTCAGCTCATCCATCTTCAGCAACGACGCCAGATTCTCACCCTTCGCTGTCTCGGCCGCCTTCGCCTTGTCTGCTGCCGTCGCCACGGAACTTGCCCCCTCGTCGAACGTCAACGCTGCATCCTTGGCCGCCGGCAGCTTCCGCGCCATCCATCCCACGCCCACTGCCATCAGCACAAAAGACACCTTCGGCAAGCCCGGAATCAACGCCAGTCCGAGCAACACGCCGCATGCGATCCAAAGCGTGTTCCGTCCGCGAAAAAGCTGCGTCCCCAACTCTTCGTCGAGCGACCCCGCCGATGACGCCCTGGTCAACACCATGCCGCCCGCAATCGACACCAGCAGGCTGGGAATCATCGTCACCAAGCCATCGCCGACCGTCAAAATCGTGTAGGTCTTTACCGCGGTCGCGAGGTCCGTGCCATGTTGCAACACCCCGATCAATAGTCCCGCAACGATGTTGATTGCTGTAATCAAAATGGTCGCCAGAGAGTCGCGTTGATTGAACTTCGCCGCGCCGTCCATCGCGCCGTAGAACTCCGCCTCGCGTGCAATCGCCTGCCGCCGCTTCCTCGCGCCCTGCTCGTCGATCAGACCGGCATTCATGTCCGCATCGATCGCCATCTGCTTACCCGGCAGCGCGTCGAGAGTAAACCTCGCCGTCACCTCCGCCGTCCTTACCGCGCCATGGCTCACCACCAGAAACTGGATCGCAATCAGCGCCAGAAACAGCACTAGACCGACCACATAGTTTCCGCCCACCACAAACTGTCCGAACGCCTCGATCACCGAGCCGGCAGCATGCGTTCCCTCTTGCCCGTGCAGCAGGATTCTCCGGCTCGAAGCCAGGTTCAAAGACAACCGGAATAGAGTCAACAACAGCAGCAGCGTAGGAAACACAGAAAAATCCACCGCGCGCCGCACCTGCACGGCAGTCAGGAACACAATCACCGACGCCGTAATCGAGGCCGCCAGCAGCACATCCAGCACCACGCTCGGCACCGGAATGATCATCACGAACACCATGCTGATCGCCGCCACCGGCAGCAACAACGCCTGCAGCTTCGCCATCTGAAAACCGCCGCTCTTCTTTATTGTCTTCATCGCCCGCTCACTCACATCCCACCTCCGAAGCCACGCAACCCAGCCATTCCCATCGCTCCCGTGTTGCCCTTCCAATCCGTCCGCTCTGCCTGCTGGACGCGTTCTTTCGCCTGACGATCCTGACGCATCCGCTCCTCCACCTTCTGCCGGTATAGATAGGCAAGAATCCCTGCCACTGCCGCATACAGCTCAAAAGGGATGGAATGTCCCGGCTCCACCATCTTGTACAAACTCCGCGCCAGCGGCGGGTTTTCGATGATCGGCACTCCGGCCCACCGCGCCTCTTCGCGAATCTCCGCGGCCAGCAGATCGCGCCCCTTCGCCAGCACCGTCGGCGCAGACATCGTCTCGAAGCTGAACTCCAGCGCCACCGCATAGTGCGTCGGGTTCGTGATCACCACGCTCGCTCGCGACATGTCCGCCTTCACCCTTCGCTTCCGCATCGCACGCTGGATCTGCCGCGCCTTCGCCTTGATCTGCGGGTTTCCCATCGCATCCCGCATCTCTTCCCGCATCTCCTGCTTGCTCATCTTCAGCCGCTGGTTCCAGCTCCTCCACTCAATGGCGTAGTCCAGGCCAGACCACGCCAGCGTCACCCAGGCAGCATCGAGGGCCAGCCGGTACGCCGTTGAAAACGTCTCCGGCAATCGCAGCAGACTCATTACCGGCATAGGAATCATCAGCGCCTGCAACGCTCCCCATCCCAGCACCACCATCACCGCGGCGGGCACCAGTGACTTCACCACTCGCGTTGCTGACCTTAGACTGAATAAATTTCCCAGGTTCGTTACCGGATTCAGCTTTGAGAACTTGAACGCCACAGCATTTGGATAGATCTGGACACCGCCGCTCTGCGCCACCCCGGATACCAGCGCACCGGTAAAGCTCGCCGCCATCACCAGCCCCAACGGCCATAGCGCAGGAGCAAGCATCCGCCGCACAGCCGCATTCCAAACCGCCTCCTGGTTCGCTCCTCCCGGGCCGCCCACAGCGGCAATCGCCGAGCGCACACTCTCGCCATAGACCTTGCTCCAGCTTGAGACAAATCTTTGCGACAGTGCGCCCAGCATCACAACGCCGCCCAGCATCGCCATCGCAGACAGCAGTTCGCGGCTGTGAACGCTGTCGCCTTTGTCTCGAGCTTTCTTCTTTCGTAGTGGCGTAGCCTGCTCTGTACCCTTATCCGCCATACGTCCCCTCGAAGGCGAAGGCCGCGCCCTGGCCCCGGCGAATCTTCTGCCGAATCGCGCTCGCCGTCATGCGCGCACCAGCATCTTTGCCGCGGCATCCAGCAGCGCCGTAAAGTGCCGCTCGACCCACCCCGGCCACACCGCCAGGCTCGCAATCAGCACGACATACGAGACCATCGTCTTCAGCGGGATGCTCACCACCATTGCCGGCAGTTGCGGCGACAACCGCGCCACCAGAGAAATCGTCACCTCAACCGCCATCGTCGCAGCCATCACAGGAGCGGCAAGCTGCAACCCGGCAAGAAATATCCCGCTCGCCATCCTCGCAAGCGCCGCTCCGGTCTCCGCCTGAATCACCGCCTGCCCCACCGGGACTGCGCTGAAGCTTCGCACCACCGCAGCTAACAGACTTCTATCTAGGCCGGATCCGATGATCACAAGTATACCGAGCCATCCCAGCATCTGCCCCAGCACCGCAGTCTCGATCATCGAATTCGGGTCCATCAGATTCACCAGCGAAAAGCTGAACTGCAGCCCAAGCAGAGTTCCCGCAAAGGTCAGCGCTTCATTCAACAGCATCAGCGACAAACCAAAGACCAGTCCTACACCCAGTTCTCCCAGCAGCGCCCGCCCGTCCAGCACCGGTCTCGCCCCGGGGACCGCCGCAACCGCCGGCGCAAGCAGCACGGTCATCGCGAACACAAATCCAGCCTTGATCCTCGGAGCGATCGCGGGCGACGAAAACACCGGCGCGAACAGCATCAGCCCGCTCAGCCGCACCATCACCAGCACCGCCGCGCTCAGGTACTGCGGCCAATCTTCGATCAAGCCACTCACTTCGTGATTCATGCTTCCTCTATCCCAAGTACTTATGGAAGCCAGTCAAGAGATGCACGGTAAAACCGACCAGCCGATGCACCATCCAGGGCAGCACCGCCACCATCACGACAAAGACCACCACCAGCCTCGGCACAGCCGTAAGCGTCTGCTCCTGCACCCCGGTCAGCGTCTGCAGCAGGCTCACGGCCAGACTCACCAGGCAGGCCGTAACCAGCAGCGGAGCGCTCAGCAGCATCGCCTCGATCAAAAGTCTCCGCATCATCTCCACTGTCTGGTCCGGTCCCATCTCTCTCCAATCCCTCATCTACGAGCTACCCATCTTGCTAGAAACTTTTGATCAACTGGTCCGCCAGTAGACTCCAGCCGTCCACCATCACAAACAGCAGAATCTTCAGCGGAGTCGAGATCACCACGGGCGGCAACTGCATCATGCCAATCGAGGTCGTCACACTCGCTACCACCAGGTCCACCAGAAGAAACGGAAGAAACAGCACCGCGCCGATCTGAAATCCTGCCTTCAGTTCGCTCAAAATATAGGCCGGTACAACCACCTGGATCGGCAGGTCCTCTTTCCTGTTCGGCCGCACCGCCATACCGGCCGAAGCAAACACCGCAAGGTCTTTTTCCCGCGCATAGCGCAGCATGTAATGCTTCACCGGCGCTACGCCAAGGTCTAACGCCTGTTCTCCGGTAATCGTCCCCGCGCTATAGGGCGCCACCGCCGTCTGCTCTACCTGAAGCAAAACCGGTTGCATTAGAAACCACGTCATCATCAAGGCCAATCCCATCAGGATCTGGTTCGACGGCGCAGTCTGTGTTCCAAGCGCCTGCCGCAGAAAGTGGAACACCACCAGCAGACGGACCATCGGGGTCATCGACAAGAGCAGCGCAGGCAGGAGCGTCAACAGCGTCAGCCCAACCACGATCGACCACGGTGTGCTCTTGCCTCCCGCTAACTCTTCCGCGATCGATTCGTTCTTCTTCCCTCCGGCCGCGTTTCCCGCCGAGCTGGCCGCGATAGCATTCGGCTTCGCTTTACCGGCACCCGATCCAGTGCGTACACGCCCAGCATCATGTTTGCTCGCGAGCCCAGTCGTTGGCGTTGCCGCTGGCCGCTTTACCCAGAACGAATCGGGAGCTAGGGCCATCGCAACCAGCTGCGGCGCCTCTGCACGCGCATGCATCGCAGGCACAAAAATCATCAACACACTCAGGCTCCAAAACAGCAATCGCAATCGGCGCGCTAGCGACATGGCCCGTCCACACTCTTTGCCGCGAGGCCCGAAGACTCGACCCGCTGCAGCTGCACGATCGTTTGCACACTTTCCAGTCCGCCTCCAACCAGAAAGCGCTCCCCCGCACATTCCACCAGCATCAATTGCCTCTTCCCGCCCAGCGGCAGCGTCTCGACCACGCGCAGTTGCTTCTGCCGCAACATCCGTTCCCCGTTTCTTTTCTGCAGCAGACCAAACACCCAGCCGGCCAGCCCATGCATCTCCGGGGCTGCGACTATGGGCGTCTCGCGCTCAAACTCTTGATCCATCCCTTGCTGCAATCGCATCTCCCGCTCCGTTCCAAATCCATATACGGTTGTCTGAAGTGCATCGGCTGTTCCGAGCCCTTCTCATCCAAGAGCCCGTCTTCATGGCTTATCCGAGCCTGGTCAGCCTCAGCGCCATCCGTTGTTGCAGCACTTCGAACTCGCACCACCCCAGTTGCACTTGGCCTACCTTCAGCGGCACATCCTCCGTCGCCGGCGAAAGACTCTCAAATACCTGTCCCTCCCGCAGCGCCAGCAGGTCTCTCACCTTGAACCGGCTCAGCGCCACGCCCACTCGCAACGTGACCCGCAGCCGCGCCAGCACCGGCCACGAGGGATGTTCCTCAATTCGCATCATCCATGGCACAGCCGGATCGATCCGAGCGAGCTCTAACCCTGCCGCCTTCACTGCCTCTACGCTTCGCGTTGCCAACTCGATCGCTGTCATCGTCTCCTCCGTCTGCTCAATCCCACGCCTCAGCGCTGAACCAGAAAATCGGTGAAATAAACATCCGCCACCTTCAAATCGGGGTTGCGCTCTGCCAGTGCCACCTTCATCGCCGTCTTCAAACGCTCTTTCCCATCAGCCGCTAGCAACCCATTCGAAGTCTGCCGCCCAAGCACAGCCAGCAGCGTGTCCCTTACCGGCGCTACCGCCTCATTCATACCTTTCTCGTCTTTGCCTTTCTCCTCCTTGGGCGCAGCGGCTTTCTTGTCAGGCGCGTCTACCACCCGAAGCATCAAAGAAATCCGCAGGTACGAGCTGCCGTCGGCATCCGCCAAGTTCACCAGTAGCGGCTCCAAAACCAGGACGTGGGTCGTAGCCGACGCAACCACCTCCGCCTTACGCGTCACATTCCCAGCGCTAGATAAGCGGCCCGAGCGCGCCAGGTAATACACGCCGCCCCCCACGCCCAGAGTTGCGACGGCCACACTGACAGCGACCATAAGGATCAGTGGAACGAGGGGAAATCTAGCTGCTTCGGGAGCAGGAACCGAAGACGTAGAAGGTGCATTTGCCAGAACCGTGGGAGAAGTAGCCATGATGTCCTGAGACAGTGCAAGCCGCGGGCCACGACGGGGCGCTGAAAAATTAGCTAATCTTCAGAATCAAAGGACCGGCACCTGCTTCTCCTCCAGCGTCGTCACTCCATGTCCAAAAGAACAGCCAAAGCGGCGGCGCCGGTGGAATCGATCTCCGATCCCGCACCCGCTACGCCGCCATGGCCCCGTTCAGATTGCTCTACCGAATCATTCCCAACACATCCTGTGATACGGTGTCGAACGTCGTTACCGTCTTTGAGTTGGCCTCGAAAGCCCGCTGCGCCACGATCAGATTAGAAAATTCTGTCGAAATGTTGACGTTCGACTGCTCCAGCGCAGAATCGATCAGCGTTCCGCGTCCGCCCGCACCGGCCACCCCGATACTTGCCACCCCGGATGCTGCCGTAGTCGCGAAATTGTTCCCTCCTGAGGCCGTCAGACCGGCGGTATTGGCCACCGTCGCCACCGCAACCTGTCCGATTGTCGAGACTCGGCCATTGCTGAACTGCGCCGTAATCACCCCGTTTGGATCCGTCGTAAAGCTCTGATAGACCCCGCTGGTAAATCCATCCTGGTTATTCCCGGTGTTGGTCGAGGCCGATGCCAACTGAGTGATCGCCGGATTCCCGCTGGAGTTATTCAGGTTCCAGTTGAAGCTCAGATCGCTCGCTCCGTCCGTCAGCGTTGGAAAGGTAATATTGTTCACACTTCCCGTCGGCGACATCAGGTTTCCCGATGCATCGAACGTCAGCGTCCCGGTATTATCGACCGGCATCCCCGTCGCATCTCCGGCAGGCAGCGCCACAGAGTAGCTCCACGTATTGGTCCCCGTCTTGGTATAGTTCACCGAAATCTGATGGCTCTGGCCCAGCGAGTCATAAATCTGCACCGGCGACGAATAAGCCGTCCCCACAGTCGCATTGGAGTTCAGGTTTGCGCTTACGGATATATTCTGCGTCGCCTGCGCTCCCTCATTCACGCCAACAGGAATCGCGATCGGCGTCAAGCTGGAGTTCTGGTTCACCACGCCGTTTACCGCGGCATAGCCCATCACCTGCTGCCCATCCTGCGTGATCAAATCGCCGTTCGCGCTCAACTGGAAGTTTCCCGCCCGGGTCAACGACTGCACTCCGCCCTGGTTTACGACAAAGAATCCATTGCCCGCCAGCGCCATGTCAGCAGGGTTCGCGCTCGAATCCGGAAGAATCGTTCCCTCCGAAAAGTCCGTGCTCGTTCCAGACACCTTGGTTCCCGCTCCCACCTGGATCGCATCCCCCGATCCGGACTGGCCGATCTGCTGATAGAACAGGTCCTCGAACGAGGTGGTCTGCCCTTTGTAGGCTGTTGTATTGAGGTTCGCCAGATTGTTGCCGATTGTATTCAGTGCGACTGAATCGGCGTCCAATCCGGACAATGCTATCGAAAAATTTCCCATCGTGATTCTCCTTGGTCCTTGTCGGTCCTTGCTGGTTACAAATCCGTTAGGGGCTTAGGAAGCAAAGGACTGCCAGATGGCGCTAGAGTCCAATCATGGCGCAGTCGAACCGTTACTTTCGATTTTCAAAGTTATCCGAGGCGAAGTTCCGGCACCTGGTCCGGTGTTTTGCCTTGGATTTGACAGCCACGCAGACGGCCCATCTGACTGGGATTTCGCTTCGTTCCGTCAACACGATCTTTCTGCGCCTGCGCACCAGGATCGCCGCCGAGTGCGAGCGGCAGTCGCCGTTAGAGGGAGTGCTCGAAGCCGATGAGTCTTACTTCGGACCACAGCGCGTGCGCGGGAGGTGCGGACGCGGCGCCGGCGGCAAGACCATCGTCTTCGGCCTGCTCAAGCGCGGCGACAAGGTCTACACCGCCATCGTCCCCAATGCTTCCAAAGCCGCGCTGCAAGCGGTGATTCGTGGCCGCGCCAGTCTCAGCTCGGTTGTCCACACCGACGGCTGGGCTGGCTATCACGGCCTGGTCGATCTGGGCTACGACAAGCACCTCAGAGTCGAGCACCGGGAGAATATCTTCGCCCAGCAACTCAACCACATCAACGGTATCGAAAGCTTCTGGAGCCTGGCCAAACGTCGCCTCGCCAGGTTCTGCGGTGTGCCCAAACGCACCTTCTACCTCCACCTCAAAGAGACAGAATTTCGCTTCAATCACCGCAACAATAACCTCTATAAAGAACTGCTAAACTTCCTCAGAAAGGATCCGCTCTGACTCCTTTGCTTCCTAAGCCCCTCCGTTATTGTCGTGCGCCTGGCTGTCCAACCTCGCTTTTTCGTACCTTGCAATCTGTCGGCGCTGCCTGCCGCTTCTCTAACTTGTATGAGCGTTCTGCCGCTGGGCCAACTGCCGACCCCCCACAGCTCTTCCGTTAACCGCCTAGACCGCGGGCGTCGAACTTTTGATGGGGGCCACCGCGGTGTCAAGCGTTCCGATTCCCTGGTTGATTGAAACCAGTTGCTGTAGGCTGTTCACCTGGGCCAACTGGGTAATATATTGGTTCGGGTCCGTAGGCTGCGTCGGATCCTGATTCTTCAACTCGCTCACCAGCAGAGTCAGGAAGTCATTCGCGGTGATGTCCGACGAACTGCTTGCGGCCGAACTGGAGCTGCCGCTGCTCGGTGTCCCCCTACTTGTTCCCAACACTGCGTCCTTGGCAGCCGCAGGTTTAGCGGGGCCACGAGTCAATGCGGAACTGACCGTTCCCGCTGCCGACAACCCCGACGCTCCAACCGAACTGATCTGTGAAACGTCCATCCTCTTCTCCTTGTTTGTTTTCGCTCGAATCAATCTGCTTCACTGGAATTGTCTAAGAACCTGTCCAGAAACTGCTATTGAGGTCTGTCTCTGCTGTTGTTTGTTTTCTTCGTCATCCTTGACCCTCGAACGTAATGAAGGGGAAGGATCCCGTGTAGTTCGTCGTTGCTCTTGCTGTTGCCTGTTCTTACAATCCGGCTCACCCGTGCACCTCCGTGGTCAAGCCTTCCAGTTTCTGGATAGGTTCTAAGCTCGCACGCTCAACCACCCTCCGCCTGTCGGATACAGAATGCTCGACAGGACTCCCTCTTCACTCCCCGGGTTTGGCCCCGCGTACCCTGTCATCTCGCCGGGACGAGACCGAACTGGTTGTTCGGCATTCTGTTGTCGCTGCCCTCCTTCGTTACCCCTCTGCTGTGCCGGTCCGCCGCCCATCTCCGACGCGGAGTTCCGATAGTCTGTCCCCATTGGTGCCGACGCGTGGACCACAATCGCGGACACGGCGACCTTCTCTTGCTGCAGATAGGCAGTCAGAGCAGGCAATTCCCGGTGCAACATCTCCTGCCCAGCCGATGAAGCCGCGGATACCGACGCACTCACCGCTCCGCCGTCGCTAATCTCTGCACGAACCTTCAACCAGCCATGAGTGCCGTTCTGGATCCCAACTTCAAGCGCAGTTGGACTAGCCATCAGCATGCGTGGCGAGCTATCCGACGACAGCCCTGCTTCTGAGTGGCCATTCATCTCTGCAACTCCGGCCTGCAGCCCCGGTCCATGCGCAACGTCCTCTCCGGCATGTGTTTTCTGCGCAGCAGTGCCGCTTTCAAGCGGAGTGTGCACAACCGGGGAAGCAGAAATTCCCACAGGCGGCGCAACGCTGCTCCCCAGCGCGGACGCGATCGTTGCAGCCGCGTCAACCATTCCCTGTGTCCTGCTGTCGATCTCACCTGCGCCCGAAATCGAAGACCCGCTCGCCTTCTCCACTGCCGCAACCGGTCTGGCCGAGCCAGCTTGCTCCTGTCCAGGCGCCACCGTCAACTCCACCGTCGAAGGCCTTGCGGTGGCTGTATCCGCGGGACCACTCGCAGCACCACGGGTATTCTCGACTGGCCCCTTTGCAGCATAATTTGTCATCGGGCCAACTTCTACGCGGGCACTCTTCGGCACGTCGTCAACTCCCTCCTGCGGCCCGGTCTCGCGTGGCGCCGCCGCGGGCATCTGCCCTTGTCCCCCACCTCCCGTGTTAGGAACAGCATTGCCTCCGCCGAGGTTCGGAGCGCCAATTGTCGTACTCGGCACAATCCCTTGTTTCGCGAGATGCTGGACCTTCTCAGTCTTTTTCCCCGGTGCAGCCTGTTCGGTCTTACCCGCAACGGCTTTTCCTTTTTGCAAGGAATTGGCTCCCATAACGGCAGCTTGGGCCGGACTCACAACAGAAACACCGTGCCCATCAGCATCTCCCTCTCTCGAAACTCCTCCCGCCAACTCATCCGAAGAATTTTGCGAAGAAAGTTCGCCATCAACCCTCTGCGGCAGCTCGTCAGTTGGTTTCCTGATAGTCGGAATCGCAATGACCTCATTCTCATTGTTGTCCGTACAGTTCACCGATCCGCTTGTCCCCGGAGATGCCGCGCTCCCAACGATCTTCTCTGTAACCTCCGTCCCAGGCATCTTCGTCCCAGCCGTCTTCGTCCCAGTCTCCCCTTCTATCGCCATGGCCGGGCCGCCTGTTCCCTTCTCGATCGGACTCTTTGTCTTGCCCGCAATCTCACCCGCGCCTTCCGTAGGACCTTTCCCGCTGAGCGATCGAGGTGCCTCCCCGCCGAAAGTCCCGGCCACCGGCGCTGCTCCAGTCTTCATGCCCTCTTCAAAACTCTGAGCAAACGATTCGCTTTCAAGTTCGCCATGTTCCGGCGACGCTGACGGAACATCAGGTTGCTTTATCCCGACAGCCATCAAGTTCGCTGTACTCATCATCTCGATTCCTCGCCCATCTCATACAATGAATGCATCTGCACTTCGAAGACCAAACCACTCAGGAACTCCATTAGCAACTCTTCATCTGCTGAACTTCGATCCTTTGCTCCTGCGTATCTCTCCAGCGCCTCCTGGCCAGAAAACGATCATCCGAAACAGCCTGCATCCGCCTCTCCGCTTCGGTCTCCACCCGTTCCGCAATATCCTCCAGCACGCGCTTAATCTGTTCTCTCTTCAAACGGCTGGCCACATACTGTTCCCTGGCAGCTTCGTTCCGGTCCTCGCGCTCCAGTCGAATCTCCTCCAGGCGCATCCTCCTCCAGGCCGCAGTCTCCTGTTTCGTCTCCGCCATCATCCAGCCAACCGAGTCACCCTCAATCAGTGCTACCCGGCCATCGGTCCTGGAAGCATGGGCAACCTTCTTCTCCATGCCGATAGCATCTTCCGCCTCACGAACCGCAGCCGTCCTGCGTTGCAGCTCCGCCGAGTGCATCTCTTCGACGACCCCATACAGCGTCGCCAATCGCCGCAATGTCTCCAGCTTCGATCGCATCGTCATAACTCCATCGCGTTCAACCGCGCAACGCTCTCCTGCATCGTCACGCGCTCATCACTTCTCTGCTCCAGAAAGCTGCGCAGTCCCGGCATAGCACGCAGCGCACGGTCCAGATCGTCATCCGATCCAGGCTTGTACGCGCCGATACGAATCAAATCCTCCGACCGGGCATGCGCCGCCAGCAATCTCCTCACCGTTGTCGCCTTGGTTCTGTGCTCCGGCGTCGTCACCGCGGGCATCAGCCGGCTCAGCGAATCCAGCACGTTGACCGGCGGATACCACCCAGCCGCCGCCATCGACCGCGACAGGACCACATGCCCATCCAGCAGCGACCGCACCGAATCCACAATCGGGTCCTGCTGGTCGTCTCCTTCCATCAGGACCGTGTAGAACGCCGTGATGCTTCCGCTGCGAAAGTTCCCCGCCCTCTCCACCAGCTTCGCGAGCCGAGCAAACACAGAAGGCGTATAGCCCTTGCTGGCCGGAGGCTCCCCCGCGGCCAGTCCCAGTTCTCTCGCCGCCATCGCATACCGGGTCAGCGAATCGAGCACCAGCAGAACATGTTTCCCTTGCGAGGCGTAAAACTCCGCCACCGAGGTCGCCGCCATGGCCGCCCGCATCCGCAGCAGCGGACTCTGGTCCGACGTCGACACCAGCACCACCGAGCGCTTGCGTCCCTCCGCCCCCAGCGCATCCTCCACAAACTCGCGCACCTCCCGGCCCCGCTCGCCCACTAGCCCGACAACCGTGATGTCCGCCGAGGTATTGCGCGTCATCATTCCGATCAGCGTGCTCTTTCCCACGCCCGATCCGCCAAAGATGCCTACCCGTTGCCCACGTCCAACCGTCAGCATTCCATCCAACACACGCAGGCCAGTCTGCAAAGGCTCCCTGATCTGCTCGCGTTCCATCGGATGCGGCACCACTCCATCGAGCGGCCACATCTCCGTTGCGCGCGGTGCCGGCAGGCCATCCAACGGACCACCCAGCGCATCCACGATTCGGCCAGCCATAGCCTCCCCCACACCAATTCTCGGCGTCACTCCCATAGCCAACACCGCATCTCCATAGCGGATCCCTCGCGTCTCGTTCAGCGGCATCGCCAAGACATGCCGCCCGCGAAATCCGATCACCTCGGCCCGATGCCGTTCCCCATCTGCGCCGGCGATCTCGCAGCACTCGCCTACCGAACAAAGCGGCCCCTCGGCCTCTACGGTCTGGCCATTCGCCTCCACCACCCGGCCGCTCCAGCGCCAGGCCGGGCGGCCCGCAAGCTGGGTGAAATAAGGAGCCAGCCTCGCCGAAGCCAATATCTGCATCGCATCCATCACGCGGGCCTCTGTTGCAGCAGATCGAAAAACCCTCGTTCAATCTCTTGCAGTTGTGCGCTCACTCCCAACTCCACCCGCCCGACGTTGGTATCGAGCAGGCACTCCCCTGCCGTCAGGCCTTCGTCCCCGGCAACTTGCAACCGGCTCTCCGGAACCGCGGCAAAGACATCGCGCCACATTGGCAGATCGCCCATCGGCACGCGAAGCACCGTCACGGTCTCTTCAGCAACCTTCCCCAACGCAACCCGCACCACGCCGGCGAGAAGAAGCGGATCGAGCTTCGCCTCACGATGCAGCACCCGCGCTGCGATCGCCAACGCCAGCTTCACCACTTCACCCTCCACCGCGGCAAAATATCGCACCCGATCCCGGCCAAACTCCTCAGAGTAATTGAAGATCCTCGCCCGCTCTTCCGCAACTCTCTCTTCTAATCTCTGCTCCCATTCCCGGCCGGCTTCGGCCTTCGCTTCCCTGCGCGCCAGTTCGATCTGTGCAGACATCTCTTCCGCCTGCGATCGCAACCGCCCATTCAGTTCCGCAGCCTCCTCCTTCAGCACAATCTCCGACGCCGTCGTCTCCTGATTCACTTCGGCCTTCACCGGGACCTCGGAAGCATCTATCGAATAGAACTCAAGCCGCGACACATCGCTTGCTCCGGGGCTCAACAACCGCACCGGCAGACCTGCGCCGGCAGAGGCATATCCTGCGTGCTCACACGGCGAGATCATCATCTACCTCCATCTTCAGGATCATTCGGCCTTCACTCTCAAGCTGCCTCGCCAACGCCAGCAACTCCTGCTGCGCTGCCCCGACATCTCTCATCCGCACCGGGCCCATCACCTCCATGTCCTCCCGCAACATCTCCACCGCGCGCGAACTCATCGCTTTGAATAAATGGGCCTTTATGTTTTCTTTTCCGCCCTTCAGCGACATCGCCAGCACCTTCTTGTCCGCCGCCCCGACAAACTCTCGAATGCTCTCAGCGGGAACCGTCAACAGGTCTTCGAACGTAAACATTAGCTCTCGTATGCCGATCGCGACCTTCGGCTCGTTCTGTTCAATCTCCTCCAAAATCCCTCTACTCTCCGTCTGGTCCAGGCGATTCAGCAACTCCGCCACAGCCTTGAAGCCCGAATAGGACTTCCTCCCGCTCGATCCCATCTTCTCCATCCGTTTATGCAGTGCCATCGCCACGGTCTGCGCCATCTCCGGCGAGAACTGCCGCATCTGCGCCAGCCGCCGTACCACATCCACCCGCATTGCACCCTGCAGATTCATCAGCACGGTCGAGCCACGTTTCGCATCCAGATGGGCCAGCACCAGCGCCACCGTCTGCGAGTGCTCGTTCTCCAGAAACTTGCTCAGATGTTGCGCATCCAAATTCTGCAGCATCGCCATATCGCCATTGGTGCGCTCGCGGATCTTCTTCACCTGCGACAGAAGTTCCTCGGCCCGCGCAGCTCCAAAGGCCTCCGTCAGCAATCTCAGCGCATAGTCGGGGCCGCCGCGCACCATGTATTGCTGCGTCTCGAGCAACCCGTAGAACTCCGTCAGGACCTGGGTCAACTGGGCCGCGGGAACATCCCCGAGCCGCGTGATCTCCTCCGTCACCAGCCGCACATCTCTCTCCGACAGGCTTAGAAACAACGTCTTCGCCAGTTCATCGCCAATAGCCACCATCAGGATCGCCGCCTTCCGCAATCCTGAAATCGCCGCCGGCACAAACCCGGCTTCAGGCGTCAGCAGCAACGGGTTCTGCCGCATCGCCTCAACACTCGACATCTGCATCGCTGCTCCCATCACATCGCCTCCTCGGACGAACCGATCCACGCTTCGATCAATCGCGTACTTTGTCCCGGTTCTCGTCTAATATGTTCCGACACATGTTCGAAGATGCCCTGTTGCAGTTGTTGTGTCTTGGTCTTCCCTCTCGGCAGCAGCATCTCCTCCGCTTGCGCGCCCTGGCCTGGAAGCAACTGCTCCTCCTCCGCATCGAAGCCGCCTGCCGCGCCTGATCCTCTATGCGAATGCCCCGCGGCCAGCAACATCGGTTCCCGCAGCGTTGCCGTCATCTGCTTCGCCACCGGCCGCAGCACGAACAGCACCAGCAGCACACCGCACATCCCGATCACCGCGGTTCTCATCAGGCCCGGCTGTGTGCGCATCAGCCCGCGCATCTCGTCCATCATGCGGTCCACCCCCGCTGGCTTCATCTCAGGTGCATTCGTGCTGAAGCTCACATTCTCGATCACCACCTGGTCTCCCCGCCGCGCATCGCAGCCAACCGCCGCCTGCGCCAACTCCTCCAGCCGATGCATCTCCTCCGGGCTTCGCGGCTTCCATACCACATGCTCGAGCTTCCCATTACCTTCGGTCACGCTTCGATCGTTCACCACCACCGCTGCCGAGACCCGCTTCAAACGTCCCGGCCCCTGCTCCGTATGCACCAGATGTTTTGTCACTCCATAGGTGCCATTCTCCTCATGCAGGCTCTGGCCCATCCCCGCCCCCTGCTGCGGATACACCGGCAGCGCCTGCTTCTGCAGCAACGGCGGCGTTCCCGGTGCAGCCGCCGCCTGCGATCCCGCCACAGCACCCGGAGGAGCGGCCCCGGGCGAATTGCTTGCCGTCCCCGGCACCCCTGAAGCTTGTCCGCGCGGTGTAGATGTCTGTTCACTCTTCTGCATGCTCAAGGTCGCCACCTCATTCGGGTCGTAGACCTCATCGGTACGAACCTCGCTGCCTTCGTCGTAACTCACATTCACCGTGGCCCGCACGTTGTCGCGCCCTGCCAGCGGTTCAAGCATCGCCACCAGCTTGTCCTCCATCGCCTGTTCCGCGTCGGCCTCAGCGGCGTTGCTCGAGCGCTGCTTGAAGTTCACTCGCCCATCCGCATCCACCAGCGTCACCTGATCGGCGCTCAGGTTCTCCACCGAACCCGCAACCAGACTGCGAATCGCATCCGCCTGCTCCGGGTCGACCGAAGCCCGTTTCAACTTCAGCACCACCGAAGCCTTCGCCGCCTTCTCCTCCGCGGCAAACAACGAAGGCTGCGGCAACACCAGATGCACCCGCGCCGACCTCACCACACCCAGTGTCCCAATCGTGTGTTCGAGCTCTCCCTCCAGAGCGCGCTGATAGTTCACCCTCTCATCGAACTCACTTCCCACCCAGTTCGGCTTGTCGAACAGCTCGAACCCAAGCCGCCCCGTCTGCGGCATCCCTTTCGTCGCCACCTCCATGCGGGCCTTGTCCATCATCTCCGCCGGCACTTGCACGCCACCGCCATCCAGCGTCGTCTCAAAGGGGATACCTGCGGCGGCCAGTTCCTGCGAGACCTGCTGCACATCTTTCCCATCGAGTCCGCTGAACAACACGCGCCAGTCCGGCCGCCCCGCAAACCAGAACATACCGGCGCACATCGCCGCCAGAAAAGCCGCCGCCGCAATCAACCACGTCCGCTTGCCGGCCGGCATGTCCACCCACCGCGCCCGCCCGGCAGTAACCATCGCCGTCACCTTGTCCAGCGGAGAGCCTCCGGTCCCATCGCCGGCAACCTGTCCGGCCCTCTGCATTCCCGCCCCGCCTGCCTGCTCTATCTCTGCCATCTCGCCTCAGCGTCTCTCTGAATCTCAAAGCTAAAACTGCATGCCCATCATCTGCTGATACGCGCCAACCGCCTTGTTCCGCACCTGCAGCGCCAGCTCAAAGGCCATGTCCGCTTTTTGCGTCGCGATCATCGCATCATGAACTTCCACGCCAGAACCGTTCAACAGCCCGGTCACAGCCTGCGAGGCCTTCTTATCGAGCGCACTCGTCTGTTGCACCATCGCCTGCAACATTCCCGCAAACGGCACGGCCGCCGCACTGGCCGACCCCGAAGCAGCAACACCCGCGTCGCTTAGAAAGCCGTCATCGAGACTCCCTAGGCCTCCGACGCTTCCCGCATTCAACCCGCTCAACCCATTCATCACCGCAGCACCGCCAGATAATCCGACCACAATCCCTCCCCACTCTCGTTTCAGTCCCTGCTATTTCAAAAGGTCGAGCGACGAAGTGAACATGCCCTTCTCCGCCGTAATGGCCGAAGCATTCATCCCATACGACCGCGTCGCTCCCATCAGGTCCACCATCTCGGTCAGCGGATTGATATCGGGGTACGCCACAAAACCACTCGCGTCCGCATCCGGATGCTGCGGGTCATACCGCTTCAGCGGCGCGCTCGCATCGCTGATCACAGCAGCCACAGAGACACCTCCCGGCGTAGGATCCGCCGCAGTCAGATCGTTTTGCAATCTGCTCACAAGTCCGCCGGTCAACCCACTCTTGAATCCACCTGCAAACCCGCTCCCGCCATTTATCTGGCTGGCCAGGGAATCCTGAAAGCTCCCTCCGCCCTCGGCCTCGAAGACCACATGATGCCTCTGGTAGGGGCCGCCATCCGGAGTACGCGTCGTCTCCGCGTTAGCCATGTTCGATGCCACCACCTCGGCCCGCACCCTCTCCGCCTGCAGCGCGGATCCACTTACGTCCATCACGCCAAAAAGATTCATCGCTTATTTCCCGTCCATATGGATCGCGCTCATCACATTCGAGAACTCGTGCTTCAACAACTGCTCGCCCAGCCGAAACTGCAACTGCGTCTTTGCCAGTTGCAAGCCCTCGCGGTCCATCGAAACATTGTTGCCATCGGGCCGCGCCACCAGGCCGTCGACCGCCTGCACCGAGCCCTGCGCTCCTTCCAACTGAGCGGGGCCCCCGCTGTTACTGAGCTGTTTCGCGAACTCCTGCTCAAAGTCAATCCCCTGCGTCTTGTATCCCGGGGTATCCACATTCGCCATATTGCTCGCCGTCAGCTGCATCTGCTGAGTGGTCAGGTCCAAATACTGTCCCAAAGCATCGCTCAAAGCCGTCGTTGTCTGCATGCCTGCACCTCCACGCCATGAACTCATGCAGTCCTCAGGCCAAACAAAAGCGCCCTCGCATGAGAGCGCTCTTATGCAGTATTCCAATCTTTCCCTGTCTCAACCGCGAGTAGCCCGGCGGACCCGGATCTCCTCCGCGCCAATCTCTATCCTGTCTTCAGCAAGAATCGCGCCCCGCTCCAGCACATGCATCAACTCGCGCACGTTCCCCGGCCAATGGTGTTCCTGCAGCTTCGCCCTTGCTGCTGCGCTCAGCCGTTTGCGCGGCATCTCCTGCCCCATCTGTTCCAGAATGTGCTCCGCCAACAGATCAAGGTCCTCCATCCGCTCCCGCAGCGCAGGCACCTCCACAGGAAACACCGCCAGCCGATGATAAAGATCCAACCGGAACGTCCGCTCTGCCCCGACACTCGAGGCCAGCTTCTCCAGCGGCTGGTGGGTCGCCGCGATCACCCGCACATCCACCCGCACCGTCTCGTTATCCCCCACTCGCTGCAACTCGCCGCACTCCAGAAACCGCAGCATCTTCGACTGCAGCGCCATCGGCATCTCGCCAATCTCATCCAGGAACAGCGTTCCTCCATGCGCCGCCTCGATCCTTCCCGTGCGCGACTGCACTGCCCCGGTAAACGCTCCCCGAGTGTGGCCAAACAGCTCCGCCTCCAGCAATGCCTCGGGAATGGCGGCGCAGTTCAACACCGCAAACGGCTTGCCCGCGCGCTCACTCAACCGATGCACCGCCCTCGCCACAACTTCTTTTCCGGTTCCCGTCTCGCCTTCAATCAAAACCGTCGTCGAGCGCGGCGCAACCAGCCGGATCAGCCGCGCCAGCTCCTGCATCGACTCGCTCGCCCCCACCATATCGGGTAACAGAGCCACTCTGCCGATCGAAAACCGCGGAGCCTCCGCCTTCCTCTGCATCGCCGCCTGCATAGCCGACGAAATTGGTTCCGCAGAGTTCTGTCGCAACTTCCAGCTCACCTCCTGGCGCTCCTCAGCAACCGGGCGCACAGGCACTCGCGCACCGGGGCGAGGCCCAGCGAGAGGGACAGCAGACGGGGCAGCCGCCCACGCCACCGTATCGTTCAGCGAAGAGTTCTGCGCCTCACGCAGCGCATGCAGCAGCTCATTCCGCCTCGGACTCCGCGCTCCCCCATCCGCGCCGCCATCCACCCGCAGCAGCTCCATCGCCGGATACATCATCCGAATCACGCTCGCAAATTCGCCCACCTCGAGGTCTGGCAGCCAGCTATCCACCAGCAATGCCTCCGACCGTGCATCCTCCAACTGCGCCATCGCCTCCGCCCCGCCCGCAGCCTCTCTCACCTGCCATCGCAACGCCGCCAAAGAAACGCGCAGACGTTGCCGCAACCCGGCATCCGCACTAGCCAGCACCACGCTGCGAATCGCCGCAGTCTCACACAAACTTTCTTCTGGCCTCACTCTTCGTTCCAGATTCATGCCCTTCACCATTTCCTCTCTTCGTCTCTGTCGACCATCATCTGCTGCAACATCGCCCGCATCGTTCCAACCGTGTGGTTCAACCGCGCACACTCATGCAACGCTTCCTGGATCGCCTCGCGCATTGCCTTCGGCTCGCCAGAAAGTTCGCCCAGCGCCAGCCTGCACTGCAGTACCGTCAGCGGCTGGCATAATGCATGCAAGGCAGCGTCGATCCGCTCCACGAGGTTCGTTTCCTTCAGGCCCGCTCGCCTCACTGGGTTCCCAAAACTACGCACCGGCCAATGCCGCTCCAACCGGATACTCTCTCACACGCGCCGCCATCTTTGCCGCTCCGCCCATGCGGTAGCCTTCGCCCCGTATCGTCTCGATCACCGGGTTCGTCACATCTCCATCCAGGCTCGCCGAAGCCAGCTTACGGCGCACATAGTTCACATACACATCCACCACGTTCGTTCCGGCATCGGGAGACATCTGCCACACCTCCCGCAACAGCTCGCTCCGTCCGCAGCTCTGACCGCGCCGCATCATCAGAAATTCCAGCAGCGAAAACTCCTTCACCGTCAGTTCCACCGCTTGGCCGCCGCGCGTTACCCTCCGTTCCATGCGGTTCAGTTGCACATCCCCATGCCGCAGCACCGGATCGGCAAACTGCTCCCGCCGCCGCAACAGGGCCCGGCAGCGCGCCGTAAACTCGTGAAAGCTGAACGGCTTCAGCAGGCAATCGTCCGCACCCAGGTTCAGGCACTTCACCCGCTCCTCCACCTGGCTGCGTCCCGTCAACACCAGCACCGCCATCTCGTCGAAGTGCCCGCGCATCTCTTCCAGCACCTCGGTACCGTCTTTCCGTGGCAGGCTCAGGTCGAGCACCATTAAATCCGGCCGATGATCCTCCGCATACCGCAGCCCCGCCTCTCCATCGCCGACCCAGGTCACCTCATGGCCTTCCAACTTCAAACCCTTCTGCAGAAAAAGTCCCAGTGCCGCATCGTCTTCTACAATCAATACCCGCATAGATGGCCCTTTCGTCTCCAACCTCTTCACTTCACCGAAAGTCACGTTACTGATCCGGCTGGTGTGTCCTTACCTTGGTTCATCTCACCGGCGCTGGCAAGTTATCTTTGCAATCTTTTGCATACCAAATTTCAAAATGGGAATTTGTGAACCTATTGTGGTACCGAATTCATTTCAACTCTCAACTGCCAAATTATGCTTCGAAGGACTTCTAGCAGAGAAGTTTTCGTTGAAATCTGCGGTTTCAATCACGGATCCAGAAAGCCCTTGCAATTCGCCTTTTATTCGCTACAATCATTCGCATGGCGATCACACGGCGGCAAAAAGATGTCATCGACTTCCTCTCCGGCTTCACTCAAAAGAACGGCTACTCCCCTTCCTACGAGGAGATCGCCAGCGGCCTCGGTCTCAGTTCGCTCGCCACTGTGCACAAGCACATCACCAACCTGCAGAACAAAGGTCTGCTCCAGCGCGCGCACAACCGCAGCCGATCCATCGATGTCCTCCCCGCTCGCAGCGGGAAAAAAGGCAGCGATCGCCTTCCGCTTCTGGGCCGCATCGCCGCCGGCAAGCCCGTCGAAGCCATCGAGTCCGCCGAAAGCATCTCCCTCAGCGACATCATCGGCAACCGCGAAGTCTTCGCCCTCGAGGTCCGCGGAGACTCCATGCGCGACGAACACATCGTCTCCGGCGACTACGTCCTGGTCGAGCGCACCCGCACCGCACGTGAAGGCGAGATCATCGTCGCCCTCATCGACGGCTCCGACGCCACCCTCAAGCGTTTTTACCGTGAAGGCTCTATGGTCCGTCTGCAACCTTCCAACACCGAGATGGCTCCCATCTACGCCCCCGCAGCCAACGTCAGCATTCAAGGCAAAGTCCTCGGTGTGCTGCGCAAATACGCTTAGACCTCGTCAAAAAAGTGCGTTGAGAATGCTGCTGTTTGTTTTTTCGCCGTCATCCTGAACGCAGGTCCTGCCGAAGGCCTCGTGAAGGACGCGCGTATTTCGTTGTTGCTGTTGCTCTTGCCTATTCTTAACTAGGCCTATCCAGGCAAATCCGCGGCCGAGCTTCCAGTTTGTAAACAGGTCCTGAGACGCTGCCCCGCTAAACTCCGCCGTTTCCCATCGCGCCCACCCGTCTAAACGGCTATCACCATCACGCCTTAACTTTCTCCGTCATCCACGGAACCGCGAAGTCCCTCTCTGCGTAATCACATCTCAGAACGACTTACAATCAGCAGCACGGGAGCAAGCCTTGGCGACACAGCGAAAAAGCAGACGGAAACTCTGGATCTGGAGCGGCCTCGCAGTCCTCGTCGTGGTCATCATCCTCGGCATCGCAGTCTCGGCCCGCGGCAACACCACCAAATTTGAACCCTCCCAGCTCGCCAAAGCCGAACGTGGAGACATCGCCCGCTCCGTCGTCGCCACCGGCAAGGTTCAGCCCATCACCAAGGTCGAAGTCAAATCCAAGGCCTCCGGCATCGTCACCCGGCTCGACACCGATATCAACGCCCACGTCCATCAGGGCCAGGTCCTCGCCCAGCTTGACCAGCAGGAGATCCTCGATCAGGTCGCCGCCCAGAAGGCCATGCTCGCCGCCGCCGAATCCAACGCCGCCGCCGCCGCCGCCTCCATTGACTATGACAAGGTCAACGCCGAAGCCCCCGACCTTCCCATGTACAAGCACACCTATGAGCGCGCTCTGAAAATGTCGCAGGAAGGAGTCGTCTCCAAGCAGTCTCTCGACGACGCCCAACAGAAGTACCTCGCCGACGCAAACACCCGCGACAAGGCCATCGCCCAGATCACCGTCGATGACTCCAAGCTGCGCCAGGCCCAGGCCCAGGTCGCGCAGAACCAGGCCTCCCTCAAGCAGCTCGAAGAGCAGCTCAGCTACACCACCATTACCTCGCCCATGGACGGCACCATCCTCTCCCGCGACGTCGAAATAGGCGACGCTGTCAGCTCCATCCTCGTCCTCGGCTCCACCGCCACCCTCGTCATGACCATCGGCGATACCACCCAGGTCTACGTCCAGGGCAAGGTCGACGAGTCCGACATCGGCAAGGTCTATCTCGGCCAACCCGCCCGCATCAAGGTCGAATCTTTCAAGGACAAGACCTTCCTCGGCAAAGTCACAAAGATCGCCCCCCTCGGCGTCGAAAAGGACAACGTCACCACCTTCGAGGTACGCGTCTCCATCGACAACCCCGGCGGCGAGCTCAAAGCCAACATGACCGCCAACGCCGAGATCATCCTCGACGAACACAAGAACGTTCTCACCGTTCCCGAGCAGGCCGTCCTCTACGACAAAGACCGCAATGCCTCCGTCGAGGTCCCCGACTCCAAAGCAAAAAAAGGCCGCCGCACCATCTCTATCAAAGCCGGCATCTCCAACGGAACCAAAACGGAAGTTGTCGCCGGCCTCAACCCCGGCGATACGGTCATCCTCCAGCAATAGAGCCCAACAGCAACATCGAACACCATCAGCCGAAGGATCTGCTCAGACCTCTAAACCTCAGCTATAGAGCTGACCGAAAAAGGAACTCCATGAACACCCCAGTCTTGCACGCCCCAGGCCTCACCACCACCGCCCTCCTCTTCGCCCTCGCCGCCTCCACTGCCTTCGCGGCCGACAGCAACTTCGACCGCACCCTCAACGTCAGCGGCTCGCCGACGGTATCGGTCACCACCGGCTCCGGCTATATCCATCTTCACCCCGGCTCCGACAACCAGGTCCACGTCATCGGCCATGTTCACGCCAGCCAGGGTTGGTTTGGCGGAGGCCGCGACAACCGTGTGCAGGAGATCGTCAACAACCCGCCCATCGTCCAGAGCGGCAACGACATCACCATCGGCCAGCATAACAATGACCTCTTCCGCAACATCAGCATCGACTACGAGATCACCCTTCCCCGAGCCTCCAACCTCAACGCCATCACCGGCTCCGGCGACCTCGAGATCCAGGATGTCGGCGCCTCCATCAAAGCTCAGAGCGGCTCCGGCTCCGTCCGCGCCCACGGTATCCAGGGTCCCGCCACCCTTGGCACCGGCTCTGGCGATATCGAGCTCGAGCAGACCGGCCCCGGCGACGTCAAAGCCGAAACCGGCAGCGGCAGCCTCCGTCTCCACGGCATATCGGGCGCGCTCAAGGCCAGCACCGGCTCCGGCGATATCGAAGCCGAAGGCCAGCCTACCGCCGACTGGCGCATCAGCACCGGCAGTGGCTCCATCCGCCTCGGCGTCGGCAATGCCCGCTTCACCCTCGATGCCGACACCGGCTCAGGCAGTATTAACGTCGCCCAGCCCATCACCATGCAGGGCAGCCTCAATCATCATCACGTCACCGGTGCTGTCAATGGCGGCGGCCCAACCATCCGCGCCAACACAGGCTCCGGCGACATCCAGATCAAATAGCCACGCAATTTGCGGCGAGTGAATTCAAGATCTCGCCGCACGACTCCTGCAGGTTGTCATTTCGACCTGAGCTTAGCCACGCGAGGAGTGGAGAACCCACAGCATCTCTCATTTGCTCGTTCTTAAATCCGTGCAATCCGTGGTCAAGCCTTCTTAACAGCTCCCTACGAAACCACCGTCACCCTCCCGGTCTCCAGGTCATACACCCCACCCAAGACCTTCACGCCGTCCTCCTTCACCGCCTTCGCAATCACCGTAGAACTCTCCCGCAGCAGCCTCGACTGAAACACCGCATTCGCCTTGACTGCCGCAACCACATCTCCATGGGAATCCCGTATCCCGGGCATCAGGTGCTGATACAGCACGCTGATCTGCCCCGGCACCTCCTTCGCCTGCACCGCCGCGCTGATCGCTCCACAATTGGTGTGCCCCATCACCAGAATCGCCTTCAATCCCAGCACCGCCACGCCATACTCCAGGCTAGCCATAATCTCCGGCGTCACCATATTCCCCGCCACTCGCGTCACAAACAAGTGCCCGATACTCTGATCGAAGATGATCTCCACCGGTACCCGCGAATCCGCGCACGACAGCACCGCCGCAAACGGCTCCTGCTTGAGCACCGTCTTCTCCTTCAAAATCTTCAGGTCCTCCGGAAAAGAAGTAATCTTCCCCGCCACATACCGTTCGTTTCCCGCCATCAACTCCTGCACCGCCGCATCGCCGGTAAGCTCGCTCTGCGCCCACGCCCGCCTTCCCTGCGCCGCCACACCCGCCGCCGCCAACCCCGCAACAAACTCACGCCTCGTCCAGACTCCCCGAATCCAAGCTCCTCGCATCGTCTCCTCCACTTTCCCCCAAAGCTTACCTCATGCCGTTCCATTACCCTTAGCAAATGCCCTCGATGCCGCCCCTCCCCCGCCTCATCGTCTTCGATCTCGACGGTACCCTCATCGACTCCCGCCGCGATCTCTGCAACTCCGTCAACGCCACCCTCACCCATCTCGGCAAGCCCCCGCTACCAGAAGCCGTCATCTCCGGCTACATCGGCGACGGAGCCTCCATGCTCGTCCGCCGCGCCATCGGCGACCCCGAAGGCGATATCCACGACCAGGAATATGTCACCGAGGCCCTTACCTTCTTCCTCGACTTCTACCGCGTCCACAAGCTCGATTACACCTTCCTCTACCCCGGCGTCCTCGAGTCGCTCGAAGCCATCCACCACACCCATCCCCACCTCCTCATGGCCGTCCTCACCAACAAACCCGTCAACCCCTCCCGCGCAATCTGCGACCACTTCGGCCTCTCCCGCTTCTTTTTCCAGAACTACGGTGGCAACAGCTTCCACACCAAAAAACCCGACCCGCACGGCCTACAGACCCTCATCCACGAAGCCTCCCTCCTCGCTCACCAGCTCATCACACCAGCCGAAACCCTCATGGTCGGCGACACCGACATCGACATCCTCACCGCCCGCAACTGCGGCGCGCGCAGCATCGGCTGCACCTTCGGCTTCAAGCCCCACTCCCTTCCTCCCGCCCGCCCCGACTCCCTCGCCCATACCCCCCTCGACTGGCTCCGCATCCTCAACATCGACGCCGCGTAACTTCTGTTGCCCATCCACCGTTTGCCCCATCTTCGCGACAGTTTCACCTTCGCTAAGGTGGGCCTTCGCGCCCCGCGCGAACCGCTCTCGCTCACTCGTCAACACCGGTTATCTCGACCAATGCAACAGCCAGTCTCATCGTCTGTTGCTGAGTGGAGAGACCTGCTGTTCCTCTGGGGCATCAAACCAATCCAATTCCTCCAGACCCCTTTGACGCTTCCCCCACCCACTGCTACCCTCATTCCGACATGACAAGCACCGTAAACCACCCAGTACCAGCCTCCGTCTGCATCATCGGCGGCGGCCCCGCCGGCATCATGCTGGGCTTCCTGCTCGCCCGGGCCGGCATCCCCGTCACCGTCCTTGAAAAACACAAAGACTTCTTCCGCGATTTTCGCGGCGACACCATCCACCCCTCCACGCTCGAGCTCCTCTACGAACTCGGCCTGCTCGAAAAGTTCCTCACCCTGCCCCACTCCCAGCTAGCTCAAATCTCCGCAGTCATTGGCGGCTGCCAGTTCTCCATCGCCGATTGCTCCCACCTGCCTACCCACGCAAAGTTCGTCGCCCTTATGCCCCAGTGGGACTTCCTCAAGTTCCTCTCCGACGAAGCCGCCCGCTTCCCCGCATTCACCCTGCGCATGGGCTGTGAGGCCACCGGACTTATCCAGCAAAACGGCCACACCACCGGCGTCCGCGCCAACACCCCGGATGGCCCCGCTGACATTCCAGCCAACCTCACCGTTGGCTGCGACGGCCGCCACGCCCTCTCCCGCGAAGCAGGCCACCTCCCTCTCCATGATGAAGGCGTCCCCATCGACGTCCTCTGGTTCCGCATGACCAGGCAACCCACCGACCCCGAAAACGGACTCGGCTACATCAACTACGGCCGCCTCATCGTCCTCATCAATCGCAACGACTATTTCCAGGTCGGCTACATCATAGCCAAAGGCACCTTCCCTCAGATCCAGCAAGCTGGCATCCTCGCCTTTCAGCAAGGTATCGAACGCATCATCCCCTTTCTCGCGGGTCGAACCGCTGAGATCGACTCCTGGGACAAGATCAAGCTCCTCACCGTCGAGGTCAACCGCCTTCGCCAGTGGTCCTCTCCCGGCCTGCTCTGCATCGGCGACGCCGCTCACGCCATGTCCCCCGTCGGCGGCATCGGCATCAATATTGCCCTGCAGGACGCCGTCGCCACCGCCAACCTCCTCACCGAAGCCTTGCGGTCCAACACCCTCACCGAACACAATCTCGCCAGCGTCCAGCACTACCGCCAAGCCGCCGTCCGCAACACGCAACACTTTCAGGTCTTCGCCCATCGCCTCCTCAACCGCGTCCTCCGCAGTGATGGTCCCATCAAACCGCCTCTCGCCCTAAGAGTCCTCACCAGCATCCCCGGCTTCCAGTATCTTGCCGCACGCTTCGTCGGTATGGGCCTCCAACCGCAGCACATCTCTACAAAGCAATCTCCCGCTCAAGGGGACGCATCCTAAGAATCTGTTCACACTTGCATGCAGAACATTGTTTTGCTGTTGTTTGGTTTTCGTCGTCATCTTGCCCCTCGAGCGTAGCGAAGGGGAAGGATCCCTGTACTTCGTCGTTGCTCTTGCCTGTTCTTAATCCGCTTCATCCGTGCCAATCCGCGGTCGTGCTTTCCGTCCTTAAACACGTACTAAGATGGAAAAAGACCGGGTATCCATCCCCCGAAGATTGCCGCACACAATCCAGACAGGACAGGACCAAACCCATCCATCCCATCGACGTCATCCTCCACAAGCGCGACGGCCACACCCTCACCGACGCCGAAATTCACACCTTCATCCGCGCCATAGTCGACCGCACCCCCGTCCACCACCTCGTCACCGACGCCCAGATTGCCTCCTTCCTCATGGCCGTCTTCCAGCGCGGTCTCAACTCACAAGAGCTCGCCACCCTCACCTCCGCCATGCGCACCTCCGGCGAAACCTTCGACGCCTCCGCGCTCCACACCTTTACCATCGACAAGCACTCCACCGGCGGCGTCGGCGACAAGACATCCCTCCTCATCGCCCCCATCCTCGCCGCAGCCGGCCTCGCCGCTCCCACGCTCGACGGCGTTCCCGGCATCTGCGTCCCCATGATCTCCGGCCGTTCACTCGGCCACACCGGCGGCACCTTGGACAAGCTCGAAACCATCCCCGGCTTCGACTCCCAGCTCTCCCTCCCGCAACTCCTCGCCACCCTCAAACAATGCGGAGCTGCCCTCATCGGCCAGACTCCCACCATCGCTCCCGCCGACCGCATCCTCTATGCCCTGAGAGACCACACCGGCACCGTCGAATCGCCATTCCTCATCGCCGCCAGCATCATGAGCAAGAAGCTCGCCGAAGACCTCAACGCCCTCGTCCTCGACGTCAAAACCGGCAGCGGCGCCTTCATGCCCACCTACGAGCAATCCAGATTCCTCGCCGAACTCATGGTCCAGACCGGCGAAGCCTCCGGCACCCGCACCGTTGCCCTGCTCACCAGCATGGACGAGCCCCTAGGCCGCTTCTCCGGCAACTGGATCGAGGTCTGGGAGTGCGTCGACATCATGAAGCAGGTCCGCAACCCCCAGAATGAAAGAATGTCCCGCGACCTCATCGAACTCACCAACATCCTCTCTGGCTGGATGCTCCACCTTGCTGGCCAGGCCGACACCCCCGAGGAGGGTGCGAAGCTCTCCAATAAAATTCTAGAGAGCGGCGCAGCCTACCGGGCGTGGCTCAAAATCATCGCCGCCCAGCGCGGTGACACGGCTATCTTCGAAGATCCTGCCGCCCACCACAAGCCCACCGCCACCCGCATCCTCACCGCCCCGCAATCCGGATATCTCGCCGCGATGGACTGCAAACAGGTAGGCTGGGCCGTCCAACGCCTCGGCGCAGGCCGCAAAAAACCCGGCGACCCCGTCAGCGCTCACGCCGGCATCGAGATGCACGCCAAACTAGGTGACCGCCTCGAAGCCGATCAACCTCTCGTCACCCTCTTCGCCGAAGACCAATCCCTCCTCGACGAACCCGGGCACATGCTCCGCGAAACCCTCCAAATCTCCTCCACCCCACCCAAACGGCAACCCCTTCTCCGGGAGATCGTCACGCACAGCAACCCTCGCCCATAATCCACCCTTCTACATCATGTCTCTCACCCAAGCTATGTCGATTGTTTCCAGCCACGCAGAATCCAGAAGCTGAGATGCACGCAAATAGCTATAAAGATGGTTGTTATTCCTCATGAGAGAGCTTGCTGCCGTCAGGTCCAACCTGGATCTCGCCCTTTTTTACACCTCTGAGCGTAGCTGCTTCATAGGCGACCAGCTTGTCCTGCTTGGTAAGCGATTCCACCTTCGTGATCTTTGCTCCCGCAGCCCTGGCCGTTAGGGCTGTTCGCACATTCATTGGAAGAGAAGCCAACGCAACCTCATTCTCAACCTCGTTCAACGTCCCATCTTCGGCGATCTCAATATCTTTCGAGTGGCCGTTCACCATCATCTCAGCCTCGTAAACCTTCTTGCCATGTTCTCGTTCGCTCGTAAAGCCCTTGATCGTGGCTCCTTGCGACTGCTCTTGAACCGTTTTTTGAACGGCAGGTGGAAGTGAGGTCTGGTCGATCTTCTTCTCTTGCGCAGCGGCTTCTAGAGTGAAGACCAGAAAGGCTGCTATAGCGATATGGCTGTGACGGATCATACTTGTTCTCCCTCTTTAGGTACTTATCCTGGGAAGACTATTGCAGATCCCGCCTTAAGCGAGCATGAAGACCACGTCCAGAAAAACAGCCCCAATCACCAGCAGCGGCTCCCTACGTATATCCCGGCTCCCTGCGCCCGGGCACGGATTCGCTCAGGGACGATGCGCCCCTAAAGCAGCATGGTATCTCGCAATTTGCTCCCGCGTGAGTTCCATGTAAGCCAACCCCCAGCCGCTAGCCCTCGGATCCTCCTTCTCTGTCAGAATCGTCGGCTCGAGATCGTTGCTCATGTTGACGTTGTACTGGTCGGGCGGCACAAACTCATTCCACTGGTTCACGAACAGGAAGCGAGGTTTATATTTCATCGCAGCCTCCCACTGCGTGCGGAGTGTCTCGCCATCGTTCTTGCCGCCTGCGTCCTGCGCGGCCCAGTTGTTGAGCCCCGTCGCGGTCTCATGCACGGAGGGGTAGCCGTCCGTCACCGTCAGCGCCTCCGCCTTGCCCTGGTACATCGTCGGGATCGGGCTTTGATCGTACCAGGACCATACCCCATACTTTTCTTCGTGCGTAAACTGCAGCCACGCTCCAACGTACCGTGCGGTAAACCGTGCATCCGTCAGGTCTGGCGGCGAGACAAAGCGCGGGCCGTTCAGGTAATACAGCATCAGCGGCTTGCCCTCATAGGTCACAAACATGTCCCTGTACCTGGGATTGTGAATGTAATGATCGTAGACATAGTCCATCTGCTGCTTGAACCATGGCCCGGCATACACGTCCTTGCTGTCTCTCCACAGATTATGTTCCGGCCCCATCAGCATCATGATCTTCGGGTGCTGCGGCATCGTGGAGTAGACCTCCAGAAGCGCATCCATGGCGGCGATGCACTCCTTGGACTCTTTGCTTGGAAACGCCTTGGTGAGATTGTTGGTCCAGTCGAGTTCGACGACATTGATGCCCATCTCATCAAACCAGAGCGCCTGTTGGCGAAGTACCCTCGGATCGAGCGAACTGTAGTGGCCCAGAAGCGGAGTCGCCTCTTCCTTGCCCCACTCGGCATACCCAGGGCCGAACCAGGTCTCGTACTCCAGAATCACCTGATGGTTGGGATCGTCGATGATGTTGAAGTGACGAGGACCTACCTTCACGCTCACAGGTTTGGACTGGTTCGTTCCGTCGGTCACGACGATCAAATGTGTGCCCCGCTCCGGAATCGGCAGGACGAGATGCGAGACTCCGGACGGCAGCGTGCGGTAGTCCGCACCCCAGTCCTTCCCATCAACCCGCGCATGAATCATCACCCCGCTCGCAGGCTGACCGCTGGCGCTCTGGACCAGCGCATCGATCACGACATTCCCGCCCTCCTCAATCTCGGACTTGTTCGCCGTGATCCGGATGTCGGAGTTAGCTGTTGCGTGTTGCCCCTGAGAGAAACACGGGACCGACGCGAACACAATCGATACGAGAAAGAGACGGAAATCCAGACGCATGCAGCCTACCTCGACCGGATGCCACTCCTCCGAAGAGCGCCTGGCATCCATTCAATTTACTCGGCGGACAAATCGAAAATGCCAAGCGCAACCATCCTATCCCGAACTAAGTGCAATTGGAAAATAGAATGCGTATTGAATGCAGCAACCGTCCCCCCAAAGGCTCCGGTATTGCTTCGTGGCAAGAAGATTGTTCGAGGAGCCCTCTCTACAATCGGTAGATGTTAGGAGCGCTACGTTTTCTTTCGAGCCTGTCTAAACGTTATCGCTAAGAGCATTTTGCTGTGGTTTGTTCTTCGCCGTCATCTTAAAGCGCGCAAACTTGAAATTCATTGCCGCACATGGGCACAGGTGTTACCCGATCGTTTGAGCGAATCTTGGAGAGTGTCAAGACCGTACTCCTTCCTTCGCTCTTCAACATGGATCACGTCATCAAGAGGGGACAGAATAGCTTGCCCATTTTCGCATCTTGCCTGCGTTCCCCAATGCTGTGGTTTTCCCTCAGCTACCTGAACTCGATCGAAAAGGAAGGCATAGTGAGCCTTTGAAGCCTCTCCTGCATCGACTGCAACGTTCATCGTACCCAGCATGCGCTCCTGCAAAGGGAGAGATTGATGTTGAACCAGAAGCCAAAAATCATCAGATGCAACAGCACCGAAAACGGAAATCTTAGGCCATCCATAGCGCGCATAGATCGCTTCCAGAGATGGCTTGGCTTTTTCGGAGATTTCCTCGATCTCTTTCGAGTCAATCCATTTCTTCTGCCGAGCGGCTTGGTCTTCATCGACCATAGTTCGCAGTTGCTGCCGTACAGTTACAATCTCCGAATCAAGATCATACATAGGCCAGTCGGTGGCAACTATAGCGGTTTGCCCAGCCGCTACCCGTTCAAATTTTGAAGCTGGTACTTGACCATGGAATACATCAACCAACGCATGGTTTTCGTCTGGTAGCATCATTGGCATCTTGTCCCGATCCGGTTTGTACCCGACAATTAGTTCAACGAAGCTTCCCTTCCATCTTCCGGTAACCGGCTTGGTTCGGATAGGCAGGCTTATTCCGTCAAACTCTCCACTCGAATGCTCCGTAAAATATTGAGGCCCAGATAAGGTTCCTGCGATTCTTCCGCGTTTTACCCTTGTATTAAGCACCATTAAATTTTGGCCTGAAGAGTGAAGCACCCACTGACCCGCATACGGCTGCAATCTGGCATGGCGTACACATCCGTTGAGCAAAATACATCCAGTACAGCAGATGACAGCGAAAACTGATGACCTCAACATGTTGTAAGACCTCCCGATGAGATCATTTCAGCGCCATTGATCCATCTAAAACCCGAAAACGCGACTGCTCTCAATCAAGGGCTGGCCGCAGTTTGCCAGTATTACTTTGGATCACAACCTGAGCCGATTCGAGATCATCGGCTGTGGCTTCCAGTTGTATCGCTCCGGCTTGCTTCGTTGCCTGGACGAAGACCATGCACAAGCCATTAAACGCGCTGCGTTCGGCGGATGCCGCAGAATCAGGCTTGTCGGCCTCACGGCAACTTGGATCGCCATTGCCGACCCCAATAATCTTTCCTGGCCCAGCAAGCTTGAAACGTACCCTATTGGAAGCTATCGGCATAAGCCGCCCCTGAGAGTCTTGCACTTCGACGGCGATGGAAGAAACGTCCTCACCGTCTGCCGCGATCTCGCTCAAGCTCGGGCGCAGCGCCAATTTCGCCGGCGCGCCGGTTGTCTCGCGGCGTTCCTTCAAGACGACCTGCCCATCTTTAAAGCCCCGGGCCTCGATTGCTCCCGGTTCATACTTCACAGTCCATGTGAGATGAGAGTTCCGCACAATGGGCTTCGAACCGAGGCTCTTGCCATTTAAGGATAGCTCAACGCTGTCTAAATTCGAGTAACACCGGACGTTGATATTCTGACCCTCTTTTCCATTCCAGTTCCAGTGAGGAAAGAGATGCAAGACCGGTTCGGCGCCCCACCACGATTTGTAGTAGTAGTAAATGTCTTTGGGAAAGCCACAAGTATCCAGAATGCCGGACTGTGAGCTGATGGAAACATGGTCATAGGGTTTTGGTTCGCCGCGATAATCAAAACCGGCCCATGTGAAACCTCCGGAAAGGGAGGCGCGTTCCTCGTATATCGTCCACCATGTTTCCGCGCTCGTCTTACAGTCGGAGCAGTCCGCTTTGTACTCGCCGACATACCCTCGCTTCGGATCATCTTCATAAATGCCGCGCGTACCATGACCGTTCGCTGTTTCCGTACCGATGGTCGGCTGATTCGGGAATTGCTGATGGAATCTATCGATATCGGTGTACTCAGGCAGGCCCGGTTTGCCACGTTTCTCACCAGGCAGCCCTCCATTCCAGTAATTGAACCCCTGTACGTCGACGACTCCCGATATTCCTTCGCCCACCCAGCCGCCGTTCATCGCAGCCGTAACGGGACGGGTCGGATCCAGCTTCCTGGCAAGCAGCTTCATGCTGGAAACAATTCGGGCGCCTGTTGGAGTGCCCTGGTAGAAGTATTCTTCATTTGCCAGCGACCAGATCACAATGCTGGGGTGATTGCGGTCACGCCGGATCATACGTCCAAGCTCGCTAAAACCTTCGGGAGTGGAAGCCATCATGCGCGTCTCTGCCATAACCATCATTCCGAGGCGATCGCAGGCATCGAGCAACTCCGGTGCTACCGGATTGTGGGCAGTCCGCCAGCCATTGGAACCCATCTGTTTCAGCGCTCCAACCCGGTCATAGTGGATACGATCGGGAACAGCGATACCTACGCCGGCGTGATCCTGATGGTTGCATGTGCCTTTGATCTTGACCGGTTTTCCATTAAGAAAAAAACCGCGATCGGGATCGAACCGGATGGAACGAATTCCAAAGGTGGTGTCGTTGTGGTCCGTTACGCTTCCACCGCTCTCGATTTGCGTGACTACACGATAGAGGTTGGGCTCCTCGATCGACCAGAGTTCCGCTTGCGCCAGGACTGTCTGAGTTTCTAACGTCGAATTTCCCCAAGCGGAGATCTCGAAAGATTTCACCGGAACTGTGGCGACTAGCTTCCCGTCGGAATCCAGAATCCGTGAGATCAAGCGGCCGCTGACCTGCTCTCCACTTTCGTTCATGATCTCAGTTTCAATCGAAACGTGCGCGCCCCTGCCGCGCACCTCGCTCCGTACAAACGTGCCCCATTTCGCAATGTGGAGAGGGTGGGTCTTCGTAAGCCAGGTATGGCGGTAGATACCCGCACCTTCGTAGTACCATCCCTCATTCAGCGTCGCATCGACGCGGACCGTCACAACATTGCTCCCGCCGTACTTGATGTAATCCGTTATATCGAAGCTGAACGGTGCATAGCCGCTGAAGTTTCTTCCAAGATAGAAGCCGTTGAACAGGATAATCGCATCTCGAAACACTCCATCAAAGTCGAGCGAGAGGCGCAGGCCTTCATCCTTTGCAGGAATAGCGAACGTTCGCTCGTACCAACCGATACTCGTCGCCGGATATTCTCGTCCGAGAGGCTTTGAACCGTGGGCAGCGTGAACAGAGATGTCCGGCCCCGCGACTGCGATAAACGGCAGCTCCACTGCCCAATCGTGTGGCAGGTCTACGATGCGCCAGGCGCTGTCATCAAAGCTGTGCTGCAGTGAATCGTCTGATGGATTGTGGAGCCAATCTTGACCAGCTTTCGCGAAGGTGCCCTCGCGGGTCGGTGCCCCCCAACGGAAGTCTTTCGCTGCATTGTCCGCATCTCCAAGATGAAAGCGCCAGCCAAAATCGAGCAATAATTGTTCACGCGGAGAGGCTCGCTCAGAGATCCCCTCGTTAAGACTCGACAACGCCGGATGAGCTCGAGTGGCTGTCCTTTCGGCATTCGCATCGGGTAGGTAAAGAGCACTGTCAGCGCTTATCAGTCCCGCTGAAGCAGCGAGCCCCGTTTTCAGAAGACTACGGCGGGTTAACTGTGCCATTCCATACCCCAAATCTCCGGATGCATTTCGGGATCACGTTCCTCCGAACTCCCATGAGCCTGTGAAAAGATCAGTGCGGCGAACGCTCTGCGGCAACACCAGGAAGCACGTCATAGAGCGGACGTGCCGGTCTCATCTCCGGGTCTTTCTCTGCCAGCGAGATCGCCAGAATGCGGATATTTTCGTTGTTTGGTAGTGTGATGGACTTTGCCGCGGGCGGAAGGTCAATCGCGTACCCAAATAGATAAGAGTAGGCGTAGGCAACGTTTTTTCCTGCTGCGTCGTGGTGATGGCTCGAGTACCAAGCCAGGTCGGCACGCTTGATAAAGCCGGGCTTCAATCCGGTCATCTCGCCATACTTGCCATGCGAGATATCGGTGGAACTCCACTGCCGGTCATCCCATTGGCCGATGAAGCCGCCCCAGTCCTGAATGTTAAGTTCGGCTTTCTTGCCACCGGTCTCGAACACTGCCTTCTGATCACCATTGGCCGACGCCGCTAGCACGTAGACGCGATTGTAGTGGCCTGAAGGAAGACTGATCGTCTGTCCCTTTGCAATCACCGCATTTTGCGTTCCACTCCTGGCCGGAGCAAGTTGGAAGCGAACATCGTGGAATTCAATTTGCGAAGGCAGCATCTCTGCCGGCAGCGTGTTGCCTTTGCCATCAAACCCAGCCTTGGAGCCATCGCCGTCGTTGGTGGCTGTTGCGAGGTTGTAGGGCAGCGGCACTGGGGTAGATTGCACGCCCGCACCGCTGGCGGCCGGAGCTGCCAAACGCAGCGCGAAGGTGCGCGGCTGATACCCTCCGAAGGAGGTCACAAGAGCACCCTCAGCTAAAGTCGCCGATCCAACTGGCTGTTCCTGTCCATTCACTTCACGCGCGCTTAGGATGGGCGCGGCGAAAGTGACCTTTACGTCGGACTGGGGTTTGCCATCAAGTTCTACAAGCCGCACGATGACTTCATCACTCAGCTCCGCTTTCTTGACGGCCATAACTCGTATCCGAGGATTGCTGACCTTCAAGAGAGAGAAGGTCCGGCCCAGCGCGCCTGCGTGCTTCGAAGTTTGAAAGGCGAAGAGCGGCGCGTTGAGTCGTTCTGCCTGCCAGTCGGTTTGCGAAGTCCGCCAATCGGCTGAGTGCCCAGCGATCCCATAAACGAACTCATGATGTCCAATATCCTGCGTAGCCTGATCCGGATAACCTCCAGCAACTCCGGGGGTCCGAATGAGAGTCAGGCGCAGCGTATTGTCGTTCGGTTTGTCCGATCCGTTCTTACTATCGGTCAAAACCGTCGCTCCAAACTTGCCGCTCATGTCGGTCAGATCGATCCATTGATGCGACGGAACTTCGAACTTCTTTGGCTGCGCGGTGGGCCGCTCAATGGTGCCGATGCCCCAGTTATACGTCGCCATCTGGTTAGAAGCTGTGAGAGGAAAAGTCGCCTTGAGGTTCGACTCCCGCGTATTCCAGTCGATGACATTTCCAAATTCCACGCGCTTTCCACCATTCCCAGCGGAAAGACTTACAGTTTGAACGAAGTGCGAACCAGCAGTCTCCCGTGTCACTTCAACGGCTACACGGGCCGGCCCGTCTTCGACGACTCGAATCTTGGCCGGACCTGAGACGAATGCTTTGGGCGCCGCCTGCTCCTGCTCCCAATCCATATTCCAGGCGGGCCACTGCGTGGGATTGTCATAGGAGATGGCGAGTCGCGCGGGAGCTGAAAGCAGTTCCCTGCCGTTTTCCTTATCGAAGATGCTTGCGACGTCTCCATCCTGGTTGAGCCGGACGCGATAGTACGCGTTCTCCAGCCCATCCTTCGAGACGTGCAGCGAAGATCGAGAACCCGTCGAAGTGTTGGAACTGTCGCCAGGCTGCACATCGTAGGTGGCGTACCCGACCGAAGGCACGCTGGCCACAAAGATCACCTTACCGCCGGAGATTTGTGCAGGAACGTCACGCCCATCCGGAGCGGTTACACGCACTGACTTCGGCATACCTCCCGGGAACTCGACCTTGGCTTCTACCGCATCTTCGCGCGCGATATTGAGAGGGTTGAAGACCACCAGCGGCACCCCTCTGGTCTTTGTGTTCAGTCTCGCGGCGATCCCCTCGGCAGCGTCGTTCAGCACACCTGCAAACTGGTTCAAGGCGATGACATCGTCGTTCCATGCGAATTCGTACGACCGGGGCGTGGCGGTACCTGCGGCAAGGTCGTGGAAATGCGCGCCCATCGCAAGCGTCCAGGCATCGTTGAGCCGCTGGAGTGGGTACGGCCGAGCACCCAGCCATTGGGCAGCAATCGACGACTTCTCCGCTGCGTCGGCCAGCAGTTCCTGGTGCCGAATCCAGCGCTTCTGATAAGCCTGCGACGTGAGCGACCCTGCGGAGTGATTCGTCAACTCCATCTCGCCGGTGTAACGCGGAAGACTCGCTGCTTCTGTTGGCGTAATGTTGAGGAACATCTGTTCGGCGGTCGCGGAGATCACATGCACCGGACCTTCCCCTACCTGCACGGGCGACGCTGGCTGCGATTGCCCACTCGACAGGAACGGTCCCTGCGCAGGCAGGCTTACGCGGCCCTTCGTGACGATAGCCTCCAGCCGTTTTACGGAATCTTCCCGCGGGGCGCCGCCCGTATCGCCCACACCGTAATAGTGATAGTCCGTGAACAAGCCGCTGACCTTGCCGTTCAGTTCCACGCGCGCTGCCCAATCGCCTTGGAATCTTTGCAGATCGCGATCTGCCTGCACCGTGATTAGGTCAGTCCGCTCACGACGGAGGCTGTTGAACTCCTGGATCGCTTTCCGGTTGACTGGGGTACCGCTCTGCTTTGCCAGTTGCAGCCTGCCCTGCATCTCACTTATCTTTTTCTCTACTGCTACGAGCTCCGGATCGGCCGGCGGCGGTGCCAGCGGAGTGCTGAGATCGGTATCGATGTTCCCGTTATATGCGCCTGGATTCAGACCCGCGAGAACGCTTTCCCCATCGGGACCAACCCATACACCCACGTTGAACGGCGTTCCTTCCGGCGTCCTCTCCAAAGATTGCACGCCTCCGCCATCGGCCGAAGAACCCCACACCAATTTCTGCGTCGAAAAGCCTTTTACGCCAGAGTGCGCCAGGATGGTCGGCAAGGAAGATGGAAATCCGAAGCAGTCCGGCAGCATGTATTCGGCGCTGGCTTTGCCAAACTCACTCCTGAACCAATCGTTTCCATAGAGGATCTGCCGGATGATGGCTTCGGCGCTGGGCGTGTTGACGTCGCCTTCTTCCATCGAAGAACCTGCGGGAAACCACCGTCCCTCGTCTACATACGTCTTCACCTTCGCAAAATCGGCGGGATAATACTCCTTCATTAGGCGATAGCGGTTGGCTCCGCTGAAATTGAAGATGTAGTGCGGGTACTTTTCAAAGAGCTGGAAGTTGGTCTCCATCGTCTTGCGAAGGTATTCATCAATAACCTGCGGATACTCCCAACGCCATTCCGTGTCGAGATGGGCATAGCCCACTACATAGAGAGTAGGCTGCTTGCTGAGGTCTGGCTTATCAGCAGTTTGCGCGTGAGTTGCCGGGCAAGTCAGAGCTAACAGCAGTCCTGCTTTTAAAGAGATCCAAACTTTTTGCACTAAAACTCTCCGAGACGTAATTTCGTACCCGGAAGAATTGTTGCTCGTTGTGACATCGTTGTCAACGTCCCCTGCTTTGAGGCTTCGGATCCAGCACGGTGCCATTGTTAATCGATAGACATAGCAGCGTGCTCAATCTCTTGAAAGCTGTACGAAAAAACAATCGCTCGCCTCGTACACACCTCTTCCGGTCTCGACTGTTTTGATAATAAAAGTGCTAAGTAGGATTTGCTGGTGTTCAGGCAGAAAAGGAATCGGCAAATTATCGCTAAGAGCCTGTTCACGATCTTTTAAGTAGAAGGACAAGGAAGGCGAGATGGATCATTTGCAGGCTAGTGTTTAGGGATCGTTCGCAGTTTTTCCAGAGCCTCCTGCATTTTTCCAGCCATGCGAAAGACCGCTCGACGACCCATCGCTGGGGCATGACGTCGAAGGTGTGCAGTTCGTTGCGTTTCGCGACTTGAACGGTTGCTCCGAGCTTGTCCTGGACCGCCTCGGCAAACGGCTTGCCGGAGTAGCCGCCATCGACGAGCACGCTGGTGACTTGCTTGAGGTTGTCCGCGCAGCGGTCGAACGCGGCCAGAGCGCCTTTACGATCGGTCACCTCGGCTGTCGTCACGGCCACCGCATGCGGCAATCCCTGCGTATCCACCGCGATGTGGCGCTTGATGCCGGAGACCTTCTTGCCCGCGTCATAGCCCCTCTGGCCGGCGGTGTCGGTGTTCTTCACGCTCTGCGCGTCCACGATCAGGAAGCTGGTTGTGGAGTTGCGCCCCTGTCTGGCGCGGTCCTCGCCTACTGATTTTTTTAAGGCCCGCTCCAAGGGGCTCATGCCATCCGAACCGGGCTCTGACCACTTCTGGAAGTAGGAATGGACCGTGCGCCACTTGGGGAACTCGCCCGGCAGCATCCGCCACTGGCAGCCGCTCTTGAGCAGGTACAGCACACCGCAAAACACCTCGTACAGATCCACCGTCCGCGGCTTGGTGCGCCCCCGAACTCCCTCCAACAAAGGCCGGACAAGATCAAACTGCTCACGGCTTACGTCGCTTCCGTACACCTTCTTCCTCATCCTGAAAGTGTCCAGCCAATCGCGCCCCACCGCTAGTAACTAGATCGTGAACAGCTTCTAAGGGAACAGGTGTGATATTCAAGAAGAAGGTGATATCCGATACACTCGTCTCGCTCCTGTATGCGAGCGAGCGTCAGGAGCGTTATGAACCGTCGTAAGTTCGGTCGATTGATGCTTCCAACAGCGTTGGAAGGAGCACTGCTTCCTGCAGGAGCCCAGGCAACGATACCGTCAACCTCAGCAGTAAGATTCTCCTGCGAGATTGGGACACTGAAGCTGGATTCCTTCGACCGTTGTATCGAGGTAGTCGCCGAAGCGGGCTATCAAGGGGTGGAACTGACTGGGTATTTCCAGAAGTGGACACCCGAGGAGCAACGCCGCCTTATGGCCAAAATGCGCTCACTGGGCGTAATGATCGATATGTTGAGCGGCCTGCAGGCCAGCTTTGCCATTCCCGGCCAGGCGCAGGAGTTCGTGACGCGAGTGACGGAGCACTGCCATGTTGCCAAGGGGCTTGAAAGTCCGCAGATCAACATCAAATCCGGCAAAAGGCTCGCGGGCGTGGATCCACAGACGCAGTTCGCGGCCGCTGTCGACAATTTGAAGCGAGCCTCCGACGTGGGCGCCGAGAACGGTATCAACATCGTAATCGAGCCAATCGATCTGATCGAAAATCCCACGATCTTCCTGACGTCCGTGAAGGAAGGCTTTGAGATCGTGCGCGCCGTTAACCGCCCCAACGTCAAGGTGCTGTATGACTTCTACCATGAGCAACGCGGCGGCGGAAACCTGATCGAGAAACTCGAAAAAAATATCGAGTGGGTCGGTCTGGTCCACATCGCGGATGTTCCGGGACGGCATGAGCCAGGGACGGGCGAGATCAATTACACGAACATCTATCAGAACCTGGGAAAGCTGCACTACAACCGCTTCATCGCGATGGAGTATTCCCCGACCACTGATCCTGTCGTTTCGCTGCGCAAGTCGAGGATGGAAGCACAGCAAGCGATGGCGCAGAGTTAGCTAGTTGGCCGACGCGCCGCGGTCTCATGTTGCTCTCGTCGAATTCTTCGCTACCGCTGTTGGCGCTAAGCGGGCAAGAGATTAGCGTACCGCCCGCGCTGGGTCCGATTGGAGGCGATATTCTGCGACCGATGGGCCACCTGCAGCTAACCGTAAACACATCGCTATCGTGCAGGAACCTTCTTGAGAGCGGCGGCGCCTACCTTCTGTTCTGCAAGCCCGCGGCGCCGACAATAGCGTCAAGTGCGGAGCTTTGACTACTCGCGTTAGCGGACTCGAAAGGTCCTGACCACACTTGGCCGAGTTGAAAGTTTGGCCCTTGCGCGTCCTTCCAAATAGCGGCGGCGTTCCTATCGACGAAAGCTTTGTACTCCGCTTGTGGGTAGGTTTTATTAAGTAGAACCAAGTTTCGGACGAAAATCCCCTTAAATTGCACTCCATCCGCGCCGCAGTCGGGTTCACAGGGATCGTGCAGGATGCCATTCCTATCGACGAGTGCGGTGGTAGCCGCAGTGGCGATCTGCTGAGCGGCCTGAGGTAAAGACGGATCGTGATCTCCTGCGGATAGCTCTGCAAGGCCGCCGAGAATTACTCCCTGGTTGTAGCTCCAAGTGGTTCGGCCGTTGTTCACGCAACCCACTCCAGAGGTCTGTCCCGGACTTTTACCGAGGCCATCATTAATCAAGTGTTTCGAGTTGATCATGCCGGAGGCTTGAAACCACCTCCATTCTTTCTTACCCCAATCAAAATATTGACTGCGCACGACACCCGAGGTGCGGTTAGCCAGATGAGCTGCCACGGACAGAAACAATTCGTTTGCGATCGCGTTCTTATACTTCTTATCTTTGCTCCACCAGATGCCTCCGCCGCATGTTTCGTCCCATGAGGCAGCCATGTCGGCAAAGATTGATTCGGCCATGGAGAGGTACTGCGCATTCCGGGTAAGGTCGTAGGCATCGATCCATGCCAACGCCCACCAGCCTTCATCATCGTAGAAGTTGTTCAGGAATCCGGGTTTGCTCTTCTGCGCCGCGGTAAAGGTGTTCGCAAATACTGAATCGTATTCCTTCGACTTGCTGACCCGTGAGTAGTCAGCGAGCACAGTTAGAGCATTCGCCGAATTCCACCATCCCGTCGTTTCGTAAATACCTGTCGAGGGCACGTACCACGCCTGCAGGCTGCGGATAGCATCAGTTGACTCTTGCAAATAGCTGATTGTCGGCGTAGTAGGGATGTTCGTGTTCGGTCGATTGCCGGCGTTCCGGGAAGCGCAGCCGCATAACAAACTCGCTGCAAGTAAAAGAAAAAGTTGTGTCCTGAACATCCGCCGCATGTTCTAACTGCCTTTCCGGCTTGAGCCCCGGATCCGTGTAAATCGCAGCGATCAGTGTGCGACCAGCCCGGTGTGGATGAGTAGAGTTAATTTTATCGCTGCAAGAAGACAACGTTGTCTAATGGCATAGAAAAATATAGTATAAACCCGATATATGTCAAGAACCTACCGGAAGCGCACCTAGACAATGAACATAACGAGAAGGGTTCTTGTGTACGAAATGGGCAGATGGATTGCGGGCGCTGGCGCACTATCTCTCGTCCCGAGTTCCATGTTTGCCCAAGCAAATTCGTCAACCGAATCGAAGCGCCCGCTGCCCAGAGATCGAAGGTTTCGCAGCGAAGCAGTGGAAGCCTATATCATTTCCACAAGGCTAATCATCCACGATCCGGTATTGGCCGCGATCTTTGCAAACTGCTTTCCGAACACTCTGGACACTACAGTCCGCCCAGGCAGCTTTGAAGGTAAACCTGATACCGCAGTGATCACCGGAGATATCCCGGCAATGTGGCTGCGTGACTCCTCCGCCCAGGTATGGCCTTATCTTCCTTTGGCCTCCACAGACCACTCTCTGCGTGAACTTCTTGAAGGCGTTATCCGGCGGCAGACGCGCTGTCTGCTCATCGATTCTTACGCCAATTGCTTCATGGAAGATCTGAACGCGCCTCCTCTGGAAGGAAGCCGCAACGACCAGACCGAGATGAAGCAAGGCGTCGGCGAGCGAAAATATGAACTGGACTCCCTCTGCTATCCAATCCGCCTCGCCCATGGCTATTGGAAGAGCACTGGCGACACGCAGCCTTTCGACTCAGCGTGGAAGCTCGCGATGCAGACCGTTCTCAGGACGATGCGGGTTCAGCAGAGGAAGGAGGGGCACGGACCTTATCACTTCCAGCGCGCCTCATTCAATCCTACCGACTCGCTCGTCAACGGCATTGGCAATCCGGTAAAGCCTGTAGGCCTCATCGCTTCCAGCTTTCGTCCCTCGGATGATGCTTGCATTTTCTCATTCCTGGTGCCGTCAAATCTTTTCGCCGTCACCTCTCTACGGCAGCTCGCAGTCATGTCGAACGCCATCTTCCATGACGCAGCGATGGCAAATCAGGCGGCCGACTTAGCCGATGAAGTCCAAGCAGCGCTGCGACAACACGCTATCGTCCAGACATCCGCGGGCTCCATTTGGGCCTACGAGGTAGACGGCTTCGGTGGCCACGCTCTAATGGATGATGCCAACGTTCCAAGTCTGCTGAGCTTGCCTTATCTTGATAGTTCGCCTGATGCTGCACTCTATGCGCGAACCAGAAGATTCGTGTGGAGCGAAGAGAACCCCTGGTTCTTTCGCGGAAGCGCAGGCGAAGGAATTGGCGGCCCGCACATCGGCCGCGATAGCATCTGGCCCATGTCGCAGATCGTTTACGCGCTCACCAGCAACTCAACCGCTGAAGTTGGTGCAGCGATCCAGATGTTGAAATCATCAGCCGCCGCCACTGGGTTCATGCATGAATCGTACAACCGGAACAATTCAGCGATTTTTACAAGAGCATGGTTTGCCTGGGCGAACACCTTGTTTGGAGAACTCATTGCTCGAACAGCACAACGTTATCCTGAGCTTCTGGAACGATCGAGGTTCATCGCTTGAAGCTGCTCGGCTAGAATTATACAAACACTGTATACAGTGAGAAATACATGCTGAGCGCGAATAGAAATCGAAGAGATTTTTTTTGGATAGGCAGTGCGGCGGTGACTTCGACAGTGGTCTCCTGGACTGCGGCGAGCTACGCGAGCATTGTAGGATCCAACGACCGCGTGAAGGTTGGCGTGGTGGGATGTGGCGACCGGATGAAGAGTGCGTTGGTTCCGGCATTCCTCCAGCATTCGAAGGAGATGAACTTCGAGTTCGTGGCCGTATCGGATATCTGGAACCGGCGGCGAGCAGAAGGCACTTCCTAAGTGGAGAAGCTGAGTGGAAGCGCGCTACTGGTGGGGTCGCCAGAGGCAGCCGTTACGCGCGCTGCAACTGGACGAAAACCCGAACCAGCGAAGAAATCCGTTGCCGGGCGGCATGGCAGTTGGTGGAAGTCCCATTCTGATCTGGACAGGAGTCGGCGACCTGCGCCAAGTCGGGATAGCGATGGGCATCGTCAACCACCAGCAGAGTGTCTCCGTGGGGTATCTCGTTTTCGGCAGCTGGGTGCCAAGGACGCATTTCACTCGCCCAGAGGATGTTCCAGGACGTTTGCCTTGCCGCCCACTCGCGGACCAATTTTGTCTTGCCGATGCCGCCCCTGCCCGACAACACGGCAAGGCTCTGCTCGGTTGAGCCTAAGAAAGCGTCCAGAGCGTCGAGATGAAGGCGTCTGCCGCGAAGCACCTGGTTGTAGTCAAAGAGGACACCTGTTCCTTGCTCGGGCGCGGCCGAGCCGCCCCCAAGAAATGTCCTCGGGGACTCTTCGGCGATGTGCTGATGAACCATCTCTTCAACGGTGCTGAGACGCTCCTCGATAACGTCCATGCGGTGAAGCAGGCGCTCGGCGAGTGCGAAATCTTCAGCACTGATCGTCGGAGAATTGAGCTGCTCCTGGAGAAGTGTGGCTGTCAGCTCTCGCTTGCCTTTGCGGCAGAGTAAACGGAAAACATATGCGAACAGATGCGTGAACGTCCGGGTGATGACTGCGGGCGATTTGCCCGGCAGGATCTCACTGAGGCGCCGGCTGGCTTCAGTTTCTAGCGTTTCCGAATCCCCGGATTCGATAGCCCACTCAAAGGCGCAAATCACAGCTTTCAATGAATCAGTCTGGGAGGCAGTGACGACCTCCAGAAAGCTGTTCCACGCCTCATCCGATACGCCTCTCGGCCTCTTGCTGGCATCGAGAAGAACGCGGATGCGTTGGATCGAGGAAGCTTCTTCGCCCGGGCTCACCCGAACTTGCCGGATATCTTCCCAACTGACAATTCCTGGAACACGCCAACCCTTCTCGCACCCCGGCTTTGCGGTCGTCAGAAATCGAAACCTGAGTGCGGTGTCAGGATTGGTCTTGCGATGAGCGCAGAAGTTCGCAATTGCCTGGACCGTCTTTCGGCTCCTCAGCGTGATAGTTCGCGACCGCTTATGCACCTGTTGTACGGTACGGTCTACCTCTAAGGTTCCGGCAGCAGCCTCCCGCTCAACGAGATCGATGTCCTCCCCAGCTTCGAGGTCAAGATGTTGATTTTCCGCAAGATTGAGCCACGCCAGGACAGTTGCAATGACCTGATAGACATACCCATCAATGGCGGGTCGCGCATCTCGTCCGGGTTGTGGAGTGAATGCCATTTTCGCGATCAGGGCGGGCCCCTCAAGCTCCCAGCATAGTCAGTGCTTGACGTATAAGTAAAGTAAGGCTAATATGTCATAGTGTATTGGCGGAAAGCGAGAAATAATGAATATCCCCACCTTTCAGCCAAACGGTCTCCTTCCACCCGCAGATTACGAAGTTTCGTTTGATGAGCTTCGCCGCTCGGTACTGGTTAGCGGCCCGCTAGAAAGCTCGGAAAAGACCGCGTGGGATAGCGACTGGCGCAGCCGGTTGGTCGATAACCTCGAGATTCTGACAAAGCAGCTCTGGCAGGTCGGCGTCCGCGAGGTCTACGCAGACGGTTCCTTCGCCGAGGATAAGGATCATCCGAACGATATTGACGGCTATTTTGTCTGCGGCCTGAATGAGTTGGCCTCGGGTGATCTGGCGCGACGGTTGAACCTGCTCGACCCATTCAAGGTGTGGACCCGGGACCCTTTGTCGAGAAAGCCCTATCGCGGATATCCGAAGAAACAACTCCCGATGTGGCACAGGAATCGGGTCGAACTCTATCCGCACATACCAGGCTAGGCCTCGGTTCGGGAATTCTCGATAAGTGGGGCAATGAACTCGAATTCCCATCCGCTTTTCGCCAGTCTCGCCGAGATGGGACACCGCGAGGCATCATCAAAATCAAATACGGAGGGGTCATATGATTCGCAACGAAGCTGAATATCAGAACGCTTCCGCGCGCCTAAGGGAAGAGCAAGTTCGACTGACGGAACACCGCGCTCGTCTCGAAGCTGCAGGAATGTCGAAGGAGGAGATCAAGCGGGTCATCGATCCGATCGAATCCTTCCATCTGCAACTGAAAGAAGAAGTCGAGAGCTATGAACGTCTCAAGCGAGGTGAATTCGACGAGTTGGAGAACCTCCGCGGGCTCGGTCATCTGCTCATTGCGCTGCGCATCGCTCAAGGTGTATCGCAGCGAGAGCTGGCGCGGCGGCTTGAGGTCCATGAGTCGCAGGTCTCACGAGATGAGCGAAACGAATATTTTGGGATCACGCTGGAGCGCACGATCAAAATACTCGATGCGTTGAATGTCCGGCTCCGTACGAAAGTGGTTGAAGCGGAGCCAGAGAAAGAGCACCAGATGGCGATGGCTTAGGATCGTCGCATCGTGCCGGACATCCGAGCGAAAGATTGGATTGGAAGGAGACACCGCAGGACGATGACAGAAGTGCAAGCCTCCAAGCAGCTTTCCGGCACGACCAGGTTGTGGCGGTACCTTTCGCTCGATAAGTTGGTTGACCTGCTTTCGACGAGTGAGTTGTTTTTCACTCCTCTTGCGACCTTTGCGAAGACCGACCCTTTTGAGGGCTATCTCCCGACGGCCGCTTTCGATGCGCATGCGTCGATATTCCGTAAGTACGTCAACGATCTCGAGCTGGCCCATCGGCAGCTCGCCGAGCACCGTCAAAACAAGGGATACCCTTTGACGGACTCAGAGCGCGCGGCACTTCAGACCAGCGCGGAAGATATGCGGTCCTCTCTTCGCCGTCTGTTACCTGCGATCGCTAAGACGACGGCCGTCAACTGTTGGCACGCGAGCGAGGGTGAATCCGAAGCGATGTGGCGCCTCTATGCGGAAAACGGGAAAGCGGTGGCGGTCGAAACCACGCTCGATGCCCTGAAAGGATCTATCCAAGAACGCGATTCTCCAAGCATCGTGCATATTTACCCCGTGAAGTATCTGGATTTCTTCGACTCAGGGCTTCAACCGCGAGATTGCGTCGTCGAAGGCCATCTCGCTCCGCTGTTAAAACGGATCTCCTATCAACACGAGCAAGAGGTCCGCGCATTCATCGCCAAAGTCGCTCCCGATCCGCGCGCAGGCGCAGATATTGCTTTTTGGAAGCCGGAGGCGGTCAGGTTGCCAGTCGACGTCAAAGTACTGGTGAAGGCCCTTCACATCTCTCCGTATGCCGGAGAGCCATTCCCCAGCAGCGTGGTGAAGATTTGCAAGCATTCGGCCTTGAGCCGGGAATCGTGCAACCATCGCATTTGCTCTCCGGACATGAAGAACTGCTGGATCGACTATCCCTGTAAGGGAATACGGAGGGCCGTGTCTCTCCCTCTACCCGATAACGTAGATTGAAGAGATGAAGATCCCCGAGGCTGCGGCACTCATTCGAACACCCCTCATTGAATGGGACCGGCCTCAATCCTGGTGCGATCTCGGCTCGGGAAACGGGACCTTCACGCGGGCTTTGGCTCGGTTGCTCGCACCCGGTAGCACGAATCTACGCGGTCGATTTTGACGCAAGTGCCCTCGAGGAGATCCCCGACCGGCACAACGAAGTAGAGATTCGCAAGATCGTCGGAGGTCTTGAGAGCCAAACCCTTCGGTTGCCTATCGTGGACGGAGTGCTCATGGCCAACACGCTGCACTTCATCCGCGAGCAGCAGTCGTTGCTGAGAAGACTTCTTACTGTGACTGATCGTTTCTTGGTCGTGGAGTATGAGCGGTCCAAGTCGAATCGATGGGGTCCGTATCCAGTTCGTTTCGAGAGGCTAAGTCAGCTCTTCAGCGAGGTCGGAGTGGACCAAGAATTCGCTGCTTTATCGACGAGCAAAAACAAGCCGCCTTCTTAAGATTGCTGAAGCGTTGAACAGGTCAAGCACGATCCCGATTATCCTATGCGGGACTTGCTTTTCCGCCCTCATGTGACAAGACACGATAGTCGAGATCGATGCCATCGACTCGAACAGACGTGAGTGCTCTTTCGAGCGCATCGCCGAATGTGGCAGCCGTTCTAGCTGATGGATCGTCATATGTCATGGGAGGCATTACTATGAGGTCGAAGGTTATCGCGGCATTTGCTTTTCAGGTATTTGCTGCATTGGCTGTAGCGCAGCAGTCACCGATGGCAGCAAGTTCTTGTCCTGCTTCAGATGCGACGGCGCCCATCAGTGCAGTTCAGGGGAAAGACTTCGTAGAGTTACAGCGAACAGCGTGCTGTGGCACTTGTCCCATATATACGGTTCGGCTGTACGCAGACGGAAAATTGATTTGGCATGGCGAGAAGTTCGTCTCATTGATCGGTGAAGCGACCGGGCGCATAACGGCTGAGGAAGCAACAGCCATTCTCCAGAATGCCCGAAAGGAAGGTTTCTGGAGCTTGTGCGCTGGGTATACCGTTGGAGTCACTGACCAGCCTACTACGCTTACCTCTCTTAGCATCGACAGCGATGTGAAGAAGGTCAGCGAGTATGGTCACACCGCTCCGCCGTCGTTACACGCTCTCGGCGTGCAAATCGATACCATAACGGACAGATTAGGCTGGAGAGAGAAAACACACGCGCCGTGATTTATGCTCTTGTGCCTAACCACATCTGACCCTTGATTGCAGGACTAGCCATCGGTCCGATAAGCGCGTGTCATCCGCGAGTCGTTCCGGATTCTTAGTAAACGCAAAATCACCAACGCACGATTCACGGAAGATTACATCTCAAAACGTACATTGGCCTGATATCAGCAGCTAACTCATGATTAATAAACATATGCAAACTTAGCGGGATCTACTTCGTCTGCTCTGATGCGGCGAACGCTTAGCTCAGCTTCCTGCCAGCGCCGCAACCTCAGACGCATACCTCTCCAGATGATCTTCGATACGGACCTTGCCAAGGTTCACGGCGAGGCTTCCTCCTGCCCGCACCACGCCCATGTCGTTGATACCCATAAAGCTGAGTGCCTTGCGCAGCACCGGCGTCACCAGGTCGTCCGCCTCGCTCGGGCCGCCTGCCTCGTAGCTGTCGCGCGACACCACAATCAGCTTGGCCTTCTTGTTCTCCAGCATGCCGGGCCACCCTGGGGCCAGACGGAAGGTGAAGTGGGGCCGCACCACGTAATCGATCCACGATTTGAGTATCGCGGGAATGGTGAAGTTGTACATCGGCGTGCTGATGAAGAGCACATCGGCAGCTTGCAGTTCTGCGATTAACTCGCTTGAGAGCGCAAGCGCCTCCTGCATCTCAGGGGTGCGCTGCACGTCAGGTGGAGCATACACACCAGCGATCCAGTCGTTGTCCATGTAGGGAATGCGCGAAGCGTTCAGGTCGCGATGGATCACCGTGCCATTTGGGTTATGCGCCTTCCAGTCTTCGACGAAACGCTTTCCAAGGGCACGCGAGATCGACCGGTCTCCGCGAGGGCTTACGTTCAGAGCAAGCAGAGTTAGCATCGCTTATTCCTTTCGGTAGACTTTGAAGCTGAGGAAGGTTTAGAGGAGTGTGAGGCCACCGTCGATGCGCAGCTCCGTGCCCGTGGTGAAGCGAGATTCGTCCGAGGCGAAGTACAGCGCAGCGGCAGCAACTTCCTCGGCTTCTCCTGGCCGACCGAGAGGTACACGTGCGATCATCTGTCCGAAGCCTGCCATTTGCTCAGGGGTCAAACCCATTTTGCCGCCGATGGGTGTGTTGATCGGTCCGGGAGTGATGGTGTTCACGCGGATCTTCCGTGGCCCGAGTTCCACCGCCAGCGTGATGCCCAGCGACCGCAGTGCCGCCTTGCTCGCACTGTAGGCGCTCAGGCCTGGAACGGCCCGCAGCGCAGAGGTTGCAGAGGTCAGAATGACGGAGCCACCGTCCGAGAGCACTGGGATGGCATGTTTGAGCAGGAAGTAAGGGCCGCGCACGTTGGTGGCAAACAACTCATCGAACTGTCGTTCTTCTGTGTCCGCGGCCGTGGACACCCGTGCGATCCCTGCATTCACAAACAGAACGTCGAGCTTCCCATGCTTTGCGACGACGGACCGAACAAGCTGTTGGGCCGCCTCCGGGTCGCCAGCGTTCGACATGACGACCTCAATGCCCGGCATGGCCTGCCTGGCCGCGTTCACACTGTTTTCGCTCGCGCCGGTCACGATCACCGTGGCCCCCTCTGCCTGAAAGAGCGTGGCCGTCGCTGCCCCGATGCCGCTGGTTCCGCCAGTGATAAGTGCGATCTTTCCCTTGAGCCGATCCATGTTGTTCTCCTCGGTTCTGCTGTCTTGAAGCATTACGTACGATAGAGTACGATAATGAAAGCTGGAATGCAAGGAGTTTCGTACTTTATGGTAACTAATATCACGAAGCGCCCCCCTGGGCGTCCACAGGCCTTTCTCCTCGAAGATGCACTCGACCGTGCCGTGGAGATGTTTTGGGAGCATGGATATGAAGGCGTCGACGTCGAGCGGATCGCCCGCGCCGTGAATGTCACCAAACCGGCGTTTTACCGCGCCTTTGGAGACAAATCCACCCTGCTGCTCAAGGCAGTCGAGCGCTATGCCATGACCTATGGTGCTCCCATGCTCGCGGCGTTTCAGGCGGAGCCGGACATCCATAAGGCAGTGACCGGCTTTTGCGAGGCTACCGTCAATACTGCTACGGGCGAGGCTCGCAACGGCTGCATGATGGCCGCTGCGGTCCTGGGACAGTCGGAGCGGGTGGCGGAGATCCGTTCCTATGTCGCGCGGGGCCTCACCGCAACCGCTGATATTTTCGCTCAAAGGTTCGAGCATGAGATGGAGGCGGGGCGTCTGACTCGCACACTCTCGGCGAAGGTGCGAGGCCATGCCCTCACTGATTTGATGCAGGGTTTACTGCTTCGCGCCAAAGCTGGCAGTACGCGCGAGGAACTACTGGAAGATGCTCGGAGCTACGTGCCCCTCGTTCTTGGAGATTAATGCAAAACGTGTCTCGTCAGGGATGCGTCTGGATTGGTGCCAAATCGCCGATGCACTCATCGAGGGCGGCGAGATTCGATTTCGCAGCTCAGGCGGTGATGTCGTATCCGAAATGGCAGCTCTTCAGTGTTTGGCACCTCATCTCGTACAAATGGGACATTGACTTTTCCGCAGATTCCACATAACCGGCATTCTCGTTCGCTGGATCGAGGACCCTGCCGTACGTCCCTGTCCGCTCGAAGAGCTGATTGTGATCACCTCGCAGACGGGCGATGAATACCGCGATACACAGAGGGACGTCGAAGCCAAAATCCTTCCGCTGCTCCGCCGTCACCGCATTCGATTCGTACAGGTCGCGAGGGGAGGTCATCTCGAAAGCGACGGCATCGTCATTCTCTCCGATACGCGGGAGCCGGAACGGCTCTTCATCGACGGGGCCTACAAGCTCTCCGACGAACTACGCTCGGCGGGAACTGTCCCCCAGTACGCGGGCGAACACACCTGCAGCCTGAAGTTCAAAGCCTGGGTCATCGAGCAGTGGCTCGAGCAGAATCTCGACCAGCCAGCCCGGCACGCATTCGGGTACAACGCCGAAGAAACATCACGCGTGGCGAAGAGCGAGGCGGCGTCGCTCAAACGAGTCGCCTTCGGCTTCAACACAGAGGAGCAGACGCGCATCGATAAAGCAGGAAGCAACAAAATGCATATCGCAAAAGATATCGTCCTCGCTATTCGTTCCGAACCCTGTAGAGATCGGAAGTGCCAAGACACAAGCGTGTGCCTTAGCTAAGACTGAAAGCTAGATCAGATTCTTAGGATTTCAATCGACGGAATTGGAGGGTCATGCGGAGGGTGATCGAACTGCCGAAGGACGCGGAAGAACAAATTCGGCGCATCGGTAAAAATATCTCGCTCCGGCATCACCACCAGCAAAGACAAAGTTGAAGGGGCGAAATGAGACCGATCCCTCGGCTCTGCCTCATCATGACGGGATCCGATCTTACGGCAGCAAGGATGCTTCGCCGCCATGTTCATATCGCACTGACCTGCCATCTGTTCGCAACAAGACTTCTCTGCGGCGCTCATACGCGCCTTCGACGCCAAACAGTCTACCGCCGACCCTCCGAGAAACAGGAGGAGCATCGCTGCGGCGACGGTTTGATAGATCAGCCTCATTGAACCCTGACTATGAATAACTTTGTTAGCTTTGATTCGGCAGCCACAAAAAGGTTAGGGCGTATCCACGGAAAGCGGCCTGTGTTTAACCGTAGAAAAAGACCCATCATTATCTACAGGTGAGCGCTCCAGCAAAGTATATTCATTCGCTTGATGGCCGACTCTCCGGGATCATTCGTAACGATAAATTGGCTAGTGTGCAGCGAACAGCCATACCGTCAAGTGGCATCTGTTGAATACAGGGCAATACGCTCGTTGAGTCCGAACGGTAACCACAATTGCTCCTTCGCCGATCTCTAGATCGACGAAGACCCGATAGGTGACGTCAAGAGCTTCAGGAACCATTTTGGACAAATGGAGACGCGCCCCTGTTCCAAGGAAGATTTGGATCGATGACTAACGCACTGAATCGGCTAGGGTTATTTGAAAGAATTGGCAAACCCAATAGAGGTCTAACGGCGGGAACGGCGCCTGACGGAAGAGTCATAATGAGAATCGACGAATCTTCTGTGTAATACCTTGGACCTATTAAGAACAACAGGGCGAAACGCCTACGCACCACCGTATCCTAAGGTATGGGGACAGGACAGACTGCCGTTTTTACAAATGCGAAGCCAAGTCGAACGGTGCGTCCGCCTCATTTGCTTGCCGATCTCTACATTTTCAACTGGAGAGAGATGGAGCTTCGGCTGCCGGCGGTGAGTGCGGCGGCGGTGTCGTTCTGCCTGGCGATCGGTATCGGCTTGGGGCATCCCGGCGGCGCGCTTGTCGCCGCGGGCGGAGCGTTCACGGTCGGGTTCGGAGCGAATCAACGGATCTCTGATTCGCGTATCTGGCCGATGGTCTTGGCAACAATTTTGCTCGGCGTGGCGACACTCACGGGGACTCTCGTTGGACACCGAGGCTATGCGCTGATCGTTGCATCCGCCGCTACCGCAGCGATTTACGGTGTGCTGACAATCCGGAACGCAGGGCTCGCCTGGGTGGGGCAACAGGCCGCCGTTGCGTTATTCGTGGCTTCAGCCTTCCCTTCCGGTCCGAAGCATTCGTTCGAACGAGCCGGGTTGATTGTTGCCGGAGGACTGGTGCAGACGTTCATGACGACCGCTGGGCTGCACCTGATCCCAGAGCTGCAGACTGACCTGCTGGCAATCCCGAAGGTGGTTTATGCGTCGGTTTACGAGCAGCGGAAGGAGTTCTTACGGCGTTTGCAGGAGCTGCCCAAAGCGCTCCCCGCACCGGACCGCGCGGCGGCGACGCTTTATGCGGGACGCCTCGTGATCACGGTGGGACTGGCTTCGGAGCTCTACCGATACTTGGGGCTGCAGTCAGGCTACTGGATTCCGATGACGGCAATGCTTGTGCAGAAGCCGGCGTTTTTTGAAACGCTGACGCGCGCCATGCTTCGAGTCAGCGGAACGCTCGCCGGTGCGGTCCTGGCCACGCTTTTGGTACAGCATGTCTCGATGGGGCCGTGGTGGTTGGCGTTGGGCGTGACGCTATGTGCGTTTGGCGCGTTTGTGACTACACCTGTGAACTATGGGATTTTCAGCTTATTTCTGACTAGCTACATCGTGTTTTTGCTCTCGCTCAACGCGATGCCGGGGCCTGACATTGCGCATCGGCGCGCCGGCTGTACTGCCTTGGGTGCCTTCATTGCGCCCCTGATCCACTTTGACGCCCTGCGTCGGCACCGCGGCAACGCCATGCAAGGGATGACCAAAAGCAACCACGTTAGCTCAAATCCCGTCGAATGATCCCTGAGCGGGATGAGTGCCGAGTTCGGCGGGATAAGCCTTACTGGGCGGAGAGGCCTCACGCAAGAAGCTCCGCACCCTTGTTCGCCGTGACGTTGAGCCACTGCCGATCGATTCTCTGCCCGCGACATCGAGTTCATTCCCGGCCAGATGATTGTGAGTTTCGTACGATCGAGGGCTCCTTCAGAGTGAAGCTCTTGACAACTTGACGGGTCGCGCATAACTTGTGTCTGCACTCGAATCGGGTTTTCTACTGCCCCGTATGGAAGCGCTACCACCAGCGCCGAGATGGCTCATTCGTTGCGGATTAAACAGATTTTCATGATGAGGAGAGATGACTATCGTGAGACAGAATCCTGGCAAGTATTCCTCGCTGGCATGTCTTTGCTTGTTCCTGCTTGGGACCCAGCCTCTACAGCGGTGCGTTGCACAATCCCCGACCGTGCAACCGACTGAGCCACCCGAACTCACAATAGCTCTCGGAAGCGAAAGAGCGCCCGAAGGTCAGATACCTCTGAACGCCACGCGGGATCTGACGTTTACGTTCGTGAATCCAAACGCAAGCGCTTCGCTGACGAACGTGTCCGTGACCAACACTCTTCCCAGTCCGCTCGAAGTAGATTCAACCAAGCCCTCAAGAAACGATCCTAACTCGCCTTGCAATCCAAGCACGGTTAATGCAAGCGGGCTGTCTATCTCTATTAGCGGAATCACCCTGGCAGCTGGCGCTACCTGCACGTACAACATTCCTCTGGTGGCAGCAGGCAGCACCGTTTCAGACGGCACAAATACTCCGGCGATGCTTACCGCGACACCAACTGCAGCGGTCGTTGGAAGCGGAACAGCTGCAACAACCGAGATTTCAGCTATCTGGAATGAAGCCGGCTGTATGGCCGCACCAGCGGGGCAGACGAAGCCTGTCTAATCCACAAAGGCGGACTACTTTACAAGATCCCTCCTGAGTCGGGCGTATCAAGCCGAAGCCTACACAATGAATCCGATCGACACGCCAAACTATGCGAACGACCCATCGGTCTTTCGGGTGACGCCTGATCAATACGAAAACTCCATCGGCCAGTTAAATCCCACGTACGTCTCGGGTCTGGTATACATCGACGCAGCCTCTTTCGTGACGACGGAAGCCCAGGCGCTCTACAACTCCATTCGCACGAAAGTTTGGGGAACTTATAAGGACCCCGGTGCGCTGTTCGACGTCGAGATCAGTCTGAACGTCAAGAAGGATGGTAAAAGATACACGGCCGCCTCCCTGCTGGAAAACATGAAGAGAATCAATTGCCAATTGCATCCGGATGCATGGTTCCTCGATTTCCTCTCCGATGCAGAGAGGAAAGATCCAGAACTAATAACGACGGCCATTCAATTTGCACAAGAGCATGATCAGATGGTTGGCGGGAACATCTTTTTTTCCCAAATAGAAGTTGATAAGCCTATTCCTGCAATTCCGCAAGGCTCCGACTTCGCTGCTTTTGTAGATGATGGGGATAATACGACGATGACGTTCCAATATGGTTATGGATTCAACGATGCCAGGGTGATGGAATTCGCTGGCGAAGCCGATAGCAGTACGGTCATTCTGGGACACTTGCAGAGCAACGCACAGAATGTGTACAAGGGCACCGAAGCCTGCTATTACAACAACTACACACCACCGCCAAATCCAGATCCGGACGGACCACCAGAGCCGGCGGCGCCAGTGGTGAATTGGGGGGAACACACACATCAGGATTACCTGCACTTATGGGCGTCAAGCCAGAATGCAGATAAGTTCACCTTCATGTATCCCGTCTTCTATCCGGTGTGCCCTGCCGGTAACGCCTTTAATCCGCTAACAGACGAGAACGTGAACGGTATAGGTCATACAATTCTTTACAACGCCATCACAGATTTGATGAATACATACAACGCATCGCCTCAATAGAGGCGCCATAGTGCGGACTGCGTGATCGCGGACAAGACTGTCGAGTAACTGCATCGGCTGCAAGCTGTCGCAACCGGCTGTGTGAGCGACTCGACAGGCTTCCCGCTCTGGCGCCGAACATTCGTCCAGATCTCCAGCCTGGCGCAACGGAGCGTTTCCAGGAAACAAATTGGCACCATCTAGCTCGTGTGTATGTCAATGGGTGGAAGGGGTATGCAGGTGTATGGCAACGATGGCTCCAGCGGAGAGAACAATGAAGGTAGCTGCTCTGTCGTGTTTAGTCTGGCTTGTGTCGCAGGATAGCGCAGGCGCAATCCGTACTCACCAACGAATCCCCTACATCTCCTCCGCCCAAGCTTGAGCTAAATTGGCAAGGTAAAATGGGTTGCGCGAGGAGGAAAACTTGGGATCGACTCGTCAGCCAACGATCAGCGACGTTGCTCGAGAAGCAAAAGTCGGCACCACGACCGTGTCGAGAGTCATCAACGGAGGACTTCGTGTCGCTCCAGAAGTTCGTGAGCGCGTTGAGGCGGTCATGCAGAAGCTGCATTATCAGCCGAATGGTGCGGCGAGATCGTTGGCGCGGGAACAAAATCATAGCGTCGGTTTGATCGTTCCGCGCCTCTCCGATCTATTTTTCGGAGATATTGCCAGTATTGTGCAGCAGATCTGTCGTGCAAGAGAGTATGGTCTGCTGATCTCCGTGTCCTATGACGATGAGGAGCAAACGCTGCAGGAACTCAGCTTACTGGAGCAGCAGCGTGTCGAGGGGTTTCTCGTCGTCCCTCCTGGCCGTCAGTCCTCACGCCTGCAGCGGTATTGCGAACGCTTCGGCGCACGCATGGTAACGATCGATCAGCCAATCTACAGGGCTCCGATTTCCAGCGTACAGACGGACAATGCCGAAGCTGCGACTTTGATCACGGAACACCTTATCGACCATGGCCGCAAGCGCATTCTGTTCATGGGCGCAGAAAATCAACTGTATACGCAACGCGAACGGCGCCGTGGATATCTTGAAGCGATGGAAGCAGCCGGACTTAGGCCCATTGTTGCCGAGAGTGTCTGCACACCGGCCGAGATGGAACAAACTCTTCTACGCGCCTACCAGAGCGACGCCTCCATTGATGGGATTTTCACCGGAAACAATACTCTGGCGATGAGCGCCTATAAGTGCCTAAAGAAGAGTGGAATTGGCGTACCTAACGAGATAGCGCTCGTGACATTCGGTGACTTTGCTATGGCTGACGTTCTGTCTCCGTCGATTACCTGCATGGCTCAGCCAGTGGAGGAATTGGCGCGCACTGCCGTGGACCTGCTCTTTCGTCAGTTTGACTCGACTAAGAGTTATGTACAGTGCGTTCAGCTGCCGAGCAAACTGATCGTGCGCGAATCGTGCGGCTGCGCGGGAGTGTGATTGCGCTTCTCGATGCACGCTTCTTAAAGCTACCGCCCCATGCACGCTGCCTACAAAGACTGCGCGCAGCGGAAGCTCATGTGCGATGTCGCGCTGTCTGGCGTGTTCTGTGTGCGGGCGGCAACGCGATATCGATTGCAGTACGATTTATGGCACAAAAATGAGCCGCCGCGTATTACGCGGCCTGTGCCTTCGCTCGGTCCCTGGGGGTTAGCAAGCGTGCCGCCGCCGTGCGCTGCTGCGCTGAACCAGTCCGCGCACCACTCCCATGTGTTACCAGTCATCGAGACCAGCCCATATCCGTTCGCCGGGAACGCGTCGACCGGGCACGTCCACGCGAAACCGTCGTCGCGCGTGTTGACACGCGGGAACTCACCCTGCCAGATATTGCACATGTGCCTGCCGTCTGGTCGCAGCTTGTCGCCCCAAGCGTAGATCTTCTGCACCAGTCCACCACGAGCGGCATATTCCCACTCAGCCTCTGTGGGCAGACGGTGACCTGCCCACGTGCAGTACGCGCGGGCATCATTCCAGGAAACATGCACGACAGGGTGGTCTCCCAAGTGCTGTATGTGCGAGCCAGGCCCGGTCGGCGCGTTCCAGTGGGCACCCGGCACCTTGCACCACCACGGTGCGGTGGCTACCCTGTCGACCACCAGCTCGCGGAATCGCTGAGGGTCTACTTGGCCCCAGAAGACAAATGACCAGCCGAAGCGCTCCGCTTCCGTCACGTAGCCTGTGTCCTGCACGAACCGTGCGAACTGCCGGTTCGTCACCGTGGTGCGGCTGATCGCAAAAGGCGAGAGCTCTACCTCACGGACCGGCCCTTCGCCGTCATCAGGGAAAGCCTCAGCAAAGTCGGTGCCCATCAAAAAGCGGCCGCCCGGTAGCTCCACTGCGTCCAACTGCGGCTGCACGTCACGTTGCCCAACAACGACTTGCTTTACTGGCGCGAGATCAGCAGCCTCCCGCAGTGCTGAGGGTGAGCAACAGCCTTTCTTCACGGAACTAGCAGATGTCCACGACATTCGGGTGTCCTCGCATTCAATGAGTTCGTAATTGAAGAGTAGTTCAATCCTCAAACGGAGCTTGTTCCACTATTCTTACAGTCTTCAAGAAGGGCGGTCAGCCGTTGGACAAGCTCTGGCTCATTCAGCCACTGATTGTCAATTTCTCCTGGATCGTTCCGCAGGTTGTAAAGCTGACCTTGCGGCCCTTGAGCCTCAGGCTGCACGCGCCGCGGTTTCGAAAAGCCGCCGCTTCCCAAGCCGAGCTCTAACTTCCAGTCGTTCTCACGAATGCTTAACATGCCGTCATTCGCCTCAGACACCAAAATTTTTCTGATGGCTGCGTGGGGTTCACCAAGAAGAGCCGGACTAAAGTTGAAGCTATCCTCTCCCGCGTGCGAAGGCAGGGTGGTATTCATGAGATAGGCCAACGTTGCCAGCAGATCAGTGAGGGAGCCCATCTCGTCGCATACGCTATTGGCCGGAATATGACCGGGCCAGCGCGCTATGAACGGCACCCGGGTGCCGCCTTCCCAGATGTCCGCCTTCTCGCCTCGCCACTGCGCGTTCGAGTGATGGTTCCAGCGTGCAATATCGTTCGGTCTCCAATCAGCGCCGTGATCACTTGTGAGAATTACGAGAGTGTTGTTCGCTTGTCCGCTGGATTCGATGGCGGCTAATACAGACCCAATCATGGCATCGACCTCGACTACATAATCTCCGTAGGTTCCAGCGCGAGACTTCCCTTCGAACTCAGGCAATGGCACCCAAGGGTAATGGGGCGATGGTAGAGCAAAGTAAAGAAAAAACGGCTGTTCAGGATGGGCCGCGCGGTTCCTAATCACGGAACATGCTTTGTCTGTCAGGGTCGGGAGCACCTGTGGTATTTCGAAGCCAGGTGCCCGTAAGCCGGCACGCCATGTGACACCGCGGAGGTCGTGGTTGCCCGGGTCGTGAAGTGTGGGCGCTTCAACTGTGTGATCATTCTCAAAATAAAGGTACGGCGGCATGTCCATGGAGGCAGGGATACCGTAGTAGGAATCGAAACCACAGGTCAATGGACCGGGCCGGAGCGGCTTCGTGTAGTCCGTAACCTCGTTCTCTCCTAAACCAAGGTGCCACTTGCCTACTCCCGCATTGTAGTAGCCCGACTCTTTCAGAAGCCCAGGCACGGTAAGTCGCCCACTCTCGATGAGCATCGGAGAGTACCCATTCAGGACACCGCTTCTCAGGCGTGAGCGCCAAGGATAGCGACCAGTCATTACACTGTACCGGCTGGGAGTGCACACCGCTGCTGAGGCATGCATGTCGGTGAAACGCCGACCGGCACTTGCAAATGAGTTGCAGAATTGTGTCGGGATCTTCGATTGAGGGTTGTAGCACTCGAGATCACCCCAGCCCAGATCGTCACAAATGATATAGACGATGTTTGGCCTCCTGGGCGGAGTCATCGCCTTTACGAAGCGGTTAGTTCCAAGAGCGATGGAAGAAGCTCCGATCGCAGAACAAAACTCTCGCCGTGTGATTCCTTCAGGCATACGTCTCCTTTTCCGGTCTCGAACTCTCTTTATGTGAATCGGCACATTCGAGCAACCGCAGTTTGCTCCGCGGCAGTGAGCGATACACAGAGCGCAAATGCACACAAACACATGCCCGTCAGTAAGGTTCGAAAGTCTTTCCAAATCAAGCAGTGCTGATGCCTAGTTTTACCCTCACAATTGCCGTGTTGGGCTGCGATAGCGTTACCACAAAGCGCTGGATGTGTGACCGTCCACGCTGGAGAAACGTACATTGAATTCTGCAAAGCTGTCAATAACACTTTTATCGCGATTGAGCTTGCCAAACGCATGTGGAAGCGCTACCATTTCGCCGTGTAAAGAGATAAGTACTTCGACATAGAGACTGTCAGGGCAATAGCAGATTCTGCAGATCCGCAACGATATCGTCATTTGGAGAGGCAAGATGCAATCAAGAATTCTACGGATTCTGTTTCTAATACAGATAGTGATAGCGCTATCACACACTCTGAACGCCCAATCGACGTCTGGTACGATCTTTGGCTCTGTCCTCGATTCCACCGGGGCTGCGATCCCTGGGGCTTCCGTCACCCTTGCTGATGTGCAAACCGGAGCGACGACAACCGCAGTCTCGGATGCCAAGGGCAACTTCACGTATGCAATTGTCAATCCTGGCGATTACACCGTCACGGTGTCAGCTACGGGCTTCAAAACTGTTAGTCAAGTGGGTATTATTCTCGCAGCGAATCAAAATATTCGTGTGCCATTCACCCTCGCCGTCGGTAGCGCGAGCGAGTCGGTCTCGGTCGAAGCCGGCGTCACTCTGGTCGACACGCGTGAAGCACAACTGGGCACAACCATCGAGCAGAGTAAAATCGAGAATCTGCCGACTCTCAATCGAGACGTCTACTCGCTTTTAACCACGACTCCGGGCGTTACAAATTACACCGCCGATTCCAACATCGGCACGCGCGGAGGAGTCACCCTCAGCGTGAACGGCCTTTCCACCGACCAAGTTTCTTATTACCTCGACGGCTCGTACGATGAAGCCCTGAATGATAATGGCGGCAACAAGATTCCGAATCCGGACGCGCTGTCGGAGCTTCGCATCCTTACTTCCAACTTCGACGCCGAATTTGGTCGTTCACCCGCGGCGGTCGTGAACGCTATCACGCGTTCCGGCACTGATATGTACCACGGCGCCGCCTACGATTATTTTCGCAATAACATCCTTAACGCTCGCGGCTATTTCGTTGCGCCAACTAGCGCTGCCAATCCCGCCGTTCAACTGCAGCAGAACCAGTTCGGCGGTCGCATCGGCGGTCCTGTCAGGCTGGTGCCCAAAATGTTTTTCTTTCTCGATTATCAGGGCACCATCCTTCGCACACAGGATGTAATCAACGCGGGCACGGTTCAGACCCCCTCCGCCGCTGAGCGCGTGGGTAGTTTTGCTGGCGACACGTTTGGTACGACAGGCACATTCAAGGTACCCAAGTTGCCTGCCGGTGCCAACTGCGGCACGGCGGCCGCGCCCGTTATCTGCAACGGCTCGAACTACACTGGTGGCCCGCTTGGGAGCGCGAGAAACTTTCTCGATCCGGTCGCGCAGGCTCTCCTTGCCTACGTGCCTGTAGGCGCTCCGGGCACGCATCTCATCGGCCAGCAGGTCGCCAAAGCAGACTCGTTCTCGAATGAGGGCCTCAGCCGTTTCGACTACAACGGTTTCAAGAACCACTCCATCGAAGCGATGTTTTATTACACGAAGGGCAACGACAGCGACCCGACGGCCGGTTCCAATCAAATCTTCGGCTACGGTGGAGCCGTTGATAACGAGCAACAGTTCAACATTGTCGCCGCCGACATTTGGACACTCTCCGACAGGACGGTCAATTCGTTCCGCGCCTTCGAGTCGCGCAATCATTACACGATCTTCAATCTCAACAATATTTTTGCGCAAGATCTCGGCAGCCTGGTGCGGCCCGGTGGTCCCATCTACGCGCCGTCGCTATTCAATCTAACCAGTTATGCGAATATCGGTGGCACCGCTCACGGTCCTGCGAATCTTAACCAGGTTCAGTATGGCGGTATCGACACGATCAGCATGACGCGCGGTACGCATTCGTTAAAACTCGGCGGCTCTTATATCTATGATAACCTGCTCAATCAGAATGCCACCTCCGCTGGCGGCAACTTCGCCTTCACCGGGAGTGTAACAGGAAACACCTTCGCCGACTTCTTGATCGGTCGTGCCAATACCCTCAACCAAAACAATGTCAACGATCACAAAGTGTATTCGTACGATCCTTCGATATATGCTCAGGACGATTGGCAGACCACCCGTCGCCTGAGCCTTAATCTCGGTCTGCGCTGGGAGGTTTTCGCGCCGTTCTTTGGTGATCCAACTCTGGGCACGTTTGCGCCTGGAGTTCAATCCTCAGTGATTCCCAATGCTCCCGTTGGCCTGCTGTACCAAGGAGATGCTGGAGTACCCCAGGGGGTCTTCAACACCTCTTACAAAGACTTCGCGCCTCGGGTTGGTTTTGCCTTGGATACGTTTGGCGACGGCAAGACTGGCCTTCGCGGAGGCTTCGGCATCTTCTACTTCGAGCAGAACGCTGCAAATACCACGGGCCAGTCTCAGGCGCCGACTGGTCTGGTCACCGTGACCAACCAAACGCCGAACCTAGTGTGCCCTTATGGCGGGTCTGTGCCTCCGTGTCCGACCGGGACGCCTGCCGGAACCGATCCTTATCCCTACAACCCTACCACGCTTACTTTTCCAAACCCGGCTTCTGGCTCGTCGATCCAAGCCGTTCCTCGCAATGGTGGCGCAACCCCGTATGTGTACGAGTACAACCTGACCTTAGAGCAGCAGCTCAGTCCGAACTTCGCCATGCATGTCGCGTATGTAGGCAATACTCTACGCAAGGAATACATCACGATCGACGCGAACTCTCCCATATATAGTCCTGGCGGTTCGGTAAGCGCGGCAGGCATCCTTGCGCGTCGGCCATACGAACCCTACGGGATCAGCGCTACGTCCAGGTTCCGGTATGGAGCGATCAATCTCAATAAACCTGCGGAAAATGGCAGCTACAACAGCTTGCAGGCGACGCTGCAGGGCCGCATCGGGCGCAAACTGTCAATGTTTGCGAGCTATGTCTGGTCCAAATCGCTAAACTATGCTGGACCCACTGTTGACAGCTACGATCTTTCAATGAACTACGGGGTTGCCGACACCGATCTCCGTCATCGCTTTGTCGTCTCGTATCTCTACGAGCTTCCAACGACTCGTCACCTGGGTGCTTTCGGCCGGGAAGCAATCAACGGATGGCACATCAACGGAATCACCTCCCTGCAATCTGGAGCTCCGTTCACGATTGTGTCCGGTGTGGATACCAACTTCGATGGCATGAACAACGATCGCGTGAACGTCATCGGAAACGCCAACCTTGGTCACCTGTCTCGAAATCAGAAAATTCTCCATGGCACCGTCAATCCAACGGCACTCTCGATCTCGACCGGACCCTATGGAAACGAACAGCGGAATCAGTTCTACGGACCTGCGTACATCGACACAGATTTGAGTATCTATAAGGAATTCCCGCTCATTCATCGTGCGCGCTTCCAGTTTCGTGCCGAGGCTTTCAATGCTTTAGGCAACGTCAATCTCCTGAATCCACGTACTTCCTACAGCAGCGTCGAGACCGCTGGCTTGCCGCAGATTACGAACGCTGGCCCCCCGCGCAGACTCCAATTTGCAGCCAAAATCCTGTTCTAGACCCATACCCCTGAAAGGCGTAGTTACTACCCCGGATGCATTCCGCAGTGTTAACGGCTGTTACTGTGAAACCAAGAGCGAGACCCACTGGAAGCGGTGTAAACATGCAAAACATTTCAAGACGATCGTTTCTTCGCACGGCAGCAGCAGCAGCAGCCACAACGGCGGCACCAGCAGCCATTGCCGCGAAACATGGCAAGCGGAACGTCCTGTTTATCGGGGTGGATGACTTGAACCACTCGTTAGGCTGCTATGGAGAGCCTGTACAGACGCCGCATTTGGACGTTCTGGCCTCACGCGGAAAGCGCTTCGACGCGGCCTACTGCCAATACCCCCTCTGTGGTCCGTCTCGAGTTTCGCTGCTTACGGGGCTGGCACCGGACCAAACCCACGTCGTCGAGAACCGCGTCCCGTTTCGCGAGGCTCTTCCGAACGTTGTCACATTACCTCAACTGTTCCGCCAGAATGGGTATTACACCGCCCGTGTAGGGAAAATCTACCATGCGGGAAACCCAATGGATGAGGGACGCGATGGCGACGACGATCCTCTATCGTGGGATTACAAATACGACAATGCAGGCGTCGATCGGACCGAGCAGCAGCCGATGCTTGAGGAGTTCTCAAAAACCAAGACGGGCCTGGGTGACGGTTGTGCCGCGTATCCATCTCCCTCACCTGATCGGAAGATTACCGACAGTATCGGTGCCGACGAGATCATCCGCCTTATCAAGGCAAACGCGGCGAAGCCTTTCTTTCTCGCGTTTGGTTTGTATCGGCCCCATGTGCCATGGATCGTTCCCAAGCCCTACTTTGATCGGTATCCTCTTGCGGAGATCCACGCGGAGCCGTTCCGACCTGCCGAGATGGAGCAGGCTCCGAAACCTGCGTACAATTCGAATGTCCCAAACCTTGGGATGAGCGTTGAAGAATGCCAGCGCTCCAAGCAGGGGTACTACGCCTCGACGACGTTCATCGACGAGCAGATAGGGCGCGTCTTAGCGTGCCTTCATGAGACTGGGCTGGACAAGAACACCTTTGTAGTCTTCTGGGCCGACCACGGCTTTCAGCTGGGTCAACATGGGCTATGGGAGAAGTTGACGCTCTTCGAGTGGTCGACCCGGGTTCCGTTTATAGTGGCTGGTCCTGGTATCTCGAACGGCGTCGTGAGCACCACAACAGAGCACCTGGACATGTATCCAACGCTGGTTGAATTATGTGGCCTTAGCGGCGCACCGGTGCTCACGGGTCGCTCGCTGGTTCCGTTGCTTAATGGCTCGGCAGACTCCAAGTGGGTCAAGCCGGCAGTCACACAGCTGCATCGACCCGGAAAGAACGAAAAGGCGAGTGATGGGTATTCCCTTCGCACGGAACGGTATCGCTACACCATATGGAGCGGAGTGGATGGTGGCGAAGAGCTGTATGATCATGCAGCCGATCGCGAAGAACTCCACAATCTCGCTTCCGATCCATCGATGGCTGACATCAAGACCGGTTTGAAGCAGCAACTGCAAAGCATACGTGCGGCGCGGTCCTGAACCATTGTGGAGCATGGTGATTCCATGGGCAGCCGCATCGCCTATGCGGCAGGTGAAGATCCCGAGCAGCAGGAGAAAGGAGACCGATGATCAACCGGCGTCAATTGGTGCTCGGCGGCGCTGCGGCGGCTCTTGCGTCTCGGATTCCCTCAAGGGCTGATGGCACGGGTTTCAGCGCACTAAGTGGGCGGCCAATCGAGGCGCGGCGGAATTTCCGCTGTCCTGCGGTCGAGAAGAAGATCGCAAGCATCGAGGCATCGCTGGCGAGCCCTGAACTGGCGCAGATCTTTCGTAACTGCATGCCGAATACGCTCGACACGACAGTGTTTCCTATGGAGCAGGATGGTCATCCCGACACGTACGTCATCACCGGCGACATCGATGCTATGTGGTTGCGCGACTCTTCGGCTCAGGTCTGGCCATATCTGCTTTTTGCTACAGAGGATACAGCACTCGCGCGGCTGATCGAAGGCGTCGTTCGCAGACAGGCACGCCTTATACTGCTCGATCCATATGCAAATGCGTTCACGCGAAACACGAGCGATCCGCCGCTTCCTGTGACCATGCACGACAAAACAGAGATGCGCCCCGGCGTCGCCGAACGCAAGTGGGAGATCGACTCACTTTGCTTTCCTGTTCGCCTTGCGCACGGGTTTTGGAAGACCACGGGATCGCGCACGGCTTTCGATAAAACTTGGCATGCAGCGGCCGTGAAAATCATTGCCACCTTTCGCGAGCAGCAGCGCTGGACGGATCACGGCCCTTATCGTTTCCAGAGACGCTCGGTTCGGCCAACTGCGACGTTGGCGCTTGACGGGTACGGCAATCCCGCGCGGCCGAATGGCCTTATCTGCTCCGGTTTTCGTCCGTCGGACGACGCCTGTACATTTCCTTACTTCCTGCCCGCGAATCTTTTTGCGGCCAAGGCGCTTGCGCAGCTGGCCGAGATCTCGCTCGAAGTCTATGGCGACCATGCGCTCGCGGCAGAGTGCCTTGAGTTCTCCGGCCAGGTGCGGTCGGATGTCATGCGTTGGGGCATTGTGACAAACTCTTCACAGAGCCCGATCTTGGCTTATGAGGTCGACGGGTATGGTGATGCCTTGCGCATGGATGACGCCAACGCCCCCGGGCTGCTGTCGCTTCCGTACCTCGGGCTGCTGTCTCCAGGCGATCCGCTTTACCAGAGGACTCGTCGATTTGCTTGGAGCCTGTCGAACCCCTACTTCTTTCGTGGAAATGCGGGTGAGGGAGTCGGAGGTCCACACGTTGGGTTGAACGCCATCTGGCCAATGTCCATCATCATGCGGGCGCTGACCAGTTCCAGTGAGCGCGAAATCTCAACTAGTCTCCAAACTCTCTGCACCACGACCGACGGAACGTACTTCATGCATGAGTCGTTCAACAAAGACGATCCCGCCAAATACACCCGGCCCTGGTTCGCCTGGGCAAACGGCCTTTTCGGTGAGCTGATCTTAAAGCTCGATGCGGAACGTCCGCAGATGCTTCGTGATTGGAAGCTCTCTGCCAACCCTTCACCTCAACGCAACATGCCGGAGTCAACATGATAAGTCTTCAAACCGGAGATCGTTTCACTAGGGCGCTCGCAGGATCTTTGCTCGGCTTGACTGGGCTCGTGTCGGCCGCTCAGACAACATCTCCCGTTAAGCAGCCACTCGTACCTTCGCGACCGAATCTGTTGGTCATCGTGCTCGACGACGTCGGTTTCGCTGACCTAGGTTGTTATGGATCGGAAATCCATACTCCGGCTATCGATTCGCTTGCGCATGACGGCGTTCGCTTTACGGATTTCCAAACCAAAGCTATCTGTGCGCCGACTCGCGCGTCGTTGCTCACCGGGCGCAATCCCCAGACCGTAGGGATGGATGATCTGCCCGACGCCGCAAGGAAAGACGGTCCGATTCTTCCGAAACTAACCGGCATCATTCCAGCCAACGCAGAAACCCTGCCCGAAGCCCTGCGCCGGGTAGGCTACACCACAACAGCGATTGGGAAGTGGCATCTGACCCCGCGCTATCAGGACGGCACGCCCGGCAATAATTCCACCATGCCGCTGCAACGCGGTTTCGACTACTTCTACGGCTACAAAATGGGCTGGACCGACCAATACCACCCCGCACTCTACGAAGGCAACCAGCCCATTCCCGATCCATATCATCCCGGTTATTTCCTCGCCGTTGATCTTGCAGACCACGCCATCGCGCAAATGAAGAAGAACCAGGCTGAACATCCGGATCGACCAATGTTCACCTATCTCGCGTTCACATTCGCCCATGTACCGCTGCAGGCCCCGCGCGAGTACATCGACCGCTATAAGGGTGTGTACGACAAAGGATGGGACCGTATTCGCGAAGAGCGCTTTCATCGCCAGCTCGCTATGGGACTAATTCCAGCGGAAACTAAACTTCCCGCAAGAGAAGCCGGCGACCCGGCATGGAGCTCGCTCACCCCCACGCAAAAGAAGGTCTATGCGCGGTTCATGGAGGTTTACGCCGGCTATATCGAGCACGGCGATGCGCAGATCGGCCGCGTGCTTGCCTACATGCATGCCACCGGCCTGGACAAAAACACCGTGGTGCTGCTCCTTTCCGACAACGGCGCAGCCAGCGAGACCAAACTGGGCTCCTTTCACGCCTACAAGGAAGACATGACCGTGGAGCAGATGGCCGCTCGTCTCGACGAACTTGGCAGTCCAACCACGCAACCCCACTACCCGCGACCCTGGGCTTACGCCGGTGGAACCCCATTCCGGCGCTACAAACTGTGGCCTTATTTCGGCGGCACGCGAACGCCCATGATCATCGATGATCCCGGCAAGATACGAGATCCAGGTTCATTCCGCCCGCAGCTCGTCGATGCCGTCGACATAGCGCCTACTCTTCTGCGCATTGCCGGCACTTCGTTTGCTTCCACCCTCGACGGTGTTGCGCAGATCCCAGTTGCGGGCTTCAACTTCCTTCCCGACATCCTATCCTCCGACAATCCCGCCGTGCGCTCGGTGCAATTCTTCGAGATGCGCGCCAATCGTGCCATCATCGACGGTGATTGGCGCGCCGTCGCCATGCACAAGTACGGCACTCCTTTTGAGCAGGATCGCTGGCAGCTCTTCAACCTTCGGCAGGATCCCTCCGAATCGACCGATGTCTCAAAAAACAATCCTGTCAAACTCAAGGAGCTTCAAGATCTTTGGCTGAAAGAAGCGGAGAAATATGGTGCACTTCCGCTCGTCGAGATGCCCATTGAGCAGCAATTCTCCGACGCCTTTATCGACTAGCTGAGCCATACTCGAAGGATGTTCCCCAAATGAATCGACGACGTTTCCTCTCCGGCACCGCAAACACCATCGGTGCCCTAAGTCTCCTCGGCGCGGCCGATGCTACCAGCCAGCAGACCGCCGCCGGCACGACGCACAACGGACGTGCACCCAATGTCCTGCTGCTGATGGCCGACCAGCACCGCCGCTCCGCCATGGGCGTCGCCGGCGACCGCGTCGCACACACGCCCAACCTCGACGCACTTGCTGCGCAGAGCGTCCGATTCACCAACGCTTACTGCACGAACCCCATCTGTGCTGCGTCGCGAGCCTCCATGCTCACCGGCCTGTACACGCATAAGCTTTACAACCGTACGGGGCGCGACCAGCCCTACTCTCCTCGCTGCAAGACTTTCGTTGAGCACTTCGCCCGCGCGGGGTACTTCACCGCCCTGGTGGGCAAAATGCACTCGGTCGATGCGCAACTTCACGGCTTTCAATACCAACTCGAGTTCAATGACTGGTTCCAGACTCTCGGTTCCCGCGCAGGGCTCTACGCCAACGAAACCTTCTTCCCGAACTCGGGAGCCGGTCTTCCGCAGATTCATTATCTCTGGAGTGCGGAGGAAGACCCATGGAAGGCTCAACGCAAATCCGACGGAAGACTGGGCACTGTGGCAGTTGGCGGAGCATCCAAAATGGCCGAGCCCGATCACTTCGAGAGCTTCGTCGCACGCGAATCTATTCGCTTCCTCGAAAACCATGGAAAGAGCGACGAACCGTTTTTCCTGACTACCTCATTTCTCAAGCCGCACGACCCGTTCATGCCTGCGGAAAGATTCGCGGCTATGTATGACGCCGCCGACATACAGCTTTCGCCCTCATGGGGCAAGGCTGATCTTGCTCACCTGCCCAAGCTGATCCAGGAGGATATCCGCACCAGCCATTTCACGCCGGAGCTTCTGCGGGCCGAGGCCGCACGCCAGCGAGTCGCAGCGTACTACGGCAATCTTGCTCAGACCGATGATTGCATCGGACAGGTGCTCGCCGCCCTCCAGCGCCTCGACCTCCAACGCGACACCATCGTCGTCTACACCTCCGATCACGGCGAGATGCTTGGCGACCTCGGTCTTTGGAACAAGTTTCAGTTCTACGAGGGAAGCTGCGGTGTTCCGCTGATGTTCCGTATCCCGGCTGTTCACGCAGCTGTCTGCGAAGCCCCCGTGAGCCTGATCTCGCTTGGTACGACCATCGCGGAGCTCTGCAACGTCTCTCTGCCGGGCCCTTCGGACGGGAGTAGCTTCGCCGACCTGCTTGCCCACCCTTCGTTCAGCAAAGGAGATCGTCCGATTTTTGCCGAATTCGATCTTGGCCGCCCGGGTGAGAAATACATGATTCGTGAAAATCACCTGAAGTACACCTTCTGGGTACACGATCGGCCCGAGCTCTACGACCTCTCCGCTGATCCAGAAGAACTACACAATCTTGCTGTTGATCCTGAATACGCGGCGACGATCTCCCGCCTCCAAACTCGCTTATTCGCATGGTATCGACCCCCTCTCGAGGCCTGAAGTCTGCAACACGTCTCCGGCGTGCACCCGTACTAGTCAGACATTCAAGAGCCGAGCCACGCCACGGCCAGTTCTTCGAAATACACTGATGGAGCACACCCCAGGGAGTCATTACAACAGGTGATCGCACGTTGCATGATCGTGTATTCCTTCTCCCTCACTGTTCAGAAAGGTCTGGCATCATCTTGAGGAAAAATCTAGAGCGAGGGGCGCCTGCAACGATCGCGGATGTCGCGCAACTCGCCGGCGTAGGCACGATGACTGTTTCACGAGTCATCAATCAAAGCGGCTATGTCGGGAAAGACACCGCCTTGCGTGTCCAGAAAGCGATCGCCAAATTAGGATTCCGACCCAACGAGACAGCGCGGTCGCTGAAGGGAGGAAAATCGAGAACAATCGGGATTATTGTTCCCGACCTTTCCGACATCTTCTTCGCACTGTGCGCCAACGAGGCACAAAAGGTTGCAGTTTCCCACGGTTACCTTTCACTCATCGGGAGCGGAGGCCGCGCGGAGACCACCGAAATGGACGAAATCGGATTGATGCTGGAGCGTAACATCTCCGGATTGATAATTGCCCCTACGCTGCGCGAGTGGCCACCGCTGCTTGAGTTGGCAGCGCGCGGCACTCCAATTGTTACGTTTGACAGAAGACTCTCAGGCTTTGATTCTGATGTTGTACTTGCCGACAATTCTGGTGGCGGCTATGTCGCAACACGGCACCTGATCGAGCATGGTCATACCCATATTGCCTGCGTCGGCTACGACGAAGCGACGGTTACCGTTCAGGACCGCATCGCGGGGTACCGCAAAGCGATACAGGAAGCCGGTATCTCCGAATACACTTACACTTCGGTTGACTCGCAGGAGAAGATAGCCGCTCTCCTGAGAACATGGGCCGCGAACCTTAATCGTCCGACGGCAGTCTTTACACTCAACAATATCTCGACGATGAACTTCTATCTTGCATGCAGACAAGTCGGTGTCAGCATACCCAATGACTACGCCTTGATCGGCTTTGGTGATCTGGAATTCTGGACACTGTTCGCGTGCTCGGTAACGGCGGTACGGCAGCCATCGGCCGAGTTAGGCAAGCGTGCCGCCGACATGTTGTTCGCACGGCTCAGAACTTCTGAGCGGCAGACCGCCCAGCAAATTGTTTTGCCTGTCGAACTCATCGTTCGCAACTCGTGCGGCTGCAAGTAGATTGATTGACGGGTTTGGCAGATACTCTGTAGTGCCTTACAGCCTTTGGGTTATAACGCAGTTCGGTGGTCGTTCTCTGCGGAGCCGCGTGCTCTTCTGAGTGCTGGTGTACAGCTTCGCTTTGATGCACTGCTGAATAATAGCGTCTCCGGTCTTTCACGGCGGTAAAACGGGTTCGAGTCCCGCCGGGACGTCAAATCGTTTTAAGCACTTGCAAGAGCTGACGTTGAACAACGTAGGTGCAAAAAGGTTCGATAAGAATTTTTCGGGTCCCTGAGGTCCGTTCCTCCGCTTTTTCGACGTCTTCAGGAACGTCCACAACCTGGCGTACTACGTAAGCGTCACGGGAGTACCGTCTGGACGGTGCCCTTCCGCTTAGGCATTCTCTCTTAAGGAGCAGTGTGAGTTGTTGCTTTGAGGGGGATGGATGGAAGCCGAAGGACCGGTCGTGCGAAGACGCAGGGAACGTCAGTTCAGGTCGACTGAGGAGAAGCGGCTGATCGTGGAAGCGACGCGCAGAGCCGGCGTATCGGTGGCGGCCGTCGCTCAGGCTCATGGAGTGAACGCCAACCAGGTGTTCTACTGGCGCAAGCTGTACGACGCAGGGCAGCTTGCGTGCAAGCCTTTGCTTCCGCCTGACATCGAAGCAACTCGCGTGTGCTTGCTGCCGGTCACCGTTGATGCCGAGGAGCAGCATGGACTCGTTCGAGAGGGCGAGGCAGACCGGCGTCCATGCAGCTGTTCTTCTGAAGCTTCGATCGAGCTGACGTTGACGCGGGGGAAGGTGCGCCTTTTGGGTGCGGTGGATGCCGGAACACTTCGTACGGTTTTGGGATGTCTGCTGGCATGATTTCTCCTCCGGCCAACACACAGATCTGGATTGCAGCGGGCGTGACCGACATGCGGCGCGGCTTCACCGGGCTCAGCGCCTTGGTGCAGACGCTCTGGAACAGGCTCCGCTCTCCGGTCACGTGTTTGCGTTTCGTGGCCGGCGCGGCGATCTGATCAAGCTGCTTTGGTTCGACGGGGATGGTCTTTGTCTGTTTTCGAAGAAGCTCGAGCGGGGACGATTTGTATGGCCACAGGCCGACACTGGTAAGGTGTCTCTGACCCGTGCGCAGCTCTCGATGTTGCTCGAAGGTATCGATTGGCGAAGACCGGATCGGACCTGGCAACCGGCGATGACTGTCTAAGTTTATGTGTGCGATTCTCCAGCATTCACGCACCTTTGTGCATTTGCTGGGTCCCGGAACATGACATACTACAGGCATGCGAGAGATGCCTTTTCTGCTGCCGGATCTAGAGGTTCTTGATCCCGCAGCGCTGAAGGCGATGATCTGTTTGCAGCACGCCGAGCTGCTCTCGCACAGGAGCCAGATCGAACGGCTGGAGTTGCTGATCGCGAAGCTGCGACGCATGCAGTTCGGACGGAGCTCGGAGAAGGTGGAACGGCAGATCGAACAGCTTGAGTTGAAGCTGGAAGAGCTCGAAGCCAACCAGGCCGAACTTGCACCGCAACCGACACAGACTGCAACCGCAGATCGTAAGTCGACGCCCAGGAAGAGACGTGTTCTACCCGAACATCTGCCGCGCGAAGTGCATGAGCACCGACCTCAAGAAGAGAGCTGCTCGGTCTGCAAGGGCAAGCTGAAGAAGCTTGGCGAAGATGTCTCCGAGATGCTGGAGTACGTGCCCGCCAGCTTCAAGGTCATTCGCCATGTCCGGCCTCGGATGTGTTGCACAGGATGCGACCGTATCGTGCAGGCGCCGGCACCTTCACGGCCCATCGATCGCGGTATGGCCGGACCCGGCCTGCTCGCTCACGTCCTCACGGCCAAGTTCTGCGATCACCTGCCGCTCTATCGCCAGTCGGCGATCTATGCCCGGGAAGGCGTCGAACTGGATCGTTCCACCCTGGCTAGATGGGTCGGAGAGAGCAGCTCGTTGCTTGCTCCGCTGGTCGAAGCCTTGCGTCGCCATGTGATGTCGGCCAGCAAGCTCCACGGGGATGACACGCCGGTTCCCGTACTCGCGCCCGGCACCGGCAAGACCAGGACGGGACGGCTCTGGACCTATGTGCGCGACAACCGTCCCTCCGGTTCGCTCGAACCTCCGGCGGCCTGGTTTACCTACTCGCCGGATCGCAAGGGAGAGCATCCTCAGCGTCATCTTGCAGGCTTCCGCGGAGTTCTCCAGGCCGATGCTTACGCCGGCTTCAACAAGCTCTATGAAGACGGAGCGATCCAGCAGGCACCCTGCATGGCCCACATCCGGCGCAAGTTCTATGACCTGATGGAAGCGCACCAGTCGCCCATCGCCACCGAAGCCATCGAGCGGATCGGACGGCTCTACGCGATCGAGAAGGAGATCCGGGGCCGAGCTCCGGACCAACGCCGAAGCGCACGCCAGGCCCGAGCCCGGCCTCTGCTCGACTCTATGCACCTCTGGCTCCAGACATCGCTCGCCCTGCTCTCGCGGAAGTCCGAAACGGCGGCCGCGATCCACTACGCCCTCACACTCTGGCCTGCGATGGTGCGCTACGTGGACGATGGCCGCATCGAGATCGATAACTCGGCCGCCGAGCGGTCGCTGCGCGGCGTGGCCGTTGGCCGCCGTAACTATCTCTTCGCCGGTTCCGACCGCGGAGGTGAACGCGCCGCTGTCTTCTACACGCTGATCGAGTCAGCCAAGCTCAACGAACTCGATCCCGAAGCCTACCTGCGCCATCTGCTAACGCACATCGCCGAACATCCCATCCGCCGCATCGAGGAGCTCTTGCCTTGGAACTTCGCCCGAAGTCTCGAACTCGTAAATCACCCCGCAGCCTGAAGCAGAGTCCTGAACCAGCCAGCGTCAGCGACCCGGTCGCGGATCTCCTGCCTAATCTCGCCGGCTTTATCGAGGATGGCGAAATCACCCTCGGCATCGTTGACCCCGTCGGCTGCGTAGCCACCGCGGCAGACGAACATGCCTCCATCGCGATGCTCGTCCGCCGCAAGAACGAGACGCTCACAGAGCTGCTTACCCGTCTTGACTATGCCATCGGACTTGCCCTCACCGAAGACATCTTCACCGACGAAGTCAACCAGCGCCCCAAAGGCAAATAGCAGGCACAACCTATCTTCAACAAACAGTCAAGACGGCCAAAACGCCCTTTCAATTACCCACATCGTGAGTGGCTAGAAGAAAGCCGAGATGGATATCGGTGAGGCGGGAGAGTCCTCTCCAGATGAGCATGTTACCTGGAGGCGGATCACTGGAACGGGCGAGATAGCCGCCTAGTCTGGCAAGCTTTGTAAGGTAGGTAGAGAGGGATCTACTGCGCATGTCAGCATCCTGCTTGTCAGCCATGAGTTGGTCCAGCAGTTTAATCTCCAAGGGGGTGAACGCCACTTCAGGAGCAGCATTGGGTGCGGCACGGTTCATCATGGTCGTCCAGAAGATGCGCCAGCTCAGGATTGCAAGCACCGAGATCAGGTTTGTCAGACGGTTGGCTGTGCGCAGCTTCGCGGTTTCGGCCTTGCAGCCTGACTTCAGAATCTTATGGAACATTTCGATCTTCCACCGCAAGGAATACCAGTGCAATTTTTCGATGGCTTCCTTGCGCGATGTAACCGGCAGGTCTGTAATCAACTTCCAGTCCACCCTGTCACGCCCCTTCGGAGAGCTGCGTTCCTGAGCATGGATGACGGTGAGCCGCAGCTCCGGGTATTGCTTGCTTTTGTTGATGGGCGGAAGTACGCGGATGCGGCGATAGCGTATTTCAAGAACGGCTTCTGAAGGATCGCCGTTTCGATCCCGGACCTGGATGCGATGCAGGCCTTGCACTCGGACCTCGGCCATCTCTGTGGCAACGGTGTGCTTACCGTCTCCCGCAAGTCGATCCACGCAGGTCCGAAGCAGGAAATGTGTTCCGATTGCCTGGGCTGTGCAGAAGAGTTCGTAAATATCGCTTTCCCGATCTCCGATGTGTACGCAGCGCTGCGGCTCTTCGAGCAGAGCAGTCGATTGCCGTACATTCTCCAGCCAGCGATAGCTTTCCTTCTCCTCAATGGGGATGCGTGTCGGATTGATCCGCTTTTTCATTTGGTTGCAGCCATAAAACTTGTCCCGGCTCCAGAACTTGATGGCCGTCAGACCGAGTGGAAGACCGTCAAGTGTGACAGCCAGACTGGAGTGCATCAGTATCCCGCACACATCGTAATGTTGAGGCTTGCCGTCTAATTTCCTTTGGGGTACCCGGGTCGTCATGCCGACGGCGGCGACATCTTTGCGATGAAAGCTCAACTCGGTCGTGTCGTGAAGCATCAGGATAGGCCATACTCCGCTCATCAACCGCTTCTCCGTCGTACGAAAATGACCACCCAGAATCGCCGACTCGCTCACCCGCTCATTGGCGAAGAAACGATAAGCGGCCTTGGTGTTGCTCCAATCCTGGCAGGCCCACGGAATGCTCTGTCCAATGCCACTCGATAACTGTCGAAATAGCTTCTCGAACCGCTTCGTGAGCCGTTCGTCCTCGAACTCGCACCCGGCAAGCTCCTGCTCGATCCATCTCTCCTGAGCACGCTCTGACTGGCCCTGCCCAATTGCCTTCTTGCCGAGTTGTTTCCCCATATTGACAGATCAGCAACTCTTCGCCCCTCTGCATAGTCTCTACCCTGAGGCCGTACCTCTCTTGCTATTACTTTGCAAAAGTCAAAGATGTGGGTAATTGAAAGACTCCCGTGACGCTTACGCTTCGACGCTATTTTGCTCAAGACGAGATCCTCTTTCAGGGAAGCTCGCCATCTACAGAGGATTCGCGTGGCCGACACCCCTTCAGCTCGCCTACGTCTCTGGTACGACGATCACGGCTCAGTGGTTGCAAACCCGGATGTCTACGGTTCTCGCGAAGGTCATCTTTTGCTTTCGGGCACATGAAAATGGCTCTGGAACGGCGGTAGCAGGCTTGTACGACGTTGCGCTTTTCCTCGCTCTTTGAGATTCGGGCGTCGGAATCAATCGGCTTGCGCAGAAAACTATAGGCAGCCAACTCCAGACTTCAACGGGGCGGCCTCGTCCCTTTGGAGGGCAAACTCTTATTAGTCTTGTCCCAAAAGGAATCAAGACAGGCAGAATGGAAAGTTTCTACGGAGATCACTGCAGCGATGAGATTGATCATAATGTTCTTCTTGGCGAATTACGAAGACCTAATGCGTGCCGCTGCGGTTCGTTTCATCCGGCTTCGCTCCAGAAGTGTTGCGATCACCGAAGTCCGGAGGTGCCGATGATTCAGTTCAAGAAGGATGAATGCAAAGATCTGAATGCTCTTCGCTCTCGCGAATGGCTCGTCACAAATGGAATTGGGGGGTACGCGTCTTCCACAATTGCTGGTATGAACACTAGACGATATCACGGCCTCCTGATTGCAGCGGCAGAGCCACCCCTCGGTAGGATCGTCCTTCTGTCGCAACTAGAGGAATCGCTCTTCGTCGGCGACGCGCGATACTCCCTTTCGACAAACCTCTATCTCGGAGACGTCGTTCACCCTGCTGGCTATCTGCATCTCGTGGATTTTCGCCTAGACCCAAATCCGGTTTTTACCTATGGAAATGGCGAATGGACGATCACAAAGACGATTTGGATGGTCCACGGTCAGAACACCAGCGTGATCGAATACACGTTTGACGGGATAGAGGGGAGAACAGACGTGCACTTTGAAGTGCGCCCGTTAATTGCCTTTCGCGATTACCACGGCACAAGCCATGAGAACGAAGCCATCTGCAGAACTGTCGAAGAGAGTCAAGGCATGGTAGCGGTCCAACCTTATCCCGGTCTGCCCACCCTCTATCTCGCTCATGATGACGCAGTCGTCCAGGCAGATGGTTGCTGGTACCGCAATTTTGCTTATGAACAGGAGCGAGAGAGGGGCTTGGACTACGTTGAAGATCTGTTTAGTCCCTTTGTACTGAGAACCGATCTCCGATACCAAACTAGCTTCGCGATGATCGCGTCCACGGATTCGCAGCCAATGGCACGACTCAAGAACTACAGGCATGACGAGGCTCGGCGCGAGGGCCGCTCTTTCTATAATCTCCGCACTAAGTACGGCAGTTCGGACCTCGTACCAACATTCTATAGAGCTGCCGACCAGTTCATTGTGACGCGGACCCCATTCAGCACTGTCATTGCGGGTTATCACTGGTTCGGCGATTGGGGCCGGGACACAATGATTGCGCTCCCAGGTCTGCTTTTAGCCACCGACCAACCGGCACTTGCCAAAGAAATCTTTCTGCAGTTCGTTCGTCACCTGGACCGTGGCATGCTACCAAACCGCTTTCCAGACGCTGGAGACATACCGGAATACAACACTGTAGATGCAACCCTCTGGTTCTTTGAGGCTATTCGTCAATACGTGAACTACCGTAAAGATGATTCATGGCGGTCCGAGGTAACGGAGCTTCTCCGGGAGTCGCTTTACTCTCCGCTTCAAGAGATCATTCGTAATCATGTGAGTGGAACCCGCTACGGGATCCATACTGACGATAATGGGTTTCTATGGGCCGGGGACAGTAGCACGCAACTCACATGGATGGATGCAAAGGTTGGTGATACGGCTATCACGCCGCGTCATGGACGCCCCGTTGAAATTCAGGCGCTTTGGTATAACGCACTCTGCACCCTTGCAGAATTTGCAGCTTTGCTGGAGGACAGCATTGCTCTCAAAAACTACACCAGTATGGCGGTAAAGCTTAAGTCGAACTTCCTGGACGTCTTCTGGAACCCCACTCGCGCATGCCTTTTCGATGTTGTTGGAGAGGGAGGCGCAGACGATTCCTTGCGGCCTAATCAGATCTTCGCCACGAGCCTACGATACCCGTTGGTGAGTGGCGACCAGGCGCGACAGGTTATTGCAGCAGTCGAATCGGAGTTACTAACTCCCTACGGCCTGCGAACACTGTCTTCAGTTGATCGTCATTACAAGGGTGAATATCGAGGTGGAGTGTGGAGCCGCGATAGCGCTTACCATCAAGGTACCGTCTGGCCATGGCCTGCGGGAGCGTTTTTCTCCGCCAAACTTGCTTTGAGCGAATCTCCAGAAGCTGTTCTTGAGGAGGTTGATCTTTGGCTACAGACGTTCGCGGGACACCTCCGCGATGGTGGTATCGGACAGATCTCTGAAATCTTTGATGGCGATTACCCTCATTGTCCGCGCGGTTGTATCGCTCAGGCTTGGAGCGTAGCTGAGATTCTCAACCTCGCGAAACTAGCTGCCACACATCCGCGGCGGCGACGATGATGGATCAACTCATCCCAACGCAACACAAAAGAGCACGGGGAGCGAAATTATGAAAAAGCCAAAGATCTTAGTATTAGGTGGTGGCTTCGCAGGTGTCCAAGTTGCATCGTCCTTGGAAAAGATACTTGCAAAGGACGACGCGGACATCGTTCTGGTGAGCCGCGACAATTTTGTCCTTTTTACACCCATGCTTCACGAGATCGCAGCTAGTGATCTGGAGATCACAACCATCGTGAACCCTATTCGCAAAATGATCAGGCGGACGCAATTCATCGCGGCTGACGTTGAGCACATAGACGTGGAATCCAAAACCGTCACGATCGTTCATGGTTTCGACCGGCACAGCCACGTTTTGACCTATGATCACCTCGTTCTTGCACTTGGGTCGGTTCCAAACTTTCACGGCAGAGCCGACCTTGAGCGACATGCTCTCACGATGAAGTCTCTGGAAGATGCCATAGGCCTTCGCAATCGAATGATCGCCCATCTCGAGGAAGCTGACACCGAATGTGCTGCGTCATCGCGTCAACACCTGCTCACCATGATTGTCGCCGGCGGCGGCTTTGCGGGTGTGGAGACGGTTGCCGGGCTCTTCGACTTTCTGCACGATGCGGTGCGTTCCTATCCAAACCTTCACTCCAGCATGTTACGGGTAGTGCTCGTCCACTCGGGCGAGCTGCTTCTGCCAGAACTGGGACCCGATCTTGGGCGCTATGCTGAGAAGATCCTCCAGGAACGCGGTATCGAAGTACATACCAAAAAGCGGCTTGGATCCATTGGTCCTGAAGGGGTGACCCTTGATGACGGCACCTTCATCGCCAGCAGCTTTGTGGTCTGGACGGCCGGCAACACAACGTCGCCGCAGATCGCAAACTTGCCAATCGCGAAAACGGGTGGGCGAGTTCCAGTCAGTGAAATGATGGAAGTTCAATCGCATCCCGGCGTTTGGTCACTGGGAGATTGCGCTCTCGTTCCCGACGGCGCAGGGGGCTTCCACCCGCCTACCGCCCAACACGCGCTGCGCCAAGCCAAAACTGTTGCTTACAATATTGCGGCTTCTTTGCGTGGTACTCCTCAGCGGCCGTTTACATTTAAGACCATAGGACAGCTAGCTGCAATTGGCCGGCGGACGGGTGTCGCGAAAATCTTTGGTTTGCGATTCTCAGGCTTCCCAGCTTGGTGGATGTGGCGCACCATCTACCTCAGCAAGCTTCCAAGATGGGAAAAGCGCATCCACGTTGCACTGGGTTGGACACTTGACCTCATCTTCTCGAAAGACATCGTGCAATTTGTTTCATTCCGCGCACCCGGCCTACCCACGCCTGCGCCAAAGACCGCCGAGGAGGAGAGTGGTCCATTTTCACGATAAGACATCGTTGACTTCGATCCGTGCCGGCCCAGCTGGTTACGACTGCCCTCGCGCCGTTTCACTAGTGCCCGATCTTCTACATCCGTTGGCCTGTAAGTGTAGCGCGGCGAGTTCTTTCGAGTCTTAACTGTCGTCGAGCGGGGTGAGGAGGCGGGGAGCGTCTTTGTCTTTCCATTGGTGGATCGGTCTTCATAGTCGCGCGGTGTCGGCCGGCAATCGCGAGTCTGATCTCAGCTCAGCTCACCTTACTCCTGGCGCTGCCGAGAGTAAGGCCTGTTTCGAGTCCAATTCATTCAGCGCCCCCGGAATCTCGTCGTGCGCTAACCAACTTGAACTTGTCGCGGCAGACTCATAACCGGATCCACTCTATGACTCTTGCCTCGTGCCATTGAAAGCTGTTTCTACTCCAGTCTTAACACCTCTCAACTTGTACAAAGGAGCTGGGGCATTCCATTGGCATGGCGGGCATCGAAATATAAATCATCTCGCGCTCCCCTTCTGCTGCAAAAGCTTTGCTACCAGACCAGTCCATCCCGTCTGATGACTAGCACCCACCCCCGCACCGGTCTCTCCATGGAAGTACTCGAAAAAGAGGATTTTGTCATTCCAAACCCGATCTTCTTGAAACTTTGCCATTCTCTGGTAAACGGGGCGGTGGCCATCTGAATCCTGTAAGAAAATCCTGATCAGTCGCTGCGACAGCTCGGTTGCAACCTCAGCGAGTGTCAGCATCTTTCCAGATCCAGTGGGGCATTCGACCTTGAAGCTGTCTCCGTAGTAGAAGTGATATTTTTGCAACGATTCGATGATGAGGTAGTTCATCGGGAACCAAATGGGTCCTCTCCAATTCGAGTTTCCGCCGAAGAGACCGGTGGTTGACTCCGCCGACTCATAGTCCACACGATATGTGGTCTCGCCTACAAGCTTGATATAGGGCGAACCCTTGTGAGACCGCGATAAGGCACGAACGCCGTATGGGGACAGAAACTCGTTTTCATCGAGCAGCCGTCTGAGCATGCCTCGCAGCTGCTCTTCGTCAACAATGGACAACAGAAGACGATCATTTTGGCCCCCATGCATCCGAGCGATATTCGACGTCAAATCGGGACGCTTCTTAATGAACCAATCGAGTCGGCGCTTAAAATTGGGCATCCGTTGAAGATCGTCTGATTCCAACGTCTCGACTGCGAACATAGGGGTCAAGCCAACAAGAGAGCGCACCTTCATCCGCTCCCAAGAGCCGTTGGGATCGTATAAGACGTCATAGAAGAACTCGTCTTCACTGTCCCAAAGCCCCTTACCGTCCGGGCAGATATGAGTCATGGCGTGAGCAATGTAGAGAAAATGCTCCCAAAATTTACTCGCGATGTCTTCATAGGCAGGATCTACCCTCGCCAGTTCACTAGCAATGGTTAGCATATTGAGCGTGTACATTCCCATCCAACTAGTTCCGTCCGATTGTTCAATTGTGCCGGTCGTTGGTAATGGAGCGCTACGATCGAAGATACCGATGTTGTCTAGTCCCAGAAATCCACCCTCAAAGACGTTTAGACCATCGGAATCCTTCTGGTTGACCCACCAGGTGAAGTTCATTAGCAATTTGTGAAACACAGATTCCAAAAACTTAATATCTCCGGTTCCGCTACGACTCTGCTCGATCCGATAGACCCTCCATGCCGCCCAGGCATGCACCGGCGGATTGACATCTCCAAAGGCCCATTCGTAAGCGGGAAGCTGGCCGTTCGGGTGCATGTACCATTCTCGGAGCATCAGAGAAAGCTGGTCTTTCGCGAAATCCGGATCCACAATCGAGAGCGCAATGCAATGAAACGCCATGTCCCATGCTGCGAACCAGGGATATTCCCATTTGTCCGGCATTGATAGAACATCGGCGTTATAGAGGTGAGTCCATTTTGCGTTGCGGCCGGTTAGCCTTTCTGAGGGTGGCCCGGGTTGCCCGGCATCTCCTTCAAGCCAATCCTTTATGACGTAATGATAAAACTGCTTCGACCAAAGAAGTCCGGCCAGGGACTGGCGCATTACGTTGCGCTCATCCTTGCAAAGAGTCTCTGGGATGATCGTGTCGAAGTAGCTGTCGGCTTCCTCAGTCCGCTTCTGGAACAACGCATCGTACCCGATGAAGGAATCGGCAGCCCCTTCCGTGCGGTTCAGCCGTAATCTCAATTCGGCTGATGATCCGGCATCGAGGTCGACTTTGTACCATGCTGACGCTTTACTTCCCCGTTGTTGCGGATTAACACTCTCCACTGTCCCGTTCACGACCCGATCATTGATGCCGTCTTTCGCGAAGGAACGGTTAGAAGAGCCGTAGACCCGGGCGAAATTGGTTTCATTCTCAGTGAACAGTGAGTCGATCTTCCCGGCGCAATGCAGGTAGTAAGTGTCGAAACCCTGCTTTTCAGCGACGAAGGTCGTTCGTTCTGGTGAGTTGTGAAGAAGGCTAATCTCAGGGATTGGCTCGTCACCGGACCACGACCAAGTGTTTCTGAACCAAAGGGTCGGCAAAAGATGTAGTGAAGCAGGCTCTGAACCATGATTGCGTATTGTGATCCGAATCGCAATATCATCGAGATCCGCCTTGGCATACTCGACCTGGACGTCGAAGTATCGGTCTTCGTCGAAAACGCTTGTATCCAGTAGCTCAAATTCTGGCTGTTCACGGCCGCGCCTGGCATTCTCCTCCACGAGCTGCTGATAGGGATAGGCGCTTTGGGGGTACTTATATAAGAACTTCATGTACGAATGCGTTGGCGTCGAATCCATGTAGAAGTAGTACTCTTTGACATCTTCACCGTGGTTGCCTTCGCCACCTGTCAGGCCAAACATACGTTCTTTGAGAATGGGGTCTTTCCCATTCCAGAGCGCTAGTGCGAAGCAGAGATTCTGGTGGTTATCGCAGATACCACCAATTCCATCCTCGTTCCAACGGTATGCGCGCGAGCGGGCGTGATCGTGAGGAAAGGAGTCCCATGCGGTTCCGTGGGGGCTATAGTCTTCGCGCACCGTTCCCCACGCGCGTTCGCTGAGGTATGGTCCCCAGCGCTTCCAATGTTTCTCCCGAAGTCTCGATTGCTCTAGACGCCGCTGTTCCTCGGTAGAATTAGCCTGTGTTGTATTTTTCGTAGTCATCGTTTTACGAGCTCCAGCAAATGTCCGTCCGGGTCTGTGATCCATGCTCCCTCGCCATCACCAGGATGTGTAAGGGGCAGCGTGATCCAACGTAGATCTTTCTCTTCCCTTTCAGAGTTGAGAACCTTCACGTCGATCGGCACTTGCCAGCAGGAAATATCGTCCGGTCGAAAGTTCGCCGGGATGGGGCGTCCGGAGGTTGGAGTCAGATAGTCGAGCAGCTCGATGCCGATGCCTGCGTCCGCACGAAGGCTGGTGATCAGGACGTGCGCGTCGAAGACCCCGCTAAGATGCTCCTGTTCGGTACCATAGTTGTCGCTTCCGCCAACCACGCGGAAATGCAGCTTGTCTCTGTAAAACGCGAGACTTCGAGCCATGTCTGTCACTACGATTGCCGTGTGGTCGATGCCAAGAAATAGATCTCCCGATGGCATCTGCCATTTTGGCTGCCCTTTACCCGGAGGGAAATGGATCAACTCAAGATAGTGGCCGTCTGGATCGCGAAAGTAAAGAGCCGAGATATCGGCTGCTTCTTTGTTCCATGCAGGCAATCTCTGGGGTACGTTGGAGACGAACCGAACCTTCGCCGCGCGCAGGCGTGCATAAGCTTGATCTATGTCGGAGACCACGATAGCTATGTGCTGGAACCAGCGGTCATTCCCATGTGAATCTTCGGGAAATACCGCTCCTCTGGGGAATGAATATTCGGTAAGATCGATGCATTCTTCCCCAAGCATCAGATGTGCACTAAGAGATCGGGTTTCGCTGGGCATGGAGGGTACGAGCCGAGAGATAGCCGAGCTATCGTCTTCGCCCTTAAGCTTGAAATCCAGGACTGTCGTGAAGAACGAAACCGAGCGCTTCAGTGACGCAACGGAAATGTTTGGACAACCAACTTGCAGTGCATTCAGTGATGCGCGCGCCGGATGCACCGCCAGGAGCATCAAAACAATCACGATAAGAGAATGGAGGAGTCCTCTTCTCGCACGCATCATGAGGCGATCCCTTGTGAGGCTGCCGCTCCGGCGCGCAGGCGTTCCAGAAGATGGTCTCCGACCCTAAGCGAATTAGCGATGATCGTCAGTGCCGGGTTTACGGCGCCACTGGATGGGAAGAAGCTGCCATCCACTACGTAAAGGTTATCGAGATCGTGAGCCTTGCAATTGAGGTCTAGCGCGCTTGTACGTGGGTCGTGCCCAAAGCGAACCGTCCCATTTTGATGCGCAACTCCTGCAAGTGGAATTTGCTGACCTAGAAACAGGTTCCGATCAAACAATCCTTGATGACAACCGTTGCCGTGCGACTCGCACGGCGTGTTCTTCATAATCTTCGAAAGTTGCTGTTTTAACCGATGATGGGCATTGAGGTTATTCGGCCTATAGCTCAATACGATTTCATCTGCACTATTGATTGTAACTCTGTTTTCGGGAAGTGGGAGATCCTCGGAGGTTAGCCAAAAGTCCAGCGAGTGCTGAGCCATCAACTCCAAGCTCCACCCCGGGGCAATCGCTGGAGCGCCGGCCCGCAAAGTGTCCACGTCCAGTTTGCCGACGAAGGAGATGTGGCCCATGGGGAACTCCCACTCATCCGAAGGACCGTAAAAATCATTTACCGAAAGCGTCTTCTGAAAGACAGTGGGATTGGGGCAAAGAGACAGGGCCATGACGACGGAGTTCGTATGTCCCATGTAGTGGCGCCCAACTACATCGGAGCTGTTCGCAACGCCATTTGGGTGATCGCTGTTTGCCGACCGCAGCAACAAGGCCGCAGAGTTGATCGCGCCACAGGACAGCACCACGATGTCGCCGGACACCTCCGACGCCTCTCCGTCTTGCTCAAAAAGAACCCCGGAAACTTTTTTGCCTCCGCTTCCTGTTTTCAATTTGGTGACCTTGGCGTGTGTGAGCAAGGTCACGTTGTCATATAGGCGAAGCGTCGGTTCGATGCAAAGCACCTCTGCATCCGATTTCGCGTGAACTAAACAGGGATAGCCATCGCAGGTGTTGCAGCGAATGCAGGGGCTGGTTCTCCGATGTTGCTCGTCTAACCGCACCCCCAGAGGCGTATGAAAAGGGTGTAAACCTGATGCCTTGAAATCTGCGCTCAGATGCTCAAGACGCTCTTCATGAGAGATGGCGGGATATGGATATGGCCCGTCCGCGGGCGGTTCGGTTGGATCTTCTCCCCGTTCTCCATGAACCTGAAACAGTTCTTCCGCCTCCGTGTAATAAGGCGCGAGGTCGCGATAAGAAAGAGGCCATGCCGGCGAGATGCCCCCCTCATGACGAATCTCACCGAAGTCCGCGTTGCGCAGACGAAATAACGCTGCACCAAAGAACTTGGTGTTTCCGCCCACGTTGTAGTTTGTATGCGGCTCGAGGATCTCACCATCCTTGGTCCGCCATTTTTCTTTCGTGAGGTAATGCCCCTTAAGATTGACCTCCAAGGAACTCCAATTGCTCTTTTCCCGAGGCACATAATCACCACGTTCCAAGATCAGTATCTTGAGTCCAGAAGGCGCGAGTCGCTGGGCTAGCGTAGCTCCGCCCGCTCCGGTTCCAACGATGACAACGTCATAATGTGCTACTTGAGGCATATTCTTCCTTTCGCAAAGGCGGTTGAATTAGGTGCCTCGGTCATGTGCGCGAGGCACAGAAACTCGGCGGGATGGTCGCCCGGAAGCGGCAATAAAATGGACAAGGGCTCTTTTGATCGTGGTACACCTTGGCACAAAGCACGGCGTCAGAACCTGAACGGAGAATGTAGAGTGCGGCTGCGCTTAGCATCCCAAGCAGGGGTGCCGAAAAGTAGATCCACAATGCCGTCCAGACACCAGCGAATAACGCGGAGGAAACGGTTCGGGCAGGATTGACGCTAAATCCGGAGATACCGGAGAAGCCAATCACGTACATCATCACGAGCGTGCCTACGAGCAGCCAGGTGAAGCGAGCAAATCGGGGACTATTTGCGCTGACAAGCACCACCATCATCATGAGAAAGCCCATGAAGTATTCCGCCACGAATGCGGCAAATACACCGTGACGCCCTGGGACGGTGACGACATAGCGCACAGAAGGCGCACCCAATCGGGCGCCAATTACCAGACGTGCTACCAACATCCCGCAGGCTCCGCCCACGAATTGGGAGATGACGTAGAAGAGAGCGTCTAGTCGATGCATTCGCCCGAGACAGAAGAAGGTGATTGACACTGCGGGATTGAAGTGAGCGCCGGACCGCCGTCCCATGGGAGACCGGATGATGGCAATTGCCGTCCCTCCCATGGCAAGCCCCATAAGAATGAGCCTCAGCATGGGATCGGGCAGAAATTCCAGAACCGGCGATTTTACATAGAACAGTAGGGTGCCGAAGCTCGAAGCAGCCAGCATGAATATACCCAGTTCCGCAGCTTCCATCACATACTCCCGCCAATGCAATGCGACAGCCTCCAAAGGGCTAGCCGAAGCGGTTAGAGTGCAAACCGGATAGTTCGCGATATGAGCCTGCTGCTTCGTCATCGATCCAGTCCTTCAGAAGGTTGTCATACGTTCAGAAGCTAGCTGATTGCGCCGCCGTAATCACCCGTTCGTAGAGAATCCTGGATACAGGGTCATACCTCCATCCACGAACAGCGTGGTCCCCGTCACATAGTCGGAATCGTCGGAAGCGAGCCAAACCGCAGCCTTGGCGATGTCTTCCGGCACACCGATGCGATCGTAGGGAATTAGCGTACGAAGGGACGCTTCTGCTTCGGGAGTTTCCCACGCAGCGCGGTTGATTGCCGTTTTGATCGCTCCGGGACCTATCGCGTTGACGCGAATGCGGTGGGGAGCCAGTTCTTGCGCGATGCTCTTCATGAATAGCATCACTCCGCCCTTCGACGTGGCATAGTTGCAATGTCCTCCCCACGGAATCACCTGATGCACCGAGCTCATGCAGATGATTTTTCCGGCAGCGATGGAGCGTGTGGGATCGACACCGCGGCGGAGGAACTCGCGGGCCGCTTCCCGCGCGCAAAGGAACTGTCCCGTCAGATTTATATTAAGCACCAGCTGCCAGTCTGCAAGGCTCATCTTTGTGAACGCAGAATCGCGCTGGAGGCCGGCGTTTGCCACCAAGATATCGAGCGTACCGTATCTCGCGATCACCTCGTCAAACATCGAGCCGACCTCTTGTTCGTTACTCACATCGGCGGCGAGAGAGATGGCCCTTCCGCTCTTGCTCTGAATTTCCATGACGATGTTTTCAGCAGGTTGGGGGGTGTGAGGGTGATTTATGACCACAGTTGCGCCGGCTTCAGCGAAAGCAATGGCAATCGCAGCCCCGATCCCTGATCCTGCACCAGTGACAATTGCAACTTGTCCTTTAAGGCTCTCGTTCACAATCACTCCCTTTACCCGCTCCGATATGCACCGACCAATCACACTGCACATGGTCGTGGTGTTTTCTTACTGCTCCCTATTTTGCATCGCGGGTTGATTGCAGACGCCATGGATTTCTCCGGCGAGCTGCCTGTAGTTTTCTTTAGGAAGCTACAACTTGCTCGGTGTATTGTTGTCCTTCAATCATTCGTAGAGGTAAATACAGACATGAATCAGCGCTACTCTGTGGGAGTGTCTGGAATACGCGTGCGGTGGCGCTTTCGATCGGGCTTGAGTGGACTTCAACATCCATTGATAGGGTTCCGTCCAGCCGCGTTGCCTTCTGGGAAACTAGTCGGTCGCGCTGCTCCCCGGAGCTCACATGCTTCTGGGTCGTTCAAAGACAAATTGATCACCGGTACCTTGCGGATTTCATTGCAGAACCTTACTTTAATGCTCAATCGGCCCGCATCCTCGGCACCGTATAGATATAGGACAGTTCTTCCCGATCCGTGGTCCAGCAGGCGACCAGCATGTCGACCGCCATCAGAAGGCCGGCGATCCATGTTCCAAAGCCCAGGGCCACCGGTCGCGGATGATCGACGGGTGCCACTGGATGGATCAGCTAGGGTCACCCGATCAGCTACTCGCTCGCCGACCACCACAGTCAACCTTAGTTTGCCTCGGGAAAACGACTCTACCCACGATCCGATAGATGTATTGAACCCGCTCACGTTGAAAAGAACGAATCAACATCACATGCCGGTCTTCGTTTGGGACGCGGACGATACAGTTGCAAATGCGTTAAAACCCGTTGCGTGTCGCAATTTCTTCCAGCGGAACTTGCTTGTCCTCAAGCGCCGCACCGAGGCGGTAATGCGATGCCGCCCGACGGAAAGCTGTTGCCAGATCTGGCGTAGCCCTAAGGACGGGAGCAGCCAGAGCTTGAGCCGCCCGAATAAGTAAATACTGAATTTTGCAAGTAGAATAACGACCACACAGTCAAATAACATCGATCGGCCTCGCTGAGGTGATGCCATGTTTCTGGAGTGCATACTTTTCTCCAGCGTATCTGAGATGGAACGAACTGGGGTGGTGGTTAGGAATCATCAAGACCTCGCAACTCCGGCGCTTACCGTCATGATTCATTCTGCGGCTTATGGGTCGTTATTGCATCACAGGAACGTCTAGCTGCTCTCCTATTGACTTCAGCAGGTCGCCACGGCATTAGGCCAGGTCTTGAAGCAGCACCGTGAACCGAAGTCGATTACCGCGAACAAAAGCAAGCCACGCAATAAGGCCATGGCATCCCGTGCGACTCGTCTTCGAAGACACCGGAAACCTGCGCACATCGTGCAGGCGAGAGCAGGCCATAGGCATCGTTCGGTGGCTTTGCCTCGCGTCGTCAATCATGGTTTCGCATGGCCGGGTCGCGGCGAGTGGAGCCAGCATCTGAGAGGAACTTATCTTCAGTCGCAAGTTGAGCGTCTTTGCACCAGGTCTTTCTGTCGCAAGCGGAAACGGCTTTTGCATGGCGTCGCTACAGAAAACAACAGGTGGCACACCGTTTGATCCGGTGGAGCGCTTGGGTGATTGTGAGCGGATGCTTACTCATAGAGCTCTTATGAACCACGGATTTCGCAGAGCACTCTCATGTTCACCAACTATCCGTCTTGGCAGGAGGCCGCATGGAGATAGCCGTATGGTTGAGCTACTTCGGACTTCACGCGTACGCAATCCTATTTTTCTGGGTTCTGATCGAACAAATTGGGCTACCAATTCCTAGCGTACCTGTCCTTCTCGCTGCTGGAAGCTCGAGCGCGCAGGGAGGCCTAAACCTGCCCTCGGTACTAACCAGTGCCATCGCGGCCTGTTTAATCTCTGATACAGCATGGTTCATGCTTGGGCGCCGTTATGGACGCACAGTTCTTGAACTCATATGCAAGGTGGCTCTTCTCTTCCCAAGTAAATTGCTTTCAGCTCACGAGAACATCAACAGGCATGGGCGTATGGCGTTGTTCGTCTCGAAGTTCGTCCCGGCGCTTGGCACCTTGGTACCTCCTATGGCAGCATGCAGCGGTATGACTCTTCCTGCTTTCCTAATCTCTGATGCCGTCTGCTCAGCAATATGGGCAGGCACCTGGATTCTTGGCGGCCGCGTTATTGCGCGAGCGTGCAGCGAAACGCAGCTGTATCTATGTTTAGAATGGAGGCCATTTATGGTTGGCCTTGTCTGTGTCTTCGTAGTCTCGAGCCTCTGGCATGTCTTTAAGTACCTAAATGTTGCAGCGGTTGTTCGCGGCCTCCGACTTGAGCCAGACCAATTGCACGATCTGATTACCAGCGCGGCAGAACAACAAGCAACACCTCCGTTCATCATCGATCTTCGGCAGGCAAAGCATTTCCAACACAATCCTTTCCGATTGCCAAATGCTCTTCGGCTTACTCCAGACGCTTTGAGACGATCCTTAGGCGTTCTGCCAAAGGATAGAGAAGTGATTTTGTATTGCAGTTGTCGGAGGCAAGCGACTAGTACGTTCTGGGCGATGCGCCTGCGTCGGTTGGGCGCCCAAAGAGTGAGGCTCCTGCATGGTGGTTGGGAGGCTTGGCGAGATGCTGGTTATCCATTGAAGCCAACAGATGATCTTAACTTTGCTAAAGCCTAAACCTACCCAGTCGTGGCACTGTCAGGGGCGTCCAACAGATGGACGCAACAATTTACTGCGACGGCTCGAATCACAATGCAACGGGGGATGACACTGGTGTATGGCGTATGTCTCAGCTCGTACGTTAAGGGCGTGGCGAGTACGACCTACTTTCCGCTGATCAAGTCGGCAGATGACTAACTATAGCGGATCGCGGGGGGAGGATAACCAGATTCACTGCAGTCTCAGTCATTCGCTTCCTGCCGAACCATCATCTTCAGAGAAGGGTCCCGACCTCTTAGATTGCTTCAATGCATTGAAGATCTTGAACGCTACCGAACCAGCAACCAGGAGAGTCACCTCAGTCCCACTATTGGGGTTTGTCTTCAATGAGAGTTTTCCACCGATCCGGTCCGCTCTCTCACGCATTCCTCTCATTCCGAAGTGCCCGTTTTTGCCGAATTGTAAAATTGCTTCGTCAATGCCCCTTCCATTATCTCGGACAATTAGGAGCAGATCATGAGTATAGGTGAGTTCGATTGTCACAACGCTCGCTCCCGAGTGGACGCAGGCATTATTGATAGCCTCACATCCGATTCGGTAGATCTCTTCCCGCACGATCGGGTGCATGTCTCTGCTGGTTCCGTTCAGAACGAACGCAATCGTTACGTTGCTCCCAACATAGCAACTATCGGCAGCATCACATAACGCTGCCGCCAGATCATTCGTTTTGGTGGTGGAGCTTCGAAGAGAGTTGAGAGCGGCTCGACCCTCGAGGGTAGCTCGCTCTAGCCACTGTGAGACAAGGTCGAGCGCCTTGCGCATACGCACGGGGTCTGCTGAGTCTTCAAGGGCGTTGTCCGCCACCAACTTGCTGCCTTGAAGGGTTTGAAGCAATGTGTCGTGGAGATCACGGGCTAGTCGCGTACGTTCTTCAATTCGCTCGTCGAATCTCGCCTTCAACAGGGCGGAATACCGTCTCAGACGTGATTGGTAAACGGCATAGGCGATCAAGGCTATCAGCAGGCTGCAAAAGACCCTGAACCAGAGCGTTTGATACCAAGCTGGAGGAATGGTGAACGTGATGCTCGCTCCTAACCGATTCCACACTCCGTCGTTGTTACATGCGATTGCATGAAACGTATAGCGTCCCGGTCTAAGGTTATTGTAGAAAGCCTGTCGACGAGTTCCAGCATCGGTCCACTCTGACTCGTAGCCGCTAAGCCGGTAACGGAATTTCACTTTCTCTGGAACGACATAGCTCAGGGCAGTATAGTCGATTTGCACTTCCCGAGGCGAGACTGGAAGACGGAGTGTACCGCTAGCACTATACCCTTTATGATCCACGACCATGTCTTCTACGTATAATGGCGGGACAACCTGATTGTAAGGCAGGTGTCTCGGATCAATAACCTGCAAAGGAGAGTTGTTCACCGACCAAATTCGTCCGTCAGGAGTCACGACGGGCGGTTCCTCCGACGCCCTTGGCTCAGCTCCGTCAATAAGACCAAAGAGCGTGGGAGTGAAGTGGTACGCCGGGTCTCTCCACCATCGTGCGAGCTCGCTATCGGGAACTCTTACGATCCCGCAGGCCATGTAGAACCAATGGTTACCAGCATGATCATCGACGACATTATATCCTGTGTCGCACGGAAGGCCACTGCTGCTCGTGAGCTTCTGAGTTTTGCCACCTTTATACCGGTAAATTCCTTCTTCATTGATAATTACCCAGATACCTCCGTCCGGATCGGGTGAAAGCCTGTTGACCCGTTCGGTGAATAGATTGGCATCTATTCGCTCAAATGCGCCATTATGGAACCAAAACAGCCCATGCGTAAGAGATCCCACCCAAAGTCCGCCTAAAGGGTTCGGAGCCAGGGCATTCGGGACCTGGCCATTTGTCGGAACGAACATTCCGTACCTTGCTGCAACGCGTGACGCCGCAATGCGAAGGATATATCCCCTGCCCGTACTATCGTCCAGCACCGAAACCCATAAGTGGTGATTACGGTCCTCAGTCATGGCGGTGACTTCGCCAAGTTCCGTTCTGTTGTGATCTCTAACACCGATAAAGTGATCATTTTTGTATAGGTAGAGCTGCTGGCCTCCCCCCACCCACAACTGGTTGTGGGAATCGCGAAATAGCTCATGAACCTCAGATGTGGGGAGGCCAGTCTTCGGAGTGATCGTTGAGAAACCCTCATTTGTAATACGCACCAGCGCGCCTCTTGCGCCAACCCATACTGTCCCATCGTCCTGAGCCGCGATGGCAAGGGCCTCATTGTCCGGCATTCCGTCGCGTGTTGTATAGGTGATGACAGGAAGATCTCTAAACATATCCAGTCCGTTGTCGGTCACGACCCAGAGATCCCCTTCGCGGTCCTCAAACATTTTCCTGACGGTGTCGCCGCTGAGCCCATCTGCTATGTCGAAGTGATCAAGCTTACCTGCGTTGAGTCTATAAAGTCCCTTGGCTCTTGTGCCGATCCATAAAGAATGGCGGCGGTCTGAGAGAAGAAATCTCACGGGCAGCTTTGTACCATCTATTCCTTGCGTCACATAACTCCGCCACTTACCCATCGAGAAGGTAAGCAGGCCGTATCCTTCGCCCTGTATCGGGATGCCGGCCCAGAGTGTGCCGTCCCCCGTCGAAGCAAGTGCATGGACCCAGTCATATCCCATGTTAGGGCGAGATAAATATGGAAGTGGGAAGTTCTCCGGCTTCTTGCCCTGTTGCCACCGGCATATCCCTTCTTGACTTCCGATCCAAACTGATCCCGCTTTATCGGACATTATGGCTGTTCCATTTATGCAGTCGAAACCGTCTTTGGTGCCGAAACAACTCAGGTTCTCTTTCCCGACCTTGCAAAGCGTGTTATCGTTTCCCGAATTTTCGAAATCTCCCATCCAAATTGCGCCTTGGGAGTCCTCTGCAAACGGACCTGGCCATATAAGCGACTCTGTATAGTTGTAGACGTGGCCGTTTGTGATCCTTGCAAGGCCGACGTCGGTCCCTATGTATAGACTCCCGTCGCGGGATCCAAAGAGGCGCACAATGTAGGAGCCGCGGAGTGTTTCGCCGCTCTTCGGAGTCCAAAGCGTAAAGCGAACGCCATCAAACCGGAACAAGCCATCGGCAGTTCCAACCCAAATATATCCGTCCTTAGTTTGCGCTATTGAAAGCGGGGCGCCCTCAAGACCGTTTGTACCGATGTGCCAGACAGTATGTCCGTATTGGTCAATTCGCGTGGAAGGGTTCAAACCATAGATCTGTCGGCAACAGCAAAGAATGATTGCGGACAAAAAGATGGCACGCAGCGATCGCTGCTCGACGTGAAGACTGCGGAGAAAGCGTGCAAGCGTATTGTCAGGTCGTAGTTTCAAGCATCACCTATCCGGGTGACGGCGATGAGTGTCTTTTCGGTCTGGACCCAAAGTGACGAGACTTGCTAACGCACGCGGTGCCGATGCGAAGAACAGATGTGACACCGGCGAGCGTTCGGGGCCACAACTGGCAGAGAGGCGTTTTGCCGAGAGCATTTGGTCAACGATTGTGCGCCGGATTGCCCGAGCAAACCTGTGTCTGGCTCACCAGATGTGGACCGACGGTGGTCTTATAGAAGCGTTCTTCTGAAACGCTTGCACGCAGCAGCGGCATTACCCGGTTCCAACTGGAGCCTCACGCCCATGTGGCACGAACCGGCACCACGGTTAGTTGCTTTTCTGACAGGCGATCAGACCGCCGGTACAACCTTCTTCGCGAAAAACGCGCTGGGCAGGCCGACGAACAGAGCGTGGCCGATGACGCCATTGGCCAACGCCGCAGTCGTGATCGGGCCGGTAGCAACCGCGGTCAGCGGCAGCAGCACCAGGTTCATCACCGCCCACACGGCAGCGCCGTACAGCAGTCCGATGAGCACCCACTGCGTGCGCAACACAGCGACGCGTCGGCTCGCGAGAATATAGATTGCTGCGACTACCAGCGCGATTGCGAAGTGCAAGACGAGGCCAAGTCCCGCGCTTGCAAGCCCACCCGAGAAGGACCGTGTGCCAAGCAGACTGCTCCCGATGTACTGCAGTACCTGGATCGGGTTCTGGCCCTGCAGGCCGCGGAAGACAACGCCATCTGCTGCATCGAGCGCTCCGACCACCAGCGTGGCATAGAGGATGGCGCGAGGGACGGGCAACGTGCGCCCTGTCGGGTTCAGGGCAGAGGCGGTCATTTGCCCGCCTCCGTCTTCTTCCCTTTTCCTAGAAAGCTGATGATCTTGCCTGCGACGAGCTCGCTGTGCTCTTCCAGCAGAAAGTGGCCACCGTCCATCAGGTGCAGTTCCGCTTTGGGCAGGTCGCGCAGGAACGCCTGCGCTCCCGGCACGATGAAGAAGGGATCGTTCTGCCCCCACACGATGAGCGTGCTCGGCTGGTGCATGCGGAAGTATTCGTGCCACGCGTCGTAGAGCGCCACGTTCGAGGTGTAGTTGTAAAGGAGTTCGAGTTGAATGGCGTCATTGCCGGGTCGGTCCAGCAGCGCCTGGTCGAAGGTGTAGCTGTCCGGGCTCACTGCCGCCACGTTTTTTGCACCATGCGTGTACTGGAAGATCGTCGTCTCCTTGGTCAACAGCGTGCGCGGTGCCTTCTCTGTCTCCTCGTTACGATTCGCCCAGAAAGCCTGCAGTGGTTCGAAGGCGGGGCTGATGCCTTCCATGTAGGCATTGCCGTTCTGCACGACGATGCCTTCGATCGCTTCCGGATGACGCGAGGCAATGCGGAAACCGACGGGCGCGCCGTAATCCTGCACGTAGATGCTGAATTTCTTCAGGCCCAGTGTTGTGAAGAGCAGCTCTTCAATCTGTGCGGTGATGCTGTCGAAGGTATATTGAAAGTCGGTCGTCGCGGGAGCATCGCTGTAGCCGAAGCCGAGGTAGTCCGGCGCGATAACGTGGAAGTGGCTGGCGAGCTGCGGGATCAGATCCCGGAACATGTGCGACGACGACGGAAAACCATGAAGCAGAACGATCGTCGGATTCGTGGACGAGCCGGCCTCGCGGTAGAAGATCTTGTGGCCCTGCACGGTGGCATGCTGGTACGTAGTCATGCGGTTCTCCTTGTTGTCAACCTGATTGTTTGCAGCGAGATCATCTACTGCTAGCAGCACATCGGCCGCTTCCAGCAGGAACTCTACAACCGTCGCAGGCGACGAGATCTGAGGAGCATGATCTACATCGTGCGAACGGACATGTGCGCCCATGCGGTCGGCTACAAAACGTTGTGTTTTCGGGCTGAACATACGATCATCTTCAGCCAGTAGATACCACGAAGGCTTCGTCCTCCATGCTGGAGTCTGTATCGCTTCGCCAAGACACTTCATGGCTATCGGGCGTTGCGCTGCTATCCTGATTGCGTTTTGCTCCGCCGTGGCTCGGTGGCCGACCGCATTCTTCATTCCTTCCTCTGACATCCATAAGAGACCGTGACCGTCGGGTTCCAGATGGGGAGCTTTTTCGTGTGGAGGCTCTCGAAAGAAAAGGTCGCCCACCGTTTCACCTTCGGCCGGCGGCATAGCTGCCACATAGGCCAGAGCTCGAACACGATCGTCACTTTCGAGGGCGGTGATCACACCGCCGGAGTAAGAGTGTGAGACAAGAAGGATTGGCCCCGTGTCAGCTCTTTCTAAAGCCACTTTCAAAGCAGCAACATCATCGGACAGCGAAGTCATCGGAATCTGGGCAGCGATCACCTTGACGCCCGCCTTGAGGAGTGGGCCGATTACGGCAGACCACGAGGATGCATCCGCCCATGCGGCATGCACCAGAACGATCGTTGTATTTGAAGGAATAGTTTTCATAATCAACCTTTCGCCGATCTGGCGAGCCCTCGAGTAAGCCGCTGTTGGGGAATTGAAAAGATTTGCGCTTGCGGGGCATCGCTTATCCAAGACCAAGTCACAGCACGCCCGGAAGGTGCGTTACTATGGAGCATACGGATGACGGGGGATCACTAAAAGCGACAAGTTCTAACACTATCGGTGAGAATCTCTAAACTATGCTTCTTAACAACCTCAGCCTGGACAGTCTTCGAACGTTAGTGGCCACCCAAGACCTGGGAGGTTTCGGCCGCGCTTCGGAGCGCCTTTTGCGAACCCCCTCAGCAATCAGTTTGCAGATGAAGCGACTCCAAGAGGAGATAGGAGTGCCGCTCTTTCGGAAGCAAGGCCGGAAGACGCTTCTCACCGAACAGGGAGAGATTGCTCTCCGATATGCCCGACGGGTGCTGGAACTCAATGATGAGATGATCGATACTCTGCGCGGATCGTCTCTTGCAGGCGTCGTTCGAATCGGATTCGGACAAGACTTTACGGGCAACGTTTTGCCTTTGGTCATCGCGCGGTTTAACGTACTCTATCCGCTCGTAAAACTGGAAGTGACCGTAGACCTCGGCCAGGTACTCCTGCAAGCGATCGACTCCGGCGACCTCGACCTTGTCTTAACGTTAGGCGGCGCACAGAAAAAGACGGCACAACTGTTGAGCGAGCTGCCGTTGCACTGGATCGCAAGCCCCAGTTTTAGGGATCATGCAAAGCAGCCGTTACCGCTTGCTCTTTTCAGCCCCCCGTGCGGATGTCAGACACCGGGGCTGGAGGCATTGGAAAGTGTCGGACGCTCCTGGCGCGTTGCAATGACGAGCCCCAGTCTGACGGGCGTGTGGGCCGCCGTCAGTGCGGGATTGGGACTGACCACACGAGCCGAGTTTGGCCTGCCGGCAGACGTCCAGCCCATCGAGCTGGGCCTTCCGCCACTGGGAAATATTCCCATCACGCTTCATCGCAGACGTGGCCTTCGAGCTCCGAACGCGATGCGGTTCGCTGAAATTACAGAGGAGTCGGTCGGTACTTACCTACGTTCACACTTGCGGCGAGAGTTGAACTAGGGACCTTAGAGTCTCTAGCCGGACTTGTGAGTGCACGGCTTGCTATTTACCGCAGTCTTCGCGCTTCGCCTCGCCACAATCTCCGCGGGCTAGGCAGTCCACGTCGCAAGTGTATGCAGCGCAGCTCATTTTCGGCACTCGCAGATCGAGGACCACGGCTACATCTTTCCCGCAAGGACGGTCCAAACACCGACTGCGTGCTCGTGCTTCTGGATTTCGAAGCCGTTTTGCTCCAGCTTCGTTTCAACCCAGTCGAGGCTGAGACGAAGCTTGCGATAGGCGCTTTTGTGCAGCTTCCATGTCTCGCCTGCGCGCACGTAGATCAAGTCGTGCACGATGACGGTTTGCGGTTCGTACTCAAGAAAGCAGGTCATGACCCGCTCGCTGTCTGCGCGAACCGGGACGAAGCGGTCGACGCCGAATAGCTCCTGCGAGAGATCCCGGAAGCCGAGGATGAACTTGCCTCCGGGGACTAACCTGCGGTTGACTTCAGCGAAGAGACGGGTCACGCAATCGCGGGTGGGCAAGTGCGGCAGAATATCACCCATGCAGACGGCGACGTCGACCTGATCCGGCAGGGCGCTGCATTGAGCGAGTGCACACAGGTCCTGCTCGACGGTGCGCACGGCCAGGCCGGCTGCATGCTGCCGCAGTTCCGCGAGCAGAGGTGCGCTGGCATCGACGGCGGTCACGGAGAAGCCAAGCTGCGCCAGCGCCAGGGTCTGACAGCCTGGGCCGGACGCCAGATCGACCGCCTCGCCGGTGGCTGCGGGGGCAAAGCCGAAGCGACTGAAAATTGCACGATGCGCAGCGACTTTATCTTCATATGGACCCGACATCCAGGTGTAATGGCTGGCGAGAAAGGTCTGGTAGTGTTCGATCGCGCTGACCGGCGGCTGGCCCATAAAGGACTTGTCTCCTGCTTTCACTCCTGGGCAGTTGGCTTTGCGCGATGCCGATGTTGGCGGCAGATCGGTTCACTTATACTAGTGGCCAGGAGTCCGTATCCCTATGAGTGTAGCTGAGCAGAATTTGAACGTTCCCGTCCGCCTGACCGAGCAGGTGAAGGCTGGTGGCTGTGCCAGCAAGATCAGCCCCGCCGTGCTGGACCAGATCCTAAGCAAGCTGCCCAGACAGGTTGACGAGCGTGTTTTGGTTGGCTTTGAAACAGCGGACGACGCCGGTGTCTACAAGATTACCGAGGACATTGCGCTGGTGCAGACGGTCGACTTCTTCACCCCGATGGTGGATGACCCGTACACGTTTGGCCAGGTCGCGGCTACGAACGCGCTGAGCGATGTCTACGCGATGGGTGGGACGCCGCATACCGCACTTGCGATGGTTTGCTTCCCCGAGAACGCGGACCTCGTGATTCTGGAGAAGATTCTGCAGGGCGGCATGTCGAAGATGATCGAAGCCGGATGCAGTGTGGTGGGCGGCCACTCGGTCAAAGACCCTGAAATCAAGTTTGGTTACGCGGTGACGGGTTCGGTGCATCCCGCCAAAGTCTTCAAAAATGCCGGCGCGCAGGCGGGAGATGTCCTCATCTTCACCAAGGCCATCGGCACGGGCGTGATCTCCACTGCGTTGAAGCGCGGCGTGGCGGAAGAAGCCTGGGTGAAGCACGCGACGACCAGCATGACCACGCTGAATCGCGTCGCGGGAGAGGTCTCCCAGCGGTTCCCGGTTCACGCGGCGACCGACGTGACCGGCTTCGGGCTGCTGGGGCATCTGCGCGAGATGGCCCTAGGCGCCAAGGTCGGTATCGAGATTACCGCTGCCGCAGTACCTCTTCTGACCGGGGCGCTAGAAGCTGTCGATCTGGGGACGATTCCTGGCGGCCTGAATGCGAACCGTGCGTTTGTCGAAAGCTGCACGGAGTTCAGCGCGGCGATTCCCGACAATCTGAAGACTCTGCTGTTTGACCCGCAAACTGCAGGTGGGCTGCTGTTCAGCCTGCCGGAGAGCGACGCCGAGGTCTTGCAGGCAGCCCTGCTGACCGCCGGGGTAGCTTATGCAGCACGCATCGGCCGGGTTGGCACACGCGCCGAGATTGGAGCTTTGCTGAAGGTGGTTTAAGCGAAGCAACCTGCGCCGTCCGATGGACGGTGGACTATGTGAATCTGTGGCCTGAAACTGCCTGACTCCGCTCTAGTCGCGAGCCATGACGATGGTGGTGCAGGCGCTTTCCCCCTTGGGCAACTCGCGGGCTGGCGCCATCTGGATGGCTAGTGGTTTGGTTTCGCCGCGGACGATGGGGCAATAGTGGTCTGGTTCGTCGAGCGCATTGTGCAGCTTGCGCCGGCCTGCGCAGCCGCCGTGGCACGACTCGCGGAACTCGCAGGGCACACAGGCCGGGGGCAAAGAACGTGCCTGCTCGAAGGCTGGCGTAGCGAGGATCGACGGGCCCATGGCCAATAATCGCGTCAGCGGTTCCCCGGGTCCGCCCCAGTAGACGCAGGGTTGGGTGGTGGCGCGCGGCGTGACGCGGACCGTACCAACGCCACACCCGCCTTTGCGCGGGGGCAGCCCCGCCATTGCGCGTACCAGGGGTTCTCCGATGGCAATCACATCGGTTGCGGCGAACAGGGCGGCAAAGCCATCCCAGTATTCCTGGTAAGTGAGGGCATAAATATCCGAACGGACCGATTGGTAGACGTTGATGCGGAGCGGCGCGTTGAAGCGCCGGGCGACCTGGGCGATCTCCGCCATGCGCAGGTAATTCGACTTCATCATGACGGCGATGATGGTGACGGGGACGCCGAGGCGCACGCAGCGTTCGGCCTGCGCCTCAATCAGCGCCCAGTTGCCGGCACCGCGCTGGCGGTCCTGCTCCATCTCGTTCGGGTAGTCGAGGGAGAACTCGACATCGTGGAAGGCGGTGAGCTCCTCATCGGCGAGGACTGCGATGCTGTGGCCGTTTGAGGTGATGGTCAGTTTGATCGGCTGCCGGCGGAGGAAGGCGAGCATCGCGCGAAAATCAGGATGCATCCCGTTTTCCCCTGTTCCCAGATTGACCGAGCGCACGGGTAACGATTGCAGGACCGCTTCGATCTGAGCCAGGTCGAGCCGATCCACGCGATCGGGATCGCGATAGCAGAACGGACAGGTCAGGTTGCATTCATTGGTCAGGCCGAGCCCGAGCGAGAAACTCTGGACTGATGGCTCTGCTGACTGGTCGCTGACGGTGGCGGGCTGTATCTGGAGCAATGTCGGTCCTCTTTGCGTTCATTGAAGCGGTTGAGAAGCAGCCGGGACATCCTACTCCGGCATCGCTGTCCAGATTCTAGTTCCTGCCCAGTCGGTTGCCATGACGAGACCGTAGATGACCAGGATGAGGGTGGCGACCTGGGTGTAGAAGCCAAGTTGAACGTCGTTGTACATGACCTGGCCGAGGCCGCCGCCGCCCACCAGACCGAGGATCGTCGCTGCGCGCAGATTCATATCCCAGCGCAGGACGGTGTAGCTGGCCATTAATTGTTTTGTCTGAGGCCAGATCGCCCAGAGCAGCAGTTGCAGCGGACTTGCGCCCAGGGCACGCAGCGCTTCGACGGGCTGCATGCGAACCTCTTCCATGGTGTCGGCATAGAGTTTGCCCAGAACGCCGGTGGTATGCAGCCCGAGCGCGATCGTTCCGGCGAATGGGCCGATTCCGATGGCGATGATACAGATCAAGGCCCAGACAAGCTCCGGAATCGAACGCAGAACGCTCAGAATCCCGCGGCTCCCCCAATAGGTGGTGTAGCGTACGGCCAGAGACATCCACGGCCGCTGGTCCGGTTCACCGGGCAGCGGCAGAACGAGGCGCGAGGTGGCGAGGAGCGCCAGCGGCCCTCCCAGGAGGACGCCAAGGAGGGTGCCGAGCAAGGAGATGGCGAGCGTCTGCAGGATCGGCAGCCAAAGCGTCCCCAAAAAGGCGGCAGACAGGTCGGGAGGAACCAGGCGTAGCCCAAAGTGGAACAGGTCCTGAGGAATCTGCGAGGCGCCCTGCGTCACCAATCCGAGAAAGCCCGAGACGTAGAAGCTGATGAGGATAGCGCAGCCACAGACCGCCAGCACGGCAGGAACTCCCCAGCGGGTGTGTTCGGGGTTCCCTTCGGCGAGGGGCAGATCCTGCGCGTCGAGGGACGCCATCACCTTGAACGAGGGGCGGCGCGGCGTCCACTCCCCACTGAGGAAACGGCGCAAGCTCCGGCTCGTTAGGTCGGTGAGCGAGAGGATTAGGATGAAGGTGAGCAGCAGCGTCGATACCTGAGGGTAGTCGAACAGGCGCATGGATAAGTTAATCTCATAGCCGATTCCGCCGGCTCCTACGAAGCCCAGGACAGCGGCCGCGCGCACGCAGCACTCAAACGAGTAAAGGGTGTACGCGATCATGTTGGGCAGCGCCTGTGGCCATATTGCAGTGACGAAAATCTGCGTTCTGGTTGCACCGGTTGAAAGCAGGGCTTCTACAGGTTTTGACTCGACGGCATCGAAGACATCGGCGTAGACCCGGCCCAGCACCCCGGTGTAGGAGATCGCCAAGGCTATCGTTCCTGCAAGGGGTCCGAGCCCTAGGGCGGCGACAAGGAGCAGAGCCCACATCAAGTCCGGCACAGCTCGGAGAAAGCCCAGGACCGATCGGACCGAGATGCTCATCAGGTTAAGCACCCGGTAGCGCCAGCCGTCGCCGGACGAGGCTGCCACCGCGCCGGTTCGCCAGAGACTCGAACAAGCCAGCATACTGAGGGGAATGCCGAGCAAGATCGAGATCACGGTGCTGGCAATCGCGGTGGCAACCGTTAGAAAGGCTGCCCGGGCGGCTGTGCCAAGAAAGCTGAGAGAAAGATCGGGCGGAATCGACTGCGTGATGAACTGTACAACATCATGCAAAGTCGATCGGTTGAAGAGCAGCTGAGGGGAAACCTCGGCGTACTTCCAGGCTGCAGCAACCGACAGGGCAAAACCGCCTCCAACCCACCACGAACGAGGGGAGAACCCCCGCGGTCGAATCTCTGCGATGGGCGCCGTGCCTGAAGCCATAGATTTGTGCCTTGGAATGCGAATCAGAGGAAAGTTGAGGCGGTTGTGTGGCTCAGGCACGAAGATCCCGCCTCAAGAACAGTGAATTCTACGTTGCCGAGTTTCATCCGCAGGAGAACCGCGACCCATCGGTGAGAGCGCGTACAGACAGCGCCACTGCTCCTCCTCAACTTTGGGCGGCGCTGCATCGAAAAATACTCTTCCCGCCTGCAATGCGACCAGTCGTGGCAGGCACTCTTTGGCAATCTCAACCGAGTGCAGGGCAACGACGAGAGTTCGATTGCCTTCGTTTGCGACTCGGACCAGAAGCTGAAGGATGTTGCGGCTCAGCTCCGGGTCGAGCGAGGCGATGGGCTCATCAGCCAGGATTACATCGGGCGACTGCATCAGGGCGCGTGCGATTGCAACCCTCTGCTGCTGGCCCCCGGAAAGCTCCCGCGCGGGCGTGTTGCGTTTGTCAGCCAATGAGACCAGCTCGAGAGCATGCAGAGCGCGGTCTGCATCCTCGGCCGCGGGCGCAACGCGATTACGAAGAGTGTGCAGGAGTGTCCAGCGCCCGAGTGCACCGGCCAGCGTATTCTCAAGCGCCGTCAGCGAAGGCACGAGATTGTGCTGCTGGTAGATGGTAGCCGTGCGCCTCCGCATCGCGCGCAGCTTGTTTGCACCCAGGGCCGCAGTATCGCTGCCGTCAAAGCTCAGCGATCCGGAGGAAGGCCGCAGCGTCGCATTCAGCAGGCGAAACAGCGTGCTTTTGCCCGATCCGGAAGGACCCAGGACAGCCAACTGTTCGCCCTGGCGCACGTCGAAAGTGACCCGATCGAGCGCCATGACCGATGGGAAGGATTTGCTCACATTATCGAGAGCATAGATCATGGTGTCGAGCGCCGCGGTCATTGCAGCAGACCGTCATCCTTGGCCGCCTGCCGCAGTGAACCATAGTCGCTGGCTTGAGCGACAGCGTATTTTTGGGCATTGAGCAGATCGAGCAGCGTTTTTTCCTGAGGATTGGCCTCGTCCAGATGCAGGAGCGCCTGTGTGAATTTTTCGGCCAGCACCGGGTCCAACCCGGTGCGAGCGACCCATACATAATCAAAGAAAGCTGGGGTCGTGTAGAAAACCCGGACCTGCGCCGGGGTGATAGCCCCAGTCTGCATCATCGTCTTATAGACAAGCTCATCCATCGCCCCGGCATCCACCCGCTTGTGCGCCACGGCGAGTGCGGTACCATCGTGGCCGCCTGTAAAGATCGCTTTCTCGATTACCGCCGGATCAACCCTTTCCTGGCGCATATAGAAGCTCGGCATCAGGTGCCCAGAGGTGGAGTTGATGTCTCCAAACGCGAACGTCTTGCCCTTCAAGTCAGCCATGCTGTGTATGGCGGAGTCGGTCTGGGTGATGAACAGGGAGTGGAAGTTCTTGTCCTTCAGACGTTGTACCAGGGGCTGCACGCCCGCACGGGCCGCCGCCTGTAGATAGGTAAATCCACCCAGATAAGCGATGTCAATCCTGTTGCTCGTGATGGCTTCAACGACGGCGGCATAGCTGGTCGGCACTGTCAGATCGATCTTTGCGCCCGTCTGCTTCTGGAGGTAATCCACCAGCGGCTGACTCTGCCGCACGATCTTTCCAGGATCCGTGGTCGGGATCATGCTGATGCGCAGGGTCGGCGCGGAAGATGGCGACTTGCATCCGCCGATCAGAAGAGCTGTGCAGGAAGAAAAAACAAACTGCCGACGATCCAAGATGACCCCCTCAATGGAAACCCCGCCGCGCGGAATGCAATCCACTCTTCATGGTTCTACAACAGACACGCACAACATAGGAAATCAGACCTAGCCAAGCCGTTTGAGCCAGTCAAATCTTCCCCGCGGCAGACGCTCGATCAGAGCATCCGCGCCCCAGCTCCTTCCTGGGCGAACGATCAGGAACGTGATCTGGATGACGATGAGGAAGTAGTACTCCCACGCCCACTCGCTGGGAACGCGGTAGAGGCCAAGCCACAGGTTGGTCGCCATCAGCGCCCCTAGGACGTTGCCAATATGGCCGAATAGGCCCAACATCAGCAGCACGGCGATCGACACCTCCCAAAGGTACACCTGCGGCGCAAAAAACGAGAAATGAGGAAGAATCACGTGCTCGACAAAATGACTCTGCAAAGGAATTGCGGCCCCGTCGACCATCTGCTTCATCCAGTAAAGCAAACCGCCGCTTCCGTCCGGGGCTACACCATAGGTCGGCGGTGCTTTCCAGAGCGACTGCTGCCACCACATCCCTCCAATGGTGATGCGCGCGAACCAGATCCACGCATTTCGTAGCGTCCGCTGCTCAGGCATACGCATCAGGCAATAAACGCCCAGCGCAATAGCCGCCAGCAGCAGAATCCAGAAAATCGGACTCAAAGGCCCGCTATGGATAAGAAAATCCCAAACATCGTAAACCGGGTTGATCTTCACATTTTCTCCGTGCAGCGAGCATTGGCGTTGTCCCCGCTCGGAAGACTAAAAAAGGCCTTTCGAGCGGATTCTGAGCTTTGCTCAGACTGTATCACTCGCGCCAGCCATTCCAGACCAGGACGCCACGATAATATCCGTGACAAATACTCATCGACACATTTGATATTTTGAACTTTTCTCCAAACTTGCTAGGAACTACTTTATGGAATTGCTGTCCCAACGGGGACGTAAACTACAAGGCGTTCTCATGGCATCGTCCCCAACATCGCACGCCCAGTCGCACCTGAAACGTGTTGCATCTGCGGTTGGTGAGGGTTCTGTGGTCATATCGAATATCCATCGGTATCTAGCGCACAGACGCCTCGACTTCCCGTAGCAGGTAAGCTCCAAAGAATTCATGTAGATCATGCCTGGCGGCTTGTCAGCAAATCTCAATTTCACGTCCGAGCACAACATATGGTGAAGAAAGGTTAGTCGTGCCAGTAAGCCGAGAGGAGTTTGCAGATGCATACCCAACGCTTTTCCATATCTCACTTGCACAGGACATGGGACAGGTAATGAGACATGGACTTCTCAGCACATCGGCCTTGTTGGACCGGTGCGAAATCATTGGCGAACAACGGTTCAACATCGAAAGTTGTCTGCGGCCTCGCTCGGTGCGCATCAGTCACAGCGTTCATGGAGAATTCCTGATCAACGATCAGGCCCCCATGAATGCTGCGGCTCTTTCGAAATGCCTGACGGATCTTTCTCCGGAGCAATGGTGCAGATCTCTTAACCGCCGGGTCTTCTTTTGGCCAACCGAAGGTCGGCTTGCGAAGCACATCGGAGCAAGGTTAGCAGCTGGGCATTCGAAAATAGTGTTTGCCTTCGAGACGAGATCCGTCTTTGACGTTCTTGATTTCGATTCCTTCGAGTTTTCGGCAATCAACTCAGGGAACACGATGCGCAAGGCTGCCTTAAGAGGCTCGTCGACATTTCAGAGGGCTAGCGACTATCCCTTTCAGGAGCGATTTAAGCGACGTGGATCAGGTGACGCCATTGCAGAAGTGACTTATCCATATGCGGTTACATCATCACAGCTCGCTGCGATATGCATGACAAGCAAGATCGTTCTACATCCCCCCAGCCGGCGCGACTAGTTAGAGGGCATTCTGAAGTGAAAGCAAAGGAAACCAAATGACAACTCCAGTTGATACTGTGCGTACGTTCTATTCCGCAATTGCAGCAGGTGACACCGGCAAGATGATCGAACTAATGACCTCCGACATCGAATGGATCTCGGTTGTCGACTTCAACGTTCGAGAGAAGGGGCCTGCTGAGGTCATGACGAAGGTCTTCGCTCCGCTTATGCAGGAGTGGGAGAGCTTTTCGCCGGCACCGTCCGAGTTTCTTGTGGACGGTTCAACTGTCGTCTCTCTGGGTCGTTTTACTTGCGTTCACCGCGTGACGCGCAAACGCGCCGATCTTCCATACGCCCATGTGTGGAATGTTAGGGAAGGAAAGATCTGGCGTCACCGTCAGTATCTCGATACGATGGCACTCGAAGAAGCTCGGCGCGCCTAGGGCTCGCCGGGGAAACTCATCGGCGGTGACGCTTGCTGGCGCGGCCGTTTGCAGGTTGCCTCTGGGTCTTGCAGCTGTCTGGATGCCATCCAGCAATTCATGGCGCGCGGAAGTTGAATTGGGATGGCGTCCTGCGGCCTGCGCTCAGATCCTCATGTTATTCCTTTGTATTGCCTGGCTTCAGATGTAGCGAACTGTGAACAATCCGATGCAACATGAACTGGTCTGCCTCAACCGTTTAAGGTAGGTTCAGGGTCCTTAGCATTCGTAAGTGTTTCTCAAGTGATCGTTAAGAACTTCAAACTGTTCGTATCCTCTGCGTGACCATAATCTAGGAATATGCCTGCACGAGGACTCAAGCCGTTCGTAAGAATCTCGCTTCTCGAAGAGAAACCGACTGACGACCCTTGCATTATGGCGGACGGAGTCCACAGCGAAACGCTAGATGCTCAGCAAAGGCTAACTAAAACGACGTCGCCAGGAGAACGCCAGCTTCTGGTTCACCATCGCCAGAATGCGTCCCGTTTTCCTCGCTGGATGGATCAGCAGAAATTGCTCGACGTATTCGTCTCATTTGAGGAGCAGAGCCACGTTCTCGAATCAAGAGGGGCACCTCAATGATCCGCCTATCGAAATACGCCCTCACCGCTACTCTTTTGGCAGGTGCGGCACAAGCAGCGCCAATCCCATCTACGAGCGCAACGACGACCTATCATTGGGTGCAGGTCGACTGAGTGAGGATTTTCTACCGGGAGGCAGGCCCAATTGACGCCCCAGCCATTGTGCTCTTGCACGGTTTTCCGTCGTCTTCGCGCGAGTTTGACGGGCTTATTCCCTTGCTCGCGACAAAATATCATCTAATCGCCCCGGATTATCCCGGGTTCGGTCTCAGCGATGCGCCTTCGCCGACCGCCTACACGTACACGTTCGCTCGTCTTGCGCAGACGATTAGTCATCTTCTTGAGAAGCTCGAAATCACAAGCTACAGCCTGTACCTTCATGATTATGGCGCGCCGATCGGCTTTCGCGTTATTCTGGCGCACCCCGACCAACTGCATGCGCTCATCATTCAAAACGGCAACATCTACAAAGCGGGCCTTGGGGCCAAATGGACCAAGATCGCCGAATACTGGGCGGACCCAAAAACTCATCCCGAGGTGCTTAGCGCTTTTCTGTCGTTCGAGCCCACCAAGGAGCGGCACGTTGCCGGAACGTCCCATCCGGATCGCTACGATCCGGATACCTGGATAAGCGAGTATGCCAATCTTTCGCGGCCCGGTCAGCGTGAGATTCAAGCGGACCTTCTCTACGACTACCGGACCAACGTCGCTTCGTACCCCAAATGGCAGGTCTGGCTCCGCGAACACCAGCCCCCAACCCTCGTGGCTTGGGGCAAGAACGACACCTCCTTCATCGCACCGGGTGCTGAAGCCTTCAGGCGAGACCTGCCGAATGCGGACATACACCTGCTCGACGCCGGGCACTTCGCACTAGACGAAAAGACTGACGCAATTGCAAACCTAATCCTTCAGTTCATGGCCAAGCATCCTGCATGAGAACCAGGGCCATGAGCATCGCTTACGCTCTCGCATCATTTGCGGTGTCGAAACAAAAAAAACGCAAACACTAACTCCGAATCTCACCCAGATGTGACCTTTGGATGCGGAGTAACTCTAATGGTCGGGCTCAGCTCGACTCGTAACTTAGAGGTAGCGCATGGCAATGATGAAGGAAACGGAGTCTTCCTCTTCACCGCTTCGTCTTGATCGAAAGCATCCGCTTGCAATCCGCTGGATGCATTGGCTCAACTTCCCAATACTTTTTGTGATGATCTGGAGCGGTCTCCTGATCTACTGGAATGACTCTGACAATGCTTACCGGCATCCGCATGCGGTCTACCGTATTGGTATAGGGAAGATCACACTCTTCCGTTTCTTCCCTGAGTGGTTCTGGAAGGCAATGAATGCGCCGTACCACGTGACACAGGGACTAGGGCACCATTTCTTCTTCATGTGGATCTTCGCAGCCAATGGGATTGCTTATGTCACCTTTCTAGCAATCTCTGGAGAATGGCGGTTTCTCATCCCACACAAACAGAGCGTACGGGATGCCATTCAGGTCACGCTGGTCGACCTTCACCTCCGTAAAGGCTTGCCGCCACAAAGCAAATACAACGGAGCACAGCGCATCGCCTATACAGCAGTCATTCTGATGGGTTTCGGAATGCTGGTCACTGGCGTTGCCATCTATAAGCCGACTCAGTTGCACTTGTTGACTACAATCCTCGGCGGTTACGAGATGGCGCGATGGGAACACTTTTGGATCACGATTGGCTTTGTCGGCTTCTTCGTGATTCATGTGGTGCAGGTGGTTCTTGCCGGATGGAACAACTTTCGGAGTATGGTGAGCGGTCGCGAAATCAAGAAAGAAGAAGACGTGTCCCTCGAGGCAGAGAGGAGGTCATGGTGATACCTGAGCCGAACCAGAAGAATCCATCAAATCCTGACGAAACACCGGAACAAGAAACGGCGGAGTCAAAACCACATGACCCGCCTGAGGGGAAGCCGGCTGTTATCTCGCAGGTCGTCGGTGACTCAGTCGAAGTTGCAAAAGGGTTGGACGGCGAAAGCAGCGCCGTCGAGCAAGCAGAAAACACCTCAGAGACCGTCACCGTACTTGAAGCCGAAGCAATCCCACCCGCACCCTCAGGACAACAAGTTGCGGCAAAGCCGATGATCGGGGGGCCATCGCCCGAACAGTCAGGACCTACTGTCGATGAGAGAAATGCCGCAGTCCTTTCCGATTCGCGGCGACACACCCGACGATCTTTCATGGCGGCAGCCGCAGCTGCGACTGCCGGATATGGGGTTTACCACTGGCTTGACCATCTACCTGCGGAGGAGATGCAGCCGGCTGGCTACCGAAAGGCTTTCAATACGAATGCGGCGATCTCACGCGCACTCTTTGACGACAAGGCTCTGGCCCCGACCTACCCTCTCTCGGCGGCGCAGGATCTCAGGGTGAATGGTGTCTACGGGCTTAAGCAAATGCTAGAACCAGCAAGTTATAGGCTTCAACTGGTCGGTTCCACTGCGCCCGTCTCGGACCCAAGGTACAGCCAGGATGTGACCGCCTGGAAGTACATCTATCTTGACGAGAAGACTATGGAGGCGCAGGGGCACGACACGAAGACGCCGCCGGCTTCAGCGAGAACCGCAGAAAAAATGGCTCCTGCTTCGATGCTTGAAGATGCAAAGCAACAACAAGACCGCACTGGAAGAATGCCTCGCGGCAAGGAGGAAGCCGGTGAGAGCCGCTCAACCCTTCCGGTGGGTACACCAGGGCTGCTTCTGACGATGGAGGACATCCTCAAATTGCCTCGACATGAGTTAGTGACCCAGTTCAAGTGCATTGAGGGCTGGAGTCAGATCGTCCACTGGGCGGGTGTTCGTATGGTGGATTTTCTCGAGGCTTATCCTCCCGCACTCATTGACGGTAAAGAACCGCGATATGTGTACATGGAGACACCCGAGGGAGACTATTACACTGGCTACGATCTCCATGTCTGCCGTCATCCCCAAACGCTTCTAGTAACAGAGATGATGGGTGCGCCGTTGACTCAATACCACGGTGCTCCGCTGAGACTGCATATGCCTACGAAGTACGGATATAAGCAGATCAAGCGCATTGCGCTTATCAGCTATACCGACAGCAAGCCGGACGACTACTGGACCAAGCTTGGCTACGATTGGTATGCCGGACTGTGAAGAAATAGCAGAGCATTTTTAGGAGAGAGAAATTAGAGCATGGAAGATATCGCCTGTAGCCCGACAGGAACGGAGCGTGAGACGGATACAAAGCACCTCTTCGAGCAAGGGGATGTTGAAAGGAGCTCCGCTTGCGTAGATGCAGTTGATGCGGTCATTAGTTGCGGTCTTCTGCTTATCTTGGAAAATCGCAGTACTGTCATGGCTGAGATCTTCCAGGTACTGAAGCCAGGAGAAGCACGTTGCGCTGAATGTGTTCACCAACTACTTCAACATCGCTACCGATGTGGATATCGACTTCCCGAAAGTTACCTATACAGAAATTGCCTAGCTGACGAGTGGTACTGGGTTCACAAACGGGCGCGGACCCGGGAGGTGCTTGGATGTATGTACAAGAGCTGTGGCGCTATCCAGTAAAGAGCATGCGTGGGGAACGAGTTCTTGAAGCCACGCTGGATCGGACTGGAATCAAGGGCGACCGGAACATTATTGTGGTTTCCGAGGTGCTTGATCGAATTATTACGGCCCGAACGCACCCCCGCCTCCTTGGCCTGCAAGCCTCTGTTTCAGAGGATGGTACAACATTGATTGAAGATCACGTATGGAACAGTTCGGCAGCCCTTGCGTTGACGCGGAGAGCTGCTGGTGAGTCGGTGTGTCTAGTAGAGGCTCGTACTCGGACCGAGCGCTTCGATGTACTCCCGTTGCTTGTTGCGACGGATGGAGCCATTCGAAAGTTGGACTTGGATCTCCGAAGGCTCCGCCCAAACATCGTGATTGGCGGTGTATTGGGCCAAACCGAGAGGAGTTGGCCAGGCGCAAGTCTGCTGTCCGGAGCCGTTGTCATCGACGTGGCGCAGTTGCGTTTGCGGTGCGTGATGACAACCTTCGACCCTGACACCCTTGAACAAGACTTTGGCATTTTGCGCAAGATCGTCCGGGAAGCTGAAGGCAAACTAGCGCTCGACTGCGCTGTAGCAAGCCCCGGCGTTCTCCACGTGAATGACCCCATTTCCCTTCGCCCTAACTCCAAAGGACATTTCTCATGAGCATAGTCACCGCCCCCGCCCTTCGCCGACCCGGAACTCGCCACTCAGAAAGTTCAGATTGCGGAGGATCTCTGGAGCACCCGCGCCCCGAACGGGTCGCGGCAGCCTATACCGAAGACACGCAATGGCGCGTCGATGGTGAGATCAAGCTGCATGGAGACGCTGCCCAGGAACAACGCTTACGACTTGAAGCGGAAGGGGTTCAGTTCCGGGGCAAGCGCGTTGCCATGGACGGGTTTGAACACAAGATGCGTCCCTGGGAAACACTTTAACCCTACTCACGATTTCGATAAGAATTCGGAACTATTCTTTTCGCCTCTCCAACCGTACCTTAGAACCGTCAGAGTAGTCGCTGTCGCGCTTGCACGAGATGCCTACGCCAAGGAGCCTCTCGAAAGAAGATTGCAGTGTTACGGACAACACAATACCTCATGGCTATGACCCTTCTCGCAGGCACCGCATTAGCTGCACCGCTCGCTTCCACCAGTGCTACGACGACTTATCATCGCGTCGAGGTCGACGGCGTTGGCATCTTCTACCGTGAGGCTGGGCCTGCTCTTGCCCCCACTATCTTCTTACTGCATGGCTTCCCCTCCTCGTCGTGTGAATTCGACGCGCTGATTCCCTTACTGGCGACAAAATACTACGTGGTCGCTCCGGATTACCAGCACCCCCCCAACACATACAGAATGCCGCGGGAAGACAAGCTAACCCACGAAACTAACCAAAGGAAGTTGTGCACAAATGACAGAACCCGTTGAGATCGTTCGTAGCTTCTATGGCAAGCTGAAGGCTGGAGATGCACCCGGTGCTCTGAGCTTGATGGCCCATGACATTGAATGGATCACCATGTGGCACTACAAGGTGAACGGCCGTGGTCCGGAACGCGTAGCCGAGGACCTCTTCAAGCCCCTAATGGCGGAATGGTCGACATTTGCGATGGTGCCCGCTGAGTTCTTAGCGGACGGTGACACAGTAGTGTCTCTTGGCCGGTTCAGCGGAGTGCACGGAACAACCGGGAAGCCAGCCGAAGCCGGATACGCGCATGTCTGGACCGTAAAGGACGGAAAGATAGCGCGCTTCCGCCAGTACATCGATACACTCGCGATCGCCGAGGCACGCCGGTGATGAGTCGGCCGCCACTTCCCCCCTTCACCGGAACGGCCGCCACACAGAAGGTCCGTGCGGCTGAGGATGCGTGGAATACACGTAATCCCGCTGCCGTCGTGCTTGCCTACACTCCCGACAGCCGCTGGCGCAACCGGACGGAGTTCCTTTCCGGCCGCTTGGAAATCGAAGCCTTTCTGATCCGCAAATGGGCGCGCGAACTCGACTATCGGCTCACGAAGGAACTGTGGACGTTCAGCGACGATCGGATCGCGGTGCGCTTCGCCTACGAGTATCACGACGAGAGCGGGCAGTGGTTCCGCGCTTACGGAAATGAGAACTGGCACTTCGATGCGGATGGGCTGATGAGACAACGCTTCGCCAGTATCAACGACCTGGCGATTGCGGAAGCCGACCGCAGATTCCACTGGCCCCTTGGCCGACGCCCCGACGATCATCCGGGACTGAGCGAGCTAGGCCTATAGGTGAGTACACGATCAGACTCTAACTCCAGTCTCATCGCCCGCGTTTGGCGCAGGGCAGCGGACCAAAGAGGGAAAGTGGAGCAAGATAAGCTAGTCATGCCTAGGGTTACGATCTGCACAACTTGCGCCACCCCCAAGCGCTGCTCGTCACGGAGATGATGGGAGCGCCGTTGGCGCAGTATCATTGCGCACCGCTCCGGCTCTATACACCGAGGAAGTACGGATACAAGCAGATCAAGCGCATTGGGCTGATCGCATATACCAACCAGAAGCCCGAGGACTACTGGGCCGAACTCGGTTATGACTGGTACGGGGGCTTGTGAAAGGTCGTGAGGACCGTCCTTCAACGAGCTTTAACGGCTGTCTGGGCAGGTCACCTCCTTCGCCTACAAACAGCTCCGTCCGGGGTAAAACATTGAAGAAAGCTGTGAAGCGTTCTTACGGCTCTTACGATCTGGCGATAGCTCCCCTTTGTGAGGCGGGATTGCTCCTGTTGGCTGGTGCAGCTGCCGTGTTCGTACACAAGCCCCTATCCTTTGCGAGTTTGGGACATCGTTGGCTTCCTTCCCGGGGATGAACCGCGGGTGGTGAGTACGATCAACGCGATCGCCGGTCAACCAACTCACGGATGAACGTGATCTGGTGTATCGCCATCGCAGTGGGGATGGATTGGGGGGAAGAAGGCACATTTATCCTTTGCAGCTTCTGGCTCGCGCAGGCACAGGCCCTCGCCCTTGAGGCGACTGAGGCGCGACGCACTTTCGAACTCGCAATCTCCTTCCGAAACGACGCAGGACTTCTGGCAGAGGAGGTCGGTGCGGTAAAGGACGATTTGCTCGGCAATTTCCCGCAGGCCTTTAGCCACATAGGCCTCGTGAACGCAGCGTCTACCATCGCCGAAGTCAAGGCACGGCAAACATCGCTGACCAAACAATCCTGAGAATGAAGGATGCGTCTCGGTCTTTCAAGCCAAGAAAGACGCGGCGGCGCGGGGAAAGAGAAACCGCCCTCATCAGGGCGGCAATTCCGGTAAGATGTATGCGCGCACTGCAAGGCTGCAAACGCACGGCAGGCACTGCGAACGGCTTGCGCCACGGTTAGGCGGCGTGCACATCGAACGCAGGCCAACACACGCTTCGATCAGCGTGCAGGTGAAATGAGGTCCAAGCTCCTTCGAGCTTCCGAGAGCGAGATTTCGGTCCGACTACCCTGTGCAGAAGCCACAAAGATGTCGTGGCGGCCCAGCGGCGAACTGCGTTGTGGGATGCTACGCGTCTGCCGTCTCATAAAACCCCTAGATCTGCATGGGTTAAAAGAACTAAATCAATGAGGGGCTTAGGAAGCAAAGGACTGCCAGATGGCGCTAGAGTCCAATCATGGCGCAGTCGAACCGTTACTTTCGATTTTCAAAGTTATCCGAGGCGAAGTTCCGGCACCTGGTCCGGTGTTTTGCCTTGGATTTGACAGCCACGCAGACGGCCCATCTGACTGGGATTTCGCTTCGTTCCGTCAACACGATCTTTCTGCGCCTGCGCACCAGGATCGCCGCCGAGTGCGAGCGGCAGTCGCCGTTAGAGGGAGTGCTCGAAGCCGATGAGTCTTACTTCGGACCACAGCGCGTGCGCGGGAGGTGCGGACGCGGCGCCGGCGGCAAGACCATCGTCTTCGGCCTGCTCAAGCGCGGCGACAAGGTCTACACCGCCATCGTCCCCAATGCTTCCAAAGCCGCGCTGCAAGCGGTGATTCGTGGCCGCGCCAGTCTCAGCTCGGTTGTCCACACCGACGGCTGGGCTGGCTATCACGGCCTGGTCGATCTGGGCTACGACAAGCACCTCAGAGTCGAGCACCGGGAGAATATCTTCGCCCAGCAACTCAACCACATCAACGGTATCGAAAGCTTCTGGAGCCTGGCCAAACGTCGCCTCGCCAGGTTCTGCGGTGTGCCCAAACGCACCTTCTACCTCCACCTCAAAGAGACAGAATTTCGCTTCAATCACCGCAACAATAACCTCTATAAAGAACTGCTAAACTTCCTCAGAAAGGATCCGCTCTGACTCCTTTGCTTCCTAAGCCCCTCAATGATTGAAGTTTTTGAACTTATCTTCCGCATCTCTTCCCCGTATCGTGCATTTAAGAATGAGGATTGGCCTGTGAAACAAGAACTACAGACGCAGATAGGTCGCATAAGGCAGGGCGTGGGATTCTTTGCGGCGTTGGATCAGAGTGGCGGTTCAACGCCAAGCGCTCTGGAACGGTATGGGATTGAGAAGACTTCATATTCGAACGAAACAGAGATGTTTTCGCTGATGCAGCGGATGCGTGAGAGAGTGATTTCTGCGCCGTCTTTTTCGGGCACCAAGATTCTTGCTGCAATCCTTTTCGAGAAGACGGCACGTGCCTCTTACCTTGGCTCTTCAGTGAGCACGTTTTTGCTCAAAGATCGCGGCATTTCTTCGTTTCTCAAGATTGATGCGGGGTTGAGCACCATTAGAGATGGCGTGCAACTTATGAATCTGATTCCAAACCTCGCCTCTCTGCTTGAGCTTGCAAACGATCAACGTATGGCAGGCACCAAGATGCGATCGCTCATCACAAGTGATTCTCAGGACGGCATTCGTCGAATCGTGGAGCAACAATTTACGTACGCCGACACCATCATAGCGGCAGGACTTGTGCCGATCCTGGAACCGGAAGTTTCCACTAAGCTGGGCGATGAGGTCCGTTCTCGTGCAGAGGAATACCTGGCCGTGGAGCTTGAATCCCATCTACGTCAGATTCCGCTTGAGTCTCAGCTTCTGCTAAAGCTGACGATTCCAGTGAAGCCGGACTTGTACCGAGGGCTTGCCCTCGACCCTCGAGTCGTCCGTGTGCTTGCCCTTTCAGGTGGCTTCTCACGCAGCGAGGCGACTCGGCGCCTCTGCAGAAACCCCTCCATGATCGGGAGCTTTTCTCGCGCGTTGCTTCAGGATCTTCGCTATGAAATGACGGATGAGAAGTTTAATCGCTCTCTCTCTAAAGCAATTGACGAAGTGTACCTTGCATCCGCGCACTGACGTCACATTCAGCCATTGGGCACAGTGCCATAACAGGTGCTACCTAACGACGTGAGTGAGAACGAGCGGTGTGCTGTTCTCACCATTTGCTCGTTTGAATGCACGTTCTGCAATCGCTGCACGGACTTGATCCATCACGGCGTCTGCCTGAACTGCAAAGGGCCTCCTGTGAAACGACCGGCTCGCTTTCGCGGTGAGTTCTGCTCGATAGAAGCTGTAGTTCTAGCAAGACAGCACGCGTAGAAAGCAGACTAATCATGGAATAACAAGAGAGGTATTCGAAAACGCTTACCCGAGTCTGTTCCATATTTCGCTCGCGCGAGACGTGGAACAGATCATGCGTCACGGACTCCTTAGCACGACAGCACTACTGGATTATTGCGCTAAGGTATCTGTTAAGCGCTTTCACCGTTTTAAAATGAATAATCTCGATTCACGTCGTTGAACGTAGCTGCGTCGATCGCTTCTTGGTAAGTTCCAGGGCTTGAGACCTGGAATTCAACGATTCAGCACCAATCCCCCTTTTAGAGTCCAGCTGGCCTTTCCGGAGTCTTATGTCGTCAGCACTGATCGCTACACAGATAAGAAGTTCCGTCGCTGCGGACCGAGCGGCATCGATTTACCCTTGATCTCCCTGTGTCTGTGGCAAAACTTCGGTGGTTCCGATGTCTATGAGACCGGCCGCGCGACCCTTTGGCGGCCTTTCGATCGCGGAATCACGCGCTTCGACCTCGCTAACAACTACGGCCCTCCCTACGGCTCCGCTGAGGAGAACTTTGGCAAGGTACTCTTTACGGATTTTGCTGCACACCGCGACGAACTGATCATCTCAACCAAGGCCGGCTGGGACATGTGGCCAGGGCCCTATGGGATCGGTGGTATCCGATGCGTTGCGAAAGGAAGGGAGGGCCGGATTCGGTCACCGCTGTCCACTGCAGCCCAAAATATCAGTCGAAAGCCGTCAGTTGCAGAGAAGAACTTCGATCGGCGAGGCGCCTATCCTCCCGGCGGCAACGTACCCGGAGCAAGCTTTGCCCCATTAAGGAAGCACTGAGGCTCCCGACTCTTACTTTGCAGCTCCACCTCGCGTCAACATTGAGCGGCGAAGCGCCAATCTTGTATTGTCCAACCCTTCCTCCCCATTCAGTTTACGTAGGTAGTCGTCCTGAGCGGGAGGTTGCCGGGAGATCCTCGTGACAAATCTTTATCGATAAATTGAGTATTTGGAACTGTTTTTCTTGCTCGCCGGGCCCTACGCTATTAGTAAGTCGTCTCATTCAAAGTGCAATTGGGAAGGACTTCAAATGGCATTCCCAGCGTCGCAAGCGCTGTCGCGACTTACTTACTATCGAACAGCAAATGTCAACGGCCGCAAAGTGTTCTATCGCGAGGCCGGCGAACCAAGATTGCCTACGATTGTTCTATTGCATGGACTCCCGACGAGCAGCCCGATGTTTCGCGAGCTGATCCCCGCTCTTGCCGACCAGTTTCACCTGATCGCTCCCAATTACATCGGCTTTGGTCATTCTGATGCGCCATTTACGAAGCGCTGCTAGAGAGTAGTAGTGAGATGAGTGGTGGAGAAACACATCATTGCGCAGCTAAGCTTTTGTATCCAAGGATAAAGGGGATGTATGCGGCGGTTCAACGGCAAACGTGTACTCGTGACAGGGTCCGGAAGGGGGATCGGTGCAGCTATCGCACGCCGATTTGCACTCGAAGGCGCCCTCATCTATCTCACAGCTCGGAGCCATGAGGAGCTTTCCACTACAAGCGACGAACTGCGGTCGCTTACGTCTGAAGTCAGGTTTGCCGCTCTTGACCTGACTGAGCCTGACGCCGCTGCGAAGCTGGCCACTGATGTCGAGCACTTGTGGGGTGGTCTCGATATTCTGGTGACCAATGCAGGTGCTGCACCACAAGGTGGCTTTTTGGAACTGAAGGACGAGGACTGGGCGGCAGGGTTCGGGTTGAAGCTCTTCGCAAATCTCCGACTCATCAAGAGCACTTGGCCGATGTTGAAGGCGGCAAAAGGCCACCTCGTCATGATCGGCGGGGGCACGGCGCGAACGCCAGAACGCCATCTTTCACTGGTCTCGGCTGTGAACGGCGGTATTGCGGCTCTATCCAAGTCAGTTGCCGAGCAGGGACTTGAGGACAGCATTCATGTCAACCTGGTCCAGCCGGGCACGATCGAGACTTCACGCCGCAAGAAACTGATGGAGAAGCTTGCCGCACAGGAAGGCATCGACTATGCCGAGTATCTTCTTGATTCGACCCGGCGTTTGAAAATCTCTCGTCTCGGTGAACCAGGCGATGTCGCGGAGCTCGTCGCCTTTCTCGCAACAGAAGAAGCGAGGTGGATTCATGGAGCCATCATCGATGTCGATGGTGGGCAGAACAAGGGTGTGTGAACCTAACGGCCACTCAGCCAGCAACGCTGTCGACAACCCTCGTGATCGCGACGCGCTCGATGCAGGATCGGCCTATCATCATGGCGGCGATCGTCCTTCTCAGTATCGCGGGCGATCTCCTGAAACCAAGGAGACAAACTCAGAGCCAGCTGCCTTCAGGAGAGACTTCTATGAGCACACATAGCCGCTGCTGCCACGCTTCGATCTGCGGAGGATGCGAAAGATGAGCGAGTCGCGTGAGGAACTCACTTCAGCAGCCCAGGCTGTATCGCCTGCACCTGTCTCGTCGTCGAACCCGGACGGGGAGTTTCGCCGTGATCTAGCCTTTCCCAAATTGAGCGACGAAATGCTTCAAAGACTCGGGCCCTATGGACAAGAGGAGACCGTCCCGACAAACACCTGTCTTTACATGTATGGTGATCGGGACACAGACATGCTCGTCATACTCTCAGGGGAGATTGATAGTCGACTCCCGGTGAAAGGAGGTGGCACCAAAGTTTTCCGTTCCCTCTGCGCGGGCGAATTCACCGGCGAGCTAAACGTCCTAAACACGCAGAGATCCATCGCCGAAGCAAGAACGACCTCGGCGACTCGACTGCTGCGGATCTCTCGAACGAACTTGCGGGCCCTGATGCGTGCTGAGGGTGATATCGCGAACTTGATCGTTTCCGCTTGCATATGGCGTCGCGTCGGCATGATCGACGATCCATCCACCGGAGTCGTACTTCGAGGATGCGAAGGCGATCCAGATCTACTAAGGCTCCGTCGGTTCTTGGTTCGCAATTACTATCCGCACCGGATCGAGGAGTTGCCAACGAACGATGGATTCGGCAACGGGGTGGCGAATACAACGGAGGTTGAGCTGTTAAATGGTCGTGTCTTGGTTCGACCTACGATCAGTGAACTCGCTGACGAACTAGGCATTACCGAATCTCCTGAACCTCATACGATCTATGACGTTGCCGTCGTAGGGGCAGGGCCAGCGGGACTGGCTGCAGCTGTTTATGCAGCTTCCGAAGGCCTATCCACCATTGTGGTCGAAGGGAACGCCCCTGGAGGGCAGGCCGGCACCAGCTCGAAGATTGAAAATTACCTTGGATTTCCGACCGGAGTTTCAGGTGCGCAACTGGCAAGCCGTGGTCACCTGCAAGCGCTGAAATTTGGGGTCCACTTCGCCATCTCACGTGATGTTGTCAGCACAGCGCAAGTGGACGGCCTGCATCGGTTGATCCTTGCTGGCGGAACGGCTGTTTGCGCACGCTCTGTCGTGATCGCAAGCGGGGCGCGGTACAGACGGCTTAACGTGAAAAACCATGAAAATTTTGAAAACAGGGGACTTCACTATGCCGCGACCGCGATGGAATCTCTGTTATGCCGTGAACGAGACATTATCGTCGTAGGAGGGGGAAACTCTGCTGGACAAGCCTCGATCTACCTCTCGACTATTGCGAGACACGTACATCACATCATTCGGGGTGCTTCATTGGAGAGCACCATGTCGCAATATTTAATCTCGCGAATCGAACGTTCTCCTCAAATCACTCTTTACACGGATACGGAAATCGACGGGCTTGAGGGTAAAGCGGCTCTTGAGTTTGTCACATGGACAAATCGGAAAACTGGCGAATCAGTTCGGAGGTCAATTTCCAATGCATTTGTCATGATTGGCGCGGAGCCAAACTCCGGTTGGCTGTACGGCGCCGTCAAGCTCGATGACAAAGGATTTGTTCTCACCGGTGGTCAATCAGGATTTGAAGCCACATCCTACGCAACGAGCGTTCCCGGTATCTATGCTGTCGGCGACGTAAGAGCCGAATCGGTTAAACGTGTTGCATCTGCGGTTGGTGAGGGCTCTGTGGTCATATCGAATATCCATCGGTATTTAGCTCAGAGACGTCTCGACTTCCCAGAGCAGGTCAGCTCCAAAGAATTCATGTAGATCATGCCTGGCGGCTTGTCAGCAAATCTCAATTTCACGTCCGAGCACAACATATGGTGAAGAAAGGTTAGTCGTGCCAGTAAGCCGAGAGGTTTGCAGATGCATACCCAACGCTTTTCCATATCTCACTTGCACAGGACATGGGACAGGTAATGAGACATGGACTTCTCAGCACATCGGCCTTGTTGGACCGGTGCGAAATCATTGGCGAACAACGGTTCAACATCCAAAGTTGTCTGCGGCCTCGCTCGGTGCGCATCAGTCACAGCGTTCATGGGGAATTCCTGATCAACGATCAGGCCCCCATGAATGCTGCGGCTCTTTCGAAATGCCTGATCGATCTTTCGACTGAGCAATGGTGCAGATCTCTCAACCGTCGCGTCTTCTTTTGGCCAACCCAAGGTCGGCTTGCGAAGCACATCGGAGCGAGGCTAGGAGCTGGGAGTCCGAAAATAGTGTTTTCTTTCAAGACAAGGTCGGTCTTTGACGTTCTTGATTTCGATTCTTTTGAGTTTTCGGCAATCAACTCAGGGAACACGCAAGGCTGCCCCGAGAGGCTCGGCGACATTTCTGAAGGCTAGCGACTATCCCTTTCAGGAGCGACGTAGAAGCAGAGGATTAGGTGACGCCATTGCAGAAGTGACCTATCCGTATGCGGTTACACCATCACAGCTCGCTGCGATATGCATGACAAGCAAGATCGTTCTTGGATGATAAGGAATTGATTCAAGGAGGAGAGCACATGGCAGAAACATCCACCACCGTGCGAAGGATTGCAGAATCAAGCGAGTCAGGCAATTCATCTACTTCCCCACTCCCAACCAAGGTTTGCTCCGATAACGAAGCTTATCGGAGAGCATTCAACAACCCCGGCCAGCGAAACTGGTTGAAGGGCATACTGAAGTAAAAGCAAAGGAAAACCAAATGACAACACCACTCGAAACTGTGCGTACATTCTATTCCGCAATTGCGTTAGGTGACACCGGCAAGATGGTTGAACTAATGACCTCCGACATCGAATGGATCTCGGTTGTCGACTTCAACGTTCAGGAGAAGGGGCCTGCTGAGGTCATGACGAAGGTTTTCGCTCCCCTGATGCAAGAGTGGGAAAGCTTTTCGCCGGCGCCGTCCGAGTTTCTTGTAGACGGTTCAACTGTCGTCTCTCTGGGCCGTTTTGCTTGCGTTCACCGCGCAACGCACAAACGCGCCGATCTTCCATACCCCCATGTGTGGGATGTTCGGGAAGGAAAAATCTGGCGTCACCGTCAGTATCTCGATACGATGGCACTCGAGGAAATTCGGCGCGCCTAGGGCTCGCCGGTGAAACTCATCGGCGGTCGCCTTTACAGGCACCGCCGTTTGCAGTTTCATTCGCTCAAGCTCCTGAAAATCTATCGTTTGCCTTTGGGTTTTGGGGCTGGCGGGGTCATCGGGAATATGCATTCCAAGCGCAGTTCTTCTGCGGTCAGCGCTCTCTGTACTTCTTCACTGGTCAGCCAGCCATCAGTCTGCCACTCGGGATGGATCAAAGCAGTTTGCCTGACGGGATGCAGTTTGTGGGGGCGCTTCGGAGTGGAGGACCACTGTTGCGCTTGACTGCGCAGCTCGAAGAATCCCTCCCTTGGTCGGGACGCCGTCCCGCTATCCATGTCGCGCGGTAGGTCAATTAGCATGGCGATCACCAAGGCCTACTAGCTCCGCTTCGATCGCGACGGCAGTCTTTCGAGTTGGTTCCAAACTGCTGCAGCGGATTACAACTGACCCGGCGCAACACCTATCGCTGGATGAACTTGCCTGCCGCAGCCCTTTGCGGCAGTTGCACAGGCCTCCGCATTCGTAAGTTCTCCTTAACTGACCATCAAGAACTTCAAACTGGTCTTGCCCTCTGCATGACCGTACCCTACATAAGGTGCTGCAGGAGAACTCTCACCGTTTCTCCGAATCTCGCTCCTCGACGGAAAGCTGGCGGACTACCGTCGCGGCATAGCGGATGGAGTTCACAGCGCTATGCGGAACTTCAGTCCCGGCCGCCTTCAGCCCAGTGCCAAACTTTCGTCGCTGGATGATCAGCAAGGAATGTTCGACGTATTCGTCTCTATTGAGGCGGAGCGCTACCTTCTTGACTAAAAGGAACGTCTCATTGAGCCACCTATCGAAGTACTTTCTTACCGCTACCCTTTTTGCAAGTGCCGCACACGCCGCGCCACTCCCTTCGACCAACGCAACGACGACCTATCATCGCGTTAAAATCGACGGCGTCGAGATTTTCTACCGGGAAGCCGGCCCTGAGAACGCCCCAACCATCGTGCTCTTGCATGGCTTCCCGTCGTCTTCGCGTGAGTTTGACACGATCATTCCCTTGCTCGCGACAAAATATCATCTGATCGCTCCGGACTATCCCGGGTTCGGTCTGAGCAACGCACCCTCTCCGACCGCCTACGCTTACACGTTCGATCATCTTGCCCAGACGATGAGTGATTTTCTGGAGAAGCTGAAGGTCACTCAGTACACCATGTACCTTCACGACTACGGCGTGCCGATCGGATTCCGTATCATTCTGGCGCACCCCGATCAAGTGCACGTGCTCATCATTCAAAACGGCAACATCTACAAAGCGGGCCTTGGTACCAAATGGACCAAGATCGCGGAATACTGGTCAGATCCAAAGGCTCATCCTGAGGTGCTTAACGCGTTTCTTTCGTTCGAGGCCACCAAGGAGCGGCACGTCGCCGGCACGTCTCATCCGGATCGCTACGATCCGGATACCTGGATCAGCGAGTATGCTGATCTGTCGCGGCCTGGTCAGCGCGAGATCCAAGGAGACCTGCTCTACGACTACCGGACCAACGTCGCGTCCTACCCCAAATGGCAGGCCTGGCTCCGCGACCACCAGCCCCCGACGCTCGTGGCCTGGGGCGAGAACGACCCCTCCTTCATCGCACCCGGTGCTGAAGCCTTCAGGCAAGACCTTCCGAATGCGGACATCCACCTGCTCGACGCCGGGCACTTCGCACTGGACGAAAAGACTGACGAAATCGCAGACCTGATCCTCCAGTTCATGGCCAAGCATCCCGGATAAGGCGGAACTCTACATGGTGGCGGGTGGCTGCCAAGCGGGAGCGGACACCGCCACCTCTTCGTGCTCTCAACGGTGAACGGTGTCGTCCGACAGGTGTGGAGTCAACCCTTCGATGATGGCGAACCTGCGTGGTTGCCCGACAGCAAGGGATTGCTTTTCACTTCGGACCGGCAACCAGGGAACGGACATATGTATCCGGAACCTGCGATTTACATGACCGACATGTCAGGCCACGCCACGAGGCTAACCCACGGAAACGCCAGTTTTTTCGCATCCAAAGCCAGTCCAGATGGCAACTGGATCGCCTACATCAGAACTCCACGCCGACTGACGAATTACACGCGAAGCGACCTCTATGTCATGCGTACGAACCGGACTGAAGCACACCAGCTTGCGGCCGATCTGGATCGAGACCTCTCCGCCATCACTTGGGCTGCCGACGCGCGAGGTGTTTACGCAAAGTTCGCGGATCACGGGATCTCTCATGTAGGGCTTTTCGATCTGGAAGGCCACAGCAAGACACTTGCCTCTGGAGTAGGGGGGCAGTTCTCGATTTCCCGAACGGGTATGATCGCGTATTCCGGTGAGAGCGCAGACGGACCGAATGAACTGATGCTGCAGGATCACGGCAAAGCAGCGGAAACACTCACGTCGGTGAATCCATTTTTGAAACAGCGGCAGCTAGGCAGCTTGTTGCGCCTGGAAACGCGGTCCGGTGCGGACGGCACACTGGTGGAAGGATGGGCCCTGCTGCCGCCGGGAAGCACTGGGGGGAGTAAACTCCCGATGATCTTGGCTTTGCATGGAGGGCCATTTGGAGATGATGGTCCTTATTGGTCAAGCGAGTTCCAGTTGTTTGCAGCTGCAGGTTACGTGGTTGTTTACGTGAACTACCGCGGATCGATCTCCTATGGCTCGGCCTTCTCGGAACCCGCGAACCACGACTTCCCTGGATTGGCTTACGACGACGCGATGAGCCTTGTCGACCAAGCTATTCACCAGGGTCTTGTCGATCCCGATCGGCTGTTTGTGACTGGCGGTTCTGCTGGAGGGGAACTCACGGCATGGATCACGGGAAAGACAAGTCGCTTCCGGGCCGCCGCGGCAGAGAAGCCCGTGATCAACGAAGTGAGTGAGTCTCTCACAACAGATCAGTACCTTGCGGCTCCCTTAGTTTATGGAGGTGAGCCTTGGGCGCGCGAGAAAGAGCTATGGGCGCACTCGCCACTTTCGTTGGCAGGCTCGGTAACGACACCAACGCTATTTATCGTGGGGGAGCAGGATTATCGAACGCCGATTGATAAGACGCTTCAAATGTACGATGCTCTTCAGCTTAGAGGCATACCAACGGCACTGTTAAGAGCTCCAGGCACAGGCCATGGAGATTTGGGCGCACGACCGTCGCAGAGCATTGCGATCATCGCGGCAACACTTGCCTGGTTTCACCAGTACGACTCCCCGCAAAACGCAGAAACATTGCTTTTCTAGTTTCGGGCAGGCGCAAACGCGCAGGCACAATCCTATTGGCCGATTTGGCCAATTAGGCTACTGAAGTAAAAGGTAAACACATGTTAAAGCAACAAAATCTATCCCAGCAGTCAAGACACTCGAGTTCAGTGCTGGTGCCAATAATACTTGGCTGGATGTTCCTGCCCGGCCTCGGATTAGCAGTAACTCATGCGCCGAGCCAGGGAGTTGCAGCGAGCCGTCCTCTTACCGTCCGCGTGGGTCAAACATCAGAGCAAGTAATGAGTACTTTCAAAGACGCCGGCATGAAGGACGTACGACCTCATGTGCTCACAGATGCGGAACGTATAAAGGTTCAGGCTTCACTCGATTCGCTACCCACTCTGAACAGGGACGCACTTATCAAGCACTTGCACCAGCTTGCGTTCGTTGATGGCATTCCGGGCGAGGGCACTGGACTAACTTCTCCCGCTGCAAGCAAAGGGCAGTTCGACATCACACTTCGCGCTAGTATCATTGACGAATCCCTTTCGACATTCTTGACGACCAAGGAGCGCCGCGTCTTCACCGATGACGGTTCAGGAACCACGGTAACGGTAAGCGGAACCGGAACGGATGTGTTGACTTACGTCTTGCTGCATGAGTCCACTCATGTCCTTGATGAGGCGTGCCGCATTACCACAGCTTTTCCAAACTCGTTCGACAACACTATCTGGAAATCAGCACACGAGTTGACTCCCACGATGAACAGCGCCCTTGCAACACGAACTTATTTCCGTGGTAGCGCGCGGTTACCGCTTGAAAGAGCAACGGACCTCTACAACTCCCTTTCCGAAACGCCCTTCGTCAGCCTGTACGCAACGGCCAGTGCGAGGGAGGATTTTGCTGAACTCGTAGCATGGCGCGAACTGCAACAACAGCACAGCGCAACCCTCACAATCAGCGTTAAGAGTCCATCTAGCAGCACCGCCACAAAGTGGCACCCGCTTACATTTCCGGCGTTGCAAACGCGTTTCGCCCAGGTCGACTACCTGGAGCACCTACGGCATGGCTGTCCGGCAGACTCGATGCGCTAAGGGCTTGAGTTGTTAACATCAATCATTGCGGTTGCGCGTCTGCGGGTAGCCTCCGTAAACGCACAACACACGAACTACTCTAGGCGATTCCATCCATTGGCGCGCTCCTGCGAATGCACCAATCGATGATTCGAGGGTTTCGAGCGGTACAGCTACGAACCGGATTTCGAAAGCGGCGGAACGATCGTAGCCCATCACTATCTCACCTTGTAGCGGCGAAGGTTGGCGAGCTTGTTCAGGCGTAGCATCCGACCCTAATCGTGCGCGACTCGGCGAGGGATGAAGAGACAAGACCAGAGCCAAGAGACCATGAAAGTCCTGCTCAGTAGATTCGCCAATGATTCCGTGGTCTTCCTCAAGCCTTAGTCGTAGCACCAAGACCTAAGACTTCTGTCGTGACAATTTACCTCATACAACGCCTCTTCTGGTTCCATGCACTCGACGGAACGTCATCGTAGGCTCGAGATCTTCCCCTATTGGTCTTCAGCGGGTATCGCCTCTCTCGATTGACGAAGAGCTTTTGCACTCTCTACCGTATGTCCTTATCGATAGAGCCTTTTGGTGTGAACAAACCCGGAAGGAGGGCTTGAAAACCCCCGGGTGTTGTTTTGTAGACTGCATGACCAGGTAAACGTAGGGATATCGTCGTTCCGTGTTGTGGCGAACTTGCTATCTCAAGTTTGCCCCCCAGTTGCGAAGCACGTTCCCTCATGCCTGTTAGGCCAAAGTGTCCAGGTCTGCCGAAGTTCAAGGTCTGCTCAGATATACCCTTTCCATTGTCATATATCTCAAGTCGGAAGGTTCGGTGGAAGCCGACCTCGATCCGCAGTTCTCTTGCGTTGGAATGTAGGCAGGCATTGCGGATAGCTTCATATCCAATGCGGTAGATTTCATCCTGTGCGATTGGATGAAGATCCCGGACAATACCTGACGTCCGGATGGTTGGTATGACGCCGCTGGCAACGCAGCAGTCTGAGGCGGCTCGTCGTAATGTCTCGATTATGTTGGCTGTTTCATCATTAGACGTCCGAAGCGATTCGAGTGCCGCGCGCCCCTCATGCGAAGCGCGATCAAGCCAGTCAGATAAACGATCCAGGGTGCGGACCGTCAGGACTCGATCGTCCACATTTGACCGAGCAGCGTCAGCAACCATCTTACTCCCTTGAATTGTTTGCAAGAGCGTATCGTGCAGGTCCCGCGCCATGCGTGTTCGCTCTTCAAGGCGCGTGTTGAAACGCAACTTCAAGGCTCGCGTATGGCTCCTCAGGCGATACAGGTATGCCAGGGCAAGCGTCAGGATGACCACGAGTACTGCTCCCGATCGGAATAGCAGAGTTTGATACCAAGCTGGCGCAACAGTGAAGGTGATCTTCGCGCCTGTAGCATTCCAAATACCGCTATTGTTTGCGGCCGTGACATAGAAGGTGTATCGCCCAGGACTCAGGTCGTTATAGAAAACGTGCCTTCTGCCCCCGGTATTAACCCATTTTGGATCGTACCCTTGCAACCGATATCGAAAACGCACTAATTCTGGGACGGAGTAGCTAAGACCCACATATCCGATCTCGATCTGGCGGGTTCCCGCCGGAAGAGATAGATTATGGTCCAGCTGGAATTCGACTCCGTCTGCTTCGAATGAAGCGATCTCGACTGGGGGAGGAAGAGAATTGAATGGCAGATGCTTTCGGTCGATGACTTGAAAGATGTAATCACTGGCGGACCAGAGACGACCATCCGGCGTTTGGGCAGGATTGCCATTTGAAAGGTTAGGACGGGCGCCATCGAGCGCGGAGAATACCCGCCCTTTAACGTGAGATGATGGTTTACTCCACCACTTCGCAAGTTCAACATCTGAGACCTGTGCGATCCCGCAGTGCGTGTAAAACCAGGTGGACCCTGCTCCATCGCTCTGAATATTGACACCGCTATCGCATGGTAGTCCGGCGATGTTCTTCAGCTGCTCTATTCGGCCAGAAGCGTAGCGCAGGAAGCCGTGCGGAGTGACCAACCACAACGCGCCACTCTTCTCAACCATAAGGTTCTCCACGCGGTCGTCGAAGGCGCGGGCCGCGATTCTTAAAAAGCGTCCTTCATGGAACCAGAAGAGCCCATGAACGGACCCTCCTACCCAGAGTCCACCATTCGAATTTGAAGCAAGCGCGTTAATCTCCTGTCCGGCGAGAGCCTCGGTTGCATCGAACCGTTGAGAAACTTCTCCATTGCTGATTCGAAGCAAGAAAGAGGCACGTGTTCGGAAGTCTTCAACTGCTGCCCATATGTTGTGGTTCCTATCTTCCGTGATATAGCTAATCTCCGGAGCGCCAGCCAATGGAAAGCCGCAGACTTCACTGATGGTTTTTTCGTCTTTGAGGACCAGGAGGTGATTCCTCGTCCCGATCCACACATTGTCATTGGAATCTGTAAATAGGAACTGAACGTCAGCTACCGGCTGCCCATGCTGATCGACAAAGCGCTTGAGAACACCGTCTCGAAGGACGGACAGGGACCTGCTTCCCAGAAACACTGTGCCGCGATGGTCAGCGGTCACGGTCACGGCTCGCGCATCTAAATAGCCCTCATCCGAGCCAAGGCTCAAGACGGAGTAATCCCGAAAATAATCGATGCCCATTGGAGTCACAACCCATACGCCTCCTTCGCGATCTTGATACATCGATAGCACATTATGTGCGCTCAGGCCGTTAGCCGCGTCGAAGTGTTCAACTTGACCATGTAACAAACGAATAATTCCTTGATCGGAAGTGCCGATCCACAAGGAGCCATCGCGGTTAGCGAGAAGACTCGAAACCGAAGCTTTTCTGCCATCAATTTGTGAAGTGACGTACGATTTCCAGTGTCCTTGTTTAAAGCGAAGGAGGCCGGCTCCTTCTCCTTGCAAAGGCCCACCCGCCCACATCAAACCGTCGAGTCCGGTTGCCAAGCTTCTGACAGGAGCTGAACTTCGATAAACCGAAGGCAGCGGTTGAAATTGGGGTAGCTCTCCCGGCTTCCAGCGGCAGATGCCTTTGGAACCTCCAATCCAGAAGTAACCCTTGACGTCGATTGTATTCGCTATACCTCTGGCGCAATCAAACCCGTCTGCAGTACCTAAACATTTGAAGTTGCTCTCTCCTATTTTGCAGATGGCCTCGGGGGCACTCTGCACACCGCTGACCCCCATCCAAACGTTATCTTGAGCATCTTCGAGAAAAGGCCCAGGCCAACGAACATTCGAAGGATAGACATGAACATGTCCTTTCGTGATTCGCGCCAAACCGAGATCAGTCCCCACATAGATGGATCCATTGCGTTCGCCAAACAGGTACCACGTGGAACTGCTCGGCAACGATTCGCCGGCGGGCGGTTCCCACTTCCTGAACTGCAGTCCATCAAAGCGAAATAGGCCGCTCTCGGTGCTCACCCAGATGTAACCGTCGGCCGACTGTGTGAGATTTTGCGGTGTCCCAAGCAATCCCGCGTCACCGAAGCGCCACTGCCGGTGAGCATATTGACTCAAGCTGGTCGGGGGCTGTATCCCCCAGGCTTGCATGGTCCCGATCTGCATGGCGAGGAACGCTGACCCGAGCATAATCAAGAAGCCGGTGCAGTATCCGTCGATAGTTGCTTTCCTAATGCTCAACATGATCTTTAAGCAATTCACACGTTAAGCAGTCCTCGCCTCAGTGCAATCGTGACCGCGTGCGTCCTATCGTTGGCCTGAAGTTTATCGACAATGTTCTTGATGTGAAAGTTAACGGTTGTCTCTGAAATCGAAAGCTTGAAAGCGATCTGCTTGTTCTTGTTGCCCTCACGAATGAGCTCAAGGACTTCCATCTCGCGGGGGGTTAAGTCTTCTTCTCCCATATGTTCCGCCATCCTAGTGGCGACATCGGAAGGAATGTGTTTGCGCCCTGCCGCAACTCGCCGTATGACATTTAGCAGTTCAGCTTGGGGTGTGCTCTTCAGCACATAGGCCGCCGCTCCAGCCCGAAGCGCGCGCTGAATCTCAATGTCTCCACCTGCAGTGGTTAGCATTAGAATCCGCGCTTGCGGGAACTCAGCTCGGATCCAAACCACCGCGTCCGTTCCGCTTGCGCCTGGAAGTCTGTGATCCATGATCACAACATCAGGTCTTGTCCGCCGATACTCGATTAAGGCGTCTTCTGCCGTAAAAACTTGGACCGCTAGTGTCATGTCCGACTGTGATGTAATGATCATTTTCAAACCGTCGCGAAAGACTGGATGATCCTCGACGGTCATGATCCGAATTTGCTTAGTGTCCTGCATCAGACCTTCTCTCATTCCCGATATTCTTTGATACGCGATGCGCCCTCGAATGATATGAGGGCGATTTTGCTCTCCTCGCCAGCTTCTTAAAGAAGTTCGGTACCTGGTTCTACCGCATCTCTCATTTCACCAAGATCCGGGAAGCTCTAGCGAACCTCGTTCCAAGGCGATTCGGCTGCGTCGGAGCCTGTAGCGCACCAATCAATCTAGCGATCTTACAACCGTCCCCTTTTGGTCGAAGTCTGCCGCGAGTGTCAAGCCGTCGCTCATTGCGCCGCATGCCTGCACTATAAAGCACCTCCCGTCCTACGATAGCGCCGGCATAAGAAGCAGCTCCCCGAGAAGCCCATTGAACGCCGCATTGCTTGAAAACTCCATAAGTACAGCCTCCTTGCTGTTCGTCATGCTCAGCAAACCGGCCGTTGTGTACGACACAAAGCCACGGTGAGCACGGCAACTGCCAAATGTCATCTCATAGCTTATCGGCTCCGCCGAACACAGAAAACCTGATTCCCATAGTGTTCGTCCTATAGTTCTCAATAGGGCGGTTCAAATATCAAGGGGCACAGTTGCTTAGCCTTTGAAGACGAAGTGCAACTTGGCGGACGAGAGCGGTACAGATCGGTCTGTCGTGATTTGAGATTGCGCGGAAGAGAAACAAATCGGAGCGCGCGCTCTTCCGGCTCGTAGGCTGAGGCCCGGCGACTCGTTCGTGATCAGAACCGGCAGGCAAGTGCAGTTCTTGTGCAAGGCGGATTCCCGGGCTGCCCGAGAAAAGATCTGATTCGACCAAGAGTGCTAAACAAAGGTGCCGTCTGAGCCTGTGCGAAAACCACCCCCGAAACGATCAGAGCGAGAGGTACACTTGCCGTGCTGATTCGAAATCTGGGTACTACTGAGCGCCGATCCGGTCGACTGGTCGCCGACAAAACCAGCCTAGTTCCGCCGCGTGAGCAAAATATTGCTGAATCTTAGCAACTTGCTCTTCCGGGGGCAACTTACTGCCGGAGAAGGCGAACTCCAGCGACTCACCAAGCGTCTTGTGCTGCTGTAGTGCATCAAGGAGAAGATAGGCCTCGCGGTCGATGCGCCGATAGTAGACCGAGTTGTCAAAGCGATGCACGGCTAGAGACGGCAGAACGCCTCATGCTTGGCAACTTTGGCTGGGTCCTCTCGACCATCTCGGAGACAGCGTTGCTCATAATGTCAGATTCTGGAGTTTGTTCACGCACTGCAAGTACGAGCTCATCCACGGCATACCGCAAATCGAGCAGCTGTAAATGTGGCTGCAGTGCAAGTCTGGAGTCGCTGTCGAGGCCAGCAAAGTCCTCGTGCGATAACGACCGTTCCTTGGCGCGGTCGTAGGCTTCCACATACGCCCACTCGAGCCTGGCTACGTCCACTACTAAATCATGCTTTGCTTTGGGCGCGAACTCCGGGTGCTATGCGAGCCACATCGGCAATCGCGCTCCGAGGTTCCTTAAGGTGAATGATGTCGAGGGATTCTCCTCCAGGTAGGCCAGTACAAGAGCATCGAAACACTTTGATCCCAGCACGGCCGCTAACGCGGGAAAATCCTCGGATACAGCCCCGATGACGCGAAACCAATACTGACGGTTATAAATTTCCAGGCGCTCGAAAGACGACAGCCGATCATTTGGCTTTACATAACTCTCTGCAACGTCAACCATCGAGCGCCCGTCCTCTCGAACCTGCTGCATCTCGAAGCCACCATCAAGTGGCCGTCGAACGTCTTCGGACATTTGGCGCTGCAGTTCAAGCAACGTCATACGCAAGCCTCGTTCAATGGTATCGCTGACGATGTGGACAACATGGCCTGCGGTTGCTTCAGGTAGCGATTTGCTTTGAGCGCTTCCGTGTGAACTTCATCGAATGAGGGAATATTGTCGTCCCACTCCAGAAGCGTAGCAGTCGTGCCGACGCGCTCGATCGCACGGGCGTACCTGTGCCATACGGGATCGAGCACCGGATGATCGTGCGTGTCGAGCGTGTACTTTTCGAACTTCGAATGGCCCGCTACATGGATCTGTGCGACACGTTCCACAGGCACAGCGTTCACGTATTCGATCGGATCGAAGCCGTGGTTCTGTGACGAGACATAGATGTTATTCACGTCGAGTAAAATGCCGCAGTCTGCGGCATGAACCACCTCGTTGAGGAACTCCCGCTCCGTCATCTGCGATTCATGAAACTCTGCGTAGCTGCTGACGTTTTCGACGGCGACAGGAATCTCGAGATAATCCTGCACCTCGCGAATGCGAGCCGCTGTATTTCGAGCCGCTTCAAACGTATACGGCAATGGAAGGAGATCATGTGTATAATGCCCATCGACGCTCCCCCAGCACAGATGGTCTGAAAGCCACGGAGTTTTCGTTCGCTTGGTCAGCTCCTTTAGTCGCTTCAAATGCTCGCGGTCCAGCGCCTGCGCAGATCCGAAGTACATAGAGACGCCATGCTGGACGACCCGATACTGGTCCAGAATTTGATCCAGGACTTCCAGTGGTCTGCCGCCATCGACCATGTAGGTTTCAGAGATAATTTCGCACGAATCGACCACCGGCTTTTCGGCGAAGATATGGGCGTAGCGTGGCACGCGCAGGCCGATTCCGACCCCGTAATTCGTAAACCCGTTGAAGCGATTGGCAGGCATTCCGAACCCCTAAGAAAGTCTGAATTTGGAGAAATCGTGAGAAGAGATGGAGGTCTGAGACTACATTCAGACCTCCATGATAGAGCAGAGCTTTACGAGTTCTTAGGAGCCGTGGAGCCGTCGGTAGCGCAGGCACCCTTCCCTTTGCAGCTGTTCTTACCGGCATACTTGGCGTCGCCACCGCCTTGGCCCTTGCAGGCATTCTTCCCCTTACAGGAGTGCTTGGTCGGATCAGGTGTGGTCTGTGCGAGCAGAAAACCTGCAGTGGCGGTTGAGGCGCCGTTGGTTGTGGGCTGCGCATTGACGCGAAGAGCAGTGCCACCGAAAAGACCGGAGACTGCGGCGGCTAAAACAAGCGATTTTGTGGAGTTCGTCATAGAGAAAACCTTTCGATTCGTTGAATCGCGCACCGAGTGCACTGGACGTTAGTAGATGATTTTGGAGTATCCGCTGTACCGAGCACGCAAACCGTGCCAGATCGGAGGTGAATCGTCGCGCATCCCGCACGTCAAATTGGAGCGCGAAGTGCGAAAAAGGTTACGGAGATTAGTCGTTCGAGGCAGACTAGAGGTGGACCTGTTTTCACCGACGCACAGGATTACTTTAGTTGCAGCTCAGATGAAACAGGTGCCGTAATAGCCGTGCGAAGTCCTGCAAGCGGGGCGGCCGCGTCGAAGATAACCTGTTCCCCTATCATTCGAACGCCAAGCTGACTCCAAAGCTCAGGGAGATCGACCACTATCGGTGTCGTGCCCCATTGCGCATACATTTCTTCCAGGACATGGGTGTGTGTGGCTCGATCACCGGTACTGAGCACTCGTGCTAGAGGCCATTCCTTGTCAACGGAGCCACCTGAGGAGACGATTGCGCGTAAGGCGTCCTGCAACCCTTGGCGATTGCTGGTCTGCTTGTGGATTTTGATGTCTGCCATAAGGCAGAAAAGGCTTCCACCCCAATAGATGCGGCCCCAGGTATGGGTTACGTCCAGCCCTCGGTCCTGCGGCCCCGGTTCTCCGAGAGGCATACCACTCATCATATCTGCCCAAATTTTGGTCACAGGAAGCTGGCCGGCTTGTGCGCGAGCGATGGGTTCGACATAGCTGGCGAGGCCCTCTTCGACCCAGTGATGGTCGTCTGGCAAGGAAGGCAACGCCGTATGTACAAGTTCATGCGTGATGATCCAATCCGTCGCGAGCTCTTCATGAGTTGTCGCCTCGCCGATGCGAAGAAGTATAAAAGCCGGAAAACCAGCCATTTCGCCCCATGTGGTTCCCTGCAGGACACCATGTGAGTCAGCCACGGGCACTACAAAGACTCTTGCCCGAGCGACCGGGGAAGCGGCCGTAATAAACTGCCACGGCATGTGCGGAAGTGCTAATGCTCCGGAGGATTTCGTCGCGAGGAAGCTGGAAGATTCCTTCGGCGAAATCAACCTGAAGGTCTCCGCCTTCAACATGCAACGACTGGGAGATTACTACGGGCGGAAGATGCCGAGGGCCGTTGCTTTGTCCTGCTGAGCCTCTAACCGTAGTTGCCGCTATCGCCAAAGAACCGATTCCACCTACGATTGTGGACATCCGAGAGGTCATCGTCAACTCCTTATATAGGGGTCACAGGACCACCCCGGTGGATTGTCTTTTACGTGAAGGGCTTCGTTAGTAATCAGCCTGCTAAACATCAAACCATCCCTCTTCTCGCCATCCCAGCGAGTTCCAATAGGTCACATGCTCACTGATGTCGACAATCAATTCGCCGGGGGCCTGCTGGGCTCCATTGATCTGGCGGAGCAAGGCATCACCCGGCGGACAGCTCGAACAACCTTCGGAAGTGAACAATTCCACAAGGAGCACCTTCTGCCGGAAGCGCCGTCCACGGATGAGGCGACCTGCGCTGGCAGCGGAGCGATGCCTGAAAACAAGATTGCTGTGATACCTACTAAAACCGGATCATGCCCGCTCCATAGGACGCTGCCCGATAAGACGCGTGGTGGCGCACTTGGTTACGAGAAAGCGGAGAGCAATTCGGCGTTCCCAATGCGCTTTCATGAGTCGGCTGTAACCTTTCACGGTGAATCGGCTCTAACGATCATTACCGTAGACTCAGGAGAGTCAATGTTTAAAAGTGGGTTAGGTATTACTCTCGCGCTCGGGTCGCTGTTTGGCTCTCAACTCTCTCAGGCACAGACGCCAGAGGTTGGACAGAAGGCACCGGCTTTCGTTTTATCCACCCCCGATGGCGAGCGGGTCAGGCTATCCGAGTTCGCGGGCAAAACAGCCGTAGTGCTGATTGTCTTGCGTGGCTATCCCGGGTATCAGTGCCCATATTGCGTCCGTCAGGTCCACGACTTTGTGGAAAACGCCAGCGGTTTCGCAAGCGTTGGAGCACAGGTCGTGCTGGTTTATCCAGGTCCTCCCGCGGAGTTGGATCTGCACGCCAGGGAATTCTTGGCCAAGCAAAACCCTTTGCCTGAAAACATCCATCTCCTGGTCGACCCCGACTACAAGTTCATGAATCGGTACGGTCTCCGGTGGGATGAACCTCATGAGACCGCTTATCCTTCGACCTTCCTGATCGACCGTCATGGCGTCGTGTTCTTTCGAAAGATCAGCAGCGGACACGGCGACAGGACGACCGCAGCCGAAACCCTGATGGAACTGCGGCGCGCACGGACTAAGCCCTGACTCAAGCGAATAACTACGGCTGGATTTATAGCTGTTTCCGAAGTTTGCGCTCTAAATGAGCGGCGCCTGAGCAGCTTTAGGCCAGGAGTTGATGAAGATTTTGACCCAATGGTATTCGAACTTTTATGCAGCAGCCTCCTATTTGCCATCGCCACGCTTGCTGGGTACGGCCCTATTGGGGTTGGGAACTCGCGTAGATATGCGGGGTAAGCTGCACAACCTCGTCGAGAAAAGTGGCTCTTTCGCCTTCTGTAATATCTCTTTTCCAGCGGCGAACGGAGGTTTTGTCTCTGAGCCCCGAGGTTGTCGGCGCTTGGGGATCTCGGCTCCGCCTTTGTTTACGTAGAGGAGTAACCGATGCACTCACGCCGATCCGAACGCGACACGGTGATCCAGACTACTCGAACCCAAGAGGAGGATAGTTTGAGACCACCTGACCTTCTGGGGTTTGGATTACTGCTCAATATGGACTCGATTTTCACGATGAGCAAACATCCACAAGAAATCAGTTGGCATCCCGATCTTACATTTTGGGGCACGGATGTCGCCTAGACATTTGCATCCGTATCGTTCGTAGAGTCCGTAGGATGGAGGACAATGATACAGACTTCGATTGCCGCGCTCCTCGCTTTTGCATGGACGGTTGGGGCGCATGCTACGCCCCTGATGCGTTACCCAACAGCTAGTCAGACCGACATCGCGTTCGTCGCCTATGGAGAACTATGGAAGGCACCACTTAGCGGTGGTTTGGCACAACGCCTGACCCGCGACGCTTGTGTCGTCACAACGCCGCTCTTTTCTCCAGACGGACACTGGATCGCCTACACGTGCCGAAATGGCGGACTCCGTGATGTCTACGTGGTGCCAGCGGGCGGAGGCGAACCAAAGCGGCTCACTTACGAGGCGAGCCACTTTGCTGATGGAGCCATGGTTGTCGCCTGGACCCCAGATTCCCAGCGGGTGGTCTTCCTGTCCCGTCGCGCGGCCCCCGTAGCAAAACTCGTGAGAGCTTTCTCTGTGTCGGTCTCGGGTGGTCTCGCGGAGCAACTACCTTTAGACCGTGCCGGTCGAATGTCCTTTGCTCCAGGGGGGCATGCGATTGCCTATAACCGCATCTTCCGAAATCTGGAGCTGCGGAAGCGTTATCTCGGCGGCCAGGAGCAGGATATCTACACCTATGACTTCGACACGCATGCCCTCACGCGCCTGACGCAATGGAAAGGAACCGACACTGATCCAATGTGGTTTGGCCGGAAGATCTATTTTGTCTCCGACAGGGACAGAAATTTCCGGCAGAACATCTGGAGTTATGATCTGGACACTCATTCTTTCCGGCAGCTTACGGATTTTGCCGATTACGACGTGGACTGGCCCTCGCTCAGTGCGTCGACCATCACCTTCCAGCAGGGTGGTCACCTTTTCGCCATCGACCTGCCCTCCGAGGCGTTGCGCGAGGTGAAAGTCGAGTTCAAGGATGACATTGAGCCTCTGCGCCCTCACGTCGTGGCAGCAGGAAGATTTACGCGGGTGACCGACGTGATGGGCCGCATCGACTATGCGCTTTCACCTCACGGAGAGTCGATCCTGCTCTCCGCGCGAGGCGATTTGTTTAGCCTTTCCAAAACATCGCAAGGAGAAGGCCTGACCAACACGCCCGGAGCAGACGAAGACCATCCTTCCTGGTCTCCCAACGGTCGGTTGATCGCTTACGAAACCGATCGCAGTGGAAGTCAACAACTCGCTATTCGCCCCGCCAAAGGTGGTTCTGAACGGATCTTGACCCATTTTTCCAGCGGTTACTTCTACATGCCGCTCTGGTCCCCGCAAGGTGACAGCTTCCTCGTCCCGGATGCCAACCACTCGCTGTGGTGGATCCATCTTGATGGCAGTTCTCCCGAAAAAATCGCTTTCGATCCCTATGCGGAGATTCGAGACGCCACATTTTCTCCCGACGGCCGCTGGGTTGCCTACAGCACGCAGCGTTCCACGCAACTCCGCGCGATCCACTTCTATGATCTATCTACTGGTCAAGACACCATTGTCAGCTCACCGATGGAAAGCGACCGCAGTCCCGTTTTTACCTCGGACGGCCGTTATTTCGTCTTTGTCTCACAACGGAACGAGCAGCCGTTTGTCTCGGACCGAGATGATGAGAATTTGATCTCTACCGTCAACTCGGATGGTCTCTATGCCGTCGCTCTCGACCATGACAGACCTGCGATGACGCCAATAGCAGCGGAGTATGCCCCGGAAGGCGATCCCTCGGTTCGCATCGATCTCGAGGGATTTATGTCACGCGCCGTGGCTTTGCCGGTTGTTCCGGCCACGATCGTCTCGCTTCAGGCTCGTCCTTCAGCCCTCTTTTATCAAACCAAACCCATACAGTTGATCGACGGAGACATCGCTGGCGGAAAGAGCGAACTGCATGCGCTCGACCTTGCGACTTTCAAAGATCGAGTCGTGACAGATGACCTTGAAAACTTCAGCATTTCCGGCGACGGGACCGCGGTCGCCTTTCAGCTCCATGGGGAATGGCGAATTGCAAGTACTGCTTCCGGAGCTCAGAATGTGGCACCATTGAATCTTTCAGCTCTGACGGCTACTGTCGATCCCCGGCAGGAATGGTCCGAGATTTTTGAGAACGCCTGGCGGCTGGATCGTGACGTTTTCTTCAGCAAGGTAATGAACGGCACGGATTGGCAAGCCGTACACGACGCATACGCCAAACTCTTGCCCTTCGTATGTTCACCGGACGACTTTCTCTATCTTCTTGGACAAATGCAAGGCGAAATGGCCAGCTCACACACGTTCATAGAGCCCGGAACCGAAGCGAATGTACATCCGCCAGTCCACACCGGGCTGTTGGGAGTGGATTACACGCTCGACAGCGCATCCGGGCGTTATCGTTTCGCGAGGATCTACGTCGGCGATTCGACTAGGGCCTCAATGCGCGGCCCTCTCGGCATGCCGGGACTTGGGGTAAAGGAGGGTGACTACCTGTTGGCAGTAAACGGACGGCAGCTTAGATCTCCGGAAGATCCGGACGAGCTGCTCGCAGGACTCACCTCAGAGGTGACCCTGACGGTTAGTCCTGGTCCATCCGGCCCATCCCGCCAGATCAAAGTGCAGCCATTGACCGACGATACAAGGCTTCGACGCCACGACTGGATCGAGCACAACCGCAGCGAGGTAGATCGGCTCTCTCATGGCCGCCTGGGTTATATCTTCCTCACTAACTTCAGTGCCGAGGGTTCAGCTGACTTCGTGCGTCAGTTCTACCCGCAGCGGGATAAAGAGGGCTTGATTTTCGATGTTCGCTGGAACGGCGGCGGGTTCACCAGCCAGTCCGTGCTGGATGTTTTGCGGCGCGAGCTTGCCGGTGTTTTCGTGAATCGCGAAGAAGCTTTGAGCACTCTGCCTACAGCAACGGCACCCAGGGTAATGGTTACGATTACAAATTACGGGTCGGCCTCCGACGGCGACCAGTTCCCCTTTTTCTTTCGCAAGTTCAACCTGGGGAAACTGGTTGGCGAGCGAACCTGGGGCGGAGTGCAAGGCATCAATCGCGATTGGACTTTGATGGATGGGACGCCCTTCACTATACCGAAAGACGCGCTGGCTTCTCTCGACAGACACTGGGTCATCGAAAACGAAGGCGTTGCGCCGGACATTCCTGTCGAGCCGCCACCCGACGAAGCTGTGACGCATAGAGACCTGGAACTAGAGGTCGCGGTGACAACTGCACTCGAGCAGCTGACGTTGAAGCCGCCTCAAATCCTCAAGGCTCCCAACCCACTTCCAGCGTATCCACCGCAAGGGAATGTCCCGGGGCCAGCTTCGATCCCAACAACCGTAGTGCTCCGAACCAGTAGAAACAGAACCGCGCTGAGTCTTCCTCTCTTTGTCTTTTAGCAGCAGCATTAAAGCTTTGCGATATGTATCCTTCGTAGAGATCGAGAGTCTGACGTATGAACTCAGAAAGCCTCGGGTTGTTCGCCGCTCAGCCCGAAGAAGCACCCGCAGTTGCGCCGACACAAGTTGGTAAAAATCTTCATGAGCAAACTCTCGGAATGCTTTTCATGGCCGATCCTCATTGTCGGAACGATCGTCACAATGGTATTGTCGCTGAGCGTGCACGCAGTAATGCTCCAGGGCTTACACGTTCCCTACCCTTACAACTTCCCCCACACAGGCTGGGCAAAATTGCCGGACGGAATCCTCTCCGTATTCGGGGCCATCTATCTCTCCGCGCATCTTCCGCAAAGCATTCGGAAACGCGGCTTCGGCCCCCGCTGCGCAGTCCTGTTTCTTTTACTCGCGACCATTCATGAGACCTTATTCCGTGACCCATTCATGGAATTTATCAATCTCAGCAACTTCACGCTCTATCCCTTCCTCGACAACATACCAAAGCTGGTTCCGTTGGCCGTCATCGCGATAGGCGTGGAAGGCTGGACCCGCCTGGAGCGCAGTTTCAGGTCTAACCTCGTTGCCGCCGCCCTGCTCGCCGCAATCGTCGGCCTCCTCGTCAAGCCATTCGCCACCTACGCCTTCGCCGGCGTGATCTACTTCACACAAACACAGGAAGGCCATCAGCGGTATGGCCTTCCCTATGATTGGCACATCCTCCTGCCCGCCTACCTCACCTTCTTCGAGCCGGTCATCGCCGCCTTTGTGATCGGCCTTGCTATCCGCCATAAGCTGCCGCCCACCCCTCTCGCCCGATTCGGCATCACGTCGGCGCTCATCCTTGCACTCAAGGGTCCAGTGTTCGCTCCGCTCGTAAACATCCATTACGCGAACACTGGTGCCCTCACTGCTGTACTCAGCTACGCGCAGTTTACCTTTGAGACGATGGCACTAGGGATCCTCACAGCAACGACCTTACACTTTGCATCCCACGCTGTTGAAGACGCCAACTCACCCCTAACTTAATTCCCAGCCTCATCCCGTCGGATGCTCCCGAGACCCTAGGTGATTAGAGGTCGCGAATGTCAGCGAGTCGCCCGGAAACGGTTTCACTCCTATACGCGAACGTCGCTAAGATCATTCATAGATTGGCGCTCAAATCGCCGATTCATTCTCGGAGATCAGCTGCCCTCGAAACGCGCATTGGCCTTCCATGAGAAGGCCGGTCGTTGTCAATCCGTTTTTGTGTAGTTGGGTCAAATTCATCTACTTGCTGGTCTGAACACAATTCCTTGCAAGCCGAGCTGCCGTTTTTGTCGCCACCCTTCCATCCGCACTCTGGTGTGAGCGTTTGCTCGCTCGGTGCAAGTTGGGTGTTCTCGATTCAGCCGGTGCTGCCACCTGTTATTGCGACCTTTCACTCGATCTCGCAGACGGAGTGTTGGGCTAGGCCAATGACGCAGTCACCGGAACTCGGCTTATGGCGCTAGACCTCCATGCGTCTGGAACTGAACTATGCAAGCCGGAAGATGTGGCCGATGTGGTCGCTTTCCTCGCGTCGGATCAGGCGCGCTGGATGACGGGCGCGAGCATTCCCGTCGATGGCGGGTCCAAACTATGACCCGTCTCCGGTTCATCCCTCTTCTGTTGTTGTTTGTGATGGCTTCGCAGGCTCAGCGGCCCTCTTCGCTGAAGGTCATGATCAACACCCAAGCTGCGCGCGCGACTCTTCTCGCGCTGGAAAACCGGCGCTGACCCACGATCAGGCATTGAAGATTGCGGGCATGTACGGCAATCAAGGAGTGCTGCGGAAGCTGCACGAGTTTGACACCCCATCGACAACAGAAGACTTTGCGGAGGCGCTCTACCTCTCTACACATGGACAACCCGTTACAGTTCCTAACCAGAAGTCAATTCTCTTGTTTCTAGTGCAACCAAAGGTGAAGGAACTGCTGCGGGTGTTGGACCAGATCGACGGAGATCCGGATGAGTTTCAGAAGGCCATTGAACAGAGGATTGCAGCCTTTCACCGCAAGGTGTGCCCATTCATTTGCAAGGCTACGTGGTCGCTTCGGGCGATGGTGGAGGTTACGCATTCGGCGGCACGGATTTCTTCCTGAATCTCACGATGGTAGACGATCTTGTCCTGGCGCAAAATGTCACGACCCATGAGATGTACCACGCCGTGCAAGGCAGCTTTGCTGCGGATCGCAAGGTAGATTTCAGTCACGCAGCATCGACGTTGCAGGCTGCATGCGGCAATATCGAGCGGCTTTTCTCCAGTCTGTATGAAGAGGGATCGGCCGTTTACGTGGAAGATCCATCTCTATTAGGGAGATCGCATTATTCGATGGCGGCCCGCAAGCTCACCGGTCTGAACGACGGGAAGAAGCACATCGGCGACACTGTCACCCTGCTCGAAATGTCTGTTCTATCGCTCTCCGCTCCTGACCCGGCGCTTTACAACAAGGTCTATCGAGTCGACTTTCTCGGTCACGGCGAGCTCTATAACACCGGGTATGCGATGGCCAACGCGCTTGCGCAGGCAGAGGGGCCGCCCGGAATTATCCAGTCCCTGCGGGAACATGCATACCAATTTGTTCTGCGCTACGCAGCGCTGCCCCTTTACGGCAAAGATCAGGACCATCCACTTCTCGGACCCAATACGATTGCGGCCGCGAAGCGCATTGCGAACGGGTGCCGTTGAATCCATCCCGGAAGCAAGGCGTGGCAACAACAATACAACGGAGCTCCATGCGAGCTGAAAGGGAGGTTAAATCGATGAATCTCACAGGCAACACCATCTTCATTACCGGGGGCGGGTCGGGCATCGGCCGCGCTCTTGCCGAAGCATTTCACCAACGAGGGAACCATGTCATTATCTCCGGTCGCAGAAAGAGCGCTCTGGACGAAACGATACGGGCAAACCCGGGCATGGCGTCCATCGAGGTAGACATACAGGACAACGGAAGCATTCAGAATGCGGTGCGCCAGCTCACCCGCGACTTTCCTGCCCTGAATGTCCTGGTCAACAATGCAGGCATCATGTTGCCGGACTCAGCCGACACCGTGCAGGATGATGCGAAGTTGGTAGCCACGGTCACGACCAATCTTATCGGCCCCATTCGCGTCACGTCGGCACTCATCGAACATCTGAAAACAAAGCTGTCAGCAACGATTATCTACAACACCTCCGTGCTGGGCTTCGTGCCCATGGCGGCCACCTCTGTCTACTCGGCAACCAAGACTGCACTTCATTCCTACGTGCTTTCGCAGCGGTTCAAGCTGCGCAACTCCGCAGTGCGAATTATCGAACTGGCTCCGCCTTGGGTCAGGACCGAGCTGATGAACAGCCTCGAAGATGAGCCGCGCATCGCAAACGCCATCATAGACTCGGACCTATACGAAGCCAAGCTCAACCTCGTCACCCACGGCGAGATACTCCTCATTGAAGGCATGCTGCAAAGCATAGACAAGATACTTCACATGCGTACGCAACGCATCGCGGAACTTGCGCATGGATGCCCAGCTCGCGTTCGAATATCAGGACTTTCACGAGGACCCAGATTTATTGCGCTCGGCTAATTCTGGCGTAAATCTATGGCCTTCCCGCCGCCAGCTCAGTGGTCAAGCTCTTTGCCCCGTATACGCGAACTAATGCCTCGTTTATGGCAGCTGCGGACACAGCAAGCGCGCGATTATGCTTCGGGTCATACCCGTAGTCTCCGGCCGACGCGTAGCTGTTCCCCCCATAAAAGACACCTATAACCTCTCCTCGATCGTTGAGAAGCGCCGAACCAGAATTGCCGTTGATTCCGTCGTTAGTAGTGAACACGTTTAACACGGTTGCGCCATCGAGTCGGCCCCTTGCTGCGGCCCATCGCGAGTCGATCTGATGAGTGTCTGCACCTGCGACGTTCTTGAAGAGAGCGCCGATCGTTGTAAAGGGTTCTATGTACCTTCCGCCCTGACGAAATCCATCGATTTTTCCAAAACTCAGACGAAGTGTCCGGTTGGCATCCGGATACATATTTGCCTGGTCCATCCTCAAGCGGGCTGTCGCGAGTGCGGCAGCCGCTTGGTCTTCCGGGTCTACGACGTTCGCCTGCCATTTGGCTTGCAGCATCTGTGCTGCCGGTTCAGTTCGGAGAACATATCGGATCATCGGGTCATCTGAATTCTGAACTGATGCAAGTCCACCCTCCCAAAGCCGCTTCCGGAAGGCAACGTTACCCAGCCTAGACCCTGAAAGACTCCGCGCAACATCCTGTGCTGTTCGTCCGTCCAGCAGGAGCTTCAACGTGGAATCGTTGCTGGGCAGCAAGCGCTGCGCCTCATCCAGCCAAAAATTCAGTATCAGACGTTCGAACGGCGCATACACGCTCTGCTTAGCGAAGAGTTCCTGCTCTTTTTCGCTAAGATCGGCATCGGTGTATCCCGGCATCCGCTCAGAGGCAGGCTTCGCCCTTTCAAGAGCACCTCGTACAAGGGTACGTGCATAACTGAAGAGTCGGGACGATGCGCCGTCATAGAAGGGGCCGCTGACCAAAAATTGACGAGGCAACGCCTGCGCGCGCCGGGCCTTCTCAGCATCCACGATCACCGCCAACTGCATCTGCAGCGCAGGGTCCTCAACACAGAAGCCGGTCTCTTCTTTCAACTTTTGGTCAACAAAGCCGTCGTTTTGAAGCGCCCTCTCCAGTACCTTGATGTATTGAGTATGATTCAACGAATCAGAAAGGGCGTACTCTCCGGCATCTCTGTTTTCTCTGCTTTCTTGATCGAATTGCGCCAGTCGCTTATTGAGTTCATCACGTTGCCCGATCTCTACTGGCAACGTGAAATCTCGTTCTGTCTGAAGCTGACTGGCGGTAAGCTGTCGTTCGCTGATACGTGGAAATCCCATAACAAACACAACCTCTCCGGCCAAGGGTGCCGAGCTGTTCCACTTCAGGTGCTCCTGAGTCACTGCCGGCTGGTTGTTGTTGTCGTAAAGGCGGAGCAGGGCCACGTCGAATTTTCGAGGCACATCCTCGTCATCACCAAACGTCGACATCGTGGTACCCGGTGAAAATGTAAGGCGTACATCGTCAAACTTGCGATACCTGAACAGCTGATACTGTGCGCCGCTGTAGAACTCTGTTACTCGGCAGAGCGTGTGAGAATCACCGGCGCAAGCACTCGCCTCAATCTCCTCTCTTGCGCTTGCTTGTGCTTGTAACCGATGGGCCGCATCTAGGCCCTTACCTGCCTGAATCATCCTTTGTGTGACATCGGAAGTAGAAAGGATTACTAGGGCACTGAGGTTGCTACACCGTTTCTCCTCGCGCCGGTCATCGGCTATGAAGCCACTCGTGAAACGGTCACTGCCTGTATTGGAGATCTCTTGGGTGCATTCAGTCACGCAATGGTTGTCAGTGAGAACAAGACCGGCTGCACTCACGATAGAGGCCGAACAGCCGTTGGATAAACGAACTGCCGAACGCATGGCGTGGCCAAGCCACGCCTGATCAATGGTCGCACCGTAAATCGCTTTGACTCGGGCCGCAGGGAAATGGTCAAAGGTACATAACCCCTCGTCGGCTCGACCAGGAATCACGCATGTGCACACGACTGCAATGACAATGACGAAATCGAGCCTTTTTTTCAGCATATTTGTCCGGTCTCCTTGCCGCCAGAAAAGGCCTGCGATTCGCCTGCTGACTTGCCACTAATCTCTGAAGATGAATGCGTTTGCGTCAATAGCTGCGGATGCGATTGTCACTTTAAATGAGAAAGACTGGGAAGACATAGCGATCCAACGATGGCGGAGTCAAGCTTCAAGCTGACTCAACTTCCTTCACCGCTTCCCAGGTACGCCCTGCAATGATTTGTACACTTCGTTCTTTCACAATGGCTTCGCATTCTGGCGTTATGACTAGAGTAATCGTGTTCACGTGCTAATAAACGTGAGTAATTCTGGAGTAAGCAATGAGATTGGCTTAACTATGATTCTGAGCAACATCAGCCTCGCTGCGATTCAAATCGCTCGTCGCATGGGCGCGCTTCCGGTCGCCCTCACCAGGACTTCTCGTAAGTCCGACGCCATCCGTGTCCACGGTGCAACCGACGTGATTGCCACCTCCGAAGTCGATGTTGTGGAGCGAATCATGACAATCACTGGCGGCCAGGATGCTCACCTCGTCTTGGACGCCGTGGGCGGCCCCGGCTTCGTGAAACTGTTGCAGGCGACCAGGACAAAGGGCTTGCTGCTCCTCTACGGCGCGCCTTGAATACGGATCCCACTGTGGTTGCGCCGTTTCAAATCTTCGCGCGCAACCTGACCATTCGCGGCTTTGCCTTGCCTGCCATTGTCCGCGACGACCAACAGCTTGCGGCGCTGAAAGCATTTGTGCTCGAAGGGCTGGCAGTCGCCAGCTTTACTCCTGCCATCGATCGCACCTTCAGCTTCGATGAAATTCAGCAAGCGCATCGTTTTCTGGAATCGGGGACTCAGCTCGGCAAAGTCGTCGTAACGATTTGAAATACTCGGAGAACAAGGAAATACATGGTCCAATCTTCGTCACATCCTCTATTCACGCCCGTGCGCATGGGCTCACTTGAGTTGCGCAACCGCATCTTGATGGCTCCCCTGACGCGCATGCGCGCCAGCCACTTAGCTGAATTGTCCGGCAGCCCTGAAAAGACCGGCGTCGGCGGTTCGATCGCTTCTAAGGAAATGAACCACAAATGCCGATGTGCTCTTTTTGTGGATCTGAACCGATGATCGCTGTCATTTTTGCTGTTTGGGTACCGTCTCCGAAGGTCAGCCTTTTTTTACCAATTTTGTACCGCCGAGCCGGGAGAGGTGGAGCTCTTGGAGTTTTGTCATTGTATTTTCTATAACTTACAGAATCGCAAACATCCGTGGAAAGAACGATTCCGATCTACCTCCAACTTCCTCAAAACTCAAATCTGCAAGACCATGTGAGTCATTCGGAGTCCATTGAATCAGACGCATTGTGATCCCTGCGGGAAGACATGATCCGAAAGCACAGTGAGTCATTTGTGCCGATCATGGCTCAAACCTATACCAACGATGACCCTCGATTTCCTCTACTCGATATGGACTCGCTTGCTCTCAAATCAAGGTAGATGGCACTCAGCCCCTCACCACCGCGGACGAGGACAAGGTAGGGGCATCCGCTTCTCGTCGGTCCCACCCTTGGGCAATTCTTCGACCCACAGGGCTAGAGCTTCGGGACGATAGCGCACGAGGAAGCCGACCTTGACAAATGGCGGCCCTTGGCGAAGGACCCGCCGGCGTCTCAAACTTGCGACACTCATTTGCAGCTTTTCAGAGACCTCTTACTCATTTAGAAACGCTTCCATTCGTCCTTCAGGGCCCATGCATGGGCCATAATCAGCAAGGGACATGCCTCCCAGCAGACTGGGACAAAGCGCTGTGACCAAGGAATCGCCCGAACTTGTCCCCTATATCTCACCCATGGAGCAAGCCCGCATGGACTCCAGGACGAATATTGCCACGGCAACTGCGAGACGTTTTCGAGCGTCCTCTCAAACGTGAAGTCAGCATACGGCTGACTTAAGCCTAGTTAATCGATGTGAACGACAAGGTCAGTCAGAATCGGCGCCTCTCAGAACGGGATGACAAAAACCGGGTGACATTCCGCATGCCTCCTCCTCGTTCCACGGGTTTCGCAGTCATTCTCCAAAGGAAGTTTCCCAAAGCCACATCAAATTTGACCGAGTTTCGGAGCTGAGCTAAACCTTTGGTACGAATTGGAGGACCGACTTTTGGGCTCCGAACCAGAGGGAAACAAATCGCAAGAAGGGAGGGGATTTATGACAAACGTGAAAATTAAGGACAAGAGTCGCTGGAGAAGACGCTGCGACGCAATGACGAGGGTGGCTAATCTCGAAGCTCACCTCTGATGAGATTTCTGATTCGAAGCTCTCGTTCTTTTTATGTGAAACCGTACAAACGGACTCAGCAACCGAAGAGGTTAAGCATGCCAAGCGCTCTTACCAGAAACAGAACAATTCCCAGCATGTCTCACATGAAGCGTGATGATCCTTCGTTTCCATCGTCCTCGCCCCTAGTCATCACGAGGATGCTCCACTCCGAGAAACCCGCGGAAGCTAGCCAAAATGGAATCTCGAGTGGTCCCGACGATGTGGCTTTCTTGCGTCTGGCTGGAGTCAAAGCGATGACCGGACTTTCGAAATCCTGCCTTTACTTGTTGATTCGAGAAAATAGCTTTCCGGCTCCCGTACGGATCGGAAACCGAGCTGTGGCCTGGGTCAGATCCGAGGTCAGACAGTGGGCGTTGGAGCGAATTGGCGCACCCAGGTAGACAAGCGTCACCTGAGACACAGTCATATCGCCGCAGCGCCCTCACTGACTGAGGTTCATGCGGCCAACGACTTTCGACCGAGGGCAAGCTGAGCATCGAGATAATCAGCCCACCACTGCATCATGACAGTTCTCTGCTTCAGATATTTCGCATGATTGTAGGCTGCAGCGACTTTATTGCGCTTCAGATGTGCAAGTTGCATCTCTACATGCGCCTCGTCGAATTCATTCTCGTTCAAAATCGTTGACGCCAGTCCACGAAAGCCGTGACCCGTCATGCGATCTTTGTATCCGAGACGGTACAGCGCGCTCAGGATTGTGTTGTTGCTCATTGGCTTGGTCTTGTCCATTGCTCCAGGAAACAGCAGATGCCCGTTTCCTGTCAGCAATTTGAGCGCCCGCAATACTGCCACAGCTTGTCGCGACAACGGAACGATGTGCGCCGTGCCCATCTTCATGCGTTCGGGTGGAATGACCCACACGGCGTTGTCCAGATCGAACTCTGGCCAGGGGGCTTCGATCAGTTCGCTGGTACGCACAAAGGTGTATGCGACAAGCTTCAGGGCAAAGCGGGTGATCGCGTCCCCCCGATAGTCGTCCATTTTTTGCCAAGAGTTCGGGCAGCTCTTTCACATCCACTCGTGCGAAGTTCTCGCTCTTGGCTTGGAGGAGGATGTCTCTGGGTTTGAAATCGGCAGCCGGATTGCGCGTCGCCTTTCCATGGGCGATGGCATACCGGAAGATCTGGCCGGTTGTCTCGTGGATGCGTTTGGCAACGTCTCTTGATCCGCGTCCTTCGACTCCCAGCATCACATCACGGATGTCCATGGGTGTGACTTTTTCCATGTCTTTGTGACCGTAGGCCGGAAATACGTCGGCTTCCAAACGGATCATGACAGTTTCTGCACGACGCGGGGACTTGCCAACCAGCCACCACTTCCACCAATCGCGGGCGACGGATTCAAAGCTGTTCTCCGCCTGACGTTGTTGCTCCCGCTCTTCGTTTTGTTTTGCCTCAACCTCCGCCTTGCGCTCGGCCATTGGATCGATACCGGCGGACCATTGCTTGCGCGCCTCGCTATGGAGTTCCCGAGCCTCTTTGAGACCGACCTCTGGATACTCTCCGAACGCCATCATCTTTTCCTTGCCTTCGAAGCGATAGCGCCAGCGCCAGAGCTTCGCCCCTGAAGCCATAACGAGAAGACAGAGGCCTCCGCCGTCTGCCAGTTTGTACTGCTTGCTTGTCGGTTTTGCTGTGTCGATTTCCCTGACCGTCAGTGCCATAAAACTTCCCTCCAAAGGGCGGGTATTTTCGATACCCACATTTTTGGGAAGCTATACCCACATCCGTACCCACACAAACACTTGGCTCGGGTGGAACTGCAATGGACCTCCTGGGACGCAAAATCAGCTAACTTGCTGAAAATTAACAAGCGGCTGAGTGCGAGGAGGTACTGGGAAGTGCCGGGAAATAGTGCATTGGTTGCCCCCCAGGGATTCGAACCCCGATCGAGCGAGTCAGAGTCGCTAGTCCTACCATTGAACGAGGGGGCAATGCAGGGATGGTGCCGCTGCGGGGTCGCGAACATTGGGTGATCGCCGACTGCCTTTTAGAGTGTACGAGGAGAGCAAGGTAAGGTCAACCGGTGCGGTGGATTTCAGGCTCAGCGGCGGGCTAGAATGCTCCCATGGATACGCTGAGCGCAAGCATTGCCGATTCGTTCATAGAGGTTTCGCGTCGCAGGCTGGAGATGATGACGGGGTTGCTGGAAACGTGTGTGCGAAAGCTGTCCGAGGAGCAGATCTGGCAGCGGGAGGGGGCGCATGAGAATGCTGTGGGGAACCTCGTCCTGCATCTTTGCGGAAATGCGCGGCAGTGGGTGGTTCATGGGGTGGGCGGGGAGGCGGATGTGAGGGTACGGGATGCGGAGTTCGAGGCGGACGGCGGAGGCAGCGGCGAGGAGTTGATCGCGCTGTTCGCGGAGACGATGGCGGAGACGAAGAAGGTTATCGGCGCGGTGACAGCGGAACGTTTGATGGAGCGGGTGACTCCACATGGGCAAGAGATGACTGTGCTGGAGGCGATTTATCACGTGGTGGGGCATCTGCAGCAGCATGTGGGGCAGATTATTCTGCTGACCAAGCAGATGACGGGGACGGATCTGGATCTCACGTTGCCTCGACCCCGATGAGCTTTGCCGGGTACCCCCCTACTCCCCGTATCTTGCGCAAAGTCTTCGAAGTAGATGGCTTAGCTCTGGACTTCGATGTTTGTCGCCCGGTATTGCGACCTGGTAGGAGGAGAGGCGTGGGGTCTTGGGACGGATGATTTGTCAAGGGAGGCTATTCGGCGGCTTGATGGCTAGTGGGTGAGCAGTGCTACGCCGATGCAGACGAAGATGGCGGCGATCCAGCGGCGGCGGTCTACGTTTTCCTTGAGGAAGAGTTTGGCGGCGGCGGCGTTTCCGATGAAGGTGAGCGAGGCGCTGGCGGGGGCGGCGAGCGAGACGTCGACGTTCGAGAGGGTAAAGAGGAGGGTGAAGAAGCTGAGCGCCATGGACAGGACGCCGAGGAGGAACAGGCCGCTGCCGGTGACAGCCTTGATGGCTCCGAAGATTCCGGAGTGGGCGCGGATCATGTCGAGGTCGCCGATGCGGCGCATAGCCCCGGCGGTGAGCACGTCTCCGGCGATAGCAGTAATGGCGACGGCGGCGATGGTGGTCCAGGTTTCGACGGGGCCAGTGTGAGTCATCGTGGGGCGCTCTGGGATGGAAGAGACGGGGACTGGGGCACGGGGTGGGACTGTGGCACGGATTGGGACTGCGGCAGGAGCTCGGGTTGTGGCAGGGGCTGGGGGTGCTCGGTGAGCGCGGGGCCGTTGGCGACGAAGCCTACGCCGCAGACGATCATCAGGATGCCAAGCCAGCGATAGAGCGAGATGTGCTCGTGCAGCCAGAAGCAGGAGAGCAGCGCCACGATGACGTAGCTGACGGCGGTGGACGGAAGGACGAAGGTGAGGTCAGCCCAACTGAGGGCGGAGAGGTAACTGGCGAAGAAGCCCATCAGCAGGAGGATGCCCGCGATGACCCAGGGATTTTTGAGCGCGATCAGGAGAAGCCCAAGGTGATGCACGGAAACCGGACCTACCTGCGACATTCCGTGCGAGAGCAGCACGTCGCCGAAGGACGCGGTGAGCACGACGGCGAGCAGGACGAGGTAACGCTGGGGGGTGAGGGTGTGCTTCATGCGGAAAAGAGAGTTCTGTCAGTAGATGCTGGAAGCGCACGCCGGGAGGGTTAACGAACCCAGTTTAATAGCGAAGCGTGGTTCAAGTTTATCGCAGGCGAGGCTGGGGCGGTCGAGATGTTCGACCTGTCGGAAGGCTCGACTGCGGATTGCACGGATAAGACGGATTCAGAGCGAATTTCGTGCTGGTGTGCTGGTGATTGGCTTGATCGAGACCCATGTCCGAAAGTCCGGACCTGTGGCGCCCAGACCATCTTCCATGTCATACCTTCACCCATCACGGGAACTGCTATAAGAACGAGCAAGAGCAACGACGGAAAACGAACAACAGCAAAAACGCCTTCACGACTCTTTGAAGGGAGAAGGTTCCGGGGAGGTGGTTTCGTCCTGGGCGCGGAAGAAGAAGCGGAAGACGGTGCCGCTGGGCTGGCCCGGGGCGGCGGCGCGGCGAGAGCGGACCTGAATGCGGCCCTGATGCTTGGCGGCGATCTCGGAGGAGACCCAGAGGCCGAGGCCGGTGCCGGTGTTTCCCTTAGTGGAGAAGAAGGGCTCGAAGATGCGGCTGCGAGTGGCTGCGTCCATGCCGGTGCCGTTGTCGGCGACCGTGATGACGACGCCTTCGGTATCGCGGACCCATTCGCGGGAGACTGCGGCGCGGATGGTGAGGCGGCCGCCTTCGGGGAGGGCGTCGATGGCGTTTCCGACGAGGTTGGCGACCACCTGGCGGATCTCTCCGTCGTGGGCGTTGATGGCGGGATGGACGCGGAGGTTACGGACGACCTGGATATTCTGCGCGCGAAGGCGGGAGTCGAGCAGGGTGAGGACGGTCTGGATGAGGTCCTGGATGTCGGTGAGGGCCGGGCGGGTGGAGGCGCGGTAGAAGCGGAGAGTCTGGACGGTGATCTGGCTGACGCGGTTGAGTTCCTGCTGGGCGGTGTCGAGGTAATTACGCGCCTCGGCCGAAAGTTCGGTGGTCGAGACCAGATAAAGGCAGTTGATGATGGCTTCGAGGGGGTTATTGATCTCGTGGGAGACGGAGGCGGCGAAGCGTCCGGCGACGGCAAGTTTTTCGGTACGGCGGAGAAGTTCCTCACTCTTTTTCTGAAGGGTGAGGTCGGCGATAAAGGCCGCGAGTTGGCGTTGTTCGGCCGGAGCTTCGGGGTTGAGGAAGGCGACGCCGATGAGGACTTCGACCTGTTTGCCGTCGCGGGTGGTGCAGGCGGACTCGAAGGGCTCGATGGAGAGGGTGCTGGCGCAGAGAGAGGTGTGGGCGTCGGCGAGGGCGGGACAGATGGTGGTGAGGGTGATGGCGTCGGAGAGGAGAGCGCCGCCGTCATAGTGGAGGAGGCGTTCGGCGGCCAGGTTGGCGTAGGTGATGTGGCCGGAGGCGTTGCTGATGAGCAGGCCGAGGGGCATGGCTTCGACGAGGGAGTGGAAGCGGGCCTCGCTGGCGGAGAGGGCGCGCTCGGCGAGAATGCGGTTGTTGCGGGTGGCGGCCTCTTTGAGCTCGCGCTGAATGGCCGGGACCAGGCGTGCGAGGTTCTGCTTGGAGACGTAGTCGTGGGCGCCGGCGCGCATGGAGTCAACGGCAGTCTCCTCGGTGACGGCTCCGGAGAGCATGATGAAGGGTATGTCGAGTCTGGCGGCTTTGAGGGCCTGGAGGGCGGCGGGGCCGCTGAACTCGGGGAGGTTGTAGTCGGCAAGTATGATCTCGGGCGGATAGATATGCTCGAGGGCACTCTGCATCTCGGCGCCGGTCTGGACGCGGACGATCCGGAACGCCATGCCGCTGCGCCGCAGATGCCGCTCGATCAATGCGGCATCATCGTCGTTATCTTCTACCAGGATGATGTTGAGACCGCGAGCGTTCAGGCTGTCTGGGGACATTCGTTAAGTACCAGCCAATACATGCCAAGCTGCCGGGTTGCTTCGGCGAAGTCGTTGAAGTTGACCGGTTTGCGGATGTAACTGTTGACGCCGAGCTTGTAGCTGCGGACGACATCGCGCTCCTCGTCGGAGGAGGTGAGGACGACGACGGGCAGCATGCGGGTGGCGTCGTCCTCGCGGATGCGGCGGAGAACCTCGAGGCCCTCGACCTTGGGCAGCTTGAGGTCGAGCAGGATTACCTGGGGACGGAGTGGACTTTCGCCGAAGAGGAGGTTGATGGCCTCTTCGCCATCGCGGGCGACACGGACGTCGTTGGCGATATTGGACTTCTTGAGAGCCCGGATGGTGAGGAGCTCGTGGTCGGGGTCGTCTTCGACAAGAAGGATCAATTTAGTGTCGCTCATTTCTAACTATCCTAATGTAAACCAGAAGGTCGCGCCATGGTCGATGACGCTGTCGGCCCAGATGGTTCCGTGGTGGCGATGGATGACGCGGGCGACGGTGGCGAGGCCGATTCCGGAGCCTTTGAAGTCCTTGTCTCCGTGGAGGCGGTTGAAGGCGTTGAAGAGCTTATCGGCGTAGTGCATGTCGAATCCGGCTCCGTTGTCGCGGACGAACCAGGCCTTCTTTTCTTTGTCCCAGCCGAAGTCGACGACGGCGGCAGGTTGCTTCGCGCTGAACTTGACGGCGTTGCCGAGGAGGTTTTCGAGGGCGACCTGGAGGAGCTTGGGGTCGGCTTCGGCGGTGAGGTTGGGTTCGATGTGAAAGGTGATGTCGCGGGCGGGGTTTTCTTCGCGCAGGCCGGCGGCGACTGCGGCGGCGAGCTCGCTGAATGGGAAGGACTCGCGATTGATTTCGGCGCGGGTGATACGGGAGAGCTGGAGGAGGGCGTCGATGAGTCCTCCCATGCGCTGGACGCCGGTGCGGACGCGGTGGATGTAGTCGCGACCGGTATCGCCGACGGCTTCGGCATAGTCCTCTTCGAGGGCGAGCGAGAAGCCGTCGATGGTGCGCAGGGGAGCGCGGAGGTCGTGGGAGACAGAGTAGCTGAAGGCTTCGAGCTCGCGGTTGATGGACTCGAGTTCGGCGGTGCGGAGCTTGACCCGCTCTTCGAGGGTGGTGTTGAGGGCGTTGATCTCTTCGGAGCGCTGGACGAGTTCTTCGCGGGAGAGGGCGAGATCTTTGGCGGTGCGCTCGTTCTGGAGGCGCAGGTTGCGCTCGTGCAGGAAGTAACGGAAGGCGAGGACGATGAGAAGAAGATCGAGCAGGCTGGCGAGGCCGACGGCAGTGCGGGCGCGGGTGCTGTTGGCCTCGGCGCTGGCGGTGCGGATGGCGAGGAGGCGGCCCTCTTCTGTCTCCATACCGTCGGCGATGCCTCGGAGGTGATCCATCTCGGCTTTGCCTGTGCCGTTGAGGATGAAGGCGTGCAAGGTATCGACGCTTCCGGTGCGTCGGAGGTCAATGGATTGCTGGAGGAGCGAGAGGCGCTGCTCGATGACGGCGCGCATCCCGGCAATGCGCTGCTGCTGGCTGGGATTGTCGGAGGTGAGGGAGTGGAAGCGGTCGAGCTCGACTGGCAGGTCGTGGAGTGCGTCCTGGTAGGGCTGGAGGTACTTGTCTTCGCCGGTGAGGAGATAGCCGCGGGTGCCGGTTTCGGCATCTTTGGCGGAGCTCATGATGCGCTCGACCTGATTGGCGGTCTGCCAGGTGTGCTCGACCCAGTGCTCGCTGGTGAGCAGCGCGGTGACGGCGCGAAAGGCAAACCAGGCATTGGCGGCAACGATGAGGGTGGCGAGAAGCAGGAGGGCGGGGACGAGGATGCGGTTTGGCGAGGACTTCATAAGCTCGGCCCATTCTACGATGGAGAGGGCGCGGCTTCGCCAGAGTTAGAAGGGCACCTCTTGTCCAACCGCGACTTCACTGAGGAATTTGCTCTCAGCGATCTGGAGGAGCGCGGGGTGCGGAGGGTGGAGGCCGGGATGCGTTGCGGCCGAGATGCAGGCCAGGCCTTGCACCAGAGTGTGGGCGGGGGTGTTCAGGAACTGGTCCGGGATGCAGAAAACTCTGCGCTCGCGGACGGCTTTTAGATGCTGCCAGTTGCGCTGCGCGATGACGCGTTCGAGGGGGACGCGGTTCCCTGCTCCGCACCAGGCGAAGAGCAGCACGTCGGGGTCGGCTGCAGCGATCGCTTCGGAGGTGGTGTGAGCTCCGGGCGTGCCCAGATAATGACCGCCCGAGGCTTCGACGAGCTCGGCAACCCAGGATTGCGAGTGGATGAGGGGCTTGCCCCACTCTTCGCAGTAGACGCTGGGAGTGCAGGCGCGGGATTGGCTGCGCTGGCGGGTGCTTTCGAGGGCGGCCTGCATCTGGGCGATGACAGATTCGGCTTCAGGCTGGGCGTCTGTGACGGCGGCGATGAGGCGGATGTCTTTGTAGATGTCCACGAGGTTGTGTGGGGCGAGCGTGAGGACCGGGAGGCCGGATTTCAGGATTGCCGCGAGCGACTCCATACGGTAAGGCACGCTGGCAAGCACGAGGTCCGGGGAGGTGGCAAGAATCTCGTCCGTGTTGGCGCTCCAACTGTCATGGAGAATATGGGGTTTGTGGATGCTGAGTTCGGGAAGCGCTTCGAGGCAGTAGCGGGTGCAGGCGCAGAGACGGTCGAGCCGATTGAGGACGGCGAGCGTGATGGTGATAGAGGGTTGGAGCGAAGCGATGCGCATGGTTCATAGTATTGCCTTCAGCGCGTTGTACTTTCGGCGGTGAGGACAAGGGCCGCTGACTATTCGCCGGAGAGTTGGGCGCGGTAGCCGTCGCGTTGGGGATTTCGTCGAGCGGCTACTGGACGGGGAGTTGAGCGCGGTAGCCGTCGCGGGCGATGACGGAGTACTTCTGGGGTTTGCCTTTTTCGTCCTGCATGCGGAGGGGGTGGCCTTCGTTGTCGACGAGCAGGACCTTGACGTGGCGATAGGTGCCGTCGTTTTTGTTGTTGGTGGGCCGGTAGGTGAGGACATACTCGTTGCGGATGGAGTTGTTGATGGTGGAGAAGATGTCGGGGAGTTCGCCCTGGAAGATGGGACTGAAGCTGAGGCCGCCGGTCATGGAGGCGAAGGTGCGAAGCTGGTTCTGGGCCTGGAGGTAGTCCATATTCCCCATGCCGCCTCGGCCGCCGAGGCCCATACCGGCTGCCCTGCCCGCGCCGACCTCGTTGAGGAAGGCTCCGGTGCCAATGGTGAAGATGGTGACGTTGGGGGTGGCCTTGATCTTGGCGAGCATCTTGTCGAGGGTGAGCTTGGAGAAGGTGTCGCGGCCGGTCCCGATGAGGATGATGTACTTACGGCCTTCGATGCGGCTGACGCGGTCGAGGGTCTCGTAGAGGGCGTCGAACATGTCGGTGTCGGAGAAGCCGGGAATGATGAGGGACTGGAGGGACTGGGCGATGACGTCCTTGTTGTTGGTGAAGTCGGCGAGGATATGGGTGCGGAGGTCGTAGGTGACGACAGCGACGTAGTCGTTGGGGCGCAGGGTACGGAAGAAGCTGTAGGAGGCGTTCTGCATGTCGTTGATGAAGTAGTAGCTGTTGGCGGCGAACTCGAGCAGCATGACGGCGGTGATGGGGGTCTGGGTGGTGCGGACGCTGGTGATGGTCTGGGGGACGCCGTCTTCGAGGATGAGGAAGTTGTCGGGCTTGAGGCCGGGGACGAACTGGTGGGTCTTGTCGAGGATGACGTTTGCATCGATGTTGACGATGGGGACGTCGATGCGGAGGGAGTAGGTGGCGTTGTCGGGATTCTTGACCTTGGGAGCGGAGGGCGCGGGAGGGGGCGGAGGCTCTTCGGATTCTTTCCTCTTCTTGAGGATGATGCCGCCGGTGTCGGTGTCGGGGCCGGCATCGTCGGGGGTAGGGGTGGTTTGCTGCTGCGGGGGGGGCGCTGAGGCCGGGGGGGGCGTTGAGGCCGGGGTGTTCTGGGTACGGGCGGGGAGCGTAGGGAGAAGGATGCAGAGGAAGAGCAGGAGGGTTGTGGTGCGATGGGGGGGGAGAGAGGTCATGATCTTCATCATCAGAAACTTTACTCCGAATGTTGGACGGCTTGGGAGAGCGATGGTGAGGCGGGTTGCGATTGCCGGTTCTTTCGGTCTAGTAGTCTGGTAGACGTGATAGCTGCGGGAAAGATTCGATGGGGCAGGGTTGGCCTGGCGGTGTTGGGTGGGATGCTGGCGAGCGGGGCGCGGGCCGGAGGGGTCCGGGCGCAGTCTGTGGCAGGCGTTGAGGGTGGCGGGTGGAAGGCGATGGTGATGCCGGCGGCGGCTCCGGCGGTGACACGATTTTTTCCTCTGTCGGAGGTGAAGCGGGGGATGCGCGGGGTGGCGTACACGGTGTTCGAGGGGGTGAACCCGGAGCCGATGGAGGTAGAGATCCTGGGGGTGCTGAAGGATTCGCTGGGGCCTGGGCAGGACATGATTCTGGCCCGGCTGCATGGGGTAAAGCCGGAGTATACGGGGGTAGTGGCGGGGATGAGCGGCAGTCCGGTGTATCTCGACGGGCGGCTGGTGGGAGCGCTGAGTTACCGGATCGGGCAGTTCAGCAAGGAGCCGATTGCGGGGATTACGCCGATTGCGTCGATGCTGCAGGTGAGGGATGGGGAGGGTGGGGAGGCGACGACCGGGGGCGCGATGACGGCGACGGACGCACTGGAAGGACAGCCCCAGAAACAAACCCTGATGAAGCCCATGGAGACGCCGCTGGTGTTCGGCGGGTTCAGCCAGGAGGCGGTGGAGCGGTTTGGCGACAGGTTTCGCGCGATGGGGCTGACGCCGGTAGCGGGGCTAGGCGGGGCCGACGACAAAGCGGTGCAGCCGGAGCCGCTGGTTCCGGGAAGCGCGGTCAGCGCGGTGCTGGTGCGGGGCGACCTGTCGATGGCGGGGACCTGCACGGTGACGTATGTGGACCCGAAGCGGCTGCTGGCGTGCGGACATCCGATTACGCAGAACGGGCCGGTGGACATGCCGATGACCAAAGCGGACGTGCTGGCCTCGGTAGCGTCGCCGCTGAATGCGTTCAAGATCATCAATACGACGGAGACGGTGGGGGCGTTTACCGAGGACCGGGCTTCGGCGATCATGGGGCGCTTTGGAATGAAGGCGCGAATGATTCCGGTGGAGGTGGAGGTGGTACCTCCCGGAAAAGACGGCAACGCTGGATCCGGCACGGCGGGAGCGGCGAAGACGTTTCATTTCGAGGTGCTGGATAACCGGCAACTGACGCCTTCGACGATGCTGGTTTCGGTGTACCAGAGTTTGCAGGTGAACAACACCTCCGGTGCGGAGATGAGCTATCGGCTGACGGGAGAGATCGGCATCAAGGGGATGTCGGCGGTGCGGCTCAGTGGGTTAATGGCGCAGAACGAGTTCAACCCGGCGACGATCAATGCGGCGCTGCTGGTGAACGATCGCTTCAGCAAGGTGTATGACAATGCACTGGAGCAGCCTGTGGTGACCGGGCTTCGGCTGAAGGCGGAGGCGATTCCGGCGCGCATGACGGCGGTGCTCGAGTCGGCGCGGCTGAGCACGTTAGAGGCGCACGCGGGAGATGAGATCGAGGTAGAGGCGATGCTGCATCCGTACCAGGCGGAGGCGAAGCTGGTGCTGGTGAAGATGAAGCTGCCGGCGGATCTGTCCCCAGGACCGTTGCGGGTGCTGGTGAGCGATGGTGCGACGCGGGACCGCCTGACGACCCATGCGGGCGCGGAGCACCAGATAGGACTGGCGGACACGATCGCGGCATTGAACCGCATGCATGCGAATGACCGGGTGTATGTGGCGCTGCTGGACCATGCACCGCAGGCGTTGTTGGAGAGCGAGGCGCTGCAGGGCGTGCCGCTTTCGATGGCGAATGTGCTGGAGCCGCTGAAAGACGCGCAGAAGATGCAGCTTACCGGGGAGAGTGTGGTAGATGTAGGGTCGACCGAGGCTGGCTATGCGGTGAGCGGATCGCAGGTGCTGAAGCTGCTCGTGAAGTAGGGGGACAGGTTCTTAGAATCTGTGGAAGAACGGAAGAGCTGACCGCGGATTCGCGCGGATGAGACGGATTTAAGAACAGGCAAAGGCAGCGGCGAAGTACGTGGCATCCTTCTCCTTGCTGCGCACGAGCGTCAGAAGGTGACGTAAACAAACCGCAATAATCCCGCAAGGTCGTTTCTGGATAGGTTCTGAAGCGAGTTCGATCCTTGTTGGCTCGCGTCGTGCCAGTTTCTAAGGTGTCTGGTTGTGCGGGTTGTCCGAGCGATATTTTTGCTCACGGGTATGTTGTAGCATCAAACGAGAAAACGGCGGTTCAGTCCGCGCTTGAGGGACAGCTTTCCAATGAGTGAAATACATGGTCTTGCCGTGCATGCTGCCGGTGCACATCTTCTGGCGTATAAATTCGATCCGGGTGAGTTGCGGCCCCACGAGGTGGAGATCAAGATCTCGCACTGCGGGGTTTGCCGCAGCGATGTTCACCTGATCGATAACGACTGGGGGTCGAGCAAGTATCCTTTCATTCCCGGGCATGAGATTGTGGGAACCGTTGTCGAGGTGGGCCCGGACGTGAAAGACCGCGTGATGGGCGAGCGGGTGGGCGTGGGCTGGCAGGCCGATAGCTGCGGGGTGTGCGAGTGGTGCCGGCAAGGCGAGGAGCATCTGTGCGCAAAGGCGCAGCCGACCTGCGTGGGAAGGAACGGTGGGTTCGCGGACAGGATTCGCGTGAACTCGCGGTTCGCGGTTCCGGTTCCAACGGCGCTGGAGAGCGAGAATGTGGCTCCGTTGATGTGCGCGGGCCTCACGGTGTATAGCCCGCTGCGGAACCATGGCGTACGGCCTTCGTCGCGGGTGGGCATCATCGGGATTGGCGGTCTGGGACATGTAGGGATACAGTTCGCGAAGGCATTTGGCGCGGAGGTGACGGCGTTTTCCACCTCGAAGGACAAGGAGGCGGAGGCGCGGGAGTTGGGTGCCCACCACTTCGTGAATACGCGGGACACGGGGGCGCTGAAGAAGGTGGCGGGGTCGTTCGATTTTCTGCTGTCGACGGTGAACGCGGACCAGGACTGGCAAGCCTATGTGGGTGCGCTGCGGCCCAAGGGCACGCTCTGCGTTGTGGGAGCTTTGCCTGCGCCGATGCAGATCCAAGCGGGTTCGCTGGTGCTGACCCAGAAGGCGATCGCAGGAAGTCTTACGGGCAGTCCACGGGACCTGTTCGAGATGCTGGATGTGGCGGCGCGGCATGGGGTGAAGGCGATTACGGAGCGGTTTGCGATGGCGAAGGCGAACGATGCGGTGGCCAAGGTGAAGAAGAATCAGGTGCGGTATCGGGCGGTTCTGGCGAATTAGGGTTGGGGTTCGCGCGAGGCGCGAGTAACCCGCCCTTTCCACCGCACCAGCAGTTTTTGACCGCAGGATTTCTTGCCTGGGATGTGTCAGGGTACACGGGGGGAACAGGAAGTTTTTTTGAGCGCGTGAAATCGATGTTTCGGCAGCTTGTAGACGGCCCAAGTCTCAGCTTTTAAGATGGCTTCAAGTCTTGGAGGTATTCGATGCATCGTCTTCTCTCTGCCCTCGCCCTTCTTAGTGCCGTCGCGATTCCGGCAGCGGCTCATGCTGACACGTTCGACTTCTCCGCAGTCGGTTCTTCAGGTTCGTTCAGCGGATCTGGAGTTCTCACCGCCGCCACGAATGGAAGCGGCGGGTACCTGATCAGTGCCATTACAGGCACGGGAGTCACCGGCCTCTTCGCGCCTGGCGGCTTCAATGGCAACGACAACCTGCTGTTTCCCTCAGCCATGCCGACTCTGGATTCCAAGGGATTCAGCTTCACCGACGTGAACGGACCTGATCACTACGACGTAAATATCTTTGATAATGGTTCCGGATACAGCGCTTATCTACGAGATGAGGACAACTTCACCCAGACAGTTCCCGTAACGTTTGCATTGTCTTCGGCGGCGACGCCTGAGCCTTCGAGCCTCATTTTGTTGGGCACAGGGATTCTCGGCATCATCGGCATCGGACGCAGGAAGTATCTCAGTCTGTAATTCGCCCTTCCGTGGCAAAGGCCGTCCTGCGATAAGGACGGCCTTTGCATTTCAGAGAGCAGGGTTAGCTGGTCGCCGGTCGCGCGAATGACTTTGCCGAGGCTTCGATACATACTTCAATGATAGCCTGTGTCCCTCGGAGAAACCCATGCCTGGCACAATCGCAAAGATGCTCGTGGAGATGCTCGAAGCTGCCGAGGGGGATTGCGAAGCGATCGATAAGATAATCGTCTCTGATCCGCCCGACACCACCGACCAGCTCCTGATCCTCCGCACCCTGCAGCAGAGCTTTCGCAGTCACTGTGCCGCGTTGCACAGCGCAATACGGGAGTTCGATTAGACGAATCTAGCATGAGACGTGGGGAGCGCGCTGCTGCGTGCTAGCCTTTCGCTATGGCGGCGAACTATCTCGAGCAATCGCTGATCAAGCTGAAAGAATTTGAAGGCTGTGTGCCGTGGATGTATCGCGACACAGTGGGAAAGATCACGGTCGGCGTCGGCCTCATGCTTCCCGACGCCAAATCCGCCGAGTCTCTTCCCTTCCTTGCCGGCACGCGCGCCGCGACAGCGCAGGAGATCGCTGCCGAGTTCGCCCGCGTCGATGCTCTGCCCCTCGGCCGCCCTTCGATTTTCTATAAATCCCCCAGTTCCCTCGAACTCACCCAGCATACGATCGACACCAGACTCACCGCGATCCTCGAAGACTTCGAAGCCGCCCTCCGCACCCGTCTCCCCCACTACGACGCCTTCCCGGACGGTGTAAAGATGGCGCTCCTCGACATGATCTACAACCTCGGCCCCGAGGGTCTCTTTCGGGGATTCCCCCACCTCATCGCCGCCGTCGAGGCTGGAGCCTGGGCCCAGGCCGGCGAAAGCTGTCTCCGGCGCGGACCCAGCGCAGCCCGCAACGCCTGGACACGCCAGCAGTTTCTAAGCGCCGTCGTCACCACGATCAAGGCCGAAGCCGAGGGCTGGTTGACGCGAATCCGCCGCTGGCTGCGTCTTATCGTCAGCGTCATATTTCGTCCAGCCAGATAGAAGCGCCATCGCTGCTTCGGTATAGTTGGTCTTTAGGCAGAACAGTGCGCGCGAACGCTGTGCGAAGGAGAAGCATTGGTGCGAGTAAGAGGTGGAGTTGCCGCAGTCGCCGTCTGTGCGATTGCCCTGAGCTGGGTTGCGAAAGCCCAGGATCTTTCAAGTTTTGAAAAGCGCACCACCGTCAAGGTGCTCCCTAACGGCCTTACCCTCATCGTCTGCGAACGTCCCGAGGCCCCCGTTTTCAGCTTCTACACGTTGGTCGACGCAGGCTCCGCCGACGATCCCCAGGGAGCCAGCGGACTCGCCCACATGTTCGAGCACATGGCCTTCAAAGGCACCACCCAGATCGGCACCACCGACTATCCCGCCGAAAAGCTCGCCCTCGCTAAAGTCGAATCCTCCTACGCCGCCTATGACGACGAGTACCGCAAGCGCGTAGGCCAAAGCCCTGCCAAACTTGCCGAGCTGCACAAAGCCTTCGAAGACGCCCAGGCCGCCGCGCAGAAGTATGTCATCCCCAACCAGTTCTCCGAGATCGCTGAAGAAAACGGCGCCGTGGGCATCAACGCCTCCACCGAAGAAGACTCCACGCAGTATTTCTGGAGCATGCCGTCTAACCGCCTCCAGCTCTGGGCCTATCTCGAAAGCCAGCGCATCGGCCATCCTGTCGAGCGTGAGTTCTACAAGGAGCGCAACGTTGTCCAGGAAGAGCGCCGCATGCGGGTCGACTCCTCCCCCACCGGCCGCATGGTCGAGCAGTTCCTCGCCACTGCCTATGTCGCCCACCACTACCGCGTCCCCGGCGTCGGCTGGGAGAGCGAGATCAGCCAGGTCTCCGCGACCGAGGCCACCGCGTTCCACCAGAAATATTATGTTCCGTCGAACATCGTCATCGCTGTCGTAGGGGACGTCACCGCCGCCCAGGCCATGCCCGTCCTCGAACGCTACTTCGCCGCCATCCCCGCCGGTCCCAAGCCCGAGCCCATGACCACCGTCGAACCTCCGCAGACCGCCGAGAAGTTCGTCACCATCCGCGAAGCCACCCAGCCCTTCTACATCGAGGGCTACCACCGCCCGGACTACCGCGATCCCGACGACTCCGTCTACGACGCCATCACCGACATCTTCTCCAACGGCCGCACCGCCCGCCTCTACCGCTCGCTTGTCCGCGACCAGGGCATCGCCGCCGAGGCTGAGGGCTTCAGCGGTTTTCCCGGCGAAAAATATCCCGGCCTTTTCGCCGTCTACGCCGTCCCGCTGCCCGGCCACAATCCCGAAGAGATGCGCAAGGCCATCCACAAGGAGATCGACCGCCTCAAGAACGAAGAAGTGAGCGACGTCGAACTGGCGCGCTTCAAGACCCGGGCCCGCGCCGACCTCCTCCGCGGCCTCGCTGACAACGAAGGCCTCGCCCACGAATTAGCCGAGTATCAGACCCGCTATGGTGACTGGCGTGAACTCTTCCGCCAACTCAACAAGATCGACGCTGTCAGCAAAGCCGACGTTCGCCGCGTCGCCAACAAGATCTTCATCGACAGCAACCGCACCAGCGCGCAGATCGACTTTGTCCCACCCCAACGAAAAGCCCCGGCCGCCTCCATGCTGACCGCACCACCCGCTCAGCCGAACGCCGGAGGTGCAAAATGAAGGCCCTCTCGACCATGCGCTTTGCAGTCCTTGCCCTGCTCCTCACCACGTTTCCCCTCTCCGCGCAAACCGCCGCGTTGGCAAAATCCGTAGCCGCTCCCGCAGCAGCCTCCGCCCAGCCGTGGAAACAAATTCCCATCCCCCCGCTGCACGCCTTCAAACCCGTACAGCCGCGCCGCATCGAACTCTCAAACGGCCTCGTCATCTTCCTCCAGGAAGACCACGAACTCCCCTTCATCAACGGCACCGTCCTGATCCGAGGCGGCAGCCGTGACGTGCCTGACAACAAAGTCGGGCTCGTCTCCCTGTACGGCCAAAGCTGGCGCACCAGCGGAACGGCAACCATCGACGGAGACAAACTCGACGACGAGCTGGAAAACAAGGCCGCTTCCATCGAGACCGACGGAGGCACCGCCTCCACCTCCCTCACCTGGTCCAGCCTCAAAGGCGACTTCGACGCTGTCTTCGCCAACTCCGTCGACCTGCTTCTCCACCCTGCCTTCAAGACCGAAAAGCTCGAACTAGCCCGCCAGCAGCTCAACACCAGCATCAGCCGCCGCAACGACGATGCCTCGGGGATCGCTGTCCGCGAAGCCGTTCAGATCGCATACGGCCCCCACAACCCCTACGCTCGCCAGACCGAGTACGCCACCGTCAACGCCGTCACCCTCGCCGACCTCAAAGCCTGGCACGACCGCACTGTCGTCCCCAACAACCTCATTGTCGCCGTCTCCGGAGATTTCGACGGCCCCACCATGGAGCGCAAACTCCGCGCCGCCTTCGAACCGCTGCCCCGCGGCCAAAAATTCGAGTCCGCCAAGGTCAGCTTCAACGACCCCAAACCCAGCGTCAACTTCGCCGAAAAATCGGATGTCGACCAGTCCAACGTCCTCATCGTTGGGCTCGGAACCGAGCGCAGCAACCCCGACTACTACGCACTCAGCGTCATGAACGAGGTCTTCTCCGGCGGCTTCGGCTCCCGCGTCATCCAGAATGTCCGCACCAAACTCGGCCTTGCCTACTCAGTCGGCGGCAACTTCAGCGCCTCCTACGACCACCCCGGCATCTTTTACGTTCAGGCCGCCACCAAGAGCCCCAGCACCGTAGCCGCCACCCAGGCCCTCCTCGCCGAGATCGGCCGTCTGAAAACCAATCCGCCCACTCCCGGCGAACTGAGCAAGGCCAAAGACCAGCTCCTCAACTCCTTCGTCTTCCACTACGACACGCCCGACAAAATCCTCAGCGAACAAGTCACGCTGGCGTTCTACAACTACCCGGCCGATACCCTCGAAAAATATAAGGCCGGCATCGAAAAAGTCACCTCCGCCGACGTCGCCCGCGTAGCCAACAAATACATCGACGTCTCCAAACTAGCCATCGTCGTCGTCGGCAACCAATCCGAGATCACCCCAAATCTGGACGCCCTCGGCAAAGTCACGACCCTCGACATCGCCATCCCGCCTCCACCCTCCAACAAACCCGCCAAGTAGCTTTCAAGACAAATCGTTTCCTGCCGCCGCATTCGCACCATTCGCAAGTCGTCACCTCGGCCTACGCAACAGACGGTCTCATCGTCTGTTGCGTAGTGGAGAGACCTGCTGTTCGTCTCGGTCGTTGTCTTTCTCCTGCCCATCATAAAACGACGTGATGCGCGGAAGATCTTCAGGAGCGCTCATCCCATCCACCTTGATCGTTTCGGAACCTCACCGCCCCACGCGCAGTGGGCCCGTCCGGCAGGACAGAATCCTACGCCAGCGCCAGGTTCAGGTTATCGATAGCCTCGTCGACCTCGCCGGTATTCTTGTACCCCACCGTCACGCAATCGACACCTGCATTCCGGAACGCGAACCGCATCGCCTTCTGCCGATCGTCGCGGTTGAACGTTCCCTCTCCCACCAGTTTCATGCTGATCACGCCCATCCCTGCTTTGCGGGCCTGTCTCACATGGGTCACGACTTCGGGCACATCTCCCAGACCTTCCGTGTTGTAGTCCTCGGCGTCCATCCGCGTTCCCTTATGATTCATCCGGATCATGCCTACCTGCAGCCACTTGTCCTCGGGGACCTGCCGCAGTGCGGGCAACCCATGCACCGAGGCGCCATGGCTCCGCACCACCTGTTTTGCCTGCGCCTCCGAGATTCCATCCTGCCATCGCAGGCTGTCCTCCGGCCACGACGCCTCATGTTGCCAGTGCAGCAGCATAATGTCGAAGTATTCCGTCTTCGCGAGCCTGCGTAGCTCGTCGATCTTCTGCTGAGGATCGACGCCATTCCTGGTCGTCACCTTCGACATCAACTGGTAGCTGTCCCGAGGTACGCCCGTCAGCGCCACGCCCAGCATCCTGTGCATGTCGCCATACGACTCAGCCGTCTCGAAGAAACGAATGCCGCGCTCATGGGCATACCGCACCAGCTTCGTAAACTGCTCCTGGCCAAGGTCTCGCTGCGTCTTGCCGCCGAAAGACCCAGTCCCAAACGCGAGCCGAGTTACCTTGACATCGGATCGTCCTAACGTCACCGAATCCGTTGCGGTTTGGCGCTCCGCTCGCAGCGGCAAACTCCCAGCACTTGCCAGCGCCCCTGCGGCAAGTCCGGTCCTCAAAAAATCGCGTCTGGAGTAATGAGCCATAATCGTCCTCCAATGGCCGGAATCTTACCACAAATGACCCGCAACTGATTCGACAGGAATCGAGTTCCAGGGATCGTTCTATCGGCACAGATTTGCTAAACTCTTACCCCTCAAGCAACGCCAATCACCGAGCAAAGCTCCTTCACCGAATCCGCGCTCTTCTGTAGCGCAGCCTGCTCCTCCGGCGTCAGTTTGATCTCGATAATCTGCTCCAGCCCCTTTGCCCCTAACTTGCAAGGCACGCCGACATACAGCCCCGAGATTCCATACTCCCCCAGTAGGTAAGCCGCGCAAGGCAGGATCTTTTTCTTGTCCTTCAGAATCGCCTCCACCATCTCCACCGCCGCTGCGCTCGGAGCATAGTATGCCGAACCCGTCTTCAGGTGCTTCACAATCTCCGCGCCGCCATTGGCCGTGCGGGTCTCCAGTTCCTTCAGCCTCGCCGGCGCAATCAACTCCGTAATCGGAATGCCCGCCATCGTCGAGTAGCGCGACAGCGGCACCATCGTATCTCCGTGGCCGCCCAGCACAAATGCCGTCACGTTCTCCACCGACACCTGCAGCTCCTCCGCAATAAACGTTCGAAACCGCGCCGAATCCAGCACTCCAGCCATCCCGATCACGCGCTCGCGCGGCAGCCCCGCCTGCTTGAACGCCGTCTGCGCCATCGCATCGAGTGGATTCGACACCACGATGAGGATCGTCTCCGGCGATGCCGCCACCACCTTCGCCACCACATCGCTCATGATCTTGAAGTTCGTATTCAGCAGGTCGTCGCGGCTCATCCCCGGCTTCCGCGCAATACCCGCCGTAATCACCACCACATCGGAGCCCTTCGTATCCGAGTAGTCGTTCGTCCCAACAATGGAACAATCCCGCTTCTCAATCGGCATCGCCTGCAGCAGGTCGAGTGCCTTTCCCTGCGGGACGCCCTCCATCACATCCAGCAGCACCACATCGGCCAGTTCCTTGGCCGCAATCCAATGCGCCGCCGTCGCCCCAACATTTCCCGCTCCAACAATCGTTACCTTCTTCCGCATTCCTCTTCTCCCGTCTCTGAATCCATCATTAGTTTTAATCGGTGAAATCGGCGCAAATCGGTGTTATGCCTTTCATCCGCGCTCATCGGCGTCAATCCGCGGTCGCCTGCATATTCTCAATCATACGACTGGCAAACTCGCTCGTCTTCGCCTTGGTCGCACCCTGCATACCGCGCTCAAAGTCATACGTCACAAACTTCTGCCCAATCGTCTTTTCCATCGAGCTTTCGATGAGCCGCGCAGCCTCCGTCCAGCCCAGGAAGTCGAACAGCATGACGCCCGACAACATCACCGAACCCGGATTGATCACATCCTTATCCGCATACTTCGGAGCCGTGCCATGAGTCGCCTCGAACACGGCATATCCATCGCCGATGTTTCCGCCCGGCGCTATTCCCAAACCGCCAACTTGAGCCGCAGCAGCATCCGAGATATAGTCCCCATTCAGATTCGTGGTTGCCAGAATGCTGTAGTCCTCAGGCCGCAGAATAATCTGCTGGAAGATTGAGTCAGCGATGCGATCGTTGATCAGTATCTTCTGCTTCCACTTCCCTCCCCCGTGCGACTTGCCAATCGAAGCCAACACGCTCTTCACCTCAGCCACGACGCCCTCGCCAAACTCCGGCGCCGCAAACTCGATACCCGGCTCAATCAGCGCCGCATTCTGTTCTGCCGTGATCCCCGAATTCGCTTCCACGTTGCCCAGGATCCAGCTCTCCCGCTCCGTCACCGTGTGCTCGCGGAACTCCTGCGAAGCAACCTCATACCCCCACTCGCGAAACGCCCCTTCGGTGAACTTCTGAATGTTGCCCTTGTGCACCAGAGTCACCACCTTGCGTTTGTTATCCAGCGCATACTGGATCGCCGCCCTAACCAGCCGCTTCGATCCCGTGATCGAGATCGGCTTCACCCCCACACCCGAGTCCAGCCGAATCTTCTTCTTGGTTCCCTTCAGCATGTCGTCGTTCACAAACGCGATGAACTTCTGAGCCTCGGGAGTCCCCTCGCGGAACTCGATCCCCGCGTAAATATCCTCGGTATTCTCGCGGAAGATCACCACGTCCAGCTTCTCCGGATGCTTCACTGGGCTCGGCACGCCCGCGTAATACTTCACCGGACGCACGCACTGGTACAGGTCCATCAACTGCCGCAACGCCACATTTAAGCTGCGAATCCCGCCACCCACCGGCGTCGTCAGCGGCCCTTTGATCGACACGCGAAAGTCCAGCGTCGCCTTCACGGTATCCTCCGGCAGCCAGTCCTGCGTCTTGCGGTAGCTCTTCTCGCCCGCCAGAACCTCATACCACTTTACCGAGCGTTTGCCGCCATACGCCTTCTCCACCGCCGCATCGAAGACCCGCTGCGAAGCCTTCCAGATATCGCGCCCCGTCCCATCGCCTTCGATGAATGGAACGATCGGATGATCCGGAACTGTGAACTTGCCGTTGCTGTACTCGATCGCCTGTCCATCCGCCGGAACAGGAATTCCGTTGTAGCTAGCCTGCATGTGATCGTCTCCTCATGGAACCTTCAAGACTCGAAGGCTAACATCCACGCAAGACGAGTGGCAACGATATGCGGCCCAATCGTGCGCTTATCGAACGAAATAAGCCTCCGCTGTCGTCATTAGTGCGGGTGCGGATAGGTCTCGATGAAAATCCCAGTCGGGAAAATCCAATGATCGAGCCTGCCGGAGCGGATCGTGTCATATTCGGTCAACGACACAATCGGATCGACAGCTCCGAAATAATCGAGGACGTGAGGAAGGTTCATCTCTGTCTCCGCAAGCCGAACCCGGTGCTGCGAGACCCCGAACTGCCACATGCTCGAAACCAGCAGCAGCGCGCAGGGCAGGCTCGCAAATCGAAGCATCGTCTTCGGTCTTTGAGCCAACAGAAACAGCGCCGGCGCAAGTCCGGTCTGGCCAAGGCGCATATCGATCGAGATCACGCCCAGCGCATTCGGCGGGCAAACGAGATAGAGAAGCCCGAACAGCGTGATGAAGTCCCACAGGAAATTTGTCGCCTCCGTGCTCTCGTCCGCTCCACCGCACGAACGTCCGCGCCTGGCCATCAGCATCCGCGCAATGTCGCCCACAATCGCTGCGCCCACCAGCACATCCACGACCATCAGGGCCAGAAAAAGAGGCTCATGAAGAAGGTGCAGCGACGACGAAAACAGCCGATGGCCGATCAGCGTGTGGACCATATTCACAAATCCGAAGAGCATGAACGGCTGCAGCGCCTTCAGTTGCAGAACGAAGATGCTCGACAGAGCCCTCGCGGAGAGATGAGCCTCCGGAACCAACGCGCTGATCAAGGCGCCTGCGGCAATCAAGACAGACATGAAAATCAAGACGGGCGCAAAGACCCGTTGAATCGCCCCCTTGCGACCAAAGAAGCCGACCGCCAGCAAAACCAGAGTCACAAGACACGGCAAAGCAACATGCGAGGCTGGAGAATACCCATACGCGCTTTCATCGCTATGCGACAGCAGCCGTCCCGCAAAGTACCAGACCACCAGCGGAACCGTCGCCAACCCCACATACGTCAGCTTCCATCGCCGATATTGCAGGCAGTACAGAAAGACCATCAGCATCGCCGACGCGTACACAATCATGTGGACGAAGAAGCACATCACCAGCAGCGCTGCAATCAACGCCACGCGCTCCTGCCGGCGGTACAGGAGACAGGCAAGCACAAGCAGAAAGCACAGCCCGATGTTGAAGCTGATCGTCCCGTACCAGAATAATTGCCCAAGAAACAGCGTCACCGGCAGCACCCACCAAAGGCCGCCGTCCTTCACCCCAAACACCGAGCCCGCATACAAGCTGGTAACGGCGGCCAATGCCAGATACACGACGACCCACAACTTCGCCGCCAGTTGCCATCCAAAGGCCACGGTCAGCAGCCCCAGTCCCACCGTTGTAATTGAGTTCGGGACGGGATAAAGCTTTAGCGCGTAACCGGCAACAGGGTGCCCTGTCAGCATCTTCGCCAACAGAACACCCTGGTACACCCAGTCTGGATAGTCCCTTAGAATCGGTGGTGCAGAAAAGCTAAGGACCGCCAGGGCAAAGGCAAGGAACGATGCGACAAAAAATATCTTCCCTGCCCTGGTCCCCAACATCCGCAGCTCCCGATTCTCGTTTGCGACTAGAAGATATTCCAGAGTAGTTGGTTGTAGACATCGTGGTGGAACTGCACCTCAGGCGCCTTGACGATCGTACCCAGTAGCCGCGCGCAACGATCCGCCGAAGCCTGCTTCAGGTCCGCATACCGGGCCTTCACATCCTCGCCCAGCAGCTCCGTCGTCCACTCCGCCGCACGGAAGTTCTCCAGCGCCGTGTAGACGTTATCGGGCAAATAGCGCTCCGCCTGCCGCAGGTTCTTGATCTTCGATGTCTCACCCTGCAGACCGCTCTTGAAGATCGAGTACAGCACCAGGTAAGGGTTCGCATCCGGTCCAACCGACCGTACCTCCACCCGCGCCGACTTCTCATTGCCGATCGGAATCCGCACCATCGACCCGCGATCGGTCGCCGAAGCCTTGATCTGGTTCGGAGCCTCAAAGTGCGGATCGAGCCGCCGATACGCATTCACGCTTGCATTCAGCAGCAGACAGATGTCGTTGCCATGTGTCAGAATGCGGTCCGTAAACTGCCACGCCATCTTCGAGATCTTCTCCTGCCCATTCGGATCCCAGAACAGGTTCTTCCCGTTCTTCGTGATCGAAATGTTCGTGTGCATGCCGCTGCCGTTTACGCCCACGACCGGCTTCGGCAGAAAGCTAGCGGTCATCCCCATCTGCGTCGCCACCTGCCGACAGATCAGCTTGTAGAGCTGAATCTGGTCCGCCGCGGCAACAACCTCGCCGTAGCTGTAGTTGATCTCGAACTGCGAAGGCGCAACCTCGGGATGGTCTTTCTCATTCTCGAATCCCATGGCGCGCTGCACCTCCGCCGTGGTATCGATAAACTCCCGCAGCGGATCGCCGGGAAGCGAGTGATAATACCCGCCCTTGTTCACATATTCGAAGCTGCCCGTGTCATGGTAGCTCCGCTCCGCATCGATGCCTTCGAATAAAAATCCTTCAATCTCATTCGCCGCATTCAGCGTGTAGCCCTGTTTATCGAACAACTCCTGCGAGAACTGCTTCAGCACGCCACGGATGTCCGCGCTATAGGTCCCGCCGTTCTTATCGATCACCTCGCCGAACACCATCACCTTGCCCGCGCCAAACACATCCGCCGGAACCCAGTAGAATGCGCTCCAGTCGATCGCCAGCCGCAGGTCGCTCTCCCGCTGCGCCGTAAAGCCGCGAATCGACGAGCCGTCGAACGTCAGGTTGTCGTAGCTCTTCACCAGGAACTTCTTGTCGTAGTCCAGCATGTGCAGCCGGCCCTCGAGATCGCTGAACATCACCGTCACAGCCTTGATCCGCCGCTCGTCGGTCAAATAGCGAACCCGCTCTTCCTGAATCACATCGGCGGCAACGCGCTTCCTGCGCTGTTCCTTCGCCTGCAGGTTCAAGTCCTCGAGTTCACCATACGAAAGCTCCAGAAAATCACGAAATTCGCTCAAACCTATACTCCTTCTGCAATGAAATACACGACTGCCGCACCTGGCGGCGACTGGACAAACTGCTGAGGGGAATTGATGTGTCGAGAGAAGCGGCGTGGATTCTCCGGCACCTCCAACGTATCAGAAATCACCGCCGGAAAAAAGTCCGAACTTGCGCTTCTACCCGCTCCCTCGCAGTCGCTGAATCGACGCGGCCATCGCGGCCTATAATAGTCGTCTGGAGATGACCACAATGGCGACCCTTCCCAAACCACTGCCAAAGTCGAAACTCGCCTCTAAAACAGGTCGCACGACAAAGCAACTTCCACACACGTCAACAGGCCGCGCTGCCGCCGAAAAATCCGTGGCTGCCTCAAAGGCAAAAACCCATCTCCTCGAACTCCTCGATACGGTTGACCACACCCGCGCGTCCATCGTCATTACCAAGCGCGGACGTCCCGTAGCAAGACTTGTTCCCATCGAGGAGTCCGCGCCGCGCAGCATCTTCGGCTGGATGAAAGGCAGCGGTACCATCACCGGAGATGTCGTCGGACCGGAGCCTGACATCTGGAACGCCATGGTCGAATGACGCCGCTTCTGCTCGATACTCATGTGTGGCTCTGGCTCGTCTTCGCTGAACCTTTTATCAAGCCGCCCGCACTCGAAGCACTGGAACTCGCCGCTGCATCAAATCTGCTTTGGGTCTCGCCCATCTCCATGTGGGAGATCGCACTGAAGCACTCACGCGGCAAACTTTACCTCGACCGGCCTGTGCGGGATTGGCTGGTCCACGCAGCTGCGATTCCCGGACTGCAGCTTGCCCCGATCACGCCATCCATCGCCGCCGAGTGTGCAGAACTACCCGCAGCCTTTCACGGCGATCCAGCCGACCGCATCCTCGCCGCAACCGCCCGTTCCGAAGGATTCACACTCGTGACACACGACAAGGCTTTGATATCTCTAGCCCGACAAGATTATTTCAAAGTGTTAGTAACTTAGGAAAACAAGATGGCCCAGAACAAACGCATTGCCCTGATCCAGATGTCCTGCGCCCCCGACACCGCGGCTAACCTCGATAAGGCCGCCGACCGTGTTCGCGAAGCCGCCCGCGCCGGAGCCAACGTCATCTGCCTCCCCGAACTCTTCCGCGCCCAGTACTTCTGCCAGCGCGAAGAACACGCCCTCTTCGACATCGCCGAATCCATCCCCGGTCCCTCCACCGACCGGCTCAGCGCCGTCGCGAAGGAAGAAAAAGTCGTCATCATCGCCTCCCTCTTCGAGCGCCGCGCCCCCGGCCTCTATCACAACACCGCCGCCATCCTGGAAGCAGACGGAAGCCTCAAGGGCATCTACCGCAAGATGCACATCCCCGACGACCCTCTCTACTACGAGAAGTTCTACTTCACCCCCGGCGACCTCGGCTTCAAAGCCATGAAGACCACCCATGGCGACATCGGCACCCTCGTCTGCTGGGACCAGTGGTATCCCGAAGCCGCCCGCGAGACCGCCCTGCGCGGAGCCAACACCCTCTTCTACCCGACCGCCATCGGCTGGCATCCCAGCGAGAAGGCCGAGTACGGCGAAGCCCAGTACGGGGCCTGGCAGACCATGCAGCGCGCCCACGCCATCGCCAACGGTGTCTACGTCGGCGCCGTCAACCGTGTCGGCCATGAGCACGGCGACGTCGTTCACAACGGAGTTAAAATGCGCGGCCCCGGCGATCACACCCCCCAGTCCGGCCTCGAGTTCTGGGGCGGCAGCTTCATCGCCGACCCCTTCGGCCGCATCGTCGCGCAAGCCTCACACGACAAAGAAGAGATCCTCATCGCCGAGATCGACCTCAAACTCCAGGAAGACACCCGCCGCAATTGGCCCTTCCTCCGCGACCGCCGCATCGACGCCTATAACGGCATCACCAGCCGCTTTATCGACTAGCTCTTCGTTCTGCCGCCTCTTATCTTTCTCCAGCAAACAAAACCGCACCTTACCTAAACCGCAGATGAACCTCACCCGCACTAGAAAACTCTATGTTCGCGGCAGAGCCGGCATCCGCCAGGGTCAACCCGGTCCAGCTTCCTGTCGTGACCCACTGCCCTGCCCGCAGCCCGCCTGTCCTCGCGGCGCCCTCGTTGGCAAGCCAGGGCAGTAACCGCAGCAGGTTCCCGGAAGTATTCGATCCCGTCCGCTCCACCCGCACCACCCCATCGACCGCGATCATCACCCGCTCAGTCCTGAAATCGATCGCTTGCCAGCCCTCCACCGCCGCACCATACACAAACCCGCCATGCATCTGCAGATCGGCGATCATCGCCATGCGCGCCGCCTTCAAGGGATCGGCCAATCCGCTTTCGAGCACCTCAATCGCCGGATGACAGCTTGCAATCGCAGCGACGACCTCGTCTGAAGAGTAAGGAGTCGCCCTGGGCGGCAGATCGCTCCCCATCAGAAACGCAATCTCAGCCTCCAACCCGCGAAACCGGCGCACCCCGCCAAACTCCGCACCATCCGGCGCAATCCACGCCACAGGCATAGGCGCAAACATCGGAGTGGCATCAGCAGCAGGAGCGCCAATCTTCCATCCGCCAATCTCTCCATACTCCACCGCCAGCCTGTCCTGCACAAAGTAGGCGTCGTCCAGCGTAGCCGGCTGTAGATCCACCGGCAGATCGTCGATTGGAATACCCGTCCGGCGAGCATTCATCAACTGCTCCGCCGCATCGATCAACACCTGTTCCCGAGCGCCATTCTTCATCCAGTCAGTGTCTCTCAACCCGCCGCTTTTGTCTTGCATCTCTGCCCCGCATCACCAAAGAATCCAAGCGTCCCATACTTTACCTCCGCTACTCCGTTCCGCGATACTGCGGCACCGGCTCCGCGCTCTTCACCCACGCCGTATAGATCAAATCGCGCAACTCCGTCGCCCCGGCCGCCAGCCGCTCCTCCGTAAACGTCTTGGCCGCCGGCGTACCCGCGCCCGCAAACGCGCCCACCTTCTCCAACCGGTACGTCTTGTCCACCAGCGAGTTCGTATGCCGCAGATACGCCATGAAGTCCGTGAACACGTCGCCCAGCACCACCGGCTTCGCGGCAACCAGCGGCTGCACCTCCACCGCCTTCACATTCGCCGACACATACGTCGACTCGAACTCAGCATGAATCCGATGCTCCGTCGTATACCCGTTCGGGTTCGGCCCCGTCCATCCGTTGTATTGGATCGTCGTATGCAGCGGCTGCGAGCCGTCTGCCACATAGTGACCCAGCCAGCCAGCCAAAAACACAATCTCGCACTCCACCGGCTTCGTATCGCCGTGGTCCGCCGTAAGTTGGCGATAGTCCCGCATCGCGCTCTTCAGCCGCTCCCACACCTCGGTCGCCTGATACGGCAGCAGCCCCACCTTCTCCGGCGAAAGCGGCAGATCGGGATGAGACTTCTGCGCAAAGGCCAGCGCCCGCACAAAGTCATACCGCCGCCGCGGCAGCTCCCCCACCAGGTCTGCATACTCGATATCGATAAAGTGGTCTGGAGACTGCGCTGCATTCAACTCCGGCTCCCCGGGCGACTTCCACCGGTCCGGCTCCGGCCCATAGTACTCCAGCGCATTCACCGCCTCATGCGAGCGCAAAAACTCCGGCACCTCTGCGGGCAAAGCCTCCCCCGCAAGCCGGTTGATCATCCTGTGCCCCTCCCTGCCCCACGCCATTCCCTGCTGTCCCAACATCACCGGCAGCAATGCCGCCGCCACCACCACCCGCACCGTGCCCATCCTCTTTTTCATGGAGAAAGTATACGTAGCTTCTGTCCGTCGGAGATGAAACGACCAGGTGTCCTGCCGGACGGGCCTCCTGCGCGGAGCGCGGTCACTTCGTGACGCGTATACCTTGTCCGGGTAAGTGAGCTGCATAGGGCCTCCCGTTGGTCGCCAATAAATTTGATCCCGACCAACGGGAGGGCCAACCGAAGGGGTATACAAGTCACGAAGTGACCGCGCTCCGCGCAGGAGGCCCATCCGGCAGGACATCCTCTTTTAAACCGTTACCACCGCGCCCTCCACCGCGATCGTCCCAAACACCCGCCGATACCGCTCAATCTCCTCCGGCGTCCCCGTAGCCTTCCGCGCATTGTCCGACAGCTTCACCGCCGGCCGACCCTCCACCGTCATCAGCTTGCACACTAGGCTCACCGGGTCCAGCTCCGTCTCTCCGCGCGGATGACACCCGCGAAAGTCATTCGTCAGCAGCGTCCCCCACCCGGCGCTAAACCGTATCCGTCCATGAAAATAATCATGCAGCCGCAGAATCTCTTCCACATTCAACCCATCGGAAGCAATCAGCCGCTTCCTTCTCGCGTCCCGCCCCCGCCGCAGCAGCCACGCAATATACTCATCACCCGCCACAATAGGGCCCTTGCTGTCGCATCGCTGCCCCGTCCAGTCCGCAACCCAGTCCGGCGCGCCTTCCAGAAACTGCGTCGTTCCAAACGTATCCGGCAGCAGTATCAGCAGCTCCCCGCCATAGCTTCTCTGCCAAAGCTCCAGCACCCGGTACTGCGACTCATGCAGCTCCTCCTCGCTGTTCGCCAGCGCCGCCATCGCCATCGGCAGTTCATGCGCGTTCGTCCCCATCGCTTCGAGATCATGCTTGTAAGCAAGAAATGTATTCGACGTACCCGAAAGGCTCGGTCCCAGCGCCGCCCGCATCGCCTCCACGACATACTCCTGCCAAAGAAAGCTGTGCCGCCGCCGCGTGCCAAACTCCGAGATCCTCACCTCCGGCACCGCCCGCAGCCGCTCGATCTTCTCCCACAGCTTCGTCTTCGCCCGCGCATACAGCACATCCAGCTCCAGCTCATTCAGCGTGCTCAACGCGCCCCGAGTCTTCATCTCGCTCACCAGCGCCAGCGCGTAGACCTCCCACATCGTCACCGCGGTCCACAATCCATGGAACCGCAGCACCAGTTGCCCATCGCGCTCGGTCACGTCATACTCCGACAGCCGGAAATCCTTCTCCAGCCACTCCAGAAACGCCGGCTCGAAGATGCTCCGCGTCCCATAAAACGTGTTACCCGCCAGCCAGATAATCTCCGACCTGCGAAACCGCAGCCCCCGTACATGCTCCATCTGCTCCAGCAGCATCCCCACTGGAATATGCTCCGCCAGCCGCACCGCCACGGTCCTGTTTGTAACCTCCGAAGTGACATGCACTCCGGGAAAGTTCTTCCAGATAAACTGCAGCATCAGCAGCTTGTAGAAGTCCGTATCCAGCAGCGACCGCACAATCGGGTCCAGCTTCCAGTTATGGTTATGCGCCCGCTCCGCAAAGTTCACATGCATGCATCCAGTCTGCAATCCCCACCCTCAAGACGCAAACCCAGAAGCCACCATCATCCTGAACAATCCGCAAAAAACTGTCATTCCGGCCCGATGCCCTAAAGATTTAGGTTGACAGCCGCTTCGGACAATCCTAAACTCCTATTTGTTTAGGAGAACCTATGGTAGGTCGTAAAAAAGGTTCAAACTCGCTCACACCTCTCGAACTCCAGATCATGCAGGTTCTTTGGAGCGAGGGATCGAGCAATGTCCTGCATGTCCAGAAGACTCTCTCGCCAAACAACAACCTCGCGTACAACACCGTGCAGACCATGCTCAACATCCTCCATCGCAAAGGCAGGGTTCGGCGCACATTGGAGGGACGCGCCTACGTCTACAGCACCGTCACCTCCAGGGAGATGGTCCTCGGTCAGGCGGTACACGACTTCGTCGAGCGAATGTTCGGAGGTTCCTCCGAAGAACTGGTCATGAGTCTGGTCAAGAGCAATCAGGTCGATCTGGATCGGATTGCAGAGTTGAGCCGAAAGCTGGCGGTCCAGGAAGAAGGAGAACAAGATGAGTAGCATTCTCAGCTTTAGGGGTGCTCTGAACAACGGCATCGATTCTTCTTGGTGCGTTGTTTAGGGGTGTGGGGCTGGTTGGACTGACTGATGAAGGCGTGTTGTTCGGCCGTTTTTCGGCTTTCGGGCAGTGTTCAGGCGCAGCTCTGCCCCGCGACGGCCAGGAGATGTTTGCGGGCGGTGCAGAGGTTGATGAGGGCGCAGGTGGTGTGCAGCCGATTCAGGTTTTTGGCCAGACCCCGGAAGCGGACCTTGACGAAGCCGAACTTCAGCTTCATCAACGCGAAGACGTGCTCCACGCGCGAACGGGTCTTGCTCTTGATCCGGTTCTCTTCCTTGCGTTCGGGATAGGTCCTCAGCTTGGTCTTCCAGAGCCGGTTGATACGGCTCTCGGCCTTGGGCGCATGCTCGGCGAGCACCGCGTCCTGGCCCTGGTAGGCCTGATCGCCCCACACCGCAGTCTCTTCGCCGTGCAGCAGCGCGGGCAGCATCTTGCAGTCGGCCGTGTTGGCTGCGGTTGCGGCGACCGAGTGGATCATCTTCGTCTCGGCATCCACGCCCACATGGGCCTTCCTGCCGAAGTACCACTGCCGGCCCTTGCGTACCGGATGCATCTCCGGCTCGCGCTTGCCGCTCTTGTTGTCGGTCGAGGAAGGCGCGTGCAGGATGGTCGACGATGGTGCCGGTGCCGATCTTCAGCCCATGCTGCTCCAGGTAGCCGTTCACCTGGGTGAAGATACGCTGGCCCAGTTGGTGATGTTCGAGCAGATGGCGGAACTTGCACACGGTCGTCTCGACCGGCGCAGGCTCGCAGCCAAGATCAATGCCAACGAAACCGCGCATGGACGGTGATTCATAGAGCGCGTCCTCGACCGCCGGATCGGACAGGTTGAACCACTGCTGCAGGAAGTAAATCCGCAGCATCCGCTCGATGCCCACCGGCGGACGGCCCTTGCCCGTATCCGGATAATGCGGCCTAACCAACGCCACCAGCTCCGCCCATGGAACCACAACGTCGATCTGCGACAAAAACTCGGCACGACGAGACTGCCGACTAAACCGCTCAAATCCAGCCCCCACCGCCAACCTCTGCTGCTTCATACCCACACCTCACCCTCACCACCGTAATTTAATCCGCTGTGAAGATGAAGTACTTAATCAGAGAACCCTTAGAGCAAAGGAGCAGTTGGTGTAGAGTCTGCCGTGCCCTTTGTTTGTCATTCCCGAAGGGAATCTGCGGTTGCCTTGCTCTACACGCCAACAGCAAATCCGCGCTAGAACTTACTTAAGACTAGAGGCTTAACACGGATTTGCACGGATGAGACGGATTTAAGAACAGGCAAAGGCAACGACGAAAGACAAGAGTCCTTCGTTACGCTTAAGGATGACGACGAAAAGCACGGTACTGCAAAGTTCGCTCAACGTCAGTTATCAGATTGTCAAGAAAGCTCTCCTCCTCGGCCAAAGACGCCCACGCAAACAAGATCATCCCACCCTCATTCCCATCACCACCTTCGCTGTCGTCACCGCCTGTCCCACATGACGCTGCGTATGTTCTGCGCAATGGATCAGCAACCCACCCACAGTGCTCGGCAGCATCGCACGCCCCACGCCACGCGTCTCCTCATAACTTCCCCCCGAAATCTCCATCACTCGTCTTCGTGCCTCGCCCAGCCCGGCCCGCACCTCGAACATTACCGCCTCCGTATACGCGCCGTCTTCCATCTCGCTGGCAAGCGCATCCCTCTGCGCGCCGGACAAGCTCTTCCCCTCCGTATACGTCAGCAGCCGGTCGAGGCTCCTCGCAATATGCCGCAGATGAAACGCCACCGGCGCAATCCCATACGGCCGAGCATTTATCTCCGCATCGCTCAACGGCGCGCACCACCTCTCACTATCTTCTGCCGCCAGCACCAGGGCGTGAAGCACCTGCCGCCGCACTGCGTCCACCTCTGTTAAACTCCCGCGCAGCCACGGTTCTACCCTCGGTTCCACCATCAGCGCTCTTCCCTTCTCTCCACGCGAAGCCCATAGCATCCGGCTTTTGCATCGCGAACAAAGACATATTGCACCAACGGGTCTCGCAGCATCTCCTCAGCCATCTCCGGCTGCGACCCGGGGAGGACAAACTCGCTTGCAATCGCAACTACTCTCAACTCGCTCATATGTCTCTCCAGTCGTCTGTGTTAAACCACTGAAGCCATACTGCCCGTCGCCGCCCACGCGCACACTCCGAATCGTACCTTCAAACTCAAAACCCCTTCCTCTTGCGAAACTCCCGCACCACCTCGCCGGCATCTCGATGCTGCGCGTCCACCGCATCGTTCATCCTCTGCATCTCGTCCGCGCTTACCTTCCCCGCCAGACGGTCCATGGCCGTTTGAATCCCCGTATGCCGCCGCAGCGAATCTTCCCGCACCAGCGGCACGGCCTCGTAGGGCGGAAAATAATGCTTGTCGTCTTGCAATACAACAAAGCCGAGCGCCCGTATCGGCCCATCAGTCGAATTGCCCGCCACCATATCCACCTGTCCACCGGCCAGAGCGCGATACAGCAGGCCAAGGTCCATGGTGCGCGGCGCCCCGGCAAACTTCAACCCATAGGTCGCCTCCAGTCCATGCAAACCGTCCGGCCTCTCTTCGAACTCGTACCCCACGCCCAGCTTCCATTGCGGCGCAACCCTCACCGCATCCGAGATGGTCTTCAGACCCAGCCGCCTTGCATCGTCGCCCCGCACCACCATCGCGAACGTATCCTCGAAGCCCAGCCCGGGACCGACCTTCACCTGATATCGCGAGGCGTATAGATCGCTCACCCGGCGAAACACCGTCGCAGCATCGCGCTGGCCTATCGGCGGCAGAGGCTGCTTCAGGATCGCGGTCAACGCCGTCCCCGTGTACTCGACATATCCGTCAATGCGCCCGCTCACCAGCGCCTGCTGGCAGAGATAGCTTCCCGCAAGATAGAACCGCCGCGCCACCGGCTGTCCCGTCACAGCCTCGATCTCCTGCGCGAGCAGTTCGCCCAGCACCACCTGCTCGGTGAAGTTCTTCGCCCCGATCGTCACTCGCGAAGACCGCGGCGGCGCACAGGCCGTCAGCAACTGAAGGCTACCCAGCAAACCTGCAAGCACCAAACCCCGCCCTACCCGACGCGCAAAAAACCCCCTGACTTGACATATGTCCTTCCGGGACGAGCGCCTCCTACGGTCCCATGCAGCTAAAGCAGTGCGCAGCCTTGGAGGCAAGTCCATGGCTAAGCCATTTACTTCGAATACTTTGCGCAACTTTGCCGGGGTGGGGGGGGCCATCACGCGCGCCTCACGGCCATCCGCTTCTCGAGCAGGCCAAGCCCAGCGTCCGCGATCAGCGCCAGGAGCGCCGCCGGAATCGCGCCGGCCAGCACCAGCCCATTATCGACGCTCGCCACGCCGCGAAAGATCAGCTCTCCCAATCCGCCCGCGCCAATCGCCGCCGCAATCGTCGCCACACCCACGCAGGTCACGGTCGCGGTCCGCAGCCCCGCAAGGATTACGCTCGCCGCTATCGGAAGCTCTACCTTCATAAGCCGTTGCATTCCATTCATTCCCATGGCATTGGCAACGTCTACAAGCGCCGGATCGACGCTCCCGATACCGGCATACGTATTCCGCAGAATCGGCAGCAGCGCATATCCCGTCAGCGCCAGGATCGCCAGACGAGCCGCGTTCTCTCCCAGCCAGGGCACTGGCAGCAGCAAGCCGAACAGCGCAAGACTCGGGATCGTCTGCAGCACATTCGCCACGCCGATCACCGGTTTCGCCAGCGCCTGCTTGCGCGTCAGCAGAATGCCCAGAGGCAGTCCAATCCCCACCGCCAGGAGCATCGCCGAGAGCGTCAGCCACAGGTGTTCAAAGGTCAATCGGCCAATCTCCCAGCCGTGTGTCTGCAAGAAGGGGATCATTTTGTAATCTCATGATTTACGGCACGAACATAATTCTTGACATAATGGTTTTCCGAGCTGGAAACCTCTTCCGACGGCATGTCCGCCACGACCACGCCATCGGAGAGAAAGACCACCCGCTTGGCCAAGTACAGAGCTTCATCGAGATCGTGCGTCACCAGCACAGCCGTCTTGCCCACCCGCTCCAGCAGCCCACGCAGCATGGTCTGCATCTCGGCCCGGGTCAGCGGATCGAGCGCGCCGAACGGCTCATCCATCAGCAGCACCGCCGGGTCGGTCGCCAAGGCCCGTGCCAGCCCCACCCGCTGCCGCTGCCCTCCCGAGAGCTGCCATGGATATCGCCCGCGAAACTCCTCATACTCCAAGCCCGCAAGCTGCAGCACCTCGCATACCCGCGCGGCAATCTCGGTCTTTGGACGTCCAGCGAGCTCCAGCGCCATACCGGCATTGCGTTCCACGGTCATATGCGGGAATAGCCCGGTCTCCTGGATAACATAGCCGATGCTCCGCCGCAGCGCGACCACATCGCCAGCCTGCACGTTCTTTGCGGCAACCAGTACCTCACCTGAGGTCGGCTCCACCAGCCGGTTCACCATGCGCAGCAGCGTAGTCTTGCCCGACCCGCTCCGCCCCAACAGAGCCGTCGTGGTCCCCGCCTCAAACTGTAGGGAGATATCGCGCAGCAGAATCCGCCCAGCCTGTCCCTCCGCACCGCCGGGCAGCGTGTAGCTCACCTTCGCGAACTCAACGCCGACCGTGGGCATGGCACCTACTGTACTTCGGGATGTCTACTCTGCGGCTTCGGGTGCATTCTCGGCAGCAGCCGGTTCTCCCGCCGCGCCTGGCTGCCCCTTCACGCGGACGACCGTGATCTTCTCAAAGCCTTCCTTAAAGGTTGGAGGCTTAAGACGTTCAGCCATCTTATGCATTACCTCATCGGTCACCTGACGGTCGCGCTTCGAGTTCCGCTCCAGGCACACGGCCAGAGGCACATCGAAGAATACTGCCTGCACCTCATAGCCGAAGCTCTTGGCCATCTTGATCCACTGCCTGCGCTCGTGCGGCGACAGGTTCGTCGCATCCACATAGTTCCATGGCATCTTGGCGATCAGGCGTGCGCGCAGCAGGCTCCGCAGCGTGGAAAACACCAGCCCCTGGTAGCGTTGCTCCGTAATATCGTCGAACAGCAGCGTCCGCAGCAGGTCGCTCGAAAGCGGAGTCACTCCCCGCCGCTTATACCAGGTCGTCTTCCCCGAACCCGGCAACCCAATCGCCAGCACCACATAGCCTTTGGGCGACTTCGCCGCTGTCTGCTCCGCCGGAGGAGTTCCCAGCGACTCCGGCTGCGTCTCCACCACCATCTGCGGCTCAGGCTTCCGTTCAGCAGCGGCCTCGGGCACAGCCAGCTTCTCGGGGATCACCGGAACAGCCTCGGGAATCGAAACCGCCGGGATAAAAGCCTCTGCGTCAGCCACGCTGGTCGCCTCAGTCGCGCGCTCCGGCAGTGCCTCCGGGTAGGTCGGTCTCAGGGGAGCTGGCTGGTTCGCGGGCAACTCCTGCCCACTCTTCCCCGTGGACTCCGAATCATTCGGTCCACGTCTTGGGCGTCGTCTCATCTTTTCGCTTATCCATTCGCGCAAATCGCGCATACGACGCTTGTAACACAGCGCGGAAGCCTCTCGCAAATCGGCGCATCTTCCGCGACACCCCAGGCCGCCTGGGCATCTCAGTCCGCCATTTGCACCGCCCCTGCCCCGGTGATAGCATCCGGCTTGATGGGGCGGAGCCGGTTTTGCCCTCTCTCAAACGAGTCAAGCGTTCAAACCCACATCGCACCATCAGACAGGAGCACCGAAAAAATGGCAGTAAAGGTAGGTATTAACGGCTTCGGCCGCATCGGACGCAACGTCTTCCGCACCGCTCTCGGCAATCCAGAAATCGAATTCGTCGCCGTAAACGATCTCACCACCCCCGCCACCCTGGCCCACCTGCTCAAGTACGACTCCATCCTCGGCAACCTCAAGCAGGAGATTACCCACGGGGCTGATTTCATCGCCGTCGACGGCAAGCAGATCAAGGTCTTCGCCGAGCGCGACCCTGCCAAGCTCGACTGGGCCTCCGTCGGCGCGCAGATCGTCGTCGAATCGACCGGCTTCTTTACCGATGGCGAGAAGGCCAAAGCCCACCTCGGCAGCACCGTCAAGAAGGTCATCATCTCCGCCCCCGCCATCAACGAGGACATCACCCTCGTCCTCGGCGTCAACGACGGCAAATACGAGGCGGCCAAGCACAACATCATCTCCAACGCCTCCTGTACCACCAACTGCCTCGCGCCCGTCGTCAAGGTCCTCCACGACACCTTCGGCATCGCCTCCGGCATCATGACCACCATCCACAGCTACACCAACGACCAGGTCATCCTCGACACCCCGCACAAGGATCTCCGCCGCGCCCGCGCCGCCGCCCTCAGCTCCATCCCCACCTCGACCGGCGCAGCCAAAGCCCTCAAGCTCGTCATCCCAGAGATGGACGGCAAGCTCGACGGCTTCGCCATCCGCGTCCCCACCCCCAACGTCTCGCTCGTCGACCTCACCTTCGTCTCCACCAAGCCGATCACGGTCGCAAGCATCAACGAGGCCGTCAAGAAGGCCGCCGAAGGCGAACTCAAAGGCATCCTCGGCTACACCGACGAAGAACTCGTCTCCTCCGACTTCAAGGGCAACCCGCTCTCCAGCATCTTCGACTCCAAGCTCACCAAGGTCGTCGGAGGCAACACCGGCAAAGTCATCAGCTGGTACGACAACGAGTGGGGCTACTCCAACCGCGTCAAAGACCTCATTACCTTCCTGGTGAAAAAGGGCTTGTAGCAGTCTGCGCGTGGCCCTAGATCAGCTAGGGCCACGCTGAAACACAAACAGAAAATGACTTTATGCAATGAGCAATGTTCTCGCGCAGACCTACAGCGAAGAATCCTTCGACCCTTCTCGATTGCTTAGCGACCAAAGAGGTGTATGCGCAAAAAAGAGAAAACTGACTCAGAGCCTATCCAGTCATCCGGGGTGCCTCATAATCCCTTCTTGTAAGACAGAAAGATCGCCAACATTACACCAGACCTTCCCGCGATAGCTATAATAGACAAGACGATCTTATGGATAAAAGCGTTCGAAAAGTAGCCTCTTTCGAAGAGGCGAAGAACGAGGAGTACCGTTACTGGCAGAACGCACCTCCCGCGGACCGCATTGCAGCGGCTTGGAAGTTGAGTATCGATCAATACAGACAGAAGGGTATCGAACCCGATGGACAGGGACTTAGAAGAACTCTTGTCCGCTTTGAACGCGCATAATGTGAGATATGTCGTAGTTGGCGGTCATGCAATAGCGGTTCATGCTCAACCTCGTGCAACAAAAGATCTCGACATTTTTATTGACCGGCGGCCTGACAATGCAAAGGCCGTCTTTGCCGCACTCGTCACGTTCGGGGCGCCCCTTGGAGATATCGCGCCTGTAGACTTCGAGAAACCCGATTCCATTCTCCGGCTTGGTGTTCCGCCGGTTTGCGTTGATATTCTCCAGAATATCGAGGGCGTCGATTTCGACTCGGCCTGGAAGGCAAGCTCTGAATATACCGTCGATGGCTTCCGCGCTCGATATATCTCCGCTGAGCATCTCATCGCAAACAAACTCGCCGTGGGAAGGCCGCAGGATATTGCCGACGTCGCCGCCATTCGGCAAGCACAGGCAGCGAAGAAGATCCGTCCCGCGAAATAGAACTTTAGCCTTATGCATTCCGTTGAAGCACCGGCATCCAATACTGAAGGAGATACACATGCGCGCAAGTCTTCTGCTTCTCCTCGTAGTCCCCGCACTCGCCGGCTGCAACGACACCTCCCGTCAAAACTCCGCAGCCACCACGAACAGCAACTTCGACAAGCGTGTACGCTGCGCCGAGTTGTCTACCTCCGGCAAGTGGGAGAACCAGCCAAACGGCCCGTACCTCGACCAGACCTACTACTCCCCATCCCTCGACACCTGCGTCTTTGTCATGAAGGATGCCTACCCAGCCGACAAGGACGGCAATATCCAGAACGACGGCTTCATTGTCGATGCCCTCACGCGCAAGCAGATCTGGAGCAACGATCCCAAAGCCGGCGACACCGAGGAGCAGCTCGATGCCAAGATCAATCAGGAGTTGGCGAAGCTGCAAGTGGTAAGCAAATGACAGAGCGCACTAACATCACCGGCTCCAGTCCCTTCGAGCCCATCATCGGCTTCTCCCGTGCCGTCCGCATCGGCAACCACGTCCACATCTCCGGCACCGGTCCTGTCGGCGCAGACGAGGCCGACGTAGCCGCCCAGACCGACCAGGCCCTCACTCTCATCGCCGCAGCGCTCAAAGACGCCGGCAGCTCCATCGAGCACGTCTACCGTACCCGCATGTATCTCACGCGCGCGGAAGACTGGGAGGCCGTAGCCCGCGTCCACTCCAAATTCTTCAACATCACCCGGCCAGCCGCCACCATGGTCGTTGTCGCCACGCTGCTCAACCCCGCTTGGCGCATCGAAATCGAAGCCGACGCCTTCATCCCCGACTAGCCACTCAGAATTTACTGGCGCCCGAACGGTTCAGAAATAATACCCGAATCTATGATATTTATCCGTTTTGATCCGTGTCATCCGCGGTCGTGGTTTATTGATGTAGAACGTCTTCCGCGAACCGCTATCATGGTCGTGCGGATCAGGTAATCCCTGTCCAAGCCCATCCCGAAGGAACCTCATGCCAAAGCTGTCCATCCGCGATCTAGACCTCACCGACCAGCGCGTCCTCCTCCGCGTCGACTTCAACGTCCCTCTCAAAGAGGGCGTCATCACCGACGACACCCGCATCCGCGAGACCCTCCCCACCATCGAGTACGCCCTGCGCCACAAGGCCAAGCTCATCCTGTGCTCGCACCTCGGCCGCCCCAAGGGCAAGCCCGTCGAGTCCATGAGCCTGCGTCATCTGGTCGACCCTCTGCGCGGCCTGCTCGACCACATCCTCGGCGACGACGAGAATGTAGCCTTCTCCCCCGACTGCGTAGGCCCCATCGCCACCGAAATGGCCGCCAACCTCGAATCCGGCCAGCCGCTCCTGCTCGAAAACCTTCGCTTCCACCCCGAAGAAGAGGCTAACGATCCCGGCTTCGCGAAGCAGCTTGCCTCGCTCTGCGACATCTACATCAACGACGCCTTCGGCAGCGCCCACCGCGCTCACGCCTCCACGGAAGGCGTCACTCACTTCGTCAAGCAGTCCGCCGCTGGCCTGTTGATGGAGAAAGAGCTCACGTACATGGGCAAAGCCCTCACCCAGCCAGACAAACCCTTTGTCGCCATCATCGGCGGGGCCAAAGTATCGGACAAGATCCAGGTCATTGACAACCTGCTTGATAAGGCAGACGCCATCATCATCGGCGGCGGCATGGCCTACACCTTCCTCAATGCGCAGGGCCAGACCACCGGCAAATCTCTCGTCGAATCCGACAAGATCGACATCGCCAAAGCCGCTCTGGAAAAGGCCAAGGCCAAAGGCGTCCGCTTCCTCCTCCCCGTCGACCACGTCCTCGCCGACAAGTTCGCCCCCGACGCCAGGACGCATGTCTTCTCCGGCGACGGCACCTTCCCCGCCGACCTCATGGCGCTAGACATCGGCCCCAAATCCATCGCTCTCTTTGAAGCAGAGATCGCCGAAGCCCGCACCGTCATCTGGAACGGCCCCATGGGAGTCTTCGAGATGGCCGCCTTCGCCCAGGGCACCAACTCCATTGCCCACGCGGTAGCCCGCAACCACGACGCCATCACCATCGTGGGAGGCGGAGATTCAGTCGCTGCGGTTCAGCAGTCCGGAGCCGCCGGCAAGATCACCCACATCTCCACCGGCGGCGGAGCCAGCCTCGAATTCCTCGAAGGCAAGACGCTGCCAGGTGTTGCCGCATTGAAGGAGAAATAGGTTCTCAAAAACCTATGCCTGCCGGACGGTCCTCCTGCGCGGAGGGCCGTCCGGCAGGACCGCTTTCCTTGGCGGAGTGAAGATGGAATACTAAGTAGCACATGCGCAAGCCATTGATCGCCGCCAACTGGAAGATGTATAAGACTCCAAAAGAGTCCCTAGCCTTCCTCGAAGAATTCCTCCCTCTCGTCAAAGACAACACCGCCAGCGAAATTGCTATCTTCCCCACCATGTCCTCGCTGGGATACGTGATCGACGCCACCAAAGGCGCCGACGTCACCGCGGGCGCCCAGGACATGCACTGGCTCGACGAAGGCCCCTACACCGGCGAGACCTCGCCCACCATGCTCAAGAGCATCGGCTGCACCCGCGTCCTCATCGGCCACTCCGAGCGCCGCCAATACTTCAACGAGACCGACGAGACCGTGAACCTGAAGCTAAGGGCCGCGCTCACCCACCACCTCATCCCCATCCTCTGCGTCGGCGAAACGCTCGACAAACGCAAAGCCGGACTTACCGAAGCCGTGCTCCGCTGGCAGATCGCCGTCGCCCTCAACGGCCTTGAAGGCAATCTCTGCGGCAAGGTCATCATCGCCTACGAGCCCGTCTGGGCCATCGGCACCGGCAGCGTCGCCACCCCACAGCAGGCCAACGAGGCTCATGCCCTCATCCGCCGCGAAGTCGCCGCCCACCTCGGCGCAAGCTGCGCAGCCAACATGCGTATCCTCTACGGCGGCTCCGTCAAACCTGACAATATCGCCACCTTGATGGCTGAGCCGGAGATCGACGGCGCGCTCGTCGGAGGCGCCAGCCTGCAGCCAAAGTCGTTCGCCGACCTCGTCCGCAACGCCACCGCCTGATACCGCCGTCATCGAAAGGTGAGCGAGCCTCGTCGAGGATCTCTCAACGAGGCCCGCTCACATTTATTCCCCAACATCCCGCTCCGAATATTTCGCCGAAGCTGGCCAGTTAGCGTCGATCCGAGTGATGACGATAATGATGGTGGTGATGATGCCGATGATGGTAATGGTCATTCTGTGCATTAGCCGGTGTGCAGATGGCAGCCAACGCAAACAACGTACTCAGGGCAAAGATCCAACGTGCTGTGCGAACTTTCAAGTATCTCTCCGAGACTGCAGATTCGAATATTTCCTACAGTAGATTTGATTCCAATATCTCACAGCTCACCGGTACATAATAAGAAATCTCGTCTTCGCTCCCACAAACAGGGCGCGCCACCTGGATCGCTAGCGAACAACGCCGGCCTGGTCCATCGGCCAGTACACAAACGCCGCCTTGCCATAGATCAAGCCCTCGTCCACCGGCCCGAAATCGCGGCTGTCGCTCGAGATCGAACGGTGGTCTCCCATCACGAAATACTCGTGCCCCGGTACCTTCATCTCCGGCTGGGAGCGATCATCGGCAAACCGCTTCGGCACATACTTCTCATCGACTTGGCTTCCGTTCACGTACACCTGTCCGTGGTCGATCCGCAGGTCGTCACCCGGTACCGCGATCACTCGCTTGATGTAGCTCTTGGAATGGTCGCGTGGATACAGAAATACGACCACGTCGCCGCGATGGATCTCTCCCACCCGGTATGCCATCTTATTGATGAATAAACGGTCCTGGTCTTCGAGCATCGGCAGCATGCTGGTTCCTTCCACGCACACCGGCTGATACAGGAAGATGATAATGAACGCTGACACCATGACCGAAATCACAAGATCCCGCACCCAGGAGTGGACCGTGCTCTTCCCCGAAACGGGACCGCGCCCCGTCGGTCGTCCTATATCGGGCTTTTCGCCTGGGTCCTGCCCTATTCGCCCATCGTTCTCCACGCTGTGTTCCCTGCCCCTCTATCCTTTTAGACGTACTAACCTACCTGCGGGCATTCCATCCAGTAATCCTCACCGTGGCAGCAATCCAGTTGCAAAGTGCCGGAAGCGCCGACCCGGAAAACTAATCTATCGCCGCTGCATCCTATAAATCAGAGGTCGACTTACAGTTCAGCCCGTAAACCATATTCGGTATCTTCGGCTGACCTTTCAGAACCGGCTACTTACAGGACAGGAAGTTTGGCCGTCTACATGCTCTCTGTATGTTCTTAGATAGGTTCAACCTGCGACTCTTCATGATAACCCGTTTCCCGGACAGCTTTCTTGGCGCATCTCAGCCGCTTAGGACTAGAATTGCCACAGCAGGACAGTAGGACATTTTATGGCTACCATTATCATGCTTGAGCAGGCCCCCACACCAAAACCGGTCAACCGAGGCACAGGAGATTTCCACGATCTCACCACGGAGACCTCGAACGCCGCGTCGGAGGGCCTCGACACCAAATCGGCCCTCGAAATCGCGCGCATCATCAATCACGAAGATGCCAAGATCGCAGCCGCCGTCAAGAAGGCCCTCCCCGAGATTGCCATCGTCATCGACACAGTTGCACGTTCGCTCCGCGACGGCGGCCGGCTCATCTACGTCGGTGCCGGCTCCAGCGGTCGCATCGCCTCCCTCGATGCGTCCGAGTGCCCACCAACCTACTCCACAGCCCCAGCGCAAGTCCAGTACATAATGGCCGGCGGACCAAAGGCTCTCGCCTCCGCCTCCGACGTCAACGAAGACTCGCCCGAGATCGGCCAGAGAGACATCGCCCGCCGCCGTCCCACCCGTAAAGACATCGTCATCGGCGTCTCCGCCAGCGGCCGTACCCCGTACGTCGTCGGCGCCATCGAGTACGCCCGCGCCCGCGGAGCCAAAACCGCCGCCATCACCTGCAACCTCAACACTCCCATCTCCGATGTCGCCGATACCACCGTCGTCACCGAGGTCGGCCCAGAGGTCATCTCCGGCTCCACGCGCATGAAGTCCGCTTCGGCCCAGAAGATGGTGCTCAACATGATCACCACCGGCGCCATGACCCGGCTCGGCTACGTCTACGACAACCTCATGGTCAACGTGCACATGAAGAACGCGAAGCTGGTCGAACGCGGCATCCGGGTGCTCATGAAGGTCTGCGAGATCGACCGCGATACCGCCATCCGCACTATCAAGTCTGCTGGAAAATCCATTCCCATCGCCCTCGTCATGCTCAAGGCCAACGTCGACAAGATGGAAGCCGTCCGTCGTCTCACCAAATCCGACGGCAACGTCCGCCTCGCCATCGATGACTCCCGCCTCGAACTCTAAAATATGTGTCCTGCCGGGCGAGCCCATTGCTCGTGGGGCAGTCACGCAGTGACGCGTGGACAGGACCAGACAGGATATAGTGCATCGGTCCTCTTTTGGTCGGATCAAATCTCCATTCGGCCAACGGGAGGACTCATGCCGCTCAGTCCACCCAGACAAGGGATACACGCCGCGAAGGGGCCGCCCTCCACGCAGGAGGCCCGTCCGGCAGGACACATAAATCAAGGCCGCAGTGAGAACTCTCACCGCGGCCCATCTTTCACAAATTACATTCCGTTCTGGTTAGTAGATTCAGGATGGACCACCCGGTAGCTCGCATTTCCCTGCGACCAGACCAGCAGCAGCAGGTCCTTGCCCGGGTTCGCATGCGCCTGGCTGACAAACTGCTGTGGCGAGGACACCGCGTGACGGTCCACCTCGAGTATGACATCTCCAGGCGCCAGACCTGCATCGTCGGCCGGACTTGCCGGACGCACCGTCTGCACGGCCACGCCTTCGACCTGCGATGGAATATGCAACTGCTGCCGTACATCGGGCGTCAGCTCGCTTACCGCCAGTCCCAGTTTGCCGCTCTGCGGAGAGCCGGAGCCGTCATTGCCCGCGACCTCGGTATCCTTGTGGAACTCGCCCACCTTCACGTTGATCGTCTGCGGAGAGCCGTTGCGGAGAATACCAAGGGCAATCGTCGTGCCCGGAGCATCTTCGCTCACTGCAACCTGCAGCGCGCCTCCATTCAGGATCTTATGGCCATTCAGTTCGTCGATCACGTCCCCGTTCTTCAAGCCCGCGCGGCTGGCAGGAGAGTCCGGAGTCACCTGAGCCACAATCGCGCCAGTCGCATCCTTCAGGTTGAAGAAGCTTGCGTTGGCCGGTGTCACGTCATTCATGCTGATACCGAGATAGCCGTGATGCACCACTCCGCTCTTGATCAGTTGCTCCGCAGTCGCGCGTACGATCTGCGAAGGAATCGCAAATCCCACCCCGGCAAACGAACCGCTGTTGGTGATGATTGATGCGTTGATGCCGACAAGCTGGCCGTGCGCATCCACCAGCGGACCGCCCGAGTTGCCGGGATTAATGGCCGCATCGATCTGGATGAATCCGCCCGGCTTCCGCGCGTCATCCGAGTAGGGATTCTGCCGGTCCACCGCGCTCACAATGCCGCGCGTCACAGAGTCCTGGAAGTAACCGAACGGACTGCCGAATGCCAGGACCGATTGCCCAGGCTTCAACTGCGACGAGTCCCCCCACGCAATGCTCGGCAGATCCGTCGCATTGACCTTGATCACGGCAAGGTCCGTCAACTTATCCGCGCCCATCAGCTTCGCCGTCAAGATCCGCCGATCATGCAGGGTGACGCGAATCTGCACCGCGCCATGGATGACGTGCTCGTTGGTCACGATGTACCCGTCGGGAGAGATAATGACTCCGCTGCCAATGCCATGTTCAATCTGCGGCTGTTGCGGCTGCTGCATTCCCTGCCCCTGTCCCTGCGGCCCGAACCCAAAGAACTGCGCAAATCCTGGAGGCAGTCCCTGCATCTGGCCCTGCCCCTGTTGCTGCTGGTTTTCAGCTTGGTTCTGCCCCGAGTCTTCCTCCGATGCGCCCTTCGACGTCACCGCAACATTAACCACAGCCGGCGATACCCGTGCCGCCACCGCCTCCACCGCGTCGTCCAGAGAGACGAGCGGAGCCACGCTCTGATTATTCAGCGGAGCAGGCGAAGAGATCATCGCAGCGTGGACTCCGTTGTGCAAAAAGAAAAGCGAAGCGCCCAGAACCAGTGTCGCTACCGCACCTGCAGGGATGGCGGCCCGGCCCAGCTTAACTACTAATTTATTAGTTGAAAGAGACATATAAATTCCTCAATAACGGGTTGAACAGCTTGGTTAAAGTTGAAGGACGAGCCAGCCAGCCTCGGTAGGCACGGCTGCATACGAAGAAGAAATCACGCGTTTCCCAGACTGCTCTCCGGACATGGTGAAGATCACTTTGGGCTGCTCCATCTCACCGCCGTCCTCTGCCGCATTCCAGGAGGTCAACACCACCCATCGTTGCCTCTGTTGCGCGACGGAGCGCCCTTGCCTCGTTCGCAGCAACGCAGAGGCAGCAACAGAGTGCTTCCGCTTTGACACAACCTGATTCACCGGCTTCAGCCCACGATCCCCGGGCGCAGGCATGGACATCTTCAGCAAAGTCTCATGGGCCGCTCCCATCCCGTTGCGCAGCGCATGGGACGCCGGATGAAAGACCACCGGCTGATAAGCCGTCATCGGCAAACTCTGAGAGCCTGCGGCCAGCGGCGCAGCCTCTCCTGAAAATGAAACCAACTGCGGGCATCGCGACAGCTCCGTCACCCCGCCCAGCAAAACGACAGCCAGCGTGCCCAGCACCACCCGCGCCTGCATACGACTCATCACCTCGCCCCGGCGCAGGATCCGATGCACCCTGCGGCCCAGCTCCGACTGCTTCTCCCATGCTCCCAGAGCAAGCGATGCGGCCTGTCGTCCCAGCCTGTGTTCCGCCAGATTCGTCAGGCAAGTCGCATAAGCCTTCGGCGCCTTGGTCCGCAGCAGCACATCATCATCGCAGGCCAGTTCGCGCTCGAAGCACAATCGCCGTTCGACCCACAGCAGGACCGGGTTCAACGGAACCAGCACCAGGCTGAGCTTCTGCAGCAGATTGATCCAGTCATCGGCGCGGCGCAGATGCCCTGCCTCATGCAGCACAATCTGTTCCAGCTCAGCAGGCGACAAGCGGGGGAACAGCTCCTCGGGAATCAGAATTCGCGGCGAGAAAAACCCGATCACACTCGGCCGGTCCACATCGGCGGACGTGCATAGCTGTGCGCCACGCAATCCAGCCTGAAGATCCGTCGCGCCTCCACTCACCGGCTCTGCCCTCTTCCAGATCGCACGCAACCGCACCGCATCAACTGCAAGGTTGAAGCCGCGAACCAGCGAAACTGCCAGCCACAGCAGCGCAATGGCAACGCTCCAGCGCACATCGACATGCACCACAGCGCCACGCCCCGCCACGCCTCCCGCGCGCCCGGCATAGGCATGAAACAGTGGAAGCAGAGCCAGCACGGCAAAGACCGCCGTCCATACCGCGAAGCGTATCGCCGCCGTCGTCCTCGGCACCAGCCGCAGGCACACAGCGGCACCCGCGGCCAGCGCGAGCCCCTGCCACAAACCGGAAACCACCGAATTAGCCGCAAGCCGCGACACCCCTTCGGCACCTTGCAGGAGGCCCATGTGGATTAGATCCGGATACATCCAGCCCATAGCCGTCATGCCTCCTCCAATCGATCGTCTACCGCCGCCGCGATAGCATCCTTCAGACGCTGCAGCTCCTCCGCCGTCACCTCATCATCGCCCAGCATCGAAAGCAGCAGCCGCTCCCGCGAGTTGCCGAAGAAACGCTGCATCATATGGCGAACCTCCGACCGGCCAGCTTCCTGCTCCGCAACACACGGACGATAAACAAACGCCCTGCCCTCCTGGCGATGCCGCACATACCCCTTCTGCTCCAGAATGCGAATCGTCGTCAGCACCGAGTTGTACGCCAGCGCCGATCCGTCCGGCATCGCGGCGACTAGATCGCCGACAGCCGATTCGCCACGCGCCCACAATATCTTCATGAGCCGTAACTCAGCTTCGGTCAGCGTGATGGACTTCTTAGGAGGCATCGCAACCTTTGCTGGCTCTCTCAGTAAGACACGCCGGGAGAACTCAACTCCTCTTCTCTCTCTTTGAGACGACCAACTAATCCATTAGTTAGCAGAGTCCGAAAAAAATGCACAGGACGAAGCTTACGAAACTTCACTATATAATTCGCAATCCGGCCGTAGTATCTTCTCTGCCATGGCACCGGACGACGCAATGGACCTGCGCACTGCGCTCGAGAAGAACGAGATCATCCCGTACTTCCAGCCGCTCGTCGAGTTGCGCACCGGCCTCCTCCGCGGCTTTGAGGTCCTCGCGCGATGGCAGAATCCGCAGCGCGGTCTCATCCTGCCCAACGACTTCATCCCTCTGGCCGAGACCAGCGGTCTCAACGGCCTGCTCACCGGCAATCTCCTCCGCGCCACCTTTGCCGCAGCCAAAGACATTCCCAGTCACCTCACCTTCTCCGTCAATATCTCTCTCACGCAGCTCACCGATCTTTCTCTTCCACGCCACATTCGCTCCGCCGCCGAGCAGGCAAACTTTCCCCTCCAGCGTCTCGTCCTCGAAATCACCGAAAGCGCGCTCGTCGGCAACACCGAACACGCCTATCGCATCGCCAGCGAACTCAAGGAGCAGGGTTCCCGTCTCGCTCTGGACGACTTCGGAACCGGCTACTCCAGCCTGCGCCATCTCCAACTGCTGCCCTTCGACGAACTGAAGATCGACGCCAGCTTTGTCCGCGCCATCACCCACACCCGCGAGAGCAGAAAGATCGCCGCCGCCATCGTCGGTCTGGGCAACAGCCTCAGCCTCACCACGGTCGCCGAAGGCGTAGAGAACCAGACCATCGCCGACATGCTTCTCTGGCTCGGATGCGATCTCGGCCAGGGCTGGCTCTTCGGACGCGCCGTCCCCCCCGAACAACTCCCGGAGATCCTTGCCGCGCGACTCAAGCCCCCACCGGCCGACATCGAGACGCGCTCTCCCGCCGTGCACTCCAGCCTGCCCCTGCGTCTCGAGGCCCTGCCAACGCAACGCCTCGCCCAGCTCAACGCGATCTACGACGGCGTCCCCGTCGGCCTCTGTTTCCTCGACCGCAACCTTCGCTACGTCAGCGTCAACAAACGTATGGCCGAGATGAACAACCTCCCCGTGGCCTCCCACCTCGGCCGGTACTTCGCTGAAGTCGTTCCCGGACAGTTCGCCCAGGCCGAATCGCATCTTCGCCGCGCCCTGAACGGCGAAGCCGCCACCGACCTCGAAATTTGCCTTCCCGCATCCAGCGCCTCCGAGCCGCCCCGCACCTGCCTGATCTCTTATCAACCAGCCTGCGACGAAGCCGACGACGTCATCGGCATCTCCCTGTCTGTCGTCGATATCACCCGCCGCAAGCAGACCCAGGAGGCTCTGGCGGAGAGCGAAGACCACTACCGCAACACCGTCGAACTCAATCCCCAGATCCCCTGGACAGCCGATGCCAATGGCAACATCCTCGACTTCAGCCAGAAGTGGGTCACGCTCACCGGCCTCAGCAAAGAGGAGTCGCTCGGTACCGGCTGGCTGCGGCTCCTGCATCCCGACGACCTCCGGCAGACTCTGCGCGCGTGGAACGAAGCAGTTCTCACGGGCAAACCCATCGACACGCAATATCGTATCCTGCGTTCCGATGGCGTCTGGCGGTGGATGCGCTCCCGTGCCGCACCGCGGCGGACCGAGTCCGGCGAAATCATGCGATGGTACGGCTCCGTTGAAGACATCGACGACCAGAAAAAGGCCGAAGAAGCTCTGCGGCGCAGCCAATCCCGCCTTCAGGCCGTCTTCCATGCCGTACCCATCGGACTCGTCATCGCGGAAGCCCCGGACGGCCGCATCGTCATGTCCAATCCGCGCGCCGATGCGATTCTGCGCACCTCGCAACCCCCCGCCGCCACGATCGATGAGTATCGCCGCTCCGGCTCGCTTCACCCCGACGGCACCCTCATCCAGCCCGAGGAATATCCGCTCGCCCGCGCCATCCTTCACGGAGAAACCACCGCACCCGAAGACATACTCTATCGGCGCGCCGACGGCACCCAGGCATGGATCAGTGCCACCGCTGCGCCCATCCTCGGGCAGGGTGGCCAGATCACCGGAGGCGTCCTCGCCATTCTCGAAACCGGCGAACAGAGTCTCTCCACTCAGCAAACTCAGGAGAATCAGGATAGATCCACCCTCCCATGCGCTGCTGAATGCGCCTCACGATCGACCTCAGCGCAACAAGACCAGATAGATCGCCATGCCAACACCCACAGCCGCGAGAAGCAGTCCAAGGATGACAGCGTCGCGGGAGACTCGTCCGGGTCGCCACGTCCCGGAGCTTAGCTCGCGAATAAGCTGGAAGTGCCGAATGACGGCGCTGATATTGATGATGACACCCAATGCTACAAGCGAGACCCCTGACCATTCGGAGAGGCCGGTCGAGTGCGCGGGAACATGCGACTGGCTGGCGCTGAACTCACGAAGGAAGAGACCGAAGCGGCTCACCGCGAAGCCAATCCCCATTAGTCCAAGCCCCGTGCGAATCCAGGCGAGGAAGGTTCGTTCGGCAGCGAAGTAGACCCTGGGGTCCTGCTCGGGGGATTTGTCCATGCAGCGATTGTAACCACCGCCTTCGACGTCCTCTTGATCCATCGAACACAGCGAAGGGAGAAGGACCTTGCATCTTCCTTTGTCGTTGTCGTTGTCGTTGCAGTTGTTTTGTTTTACGTCGTCATCCTTGAGCGAAGCGAAGGATCCCTGTATTTCGTCGTTGTTCTTGCCTTTGCCTGTTCTTAAATCCGTCTCATCCGCGCAAATCCGCGGTCGAGTTTTCTAAAAAGTCCGTTGCAGCACGGCTGCACTCAAATCCTCCACGCGTTCCGGTCTCGCGAAGGGCAGATTCCGCAGGCTATACCACGGAATTTTTCGCAACTGATGTGCCTCTTGTACGACGCTTTCGGCCAGGTCGTAGGCCGACCCCTCCCCGGAGGAATCGAGCATGCGGCTCAAGCGATCCACGCCAAAGCGATCGCCTCCGCGCTGCGCCTCGACGATGCCTTTGGTGACAAGCAGAAGGCGGGCGCCGGGTTCGAATGCCTGCACGGCCGGCTCATAGGTAAGGTGAGTAAACAAGCCAAGAGGCATCGTGACGCTGCCCAGGATCCGTGTGCCGTCGCGGTCACGAAACACAGCAGGCACACCGCCGGCATTGACGTACGCCAGGATGCCGGTCGAGGCATCGAAGCAGCCAAGAAAAGTCGGAGAGAAGCAGGCTCTGCCCGCGCTGGTGAGGATGGCCTGGTTGATGTCGTGAGCCAGGGTGGCGAGCGCATCGGTCATATTGATCTTGGCAGCCCCGAAGAGGGCGGCCCCGCGCTGCTGCAGCGTGTCCTGCACTTCGGCCGCGACGGTGTGCGCCCGGTCGCGAGTGCCCGCGATGTCGGTCAGCAGGAAGACAGCATAGGAGTCGATCGCGATGGCATCGAAAAAGTCTCCGCCGGTGCGGGCTGAATAATAACGGGTCTGCAGGTCAAGCGCCGGCAGTGTCGGCAGGACCGTAGGACGTGGAGTGCGTGTGGAGAGCATAACCGTAGTCCTCCGAAGTAAGGAGCCGATGGTGGCGATTGTACTGCGTTTGCCGCGACGCTCCTTTCGGCACCCCGGACGCCGGTCGATTGTGCCTGCTCTACAATCGTTCTTTCAGAGCCAGGACGACAATGACAACGAACACAAATGCAATAGCCGCCCAGACTGCCGACGTGGGATTCGGTCCGGAAAATCCCCTTTATGCTGCGAGCACGCTGCCCTTCCAGGCACCCCCGTTCGACCGAATCAAGGACAGCGACTATCAACCGGCGATCGAGGCCGGCATGGCGGAGCAGTTACAGGAGGTCCAAGCAATCGCGGACAACCCCGCCGCGCCGACCTTTGAGAACACGACCGTCGCGGTGGAACAGACGGGAACGCTCTTGCAGCGGGTTATGGCGGCGTTCCACACAGTGACAGGGGCGAATACAAATCCGGAACTGGAGGAGATAGAGCGGGAGGAGGCTCCGAGACTTGCGGCGAATCAGGACGCGATCTATCTGGATAGCAAGCTCTTCGCGCGCGTGGCCGCAGTGTATGAGACTCGGAAGTCTCTGTCGCTAAGCCCGGAGGCGTTGCGCCTCGTGGAGTTTTACTACCAGCGCTTCGTGCATGCTGGAGCGAATCTTCCAGATGCGGAGAAAGACAAGCTGAAGAAGCTGAATGAAGAAGAGTCGTCGCTATCGAACGCCTTCCGGACTAGGGTGCTGGAGGCGATGAAGCAGGCTGCCTACTTCACCACGGAACGAAGCGCTCTGGCTGGCCTGACTGCGGCACAACTGGAGGCAGCGGCGACCGCGGCGAAACTGCGAGAACAAGAGGGCTGGCTGCTTCCGCTGCAGAATACGACTCAGCAGCCGATCCTTTCGTGTTTGCGCGTGAGGGCGACGCGGCAAGCGGTGTTTGAGCAGTCGTTGACGCGCACCGAACGCGGCGATGCGAACGATACGCGGGAGACGGTTGCACGTCTGGCGCAGCTCCGCGCGGAGAAGGGCAAGCTGTTGGGCTTTGACAGCTATGCGGCATGGAAGCTCGAAGACCAGATGGCCAAGACCCCGGACACTGCGCTGAACTTCATGAACGCCCTGACGCCTGCGACCATCGTCAATGCAAAGCAGGAAGCGGCTGAGATACAAGCAGTGATCGACTTCGAAGCCAATGCTGAAAACGCTGCGTTCCCCCTGCAACCCTGGGACTGGGAGTTTTACGCCGAGCAGGTCCGTAAAGCGAAGTACGACCTGGATGAGATCGAGTTGCGGCCTTACTTCGAACTGACTAATGTGCTGCAGCACGGCGTGTTCTATGCAGCGAACCAGTTATACGGCCTTGAATTCAAGGAGCGCACAGACATCCCGGTCTGGCACGCAGACGTTCGCGTGTTCGAGGTTACGGAGGACAATGGCACGCCGCTGGCCCTGTTCTACTGCGATCTATACCGGCGCGACAACAAGAACGGCGGCGCATGGATGAGCAGCCTTGTGCGGCAGTCGAAGCTGAAGAACACGCTTCCGGCCATCTACAACGTGGCAAATCTGTCGAAACCATCCCAGGGCGAACCAGCCCTGATCAGCTTTGGCGAGGTGCTGACGCTCTTCCACGAATTCGGCCATGCGCTGCATGGAATGTTCTCCAGGGTCGAGTACCCGAGTCTGTCCGGCACCTCGGTAGCGCGGGATTTTGTGGAACTTCCGTCGCAGTTCAACGAGCATTGGGCGACCCACCCGACGATCTTCGAGCATTACGCGAAGCACTACAGGACAGGCGCAGCCATGCCGAACGAGTTGGCGGAGAAGATCAGGCGCGCAGCGAATTTCAATCAGGGCTATGAGCTGACGGAGCTGCTCGCGGCCGCACAGTTGGATATGCAATGGCACTCGCTTCCGGCGGACGCTCCGCCCAACGACACCGGCGCCTTCGAGAGGGCAGCCCTCGAGAAACAAGGCCTCGCGCTCAGCTATGTGCCTCCGCGATACCGCTCCAGCTACTTCTCGCACATATGGGGAGGCGGGTATGCCGCCGGCTACTACGCCTATCTGTGGAGCGAGATGCTGGATGAGGACGCATTCCAGTGGTTTCAGGACCACGGCGGACTGACGCGAGCCAATGGAGACCGATTTCGCAGCATGGTGCTGTCACGCGGCAACACCGAAGATCTGGCGCAGATGTATGAGGCTTGGCTGGGACGCGCTCCGAAGATCGAGCCAATGCTGAAGTCTCGCGGGTTGGAGATCGCAGATTCGCGCTAGAGCAAAGTAGCAGTTGGCGAAGATTCTACCGTGCCCTTTGTTTGTCATTCCCGAAGGGAATCCGCGGTCGCCCTCCTCAACACCAACAGCAAATCCGCTCTAGTCTTCGTGGAGGAAGACCCCTGGATCAGCGCAGACGGTAGAGCGTCGATCGAGCATCACGGCAGGATCGCCGCCCTGCGAGTCTGTCCGCCGCCGCCGTCAAGATAGGTTCGCGCATGTTCCATCTGCGGCAGATTGCGGTCGCCGTCCTTCCATGCCTCTGTGAACTCCGCGTATTCTTTTCGCGCCGTAGCTGCATCGCCCGCGGCCTCGCTGCTGCGCCCCATTCCATAGAGGCTGAAGCCGGACTTCGGCCGTTCCAGCAGAGCCGAGGCGTATGCCTGATGCGCGCCAGCAAAGTCGCCCGCGCGGAACAATGCCGCACCCTCCGCCTCTCCCACCGGGCGAATGTAGTTGGGCGGCTCATGGTATCCGAGCGCCTTCTCTTCCAGTGCCGCCTCCGCGAACAGCGCCTTGCCTTCAGGAAGATGTTTTTGTCCGGAAAGAATTGAAGCGCGAAGCTCCAGCGACATCACCGAGAGGTTCGCCAGCAGCGGCGCAGGCAGAGCATCGGGCATCACAGGCACCCTCAGCGGCATCTCTGTCCTGTCTTCTTTTTTCCCTTTAGGAGCGTCCTTGGTCTTCTGCGACATGCGCCACAGGTCGGCATCGAGCCGGACGGAAGCCGATTGTGCCGCCGCGAGATCACCCGATTCGACCGCCTGCATGCCAGCGGCGAACTCTCTCAGCTGTCCGGCCAGAAAGGTAAGGTTTTCGAGACTCGCCTCCGGTCTGGTGTTCCGTAGCAGCACAAGAACACGCAACCAATTGCCCGTGCGCAGGGCCACGGGGATCTGCGGATCGATACGCGACATGCTATCGCGCGGAGAGAAGGTATACAGAGTCTCCGTCAACTGGCCGCGCGCGCCGGGCAGCTTGCCGGAGAGAGTCACGGCCTCCGCCAGCTTGCCCTCTTCCATCAGGTTCGCGACGCCGTACATCAGGTTATGCACGTAGTTCCAGTCATCGTCGACAACGACGTGTTGGCCGCGCATATACGCCTCGTCCACTGCGGTTGAGGCGGCAAACCAGTGTTCCGCCTGGGCATAGTCCCCGACGCGGTAAAAAATGTGCCCAGGCATATGCACCATGTGTCCGGAAGACGGAGCCAGACTCGCCAGGATAGTCGCGCTGCGTAGCGCCTGCTCAGGATGGGCGCTCGCTTCCACGGCGTGGATCCAGTAGTGGTTCGCGGCGGAATCATCCGGGTTCGTCTTCAAGACGCTCTGCAGAATCGTGATCGCCTCTTTCGTGCCCTTCTTCGGTTCGCCATTCTCGTCATAGCCGTCGATGACGCTCTCGGCGAGAAAGACTTTCGCCTGCACGTCTCCGGGATATTTCTTCACCAGTACCCGCCAGACAGCGACCTCCTTATCGTTATTGGGCCGCCCTCCCTGCGCGGCTTTGGCGGCATCCTCCGACGCCACCGCGGCTTCGATATACAACTGGCCAGCCTTGCCCGCGTGGCCCTTGAGGCGAACCGCATTCGCCAGCGCCTGCTGCGAGTAGCCGCTTCCTCCGCTGTTGCGGAACACCAGCGCATAGTACAGACCCCAATAACACATCGCGCAGTTGGGGTCGACCCGGACCGCCTGCTCGAAGGAGCGCAGAGATTCATAGTCCCAGAAATCGTGCAGCTCGTTCAGTCCCTGGTCGAACCAGAACTGCGCCTCCGGCATAGCCTTGATGGCGATATGACTATTGCCGAGCCCGGTCATCTTCAAAGGCGCGGGGAGTTTGTCAGGCGCGGGCAGCTCCTTCATCTCCATGCCGGCCATGCTGCTCTGCGCCATCGCCCTTGCAGGATGAAAAGCCAGACACACCGCGATCAACACGCCTGCCGCGGCCTGCCCCCGCAGCTTCGATACGCTGGAGATGAAATACGCCATAAGTCCGATCGTTCTACCCTCTTCCCGCAACAATTCCGATCACGCACCTTCCATTCTCGCAGAAGCCGTGCTACCCCACCGTCACCCCAATCGCCACCGTGTGATTGATCACATAGCTCCCATACCGCTTGTCATGCTCGTCCGCCTGAACCCCTCCGGCCACATCCCGGGCCCGCGACTTCAGCACATACTCCCTCGGCTCGGCACGCGCCTGCCACACGAACCGCCATCTCCGCCACACGCCGAACTCATGCGCATCGATCAACTCCGCCGCCGACCACGTCTCTCCTCCATCCGTCGACACCTCGACCGCCGCGATCTCCGGGCCGCCTGTCCACGCCGCGCCAAAGACCGTATACGGCTTCCCCGCCGCAATCACCTCGCGAACCCGCGGCCGCGCAATCGAAGACTTGATCTGCACCTCTCCCAGCGCGAGCCTCACCGGCAGCCCCCCTTCTTCCCCCCAGTACGCATAGTCGGAGGTCTGCCAGTACCCGCGAAACGGCTCCGTCGCCGCGTAGATCCTCGTCAGCCACTTCACTGAAGCCATCCCATAGTACCCAGGCACAATCGCTCGAATCGGATATCCATGATCGACAGGAATCTCCTCCCCGTTCATCGCATAGGCAATCAGCACCTCCCGCGCCTTCGCGACAGGCAGGCTCCGCGCATACTTGATCTCCCCCGGCGGCACAGGCTTCTCCTTCGGCTTGCCCAACTCCGCTCCTTCGAACACTATCTCCACCGCCTCCGGCCGCAGACCCGCACGGTCCAGCAACATCCCCAGTGGCACCCCGGTCCACTCGGCCGTCGCCACAGCCCCTAGCTGCCACTGCGCTCCCTGCTCGGCAGGAGTCAGGAAAACCCGCCCGTTTCCCGCGCACTCCAGGGTCGCAACCCGCGTCACCGCAGCCAGCTTCTTCAACTCGCCCACACTCAACGCAAAAGGCGACTGCATCCCGCCCTCAATGCTTAGGGCATGCGTCGCGGCATCCAGGTGCGGCGCCTTGAAGTGGCTGCGAATATAGAAAAGATGGTTTGGCGTAAGCCGCCCCCGCGCACCCGGCCCGTCACTCAGAAGATCGAACGGAGACTCCTGATTCACCGGCTCAAGTTCACGAACGATCAACCCCGACTCATACACTGGCGCAACCGGCTGAGAACTCACTCTGACCTCCTGCTAAAGCATCTTCCCCAGGAATGCCCTGATCGGTTTCATCCCTGCAAATCGGTCCTGAAAGCCTTGCAACTCTCTAGTAGGATACGATGCACTCCGCCCTCCAGGACCATACAATCATCTCCAGTCCATGCCCCACGAGTGCCCCTTATGCCTGTAGCGAAACTCACCATCGAGCTGGACATTCCCGGCGCACACTCCCTCAAAGACCGCCGCCAGGTCCTCCGTTCCATCAAAGACAAGCTCCGCCACAGCTTCAACCTCTCCATCGCCGAGCTCGATGATGGAGTCGTCTGGAACCGCGCCACCGTAGGCATTGCCGCTATCTCCTCCTCCACCAGCTACCTCACCGGCCAGCTTCAGCAGATCGACCGCGCCGCCCACCGCATCGCCATCAATCTCAGCGCCGAAGTCATTGATTCCTATGCCGAAATCCTCTCTGACTAAGCGATCCACAGAGAAATCTTCGCCCGGACTCGCAGCAACGAACGTGCGACGTTAGGTCCAACCCCGCAACTCTGATATCCTCAACCGTTCGACCCAGTCAAACGCCTATGCCCGAGCAACGAGCCAGAACCTACCACCGCAACCGTGTCGCCCAGACCTTCTCCGAAGAGATCGGAGCCATGCTCGAAGGCGAACTCTCCGACCCCCGCATCGCTCCCAGCTACGTCACCGATGTCGTCCTCGCCCCTGGCGGGAAGTCCGCCCGCATCTTCATCGCCGTCCAGGGCAACGAGGAGGAGGAAGCCTCCACCCTCGAGGGCCTCACCACCGCGCGCGCCTTCATCCGCTCCCAACTTCGAGACCGCATGGGAGTGCGCCACGTCCCCGAACTCACCTTCGCCATCGACCGCTCGGAAAAGATGACCGGCCGCATGGAAGAGTTGCTCGCCCGCACCCGCAAGCGCGACCAGAAGCGCGCGGACGCCGAACGATCTCCCACGATTGCAGTCAAACAATGATTCGCGAAGTAAACTCTCACCCCGTGGCAAACTCTCACGAGGACCAGATCGGCTTCCTCCTTGCGACCTTTCGTTCGCACAGCCGATTTCTGCTCACCTCCCACGCGCGCCCCGACGGCGACGCCATAGGCTCCGTTCTCGCCCTCGCCGAGATACTCGACCAGCTTGGCTGCCGCACCGACATCGTCTTCGCCGATCCCATTCCCGATATCTACCGCACTCTCCCCAATCTCCAGCGCATCCACCATGCCTCCTCCGCCGACGCCCTCGATCCCGGACGGAGCACGCCCGTCATCGTCCTCGAGTGCGACGGGATCGCCCGCACCGGCCTCCAGGGCCTCGAAGGCCGCACCCTCATCAACATCGACCACCACGCCAGCGGCCGGCCCTTCGCCTCCGTCAACTGGATCGACGAGCATGCCTGTGCCGTAGCCGCTATGGTCTACCGCATCGCCCTGGCCGCCAAGGTCGACATCACGCCCTCGATGGCCACCTGCCTCTACACCGGCGTCCTCTCCGACACCGGCGGCTTCACCTACTCCAGCACCAGTGCCGAAACCTTCGCCCTCGTGCACGATCTTGCCGACCGCGGAGCTAACCCCGGCCAGATAGCACGCGACATCTACTTCTCCAACCCGGCCAGCAAAATTCACCTCCTCGGCAAGGCGCTCTCCAACCTGCAATGTGACGGCGACCTCGCCTGGACCTGGGTCACCGCCGAAGATATGGACCGCATCGGAGCCAACGCCGAAGACTGCGAAGGGGTCGTCAACTACCTCATCAGCATCGCCGGAGTCGAATCGGCGGTCTTCCTGCGCGAGGTCCCCGACGCCAGCCAGTTCCGCCTCAGCATCCGCAGCAAAGGAAAGATCGACGTCTCCAGGGTCGCCGAGCACTTCGGAGGGGGCGGCCATCGCAGCGCCAGCGGATGCACCCTCGACGGCCCACTCGGCGTCGCCACCGAGCGCATTCTCACCCAGCTACGAACAGGACTCTGTTAACTTTGTCTCGCTCTACCTTGGAAATGAACGATATGCCGCAATCCGCCATCACTGGCGCCAAAAACCCTCGCGTATCTCTCATGTCCCTTCGGCAGCACCTTCCGGACGCGCCCACCGTGCGCGAATTTATCGTCCTCTCCGTCGTGACCATCTTCCTCTTGCTCTACGGCCTGGTGCCAGTCTTCGGGGGCGATCAGCTTGGTCTGGTCGGAGCGGACGAGCCAAGATACGCCCAGGTCGCCCGCGAGATGCTCGAAGCCCACTCCGACGTCTGCCATCAGGTCTACGCCAAGATGCTCCCCCGCAGCCTCCACCTGCAGGACATCCGCAACTCCATCCGCTGCACCGTGGGCGGCACCATCACGCCTCTGCTCTACGGAAAGCCCTGGCTGGAGAAGCCCGCCCTCTACTACTGGCGTGCCATGAGCTTCTTCAAGGAGTTCGGCGTCTCCGACTGGTCGGCCCGGCTTCCGTCCTCCTCCGCCACTCTCGCGCTCATCATCCTGGTCTTCCTCCACATGCGGCGGTTCCGCCCCGGAGCACACCTCGACGCCGCCCTCATCACCACCTCCTGCGTCGCCATCGTCAGCTTTTCCCGAGGAGCCTCGACCGACATGCAACTGGCGGCTCCCTTCTGCATCGGGATGCTCGGCTGGTATGCCTGGTATGAGACCGGAAAGAAGTTCTGGCTCTTCGACCTCTACTTCTTCGGGGCAGCGGCCACCCTCGCCAAAGGCCCGGTCGCGCCATTTCTCGCCCTCGCGATCATCCTGCTCTTCGCCGGCCTTCGCCGCGAGTGGTCCGTTCTGCGCCGCACCATCTGGCTGCCCGGTGTGTTGTTGTACCTGGTCATGGTCCTTCCCTGGTACATCGCGGTCCAGAGAAACAACCCGACGTTCTACCGTTTCTTCTTCATCGAGCACAATCTCGAACGGTTCGCCACCAACCGCTATCAGCATCACCAGCCCTTCTGGTACTATCTCGCCGTTCTTCTGATCGGCCTCATGCCATGGACGGTCATGGCCATCCGCGCCCTCTACGATTCCATCGAGGTGTCCATCGCGGAGTGGAAGGTGCGCCACAACCCCACGCGCTATCTCGGACACACCCGCACCGGCGACGCCTTCCCCGAGTTCCTCGTCCTCTGGGCACTCGTTCCCATCGTCTTCTTTTCTTTTTCAGGGTCGAAGCTGCCCGGCTACATCCTGCCGTCCATCCCTCCCTTGACCATCCTCACGGCAGACTACCTGAACCGCGTCCGCCGCCACGGCCTGCCGCAGTGGCTCTTATGGTCGCATGCCGCGATATGCGGCCTTCTGGTCTTCGTCCTGGTCCTCGCGCCGCAGCATATGAAGTACGAAACGCTCGTGCCCTCAACCCATTGGCTGTTGATCGCCGGCGCCTCCGCTGTGTTCTTTGCAGCCATCGTCTTCCTGGTGATTCGCCGCTGGGGCGTCTCTCAGGTGTGCAACATCACGCTGCTGCCGGTCATCGCCATGATGATCTTTCTGCTCGGCTTCTACGGCAAGGAGCTCGACATCAACTACTCCGCCCGGCCGCTGGCCCGTGAGATCCAGCAGCAGGCCCCGGACGTGAACCTCGTCGCCACCGATAGCATCAAGCGAGACATGGACTACGGCCTGGCGTTCTACCGCAACGAGCCCATGATTCACTACCAGACAAACGGCGTACCCGCCGCGGAACACATCCTCGTCGTCCGCGCCAACGACACCGCCAGTCTCGACAAATGGCTCGCCGGACGCGTCTACAAACCACTCTTCCTCTACGAGTCCCAGGGCCTCGAAGTCTACCGAGTCAGCGCACTGCCGTAAAATACCGCAACAAGGGCGCGCTCATCTCCTGCGAAGACCCCGTGATAACCTGCCCTCAACAACACCTCACCATGGAAGTGTCGCTCTCGGTTCAACACAATTCCAAACGCATTGCCTTGGGCACGGCAGGACATAAGCCTTGACACCGCCGATATAATAAATGCAGCAGACCAGGTCCGGCCACCAGCCGGATCTTCGCATTTAATGTGAACCTCCAAAGCACGGAAGTCCAAAGCTAAAGTCTGTTAATCGAAGACTTTGCAAACTTTTACCGGGGAGGGGGCAGCCACCCCATAGGCAGCATAACCAACACACCACCCAGCGTCACGCAAACCAAAATTCACACGAGACCAGCAGCAGCCCTGGATAAAATTGATATCCTTAAATCCGCCATGCCGACAAAAAAAGAACTCCTCGCCCGCCCCATCCAGCACCTCGACATCACCCAGCACAACGTCGTCCCCCTGGTCGACGCGATGTCCCACATGGCCTACTCCGCGCGTGACACCGCCCGCGCCGCCAGCATCTACGACATGATGCTTCGCGACACCGGTTGCGGCGTCATCCTCTGCCTCGCCGGCTCCCTCATCTCCGCCGGCCTGCAGAAGATCTTCGTCGACCTCATCCGCAACAATATGGTCGATGCCATCGTCTCCACCGGCGCCAACATCGTCGACCAGGACTTCTTCGAGGCCCTCGGCTTCAATCACTACGTCGCCGGCGACGAGTACAAGTACGGCGCGGGCGATGCCGAACTTCGCGAGCTGATGATCGATCGCATCTACGACACCTTCATCGACGAGGAAGAGCTCCGCATCTGCGACGAAGCCACCCACCAGATCACCAACTCTCTCGAACCCCGCCCCTACAGCTCCCGCGAGTTCATCCGAGAAATGGGCGCCTATCTCGCCAAGAACGGCAAGACCCCCCAGGGTGGCGGCCGCGACTCCATCGTCCTCGCCGCCTACGAGAAGAACGTCCCCATCTTCTGCCCCGCCTTCTCCGACTGCTCCGCCGGCTTCGGCCTCGTCGCCCACCAGCATGAGCGCCAGGGCAAGCCCCACGTCTCCATCGACTCCGCCAAGGACTTCTACGAGATCACCCGGCTCAAGATCGAGAACCCCACCACCGGTCTGCTCATGATCGGTGGCGGCGTTCCCAAAAACTTCGCTCAGGACATCGTCGTAGCCGCCGACATCCTCGGTGTCGAAGCCTCCATGCACAAGTACGCCATCCAGATCACCGTAGCCGACGCCCGCGACGGCGCTCTCTCCGGCTCCACCCTCAAAGAGGCATCCAGCTGGGGCAAGGTCGACCTCACCTACGAGCAGATGGTCTTCTCCGAAGCCACCTTAGCCCTCCCGCTCATCGCAGGCTACGCCTTCCACAAGAACGCCCACGCCGCCCGCTCCGGTAAAAATTTCGCCAACATCCTCGACCGGGTCCCCGTAACCGCATAAGTTACCATCCAACCGCAAAAAGGCCATCTTTCGCGAAAAGATGGCCTTTTTTACATCCACATGCCGCTGTCCGGCGTTACTACAGTGTTGTCGTCAGGGATAACCCACGTATGTGTTATTGTCTCGGAAAGGAAACCTCTGTCATCCTCAGCGTATTGCAAGAAATGTTCGCAACTATCTCAAAAAAGGGATGATCGTGCGACATCTAAGATCGGCCGCGAGTTCATCCGGAATTTCCGCAAAGTGTAGCAATCAGCCTCCGAACTACCGCATCTACAACTATCCTCGAAAACCCGAACGTAGTCACTTAAGTTGAAGTTACCGTTGCGCTTATAATAAAGTTACCATAGGGTTATCGCACACAATGCGCATTCTTCCTCTACTTGGTTCTCTCTCGCTGCTCCTCGTCTCAGGCATTTTGCTCGTCGCCTTCCTTCGCGCGCAACGCACCATACGCCAGCTCGCGGCACAGTTGGTGCAGGCGCGTGAGCAGCACCAGCAGCACACCCTTCAGCTCAGCCAACGCTCTGAGTTGGACACCCTTAAGGACGAGTTCATCTCCACCGTCTCGCACGAGCTGCGCACCCCGCTCACCAGCATTCGCGGCGCACTCGGCCTGCTCTCCTCCGGCATCATCGGCGACGTCGACGCTAAAGCTCTCAATCTCCTCCGTATCGCCGTCACCAACACCGACCGCCTCATCCGTCTCATCAACGACATCCTCGATCTCGAGCGCATGGAGTCCGGCCGCGCTCCCCTCCAGATCCGCCGCTGCTCCCTTCGCGACCTCGCCCAGCAGGCCATCGAGACCATGACCCCCATGGCCGACGCCAACACCGTCCACATCGCCCTCGAGCCCTCGACCGTCGCCCAGGCCGCCTATCCCGAGGCCCTCTTCTTCGACGGCGACTCCGACCGCATCCTCCAGGTCCTCACCAACCTCATCTCCAACGCCGTCAAGTTCTCCCCCGCCGCGTCCACCGTGCGCATCCACACCGAGGCCACCTCCGACTCCATCCTACTCAAAGTCGTCGACGAAGGCCGCGGCATCCCCTCCGACAAGCTCGACAGCATCTTCGACCGGTTCCAGCAGGTCGAACCCTCCGACGCGCGCCAGAAGGGCGGCACCGGCCTCGGCCTCGCCATCTGCCGCAGCATCGTCCAGCAGCACAGCGGCTCCATCTGGGCGCAGCGCAACCTCGGTGCCGGGACTACCATCTACGTCATGCTCCCCCGCACCACCCGCGCCTCCGACGTGCAACTCCCTTCCCTGCCCGCGCCGCGCGGAGAAGGCGCCATCATGGTCTGCGACGACGACCCCGGCATCCGCACCGTCGTCAGCGAGCACCTCACCCGCCAGGGCTACACCGTCATCGAAGCCAACTCCGGCGAACAGGCCTTGGTTCTCGCCGCCGAGCACCACGTCGAAGCCATCCTCCTCGATCTCTACATGCCCGGCCTCAGCGGTTGGGAGACCCTGCAGCGCCTCCGCAACAACCCCGCCACCGCCAACATCCCGGTCGTCGTCCTCAGCGTCCTCTCCTCCGCACTCCGTCCCCAGCTCACCGGCGATGCCCAGGGCTGGGTTCAGAAGCCCTTCAACGAAAACCTCCTCTTCGCCGAACTCGGCCGCGTCCTCCACAAAGGGGAAGGCCCAGCCTACGTCCTGCTCGTCGAAGATGACGAAGATCTCGCCAGCGTCCTCACTGCCAGCTTCCAGGGTGCCGCCGTCCACATCGACCACGCCGCCACCCGCCAGCAGGCTATTCGTCTCTGCATCACCCGGCCGCCCGACCTGCTCATCCTCGACCTCACCCTGCCTGACGGCGACGGCTTCTCCCTCGTCGATTGGCTCCGCCAGCAGCCCACCCTGCGCTCCCTGCCCCTGGTCGTCTACTCCGGCCGCGAGATCTCTGAAACCGAGATGGCCAAACTGCGCCTCGGCCCCACCGAATTCCTCATCAAAGCCAAGGTCCAGCCTCAGGAAGTCGAAGAACTCGTCCTCTCCATGGTCCAGGGCCTCAAAGGCAAGTTCGCCGACCTCGCCGAATCCACCCCAGCAGTATAAGCAACCCCGTCCCTGCTGAATCCCTATTCATCCCGCCGCAACTATGCTACTGTGCGGGAAGCGAAGCTATGCCCTCTCCCGATCTCACCCGCCACGCTCCCGACTCCCTCGTCCCCAATTCCACGCCCGCTGGTCTGACCCCTGCTGGTCTAACGATCGACGAGCGCGCCAACCACTGCTTCGGCTGCGGCCCCGCCAATCCCCAGGGCCTTCACCTCGCCTTCACCACCGACACCACCGGCGAATCCATCACCGCCACGTCCCACTTCCAACTCGACCGCATGCACGAAGGTCCTCCCGGCCACACCCATGGCGGTATCGTCGCCGCGCTCCTGGATGAAGCCATGAGCAAACTCAACCGTCCCCTCAACGTCCTCGCCATGACCCGCCACATGGAGATCGACTATCTCCGCCCCGCCCCGCTCTACCAGCCGCTCGTCCTCATCAGCCGTCACCTCAGCCGCACAGCAAACCCCGACGGCACCCCAGGCCGCAAGCTCTTCCATCAGGCCGAACTCCAGCGCCCCGACGGTGCCGTCCTCGCCCGCGCCAAAGGTCTCTTTATCGCCCTCGACGAAAAAGTCCTCGCCGCCGCTGGCTTCACCGCCCCCCAACCCTAGCAGCACCGGCTTAGCTTTCTACTCCCTATTCCCTACTCCCTATTCCCTGCACTCCCAATACCCCTGGTCCTCCAGAAAATACTGCTCATCCCAGCTATGCAGCATCGTCTTGAAGAACATCCAGATCATGCGCCCATGGCCAAGCTTCTGGAACCGCCGATTCGTCGTCAACACCCGCCCCCGCACAATTCGAAAGCGGATCCGCGCCACCCCCTTCGAGAGCAGATAATCCTCCGCAAACAACGCCCGCTCGTCGAACCCGCCCAGCTTCCAGAACGCCCTGCGATCGAACAGCATGAACATCCCGGTCGCGAACGGCTTGGTCAACGATCCCACGCGCTGCATCAGGTTATTGCCCGCATACAGCAGATCGTCCAGGAACCCACCCTCCCGGCAGGCGATATTCGTCGTCGCCAGATGCAGCCTGCGCCGCTCCATCCTCCACAGCGCCCGCCGTAGCAGCGTAGGCTCCGGCAGTTCCACGTCCGCATCCAGAAACAGTACATACTTCGTCCTTGCCAGCCTCGCCCCCGCATTCCGCCCCACCGACGGCAGACCCCCTGGTACCACCTCCACCCGCAACCGGTCGTGAAATCCTAGTGCCGCCTCCACCGTCCCATCCGTCGACCCGGCATCGGCCACCAGCACCCGTGTCACGCTCATCCCGGCATAGTCCTGTCGGCACAACGACTCCAACAGCCTCGGCAGCATCGCTGCTTCGTTCTTCGCGGGAATAACAATCGTCAACTCAGCACTCATTCATCCCTCCACAAAACCCGCACACGCCCCGTAAGCGTAGCTTGCGCGTGCTGCCCCGCATCCCGGATCAAACGCAGTTTAATTTTGCATTAATCCTCTTCCTTTGAACCAAACTCATCATCCTGCGTCCTGCCGTACGGGTCTCCTGCGCGGAGGCATGCCCTTTGAGTGACTCTTCCGTTGGTCGGGGAGTCTTATTGCCGACCAGCGGAAGGCCCCATGCTGTCCGGCCCGGTAAGAAAAGGTATACGCGTCACGAAGTGACCGCCCTCCGCGCAGGAGTCCTGTCCGGCAGGATAAAGTCTTCACCTCACAAAACTGCTAAACTTAAAAGTCTCGCGGACACTCACGCATCGCATTGCGCCCACCGCCGCGCAAAGGAGAACCCCCATGGCAGACCACACCTCCAACGGCAACTTCGGCACCTCGTCCCTCCGCCTCAAGCTCGGCCTCGCCGAAATGCTCAAAGGCGGCGTCATCATGGACGTCATGAACGTCGAGCAGGCCCGCATCGCTGAAGACGCCGGAGCCATCTCCGTCATGGCCCTCGAGCGCGTTCCCGCCATGATCCGGGCCGAAGGCGGCGTAGCCCGCATGGCCAATCCCAAACTCATCAAGGAGATCATGGCCGCCGTGACCGTCCCCGTCATGGCCAAGGCCCGCATCGGGCACTTCGCCGAAGCCCAGGTTCTCCAAGCCCTCGGCGTAGACTTCATCGACGAGTCCGAAGTCCTCACCCCCGCCGACGAGACCTACCACATCGACAAGCACGCCTTCACCACCCCTTTCGTCTGCGGCGCCCGCAATCTTGGCGAAGCTCTCCGCCGCATCTCTGAAGGCGCAGCCCTCATCCGCACCAAAGGCGAACCCGGCACCGGTGACGTCGTCCATGCCGTCCAGCACATGCGCCAGATTGTCCGCGAGATCAAGTCCCTCACCGTCCTCGGCGACGAAGAGCTCTACAACGCTGCCAAGGTGCATGGTGCCCCGTATGAATTAGTGAAGATGGTCGCCAAATCCGGCAAGCTCCCCGTCCCCAACTTTTCCGCCGGCGGCATCGCCACCCCCGCAGACGCCGCTCTCATGATGCAGCTTGGCGCCGATACCGTCTTCGTCGGCTCCGGCATCTTCATGAAGGAGCGCGCCACCCCGCTCGACGTCGACCTCTGGACCCTCGAACACAATCTGGCCGGCCTCTGCAAAGCCCACCAGGTAGGCGAACACCGCACTCCCGACGAGCGCGCAGAAGCTGTCTCCCGCGCCCGCGCCATCGTCATCGCAACCACCCATTTCAACGATCCCAAGACCGTGGCCGAAGCCAGCGAAGCCGTCACCGGAACTATGAAAGGTCTCGCCGCCGCCGCCATAGAACAGCAGGACCTGATGCAAACCCGCGGCTGGTAAACCATCACTGCCGAGAAAAGAACCGTCATCTAGACCGAAGTCGCGCAGTCTATCGCGCGGCCTAGCGGGAATCCCCGCATTTCGTCTTTGCCTGTTCTTAAATCCGTCTCATCCGCGCAAATCCGTGGCCGCGCTCTGTATTAAGCCTTCCGTTCTGGGAAAGGTCCTGTGCCGCTATTGGTGTTTCCCAAATAACCCACCCAGCGCATCCCCCAGTGGATTGGCCTGCTTCTGGTTTCCCTGCCCGTTCAGCTTCTGATTGAGCAACTGTTTCGCCGCCCCCTCGCCTGCCGCTGTGGCCAGCCCGGCGACATTCGGGCTGAACGTTGGATTGCTTGTCGTCCCGCCAATGGCCACCGGTATGCCCCTCTTCATCACGCTGCTCGCGACTCCGCCCAGCGCACCTCCCGCCGCCCCGCCCGTAGCCGCTCCCGGAATGAATCCCGACAGCGCTCCCACCAACCCCGATGCGCCACCTGCCGCGCTCGCCTGCTGCGAACCGCTCCCTGCTCCTGAAATCGTCAGTCCCGTCAGCTTCAGGATCATGTTGTAGTTCAGCGCCCCGCCCGCACTCACGCCGCCGGCCCCGGTTGCGGTCCCCACGCCTGCCACATCGAGCGCCACGTTATCCGTCCGGATCGCCCCGCCCTGCTCCCGCACATTCATGCTTAACGACCGGATCGTTGTCCCCGGCCCCGTAGCCGAACTGATCCTGCCTCCGGTAAACTTCGACAGCGTCTGCAGCTTCGAACCCAGATCGAACCCGGCAAGCTGCGTATTGTTCAGCCGAACCGGCCCGCTGATCACCGGATTCGCCGTCGAACCCGACACGGTTAGCGCCGTCGTCACCGTACCTCCCCGTAATTGCGAGCCCTGCGGCAGATGCACACCAAGCGCCGGCAAAAACGCCTCGATCTCGTCGATCGAAACCCCATTCCCCACCACCTTAAAATTGATCGCAGTCGTCGGTCCGCTTGTCTGGTACGTCCCCGATGCGTTCACCACCGCGCGTCCTACCGTAAGCACCGCCTGCTGCACCGTGCCCGTCATCGCCTGTTCATTCTGCGCCAACGTGAACTGGAGCTGCACCGGTTTGGACGAAGGCACCCCGTTCTTCGCCAGCTTGATGCCCGCCACCTGAACTGTCCCGGCGGCATTCAGCGTCTGTCCGTTCGACTGGACCTTCGCCTGCAAATCAGCCATCCCACTGATCCCTGCGTCGGGCGGCAGCACACCTGCCGTACCAAGCCCGAAGTGTTTCAACGTCACCTGCGCATCCAGTGGAGTTCCCGCGGTGTTTTGCTGGTTAAACGGACCCGCGTTTCCGCGCGCGCTCAGGCTGCCTCCATTCGGCAGTTGCGCACTCAAGCTGAACGGCGACGAGCTCTTCGGCGTCAGGTTGGTCACCTGCGCGTTCACCTGGTTATATACCGCCGCATTGCCTGTCTGACCCGCGGTCGCCAGCGTTAGCGTTCCATTCTTCACCTGGGCGTCGTCCACCGAAAGGTTATCCAGCATCGTCGTCCCCTCCGGATTCGCCCCGGCCGGTTTGGGCTTCTTCGGCGCATTGCTGCGAACCAGGGTAAGCCGGGGAGTGTCGACCAGCAGCTTGCTCACATGCATCTGCGAACCGCTCCACGCCGCATCCAGAACCAGATTGTCCACCGTGCCAGTGACTCCGGCCGAAGCATCGACAAAACCAGCCGCCAGGGGATCCAGGTGCTTGATCTCCAGATGCCCCGAGAACGGTGTCGCCGAAGCATCCTGCTGGTTCAGCGACCCCGCCGTCCCGTTCAAATTCACCGTCCCGCCCGCAGGCAGACCCGCCGAAGCCGTAAACGGAAACGCCTTCATGAAACTGAAATCCTTCACTGAAAGATTCACCTGCTCATAGACGCGGTTCGTCGTGGCCGCCGCGCCGGTTGTGCCCGGGCCGCCCCCCACAGTGATCCGGCCGTTCTCTACATTCACCTCTCCCACCGTCAGGTTCGGAAAGGTCTCCTTTTGCTCTGCGCTCTGGGTGCCCGGCTTACTGGCCGACCCAATCGACGAGTAGTTCCACGTACCATCCGCCGCCCGCAGCAGTTGGATCTTCGGAGACTGCATGGAAAATCCATTGATTACCAGTTGCTTGTGGAATATCAGCGGAATCATATCCACCCTGATCTTCACGTTATCGGCCTGAATGAAAGGCTGGCTGCTGAACCTCGGATCGTCGGCGACCACGGCGTTTTCCGCCACCAGCCCACCCGACCACACCGATAGATCCAGTTTCCCAATCGTCACCTTGCGCCCAAGCGACTGTGTCAGCGTGCGCTCGATTCGGGTGCGAAAACTGTCCGTGTTCAAGAATAGAGGCACGGAAATCGTCACAACAACCAGGAGCGCGATCAAAGCGCCCACTCCAATCAGGACTAACCGTGCAGGTCTACTCATAGCGTCACCCCGGAAATATAGCTTTCGCCTAGGATGCCAACCATTAAATCGACGTTGCACATAGCTAAACTTCGTCCTCTACTGCACAGCGGCCGCGAGTCCAGGCGTAGTGGGTCAGTTTGAAAGCAAGCGAGGTTTGTGTTGCCGCCACATGGATTCCACAACCGACCCGGCCAACGCATACGTGGCAGCATTCATAAGAAGGACGAAGTAGAATCCTTGCGGGTGTTGGCTGGCAATGGAAATGGGGCAGGTCAGATAAACGAGAGCCCGCCCGGCACCGCCCGTACCGAGCGGATTCGAGAGAGTCACGGAGATATAGACTCTCCAGACGACAACAACGAGCGCGCCCACGCCCGACCAAATCGCGATTCGGAGCTTCATGCCGCCTCCTCCTCTTCCGTACGCTCCAATCATCCCACCGAATCCCTCAAACTCCAACTAATCCACTACCAAACCACGGAATGCCTAGGCAGCAACACAGGTAAGATCTTTCAATCCACGCGATTTGCCCCGTATTTCCAGGCTCTGCCTTACACTAGACATCAATGCTCCAGGCAGCCATTATCTCCAAGCCCCAGAAGCCCGAACTCGCCGGCATTCTCCGCGACCTCATCGCGTGGCTCGAAGCCCGCGACTACCATTACCTGCTCGACCCCGACAGCGCCGCCTATGTCAACGGCGCAAAACCTATTAAGCGCGTCGACCTGCCCAGCCACGAGCCCAACCTCGTCATCGTCCTCGGCGGCGACGGCACCCTCCTCGCCGCCGCCCGCGCCTTCGCCCGCACCACCACCCCCATCCTCAGCGTCAACCTCGGCTCGCTCGGCTTCCTCACCGAAATCCCCCTCTCAGACCTCTATCCCACCCTTGAAGCCTGGTGCGACAACTGCGCCGAGATTGAAGTCCGCAGCATGATGCACGCCGAGATCATCCGCGGCGGCCAGACCATCCGGCAATGGGATGCCCTCAACGACGTCGTCGTCGCCAAGGGCACCATTGCCCGCATGGGCGACTTCACTGTCGAGATCGAAAGCCAGCTCGTCGCCACCTTTCGCGCCGACGGCATCATCGTCTCCACCCCCACCGGCTCCACCGCCTACAACCTCGCCGCCGACGGGCCCATCGTCATGCCCAGCGTCGACTGCATGCTCGTCACCCCCATCTGTCCCCACCTGCTCACCATCCGCCCCATCGTCGTTCCCGGCGAAGCCACCGTCAGCGTCCACGTCGTCGGCGTGCCCAACGAGATCTACCTCACCGTGGACGGACAGGAAGCCGTCGAACTCAAACTCGACGATTACGTCCACTGCCAGCGCTCCGAAGCCAGCGTCCGCCTCCTCCGCAGCCGCCCCAACGGCCTTTTCAGCGTCCTCCGCTCCAAACTCAAGTGGGGCGAACGCTAAGAATGCGGCCCGCGCTGCTTTCACGTTGCTCCCGGAACACACGACGTACAATCTCCCTGAGCATCGCGGAGCACCTCCGCCCTGGTTAGAACCATGTATCTTGTCTGGAAACACTTCGCCTTGGGCTTCAGCGCGCTGCTTCCGCTGGTCAACCCCCTCGGCTCCGCGCTCGTCTTTCTCGGTCTCGTCGGCGATGCGCCCATCGACGTCTATCGTTCTCTCGCCCGGCGCATCGCCATCAACACCGTCATCTTCTTCGCCGTCATCGAACTTATCGGCTCCTACCTGCTCAGTTTCTTCGGCATCTCTCTTCCTATCGTGCAGGTCTCCGGCGGCATCGTCATCGCCATGATCGGCTGGTCGCTGTTGAACCAGAAGGATAGCGCCCCGAGTCCGGACAAGACCGGAGTAGCCATTCCGGCCGAAACGCAATACGAAATCGACAGCCTCCAGCGAAAAGCCTTCTATCCCTTTACCTTTCCCCTCACCGCTGGCCCGGGTTGCATCGTCGTCATGCTGACCCTCAGCGTCCACCGCGCCAGGATCACGCTCAGCGACGCCGTACTCTCGCACGTTGGCCTCTTTCTCGCCGTCCTCGTGCTCAGCGGCCTTATTTACCTCAGCTACGCCTACGCGCCGAAGATCGCAAGCACCATCTCCCCCTCCACTGCCCACGGTATCCTTCGCGTGGTCGCCTTCATTCTGCTTTGCATCGGCGTCCAGATCGCCTGGAACGGCCTCGACGACCTCCTCACGCCTCTCCTGCATCGGTAAAATCGCCAGCCCACCAAAAGCATCGAACAGAGTCAGCCGAAACCCAGCGAAAACCTTCCATGACTGAACCCATGACTGAATCCAACGCCCCTCTCATCGTCCTCGTCGAAGACGAAGAACATCTCGCCCAGGGTCTTCTCTTCAACCTGCAGGCCGAAGGCTACCGCACTCACCACGAGTCCGACGGCGACTCCGCCCTTGCCTGGCTCCTCGCTCCCCACGAACCCATCGCCGCCATCCTCCTCGACTGCATGCTCCCCGGAGTTGACGGCTTCACCATCGTCCGCGCTCTTCGCGAAGCCCAGATCTACACTCCTGTGCTCATGCTCACCGCCCGCTCGCGCCCCGAAGAGGTCCTCGAAGGCATCGAAAGCGGAGCCGACGACTACCTCGCCAAGCCCTTCGATCTCAACATCCTCCTCGTCCGCCTGAAATCTCTCCTCCGCCGCACCGCCTGGCAGAACGCCGCGACCCCGGAGGCTTCAAACTCCGCACCTCCCGGTCAGAACGCCGAATACTCCTTCAACCACCGCACCATCCGCTTCGACGCCCTCGAACTCATCGCCCCCAACCGCACCACCCACCTCACCCTGATGGAAGCCGACCTCCTCCGCTATCTCACCGAACGCGAAGGCCAGATTATCTCACGATCAGCCATCCTCGAAGACGTCTGGCGCGTCCACCAGGACACCGACACCCGCGCCATCGACAACTTCATCGTCCGCCTCCGCCGCTACATCGAAGACGACCCCGCCGCCCCCAACCATCTGCTCACCGTGCGCGGCGTCGGCTATCGCTTCCTGGCAAATCCCTAAGCCCGTCTACTCCGAGCGCAACGGCAACAACCCATCCGCTGCGACCCCCTGCCGCGCCTCGTGCCACCGCCGCGCCTCCACCGGAGCCAGCACCCGATGCACCGTCGCCAGAAGCTCCGGCAGCCGGAAAGGCTTCGCCAGAAAGCTCCACCCTTCCTCCTGCAGCCGCCGCTTCTGAATCTCGTCCACCATCCCACCCGAGATCAGCAACACTGGCAGCTCACTCCGCAACGCCTTCAGATCGAATGCCAACTCCATCCCCGACCAATGCGGCATATACAAGTCCGTCACCAGCAGGTCAATCTGCGGCGCACTCCTGAAGATCTGCGCCGCGCGTTCCGCATCTCCGGAGCTATACACCGCATATCCTTCATGCTCCAGAAACGTTCGTGTCAGCGAACGAATATCGGGATCATCGTCCACCACAAGAATCGTACTCGGCGGAAGAGAAACGCCGCCATCCCTGCCGTTAGAACTCTCAAAGATCATCTGCGAATCATCCTGCGTACTGCCGGGAAACCCATTCATCCTGATGCCAAACTCTCTGAACCATGCCCTGAACATTTCAGAAGACGCGGCCAATTAGATTACTTCCACTCCTGATGGACTCCGCGACCACCCATTAAGTTGCCTAGTGGAAATCCTCAACGCTCCAGCCCGTTCCAATCGGCATAACTCTCTCGCCGCGCTACACTTGAACCAGCCTCTTCAATCAACAAAACAAATGCGTATCCTCACCCGCTACATCCTCCGCGAAGTTACCTCGCATGCCCTCCTCGGCGGCGCGCTCTTCACCTTCATCATCTTCATGCGTGACCTCGGCAAGATCCTCGACTTCGTCGTGCGCGACTCCGCATCCACCGCCGACGTCGCCCGCATCATCGCCTACACCCTGCCCAACGCCCTCATCGTCACCATCCCCATGGCCGTTCTGGTAGGCATCCTCCTCGGCCTCTCCCGCCTCGCCGCCGACAGCGAGATTACCGCCATGCGCGCCTCCGGCATGGGCGCCTTCGACTTCGTCCGCATCGTCTCCATCGTCTCCGCCGCCGCCCTCGCCCTCGGCCTCGTCAACTCCCTCTATCTCTCCCCCCGCGCCGCCGCCGGCCTCATCTCCCTCGGCGAATCCCTCAAGTCCTCCCAGGCCTCCTTTGAGGTCCAGCCCCGCGTCTTCTACGAAGAGTTCAAAAATCGCGTCCTCTACATCCAGGACGTCAGCCCAGCCGCCGGGGCCGCCCTCTGGCATCATGTCTTCCTCGCCGACCTCACCCAGCCCGCCAATCCCCAGATCACCACCGCCGACCAGGCCATCGTCGTCAACGGGACCCCCAACACGCCCGACGCCCAGACCATCCGCCTTCACCTCATCGACGGCGGCCAGCACGAGACCTCCGCCACCGACCCCAACCAATACAACATCTCCACCTTCAACACCACCGACATCCCCATCGAGACCGACGCCCCCGAAGACGCCCATCTCGGGCGCGTCAACACTCCCATCCAGGCCCTCCCCCTCCCCGAACTCTACCGCCGCGCCCGGTCCTCCAAACCCACCCAAGGCCGACCCGCCTCCGTCTACCGCATCGAGCTCAACAAGCGCTTCTCCTATCCCTTCGCCTGTCTCGTCCTCATGCTCGTCGGCGTCCCTCTCGGCATCTCCTCCAAACGAGGCGGCAAATCCACCGGCTTCGTCCTCACCATCCTGCTCGTCTTCATCTACTACTTCCTCTCCTCGGTCGGCGTCGCCTTCGCGCAATCAGGCCGCCTCTCGCCCTTTCTCGGAGTCTGGGGCGCCAACCTCCTCTTCACCGCCGCCGGAGCCGTCCTCCTCTATCAAATGTCTCGCGGCGGCCTCGCCCTCAGCCTCTTCTCCAGCCTCGGCGCCCGCCTCAATAGACTTGTCTCCCGCCTCACCAGCGCCCACAACGGCGAATCCTCCAGCACCCGATCCTCCCGCGACGTCGCCACCCTCCTCCGCCACTTCCGCAGCATCTCCCGCATCCAGTTCCCGCTCCTGCTCGACGACTACGTCATGCGCGAATACGCCACCAACTTCGCCATCGTCCTCAGTTCCTTCTCCACCCTCTTTCTCATCTTCACCTTCTTCGAACTCATCGGCCCCATCTTCAAAAATCGCACTCCCCTCATCACCGTCGGCGAATACCTCATCAATCTCATCCCCTACATCCTCTACAACGTCACCCCGCTCTGCGCCCTCGTCGCCGTCCTCGTCACCTTTGGAGCACTCAACCGCAGCTCCGAGCTCACCGCGATGAAATCCTCCGGCATCAGCCTCTACCGCATCATCACCCCCGTCCTCGTCGCCACCATCCTTATCTCCGCCGCCCTCTTCCTCTTCGACGAGGTCTACCTTCCCACCGCCAACCGCCGTCAGGAAGCTCTCCTCTCCGTCATCAAGGACAAGCCCGCCCAGACCTTCCTCCGGCCCGACCGCCAGTGGATCTCCGGCCAGACCAACAAGGCCGGAGAACCCGCCCGCATCTTCTACTACCAGTACTTCAACGCCGAAAAAGATACCTTCGCCAACCTCACCGTCTTCGAGTTCGACCCCGCCACCTTCGCCCTCACACGCCGCATCTTCGCCGCCTCCGCACGCTGGGATCCGCGCCTCAACGACTGGGTCTTCGATAGCGGCTGGCAGCGCACCTTCTCCGGGGATACCATCGCCAGCTATCAGCCCTTCATCGTCGCCACCTTCCCCGAGATCAAGGAGCAGCCCGGCTACTTCAAAAAAGAAGACCTTCCCTCCGAAGAGATGAGCTACAACGAGCTCTCCCACTACATCGCCGACCTCAAACAATCCGGCTTCGACACCCAGCGCCTCAACGTCCAGCTCAATAAAAAGATCGCTTATCCTCTCATCACCCTCGTTATGGCTATCCTCGCCATTCCCTTCGCCCTCTCCATGGGCAAAAAAGGCTCGCTCGCCGGCATCGCCACCGCCATCGGCCTCGCCATCGCTTACTGGGTCATCGCCCTCGTCTTCGAGTCCTTCGGCAACGTCAACCATCTTCCCGCCATCCTCGCCGCCTGGACCCCCGACCTGCTCTTCGGCATCACCGGAGCCTACCTCCTCCTCCGCACCCCCACCTGAGGTCCCGTCCAAAAACTTCGAGAAATTGCGAGCCTTCAGCGCGCGGTAGAGTGGTGAGATCCCCGTATTTCGCCTTTGTCTGTTTTTAGATCCAACTCATCCGTGCCAATCCGTGGTCGAGCTTTTCAGTTTCTCGAAGACAACAGGATCTCTACTCAAACCCGCGATTCCAGGCCTCAATCACCCGCGTCTCCCGCTCCCACCCCAGCACGCTCACGCTTCCCGTCCCCAGTGCCAGCAAAGCCCCATCCTTCGCCGGAAGCCCAATCCACCGCACCGCCAGAATCCGCAAAATATGCGCATGCGCAAACAGCGCCACCTTCCCTTTATCCGGTGCCGCCGCCAGCGCCCTCGCAATCACCCCATCGGCCCGCTCGCCCACATGCTCCACCGTCTCCCCACCCACAATCTCATCCTTCCACACCGACCACCCCGGAATCTCCGCCTGTATCTCCTTCGTCGTCTTCCCCTCATACACGCCGTAGTCCCACTCCTTCAAGCCATCCTCCACCTTGGCCACCTCGCCAAACCCGGCAATCGCGCAGGTCTCCTTCGCCCGCTGCATCGGGCTGGTAAACACCGCGTCAAACCTCGTTCCCTTCAAATAATCCCGCAGCTCTTCGGCCCGCTTCCGCCCATGGTCCGTCAGCGGAATATCCGTCCGGCTGGTATGCGCTCCACTCAAACTCCACTCCGTCTCTCCATGCCGAACCAGCCACAACTCCGTTCCTGCACCCATCACGTCTCCTCCGTCTTCTATTCCCTACTCCCTACACCCTATTCCCTGCCTTATCCTATAAGGATGGACTTCCAGCTCTCCACCACCTACAAGCCACAGGGCGACCAGCCCCGCGCCATCTCCGAGCTTGTCTCCGGCATCCACGCCGGAGAAAAAGATCAGGTCCTGCTCGGCGTCACCGGCTCCGGCAAGACCTTCACCATGGCCAAGGTCATCGAGAACCTCCAGCGCCCCGCCCTCATCCTCGCCCACAACAAAACCCTCGCCGCCCAGCTCTACCACGAGTTCAAAACCTTCTTCCCCAACAACGCCGTCGAGTACTTCGTCTCCTACTACGACTACTACCAGCCCGAAGCCTACATTCCCGCCGGCGATCTCTTCATCGAAAAAGAATCCACCATCAACGAAGAGCTCGACAAGCTCCGCCTCGCCGCCACCCGCAGCCTCTTCGAGCGCCGCGACGCCATCATCGTCTCCTCTGTCTCCTGCATCTACGGTCTCGGCTCCCCCGAAGCCTACTACGGCATGCTCATGCTGCTTGAAAAAGGCCAGAAGCTCAAGCGCGAAGACATCACCCGCCGCCTCGTCGAAATCCTCTACGAGCGCAACGACGTCGACTTCCGCCGCGGCACCTTTCGCGTCCGAGGAGACATCGTCGAGGTCTATCCCACCTACGACGAAAACGCCTACCGCATCGAACTCTTCGGCGACGAGATCGACTCCCTCTCCCAGATCGATCCCCTCTTCGGCACCATCAAGCAGAAATACTCCCGCCTCCCCATCTACCCGAAGTCCCACTACGTCGTCCAACCCGAGCGCAAAGCCACCGCCGTCGCCACCATCCTCGAAGAGATGGAGTGGTGGGAGAAAGAACTCGAAACCCAGGGCCGCCTCGTCGAATCCCAGCGCATCCACCAGCGCACCCGCTTCGACCTCGAAATGATCAAGTCCGTAGGCTTCTGCCACGGCATCGAAAACTACTCCCGCCACTTCTCCGGCCGTCTCCCCGGCGAACCCCCGCCCACCCTCCTCGACTACTTCCCCAAGGACTACCTCCTCTTCATCGACGAGTCCCACGTCACCGTCCCCCAGCTTCACGGCATGTGGCACGGTGATCGCTCCCGCAAACAGAATCTAGTCGACTACGGCTTCCGCCTCCCCTCCGCGATGGACAACCGCCCCCTCCGCTTCGAAGAGTTCGAGTCCCGCACCGGCCAGATCGTCTACGTCTCCGCCACCCCCGGCCCCTACGAGCTCACCAAATCCGCCGGAGTCGTCGTAGAACAGATCATCCGCCCCACCGGCCTCATCGATCCCACCGTCGAAATCCGCCCCATCAAAGGTCAGATCGACGACCTCCTCGCCGAGATCCGCGACCGCACCGCCAAAGACCAGCGCGTCCTCGTCACTACCCTCACCAAGCGTATGTCCGAAGACCTCGCCAGCTACTATACCGAGGTTGGCGTCCGTTGCCGCTACATGCACTCCGAGATCGAGACCCTCGAACGCATCAAACTCCTCCGCGACCTCCGCAAAGGCGAGTACGACGTCCTCATCGGCATCAACCTCCTCCGCGAAGGACTCGACCTTCCCGAAGTCTCTCTCGTAGCCATCCTCGATGCCGACAAAGAGGGCTTCCTCCGCAGCCAGGGCTCCCTCATCCAGACCATCGGCCGAGCCGCCCGCCACATCGAAGGCCGGGCAATTCTCTATGCGGATAAGATGACCGACTCCATGCAGCGCGCCATCAACGAAACCGACCGCCGCCGCGAAAAACAAGTCGCCTACAACGAAGAAAACGGCATCACCCCAGCCAGCATAATCCGTCCCCTCGAGATGGGTCTCGCCGGCATCCTCAAAGCCGACTACGCCGACCTCACCGACGAAGCCGGAGGCATGCCCGAGTTCACCACCCAGCACGAACTCGACACCTACATCTCTAACCTCGAATCCGACATGCGCGAAGCCGCCAAAAAATTCGAGTTCGAAAAAGCCGCCAAGCTCCGCGACACCATCAAAGACCTCCGCGAAAAAGAGTTCCTCTCCAGTTGAAGCAGCTATACCTCAAACCCATTGAAGGGTCCTACCGGGCGGCCCTCCTACGCGGAGAGCAATCACTTCGTGACAGGTATACTCCTTCGGGTGGCCCCTCCCGTTGGTCGGAAAGAGAGGTCCTCATCCGACCAACGGGAGGACCCATGCAGACCATGCCACCCAGACCGATACACACATCACGAAGTGACCGCCCCACGCGCAGTGGGCCCGTCCAGCAGGACATGAGCTCTTAGCGCCCTAAGCCGCAGCCCCCGGCATCCTACCCTTCCGCGTCAACAGATAAAACCCCGCTCCCACCCCAGCCAGCGTCACCATCGCCCCAATCCCCAGTAACCGCAGCACATCCACCGTATACCGTCCCGCCGAGGGCACATAGTTGCAGCAGTACAGCAGAAACAGGTCCTTCGCCGTCCCAATCTTATGCTGCGAAGCATTCACCAGCGCCAGTCTTACATCGCGCGAAGGATAGTCGATCCCCGACAGATACTCCGACATCCTCCCATCCGGCGTCGCAAACATGATCACGCTCGAATGCGCGAACTGGTCCATCTTCCCATCCGGTCCCGGCACCCGCACGTAGTGAAATCCCGTCGCCTCGCTCAGCGCCGTAATCGAAGGCTCCTGCCCCGTCAAAAAGTGGACATTCGCCGCACCCGCAGCCGAGCCATCCCCCAACTCCTGCAGAAAGGTCTTCTTCGCCGCGCTCGCATCCGCCGGCGTATCCATCGGGTCGATGCTTTCGACCACCACATCGAAGTCCTTGCCCACCACAAACCCGCTGGCCTTCAATCCCTCGGCCATCCCATGCAGCACCTGCGGACAAAGCATCCCGCACTTGAAATAAACCAGCGCCATCACCACCGGCCGCTGATGAAAATACTGCCCCAGCGTCACAGCCTTCCCCGTCTCATCCACAAAATCCGCCGTCAGCGGCAAAGGCTGATTCAGCCGCTGCTCCAGCCCCGCGTTCTTCAAATACTGCGGCAACGCCTGCGCATTCGCTCCCAGCGGCTTGCCACCATCCGCCAACTGGCCAAACGCAGAAGCCCCCGCCACCAGCAAACCCATCACCGCCAACCCGCGCATCCACTTCTTCAAATCAACCTCCAATGCCCCTGCCTCTATGCTACGCCTTACCACCATCATCATCGAAGCCCGCTTCGGCTATCCTCCACACAGGAGAGATCATGCAGGACACAGTTCTGAAGCTTCTGTCAGCGCGGAAGGGCCACTTCCTCCTCGAATCCGGACACCATGGAAATCTTTGGCTCGACCTTGAATCTCTTTGCCTGCGGCCTCGCCGTGTCCAACCCCTTGCGAACGAACTTGCTGACTCGATCTCGACCCTGGAAGTGGAAGCCGTCTGCGGACCTCTCGTGGAAGGTTCCTTTGTGGGCTTACTGACTGCCCTTCATCTCGAAGTTGATTTCATCTACTCCGAACGCCTTGCCCGCCCCTCGCCAAACGGCCTCTTCCCCGCTGGATATCGAGTCCCCGCTACCCTTCGCGATGGCCTTCGGGGCAAACGTGTAGCCATCGTCAACGACGTCATCAACGCAGGTTCTGCCATGCGCGGCACCTACGCTGACCTCAAGGACTGCGGAGCAAACGTGATCGCAATCGCCGCTCTGCTTGTCCTCGGCACAGCAGCGTCCGAGTTTACCTCCAGCGTCGCCGTCCCCTTGATAAGCCTCGCAACCATGCCGAACCCGCTCTGGACGTCTTTCGAATGTCCTCTCTGCGCCTCCAGCCTTCCATTGCAAGATCCAGGAAACTTTGCTCGACAGCATGACTCTCGATAGATGAATTTGCTGCAAAGCAGTATCCGGCAAGTACAGCCGCAGCCAAACGCCTACGCAACCCGCCTATCGCCAGCTAACCGCCACATGCCACCGCAGCTTCCGCTCCATCGTCTTACGCAGCACCTGGGCATATTCCAGCAACTCCGACAGCACCTGCTCCCCCTCGGTCCCCAACTGCTGCGGATCAGCCTCCAACGCACCCAACAGAGCCTGCACCGTAGCCAGGCCATCCGCGGGCGAGTACCACTGCGGCGGCGGCAACCGGCGCAGCAACTCATTGTCACCCGCACCCTCTTCAATCAGCAGAGACATCGAGTTCTCGTCCGCTGAAAAAAACTCGATCAGCGGCCGTACTCCCAGCCGAAGCGCCAGCCGTTCCAGCGCATCCTCATTCCGGGCCAGCAACCGGCCGTTCACAAAGATATCGAACCCCGGGTCGTCGCCCTCGACCACGATATACATCGAAGCAGCCATCTCCCGCAGTGTAACTCGTCAGTTGCAAGCCAACACCATCCAAACTCCCGCAGCGGTCCCATTGGCTCCACTCACAAGGAAATCCACAAAGTGTCCGGCCTGCACATCGATGCTGCCCGACGCGGTGCACGAACTCCCCGAAGCCGCCGAGCAAGCCAGCGAAGTATCCGACATCGCCGCCGGAGTTCCCTGCCGCAGCGTCACCGTCACCGGATTTCCCTGCCGCGAAAACACGCTCAACTGGGTCGCCGTGCAACCCGCCGGGGCCCACGTTAGGACCGCATCCGTCTCCATCAGAGAAGAGTTCGAGCTATTCACCGCATAGTACGGATAGTTGTACGAGACCGCGTGATATATCGATGCAAAAGGAATTCCGCTCGTCCCGCCACCTCCTCCTCCGCCGCCGCTTCCGTTCGCTCCCGCCGCACCCTGCGGAATCGTAAAGTTCAACACCGCCGCGCCTCCCGTCCCGCTGTTGCTCACCGTAGCCGGAGCCCCCGGCGCACCCGTCGATACCGTACCCACGCTCACCGTAGCCGCAACGCCCGACGGCCCCGACGGCCCGGCAGGTCCCACTGGCCCCGCAACTCCCGGCGATCCCGGATACCCGGACGGTCCCTGCATTCCAGCCGCTCCTACCGGCCCCTGCGCTCCAGCCTGCGCCAGCAGCCCCCAATAGAGCGGGCTCACATCCGGCTCTCTCCCGGCGTTCGCAACCAGAGCAATATAGCTCGCCCCCCCGTAGCTCACCGCGCTCCCCACGGGATACGAAGTTCCCACCAGCCACCCGCCCGCAAAGCTCACTGGAGGCCCCTGCGGCCCCACCGCACCGGCAGGCCCTGCCGGTCCCGCTGCACCCGCCGGTCCCACCGGCCCTGCCGAACCCACAGGGCCGGCCGGTCCCTGCGCCGCCAGCACAGCCCACTGCGCCGGGCTGGCACCCGGAGTATTCCCTACATTTGCGGCGGCCAGCGAAATATAGGTCGCCCCTCCAAAGCTCACCGCGTCACGCAGCCCATAGTTCGTCGCCGAAGCATAGTTCCCCGTATAGTTCGCCACCGCAGGCCCTTGCGCCCCCGTAGCTCCGACCGGTCCCGCAACACCGGCCACTCCGGCCAGTCCCTGCGCTCCAGCCGCCCCCTGCGGGCCCGCCGGCCCGGCCGACCCCTGCGCTCCAGCAGTTCCCGTAGCAAACAAACTCCACTGCCCCAGACTCGACCCAGGAGTGTTCCCGCGGTTCCCCGCAACCAGCGAGATATACCCCGACCCGCCATAGGTCACGCTATCAGACAACCCATAGTTCACCGCAGACGAGTAAGTACCCTGAAACGTCATCCCAGCCGGCCCCGCAACCCCCTGCGGTCCCATCGGCCCCCCCGCGCCCTGCGTTCCCGCAGGCCCAGTCAGCCCCTGCGCCCCCGCCTGTCCCGGGATGCCCTGCAATCCTTGAGTCCCCGGCGCCCCGGCCGGCCCCACCGGCCCGGGAACACCCTGCGGACCCGCCACCCCCGGTATTCCCTGGGGCCCTGCCGCCCCCGCATTCCCCTGGGGCGATAACACCCCCCACTGCCCCGCATTATTGTTCGGCGTATTCCCGAGATTACCCGCCAGCAGCGACGTATAGCTCGTCCCCTGCCAAAGCACCACATCGCCCAACCCATAGTTCGTCACGGACGCATAGGCCCCGCGGTACACCATCCCCGGCGAGCCCTGCGCTCCCATAGCTCCAGCCGGTCCCGCCAGTCCGGCAGCGCCAACCGGCCCAGCCGGCCCCTGCGGCCCGACCGCTCCCTGTAGCCCCGGAATGCCCTGCGGCCCCGCAGCCCCCGAAATCCCCTGCAATCCTGCAGGTCCGCCAAATCCCGCCGACCCCTGAGGCCCCATTGGCCCCGGCTGTCCCGGAGGCCCGGCCGGTCCAGTCGCCCCCTGCACCCCCGCCGAAGCCACCGTCACCTCCAGCATGGCGGCATGGCCCGTCAAGTCGTTCTCTTTACTGTCAAACTGCACCGCCGCAGCTCCCGCCGTCAGCGCCACCCCATTGTTCGAAGACGGCGCGCCCACCCACCCCTGCACCAGCGCCGTCACATCCAAAGCCACATACACCCCGGCCTGGCTCACCTGCACCGTCTGCGTCGCCTCCCCCAGCGCAGGCAGAGTCGCATAGGTCACGCTGTACTCCCCCCACGCCCCGCCCACCGGCTGCACACTCACCAGCCCAGCCGCATTCATCCGGTTGCAGTAAAGCCGCAGCGTGGCCCGCGTCACCTGCGCCGCCGTCACCCCCGCCGGCAGCGTGGACAGGTCAAACTGCAGCAGCGCCGTATACCCCCCGCCGACATTCAGGTTCGAGATCGCCCCGCTGTTCACCCCCGGCAGCGCGCTGTTCACATGCGCATCCGCCACCAGGGTCGCCTCCGCCGCGAACGCCTGCGCCGCAGCCGCCGCTAGCCCCATCCACAGCAGAACGATCCTAGCGATCAGGCCCATCCAACTCCTCACGAAACCGACAAACCGGGATCATTCCCCGTTTTAGGCGAATCCCACACAAAACACAAGCCTTATCAGCTGCGACTTCCGTGTTATCTCCCGCCTTCGGCAATCTTTGAATCCACAAACAAAAAGATTATTTGCATTTGTCTCTATTGAGCCATCATCCTGACCTCGAGCGTAGCGCAGGGAGAAGTACCCCTCTCATTTCGCTCTCCGGTTCTCAAATCCGTGTCATCCGCGCAATCCGCGGTCGAGCCTTTAGTTTCTGAACAGGTCCATGAATCGGTGTCATCGGTGCAAATCGGTGTTAGGCCACTTCAGCCCCGCCACCCATTCCCTACCCACTCCGCATCCCATATAGTGGCAAGACATTCGAAGCCATCCGGAGACCATCAAGAGCATGCCCAGCAACCGACTCCCGGCCCCAAATCAACCCGGCCATCTCCCCCTACCCGCCAGTCTGGTCAATCTTCCCCGCCTCCTCACCGCCTACTACACCCTCCATCCGGACCCCTCCATCCTCGCGCAGCGCGTCTCCTTCGGCACCTCCGGCCATCGCGGCAGCGCCTTCCGGGCGGCCTTCAACGAAGACCACATCGCCGCCATCACCCAGGCAATCTGCGACTACCGCGCCACCCAGCGCACCCTCGGCCCTCTCTTCCTCGCCCAGGACACCCACGCCCTCTCCGAACCCGCCTTCGCCACCGCCCTCGAAATCCTCGCCGCCAACGGGATCGAAACCATGATCGATAGCGCCCGCGGCAACGGAGGAGAAGCTCTCGCCTACACCCCTACCCCCGCCCTCTCCCACGCCATCCTCAGCCACAACCGCAATGCAAAACTCCACCGCGCCGACGGCATCGTCATCACCCCCTCCCACAACCCGCCCGAGGACGGCGGCTTCAAATACAACCCCCCCAACGGCGGCCCCGCCGACACCACCGCCACCAAATGGATCGAGAACCGCGCCAACGAGATCATCGCCTCCGGTCTCACAGGCATAAAAAAAATCCCCTACGCCGCCGCCCTCCGCGCCGAAACCACCCGCCGCCACGACTACCTCACCGCCTACGTCGACGACCTCGCCAACGTCATCGACTTCGACGTCCTACGCGACACCACCCTGAAGCTCGCCGTCGACCCCCTCGGCGGAGCCGGCGTAGCCTACTGGCCCCGCATCGCCGAAAAATATCATCTTCCACTCGAAGTATTGAACCCCAACGTCGACGCCACCTTCCGCTTCATGACCTGTGACTGGGACGGCCGCATCCGCATGGACTGCTCCAGCCCCTACGCCATGGCCAGCCTCATCGCCAACAAGGACAAGTACGACGTAGCCTTCGCCGCCGACACCGACCACGACCGCCACGGCATCGTCACCCGTACCGCCGGCCTGCTCAACCCCAACCACTACCTCGCCGTCTGCATCCAGTACCTCTTCACCCACCGCCCCGAGTGGTCGGACAAAGTCGGCCTCGGCAAAACTCTCGTCTCCTCCAGCATCATCGACCGCGTCGCCAGGGGCCTCAACCGTCCCATGCTCGAAGTCCCCGTCGGCTTCAAGTGGTTCGTCGACGGGCTTATCGACGGCTCACTCGGCTTTGTGGGCGAAGAGTCTGCCGGCGCTACCTTCCTCCGCCGCAACGGCCAGGTCTGGACCACCGACAAGGATGGCCTCATTCCCGGCCTTTTGTCCGCCGAGATGACCGCCCGCACCGGCAAAGACCCCGGTCAGCTCTACGCCGATCTCACCGCAAAATACGGCGACCCCGTCTACGAACGCATCGACGCCGCAGCCACCAAAGACCAGAAGGCCAAGCTGGCCAAACTCTCCCCCCAGCAAGTCACCGCCAAAGAGCTCGCCGGCGAACCCATCACCTCCATCCTCACCGAAGCCCCCGGCAATCACGCCCCCATCGGCGGCCTCAAAGTCACCACAGAAAACGGCTGGTTCGCCGCCCGCCCCTCCGGCACCGAAGACGTCTACAAGATCTACGCCGAATCCTTCAAGAGCAAAGAGCACCTCAAACAAATCCAGATCGAAGCCCAGCAGCTCGTCACCGCCGCCATCCAGTAGCAAGAAGAACCCGCCCATGTCTCGGGTACGCCACTTACGCAGTCTCACCCCATGAGGGTGCATTCGTGCGCCATGCGCGAACCGCCTTCCGCTCGCCTGACCGCCAAGCTCCAGACTGCAACCCGAGCCATCGTTCCACCCCCAGCGCTCAATCTCAGCGCTCTCATCTACACTGCGATCAGGCATGAACCCGTACCCCTCTAACTCCGAGACCGCCGCCGCTTCCGCTCTCACATCCCTGCAGATCCAGCGCCGCCGCATCTTCCTGCGCGTCGCCACCCTCCTCACCTCGCTGTTGATCCTCGTTACCGTCGCCGGATTCTTCCTCGCCCGCCACTGGGTCCATCAATCCCTCGCCAACTCCCTGCCCCAGCTCGACGGTTCCCTTGCTATTCCCGGCCTCGCCGCATCCGTCACCGTCCAGCGCGACACCCACGGTGTGCCCCACATCCGCGCCGCCTCTCTCGATGACCTCGTCCTCGCCCAGGGCTACATCACCGCGCAGGACCGCCTCTGGCAGATGGACGCCCTTCGCCGCCATGCCGCAGGCGAACTAGCCGAGATCCTCGGCCCCAACATGCTCCCCCACGACCGCGCCCAGCGCATCCTCCAGCTCCGCGCCGCCGCCGACCGCTCCCTCGCCGTCCTGCCGCCCGATCAGCTCCATCTCCTCCAGCAGTACGCCGACGGCGTCAACGCCTCCATCGCCACCCAGCGCCCACATCTCCCACTCGAATTCCGCCTGCTCCGCTACCAGCCGGCCCCATGGACGCCCCGCGACTCCATCCTCGTCGGCCTCATCATGTTCCAGGACCTCACCAACACCTTCCCCCAGGAGCTCAACCGCGAAGCCCTCACCGCCCGTCTCCCCCAATACCTCATCGCCGACCTCTACCCCGTCTTCACCTGGCGCGACCACCCGCCCACCCAGCCCGCCGTCGACCTCAGCGCTCCCCAGACCGGCATCCCCGACATCCCCCTCGACGAATCCCAAACCAAACTCGCCCTCCCGAACAGCGCACCTGACGCTACAAATCTGGGTGCCCCATCTTCGGCGCGTACGTTGAGCCTAAGGTGGGCATCGCGCCCCAACGAGACCGCTGCCGCCCATCCAACTCCCGTCACCGCCTCCCCCGCCGACCTCCTCGCCGCCCAGCAAACCCTCGCCCCAGTCCTTACCTGCGACGGCTGCAAAGCCGGCTCCAACAACTGGGTAGTCTCCGGCGCCTACACCGCCACCGGCAAGCCTCTCCTCTCTAACGACATGCACCTCGCCCACAGCGTCCCCGGCATCTGGTATCAGGCCGACCTCGAATCCCCCACCCCAATCGGCAACCTCCACGTCACCGGAGTCTCCCTCCCCGGCGTTCCCCTCATCCTCGTCGGCCACAACGACCACGTCGCCTGGGGCTTCACCAACCTCGGTGCGCAGGTCCAGGACCTCTACCTCGAACACACCCGCGGCTCCGGCCCCACCGCCGAATACGAGTCCTCCGACGGCTCCTGGCGCCCCGTCCTCCACCAGCAGGAGGTCATCCACGTCAAAGGCGGCCGCGACGTCACCCTCGACGTCCAGTCCACCCGCCACGGCGCCACCGCAACTCCCATCCTCTCCCCCATCTTCCCCAGCGAAACCCGCATCCTCTCCCTCCGCTGGACCATCTACGATCCCACCAGTCTCAACCCCTCTTTCCTCGCCATCGACGCCGCCACCGACGCTGCCAGTCTCGTCGCCGCTTTCTCCACCTATGGCGGCCCCGCGCAAAACCTCGTCTACGCCGACGTCCAGGGCCACATCGGCTACCACGCCGTGGGCAGCATCCCCATCCGCGGCAGCCTCGCCAAACCTACCCCCCTCAGCCCTGTCCCCACCGACGCCCTCGACACCACGCAGAACTGGATCGGGACTATCCCCTACGACAAGCTACCCCAGTCCGCCGATCCCGCTCGTGGGATCCTCGCCACCGCCAATAACCGCATCACCCCTGACGACTATCCCTATCCCATCACTCTCGACTGGAGCGCTCCCTACCGCAACGAACGCATCTGGAAGCTCCTCGCCGACCGCGCCCTCGCTACGCACGGCCACCTCACCCCGGCCGACATGCTCGCCATCCAGACCGACGTCTACTCCGACCTCGACCACGTCCTGGCCCAGCGCCTCGCCTATGCCATCGACCACGCCTCCCTGCCCGATCTCATTCACGACAAGCGCCTCCACCAGGCCGCCGATCTCCTCCGCGACTGGAACGGCAGTCTGGACGCCGATGCCTCCGCCCCCGCCATCGTCTCCGCCGCCCGTACCGCCCTCTGGTCTCTCCTCATCAACTCCCAGGCCGAGGCCTTCGCCGCTGCCCAGCCCGGCTCCCAACTCAAATCCAGCGCCCACGCGCCCAACATCGCCGTCCTCTACACCTGGGGCAACAAGTCCTACGCCGAAGAGTGGCTCATCATGCACACTCCCGCCCGCTGGCTCCCCGCCCGATACTCCAACTGGGACGACCTGCTCACCGCCGCCGTCGCCATCGGCCTGCGCGAAGCCCACTCTCCCTATGACCTCGCCAAATGGCGTTACGGCGCAGGACACCCCATCGAAATCGAACATCCCATCTTCAGCCAGTCCCCGCTCCTGCAGCGCCTCATCGGCTACCCCACCGGCACCGGCGTCCAGCCTCAGAGCGGCGACGACACCACCATCAAGCAGGTCGGCCGCACCTTCGGCCCCTCCGAGCGTTTCACCGCCGATCTGGCCAATCTCGACCGCAGCACCCTCAACCTCGTCCTCGGCCAATCCGCCAACCCCGCCAGCCCCTGGTTCATGGACCAATGGACCGCATGGTATCGCGGCGCCACCTTCCCTCTCCCCTTCACCCGCGCCGCGGTGGACGCCGCAACCACCCACACCCTCACCCTCACGCCCCGTTAGCCACAGCCAACTTCGCTGAAATCAACCTCAAACCTGCACTCCGGCACAACTATGCCATCAGCAAACGCATCGCAATATAGAACCTGTATTTCACAAGATGGCAACACTAGGAGAAAGTTCGATGGTTAAGCAATTCATTCAGGTAGCGTGTATCACGGCATCCTTAACTCTAGCCGCCTCTGCTGCAACCGACACACAGAAGCTCGACCAGCGGGTTGAAGCGGCCCATGCCGTCCTGCATGAGCTGATGGCTACGCCCGACAATGGCATTCCCGATGACATCGCCGCCAAGGCCACCTGCGTCGCCGTAGTCCCCGGCTTCAAGAAGGGCGCATTCCTCGTCGGCGGACAGTACGGCCAGGGCGTCGTCACCTGCCGCACCGGCCACGGTTGGAGCGCACCCGCCTTCATCCAGCTCACTGGAGCCAGCTTCGGCCTCCAGATCGGCGGCCAATCCACCGACCTCGTCCTCGTCGGCGTCACCAAAGACTCCTTCGATCGCCTCCTCCACGACAAGCTCAAACTCGGCGGTGACGTCGCCGTTGCCGCAGGCCCCGTCGGCCGCAACTCCCAGGCGTCCGCAACTCCCAACGCAGCCTTCCTCACCTACTCCCGCAGCAAAGGCATCTTCGCCGGCATCGACCTCACCGGCGACGTCGTCAACCAGAACCAGGAAGATACCCGCACCTACTACGGCGGCAAAGACATCACCTACCAGTCCATCCTCTCAGGCAGCGTTCCGACACCCCCAGGCGCCGTCCACTTCGTCCGTACCGTCAGCGAGATGTTCCACGCCAACGGCGACAATCCCCGCCGCCCCGCCCACTAGAGCAAAGTAGCGGTTGGCGTAGAGTCTGGCGTGTGTTTTGTCTATCATGCCGTGTCTTTTGTTTGTCATTCCGTATCTTTTGTTTGTCATTCCGTATCTTTTGTTTGTCATTCCGTATCTTTTGTTTGTCATTCCCGAAGGGAACCTGCGTTTGCCTCCCTCCACACCAACAGCAAATCCGCTCTAAAAATACTGGAAACCACTAATATCTGTTGACTCGCAGACCGAAACAGTACGGCCCTGGAACTAATCCTAGGGCCGTCTTATTTTACGCAAGTCAACCGCGGTTAGCGGCGATGCCGCGTAAATGTTCGCGAATTGCCACGCCTTCCGGTGTACGTGCGCGTCACCGAGGTGGGTGTGCGGGTCACGTCGTTCGAGATCGTCTTACCCTGCGACCCCGTCCGGCTTCGATCGATGTTTGTAACGCCTCCCGAGCGGCTGACATCGGTGTTGTGAGTCACGTTCTGTCCGGCAGTGTTCGTGCTGCTTGCGGTCGTCTGCCGGCTGTAGGCGCCGTTGCCGCTCTGCACGGTGGTGTCGCGGCTGGCAGTGGCGCCATAGCGGCCGGTGCCGGAGGCGTCGGTCGTGCGCGTGTGCTCGCCGTTCTGGTTGGTCGTGGTGGTATCGCGGGTCGCAGTCCCGCCATTCGGGCCGGTGCGCGTGACATCACGGTTGAAGCCGCCCTGCGCGTTCGCCCCCGCGCTCGCGTTGACCGAGGAGGTCTTGCCGTTCACCCCGGTGTGCGTGGCATCGTAGGTGCGTGTGCCGTTCTGATCGGTGTAGGTGCGGTCGGTCGAAGAGGTCTGGCCGTTCGCGCGCGTGTCGGTGCGGTCGACCGTGCGGTCTCCCGCCACACCCGACCGGGTTGTCGTGACGGTCGAGCCGTTCGGCGTCGTGTGCGTATAGGTGCCGTCGCCAGGCGCGGCAGGCGGAGCCGTCGTCTGGGCGGGAGCGGAGGTTGCAAGAGCGAGTGCGCCCGACAATAGACCGGACACCAGAAGATTGAGCGTTGTAAATCGAGTCATCAGCATATCTCCAGCGAGTTAGTTCGTTCCGTCCTTACCTTCAAAAGAACCCTGTCGCATCCGCATAGTTGCGGACGGCAGACGCCATGTCCAGAAACGCCTGTCAACCTCCGCCGCCGCTATGTAACTCAAACAGAGAAGCTTGAGCGTGGCGTATGAGTTTCCTCCACTCCTCTATACTTGAAATAGATCTGACGGACTTGGAATACACCCAGGCCGGGCGAACTCGCCTCCGGCAAATGCACTGGTAGGCTGCCAAGTCCAAACCTAAGTCTCATCATTTGAAGACTTTGCGCAATTTGAGCGGGGAGGGGGGAGTACCCCATGGACCAGCATCCATCACAATCCGGACCGTCTCTCACCATAGGCGTCCTCGCCCTTCAGGGAGCCTACGAGGCCCACGTCCACACCCTCCAGACACTGCACGCAGCCGCCAGACTCATCCGCACCCCAGACGAACTCCACGACCCCGAAGGCCGCTCTGCGATAGACGGACTCATCATTCCCGGCGGCGAGTCCACCACCATGCTCAAGTTCCTCGAGCGCAACCATTTCCTTGACGCCCTCACCACCTTCGTCCGCGAAACCCCCACCTTCGGCACCTGCGCCGGAGCCATCCTGCTCGCCAAAGACGTCCAGCACCCCGCCCAAACCTCGCTCGCCGCCCTCGACATCACCATCGAGCGCAATGCCTACGGCCGCCAGATCGACTCCACCATCCTCACCGCCCCCACCGGCCTCCCCGGCGGCCCCCTCGAAATGGTCTTCATCCGCGCCCCTCGCATCACCCGCGTCGGCGCGGCGGTCGAAACCCTCGCCTCCCGCGACGGCTCCCCCGTCCTGGTTCGCCAGGGCCACCTCCTCGCCGCCACCTTCCACCCCGAACTCAGCGCCGACACCCGCGTCCACCAACTCTTCCTCGACCTCATCCGCCAGAACCACTCATAGCGCCATGCTCCGCAGCCAGATCGAACTCGCCAACTGCATCTTCTGGCCAGTCCTCTGGCCGCTCCCCATCGACGCCAGCGCCCACGGCCCGGCACTCGATCACCATCTGTTCCTCAACCTCTGGGTCGCCCTAGCCCTCCTCGTCCTCGCCCACATCATCCTCCTCACCGGCCTCTTCGCCCGCCGCCGCTCCGAACCCACCAACGCCTGGCGCATCGAGTACCTTCCTCTCGCCGCCCTCACGGTCCTCTTCGCCTTCCTCACCATCCGCGCCGAGCGACTCTGGGCCGCAACCCGCTACACCGGAGCCTCCCTCACCGCCCTCCAGGTCGAAGTCACCGGCGTCCAGTTCGCCTGGTACTTCCGCTACCCCGGCCCTGACGCCACCTTCGGCGTCACACGCCCCGCGCTCGTTGACCCCGGCGCCGGCGACCCCCTCGGCCTCGATCCAACCGACCCCCACTCTGCCGACGACGAAGTCACCTCCCAGCTCGTCTTACCCGCGGGCCGCGAGGTCGACCTCCGCCTCCGCGCCCAGGACGTCATCCACGGCTTCTCCATCCCGGCCCTGCGCCTCAAGCAGAACGCCGTCCCCGGCCAGACCATCCATGTCCACTTCACCCCCACCACCCCCGGCACCTACGCCATCCTCTGCACCCAGCTCTGCGGCCTCGGACACTACCGAATGAACGCCACCCTGCGCATCCTCCCACCCCCACAATTCGCAACCTGGCTAGCCGCCCAGCAAAAGGCGGCCACCCCATGACCCCGCACCAGCCGGAATCATCCCGCTCTCTACCCCCTACCCCCTACCCCCTACCCCCTGTTCTTTGCTTCACCAACCACCGCATCATCGGCATCCAGTACCTCGTCCTCGCTCTGATCTCGGTAGCCATCGGCACGGTCCTCTCCCTGCTCATGCGCATCCACCTCGCCTGGCCCGCCTGGCCTCTCCCCCTGCATGGCCCCATCCTGCCCGAAGACTACCTCGCCCTGGTCACCATCCACGGCACCATCATGCTCTTCTTCGTCCTCACTACCGCCCCGCAGGCTGGCTTCGGCAACCTCATCCTACCCGCCCAGATCGGCGCCCGCCGCATGGCCTTCCCGGTACTCAACGCCGCCAGCTTCTGGCTGACAGCACTGGCGCTCCTCACCCTCCTCAGCTCGACTTTCGTTCGCGGCGGAGCAGCCATCTCCGGCTGGACCGCCTATCCTCCGCTCAGCGCCATCGCCAGCGCAGGCCCCGGTCAAGGCACAGGCATGGACCTCTGGCTCGCCTCCATCGCCCTCTTCGCCATCGCCTCCACCATCAGTTCCATCAACCTCCTTACCACCATCATCCGCTACCGCTGCCCCGGCATGACCTGGGAGCGCCTCCCCCTTACCGTCTGGGGCTGGTTCACCGCGGCCCTGCTCAGCATCATCGCCTTCTCCGTCCTGCTCGCCGCCATCCTGCTCCTCTTCTGCGACCGGCACGCCCACACCAGCTTCTTCCTCCCGACCGGCGATCTGGTCAACGGTGTCCTGCACCATGGCGGAGACGGCAGCCCCCTCCTCTGGCTTCATCTCTTCTGGTTCTTCGGTCATCCCGAGGTCTACATAGCCATCCTTCCCGGCCTTGGCCTCACCTCCATGCTGCTGGCCAACTTCAGCCACAGAAAAGTCTTCGCCTACCGCATCATGATCGCAACCACCCTGCTCATTGGCTTCCTCGGCATCCTCCTCTGGGGACACCACATGTTCGTCGCCGGCCTTAACCCGTTCGCCAGTTCCGCCTTCTCCGTCTCCACGATGGCCATCGCGCTGCCTGCCTCCGCCAAGGTCCTAAGCTGGCTCGCCACGACCTGGCGCTGCCGCCCCACCTACACCTCCGCGATGCTCTTCGCCCTCGGCTTCGTCAGCCTCTTTATCACCGGCGGACTCACCGGACCGATTCTGGCCCAGCCCATCCTGGATGAGTACCTCCACAACACCTTCTTCGTCGTCGCCCACTTCCACCTCATCATGGCGATGGCCGGGATCTTCGGCCTCTACGCCGCCACCTACTACTGGTTCCCTCTCATCTCCGCAAGCAGCCGTCGCCCGGGGCGCCTTCTCTCCGAACGCCTCGGCAGATGGCACTTCTGGTGTACCTTCATCGGCGCCTACTCCACCTTTCTCCCCATGTATTTCACCGGACTTATGGGAGAACCTCGCCACTACGCCCAACTCACCGGCATCCCCGGCCAGGGCGGCGCTCTCAGCCCAACCGGCAAGCTCCTCGCCCACACCATCCCGCTCAATCTTCACATTACCTGCGGCGCAATCTTCCTCGCCGCCTCCCAGCTCCTCTTCCTCGTCAACCTCTTCCACAGCCTCCGGGCAGGAAAACCAGCCCGCGAGAACCCCTGGCAAGCCACTACCCTCGAATGGCATCCAGCCTTGAATCCTTTCACCCCCTCAACCGCATCCGATGAGCCAGAGATTCGTGTATACCGCGAACCCTGCGACTATCAACCCACACCCGCCGGAGATTCTTTCCTGCCTCAATGGGCGCCTGACATCATTGTTCCAGTCAAAATCGAAAACACGGCAAACTCAAAACCGGAGTAAGCTGTCCACAACCCGTCCTCTCAAAGAGGCAACTCAATGCCGGCAACCATCACGCCCAATAAAACCGAGCAGGAACGCAAGCGCCGCGTAGAAGACCACGACAACGGGTCGGGTCGGCGTCCGCCCACCGACAAGCGCACCGGCGGCGGAGGCGATGGCGAAAACTGGAACGACCGCAGCCGCGGCCATCGCGGACCCTACGAGCGCCTCCATCGCTATCGCATGGGTCTGTTCTTCGCTCTCGCCAGCGACCTGATGTTCTTCGTCGCCATCGTCAGCACCTTCTTCGTCAACCAGTCCGCCGGCCACTTCGACGCCTACAACCACTACATCAACGAGTGGCTCCCCACCAGAATCCCGCCCATCCTCTGGCTCAACACCGCTGTCCTCCTGCTCAGTTCCGTCACCATCGAGATCGCCCGCCGCAACATGTTCCGCGAGACCGACGTCATGGACGAGTGGCTTGGCTTCGGCAAACCCATCACCCGCCGCGCCCTCCCCTGGCTATCGGCCACCATGGTCCTCGGCCTGCTCTTCCTCACCGGACAGTGGATCGCCTGGCGACAGCTCGCCCTCCAGCATGTCTTCTTCCGCACCAACCAGAGCAGTCACTTCTTTTATCTCATCACCGGTACCCACGCGCTCCACCTCTTCCTTGGCATCGCCGCCCTCGCCGTCGCATTCATCGGCCTCTACGCCTCACGTCAACTGGAGACCCGGCAGATCCTGGTCGACGGAGCAGCTTGGTACTGGCACGCCATGGGCATCCTCTGGCTCTTCCTCTTTACCCTCTTAGCCTTCTTCCAATGAACTCTCCGGCAACTCCCATCTCTCGGACGAAAATTTGGTACCAAAGGTGCCCCATGTCCCGATTCTGGGACCTGGGTTCGCGTAGAGTCCTCAAACTCGTCCTGCCTCTTCTCCTCTTTACCTTCCTGTGCGTTCCACTCAACGCGCAGGGCTGCACCCAATGCTTGGACAACACCGCCGCTACTCCACCCCAAACCCAGGCCGCCTACCGTCACGCCATCCTCTTCATGACGATCTCAGCCGGCAGCCTCTTTCTCGGAACCTTGCTCCTGCTGAAGCGTCACCGCTGAGCGAGCAAAATATCTCCTCCGGGCAAGCGTGCGGAAAATTTTTTACCGAAGCGATAAAACAACGTCCTCATCCGCATCCTTCAACAGCAGAAGCGTCCCCGTTCCAACCGCCAGCAGCACCGTTCCGAAACCCATCCTGACCGTCCATTCAGGGCGCAGCACGACAAAGCTCTCCAGGATCGTCAGCAGCGGAATCAGCAGATAGCGAGCGGCAAAGCGCGCGGGCGGCATCTCGCGGAGCAGCCAGACAATCAACACAACTTCGACCACATCTACCAGTGACGAAAGCGAAGCCACCGACGCCAGTCCGCTCCAGTTCCACACCAGTTCTCCGCGAATCGCGCCGCAAACCAGCAGAAACAGCGCATTCGCCAATCCAATACCAGCAGCGGCTTCCGCCAGTTCCACCCCGTCCAGCACGCGGAACAGCCACACACTACAGACGCCCACAACCACAACGGCCGCGCTAAGCAGCCCAAGCATGATGTCACCCCGCACAGAGGACGAGAAGTCCAATGGCACCAGCAGCAACAACCCGCCAAGCCCCACCAGCGCAGGAACCAGCAACCGCCGCGCACCGTCGGCGGCACTACCAGTCACAATCACCAGAACCACAACTACCGGGACCATGGCGAACAGTGCCGACCGGCTGGTCTCCCCCACACTCCCCCGCGCGACCTCCACCACAACGGTAGGCAAACCAAAAAATCCGATGCCAGCGACGACTAGCTGCCAGTCGGTTCTCACTGCCTGTCTGCGTACGGTAAAGCAAAGCGCCGCCAAACCCACTGCCCCAAACACCAGTCCCTGCCGCTCAAGTGCCGGTAGTTCTTCCCTGCCGGACGGCACCACCCAAGCCGTAGCGGATAGCAGACAGAGAAAGCCGAAAGCTATCCAGACAGAGCGTCGCACCATCAAAAAATATCCGAAAGATGAACGACAGGCAAACAAAAAGACCGCGTAAGTGCGCGGTCTCTCTGCCTATCTCTCAACGAAAAGCTAGTGACTGCCGCCGCCATTTTGCGGAGCACCACCCGAACCGGGCCTCCGTCCACCGCGACGGCGCCGGCTGCCAGGACGCCGCTGTCCACCAGGAGCATCAGGCCCCTGGCCGCCAGCAACCTGAACCGGTGTAGCTCCATCGACGCGGTTGAAGTTAGGCTCTTCGCCAGCTTCATCGCCCTCCTCTTCGAAGTCGCCTCCCTCTTCGTCCAGATCAGCCTGATCCTCACCCTGTGGAGGACTCGGATGCGCATTCGACGAACTGGCTTCCGTCCTTGTCCCCTCAGATCCCGGTTGCCCGGGCTCAGGAAGGCCAAGCTTGGCGCGCTGCTCACGCAGAACCGCCTTACGCGAAAGCTTGATGCGGTTGCCTTCAATGGCGAGCACCTTCACGAGGATCTGATCCCCCTCACGAAGCTCGTCCTTGACCTCTTTGACGCGGTGTTCCGCGATCTCGGAGACGTGCAGCAGACCGTCCGTTCCAGGGAAGATTTCGACGAATGCGCCAAACTCCGCGAGACGGACGACCTTGCCGAGATAGATCTTTCCGATCTCGGGCACCGCCGTAAGATCGGTGATCATCTGGATTGCGCGAGCCAGGCCATCCGCATCGCTCGAAGCGACATTGACCCGTCCGGTATCGTCGACGTCGATCTTCACGCCGGTTGCATCGATGATGCCGCGAATGACTTTACCGCCCGGCCCGATCAGGTCGCGGATTTTGTCTGTCGGGATCTGGATCGTATGAATGCGCGGCGCGAACTGCGACTTCTCCTGGCTCGCCCCCGCGATCACGCCATCCATGGTATCGAGCAGGAACAACCTGCCCCTGCGCGCCTGCTCCAAAGCCTCACGCATGATCTGCGGAGTGATCCCCATGATTTTGATATCCATCTGAAGCGCAGTGATCCCGTTGCGGGTACCGGCAACCTTGAAGTCCATGTCGCCGTAGTGATCCTCGGCGCCCGCGATGTCGGTCAGCACAGCGTAATTATCGCCTTCCTTGACCAACCCCATGGCGACGCCCGCAACCGATCCCTTGATAGGAATGCCGGCCTGCATCAGGGCGAGCGAGGCTCCGCAGACGGTCGCCATCGAAGACGATCCGTTCGACTCGAGAATATCCGAGACGACACGCAAAGTGTACGGCGACTCGTCTTCAGCTGGCAGAACAGCTTCGATCGCCCGATAGGCAAGCGCGCCATGGCCGATCTCGCGGCGGCCGACACCGGTCATTCGACCGACTTCGCCGACGGAGAACGGAGGAAAATTGTAGTGCAGCATGAAGCGGCGTTTCTGTTCGCCCTCGTAGCTCTCGAGGCGTTGCGCGTCATCTGTCGTTCCGAGAGTGGCGCTGACCAGAGCCTGCGTCTCGCCGCGGGTGAAGAGCGCCGAGCCATGAACCCGGGGAAGCACGCCTACTTCGATCGTTAGGTCGCGGATCTTATCGAAGGCACGATGGTCAGGACGAATCCGGTCGTTCAACACCTGGTCGCGGAAGATCTTTTCACGAAGAAGCTCGTAGTACTTGCTCAGCTTCTTTGCCGCACCCGCATCCCCTTCAGGCAGTTCCTTCTTGAGTTCATCCTTGATCGCTTTGACTAGAGCATAGCTCTCGAACTTCGGGTGTTTGCCCGTATCGAGCGCGTCCTTCAACTGCGAGCCGATCTTTGCAGTCATTGAATCGAGATATGCGTGATCGATCTCGACCTCAGCTACGGCACGCTTGGGCTTGCCCGCCCGGCTGACCAGATCCTCAATCGCGGCGCAGATCTTTTTGATCTCTTCATGGGCGAACTCAATCGCATCGACGACACGCGCTTCAGAAACTTCTTTCGCGCCTGACTCGATCATCACAATACCGTCCTTGGTACCGACGACCATGATGTTCAATTGGCTTTTTGCGCGCTCCGCATAGGTGGGGTTCACGACAAACTGATCGTCCACCAGTCCTATGCGCACCGCACCAACCGGTCCATGAAAGGGGATATCGCTCAGCGCCAAGGCGCAGCTCGCGCCATTGATACCAAGGACATCGGGATCGTTCTCTTTATCGGCAGAATAGACAAACGCGACGACTTGCGTTTCGTTGCGAAAGGTTTCAGGAAACAAGGGCCGGATGGGACGATCGATCTGACGGCTCGTCAGGACCTCTTTCTCACTGGGACGGCCTTCACGCTTGATAAAGCCGCCGGGAATTCGACCGCCGGCATAGGTAAACTCACGATACTCGACCGTGAGAGGGAAGAAATCGATTCCTTCCTTGGGATCCGGCGATGAGACGGCGGTTGCGAGGACTACATTGTCCCCGCTCGAGGTAAGCGCTGCGCCGGGGGCCTGTTTCGCCATACGCCCCGTTTCAAATTTGATTTGCTTGCCGCCGGCAAGCTCTACTGTCACGTCCTGTTTCATGTTGCCTCTCTTCTCTCTTTTCATTCAATAAGCTTTGGAGCGTGTCATTTCGTTTACCTGGCACGAAAAAGCGCAGCTCAGCTTGACGCCTATAAGGTCGCCAGCAAGCTGCACTTTGATAGATCGTCTACGGATCGAAGTGGGCCAAAACGCAAGACCAGGGAGACAGGCTCCTTACCTGACATCATCAGCATCTCCGGCGACAAGGTCTTGCATGACCTTGAACGAAGTTTGCAGCCGAATGAGGGCAGGCAGTTGATTCTCCCATAGTTTGGAAGGTATCTCCGAATACTGCGGTTATTTGCGGATTCCGAGTTTCCCAATGACCTCACGATATCGGTCTGCGTCACACTTCTTTAAATAGTCAAGCAAACGGCGCCGCTTACTCACAAGCATGAGAAGCCCGCGGCGTGATCCGTGGTCTTTCTTGTGCTCTTTGAAGTGTTCCGTCAATTCGCCAATGCGTTCGCTCAAAATTGCGATCTGAACCTCTGGACTCCCGGTATCTGAGTCATGTGTACGGAACTTTGCGATAATGTCTGTCTTTTTAGCGGATGCCAACACAGCTGTTTCTACTCCTAATCTTCTAGTCCACTCTCTTGGTGTCTTTGTAAGGATAGCACTGGTAAGGCAGCGCGGCAATCAAGGGAACAAAGCGCCCGGAACGCCAGCCGGTCGGAGTGCGGCAGCAATCAAGCCAGCGCTTTTCTGAAACGTGACAAAAACAATCTGTCACTGCCCTGTCTCTGGATTGGCATACGCCTTCATCTCTCGCGTCCAACGAAAAAACCGGAACAACTGCTTCTTCTCTTTTCTGAAAAGTTTCCAGACATCTCGTACCCGGACCGTCTCAGACGGCTGACCGGAATAGGTCTCGAACCTCCACCGTAAATACGGGCTTTTCCATGGCCGTAATCGATAACCACGGGTGGCATCCCAAAGAAACCTCAACTCTTCCCCCTTACGATCATCCCTTTTCAGTATATTCTCCGCAATCAAAGGCAGGCCCGCTCTAACGCATAAGGCTGAAGAGATCCCCACTGCCTAATGCATTAATGACGCTAAGCAAGGCTTGATGCTGAGTTTCGGCAGAAGATAACTGGGTTGCCACGGAAGCAGGATCAGCCGAAACGAGATTGCTTTGTGCCACAGTAAGTTCGCTCGCCTCGATCTGAATATACGTACTAGACGATTGGAGCCGGCTCAGAGAGCTGTCAAGCGTTGCCCGCTGGCTGGATACCTGTCCCAGCGCCGTCGTCAGCGCAGCAGTATCTGCTGTGATCGCGGCGCTTGCCGGCGTGGCGCTTGAAAAATCCGTAATGAGCTGGTTCAGCGCGCCCAACACACCGGAGCCGCCTGCACCGAAAACGGCGGATCCGGGGAGGTTGACCTGTATCTGTTGTCCGTTTGGAGTCTGAACATACTGAAGGCTTGAATCACCCGCATAACTCACCGTCGCAGGATTGGTGGCTTTGTTCAACGTAAAGGGCGGAATGGACCCTTGACTGCCGCCAAACAGATTGACCCTGATAGCTTGTATTCCCGAGCGAAAGCACTTGATCTCGAATTCCACTTAATTGCTGTGCAATGCTCGACGTGTTGCTTGCGTTCAACGCTCCATCATTGCCCTCGACCGCGAGGGATATCGCAGACGTTACCTGTGTCACCACTTCGGCCAGTGTCGAATCCGCAACCTGCATCGAGGACGATTCTCCCGAAGCGGTCTGAACAAACGTGTCGTCCTGGGCAATCGAGTTTCCCAGCAACGTGCTTTGGGCCGCTGCAACAGGATCATCCTGCAACGAGACAACTCGCAGGCCACTCGAGAGCTCGGAGGTAAGGGTATCTTCCAGACTCGTCGATGCGTCCAGCGAAGCAGTCAGCGTGGTCACGTAATTTGGATCTATTCGCATCGCAAAGCTCCTGAATTTGTGCTTAGAAAGGCGTACGTCAAAATGTTCCTACTAACTCACGGAAGTCTGCACGCCAAGATTGATGGCGCTCGCCATAATCGAATCAGCGATCGTAAATACCTGTGAGGCCGCCTGGTAAGAACGCTGATACTGCGTCAGATTGACCGCCTCTTCATCGAGAGACACGCCTGAGAGCGAATCCCTCTGACTGGTCAGCTGTGTCAAGGTCGCCTGCTGAGCGCTATTATTTGTCGTCGCGGCAGAGGCGTCGCTTCCCACCTGAGAAAGAAAGGAAGCCAAATACGCGCCGGCGGTCTGGTTTCCGGCAACAGGAGCATTGACAAGGTTAGCAAGAACAGAGGCGTTCGCATTGCCGGCGGAACCCTCTCCCGGCGCAGCGGAAGACACCGCGGCAGGATTACTTGTCGACAACTGAACAGATGCTGCAGCGCCACTCTGACCTGTCGAGAAGCTGAATAACGCCGCTCCAGGGTTTCCATTGCTATCTACACCTTGTTCATTGACTTGATTTACCTGCGTTCCAATTCCATAGGCGAGACTGTCGAGAGCATTGCTATAGGAAGGCAACTGCTGATCCCGCGCCTCCAACGCACCTCCAAGATCGCCGCCGGAGAGGCTCGATGTGACATCTTGTCCTCCGATTCCAGCCAGGATATGCGTCGCACCTCCTGTTTGCGTCGTGTTCATCGCATAGGATTGGTCTCCGCTGACCAATACTGCGCCGCCTGTCGTCGTCAGCGTAATCCCATTTTGCTGGGTTGATATCTGATCTAACCCCACCAATTGAGATAGCTGGGTGATTGCCAACTGACGTTGGTCCTCAAGAGTGCCCGCGTCGGAACTTGGACTCTGGCTGGCAATTTGCCCATTGAGCGAGGCGATAGTCGTTGTCAACGAGTTTACCTGGCTAACATCACTGACGGCCTGTTGATTGAGATTTGATGAGATTTGCGTCAGTTGACTAGCTGCTGAATTGAAAGCGCCGGTCATGCGGGTCGCTGCCGAGAGTACGTTCTGTCTCGTCGCCGTATCGGACGGGTTGCTCGCAAGTGCCGACAAGGAACTGAAGAAGGAGTTGATCGCGGTGCTAAGAACGGTCGAACTGGCGGAAGAGGTCGACGAACTGAGGCTAAAGATGTTCTGTATCTGCTGCAATGCCGATTGCATTGCTCCAGCCTGAGCTTGAGTCTGGGTTTGCTGCTGCACCTGCTGGTCGAGAATCCGGTCCCTCTGAGAGCTTTCTGTGGCAGTCACACCCGCACCCGCTGTGCTGCCGTTCAGCGTGACTGCATCCAGCGATTGGAAGTTCACAACCTCTCTTGTGTACCCGACGGTATTCTGGTTCGCAACGTTATTCGAGGTAACATTGAGCGCTTCCTGGTCCGCAATCAGCGCCTGCCGAGCGATGTCCATCATCGATGCTATCGTGCCCACTGGTCCCTCCCATTTCTATCGCGCAGACGGTTAAGTGTCTTGAGATTTGCCTCGCAGTTCTGAAGAAGAATCTCCAGCAAAGACTTCTGGTGCATGATTGAAGACGCGCCCTCGCTATCGACCTTGACAGGAGTGCCTGCAAACTCGCTGATCTGTTGCTTCAATGACCGTAGCTTAGCGACATCGAATTGGCATAAAGCAACGACCGTCTCATTGAGAATTTCAGAGATTGCTTGAGAGTCAGTCATCACTGATCCAGCAGCGACTCAACCAGCTTGTCCGCCACGGCCGATGCAGGGACATGGTATTGACCAGCAGAAATGGCCTTTTGCAGCGATGCAACCTGCGCAGTTCGCACATCTGAGCTCCCCAGCGCTTGTGCAACGAGCCCTCCCGTCGAACTCAGGCTTGTTTGATCAGCATGGCTTACCTGGACTGTAGCTGATTCGCCCGCATTCGCCGCTTTCTCTGACTCTTTCGGCTGAGCGGCTGCAGCTACCTCCAAGGGCACCATCGAACTGATTCCCTGCTGCAAACTGCCGATTCCAGCTTCGTAACTCATGGTGAGCCTCCGTCTACTTGATCTATCGGCATGGCATCCAGGAACTTTAAGGAATCTACCTGGTTAAGAGCACCAACAACTTCAAATTTGGGCTGGAGCTACGAGGTCTTGGCGTCCACAGCGACTACAATGGTGGGGAACTTCACTTCAATTTCAGCAACCAAAGCGGTGCGCCGGCGAAGTCTTCCGTACAAGCCGTCACGAGCTTCGGTTTCGCAAATTTTCTCCTGGACGATGTCTACAGCGCAAGCAAAGACACTCACTTCAACCAGGACGGTCGGCGCAAAGAGTACGCCATCTTCGAGGGACATCATCAAGCTCACTCCCCAACTGACGCTGGATGCTGCCCTGCACTGGGATATTCCCCTGCAGGAGCATGAAAGCCATGGCTAGGTGCGGCAATCACCGATCGAAGCAGCGAAGCGCCAAAGGTCTTTCGTTGGAAAGATCAATACTGGATGATCACAGACACAGGGAAAGGGCTGGGGGGCTATCACTCCTCTGATCTCCTGCATTGGACCGCGCAATCCCAAAACCTGCTACAGGTTCCAGGCCATCTGCCAACAGACCGGACGGAAGGCCACCACTGCGACGTAATCGTCAATGGCGACCGTGCTTTCATCTATTACTTCACCCACCAAAAGGGTGCTGATTTCAATTCCAAGCTGCCAAACTCCGCCAAACGCACCGTCCTACAGGTTGCAGAACTGGAGGACGCAAACGATACCCTTACCGCAGATCGTGACAAGCCGGCTTACGTCGATCTCGGAGGCAACTAGGAACGCTATGCGCTCTCCTTCGGGTTCTTTTTAAGCTATTAGAAGTCTTCCAGTCCGCGTCGATGTCGAACGGCACCCGCACAATCACACATCCCAACCCATTATTCGCTGGCTCCAGCGCCGCACGAAATCGCTTCATCACATTCCCAGCCATGCAAGCACCTCCAGAAAAATCTACACTGGTTCCATCGTCGCGACCTCCAACCCGACCCTCTTTCTCTCCGCCGGCGAAGCCAGTGGCGATCACTACGGCGCTCAGGTCATCACCGAACTCCGCCGCCGCCATCCGCAACTCACCTGCTTCGGTCTCGGTGGCCGCGAGATGGAGCAAGCCGGCCTCGAGCGCATCGTCCGCGCCGAAGATGTATCCCATATGGGCATCACCGAAGTCATCCGCCATATGCCCTCCATCTACGGCAAATACCGTCGCCTCGTCGCCTCCATCAAAAAACGTCGCCCCGCCGTCGCCATCCTCATCGACTTCCCCGACGTCAACTTCCGCCTCGCCCGCGAACTGAAAACACTCAACATCCCCGTCGTCTACTTTGTCAGCCCGCAGCTATGGGCTTGGAAGCGCCGCCGTCTGCGCTGGGTGCAGCAGCGCGTCACCCGCATGATGGTCATCTTCCCCTTTGAAGCCGCCTTCTACCGCGCCCGCAACGTCAACGCCACCTTCGTAGGCCATCCCCTTGTCGAACTCCCCCTCCCCACCATCTCTCGAGAAGTTTATGCACAGCAGCAAAGCCTCGACCCCGCGAAGCCCTGGATCGCCCTCCTCCCCGGCTCCCGCACAAAAGAGGTCCGCCTCAATCTCCCCACCATGCTCCAAGCCGCCGCCACCCTCGGCGCCGAATACGAATACATTCTGCCCATCGCCTCGACCCTCAACCGCGAAGATCTCCAGCAACTCACCGACGAACATCATCCCAGAATCCATCTCGTCCCCGACGCCCGCGAAGCTCTCCACCACGCCCGCGCCAGCGTCGTCGCCAGCGGCACCGCCACCGTCCAGGCCGCCGTCATCGGCAATCCCTTCGTTGTGGTCTACCGCGTCTCCCCTCTTACCTTTCGCCTCGCCAAACGCCTCGTGCGCTATCCCCCCGAGATCTGGCCCTCCGCCGAAACAGATCCCGACGGCAATCTCCCCATCGCCATGGTCAACCTCATCGCCGGTCGCCGCATCGTGCCCGAACTCCTGCAGACCCGCTTCACCTCCGAAAACATAGCCGCCGCCCTTCGCCCGCTCCTCGCCGAAACTCCGGAGCGCGCCCAGATGATAGCCGATCTCGCCGAAGTCCGCCGCATCCTCCAACCCAACCCCGCCTCCAGCTCCATCCGCCAGGTTTGCGACGCAGTCGAAGCCCTTCTGCCCTCCTGAAGATAGTCCTGCCGGACGGGCCTCCTGCGCGGAGGGCGGTCACTTCGTGACGCGTTTACCTTGTCTGGGCAGGTGTGGTGCATGGGGCCTTCCGTTGGTCGGCAACAAATCTTCACCCCGACCAGCGGGAGGGCCCACCGAAGGGGTATACACGTCACGAAGTGACCGCCCCACGCGCAGTGGGGACGTCCGGCAGGCCTTATCACCCCCAAGTGGCCCAAATCAAACTGCAAGCGTCTAATATCACAATGTCTGTACGATGATGCTTTGAGGAACTTTAGCTGCATGTCCGCCTTCTCCCGCACATTCCGCACCTGCGCCTTCGTCCTGCTTCCCCTGTGCGCCGTCACGGTCATTGCATACGCTGCTCCTCCCACGCGACCGCAGCTTCAGGTCACCGGTTACGTCATCACCGCCGACCTCGATCCCGCCGTCAACCGTCTCACCGCCACAGCCGACGTCACCTTCACTGCCCTCGAAGACCTCTCCTCCGCCACCTTCGAGCTCAACAACGGTCTGCAGCTCACCAAGGTCATCGACGCGAAGAACCAACCTCTCGAGTCCGAGCGCCTCACCCAGAACAGCACCGTACGCTTCTCCCTGGCGACGCCGTTGCCCAAAGGCTCCAGCACTACCTGGCACTTCGAATACAGCGGCACTCTCAAAGGAGCCGACACCAGCCCCGTCGAAGGCATCAAGATGGCTGCGGTCGAAGACCCCATCAGCATCCTCCTCTACCCCGGCGCTTGGTTCCCGCTTCCGACGCCCGGCCTTTACACTGACCGCTTCACCGCCGAGATGCACATCCGCGTCCCCTCCGACGAGCGCGTGATCGGCAGCGGCAGCGGTGTCGCCGCGCCAAAAAGTCTTCCCGGCAACCGCACCGAATTCACCTTCAACTGGGCCAAACCCGGCTTTCCCGGCACCATCATCGCCGGCAAGTTTCTCACCCCCACCACCGCCGGCAACATGACCGTCTACGTCACCGAGAAGCGCAAGGAGTTCGCTCTCGACTTCGCCCGCCAGGCCGAACGCGAATACCTCTACCTGTCAGGCACCTTCGGCCAGCCCGAGTCCACCCACATGAACCTCGTCGAACTTCCCGACGACGCCGTCTCCGCCACCTGGGCGCCGGAGATTGCCGCCATCGCCGGCAGCCGCATCGCCGCACGCAACGAGCAGCGCCTTCTCTCCAACACCCTAGCCCATCAGTGGTGGGGAGGACAGGTCTCTCCCGCCACCCTCAACGATGCGTGGATCACCAACGGCATGTCCCGCTACGCCGAGCTGATGTACCTCGAAGACTCTGCCGGCAAGGGCGCCTTCGAGTCCGCCGTCACCGATGTCTCCGCCGGCGCTCTCGCCTACGACACCGAACCCCTTACCTCCATCGGCCGCCTCGATCCCTTCTCCCCGCAGTTCCAGTCCATGACCCTTGAAAAAGGAGCCATGGTCTTCCACATGCTCCGCTGGGAGATGGGGGATGATGTCTTCAACAAATTCCTCCGCGCCCTGCTCGCGCAATATACCGACAAGTCCATCCGCAGTTCCAACGTCCAGACGGTCGCAGAACAGGTCTCGAACCTCCAACTCGAACCCTTCTTCGCTCAATGGCTCGACGGCACCGGCGCCCCCGCCTTCACCGACAAGTACACCGTCTTCCGCCTTGGCGAAAACAAGGGCTTCCGCACCGTCGGTTCCATCGACCAGGACCTCGACCTCTTCCGCATGCCAGTCGAACTCCGCATCGAAACCGACGGCAAGACCGAAATCCGCCGCGTCGACGTCTCCGGCACCGAATCGCAGTACTCCGTCGAGACCTTCGGCCGTCCGCGCAGGATCAGCATCGATCCCGATAACTGGCTCCTCAAGAGCACACCTGACCTCGCCGTCCGCGTCGCCGTCCTACGCGGCCAGGAGATGGTCGCGCAGGGAGACCTCACCGGCGCGCTCGCCGAATACCAGAAGGCCCTCGACTCCAACAAGAACAGCTCGCTCGCCGCCTACCGCATCGGCGAAATCTTCTTCATGCAGCGCAACTACCAGTCCGCCGCCAACAGCTTCCGCGACGCCCTCCGCGGCGACGGCGATCCCCGCTGGGTCGAGGTCTGGAGCCACATCGAACTAGGCCGCATCTTCGACGTCACCGGCCAGCGAGACCGCGCCGTCAACGAGTACCGCCTCGCCGTCCAGACCAACGACAACACCCAGGGCGCAGTCAACGAAGCCCGAGCCCTCATGCAAAAACCCTACAAACGCGAACAGACCGAAAACTAGCCCTTTCAGCCTTCGTCTCTCTACAGCAGTTTGCGTGATGGTGTAAAGGTTGGAAAGTGAGAGTGGCTGGGTGCCCCCTGTCCGGACTCTCGGACAGGGTTTCGAACAAGTCAATCAACTATTTACCAGCACGAAATTCGATCACTCCGTTCCGCCCGTCATCCCGAACGGAGTGACGGTCCTCTGTATCTTGCTACCTACTTCCATTTGTGTTCTTGATCATCAGATCCCGCCGCATGTTGGACTGCCGTACGATGAGAAAGGCGAGGTCGGCGGCTCGGCAGAAGCTGCGATCCTTCAACAGTTCGCATCGTCCTCTTCATGGCACATCTATGTCAGCTCGACTGATCCTCAATGCGGATGATTTCGGCCTCACCCCAGGCGTCAACCGCGCCATCGCGGAGCTGCATCAGGCCCACGCGCTGACCTCGGCCACGCTGATGGCGAATGGCGCGGCATTCGATGATGCGGTCGCCGTCGCCCACGCCAACCCAACCCTCGGCGTAGGCTGCCATATCGTGCTGACCGATGGCATCCCGGTCTCGCATCCGCAGAGCATCCCGACGCTGCTTGGCGCCGATGGCAAGACGTTCCGCCCATCGCTGGTGGACTTTCTCCAGGCGCTGCTGCGCGGCGACATCCGCGAGGACGATATCGAGCGCGAGGCCATCGCCCAGGTACAGAAGCTGCAACGCGCAGGCATCGACGTCACCCATCTGGACACCCACAAACACACGCACCTCTTCCCCACGGTCACGCGGCCGCTGCTCCACCTGGCCGAGCGGTGTTCTATCGGCGCGATCCGCAATCCGTTTGAGCAGAGCTGGAGCCTCGCGCTGGGCCATGGCAACCGGCTGCGGCGCCTGCAGGTGAAGCTTCTGGGCAGCCTGAAAACGCAGTTCGAGCGCCAGCCGCAGATTCGCCATGCGCAGGTGCAGACAACCGATGGAACGATCGGCATCTCGGCAACCGGCCAGCTCGACGCGACGACGCTGCGGCAGATCCTCCACGTTCTACCAACGGAAGGCGCCTTCGAGCTCTGCTGTCATCCCGGCTACAACGACAGCGCGCTGGACCAGGTAACGACGCGGCTTCGCACCCATCGCGACGTCGAACGCAATGCGCTGCTCACGGAGCTGCCGGCACTTGCGCTGCAACCAGATGCTCCGCAGCTCATCCACTATGGAAACCTCGGCTCGTTTGGAGCTCTCCGCGACGCCGGCCAGTTCGTTCCCGATACCGGGCATGAAAAAGTCTTTTAGCGGCGTTGCGTCGTCCAACATGCGGCAGCCAACGCGATGGGAAAGTGATTCAGGGACTCTATGAAGATCGGCATTACGTGTTATCCCACCTACGGCGGCAGCGGTGTCGTCGCGACCGAGCTGGGCATCGAACTCGCCGCGCGCGGCCACGACATCCACTTCATCACCTACTCGCAGCCCTTTCGACTGACGGGACGCGAGGCGAATATCCACTTCCATGAGGTGGCGGTTTCGAACTATCCTCTCTTCGAACATCCTCCGTACGACCTGGCGCTCGCCACGCGAATGGCCGAGGTTGCCGAGTTCTACTCGCTCGATCTGCTGCATGTTCACTACGCGATTCCGCACTCGGTCAGCGCGTTGCTGGCGCGGCAGATGCTTGCCGCGCGCGGCCGCCATCTTCCCTTCATCACGACACTGCACGGCACGGACATCACGCTGGTCGGCCTCGACCGCTCCTATCTGCCGATCACGAAGTTCGGCATCGAGCAGTCCGACGGCGTCACCAGCATATCGAGCTACCTGCGCGACCGCACACGCGAGGCCTTCGGGATTGCTTCTGAAATCGAAGTGATCCGCAACTTCGTCAACTGCGACGTGTATCTGCGCAAGCCGGAGCTGGTCGCGGCGATGCGTCCGCGCTATGCCCAGCCCAACGAAAGGCTCCTTGTCCACCTGTCGAACTTCCGTCCGGTGAAGCGCGTTCAGGATGTAGTCGAGGTCTTCGCCCGCATCGCCAAAGCACTCCCGGCTCGTCTGCTGCTGATCGGTGACGGCCCCGACCGCAGTGTCGCGGAGTACCTGGCGCGCAAACACAACGTGCAGGACCGCATCCACTTCATCGGCAAGCAGGACAACGTGAACGAACTGCTTCCACTCGCCGACCTGATGCTTATGCCGAGCGAGATGGAGTCCTTCGGGCTGGCCGCGCTGGAGGCAATGGCGTGCAGCGTTCCGACAATCGCGACCCGCGTCGGCGGCGTCCCGGAACTTATCCACAACTCAGGAGACGACGGAGACAACGGGCTGCTCTTTGAGGTCGGCGAAATCGAAGCCATGTCCGCAGCCGCCATCGCGCTCCTCCGCGACGACAACCGCCTGCAGGCCATGGCGCAGGCCGGACGCAAGACCGCCCAGGACAACTTCTGCGCCTCCCGCGTCATTCCGCTCTATGAGGAGTATTACGAGCGAGTCATCGCCCGCACCGCGTCTTCGAGCAGATGACCCACCGCTTTACCGGCCGCGGCGCCGATCGGGCCCCACGCCTCGGCGCTCGCATCGAGGACCGGCATCAACAGCGTAACCTTGGTGCCGCGCCCGGGACGGCTGTTGATCTCGACGTTCGCCAGCTTGCCGTACAGCACCTCCATGCGCTCGCGGACATTACGCATGCCGATGCCCGTGCCGGGACGCAGCAGCCCGCTCACGGGAGAAGCGTTCTCCCGCTCCGGCGCCATGCCCACCCCATCGTCTTCCACTTCGACCATCAGACGGCCCTCTTCGGTGATGCGGCTGCGCAGCGTCACCGTCCCGCCCCGGATGCGCGGCTCCAATCCATGCTTGATGCTGTTTTCGATCAGCGGCTGCAGCAGCATGCCGGGAACGACGATGTCCAGCGTGTCGTCCGCGATCTCCTTCACGACCTTCAGCTTGTCGCCAAAGCGCACGCACTCGATATCCAGATAGTCGTCGGTGAACTTCAGCTCCTCGCGCAGCGGGAGAAACGCTTCGCGGTCCTTCAACAGCACCCGCAGGATGTTCGCGAGCTTCACGATCATCTCGCGCGCCAGCTCCGGCTGCGAGCGCACCAGCGACGTGATCGAGTTCAGCGTGTTGAACAGGAAATGAGGGTTGATCTGCCGCTGCAGCGCATCCAGCCGCGCCTCCAGAAGCAGCATGCCCTGCTCCTCCAGCTTGCGTTCCACGCGGATCGCATTCCATATCTTCAGCGGGATCCCGACGACGATGGGCGCGGTCGCGCAGATCAGCAGCTCAACCCACCATATGTTCGAGTACAACTCAAAAAAATGCCGCGGATAAAATCCCCCCAGCAGGCTCGTGCCCAACTGCATCCCCGCCACCAGCAGAAGCAGCAGGATCTGCTTGTCGAGATGCGGCCTGCGCAGGTTGCGCGTGACCCAGCGATAGATGCTGAGGTCGATCATCGGCGAGAACGACCACACATCGTCAGGATCGGCGAAGCGTCCAAACGCGCCGGAGATTGCCGCCACGATCAGGTTCACCGGCAGCGCCCAGTATTCGTGGTGCAGCAGCGCGGGAACCGCGAGCGCGGCGCCTCCAGCCATCGCCGCCAGCGGTCCCACCAGAATCCCCAGCAGGATCGTCGTCTCGAACGAGAGGTCGGCCGCGAGAAAGTTCGGCACAATGGTCCGAATCCAGACCCCAAGCGTCAGCGGCACACAGATGATGACCACCAGCATCGCCGTCTGCCTTGGCGTGCGGCGCATGGCGAGCAGAAGGTTCTTGAAGATCTTGGACCGGGCGAGCGAACTCGATACTGCCGCCGCAACGCCCAGTTCCACCAGCAGCGTGATCAGAATCAGCTTGGGATTGCTTTGCGTCACACCCCTACTGTACCCCCAAACCCGCCTCCAGCCGCAGGACCGGTAAGCCGAAGCCGGAACCTGCATCAAACTTGCTTCCGCGGTAATCCAATCGCCATGAAGCACGAAACGTATAATGAAATCATGCCGTTCGCCAGCGTGACCAAAGTAGCCGACGCCGACTTTCCCACGCGCTGGGGACCCTTCCGCATCCTCGGCTTCGAAGGCCGGATCGACAACCCCGCTCCCTGCAACGACAGAATTCCCGCTCCGGCAGTGCGCATCGAGTCTGCCGTAGCCCTGGTGATGGGCGACATCCATGCCGCGCCGCCTATCGTCCGCATCCATTCGCAGTGCCTCACCGGCGACGTCTTCCATTCCTTGCGCTGCGATTGCCGTCAGCAGTTTGAGCTGGCGATGGCCGCCATCACCGAGGCCGGCTGCGGCATTCTTCTCTACGAGCAGCAGGAGGGCCGCGGCATCGGCCTCATGGCCAAACTCCGCGCCTACGAGCTCCAGGACCAGGGTCTCGACACCATCGAAGCCAACCTTGAGCTCGGCTACGAGGCCGACTGCCGCCACTTCGAACTTCCCGCCCAGATTCTCAAGCTCCTCAATATCCCCGCCGTTCGCCTCATCACCAACAACCCCGAAAAAGTAGAAGCCCTCGAATCAGCCGGCATCCAGGTAATCGAGCGCATCTCCGCCGAGGTGCCCAGCGAACCCACCAACCAGCGCTACCTCCAGACCAAGCGCGAAAAAATGGGCCACCTAGTCAGCTAGCACAAGTTCTGCGACCTTGGTCTGATTGGTTAATCTCCGAACGCAAATCCTTTCGTGGTCCGCTCCAACGAGCAGCAGGTCCTTACAGGAGATGAGTTCCTTTTATCGAGAGCAAAGTAGCAGTTGGGGTGAGTCTGCCGTCCCCTTTGTTGTCATTCCCGAAGGGAATCTGCGTTTGCCAGTAAATCCGCTCTAACCTGCCCCGATGATTACAGGAGAGAAATACAGCATCTCTCAAACCGCCTTATCGATGCTGCCATTCCATGCAGTTCTCTCCAGGTGGCAAGTCATCGGTACGAAAAGGGGCTGCGGGAAAGCCATCCGCATTGCCGAGGTTCGCCAGCGGAAAGGCTGCCCAGGCATAACGCACGTCGATAGGATGAGGAATCTCGGGCGCGGAGAGTTCGACACCGCTTCCGGCGGTCCGCGCAGTTGCCAATAATAGCGATGGTCTGGAACTGCGATGGCGAAGCTCGTCAAATGATCCGCGTGAACTGCTTTGCGCGATCGGCAACAGACCTCCTTGCAGCCATTCTCATCGCGGCGCTCCGCTCACATCCAAGGAATCCGCTTGTTCGCTCTTTAGCGAGCGATCGATCCTTTTATTCATCGCATCCGCATCGGCTCGCGTGATCTCCACCTTGGACGTTAGCCGAATGTCGCGGGACGACGCGCCCAGAGCAATGCTGTAGCTTCCGGGAACGACGTTCCAGTCATGCTTCTTCTCCTCCCAGTAGGCAAAGGCATGCGGGTCCAGGGTCATGCGTACGGTCGTCCTCTGCGACGGATCGAGCGCCACACGCGCAAAGCCTTTGAGTTCGTGAACCGGCCGAGGCACGCTGCCGGCAGGTGCCCCGACATACAACTCAGCCACCTCGGTCCCGCGCCGCTTCGACACATTCGTGATCTCCGCCGACACCAGCACGTCGCCTGCTCTTTTTGCAGTGTGAAGTCCGGTGTAACGGAACTTCGAATAGCTCAGGCCATAGCCGAACGGAAACTGCGGCTCAATTCCCTTGCTATCGAAGTAGCGATATCCCACAAACACTCCTTCGGTATAGTTCACGTTGTCGTGGTCCTCGGTTCCAACCGCATGCGAGGGCGAGTCCTCCAACCGCTTCGGCCACGTAAACGTGAGTTTGCCTGCGGGATTGATCTCTCCGAATAGCGCCTTGGCGACGGCTGTGCCTCCTTCCATTCCCGGATAGAATCCGTCGAGCACCGCGGGAACAGAGCCGATCCAGCCGCCGATCTTGAACGGAGAGCCATGCAGCAGAACCACCACAGTATGCGGGTTCAAAGGCGCGATCTGCCGGATCAACTTCTCCTGTCCCGGAGGGAAGTCCATGCTCTGCCGGTCCGCGCCTTCGGTATCCATGCCGAAGCCCCATCCCCCCACGAAGAGCACGGCATCGGCCCCCTTGAGCTTGGGTGTGATCTCTGCAAGCGCCTGTGCCTCCTGCTCCTTGGTCCGTGGCAACGACCAATCCAGATGCAGAGACGCGTCTCCCTGCAGCGCATGGTAATCAAGCCGCACCGTGTAGGCTTTGCCCGCCTCCAGACGCAGGATGGCCGTTCCGCTCTGGGGCCGTCCCGTTGCCGTATTGACGACGACGGGATTGTTATCGACCCTCAAGGTGCTGGTATCTTCGCCGGAGAGACGGAAGGTGTAATAGCCGCTCACCTTGGGCACGAGCTTGCCTTCGAAGCGGGCATGAAAGTTATCGGTATGAACCTTCGACGGATCCGGCGAACGCATCTCCCAGGTAAAGTTGATCTGCGGTTCCACTCGCTCGAGCGCCGGCTTGCTATCACCATCGTTGAAGTATTGCGCCTTCATCCCGCGCGCTCCGTCAACCGCTTGCCAATACTCCGGCCCGATCGCTTCGAACTGTCCCGCTTCGTCAACGTTCAGGTAGTCCACACTGGCCTTGCCGGCAAGCTCCTTCCGCAACCCATCGAGGACCGTGATCTCGAACGGCGCAGTCACCGCGGAGCTTCCCCCATATCCCGGCTTGGCAAATCGCCGGTCGGCATTGGGCCCCAGCACCACGACCGTCTTCATCTTGTTCGCATCGAGTGGAAGCACATTGCCATCGTTCTTCAGCAGCACCAGGCTCTCTTCCGCGGCGTTCAGCGCGACCGCCTGATGCGCCGGCGTATTGATCGACCCCGGTGGCCGGCCGGCAGATCCATCGAGCAGCCCCACATGCGCCATCACCCCAAGAATGCGCCGCACCTTGTCGTCGACGACAGCCTCTGGGATCTGCCCGTCCTGCACTGCTTTCATCAGCGGCTTGCCGAAGGGCGTCGTCTCCCAGTCTCCCCACGGCATCCCGACATCGAGGCCTGCCCTGGCTGCCCCGAGCGTGGAGCGTGCCTGGTTGAAGTCCGTCAACACCAGGCCCTGAAATCCCCACTCGTCCTTCAACACCGTCGTAAGGAGCCACTTGTTCGTTGCCGCGAGTTGACCGTTCAAGCCGTTCGCCGCAGTCATCACGCCCCACGCGCCGCCCTGCTGGACGGCTGCTTTGAAGCCCGGCAGATAGATCTCCCGCAGAGTGCGCTCGTCCACGTTGGACATATACCAGTCGCGGTTCCACTCGCGATTGTTGCAGGCAAAATGTTTCACGCAGGAAGCCACCTTCTGGCTCTGTATGCCCTTGATAATGGCCGGAGCGAGGCTTGCATCGAGGAACGGGTCTTCGGTGTAGTATTCGAAGAATCGTCCTCCCAGCGGGTCGCGCTCGATGTTGATCGCGGGAGCAAAAATAATGGAATGGCCCGAGGCGCGGACCTCCTGCCCCACCACGGCGCCGACTCGCTGCAGCAGCTCCGGGTCCCAACTCGACGCCAATCCAATCCCCGCTGGAAAGGCCGTTGAATCAGCCGAAGACACGCCGCGCGGCCCATCGGTCCCCATCATCGGCGGTATGCCGAGCCGGGGAACTCCCGGAATCTGCACCACTCCCGCCTGCTCGCCCCCAAAGCACATCCGCACCTTCTCCTCAAGCGTCATCCGCTTCAGGAGGGACGAGATGCGTTGTTCCGTCTCCGGGCTGTTGTCAGCACGAACCTGTGCCGCATGAGTCGAGGTCGCACGCCAGCAGAAGATCCCAACGCAAATGCCCGCAGCAGCAAGAATAAGAGAGAAACGCCGTAGCGCCCTGGTTGTCGAATTCATCTTGCCCTCGTGTTTGAGTTCTTCCGTGCCGATCGAAAACCCACACACAAACCATACTAGAAATTATTCACTATTAGAAAGTCAGCCTGACAGCCCCTTTTTCTCCGTGGCATCCCCTCCAGCCGGGGAACGAACCAGGTGGCAGCCCGGGGCGGCCGATCCTCTTCCCCAGGCAGCCGCAAAGAATGGGCATTGACAGCGTGCCTGCTGCTTCGTTACTATCTCCAGGATTCATTAGGTAAACAATTCCGTTCACTCTGAGCAACCCTCCTGAACGGCAGTTCTACCCCGGCTTCGCCCAACGAGATTCATCGCTCTAGCTTCTGTCGCTCTCGCGACGCGGAGGTTTTACCAAGTGAAAACGGCCATTCGTCTCTTCTTCCTGTTCCTGATTGCAGTTACCGCCCACGCCCAGACCGACCGGGGCAGTATCCGCGGCACCGTCAAAGACCCCAGCGGAGCCACCATCACCGGGGCAACGATCAAAGCCACCAATGACGCCACCAACACCGTCGCCACCGCCGCCACCACCTCCTCGGGCACGTACAACATATCGGCTCTGGAACCAGGCAACTATCGCCTCGAAGTCAGCGCACCAGGGTTCACGAATCAGGTCCGGAGCAATGTGGTGGTGACGGTCGGCGGCGTCGTCGGTCTCGATCTGAGCCTTGCGCTTGGGAGCGCCAGTGAGACCGTGACCGTCAATAGCGGAGCGCCTATTCTGAAGACTCAGCAAAGCGATGTCAGCACCGAAATCCCCACCGAGGCCTACATGGATCTGCCCCTCTCCGCCGGCGGAGGCAGAAACGCCGAGAGCTTCAAGACGCTGGTCCCCGGAGTCAGTCAAAACGGATCCAGCGTCAACGGCGGCGCCAACTATACCGGCGACATCGAGGTCGATGGCGTCACGACCGTCAGCGGAGAGCTCTTTGGCGACGACCGCAACATCCGTTTTCCTCCTGACGCCGTGGACGAAATGTCGCTGGTCACCTCCAACTACGCGGCCGAATACGGACAGACCGGCAACGGCGTCGAGCGATACGAGATCAAGTCAGGCTCGAACCACCTGCACGGAAGCGCCTACGAATACTTCAAGAACACCGCCCTCGATGCCAAGGGATATTTCAACCAGACCACTCCCGTCGATCGTCAGAATGAATTCGGCTTCTCTCTCGGTGGTCCCGTCGTCATACCGCATCTTTACAACGGAAAAGACAAGACCTTCTTCTTCTTCGATGGAGACTTCTACCGCACCAGGGGAGGCGGGGGAACAGCCACCATCACGCTGCCAACCGCTGCCATGCGGAACGGTGACTTCTCGGCGCTGCTGGCCCCTTCCCCTTCGCTCCCTAACGGGACGATCATCTACGATCCCGACACCACCCAGGTCAACGGAGGCGTCACCACGCGCACTCCATTCCCCGGCAACATCATTCCCAAAGGCCGCATCAGTTCGGTTGCGAGCAAGATCCTCTCCTATGTTCCTCCGACAACCAATCAAAACCTCATCAACAACTCCATGCTCCCAAACTCGACGACCTACAACAACTTCAACACCTACTCCATGAAGGTCGATCACTACTTCAACCCGTCCAACCACATCAACGGGACCTATATCTTTTCGAGCAACCCGAACTTCCCCTTCAGTTCTCCTCTTCCCGATCCCATTGCCGGTTTTCCTCTCTCCCAGCCCAGCCAGTATCAGCTCGCTCGCTTTACGTACGACGCCCGAACATGCTCAACGAACTCCGCCTTGGCTATAACCGGCAGTACCTGCCCCAGTTCGCGGCCGATGAGAACGCCGGCTGGCCAGCAACTCTGGGTCTGAAGGGATTCCAGACCGCAGCGGGATTCTTCCCGCAGGTCAGTTGGGGCCCCTACCAGCCCCTCGCGCAGTTGCATGTGTTGAGCGACCCAATATCAAACACATACGTGCTCACCGATGCCTACTCGTGGACGTTGAAGCGTCACAACCTGAAGTTCGGCGCCGAATACCGGGACGTCCGGCATGGCAGCAACCGCGACCTGCAGGCGAACCTCAACTTCAGCCGCAACGAAACCGCTGATCCGCAAAACCTGGCGACAACGGGCAACGAGGTTGCCAGCTTCCTGCTGGGTCAGGTCGACTCCTCCAATATCCCCGTCGAAAAGGGCATCTCCTCGGACGTCTATTGGAGATACCTCGACCTCTATGCCCAGGACGACTACAAGGTGACCTCGAAGCTCGTGCTCAACTATGGCCTGCGTTTCGGACTTATGACGCCTTACCAGGAACGCAACTACAACTACTCGATCATGGATCAGAACACTCCCAACCCGGATGCCGGCAATCTTCCCGGTTCTTATATCTTTGCCGGAAAAGGGGGCCAGGGAGCTACTCTGGGATACGCCCACAACGATCTCGAGACCTATGGCCCGCGCATCGGCTTTGCTTGGAATGTAATCCCGCGCGCGGTTCTGCGCGGAGGTTACGGCATCTCCTACTTCCCCACTGGCGCCTACGCCGGCGGCAGCACCAACCTCGTGAACGATGGATTCTATACCAACTCCAACGCCTTTACTCCCAATGGCATCTCACAGGCATTCAACTTCGCCGACGGATTCCCGGCAAACAGAATTCAATCGCCAACCCTGGATTCTTCTCTCAACATTGGCAACAGTTTCACGTTCTGGGACCAGACCGCTCATCGCGCCGGCCAGACCCAGAGCTATAACCTCACCACTGAGTTTCAGGTCGCGTCCAATACCGCTTTGACCGTCTCCTATGTGGGAACCAAGGGAACCTATCTGACCCTGTTAAGCAATCTCAATCAGGTCGATCCCAAGTATCTCAGCTTGGGAGACAGCCTGCTTCGCTCCCCGGTCACCAGTCCGGCTGCAGTGGCTGCCGGCATTAAAATTCCCTGGCCGGGTTTTATTCCGACCTACGGTGCCACTGGAGCCACCGTTGCCCAGGCCCTCCGGCCCTTTCCACAGTATCAGGGCGGCAACAGCACCAGCTCGCAGAACTATGGAAATTCGACCTACAACGCGGCCCAGATCAAGATTGAGAAGCGCCTCAGCAGCGGCCTGTATCTGCTGGCGCACTATACCTGGAGCAAATACATCACCGACGCCAATACGGGCTACACCGGGCAGGCTCCCTATACGCTTCGCAACGCATATAACCCCTCGCTGGACAAAATGGTGGGCCAGAACTGGCAGCCTCATGTGGTGGTGGTGGCCTTCAACTATGAACTCCCCATCGGCTCCGGCAAGCGCTTCCTGAACACCGACAACGGATTTCTGAAGAGGGTCGTCGACGGCTGGCAGGTCAACGGAATCCTGCGCTATACCTCCGGAGCGCTGATCAGTGTGACCGCCCCGAACACCCTGCCGATCTTCAATGGAGGCGTCAACGCGGATGCGGTTCCCGGCGTCCGCCAGAAAGGCACATGGAGCGGGAAGTTTATTCCCGGCGCTCAGCCCGGCAACGATAAGTACCTGAACATCGGCGCCTTCGCTCAGCCCGCTCCCGACACCTTTGGGACCCTCAAATACTATCTCCCGAACCTCCGCGGTCCGATGGTTGCTGATGAGGATTTCGGTATCGTCAAGCGGACGCCCATCACCGAAAACATCCTCTTCGAGCTGCGGCTGGAGGCCTTCAATTCCTTAAATCGCGTGACCTTAGGAGGTCCGAACACCGACATCACCAACCCAGTCAGCTTCGGCGAGATCACCAGTCAGGCCAACACTCCCCGCCAGGCGCAGATCGTCGCGAAGATCAACTTCTGACCCGTCTGAACTGCTCCACTCTTCCAGAACGTACTCGCGAAGCTCATCCCGCGCCGCGTCTGCATCCCGAACACGCCCGGTCCAGCAGAGGCTGCACGCGGTAAGGAGCGGCTTCGCTCATCCACTCCGCCAACTGCCAGCCGTTCTTCCGCTCGCAGTGACTCAACAACCCTTGCAGGGGCCAGAAGCCGACGCCAGTCAGCGCGAGATGCCCTCAAGCGGCGAACTGGCCGTCGCGTAGAGCTTGCGCTGCATTCTGCCTGCAAGAAACGACTGCCGCCCCGCAAGAACGGCATGCTGCATCGCCTCCGCCATCAGCAGAGGATCTTTCGCGGCGGCAATCGCCGTATTCATCAGCACCGCATCGAAGCCAAGCTCCATCGCCACGGCGGCATCGGAGGCCGTGCCCACGCCCGCATCCACAATCAGCGGTACCTCGGTGATCAGCTCCCGCAGAATGCGCAGGTTCGCCGTATTCTGCAGCCCCAGCCCACTGCCTATGGGCGCTCCCAACGGCATCACCGCGGCCGCTCCCGCATCGATCAGTCTCTTCGCAAACACAATGTCGTCCGAGGTATACGGCAGCACCGTGAAGCCTTCCTTCACCAGCACGCGAGTCGCCTCAAGTGTCGCTTGAACGTCTGGATAGAGCGTCTGCTGATCGCCGATCACCTCGATCTTAACCCAGTCCGAAAGTCCCACCTCGCGCCCCAGCCGCGCCGCACGGATCGCCTCCTCCGCGGTGTAGCAGCCGGCCGTGTTGGGCAGCAGAAAATAGCGCCTCGGATCGATGAAGTCCAGCAGCGACTCGCTTGACCGGTCCAGGTTCACCCGCCGCACCGCGACCGTCACCATCTCCGCGCCAGAGGCTTCAATCGCAGCCTGGGTCTCGGCGCCATCTTTGTACTTCCCTGTACCGACAATCAGCCTCGATTGAAACGCCCGCCCAGCAATGACCAAAGGTTTCATGGTTAATATCCTACTAGTGTCCTGTCTCAAAAGTGATTGACATAATGATTGTTGCAGTTTCCGTTGTTTGTTTTTACGTCGTCATTCTGAGCGAAGCCAAGAACCCCTGTATTTGTTCTTGTGGTTGCTTGTTCTCTCCCGTCCGGTACCAGAAGCCGGTCATTCGAGACATGCTTCTTTATGCGATGACTTTTAAGACACCACTTTAGAGCCTGTTATGAAGTTTGCACCAAGGTAGGTGCTTACGCTGGCGGCCCATCCTATTCATGATGGAGGGATGGCGAACCAGGGGAAAGTTGGGTATCCGAGTGATGTGTCGGATGAGGAGTGGGCGTTTGTGCTGCCGTACTTACTGTTGAGCCGGGAGGACAGCGCGCATCGAGAGCACGATCTGCGGGCGGTCTTCAACGGCGTTCGCTACATTGCGCGGACGGGTAATCAATGGCGGTTCATGCCGCACGATGATCCTCCGTGGCCTGCGATCTTTCAGCAGATGCAGCGCTGGATGCGGGCGGGATGCTTCGAGCGGCTGGTCGAGGACACGCGCATTCTGCTGCGCGAGTTTGCCGGTCGCAAAGACCAGCCGACGGCAGCGTGCCTCGACAGCCGCACGCTGCAATCGATGCCCGAGAGCGGCGCGCGCGGGCGGGCTACGATGGCGCAAGGGCTCGAAGGTCCACATCGCCGTCGACACCCTGAGCCACCTGCTTGCCCTGCGCGTAACCGCGGCCGATCAGGGGGATCGCTCCCAGGTCGAGGCGCTTGCCCAAGACATGCAGCAGGTGACCGGCGGCACGGTCGAGATGGCTTATGTCGATCAGGGCTACACCGGGCCGACGGCGGCCGAGGCTGCCCAGGGCCACGGCATCCGGCTCGAAGTGGTCAAACATCCCTTGGCGAAATGCGGCTTCGTGCTGCTGCCCCGTCGCTGGGCGGTCGAACGAAGCTTCGCCTGGGCCGCTCGCTTTCGCAGACTCGCACGCGATTACGAACCGCTCGACACTACCCTCAAAGGATTTCGTTATGTCGCCTTCGCCTGCTTCATGATCGCCAACATGTTCAAACAACTCGCATGAACTTCATAACAGCCTCTAGCGGCAACCGGCCCGCGATCTCACTCAATCCCATTCCCACTTCCACTCGTGAAGGGTGCAGCAGCAAGCCTCCTCAGCACCCGGCTTCCATAACGCGGAAAAGATTGAAAGTTGGCGTACTTTTCGCCGCTCGAAAACAGTACCTCTAAATACACCCTCAGCCACGCTAATTACCACAACTTACCAGGAAAAGTCGTGCCGTTGCACCACGTTTTTCCAAGACACCCTCAAAAGATGCCCATAAAAACGAAAAAATCCCCGGCCATAAGCCAAGGATTTTTTATAAAATCTTTTGCGATTAGACGCTGAAGCTCGACCCGCATCCGCACGTGCTCTTCACTGCGGCATTCTCGAACTTGAACCCCGCCGCCTCGAGTGTCTCGACGTAGTCCACCGTACAGTTCTGCAGGTACATCGCCGAGGTCGCGTCCACAAACACCTTTAGATCCTCAAACTTATAAACCTTATCCATCATGCCGCTCTGGTTCTCGAACGACATCGAATATTGGAAACCCGAGCATCCGCCGCCCACCACGCCGATGCGCAGACCCGCTGGAACAGGGTTCTGTCCCGCCATGATCTCCCGCACCTTCCCAATCGCGGCCGGCGTCAAAGTAACAGGCGTAGTCGAAGCAGGCGTCCCAACAACAACTTCCGGGGTAACAGCAGCAGTAGCCATCGGCAGATCTCCTTGTCTCATTCAGACTTCTTAAGTGTATGCGCCCGCCATCGCCCCGGCAAGCCCTCACTCAATAGATGCACTCCGATCGCCATAGGACGCAAAGTCCAACAATACTGCTACCATCTCACCACCACATCACCAAAACTCATGAGCCTGCTCCATTTTATTTCGAACACCTTCATCAACACCATGGGAATCACCAAGCCCTCGCCGCAGGCCGAAAAACGCGCCGCTTGGTTCATTGTCATCCTGCTCGCCGCCGTCCTCGCCTCAGTCGCATCCATCACCGCAATCGCCATCCACCTGGCCTCTCGATCCTGAATCTCAACCGCTATTTATCTATCCGGAGTCCCTCTCACAAAAGACTACCTCCTTCCTTCTTCTTCGGCGTATCATTGCGCCGGGTGGCCTGCGGCCCTTCTGATCGCCTGCAACCGCCCGCGCGGCACGCATACCTTCCAGGAAGCGTCAGCCCCGCAATCGAGATGGAGGAACCCTATGAACGTCCTACCTGTCCTGCTGATCGTCTGGGCGGCAATTGCAGCCTGTTTTCTGGGTCTCCTTGCCTACAGAAGCCAGTTGACCCGCTATGAAGAAGATCAACTCTTCCTCAACGAGACCCTCGCTCACGAAAAGAACGTACAGACTGAAATCGTCCGCAAAGTAAATAAACTCGAGCCCTTCGTTCGCATCTTCGGCGTCGCTGCGGCCGCCATGACGGCAGGCATTGTCGGCATCTTTACCTATGACGCGTGGCAACACCTTCGCTAGATTCAGATAAGAAATCTCGCAGCAGCCGAGCTAAACAACTAGCAAAAGAGCCAGTGGCATTCGCGCGTCTGGCTCTGTCCTGTCTCCGAAGATCAGCCGCTGACGATCAGGCGTTGTAGCTCGTCGAAGAGACCTTCCCGCCGCGACCCGTCCAGTTGGTGTGGAAGAACTCACCCCGGGCTTTATCGACGCGCTCATAGGTGTGTGCGCCAAAGAAGTCACGTTGCGCCTGCAGCAGGTTCGCCGGCAGACGCTCGCACCGGTAGCCGTCGTAGAAGGCCAGCGCCGTGGAGAACGCGGGGCTCGGCACTCCAATCTCGATGGCATGAATTACGGCCTTCCGCCACGACCACTGATACTTGTTCAACGCACCCGAAAAGAAATCGTCCATCAGCAAATTCTGCAGCTTAGGATTCTTCTCGAAGGCCGCCTTGATGTCGCTCAGGAATGCGCTGCGAATGATGCATCCTCCGCGCCACATCAGGGCAATTCCACCCATATTCAGGTTCCATCCCTGATCTTTTTCCACCGCGCGCAGCAGCATATACCCTTGCGCGTAACTGACTATCTTCGAGCAATACAGGGCTCGCCGAACGTCTTCGATAAATTCCTTTTTCTCCGAGATCGTCAGCACCTTCTTTGGCCCCTGCAAAATCTTCGAAGCTGCGACACGCTCCTCCTTCAGGGCCGACAAGCACCGCGCAAACACGCTCTCCCCGATCAGAGTCACCGGCATGCCAAGATCGAGCGCTGAGATCGCGGTCCACTTGCCTGTGCCTTTCTGCCCCGCGGTGTCCAGGATTTTGTCTAACACCGGCTGGCCATCCTCGTCTTTCTTCGCAAAGATCGTCGCCGAAATCTCGATCAAGTAGCTGTCGAGTTCCCCCTTGTTCCACTCCGTAAATACGTCATGAAATTCATCCGCCGTCAGGCCCAAGCCGTCTTTCAATAGCTGGTAGGCCTCGCAGATCAGCTGAATATCGCCGTATTCAATCCCGTTATGCACCATCTTGACATAATGGCCTGCCCCGTCTTCGCCCACCCAGTCGCAGCACGGCGTGCCATCCTGGACCTTCGCCGCGATCGCCTGGAAGATCTCCTTCACATGCGGCCACGCCGCGGCATTCCCCCCCGGCATAATCGAAGGACCGAACCTCGCACCCTCTTCCCCGCCCGAAACGCCGGTGCCGATAAATAGAATTCCCTTTGCTGCGAGGTCCTTCGTCCTTCGGTTCGTGTCGGAAAAAAGTGAGTTGCCGCCATCAATTAAGATGTCACCTTTTTCCAGATACGGAAGGACCTGCTCGATGGTCTGATCGACCACTTCCCCCGCTTTCACCATCAGCATCACACGACGCGGAGATTTCAACGAAGCGCAAAGTTCCTTGGCCGAGCGCGTCCCCACCACTTGCGTCCCTTTGGCTTCATCGTTAAGAAATTCATCCACCTTCGAGACAGTTCTGTTGAACACGGCCACTTTGTATCCGTGGTCATTCATGTTCAGGACGAGGTTTTGCCCCATCACAGCCAGTCCAATCAAACCGATATCGCAAGTTGCTTCTGACATGTCTCTCTCCGAGAGCGACCCAGGGGGTTCGCAAAAAATGTATTCCGCGGCTCATCCGCTCACCAACAAGGACGAACCCACAAACGACTTTTCTATCACACGAACAGGACAATTAGATAGAAGCGGCGATTCGTGATCGTGCCTGCTATGGTCGTGCTTCGACCTTTGAATTTTGAGCGTTGGTCAGGTAGTATCGGCTGCACGTAAGCATGGTCGCGCATCGTGGAATTGCGACTCCAGAGATCACGAGATTTCCCACTGAAGGCGAAAGATCCGATGACTCCCATCCTCACGAAGCGTTTGAGTTCAGTCTCACGTATAGGTAGCGCGGCATGCGCTATATCACTCGCTGCAGGCAGAGCGTCTGCCCAATCTCCCACGAACATCTTCACTCCTGCTGCCACGCCTGCGCACTCTATCTTTGATCTCTCGATGCTGGTGCTTGGAATTACGTCGGCCATCTTCCTGATCGTCGCCGGACTTCTGCTCTACGCGCTCATTCGCTTCAGAGAGCGGCCCACGGACTCGCCGCGGGAACCAGCTCAGATCTACGGCAGCAATCAGATCGAGCTGTCCTGGACCGTGATCCCGATCCTGATCGTGGTGATGTTGTTCCTCGCCACCACTCGCGTCATTCTCGGAACGGAAAGAATTCCCGAGCCTGCCAACGCTCTCGATGTCACCGTCATCGGACACCAGTTCTGGTGGGAGTACCGCTATCCGAAGCTGGGCATTGTTACCGCCAACGAGCTCCACATTCCCGTCAGCGATCCCAGGTCGCCCACCCCCACCTTTCTCAAAATGTCTTCCGCCGACACCGACCACAGCTTCTTCGTTCCACGTCTCGCCGGCAAGATGGACCTCATTCCGAACCGCATCAACATCATGTGGGTCGATCCCTCGCAGGCCGGTCTCTATCTCGGCCAATGCGCTCAGTACTGCGGGACCCAACACGCCAAGATGTTGCTGCGTGTCTACGCTCAATCGCCCGAGGACTTCGCGGCCTGGGTGAAGCAACAGCAGAAACCAGCCAACCAGGAACTCTCCGGCGCCGCAGCCGAAGGCCAGGTTGTCTTCCTGCACAACGCCTGCATCAACTGCCATACCATCGCGGGTACGGCGGCCACGGGACGCTACGGCCCGGACCTGACGCATCTGGCCAGCCGCGATACCATCGCCTCCGGACCGGTCCAGAACACACCCGCGAATCTAAGAAAGTGGGTTGACGATCCCAACTCTCTGAAACCGGGTGCCCTGATGCCCTCCATGCATCTCAACAATCACGATCTGGACGTGATCACCGCCTATCTCACAACGCTCCACTAACCTTCGGGAAAGAAGCGCAGTATGGCAAACGCAACCGCGCCAGTCATGGAAGTGATGGATCAAGCGCCTGCTGTCAGGCAGCGGCCGCCGATGCTCGAGGTGCTGCACGACTGGCTGACCACGGTCGATCACAAAAAAATCGGCTTGATGTACATCGCCTATGCGTTGATCTTTCTCGTCATTGCTGGCTTCGAAGCGATCTTGATGCGCATTCAGCTTGCGGTGCCGAACAACACCTTCCTCTCGCCTCAGGTCTTCAACCGCCTCTTCACCATGCACGGCACGACGATGGTCTTCTTCGTCGGCATTCCCATTCTGCTTGGCTTCGGCAATTACCTGATCCCTCTGATGATCGGCGCGCGCGACATGGCGTTTCCCCGCCTCAACGCGTTCAGTTTCTGGATCTCCAGCTTCGGCGGACTGCTGCTGTACTACAGCTTTATCGGCGGCAGCGGACTCTACGGCTCCGGCTCAGCCCCGGACGTCGGCTGGTTCGCCTACGCGCCTCTCACCGCAAAAGTATTCTCGCCAGGTCACAGCACCGACTACTGGACACTCTCCCTGATACTCAGCGGCATCGGTACCACGGCAACAGCAATCAATATCTTCGCAACCACCATTTGCATGCGCTGCCGGGGCATGAAGATGATGCGCCTGCCGCTTCTCGTCTGGCTCTACCTCGTCGTGGCCTTCCTGATCTTCGTCGCGGTCAGCCCCCTGACGGCCGCTCAGATCATGCTGACCCTGGACCGCTATCTGGGCGCGCACTTTTTCGATACCCAGGCCGGCGGCTCAGCCATCTTGTGGATGCACTTCTTCTGGATCTTCGGCCACCCCGAGGTCTACATCCTCGTTTTGCCCGCCTTTGCGTTCATGAATGAGATCATCCCCGTCTTCTCGCGCAAGGCCATCTTCGGCTATCCCGCCATGGTGGCCGCCTCGGTTGCCATCGGCTTCATCAGCTTGAGCGTCTGGGCGCACCACATGTTCGCGGTTGGTCTCGGCCCCGAGGGCAACACCTTCTTCGTCTTCGCTACGATGGTGATCTCCATTCCGACCGGCATCAAGATCTTCAACTGGCTGGCCACCATCTGGGGCGGGAAGATTATCTTCGCCGTTCCCATGATGTTCTCCATCGGTTTCCTCTTCCAGTTCCTCATCGCAGGCTTAACCGGCATCATGCTCTCCTCCGCGCCGTTCGACTGGCAGCTCACCGGGACCTACTTTGTCGTGGCCCACTTCCACTATGTTTTGGTCGGCGCCATTCTCTTCGCGCTCTTTGCGGCCTTTTACTACTGGTACCCGAAGGCTACAGGCCGCATGATGAGCGAAACCCTCGGCAAGTGGCACTTCTGGCTGTTCCTCATCGGCTTTCACCTCACGTTCGACTTCATGCATGTTCCCGGCCTGCTGGGCATGCCGCGCCGCATCTACACCTACGAAGCCGGCCGCGGCTGGGAACACTGGAACATGATCATCAGCGTAGGAGGATTCATTCAGGCTGCCGCAACTATCATCTTCGTCTTCAACCTGATCTGGTCCTACTCTCGCGGCAAAGTTGCCGGCCACGATCCATGGGATGCGTGGACGCTCGAATGGTCGACCCAGTCCCCGCCCCCTTCCTACAACTTCGCCCAGGAACCCACGGTCAGCAGCCGCCGCCCGCTCTGGGACCTCAAACACCCCGAAGACCAGGATTCGAACTACGAATGACAACCCCATCGAGTACGATTCCCGTCAACACGCAGGTGGAAGCTCCATGGACGCTGCCCAGCCGAGGCGTCGTCGGCATGGCCTGTCTCATCCTGGCTGAGTCCGCGATCTTCCTTATCTTCGTTGTCGCCTACGTCTATTACATCGGCAAAAGTCTCAGCGGCCCTACGCCTGCACAGGTGTTGGAGCTGCCGGTCCTCGGCACCATCTGTCTGCTTTCGAGCAGCGCTACCATTCATTGGGCGGTCAGTTCCCTTCGCAAAAACAACCTCCGCAACTGCACTCTCGGCTTGGCAGCTACCGTGCTGCTAGGCGCCATCTTTCTGGCGACCACGGCGGTGGAGTGGTACCACCTCATCCACGACTACGGCCTCACCATTCGAACAAACCTCTTCGGCACCACCTTCTACTCCCTCGTCGGCCTGCATGCGACTCACGTCATCGTCGGTCTGATCATGCTCTCGATCGCGCTTGTGTTATCTCTGCGAGGTCTCGTCACCGAACACCACGAGCACCGCCTGGAAGTGCTTTCGCTCTACTGGCACTTCGTCGACGCTGTCTGGGTCGTCGTCTTCACCGTCGTCTATGTTCTCGGCCGATAAACGCAGCAAAGGAGGTGCACGATGAAGGAAACCGATTACCAGAACAGGAGCACTCTCCCCGGCGAGCATGTCCACCTTGAAGACACCGTCCACCTCCCGGCCCCAACCGCCTGGCCGATGGTCCTCGCTCTCGGCATCTCCCTTATGCTGACCGGGATGGTGACTCATTGGGTCATCAGCTTTCTAGGCGGCATCCTGGTTTTGCGCTCGGCGTACGGGTGGTTCTTCGAGATATTTCCGCACGAGCACCACGTTTCGGTCGATACCGCCGCGGAGATATTCTCCATCCAGAGCACCCGCACCACACTCGAGCGCCTTCCGCTCGGCGAAAGACACCGCAAGCTGCTGCCCGTCGAGACCTTCAGCATCACGGCCGGCATCAAGGGCGGCATTGCAGGTGGCACCGCCATGATACTTCCCGCCGCCCTCTACGGCCTCATCCGCTATCACAGCGTATGGTATGCGGCCAATCTCCTGGCGGCAGGCGGCTTCGTAAGCTGGGGCGGACAAAGCAACGCCTTCCTCGCAGCCTTCCACCTTCGCGGCCTGCTCGCCGCATCCGCCATCCACGGCCTAACTTCCGTCCTGATCGGCTTGCTCTACGGCGCGATGTTGCCCATGTTCCCAAAAAAGCCGATCCTCACCGCCGGCTTCATCGCCCCTTTTCTCTGGACCGGCATCCTCTACTCCGCGCTGGGAGTCATCAGCCCGATCCTTAACGAACGGATCGACTGGCTCTGGTTCGTCCTCTCCCAAATCGCCTTCGGTCTGGTCTGCGGGTTTGTCGTCAACTTACAAGTCAAGGTGCGGACGCCCCAGTTCCGGTCCTTGCCGTTTGCGGTGCGCGCGGGCCTTCACGGTGATCGCAACGACGAGGAAGATTTCGATCAATGACCATTGCGCTGCCAAAACCCGGCCAGCTCCCAGCGTTCTGCCTTGCCTTGGTCTCCCTGGTTCCGGCGGGCTGCGGACGCTTGCCCGGCCATCCTGGACCAGAACCCGAAGTTCCACGGCCTGAACAGGTTCTCGACTTTCCCACCCTCTACAAACAGAACTGCGCTGCCTGCCACGGCGAACGCGGCAGGAACGGAGCTGCGCTTCCCCTCGCGAATCCCGTCTACATTGCCTTCGCCGGTCACGACAACATCACCCGCACCATCGCGCAGGGCATACCCGGAACACTCATGCCGCCCTTCGCCAAAAGTGCAGGCGGCATGCTTACCGATCAGCAGGTCAACGCGATCTCACAGGGCATCGTGAAAACCTGGTCGACTCCGAATCTCCTCGCAACGCAAAACCCTCCGCCTTACGCCGCCACTCTCTCTGGCGACCCCGTCCGCGGCAAACAAGCCTACACCAGCGCCTGCGCAAGCTGCCACGGAGCCAACGGCGAGGGCGCACCTGGAGACCCCAAGGGCGCAGGCAAGGTCGGTTCGATCGTCGATCCAACCTACCTCACCCTCGTCACCGACCAGGACCTCCGAAGCATCCTCATCGCCGGTATGCCCGACCGCGGCATGCCAGACTGGCGCTCAGACGTAGCCCAGAACGCACTCACCGACCAGCAGATCACCGACATCGTTTCATGGCTCGCCTCCCAGCGCACCGCCAATCCCGGCCAGCCTTACCCCACGCAGCCATCTCCCACGCATCCATGACCTCTCGCAGGAGCAACATACGATGACGCCGAACGATCATCCCCAACCTATCGAACCTCCCGTAACCGCTGAGCCGAAAGGCGCGCCACGCCCCGGCCACTCGCGCCGTGTCTTCCTCTTTAAACTCTCTCTTCTGTTGAACGGAGCAGTCGGAGCCGTTCTCGCTGTGCCCATCTTCGGCTATCTGCTCGGGCCTGCGCTGAAGAAGGGATCGAGTGATCACTTCTGGATTGGCCTGGGTCCCGTCTCCAACTTCCCCGAAGGCGAAACCCGGCTGGTCGACTATCGCAACCCGGCCACCACTCCCTGGGACGGCCAGACCGGCGACATTCCCTGCTGGGTGCGCCGCGTCTCCGGCAACACCTTCCAGGTCTTCGCCATCAACTGCGCCCATCTCGGCTGCCCCGTACGCTGGTTCGCCCAGTCCAAACTCTTCCTGTGCCCTTGCCACGGCGGCGCTTACTACGCTGACGGGTCTCGCGCCTCGGGTCCGCCCGAGCGTGGTCTCTTCGAGTACGAGCACAAGATCGTCGGCGACACTCTGATGATCCACGCAGGTAAAATGCCCACCCTGGCCACACCAATGGCCAGGAATACCCCGCTCATTCAGATCGAAGGGGTCACCGCCCTCGCAACACCCGACAAGCCCAAACCCGGCCAACCCAAACCGAGGTGCGCCTCATGCCAGAGCTGAAGCAGCGCGCCATCGATCTCTACAACTGGTTCGAGATGCGTCTCGGTCTCGGCACTCCCATCATCGACGCAGCCAAGCACGAGGTACCCGAAAGCACCTCAAGCTGGTGGTACGTCTTCGGGAGCGCCGCTACAGTCATTCTAGGCCTGCAGATCCTCACCGGCATCCTTCTCGCCCTCGTCTACGACCCCTCCGCCAGCCATGCCTGGAGCAGCCTCCAGTTCCTCAACAACAGCGTCCAGCTCGGCTGGTTCCTTCGCGCCATCCACGGCTGGGGTTCCGATTTCATGGTCGCCATCGTCCTCATTCACATGGCGCAGGTCTTCCTCTTCGGCGCGTACAAATTCCCTCGCGAACTCACCTGGATCATCGGCATCTTCCTTCTGCTTCTCACTCTCGGCATGGCGTTCACCGGCCAGGTCCTGCGCTTCGATCAGGACGCCTACTGGGGCCTTGGAATCGGCGCCTCCATCCTCAGCCGCGTCCCGCTCATCGGCGGCCCATTGGTCAATCTGATGCTCGGTGGCCCCATCATTGCCGGCCCCACGCTCAGCCGCTTCTTTACGCTTCACGTCTTCGTCATCCCGGGCCTTCTCCTGGTCCTCGTCGGCTTGCACATTCTCATGGTGCTGCGCCTTGGCATCAATGAGTGGCCCATGCCCGGCCGTCTCGTCAATAAGAAAACCTACGTCCGCGAGTATCACCAGCTCGCCAAAGAGACCGGCATTCCCTTCGTCCCCGACGGCGCCTGGAAAGACGCTATCTTCGCCGCGGCTATCCTGCTCTCGGTCATCGCCTGCGCGCTCTTCTTCGGCCCCTTCGGTCCCTCCGGCCAGCCCGACCCCACCATCATCCAGACCGCGCCCAAGCCCGACTTCTTTTTCCTGTGGATCTACGCCGTCCTAGCCTATCTGCCGCCAAGCCTGGAAACGCCAGTCCTCTTCATAGCCCCTACCCTCGTTATCGCCGGCCTGCTGCTGCTTCCTCTGTTCGCCGGCGAAGGAGAAAAACACTGGTCCCGGCGTCCGGTCGCCGTCCTCATGGTTGCTCTCATTGCCGTCACGCTGGGAATCTTCACCCGTCTCGGAACCTACACTCCGTGGAGCCCCATCATGGATGCCTGGACCAGCGATCCCATCCCGCCTGTCTATCTGCACGACCGCACCCCACTCGAACGGCAGGGCGCTCTCGTCTTCCAAAACAAACAGTGCCGTAACTGCCACTCCATCGGCGGACAGGGCGGCCTGCGCGGGCCGGCGCTCGACGCCATCGCGGGCCGCATGACCGAAGACCAGATCATCCGCCAGGTCCTCCAGGGCGGCGGCAACATGCCCTCCTACGGCAACTCCCTCAACCCCTCCGAAACCATGGCGCTCGTGCGATTCCTCACCACGCTGCGAGGAAACAACCTCCCTGCCGCCATCGACGCTTCCAGAAAGGTAGCCGCGTCGAACACAATCCCAGCGAAACCCACAGGTCCATAATTCGCAAGTCCACGATCTGAGAACCTGTCTAAACCTATCTAAGACTGCCGTCGAAATATCGTTGCTGTTGTTTGTTCTTCGTTCTTCGTCGTCATCCTGAACGAAGTGAAGGATGGCAGATTCAAATTTCAAGTGCAACAAATATCGTGTATTGATTCCTAGAGATCGCCGCCGTAGTGCCGTGGGAAAGTGGGAAACGCTCTTTGTTTTCCATCTTTTCCATGGCTCCTTCGACGCTTCTCAACCTTGTGTTGATGTTGCGTTGTTGCACTTGGACCTTGAGACCACCGATCCCTGTCTTTCGTCCTTGTTCTTGCATTTGCCTGTCGTTAAATCCGTCTAATCCGCGCAAATCCGCGGTCGAGCCTTTAGTTTTTATGGTCTGCCGCTAAACTACCTCCATGTCTCCTGAGTCCCGGGCCATCTTCGCGGAGTGGTCGCCCCCGGTCTTCCTCACTACCTCTCTCCTCCTCTGCGCACTCGTCTACCTTCGCGGCTGGTTCGCCATCCGTGAAACACGCCCCTCCATGTTCCCCGCTTGGCGCTTGGCGTCATTCCTTGCAGGCCTAGCCGTCATCTGGCTCTCCATCGCTTCCCCACTCGACGGATTTGCCGACGCGCTCCTCAGCGCCCACATGGTCGAACATCTCCTGCTCATGTCGATCGTGCCGCCGCTGCTCCTCCTCGGCTATCCCGTCGTTCCTCTGCTCCGCGGCCTGCCTCGCCCCATCCGCATCCATCTTCTAGGCCCTCTCCTCCGCGCAAAGCCACTCCGCGCCTTCACTCATCTCCTCGTCACCCCGGTCGTCTCATGGCTGCTCATGAACCTCGTCCTTCTCGCCTGGCACATCCCCGCAGCCTACGACTTCGCTCTCGAACACGAGCATTGGCACCAGTTCGAACACGCCTGCTTCCTTGGCGCGTCGCTCCTCTTCTGGTTCCCGCTCATCCTGCCCTGGCCGGCGCGCCAACACCATCGCGGCTGGCACATGCTGCTGTATCTGGTCTCCGCCGACCTTGTCAACACCATCCTCGCAGCCTTCCTCGCCTTCTGCGACCGGCCCGTCTACAGCTACTATCTCCGCGAACCCAACCGCTTCCACATCGACCCTCTCGCCGATCAAGTCACCGGCGCAGCCTTCATGTGGGTCGTCGGCTCTCTCGTCTTCCTCCTTCCCGCGCTCTACCTCACCGTGCGCCTCATGGAGCACAACCAGAAGATCCACGCCTGACCACACAGCCGCAATGTCACAAACAGCCTCATGATATGGCGCGCAGCGCAGCCCACCTCAGTTCGTCCTTGCCTTTACTCCTCAACACAGAAAACAAGTTCGTCATTTCGTTCCCAACGCAAAGAACTCGTCATCTCGACCGAAGCTGCTCACAGTTTCATCGTGAGCAACGTAGTGGAGAAACCCGCTTTCTCTATCCCAGCCTTATCTCACATTCAGAAGGCCGTTGCCCGCCAAATTTCTTGTCAACACCCAAAACAGCGAAACCCCACGTCAATCCTGCCTATTCGCGTGGCGTAGTAGTTTCGCTCTACCTCCTATACTGAGATCATAGGATTGGGAATGAACTCCCGCACGCTTCAGGTTCTCTCACAGTTGTTTCGTAAACCTTTTAGATACAAGATTTTGACATTTAAGTGACTTGCAATGAATAATTTACAGATCCATCGTCACCTAAGTAGCAGAAAAGAAAGTGATTTTCCTATTCGATGGGATGGGGGGGTGGGGGGTATCCACCAACTTCGAAAGCAGGCCGGTTTCATCCAGATCCCCGGAAACAATCCTCTCAAGCAGAAGAGGGGGAACGGCTCATCCTGGAATGTTATCTGTATAGTTCTCTAGAGTAGCTGAAGAGAGATTGCCGCGGTTCAGGGAGAGAGTGTGATCAAGTCACAGTTAGCGTGCGGCATCGTGTGGATAGCGGGAATTGCAACCTTCGCCGGCGCACAGGCCTCCGCGCCGTTCGTCAATACCCTGCTGCCCGAACCCGCGAAGCTCATCGCTGAGCAAGGCAGCCTGCAATGGAACAGCTCGTTTTCCGTGAGTACCCCAACCTTCCACGACGCGCGTCTCGACGCCGCCATCCAAAGAACATTGCAGCAGTTGGAGAACAAGTCGGGCACGCCCCTGTCGAAACAGAGTCGCACTGGCTCAACAACCGCCACGCTCACCATTGACGTCCAGGGCGCAGGCCAGGCGATCCAGTCCCTCGACGAGAACGAGTCTTACTCCCTCGCCACCACACCCTCCGGCGCGAAACTCGAGGCAGCCACCGTAGTCGGCGCCCTGCGCGGTCTCCAGACCCTCACGCAGCTCCTCCAGACCGAACCCGGCGGCTACTTCTTTCCCGCGGTGCAGATCGAAGACACTCCGCGCTTCCGCTGGCGAGGCCTGATGATCGACTGCGGACGTCACTTCGAGCCCGTCGACGTCATCAAGCGCACCCTCGACGGCATGGCCGCGGTCAAGCTCAACGTCTTCCACTGGCACCTCACCGAAGACCAGGGCTTCCGCATCGAAAGCAAGATCTTTCCCAGGCTCACCGGCATGGGATCTGACGGCCTCTTCTACACCCAGGATCAGGCCCGCGAGATCGTCGCCTACGCCCGCGACCGCGGTATCCGCGTCGTGCCGGAGTTCGACATGCCGGGCCACACCAAGAGCTGGTTCGTCGGCTACCCGGAGTTAGCCAGCGGCCCCGGGCCATACACGATCCGGCGTGAGTTCGGCGTCGAAGATGCCGCCATGGATCCCACCCGGGAGAGCACCTACAAGTTCATCGACGCCTTCGTAGGAGAGATGGCGCAGATCTTTCCCGACCCCTACATGCACATTGGAGGCGACGAGAGTAACGGCGCCCAGTGGAACGCCAACCCCAAGATTCAGGAGTTCATGCGCTCTCACAAATTGGAGAATGATGCCGCGCTCCAGGCCTACTTCAACCAGCGCCTCCTGAAGATTCTCGAAAAGCACCACAAACGCATGGTCGGTTGGGACGAGGTCTTCAACCCGGCTCTTCCCAAAGATGTCGTGATTCAGTCCTGGCGCGGCGCGAAATCACTCTCAGACGCTGCAAAGCAAGGCTATCAGGGCATTCTGTCTCAACCGTATTACCTGGACAGCATGAAGTCGGCGAAGGAACACTATCTCGCCGACCCCCTGCCCGCAAGCTCCGACCTCACACCGGAGCAGCGTAAGCTTGTGCTGGGAGGTGAGGTCTGCATGTGGGGCGAGCAACTCAACGCACTCTCCATCGACTCCCGCATCTGGCCGCGTACGGCTGCCATCGCCGAGCGCTTCTGGTCTCCGCAAAGCGTGAACGATGTAGACGACATGTACCGCCGGCTGGCCATTGAATCGATCCGGCTGGAAACAACCGGCTTGACCCATCTATCGCATGAAGGCCGTGCGCTGCGCGAACTTGCCGGAACCGAGAACATCAATGCGCTCCGTATCTTCTCCTCAGCCATCGAACCCGTGAGTTTCAGCGACCGGTACCAACAGCAGCACACCTCGCAACTGACGCCGCTCGACAATCTGGTCGACGCCGTTCGCCCAGACCCTCCAGCGCGCCATGAAGTAAATCGCCTGACTCACCAGTTCCTCTTAGCCCCATCCACCAGGCAAGAAGCCCGTGCGTCGCTGGAGAAGATCTTCCAGACCTGGATCGCCGCAAGTCCAGCGATTGAGGCGCAGCTATCCACTACGCCACTGCTTGCAACCGCTCTGCCGAGAGCCCATCAGCTTCCGCAGCTAGCGACAGCTGGCGTCGAAGCGCTTACCTATCTCTCCAACAGAACCCCGGCCCCGCCCGGATGGAAGCAACAGAATCTGGCGTTGATAGAAGCAGCAAAGAAACCGGGAGCGCTGGTGCGCTTCACCTTCCTTCCACCCATGGAAGAACTGATCAACGCCGTTCCAGACCGCTGATGTTGGAACAGCGAGGCGGAAACTCAGGGGGGACCGGACAACAGTGTGATTCCAAAAGCGAAGTTACAGGATCGCTGCGGCCAGAATTTCACGCGAGCGTGCGCGCTTTGCCTGCAGGAAGTTCACTATATCTTCCATCCCGAGTCCTGTTTTTGAAGAGACTTCAAATATCCGCATTCCAGGACGAACGCTTTCAATGTTGCAGCGCGCCGCGGCAAGATCGAAGTCAGCCGCTGCGGCCAAATCCATCTTGGTAATTAACGCAACGTCAGAGCTGTTGAAGATGGTGGGATACTTCAACGGCTTATCTTCACCCTCGGTGGCTGAAAGCAGGACCATGCGTAACTCTTCTCCAAGATCGTAGCTCGAAGGGCAGACGAGGTTTCCTACATTCTCAATGAAAAGAAAATCGATATCATCGAGTTGCCACGATTGGAGAGCACGCTCGACCATCTGAGCGTCGAGGTGGCAAACGGTGCCCGTCGTAATTTGCTGCACGTTCGGCGTGGCGCGTTGCAGGCGAGCGGCATCGTTCTCAGTCGCTAGATCGCCTACCAGTGCAGCGACACGATACGTGCGTGCCAGGCTGCTGAGCAGTTTTTCAAGGAACGCAGTCTTCCCCGATCCAGGGCTTGAGACCAACCCAACTACGCAGGTGCCGCTCTTCTGAAAACGCTCTCGCAGGACCTGCGCCAGCAGATCATTTTGCTTGAGGACTTTAGCCCTGACCTCGACCATGCGCGTGCTCATGCCGCAACCTCCAGCGATGCAACTTCAATCTCACGTCCCGAGACGATCTTCTGTCCCGGGCTCTGACACTCCGGACAACAAAGTTGATAAAGAGAAGGCGGGATCCGTTCCTTCTGGCAAACCTCGCAATAGATGACCAGCGGAATCATCTCAATCTGCAGCCTTGATCCTTGGAGGCGAGTACCGTCACAAACCAGTTCATAGGAGAAAAGGAGCGCGTCCTTGTCGACGCCAGAGAAGACACCTAATCGCAGATGTACCACCTCGACCTCAAGGCCGCCGTGACTCTCCGACTCCTCAATGATCTGATCGATCATGCTGATTGCAATGGAGAGTTCGTGCATGGAATCCCTCGATCGTAGCCGACTAAAGTTGGAGAGCCGTATCCCGACGATTACATCGCTCTGATCTTCAGATATCTGCGCAGATCGGGAGTAATGGCGATTGCTGCTGCGATTAGGAGTAAACCGAATGCACCGAAAACTATCTTTGACGTCATGGGTAGCACCTCTCGACTTCCTGTAACTGAATTGGACCCAGCTTCTTCGTAGCAAGCATACGTCCAATCAACTCTTCCACCATGTTGGATGCTTCTTCGACGGAAGACTGCACTTGCGGCGATAGTCCCATTCGTCCATCCAGTTCATCGCCGAAATCATTTGGTTCGCAACCCAGAATCACCATCTGGGCCGAGATCGGGCCCATGGAAGCGGCGAGATGAAGCACCCGTACCGGATCCATGCCATGAGGATTGATCGCCGTGTCGGCCGACGCCGAATGGCCCAGGCCGGCCAAATCCGGCTCCAACACAAATAACGTACCCGGAGCTTCGCCCCGAGACAAAGCATCCACGATAATCACGGCTTCCCAAGGATCTAGCAGCGTATAGGCGAGATCGAAACCCCGTATGCCGAAGTCTTTTACGGTTACGGTCTCCGGGAGCAGGCGCCTGCCAAGCGAAAGTGCGACCTCAACCCCAAACGCATCATCGCCAAGAAAGATGTTTCCAACGCCCGCCACCAAGACCGTAGAAGTCATATGGAAACTCCGTCGGCTACAGGCTCGACCTCTTCAGGAGAGAAGAAAAAGCGATGCCCTGGCTGGCGCATCATGCCAAACTCCCGGCCTGGGTCATTGTCCAGCACTACGGCCAACTGGATCTGATCTTCAAAGTCCTGTTCAATGGCCTCGATGACGGCAACTTTCCCAGTCAGTGCTATGTCCATGATGTCCGCTTTTTTCTGCGGCCACAAACGTACGCGATCGCCGACTCGCAGTTCAACGCCAAAGATGGAGACGCTCTCAGGCGCGGCCTTCGTTTCTTCGAAGGGATTCCAGTCGGTGTTCATTAGGACGCTCCATGGATATCGCGCAGGCCACGGATCACACCGTGCGCCTTCAACATGGACTCTGCGGTAAGCCCTTCTGTCCGTTCAAGGATTGCTCTGGCACGCGGATCGCCATTGCGCATCTCCAGCTTCTCCTCGTCGGTGAGTGTCAGGACACGCAAGGTAAGCATCTCGTCCATCTCAGTACCATCGAAGAAGTCACCAGCGCTCTGCGGCGCGATTCTGGGATAGTCATACAAGATAATTGGCGAGCATAGCATGATGTTTCGATCGGGCTCCTCGCCAGCCAACACCGGGAAGATGCCGGCGTTCTTGCAGGCCGCAGAAGCCTCTCGATAAATCTCAGGTGGATCCAAAAGCGATACGAACGACCCGCAATTGCTTCCCAGAAGCACATGCGCGGAAACAAACGATTTCGGGAGAGCCTCTTCGCGTGTGGCCATGCAGCCACTAGGAAGAGGACTTACGTTTTCCAATTCAAGATGGAGTTTACAGGCGCCAGACCGAGTGAGTTCTGCAGTAATCACCAGAATGGCCTCAAGGCTTTGGTCTTCTTCAACGCCGCTAAGATCGCCGCACTCGATTTGCACCGGGAATTGGAGTGGAGAAGCAAGCAGGCCGCTTATCGAAAGACTCGGGTACTCAGAGGTTCGCTCGACCGCTTCATCCCACGCGAGAGATGGATCGGAAAGTTCCCCTGGGTCATTGGCAGGAGCGTGTGTGAACTTTCGCTGCTGTCGAACCAGTTGGAGGAAGTTCACTTTGACGTCGAGACTAGAATTCGCATCTCCCTCTACGAGACATTCTGCAACCAGCCGATAAGGCTCCTCAGGATGCTGTGCCTCTGCATACATCCGTGGATAGAGTGTTCCGAAGTTCCAGCGTTGTCGGTTCTTGATCGCTGTCGGCCTGTAGGGATAGAGAATGTATCCCTCGTACAGAATCGCCGCCGCAATCTTCTCTACCTGGTCGAAGTTCATGCCTCAACCTCTTCGACTTTTTCTTCTGCGAGAACTCGTGCGATCGCCTGTTCCCAGGTAGGAAGACCGTGTCGCACCTTGTAGTCGTAGAGTTGGTCGAACGCTTCACGCTGCAGGCAGAGCCATGCTGTGTTCGGAAAGTGCATATCCATCATCTCTTTCCAGACAGACACGGGCAGGCGGAAGTTGGCTTCGCGATCCCACGGTACCTGAGCTACCTGAAGCGCACCGTCAGAGCCTTCGTAAAATGCCGTCCCGCTGAACATGATGCATAGTGGAATATCGCCGGCATCAAGTGCGTGGAAGTACTTCGTCGCTGCAACATTAAAGTCGAAGGTACACGGCAGTTCCAGGTTGACCAATAGGTTATCGGTAAATCCTGGAACAGCCACGCTCGTGTTCATCCACAACAGAGGTCTTACGGTCCTGCTCCATCGCTCGGGCACGCCGAAGAGGTCGAGCAGCTTCTCCTGCTCATTCGGCAGGTAACGCCGTTTGGCCGACTCGATCTGAACCTGGCATCGCAGGGTAAGCGTGTGAATCGCTTCGTCTACGGGAAGGTTTGTGATGCGCAGTTTAAGAACGATGAGCGGCGCGGCGGAATAAGCTACTGCCTCAGCAGATTCGATCTGGAAGTGCAGTTCAGGCATGGACGACCTCTTTCACATCCACGCTCCGGGCTTTCAGGTCATCGAAAAATTGATGAATCTCTTTCCATACTTCGACCCCGCCCGATAGGCCACGCCAGTGCATCCGGATGAGGCCCACCAAGCGGTAACACTCGTCGATAGGAACGATGTAGTACTGCGGTTGCGCGCCAACGCGGTTGACTAGAAAGGTCTCAACATCTGCTTCCATCGTCTGCAAAGCAGTGTGCTCGGATGCGATCTCTACCCAGGACTCCAGGGGAAGCAGCGATTCGATGGCGCCCGCCGGACTGGGATACATCGCCATCACTCTATCTGCTGCGGTATCACGATAGAAGAAGGCGAGATTGATGGGAATCATGAGTGACTCCCACTGCAGGTCGGGCATTTGAAAGTCTGAGAGAGAACGAATGCGCCGCGGGACGCGAAGATAATGGGCTCCGGCCTGTCCGCAGAAGAGGACGGCACAGCCATCACAGGAACACACGATCTCCCGCTTCTTAGGATCGAGCAAATGTTGGTGAATAGGCGAGAGTTCCGCGCTGCACAGCTCGCAACGCTCTGCAGTCGAAGATCTACGGGCAAGCTGCCGCAGGAAGGATGGCGTCGGAGTGCGTTCCGCAGTCGTATCTTGATCTTCAATCATGACAATCCTTCGTCAATTCGAGTCCTATGCGGGTGGCAAACTCGGCATGCGCTTATCGATCGGCTTGCGATCCTGAACATTGATGCCCGTAGCATCATCCGCAAAGCGCTCGAACCTCTCGGAAGATTTGAGAAGCTCTTCCCCTTTTGGTGTCCCCGAAGTGTGAGAGGGCTTGTCTCGCGTTGTGTCTTGATGTGCCATCGTGTCTCTCCTTCGAATTCAAGTTAGCTGATAGCAACCAGCTTTGAAGTATTGGAATGCTCAGCGGCAGCGTTTTCGGCGACAATTTCCAAGATGTCGGGAGCCGCTTCGTAGAGAGCCTCCTCTACAGCGTTCTTTAGCGTGAGTGATGACGAGGGACAACTGCCGCAGGTGCCGTGCAGCTTGAGCCGTACAATCCCTTCATGAACACTGACCAGTTCGCAATCTCCACCATGAGATTTGAGATAGGGGCGTACGGCTTCAATACCGCGCAAGACTCTCGTCTCGATGTCATCGGGATGAAGCGAGTGAAGCAGGAACATACTGGCGACGAGATCGTCCTTCAAGGCTGCGTTGAGGACCTGTTCGCCCTCTGCGCTTTCCAGGCACTTGTCAATCAACCTCCGTAACGCAGCGCCGTGCAGTTCGACCACGGACTGAACGAGTTCAAGCGCCGCGGCTCGAACTTCCGGATCGCCAGCCTGATCAAGTTTGGCCGCAAGCTTCTCGACCCTTTCGCTCTGGGCGCGAAACTCTCCTCGCCTTGGTGCTGCGATCACTTGCTCAGCAGCGGCCATCACTCATGCCCCGCTGCGCCGAACATAGGCGAGTGTCTCACCTCAATCGTCTTGCCTTCGCCGACGTACATATGCACGCCGCACGGCAAGCAGGGATCGAAGCTCCGGACCGCGCGCATAATATCGATGCCTTTGAACTTGTCCGGGCCATTCTCTTCAAAGATCGGCGTATTCTGCACTGCGTCTTCGTAGGGACCGGGTGTGCCATAGCTATCCCGCGGACTCGCGTTCCAGGGCGTTGGAGGATAGGGATGGTAGTTAGCGATCTTGCCACCGCGAATGACGACGTGGTGGGACAAGACTCCGCGCACCGCCTCGTGGAAGCCGCAGCCGATGGCCTCCTCCGGGACCTTGAACGGCGACCAGGTCGAGGTGCGGCCTGCGTTCAACTCCGCAAGAGCCTTCTCCACAAAATGAAGCGCCGCCGCCGCCGCGTAGGCCTGGAAATAGGTCCGGGCACGGTCCCGTTCAATCGCATTGCTCCACTTCGGGATCTTCCATTCAAACTCAGCTTCAGGCAGCAGCGCCGTCTTCGGCAGATTGATCTTAACGCTGTGGCCCGTCGCTTTGACGTAGCCAATATCCACCAGACCGGAGAGCGCCGTCGACCAGAGCCGCGCAATCGGGCCGCCGCCAGTGTCGAGCGCAAGGTAGTCTCCCGTGCGCTTGTCATACCAGCGCGGAGACATCACCCAGGTATAATTCCCCTCGAAGTTGCGCTTCTGAGGGCGGGGGGTGGTGGTCTGGTTCCATGGATGACGCTTATCGACTGGATTTCCGAGAGGATCTTTCGCGACAAAGGTCTCGGAGTTTTGCCAATCCTCGTAAAATGAGCTGCCAAGCAGAATCCTGATGTTCAGGTTGATGTCGATCAGGTCATTGGTCACAAGTTCGCCATCGACTACGATGCCCGGGGTAACGAACATCTTGCGTCCCCAGTCGCCCATCTTCCCGTAGGTGTAGTCGCAGTGATCAGGGTCGTTGAAGGAACCCCAGCACCCCAGCAGGATACGCCGCTGCCCGACTTTCTCATAACCCGGCAAAGCCTCGTAGAAGAAATCGAAGAGGTCGTCATGCAGAGGCACAACCTTCTTCATGAATTCAACATATTTCATCAGCCGAACTAGAAAGTCGGTGAAGAGTTGAATAGTCGCGACCGTCCCGACCCCGCCCGGATAGAGCGTGGAGGGATGAACATGCCGCCCTTCCATCAGGCAAAACATCTCCCGCGTCAAGCGGCTCATTGCGAGAGTCTCCCGATAGAACGATCCAGTGAAGGGATTGAGCGCGGTCATGATCTCCGCAATCGTGCGAAAGCCATGGTCAGCCGCGTGAGGAGCGGCCGTCGACTGCGCCTTGTCCCAGACCTTGGGATTGGTCTCCTTCACCATGTTTTCGCAGAAGTCCACGCCTACCAGATTGTCCTGGTAGATGTTGTGATCGAACATATACTCGGCAGCTTCTCCGAGGTTGATGATCCACTCGGCCAGCGCAGGCGGTCTTACATTGAAGGCCATATTCTGCGCGTACACGGCGCAGGTAGCATGGTTGTCGCCGCAGATACCGCAGATGCGGCTTGTGATAAAGTGGGCATCCCGCGGATCTTTGCCCTTCATGAAGACGCTATATCCACGAAAGATCGAAGAGGTGCTGTAGCACTCCGCCACTTGTTTGTTTTCAAAGTCGATCTTGGTGAATATGCCTAGGCTGCCTACAATCCGGGTGATCGGATCCCAGTTCATCTCGACCAGGTTGCGTTTTTTTTGTTCGATATCAGGTATTGTTTCCGGGAACGTCGCCATGGCGTGGTCCTTTCGTTAGTGGGTCGTTGGATGATAGCCAGTGGTCAGTTCCGGCCTGGGGTGCCGCCACTTCGGTTCTTTGTTCAAAGTCGTGTTGGTGATGCCGCGCATGGTGCGGATAAAACGTCCATACGTTCCAATGATGTTGGTCGAAAGCTTCCCTCCCGGCGGCTCATCCATGAATGGCATGAACTTATCGGGAAATCCCGGCATTGTGCATCCGATGCAGATGCCGCCCACATTCGGACAACCACCGATGCCGCGCATCCAGCCGCGCTTAGTAACGTTGCAATCGACGACTGGCCCCCAGCAGCCTAGCTTCACTAAACATTTGGATGATCCATAATGCGTGGCAAAATCGCCCTGTTCATAGTAAGAGCCGCGATCACAGCCTTCGTGCACAGTCTTGCCGAACAGCCAGGTGGGCCGCAGTTGCTTGTCCAACGGGATCATCGGTGCGAGACCCGCTACTTGATAAAGCAGGTAAAGCACAGTTTCCATGAAATTGTCGGGCTGTACCGGACAACCGGGAACATTGACGATGGGAAGTCCCGCTCTGGAACGCCAGTCCCAGCCCAGATAATCAGCGAGTCCCATGCAGCCCGTGGGATTGCCGGCCATAGCATGAATTCCGCCGTAGGTTGCGCACGTCCCTGCGCCGATGATGGCCAGGGCCTTCGGAGCTAAACGATCAATCCATTCGCAGGTGGTAATGGGCTGGCCAGTATCGGGGTTCGTACCCATTGCAGCCCAGTAGCCTTCCTCTTTGATCTTCTCGTTCGGAATCGAGCCTTCGACTACGAGAACAAAAGGATCCAGCAGGCCCTTTTCTGCCTCATAGAAGAACTTCATGAAATCGTCGCCGTTTTCATACGCAAGCACGGGGTTGTGCAGATGAACCTTGGGCAACCCTGGAATGGCCCCGAGCAGAACATCCTCGATACTGGGCTGTTCTGCTGCGGTGACCGAGATCGTGTCGCCATCGCAACCCAAGCCGGCAGTAATCCAGAGAATGTGGACCTCCGACACGGCGGGCGCCTTCGTGATACTGCTTACCTTTTCAGCCATTGGGTTCTCCTTCAGCATCAAGCGATGCGCCTGCGCGTTGAAAATACGCAGCGAGTTCAAGTCTGGATTTAGATTTGGAAATAAAAAAAGATGAGTCGTTTTTACCGAAGAAGATGCTTCTAAGCACACTTGAAGTTGTCTTTGAAGTAGGTGGACCGGGATGATGGACCCAGGACAAAAATGTCACCAAGCGGAGCCGGAAACAAGACTCCGTCTTTCGTGCCCAACTTCGAACGGGGAAACGGTACGCCTCTGCCAGGCCACTGTCAAATTCGTTTTGCACATGCGATCGAACAGTGTTTTTTCTAAATGTTCTTCTGGCAGCAGTGTGCAAAATTCAGCATATTCGGGGTAGCTGTTCGCCGAACATCACATCCAGTACTCTCGTGCCGCCGATCTCCGTCTTCATTAAAACCATGCCGGGGTGTCCCGCGACGACCTCTCCGATGATTGCGGCTTCACGGCCAAGCAAATGCTGCCGCATCTCGTGAAGCACAGCCTCCGCCATCTCCCGCGACACCAGAGCAACGAGTTTACCCTCATTGGCAACATAAAGCGGGTCGAGACCAAGCACTTCACACGCACCCTTGACAGACTCACGCACAGGAATCGATTGCTCCCGCAATGTCATTCCCACGCCGGCGCCCTTTGCGATCTCATTCAACGTCGTAGCGACGCCGCCTCTTGTTGGGTCCCGCAGGCAGTGCACGAAGTTCTTTTCGCCCCCGCTGGACGGAGTAGCCAACATCCTGGCAACCAGCCCATTGAGTGAAGCGCAATCGCTCTCAATCGCACCTTCAAATTCGAGGTTTTCACGCTGCGACATGATTGCCATACCATGATCGCCGATGTACCCGCTCAGAATGATCTTGTCGCCAGGCCGGCCCTGAGTGATCGAGATGCTCACGCCATCTTCGATGACCCCAAGACCGGTCGTGGTGATGAAGATCTGATCTCCCTTGCCGCGGTTCACTACCTTGGTATCCCCGGTAACGAACTGAACGCCGGCCTCGCTCGCGGCAGCCCGCATCGACTTCACGACACGCCGCAGATCATCGACGGACAAACCTTCTTCGAGAATGAATGCAGCCGATAGATACAGAGGGCGAGCGCCACTCATCGCGAGGTCATTCACTGTTCCGTGAACCGCAAGCCGGCCAATATCTCCACCAGGAAAAAAGATCGGTGAGACGACAAACGAATCTGTGGTGAAAGCCAATCGGGTGCCGTCGATCGTAACTACCGCCTGATCGTCGAGCTTATCCAGAATAGGGTTCTTGAATGAGGGCAGGAAGATCTTGTCAATGAGGTCGGCTGTAAGTTTACCGCCGCTTCCATGTCCAAGAACGATCTGCTTATGGTCGAAGATAGGGAGAGGGCACGATCCAAACAGCGGAGACGCGGCTACCTCCTCGCTTGTTTTTTCCTCATCGGCTGCGACATTCTCAGACATGGCCATTCGCCTGTGCGCTTTCCCCGGCAACCCATTCGCTGCCGGACGGACGCGCCGCTGTTGCTGGATTGATCTGGTGGAGAGCATCCGCTCCCTGAGGTTTCAAATGCCTACCGTAGGCGTAGTACGCAGCGCAGGCGCCTTCCGCAGAGACCATCGTCGCCCCCAGTGGATGTTGTGGCGAACACAGCGTGCCGAACGCTGGGCAGTCATGTGGCTTCTTGATACCACGCAAGATCTCGCCGCTGATACATATCTCCGGCTCAAGTGTGGCAATCTCCGCGACATCGAACAGCTTTTCCGCGTCGTGCCGTGCGAATTCGTCGCGAAGCCGGTAGCCGCTCATCGGAATCATACCGATACCACGCCACTTTCGATCGCTCACTTCGAAGACATTCCGAATCAGCTTCTGCGCAGGCAAATTACCCACACGGTCGAGGACTCGCGAATACTGGTTCTCGACAACTGAGCGCCCTTCTTCCAACTGTTGAATCGTCATCAATGTTCCATGCAAGATGTCAATCGGCTCAAACCCTGTGACGACGATCGGTACGGCGAAGCGGGCGCTGATAGGGTCATATTCGCTGTAGCCCATCACGGCGCAGACATGTCCAGGCCCCAAAAAGCCTTGCACACGATTCTCCGGCGACTGCAGGATCGCCTCCAGTGCGGGAGGAACCAGCACGTGCGATACCAGAAGCGAAAGATTGTTTACCTGCTCCTCGCGCGCTCTCCACGCCAGCATCGCATTGGCCGGAGCTGTCGTTTCAAAACCAATCGCAAAAAAAACGACCTGCTTTGCCGGGTTCGCCCGCGCAATCTTGATGCAATCGAGAGGGGAATAGACGATACGGACATCTCCCCCCTCAGACTTGATCGTGAACAGGTCACCATCCGATCCGGGAACGCGCAGCATATCGCCGAAAGAACAAAAGATCACATCCTTGCACCGTGCGATGGCGTGCGCCTTGTCGATCATCTCCAGCGGCGTCACGCAAACCGGGCAACCCGGTCCGTGCACCAGTTCCACTCCCTCCGGCAGCAGATGATCAATCCCATTTTTCACGATCGAGTGCGTCTGTCCTCCGCAAACCTCCATCAAAACCCAAGGCTGCGTCTGCACACGGCGCATCTCCTCCACAAGTTTTCTTGCGACGTTGCCATCGCGATACTCGTCGAGATATTTCATTGCCGCCCTCCTCCAGGTTCAATCTCCTCGACCACCGGCGACTCCAGTTCGGTCAGTTGATCCAGATCCCTGAGCGCCTGGTACGTGCGCTCCGCCTCCGCCTCATCGATCCGGCTGATCGCAAACCCCACATGCACCAGGACGTACTCGCCAATCTGTGTCTCGGGAACATACTCCAGGCAAGCCTCGCGCACAATGCCGCCGAACTGAACCTTTGCCATGCGCAGACCGCGTTGGTCGTAAGCATTCAGCACTTTCCCGGGTATCGCCAAACACATATCAGTCTCCTCGACGCATCAACTCATTGGCGACCACTGCTTGTCCCAACGAGATCCCGCCATCGTTCGCAGGCACCATCGCATGCAAGAATACTCCAAACCCACGACGACGCAACTCTACCGCCGTTCTCTTGAGGAGGAATTGGTTTTGAAATGTCCCTCCGCTCAGGCACACCCTTTCCAACATCTCGCACTTTCGGATGCGGCAACACACTTCTACGATGGACTCACTCAAGGTGTTGTGAAAGCGTGCTGAAATCTCTCCAAGCCGCCGGCCAGACGAGATGTCCTTCGCAATCGCTTGAATCATCGGCCTAAAATCGACAATCATTGGCTCAGTCTGCTCAATCTCAAAAGGATAGCGGCTCTCGAATTCCGTTGCGGCAACTGTCTCCAAAGCGATTGCCGCCTGTCCCTCAAACGTCACCTCGGAAGCTATCCCCAACAATGCAGCCACTGCATCGAATAGCCGCCCGCATGAGGAGGTCTCCACCGTCTGAATACGCCGCCCCATCATCGCATCCACGAGTTCAATCTGTTTTTCTTTCGCTCCCAACAGGTGCATCAGCTGATCAGGAATCTGGCGACCGAAGGCGTCGCGCAGATAGCTTAGCGCCATTCTCCAAGGCTGCCGAACAGCCGCATCTCCGCCTGGAAGTGGCACATAGCGAAGATGCGCTCCCCGCGTAAATCCAGCGAAATCTGCGGTAAGAAATTCACCACCCCAGATCTTGCCATCCGTTCCAAAGCCGGTGCCATCCAAGGCAACTCCAATGACGCTGCCGCGCAGATGATTCTCCGCCATGCAACTTGCGATGTGTGCATGATGGTGCTGCACTCCAATCTTCCGTTCGATCCCACACACTAACGCCATCTGGGTGCTTCGATACCCGGGGTGCAGATCGTGCGCCGCCACGCGAGGTGCAACCCTGAACAGATGCTTCATCCTGTCGAGCGTCTCTTCAAAGAATTGCATGGTCTCGTAGTTTTCCAGGTCTCCAATATGCTGACTTAGAACCGCGTAACGGCTTTTCGTCAGGCAAAAAGTGTTCTTCAACTCGCCACCGAAGGCCAGAACCTCCTCCATCTCAATCCCCAGATCGACTGTCTGGGGCACAAATCCGCGCGATCGGCGCAGCACGCGTTCCCGGCCCTCGAACGTGCGTACCACCGAGTCGTCAACACGCGTCGCGATGTCGCGATTGTGCAGAAGGAACCAATCTGCAACTCCATCCAACTGACGGAGCGCCTCTCCATTCGAGGTAACGATAGGCTCTTCGCTGAGATTACCGCTCGTCATCACCAGTGCCGAAAATTCCGAATCCATCTCTGGAGAATCGCTGAACAGCAGATAGTGCAATGGCGTGTAGGGAAGCATAATGCCGAGTGTGTTGTTTCCTGGCGCGACTTCGCGAGAAAGTCTCGTCTCACCGAGACGGGGCAGAATCACAATCGGCCTCCGCGGATGTCGTAACGCGATTTCGTCGTCTGCCGGTATCGCGCACAGCATCCTGGCTGCGGCGACATCGCGCGTCATAAGGGCAAACGGTTTGTCCGGGCGACGCTTACGCCTTCGCAACTCCGCGACGGCAGCATCCCTGGTGGCATCGCATGCCAGCAGGAAGCCGCCGAGGCCCTTTACCGCAACTATATTTCCCTCATTCAACAGCATTCGGACCTTCCGAATAACTGCCAGCGAGTCTTGATGTGAAAACGATAAATCGCTCAGGCGCTGTCCGCGTGGCACCAACTCCAAAGATGGTCCGCATACGTTGCAGGCATTCGGCTGAGCATGAAAACGACGATCGCCAGGGTCGTCATACTCCGCCTTACAAGCACCGCACATGGTGAAGGTGGACATCGTCGTCGTCGCGCGATCATAAGGGACCTCGTGGATGATGGTGTAGCGCGGACCGCAGTGCGTGCAGTTTGTAAAAGGATATCCGTAGCGCCGGTTCAACATGTCGCCGAAATCGGACCAGCACGCATCGCATGTGCCGACATCGGCTGAAACAAAACCGAACCCACCGGTCTCCTCCCGGCTCGGCAGAATTTCAAACGCGGTATCCCTGCGAGCTTCGACTTCGGAGATCGTGATGCCGGTGATCTCTGCTAGTCCCGGAGGGCCAACTCGCAATGTATGGAGAAATTCATTGGCATCTTGTTCCGCGCCTTCGATTTCAATCGTCAAGCCCGACGACGAATTGAATACATGGCCCGTTAACCTGCAAGACTGGGCTAGGTTATAAACGAAAGGGCGAAACCCCACCCCCTGCACGACTCCTCGCACCTGGATGTGCTTGCGTACCACGAACGCGGCGGGAGATAGGGTCATCGCGGGCCTCCAGCATACCTGAACGGAATCGGGATTGGGCGTGGCCTATAGCTTGTAGGCCTTGCGAACAAGATTCACGGTAAGGTCTTGGATGATTTCGAGGGCTTCGTCCTTGTCGAGGCGGTGTTCGACGACGAGGCGCGCAAGAAAGGCACAGTCGATCCGGCGGGCCACGTCGTGACGTGCCGGGATGGAGAGGAAAGCGCGGGTGTCGTCGTTGAAGCCTACCGTGTTATAAAAGCCGGCGGTTTCGGTGGCCTGCTCCCGGAAGCGCATCATGCCTTCGGGCGAATCCTGGAACCACCAGGGCGGCCCTAGCTTCAGCGCAGGATAGTGTCCGGCCAACGGCGCGAGTTCGCGGGTATAGCTGGTCTCGTCAAGAGTGAAGAGAATGAAGGTGAGGCGGGGGTCGTTGCCGTACCGGTTGAGCAGAGGACGCAGGGCGCGAACGTACTCGGTGGACGACGGGATATCGGCTCCCATGTCGCGTCCGAACCTCTCGTAAACAAGGCGGTTGTGGTTGCGCACGGAGCCGGGATGAAGCTGCATGGTGAGGCCGTCTTCGACGCTCATGCCGGCCATCTCGGTGAGCATCTGGGCTCGGAAGATCTCCTGCTCCTCTGAGACTGAGCGGCCGGAGAGAATGCGGCCATAGAGGGAAGCCGCCGTGTCAGGGTCGAGGTCGGCGGTCGCCGCGGTGAGGTGGCCGTGGTCGGTAGCAGTGGCGCCCATGGACTTGAAGAAGGCGCGACGGTTGCGAAGTGCGTTGAGATAGCCCCGGTAGCTGCCGATGTCCTCTCCGGTAATCTCTCCTAGCTTTTCAATATTTGCAACGAAACCGGCGTAATCGGCGTCGATCACAGCATCGGGACGGAAGGTAGGGATGACTCTTCCCTTCCAGCCGGACTGCTGAATCTCCTTGTGAAACTCTAGAGTGTCGAGAGGCGAGTCGGTGGTCGATAGCACCTCGATGTTGAACGCTTCGAACAGGGCACGGGGCCGGAACGCGGGCGTCTTGAGCTTCTCGTCGATGATGTCGTAGCACTCGTCCGCATTCTGTGCGCTAAGCCGCTTTTTCAGGCCAAACTGATTTTCCAGGATGTAGTCGAGCCAGAGGCGCGTAGGCGTGCCGCGAAAGAGAAAGTAATGCTTCGCGAAGATGCGCCAGACCTCGCGCGGGTCGGCTCCTACGCCTCCTTCAAATCCATACACCGGTTCTATGCCAAGCGATTCAAGGGGCACGCCATGGGAATAGAGCATCCGAAAGATGTAGTGATCGGGCTGAATGAGCAGCGCCGCGGGGTTAGAAAAAACCTCGTTGCGGGCGAACCAGCGGGGATTGGTGTGACCGTGCGGGGAGAGGATCGGCAGGGCGCGTACAGTTTCGTACAGTTCCGCAGCAATGGAACGCGCTGCACTCTCCACGGGAAATAGCCTGTTTTCATTCAGCATCTTCGTCGGTCACCTTGACAACTCTACGGCATGGAGATCTTTGATCATTGAAGCGTACCAGACATCGGTCACAGCACGAACTAAATCCATTAGAGGACAAGAAGAGATGGCGAAATACCGGACGAGGTCGTCGAAAGTCGTCCCCGCAGCGCGAATACCTGCCGCGTCAGGCGAAGCTGCTGTCGTCTCCACCACCGGAACCATCATCGCCAAAGTCGCTGCCACTATCATCGAACGAAGAATCGTCAGAGCTCGTATCTGAGTCGAGACTTGCGTCATCGATCGAGGCGGAGTTATCCCCAGAGTCGTAGAGCGAGTCGCGGTCGTTCTTCGTGTCCGCATTATCATTGCGGCCGAAATCGCGATCTTCCTGCGCGCCCAGCGAACGCTCGTCGGCGGAGACATCGCGCCCTCCACCGTCTCCTCTGTCATTGTCACCGTAGTAGTTATTGACCACATCTTCGGGATGTTGGTATTCCCCCGCTACTCCACCGATACCACCAAACTCCTGACCGTATCCGGCAGCGTGACCGAATCCATGCATCAGCGATTCCACACCCTGGAACGCCAGCGCGCCCGCAGCCACGCCGGCAGCGGTCTGCAGCGCGCCCTGAAGAAACCCGCCTCCGCCCATGCCGATCGGTACACCATACTGCGGAGCGCCGCTATATACCGGCACCGGCGCATAGGACGGAAACCCCTGCTGTGAGGGGTACATCTGCTGCGGGGGCAACTGTGGGGGAGCAGGCGGAGGAGGCGCATCGTTCCGTCCCAGCAAACTCCCCAGAAAACTGGTCGCATGCTTCGGTTCAGGGTGCTGCTGCATCTGGTCAATCTGCGCCTTCGCCTGACTCAACTGCGCCTGCGCCTGGTCAAGCGCGTACTTCTGCACGAGCACTGTCTGCGCCAGAATGTAAATCGCATCCGGATTGCGGCCCAGCCCCTGCTGCAGCATCTGCTCGGCGTCTATGTCTTTTTCGGCAAGCTGGGTCTTCTGCACGCGGTCGATAAGGCCGCCAATCATATCCTGTTCCTGAGGAGTCATCTGTCCGCCTTTTCGTGGTTCTGCCACATGGGAAGCGCGACCGGCTTAAATCCGCCCCGCAATCTGATTGGACGCATAGTTCGCGCCAAAGTCGCTGTTGCCGCCCAACAAAGCTGCGGCTGGTTTGAAAGCGTCCTTAATGGAATGCAGCGCGATCTCTTAACTGCTTACGTTACAGCCAAGCAAGTCAGGGTACTGTGTAGGCTTATTCACAAATCGCTAGCATGTCGAACATATGGTTAGTTCACCGTTCTTCAATGGTTTCCCGCAATTCCTGCCTGAAAACATTTAAGCTGTAGGAATGTCTTCTACTTCGACTACCCAGATTGTTCGCCCGGCGCGAAACCTCCAAGGATCGCTGACGCTTCCCGGCGACAAGTCCATCTCTCACCGCTATGCCATGCTCGCCGGCATCGCGGAAGGCACGACGCGGCTCTCGAACTTTTCGACTGGCGCGGATCCTCACTCCTCACTTGGCTGCATGGAGGCGCTTGGCGCAACGGTAGTGACTAAGGAAGACAAGACCATCGAAATCACCGGCGTCTCTGGCTCGTTTCTCGAACCCTCCGCACCGCTGGATTGCGGCAACTCCGGCTCGACTATGCGCATGCTCGCCGGACTGATTGCGCCGCACCCGCACACCTTCACGCTGATCGGCGACCACTCGCTGACACTGCGTCCGATGGAGCGCATTCGCCGGCCGCTTGGCCAGATGGGCGCGAGAATCGATCTAACGCGAGCCCCGGGAGATAAAGACGGCCACGCGCCGATCACGATTCACGGCGGACCGCTGAACGCGATCGATTTTGACACTCCCATTCCATCAGCGCAGGTGAAGACCGCGGTGCTCTTCGCGGGTCTGCAGGCAAACGGCACCACCAGCCTTACCGAATCTGTCCGCACCCGCGATCACTCGGAGCACGCCCTTAGCGCCTTCGGTGCCACGCTCAACCGAGTTGGCGAGAAGCTGAGTATTCCCGGTGGACAGAAGTTGCAGGCCATCGACGCCACCGTGCCGGGCGATCTTTCCTCTGCCGCCTTTTTCCTGTGTGCTGCCCTCCTCTTTCCCGACTCCAATCTCGTTCTCGATTCGATCGGCATGAACCCCACTCGGGCCTCGCTGCTCGACGTCATCACGGCTCTCGGTGGCAAGATCAAGGTCCTCAATGTCGAAGAGCACCACGGAGAGCTGATCGGCACGATCCAGGTCAATGTCGTACCTGGTGGACTTCGAGGTATGCATATCGGCGGAGCGCTCTCCGCGCAGATCATCGATGAGTTGCCTGTACTCGCCGCCATCGCGCCTTACACCAACGATGGCATTACGATCCGCGATGCGAAAGAACTGCGGGTGAAGGAATCCGACCGCATCGCGCTGGTCGCAAACAATCTTCGCGCCATGGGAGCCGAACTTACCGAGCACGAAGACGGACTGGAGATCCCAGGCAGGCAGCAGTTGCATGGGGCGCAGATAGACTCCGGCGCCGATCACCGCATCGCCATGGCCTTCTCCATCGCGGCATTGCGAGCAACCGGCGACACGGAGATCCACGGAGCCGAGGCTGCGGCGATCAGCTTCCCGGAGTTCTTCACTCACCTCGACGCACTCGCGCAGCGATAAGGCCTAAACGGTGGAAGTCAGATGATCCACCCGGGACACGCTTTGCTGCAGTCGCCTTTCTCGAGCTTCTGCGCTCGGGGGATACGTATGAAGAAGATCCTCGAACGCTGAAATGACAGCGTGTGCGGAGATCTCATCCAGCTGGTACTTCTCCGGTATGGTCTCGCGGTCGGCTCCCCGGACGATCCTTGCGCTCGGCACTGTGAGCGGCAGCCATTCAACCGGCTTCTGCCAAGACGGTCCCAACACGACCATCGGGGTTCCGACCGCGCGGCCTACATGCATGGTCCCGGTGTCGAGCGTTACCATTGCATCGCTGAGCGCAAGCAGCGCTGCAAGTTCTGTGACGCTGGTTCTCCCGGCAAGCGATGTCCCAATGCCTCCGGCAGCATGCCGGATTGCCTCGATCGCCGGCCCGTCACTTGAGGTCCCGACGTAGACGACCGCGCATTCCAACTCCGACGCATGTCGGATCACCTCCACAAAACGATCGGCATGCCAACCCGTTCTTTGCCCGCCGCTGTTCTGGGTCACCATGACGACGGTGGGTTGAGCGCCAGGATTGCCCTCCTGCAGCAGCGATCGTGCGGTCTCTGCGTTTCGTGGTGAAAAGAAAACGTGCGGTTCGGCCGGCCCCGTTTCGCAGCCTAGCAGCCCAGCAAGACGCAGATTGTTTGCGATGAGGCTGATGCCTCGATCGTACGTCAGCGATCGGTGGTAGAGAGCGGGTTTCAACGTGTAGCCGCCTCGCCAGCCATTTGCGCTGAGGGCGCCCAGTAGGGTGATCCGTGTCCGCTGGTCGGATGCCCCGGTCAATACGCAATCGGGATTCATGCTAAGCCTCGACAGACCCCTTCGCAACGATCGAACCGCTCCATAAAGATTCGTGAGCGGGTCGGGCGTGTCGATCATGCGGTCGATATGGGGAGAGTGACGCAGTACCTGAGAGCCCCATCCGCGTGTCGCAACGCTGATATTGATGTCAGGCCGGCATCGCTTCAACGCAGCGAACAACGGCGTCAGGTGTACGCAACATCCGAGAGGAACCATATACTCCAGGACGAGAACCTCGCTTACCGTCGCAGGGTCGACAATTGCCGTTTTTTTTCGGAACATTCGTTCAAGAGCAACCAGCGAACCAGCCAGCATTCTCTTCAGCCTCTCCCGATCAAGGTACGCACTCTCGATTGTACTGAGTGCGTCTGGCGGCGATTCGCGGCAGCTTATCTGCTAGCATGGCCTCAGTCAGTGAACCCCTTCCCCATGAAAGTTACCCAGGCGGTCTTTGGAGTCTTCCATCACTTCGAGCTGGCGCATCAGCTTCGCCGGCGAGGTCATCTCCAAAAGATCTATTCGACCTGGCCATGGGCGCGGTTGAAACGCGAGGGGCTTCCCCACTCTCTGGTCGGTTGCTTTCCGCTGCTGCACACCACGGACTATCTGCTGGCTCGCACTCGCTTCTATCCTGCGGCAGTCTCGTCGAAGCTGAACGCGTGGAATGCCCTCACCTTCGACCGCTGGACCGCGAGCGTGATCTCGCCATGCGACGCCTTCATCGCGATCTCCGGCGCAGGACTCTTGACAGGCCGCAAGGTGCAGGCCAGCGGCGGCAAGTTCCTTTGCGATCGAGGTTCGACGCACCAGCGCTTTCAGGAGAAGACCGTCGCAGAGGAATATCGCCGCTGGAACGTGCCTCTGCCGTTCGAAAAGCCGCACATCGTCCTCCGCGAAGAGAAGATCTACGCGGCGGCGGATGCGATCACCGTACCTTCCACTGCGGCTAAGCGTTCGTTCGTGCAAATGGGCCTGGCGCCGGAAAAGGTTCACGTCATCCCCTATGGTGTCCGCCTCGACCAGTTCACGCGCATGGAGGAACCGCCGCAGGATTTCTTCGAGGTCCTCTTCGCCGGACAAGTCAGCCTGCGCAAAGGAATCCCCTATCTGCTGCAGGCTTTCTCGCGGCTAAAGCATCCGAGGAAGCGGCTAACCATCGTTGGCGGAGTTCAGGACAACGTGCGAGGTCTGCTGCCTGCGCTTCCTACGGAGCATGTAGTCTTCACGGGACCGGTTCCTCAGTCCGAGCTTGCCAGGAAAATGAGCGCGAGCCATCTGCTGGTGCTGCCCAGCATCGAAGAGGGGCTTGCGCTAGTGCAGGGGCAGGCCATGGCTTGTGGCTGTCCTGTGCTCGCGACCACTGCCACCGGTGCCGAGGACCTGTTCGCCGACGGCAAGGAGGGCTTCATCGTAGCTGACCGCGATGTAGATGCGCTGGCGGAGAGAATGCAGCAGATCGCCGACGACCCCGCATTGCAGCGAAGACTGAGCGAGGCAGCGTTGCTGCGGGTGAAGCATCTCGGCGGCTGGGACCACTACGGAGAAAGTTGGGATCGCCTGCTGCACACGCTGACCGGCGCGCCGCCCGATCCAAATGAGTAACCTGATTCATTACATTTTATAACGGCCCATATCATCATCGCCCAGATTCTCCAGCCACTTCCGCATCTCGTCGGCGTTCGCGCTCTGTGTGCCGACGGCTTGCCTCGAATTTTCCAGCACCTCGCGATTGACGTAGATGGGGCAGTCCCAGCGCAGCGCGAGCGCAATCGCATCGGAGGGGCGCGCGTCCATGGTCACCGTCTCGCCGGCGTGATCGAGCCAGATGACCGCGTAGAACGTATCATCACGAAGCTCCGAGACCACCACCTTGCGGACCTCTGCGTTCAGCCCACGCGCCATATTCTGCAGCAGGTCATGGGTCATCGGACGCGGCGTCGCAGCCTTCTCAAGCTCCAGCGCAATCGCGTTCGCCTCGAAGATCCCCACCCAGATCGGAAGCACCTGATCGCTTCCCACATCCTTCAACACGACGATGGGCATGTTCGTCACCGGGTCCATCATTAGGCCGCGAATCTGCATCTCCACTTCCTCGGCGGCGTGCGTCACGGATTGAGCATTGGCGCTGGTCATAGGGTCATCCGTTGAGCACCACAAAATCCGGCGCGCGCGACGCCGCCAGGAATGGAACGACGTCCGGCGAAGCGATGGCTTCCCCGACCAGGCAGTTCGGCAGCGTCTGCGTAATCCGCACCGGCAGATAGCTCCCCAGCGGCGGCTGCGCCTGCTCGATCTGCGCAGTGGTGAAGTTCACGGTCTTATTCTGCGAGCTGCGCCCAATCACCTGGCCGCGCGCGGAATTGTAGCTCTCCACCATAACCTCCTGGATTTGGCCGAGGTGCCGCCCGTAGTGTTCACGCTGAATCTCGCGCTGACGGTCCATCAGGATCCGCAGCCGCTCGGTCTTCACCTCGTCAGGAATACTGTCCGGCATGGTGACAGCAGGCGTGTTTGGCCGGGGTGAGAACTTGAACGCGAAGACCGCATCGTACTTCACCTCACCTACCAGCGTGATGGTCTCTTCAAAATCGGCATCGGTCTCGCCAGGAAAGCCCACGATCATGTCGCTTGAGATGCTGATATCCCGGGTTGCGGCTTTGATCCAGCTCATCCGCTCCAGATACCACTCGCGGGTGTACTCGCGCGACATCGCCTTCAGCACGGCGGTCGAACCCGACTGCACCGGCAGATGGATGTGGTCGCACAACGTCGGCGTCGCATCGATCGCCTGCACGATGTCTCGCGTGAAATCTCGCGGATGCGAGGTCGTGAACCGCACCCGCCGCATGCCCGGCAGCTCGCCCACCGCCACCAGCAGTTCCGCAAACGAAAGCTTGCCCGAAGGATCGCGCCACGAGTTCACGTTCTGGCCCAGAAACTGGGTCTCGGTATAGCCAAGATCGACCATCTTGCGCGCCTCCACCAGCACCGAGGCCGAAGTGCGGCTGCGCTCCTTGCCCCGCGTGTACGGAACGACGCAATACGCGCAGAACTTGTCGCAGCCTTCGATGATGGTGATGTACCCGCGATGCGGATTCGACCGCGCCGCAAACTCGGTCTCGAAGGTCAGGTCGGTCTGGCGGTCGTCGAGGCCGGTAATGCGCTGCTCCCCCGCTTCCAGCCGCGCCAGCATCTCCGGCAGGTTCCGATAGCTCGCCGAGCCCGCCACCATCGACACGTACGGCGCCTTCTCGAAGATGCGCTCGCCCTCCTGCTGGGCCACGCAGCCGAGCACGGCAAACCTCTTGCCCTCGCCCTGCAACCGCTTGTATTCATTGAGCCGATGGAAGACCTTCTGCTCGGCCTTGTCGCGAATCGAACAGGTGTTGTAAAGAATCAGCCCGGCGTCGGCTTCGTCCTGGACGCGGGCATACCCCTGCTGCACAAGTGTGCCAATGACCTTTTCCGAGTCATGGGCGTTCATCTGGCAGCCGAAGGTTTCGATGTAGAAGGTCTTGCTCACAGCTTCAGTATAGCCGCTAGGGAAATAAGAACTCGATGCCACTCTTGATCGCCGCCTCTTCAGCTTTGGCTAGAAATCATCCAACTATTGGCTACCAATATTGTTCGTATTTCCGAGCGATGACCTCTTCCATAACACCACCGATATATATAGAGTGTGATCATAAGCGAACAAAAAGCAAATCCGGAGATCGTATGTCTGTTTTTCTTGAAAGATTTGTGCTTGCTGTCTTGGCAACTCTGATGACTGGAGTGGTAGTGTTCAACACGCTGAAGCTCGATTGGCAACAACGCACCGCGTTAGGAGTGTGTTTGCTGGCGATGGCTTACTTCGTTGGCCACACGGTACACAAAATCAAATCAGACATACCTCATCAGACTGCTCCCGCCGATCCAACAACTCCGGTCGTACAAGCACCAGTCCAAAATGGACCTGCCCAGAGCAGTGGACCCAATAGTCCAGCAGTCACGGGCAATGGCAATTCATTCACCTACTACGCATCTCCATCTACGACAAGCAAACCGATCACACCAAGAAAGGGCAGACGATGAGGAGCATACTGCTGATACTGACGCTGCTTACCTTTCCATGCCTTGCACAAAAACCCGCTAACGTAACCGGTAGCGCTACCACTAAAGGGGAATGCAGCCCTGCTGTCACAGGCAGCAATAACAACTTCAAATTCTCATGCGGAGTTGGAAGACAACAGGGCGATCAAATAATAGCTTTGCTGAATAAGCTATTGGCAGCGAACGATACCTCAGAGGTGATCACCAAACTAAATGAAATATTGAAAAGGACCAATCCGAACCTTCCAGTGATGACATACGATTGCTCAGGGAGATGGCAGTCAATTGGCCCTGATCTAAACAGCGACATCAATGTAAATGGAGGTGGAAACTCTTCCGACTTCGATGAAATGATGAGCCTCTATAACCAAAGATTAATAAATCAATTAGTGGTCAAATGTGAGGGATTGCTGCAATCAGAACCGGGTTGGCTCTCGCCGAGACTTTTTTGCAGTTTGGCCTATTTAGGATTAGGAAACATAGCTAAAGCAAAAGAGCATCTAGACGCGTACGACTCACAGGTTGGCCCAGCCTATTTGGATGATCAGCATTGCTCAAGAATATCTACTGCGCTCCATTCAAAATTAGACCAGCAGAGGTAATCGATCTCAACGCTCGATACTTCATAAGACATGACCTGAATCTCTGAAAGAACACAAACTACGTTCTTGACGACCAATGTTGCCTCTAAGTTTTTATAGTTTGGTAGCGCCACCGGGGCTCGAACCCGGACTCTCAGCCTTGAAAGGGCCGCGTGTTAACCAGTTACACCATGGCGCCAAACACCACAACATCCCGCTACTTCAACTGCCGTCTGCTTCGTAGAAAAACGGAAGAAGATTTGGTAGCGTTACCGGGGCTCGAACCCGGACTCTCCGCCTTGAGAGGGCGGCGTGTTAACCAGTTACACCATAACGCCAAATCACGGTCGGCTCAGAAGGAGACCCTCTCCAGGCCGCTCGTTGAAGTATAGCCGCTTCAACCTCTTCACACAAGCAACTCCACCGGACTCACGCCAGCCGCAGCAATCAGATGGCAATATCTCAGAATTCCCGCAGCAACGTCCCGGCCAGCTTGACAAATCAGCTTCCTGCAACCAAGGGCTATACGCCAGCGCCCCCACAGAACGCCTCCACGGCAGCCGGGAAGTCCGAACCTAACTGTAATAGTTCGAAGACTTTGCGCAATTTTAGGGGGGATGGGGGGGTAGTATGCGAGACACCGCGAAGAGGCCTTTACAACCCAAGCTTCTTGACTTCATCGTTGTAGTATTTCCGGTACAGGATGTCCCACTCCTGCGAGCCTTCGACGATGATCTTCCGCTGCGAGGCAATCTTCTGCCGCGCCGCTGCATCGATCTTCGTCTCTTCCATCAGCAGCTTTTCGAGAGCCTTGCGGGCCTCCTGCCGAATCGTATTTCGGTCCTCCAGAAAGTCGACTTCCGGGATCTCGGCCAGGGTGTCCGCTACCGTGTGGGCGAGCTTGTTGAGCTTGTCGCGGGAGATCCTCACAGCACCGCCTTGTACTTGCGCGCCAGCTCCATCTTCACCTTTTTGAACATCTCGGGGTAGCTCGCGCCGGTCTTGCGCATGTCATCCTGAAACGCCTCCAGAATGACGCGGACCTCGTCGTTGATGCGGTCTTCGAGCGACAGCTCCTCGACCATTCCAGCCGCAACGCGCTCATTCACCAGAGCAGGCTTGTCGGTATGAATCATCTTCTCGGCGACGAGATGTTTAATAGTCTGGCGGGCCAGATAGCCGACGTAATCTTTAGAAAAAATCATTGACTTTCCTTCGAATATATCATGTCAATGTTTGCCTGCGTTTCGCCTGAATCACTTCTGCTTCGGCGCAGGTTTATGCGGGCAACGCTCGGTGTTCAGGCAGGTATCGGCCAGCCGCAGGCGCTCCACCGGACGGCCGTGCAGCAGGTGCTCCTGAACGATTTCGCCCACGTCCCTGGCATGCACAAAGCCGTACCAGACGGCGTCGGGATAGACCACTACGACCGGTCCGTGTTCGCACTGATCGAGACAGCCCAGTTCATTGGCGCGGATCTGCCCCTTCAGCCCGGCGTCCTTGATGGCGTCCTTGAACGCGCCCTTCAGCTTTCCGCTGCCTTGGCTGGCGCAGCTTGGACGCGATGCGCTCTTGTCGCGTTCGTTGGTGCAGATGAAGACGTGATGCTTGAACTTCGCCACGCAGTAACTCCCTCTGTATGTGTTTCGGTCGGTATGCGACGCACAGGTGTTTCTGAGACAATAGACCATTCATGCAACCTGACAATCTTATCTCGCTGAAAGACGACATGGTGGCGTTCATCGCCGGCCACGGCATGCGCCGGCTCAACGCCTATGTCACCGAAGACGTTCCAACCGTAATCTTTGAAGAAGAAAACGCCGACGGCTGGAAGGACTTCGTCGAACACGCCAAGGCCGCCGGAGCGCCTTTCATCACCATGAGCGAAGTGGTCCTCGAGAAGGCCGACGTCGCCATCCTGCTCGACCAGCTTCGCGACCAGACCTTCCCCGACGACTCCGCCGAAGAGATCGAAGACGCCGAGTACCTCGTCAACCACGTCGGCAAAGTCGGCTACCTTCAATTGGGATTCGCGCACCAGGGTGTCATGTTCATCTTCGAGGTCGCGACAGACTGGTACGACAGCTTCCAGAACCTCATGGAAACCGTGACCGACCTTGGGGGAATCGTCGTCGAAGACCGCGACGACGAGTAAACGAGATCACAAAAAGAAGACGCCAGCAATGTCCTTCGCCTACCGTGGGCCGCAATCGCAGCAATCATGGCTCGTACCGGCAGCAGTTGATACCGGCGCCGTGCAGCGCGTTGCCCAGCAGACCGGTTGCCCCACGGCCATCGCCACGCTACTGGTCTCACGAGGTATCGCCGATTCTGCTGCCGCATACAGCTTCTTTCATCCGACGATCGACAACCTCATCGACCCCATGCTCATGCTCGGCATGGACCTCGCCGTCGCCCGCATCCAACGCGCGGTGCAGTCCGGCGAGCCCATCCTCATCTATGGCGACTACGACGTAGACGGAACTACCGCAACCGTCCTGCTGAAGACAGCAATCGAGCGAATCGCCACCAAAGAAAAGCCTGCGCTAGTCACCTACCATGTGCCGCACCGCATCCGAGAAGGCTACGGCATGCAGACGGGGATTCTCGGGCAGGCAGCCGCGTCCGGAGTGCGCCTTGTCATCAGCGTGGACACTGGCATCCGCGCCTTTGGCGCAGCCGAAGAGGCCCGTGTGCTCGGCATGGATCTCATCGTCACCGATCACCACCTGCCCGACGGCGCGGTCGGCGTTCCAGAAGCAGTCGCGGTCCTCAACCCGGCCCAGACAGACTGCCCGTATCCGTTCAAGTCGCTGTGCGGAGCTGGCGTTGCCTTCAAACTGGCGCATGCGCTCTTGGCTGCCACAGCCGAAACCGACGAGCAACGTGACCGGTTGAACAACAGCATGATTCCTTCCCTGCTGAAGCTTGTCGCCATCGCCACCATCGCTGATTCGGTGCCGCTTGAGGGAGAGAACCGCGTCATCGCCTCGCTGGGCCTGCGGGAGCTGCGCAACCCCGTTCAGCCCGGACTGCGCGCGCTGATGCAGATCGCGCAGATCCCGGCGAATCGGGCTCCCACGGCGACCGAGATAGGCTTTCGTCTCGCGCCGCGCATCAACGCAGCCGGCCGCATGGATATCGCGAGCGACGTCGTCGAACTCTTCCTCACCCGAGATCTCGAACGGGCCACGAACCTGGCGGAAAAGCTCAATCGCCTGAACGAAGACCGCCGCGCCACCGAAGCCATCGCTCTGGAGGCAATCGAACAGCAATTGAAGGCATTGCGCGAAACGCCCGGCGATGCCCTGGCGCAATGCATCATCCTCGACGACCCGGACTGGCATCGCGGCGTTCTCGGCATTCTCGCCTCACGCGTTGTCGACCGCACCGGACGTCCTGCGCTCGTCCTCACGCACGAATCAGGGCAGGCCCATGGCTCCGGACGTTCCATCGAGGGATTCCACCTGCTCGATGCCCTCACCGCGATACATCGTCTAAAGGACGACGGGCAGTCGGATACCGGCAAACTCGATCTTTTCACGCGTTTCGGGGGCCACGCTCACGCTGTCGGCTTTTCACTTCCTTCCGACCGCGTGACCCTCCTCCGGGAACGAATGGGTGGCTACGGCACGGCGATGCTAACTGGCCCTCTGCTTACATCGCCAGTGCCTTGCGATGCGGAGATGAACCTGTGCGAGCTCACCCAGGAGTTCTTCGACTGGCTCACGCGGTGCGAGCCCTTCGGCATGGCCCATCGTGAGCCGGTCTTCCTCACCCGCGGCCTTACCCTCACAGCTCCCGTGCGCTTCATCAAGGAGAAACACATCTGCCTGCAGTTGGAAAAGGCCGGTTGTCAGCAGCGCTTCAGCGCCTTGGGTTGGAGCCGCACCATTGACTGGCCCTCGCGGTGCTCCACGCTGGCGCTGGTCAAAGGCTCTCTGATCGACGCAGCATACCGTCTGAAGGCCAAAAACAATCCACAGTTTCCCGGCCTGGAGCTCGAACTCGTCGCAATCGAGCGGACAGTTTCACGCGAAGTCGATTGATAACTATCAGCAGCGGGCAAAGTTTCTGCTTCGTTCCCGGTGCATGGTGCGTCTTGTATACTGACAATTCCGACCTGATGCCCACGACCGAAACAAGACGCCTGAATCCCGTACTGCTGTGGGGCATCTTCCTCGCTGCCATCCTCGCGGTATTTGTGATCGTCCGCGCCTCCACCCGCGATGAGGTGGAGGTTCGCGCCGCCACGGTCGATCATCAGAATTTGCTGAGCTCCGTTTCGACCAATGGCAAAGTGGAGCCCATCGAACAATACCAAGCCTATGCTCCTGCCCCCGGTACCGTCGCCAAGGTGTACGTCCAGGTTGGCCAGAAGGTCAAAAAAGGCGATCTGCTGATAAAGCTGGACGACTCGGATGCCGTAGCGCGGCTCGCGACCGCCAATGCCACGCTTAGCACAGCTCAGGCCAATCTCCACGACATCGATCAGGGCGGCTCACAGGATGAACGGCTCACGCTCAAAGGAGATATCAGCCGAATGCAGTTGCAGCAGCAACAGGCAGCGAAAGATCTCGCCGCGCTCCAGCAGTTGCAGCAGCAGGGCGCAGCCTCCGCGAGCGAGGTCACCGCCGCGGAACAGCGTCTGCAAGCCGCGACCAACTCTCTGCATAGCCTGCAATCGCGCACCACGCAACGTTACAGCCCTGCGGACCGCATCAAGGCGCAGGCCCAACTCGCCGATGCGCGCGCCGCTGTCGCCTCCGCACAGAGCAGCTACTCGGGCGACAACATCCGCGCACCCATTCCGGGTACGGTCTACTCGATCCCGGTGTCCACCTATGACTATGTCCCGGCAGGAGAAAACCTGCTCGATCTCGCCGACCTGAACCGGATTCAAGTTCGCGCCTACTTTGACGAACCTGAGATCGGCAAACTCGCTGTCGGACAGGCCGTAAAGATCATATGGGACGCGAAGCCCAGCCAGACCTGGCACGGCCACATCAGCCGCGCGCCATCGACCGTCATCACCTACGGCACACGCAACGTCGGCGAGTGCCTGATCACAGTCGATGACGCGCGCGGCGACCTGTTGCCCAACACTAACGTGGTGGTCAAGGTGACGACATCGCAGCGCTTCAACGTCCTCAGTATTCCCCGCGAAGCCCTCCACACCGAAGGCGGCGACTTCGTCTATCGTGTCGTCGGCAACAAACTCGTCCGTACACCCATTCAGGTCGGCGTCTTCAACATCTCTCGGGTAGAGATCCTGTCCGGATTGACGGAAAAAGATACGGTCGCCCTCAGCGCCATGAACAACCGCGAACTCTCGAACGGGCTACCGGTCAAAATCATCGATTAGCATGATCCAGTTCTGCGCCATCCGAGCCCTCCTTGTGTCCACTTTCGTTCTTCTGCTGAGCGCCCGCATACTGCTCGGCGATCCCCTCCAAGCCAACGCGCTCCTCCAGCAGGGCCGCGTGGATGAAGCGACCGCTCTCCTACGCCCAGTCCTCGCCGCCCAGCCCGCTGACAGCCATTCGCACCAGTTGCTCTGCAGAATTTATTACGCGCAAGACATGATCGACGCAGCCATCCAGGAGTGTGGACTAGCCGTCTCCAACGATGCAAACGACAGCGACAATCAGATGTGGCTGGCCCGCGCCTACGGCATCAAGGCCTCCCGAACCAACCCGCTGGCCGCCCTCAAGCTCGCCAAAAAAGTCCGCGCCGGATTCGAGCGCGCCGTCCAACTCGATCCTGAAAATATCCGCGCCATCAGCGACCTCGGCGAATACTACGTCGCAGCCCCGCCCATTGTCGGCGGTGGACTTGACAAAGCGCGGTATCTCACGGAAACGATGCTGCCCCAGTTCCCCGCGCAGGCCCACCGTCTGCTCGCCCTGATCGCCGAAAAGAAGAAAGACACCGCCACCGCCGAGGCTGAGTTTAAAAACGCTGTCGGCGCGGGCCACACGCCTGAAGCCTGGATCGACCTCGGCCACTTCTACGAGCGACACGATCAACCTGCCAAGATGCTCGATGCGCTCCACGCCGGCATTGCCTCCGACCACCGCAAGGATGCCGCCCTGGTTGATGCAGCCAGCATTCTTACCGCTGCGCACAGCTCGCCGCAACTTGCCGAAGATCTCCTCCGCTCTTATCTCTCCTCTTCCGCGAAATCAGACGATGCGCCCGCCTTCAAAGTGCATCTGCAACTCGGTAATCTCCTCGCGCAAAACGGCGACACCGCCGAAGCCCACCGTCAATATGAAGCGGCCATAGCCCTCGCATCCAACTATGCACCTGCCCGTAAAGCGATGCAGGGATCCTGAAAGAAAAGACGATACCATGGTCTACAGTCGGCCTCAAGGAATCCTCAAGCACGTATGACCCGTCTTCTCATTCGCCTTATCGCCTGTTCCGCGTTCGCCTGTGCGATCCCGCCTGCCTTCGCGCAGCTCTCCTTCACCACGGCGGTCGGCCTCTCGCTGAAGAGCAATCCCAAGGTCCTCATGGCGCAATCCGACGTCGACAAGGCTCGCGCCGCGCTCGCGCAGCTCCGCGACGCCTACATCCCCAATGTCGTCGGCGGCTCCGGCATAGGTCCCCCTTCCTACGGATTCCCACTCGGCCAGCCCTCTCTCTTCAATATCACCTCGCAGTCGCTGGTCTTCAGCTACTCGCAGCGCGACTACATTCGCGCCGCCAGAGCCGCGATCGAGGCTGCGACAGACACCCTCAAGGATGTCCGTGAAGGTGTGGCCGAAGACACCGCCGTGACCTATCTGGCGCTCGACCGCGACCTCCAGCGCCAGACCGCCCTCCGCGAGCAGCAGGGTTACGCCGACCGCCTCGTCCGCATCGTGCAGGATCGCCTCGATGCCGGCCAGGATACCCCCATCGGCCTCACCACCGCAAAGCTCTCCGCCGCCCAGATCCGTCTCTCCCTGCTGCGAGCCCACGACGAGACCATGGATGACCAGGCCCATCTCGCCCGGCTCATCGGCCTACCTCCCCAGGGCCTCAGCACCTCCGGCAGTAGTGTCCCCGCCTTCGACGCGCCTTCAGCCGACCTCACCACTGCCGCGCTGACGACCAGCCCAGCCGTCCAGTCGGCCTACGCCAACGCCCGCGCCAAGCAGGAGACCGCTTTTGGCGAAGCTCGCTATCTCTGGCGTCCGCAGATCGCCTTCGCCGGTCAGTACAGCCGTTTTGCGGAGTTCAACAACTACCAAAATTATTACCTGCACTTCCAGCAGAACAACGCTGGGGTCGGAGTTGAGATTACCCTTCCCGTCTTCGACCAGCTCCACAAGGCCAAGGCCCGTGAAGCCGCCGCCGACGCAGCTCACTCCCTGCACGAAGCCGATATGGTCCGGGACCAGTTTTTCGACGGCCAGATGCGCGCGCGCCACTCCGCCGCCGAACTCTCTGCTCGCGCCGAAGTCGCCAATCTCGACCAGCAACTCGCTCAGCAGCAGCTCGATGTCCTTCTCCTCCAGCTCAAAGTGGGCAGCGGCAACCTCTCCGGCCCGCAGATGACGCCCAAGGACGAACAGAACTTCCGCATCGCCGAGCGTGACAAGTTCCTCGCCCTGCTCAACGCCCGCTTTGACGCGGCCCAGGCCCAGATCGATCTTATGCGCCAGTCCGGCGACCTCGAAAACTGGCTGGCCTCCGCCGTGCAGCTCCAATCTCCGCCCAGCTCCAATCCACAGCAGCCGCCCAACCCGTAGTACGAGCAGCTATGTTTTAAGAATCGATTGCTGTCCCGTATCTCACCCAATCGGAACCATATACAGAACTCCAGAAAAGCCCCCGAATACCGTAACGGAATGGTAAACTTGAACTAACGATGAAGCCCCTTAAGACCCTGTTCCTGAACCCGCCCTCCTTTGAAAAGTTCGACGGTGGCGCCAGCTCCCGATGGCCCGCAACCCGCGAGATCGAGTCCTACTGGTACCCGGTGTGGCTCACCTATCCCGCAGGCATGCTGGAAGGCTCCCGTCTCCTCGATGCTCCGCCACACCACATCAAGTGGCAGGAGGTTGTCGAAATCCTCAAGGACTACGAGTTCCTGGTTCTCTTCACCAGCACCATGGGCTGGGACGGCGACCAGAAGATGGCCGAGACTATCAAGCAGACCTACCCTGCTATCAAAATCGCCTTCGTCGGTCCTCCCGTCACCACTTCGCCCGAGAAGGCACTCAACGAATGCTCCGCCATCGACTTTATCTGCCGTCGCGAGTTCGACTTCGCCATCGTCGAATACGCCAACAGCAAACCGCTCAACGAAATTCTCGGCGTCAGCTATAAGGACAAGACTACCGGTCAGATCCTACACAACCCCGATCGCCCGCAGGTCACCGCGGAACAACTCGACGAGATGCCTTGGGCCACCGAGGTCTACCACCGCGACCTCGACGTCACCAAATACAACGTACCGTTTCTCCTCCATCCCTATGTCGCGCTCTACTCCACCCGCGGCTGCCCCGCCCAGTGCACCTTCTGCCTTTGGCCCCAGACCCTCAGCGGTCACGCTTGGCGCAAACGCAGCACCGACGATGTAGCCGCGGAGATGAAGCAGGCGAAGGAGCTCTTTCCCCACGTCAAGGAGTTCTTCTTCGACGATGACACCTTCAACATCCAGAAGGCCCGCACCATCGAGCTCTGCGAAAAGCTCAAGCCCCTCGGCATCACCTGGTCCTGCACCTCGCGCGTCACCACCGACTATGACACCCTCAAAGCCATGAAGGAAGCCGGCTGCCGGCTGCTCATCGTCGGCTACGAGTCCGGCGACCCACAGATCCTCAAGAACATCAAGAAGGGTGCCACCGTCCAGCGCGCGCTGGACTTCACCCGCGACTGTCACAAGCTCGGCCTCATTATCCACGGCGACTTCATTCTCGGCCTGCCAGGCGAGACTCGCGAATCCATTCGCAACACCATCGAGTTCGCCAAGCAGCTCGACTGCGAGACCATCCAGGTCTCCATCGCCCATGCCTTCCCTGGCACCGAGTTCTTCGATTACGCCAAGGACAACGGCTTTATCACTAACGAAGCCATGTCTGACGACGGCGGCCACCAGATGGCCCATATCGAATACCCCGGCCTGCCCGTCGAGTACGTCATGGAGATGGTCCACAAGTTCTACGACGAATATTACTTCCGCCCCAAGGCCGCCTTCCGCGTGGTCTGGCAAGCCATCGTCAATCGCGACGTGCCTCGCCTCTACACGGAAGCAAAGTCTTTCATGTCGCTGCGCTCTCAACGCAACAAGGCAGTGCAGGCCGTCAAGGAAGCCAACGCCGCCAAGGCGCAGGAATCCATCAGCATGAACGCATAAACGGGTTGCTTTTTATCCGTCATCCTCTCAGTGTTGCCACGGGTTGGGTCCTCACAATTACCTTAGCCCGTGGCAATCCAACGCATCCATCCACTTGCAGGAGTCTCCGCAGCCAGAAACCGGTCAGGGGCACCCACCACGGCCCCAGCCGCCAATCGTCCGCTGCGGACCCCGCCTTCCATCGTCGAAGGCCACTCCGTAGCGGTCCAGTCACCCGCCAGGAACAACCCGGGCCAGTCCGTCTTCTGCGATGGCCTGAAGTGATCCAGACCCGGAGTCACCGAAAACGTCGCCCGGGCTTCCTTCAGCATCCCGCTCTTCACTAGCTTCGCCCGCTTCACTTCGGGAAAAAATAGCGCAAGCTCTCGCAGAGCGGAAGAAAGGATCTCCTCCCGCGTCATGCTCAACTGCGCCCTGGAGCCGGCGATGACAAGCTCCACGTAGCTGCCTCGCTCCGGCGCATACCGCCGAATGCGTGACTTGTGAAAGAACCACTCGATGGTCGAATCCAGCAGCCAGGCATGGTCGAGATCGGTGATCTGCCGGTCATACCACAGCAGAATCGACGTGAACGGCGAATGTATCATCTGCGCCATCTTCAACTCCAGTTCGGATCGCAACGCACCATCTCCCGCAAGCACTCGCACTGACGGCAGCAGCTTCTGAGTCTGCTCGAATGGCAGCGCCAAGATCACGGAATCCCCCGTATAATCCGAATCTGCGGTAGTCACCAGCCATCTCCCATTGGCCTGCTGCGTAATGGCCTCAACGCTTGCCCGCAGCCGCACAGTACCGCCGAAGGCCTCCACCATACGTGCCGCACCAGCATAGAACTCGCTAAGCGGAACAGTAGGGATTCCCAGCCGCCCCCCGATCGACGACTTCACAAAAAGCTCATGGAACACTTTGCCCGCATACCTGGTCGAGCAATGCGCCGCACTGTCGTTCAGCGTAGCCATCACAATCGGGTTCCAGAAGTGCCGGATGGAAAGCTCGGTCTGCCTCGTCCGTTTGAGCCATGTCTTCACGCTCTCATTGTCTTCCGCCGGATAACCTCGAAAGAACTCCAGAAGACCGCGCGCAATTCCCAACTTGTCCTTCCAGCCCAGCATCGGCATGCTCAGGAAGCTCGGCGCATAGTGCAGCGGCGCAGGCAGATCGCTGGCTGCAATCGTGCTGACTCGTCCATTCGGCTCCAGAAAGGTCTGCTCGTCGTACCAGCGGATCTTGTCCGCGGTCCCCGCCTGTTCGCACAGCTCGATGAGATTGGTGCAGCAGCCTAACATCACATGCTGCGAATCGACCACTTCTCCGAGTGCAGGATGTTGGTATGAGTACGCTCTGCCACCCACGTATGGCTTACGTTCCAGCACGGTCACGCTCTTCCCCGCCTTGGCCAGCGCGGCAGCCGCGGCGAGTCCGGCCGCCCCGGCCCCCACCACGATCACATCAGCATGCTCCCCCGCGCTCACGAGATCATCCGGTTGCGCAGCGCCATCGCCATTCCCTGCGCCAGAATCATCATTTTTTTTGACGTTGGAACGCTGACCCGCTCCGAGAATATGTCGTAATCTCTCGCGATGATCCGCTCCAGAAGTCCACGATAAATCGTCACCAGGACCCAAAGCGCCGCGCGGCTGTCCCGGTCGATCAAAGGCAGCAGCTCTTCCGCCGCAGCATAGTTCTCGCGAGCTCGCGCAGCCTCTAAGGCCAGCACCTTTCTGACAGCATCAGGCCGCACCTGCTTACGAATGGCCTTAAGCAACTGCTCCACACCCAGTTCACTCTCTCGGAGATCCTGCAGCGGCAGGTAAATTCGGCCCCGTTCAGCGTCTTCGCTCACATCGCGAAGGATGTTCGTCAACTGGAACGCGACGCCTGTCTTCTCGGCAAGCATCTCCGCCCGCGGGTCGGTGTAACCGAAGATGCGGATGCACACCAGCCCGACCACCGAAGCGACCAGATAGCAGTACTGATACAGACCATCGAAACTCTCATAGACTTGCAGGGACCGTGTCCGATCTGGAACGGTAGCATCGCGAACAATTGTCACACCAGCCTGACTCTCCTCCAGATCCATTGTCGTGCCCAGCACCAGATCCTCCAGCAGCGCGTCCGGAATTGCAAATCTCTTCTGGCTATCGTTGAGCGCAAGGAAGACGGGATCGTCCGAGACTCCGCTCCGTCGCGCTCCCCGCCAGGCTTCTAGCCATTGTGTCATCACCTGCCTTCGTTTTGCGATAGGCATGGTCTCATCGTCGGAGATATCGTCGGCGCGCCGCATGAAAGCATAGACCGCGCACATCGCATTCCTCTTGTGCTCCGGCAGCACGCGAAAAGAGTAGTAGAAGTTCTTCGCCTCTCGTTGTGCAATGGCGCTGCACACCGCGTACGCTTCGCCGATCGTCACCTTGCCATCCCCGCCCGCAGTTTGCCGGCAACGGCCTCTACCAGTAGCCCCGCTTTCCTCGCCTTTGAAACGACTGGCCGTCCTCGCAGCACATCGTAATCCTGCGCGGCAATGCCGTTGAGGATCGCCTCGCCTCCCTTGCGGAACAGGTCGAGCGTGACTGCCAGTTCCCTGTCGACATGGCTGCTGATAACACCGCCTTCCTGGAGCATTGCGCGAGTCCGCACCACCAGATCCTGAATCATCCCTCGGAACTCCGGCGTGAAGACCCTTCCCTCAATCTGACCCTCATCGACCCCAAACATATCCAAAAAGGCGGCAGGGATATATCGTCTGCCACGCTCTGCATCTTCGACCACATCCTGCCAGAAGTTGGCCAGTTGCAATGCCGTGCAGACCTTGTCGGAGAGCAGCGCCAGCGACTCCTCTTTGTAACCGCACACCCATAGAACAAGGCGGCCAACAGGATTGGCAGAGTAATGCGAGTATTCGAGCAGTTCCTCCCAGGTTTCGTAGCTGGTCTTGTACTGGTCCATGCGGAAGGCGTGCAGCAGGTTCGCAAAGAGCTGGCGCGGCAGGTCGCATTCGCGAATGGTCTCATGCAGCGCTACGAAAACCGGGTGCATCGACTGATCGGGCCTGTCATAGCACTGGTCCAGCATCTCGCCCCAGGTATCGAGCAAGCGGGTTGCGATTGCCGGGTCAGCGACTTCATCTCCCAAGTCATCCGAGACTCTGCAATAGGCATAGATACTCTCGAAGTGTGGTCTTACCTTACGCGGCAGGAAAAATGTCGCAACATGGAAGTTCTCATAGTGCGTCGTGGTGAGATTCCGGCACCATGCCTCCGCCTCTGCGAGTGTTGGCCGTTCGAGCGGCGTCAGGTACTCCGGCGGAGCTCCCAGAAGGGCATGCCGTGTCGTCATCGTGTCGCTCACTGAGGCGCTCCATCCGGAAACACCGCAGTCTTGATGTCTCGCGAGCTTCCGTTCCGGTTTACCATATGAGCAAATAGATCTGGAACCTCGTGCAATCCAGCGCGGCCGGTGATGTAGTCTCCGCACTTGAAACGGCCGCTCGCCACCAGACCAAACGCCGTTCTGCAGGCTGCGGGCGTATGGTGAAAGCTCGCCTTGAGCGTGATGTCTCCATAGTGCAGGCGATTGGTATCGATTTGCACCTTCGTGCCACTGGGAGGGCCGCCAAAGAAGTTGACCACTCCGCCTTTCCGCACCATGTCCACGGCCCACTCCCACGTTGCCGGAGTCGCTACCGCTTCGATCACGACATCCGCTCCGCGGCACTGGGGAGTCAACGCTCGCGTCGCAGCTACCACGTCTTCTACCACTCCTACCTGAATTACATTCGTAGCGCCGAACAGCTTCGCAGCAGCAATCTGGTCGTCACGTTTCACAACTGAGATGACGTGGACTCCCGCCAACGCAGCGACATGCAGGAACATGAGACCGATGGGACCAGCTCCAATGACCACCATCGTGTCTCCAGCCTGGGCGCCACTCTCTTCCAGTCCACGCACGACACATGCCAGCGGCTCCGTCAGCGCTGCATGCTCCAGGAGAACCCCGTCTGGAACCGCCAAAGTATTTTTTTTTACGATCCGGGCCGGGATTCGGATGTACTCCGCGTAAGCTCCGTTATTGAACAGAAGGTCTTCGCAAAGATTCTGCTGTCCGTGACTGCAGAAGAAACATGCGTCGCAAGGTGCCGAGTTCAACGCTACAACTCGATCGCCAACTTGGAATGCCTCAACACCCTCGCCAGCCTCGGACACGACACCTGCGATCTCGTGGCCGAATGGGATAGGCGGTTTCAGCATCATGGCGTGATAACCACGCCGGTAGACCTTCAGGTCGGTCCCGCAGGTAAGCGCTGCGCCCACCTGGACCACAAGTTCGCCGGCGGCGGCCTGCGGCACTGCCACTCGCTCCAACCGGAGGTCTTGTTTGCCATAGAGCACTGCCGCCGTCATCTCAGCCATATCCGTTCTATCTTCTCATTCCGCGGCAGGTAGATGCATCTTTTGGGTCGTTCTCTGCAATCGTCCGATAAAGATGTAATCTTCAGCCGGACCTCCGCATCTGATACTCTGAGCCACATAAGACCATGCCCTTTGTCTCTCCAGAGATCTTCGCCAAACAACGGATGGCCTCCATCCAGGACTACTCCATCCTGTCCTGGCGCGCTATCGCAAACCTTTTCTCTCGCCCCCGCTACTGGTCCGATATCTACACTCAGATGGACTCCATCGGCGTCGGTTCCATGCCAATTGTGGTCCTGACCGGGTTTTTCACCGGGTGCGTCCTGGCGCTTCAGTCGGCCACCTCGCTCCAGGAGTTCGGTTCGGTCAGCCTCACGGGAAACTTGGTTGCGCTGTCGATGGTCAAGGAACTTGGCCCCGTTCTCACCGGACTCATGGTATCGGGCCGCAACGCATCCGGTATGGCGTCCGAGATCGGTTCGATGAAAGTGACCGAGCAGATTGATGCCATGCGCGCGCTTGGCACCGATCCCGTCCGCAAACTCGTCACCCCGCGTCTCTACGCCACCGTCTTCATGCTGTTTTTCCTCACTATTCTGTCTGACGCGGTTGGCATCGCTGGAGGCGCGCTGGTCAGCGTCGCATTGCTGGGGCTAAATGCTTCCGCCTACTTCCACAACTCCTACCGCGCCTTGCAGTACGGTGATGTTGTGCAGGGTCTTACCAAGCCATTGTTCTCCGGTTTCATCATCGCCACGGTCGGCTGCTACTTCGGGATGAATACCAAGGGCGGCACACAAGGTGTCGGCAAATCGACCACCCAGGCCGTCGTCGTCTCGTCGGTCTTCATCATCATTGTCGACTTCATCGTCAGCCGGGCAATGATCGGGATCTTCGGCAGGTAGCCCAGACCATGATGAAAGAGTCACCGCAAAACACGGTCGAGCAGAACGAGACAGCACCAGATCCTTCCGAGCCTGTCGTCGTGTTTGACGATGTATCGATTACTTTCGACGTGAAACCAGTTCTCCAGAACATCTCTTTCACAGTCCAGCATGGCGAAACCCGCATCATTCTTGGTCCGGCGGGCGGCGGAAAATCCGTACTCATGAAGCTCGCAAACGGGTTGATCTGCCCCGATAGCGGAGCCATCCGTATCTTTGGAGAAGACATCACCCGCATGCGCGAGGTCGACCTCTTCAAACTCCGGGCACGTATCGGTATGGTCTTTCAGGAATCGGCGCTCTTCGACTCTCTCTCCGTCGAAGACAACGTCGCATATCGCCTCCACGAAGATCGCGTTCCCGAGGAAGAAGCGCACACACGAGTGATGGAGGCCCTTCAGTTTGTCGAACTGGAGAATACGATCTCGAAGTTTCCCTCCGAGCTCTCCGGCGGCATGCGGCGGCGGGTCTCCATCGCACGAGCTATCATCGCCAAGCCGGATCTCATTCTGTACGACTCTCCAACGGGCGGTCTCGACCCAATCACCTCGACCACGATTGTCGAACTTGTCGTCAAACAGCGCGACGTCTCCCACACCACATCCCTGGTCATCACCCACCGCCTGCAAGACGCTTTTCTTCTCGCCCGCAGCTGCTTCAACCCGGAGACAGGCAAGGTGGAACAGATCCCCGACGGAGGGATCGACAACAGCACCAAGTTTCTCGTTCTAAATGAAGGTAAGATCGTCTTCGACGGCAATACAGAGGAGCTCGTCAACTCCACCGATCCATGGCTCAAGGAATATCTTTCCTGATCCGCTAGCGTTTACCCTTCTTCCACTCTTCGTATGAGATACGTGGCATCGTCAAGAACGAATCCCGCGTCTTTACATACGACCCAAGTCCGTTCATCCGTCCAATTGCATGCAGCTCTTCGGCCTTCACATAGGGTCCGGCCGGATCGACAAACCGGTCTTCGATGTAGATTGCGACCACCCGGCCAAGAATGATCCGAGATCGTCCAATCTCCATCGTTGTGTGCTCCTTGCACTCCAGCGCCGCGTGAGCTTCTTTAATTCGCGGCACCTTGACCAACTGCGACGGCTCGGTCGTGAATCCGGCCATCTCTAGTTCATCCACATCCGGCGGAAAATCCGTGGCGCAGATATTCATCCGCTGCGCTAAATCCTCAGTCACGACGTTCACCACGAACTCTCCGGTCCGCCGTATGTTGCGCGCCGTATCTTTGGGAACAAATTCGCCTGTTGGCCGGTCGGTCACACCCATCGCCACAATGGGAGGATCGGTGCACAGGTAGTTGTACGCGCTAAACGGAGCAGCATTCAGCCTGCCATCTTCATTCATGCTCGTCACCAAGGCGATAGGTCTTGGCGCAACCAGACCGATCAGCAGGTTGTATATCTCGCGTCCTCTGGCCTTGTCTACATCGAAGTTCATCGACTGCACCTCTCTCTTCAGCAGCCTATTCTAGCCGCGCCAAGGCTGTCATTCAGGCATGTATCATCTTCACCACCGCAGTCCACACCACCGGCCATGCCTCGCTCCGCGGATCGACGACATCGAAATGGTCGGCCCCAGGCAGGATCGTAATCGTGACTCCATCTCCCTGGCGCCTCGCGAGGTCTGCCCAGCGGCCAGGAAGCTGCGGCGGAATCTGCTCATCATCGAAGCCTTGAATCAAAACTTGCGGCATGCCGAACGGCAAGAGGTCTCCAGGATTCCCCGCACGATATCGGTCCTCAAACTCTGCAGGGGTTCCGCCCATCAGGCTATACACCTCGCGCTTATCGTGCGCGAAGGTGAAGTAGCCCGACAGGTCGCACGTCAGGCGCAGATCCACTGCTCCCGCCAGAGCAATCAGTCCATGCAGCGGCACTTTTGGCTGCGGCTGGTAGATCGGGCTGGTCTCAGGAATGTGCTGACGGCCAGCCAGCCAGAACGCCAGATGGCCACCTGCCGAATGCCCCATTGCAATCACCCGGCTCAGGTCGATCGGATAGCTCTCCGCCAGCGTCGCAACGTAGTCGAAGCCGGTAGCGACATCCTGAAAGGTGACAGGCCAGCCGCCGCCTGTCGAACCCACGCGGCGATACTCGATGGACCAGCTTGCAACGCCAGCGGCCTTCAACGCTGCGCAAAGGTGGCCTGCGTACTCCAGGTCATAGGCCGACTGCCACCAACCGCCATGCAGAAAAACAACCAGCGGCATAGACGTCTTCGCTGCATTCAGCGGCAGCCGCAGATCGCCAAACTGATATTCCCCGGAACCGTAGTGGATCCGATGGTCGGCAGGAGGAGGAACAGCGCTCAAAACATCCATATCGTTAGAACGAGATAAGTCTTCCGCCGGATGAGGAGGCGACTTGCAGCAACGCGAAAGAGCGGCGATAGTGGAAAACTATCGTGATCTAAGAGCGCGTTTTGACCGAATCCGTGGCCTCGTCATCTCAGTCAAACGGCAAAACTCCGCCAGTACCCAGACAGAAACCACGCCAATCATCCGACGTTCTCATCTTCCAACTAGTGTCGATGTCCATGCTGCAAAGCAAGGCCAATCGCTTCTGCCGACCGATCGTGCATCCATCGTCTTCGGCGTTGAGCTAGATGAGACTTTCTTTGAGGACCTAAAGCGCTACCATGTGCCGGTTCCAGCTGCGATCATCAAGACCACTCGTAACAAGTCTCAATTTCAGGCATCATGCTCTTCCTGCACTGGCGTTGCTATGCAGCCAAGAAACCCAGCCTGATCGAATGGGAGCACCTCCGACTACAGCTCTGGCAGGCCGACTCCAATGAGCGACGGATCAAAAGCCGCTTTGCCGATGCAATCAATGCACTTCGCATACGCTGGCCGTAGCTACAAGCCGAGGCGATGAAGACCGACCTGATAGTCGCCCCCTCCCTGCGGTGCCTGCTACCTTATTCCGCAAGGTGCTCAGGCACGTCAGCTCAGGCAATAAGCCATCGGACGTCCGGGTACAATTCAATCCACAGAGAGCTTTTGAAAGAAGCTTTAATTGACCGGACCTCCGGATACGTTTTACTGGACCTCCGGGTACGTTTTTATAAGCCCTAATTAATTAAGGAGGGTCTTAGGAAGCAGAAATCTTGGAAGAAAGAGCTAATCTTCTGTGATGGTTGGGGTTAACAAGTATTTTCGACATTCCAAGATCAGTGAAGCGCGATTTCGGCATCTGGTTCGCTGTTTTGTGCTGGATTTGACTGCGACGCCGACCGCAGCCGTCACTGGCATCTCGGTTCGTTCCACAAATGCGATCTTTCTGAGAATGCGCCGGAGGATGCCGAAGCCTGTGAGCGCAGTTCGCCTTTCCTGGGCGAGGTCGAGGCCGACGAATCGTACTTCGGCGCTCGTCGCGTGCGTGGCAAGCGAGGTCGCGGAGCCAGCGGCAAGACCATCGTGTTCGGGTTGCTGCAGCGAGGCAATGAGGTCTATACCGAGATCGCCGGGCGCCAATGTGATCGCAAAAAATCAGGCGACCGGCCAGACCCTGAACACTGTCAGCACGTCCGCCGGGGACTACCGTTTCCCGTCGCTTCCGATCGGCACCTACGAGATCACAGCTTCGGCTCAAGGGTTTAAGGCAGTTCGGCAAGTTGGCGTTGTGGTTCAGATTCAGTCGACGACGTCGCTCGACATCAAGCTCAACGTAGGCGCATCTTCAGAGACCGTAGAGGTAATGGCTAATGCTCTTCAGCTTCAGACCGAGAGCTCGGATGTAGGCACAGTCGTCACTCCGCGCGAGGTGCTCGACCTGCCGCTGTCGACGAACGGTTCAGCGATTCGCAACTCTCAGGACTTCGTATTTTTGACTCCAGCTACATATGGCACCGGCACTGGCGGCGGCACGTTTGAGGGTGGAGTGTCGGGCGGCCAGGCATTCGGCAGTGAGATCATCTTTGACGGGGAAGCCTTCAGGTAGAAAGTTTTGGTGACGCCTTTGCCAATGAGATTCTTCCGTCCGTGGAGGCGACTGGAGAGTTCAAGATACTTGTCGGTGGGATACCGGCCCAGTACGGCAGAACGACAGGTGGCGTGCAAACGTATGCTTCGAAGTCGGGCACGAACGGTTTCCATGGCGGAGCGTTCGAATTGTTCCGCAATACGGACCTGGATGCTAATACCTGGTTCAACAAGTTGAGCATCTCTCAGAATGGAAATAGCGCCAGCAATGCCACGCCGGCTGACAAGAAAAATGAATTTGGTGTTCTTCTTGGCGGTCCTGTTTGGATTCCGAAACTCTATGAGGGCAGAGGCAAAACATTTTTCTTCTTTTCCTGGGAGCAGTTTCGCCAAAATCAGGGTTATCAGGGTCTGATTACCATACCAACTCAGGCGAACCTCGCTGGCGACTTCAGCCAGAACTTGACAACGACCGTCCTCGGCACCAATCCATGTGACGGAACTCCCATCTATCAGGGCCAGATCTTCAATCCTTCGACGACAAGAACCCTGTCCAACGGAACACAGTGCCGAACGGCGTATCCGGGAAATAAGATTACGACTGGTCTCAGCACAGTTTCGCAGGCTATCGCCAAATACATTCCTGCACCTTCCAACGCCAACCTCAGCAACAACTACAACTTCGCAGGCAGCTATCCTATCGTCAGTACTGCAGAAACCATACGTATCGATCAGCCTTTCGGGCAAAACGACAAGTTATTCGTCTCCTATAATGTGCGCGACAATGTGCGCAACAATAACATCACCGGTCAATTACAACTACCTCTAAGCAGCTATCTCACCTTTCAGGACCTACCCACCCACCTGGTTCGAATCAGAACGATCACATTTTTCGCCATAGGTGCTTAATTACGTTCTTATTGGATTTACCCGCGTCCTGAACAAGGAAGGTTTTATCACTGCGACGCAGAACAACGATTATGGCTCAATACTTGGATTGCCTGTCGCATCCGGCCCCCTGTTTCCGGGCGTTGGCATCACCGAAGGTAGTACGGTCGAACTAGGTAACAGGGAGCCTCTCTCGAATCAGGGTTACAACTCTAAAATATCCGATAATTCCTATTCAATCGCTGATAGCGTTTCGCTTACAAAAGGTAAACATAATCTGGTGATTGGTGGCGAGTATCGGTACGAGCTATCCATTTCAGGTTTTGTCAGCCTGACAAACGGCAATTTCTCGTTCGGCAGAGAGCAGACGGCGGCCACGGTGAGTACCTCTGCCTCAAGCGGCAACGGTGTCGCCAGCTTTCTAATCGGCCAAGTTGAGAATGTTTACTCCACTAACAGCCTCGCGACCGTGCATAACTTAGGGCAGTACGGCGCCCTCTTCGTTCAAGATGAGTACAAGATAACTCCCGATCTTAACCTTTCGCTCGGTCTGCGCTACGATGTCGATCTGCCTTTCAAAGAGGGAAATAATATCGGTTCGCAGTTCAGACCGAATGCCGTCAACCGGCAGCCGGAACGCTTGGAGCTCTCGTCTTTTCGGGGAGCGGTCCGGACCGCAGCGGACTAAGTTCACGGTGGAAGATGTGTACTACAAGAACATCGAGCCCCGTATTGGTTTCGCCTGGTCTCCCTCTGCGCTTGGGCACAAATCGGTTTTTCCCGGCACTTACAACATCCTGAACGCACCAATCCTGGAGTGGCAGCAGATCTATGCAGGCATTCCAAACGGGTATTCTCTGACGGGTCAGGTGAACAACGTAGCCAACCCCTTTGCGTCGGCGGAACTGCTCGATCCCAGCTCGACGAACAATCCGATCAACGTCAATCCTGGCGCTTGACACGGCGCGCATCCTGAGTTCGCCGGGAATCTCAGGCCCTGTCACGGTGGGGTTGCGTCAGCCGATACTGCTGGTGCCGGATGAGTTCGCTGCGGAATGCGCGTCGCAAGACTTTTTGGCAGCGCTGGCGCACGAATGTGCCCACATGAAGCGCCGCGATTTTCAGAAGAACCTCTTCTATGAGGTCCTAAGCCTTGTTGTTGCCTTTCACCCGTTCACCTGGATGCTCAAGTCACACATCGCGCAGACGCGGGAGATGGTCTGCGATGGCATGGCCACGGAGAGGCTTATCGATTCGCGCAGCTACACCCAGGCACTGCTACGACTCGCGACCATGGTCGCTGTGGCCTCACGAGTTTCACCCTCCCACGCCATCGGGATCTTCGATGCCAACATTCTGGAGAAGCGGATCATGATGATGATGAACCTCAAGAAGAAGCACCTCAGCTCTGCGTTGAAATATGGCCTGATCACCCCCGCAATGCTCTTCCTGCTCTCGGTAGCGGTTGGCGGAGCAGCCATGGCGGTCGTCATTGAACCACAGCCGGCTTCTCAAACAGCCAAGCAGGCACAACCGTACGGTCAGGTCTATCACATTGGCAAAGAGGTAAGCGCGCCTGTGCTGATCTACTCCGTAGAGCCTGAATTTCCGAAATCTGCTCAGGGAATAAAAGATAAGTTCGAAGGGAATTGCCTGATCGGTCTCGTCGTGGACTCATCGGGAGTGGCTCATGACGTTCACGTCAAACGCTCTCTTCGTCCTGACTTCGATAAGAATGCAATCAAAACGGTAGAGCAGTACCATTTCAAGCCCGCCAAGCGATCGGGCGAGCCGGTCGCTGTCGCCTTGACGGTTGAAGTAAACTATCAGAAGTTTTGAATTTTCCTCGAAGGGATGCTTTGGAGCCTTTCTTCTGCATGGGTTGAGGACCATGTGGTCTGAGCACGACGAACCGTTTTTGCTGTTGTTGTATTCCGTCGTCAACCTTGACCCTCGAGCGTAGCGAAGGGGGAAGATCCCTGTACTTCGCCCTTGCTCTTGCTTTTGCCTGTCCTTAAATCGGTGTCATCGGTGTAAATCGGTGTTAAGCCTCCCCATTCGCAGAACAAAAACTCATGCAACAGGCTCCTCGGCAAACGTCTGCTTCACGCCATCTTCAAGCGACGTAAACGGCGCGCTATATCCAGCCGCCCGCAGCCCCGTCACATCCGCCTGCGTGAAGTGCTGATAGCGGTTCTTCAAGTCCCCCGGAAACGGAATGTACTCGATCTCGCCCTGTCCATGCACCTGCATCAGCGCCTCGGCCACAGCCTTGAAGGTGCGCGCCTCACCCGTACCCGCATTTACCACCGCATGGACCTGCTTCTTCGGCCCTTCCGGCAGCAGACATGCAAAAAACATATTGATGCGCGCAAGGTCCTTCACAAACACAAAATCCCGCCGCTGCTCGCCGTCGCCATACCCGCCCGAGCCTTCGAACATGCGGATCGTCCCGGTGTCTTTCAGTTGCTTCGTGAAGTGATGGATCACGCTCGCCATCCGCCCCTTATGCTGCTCGCGAGGCCCATACACATTGAAGTAGCGCAGCCCCACCACCGTGCTCTTCATCTCCGGAGCAAGCCGCCGCACATAATTATCAAACACCAGCTTGGAGTAGCCATACACGTTCAGCGGACGCTCATTCGCCGCATCCACGTTGAAGCTCGTGCTCGCTCCGTAGACCGCCGCAGTCGACGCATACACCATCGGAACCTTTCGATCCAGCGCGAAGTGCAGCAGTTCCTTCGAGTAGGTGAAGTTGTTATCCATCATGTAGCGCCCATCGTCTTCGAGCGTATTTGAGCAGGCCCCCTGGTGCAGGATGGCGCGAATCCTCGTGTTCTCGAAGTGCCCGGTCTTCAGCGCCGCCCGGAACTCGCGTTTGTCCATATAATCCGCAAACTCCGCACCCGCAAGATTCAGAAACTTCGGTCCGGTCAGGTTTGCTGCCGGGGCAAAGTTATCTACCAGCAGAATGTTGCGCTCGCCCGCGCGATTGAGTTGCTGAATCAGATTGCTGCCGATAAACCCAGCCCCGCCCGTCACAATAATCACTGTCGCCTCTCCTCACACAATACTGAGAACCTGCCTGAAAACGACGCTGAGCGCATGGTTCTGCTGTTGTTTGTGTTACGTCGTCATTTTGAACGCAGTGAAGAATCCCCGCATTTGTATTTGCATTTCGTCGTCATCCTGAGCGCAGTGAAGGATCCCTGTATTTCGTTCTTGCTCTTGCCATTGACCATTCTTGAATCGGTGTCATCGGTGCAAAATCGATGTCATGCCTTTCAGTTCTTAGGCTCAGGCGTCGCGGTAAGCTTTCGCACAATATGGCTTGTCGAAAATCCTTCCACCGTCGGCACAATCTCGACCCGTCCTCCCGAGGCGATCACGTCCTCATGCCCGACGACGGTCTCGACGGTGTAGTCCCCGCCCTTCACCAGCACATTCGGCTTCAAGGTGCGGATCAACTCCAGCGGCGTGTCCTCCTCAAAAAGCACCACAGCATCGACCGCAGCCAGCGCAGCCATCACCCGCGCCCGTTCCCGCTCTCCCACAATGGGCCGCATCGGGCCTTTCAGCCGGCACACCGACGCATCCGCGTTCAGTCCCAGCACCAGCTTCGAGCCGAAGCGGCGGCAGTCTTCGAGCAGCGTGATATGGCCGACATGCAGCAGGTCGAAGCAGCCGTTGGTAAACACGATCGTCTCGCCCGAAGCCCTCCACTCCGCCACCCGCAACTGGATGCGTTCCATATCGAGCACCTTCTCGCCCGCGGAAAGTCCGGAGCTTGGCGTCAACGCCGCAACCAGTTCGTGCGCGGCGATAGGAACAGTCCCAACTTTACTCACCACAATCCCTGCCGCAAGATTCGCCAACTCCACGGCAGTCTCGACCTGCAGCCCTCCGGCGATTCCGGCGGCCAGCGTCGCGATCACAGTGTCCCCCGCGCCCGAGACGTCGAACACCTCGCGGGCTCGCGCCGGCGAGTGATAGATGCCCGTCCCATCTTGCGAGCGAGCCCGAAGCAGGCTGATTCCCTTCTCGCTCATCGTCACTGTCAGGAATTGAAAGTCGTGTTCGGCGACCAGAGCCTGACCGGCGGCAAGAAGCGCCTCAGTGTGATGAGCGGCAATCCCGGTGGCAAGCGAAAGCTCGCCAAGATTGGGACAGACCGTCGTCGCCCCGGTGTATTTGCTGAAGTCCGGCGTCTTCGGATCGGCCAGGACAGGAACTCCAGCCGCCCGTGCCGCCCGAATCACCGCTTCGCACAGCACCGTCGAGAGCGCGCCCTTCGCATAGTCCGACAGGATAACGGCATGGACCTTCGCTACCAGCTCCGTCGCAAGCTCCCGCAGGCGCTCAGCCTCCACGGCCGGAACCGCATCGCGGCTCTCGATATCCAGACGCAGAAGTTGCTGCTGCCGCCCGACAATCCGTGTCTTCGAGATCGTAGGCAGCGTACTCGAAACGACCCCCACGGTGTCGATCCTGGCCCGTTCCAGAATCGCCGCCAGCTCGGTCTGCTCGGAGTCGCTGCCCCAGAACCCCGCCAGGAAGGTCTGGCATCCCAGTCCAGCCAGGTTCATCGCCACATTGGCCGCACCGCCCGCCCGCTCGTACCGCTGCGCATGCCGCAGCACCGGCACCGGAGCCTCGGGAGAGATGCGCTCCACCTCGCCGTGAATATACCGGTCGAGCATGATGTCGCCGACCACCAGCACCTTGAGTTCATGGAAGCCGCCCTCAAGCAGGTTCAGAATCGAATGAAGTTCAGGAAGCATAAGCGCGAAGAAATCTCCTTGAAACCATCATCGCATCTCCGGCAAATTCAAGACCGCGAACAATCGTACCCGTCGACACTGACAATTCCCATGTCGCTGCGGTTGCCATACGGTTGGTTGCAGTTGTGTTTGCGGTTGTCGCTGCCGTTGTTTCCTTTTTTCATCGTCATCCTTGACCCTAGAGCGTAGTGAAGGGAAGGATCCCTGTATTTCGCCGTTCCTGTTATTGTTGCTTGTTTCTTCTGTTGTCAACGAAAACCTGCGTTTTTCAGGGTGGCCGAGATAGGACCGTGGCCCTAGACTAGAGCGGCGTCAATAAGAGCAGGTGCGTGGACTCGCCTTTGCGCCGAGCGGAACAAGCGATCTGCCCTCGATCATTGATGCTGAAGGCATTCAGCAACACCCAGTTTGATCCCTCTGGCAAAAAATCATTCAGATCAGTCATTCGACCGGCTCGCCATAGGAAGGCGTGCCGTTTGGCGCCCGTAACGTTCGATGCCCCTACCACGTCGCCTCGGTTGTTGATTCCGGATGCTTCACTCGGATCGCTCCCCAGCGTGCCAAGATCCTGCATCGCACCATCAGCATAGAGAAAGGCATGAACGCCATCGGGAGTGTCGCTGAAGCCAGCGGTCTGCCCACGGTCGTTGATCGCCCGCGCGCTGCTGACGGCTCCATGGGGAAGAGTTCCAATATCCACAATCTTTCGATTTATCCACAAAACCGCGTGCCTAACCTTGCCATCGATGTCGCCATCGCCTCCGATCAACCCGGCGTTGTTGATCGCGTAGGCCGTACTCGACGTGCCCGAGGGAAGCGTGCCCAGGTCGAAACTAGCGGAACCCGAAATCACAAACGCGTGGCTTGCACCATCGGCAAGACTTGCGGCGCCAACGGCAAGTCCTTTGTCGTTCAAGCCTAAAACACGACTATCACGTCCACCCAACCCAGGAGCAATCAGGATGCGCTTGCCGCGGCGGACAAAGCCTCGCGTGGCCGACAGGCTGTCCACGAGGTTGTGGCTTGTATTCATCCAACCGGCAATGTTGCCCTGCCGGTTGATCGCATGGGCGATCGTGTTGGGATAGCCCGGCACGTCCTCAATCGTCGTGAACCGACCGCGAGACCAGAGTGTTGCATGTACGGCCCCGTTCGTCCTGGTCCAAAACGCGACTACGCCATCGCTGTTCAGGGACACAGTTACCTCTGTGGCAATTGTGGCTAATTCGCCGAGATCATCAATTTCATATGTCGTGGCAACCGCTGTCGCCGGTGTGCTCGGTGATCTTCTCGCCTGCCCCTCTGCGATCACGATGCGCGCGGAAGTCAACGCCACGCAAACTTCAAGAACAAAAATAATGCGGAGAGGAAGAAGCCGCGCCGTGAAGATGGATGTCTGGGCGTTGTCAGATAACTTGGGAAGGATGGCTTTCATGGGGGTTGCGTCTCGCCTGGGTGGCAGCATCACTGTGAGCTATCTCAGATCTGGGAGGAGGACAGTAAACCGGAAGAAGTCGTACCATAGTGGCTGCTTGGTTCCCACACCGCGTTGAGAGGGAGCAGCAGACATATTTAAAGTATCTCGGCCCACACCAGGTCTGCAGGCCGAGATACCTCTTGAGAGCACTTACGGAGCCTGAAAGGCCCATTGCTGCCACGAATTGCCTTGGTAGGTATATTGATCGATCGCCTCGCCAAGGGTTGTCCCTCCCCCATCGATGTCGAGTGCCAAGCCGCTGTTTACGCTGGTCAATTCATAATGGCCACCACTCAAGGAAATGACTTTCCACTGCTGGTTTGTACCGCCAGTAGCGGGGAATTGATCCACGAGAGCGCTATTCGCCTTCGATCCCGCGGTGACGTCGAGCAACTGCCCGCTCGACACGTTGGTCAGTGTAATGACATTTCCCCCAAGGTTGTTGACCTTCCATTGCTGGTTGGTGCCATTGTTCACAGTCCATTGGTCCATGACCTCGCTTTTCTTCGTCGAGAAACCAGGATCCTCGAGAGCCTGACCGGTGTGAACACTTGTGATCACATAGGTGCCGTTCGGAATCAGGTTGCTGCCTCCCCCGCCTGCCAACAGACCGTAAACGGCTACCTGTCCGGAATCGGTCCCGACGTAGACCTTGCCGTTGGCGATGGTTGGAGCGACAAACTTGGCAAAATTACCGTAGTTGTCTCGCGAAGAGTCTTGTGACGTGCTCCATAACAGAGTTCCCAGGTTAGTGGCATCGTAGGCATACAGATTGCCACCGACAGTCGCATGGTCGGGATCACCCGTAGGAGAGGTCGCCCAGACGATCGCCGTGCCTGGCGTGGTTCCGTTCGAAGATACGGACACTGAGCCGCTGGTCGTACCACCCGGGGGCGAGTAGGCGCTCTGCGACGAGGGGGAGGTATTGAAATGCCCACCCGAAAATTGATACGCCTTGAGCGGCTCGCTTACTCCCCAAATGTACATGGTGTTGTTGAAGAACGCGGGTGAACCCCACAATCCATTGTCGGCCTGAAACTCCTGAACGACCTGATCGGACGATGTGTTCAACTTGCCCATATTGCTGGTGTTGACAACATACAGCATGCCCGACTTGCTTCCGCCCGCGATGTAGCTGGTGCCGGGGATGGCAAATGCCCCGGTCGATCCCAGGTCAGCATCATTCGCGTTCAAGCTGTCGTAATTCTTCGGCTTGAAGTAGTCCGCCACCGTCAGAGAGTTACCGCTCGGAACGAGTTTCAGAAAACTCTCTCCATAATCGCCGGAGGCATTTTCCGAGCTTTGGGTGCTGTTCGCGGTAATCAGATACAGGTTATTCGATGAGTCAGCCACAAGGCCCTGGCCACCCATCCAGATCGCTCCCTCGCCACTGTTGGGCGTCACGTTGTATACCTGAACCTGTTGCAAGTTGCTCGCCTTATAACCCAGTAACCATCCGTGGTATGGGGAGTAGTCTTCGTGAGAGGCAAACGCCAGATACACGATGCCATTCACCAGCGTGACGGCTGCCCTCTGGTTCTCCCGCGAAGCCACGAACGGAACTTTTCCTCCGCTGCTCTGTTCCCCCGATCCGCTAACGGATGCGGAAATCTGAACGGGCCCGCCAAACTTCTCTGCGCCGCTGGTAATGTCAAGGGCGTGCAGGCGGAAGATTTGTACGTTGTTTTCATAAGTCTTCGCGACGGCGTAAAGTGTGCCGGTGGACGGGTCGATCACCGGCGTGCTGATGATGCCGACCTCGACCAGGATATTTTGCGTGTTGATGACAGTACTTGGAACGGGCGTACCAAGAGAGACATGCCAGTACTCTGTTCCGGTATCTGCATCGAACGCATACACGCTGTCGTGTGCCGTCGCGACATAAACAACGTTGTGCGTGCCGCCGGATATAGCAACTCCCGGATCATACAAGGGCTGCGCGTAGGTATAACCGTCGATCTGCAGCGAAAATAATTTGCCGAAAGAACTCTCATGGACATTGCTTGTCGTGAGGATCGTCTCGTTCGGGTTGGCGCCGGAGCGGCTCAGGTCGTTATGCTGTGTGAGCACCATCTGCGCGTGGCTCATACTTGGCTGCATTAACGACGCCATCAAAACAACACCTAATAGCGTGGCGAGTCGACGTTCAAACGAAATAGTTGGAAGCATTGGCTTAATCCTTTCCCTTGGTGATTGGAATATACGCGTCACAACGATTATTTTTCGTGATTTTTAATAGCATTTGGCAGTAAGTACAAAAGACACCCCTATGATGCGCTATCAGACGCAACTAGCAGTATCTGTCTCTTGCAATCGGAGCTTGCCGGTATTCGATCATCCCATTTATCGAATCGGTCCAAAGTGGACATCTTCTGCCGCGGAAGGCACATCAAGAAGCTGAATCGTTGTCGCAGGACCAAGATTGGCCGGCGGAGTCCAGGATCGTAGAGCCCACACAACCTGCTTTTCGGGAGTCACTTCAATAGCCTGAATGGTCCCGGACTGATCTTCAGCAGGCTTGCTCCATTCATTCACCCAGTTATTGATGATCGTGTTGCCGTTGGGCAGTCGCCACGCCTGCTGGAGACTCGCAAATCGATAAGCAGGCGTATCTGACGGGTTGAAGCTCCACACTGCATCTCCGCGTCGCGTGATCTCGCGCACCCCTTGACGATCTGTAATGAGCACGTTTCCATTCGACAGAGGAGTTACACCCCATGGACTCGCTCCCGGAAACGACCACAGCTCATGGCCATCGGAGTCATACTCCACCACCTTATTCAGGTCCATATGGGCCACCATCAGTGTGCCCCTGTTCGTCAGCCGGGCATGACGGAACTGCCCATGCACGCTGACCGGATGCCTGGTCGCCAGCGTAATTTCTTTCTCCGTCGCGTTGGTGACGATGTTGACGACACGAAGTATCGCCGGATCGCCATTCTGTAGGAACAAAACACGTTCTTTGCCTATTGGAACGGCGGTATGGACTTCATGTCCCGCGGGAGCGTCGTAGTTCCAGACTACTTTTTTCTCCGGTGTAATCTCTGTCACTCCGTATTGGTGCGCAAAGAGGATATTGCCGTTAGATAGCATCACGGCATCGCTGATTTCTCCTTTACCGGCAGGATCTTCATAGCTCCAGACGACCTTTCCCTTCCGCACAATGAAAATTTTGCGGTCATGTGATTCGCCTGCATAGAGGAAATCGTGCTGCGCCAGCCCTCTTCCCGGCACCTGAGAGGGGGAAAGACTCTGGGCACTACTCGGAATCTGAGCACCGGCTGCGCCGAAAGCTCCGAGAAAATAGACAAAATAGACAAGGACCAATACTTTCGACCGCATCCTCAATTCTCCATCCGGTTTATCTTCGGCGATGTTACCTTCACAGCTTCTGACGTGGCGCTGCTGCCGTCTGCACCCAACGCGAGAATCGTGTAGGACGCTGACTCGCCCCTCGCAGGCGCGGGCTCTGTGAACGTCGCGGTGGTTAGCCCCTTCGCAATTGTTTTCGCCTCCGGCTCGAGCCGGCTCGTCCGCAAAACACGATAGATCTGCGCTCCGGGCACTGGAGTCCACGTCAAGGTCAAACTACCCCGTTGGATCGATGCAATTACGCCGGTTGGTGTCGTCAGCTTCATGGCGCTCTTTGCCGGCAGCAGCCCGTACACGCAGAACTGGCCGGTCCCCACGTTCTCTGTGCCAAAGCTCGACAGATAGACCCTTCCATTCGCGATCGTCGGGGGCGCCATCTTCGAGTACTCGCCACAATCGTCGCGCTGTGGAATCTGCAGTGAGTTCCACAACTCGTGGCGTATGTCATCTGCATCGTAGGCATGCAGAATCCCCGGCCGCGACTCATGCCAGGAGTCCCCTGTCGCATGGATCGCCGCCCACAGAATCCCGTCCTTGTTCCCGTTCGCCGAAAGCGACAACATCGCGCCGGGATGACCTTGGTTCGGCACATCCCGCATCATCAGCGGCGTCTGACCGAGTCTCTCCCCTTCCAGCTTGTATACCTTCGCCTTGTCCCGCTGACCCCACACATAGAGCAGATTGCCGGCCTTCGCGCTCTGCCAGTAAACAAGGCTGTGTAGATGCGATACCGTCGCCTGGAAGTGTTGCACCGCGTGTTCGTCCCCCAGGTGTCCCAGGTTGCGCGTATCCAGGGTGTACAGCACGCCCTGTTTGCCGCCGCCCAGAACCAAATGCGTTCCCGGGATCAGTGTCGCTCCGGATGAGTCCAGGTCGTTATCCTGTTCATCCAGCGCAAAGTGGTTCGTGGGGGTAAACCAATCGAGCAGCTTGAGATGCGGCGTCAACTTCAGAAAGCTCTCGCTGAAGTTCCTCACCCCATCCCAGCTTCCGTTGCCGGTCACGACATACACGTTCCCTTCGTCGTCTGCGGCTGGCCCCTGCCCGGACTGCCAGATACTCGCCCGCGAGCCCGTCGGCGACGTATTGAATACGCTCACCTGCGCCAACGTCTTCGCATCGTACGCCATTAAAAAACCGTGATAGGGATCCTTGTCGCAGTGGGACGCATATCCCACGTACACCATGCCGTTCGCCAGCATCAGCGCTGGTCTCTGGTTCTGCATCAGCGCGTTAAAATCCGGCGCGCTAAGGACTACAGGGCTCTCCGGAAGGTCTGCGCCGGTCGCGAGGTCCAGCGCATGCAGCCTTTGCATAAACCCTGCCTGTAAATCACCCGGAGCACCTATCCGAGTCAGCGCGACGACGTACAGCACCCCGCGCGCTTTATCGATTACAGGTGTTCCAATAATCCCCATCTGCCCATTGATATCCAGACAGCCAAAATCCGCGCTGTGCAGGTTCGCCGGCGTCCCGAAGTTCACATGCCATATGGGCTTCGTCGCCTCTGGGTCATTCGCATCGAACGCATACACGCTGTTATTTACCGTCGTTACATACACGATATCGTGCGTTCCGCCATCTACCGGCACATTGGTCACGATCAGCGGCTGGCTATAGATCTGGTCGTCCACGACTCGTTTGAACAACATCCCGAATCGGGCCTGGTTAACATTCGCCGGGGTTAGCAGCGTCTCGCGCAGGTTCACACCAGACCGCGCATTGTCGTTGTGCTGCGTCAGTACATCCACTTGCGCTCCGGCGTGGGTGCCTGTCGTCGCACAAAGAAACAGTATTGCCAGGAGAGAAGCCGTCCGCTGTTTCAGGTGCTTGCTTGCTGCTTGCATTCTTTCGATCTCCAGCCGATGCATGTCGGCGACGATGGTATGCATGACTGGTTGCGTCATGAGCTGCGAGAGTTCTTTATTACCCGAAGAGCGCCGCGGCTTCACAACACCGCGATACCCCTTCGTGCTTCTGCTGCTCCGGGATCGGCGTGGCGCTGTTTGAAAAATGCTATCGTGGAAGCCACGGCCGGTAAATCGCTGCGGTTCAAATTCCGAACTATTCGACAAATCTCCGAGAGGGCCTATATTATTTTCACGGCTAAGAATACACTCCAATGACAACGATGTCATCAGTGCGGATTTCAAAAACTACACCATCGGCAGACCTTAATAGGTGAAGCCGGGCAAAAATGTTCCTTCCCAAAGGCCTTGTTTCAGCCGTCAATCCGCTTTCGTTCGGCATCTTCCGCATCGTCGCCGATCCAACTTTGTAAGTTTCGCGAGGACAATTTGAATGACAAGTCTCGACTCTAAGATCAACCATGTTTCACGTCGCAAAGCGTGCGCCCTGGGTCTTTGTGCGACGGTAGCGCCCATGGTCAGCTCATTGTGGCCAACCTCCTTGTTCGCTGCGAAGCAAAGTATTGAGAAACACGCCGGCGATCAGGGAGACGGAACCTATCTTAATCCCATTGTGGGCGGCAACCATCCCGACGCGGGAGCTATTAGAGTAGGCAACGACTTCTATATCACTCATACGAGCTTTTCCTACACTCCCGGCCTCGTGATCATGACTTCTCAGGACTTGGTCAACTGGCGGATCGCCGGAAGCGCACTCAACCGTTTTTACGGTGAGATCTGGGCGCCGTATCTTTGCGAATCTGGCGGTCACTATTACATTTACTTCCCCAACAACGGGCACCTTCAGGTGGTCCACGGCCCCTCTCCGCTCGGTCCATGGAGCGATCCCATATCGCTGAATATCAATGGAATCGATCCGGCGCACATTGCCACCCCAGACGGAAGGAGGTTTCTTTACTTCGCAGGCGGATCGATAGCCGAGCTCGCAGCCGATGGCCTGTCCATCCTCGCGGCGCCTCGGAATGTCTTCGCCCCATGGCCCATTCCCACAGATTGGCGGATCGAATGCCAGTGTCTCGAGGCTCCCAAAGTAATTTTTCGGAACGGTTACTACTATCTCAACGTTGCCGAGGGTGGAACATCAGGACCACCAACCAGTCACATGGTTATATCGGCACGGAGCAGGAACGTGGATGGACCTTGGGAATATTCTCCTTACAACCCCATCATTCACACAAAAAGCAAAGAAGAGCAATGGTGGTCGATAGGACACGGCAGACTCGTCGATGACGCCAAGGGTGGGTGGTGGATGACATTCCACGGCTATGAAAATGGGTATCGCACCCTGGGCAGGTCAACACTCCTGCTCCCGGTAGAGTGGACCGCGGATCAATGGTTTCGCGTACCAAAGGGAATGTCGGCAGGTCAGCGATTGGCAATGCCTCCCGGCAAGCGAAATCGCACACAACCCCTGGAAGGGGATGACTTCACATCGCCAACGCTGGGCATGCATTGGCAGTTCTGGAAGGGCTACGATCCCGATCGCTTCAAGACCGGGGGTGGGCAGCTCCTATTGAAGGGAGTTGGCTCGTCCTTGAGCGATTCACCGGTTATGACGGTGTGCGCAACTGATCATTCTTACGCAGTCGAAGTCGACATTGAAGTAGCTGAGAGTTGCGAAGCGGGGCTCCTGCTGTTCTATGACGAGCGTCACTCCATAGGATTGAGAATCGGCCCCGGCGGCCTCGGGCTTAAGCGTGCTGGAGATCTGAAGAAAACGATCAGCAGGGCGACACTGCGCATCGCGAACATTGAGCAGGAGATAGATTTTTATTACAAACTGCAAGGGGAGCAATGGACCAAGGTCCCCAACTCGATAGACGCCTCCTGCTACAACCAGAATATTCTTGGAGGATTTCACGATCTTCGCCCAGCTTTATTCGCATTGGGGGAAGGACACGCCATCTTCCGCTCCTTCCGCTATCTAAGAGGAAGTGGCATTCCTGTTCCGAGCTGACCGTGACAAAGTTGTGGCCATCGACATCGTAGTCCGGAGCTCTCGCAAAGACGCTTGCTCCAATATCCCGTTCGCGAAGCAGGTTATCCTCGCGGCCAAGACTGTGATCCACAAGGTAACGGAGAAGGAGTTGGCACTGTTTGCTGGACCGGAAAATAGGACTGACGAGGATATCTTCAGGGCAGCCTCGACGGATCCTGTTTCAGCTTTGTCCGGTATATTCGCTGTGTCCGCACTCGACCCCTAGTCGTCCCTCGTATCAACATCCGCAAGAGTGCCGGATCATCAGGCTGGTTGGAAGAACGACGGCGCGGGGCTGCCCGTCTCGGCCACTCAGACGCTCGAACAGCAACCGTGCCGCTTCTCGTCCAAGCATCTCCGCAGGCTGTTTAACAGCCGATAGAGCTGGCGTCAACATGTCTGCCAGCTCGAAGTCGTCGAAGGAGAGAATGGGGACATCTTGGCCCGCCGTCTTTCCTAGCTGCCCCAAGCCACGCAAGGTGAGCATGGTACAAACCCAGTTCATCGTAAGGATTGCGTCTGCACGCTGTAGTCGAAAGACCTCCTCGGCTAGCCAATCCGCAGTCAGCGAGCTCTCGTGCTCCACAAGGCATATTCTCGGCTGAAGTGACACTCGTTTGATTCCCGCCCGATAGCCGGCGACTCGTTCCTTACACGTATAGAGGTGCGGCCTTGCGCCAATGGCAACAATCCTTCGCCAGCCATGACCCGCCAAGTGCTCCGTCGCCTCTCGAGCGCTGCGGCGGTTCGTCACAGTTACGGAATCATGATCGGCGCCTCGAAGCAGTTGGTCGAAAGTTACAACAGGAACGCCGGCGGGGACGATGTTGCTGAACGAATCGGTGCGACTATCAGCCGGCGCAACCACGAGACCATCTATCTGCCGACCCACTAAGGACACGATTTCGGATCGTTCCATATCAACATCGCCGCCGGAACTGGCAAGAATGACCACATACCCGTTTGCCCGCGCTACTTCCTGAACAGCATGCACCGCATTGGCAGTAAATGGATCAGACAGATTTGGCACGATCATGCCGATGGCTACAGATCTTTGTGCTTTCAGCCCGCGAGCCAGTTCGTTCGGGCGATAATCGAGCCGCTCCATAACGGCCCGGACCCTCAATCCTTTCTCTTCGCTGACATTTTCAGCGTTATTCAGGACTCGCGACGCTGTCTTCAAAGAGACGCCCGCTTCTCGAGCAACATCTACAAGCGTGGGTGCCTGACTTTTTCTTATCGCCATCTCTTAGCCAATCTCGTCACCGAAACCCTAGCGAAATCTATTCCGTTCTGCGCTTTCCACAGCGGCGAAAGAACCAAGGTTAGTTCCCCGCGTCTCGGGATACCAAAGCCAGATAACACCTATCTGCAGGACCATCATCAACGCGAAAATATAAAAGGTTCGGACCGATGACGCACGTTGCATCATTGGAAAGACTGAAACCAGAATAGCATTCGCAATCCAATGCACCGACGAGCCATATCCCTGGCCTACGCCACGTATTCCCGCCGGAAACAACTCACTTAAATACACCCATACGACCGTCCCCTGAGAAAACGCGAAGAAGGCGTTGTACGCAACCAGAATGTACAGATACAACAATGGAGCGAAATGATGCGGAATCGCGAGACCGAGGCTTAGCAGGCACAAGGCCATTCCAGCTGAACCAAAGAATAAGAGTGGCTTGCGTCCCAGTTTGTCCACAGTGGCCATACCAAGCAAAGTCGTTGCCAGGCTAAGGCACGAGATCAGGACGGTATATGTATGCCCTAGCGAGAGGCCAATACCCGCGCTGGACAGGATATCCAGCATGTACAGCAATAAAATATTCACACCCGAAAGCTGATTGAAGATCGCGATGCTCGTTGCCAGTAGGATAGGGCGCGCGTTCTTCCGGCGAAACAATCTTTCATGACCTGAAGTTCCGTCGCGGACCGGCGAAGTCAGCACGGTACTTGCCCCTTTTCGTCTGTCGCCGGTCGAAAACCTCGTTTCATCGCCAGGCATAAGACGCAGCAGGAAAAGCAGAGCCACTGCCGGAATCGCTCCCAGTCCAAAGTCCCATTTCCATGCGGCGCCTGATGCTTTCAGGTGTGTGAAGAATGATCCCACGGAGAAGGCGACTACTACTCCTGCACCAACCTGAACCTGAAACATGCTGACCAATCGACCGCGCTGAGCACTTGGAGCCAATTCAGAAAGGTAGAGCGGACAACTGACTGTGAAGCCTCCAATAGCCATTCCGGCCAGGAATCTCATAACCAGAACAAGGACCCACTCTGACGGGGACGGGACTGGCAGGGCGATCCCGATTGCCGTTAGCGCGTAGAGGACGGCACACCCTGCAATCAAATTTCGCCGTCCCACCGTGTCTGCCACTCGGCCCGCGATGAGAGAGCCGCAGACCGTGCCCCATAAAGAAGTCGAAATGGTGAATCCGAAGACAGAGGGCGAAAGGTCAAATCCACTTCTGATACCTTGAGTCGCACAAGAGAGCGCTCCGAGATCGTATCCAAAAACGAAACCACCAAGTGAACCGGCAAAAGCAGCCGTGATCAGGCGCTTGTTCAACTGAGACTCCTTCATCACAAGATGGTGCCGGCTCGCAGAATAGCCGTTTCTTGTCTCCTAGCATCCTACCGGGGACAATCGTCAGGGCGCGAACGCATCGGCGAACAAATCGTCAAATCCGTCGATAAACCTGTTCAGCCAAATGCGAAAGGCGGAATACCTGCTACCTCATTCGACCTGGCTCCAGCAAACAGTCTCAAATCGGGCAAGTAGTCAGTCTGTCTCACAATCGGCAACGTGACGGATTCATCCGGGATTGCTCTTCCACTCGAAAACGTCAATCACAATGGAATCAAGGAGCGCGTGCTCGCCTGGGGTCAAGGCGGTCCGGTTCGCGAATAACCCGTCTTTCGCGAGGAAGCTACAAAAAATGGGCCGCCTGGATTTGTGCCGTGGGACGGCGTTGGTCGGCAGGCGATATGATGTTGCACATTGAGGAAATCCGTGGCGCGCGAGAGGTGCCGGGTCGCGTCAGGAGAGCTTCAGGAACGGCAGGGGTGCTCATGTTTTGCAGAACAGGTCTCAGGCAGCTTTGTGTCGCTGCCTTGTTTGTTTCGAGTTTCACCGCCGCCGCGCAGTCTCCACTAGAGTCGCAAGACCGGAAGCAACAGGAAGGGGCGCAGGCTCCGGCAGCTGGAGGGTCTAGCACCGGCGAGGCGCACGCGGCGGTGCTGGACGCGGAGAGACGGCCGATTACGGCCGGCGGATTTGTGAAGACAGGGCCGGTGATCTTTCAGGACATCGCCGCGAAGGCCGGGCTGACCGCGTGGAAGCACACGATGGGCACGCCGGATAAGAAATACATCCTGGATACGGTTGGGTCGGGCGTGGGCTTGATCGACTACGACAACGACGGCTGGATGGATATCTATCTCGTCAACGGATCGACGGACGCGGCGATGGCGGGGAAGGAACCGGCTCCGCATGCGGCGCTGTTTCATAACAATCATGATGGAACCTTTACCGACGTGTCGGCGAAGGCTGGGGTGCAGAACGACCGGTGGGGCTTCGGCGTGGCGATAGGGGACTACGACAACGATGGCTGGCCGGATATCTATGTGTCGAACTTCGGAAAGAACCGGCTGTATCACAACAATCATGACGGGACGTTTACCGATGTGGCGGAGAAGGCTGGCGTGGCGCTGGGCAACTGGTCGACGGGCGTGACCTGGGGCGACTACGACGGGGACGGTAAGCTGGACCTGTTTGTGGCAGGCTATGTCCACTACAACCTGGCGGACCAGCCGGATCCAAACGGGAAAGCTCTCAGCTTCTGCGAGTTCCGCGGAGAGAAGGTGATGTGCGGTCCGCGCGGGCTGCCGGGGGAGCCCGACCACCTGTTCCACAACAACGGGGACGGCACGTTTACCGACGTGAGCGTAAAGGCGGGAGTCGCGGATAAGGCGGGATACTACGGGCTGTCGGCGGCGTTTGTCGATATCAATAATGATGGGAAGCCGGATCTGCTGGTGGCCGACGATTCTACGCCGAACTACCTGTATCTGAACAAGGGCGATGGCACGTTCGAGGACATCAGCTACGTGTCCGGGTATGCGCTGAACAAGGATGGGCGCGAGACGGCTTCGATGGGAATTGCGATTGGGGACTATCGCAACAACGGACTGCTGGACCTGTATCACACCACGTTTTCCGATGACTACAAGCCGCTGTATCGCAACGATGGCGATGCCAACTTTACCGATATCAGCTATGACGCGAGCATTGCGGAGGTGTCGATTCCCTTCCTTGGTTGGGGAACGTCATTTATCGACTACGATAACGACGGGTGGAAGGACCTGATGGACGTGAATGGGCACGTCTACAAGGGAGCGGACAAAACCTCGTGGGGAACGACCTGGGCGCAACGGCCGCTGCTATTTCACAATCTGGGCGGGAAGAAGTTCGAGGTCGTTCCGGCGGTGGAAGGGACGGGGCTGGCCGAGGTGATGTCTTCGCGCGGCATGGCGATCGGAGACCTGTTCAACGACGGCAGGATCGATGCGGTGGTCAACAACATCGACTCCGTTCCGGCATTGCTCCGCAACGTCACGGAGGAGAAAAACCACTGGGTCGAGTTCAAACTGGTGGGCGGCCCGAAGAGTCAGCGCGATGCGACGGGCGCGACGGTGTATGTGACGGCCAATGGCATGCGGCAGCGCGAGGATATCTTCAGCGGCGGCAGCTTCGCCTCTTCCTCCGACCCGCGTCCTCACTTCGGCATCGGCGCCGCGACTGCGGTCGATAAGATCGAGATCCACTGGCCGAGCGGGCTGAAGGAAGAGGTTGCTCCTCCTGCCGGCGTCGACCGCATCGTCACCGTGGTGGAAGGCAAGGGCGTGCAGCCGGAGGGGCATCCTGCGAGATAGCACTTCAGTTGCTGCAGGCCGCGATTGGCCGCATTCAGTCCGCAGAAGCCGAGCCTGCCTGCAGCAATTCGCCTCTACTCCGTACCCGCTCGAAGTGCCCGCTGCACCTTGCTGTGCCGCGTCGAGTACCCGAAGTAAACCACCAGGCCGATGACGAGCCAGATCACAAAGCCGATCTTTGCCGGCGTGTCCGATGAAACCATCAGAGACAGCGAGATGAGTATCCCCATGATGGGCACGAACGGTACCCACGGCGTGCGGAACGGCCGCGGCAAGTCGGGCTGCCGCCTACGCAGGACCCACACCCCCACACAAACGATGGTGAAGGCCAGCAGCGTACCCAGGCTCACCAGCTCGCCCAGGAAAGAGATGTTGAAGAATGCAGCCAGAAACGCTACCATCACCCCGACCGCGATCGTCACCAGCCAGGGAGTGCGGAAGCGCGGATGGATCCGGCCGACCCAGCTCGGCAGCAGGCCGTCGCGCGACATCGTATAGAGCACGCGAGTCTGGCCGAGCATCATGACCAGCATCACCGACGCGAGGCCGGCAATCGCGCCCAGATCGATAAGGCATACGCCCCACGTAGCCCCAATCGCCGCCGCGCCGTCGGCCACCGGGGCCGGCGTATTCAGCGTCGTGTAGGGCTTTAGGCCGGTCAGCAGCGCGGCGACGATGATGTACAGGATGGTGCAGATAATCAGCGAGCCGAGGATGCCGAAGGGCATGTCCTTCTGCGGGTTCTTCGCCTCTTGGGCCGCCGTCGAAACGGCGTCGAATCCGATATACGCAAAGAACACCACACTGGCCCCCCGCATAATGCCCGACCATCCGTATTGCCCGAAGTGCCCGAGGTTTTTCGGAATAAAGGGGTGCCAGTTCGCCATCATGTGCGCCGGATGCGCAAAGGCAAAGATCGTGGCGATGCCGATGAAGAAGAACACCACGGACACCTTGATCATCACCGCGGCGCTGTTGAAGTTCGCCGATTCGCGCACCCCCACAACCAGCACCGCAGTGACCACGATGATCGCGCACAGCGCGAAGGTGTCCACTCTGGCCGACAGCAGATGCCCAAACAAAGTCAGCGTGAGCGAAGGAGTCGGATTGAACGGCATTTGAATGCCGAAATATCCCAGCAGGCTGCTCACGTAGCCGCTCCAGCCGACGGCTACCGTCGCCGCGCCAAAGGCGTATTCGAGGCACAGCGCCCAGCCGATGATCCACGCCACCAGTTCGCCCATCGTCGCATAGCCGTATGTGTACGCCGAACCGGCAATCGGAATCACAGAGGCGAATTCCGCGTAGCAGAGACCGGCAAAGACGCAGCCTATTCCCGCCACCACAAACGAGAGCACGATCGCCGGTCCGGCAAACTGCGCGGCGGCCGTTCCAGTCAGTACGAAGATACCCGCGCCGATGATCGCGCCAATCCCCAGCGTGATCAGGTTCACCGGCCCCAGCGCACGCTTCAGCCCACCCGATCCCTTATCGTCAGCCTCGTGCAACAGTGCCTTCAGAGGCTTCACCGCAAACAACTTCGCCATAAATCCTTTCGTCTCCCAAACCTGTTCCCAACTCTGTTCTTAGCCCTGCACAACTTGACGGCTCGCGTGCCGCGTCCACACAAGATACACCGGCACACCCAACAGCACGATCATCAGCCCAGGCCACGTGTACTGTGGCTTGTAACGCAATAGTACGGCACAGATCCACAACGCCATCACGATATAAAGTGCGGGTAACACAGGATACCCGAATGCCCGGTAGGGCCGCACGGCATCCGGCCGGGTACGCCGTAACACGAACAATCCGCCTATCGTCAGCATGTAAAAAATAAGCACCGCGAAGATCACATAATCCAGCAACTGCCCATAACTCCCCGACAGGCACAGCAGGCAAGTCCACCCCCACTGCACCCAAAGCGAGTTCACCGGCGTGTTCGACCGCTTGCTCAGTCTGCCGACGGACTTGAAGAACAGCCCGTCGCGGCTCATCGCGTAGTACACCCGCGCCCCTGCCAGCAGCATCCCATTCACGCAGCCAAACGTGGAAATCAGAATCGCCGCCGCCATCAGCTTCGCGCCATACCCCGCGAACCCCAGCGAAGTCCCGGCCTGCTCCATCACCGCGGTCGCCACCCGGTCCTCGGCGGCAAACTGAATCCCGCGCCCCGCAATCGTCGCCGCTGCAGGATTGCCCGCCATCGGCAGCACACTCAGATAAACGAAGTTGCACAGCACATACAGCAGCAGCACCACGCCGGTCCCAATCGCCAGCGACAGCGGCAGATTCCGTTTCGGGTTCCGGATCTCCCCCGCCGTGAACGTCACATTGTTCCACGCATCGGACGAGAACAGCGATCCCACCTGCACCACCGCCACCACCGTGAATAGCCCCACATACGCCGTCGGGCCACCCACGCCCACTTGCACCGCATGAATCGAGCGCCACCCTGCATTGGCCCAGAAGTTGTGCCACCCGGCTCCAAAATTGGCGGCGAGTCCCACCGCATTCTTGGCCAGCAAACCCACCAGCACCACAGCGCCCAGCGCCAGCACCTTGGCGGAAGTAAACACATTCTGCACCGCCGCGCCCATCTTCACGCCCAGCGTATTCAGCAGCGTCAGCAGTGTAATCACCACAATCGCCGACAGGTTCGCGGTGTTCAGCCCGATATCCATATTCCCCAGCACCATCGGCCCCACAGGCCACGCCGGGACATGCCCGATATGCCAAAGCCAGTGCTGTGCGCTTACGCTCGGAAAGAATACACCAAGAAACTTGCCGAACGCGACGCCCACCGCCGCAATCGTCCCCGTCTGGATCACCAGGAACAGGGTCCACCCATACAGAAATCCCCACAGCGGCCCCAGCGCCTCGCGCAGATACACATACTGCCCGCCGGCCTTCGGCATCATCGCCGCCAGCTCCCCATAGCTCAGCGCCCCAATGATCGTCATCGCCGCCGTCACTAACCACGCCGCAATCAGCAGCGCCGGCGAACCCACCGTCCGCGACATATCCGCCGAAACAATAAAGATGCCCGACCCGATCATCGAGCCCATCACAATCGCGGTCGCCGAAAACAACCCCATCTCCTGCACAAACTGCGGCGCGGCAACCTCGACTCCGCCTCTATCCGAACCGTCTCTCTGGTTGTCCTCCCGCAGCGCAGCAGCAGGCGCCACCTCGCCGCCCTCCAAAGCGCTTTTTTGGTTGTCATCCCGCAGCGCAGCGGAGGGATCTGCTGTTGTCTTTTTCACAAATCTCACGTTCCACCCAACCTACCGCAAAATCTCAAGAAAGTCTCTCGCTACCTTCTCGACCGTTTCCCCCGCCACCAACAACCCACTGATCACCGCCACCGAATCCGCCCCCGCCTCGATCACGCTCCGCGCGTTCTCGCGCGTAATCCCGCCAATCGCCACAATCGGTTTCGCACTCAAACCCCGCGCCCGCCGCACCCCCTCCAACCCAATCACCGCCTCCGCATCGAGCTTCGTCCCCGTAGCAAACACCGGCCCCACCGCAATGTAATCCGCACAACCCGCATCCGCCACCCGCACCTGCTCCTCCGTATGCGTTGACACCCCCACCCACGCCTCTCGTCCCCCAACGAACCCCTCCGACCCCGGCCCAATCCGGGTGCCCCATTCATCGCGCTCTTGTCTCAAGCGATGAGTGGGCATCGTGCGAATCGGGGTCCCCAGCGAGTGCTTTTGCTCGTTGGGGTGAAGCAGCACAACCGCCTTTACATCCTCCGGCAACAAATCCCCCTGCCCCACGTGCACCCCGCCAAACCCCGCCAACATCGCAAGGTCAGCCCGGTCATTCAGAATCAACCGGCAATCCACTCCAGCAAACGCCTCGCGAATCAAAGCCGCGCCGCGCAAAATCTCCTGCGGACTCCCGCTCTTATTCCGGTACTGCAGCAGCTTCACCCCAGCCGCCCGCAACTCCTCCGCAACGCGCCGCAGCTTTAGCCCACGCGATCGCAGCAAATCCGCGTCGGCAATCGCATACAGACGATCAAGATTCATTGCATATCACGCGCAGCGTCCAACACCCCACGAAGTGGCGCCCGTCCGGCGTAAGGACGCACTTGTCTTAACTACCCTTCTGCCGCTCAAAAAACCGCTCCATGAACTTCGTATCGAACTGCCCCGACCGGAACTCCGCATCCGCGAAGATCTTCTCATGTAGCGGAATCGTCGTATGAATTCCCTGCACCACGAATTGGCTCAGCGCCCGCTGCATCTTGTTCATTGCCTCTTCGCGATCCGCGCCATGACAGATCAGCTTCGCAATCAGCGAGTCGTAGTACGGCGGCACCACACCCTCCGCATACTGCGCTGTATCCACGCGCACCCCGTTGCCGCCCGGCAGATTGAACGCCGTAATCTTCCCCGCAGACGGCGTGAACTTCTCCGGATGCTCCGCATTGATCCGGCACTCGATCGCATGACCCCGAATCTCCACCGGCTTCGTAATAATCGACGACAGCTTTTCCCCCGCCGCAATCCGCAGCTGCGCCTTCACCAAATCGATGCCTGTAACCATTTCGGTCACACAATGCTCGACTTGAATCCGCGTATTCATCTCGATGAAGTAAATCTTCCCATCCTCATCCATCAAGAACTCAATCGTCCCGGCATTCCAATAGCCGATATTCTCCAACGCCTTCTTGATCGTCTTGCCCAACTCTTCACGCAGCTTCGGCGTGATCATCAAACTCGGAGCTTCTTCAATCAGCTTCTGGTGCCGCCGCTGGATTGAGCACTCCCGCTCCCCCAGACTCATCACATTGCCATGCTCATCCGCCAGCACCTGGAACTCGATATGCCGAGGCCGCTCGATGAACTTCTCCATATACATATCGCCGTTGCCAAACGCATTCGCCGCCTCGGTCGAAGCCTGCTGGTACATCGAAGGCAGTTCCTCAGCATTCCTGCAGATCCGCATCCCACGCCCGCCGCCACCCGCCACCGCCTTCAAAATCACCGGATAGCCGACGCTCTTGGCCCACTCCAGCGCCTCTTTCTCGTCGGCAATCACGCCATCCGACCCCGGCAGAATCGGCACCTTCGCCTTCTTCATCGTCTGCCGCGCCGTGGACTTCTCGCCCATCATCCGCGTCACCTCCGGCGGCGGCCCGATGAACTTGATATTCGACGCCCGGCACACCTCGGCGAAGTTCGCATTTTCACTCAGCAGCCCATACCCCGGATGGATCGCGTCCACATCCGCAATCTCCGCCGCCGAGATCACCGCCGGCACATTGAGATAACTGTCCGCCGACCGCGGCGGCCCGATGCAGATCGCCTCATCGGCAAACCGCACATGCAGGCTGTTCTTATCCGCCTCGCTATACACCGCGACCGTGCGGATGCCCATCTCCTTGCACGCAGAGATCACGCGCAAAGCAATCTCCCCCCGATTTGCAATCAGAACCTTACGAAACATACCCAACCAAATCCTTCCTTAAGCCGACAAAAAAACAAGGCGCAACTAGGATCAAACTGATGAATGCGGATAACAGGGATCAAAGGCCTAGAAGGGAACAGACCATCGAGATCCGCTCTTATCAACCTTTATCGCTTTGATCACCGTTACGCCTCCGCCTTACCGCGCCCGAATCGCGAACAGCGGCTGCCCATACTCCACAGGCTGCCCGCTTGCGGCAATGCGCTTCACCACCTCGCCCGCCATATCCGATTCGATCTCGTTCATCAGCTTCATGGCCTCGACGATGCAAAGCACCTGTCCTGCCTCCACCTGATCGCCTATCTTCACAAACGCGGGCGCACCCGGTGAAGGCGACTCATAGAACGTCCCCACAATCGGCGACTTCACCTCATGCAGCGTCTCCTCCGCAACCGGCGCAGGAGCAGCGCTATTCGTTGCCGGAGCCGCCGCAGTCGCTGGCGCAGCAGCCGCAGCCATCGGCGTCGAAGCCATCAACCGGCTCAACTGCGCCATATCGAAGCCGCCCGCGGGCGCCGCCGCAGCCTCCCCCGCAAACTTGATCCGAACCTTCAGATCCGTCTGCTCCATGTCGAACTCGGCGATACCGTTCGCCTTCAAAAACTCAACCAGCTCCCGAAGCTCATCCAGCTTATTCCCGTCCATCATGTCTCTTCCCGGCACTCAAGGCGCCTGTTTTGTATTCCCTACTCCCTGCTGCTAAAGCCCCTCATGTCTCTTCCCAGCCCTCGAAGCACCGTCTTCTACTCCCTACACCCTATTCCCTACTCCCTGCACTTAAAGCTCTGTCCAGGCCTTCACACTCGGCGTCAACACCTCTCCGCCCGCAGCCGTCACCAGGACCATATCCTCAATACGCAACCCGAACTTGCCCGGCACATACACCCCAGGCTCGATCGTAACCACCATGCCCTGCTCTAACACCTGCGTCTGCTTCGCCGCAAGCCTCGGCCCTTCGTGAATCTCCAGGCCGACTCCATGCCCCGTCGAGTGGCTGAAATACTTGTCCAGCTTCACCCTTCGCAGCACGCTTCGCGCCGCCTCATCCACCTCACCGGCGGTCACTCCCGGCGCCACGGCGGCCACTGCGGCCTCCTGCGCTTCCAGCACAAAATCATACACGTCCCGCTCACCCGGCATCGCCTTGCCCATGTGGACGGTACGGGTCATATCGCTAGAATATCCGTCGAGAATAACACCGAAGTCCAGCGTCACGAACCCCCGCCTGGGCAGCTTCGCCCCGGTGGCCCGGCCATGCGGAAGCGCCGACCGCTCCCCGCTCGCCACAATCGTCTCGAAGCTCATCCCCTCCGCACCCGCCAGCCGGGCCGCATACTCCAGCGTCGCCGCGACCTCCCTCTCCGTCAGTCCCGCCTCCAGATACGTCAGCATTCCTTCAAACAGCTCGCATCCCACCGCCGCCGCCGCCCGCATCCGCGCAATCTCGTCCTCGTCCTTCACCTCGCGCAGCCGCGCCACCAACGGCCCCATGGCAACAAACATCCCGCGCCGCACCTTCGCAGGAGTTGCGCCCGGCAGCGCCTTCCGCATCGTCTCCAGCGCAGCCACAGTTGTATGCGCGGCATCGAAGCCGCACCGCGGCACACCCCTCTCCGCCAGCCACTCGCAAGCCGCAGCCACCGCAGGCTTCGTCGCAATCACCACCTTGGTCCCCGCTGCCTCAGCCTTCGCCTGTGCCGTATAGCGTCCATCGGTAAACAGCACCGCCCGCCCGCCCGCCAGCACCAGCGCCGAGCTCGAACCCGTAAAGCCGCTCAGGTAACGCACATCCGGAAGATGCGTGATCAGCAACGCATCCACCCCTGCTGCTCTTGCCGCCGCTGCTGCCCTTTTCTTCCGCCAACTGAAGTTCATCACCTCTGATTCTACCCAACTGCCTGCCCCGTGTTCGTCCCTGCTCTGGTTCAACCTGCATCGAACCCGGTATCATGGAGTATGTCTGGCTTTACCCCTGATCGGCCGTCGCGATTCTCTCGCCGCACCTTCCTCGTCGCCTCGGGAACCACCGCAGCCGGTCTGGCCCTCTACGCCGGCGAGATCGCCCGGCACGAAGTCTCCATCGTTAACCGGCCCATCGCCATCTCCAACCTGCCTCCACCCTTCCATGGCTACCGCATCGTGCAGGTCAGCGACATCCACCTCGACGAGTTCACCGAACCCTTCTTCCTCGAGCGCATCGTCCACCGCGTCAACGAGCTCAAGCCCGACCTCGTCCTGCTCACTGGCGACTTCATCACCCACGGCTCCATGACCTTCTTCGCCGGCAACCACGCCATCCATCGCTGCGCCGAAATCCTCACCGCCCTCACCGCTCCCCTGCGCTACGGCTGCCTCGGCAACCACGACGTCGCCTTCAACGGCCCTCTCGTCACCGCAACCTTGGCCGCCCACGGTACTCCCCTGCTCATCAACCAGCACCTGCCCATCGAGCGCAACGGCTCCCGCCTCTGGCTCTGCGGCGTCGACGACCCCGGCACCAGCCACCCCGACCTCGACCTCACCCTCCCCGACAAACCCGACGGCCCCGTCCTCCTCATGGCCCACGAGCCCGACTACGCCGACGCCGTCACCGCCCACCCCAAGGGACATCTCGTCGACCTCATGCTCTCCGGCCACTCCCACGGCGGCCAGGTCAGGCTTCCTGTCGTCGGCGCGCTCATTCTTCCCCCCATGGGCCGCAAGTACCCAGAAGGCCACTACACCTTCAACCGCATGCAGCTCTACGTCAACCGCGGCATCGGCACCGTAGGCCTGCCCTTCCGCCTCAACTGCCCGCCTGAGATCACCGTATTCACCCTTCAATCCGCATAGCTTGAGCAAAGTAGCAGTTGGCGTAGAATCTGCCGTGCCCTTTGTTTGTCATTCCCGAAGGGAATCTGCGGTTGCCTTCCTCCATACCAACAGCAAACCCGCTCTAATTTTTCTGAATCACACACAGCCCTCGTCATCCTTGAGCGCGGCGAAGGATCCCTGTATTTCGTATTTTCTCTTGCTTTGTCTGTTCTTAAATCGGTGTCACGTTGTCACGGAACGGGAATGCCGCCCGGATCAAGCCCCAAAAGCAGTAAAGAAGATCATCACCACCCCAAGCCCAAGCAGCACCAGCACACCCGCGAGCCTTCCCGCCACGCTGTACCACCGCTTGCCCACAACCGTCCAGCACAACTGAATCGCGAACCAGAAGGCCGCAACCGCGGTCGCGCCAAACAGCACACTGCCCGTATCGAGACGCGCAAGCAGCCCCATAAGCCTTATCTCGCCCGGGCGACCGGTTTCTTCTGCTTCGGCATCACCGCTACCGGCTGCACTGGCTTCACGCCGGACTTCTCATCCATCCACGCATCCAGCAGCGTCTTTTTAAATCGCCACCGGTTCCCCAGCTTGAACGCCGGCACAAACCCCTCGGAAGCATAGCGGTACAGCGTATCGCCGCTGATGCCCAGATACTCCGACGCCTGCCGGATATCCATCACCTCGCGAACCGCCGTCTGCACCGATACAGCCATCACGCCTCACCGTCGGACTTCTGTCGAGTCAGGCCGAACGATCCAGCCTGACTCCCTCTTTGTATCTGCTTTTCGTCTTTGGCACAACAAAAATATCCTTTGTTAACTTGAAGCTAACGGCTGTAGACCCTTCACGACGTCCAGCAGGTCCTCTCCCACCGTCCGTGTCTTCGCAATCGCATCGGCCAGCGGGATATCCGTGATCTGCGTTCCCTTCAGCACCACCAGCCGGCCGAACTTCCCTGCATGCACCAGGTCGATCGCCGCTACGCCATACCGGGTAGCCAGCATCCGGTCATAGGCCGAAGGCGTTCCGCCCCGCTGCGTATGTCCCAGGTTCACACTCCGCGTCTCATATCCCGTCCGCTTCTCGATCTCCTCGGCAAGGACCTGCCCAATCCCGCTCAGCCGGGCATGGCCAAACGAGTCCACCGCGGTCCCATGCGTCGCCTGCTCCGACTCCGGCATCTTCGCCCCCTCGGCCACCACCACAATCGAGAACTTCTTCCCATGCTCCCGCCGGTACGTAATCAGCCGGCATACCTCCTCGATATCGATCGGAACTTCCGGCACCAGCGTCACATCGGCTCCAGCGGCAATCCCCGTCGTAATCGCAATCCACCCCGCATCCCGCCCCATCACCTCGCACACAATCACACGGTTATGCGCCTCCGCGGTCGAGTGCAGCCGGTCCACTGCCTCGGTCGCAATCCCCACCGCCGTATCGAACCCAAAGCAGGCATCGGTCCCGCTCAAATCGTTATCGATCGTCTTCGGCACGCCCACGCACTTCACGCCGCGCTCGCTCAGCGCCAGGCTGATCGACTGCGTATCGTCTCCACCCAGCGCAATCAGCGCGTCCAGCTTATGCTTCTTCAGCACCTCGACGCATTTGTCGAATCCACCCGGAATCTTCTTCACATTCGTCCGTGAAGACCGCAGAATGGTCCCGCCCCGATGCAGAATCCCCGACGTCGTCTCCAGCGTCAGCGGCATCGTCACATCATCCAGAACCCCGCGCCACCCCTCCATAAACCCGACAAACTCATCTCCATGATGAAGGATTCCCTTGCGTACCGCGGCCCGAATCACCGCATTCAGCCCAGGACAATCCCCACCACCGGTCAACATGCCAACACGCATCGTTCTCTCCTTTAACCTCAGCAGAATCATACTCCAGACTGCGTCGGCCAAACGAGACGACTCTCCGCAATCAGCCGTGAAACGACCGAACATTCGACTTGCCCAAGGCCAGAGCAATCGCCCCATCGCCGGAAAACGGCATCCAAATAGATCATGGTCTTCTTCTCAGACTCGCACGAAACTGTCTCTCATTTTGCTGCCTGCATCGACGAGCTACAGGATCTCTTCCGGCGCAGTGCTGTCGACTTTGGCGCTCCGGAAGACCTCGTCGGCTTCGCCCGCAGACTCAAAGGCGATGGCCAATTACGCGAGGACCTCACCACCGTCGCGAAATCCATCATGGAGAGGGAGAATCCCATCTCTCTCCGCACCATCCTCACCATCATCGCTCTCGCCAGTGCCGGTCCCGGCATCGCCACCTCCGATCAAGAGATGAGCGCACCCGTCAATCAACTGATCGACTTCCTCATCGGTGTCGGCGGCTGCAGTCAAATCAATGCCGAGAGTCTTTACAGCCCGCCCCCGAAGGGCCCCAGCGACCCCACCGGCCAAGACGGCCAGATTGCCATCGCCAATACATCCCTCAGCGCGGAACTGTCACTCCAGCAGACTGGCATCCACCAACAGTCCCCCGCTTCCGAAGAATCTGCAATCGAGACGACAGCTTTTTCATCTGATCCAGCGCCAGCGAACGATTCCGCCCCCTCCAACACACTCACCGAATCTCTCACTCGCCTCGAACTCAGTACCTTGGAGGTCAAGCTCTACCTCGACTCCATCGACCAGAGGATCAGCAGGATGGAGCCGCGTCTGGAAAACGTCCCCGCGTTCCTCATGTCCGCTGCCGCCCAATCCGCGCAACCACCACCAGACGAAGCCACACACTCCGAGGCTGCAATCTCCGAGACCGAGACCCGCCAACCCAGACCACAATCCGAGGCTGCCAAGAAACGCCCCGAAGCGTCTTCTCCACTCTGGACAAAATACAGTCACCCCTTCTCCTCCAGCCGCCTGACATCTCCGATTCTCCTCACTCTCGCGGCGGTCTTTCTGCTCGGATTCCTCTACTGGGCCGTCGGCCGCGACACCCCCCAGCCAGGCGTTCCACCCGCCATCCAACCACTCGACGCAGACATCGGAGGTTCTCCTGCAGCCACCGCGTCGCGCCCCACCGCGACCGCGACCAATTCTTCGGCAAACACCTACCCCTCTCCCCCAGCCGAGGCCGCGACGCAACCGTCCAGCCACCGCGTGGCCCCCGGCAGTCTCCCGACGGACGCTCCCGCCTCGACACAACCGATCACCTTGACCCCACATTCTGCCTCAACCGATTCTCCCTCCGACATAGCGACGAGCACCTCCGACACCATCGCGCCCGCAGCTTCCTCTCGCCGCAGCTACCCGAGCAGCGCGACCAGGTCGTTTCGCCGCCCCGTGAATGTCTCTTCGGGTGTCATGACCGCCAGCCTTCTGTCCGCGCCCGAGCCGTCGTATCCCAGACTGGCCAGCCTCACTCATCTGCAGGGCCAGGTGGTCATGCAGGCCATCATTTCAAAGGGAGGAACCGTCGAAAGTCTCCGCGTCCTCAAAGGTCACTTTCTGCTACGCAGTGCTGCCACCAAGGCGGTGCGCACCTGGCGTTTCCGGCCCTACCTGATCGCCGGCACGCCAGTCGAAGTCGCAACCATCGTCAGCGTTGACTTCAACCAACGGCACTAGCCAGCCTTGTCGAAACGGCGATCACAGCACCCAATCCTTTTCTGACGTTCGCAGTCTGGACGAGTTAAAGCTAGGCAGCCGGCAACGCGCTCGAATGCGCCGCCACACACATCCAGCGTCCCTTCTGCTTTACCCATACATCGGTAGACCGGCCAACCTCCTCTCCCCGAATTGCACCCAGTACATACATCACCCGAAAACGTTCCGTCACCACCGCCGTATCGCCATACAAATCCGTACGCTCTTGATCCACCTTCAACGAAACAATCTTTGCCTTCGACTTCGCTACCTTCTCTAGTTGCTGCGCCTTGGTCGAGAAGCCGCCCTCTTCATCCGTATCCACAAACGTATCGGCCCACACATCATCCAGCAGCTTCACATTCCCATGCAGCACGCCCCGGGTGTACTGGTTCTCCCGCTCTTGCAGATCGCGCGGCGTTGTCATCTGGCCCGAAACGGCGGCCGGCATCAGACTCAAAAGACTAATGAAAACAGCAGCATAGGCCAACATCAACATCCTCCTTAAGATCTCCGAACCTGCTGCAAACCTGGCTTCGAACCCACTTCTTCCGCTCCCCGGCACACTCAACGCTCTACCGCCACCAGTCCGACCGCACCTCCACCCCCGCTACCACCTCCGTAGGCCGGCCCGGCTCCGGCGCCCACAGCAAAATCCCGCGCTCAGCCGCCAGTTCCAGCATCCGCTCCATCGGTTGCCGCCACGCATGCAGCGCCAGATCGAACAGCCCCCAATGAATCGGCATCATCAACCCCTGGCCGCCCAGCGCCGCAAACGCCCGCGCCGCCCCATCCGGCCCCAGGTGAATGGCATCCCACAGCGCATCGAACGCCCCAATCTCCAACATCGTCAGGTCGAACGGCCCATATTCCGCCCCAATCTGCGCGAAGCCCTCCCACCACCCCGAATCCGCCCCGAAGTACACCGTATGCCTCGCCCCTTTCAGCACAAACGCGGACCACAGCGTCTCAAACCGGTTAAATAGGCTGCGTCCCGAGAAGTGCCGCGCCGGAACCGCCGTCATCTCGAGCGCCCCATCCGCCACCCCCACGCTCTGCGTCCAGTCCAACTCCGAAATCCGCTCTGCATCCACGCCAAACCGCCGCAGCATCTCCCCCACCCCAAGCGAAGTCACCCACCTCACCCCGCGCATCGACTGCAGCCCAGCCAGCTCCCGAATCGTCGCCTCTCCCAGATGGTCATAGTGGTCATGCGACACCAGCACCACATCCACTCGCGGTAGATCGCTCAACCCCAGCGGCGGAGCAAAAAACCGTTTCGGCCCCGCCCACCGCATCGGCGAAGCACGCTCATCCCACACCGGATCGATCAGCACCCGCGCCCCATCGATCTCCACCAGCATCGACGAGTGTCCCATCCACGTCACCCGCAGCCCGCTCCCGGGAGCCGTCTGGTAAATCGCTGTATCTGTTCTGAAAGGGCCCAGCGGCCGATTCGGCGCCTTCTCCGCCTTGTTTCTCAGAAACCGTGGCAGCACCTTGAACATGGTGCTCAACCCGCCGATCTTCGTCGGAACCGGATTCGAAAACCGCCGACCCACCCTCGCCGCCCGTCGCAATATCGCCATATCTCTGAATCCTACAGTCCGCATAACAACTCATGCCCGTCCGGCAGGACATGAGTTGTTTAAGGCAGATAGTCACTTCGATGCAGTCGCCTCATCCGCATAGAACGCCCCGATCTCCTTCGCATACTTCTGCTCCACCACCCGCCGCTTCAGCTTCATGCTCGGCGTCAGCGTCCCATCCTCCACGCTCCACTCCTCGCCCACCACGCACATTCGTTTCATGCTCTCGTAGTTGGCCAGCCCCGCATTCACCTTGTCCACAATGTCCTGATACGCCTTCACCACCTGGGCATCCTTCACCAGCGCCGCATGGTCTCCCGTCGCCACGCCCTGCCCCTTCGCCCAACCCTCCAGCGCCGCAAAGTTCGGCGAGATCAGCACGCACGCAAACTTGTGCTTGTCCCCCACCATCGCCGCCTGCGCCACCAGCACATTCGCCTTCAATTTATTCTCAATCGGCTGCGGCGCGATAAACTTTCCTCCGCTGGTCTTCAGCAGCTCCTTCTTCCGGTCCGTAATCGACAGAAACCCATCCTTGTCGAGCTTTCCGATGTCCCCCGTCCGGAACCAGCCATCCGCGGTAAACGCCTCCGCCGTCTCTTTCTCCTTCTTCCAATACCCCACAAACACCAGCGATCCCTTCACCTCAAGTTCGCCATCCTGGGCAAACCTGCACTCCACCCCAGGCAGCGCCTTGCCCACCGTTCCGATGCGATGCGCCTTCGGAAAATTCAATGCAATCACCGGCGAGGTCTCCGTCAACCCATACCCCTCGAAGATGCGAATCCCCATATCGGCAAACCATCCCGCTGTATCCATGCCCAGCGGCGCGCCGCCCGAGATAAACGTCTTCGCGCATCCGCCAAATGCCTCGCGAATCTTTCCATACACCAGCTTGTTCGCCAGCTTCCAACTCAGCGATCCCGGCGTCTTGCCATCCAGGATCTCCGCCCGATGTTTCTTCCCCGTATCCAGCGCCCAATGCATGATCTTCAACTTCATAGGCGACGACGCCGACTTCCCCTCCACCGCCTGCCGGATCTTTTCATAGACCCGGGGCACCCCCACAAACACCGTCGGCTTCACCGCCTTCATCGCCGCCGACAACTGGTCGAACTTCGGGCAATATGCCAGCCGCGCCCCATGGCACATCAGCGCATAGTCCACATGCCGCGCCGTCACATGCGACAACGGCAGAAATGAGATGCAGCTATCCTTCTCGCTAAACCCCAGCGGCCCCGTCGACACGTTCACATTGCTCGCGATATTCCCATGCGTCAACATCACGCCCTTCGGCTCGCCCGTAGTCCCCGACGTATAGATAATCGTCGCCAGGTCCTCCGGCTTCACCGCCTTCCACCCCGCATCGAACGCCGCATCCCGCTGCTGCTTCGTCTTCGCATCTTTCATTAACGAGTCAAAGCTCTCCGCGCCCGCGAACTCCCCCGCATCCATCACGACAACATGCTCCAGCTCCGGCAGATCGCCTGCAGCCGTCAACTTGTCGTACTGCTCTTTCGAAGACACCACCGCCACCTTCGCACCCGAATCTCGCAGCATGTAACCAAGCTGCTCCGGCGTCAGCGTCGGATAGAGCGGAACATCCACCCCGCCGATCGCCAGCACCGCGAAGTCCGTCACCGGCCACTCCCAGCGGTTCTCGCTCAACAGCGCCACCCGGTCGCCCTTGCCCACGCCCCACCCGCGCAGCACATCCGCCAGCACCCGCACCCGCCCATACAGCTCATTCGAGCTGATCGGCTTCCACGCCCCATCCGCTTCCTGTCCCATCATCACCGCGCGATCGCCGCGCCCCGCAACCTTTGCCAGCACATCATTCAACGTAACCAGATCGAACATCATCCCTCTCCCACTGCGTGCGGTTGCTGCTGCCTTTGCCTTCTACTCCCTACTCCCTACTCCCTACTCCCTGTATTAACACATCGATCACCTGAGCCGCCGTATCCCTCGCATCATAAACCCGCCCCGTAAACACCGCCGAGCTCAACAGCTCATCGATCGCCCCAAACATGCAGTGCGCCACCACGCCATCCGAAACATCCTGCCGAAAGATTCCCTCCTTCTGCCCCCGCCGCACCACCTCGCGCACCACCTGGATGTACTTCACCAGATGATGGTGCGAAAACTCCGCGATAAACCTCGCGCTCTGCCGCACCTCGGTCTGCATCAGGATCGCCATGCTCCGATTCTTCGCATGGCTCTCCAGATGAAGCTGCGCAATGTACTCCAACTGCTCCCGCGGCCCGCTCAGCGTGCGAAACTCCTCCTCCACCTGGGCGTGAAACTTATCGAACGTCGCATCGATCGCGGTACGCAGCACCTCGTCCTTGCTCTTGAAGTAGAGATAGATCGTGCCATCGGCCACCCCCGCCCGTTTGGCAATCGCGCTCACCGGCGAGTTGAAGTAGCCATTCTCGGCGATCACCTCCACCGCCGCATCCAGAATGCGCTGATACTTCTCGCTTCCCGGCGCCGGCTCCAGCCCCGCCATCTTCGCTGTCCGCTTCAGTCCAAGCCTCACACCGGAAATCTCCGGTGCCGCCACTCTAATGAATCCAACCAGCTTTGCCAAGAAGCGTCCTGCCGGACGGGCCCACTGCGCGTGGGGTGGTCACTTCGTGACGCGTATACCTTGTCTCGGCAAGATAAGCAGCATAGGGCCTCCCGCTGGCCGGCAACGAGATATCGATCCCGACCAACGGGAGGGCCACCGAAGGGGTATACAAGTCACGAAGTGACCGCCCCGCGCGTAGCGGGCCCGTCGGGCAGGACAAGGTTAAACCTGCGGCACCGGAGTAAGCCTCACAAACCCCTTCGCCCGCTCCGCCCAATCCGCCAGCATGGCCTTGCCCAACCCGCTCGCTGACCGCTCCACATGCCGCTCGATCAACAGGCGAAGCTCTTCCTGCGCCTCGGCATCAACCAAGCTAAACCCTTCCGCCGCAATGAATTCCGGATGATACCTGCCGCCAGAGAGGAAGGTTCCATCCGCGTCATACACCCACGCCAACCCACCCGTCATTCCCGCGCCGAAGTTCATCCCAACCCGCCCCAGCACAACGATGGTCCCTCCGGTCATGTACTCGCACCCATGGTCTCCCACGCCTTCGACAACCGCCGTAGCGCCCGAGTTCCGAACCGCAAACCGCTCACCTGCCCGTCCCGCCGCAAACAACTGCCCCGCCGTCGCCCCATACAGCGCAACGTTGCCCAGAATCACATGCTGTCCGCTGTCCTTCGCTGCCAGCCCGCGAGCCCGAACCACCAGTTCGCCCCCGGACAGCCCCTTGCCGACAAAGTCGTTCGCCTGCCCACTGAGCACCAGCTTCATGCCCTCGACCGTGAACGCGCCAAACGACTGCCCCGCCGTCCCGCTCAGGTTGAACGTAACGTCCGCTGGAAAATCTCCCTGCGCCCGCCGCAGCGCCAACTCGCCCGCCAACCGCGACCCAACCGCCCGGTCGCAGTTCGCAATCTTCGCGTCTACCACATAGGGCACGCCAGCCTCAGCCGCAGCCAGCGCCGGAATGACCCAAGCCTCATCGAGCGGAGCGCAAGGCATCGGCTGATTATTCCTCACCCCCATAAACCGCCCCGGCTCCTCCGAAACCCGCGCCAGCATCGGCTGCAAGTCGAGATTGCCATCGAACCGCACCTGCTCCAGCAGATCCGAACGCCCCACCGCAGACTCGATCGACAGCAACCCATAACGCGCCAGCAGATGCTGCAGATCCCCCGCTAGCTCCTCGAAGAACCGCACCACATGCTCCGGCTTGCCGCGAAACTTCGCCCGCAGCTCCGGCTTCTGCGTCGCAATCCCCGTCGGACACGTATTCAAATGACACTGCCGCGCCATATCGCAGCCCAGCACCACCAGCACCGCCGTCCCGAACGCATACTCATCCGCCCCCAGCAGCGCCGCAACCAGGATGTCCCGCGCCGTCGCCAGCCCGCCATCGGTTCGCAGCCGAACTCGCCCACGCATCCCATTCTGCAGCAGCACCTGCTGCGCCTCCGCCAGCCCAAGCTCCCACGGATTCCCCGCATATTTGATGCTCGACAACGCCGCCGCACCCGTCCCGCCCGTATTCCCGGCGATCACGATAAAGTCCGCATAAGCCTTCGCCACGCCAGCCGCAACCGTCCCCACCCCGCATCCCGAAACCAGCTTCACCCCCACCGCAGCCCGGGGATTCACCCGCTTCAAGTCATAGATCAACTGCGCCAGGTCTTCAATCGAATAAATATCATGATGCGGCGGCGGCGAGATTAGCGACACTCCCGGCTGCGCATGACGAAGCCGCGCAATCAGCCCGCTCACCTTGTGCCCCGGCAACTGTCCGCCCTCGCCCGGCTTCGCCCCCTGGGCCACCTTGATCTCGATCTCCTCGGCATGAGCCAGATACTCCGCCGTCACGCCAAACCGCCCCGAGGCAATCTGCTTAATCTTGTTGTTCAGAGAAACATGCACCGCCGGCGCCTCCACCACAGCCTCCGCCACCGCCGTCCCGCCGCCCGCACGAGCCAGCAGCCCCGCCTCCCCGCTCGATCCGGTGCGCCCCGGATCAGCCGGCTGCAGCCGGTATACCGCCGAGTCTTCCCCGCCCTCGCCCGTATTCGACCGGCCGCCCAGCATATTCATCGCCGCCGTAATCGTCTGGTGCGCCTCCGGGCTCAACGATCCCAGCGACATCGCACTCGACACAAACCGCTTGCACAAGCTAGCCGGCCCCTCCACCTCATTCAATCCAAGCTCCGGCCCCGCCGGACGAATCTCCAGCAGATCCCGCAGCACCGCCGGGTCCCGAGCCATCACATCCCGCGTATAGATCGCGAACGCTCCCGCCGGGTCCGTAGGCTGCGGCACATTCCGTGCGCTCCCCACCACCGACTGCAGCGCCTTCACCGTCGGCGGCTGCCAAGCATGAGGCTCCGAAACCTCCGCCTTGCGAAACCGCACCCAGCCGTAGTCCGGCAGCTCCGCCGAAGCCGCAGCCGCACCCTCTTCCTTGTGCGCCCACGTCTGCCGCAACTGCCGCTCCACCTCGGCAAACCCGATCCCCGAAAGCGGAGCCGGCGTATCCACAAAACACCGCGCCACCACGCTCGAATGCAGTCCCAGGATGTCGAACAGATGCGCCCCGCGATAGCTGTCCACCACCGAGATTCCCATCTTCGACATCACCTTCGCCAACCCGGCGTCTAGCGACTTCAGCATCTTCTTCTCGGCTGCCTCGACGTCCGTACCCGCAGGCGCAAGGCTCCGCCCCGTCTCGAGCGCGAGCCACGGGCACACCGCACCCGCTCCATACCCAATCAACACCGCCGCATGGTGAATATCCCGGCAATCTCCCGCCTCCACCGCAAGCCCGGCAAGCGTCCGCAATCCCGCACCCACCAGCGCCTGATGCACCGCTCCTGTCGCCATCGCCATCGGAACCGGCAGCATCTCCGCACTTGCGCTGCGGTCACTCAGCAGCAGAATCCGCGCGCCGTTCCGCACCAGCTTAATCGCCTGCCCGCAAAGCTCATCCAGCCCCTGCGCCAGCGTCTTCTCCGCGCCGAACACCGCCGGCAGCTCCGCGAAGTTCAGCTCCGCCTTATGCGGATACTCCCCCCGCCGCAACGCCTCCACCTGCCCCAGCGAAAGAAACGGAGAAGCCACAGAAAGCCCAGGCAGCGGAGCATTCTTGTCCAGCAGGTGAGGCCAAGGTCCCAGCCGCGTATGCAGCGACACCACGCAGGCCTCGCGCAGCGGATCGATCGCCGGATTGGTCACCTGCGCAAATCGCTGCCGAAAGTACGCATACACCGGCCGCGGCGAACGCGCCAGAAACGCCAGCGGCGTATCATCTCCCATCGACCACACCGCGTCCTTGCCGTCCAGCGCCATCGGCTGCAGGATCATCTTCACATCTTCCCGCGTGTAGCCAAATCCTCGCTGCGTCGCCGCCAGCCCAGCCGAATCCGGCGTCTCGACCCGCACCGGAACGATCGCCGCATCTTCCACCAGCTTCGCGTACGTCGCCCCCGCGTCGAACAGCTCCAGCAGCTCTTCATCTTCGTAAATCTTATGGTTCACCAGATCGACGACAAACATCTGTCCCGGCCCCAGCCGTCCGCTATGCGTCACCTCCTCCGGATCGAGATCGACCAGCCCCGCCTCTGACCCCGCAACCACAAGCCCATCCTTCGTAATCGCAAACCGGCAAGGCCGCAGCCCGTTTCTGTCCAGCGCCGCGCCTACAATCCGTCCATCGCTGAACGCAATCGCCGCCGGCCCGTCCCAAGGCTCCGCGCAGTCGGTGTGGTACCGCAGAAACGGAGACGCATGATGTCCATCGTTCGCCGGCGGCAGCAGCATCCGGATCGCCTCAGCCAACGTCCTGCCATTCTGCGACAGCAACTCCACCGCCTCATCCAGGCTCGTCGAATCCGTCCCGCCCTGCGTCAGCACCGGCTTGCACTCCACCGGCAGGGTCGAATCCCGGGCCGCCATGCGCGCACGGTTTCCCCACACCGTGTTGATCTCGCCGTTATGCCCCAGCTTCCGTCCCGGCTGCGCGCGATGCCACGTCGGCAGCGTGTTCGTCGCATATCGCTGATGGAATACCGCGAACGGCGTCACATAATCCTCCGATGCCAGATCGGTATAAAACTCCCGCAGCAGCGCGCCAGAGCACATCGCTTTGAACGTAAGCGTCTGCGAAGACAGCGAGCTGACAAAGCCCGTCACATCGCCGCGCTCCTCGGCCCGTTCAAACTGCTTCCGCGCAAGGTACAGCCGCCGCTCCATCGTGCCCGGCTCCCCGTCTCCTGCGTCCACCACCAGCACCTGCCTCATCTTCGGCATCGTCGCCAGCGCCATCTCTCCCAGCAGCTCCGTGCGCACCGGCACATCGCGCCAACCCAGCACCTTGAAGTCATGCGACAGCAGACAACGCTCCAGCACCTCCTCGGCGCGCGTCTCCTCCTGCGGAATCAGCACCATTCCCACACCCAGGGCCTGCTCCGGAGCAAGCGTCAAACCCTCGGTGCGCACCAGCAACGCCCGCGGGATCGCGGTCAACACCCCAACCCCATCGCTGCTCTTCCCATCCGCCGCCGTCGCGCCGCGATGAGCCAGCCGAGCCAATGCCGTCAGCGCCTGCTCTAAAATCGTATGCGTCGCCACCGCGTCCACCGACGCCACAAACCCTACCCCGCAGGAGTCATGATCGAAACGCTCATCGATCAGAGACACAGGCATTCTAGAGGACAGACGAAGCGCTCCAGGCGCCGGGTTCAGCTCAGATGCAAGAGACCGTTCCATACTTCACTATACGTCGAGACTTGTGCAAATGGCCTATCTCGACCCTTCCTGTGATGTTTTTTGCTCTTTCGGTGATGTCTTATGTATAAATATACACAAAATAATGTATATTTATACATAAGGAGAATTCGTCTAAGAGCCTGTCCAGAAACTGCCATTAAGGGCTTTCTCTGCTGTTGCTTGTTCTTCGTCGTTGCTGTTGTTTGTCCTTCGTCGTCATCCTTGAGCGCAGCGAAGGATCCCTGTCTTACGTCGTTGCTCTTGCCTTTGCCAGTTCGTAATCCGTGTCATCGGTGCAAATCGGTGTTACGCCTTCAGTTTTTAAACAGGTTCTAAGGAACATTTGCTCCAGTCCCGATTTGAAAGGGCGGTGGCTTCCGCAGCACCGTAAGAGGATCAAAATAGATGGTGCTTTAGCCCCTGGGGGAACATCCAGAGGCTTAATCTAAGATTCCCCGAGAGTTCTTAGCAATTGAACTGATATTGAAGACCCAGGCCGTAAAAGACAGGTACAACAACACATGAAACAGCAACGTCATGCCGCAATTCGAGAACTCCTGGCCAAATCATCGATCGCCAGTCAGGACGAACTCCGGCGAAAACTCGCGGGACGTGGATTTCATGTCACACAGGCGACTCTATCACGCGATATTCACGAACTCCGTCTCAACAAGGGCCCAGCCGGCTACTCGCTTCCCGGCAACGGCGAATCCGATGAAGATGCCCTGCCCGGCATCCGCGAGGTGCTCGAAAGCTTCGGCCTCGAAGTCCGCCAGGCCCTCAACCTGCTCGTCATGCTTACCACCACCGGCAGTGCGCAACCCATAGCCGCCGGTATCGATTACGAAGACTGGCCCGAGGTCGTAGGGACCATCGCCGGAGACGACAGCGTGCTCATCATCTGTCCCGACGAAAGACAAGCCGCCGTCCTTAAAACAAGAATCGAAGGCTATCTTGGCTAACTCGGCATCCATTCATCCCGTCCTAGCCGCTGCCTCTCCCGCCGGAGAACCCGTCACTCCGATGCGGCGCGCCCCCCGCACCGCCATCGCAGGCATCGGCGGCTACGCAGGCGGCGAACTCGCCCGGCTGCTCCTGCACCACCCCTGCTTCCACGGAGCCACCCCCACCTTCCTCGGACGTGCAGACGAAGCCGCCGCGCCCGCCTGCCTCGAAGATCTTCACCCCTACCTCGCCGCACCCGGCATCGCAGGCAAACACCGGGTCCTGCCCTTCAACTGGCAGCGCATCCTCGACCTCGGCATCGAAGTCCTCTTCCTGGCCACCCCGCACGAGCAGTCCCGTGAGTGGGTTCCCCAGGCCATCGAGCACGGCATCAAGGTCATCGACCTCAGCGGCGCATGGCGTCTGCACGACGACCGCAACCGCGAAGTCTACAAGCTCCACGACGCCGACCGCGACCGCGCCGCCGAACTCCAGTCCGAGGCCGTCTATGGATGCCCTGAGCTGCACCGCGATAACATCCGCTGTGCCCGCCTCGTCGCCAACCCTGGCTGCTACGCCACCTCCATCCTCCTCGCCCTCGCGCCGCTCCTCCAGGCCGGCCTTGTCGATGTCGAGTATGGTATTGTCTGCGACGCAAAATCCGGCGTCAGCGGAGCCGGCAAAGCTCCCACCCCAAAGACACACTTCATGCACGCCGCCGACAACCTCTCGGCCTACTCCGTCTTCAGCCACCGCCACACCGGCGAACTGCTCGAGCAGCTCCACCTCACCTCCGGCCAGATCCAGTTCACCCCGCATCTGCTTCCCATCCCCCGCGGCATCCTCTCCACCATCTATCTCCGCCTGCGCGCCGCAACCGACGCCAGGACGATCACGGCCGTCTTCGCAGACTTCTACCAACACAGCCCGCTGGTAAGGCTGCACGCCACCCCCCGCCTTCCCGAGATCCAGCACGTCGTCCGCACCAACTTCTGCGACCTCGGTTTCGCCCTGAACGCCGACGGAAAACGTCTCATCCTCATCTCCTGCCTCGACAACCTGCTCAAAGGAGCAGCCGGTCAGGCAGTCCAAAACATGAACCTGCTCTGCGGCTGGAGCGAACAGGAGGGCCTGCTATGAGATTTGTCGTCAAACTGGGCGGCGCCGCCCTCGAAAACCCACCCATCCTCCACGCCTGCGGCAAAGCCATCGCCGATCTGGTCAGCGACGGCAACCAGGTCGCGGTCGTCCACGGCGGCGGCGTCCAACTCACCCGCACCCTCGCCCAGATGGGCAAGAAGAGCGAGTTCATCTCCGGCCTCCGCATCACCGACGCCGAGACCCGCGACGCCGCCATCATGGTCCTCGCCGGACGCGTCAACAAGTCCCTCGTCGCCGCCATCGGCTCCCATGGCCAGTCCGCCGTCGGGCTCTCCGGAGGCGACGGCCACGTCTTCCGCGCCCGCAAGAAAAAAACCACCCCCGACCTCGGCTTCGTCGGCGAGATCGCCGCCACCGACCCCCGCTGGCTCGAAGCCATCTGGACCATGGGCGCCGTCCCCGTCATCTCCTCCATCGCCCTCGGCTTCGACGGCGAGTATTACAACATCAACGCCGACGAGATGGCCGCCGCCTGCGCCATCTGCACCAAAGCTGACACCCTCGTCTTCCTCACCGACGTTCCCGGCGTCAAAGGCCCGGACGGCGAGGTCATGCGCTGGCTCACCCTCGACCGCATCCCCGCCCTCGAAAAACAGCAGGTCGTCTCCGGCGGCATGCTCCCCAAACTCAACGCCTGCCGCAACGCCCTCACCCACGGCGTCAAGCGCGTTCGCATCCTTCCCGCGGAGGCCGCTTCCCTGCTGCCCGACCTCTGCACCACCCGAGTCAACGATGGAACGGAGGTCATGGTCGCATGAATTCAGGTCGCATGACATTAGCCACAGCCCAGGCAGCCGAAAGCAGGCTGCTCCTCAACACCTACCAGCGCAACCCCCATCTCTTCGTCAGCGGCCACGGCGTCTTCCTGCGCGACGAAGACGGCCACGACTTCCTCGACCTCCTCAGCGGCATCGGCGTCAGCGCCCTCGGCTACGCCCACCCTGCCGTCGAGCGCGCCATCGAAGAACAAAGTAAAAAGCTCATCCACACCTCGAACCTCTTCTTCCACGAGCACACCGCCCCACTCGCTCTCCGCCTCACCGGGATCAGCGGCCTCGACCGCGTCTTCTTCACCAACAGCGGCACCGAAGCCTGGGAGGCCGCCCTCAAACTAGCCCGCGCCCACGCCGCCCTCCTCCGCTCAGAAGGCCGCACGATCGGCACAAAATTCCTCGCCCTCGACCACAGCTTCCACGGCCGCACCATGGGTTCGGTCGCCACCACCGCCAAGGAGAAATACCGAGAGCCCTTCCACCCCGTCATGCCCGGTGTAGACTTCGTCCGCTTCAACGACGTAGCCGACCTCCGCGCAAAATTTTCTTCCGAAGTCTGCGGCCTCTGCATCGAGCCCATCCAGGGCGAAGGCGGCATCCGCCCCATCAGTCAGGAATTCTTCGCCGAAGCCAGGGCCCTCTGCGACTCCACCGGCGCCCTCCTCCTCGCCGACGAGATCCAATCCGGCCTCGGCCGCACCGGAAAGTGGTTAGCCTACCAGCACTACGGCATCCAGCCCGACATCGTCACGCTCGCCAAACCCATCGCCAACGGCATCCCCATGGGAGCCATGCTTTGCACCAACGCCGCCGCCGAAGCCTTCACCCCCGGCATGCACGGCACCACCTTCGGCGGAGGTCCACTCGCCTGCGCCGTCGCCATCGCCGTCATCGACACCATCCGGCACGACAACCTCCTAGACCACATCCGCGAGACCGGCGACTTCTTCCACGCCGAGCTCTCCCGCCTAGCCACTCGCCACGACGTCATCGTCGATGTCCGCGGCAAAGGCCTCATGCTCGGCCTCGAACTCAACTCCGCCGACCTCGCCCAGCACATAGCCTCCGAGATGATGGGCCGCCGCATCATCCTCAATCGCACCAGCGAGACCGTCCTCCGTTTCCTGCCGCCCTACCTGCTCGAACGCAAGCACGTCGAAACCGCCATCACCGCGCTCGAAGCCGTCTTCAGCGCAACCTACGCCGGCGCCGCTCCGGCAGGAGAAAAAGCCCATGGGTAGCAAATCCGCCGTCACCAGCATCTCCGAAGAGACCACCAAGCCCACCGCAACCCTCGGCATCCAGTCCGACACTGCGTTCCACGAAGCCGCCAAGCGCCTCACCGGCCGCGACCTCTGCTCGATCGCCGACCTCTCCGTCCAGGAGATGGCCGCCATCATGGAACTCGCCCACGCCGCCAAAAATCATCCCGACGACTTCCGTCACGCCCTCGACGCCCGCCAGATGGCCCTCTTCTTCGAGAAGGCCAGCCTCCGCACCCGCCTCAGCTTCGAAGCGGCCATCAACACCCTCGGCGGCAACGCCATCTTCGTCGACCAGACCCAGTCTCCCCTCGGCGAGCGCGAATCCCTCCCCGACATGGCCCACAACGTCGAGCGCTGGGTGTCCATCATGGTCCTCCGCACCTACTCCCACGACACCATCACCGAGATGGCCGCCTGCTCCCGCATCCCCGTCATCAACGCCCTCTCCGACCTCGAACACCCCTGCCAGGCCATCGCCGACTTCTTCACCCTCGAAGAGCGCTTCGGCTCCGCTCAGGGCCTGCACTTCGCCTACGTCGGCGACGGCAACAACGTCTGCCACTCCCTCATGCTCACCGCCGCCCAGCTCGGCGCGCACTGCAGCGTCGCCTCTCCCAAAGGCTTCGCCCCCAAACTAGAAATCATCCACAGCGCCATCGAGATCGCCGAATCCACCGGCGGAAGCATCACCCTCCTGCACGACCCCGTCAAAGCCGTCACCGGAGCCGACGCCGTCTACACCGATGTCTGCACCAGCATGGGCTTCGAGCACGAGGCCACCAAGCGCGCCCCCATCTTCCAGCCCTACCAGGTCAACGAAGCCCTCATGGCCCACGCCCAGCCGGACGCTGTCTTCATGCACTGCCTCCCCGCCCACCGCAACGCCGAAGTCACCGACGCCGTACTCGACGGCCCCCAATCCCTCGTCTTCGAGCAGGCCGAAAACCGCATGCACGCCCAGAAAGCCCTCCTCCTCATGCTCCTCGGCGCAGCCAAACGCATCTCCAACTGCCGCAGCCGCGGCATCCAACCCCGTAAACGAAATTAGGAAGAGCAGCTGTTAGCTTTTCGCCCTTAGCTAGAAGCTAACGGCTAACAGCTAAATAGAGGTCCGCATCAAATGTCTGTAATCCTCGAATCCCTCCCCCTCGGCCAAAAAGTCGGCATCGCCTTCTCCGGCGGCCTCGACACCAGCGCCGCCCTGCACTGGATGAAGCAGAAGGGCGCCCTCCCCTACGCCTACACCGCAAACCTCGGCCAGCCCGACGAAGCCGACTACGACGAGATCCCGCGCAAAGCGCTCGAATACGGCGCAGAGAAGGCCCGTCTCATCGACTGCCGCCTCCCCCTAGTCCGCGAGGGCATCGCCGCCCTCCAGTCCGGCGCTTTCCACATCACCACCGCCGGCGTCACCTACTTCAACACCACCCCCATCGGCCGGGCTGTCACCGGGACAATGTTAGTGACGGCGATGAAGGAAGACGACGTCAACATCTGGGGCGACGGCTCCACATTTAAGGGTAACGATATAGAGCGCTTCTATCGCTACGGCCTTCTCGTCAACCCCAATCTCAAGGTCTACAAACCCTGGCTCGACCCGGCCTTCATCGACGAGCTAGGCGGCCGCGCCGAGATGTCCGCCTTCATGACCAAGTCCGGCTTCGGCTACAAGATGTCCGCCGAAAAAGCCTACTCCACCGACTCCAACATCCTCGGCGCAACCCACGAAGCCAAGGACCTCGAACTCCTCTCGACCTCCATGAAGATCGTCAAACCCATCATGGGCACCGCCTTCTGGCGCGACGACATCACAATCAAACCTGAAGTCATCACCATCCGCTTCGAAGAAGGCTTCCCCGTAGCCCTCAACGGCAAAGAGCTCTCCGACCCCGTAGCCCTCATGCTCGAAGCCAACACCATCGGCGGCCGCCACGGCCTCGGCATGAGCGACCAGATCGAAAACCGCATCATCGAAGCCAAGAGCCGCGGCATCTACGAGTCACCCGGCCTCGCTCTCCTCTTCATCGCCTACGAGCGCCTCATCACCGGCATCCACAACGAGGACACCATCGAGCAGTACCGCGACAACGGCCGCAAGCTGGGCCGCCTCCTCTACCAGGGCCGCTGGTTCGACCCCCAGGCCATCATGCTCCGCGAAGCCGCCCAGCGCTGGGTCGCAAAACCTGTAACCGGAGAAGTTACAATCGAGCTCCGCCGCGGCAACGACTACACCATCCTCAACACCGCCTCACCCAACCTCACCTTCCACCCCGAGCGCCTCACCATGGAAAAGGGCGAGTCCACCTTCTCCCCCCGCGACCGCATCGGCCAACTCACCATGCGCAACCTCGACATCACCGACACCCGCGCCAAACTCATCACCTACGCCCAATCCGGCCTCCTCACCCTAAGCAAAGGCTCCGAAATGCCCCAACTAAACAGCGGAAACAACAAAGAATAACTCGCTTCCTTTGCTGTTGCACTTGCCTTTTTTGTTTGTCATTCCCGAAGGGAATCTGCGTTTCACCAATCAAGCCACACCGCCAACCGGAGAGGAACAATGCCAGGACGCGATTACCAATTCTGGGTCTACATCCTCTCCAACCGCTCGCACATTCTCTACATCGGCGTCACCAACAACCTGAGCAAAAGAATTCACCAACACCGCAAGCAAGCGTCAGGCACCTTCACCACCCGCTACAAGATCACCCGGCTCGTATACTTCGAGTCCTACCAATACATCAACAACGCCATTACCCGCGAAACGGAACTCAAACACTGGACCCGCACCCAGAAAATTGCCTTGATCGAATCGACCAATCCAACATGGGAGGAACTCCTGCCCGAAGAACCCGCGATTGCAAGACCACCCCCAAACGCAGATTCCCTCCGGGAATGACGCTGTTGTTTGTCATTCCCGAAGGGAATCTGCGTTTGTATTTGCCGTTGCCCGTTCTCCTTCACAGCGGCACGATTGGTTACGGCACGGCTTCAACCGCTGAGATACAGATCGAAAGTCCAAAGCGTGAACCAATGATGGGAGGAAGAGCATGGTTTGTTGGCCCGACGTCTGGGAACATATGAAACGCGAACTTCCTCTTATTGAAGTCTGGGTGTCACTGTTCGCCTATCTCATGCTAGTGGGACTACTTCTATGGGCTCCCAAATTGAAGAAGCCCTGGATGAAAATCACTTCACGCTTGCTCGGCTTTGTAGCAATCGCCCCCTTACCACTTCTTATATTCGGCATCATGCTTGGAAGTGGCAGCCCGCCAATGCAAAATCGCATGGTGAAGTCGCTGAATGGAGCGGAAGCCACCTTGAATTACGAAGCCGGATTTCTTGGCCGTGATTTTACAGAGGTTCTTCTAAAAAAGAACGGTTGTTGCCGCCACCGCCAGATCTTTTGGTATGCCGGGCCGGGCTACTTCGACAGCACGCAGATGCAGTGGATAGACAACAACCATCTCCAAATCAGTCATCACGCGCGCATAAGTGATCCCGTACATTGTGAGCAAATTTCGGAAAACATCGTGATCACTTGCACAAGGTTGCAATGGCCTATATCACCTGCAAGCGGTGACTCTAGCGAGCGTTCTGACGGTATCAGCAAGGAAATGAACTGACAATGTCTAACCCACCAACCAAAATGTGGTCCGGCCGCTTCCGCGAGCCACTCAACAAACAGTTCGAATCCTGGCAGCGCTCCTTCCCGTTCGATTGGCGCCTAACCCCCTACGAAGTAGAAGCCAGCATCGCCCACGCCCGTGCCATTGAAGCCGCAGGCATCCTCACCAGCGAAGAACTCCTGCAAATGGAGGAAGGCCTCCGCGCCGTAGCCAGACAGCAAGCCGAGCAAGGCGAAGCCATCGTCACCGCCAACCACCAGGCCGAAGACGTCCACCACTACGTCGAACTCGAACTCACCAAACAAATCGGCGACCTGGCCCTCAAGCTCCACACCGGCCGTAGCCGCAACGAGCAGATCGCCACCGACATGCGCCTCTTCGTCCGCGAAGCCCTCGACAACACCCTCGCAGGCCTTGCCGCATGGCGCAAATCCCTCATCGACCTCGCCGAGAGCGCAGGCGAAGCCACCATGCCCTCCTACACCCACCTCCAGCGCGCCGAACCTGTCTTAGTAGCCCATTGGCTTTTAGCATATGTAACCATGATCGACCGTGACGCCGGCCGCCTCACCGACGCCCGCAAGCGCCTGAATCTCTGCCCCCTCGGCTCCGGCGCAGTAGCAGGCGCAACCCTCGCCCTCGACCGAACCATCGCCGCCCGCGCCCTCAACTTCGACGCCCCCACGCCCAACAGCATGGACGCAACCAGCGACCGCGACTTCGCCCTCGAGTTCACACAAGGCCTCGCCACCCTCGGCATCCACATCTCCCGCTTCGCCGAAGAACTCACCCTCTACTCAACAGCCGAATTCGGCTTCCTCGACCTCCCCGAGCGCTTCTCCACCGGCTCCAGCGCCATGCCGCAAAAGAAAAACCCCGACCTCACCGAGCTCATTCGCGGCAAATCCGCTCGCCTCCTCGGCACCGCAATCACCCTCGCCACTCTCATCAAAGGCCTTCCCCTCGCCTACAACAAAGACCTCCAGGAAGGCCAGGAGCCAGTCTTCGACGCCGCCGACACCATCGCCGGAATCCTCAGCGTCCTCCCCGCCTTCACCGCCTCCCTCAAGTTCCGCTTCGACGCCATGAAGACCGCCGCCGAGACCGGCTACCTCAATGCCATGGCCGCCGCCACTTATCTCTCCAACAAAGGCGTCCCCTTCCGCAAGGCCCACGAGATCATCGGCAACGCTGTGCGGCTCGGCCTTGAATCCAACCGCGAACTCCACCAGCTCACCCTCGACGAGCTCCGCACCTTGAGCGAACACTTCGCCGAAGACTTCTTCGCCGCCATCACCCTCGAAGCCACCCTCGACTGCCACGATGTCATCGGCGGCACCACCCGCCACCGCGTCCGCACCGCCCTAGCCGAAGCAAAGTCCCGCGCCACATAACCGGGTGCCCCATATCTCGATCTTGAGATGTGGGTCTTCGCGCGAAGGCGCGAACCGCACTCCTGAACACCCGCACCAAACCTCTTCCTCAAATCATCCAATGCTCTGCGAAAATAAAGAAAGGAGCCTGACTCAGTTGCCCACTACCCCCCTGATGACCGCGAGTGAATTCACCTCCTCCTCCCGCCTCCGGGTAGGCGGCGCGACCGTACGGAAGGCCAAACTCCCCGACGCCACCGACATCTTCGACCTCGTCAACTCCCTCTCCCACGACGGCACCCTCCTCCGCCGCAACTACGCGGAGATCTGCGAGAACATCCGCGACTTCGCCATAGCCGAATCCCCCGCCTTTGGAGAATCAGGCGCAGTCTTCCTCGGCTGCGGAGCCCTCCACCTCTACGGCCCTCATCTCGCCGAGGTCCGGTCCATCGTCGTCAAGCCCGAAGCCAAAGGCCAGGGAGCCGGCGGCAACATCCTGCGCGCCCTCCTCGAAGAAGCCGAAGAGCAAAAAGTCACCGCAGTCTGCCTCTTCACCCGCATCCCCGACTTCTTCTTACCCTTCGACTTCCGCGTCGTCGACCGCACCACCCTCCCCGACAAGATCTACAAGGACTGCCAGACCTGCCCCCGCCTCTACGCCTGCGACGAGGTCGCCATGGTCCGCGGTCCCCTACCCAAGATCGCCGTCCTCGGCCCCAGCCGCATCCCCAAACCCGAACTCGTCAAACTCCAGACCGGCACCATCCCACCCCACCGCTAGGCAGAGACCTGTTGCCGATCCCTGGTTTCCAATCAGCCCAAAAATAAAGTTGAAAACGTTGGCGTATTCTTGGCCGCAAAAAGCTCTGCACTCCCAGCCAGACTAATTACACATTTTGACCGCATTCACCATGCAAAAACACCACGTTTACACACCTTAATTCGCAAAAATCCCCTGCAAAAACGCACATCCACCACGCAAAATAAAATCCGCACATTTCAACCCTTAATTCCCGCGCAATCCGATCCTTTAACCTGGTCCCCTACCCTAAAATCCAATCCACTCGCCCGCGCAGAACGTTCTCATTGCACTGCACTTCTTCCCCGCTCCTGCCAGTCGTTCTCTCAATCCGCCCTCCCGCCAGTCCCATGCGACAGGCGAGGAGGGCCTCCTGCTTCCCTCCCACACCCGCTAAACTAATCCCATCACCCATGCCCAAGCGCGCCATCATTGCCCTTAAGGTCCTCGCCCACCTGCTCTGCCTTACCCCCCTCGCCTGGCTCCTGCACCTCTACGCCTCCGGAGCCCTCGCCCTCTACGCCGACCCGGTCAACTACATCACCCACTTCACCGGCAACTGGACCATCTACATCCTCCTCGCCTCCCTCGCCATCACCCCCATCCGCCGCCTCTCGCCCCGCATAGCCTGGCTCATTCGCCTGCGCCGCCTCATCGGTCTCTACGCCTTCTTTTACGCGACCCTCCACCTGGCAACCTACATCTTCCTCTTCTCCGGATACGACCTCCCAGCCGCCCTCACCGGCCTCCGCACCGGCCATCCCGGCGCCATCATCACTCAATGGAAGGCCATCTGGCCCGGCATCGCTGACGACCTCCGCAAGCGCCGCTTCATCCAGGTCGGCTTCCTGGCCTGGCTCATCCTCTTCGCCCTGGCCTGCACTTCGCCTTCCTTTGTCATGCGCGCCATGGGCGGTAAAAACTGGCAGCGCATCCACCGCCTCATCTACCTCGCCGCTATCGCAGGAGTCATCCATTTCTGGTGGCTCGTCAAGACCGGCGTCCGCACCCCATGGAAGGACACTGCCGTTCTCGCCGTCCTCCTCCTCGCCCGCCTCGCATACACGGCCATCAAACGCGCCAGAAGGTCTTCCCCCACTCCGGCCCACTCGTAGCCGCAAGAGACTGCGCGGCCATGTGGGTCCACCGCACTATCAAGTCCCACCGTTTGTCGATCGAAGACTGCCCTCCTTGATTCGCGCAATCTCCTCCATCCGTTGCGCCAGCAGCTTTTCCCTGCCTTCCTTCGTAGGCTTGTAGTACCTGCGCCCCGCCAGCCCCGCCGGCAGACACTCCATGTCCGCGACGCGGCCCTCGACATCGTGCGCGTACTGATACCCCTTGCCGTAGTCGAGCGACTTCATCAGCTTCGTCGGAGCGTTCCGTAGATGCAGTGGAACCGGCTCCGCCGCGGTCGCCTCGATGTCCGCCAGCACCGCGCCATATGCTGTATACACTGCATTCGACTTGGGAGCGAGCGCCAGGTACACCACCGCCTGCGCCAGCGCCAGCCCACCCTCAGGTTGCCCAAGGAAGTGCATCGCATCCCGCGCACTCAGGCAAAGATTCAGCGCCTCCGGAGCCGCCAGCCCGATGTCCTCCACCGCCATCCGCACAATCCGCCGCGCGCAGTACATCGGGTCTTCGCCGGCCTCCAGCATCCTCGCCAGCCAGTACATCGCCGCGTCCGGGTCCGAGTTCCGCACGCTCTTATGGAGCGCCGAGATGATGTCGTAGTGCTGCTCGCCCTTCTTGTCATACAGCAGCACCCGCCGCTGCATCGCCTCTGCTGCGAGAGGCTTCGTAATCAGCTTCTCTCCGCGTCCCTCCGCCAGCTTCGCCGCCACATCCAGCGCGTTCAACGCATTGCGCGCATCTCCGCTGGAGTAAGACGCGATCGTAGCCAGCGCCTCATCCTCCGCTTCAACGCCAGATGCCCCCAGCCCTCGCTCCACATCCGCCAGCGCCCGTCGCAGCAGGCCGACCACCTGCTCTTCTGTCAGTGCCACCAGTGTATACACCCTGCACCGTGACAGCAGCGCCGCATTGATCTCAAACGATGGATTTTCCGTCGTGGCCCCGATCAGCCGGATCGTACCCCGCTCCACGTATGGCAGAAATGCATCTTGCTGCGCTTTGTTGAATCGGTGAATCTCGTCCACGAAGAGGATCGTTCGCGACCCGAAGCTCGCCGCTTTTTCCGCCTCCACCATCACGTTCTTGATCTCTTTGATCCCGCTCAGCACCGCCGAGAACTCGATGAAGCTCGCCTGCGTCATCCGCGCGATGATCTTCGCAAGCGTCGTCTTCCCTGTCCCGGGAGGACCCCAGAAGATCATTGAAGTCGCATCGTCTCCCTCGATGGCCAGCCGCAGCGGCCTACCCGGTCCAAGCAGGTGCTCCTGTCCGGCAAACTCCTCGAGCGTTCGCGGGCGCATTCTTTCCGCCAGCGGAGCCTGTTTTAGCCCTCGCTCCGCAGCCGCACTCATCGGACTCGCATTAAACAAACCCATCGATTCCCTTTGTACTGTTTTTGCCTTCTACTCCCTACACCCTATTCCCTACTCCCTGCCTTTGCCTCTGCCGGCTCGCCTCATACAACAACAGCGACCCCGCCACTGCCGCATTCAAACTCTCCACCGGCCCAGGACATGGAATCGTCACCCGCGCATCGCACATAGCCATCCAATCCGCCGCCAGCCCGCTTCCCTCATTGCCGATCATCACCGCACATGCGCCGCAGAAATCGATCTCCTGCGCCTCCAACACGTCATCGGCGCCCCAGCCGACCGCAGCAATCAACCTCATTCCCCGCTGCCTCAGACCTTCCAGTTCAAATGCATCCACCGCAACCACAGGCACGCGAAATACGCTCCCGACGCTAGCCCGGAGCGCCTTCTGGTTCCAGGCGCTCACCGTTCCCGGCGTCGTCAGCACGCCACTCGCTCCAAACGCCTCCGCCGACCGGACTAACGTCCCCAGATTTCCCGGGTCCTGCAATCCCGCCGCTACCAGCACCAGCGACTCCGAACCCACCACATCGTCCAGCATCCGCACCGGCGGCACTATCAGCGCAGCCACCCCCTGCGGCGACCAGGTCTCGACCACACTCCCAAATACCTCCTCGGTCAGCCGCACCACCTCCACCCCGCGCGGCACCATCCTTGGCACCTCTCTTCGCTCACTCACAAACACGCTCTTCAGCACCATGCCACTACGAAGAGCCTCTTCCAGCAGATGATCGCCCTCAATCGCGACCATTCCTCCGCTCAATCGCGCATGGCCCTGAAACGCCGCCCGCAACTGTTTCACCCGCGCATTCGCCCTGCTAGAAATCACCATCTCCGGAAGGACCATCCTTGAAATCTTACGCTGGTGGCCGCCGCTCTCCCCATCTGCCATTGAGCCCGCAGCGCCAGTATGCTAAGGTGCGACTGCGGCACATCTTCGCAGCACCTCGCGCGAGCGGGAGCCGTAACCACCACAGGAGCAAGATTTGACGGCCGAAACCCTCCGCATTCACCCCGCCGAGCCCGAACCCGCGCTCATCGAATACGTCGTATCCAGCCTCAGCAACGGAAATGTCGTTGCCCTGCCCACCGATACCTTCTACGGCCTTGCCGTCGATCCCGTCAACCTCCAGGCCGTCGACCGCATCTACGAGATCAAGACCCGCGCCCGCCACAAGCCCCTCTCGCTCCTCATCGCCGAGGTTGCCCAGGCCTATGAACTCGCCCGTCAACTCGACTCAGCCTTCGACCGCCTCGCCGAAAAGTTCTGGCCCGGGCCCCTCACCATCGTAGTCAAAGCCGGCTCGAAACTCCCGCTTCGCGTCACCGCGAACACCGGCAACCTCGCCCTCCGCGTCCCCGAAGCGGCCATTCCCCGCGCTGTCGTCACTCGCCTCGGCCTGCCTATCACCGCTACCTCCGCCAATCTCTCCGGTCATCCCGAGTGTGCCCATGCCTCCGGCGTCCGGGAGCAACTCGGCGAAAAAATTCCGCTCATCATCGATGGCGGCTCTACGGCTCGCACGACGGCCACCACCATCGTCGATCTATCCGGCGGCGGCAACTCCTGGATGATCCTCCGCGAAGGCGCGATTCCCACCCATGAGATCGCGCTTGCTCTGCAGCATTAGAGCGCGGGCAACAAAGCTTATCCTCTTCCCGGGCAGTTCTGTAAACTAGGTCGATGTAAAGCGAATCGGTCGCTGCTTCCCGCCAACAAGCCACGTATTCGCGCCGTTGTACCTGTTAACCTCAATCGATGACCTCCGCAAAATCCAAACTGCGTCGCCGAGGCACCACCCGCGGAGTCTTCCTCACGCGCCTGTTCGCTCTCGCGCTGCTGGTCGCGGTCGGCTGGTGCGCCTGGGTCTACCAGCAGATCGACGCTGTAGCCAGTCACGACGAAGCCCAGCCCGCCGACGCCATCGCCGTCTTTGGCGCAGCCGAATACTCCGGCCATCCCTCGCCTGTGTTCCATGCCCGGCTCGACCATGCCGTCGATCTCTACCGCAAGCACATCGCTCCGGTCATCATCACGCTCGGCGGTGGCGGGGACAAAGACTCCGGCAACACCGAAGGCGGTGTCGGCCGCGACTACCTCCTGGCCAACGGTGTTCCCTTCGGCGACATCATCGCCGAAACCCGCTCCATCGACACCAAACAGCAGGTACATCGTCTCGCCGCTATCGCACATGAGAACAACTTCCACAACATTGTCGTGGTCTCGGACGGCACCCATCTCTTCCGCATCCGCCAGCTCTGCCAGGATGTCGGTCTCGACGTCTACACCTCACCTCGGCCTATCGTCGGACACATAAGCGGCTACGACTTGGTGATGCGCTACTTTCATGAAATCCTCAGCTATACCGCCCTGCGTCTGAACCTCAACAGCAGTTGGCTTCACAGCTGGCTCGAAGGTAAACCCGACCTCTGACCGTATTAGCGTCCCATTTTGTCGAGATGGCGATAACCGTCGGTAGCAAGAAACGCGGTGAAGAAGATGGTGAAGTTGTAGCTGGCGTGAATGAGGCTGGAAGCCAGCACAGAGCGTAGACGGAGACGGACAGCGCAGAGGATCAGGGAGACGCAGAACAGAAGGAGCAGGACCGGCCAGGCGTAGGCCACCTGCTGGCCGTGAACCGCAGCGAAGAGGACGCTGGTCAGGACGGCGGAGAAGGCCCAGGCAGGACGGGAGATCTTGTTGGAAGAGTTCCATAGGTCGCGGGCGGCCTCGGTCCGGGGGAGCGCCAGCCAGTCGTACGCGATCGCGAAGGCGGGCAGGAGGAAGCCGCGGAAGGCAATCTCTTCGAAGAGAGGCGCCAGGAGCGTGCCGAATAAGGCGATGAGCCAGACATCCGATGGAGTGCGAAAGAAGTCGTCCATGGGGATATTCTTCGGCAGGGTGGCCAGAGAAGAGGCGGCCTGGACAAGCACAGACAGGGCAACGCCGATGGGAATCAGTCTAAAAGCATTGCGGCGGACAGCGTCGGGATTGGCCTGGATGCCGTCGGCGAAGGGACGCTTCCAGAGAAGCGGAAACAGAAACCAGGAGATGACGATGGTGGCGAGATAGGTAGCAGCCTCCGACGCAATGAGGAGCTTCGGGGAAACAGAAGCTTTCCCTGCGGCAAGGGTAGTGTGGGTGAGGGGAAGCAAGATGAGCTGAGTGAGGATGAGGAGAAGCCCGGCGATGGCAAGGAAGAGAAGCGCGTGTCCGAGGTTGGGAATGCGGGTGGGTGGGTCGTCGGGAGCATCGTTTGGAGTGTTATCCATCGGAGGCTGCAGGATGGCTTCGCCCTCCGGGAGGATCTGATTGACGGCTGGGATATCGGACTGGCTTCTGTTTTGGGAGGTGTACGAATCGTTGCTGGGGGAGAAAAAGGCAGTCGTGATGTCGCGCGAGGCACACCTTAACGACGATGAGACTGTCGCGAAGATAGGGCGCCTGGAGGTGAGGCGGGAGAAGAGGATTGTGCCGCGCTTGAGGCCCATGCCCCGGAAGCGGACTATGGCGCGCCCGGATTCTTGCTGATTGTTGGGTTTTGCGGAAGCGATCATTTCGCGGCCTTCTTCGGCGTCCTCGGCAATCTTTTTGCGGCTTTGCTGGCGCGGCCTTCTTCGGGTTTGACGGGGCTGCCTTTGACCCGGCCAGTCTTCTTTTCGGGTGCGGTGAACTTGCCGCGGGACTCTCTTTTTTTATCGGGTGCGGCGATATGGGCGGGTTGGGGGCCGGCATGGCTAGCCCCGTTGCGGCTGGCGAAGCCACTGGCGTGCGCCGTGTAGTAGCGGGCGAGGAAGCTGCCGGTGTGGGAGTCGCGCACAGTGGCGATCTGCTCGGGCGTGCCGTGGGCAATGACGTGGCCGCCGCCTTCGCCCCCCTCGGGACCGAGGTCGAGGACGTAGTCGGCGTTGCGGATAATGTCGAGATTGTGCTCGATAATGATGACCGTATTGCCGAGGTCCGCGAGGCGGTGGAGAACTTCGAGGAGCTTGCGCACATCGTCGAAGTGAAGACCGGTGGTGGGCTCGTCTAGGAGGTAGAGGGTACGGCCGGTCTGGCGCTTGGAGAGTTCACGGGCCAGCTTCATGCGCTGGGCCTCGCCGCCGGAGAGGGTGGTGGCGGACTGGCCGAGGTGGATGTACCCAAGGCCGACGTCGACGAGGGTCTGCAGCTTGTTGTTGACGGTCGGAATGTCTTTCAGAATGGGCACGGCATCGGCGATGGGGAGATCGAGCAGGTCGGCGATCGAGTAGCCGTTGAACTTGACCGAGAGGGTCTCCTGATTGTAGCGGCGTCCGTTACATATTTCGCAGAGAACGTAAACGTCGGGCAGGAAGTTCATCTCGATACGGCGCTGGCCTTCTCCCTGGCAGGCTTCACAGCGGCCTCCCTGCACATTGAACGAGAAGCGGCCGGGTTTGTAGCCGCGCTCACGCGACTCGGGAAGCATGGCGAAGAGATCGCGCATGGCGGTGAAGACGCCGGTATACGTCGCTGGATTGGAACGTGGAGTCCGTCCGATAGGAGATTGGTCGATCTGGATGACCTTGTCGAGCTGATCGATGCCGATAACCTTGCCGTGCTGTCCAGGTTCTTCTTTGGAGCCGTAGAGTTCCTTGGCTAACGACCGGTACAGAATGTCGTTGACCAACGTAGATTTTCCGCTTCCGCTGACGCCGGTGATGACGGTCATGACACCGAGGGGAAAGTGCGCGGTGACGTTCTGCAGGTTGTGCGAGTGGGCGTCCTGGACGGTGATCCAGTTGTTGGTGAGTTCGCGGGGTTTGGCGCGGGCTACAATTTCGATTTTTCCAGCGAGATATTGACCGGTGATGGACGCCGGATTATCCATGATCTGCTGCGGCGTGCCCTCTGCGATCAGGTGGCCGCCGTTCTTGCCGGCGCCCGGACCCAGGTCGAGGACATAGTCGGCTTTGCGGATGGTGTCTTCATCATGCTCGACGACCAGGACAGTGTTGCCGAGATCGCGGAGGTTCTCCAGGGCGTTGATGAGGCGTTGATTATCGCGCTGGTGAAGGCCGATGCTGGGCTCGTCGAGGACATAAAGTACGCCCCGGAGGCGGGAGCCGATCTGTGTGGCAAGGCGAATCCGTTGACCTTCGCCGCCGGAGAGAGTTGCGGCGCTGCGATTGAGAGCGAGATAGCCGAGGCCGACCGCATTGAGAAATTCCAGGCGCTCGATGATCTCGCGCTGGAGACGGTCGGCGATAATGCGGTCGCGGCCAGTAAAGTTCATGCTGCGGGCGGCGGTGAGGGCGCGTTCGAGCGGAAGAGCAGTGAAGTCGGCGATGGAGGCCCCATTGACCGTGACGGCGAGCGATTCGGGGCGGAGGCGTTTGCCATGACACCTCGGGCAGATCGTGGCGGACATGTACTGCATCATGTACTCGCGGTAGCCTTCGGACTTGGTGTCTTCGAGGTTGGCGCGGAGGTAGTTGAAGATACCGTGGAATCCGGTGCGGCCGGCCTCCTCGCGGGTTGGGCCGTAGAGAAAAAAATTCTGCTGCTCGGAGGTGAGATCTTCGAACGGCTGCTTGATATCGATCTTGTATTTTTCGGCGGCCAGCTTAATGAGGCGGAGGAGATAGGCGGAGCCGCTGCCGGGACCCATGGCCCCATCCAGAAGCGGCTTGGACCAGTCGGTGATGGTCTTGGCAGGGTCGAAGTCATAGATGCTGCCGAGGCCGTGGCACTCGGGGCAGGCGCCATAGTTGGAGTTGAAGGAGAAGCTGCGGGGCTCGAGACGGGGGACGTTGATGCCGCAGTCGGGACACGCCATCGACGAGGAGTACAGCGTTTCGTCCATGCCGTGGATCGCAATCAAGACCAGGCCGTTTGCCATCTGGAGGGCTTTGAGGACGGAAGTTTCAAGGCGGCGGGTGTCGAACCTGGGCTTTGGAGGCGCTTGAACCCAGGTCTCAGAATCGAGACCTGGGGCACCCGGATTGGTGGCAGTAGCATCCGGTTCTGCTGTTGGGTCTGCTAGGAGCGGCTTGAGAATGATGCGATCGACGACGGCTTCGATGGTGTGGTTCTTGCGCTTTTCGAGGCGCATGCCTTCGGTGAGTTCGGTCATTTCGCCGTCTATGCGCGCCCGAAAGCCCTGTTGATCAAGCGCTTCGAGCTCTTCGCGGAACTCGCCCTTGCGGCCCCGGACGATAGGAGCATAGACGGTGATGCGTTCGCCCGGAGAGAGCGACGCGATGCGCTCTACGATCTGTTCGGCGGACTGCCGGGTGATCGGGCGATGGCAATTGGGGCAGTGGGGCTGGCCTACGCTGGCATACAGGAGTCGAAGGTAGTCGTAGATCTCAGTGATGGTGCCGACGGTAGAGCGAGGACTGCGGGAGGTGGTTTTCTGTTCGATGGAGATCGCGGGCGAGAGGCCGTCGATAGCGTCGACGTCCGGGCGCTCCATCTGATCAAGAAACTGGCGGGCATAGGCGGAGAGCGTTTCGACGTAACGGCGCTGGCCTTCAGCGTAGATGGTATCGAAGGCGAGGGAGCTCTTGCCCGAGCCGGAGAGGCCGGTGACCACGGTGAGGCTGTTGCGCGGGATGCTGACGTCGACGTTGCGCAGGTTGTGCTGGCGAGCGCCGCGGACGGTAATGTGTGTAATGCCCATGGAGAGGTGGGAGCCGCGTACGGCCAGGTATCCCAAGTTTCTAGAATACGACATGGAGCCGAAGTGGTAACGGAGCTGGTCCCATAACTTGGACGAGGAGCAACTCCGGACTGGGAAAAACGTATCCGAAGTAACAATAGATAATCATTCCAGGGCATTGTAATTCGCGACAGCTTTGCAACAATAACGATGGTAGAAGGCCTGCGTGACGGATACCCGGCGCGGGAAGTGGAATCAAGGAGCGGACGTGAGTTTGACGATTATATTGGTGTGCGCGGTGCTGGCGTCATTGGGCGTGGGGGTGTTTTTGGCCTATGGAGTCTGTGTTGCGATGTTTGAGGTGTTCCGCATTCATGCGCGGCAGGTGGCGGCGGTGAAGACACCCGGGCGTGTGGTGGCTCCGGCGCAGGTTGCGAAGAGCTAGACCGTTACGGTTTCTGCTGGGTCCCGCTTTCGCCTTCAGCTTTACAATCTATGAATTACTGCGGCGGCGTTTGCGGCTGTGCGCGCAGGCGTTGCAGTTGCTCGTAGATCTGCTGCGGCGTTTTGACGCCATTGGGAGACTCAGGCTGCGAGGCCGCGGGTGGGGCTGATCCATCGGGCGGCGAGGCGGCGCCGCGAGAGCTTTGGTTGAGGCCGCCAGGGTTGGGGAGACCGGAGGCGACAGGCTCGCGCGACTCCTCGGGTTCGGAACGTTCGTCGAAGACTGCCGCGTTCGGGTTGGGAGGGGAAGGACCACCCGTACGCGGGGTGAGGACGAGCTGGGCGGGTAGGTCGCCCTCGCGATGCAGGAGGAGCATGTTGCTGCCGGTGCCATCGAGCAGGGTGGCAAGGACCTGCGATGGGGTCGCTGGACCGTATTGGCCGAAGACGCGCTCGTCGGTGACGCCGCCAGTGATCTTCATTCCGGTTTCTTGGGATATCTGGCGAAGGATCTGGTTGAGGCTGGAGTTGTCGGCAGAGACGGAGAGCAGGCCGCCGGCATAGCGTACCTGCGCGTGCTTTGGCTCCGGTTGGGCAGCTTGGAGAGGCGTCTGCGCGGTGGGCTGGGCTGCGGGCAGGCTGGAGGAAGCTGGTGTGGTAGCGCCAGGTCTTGTCTGCGCGGTTGCCGGCGTCTGGAACAGGAGTGCGGCGCATGCAAGCCCAACGACGGCGGCGAATCGGTTTGGCGCCAAAGTTTGCATGTGGTCCTGTAGACTCGCCTCGGCCGCGTAAGGTTATGCCGGGCTGACCTGACCAGTCTATCGCGGTCGGGGCGGCTGAGGCGGACTGTCAGGCGGCCAAGTTTGTACTAGACTGAAATTGATCTCCGAAGGGCCTCCATGAGGCGCGGTTGTGAGGGATGGCGGTCATGATGATGAGAATGACAGTTGCATGGCTGATAGCAGGGGTGCTGGTGTGCGGAGTTGCTTCTGCCGAGGTATGCACCACGCAGTCGCAGATGAGTGCGTCGGACCGTGACGCCCTGGCAGCGACGGCGCGTGGACTGGCCGTGAAGGTGCAGACCGATGACGTGAGCGGGCTCCAGTCTGCGACAGCAGCCGAGTATGCCAAGGACTTCAGCGGCATTGGAAGTGTGGTGGCAAGTACGGCGGCTAAGGTGAAGGGCGGCACGGCGACGGTGGAGCAGGTGTATCTGCTGGATGGGAGCCAGTTGAAGCGGGGGGCTGATGGCGCGCCGCCCGAAGCCCAGTTTTTCTGCTCGCTGAACAAGACAGTGGCCGAGGCGGATTTCCTGATTCCGGGGCTGCTGCCGGGACGATATGGGTTTGCGATTGTGGATATTAAGGACGTGAGCGCGCCGTGGCGGCTTTCGTTTTTGCTGCGCGAAGAGCAGGGAAAGTGGACGATGGCGGGGTTCTACCCCAAGCCCCTGTTGGCGGCGGGCCATGACGGGCTCTGGTACTGGACGCAGGCACGGACGATGACGGCGCAGAAGGAGCACTGGGACGCGTGGCTGTACTACCAGCAGGCTGAGAACCTGCTTTTGCCGGCAGGGTTCGTTCAGAGCACACATTTGGAGAAGTTGAAGGCGGAGGAGACTGCCGCTGCGCCGCCCGCGCTGTCGGATGGCGTGAGTGCGGAGTCGCCGCTGGTCGTGAAAGGACCGGATGGAGTGGAGTACCACTTCACAGGTCTGGGCGTGGACGATTCGCTGGGTAAGGACAAGATCGATGTCACGGCGCACCTGAAGGTGGATCAGTTGGGCGACGCTGCGGCGGCACGAAAGCGGAACACCGACGCCATGGCAGCATTGCTGGCGGCGTATCCGGAGATGCGGAAGCCGTTTCATGGAGTGTGGATCTTTGCGGATACCGCGGGACAAAGCCCGTTTGTGACCGAGCAGCCGATGAGTGAGATCCATTGACACCCCCAACCTTTCTGCAGGACTCTGACAAGTCTTTGAGGAGGTAATGCTATCTTGGGAAGCGTTTCGGCGGGATGATAAAGCGTCGCGACTTGATGGCTGACTCCGTGGCAAGAACTGCCTCTTATTGTAGAAATCAGGAAGGAAGAAAGAGACAAAGATGACGATCAAGAAGACACTGCTCCAGGCGATTCAGGAGAGACGAGCGACGCCGAGCTTCGATGGAGCGCCGATTCCGGCCGAGGACCTGCGGCAGATTCTGGAGGCGGGCCTGCATGCGCCAAGCGGATACAACATGCAGCCCTGGCGATTTGTGGTGGTGCAGTCGCCCGAGCAGAAGAAGAAGCTGCGGGCGGCGAGCTACAACCAGGGAAAGGTGGAAGAAGCCTCGGCGGTGATTGTGGCCTGCGGCGATGCCGATGGATGGCGCAAGGACCTGGACCTGATGCTGGAGCAGGGGCGCAGCGGCGGCATGCCGGAGAGCTACGCGGCGCAGGCCCAGAGCAGCGTCCCGAACTACATGTCGAGCTTCAGCAGCGGACAGATGCAGGGTTGGCTCAACAAACAGGTCATGCTGGCCTTTACTCACATGATGCTGATGGCCGAGGTGATGGGATACGACACCGCTCCGATGGAAGGATTCGAGCAGGATAAGGTGCATGAAGCGCTGCGGCTCCCGCTGAGCTACTGGGTGGTGGCCCTGCTGGGCATTGGACACGCCAAGGGGCCGGACAAGTTCTACGGCGGCCGCTTCGATATGTCCCATACGGTGTTTGGAGAAGAGTTTGGCAAGCCGCTGAAGTAGAGCGCCGGAGACGAGTGGACGATGAAGGTTGTTCTGCGGGTTTTGGCTCTTCTTGTGGTCCTCGTCCTGGTTGCCGGCGCGGTTTTCTATCTGCATCCGCTGTGGGTGGCCGATCAGCAGATTCGTTTTCATCTTTGGCGCGAGGGTGTCAAGAGCGAGTACGTCGAGGCGGGCGGATACCGGCTGCATTATTTTGAGGCACTGCCGGCCGCCGGCGGAGCAGGTACGCCGGTGGTGCTGGTGCATGGACTGGGAGCTCGCGGCGAGGACTGGGCGGCGTTGATCGCGCCACTGGCGACGAAAGGGTTTCATGTCTATGTGCCGGACCTGCTGGGGTATGGGCGATCGCCGAGGCCGGATGTGGACTACTCGATCGCATTGCAGGAGAAGACGGTGGCGAACTTCATGCAGGCGGTGCATGTGCCTCGGGCGGATGTTGGCGGCTGGTCCATGGGCGGATGGGTCGCGATGAAGCTGGCCATCGAGCATCCGGAGATGGTGAACAGGCTGATGATCTATGACAGCGCGGGCTTGTACTTTCCGGCTACGTTTGAGGCAGAGCTGTTTACGCCGGTGGATGTGGCGGGGTTGAATCATCTGATGGCGATGCTGACCCCGAAGCCGATCAGGATGCCGGAGTTTGCAGCGAAGGCTGCGCTGCGGAAGCTGCAGCGGAATGCGTGGGTGATCGACCGCAGCATGGCTTCGATGACGAATGGGCGGGACCTGCTGGATTTCCAGTTGTACCGGATTTCACAGCCGATGCTGATCGTCTGGGGCGCGCAGGATGAGCTGATTCCTCTGTCCGTGGGCGAGAAGATCCACCATGACGTGCCGCAGTCGGTGCTGAATGTGGTGGACGGATGCGGACATCTGGCTCCCGCGGAGTGCGCGAGACCCGTGCTGGCGGGAACGGTCGAGTTTCTGCAGGCGCAGCCGCCGATGCGGGGCGGAGAGAAGACGTTTCCGGCGGAGCATTAAGGGCAGGCTTGACACCGATTTGCACCGATGGCCCCGATTCGAAAGGCAACCGCGCCTAGTCCTGGAGCACGCGAATTATCGGTGCTGGACGAAGATGCTTAGTCGGGCTGCCACTGGAAGGCGCCGGGCTGGGGAAGGCCGACGTGGGCGAGGACGCGGTGGATGAACTGCCGGGCCATATCGGTGGTGGACTGCGGGTGGTTGTAGAGGGTCGGGATGGCGGGAAAGATGGTGGCTCCGGCGTCGGAGGCGAGCTGCATGTTGCGCAGGTGGATGCGGTTGAAGGGGGTTTCGCGGACGCAGAGGATGAGCGGGCGGCGCTCCTTGAGGCAGACATCGGCGGCGCGGTGGATGAGGTTCTGAGCGAGCCCGTTGGCGATGGCGGCGAGGGTACCCATCGAGCACGGAAGGACGATCATGGCATGAGTGGGGTAGCTGCCGCTGGCGATGTTGGCCCCAATGTCGGTTTCGAGGAGTTGATGGAGCTTCGAACAGGGGGCGCCGAGGAGCTTTTCCGGAAGCCCGTTGCGGCCGCTTAGCTGGAGTTCTTCGGCCAGGACGCGGAGGGAGTTCTCGGATGCGACGAAGTTGATCCTGGTGACGCGGGCGTCGGCGGCGAGAGCGCGAAGGACCTCGGCGGCATAGATGCTGCCGCTGGCTCCGGTTATGGCGAGGGTGATGTTGCAGAGTTCGGGCACAGGCTAATTATCCACCTTCTCTCCGGCGTGTTGACCCTTTGCGCCCGCGGGCTCCTCCTGCAAGTGTGTCTCAGGGCGAAGGGCGTAGGCGATGAGAGTCTGGCCATCGAGGTTGTGGGCGGCGTTGAAGGCTTCGTTGCTGGCTTCTTCCTGGGCGGGGATGGTGGGGTCCAGCTCGCAGGCAGCAATCTCTTCCGTGGTGGCGTGGACGAAGCAGAGCTCACAGGTGGCAAGATTGTCTTCGGCGGTCCGCATGGGTGGGCCGAAGGTGCGGCAGAGGATGGGACGGGCTTCGTAAAGGTCGCAGGTGCCGTGATCGGGGTCGAGGACGGGGCAGGGTTCGTCGTTGGCGAACTCTTCGAAGAGGATGGCGGCTTCGTAGTCTTCGTTGAGGATGCCGGTGGCGCGGTCGCCGGGAAACCAGGGGTCCAGGCGGGTCAGTGATTGCGCGACGCGGGTGCGAATGCGGTCCGATCGGGCTAAGTCTTGTTGGGTGAGGGCTGCGAGGCCTTCGCCAAGCCGGGCGGCGTCTTGCTGCGTGATGGGAAAGACGCCGATGCAGCATTGGGAGCAACCGGGATGACAGGCGAGATGGGCGCCCCCGCGTAGAGTGGCGGAGGCGAGTGCGGCGTCTACGATTTGAATCAGGGGTTCGGACATGGGCTAGCGAAAAGTCGTCGATTAAGGTAGTTTCTGTGCTGGTAGATAGACGGTTGGTTGCTGGCGATGGGTCCCTGGCCATCGAAACTCATTTCCCATAATAGGGACCGTTCGGCCTACTCAGGGCAAGCTATGGCGCACCTAAATTATTTCATCCATTTTGTGCTAAGTCCGCAGAGTTGCCGGCTGGGAGTAGTCTTGCCTAGGAAACAGATAAAAAATGGCGGGTGTGAAGAAGTGGACGTAGATTGTCATCCACGCTTACAGGTCCCGGTATTCGCCGCCGTTGGCCACGACAAGAATGTTCGACATTTAAAACCTGCTTGAAAACTGAAGCCATGGCACGGATTTTCACCGATAAGGCAAATTAAAGGACACGGACAAGCAAGAGCACCGATGATACAGGTGTGCTTCCCTGCGTTCAGGATGGCGACGAAGAACAAACAACAGCAAAAAAACGCTCTCGCGACAATTTTGCAGGATCGGCGCATACTCGGTAAGCAGATTTCGTACGGGAATGGAGCGTTTTTATGGATAACCCTACATTCAAGAACTCGATTTTGAGAACTATCGGCGAGGAGGTGATCGCTCGGCTTCATCTACGTCCGGTCACCTTCGAACTGGGACACGAGATTGAGTTTCCCGGAAATCCGATCGAACATCTCTTCTTCGTGGAAGAAGGCATGGCCTCGATGACCACGACTTTTCAGGACGGATCGCAGGTGGAAGTCGGCATGTTCGGGTATGAGGGGGTGATTGGCGTCTCCGCGCTGATGGGAACCAAGCGCAGCCTGAACCGGGTTTATACGCAGGTTGCAGGCCATGGTTACTCGTGTACCTTAGAGGCGGCGAGCAGAGAGTTTAAGCTGTGCGATGCATTCCAGTCGCTTGCGCTCCGCTACGTGCAGACGCAGCTCGTCCAGGCGTCCCAGTCGGCGGCCTGTAACGCGAAACACGAGGTCGACCAGCGGCTTGCGCGTTGGCTTCTGCTGGTCGCGGACCGGGTCCACAAGAATGAATTTCTCCTGTCGCAGGAGCACATCGCCGATATGCTGGGCACGACGCGCCCCACGGTCTCGACGGCAGCGGGTCTGCTGAAAGCAGCGGGCCTGATCCAGTACAGCCGGGGCGTGATCCGGATTCTCGATGGTGCGCGGCTTGAGGCGAGGTCGTGCGAGTGCTACGCCGTGATCAAGAACCACTTGGACAACTACACGGAATTCGACAGCGGAATCGACGAGCAGCATAACGGCGCGAAGCGTAATGGCGCGAACCGTAACTAAGGCGATTCGATGATGGGTGCGCCCCGCGGAAAGACACACAGATCACCTTCGGGGAGAACAACAAGAAAACAGGGTACAGCAAGGTTGACCAAACATCTAACCCAGGTCGTCGTCCGACGTCTCTGCCGGGAAGTTGCCTTCGCGGCGCATACGGAGATAGCCGCGGATGAAGGGTTCGAGGTCGCCGTCGAGGACCTTGTCGACGTCGCCTACTTCGACCCGGGTGCGGAGATCCTTGGCCATGCGGTAGGGTTGCAGGACATAGCTGCGGATCTGCGACCCGAACTTGATGTCGAGCTTGGAGTCCTCGAGCTTGCGGGCGGTGGCCTTCTTCTTGTCGAGCTCGTACTCGTAGAGCTTGGAGCGCATCATCTTCATGGCGCGCTCCTTGTTCTTGTGTTGGGAGCGCTCGTTCTGGCAGCCGGTCACAAGACCGGTGGGGAGGTGAGTGATGCGGACGGCGGAGTCGGTGGTGTTGACGTGCTGGCCGCCCTTGCCGCCGGAACGATAGGTATCGATGCGGAGGTCTTCGGTCTTGATGTCGATGACGATGGTGTCGTCTATCTCGGGCGAGACGAAGACGCTGGCAAAGCTGGTGTGGCGGCGCTTGGCGGAGTCGAAAGGAGAGATGCGCACTAGCCGATGCACCCCTGTTTCACCAGAGAGCAGCCCGAAGGCAAAGTCGCCGGTAATGGTGAAGGTGGCAGATTTGATGCCGGCCTCGTCACCGTCCTGGATCTCGTTGATCTCGACCTTGAAGTTCTGGCGCTCGCCCCAGCGGATGTACATGCGCATGAGCATCTCGGCCCAGTCCTGGCTCTCGGTGCCGCCTGCGCCGGGATGCACGGTGACGATGGCGTTGAGCGGGTCGGTTTCACTGGAGAGCATGGTCTTGGATTCGAGCTTTTCGGAGAAGTCGACAAGAGCGGGAATCTCGCGGGTGAGGTCGGGCTCGGTATTTTCGCCTTCGCGGGCGAGTTCGAAGTACGCTTCGATGTCGTCGGTGCGGCGTTCAAGTTCGGCGTCGTCGGCGAGTAGGGTTTCGAGGCGCTTGCGTTCGCGCATGAGAGGCTGCGAGCGCGAGGCGTCGGCCCAGACGGTGGGATCGGCTATCTTTTCTTCAATGATGGAGAGTTCGCGTCGGAGTCGGGCCGAGTCAAAGATACTCCCGCAGATCGCGCACTCTGTCGCGGACCGGGGAGTAGGTGTATTCGAGATCGGTAAGCATATGTATTGATTTTAGAGCATGGGCGAGTTTGGCTGTGACAACCTCGTCCGAGAACCCGGACGTTGGGCACCCGGTTTTATGAAGCTGAAGAGCAGGCCGAAGGTGGTGAGGAAGGCGCAGGCGTAGGCGAAGAGATCGCCGAATCTGGAGTAGAAGGTGAGGTCGTGCTCGTAGCCGAAGGGAACGCGGATGCTGGTGCGGATGTGGCGGGGCGCGGAGACGGTGACGCGCCCGTAGGGGTTGATGGCGGCGGTCACTCCGGTGTTGGTGGCGCGGAGGACCCAGCGATGATTTTCGATGGCGCGCATGCGGACCATGTTGAGGTGCTGCCAGGGGGCGCTGGTGTCGCCGTACCAGCCGTCGTTGGAGATGTTGATGAGGACGCCGGCTCCCTGCTTCGCGTACTGGCGGATTTCGTCACCGAAGATGGACTCGTAGCAGATGAAGACCCCGTAGGTGTGGCCGCCGGTGGTGAAGATGCTGCGGCGGGTGCCGGGCGCAAAGGTGCCTACTTCGTTGAGGAGATCTTTAGCGAAGAAGAAGAGTTGTTTGTAGGGAACATATTCTCCGAAAGGGACGAGGTGCATCTTGTCGTAGTGCCCGACGTATGCGCCGTCCGGGGCGAGGAACGAGGCGCGGTTATAGGGGGTGTAGCCGGACTTTGCCGTGGGGTTGGATTCGAAGCCGGTGTTGCCGACGATGATCGGCGCGTGAGCTTCACGGGCCAGAGATTTCATGGAGGCGAGGAACTGCGGGTCGATGTCCTGGAACGGCGCGGGGGATTCCGGCCAGACAATCAGATTGGAGGGTGTGGAGGCTTGCGGACCTGCTGCTTCGGCGGTGTGCGGACGGACGAGATAGACGGACTGGGTGCCGGATAGCTCCGGAATGCCGAGCAGGAAATGGGCCGAGGGATAGCGGCTGAGATACGCGAAGGAGTCGAGGTATTGCTGGGTTGTGGGCTGCGGGCCGGTGTTCGCTGCGCCTACTTCGATGTTTTCCTGCACGAGCGTGGCGGTGGCGGTGGTCGGCGAGGCTTTGGGGATAGCGATGAAACGCAGGGCGAGGACGTAGAGAACGACGATGACAACGCCAACTCCCGTGAGGATCGGGCGAGTGAAGCGGCGCTCCCGCAAGCGGATGCGGACCAGGAAGAGAGCGTTGACGGCGGCGATGACAAAGGAGAGGCCGTAGGCTCCGGTAATAGGGGCGAGGCGGGTGAGCAGCGGATTGTTGACCTGCGCGATGCCGAGCAGGTCCCAGGGGAGGCCCGTGATGCGGGCGCGGGCGAGTTCGACGGCAACCCAGGCGAAGGGGACGAGCAGGAGAGCGCTCTGGCGGCCGAAGCGGCTGCGGAAGGCGGCGATCAAGGCTCCGAAGACCGCGTGATAGAGGCCTAGATAAAGGCTGAAGAGGATGAGGATCCCGGCGGCGATTGGTTTGGCGAGGCCGCCGTAGAGATACATGGTCTGGTAGATCCAGTAGCAGTTGCCCATGTACCAGACGAAGCCGCACGCATAGCCTAGAGCAGCGCCTTGACGGAGATTGAGTGGGTTCCCTGTTTTGCTGTCGCCGAGAAGCGCCCAAAGGAGCGGCAGCAGCGCGATCCAACAGAAGACGGTGCGCCACAGCGGGGTAGGCCCGGCGATGGGAAACGGCAGAACCTGGAGGACTCCTGAAAGGACGGCCATGGCCCAGAATCGCGGGGGAATAAGTCGCATCGCGTCTGAAGTCTAACATTGAGTTATCGAACCGAACCTGGTTGGGAGATACAATCAGCGGATGGATCGAGTGATTCACTTCATCGCCAGAATTGTGGTGCCACTGTTTTTTCTTGGCATGGCAGGGTCTGCCGTGGTCATCGTGGTGAGCTTTGCAGAAGATTTGAAGGAGTTACTGGTCGATGAAGATTAGCTGTCGACGCCAAATTAGTTCAATCTCGCCATTAACTTTCGATGTCATCGATGGAATATCGCTTTCGAATCACACCCCATAATGGCATCCAAACCAACGATCAATTTGCCGCAATCGAACCGCGTACGCCTGGTGGTGGCGTCGTCGGTGATGCTTACCTTCATCTCCTTCTGGCGAGCGGCGGCTATCGTTTTGAATGACCTGGGATCTTCGGCCTTCTACGCGGGCGGCATCGCAGAAGAGGCAGTCGGCAAGGCTGCGCCGTGGTTCATCCTGGGCGTGATGCTATTCAGCTTCGCGGTGCGGGCGGTCTACGTCGAGAGTTGCAGCATGTTCACACGCGGAGGCGTCTACCGCATCGTGAAGGAGGCGCTGGGCGGCACCTTCGCCAAGCTGAGCGTCTCGGCGCTGATGTTCGACTACATCCTCACGGGACCCATCTCAGGAGTCTCCGCGGGACAATACATCGTCGGCCTGCTGAATGAGTTGCTGCGGCTTTGTACCGCGCACCGCTGGATGAGTTTGCTGGTAATGCATCCGAACTACACGGCGCGTCAGCTTCCTGTCGATGGAACTTCGGCTGCTATTGCAGGATTGATCACGATCTACTTCTGGTGGCAGAACACGAAGGGCATCGAGGAATCGAGCGATAAGGCGCTGAAGGTGATGAAGATCACGACCATCATGGTTGTGGTCTTACTTTCGTGGGGGATATTTTCCGCGATCCATGTGGGCGCGCATCTTCCTCCGTGGCCGACACCGGACAATCTGCACTTCAGCAAGGACGCACTTGGATTTTTGAAGCACACCGGCTTTGCTAAGTCTCTGGGACTCTTCGGGGTGTTGATGGCGTTTGGACACTCCGTGCTGGCGATGAGCGGCGAGGAGTCGCTCGCGCAGGTGAATCGCGAGATCGAACACCCTAAGCTAAAGAACCTGAAGCGCGCTGCGATCGTAATTGCGATCTACAGCTTCATCTTCACCGGCGTTGGCACGCTTCTGGCCGTGATGCTGATTCCCGACTCCGTGCGGGTGCCGTTGTATCGCGACAACCTGATTGCCGGAATGGCGATGTACATGGTTGGTCCGCTCGCGCTGCGGATCGCCTTCCGCGTGTTCGTCGTCATGGTTGGATTCCTGATCCTCGGCGGCGCGGTCAACACGGCGATTGTCGGTTCGACTGGCGTCCTGATGCGAGTAGCCGAAGATGGCGTGCTATCGGACTGGTTCCGCAAGCCACAGCGCAAATACGGGACCAGCTACCGCATTGTGAACCTGGTTGCCGGGCTGCAGATGTTTACGATCGTGGCCAGTCGCGGTGACGTCATCATGCTTGGGGAAGCGTACGCCTTCGGGGTGATCTGGAGCTTTACCTTCAACGCCCTCGCCATGCTGGTGCTGCGGCGGAAGTACAAAGGCGAGCGTGGCTGGAAAGTTCCCCTGAACCTGCGCATCGGGAAGACAGAGATACCGTTGGGGCTACTGTCGGTCTTTCTGGTTCTGCTTACGACGGCTGTCGTCAACTTATTTACGAAGTCCGTAGCCACGGTAAGTGGAGTTATCTTTGCGGCGGCATTCTTTGTGATCTTTTCTCTCTCGGAGAGAGACAACAAGCGGCGGCACGACATGACGACGAGGCAGATGAAGGAACATTTCCAGCTCGAACATCAGGACAAGGTCGGGCGCGAGGCGTTGGAGATTCGCCCCGGGGCTGTCGTGGTGACGATGCGCGATTCGGCCGCTCCATTCGCGTTGAAATGGGCGCTGACCCATACGAACACGGACGAACAGGACCTCGTGGTGCTGGCGGCGCGAATGATGGGCGCGGGCGGCCCGGAGTACGTGGAAGCCTCGGAACAGTTATTCAGCGAGCACGAACAGATGCTGTTTACCAAGGCAGTCTCGGTTGCGGAAAGCTTTGGAAAGCATATCTCCCTGCTGGTCGTTCCGGCCGGGGATATCTTTGCGGCGCTGGTGCAGACGGCTAATTCGCTGGATGCGGCGGCGGTCGTATCCGGCTTGTCGACGAAGCTGACGGCAGAGGAACAGGCGTATCATGTCGGCCAGGCGTGGGAGGCTCTCCCTGAACCGAAGCGGCAATTTACTTTCTATATTGTGAAACCGGACGGACAGTCCATCAGCTTCCATATCGGACCGCATGCTCCTGCGATCGAGCCGAATGAAGTGCAACTCGTGCATCGCCTATGGCTGAACATGCGGCGTGCGCCAAACATGCAGGACTTGCACCACAGCGACATTCTGACGTATGCCCTGACGCGTCTGGCTAACGAATTTGCCCACGACAAACAAGCCACCCTGACCGATCTGCAGCGATGCATCGATGAAACCAATCAGCGCCGCGGACTCGGTAATGCGCGGCACGAGGACTTTGACGAAACCGGTCCGGGATACTTCCTTGGGTCCTCGCATGACGAAGTAGAAGCCGGAGAGAAACGACCTATCACCGCTAAGGTCAAATAGTTCAGAGTAGTTATGGTTTGCACGACTCCACTGGCTTCTGTATGGTCATAGAGTGGCGAGTTGTTGTTGTATCTAAGACCGAAACTCATAGGGAATTAAACACAGGAACAAAGCTGACGGAGGTAACACGTGGAAGTAAGCCGCATTATTGCCGAGATTGACCTACAGATCGAGAAGCTGCAGCAGGCCCGCGCTTTGCTGGCCGACACGACCGCACATGTATCGCGAACTGGCCGGGGACGCCCCAGAGGCAGCAAGAAAGCCGCCGCACCCGCTGCCACTGCACCTCGCAAACGCAAGCTCAGTCCCGAGGGACGTAAGCGCATTGCCGACGCGATGAAGAAACGTTGGGCAGAGCGCAGGAAACAAAGTTCAAAGGCATAATTGTCGAATCACTTCGCTGTTGAAATAAGGCGCCTGATGTTCCGGCGCCTTATTTCTTGGTGAGTTCGAGTTCTATGGCATTCGCGGCGGACCGAAGCGCACCATTATCGCGTGATGATGACCTCGCGCAGACTATCTTTCGCAAGAAAGAAGCGGTAGTTACTGAATGCGGCAAGCATATTCTCGATCTTCCGATTACTCGAGATATGGAGCAACGGATAGTTCCCTGCCCGCTGCATCTCCACCACGTCCGTGTCGGTGAGATGGTAGCGGCAGAACGTTGTTTCGGGAGTAATGGTCGCATGGAAAAAGGCAAGCATCAATCCTCCGGGCTGCAGCACCTGATGGATGCGCGATAAGACCGGCTCAAGCAATGGTTCGGGAAGGTAGTCCGCCGTATCCCAGAGGATGACGACATCGAACATGCGCCCGGAGAAGTTGAGATTGCTTTCCAGAAAACGGTCGACATCGAAGGCCGGCTCTCCTCCCTCCGCGACGGGAATGAGCCACTCCGGCTTGGACGCCTCTTCGACCACGTTGGCCATGTAGATGCTGTGGCCGAGGCTGGTGATGTAGTTGATGTTGGACGATGAGGTAGGCCCGATATCAAGCACGCGAAGGGAATCCTCGGTATGCAGATGCTTCGATAATTCCTTCCACCCGCTGGAATGCCGAGGCACACGTCCACTCTCCTGTCCCCGGGTATTGCCACTGCTGTCGCTACCGCCGAAAAGGCTGCGCATAAGCCCGCTTCCCTTTCTGGTCTAAGCCTTTGGTTGCGAAGAGGAGGGGACGTTCGCCCCAGTCTGCGCCGTCCTGGCAGAGGCAGCGGGTCCAGAGGCCGTGGAGGACTCTCCAGAAGTCTTGAGCTCAACACGCCCGCGGAGAACGGCGCTTTCTTCTATCGAGAGTGTGCCGGCCACGATGTCTCCCAGGACCGACGCGGACTGACGTAGATCGACGCGGCCCGTAGCCTGAATATTGCCGACCAGCTTGCCAAAGATGACGAGATCGCGAACGTTGATATCCGCCTGGATCTTCGCATTTGGGCCGATCGTCAGGCGGCTTTCCTTCAGGGTGATGGTCCCTTCGATGTCTCCGTCGAAATCGAGGTCCTCATGGCCGGAAAGATCTCCCCGGATGATGACTGACTTGCCGATGACGGTGGAACCTTCTGCTGGTTTCATAGATTGTTTGCTCTCCTCGCGGTCCTGTCTGGTGCGTGTGCGTCTTGCCCGAACTATACCCAAGGTCATGGCGAGAGGCAAACGGCTAAACTTTGGCACAACGCAAGCGTCTTACGTAAGATGAGCAGAATACCGGGACGTTGCGTACGAGGTGCTGGTTGGTAATCGATGCAGTCGAAGTGGTTGAATGGATTTCACCTCGCAGCGTGCGGCCCGGGCTGATGGTGGAACGTTATAGGACATGGCGATGGGTCCTGGCTGCCTCCGTATTTCTTTGCAGTGCCGTGTCCATTCCACGCGCAAGCCCACAGGGGCCGAAGACGGCAACGAATGCAGCAGCGGGCGGGCTGCTGTCTACGCCGCCGCGCTCGTGGATCGTGGATGCGTCCGCGAACGAGTTAGTGGCGCTTTATCACAAAGGCTCCTATCTGCGGTACCGCATGCATGTCATCGATGAAAAAGGCGACCGGGTGCGCGAGGTGATCGAAAGCAGGGACGGGACCGTCGCGCGGCTGATAAGGAAGGATGGAAAGCCGCTGACCGAGGAGCAGGACAACGGAGAGCGGCAACGGCTGAACGACATGCTCGCCTCACCAGCGGCCTACGCGAAGCACGTCAGGAACAGCGAGTCGGAAAAAAAGATGGCCAATCGGCTGGTGCCGCTCATGCCGGATGCGGCGCTCTTCAGCTATACGCCGGGACAACCGCAGACCGGCACGAACGGCGGCGCTCCGGAAGTCGTGATCGACTACAAACCGAATCCGAAGTTTGTCCCTCCGAACACGGAGGCGCAGGCGCTGACGGGGCTGGAGGGCAGGGTCTGGATCGATGCGAAGACTCACAACCTGGTGCGCATGGAAGGAACGATCTCTCATGCGGTGAACTTTGGCTGGGGGATGCTGGCGCACATCTATCCCGGCGGCAAGCTGGAACTGGATCAGATCAACGCGGACGGCTCTCGATGGATCTTCACGAACTTTTCCATGCAGCTGACCGCGCGGGCGTTGATGGTGAAGACGGTCAAGGTGAACTCCCGTGTGCAGGCGAGCGATTTTCAGGCGATTGCGCCGATGAGCTACCAGGACGCCATCCACCTGCTGCTGGATACTCCGCTGTCTGGTCGATAGGGCTGGTGTTCAGGCGCTGACGCGGGCCTTGGCGTGGAGCGTCCGCCGCCGCACGGTGAGGGCCTCGATGCGATCGCGCCGCACCTCGAACCCGCGTCCGGCCGTGGTGGGGACGACGATCTCGCCGGCGGGGCTTACGGTGACTTCCGGTTCGATGATGTCCTGCGACCAGTAGCGGCTGGAGGCGGAGACGTCGCCGGGAAGAGAGAAGTTGGGTAGCGACGACAGGGCAACGTTGTGCGAGCGGCCGATGCCGGTCTCCAGCATGCCTCCGCACCAGACCGGAATGCCACGCTCCGCCGCGGCATTGTGAACGGCGATGGCCTCGCTGAATCCGCCGACGCGGCCTACTTTGATGTTCAGGATGCGGCAGGATTCCATATCGATGGCGGCGAGCGCATCGCGGCGGTTGCGGATGGACTCGTCGAGGCAAATGGCCGTGTTCAGGCGCTTCTGCAGCATGGAATGGAAGTAGAAGTCATCGTGCCAGAGAGGCTGCTCGATCATCAGGAGGTCGAACTGGTCCCAGCTTGCGACGTGGTTGATATCCCTCATGCGGTAGGCGGAGTTCGCATCGCAACTCAGATTGATGTCCGGCCAGCGGTTGCGGACGGCCTCGAACAGAGTCACATCCATGCCGGGCTTGCACTTCAGCTTGATGCGCTGGTAGCCCGCGGCGAGTTCGATGGCAATCTTCTCCATCAACTGCTCCAGCGAAGGTTGGAGGCCGATGGAGACGCCACAGGGGATCACTTCGCGCGTTCCGCCGAGGAGTTCGGACAATGAGACGCGCTTCACCTGCGCTTCGAGGTCCCATACTGCATTCTCCAGCGCGGCTTTGGCCATGCGATGACCGCGAACCTGGCCGAAGATGCGGGGACAGCTTCCGCCGCGTTCCACATCGGCATCGAGGAGGCGGGGAGCAAGCTCAGCCTCCGTGACGATCCAGGCGGTGTCGATCATCTCGTCGCTGAAGTAGGGGTGCTCGCCGGCAACGCACTCGCCCCAGGCGGTCAGGCCCTCGGATTCGATCTCTATCAGGAGGATGCGGCGCGCGGTGGTGAGGCCGAAGCTGGTCTCGAAGGGATGAGCCAGCGGCATGTTGATCTCTCGCATGTGGATGGCGTCGATGTTGAGCATGTTCGTTCCTGTCTTTCGCTAGGAGCCTTGAGGATAGGCCGGTGTTTCCGTTTGCCTGCTGTCGATTCTCTGCGGCTGCTGCCATGGGCCGAGCAGGAAGGAGCCGCTGCCTTCGGGATCGCGTTCGTAGCCGATGACGGCCAGACCATGACCAAATGCGGATTCCAGTGCCTCCCGGTTGCTGCTCTGCAGGGCTCGTGCTCGATCTCGCTGCTGGGCATCCTGCTTCCACTGGTAGATGGTGTGCGGGACGGTGATGCGTTCGACGACTTCCATGGGGTGTGCCTTTCCGTTGAGGATATTCTCCACGCGGTCGGAGCGCAGCCACCACTCCGCGTATAGCCTATCGGTCGGCAGGCCAGCCTGCAATGGGGACGAGGAGGGGCCATAGAAGTCCGGCTGGTAGCGGCGGACGATTGCCCCCAGGCGATGGATGTTCAGGTGGGCGTTGCGGATCTCCAGCGGATCGAAGGTCCACTCCATCAGGTCGAAGCCGCGGGCTATGGCGTCGTCGCGCTGGGCGAGCTTGAGGCTGCGGCCGATACCGGCATTGCGGTACTGCGGCAGCACGGCCAGCATGTGCGAGTGGAGATACGGCCTGCCGTCGCGGTATCCCGGCAGCGCCATGGCGAAGCCGACCAGGGTGTCGCCGTCAAAAGCGCCGACGACCTGTCCGCCGATGCGCTCGGCGACGACGAAGACGCGGCGGGGGATCACGTCGCCGTCGTTATAGCCCCAGACCTCGATCTGGAGGACGACACAGCGCTCGAAGTGCTCCAGCTCGGTGAGTTGCTGAATGCGGATGCTGCCGCGGAGGCCTTCGTTCATAACCCTCACGTCTCACTGGCGGCGTTCTTCGCCGAATTCCTCTTCGCCTGGTTCCATAGTACGTCCAGTTCGGTAGGCGTTGAAGTCGCCAGCGCGTCGCTGCCGCCGGCCGCGGACTCCATCGCGGCGAAGCGGCGGCGGAATCTGGCGTTGGTTCCGCGCAGGGCGGATTCGGGATCGACCTTGAGGTGACGAGCCAGATTGACGGCGGTGAAGAGGAGGTCGCCAAGCTCGGCTTCGACAGCGGCTTGCGATTGCTTCGCGGATGCCGGTGCGAGTTCCGCCTTCAACTCGCCGATCTCCTCCTGGAGCTTGTCGAAGAGGCCGCTGGCGTCCGGCCAGTCGAAGCCCACCTTGGCCGCGCGCGAGCCCAGCTTTGCAGCCTCCAACATGGCCGGCATACTGCGGGGCACGTCGTCCAGCACACCGGCGTGTACGGACGCGGAGGACTTCTTCTCCGTCTGCTTGATCTGCTCCCAGTTGCGGAGAACCGCGTTTGCGTCCGTAGCCTCGACGTCAGCAAAAATATGGGGATGTCGGCGGACAAGCTTCGCGTTCAGGTTTTCGGCGACGTCCTCGATGGTGAAGTAGCCGGCCTCGGAGGCCATCTGGGCGTAAAAGAGGACCTGCAGCAGAAGGTCGCCTAGCTCGTCCTTGAGATCGGGCCAGGCGCGGCGCTCGATTGCGTCGAAGACCTCGTAGGTCTCCTCGAGCGTGTGGCGCTTGATCGAGTCGAAGGTCTGTTCGCGGTCCCAGGGGCAGCCGTCCGGGGCACGCAGACGAGCCATAAGGGCAATGGATTCGGCGAGGGATTCAGGCTTCTGTATCTTCTCGGACTCTCGTTCTGCCATATCTTCCACTTTACCCGAGTACCCCCCTGTGTTCCTGCGGATACAAATCAAGTATGCTATCCAGCAGATGACAACGCCTCGTGAGCCTGAGATCAGGCAGCCGCAGCGCAGAAGCCGATGGCTCTGGCTGCTGGTATTGCCTTATCTCGGCCTGTGCTTTCCGGTGGTCTATGCGCGTTCCACCCCCGCGCTTTGGGGATTTCCTTTCTTCTACTGGTATCAATTTGCGTGGGTCTTTGGCGCTTCGGCGCTGCTGGCCATCGTCTATCGCAAGCTGAGGACCTGAAAGGATGAAGCCGCAACGCAAGTTCCATTGCGGTGCGGCTTCTGCGTTGGTTGTAAAGACGTTTCTCTTACAGGTTACATCTGGCCGCTGGGGCTGGCCGTAGTTCCCGTCGTGGGCTGCTCCCCCATGTTGGTCATCAGTTTGATATCGACGCGGCGGTTCTTGGCGCGACCGGCCGGCGTGCTGTCGCTCGCAACCTGCTGGTCCTTGCCGATGCCGATGAGATAGAACTTGTGCGGAGGGATGTTGTACTTCGTCGCGAGATAGTTCACGACGGCGTCGGCGCGGCGCTGGCTGAGCTGATAGTTGTAGTTCGCATCGCCAACCGAGTCGGTGCCGCCGGTGACTTCGAGAATGTAGCCTCGTGTGCTGTTCAGGTTGCCGGCAAAACTATCCAACTGCTGTTTGTCCGAACGTGTGAGTACGGCTTTGTCGAAACCGAAGGTGACGCTAACGTCGGAGAGCTGCTTGTAGTTGTCGAGATTGGCCACAACGCCGCTGAGCGAATCGACCCGGTTGTAGGCCTCCTGCGCGGACTGGTTGGCCGCATTGGCGGACTGCCCCGCGGCGACAGCATGCTGATCCGCTGTATTTGCCGCGCCTTGGGCGGTGGCGATACCGCTCTGCGCCCGCTGGTCCGTATCGACGATCGCCCGGTGATCGGCAGCCGTCTTGGTATCGAGCTCGTTGGTCTGCTGGACCAGAGGAGCGGTCTGTGAACGAACATAGTTCTTGCTGGAGCAGCCGACCGTGAACGCGACGGCAAAGACACTGGTAAGGGCGACCGTGCAGGCAGATTTTAGCTTGGAACAGTTTTCCGGATTGGAGCTCATGGATGTCGTTTCTCCTGTTTTTAGACTTCCCGATGATGATAGCAATTGAGATGCCAAAACAATCAATGTCGCAAGCCCCCTGATTCTCGATGTTTATCTAAGATATCCACCGTTCTGCGAAGGGGTTGCCGCGTCGATATCCGGAACTTTTGATGGAATGACGCGTCAAATGTACTGAGCAGGCGTCTGCATGGTCCCCGAGGTTCTTCCGGGCATCTACACTGAGACCCAGGCGCAGATTTCGTCATGGACCTCCTCCAGAAAATTCGAACCATCCCGCCCCAGCCCGGGTGCTATCTCTACAAGAACGCAGAGGGCGAGGTGATCTACGTTGGCAAGGCGAAGAACCTTCGCGCACGGGTGCGCTCCTATTTTCTAACGGCGTCGCAGGCTAATGCTAAGACCGGGACGCTGATGCGCGAAGCCGTCGATGTGGAGTACATCACGGTCGCGAACGAGCATGAGGCGCTGGCGCTTGAGAATAACCTGATCAAGCAGAAAAAACCGCGCTTCAACATCCTGCTGCGCGACGACAAGACCTATCCGTACATTAAGCTGACGATGAACGATCGCTATCCCAAGGTGTTCGTCACGCGCAGGCTGCGGAAGGACGGCGGCGCGTACTTCGGCCCTTACTTCCCCGGCAACCTTGCATATCGGCTTGTCGACCTGATCCACCGGAGTTTCTTGATTCCAAGCTGCAAGGTCGATCTGTCGCGTTATCATCCGCGCGCCTGCCTGCAGTACTACATCAAACGCTGCCTGGGGCCTTGCCTGGAGGGACTGACGACGCCGGAGAGCTATCGCGAGACGATCCGCGACGTGCAGCTTTTTCTGGAAGGGCGCACGCACGAGCTGGAAAACTCCTTGACCAAGCGGATGGAGGCTGCGGCCGTAGCGGAGCAATACGAACTGGCGGCGCGGTTGCGCGACCAGATCGTCACCGTGCATCAGATGCAGGACAAGCAGCGCATGGCCACGGCGGAGAATGAAGACGCGGACGTCTTCGGCTATCACTACGAGAACGAGATGCTGGCGGTGAACCTGTTTCACATGCGCTCGGGCAAGATCGTAGACCGGCGCGACTTCTTCTGGGAGGACCTGCCGGAGTCGCTGCTCGATACTGTGACGGAAGCAGTGTCGGAGATCGATGAAATTGAGACACTGCCGCGTCTGGAGCCCGATTCCGCAGCGCCCGCTGCAGAGATCGGCGAGGGGATGGCGGTGGTGCAGCACACGCCGGTAACGGAGCTGGGCGCTCCCGGATTCAGTCCCGCCGCGTTCTTCTCCGCGCTGCTGAAGCAGTTGTATCTCGATCAGAACTACGTGCCGCGATCTATTCTGGTGCCGGTCGAGTTTCCGGATCGCAGTCTGCTGGCCGAGATACTGACAGAACGGACGAGCAAGCGCATCGAGATTCTTGCGCCGCAGCGAGGCGAGAAACGTTCTCTGGTCGATCTGGTGTCGCAGAACGCCAAGCAGTCGTACGACCAGCGGTTCCGCGTGCTGCAGCCTGGGATGAAGGCCATTCAAGAAGCCCTGCAGGACGCGTTGATGCTCGAAGAGCTGCCGCGGCGCATCGAGTGCTTCGACATCTCGCATATCCAGGGCGCGGAGACGGTAGCGTCGATGGTGGTGTGGGAGGATGGCGCGATGAAGAAGTCCGCCTACCGCAAGTTCCAGGTCAAGACCGTCACCGGCGTCGACGACTTCGCCAGCATGCGCGAGGTGATTCAGCGGCGCTACAAGAGGCTGCAGGAGGACAACAAGCCCTTCCCATCGCTGATCCTGATCGACGGCGGCCTCGGACAACTGCATGCCGCGTACGCCGCGCTGGAGGAGATCGGCGTGACGCTTCAGCCGCTGGCCTCGATTGCGAAGCGCGAAGAGATCATCTACGTCTACGGGCAGGAGAACGAGCCGGTGGTGCTGGACCGGCGTTCGCCCGTGCTTCACCTGATGCAGAAGATCCGCGACGAGAGCCACCGCTTTGCCGTGACGTATCATCGCAAGCGCCGTCAGATGCGCGACCGCGACAGTGAGCTGCTGTCGATACCAGGCGTCGGGCCGCGGACCAGGCAGCGTTTGATCGAACACTTCGGCAGCGTGCGCGGGATCAAGCAGGCGGCGCCGGACGCGCTGACCGCAGTGGTCAACGCTGCGACCGCGGAACGCATCCGCAGCCACTTCGCGGCAGAGGAAGCGAGTAGCGCGGTGCTACCGGTGCTGAATTAGGTCTGCTTATTCTTCGTTTGTGCCGGTCCCGGAGGATCCAGGAAGCGCACCGCCGACCTTGAAGGTATTGCACGCCGCGATGGTTCCCTGCTGTAGTCCGCGTTTGAACCAGCCGGTACGCTGCGCGGAGGTGCCATGGGTGAAGCTCTCCGGGCTGACCGTGCCACGCTCCATCCGCTGCAGATGATCGTCTCCGACAGCCGCCGCTGCCCGCAGGCCCGCGTCAATATCGGCTTCGTGAACGATCTTGCGCTGCTCCGTGCTGTGCGCCCACACGCCGGCCAGGCAGTCGGCCTGCAACTCCAGATCGACCGAGAGATGATTTCGCTCCGATGGATTTTGACTGGATAGATGCTGGATCTTCTGCTCGATGCCGAGGATATCCTGCACATGATGGCCGAGTTCATGCGCGATGACGTAGGACTGCGCGAACTCTCCCGCGCCGCCGCCCATGCGCCGCAGTTCGTCCCAGAAGCTGAGGTCGATGTAGACCTTCTCGTCCCCAGGGCAATAGAACGGGCCGGTCTGGGACTGGGCGACGCCGCAGCCGGAGTGGGTGTAGTTGCGAAAGAGCACAAGCTTCGCGTGGCGATAGTCCTTGCCGGTCTGCTCCGGCAGAAGCCTGGTCCAGGTCTTCTGCACGTCGTCGAGCGTCCAGGAGACAAGCTGCGCGGAACGCTCTTCCTGGGGCGACGCGGAGTAGCCGGGGCGGCCGGACGGCGACATTCCTTGCGTCTGATGAGTCGGCGCAGCGCCCCCGCCGGAGAGATAGCTGCCAATATAATTTCGCCCGGTAACCAGGCTGATGACGACGAGAAAGAGGAAACCAATAATGCCGAGGCCGCCGCCGCCAAAGCCGCCGCCACCGAAGGAGCCACGCCTGTCTTCGATATCGCCACTCAGTCCGCCCGGTGTCCAGTCCATCGGTGTCGCTCCCTCCACTCATGTGGTTCCGTTAAACATCTCAGATGTCACACTATCTCAGTTATCTTAGCTAAGTCGCCGCATCAGCAGAATTGTCACGAGACTCGTTTTAAACTGCAGTTGAGAGCTTCTTGGTTTTCGTCGTCATCCTGATGCAGTGAAGTATCCCGGCATTTGCCTTTGTCGTTGCCTGTTCTTAAATCCGTCTCATCCGTGAAAATCCGCGGTCAAGCTTTTAGTTTTCAAACGACGCACCACAGCCGTATGCGGTAGAAAATCCCTGGAGGAAATGGAATGTCCAGCGCGCCTACAATGGTCGTTCGCCCAGTCGACCTCTCGCTGCATGCTGCTGTGCGGCTTGCCTTTGCTTTCGCCGCTTTCAAGCTGGCGCTGCACATCGCCGCCAATCTGTGGGAGTCGCACATTGGGTACGGATATTTTCGCGACGAGATGTATTACATCGTCTGCGGGCGTCATCTTGCGTGGGGATATGTGGATCATGGACCGGGTGTGGCGATTCAGGCGAAGCTCGCGCTTGCGGTCTTCGGCAGGTCGCTGACGGGAATCCGCATGTTTTCGGCTTTGGCGGGCGCGGGGCGAGTGTTTCTTACGGGGCTGCTCGCGTGGGCCTTGGGTGGTCGCAGACCGGCGCAGGCGCTGGCGATGATCGGGGTGTTGATCGTGCCGCTGTATCTGGCGCTCGACAGTTTTCTCTCGATGAACTCGGCGGAGTCGCTGTTCTGGATGACTTGCTTGTTGGCGCTGGTCCTGATCGTGCGCGGCGGCAGCGACAAGTTGTGGATTTTGTTCGGCATGTCTGCGGGGCTTGGACTGCTGAACAAGCCTTCGATGACGTTCTTTCTGGCGGCTCTGCTGGCCGGGCTGCTGGTGACGCCGCAGCGAAAGATATTGTTCAACCGTTGGGCTGCGGGTGGAGTCGCGCTACTGGTCTTGATTGCGCTGCCGAATCTACTGTGGCAGGTGCATCATCACTGGGCTACGCTTGAGTTTCTGCGCAATGGGCGGTTGGAGAATAAGAACGTGAAGCTCGGGCCGCTGCAGTTTGTGGTGGCGCAGGTACTGGCTCTGCAACCCTTGTCACTATTGATATGGGGAGCGGGCCTGGTGTGGCTGCTACACAACCAAATAACCAGGCGCTGGCGCTGGCTGGGCGCGACGTACCTGTTTTTTCTGCTGCTGATGATGGCGCTCCACGCGAAGGATTATTACGTGTCGCCGGTGTATCCGGTGTTGTTCGCCGCGGGCGGAGTGGCCTGGGAGCAGTGGCTTTCGCAGAGGGCTGCGGTGCTGCGGGACCGGGTATTTGCGTTTCCTGTGATCGAGGGTCTTCTAATTTTGGGAGGAGTGTATTTTCTGCCGCTGGCGATCCCCGTGATGCCTCCTTCCATGTGGCTGAGCTACGTCAAGGCGACGCATCTGCATGGTCTCATCGGTGAGACGGAGAGGGAGTCCAGCGGTTCGCTGCCGCAGTTCTATGCCGACCGGTTCGGCTGGCAGGAAGAGGTCGATCAGGTCACGCGTATCTACAACACATTGCCGCCCGATCAGCAGAAGGTCGCAGGGATTCTCTGCTCGAACTACGGCGAAGCGAGCGCGGTCAACTTCCTCGGACATGGGCTGCCGCAGGCGATCAGCGGCCACAACAACTATTTTCTATGGGGACCTCATGGCGAGACCGGCGAGGTGATGATCGTGATCAATGGCGCAACGCCGGACGAGATGCGCGAGAGCTACCGCTCTGTCCAGATTGCGGGACGCATGGACGCTCCCTATTCCATGCCCTATGAGCATCGCAATATCTATCTGGTGCGTGGAAGGCGCAAGAACCTGGCCGGCGACTGGGCTGAATTCAAACACTACATCTAGGCTTTGCTGCGCCGGGAAGCAGATGTGCTACTCTCCGGAAACCAATGCCGCCAATCCGCAATGAACTCCCTCGCGTTCTGAACGCATCCCATGCCACCTCGATTGTGGTGGGCATCATAATCGGCAGCGGGATCTTTCTCGTGCCGCGCGAGATGATGGCCGCGGTCGGCTCCTCGCGCATGGTGTACGCCGTGTGGATCGTTGGCGGGCTGCTGTCGTTGTGCGGCGCCATGACCTATGCCGAGATTACGGCGGCGCATCCGCGCTATGGCGGCGAATATGCATTTCTGCGCGAGGCTTACGGCGATCTCGCAGGTTTCCTTTACATGTGGACGCAGATTACAGTGGCGAAGCCCGCATCGCTCGCGACCATCGCGGCCGGACTGGCGCGGGTGCTGGGAACCTTCGCGTTCTTCAGCGCCTTCGCGAGGCCGGCCTTTGCGCACCTGCTCTGGGGACAGGTCTTCGCAATTGCGATGACTTGGCTGATCGCACTGCTCAACATCGTCGGGACTCGGAGATCGGCCAATGTGCAGCTCTTTTTGACTTGGCTCAAGGCTGCGTTGATCGTCGTGATCGCAGGGTTCTGCTTCGGGGCGGCGGGTCATCATGGTTCCGGAAATGCTTCCTGGGCCAACTTCACCACAGACTTTACCGCAGCGCGCGGAGGCTTCGCAGGCTTCATGATCGCCCTGGTCGCGGCCTTATGGGCCTACGACGGATGGAGCGACGTCGTCACCATGGCAGGCGAAGTGAAGGATCCGCAGCGCAGTATGCCGGTTGCGCTGGTAGGCGGCGCGGCCATCGTCGGCGCGCTCTATATGCTCACCAATGCTGCGATTCAGTTCGTCCTTCCTGCCTCGACCATAGCTGCGGCAGAGCGGCCCGCGGCCGATGCCATGCGGCTGGTTGCGGGGCCATGGGGAGCTTCGCTGGTCTCGATCGGCATGGCCGTCAGCATCGCCGCAACCTTTGTCGGCTCATCGCTGTCCGGAGCGCGAGTTCCCTTCGCCGCCGCCCGCGATGGACTGTTTTTCAAGCAGCTTGCGCATGTGAACCCGCGCTTCCATACTCCATCGGCAGCGCTGGTTTTACAGGCTGTTCTGAGTTCCCTGCTGCTGCTCGCTATTGGACGGTTCCAGGCCCTGTTTTCGCTCGCCATCTTCGGCGAATGGCTGTTCTACGCCCTGACCTGCAGCACGATCTTTGTCTTCCGCCGCCGCGAACCCGCAGCATCCCGCCCCTACAGCATCTGGGGATATCCCTTGGTCCCGGTGATCTTCATTCTCGCGGCGATAGTCCTGCTGGTCTTCTCGTTTTCCGACCAGCCACGCAACTCTCTCATCGGGACCGGAGTCATTCTGCTCGGAATTCCTCTGCATTACCTGCTGCAACGCAGGCGCGCCGCTTAGAGGGACTACACTATCTCTTCAAGTGCAGCGACATGGCAAAAGGCTCATGCAACCTGCAGTCGGGTTACAGATTGTCTCAGGCCTCGCAACCAATCCTATCTCCCATCCGCACTCTCCAGTACACTTCTCACAACGCAAGAAAACTTCAGCCGGAGCGCGCCTTGGCAAGATTCACCGGTCTACTCGGCCTCATCACCTTCCTCGGCCTCGCCTTCGCCTTCTCCACGAACCGCCGCGCCATCCGCTGGCGCACCGTCCTCTGGGGCCTCGGCCTGCAGATCGTCTTCGCCTTCCTCGTCATCAAGTGGAACGCCGGTCAGCGCATCCTGCACAGCATCTCCAACGTCATCACCTCGCTCCTCGCGCACTCCGTCGACGGTTCCTCGCTGGTCTTCGGCCGCCTCGGCACCCCGGGCGACCCGCTCGCAGTATTAGCCTTCGCCGTCCTCCCCACTATCATCTTCATCTCCGCCTTTTTCGCTATCCTCTACCACATCGGCTTCATGCAGCAGGTCATCCGTGTCGTCGCCTGGATTATGCAGCGCACCATGGGCACCTCCGGGGCCGAATCCACCAACGTCGCCGCCAGCATCTTCATGGGCCAGACCGAAGCCCCGCTTACCATCCGTCCCTTCCTCTCGGGAGCCACCCGCAGCGAACTCATGGTCATCATGACCTCCGGCATGGCCCACGTCTCGGGAGGCATCATGGCCGCCTACATCAGCTTCGGCATCAACGCCCAGGACCTCCTCTCCGCCGTCATCATGACCGCTCCCGGCACCATCCTCATCGCCAAAATGCTCGTCCCCGAAACCGAGCGCCCCGCCACCGCCGGCACCGTCCACATGCCGCCTAACGAGGAACACAAGAACGAGAACTTCGTCGCCGCCATCGCCCGCGGCACCATCGACGGCGGCCAGCTCGCCTTCAACGTCGCCATCATGCTCATCAGCTTCGTCGCCCTGGTCGGCCTCGCCAACGCCATTATGCTCGCGATCTCGAACACGCTGTGGGCGCACGGCCACATTCCCTTCCCCCACTCCCTCAACACCGTCCTCGGCGTCATCGGAGCGCCTGTCGCCTGGCTCATCGGCATCCCCTGGCACGACGCCCACACCATCGGCAACCTCCTCGGCACCCGCACCATGATCAACGAGTTCGTCGCCTTCACCCAGCTTGGAGCCATCAAAGCCGCACTCCCGCCGCGCACGTTTTCGATCGCCACCTTCGCCCTCTGCGGCTTCGCCAACGTAGGCTCCATCGGGATGCAGATCGGCGGCATCGGAGCCCTCGTTCCTAACCGCCGCAACGACCTCGCCCAACTCGGCGTCCGCGCCATGCTCGCCGGAACCATGGCCAACCTCATGTCCGCCAGCATCGTCTCCATGCTCCTCAAATAAAACCGCACCCATAGCCGACATGACCGACCTCTACAGCAAAGCCCAATCCGCAGCCGCCTTCGTCCGCAGCCGAACCACAATCCAGCCCACCATCGGCATCATCCTCGGCTCCGGACTAGGCAACTTCGCCTCCCAGGTTCACGACGCTACCCGCATCCCCTACGCCGAAATCCCCCACTTCACCCAGTCCACCGTCGAAGGCCACTCCGGCCACCTCGTCCTCGGCCGCGTCGCAGGCATTCCCGCGGCCGTCATGCAGGGCCGCGTTCATGCCTACGAAGGCTACGACATGGCCCAGGTCACCTTTCCCACCCGCGTCCTGGCCCTGCTCGGCGCGAAAACCCTCATCGTCACCAACGCCGCCGGCGGAATCCGTACTACTCTCGAGCAGGGCTCCCTCGTAGCCATCTCCGACCACATCAACTTCACCGGAACCAACGCCGCCGCCGGCCCCAACGAACCCCGCTTCACCGTAGTCGAAAGACCGGCTCAGCGCTTCTTTGATATGTCCGCCGCCTACTCCCGCCGTCTCCGCACCCTCGCCATCGAAGAGGCTGCCCGCCAGCAGTTCCTCCTCACCGAAGGCGTCTATCTCGCCGTCCTCGGTCCCAGCTTCGAAACCCCCGCCGAAATCCGCGCCTTCCGCACTCTCGGCGCCGACCTCGTCGGCATGTCCACCGTCCACGAGGTGATCATCGCCCGCCACATGGGCCTCGAAGTCCTCGGCCTCTCCGTCGTCACCAACATGGCCGCCGGCGTGCATGATCGTCCCTTGGACCACGAAGAGGTCATGGAGACCGGCCGCCACGTTGAAAAGCAGTTCACCGGTCTTCTCACCGCTCTGATCCCCCAAATCGCCTCTCTCCCGCCGCATTAACCTTCTCCTCGGTCCGCTCACCCTTCCCCAACTGCTCTACCGCCGCCTGCGCCTCCATCGCGGCCTGCTTCCGATGCAGCCCCTCGTTCGAAAACGCAATCGGTCGCCCGGCGAACCGCACCTCCGCCCGCACCCCGTGCAGCCCGAGGAACTTGAAGACATGCGCCACCATATTGCGGTCGCCCCAGTAGCAGACGTCATCGGCAACCGTGACTCCCGCCTCATTCCCCGCGCCAAGGTGATAGCGAACATAGGCCGCCGTCACCGGAGCGCCGCCCGCCATCACCTGTCCCAGCAGCCCGCTGTGAAACTTCAGCAACCCGCTCCCATTGCTCGTCGTTCCCTCCGGGAAAAAAACCACCGGCAGTCCGGCATCGAGCGCCGCCTGCATTCCCTTCCGCGCCATCATCGCAGACCCGCCATGCCCCCGCGCAACATAAACAGTCCCGGCCATCGTTGTCATCCATCCCACCACCGGCCACCCCTGAATCTCCGCCTTCGACACAAACACGCAAGGGTGCAGCGCCGCGTACACCACAATATCCAGGTAACTCAGATGATTCGAAATCAGCGCTCCCTTCTCGGGAAATACTCCCTCCACGCTGATCTCGATTCCCATTCCCCTCAGTGCCCGCGCACAGAATCGATGCAGCCAGTCGGCCCGCTGCTCCCGCGTTGCCGGACGCTTCACGACCAGCTCCGTCCCCGCCGCCACAAACATCCCCACCAGCCGAACACTCCGCCCCAAAGCCCGAAAAAAGTTCACCAGATCCAATCCTCATCTCTTCCGCGCAGGCGCAACCGTTACCACGCCTCGTTTTACCACCACTCGTTGCGCAGTCTATCCTGTTCCTAGTGCACCCAATTGAATCAGAGCGCGATTCCACCTCCAAAACGCCCGCGGCCATCCATCACAACTGGATCTACCGCCGCGTCGTCCTTCCCATCCTCGCGCTCCTCCGCATGGGAGCAACCCCGGAAAAACTCGCCTGGAGCATCGCCGTCGGGTTGCTCATCGGCATCAACCCCATCCTCGGCAGCACCACCGTTCTCTGCCTCGCGATCGCCTTCGTCCTCCGGCTCAACATCGCCGCCTCGCAGCTCGGCAATCACATCGTCTATCCTCTGCAGCTCCTGCTCGTTATTCCCTTCCTCCACATCGCGAGCCGCATCTTCCACACCGCCCGCCTGCCACTCTCCGCAACCGAACTCCTGCACGCCGCCCGCGAACACCCCGTCGCCCTCATCCGCCAGCTCTGGCTGTGGGAGTGGCACGCCTTCCTCCTCTGGGCCGCCATCGCCGCCATCGCCGCCCCCTGCCTCGCCCTCGTCCTGACTCCCCTTCTCCGCCGTCTGCTCGTGCAGGTCCAGCGCCACCACTACTCCAGCCTCTCGCCTACCCGCAGGACCAGCCAGCCACACTCAGGATGAATCGTTCTCGAAACTCCCCATGACAAACCCGGAGATCGTCGTTTGCCGTCTCATCGCAGAAGAATCGATACCCATCTCTCAAGGAAGACTCTACCGTACCCTGCTCTGCCGTACCCTGCCCCATGATCGATACTTTACGATCAAGTCCGGACCCGAGTTTCCTGTTTCGAAGAATTCGCGCAACATTCGGGGTGTAGAGTGAGCCGAACAAGGACCACTACCTCCAGAAGGAATCCATACCAGCCCATGACCACGCCTCGCGACCTCCACTACCACATGCCCGCCGAGTGGGTCCCTCACGCCGCCACCTGGATCGCGTGGCCCCACAATGCCGAAGACTGGCCCGGCAAGTTCCAACCCATCCCCTGGGTCTACTCGGAGATCGTCCGCCATCTGTCGCGCGTGGAAGACGTCCACATCCTCGTCAATAACCCAGACGCCGAACGCCGCGCCTCCAGCCTTCTGCGCCGCGCCGGAGCCAACCTCGCCCGTCTTCACTTCCACCAATGGCCCACCGACCGCGTCTGGCTCCGCGACTCCGGCCCCATCTTCGTCAAAAATCCCGCAGGCGACCTCGCCATCACCAACTGGAAGTTCAACGCATGGGCCAAGTACGACAACTGGCGCCGCGATGATCAGGTCCCCCAGCACATCGCCAAGCACTACGATGTGCCCGAGTTCAAGCCCGAGGTCCCGCCTCCGCCCGGCTCTCCGAATATGAAGCCGCACCGCCTCGTCCTCGAAGGCGGCAGCATCGACACCAACGGCGCCGGCATCCTCCTCACCACCGAAGAGTGCCTCCTCTCCGAGATCCAGCAGCGCAACCCAAGCCTGGGCGACGCGACCACCACCCGCACCCTCCTCGAACAAGCCTTCCACGACTATCTCGGCATCGACCAGACCCTCTGGCTGCACAAAGGCTGCGCCGGCGACGACACCCATGGCCACGTCGACGACATCACCCGCTTCGTCGGCGAAAACAAGATCCTCACCTGTGTCGAAACCAACACCCGCGACGAAAACCACCTCCTCCTGGCCGAGAATTTAGACCGCCTCCGCGCTAGCCGCAACCTGCAAAACCAACCCTTCGAGATCGTCGAACTCCCCATGCCCGAGCCCGTCCTCTTCGAAGGCCAGCGCCTCCCCGCCAGCTACGCCAACTTCTATATTGCAAACGGCCTCGTCCTGGTCCCCACCTTCAACGACTGCCAGGACCGCCACGCCCTCAACATCATCGCCGGGTGCTTCCCCGACCGCGAGGTCATCGGCATCCACGCCGTAGACCTCGTCTGGGGACTAGGCACTCTCCATTGCCTCACCCAGCAGGAACCGGCATAATCGCTGAAGGAGTCGAAATGGTAGACGTAGACGAAGCCGTTAAAATCGCGAATGTATACCTGATGAAGGTAATGCCTGGATTTGCGGCGCTTCATCCAGAAATAATGGAATTTGAACGATCCGAAAACGGAGATGTTTGGACGGTAACATTTCGTGCAAAAAATCCAGACGCTCAAAACGGAACTCCAAATGTCTTTTATCCTTACGTCGACAAGCAGGTGCAGATTCAGACGAGCAATGGAGAACTAATTGCAATCAGGAATCCGACCTATAATTGACCACCGCTTCGAGCAGCCGTCGATGCAATTCGGACGCAAATTTGTGTTGTTGGACTCCAACCTTCTCCTGCTCCTTGTCGTTGGTTTGTGGAGCCCGCGTGCCATTAAGACCCAGAGACGGCTTAGCGGCTTTACCTCTGACGACTTCGACGTTCTCCGTGCTTTCGTAAGCTCTTTTGCCAGAATCGTCACGACCGCCCACGTCCTTACGGAAGTGAGTAATCTCGCCGGTGCAGCTTCGGGATCTGCTCGCACCGCAATCTTCTTGCAAATGCGATCTTTGATCGACACGCTCGATGAACGAACGCTCCTCTCCACCAGGGTTTGCGCGCAATCCGAATTCTCTGCCTTCGGATTTACCGACGCGGCTCTCTCGCTCCTTTGCTCCGAGATGCTTCTGGTTACCGAGGACGGAAGACTCGCCCGTCACCTAGGTCTGAAGGGTCTTCCAGCATGGACGTTCAGCCAAGTACGAGCTTGGCGGAATCACGCAGAGCATGGATGACGACAAGGACCACCTCCGCGCCGCCATCGCCGAAGCCCACGCCGCAGAAGCCGCGGACGAAGTACCCGTCGGGGCTGTCGTCGTCTATCAAGACACAATCATCGGCCGCGGCCAGAATCGCGTCCTCCGCAACAACGATCCCACCGCCCACGCCGAGATCGTAGCCCTCCGCCAGGCCGCCCTCGCTCTCCAGAACTATCGCCTTAACGACTGCACCCTCTACGTCACCCTCGAACCCTGCGCCATGTGCGCCGGAGCCATCCTCCACGCCCGCGTAAGACGCCTCGTCTACGCCGCCCCGGACCCCAAGGCAGGCGCCTGCGGCTCTGTCCTCTCCGTCATCAACCACCCCCAACTCAACCACAAAGTCGAACTCACCCCCGGCCTCCTCGCCGAAGAGTGCGGCCCGCTCCTCAGCAACTTTTTTCGCAAACGTCGCCAGGAAAAGTCGTCCACCCGCATCCTACAGAACGAAGCCGCAAAGGGCCGGAAAGTGGACCGGAGCGCGATCCAGGAGATCTCGATGGCGACAAAGAAGAAGTGGTCGGCAAAGGTAGACACCGATTCAACTCACCCCCACGAAGGACTCTTCAATGAGGACGCAGCCACCATAGCCCGTGAACTTGCCTCCAAAAAAGTCTCTCCCAAAGGCCCCGCCTCCGGCATGCGCATGCTCAACTTCTACATCAACCGCGCCGGCAAGAACCTCTCCTCCGAACGCCACGCCGAACTCGAAAAAGCCAAGTCCGCACTGTCGGACATCCTCGCGAATCAAAAAGAGAAATCGCAAAAGCCGGCAGCCAAGAAGGCCGCAAAGAAAGCCGCTAAGAAAGCACCCACAAGAGCAGTCAGCAAGAAATCCAGCAAGAGATAGCGGAGGAAGCATGTCAGGTCGTCTCGCAGGAAAAGTCGCCATCGTCACCGGCTCAGGCTCCGGCATCGGAAAGTCCATCGCCATCCGTTTCGCCAGCGAAGGGGCATCCGTTGTCGTCGATTATCGCAACCACATCGACGAGGCTAACGACACAAAAGCCAAAGTCGAAGCCGCAGGCGGCAAGGCGGTCCTCGTTCAAGCCGACGTCTCGAAACTCCCCGACACGCAGAAGTTGGTCGACCAGGCCTGGCAGCAACTCGGCAGTTGCGACATCCTCGTCAACAACGCCGGCATCGAGAAGGGGGCCGCCTTCTGGGACGTCACCGAAGCCGATTACGACGCCATTCTCAACGTCAACCTCAAAGGCGCGTTCTTCCTCGCCCAGGCCTTCGTCCGCCGCCTCCGCGATGCGAAGAAACCGGGCCGCATCATCAACATGAGCTCCGTCCATGAAGACATGGTCTTCCCCAACTTCTCCACCTACTGCATCTCCAAGGGCGGCATGCGCATGTTCATGCGAGACCTCGCCGTCGAACTAGGCCCTCTGAACATCACCATCAACAACATCGCTCCGGGCGCAATCGCCACCCCGATCAATGACAAGATGATGGCCAACAAGGAAGAGCTGGAAGCACTCCTGGTCAACATCCCGCTCGGCCGCATGGGCAAGCCGGAAGAAGTCGCCGGCCTCGCGCTCTTCCTCGCCTCCGACGACGCCGCCTACGTCACCGGTTCCACCTACTTCATCGACGGCGGCTTGATCCGCAACTACCACGAGCAGTAAAGAAGAAGAGAACTTCAACAAAAAGCCTTCTCTTCGGAGCCGCCCCTCGATTTCACTCAGAAACGCTAAAATAGAACTCTATGGATCTCACCGTCTACTCCGCCTCCTGGTGCCGCGACTGCCGCGAAGCCAAGCGCTTCCTCACCACCCACAACATTCCCTTTACCGAAATTGACATCGAGAACACCCCCGGCGCCGCCGACGCCGTGATTGAAAACGTAGGCAAGCGCGCCATCCCTCAGTTCGTCATCGACGGCAAATGGGTCCAGCCCTACAAACCCGGCCGCGGTTTTCTCCACGACGAGATGGCCGAACTCTTCGGCGTCAGCAACAAGTAAGTCGCGATCGCATAACCCCAGCTCTCTTCAAGCAAGGAAAACATGATCCCCCGCTACACGCGCTCCGCCATGGGCCGCATCTGGTCCGACGAGAACAAATATCGCTGCTGGCTCACCGTAGAAGTCGCCGCCTCGCAAGCCCTCGCCACATTCGGTCTGGTCCCGCAGTCCGCCGCCGACGCCATCCGCGACAAGTCCAGCTTCACTGTAGCCCGCATCAACGAGATCGAGGCCGAGGTCAAGCACGACGTCATCGCCTTCACCACCACCGTCGCCGAACACATCAACTCACCGGAAGACTCCCGCTGGCTTCACTACGGCCTCACCTCGACCGACGTCGTTGACACCGCGCAATCCCTGCAACTCAAGGAAGCCTCCGCGCTCATCCGCGCCGGCATCGTCGCCCTCTCTGACACCCTCAAGCGTCGCGCCCTCGAGTTCAAACATACCCCCATCATCGGCCGCACCCACGGCATCCACGCCGAACCCAGCACCTTCGGCCTGAAATTATTGCTGTGGTACTCCGAGATGCAACGCAACCTCACCCGCTTCGACGCCGCCGCCGAAGACCTCCGCGTCGGCAAGCTCTCCGGAGCCGTCGGCACCTTCGGCCATCTCAAGCCCGAGCACGAAGAAGCAATATGTAATCAACTCGGTCTCACACCCGTAGCCATCGCAACCCAAGTCGTCCAGCGCGACCGGCACGCCGCCTACATCGCCACCCTCGCCGTCCTCGCCAGCACGCTCGACAAGATCGCCACCGAGATCCGCCATCTCCAGCGCACCGAAGTCCGCGAAGCCGAAGAGTTCTTCTCCGAAAAACAAAAAGGCTCCAGCGCCATGCCGCACAAGCGCAACCCCATCACCTCCGAACAGATCTCCGGCCTCGCCCGCGTCATCCGCTCCAACGCGCAGACCGCCTTCGAAAACGTAGCTCTCTGGCACGAGCGCGACATCTCCCACTCCTCCGCCGAGCGCGTTATCCTCCCCGACTCCACCATCCTCGCCGACTATCTCCTCGCCAAGACCGAAAACCTCATCGCCAAGATGCTCGTCTACCCCGCCCGCATGTTGAAGAACCTCGAATCCACCGGCGGCCTCATCTTCTCCGGCCAGCTCCTGCTCGACCTCGCCGAATCCGGCATGTCCCGCGAAGACGCCTACCGCCTCGTCCAGACCCACGCCATGAACTCCTGGAAGAACGACCTCATCTTTCGCGACGAAATCGCAAGGGTCCCCGAGATAACGTCTCGCCTCTCCCCCGAAAAACTGGCCCGCGCCTTCGACTACACCCGTCAACTAGCTAACGTGGACGCCATCTTCACGCGCGTCCTGCAAGGCTCCCACTAGCCGCTTAGCTTCGTCGATGTAACTCTTGCCCTCCCGCCGCATCCAATCACTCAACCCAGGAGGGCGAGCCGCACATGAGCGCAACCAAACCAGCAGATCAGCCCAACCACACCGCCGACGAGCACGCGCCTCTGCGACAGCAACTCGTCGCCCTGCTTAAAGGCGGTCAGGCCCACGCCACCTTCGACGACGCTGTCAAGGACCTCCCCGCCAACCTCCGCGCCTCCGTCCCACCCAACCTTCCCTACTCCGCCTGGCAACTCCTCGAGCATCTCCGCATCGCCCAGCGCGACATCCTCAACTTCTCCGCGCCTCCCACCGGCGGCTACCACCCCATCCAGTGGCCCAACGACTACTGGCCCAAGTCATCCCAACCGCCCAGCGACCACGCCTGGGACCACTCCATGGAAGTCATCCACAGCGACCTCAAAAGCTTCATCGCCCTCATCGAAGATCCCAAGTCCGATCTGTTCAAGCCCTTCCGCTGGGGAGACGGCCAGAACCTCCTCCGCGAAGCTCTCCTCGTCGCCGACCACACCGCTTACCACCTCGGCGAACTCATCGTCCTCCGCCGCCTTCTCGGAGCCTGGCACAAATAAACAGGGAGTAGGGAATAGGGAGTAGAAGACCTCTTCTCATGGTGGGATGTCGCTGCACTCCTTTGCAGTCTGCTGCTCGTTGTCACTGCGCGATTGTTGTAACCGGGGTCGGAGTGCTGAGTTTTCTACTCCCTATTCCCTGCTCTTCACCCGGCAGGACAAAGCTTCTATCCAGCTCCAAAACACATCCAATCCCCATGAACGAACTAGTGACCATCCGCTCCATGCTGTCCGCTCACACGATCGCCGTCATCGGCCTCTCCGAAGACCCCGGCAAACCCAGCCACTACGTCTCCGCCTACATGCAGCAGCACGGCTACCAGCTTTACCCCGTCAACCCGTCGCTCAGCGCAGTCCTCGGCGAAACGGCCTACCCTACCCTCTCGCAGCTTCCCCTCAAACCCGGCATCGTCAACGTCTTTCGCCTGCCCAAGTTCATCCCGGCCATCGTCGACGAGATGATCGGACTCGGCCTCACCAGCCTCTGGGTCCAGCAAGGAATCGTCCACCTGGAAGCCGCCGTCCGCGCCGAAGCCGCCGGTATCCACGTTGTCATGGACCGCTGCCTCATGGTCGAGCACCGCCGCCACAGACTCGCCTGACCATTTCCTCCCTCGAAAAAGCCCTACAATTGAGTTTCATGAACATCCGCCGCCTGCTCGTTGCGCTACTGCTCGTCACCTGCCCCTGTTTCCAGCCCGCGGCCCACGCGCAGCTCCAGAGCGTCGGCGACGGAGGCCCGGGCCCCGTCAAAGCCCAGCACCTCACCGCCGAACTCGTCTCCGTCTCCCCCAACCTCGCCCCAGGGGGCACCCTCCAGGCCGGACTCGTCCTCACCCTCGAGGAGCACTGGCACGTCTACTGGCTCAACGCCGGTGACTCTGGCGAACCGCCCCACATCACCTGGACCCTCCCCCCCGGCATCACCGCCGGCCACATGCTGTTCCCCATCCCCAGCCGCCTTCCCCTCGGCCCGCTCATGGACTTCGGCTACGAAGACACCGCAGCCTTCCCCGTCCAGCTCTCCGCCTCCAACTCCGTCCCGCGTGGCCCCATCCATCTCGACGCCAACGTCACCTGGCTCGTCTGCCGCGAGGTCTGCATCCCCGGCAAAGCCCACCTCGGCCTCAATCTCACCGTCGCCCCCACTGCGCCCGGAACCTCAGCCCCCGCCCAGCCCGCAGGCGCCCTCGGCGAGGCCCTCACCCTCATCCCCAAGCCGCTCCCCTCCGGCGCGAAGCTCACCATAAACGGTGGCAAATCCAACTTCGTCTTCACCCTCATCACCGGCAACCGCGAGACCGACGCCGAGTTCTACCCCGCCGGCCAGGACCAGATCGCCAACGCCGCCGACCAGGACGTCGAGCCTCTCCCCGACGGCCTCCGCCTCCGTGTCCCCCGCTCGGAAGACCTCAAAACCCTCCCCGCCCAGCTTCACGGCGTCCTCAAGCTCTCCGACACCGAAGCCTATGACGTCACCGCTCCCGTAATCACCGGCGAAGTCGCCCCCGCTCCCGGCGGCAAATCTCCCGGCGTAGCCTCCACCGGCAGCGTTACTATCCTCACCGCCATCGGTCTCGCCTTCCTCGGCGGCATCATCCTCAACCTGATGCCATGCGTCTTCCCCGTCCTCTTCCTCAAAGGTCTTGCCCTCGTCCAGTCCTCCGGCGAAGAGCGCAGCCGCCTCCGCAGCCACGGCCTCGTCTACACCATCGGCATCCTGGTTTCCTTCTGGATCATCGTCGCCGTCCTGCTCATCCTCCGCGCCGAAGGCAGTCAGGCCGGCTGGGGCTTCCAGCTCCAATCTCCCACCTTCCTCACCCTCCTCGCCGCCGGCATCTTCTTCTTCGCCCTCTCTCTCGCCGGCCTCTTCGATATCGGTCTCTCCCTCACCTCGGTAGGCGGCGACCTCGCCCAGAAGCAGGGCTACACCGGCAGCTTCTTCACCGGCGTCCTCGCCACCATCGTCGCCACCCCCTGCACCGCTCCTCTCATGGGAGCCGCCATCGGCTTCGCCCTCGCCCAGCCCGCCGGCATCACCTTCGCCGTCTTCACCGCGCTTGGCCTCGGGCTCGCCACGCCCTATCTCCTCTTGAGCTTCCAACCCGCCTGGACCCGCATCCTCCCACGGCCCGGCGCCTGGATGGAGATCTTCAAGCAACTCACCGCCGTCATCTTCTTCGCCACAGTCATCTGGCTCACCTACGTCTACGGCGCGCTCTTCTCCGGCAACGGCTCCCAGGGCATCTACCGCATCTCTCTTCTGCTGGCCTGCTTCCTCCTGCTCGCCGTAGCCGGATGGGTCCTCGGCCGATGGCCTGCCCGCTGGACCAGCACCCTCGCCGCCATCCTCATCGCCGCAACCGCCCTCGCCATCCCGCTCTACCAGCCCAAAGACACCACCCTCGTCTGGACCCCATACTCCCAGCAGGCCCTCGACCAGGCCCGCGCCTCCGGCCATCCCGTCTTCATCGACTTCACCGCCGCCTGGTGCCTCAGCTGTCAGGTCAACGAGCGCCTCGTCCTCAAGTCCTCTGACGTCCAACACGAATTCAGCAAGAACAAAGTCACCCTCCTCAAAGCCGACTGGACCCAGTACGACTCCGCCATCACCAAAGAACTCGCCTCAGTCAACCGCAGCGGCGTTCCCACCTACGTCATCTATCCCGCCGCGAAAAACGCTACCGCCGACGTCCTCCCCGAACTCCTCACCAAAGACATCGTCCTCAGCGCACTCCAGAGAGACATCAACCCGTGATGCTATCCGATGCTGTACTCTGCCAGACAAACAGCATCTCGCCCCTGAGAACCCGTCTACACCCTGTCTAAAAACTATCGCGAGAGCGTTTTGCAGTTGTTTCTTCTACATCCTCACCCTGAACGCACTCAAGCATCCCAGCATTTGCATTTGCATTTGCGGTTGCGGTTGCATTTGCGGTTGCATTTGCCGTTGCCTTTGCTGTTGTTTTTCGTCGTCATCCTTGAGCGAAGCGAAGGATCCCTGTCGTTGTCGTTGCTGTTTGCTTTTGCCGCTGCCGTTGTTTGTTCTTCGCCGTCATCCTTGAGCGAAGCGAAGGATCCCCGCATTTTGCCGTTGCCTGTTCTTAATCCGTATCATCCGCGCAAATCCGCGGTCGGCCTTCAGTCTTCAAAACGAATCCTGCGAGAAACCGACCGGGCAGGCGCAGGGGGGGAGACTCCCGCATCATTGCCCGCTGCCATTTCCTCGTGCAATCCGCGCACAACGCCAAGCGACGTACTCGTACCCGCCCCGCCTGATACCCTTGATCGTATGCGGTCTCTGTCGAAGCTCGCCCTTCTCACCGGCCTCATCGCGATGACCGGATGCCACTCTCCCTATGTTGCGGCGACCATCAGCAATCGCACCGCTCTCCCCATCGAACTGCTTGAAGTGGACTATCCCAGCGCCAGCTTCGGAACCCAGAACCTCGCACCCGGCGCCGACTTCCACTACCGCTTCAAGGTTCTCGGCTCCGGCTCCATGAAGCTTCTCTACACCGACAGCTCCCATCGAGATCACAAAGCAGACGGCCCGTTCCTCCATGAAGGCGCCGAAGGAGGTCTCGCCATCGCCATCACCCCCACCGGCGTGACCTGGAAACCCGACCCGGCCGTCGTCAGATAGCATTGCCTCTCTAAAGATATGTCCTGCCGGACGAGCCCACTGCGCGTGGAGCGGTCACTTCGTGACGCGTGTACCCCTTTGCTTGGCCCTCCCTTGGTCGGGATCAATATTTTGTTGCCGACCAACGGGAGGCCCTATGCTGATTACCTGCCCAGACAAGGTATACAAGTCACGAAGTGACCGCCGAATCGGGGTCCCCGCAAACAGGTCTTCGTTTGTGGGGTGACTGAGCGCAGTGGGCCCGTCCGGCAGGACATAGTATTTAATGCCCTCCGCCCGCCCCACCCGCGCTCAAGTTGAAGATCGGCAGATACAGCGCAATCAGGATCGTCGTCACCACCAACCCCATCATGATCAAAATCATCGGCTCGATCAGGCTCATCGCCGCCGTCAGGTTCGTCTGCACATCCTCCTCAAAGAACTCCGCGACCGAGTTCAGCATCTGCGGCAGCGCCCCCGTCGACTCTCCCACCTCGATCATCTCGATCGCCAGCTCCGGAAACACCTTCGTCCCCTGCAGGCTCGCCGACAATCCTTGGCCTTCCCTCACCGTCTCCACCGACCGGTACACCGCATTCGCAATCTGCCGCGAATCGATCGACCGCGCCGCCGTCTCGAGCGAGGGCACCAGTGGCAGTCCGCCCGTCAGCAGCGTCGCAAGCGTCCGCGAAAACAACCCCACCTGGTACTTCAGCCAAACCCCGCCAAACACCGGCAGCGAGATGCGGACCTTGTCGATCACATTCGCTCCCGCGTCCGTCTTCGCCCACCGATATACCACAAAACCAATCGCCCCAACTACCACCGCAGCATAGATCCCATAGCTCTGCGCCTCCCGCCCCAGGTCCAGCAGAAACGTGGTCAACGCCGGCAGCTTCGTCCCCAACTGGTCATACAATTGCGCGAACCGGGGCACCACAAACGTGATCAAAAAGATAAGCAGACCAATCACCATCACCACCAGCAGCGCCGGATAGATCAAACTCGCCTTCAACTTCTTCCGAAACGTCAGGCTCACCCGCTGAAAGTCCAGAAACCGCTGCAGCACCTCTTCCAGGTTGCCCGATCGCTCCCCTGCTAGCAGCGTCGTCGTATACACAATCGGAAACCCGCCCTGCGCCTCGAACGCACCCGAGATCGACTCGCCCGTCTTCACCCGCGCCGCGACGTCCTCCAACTGCGCCCGAAAATGCGGCAGCTTCTGCCTCTTTCCCAGCAGCTCCAGCGACCCCAGGATCGGCAACCCGGCCTTGATCAGCGTCAAAAACTGCTGGTTGAAGATCAGGAACGACTCCAGCTTCACCTTCTTCTTCCTGCCCCCCCCCAGCACGCTCTTCGCCTTGACGGAGTAGACGTAGTACCCCGCCTGCGTAAACCGAGCCTTCAGCTCCTCCGCCGTAGCCGCCGCATGGCTCTGCTCCTGCACCCGCCCCCGCTCATCCGCCAGCCGAATCACAAACTCAGTCATAAACCCCTAACCCACCATTCCTGCCTCGAACTCACTCCGTCCATCTTAGAACCTGTCTAAAAACTACATGCAGAGTATTTGTTTTGCGTCGTCATCCTGACCCTTGAGCGCAGCGAAGGATACCTGTAGTTCGCCGTTGTTCTTGCGTTTGCCTGTTCTTAAATCCGTATCATCGGTGAAAAATCCGTATTAAGGAAACTTTGGTTAAGTTCCTGAAGATTCCCTCAGGGGCTAAAAGCCCCATTCTCCATGAAAGTCTTACGGCGTGGCTGAAGCCACGCTCTTTCAAAACCGAGACTTAATCAGAGGTTCCTTGAGCCTTTAGTTCTTAGCCAGAGTTTAGACGGTCCCACCTACGAAAGGAGTTTCCAAGACAACGCGCCACGCCTGGAAAGCATCTCTTGATAAGCGAACAAAAAGCGTAGGAGCAAACCATGCCAGAAACCAAGAACGCTCTCTCCCAACCCACGCCCGCCACTCACGAAACCCGCGAAACCCTCCGCCACGCCAGAGAACGCGCCGACCGCGCCGAAGCCGAACTCGCCCGCCTGACCACCCGGACAGACGCCCCGCCGGAGAACAACACCGAGCGTTCCGCCCAGTTGGCAGAGGGCGGCGAACAGGAGCTTCGCAAGGACTCCATGATGGCCCACCTGCTCGACTCCCTCGCCGCGGGCAAGGACATTGGACACTACGGCCGCCTCATCTTTGCCATGGTCGCCCGCCACTTCCTGCCCCACGAACAGGTTGTCGCCTGGCTCATGCGCGACCCCGACTTCGCCGAACCGGAGGCAGCCGCCATGCTGCGCCAGGTCGAAGGCCGCGACTACAACCCGCCGCGACGCGAACGCATCCTCGAATGGCAGGCCGAGCAGGAGTTCCCCATCCTGCCCAACCCCGACGACCCCGACTGCGGCAACCTCTACCGCAACCTGAAATTCCCCGACTCCATCTACAACAACATCGAGCACTACCAGGAGCAAAAAGCCTCACCCTAGCGCAAAGTAGCAGTTGGCGTAGACCTTGCCGTGCCCTTGTTTGTCATTCACGAAGGGAATCTGCGGTTTCCCCCTCTACGCCAACAGCATATTCGTGCTAGAGCCTGTTATGAAGGTTGCACCAAGGTCAAGGTCACGGCATCCGGCTCGAAGTGATCAAACATCCCTTGGCGAAACGCGGCTTCGTGCTGCTGCCCCGTCGCTGGGTGGTCGAACGAAGCTTCGCCTGGGCCGCTCGCTTTCGAAGACTCGCACGCGACTACGAACGGCTCGACACCACCCTCAAAGGATTTCATTATGTCGCCTTCGCCTGCCTCGTGATCGCAAACATGTTCAAACAACTCGCATGAACTTCATAACATACTCTAGAACCTGTCATTGATGGCAACACGGTTACGCATACTTCCGCCCGGCACCATGGGAATGCCATCTTCACCCGCTCTACCCGTGACTCTATCATCCGCGGCAATGAGGTCTCATTCACCGGAACTGAACCGAGCGGCGAAAATGCTGCATTCGACGCGGACATCGACTCCGTGCACACAGTCATTGAATACAACTGGAGCCACGACAACCAGGGAGGCCTCTTCAGTCTCTGCAATAACCCGAACGACGACACCAGCGTGACAGATGGTACGGTAGTTCGGTTCAACGTGAGCGAAAACGACGGTATCCGGGCATTTGGATTCAGCGGTCGAGTTACGCACTCGATCGTCTACAACAACACCGTCTTGATTGGTCTAGGACACAAAGAAGCCATCGTTGAGGTACGGCCATTCAGCAAGAGCAAGCCGCGCTTTGCAGACGGTGACATCTTCTTCAATAACGTCGTGATTATTCTTGGCGAGGCTTCGTACGACTTTGCCGAGGCAACGAACACGCGGTTCGACTCAAAGTGCATCGTTGGAAGCGTGGAACCCCCCTTTTCCAAAATGGACGCGGTGGGCGAGCCCTGCGATGAAACGGTGCATTGCGGCGTTCGCGGTCGGGGTTTTGCTCTTGACGATCGCTGCTTCCCTTTCCGCCGTTCAGTGCTCTACGATCAGGTAAAAGCCACGGCGGTCGATCGAGCAGAAGAAGCGTTGTGTCTTGCTTATCGTAAGGCGATCGAGCCATTCGACCAACAAAGCACGTTCAGCTTCAGTGAAGATTTTCGATTCAGACGGATGCGCCTCTTCAACGCCGATGACAAGAGCTCGTAGCGTGATGGCTGCCGCGGCAACGGTCGGAGCAGGCAAGATGAGTTGATCCTTGACAATGGCTGCCAGTGCCGCATCGCACGCTGTCTCCGACAAGGACATATCGCGCTGCTCGCCCGTCATGCCGAGCAACATCATCACGATCCCGCAGGCGGCTGCATGAAAGAGATGCGCTGCTCGTTCTTCACTGATACGCAGCCGTCCAGACGCCGCTATGCGCTGCATGTGATCTCGCAGCATGCGGTGTGATCGTTCGGCAGCCCAGCTCTCATCCCTGGATGGGGGTCTGTATACATAAGCAGATAAAGCTCAGGATTGGTAAGCCCGAACTGTACGTGCAACTTCCAGCCCGCGCGAAGGGCATCAACGGGATCTTCTGTAATTACCGGGGGCCGCTTCTTCGCCATATAAACGCCGAAACGCTGCTTCAATCGTCCGGTGTTCCGTATGTCTCGCTACGCAATGGCTTCTACGCGGAATCGGCGCTGTACCAATTGAGCGGCGTAAAGCAGACGGGGAAGATCTCCCTTCCCGAAGATAGTCCGGTCTCCTGGACTGCACGTGCCGACCTTGCGGAAGCGGCTGTGGCGACGCTCACCGAGGCCGGCCTCTTTGATGAGATCTCGCCACCACTGACTAGCTCGCACACACTGGACTTCGCAGACATCGCAAAGCTCGCCTCGGAGATTCTTGGCCGCAACATCGTGCGGGAGACGGTCAGCGATCAAGAGTATCGGACGGCCTTGATCTCGCACGGTGTTCCCGAGACGATGGCCGAGGGACTAGGGAGCCTCTACAAAGCAGGCCGAGCGCGCGAATTCGCAGTCGTCGATCCAACCCTGGAGCGTCTGCTACGCCGCAAACCCGCGGCCATGAAGGATGTTCTGAACGATTTCCTCTCGAAACCCGAAACCAAATCCTGGTAAGGAGATTAGGGGGCGAGAGCATGAAGGGTGCTTCACCTCTCATGTCCTCGCCTTATAATTCGCGGGTCGGCCAAAGGGAGAGGCTTCGGGACAAAATCCTGCGATCAGGTACACATTAACAACGTTCAGCTTCAATCCCGGCGCTACGCAGCGTCATTTCGTTTTGAGGAGACGATGGCAATCAACAGCGTGTCGGAAAGTTCAAGTTTAGAGTTCTTTTTACCGAACATAAGTGCCTTGGCGTTTTCTAATTGACCGTAGAGAAAAAATCTACCCCGACATGATGGAGCCGCCAACCTTGCACGCATCAAATGAGATATTGAGAACCTCCTTAGAGTGCATGAAAGAGGCAAGTTTACCGGCGCGATCAAAAACGCAAGATGAGGTTTGGATAGTAATTTTCCAATGAAGTAGGTGCAAACTTGCGCTACTTACTTCCTAAGTGAACGCAGAGGGAATTGCTTGTCGGAGCGACACCGAATGCGACGCATGGAACTGTTCGAGATTCACGACAATCCAAAGTTTCCTGCGTTTCTGCGGGACCTTGTCACTGATGCACTACAGTCAGTTTGGAACTTCAGCAATTCGTACAAACCAGTTTTGCCGCTCCTGCTAGATGCGCTTGTACAAACGGGCACAAGGGACGTTCTCGACCTGTGTTCCGGTGGTGGTGGTCCGTGGTTTGAATTAATTCGCGACCTTGACATTGAAAATCATTGCACGATTCACGTCCGCTTGACCGACAAATACCCAAATCGGGAAGCGTTTGAGAAGCCGCTCTCGAATTCCGCGTCAACGATCAACTTCGACCCACGGCCGATCGATGCCACTGAGGTGCCGATTGATCTAAAGGGATTTCAAACGATGTTTTCATCGTTTCACCATTTCGGAAGAAGTGACGCTCAAAAAATATTGTCGAATGCAGTGAAGAGTAACAGGGGTATCGCGATCTTCGAGATGGCAAGGCGTGATGCAAAAATCATGTTGGCCGTCTGCCTCATCCCGCTCCTCGTTCTGTTCCTTACCCCTCGGATGCGTCCTTTTCGCTATTCACGATTTCTGTGGACTTACGTGATCCCTGTAGTGCCGTTCGTGGTCTGGTTCGACGGATGGATGTCCTGCCTACGCTCCTACTCGCACGCTGAGCTGGGTGAATTGGTGCGAAGTACGCCGGGCAATACTTACCGGTGGGAGTGGGGAACCCAAACTGGTGGATTACTGCCGGTAACTTATCTGATTGGTTCTCCCATAAGCAGCATGGAAGAGTAGGCAACGATTCTTTCAAAACAAAACTTTTAGTATTTGCCAAGTGAGAGTTTGCCGGTATTCCAAGGCCAAACGCCCTGTGATTGATCCGGCGTTATGAAAGCCTATCGTCGCCCCTATTGTCGGCGGCATGATTACCTCAACCATCCATGTCCTTATTCTGGTTCCAATCTTTTTCGTCATGATCAAAGAGCGGCAACTCAGGCGTGGAACGCTTCAGCCAAAAACCCAACCGCAGGAGCAAGCTCAACTCGCTGCGAGTGCGATCTGAAGGAGTGTCCAAGCGAACGCTACTTTTCTTTTCTGATGGAGATCGACTGAGGCGTCGCGTTCCATCCGCGAATCGCGATCTCCGCACTTCCCTTCGACGCGCTGGCGGGATACTCGATTTCGATACTGCGTGTCTCCCCTGGAAGCAGTGAAATATAGTTGTCGGAGAAATACACTGGCAGTATCCGTTCCCTGCTCTTCGCATCCAGCAGCGTCAGCTTGTTGGCCAGACTGACAACCTTATCCGGGTTCGTCAGTTCTACCCTGATCTTGATCATGTCCCCTGCGGTTCCAGCGATGCCTGCGGCTTTCAACAGCGTAGGGGCAAGATGGTTCAGTTCGCGATAGGAGGAAGACTTCGCGCCCAGCCAATACAGGTTCTGCGAAACGACGCCTCCCGCAGCGTCCAGCAACTCCAGCTTCACGATCACCATTCCCTGCGCAAGATATGGGGCAAGATCCAGCTTCAGGCTACCGATCGACGAATCCGCACCGACATCCTTGGATTCCTTCGCCTGAAACAGCAGCGCGTTTGCCAGCGAGTAAACTTTTGCGCTGACCATCAGCCCGGTCCGTGCCGTCGTCGTCGTATTGATGACGTCGATCTGGTGCGTCTCCAGATTCAGCTGCACATGCACCGGCTCGCAGGCTTTCATCGTTCCATAGTAAGACGCCTGCGTGTCATAGTCCGAGCTGAGGATCTGCCACATCGTGCTCGGCCATGCGGGCTGCGTCATCCACAGCATGCGCCCGCTGTTGGGGGCCCACAAGTTCGCGTTCATGCCTTCGAAGATGGCGCGATGATCGATATAGTTCAGCATCTGCGCCTTGCGCTCGAAGTCTTCGAGGGAGACCGGCGCACCGAACTCGGCCTGAATCTCCGCCATGAACGGGGCTACGTCGCCGTTTCCGCTCTGATGCCAGTCGTGATAAGCCCATACATCGTCCACCGGCCACTGGTCCGCCTTCGCGACTGTGCTGCGAAACGATTCCAGCGTGGACATGGAAGGCGTGCCGGTCTCGACCGAAAAACCACGGTTCAGCACAGAGAAGTAGAGCGCTGGGTTCTGGTAGCGGTAAGGCCCGCTGTTCTGCAGGTTCACCTGGTTGGAACTCGGCGAATAATAGCGAGTGCCATCCAGTGTCCGCACTAGCTTATCCAATCCCCGATTGATAATCGGCTGGGGCACACCCTCGTTTCGTCCGCACCACAGAACGATCGACGGATGGTTGCGAAACCGCTTGATCGTGTCGCTTGCATTGGCCAGGAAGAGGCCGGGGTCTTGGGCCTCGATGTTATAGTTCTGCGTCGACTCCCAGAAGTCGTTCCAGACCAGCATGCCGTACTCATCGGCGAGATCGTAGAAGGTCTCCTCCGTGCTCTGCCCGACCCAGTTGCGAATCATGTTCAAATTGGCATCCCGGTCGAGTCGAAAGAATGGCTCAAGGTGAGCGCGCGAGACGCGTTTGCGCGAGTCGTCCATTCCCCAGTTCCCGCCTCGCGCCGCAATACGAACACCGTTGACCTTGATGACAAGATAGGGCGCTGGCCGTGTATCCGTTACGGCTTGTAGGGAGGAAGAATTTTCCCCGCCTGGAAACAGCGACGCGACATAAGAGTGGTACGACTCACGCTGCTCTTCGGGGATGTGGAGCGCCGCTGCATCCGCGGAAGGGATCTCGCGCATGCCTTCATGGCTCACGTCCACCACAGGCTGGGACGAGCCGCGCGCCTCGGTCGGCGAGAACTCCACTCGCCGCAGATGCCCCGCGCTGTCGAGCAGGCTCAGCTCATACGTAATCTCACGAACCCCGAATCGAACCTCCTTCGTGTCCGACTCCGCCGCGACATCGTTGAGGGTCAACTTCAGGTGATACAGCTCCGGCTTGCCATAACCGTTCGGCCACCACAGACGCGGATGCTGCAGATTAAGCTGAGAGAACTCCGCGGGCGTCAGCTTGACGACCGTCTCACCGGGAGGCAGCAGAACGCTCTTGCGCAGCATCGTCTGCTCCATGGACGCCCCGACCGTCGCCTCCACAGGCTTCCCGGAAAAATTCGTAACCGGCACGTCGATCTCGACGGCGGCCTGCGTGATGTCGTGATTGTGAAAGGAAGTGATCACCTGCGCGTCGCCCAGCTTCAGCTCCCGCGTAACCTTCAGCACAACCGGCTGCCAGATGCCGCTGTTTCGATCGCGAATGGCCGGAATCCAGTCCCAACCTTCCGTCGCCAGGAACGTCGGGCCGTCAAGCTCCATGCTTCCGCCATTCTCCCCCGGGCCCCCAAGGACCGACTGCTCCTGCGGTATGCCGGGATGAGGCGGTGGTGAGATGCGAACGGCGAGAACATTTTTCTCTCCGGCCTTCAGCAGCGAGGTGACATCAAACGTGCCCCGCTGGAAGGCTCCCTTGATCGTGCCGAGCAATGTCCCATTCAGCCAGACGGACGCCTTGTAGTTGATGCCCTGAAACGTGAGTTCTACGTGACGCGCCTCTTTGCTGTCCATCGATTTCAAAGAGGTGGGCAGAGTGAACTCATTGCGATACCAGTAATCCTGCTTGTTCAGCGACTCGGGGATCGCCAGGTTATTCAGCCCAAAATCCGGGTCGGGATAGATGCCATCGTCCACCATTGTCGTCAGCACGGTGCCCGGAACGGTCGCGCGCATCCAGTCCTTCGCGCTGTAAGCAGGGGTAGCAAGCTGCGCCCCATCCGCATCCACCTTGGGAGCTTCGCGGAGCGTCCATCCATCGGAAAAGGTCCACTCTCCCCCGCCCGTCGGAACGAGAGACTCCCCCGCAGGCGGCCGCTTCAATACAACGGCGCGTCCATACGGGGCCTTGCTCTTCGGCAGCGTCGATGGGTCCTGCGGCGCACGGTAGCCGGCCTGTCCGCGCGTCTGCAACGGCCAGGGCTTCGAGCCTTCCTCAAACTGGATCACAGAAAAGTCCGGCGGCGCTTGCTGCAGTTCGCGAATCTCAGCATCCAGCAGCGCACGCCGCAGCACCGTGAACGACGCGATCTGCCCTCCGAAGTGCTCTCCCCCGGAGATCACATCCGTGGGAGCCATCTGCAGCACAGCGTTCGTGCTGCCCAGAACCAGCGCACCGCTGCCAACCGGCTGGCCGTCGCTGTAGAGATGAAACCGGCTCCCATCGAAGGTCGCTGCCAGCAGATGCCATGCGCCAGGCTTCATATCTGCGGTTCCACTCAGTTGATTGCCTTCGCCCATCCACAACGTTACTTTGCCTGCTTCCACGCCAAGGTAGCGCGGATACTCTGCCGTGACACTCCCAAGACCGCCGACAAGCTCGAGTCCATTCACCGGCCCGTTCGGCCTGATCCAGCAATACAGCGTCCACGGTGAATCGGCCAGTAGAACGGAGTCATGTCCATTCGCCAACGGCTTTCTCAGCCCTATGCCATCCGCGAGAAAGGTCCCGCTGTAAGGCCCATACTGCGGCGGATCGTTCGTCGGCGGGACCTGCGCCGCAGCTCCACTCGCGCACGCAAAAGCCCCAGCCAGCAATGCCAGCATCCACGCTCTTGTTGGATTTCTAATGAACTGACGTAAACGGGCCTGCGTGTGCCGGAAGCTGGGAAGCAGCATGAAAGCAATCTCCTGTTAAGCGCGATAACGATATCATACGACGCGCGGAGGCTTGCATCCGCAGGATTCGCGGACGATAAACTCCACCGGCAGCGTAATCTGTTCTCCGGACAGCGAGACCTCTTTGTCCGCCAGCCGCGCAAAGAGCAGCTCCGCCGCGACACGGCCCAGTTCATGCGAAGGCTGGCGCACCACTGTGATGGAAGGCTTGAAGATATCGGCCATCTCGAAGTCATCGAACCCGGCGACAGCAACATCGTCCGGGATCCTGACGTCGAGCCGCGAAAACGAGTGCAGAGCGTGCCGCATGACGAGATTATTGCCCATGAAAAAAGCAGTCGGCGCATCGCGTCTGGACAGTTCCTTCCGGATCAGCGCACAGGTCTCTTCCTCGGTCCCGCAGGTGAAGTATCTCACTGGCTTCAGGCCCGCTTGCCGCATGGCGTCGCTGTAGCCCTCATACCGCTGATCGAACGTGTAGAGCTTGTGGGCCAGCCCTAAGAAGTCAATCCTGGTATGCCCATGCTCAATCAGATGCTTCACCGCAATCTCCACGCCTCTTCGGTTCTCCACCAGGACGCTGTTGAAACGGTGCCCTTTAACGGGACGATCCAGCGCGACAATATGAGTCGCATGAAACTCGGACCGGTTCAATCGCGATCCCCCGACGGAGGCAGGAATCACCGCCAGCCCTTCCACATGGTTCAGCACCATCAGGCTCGCCTCGGCAAATTCGATGCCGGCGTCCTCATCCGAAATCGTCACGCTGATCGAGTAGCGATACTTCTTGGCCACCAGGCTGATCGCATGAGCGCATTGAGCAAAAAAGGGATCGTAGAAGTTTGGAACGATAATGCCGATTGAGTTCGACTTGGCCTGCCGAAGCGAACGGGCAACAGGGTTCGGTTTGTAGTTCAATTGCCTGATCGCCTGATGAACTCGTTCTCTGGTCTCTTCCGTGACAGGCGCACTGTTGTTGAGAACGCGCGAGACGGTCATGGTCGCCACCCCGGCCAGCTCCGCGACATCCTTCATCCTTGCCTTGCGTGGCGGCAACGAAAATTTCCTCAGACCAGCAGCTTACAGTATTTCCCGCGGAGTGACATCTTACCGCTAAGACTTTAACTCCGAACACTTCGGAGTACCTGTAAACACCGTCATCACCGGCGCCCCGCGCACAGCAAAGATCCTCGACCAAAGGCAAAATCGGCCTCGCGCCTTATCTTTCGCGGCAACTCTTTGCCTTGGTATAAAGGATGCGGCCAGCGAACCGGCAATCGCGCGAGTTCCGACGAACGCTCTCAGAGGAGTACCACCATGAAGCTAGGGAAAGCAGGCACAATAGTGTTCGGTCTCTGTGTGCTTACAAGCATCGCCATCGCGCAGACTCCGGCGTCTCTCCATATCGACCTCGACAAACCCCTTCATCCAGTCAGTCCCACGCTCTACGGAATGATGACCGAGGAGATCAACTACTCCTATGACGGTGGACTGTACGCCGAGATGGTACGGAACCGCGCCATGCAGGACCACGACTGGGCAGGCCTCGGTCACTGGCGCCTAGTCGAACTCGGACACTCCTCCGCTTCCCTCAGCCTCGACTCCACCACCGGGCCGAGCTCTGCCTTGGAGAGCAGCCTCAAACTGGAAGTCAAGCAGGCGGATCACGACAACCAGGCCGCGGTCCTCAACGGCGGCTGGTGGGGAATGGCGCTGCGGCCAGACACGCAATACACCGGCTCCTTCTATGCGAAAGCAGATTCGAACGATCTCGGCCCGGTCGCAATTTCGCTGGTGAACGACAACACCGGCGACCTCGCCGCAACCGCTTCGAGCGGCCCCCTCACTACCGGGTGGAAGCGCTACGAATTCACGTTCAAGACCGGCAACATCAAAGCCTCCGCGGAAAATCACCTGCGCCTCGCAGTCGGCCGTCCCGGAACTCTCTGGCTCGATCTCGTCTCCCTCTTCCCTCCCACCTACAAGGGCCGTCTCAACGGAAACAGGATCGATCTCATGGAAAAAATGGCGGCGATGAAGCCGGCCTTCCTGCGGCTGCCGGGTGGAAACTATCTCGAAGGCGACGACATTCAGGATCGCTACGACTGGAAGCAAACCATCGGCCCTCTCGTAGACCGTCCCACTCATCCCAGCCCCTGGGGCTACCAGTCCTCCGACGGCCTCGGCCTGCTCGAATTTCTCGAGTGGTGCGAGGACCTCAAGATGCAACCCGTGCTCGCGGTCTACGCCGGCTACTCCCTCAAGGGCGTGCACATCACCCCCGGTCCTTACCTCACACCCTTCGTCGAAGACGCCCTGGATGAAATCGAATTCGTCACCGGAGATACCAACACCAGGTGGGGCGGTATCCGGGCAAAGCTGGGACATCCAGCGCCGTTTCCGCTCCACTATGTCGAGATCGGCAACGAAGATCAGTTCGATAAGTCCGGGAGCTACGAAGGACGCTACGCTCAGTTCTACAAAGCCATCAAAGCCAAATACCCGCAATTACAGCTCATCGCCACCACGCCGCTCAAGGAAACCAAGCCGGACGTCGTCGACGATCACTACTACAAACAAGCCACGGAATTTTTCAAGATGGTCCACCATTACGACAGCACCGACCGCAACGGTCCAAAGATCTTTGTCGGCGAGTGGGCCACGCGCGAGGGATCGCCCACCACCAATCTGGGCGCCGCGCTCGGCGACGCGGCCTGGATGACTGGCCTCGAGCGCAACAGCGACCTCATCGTCATGGCCTCCTACGCTCCCCTCTTCGTCAACGTCAATCCCGGCGGAATGCAGTGGCAATCGGATCTGATCGGCTACGATGCCTCCTCCAGCTATGGCTCCCCGGGGTACTACGCGCAGGTCATGTTCGCGCAACACCTCGGCAACTCCGTACCCGCGTCATCCCTCACCGGAGCAAGCGACCGCTTCTTTTACTCCGTCACCAACAATCCGGCAGCCGGAACCGTCGACATCAAACTGGTCAACGCAACCTCTGTGCCGCAGCCCCTCAACATCGATCTCGCGGGAGCAAACAAAGTACAAGCCACCGCCTCGTTGACCACACTCTCGGGACACACCCCCTCCGAAACCAACACCATCGACAATCCGGAACGCGTCGCCCCTGTAAAAGGCGAAGTGAAAGTCTCCGGCGCCGGCTTCAACCACGAAGTCCCCCCATACTCCATCCAGGTACTGGAACTGAAGACCGGAGATTAGCTGCAAATCAGCTTCACCCAGAACGAACGTCCCTCGCAAAAACCCTCAACCTGCAATAAGTTCGAGCTGATTGGCATGGGCGGCTTCCTCTTCGCCCGGTGAAGGCGATGCAGGGTTTCGGCCACGGCTATATTGACGTGGCGCACAGCCCATGACCCTCTTGAAGGCTGTGCTGAAGGCGCTCTCGGACTCGTAGCCAAACGACAGGGCGATCCTGGAGATAGGATCGCTGGAGTTCGCCAGCCTGTCCCCGGCCAGCAGCATGCGCCAGCGCGTCAGATACGCCATGGCTGAAGTCCCAACCGTCTCTTTGAATCTCAGAGCAAAAATCGAACGCGACATGCCGGCGCGCTCCGCCAGCTCCTGCAATGTCCAGCGATGCGCCGGGTCGTCGTGCATAGCGTGGATCGCCGCGCTCATCTGTTGATCTGCCAGGGCGAAGAGCCATCCAACGCCACCTCGCAAACCTTCCGTCAGATGCAGCCGCAGCGCCTGAACCAGCATCATGTAGGCGAGCTGTTGCGCGACCAGAACGCCGCCCGGCTGCGGCTCGCGCAACTCCTGCATCATTCGTTCAAGACACCAGCGCATCGCCGCCTTGTCCGAGTCCTTCCCGATATGCACAATGGGCGGCAGCATCCCCAACAGGATCTCGGCATGTCTGCCGCTAAGCGTGAAGTGCCCACCGACACCGAAGCAATCTCCTCCCCCCTTGTAGGAGGCGATGCCACCGTTCAACGGAGTACGAAAAATCGCGCTAAAGTCGACAGGCGTCAAAGCCGGATCGCTTGCAAGGCTGAAAGGCAGTCCACGCGGCAGCAGGAAGCAATCCCCCGCCGTAAGGCGCACCGGGCCGGGAGCTCCCTCCACGACAAGCCAGCCCTGGCCAGAGACCAGAGCGTAGCATTTGATCCCTTCATGCTGGGGAAACTGGATGGACCACTCCCCACCCATATCAAAGCCGCCAGACATATAACTACGCGGTTTCAGAAGCGAAAGCACATCGGAGAGAGGATCCATAAAGCCTTCCCGGACGATCGCGAAGATAATACGGACTCGCACAATAGATCGTATCGCTTCAATCGCCATCTTGATAATAACCGGGCCGCGAAGATGCAGCCATAGTCATGAAACAAACCCAAAGGAGAAGACGTCATGCGGATTTTCGTAACAGGTGCTACAGGCTTTATCGGTTCTACCATTGTTCCGGAACTCATCAACGCAGGCCATCAGGTACTCGGGCTGACGCGCTCGGATGCGGGAGCCCATGCCCTCAAGACCGCCGGTGCCGAGGTGCACCGCGGCGATCTGGAAGATCTGGAGAGCCTGCGTAGTGGCGCGGCCAAGTCGGACGGCGTCATCCACACTGCCTTCGACCACGACTTCTCGAACTTCGTGGCGAATTGCGAGAAGGACAGGCGCGCCATCGAGGCTCTCGGGGCCGCGCTCACCGGATCTGATCGCCCCCTGATCATCACCTCCGGGACTGGAATGGGGAACGTTGTGCCAGGTCAACCCGCGACCGAAGACAACTTCAATCCCGACCACCCCAATCCCCGTAAAGCTTCGGAACTAGCCGGTGTCTCCGTGGCGGAGCGTGGCGGCAACGTGTCGGTGGTGCGCCTTCCCCAGGTTCACGATCGGTTCAAGCAGGGCCTCATCACCCCATTCATCCAGTTGGCCCGTGAGAAGGGAGCCGTGGCGTATGTGGGTGACGGACTCAACCGCTTTCCGGCGGTGCATGTCCTCGATGCCGCCCCTCTCTACAGGCTGGCGTTTGAAAAGGGTTCAGCGGGAGCCCGCTATAACGCGGTCGCCGAAGAGGGCGTACCGGTTCGGGCGATCGCGGAAGTCATTGCCCGAGGCCTGAAAGTGCCGGTCGTCAGCCTGTCTCAGGAGGAGGCGCCTGCCTATTTCGGATGGCTCGCGGCATTCATGGGTTTCGACATGCCAGCGTCAAGCGCACAAACCCAGGAGCGGCTCGGATGGCGCCCGACCGGCCCCGGACTGCTTGCCGATCTCGAACAAATGGACTACTCCTAAGCCTGAACAGACCGCTTACCTGCGGCGTCTTTGCGTCGCAGGTACATCACCAACCCCGGCGCCCATCTTGTATCGCCTTCCACCTGATAGCTTCCGCTAAGCCGATTTCACAGGATTGATCTGGCAGCACTAGAATTGATTCAAACTCCCGCCTACGGGAAGAAACCGAATGTCAGAAGAAGAAAAGCTGATCGGCGGCAATGTTGCTGATCTGGTAGTCCGAATTGGATCTACCGTACGCAAACCCGCCACTGTGGCTACGCCTGCAGTACAGGCTCTCCTTGCCCATTTCCATTCGGTTGGCTTTTTCGGAGCTCCACAAGGTCTCGGATTGGATGAGCGCGGACGGCAGGTCCTTGAGTTCGTACCAGATGCGATGTGGGACAGAAAGCACCAAAACACCTTGGCCGATCTACGGAGAGTCGGCGTTCTGATTAGGTCATTGCACGATGCAACTGCCTCCTTCATTCCACCCGAGTTTGCTGAATGGAACGCTCTCTCCGTTCCGGACGGGCACGACATCATCTGTCACAATGATCTCGCTCCGTGGAATCTGGTCTGCGGTGCCGATCGTTGGGCATTCATAGATTGGGATAACGCCGCACCTGGAACTCGTCTGTGGGATCTAGCCTGGGCGGCAATCTCCTTCCCACCCGTTGAACCTGATTGCGATCTTTCCGTAGCGGCAACAGCCATCCATGCGATAGTCGATGGTTATCGCCTCCAGCCTTCCGAATACGGCAAGCTGCTTCGTCTGATGGCTGAAAGAGCGCGAGCCGGTTCTGATCTGCTGTTAGAAGGAGCGCGGACAGGTCAACAGCCTTGGGCGAGACTCTACGCTGAGGGCCATGACAGATACTGGGGACCGGTTTCCGGCTACATCAGCCGCAATGTCTCGATTCTTGAAGGAATGCTGGTCTCTTTGAGCGCTGCCTGATCTGGCTATAGCAGTCTCCGTGATGGTGTGGTTTGATCGAGACCCATGTCCGAGAGTCCGGACCCTTCGGCGTGCCCAAGGCAAGCTACGGGCATTCGCTCTACTCCTCGAAAACGCGCAACTCGGCCCTTCTCTGGGTCAGTCGCTGCTCCGTGTAGCGCTATTCAAGGACTTGGAAAATCGTAAGCGCACGAGCTTTGACGTTTGGTGCAGCAACCCTTCCTTATCTGATCCTCAGAAGGTAAACGCCAAGCCGGCCTGAACCGTCCGCGGCGTCTGCGCAAGAAATAAGGTCTGGCCATCGGCCGAAAGGAATGGGCGGTATCCTTGCGCCAGCAGATTGGAAACCTCCGCCGTCGCATCCAGTCCCGGAGGCAGCAGCTTACCCAGCCTGAGGGCCTGCCGCAGATAGCAGCTGAAATATGCCTGGTCGCTGAACGGCGCATACGGATCCACCGCCGTCACAATCCGTGTCGGTTGCCAGCGATACGCCGCTCGAACCCTCGTTCCACTGCGAATCACCCTTCCGCGCAGCGCAACCGTCGCCGTCTGCCCCCCTTCAGACGTCAGGCCAGACATCACCCCGGGCAGCGTCGCCGGAGTGCCATCCTTCATCGACAACCCCGCTCCCGTGCCATATTCCACAGCCAGCCAGATGTCCGAAGTAATTGGTTCGCTCAACGTCATACTCATGCCCTGCGTCTTGTATCCTGCATTCAGAAAACGGAAGTTGCCGGTCGTAGAATCCGCGATAATCCCGTTCGCCCCAGAGTGTGCCTGCTGCGCGAGATCGGCACTCCCCAGCGCGCCACCGCCCGAGACTTTTACCCGGTTCAGCGAATCGCGATAGTACGAAACCTGAACCACCCCTTTGCCGAGCTTCCTGCCCACGGCAAACTCCTGATGGAACCCACCCTCGGTCTGCATCTTTCCTTGGTACATCACCGCGATTGGCAGTTCCTGCCGCACTGCATCCAGCCCGTCAAAGGACTGCAGGTCCTGCGACGTGGCCATCCGGTAACCAACCATCCACGTCTCAGTCGGGTGGGCCGTGATTCTCAGGAACGGACGCGAAGCAGCCGCATAGCCAGAGGTGCGGACCACATACACTGTCCCCCCCGCCTCAACATCCGCGAAGTCCCCAAGATGCATCTGCTGCGCGTTCGCCATTTGAAATGCTTCAAGCCCGGAAGCCCCGTCCGACCCTGTCAGCTCCGGATGCGACTGATAGCTCACCACCGTGCGAGCCGCACCGGCCAATCCAAGCTGAGCACCATATCCCGTCGAAGCCTCCATCGACGGCTTGCCGCCATTGCCCATCCCAGGCTGCGTACCAAGATCCGCGTGTATCGTCAGGCCGCCGCCGTCGTCAAGCGCGCGATCCAGCACCAATATGTTATGAATACCGCTTTCGCCGAACCCGCCACCCCCACCAGTCACCTCCGCACGGATACGATCCGGGTGCTTTGGAGCCTCGGTCGAGCTCGACGAGACCACCATCACGTCGCCGTCTTCCACCAGCCTCAGGATCGGGCGGTTCGCAGCGGAACGTAACGTCCACTTCCAGTCATCGCTTGGCTCATCGGCCCGCCGGCGCTCCGCAGGCAGCCATGTCGTCGATTCGAACACCGCGCTCAGCGTCAGGTTGACCACCGCCTGCGCTCCCGAGCGAAGCTGCAAATCTGCTCGCATCGCGGGAACAAGCAACGCCGCGCTTGCCCTTACCTCATATTTGCCGGGAACCAGATGCCCGACCAGGTACCTTCCCTGAAGGTCGGTAAACGCCGTACTCACCAAAGCCGAATCATTGGCAATGACCTGAACCATCGCCCCTAGCTGCGCCACGCCGTGCGCATCGCGAACCACGCCGGATACGGCAGCTCCTTGAGCCATAGCCTCGCTTACCCCTGCGGTAAGCAGGATTAGCGCGAGAACCACGATCTTCGCCTGGGGGCGTTGCACAGTTAAACCGTCCTGCGCGTCGATGGCTGCTCCAAATGTTCCGCTTACCCGACAGTTGGGGAGCGTCTTACAGCCTGCCTCGGAGATCGGATATCGCTTTAGAAGTCCGCGCACCCGTATTGCCGTTCCTCTCTGCAGCTGCCTAATCCACGTTGAACGGTGCAGACTCTGCGATCTGCTGCTTGGATACTCCGTCATTTACCTTGATATTCACCTGATACTTGCCAGGCTGCAGACTTGCCAGCGGCAAACTCTTCTCAATCGTTACCTGGTCCGCATTCGGATTGGTCTTCGAAGTCAACTCCTGCGTCTGGAGAATCGTCTTGTTCGTCGTCATATCGAGAATCTCATATTCGATCGTGGCGCCGTTCTGTTTGCTCTTCTCATCGATACCAAGGTTATACACCTGCATCCAGAAGTTGAGGTTCTGCGCGCGATGGAAGGTCACCGGCATGCCAACCCCGCTCGACACCCGCGGTGTGATATGGGTGTCGCCAATCACGAAATTCCCGGCGCCGATATCCCGCGACGGCACCCTCTCCATCTGGCTGGCCAGAATCAGCGACGAAGACGCGAGCCGGTCATCGTCATACCGCGGCACATTCAGGCTTCGCTCCCACCGCCCGATGTGATCGGGGTTATTCACGTCTTTGATCACAACATCGACCTTGTAGAGTCCGGGACGCAGGGGAATCGACTTCCAGTACACCGACATGTCATTCCGTTTCCGCGCGAGCAGCTCACTCGGCACCTCGATACTCACGGGATCTTCAAACGTCTCAATGATCTTATGGTTGAGATTAGTCACCCTGCCCAGAATATTGACAACCCCGGTCGCCACCCCATCTTTATTGTTGAACGTGATGTCACCGTCTCTGATCTGTACGGTGATAGGCACCAGAACCGTATCGTTGGTCACCTTCACGTAGTCGGTCCGAACATTGAACAGGAACGGCGGCCCGGTCAGGATCTTCGACGAGGTCATGAACGACTCCAGGTCCTTGAACTTAATCTCCGGGGGAGCCATCAGCTTCGCAAACCGATCCAGGCGATCGAACTGTTTGCTTTGGTTTGAAGATGACATCGGACCGGCCCCAAGCTGTTCCAATCCGCCGCCGCTCATCCGGTCTGCCTTGCTCGACTGCCCCTGTTGCTCGTACATCGTCTGCCCGGCTCCCGGAACGTACTTCAGCGCATCCTTCTCCGAGCGATCGATGGTCATGTGGTAGTCGCCGCACATGCAGGTATCTACAAACTCAATGTCTACGTTGTCTCCAATGCCCTGAAGATACCGGTAATGCCACACCTCGAACGGAAACGTCGAAGTCTCCCCGCCGCCCTCTTCGATCGGCCTCTCATAGCTGCCGCCGCTCGGATGCGAATCGATACTGTCTGGCTTGCCGTACGCAATATAGATGTGGCCGCGATCCGTTCTCCAACCCGGCTTGCCTGCGGCGAAGTGCTCATTGGCGTAAGCGATGCGCGCGTAGTGCTCTTCGCGGTACTCATTCTCCGGAGAGTCGGGGTTCGGGTTGCGGCGCAGCCAGAAGTTCTCGATAAACTGATCGCGCTCCTCGTCGTTGCTCAGGCTCTTGAACGCCGCCAGCTCCTGGTCGGTGATAATCCAGCGAACATCCTCATCGACCCACTTCTTGTACTCGCCCTTCAACTCCTGCCGAAGCGCCTTTCGCTGGGCAATTTTTTCCTTGTCCGTCAGCGGCCGCTGCAACGGATCAGGCTTCTCCACCACGTCAGGACCGCGCGTTACGCCATCGGTTTGGTGGCGATCGGCCGAAGTGTCCTGCGCCGCCAGAAGATGACCTCCCATCATCACAAAGAAGAGAAACGCTGTGCCTGATAGAAAACGCCGCGAGGTTGTCATAGGAAAGGTGGTGCTCCTGTTACACAATCTGTATTGTAGAGCGGTTATTTCCCTGTTACAAGAGCAACGTAGGGGGTCGCTCCCTGCTATCATCGTGCGTATCCAGAACAGCAACACATCCGGCAAGCCAGCGTCATTCACTCGATCTTCGCAGGAAGAAGTCGATTCAGCCTTGAAGAGGAAGAAGAGGAAGACGAAGAATTGACGGAACTGATTCCCTTTCGTCACCGTATCACCACGCAGTCATCCAATAGTCAGGCAGCAACGCTCCTCAAAACACCTCTGGCCTCCCACCGGTGCAAGGAAAGAAAGCAGCAATGAGCGTAAAAAAAATCGTCTTGATCGTCGTTGCCGTCCTGGTCCTCGGCGGCATTGTCGTGGGAACCATCCTTCATGGGCAGGCCAACGTTACCAAGGTCGCAACCGGCAACGCCGTCCGTCAGGATCTCGTCGCGATGGTCAGCGGCACCGGCCAGATCAAGCCGAAGACCTACGTCAACGTCGGAGCCACCTCCTTCGGACGCATCACCCATCTCTATGTCAAAGAGGGGGACCACGTCAAAGCCGGTCAGCTCGTCGCCACCGTTGAAAGCGAGCAGCCCGCCTCCGCCGTCCAGGCACAGCAGGCCACCATCGCCTCCTCCCGCACCGATGTCAACAGCGACATCGCTGCCGAAAAAACCGCCGAGGCCAACATCGCGCAGGCCAAGGCCGACCTCGAGCAGAAGAAGCTCGACTATGGCCGCGCCCAGGCCCTCTATCAAGACAAGCTGATCGCCAGGCAGGACTTCGACGCCAAACAGGCCGCCTACGATATGTCCGTCGCCACCCTCGCCCAGCGCCAGGCCGCCCTCGCCCAGTCCCAGGCCCAGACCGCATCTCAACGCGCCCACGTCGACCAGGCCGTCGCCACCCTTCGCGGCAACGACTACAATCTCGGCCTCACCCAGAGCCGAGCCCCCTTCGACGCCCTCGTCACCAACGTCCCCGTCCGCGAAGGAGAAACCGTCGTCGTCGGCATCCAGAACGCCGAAGGCTCCACCCTCATGACCCTCGCCGACATGTCCGTCATCACCGCCGAGGTCAAAGTCGACGAGACCGACATCGTCAACATCACCATGAACCAGCCCGTCGACGTCACCGTCGATGCCCTCCCCGGCCGCGTCTTCAAAGGCCACGTCACCGAAGTCGGCGACCAGGCCCTGCTTCGCACCACCGGCATCGCCACCAGCCAGAGCACCACCGGCACCGAAGAAGCCAAAGACTTCAAAGTCATCGTCACCCTCGATCACCCGTCCGACGAACTCCGCCCCGGCCTCTCCGCCACCGCCAAGATCACCACGGCGCACAAACCGAACGCCCTCACCATCCCCATCCAGGCCCTCGTCCAGCGCGACCCCGAAGCCGAAAAGCAACTCGCCGCCAACTCCGGCAAGCCCGCCGCGACCCCCGTGTCCGAAACCTCCGCACGCAAATCCCAGGTCGTCCAGGGCGTCTACCTCCTCAAGCAAGACCACAAGAAGCTCCGCGCCATCTTCGTTCCCGTCACCACCGGCATCACCGGAGCCACCGACATCGAAGTCCTCGGCGGCCTCAAGGCAGGCGACGAAATCGTCACCGGGCGATATCGCGTCCTGCGAGCACTCAAGAGCGGCACGATCGTCAAACCGGACAACACCCCGGAAGTCTCACCCGACGTCAAATCCTAACCTGATAACCTGTCGCAAAAGACCGGTCGAATCATAGTTTTGCTGTTGTTTGTTCTTCGTTTTGCTGTTGTTGTTCTTCGTCATCCTTGACACGGGGCAAGAGAGCAAAGTAGCAGTTGGCGTAGAGCCTGCCGTGCCCTTTGTTTGTCATTCCCGAAGGGAATCTGCGGTTGGCCCTCTACATCAACAGCAAACCCGCTCTAGCCGAAGGCCCCCGTGAAGGATCCCTGTCTTTCGCCGTTGCCGTTGTTAGTTCTTCGTCGTCATCTTTGACCCTCGAGCGCAACGAAGAGGAAGGATCCCTGTCCTTCGCCGTTGTTCTTGCCTTTGCCTGTTCATGGATCCGTCACATCGGTGTAAATCCGTGGTAAGTTTTTCGTTTTGCCGAACCTTCATCGAAAACAGGAACCATCCCGCCAGCCCAAACGTACTATTCTGAACGAGCACTCAAGTGGAGAACCGGATGGCCATCGAAACCGCAGTCGAATCCTCCATCAACACGAGCAACGCCTCCGGACCCAATCCCGGCGACGTCATCGTCACCGACAATCTCTGGAAGACCTACGAGATGGGCGACCAGCAGGTCAACGCGCTGCGCGGCGTCAACTGCCGCATCCGCCATAACGAATACGTCGCCATCATGGGACCCTCCGGTTCTGGCAAATCCACGCTGATGAACCTCATCGGTTGCCTCGACTCGCCCACCCAGGGCCGCTACTGGCTCAACGGCCACGACGTCTCCGAGCTCAACGACGACGAGCTCGCCCGCATCCGCAACAAGGAGATCGGCTTCGTCTTTCAGACCTTCAACCTCCTCGCCCGCGCCACTTCGCTCCACAACGTCGAGCTCCCCCTCATCTACAACGGCACTCCCACCGCCGAGCGCACCCAGCGCGCCAAAGATGTCCTCGAATCCGTCGGGCTCGGCACCCGCATGATGCACAAGCCCAACGAACTCTCCGGGGGCCAGCGCCAGCGCGTCGCCATCGCCCGCGCCCTGGTCAACAAACCCTCCATCATCCTCGCCGACGAGCCCACCGGAAACCTCGATTCCAAAACCGGCGACGAGATCATGGCCCTCTTCGACGACCTCCACGCCAACGGCAACACCATCGTCCTCGTCACCCACGAGCCCGACATCGCCGAATACGCCCACCGCATCATCACCATCCGCGACGGCGTCGTCGCCGGCGACCACGTCTCCCCCCGCGTCCGCAACCAGCCATAAACCGCCACATCGGCAGCCCAAGCCTGCAACCTCGGGTTTATAGAGCAAAGTAGCAGTTGGCGTGAAAGTCTGCCGTGCCCTTTGTTTGTCATTCCCGAAGGGAATCTGCGGTTGCCCCCTCTACACCAACTGCAAATCCGCTCTAAGACCCTGTTTCAAAACTGGCGTGAGAGCGTTTTTGCTGTTGTTTGTTCTTCGCAGTCATCCGGAACGCAGCGGCTCTTCGCCGTCATCCTTGAGCGCAGCGAAGTATCCCTGTCTTTCGTCCTTGCTCTTGCTTTGCCTGTTCTTAGATTCCTCTCGTCGGTGAAAATCCGCGTTACGGAAGCTCTGATTACCTCCTTGCTTTGAAGGGGCCGTGGCTTCAGCCCGCGCCAATAAGAAGGGCAGAAAGAGTCTCCGGCCAACACCCTCCCCGGCGATAACCAACCAGTAACATCTTGCCCACAGTCTCCCTTCCCTCCGATAATTACCCTCCTACCGTCTAAAATAAGATCATGGCCCAAGTCTCCCGCCAGTCCCGCATCGCTGCAACATTCGCTGCCCTCTTTGCCTGCACGGTTCTCCACGCCGCCGACCCCGCCCGCTTCGACCTCGCAGGGCCGAAGGTCGATGTCCACGTCACCCGCCAGGGCAAAACCCTGCCCATCGCCGAGGTGCCCAATCTCCAGCCCGGCGACAAGATCTGGCTCCACGCCGACCTCCCTCCCACCCAATCGGTTCACTACCTCCTCATCGCCGCCTTCCTGCGCGGTACCACCAACCCGCCGCCCGAAAACTGGTTCACCGAGATCCAGACCTGGAACAAGAAAGTCCGGGCCGAAGGCGTCACCATCACCGTACCCGCCGAAGCCCAGCAGGTCCTGCTCTTTCTCGCCCCCGAGACCGGCGGCGACTTCAGCACGCTCCGCTCCGCCGTCCGCGGCCGTCCCGGCGTCTTCGTCCGCGCCTCCCAGGACCTCATCGAGTCCGGCTTCGAGCAGGCGCGCATCGAAACCTACCTCGCCGCCATCCGCCGCGTCCCTCCCGACGACGCGAAAGCCCTCGCCGAACACTCCGACTCTCTCTCCCGCACCCTCAACCTCAAGCCCAACGGAGACTGCTTTAAGCGTCCCATCGACACCCAGTCCACCTGCCTCACCCAGGCCGGAAACCAGTCCCTCCTCGATGATGGCCACGGCCAGACCGTCGCCGACGCTCTCAATGGACCCAACTCCGACTTCATCAACCAGGCCAGCTATACCGGCCTCATGGGCGCGGGCAACTACAGCGCCTACGTTGGAGCTGTCGTCGATCTGGTCCGAATCACCAGCGGACTCCACACCGCAAAATACCAGTACATTCCCGCCATCGCCTTCCCCGACGGCGACGCGCTCAACCTCCGCCTCAACACCCCGCCCTCCTTCCAGAATCCCAAATCCGTCATCGTCATCGGTCTTCCCGCCATCCAGGCCGCCGTCCCTCCTCCCCTCCGCCCATCCGACCCCAAACTGGTCAGCTGCCTCCTCAAGCCCACGGTCGTCCTGTCCCTCGAAGGCGCCCCCCTGGTCTACGCCACCGCCTTCGCCCACGATCTCGTTCTTCACCTCGACGGCCCCGGCGCCGGTACCGACATCCCCGTCACCCCCGACCCCTTCCAGGGAGGCTTGGTCCTCGCGCCCGTCTCCACCCGCAGAGCCCTGCCTCTCTCCTCTGACCCCGACACCACCCCCCCACCCGATCCAAACTCCACCTCCAAGCCCGTCGTAACCCTTTCGTCCAAATCGCCTTCCGGCAGCCCCATCACCGGAACCATCAACGGCTACTGGGGCTTCGACGCCTTCCAAGGCCCCACCCTGCAGTTGCAGGACACCCCCGGCAAAGACTGGAAGCTGGCCGAAGAGGACGTGCTCATCGCGGGCCGCGAAAACAGCCTTACCCTCAGTTCCACCGGCACCGCCTGCATTCAGGACGTCACCCTCGACACCACCGCCGGCAAGCTCGTCGAGACCAAATGGAAACCCGCCGGCAAACCCGAGACCGTCAACGTCAGCGTCTCGCTCAAATCCCTCGACCCCGGCTCCCTTCATCTCGCCATCAAGCAGTACGGTGCCTCCCAGCCCGACACCGTAGCCGCCCAGACCTTCTCCGAACCCGCGCGCCTCAACGCCCTCGAACTGCACGCCGGTGACACCACAGCGGACCTCAGCGGCTCCAGCCTCGATCAGGTCCAGAAGCTGACCATCAACCATCTCACCTTCACCCCCGCCCCGCCCAGCACTCCAGCCAACCAGGACACCGCGACCCCCACGCCGGCGCCGTCGAACTCCGATACCCAACTCCGCTTCACCCTGCCTCCCAACAGTCAGGCACCCAGGTTTCGCGTCGGCGAGCGCCTCACCGCTAGCCTCGCTCTCAAGGACGGACGCACTCTCACCCTTCCCGTCACCGTCGCTCCCACCCGTCCAGCCGTCACTCTCCTCAGCAAAAACATCGGGCAGGCCGGCAACTCCCCCATCCATCTGGCCGATGACAACGACCTCCCTCTCAACGAGCAGTTCAACTTCTCGCTTAAATCCGCCGCGCCCTTCCCCCGCACCGGCCAGATCGAGATCGCCAGCGCCGACGACAGTCTCCACACCATGCTCAACGTAGCCGCCGGCAACCTCGTCCTGCAGAACCCCCACACCCTGCTCGCCACCCTCGACCCCCGCAAAGCCTTCGGCACCTCCGCCTTCGGCCCCCTGCGCCTGCGTCCCGTCTCCGCCGACGGCACCACCGGCGACTGGATCCCCCTCGCCACCCTCGTCCGCCTCCCCACCCTCACGAACCTGCGCTGCCCCCTTGACATCTCTCAGCCCTGCAACCTCAACGGCACCGACCTTTACCTCGTAGACTCCATCTCCACCGACGCCGCCTTCACCAATCCCGTCACCGTCCCCGAAGGCTTCGTCGGCGCTTCGCTCACCCTGCCCCGCCCGCCCAAAACCGGCTTCTTCCTCCGCCTCCGCGACGACCCCACCGCCGCCAACCCGGTCACCATGCCCGTCCTCCCCCAGTCCCCCACCGGAGTAGTCGCTTCCCCCGCTGCCACCGCCGCCGCCACTCCAAAACCCAAACCGGCGCCCTAGAGCAAAGTAGCCGTTGGCGCAAGTCTGCCGTGCCCTTTGTTTGTCATTCCCGAAGGGAATCTGCGGTTTGCCCTCCACCACGCCAACAGCAAATCCGCCTTAAAACCACCGAACGCCCGTGAAGGATACACGTATCTTGTTTTACGTCGTCATCCTTGACCCTCGAGCGCAGCGAAGGGGAAGGACATCCCTGTCTTTCGTCGTTTCTGTTGCCTTTGCTTGTTCTAAAATCCGTCTTATCCGCGCCTATCCACGGTCGAACCTCCAGTTCTTGCACAGCTTCCGAAGCCCGGGAAACGCCGCAAAGAACCACCCTCCCTCACCCCCTCGCATCCAACTGCAAGGAAGCACCGTCACAACCCTCTGCTTCCGGGAGAATGCCTTCATGCAGATCCAGATCAACAGCGACAAGAACATTCTCATGCATGCAAAACTCTCCGGCTTGATCGAAGCCGAGCTTCACCGAATCCTCAGCCGTTTCGAAGACCAGCTCACCCGCATCGAAGTCCACCTGAGCGACGAAAACGGCGACAAATCCGGCCCGCAGGACAAGCGCTGCATCCTCGAAGCCCGGCCCAGGCACTACCCTCCCGTCACCGTCAGCAACGAAGCCGCCGATATTCAAACCGCCGTCTCCGGAGCAGCCGCCAAGATGCAGCGCCTCCTCGAAACCACATTCGGCCGCCTGCACGACAAGCATCGCAACGAAACCCCGCGCATCGTCCCCGACGAGCCCGCTCCCCCGGCTGAAGACGAAGAAACACTCTCCAGTCCCAAAGCCCGCTAGGCCCAGGCGAAGCATTCCATACGAGCAAAGTAACCGTTGGCGCAGAGTCAGCCATGCCCTTTGTTTGTCTGCCGTGCCCTTTGTTTGTCATTCCCGAAGGGAATCTGCGGTTGTCTTCCTCCACACCAACAGCAAATCCGCTCTAGCCGTAATCACCTCCACAACTCCGATTCCCCCAGCCCTCCACCCCGCCCTCACAAAGGACTTACGCCACATTCCCATTCGCAGCACCCACGTCTTCTCCGCGCAAAAATAGCATAGCCCGAATGTTGTATAGAAACTGCTTGCCGCCGCCGCTCATGCAGACGATAATGAGCCGTACCAAAAGCTTCTACATCACAAGCAAGCAAGTTCTTTAAAGGGTGCCATCGCCATGAAACTCTCCGCAATCTCGTCTTTCGGCGCCATCGCCTCACTCGCCTTGGTTATCCTCAGCCTCGCCACGCCCGCCCACGCCGACACCTACGCCCTCTACAACCTCGGTGACGCCAACTACAACTCCATCTATGGCATCGACACCTCCGGCCAAGTCGTCGTCTACGACAGCGCCTTCTGCGGGTCCCCGGGCGGCTCCTGCTACACCACCTATGACCACGGCACCGCCGTCGCCGTCACTGATGCCGACATCGCCCCCACCCTCGACTACGACAACGGCACCCCCTGCAGCTCGCTCCCCTCCGGCTACAGCATCTTCAAATCCGCCTGCAACAACGGTCACATCGGCTTCGGCAGCGGCTTCAACCCGAACGGTAATCCAAACGGAGTCTACACCGGCCTCTATACCGGTCCAGGCTTCAGCCTAAACTTTATGCAGTACGGATCGGCAGACCAACTCGACCTCAACTCTTCCGGAGACTTCGCCTGGGTCAACGGCTCTCAGGAATACATCTACGAAGCGGTCGACACCTCCGTGCCGGAACCATCCACCCTTCTCCTCATGGCCACCGGCATCTGCCTCTTCTCCCTCACCCTCCGCCGCAGACTGCGCGCCTGATCGGACCTCACCCACCAGCCGCAGTCGTGGACGCAGCAGAAGATCTGGGTGCCCCATAGCTTGCCCTGAGCACGCCGAAGGGTCCGGATTCTCGGATAAGGTTCGTTTGAGGCGGAGTCCCGGACACCAGCCCGAAATTGCTCCTGGAGCAAAGTAGCCCTTTGTTTGTCATTCCCGTAGGGGATCTGCGGTTGCCTTCTTCCACACCAGCACCGAACTGCCCTAATCCATCACCCGAACCCCACCCAGCCCCACCAGCTCCTCCACCCGGTCGATGAACAACCGGTCCGCCGCCACCATCACGTCATGCGGCTCCAGCACCGCGCAGAACTCCCCCGGCTCCTCCAGGTCCAGCAGCAGCTTTCCCTTCCCCGGCGCACCCAGCAGAATCGCATGCAGCTTCTCCAGCAGCGCCTCATCGGGATTGTGCAGCGGCACCTTGATCCGCAGCGAATCCGGCAGCTTGATCTTCACATCCTCCAGCGCCTGAATGCTCGACACCGCCAGCTTCGGCGCAGAATCCTCCTCGCCCCGCAGCACCCCCCGCACCACCACCGGCACATCGATCTTCAGTTTCTCCGCCAGCTTCTCGTACGACTGCGGAAACGCAATCAGCTCGATCTTCCCCACCGTGTCTTCAAGCGAAGCTTGCGCATACATCTCTCCCGACCGCTTCGACTTCGCTACCTTCAACCCCGTGATCACCCCTGCAATCGAGATCTCATTCTGCGGCTCCTCATTGCGCCCACGGCGAAAGGCCTGCGGCTCCGGCTTCATCTCGCACGCCGCCGCCGTATCCACCACCTTCATATTCCGCAGCTTCTCGCGATACTTATCCATCGGATGTCCGGACACAAAAAATCCCAGCACCTCCTTCTCATGCTGCAGCCGCGTATGTTCATCCCACTCGGCCACGCTAAGCAAATCATCCTCGCGGCTCTTCCCCGCGCAGACCGCGATATCCGCATCGAAGATCCCGAACAGCCCATGCTGTCCCGCCGCTTCATCCCGCTGCGACTTCTGCGCCCGCTCCATCGCCTTGTCCAGCGAGGCCATCAGCTGCGCCCGTCCCCCCAGCGCATCCATCGCGCCCGCCTTGATCAGCGACTCCAGCACCCGTTTATTCAGCAGCCGCAGATCGACTTTCTCGCAGAACTCCCAAAGGCTCGCAAACCCCTGCTTCCCTGCCGCCTGCAACCCCGCCCGAGCCGTAATGATCGACTCGATCGCGTTATGCCCCACATTCTTGATCGCCGCCAGCCCAAATCCGATGGCCCCCCCGTTCGGAGTCTCGATTGGCGTAAAGTTCGCAAGTGAAACCTGAACATCCGGCGGCACCACCGCAATACTCATCTCACGGCACTCGGAGATGTACTTCACCACGTTCTCCGGCTTCGACGTTTCGCTCGTCAGCAGCGCCGCCATAAACTCCACCGGATAGTGCGTCTTCAGCCACGCCGTGTGATACGCCAGCAGCGCATACGCCGCCGAGTGCGACTTGTTGAATCCATACTCGGCGAACTTCGCCATAAGATCGAAGATGTTGCCGGCAATCGCTTTGGGGTGTTTGTTTTCGGCGGCCCCCTCCATGAACTTGATCTTCTGCTTGGCCATCTCAGCGACATCTTTTTTACCCATCGCGCGGCGCAGCATATCGGCCTGACTCAGCGAGAAGCCGGCGAGGCGGTTCGAGATCTGCATCACCTGTTCCTGGTAGAGCATGACGCCAAGCGTCTCGGACAGGATCGGTTCCAGCTCCGGCAACTCGTAGGCGACCGCCCGCCGTCCCCACTTGCGTTCAATAAATTCATCGATCATCCCGCCCTGAATCGGCCCCGGACGATAGAGCGCATTCAGCGCCGTCAGGTCCTCTACTGTATTCGGCTTATACCGCCGCAGCACGTCCCGCATTCCGCCCGACTCGAACTGAAACACCCCCGAAGTCAGCGCCCGATGGAACACCTGCTCATACGTCGTCACATCGTCGAGCGGCACCATCGCCATATCGACATCTTTCCCGGTCGTCTGCTGGATCAGCTTCAACGCATCGTCGATCACCGTCAGCGTCGTCAACCCCAGGAAGTCCATCTTGAGAAGCCCCATCTTCTCAATCGCCTTCATGTCGTACGCGGTCACGATATCGTCGTTCTTCGCGCGCGTCACCGGCACCAGCTCCGTCAGCGGCTTCGGCGCAATCACCACGCCCGCCGCATGGACTCCCGCGCCCCTCACCAGCCCCTCCAGCCGCAACGCCGCGTCAATCACCTCCTTCACCTTGGGATCACTCTCGTACGCCCCCGAAAGCGCAGGCGAATCCTTCAGCGCCTGGTCGATCGTGATCCCGATCGTCGGCGGAATCATCTTCGCGATCCGGTCCGCCTCGCCATACGGCATATCCAGTGCCCGCCCGACGTCCTTGATTGCAGCCTTCGCCGCCATCGTGTTGAACGTGATGATCTGCGCCACCTGGTCGCGCCCATACTTCCGCGTCACATAGTCGATCACCTCGCCGCGCCGGTTCATGCAGAAGTCGATATCGATATCCGGCATCGATATCCGCTCCGGATTCAGAAACCGCTCGAACAGCAGCTCATTCTGCAGCGGATCGATATCCGTGATCTGCATCACATACGCCACCAGCGATCCAGCCGCCGAACCGCGCCCCGGCCCCACCGGAATCTTCTGCTCCCGCGCATAACGAATAAAGTCCCAGGTAATCATGAAGTAGCCGGGAAACTTCATCTGTTTGATAATGCCAAGCTCCCGGTCCAGCCGCGCCTGGTACTCAGGAATCGTTTTCTTCAGCAGCCCGCGCTCCCGCAGATGCGCCACCGCAGTCTCCAGCCGCATCTGCAACCCCTCGCGGCACACCTGCTCGAAGTAGCTCTCCAGCGTCTCCCCCTCCGGCACAATAAAATCCGGAAACGGATTGTCCACCTTCGTCATCTTCAGGTTGCACCGGTCGATAAACTGCATCGTCCGCGTACACACCTCGGGAGTCTGCGAGAATTTGCGCAGCATCTCCTCGGCAGACTTGATGTAGAACTCCTGCGTGTCGAACTTGAACCGCTTCGGGTCGTTCATGCTGCCCGCCGTCTGCACGCACAGCAAAATCTCATGCGCCCGCGAGTCGTCCGCGCCCACATAGTGGCTGTCATTGGTCGCAATCAGCGGAATCCCAAGCTCGCGCTCCATCTTAAACAGCGCCTCGCACACGCCCTTATCCGGCTCGAGACCATGGTCCTGAATCTCCAGGAAAAAATTCCCCTTCCCGAACATCCCCTCGAACTCCCCCGCGGCCCGCTTCGCCTCCTCGTACTTGCCCGCCATCAGGTGCTGGTTCACCTCGCCCGCCAGGCACCCCGAAAACCCAATCAGCCCCTCCGTATGCTTCGCCAGAAACTCCTTCGACACCCGCGGCTTGCGATAGAACCCGTTGAGCGCCGCCTCGCTCGTCAGCCGTACCAGGTTCCTGTACCCAGCCTCATTCTCCGCCAGCACCAGAAAGTGCTTATACCCGCCGCTCATCTCCCGGTGGTTCGCCGCCTCCGACAGATACAGCTCGCACCCAAGAATCGGCTTCAATCCTTTCTGGTGCATCGCGTCGAAGAAATGCACCGCCCCGTAGATATTGCCGTGGTCGGTCATCGCGGCAGCCGTCTGGCCAATCTTGCCCAGGTGCCCCGCGAGCTTGTCCACATCGCAGGCGCCGTCCAGCAGAGAGTAATCGGTATGAAGGTGGAGATGGGTGAATTCAGCGGCCATCTCTCTAGTTTAGTGCCGCAGCCAAGAGGAAAACCCGGTACCAATCTCCCAGAAGTCGTTGCCTGTTGTTCGCCGTCCTCCTTGACCCTCGAGTTTGACCCTCGAACGCAGCGAAGGGGAAGGGTCCCTGTCTTCCGCCCTTGCTCTTCGCTTTTGCCTATTCTTAATCCGCCTCATCCGCGCAAATCTGCGGTCAGGTCGTTAGTTTTTCGTATTAGAATCGACAATCATGGCCGTCTTCCCCATCGACGCCGTCATCCGCTGGCAGCGCAATCGCAAGCGCGACCAGAAGCTGGCCCAGGCCGCGCAATGGCCCACTACCCAGGCCGAAATCAATCACTGGGCCGTCCTCACCGCCGACAAAGATCAAGCCACAACAGGCACTCCATACCAAATCGAAGCCGGCTTCCACTTCAAGCTCCACGGCGAATACTTCGGCGGCTACGTCCGCAGTGTAGCCCTCACCCACCATGAGGCCGAAACCAAATCCAAAGGCGCCCCCGCCATCACCATCCGCTACAACCCTGCCAACCCCGACCAGACCGCCACCCTTGCCGAAGACAACGCCACCCTGCCCTTCCGCATCCTCTCCAGCTAGAGCAAAGTAGCAGTTGACGTAAAATCTGCCGTGCTCTTTGTTTGTCGTTCCCGAAGGGAATCTGCGGTTGCCCCCCTCTACACCAACAGCAAACCCGCATTAAGGAACGTCTGAAAGTCTCGACTTTGAATATCCTGCTTCTCCCTCTGATGCTGGCATGAAATAACTCAAAAATAAATCTCGAAGATGTGGCGTATTTTTCTTCGCCGAAAAACCTGCACTCCCAGCCACACGAATCAGCACAACTGCACCACATTCACCATGCAAAAAACCACGTTCTGCACTCCGTTTTTTCGAAAAAACCCAGCAAAAACCACATCCCACCATGCGCAAAAAAAACTGCACCGCAAATCTGCGAAAATAGATAAAAGAGCCATGCTCCCCGAGCCTGAAACCATCGCCGTCGCCATGTCCGGAGGAGTCGACTCCTCCGCCGTCGCCGCCCTCCTGCGCTCTCAGGGCCACACCCTCGTCGGCCTCACCCTCCAGCTCTGGAACCAGCGCCGCCTTGCCGGCCATTCTGGCATGCCCGAAGCCGTCCAGGGCCGCTGCTGCTCCATCGACGACGTCTACGACGCGCGCCACGTAGCCGAGCAGCTCGGCATCCCTTACTACCTCGTCAACCAGGAAGCCCGCTTCGAAGCCGACGTCGTCAAGCCCTTCGTATCCGAGTACTTAGCCGGCCGCACCCCCATCCCCTGCACACTTTGCAACAACCACCTCAAGTTCGACCAGCTCCTGCTCACCGCCCGCCAGATCGGCGCTGACCGCATCGCCACCGGCCACTACGCCCGCAACCGCTTCGACGAAGACCGCCAGCGCTGGATCCTCTCCCGCCCCGCCGACAAATCGAAAGACCAGACCTACTTCCTCTTCGGCCTCACGCAAGAACAACTCAGCCGCACCCTCTTCCCCTTGGGCGATATGGAAAAGCCCGCCGTCCGCGTCATGGCCTCCGAGGCCGGTCTCGCCGTCGCCGCCAAATCCGACTCCCAGGAGATCTGCTTCATCCCCGGAGGCGACTACAGCACCTTCCTCAAGGCCTATCTCGACGAGCAGGACGAAGCCCTCCCCGATACCGCCGGCGAACTCGTCACCGCAACCGGCCAGGTCATCGGCCGCCACCAGGGTATCCAGAGCTTCACCGTAGGCCAGCGCAAGGGCCTCGGCCTCACCAGCCCCAGTCCGCTCTATGTCTTAGCGATCCACCCCGACTCGCACCAAGTCACTGTCGGCTCCAATGAAGATCTTTTCTCCCGCGACCTCCACGCCAATCGCCTCAACTGGATCTCGATCCCCGAGCTTACCCATCCCACCCGCGTCAGCATCAAGGTCCGCCACCGCCACATCCCGGCCATGGCCACCCTGAGCCCCGCCGGTCCCGACCGCATCCACGCCCTCTTCGACCAGCCCCAACGTGCCATTACCCCCGGCCAGTCCGCCGTTTTCTATCACGATGACGACGTAGTCGGGGGTGGCTGGATTTTGTAGCAAACAAAACCGCTTATCCTTGGATTACCAGCCCGGATCATCGGGTCGGCGGCCAGTCTTCGCGTTATAGCTGCCAAATCCCCTCGCGCGTCCAACCAGGACATCCAGCCCAGCTTTCACCCCATTCACCACGCCAGAAACCTCGCGCAGCGGAACTTTGATTCCGCGCTGAATTGTCTCGGTAATCTCGGTTGTGCTGTTTAGCACGGACGTCACAATTCCATTCACCCGCGCCACCTGCGCCCGCGTCTTCGTATTGATGTCGCCCGCCGTAACATCGAACTCCTGCGCCTTGCCCCGAACCATATGAGTCGTCTCGACCAGGTTCTCCGAAATTACCTTCAACTTCGGGGTTAAATCGCGAATCATCTCGTGCGTGTCATGGATCAGCGGCATGGCCTTCCCGCGAGTTTCTTCGAGAATCGCCAACCCCCGCTTTCTCGCCTTCGACGCGCCAATGGCCATAATGATCAGCGCCACTGCCTGAGCCACCATCGCGATGGCGACTAGAGCCACAAAGACCATCAGCGTCTTAGAGTTTCCCGACGAAAGTGAGTCCGGGTCTTGCATCCACATCCCTGCCATCACAATTCCCATCGCCATACCGTCTCTCGTATTCTCTCAAAATCATGAGCTAACAGGGATAAGGCCCGGCCACCATCAAAGGATGACCGGACCCCGCTTCTTAAATCAGTCTACGAGTTCGGCGAGTGGGACTCGTGCGTCGTGCTGGCGTACGCATCCTTGCCCGCGTCGATGGCGGCCGTGGCTTTATTATGCTGCTCCTGCACAAGGCCTTTGCCCTTATCGACGTACTGCGACCACTGCGTCCGTCCTTTGTCGTAATACTCCTTGCCGCGATCGACATACTCTCCCACCTGCTGCTTGCCTTGAGCGGCCAGATCCGCAGCTTTATCCTGGGCCTGCTGGGCCAGCACCGCCGCGCGATCCCGCGCATCCAGGGCGCCCGATACCAGGTCCTCCCGGGTCTCTTTGCCTGCCTTCGGAGCATAGAGAACTCCGACCAAAGCGCCAAAGCCCAAACCCGCCAAAAACCATCCAAATCCACTAATCCCACTTTCGTTGTCTTGATCGGACATGCTCTTTCTCCTGTCGTGCTTAGGGTGGGGAATGCTCTCCCGCTGGTGATAGCAACTTCTAAATTCAGTGACTCCGTGTAGGCGATGGAACGGCTACAGAATACTCCTGATACGTTCGCGATGAAGCAATCTCTCTCCTAAGTGGATGCCCTGGCCTGAAATTAGGTTGCGCGCCGCGCCCTCATCTCCCGCGTTCTCAACGCGCCGCACCACCTTCCCTCACCTCTTCCGTCCTACTGAGAGCAACCTCGCTCGGGAGCACCTCCAGCCTGAGCCCTTCAGCAAGAGCTCCGAATCGGATAGCACTCCGGTGAGTTAGAGTGTTGCAAGCGCAAGCTGCTCGCTGCACGAAAGAGGTCCCATGCAAGTCCGTCACACTCTCTCCATCCCGCGCAACCTTCTGGCCGCCGCACTACTGGCACTGCCCCTCAGCTTCAGCGGATGCAAGAGCGCTCCCCCCGCGACACCTGTCGACGATGTCAGCCTTACTGCAGCCGTACAAAGCCGCATCGCCGCGGACGGCTCTCTCGGGAACGGCTCCATCAACTCCTCCGTTCAGAACGGCATCGCCACTCTCGACGGCAACGTCGCCACCAATGCCGCCCGCTCTCAGGCAGCCGCCGATGCCGCCCAAATCGCCGGTATCAAGACCGTTGTCAATAACCTCATCGTCCAGACGCCACCAGCTATCCAACCCGCCTCGGCAGCCGTCATAGCTCCTCCACCCGCTCCGGTCGCACGAAGCCCGGTCGCACGAAAAAAGATACCTGCTGCTGCGAAACGGCAGCCCGCACCCGTCGTCCACCAAACCGCCGCACGCATGCAGCCAACCGAACCGGCGCCACCCCCCGCGCAGGTAGCCTCCGCTTCTCCACTGCCCCCACCGGCCCAGACACCGCCGCCACCGGCACTCCGTAACATCACCATACCGCCGGACACCACCATTCCCATCCGCATCACGCAAACCCTCGACAGCGCCTCCACCCAGCAGGGCGACACGTTCACCGGCACCGTCGCCACCGACGTCTACATCGATGGCCTCGTTGCCATCCGACAGGGCACGCCTGTCACCGGCCGCGTCTCCGCCGTCCAGGAGGCTGCCCACTACAAGGGCAACTCTCTCCTAACCGTCGAACTGACAAGGATCGACCGCCGCGACGAACGTCTGGCCGTCACTACCGAACCCTACAGCGTCCAGGGTAAAGGCCGCGGCAAGAACACCGCCGAAAAAGTCGGTGGCGGAGCAGCTGTCGGCGCTATCCTCGGCGGCATCTTCGGCGGAGGCCGCGGGGCAGCCATCGGAGCCGCAGCCGGAGGCGGCGTAGGCGCGGGAGCCAACACCATCACCCGCGGGGAACAGGTCCAGATTCCCTCCGAGACCCTTATTCGCTTCCGCCTCACCAACGCCCTCTCGCTCAGAGTCCCGGCCCGGGAAAACGGAAGCACCACCGGCAATCCGAACCTGCAATCGCGACCGGCAAACGAGCAGCCACGATAAGTCGAAAAGTCGAAAATCTGCATCGAATCACCAATGGCGGACCGTCAACTCCAGCCCGCTGGCAACACCAATCCGAACATGCACCCAAAACCACAGGTGTAGATTCAGCCGCAGCAAGGCCGTTCCGCACGATGCTGCCTAATCTAGTTTCTTGAGGAAAATCGCCTTGACGACGGCATCGCCCAATCCAGAGTCGCACCCAACGGGCTTTCTCACCTTCACCCTGAACGCGCATCTGCCCTACGTCGTCAACCACGGCACCTGGCCCCACGGAATCGAATGGCTCCACGAAGCTGCAGCAGAAACCTACCTCCCACTTCTGCGCGTACTTAAAAATCTCGAGCGCGACCACATCCGCTTCCATTGCAATATCAACCTCTCCCCCACCCTGCTCGAGCAGCTCGCCCATCCTGTCTTCGTCGCCGAGTTCCCCAACTTCCTCACCCGCAAGATCGTCGCCGCCCGCGAAGACGAGGCCTTCTTCATCCAGTGCGGCGAACATCACTTCGCCGAGATCGCCCGCGTCTGGCACCGCTTCTTCGCCCAGGCCCTCGAAGACTTCCGTCATTTTGATCGCAATCTCGTTCAAGCCTTCCGCCACTTCAACGACATCGGCCTCATCGACGTCATCACCACCGCCGCCACCCACAGTTACCTGCCGCTCCTGGGCACTGACGAGAGCGTCCGCGCCCAGGTCTGCACCGCCGTCGAAACCCACATGCGCCACTTCGGCAAAGCTCCCCGGGGCATCTGGGCTCCCGAATGCGGCTACCGTCCAGCCGGTTACTGGGACTATCCCGTAGCCAATGCGGACAACTCCCCAACCCCGCCCGGCTTTCACCGTATCGGCATCGATCGCATCTTCGCTGAATCTAACCTCGAGTTCTTCTATGTCGACACCCATCTGATCGAAGAGTCCCGCCACTCTCCAGCAGCCTCTCACAGCATCTCACCCTCCCGCCTTCCCTCCAGCGCCCAAACCGAAGCGATGAATCACCAGGCCCATCGATCGCTCTATCAGCCCTATTACGTAGCCAGTCCCAATCCCGGATTCCAAACCGAACAACAGCCCGTCACCGTCTTCCCCCGCGACCCACGCACCGGGATTCAGGTCTGGTCTAGCGAAACCGGCTACCCCGGCGACGGGTTTTATCTCGATTTCCACAAAAAGCGTTGGCCCGGCGGTCATCGCTACTGGCGCGTCACGGACTCCAAAGGCGCCATAGACGGCAAGCAGCCCTACTACCCCAATCTCGCCGCTGAGCGCGTCCAATCCCATGCCGCCCACTTCGTCCAGCTCGTCTACGAAACCCTCAACCCCGGCCTTCACGACACCATCCCGCCCGTCCTGTGCTGCCCCTTCGACGCCGAGCTCTTCGGCCACTGGTGGTTCGAGGGTCCCCAGTGGCTCGAAGCCGTCGCCCGCATCCTCCACAAGCACCAATCGGGCATCCAGCTCATCACCTCCGCCGAATACCTCGATCGTTATCCTCGCGCCGGCTCCCTCTCCATGCACGAAGGTTCCTGGGGTGCAGGGGGTTCCAGTCAGGTCTGGCTCAATCCCGAAACCAGTTGGACCTACACCCACATCTACCCCGCCGAACTCTACACCCGCGACGTCTGCACCTCCGGCCGCTGGCTCGACTCCCCCCAGGGCAAACGCATCGTCCAGCAGCTCTGCCGCGAACTCATGCTCCTCGAATCCTCCGACTGGCAGTTCCTCATCACCACCGGTGCTGCCCGCGACTATGCCGAGATCCGCTTCCTCACCCACAACGACCAGTTCAACGAACTGAAATCCATCTGGCAGACCTTCGAATCCACCAGCACCATGACACCCGAGCAGCAATCCCGCCTAACCGAAATCGAACGCCGCGACGCCATCTTCCCCGACATAGACCCCAGCCTCTGGTCCGCCACTCCGGGCCAAACGGCCATTAAGGCCACGACCTAATCAAAATCAAGCAGGATTAGAAACCCGGATGGCCCATCCTTCACCGTTCTCACCGGAAAGAGTGGATCGTTCGTGTCCCGCGCGACCCAGAGCCATCCACAGGAAAGGAGGAGAAATGCCCGAACCGCTGCAACCAGCAGACCTGCACTCGATGAAACCCACAGCCACAGCAACTCGATTTCCTGATCCGCCCACCGGTAGTCGCCTCACGAATGCCCTCCACCTCTGGCACCTTCTCTCGCTCGATGCCTCTTCGGTAGCCACTCTCTGGACCTGGTTCGTAGCTCGCAGTGCCCACGTCTTCGTTCCCGCATCCACGCTCATTAGCATGTTCCTAGCCGTCTGGATGCTCTACGCCGCCGACCGCATTCTCGACTCCCGCCATCTCTTCTCCAATCCTCTCCACACCGACGACCTCGAAGCCCGTCATCTCTTCCACCATCGCCACGCCACCACATTCCTCACCGCAATCCTCGCCTCTTCCATTGCCCTCGCCATTCTCCTGCCGCATCTCTTCCCCGAAGCCCTCCGCCTCGATGCCATCCTCGCCGCGCTCCTCTCCGGCTGGTTCCTCCTCATCCACGCACGCGCCCTCCCCTTCACCTCCGCCAACCGCCGCCTTCCGAAGGAACTCGCCGTCGGCATCTTCTTCCCCGCCGCCGTCTTCATCCCGACCATCGCACGCAGGCCCGATCTCCGCCTCACTCTCCTCCCCTACGCTTTGCTCTTCGCCGCCGTATGTACCCTCAACTGCCTCAGCATCTATGCCTGGGAGCACCCTCAACCCCACACCGCCGCCCACTGGACCACCCGCCTGAGTACACGCCACCTCCGCACACTTGCCGTCAGCATCGCCTTAGTTGGCTTCGCCCTCACCGCCATCAGCAAGGCTACACACGTCGCTCTGTGGCCGCTCGCTTTCGCCGCCTCCCTCAGCGCCCTCGGCCTGTTTGCCCTCGATCGGAACCGCCGCCGCCTGACTCCGCTTACCCTCCGCGTCGCCGCCGATTTCACCCTCCTCACCCCACTTCTGTTTCTTCCCTTCCTCCGATGAGCCCCGCCGCAGCTCAGATCTGAAACCATAATTCCTGAACTTCAGCGACATCTTTGCCGGATTCTGAGATGTCGGGATTCCGTTCGAATTCTTCTGTTGCGCGTTGCTGAAGACCGTCGCCGGTAGAACTCCGGTAAACTATAAGCTCTGGGCAACAAGTCACAATCGCTTCATAAAATTCAACTCCGAAGCCGCTAATCCAACACAAAGCTGAATCGGCGCATCTATTGCTGCAGGACTCGGTTAAGTCCTCCTTACCCTCTTCATAACGCCTCATCCAGGAGCAACTTGAAAGACCGTGTAGATGCTGAGAGTCCGTGGCGCGACCGGGTGCGCGCCCTCAAAAATATGCCTCCCGTGCTCCGCATCCTGTGGGAGTCAGGCCGTGCGGTCGTGTCCTGGGGCCTGGGACTGCGCGTCATCGTCGCCGTCCTTCCCATCGGCATAGCTAAAGTCGCGGCCCTGATCCTCGGCGATATCGCGAGCGTCCTACGCGGCACCCATCTCCCCTCCAATTTCTGGACTCTGGTCGCAACAGAAGTCGGCCTGAATGTCTTTCTCGGGCTGATCACGCGAGCGATCGACTACTCGGACTCGCTGCTCGCCAACCGCTATACCCAGCACGTCAGTGTTCGCGTTATGGAGCAGGCTGCGCGGCTCGATCTTACGACCTACGAAGATCCTGTCTTCTACGATCGCCTCGAGCGAGCGCGCGTCCAGGCCACTGACCGCCTCGCCATGATCCAGCAGATGGGCCGGCTCGTCCAGCAGATCATCACCACGCTCACCTTTTCGGTGGCGCTTGCCTGGGCCTCCCCTTGGCTGCTGCTGTTACTTGCGCTCGGCGTTCTTCCATCCTTCCTCGGCGAAACCCACTACGCCTTTCTGGGTTACGCGAAGAACTTCCGCCAGACTCCCGCCAAACGGCAGATGGACTACCTGCGGCAGGTAGCCGGAAGCCGCGAAGGCGCGAAAGAAGTCAAACTCTTCGGTCTGAATCAATTTTTCACCAGCCGATTTAAAGCGTTAGCCGACCAGATCTACATCGAAGACGTCACCCTCTCCCGGTCGAAGCTCATCGTCGGCGGCCTGTTAGGCATTATTGGAACTCTCGGCTACTACGGCGCCTATGTCTATGTGATTTGGCGAACGCTTCACGGCTCCTACGACATTGCACAGTTTGGCTTTTTGACGGCATCCATTCAGCAGGCAAGCTCGAACCTCCAGCAGGTCTTCTCCACCGCCTCCGGCATCGCCGATCAGGCACTCTTCCTCACCGACCTGATCGCGTTCTTCGACATGAAACCGACGGTCAACTCCAATCCTAACGGCCTGCCCGCTCCCAAGTCGATCCAGCGCGGCTTCGAGTTCCGCAACGTCTCCTTCACCTATCCCGGTACAGAGCGGACGGTGCTGAGAAACTTCAATCTCACCCTCTCCCCCGGCGAAAGAATCGCACTTATCGGCGAAAACGGCCAGGGCAAGACAACCGTCGTGAAACTCATCACCCGCCTCTACGATCCCACCGAAGGCCAGATCCTGCTGGACGGCATCGACCTGCGCGAGTATTCGCTTGAAGATCTTCACCGCCAGATCGGCGTCATCTTCCAGGACTTCATGCGCTTTGAGATGACCGCCCGGGAAAACATCGCCGTCGGACGTGTCGACCAGCCCCACCAGCAGAGCGACATCGAACTGGCAGCGCATAAAAGTCTCGCCGATACTGTAGTCGAGAAACTCGCCGGCGGCTATGATCAAATGCTTGGCCGGCGCTTCGAAGGCGGAGTCGAGCTCTCCGGCGGGGAGTGGCAAAAAATGGCTCTCGCTCGCGCCTATCTTCGCGACGCGCAACTGCTCATCCTCGACGAACCCACCGCCGCCCTCGACGCTCGCAGCGAACTTGAAGTCTTCGAGCGATTTGCCGAGTTGACCGAAGGTAAGATGGCTCTGTTGATCTCACACCGCTTCTCCACCGTACGCATGGCCGATCGCATCGTCGTCCTCTCCGGGGGACGCTTGATCGAAGAGGGCAATCACAAGGAGTTGATGGCCCATGGCGGACTCTACGCGAGCATGTTTGAGATGCAGGCGGCAAGCTACAGGTAGTTTCGCTATCGCATCTCATTGACCAGTATCAGACCAGCACCAACAACACTCGATAGCATTGTCATTCCTCCGCGCTGGCGGACGAACCGGAATGAGAAAGGCGACATGGCACCGTTTTCCGATTCAGAGAATCCGATCGCATCAGAACACGCTCTACACCCGACCGCTCCGGCTCCCGAATTGCCCACCGCCGGACTGCCTGAGAAGCCGAACGTCTCAGACGATGCCTTGAGGGAGCGTGCCGTCGCGCTCAGCCGCCGATGGGAGATGGTGCCGCACGACAGCCGCGCAGGGGGATTCTCCGCCCGCCTGACTCGGCTGAAATACCGGCTCTCCCACATACTGCGCACCAGCCGCAAGACCGCAGACCTTCAGGAACTCACACCTGAGCTCGAACTCCTTGAAAGCACACGCATGCTGGAATCGGCGCTCATCGTGGGGCCCGACACCACGACCACCTTCGCCTCTCTTCCGCATGTCCGCGTCGAGCCTGACGGGGAGCTGCCGCGAGCAGTCCATCTCGCCGAAGGCTATCTCTCCGCAGCCGGCGGCATCTGGTCGCCCGAATCCCTCACCATTTACGTCCAGCAAGCCCAGCAACGCGATGCCCTTCTGCTCGAAGAGATCACCGTTCTCCCGCAGGCCCTCAAGCTCGCGCAGCTTGAGTTCATCCTCGATCGCGCAGAGGAAGCCTTCTCTGCAGGTCCGCTCCCTCCTATCGAACAATCGCCGTTCTCCGCCATCCTGCACAGCATGCGCCGCTTGAACCAGTACGAATGGCGTACCGTGCTCGAGCCCCTCATCGCGTTCGATTCCATCCTCCGCGAGGACCCCAGCCAGGTCTTCGCCAGAATGGAAGACGAGACCCGCCACACCTATCACCTTCGCGTCGCCGATCTGGCAAAACACGCCGATGCCACCGAACTCGAGACCGCCCAGGTCGCCCTCCACCTCGCTCAGGAAGCCCGCCGTCTCCCCGACGCCGACCCGCGCCACGCGCTGCGAACCGCCCACATCGGCTACTATCTCTTCGCCGAAGGTGTTTCTCTTCTCAGTCAGCGCATCGGATACCATCCTCCGCCCATTGAGCGGATACGCGGCATTCTTCGGCGATGGAACGAAGACTTCTACATCCTGGGAATCTTTACGCTGTCCGTTCTGTTGATCGTCGCCATCATCGCGCCCCTGGTACCGCATCATGCGTTTTGGCCTGTGATGATCGCGCTTCTGCTCGCTCTCCTCCCCGCGACCCAGGGTGGCGTAGACCTCGTTAACAACACCGTCACCGCGTTGATGAAGGCTAATTCGCTCCCCAAGATCGACTTCTCGAAAGGCGTTCCAGACGACGCCGTCACGCTCGTCGTTGTCCCAACGCTGCTCCTCAACGAGGCGCAAGTACGCGATCTATTCGACGAACTCGAAGCTCGCTACCTCTCTAATCAGGACCCCAACATTCACTTCGGCCTCCTCACCGATCTGCCCGACACCACGGCGCAGCCCCTGGATGAAAAAAATAATCCACTTGCCGCCCTGGCAATCCAGCTTGTAGACGCCCTCAACGCCAAGTACCCGCGAAACAAGGGCGGCGCCTTCTTCCTCCTGCATCGTTATCGCGTCTTCAACTCTCGTCAGGGAGCCTGGATGGGCTGGGAGCGCAAGCGCGGCAAGCTTCTCGACCTCAACAAGTTTCTGCTCCAGGAATACGATAGCTTCCCTCTCAAGGCGGGCCCCATGGACGCCCTGCACCATGCACGCTACGTCATCACGCTGGATTCGGACACGCAACTCCCTCGTGGCACCGCCGCCCGTATGACCGGCACGATGGCGCATCCGCTCAACCAGGCCATCGTCAATCCACGCCTCCGCATCGTCACGCAGGGCTACGGCATCCTGCAACCCCGCGTAGGCGTCAGTGTCTCCTCGGCTTCACGCTCCCGCCTCGCAGCCCTCTACTCCGGCGAAACCGGATTCGACATCTACACCCGTGCTGTCTCCGATGTCTATCAGGACCTCTTCGGAGAAGGCATCTTCGCCGGTAAAGGCATCTACGAGGTCAGCATCCTGCATCAGGTGCTCGACCGACGCTTTCCACGCAACGCCCTGCTCTCTCACGACCTCATCGAAGGCTCCTACGCCCGCGCAGGCCTCGTCACCGACATCGAAATCATCGACGACTACCCTTCGCACTACTCCGCACACACCCGCCGCAAGCACCGCTGGGTACGCGGCGACTGGCAGATCGCGCAGTGGCTCTTCGGCCGTGTGCCGGATGAGTCTGGCCGCTATATTGCGAACCCTATCAGCACCATCTCGCGTTGGAAGATCCTCGACAACCTTCGGCGCAGCCTCGTCGAGCCAGTCACCTTCCTTCTCTTCGTCCTGGGGTGGTTCGTCCTCCCCGGCGGAGCGCTCTACTGGACAGCCGCCGGACTCCTCCTCCTGCTTCTTCCCGTCCTCGTTCAGCTCGCCTTCAATCTCGGCCGCGCTCTCCTCAAGCTGAGTTTCGTCGGCGCCCGCGAAGGATTTCTCGCCTTCGGAGCATCCTTCGGCTTTACGATACTCAATCTCACCTTCCTCCCCCACCACATGCTCCTGTCGCTCGACGCCATCATCCGCTCTTTGAGCCGAAGATTTGTGTCCGGCAAGCATCTGCTCGAGTGGGAGACTGCGGCGCAGGCTGAATCAGGCGGACCCAAACGGACCACCATCGACGTCTACCTCCAGCTCTCGCCGCTGGTAGCCCTGGCAATCGCGGCAATCCTCGCTCTCTCCGACATCCGTTCTCTTTTCGCCGCCGCGCCAGTCCTGTTCCTCTGGGTCATCGCGCCGGTCGTCGCCCTTTGGCTCAACTCTCCTCCCACGCGAGAAGAGGGTCCGTTGTCCCCAGACGACACACTCTTCCTGCAACAACAGGCTCTGCATATTTGGAGATATTTCTCTGAATTCGGCGATGAGAAAAATCATTGGCTCATCCCCGACAACGTGGAAGAAAACGGCAAACATCAGGTGCGGAAGCTGTCGCCTACTAACCTCGGTATGCTCTTCAACGCGAGACAAGCAGCCTACGAATTCGATTTCCTCACCCTGCCCGAGTTCGCCAAAGCCACGATTGGAAGCCTCACGACGTACGATCGTCTGGAGAAGCAGCGCGGCCACATTTATAACTGGTACGACATCGAAACGCTGAAGCCCATAGCTCCCTTCATCGTTTCCGCGGTTGATAGCGGCAACCTCGCTGCCTCCCTCTACACGCTGCATACCGGTGCGCTCGACATACTCAAACGCCCGCTTCTCAGTCTGGACACCATCGCCAACATGAAGGCGATGCTAGGCATGTCCACTTCAACCGCAAACATCACCGCCGCCGAAATAGTCAGCGCGCCCGCAGTCCGCAATCAATTGATCCCTCTCATCGAGCAGGGTGACGCTCAGCCCTCGTTGGGTCCCGTGAACGCGACTGCTAAAGATCCGGATTGGCTCGCTGCCGAAGCAGGACGGCGTTGGGCCGCCTTCTCCAGCTTCATCCACCTCTATACCCCATGGCTGCTTCCCCAGTTCGAATCCCTCTTTACGCTTCCCCCGCTGAACGAGATGCAAGACCAGCGAATCGCGACACTCGAAGAAGCCGGCGAATACGTCGCACAGTTGGATTTTCGAGTCGCCTCGGCCGCTGCATCCTTACCGGGCGACTCGCCCGACGCGAAGGCCGCAGCTTCCCTGCGCGCGCTCTTGCCGGCCGCCGAACAACGCCTCACCCAACTAAAAGCAGATCTGTGCCGGATCGCCTCTGAAGCAGAGCGTCACGCCGACGTCATGGAGTACGGCTTCCTGCTGGTGGAGGCTCGCCAACTCCTCTCCATCGGCTACGACGGGGCCACCGGCGAACTTCACTCCGCCTGCTACGACCTCCTCGCCTCCGAAGCGCGCATCGCCTCGTTTATCGCAGTGGCCAAGGGAGACATCCCACAACAATCCTGGTTCCGCCTCGATCGTTCCCACGTCCTGGTCAAAGGCAGGCCAGCCCTGCTCTCCTGGACAGGAACCATGTTCGAGTACATGATGCCCGCGCTTTGGATGCGCACCTTTCCCAACACGCTCATCACGCGCTCACTCGAGTCCGCCGTTCGCATTCAGCGCGATCACGTCAAAAACATCCCCTGGGGCATCTCGGAATCCGGCTTCGCCAAAATGGACCCGCAAGGGCGATATGGCTATCAGGCATGGGGCATCCCGGCGCTGGCACTGAAGTACGGCGCCGAAGACGGACCGGTCATCTCTCCCTACTCCAGCTTCCTCGCGCTCTCCCTGCTCCGGCGAGAAGCCATCTCCAATCTCAAACGCATGGCCCAGTTAGGCTGGATGGGCGCCTATGGCTTCTATGAAGCAGCCGACTACACTCAGGAAAGAAAAGACCCCGATCTGGTCCGGTCCTGGATGGCGCACCATCAGGGTATGTGCCTACTTGCCATCACCAACCTGCTCAAAGACAACATCGTTCAACACTGGTTTCACGCGACCCCTAGAGTACGTGCGGCAGAACTGCTCCTGCACGAAAAACCTCTCAGCAAAGAAACCCTGAAGGCGCTCTCGAAGCAATCGCAACTGCAATCCACCGCCTAACTGATTGGGTGGGCCAAAAAGAGAGCAGCCGGAACTGACCCGCTGCCTCACCAATATTTCTGCATACCAGATAGGTTAAATATCGCCGGCCGAGCCGGAGACTTTATTTTATGAGCGCTCGGAGCGGCTGGAAGGTCGCTAGGAGGGCCCAGGTTGGGTTGTGCCACCTGATAGTAGCAAGGTCATTTCCACATATTCCTTTGTTCCAACTGCTTGTCTTCCTGCTCTTGGTTGCGGATGTACTCCCGGATAGAACACCAGCATTGACCAGTAGAAGACCAGTTAAGACGACCTATTTCTCCATGTCATCCAGCAGCAGCTTCGCTTTCGTCGCCAGCGTCATCGCCCCTTCGGCATCTCCCGACTTCAGCGCCTCCTGGGCATCCCGCCAGAAGTTCTTCACCTTGCTGACCTGCGCCTTCTCGTTCTCATCCACCTGCGCCGGAAGAGCATCCAATCTCTTTTCAATGGAAGCGATCAGGTCCGCTGCTTCCTGCTTACTCTGCGGGTTCGTCTCACCCCCCGCTGTGAGCGCACCAATCGCGTTCTCCTGGGGAGACGCAACCGGTGCCGCCGGAGCAGGTTCAGGAACAACCGGAGCCGGGGCCGCGGCCTTGGCCGGCCGCTTCCTCTCACGGACCGGCCTCGCCGCCGCCGCGATCGGCGCAGGCGGCATCTTGATCTGCGGAGTCTCCAGCACAGGAGCCTTGGCCAGTGGAGGACTTTCGATTGGCTCCACCGGCGTCTGAACCGGCGGCAAAGGAGCAAGCACCACCCGATGGCGGCATCCTCCCAGGCCCATCGTCACTCCAAGGCAAAGTGCTGCCCCCGCCACCCGGCGCATCATATCGCTCGTCGGCTTCAAACTTGTTCCCCTATCCCCGTAGAAACAGTTGCAGCAGTCTTTCTCATGTCCACTCCGGCGCCCGCTGCGATCGGGAGTCGAAACGTAAACATCGTCCCTCGCTCCTGCGAACTCGCATCGGCATTGGACCGCACATCCATCGCTCCGCCATGAAGTTGCAGAATCCGGTACGTCATCGCCAGACCAATTCCGCTGCCCTTGGGTTTGGTCGTGAAGTACAGTTCGAAGATACGCGGTAACAGCTCCGGCGGTATACCCTCTCCGCGGTCAATCACCTCCACCACGGCAAACTGATGGTCTCGGCAAATCCGCACCAGCAACGCGCCTCCCCCCGGCATCGCCTGCATCCCATTCAGCAGCAGGTTCAGCACCGCCTGCTGGATGAGTTCCGCATCCACCCGCACCATCACAGCATCCTTTGGTGTCTCGAGCCGAGCCCGCACTCCATTCTCCTCCATCTCCGCCGCAGTCAGATCCATCACCCGCCCCACCACCTGCCGCAGATCGTGCTCCTTTAAATGCAGTTCCATCGGCCGCGAGAAGTCTGCCAGCGTCTGCACCACGCGGTCGAGCCGCTGCATCTCTCCCGCAAGAATGTCCACGTGCCGCTGCGCTCCGCCGAACACCTCCGCGCCGCCGGGCATCAGCTTCCCGCGCAGCAGCTCCAGATGCAGCACCATTGCGTTGATCGGGTTCTTCACCTCATGCCCGACACCGGCTGTAAGCTTCCCGATAGCCGCTAACCGCCGCGCCACCTCTAGTTCCTGCCCCAGCTGCGCCGCGGACTCCATGTCCCTCAGCGTGAGCAGCGTCCCCATATTCCCGCCGCCCCCAAGTCTATCGTCAATCCGGTCGAGCGAGATCTGCACTTGGCGCCCATCCTCCAGGGTCACCACCTGCGCGCTCACCTGGCCTTCATCGGCGAAGGCCTCCAGCACTGCAGCACCCAGCGCACTCTCCGGCACAAACAACTCCTCCAACCGCTTCCCTACCATCCCTTCGTCGCCGCCGTGCGCGGGTGCAGACAGGAAGTATGCCGCCGCATCCGACACCATCGCTGCCCGCCCATCCGCCGTAAACAACAGCACTCCATCCCGCAGAGTATCAAGCATCTGGTTGAGATTCGCCTGCAATGCCGTATACCCGGCCTCCTTCGTCCGCATCTGCTCGCCCAGCCGGTCGATCGTCTGGCTCACCCTCACCATCGCGTCACTCCGGGCCTCTGTCTCTAACATAGGCTGCGCCTCCGCTCCGCCGGCAAGCGTCAGCCGTTCGAGCTGACTTCCAATCTGCTCGATCGGCCGCAACGCCGAGTTCGCCATCACACCCGCCGCCACCATCGACGCGACTCCAGCCAGAAGCGCAAACAGCAGCGCCGCCCTCAGCCAAGGCGCATAGGAGTTCTTCAGAAACGTAGACCGCACCCCCACATGCACAATCAAAAACGGCAATCCGTTCCGGTCCAGCGCCTGCGAAATATCGAGCACCCTGGGCTTCCCAAACACCTGTCGCGTCTGAAACAGCATCCCTCCCGTCTGCACCGCAGCCAGGCTGGTCCGAAAAGGAACTCGCTGATTCAAGGCGTCCGGGTCCGTGCTCAGCAGCGTCGTCCCGTGCGCGTCCGTTACGCTCACGTCCTGCACTGTCGGCGAGTAGCGCACGATCGCATTCATCACATCCGACAGCGCCGGCTGGCTCCGCAGTGCATCCGTGACCGCGGCGTTCAGTGCCTCGTCGCTTCGATCCACCGGCGGATGCGCTCGCAATCCCAACTCGACCGCCTGCCGCGTCATCAACAGGACCTCGTGCGCCAGCACATCGTTGGTGGCCGCCGTCTGCTCCACACGCTGTCGCAGCAGCTCTCCCACAAACAGAGAAGACAGCATCAGCACGATTGCGAACATCAATGCTGTGATCGACAGCACGAGCTTCGTCTTCAGCCGCATCTCTACTCCGTTACAGCAGAAGCGTTCGAGTATTCTTTCAACTTGTTCTGTAACGTCTTCGAACTGATTCCCAGTATCTCAGCGGCCTTGGTCTTGTTATTATGCGTCGCCAGCAATGTCTTCAGGATCAATTGCCGCTCCGCTTCATCGACCGTAGTCCCCACCTCGACACGCACCGAGTTCGTCTCGTCCATAAACCGCTGCGCTTCATGCGAAGAATTTCCTTCAGCCCCGCTGCTTCGTCCCGACGGAGGAGCAAAGCCCGGCTCTCCGAAATGAGGCGGAAGATGCTCCACTCCAAGCATTCCCGAACCAGCCAGAATCACCGCCCGCTCGATGGTATTCCGCAGCTCCCGCACATTGCCTGGCCACCTGTACTCCTCCAGTCGCATCATTAGGGCATCCTTTAGTCCTACCACCGTGCAGTGATGCCTCTTATTCATATCGTCAATCATCTTTTCGGCGATCGAAGACACGTCCATCAGGTGCTCCCGCAGCGGAGGCATCTGGATATTGAAAACATTCAGTCGATAGTACAAATCTCCACGCAGTTCCCCGTGAGCGACGGCCTTTTCGGGATCCTTATTCGTGGCCGCCACGACCCTCACGTCCACTGGAGTCTCGATCTTGCTTCCCAGCCGCCGCAGCTTGCGGTCCTCCAGTACCCGCAGCAACTTGGCCTGGGTACCCATCGGCATCTCGCCGATCTCATCCAGCAGCAGCGTGCCCTCCTCGGCGAGCTCGAAGCATCCCGCCCTGCGTTCAAGCGCTCCGGTAAACGCGCCCTTTTCATGTCCGAAGATCTCGCTTTCAATCAGCGTCTCCGGGATTGCCGCGCAGTTCACTGCAACAAACGGCTTCAGCCGGCGCGCGCTCAAATCGTGCAGCGACCTGGCTACCAGCTCCTTGCCGGTCCCGCTCTCACCGGTCACCAGCACCGAGACGTTCGATGGAGCGATCCTTTCGATCATCGTAAAAATGTCCATCATCTGCGGAGATGATCCCACCAGCGATCCCAGCACACCATTATCCCGTAGCTGTCGTCTGGTCACCTCCAGTTCGACATCCGCCTCCCTCTGCTGACTTGCGTTATGCAGAATCGTCTTTAAACGCACCGGGTCTACGGGCTTGGGGATATAGTCATACGCACCCATACGCATTGCGTCCACGGCAGATTCAATAGAACCCTGAGCTGTCAGCATCACGACGGCAATCCGCTGCGGCAGCTCACCTATCCGGCTCAGCAGCTCCATTCCATCCATCCTCGGCATCTTCAGGTCCGTCACCACGATCGACGGCGACCATGCAAGCGCCTTTTCCAGACCTTCCAACCCATCTGCCGCGCACTCCGCCCTATACCCCCAACTCTCGACTAACTCCGTCAAGCCGCTTCGCGCATGTATTTCATCTTCAACAATCAAAACCTTTTCCAAGACAGTCACCATTCCTCTTTCAACTTTTAGAGCGTACTTCCTTAAAATACAAAATCCCTCATTCGCAACCTGAAACCCGCCACTCCCAAAATCTCACCGAACGCCGGGAACATCGTCTCTATGCGCGTGGCGAAAAGCCATTGCCGTTGTCTTCGCGCTCTTCTCATCTCGTCATCTGCATCAAAATCCAGATTCGGCCGGCCCTTCACACTGTATCTTCTAAGGATATCCTTGACCTATGATAGAACCCGAAATTACAGTCGAAGTCTTCGCGAAGAAACGCCAGCAGCCCAATGCTCCCCTCCTGTTAGACGTGCGGGAGCCCTGGGAGCATCAGACGGCCAGTCTTCCCAAATCCCTCCTCATGCCGATGGGCGAAGTTCCCTCCCGTGCCCATATCGAACTCGATCCCGACGCCCCTATTGTTGTCCTATGCCACCACGGCGCGCGCTCTCTGAACGTGACTATGTGGCTGCGCAATCAGGGGTTCGAGCAGGCTCAATCACTTGCCGGCGGGATCGATGCCTGGTCGCGCACCATAGACCCCACCATACCGCGCTATTAGCCCTGTTTCCGCGGCCATCATTATAGAAACTCAGCAACACGCAGAGAAAGACGACGTCCGAACCAACTCAGGCGTCATTCTTTCCCGTTTGCCAATATGGAAAGAAGAAATGGCTGAGTTTACTCGACCTGGATAATCGACAGAGCCGCCTGTTTCAATGGGTTGGCTGGTATCGCGTCGAAGTTCGCATCCAGTAGGCCGTACTCGTCATTCCCATTCAACGCCCAGTACGTCCAGCTAAGCCTGGGATGAATCGCGAGGTATGTCACTGCTGAACCACTGGCCTTGAGCACCGGCATCATCGTTCACAATATCGGTCGCAACATTCGTTGTGCCGAACTCACCGACCCACACCGGGGCTGTGTCGCCGCTCGATACATATCCCCACGTCTGGTCCCACAGCGTAGACAGGCTCTGGTAGGTTGTGGTGCTGTTGAACCACGGCTGCTGGTAAAGGTTCGGTCCATAATCATGGGCCGAATACACCAGGTGTTTTGCCCGCCTCAGGACTACCGGATACTGGGCCACTCCACGCAACTGGCCGCCATTCCAATAGTAGGTACTGTCGTACTCATCCACTCCTTCCACAAAGATCAGAAGATGCGGATTGATCTGCTGAATCTGTTCCGCCGCCCGCTCTGCCGCCGCCGGCCAGTTGTGCAGCAGATCGTTGTACGGACATCCTGCCGCCGCCGTGTTCGTGTCGCCCGTCCCAGCACGAACCTCCCGCATAAGCGTTTTGTGGCTCATTCCGCAAGTCCATGCCGATCACGGTGGCATTATCCGCATAACGCTGCGTCAACTTCATCCAGTCATCGATCCAGGCCCTCTCGGGAGAGGCATCCGTGTACCACAGCCCGCTCGCCTCCGCCGAACTGCCTGCTTCTGAACGATGATTATCTAGAATGACACGCAGCCCGATCGTTCCCGCGTATCGGATGATCTTGTCCATTACGTCGTCATCCTGAACGCAGTCCTGCCGAAGGCCCCGTGAATGTTCCCGCATTTCCTCGTTGCTCTTGCTTTTGCCTGTTCTTCAATCCGGCTCATCCGTGCCGATCCGTGGTCAGGCTCCAGTTTTAGACAGGTTCTCAGAAGAACATCTGTGGCTGTACCGGAGGCGGTGGCGTCTGCGACGGTCCCGGTGCATCTTGTATACGCGGACTCTCCTGTCCCGGCTGCCCTTGCGTTGGTCCCGGCGCATCCTGAATTCTCGGCGCATCTGGTCCAAGTCCCGACGCAGGCGGTGGTTCGGGCGCATCCTGAATTCGCGGCTCATCCTGCATCTGCTCCCGCGCCTTCGTCCCCTCCTGCACCTCATGGTTCAACTCTTGCTGCTGCGCCTGCGAGGCCGCCTGCTGCTGCTGCAATAATCTTGCATCCTGGCGCCGCTGTGCAGCCGCGATGCCCGCAGCCTGTTCATCAACGGTCTGACTTTGCGTGTTATTCGTTGGGCTGCGCCTTCGCGGCACAGGCTGCCTCTGAGGGGTTCCCTGATCGAGGTTCTCGGCGGGCAAAGGCTCTGGTAGATCAGGCTGCGCCACCTTTGGAACGCTGCGAACCACAGGTTGCACTGGAACCGGCGCGGTGTGGCGCTTACATCCTTGCAGCATCATCGCTGCCGCACCCATCTCTGCCACGATAGTCCACCTGAGCAGGCTCTTACGCATCGAGCTACCTCCTTCCTATTGGATGCATCCATACCGGCATACGAATGCGGCCGCTGGCCAAAGGCAGCTGGTTCTATCAGGCGATCATTGCTCGAAAGACAGGAATGGGATTACAGCGGTGAAGTAGCTGAAATAAAGCGCTTCTCATGCATCATCACATTTTGGCCCGAAGCGGCAGCGAAGGCTCTGTCGCAGAAACTGCGGTCGGATCGTCAACCAGATACTTCTTCAGCAATTCGTGATGCAGGCAATACAACGCGAGTTCGAGACGATCGGAGACGCCCAATTTGTCGTAGACCTTGCGAAGGTAGTTCTTGATGACCTGCTCGGTAGTGCCGATCTGGTAAGCGATCTCTTTGTTGCGCATTCCACGGGTGATGCAACTGATAATGGCGAGCTCTTTTTTTGAAAGTTTAGGCTGGACCTTGGGATCGGTGAGACTTGTTGCCTGCGAGCGGTACGCTTCAATGACCCAGCTGATGGACTGGTTGTCGATCCAGGTCTCTCCTTCGGAGATCTTACGAATGCATTTGACGAGGAGGTCCGGGGAGATGGAGCGAGGCACAACCCCTCGAACGCCACGCCGGTACAGCTCGACTGTGTTCGATTCATCGGTCTCCGTCACCTGAACGATAAGCTTGGCACCGGGCGCCTGGCGAACGAGTTCGGGAATCGCATCGATGGTGCCTGAGATTAGCTGGCCCTCGAGAACCACGATGTCAGTGGGGTAACGCTGAAGGGCGGCATAGAGATTCGTGAGGGTCTCGACTTGCGCCACAACTCGAATGTCATCTTCCAGTGCGAACACCTTTTTCATGCCCACGCGATAGATCGCCTGCGAGTCGGCAAGAATAACGCGAATCCCCGCAGAGGATGAATTGTCTTCAGAAGCTTCCTCATTATTCCGAATTGGATCAAAATTAACGACCGTCATAGATCATGCCTTTAGAAAATACTCGTCGATCACTGCCGCCGCTTTTTTCTGTCCGCCTTGCAAATAGTGACGGACCACCCGGCCTACGCAGTGTATGGTTACATCCTTCTTGGTCCCCATAACAGCCGAGGGCATCGCTATCGTAAACTCGATTCTGGTTTCAAGTTCAGGCAGAGTATCGCTGACAAAGAGTAGGCCATTTGCAGAGATATTTTCTGTAACAGCTTCCAACTCTCCATCTTCGGTCTGTACTCGTAGGGCAAGTCTCATAGGAAAACGTACTGCGGTGCGTACTGGATTTTCTCCGGTAGGCTTCTGCCACTGGGCCACACGTCCTCCTTTCCAACACTCCTGGGTAAACCCCAGCGCCCTCGCGGGCCGACACACTGGAGTCTACCGCACCTGACCGCTCCGTCCAGTCTTTTTCTGGGTCCGGGCTAATCCTCCGGAAATAACGCAGCGGAACCGCCGACCCATTCTTGATCTCGGTTGTGATCGACACCCATCATCAATCCGCGTCCGAGGCGAACGAGGCTCATGGCAGGCTGCAGAACGCCACCGTCCGGCCAGAGGTACATAATGCGGATTTCGGCTTGGGTGGGACCGTGGAGGGTCTGAATAACTGGCGTGAAGGAGACGCGCTCCTGGAGAAGATAGAGGTGCCGGTCGGCGATCGGGATGGCGGCCAGATCGTCCGCGGCCGGGGCGAACTGGATTCCCTTCCCGGCGAAGGAGTAGAGCGGTTTCAGGAGGATATCGTTGCGGTTCTCGGGAAGGCCGTCCAGATTCCGTTTTGCGAACCAGTCATCGAGGAAGACAGCCCTGGGTACGGAGGGGTGGTCGCGGTAGGGCTGCAGCATGGGAGTTAGTGTATCTCTGCGAATTGATCACTCGTGGCTGCAGCCATTCCCGCTCAGGCGTCGATCAGAAACTCCCCGTCGCGCATGATCTGCTCTTCGCCTTCGGCATCGCCGAGCCAGATGCTGAATTCAAGGCCGACGACGTCGATGTGGGTGGAGGACTTCCAGGGAGCTCCGGTGTGGGCTCCGTAGGGGTCTCCGAAGGCGATGTGGATGCCGGGGAATTTTTCGTCCTGGAGGATGTTGCCGATGACGTGGTCGATGCCGATGTTGGTGCCGATGGCGAACTCGCCGACGCGGTCGGAGTTGGCATCGGTGTGGGTGTAGGCCCAGAAGTCGCGTTCAAGGGCTTTGTTGTCGCTGGTGGCACGAGTAATGCGGTTGGCTTCGATGTTGATGGTGAGGGGCTGGGCCCGGAGGATGCCGTAGCGGGCGCAGAGGAAGTCACCGACGACGCCATCAACGACGAAGACGCCATTGACCTCGGCGGGTGCGGTGAAGCACTCGCCTCCGGGGAGGTTCCCCCATTTTTCAGTGCTGATGATGCCGGAGGTCTTGAACCAGCGGTAGTCGGAGTTGAGTTCGACGTGGATGTCTGTGCCGGCGGGAGTAGTGGCGCGCACGTAGGTGGCGGCACGGACTTTGTCGAGGACGGCCTGGGAGAGCCGGTCGATGGCAAGGAAGTCGGCCCTCATGCCCTGGGTCATGATCTCGGGGGTGATGTTGACCATGTGGGCGTGGCGCATGTGGCGGCGGTTGACGACGTCGGTCATCTGCATGCGGCTGTGCAGCTCGTTGGGCTGGACCTCGACTGCGAAGATGCTGACCTGCGAGGATTCCATGTCGGCCAGGACTGCGGCGGGCAGATCCACCAGAGGACGCGGGGCGAGGACTTCGAGGACGAAGGCGTGCCAAGTACAACCTGTGCGATCTAGTTCTTGAGCGATGGAGGCGGCGATGGTGAGGCAGCGCTCGTCGGTAATCAGGGTGACCTTCTCGTTGGACTGGATGCGGAGGCAGGTGGTGACGGCGTTGCGCGCGCCGGGAATAAACTCGGGTGGAAATACGACGCTGCGGAGGTCTACTGCTGTCGGTACTGCCTGGTCAACCATTGAATTCTGCCTTCCCGGTGAAACCTGCTTCTAGGATAGCTTGTTGCTGATACGTTACAGGGGGCAGTATGGCACTCCCCCTCCCCCCTCGTGACTTACTGCGCAAAGTCTTCTATCTTTTGGACTTAGCTTTGGACTTCCACTCAGCTTGTTTGGCAAACTATTGCAAATAAAGGGATTCATCGGCATGACTCGTGCAAAGTATTCATTCCATTGAGTTTCGTTGGAAAAGAGAAAACCCCGACTCAGCGCCGGGGTCCGCTTTTTCCCTGTCTTCTTAGTATAGCCGGTTCGCGGAACTGGTACGCCACGCGATTGTGCTTGTCTGGCGCGGGTATTTGCTGTTTGGGGCTTGACATGTCGCCCAATAGGCGAAGCTGGCTTTTCTCAACTTTATGAACCTGTCTAAAACTGAAGGCGTAACCCGGATTTGCCGTTGTGTGGAAGTAAACCGCAGATTCCCTTCGGGAATGACAAATAAAGGGCACGGCAGACTCTCCGTTAACTGCTCTTTGCCAAGATGGCGGCGAAGGACAAACAACCGCTCGGGAGATTCCCGCGCCTTTGCGGTAGATTTGAGGTGTGGGTTCAAGCGAGTCGGGTTCAAGCGAGTCGAAGGTGTTCAGGTCATGGCACTCACACAGACAGGCCGGACTGTTCTCGGCAGGAGACGTCTGATCCTGTCGATGGCCGTCCCTGTGATCTGCTGGGGCCAGACTCTACTGGCTCAACCTGCGGCTCCGAACCATGCCTCCGGCAGCAATTCCTCGGCGTCCTCCGATCCCAGCGAGAGCGAGGGAGCAGAAGACCTGGACGACTGTCGGATTCATCGCGTGACCAGCCTTCCAGGAAGTCACCGGTTCGCCAGTGACTTTATTGAGGCCATCGCCGGCGACCCTGCCCCGGACGCCACGAATCCTGACGTTCTATGGGGGCTTACCGCGGACCTGAGCAACGAAGTCCCGCCGCAGGATCGGGCCATGTACATCTCGAAGTCGAGCGATGGCGGCGCGACATGGACCCAGGTGGCACGAGTGGATTCCAGATATTTCGACGCGCGAATCGGGGAGGGGCTGCGTAACGGGTTGAGCGTGTCTCCGGGTGGAACCAACTTTGTGATCACGACGCAACGGGGAGCCTTTCAGGTCTTTCCTCATCCGGGTACGTCTGAAACTTTGGTGGAGGCGATTGCCGGTCCCCGGGTTCCTGACACGCCTCCAAAGTTGCCCATCCCGAAGAAGGCAGGCGAGCCCGTGAGGGCAAACGTTGTCCAGATGACCGCCGACGGAAGACACCTCCTTATCGGCTATGGCTACTTCGACCTCGATCCCCAGATCTTGAGATACCACAAAGGCGAAGATGGCTCATGGATCGAAGATGGACCTCTGCCACGTCTTCCAACCGAGATGGATATTCTCTCCATGCAGTTTGATGATTCTAAGAAACTGAATCCGGGCTACCTCTATGTGGGAACCGGCGATCAGGCCTACCTTCTCAACCTGCATACGATGAAGTGGAGTCGGATCGATGGAGTGGGGCCGGACTCTGCGATCCACGGAATGAGTGTTGTCGGAGGACTTCATCTGGCGGCCTGCTGGTCTGTCTATAACCCTTCCGGCCCAGGCACCGTGAGGCGAGTGACCGCCGAGAGATTTCTGTTCCATCGAGACTCAGACGAAGCAGGTTCCAACCTTCGGGCCTACAGCATCGAGGTGGATCCGTCCAAAACAAACCGGGAGGTTGTGACCTCGCTCACAGGCGTATACACAAGCGAGGACAGCGGCGAAAGCTGGAGAAGGATCAACGGTCTTCCGGAAGAAGAGTTCCGCACCGCCCATTTCAACTCCGATGGAAGCATCCTTGTCTCCGGGGTCGCAGGGACCTTCCTGGTTCATCCATTTTTCGACGCCTGCTCGCCTCGCTTGAAGGTTCGCGGCCAATAGGGCGCTACACCCAACATCAAAAGTTATGCCCGACAGTTTCGGAACCTTCCGCCAGCATTACTTCCGAATAGCCGACGATTCGGCAGTGGACGCTCGAATGAGTTAACACAAGCGCGTTTCAAAGGATTAATCCTGCATAGGGCTCTCACCTCAAGGAGTAAACGAGACTGACGTATCTCTGCCATATAGACAGAGTGTGCGGTGTGCCCTTTAGACCGAAGACACCGACGCGTCAAGACCGAAACAATATGTGTTCGAAGATTTTGAGCCTACTGCAGTCAGGAAACATCAGATAGAGAATACTTCGTGCATGAAATCACGTCTCATTGAGGACCTGTAATGATTAGACTGCCACAGAACGCAGCCCTGATTATCGTCGATGTTCAGAAGGGGTTTGACGACCATAAGTGGGGTACTCGAAACAATCCCGATGCCGAAGAGACAATTGCGGGTTTGCTTGCTACATGGCGCGCAAAAGAGCTTCCCGTCTTTCACGTGCAGCATATGTCGAAGGCTGAGGACTCTCCTTTGAATCCTCGGAACCCAGGCTGCGAGATTAAGGATATCGTGCGGCCCCTGCAGAGCGAGCATGTCTTTAAAAAGAGCGTGAACAGTGCCTTCATTGGGACGGATCTTGAACAAACCTTGCGCCGGAGTGGTATACAGACGATCGTTCTTGTCGGACTAACAACTCCACACTGCGTCTCCACCACTGCGCGAATGGCAGCCAATTTAGGTTTTGAGGTCTATATGCCCAGCGACGCGATTGCTGCATTCGGGATCGTAGGACCAGACGGGAAGCGGTATTCAGCCGAAGAGATTCATAGCGTCTCGCTCGCAACACTGCACGAGGAATTCGCAACAGTGGTCGATTCGAAAGCGCTCCTGGACTCCGCGCAGAATGGCTTGGGGCTGTGAACTCACCTGCCAGTTTGCCGTTCGATGATTTCAGCCACGCGTCTTTTCATTCACGCATCATCGCCGATGCACACATCGGAACTCCCCTTAGTATCGAAAAGTCGTCTTGCGTTGACTGACCGATCGCTTCCGAAAAGCGTTTACGCGGACTTGTCGCTAGCCGAACTGCTACTTTGCCTAGTCCCTGCCCAGCTCGTTGCGCAAAGGAACCAGGGGGTTTCCCAAGTGTGGTCGAACTAAGCAACTTTAGAGGCCGGCTTTGGTCTCGGAGGCCATGTAGTCGACTACTGCTTTGAGGTCGTTGATTTCGTGGAAGACCTTGAGCTGGCGGTCGGCGCCGGAGCCTTCGCGGAACATGGTGTGGATGTAGGCGATCTCGCTACGGCTGCCGAGTTCGTCGAGCACGTAGTCGATGAAGGCGAGGTACTCGATGATGAGATCGCGGACGGGGACCTCGGTCTGCTTGCCGAAGTCGATCATCTTGCCGTCGAGGCCGTAACGGACGGCGCGGAATTTGTTCTCCATCAGGAGGGCGCGCCCGTACTGGCGGTAGTCGACGTTGCCGGAGTGGAGGCGCCAGAGCTTGCAGGCGGTGGCCTGGATGAGCGCGGCGATGGCGATCGACTCCTGGGCGCGGAGGGGGATGTCGCAGATGCGGACCTCGACGGTGTCGAAGAAGGGATGGGGGCGGACGTCCCACCAGATTTTTTTTGCGTTGTCGATGGAGTTGGTCTTGATGAGTACGGCATCCGCCTTTCTTCTGGACTCGCTCGACTGGGCGACAAACCTTCGCGAATCGCACAAGTGGATGATTGCCCTGCTTCCACTGGCTGGTCTTGCGGTAGGCTGGCTCTACCAGTCCTTCGGCTCCTCGGTCGGACGCGGCAACAACCTGAACGAGGACGAGATGGCGGCGCGAAGCTGATCCAAACACCGCATCCTGCAACCAGCTAAACTAATCCCATGATCGACGAAGCCACCTTCCGCCGCGAATCCGACCGAGCCCTCGAGTCTCTCAAGCAATCCCTGATCACCGCCGAGGACGAGGACGGGACTTTCGAGTTTGAAGACAACAATGGCGTCATGAACATCATCTTCGAGGACGGCTCCAGCAAGTTCGTCATTACGCCGAACACGCCCATCCGGCAGGTCTGGGTCTCCGCGCAGGCCACCAGTTACAAGCTAGACTGGTCCGAATCCGCGCACGCCTTCGCGCTGGCCAAGACCGGCGAAGATCTTAAGACTCTCACCCAGCGCCTGCTGCGCGAGCACCTCAACGACCCCGGCATCACCCTGTAAGGCTCCCTCAGACCAGCCGCTTCAGGATAAAGAGATGTAGGCACACAGTCGGAGCGTAGGCGACACAAATCTAGTTACAAATGCTCATTCCATAGACATACCTTGGGTCATCCACTTACAGTAGAAGAGTCTCCAAACCCACTCTGCGCTGACGCCATACGGTTGCCGGCCGATGCCTCACAGGAACCAACGCCCCTTTGCGCACTGGAATTTTAACGTCTTACGAGTCACTCATGCGGGAGAGGGATAGGAGCCATGTCGTTGAAGCTGTCGGTAGCCATCATCACGCTCAACGAAGAGGCGAACCTCGCCCGCACCCTCGCGAGCGTGCAGTTCGCCGATGAAATCATCGTGGTCGACTCCGGCTCGACCGACCGAACGCTCGAAATCGCCGCCTCGTTCAAAACCAAACTTTTTCTTGAGCCCCGGCGAGGATTCGCGGGCCAGAAGAACCAGATTCCTGGTCCCGAGATCGCTCATCGTCGCGCCTGGTGCACGGTCCTGGGCGGGCTGATTGCCTTGGCAATTCATCTGGACGCTCTGCGCCGCCACCATGCGTCGGGGCATTCAAAACGCCTGAAATCAGCAGAATTGGTAGAATAGAAGACTGTGACTCCACCCGCGATTCTCGATGCTGCAACGTTCGAAAGCCCTGCCAAGGCTCGTCCCAAGGTAGGGTTCGTCTCTCTCGGCTGCCCGAAAAACCTGGTCGACTCCGAGGTGATGATGGGCATGCTCCACCATAGCGGAGCTGAGCTCACCCCACGCGCGGAAGATGCCGAGATCATTGTCATCAATACGTGCAGCTTCATCGATTCGGCCAAGCAGGAGTCGGTAAATACGATCCTCGAGATGGTGCAGCACAAGCAGCAGAACGGCGGCAAAGCCCAACGCATCGTGGTGGCGGGCTGCCTGGTGGAGCGCTACCGCGACGAGATCCGGAAGAACATTCCCGAGGTCGATGCGGTGGTAGGCACGGGCGAGCTGGAGGCGATTCTCGCGGCAGCCGGGCTGAGCCCTACGGGACACGCGAACACGAACTCTCCGTTTATCATCCTGCCGCAGGGCACACCTGAGGCGACGATTCATACTCATTCCATCGGCATGGTGGAGACAGGCCACGAAGTCACGCAACTGATTGATCGTGCCCCGAGCGCGGTATCGCAGCATTCGCGTCCGCTTGCCGATCCTGAGCATGGCCGTGAGATTGCGCCGCAGCTTCGTATCGTTCAGTCGCTTACTGAAACGGGGACGACGCATGGCGATGAGCCTCTGCATCATAGGGGCGACCACATCGCGCATCTGCCCACCGGCATCGACGCAGGAAATACTTCGCGGCTCGAAGGCGATCTGCGCCAGCAGCAGGGCCGGTTTTCGCGCGAGGCCTGGGATGGAGCGACGGCTGCGCTGCCCGAGTATCTCTATAACGACGCGACGCCGCGCATCCTCACCACGCCGCGAGCCAGCGCGTACCTCAAGATCGCCGAGGGCTGCGATCACCCCTGCAGCTTCTGCATCATCCCGCAACTGCGCGGCAAGTTCCGCTCGCGGCACATGTCGTCGATCATCGCGGAGGCGGAGAATCTCATTCAGCAGGGCGTCCGCGAGATTACGCTGATCGGCCAGGACACGACCTGCTATGGCGAAGATCTTGGGTTCACGGATGGTCTGGCCACGCTGCTCGACGCGCTTGCCGTGCTGCCGGGCCTGCGCTGGCTGCGGTTTCTTTACACCTATCCCAACAAGGTGACGACGCGGTTGCTGGAGACAATGGCCAGACATGACACGATCGCGAAGTATCTCGACGTGCCGCTGCAGCATGCCAGCGCGTCCGTGCTGAAGCGTATGAAGCGCGGCGGCAATGCAAGAATCTTTCTCGAACTCATTGAGAAGGCCCGGCGCATCGTTCCCGGTATCGTCATCCGCACGTCGTTCATCGTCGGATTTCCGGGCGAGACCGAGGCGGACTACAAGGAGCTGGAAGCTTTTGTCGCGGCAGCCGGAATCGACTGGCTGGGCGTGTTCACCTACTCGGACGAGGAGGGAGCTGCCGCATTCAACCTTGACGACGGCATCAAGGTGCCGAACCGGACCATTCAGGCTCGCCGCCGCAAGCTGATGAAGCTGCAGCAGGCGGTCAGCATCAGGGCCAAGGCGGAGTGGGTTGGGCGCGAGATCGATGTGCTGGTCGAGGGCGAGTCGGAGGAGACGGAACTGTTGTGGGAGGGACGCACCTCGCTGCACGCGCCGGAGATCGATGGCAAGGTGTTCCTCAATGACTTTGGCCCGCATGAGACGCTGGTCCCGGGCACGTTCTACCGGGCCGAGATTACCGAGTCTCACGATTACGACGTGGTCGCCCGCATTATCGAATAGGTCGCTCGCATATCGAGTGACCAGCTTCCGGCTCGCATCCAAACTGGACCGTAAGGCATCGAAACTTCGTGTTGCACTGCTCGTGACACGTCAGGAACGTCGATCGTTGCTGCGCTCTTGAACTTGTCGAGCACTTTGCGCCACACTGGATGTGCGCGCTGCTGTTCCCGCCCAAGAAGTTCACTATGACCAAGCTCAAAACTCTACGCTGTCCGACATGCCGCAACATCGTTCTCGCGACGAACGAGGACCTCCCATTCTGCTCCGATCGCTGCCGCCGGATCGACCTTGGCAAGTGGGCCAGCGGCGATTACAAGATCTCGTCGCCAGTTCAGGATCCCGACCTGCTGGAAGAGCTTGCCCGCTCGAACAAGAGCAAGCGCCAGAACGACGACGATGTGAACTAGTGGCGAATTCCAACGTCCAGATTCACGCGCCCTCGGAGAAGAAAACGCGCTGGGCCTGGGCCGTGGGGACCTTCTTTGGGGTGGGGCTGCTGAAGCCCGGGCCGGGCACCTACGGCAGCATCTCGGCTGTTCTGCTGTGGTACTTTGCGGCCCACCTGCTGCATCCCAGGCCTGTTGCTCTTGCGATAGGGACGGCGGTGGCCGCGGTTCTCGTTACGCTGATCGGGATTCCGGCGGCGACGATGGTTGCCCGCGAATCTGGGCGCGAGGACCCCGGGCATGTCGTCATCGACGAGGTCGCGGGACAGTTGATCGCGATGATTGCGATTCCGGTTGACTGGAAGCATGCGGCGCTGTCGCTGCTCCTGTTTCGGTTCTTCGACATCCTGAAACCCCCGCCGGTGCGGCAGCTCGAACGGCTGCATGGGGGCGCCGGCATCATGCTGGACGATGTGGCGGCTGGGCTCTTCGCTCTCGCGGTGGCACAGCTGATCCATCTTCGGTTCTAAGCTGTGCCGAGGATCAGTTGGACGGAGCGGGAGAGCTGGTATTGCCGTTCTTTGGTGTGGTTCCGCTTGGATTGGGACGCAGGATCAGGAATGCCGCGATCGAGAGGACAGTGATGATAACGATCACCCAGAGCAGGCGAGAGCTGGACCGGCTGTGGGTCTTTGTCGAGTTGGGATCCTGGGGTTCCATAGTTTTATGAGGCTCACTCCAGCCTACTTCGCCTCTGGCTTCTCTGTCTTGTCCGGCTTCTGTGTTTTTTCCATCTTGTCAGTTTTCTTTGCCGTAAAGGTGCCGTCGGCGGCCATGGGATCCACGTAGATGTCGCCGCTGAGATCGCCCTTGTCGTTGAAGGCGCCGGTGAATGTGATGCTCAAGGCCTGCCCCTGATACTCGCCGCCGTGAACAAAGACCACTTTCTGGTTGGTGAGGGTGACGGCCGTATCGTATGCTTTGCCGTCGGACCCTGTGCAGGAGCCGGCGATCTTGTCTTTGGCCTGCGTAAAGGTGCAGGTTTCATTGACTGGAACTCCCTGGACGTCGCCGGCGATGGTCCATGATCCGGGAACGGTAGGCTGGGCGAGCAGAGCTGTCGCCGAAAAGAGGAGCAGGGGCAGGATGCGCTTCATAGAGATCCTTTGTGTGCGACCAATATACACGGGTTGCGTCCCTTCTCTTCCTCGAGACATCGGGTGCGCGGCTTGGGTGGGCAGCCGAGCCGATTCTGATTTTAGAAATAAATAGCCATTCTCTTTATGATGTGTTAGTTTGTCGCTCCATTTAGATAAGTAACTTTCGGTAAGCGTCCGGAACCGGTTCCCCCACGGGCCCGTTCACAATCGTCCAGAGAAATTTGAAGGCAGATCGCGAGTGCAACATCGAATGGCACCGTAAAGGTGGCCCTCTCTCTTAAAATGCTCGCTACAAAGGCAAACGGCTACTCGATGGTGATGCTCCCGGCGTCCGATTACCTTCCACAGCATTTCCGCATCGGTAAATAACTCTGCCGACGAGGTATACCAAAGGGAGCCATGACCATTTACATTGCCTCCACCAACCCGGGCAAACTACGCGACTTCGCCGCAGCCGCTAAAGACCGCATCTCCCTCGCGCCGCTCCCCGGGCTGAGAGATATCCCCGCCCCCTCCGAAGACCAGCCTACCTTCGAAGGCAACGCTCGCCTTAAAGCCATCTACTACTCTCATCAGGTTCCCGGCGAGATCGTCATCGCCGACGACTCCGGCCTCGAAGTCGACGCGCTCGACGGAGCTCCCGGCGTTCGCTCCGCCCGATACGCCGAAGACCACAACTCCCCATCACTACTCGGCGAGCCAGACCAGCTTAACAATCTCTACCTCCAGCAAGCGCTCGCCAACATTCCCGGCCCACACCCCGCCCGCTACCGCTGCGTCCTCGCTGCCGCTCAAAGCGGCCAAATCCTCTGTACCGCTCAGGGCACGGTCGAAGGCGAGATCCTCTCCACCCCTCGCGGCGCCTCCGGCTTTGGCTACGACCCGCTCTTCTACCTCCCCGAACTTAATAAGACCATGGCCGAGCTCGACATCACGACCAAACTCACCTTCAGTCATCGTGGACGGGCTTTTAGCGCCCTCCTTCAAGATCTTGCTCACGAGCACCAAACCACGGAAATTCAACAACCATCCACTTAATCGCACAAATGCAACGATAACCGCACAAAACCGGCCCGTTTTCTTGACGGTAGCCAGACCATAGCGGAATAATCGGCCTGCTGCACTTTTTTAGCTCGAGTGAAACCCGCTACTCAAAGGAGCACCCATGGCCACCGTCGCGCCGCCTGCTACACCTCCACTCAAAGGCGTGCAGCCCCTCCGCGCCAACGAGGGCCACTCCTTCCTCTGGCGCCGCCTCCACTCCCTGTCCGGCATCATTCCTATCGGGGCCTTCCTGATCGAGCACATCGTCTCCAACTTCGAGACCCTCAACGGCCCCCTCGCCTACGCCCAGCAGGTCAAATTCCTCAACTCGCTGCCGCTGGTCCGCATTCTGGAGTGGACCTTCATCTTCATCCCGCTCGCCTTCCACGCCCTCTACGGACTCTTCATCGCCTTCCGCGGCCGCGTCAACGTCAACGTCTACCCATGGGCCGGGAACTGGATGTATCTCTCCCAGCGCGTCACCGGCATCATCGCCTTCGTTTACATCATCCAGCATGTGTGGCGACAGCGCTTCAGCGGCATCTCGCTCCCCGAGAACCCCGGCGCCGCCTTCCATAAAGTACAAGTCGAACTCTCCAACCCCTGGATGCTCGCCATCTACGTCATCGCCATGATCGCCACCACCTGGCACTTCGCCTACGGCATCTGGCTCTTTGCCGCCAAGTGGGGCATCACCCCCGGCGAGCGCGCCCGCAAACGCTTCGGCTACGTCTGCGCCCTCTTCGGCATCGCCCTCTGCCTCATGGGTCTCACCAGCATCTACGCCGTCGTTTACAAGTACCCCAACGCTCCGGCTAACGTCATGCCTTCGCAGCCCGCCGGTGTTGCTCTGCCCGCGCCGAGCGCAGTTCCACCTGACTCGACTAACCCGCAGCAGCCGGGACAGGTCCAGTGAGGCCCACGCATGAACCCAACCGAGCTTGCTGTCCTGGTGACCTGCGTCGTCTTCATGACGATCGGCAATCTGGTCGCCTGTTTACTCTTCATTCGGATCACCGGCCAGGTTTACCGAGCCGCAGCCGTACCCAGCATTTCCGAGTGGCGGCGAAGGTCTCCTGCTCGCATCAAGCGGACCTTCACCCTGCACCGCGAGCTGTACCCTGCCAGTCGAATCAGAATGACAGCAGCCGCTCTCATGGGAGCCGCCATCTTTGCCTTTTTCCTCATGATGGTTCTCCTGTTCTCCAACGCTCCCCGCGCCAGCCGCGCCTCCAGTTCGCAAACCATAAAGTCTCTTAGGTAGGAAGATCCCATGGCAGCAGCAACACCTAGAATCATCGTCGTAGGCGGCGGACTGGCCGGACTAGCCGCAGTCATCAAGATCGCCGAAGCCGGCGGCAAGGTCGACCTCTTCTCCATCGTGCCGGTCAAGCGTTCGCATTCCGTCTGCGCCCAGGGAGGCATCAACTCCGCCAAAAACCTCAAAGGCGAGGGAGACAGCACCTGGGCCCACTTCGACGACACCGTCTACGGCGGCGACTTCCTCGCCAACCAGACCCCCGTCAAGCAGATGTGCGAGCAAGGCCCAGCCATCATCGACCTGCTCGACCGCATGGGCGTCCCCTTCAACCGGACGCCGGAAGGTCTTCTGGATTTTCGGCGCTTTGGGGGCACCCTCTTCCACCGCACTGCCTTTGCCGGAGCCACCACCGGGCAGCAGCTTTTGTATGCATTAGACGAGCAGGTCCGCCGCTACGAAGCCGAAGGCAAGGTCACCAAGTACGAAGGCTGGGAATTCCTCTCCGCTGTCCTCGACTCTAAAGGCGCCGCTCGCGGTATCTGCGCCATGGACCTCCGAACCATGGATACCCGCACCTTCCCCGCGGACGCCCTCATCATCTGCACCGGAGGCAACGGGGCCATCTTCGGAAAGTCAACCAATTCAGTTGTTTGCACCGGTTCAGCTCAATCAGCGCTTTACCAGCAGGGAGCCTATTACGCAAACGGCGAGTTCATCCAGGTCCACCCCACCGCCATCCCCGGCGAAGACAAGCTGCGCCTCATGTCAGAGTCCGCCCGAGGTGAAGGCGGCCGCGTCTGGGTTCCCCGCGACAAGAACGACAAGCGCTTGGCAAAGTCGATCCCTGAAGCTGACCGCTGGTACTTCCTTGAAGAGTGGTACCCCAAGTACGGTAATCTCGTCCCCCGCGACGTAGCCACAAGAGCCATCTTCAAAGTCGTCTACGAGCACGGCATGGGCATCGACGGCCAGCCCATGGTTTACCTCGATCTAACTCACATCGATCGTGATACTTTGAACCGGAAGCTCGAAGGCATACTTGAAATCTACGAGAAGTTCGTAGGCGATGATCCCCGCGAAGTCCCCATGAAGATCTTCCCTGGCATGCACTACACCATGGGCGGCCTCTGGGTAGACTTCAACCAGCAGACGAATATTCCTGGCGTATATGCGGCAGGAGAAGCCGACTACTCCATCCACGGAGCCAACCGCCTCGGTGCCAATTCTCTGCTCTCCTGCATCCACGGAGGTTTCGTCGCAGGGCCGCAAGCCATGGCGTACGCGAAGTCCCTGTCCGCAGCCGAAGGCGATGGAGGCCACGCCGCCGAACTCCAGCGCCAGAAGGAGTTCAACAGCCTCCTGCTCAATAATCCCGGGACCGAAAATCCCTTCAAGCTCTGGCGCGAACTCGGCGAAACCATGACAAAGCACGCCACCATCATCCGCTACAACGCCGGACTTGATGAAGCCGACGCCAAAATCGTCGAACTCCTCGAACGCTACAAGAACGTCAACTTAGCCGATAAGAGCCAGTGGGCCAACACCAGCTTCGCCTTCACCCGCCAGCTCTACAACATGCTTCAACTGGGCCGGGTCATCGTCCAGGGCGCCCGCCTCCGCGACGAATCCCGCGGAGCGCACTACAAACCTGACTTCCCCGAGCGCAACGACGAAAAATTCCTCAAAACCACCAAAGCGGCGTTCAAAGACGACGCCCCCGCCTTCGAACTCGAAGACGTGGACATCAGCCTCATCAAACCGCGCGCCCGCAACTACGCCGCCACCGCATAACCACAGGAGTCTTCTCAATCAGCTTTCCCTCAACTCGCTGGCGGCATCCTACTATGTATGAACTTCGCTCATTTCGACCCAATCGAGTACTACATCCTGGCCGCCATCTTCGCTCTGGTGATCGGCTACATGTTCGTCTACAGCATTCGTCTCAACGGCCGGAAGCGTACCCTAGCTCTCAAGGGACGCGAACCGGTCAGCAAGGAAGAAGGCATAGCCGTCGCCACCATGGAGAAGGAGCGCAACGGCCGCACAGGATCGATCACCTAAATCGTTGCGGAACTGCTTTCTTCAACGTTTAACCCGCGATGAGCATCCTTGGCATTGCGCTCACTGTCTCCGCCGCCATGCTATTCACCGTCGTCGTTCTCGGCGCATGGATTGATGGCGGAAGGCAAGCGTTGCGTAAGAAAGGCCTTCACCCGGTCACCACACCGGAGGGCCACGTTGTAGCAAGGGAGCATGAGCATGACACAGCAAACGGCGAATGGCCGGAGCACTATCAAGGTTGAAATCAAGCGTCAGGCTACCCCCGACGCTAACGCCACCACCGAGAAGTTCGAGATCCCCTACCGCCCCGGCATGAACATCACCTCGCTGCTTGGCGAGATCGCGCTCAATCCTATCGATGTCACAGGGCGCGCCACTACGCCCGTTACCTACGACTCAAATTGTCTGGAGGAGATCTGCGGCTCCTGCGCCATGTTGATCAACGGCAAGGCTCGCATGGCCTGCTCCGCCCTGGTCGACAAACTGGAGCAACCGATCACCCTCGCCCCACTCTCCAAGTTTCCCGTCGTACGCGACTTGGCTGTCGACCGCTCCGTCCTCTTTGAAAACCTCAAGAAGGTTAAGGCCTGGGTTCCCATCGATGGCACCTACGATCTCGGCGCCGGTCCCAAGCAAGCCCCGCAGATTCAAGAACAGCGTTATCCTCTTTCGAACTGCATCTCCTGCACTATCTGCATGGAGGTCTGCCCCCAGTTCAACGACGTCACCGGCTTCGTTGGGGCCGCCACCATCGCACAGGCCAAGCTCTTCAACATGGAGCCCAGCGGTTCCGTCCTCAAGGAAGAGCGACTCCGCGCCCTCTCCGGCGACGGCGGTGTCCAGGAGTGCAGTTTCGCGCAAAATTGCGTCCAGGCCTGCCCCAAGCAGCTTCCCCTCACTGAGGCCATCAGCGACATGGGCCGAGACGTCTTTATCCAGCAGGTCAAAGACCTCTTCGCCCGCTAACCACGTCTTTTCCCCGCACAGAGGCCCGCAAAGTACCCGCCTCGACGAATTCCCTGTCTTTAAAACAATAAATGCGTCTCTTTCTTGACGGCTGCTAGTGATCAGGATTGGATTTTTCGCTGGGGTGGGCAGCGAGCCATTTATCGAAGGGGATATTGAAGGCGAAGAGTTGTTTTTTGCCATCGAGCGTGTGGACCATCTTGACATAGAGCTGCGCGCCTTTGAGAGCAGGTTCGTCGAGCTCGCGAACGTCGTAGAAGAGATAACCGGCCAGCGTGCTGTGGGCGTTGACAACGGTGCCAGGGAAGCCGAAGTCTTTCTCATCCTCAGCGATTTTCTTGTCGGGGCCTTTGTCATGCAGGGTAATCGGCGGCAGCGGCATGGGCAGCGGAATCTGGCGGCCACGAACGGCCTTGGTGGAGAATAGGCGGCGCTGGATGTCATCGTCGGTCGCGGCGGGTATCTTATCGTTGTTAGCAGAGATGAACTGGATGCGGGCGTCGTCGAGTGAGAGCGCCGTGTCGCCGTCGTTGGTAAAGATGACCCGGATCGGCAGAAAGCCGTGCTGAATATAAGGTAGACGGAAGAAGTCGCAGTCTTTCGGGTCGACGCATGGGTCGGCAGCGACGGTGACGTGTTCATTGGGGTGAGTCTCGAAGGCGAGGTACTGGCCGGCGGGTTTGGCCGGTGGAGCTTTCTTGTCAGCGGCCTGCGCGGCGGGGGAAAACGCGAAGCCCATAGTTACCAGAAGGAGCAGAATCTTGCAGAATGTGTGGGACTTCATGATCAAGTTGATTATGATCTTCGCTGGCGCATCCGGTAAAGCGAAAGGACGAGAACGACGATAATGTTGGCAATTTATAGCTCGCTGCTGCTGGCCGCGCTGGTGGTAGGTGCGCCGTATTGGCTGGCGCGCATGGTATCCAGTGGCCGGTACCGTGCGGGGCTGACAGGCCGGCTAGGCCGCATTCCCTCCGGGCTGCGCGCGGCAACTGCTGGACGAAAAGTGATTTGGCTGCATGCGGTGAGCGTAGGCGAGGTGATGGCAGCGACGCGGCTGGTTCGTGAACTGGAGTCAGCGCTTGGAGGCGGGTGGATAGTAGTAGTGTCGACCACGACAGCGACCGGTCAGGCGCTGGCGCGGGAGCGTTTTGGCGCTGAGCGGGTGTTCTTTTATCCTTTGGATCTGGCGTGGCCGGTACGGCGGTATCTGCTGGCGTTGCGGCCGAAGATGCTGGTGCTGATGGAGAGCGAGTTGTGGCCGAGGATGCTGGCCGAATGCACGCGGGCGGGCGTGCCGGTCGCGGTGGTGAATGCGCGGGTGAGCGACCGGTCGTTTGCTCGTGGGCTTCGAGTAAAGGCAGTGTGGACGCGAGTGCTGCGGCAGGTTGGGCTGTTTGCAGCCCAGAGCGAGGAAGATGCACGGCGACTCGTGGCGATGGGCGTGCGCAGCGAGCGAGTGCGGGTGGCCGAAAATCTCAAATACGACGTGCGAATGACGACCCAGAGCCGGGTGGCGGAGCTGATTCGTGAGACCGTAGGTGAGAGGCCGGTCGTGGTGGCGGGGAGCACGACGGAAGAGAAGAACGAGTGGGAAGAAATTACGCTGCTTCATGTCTGGGATGAGGTCGCGAGGATGGTTCCGGGCGCGGTTCTGGTTCTAGCGCCGCGTCATCCGGAACGATTCGGTTTGGCTTACTCCGTGATGGAGGAGTATGGGACCGTAAGGGCAACGGAGCTGTTGGCCGGAACCGCGGGGCCTGTGAAGCCCGGTGGGAATATTCTGCTGGATACGATTGGCGACCTGGCTGCGGTGTATGGAGTGGCAGGCGTAGCGTTTGTGGGTGGCAGCCTGGTGCGGAAGGGAGGACATAACCCTCTGGAGCCTGCGCAGTTTGGCGTGCCGGTCGTGATGGGGCCATCGTATGAGAACTTTCGCGATGTGGTGGGGCGGATGCGCGAGGCGGATGGAATTCGGATAGTGAAGGACGGGGATGAGCTGGCCGGGACGCTGATCGAGTTGCTGCAGGATCGCGAGTTGGCAGGTGCGATTGGAGAGCGGGGACGGGCCGTGTTTGAGACCCAGGCAGGCGCTACGGCGCGGACCGTGACGATGTTAACGGCGTTGCTGCGGAAGAAAGCGGCGGAGCGATGAGCAAGGCGCGAAGGCCGCTCCTGTTGCCGCTGACGCCGCTATATGCCGCTGCGTTATCGGTAAAGCAGTGGCTGTTCTCGAACGGCTGGCTGCGCCAGAGGCGGTTGGAGAGCCCGGTGATCAGCGTGGGAAGCATCTCGGCTGGAGGGGCAGGCAAGACGCCGGTGGTGCTGATGCTGGCGACTATGCTGCGGCAACGCGGATACGGCGTAAGGATATTGTCACGGGGGTATGGAAGGAAATCCAAAAAGGTGGCCCGAGTCGAGCCGTTCGACGATGCGCGACGGCATGGCGACGAGCCGGTGATGCTGGCCCAGCGGTCAGGCGTGCCGGTGTACGTGGGAGGGGACCGGTATGGGGCAGGAGTGATGGCAGAACAGGGAGAGCTGACCGATAAGACGGTGGTGCATCTGCTGGACGATGGATTCCAGCATCGACAGCTCTTTCGCGACGTGGACATTGTCCTGCTCACCCAGGAGGATGTAGAGGACGACCTGCTGCCGGCGGGAAACCTGCGCGAGCCGCTGACGGCCTTGGCGATGGCGGACGTGGTCGTATTGCGCGAAGAAGAGGCGGATGCCCTGAAACCGGTGGTGGCGGAGCTTGCCGGAGCAAACAGAAGACCGGCGGTGTGGGTGATCCGGCGTCGGCTGAGCCTGGGAGAAGGCGGCGAAGTGGCGCTGCCGACGAAGCCGCTGGCGTTCTGCGGGATCGCGCGGCCGCAGAGCTTTATGACGATGCTTGCGGGGCAAGGGTATGAGCCGACGGCAAAGGTCATGTTTGCGGATCACCATGCGTACGGCGAGCATGATTTGGCTCGGCTGCTGCGGGAGGCCCGCCTGTGCGGAGCCAATGGCTTTGTGACCACCGAAAAGGACGCGGTAAAGCTCACGCCCCTGTTGCGGGACAGCCTCGAGGCCATCGGGCCGCTCGTCGTGGCGCGGCTTAGCGTGGATCTTCTGGAAGAGAAGGATGCGCTGCTGGAGCTCGTGGGGATGGTAGGGCGACTGGACCGGCGGAAGCGCGTATAGCAGATCGTTGCGTGCTGAGAAGATCGCTGCGACCGCATGAGAAGATGGAGGGTGGCCATGGAACGCTCGCTCTCGCATACGACTGCCGCGACGGAAAACATTGCATCTGGCGGGGATCGTCCGTTGCGTGTGCTGATTGTGCGGATCGGCGCAATGGGTGACGTGCTGCATGCGATGCCGGCGGTAGCTGCCCTGCGGGAGAGGCATCCGGACTGGTTTCTTGCCTGGGCGATTGAGCCGCGGTGGAGCCAGTTGCTGCAGTCCTCTGAAGACTTCGCGCGTAGTGGCGCTTTCCAGGTGCGCGGTGCAGGAAAACCGTTGGTGGATGCCTGGTATCTGGTCCCGACGCAGCGGTGGAGAGAGCGGCCGCTGTCTGCTGCGACGCTGGCAGAGATGCGTGCGACTCGACGGAAGATGCGGGGCTCTGAGTTCGATCTATGTGTGGATATGCAGGGGTCCATCAAGTCGGCGGTGGTGGGCCGGATGGCCGGGGCAAAGATCTTCGCCGGTGCGGAAGAACCTCGGGAGCGCCAGGCTGCATGGCTGTATGGGCGGCGAGTTCCGTTGCACGGGGAGCATATCCCTGAACATGTCATAGCCCAGGGTTGCGAGCTGCTGGGAGCGGCAGTCGGCGAGACCCTGCGGCCCGCCAAGGTCACACTACCCGTGGAGGACGCGGCCAAGCGGTGGTGCGATGCGGTTCTGAACGATGTCGGGGAACGGTTTGTGATGATCGCGCCGACAGCAGGATGGGGCGCCAAGCAGTGGCCCGCGAAGCGGTTTGGCCTGGTAGCCGAAGAACTGGCGCGAGCAGGGTTTCGCACAGTGGTGAATGCCCCTTCGTTCGGAGATGCCGTGGCCTTGCGCGTAGTCGAGGCCAGTGGAGATGCGGCAAAGCTGGTTCCCTGCTCCGTGACTCAGATGATTGCGCTGGTACGGCGCGCGGCGCTGGTCATCGCCGGGGATACCGGCCCACTGCATCTGGCTGCGGCACTGGAGAGACCGGTGGTAGGGCTGTTCGGACCGACTGACCCGGCGCGCAACGGCCCCTACGGCACGCGTGCGGTGGTACTGCGGCACCAGTCCAGCCGGCGCGACCACAAACGTGCCTCTCAGACAGAGGCGGGCCTGATGCAGATCACGGTCGATGAGGTAGTGGCGGCGGCGCTCGGGCTCCTGCAGGGCGGAGCAGTGGGCGAACCGTCCAGCGGACAGGATAGAGTTAACCAGTGAGCGAACAAATTTGAGGGTAACGAAAAGGACGAGGTGGCAGACCATCGCGCGGCGGATTCGCGTGCCGCTGGGATTTATCTTCGCCGGAGTGTTTTTGTGGCTCGCGCAGCCGACCCCCAGCACGATCCTGCTGAGTCTGGTGCTGGTCGTGCCGGGAGTCTGGCTGCGGGCGTACGCGGCGGGGTACGTCCGCAAGAACGCGGAGTTGACCCGTACCGGACCCTACGCCTATACGCGCAACCCCCTGTATCTCGGCTCAATGCTGATCGCGTTCGGATTTGCGGCGGCGGCAGCGAGCTGGGTGATCCTGATTGCGCTGGCGATCCTCTTCGCGGCGATTTATCTTCCTACCATCCAGAGCGAGGAAGCCTACCTGCGAGAGCACTTCGTCGGATTCGACGAGTACGCGGCCAGTGTGCCAAGACTCCTGCCGCGCTTGACGCCCGCAGTCTTTCCCGCGCACCAGAACGCGAGCGGCGGCAGGTTCTCAGCCGAGCGCTGGCGGCACCATCGCGAGTACAATTCTCTTATGGGTTCCGGCGCGATCTACGCGGCGCTGGCTGTCCGGCTTTGGCTTCATCACCACACGGCGATTGCAGGTCTGCGCTGAGGAGCCCGGAGGCGAGCACCTGGAGTTGCAAGCACGGCCCAGAAAATCCTGAATTCGTGCGAGTGCTGCCCTTTGCCAAAGCCTGACCGGTTCTTCTCTGTAATATCTGCTGCGATGGTGCTGTCCTGCGCTGGCGCGGTGACGTCCAGGGCGCAGCTTCTGGGGCTTGGGGGGAAGCCTATACCGCAGCCGATCGTGATCCCCACGCTCCAGCCCCCACCAGCGGGGTTTGCTTTCCCGCAAAAACAGACGCTGACATTTACCGTCGACTGGCGCGTCTTTAGCGCCGGAATGGCGGTCTTTCACCTCGAGCAGCAGGGCACGGCTGAGAAGATCACCGCCACGGCCGACACCATCGGCGCGGTCACAATGCTATTTCCCGTAATCGATCGTTTCCAGGCCGGACTGGACACCAGGACGGGCTGCTCGACGGGTTTCAGCAAGCAGTTGCAGGAGGGCCGGCGCAAGGTCTCGAGCGAACTGAACTTCAACTATGCGCAGGGCAGGCAGACGCAGCTGGCGAAAAACCTGGTGAAGGGTACTCAGACCCAGCAGACGGCCCCAATTCCCGCTTGTGTCACCGATTCCCTGTCGGCGATCTTCTATGCGGCATCGCAGCCCATGGCCGTCGGCCAGCAGATTCGCTTCCCCTTGGCCGACTCCATGCGCACCGTCACGGTGGCGATGAAGGTCGAGGCCCGGGAAGAGATCAAGACGCCGGCAGGAACCTTTCAAACGCTCAAAGTAGAGCCCACGGCGGATGAAGGCATCGTAAAGCACCGTGGGCACATCTGGGTGTGGTACACCGATGACGCGCGCCACATGCCGGTGCAGATTCAAGCGCAGCTATTTTGGGGTACGATCACCTTCCACCTGCAGTCGTACGAAGATAAATAGCGCGGAAAGATGGTGCGATGACGGATGCAATAAGAGACCCGGACAAGTTCGTGACCGTGGGCAAGTTTATGGAACCGGTGAACGCGCAGATGGCCCGCGGTCTGCTCGAGTCGGCAGGGATCGAGTGCTTTCTGCAGGGCGAGAACGCCAACAGCATGCTGGCGCTGGCATTTCGAGCGCGCCTACTGGTCCATCAACAGGATGAAGCTGCCGCGCGTGAGATTCTCGACGGCGCGGGAGACGGGTTGAGCCCAGAGTTGACCGAAGCGGAGCAGCGCAAGCTGGAGGAAGAGTATGGCGATGAATAAGACAACAGGACAACGCAACCGCGCCGTTGTGTGCCTCTCCGGCGGCATGGATTCCTGCCTATGCGCCACCCTCGCCGCGCGGCAGTACGAGACCTATGCGGTACATTTCAGCTACGGCCAGCGCACCGAGGCACGGGAGCTGCAATCGGCCCAGGACATGGCGCGGCTGCTTGGCCTTCGCGAGCTGCTGCACCTCAAGATCGACCTGTTCCGCCGTATCGGAGGCTCCGCGCTCACCGATCATGCCATCGATGTACCCCAGGCGGCTGTGGACGAAGCTACTATCGGAAGCGCAGTGCCTGTAACCTATGTGCCCTTCCGCAACGCGCATTTCTTATCGGCCGCGGTCAGTTGGGCGGAGGTGCTGGGAGCCAACATCGTGTCGATCGGCGCGGTGGAGCAGGACAGCTCCGGCTACCCCGACTGCCGCCCCGCATACTACGAAGCATTCAACCAGCTCATCCGGCAGGGGACCAAAGACGGGACGATTCGGGTCGAAACGCCGCTGATTCAGATGCGCAAGAACGAGATCGTCCGGCTGGGAGTTGAACTCGGCGCGCCATTCCATGTAAGTTGGTCATGTTATTCCGGCGAGTCGGAGGCCTGCGGCGTATGCGAGAGTTGCGTTCTGCGTCTACGGGCCTTTCGCGAAGCCGGCGCGGTCGACCCCATACCGTATGCGGTCGCACAACGCTCAATTTAAGCATCAGAACCTCCGAGGATGCAACCATAGGTCCTGCAATCAAGACTTTCGCCCGCACAGAGCGGCCAGGAGAAGAGAACAGCATGAAACGAATTCGATGGACCATAGGAAAGACAGGAACAACGAGTGCCCTGGCAGCGGCCCTGCTCATCGGTTTGGCGATGGCGCACCCCGGCCGGCTGATGGCACAGGCAACCGCCAGCATCCACGGCCATGTCAATAACGCGGCCGGCATTGCCTTGACCCATGGCGACGTCAAGCTGACCACGGATCGCAGTGCGCAGGCCAAGGACCGCAAGTACGCCTACACCTTCCCCATCGACCAGAACGGCGACTACAAGGGTACAGGCATCGCTCCCAACAACTACGTCGTCATTGTCTTCGTAGACGATAAGAGCCTCGACTTCAATGACAACGTCGATTTGAAAGCGAATGACGACAAGGTCGTGAACTTCGACATGACCCGCGCCGAGTACATCAACAAGATGACCCCGGACGAGAAGAAGGCGCTCGAGGAGTACAAGAAGAAGAACGCCGAGGTCGTCGCGAACAACGCCAAAATCGGCAACCTGAACCAGATGCTGACCTCCGCGCGTGCGGACATCAAAGCGGGCAACTACGACAACGCGACCAAGACCATGCAGCAGGCCACGACGAGCAAGCCCGATGAAGGTATTTTGTGGGTTACCCTTGGCGACGCACAGATCGGTAGCGCGGATGCGGCGGCCAAGGCAGCCAAAGCGGCGAACACCTCTCCGACAGACCCTGCCATCGTGGCCAAGTACAACGACGCGATCACCTCATATAAGAAGGGCATCGACCTGAACGCGGCGTCGAAGAAGCCCAACCCGGAGGTCGCAGGCGCGGCATACAACCAGATGGGCGTGGCGGAGGCCAGGGCGGGCAATGTCAAGGAAGCCAGCGACGCTTATGACAATGCCGCCAAGGCCATGCCGGCCAACGCTGGGATGTACTTCTTCAACGAAGCGGCAGTGCTCTACAACGCCGGTAAGCTGCCCGAGGCGGGAGCGGCTGCGGACAAGGCCATTGCCGCAGACCCGAAACGCGCGGATGCCTACTACATCAAGGGCCAATCACTGATCCCGCAGGCGTCGGTTGATCCGAAGACCCAGAAGGTCGTCGCTCCTCCGGGATGCGTCGAGGCCTACCAGCAGTACCTGGAACTGGCTCCTGACGGACCTCATGCCGCCGATGTGAAGGGTATTCTGACGGGCATCGGAGCCCCGGTGAAGTCGAGCTACCGGGCTGGCAAAAAGTAAACGCGGGAAGCCAGACAAGCCCCGGGCGACATCCCCGGGGCTTGTCTGGTTTAAGCTGCTTCGAACTTTCGACCCAAGCTGCCGCCAGGAAGGCTAGAAGTTCCACAGGCGGGTTCTCATTCGGCAGCAACGCACGTCCCGGATATCGCAATCGTCGCTGAATGAACATTGAAGAGTTGATCTGAGTCCGCTGCGGTCTTCTTCCACTGTGTGGCCCTTGTTAGCGACTTGTCTGCTGCTGGGGCAAACAGTTTTGGACGACACCCTCCTATACAGCCTGCGTCGCGAGCGGATTCCAGGTGGGCCACCCGAGATCGGGGGGGTGGGAGGAGGACAGCGGCAGGCGTTTTGATTGCAGTGCTGGATATGGTGGAATGAATGGGGAGCAGCGGTTTGTGCATCACAAACGAGAGATGCAGATGAGGGGTTACGGAACGAATGGGACGGGATGGGACGGCTGAGGGTCGGGACGAGAGTGCAGGGGGTTGGATGAGGGCGGGCGGGAGGGTGCGGGTCGCTGGCGTTGCGGCTTTGGTGCTGATCGCGCTTCTCGCGTGCTTTGCCGGGGTACGGTATGGATTTTCGCAGGCACGTCCGACTGGGGAGCCGGGCGCGAAGGGCGAGTCGGAGGGGGGCAAGGAGGCCGCCAAGGTGGTGGGGCAGAAGGCGCAGGCGGCGAAGGAGCACGGGGTTCCGAGCCTCGACATTCAGGCGCGGCGAGGCGATATTCTGGCTCACCTGAATGCGATCGTCGGGCTGTACCGAGCCTCGGTGGCTCCGATACAGAAGGCGGGGGAGCCGAACGACGTTGTTTACTTCGATCAGTCGGTGGAGCTTGCGTCGCAGGCGGCGATGTTTGCGTTCGAATCGGCGCAGGCGGAGGCGACGCTGCTGGCCGCGCATCAGGAGGCGTCCTCCGGGCCTGGCGAGCAGCAACGACTGCAGACGATCAAGGCGAACGTCGAACAGGAGCTTGTCGATCTGAAGGCTCGCGAAGTCGGACTCGACAAGCAGATGGCCACGGCGAAGGCGTCGCAGATTGCCGGACTGCGGGAGCAGCGAAAGAACCTTGATGCTGCGATTGAATTGAACAGTTCGATGGACGCGGCACTGCAGAAGATCGTGGGCATGTCGGATGTGCAGGGAGCGACCGGGCTGGCGGCGGACATCGAGCGGCTGCAGCGGTCTGTTCCGGAGCTGGGCGGCAAGACGAAGGTGGCGGCGCCGCAGTTGACGACGCTGGAGTCGGCGCGGTCTTCGGGCGTGAGCAGCCAGGGAGAGGTGCTGTTTCAACTGCTCACGACGAGGCAGGAAATCAATAGCCTGATGGCACAGAACGAGGATGCGCAGAAGAAGGCAGTTGCGGTGCGCGAACCGATTTCAGCGATTCTGCACAGTCTGATTTTGCAGGGACAGCAGCTTTCCGCGGCAGCAGTGAGCGCGGCGACGCCTGCACCGGCCGCGGCAAAAGCAACAACGAAGAGGCTGGCTGGGGCGAAGGCTTCGCCGGCGTCGGCCAAGGTATCTGCGCCTGCCAATACCGCCCCAGCGACGAGTGCTGTCGCTGCTTCAGCGACTCCGGGAGCGGTTCCGGAGGCTGCGGTGGCGGCCTCTCCTAAACAGACACTGGCATCGATCACGACCGACTTCAAGGCGTTGTCCTCGGCTGCGGTGCCACTGAGCCAGGAGATGATCGTCCTGCAGCAGGGCAAGGCAAACCTGACGGCGTGGCAGAGCGCGGTGGAGCAGGAGTACAAGCAGATATTGCACGCGTTGCTGATCCGCGTCGTGGTGATTGCGATTGCATTGTTTGTGATCTTCTTTGCGGGCGAGGTGTGGCGTCGCGCGACCAACAAATATATCCACGAGACCCGGAGGCGGAGGCAGTTTCTGGTGATCCGCAGGGTGACGGTCGGATTCCTATCGGTGCTCGTGGTGCTGTTCGGGTTTGTAACGCAGTTCAACTCGCTGGCGACGTTCGCGGGCTTCATTACGGCGGGTATCGCGGTGGGACTGCAGACAATCCTGCTGTCGGTGGCGGCGTACTTCTTCATCATCGGACGGTACGGGGTAAAGGTGGGGGACAGGATCACGATCTCGTCGGTGACGGGTGACGTGATCGATGTGGGGCTGGTGCGATTCTACATGATGGAGCTGGCGGGCACGGGGCTGGAGCTGAACCCGACCGGGCGTGTGGCGATGTTTTCGAATGCGGTTCTGTTTCAGGCGGGAACTCCGCTCTACAAACAGATACCAGGGACACAGTTCGCGTGGCACGAACTGATCGTGAAACTGACGCCGGCGTCCGATTATGCGAAGGTGAGCGCGGCCATCATGAAGGAAGTCGAAGCGGTGTATGAGTCCTATCGGCCAAACATCGAGCGACAGCACCGCGATGTGGAGAGCTGGCTGCAGGCTCCGATCGCGGCGCCGGCTGTCGATTCGCGTTTGCAGTTCAATGCCGGCGTGTTGCAGCTGTGGGCAAGATTTCCGGTGGAGATCACGAGAGCGTCGGAGACCGATGAGGCATTGACGAAGGCGCTGCTAAAGCTGATGGATAGCGAGGAGTACAAGCAGGTATTTGCGGGTCCGCCCGCGATTCAGGCTTCGGTGAAGGGGTAGGGATCTGTTGGATGGAGAAGTATCTATGGGTCGTGTGACTCCGAAGTCTCGTACTTTTCAGAGCACTTCGATCAGGCTATTTGACTTTCGTGCAGGACGCTCTCCTCGATACATCTCTTACGATATCTCCTTCATCAAATCTCCATAGCCGGGAGGTGAGGGCTAAAGGATGGCTGTCGATACGGAACGTTGGGCCCGGACAAAGGCCCATCTTGCTGAGTTCGAGTTCGACGCTGTCATTTGCAGTTCGCCAACCCAGGTGCTCTGCCTCACTGGTTATTGGCCGGTGATGGCTGCCAGCATCGCCTTCTTTACCGCGGACGGAAACGTGAGGGTCATCGTTCCGGAAGACGAATGCGAGCTGGCCAGTAAAACGACCTCCGTAGACATTGTTCCGTATGAACCTGGGAGTCTCGATGAGCTCAGAAACCCTCTCGAGGCGCTATCGGGTCCACTAAAGGCAGTGCTCAATCAATTGGATCTGGCTCGCGCGAAGATTGGGGTACTGTTGCAGCAAGGTGTTCAGCCGACGAGTTATGCAGTAGCAACCCAGTACCGCACCTCCCTGCTTGATCTCTTGCAGCAGCTTCAGCCGAACGCGACCTTCTCCTCCTGCGATGACATGTTCGAAGCTATGCAGGCCAGGAAAACCTCCGTGGAGTTGCAGATCATGCAAAAGGGGAGCGACGTCGCAGCAATGGGCTTCATCGAGGCCAGAAGACTTATTAAGCCGGGCGCGAGAGAGCCGGAGATCGCGGGAGCGCTCCACGCAGCTTTTGAAGCGACGAGAGAAGCGGAAGGATTGCAGCGCAGCTATGGCTACTTCTTCTGCATGTCCGGTCCAAACTCCGCGAAGGCTGCTGCGGCCTATGCGCGTACTCGGCAACGAGTGGTTGAAGACGGCGATCTCGTGATGATTCACGCCAATACCTGCGCGGATGGTTATTGGACCGACCTGACACGGACATTCACGGCAGGCGAACCATCGGAACAACAGGTTCGTATGCGGGACGCTATCGAAGAAGCTCGTCTGGCTGCGCTGCAAACAATACGTCCTGGCGTGACCGGTTGCGAAGTCGATCGCGCAGCGCGTTCGGTTTTGGAAGCGCGGGGGTTCGGGGCGGCCTTCAAGCACGCAACAGGTCATGGAGTCGGGTTTGCGGCGGCAAATGCAAATGGCCGGCCTCGCATTCACCCGCTTTCCCCGGATGTCCTTGAGGAAGGTATGACGTTCAACCTAGAGCCGGCCATCTATTTCGAAGATTACGGCGGCATGCGTCACTGCGACGTGGTTGCGGTCACGGCTAACGGAGCAAAGGTACTGTCGGATTTTTGAGGTGGGCATGATAAATGGCGCCAAGATCACGAAGAGCAAGGTACAAGTCTTCACCATTCCCACCGATGCTCCTGAAGCGGACGGGACCTACGCGTGGGACAGCACGACCATGGTGCTTGTGAGCGTGGAAGCGGACGGCAAGCATGGGATGGGTTATACCTACGCAGATGAATCCACGGGCAAGTTGGCGCAGACCCTGCTCGCAAAGATCGTTGACGGATCAGACGTATTTGCACACGGCTCGACATTGCAAGCGATGTATCGCTACGTCCGCAATCTCGGAGAGACCGGGGTCACGGCGATGGCGATCGCAGCGGTTGATAACGCTCTGTGGGACCTTCGAGCGCGACTGCTGAATATCCCGCTCGTCAGTCTTCTCGGCATGGTTCGTCGTTGCATTCCTGTATACGGCAGCGGCGGCTTCACTTCCTATGATGACGACCAGCTTGAGCGACAGTTCGGCGATTGGGTCCAGCAAGGCTTCGCGATGGTGAAGATGAAGGTTGGAACCAATCCGGAAGACGATCCGCGCCGGGTCCACGTTGCAAGAAAGGTCATCGGAGGCGCAACGCAACTATTTGTCGATGCGAACGGAGCGTATACAGTGACGCAGGCGCTTCGGCTAGGCAATCGGTTCTCGGAAGACGATGTGAGTTGGTTTGAAGAACCGGTAAGTTCGGATAATCTTCCAGGTCTCTGCGAGATTCGCGCTCGCGCTCCCATCGGCATGGATATTGCTGCCGGGGAGTATGGATACACCGCATGGTATTTCCGGCGCATGCTGGAGTCGCAATCAGTCACCGTGCTGCAGGCTGATGCAACTCGATGCGGAGGCGTCAGTGGATTTCTGGATGTGGCCTCCCTCTGCTGGGCGGCAAATGTGCCACTCTCTTCACACTGCGGCCCAAGCATGCATCTGCATGTCTGCTGTGCTGTTCCACGTGCGGTTCACATGGAGTTCTTCCACGACCATGCACGAATCGAGCGGATGTTTTTTGACGGCTTTTGTGAACCTCAAAAGGGCGCAATGTATCCGGATCTGACGCGCCCGGGAATGGGCCTGGAGTTAAAAGAAAAGGACGCTGCCATCTATCTCGTCTGATCATTGCCTGATTCGCAAGAACTTTGACCGGTCGGTGCACCACACGCGCCTGGGGCGCATCACACAAATAAAGCGAGGGCTTATGGCGAAGCAGGTTTCTGATCTGATTGTGGAGCGATTGATCGAATGGGGAGTGGACACGATCTTTGGTTTTCCTGGCGACGGAGTAGACGGATTTTTCGAATCGCTTCGCACTCACAAAGACAAGATGAAATTCATACAAGTGCGGCACGAGGAGGCAGCCGCGTTTGCTGCGGTGGGATATGCGAAATACACCGGCCGGCTGGGAGTATGCTGCGCGACCTCAGGACCGGGCGGCGTCCATCTGCTCAACGGACTGTACGATGCAAAGTGCGACCTGCAGCCCGTGCTCGCCATTACGGGACATACGTTTCATGACCTGATTGGGATGGACTATCAACAGGACGTCGATCTGGACAAGTTGTATATGGATGTCGCGGTCTTCAATGAGCGCGTGATGGGGCCCGCTCACGCGGTCAATGTCGTCGATATGGCGGTGCGTACCGCATACGGACGAAGAGGCGTTTCGCATATCTGCATCCCCAAGGACATTCAGGAGTGGGAGGTTACAGAGAAGCACCGCAGCAGTGCGAATGTGGCACAGCATAGCGGCGATTGGAGCGCTCCTTCTACGGCTAAACCGACACAGGCGCTCTTGCAGAAAGCAGCGGATGTAGTCAACGCCGGCTCAAAGGTGGTGGTCTTTGTTGGCCGGGGCGCCTTGGCTAGCCGCGAAGAGGTATCGCAGCTCGCAGAGACGGTCGGCGGTCCTGTCGTCAAGGCTCTCCTCGGCAAGGCTGTTCTTCCGGACCGCAGCCCTTACACCACCGGTGGCCTCGGTCTGCTGGGGACAGCGCCTTCCGTCGATGCAATGGAAGAATGCGACACGCTGATCATGATCGGCACCAGCTACCCCTACATGGAGTTCCTGCCCAAGCCGGGCCAAGCGAAGTGCGTGCAGATTGAGCTTGACCCGACACGCGTCGGGTTGCGACACCAGGTCGATGTGGGCCTCGTCGGCGATGCGAAGACCATCCTGACGGCGCTTCTTCCAATGTTGAAGAAGAAGAACAACAAGTTTCTCAAGAAGTCACAAGAGCGGATGAAGAGCTGGTTCGAGCTGATGGAAGAACGCGGCACCCGCAAAGATATGCCGATGAAGCCGCAGGTCGTGACCCACACGTTGAACAAGCTGCTGAAAGACGATGCGATCGTCTCCTCCGACAGCGGGACAATCGCAACCTGGACTGCGCGCTATGTCGATATTCGCGGAACGATGCAATTTTCCTTATCAGGATCGCTTGCCACAATGGCGAACGGCTTACCGTACAGCATTGGCGCCGCGGTGGCTTACCCGGGGCGTCAGGTGGTCTGTGTTGTTGGGGACGGCGGACTGACCATGCTGATGGGTGAGATCGCAACGCTGGTGAAGTACAAGCTTCAGGTCTGCGTCGTCGTCATCAAAAACAATGTCCTCGGACAAATCAAATGGGAGCAGATGATTCTCGAGGGCAACCCGGAGTATGGAGTCGAGCTTGAGCCAATCGACTTCGCGATGGTTGCGAACGCCTGCGGTGCGAAGGGCTTTACGATCGAGCGACCCGAGGATGCCGAGCAGGTTCTCCGCGAGGCATTAGCGCACCAGGGGCCTACCGTCGTGCAGGCCGTGGTCGACCCGAACGAACCGCCTATGCCCGGGAAGGTCACGACGGAACAGGCAATCCATTTTGCCAAAGCTCTTGCCCGTGGGCAGAAGGATGCAGCGAAGATCATCAAGACAGTGCTCTCCGATAAAGTCCGCGAGGTAATCTAACCGATGCCGACTGGCTCTGCACTGATCTCACGCGAGGCAACATACGATCTGGAGTCCCTTGCGAACCATATTCGCGAGGGGCGATTTCAACGCAGCCTATCGTTGTTGACTGCCGCGACCAGCATCGTCAGTGGGCTGGAAGTCGCCTACGAGCACTATCGCGGAAGCTACAGCAGACGTGTCATGTATACGCCTGTAATCCTCAGCGTGCTGCTGGCGATCGCAGGCGTTGCCGCTTTTTTTAGCCGGCGGGCAGCCCGTACCGTACTTCGCCTGGTCTCCGCCGTCACTCTTCTCGACGCTACCATCGGGTTCTACTTCCATATCCGCGGCATCCATCGTAAGCCGGGCGGTTGGCGGCTACCGATGATTAACATGATTATGGGACCGCCGATATTCGCTCCTTTGCTATTCGGCACAAGTGCCTATCTGGGACTTATCGCTTCCTATCTGCAACGCGAAACGGGTGTTGAAGATTCCGCCGGTTCAGATACCGACACCTTCTTCGCGCGTCTGCTGCCCTCTCGCGCCAGTCGTGAGTTGCTCTCCGCAGAGCAGGATCTCCGAGAAGGCCGTTTTCAGCAACAGGTGGCAGTTGTGACTGGCGTTAGTGCCCTGCTCAGCGGCTTCGAAGCGTACTATTCGCACTATAAGAATAATTTCCGGTATTGGGTGCAGTGGACACCAGTAGCTCTTGCCCCAGTGTTGGCGGGCACGGCCTTTCTTTCCATCAAGAGCCGCAAGGTCGCTACCACAGCTCTTCCCGCCATGTCCGTGCTCGCCGGCGTGGATGCGGCAATCGGTTTTTTCTACCATGGACGTGGAGTGCTTCGCAGGCCGGGAGGGCGAAAGCATCTGCTCTACAACATTATGTATGGGCCACCAATCTTCGCGCCGCTTCTGTTCGGCGCTGCTGGAATGCTCGGTGTGATGGCCAGCCTGCTTCGCCGGAGGCGTAAGTGAAACGTAACTACCAGCCAATTGATTCTTCGCTGTCCCCGCGGAACGCTGCCACGGGTGAACCATTGGAGCCGCGTCGCCAACCTGGATATTACGAAGGGTTCAGCACGCTTTCTCAGAGTCCTTTCTGGGATGAGGCAACGCGCAAAGTAGTAGATACGCGCGTCAATCAACCTCCGCCAAGGAAGTTCTTCTCAGAGCAGGAGTGGAGGTTCTGGACTGCTGTCTTCGACCATCTGATTCCCCAGACGGATCGAACGCCGGATCGCCACATCCCTCTTGTGGCTGGACTCGATCAACGCCTGTACGAGAACCTCACCATCGGCTATCGATTCGAAGATATGCCGCATGACCGGGTCGTCTACAAGATTGGCCTTAGCGCAATCGACGAGGAGGCGAAGCTACGGTACGGGGGATCCTTTTTAGTGCTGCCTCACCTGCAACAGGATCTAGTTCTTCAAGTGATCCACGACGGCAAACCCGAGGCCGCGCCAGAGATTTGGAAGAAGATGTCGGTGCATCGTTTCTGGCAGGTCATAATGGGCGATGCTATCGACGCGTATTACGCGCATCCCTGGGCCTGGGATGAGATTGGCTTCGGCGGCCCGGCGTACCCACGGGCCTACACTCGCCTGGAGCGTGGCGAACCCGAACCCTGGGAGGTGGAAGAAACACGCTACGACTGGCTGGCTCCCATCTCCAGCATCTCCGATGAAGTGGATTCGGGCACTGAGCACCATACCGAGGCAATGCAGCATAGCCACCATGGGAGCAAGAGGACCACGTGAAACAGCCATTGCTAGGATCCTTTGAAGCGCCGAACGGCGACCGGCACATGCTTGGAGCGTTGCAGCAAATTCATGTTCCAATGAGGCGATTCAAGGAGCAGGAAGAGGTTGATTATGTAATCGTCGGCATTGGTTCTGCCGGCGGTGTGCTCTTGCAGCGCCTCGCGCGCGCGGGTTTCAATGTGGTGGGGATCGAAGCAGGGCCATTCTGGGATACGGAACGCGATTGGGTAAGCGACGAAGTCGGATCGCACGAGTTGTACTGGACGGAGCCGCGCGTCACCGGCGGGACGGACCCGCTTGCGCTCGGCGCGAACAACTGTGGCAAGGGGGTTGGCGGCGGCTCAGTGCATTGGGCAGCTTTCACGCCAAGACTGCATCCATCGGACTTCGAGGTATACACCCGCGATGGAGTAGGAGCAGACTGGCCCATCAGCTACCAGGATATCCTGCCTTACTATGAGCAACTCGAATTGGAGATGCCTGTCGCCGGGCCTGCCTACTATCCCTGGGGACATCCGCATGGATACCCTTATGGCCCACATCCTATGGGCGGCGTTGGCAACGCATTGATTCGCGGCTGCAGCGCATTGAATATTCCCGTGTCGATTGGTGGTCCTGTTGCGATACTATCTGGTTCACACGGCGACCGGCCTCATTGCATCTATCGCGGCTTCTGCATTCAGGGCTGTAAGGTCGGCGCAAAGGCAAGCACGCTGATCACCCATGTACCCGATGCTCTGCATAAGGGCGCGGAGATTCGCGATCGATCCATGGTGTCGCGAATCGAACTCGGGCGCAATGGCCGAGTGACCGGAGTTCACTACCTCGATCGCGATGGCCACGCTCATTTTCAACGAGCAAAGGCGGTGATTGTTTCCGGTTACGCCATCGAAACACCGCGGCTCCTGCTTAACTCCGCCTGTCCAGGATTCGAGAACGGCCTTGCCAATTCGAGCGACACAGTGGGACGGTATTTAATGGCGCAGGCAGGCAATGTTGTGTTGGGACGGTTCGATCAACCCGTTCGCATGTATAAGGCGCCACCGGCGCATGCGCTCACAGAGGAGTTCTACGAGACCGATCCCAAGAATGACTTTGCTCGCGGATTCGCAATCCAAACTGTTGGTCCTCTCCCGGTGGCGTTCGGCAAGCAGATGCTTGCGGCCAAGAAGGCATGGGGTTGGGGGCTACGGCGCGAGATGATGGACTACAACCACTGGGCTGCATTCGGACTACTCGGCGAGATTCTTCCGTGGGCCGACAACCGCGTCACCTTGTCCGAGGACAAAGATCGTTTTGGTCTTCCGGTCGCCCACGTCAACTTCAACCTGCATGACAACGACCATAAGCTGATCAAGACAGCGAAGCAGAAAACCGAAGAGGTAATGCAGGCGGCTGGAGCCACAGAGGTCGTCCAAGAGGCAAGGTATGCGCATCTCGTCGGAGCTTCGCGGATGGGTTCCGATCCTCGCAACTCTGTCGTCGACAAGTTCGGCCGCTCCCACGACATCCCAAATCTGTTCGTCTGCGACGGTAGCATCATGCCCACCCAAGGTTCTGCAAATCCGGGTCTGACCATCCAAGCGCTCGCCGCCAGAACTGCGGATTACCTCATCTCTCAAGGGTCGCGCATCTTCACCAGTAACGAACGAGACATGACCGCTCCCCCCATGCGACGGGAACTTGCTCCGCCGGACACTTGGGGAAAAGGCGTTCCCAGACTCAAATGAAATTCGCTTCCCTTCTTTTATTGTCGCGGCGATCTGCAGAAAGCAAGTCATAATCTCAGGAAAATGGAGCCGAGCCCACCGTCATAACAGAACAGCAAACTCAACTAATTTTTCATTCAATCCGAGATGGCTAAAGAGTTAGGGCGTATCCGGTGACGGAGTTGGATGTGGTCTTCGGGGCTGCTTCCTTTTCGCGAGAATCTCATCGAACTCTGTGCGAGGCATCTTCAGCTTCTCGGGATGAGCGTCAATCCACTTCGCGAGTGCGTCATACTTCTGCGGCGTCCACCCCCCTTCAAACTCTGCGCCATTCTTACCCGTGCTGTTCAATTCAAAATTAAAGGCATCCTCAAGATTCGTGAACTCAGCCGAACTGATTGCCTTCTCCGCCAGGATTGCCGGAATGAATATGACCCCGTCTGTCTTGGCAAGGACGAGATCGCCCGGCAAGACAACGGCGCGTCCGATACGGATCGGCGAGTTAATAGCAGTAAGCGTCATATCGGCCCATGCCGAAGGATCGTAGCCGCGATAAAACCCATTCAGATTTGGAGTCTCGCGATTTTCTTCCTGGTCACGAATGCCACCATCGAAGATAAAACCAGTGTGCGTGTGTGCCGCAATTCCGCTTCCCAGGTTCGACCCGATCAGTGTCCCCTCGACAATTTTTCCGAAGCCGTCAGCGACGTATACGTCATTCAGTTGTAGCTCATTGATGGGCCAACTGTTGTTTCCGCTTAAACGGCCTTCTGCCTTTCCTTCCGCAGCAATGGGTTTGGTCATGTCCGGCCGCGCAGGCATGTACTGTGCGGTGAGGGCGCGGCCAGCGAAGGGTTTGTCGAGGTGCAAGGCTTGCCAGCCGCCATCAAACTGGCATTTGTAACCTTGCCCGCGCAGGTACTCCCATACGTCCTCGATCGATACATCTAGCGCCCGCTTGAGTAGATCATCTGGAACCTTCGGACGTCCATCCGGGAAACGATCGCCCTTCCAATCCGAGGTGTAAAACATCATCTGCTCTCTGGTCATCTTCACCTGACCATACGCAGACGTCGCGGATATTACTGTGCAGGCGAGCAGGGCAGTCCATAGCATTCTCTTCATACATTTTCCTCAATTAATTAGACAGTTCTAGTCCAGACCTGTAGCATCTTAGCTGAAAGTTGCATCGTCCCAGGACTGCTTTTCATCCCACATGGGCGTGGGGTCAAAGTATCCGACACCGGGCTTGATGTGCTTCTTCATCTCTTCATCATTCAATGTGACCCCCAACCCGGGAGCGTCCGGAACCTTGATGAAGCCCCGGTTGATGATCGGCTTCTCGATGCCGTTTACCAGATCCTGCCAGAACGGCACGTCGAGCGAATGATTCTCCAGCGCCAGGAAGTTGCGAGTCGCGGCGGCGCAGTGAACGTTCGCCATGCAGCCAACCGGTGTACCCGCAAAATGCATCGCCATCGGTACGCCATAGCCAAAGGCCATGTCGCCGATCTTGTGCGTCCGCAGGATGCCGCCCGAGGTTTCGAGGTCCGGATGGATCTTGTCCACAGCATGGTTCTTGCACAGAGTTTCGAAGTCCGAGATCTCGTAGATATCCTCGCCAGTAAGAGTAGGTGTGGGACTATTCTGTGTAATCTCTTTCAATAGATCGGTGTAGTACCAGGGGATGGTATCTTCCATCCACTCCAGATTGAACTTCTCGTATGCCTTGCCTAGGCGGATCGCAGACTTCACGCCAACGTGCCCGATGTGGTCCATCGACAGGGGCATGTCGTAACCGATGTTATCGCGCACCGCCGCGACATAGTCACACAGCCTGGCGATCCCCTTATCGGTGACCTCGGTCGCGATAAAAGGATGAGGCTGATCGCGCAACTCCCACTTGCTGAGACCGGAAGGCTGCATCACCGTTCCTGGAATCCCTTCGAGCACATTGATGCCGAGGTCCATCTTCATCCAGGTAAGACCCATCGCCACGCGTTCCTTGGCGCGCCGTCCATATTCCTTCGGGTCCATGGACTCGGTCGTGTCGGCATAGATGCGAATCTTGTCGCGCCATTTCCCGCCGAGCATCTGATAGATGGGAATGTTATAGACCTTGCCAGCGATGTCCCAGAGCGCCATCTCCACCGCGCAAACACCGCCGGCCTGCCGGGAAGGACCGCCGAATTGTTTTATCTTTTCAAAAAGGTAATCGACGTTCAGGGGATTCTCTCCCACGATGCGGCTCTTCAGCACCATGGCATATTGATATCCCGCAATGTCCCGGACCTCTCCTAGTCCATACACGCCCTGGTTGGTATCGATGCGAATGATGGTGCATGGACTCGGGCCCGGCTTGACGACTGTGGTGTAACGCATATCCGTGATCTTCAGCGTCGAAGGACTGGAATTCAGATTTACGTTTTTGATCGCGGGCTGCGCCTCCGCGACGCGGCCCCCAAGGAGACCACCTGCCACAATTGCCATAGAGGATTTCAGGACATTGCGACGATTGACCTTGCTGCTGTTGTTGAACATCGTTACTGTTCCCCTTTATATCGTGATCGATATTCCATCAGGTCTGCGGCTCGAATGCGACACGATAAAGCGCGCGATTCGAAGCGAAAACCATCCTACCCACTTCTCCGGCCATCGTCATCTTTTTATCCCCACTATGTTTTACCCAGGCCCAGGTGGGACTTTGCGGCATCCTGCATTGATCTACACTCCAAGACCGGAGGCAATCGTTTCGATCGGCTGCCAGCATTGTGCGCTGCAGTCCAGACGAAGTACAGGCCCGCGACCGAGACGAAGGGCTTACTTGCTCCTGGCAAGCGCCTCCGTCATCAAAGGCTGGTGCCGGTCCGCCTCTCCCCATGACACTAGAAATCTCCGGTATGCCGCGACGCTATCGTTCTTGTCTCTGCCACTCCAATACGCCCGCGCCAACTCGACCTCTGCCATCGGGTACAGCGTTCCTCCAACCATCCATGCCGCACCTCTATGAGCCAGCACGGTCTGGAAATCATTGACGGCAAGCGCCGTCTGTCCCACTGCCAGGCGGGCCAACCCGCGCAGATAAGGCGTCAGGAGCCTCCGGTCATTCTGTCCCACAGCAGTAAGTAGCTGCAGCGCCGTTCCCGGTTCGTTCACTCCAAGCTCTGCTGCCGCTCGCATCTCCGGCAGATAGTACTGCACCACGGTCGTATTCAGCGGAAACTCCTGCTGCAGCTCCGCAACTAACTTCTCCACGTATGTCTGATCGCCGCACAGCGCCGCCGCCATCCCCGTGTTGAAGCTCGCAGCAGGGCCCTTCGGCATTCCTCTTAGTTCATCGACCATCGCCAGCGAAACCGTGCAACTCTCGGCAAACGCGCGATCCAGCGCACCTTGCGCAAGCAGCGACGCCGCCGTAGACGAAAGCTCCGGTGTTTTCTCCGCTCCCGCAGCGGACGTCCTCCACAATGCGAAGCTAGCGCTCAATCTTCCTGTGCCGTCAAGATAGCGCCCATAGCGATCCAGCCTCGCGTAGCTCATCTCAGTGCTTGTGGCACCGCCGCTAGCCTGCTCCATCACATCGTCTTTTCCACTCATGTATCCCGCAGCCAAAGCACCTGCATCCGCCACCACACCCTCACGTCTGGCCTGCGCTTCCAGTTGCAGTGCGCTATCATAGCGGTCCAGCTCAACCAGGGCAGACTCCGCCTCGTCGTAGATCTCCGCATCGAACGGATCTTCCCTGTCACCTTCCTGGGCCGCCAGCAGAGACTCCGGCAGATACCCCTGCGCCCGCAACACCCGCGCCAATCCCTTCATGCCATTCACGTCGTGAGGATACTTCGCCACAAACTGCCGAATCGTCGACGCAGCCTTCGCCTCATCGCCAACGGCATTCCTCTCGTAGCAGAACTGCGCCAGCGTCTTTACTTTGTCACTCGCATAGACCGCGGCAACCTTCGCCAACTTCGCCGACTGGGTCGAGGCCATCTCCGCCTTCTCATCGCGATAGAGCCACGCCAACCGGATCTGCGCCTGGGTAAATCTGGAATCGAGCGCCGCCGATGTTTGATACGCCTTCAACGCATCCTCTACCCTACCGCTCCGCAGTGCCGCTTCGCCGACCGCAAACGCGTGCAGCGCATCCACATTCCCCGTTGCGTCCTGGTCGAATGGAACGCTCTCCCGAGCATCCGTTTTCCCGTCCTCGCTGAATTCGCCGCGCAGCGCCTCCGCCAGCCTGCCGATCGCAGCCGGAATCTCCTCGCGCCTCGACGCCACCTCCTCCAGGCTCGCCACCTTGTCGTTCGATTCCGCCTTCAGTAGGTCGACGATGATCGTATAAGCCGCACCCGAGGCTGTAATCTCTCCATACACATAAACCTTCGCGCCCAACTTCTGAGCCACTCTCTGTCCCGAACCTGACGGCTGCAACCCACCATCCGCCTGGACCTGCCGCAGCCCCGCCAGATACGCCTCACCTCCCATCACATTCAGTGACTTCGATTGTTGCAGCGCAATCTCGAGCCCTTGCATCACCGTTCCATCCAGCGCCTGGTCCGAAGTCTTGTTCTCGATCACCGTAAGCAGCAGCGGATCCTTCGCTCCCAACACCATCGGCCGCAAGGCTCCATTGCGCCTCAGCAGCCAAAAACCGCTGACAGCAAGTAACAGCAATATCGCTGCAACGATCATCCGTACACCCGCGCGCGCTGTCTTCTCCATCCGAGGCGACGAAGAGGATGGAGAAAATGAATCGGCCGCCTCCGGCACGTAACTCTCTTCCACCGCAGCCCCATTCAGCTCCAGCACATCCAGTCCATCTAATCCTTGATCGAGCAGCGCCGCTTCCGGTTGCGACTGCACCAGTGCCGGCTCTGCCCGCTGCACCGTCAGAACATCATCAGTGGCCGAAGCAACTCTTTCCTCTCCAGCAGCAGCCGAAGCATTCTCACTTATACTCCTGTCGCTGACGGTGTTCCCTTCCGCAGAGGAACTTCTCTTCTCGTCGCCAGCCGGACTCACCGGGTGCAGCACGCTGCGCTCCGCCCCGAGAGCATCGCTCCCCGGCATGCGCATCGGACGAATGAACATATTGTCTGCGCTCGAATCTGTGAAACGCCCTTCAACCATAGCCGGCGGCGCTTCGGGCCTCTCATCCTCCTCGGAGGTCTTCTGTCGCTTCAACCTGTGTCGAGCCACCGGGTCATTCGCACGCACCAGAGGAACCGCCGAAGCCGCACCTTTATGCAACCAGCCTCGGCCTGTCTTGAGATCAATCTTCGCCAGCGCATCGTGCAACTCCTTCGCCGTCTGAAAGCGGGCTCTCCGGTCCTTCTCCAGCAGCTTCAGGATCGTCTTCTCCAACTCACGTGGTACCGACTCGTTCCAGTTACGTACCGGCTCGGGCTCGTGATCGAAGAGCTGTGCAAACATCAATGCGCTCGTCGCTCCACGAAACGGCACCTGTCGGGTCGCCATCTCGTACAGCACAACCCCCACCGAAAACAGGTCCGACCGCATATCCAGCGACTCGCCCCGCGCCTGCTCCGGAGACATATAGGCCACCGTCCCGACGGTCGCCCCCGCCAGCGTTAGATCGAGTGTGCGCGACTCCCACCCGCCGCGGACCTCCAGCTCAAGTTTAGCCAGACCGAAATCCAGCACCTTCGCCTGGGTCTTCCCATTCGGCATCGCCACCAGGAAGATATTCGCCGGCTTGATGTCGCGATGCACCACGCCCTTCGCGTGCGCTACCACCAGCGCATCGGTAATCTCCATCCCATAACGGACAATCTCATCAACCGGCAAAGCGCCCCGCGCGATCCGCTCCTTCAGCGTCTCGCCCTCCAGCAACTCCATCACCAGGTAAGGATCACCGTCCTGCTCGCCAATATCGAAGACCGTGCAGATATTCGGATGATTCAACCCAGAGGCCGCGCGCGCCTCCAACAGAAACCGTTCCCGCATCCCGGGTATGTTGTAGCTGTCATGCAGCATCTTCACTGCGACTTCACGGTGCAGACGCTCATCCCACGCTCGGAAGACAACACCCATGCCTCCCCCACCCAGGCTGTCCAGGATCTCGTACGGCCCGAACCTCTGGCCTGCCTCAGGAATCATGCCTCTGTCTTGCCTTTTCCCGTGATCGTTCGAGATCCATCAATCATGCGCATCACTGTTCGCGACTTCATCATACTGGCCACCCGCAACCATCTGCGGCTCTACCTCAAACGGGTTCCACACTCGATAACCCGATAGGCTGAAGCTCGCCACCACCCTTGCAACTGACCAACAAGTCGAATCGCTGCTGAATGAGCCTCGTCGGCCGGACACAACCCTATTGCCGCGACGAAATTTCGCGGTGGTCCGCTCTTTGCAGAACAACCGTCCACTTCAGATCAGGCCATGCAACGCAGTCTGCCGTGGGGCGCTATTTCGCGCCGGCAAACCGCTCGTCCAACCTGCTCACAGGTGTCAGAAAGCCGTTGCTGCCGCGTGTTCTCTTGCTTACCAACCCGCAAGGATCCTTTTCTTTCTTCGACCTGCGCTGCCGGACAGAGAACGGTCGTTGCTGTTGAATCAGCAGGCGTGTCCTGGGCACACAGTTCGGAGCCTGTCTCTTCGGTGAACACCCGTACCCAATCAATTCCTGCTAGCGGTTTTTTTACGAGCAGCTTTCTGCGGTGGAGCCGTCTTTCCGCCAGATTTCTTAACTGGAGCCGCTTTCCGAGTTGATCTCGACTTTGACGAATCCTGCTTTTTAGCCGGAGCCGTCGCTTTCTTGGCCAGAACCTTTCCAAGTACCTTTTTCGCGCCACCCCTAGCCGCAACCTTCTTCGCCGAGCTCTTCGCGACAGCCTTCAGGGGGGACTTAGCCGCCTTCTTCGCCGGCGTGACAACTTTCTTCGCCGGCGGTTTGCCAGTCGTCTTCGCAGCAACCTTGCTTTTCACAGGTGCGACAGACTTCGACGGGGCAGTCAATTTACCAGCCGCAGCCGATCTTGCAGGGGCAATCGCTTTTCCAGAAACCGGAGCCTTGGCAGGAACTGGAGTCTTGGCGGGAACTGGAGCCTTGGCGGGAGCAGTCTTGACCGGCTTAGCCGCAATCGGAGCAGCAATCAGCTCTTCGGCGGCATCCGCCTCCACAGCAGCCGGTGCTTCCCGTTCACTCGCGCTATCCACTGCAGTCTTCTTCCTGCTTTTGGAAGGTTTGGTGTCTTTCTTGGCCAAACGCGGCCGACGCAGATGGATCGGCGGAGGCGGAGCCGGCGGCGAATAAGGCTCGAGGAAAGCCTTCATCTCCTCAACTGTGCCGAGCCTGTTGTCCATTAGCTCGAAGAACAGCTTGTCCAGCAATTCCTGGTACCCGGCCAGTTCCGGCACGATCCGCATCTCCTGCATCAGCGTATACGGCAGCTTCTGTCTGGCCTGCGCCCACTCCGTAAAAAATCCCTTGAACTTCGCCTGAATGCCCGCGTTCTTCGACGTATGTGCCACCCAATGAACTGACTCCGGTTTTGCCGCATGCAGCAACTTCCAGGCCTGCGAAGGCGATGCCGCGCCCTTGCCGGAGAACTCCGCCGCAAACGCCTTTGCCTCACCCTCCAGTGACTCGATCTCGTTCACAAAACCCTGTCGCGGGAAGCTGTTTTTCAGAGCCTCAATCTCCTTGGAAGCCAATTTCGCCGTCAGCAGTGGAAAGTTTGCCATCGCAGGATCAGGATGTATTCCCTGCATCTCCAACTGCGTCTGGCTCTCCCGCAACCGCTCCAACTCCGCTACATTCGCCTTCGCCGCCGACAAGCCCGGGAAAAGGTGCTTCATCCACCCCTCGGCCTCCAGCCGCTTCAACACTCGTAGCGGGTCTTCCTCGTGAAAAATCTCCTCTGTCTCGTACCCGCGATGAAACTCATCCATCGCCGAGATATAGTTCTCCTGCTTGCCAGACTCGTACCTGGCCTGCGTCTTCTCGTCCATCTGCCAGCCCAGCCGAGCCATCAGCCGTGCCGCCCGGATCATCCGCACCGGGTCTTCGATGAACCCATAGTTACTTACCAGCCGCAACTCCCGGTTCTCGATGTCCGCCACTCCGTTCAGCGGGTCCATTAGCAGCCCATACGAGCCGTCATTCAGCGACAAGGCCATGGCATTCGCGGTAAAATCCCGCCGCCGCAGATCGTCCAGGATCGATGCCGCCTTCACCACCGGTTTTCCGGGCTTGGGATAACTGACTGACAACGTGCTGCCAAACTCCATCCGCACGCCACCAGGAAACCGCACGAACAGCGCCTGCCCGGCCTCAGACTCTCCCGAGATCACCCCACCAGCTTTCTCTAGATCTTTCTTGAACTTGAGGGCATTCCCCTGAACCACCACATCCAGATCCCGGACAGGTGAGCCGCTGGTCATGTCCCGCACCGCGCCGCCTACCAAAAAAACGGTAAGTCCCTTATTGCGAGCTACTTCGCGAACCGCCAGCAACGCTTGCTGCTGAGGGCGGGAAAGACGATTTTCGAGCAGGTAGATGTAGTCGGCCATAGCTGATACGTTTACTCCATGAAGAATCCTGACCTGCATATGCAAACGCGTTTGAGTTCGATACCTAAGCTCAAACGAATCAAGCGTTTATAAAACTGAAACCTGCTAGACGCAAAAGGCCAATGTAACACAGCAGTGACGAATTGACTACCCTTTCTGCACCTTTTTCGCTGCTTTCGCCGCATCCATGCAACAATCCGCGAGACCTATGTCCCCCGCTCACAAAAAGGTCATCGTCCGCCGCTTCACCGGAGACACTCTCCCGGGCTACCTGCCCTCGTCTTCGCTGGTGCGCAATCACGACATCGATCTGCTTGACTTGAGCGGACGCATCGTCTCCCTCGCCGTGGAGGACATCAAGCATATCTGCTACGTCCGCGACTTCAACCTCTCCGATACCATCAACCCAGAGCGCCTTACCCGCCGCACCTTCCTCGCCCGTCCCCGCACCGAAGGCCTCTGGCTACGCATGGCCTTCCGCACCCACGACCGTAGCCCAGACATCCTCGAAGGGCTCGCCCCCACGGACATCGCCCTCCTCGACGACCTCATCCAGGATGCTGGCCTCTTCCTCACTCCACCCGACACCCGCTCCAACACCCAACGCCTTTATGTTCCCCGCACCTCCCTCACCGACTTGCAACTTATCGCCGTCATTACCTCCTCCTCCCGCCGCAAACCACCGCCCGCTTCGATTCCTACCATCCAGGAAAGCCTGTTCGAGAAGCAGGGAGTAGGGAATAGGGAGTAGGGAATAGAAAGCTGGCAGCGCACTAACGCTGTCCCGGCTTTCTATTCCCTACTCCCTATTCCCTACTCCCTGTCCTATAGAATTCACCCCATGCCGCCCAGCACGAAATCCATCTCCCTGGCTGAACTTGCCACCCACCTAGGAGCCACCCTCCAGGGCGATCCCGCCACCCAGATTACCCGTGTCGCCGGCATCGAAAACGCCTCCCCCGGCGACCTCGCCTTCGTCGCCAACCCCAAATACGCCTCCCTCGCCTACGTCACCCAGGCCACCGCCGTTCTGGTCGAACCCGACTTCCCCCAGATTACCGCCGCCACCCTCCGCCTCAAAAACCCCTACCTCGCGTTCGCCCGCGCCATCGAACTTTTCTACCAACCTCCCGCCTATGAGCCCGGGGTCCACCCCAGCGCCTTCATCGCCCCCACCGCGCGCATTGGCGCCAACGCCCACATCGGCGCCTACGTCGTCATCTCCGACCATGTTGTCCTGGGCGACAACGCCACTCTCCTGCCTCATGTTGTCCTCTACCCTAACGTCCATGCTGGAAATAATCTCTTCGTCCACGCCCACGCGATCGTCCGGGAATACTGCGAACTCGGTGACAACGTCGTCCTCCAGAACGGGGCCATCATAGGTGCTGACGGCTTTGGCTTCGCCAGACAACCCACGGGATCAGGGGTAAGTTCCTGGTACAAGATCCTCCAATCTGGCCCCGCCATCCTCGAACATGACGTCGAGGTTCAGGCCAACGCCTGCATCGACCGCGCTTCCATCGGCGAAACCCGCATCCAGGCCGGAGCGAAGATCGATAATCTCGTCCAGGTGGGCCACGGCTCAACCGTCGGTGCCGACACCCTGCTTTGTGCTCAGGTTGGGCTGGCCGGCTCGTCCAACATCGGCAAAGACGTCATCCTCGCCGGGCAAGTCGGCGTCGCCGGGCACTGCACCATCGGCGACGGGGCTATAGCGACAGCGCAAAGTGGCATTCCGGGCGACGTCGCCCCGGGAAAGGTCGTCAGTGGCTACCCGGCCATCGACAACCGGCAGTGGCTACGCTCGGTGGCTCAGTTCAACCGTCTTCCCAATTTGATTCGCGATATAAAATTGAAACTTAGATAACCATCCAGGTGGTGACTTTAGTCGTATAAGAAGAAGATGGAGTAGTTCATAAGCCGATGATTGAACCTCCCGACAGCATAGCGGACGCTACCACCCCAACCCAGAAAACTACTGTTCCTGCAGTTCGTGTGCTCCTGCTCGACGATGAACCTATCAACCTGCACCTACGCACAGCTATTCTTCGCCAGCATGGCTACCACTGTGTCCCTGCCTCCTCCATCGAAGAGGCGACCGAACTCTTCAACAACATCGACATCGCCGTCCTCGACTATCACCTGGGGGCCGGCCAGTTCGGGACTGAGGTTGCCGCGCTCCTCCGCCGCCGCCGTCCCCATGTGCCCATCATCATCCTCTCCGCCACCCTCGAACGTTTTTTTGGCGGCGTTGAAGACATGCATCTGCTCAAGGGTCATAGCTCCGTCGAAGATCTCCTCGACGCCCTCAGTTCCCTCGAGGCCAAGCGCCGCGGCGCTCCGGTGGTTGTCGACGCTCGCGACTTCTTTTACTCGCGCATATCGCTGGCCATCGGATCGGATGTACTCGTCCAGATCTTCGATGAAAACGGCGTCTGGCAATACTGCAACGACGCGGTAGCCGAATATCTCGAGCAGACCCGCGACTGGTTCATTGGACGACGCATTGGGCAGGAGATGCCCACTCGATTACGCGACTGGGCCGAGATCCTTCACGCCGTCTGCACCACCCGCGAGACCTATATCGACCGCACCCACCGCGGGCTGCTCAACATGCCCCGGCCCGGCGAGCAGCAGCTTACCTGGAGCGTACTTGCCTTCCCCATCACCCTCCACGACAACCGCAACGGCGCCGTCCTCACCGCCCGCGTCCTCGATAAACAAACCAACCGAACCTCCGACCTCCTTCCGTTCATCTAAATCCGCAACCGCAGCTACCTGTAGAGTGGACCGGAACTTTTTGGCGGAAATAGCGTCTGCATAGGATAGGTTTGCGTAATGTGACTTGGGCATTGCGCCTGGAGGCATTGGAGGACGTATGCAGCATAGTAACTCCTTTTGGAAACTTTCAATTTCGAGCGCCTTGGCAATGGGTATGTTTTCGGGTTGTGGCGCGATTCTGGCGCAGGCCAAGACAGCGACTGTGCCGGACGCGCAGATTGAGGCTAATGTTTTAAAGGCTTTAGCGGGCGCTCCGCTGTTAGCGGATCAATCGATCACGTCGACAACTGTATTTGGCACCGTAACCCTGAGTGGAGCGGTCAAAGATGAGGCTTCTCGAGATCTTGCCGATAAACTCGTCTCCAACACCGTAGGGGTACTGAAGGTGGTGGACCAGATAACGATTGGGGCAGCAACTTCGACGAGTGAACCGCAGCAGGCTGACGCGCAGGCAGGCACCAATCCCAATCTGCAATCGGACGGCTCTATAGCCCCTTCGACCTCGCCTGCCCCCCAAGTTCCGCCCCAAGGGCAGGCTTCACAGGGGCAAACCAATTCGAATGCTGGTTCAGCATCGCAGAATGGTGCGCCACAGCAGGCTGGCCAATATCCTCCGTATGGCAGCCAATCTCAGCAGGGTCAAAATCCTCCGCAGTATGGGAACCAGCCTCAGCCAGGGCAGTCCCCACAACCAGGGCAGTATCCGCAACAGGGGCAATATCCCCCGCAGTATGGCCCGCCGCAGCAGGGCGAACAATATCCTCCGCCGTATGGATCTCGTTACCCTCAGCAGCCGTATGCGCCGCAGAATAGCAGGCCTCAGCGGCCGTTTGTCGCTCAAAAAGGCGGAGACGCGGTGGTGGTCCCGAGCGGCTCCATGGTCAGGGTTCGGATCAACCAGGGGATGAACAGTAAGAAAACCGCGGTGGGAACTGTATTCGACGGCGTGGTGTTGAATGACGTGATCGCGGGCGGCTCGATTGCGATTCCTCGTGGCGCCGCTGTGAGAGGAACTGTGGTCGAATCTCATCCCGCAGGCGATTTCAAGGGGAAGGGCGAGTTGAAGCTGCAGCTTACGCAGATTCAGCTGGGCGGCAGGGCGTATCCGATCGTTACGGATTTCTGGTGGCATCAGGGAGCCGATAAGACAGGAAATACCGTGGGGAATACGGTTGGCCTTGGAGCTATGGGCGCATTGATCGGCGCCGTGGCCGGAGGCGGCGTGGGCGCAGCGGTGGGCGCAGGCGTGGGCGGAGTTGCGGGATTGGGCGTATCTGCATCCTCCCATAAGGGTGACGCTGCATTGCCGCCAGAGGCTATTGTTACGTTCCACCTGACGCAGCCCACGGATATTACGACGGTGTCGCAGGCTGAACTGAACCGGTTAGGAGCGGGGGTTCCGTCAGGTGCGCCTCCACAGATGCAGCGGCGTTATCCTCCTCCTCCGCCTTACTACTATGGTCCGGGATACTATCCTCCACCGTACTGATTTAGCAGAAAAATTTTGCTGCGCCTGTGGAACTCGTTTTCGCGGTTTCACAGGCATTTTTTTTCGTGTGGGTCGGGAAGACGCGCGTGTTTTTGCACGGTATTTTGCTGGTTATTGTGTGGTAATTAGTATGGCTGAGAGTGCTTTTAAGGAACCCTATTTGACAGGCCAACAATACGCCACATTTTGAGATTTTTTTGTCGGGCGGCGGAGATCGCTTGGGGCCATAGATGACGGCCTGAAGACTTCGCTTTCGACGCATGCCAGAGTCGCCGGCGGCGTATGCTGAAGACCATGACATGGGTTTTCTGGGCGGTTCTATCGGCGATCTTTGCCGCGGCGACGGCATTGCTGGCCAAGGTTGGCGTGGCCGGCATCGACTCCAACCTGGCGACTGCTATCCGAACGACGGTCGTCCTGGTGTTTACCTGGGCGATTGCCATTGGACTTGAAAAGCACCACGCCCTCGCGGAGATTAGCCGGCGCAGCTGGGTCTTCCTTGCGTTGTCGGGAGCATGCACCGGTCTTTCGTGGCTGTGCTACTTCCGGGCGCTACAGATGGGACCGGCTTCGAGCGTCGCTCCTGTCGATAAACTTAGCGTGGTGCTTGTAATCCTGGGCGCGTGGCTGTTTCTCGGCGAACATCTTTCCCCGCTGAAGATTGGCGGCGCATCCCTCATCACGATTGGCGCGGTGATCTTGGCTTTTGCCTGAAAACTGTCCAAGAACGAAAGGCTCGACCACGGATCTGCACGGATAAGACGGATAAAGAACGGGCAACGGCAGTATGTAGATGCGCGAGCGATTTACATCCCACCCTACGGAACATATGCGGAAGGTAGGACCCCGTAAGATGTGTGGGGAAAGAAAGCGAACACAAGGGTTGGTAATCGGTATAATAGGAACAGTTCTTTGTAGCGCCCAATGCATTCGCGGGGCTGCTCCGTATGGGGGCGTCACGGCTTCGACGGGATTGCTTGTGGCAGAGAGGCATGCCGGGGTGTGGACACCCGTAATCGCTCACAAAACTATAAGTGCCGATAACAACCTGGCTCTTGCTGCTTAATAATTAAGTAGCCGATCGCTCAAGCTTCGCCTACGGGCCTGTACCGATCGTCGCACAGTAGGCTGGTCTTCCCTGCTCCGTCTGAGCGGGTCGGATGAGACTGATCAGACTGGTCGTCGCCGCATCTTCGTCCGTTCTAAGCGTCGATGACGAGACAAAAATGATACGGAAAAAGCATGAAAGCTCTCTGTTGGAAGTTTTTTCGGACGTGGGTTCGACTCCCACCGCCTCCACCATCCTTTTAGTCGTGTACCGAGAACTGAACTGCACTTTACTCGCATCGAGAAACGGCCCGGTATCAATCGACTTGGACTTGCCGTCGGCTGAGTTCATTAGAAGAAAACAGCTTTGCAGTACGAAGTCGCAAAGCGTTTCCTATCACGGAGACGGAACTGAAGCTCATCGCGGCAGCGGCGATCATTGGGCTTAGCAGAAGCCCGAAGAAGGGGTAGAGAACTCCTGCCGCCAATGGGACTCCGAGCGCGTTGTAAAAGAAGGCGAAGAAAAGGTTCTGCCGGATGTTGCTCATGGTGCGCTGACTAAGCCGTCTGGCTTTGACGATTCCGCGAAGATCGCCCTTGATAAGGGTTATGCCGCCTGTCTCCATTGCAACATCGGTTCCAGTTCCCATGGCGATTCCAACGTGGGCTTGCGCGAGGGCCGGAGCATCGTTTACGCCGTCGCCGGCCATGGCGACGATTGCGCCGGACGCCTGGAGCTTCTTGACCACCTCTGCTTTCTTCTCGGGAAGTACGTCTGCCTCGAAGTCGATGCCGAGTGTTTTGGCGACAGCGGCGGCGGTCGTGTGATTGTCGCCAGTCACCATGACAACCTTGATGCCTTCTTTCTTCAGTTGTTCGATGGCTTCGGCGGTGGACTCCTTGATGGGATCGGAGACGGCGATGAATCCGGCAAAGCGTCCGTCTGAAGCGACGTACATCACAGTTTGTCCTTCGCCCTGCAAGCCTTCTGCTTTCTGGCGAAGCGACTCTGGTGGGGCTCCTATGTCGTTCATCAAAGCCGCGTTTCCAATCGCGACTTTTTTGCCCTGCAACGTCCCGGTCACACCTTTACCGGTTACGGATTGGAAAGCGTCCACCGGAACCAACTCAATCTTCCTCTGTTGGGCTGCGGCAAGGATCGCCGCGGCTAGGGGATGTTCGCTGGCTTTTTCCAGGCTTGCTGCGATCTGTAGCAGACTCGGCTCGTCAAAACCTTCGGCAGGGGCAAGTGCAGTGAGCTGAGGTTTGCCGAGGGTCAGGGTTCCCGTCTTATCGACGACTAAGGTGTTTACCTTTTCCAGGATTTCCAGCGCCTCTGCATTGCGGACGAGGATACCCTCACCTGCGCCTCGTCCCGTTCCGACCATGATTGCCATGGGCGTTGCGAGTCCCAGAGCGCAAGGACACGCAATGATGAGGACAGCGACTGCGTTCACCAAAGCATGAGCATAGTGCGGCTGCGGCCCGTAGATCGCCCACACGATGAAGGTGATGACTGCCGATACGAGCACGGCGGGAACAAAATACGAGGCAACGGTATCGGCAAGCCGCTGGATCGGCGCGCGAGTGCGCTGGGCTTCGCTTACCATCTTGACGATCTGCGCGAGCAGCGTGTCCGCGCCAACCCGCTCCGTCTTCATGACGAAGCTGCCTGTGCCGTTGATGGTGCCGCCGATGACCTTCGCGTCCTTCGTCTTTCCGACGGGGATGGGTTCGCCGCTGACCATTGACTCGTCTACGGAGCTGCTGCCTTCAGTCAATACGCCATCGGTCGGGACTTTCTCGCCCGGACGCACTCGCAGACTGTCGCCCACCTGAATCTGGTTCAGGTCAACATCCTGCTCTTCCCCGTTGGCGGAAATGCGACGGGCTGTCTTTGGTGCGAGTCCAAGGAGCGCCTTGATCGCACTACTGGTCTGGCTGCGCGCCTTCAACTCCAGCACCTGACCGAGCAGGACCAGAACGGTGATTACGGCGGCGGCCTCAAAGTAGAGGCCAAGCTGCCCGGACATGTCTCGGAACGATGCCGGAAAGAGTTGAGGGAAGAAGACCGCGACAACGCTGTAGAGATAGGCTGACCCGGCTCCAATCGAAATCAGCGTAAACATATTCAAGTTGCGGCTGACGATGGAAGCCCAGCCTCGCTGAAAAAACGGCCATCCTCCCCAGAGGACAACAGGGGTTGCTACGGCAAACTCGAACCACCCGAGCAGCCGGCCATGCAAGAGGTGCTGCAAGGGACGGCCGGGGAGAAAATCCGAAACCATGAGGACGAGGAGTGGCAGGGTTAGCACCGCGCTGATCCACAGGCGCCTCGTCATACTGTCGAGTTCTGGGTTTGCCTCGTTCACCGTCACGGTCGTGGGTTCGAGGGCCATCCCGCAGATTGGGCAACTCCCCGGCTCATCCCGCACGATCTGCGGATGCATAGGACAGGTGTACTGAGTCCGAGTCGTGGGCGCGGCGATCGTTGCCGGTTCCAGCGCCATCCCGCACTTTGGACAGTCGCCAGGACCGTCTTTGTGAACCTCCGGGTGCATGGGACAGATGTACTCCGCCTTCCTGTCCGCTACAGTCGCAGGGCTGACTGGAACTGGTTTGCTGCTGAGGTAGGCTTCAGGATTGGCACGGAACTTAGAAGCGCATCCTGAGCTGCAGAAATAGAACTTCGTTCCGCTGTGCTCAATGGTCGCCGCCGCCTTCTCCGGGTTCACCTTCATTCCGCAAACCGGATCGATAGCAGTCTGCGGTACGTCCGGTGTCGCCGTGGTGGGCGCACAACAGCTAGCCGTTCGGACAAATTGGTCTGGTGCGGCGTCAAACTTTCGTTTGCAGCCTGCTGAACAGAAGGTATAGGTCGTGGATTGAAAGACGCTCGTACCGGCAGCTTTAGCCGGTTCCACGGTCATCCCGCAAACGGGATCTGTCGAAATACTGGTTGGTTTGTCGCAGCAGCACATGATGGTTTCCTGCTTTCTAATGCTGCTGACGCTGATGGCGTCGGAATCTTACAGTTTATTTTGCTTGCAGGTGCAGTCCACACATTTGTGCTCAGCGCAGGTGCCACAAACCGCTATCAATCCGCGGGCGGCTGCCTTTCGCGCCCTATGCAGCCGGACAGATGCGTTGTTTGCTGTGGTGTTCTGGGATCGCGCGAAGCTCTCGACAGACTCCTCGCCGAGATCGACCTGCTCAATCGCAGTCCGGTACTCCGGCTTGAGATCCTGAACCACTCCCTTGATGCAAGCACAAGCCTGTGCTTGCAATTCTGTTTCGTAGCTCTCCGGCAAGTCAGTTGCGAACTGCTCCAATGCCCTGGATTGCGTAGCGGCTCTGCGGTAGTGGTCGATCACAGCATTGCGGAGGATGCGGTAGAACCATGCGACTACACTCTCTTGGTCGCGCAACTCGGCTCCGTGCTCGACCGCCTTCATGTAAGCAGATTGGAGAATATCTTCAGCAGTCGCCGTGTCCTTGACACGAGAACGCAGAAATCGCAAGAATTGCTCGTGCAAATCGACAAGCCGCTCCATCGGTAAGGACTTATAGACTTCCGGCGTGTTATGGATTTGATCGTTCATCAGCCCATCGCCTCTTTCAATCCAGCCTTCACCAGGATGTAGTTCATTGGGTAAGCGGTTAGGAAACCGCAGATCATGGCGACTTGCATCATTAGCCAGTACCGCACCTCATTGGGATGGAGATGCGGCTGAGGAAAAAGTTTGAAGAAAACCAACGCCATCCATGCGTACATGCCCACTTGGAAAGCGAGAATCGAAAGTGTGTCAGCTTTAATCGCTGCCCAGATTCCTCCCATTACCGAAAGGTTTCGCATCGGCTTGATGGTGAAGTATTGGAACACGATTCCAAGCGACCAGGCGGCGATGAAGTCCCACAGATAACTCGACCACAACTCCACGCCGAAGAGCGTTAGGCCCAGGCCAAACACCGTGAACTCCGTTACGATGTCGGCGAGGGTGCATCCGGCTCCACAGTGGCTATCGGCGAGTGCAGTTTGCTGCCAAGTGGGAGAACGCCGGGCCTGCTCGTTTTGCTGCTTATGGTGCTCTTCCATCTCCTGCTTCGGCATGGCTTGCATGGTGGCCTTCGTCATCTTGCGACCGAGCCGGAAGTAGGCCCAAAGCGCGAAGACACTGAAGTACAGCGCCGTCGTCGGCCAGACAAGGTTCATGATACCCATCTTCTGTGGGTAACGCACTTCATCCAACGCGATCACGATTGCACAGAAGAAAGCGATTCCGAGAGATATCCAGGCAATAACTGCAAGCATTCGTCCTCTCTTTCATGGCGTTTCGCAAATACCATCAGTCCAAACGCTCTACCCGGATCGTGAACTCGAAAGCCGACTAGCTCGTCAAAATAGTTGAACCAGCGTCACGGCGACAACCAGCGCGGCCAGACCTCCACGCGATCGTCATACCATCGCGAACAACACTGGTTCTTCACCGGGTCGTTTCCGCCTTCGCCAGAACGACGGCCGACTTCCGCGCCGCCTCCTCGTAGTACCTCACCATCCGCTGCGGTTCCTCCGCCCGATACGGCTCCAGGTTATGCGCCCAGCGGAACCCAATCGGCTGATACCACAACTCCGCCTCGACATGAAACGGACCCATCGCGTTCGCGGTCGAGATTACATAGCGCACGGCGCTTCCCTTGTCCGTAAATCCAGGATCGTTGGCCGCTCCGCCGTGCACTGCGACATCGCCGTTTGCCGTCGCTTTGTCGAATCCGCTCGGCAGCAATCGGTTGTCCTTCAGATAACTCACCGCATGCAACAGCCCGGTAGTCACCTTGCCTTCCGAATCTCCCAGGATGGGCTCGTAGATCTCCACCTGTTCGGGGCTTGAAATCTTCCGGTAATGCGGCTCGAACTTCAGCGGATCGTCATCGTTGTCATTGCCGACGATCGACCCGTTTGGCCGGATCGCACCCGACTCGAACACCACCCGCCCACTCGAATCGCGCACCACCACATGCAGCCATACTCTGCGCGAGGGATAGGCCGTCGGCAGCTTGTGCCCGGAAAGGTTCTCCACCAGCACATCCACCGTAATCCCCCCTGGGGTCGCACTCACGCCGCGGATCGTCACCTTCGCTGACCTGGTCTGCAGAAACTCCGTGGTACGTTTGACGGCCGCGTCCAGCTCCTCGGGGATTGCCTCTGTGGCCAGCTCCTGACGATGGTCCTGCAGCATCGCCTGCATCAAGAAGTTGCCCCCGACGAACACATGCCGGTGCATTCCCTCGCGCAACTGACCATAGAGCGCCGTGATCGCTACCGGCTCCTTGACCTCCGGCATATGGCAGGATTGGCAGGTCTCTTTTGCCGCGTAGTCGCTGTGCTGCCACTCCAGAAAAGGCATCTGCTCCGGGAACTTCGCCAGCTTTTCTCCATGCGCGCCTAGCGCTTCGGTATAAAGCGTATGGCAGCTCCCGCATAGTCCCGCATTGCGAATATGATCTCCCTCCATGGGTTGGAACCCGCCCGTCGAAGACTGCATCGCCCGCTGATGTCCCGCGTCGATGTCGAACGGCCCATACTCCGGCCGAATCTCGTCATGCAGCGCCTTCGCGATATACACATTTCCGTTGAACGTCGCCTGCGTTCCCAGCCCCGTCTGCTCCACCTGGTGGCACACCGAGCACGAAACGCCATCGGCTGCCGCGCGGTTCCCTTTCGGCGCAGGCTGCAATGGCAGATGATCGAACACCTGCGTCTGCTTCCCGGCATAGCGATTGGTAAGATGTTCCACCGCCATGTGGCAGTTCGAGCACTCGTCCTCGATCGCCCCCTGCGACTCCGGATGGTCCATCGACTCGCGCCGCACGCTTCCCTGCCAGTATGGATCGCGCGAGGAGTTCGCCATAATGCTCGCGCTCCACTGCAATCCAATCGACACGTCCTCGCCCGTGCTCGTCTTCAGCCCATTGTGGCAGGCTACGCAGCGGTCGGAGGTGCGGAACTTCGCTATCCCCGGCGCTCTTCCCTCCTGCGCCTCCTCTTGCTTGGTCCCGGCTACCTGCGCCTTCGCAACCACCGTCGCCGCAGCTTCCGCCAGCAGCAGTCCCAGCAGCATCACGCACCGCATCTGCACCCCAGCGCCTCTCATTACCAGCCGTCCCAGAACTTGCCGTCCGCCCAATCCCACAACACATAAAACACCACCTGCGGATGCCGCCCGTTCGTATCCGTAAGCGGCTCCCGTACCCCGGCATCCACGCGTATATGCTGGCGCGGACTCACCGTCACCTGCATCTGCGGGAGGATATCAAGATCGTTGCTCGCTCCGGTTGTAAAGTTGCGCGTCCCCAGCAGCTCCACCATCGGCGTAAACAGCCGCCCCAGCGCGTTTTCCCGAGCCATCGACTGTCCCACGGCCATCCGGTAGAAGATGCTCCGCGGCGTGTTCTGCGTACTCACCGGGATATCCGCTCCTACCTGGAACTGAAACGATGTGTTCTCCGGAAACAACTGATCAAATGCCGCAAACGGTTCAAAGGTCGTCGTGCCCGCGCCGAACCCGCGGTTGCTGTCACCGGTCGGCAGCAGCACCCCACCCTGAAGGCTCAGGATCGATCCTGTCCGCAGGCTCGAAAACATCTCCCGCTTCAGTCCCACCGTGATGTCCCCCGCGCCCTCGGTCCAATTGCCGTTCTGCTTCGCATAATTCATCGGTACATCCACTTCAAGCTGGTTGCGTCCGGCAAAGGTCTGCTCGTGGATCACGTCGGTCGTGTTGCTCGCCGGTCCCGTCGCACTGATCGCCGTGGAGACCACCAGCTCATCTTCCGGAAACGCCTTCTCCGTCACCAGCGCGCGCGGCAGGTTCAGCTCCCCCATCGGATAGTGATGCACGTTCTTGCAGAACCCGCGCATGTAGGCAATCACGTCGTTGATTTGCTCATCGGTCAGCAGCGTCCCAAACGCCGGCATGATCTGCGAATACCCACGATAACGTCCACCATAGATGATCACAGACTTCCAATTGCCGTTCGGCTCGGGCGTTGTCTGGTCGCACCGCGTAAAGTCCGGCCAAGTATCCGGCCGCGTAAATACCGTGAGGTACTCGGGCGCTCCCTTGCCCTCGCTCCCATGACACGCGATGCATCCTCCCTTGTAGACCACCTCGCCGCGCTCGGCATCCGGCCTTGTGGCGTAGGGGATTGTCTGCGCTCGAACACTCGTTGCGGCCAGACCCATCATTGCCGCGAGAGAGAGGGCCAACGCGAGGAGACTCCTGGAAACCTTACCCAACCCAAACCTCCACAAACATCCCTTTCTCAACCTGGTGGCTGCAATTCGCGTGATTGGTTGACTATCGCTGATTCCCAGGCTCTTCGCCGCCACCGAAACCATTTCGGCGAGATCAGCGTACTCCATCGAACGATTGCCAGTTTAGATGCACAAAATGCTGCCTGGATTTTCCTTCAAAGTTGCCCACATAAATGGTGTTGTTCTCATTCTGACATCCGATTGACTGGAACAGATGGGAATCGATTAATCAGATTGAGTGCCGTGAAAAAAGAGAAGGACCGCTGAAGCCGCACGAAACCGTTAGAGGGTCGCAAGAGCAGAGCGGCAACACGAAGAAAAGCGGGCTAGTTCCTGTTCCATGCCGCCGTACAATCATCCGATGAATCGTCGATCCGCATTGAAGTACCTTGGAAGTTCCGCTGCCGCGCTGGCTGGTCAAGGACTGCTGGCGCGCATTGGGTACGCGGCTTCTCCAGTGCAGCAGAGCCCTTTGTTCAATCAGGTCGGATACCTTCCAGAATCGGCCAAAGTAGCTTCGGTTTTGTTGCGGGAGGGGGAGAGTCCAAGCTTCCATCTCTTCCACGAGCATCGAGCGAAGCCGGTATTTCAAGGAACCCTCTCGACTCCCAGGCTGGACGAGGCGTCCGGGGACCTCGTGGCGCTTGCCGATTTTTCCGCGCTGACCAAGCCTGGGGTATACAGGCTTTCGGTGGGTACGGAACGCAGCGAGACCTTCGCAATCGACAGCCATGTTTATCGCGATGCGTTGCGGAAGACGACGCGTGGATTTTATGGGCAGCGTTGCGGGTGCGCGGTCGACCTGGGAGACGGCTATCGTCATCCGGCGTGTCACCTGGCGGGCGCTTACCACAGGTCGTCGGGACGGCAAGCCCCGGTGCCGAACAGCGGAGGCTGGCACGATGCGGGGGATTACGGGAGATACGCCGTCAACAGCGGGCTTAGCACGGGAACGCTGTTGTGGGCCTGGGAGTTGTATCCGCACGCCTTGCAGAAACTCTCGCTTACCCTGCCTGAGTCCGGGGGCAAGGTGCCGGATTTCCTGGCGGAGGTGCGATGGAACTTGAACTGGATGCTTTCCATGCAGGACGCCGATGGCGGGGTGTGGCATAAGCAGACGAGCGAACACTTCTGCGCGTTCCTTATGCCGCAGGACGACACATTGACGAGCTACGTGATCGGCACCGGGGCTGCGCCGTACAAGAGCACCTGCGCCACCGCCGATGTAGCTGCGGTGATGGCAATTGCAGCGCGCTGCTACCGGCCGTACGACGCTGCTTTTTCTCAGCGATGCCTGGCTGCCGCACAGCGCGCCTGGACATGGGCGGTAGCGCATCCGGACGTGCCTTTCACGAACCCTCCAGGGATCACTACAGGCGGATATGACGATCGGCATTGCAGCGACGAGATTCTTTGGGCCTCGGCTGAGCTGTGGCGGACGACGGGGCAAGACCAGTATGAGAAGGCTTTTCTGAGCGAGATGAATGCGGCGCTTCCGCTGACCAGCGTAGAGGCGCCATCGTGGGCGAATGTCGGCGCGATGGCGTACTGGACGTATGCGCTGACGGAACGCAGGGGATCGGAGCAGACCAAGCAGAGGATCGTCGAGCAGACCCAGCGCGCGGCGCAGGACCTGCTGACGCGCAGGGCGGCCAGCGGATACGGCAATACGCTTGCGCTGGCGGATTATGGATGGGGATCGAATTCAGTGGCCGCGAACCAGTCGCTGCTGCTGCTGATCGCGAACCACTTCCAACCCGAGGCACAGACGCTGCAAGGCGCGCTAGGGAACCTGCACTACCTGCTGGGCCGCAACTGCTTCGGTGTGTCGTGGGTGACGCAGGTGGGATCGAATCCGTTTCAGCATCCGCATCACAGGCCGAGTGTAGCGGATGGCATTACGGCTCCATGGCCGGGTTTGCTGTCGGGCGGACCGAATGCGAAACCCGCTGACACTGTGGCCCGCACACTGCCGAAGCAGCCGCCCATGCGGATGTGGATCGATAACGATCAGGCTTACTCGATGAATGAGATTGCCATCAACTGGAATGCGCCACTGGTGTTTCTGCTGGCTGCAGCAAACGCCCAGACAGTTTGAAGCAAAACTCCCCGGTCACAGTCGACCGGGGAGCGTGCTCTGCCTATCCGCCTAGCGATGTTCGCCATTGAGCATGTGCTGCATCGCTGTGTCGTAGCCGCGGCGAAAGCCTTCGCGATAGTCGGCACGAGCGCTTGGCGGAACGTGGGGATGACGATATTCGTCGCGGTTGTTTACGTTCGGGCGGCGATGGTTGTCAACATCCTTCCGGGCTCCTTCGATGCCATCGTGGTATCCCTGACGCTGGATGTCGCGAAACTCCTGCGGAGGTGTATCCCAGCCTCCTCTTTCCTGGCCGTAGCCGGGAGGCGGGGGTCCCTGTGGCGCCCCATACTGCGCCATGACGAAGCCCGATGTTCCGAGCGCAAGAGCGAGTGTTGGGATTGCGAGTCGACTGAGCTTCATTGCGGTGTCCCCTTTTGCAGTTCAGATTTTCAATCTAGGCAATAAGTTGTCAGATGTTTCCTTCCGGCTGCTTGTTGTCTGAAAACCGCTTCGGGAGAAAAAGACGTGTGGGCTTTACCGTGTCTTGTTTCATTATTCGGGGTTGCATGCTTTTCTATCACCGTTGACCTCTATGCGGCAGCGGTCTTCTTGATCGCAGCCAGAACGTCGGCGGGCTTCCACTCGTTGCTTGGATACCAGTCGACGATCTTGCCGTCCTTGCCGATGAGGACAGTGGAGAGGGAATGAGTGAGAGATTTGCTGTCGCCGGGAGTGACGCCGACGTTGAAGAACTGCGTGACGGCGGGGAGTTCTTTTTCAGGTGGAGCGGCGAAGTCCCAATGGAGGAACCTCTCGTTCGTGTATTTGCCGGTGTACGCGCCGCCGTAGCTGCGAAGGACTTTTGGCGTGTCGTAGGTGGGATCGAAGCTGATCGTGAGGAGGTGGGTTTGTTGGTAGAGTGCCGGGTCCGCGGCAAGGGCGTTGTCGATCTCGGCGAAGTTGCGGCTCATGCGCGGACAGAAATCGGCTAGCTGGCAGCGGGTGTAGACAAAGGTCAGGAGGACGACCTTGCCTTTGAACTGGTCGAGATGAAGTGTGCGGTCGCTCTGATTGATGAACTTGAAATCAGGCACGGTGTCTCCGGCCTGCGGCACGTGATACTGGACGGCGGGCAGGTAGTCGGGGCGGCCCTGCGCGATGACGACGATGTTGTCGAGGCGGACGTTGGTGTAACCTTCGGCGGTGTGGTCGGCGAGGACAGAGGCGGTGATGCGGTCGCCGGGATGGAGTTCGGTGACGACGCTTGGGTCCTTGAGCTTGTAGGACATAGTCATTGCTTCCATGAAGCCCGGAACCTCTTCGCCATCGAGGACGACGTGCGTGGCGTCGGTGGATAGGACTTTGCCACGAATGGTGAAGGTCTTTTGTGCGGCGGAAGCACTCGTCTTCGGCGTCGGAGGGGCAGGATGACAGCCCGCGAGGGAAGTCAAGACGAACAGCAGGGGGAGCTGGAAGAACGAGAGTTGTTTACGAAGCACGAGTAGCCTCCTGGTTCCATGATAATGGCTGGTACGCGATGGTGCGGCGGGGGTACGGCTTGCCGGAACGAGATAGAACTTCAGCTCCTACTCTGTGGTTGATGCACTACGGGCTGATGCTGGCCGGGCTGGGAACGGCGCTGTTGGGGCCGATCCTTCCGCTGTTGGCAAAGCAGTGGGGCATGCTCGACGCGCAGAGCGGATTGCTGATGACGGCGAAGTTCTGCGGCGCATTTGTGGGCGGAGTCACCGTGTCGCGGCGGCTGAAGCGGAGTCTGCTGGCAGGACTAAGCGCCGGGCTGCTGGGTTTCGGCGGTTTTGCGTTGGCCCCGACCATGGCCGCCGGTTGCGTGGGTCTGTTCCTCGGCGGGTTCGGACTCGGGCAGATCATCACGTCGATCAACATCCTGGCAGGACGGAGGTTTACGGCGCATCGCGGTTCGGCACTGTCGCTGCTGAACTTTTCCTTCAGCCTGGGCGCTATGCTGAGCGCGCTATTGGCGGCGTGGCTGCTGCCACGGTTTGCGCTGCGCGGCGTCCTGGCGGGGTTTGCCGGAATGTTTCTGCTTGGCGTCATCGTGTTGGCAGTGCAGATGAGTGGCGCGCGCGTGGAGGAGATCGACTGTGCCGGAGTGCAAGACGCTGCAGGCGCGGAGAAAGGTCTTAGCCGGAGGGTCTATGTCTACTTCGCCGGCTTGCTGGTCCTGTATGGCGGGCTGGAGACTTGTCTGAGCGGTTGGCTTACGACCTTCGCCCTGCGTTACGGAGACAAGACGCTGGCGGTGAGCGAGTACACGACTCTGCTGCTATGGCTGGCGTTGACAGTGGGACGTGCCGGGGCCTCGGCGTTGATGCTGCGGGCGGGGGAGAAGACCGTGCAGCGCTGGAGTCTGGTGCTGGCCGCACTGTTTACAGCAGGACTGGCGATGGCGCATTCCGCGCTGATGATTGCAGTCTTTGCCGTGCTGCTGGGGTTGAGCCTTGCACCGTTCTTTCCAGCCACGTTCGCGCTATTGATGGCGGACCGGCCCACGGCAAGGCAGGCAGGAGTGGTGCTGGCGGTTTCGGGATTGGGAGCGGCGGCTCTGCCATGGATAATGGGCGTGGTTTCGACGCGAACAGGCTCGCTGCAGGTCGCGCTAACGCTTCCCTTCGCAGCGGCACTGGGCCTGCTGGGGATGAGCCTGTTCGCCCCAAAGCCCGCGGCTGCCACGGAGTAAGTTGCAGACAATTCGGGGACGGTTTTCCAGCGCACAGGGGCGTATAACCGAGAGATGGATGGCAAGCAGTGGCTCCCTGCCGGAATTGGCGACGCGCTGGAGAAGGCCGCAACCGTGGTGACGGGAAATCAGCGGGCAGCGCGAACGTTGCGGCGAAGTTTCGACCGGCGAAACCGCACGCTGGGGCTTAGAAGCTGGAACCCGCCTGCAGTGATGGCATGGGAATCATGGGTGGCGGGGTTGTGGCATCGCCTTCTGGTGGAGGGCCACGCGACGCAGTTGGTGCTGAACCGCGCGCAGGAGCATGCCGTATGGCGCACTTTGCTCGAAGCTGATGACGAGCTGGCCAGCTTGAGAACGGTCGATTCGCTGGCCGAGATGGCAGCCGAGGCGTGGCGCCTGGTCTGCGCTTACGACGGACGCAGGCGATTGCGCGACGCTCTGGGAGGCAGCTCCGATACGCGGTCGTTTCAGCGATGGGCGGCGATGTTCGAACAGCTTTGCAGGACAGAGAATTTCATCTCGCAATCGCAGCTTGAGGAGATGCTGCGCGGCTTTGTCGAAGCCGGAGCGGTCAGCCTCCCCGCTGGCGGTGTGGTGTTGGTGGGCTTCGATGCGATGACTCCGTCGCAGATGGGACTTGTTGAAGCGCTACGGACTGCAGGGATAACCGTGCCGTTGTTGCCGCTCGAAGCGAATGCATCGGCACGGCTGCTGATGAGCGCGAAGGACGAACGAGAGGAGTTATCCGCAGCGGCGCGATGGGCGCGGACATTTCTCGAGCAGCAGCCAGCGGCCCGGGTGGCCATCATCGTTCCCGGACTTGAGATGGAACGCCCGGAGATCGACCGCGTCTTTCGCGAGACACTGGCCCCCGAGTTGCAGGATATTCGCGCCGGCAATGAGAATGCTCCGTACGAGTTTTCTGTAGGCAGAGCGTTGGCGGAGATGCCGATGGTCGCGGCCGCTTTGGACTTGTTGCGATGGACTGCCGAAGCCCTCCCTCTGGAGCGGATCAGCGCGCTGTTGCTATCGCCCTACTTCGCCATGATCAATGGGGAGCGCGGAGCAAGAGCGGAGTTCGATGCCTTTGAACTGCGTAGAGCGCGCATGCTGCGGCCTGAAATCACGCTCGAAGTCTTGCTTGCCGTGATCGAGGGATCGAAGCGCAAATCCAAGATGCAGCGACTACTCACGGGGCTGCGACGGATGTCTATTGTCGTGCGTCGAGGTCAGGGGACGGATGCCCGTACCCATGCCGAATGGGCCGAGCGCATGCGTGAGGTGCTGGAAGCCGCAGGCTGGGAAGCGGGGCCGCGTGAGAGCAGCGTTGAATTTCAGATTCGGCGCAAGTGGGAGAGCACACTCGACGAGCTGGCCACGCTCGACTTCGACGGAACACGAGTGGAGTTCGCGCAGGCGCTGGCTGCGATAGAAGGAATTGCGCGGCAGACAATGTTTGCCCCGGAGTCGCGAGAAGCGCCCGTGCAGATCATGGGTCCGCTGGAAGCTGCGGGGAGCTCGTTCGACGCAGTGTGGTTTTTGCGCGGTGGCGAGTTGAGCTGGCCGATGCACATGGGGAGCAATCCCCTGCTGCCCTGGCAGATGCAGCGCGAACTGGGAATGGCAGGTATCGACATCGAGCGGGACAGTCAGCACGCTCGCCGCATGACGCAGCGAATTGCAAATTGTGCCGCAACGGTGATCTTCAGCTATGCGCGGGAGAGCGGCGAAGGCCGGCAGAGACCGTCGCCTGCGCTAGCGGATTTGCGGCTGGAAGAGATCGACGTAAGACAGCTTGCCGGCCATGCAGAAGAACGAACCGTAGTTGCGCTGGAAGAGATCGAGGACACGGCGCGGATACGGGAGTTGCCGGACCAGGTGATTCGCGGAGGTGCGAGGATTCTGGAACTGCAGGCGGCGTGCGGGTTCCGCGCATTTGCCGAGCAGCGGCTGTGGGCGACGGAGTTGGACTCCATCGAGCCAGGCCTGGATGCGCGAGAGAGTGGCACCGTGGTCCATAAGGTGCTGGAGATCTTCTGGAACGAGGTAAAGACCCAGGAAGTCCTGAAGTTAATGACCTCCGAAGAGCGTGAAGAGGTACTCGACTGGTGTATCGCCGAGGGGTTGAAGCGGACGGAGACTTCGAGCACAACCGCCTGGGATGTGGCCTATGTGGAGATGCAGCGGGAGAGATTGCGCCGATTGCTGCGCGGGTGGCTGGAGCTGGAGATCGAGCGCGCTCTGCCGTTCGAGGTGAGGCTCAGCGAAAAAGAGTTCAAGGACGTCAAGGTAGGCCCGCTGCGGTTGAGCGTGCGCATGGATCGTGTGGACCTCGTCGAGGGGGGTGAGGTGCTGATCGACTACAAGACGGGTCTTGCTTCGTCGAGTGACTGGCTGACGGAGAGTCCGGATGCGCCGCAACTTCCGTTGTATGCGATTCTTTCGAACGCCAGTCAACTGCGGGGAGTTGCCTTCGGTCTGGTGCGCGCCGGCGAAGGACGCGCCCTGAAGGGATATGCGGCGGAAGATGGCGTGCTGCCGCGTCCCGCGAGGCTGAAAGAGGCAGCCACTCTGGAGGCGCAGGTGAACCGATGGCGGCAGGTGCTCACAGCACTGGCGGAGGACTTTCATCAGGGCGACGCGCGTGTGCGGCCAAAAACATATCCGGGGACATGCGAGCGATGTGGACAGAGATTGCTGTGCCGGCTGGATGTTACCTCGCTGCAGGAGAACGACGAAGCAGAGGGCGAAGCCGCGGCGGAGGTGGGCCGTGGCTGATCTGTTTGTCGTCGAAAAGCGCGAGAGTTCGAATACGAGCGCGGCCGGATTGCCGCCGGACTGGCAGGAGCGCGAACGTGCCTTGGATGTGCGCCAATCATGGATTGTCGAAGCGCCTGCCGGTTCGGGAAAGACAGGGTTGCTGATCCAGCGCTATCTAAAGCTGCTCGCGGACGAGAGCGTGGAGGAGCCTGAGCAGGTGTTGGCGATCACCTTCACGGTGAAGGCCACCGCGGAGATGCGCGAGCGCGTGATGGTACAGTTGGAGGCCGCCGCGCGAGGCGACGCGATACGAACTGACTCCGAGTTTGACCGTGCGACACGAGAGATGGCGGACGCGGTACTACGGCGCGACGAGTTGCTGGGATGGGGACTGCTGGAGCATCCGCGCAGATTGAGGATTCGCACCATCGACTCCGTATGCGGAGAGATTGCGCGGATGCTTCCGGTGCTTTCAGGCGGCGGTGGGCGGCTTACTCCAGTCGATGATCCAACATCGATGTATCGCGAAGCGTCGCGGCAGACGCTGATGCAGCTTGGCGGCCCCGATGCCGAGCTGGATGCAGCGTTGCGCACGGTGCTGCTGCATCGCGACGGAAGCCTCGTCGAGTGCGAAAGATTGCTGATGGAGATGCTGCCGCTGCGCAACCAGTGGGGCGGCCTGGTACCTCTCCTTGGACGCGAGGAGATGAACGATGCGCTTCTCGATCGCGAGGTGCTGCCGCAGTTGCAGCGCGCGCTGGAGGAGGTTGTCTGTGCGGGCCTGACCGAGTTCGCGCAGGCGGTCCCAGCGGATTTCCTGCACGCCTTGGCTTCGCTCGCCACATCGCTCGCGCAGATCGAACCCTACGAACGAATGACGTCGCCGATTGCAGTCTGTTCCGGCAAGATCGGCATCCCCTCGACAGATCCGGCGGACTTGGAGCACTGGCGAGCACTGATTCACCTGTTGGTGACGCCTTCGGGCGGAACGTGGAGAAAGAGCTTCGCGAAGAACACCCTCGGCTTCGAGACCACACCACAGCAGAAGAAAAGCATGAAGGCGCTGCTCGAGGAAGTCGCACACCGGGACGACCTGCTGCGGTCCATCGAGAAGGTGAATCGCCTGCCGCCGGCAGTGTATCCGAAGGATCAATGGGTCGTGGCGAAGGCATTATTCCGCGTGCTCAGCCGCACACTGGCGGAGTTGAAGATCGTCTTCGCACGCCGGGCAGAGTGCGACTTCGCGGAGTGGGGGCTGCTGGCTGAGGTTGCGCTGCGGGAAGACGGAGCCGTCGAAGATTTGAATGCCGCCCTCGGCATGAAGCTGCAGCATCTGCTGGTGGACGAGATGCAGGACACCTCGACCAGCCAGTACGAACTGATTCAACTGCTGACGCAGGGATGGGACGGACATAGCCAGACGGTCTTCCTTGTCGGCGATCCGAAGCAGTCGATCTATCTCTTTCGACAGGCGCGGGTGGAGCGTTTCGTAAGAACGATGCAAAGCCAGTCGCTCGGTGATTTGCCGCTGGGACATTTGCAGTTGACGGCAAACTTCCGTTCGCAGCGTGAACTGGTGCAGGCATTCAACGAAGACTTCTCTCTGCTGTTTCCGCGTACTGTGAATGCCGCAAGTCCTGAAGAGGTTCCGTATGTGGAGGCCCAGGCGGTTCGCGGGTCAACGAAGAGCGGGGCACAGAGCGCTGTGTGGCATACCCAGCTGCTGGCCGCAGACCAGCGGATAGAAGACAAATCACGAGAGAAAAGACGGCAGGCGAAAGCGCAGGCGCGGCAGGTGCGGGAGATCATCGAAGATTGGCGCGCGCGTCCGCTGCCGGAGGGTCGCACAGACCTGTGGAAGATCGCCGTGCTAGTGCGGAGCCGCAATGGCTTGCCTGAGATCGTCGCGGAGTTGAATGACGACACTCGCGGCTCAATTCCCTTCCGCGCCGTCGATATTGAAGCGCTCGGCGAGCGGCAGGAGGTGCTCGACCTGTTTGCCTTGACGCGTGCGCTGCTGCATCCAGCGGATCGCGTAGCCTGGTTCGCGGTTCTGCATGCGCCATGGTGCGGGCTGGGCGTGGCCGACCTGCATATCCTGGCGGGCGAAGACAATCCCACTTGGGCAGAGCGATGCATGGAAGATGTCATTGCGGAACGCGGCGACTTGCTGAGTGAAGAGAGCTGCACGAGATTGGCAAGAGTTTGGCCGGTATTGCGTGCAGCCGAGGAGTATCGCGCTGACCTTACCACCGCGCAGAGGGTAGAGCGCACCTGGAGATCGCTTGGCGGAGATGCGTATTTGAAGGAGGCCGAGATGGCGAATGCGCGTCGTTATCTGCAACTGCTCGATGAGGTAGAGCAGCAGGCCGGGACGATGGATCTACGTCTGCTGCAGCGCAGGCTCGACAAACTGTTTGCGGAACCCGCAGCCGGTACAGGCATGGTGGATCTGATGACGATTCACGGGGCCAAGGGGCTTGAGTGGGATGTTGTGATTGTTCCAGGACTTGAGAGGCGCGTTCAGGGGAATCGCGAGAAGCTGCTGACGTGGAGCGAGATCGACTTGAATGACGAACGAGCGGCGCACATCGTGCTGGCGCCAATCGCGGAACGGGGCGAGGGATCGAAAGAGCTGAATGCCTGGTTGCGGTCTATCGATAAAGCGAGAGAAGCCGCGGAACGGAAGCGCCTCTTCTACGTGGCGTGTACGCGCGCCCGGGAAGAGTTGCATCTGTTCGCTTCCCCGGAGATGACGGCCAAGGGCGAGATCAGCCGGGCGTATGGAAGCCTGCTGTTTACCGCGTGGCCAGCTGCGGAGAGGCACTTTGCCACCGTTGAGCCTGCGGTGAATACGTTGGTCATGTCTCCAGCCAAAGAATCGCCAGCAGATCGCGAAGACCTCATCGTAGATCTTGCCGCCGCCGGGGCAGAAGAGCAGGAGGAAGACGCACGGCCAGCGTTGCTGCAACGTCTGCCAATTGCTTTCGATCCTGGAGCTCGGTTTGCGGCGCAACCCAGACTTCCATACGGCGACGAGGCAGCGGCGTCCGGGGTGGAGCAGTTTCATCGGCCCGAGGGATCGTTCGAGGCGCGTGCATTTGGTAATGCCGTGCATACGTTCGTGGAGATGCTCGCCAAGCGGTTTGCGTACGGAGCAACAGTAGACGGTGTGCTCCATGAAATTTTGCGTTGGCCGCCACGAGTTGCAGCAGTGCTACGCGGAGAGGGCCTGCCTCCGCCGGCGATCGATCGTCTGACGGCGCGAGTGCAGGCGGCGCTTGGCAAAATCCTCCGGGACACTGAAGGATTATGGCTGCTCGGTCCGCATGACCAGGCGTCCAGCGAGTTCTCTCTGACCTCTTGGGGCGAAAAGCTTGCCAGCCTGCGGATGGATCGCGTGTTTCTGGCGGGAGAGAAGCCGCTGGCTGCCGGCAACGAATTCCTCTGGATCATCGACTATAAGACGACTTCGCACGGACGCGAAAATGTAGACGAATTCCTCGCCGCGGAACGCACGAAATATTTTTCGCAGATGGAGGCCTATGCCGCAATGATGAAGGACCGCGCGACAATCGGAAAAATGCGCGTTGGCCTTTACTACGCAATGCTGCCCCGGCTGATCTGGTGGGAGATCTAAAGGACCACTGGCTGAGAGCCGGTAGGTTTTAATAGCGATTGAAAGCCGCCGCGCCCATAGTTCTGCTTACCACAAATGGCGATTACGAAGCACTCGCCTGTGAGACGGACCAGGTTTAAAACTGAACCGTCAACATGACTGCACTTCCATCGGGTACAGTGACTGTGTAAATTCCGTTTTGCGGAGTGATTGATGCGCTGATCGGCTGCCCGGTGAGATGTCCGTCGGTGGTTCCGTCGAAGGTCTGCCCATCGATAAAAATCTGGTTGGTAGCTGCGACGCCTTGGGTGGAAGTGGTTCGCAGCGAAGTTAGCTGTCCTATCATTCATGCTGCTGATCCCAGGTCGATCGCAACGATTTGAGAACCGCTGTCCACGTCCTTTTCGATGACAACGATGCGAGCCTGCCGGTTTGAATCAAGTGTTCCCCAAATTTTTATGTTCTGCGAGCCGTTGGGAACAGTAGTCACTGGCACCGAAGCAGCGCCATGCTGAATCGCCTGCGCGAACATCAGCATCCCGTAATAGACGGGGCGCACCTCAACGGTCGAGCCGTTGACGTAGAAAGCATTGTAGGGAAGTTTCTCCTGATTTTTAGAATGTAAAACGGGCCGTGAACTGTAGCTGCCGGGGGGTGTTGTAGGACGAGCGTAACGACTCGATACCAGAGGTTCCATCGGGGTTGTTGTATCCCTGCACATTGAATGCGTTGAAAGCGTCGACATTGATGCGGAGGAAGGCGCTTTCGGTGATGGGGAATACCTTGAAGAGAGAAAGATCTACGGTGTAGTTGAAGGGGCCCTGGAGGAACGTCTTGCTGAAGGGGTTGGTTCCCGGTCCAGGACTGTACGGTACGCTGGGAACGACCGTGCCGTTGCTGAGAGTCACTGGAACGTTGTTGGTAAAATAGTTCGGATCAGTGACGGGCAGGTTGTACCCGACAGGCTGCTGAAAGGGAACGTAGTTCGAAGGCAGGCCGGTAACTCCCTTGCCTGCGGCATAGGCCACGCCGCCTGGAAGATAAGTCGGGGCGATGCTTCCATTGAAATATTCGTAGGAGGGATAACACGTTCCGGTTCGACAGTCCTGGATCTTGCGGGCGTGCTTCATCACCTTAATTCCGTTAATGGCACCGTAAAGGCTCTGCGTAGGCTGGTAGGTCTGGGAAAACACTGTGCCGAGACCTGCAATCTGGTAGCCGCCCACCAATTCGTCGACAAAACGATTGACGTTGCCGAGGAAGTGCTTTCCACGTCCGACGGGAAGATCCACAATCCCGTTAAACCGATAGCGATGACGAGGAATAGCGCTGTCCGTTTGATACCACTCGAAACGATTGATGTCGTTATAGCTTCCAGAACCCGGCAAAAAACCAGGAAGGAAGTCTGCCGCATTCGGAACATAACCGTCGCGTGGTCCGTTCCCGCCGATCCTCTGTGCTGAGGAAAACACATAGAAGAACTGATAGGCGTAGCCGTGCTTGTAGAGCCGCTGGAAGTTCGCCTGAAAGGAATTATCGGTAGAGTAACCGGATTTATTGATCTGCGTAACCGGACCGTACGCGGTGTTGTTGTATGGATTGGTTGCGACCGAAGAGGTGAACCCTGTTGGCGGCAGGTGGCCTGTGACATTTTCGTAAATGTAGGTCGAGGGCGCCTGATTGATGAGGTCGTCCTGTTCAAGGTTGCTTCCATGATCGTAGGAATAAGTCAGGCGAACTACGTTGTCGGACTTGATCGGCTGCTCGAGCGTGACGTTTCCCTGGGTGACGTAGGTGACGGGAAAATGCGGGTTGAGATAGAAAATTTCGACTCCAGGCAGAATCGAGTTGGTCGTACTCGTATTGACGGCATTGCTGCTGTTCAGGCCCGCGACATCCTTTTGCGGAGTCCGCAGGAGGTAATTGGGCTGACCGTCCGGGGACTGGTTTGCAGTGGTGTAGTTCTGTTCGTAAGTCTCAGAGAAAGGTGCGCTCCCACGAGTACTGACATAAAAATTCCGTGTAGCAATCGGATAGATGTACCGTGCATACCCTCCCCGGATCACGGTACTGTTGTTCTTCTCGAAAAGGCGATAAGCCGCGCCAACGCGCGGTGAGAAGGTGAAATCATTGCCATACGTCAGGTTGCTTGGAAGACCAGCCTGCTGAGCACTCTCGAAGTTGACTCCGAGATTCTGCAAGTTCGTAATGATCGCTTGCGTGGTCACGCCTCGGGCAATAAGCGTCGGGATCGGCTCTCCCAGGACGATCGCATGGTTGGCCAGATCGAAGCTGCTGAAAGAGTTGTGCTTTTCCGTGACCGCCGGGTGGATCTCCCAGCGAATACCAAGGTTCAGCGTAAGTCTGCTGGTTGCGTGGAAGTCGTCTTGAAAATACATGGCCACCTCCTGGTCGCGGAAGTGCAGATAGCCCTCGTTCAGTCTTTGGACATACTCCGAAGCTGCACCGAGAAAGAAGTCCGCGCCTGCGAAGCCGGTATTGGGCAACTGCGTATACGACCTGTTTTTGAGCGATGCCGGGTTGACCAGCCCAGTGCTTTCGCTGCCAAAACTTACCTGCGGAGGGTTCTGATCCGGAGAGATACCGATGCGTTCGTGACGATAGCGGCCGCCGAACTGGAATTGATGCCGCCCCACAATCTTTGTGAGATTTTCGTCGAGAACCGAGATGATCTGCGAGTCAGAGATGAACGATCCCTCTCCATACTTTTGATAGGGAGTACCAAGGATATTCGGCGTGAAATTCACCGGGAAATTATCTGGCAGACCGTACTTTTTGTCATAGTCCAATGGAGGAGCGCTGCTGATGGTGGGGAAGAAAGACTCCTCCCACTGATTCGAAAATAGCGTCTCCGCGAAAAACGCCGGGGAAAAGACATGCGTGTATCCAACCGCGCCAGTCAATACTGTTTGCGATCCTTTGAGGGTGTTGAAGGTGCCATCGGTTGTTGGAGGCCCGTTACTCGTGCTTGCGGTGAGGGTGTGGATGGAGGTGTCCGTAAAACGGAGATACGCGCTATTGCGATCGCTGAAATGCTGGTCAAGCCGGAAGGTCGTGTTCGGCGCGGTGGAGTTGTTTGGCACGGGAATATTGATGTTAGGTCCGAACTGCGGGTTCGCATTCGGGATATTCGGGAGTTGCGTAATGGCTAGGAGATTCCGGGCAAGCGGGCTGATGCGCGACGGATCGATCTTATTTGAGCAGAGGACTGCGGTTCCTAGCGCGCATCCTCCCGGTCCTCCATAGTTGAACTGCTTGCGAGCGAACGTGACCGGGTCGCTGGTTTGGGAGTCGTAGATTGGCAACTGGGCGCCGGTCGCGGTGTTGACCAACTCACTGAAATCTCCATTGCGCATGGCGACGGTCGGGACCTGAAGAAGAGCGCTCGTCGATTGACGCAGGGATAGCCGTTCATACGCGACGAAGAAGAAGCTTTTGTTGCGGCCGTCGTACAGCTTAGGAAGAAAGATGGGGCCGCCGACCGAACCGCCGAACTCATTCCTGACCAGGTGCGGAGCCTTCAGGTCGGACGGGTCCTGCCGGGCCTTTGCGATGCCTATGTAATTGTTGCGTGCCGTCTCAAAAAACGATCCATGAATGGAGTTTGTTCCCGATTTTGTGGTGAGAATAGCGGTCGCAGGCCGATCCAGCTTCGCACTGGAGTTGCTTGTTTCCACCCGGACCTCCTGGATAGAGTCCTGGTCCGGAAGCAAGCTTGCGCCGCCGAAGTTCCGGTCGACGAGCGCCGCGCCATCCTGGATGTACTCGAAAGCTGCGGCTTCATTTCCGTTAACGCGGCCTCCTTCCACGCCGGGTGTAGTGAGGCCGACAAGTGCCGAAATGCTTCGACCGTTGATTGGCAATTGCTGGATGCGGCTGTTCTCCAGCGTAGAAGAGACGGTGGGGCTGTCGTAGGTGGCGAGCTGATTGAATTCGCCTTGGACCGTTACCTGCTGCTTGACCCCTTCCAACGAGAGGGTGGCATCCATCACCGCCGACTGGCCGGCAGCAAGCCGAATGTGCTGCTCGTTTTTTGCAAGACCGGGGGCGTCAACGGTGATGGTGTATGCGCCAACGAAGAGCTCGGGCGCGATGTAGAACCCGACTTTGTTGGTCGTCGTATCGACCGCAGTGCCGTTCGCGTCGTTGCTGATGCGCACCGTTGCCTTGGGGACAGCCGCCCCGCTGATATCTTTGACCGTTCCCTGGATGGAACCGGCGCCGGATTGCGCGAGCGCACGAAGAGACGCCATCATCGCGATCAATAAAATGCCAAGGACGAACTGCCGCAAATTTTTCCTGCTGAAGGTGCACTCCGCCGAACTCGAAATTCCGATCTGCATACGGTCTTCTCTCTTGTCTGTTTTTTTGTCTGCGACACAACTTGGGATCAATGTGAGGACTGCGTTACGGCTGGCAGGAGCTGGATCTGGAGAAAGCTGCACATGGCTTGCTGCGAGGGATCGAACCAGCGAGGCTGAGCCCAGAACGTATGCGGCGCGCCGGTGGCAGTGAAGAGTTCAGCGTGATCACCCGCTGCCTTGAGCATTTCGACAAATGCAGCGGCCTGAGCGTATGGGGCCGTTTTATCCTCCGTGCCATGCAGGATAAGAAAGGGCGGCTCGTTCGGATGGACATGGCTCAGCGGCGAAGCCTCGCGACAGACAGCTACGTCCTCAGTGCAGGGCTTCCCGAGGAAGTCGGAGACCATGTTGGATGGCGGCATGGCCGCAAAATCGAAGATGCCGTTGAACGCGACGACCGCCTGCACATTCGATCCGGTAGGCGCGCTGCGGTCTGTACTTTCGACCCCAAGCATGGCGGCGAGGTGTCCGCCGGCTGAGCTGCCTACAGCGGCGATCTTGGATGGATCGACATGGTAGGTAGACGCATGCTCGCGAAGCCAGACTACAGCCTGCTTGGCGTCCTCGAGTGCGGCAGGAAAGGGATGGGCAGGTGCAAGACGATATTCGATGGCCATGCCGACCATGCCGTGCTGCGCCATGTATGCGGCCTGTCTGCGAAGCTGCAAGCGATTACCGTTTCGCCATCCGCCTCCATGCAGGAAAACGATGCCCGGAAACGGCCCGGCGCCAGGTGGAAGATAGAGGTCGGCGACTAGATCGATTCCGTCGACGTTTCTGTAGGTGATGCCCTGGATGAAGGTGAATCCAGCGGGAGCGCTGTTTGGCGCGGCCTGCGCCAATGCGCATAGAGGGGCTAGGCACAGAGAGAAAGCGAGCAGCTTCTTGCAGTAGTTTGTTTTAGAAGAATAGATCAAAGGCGGACTCCTTCAAACTCAATCAGCACGGCGCTGGTACGCGGTACATGTATTCGGGCGGGGCTGGCTTTATCCCTGCCTTGCCGCGTAAAGTTTGCCTGCCATTTTTCTTGCGCGGAGACGCTTTGTCCGCCCAATGTGATGTCCGTCGTGCTCTCCGCGCCTGGCGCACGTAGCGCCATTTGGCGGCTCTGACCGGAGAAGGCTGGCCCGTTCAGTTCTACCGTGAGGTCCTGACTGAGATCCTTGTTGACGATGGCTAGTTTCAATCTTCCGCTGGACACAAGGCAGGCATACGCTGTCGCGTTAACGCCACCTGTTTCGAACTTGCAGGGCAGCAGCGAACCTGCGGCGAACTCGCGAAAAAAGAGCATTCCATAGTAGAGAGGACGCGCTTGAAAGGGTTTGCTGCCGCCGCCGGCGATGGGCGTGTAAAAACCTTGACCGCCGCCATGAAAGTTGACGCCTGCGACGCCGAGCTGCGCGAGAAGCATCATGAAGTCCGCGCCCCATAGCGCGGAGGCGAAGGAGTCGCTGACACCGGGCTTGCCGCCGTGGTAGCAGGAGTTTCCTTCCGACATGCGGTAGGGCAGATGAGAGGCCCGTCCAACTGCGACCAGGCGCTCCATGTGGTCTACGAGTCCGGGATGCGGCTTCAGCAAGTGACCAATGTCCGCAGCCGGATTGCTGGGCGGCCCTTCCGCATAATAATGACTGGTGAGCATGTGGATGCCTTGCGCCTGCTTGGCGAACTGATCAACCCAGTCGAGGTGATTGCCTATGTCGGGACCTGCAAGCGGCGCGTTCGGGGTACGTTTGCGAATGGCGTCGGCAAAGCGCTGCCACTCTGCAAAATAGTCCGCGTAGCCATAGGTTGGCGTCCGCATGCCATTGCGAAAAAACAGGTCAGCCTCGTTGCCGACCTGCAAAGCCAGCAAAGCCGGTCCAATCGTCTTGACGACGTAGGCGGCCTCATCCGCTGCCTTGTCAGGAGAGCCATGACCAAGATCGATGCCATAGATGAGCTTCCATCCGGTCGCATCGAGGAAGGTTCGCAGCTGGTCAATGGCACTCTGGGTGACTGGAGTGTGTTTGCCTATGTTGAGGCCGGCATCCGGGCCTACGGGTTCGGCCCAACCCGCACCACGTGCAGCATGCTCCGGCTTCCACTCGTCGAAATCGCTGGTGTTGCCGCCGATGCGGAGCACACCACGCGGACCAAGTTGGCGGACCAGAGTAACAAGCCTTTTGTTGGAGGCGGAGAAATATCCAGGGTCCGCAAGCTGCGCTGCTTCATAGCTAAGACCAGTAAAGTCAGGAGGGATAGGAATACGGGTGGCTGAAGTGTCCAGAGAAAGGCTGGGCGTTGCCGAAGTTGCCGCCTGCGCCGCTACGAAACGCGGTATGGCGCTGAGGATGGAGGTAGCTGCACCGGCAACTAGGAAATGGCGACGGTTCATGAAGTCTCCTGCGAACAAGTTAGAAATTGAGCTCGCCAGCCAACTGAATGACGCGGCTGCCGGATGCCCCGCTGACAATTCCAAATGAGGGCGAGTCCGCTGCGGTTGAAGGGTTTGCGAAATTGGGCGTGTTGGTCGCATGGAAGGCATCCAGACGAAAACGCAACGCCACCTGGTCGCGAATGGGGAACGAACGAAAAATAGATGCATCCAGATTGAAATTGCCTGGGCCGGAGTAGATGTTGATTCCGGTGTTCCCGTAGACGCCGGGCGCGGTAGGCTGGGAAAAGGCCGTGGTATCGAACCATGGGCTACCGGTACCAATGCCGTAGAGCTTGCGGAAAGGACCAACCTGGTTGGCCACCTGCGACGCACTGGGGGTATTCAGCGAGGTTGTGGCTGAGGTGAAGGTGAGGGGAGTTCCAGTCGATTCGGAGACGATGGTGCTGACCTCCCATCCACCGGCAATGATGGATGCGACGCCATGCGTCAAGTAGCGCTTGGCAGGACCGAAGGGCAGCTCGTAGACGGCGCTCTGTGTGAGGACGTGTGTTTGGTTGTAGTTCAGAACGGCATAGTTGCGGCGATAGTCCACGTAAAATGCCGGCGAGCTGATGGCCCCGCTGGTCGAGTTGAAGCCCATCGCCTTCTGATAAGCATAAGAGGCGGTCACAGATAAGCCATCCGTAAATCGCCGCAGCAGACGGGCCTGCAGTGAGTTGTAGTTGGAGACGTCGGTCTTGTAGAAGAACAAGGAAGAGGCCGTTCGCTTGAGCGTGGCATATTGAGGCTGGCCCGCAGCTCCGGCTCCCAATACCAGGCCGGCATTGAGGTTGTAGACCATGGGAATCCGGCGTCCTTGATTGCCCACATAACCGATATCGATGCTGAAGTTATGCGGCAGAGCTTGCTGCACCGTCAGGTTGTAAGACATGATGTACGGATCGCGATAGTGAAGATCGATCACGTTGTACGACGAGGCGACATTTGGGCTCCTAAAGGTGCCGTTAGTCGGAATCGAGACCGCTTGGGGCGCAGGCAGACCTTGTTGAAAGGTGGCGACCTGACCGTTCGTCAACAGAGCTGAGGAATAGGTATTCAGTCCGGAAAACGACGCGTTTTGCTGGATTGGGAAGTTGCCGTAGGAGTAGCGATTGTCCAGGAATGGCGCATAGCTGATGCCGAATCCACCGCGAACTACAGACGTCTCCGTTGGGCGATAGGAAACGCCCAGGCGGGGCGCGAAGTCGGTGTAATGATGATCCATTCCCATGTCCTTGGGTACGCCGCCGTAGCCATCGAGCTGGAGCGTGTTCGACGCAGGATCGTACTGGGAGAACCCGCCGGAACGGTTGGGCGTTGCCGGCGGGTACAGCTCCCAGCGAAGACCGCCAAGCAGAGTCAGGCGCGGCAGCACATTCCACTGGTCCTGCACGAAGCCGAAGTAGAGGGTCTGACGCCAGGACTGATTGCTGAGGACCGTTTGCTGCTGGACACCATTGGGTGTGTCGAGCAGAAACGAGGCCATAGAATTGGCTGCGCTGGTCAATGCTCCAGGGATTGACGTCGTGCCGTAACTGAAGGAGTAGTTGCCGCGTGGATCGTATAGAAGTGAGCTGCGCTGGTCGTCGCGAAGGCGCCGGACCTCCCCACCCCACTTGATGATGTGATTGCCGATAGTCTTAGTCCAGTTATTGACGAGGTTGATGTTGGTTTCCGCGTGATTAATCGGATAAGCGAAGTAGTAGCCCAGCAGAGGAGAGGAGAACGCGCTGATGCGGATCTCAGCCAGGCCGCTGTTGAACGGATCTGGATTACCGCCGGGGATACCGAGGTTTGCCGTGTCGCCGGAACCGAAGTCAGACTGACGGATCTGGTTTAAATAATGGTCCACTCCAACGCGAACTTCAGTAAGCAGTGAAGGGGAGAGCGGATGGACATACTCTACAGCCGTGTTCCATAAGCTGTACTCTCCCGTGCCGGATGCACCTGGCTGTCCGCTGCCACCAGGACCGCCGCCGAGGCCGAAGAGAGGTTGCTGATACAGCGCGACTCGCTGATAACTGTACCGATAGCTCAGCGTGTCCTGATGTACGTGTTGGTCGAGTTTGAAATCGAATGAGTTCGAGTCGTCGGACGAGTTGGTGTTGGCTTGATAATTGTTGACGAGGGTGTTGTTGCCCGGCACGTTCGGCAGGGGAATTAATGCAAGCAAGGCGGAGGAGATGGGATTGATCCGGTTGGAGGGGAGCACGTTCTTCTCGCCGTTGGTGACGAACTGCTTGCGCCCTGAGCCAGAGGAGGTCCCTGTGCTTGGATCGTAGACATTGGTGGGGCTGGAGCTGAAGTCGCCACTACGATACGCGGCGGTGGGGATACTGATCAGATTGAAATTCTGCGCAAGGTTGGTGTAGCGCAGGAAATCGACAAAGAAGAAGGTACGATCCTTCCATACCGGACCGCCCAAAGTGCCGCCGTAGTAGTTGTTGACCAGACGCGTCTTGGGGCCGGTATTGAAATAGGTGTTTGCGGCGAGCGCGCTGATCTCGTTGTATTCGTAGGCCGATCCGTGGAACTGGTTGGTCCCGGACTTGAGGATGATGTTGGTGACAGCGCCAAGAGCGCGGCCAAACTCCGCTTCGTAGTTGCTGGTGGAGACATTCACAGTCTCGACAGCTGCAGCGGGCGGAATGTAGACATTCAGTTGGCCCGTACGCTCATTGTCGTCAATTCCCTCGATTTGAACGCTGCTGGACATTACACTTTGCCCGTTGACGTGGAAGGACTGCGAATTCTGCGGGTTTGCGAACGAGGTATGGATATAAAGAGGCGCGCTGACGCCAGGCAGCAGCGACTGCACCGCTTGAGGATTTCGACTGGAGCCAAGCGGCAAATCAGCGACCTGCTTGGCTTCGATACTGGCGCTTACGTCCGCGCGGTCCGTCTGCAGCAACGGGAGTTGCGAGGTGACGTTGATGCTCTCCGAGACATCTCCGGCCTGCAGCGAAAGATCGATCCGGACCGTGGTATTAACGCTGACCGCGACGCCAACGCGTTGCGTCTCCTTGAACCCGGTGTGTTCGGCAGTAACGTTCCAGGTGCCGGGAGACAGGTCGGGAAAGGCATAATTACCGCTGCCATTTGTAGTGCCCGAAATGTGATTGCCGGTGGCTGAATCAAGCAGGGTGACGTTTGCATCCGAGATGGCCGCGCCTGTGGAATCGGTAACGGTGCCGACGACGGTAGCCTTTACGGCCTGCGCTTGCGCCATGGCGCCAAAGAGGCACGCAAACAGAAGCAGACTGAGTGGGCGCATCCAGCAGCCAAGTGAAGCTCTTATGTAAAGTATGCATGTCAAACAAATTGACTGGTTGGTAAGGCACTGAAAATTCATTTGCGGTCCAATTCAAAAACATGAATAAGATTGAATTATTATCCGTTGCGTTATAGCTAAGGCGACCATGACTTGTCAAATCATTCTTTCAATGATTTGCGTCGACAACAAAACATAAATGCCGGCCGCCTAGCCGTCTAATGTTGAGCCTGATGTCTGAAATGCAGATCGGCAAATTTCAGGTACTGATCCCAGTCGTAGGAAGTCATCTCGTGTTTTCCGGGTCGAATGTGGTAGCCGACCTGGTGGAAGATTGGCTGATCCACGGGGGGCATCTCCGTGGTCGCAAGATCTTCTTTCCCGAACAGCCGGTAGACGGGTCCAGCGCCTACGGCAGCAAGAAACTCTCCCTTCGCATCGAGTGTGAAGTCACCCGCGGCGCTGGCGACATACAACGGACGCGGTGCCACCAACGAGAGGAGGAAATGACTGTCGAACGGCAGATCCTGGGTCGCATTGGAATAACGCTTGAAATTTCCGCAGAACCAATAAGGAAAGCGGCTATTGAGGTGCTCTACAGTCTCTCCGAAGTTGCGCTTCATCAGCGCCGCGCCACCTTTCCCGGATTCGTTCGAGATCACCATGGCGAAGCGCTGGTCCTGTGCTCCGGCCCAGAGAGCGCTCTTGCCGAGCCGAGAATGTCCAATAACGGCCACGCGCGCGGGATCGATGCCAGAGTCTGTGCCGAGATAGTCCAGTGCGCGGCTGAGACCCCAAGCCCAGACGGCTAACGCACCCCATCGCTCGCCAGTCTGTATACCGGCTTCCGAGAGTTCGGGAAGCGCTCGGAAGCCATAGGACTCGCCACCATCGAAATCAGGCTCCAGATCGCCGTCATAGAGCGTAGCGAATCCATAGCCATGCGCCAGGATCGACTCGATCGGCCATTCGGCCGCAGCGCTTCCCCGCATGTTCTCCGTGGCGCGCTGCGGCAGCAGCTTCAGCCGATTCGCGGGACTGGCGACCCATACCGTTCCCAGAGCAATGCCGGGGTCCTTGGAAATCGACTGATTTCCGCCGTAGTTCAAACCTAGGAAGACTGGGACCCGATGTGCCTTATGAGACGGAAGATAAATAAGGAGGTGAATGCAAGGACCCGCGGAATGCCGGGCGACTGCGAGCGTAATCTGCTTGCGGACCGCGAGGCCGCCAAGAGCGTTTTCGTCTACAGAGGAACGGGTAACCACGAAATGGACCTTATAGCTCGGAGCAAATCCAAACATCTCCTGGCGCAGCATCTTCAATATCTCGGGCCGACGTACAGAAGACCAGGCTGCAGCCGAACGAATAAGTTCTCCGGCGTCCGAAATCAATGGATTCGGTTCCGTGTAAGACGAGACCTTAGATTCCTCATGGTTGAAGAGCTGGTGGCCGGCTGCGGACTGTGCCCGGCATACGACAAGCAGCGTGCCGCAGACGAGCATGCTCGCCGCAAGAGTCCTGAAGCTGACGCGGCGCTTTCGCTGCTTTCTGCTCCGGCTATTCTGTCGATGTTTCTTCATAAAGTTAAGAATTCCGGTATAACCAGAGAATGTGGTAAAAGAGTGGTTGCCCGGACTTGGATTTTGCTTGCCTGTTTGCACTATAAGCCTCCAGGGAGTAATCGTTCGTGACTCATACTATAGGCTCATGAAGGATGGGTAGACGAATGGACCACCGCATTTCTGTTCCCCGCACTAGCGGAAGAGGAGGGTTCATTGAGGGCAGCGATTTTCAGGAGGCAGCGTGAGTGGCTTTGACCTTTGCGGCAAGACGGCGGTCGTACTTGGGGGAACGTCTGGAATCGGCAGGGCGCTCAGCCTGGGCCTCGCGTCGGCAGGAGCGGCCGTTGTGGCCTCCTCGCGCAGCGCAGATTCTGTCGAGAAGGTCGCTACGGAGTTAGAAGGGCTTGGCGCCAAGACCATGCGGAGGACTGCGGATGTAGCTGATCGCGAAAGTCTGACGCGGCTTCATGACGAGGTCGTGACGCGATTCGGGCGGGCAGACATCCTTCTGAACTGCGCAGGAATTACTCAGCGCATCCCGACGCTCGAATGCCCGGAGGCCTCATGGGAAGAGATCATGAACGTCAACCTGACCGGCACCTTGCGTGCATGCCAGATCTTCGGCCGATCGATGCTCGCTCGAAGGAGCGGTAGAATCATCAACATCGCTTCGCTATCCAGCTTCGCAGCGTTTCATGAGGTCGCCGCGTATGGCGCGAGCAAAGCAGGAGTGGCTTCTCTTACACGTTCCCTGGCGGTGGAGTGGTCGCCCTTCGGCGTCTGTGTCAACGCGATCGCTCCTGGAATTTTTCCCACCGACATGAACCGGTCATTGCTCGACTCGCGGCGCGGCCAGGAGTTGAAGATGAGAACGCCAATGGGACGATTTGGCGAGGCCAGCGAACTGGTCTCGACGGCAGTGTATCTTTCACTCGATGCAAGCTCCTTCATCACTGGGCAGATTATCGCCGTGGATGGCGGCTTTATGGCAAGCGGTGTCAACCAGTAGAGGCATACATGGCAACAGGAAAAGAGACTAAAGCAATAAAGCACCGTGGTGACCGCAAGTTGACTTCGGTAGGCTCAGCCGTTGGCGGTGGGCTTCGCTCTGCTCGCCGCATGCGGCCTACGCAGCAAGAGGGCGCATCGAGCGAACTCGCGCGCGACATCAACCGGGACATTATTCTCGACCTGCTTCGGTCGCGCCAGCCGATCGCCCGCGTGGATCTGTCGCGCCTTTCCGGGCTGCAACGTTCGACAGTTTCGTTGATCGTCGAGGAGTTGCAGAAGGAAAGGTGGATTACAGAGGGCGCTGCGCTGAAGACCGCTCGCGGACGCCGGCCAACCATGCTGAGTTTGAATGAAGAACTCGTCATTCTGGTGATTGACGTTCGCCCGTCACAGGCCATCCTTGCGTTGATGGATCTGAATGCGCGCTTTCTAACTCGCGAAGTTGTACCGCTCAGCAATGATCCCGCGATTGGAGTCGCTACGTTGATCGAACGGATGCGGCATATCCAGTCAATCTACCCTAATAAGATCTTTGAAGGGATCGGCATCAGTCTCCCTGGCCGTGTTGATCCGGAGACGCAGCAGCTCATCCTGGCGCCGAATCTCAAGTGGAAACGATACGACGTCAAGTCAAGGCTGGAACAGGAGATGCAGCTGCAGGTGGAGATGGACAACGCAGCGAACGCCTGTCTGCTCTCGGAGCAGTGGTTCGGCCGCCTGGCCGGGATACGCAACGCCGTGCTCATCACGATCTCGGAGGGCGTAGGGGCCGCCATACTGGCGGATGGACAGCTCATCGTTGGAAGCGCCGGACTCGCCGGAGAGTTCGGCCATATTCCTATCGATCCCACCGGCCCGCGATGCGGATGCGGATTGGATGGCTGTTGGGAGATGTTTGCGTCCTCACGCGCAGCACTGCGGTACTACAACGCAAGCAAAGCGAAGCAGCCAATCGCCACCATTCAGGAACTGGTGACGCTCGCGGGAGAGGGACATCCTCAGGCTCTCGCCGCGCTTGACCTGCAGGCAAAGTACATTGGCCAGGGACTGCGTATGATCACGGCCGCGCTCAGCCCTGAGGCCATCCTATTCGCCGGCGACATTACGGCGTTCTGGACGCGCTCCGGACCTATCGTGCAGGCTGAGCTTTCCAGACGCATGCTCGCTGGAGCGCCGCCTCAATTAATAGCAATTGGCGATGGCGAACTAGCCCGTCTCCGCGGGGCAGCAGCGCTGGTGTTGCAACGACATTCGGGCTATCATCGCTCTCCCCGGCCGACTCCCGGTCATCATTCCGTCCACGCCGCCACAGTTTCTCCAGCACGCATCGCATGAGAGCTTCCTGCTTTTTATGCAGCGCATGGGCCGAAGCGCAATCGATGTTACGCCAATAAAGAGGGCTGCGATGAAGATTGAAGATGCACGCGTATTCACCTGTTCTCCGGACCGCAACTTCGTTACGCTCAAGCTAACTACGGATGAGGGCATCGTAGGCTTAGGCGATGCGACGCTGAATGGGCGCGAACTTGCCGTGGTCAGCTATCTTGAAGCTCATGTGCTTCCCTGCCTCATCGGGCGAGACGCGGCTCAAATCGAAGACATCTGGCAGTATCTCTATCGCGGAGCCTACTGGCGGCGTGGACCGGTTACGATGACGGCGATTGCCGCAGTTGATGTCGCGCTATGGGACATTAAGGCCAAGGCACTCAAGACGCCACTCTACAACCTGCTCGGCGGCAAAAGTCGTGACGGTGTTCTCGTCTATGCCCACGCAAATGGATGCGATATCGCAGAGACCATCGACTCCGTTCAAACTCACCAGGCACAGGGATACCTTGCGGTCAGAGCGCAGAGCGGAGTCCCAGGCGTCGCAGCTACCTATGGCGTGCCGAAGGGCGGCAAACCCTATGAACCCGCGGAGAAAGGTCTGCCAATCGAATCTCTCTGGTCTACCGAGAAGTATCTTAACTTTGCTCCAAAACTCTTTGCGCAGGTGCGTGCCGCTTGTGGTGATGATCTTCACCTGCTGCATGACGTTCATCATCGTCTCACCCCCATCGAGGCGGCAAGATTGGGCAAGGAGTTCGAACCGGCACACCTGTTCTGGATGGAAGACCCTGTGCCGGCGGAGTTGCAGGAAGGCTTCGCGCTGGTTCGCCAACATACGACAACGCCCATTGCAACGGGCGAAGTCTTCAGCTCATTCTGGGATGCACATGATCTGATTCGTCATCAGTGGATCGACTATTTGCGGATGACAATCGTTCATGCCGGCGGAATCACACCGGTCAAGAAAGCCGCGGATTTCGCTGAGGTCTACCACGTCAAGACTGGTTTCCACGGAGCAACCGACCTCTCCCCGATCTCGATGGGTGCGGCGCTTCATCTTGGGCTTGCGCAACATAACTTCGGAATCCAGGAACACATGCCGCACACAAACCTCACCGATGAGGTTTTTCCGCATAGCTATAAATTCGAAAAAGGATACATGCATCCGGGCCATGAGCCAGGCCACGGCGTAGGCTTCAACGAAGCACTTGCTTCCCGCCATCCGTATCGGCAGGCATATCTGCCTTTGGCTCGCAAACTCGACGGAACGCTCATAGATTGGTAGACCCTAGAGCCTGTTATGAACTTTTTGCTTGTAAGTATCTTGCATGGATTTAGCTGAGTACAGCAGGCTTCAAGACTTCCTCGCACCACTGGCGGAAGCTGGTCGGAGTCGTATTCTGAGCGGTACGCGGTTCGGCATTGTCCAGACCGTTGTCCTTGGCAATCAGCATGTCTACGATGCCTTGCGCGAAGACCTCGTTCGCTCCGTACTGGATCAGTTGAGCTTTGTAGGCATCTGCAGGCACCTGCTGGAAGCGGACAGTTTTTCCGAGCACGTCCGACATGGTCGCTGCCATCTCGTTGAAGGAAAGATCTACCGGCCCTAGGACAGCACTGCCGCCTTGTCCCGTCCAGGTTCTATCAAGTAGGAACTTGGCGCCCATCGCACCGACGTCCCTGGTCGCGACCTGCGGTGTCCTAATGTCCGGATCACTGGACGAGAAGAACATCCCTTGTTGCTTAATGCTCTGCACGTTGTTGAGCATGTTTTCCATCAGAGCAGGACACCATAAAGTGCGGCAATCGACCCCGCTCTTTTCGATCTCCTCATCTTTGGCTAGAGAAGCTGTGATCGGGCCAGCCTTCCTGGAAAGTTCTGTACGACGGCCCAGCACGGATACATCCACGACACGTTTTACGCCCTGACTCTGAATTGCTTTGAGTGCGGGGCGGGTAAATCGCAAATAATAGGCTTCATCGTTGTTGTCTGTGAACGAGGGAGGCACAACCAGGAACACGCTTTCTGCACTGTTGAGGGCTTTTTCCAGCACGGCTTCATTATCCAGCGAACCCGTGACAATCTCGACTCGTTCCCGAATCCATGGAGCAAGCTTGGAAGGATCGCGCACGACGACTCGCACCGCCTCCTTCGCAGCAAGAAGATGAGGAATCACCTGCGATCCAATCTTTCCAGTAGGTGTGGTTACAACAATCATGTTTCCTCCTAACGAGCTTCGTAAACTGAGTGCACGGTACAGCGCGTCTCTACCAGGCGATCTCCCCGCCTGTTTCGAGAAATTTACCGCTAACCGGTGGATCGAGAAGTGCTACGCGGACAATCTCGGCGGCACCTTCCTCTAAGGTCTGCGGACCGCTGTGCCCGTTCAAGTCGGTGGCTGTATAACCCGGGTTGACCGAGTTGACGGCAATGCTTCCGTCGCGGAACTCGTAGGCCAGTTGGACTGTAAACATATTGAGCGCGGCCTTCGACGCGCAGTAGGCAAGAACCTTCACCGGGGCAAACTTCCAGCTGGGATTGGTTTGCTGGCTTATCGATCCGAGTTCGCTGGAGACATTGATGATCTGTGCCTTTCCAGCACTTTGTAGGAGCGGCAGCATGGCCTGCGTGACCGCGACGGCGCCTACATAGTTGGTGCGCATGGCAGTCTCCAGGGCTTCGAGGTTGACCTTGCTGGGTGGGCCGTCGCCTTTGCTCGATATGCCGGCGTTGTTAATAAGAAGGTCCAGTTTGCCGAACTGGCTGCGAATGGTCTCCGCTGCGGTGACCGCCGTCTCCTGTGCATTGAGGTCGACGTGAACGAAATGCACCTCCAGGCCTTCCGCCTGGAGCTTTGCGGCAGCCTGCCTGCCGAGCTCTTCATTGCGCGCGGCGGCGACCACGGTCCAACCAGCCTTGACCAGTTGGCGCGCGACCTCGAAGCCGATGCCTTTGTTGGCCCCGGTAATTAGGGCTACTTTATTTTTTTCTTGCATTTTCTCTCCTCAGAAAGCTCGCCAAATTATCGACGCTAATTATAAGATGCTAGCATTGGTAACAAAGGCGCAAACGCTTCATTCATTTCGCGCTCTATGGAGCTTTCCGCCGTGCTTCTCGAATCAAAACATTCCGCCACCCAACCAAACACATCTGGTAATGACACGCGAGCGCGCATCGTCGCGGCAGCCATCTCCCTGCTCAACCGCGTAGGCCGCGTCGCCGTAACCAGCCGGGCGGTCGCCGCCGCCGCCGGCGTCCAGGCGCCGACCATCTATCGCCTTTTTGGAGATATGAGCGGTCTGCTCGACGCAGTCGCCGAACACGGCTTCTCCACGTACCTCACGAAGAAGAGACTACACAGCCTCGGCGACGATCCTGTCGAATATCTGCGCGCCGGCTGGTCTTTGCACATCGACTTTGGACTTGGCCATCCCGCTCTTTATAAGCTCATGTACTGCGACCCCCAGCCCGGTGCGAGATCCCCGGCCGCCGCGCGCTCCCATCGCATGCTTTCTGAGCACATTCATCGCGTCGCGATTGCCGGCCGCCTGCGTGTCAGCGAAGAGCGCGCGGCCGACCTCTTTCACGCCTCCGCCTGCGGCATCGTCCTGACGTTGCTCGCCATGCCTAAGACCGACCGGGACATGGGCTTGGCAGAGATCGCCCGCGACTCCATCCTCGCCACCATCACCACCGAAGCTCCATTGATCAAGGCGCGCGGCCCAGCAGCGGCAGCCGTTGCCCTGCGTGCCGTCCTAAACGACTCCGTCTCACTCACGCGAGGAGAACGCACATTGATCGCCGAATGGCTCGAACGCCTCGCCAACGAATAATCGGCTACTCTAGCCGAGCGCCATTGCGAAGGAGTTGGAATGCTCTCGCGTGTATCGCGGGGAAGATAGAAGTGCTCGTCATGTTCCATCGTTTCGTCCAAATAGCCCTTCAAATGGAGCCTCCCTGACTCGGGGGTCCCGCTCTGTCCCGAAGACCTCTCCAAGGAAATCGAGGAAGACCCTTATCTTCGGCTCTAAATTAGCTGGTCCGAAGTAAAGAGCAGCGGGAATAGCTGGCCGCGGCTGCCACAGAGGCAATACGGGAACAAGTCTCCGGCTGGCCTCTGGCTGCCTAGCCATGTATAGCGGCAATATGGCGATCCCCACGCCACTGACAATCAGATCGCGCATTGCAACAGGGTCGCATGTAGTCACGCGGAATCGTGGGGCCACCTCTACTATGCCATCCGGCTCTTTGCTTAACTTCCAGGTCTCTGCGCCAATGCAAGCATGCGCGAGAAGTTCTTCAGGACAATTGGGTTCTCCGGCACGCTGGACATATTCTCTACTAGCGAAAAGACCTCGCAACGTACTGGAAAACTTCCGCATCCGCCTGGTGGAATCTCTCGGCGGCACGATCTTGAAGAATACGTCCACATCTTCTCTGGGCTCTCGTTCAAAGTCATTTGTGTACGTTTCGATCTCAATGCGGAGGGCTGGATATTGACGCAAGAACTCGGGAAGTATCTGGACCAGTAGAAGGTTCGCCAACACAATGGGACTGCAGACCCTGATCAGCCCGCATGGGCTAATACTCCGTTCTTGTAAAGATTCTCCGCCAATTTTGATCGTCTGAAGCGCCTGCTTGCAGGTCGCCAGAAACTCTGTCCCGGAGTCGGTGAGCGAAACGCCTCGTGGAGTCCTTCTCAAAAGGGAAACCTTGAGATGCTCTTCCAGCCTGGTTATAGCACGCGCTACGGTGGATGTTGGTAGGCTCAGCTCCCGGCCTGCCGCGCTAAAAGTTCCCGGGCGCGCCACGATCGCGAAGACTCGCACATCATTCAGGTCTATCATCTTCAACCTCCCTTTGGGGCTGGGTAGCTTCGAATAAGTGATAAGTCAGGTCTGCCCCGCCGCGCGCGCTGACACGCGCGTAAGGCGATCGACATTCCGTTCAGCCGTCCATCATGCTCGAATCGGACGTGTGCGGCCAGTCTCTGCAGAGAAGGTTAAGCGCGAGCTCGGTTTGGCGCCGAGGAGCAACGACGAAACGATTGCCGCGACGTCCCAGAGCCTGCTCGCCGAACGTGTCGTCAAACGTGCGGCTGGAACCTCCAAGTAGCCGATTTGCACGAAGACTTGCCGAAACTATTGCTGGAGCACAGCCCAGACGGACCTGGATAGCTTAAAGAAACGCCAAACCGCACAGGATATGGACGACGGATGCGAGCGATGCGCCTATGATCATTCCGCGCTCCTTCTTTCTAACCGCGATCATAACGTCGGCGATCTGAATCACTGCAGCAGTAAATAGGAGCCACGCGACTACTCCTCCCTTAAGGCAGAACGGCATGATCGCGGTTGCTAGCCCTACCGGAATGGAGCGCGCCGCATACATTCGCACATAAAAGATCTCACCTCGTGAGATGTGGCTCGAACCTGAGAGAGCTGCCGGTCGGATAAGTGCAACCGCAGCCCACGCTGCCGAGCCGAGAGATGCCACAAGGTTCAGGATGAGAAGTGAAGTCAACATCGTTTAAGTCACAGTCTTGAATGCTCCTTCGCCGCAACCCTTGTTGAGTGCATCAGTAACATCTCGGCGCTGACAGGAAATGGTTCCGCGGCTAAGGTATCGGCGATCAGCATACTCTTTCGGTCTTCGGATCGATAGTCGGGCCAAGCCATCTCGCTCTTAGGCACGCCACACTCAGCAAAAGCGGTCCAGGCGTCCTGCATCCGATCTGAAACATCACGGTCGACATGGTTGTACGTTCCATCGCTTGGCAGGTTGCTGAACACATATCGAATCTCTGAAGTGTGTTTGGCGAGTTCTCCGGTCGCAATCGCACCCGGCGAGAGCCTGTTGAATCGATAATAGTAGAAACGCCGGGCCGCCAGAGCCAGCCTCCGCACCATCTCGAACGCAAGCTCGGTCCAGATCGCTGCGGAAACCAACTTATCAAACTCTTCGTAAGTCGAGAGACCTGTGCTGTCAAAGCGCGACAGGATCGCGTTCGCGGCAGGTCCGCACAGAAAGTGGGCCATGCGGTCCAGAACATCGCGATGGAATGCAGTCGAGTGCTTAAAAAATAACGTGCTTCATTTTCGACGCAACCGAGCATGGGCGGAATGTCCTCCGGCAAATTTGCATAGTCTGCTTCAAACACGATCTTTGAGTCGACCACCGGCATCCACACCAGATCGGCGGGAGTATGCACCTTGCCGGATACCGGTGCGACTCCCGATAGTTCGTGGGACGCGAGCTTTATGTCCCTAATCGTGACCGCACGCAGCATCTCAATATTCCGCGTGCCAAATAGGTCGAACAGCACCTCAGCGGCTTGCTGCACACGCGCATAGGACCATGACTCGGCAAAGGCAGGTAGTTCGAACCCCAGGCTCTGAATGACTGCCCGATGAAACAAGTCACGCGCCATTGGGCAACCGAGCAAAGTGTGAACCGCCACCGCTCCTACCGATTCCCCGAACACAATTACGTTGCTCGCCGCTCCGCCAAACCACGCTATATTGCGTTGGACCCATCGCAGCACTGCAATCTGATCTTGAACGCCGAAGTTGGCTCCGATATCGGGATGCGCGAGGTAATCCAATGCACCCAGGCCATAGTTGAAGGAGACAACGACTACGCCCTTTGCGGCGAGATGCGACCCGTCGGTGGCATCCTCCGATCCCGCGCCGCCGAGATTGCCGCCCCCGTAAACCCACACCATAACGAGCTGCCGGACACCGGGGTTCAGCGTCGCCGTCCAAACGTTCAGATAGAGACAGTCTTCGCTCTCCTCGCTTACCCTCATGTTGAAGGAAGCGCCCTCCGTCTGGACGCTTTTCGGTCCGAACTTCGTCGCGTCGCGAAATCCTTTCAAAAATGACCAGGCACGATTTCAACTTGGCTTTGGATGCGTTGTTTCGTTCAATGCTTCCAGAGGTATGTTGCGACCAAGATCGCAATCAGAACGGAGAGAAGCGATGTAATTAGCTCCTCGCGGTTTGCATAAGGAGAACTTGCTCCATCTGTGGCCTTCTTCTCTTTTCTTTTCCAAAGTCGGTGGTGCGCTGCAATCGTGAATGGATGGAAAGCGATCAAAACGTAAGAGCTTCCCAAGACAATCCGCGAGAGCCAGAGATAGGATTCGGTCACCAAGGGCAATACGATCACGCAGCCGACCGTCGCGAACAGGCTCAGGATATTAATCACGTCGGGTAGGGGTATGACGATCTGCCTCTCAGCATCAGTGGTATTAATCTCTCGATTCACTCTCCACCCGAAGGCGAGGAACTGTAGCGCAATTAATGGCGGGGAAAGTCTGTAGAGCGTATCTGATGTCATGGCGTGCCCGTTCACGGCGGATAGAGGTTGACGAAGCGTTTTGAGCAGCCGCGCGCGGGAGTGTCCGACGCGCGGCTTCGTTGTGTCGATATTAGGCAGCAGACATTTTGAATCCGGTCGTTGCCTCTATTGCGCGGCGCAGCATGGCTGGATCCGATACGCCCTGGTAGTCCATACGTGGTGTGTAAGGCGACTCGAGTCTGGTCACTTCTTCGTCCGTCAAGGTGACCGCGAGCGCCTCAATCGCGTCGTCGATGTGCCTGGTCTTGAGCGCGCCCACGATTGGCGCGGCTACGACAGACTTGCTACGCAGCCAGGCTAACGCGATGCTCGCTTGGCTGACGCCACGTTGCTTTGCAACTGCATCCACGGCCTCAACAATATTTTGATCACTTTCCGCGTTTGTCTGGTCGTTATAGCCAGCAGCGGCCTCGGTTTCTGACCGCGTCGTGGTCGCTCCCCACGGTCGAGCCAGACGCCCACGCGCAAGCGGACTGTAGACGATGGTCTCCACGCCTTCGTCGGCGCAGAGCGGTAACATCTCGCGTTCTTCCTCGCGCGTGAGCAGATTGTATGTGTCCTGCAAGGACACGAAGCGCGCCCAGCCGTTCGCTTTCTGCAGGTGCAGCGCTTTACTGAACTCCCAGGCCTTCATGGAGGAGGCGCCGAGATAGCGCACTTTGCCCATCTTCACCAGATCGTGCAGCGCTTCCAGGGTCTCTTCCCAGGGAGTGAGTTGATCCCGACGATGGATCTGGTAAAGGTCGACATAGTCGGTGCCAAGCCGCTTGAGGCTGTGGTCGATCTCCGTCATGATCGACTTACGGGATAACCCGATGGCGTTGGGTCCGTTACGCGTGGCAGGGGCTACCTTGGTCGCGATGACGACACTGTCGCGGTTGGCGAAATCCTTTAGAGCCCTGCCTACGATCTCTTCGCTACCACCGTTCGAATACATGTTGGCGGTGTCGAAGAAGTTGATCCCCGCTTCGATCGCGTGACGGATGAGAGGGCGGCTGGCTTGCTCATCGAGCGACCAGCTGGGATAGGCGCGCGAAGGGTCACCAAAACCCATGCAGCCGATACAGATGGGCGAGACGTCAAGACCGGTGTGACCGAGTTTTTTGTATTGCATATACCCTCCGAACCGGATAGAAATGGATAGCTCTCCGGTTACGGTAAGAGCTTATCGGAGAACTCTCCGCTTAGTCAAGAGGTTATGGCTCATAACGAAAATTTGCGCGCCGATGCGCAGGCAAACAGGGACCGCATTCTGGATGTGGCGCGCGATGCCTTGGCTGCCGATCCTGCGGTGTCCCTGAACTCAATCGCGAAGGCGGCTGAGGTCGGCGCCGGCACGCTCTATCGTCACTTTCCGAGCCGTGAATCTTTGGTGCTTGGCGTATATCGGAAGGAGATTGACACGCTGGTAGGACTTGCTCCGATGCTGCTTGCCAAGCACCCGCCGCTCCAAGCCTTCCGTATCTGGTGCGACCGGCTCGCCAAATTCGGGAGGATGAAATACGGGGTAGCGGACATCGTCCATGCGGCGACATCGGATCAGGACCTTCAAGAAACCTACTGGCCGATGCTGGGTGCGGTCCGCAAGTTAATCGATGCCTGCGAAGGATCAGGCGATATCAGCCCGGGAACCGACCCCGAGGACTTCCTGGTGCTTGTGGGACTCTTATGGCGAATCCCTCCAAATTCAGCTGGAGAAGCCCGTATCAAGAGGCTTCTGGCGCTTGCCTTCCGTGGCCTCGGCGTAGAAGATACGCCGGCACCTTGACTGGCCCAGCTCCCCCATTTGCCGACTTAGCATATTGATCAGTCGTATAGAGGCTCCATTAACGCAAAGCGCACCGGCACGCTGTATGCGGCGACCGGTGCGCCGGAAGCAGGTATATCATGCCCTGCGAAGCGGGCGGACCAGCCGAAGTGCGCCTCAGCCTCCTCGGGCTTGATGCTGACCACCGCCACCTTCATCCCGCGGGCCAGCGCTTCGGCAATGGCTTTCATCGCAGCTTGTTCACAAACCGGACTTTGTCTTTGACGTGCGGCTTACAGGTGAGGCAATGTCCTCGGCGGATCATCCGAATCACTTCGAAGCCTTTGATCGTAGCAGCAGCCGTTTTCATCGTCTGAAAGCCCCGCGTTGGTCGAAGGATTCGCTTGAGTGCGCCGTGGTCTGCCTCGATAATGTTATTGAGGTACTTGCAAGTGCGATGCTTCGTATCGCTCGCCAGCTTGCCTTCCCGCTGCAAGCGGCCGATGGCTTTCGGGTAAGAGCCGGGCTGGTCAATGGTGATTGAAGAGGGCGGCCAATGGCGCATGGCCGTGAACGCTTTTCCCAGAAAACGATGCGCTGCACGGGTATTTCGCCGATCCATCAACATGAAATCGATCAGGCGGCCATGCTTGTCGACGGCCCGTAACAGGTACTTCCAGTGGCCAACGACCTTGACATACGTCTCGTCCACGCGCCAGGAGGGCGCACGATACCCTTGATACCAGCGAACCCGCTTCTCAAGCTCAGGCGCGCAACGATGGACCCCAGCGCATAATCGAGGATGGGTCCACCTCAACACCCCGCTCCTGCATCATCTCCGTCAAATCGCGGTAGCTGATCCCGTACTTGCAGTTACCAGCGCATGCAGACCAAGATGATTTCGACAGGGATACGGCGGCGCTTGAACATAGACAGGGCCTCCTCGGGGGCCGCTCTCAGGCTACCCCACCTCGGTTAATGTAACAGTGGCCGCCGCCCGACGTGCATATACATGAGCCGTACGGTTAAGGGCTTATCCCATTCGGAACGCGAAACCGACGATTCGTCCCATCCTGCCAATGGAACGAGAAACTCACCGTATAGTAATCAAAATTAACAACAAATCCGAATATGCGTGATTCCCCGGGTTTCACGCACGACCGCAATCCAACCAGTTCGGACGTAGCTGGCCGAAGCAGTCCTGCTTCTACCTATCTCGCGGGCACAGGCGCTCCATAGCGTGGGGCTAAGCACTCGCTCAACTTTTCTCGTTCGGAGGAGGTTTTCAATGAGTCGTTTTCGCATTTGGATGCTGCTGATCGCAGCGATCTTCTGTCTCGGCCAAGCTGTATCAGCGCAGGGACCAAACGCCACCATCACCGGCGTGGTTACAGATAATTCCGGCGCCATCATATCGGGAGCGCACATTACGATCACTAATGTTGCCACCAACGCGGCTTCTCGGGGCGAGACGAATAGCAGCGGCGAGTACACCATCCCGCTGCTCCCACCAGGCCAATACAAGATCTCCGTCGTGGCTCCGGGCTTTGACAAAATTGTGCAAAGCGGTATTACCCTGCAGGTCGCCCAGACCGCCCGTCTCGATTTCAAAGCACAGCTCGGCGCGGTCACAGAAACCATCGAGGTCACCGGCGAGCCGCCCCTCACGCAAACTGAAGACGCCTCCGAGGGTGCAGTTATCGAAAACAAGCAGGTCGAGGAGCTCCCGCTCAACGGACGACAATACTACTCGCTCGCCTATCTCACCCCAGGCACCTATAAGCCCACCCAGAATTCCGGCACCGGCTATCGCGGTGGCTTCAACGTCGCAGGCTCGAGCGACACATCGAATAACTACACCATTGATGGGTTCGATAACAACGACTTATCCATCAACACGCCCACGTATCTTCCCTCTGTCGACCAGATACAGGAGTTCAAGCTCCTCACCGGAATCTACTCCTCACAGTACGGCAGAAACTCCGGCGGCCAACTTATCGTAACCACGAAGTCCGGCACCAACGGCTTCCATGGCACGGTCTTCGAATATATCCGTAACCAGATACTAGATGCCTCTAACTACTTTACCCCTGCCTCGCAGAAGCCCAGCTTCCGCCGCAATCAGTTCGGGGGCACCATCGGGGGGCCTATCAAGAAGGACAAAACTTTCTTCTTCTTTAGTTACGAAGGCCTGCGTCTCAGTCAAGAGACCATTGCTCGTGCGACGGTACCGACGATCAATATGGCGACTGGCAACTTCGCTGAACTGCTCACTCTTAAGAATCCGATTCAGTTACATAATCCGATCACCCATGCCATTATTCCAGGCAACATCATCACTCCGTCCATGCAGAACGCCGTTGGCGCCGCTCTCTTTGCCTACTACCCGGCCCCTACCGTAGCAACTGCGGCGGGCCTGGTGCCAGGCAATAATTACACCTTTAATGAGAACCGCATCGAAACTATGAACGAGTACGGCATCAAAATCGATCACACGTTCGGCTCCTCGGATTCCGTCTACGCTTCCTTCAACCGCTACAGTGATCCCTCTTTCGAGCCTTCAAACAGCACCTGCGGCAGCCGCGTTTTGCCTGGCTTCGGCTGTAATGTCGGGGTCACCGGCTATATCTCCGGGATCAGTTACACCCACATATTCAGTCCGTCGTTCATCAACGTCGCCCGTCTAAACTGGAATCAGTACTCGCAACCCCGTACCCAAGAAGACCCAAACAACTTCTTCGACCAGCGCTTCAACTTCCCTCTAGCCATCAGTGACCTTCCAAACATCGGCGGTGTCCCGCAAACATCCGTCACAGGCTACTCAACTCTAGGCGACGGCGGCAGCCTGCCGCAGAGCCGCACTGACCTGAGCTACTACGGCGCCGATAACCTGACACTGCTGCGCGGTCGCCACACCATTAACATCGGTGGCAGCTATCTCCGCTTCATGGTCTCCGATTACTTTGTCTCGAATGGCCGGGGCAGCTTCTCCTTCACCGGCTCGTCCACGGCGCCAACCAGCGGTTATCCTCTGGCTGACCTGCTGCTTGGCTATGCCACGTCTACCTCCATCACGCCCGAAGCTCCCAAGTTCTACCCACGTGAGAACATCATCGCCGCATACGTGCAGGATGACTGGAAAGTCACCCCAACTCTGACCGCTAATCTCGGCTTGCGTTACGAGTACAACGGTATCCTGTCAGAGAAGTATCACAACCTCTCGAGCTTCGATCCCAACACAGCGACCGTCCTTAAGGTTGGTGTCAATGGCGTCGACAGTATCTACAGTACGCAGAAGTGGGCCTTCGCGCCTCGCTTTGGACTCTCATGGCAGCCCTTCGGCAACAAGAACACCGTCATCCGTGCCGGCGCTGGATTTTTCTATGACAACGCCGACAAGGGTAATAGCGTACTCAGCCTCTTCAACAACTTCCCCATGCGCAATCCGCAGACTTTCAATGCCAGTCTGGCCACGCCTGTCTCTCTAACCAATCCTTTTCCAACCGCTCTTGCGGCAGGTTCCTCCACACCGGCAGGAACAGTCAAGAATTTCCAGACAGCCAACCTACAGGAGTACAGTGCCGGCATTCAGCATCAGTTCACGAAGACTATGCTGCTGGACGTCGCCTATTTCGGAGCCCGCGGTGTTCACCTGCCTCTGAGCTACAACATCAACCAACCGATGCCCGGTGCGGGCACGACCGCGCAGATCAACGCGCGCCGTCCCTTTACCTCTTACGGCAATATTTCCTTCAACTACACTAGCGGCATATCGAGCTTCAACTCGCTACAGGTGAAGGTAGAGAAGCGCTCAAGCTATGGCCTCCTCTTCATCGGTGCCTATACCTACGGCCACTCGCTCGACGACGTCTCCGGTTCGACGCAGAACCAGTACAACATCCGCAGCAACTACGGTAATTCGAGCTTCGACGTCCGTCACAACTTCACGTTCAGTCCCGTCTATGAGCTGCCCTTCGGCAAGGACAAGCTCTTCCTCAAGGAAGGCATCCCGGCCATTCTGACGGGTGGCTGGCAGGTCACTGGTATTCTGGCGATCCAGACCGGCAATCCCATCACGGCGGTCTACACCACCAACAATAGCAACACGCTGAATAACTACGATCGTCCGAACAAGATCAGCAACCCCAACAATGGTCCTAAGACGATTCAGGAATGGTTCGACACCTCAGCCTTGACCAATCCCTCAAACCCCACCGCTGGCGTCTACGCCTTCGGCAACGAGTCCACCGGCGATATTTATGGCCCCGGAAGCGTCAATGTCGACTTTGCGGTCTCCCGCAAGTTCCCTGTCATTCCGGAAAAGCTCAATGCTGAGTTCCGCGGCGAGATGTTCAACGCCTTCAACCATCCGAACTTTCTGAATCCGGGTCTTGACCCGAATTCTGGATCCTTCGGCCAGATCAGCGCAGCGAACACGCCAAGGAACATTGAGTTTGCCCTTCGATTGACGTTCTAACTTTCAAACAGCAATGAGATCTTGTCATCGCTGTTTTGCTGGACCGGTTTGCTTAAAACAAGAAGCCAGCCGGTTCGATCCGTCACCCACACCGCAGCAATACTATCCATTGGAGGAATCATGCCGAGCACGTTGCGATCTAAAGGGGTTTGTACCATCGTCCTGCTTCTAGCAGGTATGGCCATCTCCGCCAGCACAATGCTGGCGCAGACGCAGGTACCGCCACCCAAGTATCCTGTCCTGCCTAAGATCACCACGGCCAAGGAGTCCATGGGCTTTAACCTTGGTGACGACTACCACATGGCCAGCTACGTCCAGCTTGTGGCGTTCTGGAAGAAGCTCGCCAGCGAATCGAATCGTATGAAGCTGGTGGACATCGGGCCGACGGCTGAGGGACGCCGTCAGTACATGGCGATCATCACCTCGCCTGAGAACATCAAGAAGCTCGGCCACTATCAGGAGATCGCGAAGAAGCTCGCGCTCGCCAAGGGTCTTACCGATGACGAGGCTCACGCGCTCGCCCGCGAAGGCAAGGCGGTCGTCTGGCTCGACGGTGGTCTTCACGCAACTGAGACCGTCGGTTCGCAACAGATCATGCAGCAGGTGTATGAGATGGTAGCCGACACCGATCCTGAAATGATGCGTATCCTCAATGATGACATTACCCTATGCGTGCTCGACAATCCCGACGGACAGGATCTCGTCTCCAACTGGTACATGCGCAACCCTGACGAGACTAAGCGGAGCCTCACCGGCTTGCCCAGCCTCTTTCAGCATTACGTCGGCCACGACAACAACCGCGATTTCTACATGGTGAACCAGAAAGAGACCGAGAACATGGTGAAAGTTCTCTTCACCCAGTGGTATCCGGAGATCATGTATAACCATCACCAGACTGGTCCAGAGGGCGGCGTCATCTTCATGCCCCCGTTCCGCGATCCGTTTAACTACAATTTCAGCCCCCTTATGCCTGTCGATCTTGAGGCAGTCGGTGCGGCCCTCCATGGCCGTCTCATCGCCAACGGCTGGGGCGGCTCAGAGATGCGCAGCGGCGCTGACTACTCCACCTGGTGGAACGGCGGTCTCCGCACCATCATGTACTTTCACAATTCCATCGGGATCCTCACCGAGATAGTCGGAGATCCGACCCCTATGAAGATCCCCCTGGTGCCCGAGAAACAACTCCCCTCCGGTGACTGGCCGCTGCCAATTGCTCCGCAGGAGTGGCACTATCGCCAGGCCATCAATTATGAGATGCAGAACAACCGCGCCATCCTCGACTACGCCTCGCGTCAGCGGGCGACCATCCTTTACAACATCTACAAGATGGGTAAAGACTCCATTGACAATGGAAGCAAGGATCACTGGACCATCACGCCCAAGCGCATCGAAGCCCTTAATGCCGCTGCGGCGAAGATGAATCCGGCCAGCGATCGAGCCACTCACCCCCACACTGAAGCCGTGAGTACGCGGGCCGCACGCACCGTTCCCACCGAGCTTTACAACACTGTCCTGCACGATCCTGCCAAGCGCGATGCGCGCGGTTACATCATCCCCGCCAATCAGCCGGATTTTCCGACCGCGGTGAAATTCATCAACACGCTTGAGAAGAACGGCGTCGAAATTCTCAAGGCGAAGTCTGATTTCACCGTAGCCGGCAAGAATTACCCCGCCGGTTCCTATGTTGTAAAGACCGACCAGGCGTATCGGCCGCACATCCTCGACATGTTCGAGCCGCAGGATCACCCGAACGACTTCGTCTATCCCGGTGGACCGCCCAAGCGCCCCTACGACATGACGGGTTATACGCTTGCCTTCCAGATGGGCGTTAAGTTCGATCGTGTCCTTGACGGATTCGACGGTCCGTTTGAGGTCGCTCCCGGTCTGCAGAGCCCGCCCCTTGGCAAGGTAGTCGGAGATACAATCCCCGCGGGATACGTCGTCAGTCACCGTATCAACAACTCCTTCACGCTCATCAACCGTCTTCTCAAAGCAGGCTGCGACGTCTACTGGCTCGACAAGGCCGTAACCGTTCAGGGAGAGGACCTCGGCACCGGGACCATCTGGATTCCCGCCTCACCGAAGGCCTTGCTCGTCCTGCAGGCCAGCACGAAGGAGCTCGGTCTCAATGCCTATGGTATGGCAAAGGGCCCCACAGGCGGCGCCATGAAGCTCAGACCCATTCGCATCGGCCTCTACGATCAGTACGGCGGACTCATGCCCTCCGGACAGATCCGCTGGCTATTCGAGCAGTTTGAGTTTCCATACGAGATTGTCCGTCCGCAGGAGCTCGATGCTGGCAATCTACAGAGTAAGTATGATGTTCTCGTCTTCACCGACGGTGCTGCACACTTCGGCGGAGCCCCTGCACCCGAGGGTTACCGCAATCGCCAGCCTGATGCGGAATCGATCCCGGAGAAGTACCGCTCCTGGCTAGGCATGATCACCGTGGATAAAACCATTCCGCAGATCAAGCAGTTTGTCGCCGCCGGCGGCAGCGTCGTCACCATCGGCAGCTCCACCAGCATGGGCCAGCTTCTCGGCGTTCCCGTCTCCAGTTATCTCACGGCGGTCGGTCGCGATGAGAAGGAGCACGCGCTCACCACGGAACAGTTCTATGTTCCCGGCTCGCTGCTCACCGCCCACATCGACAACGCCGAGCCTTTAGCCTTCGGTATGCCAGAGACCGCCGACGTCCTCTTCGACAACAGCCCCGTGTTCAAGCTGAGCCCTGATGCCGAGTCGCAAAACGCCCACGCCGTTGCCTGGTACAAAGGGCCCAATATCCTGCACAGCGGCTGGGCATGGGGTCAAACCTACCTCGACGGGGGCACGGCCATCGTCGATTACAAGGCTGGAAAAGGCCGGGTCATGCTCCTTGGACCTGAGGTCGCCTTCCGCGCCCAGCCTCATGGGACTTTCAAGTTCCTCTTCAACGGCGTTTACCTGGGTGGAGCTACACCAAGCCCCCTCCCGTAGAAGGCATCTTCACAACAACCGGATGGCTGCTGCAAACAGCCGTCCGGTCTTTTTAACCGCAGCTCAAAAGCATCCGCGCGCTCTGCTGGGACCGGCTCATCCGTAGCTGCTGCCCATTTTCGAGCACGACGCTGTGGTTTCCGTTGGCCCAAGGCAGAATTTCCTTAATCTTCGTGCGGTTCACAATCGTAGAACGGTGAATCCGCACAAACTGCTCCGGGTCCAGCTCCTTCTCGAGCGACGAGATCGTTCGCCGCATCACCGCTACCCGCTGCCCCACGTGCAGCAGCACGTGATTCTTCTCCGCTTTAATCCAGTCGACGCTGGAGAGTGTTATGAACATCGTCCTCCCACGGTGACGAATTGGCAACCGTTCGAAATAAGTGAGTTTGTTGTCGCCCCCCTTCGTCGGCTGTATGCGTTCCATGACCCGTTGCAGCGCCTCGTCGAACCGTTGCTGCCCGAATGGCTTCAATAAGTAGTCGAGCGCCCTCGCCTCAAAGGCCTTCACCGCATACTGCGAGTATGCGGTGACGAAGATGGTTGACGGCATCACCTCTTTCCGCAACCGTGAAAGCACCTCGAAGCCGCTATACCCGGGCATCTCCACGTCTAGAAAGATCACATCCGGTCTCAGCCGGTAGATAGACCGGATGGCGCTCGGACCATCCCCGCACTCGGCTACGACTTGCACCTCGGGGTGTATCTTGAGCATGCGAAGGATGCTGCGTCGCAGCAGCGGTTCGTCGTCCACGATGATCGCCCGAATGGTCATAGAAAGTACTCGTGGGGCTCCAGGATCTCTTCCCTATCCATCGCGCGGAACGGGATGGTGATCGTCGTCGACACACCCCGCGGTTCCACATTCGCAATGTGCAGCGAGGACTGATCCTGATAAAGCGCGCTTAGCCGCAGCCGACTGTTTGACAGTCCGATGCCCCGGCTCATCGCAGCCTCGGACGTATGCTCGAGCACGCTGGTCGAGTTCCACACCTCAAGCTGCAGCGACTCTCCCGTTCGCCGCGCACAGATGCGCACCTCATCCGGTCCTGGATGCTTGCCGATCCCGTGTCGGATCGCATTCTCCACCAGCGGCTGCAGGATCAGGTGCGGCACCGCGCAGTCCAGCGTCTCCATGTCGATGGTAGTGCGGATCGTCAGCCGGTCGCCGAAGCGGATGCGTTCCACCTCCAGGTGATACTCGAGCGTCCTCAGCTCCTTGCGCAGTGTCACCTCGTCTGATTGTTTGTCCTCAAGGAACGCACGTAGTAGTTGTCCCACGCAAAGCAGCATGTTCTCCGCCGCAGCCGGGTCTTCGTGCACCAGCGTACCGATTGAATGCAGCGCATTGAACAGAAAGTGTGGCTGTAGTTGCGCCTTCAGCATCGTCAACTGCGCCTCGGCCAACTCCTTGCTCAACCGCACCCGCTGCACGGCCTCATGCCGTGAATCGCGCGAGTAATGCCACGCATGCATGAAGCCCACCAGCGTCCAGTACACCAGGAAGTTAAAGACGCAGTGATCGGAGGCTGCATACTTGAACTCCCCCAGAAATGCCGGATGTTGCGGCTCGACGGTATGCCGCAACCCGGCCAGCATGAGAAGAACCAGCACACCGATCAGCAGACTGCACGCCAGGTGAAGTGAGATCGACCCAAACTTTCGCTTGCTCCGTATGCGGATCGTCAGCGCGAACCAAAGCGCCATCGGAGAGATTATCGCTCGTGTGTACCACACTTCCATCGACCAGCGCACATGATTCAGGAACTTGAAATGCACCTTCGGCTTGCGCGTCTCTACATTCGTCGCCGACATGTCCTTGATCGGCACGTTCATTTGCGCCGCAAGCGGGGCTTTGGCGACGTAGATCTCCTCGCGAACATAGGACTGTATTGCCGAGAGGAAAGCAATCACAGTCCACAGCGCAAGGAAGGTCAGCCACAGATTCCAACGCTTGAACAGCGCCACATCTTCGCGGGTGGGTGATTCTATTAACGGGTACGTGGCATCTCCGAAGAGCACTGTCACCTATTTCTGCCGACAGAACTTCTGCGGCCCGTCATAATGTATTGATTCCTGCATTATAGAGGAACGGTAAGATGAGTCACCTTTGCGCTTAGCGAGACTCTGCTTGTTGGGTAGTTTGCTGTGCGAGTCCGTTTCCCGATGCCACACGGCGCCAAGGAGCGGCTTCATGTTCCGGCCGGTTACCCGCGTGCCAGTCTAGGACCGAAGCGGCAACTCCTGACGCATCAGCTACGGTAAATCGGAACAACGGGATCACTCAGTGTCTGCTCCCACCACGGGAGCAGGATAGGACGGGCTCACCGTCTCTCGCGAGACCTTGAGGAAGTAGATGGTCGAGGACAGATTGTGGTGCTGCCTGAACGATCTTGCTTGCCGTTGTGTCACGAAAGCATCGTTGGTGATCGCAGTTTGGTGTGTCGACGACAGAAGCCTGAGACCACTCTGATAAGTACATAAGTCTCCGCCTTGACATTGGCCTGTCCTGTTCCAGGTGAGATTGGAGCACACGAAAGCGAGACAGCGCGACCTCTCGGTTCTCCTCCGACAGTGCATGGGTTGACCCGACCCGCTCAAGAAAGGCGGTAGTCACCGATGGTTTCTGCAGTCAGAACGAGGGACATACTCTCAACGCCGGCAGTGATGGCCCGTTCGTCAAAAGCGGTCAGGCCGAAGAGCAGGCCTGGGATCTTCGAGAAGATGCCGTAGCTTGAGAGGGCCGGTATGTCGAGGCCGCGTGCGCTCAGCTTTTCGCTCAAAGCGCGGTCGTCGGTGGCCCGCGGGAGATGACCCGCGAGATTCATGCCGCGCCCCGCGGTGGGAAATCGAAGCGGCAGGTCCTTCTGCTGTACCAGCCTGAGGAAGAACTGCTGACGCTCTGAGTAGACACGGCGGCAGCGGCGCAGATGGGCGTAGAAGGCTCCGCTTTCAAGGAAGGCGGCGAGGGTGGCCTGGTCGATGAGCGGCCCCTGATCGTCGGCGGTCACCTTGAGGCGAGTGAAAGGGTCCACGAGCTTTGGAGGAAGAACGACGTATCCGAGCCGCAGGCCGGGAAAGAGCGTCTTGCTGAAGGAACCCATGTAGATGACGCGATGGTGGCGATCGAGGCTCTGCAGGCTGGGTTGGGGCGTGCTGGTGTAGCGGAATTCGGCGTCGTAATCGTCTTCGATGATCCAGAGGCGGCGCTGTTGCGCGACGTCGAGCAAGGCCAGCCTGCGGGCGAGCGACATACACGTGCCCAGTGGAAACTGGTGAGAAGGAGTGACGTAGATGAGCGATGCGTTGGATGCGCGGGGTAGAGGAAGGCAGATGCCTTCCTGATCGACGGGCACCGGCACGACGTTCGCCTGTGCCTCTTCCCAGGAACGTCGCGCGCCGGGATATCCAGGATCTTCCATGTAGACGCTGTGATCCTTGTCGAGCAAAAGATGGCCGAGGAGGAAGAGAGCCTGCTGCGAGCCGCTGGTAATGGCGATCTGGTCCCAGTTGCAGCGTACCCCGCGGCTATCTCGCAGGTAGCCTGCGAGATTGCGCCGGAGCTCGTCGAGGCCTATGCAGAACCGGGACTGATACTGGAGGAGCGATGACCCTCGCCTGAGCACGCGGGTGCGATGGCGGTTCCAAATCTTCAGCGAGAAGAGGTTGACATCCGGCTGAGCGGGACGAAAGGGCACAGGTGCGATGGGAAGAAACAGCGATCTCGCTTTCCTGCGGCCAGGAGAGGATGGGCTGGGCCGGGCGCGGAAGGCCTGGGTGGCCGCTCCTACGATGAAGCCGCTGCGTTCCGCGACCTGCAGGTACCCCTCGCCGAGGAGGGTTTCGTACGCAGCCACGATTGTATTGCGGGAGACCTGAAGCTGTTCGGCGAGGGTGCGGGTCGAGGGCAGCTTCTGATTTGCGCGGAGAGAGCCGGCCTGGATGAGAGCCTTCATCTGATCGGCGAGCTGGGCCTGCATGGATCGCTTCTGATTGCGCAAGAGCTGGACTCGTCCGAAACCTACCATGGAACTCCTTTCGGTGCGGTGAGGGGGAGAGATATCTGGCACCATCGTACCTCAAAGATCTGGCTCTTTACATGATCCAGCATTCGCCCTATGGTGGAGAGACTTACCCCGAGCAAAGTTTTATCCGTTTTCAATGGCAGCGTGTTTTCGTCTGATGCCGGTTCTCCAGGCTCAGGCCAACGTATCTCCGTCTCAGCGGGAGGCATTTGTGCGGCTAGCGATTCTTGTCCTCTGCGTCATGTTCACGATTCCTGCGATGGCGCAGGTGGATCTGGTTGCGGTACATGGCAGGATCTGGACGGAGGATCCCGCTCATCCCGAGGTACAGGCGCTTGCGGTTGCAGGGCACCACATTCTGGCGGTGGGCGATGACACCACGATCCTGAAGCTGGCGGGACCGAAGACGAGGGTTCTGGACCTTGAAGAACGCCGCGTCGTGCCCGGGTTCAACGATGCTCATGTGCATTTTTTCTGGGGTGGACAAGGACTGGCGAGCGTTCAGCTGACGGATGCGCGAAGCCGTCAGGAGTTCACGGAACGGATTGCGGCGTTTGCGAAGACCAGGCCAGCTGGCGAGTGGATTGTAGACGGGAACTGGGACGAGCAGAAGTGGTCTCCGGTGGAGTTGCCGACGCATGAGTGGATCGATGCGGTGACGACCGCCAATCCCGTCTGGGTGCAGCGCTCCGATGGCCACATGATGCTTGCGAATGCTGTTGCGATGAAGCTTGCGGGCATTACCCGGGACACGCCCGATGTTCCGGGAGGAATGATCGGCAGGGACAAGAACGGCAATCCGACGGGTATCTTCAAGGATGCGGCCAAGGATCTTGTGGAGAAGGTCGTTCCTCCGCCAACAGATGTGCAGGTCGATGCGGCTTTGCTGGCCGCGCAGAAGTACGCGCTGGACAGCGGCGTAACCAGCGTGCAGGACATGGGGTTTACGGGTTCGCACGCGGCGGATCTGCAAGCGCGCGTGGTGCGCGGATATCAGAGGCTGATCGCGGAAGGCAAGTGGAAGGTGAGAGTGTCGGCGCGGTTTCCGCTCGATGAGGGAGCTCGGCTGCGAAGCCTCGGCATTCAGACGAACTTCGGCGACGACACGCTTGTGATCGGATCGCTGAAGGCGTTTGCGGATGGATCGCTGGGATCGGCGACGGCGTGGTTCGTACAGCCGTACGACGATCAGCCGGGGAACGCGGGCGCGCCGACGGAGCAGTTGTCGCATCCCGAGGAGTTTTTTGCCAAGCTGCAGGCCGCGGATCGTGCAGGCAATGCGATTGCGACGCATGCCATCGGCGACCGGGCGAACGAGACGATTCTGGATCTGTATGAGCGCCTGGAAAAGGAAGACGGACCTCGCGACCGGCGGCTGCGGATTGAGCACGCGCAGCATCTGCGACGCGAAGATATTCCGCGGTTTGCCGCGCTGCACGTGATCGCATCGGTGCAGCCGTATCACGCGATCGATGATGGCCGATGGGCGGAGACGAGGATTGGGCATGAGCGGGCATCGACGGCCTACGCATTCCGTTCACTGCTGAACGCAGGTGCGACGCTGGCGCTGGGTACCGACTGGTTTGTCGCGCCGATGAACCCGATGGAGACGATCTACGCCGCCACAACACGGCGGACGCTCGACGGCAAACATCCTGGCGGCTGGTTTCCCGAGCAGAAGTTGACGGTGGCCGAGACGGTGCATGCGTACACGGTGGGCTCGGCCTATGCGGAGGGCCAGGACGGGATCAAAGGAAGCCTGATGCCAGGCAAGCTGGCGGACTTCGATGTGCTGTCAGAGGACATTTTCCACATCGATCCGGTGAAGATTGAGCAAGTGAAGATCCTGACGACGGTGCTTGGTGGAGAGATCGTCAGGCCATAGCCGGATCGAGTTGAAGTCATAGAGGAGAGTTGCATGTTTTTGCGTCCTTGCTGGAAGCCGAAGAGCGATGAGGAGGTACGGCTGATGATCGAGGAACATCCGTGGGCGTTGCTGGTGAGCCAGGGAAGCGACGGCCCGCTGGCGACCAACCTGCCGCTGATGATCGACCGTGCAGCCTGGGCGACCGATTCGCCGGCTCTGGTGGGGCATATATCGCGGACGAATGAACATCTGGAGCAGCTTCGCGCGCAGACCGCCTCTGTACTTGCGGTGTTTGAAGGGCCGTGGAGTTATGTGACGGCGAGCTGGTATCCGAAGCGGCAGATGCCGCCGACGTATTACTACACGACCGTGCACTGCTATGGGCGGATCGAGTTTCAGGATGAGCCGGAGCTGGATGCGTCGCTCGAAGATCTTACGCGGCGCATGGAGTCTCCGATTGCGAATGGATGGAGCACCTCAGAGATTCCACGCAGCGAGATCACTCGCCGTTTTGCCGGCATCGCGGGCTTCCGCATCCTGCTATCGCGAGTCGATGCCAAATTTAAGCTTGGCCAGGATGAGCCTGTAGAGGATGTGCTCGCTGTGGCAGATGTTCTGGAAACTCATGCTTCGCCGAACGACCGTGCGCTGGCAGCGATGATCCGGAAGCAGAACGCAGGACGAAGTCAGGAAGCGAGCTAAGCCAAGCCGGTCCGTGACAGAAAGTTCAACGCCAAGCGACGCCAACACGAAACAGAATGTGAGGATGCCATGAAACGAAGCGCAAACACAATATCTCTCTTGATCGTGCTAGTCTCGTTGATGCTTGCATCAGTCACGGCTTTCGCGCAGCTGGAAAGCGGAGCGGTAAACGGAACGGTTACTGATCGCTCGGGCGCATTTGTGGCGGGCGCGAAGGTGACGATTACCGACGTGGGTACGAACATCTCACAGAATGCGACCAGCAGCGATCATGGAGCATTCCACTTTGCGACGCTGAAGCCGGCTCATTACAGGCTGTCGGTCATGGCCAACGGGTTCAAAGAATCGGTCTTGCCGGATGTGGAGTTGCACACGGAGGATTCGCTGAATGAGAACATTGTGCTGGAGATCGGAGCGGCAAGCGATCAGGTCTCGGTGAGCGCAGACAGCGAACAGATGATTGAGACCTCGGCGGCGGTAGCAACGACCGTAGATCGCAAGTTCGTCGAGAACATGCCTCTGAATGGGCGCAGCTTCCAGGCGCTGATCGCACTGACTCCCGGGAATGTGACGGCCAAGACCTACTACACGAACTCAGGTCAGTTTAGCGTGAACGGACAGCGTACGGACGCCAACTACTTTTCGATCGACGGTGTAAGCGCAAATGTAGGCATCACACAAGGAAGCAACGTATATCTGGGTGCCGCGGGCGGCGGCGCGGCGCAGGCGACCAGCAACAATGGCGGCTATAACAACCTTGTGTCAGTCGACGATATGCAGGAGTATAAGGTGCAGACCTCGTCGTTCGATGCGGAGTTTGGGCGCACGACTGGCGCGCAGCTTTCGATCGTGACTCGCAGCGGCACGAACAAATTTCACGGCACTCTGTTCGAGTACCTGCGGAACGACGTTCTGGATGCGAACAACTGGTTCAACAACAACGTAGGGCTCCCGCGGGCCGCGGAGAAGCAGAATGACTTCGGCGGCGTAATCGGCGGCCCCATCCTGAAAGACAAGCTGTTCTTCTTCTTCTCCTATGAGGGGCTGCGCGTGCGGGTGCCCGAGTCGCGGGTGGACATTGTGCCGACGACCTATGCCCGGAATCAGGCCTCGGCGGTGGTGGCCCCGCTGCTGAAGGCGTATCCGCTGCCGTCCGCCGGGCAGGACATCAATGGAAGCTACACGGGCAATTTCTACACGACCTTCTCCAACCCGTCCACCCTCAATGCGACGAGCTTACGCCTGGACTTCAGCCCGATCGCGAAGCTGAATCTGTTTATCCGCGGCAACGTGGCTCCATCGAACGGCGCCCAGTATGGCGCGTTCGATGCCTACACCCGGTCGACCTACAGCCAGACAATCTCCAACGTGGATAGCATTACGGCAGGCGCGACCTACATCTTTACGGCATCCCTGGTGAACGACTTCCGGTTTAACATCAGTCATGCCAAAGGCGCGACTGTGGTGAATGCAACCTCGTACGGTGGAGCGACCGTGCCCACGGACGCTTACCTGTTTCAATCGCAGCCACAATACACTACGGCCGATTCGGTCTTCAGTCTGTCCTTCAACGATGGGACAAGCGGCTACTACGTAGGAAACGATGCTACGAATCATCAGCGGCAATTGAACTTTGTGGACACCGTAAGCTGGAACATTCACCGGCACACGTTGAAGTTCGGCGGCGATTACCGCCGGCTTTCTCCGAAGAACGGCTACAGGCCCTACGACATCGGATATGACTTCACTGACGTGAAGACGCTGGTGAATACGCAGATCCCTGTTTTTGCAAACACTGACAGCGCCCTGACAACGGTACTGCGGCCAAACTTCAACGACTACTCTGCCTTTGCGGAAGATGCCTGGCAGGCCACGCCTAAACTGACACTGAACTATGGGTTGCGCTGGGACTATGACGGGCCGCCGACGGAGTCGACAGGGCACCCGCTTTATACGGTACTGAACCTGGAAGATCCTGCGAACGTGGCCCTGGCTACGGCGGGCACACCGCTGTGGAGTGCAAGCAAGACCAACTTCGCACCTCGCGCGGGCTTCTCTTATCTGTTTCACGGCGATGCCGGGTACGAGACCGTGCTTCGCGGAGGTGGCGGCATCTACTATGGTTTAGGCAACGAGGTGGGAGCGCAGGGCACGTTGGGCACGCCTTATACCGCCTCCAATTATTTCTACGCAGCGGCAGGTGTGTACCCGCTGAGCGTGACGACGGCAGCGCCGCCTGTCATCAGCACGGCTCCGCCTTACAGCTTCGTGTTCGCATTCGATCCGCACCTGAAAGATCCCAAGGTGTACATGTACAACGTTTCGATGCAGCAGAATGCCGGCGGCGGCCGTAGCTTCCAGGCGAGCTACGTCGGCAACAAAGGCGTCGATCTTCTTCGCAATGAGATGTTGCAGCCGACCGAGGGCGGCAATCCGAATTTCGGCTACCTGGATGTGACGTTCAATCACGACTACAGCAACTACAATGCCCTGCAACTACAGTTCAAACAGAATGCGTGGCGTCATCTGCAAGCCCTCTTCAGCTATACCTGGGCGCATGCGCTCGACAACGGATCAAGCCTTGCGCTGCCTCATCCGTATCACACGGTTTATGACCCGAGCCTCGACTATGGCAACTCGGATCTTGACGTGCGCCATACTTTTTCCAGTGCGGTTACTTATGAACTCCAGGGGACGGAAAAGGGAAACGCTCTGCTGAAGTATGCGACAAACGGATGGGCCTTGGACAGCCTGTTCCGGTCCAATTCAGCACAGACGATCAATATCACCACCGGACTGCTGGGCGCTTTCGGGCTGAACTACAACACGGATGCGATCAACCAGAGACCGAATTTGACGGGGCAGCCGATTTATCTTTCGAGCGCAACCGCTCCAGGCCGCCGTGTTATCAACCGGGCCGCGTTTTCGGTGCCGGGAGGAGCCACGCCCGATCTGAATGTGCAGGGTGCTCTGCGGAGGAACACGCTTCGGGGCTTTGGCGCATGGCAGGAGGACCTGGCGTTGCGGCGGTCCTTTCCACTGCGCGATGGAGTCAACCTGCTGTTTCGCGCGGAGGCGTTCAACCTCTTCAATCATCCGCTGTTCGGCGACCCGGGAACCAACGATGGACGAAATGTCCTGACCGCTGGCGATGGCATCACGCCGACGCAGAACTTCGGTATCTCCTCGCATACTCTCGCGGACAGTTTGGGAGGAGGCGGAGCCGATGGCGGCTTCAGCAGCCTTTATCAGATCGGAGCGCCGCGCTCCCTGCAGGTTGCGTTGAAGCTGCAGTTCTAACGCGGGCGCGTGCATGGCAGAGGTTCCGCTGCACGCGCTTGCTTCCTCACCGTACGCTGTCTTTGGAGGGTGTCCATGTTTCTGGTTCGTGCTTCGGCGGCAGTCGTAATTTGGTGGACGTGTGCGGTCTTGGCCGCGCAGACGCATGTCATGCAACCTGCGGATCTGGCGAATCTGCGTACGGTGGAGAGTCCGCGAGTCTCACCCGATGGAACGAGAGTGGCCTACAGCGTCCATACGCCCACGCCTTCCGGCAAGCCGAGAAACGAGCATATCTGGCTGGCGCAGACGGACCAGAGCGGGACAGCGCGACCGTTTATCTACAGTTCCGGGAGCGACTCCTCTCCGGCATGGTCGCCGGACGGAAAGCACCTGGCGTTCTTGTCGGACCGGGCCAACCCGCTCGCTCAGGACGGTTCCGTATTCAAGTTCAACGTGGTGCAAGACAAGCCAGGAGCTTGGCCGCCTGGGGCAAAGACATCTGCAGAGCAGAAGAATTCACAGCCCGCACCGCCCGCCCTGCCTGATGCAGAGCCGACTGCCGATAAGAAGGACATGCAGCTTTGGTGGATTGCGCTGGATGGCGGCGAGGCCGAGCCGCTGACGAATCTGCCCGGAGGCGTCCGGTCCTTCAAGTGGTCGAAAGACGGGAAGCGAATTGCCTTCCTTCGACCCGATCCGGAGATAAAGGCGGAGCAAGACCGGAAGAAGCTGAAGAACGATGAAGAGGTGATCGACAGCAACTATCATTACCAACGTCTCTGGATTCTGGACGTCGCGGCGCATGAGGCGCGCCTGCTGACGACGGGCGATCAGAATGTGGACACGGTCGATTGGTCGCCGGATGGATCTACGCTGGTTTCCAGGGTCTCTCCTACGCCGCGGTTGGATGACTACTGGCGCGTCTCCAAAGTGATTGCGTTCGATGCGAACACAGGCGCCGTGCGCAAAGTGCTGGAGGAAGACTCAGGATACCAGGAGCCGGAGTATTCCCAGAGCGGATCGCAGATCGCCTACTCGCGATTTACCCCGAAGCGGATCACCGATGAGCACTACGTGCGGACACTGGCGAGCGGCCAGGAGGTGAAGCTCGAAGACAAAGTGAAGGGTACGATTGCGGAGTTGCACTGGCTGCCGGATGATCGTCTCTTCGTCAATGCCTACGTAGGCGCCCATACAGAGGCGAGCATATTCGATCTGAAAAATCTCTCCGTGACTCCGTTAACCGGGCTGCCCGCGACGGCGCTCGACTTCGACATGACACTCAATGGCAGCACGATGATCTTCCTCGGCGAAACGCCGTCGCATCCTGCGGAGGTTTCGGTGTGGCGGCAGACCGGAGTGCAGGAGCTGACCGCGACGAATCCGCAGGTCAAAGAGTGGAAGCTCGGAACCGCGCGAGAAGTGCATTGGAACAATCCTAAAGACCATCATGTAGTCTTTGGAGTACTTTCCTTGCCCCCGGACTACAAGCAAGGCCGCCGCTACAAGACAGTGATCCATCTTCACGGGGGACCCGAGGAGGCATTTACCGTCGGCTTCGATGCGACCTGGTACAACTACGCCAGCTTGCTGGCCGCCCAGGGATACGTGGTGCTGCAACCAAATTATCGCGGTTCCGCGGGGCAGGAGATTGCCTTTACGGAGGGCGATTACAAAGACTGGGGCGGAAAGGACTATCAGGACATGATGGCCGGCGTCGATTGGATCGAGGAGCAGGGTATTGCCGATCCCAACCGGCTCGCCATTGCCGGATGGAGCTACGGCGGTTTCTTGACCTCCTGGGCTGTCACCCATACGGACCGCTTCAAAGCGGCTATGGCGGGTGCGGCCATTACCGACGTGTTCAGCATGTCGTTGACGACGGATATCGCTCCCAGCTATGTGTCGAGCTACCTTGGGCCAGAGAACGGACCGGAGTACAATCAGCGCTCGGCCGTGCGCTTTGCCGCGGCCTGCCGCACCCCGGTGCTGGTGCTGCATGGCCAGGCCGACGTCCGGGTTCCACTATCGCAAGGTCAGGAGTTTTACCATGCGCTGCGCTTCCTCCATCGCGACACTGAGATGGTGACTTACCCCCGGGAACCCCATATCTTCACCGAGCGGGAGCATCAAATCGACAGCTTGTCGCGCGAGATGGCGTGGTTCGAGAAATACCTGCCCGCCGAAAAGGACTCGCCTCGATGAAGGTAGCCGCGGGCGGATTCTGGAGCAAAGCGCTGAGGCAGCCGCAGCAGCTTTGGATACGAAGAGCTCTCTTTCAGGTGCATCTGTGGTGCGGGCTCTGCCTGGCGCTCTATCTCACAGCCGTCGCGTTGAGTGGCTCCATCCTGGTATTCAAAGATGAGTTGATGCCACGGCCTCGCATACGCAACCTGGCCTTCGATGCGCGCAGCTGCACTCCAGTGCGTCTGATCGAATCGATCGATGCAGCCGCCCGGGCGCATCCTGAAATGGTCAGAAGCCTGGCGTCCTGTCCCACGGAGGCCAACCCGTTGTATGCGGTCGTGCTACATCCGCAGGAGACCGCTGCAATAACCTCGCGACCGGTAACGATCTATGTGCATCCGCAGACGGAGCAGGTAGTAGGCGAGGTCGACGAGGCAGCAAGTTGGATTGGCGTTGTCAACCGATTTCACACCGACCTGCTGCTGAAGAAGAACGGGATGGCGTGGAACGGTGTGGGAGCGGCAATCCTGCTGGCCGTCGTCGGATCGGGCGTGGTGCTTTGGTGGCCGGGAATCCGCAATTGGGCACGCGGCTTCCGGGTGAACTTCGGGTTGTCGTGGAAGCGCATCACCTTCGACCTGCATAGCGCCGTGGGCATCTGGACGCTGTTCTTCACCTTAACCTGGGCTTTGACAGGAGTGTACTTCGCATGGCCTGCTCCATTTGAAAAGGTGATCGCGCAGATCTCTCCGATAACGACGGCCCGATATCCAGAGGCGCAGTTGAACCAGCTGATGCGTCGCTCTCCGAGCACCACGCTGCAGACTTTGAAGCTGCCCCAGGTTTTGGCGACTGCTGAAAAGGTCTCACCCGGCGCTTCTCTGGAGGGCTTGTTCTTTGGTTCAGGACCGAATGCGCTGCTGACGGTGTACATGGCGCACGGACACCTTGGCGATTACAGCAACACGGATTTTCTCTACTTCGATCAACAGACTGGGAAGCTGCTCTACACCTGGCGGCGCGGACGCAATGCGACTTTAGGCGACTAGCTGCTATGGCTGCTAGTGCCGCTCCATTTCGGAACCTCGTGGGGTTTATGGGGCAAGGTGGTTTGGTCTGTGCTTGGGTTGGTGCTTCCCCTCCTGATGATAACGGGCGCTCTAATGTACTGGAATCGATGGTTAAAGAAACGGCTTCACTGCTAGAGCCTGTTATGAACTTTGCTCGCGCAAGTCTTTTGTAATCAGTGGGAGGAATTCTCATATCTGACTAATCGACAGGGTTTAAGAAAGTTAAAACCAATCTGGATATCGGGACCCTCTGTTTTCACAATGAGAAGGCCTGTTTGCAATCCGCGTTCGGCCCCGAAGTAAGTCAACTATTTGATTGCTGTTCCAGGCAACACAATGTCGGGGTGATGCCCATTCGCCGGCCGGCTTATTTCGTCATCGTATTCTATTGTCTCGGCTTTAAAGCCGCCGTTCGTCAGATAAAAGCGGTCCCCTACAAGCCCCGCTCCTCTGTCGATGCGGTCCGAATATTTTCCGCGTGCGGTGTGCGTAAAGCGCGCTTTGGTCAGCTCGATCCATTGATCGTCCGTTGTCTTCACCCATTGATTACCAAACTCCGCAAGACGCTTCTTCTGCCCGTTCGCCTCTTCAAAGTCCTCATTGAACGAATAGAGGTGTCGCAAATAATCCCCGTCGTTCGGAGCACGGAAACTTGCGATCAACTGCCAGGCTTGTTTTTCAGGAAAATAAAAATAGCCGGTGTAAATTGTCGCTTTGCCGTCCGGCTTGGCGCTCACAAGGAAGCGGTACGTCTCGCCAGTCTTCCAGGGGTACACCAGATGGCTATGGCCGCCGGTTCCTTCATTGCCGAAATCGGAGGCGAAGACACTCGAGCCTTTTTGCAATAACTGAACCCTGTTCTGGGCAGCAACTTTACTACGATCAACAGCTTCCTTCCCGCTGTCCCAGACCGAGAATATAATTCGCCGCTCCGTTGGGCTGTTTACCTGGATACCAAAATACCCGCGTGCAAAGCCACATGCTTCGTAATAAGACCAGATGGGATCTGTCTTGACCGTGACTTCGTTATAGAACCATTTGGCTTTGGTTCCTTCCGGCAGTTGAAAGTTCAGATGAACGGACGGCGCGCCGCGCTGCGGAGTAAGGTTGAAGAGAGCATCTTTCGTCGCCGGCCCCTGCAATACGAGAGAGTTGATATCGGCAAAGACTGCCCCTGACTTTTCGAGACCTAAAAGGGCGAAGCGATATGCCTTCGCCTGTTTGATGCGAATGGAGCCGAAAGAGACGGTGACAAGGCCACCTGTGCCATGAACGACCTTAGTCCCAAGCTCATGATCGCCAACTTTCATGCGCAACTTTGAGCGTTCTTCCACAGGAAGTTGCAATCGAACTGCTACATTCAACTTTCCCGTGCTCCGAATTTGCCCATACCATGCGATCGTTGTGTTCGCGTCTGCCCAGCCTCTGATTGGATTTGTGTCGGATATCTCCAATGCTTCAGGATTCGGCTCAGAGTAGGCAGTGAATCCGGGTATCTCCAGAGAGAGTGCAGTTTGCGCGCCAGATGACTTTGCGCCAGCGGCGAAACACATCATCAGCAGGCAAGCAACTAATTGGGATCGTAGCTTCATAAAATAATAACTCCAATCAATGTAAAAGAAAATCGATATACGTTGAAAGGTGCGTAGCGCACCGCAATCGTGATGTACTGAGCATTTACTTACATAAGTACGAAGTGATCCGGGCTACCAAAGTACCTTTACGCCGATCTGGCCCTCGCGCGGATTATTGCTCTGTCCTCCGGTAAGGATCTTGTTCACCGTTCCAAAGTTAGTGTCTGTCGGGTTCATGTCCACCGCACCGTTCCACGTCGGATGGTTCAACACGTTGAATTCTTCCAGACGGAGTTGCATCGAGATTCGTTCGGTAAATTTGACATTCTTCGACAGATTGACATCAATCTGGCTTGCTCTTGGTCCGCGAATCTGATCTGTCCATTCCTGACTTGTCTTAGGACCATAGGTAGCCACCTGCTGCCACGCAATGCCTCCGCTGCATGAGGATGTGGTTTGTCCGTTTGCGGTGAAGAGCTTGTAGTAGCCGGGAGTAGTAGGAGTAGCATTATTCCATTGTTCAACACACTGGTTAACTCCCTCATCAATAAGATCTGGAGTATTGTGTTTTGGTCCTGTGGTCTTGATATTGCCAATGATGTTGTAAGTTTGATTGTTGTTATTGATCTTGACCGGCTGACCCGTCTCCCAGAATGCATCGGTAGCTAACTCCCATCCGCCAATGACTGCGTCAAGAGGTCGGTTCATGTTCGAAAAATATTTCAGTCCGCGCCCGATAGGCACATTTAGCACGCTGGTGACAGTGATGCGGTTCTGACGGTCCGTACCGGCGATGGTGCGCACTGGGACGAGATACATGTCGTCTCGATACCCTCCGGATTGCATCGTCTTCGACCACGTCCATGAGGCGTTGATCTGTTCCCATCCCATACGTTGTTGATAAGTGGACTGTAGCGAGTTGTACCAGGTGTGGCCCCAGTTCCTTTGATACTCCGTTAATCCTGTAAATTGCGGGTAAGGACGAGCTAACTGGTAAAGGGAGGTTTTCGTATTAGAAGCCAAACTTCCAGTAACACCGGGTACACCATAGAAAGGATTAGTAGTCAGGTCTTGGCAATTTCCTTGCGGATACGGGTTCGAGGCCGTGCCGAGCGTAGCATTGCAGCTCTTATAGAGAGGGATGTTAGCGTCCACTCCAGTATAAGTCGTGTCCAGACCATAGCCTCGACTCATGACATAGCTGATCTCCATCTTGCCGTCCTTCGGTAAGACCTGTTCAAGACCCATGGATCCATTGATGACTGTGGGCAGCTTGTAGTTTGGATTGGTAAACCCTACACTCTGCCCCACATTCGTCATCAGTCCCAGCGAGGCGCCCGGGATAGCAGGAACTCCGTTCGGGTACGGATTGCGCAGGTTGTCGGGATTATACGTACGCCCCCCATCGGGCGAGTTCACATATACAGGATTGTAGCTGTATCCAGTCTGGGTGGGAGTGTCGACGGAATTAAGGACCGTTCGGCCTGCGCCGCCACGGAGCACCGTTCCCGGGCTCGCCTGCCAAGCGAATCCCAGACGCGGCTGCCATTTGGTATAGTCCCTTGCCCATGGCAGATTACTGCCGGAAGTGCTGGGGAAGGTGATACCACCCTTCAATGTGGAAAGACCTGAGATGCCACTGATGGGATTGACAGCGTTGAAATCGAAACCGGTATTCAACTGGTTGTGGCGCACGGTAGGCGGCCCGTTCAAGTCATAGCGGAAGCCGAGGTTCAGAGTCAGTCTCGGAGTAATCTTCCAGTCGTCTTGGATCCAGGGCGCATAGTAATGCCAGGTGACGTAAGGAAAGACCTGATTTGTTACGGCTATACCTGGGGTACCGTTTGGTGCTCCAGTCGGCTGACCAATCAGGAAATCGAGTATGGCGTTACCGCTGGTGCTCTGCGAAAGCGGCGTGCCATCAGGCAAGGACGCAATGTCGTTCGACGCGTTCTGGTTCCAATACTCCGAAGTGGCTTGGCCGTCGGTATTGATTGCCGCAAAGTTATTGCCTTGGAAAGTTTGGATCGAATGTGTGTCGCGGGCGTCAAGCCCGAAGCGAACGCTGTGTTTGCCCTTATTCCAGGTAATCGTCGGCGCTGCGTTATAGCTATCATTGACGAAGTAGTAAAAATCCCGCGACATGGTAAGCCAGTTGTTGTAGCCGTCTCCTGTGCCCGTAGACTGCTGCTGCATGTTGAAGTTAATAATCGGGAACCCCGTTTTGAGCGGAAGCTGGTTCACGAATGCGTTGGAGAATCCGAGTTGGGTGGGATCGTACATCTGATCGGCGATCGGAGGCCCATCCCTTCTCCAGTAGCGCTGATAGTTGAAGTGAACATCCGAGAGCAAGCTGCTACTGAATGTATGTACCCAGTCGGCGCCGGCGCCCATATGGTATTCGGTGAAGTTGCCGCCGTTATACCAGGGAACATTGGGCGGCGTCTCCGGAGAAGCCGATGGATTCAAACTGCGTATCCAATTCCCCGACACATGGTCTTTACTGCCTAGGATCTGATCGATCTTCAGAATGTAATTTTCGGAATTGGAAGTTTGCGGTTGTGTATTGATATAGATCTGTTCCCATGGCAATTCGTTGGGAAACCGGATCGGGGTAGGTTTCGCCGCAGAGATCAAACTACTCACCGCATTGACCGCAATGGGATTGAAGCGGCTTGGATCTACGTGGTTATGCTGCCCAGTGGAGTCTTGAAATATCTGCCTGGTTGGGTCGCTGGTGGTCGCGGTAGTAGGATCGTAGACCGGGATCAGAGCACCGGATGCATCGACAAAATTGGAAAAATCTCCCTGCAGCCACGACGCATTCGGAACGTCGAACGTCTGAAAAGTGGGGAGCACTTCCTTAAACCGTTCATAACTGAACATGAAAAATGTCTTGTCTCGCCCGTTATACAGATGGGGGATGTAGACGGGACCATCCAGCTCGAAACCGAACTGGTCTTCCGTATGCGCGCCTCGGGGATAGCCGGCATAGTTGTTCGCCCAGGTATTGGCATCCAGATAACCTCGTTTGGCAAACTCGTATGCGGAACCGTGCAGTCCGTTTGTTCCCGATTTAAGTTCCATGCTCACCACACCGGCGGCGGTATGACCATCTTGTGCATCGTAGGGGCTCGTAATGACCTTGAACTCCTGAAGTGCATCGATGGTTGGGACAGTAGAGGCTGAGCTGGAGCTGTACCATGGCATAGCGTTGTTCGGCATACCGTCAATGTTGTAATCGGTATTTTGGGCCGGTGTGCCATTGACCGTGTAGAAGGAGTAGTTATACATGTTCGTGGCAGTCCCCTCTGTGCCCTCGCCACCCTCGTTCGTCACACCCGGAAGATAATCCATCAGCGATAACGCGTTGCGTCCGTTTAACGGCATCTGCGTCACCGTCTTGTTATCGATCAGCGTCCCGCGGTCGGCCTTTTCCGTATCCAGACCCACCTGATAGCTCTCACTGTTAATCGTCACCTGCTGATCGGCGCCCCCGACTTCCAGCGCGAAATTTGCAGTCTGCGTCTGCGATACGCTCAGCACCACGGGTGGGTATGTCGATTTCTTAAAGCCAGGCGCTTCCGCGGAGACCTCCAGCTTCTGCCCGGGATGCAGGTACGGAACGCTGTAGACTCCGGCGGAGTTCGTCTTCACCGTGCGCGATTCATTTGTGTCGAGGTTGCGAACGGTGACGAGCGCATTGGGAATCACCGCTTTAGACGAATCGGTAACAACACCGGTGACGCTCGCGCGAAATTCCTGACCCCAGGAGAGAGCCGGAACGACAACTAAAGACATGAAAAGGATCACAAGAGACTGCGAACAACGTTTTAGCATCGATGGCTCCAGAAAGATCTAGGTAGCGATACACAAACAAACAATGCGAAATTGTCAAGCTAGAGTATAAGCAACATAACACTACAACGATCCCTGCACAATCGAAATCTCCGCACGAGCAAGAATGCGGCAAATAACTACACGGCCATTCTCCATACAACCCTTGATGCGCGATGATTTAGCGGCAGGCTGCCAAGCTGAAATAACGTGCCGAGATTGGCTCTCACACCTTCTACACTACAAAACGGGTCGGTTTCGTCCGTGCCTGGCATCACGTTTATCCATACATCGTGGCGCCTCAGCTTAATGCCCGACACTAGTCACGCGGAGCCGATCACCCCACTTTCGGTGGGTGCTTGTGGTCCGCTGATGTAAGCATCAATTCCGTAAACAGATGGAAGTGATGTTCACAACGCTGCAGAGACTTTCGAGACACCCACTGGTTCGTCGATCTCAAAAAGGCGAGGCGCATAACTTTGGTAGTCATAACCCCTTATGACGCTCGCCGGCATTTTTCTTCCGGTTGTCAGCAAATACGGCTATTCCACGATGTTTTTTCTTTTCTCCGGCTTTACCGTGCTCTACCTGATCACCGTCACCTTCTTTCTTCCCGAGACCAAAGGCAAGACTCTGGAAGAGATCGAACAGCACTTCGAAGGGCCATTGAAAACGTAACTCTCGCAAATAGAGCGAAAAATAACGCCGCGTGGATCCCGCACCGAAGGCCAATGGCTGGATTCCTGCTATAAATGATTCGTTACGCTGTACCCGATTGTGCAGGTCGGAGACTCCCTCCATGGAGGCGAAGGGTTTGAAAGACAAAAGCAGCCATCGCGGCGAGAAAAATCGCAGTGAAAACAAAGCGCCGGCACCCGCGGGCAACGAAAACAACAACATGCTGATAGGGGAACGACGGCAGCATGTGATCTCCCTCATTCAGCGGGACGGCCGTGTTTTAGTCTCTGAGCTTTCAGAGTCTCTCGGCATCTCTTCGATCACGATTCGTAAAGATCTGGACTATCTCGAAGCCCAGGGTCTGGTGCAGCGAACTCATGGCGGCGCTCTTGCCCCCCAGAGCACCACCATGCTTGACCCCTCGCTCAAGGAAAAAGAACAGCATCAATCCAAGGAAAAGCAACTCATCGCCGCGGCCGCAGTCACGCTCGTCAAAGAGGGCCAGTGCGTTCTGCTTGATTCCGGCACGACCACCACCGCCATTGCCCGGGCCTTGCGTAAATTTTCACATCTCACCATCGTGACGAGCGGACTCAACATCGCCGCAGAGCTAAGCGACACGGACTTCGACATCATTCTTATCGGGGGGAGCTTGCGAAAAAACTCCTTCTCGCTGGTAGGTCCGCTCGCGGAGGACGTACTGCGCGAGATCCATGCCGACATCCTCTTTCTCGGAGTCGATGGATTCGATACTCATATCGGAGTGACCACTCCCAATGTCCTCGAAGCCCGCGCCAATCGCGCTATGGTCAAGGCGTCGAAAAAAGTTGTCGCGGTCTGCGATTCCACCAAGTTCAGCCGTCGCAGTCTGGCGCTGATTGTGCCTCCCGCCGCGATTCATACCGTCATCACCGATTCGCAGATCTCCGGTAGCGACGCTGACGCTCTTCGAAACATAGGAATCGAAATCATCCTCGTGTAGCCCGGTACCACCCGTTCGGCAAGCACAAACGTGCCGGTCGCGACCCTTCTCAGGTCAACGTGAGTACGATTTCATCGACTCTCCAACGTAGGAACGAACGAAGAGGGGTAGATCGTTACACCGGACACTACCCGGTTGATGGCCCCGGTGCTTGGGGTGTCGGGCGTCCCTTGATTGGCGATGCAGGTAAACAAACCGATCATCTGCCCGAAGATCGTATCGACTGGGGGCCGGTAAGCATCTGGAAATCCCTCACCTGCCTGCAGCGACAACACGTTTTTCGATAAGCCGGAGATACGCTTTGTGATCCGGGGAGCGACGATCACCATCTCCGCCGCAAGCTCCTTTCGCTTGAGTTCTTCCAGCAAGTCCAGTTCATAAGCCTGCCGCTCCGGAACAGCCGAGAGATAAGCCGCTACCAGCGTATTCCTGTCGACAAACGAAAGCGGACCATGGCGAAGCCCCAGCGGAGATTGGGCTACCGTCGCAATCTTTCCCGCATTCAACTCCAGCACCTTGAGCGAAGATTCTTGCGCCGCCGCCTGCAGCGATCCGCCTCCCAGGAAGCACATCCGCGAAAGCCCCTTCTCCGCCAGATGCGAAGCCAGGTCCGCGCCCTCTGCGATCATCCGCGATCCCATATCGATCATCTCTTCCACAAGATCTTCGTACCGCTGCGGAGCGAAGATATTTGCCAGATACTGGCCCGCGATCACCATGTTGGTAAAGGAACTCGTCATGGCAAGTCCGCGATCGTTCACAACATCGTCCAGCACAATGGACTCGATCCCCGGAAGCCGCGTCATCGCGCCGGAGGCATTGCAGGTCACCAGCAGATGCCGAATCTCTTTCGGATACCTCTCCATCGCCTGCTCGAGAACGGCAACTCCCTCCGAGCTCTCCCCCGATCGCGAAAAGGACACCATCAGGTACTTGCGGCCCGGAAGAATAAAATCCTCGCTATTCGTCAGCAGCTCCGTACTCGGCACCGCGGTAACATCGCACCTCCACTCCCGCCGCAGTATCCGGCTGACGGCGCGTCCGATGTAGTCCGAAGTGCCTGCTCCCACAAGAAGAACGCTCGGCCTGTCCTTCGCAGCGCCGCCAATGTTCAATGATCACGGGTCTCGATCCAAGTGCTGACAAATTTTTGATCGACCCGCGCCCGAACGCCAGCCAACGCCCTGGACAATGGATCGCCAAATATACGCGAGAATATCTCTCACAAGCAGGCCGCAATGAGATCGACTACTTCCTACTCACACACTTCCACGAAGATCACATGGGAACGGTTTGGCCGGGGAGGTACGACATTTCTCCACGGTCACGGTTTGGACTGTATCAGCTTGGCGGCATATCTGACGTGGCGGAAACTATCCCTGTTCGCAAGATCCTCGATCGCTGCTATCCCGACTATGCTTATCCTGCTCCGATCCCCGGTCCACAGTTCGCAAACTACCATGCATTCATCAAGAGCTTGCCTGGCCGCGGAGGAACTGCAGAACGGTTTGTTCCGGGTTCGGAGAGACAGATTACGCTTAAGCGCGTTCCTGAACGTTATCCAGACTTCGATATTCGCAACCTTGCTTCCAACGGAGATGTTTGGACAGGCGTTGGCGAACAAACCCGAGCGCACTTCCCACCATTGAAGGAACTCAAGGAGGAAGACTACCCGACCGAAAACAAATGCGCGCTCGCCATCCGTCTAACGTATGGAAAATTCAGCTATTTCTCAGCCGGCGACGAAGACCATGAAGAAAACTATGGCCGATGGCCTTGGGGAGACATCGAAACCGCAGTCGCACAGGCCTCTGGAAAAGTCCAAGTCGCTGTGGCGAACCACCACGGATATATGGATGCATGCGGCCCGGCATGGGTTCGAGAGCTGCAGCCGAAAGCATTTGTGATAAACGCATGGGACTCGGCACACCCCACCATCATTGCTCTCGCCAATATGCTCAGCCAAGAGCTTTACGCTGGACCGCATCTGGTGTTCTCGACTGCTACGAAGCCATGTGCCGACATTACGATCCGCCACATGGCTGAAATGGCGAGCCAAAACGGGCACGTGATTTTTCGAGTACCGCCTGGCGGCAATTCGTTTGAAGTGTTCGTAAAAGATAGCTTAGTGCCCAACGGTGCGGTCATCGCACGCTTCGGGAGTTTGCAATGCTCATAAAAATGGAGAATGTTCGCCGTCTTGGAAATAGTCATTTTCTTTGTGTTTCCAATTTGGGCGAGCGCATACGACGGCTCGCCCAAATTAATGATTATCCTAGTGTTCGATCAGTATGCGAAAGCCGACGAGCTAGTGACAATTGCCTGCTAAATCAGAGTGCTAGGCATGTTCCGTTCTGCCGTCCATACAGAGCGGAAGAGCTTTCATTGAATTCATTTGTTCCCCGGTCGGCCACCAACGTTCAGGGAGTTGAGAGTGTCTGAATCTATTGCAATCGGCCTGAAACGAGCAGCCATTATTCTGACGGAAGAATCGGACTATGCACAAGCGGCGGAAAAACTGAGTATCACGTCAGCCGAGCTGAAGAGGCAAAGCTCTGCGCTCGAAGCGCAACCGTACTTTCACATCTTCAAGCTGCCCATGGGAAGCTTGTCATCCCGTCCTCGATACCTCCTTTGAAGCACGTTCCTACTTAGGTGAAGTAGCCGGCGTTGACCTTCTGCTTCGGCTGACTTGCCTTGAATAGATCCAGGTCGCCGATCTGCTCTTCAACCGATCGCCGCTGCGAAGCCGAAGCTCAGTTCCGGCCATTACCCCAGGACGAGGCTTCCACTACGAAGGACCAGCAGCGCAAATAGCCCGATCATGACCTGTCCCAACGCGTATGCGGTATTTAGGCCATAAAAGAGTGTCGTTAGAGGGCCGCGTGAACGCTTTCCGCGTAAGGATTGCGCGACGACATCAATAGTAAAATGCAGCATACCCCCAGCAGGATCCATCCGTATGCCGCATACAAAAACTTGGTACGTGAGTGTTCCACGTCTGCAAGTATAAGGAAGGTGCTCTGTTTATGTAAGAAGGGACTTATGCCTCTATAGGCACCGAAAAAAAGCGGCTAACGGCTAGAAAACAACATTTTTCTCAGGAGCAGCTCGCCGTGTTCACGGCGTTTGCTGCGTGCGAAGAGCCAGCGGTCACCAGTTCTCGCGTAGAGATGCTGGTGATGGATCTAATCGGTCGCGTTACGACAAGTGCATCCTGAATCGCCAACTTCCGTCCATGCGAACGGAAACATTCCAACTGATGACGTCCGGTGAATCACTGCTCACGATGGTGTAAGTTCCTGTTGCAGGCACCTGCAACACGTTGTGTTCCATACCCGGACCATGGGTCGCGATCGCGCGATAAGTGATGTCGCTTAGAACTTGGCTTGCCTCGAAATGCGGCTTCGAGTAATACGCTGCGTCAGCCAGCTTTGGCTTTGGGTCGCAGCAAGCATCCCGACATCGGTCCATGCAGCCAAGCAACATGTCGAAAGAAGAAATCCAGCAACTCGGGAGGTGTGCAAAGTCATACGGTTTCCTCGATGTATGTGGTTTGGACGGAGGCGGAAGCACCCGGTTAGAATTGATCGTCAGAGAACAAATAAACCTAAGCGTTATGTTCACGCCTCTGTCAGTTTCGTCATAGTGATGGTATGAGTTCCGGTGGCAGTAAAGTGTTTGTTTCCGGAAGGAAGCATTCCCGAGCCTTTCCATTATTCGCTGCGATGCCCTCGACCGTAGAGATTTCCAGTTCGACCGCGCAATCGACAGCCCGGGATTCTTTATTTGCTGGCGGTCGGGCACCCTATCGTGGTCGCTCAATAATCTGAATCTCGATCTGCCCTGTCCATGTGCAGGTTGGACACCCCACGATCCCCGTCGTCGCTGCTTTAAGATCAAGATTACCGAGCTTGGTGATATGCCCGCATTGAGGACACCGATGAACGCAGTCCCAGTGCTTATGCTCGTTCGATTCTGGAGTTCGACTTACGATTGGACTCATCCGGGAAGACCCTCCACCCGTTGGTGCCGTTCCTACCCCAAATGCCTCATCTTCATAGAGCCCGTGCCGAGAGCGGACCGACCATTGAGCGGGTCTGCTGCCCGTTGCTCATCGGCTTTGCTCCACAACGCCTTTTTCGAATCGAATCGTCAATTGCGATGTTGTGGCTCATAAGTGTCGATCGGATCGCACGGTCCAGTTCCGCGCGGGCCTCCTCACAAATCGTCTCGCCCGGTGGCTAGAGACGACTCTGCGGGGGCAAGATCCCGTTGCGCCAACAGAGTCTGAAAGTTCGAACCGGCAAAACGAAATAATCCATACTTCTATCCAGGTCTCAATTTTCGAACGAACAATCCGACCATTGACCTCACTGCATCGTCTCACTACGGATTGCAGCTCAGCTGTCCCCTTGATCGTTCGTTCCACTTATGTTGCCGCCCTTCCCGTACCTTTGGAATCGATGTGATGCCCATCGGAGCTTTCGTCGTACAAAGATCTGATCTTCTTGAATGCTGCCTTCTATTTGGAAACCCGCGAGGCCCAGACTTATAAAGAGAGAACAAGATGTTGCATGCAACATCTTTGATATTTCATGATTTCTCCTTGTATCAAAGGGTTCGAATCCCTGTCAGAGTCGCTACTTTCCCAATCCGAGAAAGCATTCACACGATGTCGTATATGTACTGTTTTTGAGAGAGTGGCCTAATGCTTGGGATTACGTGCCGGGAATCCACCACGCAGGAAGGATCTTCCGTAGATGCAGCTTCTTTACAACTGGATACCACTCCAGAGAAAATTCGCGGGCGATGTTTGAGGCTCCGATCAGGCCGAACTGGACTGTAGCGCGTTGTCCTGCATGCGTCACATCATTGAAACCGTCGGGTAGATAGGCCATACCAACGAAGCCCCCCGCCGCTGCGGAAGCGAAATTGCCGACAGCAAGGGTGGGTTTTCCCGAATCGGTTCTATCGACGATTGTGAAAGCCATTGCGTGTGCGACTCGACCAAGGAAGTCTGTTCCATGGAGCGCGAAGCGATACCGGGGGTCCTCATGTAACAGAACTTCGGTGGCGAATTCTGCGGTGCGTTTGGAGGTCTGCGTAGCGTAGGAGTCGCCATAGAGACGGCCAAATGCCTCCGCTCCGTCCTTCCACTCCCTTGGATAGTTGTTCGGTGGGTGCGCCATCCGGATGCCTGCACCAAATGCCGCATTCACGAGAGACGGGGCCCAAAGGTCGCGTGCGTATAGAAGATCCACTTACCCCGTAAGGTCAGTGGGGATAATGTATAAACCGGAGGTACCGGGCCAAGAGGCCCGAGGGTTCCTGCCTGCGGAGTCCGGTTCTGTGGCATCTGGCCATGCTTCTGAGCGGAAGGGGCATCAGGAAGCAGGGCAGTATCGGCGAATGCGACAGAAGTGGGTTCCGTCGAAAATGGCTGTGAAGCAGGCTCTTGCGCGCTTGCTACAGCAATGTGCGACGCCATAATGATGCTGAACAGGAAGACGAGAGGCTTGCGGTACAACACGAGGGCGGTCCCCTGTGATGATTTCATGTTTAGTTTTGCCATCTACAGATTCCGTTTACTCGCAACAATGCCACGCTATAGGACCGTTCAGGAAAAACAAATCAGGAAACGGCCAGCGCGGAAAAATGTGCAGTGAACGCGGATTCGACGGGCGTCGAAAAAGCCGCCATGGTGTTTTGTATGGGAACAATTGAGGATACCTGGGATACTTGTGTTTGCACGATGCCAGATCGTTGAGCCGTACTCGTAGACGTCAGTTCCGCGTCTGTATTCGGTATTTCCGCGCAGAACGATGCGTGCCGCACTTTACGGGAGTCCCAGGCTACCATGAGGAGGGCGGCCTCCCTTTCCAAATCGAATCGAGCGCAGGCCGTTTATGCGCGCGTGAGATATCGCCGCAGGGAGACGCGAATGGAAATTGCCCATCTGATTATCCCGGTTGTCACTTCCGTCATCGGTATGGCTGTCAGTCTTCTCTTCGTCTTGTTACTGCGCAAACAAACGGAGCACGATGCGGGCACGAAGATCGGGATGCTTTTGGGCATCGCGGTCTCTGTAATGTTCATCGGTATCTGCGGAACGACTTTTTGCAAGTACTACGGACTCGCTGAAGATGACTGGTTAGTTCGCCTCAGCACATTACTTGTGATGACGACCGCGGCTTTTCTGCCATTCCTCATATTGTGGAGTTGGCAGGTCTCACCCGTCCTTCAATGGAGGATTAAGTTCAGCCACACATTGGTCGTGTTCGCCTTTGTGAGCGGCCTCGGAATCGTCGCAGCTCACCTGTGGATGGGTCTAGGAACTTCAGGGATCAGCCCAGGCCTGAATCAACTTCTCGGGTTGAATGTCCTGATCTGCTTCCTGCCCGCCGTCGTGAGTATCGTTCGGTTATCGCTCGACCCGAGACTGCGATTGTTCACGAAGGTCACCTGCTCAAGCTACATCTTCGGCGCGACCGTGGGCGCGTTTGCGAGCTTTACCAATCCCTCCATCCTAGCCGGTATGACCTCGGTCTCGTCAATTTTCCTGGTTCTAGTTCGGCCAATCAGCATTGTCGTGGGTCTTCTAGGATCATTCATAGTTGCCGCACGGTTCCGATTTGTAGACGTTTTTGTACGTTGGAGTACGCGGATCACGATATTAGGCGTTCTCTCGATCTTCGGAACACTATCTTTTACGGTTGTTGCTTTTGATGTAAGACCTTCCTGGAGAGGAGTGGGGTTCCTGGCTTGCACCTTCGAAACGATTCTTCTGCTACTGATGGGAATCATCCTGAGCGAGAAGTGCGAGGCATGGGTTGAGTCGCATGTGCTCCAGCGAACCGATCTCAAGGTAGAAGCCGCACGGCTGTATGCCAAGCTCTTTACCCTCGAAAACAAAGAAGACCTCTTCGCATTTCTCGAAAGGGCTCTAGGGTATGTCATCTAACTTAATATATGCCTGTGTTCCTGAGCATTTTAGTTTGAAGGGATGGGAATCAGGCGTTACGGGTTGCGGGACGATCAGTGGAAGCGGATTGAAGGGCTTTTACCAGGGCGGGACGGTTCGATCGGTCGTCCTGGGAGGGATAACCGTTTGTTTATCGAGGCGGTGCTCTATCGCTATCGGGCGGGGATTGCGTGGCGCGATCTGCCGGAACGGTTTGACGACTTCCGCGTGGTGCATACGCGTTTCAGCCGCTGGGCGGAGCGCGGGGTATGGAAAACGGTCTTCGATCATCTGGCCCAGGACGCCGACAACGAATATGCCATGATCGATTCGACCATCGTGCGCGCTCACCAGCATAGTGCGGGAGCGCGCAAAAGGGGGCGCCTCGCAGGCCATTGGACGCAGCAAAGGCGGATTGAGCACCAAAATCCACACCACCGTGGATGCGCTCGGCAACCCGACAGGCTTTCATCTCACCGAGGGACAAGCCTGCGAACTGGACGGGGCTGATGTCCTGCTGCCTTCACTCAAAGCCAGAACGGTGATCGCGGACAAGGGCTTCGATGCCGACAAACGCGTGCTGGAACCGCTGCAGAAGGCAGGCAAACACGCTGTCATCCCGCCCAAGGCCAATCGCAAACAACAGCGGCTTTATGACAAGGAACTTTACAAAGCCAGACACCTGATCGAGAACTTCTTCGCCAAACTCAAACAGTTCCGCGCCATCGCTACGCGCTACGACAAAACCGCTCGAAACTTCCTCGCCGCCATCCACCTCGCAGCCAGTACCATTTGGCTCATTTGATGACACGCCCTAGGATTCTGCGCTGCTATGCCCCGTTGAAGTGGGCGAGGAGGCAATCGATCAGTGCGGGGATGGCAGGGGCAGCGGCTTCGATCGTGGGCGCGTGGCCGAGGTCGCGGAGAGCCTGGCTGGTGACGGGGCCGATCGAGGCGAGGGTGATGCCGGAGGGCAGGGTCAGGTTGGCGGCTTCGAGGAGGTCGAACAGGTTGCGAGCGGTAGAGGCGCTGGTAAAGGTGATTGCGTCCGGGCTGGTTGCGGAGGGCGCGAAGAGGGTCTGAAGGGCAGGGATGGAACCGGGGGGCATCTGGTTGCGGTAGGCTTCGGCGATGGTGAGATGTGCTCCCGCGGCGGTGAGCGTTTCGGGCAGGATGTCGCGGGCCTGGGCGGCTCGGAGGAGGAGCATGTTGGCGTTGGGGGCGTGGGGAGCGAGGGACTCGGCCAGCGACTCGGCGATGTATCGCGGAGGGATGAGGTCGACGGTGAGGCCGAGGGCCTGCACGGCGCGCGCGGTGGCTGGGCCAATGACTGCGATTCTGGGGCGGCGGAGGTTTGGGTTGGTCGAAGAGATAAGGATGGCTTGACGTTGGCCGAAGACGTCGACGGCATTGGCGCTGGTGAAGAGGAGCCAGTCGAAGGTGTCCAGATGAGCGATGGCAGCGTCCAGGGGAACGTAGCTTTCGGGGGGGACGATTTCGATGGTGGGAATCAGGACCGTGGTTGCGCCGAGGGCCTCGAGTTGGGCGGCCAGCTCGGATGCCTGATGGCGGGTTCGGGTGATGAGGATGCGTTTGTCGGTGAGCGGGCGCACTGCGGCGATTGTACTGCGCCGAACCAGAGGACTTGCCTGCTCTGTTGAGGAGGCAGGTAAGACTCTTTACCCGCGCGACTCGCCGGCCGTCTGCTTGTAGAGGATGTCGTAGAGTTGCTGGGTGACTTTGTAGCAGTCGCAGGCGGCGGCTTCGAGGCTCTCTCGATTCAGAATCTTCACGCGGCCGCGGCGGTATTCGATGAGACCGCTGCGCTGCAGGGCTCCGGCCACCATGGTGACGGTGGTGCGGCGCGCTCCGAGCATCATGGCCAGAAACTCCTGGGTGAAGTTCAGATTGTTCGAGTGGACCCGATCCTGCGCCATCAACAACCAACGCGCCAGCCTCTCTTCGGCCTCGTGGAGGCGGTGGCAGCCGGCGAGTTGCGCGAGGCTGAGGGCCTGGGTTTGAACGAACTCGAGGATGCGGTCACGTATCTCTTCGGAGGTGTGAAACGCCCTCTGAAGTTTGAAAAAGGGGATGCGCAGGGCGGTCGCCTCCAGTTGAATGAAACAACTGGTGAAGCCCGGCGCAGGCCCCAGGAGATGCATACTGCCCACCAATCCTTCGGCCCCGATCAGACCAACCTCGGCGGTGCCGCCATCGGCCATCGCGGTGACGACGGAGGCAATGCCGGAGGTCATGAAATACGCGTAGGCAGGGACCTGTTCCGCCTCGTACAAGCTGGCCCTCAGCGGGAGCGAGACAGGAGTGGACGCGGAGACGAGAAGATCGCACGCGGCTGTCGACAAGGAGGATAGAAGTCGATTTTTTGGGGCTTCTGGAGACATGACCGGTCCTTTACTTCAGTTCGCAAAGGACTGCTGTTTCGGGCGAACGGCAGCGAATCACGTCTCTGATCAGAGGTGAGGTTTTCCTAGTGACACCGTCGAGCATACATCTGAAAACAAGAGAGTTCTGTCTGCTGGAAGACACAGGGAGCTTGCGTCCGATGGAAGACAGTAAGGGGTGGTACTTATGGGCTATGGTTCTATTTTGGGTATCAGGACAAAGGAGGTAAGCAAGTGGATGTCTCGGCTCGCATCCTCATCTTCGGCCATGATTCTATGCTGCTCAGGACCCGTTGCCTAATTCTAAAAAAGGCCCGGTTTCAGGTGCGGACGACTACGGAATTGGAAGGCGTCGCCAGGATACTCTTTGAAGAAAAGATCGATCTCTTGATCCTATGCCGCTCCGTGGAGAAGAGAGAGCGTAAGGAGGCGGTCAGGGTTGCTCATGACCTTCGGCCAGAGATGAAGACTCTGGTCTTGTCCGACGATCTCCCGAAAGATCATTCTTCTGTCCGGGATACGGTCGTGGACTACTTTGTCAGCCCAGAGGCTCTTCTCTCCCTGGCGGTAGAACTGGCGATACCCGTGGCTCTAGGCGATGAAGATCTTCTTCGGTTAGCTGGCGAGCCAATACTCGGCATATGAGATCTTGGACTTCGTTTCAGATTCTTAAGAACCTGTTTAAAAACTGAAGGCTTAACACGGATTTGCAACCGATAACACGGATTTAAGAACAGGCCAAGGCAAGAGCAACGACGAAATACAGAGGGGGGCTTAGGAAGCAAAGGACTGCCAGATGGCGCTAGAGTCCAATCATGGCGCAGTCGAACCGTTACTTTCGATTTTCAAAGTTATCCGAGGCGAAGTTCCGGCACCTGGTCCGGTGTTTTGCCTTGGATTTGACAGCCACGCAGACGGCCCATCTGACTGGGATTTCGCTTCGTTCCGTCAACACGATCTTTCTGCGCCTGCGCACCAGGATCGCCGCCGAGTGCGAGCGGCAGTCGCCGTTAGAGGGAGTGCTCGAAGCCGATGAGTCTTACTTCGGACCACAGCGCGTGCGCGGGAGGTGCGGACGCGGCGCCGGCGGCAAGACCATCGTCTTCGGCCTGCTCAAGCGCGGCGACAAGGTCTACACCGCCATCGTCCCCAATGCTTCCAAAGCCGCGCTGCAAGCGGTGATTCGTGGCCGCGCCAGTCTCAGCTCGGTTGTCCACACCGACGGCTGGGCTGGCTATCACGGCCTGGTCGATCTGGGCTACGACAAGCACCTCAGAGTCGAGCACCGGGAGAATATCTTCGCCCAGCAACTCAACCACATCAACGGTATCGAAAGCTTCTGGAGCCTGGCCAAACGTCGCCTCGCCAGGTTCTGCGGTGTGCCCAAACGCACCTTCTACCTCCACCTCAAAGAGACAGAATTTCGCTTCAATCACCGCAACAATAACCTCTACAAAGAACTGCTAAACTTCCTCAGAAAGGATCCGCTCTGACTCCTTTGCTTCCTAAGCCCCATACAGGATCACTACGTTCGAGGGTCTAGGATGACGACGAAGAACAAACAACAGCAACGACTCTCAACGACAATTCTTAAACAGCTTCTAAGGAAGGTCTGATTAGAGCGGGTTTGCTGTTGATGTAGAGGTCAACCGCGGATTCCCTTCGGGAATGACAAACAAAGGGCACGGCAGACTCTGCGCCCTTTCAAAGCGAAGACTTAATCCGATGTATTAACCGGTTTGAAGGCCATCAGACGGCGGTGGAGAGCAGGTCGAGCGCGCCTTTTGCTTCGAGGTCGGCGGCGACCCAGTTGCCGAGGGTGATGGGGTCGGTGGCGGCGGCAGGGGCTTCGGTTTCGACCTGGACCATGGCTTCGCCGTCAGGTGCGACGACCTGGGCGATCATGCGCCACTTGCCGTTTTCGTGGAAGCAGTGGGCGCCGATGGGGAGCTGGCAGCCGCCGCCGAGGGCATCCAGGGTGGTGCGCTCGGCGGTGGTGGCGAAGCGGGTGTGGGGGTGCTCGAGGAAGGCTACGGCGGTGCGGATGCTTTCGTCGCGATATTCGTCCGGCTCTCGTATCGCGGCATGATCGGGGCTGCGGGTTTCGAGAGCGAGGGCTCCCTGGCCGGGGGCGGGACACATCTCGGAGGGCGAGAACCGCTGGTGGACGGATTCGGTGCGCTTGAGGCGGTCGAGGCCGGCGGCGGCGAGGACGAGGGCGTCGCATCTTCCCTGCTCGAGCTTACGCAGGCGGGTGTCGATGTTGCCGCGGATTTCGACGAAGGTGACATCGGGGCGGAGGGCGAGGATCTGGGCGCGGCGGCGAGGGCTGGTGGTACCGATGCGGCCTCCGGCGGGAAGGGTGTGGAGCGCCCAGTAAGGCTCGCAGACCCAGACGTCGCGGGCGTCGGCGCGCTTGGGGATGGCGGCGAGGGTGAACTGCGGAGGGAGCTTGGTGGGGAGGTCTTTGAGGGAGTGGACGGCGAGATCAATGCGGCCTTCTTCGAGGGCTTCTTCGATCTCCTTGATGAAGATGCCCTTGCCGTCTGCGATCAAACCGCTTGGGTCGGTGGGCGGGATGAAGCCGGGCTGCTGCATGCGGTCGCCAGTGGTGCGGATGATTTCGAGTTCGACGCGGTAGCCGGCGTCGCGGAGGGCGTAGAGGACGTGGTTGGCCTGCCAGAGGGCGAGCTGCGAGCCTCGGGAGCCGATGCGGATGGGAGCTTTGGCGTGGTTGCTCATCCGTACCAGAATACGGCAGAGGCGGAGTGCCGAAAGACAGGGAGTAGGGAATAGGGAGCAGGGAGTAGAAAACTCCGCAATCCAGTTCCGCTGCAGCATTGGGGCCGTGAGAGAAAAGGTCTTCTACTCCCTATTCCCTATTCCCTGCTCCTTGCAGGCGGAGAAAACCAAATTGCGACGGTCACATCTAACACGGTGCGAATCCAGCAGCATGGGGTAACGATGAAAGCAGATGAGAGACAGGCTGGCGCTGGGGAAGGGAAAGGCGGTGCAGCCTCCGCTGTGGGAGATCAGACAGAGGGCCGGACGGTGGAGACGGACGTCCCGGCGCGGCTGGACCGGCTGCCATGGTCGGGCTGGCACATGCGGATTATCACTGCGCTGGGTACGTCGTGGCTGCTGGATGGGCTCGAAGTAACGCTGGTCGGCTCGCTCGCGGGGATACTGGAGAGCAGGTCGGGACTGGGATTGACCGACCCGCAGGTATCGGGCGCGGCGACGACGTATCTTGCGGGAGCGGTGCTGGGGGCGCTGCTGATGCTTGGAGCTTCGGGGTGCGAGATGGTGATTGGCGTGGAGGCCGCGGGGAAGAGTCTGGAGTCGATTTCCAAGCCGCTGCAGAGCAGGTGAGGTGGGATTGTGAAGCGTCGGTCCGGCCCATTCCCCTTGACACCCATGGCCCACCAGAGACTATCCTCATCTCGAAACAACGAACCCAATCTGCCGGCGCCAATGACCTGACAGCGGCCTGACACACATTTAAGCGGGAGTTGCAACTAAATGCCGATTCAAACCGCCAGCCTGTCTGACTCGGGCTTCACCTCTTCCGCTCCGGACAAGCCCAATACCCGATGGTTCGTCTGCGCGCTCCTGTTCGCCGCCACCACCATCAACTACATGGACCGGTCCGTCCTCTCGCTGATCGAGCCTCTCCTCCATCTTCCCTTCATGGGCTGGGTTCCCGGCCTCGACGCCAAACTTCAGGCTGGCTATAACCTCAACTACGGCCACATCATCGAGTGCTTTCAGATCGCCTACGGCATCGGCCTCCTCACCGCCGGGCGCCTCATCGACAAGGTCGGCACCAAGATCGGCTACGCCGCCGCCATCCTCATCTGGGCCTGCGCCTCGATGGGCCATGCGCTGGTCGCCTCCGTCGCCGGTTTCTGCATCGCCCGCGCTCTGCTCGGTCTTGGCGAATCCGGCAACTTCCCCGCCGCCATCAAGGCCACCACCGAATGGTTCCCCAGCGAAGAGCGCGCCCTCGCCACCGGACTCTTCAACTCCGGCACCAACGCCTCCTTCTTCATCGCTCCCATCCTGATTGCCGCTGTCACGTCACGCTTCGGCTGGAGGTCGGCTTTTCTCTGCACCGGCTCGATGGGCCTCTGCTGGCTCGTGGTGTGGTTGCTGTTTCCCTACAACCGCCTGCGCCGCGCCGCGACTCTCTCGCAGGAACGCCTCGCTCCCGTCATCCAGGGAGGGCCGCTGTTCGGCAAACTCTTCCGCAACCGCGGCCTCTATGCCTTTTCCATCGGCAAGGGACTGACGGACCCCATCTGGTGGTTCTATCTCTTCTATCTCCCCAAGTTCCTCAACGAGAACTACGGCCTCGACCTCAACCACGCCAAGTATCCGCTCATCGTGATCTACAGCGTCTCCAGCGTCGGGTCCATCGGCGGCGGCTGGCTCTCCGGGATGTGGATGAAGCGCGGCCACAGCGTCAACAGCGGCCGTAAATTCGCGCTCCTCCTCTGTGCCATCGCGGTTCTTCCCATCATGCTTGTGCCCCACATGCATGTGCTCTTCCCCACCAACGCGTGGCCTGCGATTGCGCTCTTCTCTCTCGCCGCCGCTGCCCATCAGGGCTGGTCCGCCAACCTCTTTTCCACGCCCACCGACATGTTCCCCTCCACTGCGATCTCAACCGTCGTCGGTATCGGCGGAGCGGTCGGGGCCGTTGGCGGAGCGCTCTTCACCTGGATCGTCTCGAACTATTTCTCTCTTCATCCCATGCTCATCTTTCTGCTCGCCAGCTTCGCTTACATCATCGCGCTGGCCATCTTCCAGCTTCTCGTGCCGCGTCTCGGCGAGGTCCGCAGCGCTTAGAACCCTCGCCGGAGGCGCCGCGCAACGTACGCCCAAAGTGGGATGACAGACGCGCTTACCCTCCGTGTTACTCTTCTTCCACCCCAGGCGCAAGGAGAGCAGCAGAGCGTGAAAAATGAGGTCAACCATTCCCCTCCTGATGAGGGTAACGGACACAGCCAACTCACCATGCAGGTCGTCGAGCATGTCCGCTCCCTGATCAGCAGCGGCGAAGTCAAGCCCGGCGACCGTCTCCCTCCCGAACGCGAGTTGGCCCGCGAGCTCAAGATCAGCCGCTCCAGCCTTCGCGCCGGCATCGGCTTCCTCTCTGCCATGGGCGTCCTGAAGAGCCGCCACGGCGCCGGAACCTTCGTCTCATCGGGCCCTCCGGCACTCGACTCCAGTTCCCTCTCCGTACTGGGCGTGCTCCACGGCTTCCTTCCCTGGCAGATGTTCGAGGCCCGCATCGTCATCGAGTCCAACGTCGCCGCCCTTGCCGCCGAGCGCGCCACCGACGAGCACATCGCCGAACTGGCCGAAGAGGTCGCCGAAATTTATGCCTCCCTCGACGACCCGCAAGAGTATCTGATTCACGACGTACGCTTTCACCGCACCATCGCCCGCGCCTCAGGAAATCCCATCCTCGCCACCCTGATGGAGGCCATCACCGCGAACCTCTACGAAGACCGCAGAAAGACCATCCAGAACGCCCAGGACCTCAAGCAGGCCGCCGAGATGCACCGCGAGATCTACCGTGCCATCCGGTCCCATAACGCCGCCCAGGCGCGGCTTCTAATGGAGCAGCACCTCAACCTCGCCCGCACCGCCCAGGCCGCCGAAGGGGACGCGGCGCCGGCCTCGGACATCACCGGCGCGCTCGCCGAATCCGCCAACCCATCGAGCTAGCTTTTCTCTGCACGTTTCTCTGCACGTTGAGTCGCGCTCCTGCTCAAAACGGCTCTTGGCCCCGGCCTGCTAAACTGAGCCTTGGAACCCCCAAGCATGTCTCAGCAAAAGTTCTATCTCACTACCCCCATCTATTACGTCAACGCGCGTCCGCACATCGGCCACGCCTACTCGACCATCGCGGCTGACGTGATCGCCCGCCGCCACCGCCTTCTCGGGGACGATACCTTCTTCCTCACCGGCACCGACGAGCACGGCCAGAAGGTCGAGCGCTCCGCCGCCGCCGCCGGTGTTGCTCCGCAGCAGTTCGCCGACCAAGTCTCCGCCAGCTTCCGCGCTCTCTGGGACCGCATGGGAATCACCTACAACGACTACATCCGCACCACCGATCCCAGGCACAAGACAGGCGTCCAAAAGCTCTGGAAGCACCTCGAAGACCGCGGCGCGATCTACCTGAGCACCTATACCGGGCAATACTCGGTCGGCGAAGAGATGTTCGTCGAAGGCCCGCCCGGCACCATCGGCCCCGATGGCAAGCCGACCGAGACCGTCACCGAAGAGAACTACTTCTTCAAGCTCTCCGAGTATCAGCTTCCCCTGATCGACCTGATTGAGAGCGGCGAGCTGTCCATCCAACCTGAATCCAGCAAGAACGAAGTCCTCAGCTTTCTGCGGGGGGACGTCAATGCTGTTGCTTCGAAGTATCTCGACAAAGCTCTATTTGCAACGGAGGGTCTTGCTGGCGTTGATACACCGTCCGCACTTCGACAAGCTGAGGAGGAAGGAGAGGCCGGGAAAAGTGCGACCGGAAATTACTACGTTCCCGGAGCACTCAAAGACCTCTCGATCTCCCGCACCAGCTTCAAGTGGGGCATCCCCGTTCCCGGTAAGGAAAAGCACGTCATCTATGTCTGGCTCGACGCGCTGGCCAACTACATGACCGCCATCGGCTATGGCAGCGAAGACCCCGGCGAGCAGGAGAAGTTCGCGCGCTATTGGCCTGCCGACCTGCACCTCGTCGGCAAGGAGATCACCCGCTTCCACTGCGTCTACTGGCCCGCCTTCCTGCTCGCCGCCGGCATTCCGACGGCGAAGTCGGTCGTCGCCAACGGCTGGCTGCTCTTCGACGACAGCAAGATGTCGAAGTCCAAGGGCAACGTCGTCCGCACCGAAACCATCCTCGACGCCTTCGGAGAGCACGTCTACAAGAAGCAGTTCCCCGACAGCACCAAGCAGGAACAAGACCTCTTCGCCTCGGATGTCCTGCGCTACTTCCTCCTCCGCGAGATCCCCTTCGGCCGGGACGGCAGCTTCAGCTTCGACGCCATAATCACCCGCTACAACGCCGAACTAGTGAATGGCTACGGGAATCTTGTGAGCCGCGTCCTTACGCTTATCAATCAATCACTGGGAGGCCTCATACCGGATCACACTAATTGGCAGACAGCAGTGATGCAGATACTCGAAAAGAAGTTACCGCGAGGAGGATTTTCCGGTCATCCCACCGATCTGGGGCCATTCGTCGAAACCACGGACATTGAACTTGCTAGACTTGCCGCTGCGGTGTGCCGTTTTTATGATTCAACAATTAGGCGGCTTCATTTTTCGCTTGGGATGAAAGATGAACTCGCCGAGGCGATAAAAAACCAGACTCGGGAAAATAATGATCTATACACGCCAGTTGCGGGCGGTGAATTCGGAGCGCTCGATTATGTTTGGTTGCTGGTCACAAAAACTGACGAGTTCCTCTCGTCAACAGCGCCTTGGAAGCTAGCCAAGCAGCAAGATGAACAGAGTCAGTCTAAACTTCGCGACGTGCTTTATATCGCCACAGAATCAGTTCGCATTATTACGGCGCTGCTTTACCCGATCGCACCTTATGCCGCGTCCCGGACCTGGTCTCAGCTCGGTTTGGGGGACATCGAATTATCCGCCAAAGAGCAGAAGCTAATACTTACGGTTCGGTTAGTGGGTCGAGATGAGCAACCGGCTAAATTCTCCTGGGGCGGCCTGAAGCCCGGCACCAAGCTCGGCCCGCTTGCCCCCATCTTCCCCCGCGCAGAGAAAGGACTCGTTCAGATCATGGCCGACATGGAATCCAACGCACAACCTACGCCCTCCAAACTTGTCGATGAAAAGACCGGCCACGGCTCACCCGCCCCCGCCGACCCCACGCATCCCGGCGCCGCCCCGCGCACCTCCGCGTTCAGCGAAGAAAACCCCGGCGCCTCGGTAGGCGGCAGCCACGCCGTCAGCACGGAACGCCCCGGGACCCCTTCGCACGCCGAAGCCCCCGCCTCCGGTCCCTTCGCAAACTCGGCAGCGCAGTCCAGCATTCCCGGCACCCCGCAGATCGCCATCGACGACTTCGTCAAGATCGACCTCCGCGTAGCCCAGATCGTCGTCGCCGAGCGCATCCCAAAAGCTGACAAGCTCCTCCGCCTCGAAGTCGATCTTGGGTATGAGAAGCGGCAGATCCTCTCCGGCATCGCCGAGTGGTATACGCCCGAAGAACTCCTCGGACGCCGCATCGTCGTGATCGCCAATCTCGCTCCCCGCACGATGCGCGGGCTGGAGTCGCATGGCATGCTGCTCGCCGCCAGCCATGGAGAGAACGGCAAACCCGTGCTCGCCACCTTCGGCGAGGAGATCGCGCTGGGTTCCCGCCTGCGTTAGATTTCGCGCGAGATCGAGTGTTCGCGCAGAGCTTCCTTAGGCCTCCTTGGTCTGCACTCCCACGGCCACGACAAAGTAGTTTGCCATCGTCGTTCCTGTGTTCTTCAGCCCGTGCATCACGTTCGACGCTGTAAACACCACATCACCCGGCCCAGCCGGCTCCGGCGTGCCATCATTGAGGAACTCCAGATTGCCCTCGCGGATCAGCAGAAACTCCGAGTGGCTGTGCTTATGCGGCGGATGCGGCATCTGCCCCGGCGGCAGCGACGTCTCATGCACCTCGACGAACTCCCCTGTCGGCAGCGTTCCCGACACCACCGGCCGGCCGCTGCCGCCATTGGCAGAGTGCCTTACCGGAAGCTTGTCGTAGTGGAAGACAAAGGACTTCGAGAGCTTGCCATCTGGCCCATTCGCAGGTCCATTCGCAGGACCACCTGCTGCGCCCGCCTGGGCCTCGGCCATCACACCGCCCATCGCCGCAAAGGCCGAAAGGGCGACACACAGATCACGTCGGTTAAGATTTTTCATGCGGATATAATACGCGGCTCAAACAATCTCTGGCACTTTTGCCTGCATCTGTGCCGAAATACGCCCGTGCCGTGCGATACCCTGAAAGACAGCCATGCCCCTCACGGACTCCCACGCTCACCTCGACTTACTCAATGGGCCACCCCCAAGGGATCTCGTCGCGATCCTGCGCCGCGCCTATGCGGCCGGTGTCCACACGGTCCTCGCAATCGGCATCGGCGAAGGTCCCTGTCACATGGGCCGGGCGCTAGAGATCGCCAGCACGAACTACGGCCCAGACCTGCCGCGGATCTTCGCCAGCGCCGGCGTCCATCCGGAGCAGGCTCATAACGTTACTCCCGAGACTCTCGGCCAACTGGATCTTCTCGCCGAAAACACCCGCTGCATCGCCATCGGCGAGATCGGCCTCGACTACTATCATCTCGATAACCCCGGCATCGCCACCCAGCAGCAGGCCTTCATCGCCCAGATGGAGGTCGCTGCCGCCGCCCGCAAGCCCATCCTGATCCACTGCCGCACCAGCGAGCTCGCCACCCCGGAGGCCAAAGCAAAGTACGGTAAGGCCGACGCGTGGGAGGACCTGCTCGGCCTGATCGACGAGCATTGGACCCCATGCAACCTTGGCGGCATCATGCACTGCTTCTCCGGCACGGTGGAACAGGCGCAGCGGTCCATCGCCGCAGGCTTCCATCTCTCCTTCGCCGGCAACCTCACCTACCCCAAATCCCAGGCCATCCGCGATGCCGCCATGGCCGCGCCCGCCGACCGCATCCTCATCGAAACCGACTGCCCGTTTCTGGCCCCCATTCCCCATCGCGGCCAGCGCAACGAACCTGCGCTGATCACGCACACCGCGACAGCCCTCGCCGCCCTTCGCGGCATCTCACCGGAAGAGCTCGCAAGCCTGACGTCCGCGAACTTCGAAAATCTCTTCCCGGCGGCACGCGCACTGCGTCACCTTTCAATTACCCACATCGTGAGTGGCTAGAAGAAAGCCGAGATGGATATCGGTGAGGCGGGAGAGTCCTCTCCAGATGAGCATGTTACCTGGAGGCGGATCACTGGAACGGGCGAGATAGCCGCCTAGTCTGGCAAGCTTTGTAAGGTAGGTAGAGAGGGATCTACTGCGCATGTCAGCATCCTGCTTGTCAGCCATGAGTTGGTCCAGCAGTTTAATCTCCAAGGGGGTGAACGCCACTTCAGGAGCAGCATTGGGTGCGGCACGGTTCATCATGGTCGTCCAGAAGATGCGCCAGCTCAGGATTGCAAGCACCGAGATCAGGTTTGTCAGACGGTTGGCTGTGCGCAGCTTCGCGGTTTCGGCCTTGCAGCCTGACTTCAGAATCTTATGGAACATTTCGATCTTCCACCGCAAGGAATACCAGTGCAATTTTTCGATGGCTTCCTTGCGCGATGTAACCGGCAGGTCTGTAATCAACTTCCAGTCCACCCTGTCACGCCCCTTCGGAGAGCTGCGTTCCTGAGCATGGATGACGGTGAGCCGCAGCTCCGGGTATTGCTTGCTTTTGTTGATGGGCGGAAGTACGCGGATGCGGCGATAGCGTATTTCAAGAACGGCTTCTGAAGGATCGCCGTTTCGATCCCGGACCTGGATGCGATGCAGGCCTTGCACTCGGACCTCGGCCATCTCTGTGGCAACGGTGTGCTTACCGTCTCCCGCAAGTCGATCCACGCAGGTCCGAAGCAGGAAATGTGTTCCGATTGCCTGGGCTGTGCAGAAGAGTTCGTAAATATCGCTTTCCCGATCTCCGATGTGTACGCAGCGCTGCGGCTCTTCGAGCAGAGCAGTCGATTGCCGTACATTCTCCAGCCAGCGATAGCTTTCCTTCTCCTCAATGGGGATGCGTGTCGGATTGATCCGCTTTTTCATTTGGTTGCAGCCATAAAACTTGTCCCGGCTCCAGAACTTGATGGCCGTCAGACCGAGTGGAAGACCGTCAAGTGTGACAGCCAGACTGGAGTGCATCAGTATCCCGCACACATCGTAATGTTGAGGCTTGCCGTCTAATTTCCTTTGGGGTACCCGGGTCGTCATGCCGACGGCGGCGACATCTTTGCGATGAAAGCTCAACTCGGTCGTGTCGTGAAGCATCAGGATAGGCCATACTCCGCTCATCAACCGCTTCTCCGTCGTACGAAAATGACCACCCAGAATCGCCGACTCGCTCACCCGCTCATTGGCGAAGAAACGATAAGCGGCCTTGGTGTTGCTCCAATCCTGGCAGGCCCACGGAATGCTCTGTCCAATGCCACTCGATAACTGTCGAAATAGCTTCTCGAACCGCTTCGTGAGCCGTTCGTCCTCGAACTCGCACCCGGCAAGCTCCTGCTCGATCCATCTCTCCTGAGCACGCTCTGACTGGCCCTGCCCAATTGCCTTCTTGCCGAGTTGTTTCCCCATATTGACAGATCAGCAACTCTTCGCCCCTCTGCATAGTCTCTACCCTGAGGCCGTACCTCTCTTGCTATTACTTTGCAAAAGTCAAAGATGTGGGTAATTGAAAGCAAAACGCCAAGCTTACGTCGAAGCCGTGGGACCTCGGCCAGAAGAGAGGTGTCTCGCAGACTGGCATTGGCCTACTTTGGGGAAAGGGAGGCGCGACCTCAGGCCTGTAGTTTTCTATAGTCACAAATCAAAGGGGCGTATGCACAATAGAGACGGGCTCGAACCGCGCAAGGCCGAAAAGAACATGCGGGTCGACAGAGCGCAGGGCACGATACGAAGGTCGATCCCAAGATGCTCACGGCTGCAAAGATGGCACCCGAGGAGGTGGTTCCTAAAGCGGAAGCCTACGAAGCGCGAACCGGCCGGCCACCCCGAGGCCATGAGGAGACTGGAGAGAGCTTCTCGACCCTCCGCGCCGGAACGCCCGGCCTGTTGCTCAAGATGGAGCAGGTTCTCGCCCTGCCGCGTCACGAGTTCGTCACTCAATTCAAATGCATTGAAGGATGGAGTGAGATAGTTCATTGGGCGGGCGTCCCTATGGCGGACTTCCTTGAGGCCTATCCTCCATCCCGAATCGACGGCAAAGAGCCTCGCTACGTCTACATGGAAACTCCTGATGGCGACTATTACACCGGATACGATATGCACATCTGCCGCCATCCCCAGACCCTCCTGGTTACCGAGATGATGGACGCCCCGCTAACCCAATTCCACGGCGCCTCCACATGTCGACGAAATACGGCTACAAGCAGATCAAACGCATTGGCCTCATCTGTTACACGAACGCCAGGCCGGATGACTACTGGACTAAGCTCGGCTATGACTGGTACGCGGGCCTCTGAAGAACACTAGGGATCTTCCGGCAAAACGGTGAAGGGCACATTGGCACAAACCATTCGTTCCGAGTGTGCGCTCATTCGGTGAAGACACAGAAGCGCATCCCCGGCCCCTTCACAATGGACTTCAGGAACTGCTGAGCTTCGAAAATCAAACAATCATTGGACAGCCTCACAGCGGAATAGCATGAGCTATTGATCGTAGCTCTGCATTCATCCCGCCCCCGCCCTATCCCAGTTAATAGCTCATATCAATGGTCGAACACTTCTCCCACCTATAGAAAATTACGGGCTCCAAGCTGGAGCGAGCGAGGTTCTTCGGGTGGCTAATCTGACCGAGGATAGGAATCATCAGGTAACCGTGTGGCTTTAGCTTCCAGCACGGCAACCCGATACCGAAGGGCCCTCTGGCCATAGGGGCCAGCCAAGGCGGGATCATTCTCTTGCTGGCACCTAGCCGCTCTCGACTGAGCCACGCACGCCAGAGTCCCTACCATCCGGGAGTGTAGTGCAAAAGGAGGTATCGACAATTGAAGCAGATAGAGGCAACAGGGTTCGCTTACAGCGATACGGGAACGAAAAGGGAATCGCAGAACGACTTCGCCAGTACTCACAACAAGGTGACCTCGGCTGAGGAGTTGGAAACCATTTCCGCAATACTCAACGGTGATCCGCATAAATTTAAGGACCTCATCAGTCCTTATGTGCGGGGTACCTATGCAATCGCCTTAAGGATGTTGAAAAATCAGGCCGATGCTGAAGATGCGACACAAGAAGCATTTCTGAGGGCTTTCTGCTGTCTCAGCAGATTCAGAGGCGATTCCCGATTCAGCACATGGCTATACGCTATTTTGCTAAACGAATCGAGGTCCAGACTGCGGCGGAATGCGAAGGTGCGACTGGAATCACTCGATATTACAGTGTGTGATATGGGTCTCACGCTCGCCGATCCTACAGATAATCCGGCCCAGGCTCTTGACCGCAATGAGACATGCACTCTGCTCCACGACGCTATTGGAACGCTTCCACAGAAGTATCGAGAGGTGTTTCACCTCAGAGAAGAGAAAGGCTTTTCGATCCGTGAAACTGCCGATCTACTTGCCATTACGGCCGAGACAGTAAAAGTAAGACTTCATCGCGCTCGCGCTTTACTTCGGAACCGATTAGCGCCTCACTTTCATATGACCAAACATCAAGGGTCTGGACAATTTACGAGCTCAGGAGCTCTCCAGTATTAGCAGTTCTCATGGGGCAGCCTCAAACAAGAGTTTGCGTCTAAGTCGATTGTCACGACCCTTTCTAAAGTGAGAGTCTTTCAGAATTTGGACATTTCTCAAGCTTAGCGTGGGCCTCCAATGGCGATATCCTCCGCTGGACTCGAATGGCTGCCGGAGATGCGTTGTATTCTTGACCAACTGAATCGCGGATACAGTCGTGTTGACGCACGTTCTTTTCGTTGAGAGAGTCTATCTCTTTCTTTACCGGCGAGTGTTGGTATCCGACGAGCGAAACGCGGATTATGACGTTGACAGATACTCGCAACCTGGCAACACTTGTCATGCTAAAGGGGAATATAGAGCTGACCGGCCAACCGTCAAAGTACAAATCACCTAAAATCCGGCTAACCGAATAATAAACGACGATGTGCTGCAGCGTTTAGCCGGTAACTTAAATTTGTGCTTGCGCATCGTGCGTTTCAGCGTGATCGGCCTGCCACAGCATGAGCTAGCTCTGACGATTCCATGACTGAACGACGCGAGTCTCCCGCTCCCAACCCAACACACTGACACTTGCCGTTCCAAGCGCGAGGTGTTTTGCTTCTTGTGCATCAAGACCAACCCACCGCGCAGCTACAATTCGCAATATATGTGCATGCCCGAATAGAACTACTTTTTTACCTGTTGAAGCAACTCCTAATGAATAGCTGATGAGGCCGTCCGCCCGCGTGCCAACATCGCTCACGGCTTCCCCCCCAAGGATCTCGCTCGTCCAAACAGACCACTCCGGGACTTGGGTCTGGATCTCCGCCGTCTTCCTCCCTTCGTAAACTCCGTAATCCCATTCACGCAGTGCAGGTTTTACAATCGCGCGGTCTTCGAAACCAGCGAGTGCGCATGTCTCACGAGCACGCAACCTGGGGCTTACGAACACAACGTCAAACAAGATGTTATCCAATGCGAGACGTAAGTTCCTGGCCTGCTGTCGACCGCACTCGGTTAATGGGATGTCCGTTCTACTTGTGTGGGCTCCACTCAGACTCCACTCCGTTTCACCATGGCGAACCAGCCACAATTCCGTGCCCATGCCCATTCGACCTCCTACAAGTCTGCCAAGCTAAGGTTTACAGTTGGACTTTCCCGTACCATGAGTGAGCATGTCTCAAAGCATCGTTGACGTGCATGATATTTTCAACACCGGTCGTATTGAGCCAGTCTTCGAAAGCACTGGAACCTTGCTTTGCAAAGACCGCAATCCCATCTTGCCAACTCGCTCTTCCACATAAGACCCCATTGAATGGAACGCCAGAATCCGCGGCCAGCTCCAGTGTTTCGACGAAAATGGGATTAGAAACACCAGCAGAGAGATAGATGAACGGCTTCTCGGTCTTGTCGGCAGCGTCCCGAAAATGTTGCAAGGCTTCCGCGCGAGTGTATGCTTTCTCTCCTCTGTATGCCCGAGTCCCTTCTACGAACGACATCTCAACGGGAACTTCGACCTTCAACACATCAACGCTATATCTTGCCTTACTGAACTCAGCCATACAGCCGGACACAATCTTAGGCTTTTCTACTGCATAGGCGAGGCGCTTCCCATCCGGACCGTTCACGTCGTAGCCGACGCATTCTAGAAAAAAAGGAATGTCGTGAGCAATACACTCGTCGCCGATGCGTTCGATCCACGCCTGCTTGAAGTTATTGACGGTGGGATTCTCAAACGGCGAGTAGTAAAGCAAAATCTTGACGCAATCTGCGCCAACCTCTTTTAGGCGACGAACACTCCATAGATCGAGCAGGTCAGGAAGGCGACCGGTAGTCTTCGCATCGTAGCCAGTCTTCTCATAGGCGAGCAGAAGCCCCCTTCCATTTCGCTCGGCAGCAGCAGGCAGGCCGTATTCGGGATCCAATAGAATGGCGGAGGCGTGGCGAGTAAGTACTCTGGTGACAAGAACCTTGAATTCTTCCAGATCGTTGCGTCCGGTGTCCGCCCCTTTTTCCTTCGTAAGGGACTGAAGAAGGGATCCCCGTTGATCGATTGCTGCTGCCGCAATCACTCCGCGCTCATCTGAGACGGCCTTTAGTCCTGCGACTTTTCCCGGTGTAAGTTTCATCAATTAACTACCCTTTCAAACCACTAACAGTCGTTTAAGAAATCCCAATCAGAAACACTTGAACATCGAACTACGACCCACTTTGGCCATCTGGAGATAGGTATGCGATTCCTCTATTCCGGCATCCGGATGCAATCTTCCTGGCAATGAGAGTCGAAAAACGATTGTCGGATACATCATCTTTGCTAGTCATAATAAATGGGTTGATATCGCACCATTGTCTGTAACCTCAACGCGGTTGAACGCTCCAACCTGTGAGCCTTCATTCCACCTGTACACTGCACGAGCAGTGAGGAGATCAGCAAATGGCAACTTTACTTGAAAAGCTTCGCACGTATACCACTGTCGTCTCAGATACCGGTGACATCGCCTCAATTGAGCAATTCAAACCGCGGGATGCGACCACCAATCCCTCACTCATAGCAGCAGCCGCTGCGATGCCGGCCTATCGATCCATTGTCGATAACGTTCTGATTGAAGCGAAAAAAGATGCGGGCATCAGCGCTTCGGAGCAAGAGATTACTAAACGTGCATTCAAATCGCTCGCCGTCGCCTTCGGGCTTAAGATATTGCAGATAGTCCCCGGTCGCGTATCGACGGAAGTCGACGCTCGCCTGAGCTACGACACACAAGGAACAATCGAGACTGCCCGCGATATCATCGCGCAATATGACCGAGCGAACGTAGGCAGAGAGCGCGTTCTAATAAAGATCGCGTCTACATGGGAAGGCATCAAAGCCGCCGAGATTCTTGAACGTGAGGGAATTCATTGCAATCTAACGCTGCTATTCGGGTTGCACCAAGCAGTCGCGTGCGCAGAGGCTAAGGTTACCTTAGTCTCGCCTTTTGTTGGCCGTATTCTTGATTGGTATAAGAAGAATACTGGAAAAAACTATGCGGGTGCCGATGATCCCGGTCTCCAGTCAGTGGCTGGAATTTACAACTACTACAAAAAGTTTGGTTATGAAACCCAGGTGATGGGTGCTAGTTTTCGCAATATTGAAGAGATAAGGGAACTCGCCGGATGCGATCTCCTCACAATAGCGCCAAAGCTGCTTGCCGAACTTGACTCGACTGAGGGCGACTTGCCACGCAGACTGGATCCGGTCATAGCTAGAGGACTTGACACGCAGAAAATTCCTATGGATCACGCCGTGTTCAACAAAATGCATCTTGAAGATCGCATGGCTAATGAAAACCTGCGTGACGGTATCGATAGCTTTACAAAAGCTCTTGAACAATTGGAACACTTGCTAAGTGCACGCCTTCGCGAGTTGGCTTAGCTCTTGCCGATAGCCAAGTGGTGCTCGAGTCCAACGAGCATCACTGAGGTCCCGCAGGTCTCTCTGCTCGATGCTGCTAGCGGAATCAACCGGGTTGCGTGCCACCAGTGCAGCGGGCCGCGCCTCGGCTAATTCTGCGGCCTGCACTATATCTCTTGCTGACGTCGGGGAGCCACAGGTGCCGCCCTTCCCTTGAGATGACGATGAGCCGTCTGTGAAAACCAATCCCTACCCTTCAAGTGGATTCCCTGGGAAGTGATTACAACCTGTCCAAATGGCCCTGGGGTAACTCTAAAATGCGGTCTCGGACGAGGTCGGTATCGCCGGGCCTGCGCGTGCCTGTCAACCACGAGGAATCAGCAGCTTCGTGACGAGGGTCTCTGCTCTACCGGTTCAAGGTCCTCCGTGAGAAAAAAAGACCAACTTGCAGTTCAGCATTGGTTCTTGTCTGTAACTTCGCTCTAGATTCTTGCTCTAAACCGACGAAGAAACAAACGTCTGCAAACCGTGAGGTTGCCTCTTGGGGTGTGTCGCGGTGTAGGCGGGGACAGTTCATTGGAAGGAAGTGTGGATGATGGAACAAGAAATATTGAACGAGAAGGCGCAACTCGATCAGCTCTGTATCAATACGTTAAGGTTTCTCGCTGTTGACGGAGTCGAGCAAGCGAAGAATGGACATCCAGGCGCTCCTCTAGGCTGCGCTCCAGTTGCATACCTGCTTTTCCAGAGAATTATGAACCATGATCCGGCCGACCCTCAATGGATCGATCGTGATCGCTTCGTGCTTTCCAACGGTCATGCCTCCATGCTGCTCTACGGGGCTCTGCACCTCTCGGGCTACAAGGTCTCGATCGAGGACTTGCAACAGTTCAGGCAATGGGGATCGATTACACCCGGCCATCCGGAATACCGCCAGACGCCTGGAGTCGAAGTAACCACAGGACCACTTGGGCAGGGCTTTGCGATGGCGGTTGGATTTGCAGTGGCAGAGAGACACCTCGCAGCGACTTACAATCGCGACCATCATGCCATCATTGATCACTACACTTACGTTCTATGCGGCGATGGCGACTTGATGGAAGGTATTTCCCATGAGGCCGCGTCTCTCGCTGGAACGCTTGGCCTAGGGAAGCTGATTGTTCTATACGACGACAATCTTGTTTCGCTCGATGGCCCGACGGATCTCTCGTTCACCGAGGACGTGTCAAAGCGCTTTGAGGCTTATAACTGGCACGTGCAAAGCGTGGGGGACGGAAACGACACCCAATCCATCGAGAAGGCGATTGAAGCTGCTCGACAGGAGACACAGCGACCATCGCTCATCAGAGTTCGAACGGTCATCGGCTACGGAAGTCCGTTGGCTGGCACCAATAAAGTTCATGGCGAAGCGATGGGCAGCGAAAATGTCAAAGCTACAAAACGTAATCTCAATTGGTCAGAGACTTCTTCATTTTACGTACCCGCCGAGGCGCGAACTCACTGGAATACCGTCAAGTCCCGGGGAGGCAGTCTCCGCCTCGATTGGCTGAAAAGATTTGAAGAGTACAAGCTCGCCTATCCTCAACTCGCCCTCCAGTTAGAGCGGTGCTCTAGTCGGCTGTTGCCTAAGGAGTGGAATACAGCGTTGCCACTTTTCCCGGCCGGCACATCCATCGCCACGCGCAATGCGAGTCAGCAAGTCATGCAAGCGATTGAAGGGATCATTCCGGAATTGTTTGGAGGGGCGGCAGACCTCACCTCTTCGACAAAGACTATCTTTAGGGACAAACGTAGTTTTCATGTCGATCCCACTGCCCGGAACGTCTTCTTTGGAGTTCGAGAGTTTGGGATGTGCGCCATGGTGAATGGAATGGCTGCTCACGGTGGCCTTATCCCATTTGGGTCGACCTTTTTTATGTTCTCGGATTATTGCCGCTCAGCCATTCGCATGGCTGCCCTAATGGGCTTGCACTCGCTATTTATGTTTACCCATGATTCTATTGCGCTGGGTGCAGACGGCCCCACACATCAGCCCGTAGAGCACCTAATGAGTCTCCGAGCCATTCCTGACCTAACTGATTTTCGACCGGCAGACGCGAACGAAACGGCGGCGTGCTGGAAACTTGCCTTGGAGCGGAAGGGGGCTAGCTTCATGGCCTTATCTCGGCAAGATCTTCCTGTTCTCGATCCCGAGTGTTACGGCGTGGCGGAGTGTGTTTCGTTTGGCGCGTACGCTCTCGAGGCCAGCAGCAGTGATGATGTCATTCTGATCGCCACCGGTGCGGAGGTCAGCCTCATTATGGAAGCTGCACGACAGCTCAATACGGAAGGGATCACAGCGCGAGTTGTATCTATGCCCAGCTTCCGCATTTTCGAAGAGCAAGGCGAATCCTACAAGGAGTCGCTCCTCCGAGACGAATTGCCCAAGTTAGCTGTCGAGGCAGGAGCCACAATGGGATGGTGGAAGTATGTGGGGAGTAAGGGGAAGGTCATCGGTGTGGATCGTTTCGGCGCTTCGGCGCCGGGACCCATTGTCATGGAGAAATATGGAATCAACGTACAGAACATTGTTGATCACGCGAGAAAACTTGTCCAGATGAAGTCTGCTCATTGTTGACTCCGCCCGCCCCAGTAGAAGTAGCTTGCCTAACCTATATGCAAACGGATGGTTTGGAGGAATGAGCACATGAACAAGCAAAAGCAAACTAAGGATCGTGGAACGTGGAGAGATCTCAAAACACATGCTGAACAGCTAAAAGGCGTACACCTACGCCAGCTTTTTGCTGACGATCCAGGACGGGGGGATCGATTTTCTGTGGAGGCGGCTGGTATCTTCTTCGATTTTTCCAAGAATCGCATTACAGAGGAGACCCTACAACTGCTTCTTCGGCTTGCTGAAGCTTCAGGCCTGGCTGATCGCATCGACGCGATGTTCCGCGGGGAGAAGATCAATACCACAGAGAACAGGGCCGTTTTGCATGTAGCTCTTCGAGCGCCGGCGTCTAGATCGATTTGGGTTGATGGCAAAGATGTCGTGCCGGAGGTGCATGCTGTCCTCGACCAAATGGCCCGTTTTGCGGACCACGTCCGGATGGGATCGTGGGTCGGGCATACCGGCAAGAGAATCCGCAATATAGTCAATATCGGTATTGGCGGGTCTGACCTTGGCCCGGTCATGGCCTATGAAGCGTTGAGGTACTACAGCCAACGTGATCTTACATTCCGGTTTGTATCTAATGTCGATGGTACGGACCTGGCCGAAGTCCTCCGCGATCTTGACGCCGAAGAGACGCTCTTCTTGGTGGCATCTAAGACCTTCACTACATTGGAAACCATGACCAATGCCCGCGCTGCCAGGGCATGGCTGGTCTCCGCATTTGGAGACGACGAAAGCTCAGTCTCCAAACACTTCGTTGCCATTTCCACGAACAGAAAGGAAGTAGCGAATTTTGGAATCGATACGGCCAATATGTTCGAATTCTGGGATTGGGTCGGTGGTCGCTACTCCATGGACTCCGCAATTGGTCTGTCGATTATGGTCGCCATCGGTCCGGCAAATTTTCGTGCTATGTTAGACGGCTTTCACGAGATGGACGAGCACTTTCGTACTGCACCTTTTGATAGCAATCTCCCCGTCATACTTGGGCTGCTGACGGTCTGGCACAGTGAATATTTTGGCGCGCAAACCGTCGCGGTTCTGCCATATGAGCAATATCTCAAACGCTTTCCCGCCTATCTGCAGCAGTTGACGATGGAAAGCAACGGAAAACACGTCACTCTAGAGGGCGTCGAAGTCTTGACGCAAACCGGGCCAATCTATTGGGGTGAACCAGGAACCAATGGGCAGCATTCGTTTTATCAATTGATTCACCAGGGGACGAGATTGATTCCATGCGACTTTATCGGGTTCCATAGAACCCTCAATCCAGCTGGCCAGCAGCATGACATGCTACTCGCAAACATGTTTGCACAGGCGGAAGCGCTCGCATTTGGCAAAACCGCTGACGAGGTGAAGGTCGAAGGTACGCCCGACTGGCTTGTGCCCCATCGGGTATTCGAAGGAAATCGTCCATCCAACACGATTCTCGCAGATCAGTTAACGCCCGCGATTCTTGGCAAACTAATTGCCCTTTATGAGCATTCGGTTTTTACTCAGGGCGCTCTTTGGGGTATCGATTCCTTCGATCAGTGGGGTGTTGAGCTCGGTAAAGTGCTGGCCCAACGCATCATTGGCGAACTTCAAACTGACAATGAAACCGTCCATGATTCCTCAACTCACAATCTTATCCAGCGGCATAAACAACGTCGCTGAACTATGCGTGTCTATTGTGCGGGACGTTAGGTGATGATCTCGCATCCACTAAACAAACGAAGTTTATGGAGGATTCTATGCAGCTTGGCATGATTGGTTTGGGTAGGATGGGCGCCAATATGGTGCGACGACTGGCAGCAGCAGGACACACAGCCGCAGTCTATGATGTTTCGACCGAGGCTGTAAGTGAACTTGCTAAAGTCGATAACGTGACAGGGGCTTCCTCGATTGAGGTTCTCGTGAATACTCTTAGCCGGCCCCGAGCCATTTGGCTGATGATTCCAGCTGGTTATGTCGACGCAACCATAGCGAAGATTGTTCCCTATCTCGATTCAGGCGATATTTTGATCGACGGAGGTAATTCTTATTACGTCGATGATATTCGTCGCTCCAAGGAATTGATCGATAAAGGTGTTCAGTACATCGATGTTGGAACAAGTGGCGGTGTCTGGGGACTGGAGAGAGGGTATTGCATGATGGTGGGAGGTCCTGATGCGACCGTTAAGCATCTGGACCCGATTTTAGAAGCGATCGCACCAGGTGTAGGCGATGTTCCTCATACACCTGGGCGGCAAAGTGGCCATGGCACAGCCGAAAAGGGTTACCTTCACTGCGGTCCTAGCGGTGCAGGCCACTTTGTAAAGATGGTACACAATGGCATCGAATACGGCATGATGGCGGCGTACGCCGAGGGCCTTGCGGTATTAAACGGGGCCGGTATCGGGAATCAAAAAGCGGAAATCGACGCTGAAACAACGCCTCTGCGCAATCCTGAACTCTACCAATATGACTTCAATCTTCCTGAGATCACCGAAGTATGGCGGCGAGGAAGCGTCATTGCCTCTTGGCTCCTGGATCTTACGGCTGCAGCACTAGTGGGAGATCCGCGTCTAGCCGAGTTTGGGGGACGAGTCTCCGATTCAGGAGAGGGACGCTGGACGATCAGGGCCGGAGTCGACGAAGGAGTTCCGACCCCTGTTCTAACGACAGCTCTCTATGAGCGATTCAGTTCGAGAGGCGATGCGGATTTCTCCAACAAGCTTCTCTCGGCGATGCGCTATGAGTTTGGCGGCCATCGTGAGAAACCTGTCAAGTAAGGAAGCAATTGGGAGCGCTACAATGAACAACAAGCATTCGGACGCACTCGTATTCTTTGGCGCAACGGGAGATCTCGCCTACAAGAAGATCTTTCCATCGCTGCAAGCTATGGTAAAGCGTGGTTCTCTCAATATCCCCGTGATCGGTGTTGCGAGGGCCGGATGGAACCTCGACCAATTCAGAGCGCGGGCAAAAGATAGTATTGAACAGCACGGCGGAGTCGATCCTCTAGCATGGGAGAAACTGAGCTCGCTGCTGCAATATGTCGACGGAGACTACGCAAATGCTGACACATTTCGTGCAGTAAGAAGCGCACTTGGCCCTGCAAAGCACCCCGCCCATTATCTCGCAATTCCACCCTCCTTGTTCGGGGTGGTGGTAGAGCAACTGGAGAAGTCGGGGTGCGCTGATGCAGCTCGCGTGATCGTGGAGAAGCCGTTTGGCGACGATTTGGTGTCGGCGCAAAAACTCAATCGTATTCTGCTGTCAGGCTTTCCTGAGTCGTCCATATTCCGTATCGACCACTACCTTGCGAAAGGTCCTGTCAAAGATATGGTCTCTTTTCGTTTCGCCAACTCATTCCTCGAGCCGCTGTGGAATCGTCACCATGTCGAAAGTATCCAGATCACGATGGCTGAGGATTTTGGGGTGCGAGGTAGAGGATCTTTTTACGATCAAACAGGCACCATTCGAGATGTCATCCAAAACCATATCTTCCAATTACTGTGCAATCTGGCAATGGAGCCTTCTGTTGTAGATGAGAGTGAGCCGCTTCGTGATGAAAAGGTGAAGGTACTGAAAGCGATTACGTCCCTAAAACCAAGCAACTTGGTTCGCGGAAGGTTTCGTGGGTATCTCGAAGAGGAAGGCGTCGCTTCAAACTCGACGACAGAGACGTTCGCGGCGCTCGTTCTTGGAATCAACTCGTGGCGTTGGAAGGGAGTGCCATTCTATATTCGTGCGGGAAAAAACCTTCCTGTAACGTGCACTCAGGTAATCGCCCGCCTTCGAAGACCTCCGACCACGAACGTAGAGAACCTGACCCTTCCGCAAAACTATATTAGGTTTCGCATCAGTCCAGAGATGTCAATTGCCCTGTCCGTTTCGATCGCGTCTCCAGAAAAGCCAGGAGAGCGCAAGGCAGTAGAGCTTGTCGCTAGCCATCATCCACAGCCAGAGGAGATGGAGGCCTATGAACGCGTGCTTACCGATGCGATCGCTGGCGATTCGACACTCTTCGCCCGCCAGGATTACGTCGAAGAGGCATGGCGTATCGTCGATCCGGTGTTGAAGTCAGTCACGCCGGTATACGACTATGAGCCTGATACATGGGGCCCGGCGATAGTAGACGAACTCCTTCAACCGGAGGGGGGATGGGATATTCCGCGTCCTGAGTTACAGAACCATGATCCTTTTGCTCATCCGCTTGGGTAACAGCTCGCGAAGCAGACAACCTGCCGGATTCGAAGCCACCCGTAGTTTTTACACCCACACCCATATGAACCTGTTATGGCTCACTATCAACTTTCATCTGGAGGCTTCTGTGATTCTTGCTGGTGACGTAGGTGGGACAAAAATACACTTAGGCCTTTACCGTACAGAGGGCAGCAGACTTCAATCTGTCTGCGATCACAAGTACAGAGCCCATGAGTTTTCAAGTTTAGTTGAGGTCATATCGCATTTCATTGAGACATATCGAATCGAGCACACAGCAATAAACGCCATATGCCTGGGATGTCCCGGGCCTGCTCAAGGCGGCCGGGCTCTTTTGACAAACCTGCCGTGGACTGTTGATGTCAATGAGGTAGCGCAGACGTTTGAAATAAGGAGTGCCTATTTGCTCAATGATCTGGAAGCAAATGCTCACGGGATCAAAGAGTTAACCTCTGATTGCATTCACCAGTTGAGTCCTGGAAATGAATCTGCCATTGGCAATCGCGCGTTGATCGCGGCAGGCACTGGCCTCGGCGAGGCTCTCTTAGTTCACCAGGGAACCGGCGGCTACCTGCCGGTCCCCTCTGAAGGTGGTCATTCTGATTTCGCTCCCAACAACGACCGAGAAATAGCGCTATTGGTTCATCTACGCCAAACCTTCAAGGAACACGTCAGTGTAGAGCGGGTAGTTTCAGGAATAGGCATTCGCAATATCTACGGCTATCTGCGCGACGTGGAAGAAATGGATGAACCCGCATGGCTACGCGAAAGAATGCAATCGGAAGATCCCAACGCCGTTATAAGCTCATGTGCGGAGAACGGGACAAGCGTACTTTGCATTGAGACAATGGAGATGTTTTTGGCGGCATACGGGGCAGAAGCTGGAAATTTGGCTTTGAAGGCGCTCGCCCTCGGAGGAGTCTATCTCGGAGGCGGTATCACTCCCAAAATATTAGGGACTCTGAGTAAAGGTTCTTTTATGCGCGCTTTCCGAAGTAAGGGACGACTTTCTGGACTCGTTGAGCAAATTCCCGTTCAAGTGGTGATGAACGAGCAGTGTGCATTGATCGGAGCGGCGGCCTTCGCACAGAGCCAGATTCCATTTTAGGCGGCAATGACAGTTGAAACTGCGCCAAGAATCAGGACGATAAGCACCAATCCGATTTGCCATGTCCCGTCATAGCGCGGAGCATTCCCGAATCCCAACGATCCGTTCGCCGGAGCAGATCAAGCTCTTTTGGAGAAGCTGGTTGATCTTCCGAAGACGGCTGTGTTGCTAGGGGCTACTACCCACCGCCAAGTCGGTGAGATTCCCGGCTTGAAATGGGAAGATGTAGATTTCGAGACTCTTGAACTGCGCGTGGCCCAAGATGTGATCAAGCAGCGGATTGAGCGCTGCACGACGGAGGCTTCGAAAAATCGGTCTCATCGGAGCCGAAGTGGCGCAGATTTTGTTCGCATAGCGCGCACGTTGCGCCTACAACTAGCCGGGGGATTGGGTATTCGCCAGTCCTGCGACGAGGGGAGGCAGCCGTACTGGCCGACTTCTATTTACCGGTTCTACCTCAAACCGGTCTTGAGGGGCCGGTTGAAGATCACTTATCCAGCTGTTACGGCACAGCCTCGGCGCTCTAATGAAGGCCAACCGGAAGGACGTTAAGACGATCCAGGAAACACGCCGGCACGCCAATATCACAGTGACGATGGACGTGTACACGCAAGCTGTAACAGCGATTAAGCGGTACGCCTCATGATTGGGTAGTACGGTAAGCGTGGCGTTTTGGCCGTCTTGACTGTTTGTTGAAGATAGGTTGGACCTGCTATTTGCCTTTGGGGCGCTGGTTGACTTCGTCGGTGAAGATGTCTTCGGTGAGGGCAAGTCCGATGGCATAGTCAAGACGGGTAAGCAGCTCTGTGAGCGTCTCGTTCTTGCGGCGGACGAGCATCGCGATGGAGGCATGTTCGTCTGCCGCGGTGGCTACGCAGCCGACGGGGTCAACGATGCCGAGGGTGATTTCGCCATCCTCGATAAAGCCGGCGAGATTAGGCAGGAGATCCGCGACCGGGTCGCTGACGCTGGCTGGTTCAGGACTCTGCTTCAGGCTGCGGGGTGATTTACGAGTTCGAGACTTCGGGCGAAGTTCCAAGGCAAGAGCTCCTCGATGCGGCGGATGGGATGTTCGGCGATGTGCGTTAGCAGATGGCGCAGGTAGGCTTCGGGATCGAGTTCGTTGAGCTTGGCTGACTCGATCAGCGTGTAGAAGACAGCGGCGCGTTCACCTCCGCGGTCGGAACCGGCGAAGAGATAGTTACGGCGGCCAACGGCCACGCCGCGCAGCGACCGCTCGGCGGCCGAGTTATCGATCTCGATGCGGCCATCGTCCACGTAGCGCACCATCGCAGGCCAGAGTGTGAGGGCGTAGTGGATCGCGGCCGCCGTTTCGGACTTCCGCGAGAGCAGGGCGAGCGATATCTGGAGCCAGAGGTGCATAGAGTCGAGCAGAGGCCGGGCTCGGGCCTGGCGTGCGCTTCGGCGTTGGTCCGGAGCTCGGCCCCGGATCTCCTTCTCGATCGCGTAGAGCCGTCCGATCCGCTCGATGGCTTCGGTGGCGATGGGCGACTGGTGCGCTTCCATCAGGTCATAGAACTTGCGCCGGATGTGGGCCATGCAGGGTGCCTGCTGGATCGCTCCGTCTTCATAGAGCTTGTTGAAGCCGGCGTAAGCATCGGCCTGGAGAACTCCGCGGAAGCCTGCAAGATGACGCTGAGGATGCTCTCCCTTGCGATCCGGCGAGTAGGTAAACCAGGCCGCCGGAGGTTCGAGCGAACCGGAGGGACGGTTGTCGCGCACATAGGTCCAGAGCCGTCCCGTCCTGGTCTTGCCGGTGCCGGGCGCGAGTACGGGAACCGGCGTGTCATCCCCGTGGAGCTTGCTGGCCGACATCACATGGCGACGCAAGGCTTCGACCAGCGGAGCAAGCAACGAGCTGCTCTCTCCGACCCATCTAGCCAGGGTGGAACGATCCAGTTCGACGCCTTCCCGGGCATAGATCGCCGACTGGCGATAGAGCGGCAGGTGATCGCAGAACTTGGCCGTGAGGACGTGAGCGAGCAGGCCGGGTCCGGCCATACCGCGATCGATGGGCCGTGAAGGTGCCGGCGCCTGCACGATACGGTCGCATCCTGTGCAACACATCCGAGGCCGGACATGGCGAATGACCTTGAAGCTGGCGGGCACGTACTCCAGCATCTCGGAGACATCTTCGCCAAGCTTCTTCAGCTTGCCCTTGCAGACCGAGCAGCTCTCTTCTTGAGGTCGGTGCTCATGCACTTCGCGCGGCAGATGTTCGGGTAGAACACGTCTCTTCCTGGGCGTCGACTTACGATCTGCGGTTGCAGTCTGTGTCGGTTGCGGTGCAAGTTCGGCCTGGTTGGCTTCGAGCTCTTCCAGCTTCAACTCAAGCTGTTCGATCTGCCGTTCCACCTTCTCCGAGCTCCGTCCGAACTGCATGCGTCGCAGCTTCGCGATCAGCAACTCCAGCCGTTCGATCTGGCTCCTGTGCGAGAGCAGCTCGGCGTGCTGCAAACAGATCATCGCCTTCAGCGCTGCGGGATCAAGAACCTCTAGATCCGGCAGCAGAAAAGGCATCTCTCGCATGCCTGTAGTATGTCATGTTCCGGGACCCAGCAAATGCACAAAGGTGCGTGAATGCTGGAGAATCGCACACATAAACTTAGACAGTCATCGCCGGTTGCCAGGTCCGATCCGGTCTTCGCCAATCGATACCTTCGAGCAACATCGAGAGCTGCGCACGGGTCAGAGACACCTTACCAGTGTCGGCCTGTGGCCATACAAATCGTCCCCGCTCGAGCTTCTTCGAAAACAGACAAAGACCATCCCCGTCGAACCAAAGCAGCTTGATCAGATCGCCGCGCCGGCCACGAAACGCAAACACGTGACCGGAGAGCGGAGCCTGTTCCAGAGCGTCTGCACCAAGGCGCTGAGCCCGGTGAAGCCGCGCCGCATGTCGGTCACGCCCGCTGCAATCCAGATCTGTGTGTTGGCCGGAGGAGAAATCATGCCAGCAGACATCCCAAAACCGTACGAAGTGTTCCGGCATCCACCGCACCCAAAAGGCGCACCTTCCCCCGCGTCAACGTCAGCTCGATCGAAGCTTCAGAAGAACAGCTGCATGGACGCCGGTCTGCCTCGCCCTCTCGAACGAGTCCATGCTGCTCCTCGGCATCAACGGTGACCGGCAGCAAGCACACGCGAGTTGCTTCGATGTCAGGCGGAAGCAAAGGCTTGCACGCAAGCTGCCCTGCGTCGTACAGCTTGCGCCAGTAGAACACCTGGTTGGCGTTCACTCCATGAGCCTGAGCGACGGCCGCCACCGATACGCCGGCTCTGCGCGTCGCTTCCACGATCAGCCGCTTCTCCTCAGTCGACCTGAACTGACGTTCCCTGCGTCTTCGCACGACCGGTCCTTCGGCTTCCATCCATCCCCCTCAAAGCAACAACTCACACTGCTCCTTAAGAGAGAATGCCTAAGCGGAAGGGCACCGTCCAGACGGTACTCCCGTGCTTTCAATTACCCACATCGTGAGTGGCTAGAAGAAAGCCGAGATGGATATCGGTGAGGCGGGAGAGTCCTCTCCAGATGAGCATGTTACCTGGAGGCGGATCACTGGAACGGGCGAGATAGCCGCCTAGTCTGGCAAGCTTTGTAAGGTAGGTAGAGAGGGATCTACTGCGCATGTCAGCATCCTGCTTGTCAGCCATGAGTTGGTCCAGCAGTTTAATCTCCAAGGGGGTGAACGCCACTTCAGGAGCAGCATTGGGTGCGGCACGGTTCATCATGGTCGTCCAGAAGATGCGCCAGCTCAGGATTGCAAGCACCGAGATCAGGTTTGTCAGACGGTTGGCTGTGCGCAGCTTCGCGGTTTCGGCCTTGCAGCCTGACTTCAGAATCTTATGGAACATTTCGATCTTCCACCGCAAGGAATACCAGTGCAATTTTTCGATGGCTTCCTTGCGCGATGTAACCGGCAGGTCTGTAATCAACTTCCAGTCCACCCTGTCACGCCCCTTCGGAGAGCTGCGTTCCTGAGCATGGATGACGGTGAGCCGCAGCTCCGGGTATTGCTTGCTTTTGTTGATGGGCGGAAGTACGCGGATGCGGCGATAGCGTATTTCAAGAACGGCTTCTGAAGGATCGCCGTTTCGATCCCGGACCTGGATGCGATGCAGGCCTTGCACTCGGACCTCGGCCATCTCTGTGGCAACGGTGTGCTTACCGTCTCCCGCAAGTCGATCCACGCAGGTCCGAAGCAGGAAATGTGTTCCGATTGCCTGGGCTGTGCAGAAGAGTTCGTAAATATCGCTTTCCCGATCTCCGATGTGTACGCAGCGCTGCGGCTCTTCGAGCAGAGCAGTCGATTGCCGTACATTCTCCAGCCAGCGATAGCTTTCCTTCTCCTCAATGGGGATGCGTGTCGGATTGATCCGCTTTTTCATTTGGTTGCAGCCATAAAACTTGTCCCGGCTCCAGAACTTGATGGCCGTCAGACCGAGTGGAAGACCGTCAAGTGTGACAGCCAGACTGGAGTGCATCAGTATCCCGCACACATCGTAATGTTGAGGCTTGCCGTCTAATTTCCTTTGGGGTACCCGGGTCGTCATGCCGACGGCGGCGACATCTTTGCGATGAAAGCTCAACTCGGTCGTGTCGTGAAGCATCAGGATAGGCCATACTCCGCTCATCAACCGCTTCTCCGTCGTACGAAAATGACCACCCAGAATCGCCGACTCGCTCACCCGCTCATTGGCGAAGAAACGATAAGCGGCCTTGGTGTTGCTCCAATCCTGGCAGGCCCACGGAATGCTCTGTCCAATGCCACTCGATAACTGTCGAAATAGCTTCTCGAACCGCTTCGTGAGCCGTTCGTCCTCGAACTCGCACCCGGCAAGCTCCTGCTCGATCCATCTCTCCTGAGCACGCTCTGACTGGCCCTGCCCAATTGCCTTCTTGCCGAGTTGTTTCCCCATATTGACAGATCAGCAACTCTTCGCCCCTCTGCATAGTCTCTACCCTGAGGCCGTACCTCTCTTGCTATTACTTTGCAAAAGTCAAAGATGTGGGTAATTGAAAGCTGCGTCACTCGCTGACATAATAAAGAGCGACCCAGCAACACAAGGAAAAACACATGGCATCCGATAACAGCTTCGACGTCGTCAGCAAAGTAGAGCTTCAGGAAGTAAAGAACGCCATCGACCAGGCGACCAAAGAGGTTAACGCCCGCTTCGACCTCAAGGACTCGAAGTCGAAGATCGAGCTCGAAGGCACCGACACCATCCAGCTCGCCTCGCAGAGCGACTATACCCTGAAGGCCGTCATCGAGATCCTCTCGCAAAAGCTCGTCAAGCGCGGCGTCTCGCTGAAGAACCTCGAGTTCGAGAAGGTCGAGCCGGCGGCGAACTCGAGCGTCCGCCAGAAGATCAAGCTGGTGCAGGGCATTCCGTCGGAGAAGGCAAAGATCATCGTCGCGGCCATCAAGGATTCGAAGAAGAAGGCCCAGGCCAGCATTCAGGGCGACACGGTGCGCGTCGTCAGCAAAGACCGCGACGTCCTGCAGGAGGTGATGACCCTGCTGCGCGGCAAGGACATCGGCGTCGAACTACAGTTCACCAACTTCCGTTCCAACTGACGGATCGCTGGTTTCAGAGACAGCAGCGATCGTGCGTCCCGCTGCCGTTTCCACGCTTCCTTGGCTCAGATCAACATTCTTCACCCTATTTTTCAGCCAACTCTGAAGCTGCATTTGCATCCTGATACTCTGACTAATAAGTGAGCACGATCTCCATCGCGACTGCAGCCGAGGTCTTTGACCTCCTTCGTGACGACCTGGCCGCCATCGAGCAGGAGTTCGCCCGGCAGTCCGCTTCGAAGGTCGAGGTCATCACCGACATCGCGCAGTACCTCATCTCCGGTGGAGGCAAACGCATCCGTCCCCTGCTGCTGCTGCTCTCCGCCAAGGCCCTGGGCTGCGCCAGCCAGAGCCGCATCCGCCTCGGCGCGGTGGTCGAGATGCTGCACACCGCCACGCTGGTCCACGACGACATCATCGACGAGGCCGACACCCGCCGCGGACGGCCCTCGTCGAACACCACCTGGGGCAATGCGAAGTGCGTGCTCGCGGGCGACTGGCTCTACATGCAGTCCTTCAGCTCCGCGCTCGAAGAACGCAACTTCCGCGTGCTCGAACTGCTCATCTCGCTGACCCAGCAGATGGTCGAAGGCGAGTTGCTGCAGATTCAGAAGCTCGGGCACCTGATCAACGAAGAGGAGTACTTCGACCTGATCTTCCGCAAGACCGCGTGCCTGTTCAAGGTGTCGATGCAGCTTGGCGCGGCCATCAGCAGACCGCAGGGCTTCGGCGAGCGGGATTCAGCCGAACTCCAGGCGCAACTCGGCGAATACGGACGCAACCTCGGCCTCGCCTTCCAGATCGTGGACGATGTGCTCGACCTTACCGCCGCTGAAGACGTTATCGGCAAGCCCGTAGCTTCGGACCTGCGCGAAGGCAAGGCCACTCTCGCCGTCATTCATGCGCTCGAGCGCGGAACCGGAGCCGACCGCGAAGCCATCCGCACGGTGCTCGCCGACCGCAGCTTCACCCGCGTCTCCCACCCGCAAATTTTAGAGATCCTGCAGCGCCACGGCTCCCTCGACTACGCCATGGACACCGCCTGCGCTTACGCCGAAGCCGCCCGCCTCACCATCGCCGACCTGCCCGACACGGACGCCAAACGAGCCTTATTATGGGTGCCGGGGTTCGTCACCAGCCGGGATCGCTGATCTATAACCCAGTGATAAGGAACCGCAAAGTTTCAGCACACACCTCTCTCTTGTTCTTCCATGTCGGCGGGTGCGGCAATCCAGGATGACTGCGAAATCGGCGTCAGGCAGAAGCTGCTTCATATTTGCTAACGTGCGAGGGTACCGCCGCCTCTGGTCTTCTTCCGGCACATTATGTCCACCCTTCTTAACCCGAGCCTGCACACGTTCGAAACTTTTCGCGTGCGGAGGAGGTAAGTGTGCTCTTGCCGATCCCATTGGAACCCGCAAGTATGGTGAGGACAGGATGACTCAAGCAGCTTCGCTCTTCGCCTTCTCCTGGTTCTTCTCTTCTTCAAGAATCCATTCAAGCTTCCTGCGTTCCCACTTAACGCCTTCACGTCCAGCCTTCACGAGGCTTTCTGCGAACTTCTGGATGTTGAAATTCTCTGAACCGATCAAAGTGTCCATGTACTAAATTCTACTCTTCGTCCTCATCCTCATCAACGAAACCTTCCCCAACGCTCTCCTCTACCTCGAGCGCTACCACCCTCATCTGCCCATTCCCCTGCTCCACCAGCACCTGAATCCTTCCCTCCGCCTCCTCCAGTTGCTTCTTGCAGGCATTCGAAAGCCGCACGCCCTCTTCAAACAGGCGCACCGATTCATCGAGCGAAAGCTCCCCCCGCTCCAGCCGCTCCACCACCGTCTCCAGCGCCGTCAACTGCTCCTCAAAGGTAGCCATTATGCGACTCCCACCTCCGCCAGGCCAAGCACGTCGGCGGCGACGCTGTATCTCCCGAAAGGCGCACTCACCTGCACGCCTTGCACCATCGGTTTCGCCTCAGCCAACATCTCCTGGGCGATCTTCACGCCTTCGATCCGTCCCGCCTCCGGAGAGGCAGCCCCCGCCATCCGCGCCATGATGTCCTCCGGCATGCTTACCCGCAGATCGTTTTTCATGAACTCCGCATTGCGCAAACTCGTCAGCGGCCATATCCCCGCGATCACCGGGATCCGGAAGCCTTCAATGCGCCGCAGAAACTCCTCCAGCACGCGCAGGTCGAACACTGGCTGGGTAATCGCGAACTCCGCGCCCGCCTCGACCTTGAACGCGAACCGCCGCACCTCCTGGTCCATATCCTGCACGCCCGGGTTCGCCGCCACCGAGATGGTAAACCCCGTCGATTCGCCGATCGAGTTCTTCCCGATATCCAGCCCATAGTTCAGGTTATGCACCACGTTAACCAACCCAATCGCGTCCACATCGAACACCGCCGTCGCATTCGGATAGTTCCCCAGCTTCGGCGGATCGCCGGTCAGGCACAGGATATTCTTCAGCCCGATCGACGAAGCTCCCAGCAGGTCGCTCTGAATGCTCAGCACATTGCGGTCCCGGCAGGTGTAGTGCAGGATCGTCTCGATCCCCACATGCTGCTGGATCTGCACACACAGGCTCTGCGCGCTCATCCGTGCGCTTGCCCGCGGCGAATCCGGCACGTTGATCGCGTCGACACCGAGCCGATGCAACTGTGCCGCGCCGTCAATCTCTTTGCTGCAATCAATCCCCTTCGGCGGGACGATCTCCACCATCGTCACAAAGTCGCCGGCGGCCACCATCGCGCCGATCTTCGACCGGTCCGCCAGCGCCGGCGGTTCCACCTTTGCCCCTGCGACCGCCGCCGCCTTGCTCGATCCGGCGCGCTCCATCACCGCAACGCCGCCGTCCATCGCATCCAGCGCGCGCAGCGAACTCTTCATCGCCCGGATATAGCTCGGCGTCGTCCCGCAGCATCCGCCCACCAGGCTCGCACCAGCCTTCACCAGCTTCCGCGTAAAGCTCGCCATATACTCGGGAGAAGTCAGATAGATCGTCCGTCCCTCCACTGCCCGCGGAATCCCCGCATTCGGCATCGCCGCCAGAGGCAGCGTGGTCACCGGCCGCATTCTCTCAATCACGCTCAGCACCGTCGCCGGCCCCGCGCTGCAGTTGCACCCGACCGCGTCCGCTCCCCACTCCGTCAGCTTCACCGCGGCGGTCTCAGCCGAAGCCCCATCCAGGCAGTTCCCCTCCTCATCGACCGTCATCATCACCACCACGCGAATCCCCGGAGCCACACTCCGCGCCGCGCGAATCGCCTGCTCGGACTCCGCCAGCGACGTCATCGTCTCGATGACCAGCAGGTCCGCGCCGACGCCGGGGCCGCCTTCCACCAGCGCTCGGATCTGCTCCGCGAAGACCGCCCGCGCCTCCTCCAGGCCCAGCTTGCCCAGCGGTTCCAGCCGCACGCCCAGCGGCCCTAGCGCTCCCGCGACAAACGCCTGCGTGGCCTGCTTCTCCTTGATCTCATTCACGCAGGCACGCGCCAGCTTCACGCCCGCGATATTAATCTCGCGAACCTTGTCCTGCAGTCCGTGCATCCCCAGCCGCAGCGCATTCGCGCCAAAGGTGTTGGTCTCAATCACCTCCGCGCCGGCCTGCAGATACTCCGCGTGAATCTCCCGCACCAGCTCCGGCTGCGACAGGTTCAGTTCGTCGTAGCAGCGGTTGATAAACACGCCCCGCGCGTAGAGCATCGTTCCCATGGCTCCGTCGCACAACACCGTGCCGCCGGCGAACAATCTGCCGGTTGCGGCGTATTCCACAGTCGTATCCGTGCTTGCGCTTTCTTGTGCGCTGTCCTGCCTGTCTGCCATCCTGATCTCCAGCTATTGCTCTCATCCTAAGCCACCACCGCGGCCAACTCCAACCCGGGCGCCGCATCCGCTTCCAATCCCACAGCCGAAGCCCTTGCTGGATGCGTCCTTTGTTATACTCGGCAGATAGCCGTGGCCGCCAAAACCATGCCGCAGTGCTCAGGTTGGAGTTAGTTCAAGTTGACGATTCGAAGTGTGTTCACCAAGTCTCTCCGTGCCCAGATCTTCTCGGGCCTCCTGATCGTGTTCGCGACCGTGGCGCTCACCTCCTGCCACAGCAACGACTACCTGGCCTACAAGTTTCCGCAGTACACCTACGCCAACCGTCCCGTTCCGCCCAGCCTGCTGGCCAACCGCGTCCTGGTCTCCGTTACCGCGAACGGCGCGACTTCGGGAGGCCTCGAGATTCTCGACGCGCTCCGCGACATCCGCAACAATATCGAGAACACCAAGACCTCCTTCACGGTCAGCGGCTACTCCTCCGGGTATCCCAACCTCATCCTCAACTTCCCCGCTGAGATCACCGGCTACGTCTTCTCCAATGCCAAAGGCGACGTCCAGACCGTCAACTACGGCACGGAGGCCGTCACCGGATCGCCCGGCTCGTTTCCCGGCGCCACCAGCCTTGCTATCTCGCCCACCTTTGGCCATATCTATGCCGCGGAACAGGCCGCCGGCCAACTCATCATCCTGGACAACACCACGGGACGCAACTTCGCACTCAATCTCCCAAATGTCTACCAGGTTGTCGTCAATACCGGCGATACGGTCGCCCTCGCCATGGTGCGCAACTCCAACACCGTCTACCGCGTGGTCAAGCTGAACGCCACCAACGCCGCCACCGGCGCCTATGCTACCTCTACCGCCGCGATCGCAGCCACCGGCGCGGTCGACTGCGAGCCGTTCAACAATCCCGTCTACTGCGCCGTCCCTGTTAACCCCGGGGCCGCCGCCAACGCCTTCGACCGCCCGGTCGGCGCCTACTTCTCGCTCGACGGCAACTACGCGTATGTCCTGAACTGCGGCCCCGAGTGTGGCGGCACGACCTCCAGCATCACCGTCCTCCAGCAGGGCGTCCTCCAGTTCAACAACATTCCCACTGCGGTACCCGACGCCTCCGCCTTCACCAGCAACGTCCCCGTCCCGGGCGGCGTCACCGCGGCACTCTCCGACGGGACCACCCTCTACGTCTCCGGCCAGCAGCAACAGGCCGATGGCCTCTTCGCCGGCAATCTCACCACGCTCAACATAGCCGCCCTCATCGCCACCCCTTCCACCGCAATCACCGGCACGTACTCCATCGCCGACGGCAATCACACCAAGATGCTCTTCGCCGACGACAACACTCTCTGGATCGGCTCTCAGCTCTGCGCCACCGGCGAGCGCCAGAAGACTGGGCAGAACTACAACTGCCTCACCCGCTTCGATCTTGGAGCGAAGACCGCCTCCGTCATCCCGAACGTCACCCCGGGCAATCCAAACTCTGCGGTCCCGTATCCCAACACCAATCAGAACCAGTACTACTACGGCGACCTCACCGGCCTGTGCTGGGTCCAGGGCCTGCATAAGGTCTACACCGCATACGGCGGCCAAGTCCACGCCTTCAACACCGCCGACGGCTCCGAGATCAACAACGTGAACATCATCGTTCAGGGCACAGCGCTAGACGTAGCCTATATGGACGCTGCCACCGACGGAGCCAATTAGAGGCAGGGGTTAGGGACTAGGGTGTAGGGAGTAGAAGACGAAAAGCAGGGTGTAGGGGATAGGGTGTAGGGAGTAGAAGACAGAATCTCATGCTTGAATCCTATCGAGAGCTACATGTCTGGAAACGCAGCATCGAGATGACGCTTGCCATCTACAGTGTCACGAAGGGCTTTCCAAAGGAAGAACTCTTCGGCCTAACCAACCAGATGCGCCGCGCGGCAGTCGCCGTCGCCAGCAATATAGCAGAGGGGTATGGACGCAACACAAAGGGGGAGTACAAGCAGTTTCTCGGGATTAGCCCGAGGCTCAAACCTTGAACTTCAAACCCAGCTCTTCATCGCGAAACAACTAGACTACGGCAACGCACAGCAAATCATTCAAGCCGAAGATCTCTCCAACGAAGTCGCAAAGATGCTCAACGCCGTGATCGCGAAATTCTAACCGACGCCATGCCCCCCACTCCTGACCCGCCCTCCACCCCCTGTCCTTCTACCCCCTCCCCCCTACCCCCTATCCCCTGCCCTATTGACATTCTCGCGATAGCCGCCCACCGCGACGACGTCGAACAGACCTGCGGCGGCACGCTGCTCGCCATGCACGCCCGCGGCTGGCGCACCGGCATCCTCGATCTTACCCAGGGCGAGTCCGGCACGCGCGGCACCGCAGCCGACCGGGAAGCCGAGGCCAACGCCGCCGCCCGCATCCTCAACGTCGCCCACCGCGAAGCGCTCGATCTGCCCGACGGCAGCGTGGAGAACACGCTGCCCAACCGCCTCAAGCTCGCCGCCGTCCTGCGCCGCCTGCGTCCCCGCGTCGTCATCCTTCCCTACTGGCAGGGCCGCCATCCCGACCACTACACCTCCGCCACGCTCGGCTACGAAGCCTGCTTCGTCAGCGGCCTCGCCAAAGTCGTCACCCCAGGCGAAGCAAATCCGCCGCATCGCCCCTACAAGATTCTCTACGCCAGCCTCTACGCCGACGTCCGCCCCTCCTTCGTCGTCGACATCACCGCCTTCGCCGAGCAGCGCCTGCAATCTCTCCTCGCCTATCGCTCGCAATATGCCTCGCAGTCCCAGGGCGGAGGCCTCTTCGTCCCGGAAGAAGAGATCCGCGAACGGACCCTCGCCACCGCCCGCCACTATGGGTTGCTGGCAGGCGTGCGCTACGCCGAGCCCTTCGTTCAGAAGGAAGTTGGCCTCGTCGACGACGTCATGAGCCTCGCCGTGCAATCGATCTAGCGTCCCGTCGTTAAAGTTCGCTGGATAAAATGGGGTGTCATCCTGAGCGAAGTTTGGGGCGTTTTTGCGCCAAACGCAGTCAAAGGACCTGCAGTTTGTTCCGGTCGGCAAAAAAGCCTTATTACGGATCGGAAACATGCTGCGAACTTCTGGGACACCACATCTAGCAAAATTATTTTTCCTGCAAGCCAATCCACTTCCGGTCTCTCCGCGTCCTCGATGTGATGGCCCAGTTCGTGACGAGCACCAAGGAGAGGTAACGATCGTGGAAAAAAAACTGAATGACCTTATAGATAAGGCCCTGACCCGCCGCAAGTTCATGGCAGGGGCCGGGACGACCGCAGCGGCAGCATTGATCGTAGGCTGCAACAACAGCAGTCCCGCCCCTACGACAACCCCTGCTCCCACCACCACCCCGACCCCCAGCCCAACAACGACTCCGGCTCCAACCGCCGCTCCTCTCACGGACGCAGACATCCTCACCTTCGCCCTCAACCTCGAATACCTCGAAGCTGAGTTCTACCTCTATGCGGCAACCGGCACGGGACTCTCCACCACCGACGCAGGCGGCGGACCGAATTCCACCCTGCCCACCGGCTTCGCCAAGGTAAACTTTACAGACCCCTACCTCCAGCAGTACGCCAACGAGATTGCCCAGGACGAACTTAACCACGTCCGTTATCTCCGCAGCGCTCTCCAGATGGCAGGCGCCACTGTCCAGCCTCGTCCCCAGATTGACCTCAGCTTCTTCGGCCCTCTCGCCGTGGCGGCCAAGATCACCACCAACCCGGCTGCCTTCAGCCCGTTCACCGATGAAGATGCCTTCCTGACCGGAGCCTTCATCTTCGAGGACGTCGGCGTCACCGCGTATCTGGGTGCAGCCGGACTGATCTCCAGCAAGGCTTATCTTGCCGCAGCCGCTGGGATCCTCGGGACCGAAGCCTACCACGCCTCCGAGATCCGCACCATCATCGCCGGCAACGCGGCGACCACCGCCACCGCAGCCCAGATGGCCGCTCTCGCGAACGTCAATCTGATCTCCACCCTGCGCGGCCAGATCAGTAGTGCCAGCGGAAATATGTCCGCCGCCGAGACCCCGGTCAGCACCACCACCGTCGTCGCAGCAGACTCCACCAACGCCATCGCCTTCCCCCGTATGACCGATCAGGTCCTCCACATCGTCTATGGCGGCACCGCAGGCGTCGGAGTGGCGAAGGGCGGCTTCTTCCCCGCTGGACTCAACGGCAACATCAAATCGACAACGACCTAAGGACGGGACATCATGGCAACTCTAGAGACACAACAGTTAGATGACATCATCGTACAGAGCCGTCGCAAGATGCTCTCGTTAGGCACCTCGGCCCTCGCCGGTCTCGTCCTTGCAGGCGTAGCCAAAGAGGCCCCAGCGCAGGCTGCCCTCGGCGACGCCGACTACCTCAACTTCGCCCTCAATCTCGAGTACCTCGAGGCGAATTACTACAACCTGGCCGTCTATGGCGTCACCATCGACAAGCTCTCGACCCCCATCGGCATCACCGGAACGGGGACCCAGGGCACCGTCACCACCAAAGCCAGCTTCGCCGCGGTTCCGTTCACGGTGCCGGTCATCAAGGCCTACGCGACCGAGACCGCGCTCGAAGAGGGCAAGCACGTCTCCTTCCTGCGCACTGCTCTCGGCGGCTCCGCCGTAGCTCAGCCCGCGATCAACCTGGTCGACTCCTTCAACACGCTGGCCATGGGCGCCACGATCGGGCCGTCTTTCGATCCGTTCGCCAGCGACGCCAACTTCCTCATCGGCGCCTACATCTTCGAGGACGTAGGAGTCACCGCCTATCACGGTGCCGCCGGCGCTCTTACCGATAAGGGCCATCTTGGCGCGGCTGCCGGTATCCTCGCCGTCGAAGCCTACCACGCGGGCCTGGTTCGCACCGCGATCAACCGCGTTGACGCCATGTCAAATCCTCCCGGCATGCTGACCGGCTATACCCAGCTGATCTCCAAGTTCCGCTCGTCTCTGGCCAACCCACTCCCCTCCCAACCCACCAAGCAGGTTACCAACGGCGGCATCCAGGGCGCGGACGACCAGGGCATCGACAACACGCAGATGGTCGCGCTTCAGGGCACCTCGGCGACCTACCCTTCCACCACCATCCTTGATGCTGACAACAACAGCATCACCTTCGCCAGATCGCCCCAGCAGATCCTCTCTATCGTCACTGGAAATTCACCGGCAAAAGCCAGCGGCAACACAGGAGTCTTCTTCACGGCTGGACTCAACGGCAACATCAACTAACTCGCTTCCATCCTTAAGGCAGCAGAAAGGCCGTCGGCCAACCAGCCGTCGGCCTTTTGCCATCCCACGATCTAGCCATATTTACATAGAGACGATCAAACGAAGAACTGCTAAAGTGACACAAGTTACAGGAAGTTTTCAGGAGAGGTCATATTGTGGAAAAAAAACTGAACGATCTAATAGACAAGGCCCTATCCCGCCGCAAGTTCATGGCAGGAGCCGGGACCGCGGCAGCCTCCGCACTCATCGTAGGCTGCAACAACAGCAGTCCCGCCCCCACGCCAACTCCAACGCCGACTCCCACCCCGCTCGATGTTCCCGACAATGACATTCTGAACTTCGCCCTCAACCTCGAATACCTTGAGGCCGAGTTCTACCTCTACGCCGCGACCGGTTCGGGCCTCCCCTCCAGCGCCGTGCCCTCAGGCTCTGGCGCCACCAAGCTGCCGGCAAACTTCGCTCCCGTCGTCTGGCCCACCACCGCTCTTGGGATGCAAATGCAGCAGTTTGCCAATGAGCTCGCCCAGACCGAGCTGGATCACGTCCTCTACCTCCAGGCGGCCATCTCCGGAAACATGGGGACACCCGTACCCCGCCCCGCTATCGACCTCAGCTTCTTCGGGCCGCTTGCCGTGACCGCCGGCATCACCAATCCCAACCCCTTCAGCCCCTTCGCCAGCGCGAGCGCCTTCCTTATCGGCGGCTTCACCTTCGAGGATGTCGGAGTGACCGCCTACACCGGCGCCGCCGCGCTGATCGCCAACAGTAACATTCTCTCCGGAGCGGCCGGCCTTCAGGCCACCGAGTCCTATCACGCCGGCGCCATCCGCACCATGATCGTAGCCACTGACTCCGCCGCAGGCAACCAGACCTACACCACAATCGCCAACCAGGTCTCCGCACTCCGCGGCATGCTCGGCGGAGGCAACGAAACCCCGCTCAGCACCATGAGCATCGTTTCTGCGGACGCCAATGCCCTCGCCTACGGCCGCACCACCGACCAGGTGCTGCACATCGTCTACGGCGCCGCAGGCGGAGCCGGACTCTCCAAAGGCGGCTTCTTCCCGAATGGCCTCAACGGCAACATCAGCGTAACTGCTTCCTAAGGACGGAGACATCATGGCAACTCTGGAAACACAACAGCTTGACGAAACTATCGTAAACACACGCCGCAAGATGCTCACCCTCGGAGGAGCCGCGCTCGCCGCGATGGCCTTCGGCGCAACCAAAAAGGCGGACGCCCAGGCCCCCGCCATCAGCGACAACGACATCCTCAACTTCGCTCTCAACCTCGAATACCTCGAAGCCCAGTTCTACAACCTGGCCGTCTATGGCGTCACCATCAACAACCTTCCAACGCCCATCCCGGTCGTCGTCAATGGCGGAGTCCAGGGCAGCGTCACTCTCAGCCCCACCTTCGCGCCCGTCCCCTTCGCTCTTCCGCTCGTCAAGGCGTACGCCACCGAGACCGCCGCCGAAGAGGGCAAGCACGTCCTCTATCTCCAGAAGGCCCTCAGCACCAACGCAGTCTCGATGCCCAACATCGACCTCTACAACTCCTTCAACACCCTCTCGGTGCTCGCCGGTCTCGGAGCCACCTTCAACCCGTTTCAGGATGACGCCCATTTTCTGATTGGCGCTTACATCTTCGAGGACGTCGGCGTCTCCGCTTACCACGGTGCGGCCGGCCTCATCCAGGACAAGACAAACATCCTCCCGGCAGCCGTCAAGATCCACGCCGTCGAGGCCTATCACGCCGGTCTCATCCGCACCACTATCGCTGGTCTCGACGCCGCCGGCTCTCCTCTGGCGACCGGTACCCTGACCGGCTACACCCAGAACATCTCGGCGGCCCGCTCGAAGCTGGCCAACCCCTCCGGCACAAAGCTGGTCACCTTTACCGGATCCACGGCGGACGACATCGGCGTACAGACAACCCCGGTAGCCCTCAACGGCTCCACGACCTCGCCCGCCTTCACCGCAACCACAATCGCCGACACCGACGTGAACGCCCTGGGCTGGGGACGCACCACCTCCCAGGTCCTGTCCATCGTTACCGGAGTGTCGCCGGCAGCCGCCAGCGCCAATAAGGGAGGCTTCTTCCCCAACGGCTTGAACGGCAACATCAACTAACCCGGCTTGTACCATAAACCTGGGGAACCCACGTCCGGACTCTCGGACGTGGGTTCCCCAGGTTCTTCGTTATCACCGTGACCCCTCGAACGCAGCGAAGGCGAAGGTCCCCAGTTGTCCTTGGCGTAGAGTCTGCCGTCCCCTTTGTTTGTCATTCCCGAAAGGAATCCGCGTTTGCACCCTGTACGCCAACAGCAAATCCGCTCTGACCTCCCGTTCCACCACCAACCCCACCCCTCAGCCGTTCCCGCACAAACTCCACCACCTCGCCGGTCACATACACCGGAGGCCGCATCGCCAGCACCGGCGTCCCCTCCACCAGCTTCAGCGAGACCCCCTTCCACTGCGGCCTTCCCAACTCCCCCTCCGCCACCAGCACCGCATCCGCCCGGTCCAGAAAGTACCGCGCCGAGTCCTTGAAGTCCGCTGTCTCCGGGTCTAGCACACTCAGGTAAAGATCCGGCCGCAGAAACCGCAGGATGCTGTTCGATTCAATCACGGCGTTCTCCGCCCCCGCAAGCTCCTTGCGAATCCGCGGCATCGCCTCCGACAGGTCCCCCTGCCGCGTCCTCACCCAGAACGACCGCACCGCCCCTGCCGCCAGATAGCGCGCTGAATCCGTCCCCGTGCTCCCCTCTCTCTCCTCGCTCACCGCGACCGTATGCGCGGCCGTCTCGCAGTCGCACGGCTCGCCATTGGCCGAGCACATCCCATGCCCGAACTGCGTCACCTTGAATGCGGTCCAGTGCCTCTCCGGCAGCGCCGCAATCAGCCCGGCCACCACGCTCGTCTTCCCGATATTCCTCGTATGCCCGCCTACCACCACAATCGCCATGCCGCACCTCGCACTCCACCACAAACTGGTTAAAGATCGGTGGCCCAATTGACCGGGGCATGCAGACCGTCCACTTGCCCGAAGGCATTGTCGTTGGTGACAAGGATGGCATCGGCTGCCACCGAATGGGCAGCGATCATCATATCCATGTTTCCGAGTGGAACTCCGGAGGCTTCCAGCTTCGCACGCATTACACCGTATACCTGGGCCTCCTCTCGCCCCCATGGCAGGATGCGGATGCGAGTGAGAAAGCCCTCCATCAACACCTTAAGGGCAGTGGCTTCCGGCCTCTTCGCCAGACCATACCGGATTTCAGCCTCGGTAATGGTGGAGATGCATCCTATCTCGTCATCGTTCAACCCCAGCAACCGGGTCCGGGCGGCAAAGGACCGGCCTCGTGCAATGTAGCTGACCATGTTGGTGTCAAGCATGTAGAGGAACGTCATATCTCAGAGCGTCTCTGGGGTGAACCTTGCGCCCGGTCAGAGGGGGTTAGAAAGTCTTCTGGAACACCCAGCTTGTCGAGCGCCGTCAGGATTTCTGCTAAGCTGCCCGGACCCTCCGAAAGAATCAGGTCACCGCTCTTCGGATCGCGCCGGATATAGACCTCGTTGCTGGAGAAGCGGAACTCTGCCGGGATCCGGACGGCCTGACTCCTGCCGCTCATGAAGACTTTGGCTCTTCCAAGTTGTGCCATGATCACCTCGCTAGATATCATGTTACCTCTCATAACTCCGCCAATCGTGAGGGGCACGACGGAAGCCCCATGTAACGCCTCTGGACATGGGCTTTCGCGGTTAGCCTCTGGGAATTACCGCTTCTTCAGCCGCGCCAAATCCCGCAGATATTCTTTCAATGGCCGCGCCGGCCTTCCCCAGAACACCTCTCCCGGCCCACGCATCTTCTTCCCGCTCAAAACTCCCGCTCCGCCCCCCAGAATCACCCCGGCCCCCACCGTGGCATGCTCGCCAATACCCACCTGCCCCCCCAGAATCGCCCCATCCTCCACCACGCTCGATCCCGAAATCCCCGTCTGCGCCGCAATAATCACATTCTTGCCAATCAAGCAGTTATGCCCGATATGCACGAGATTATCGATCTTCGTCCCCTGCCCGATCCTGGTCTCGCCCAGCGCTCCGCGATCGATCGTCGTATTCGCGCCAATCTCCACGTCATCCTCAATCACCAGCCGCCCCTGCTGCGGAAACAGCAGATACTCCCCCGTCTCCGCACTCCGCGCATACCCGAACCCCGTCGACCCTAGCACCGCTCCCGCCTGCACCACCACGCGATCCCCCAGCACCGTCCCCGGATACACCGTCACCCGCGTCATTAACTCGCAGTCTCGCCCGACGACCACCCCGTCGCCCAGCACCACCGCGGGCTCAATCCTCGTCCCTACCCCGATCGTGCACCCCTCGCCCACTACCGCCGACGCATGCACCTCGCCGCGCGCGCCGTCTCCCAGCAGCCTGCGAGCCACCACCGCAAACGCATACCGCGCATCCCTTACCCACAAAACCCGCGGATCGAGCGGCAACTCCGCGCGTTCCAGCTTCCTGCTCGCCAGAATCACCCCAGCCTTCGACCGCAGCGCCTTCGCCAGCGCCTCACCCTCGACCGCAAACACCACGGAAGTCTCACTGGCTTCCTCGATACTCGAGACGCCCGCGATCTCCACATCCAGCAGAGGAGCGCTCACGCCAATCCAGTCCGCCACCTTGCTCATCGTTACAGGAATCGCTGTATTTGCCGTCATCATCCGTAGATCCCCGCCTCTCCCGGCGGCCGCGTCTTCCAGCGCCGGTGCATCCAAAGCCACTGCTCAGGATACCGCCGAATATACGCCTCCATCACCGCGGTAAACGCCGCCGTATTGGCCACCGCATCCCGCTCCGCATCTCCGGTCCGAGTCACCGCAAGCTCCTCGCCAAAACGCAGCACATACTTGCCCTCGCTCTCCTCCCACAGCAGAAAACCCGGCACCACCGCCGCGCCCGTCCTCCCCGCGATCCGCGCCATCCCTGAAGCCGTACACGCCTCCACGCCGAAGAACGGCACAAAGACCCCCTGCGGCGGCGTCATATTCGTGTCCATCAGGATCCCCACCGTCTCGCCCGCCCGCATCGACGCAATCAGGCCCCGTGCAAAGTCGTCCTTAGGTATTACCCGGTTTCCATGCAGGCAGCGAATGCGGTTCACAAACTCATCCACCAGCGGGTTGTCCAGCCGCCGGATCACCATCCCCATCGGCATCCCCATCAGCGAGTGGTAGAAGCTCGACAGCTCCCAAGCTCCCAGGTGCCCCGTTAACACCAGCACTCCCCTGCCCCGGTCGCGCGCCCGCACATAATCCTCGAGCCCCTCGTAGCGGATAAACCGGCTCGCCGCCTCCGCCGTATACCCCGGCATCAGACAAAACTCAGCCAGCAGATACCCCAGGTTGCGATACTCCGCCCGAAGGATCCTCTCGCGCTCCTCCTCCGGCAGTTCAGGAAACGCCAGCTTCAGATTCCGCACCCCTACCCGGCGCAGCCGTCCCAACCCATGCAAGGCAATCCAGCCAATCCCCGCGCCAACCACCCGCGCTACACTGCGAGGCAGCGCCCGCAATCCATGAACGAAGATCCATACAAAAGCAAACTCCATCCGCTCACGGAGGCTTACCTTCATGCGGGATGTCTTTTTCTGGAAGACTTCGCTCAAGTCTTTAGTCTACCGGTGAAAACGCTGTTCACCCAACGAACAAAAGGGGGCGGCCCGATAAGCCGCCCCTCCCTGAATCAAGCTTTCCTTCAAAACTACTGGTTCTTGGCCACCACGAAGTACTTCGCCACGGTGCGAACAAAAGGACGCGCCTCTTGAGGCGTAACCTGGTGCCCTCCAAGAATCTGAGCGAACGGGACATCCGCGCCATACAGAGCCCGCGTATCCCCCTGGTTCTGTGAAAGCACCGTGCCATCCAGGTTGATGCCCGCAAACAGCCCCTTGCTGCGCGAGTAGCTCAGAAACTGAGCATTCAGCTTCCAATCCGTTCCCGCCTGCGCGTTGCGGCCAACCGGACCCGCGGCAGCAGCAGCGTCCGCGCCCAGCTTAAATTTGTTCTTCAACATGTCCTGCAGCCCCTGCTGGTTCATCGCGATCAGCACCAGGTCCGTCGCCTGTCCACCGATCTGGAACCCAAAGCTGCCACCGGCTAACTGCACGCAGACCGGTGCGCTCCAGCCTCGCGGAGTGCGGCAGGTCGCCACTCCCTGTCCATACTGCGCACCCACCAGGAAGGCGCCCTTCTTATAGCTCGGAATGACCACTACGCAAGATGCACCCGCAAGGATGCCGCCCGGTATCGCGTTGTCCGGAGTCGCCATGATCTGGGAGATCACCGCGCTGGCATCGTTCAACCGCTCAGCAACCTTCGCCTTATCGCCCTCTGCCCGCGCAGAAAGTGTACTGGCCACCATAGCCATCCCGCACAAAAACACCGATATCTTCTTCATCATCTTCCTTGTTCCTTTCACTTTCCGCGCTCATTTTTAGAGGGAGCCGACAACTTACCTATTTCCAATATTATGTATGCGATAAAACCGAAGCAGAGTTGTCCATCGGGGCCCAAGCAAGAGAATACACCGTCTCATCGCCATGAGAACAAAAAAATGGGGGTTGTAGAGAGAGTCCCGGGATGTTCCCGGCACTCTCTCTACAACCCCTCTCCCAGGTCTGTGTTGCTTGTCACTACTTTGCTCCACATCACGGAGCGTTACAACGGTACAGAGGTATGTATACCTTTGAGCGAAGATTATTTACTAGATGGTTAACCCAAAGCCAGCCGTTTTTCAGCCTCGCTTCCCTCCTAAGTTACGGTTGACCGCCTGTACCGAAAGCGCAATCCGGTTCTCCACCCCCACCTTCCGCATCAGCCGGCCCACATGCGCCTTCACCGTTATCAGGTCGATCCCCATCTCCTCCGCTATCAAGCGGTTCGGATGCCCAGCCACCAGCAGCCGAAGCACCTCCCCCTCCCGCTCAGTAAACTTCGGTTCCGGCGCCACCTCCGTGCGCGCGGGCGACTCCAGAAGACGCGCCAGCACCTTTCGCGGAGCCCACACCGACCCGTCCTGCACAATCTCGATCGCCAGCCGTATCTCGCTCTCTTTCGCCGAGTGCGCCAGGTATCCCTTGGCCCCCGCTCCAATGATCCGCTGGATAAACTCGTGGTCTTCCGCCAATCCCAGCACGATCAGCTTCAACTGCGGCCGAACTCGCCGGAACGTCGCCAGCAGCTCAAAGATATGGTCCGTGCAGGCCGAATCGATCAAAATCAGCGAGATGCCGGGGTCATCCAGCACTCCCGGAATCGACAGCGGCATCACCTCGACCGGGCCGTCTTCCGGGAAGATCGTCTGCAGGCCGAGCACCCGCAAGGGGTCCGTAGCTACCAGACCCATGCGCAGATGCCTCTCCGGCCTCTTGTCCTTGATCACCTGCAAGCCTCTTTACTCAGCGCATTGCAAATCTGCAAAGAGTAGGCCGTTTGGATGCGCTTCGAGTCTGTCACAGCTTCGGCAGCACGATGCCCTGCTGGTTCTGGTACTTCCCCTTGCGGTCCGCGTAGCTGATCTCGCACACCTCGTCGGACTGGAAGAACAGAATCTGGCACAACCCCTCATTCGCATAGATCCGTGCCGGCAACGGAGTCGTATTCGATATCTCCAGCGTCACAAATCCCTCCCACTCCGGCTCGAACGGCGTCACATTCACAATGATCCCGCACCGCGCATAGGTCGACTTGCCCACGCAGATCGTCAGCACGTCCCGCGGAATCTTGAAGTATTCGATCGACCGCGCCAGCGCAAACGAGTTCGGAGGAACGATGACGCTGTCCGACTGCACCGTCACGAACGAGCGCTCGTCGAACGCCTTCGGATCAATAATGGCGCTGTTCACATTTGTAAAAATTTTGAACTCGTCCGAGACCCGCAGGTCATAGCCGTAGGACGACAGCCCATACGAGATCACGCCCTCCCGGACCTGCTTCTCGCTGAACGGAGAGATCATCCCGCGTTCGAGCGCTTGCTCACGGATCCAACGGTCGCATTTAATGGCCACTCTGCTCTAAACCCCTTCTAGTAATACAATTACTAGTCCCTATTTACCGCAAAGGGGAGTAACTTCGGTGCGACATCGCGCATCTACCCTTGCATCATTAGTTTCTTCATCTTACGGTAGCGTTCTTTCGTTGACAATCCTGTATCTTGTTTCTACTATCACGTTACCAAACCAGGTCAGTTTCAATTTCCACAAATATACAGCCCAAGGACGGCGGCAAGATGATTAAGCAGGATCTTATACAACGGGTAGTGGAACGCACGGGCCTGCCACGAACGAAAGCGGAATCGGCGGTGGATGCCATCTTCGAGAGCATGAAGGCAACCCTCATCGCCGGAGACCGCATCGAGTTGCGCGGCTTCGGTGTCTTTACCGTAAAGCCTCGCAAGACCGGCATCGGACGCAACCCCCGCACAGGCGCCGAAGTCACCATCGCTCCAGGCAAGGCAGTTCGTTTCAAGCCGGGCAAAGAGCTTCATCTCCTTGCCTGATAACCAGACTGATCGCCAAACATTTCTATAAGCTTTTCTCCACCGGGCCCCTTCACCATAATTCCAACTGCTCGCGCATCACATCAGATGCACCGCATCCACATCGACCACCAGGTTCCGGCGGGCGATCCCCTGCGCCTCGGCGAACGCCAGCATCCTCCGCAGCGTGTCGCCCAGCACCTGCCGCCGCTCCGCCTTCAAGACGAAGTGGTAGCGGTAAATCCTCTTCAGCCTTACGATAGGCGCCGCCGCCGGACCCAGCACCCGCACCTTTTCCAGCCGCTCCTGCTGGAACCACCGCCCCAGCGTCGAGGACCACGCCGTCGCCTCCTCCAACTTCTCGCTCTGCACCACCACGTTCGCCAGCACCGCAAAGGGCGGATAGTGCATCCACCGCCGGTACTGCATCTCCTTCGCCACAAATCCCGGATAATCGTGCTTCGCCGCAAACTCGATCGCATAGTGGTCCGGATGATAGGTCTGGACCAGCACCTTCCCCGGCAAGTCCCCGCGCCCTGCCCTGCCGGAGACCTGGGTCAGCAGTTGAAACACCCGCTCCGCCGCGCGAAAGTCCGGCAGCCCCAGTTGAAAGTCCGCCCCCACCACCCCCACCAGCGTCACCCCATGGATGTCATGGCCCTTGGCAATCATCTGCGTCCCCACCAGCAGATTGATCTCGCCTCCATGCAGCCGCGCCAGCAGCCGCTCCATGTCGCTTCTCCCCCGCACCGTGTCGCGGTCCATGCGCCCAATCCGCGCGCTCGGAAACAGCTCCTGCAGCCTCTCTTCCCCCTGCTGCGAACCTACCCCCAAAAAATAAAGATGTTCACTGTCACACTTCGGACACTTCGACGGCACCGCCCGGCGATACCCGCAGTAGTGGCACTCCAGCCTCTGCCCCGGCCGCGCAATCGCCTCATCCTCGTTGGCCTTTTTGTGGTACGTCATCGAAATCGCGCAGTTCTCGCATTGGATCTTCTCTCCACAACTCCGGCACATCACGGAAGACGAATATCCCCGCCGGTTCAACAGCAGGATCACCTGCTCCCCGCGGTCCAGCGTCCGTTGCGTCTCCTCCACCAGCTTCCTGGAAAAGATCTGCTCCTGCCCCGTCGCGCGAAACTCCTCGCGCATGTCCACCAGCTCCACCTCCGGCAGCGGCCGGTCCATCACGCGCCCGCGCATCTCCACCCGCGCATAGCGTCCCTTCTCCGCATTCGCCCAGCTCTCCAGCGACGGCGTCGCCGACCCCAGCACCACCACCGCCCCCGCGCCATCGCTCGTCAACTTCGCCCGCATCACGGCCACGTCTCTCCCGTGATATCGCGGCGTCTCCTCCTGCTTATAGCTCGAGTCATGCTCCTCATCGACAATGATCAAGCCCAGATCCACCATCGGCGCAAACACCGCCGACCTCGTCCCCACCACGATCCGCGCCTCCCCCCGCCGAATCCGGTGCCACTGCTCCGCTCGCTCATCCGGCGTCAGTTGCGAGTGCAGCAGCGCCACCTCGCCCCCGAACGCCGCGAACATCTGCCCCGCCATCGCCGGCGTCAACCCGATCTCGGGCACCAGCAACAGCGCCGACTTGCCCGCGTCCAAAGCCCGCTGCATCGCGGCAAAATAAACCGACGTCTTCCCGCTCCCCGTGATCCCGTACAGCAGATGCGGCCGAAAGCCACCCTTCTCCATCGCCGCCGCAATCGTCCCCAGCGCCTCCTTCTGCGCCTCGTTCAAGGCATGTTCATGCGCATGCTTCTTGCCCAGCGTCGAAACGCCGCCCAGATGAAACTCCTCCGCAACCTCTTCGAACACCACCAGTCCGCGCTTCACCAGCGTTCCCAGCGTAGACTCCGGCACCCCAGCACGCGCCAGGCTGATCCGCAACTCCCGAACCCGCATTCGTCCACCTACCACCGCCAGCTCCGCCATCACCGCCAACTGGTTCTCATTCAACCGCGGCAGCCGCCCCACGCCTTGGCCTATATCCTCTACCGTCTGTCTTCTACTCCCTACTCCCTCTTCCCTACTCCCTGCCTCTCTACCCCCTGCCTCCTCCCTACCCCCTGCCCCCTGCACTACAGCGATTCTTTCCACTCTCCGCGCATCGCGCTCCTCCGCCATCGCCTCGCGCGTCAGCCACTTCTTCCGAACCATCCCCTCCAGCAGATTTTTATTCGCCCCCGTAGCCGACCGCAGCGCCGACATCTTCGCCGCCTCTCCACCCTCCAGATAGTTCAACACCGCATACTCGCGATTCTGCTCCTCCGGGGTCAGCTTCGACCGCCGCGACGAGCCCTTGGCCGCCCCTTCATACAGCACCTTCCGCCCCGGCTCGGCGATCCGGTAGAGAAAATGCCGCTTCACCTCCGCTGCCAGCGGCAGCATCCCCCGCAACACCTCGCCCAGCGGAGCCACATAGTAGGCAGCGATCCATGCCGCCAGCTTCATCAGCTCGTCCGGCAGCAGCGCCTCGTAGTCCAGCACCTGCTGGAGCGGCTTGATCTCAAACCCATCCGCGGGCGCATCCTGATGCACCCGCACCACCACACCCATCAGCCTCTGCCCGCTGAACGGCACCAGCACCCGCGCCCCCACCACCGGAGCCATGCCATCCACCGCATAGGTAAACGCCTGGTCCAGCGGCACCGGCAGCGCAACATCGCAATACAACGGCATTGCTTCAGCCTAACGGAATCGGCCCGGCTCTGCGCCTCCTCCAACCACCGGCGGCAAAGCCCATAGGATTCTTCAGGATCCTTGTCCGAATCGAGCAAAGACAAGGCCCTCCGAAGAGGGTCATGGTCTCAGGTCGCGGCTCTTCCTTCTCTCAGTGGTGGTGTTCCTCCACGTGCCCGCGTCCGTCGCGCCACTCATTCCCATGGAAGTCCGCATGGCCATGGTCGGCCCAATGCTCTCCCCGCTCGGGATACGGCCCGTGGTTAGCCATGGTGTATATCGTAACGGTTGTCCACATAGCCGTGAAAGTCCCTCGGGCCATGGAACCACGGACCCGCTCCAATAAACGCGCTGCCGTGGAACCACTCCGGCCCATAGTAGCCATACGGAGCACACGGGTAAGGAGCGTAATCATAGTACCCATACGGGCAGGCAGGTTCAGGTCCGATATTTACTGAAATCTGAGCCCGCGACATTGCAGGGATCGAGAAAGACAAGCTCCCCACAAGACTAGCCAGTCCCAACATTCGAGAGATACGCATAGGTTCTTTACCTCGAAATAATTAGAAGCCACTCCTGCGCAAAAAGTTGTTCTTCGCCGCACCCCTGAACAACCGCCATAGTCGCCGCCTCAGCGGAGCGGATCTCCTGCCAAGGCGCGGTGAACTTACACTCTCAGCCACGCTAAGTACCATAGTGAACCAGCCAACCACCACGCAAAACATCTCCTCCAGACAGAAATCCATCGCCGCGACTTCAGTCCCACCCACAATGGGGTAAAGGCGGGAACCCAGTCTGCCGTGCCCTTTGTTTGTCATTCCCGAAGGGAATCTGCGGTTGCCCCCTCTACACCAACAGCAAATCCGCTCTAAGTTATTTGTTTGCTAGAATCTACCCCTGACCCATCTGCAATGACGATTTTGCCGGAAGTAGAGACCGTAAGTGTCAGGAAACAAAGTCTTAGTTTGTGATGCAGGGGGAGGGGGTGCCCCTAACCCTTAGACGGAGCCTTCAGCCCCAGCTCCGCCATCACCCTCTGCAGGTCTTTCCAGGCCTCGCCCTTCTGGCGCGGATCGCGCAGCAGAAACGCGGGATGATAAGTCACCGCCAGCTTCGCCCCGCGGCACCCGTGCCACACGCCGCGCAGCGAGCTCAGCGACTGCTTCACCCCCAGCAGGTACATCGCCGCCGTAGCGCCCAGCGCCACAATCACCTGCGGCTGCACCACATCCACCTGCTGCAGCAGAAACTGATCGCAGGTCTCCGCCTCCGCCGGCTCAGGCACCCGATTGCCCGGCGGCCTGCACTTCACAATATTGGCGATGTAGACCTCTTCCCGCTTTAGCCCCATCGCCTGGATCATGTTGTTCAGCAACTGCCCTGCCTTGCCGACAAACGGCACACCCGATGCATCCTCGTCGGCGCCGGGTCCTTCGCCGACAAACATCAGCCGCGCATTGGCATCGCCATCGCCGAACACGATCGTGCGTCGCCCCGCATAGGCCAGCGGACATCGCGTGCAATCGCCAATCTCTTTCTGAATGGCGGCCAGCGCGTCAACCTTTTGCGCCGCGGCAACGCGCATCTTCGGCAAAGGCGCGAGATCGTTGAAGCTCATAAGTTTTGGAATGGGGGGCTCCAGAAAGGCAGGTCGACTTGGAACAGGCGGAGGCTGCATCGCCTCAACCACCGCAGCGGCTCGAACCGGCAACGGTCGCGGCCCAACAGGAGCAACCGCTACAACAGCCGCAGCCGGAACAACGGTAGGACCGCCCTCGGCATACACCGGCTCGCCCTGACGATAAAAGTCATGGACGCCCATATCCCGCAAGTAGTCCACATACGCCCGCAGTTGCTGCTTCGCCTCGCCTGCTTCGACTGCCATGCCTCTATGCTATCGCGCCTGCGCGGTGGAATTCGGCGCAATCGAATTTAGTGCAGCGGAAGATCCAGCACGGGCTCAACCACCCGCTCCGGCAGCACGAACTTCACATGCCCCTGCTTGATCTCATCCTGCGCCACGCGGCAAGCCTTCATCGACTTCGCCACGATCAGCGGAGCCGCACCGGACTGCAACTGCCGCGCGCGTCGCGCCGCACCTTTTACTAGGCTGTACTTGTTGTGGAAAGCACTCTCGATCGTCATGCGTTTCACCCCGTGTTTGAAGTTATAACTCAGCGCGAAGAAATGCCATACACAATTCGTGGTGCATAACCTTCAGTCGCCGTGAAATGTGCGCAAAGCCTCCTGCAGCTTCGGCGAAGCAGCGTCGGTCCTGCAGCTCGACGCGATCGCCTGCACCCCGTCTTGCTCTCCTCGCTCACACAAGACGATTGCGCGCATCTCGCCCACCGCCTGGTCCAGAACGTCGTTCACCAGCGCGTACTTGTAGTTGCGAATCCGCTTCAACTCGTTGCGGGCCTCGGCCAGCCGCTTGCTGATCACGCTCTCCGACGTCACATGCTCCGCCAGGCTCCGGTTGCGCAGCCGTATCTCCAGCACCTCCGGACTCGGCGGCAGAATGAAGATCGAGACCGCCTCCGGCAGCTTCTCCATCACCTGCATCGCGCCTTGCACATCGATATCCAGCAGCAGGTCTTTCTCCGCCGCAGCCGCGTGCCCCAAGGCCGCACCCGCCGTCCCGTAGTAGTTGCCGAAGACCTCCGCCCACTCAAGAAAGTCCCCAGCCCGGATCATCGCTTCGAAGTTCTCGCGAGTCGTAAAATGGTACTCGCGCCCATCCTCCTCGGAGCCGCGCGGAGCCCGCGTCGTGTACGAGATAGAAAAATCCAAACCCTCCACCAGCGTCCGCAGCATACTCACCAGAGTCGATTTGCCCGAACCTGAAGGCGCCGAAATAATAAACAGTATGCCCGCCATGCGCCTCGGAAAACCGGAATAGCCTGTGATCTCTGTCAGTGTAACAATCACAACTTCCTGCCTCTACTCCAGATTCTGCACCTGCTCCCGCGCCTTCTCGATCTCCGCCTTCATCTCCAGTCCAAGCTCCGTGATCCGCAGACTGTTTCCGCCCGCAGCTCCGCTGGTCTTCGACAGCATCGTGTTCGCCTCCCGGTTCAGCTCCTGCAGCAGAAAGTCCAACCGCTTGCCCAGCTCTCCACCTTCCTCCAGCATCGCGACGAAACGCTCAACATGCGTCCGCAGCCGCACAATCTCTTCCTCAATATCGCTCTTCTCCGCGAGCACAGCCGCCTCGGCCAGCAGCCGTTCTTCACCCACCGGAACACCCTGCGTCAGCTCCATCAGCCGGTTGCGCAACAGCTCAAACTGGATCTCACGAACGCCGCCGCGAAGCTCCGCCATCTCCTCCGCGAACCCTTGCAGCCGCAGCATCGAAGCGCGCAACTCCGCAGCCAGCGAAGCGCCCTCCTGCATTCGGCCCTCGTTCAGCTTCTTCACCAGCGGCGCGATCTGCGACAACACCGCGGCATCCAGCCCTTCGAGTTCCTCCGGCCCCACGCTGCCCGCCGTACTCATCACACCCGATATCCGCAGCATCGCATTCAGATCCGGCTCGCCAACAATTCCATTCATGGCCGAAGCCTCGCGAAAGGCTTTCACGTACATCTCCAGCAGTCCGGCATTCAACCGGATCTCCGAGCTGGCCCCGCGCTCCAGTTGCAGCGTAAGCTCAACATGCCCACGCTTCAGATGATCCTTCAGCATCCGCCGCACCTGCACCTCCAGCGCATCGCAGGACGATGGCAGCCTCAGATGCAAGTCCAGAAAACGATGGTTGACGCTCTTCATGGTCAACGTAAACGCAACACTGTCTCCCACCGACCCGCGAAGACTCGCATATCCGGTCATTGAATAGATTCCACTCACGCGATTCCCTCCAGTCCCACCGGCACGACGGCCTCACCGGCAGGCAACGGAGCGGCATCCTCGCTGAACTGCATGTCATACAGCCGCCGGTACGTCCCCGAGTGCTGCATCAGCTCCTCATGCGGCCCCATCTCCGTAATCTGTCCGCTCTCAATCACGGCAATCCGCGTGGCACGGCGCACTGTCGAAAGCCGGTGCGCGATCACGAACACCGTACGCCCCTGCATCAGGTTCGCCAGCGCCGCCTGGACATACTGCTCGCTCTCCATATCCAGAGCGGAAGTCGCCTCATCCAGAATCAGAATCGGGGCATTCTTCAAGATGGCTCGCGCTATCGCCAGCCGCTGCCGTTCGCCGCCGCTCAGCCTCGTGCCCTTCTCACCGATCTTTGTGTTGTAGCCATCCGGCATGTTCAGGATGAAGTCATGCGCCAGCGCCATCCGCGCCGCCTCTTCCACCTTGCTCATCGGAACATCCGGCTGGCCGTACGCGATATTGTTCCGCACCGTGTCATTGAATAACACCGTCTCCTGCGTCACCTTCCCGATCTGCTGCCGCAGCGAAGCGATCGTCACATCCCGCAGGTCGTATCCATCAATCAGAATTTTGCCCTCATTCACGTCGAAGAAGCGCGGAATCAGGTTCACCAGCGAAGACTTCCCCGCACCGCTCGGCCCCACCAGCGCAATCACCTCGCCCGGCTGCACCGACAGGTTGATGTCATGCAGCACCTGCTTCACCTCTCCATCGCTCTCATAAGCAAAGCCCACATTCTCGAACTGGATTCCTTTCCTGAACCCCTTCAGCACATGGGCACGCTTCTTCTCCTGCACATCGTCCTGCGCGTCCATGAACTTGAAGATGTCTTCGCTTGCGCCGAGCGCCTGCTGGAAGCTGTTGTAGAACACCGGAAACTTCCTGACCGGATCGTAGAGCATGATCACCGCGCTCAGGAATGTAACGAAACCGCCCGCACTGTCTCCGTGCAGAATGCTCATCCGCCCCAGGTACAGCAGCAGAGCAATCGCAACTGCGCCCAGAAAGTCCATAAGCGGCGAACTGATCGACTGCACCGCCACCGACCTGATGTTCGCGCTCAAGAGACGATCCGCAGCCCTGCGAAACCGGCGCATCTCCCATAACTCCATACCAAATGCCTTGACAATCCGGTTTCCTGTAATCGTCTCATGCACAATGTTCTGAATCTCGGCCAGCTTATCCTGTCCCGTGCGCGTCGTCGTCCGCACCTTGCGCCCAATCCGCCGCGCCGAACTGAGGATCACCGGAATAAACAGCAGCAGCACCCACGCCAGCTTGCCGCCCACCAGAATCACGACGCCAACCATGAAGATCAACGTAAACATCTGCTGCAGAAAATCGCTCAGCACCGACGACATCGCCATCTGCACTCGCTCGATATCGTTGATCAGCGTCGACAACAAGGTTCCGGTCGTATGCTTCTGAAAAAACGCCACCGACCTTCGCAGCAGCGCATCGTAGAGATCGTTCCGCAGGTCTGTAATCATGCCGAAGCCGGCCTTGTTTGCCAGCAGTGTGCCCAGATAATCGCAGATCGATTTCACTACCGCGGAGCCCACCAGCGCCACAGCTACCACCGTCCATGCATTGTGGAAGTGACTCGGCATCAGCCGCTGCAGATTAATCACCAGATGCGTGTGCGGGACGGTGAACTGTAATACCCTGTCCGGCGAGGCCTTTGCGCTAAGCACATTATTGATAATCGGTTTAATCAACAATATGCGGAACGCCGCCATCGCGCCCACAACCGCCATCAGCACTACCGACGCCAGCGAATACAACGCATACGGCCGAATGTACAGCAGCAATCGCCAGATACGCTTCAAGCTGCCACGCTCCCGCTCGTTCTCATCGCACAGCGCATGTCACCATTCTAGTGCGCGTCGCCTATCCAGCGCATTCTACCTCGGCATATCGCGATGCGCCGTCTTCACCCGGTACCCTGCCTCAGAAAGCCGCTTCTTCATCTCTTCCGCGATGAACACCGACCGATGCTGTCCTCCGGTGCATCCAAAAGCCACCGTCAAATAGCTCTTGCCTTCCTTAATGTAATGCGGCAACAGAAACTTCAGCATATCGGCGGTCTTGTCCAGAAATTCTTTGGTCTGCGGAAATTGCCGGACATACTTCGCTACCTTTGGATCTTTGCCTGTCAGCTTGCGAAACTCTGGCACGAAGTGCGGATTCGGCAGGAAGCGCACATCGAACACAAGGTCCGCTTCAGTCGGCACGCCATTCTTGAAGCCGAAGCTGTTGGAAGAGATCATCAGGCTCTGATCGCCGGCAGCACGTTCGAACTGTGAATTGATATGCGCCCGCAGATCATGCACGTTGAACTTCGTCGTATCCAGCACAATATCGGCGACGTTGCGAATTGGGTCCAGCCGCTTGCGCTCCGCCCGAATCGACTTCACCACCGTCTCGCTCCGGCCCAGAGGATGCGGCCGCCGCGTCTCCGAAAAACGGCGCACCAGCGCATCATCGCTCGCTTCCAGGAACACCACCCGCGTCGGCAGCACCTTGCGCACCTTCTTCAGGATCGCCGGAAACCTGTCCAGACGAATGCCCTCGCGCACATCCACCACCAGCGCAGCCCGCTCAATCTCCGCCGACTGCCGCACCAGGTCCGCGAAACGAGGCACCAACTCCAAGGGAAGATTGTCGACAGAGTAATATCCAAGGTCCTCAAACGCCTTAAGCGCAGACAGTTTGCCCGAACCCGAAAGCCCCGTGAGTATGACCAGCTCTGCCGGTTGCACCGGTTTCAAAACCGGCTTCGTCCGTTTCGCCTCTGTCTTGCCCGTCTTTTTCCTGACCTGCTTGCTCGTCATGCTGGAATCCTGGCACCCTCATGCTACAAAGCTACGGGACCTCAATCAGCTCCATCTTTCCATCGCGCTTGCGGCACAAAACCATCGCCTGCCCTCCATGGTCGCGGAATACAAATACATCGCGGTCCCGAAACGCAGCCTCCTTCACGGCCTCTTCCAGCGACATAGGCCGCAGCGCAACCGCATCGTTCGACCGCACCACATGCGGCTCCGACAGCGGCGAGAGCGAAGGAAAAGAGTGCACCAGCATGGGCACGGCCTTGCGTCCAACACTGGTCTTGGCCGCCACCTTCACCGAGGTCGCCTTCACGGGCGCCGCAGACGCCACAGACTCCGCGGCAGATCCCTTCCCCTCGGTCTTTGGGTGCCGCTTGATCGTGCCGAATCTCTTCTTGTGCCGGATCGCCTGCTGTTCCAGTTTCGCCAGTGCATCGCGCAACGCGACCTCCATGTCCGTCGCTTCGCAGCTCGCCACCAGTTTCTGGTGCCTGGTCTGCACCGTCACCTCCGCATTGTGCCGGTACTTGTCCTTGCACAGAATCACATGCACATTAGCGGAGTTGCCGATGATCTTCGCAATCCGCTCCAGCCCCGCCTCCGCCTGTGATTTCAATTTCCTCGTGACAGTGGTTTGTCTGCCCGTGTACTCGACTTCCATCTGCTCACCTCGTCCTTGCAGTCTATCGCAGACGATCAGCGTACACGCCGCTGGTGCGTGCTCGGAATCTGCATATCTTCGCGATACTTTGCGACTGTCCTCCGCGTCACCTGAATCCCCTGCCGCTGCAGCTCCGCCGCCAGTTGATCGTCGGTCAGCGGCTTTCGTTCATCCTCGTCTTCAATCAGCTTCTTCACCTTGCGCTTCAGCAATACCAGCGGCAAGTCCCCGCCCTCCGGCCCGTTCACACCCTCGGAAAAGAAAAACCGCAGCTCGAACACTCCCTGCGACGTATGCACATACTTATTGGCCACGGCGCGGCTCACCGTCGAAGGATGCACTCCAATCTCCTCCGCGACTTCCTTGATCATCATCGGCTTCAGCGCATTCACGCCGTGCTCCAGAAACTCTGTCTGACGCCGGACAATTACCTCGCACGTACGCACGATCGTGTTCTTTCGCTGCTCGATATTCCGCAGCAGCTGGATCGCCGACTTGTACCGTTCCTTCACATACTCCTTGACGTCCTTTTCCGTCTGCTTCTGCTGCAGCATCTTGCGATAGCCCTGGTTCAAACGCAGCGTCGGCATGTCCTCTTCATTCACCACCACAACGTAAAGATCGTCGCGCTTGACAAACGCAACATCCGGCTCAATCAACCGCGTCTCGCTCTGGTTGTATCGCTGCCCGGGCCTTGGGTCCAGCGTTCGGATAAAGTCCACCGCGGCGTTCACCTCGTCCGCAGTCTTTCCGCAGCTCCGCGTCAACTCACGCATATCTTTCTTCTGCAACAGCGCCAGGCAATGCGTCACAACATGCGCTGCGATGCTGAACACATCTTCCCGGCCAGAGCCATTCTCCGGCGACGCAGGTTCAATCGCGTCCTCCGCCTCATAACCATCGTGCTCGTGGTACGCAGCCCTATGCACCGCGACCATCTGCCGGCGTCGCAACACAATCGCCGCCTCACCCTGCTGCGCGGAGATCTGGATCAGCAGACACTCCCGCAAATCCCGAGCGCCCACGCCGACTGGGTCGAGATAATTCACAATCGCTCTCGCCTCCTGCACCGCAGTAAGCGCAGCCTGCATCTCCTCGTCCAGGCCTGCCGCTATCTCGACCGGGAAGTCCTCCGCAACGCCCTCGCCATCTCCCTTCTGGCGCAGCTCATCCCACCGGAGAACGCCGTTGATCCTGGCCCCGCGCTCAAACGGAATCGGCTCCGGCTGTCCTGGATCCTTGAACTGCACCAGCAAGCGGGCCAACTCTTCGTCGCTGGCCGTCAGGTATCCGTTCTCGTTGAGATTTCCTACAACCAACTCGGCCGCCGCTTCGACCTCCGGGCTCAGCGTCAGCGAACCCAACTGCCAGGCCAGATGATCGCTCAGCGTGCTCGGCTGCGACAAAAAATTCTCGAACGAAGGCTTGTCGTACTCTTCGAAGTTCGAGGCCGTGCGAAAGCCAGGATCGAGATAGTCCTGAAAGTAGCTGCCAAAATCAATCTCATCAAATGGATCTTTTTCGACCTTCTCGCTCGCCGCCGCGACATCTTCCGCCGAGCGTTCGCGGTCGCCCTCCAGCCCCGCTCTTTCTTCCAGCGAGACAGCAGTCTCCTCCAGCTCTTCCAATACCGGGTTCTCCACCATCTCGGTGTTGATCATCTCCTTCAGCTCGAGCTTGTTCAGCGCCAGCACGCTGACCATCTGCACCAGTCCAGGCGTCAGCACCTGCCGTTGCGAGACCTTCAAGTTCAGCTTTGGTTGCAGCAACACATTAACCTCTCGTCGACTGAATCACACTTTGTCGTGGGTGTCCCGTTCTGGCGTTCCTCGTGCAGCCCATCTGCAAGCGAAGTACCAAACCCGGCTTGGCCACAGTCTACACGCGTTTGCGGGTCATGGCTGTAAGTCTAACTCTGCCTCTCTCGCTGCGAACTGCATCCATAGCAACCCGCCCTTACAACGGAAGTTGTAGGCTTCAACCCATCGAGAAGTTTTCTCCCAGATAGATCCGTCGCACCTCGGGATCGCGGCCCAGCTCACCCGGCGTCCCATGCCGAAAAATTCTGCCTTCGGCAATAATGTACGCGCGATCCGTCACCGATAACGTCTCCCGCACGTTGTGGTCCGTGATCAGCACGCCGATGCCGCTCTTCTTCAATCCGAAGATAATCTCCTGGAGATCCAGCACCGCAATCGGGTCGATGCCCGAGAACGGTTCATCCAGCAGAATAAACGCCGGCTCGATCGCAAGACATCGCGCAATCTCCACCCGCCTTCGCTCTCCGCCGCTTAACGCATAGCCGCGCGTCTTCCGTACATGCCCAAGGTTCAACTGCTCAATCAACTTCTCGGTGCGCGTGCGCCGGTTCTCCCAGCTCAACTGCTGCGCCTCCAGCACCGCCAGAATATTATCCTGCACCGTCAGCTTGCGAAAGACCGATGGCTCCTGCGGCAGATAGCTGATGCCATAGTTCCGCGCCCGCAGATACATCGGCAACCGGCTGATGTCGTGCCCATCCGCCAACACCCTTCCCGCATCCGGTCGCACCAACCCGACGATCATGTAGAAGCTCGTCGTCTTGCCCGCGCCATTAGGCCCCAGCAGACCGACCACCTCGCCCTGCTCGATCTCCAGGCTCACGCCCTTCACCACCTGGCGGCCGCCGTACGACTTGCCGATCTCCTCCGTCGATAGCGTCTTCATTGCTTGTTCTTCACCCGCGTCTCCGTCCGCACTCTCTGGCCCGCACCGCCGTTTCCTCCATTAGAAACCACGACGTTCTCATCTCCCGCATGGAACCGCAACGACGTGCCCGTCACGGTGCCTCGCTGATCATCCATCACCTTTGGCAACACCGCCGGCGTCCCTGTCAAGACAAACATCTCATCACTAGCCGTATAGACCACCTGCTCGCCCGTAGCCTTTCGTCCCGGCTGCTCCATCTCGACACGCCCACTCGCCACGACACGCTCCACGCTGCCGCCCATAAAGCCATCCGGCGCGTTGCTCTTATCGTGACCCTTCGTACCGTCAACCTTTCCGCCTACCGTACCCTGCGAACTCTTGGCGCCCAACGCCGGCGCGGCCTGCAGATACACCGCGACCTGCTGCCCTCGCATACTGACCTCCGCGCTCTCTATCGCAACGCCGCCGGTGAAATCCGCTCTCCGCGCCTCGTCGGAATACACCAGCTCCCGGCTCTGCACCCGAATCACATCCGTCTTCCCTGCACCCCCGATCGTCTTCGCTCCAGCTTTCGCTACCTCCGCCTTCGCAGACGGCCCGCTGCTCACCAGGACCGTATGCACCGCCATCGGCGCGCCCTGTCCCTCCCCATGCGCCAGCAACCGCCGCTGCTTCTGTTCAAACTGCAGCACCGGAGCGTCCACCTGCGAAGCTCCCTGCCAAAGCCGCGCCGGCCTACCCGTCGCACCATGAAAAATCGCCACCTGCGAGTCATGCTTCATCTCCGCGCGCGCCGCCAGCACATGCACCGGCTCGCTCGCACTTCCCACCTGCCCGTAGCTCGCCTTCACTGAACCGTCCGCCGTAGCATCTCCACTCGGCTGCTCCGTCACCACGCGGTCCGCCCACAGCACGCTGGTTCCATCGCTTACCTGCACCTGCCCGGTCAGCGTCGTCCGCTGCAGTTCGCCATCGTAGACGGCCCGCTCCGCCGTCACCCGCTGCTCCATCGGCACAGCCTCGCCCGGCTTCGGCGCCGGAAGCTGCGTCATCACGACATTCCCCCGCTCCACCACATTTGAAATCGTATCCGCACCTTGGCCGCTCAAATTTCCCTGCGCTCCGCTATTCGGACCCCGCCGAGCACCCGCCGCCGCAGGACGGAAGTGTGCCACCAGAGAGTCCGCCGAACTTGTATTGACCACGCCCTTCGCGTCTACCTTCCGCAGCATCGTATGCCCTTCGCCATGCACCTCGGAGATATGGTCCGCATTCCCCACCCGCACAAAATGCGCCGTCAACACATCGCCCGCCAGCGCACTGCTGGTCGCCGCGTCTATTCCAGAGTTCACACCCATCGCCCCAACATTCAGCACCTTCAACCGGGCATTCCCGGTAGCTTTCGCATCCCGCAACTGCGCCTTACCCCGAGGATCCGCATCCAGCACAAGCTCCACCGCACCCGCGTTTAGTTCGCGTTCACTCCACAACTCGCCCGCTGCCTCCGTGGCCCTCACCTTCTCCCGCAGATGCACAGCCCCAGTCATCACCACATGCTCCGGCCGCCCTGCCTTGTCGAACGCAGCGCGTCCCTCCGCCGCCTCACCCTGCGCCTGCCGCAGCGGACCGTCCGCCGAATACTTCACCCCATCCATCATCACTGCAGACTGCGGCTGATTCTGCGCATTCAGCGTCATCTCGCCCCGCGGGGCCGTAACCTTCGCCCCCTCTCCATTCGTCAGCATCACATCGCCGTCCGCCTCCACCCGCTCCGCGGACCCGTCTTTCCGCAGATGCACCACCACATGCTGTCCCTGCGCTGTCTGCCCCCCCGCAGCCCCGCCCACGGCAACATACTTCGCCTGGGTCAACAGCGCCTTCTGATTAGGCCGGTCCAACTCCGCCCGCGATGCCGTCAACACCACCGGCCTGTCATGCTGCAGCCCATTCACCTTCACCGCCGAGTGCAGCACCACCACCCCCGTATCCGAGTTGTAGTCCGCCCCCACGGCATGGCCCGTCAGCCCACCCGACTCAAACTCGATATCGTTGTCCGTCGCAGCAACGCCTAGTTTTCGTAGAAATACCAGCCCGCTCGTCGTCACATGGATCAGCCGCGCGTCCTTCTTCTCCTGCGAGCCATCCCCATGCAGGTCCTTGCCTGCTGCATAATCCATCTTCTTGCTTGCGTCCGCCGCCTCAGGGGCCTGCAGATCGATATGCACCTCCCCCACGGCGCGAATCACCTCCGCAGCCTGGTCGTACTCGAACTCGCTGCCGTAGATCCTGTCCGCCCTGTCCTGATTGCGCCCATACAGCACAATCCACACATCATGCAGCATCACCTTGCCATCCGAACGCTCCACCGCCTTGGCCGCATGGATCGTATAAACCGTCCGGCCCTGAACCGACTGCGAGTAGGTATACCCATTCGTCTCCCGCCGAATATCCACCCCAAGCTTCTTCGGCAGATTCGTCAAAAAGCGGTGCGCGCGATAGTGGGCATAGCCCAGAAAACCAGCGATGACCATCACCAGCAGGCCCGCGCCCACCAGCAACCAGACCCGCAGCCGCTCTACCGAAACGTTCATTCCTCTTTATCTTCTCACCCGAAGGCCAGGGTGCAGGGGATAGGGTGTAGGGTATAGAAAGCGTACACGTTTTGATGTTTTCTACACCCTCCACCCTACCCCCTGTCTTTTATGGCCGATCAGCTCTACCTTAGCCTCTGGTTTCCCAACTTCCGCTTCGACGCCCTCCCGGCGACCATGGTCTCGGTCATGCGCCAGTTCGCCACCGTCAGTGGAGACAAGCGTGTCACTGCGGCATCCGCCTATCCCATCAGCTTCACCGAAGCCCCCACCTACCAGCGCATCTACGTCAACGACGACCGCGCCGAAGAAAATCTCAATGCTTCCATCGAAAACGCCGTAGCCGAAGCCACTGAGCAGCTCCACGACGATACCGCCTACGAGTTCGAAATGCGCTGGAAGCTCTGGTCGCCGGAAATCAGCAATCAACCCCTTGAAGTCGATCCCGACGATCCTGATTCCGACGAAACCTACGGCTCAGCCGCCCTCGACCCGCTCTGGCGCCTCCAACCCGCCACCGTGTGCATCCTCGGCTTCGGCCCACGCTTCGACGATGCCGGCTTCGACCAGAACGGCCACATCCGCATCGACTTCGGTCTCGACACCCCCTGGCTCGCCGAAACGCTTGAAGACGAACAACTCGACGAAGCCGCCACCAAACACATCCAGCAGAACGTCGAGCTTCTCCTCGCCTTCACCCTCTCGGTGGAAAAACATTGCGGCATCAGCAGCCGCCTGCTTTGGACAGAATCCGGTGAACCCCTCGCCCAGAAGCTCATCGACCGCCTGCAGCGCGTCAACTGACCACTGGCGTATCCTTGCGGGCCGCGGGGACTACGGTATGCGCCTCCCGCCGCGATCTCGCCTCCCGCATCGCCACCAGCATCAGTCCGGAAAACGTCAGCAGCAGTATCCCGTAAGCCCGTGCGCCATGCAACTGCGGAGCATCTCCATACAGCAGCGCCAGCCCGGCAAATACAAAGAACACATGCGCGCAGAACACCTGCAGCGACGCCTTCCCCAGCGTCAAAAAGGGCTCTACCGAAACCAGCCGCAACAAATAACGACGCAGCCAGTAGCAGACCACGACGAACGCAGCCAGGTTGATCAGACGCATCGGCCCTATCCGCCATTTATCCAACTGCAGCCCCAGAAGTTCCTGCGTCAGGTGCGGCCCCAGCCAGTTATGCCGCACACCCAGAAAGAACACGCACACCACCCCGCAAACCGCGACCGCATAGCCCGGAATACGCTTCAACGGCACATCGCCTTCTACGCTCTTTGCCCCCAGCCACAGCCCCGCAATCCACACCCCCTGCCATGCAAACAGGTTGAACGCGCCAGTCTCCTGCACCGGAATGGGCAGATGCGTCACCCGCACCAGCAGATCGTGCACCACATCCCGCAGCCCGAACTGTGCCGCAATCCACACCGCGCCGCTCGCCCCCAGAACCCATCCCCAGCCGCGGCGGACCACTGCCGTCAGCAGCATCGGCGTGATCAACAGAAACAGCACATACATCGGCAGGATGTCCAGCAACGGCGGACAATAGATCAGCAGCACCGCACCAAGGATCGCCACCACGCGATGCGCCAGATAGAAGTTCAGCAGGTTATAAACCGCCAGCCGGTGCGTGCGCGTGGCAAACTCTGCCGCCACGGTGAACGCACACGCCAGCATCAGCAGATGGTACCCGTAAACCTTCAGCGTTCTGCGCCACAGCTTCGCGCGCATCCCGGAGGGATCTTCCGTCGCCTGCCGCAGATACACATGGCTCACCAGCATCGCCGACATGAAGACGAAGCCCTCCGCCGACGAAACAAATCCAAGCGGCTGATTCACCAGGTCGCTGAAGTGCGTCGGCATATGCGTGAAGGTCATCCACACCAGGAACAGCCCCCGCAACGCATCCAGCGCCGGCATCCGCTTCGCCTTGGGAACAGTCATCTCCACCGGCAGCAATCCTCTCGACGCCACGTTTTCAAGCGGTCCCAAAGATAAGACGCGCACGCACGAAATTCGCTTCATCGCCGAGGCCTATCCCGCCACCACAATCTCCGAAAAATCCGCAATCCCGGAGAAGTCCCCCAGCACCTTCTCCAGCAGCGCCAGCCGGTTAGCGCGCACCGCCTCATCCGGAACCATCACCATCACCGCATCGAAGAACGCATCGACCTGGGGCCTGAGCGTTGCCACCTGCTCCAGCGCCTCTCTGTACCTCTTCTCCGCCCGCAGTTCACCGACACGCTCCGCCAACTCCGCCGAACGCTCCGTCAACGCCTTCTCCGTCGGCTCGTTCAGCAGGGCAGCATCGACCTCATCCGCCGCCGCAATCCCCTTCTCACCCGCTTGCGAGAGAATATTCTTCATCCGCTTGAACGCAGCCGATACTGCGGCGAAGTCTCCCGTGTTTCCAGAAGAAGCGCCACGAACCGCCGTTACCGCCTCCGCACGCGCTACCGCATCCCGAACGTCCTCTCCGCCTGCCGCCAGCACGGCCGTCACGACGTCGTACGCCTGCCCACGCACCTCCCGAAGATAAAACTCCACCCGCTCCGCAAAGAAGCTCCTCACCTTATCCACGACAGCACTATCCTGCGAACCCACGGCCGCGATCTCATCGAGCCTCAGCGGCAGCGCAATGGCACTCTCTGCCAGTATCCTCACAATCCCATTCGCCGCCCGTCGCAACGCAAACGGGTCCTTCGACCCCGTTGGCTCCAGTCTCAGCCCAAACATCCCGGCAATCGTATCCGTCTTATCTGCAATTGCCAGCAGCGCACCTTCTACTGTTCGAGGCACCGAGTCCTCCATCGACTCCGGCTTGTACTGGTCATAAATCGCGTCGCCTACCGCAGCCGGAAAACCCTGCGCCCGCGCATACAACCCACCCACCACCCCCTGCAGCTCCGTAAACTCCTTCACCAGCTCCGTCGTCAGATCGGTCTTCGAGAGGCTGGCTGCATCGCGCACCGCATCGTAGTCCACCTGCACTCCACAACCATGCACGTTGCCGGCGAGTACACCGGCAATCTTCCGCACCCGCTCTGTCTTCGCCGCATAACTCCCCAAGTCCTTCTGAAAAGTCACATTTTTAAGCAACTCCACCCGTTCCGTCAACGGCACCCGCTGATCGAACTCCCAGAAAAATCTCGCGTCATTGAACCGCGCGCGCAGCACTCGCTCGTTGCCATGCCGAATCACCGCCTCTCCAGCCTCATCGGCTTCGGTATTCAGCACCGCCAGAAAATACGGCGCCAACTTCCCATCCTTGTCCTCGACCGCGAAGTAGCTCTGGTGATCCCGCATCACCGTCACCAGCACCTCCTCCGGCAACGAAAGATAATCCCTCTCAAACCTGCCCAGCAGCACCGAAGGCCACTCCGTCAGATGCGTCAGCTTATCCACCAACCTGTGATCCTCACGCCATCGCAGCCCTTCAACCGTGCGCGTCACCTTATCCAGCGCCTTCCGAATCTTCTGCCGCCGCGCCTCCACCTCCGCGACTACAAAACCCTTGCGCAACTGCTCCTCATACTCCCCCGGCTCTTTCAGCGCAATCGGCTCCTCCCCAAACAGCACACGATGCCCATACGTCACCGCCCCAGCCCCATACCCGCCGAAGTTCACCGGAACAACGTCACTCCCCAGCATCGCCACCAGCCAACGCACCGGCCTCACAAATCGCTCCGGCCTTCCCGCGCGCCAGTACATGTTCTTCGCCCAGTAGATCCCCGCAAGCTCCTTCGGCATCTCCGCCGCAATCACCTCAGCCGCAGCACGACCCTTGTGCGCTGTCTTTGCAAATACGTAATCGCCCTTCGAGGTGCTTTCGACTATCAACTCGGCAACGGTCAAGCCATTCTTACGTGCAAACGCTTCTGCCACCGGCGTTGGCTGACCATCTTTAAACGCGATGTTTTTCGCCGGACCTTGAATCGTCGCGTAGCGGTCGCTCTGCTTATCAAAGACTTTGCGCACGAGCACAGCTAGTCGTCGCGGCGTCGAAAAAGAGACGGCTAGCTTCTCATCTTGCGAACTCAGCAGGTTCTCGCGTCGAAGCATACTTACCACGCGCTGCTCCAACTCCGCCTGCGCCTCGGCGATCATCCGCGCCGGAACCTCTTCCAACCCAATCTCAAACAAAAACTCCGCCATCGTCCTCAACTCAAATCCCGCCATTCCGGCGCATCCTGAATCAATATCCCAACCAGACAAAAATCGGGTGCCCCATTCATCGCAGTTTTATCGCGATGAGTGGGAGTGCAAGCCTCTCAACCAGCCACGACATGCTTCTCCGCTCCAGCCGCCACCGCCTCACCCTGCTTCACATACGCCTTCGCCACCCCCACCACCAGCGTCCGAATCCGCGCCATCACGCCCACCCGTTCCGTCACCGAGATTGCCCCCCGGGCATCCAGCAGGTTGAACACATGCGAGCACTTCAGCGCCAGCTCATACGCTCCCAGCACCGGAAACCGCTTCAGCTGCAACGCATCCTTCTCGCCGCCATTCTCAGCAAACAAACTCTTCGCTCGGTCCAGCAAACCCAGGCACTCCGCCTCATACAGTTCAAGGTGCTTCCATAACGAAGCCACCTCCGCATAGTCGAAGCTGTACGCCGAAAACTGCTCTTCTTCCGCCAGCCGCATCTCGCCGTAGGTCACCTCGCGGCCCGTATCCGGCTCCACCGCCCAAACAATGTCGTAGATCGAATCCACATCCTGCAGAAAACCCGCGATCCGCTCCAGCCCATAGGTAATCTCCCCGCAGATGGGGTCCAGGTCCATCCCTCCGCACTGCTGAAAATACGTGAACTGCGTAATCTCCAACCCATCCAGCATCACCTGCCAGCCCACGCCCCACGCCCCGCCCACCGGCCACTCCCAGTTGTCCTCTTCAAACTTGATATCGTGCTCGCGCAGGTCGATCCCGATGGCCGTCAGCGACTCCAGGTACATCTCCTGGATCCGCACCGGAGGCGGCTTCAAGATCACTTGCAACTGCGTATGCCGAAACAACCGATTCGGATTCTCCCCATACCGCCCGTCCGCCGGCCTGCGCGAAGGTTGCGCATACGCAATCCGCACCGGCTTCGGCCCCAGCACCCGCAGAAACGTGTCCGGCGACATCGTCCCCGCGCCCACCTCAACATCGTAGGGCTGCTGCAGCACGCACCCCCGGTCCGCCCAGAACCGCTGCAGCGTAAACAGAAGCTCCTGAAATGTCAGCGCCTTCTTCTTCTCCAAAACACCAGAAACCGACCCAGTCATAGCTCTCTCTTCAATATCCTGTAATCCTCCGATTCTAACCGCCCCCAGACTGATTGCCCCAGACTGATTACCCCGGCCGATTGCCCCCTCACCGTTGCGGAGCCAGACTCTTTCGCGTCCCCATCTCCGGCGTCTTCGCAGGGTCATTGGGGACCGTCATCGGATCGGCCCGTCTCGCCGCATCCGGAACCGGCACCGAGACACCCGCGGACCGCACGAAATCCCTGCTCTTCTCAATCGTCACCACCAGCGAGTGTCTCCCAGCCGTGGAATCGTCCGGGCGCGGAAATTCGACAATGTACCGTCCACGCACCTCCGCCACGAACTGCGTCATCTTCTCTCTAATATCTCCCTGATTCACCGGCAGCACCCTCCCGCCGGTGCGCTCACACATCAACCGGAAGGCATCGTTTTGTCCTTCACCCCACCCCGGCCGGTACGGGAGATACGTCATCCCGAAGATCGCCACGCCCGTCACCTCCGCGAAATCCCGCACTTCATCCCAGGTATGCGGCTTATCTCCGTCCTCTCCATCCGTCACCGCCAGCATCACCCGGCGACCGCTCTCACGAGCAAGCGCCCGCGTCGCATAAATCAGAGAAGCCCTGAGGTTCGCCACCTGCCCAGCCCCCTCGCACTTCTTCCTGTGCTTCTCTCCCTTGCGGCTCATCCACAACTGCAGCGCGTCATCGACCGCACGCTTCAAGTCTTCCTGCTCCGGCGGCACATGCCTCACAATTCGCATCTGCGAGCAGGTCAGCGCATACACCCACACCTCATCCCGCGCATGCAGCGACCCCGCTCCCAGGGTGGCAATCGCCTCATCGATCCGCGGCAGCAGATCTTTCTGCGCTTCTCCAGTATCCACAAAGATCGACAGCGAAATCGGGTCGTCCGCCTCCGGCCGCGCATCCGTCACTCGAAACAGCGGGCCGCCATCCACGCTCACAAAGAATCTGCTCGCTGCAATCGGCTTTACCCTGCCGAGCGAAGGACTCAGCACCAACACCGGGATCTGGATCAAATTCGCATAGACGTGCAAGGTAGGGGTAGCGCTGACCGTGTCCTGCGCCCGAAGCTGCGCACAACTTAACCCCGTCGCTACCCACAACACGCACAGCCACACCTCCACGCACCGCATCATCCCGGCAGTATGCCAGAACTGCAAATCCGCCGCCACTCTTCCCCTCTACCCACGCCAGTTCTCAACCTCCCTTTTCTCCAGTCATGCGGCACGGCCCGAAGCTCATACAAAAGTCCCTTGTCGGTTTCTATTTCGATAAAGCCCGATGCAGCCACCATGCCGGGTGCCCCATAACTTGCCCTGAGTTTGCCGAAGGGTCTCGATTCTGAGATGGGGGCATTCGCGCCACGCGCGAACCGCTTTTCTCTTGACTACCTGGGCCCTTGAAACCGAAACATCGGAATCCGGGTGCCCCATCGCGAAGCGACGCTCTCCCAAGAAGCGACGCTCTTCCAATCAGATCCAAACACAACTGACTCTCACGCTCTTCCCAACGCTCTCGCACTCACCAGCCGCCGCTCCAGATGCCGCTCCAGCATCTCCACCGCAAACCGCCGCAGGTCCGCCGCCCGCTCCTTCGGCCATGCCTCCTCGGCCAACCCCTTCACCGTCCCGCGAAAGATCCGCTGCGCCTCCGCCACCGACGCAGCCGCCAACCCCACGCTCCCCGAGCGCCGGTCATCCCCGCAAGTCACCCCATCACTCGTAGCCGAATACCACACCGTCCCGCCACGCAGATCGAGACCGCACACCGCGCAATGCCCCAGCTCCGGCATCCATCCCATCAACCGGCTCATCCACAGCGCGAAGTACGTCACCGGCATCCACACCCGGCCCACCTGTATCTCCTCGAGCACCGCCAGCACCAGCCGAAACACCGCGTCCTCAGGGGCCTGCTCCGGCAGCGCCTCCTCCACCACCTCCGCCACCAGTTGCAGCGCGGCCGTACGGGCATAGTCCACCGGACGCGAGAGCGGCGAACTCAAAATCTCGAACCCATCCAGCCGCACTAGCTCCTGCCGCGGCCTCTCCGCATACGTCGCACGAACATAGGTCATCGGCTCCAGCGCCCCGCCAAACCGCCTCCGCGACCGCATCGCATGGCGCGCCACGCCCTTCACCCGCCCCTGCTCCCGCGTAAACAGGCTCACCAGCAGGTCCGCCTCCTGGAACGGCCAGACCCGCAACACGATCGCCTCTCCCTGCCGCTGGTTCATTCCTATCAGCCTATTCCCTGCCAAGATTGGCATCCCCAGAACGAATCTGCTGTCGCTCTTAGGGTTGTCATCCCCGAAGGGATCTGCGGTTGCTTCTCTTGTCCATCATCCCGGCAGGCAATCTGCTGTTATCCTTCGTGACATCCTATGATCATGAAGCGCGCTCTCCTCACCCTCGTAGCCCTGACGATGACAAACGGGATCATCGGCTGTTCCCCCGCCAGCCGCAGCCCGGATGCCGTCAGGCAAGGCACCGCGAACATCACCGCAGGAGCCGTCCGCAACTCCAAAGCCATCGTCCAAGGAGTCTTCGCCGGCCTCAGGCAAAAAGGCGCCATCAACATCAACAAGGCCAAACAGGAAGATCTCGAAACCCTGCCGGGCATCGACCGTGCCAGAGCGCGGCGGATCATTGCAAACCGCCCCTACGCCAACTCAGGCGAACTCGTCTCCAAACGCATCCTCACCAAGCCCGAGTACAACCAGATCGCCACCCGCATCCAGGCCAGATAAGCGCCCGTCCGCTTCTCTGTTGGAAGCCAGCCGAAAGCTGTTACCCCGCTCTTGCACTTGCTTTTCTAGTTGCTGTCGCACTTGCTTTTCTTTTCTTTGTTGTCATCCCCGCAGGGGATCTGCGTTTCCCTGCCGGATACACTTACCTGCCCCTGCGGAACCAGCTCTCCCAAAAGCAAAACCGCGCAGCCCGTAAGACCGCGCGGTCGGAATAACCATGGCAACTCTACCGCCCAAAATGAGCGGCGTTCTTCACCTGAAACTCAGCCCACTTCTCCGGCAAATCGTCTCCCGCATAGATCGCCGACACCGGGCAAACCGGCACGCACGCGCCGCAATCGATGCACTCCACCGGATCGATAAACAACTGTTCGGCCTCACCGTGCCCCGCCTCATCCTTCTTCGGATGGATACAATCCACCGGGCAGGCATCCACGCAAGCCGAATCCTTCGTCCCGATGCACGGTTCCGCAATCACATAAGCCATCGCTAAAAATCTCCCTTATCCCCTCGAAAATTGCTGCAAAACTAAGCTTGAGCCTCAATTCTAGCAGCACAACCGCCCCCTGCTGCAAATTCCAAGCGCCGCGTATTCACCGGCCAGTCCCTACCCTTCGCCACCGAACCGGGCGCCCCATAACTTGCCCTGAGTTTGCCGAAGGGGCTCGATTCTAAGATGGGTGCATCGTGCGAAGCACGACCGCTCTCCCCCCTGCTTTCATCACCCCTGCTTCGCTGCATCCGCCCGCCGCCTCGCAAACTCCGCCGGGCTGGGAATCTCCCCCGTCCCCCGCCCCGCAAACATCTCCCCAAAAATATGCTGCATCTCCCCCGCGATCAATCCATTCGTAGCCAGCACCTCGCGGCTGTCCAGCGTAAACTTCCCGCCATCGAAGTGCGTCACCGCCCCGCCGGCCTCCTCCACCAGCAGATACCCCGCCGACGTATCCCAGGGGTTCAGGTTGAACTCCCAAAATCCATCCAGCCGCCCCGCCGCCACATAAGCCAAGTCAAGCGCCGCGCTTCCCGCCCGCCTCACCCCATGCGACCGCAGCGTAATCTCGTTATAAAAATGCACATTCGGGCTGTCATGCCGCTTCTTGCTCGGAAACCCCGTGGCCGTCAACGACTCCTGCAGCTTCGCCGTCTTCGACACAGAAATCCTCCGCTGGTTCAGCCACGCCCCCCTGCCCCGCTCCGCCGAAAACATCTCATCCCGCAGCGGATCGTAGATCACCCCCGCAATCATCTCGCCGTCGGTGCCCGCCGCCAGCCCCTTCACCCTCCGCTCTAACCCCAGCACCACGCAGAACACCGGAAAGGCATGAGCAAAGTTCGTCGTCCCATCCAGCGGATCGACATACCACCGGTACTCGCTCTCCAACCCGCTCCGCGTCCCCTCCTCGCCATAGACTCCATGCGCGGGAAACGCATCCTTCAGCTTCTCCACAATCAACTGCTCGCTTGCCCGATCGGCCTCCGTCACCAGATCGACATCGCCCTTGTACTCGGTCGCCACACCCTTCGCATAAAAGCCACGCAGCAGCGCTCCAGCCTGCCGGGCAATCCCCTCCGCCACATGCGCAAACTCGAACTTCTTCACCATGCCCATACGAAATCTCTCCTCAATCCAGTAAAGCATGTCCTGCCGGACGGGCCTCCTGCGCGGCGGGCGGTCACTTCGTGACGCGTTTACCCCTTCGGTGGGCCCTCCCGTTGGTCGGGATCAACATTTGTTGCCGGCCAACGGGAGGACCTATGCTGCTGATTACGCCGGGACCGGTATACGCGTCACGAAGTGACCGCCCCACGCGCAATGGGCCCGTCCGGCAGGACATGGTTCTTGACAGGCCGTATACAATAACCTCAGCAGCTAATCCAGCAAAACAGGTCCGGCCACCCGCCGGACCTTCGTATTTAACCCACACTTCAAAACACCGAAGTCCAAAGCTAAACTCCCTGCTTCGAAGACTTTGCACAATTTAAGGGGAGGGGAGGGGTCATGTCCATGCAACTGAACTTCGCACCCAATCCGTCCGAAAGCAGGTTCCCCCCAGCCCCGCTACCGCCCATCCGCGTAGTACCCCGCCCTGTAGCGCAGCTCATATTTTCCCCGCAGCGCCTCATCCTTCATCCGCACCGTGATCCTCCGGTACGAGGTGTCCACCCCCCGCTTCGGCGCATAGTATCCCAGCAGATATTGCGTCCGCAGATCATCCGACACATGGCGGAACGCCGGCTCCAGGTCCTGCGGGTCCACCACGTAGTAGTATTTCCCGCCCGTATCCTCCGCCATCTGGATCAGTGCATGCTCCCCGCCGGTATCCCTCCCCGCATCCGCATACACCGGCACAATAATAATCGAGTACACCATCGCGCCCGCCCGCTGCGCCTGCTCGAGCGCCTGCGTGTACTTCGATCCTTTCACCGTATCCTCGCCATCGGTAATCAGCACCACCACCCGCCTGCGCCCATTCGCCGCCGAGGTCCCCGCCGCCAGCCGCTGCGACGCCAGATACACCGCGTCATACAGCGCCGTGGCATCTCCCCGCCGCATCTCCCCCAGCCCGCGCTCAATCTGCTTCTTATCGCTCGTAAACGGCACAATCTCCCGCACCACGTCCGCGAACTGCATCAGGTCCAGCTCATCCTGGTCCCGCAGCAGCGCATTGACAAAGTGCTTCGCCGCCTCCTTCTCCAGATGCTCGTCCCGCAGCACGCTCTCGCTCGCATCGATCGCCAGCACAATCGACAACGGCGTCGTCGTCTCTTTCTCGAAGATGGCGATCTTCTCCGGCTTCCCATCCTCCAGAATCTCAAAATCGTCTCGCCCCAGCCCACTCACCGGAGCACCCTTCGCATCCACCACATTCAACGCAACGTTCACCAGCCGCGTCTGCACATGAATCGTCTGCGTCGGGCCTGCATCCACCGGCGGCATCTGCGCATCATCGTCATCTTTCGGCGCCTGCACCCCGGTCGCAGGAGGCGGCCGCCGCACCACTGGGGCCTGCCCCCACAAGCCCGGCACCGCCAGCCCCAACAAAGCAAGCCCAACCCACCTCACTCGTCACCTGCCACAACCCCGCGTGCCCCATAACTTGCCCTGAGTTTGCCGAAGGGTCTCGACTCTGAGAGGTGGGCATCGTCCGAAGGACGACCGCTCTCCTCGACAACTCCGGCCAGATCCCGCGAAGCCAACCCAATCTCCTCCGGAAACGCCTCCCCATCCGCCCACACCGCCCCATCCACAAACTGCTCTTTCTTCCAGATCGGTACCGTCTTCTTTAACGTATCGATCAGCCACCGGCACGCCTCGAACGCCGCCCCGCGATGCGCCGAAGCCACCACCACCAGCACGCTCGTCTCCCCCACGACCAGCCTGCCCAGCCGATGCACCAGCGCCACATCGCGCACGCCAAACTTTGTTAGCGCCTCATCCGCCAGCCCGCGCATCTGCTCCAGCGCCATCTCGCGATACGCCTCGTAGTCCAGATGCAGCGTCTTCCTTCCCCGCGTGTTGTCCCGCACAATCCCGTCGAAGACGCACACCGCGCCATCTGCCCCGGCCTTCATCTCCGCCGTAATCTCCGCCGCCGGAATCACTTCTTCCGTAATCTCGATCCTCATAGGTTTCCAGTCCCGCCACTTACCGGCGGCAACAGCGCCACCTCGTCTCCTTCATGCAGCACGTCGCCACCCCGCGCATACTCCTGGTTCACCGCCACCGCCAGCGAATCCCAAACCGCCCCCTTCCCCAACCCGCGATGCCCCTTCACCAACTCCGCCACCGACAGACCTTCGGCCACATCCATCACCTTGCTGCCATACCCCACAAGGTCCTTCAACGCCCCGAAATAAAGCACACGAACCCGCATCCAGAAAGAATACCCGAGCCTGCACCTTTGACTCTATCCATCGCAAACGGGTAGGAGCCGCACCCGAGACAGCCCGGCCGCTTAGCCGCTAATCTTCTCGAACAGTTCCCTCAAACCTTATTGACCCTGCCTCACCTACAGATCCGAAACCGGCTCAAACATCTGCCTCATCCGCTCAAGATCGTTCGCCGTATCGACGTCCACCTCGCCCCCCGCTAACTCCCGCGATTGCGCAGATTGCAGCAATTTTCTTGCGCCCGCATCGCCATGCAGCGTCAACAGAACAGGAAACGCCCACGCAGGAAAGTAAGCCGGCACCCCGCGGCGCCCCGCGTAAGAAGAAGCCATCATCTCTCCTGAAGATCTCAACGCCCGCAAATGGCTTGCCGTCACCGCCGGCATATCGCAGGCCATCACCACACAGCCATCCACTTCCCCCAAAACGCTCACCCCAACTCGAACGGAGCCACCCATCCCTTCCGTCCAATTCTCATTCACTACAATCACGGCATCGCCCAGCTCACATCTCGCACGAATCGCATCCGCCGAAGCTCCCAGCACCACAACGACCGGCTGACATCCAGCCTCCCGCGCCAACCGCACCGCCCTCTCCAGCAGCGTCTCTCCTCCCAGCACCGCAAGTTGTTTCGGCGAGCCAAACCGGGTCGAAGCGCCCGCCGCCAGCACCACACCGGCAACCGCCATCACGCAACATCCAACGCGCACTGCGCCTGCACATACCGCGAAGCTCCGCCGTCCTGCAAATGCCTCGCCACATCCTCCGGCGACAGTCTCCGCGAGATCCCCAGTTTGCCCATGCAGCAGGCCTGCGCCTCCGCAACCACCGCCAGCGCAATCGCCTCCGGCCCATCGCCTCCAAGATCCAGACCCACCGGCGCGTACACCAGTTCACAGCACGCAGCAACCGGCCAACCAAGCATCGTGGCCGCTTCGCTCACCAGCAAGGAACTGCGGTGCCTGGCGCCAAGCAGTCCGAAGTACCTCGGCTTCAAGGGCAAGAGCGCCGTCAGCAGCTCCCGGTCCTGCTCATAGCTATGCGTCATCAACACAACGGCGTCGTCCGGCCCAATCGCCATGGTCCCGAGAGACGAAACCGAAACCGCCTCAACCTGCTTCGCCTCCGGAAACCGCTCCGGCCGAGCCAATTGTGCGCGCCTATCCATGACCACCACATGCCATCCCAGGAGTGCTGCCATACTCACCAGCGGCTTCGCATCATCTCCCGCCCCAAAGACAAACAGCCGCTGCGGCGCGGCAATCCGTTCTATAAAAACTCCCTCCGGCAAGCCTTCCGCTCCCGATTGCTCCGCTCCAAGCTGCTTCAAAACAGCCGCTCGCGCCATTGCCAGTTCCAACTCGCTCAACTCCTCACTGGCAAACATCAGGTCCCCGCTCCTCGCCAGCACGGCACGCGCTAACCGTGCGCCGTTACGCGGCAACCAGGTCAAAGCCACGCTCTCTTCTCCGGCAAGCGATCTCTCTAGAGCCGCCATCAGCGCATGACACGCTGCCGTCTCTACCCGCTCCAGCAGAAGATCCACAACCCCGCCGCACCCCAATCCAAACGGCACCTCCGCCGTATCGTCGAACATCGTTGAGTAGCGTTCGACCACCGCGCCGTCCCTGACCAACCAAGCCGCCTTACGGACCACCTCGCTTTCAAGGCAGCCTCCACTGATCGTTCCCGCATAGTCGCCCTGGCCGTCCAGCAGCAGGCGGGCCCCCGGCCTTCGGTAGCTGGAGCCCTCGGCCTGCACCAGCGTCACCAGCACGGTCGCCCCGCCCTGCCCCCACTTCCGAACAATCTCCCTGGTTTCCTTCATACAATTCCCATCCTGAAAAAAATCCCATTTCGCACGCGTAAAGAAAGAGCCTGGCTCATCGTCTGCGTCAAACGCCAGTTCTTGATCAGATGCTCAGATCACCGGGAAGGTCCTGTAACTCAGGTGAGCCAAGCGGGGCAGCGACTATCCGGTAAGCGCCACCCCGATCATAATTTCTGCTATCCTAATCCAGTCGGTACAGCGATCCAGCAAGCCCACCCGCGCTTGAGTCTTACGGAGAGCACCTCTCATCGGCATCTCACCGCAGCATGTTTTCGGGGCGTAGCGCAGTCTGGTAGCGCACCTGGTTCGGGACCAGGGGGTCGGAGGTTCGAATCCTCTCGCCCCGACCATTCTTTTGATTTCGTTCTTTAAAAGATCAGATGGTTGGGTGATCGATAAGCAGGTGTGGCACTTACTGCGTAGATGGAGAAGTTCGAATACATCCTTTGAACAGTTTGGCCCGTTCGGAAGAATCCTGCGAACTGTGTAGAGAATAGGCTTTTCGCGAGTTCGAACACTTTTGTGTTGTGCGTTCAGAGCCCTGCCGCTAGTTTCAGCGCTGGCTAACCCATCCATCGCCATCTTCACCTGTTTCTCTTCGACTCGCCACGCACCCATCTTGTCTTGCGTTCCCAAAAGTCCTCCGGGAACTTGACGCCAGCTTCTCAGCGTAGGCCACACCCATCCGGTTCCGGATTAATGTGAGCCGCGAGTCCAGCCGCATCCGCACCACGCTCAGCGTGAATTCGGCCTGCATGATCGGGGAAGCATAGCCGTCGGTCTTCGTGGTGGCCTCGTTCTCATCAACGGCGATCCAGGCGTCGAAATCCAATCTCTACACAACATTGAAGGCGTGTGGAAGCTGGGTAGACATCACTTTTCCCGAATCAAGACGCACCGAGACCACAACCAGGGGTAAACCCAACATTGCTGCCACCAGCCGCAAATGTAGCCACCTATTGTCGTAACAGGGTGAGTTTTGGTGGGATGCGCATAGGAGAAGGTGATAACGTTCGTTTCTGCAATACGTGTTGGTCGAGAGCAGGTATGCGTTACCGACGCTTCAGGGCATCTTGACGCTGGTCGCTTTGCCGGCATAGTGAATTTGTTTGAAGTCCTCGGAAGGCTCTGGCCCGGATCCCTTTCCCACACCGACAACGGTCACATGGAATATTCTGTCGCTCCTCATGCCAGGATAGGCTCCGCGGCGTGCGGCGAACTGGAGAGTACGTTCCGCATCGTTCCAGTGAATCGGCGTGACCGCGTACTCTCCCTTTTCATAGTCGTAGGTATCGCCCTGGTCGTCGTATAGATCGAAGCTGCCATCAGCACCCGGATAGATTCGAAGCTCGATGGGCGCGTTTTGGTCTTGCCCGGCGTACTCGCTCGCAGGGCCAAGCGGCAGGATCGCTCCTGCACGAACGTACAGCGGTATGCGGGCGAGCGGCGCGTCGGCAAGAATGCGTTGACCGCCAACCATTTTTTTACCGGTCCAGAAGTCATACCAGGCCGCGGCCGGGGGCAGGTAGAGGGAGCGCGTGACCGCACCAGCCAACGTCACCGGATTGACGAGGATCGAAGGTCCGAACATGAACTGATCGCCGATGTCGCGGATCTTCTCGTCGGTGCGCCAGTCCATGACCAGCGGCCGCTGCATGGTGTAGTCCTCGTGCGTGATCTTCCACGCAAGCGAGTAGGTGTAGGGAAGAAGACGCGAGCGTAGCCTGTCATAGTCGATCAGCGTCGGGGTCTGTGGGCCGTAGGAGAAGAGTTCGTTGGCGCTGCGATGCCCATGGGTGCGCAGAATGGGGCAGAAGGTCCCGAATTCGAACCATCGCGTATACAGTTCCTGGTACTCGGGGTTGTTGGGTTCGTCGGGGAACGGAGACGTGTAGCCGGCGATGTCCGTGGTCCAGTAGGGCATGCCGGAGAGAGCGAAGTTGAGTCCCGCAGCGATCTGACGCCGCAGAGTCGGAAAGGTGCCGAAGATATCTCCCGACCACTCGACGGTCGCGTTGCGCTGCTGGCCGGCAAAGGCCGAACGCGTAAGAAGGAAGGCGCGCTTCTGGTCAGTTGCCTGACGCCAGTGGTCGTAGATGTTCCCCGTGTGCATCAACGGAAAGATGTTGAGATAGACCGCGCCTGGACCGATGGCGAGCTGCTTGTCTGCGAGGACCGCGTCGCTCTCGCCCTTCCAGGTCTCCGGCTCGGAGCTGTCCAGCCAGAACCCGTCCCAGCCCTGCGCGAACAGCTTGCCGACGAGATGATCCCAATAGACATCGCGCGCTTTCGGGTTCGTCGGATCGTAGTCCGGAGTTCCTGGAATGAGTAGATGCTGCGCGTTCATGGCGCGATAGGTCTCGGATCTGGGGTCCAGCACAGCCCAAGCGGAGATGATGGCGTGGACGTGCTCGCGATGCAGCTCGTTGAGTGCGCCGGGAACGTCGGGATGCGGCTTAAGATAAGCGTCTGTATACTCCGGGTCGCCCTTGCGCTTCCACCAGAACCAGTCCTGCACGATGACATCGAGCGGCACATGCCGGGAACGATATTCTCCGGCGATGTCGAGCAGCTGCTGTGCCGAGGTGTAACGGTCCTTGGACTGAATGAACCCATAGGCCCACTCGCCGAACAGTGGCGCATGGCCGGTAAGTTCGCGATAGTGGTGGATGATCGTGTCCATCTCCGGACCGTAGAAAAAATAGTAATCAACTCCAGCCGCGGCGTCCGCACTCAGCTTGAGTTCGTGGGCAAAGCGGTCGTCGAAGACCGAACGCGAGGCGCTGTTCCAGAGGATGCCGTAGCCATCGGTCGAAAGCAGGAGCGGGACGGCGATATCGCTGTTCGCCTGGGCAAGCTCCACAACGCTTCCGCGATAGTTGAAGACGCCGCTCTGGTGCTGTCCGAGGCCGTAGAGACCTTCGAGCATCTCGGGCGAGAAGCGGTCGGTAACTTTGTAGAGTTGCTGTCCGCCGATCGAAACCGGTTCGTAACGGCGCGGACTATTGTCGCTCTCCTGGAGCAGCACCTTGCCCGAGGCGTCCTGCATGTGGAGCGCGCCGGTAACCAGGTTCATGGAGACGGTGAGCTGTCCATTTCGAATCTGTGCCTGCCCTTGTGCGTGCTCAAAGCTGGTCTGTGCCGGGCTGCATGGAGTGACTATCCAAGGTTCGGCGCCACGAGATACATTGCTTGTTGAAGGGTTCGCCATCACATGCACGACGCCAGTGCCGCAGAAGATAATGTCGACCGTCTCACGATCGTTTCGAAAACGGGCGCCCCCGGCAATGGCCTCTGCCTTCATGGGCATGGCGGGTTCGGGTTGTGCGGTTTCGCCTGGAGAGGGCGCCTGCGCTGCAGCACTTGCCATGCTGCCGACGCACGCTGCAACGGCGAACACGCCGCCAAGGGACGCGATCTGTACACTGCGAGCTAGACTTCCAGTCAAACTATGAGCCAGATCAGACAAAGAAACCTCCAGGAGGGTGCGCGTATGAGCGTACTAGCTGAGCAGAACCTATGTCGACTCCAAAGGTGGAGAACCGAATCCATGACGACTACAACGACAATCAAGACCATCGCTCGACTGGTTGCGGTGTCGCTCTGCATGTTCCTCAGCGTGTGCGCGGCCCACGGACAAGGTTCCACCGTGATCTTTGAAGAACCTGCATTTCCCGTCGTCGACTCCACGGCTGTTTCGACACAGGCTCTCCAACAGGGGTTCGCGGGAGCGAGAGCCGTGGATGCGGCGCAGTTGGGTGGCGCATTGGAAGACCAGGCGACGTCTCTGCTGGTGATGCCGTATGGGTCGGCATTCCCCGAGGCTGCATGGGGTGCGATCCTTCGCTATCTGGAACGCGGCGGCGACCTGATCGTGCTGGGAGGAAAGCCGTTTACCCGGGCAGCCTTTCAAACCAGCGAAGGCTGGCAGTTGAGGCCGCCAAGCGTTGCGTTTTCGCTGGAGCTGTTTATCGCCGATTACCAGCAGACCGCCGGCTCGGCGGATCTTGTCTTCAAAGTGAACCCCGATGTGCAACCCACGCTTCCTGCGTTCCCATGGAAACAGGCCTACAGCCCCGTCATTCGCCTCTCGGTTTCGCCTATCTTGAACGATGACATCGGTGGGACCGGCGATGAAGACGCGGAGTTGACTACGCTCGCGTGGGGCGACCACGGGACACACCATCGTGCGGCGCCCGCTCTTCTGATCGATCACGATCGCAAACGTTTCGTGGGAGGACGCTGGATCTTTCTCGCGTGCGATCCCCAGCCGCACGCCTTCGACGACCCGCGCTTGCTGGCCAACCTGCAGACGATCGCGCTCCGGCAGCATGACCGTTTTACCTTTCGCCCGAGGCTGCCGTTATTTCTGCCCGGCGAAGCGCTTGAGTTTCAATACGTGCCGGTCCGGGTCGCGAACACCGGCGCGAGCACTCAGCCTGACTCTCAATCTGGCGAAACCTTGCAGGTGACGTTTCGGGCCGAGAAAGGCGCATCCTCCCGTACCCTCACCTTCTCTGCGGATTCTTCCAAGCCGCTGGTTTTACCGGCCGACGCCGCGCTCGGCAAGGGGCTGCATACTGTCGATGCCACGCTGCTTAGTCACGGGGAGCCTGTCTGGACGGATCATTCCGCCTTCTGGATGCGCGACTGGGCGTACCTGCAATCCGGGCCGAAGCTCACGGTAGGCACCGATTATTTTGACCTCGATGGAAAGCCCCTGCCGGTCGTGGGCACAACCTACATGGCAAGCGATGTGGACCGGCTCTTTCTAGAGAGACCGAATGCGTACCTCTGGGATCGTGATATGGCGCAGATCCGGGCCTCCGGTCTCAACATGATCCGAACCGGCATCTGGTCCGGCTGGAGATTTGTAACCAGGCCGGATGGCAGCATGACCGAGGAAGCACTCCGCACCATCGAGGCGTTCCTGATGACCGCGCGGCATAACGGTCTGCCCGTGCAGTTCAACCTGTTCGCCTTTTTGCCGAACATCTTCGGCGGCGAGAATGCCTATCTTGATCCGGCTGCGCTGCGGGCGCAGGATCGCTATGTGAGCTCGATCTCAGGCCGCTTCCACGATGTGCCTTTCCTGGCCTGGGATCTGATCAACGAGCCCAGCGCCAACAACAACACCTGGAAGACGCTTCCGCAGAACGATGTGTACGAGCAGGCAGCCTGGCGGCGATGGTTGAAGCAGAAGTACCCGGACGAGGCGGCGCTGCTTGCGGCCTGGGCCGAGCCGCCCTTCGGCGTGGGCCGCGCCTTGCAATCGAGGCCCACGGCGACTCCGCCCACGATCTCCGCGCAGGATCCTCTTGCGCTGCCCGAGGCGGGCGCCTTCGTCTTCGATGGTGTGCGCAGCGGCTTCAACCCGCTTAAGGTGTACGACTACTACCTGTTTACGCAAAGCGTCTTCGCCGACTGGGTGGCACGCCAGCGGGCGACACTCTCCGCCGCAGGCTCCAGCCAACTGGTGACGATCGGGCAGGATGAGGGCGGCACCTCGGGGCGTCTATCGCCGGCGTTCTTCTCGCCGGAGGTCAGCTTCACAACAAACCATACCTGGTGGGACTTCGACAGTATTCTTTGGGCCTCGCTTGCGGCGAAGATGCCGGACAAGCCGATGCTGGTGCAGGAGATGGGAGAGCAGCGGCGCCTGATGCAGGACGACCATCTGCGCCTGTCGCCGGAGGAAGAAGGCTGGCAGTTGGAACGCAAGCTGGCGCTCTCGTTCGCCCAGGGCGCGGGCGGACTCGAATGGGTGTGGAATGTGAATGCGATGATGGCGAACGACAACGAGACGCCTATCGGCGCGGTTCGCCCGGACGGTACAGAAAAACCCGAGGCCGACGTGCTTGCCGGCTTTGCGCAGTTCGCAGGCCAAAGCCCGCAGAGCTTCACGCAAATCGACCCGCCCGCGGTCACCATCGTGAACTCGCAAGCGCTGCTCTATACGGGAATGAATGCGATGGCGGTTGCGGCGCAGAAGAAGGCCTTGCGCGCTCTCGCCTATGATGACCACACTCCCGCTCGCATGTTGCCGGAGAACCGTCTGGCGGAACTCGGCAGTCCGAAGCTGGTGATCCTGCCGTCGCCGCAGGCGCTGACCGAAGCCGCCTGGCAGCAACTGCTCGACTACGCGGCTCGGGGCGGTTGCCTGCTAGTCTCAGGCCCGGTCGACCGCGATGAACACTGGCAGTTTGTCGACAGACTCACTCCGCTTCACATCGAGGCAAGCCGCGCGCCATTAGCGATCAGAGAGACAACCCTGCGTCTTCCCGCAGAGCCGCACGCGGTCGAAGTCACCTTCCCCACAGACGTGCAGCAGGCTCCGCTTGAAGCGCTGCGCTTCGCCAATGGAGAGTCGGTTAAGCAGGTCGCGCATGGCCGAGGAAAAATCATCTGGGCTGCCGATCCTGTCGAGTTCGCGGAGAACTACGAACCCGCGGCTGCGCTTTACGCTTACGCATTGACGACCGCAGAGGTCGCCCCGTCGTTCCGGCAGGCGCACCCCCTCTCGCCTGGCGTCCTCGCCTTCCCGACTGTCCTCAAGGATGCCGTTCTATACAGTTTTTCTTCGGAATCTTTGGATGATTCGGAGATCGATATAGAAGACGCCATCACTCACGCACACATTCACTTTCGCTTGGCGTCGCAGCGTGGAGCGGTCCTCCTGCTGCGGCGTTCGGATGGGAAATGGCTCGCCTCATACGGCGTGAAGAGGACGCAAGACCTTAACCAAACCCCTTAGTTGCTTACGCACAGACCTAATTAGGAAAGTGGTCTTCGCGTCCTCGAACGAGTAATCAAATTTCTTAAGCGCCGCAATGTGAGTTCGTTGTTGCGCATCCTTGGCCAAACGTGGCAGGAGACACAGCTTGGCTTTGGTGATGATTTCATCATGAAGCGCGGCTGTAATGGTGTTCCTTGGGCTGACTCGGTGTTGGGTTGTGAACAAAGGTAGACTAAAGGAATCCAAGCTGACTGAAGTCCAACCAGGTCTCTCACGAATCCCAACATCTCATGATGACCAATCTTCGCTTAGGCTTCGTTCAACGTTGCGCGTCGTGATGAGTGGATGAGGTACGGCAAATTGAACCCCGCAGCTCTATAGCCTCTGCCCAAATCGCTTCTCCAATGAGGCGCGATAGGTTCTGCTCACATGGCGATGGGAGCCGTCTTTCAAGAGGATCTCTAACTCTCCATGTGAAAGGGGTTCCAACTGCACAATACTTTCGATGTTAACGATGACCGAGCGATGTATGCGAAGAAAGCGGCTCGGGTCGAGACTCTGCTCCAGATCAGCTAGCGAGGCTCGGTAAAGAACTGTTTAGTCCCAGCGTGTAGTGGATGGACTAAACACCTAGGGCGGGAGCGCGGTTCGCTTCGCGGATTTCCCACCTTAGCGACGATGAAACCGTCGCGAAGATGGGGCACCCCGGATTTGGTTCTGCCGCAGGCTTTCATCGGCGATCTATCTCTTTTGGAGCGGAATTGGTGTTGGCATAGGAGGCGACCGCAGATTCCCTCTGGGAATGACAAACAAAGGGCACGGCAGACTCTGTCCTAACTGCTACTTTGCTCTAGTGTGGTGTCTCAAAGTTCATCTCATAAAGAAGCATGTCTCGAATGACCGGCTTCTGGTACCGGACGGGAGAGAACAAGCAACCATAAGAACAAATACAGGGGTTCTTCGCTTCGCTCAGAATGACGACGTAAAAACAAACAACGGAAACTGCAACAATCATTGTTGTCAATCACTTTTAAGACAGGACACTAGCGGAAGCGGAAGACCAGGCCGGTGCTGACGCTGAAGAGTCTGGAGGCGGGGTAGGAGGTTACGCCGTTGAAGTTCGCGCTGCTGACGGTGGAGAGCGAGCCGTAGCCTACTTCGACGATGCGGAAGTCGAGGTGTTTGGCGAGCGGGTAGTCGACGCCGCCGAGGATGTCGTACGCGGCGCGGCTGATGCGGACGGTGCTGGTGGGCGGCTTGGTGCTGCCGACGCCGACAGAGATCTGGGCGTAGGGCTTGAAAGAAGTGTTGGTGAGCCTGGGCAGGACACGGAGTCCGACGAGGAAGCTGTTGAGGCTGGCGTTGTTGCCCTTGGTGTAGGAGTCCCGGAGGTCCGCGCCGACGTCGACTTTTGCGCCGTGGAAGAAGTCGTCATAGCCGCCGAAGTTGACGCCGTAGAAGGTGCGCGAGGTGACGTTGTCGCCGAGGAAGGCGAAGGGGCCGGTGTCAGCCGTGGAGTTGCTCACATGGATGCCAACGGGATTGACATAGACTCCGATTTGGGCGCGGGCGGCGATGGTCATAAGGGCCAACGTGAGGCATGGAGCGAGAAACCGCAACTTCATAGGGGAAGAATCCTTTACGTTTAAAACTGACCGAGCGGCCAAAAGCGGGGCCCAGCTACAAGTGTATTTGGCACCTTGTCCTACAAGTCTACCGAAACAATGGGATGAACCTCGGGTGCCCCTAGACGGATTGCGAATTATTACGGTTTTGGCGAAGATTTCCGCGCTGCTGAAGATTTCCGCGCCACTGTAGCTGGCGTGCGCTAACTTGGGGGGTGCGTGGGGAGGAAACAAATGAGAGTTCTGCTGGTTTTGCTGGTGCTGGCGGTTTCGCCGGGGCTTGCGATGGCCCAAGTGGAGTCTGCCGGCGCGGAGCAGGCTTTGCTGCGGCTGGCTAATCAGGCTCGCGCGGAACATGCTCTGCCTGCGCTGCGGTGGGATGACGCGCTGGCCAGGGCGGCGAGGGTGCATCTGGAGAGGATGGCGAGCGAGCCGGGGGAGTTGCTGCATCACTATCCGGGTGAACCGGATTTGACGACGCGGGCCTCGCAGGCGGGAGCGCGCTTCAGCACGGTGTCGGAGAACCTGGGGGCGCGGGGGCAGGACCCGGCGAGGCTGCAGCAGAAGTGGATGAGCACGGCGGTGCATCGAGCGACCCTGCTCGATCCGAATCTGGATGTCGTGGGCATCGCGGTGGTGGAGAAAGACGGGCTGCTGTACGCGGTGGAGGACTTCGCGCGGAATGTGCCGGTCGAGCGCAAGGACGATATCGCGAAGCGTGTCGCGCAGGAGCTTCAGGCGCATGGCATCGCGCCGGCGGAGTCGAACAAGGACGCGCAGCAGACCTGCGAGATGACGAAGGGAGCGGAGGGCAGCCCGAAGCTGGTGGTGCAGTGGGACGGGGCGAACCCGACGGCATTGCCGGATGCGCTGCTGCAGGAGGTGGCAAGCGGAAGGTTCACGACGGCAGCGGTAGGCGTCTGTCCGGGACAGCAGGGTGGGGCATTTACGACCTACCATGTGGCGGTGCTGCTGTATTGACGGCGAGTCTGGATGAATTGCAGAGAGCAGCCAGTATCATGGAGGTGGGCGATGACTCCAGATGACTCCAAGAGAGGTGGCAGACGTGAGCAATCCGATGGCGCTTCCGGCCACATTTAACGATTTCCTCGGGAACTCTTCTGCCGTGGAGCAGCTTCGGACCGCGATTGCCGCCGGGCGTCTGCCGCATTCGCTGATCCTGAGCGGGCCAGCCGGGGCGGGTAAGTACACGCTGGCGCTGATGCTGGCGATGGCGGTAGAGTGTGAACGCCAGCCCCGCGATCTGTGGTCGAACGGCCAGTCGCTGGCTTCGTTCTGCGGCGTGTGCCACAACTGCACACGGATTGCTTCGGCGGCGAACCTGGACGATGAGGTGGACAAGGCCGTCGCGGCGCGGGAGGAGCTGCGCGAGGCGGACAAGAAAGAGACGCGGGTTCTGGTGCAGCCGCATCCGGATGTGCTGATCGTTCCGCCCGATCCGCCGCAACTTTTGATCAAGCTGGGGCAGGTGCGCACGATTATTCAGCGGTCGCACTATCTGCCGGGCGAGGCTCCGCGAAAGATCTTTATCGTGACGGCGGCCAACTTTATGAAAGAAGCGGCGAATTCCCTGCTGAAGGTGCTCGAGGAGCCGCCGTCTACCGTTCACATCTTTCTTCTCGCGGAGAACCCGGGCGAGCTGCTGCCGACGATCCGGTCGCGCTGCGCGAATGTGCGGCTGGGCGCGCTGCCGGTGGAGGAGATCGAGATGCTGCTGGCCGACCGGCGCCCGGATGTGCCGCCGAAGCAGAGGACGTTGATCGCGCGGCTGGCGCAGGGGGCGGCGGGCAAGGCGCTGGGGTTCGACCTGGAGGCCTATGTAACGGCGCGCGCGGATGCTCTGCTGCTGATTCGCAATGCCGCCTCGGAGCCGGACCATACGGCGTTGTTCAAGATGACGGAGACCTACCGGGCTGGAGCCGAGGGGCAGCAGAAGACCGCCGCGCTGCTTCGCAGTCTTTCGCTGCTGCTGGAAGATCTGCTGCTGCTGGGAGCGGGAACGCCGGAGCTGCTTCGCAATACCGATCTGCGGCCGGAGTTGGAGCGGCTGAATGACGCGCTGAGCTTTGCGTGGATCGAGGGTGCTTCGCGGGAGCTCGACCAGGTGCAGAGCGGGATGCGGCGCAACCTGCTGCGGAGTCTTTCGCTCGATGCGTTTGCGGGACAGTTGGCGGCGCGGTGAGCGGAACGGAACGCCTTAGCGCCGGGGAGATCGTTCGGGCAGCGGAGATTCTGCGCCGCGGCGGCACGGTGGCGTTTCCCACGGAGACGGTGTATGGACTGGGGGCGAATGCGCTCGATACGGAGGCGGTTGCGCGGGTCTTCGCGGCGAAGGAACGTCCGCGCTGGGACCCACTGATCGTTCACGTTAGCAGCCGCGAGATGTTGGGCAGGGTGGCGATCGTCTCCGAGCGGGCGGAGAGACTGATGGGGGCATTCTGGCCGGGGCCGTTGACGCTGCTGCTGGAGCGCGGGGCAGAGGTTCCGGATGCCGTGACCGCCGGGCGGGCTCTGGTCGGCGTGAGGATGCCGGCGCATCCGGTGGCGCTGGCGTTGATCGAAGCCGCCGGGGTTCCGGTAGCTGCGCCGAGTGCGAACCGGTTTGGCAGGACGAGCCCCACGACTGCGGAGCATGTGCTGGAAGATCTGGATGGCCGCATCGATGCGGTGCTCGATGGCGGCGCGACGGCGGTGGGGGTGGAGTCCACGGTGCTCGATCCGAACCAGACGCCGATGGTGATCTACCGGCCGGGCGCTGTGACTGCGGCGATGCTGGACACTGTAGGCGCCCCGGTGCGTGTATTTGAGCCGCAGGAGAGCTTGAGCGAACCGGAGAGTCTGCCTTCGCCGGGAGTTGGGTTGCGGCACTATGCTCCGCGGGCGCGGCTGGTGCTGGTGCGCACGGAGAGCGAGTTGACGGCGAGGATCGGCGAGCTTGCGAAGGCTGACGAACGCGTCGGGGTGATGCTGCCGCAGGGTTGGGCTGCGGTCGATGCTCCGGTCGATGGTCTGGGCGAAGGTGCGGTCGAAGTATTTCGCTGGAGCCGCTTCGCGGATACCGCCGGGCTGGCGCAGAGCCTGTTTGCGGGGCTGCGGGATCTGGATGGACGCGGCGTGACGGTGATCCTTTGTCCTCTTCCTGAGCAGGGCGGCCTGGGGCTGGCGATTCGGGACCGTCTGGAAAAAGCGGCGCGATGGAAGTAATGCCTGTGTTTTGCACCGGACATTGCTCGTATACTGCCTCCATGCAGAACTCTGAGATCGAACTCAAGTTCCCCGTACGTGATCCAGAAGCTCTTCAGGCCCGCCTTCCTCAACTAGGGTTTCACCTGCAGACTCCCCGCACCTTCGAACACAATACGCTGTACGACACGCCGAACCGCGATCTGCGCGCGCGGCGGCAGGTTCTGCGCATTCGGCAGTATGGCGATGTCTGCACGGTCACGCATAAGCGTCAGCCTGACGGGGAGCCGATCGATACGACGCGATACAAGATTCGCATCGAGACCGAGACGACGGTGGCCGAGTGCGAGGCGCTGGCGGAGATATTCCTGCAGCTTGGCTATGGGCCTGTGTTCGATTACGAGAAGTACCGCTCGGAATGGAGCCATGCCGCCGGGGAGAGCCCGGAGATGGCGCATCTGGTGATCGACGAGACGCCGATCGGCAATTATGCAGAGCTGGAAGGCCCGACCGCGTGGATCGACCGGACGCTGACGGAGCTGGACATCGACCCCGCGAGCTGTTTGACCGACAGCTACGGCAAACTCTTTCTGGATTGGAAGCAGCGCACGGGCAGCCCGGCGGAGAACCTTACCTTTGCCGGGATTGCGCCTGCTCTAGCCGGTTCCCGCTAAAGCCTCGATTGCTTTCGCCGATAGAACCTCTGTACCCGGAGGTTTTTCTTGGCAATCCAACATCGTCTTTTACGTTCTCTTCTGCTGATCGGGGGCATTGCCTTGTGCGCAGGCGCTGCGTCCGCGGACAATGTCCATCGCGCGATCGTCTCCCGCGTCACGCCGCAGTTCCCTGAGCTTGCCCGCAGAATGCATGTCAGTGGGAAGGTCATCCTCCTAGTGACGATCCAGCCGGACGGGACGGTGTCGTCGACCAAGGTGGAGTCCGGCCATGGTCTGCTGGCGCCCGCGGCGCAGGATGCGGTGAGCCACTGGCGATTTGCTCCGAACCCGACCGTCTCCGAATCGGAGATCGAAGTGAACTTCAACGCCCAGTAGTCCCCTCACTCGTTCGCAACAGCCAACCTATCGCGCAGGTAAGGACCCTCATGAAACTCGAATCAAAGCTTGGCCTCAGCACCGGCGTTCTCGTGGCCGCCATGTTTCTCAGCGCCTACACGGCGCATATCCGGATCGCGGAGGCGAACCATCTCTCCGACGTCATCATCACCAACCGGCTTCCTCTGATCACGGGAAGCCGCGATGTCCGTTCCCACTTCACCGATACGATTCGCGCGCTGGAGTCGTACATGCTGTTCGGGATCGACCCGGCGTCGTCGGCGGCGTACCGCAAGGCGCGGGCCGACCAGTTTGAGCAGGCGGAGGGCTCGATCGCCAAGCTGCGTGCCGACAGCGCGCACTTCGACCTGGGCGCGGACGCGGCGCGGCTGACGGCGCTCGAGTCGGGGCTGGCGAGCCTGAAGCCGCTCGAGGAGAAGGTCGAGACGCTGAATGAGACCAAGACCTCGCAGGGAACGGCACAGGCGTACGACACGCTGCAGAACCAGATTCTGCCGCTCGAGAAGACGCTGTTCGCCAATGTCACGGACATGGCCCAGTCGCAGATGAGCCAGACCAATGATGACCTGGACCGGCTCCGGCACGCCAACCGGGCGACGGTGCTGACGCTGTGGCTGGCCACGATTCTGGGTGCGCTGGTGGGTGGATTCATCTCGATTCTGCTGGCGCGGCGCATCACGAGCGGCGTGACCATGGTCGCCGAGCGGGCCAATGCAATTGCCGCGGGCGACCTGACGGGCGGACCGCTCGACCTGCACAGCGAGGACCAGATTGGGAAGCTGGCGCTGGCGATGCAGCAGATGCAGACGAACCTGGCGGGCATTATCGGGACGGTGGTGAACACGGCAGGGTCGCTTACCGGCAGCGCGGCTTCGATGCGGACCGCCAGCGATCAAATTCATCGGCGGATGGACCAGCAGAGCCAGCAGACGCAGCAGGCAGCCACGGCGATGCAGGAGATGTCGGCTTCGATTGCGGAGGTGTCGCGGCATACGCAATCGGCGGCGGAGACGGCACGCAGCGCGGCGGAGACGGCACGCGAGGGCGGCACGATTGTGAAGCAGGTGCTGGGCAGCATGCATTGCATCGCGACGGCGGTGAGCGATACGTCGGCCACGGTGGGTCTGCTGGGCGATGACTCGCGGCGCATCAGCCAGATCGTTACCGTGATCGACGAGATTGCCCGGAAGACGAACCTGCTGGCTCTGAATGCTGCGATTGAGGCGGCCAGGGCGGGCGACCAGGGACGCGGGTTCGCGGTGGTGGCGGGCGAGGTCCGGCGGCTGGCTGAGAGTACGGCGCAGGCTACGGGCGAGATCGCCAGCATGATTCAAGGGATCCAGGACCGCACCCGCACGGCGATTGCCAGTATGGAGAGCGGTACGGGCACGGTGCAGGAGGGAGTGGCGACGACGACTCAGGCCGGCGAGGCTCTAGAGCGCATTATCGGCATGGCGGAGCGGGTGGACCGGATGATCACGCAGATCGCGATTGCGGCTTCGCAGCAGACCGTGGCTGCCGACCAGTCCAGCGCGAGCCTGGATGCGATTCACTCGCTGAGCCACGAGAACCTGACGGAGATGGCGACGACGGCGGCGGGCATTGAATCGCTGCGCACGACTGCGGTGACGCTGGAGCAGCAGGTAGACCGGTTCAGCCTGCAGGCCGCGCCTGACTCGCGGCTGGTCCGAGGCTATGCCGGCTCGGAGCGGCAACCCTCGCTACAGCCTGCGTGAAGCCGTTTCGGCACTCGTGTATAGGTCATTGGCTGGATCGAACCCCATGTCCGGCAATCCGGACCCTTCAGGGGCTCAGGGCAACTATGGGGCACCCAAATGGTGTCACCTTCCCCGATCTAACCATCGCGGAAACTGTTAGCTGGGTGTTGCAGCTAGAAGATCTGGAAGTTGACTTCGACGTTCAGCTCGACGAGGACCGGCTTGCCGTTCTCCATGGCAGGTCTGAACTTGTATTGCTTGACGGCTTCGACGGCCTTTTCGTCCAACCCCATGCCGACTCCTCGGATGACATGCACATGCTCCGGCAACCCGTTGGTGTCGACCCAGAGGTTGACCAGGACGTTCCCGGCAACCTTGGCTTTGCGCGCCTCTTCGGAGAACTCAGGCTCGACCGAATAGATGAGCACCGGCGCCGCGACGCCTCCGCCTATTCTCCTGGGGCCGCCGCCGGTGTTGCCCCCCGATCCGGGCCCGAGGCCGGAGCCGTTACCCGAGCCGAGTCCGGTGCCGCTGCCATTGCCCATCGACATTCCGATGATCGGGGAGTTTGCAACCCCGATCTGGGGGATGCTGCTGGCCATCTTTACGTCCTTCTGGACTTCGATGGTGGGCTGAATCTTGATCTTCGGCTCCTGCAGCGGAGGGGCTTTGGGAGGGACGATCTGCTGGTCAGCGAACTTCGGCGGAGTTCCCTTGGTTACGGGCGTCGGGCCACGCTGTCCGCCGCCGCCGCCCATGGCCGCGGCTTTGGGAGGAGCGGGCGGCGGGACGGTGAGTTCCGTTATTTGTTCTGTTTTGACGGGAGCGGCAAATTTAACTTTCTTGGCGATCAGGAAGGCGATCAGGAGAACGATGAGACCGTAGATGACGATGGCAGAGCCGGTCGCAACGGGGTTCTGCCTGGTCTTCATGCGGTCGACCACCGCAATCGGCTTCGATTCGAGCACCAGCGGCGGCAGCTTTACCGGAAAGAAGACATCCCGCACGCTGCTCCACAGAGAGGCGAATACCCCCTCCTCCTCGAGGATGAGGTCGTTCGCAATAGGTTTGGACTCAAGCTGAAGCGGCGCTTCCTCTTTTTTGCTGAACGCATCCCGCAGATTCGAGAGGAGCGAAGTCCACATGGAGCCGTCGGTTTCTTCGTTCAACTGGGGCGCGTCTGCCGGACGCAACTGCGGACCGCGCTTCTCGGGATCAATCTGCGGTGGTGGTGTCAAAACTGTATTCGCCATAAACCTCTTCGCCTCAGTGGCAGTGAGCCGCAGCCACCGCACACACTCTTGGAAAAATAGTGCGCCGCCTTACTGGTATGGACTACGTTCCCGGTCTGAGGCCGGTTTTCTGAGACTGATGCGGTAAGCGGCACATGGCTCCTGAACACATTCTACAAAGATTCACCTGCCGGTGCTTGCTACCTTGGACGCAGTAGACCCCAAGAATGTCTCCCGGGCATTCCGTTTGTCACCCCTCCGCGCCGTCTACAATAAGAGTTTGGCGCAAACTGCGCTTCTGCGATCAGCTATGACGAGGAACGAATGCCGGAAGCACCCCAGAACAAACCCGAACCCAAAGCACTGAAGGCCACGCTGAACCTGCCCCAGACGCCCTTTCCGATGAAGGCCAACCTGCCGCAAAATGAGCCTGCGCGGCTGGAAGTGTGGCAGCAGCAGGATTTATACGGCCAGATCCGCGCCGCTCGGGCGGGAGCGCCGAAGTACATCCTGCACGACGGACCGCCCTACGCCAATGGAGCGATCCACCTGGGCCACGCCCTGAACAAGTGCATCAAGGATTTCGTGGTGAAGACGAAGACGATGGCAGGGTTTGACGCGCCCTATGTTCCGGGTTGGGACTGCCATGGGCTGCCTATTGAAATCAAGGTCGATGAGCAGCTTGGGCGGAAGAAGCTGGAGATGGACCCCATTGCCGTACGCCGCGCCTGCCGCGAGTATGCACAGAAGTATGTCGATCTCCAGCGCAGCCAGTTCGAGCGCATTGGCGTCTTCGGGCGATGGAACGATCCGTATCTGACGATGTCGTTCGGCTATGAAGCCAGCATCGTCGAGACGTTCTACGACTTTTTCGAGAAGGACTTCATCTACAAGGGGCTGAAGCCGGTCTACTGGTGCATCCACGACAGGACGGCGCTGGCAGAGGCGGAGGTGGAGTATGAGCAGCACACCTCGCCGAGCGTCTACATTCGCTATGCGCTGACCAGCGATCCTGCGGCGATCCATCCTGCGCTGGCCGGAGCTGCACTCGCCGGGAAAGATGTCTACACGATTATCTGGACGACGACGCCGTGGACGATTCCCGCGTCGCAGGCGGTGGCGTTCCATCCGGAGCTTGAGTACGTCGCGATTCAGTGCGCCGATGCCGTCTATATCGTGGCCGAGGCGCTGCTCTCGAACGTGATTGTGCATTGCCGGCTGATGAGCGGCAAGAACTCCGTTGAGCCAGCCTCGCAGAGCGATATCGTTGCGCTGTTTCCCGGCAGTAAGCTGGAGCGCGCCACCTTTCGGCATCCGTTTCTCGACCGCAGCGTTCTTGGGGTAGTCGCCGACTACGTCACGGCGGAGCAAGGCACGGGCGCGGTCCACACTGCGCCGGCGCATGGGGTCGATGACTTCTCGACCGGCAAGCGGTACAACCTGTCGGAGCTGCAGTATGTCGACGATGGGGGCAGACAGCGCAATACCGGCGGACAGCCGTATGAAGACCTTACCGTCTTCAAGTCGAATCAGCCGATCATCGAGATTCTTCGCGAGCACGGAGCGCTGCTGAGCGCCACCAGCTTCGAGCACTCGTATCCGCACTGCTGGCGGTGTCACAACCCGGTGATTGTCCGCGCGACGGAGCAGTGGTTTATCGGCATGGAGACGCCGATGGCGACTGCGGACGGCGGGGCGACGACCTTCCGCCAGCTTGCGTTGGACGAGATCAAGACCGTGGTGTGGGACCCGGCGTGGGGCGAGGAGCGCATCTCGAACATGATTGCGACTCGGCCCGACTGGTGCATCTCGCGCCAGCGCATCTGGGGTGTTCCGATTGCAGTTTTCCTGTGCGACAAGTGCGGCGAGCCTCTGAACGATACAGCGGTGAACAGGAGCATCGTCGATCTGTTCCGCAAGGAAGGCGCGGATGCCTGGTACGTTCACGATGCGGCTGCGCTGCTTCCGGCGGGCACCGCATGCGGCAGTTGCGGGCATCGTGAGTTTCGCAAGGAGATGGATATTCTCGACGTGTGGTTCGAGTCCGGCGCGAGCTGGCATGCGGTGCTCGATCAGGATCCGGAGCTGCACTTCCCTGCCGATCTCTATACCGAAGGCGGCGACCAGCATCGCGGATGGTTTCACTCTTCTCTGCTGACGTCGGTCGCGGTGCGCGGCAAGGCTCCATACAAGATGGTTGCGACGAGCGGCTGGACGCTGGATGAACAGGGGCGCGCCTTCTCGAAGTCTTTGGGGAACGGGGTCGATCCAGTAGACGTGGCGAAGCGGTTGGGCGGCGAGATCATCCGGCTGTGGGTGGCTTCGGTGGACTTTCGCGAAGATGTGGCGGCGAGCGAGAGCCTGATGCAGCGTGTCAGCGACAACTACCGTAAACTGCGCAACACGTTGCGGTTCCTGCTGGGCAATCTGCACGACTTCGATCCCGCTACCGATGCGATAGCGTTTGCGGAGATGCAGCCGCTCGACCAATACATCCTCGCACGGACGGCGGAGCTGGATGCGAAGATCCGCGCCTCGTATGAGGACTTTGAATTTCATCGCGCCTATCACGCATTAAACGAATACACCAATACCGACCTGAGCGCGCTTTATTTCGACGTGTTGAAGGACCGGCTCTACACCTTGGCACCGAATAACCCGGCGCGTCGAAGCGCGCAGACGGCGCTGTGGCGCATCGCGGAAGCATTGATTCGCCTGATCGCGCCGATTCTCAGTTTTACCGCCGACGAGGCATGGGCGCTGCTGCCAAAAATCGAAGGCCGCGAGCCGAGCGTTCACCTTGCCTTGTTTCCGAAGATGGCTGACATCGTTCCCGGCAATGTGGAGCAGTTGGAGCGGGACTTGGACCAGCTTCTTACGCTTCGCGATGAGGTGCTGAAGGTGCTGGAAGAGGAGCGCACGGCGAAGACCATCAGCAACAAGCCGTCCGAGACGCGGATCGTTCTTGGCTGGCTCAACTCGATCGCGGAACGTCCGAACCCTGTCTTCGAGCAGTACAAGAGTGTGCTGCCGGAACTCTTCGGCGTTGCTCAGGTCGAGATCGCCGATGCGGTGATCACCGAAGGCGAGATCGCCAAGGGGGCTTTTTATGTGCAGGCGAAACCCGCGGCTGGAAGCAAGTGCGAACGCTGCTGGCGCTTCACCGTCGATGTAGGCGAAGAGCTAAAGTATCCTACTGTCTGCCTGCGTTGTGCGGACGCGCTCGATGCGATTGGGTTCGCCCCCTATACCGCACCTGACAGCATTGCCACGGAGTCGCGCGCCTGATGTCCTCGACCTACGAAGTTTCTCCCGTCCAGCCTGAACCGAGAGTTCGCGATCAGCGAGTCCTTCTACTCGTCATCTCGGCCGTCGTCGTCGTACTCGACCGCATCACCAAGCTGATCGTCTCGCAGCAGCTTCCGGACGGCCAGGCCCACACTGTCATTCCGGGGATATTTCGGATCACCGATGTCCACAATACCGGGGCCGCCTTCAGCATGTTCGCGGAGAGCACATCTCCTACGGCGATTCGCAACGTGCTCATCGCGTTCTCCGTCTTTGCGGTGCTTCTAATCTTCGCGATGCTGTGGCGCGTGGGCCGCGTGGTCACGGTCAGCTCGGTCGCGCTTGCGCTGATCCTGGGCGGAGCCTTCGGCAACCTCTACGACCGTGTGCGTTACCACTATGTCGTCGATTTTCTAGAGGTCCACCTCTATCGCTATCATTGGCCGGACTTCAACGTGGCCGATAGCTGCATTGTCATCGGGGCGTGTCTGCTGCTTCTGGAAATCTTTCGTCCGCAGCCAAAGGAACTGTAACGTACGCGACAAACTATGAATGACCAGATCACAATTCGCGGCGCTCGCACCCATAATCTGAAGGGCATCGACGTCGACATTCCTCACAATGCGCTGACTGTGGTCTCGGGCGTCAGCGGTTCGGGCAAGTCGTCGCTGGCGTTCGATACGGTGTACGCAGAAGGGCAGCGGAGGTACGTCGAATCGCTCTCGGCGTATGCGCGTCAGTTCCTGGAGCGTATCGAGAAGCCTGACGTCGATCACATGGATGGGTTGGCTCCGGCAATCGCGATCAAGCAGAAGAATCAGACTCGCAATCCACGGTCTACGGTTGCGACCGCGACGGAGATCTACGATTATCTTCGTCTGCTGTATGCGCGATGCGGAACCGTGACGTGTCTCCACTGCGGCGGGATTGTGAAGCGCGACACGGTGGACGAGATTGTGGCTGCGCTGTTCGCTCTGCCGGAAGGCACGCGCGCCTATGCGTTGTTTCCGATTGTGCGGGCCGAGATCAAACTGGAGCCGATGCAGATTCAGACGGCGGCGGCTGGATTGGCCGTTGCGGCACCGAAGAAGACGGCATCGAAGAAGGCGGCGCCGAAGAAATCTGCGAAGGCAACGAAGCTCGGGACCGCAGCCTCTCTCAATCTAACCGACTCGCTGAAAGAACGACTCACCGAACTGCGCCGCCGCGGGTACAACCGGCTTTATCAGGCGGGAAAGATCGTCGAGTTTTCCACGCCGGAGTCGCTGCTCGAACTTGATTTCACTCAGCCGATCTTCGCGCTGATCGACCGGCTTGCCATCAGCGCCGAGTCGCGCGCGCGCATCGTCGACGCGATCGAGACTGGGTACCGCGAGTCCGGCGAGGTGCAGTTTCATACCGTGCTCCGCGAAGGTGAGTGCGAGCCGCAACGTCTCCGATTTTCCGCCGCATTCGAATGCACCACCTGTCATCGCGCGTATCGCGAGCCGGAGCCGCGCCTGTTTTCGTTCAACAATCCATACGGGGCCTGCCCGCGCTGCCAGGGATTTGGGAACACCATCGACTTCGACCCCAACCTGATTCTTCCGGACAAGTCGAAGACGCTGGATGAAGGCGCGGTCGCACCCTGGACGACGACGAAATATCGTCCGCACCACGGCGAGATGAAGCGCGCCGCGAAGGCTGCCGGGGTTCCCACAGATATCGCCTGGTACGATCTCACCGCCGAGCAGCAGCGGTTCATCGAAGACGGCAGCGGCAGCTTCCCTGGGATTCGCGGCTTCTTCGCGGAACTGGAGCGCAAGAAATACAAGCTGCACGTTCGGGTATTTCTTTCGAAGTATCGCGGGTATGCTTTGTGTCCGGACTGCCGGGGGCAGCGCCTGCGCGCCGAAGCTCGCGCCGTGCTGATCAATAACCAGAACATCTGCGAGACCTCCGCCCTGACGATCACAGGGGCACAGGAGTTTTTCGACAATCTGCAACTGTCACCGGCACAAACTGAAGTTGCGGGCAAGATTCTGGAAGAGGTGCGGCAGCGTATACACTTTCTGCATCAGGTGGGCCTGGACTACCTGACGCTGGACCGGCTCAGCTCTACTCTTTCCGGCGGAGAATCGCAGCGCATCCAGTTGGCAACGTCTCTTGGATCGCGGCTGGTGGGTGCGTTGTATGTGCTGGATGAGCCGAGCATCGGACTGCACACGCGCGACACGGCCAAGCTGATCCACATCATGGAGGAGCTGCGCGATCTGGGGAATACGATCCTGGTGGTCGAGCATGATCCCGATGTGATTCGCGCCGCGGACCATCTTCTTGACCTCGGCCCCGGCGCAGGCGAGTTGGGCGGCCAACTGCTCGCCTCGGGTACGGTCGCGGAGGTGACAGCGAACCCTCACTCGATCACAGGACGCTATCTTTCGGGGCGCGCCACGATTCCTGTTCCGAAGCATCGCCGCGAACCGGGCAGGGAGCATCTCAAGCTTACCGGGGCGCGCATCCACAATCTGCGCGGCGTCGATCTCGATATACCGCTTGGGCTGCTGTGCTGTGTCACCGGCGTTAGCGGGTCGGGGAAGTCCACCATTGTTCACCAGGTGCTGTATCGCGCGCTGATGCAGGCGCTTGGACAGACGGAAGGCTCCGACCCGGCACACCTCTACCGCGAGTTGTCCGGTAAGCAGCACCTTAACGATGTTGTCCTGGTCGATCAATCCCCTATTGGCCGTACACCGCGTTCGAACCCGGTGACGTATATCAAAGCGTTCGACGACATACGCGCCCTCTTCGCCGCGCAGCCCGATGCGAAGCGCCGCGGCTTCGGGCCGGGTCACTTCTCCTTCAACGTTCCCGGCGGACGCTGCGATGTATGCGAAGGCGACGGCACCGTCACGGTCGAGATGCAGTTTCTGGCCGATATTGAACTGCCCTGCGAAGAATGTAACGGAACGCGTTACAAAGCGGCGATTCTCGATATCCGTTACAAAAGCAAGAACATACACGACGTGCTGAATATGACGGTCAAGGAGGCTCTGGTTTACTTTGCGGGACACCCCAGGATCGTGGACAAGCTCTACGTGCTGGACGAGGTTGGCCTGGGCTATGTGCGGCTCGGCCAGTCGGCTACCACGCTCTCAGGAGGCGAGGCGCAGCGCGTGAAGCTGGCTTCGCATCTGGCTACGGCACGCTCCATCACCTCGCGTTCGTCTACGAATGAAGCCGCCGCGAAGGCCCGAAGCCGCACGCTTTATATCCTCGACGAGCCCACGACTGGCCTTCACTTCGATGATGTCGCCAAGCTGCTGGCGGCGTTTCGCAAGCTGATTGAAGGTGGAGGTTCGCTGCTGGTCATCGAGCACAATCTGGATGTGATCAAGTCGGCGGACTGGGTGATCGATATGGGCCCAGAGGGAGGCAGCGGCGGCGGCCAGATCGTCGCTGCGGGCACCCCGGAAGAGATTGCGGCGAATCCCGCAAGCCACACCGGCCACTGGCTGGCGCGGGTGCTTGGCTTGCCGCCGAATGAGGACGCAGCGGCGTTGCAGGCCACAGCATGAAATTCCTTCTTCTTTGGGTGACGCTTGGAGTGCTTCTTACGGGAACGGAGGCTCAGGCCCAGCTTCCTGCCGGAACCACAGACACGACAGCTCAACCTCAGGCTGCAGCGCAAGATCCGCTTCGCGCCGAGGCCAGCGCAGCCCTGAATAAGCAAGATTACGCAACCGCCTCAAGGCTGCTCGCCACGATCGCAGCAAAAAACCCGAACGATGCGCACCTGCTTTACGACCTTGGGTTCAGCCAGGACGCGCTCGACCAGACGGCCGCTGCCGAGGCTTCCTATCGCCGCGCTATCGCTGCCGACGCGAGCTATTTCGATCCGCATCTCGGGCTGGGGTTGCTGCTTGCGCGCACCGGCAAACAGGATTTAGCCCGGGCGGAGCTGGTTACGGCCACGGGACTGACGACGGACAATCAGGCGCTTAAGGCGCGGGCTTACCGTGCGCTTGCCCGTCTCGACCAGACGTCGAATCCCGCTGTAGCGAGCGATGAGCTGCTTTCAGCGATGAAGATCTCGCCCGAGACGCCGGATGACATTCTTCTCTCCGGCGAACTGGCGGAGGCCTCCGGAGATGCCGCCGCTGCCGAAACCGCCTATCGCCGCCTGCTCGCTGCCGACCCGCAGAACCATGACGCAACCGCTGCGCTGACCCACCTTTTGATTGAGCAGCATAAGCCGGACCAGGCGGAGTCGCTGCTGACAGCGGCGCTGGCCAAAGATCCTGAGAACCCGACGCTGAATGCCCAGCTTGCGAGCGTTTACGACGAAGAGGGCAAGACCGCGCAGGCGATTCCTCTGGTCGAAAAGCTGCACACGGCGCATCCCGAGAACCCGGAGATTACCCGTCTGCTCGCGCGGCTTTACGGCAGCAACCAGCAGTACGACAAGGCAGCCCCTTTGTATGCGACGCTCGTTGCGGGATCTCCGCACGATCCTACCCTGCTCGACGATAGCGGCGATGCCCAGATTCACCTGCACAACTTCGCCGAAGCGGAGTCGATGCTGAAGCGGGCCGTCGCCCAGCCTGCCGCCTTTCCCACCAAGGATGGGCTGGGAGAAGCGGCCAGCCGCCTGGCTTTCGCGGCCTCGGCCAACAACGATCCGGAGACCACCTTGCAAGCGCTGGCAATTCGTGGTACCGTGTTGCCCAATTCACCAAGCTCGTTGTTCCTTGCTGCAACCGCGCACGACAAGCTCCACCATACGAAACAGGCGGCCGACCTGTACAAGCAGTTTCTTACCGTGGCAAACGGCAAGTTCCCGGATGAGGAGTGGGAGGCGCGCCACCGCCTCATCACCCTCGATCACATGAGATAGCAAGCGCTCCCAACGAGGTGCGTTATGAGGCCCTTCTTCCGTTCCGCTCTTGTCCTTCCGTTCCTGACCTTGATATTTTCTCTGTGTGTTCCCGCCCGTGCCTCTTCGATCGACGAAAACCTGCCCGACGCCCAGACGTTGATCCAACTGGAACTTCGCGCCCAACAGGCAAGTCCGCGCGACCAATGCTTCCTGTATACCGAACTTGTCCACATCATGACCGAGTTGGCCGGCAAACAACTCCGCGATGGGAACATCGACCAAGCCAGCATTACGCTGAAGAAGGTCAACCAGTATGCCCAGCTTATCCACATGGATCTCGGCAGCAACAGCAAGCGCCTGAAGAACGCCGAGATGCTGCTCGAACACACGACTTATCGTCTGAGTGAGTATGTCCGTCAGGCATCGTTCGAGGACCGCGCGTCGATGCAGGCTACCCTTAAGCAACTCGATCAGGTTCACGACGAGCTTCTTGCCCAGGTTTTCAAACACTAGCAATCACCAGGAATCAATGTCCCGACGGCTCTTCGTCTCACTGTTTCTGCTTTCGTTCGTTCTGCCCCTGCACGCCCAGAGTGCGGAGAGCGCGTTATCCGAGGGCGAGATCGAACAGCTTCGCGAGTCGGCCTACGTGCCCAACGACCGCGTTCTGTTATTCATCAAGCTGCTCGATACTCGCGACAAGTCGATTCAGGATATGTTTGCGCACCCCCGCAAACCCGGCCGCGAACAAGACACCCACGATCTGCTGGAGCAGTTCACCTCCATCGCTGACGAACTGAGCGACAATCTCGATGACTATGGCCCGCGTCATCGCGATATTCGGAAATCGCTGCCGAAGCTCATGAACGCGACCGAGCGCTGGGCCTCGAACATCAAGTCTCCGCCCGATAACGAGGCATACAACGTCTCGCGCAGGCTGGCGCTTGAGGCTATCCGCGATCTCCGTGAGCAGGCCGCACAGCTTGCCGAAGACCAGAAGACCTGGTTCGCAGCCCATCCTCCGGCGAAGGACAACCCGAACGGAGCGATAGACGTGCCAAGGTAAATAACCAGGCGCTATGCCTGGTTGTGCATGCTTGCCTTCCCCTCTTATAAAATCGTTTTGTGCGAAGCTATCCGCGCGACGCGAACCAGGAAAAAGGAAAGCACTCTGAGCACTCCCAAGCATCCCGGCGGTTCGCCTCTGCGTCATCTCCTGCAGCTCTTTTCGGCTGCTCCCTCATCGACGCCGATGCTCTTCGATCAACTCCACATGGAGGCGGCGGCACCTCAGCCTGCACCCGCGCTGAAGAAGCCACGCGCTGTCAAGCCAGCCGCATCGGCCTCGCTGGCCGCGGTGTTCGAGAAGCAGTATCGGGAACTGCGGCCGCGCGCGCCCATTCCTCCTCTCGATATCCGATTCCGCCGCTTCACCTCGCTGAACACGACAATCCGGCTGCGCGAGGGGTGTCTGCATGTGCGGCTATCGGATCTGCTGGAGTCGGCACCTGATTCGGTACACCACGCCATCGCGCACATTCTACTGGCGAAGCTCTACAGGAAGCCGATAACGGCGGCGCATGCGGACCGCTACCGCCGGCATGTGTCGTCGGAGGCTATCTCGCGGCAGGCCGAGCACATCCGCCAGACCCGCGGCCGCAAACGGCTTTCGACTCCGGCCGGGCATCACTACGACCTGAATGAAGTGTTCGAATCGTTGAACACGCGCTTCTTCCATGGGCTGCTTGGCCGTCCCACGTTGACCTGGTCTGCGCACCATGCGCGGCGCATGCTGGGCCATTACGATGCCGCGCACAATACCATTGTCGTCAGCCGTGTCTTCGACCGCGCCGACACGCCGCGCTGCGCCATCGAGTACCTGCTGTACCACGAGATGCTGCACCTGAAGCATCCCGTACGGGTGAAGGCGGGCCGCCGCTGCGTCCACTCGCGCGAGTTCCAGGCCGAAGAGCGGCTCTTTCCTGAACTCGATGCCGCCAAGGCATATCTGAAACGCCTGTAAGCCTTCGCGCTCCAGCTATCCCCGGAAAGTTCCCACTTGCAAGGCAGACGCCTGGTGCTAGGATTTTGCTACGCTGAAAGCCTGTCGGCCGCGGCGGGTGAATTGTGGCTGGCAATCTGCTCTACGTCTCACGATTTACGGGCCCTGTTATTCCGTCTTTTTTCTCAAGTGAGCAGCAAACAATCCACTTTAGAGCTTGTTATGAAGTTTGCACCAAGGTAGGTGCTTACGCTGGCGGCCGATGCTATTCATGATGGAGGGATGGCGAACCAGGGGAAAGTTGGGTATCCGAGCGATGTGTCGGATGAGGAGTGGGCGTTTGCGCTGCCGTATCTGCTGCTGAGCCGGGAGGACAGCGCCCATCGAGAGCACGATCTGCGGGCTGTCTTCAACGGCGTTCGCTACATTGCGCGGACGGGCAACCAGTGGCGGTTCATGCCGCACGATGATCCGCCCTGGCCTGCGATCTTTCAGCAGATGCAGCGCTGGATGCGGGCTACGATGGCGCGAAACGGCGCAAGGGCTCGAAGGTTCACATCGCCGTCGACACGCTGGGCCATCTGCTTGCGCTGCGCGTGACCGTGGCCGATCAGGGGGATCGCTCTCAGGTCGAGGCGCTTGCCCAGGACATGCAGCAGGTGACCGGAGGCACGGTCGAGATGGCTTATGTCGATCAGGGCTACACCGGGCCGACGGCGGCCGAGGCCGCCCAGAGCCACGGCATCCGGCTCGAAGTGATCAAACATCCCTTGATACATCACACTAGCTACGATGCAGAGAAAATCATGCAGGAAAACGCAAACGGCTCACACTCTGAAGAGAGTTGCGAGCCGCTTGGCGGTGATCTGTTGAGATTGACCTGAGGCGTCCATACTCGGACTTTGGCCTCGGCGTGGACTTTCGATAAAAGACCGCCAGGACTAGAGCTATGGACGCTCTAAGCCTCAGTCACCTCACGTACTGTTGTACAACTATTACTGTCAATTTTCATAGGCTGGACCATCCTCCTTTCCCGTGTAAAGCAAGATTACGACAGCGAGAATTGGAATGCAAGTTCCCCAGGCAAGTCACGAGGATACATCCAGAGCCGCCCGCGCCGGCATCACACAGAAGTTCCCTCCAGACGTTTCACGCGAAAGGTCCCGCACCATGAAAGCAGCAACGATCGTAGGCATTCTCCTCATCATCCTGGGCATCATCGGATACGCCACAGGCGGCCTCTCCTTCACGCACGAAAAGAAAGATGTCGACCTCGGGCCCGTCCAGGTCTCCCACAAAACCCAGGACACGCTTCCCATTTCTCCCATCCTCAGCACCATATCGCTGGTCGCCGGCATTGGCTTAGTCGTCGTCGGCGTCCGGGCGAAGTAGTCGGCCCGTCCCACCGGCAACCGCAAACCAGCCGACCGCGGATTTACACGGATGAGACGGATTAAACACAAGCAAAGGCGGCCAATCCGGTGAGTTGTCGCTGCGGCGCGCAGTCTCGTCACGCGACGTAGCGGGATTAAGTGGAAAGACCCGGACCTCGCCTTTCCCTTTTATTTTAATCCGTGCAGATCCGCGGTCGAGATTTAAGTTCTTAGCGCGGGCAGCCTTTCTATTTCAAATAAGCGCGAACCAGGTCGATCAGGTCCTCGCCAAGCTCCGGGGTCAGCGGAGCATGCCCGTCCTGCAGCAGATGCAGCCGGATGTGGTCTTCCAGCACCTCGGCCATCAGCCCGTTAATTCCTCCACGCACCGCCGCCAGCAGCATCAGGACGTCGGCGCACTCATGGCCTTCCGAGGCGAGCGCGCGCTCCACGCTCTCCATCTGACCGCGTATCCGCTTCACTCGATTCAGCAGCTTGATCTGCTCTCTTTTTGTATGTGACATTTTCCAGTCCCTTATACCCTATCAGGGTACACTATATTATGAAATCAGCCCGCCCTCCGAAGTGTCCCACATGTGGGCCTTCCCGCGCAGAGAGGAGATTACAGCCAATGATTCAACACATGCCGCCTTGGATTTCCTCCAGACCGGCCTCAAACGCTTGTCCTCGCTCCGGAATCGTCCGGCGCTGGGTTGAGACCGCGGAGGAGCATTGTCCGCTCGCCTGCGCCTGGTCCGCCCTGAAGGCCGGCTGTTTACGCTTCATTCACATGTTTCCAGCACCATCGATCCAATCACCCTCTGCCGTGAAAGAGCTCTTGAAAGATTTGATGCGCACCCTGTCGATTGCCCTCCTCCTGTCGTTCTCGCTCGCTTCGCACGCACAGGAGCGTGACCCGGCAGAGGCTCTCCCCGCCCATCCGGTCCAGTTGCCGGATGCCCCAGCCGAAGATTCAACTGACTCGGCGCTGACGGTGTTTCCGCACTCCGATACCTCCCGCTTTCTCCTTGCCGGGCAGGCAAACATCATCTTCCAGGCGCACGGTCCGTTTCACTCTCCGTACTCCGGCCCCAACAGCCTGCTCAGCCGCGGCGAATACAAGGCTTCCCTGCTGGGCACGCTCTTCCTCGGAGCCCAGTTGCGGCGCGACCCGCACACCGAGAGCGACGCCATCTTCGATCTTGAATCGTCCGGCGGCCGTGGCGTCAGCGAAGCTTTGGGCCTCGCCGGCTTCACGAATCTGGATGTCGTCCGCAATCCAAATCTTGGCTCGACGCCCTACATCGCCCGCGTGCAACTGCATCAGACCATCGGCCTCAGCAGCACTCTCATCGGCGCCACCCGAACTCCCTATGGACTCGCCACCCAGACGCCCGAGCGCCGCATCGAGTTATACGCCGGCAAGATGACCCTCCCCGACTACTTCGATATCAATGCCATCGGCACCGACAGCCATCTCCAGTTCATGAACTGGACCGTCGACAACAACGGAGCATGGGACTACGCCGCCGATACCCGTGGCTACACCTATGCCGCTATGGCCGAGTATGACGACAAAGACTGGTCCGCACGCTACGCGGTCGGCCTTATGCCTACGGTGGCCAATGGAATCGATCTCGACTGGAACCTGCGCCGGGCGAGCGGTCAGAACATGGAGTTAGAACTACGCAGACCGCTCTTCGGGCGCCTGCTTTCCGTTGAACGGACAGGCACCATCCAGGTACTGAGCTATGTCAACCACGCCCATATGGGCCTGTACCGCGACGCCGTCAAGGCTTATCTTGACGGAGAAGATCCCACGCCGGAGATCACGCTGCACGAAAAGTACGGCGCAGTGAAGTACGGCTTCGGTCTTAACGCCGCACAGGAATTGACAAAAAATCTCCGCGTCTTCGGACGCTTCGGTTGGAACGAGGGCCAGCACGAATCCTTCGCCTACACCGAGGTCGACCAGACGTTCGAGTTCGGCGGCGACTACTCCGGCCGAGCCTGGTCCCGCCCCAACGACAAAGTCGGCCTCGCCTTCGTCACCAACGCCATCAAGCGCGACCATCAGGAGTACCTGAAGCTCGGCGGCCTCGGCTTCCTACTTGGCGACGGCAAGCTGAACTACGCCCGCGAAGACATCCTCGAAAGCTACTACAACCTGCACACCTGGCGCGGCCTGTACTACGCACTCGACCTGCAGTTCATCGACCACCCCGGCTACAACCAGGATCGCGGCCCCGTCCTGTTCGAATCTGTCCGCATGCACGTCGACTTCTAGAAGGACAGGGAATAGGGTGTAGGGAGTAGAAGACAACAGCGAAGCAGCAGCGGACAACGGGATTATGATAGAAAGGGCCTTCTACTCCCTGCTCCCTATTCCCTAATCCCTGTCCTTCGCTCGTTTGGCAGGACACGCGCCGTATACTTTCAACTGTGACCCTGGTCCTCTGGTGTGAAGCCGCAGCATTCGCGCTCGGTCTGATCTTCGGCAGTTTTTTGAATGTCTGTATCTCGCGTCTGCCGCGGCGCGAATCGATCATGCATCCGCGCTCCCGCTGTCCCGAGTGCAGCCACGCCATCCGCTGGCACGACAACATCCCTCTCCTGAGTTGGTTCCTGCTGCGTGGCCGATGCCGCGCCTGTCACCAGCCCATCTCCTGGCGCTACCCCGCGGTCGAACTCATCACCGGCCTGTGGTTCGCCTCCGTCCTCTTCCGCTTCGTCCCCTTGCTGGCTGGCGCGTCCCTCCCGCTCTCGACAGAGTCCTACGTCAACCTCTGGGTGGACGGCATCGGCCTCTGCCTCCTCGGCTTTCTCCTCATCGGCCTCATCGTGATGGACTGGCAGACCCTGGTCCTCCCCGACGCCTTCACCCTCAGCGGCATCGCCATCGCCCTGTTCCTTCTCTGCACCCGCGCCATCTTCCTCGCGCCGGATGAAGACCAGGTCCGGCTCACCCGCCATCACATCCAGCTCACCAGCCCCGGCGGAGTCATCGACCGCGGCAACCTCTTCTTCACTGGCCCGGAAAACCTTATCTTCGGCCGCATCGTCGCCATCTGCGGAGCCGCCCTGCTGCTTTTACTGATCCGCTGGCTCTACAAAGCAATCCGCCACCGCGAGGGCATGGGCCTCGGCGACGCAAAACTCCTCGCCATGATCGCCGCCTTCCTCGGTTTCTGGCCCGCCGTCCTCGCTCTCTTCTTCGGCGTGCTGGCCGCCAGCGTCTACGGCGTCTTCCTGCTGGCTCGCGGCAAGGCAGGTTCAGCCTCGAAACTGGCCTTCGGCAGCTTCCTGGCCCTCGGAGGACTGATCGCAGCACAGTTCGGCAATCGCCTCATCGACATGTACTCCGCATTACTCCGATAACACCCACAAACCGCCGGGCGTTAGCTTGACACTTGCCAGCCACGATTCTAGAGTCGAAGATGGCCATGCACAGTTACCCCTACATCTGGAACTACCTTCCCGTGGTACTGCAAATCCTGTTAGCGGTCGGTCTCGCAGTCGGCATGGTGGGGGCGTCGTTCCTCATCGGCAAACACAAGAACTCCCGCACCAAGGCCGGAGCCTACGAGTGCGGCATGGACCCCGTCGGCGACGCCCGCGGCCGCTTCACCGTGCGTTTTTACATGGTCGCCATGCTCTTCATTCTGTTCGATGTCGAAGCCGTCTTCATGCTTCCCTGGGCCGTCATCTTCCGCCGTCTCCCCGCCATCACCGGCTCCCGCATGTTCGGCTTCTACGAGATGCTCGTCTACCTCGGCTTCGTAGGCGTCGGCCTCTTCTATGTCTGGAAGAAAGGCATCCTCGACTGGGCCAACGACAAGGGGGATCTCTAAATGTACGATCCCGCCTCAGCCATTACCGGCAAGGAAGCCGTCTTCGCGGCGCACCCTGAGAACGCCGCCGTCAAGGCCCTCGCCGGACTCGCCACAGACGCAAAATTTGATCGCGCCGAGCTGACCATCATCGTCGCCCGCGAGAACATCATCGCCGCCTGCCAGGCAGTCCAGCAGACCGGATACGAGTTCCTCGAAGATGTCACCGCCGTCGACTGGTACCCCTCCGAGCCGCGCTTCCAGATCACCTACCACATCCTCTCCATGTCGCTGAAGCAGCGCATCCGCCTCATCGTCCGGCTCGACAGCGACAGCGCCTCGCTCGACAGCATCACCTCCGTCTGGCCCTCCGCCAACTTCTACGAGCGCGAGGTCTTCGATCTCTTCGGCGTTCACTTTGGCGGCCATCCCAACCTCAAGCGCATCATGATGCCCGAAGACTGGCAGGGCAATCCGCTGCGCAAGGACTACCCCGTGGAGGGCTACCGCTGATGACTCCCCCTGTTTACGATCCTGCCCACGATTCTGCCTATGACGTTGAAGATATTACCGGCCGCGCGGCCCTCGACCCCGGCGTTGAAGATGTAGTCGCCAACTCCGCACGCAACCGTCAAAATACCGACAACAAAGACCAGACCATGGTCATCAACATGGGCCCGCAGCATCCGTCGACACACGGCGTGTTGCGTCTCGTGCTCGAGATCGACGGCGAAACCGTAGTCTCCCTCGCCCCCGACATCGGCTATCTCCACACCGGCATCGAAAAGACCTGCGAGGCCAAGTTCTACCAGCAGGTCGTCCCCCTCACCGACCGCATCGACTATCTCTGTCCCATGACCAACAACCTCGCCTACTGCCTCGGCGTGGAGAAGTTGTTAGGTCTCGAAATTCCCGAACGCGCCCAGTACCTCCGCGTCCTGCTGAACGAACTCACGCGCGTCCAGTCGCATCTGGTCTGGCTCGGCACCCACGCCATGGACATCGGCGCGCTCACCATCTTCCTCTACTGCTGGCGCGAGCGCGAAGACATCATGCGCATCTACGAGAACGTCTCCGGTCAACGCATGATGACCAGCTACTTCCGCATCGGCGGCCTCGCGCTCGAACCTCCGCTGGACTTCTATAAGCAGGTCCAGGACTTCCTCAACAAGATGCCCGAGCGCATCGACCAGTACGAAAACCTGCTCACCGGCAACCCAATCTGGATGAACCGCCTCAAAGGCGTCGGCTACCTGTCCGCCGCCGATGCCATCGCTCTCGGCGTCACCGGGCCGCCTCTGCGTGCTTCGGGAGTCGACTGGGATCTTCGCCGCGACATGCCTTACAGTGGCTACGAAAAATTCCAGTTTGCCGTGCCTGTCTCCGAGGTAGGCGATGTCTGGGCCCGCTACGTCGTCCGCATCCAGGAGATGCGCGAGTCCCTGAAAATCTGTCAGCAGGCTCTCGACGGCATGCCGCAAGGTCGCATCGTCGCCGACGCCCCTAAGATCATCCTGCCCGACCGCGAGCAGATGAAAACCCAGATGGAATCCCTCATCCATCACTTTAAGATCGTCACCGAAGGCTTTGGTGTACCAGCCGGAGAGGTCTACCAGGCCGTCGAATCCCCCCGCGGCGAGATGGGCTACTACATCGTCTCCGACGGCACCGCCAAACCCTACCGCGTCCACATGCGCAACCCGTCCTACGCCACGCTGCAGGCGCTCGAAACCATGTGCAAAGGCCGCCTCCTCGCGGATGTTGTCGCAGTCATCGGCTCCATCGATATCGTTCTCGGCGAGATCGACCGCTAATGTACCCCTCTGAGGCAATGATGGATCCCCGCCTCAGAACCGAACTTTGGACCTCCTGGGCCTCGCTGCTTCGCTCCTACGCCGCCGCCCACGGACTCAACAGCCGGCATCACGCAGTCGTTGAAGTCGGCGCAGACGAGATCACACTACGCGTCGCCAGCCGATGGCTTCGCTTTACGCACGAGCAAGTCGAAGACAGTAACGGTAATCGCTCAACCTTCGCCCTCCAGGAAGACGGGACTGTTAAACTGAACGAAACCACCGAAGAGATGGACCTTGCCGCCGAACGGCTGGCACGGGAGATGATGCAAAGTGAATGACGTTGACCGTAGCGATGGGAGGACACGAGGATGAACAACACACAGCTTTACCTCAGCATCGGAGTACCGACCCTGACCGTAATCCTCGCGTGGCTGTCGAACCGGTCAGACATCAACCGGCTCAACGATAAAGTCGATAAACTTGGTGACGGGCTCCGGACCGAAATGAACAGCCTGCGTGACGGGCTCCGGACCGAAATGAACAGCCTGCGTGACGGGCTCAGGGCCGAGATGACAGGGCTGCGTGTCGACATAAGCAGGGACATGGTGGCGTTTCGCAAAGAGGTTCATGGAGACCTCATTCTGCTCCACGAGCGGGTCGTCAAGGTCGAAACGCGGCAGAACCTCTAACTTAAGACGGCAAGGGATTCGAATTAGATGAGCACCATCGCCAACACAATTTTTTCGCCGGAGCTGGCCGCACGCTTCGACCATCTCGTCACCATCTACCCGCTCAGGCGCTCAGCACTCGTCCCCATGCTGCTCTACGCGCAGGACGAGGTCGGCTACGTCTCGGACGCCGTCGTCGCAGAGATTGCCCAGCGCATCGGCATCCTCGAACTCGACGTCCGCAACGTGCTCAGCTACTACTCGATGCTCCGCACCAAACCTGCGGGCAAGTACAACGTGCAGGTCTGCACCAACATCTCCTGCATGTTGCGCGGCGGCTATGCAATCCTCGACCACTGCAAACACAAGCTCGGCATCGGCCATAAGCAGACCACGCCAGACGGCGTCTTCTCACTCGAAGAAGTCGAGTGCATCGGAGCCTGCTGCTGGGCCCCAGCCATGCAGATCAACTACGACTTCCACGAAGACCTTACCCCGGAAAAGTGCGACGTCCTCTTCCAGATGTACCGCGACGGCCAGGGACAGAACGAGCCGCCAAAGGATGTGAAGTAATGCCAGCACTCGTATCTCATCCCGATGAAGTCAAAGTCGTCTCCCGCCGCTTCGGCATGGGCGCAAAAGACATCGACAAGTACATCGAGCTCGACGGCTACAAAGCCGTCCAGAAGGCCATCGCCGAAGGTCCCGAGATGGTCAACTTCATCCTCAACACCATGAAGGCCAGCGGCCTGCGCGGACGCGGCGGAGCGGGCTTTCCAACCGGCATGAAGTGGTCGTTTGTTCCAAAGACGTCGGAGAAACCAAAGTACGTCCTGGTCAACGGCGACGAGTCCGAACCCGGCACCTGCAAGGATCACGTCCTCTTCCTGCACGACCCCCACGCCGTCATTGAAGGCACCATGATCGCCGGCCTCGCCATCGGCTCCAAGCTCGGCTTTATCTATCTTCGCGGCGAGTACCGCTACCTCCTCAACATCGTCGAAAAGGCCGTGGCCGACGCCTACGCCAAGGGCTTCCTCGGCAAGAACATCTTCGGCTCCGGCCTCGACTTCGACATCATCACCCAGACCGGCGCGGGAGCCTACGAGGTCGGCGAAGAGTCTGCCCTCATGGAGTCGCTCGAAGGCAAGCGCGGGGTTCCTCGCATCAAGCCGCCTTTTCCCGCCGTCGTCGGGCTGTATGGCGGACCGACGGTCATCAACAACGCTGAGACCATCGCCAACGCCCCGCACATTCTGCTCATGGGCGGCGAGGCCTACGCCAAGCTTGGCACCGAACGCAACGGAGGCACCCGCCTCTTCGGCATCTCCGGCCACGTCGAGCGCCCCGGCGTCTACGAGCTCCCCATGGGCTACTCTCTCCGCAAAGCCATCTACGACGTAGCTGGCGGCATCAAGGACGGCAAAAAACTCAAAGCCGTCGTCCCCGGCGGCGCATCCTGCCCCGTCCTTACCGCCGACGAGATCGACGTAGGCCTCGACTTCGACCAGATGGGCAAGGCCGGCACCATGCTCGGGTCCGGCGGTATCGTCGTCCTGGACGAGACCGTCTCCATCGTCGAGTTCGCCCTCCGCACCATCGCCTTCTACCAGCACGAGTCCTGCGGCTGGTGCATCCCCTGCCGCGAAGGCACCGACTGGATCAAGAAGACCCTGACGCGCGTCTACAACGGAGGCGGCACCAAAAAAGACGTAGACAACGTCCAGTACCTCGCCGAAAACATGATGGGCCGCACCTTCTGCCCGCTCGGCGACGCCGCCGCCATGCCCACCCTCGGCTTCGTCAAGAAATTTCGCAAAGAGTTCGAAGACTACATCGCCGGTAACAAAGCCGGCACCCCCATCATCACCGTAGAGCAGTTAGTCGGAGCAGGACATTAGCGGGTGAAATATCGTGATCTCATCGAAATCGTGGAAAAAGACGGCTGGCAGTACCAATACTCCACCGGGAGTCATCGCCACTACATACATAAAGAGAAAACTGGCAAAGTGACAATCCCAGGACATCCATCGGATGAAGCTCATCCAAAGACACTTCGCAGTATCCTTAACCAGGCAGGGCTACGATGACCAGAAAGTATCTTGTTGTCTACGAATGGGCTGGGAAGAACTTCTCCGGGTACTCCCCCGACGTTCCCGGCTGTGTCTCGTCCGGTAAGACGCTCCCTTCAATGCGGAAGAATATGAAAGAAGGAATCGAATCACATCTGCAATGGATGTTTGATGACGGTGATCCTATCCCTGAGGCGACCTCGAAGACCGTAGTTTACGAAGATGATGACAAGGAATTTCCGCTTCCCGCCGGATATTATTTCATCGTCGAAAAACTCGAAGTGTCCCTTCCGGTCAGCAGGAAACTGTCTCCCACCAAACGAGCGCCTAAGCGCAGAGCAGCATAAGGAACCACATGCCAGACGTAACCTTTACCGTAGACGGCAAACAGCTCACCGCCCCCGCTGGCACCCTGCTCATTGAAGCCTGCAAGACCGCCGGCATCGAGATCCCCGCCTTCTGCTACTACCCTGGCCTCTCGCTCCAGGCCGCCTGCCGCATGTGCGTCGTCCGCATCGAAAAGATGCCCAAGCTCCAGACCGCATGCACCACGCCCGTCGCCGAAGGCATGGTCGTCCAGACCGAGACCCCCGAGATCGCCCAGGCCCGCAAAGCCACCCTGCAACTCCTCCTCGGCAACCACCCGCTCGACTGCCCCGTCTGCGACGCCGGCGGCGAGTGCGAGCTGCAGGATATGACCTTCAAGTACGGCGCGGCCGACAGCTTCTACGCCGAGCCTAAAAACCACCGCGACGAGCAGAAGTGGTCCCCCGTCGTTTACTTCGACCGCCCCCGCTGCATCCTCTGCTACCGCTGCGTCCGCATGTGCGGTGAAGGCATGGACGTCTTCGCGCTCGGCATCCAGAATCGTGGCGCGGCCTCCGTCATCGCCCCCAACATCCCCGCCGCGCAAAGCCCTGACGACCTCGCCCACGTCGACTGCGAGCAGTGCGGCATGTGCATCGATGCCTGCCCCGTCGGCGCGCTCACCTCCGGCACCTATCGCTACAAGACCCGCCCCTGGGAGATGAACCACGTCGGCACCATCTGCACCCACTGCGGCGACGGCTGCAAGACCACCCTCGGCGTCCGCTCCACCTCCGACGGCAGCGAGATCGTCCGCGGCGACAACCGCGACAAGTCTGGCATCAACGGCGACTTCCTCTGCAACAAGGGCCGCTACGCCTTCGACTTCGCCAACAACGAAACCCGCATCACCCAGCCTCTGGTCCGCCAGCCCAACGGCGAACTTAAAGCAGTCTCCTGGGAGATCGCCCTCGACCACGTCGGCAAAAAGCTCCGGGAACTTCGCGACACCCGCGGCGGCAAAAGCATCGGCGTCATCGGCTCCAACCGCACCACCAACGAAGAGGCCTACCTCCTCCAGAAGTTCGCCCGCACCGTCCTCGGCACCAACAACATCGACCACCACCGCACCGCCGACTACGCCACCTTCGCCCAGGCGCTCGCCGGACAAGGCGCGAAAGCCGCCTCCCTCCGCGACACCCTCACCGCCCCGGCCATCATGATCCTCGGAGGCGACCCCACCATACAGGCCCCCGGCACCGCGTGGAACATCCGCACCAACGTGCGCAACAACCGCGCCCGCCTCTACGTCGCCAACTCCGCCGAGATCAAGCTCCGCCGCCAGGCCAAAGCCTTCGCCCACATCGCTCCCTTCAGCTACGGCGCGCTCGCCAGCTTCCTCGCCGGGGACGACTCCGCCGTCGAAGCCCTCACCCACCCCGGCGCAGACGCGTCCTCGTTCCACGACTTCCGCAACGCCGTCCGAGCCGAAGAGAGTCTCCTGGTTTTGCTCGGGTCAGAGTTCCGCGGCACAGACCTCAAGCGCCTTCTAGCCTTCGGCACTACGCTGCCCAACCGCAAGTTTGCCCTCCTCTCCGACTACGTCAACTCCCGCGGCGCAGCCGACATGGGCCTGCTCCCCGACCTGCTCCCCGGCTACACCCCTCTAGCCGGCAACACCACCTTCGCCGAATACAACACGCCGGCAGAACGTGGCCTCGACATGCTCCAGATCTTCGAAGCCGCCGGCCGAGGCGAACTCTCCGCCCTTTACGTCGTCGGCTCCAACCCCATCTCGCGCTACAGCGTCGATCCCTCATCTCTCAAGGACACCTTCGTCGTCGTTCAAGACATGTTCCTCACCGAGACTGCCGCCCTCGCCGACGTCATCCTCCCCGCCGCCAACCTCTACGAGAAATCCGGCTCCGTCACCAACAGCTACGGCGACCTCCAGCAGGTCAACAAGGCCGGCGACCGCGCCGGGGTCCGCAGCGACTTCGAGATGATCGTCCGCATCGCCGACAAGATGGGCGCGAACATGCGCGAACTCGTTCCTTTCGGCAAGGGAACGCGCGCCGACATGGGCCAATCCCGCGGCGCACAGTCGGGCGAAGCCGATCGCCATGCGGTATGGTTGACGGCGAATCACCTCGAACCCAAACTCAGCCCCTTCGACCCCTACGCCATCCTCGACGAGATCCAGCGCCTCGTCCCCGGCTACAACCTGCTGCGCCTCCAGCTTCTCAGCGGCAACGACCAGCACCTCGAACCCGCCGCAGACCCCGGCAACCTCGTCCAGATAGAGAACCGCCGCGACCTTGTCCTCCCCGCGCACGATTCCCTCTTCACCTCCGGCACATTAGGCCGCTACTCCGCCATGCTCTCCGACCTCCAGCACAACGAGAGCCTCCGCCCTCCGACCGGGCTTACCCAGATCGAAACCGCAGCCGACTAAGCCGCCTGAACATTAAGCAGCCTGAGCAGTCGACGAAGAAATCACAGGAGCCCAACCCAACGCCGTGAGCCACCTCACCCCATTCCAAACATTCCTGCTGCTCAGCATCCTCAAGGTCGTCGTAGTCCTCGTCATCACCCTGACGGCGGTCGCGTACACCGTCCTGCTTGAGCGCAAGGTCCTGGGCCGCATCCAGAACCGCTGGGGACCCTCCCGCGTAGGCCCCTTTGGGCTGCTTCAACCGCTCGCCGACGGCATCAAGCTCTTCCTCAAAGAAGACCTCATGCCTCTGGCCGCCGAGCGTCCCCTCTTCGTCATCGCTCCCATCATCGCGCTGGCCTGTTCGCTGATCTCCATCTCCGTCGTGCCCTTCGGCGCCGTTACCCGCGTCCACGGTGTGGACATGTTCGAGATCGCCAACCTCAACATCGGCCTGCTTGTCATTCTCGGCATCACATCCATCGGCGTCTACGGCATCGCGCTCTCCGGCTGGTCGTCGAACAACAAGTTCGCCCTCCTCGGCAGCCTCCGCGCCACCTCGCAGATGATCAGCTACGAGCTCGCCCTCGGTCTGTCGCTGGTCGGCGTCGTGCTCCGCGCCCAGTCGCTCAACCTCCGCGACATCGTCGACAGCCAGAACGCCCATGGCCTGCTCTCCTGGAACTTCTTCGGCGGCTTCCAGTTCGTCGCCTTCTTCATCTACATCATGGCCGCCTACGCCGAGACCAACCGTGCCCCCTTCGATCTCCCCGAGGCCGAATCCGAGCTCGTCGCCGGATATCATACCGAATACTCCTCCATGAAGTTCGCCATGTTCTTCATGGCCGAGTACGCCAACATGATCACCGTAAGCTGCGTCGCCACCCTGCTCTTCTTCGGCGGAGCCTCCAGCCCCTTCGGCCATCTCATCCCCGACTTCGGCGGCGCTTTTATCCACGCCGTCCTCCCCATCCTCTGGTTCGTCGTCAAGGTCCTCGCCTTCCTGCTCCTCTTCATCTGGGTGCGCGGCACGTTGCCTCGCTTCCGTTACGACCAACTCATGAGCTTCGGCTGGAAGTTCCTCCTCCCGCTCGCCATGGCCAACATCATCATCACCTCGCTCGTCCTGGCCCTGCACGGCTGATAGGCCGATGCGTAACCGCAATCAAGAAGCCGTCATTCTATAGAAATCGTCACTCTGAACGTAGTGAGGAATCCACGCATTTCGTCTTTGCTCTTGTTCGTTTCTCATCCATCGCACTTGTAGAACATTTACAATCAGCAGGAAGCTCAAAAGCCCTCTGCCCTGTTTCAAGCGTCTCTTAGCGATTCACAAAGGATCCGACGGAACACCATGCAACTGGCTCTCTTCATCATCTTTGGCGCGTTGGCAGTAGCAGGAGCGCTCAACCTCCTCCTGCAGCGCCACCCCATCAACTCCGCCCTGTCGCTGGTCGTCGTCATGATGTCGCTCGCCGTCCTCTACTGGTCCCTCGGCGCCGAATTCCTCGCCGCCGCCCAGGTCATCGTCTACTCCGGCGCCATCATGGTCTTCTTCGTCTTCGTCATCATGCTGCTCAACGCGGGCGAAGAAGAACGCACCACCGGCAGCCGAGCCGCCTACCTCGTCGGCTTCCCCGGCGCAGCGGCCATCTTCTGTCTCCTCAGCTTCGTCTTCCTCTCCGAGCGCCACGCCCTCGGCGCGGCCAACGTCGGCGGCTATCTCAACCACTTCACCAGCAACATCTCCGAACTCAGCACCGTCCTCTTCACCAAACTCCTGCTTCCCTTCGAAGTCACCTCCGTCCTCATCCTCGTCGCCATCCTCGGAGCCGTCGTGCTCGCGCGAAAGGAGCAGTAGTCCAATGGCCCCCCTGTCCGCACAAGTCCCCACCGCCTACTACCTCGTCCTCGCGGCAGTCCTCTTCTCGGTCGGCGTCGCAGCCTTCCTCATCAAGCGCAACCTCATCACCGTCTTCATGTCGATCGAGCTCATGCTCAACGCCGTCAATTTGACCTTTGTCGCCTTCGCCCACATGTGGCACCAGATCTCCGGACAGATCTTCGTCTTCTTCGTCATGGTCGTCGCCGCTGCTGAAGCCGCCGTCGGCCTCGCCATCATCATCGCCATCTTCCGCACCCGCCAGACATTGAACGTCGATCAGATCGACCTGATGAAATCGTGAATATCGTGCGCAATAGAGAACCCGTTGTTGCCGTTGCAGTCTCCGTTGCTTGTTTTTCGCCGTTGCACTTGTCGTTGCCTGTCCTTTTGTTGTCATCCCCGAAGGGGATCTGCGGTTGTCCTTGAAGTTGCCTGTTTTTCGCCGTCACCCTGAACGCAGTGAAGGACGACCGCCCGTATATTTCGCCGTTGTCTTTTCCTTCGATGTCCCCGTTTTAGAAAGCTAGCCCCGAGACCACTAGATGCCCACTTCGTACCTCTGGCTCATCCCGCTGCTTCCCTTCGCCGGCTTCCTCATCAACGGAACCCTCGGACGCAAGCTGCCCCGCGCCCTCGTCACCGCCGTCGCCCTCCTCTGCACCGCCATCCCCGCCGCCATCGTCGCTTGGCTCTGGACAACCCTGCAGGCTGCCGGATCCCCCGAAGTCCTCCAGGTCGTCAGCCGTCCGTGGATCCAGATCACCGGCCTCCAGATCGACTTCGCCTTCACCGTCGATCACCTCACCCTCATCATGCTCGGCGTCGTCACCGGAGTCGGCTTCCTCATCCATCTCTACTCCGCCGGCTACATGGCCCACGAAGACGGCTACTGGCGCTTCTTCGCCTACCTCAACCTCTTCATGTTCTTCATGTCCGTCCTGGTCCTCGCCGACAGCTTCCTGCTCCTCTTCGTCGGCTGGGAGGGCGTCGGCCTCGCCTCCTACCTGCTCATCGGCTTCTACTTCAAGCGCGACTCCGCCGCCAACGCCGGCAAAAAAGCCTTCATCGTCAATCGCATCGGCGACTTCGGCTTCCTGCTCGCCATGTTCTTGATCGTCCGCGAGTTCGGCTCGCTCGACTTCACCCACGTCTTCAACGCCATCACCGTCAACCCCGACTGGCATGGAGGTGTCCTCACCGCCATCGCCCTTCTGCTCGTCCTCGGAGCCGCCGGCAAGTCCGCCCAGATTCCCCTCTACATCTGGCTGCCCGACGCCATGGAAGGCCCCACCCCCGTCTCCGCCCTCATCCATGCCGCAACCATGGTCACCGCAGGCATCTACATGGTCGCCCGCTGCCACGTCCTCTTCGACCGCAGCACGACAGCGCTGGCCGTCGTCGCCATCATCGGAGCCGCCACCGCCATCTTCGCCGCCTCCATGGGCATGGTCCAGCACGACATCAAACGCGTCCTCGCCTACTCCACCGTCTCGCAACTCGGCTACATGTTCCTCGCCTGCGGAGTCGGGGCCTACGCCGCCGGTATCTTCCACCTCATGACCCACGCCTTCTTCAAGGCGCTGCTCTTCCTCGCCGCCGGCTCCGTCATCCATGCGCTCTCCGGAGAACAAGACATGCGCAACATGGGCGGCCTCCGCAAACGCATCCCCATCACCTTCTGGACCATGACCGCCGGCGTCTTCGCCATCTCCGGCATCTATCCCTTCGCCGGCTTCTTCTCGAAAGACGAGATCCTCTACAACGTCTTCGTCTCGGCCAACCCGCTCGGCAAATTCCTCTGGTTCATCGGCCTCGTCACCGCCGGCATGACCTCCTTCTATATGTTCCGGCTCTGGTTCAAGACCTTCTTCGGCCCCGAACACTTCGACAATCAGCAGCATGGCCATCTCATCCATCAGATTAACGTTTACGCAAAAGGTAATGATGACGCCCCCGTCCACTCTCGTCATGACACGACCTTGACCATGGAGCATGAGCGGCCAGCCACCGAATCCTCACATAGATCTGGCGTCCACGAGTCATCGTGGATCATGCTCTTGCCGCTGATCGTTCTTGCCATCCTCTCCGTCATCGGCGGCTGGGTGGGTATCCCCGACGTCCTCGGCGGTCACAACGAGATCGAGCACTTTCTCGCTCCCGTCTTCGCCAACGGCGCAGCCCAGCAGGCAGCCGAAGCCGGCAGCCGCGGCCTCGAACTCGGTTTGGCCGCCATCTCGCTCCTCACCGCGCTCTCCGGCCTCTTTGTCGCCTACCTCTTCTATTACAAAAAGCCCGGCACCGCCGCAGCCCTCGCCCGGCGCGCCCCCGCGCTCTATCGCCTGGTCGACAACAAGTTCTACATCGACGAGATCTACAACGCCTTCCTCGTCCAGCCGCTCCTCATGTTCTCCCGCTTCGTCCTGCAGTTCGCCATCGACGGCGGCGTCGTCAACGGCTCTGGCGCAGCCGCCGGCGCAACCACACGCGGCTTCAGTTCGCTGGTACGCCGCGTTCAATCCGGAAACATCCGCTCCTACGCCGGCTGGCTCGCACTCGGAGCAGCCGCCGTCCTGCTGTTCATGATCTTCGGCAGCTCCCTCTGGGTTCACTGACGCATTGTCACTCGGTTAGTCTGGCTGCTGCTTCTGCTCTTCGTTCTTGCTTTTGTTGTCTGCTCTTTTGTTGTCATCCCGTAGGGATCTGCGTCTGTACTTGCACTTGTCCGAAACGCTTCACCAAGGAACCGATGAACATAGACCACACCATCCTGACCGTCATCACCTTCGTCCCCCTCGCGGGCGCGGTCCTGCTGGCCTTCCTGCCCGACCGCGGCAAGCTGATGCAATGGGGAGCGCTCACCGTCACCCTCATCACCTTCCTCCTCACCCTGCATCTTCCCTTTCGCTACGACTACACAGCCGCCGCCGGAACCTTCCAGTTCGAGCAGAACGCCTCCTGGATCACCTCGCCCGCCATCCGCTACCATCTCGGCGTAGACGGCCTCTCCATGTGGCTCGTCGTGCTCACCGGCTTCCTCGCTCCCCTCGGCGTCCTCATCTCCTGGAACGTCATTGGCGAGCGCAAGAAACTCTTCTACACCCTCTTCCTGCTCCAGCAGGTCGCGATGCTCGGCATCTTCGTCTCGCTCGACCTCTTCCTCTACTACGCCTTCTGGGAGCTTTCCCTCGTTCCAATGACCCTGCTCATCGCCACCTTCGGCCGTACCGCCAACCGCCGCCGCGCCGCCATCAAATACTTCCTCTACACCTTCATCCCGTCGGCCATCCTGCTGGTCGGCATCCTCTGGGTCTACACGAAGACCGGCACCTTCCAACTCCCCGACCTCGCCAACCTCGCCGCCAGCCACAGCATCTCCGGCAACAACGCCGCCCTCTGGCTGGCCTCGCTCGCCTTCCTCTTCGCCTTCGCGGTCAAGGTCCCGGTCTTCCCCTTCCACGGCTGGCTCTCGGACGCCATCGCCGAAGCCCCCACCGCCGCCGTCATGGTGCTCGCCGGCAAACTCGGCCTCTACTCCATCCTGCGCTTCTCCTTCAGCATCTTCCCCGACCAGTCCCGCCACATCGCTCCCCTGATGATCGCCCTCGGAGCCATCGGCATCGTCTACGGCGCACTCATCGCTCTGGTGCAAAAAGACCTCAAGCAGCTCGCCGCCTACGGAACTCTCGGCCACGTCAGCGTCGTCATCCTCGGCATCTTCGCCTTTACCATCGCCGGCATCGACGGCGGCATCTATGCCACGCTCAACGAGGGCATCGGCGGCGGCGCCTTCTTCATGCTGCTCGGCATCCTCTACGAGCGCTACGGCACCTACGACATGCGCGACTACGGCGGCCTCGCAGCAAAGCTCCCATGGATGGTCACCTTCTTCGTCATCACCGCGCTCTCGGTCATCGGCCTGCCCATGCTCAACGGCTTCGTCGGCGAGTTCCTCGTCCTCACCGGCTCCATGCAATCCGCCATCCTCCACCACACCGGCTGGACTGTACTCGCCACCACCGGCGTCATCCTCACCGCCTCCTACATGCTCTGGATGATCCAGCGCGTCTTCTACGGCGACCTCAACTTCAACACCGCCGAGGTCCCCGCCCGCGACCTCAGCGCCCGCGAACACCTCGCCCTCTGGCCCATGGTCGCCCTTATGCTCCTGATGGGCGTCGCCTCGCCCTTCTGGATGCACGCTATCGACACCGCCGGAACTACATTGGCAAATGGGATCGACATTTCCTTTCATGGGCTCGATGACACAGTTGGAGCTGCAACGATGACGCCTCAAAGCTCCACCACGCCGGAGGCCACGAAGTAAATGTCCCCCAACATCCTGGCCCTCCTTCCCGAAATCATCCTCACCCTCACCGGTGTCCTCATCATGCTGGCCGAGCCCTGCCTCAAACCCGCCTCCAGCCGCAAGCCCCTCGGCTGGCTAGCCATCATCGGCGCCATCGCCGCGCTCGCTGCAAGCTGGTACCAGCTCACCCTAGGCACCCTCCACGCCTTCTCCGGCACCATCCAGGTCGACGCCTTCTCCGTCCTCTTCCACTTCGTCATCGGCGCCGTCGTCCTCGTCACCCTGCTCACCTCGCTCGACTACTTCCACGGCAACGCCTCCCACGCCGGCGAGTACTTCGCTCTCGTCTGCTTCGGCGCCGTCGGCATGATGCTCATGACCTGCTCCGTCGAACTCCTCATGGTCTTCGTCGGCCTTGAGATCTCCTCCATCTCCACCTACATCATGTGCGGCTTCCGCAAAGGCCACGCCACCGGCTCCGAGTCCGCCATCAAGTACTTCCTGCTCGGCTCCTTCGCCACCGCCTTCTTTCTCTACGGCGTTGCCCTCGCCTTCGGAGCCACCGGCTCCACCAACCTCTACGCCATCGCCCACGGCCTCCAGACCACCGCCACTCCGCGCCTGGCCTTCCTGTCCCTCGCCCTGATCCTCATCGGCCTCGGCTTCAAAGTCTCCGCCGCCCCCTTCCACGTCTGGACCCCCGACGTCTACCAGGGCGCCCCTGCCCCCGTCGTCGGCCTCATGTCCACCGCGCCCAAAGCCGCAGCCTTCGCCGTCCTGCTCCGCATCACCTTCACCGGCTTCCCCGGCATGCAGCACCGCTGGTCCATCCTCATGTGGATCCTCGCCGTTCTCTCCATGACCATCGGCAACCTCGGCGCCCTGCTCCAGCGCGACGTCAAACGCATGCTCGCCTACTCTAGCATCGCCCACGCCGGCTATCTCCTCGTCGCCTTCACCGCCTTCCCCTTCGACGGCATCGCCGCGGCCTGCTTCTACACCGCCACCTACGCCGCCATGCAGGTCGGAGCCTTCGCCGTCATCACCCAGGTCAGCGGCTATGACGAGCGCGCCCGCACCCTCGACGACTACACCGGCCTCGCCCACACCCGCCCCTACCTCGCCGCCCTGCTCGCCTTCTTCCTGCTCTCGCTCATCGGAATCCCCTTCACCGGCGGCTTCTTCGGCAAGTTCTACGTCTTCTCCGCCGCCATCCACGACGGCAACATTTGGCTCGCCGTCATTGGCCTGCTCAACAGTGGCGTCGCCTGCTTCTACTACCTCCGCCTGCTCGCCGCCATCTATACCCGCCCCGGCACCGAAAGCACCCGCCTCAATCAGCTCCGCCGCATCAGCCTCCCCGCCGCCGTCGGCCTCGCGCTCGCCGCAGTCGCCACCCTCACCCTCGGCATCCTGCCCAGCGGCGCGGTCTCCTTCGCCGAGTACGCCAGCCACTCCACCCTCATCGAACAAGGCCGCCAGGAGTGCGCCGCCTCAAACGGCAACTGCCAGATCCCTCTCACCTTCGACGAGAAATAACGAAAAGACATGTCCTGCCGGACGTGCCTCCCGCGCGGAGGGCGGTCACAATCTTTACCAACAGAAAAAGCCCCCGCGATCAGCGGAGGCTTTTTCCTGCAGTCACTCCCGAAGCTTACTGGACCTTCAGGAAGATGATGACGAACGTGAACAGCGCCAGCGACTCGATAAACGCCAGACCAAGAATCAGGAAGATGAAGATTCCAGGCCGTGCGCCGGGGTTACGCGCCAGAGCTTCGGTAGCCGAAGCAGTCGCCTTGCCCTGACCCAGACCGCACAGGCCAGAGGCCAACGCCATGCCCAGACCGGCGGCCAGCGGAACCCATTGCTTGGAGGCATCGCCACCGGTGGCCTGCGCAAAAGCCGGCGTTGCAAGCAGCATCGCGGCCAACGACATAAACACATATTGCAGCTTCTTCATCGTGTTACTCCTGCCCCCGTCAGATACGCCGCCAGTGGGTGGTTGATGCTCACCGTGCTGGCACCCTCACGCTATGCGGCGTTGTTGCGCACTGCGAGAGGAGGCCCCAACGCAGTGAAACTTGGTCGTGCTGAGCTTCAGGCCGATGTAGCTTCTCATCGGGTGTTGCACCTGCCTTTCTTGTTGTCATCCCCGAAGGGGATCTGCGGTTCCTTTCTGCTCGGCACACTCACAGTGGAATCGCTCTAGTGTTCATGCGCCACTGCCATCGACAGATAAATCGCCGCCAGCAGAAAAAACACATACGCCTGCACCACGGCCACGCCAAAGTGCAGCCCCAGGAAGACCAGCGGAACGCCCACCGGAACCAGCGAGAAGAACGCCAGCGTCACCAGGTCGCCCGCGAACATATTCGCGTACAACCGAACCGTCAGCGACAGGATGCGGCCAAAGTGCGAGATAATCTCGATCGGAAGCAGCAGCGGATACAACCACCACACCGGCCCCAGAAACTGCTTGATGTACGCCCAGCCGTTCGACCGAATCCCATGGTAGTGGTAGTACAGAAACGTCAGGATCGCGAATCCCAGCGGAACCACCACATTGGCCGTCGGCGACTCCAGCCCCGGAACGATCCCCATCAAATTCGCCAGCAGGATAAACAGTCCCAGCGCCGTCAGGTAGCTGACAAACCGCTCCCACCCATGGCCGATGATCGACTCGCTCTGCGACGACACGAACTCGTGCGTGATCTCGGCCAGATGCTGCACCCCATTGGGCTTCTCCACATCCAGGGTCAGCCGAACCACCACAAAATAGGCCACCAGCACCAGAAAAACCAGCAGCTCCATCGAAAACGCATTCGTAATCGGGGCTTTGGGCGAGGCCGGCGGCACATGCAACGCCTGTAGGAACCTGGTCACAGGAGCGGCGAAGTGCTCATTCAGAAGTCTTGTAAACAGTAGTTGAGTCGGCATATAAAAATAAAAGAAAGCTTCTTTTCCTGCTTCTAAATCCTGCCCAAAAAGTCCCCGCAAGCCCTAAACCGTCCACGCCTTCATCAACCTCAACCCCTCGACCGTAAGGGAAAACACACCCAGGGCGAGACCACCGGCAAGCGCGTACACAGAACCATGCAGAACCTTAAGGCTAACATAAAGCAGCACCACGGTCAGCCCCAACCGCAGGAAGAAACCGAACAGCACCAGACCCATCGGCCTCGCCTTTTCGCCGCCATCCATCCGCACCATCACGGCGGTCATCAGGCGCAGCCACTCGAACAACCCCGACCCCGAGATCGCCGCCCCTACCAGCAGCAGCACCGCACTCTGCCACCCCAGCTTCCACCAGACCAGCGGAGCCGCCACCACCGTAATCACCGTCAGCAGCCGTAGCGCGCTCCAGATCGTCCGCTTGAAGTCCGCATCGCTGAAGCTCTCCATCGCCTTCACCTTCAACCTTCTCTTCCTCTCGTTAAGAGCGTTTTTGCCGTTGTTTGTTCTTCGCCGTCATCCTGACACTTCGAGCGCAGCGAAGGGGAAGGACCCCTGTATTCGTCGTTGCTGTTGCCTGTTCTTAAATCCGTCCAATCCGTGCAAATCCGTGGTATGCCTTCAGTTTTGAACATCTTCACGGCTCTTTCGTGCGATAAGCCTCTCAAAACCTACACGCCGCTCACGAGCGATCATTCTTCAGATACTTCGCCGCCGTCCGGAAGATCTGCACAAACCCCGCCACAGCCCCCAGCAGAATCCCCACGATCCCAATCCAGCCCTGGTGAAAGTGCCGGTCCAGCCAGCCTCCCATCAGCCACCCGATCAGGCATCCAGCCGGCAGCGCAATCGCCAGTTGAATCATCGACTCGGCCGTCACCAGCTCGCCCAGCGCACCCTTGCCGCCCGTCTTCCCTGCTCCCTCATCCGCCATAACAGAACCATTACACCACGCCCGCCGCCCCTGCAAACCTCTTCCGCTACTTGTCCTTCTGCTTGTTCCGTTGCTTGTTCTTTTTTGTCATCCCGTAGGGATCTGCGGTTGCGGTTAGTTTTGCGTACAAGTTACTCAATCCTCGCGGTCCGCGCATCCTTAGAGCAAAGGAGCAGTTGGAGTAGAGTATGCCGAACTTTGTTTGTCATTCCCGAAGCGAATCTGCGGTTGCCCCCTCTACACCAACAGCAAATCCGCTCTAGTTTCGTCGGCCGTTATCCCCGGCCTCGCCGTCACGCCTTACCCCGCTATACTGAAAACTCACCGCCATCCGCGCCAAAGGAACCAAAGTGTACGAGTCGGAGTTCGAAAAAAACCTCTACCAGCAGCGCCGCGACAAGCTCGCCGAGATCGCAAAGCTGGGCCAGCGCAGCGGCCTTACCTACGCCGAAGCCACCTACCCCAACAGCTACGCCTTCACCCACACCGTCCCCGAACTCCGCGCCGCCTACGACGCCCTTACCGCCGAACAGTTGGACGCGGACCTCGCCGCCGGCCAGAAGATCGAAGTCAGCATCGCAGGCCGCATCATGGCCATCCGGGTCCAGGGCAAGGCCGGCTTCGCCCAGCTCCAGCAGGGCGGCCAGCGCTTCCAGATCTACGTCCGCAAGGACGACGTAGGCGAAGACCTCTTCGCCCTCTACAAACTCCTCGACATCGGCGACCACATCGGCGTCCGCGGCTATCTCTTCCGCACCCGCACGGGCGAACTCACCATCCACGCAACGGAGATCGGGATTGCCGGACACCAGGGCCAGCCCGCCCTCACCTTCCTCGCCAAGGCCATGCTCGCCCTCCCCGACAAGTACCACGGCCTCGAAGACACCGAACTCCGCTACCGCCAGCGCTACGTCGACCTCTTCATGAACACCGGCGCAGCCAAATCCGCCACAAATCCAGGCGCAGCCACAAATCCGGGCACAGTCACAAATCCGGGTGCCCCAGGTCTGGCTGTTGCAGACCTGGGTGAAGCGCCACCAGACACTCCGGCAGTACCCACGTCTCCCCCCGAACTGCCCCCCCCCAACGTCCGCGAAGTCTTCGTCAAACGAGCCGCCATCCTCCGCGCCATCCGCACCTTCTTCGACCAGCGCGGCTACCTCGAAGTCGAAACCCCCATGATGCAGCAGATAGCCGGAGGCGCAGCCGCCAAGCCCTTCACCACCCACCACAACGCCCTTGACCTGGAACTTTTCCTCCGCATTGCCCCCGAGCTGTACCTTAAGCGGTTAGTCGTAGGCGGCCTCGACCGCGTCTACGAGATCAACCGCAACTTCCGCAACGAAGGCATCAGCACCCGCCACAACCCCGAGTTCACCATGCTCGAGTTCTACCAGGCCTACACAAACTACGAAGGCCTGATGGACCTCACCCAGGAACTCATCACCTTCGTAGCCCAGCAAGTCAACGGCACCCTCACCACCACCTTCAACGGCCAAGAAATCGACTTATCGAAGTGGGAGAGAGTAAGTATGAAAAGTGCAACTCTGAAGTGGTGGAACCCCGACTTCGGAGACCCTCCCCGTCCAGAAATCTTCGTTGATCGAGACTACTTCATTACGCACATAAAAGCGTCTATTCAGCATTATGCAGTCACGCCAACAGATGAGCATGAATACCCCGCCATTAAGAGACTGCGTCTAACGCTTCTTTACCGGTGCGTGAGTAAGTTAGAGAACGGAGGTTCACTTGGAACAGCGATCTCAGAATTATTTGAAATTGTCGCCGAACCCCACCTCATCCAGCCCACCATCATCTACGACTTTCCCCTGGCCGCCAGTCCCCTCTCCAAGAAAAAACCCGACGAACCCGACTGGGTCGAGCGCTTCGAGTTCTATATAGGCGGCTTCGAGCTAGGCAACGCCTTCTCCGAGCTTAACGACCCCGACGACCAGCGCACCCGTTTCGAGCAGCAGATGTCCGAAAAAGAGCGCGGCGATGATGAAGCCCACCAGATGGACGAGGACTACGTCCGAGCCCTCGGCTACGGCCTGCCCCCCACCGCCGGCGAAGGCATCGGCATCGACCGCCTCACCATGCTCCTCACCAACTCCAAATCCATCCGCGACGTCATCCTCTTCCCTCTCCTCCGCCCTCAAAGCGAGAAAGCCGAATAACCCGGGTGCCCCATCTTCGCGATGGTCGTATCGTCGCTAAGGGGGGCATTCGCGAAGCGAACCGCCTTCCTCAACCAACCAAAGTTTCCAACCCGCTCCAAAACGGGACACCCGAAAAAATAAATCCGAATTCGGTGGCGTATTTTCCGAGGCAAAGTTAACTGCACTTAAAAGCACTCTCAGCCACACGAACCAGCACAACTTCGCCACAAAACACCATGCAAAAACACTCACCTTTTCCAGATCCCCCCTCCAAAACACCAGCAAAACAGCCAAAACCCCGGCTCTCACCAGGGCTCAAATTTTTCCGCACTTTTCCGTAAACGGCAAGCCGATAATTACGCCTTTTTCATCCGCTTCACCACCCCTGCCAGCGAGTGTTCGTTCATCGCCGCTACCGCATCTCCTCGCACCTTCTTCATCAGCGCGCCGACAGCCTTGTCGTCCACGCTCAGCCAGTCCCCCGCCGTTGCCTCGTACACGTCCCCGATCCCGATCTGCTTGGCGGCCACCGCCAGCTTCGCGCCTCCATGCGGGCCTTTCTTCTGCTCAATCAGACCCGCCGTATGCAGCAGCAGAAAGGTCCTGCGCACCATCACGGCGCTCTCCTTCAGCTCCTCCGCAATTGCCGCCGACGTATGCATCCGGCCCGGCTCACCGGCCAGCACCGCCAACACCCGCACACTCAACTGGAAACGCCCGCTCTGTGCCATGCAAAAAAACTACCACACCCCGACCTCCTATGCGGTGCTTCGTTCCGCCCGTTTCACGCGGTCATGCGCGCACGCAACACGCATCAACAATCCTCTTCCTTCTTATCCCCATGTAAACTTTGACAGTGAATATTCTTTTTGTCGGCGATGTCTTCGGCTCCGCCGGCCGCCACATCGTCCGCGAACATCTGCCCCACGTCATGGAAACCAACGCCGTCGATCTGCTCGTCATCAACGGCGAGAACGCCGCCGGCGGCTTCGGCATCACTCCCTCCATTGCCGAAGAACTCTTCGATCTCGGCGCTCACGTCATCACCACCGGCAACCACATCTGGGACAAGCGCGAGATCTTCGAATACATGACCGTCCCCGCCGACTCGCACTCCCGCGGCCGCCGCGTTCTGCGCCCCGCCAACTACGCCGCGGGCACGCCAGGCTTCGGCTTTTACCAGGGCGAATTGGGCAACGGCCAAAGCTACGCCGCGATAAACCTCCAGTGCCGCGTCTTCATGTCCAGCTGCGACGACCCCTTCCGCAAAGCCGACGAACTGCTGAGCAGGATCACCGCGAAGGTCATCCTGCTCGACCTGCACGGCGAGGCCACCAGCGAGAAGGTGGCCCTCGGTTGGTACCTCGACGGCCGCATCACAGCCCTGCTCGGCACGCATACGCACATCCCCACCGCGGACGAGCGTGTACTGCCCGGCGGCACCGCATACCAGACGGACGTCGGCATGTCCGGCCCTTACGACTCGGTGATCGGCGTCGAAAAGGAGCTTGTGCTGGCCCGCTTTCTCACCGGCATGCCAGGCAAGTTCGAACCGGCCAAAGGCAATCCCAAGATGTGCGCCGCGCTGATCTCCTGCGATGGCGGCACAGGCCGCGCCCACAGCATTCAACGCATCATGCTGGGCGAATAATTCAGTACGCCGATGCCCTACTGCCGCAGAGCGTTTCTTAACCACTCGCGCTCCTGACGAGTCACGCGCGCAAAGCGTCTTCGCTCCAGGCTCGGTAGCTGTATCTCCGGCAGCTCGCAGACAGCCGGAACGGCGAACAGAAAGCCCTGCATCAGGTCTACGCCTAACCCTCGAAGAGTCCTGAACTCGGCGGTGGTTTCGACCCCTTCCACGATCAGCTTGACTCCGAGCTTCCGGCAAATTTTGGCAAATCCGCCCACGATCGTCTTTTTGGCACGGTTCGACTCGATATCGCGAATCAATTCACGATCGATCTTCACCACGTCCGGCATGGACATCGCCAAAACGTTCAGACTCGCATACCCTGCGCCAAAGTCATCGATGGCGATCAGAACTCCTGCGGCGCGATGGCAATCGACGATCTGCACGAGCCTGCCAGCGTCCATCCTGACGCCCTCCGAAAGTTCGAGCACGATGGAGGCAGGCTCGATGCCGTAGTGCTTCGCCAGGCGCAGGACATACGATGCGTCGCGTCCCGTCATATCCATGCGCGGCCCCAGGTTGATCGCGATCTTCGCTCCTCTGTCTTCGAGCCGGTATTTGGCAGCCAGCCGCAGCGATCTCGCCATGGCCAGTTTGTCGAATGCAGCGATGTGAGCGGGTTCGAGACCGGCGACCAGAGCTGCATAGTTTTGTCCGTGGGTTCCGCGGCATAAGGCTTCATAGGCGTATGCGGCTTTTCTTTGCAGATCAACGATAGGCTGCAAGACGATCTGAAACTCGGGAAAGCTCCGTTGCGCCGGATGTACGGCATTGCCGCCACTCTGTAAGATGTGGAACATTGGGCTACCTCCCTTGCTCTGATGTGATCCTCTGCTCAGATACAGCCGTTCTGGGAGATGCAATAAAAACCTGATCCTTAGCCCGTCCGAAGATGCCGCGTCAGAGGTGACCTCCTTTGACCATTCGGAAGGAGCACGTCCTGTACTTTAAAGTGACGACTCTCGCCAGCGTTTTGGTTGCTGACAAATCGCCGATTCCGCTTGAGTACATTCGCGCGAATTTCCCAAAACAGGAAAGTTGCTTCGCAAAGATGGCGGTCTTCGCCTTCGTGTGTAGAGAAGCGGCAGCGCAGAGGAATCCGTGCCTTCGAATAAAAAAACAGGCAGCCCGCCAGGGCTGCCTGTTTTTGCAAGACGTCTTCTACCTCCTATGCACTGGGTGGTGAACCGGAGCAGCTTTCTTCTTCTCCACCACCATCCCATCGCTCATGATGATCATGACTGGCCCCGGAGCCCCAGTAATTGCGGGCGGCGCAGCAGCAGGAGCAGGGCTAGTAGCAGGAGCAGGAGTTGCGGGCGCAGCGGGAGCAGACGACGCAGCAGGAGCAGGTGTAGCTGCTGAAGCCTCGGGCGATGCTGTCGGCGTGGGCGCCGATCCTGGAGCAACTCCTCCGACAGTGTAGGAAGAATATGTTCCTGAGAGCGTTATCTTAGACCCGACCGCAGGCTGCGTCTTAAGCGGCTCCTTCATGTTAAAGGTAAAATCCGCCGTCTTGGATTGCACAGCGTCATCCGAAACCGCCGCTTGGATCGATGTGTCCGTCACCGCAATCACCGTCGCATCCGGGAACTCGACACTCTTGCCCTTGACCGTGTCCCAGACCTTGGCTGCATCTGCAGGCTTTCCATTCTGGAGGATGAACTCCTTGTCGCTGATGGCCAGAGTAGCCAGATCAGGCGTGCTCGCGATGACCTGCGCTACGATATCCGACGGGCTTGGTGCAGGCTTGATCGTGAAGTCCGACGGAGGATTGAGGTTGGTTTGGACAGCCGCGGTGACAGCATCGTAACCGTCATCGGCTCCGTGATATTTCTTGTAGCAAAACTTCGCCAGCGGCAGCATCTGCGATTTGTATGGCTCAGGAGCGAACGCCGCCGCGCGTGAGGCGTACCAGGTGCAGTTGACGTAGTCAGGCGGTGTGGACTGGTAGTACGCCTGGCCGAGCGTGTAGGTGTCCTGCAGCATGGGTCCGGGAACCTGTGTCTGTGCGACGGGCACGCTGCTCAACTCCGACTTGAAGTTCGTAATCGCGGTCGCAGTATCTTTCTTGTTCAAGGCGGCATTCGCAATGGCGCGATAGAACACGGGCGTCGCCGCATCCTTCACCTTGGCGAAGTCGGCATCGCTCATGTCCTTGGGCTTGGTGGTGACCGCCAGGCCTTTGGTTGCGAAAGACGCTGCGGAATCAAGATCCGTCTGCTTTGCCGCCGGATCGGTAGCCTTGTCAGCGTTCTGAGACCGGAAGTACACCTCGAAGGTAAGGGCACGGAGGTTGTTCGGGTCAACCTGCAACAGACGATCTGCCGTATCGATCGTCTTTTGCGGATCGAAGGCGCTGTAAGCAAGCATCAACTGCTCCAGAGTCGCCGCCTTGACGGCGGACTGCGGATAGGCAGTCAGGTAAGCCTCAAGCGCCGGAGCCTTGGTCTGCGGGGTTGTTTGAGTGATTGCGTTGTTATACGCAGCATATTCGGCCGGGGACATCTGTACGCCGCCACTTGAGGACTGCGCGTTCGCACTCTGATCTGCCTGAGTCTGTGCGACCGCGATACCCACAAAACCTGTAGAGCAAGCGACCGCCAGGAGAGACGCAACGACTGCCTTCTTCATTCCACACTCCTCAATAATTCTTTCGTTCAATTGTGTCACCGATGCGTTTGGGACACCTGGATAAGACAAAGCACAGCCTGATCATAGTTCATCCGGCTGTACTCTTTACCGTGCCCAACCCTTCGGTCAGGCGTTTGAAGTGCTCGTGGCATCTCTGGATGATGATGCGGATTATAGAAACGCTGTTGCTCAAATAGCAAGAGGTGCCTTTGCTGTAGCCTGAAAAAGGCCGCACGCAGCGCAAGAAGGCACGTCTCAATCGCTCCTCCCGACGAGGTATTCTGGACCGCTTGCGCTTCATAGACGGAGGTGCACCCACCTTGTATCGCTTTCCGTCTCGATCGGGGATTCAGTGCCACAGACGGTACGATCTTGCACTGATACTGCTCTGGCCGTCTATTCGTAGTGTTTTGACCGCCTTATCCACAACGGGTGGTATTGTTTCCGTTGATTCCGCACACGAACGCAGCTACAGTTGTGTCAGTCCCAAGTAACAGGCGATGTTTCCCAAATCTTCAGTCTCGCCCCGCAGAGGTCGTCTTGCTCAAACTTAAGAAAGTTCAGATTCTCGGCTTCAAATCGTTCTGTGACCGCACCGAGGTTCAGCTCTCCGGCGAAGGCATCGCGGCCATCGTGGGACCCAATGGCTGCGGAAAGTCCAATATCTCGGACGCCATCACCTGGGTGCTGGGTGAGCAGTCAGCGAAGTCGCTGCGCGGCATCAAGATGGAAGACGTCATCTTCGCGGGCACCCGCGACCGCAAGCCGACAGGTATGGCCGAGGTGTCGCTCACTCTGGTCGACCCAGAGGTGTACGACGGCGCGAACCTCCAGAACGACCCCGAGATTGTGATCGACGAGAACCTGCCCACGGACTGGGATGAAACAACCCTGCGTCAACAGCATGCCGAGGAAACCGAAGAGGCAGTGGCGGAGGCTCAGCCGGGCACCCTCATTGAGGGCGAGAGCAAGGAGGGCGAGAGCAAGGAGGCCGAGAGCAAGGGGCTGCAGATCGTGGTCGACTCCGGGAACCCCGAGGCTGGCGCTTCCGCAGTATTGGCAAATCCAAATAACGTGGTGCTGAAGATACGCCGGCGAAAGTTCGGGCGGGCTCCAGTCCGGGCCGGCGAACTGACGATTACGCGGCGGCTGTTCCGGTCAGGCGACAGCGAGTATCTGCTGAATGGCAAGATCTGCCGGCTGCGGGATATTCAAGACATCTTCATGGGCACCGGCCTGGGTGGCGAGTCTTACGCCATCATCGGGCAGGAGCGCATCGGGCAACTGCTTTCGGCCAAGCCGCACGACCGCCGTTCCATCATCGAAGAGGCAGCCGGGATTACGCGCTTCAAGACGAAGAAGCGGCTGGCGGAGTTGCGACTGGAGGCGGCGCGGCAGAACCTGGCTCGCGTGAACGATATCTTCGACGAGGTCGCCCGTCAGATGACGAGCCTGAAGCGACAGGCGGCAAAAGCAGAACGCTATGGCGCTCTCCGGGACGAACTCCGCTCTCGGCTCCGGGTGGTACTGGCCAGCCGCATGTCACAGCTCGATGCCGAGCAGACTGTCACCACGGAGAAGATCACCGCGCTCGCGGTACAGATCGAGGCACAGGCCGGCGATGTGGACGCAATGGACGCACAGCATACCGAAGGCGTTCGCACCGGATATACGATTGACCAACAAATCCGTGAGGCGGGAGCGCAGGCGAATCAGTCCGCGGTCGAACTGGAGCGCATCACGGCGCGGTCTGCCGCCAATGGCGATCGCATCGCGGAGTTGACGAACCGCCTCGCCACCGGGACAGAGAACCTCGCCCAGGCCCGTGAACAGCTCGCGGGATTGGCTGGCGAGCTCGAACAGCATCGCAGCTTTCTGGAAAACGCCACGGCAGAGACCAATGGTTCCCGCGAGGCAGCCCAAAGCCATCAGGCCCAGGTACAGGAGGCCGCACGGTCAGTCACGGCGGGGGAACAGCAGGCGGAGCAGAACCGCCGCTCGACCATGCAGCTTGTTCAGCGCATCGCACAGACCCGCAACGAACAAGCACAGGCTGAGGCCGCGCTCTCCGGTCTGGACCGCGAGGCCGAGCGGCTTCTCTCCGAGTCCGAGATCGCCAGGCAGGAACTCGAGACGCTTGGCTTGCAACGCGGCCAGGTCAAAATGTCGTTCGAGTCCGTAACGGAGCGCTTGAAGCGGCTTGAGGCGGAGATTGCGGAACTTCGTCTCCAGATCGAATCCTGCCGCAGCGAAGAGGCGCAGTCCAAACGGCGTGGCGACCAGTTGCGCGGAGAGGTGGCGACCCTCACGGGACGGCGTACCTCTCTGGAAGGACTGATCCGCGAGCACAGCTACTCGACAGATACAGTCCGCAATCTCTTCAAAACCGAGGCCTACAAGCAGAATACCGACGGGATGGCGGCTGTCGGCACACTGGCGGACTTCCTCGAGGTCGACGGCAAGTACGAAGACGTCGTCGACGAGTTCCTCCGCGATGAGCTCAACTATGTTGTCGTCAAGAGCTGGGATGCCGCGAACGCCGGGATGCACCTGCTCCAGACCGACATCACCGGACGCGCCACCTTCCTCGTGCACCCCAACGACTCCCAGGCAAACTTCGTCTTTGCGGAGGGCATGGAGAGTGCGGCACAGACTGAAATCAGTGGCATCGAAGGCGTCGTCCCGTTGAAGGAGTGTGTCCGTGTTCTCGACGGCTTCGGAAAATCGCTCGAAGTGATCCTTCCCAAGCTTCGCGAAGGATTTGTCGCGCCGGACTCCTACACCGCACGTTCGCTGGCGCTTTCGAATCCCCAGGCGTTCTTCCTCTCGCCCTCCGGCGAAACCTTCCATAACGTCACGGTCACAGGCGGCCGCCCTCGTACGCAAGGTCCTCTGGCGCTCAAACGCGAACTAGCCGACGTCCAGCAGAAGCTCGATAAAGCCGAACGGGAGTTGGCCCAGACAGATTTGAACACTGTCGAACTCCAGCATCAGATCGCCGCGCTCAACGCATCGATCGAAGGCAAGACGCACGAGCGACGCGATGCTGAGCGCGAGTCGGCCAACTCCGGCGCAGCACTTCGCCAGATGGAGTCCGAAGTCGCCCGCATCGAGCGTCGCCTGCAGGACTGGGCCTTGACCAGCGAGCGCAACCGCGAAGCCCGCAGCCAGAAGGCTGACCTGAGCTCGCGGCGCCAGCAGGAGGCCGCGGCTTTTGAGAACGAGCGCGCAACCCTGGAAGCCAGCCTGTCCGCCTTGCAGGAGCAGTTGGATGAGCTGCGCGGCCGCCGCGAAGAACTCCAGCAGTCCGCGGCAGCCGCCTCTGCCGCACTGGCCGGACTGGAAGAACGCCGCCGCAACGCCGCCGCAAACTTCGAGCAGACGACCCGGCTGCACAACGGCCAGAACCACCGCATTCAACAGCTCGAACAACAACTGTCCTCCGCCGGCGCCGAAAAAATACGCCGCGAAGAAGAGACGGCAGCTTTGGCCGTCCAGCGAACCGAACTCTCCGCTCTGCGCGCGACTGCCGTCGAACAGGGCGCAAGCCTCACCGCGGAAGCAGCCGAGCTGCGCCGCGCCATGGATGAGCTCGATGCCCGGCTGCGCACCCTGCGTCACGAGACCGAAGTCCTTCGCGAACAACGCGCGCAACTCACCGCTCGCGCCGCCAAGCTCGCCTCGGATATCGAGCACATTGACGCTACCTGCCTGAACGACCTTGGCGCCGAAGCCGGCACGCTCCGCGAAGATCAGACCATCGCCCGCATCGAAGGCGACGATCTCCACACCCAGGAGGAGGAGTCTCGCGGCCTGAAGCAGAAGCTCGAAGCCATGGGCCCGGTGAACATGATGGCTCTTGACGAGTACAACGAGACTGTCACCCGGCACAGCTTTCTTGAAACACAACGAAAAGATCTTCTCGACTCGATCGAAAATACCCAGGCTTCGATCAAGGAGATCGACGATGTCTCGCGCCTGAAGTTCGACGAGGCCTTCAAGGTCATCAACGAAAACTTCTCGGTTACATTCACGAAACTCTTCGGGGGCGGCCATGCCTTCATGAAGCTCACCGACGCGGAGAACTCCAATGAGAGCGGCATCGACATCGTCGCCTCTCCGCCAGGCAAGAAGCTGCAGAATATCCTGCTGCTTTCCGGTGGAGAAAAGGCTCTCACGGCGCTTTCCCTGCTGGTCGGTATCTTCCAGTTTCAGCCCGCTCCCTTCTGCATTCTGGACGAGGTGGACGCGCCTCTTGACGAGACCAACGTGGGCCGCTTCGCCAAGCTGATTCACGACATGAGCGCAACCACCCAGTTCGTGGTGATCACGCACAGCAAGCGAACCATGGCCCAGGCCGATGTGATCTACGGCGTCACCATGCAGGAGCCCGGCGTGTCGAAGATCGTCAGCGTCAACCTGAACCGCCGCGACTCGACTGAGAATCGCCGCGCCGTGGCATGACCCCATTTTTCATCAACCGATTTCCACTTTGCGCAGCTGGGGCGATCACTACTCGCTCCAGCATTTTTTTCTCACGAAGGCCGATCTATGAAGCACGCCCGATCCCCGCTTCGCTACTGTTCGCATCCTCCCGAAACCGCTAAGCTAGCTGAGTATGATGATTCCAGCCACGATTGTTGCGCTTGTACTGCTTACAGCAGCGATCCTCCTGCTGCGAATCCTCTGGACGCGGGTACCGCCAGGGCTGCGCCTATTCCTTCTTCGCGGTTCGATGCTAATGGTCATCATCCACGTCATCTTTGCTATGACCAGGTGGGGCACAACCTCAGCCTATGTGAACGTGGTGATTGGCTGGCTGGCCATCGCCAGTTACGAGTTGCTGGTCCTGCTCTTCTCCAGGCTTTCTCCGAGGTGGCTCACTTCGATCAGCGCCGCCATCCTGATCATTCCGCTCTTCGCATCCAGTATCGTGCTCCCGCTTACCGGCATCTTCCGCCCCGGTTCGCTCCCCAAAACGCCGATCGGCCGCAACCTGTACTACAAGGTCATACCCTGGAGTAATAACGGCGCCGGAAACTCGGGCGTGGACCTCGACGTCTACTACCGTCCCACGTTCGCTCCATTCCTCAGCCATAAAGTAGACACGCAGTCGTTCAATACAATGCAATGCAATGCATTCGCTGCCTATGCGGTGCGCGGCCCCAATCCTGAAACTGTAATCGCGCGCTGTCCCCACTGGCCAACCCAGCCTGCCGGCGCCGAAGACAAACTGCTCCATGTTCACTCCATGTAGCCAAGCTAGTCCAGCCACTGCACGATCCATCGAGGTGTACCCTTCAACATGATGCAAAAAGCCCTCCTTCAAACCGACCTCGGCTCTCTTCCTCTGGCTGCGCGCGGCAAGGTCCGCGATATCTATGCCCTCTCCGGCAATGAGCTTCTTTTTGTCGCCAGCGATCGAATCTCAGCCTTCGATCACATTCTGGGGAGCGGCATCCCCGATAAGGGAAAAATCCTGACTCAGCTCTCCCTCTTCTGGTTCGACTTTCTGAAATCGATCGTGCCCAACCATTTGGTAAGCGCGGTTGCCGCTGATTTTCCCAGTGAGCTCCATCCCTACCTGGACCAATTGGATGGCCGCAGCATGCTCGTCAAGCGCGCGCAGATGTTTCCGGTGGAATGCGTCGTCCGCGGCTATATCTCAGGCTCCGGCTGGAAGGATTACCAGCAGACCGGCGCTATCTGCGGCATCAAGCTACCGGCGGGGCTGCGGGAATCCGATCGTCTGCCCGAACCCATCTTCACGCCCGCCGCGAAGATCAACACCGGCGGCCACGACGAAAACATCTCGTACGGACTAGTCGAACAGACCATCGGCGCCGAGCACGCGAAAACACTCCGCGCGCTTACCTTGGCTCTTTACGAGAGAGCGGCCAGGCATGCCGAAAGCAAAGGTCTGATCCTAGCCGACACGAAGTTCGAATTCGGCATGATCGACGGCCGGATCATCCTGGCCGACGAAGTCCTGACTCCCGATTCCTCCCGCTATTGGCCCGAAGCAAGCTACCGCCCGGGCGGTCCGCAGCCCTCGTTCGACAAGCAGTACGTCCGCGACTATCTCGAATCGATCCACTGGAACAAGCAGGCGCCCGCACCCGCTCTGCCCGATGAGGTGATTGTCCGCACGCGTGAAAAATATCTGCAAGCATTCCGCATCCTCACCGGTCGAACCACTCTCGCCAACACCTGAACGTATGAGCCTCTTCGACTGGTTTCTTGTCCTCATCCTCGCCTACTCCACCATCATGGCTTTTCTCCGCGGCATCATCCTTGAGCTTTTCTCGCTCGGCGGTCTCATCCTCGGTATCCTGTTGGCTAGTTGGAACTACCACCAGGTCGCCGTATTCGTGGAACGCCTGGTGGCAACGCCTGCCGCTGCCCAGGCCGTCGCCTTCTTCCTGATTCTGATTGGAGTGATGGTGCTCAGCGCCGCGCTGGGCAAGCTGTTGAACCGGACCACGCACGCCATCGGATTGGGTTTTCTCGACCGTCTGCTGGGCGCGGTCTTCGGTTTTGCGCGAGGCTGCCTGCTTGGCGTCGCCGTTCTGATGGCGATTGCCGCATTTCTACCCCATTCCGGGTGGACGTTGAATTCTCAGCTATCTTCCTATTTCCTTGCGGGGGCGCATGCGGTATCCTTCGTTGTACCTCATGACCTTCAGCAACAATTCCTGAACGGCGCCGCGCATCTCAAGCATACGGCGCCCGATTGGATCAAGCCGCTGCGGTAGGGCACAATGAAAAGAGCGGTTCCGGAACGTGACCGCGGGCGAGGACTCACTTTGAAGCGCGAACTGGACGGTCTCATTACGCAGATGCATAGCGCCGGCGTTCCCTACGCGGAGGCTGTACGACAATTCAAGAAGCGCTACATCCTCGAAGTGCTCGCGCATCATAAAGGAAACCAGTGCAAAGCCGCCGAAGAGCTTGGCATGCACCGCAACACGCTGAGCCGTACCCTTGCAGAGCTGGACATGAACACGGCACAGATCCGCAACGGAATGCGCCGGCCACCGAGAAGCGAGCGGCCGCACCTTCAAAGTATCGCAAGCGTCCGTTAGGTTGCTGCTCCGTCTAACCAGCAGTCGATGAATCCCTTCCTTCAGCCCCGCGTCTCCACACTCGCCAGTTGCACGGTTGCGCTCGCAATCGGCAGCTTCACTCTTACTAGCGTGGCCCAGTCTGCGCCCGTTCAGACGCCGCAGCCCCCGAGTGTTGCCGCACGGGCCAAACATCAGGCGCAGGCTGCCGACGATGCGTATCTTGCCGGAGCACGTCTGCTGGTTAAGAATGACCTCGGCGGAACGGAAACGCAGTTCAACAAAGCAGTCAAGCTGAACCCGGCAGACCGCGACTATGCCCTGGCGCTCGCCCTGGCCCATCAGCGGCACATCGCCGAGTTGGTCCAGCAGGCCGGGAAAGCACGGCTTCTGGGGCAGCACGAAAAAGCCAAGACCCTGCTTGCCGAAGCTGCGCTGCTCGACCCCGAGAACAGCATGGTCAGTCAGCATATGGACCCTGGCCTGCCGCCAACAGCTTTTCACCCCGAGATCGAACCGTGGATCCGCGACGGTCCGGCGATCGCAGGGCCAGCCACTCTCGAACCGAAGCCGAGCCGGCAAAGCTTCCATCTTCGCTCCGACGAGCAGGACGTCCTTCGAAAAGTCCTCGCAGGATACGGCATACGCGCTGTCTTCGATGAGGCCGTCCCGCGAGAGAACCTTCGCTTCGATCTTGACAATGCGCCCTACCAGCAGGCGGCCGGCATTCTGCTGAACATGACTCATCTCTTTGCCGTTCCGCTCGATGCAACCAGCGTGATCATCGCCCAGGACACTCCGGAGAATCGCCAGCGGCTGGAACGCCAGCTTCAAGAGACCATCTCCATCCCCGGCATGACCAATGAAGAGATGGACGAGCTCGGCAATGTTGTCCGCAACGTCTTTGATGTCAGGCAGCTCACGGTGGCAAAGGCGTCGGGCAACCTTGTCATTCGCGCGCCGGAAGATACTCTGACCTACATCAATCTCACCCTCGCCGATCTCATTGATGGTGGTAGTCAGGTCATGATCGAGTTGAAGCTGTATTCGGTCGATAAGACCAACCAGCGCAATATCGGAGCGCAATTGCCGCAGCAGGTTGGCGTCTACAGCGTAGGGTCGGCCGCACAAAACCTCGTCAGTTCAAACCAGAGCCTCGTCAACCAGGCCATCGCTCAGGGCCTTATTCCAGCGGGAGCAAGCAACATTACCATTGCGCTCGCGCTGATCGCGTCCGGCCTCGTCCAGAGCGCGCTGCTGTCCAGCACGGTCGGTTTTTTCGGCGGCGGACTTACGACAACTGGCGTCACCACTAACCAGAATCTCGCCTATAACCTTGCGCTGACCGCCAGCGACACCCGGGCGCTCGATGATATCCAGATTCGGGTGAGCGATCGTCAGACGGCGACCTTCCGCGTTGGGCAACGTTACCCGATAACGACCGCAACTTACTCCAGCGGACTGACAGGCAGCGCAGCCGGACTCTCCAATGTTTCCATCAACGGGGTCAGTGCTGCCAGCCTGCTCAACTCTGCGGTCGGCACCTCAGCTACGATTCCGGAGATCCAGTATGAAGACCTCGGCTTGACCTTGAAGACGACGCCGACTGTGGAGAAATCAGGTGCGATCAAGATGCACGTCGACCTCAAGATCGAATCGCTGACAGGCGGCTCTCTCAGTGGCATTCCCATCCTCAACAGCCAGCAGTTCACCTCGGATGTTACGGTCGGCGATGGCGAGACTGCGCTGATGGCCAGTAGCCTCAACAAATCAGAGACCGCCGCGATCAGTGGTCTCCCCGGCCTGGGCGACCTGCCCGGCTTTCAACCCGCGTTGTCCGATACCACGACGATGACCAATTCCAGTAACCTCATCCTGCTCATCACGCCTCACGTCACCCGTCGGCGTTCCAATATCTCGGCAGGCCCGCGCATCGCCATCGATCTGCCCGAACCCGCAAGTTAGTGCCCTGGTCATCGCAACCGAATGGCGAAGGCATTCTCACACAAGACGCGCACCACGTTGACCGCAAAGAACATGGCCGCTATACTTGATCTTGACGAGCGGGAGTAGCTCAGTGGTAGAGTGCTTCCTTGCCAAGGAAGATGTCGCCGGTTCGACCCCGGTCTCCCGCTCCAATAAAGTTCCTGCCTGCGATGCACTTCTCCTACAATTCAGCAGGGCAGAAACTGGTAGCCCACCAGAGGCGCGGTACCCAAGTGGTAAGGGAGAGGTCTGCAAAACCTTTATGCGTCGGTTCGATCCCGACCCGCGCCTCCATAATTTACTCCTTTAGAATGAATTATTTAGATTTAGACTCTTTAGAATTGTGCTAATTTCGTGTTAGTGTCCTGAGTCATTGATTCGCTTACAAAACCGAGCGACGGAATCGAGGATCTGATCTGCGGTTTTATGCCAGACAAAGGTGTGGGGCTGTCCTAGAGAACTACTTGAGATGTTGTGTAGTCCATTGAATGAGCTGGGTTTGTTGGCGTTTGGGTTGAGGCGTATCGAAACGCCACTCGAACTCCTTCAAAAAGAGGTGGAAGTGGGCTGCAGGAACACCGTTGAAGCGGCGCATGTGACGCTTGGCCTGGTTCCAGAAGTTCTCGATCCCGTTGATAGGGTTTTTCTGCTCGGAGAACAGCTTGGAGTGGTTGATGCGGTAGCTGTTTAGTCCCAGCGTGTTCGGACTAAACAGGTAGTGCTTGAAGTCGGACACATCGAGCGCGTTATAGGAGCTGAGCGTGTCGGAGTAGACGATCGAGTCGGGCACGACCTTGGTGTCGATAATGGCCTTCAGGGTCGGCCCCTTCACGTTGGCAATGACCTTGGCATAGACCTTGCCGCCGCGTTTTAGCAAGCCAAACACAGGGACCTTGCCTGCGGCACCGCGTCCGCGCTTGCCCTTGCGACGGCCGCCGAAGTAGCTCTCCTCGACCTCGATCTCGCCGAACAAAGGTGATGCATCTTCACTCTCCTGGGCGATGATCTGGCGCAGGCGATGGAAGTACAACGCTGCCGTGCTCTTGTTCACGCCGACCAGCGAGGCCGCCGTCCGCGCCGTCGAGCCGGACACAAAATGCTCTATCAACCGCCTTTGCACGGCTCCACTCCAATCGGCTCTTACGCATCCTAAAACTATCCCAGCTTCTACCTTGTTAGAAGTAGTTATCTAGAGCCTGTTATGAACTTTTGACTTACTTCGGGTCCGAAAGCGGATTGCAACAGGCCTTTTCATTGTGAAAACAGAGGGTCCCGATATCCAAATTGGTTATAACCTTCTTAAACCCTGTCGATTAGCCAGGTATGAGAATTCCTCCCACTGATTACAAAAGACTTGCGCGAGCAAAAGTTCATAACAGGCTCTAGAAGAGAATACGGAGAACGAACTGCATCTGCCGCGGTGTATTCGCCTGGGTGATCTGTCCAAAGGACGAGCCGCTGCCATACTGCGTTCCGGTGGTAAGTGGGTTGAAGAAGTTGGGGTGATTAAGGAGATTGAAGGTCTCAACACGGAACTGGCCGTTGACGCGTTCCCGGATGGGGAACTCCCGCGCCAACGTCAGGTCGAGATCGGTGTAGGAGGGGCCCTCGATGATATTGCGTCCCGCGTCTCCAAACTGGCCGACCTGAGTCACGACGCCGTTTTTGACTACGAAGCTGGGAGCCAGAGTGAACGCCGCGGTGTTGAACCACTCCGCTACCGTCTTGGGACCATTGTTGGGATTCTGGCCCGGGACGATGTTGGGGCGGTCAGCGCTTTCGTAGTAGCCGCTGTTATTTGAGGAGGCATCGGTTATAGTAAAGGGCCGACCCGTTTGCCAACTGAATATCCCGGAGAGTTGAAAGCCGCCGAAGATCGCCGACTCCAGACCATGATTGAGGTAAGCTCTTCCTCCCCCGAATGGCAACTGAGCCACCGGGCTGAAGACTACACGGTGGCGAACATCGAAGTCAGAGAGGCCGCGGTCGCCGCGCAGATTGTAGACGTTCTCCACCGTGCCCGATGAGTTGGAGCTGCTGCCGATGCCGCCGCCGCCGTCAATGGATTTACCCCATGTGTAAGCCAGCATGAAAGAGACACCATTGTGATAAGTCTGCTTCAAACTGTTCTGCCAGGAATTGTATTCGGAGTTGGAGATCGTGTTCTGGCTGGTGATAACCGAAAAATTGGGGAAGGGACGGTCTGACTGTTTGGGAGCGCGCGTGGTATTTGCGTAAGTGGCAGGGTTGATCACGTTTACCGGCACGCTAAGAGGCAGCCTCGTTCCTTTCGAGCCGAAGTATGTGCTCTCAAAAACGATCGACTTCGTAAGTGTGTGCTCAACGCCAAAGCTCCACTCGGAGAGGTAAGGCGTCCGGTAGTCGTACTGAATATTGAGTGCGGCCTGGGAAGCAGAGCAACCAGTCTGTGCGCCGGTGAGACATGGAACCGGAGCGCTTGTGTTGGGAACGCTAAACGGGGTTCCGAGTTGAATCGTGTTGACGTTGGTTGTGGCACTGGCAACGCTGGTAAACGTGGAGACGAGCCGGAAGGGCGCCTGTGTGCCGTTGGTCAGGAACTGGTTATAGAGCAGCGGCATGCTGTAGAACATACCGGCAGCGCCTTTGATTGTGGTGTTCTCATTATTTAAGGGCTGGTAGGAGAAACCAAGTCGGGGTGCGAAGTTATTTCCGTCAACGTTGTAAAGTCCTTTGGGAGCACCGTCGACGCCTGCCTGAATGTACTGTTGCTGCGTGAGGCTGAAGTTGGAGACGCTGTTATTTGGCGAGTAGACCGGATGATCCAATTCGTATCGCAGACCTAGATTCAGGGTTAGATTCGGTTTGATCTTCCAGTCGTCCTGGATGAATGCGTCCTGGCTTTGGAAGTTCAAGTAGACGTTAGTCGCCGTGGGTCCGATCGTCGAGGTATAGGTAAGGCCGAGAAGAAAGTCGGCCAAGGAATCTCCGGTCGAACCTAACCGTGTACTTTTGCCGCTAAGAGCGTAGATGTTCGAATCGTTGACGGAAAATGCGCCGCGGCCATCACTGGTGATGAGATTGATAGCACGGACCAAGAGTAGGTCGACACCTGCCTTGACGGTATGAGCTCCGTGAGTCCAGGTGACTGCGTCGGTGATTTGATAGTGACTGTCCCAGCGATTCTGCGGCAGGTTGGTTGCGCCTCCGATCGTGGAATACCCGGTAATGGCGGTGTTTGGCAAGCCTAGATTGTTCGCGTAGTTCGGCTGCGTGAAGTAGGGGGCGCCGGGAAGACCAGAATATGCGGAGCCGATGCTGGTATCGTCCTGCTGGACGCGAGGCTGTTGGAGACGTTGGAAGCCGAGGGTCAAATTATTAATCAGATTCGCGGTCATGATTCGCTGATAGCTCAGGTTGAGCAGCGTGGAGATCTGGTTGGTGTAGCAGCCGAAGTTCGGAAGCACATACGACGAGCACAAAGAATTCGACGGCTCGAAGGCTGGATCAATGAAGGAGTTATAGCTGAAATTCACTGAATCCTTTTCCGAAAATCGGCCGTCGACCCTGCCAGTGTAGGTGTTCGAGTTTTCAGAGCGGATTTCATTGAAATTGTAGTTATTGCCGGGAAGAGTATTCGGGGCCGTCGCGACGGTAGGCGCAGGGAAACCAAGATTAGCGATTTCCTGACCTGATTTGGCGGCAACGGAGTTCCAGTTGATGGGGCTTGAACCTGGAATGGCCGTGGGCAGATTGTATACGTAAGCTCCGGGAGTGCCCGAGGAGGGAGTCAGGGGCAGACCCGTGTTGGGGTTGTAGAGCGTTTCTCCGGTCTGGAACGTGCCTGCAAGCATGGCCGGAGTTGGGACTGAGGAGAGAGCGGTGACGGCGGAGCGAATGCGCTGTCCTTCATATCCGAAAAAGAAGAATGCCTTGTCCTTCAGGATTGGACCGCCAATGGTGCCGCCGAAGGTATTCTGCTTGAACGAAGGGTTCTTGATGCCTGCCTGAGTGAAGTAGTTTCTTGCGTCCGTCACTTCGTTACGAATGAACTCATAAGCCGAACCATGAAAGGAGTTGGTGCCGGATTTGGTGATGATGACCAGGTGTCCGCCGGCCATCTGACCGTACTCGGCGGGGTAGACGCCGGTAAGAAGGCGAAACTCCTGAATGACTTCAACCGATGGGCGAAACGATGGCTGCGCGGTTCCCATATCGTTGTCGTACACGCCGTTGAGCGTGAACTCATTGCTTATCTCGGACGCTCCGGCGATATTGATTCCGCCGCGAAATCCGAGGGTTGAGTTTTGCGCGGGCTGATAGGCCGCGGGTGAGAGCAGAGCCAGGTTGTAGAATTGGCGATTGGCCAGGGGCAGTTCCACAACCTGCTTGTTATCGACCAGGACACCATTCGACGAGGTCTCGGTCTGGATGGCAGTTTCGGCGGCGCTGACGCTTACGCTGTCATTTACACTGCCAATTTGAAGACTGATTTGAAGATCCTTGACATCGCCCACGTTCAGCGTGATCCCGGTGATTGTCTTCGAGGTAAAGCCTGACATCTCGGCGGAGACGATATATGGACCTGGCTGCAGCGAGTTGGCTTCATAGCGTCCGCCGGCGTCGGTCGTCAGCTTCCGGACTGCGCCGGTGGCCTGATTTGTGACCGTAACCGACGCATTTCCTATGACCGCGCCTTGAGTGTCCGACACCGTACCGGAGAGTCTTGCGCTGACGGTTTGTGCATAAACGACGGCGGAATACAGTATTGAAAAGAGAAACACGATGAAGATACACAAGTAGCGTCTGCGTCGAATCGACAACATGAGTGGCCTCCGGAATGTCTATGCGTGCTGCAGGTGAGAGCTAAAACGAATGTTCGGGCTATACGGCGGTACAGCTTTTCTAGAACAGGTTCTGCGACAGATGTGATCCCCGCTGGCGGGGTGCAGTGACACAAGTCCCTCGGCGAAAGAGTTCGTCCGCCCCGGCAGAGACACCGATGCGGCGGGAATGAACGTCCTCATCACTCCAGAGTTTCTATTTTCGTTTTACGGTTAAGGAGATTTATAGCAAACATAAAAATTCACGTAAAGAGGTTTCTTCAACAATTCAGAAAATAATGAAAATTGCGAAGCGAAAAAAAATGGTTCGTGCCGCAGCGCGAGGTATGATCCACGGTAACGTGTCTCATCCTTTCCGAAACTATGTATCTTTGCTCAATTCTGGCAGAGCGCTTTTGCTAACTGCACTGCTCGGTCTGTCTGCTTGCCGAGCCACACACCCCGTGCCGGCTACCGTGGACGATCTCACGCGGAACTATCTCATTCTTGTCGCTGAGTTAGGAGAACGCGATCCAGACTCGCTCGATTTTTACATAGGATCGGACGCTTCGGTGGAGCTAGCCGGATCCCATCCTGAAAAGCTCGACAGCCTTCATCGAAGCGCGGTTGTGCTACACAAGCAGGTGCTTCAGCTTCCGGAGAGCTCATTTTTCGATGCAGCGCGGAGATCTTTGCTGGTTGCTCAGGTCGATGCGATAGCACTCCGGACCGAACAGCTACTTGGGAGCAATCGCTCCTTCGACGAAGAGAGTAAGACACTCTTTGGGGTTGTGGCTCCCGCAGATAGGGAGGCTGGTGAACGCAAGATCCTTCGCGCCCGGCTCGCCGTCCTACTGGGGAATCCGGCTAATCCCGCACAGGCTTATTCCCAGTTCGACAGGCGATTCATCATACCGGCGGACCGCGTGCCAGCTGCGATGGATGCGGCACTGCATCAATGCAGGGACCTGACCTTGCAACACATGACATTGCCGCACGGCGAGCATGTCCAGGTGGAGTACGTCTTTCACAAGCCATGGAGTGCATTCAGCCGTTATCTGGGAAATGCTCACAGCCTGATTCAAGTGAATATGGATTACCCGATAACCGTAGACCGATTGCTGAGCCTCGCCTGCCATGAGGGCTATCCAGGTCACCACGTCTTCAATTCGATTCGAGACCAGACGTTGGTTCGCGGTCTGCATCGTGAGGAGTTTCTAGCTCAACCCACATTCAGTCCGCAATCGTATGTCTCCGAGGCGGCTGCGAGTTATGCTCCGGCCTTAGTTCTGTCAGATGCCGAACGGCTTCGTATCGAGCGGGACGTCCTCTTCCCTCTTGCTGGTTTGAAGGGCCACTACTGCAAACATTATCTCGAGGTGCAACGGCTTATTGCCGGGTTGCATACTGCGGAGCCTTCAATCGCGCGCGAGTATCTGGATGGCAGGTTAGAGTTTGTCCGCGCGGCAGACGCGCTGGAACGCGAAACATTGATGGAACATGGGGAGACTACCCTGCTCTATCTAAACGAATATAGGACATATATGCTAAGTTACACGGTTGGAAGCGACAGCGTTCGCGCGCTGGTGGAACAGGGAGGCGCCAACGATGCGCTCCGTTGGCAGCGATATAGGAATCTTATGACAAACCCTGTCGTCTCGCTTCCGATTTCACAATAGCAAGAAATTATTGCTTGACCTGGTGTGTAAGTGACGGTAGATTACTCGCACAACGATGACAATTTTTAGATTTGTGAAACAGGCGCCGAAGTGTCTTCTGGGTCTCATGTTCCTGTCAGTAGGTTGCAAGAGCGGCAATACGCCTGCCGCCCAGTTCGTGCCAACCAAGGCAAAGCTCGGAATCCGCGCGGTGGCGGATGAAACCATTCATCCCAATCTCAGTAGGACCGATCCTGAGTTGAGGAAGGTTTACGACTATATCGACGCCCACATCGATGAGCATGTCGAGGATTTCCAGCACTGGATTCAGCAGCCGAGTATTTCGAACAGCGGAGAAGGTATTCCTGAATCTGCCGAGATGGTAAAGGGATTCTTCGACAAGCTCGGATGCCAGACCACTCGGGTGTATGACGTAGGCATCACGGAATATGGAACGCCAGGCAACCCGGTTGTCTATGCGAAGTGTGATGAAGGTGCGCCCAAGACGCTGGTTATCTACTGGATGTACGACACCATGCCGGTGACCCAGCCGGATCTATGGGTGGCTCCGCCCTTCGCCGGGAAGATCGTAGACGGCAAGACCGCCGGTATCGACCCAGCCTTCAAGAAAGTTCTCATTGGACGTGGTGCAACGAATTCGAAAGGCCCGCAATTGGCTCAACTCGAAGCGTTCATGTCGATGCGGCAGGTCATGGGAAAGCTTCCTGTAAATTTGATCTTTGTCGCTGAGGGCGATGAAGAACGCATGGATATCGGTTTGAGAAAGTTCATGAAAGATCACTACGACCTGTTCAAGGGCGCCGATGCGATGCTGCGTTTTGCCGGTCAAAACGCAGGTGGCGGAGCAAGCATCTCTGGCGGCTCGGAGGGCTGCGTTTACGTCGAACTGACGACATCGGGCACAGCGTGGGGCAAGGGACCGACCGTCTCGGATATTCACGGCTCGTGGAAGCGTTCGGTTGACAGCGTGGCATGGCGTCACATCAAGATGCTCAGTTCACTGGTCTCTGATGATGGCAACACGCCGAAGATTGCCGGCTTCTTCGACAACATGCAGCCGCTGAACGCCAGTGAAACAGCGGAACTCAAGACGGCTTCCGCCAAGCTCAATCTGGACCAAGCAGCCAAAAATCTGGGCGTGGCTCGCTTCATCTCGCAGGATCCGTACACCATGCTCAAGATGTCACGGTACGGAACCAGCTTCAACCTCGACGGTATCTGGGGCGGAAACATGTACGCCGGCGGAGCTGGAGCCATCTTGCCCAATAAGATCACTTCAAAGCATAACTTCCGATATGTTCCAAATATGCAGGGTCCGGATCTAGTTAAGAAGCTACGCACGCAGTTGGACAGGAACGGTTACAAAGACGTGCAGATCAAGCTGATCGGGGATGTGCCCTGGGCCAAGATGGCTTATGACACGGATATTGCAAAGGCTATCGAAAAAACATTTACTGATTTTGGTATTCCGTACGCCGCACCGTCCGATACTGAGACTATCCTGGGCGGGTACTGGCCCGCCTATCTCTTTTCCAACCAAGCCGTCGGGCAGCGCGTCATCCCCGTAGAGATGCCGATTGCGGCTGGGGGAGCCGGAATGGGCGGACGCGCACACGCAGCCAACGAGTATTACATCATTGAAGGTGCAGGCAAGGTGTACGGCTTGGCAGGCGCTGAGAAGTCAGTCGCCGCAACTGTCTGGAACTACGCCCACATCACCGCGAAGAAGTAGTTACTCGAAGACTTTGAACACGCAAATGTGAAATAGCTTGTGAGATAAAGCAGATGTCAATTCTTCTTCGTGCGAACGTTTTCCGTATTTTACGGCTAGCTTCCTATGGCTTCTGGAGCGGGCCCGGGCTTCTGATTTTTGAGCATGGTCAAGTCGTTGATGTGAGTCGTCATCGCCACCTTGTCCATACTCCCGGATATGGCAATGTGATCCCCTCATGACCTTTCACGGCATCGGGGTCATCGATGCGCCAGACCTTCTTCGAGATGTCGTCGACGAACACATACGGTGCTCCACTGGAGATGTTCTTCTTGACATCTGTTGAAGATGTACCCGGCGCATGAACAAGTCCGTCTTCGATCCATCCGTGGACTGCGGTGCCTTCTTGACCATATGTAGTCGCTGTAATCAGGGTAAGTGCTAGGGCGAGAATGGTTCGCTTCATTAGGCGCTCTCCAAAGTTTTATTGATGCAAGTAGATGTTCAGAGGGTGTCAGCAAGAATAGCCAAAGCGGTGCAAACGCCTCATGCCGACTGAATGGATCTATAGAAACGTCAGATGAACGAATGTTCTTCTACAGCCTTCTTGAAGTCCCAGCCTAACCAATGTACCCGCTGCAACCGGGTTAGTACCTCCAGGATGACCTACTGTTTTTCAGCACAGCAGTCGGATTACACCATCGATTCGATACAGGAGAAAACGCTTATGTTCCAGCATTCGAAAGACAAACGGCAGCTTCGGTGCATCACTCTGGCGACAACTCTTGTTCTAACCTGCACTGTCGCAGTGGCGCAGCAAAGGTTTGGCGCGGCCCCCGTTGCTCCAGCCGCGATGCCGCCTGATAGCGCAGCTCTGACGGCGATGAAGAAGGAAGCTATGACCAAGGTCGACGCTGAAGCCAAGCAGATCCAGGTGATGGTTGATACTGTGTTCAGCTACTCCGAACTTGGTTACCACGAGGTTCATACCTCCGCTTATCTTTCAGGAATCCTAGAAAAGAACGGATTCAAGGTCGAGCACGGAATTGCCGGCATCCCAACCGCTTTCATGGCGACATGGGGCGAAGGCAAGCCAGTCATTGCACTCGGCTCCGACGTCGACTGTATTCCACAAGCCTCGCAGAAGCCGGGAGTCGCTTATCATGACCCCATCGTCGCTGGTGCCCCAGGCCACGGTGAAGGTCATAACTCCGGCGTCCCTCTGAATATCGCCGCCGTACTGGCTGTCAAGGAGATCATGATCAAGAACCACATGAAAGGCACGATCAAGGTCTGGCCCGGAATTGCCGAAGAGTTGCTGGGATCGAAGGCCTACTATGTGCGCGCCGGCTATTTCAAGGACGTAGATGCAGTCCTGTTCGCTCATGTTGCCAATAATCTTGGCGTTGCTTATGGAGGGTTTACTACACTTGGCGCCGTGTCGGTTCGTTTCGACTTTGTCGGTGAGAGCTCACATGCAGCGGTTGCCCCATGGCGCGGCCGCAGTGCTCTTTCGGCAGTTGAGTTGATGGATGTCGGCTGGAGTTTTAAGCGTCAGTTCCTACGTCCAGTTCAACGATCGCACAATGTTATTGTGAACGGCGGCGACCAGCCAAATGTTGTACCTTCGAACGCCAGTAACTGGTATTACTTCCGTGAGGCGACCGCACCTCGTGTGCGCGACCTCTGGGATACGGGAGAAAAGATGGCCCAAGGCGCGGCTATCATGAGCAGCACGAGTTACACGTCCACAGTGCTAGGCAGCGCGTGGCCGGGGTGGTTCAATCAACCGATAGCGGAAGACGAATACGCGAACATCAAGCAGGTCGGGCTGCCAATCTGGTCGGCTGACGACCAAATCCTCGCCAAAGCCATCCAACATGAACTCAAGGTCCCAGAGGCCGGTCTGGAGACGGAATTATCCCCGATTCATGGAGGGGGTACAGAGCAAGGGTTCAGCGGCGGCCCATCGGACGACATCGGCGACGTCTCGTGGAACGTTCCGACGATCGTGCTTTTGTATCCTTCGAACATTCCAAACCTGCCCGGTCATAACTGGGCAAACGGCATCGCGATGGCCACTCCGATCGCTTACAAGGGCGTCGTCGCGGGAGCCAAGAGCCAAGCTATGACCCTGCTCGACCTACTCACGAAACCCGAACTAATCGCAGCTGCTAGGGACTACTTTGATAATGTCCAGACCAAGGATTTGAAGTATGCTCCATTGATACGTCCAAGCGATCATCCGCACATCGAGTTGAATAGCGCCATTATGGATAAGTACGCTCCGCAGTTGGAGAGGTTTTATTATGACTCGACCAGATACCCTACCTATATGGATCAACTCGGTATCAAGTATCCGACGGTTCGTTCCGCGGCTGCCAGTTCCGCGACTGCCGAACCGATGATGCCGATGGAACTGCAGGACACGATCGCAGCTTCTTCAGAGAAGAAGTAAATGTATGCGGATGTAATTGTATTTGCCGAGCTGCCTTCTTGCTCTCACATTATCTCTACAAGATATGCATGGTCCTTAGCCGTTGATCCTGGACGAGCCCAGGCTCATCTTTGAGCAACGAAGCCGCCGAGGCGTATACGAGGACGACCTATAGCTCTGTTCTCCCGTTGCTATTCAACCGCGTTTCAGTAATGCAGAAGAGATGGTTCTAATCTGCTGAAATTAGCTCGTCAGACTTGTCCGAGGAACGCTCCCAGCCACCGCAGCTCGCCTGCAGATTGGACACAATCGATGGAACGAATCGTTCACGTAAAACATTCCTGGGGCATTGCCGTTCAGGCACTCAAAAAAAACAGGTTGCAGACTGCACTCACGATGACCGGAATGACGATTGGCGTCGGCACTGTACTTACCATGATTGCCCTTGGTGCCGGCGCAGAGAACTCGATCCAAGACCAAGTCCGTTCGGCAGGCATGAATCTGATCATCATCACCGCAGGCAACTGGAATCGTGGCGACGACTCTGGCGGCGCAACCATGTCCTCCAACCGGCGATTTTCTCAGCCCCTTGGTTCACCTCGTGAGAATCATGCGGCATTCGTGCGCACAGGCTGGGAGCTATCTCATACTCCACGCCTGCTGCGCGTGCAGGGCGACACCGATCCGGGGGCAGGATTCGGGAACACTCCTATGATCAAGCGCGGGCGTCCAGGCGATCTACTGCCTGGACGTGGCGCTGCCGTTACCCTCACTCCAGATGACGTGGCCGCGATTCGCAAGGTCAAAGGCGTACAGTATGCCTCCGGAGGCATCCATGACGACGTTCATATTGCCCAAGGTTCTAATACCATTCTTACGCGGCTGCACGGCGACGATGCCTCTCTCCCGAAGATTCGTCGCGCCTGGTCGTTTCCCTTCGGCCATTTCTTCAATGCAAAGGACGAGAAGAAGGGAGCCGATGTCGTAGTCCTCGGCCAACTCGTGAGTCGAAAGCTCTTCGGCGCCGCGAATCCCGCCGGAAAGTACCTTACGGTCCAGGGAGAGAGATTCAGGATCATCGGCGTGATCGGCAGTAGCAGCTGGATGATTCAGCCCGCAGCGGGCGATGATCAGTTTGACGCGGTCTATATTCCGGTAACCACCATGATGCGGCTGATGCATCAGGACTATCTTAATACAGTTGCAGTTACAACAGACTCCACTGGCGAGGTCGGCCGGGTCGTCAACACTCTCACCACAATCCTTCGCCAGCGCCACGGCGTTACATCCGATGTTCCCGATGATTTTACCGTGCGCAGCGAAGCGCATAAATCCATGGCGCACGGACTTCGCCCTGATCTTGCCAATGCCGTAATGGGCAACGCTGCTGGACTGGAGAAGATTACTTTGGACCAGCTCGGTAAAACCCTCGATCAGGCCAGCGCCACGATGACGGCGCTGCTTACCAGCATTGCCTCGGTCTCGCTGATTGTCGGAGGCATCGGCGTGATGAACATCATGCTGCTTTCGGTATCGCAACGCACCCGCGAGATCGGAATCCGCCGTGCCATCGGTGCTCGCTCGCATGAAGTCTTGACGCAGTTCCTGCTGGAGGCCACGACGCTTAGCGTTGCAGGCGGCCTGCTGGGAATCGGCATCGGCTGCGTCCTTTCCGCATCCATTGCCAGAACCGTTCAGTGGTCCACAAGTATCTCGATTCCAGCAGTGGCGGTTAGCTTCGGTGTCTCGGTCGCAATCGGTATCTTCTTCGGCTACTATCCTGCCCGCAAGGCTTCCCGCATTCTGCCTATTCAGGCGCTAAAGTATGAGTAACTTCCTGATGGAGAAGAGAGAGAGGAGCTGACGTTCCTGCTCGGTCATGCACGACAGATCAGAAGGAGTTGGCCGGCGGGCTATTTGCAAGGCACGCTGAAACGGTGAGGATCAGCAACATGACGATCGCCTCGATACGCAGAACTACCGTCAGACGCGATACTTGTCGCAAGGAAAGAATGCGGTTGCGCTGCAGCATGCGGCGGCTGGATGCGCCCATAGCCACAGCCACTAAGACGAGAGCTATTTTGATATCAAGCAGGTAACCCCACTGCGTCTGAACGAGTGGCGTGAGAGAGCCGCCCAACCCGCGATAGGAGTTATAGATTCCGCTCAAGACAATGAGCACCAGAGCGATAGTGACGTTGCGCGAGAGCTTGCGCATGAACTTCCCTATTGGTTCCGTAAGTTGATCGCGAAGCATCGCCGGCAACACGATGAAGCCTGCTGCCATCACGCTGCCCGCCCAGATTGCGATTGAGATCAGGTGGGCCAATTGCACCCACTCCGCGAGCCTGAAGTCGCCGTCCCCTGCTGCGTGTCCGGTCTCTGCCCGCGTGGCGGCGAGACCAACGAGCGCTGCGAGAAGCCATCGTGTTCTGGCACGCTTCTTAATGCCGGGGTAAAGCAGCAGGAGAGCGAAAAAGATGAGCGCCAAAGCGAAGCTGCAAAGCAGCACGCGACCTGCGTGGGTGCCGGTCAACGCCAAGGCCAGCTGGCTGCGGATTTCGCGCCATAACGGCGAACCGGTCATCGTTGCGGTCAGCAGCAATCCCTGAACGGCCAGCGCGACAAGCATGGCGATTGAGCAGAACCTTCTTGCATTTCGCAGCTTGCGGCACAGCTTCTCATCCGGATCCAACTCGGACCAGAGGCCGACAATGACCAGGCCAATAGCCCCGGCGAACGCAATATCAAAGGCCGCGGCGGTAAGTGTCCTCGGAAGGAGAAGGAAGTTGTCCATCTGCAGAGATTGAACCTGACTACCTAACCGTGAACTTGTATTCGCCTTCCATGCGATGGCCGTCGGTAGCGACGCTGACCCACTTCACCAGGTAGCCGCCCGGAGCAAGCGGAGGAAGTGCGAGCGTCAGGGTTTTCGGATCGTTGGGTAGCGGCATGGAAGTTACGACATTCAGCCTCTTGTCGTGTTCATCAATAACGTTGAGCGAACTGAACCTGGGCTCTACCGCTTCAGAGAAGGTGATCGAGATCGAGGCCGGAGAAACGACGACGGAGTTTGCCGCGGGCACCATCACTTTGGGCCGGGCGTGCGCCAGGGAGTAAGGAACCATGAAAAAAAGCATGCAGCTCAACAGTGCCAGATTCACAATTCGTTTGCACAAGCAGTTCATAACCTGATCCTGTCTGTATGACATTCTTTCGATCCGCGGACGCTCAGGAGGCCAAAATCGTAAATGCAGCAATGTAGAGTTTGTCGCCGGCGCCGCGAAACTGCAACCACAATTTGTAAGTACCTGCCTCCCTGAGAGCAATGTGGAGCATCATATCGCTCGAAACCGGAGCGTTCTCCGGTAGTTCGGGCATTGGTTTGCTCATGTCCATTGACATATTCATCATGTCCGCTCCCATTGGGTGAACATGAACATAGCTTAGATCTTTGGCATTTAGAAAGACGGCGTGTGCCGGTGCGCCAAGATACGGGTGCAGGTCGGTGGCGGGCTTGCCGTTCTCGAGAACCTGAACGTCCACCATTTCCATACGGCCGGATTGAATTCTCACCGTGGACAAGTCGACTTCGTAAGGTCCGATCTCGACGCCCATACCAGTTTTCGGCAAATCGCGCGGCGACGGTGGAGATGGGTGTCCCACATCAAGCTTGAAGCGGAAGACCTGATGATTCATATCGTTTGGCAGCGCGTCCGCATAAACGAAATAAGTGCCCGGAGCAGGAAACTGCTGCGTAATGAGGAAATGACCGGATGGTGTAAGCGTTGGGTGAATGTGGAGGAAGGTCTTGAAATCGTCGCTGACAATCACAACATGAACTTTCTTGGTCATCTCTACTTGGAAGCGCTTGATTGGCGTCATCGACTTAGGAAGCGTCATCCAGATGTCCAGATGCTGGTCGAGGGGCTTTCCCGGCACGGGCGTTGCCTTTAAAAATCCTTCTGTCTGTATTGGATATCCCTGCAAAGAGGCGTCGCCTTTAAGAGGCAGAGCCCGCGAAGAGATGAGATTGAGAAGCAGAAAAGCCGACAGAAAAAGCGTAGCCTTCATGACAAAACTCCAGAAAGATCGATTGTCTGCGGGTACGGCTTTACGAACCAGCGCAATCGCGAGGTAGGACTTGGAATTTGAAGCTGTAGTTGCGACGGTACGCTCACTATACGGCGGGTGTCGCATTTCTTCAAACAAATTCTGAATGGATTCGGCAAGCCGCTTTTATAAATGCAGAAACAAGTAAGTTCCATGCGGTATTCACGCGGTTTTGCTTGACATGGATACAGACTGCCCTTACGCTGTCATCATCAACGAATAATTTTTCCGCTCGTGCCTTATCCACGGTATGAGTGCCTCTGCTCCCCCGCATGGAGTAAGAGGCGCTCTTTACTTCTAAGATTCGGCAGCTTGAGTGGTTTCATATTGCATGTTCTAAGGAGTGATCTATCTATTCCGGAACACATCCGGGAGCAATTTAGCTAAAAAGCACTTGGGGAGCGTGACTAGGCTATGAGAAAGCAACTATCATCTATTTGTCTGCTCGGTCTGCTGTTCGGGCCGGTCGCCTGTAACAAGACGCAGCCCAAAACCGCGACTTCTACCGCAGCACGTCCATCTCTGGGTATCAATCCCTATGGCTCGGCCGGGATTAAGCCCGATACAAGCAAGCTTCCTCCAGATCTGCAGAAGGTTTTCGCATACATCGACAGTCACACGGACCAGGATGCAGAGAACCTGCAAAAGTGGATACAGCAGCCCAGCATCTCGAATAGCGGCGAAGGCATTCCCGAATCGGCCGAAATGGTCAAAGGCTTCTTCGATAAACTGGGCTGCCAGACCACCCGCGTGTATGACGTCGGAATCACGGAGTATGGCACACCGGGCAACCCGGTCGTCTATGCAAAATGCGACGAAGGCGCGCCCAAGACGGTCGCCATTTACTGGCAGTATGACACGATGCCGGTGACGCAGCCGACCAACTGGGTATCTCCTCCCTTCGAGGCTCGCATTGTTCCAGGCAGCGTAACCAATCTGCCAAGCTACTCCAAGGTCCTGATTGGCCGCGGTGCGACGAACTCCAAGGGACCGGAGATGGCGCAGTTGAATGCTCTTATGGCGTACAAACAAGTGATGGGTAAGCTGCCGGTGAATCTGATCTTTGTCGCTGAGGGCGACGAGGAACGGATGGACATTGGTCTGCGGAAGTTCATTCAGGACCACTCCGACCTTCTGAAGGAGGCGGATGCGCTGTACGCGGGCGGACCATCTGAAGGCTGCGTCTACGTGGAGTTGACCACGAGCGGAAAAGCATGGGGTCGTGGACCTACAGACAGCGATATACATGGCGTGTTCAAGCGTACGACGGACAGCCCGGCCTGGCGTCACATTCATATGCTCGCGTCGCTTACTTCGCTGGACGGCAACACCCCGCTGATCAAGGGCTTCTTCGACAATATGGAGAAGCCAACTCCAGAACAGATGGATGAATTGAAAAAGCGCGCCGCCACGATGGATTTGAAGAAGATGGCCCAATCGCAGGGTGTAGCTCGCTATATGTCCGACGATCCTTTGCAGGTGCTGATTGATGGACGCTTCGGCACCAGCTTCAACCTGGATGGGATATGGGGCGGCAATATGTACGCGGGCGGTGCCGGCGCGATTCTTCCGAACAAGATCACATCGAAGCATAACTTCCGCTACGTGCCCAGAATGAATGGGCCCGACCTGATCAAGAAGCTGCGAGCGCAGCTGGATGCAAACGGCTACAAGGACGTGCAAATCAAGCTGATTGGAGACGTGCCGTGGTCGCGTGGATCATCGGCCAACACCGATATCACCAATGCGCACAAGAAGGCGGCAGAGATGCTTGACCTGAGCGGCAACACGAATATGTACCTTATGGCTTCGCACTACAACACGCTCGGTGAAGACAAGCCGCTGGGGGTCGCGGAGGCGGAGGCGACGGGGGGATACTGGCCGTCTTACCTGTTCACGGATGGAGAGGTAGGACAAAAAATCGGCACGGTCTCTCTTCCTATGGGTATGGGCGCACGCGGGGGCGCTGGTGGGCGAGCGCATGCTGCAAACGAGTGGTATGCGATCGAGGGACAGCATTGGGACAATGGACTCGCCGGCGCAGAAAAAATCGTCGTGGCGAGCATCTACGAATACTCCCAGATCACGACCGTTCCACCGCGTCCGAAGACAACTGCTTCCAGCAAGTAACTGTTTCCACTCAGGACGGTCCGGCGGTCTCTTCCTATGTGCCGCCGGTTCCATTACCGCGAATCGCCGCAGGAAGGACCAGGCTTAGAGTATGGCTCCAGTGATTTCCGTTCGTGATCTTTCAAAGATCTACAAGGTAGGTGAGCATTCCGTCCATGCGTTGCGCTCGATCTCGCTGGATGTTGAACCGGGCGAGTTTGTTGCAGTCATCGGACCTTCCGGCTCCGGCAAGTCGACGTTGATGCACATCCTAGGATGTCTCGATCAACCTACCAGGGGGCAGTATCTTCTCGATGGTAAGGATGTGTCTCATTTGACCGACGACGAAGTTTCACTGGTTCGAAATAAGCAGATTGGATTTGTCTTTCAGGGATTCAACCTGCTCACGCGCACATCTGCTTTGGAGAATGTGGAGTTGCCCCTTCTGTACGGGGCGGCAAATCTTTCAGCTTCTGAACGGAAGAAGCGTGCGATGGCTGCATTGGCTTCGGTCGGCCTGGAGTCGCGTGCCGACCATCATACCAACCAACTCTCCGGCGGCCAGCAGCAGCGGGTTGCGATTGCGCGGGCACTTCTCAACAACCCATCTCTTCTGCTCGCGGACGAACCGACAGGGAATCTCGACAGCAAGACAAGCGTCGAAGTTATGGAAATATTCCAATCGCTGCAACGCGAACGCGGCATTACGATTGTCCTCATCACGCATGAGATGGATGTGGCGCAATATGGGTCTCGAATTATCAGCTTCAAGGACGGCAACATCGTTTCGGATGTTTCAAACGGCAGCCAGCGCCATGCCACAGGGGAGCTTCTCGGCCTGACCGCCGTCACGGAAGGAGTAGCTTAGATGCCCCTCCCGACAAGCTGGACGATTGCGCTGCGGTCGCTTCGCCGGAACAGACTGCAGACGGTCCTGACGATGCTCGGTATGACGATCGGTGTTGCGACGGTATTGACGATGATCTCGCTCGGCAGCGGAGCGCAAAAGGCGATCCAGGATCAGGTAAAAGCCGCAGGTATGAATATGCTTGTCGTGACCGCAGGAAACTATCAGGCGAGAAGAGAGAAGCCGCCCGATGACGCCATCGAAATGGGCAGCGTGCGCGGCCTAGAGATGAGAGACAAGCCGCGGCTGCTTATGTCGGGATTTCATCCGGAGGACGATCCGTTCGCGATACACGATCATCCCACCTCACGTCAGCGGCTGGGCGATTCTGAGGCTGGACTGGGAGCAGCAGCTACCTTAACCATCTCGGATGCCGATGCGATACGCAACATCCCGGGAGTTCAATATGTCAGCGAAGGCGTGCATATGAACGTCCATGTGGTGAGTGGAGACACACGGTGGTTTACGCGGGTGCATGGTGATGACGTCTCACTGCCGAGTATTCGCCGCTCCTGGACGTTTGTGCATGGAGGTTTCTTCAGCGCCCGCGAAGAACGCATGAACGATCAGGTCATTGTGCTCGGCACAATCGTAGCGGGAAAGCTCTTCGGCGCAGCGAACCCGGTGGGGAAGACGATCACCGTGTGGAAACAGCCGTTCAAGGTAGTCGGAGTGGTGACAAGCTCAAGCTGGATGGTAAGTCCGTCGGAGGGAGATGATCAGTTCGATGCCGTATATATCCCCGTCACAACCATGCAGCATCTGCTCAACCTCTCAAAACTGAACGACATTACTATTACGACCGGTTCTACTGGCGATGTGACGCGGGTTGAAGGTATCGTTACGAATCTACTACGCACCCGGCACCATATTGGACCGAATCAGCCCGATGATTTCACGGTGGCCAGCCAAGCGGCGAAGGCTTTGAGCAGCGGCGGACTACGACCCGATGTGGCAACAGCTGTTACCGGGAATGTCAATGGCCTGGAAAAGGTAACCTTAGAACAGCTAGGTAAGACGCTGGATAAATCGAGTCGTACGATGTCTGTTTTACTTGCCAGCATCGCAATGGTTTCGCTGATTGTGGGTGGCATTGGGATCATGAACATTATGTTGCTATCCGTGACAGAACGTACCCGCGAGATCGGGATTCGTAGGGCGGTTGGAGCGCGTGCGCAACAGGTGCTGCTGCAATTCATTCTGGAATCGATAACACTCAGCGTAGCCGGCGGAACTTTGGGAATTCTGGTCGGCGTCATTGCTGCTGTAGCAATTTCGAGATCGGTACAGTGGTCGACGAGTATTTCTATGATGGCGATTGCCCTGTCGTTTGGCATATCAGCAGCGATCGGAATCTTCTTCGGATACTATCCGGCACGCGAAGCATCGCGCGTCGCACCCTTGGCTTCTCTGAGGTTCGAGTAATGTTGAAAAACAGTTTGCGAATTGCAGTGAAAGCTCTGAAGGCTAATAAGCTGCGCACCGGACTTGCGCTTCTTGGCATGACCATTGGCGTTGCTGCGGTGCTCACAATGTTTGCGCTTGGAACCGGAGCCCAGCAGAGTGTCTCCAGTGACGTGAAGTCGGCGGGAACGACGCTCATTACGGTTCGCGCGGGCAACTTCACGCGCGGCGGAGAAGAATCTAATATTGCGACTGGGCTTGGCACGGCGACTTCTCTCTCCCGCGATGATGCGGAGGCGATTCGCAATATAAAAGGCGTGGCGCATGTATCGAGCCTGACTCGGATGCGCGGCTGGGTCGAGTACGGCTCTCAGCGGAACTATGGTCAGGTGTATGGCACAAATATTGAGTATCCGAAGATGTACGACTGGAGCTTCGATAAGGGACGCTTCTTCAAGAAAGGCGATGTGGAAGACTCAGCGAATGTCGCGGTGATTGGATCAGCCGTACGGGACGCGCTTTTTGGCGATGCCAATCCTGTTGGCAAGATGATCGCCATCCACGGCCAGCAGTTCAAGGTGAAGGGCGTGTTCAGCACCAGCGATGACGATCAGTCGCAAATGGTCCTCGTGCCCTATACCACGCTGCAGAAAATCCTCGGGATCAACTATTTGCAATTGATTGTTGTGTCGTCGGAACAGGCTGGTGATGCTTCGCAGGTTGCGCTCGCGATCACGCCTTTATTGCGCGATCGCCATCATCTGAATGACTCAAAACCTGCCGGTGAGCCCACCGGCCTGGGAGGGCTGCAGGCCCCCGGTATGGGAGGCGGGGCTACACCGGATGATTTCACCGTGAAGACGCAGGCTTCTGAAGCGCTCACAAAGGGGCTCAACACCTCGGTTGCGGCGTTCATCTTAGCCAATATGCCACAGATGGACCAGGTGAACCTGCAGGAGATGTCGGGCACACTGAGCCGCGCCGGACAGACTATGACCGCTTTGTTAGCTGCCATTGCGACAATTTCCTTGATCGTTGGGGGCATCGGCATCATGAATATCATGCTCGTGTCGGTCACGGAGCGCACGCGTGAGATCGGCATTCGACGCGCTGTTGGGGCACGATCTTACGACGTGCTCATGCAGTTCCTGGTCGAGGCAGTGACTCTCGGAGTCGCGGGAGGCGTGTTGGGCATTCTGGCCGGCTACCTTGCCGCTATCACCATTACCGCAACGCTGCAATGGCAGGCCACGGTCTCGCTTTCGGCAGTGGCGCTGGCCTTCGGTGTTGCCGCGGCGACAGGAGTTTTCTTTGGTTTTTATCCTGCGCATCGCGCTTCCAAGCTCAATCCGATCGACGCTCTTCGCTTCGAGTAGACGGGAAGAAAGATCATGGCCACTCACTCTGCTCTGCGCAAGAGCCGTTCCATCGCGATCCATGCATTGAGCCGCAACCGGCTGCAAACGATTCTTACGGTGACTGGCATGACGATTGGTGTCTCCACAGTCGTGACAATGGTTGCGCTGGGGTCGGGGGCGCAAAAAGCGATACAAGATCAGGTGCGGTCGGCAGGGATGAATGTCATTGTGGTTTCCGCTGGCAACTACAAGATGCAGCAGCAATGGACGAGCGACGGTGAAACTGAAGAGCAGCAGGCTTCCTATGATCCGGCCACGCACTCGCCCGTGTGGGGAACAGGCATCTGGATACCAGGCAGACACAGGCCAATGCTTCAACTCGTAGCAGAGACCAACATAAATCCGACGGTTGAGCATCAAGACGATCCGGAAAACGCAGCTGGGCTGGGCGGCTCAGACAAGCTATCGCTCGCTGACGCCGACGCCGTTAGGATGTTGCCTGGGGTGCAATATGTATCGGCAGGGTTGGTCGATAATGCTCGGGTGGAGTCCGGCGATGAGGACTGGTTTACGCGAATGCATGGTGAAAGCGCCATCCTTCCGAAGATCCGGCGAGCATGGACGTTTCCCCATGGGCGATTCTTTACAAGAAACGAGGTAGACAAAGCTGAGAATGTAGCCGTCCTCGGCACCATCGTAAGTCAACATCTCTTTGGAACTGATGACCCAGTGGGTAAGGTGATTACGGCAAAGGGCCGAAGCTACAAGATTGTCGGCGAAATCGCAAGCGCAAGCTGGCTAGTCAGAGCGTCACAGGGAGACGGGCAATTTGACGCAATCTATATACCAGTTACAACTGCGCAATCGACGATGCACCGAAGTAGCTTGAGCATGCTTACCGTATCGACCGTCTCAACAGGTGAAGTTACTCAGGTGAGCAAGGCCATCACCGTAGCTTTGCGGAAGCGTCACCAATTACTCGCGGATCAACCGGATGACTTCGTTGTTGCCAGCGAAGCCCACAAGAGTCTCACCAAGGGTGGGATGCGCACCGATATCGCCCGCGCAGTGGTTGGCGATGCAGGTTATCTCGACAAGGTGACGCTGGACGAACTGGGCAAGACACTGGATCGGGCTAGCCGCACAATGACTGCTCTGTTAGTCAGTGTAGCGGCGACATCGCTTCTCGTGGGCGGAATCGGCATCATGAATATCATGTTGCTTTCAGTGACGCAACGGACGCGCGAGATTGGAATACGCCGTGCTTTGGGAGCTTGTTCCGGTGACGTAATGCTGCAATTTCTAGTGGAGGCGATTATCCTGAGTCTGGCCGGAGGGGTACTCGGAATTCTGGCCGGTGTCATTGCAGCAAAATCGATCAGTTCCATTGTGCAATGGTCCAGCACCATCTCGCTATGGACTGTGGCCCTATCATTCAGTATCTCGGCGGCTGTTGGAATTGGGTTTGGGTATTATCCGGCGCGAAAAGCGTCACAGGTTAGCCCATTGACTGCGCTACGCTATGAATAGAGCGTAGTTTAGATCAGTCAAGTCCCGATAGTTCTATAGATTCTCTTCCCTCTGGCTTGTTGTTGGCTGTTCTGGTTGGTTGAGGGGCCGGCTCGCGGAGGGCTAGGGCCGGAGCGAATTGGCCCCTCAGGCGGCTGTTGGGCTGTCTGGTTGCCGGTATCCTCCTCTGTTGCTTTGCTAATTATGTAGGTTCTTTCATACATTTGGTGAAGCTCGTTGATGTGGCGGCGATGATGGCAGAGCGCCTGCTTTCAAGCTTTTTGCAGTACTCGCAGCCTGAGCAGATCGAAGCTCGCGCGGCCATACATCTGCCGTTTGATCAGCTTGAGCCGATGGACTTGTCCCTCTACTGGGCCATTGCTCCAAGGCAGCTTCGACGGCTTCCCGATCGCGTGTGAGTCCGGAAACGAAGCGGCTTAGAGCGGTGTGCCGGGCAGCTTCAAGCCACTCGGGCCATGCGGCAAAATCGCGACTGCGAACAATTCGGAAGAACTCCTTCCCAAGGTGCGCGAGCTGGCCGATCTCGGGAGAAACGCGATAGAGTTGGGCACACCTCAAGAAGGGAAATTTATGTACGCTAACGGTCCTTTGGATGGCCTCCCGCGTCAGACCGAGTGCAGCGGCGAGATCTGCCTCAGCCGTTTCTCTCCTTCCCTCTGCTGCGGCAGATGCGAGCGCAGCCTCGCTCGTCACGATGCGTGCCTGACTCACCACGGGTTCGGAGACCTGTCCAACCTCTAGTCGCTGTTCGAGCAGTGACACTGCTCTGGCACGTTCTACCACTTCGGCATGATATGCGACTGCCAATTGCCGAGCAGCGGCATAGTCAAACCACGCATTCCTGACTTTGGTGTAGGTGTTCCACTCGGCTTCCTGCAACGCAACGCCAGCCGCGCCAAGTTGTTCCTGGGCTGCAAGGATTCGGTAGTGACGCTTTCCCGCCGTTTCAATCGTCAGGCCCAAATCAAAATGGATGGCAACAGGGTAATGTGGGACGGTTTCATACCCAGCCCCGCCTGTAACCTCCGGGTTCGGGAGTCCTCCGGCCGTAATCAACGCGGCTTTCGCGGCCTCCAACTGAGTTCGTGCCACTGCCACATCGGGGTTGTAGTACGCCGCAATCAGGTTTGCGTCTGCCAGAGTAAGGCTCGTCGGCGGCCACGCCACAGAGGATGCCCCGTTGGCCCTGACGAAGTCCGCCAGACCAGGATCTTGAAGGCTGCGCCTCAGAAAGTCGGTCTGATACAGAACGGGATTGAGAGGCTTTGTGTGATAGCGGATGCAGCCAGTGAGAAGGAACGAACAGAAGAGAAGCCCGGTTCCGGACCCAACCACGCCGTAACGCCGCCTCGCTCTGCTCATCTCCGGGTCAGCCACGGACACCTCGAACGCTTTTGATCAAATCCGTAACAACATCGCCGGCCAGCTCACTCCGCAAGGAGTAGTACGCCCATTTCCCGTCGTAGCGAGTTTTGAGAAGCTTGAGATCGCGCAGCTTGCGCAGATGGTGAGACGCCGTCGAGATCGTCGTCCCCAGCATGTGGGAGACATCGCACACGCATAGTTCCTGGCCGTCCCGCATGGCCCAAAAAAATTTCAGACGGGCGCGATCGGAGATCGCTGACAACAAAACCAACGCATCCTCCAGCACATTATCGGCCGGCATTTCCTGCTTTAACCGCGTGACAAGCTCTTCCTTGAAACACGGAGGGGCTTAGGAAGCAAAGGAGTCAGAGCGGATCCTTTCTGAGGAAGTTTAGCAGTTCTTTATAGAGGTTATTGTTGCGGTGATTGAAGCGAAATTCTGTCTCTTTGAGGTGGAGGTAGAAGGTGCGTTTGGGCACACCGCAGAACCTGGCGAGGCGACGTTTGGCCAGGCTCCAGAAGCTTTCGATACCGTTGATGTGGTTGAGTTGCTGGGCGAAGATATTCTCCCGGTGCTCGACTCTGAGGTGCTTGTCGTAGCCCAGATCGACCAGGCCGTGATAGCCAGCCCAGCCGTCGGTGTGGACAACCGAGCTGAGACTGGCGCGGCCACGAATCACCGCTTGCAGCGCGGCTTTGGAAGCATTGGGGACGATGGCGGTGTAGACCTTGTCGCCGCGCTTGAGCAGGCCGAAGACGATGGTCTTGCCGCCGGCGCCGCGTCCGCACCTCCCGCGCACGCGCTGTGGTCCGAAGTAAGACTCATCGGCTTCGAGCACTCCCTCTAACGGCGACTGCCGCTCGCACTCGGCGGCGATCCTGGTGCGCAGGCGCAGAAAGATCGTGTTGACGGAACGAAGCGAAATCCCAGTCAGATGGGCCGTCTGCGTGGCTGTCAAATCCAAGGCAAAACACCGGACCAGGTGCCGGAACTTCGCCTCAGATAACTTTGAAAATCGAAAGTAACGGTTCGACTGCGCCATGATTGGACTCTAGCGCCATCTGGCAGTCCTTTGCTTCCTAAGCCCCTAACAGATTCTCTCTCAACGCCGTTGAAAGAATCTGAAGTATAGGCACAGCTTCAGGAGTGGCAAGTAAGCTATACCTGGACGAATGAGGATGCACTCCGCATTGGATGTGTCACTCGTTCAAGCTAAGCACGGCCAAACCGTTAGCCTTTTCAGGGCTGCCGGACAATTCAGCTAAGTGGCTCGGAATCAGCGGATGTAGTTGAAGGCAGAAGTGTTATGTCGAATTTATTTTAGGACTGTTTAGGGCAAATTGGGCTCATTTGGATGCGCATTGTTCGCGTATTGTTCGCGCGAATCGAGCAGGGGTGCGGCTCACGGACTTTGAGTTAGTAGGAGTCCTATCGTTCTCGCGGCCACGTGCTACACAAAGAAACAACGCCACTTCTTTGCGTCGGCGGAGGCGCTGAGGTGCAATAAGAGCAGTCGAGAGTGTGGCGCCAGTGGAGCGAGACTTCTCAAACGCTTGGCCGTATGCTTCAGCAGCAGCCTCATCATCGTGCAACTCGGTCTGCACATCGCCGAGTTGTTCCAGGGCGTCAATGCTGGCTTCAACTGCTGTAGTGCCGTCGATACGGGCAACGGCATACTGCGCACTACTGAGGGCAGCCTGTGAATCCCGCTATCCAGAAACGCAGCGGGGGTAAGTCGAGAGTGCAACCCGAAAAGAGAGCTCTAGGTACCGTGCAGTCTGATGAATCGAACTCCTGACGATTAAGAATGCGTTTATCCATCGGGACTCCGTATCCAGAGATTGCGGATGGATTTTGGAGAGTTATCAAGTCACTCGGATTTGGTCGCTGAGAGGGGCATCGTTGACAGTTCTTCTGAATCGTAGAGTTTGCCCCATTCCACAAGGTGATCTAACAGCGTGACGAGGGGTTCTCGCATTGCATCTACGAGTTCGTATTCCACGTGTAGTACGGAACTGCTTAGGTCTCGTCGTAAGATCACCCGCCCAGCCTCTAGGGAACGTAGACTCGCAGTGAGGGCTTTCTTGGAGGCAGACGGAATCTCACGTTTCAGCTCGCTCAGGCGCACTGGGCGTGCTCGCATCGCACAGAGGATTAGGACCGTCATTTTCCTTGCAAAAGCTCGACAGCTCTCGAAACACGTTCTGTGTAAGAGATATCCAAGTGTCTTCACCTTGAGTTAGCTCAATCGAACACCGGCCTTGGTAAGGCAGAAACCTGCGTACCCCTGTTGCGAAAAACATGGGTATCGCCGTCCTCGATCGCGCCGAGGCGTAACCAACGTTGCTCGTTGTCGAACTCGGCTTTCAGCGCTCGTGCTTCGTCAGCGGCGGCGAGGCGCAGATTGGCGCAGATCAGGACGCCGTCTTCCTGCAGCAGCTTGCGGAGCTGCGTTATGATCGGTGCGGATGGCGCACGTCCGTCGAAAAACGCCATGTCATAAGGACCACGTAAGGTCGGAAGCACCTCCTCAAAATAGCTTTCATGCACCGTGATGCGATCCGCGAGACCCGCCGCTTTGATATTGGCCCGCGCCAACATGGTGTGCTTAGAGTCGCCCTCCACGGTATCGACCTGGACTGCTTCACCCGACGAAGCGAGGCAGCAGGCGGTGAACCCGAGCGCCGTACCAAGCTCAAGGATGCGCACCGGCGAATAGCGCTTGGCGACCTCAATCAGTCCGGGGCCATCCTCGAAGGTATAGGACGAGCAGACGTGCCATCGGCGGTGTTTACGCGTGGCCTTTTGAATGAAGTCGAAGGGCGTGTCGTGCGGCATGGTTTCTTATTCCCCTGTTAGACGAAGCCAGTTGCCGTGCGCGAACGCAATCTTTCCGGCTTCGTCGAGACCACAGTTTTCCAAGAACCGCCTTGCGTCGCCGCCGGGACGGTACTGGTAAGGGAAGTCAGTGGAGAAGAGCAGGCGATCCGTGCCCACCACACCTGCGGCACGTTCGAGGTAATGAGGAAGGAACATGCCGCTGGCGGTGATGTAGAGATTGTTGCGCAGGTAGTGGGCGATGGGATGGGCCAGCTTAGATACGCGGTCCATCACCGCAAGACGCTCAGCGTAGAACAGCACCAGTTCGCCCCAATGGCCCAGGATGACTTGGAGGCCGGGCATGCGGTCGAACACGCCGGCGAGGACCAGGCGAATAAATTGGATGCCTGCATCATAGTGCCAACCGAGGCCGACTGTGGCGAAGGCTATGTCGACCTCGGGTGTGAAGCCTGAATAATAAGCCGCCCTTACGGCCAACTCGGGCGTCCGGGGATGCAGCAGGATCGGAGCACCCAACGCCTCCGCGCTTTGGAAGATCGGCGAGAGGGTCGGATGGTCGAGGTTATGCGTGCCCACCCTCCCGCATAGCATCGTTCCCTTGAAGCCCAGCACTTTGATGCAACGCTCGAGCTCCAGAGCGGCCTCCTCCGGCATCGCCACCGGTAGCGTGGCCAGTGCCTGGAAGCGCTCGGGATGACGCGCGACCACGGCGGCGATGGCGTCGTTGGTCCGCCGCGCCAGGTCGAGGCTTTTAGGCCCAAGGTCATGCAGCATGGGCGTGGTCAGCGACAGGACCTGAACGTCCAGTCCGGTTTCGTCCATCAGGGCAAGCCGGTGATCGGCGAGATCGAGCAGGCGGACCTCGAATGTACCGGAGTGGAAAGCCATGCTCGGATCGACCGCCTCAAGGGCGATCTCGTCCCAGGCCCGATGTATCTCATCCGTTAGGAAATGCTCTTCAATACCAATCAGCTTCACTGATCACCTCGATTGTCATGGTGTGTTCCGCGGCCTCTGCCGAGAATGACGCGGCTTGGACGAGGTCCCACCACGGAACGGTCCGCCCCTCACCGTCGAGATATCGCAGACCTCGCTTACCCTGCTGCGAGAGCAGCACGTCTACGACTTTCGGAATGGCCTCCTCGACACTGAACGGCGCGTCCGGTCCCCCAAGAGCGGTGCGGATCCAGCCCGGAGCCATCAATACCAGTGCGCGCGGCTCTCCGGCATGACGCGCTGCGTAGCACCGCATGAACTGGTTCAAAGCGGCCCCGCTGCCGCGATAGACTTCGCCCCCGCCCTTCTCGTTGTTGCTAATACTCCCCAGTCCCGACGACATGATGCCGATTAGCCCATCCGCAGGAACAAGGTCCTGTAACTCCTCTATGACGCGCATCGGACTCAGGGCGTTCGTGACCATAACGCGAACGAACTCGTCGGTCGATATCTCCGCAATGGTCTCATTTTGGACGTGGTTGGTGATCCCGGCGTTGTGAAACAGGATGTCGAAGCTGCGGCCGGAAAGACGGTTGTGGAGCGCCGTGATCTGATGCGGCTCAGTAACGTCGAGGGACTCGATCTCGACACCACCCGGATGGTCATCTGCCAGATCGTGCAGCGGGGTTCTTTCGCTGCCGTGGACTGTACCGACGACACGCCAGTCCTTCTTCAGGAATTCAGCGGCCATCGCGAGGCCGAGACCGCGTGACGCGCCGATGATCAAAATGGTGCTGGCCGTTTGTTCCGAGGAGTTGGAGGTCATATCGTTTCCCCTTTATCTTCACTACCTTCGATTATGGGTAAGTTCGGAGGTAAGCGCCAGACGCATAAAGCGCAAAGACTATTTGCATCGCACGCTATATCACGAGCCTTGAAAGCGATATCCTTAACGCATGAAGGACGTGGACCTCAATCTCCTCCCAGCACTTGACGCACTGCTTAGGGAAGGCAGCGTAACGGGAGCAGCGCGGCGCCTTGGTCTGAGTTTCTCGGCGATGAGTCGCGCGCTCTCTCGGCTGCGAGAAACGACTGGCGATCCGTTGCTCGTGCGGGCAGGGCGCGGACTTGTACCAACCCCTCACGCCATGGCATTGCGAGACCGTGTTCGCCTGCTAACAGATGAGGTTCACTCTGTTCTCATGCCGTCGGCATCCCATTTGGACACATCCTCGCTCGATCTGACATTTACAATCCGTGCGGGAGGAGGGTTCGTAGAAATGCTCTCGACTGCTGTGGTCAAGACCATCACCCAAGCCGCGCCACGCGTGCGCATTCGCTTCATGCCCAAACTCGATAGAGATCCACTGCTGCTCAGGGAAGGACCCGTTGACCTGGAGATCAGCAAGCGCGGGACGTCAGCACCGGAAATGCGAAGAAAGTTTCTCTATCGTGACAAATACGTCGGAGTCGTCCGTAGGGGGCATCCGCTCCTCACAGACGGCAAACTGACCTCCAAACGCTATGCGGCCTGTAAACACGTTGCGTCCTCGCAACTCGGAGAGTTTGCTGAGCCAGTGGATGATGCTTTAGATGAGCTTGGACTCAGCCGAGCGGTTCAAGTCGTAGTACCCGGATATCCGGATGCCATGCAGGTGGCAGCAAATTCGGACCTGATAGCGTTAGTGCCACGGTCGAGCTTGGGCAATACGTTTGTGAAAGATCGTGTGGCGTCCTTAGGCCTTTGTACCTTCGATATCCCGGTGCGTATGCCAGAGATTTTAATTTCTGCGCTGTGGCATCCCCGAGTCGATGCCGACCCTGCACAGCGCTGGCTGAGACAAGTGGTCATCTCGGTGTGCAAGAGCGCGTACCCGGAGATGTGAACACGTCTGGAATTGATCTGCAATGTAGAGTCATGGTTCTGCTCCAACGGAGGAGCACCTTCACATGATGTACTCAAAGCTCGATTCCAGCGAGAACGTGTGTATAAGCACCGTTGACGTTCCGATGATGAGTAGCCCGCCGCACATCAGCAATCGAAGATCGACTCTATTGATGGACAAGGCTATGGCAAGCAGGGAGGCGACCCACTGATTTTGATTGAGCCACGATCCGGAAGTCGGACTCTTAGGAAAGTCCTGTCGCGCAGCCGGCGAGCGAGGGCCGGAAGCAACGCTGGAAGAGGGTCGCAGGGAGAAACCAGCAAGGTTTCTCCCTGCGCGATTTTTGGAGGCATGAAGAACCGAGGGGCGGTGAAGCTCCGCCCCTCAGTGAGTGGTACAACTAGGATGCCTTCGTCGCTGTCTTAGCTGCTGGCCGTGGCGTCTTCTTTGCCTTCTCCTCCGCGGCGAACTCCTGCCGTACATTGGCCGCAATGGCTTCGGTGTCCACCTGGTATGCGGTGGCAGCTTCCTTGAGGATCGCGGTGGGATTATTCCGCGAGGCCGCAAGCAAAATGCCCGCCTCGACCATCATCCGGGAGAGCGTGCCTTCATCCACACGGCGAACGAAGGCAGCCAGAGTTTTGCTGATGCCTCCATCGTCCCGCTTCTGCCGGATGCCGTGCTGCCGCGCCAGCATCTCGACGCGGTTCTGGTCCATGACGCTTATCAGCTTCTCAAGGATGAAAAGCAGGTCACGCTTCATGAGACGAACGGGGACGGCGGCGCTCACAGCGGCGAGGACACGGAGGCCGGTCGTGTTGGCGATGGCCTGTTCCTTGCGCTGCTTGTCCTGATCGGCCTTCCACTTCTCATCGTTGCGGCTGGTTGGCTGCTTCGGATGATGGACGCGGCAAGTTGGATTGGCACATACCTTGTGGATGGTGCCAACGTCGCTGCCTTCGGTGATGATGGCTTCGGTGGTGAACTTGCACACCTTGAACTCGGACCGCTTCGCATCGTCTTTCGACTTTGGCTTGTCATCCCGAATCGCGGTGTACCTATTGCGCGGCAATATACAGCTGCCTTCTTTTTGTCCACCGTAGGCGGTACTGATCTGCACCAGTTCTGGTTTCGCTGCGATGGTCTGCGCAACGTGAGCCGAGACCTTCGCCTGATAGCAGTTGGGGTCGGTGCATCGGTCGCCTTGCCTTCCGAGGTCATCGCCAAACAGCAGCTTGTTGTGTCCCGTCCGCTTGGGGCGGTCGGCACAACTGCCAGCGGCGGGGACAAGCTGCGCGTCCCGCTTGTTGAACGGCGCATCCTTCAGAACCAACAGGATATTGTTGTCGATCCAGAATTGCAGGTTGCGGACGGGCAGCAGGATACGCGCGGGTTTCGAGGCTCCGTTGTATACCTCTTTGAAACAAGCCGAGAGGGCCTGTTCCTGCTGGTCGGCGGGCAGCTTCGCCAGCAGCAGCGCATGGCCTACACCGATTTCATCGGCATAGAACGCATCAACGGCAGCGGGTACAAGGTCGGCCAATTTCAACCTCGAAGCCACGAAGACGGGTGTTTTGCCCACCTCCGCGGCGATCTGCTCGATGCTGTACTTCGGCTCCTCCAAGTCAAGCAAAGCACGGAACCCCTGCGCCTCTTCCATCGGATGGATTTCGGCGCGAATCAGGTTCTCCACCAATTGAGCCTCTAACGCCCCGGCGTCGGAGAGATGGACAATGCGGACGGGCACGGTCGGGACTTCCGCCATCTGCGCGGCGCGGTAACGCCGTGCTCCGGCGATGATCGCGGCGCCGCCGATGTGTTTCGTGAGCTTCAGCAAATCTTTGGTGATGTTTTCATCTGCGCCGCTTACCTGCTCGGTCACGTACACGGGGCGGAACGAAATCTGAAAGATCGCACCCCGCGCCTGGACGAGGTCTTCCAGAAGAATCCGGAGGTGAAAGATCTCATAACGCGTCTCGAACGCATCCTGCATGAACTTTGGCTGCAGGAATTCGTCTGGGACTCCATCGAAGTGTTTGCGCCGATCTACGATCTGATCTGCGAGATGATGGCCCAGTGCGGACTGGTCTTTGCCAGACGCGAAGAGGAATGGCGGGGCGTAATGTACGAGGAGCGGGAGGCTCTCGAAGCGGCCCGAAAGGATCTGGCACGGTGGACTGAGACACGGGACGACTAGACGCGAGTAGGTACGGGCTCGATAGTATCTTAGCGTAGGTCATTGATCTATCGTGTTCGTTCCGGAGAACCAGCAAATGCTAAGCCGCCGTAAGGCGGTCTTTTTGTTCTGGGGGACGCGATATCCCCGGAAGTGCGGCGGAACAATTCGACGCAGCTACTATGGATTGGTAAGGGCTGTCAGATAGTTGGTAGCAACGCTATGGCATTGAAAGGAACGTAATGGTTGACTTTGAAAAGCTGAGAACGAAGAAGAAAGCCGTCGAGGTCTTCGAACCGTCAGAGATTTTTCGCAGATTGCCAAAACCGGCTGGGATTAACGATCTGTATACCAGCCAAGCTGAGGTCCTTCAGTCGTGGTTTGGACGGCGCAATGAACGGGACGTTGTGCTAAAACTCCATACTGGTGGTGGTAAGACCCTTGTCGGGCTTCTCGTCGGGCAATCAACCTTGAATGAGACTAAAGAACCGGTACTCTACCTGACCCCAACCGTTCAGTTGGTAGATCAGACCATGGAAAAGGCGCGGGCCCACGGAGTATCTGCGGTCCGCTATGAAACGGGCCAGCCGCTCAACGACGACTTCGTCAATGCCAAGGCAATGATGGTGGCGACGTGTAAGGCATTATTCAACGGTAGAAGTAAGTTTGGGATTCGTGGTGGAAGCCAACCTTTGTCCGCGGCAGCCGTGATGCTAGACGACGCATACGCGGCATTCTCCGTGGTGCGAGAATCGTTCACTCTCGAAGTTGATAGCAGCGAGGATCGCGACCGCTATCTGAGCTTGGCCGCACTGTTCCGAAAGGCATTCAAAGACGCTAACAGACTCGGCACGTTTGACGACGTGGTTTCGGGCGCGGACTATGGAGTTCTCGAGATTCCGTACTGGGCGTGGCGGGAACAGTTGGATGGTGTGAGTGTACCGCGACATGCGTTACGCTGTGGACCTGAGACATCCGTTACAAGCCCCTTGCGGTGGCCATACTTTTGAGTGGATGGAGTATGAAAAGACAACTATCAAGTCGTAGAGGCCGTGGGAATGTGGGAATCCCGAAGGGATTTCCAAAGAGTGTGGGAAGGGTGGGAAGCCGGCTTCTTGGCTTTCCATGCTTTCCATACTCTGTCATTTCCATGGCCTGCTTTCCGCCCCGGGCACACTGGGTTTACAGCTAAATCGACCAGTCCCGATGGGGCCGTACTTGCAATGGAGTGTCCGTCGTGATTCTTGTCGACGAGTGCTTTGGCGATTTGGCGACAGCCGAGAACATTCTCACGCTCGACCGCGGCAAAAGCCATTAGAGGCAACAGCCGCGGTCGATCACGCAAATGTAGGCTGCGCTATAGACACAGATCAGGTGTTTAGACCCAAGCTGAACCTGTTTCTCCATTCCAATGTTAAAAGCGCGCCAAGCAGCTTTTGAGAGTAAAGGTGCGATTGTCGCCGTCAGCGAACAGCGTCCAGTCCTTCATACTTCCAGTAGAAAGATGAATTTGACCCTATGAATCGAAGAGAGTTTATCGAGAGCGCAGTAGTTGCGGCGATCTACGCACCAACAGTTTCAGCGAATGGAGTTGATGGATCGGAAGTTAGCCGCCTTCCGATTGGTGACAAGCTGAATCCACCCGGCATTCGGCTCGCGGGCGTTCGGATGGTGCCCGTGGTGGAAGGTAAATACAAGGTGTGGACTAAACGGATCGGGCGGGGACGCCTGAAGGTGTTGGTGTTGCATGGTGGGCCAGGATTCAGTCATGAATATCTCGAGGCGCTTGAGTCTTTCCTGCCCGACGCTGGAGTCGAGATGTACTACTACGACCAACTGGGCTGCAACAACTCTGATCATCCAGAAGACGCGTCCTTATGGACTATGGCGCGTTATGTCGAAGAAGTCGAAGAGGTACGGAAGGGTCTCCAACTCGATAGGTTTGTGCTTTACGGGCACTCTTTCGGGGGCGCGCTCGCTATGGAGTACGCACTGAAGTATCCACAACACCTGCGTGGATTGGTTGTTTCAAACATGGCTGCGAGTTCCGCGTCGTTCCTTCGGCATACAACCAAGTGGAAGTTGGAGCTCTCACCAAACGAGCAGGTTGAGATGGCGGCCATAGAGAAGCGGGAGGCATACGACTCGCCTGAGTATCAGCACATCATGATGGAGGTGCTCTATCCGCAGATGCTCTGTCGGACCAAACCCTGGCCTAGCGGGTTTACAAGAGCTCTTGATCGCGCAAACCTGACCATCTACACCCAGATGCAGGGCCGCAGCGAGTTCCTGGTGACTGGCAACCTGAAGAATTGGGATATTTGGGGACGTTTGCATGAAATCCGCGTGAGGACGCTCATGATCGGAGCTCGATACGACGAGATGGATCCAGACGACATGAAGAACATGTCTACGCTAGTCTTGAACGGTACCTATGCCTATTGCCCGAATGGAAGTCATCTCTGCATGTGGGATGATCAGGCAGTCTATTTCCGGCATCTGCTCGGCTTCTTGTATACGCTCTGATTCTGCAGCAAGCCTCTCTGAGATCATCTGCGATGCCAGTCAGGGTCTTGAGTTCGTGGCAACTGGCTCCCTGCACCATAGCCTATTGAACTTGGGAGAATGATGACGGTATCGTCACCATATCTGACAGACCTTTGCCGGCATCATCGGCTGCCCAACCTTGCAGGAAAAAGCGTGGCCGAACTGAGGCATGTTCTGGACGGCTCCATTCACCCTAAATTGGTCGAGTGAGTGCGGATCTGTCAGCATGAGAACACGATCGCGTTCTGGCCGAGTGGCTCCGCAATATTCCTGCCCGAAGGCTACGAAGAACTGCTGCTCCGGTATAAATCCGTCCGTCTTCGCCTTAAGATCGACGTGCTTCTGAGCCGCATCTTGCAGCATTGCCAGGTAGGCGAGCCGAAGGCCGCCGTTATCAGCGATATTCTCACCTAAGGTCAGCTCGCCGTTGACGTGGAGATCGCCGTCTGCAAACTTGGAGTATTCATGGACAAAACATGCGGCTTTGGCGTTGAAGTTTTCTTTTGCTTGAGCACTCCACCAATCAACCAGGCAGCCCGTTGCATCATAATGAGCACCCGAGTTGTCGAACCCGTGAGTGATTTCGTGGCCGACCACCGATTCGAGATGACCGTAGTTGACCGCGGTTGTGCTCTTAATGTCATAGGCTGGCGGTAGAATCGCACCCGCATTAATGTTCATCGTCAGCAGCGTGTTGATCCAGTACGCACCGATAAAGATCGGACTCATGGAAAGCTCCGTCTTATCGGCTGGTTGGCCAACTCGTTGGAAGGTGCGCTGATTCTGAAGCGTTACCGCCTTTAGATAGTTTGCGAGAGGATCATTGCGCGTCATGGTGATGTCCGTCCACCCATTCCAAGTGTCGAGCCGGACAATATTGTTGGTGATCGCGCTGACTTTTCGCTTCGCCTGCCGCTTCGTCTCGGGATCCATCCAGGACAAGCCGTCAATCTCGCTCGCAAGCGCGGCCTCTACCTGCTTGGCTAGCTCATCCACTGTGTGGATCTCATCCGCAGTGAACATCTCGTGAACGACTGCGGTCGATACTGGGCCTGAGATATCGGATTTGATGGAGGACAAACATCGCCGATCGCGCGGAGCCTGCTGGTTCAGCCCAAGCATGACCTTCCCCTCAAACGAAAACTTCTCATTGTCTAGAGCTTCCGGAAGATCTACGCTCGGGATCGAGGAAAGGATGCGCCAGCGCAGAAATGAGCGAAGGGTTTCCATGTCTGAGCTTTGCATCACCTCCATTACACGCTGGATATAAGCAGGTGACCAGACATTAATCTTTGCAGAGTTTTGAATCGCGATCCCCCCAAAAAAATCTTCCCAGTGAAAGAAAGGAGGGGGTCAGCTTGTCAAGCTCATCCACCGTAAACGCGTGATAACGAGCGACGGGATCACGGCGGCGGCGGGAAGTGGGAAGCTTCGCACTAACTGCGACTCAAGTACGACGATGTTCTCCGCCAGACGTCGGCCGTTCTGTTCATCCTGGCCGGAAAGCGCAAGTAGAGTTGCGATGTGCTTAGAGTATTGCTCTCGAAGCACAACGAGCTTAGGGTCCGTTGAGGCATAGTTCTCGGAAGTCTGCAGCCCAAAGCTTGGTTGATCGAGCGCTACGATCGTTCGCCCGACATGTAGCTCATCCGCGAATGCGTAGACGCGGAAGAAGCTCTCACCGTCAAGCATCTGGATCTTAGCAAGCAGTGCTGGCAACTGTGTTTTATCCGAGAACTGATCAATAGCGAACAGAATAGGCTTCAGTGCAGCCAGACCCTTGGCCTTAACGCTATCGCCATTGAGACACGCCGCGTAGTAGTTGCCGAGCAGCCGTTGCTCCGATGTGTGGTCTGCTGGTGAAGCGTCAGCCTCCAGAATCGTCTTCAGCACCGCACTGATTTGAGCACTTGCTCCCGCCGTAGGAGTAGATGCCATTTCATCGGGACGAATTGGGTAAAGCTTGTTGAAGTTGCCGCAGGCATACCTGGCAAAGTCCACGCAGGGATCGGCTCCCAAGTCCATTACGCGTGGGTCAAGACCACGAAGAGTTTCACCCGTGGCCTGCGACTGTTGTGTGTATGCCATCGCGCACACAAACAACGAACATGACGCTGCCAGTAAAAGTCTCTTGCGGAACGGAACTTGCGACGGTTGACTCGGGTTGCGCGCTTCATCCAACATGAGCGTTCCTCTTCCTTCAGTCCGAACCGCTAACTGAACCATATCCTAGAAAAACGTAGTGCAAACATCGTGTCGGTTTGGATAGCTACAGGAATCTAGAATGCGTCTTCGTCGGAACCAAAGATAGCCACACATAGAGCTGCTGCTACGTAGGCAGCGGGCGAGGGCGATGCTGCTGCGTTTGAAACCCAATGAAGCACCTCTGAACCAGTTATGAGCAGACCGCTCAGTGTTGTGTTGCGTTCGTTGCTCATTGTTTAGTCGCGGTTCCAAGAAGCGACTCGATATCTTCCAGAAATTGAGGCAATGGTGTGTGACTCGTATGGAGAAGACAGAGGTGGCCGTTCAGAGTCGAGGCTCCCAGCGTTTGTTCGCCTTCGTAGCCGATGAGAACGCCCGGCCCCCAAAGGTGTCGTAGTGAAATGGATCCATAAACTGTCGGGACCTCAATCAGACCCAGGTTTGAAAGATGGATATCGAACTTAAACAACTTGCCTCCCGCTTCGCCTGCCGAATAGTCGTCGAGACCTGCTTTCGCTACCGCTTCCACAGCACCGAGCACGCCTCTCACACCATCTTCACTCTGCGCTGAGCGAAGCACTTTCTTCGATCGTCTTGCCAAGTCCCAAAAATCCTCAGCCGTGCTCTCTGCTATCGGAAAATCACACGCTGTAAAAAGCACGCAGCAGTCTTCCGGCGAGTCTAAGAGCCCCCGATTATTGATCGTCGAGCAGAGGTGCAGATCACGCCCTGATGCATAGCTGGAATTCGACCTGGCCGCGATACCTGCGGCAGCGAGGAGGGCTGCGTGAACCGTCGTTCCTTCCTGCCTTGCACGTGCCCGCAGCGCATCTGTAAGGCCAAATGAAAACTGCAAGGAACAGACCTCCGGTGGAACTGAGCAGCTCGACCGATACACCGTGGGTACTGGCTGCAGTCCTGTCCACAGCTCTGCATCCTGAATATGCGTTCTCGGTAGAGATTGCAGACCGAAGGAATTTTCTTCAGAGGAGTGGAGAGCAAGCGTCTTGAGCTTTGAACCTGACAGCGTCTGCAGCACATCCCGTATGGTGAAGACGAGGGACATTCCGTCGCAGATGGAATGATGTGCGCTGAGGATAAGCATGCTGCTTAACTCGGTGTGCACAAGGACCGCCCGTACCAGCGGGCCAGCGATCGTATCAAAGCGGGCGCAGAGTTCGCGGGCCACCTCGTTCTCCCACTCCTCAACGGTTATGCTCTTTATGACTCGAAAACCTACGTGCGGATCTTGCATTTGCTCAAAGAACGGAAAGCCACCATTCGTTTCGGTGATGCATGCCGACCACAGGGGATGCCGTTGTCTCGTTTGCTCAAGCGCCTCTTTCCATTTATGGATGGTGGTGACACCATCCACATGGGCGGCGAGTGTGAAATGAAGCGGACTGCGCTTGTCCATCTGCCAAAGAAGTCCCTCAAATGAGCCGAGAAGGCGCAAGCATTTGTGCATTGCTGGAGGATTGCTGAAATCGGTGATTGTCTCTAAAAGCATTCGGGGTCCACTTTCTAAAGCTTTTCTCTTTGTTAGTTGTTTCGTAATTGCGACACCTCATTCACGCGAGCGAATCGCTCCCTCTGACACATGAAGACATAAATGTCCTACCCTGCTTTGAAAGCTGGTGATCGTGCGAAGAGTTTTAGGTGCTAAGTGGATCTGAACGGTTAATGCCGCGTTTTAGCAGAGCTCGCAGCGAAGGTCCCCATCGTTCTCCGATACTCGGTCGGAGTCACAGCGCAGACTGAGCGGAAGACTCGCGCAAAATGCTGAGAAGTCTGGAAGCCACAACTAACCGCTACATCGATCATTCGCAACTGCGGGGATTTCAGCAGATCCTTGGCATGTTCAACTCGCGCGGCTAAGACAAATTGGTGGGCTGCCTGTCCGGTCGATTTGCGGAACATTTGGTTGAAGTAGTTGGTGCTTAGTCCTGCGGCGCCAGCCATCACCTGGAGAGAAATCTCCTGATCGATCTGTCCGTATACCAACTGCTTCACCCTGGATAATTGGTTCGGTGTCAAGCCACAGTGATATTCGGCAGGCTTTCGCTTCAGGTTTCCGCGAAGTTGAACGAGTGTCGAAGCAATGGCCTGCGCGATCGAATCCATGTATAGACGCCCGGAAAGTCCGCCTGCTTGTTCTTCCGCCTCGATTGCCGAAACTAGCGCAGCCACTCGCTTATCTTCAAACTGTGTACTGCTGCTTATCTCAACTGACTCCGCGCCCGCCTCTTCCGCAATGGCCCGGAACGCCTCATCCGGAAGATCTACCTTGAGGATCTTGATCTCGCTTTCCCAACGAACGAATTCGTCGATCCCACGATTACAGACGATAAGATCTCCGGGTGCGTAGGTGTAGTCGTAGAGCTTGTTCCGACTCACGCCGTGTTGGTAACGTGCAGGAGACAGTACCTTGGCCAAGGACTGATGCTCTTGCATGTAGTAGTTGGGCTCGGCCTCGGCACAGCTTTCGATTTGCTGTAAATGCAGGCCAGTCTTCGAATCCATAGCGCACCTCCGGTTGTCCGGAGTCTGCGAATTCCGACAATGTCTCAAGCCTACGCCTTCGGTGACCGGCTCAGCGGCGATCCCGTAGTTGATTGGCTTGCGTCCGATACCTAAGTCCAATGTTGTGTTCGCTTTTGACCTCCCGTCGCGATTTGTTGTCAGGTACATAGCGGTCAGTGGGTAATCGGGTAAGCAGGCAGCTGCTGCGAAACCTCGTCCGGCGACAACATCCGTACACCGTACTTGATAAAGACGGCCATGGTTGCGGTGAGATCGGCTGTCGCGTAGGTCTCCATGTCCGATGGGATCTCCATCGTGCGAGCTGGTGCATTCATCTTATTGATCGCGTTCAGGAAGCCGCCTGGGGTCATGAGTGCGAGCACGTGGCATTCGTCTGTTTGGATCAGGTATGCGTGGGGGACCTTCTTCGGTAAGAAGACGCTTTCGCCAGCTCCAACGGTGAAGACTTTCCCGTCGGCAAACACCTTGATTTCACCTGAAAGGATGTAGAAGAGCTCATCTTCGCGGTCATGGACATGCGGCGGTGGTTCAGTGCCTTTCTTCATCTTCGACTCAACGAGATCGAAGGCACCATCTGTGTCGGCATTGCCCGCCAACTGGCTGATCAGAAGACCCTTGTACCAAGTTGAGTTTTCGAGAGCGGGGGACCGCTTATATGCCTGGAGTGTGTTCATTTGATTCCTTCTTTCCCTTGCGGTAGTTCGTTATGACAAAATGTTGATTGGCGAAAGGAGCTTCAGAATGCTGCCGCCGCTCGACGACCGTTTTACCAGGCCGCTTTACCTATCTAAATTTGTGGGCTGCTCTTGTGTGTATCCGGGACCAACTCCACTTGTGTCACGCGCTCATCAGCCGAAGGGGGATTACCATCACGCCCATTCTTCCTTTGGTGAATGCCTTCCCTACGTTCTCAGAGGCCCCGCGGCGAATTTATATGTCGGCGACAATTGCGGACGACAGTGAAATCGTTCATACATTCGACGCACAGGAGGCTTCTGTCCGGAAACCTCTCACATCGCGCTCGCTTGCCGGCATCAGCGAAAGGATGATCCTGATTCCAGATCTGATGCCGTTTGCATACCAAGCTGTCGATGACAGTAAGAAGCTTGCAAAGTGGATCTAGGACCAAAAACTAGGGAGCGTGGTCCTTGTTCCTTCTGGGGGGGCCGCCAAAGGCTGGGCCGATATTGCAACAATTCCATCCAGTTCCAAAGATGTATCGAATGTGGTGGAAGCTCTGCAAAGCGGACAGGCTTCCAGACCGGTCGTCTTTGCTAATCGCTACGATGGGATCGACCTTCCAGGAAATGCTTGTCGGTTGTTGATCATGAGCGGTTTACCCATCGGAACGTCTAATTACGAACTCTTCCGCGCTAGCTCGCTTTACGGAGGTGCTACGATTACGCGGATGCTTGCCCAAAGAATTGAGCAAGGCATTGGTCGTGGAGCACGAGGTTCAGGGGACCATTGCGTGATCTTGTTGGTTGGCTCGGATCTGGCCGCATGGATTGCAAAATCTGCAAATTTTCGATTTCTCACTGCGGCCACGAAGGCACAGTTAGAGATGGGTTCAGAGATCAGCAGCCGGAGAGATCGCCGAAGAGCCGGTCCTTGATCTCGTCCAGTTGGCCAAGTGCAAGAGATTCCCGATAGCCGAGCGGATTGGGATAGTAGCTGCGAAACAAATCGATGTATTCGCGGATACGCAACGTCTCGGGCATGCGCGCGACCTGCAGCATAGCTCCAATGCTGGCTCGTACCTTGTGGTCTCTCGGATTGCCGCCCAATACGCGCACGGAACCGGAGGTGGGTGATATCAAACCAAGCGTTAGCCGCACGGCAGTCGTTTTACCAGCTCCGTTGGGTCCGAGCAAAGCGACGATCTCGCCGCGATGTAGATCGAGCGAGAGATGATCGAGGGCAACTTGATTGCCGTAGTGCTTGGTAACATCGCGCAGGTTCGCCACTACAGCGTCGTTTGCCTCTGAGGAAGAGTTGTTAATCAAGGACTCCAGAACTGTTGTAGCAGCCATGTCGTGCTCCTTCTGCGTCCGTTTGGGGCGCAACATCAGGATGCGATGGAAGGGAAGGAGAGAACAGTGTAGGACATCACTCTTTGAGGATGACAAATGTCATGCAGGGCGCTAGTTGTGGAATGATGGCACCGCAAGATGTTGATCCGAGAGAGGAGCGTTTGCGGCCTGTCGGGTGGGCAGCCAAAGAAAAGACGGAACCTGTATGCCGTTTTAGCTGTCGGCTTGCATTCGGCCTTATTTAGTGTCTTCCCCCTTACCTTTGCAGCGAACTCCTGCTTCGACTTGAGAGCGATAGCGTCGGTATCCACTTTGTAATACTCAGCAGCTTCCTTGAGCACCTGGCGCGGGACACGCTTATCCGAACGGCCTTTACAAGGCCCGCTCTATGGGCCGGTCAACCCCTGCGAACCGAAGTGGGGCCAAGCCGCACGTCTGCGCCTCATACGGTTTGCTGTTGCGGTTGCTTTTAGGTTTTCAGGGGCGGCGTTATGGGCACGGTAAAGGTCCGTTGTGGCGGGGAGCGCAGAGCGCAGGGCAGTCGTAGCGAAGGGCACGAGGCTTCCGTCCTTCTGTGCAGCGGCTATTCGTCCAGTTGACAAGTGTTAGGCTACAGGCTACACCTGATTCAGGTGAGGATACGCAACTTCATCCATAAGGGTTTGAAGAAGCTCTACGCGGACGACGCCACCAAGGGCGTGCCAGCCGATACGGTGGACAAAGCTCCGCAAGATGCTCGCCTTTCTGGACGACATGGAAGACCCGGAAGAGTTGCGGATGCTGCCCTCGTGGAAGGCGCATACCTTGACGGGCGACCGCAAAGGCACATGGAGCCTGAGCGTAACGGCCAATCGGCGGTTGACGTTTTGTATCGACACAACCGAACGTGAGATTTACGACGTGAACTTAGAGGACTACCACTAGGCCAGAGGAGAAGAGACCATGCCCATGAAGAACCCGCCCCATCCTGGAGATTTCATTCGGACAGAGATTATCGAGGCCGCAGGCTTGACGATCACGGCAGCGGCGATAGCTTTGCGCGTCTCGCGTCCTACGTTGTCCAGTCTGCTCAATGGCAAGGCCGACTTATCCGGGGACATGGCGCTCCGTATCGAGAAAGCCTTTGGAGTAAAGATGGATGCGTTGATGCGTATGCAGTCTTCTTACGAAATTGCCCAAACGCGCAAGCGTGAGAATCAAATCCGTGTGCCGCGCATTTCCGTGTTGGCCGCCACTCATTAGCGAAGTGACATGCCGGAACCTCAACAGCGCGGTTGAGGAAGGCCCACACAAAGCGCTCTAAGACAGCCGCCAGCGGCGGCTCGTGCGCCGAGATTGGCCGCTAAGAACGCCCCGGCGGGCAGCGGCAATTCAGAACAATCTCAGTAAGAAGGAGTCCGGGACGGACAATGAAATGATTACCTCCCTGCGTCAGCCTCCGCCAGCGGCTCCGGCCAAAGACGGCTTCGGGAGGTTCATGGTCAGCGCGGCCTGTGGCGCTGACCTCGTTTGCCTTTATCGTGCGTCTCCGCCGCCTTCGATGCCTTGGCCTTGGTATCGTCCGGTTGCGGCAGTTCCCATCCTGCCATGCCCTGCAACACGCGGTCGGCGTGCTTGATGGTGTTCACATGCCCATAGTGGCTCTCAATCATGTGGACGGAGGTTCCCACCTGCTCGGCAAGGAAGTACACGTCTACGCCTTCCTGCAAGCGGAGCGTGGCATAAGTATGCCGGAAGCAGTACGTCGAGCGCGGAACGCCCTGCGTTCCTTCGCGCAGATTCGCTTCGGTCAGTAGATCGGCGATCAGGCTGCCGTAAAGAGTTTTTGCAGGCTTGCCTGTGACATTGGTAAATACTCTGTCGTCCGGTCCCGTGGCTTTGGCGATAACGCGGATGCGCTCCAGATACTCTCCGACGCTTTTCGGAGCCACCAACTTACGCGGACTTGCCCTTGCCCTGCACGGACAGCACGACAATCTCGCGTCCTTCGCGATCTTTTGCGGGCATGATGTCGCGCCAGCGGAGATTCTTCATCTCCGCTGGCCTCATGCCTGTATTACACGCAATCAGAATCAAATTGTAGGTGACGGTGCGATACCAAACGCTTGATGGCTTGTCGGCCTCGGCAATCCACTTGCGGCCTACAGTATGGAGTTTGCGGTACTCCTCCAGTGTGAACTCGTCACGCCTCATCGTCTTGAGCTTCGGGCGCTCGTCGAAACGCTGGCTTGCCGGAACATAGCGTTTCTTCACCGCATAGTTCATGATCGCCCCGAAGATGGACATCTCGAAGCGGATGGTGGAATCGCTGATAAAGGGGACTGAGTGAACATCCTTCGGTTGGACGGCAATCGGTTTCAGAACCCCGGATACCTCTGGTGTGTTGGACTTTTGTGCGCCGTGCGGATTCATGGTCCGCGAAGGATTGCGCCATATCGGGGGTAACATCCCGAACACCGTTGCGCCGGTTGCGTCCCGCGCCGTTCTCTCGCCGCCATGCCGGATAGCCGCCCCAGCGTTCGTCCCCAATAAGATGGACCTGCATGGAACCTGCATATCTGTCTAACGTGCCCTCAATGACAGCACGGAGCTTCTTAGGCCGCGCGGCGCTGATCTCCCCGCGCTTCGCCCGCGCCTCCTGCGTCAACAGATACTCTCGCGCCACGTCACGGAAAGGACGATTGAATACGGGCACGTCATGCTTGATGCGGAGCCGCACGTCGGCATCTTGGTCGAAGGCGCGTTCCCGCGCCGCTTCTCTATCAGTTGTTTTGAGCGAAACCGTCTTATTAGCGGTCGGCCTTCGGCATCTTCATGCGGCAATACCACATCCGATGCTCCACGTCGCCGCGCCTAAAGAGAATCAGGCCGGGTTTCAGCTCCTCTTTCTCGGTAACGAAGGACATATTGCCTCCTGCTGTTGATACCGTTCTGTGCAGCTTCCGTGTAGGTTTTCTCTGCAAGCCATTAGTTCTTCGTGGCTGTGCATACTTTGTATGGAACGTTATAGAAAATTATGTACTTTATTTATAGTTATTTATGATATAGCTCTCATCTCTGACTGAAGTTTGGCGCGCTTCTTGCGCCAAACGCAGTCGAAGGACCTGAATTTTTTTCTTCAGTCGACAGGAATGTCCAGATGGGTAAATACGTTATGAATTCCTGGGACACCACACTAGCGCCGGACGGCCCGTTTGATCCGCGCGTATTGCAGCAGGATGAAACTATCGGTCATCCCGGCGATATAGTTTTGAGCGAAACCGTCTTATTAGCGGTCGGCCTTCGGCATCTTCATGCGGCAATACCACATCCGATGCTCCACGTCGCCGCGCCTAAAGAGAATCAGGCCGGGTTTCAGCTCCTCTTTCTCGGTAACGAAGGACATATTGCCTCCTGCTGTTGATACCGTTCTGTGCAGCTTCCGTGTAGGTTTTCTCTGCAAGCCATTAGTTCTTCGTGGCTGTGCATACTTTGTATGGAACGTTATAGAAAATTATGTACTTTATTTATAGTTATTTATGATATAGCTCTCATCCCTGACCGAAGTTTGGCGCGCTTTTTGCGCCAAACGCAGTCGAAGGGCCTGAATTTTTTTCTTCAGTTGACAGGAATGTCCAGATGGGTAAATACGTTACGAGTTCCTGGGACACCACACTAGCGCCGGACGGCCCGTTTGATCCGCGCGTATTGCAGCAGGATGAAACTATCGGTCATCCCGGCGATATAGTCGGCCACAACGCGCGCCAACCCTTCGTTCTCCACCTCTTCGAAGTGGCTGGCGGGAAGCTCCTCCGGATCGTCGATCCAGTAGTTGAACAGGGTTGTCACCACCTCCTCCGCCTTGTCGTGCTCGTTCTCCAGAGCCGCGCAGGTGTAGAGGGTGTCGTAGAGGTAGCGCTTCTCCTGCAGACGCTCGGCCTCCACCTGCGGCGAGAACTGCGCCAGCCGCTCAGGATATCTGCGGACATCGGCCAATGACTCCGCGCCAATGGCTTGAACGTTTCGCCCCATAGTCTCGATCAGGTCGTCGGTCAGCGTGTTCTGCATCAACTGCAGCGCTTCGTTGAACAGATACTTTGCCTCCAAGCCTGCATGCTCCAGTTGAATACGCTTGTAGCAGCGCGCGAGAATCTCCACATGGTCGCAGACGTGGCCAATCTCAAGCAGGCCGGACTCCACGCCGTCGTCCAGGTCGGCCGTCAGGTAAGCTATCTCATCGGCGAGATCGATCAACTGCGCCTCGAGCGGGGGGCGCTCGTCAAGCAGATACTCCGCAAGCTCCGGATGCTGTGCCGGGGTGTAATCGCGAGAGTGCTTGATGATGCCCTCGCGCACTCCGAGGGTGAGGTTGAGCCCGCGATGCGCCGCATAGCGCTGCTCGAAGTGCTCGACGATCCGCAGCGCATGCAGGTTGTGGTCGAACCTGCGCCCATGGCGGCTGAGGCAGCGGTCGAGCGCGCGCTCCCCGGCGTGGCCGAAGGGCGGGTGCCCGATGTCATGCACCAGCGCCAGCGTCTCAGCCAGGTCTTCATTCAGGCCAAGCGAGGCGGCGCCAGCCCTGGCGATCTGGGCTACTTCGATCGTATGGGTCAGCCGGCTGCGAAAATGGTCGGAGGCGCGGCTGGTAAATACCTGGGTCTTGCCCGCCAGACGCCGGAACGCGCGGGCCTGCACGATCCGCTCACGGTCACGCTGGAATGGAGTGCGCGAGGGACGCAACGGCGCGGGGTAGACACGGGTCAGGAGAAGATCGTCCGGATCTCCAACGACTGCGCATCGATGGAGATCGATTGCCATGGTCAGGTACAAGTGTAAACCGCACAGTCCTGCATCCCGGTTATCCTTGCGTGCCTGTTATTTCGCCGGCGGGGGGTCTATTTCGTTCGCCGGCGCGGGGTTCACCTTGGCCAGCTTGACGCGAGCATTCTCCAGTTTGCGCCGCACCTTGGCGACGTCGGCAGGATCGGCGTCCGCAGGTAGAGAACTGGCGTACTCGCTCATCGAACGCTCCCACTGCGCTACGGCGAGCTTCAGGTTGCCGGTCTTCTCGTAGACCTCGCCCAGGTGATCGTGGACGGTGGGGTCGGAGTTGATGCGCTCGTTGGCTTTGCGCAGGTTTTCCTCAGCCAGGGCGTACTGGCCGGACTTGTAGTACGCCCAGCCCAGAGAGTCCAGGAACGCTCCGTTCTGCGGATCCAGCTCGACCGCTTTGCGGATCATCGTGAGAGCTTCGGGAAGCCGCACGCCGCGGTCCGCCAGCATATAGCCAAGATAGTTGAGGATGGTCGGGTTCTGCGGGTCGATGGCGAGGGCTTTGCGGAACTCCGCCTCGGCCTGATCGTACTGCTTCTGCCGGTCGTAGAGCGTTCCGCGCAGGAACAGGACATACAGCTTGTCGTCCGGCTTGCTCGCCAACGCCTCGGCGCTGTTCAACGCGTCAGCCGCATCATGCCAGCGCTTGAGGCGGGTGTCGATCTGGGCCAGAGCAAGGTAGGAGTCGCGCTCATCCGCTGTACCCTTGGTCGCGGCAAGCTGCGCCTTCGCGAGCGCGATGCCTTGATCGACCTGTCCCGTATCGGCAAGCTGGCCGGCGTACATCAACTGGATGGCGTGGTCATTCGGCATCGCTTTGGCCACCTGCGCGGCAACGGCGGTAGCCTCCTTCCACTGGTGGGCATCGCGATAGGCGTCGATCTGGCCCTGATAGCCGCTCTTAAAGTAGTCTCCGCCGAGCGCGGTCAGTTGCTTGTAGGCCGCAACGGCTTCGGCGGTCTTGTTTTCCTCGCGGTAGATGATCGCGAGGCGGTCGAGAAAGATCGAGCGGTTGGACTTGTCGCTGTCGGAATACTTCCCGTCCGCATGAGTCGTATCGGCCACCAGCTTGGTCAGCACACTGACCGCATCGTCATACCGTCCCAGAGAGTCGTACAGCAGCGCTTCGTTGTAGGTCAGTTCCAGCGAATCGGGAGCAAGCGGCTTGGCTTTGTCGAGGGTCTTCAGCGCCTCGTCGTAGTGGCCCTGGCGGCGCTCGATCTCGGAGATGTGGATCTGCGACTGCGCGTCCTGGGGCTCGGCGGCAACAATCCCGTTGAGCACCTTCAGGGCTTCGTTCAACTGGCCGTCCCCAAGCAAGGCATTCGCCAGCCCGCGCTCGGTGTCCAGATTGTCCGGTTCAATATCCAACGCACGGCGATAGGCGGCGATGGCGTTCTTGTTCTGCTTCAGTTGCTCATAGCTGGCGCCGAGGGCGAACTCGATGCGGGCCGACCGCTCGTCAACCGGAATGGCGGTCAACACCTCGGTAGACCGCTTGGCGTCGCCCTGCTCGCTGTAAAGTCGCGCCATGTTCAACGCAACCTCCTCCGAGTTGCCGTCGATCTTTTGCGCTGCCTTGAACTGCGCTTCTGCCTTGGCGGAGTCATGGTTCAAGCCGTACAGTTGGCCGAGCAGGAGATGGTTCTCCAGATCATTGGGCTTAAGCTGCACCAGCTTCTCATACTCCGCGATCGCGAGCTGAAGCATCTGCCCCGACTGCGAGGTCTGCATATCGCCCAGCGAACGCAGATAAACCTTGCCCAGCAGTTCGTGAGCTTCCACGTCGTCGGGATTCTTCGCGACCTGGTCCTGCGCAGCGGTCACCGCCTCCCGGATGCGGCCAATCTTGAAGTACAGATCGGCGAGACCGTCCTGCAGCAGGCGCGAGTTCGGATCGGCATCCATGGCCAGTTTGTACTGCTCTACGGACTGCGTCGCATAGTCCGAGCGCCCCGCGTTGACCGCCATATTTTCATAGAGCCGGGCCAGGCCATAGTGGTAGTAGGACGAGGCGCGGTCCGGCGTTGCAGCCGCAGCGGCGGGAGTCTTTGCGGCGGCGGCCGGGGCCTGGGCGACCATCGTATGGGCCGCAAACAATAACGCGACTGCCGGTATTAAGCGGAAGTGGCGAAGAGACGAGGCACGTAAGAGCAGAGTCATGAGAGGTAATTTCCTGTGCCAACGGAATCGAGGCCAACACATCAAGTACAGCGAATCAATTATTTAGACGAAGACGCCCGCGGATTGGATGCAGGGCCCCGGAACAGACCATAGACGAGACCGTTGGCGGTGATTATATCCGGCATTGGCCGGAATCGAAGCATTATCCGTGACGGAAGTGCCGCACCCCGGTCAATGCCATCGCAACCCCGAGCCGGTCAGCAGCTTCAATCACTTCAGAGTCCCGAACTGAGCCGCCAGGCTGGATCACGGCGGTAGCGCCAGCCTGGGCAATCGTCTCCAGTCCGTCCGGAAAGGGGAAGAAAGCGTCGGACGCGGCAACTGTTCCTTTCAGCGGCAGAATGGCCTTCATCGCGCCGAACCGGGCGGCGTCCACCCGGCTCATCTGTCCCGCCCCGATACCCACGGTCTGGCCGTGCCCGTCGGAGGACCGGGCGTAGACGATCGCATTCGACTTCACGTGCTTGCAAACATGCCAGGAAAAGAGCAGGGCGCACAGCTCCTCCGCCGTCGGCTGGCGTTTGGTCACGATCTTGAGCTCGGCCTCGGTAAGGCGCAGCCGGTCGGCATCCTGCACCAGCAGTCCGCCCGAAACCTGCTTCAGCACGCGCGGCGTCTCGGCCGGGACAATCTCGATGAGGCGCAGGTTCTTCTTCGCGGAGAACCGCTCTAAAGCCTCGCCGCTGAACGACGGCGCCACAATCGCCTCAACGAACAACTTCGCGATCTCTTCCGCGGCTGCAGCGTCGATCTCGCGGTTCACGCCGATGACCCCGCCAAACGCCGAGACCGGATCGGCCTCAAGCGCACGCCGATAGGCCTCAAGCACGGTGGCGCCGGTCGACGCGCCGCAGGGGTTGGTGTGCTTGATGATGACGACCGCCGGTTCCTCGAACTCGCTGACCAGCTCCCAGCAGGCGTCCAGATCGACGATGTTGTTGTAGCTCAGCTCTTTGCCTTGCAGTTGCTTGGCATTCGCGACGCCTTTGCCGCTGCCGTCGGTATAAAGCGCCGCTCTCTGATGAGGATTCTCGCCATAGCGCAGCGTCTTCGCCAGCGGATCAATCACCCGAACCGTCCGCGGCAGCTCCTGCTGAAAGACCGCTTTGCCGGACGGCGTCTCGATAGTCTCAAGCGCCGAGGCGATCCCCGCATCGTAGGCTGCGGTCACCGCGAAGGCCGCCTTGGCCAGCCGCCAGCGCGTCGCCCGGCTCAGACTCCCTGAATTGGCAGCCATCTCTTCCCCCAGCACAGCATAGTCCGAGGCCGAGGTCACAATAGCCACATCGGAGAAGTTCTTGGCTGCCGAACGCACCATCGACGGTCCGCCAATATCGATAGTCTCGATCACCTCCGCGAAGGCCACACCGGGACGCTGCGACGTCTTTTCAAAGGCATACAGGTTGACCACGACCATATCGATGGGCTCAATCTCGTGCTCCCGGACCGACGCCATGTGCTCGGCGTTGTCGCGAATGTGCAGAATGCCGCCGTGAACCTTCGGGTGCAGCGTCTTCACACGCCCGTCGAGCATCTCGGGAAATCCCGTAAGGTCGCTGATATCACGCACCGGCAGTCCAGCCTCGCGAAGAGCGCGGCAGGTTCCGCCTGTCGAAACCAGGTCGACGCCAAAGCGGGCGAGAACGCGGGCGAACTCAACCAGCCCGGTCTTATCGGTGACAGAGAGCAAAGCGCGGCGAATGGGGCGAAGGTCAACGATCGGTGCAGAGGAATCAAGACTATGTTCAATCACACTCTTATTCTAAGCCAGCAGAGAGGGTCCGCGAAACGCAGCCAGCCGTCTTAGAAGCTGTCTAGAGCAAAGTCAATCATGCTGTACCCCGCTGTTGCCCCTGTTTTTCTTGTTGTCATCCCCGAAGGGGATCTGCGTTTCCTTCTGCCGGGATACACTCACCGTGGAATCGCTATAAACCCTGAGCATCATCTTTACTGTTGTTTGTTCTTCGCCGTCATCCTCACCCTAAAGCGCAGCGAAGGGAAAGGATCCCCGCATTTCGTCGTTGCCCTGCCTTTACCCGTTCTTAAGTCCGTCTCATCCGTGCAAATCCGCGGTCGCGCCTCTAGTCTTGCGAAAGATTCAAGCGGCGCCGGTGCTGTTGTGGCGCACGTCCGCGCCCCGCACCCAGAAGATAACGTCTTCCGCGATATTGGTGGCGTGGTCGCCAACGCGTTCCAGGTTCCGCGCGATGATGAGCGCGTTGAGCGACTGCGGGGTCAGTTCGGGCTTCTCTCTGATCAGCGAGCTAAGCGCGTAGAACGCGGCGTCGTTCATCTCATCCACTTGATCATCGAGCAGCAGGACCGATTGCGCCAGTTCCGCATCGCCTTCAATAAAGGCCTGCAGCGCCTTCCTCACCATGGCGGAAGAGAGCGAAGCCAGTTTGGGAATGTCGACGGGAAGGTCGATGTTGGCGAAGGCTCCCATCTCGCGAACCCGGATCGCGATGTTGACGGCCTGGTCGCCGACGCGCTCGAGGTCGGCATTGATGCGGATAACAGAAAGAATGAAACGGAGATCGATGGCCATAGGCTGCTCCATCGCTAGCAGGTCGAGCGCCATCTGGTCGATCTCGCGTTCCAGACGATTGATCGATGGCTCGGCGCGGAAGACGAGTTCGCAGATACTGAGGTCGCGCGTGCGGTACGCTTCGATAGAGCGCTGGATCGCCTGCTCCGCCATGCCTGCCATGACCAGCAGCTTCTCCTTCAGGTCGTCGAGGCTCTGATGGAATTTCACTCGCATCAACCAAACCTCCCGGTGATGTAGTCTTCCGTCCGCTTGTCGCGCGGATTGGTAAAGATCTTGTGCGTCGAATCGAACTCGACCATTCTACCGTTCAGGAAGAACCCGGTGTTTTCCGCGACACGCGCGGCCTGCTGCATATTGTGAGTCACAATGACGATGGTGTACTGGCTCTTGAGCTGGAAGATAAGGTCTTCGATCTTCGAGGTCGAAACCGGATCGAGCGCGGAGGCAGGCTCATCCATCAGGAGCACCTCAGGATCGACGGCCAGGGCGCGGGCAATGCACATACGCTGCTGCTGCCCGCCCGAGAGCGATGCGCCGGACTTCTTCTTCAGGTCGTCCTTGACCTCTTCCCATAGTGCGGCCTGTTTCAGCGAGCGCTCCACCGTCTCATCCAGAATGACGCGGTTGCGAAATCCGTTCAGCTTCAAGCCGCTGATCACATTGTCGTAGATCGACATCGTCGGGAAAGGGTTCGGCCGCTGAAAGACCATTCCGACCCGGCGGCGAATCTCGACCGGCGACGCATCCTTGTAGACGTCGATCTCGCCCATCTTGACGGTGCCTGTCGCGCGCGCGATGGGGTTGGTCTCGTGCATCCGGTTGAGGCACCGGACAAACGTGGACTTGCCGCATCCCGAGGGCCCGATCAGCGCCGTGGCGTGGTTCGCCGGAATATGCAGGTTAATGTCCTGCAACGTATGGGTGGAACCATACCAGGCGTTCAAGTCCTCAACTAAGATGTCGACTCCCACTAACTTCCCCCTTTGAGCACGCCGCGGTTCGCGAAGATGCGGACCAGCGTGACCGACACCATGATCAGCACGATGAGGACCAGCGACCCGGCCCATGCCAGCCGGTGCCACTCGTCATAAGGCGAAATGGCATAAACGTAGATTTGAAGCGGCAGCGCGGCGATGGGCTCGTTCAGCCGTACGCTCCAGAACTGATTGCCGAACGCAGTAAACAGGAGAGGCGCGGTTTCACCGGCGACACGGGCAAACGCAAGCATGCATCCGGTGATAATGCCAGGCGAGGCCGTGCGCAGACTGACGGAGATGGCTGTGCGCCACTTGGGCACGCCCAGTCCCAGCGCGGCTTCTCGAATCGCATGCGGGACCGTGGCCAGCATCTCTTCCGTCGTGCGTGTGATCGTCGGCACCATCATGATGGCCAGCGCAACGCCTCCGGCAAGCGCGGAAAAATGCTCCTGCTGGATGACGATCAGCGAATAGACCGAGATGCCCATCACGATCGAGGGAACGCCGTTCAGCACATCCGCGGTAAAGCGGACAGCCGTAGCGAAAGGCTTGCCGCGGCCGAACTCCGCAAGATAAACCCCGGCAGCGATACCGATGGGAATGCCCATCAGGCTGGCCAGCAGCAGGATGATGCCGGACCCGACGATCGAGTTCGCCATGCCGCCGCCGTTCTGGCCCACCGGCGCGGGAGCATGGGTGAAGAAAGCAAGATTGAGCGAACTCGCACCCTTGACGACCAGGTAGAACAGGATCGCGACAAGCGGAAGAATAACCAGGACCGTCGCGAGGACCGACAGCCCCGTGACGAAGTGATTGGTTGCGTTGCGCCTGGCAGTGTTGAGGCGCATGGATCTCGTCTGGAAGTCCATCGGCCGCGGCTGGTTGCCGAAAGGTTGCGTGCCCATATCAGTGCACCCGCGCTGGGGCGTTGCGTGTCACAGCCCACACCATCAGACGGGCGATGGTGTTGACGACGATGGTGACGAGGAAGAGCGCGAGCCCGATCTCGATGAGCGCGCTGAGATAGAGGTTGCCGGTCGCCTCGGAGAACTCGTTGGCAATCACGCTGGCAAGCGTGTAGCCAGGGGCGAAGAGCGATTTCGCGATATCCGGGTGGTTGCCGATGACCATCGTCACCGCCATCGTCTCCCCTAACGCGCGCCCCAGGCCCAGCATCACCGCGCCCACGATTCCGATGCGCGAGTTGCGCAACACCCCGATGCGAATCATCTCCCACCGAGTTGCGCCCAGCGCCAGAACAGCCTCGCGCTGGCTGTTGGGAACTGCGTTCATAATGTCGCGGGTCAGCGAGGAGATAATCGGCAGAATCATGATCGCCAGAATGATGCTCGCCGTCAGAAGTCCCACCCCGAAGTTTGGCCCTGCAAAAAATCCAGTCCATCCTAGCGTCGTTTGCAGGAACGGGCCGATGACATCGCGCATCAGCGGGACCAGCACAAAGACCGCCCAAAGGCCATACACCACGCTGGGGATCGCGGCAAGCAACTCCGTCAGGAACGAGATGGGCGCGCGCAGCGGACGGGGGCACAGCTCGGTCAGGAACACGGCGACTCCGAGAGCCAGCGGGACCGCCATCAGAAGCGCAAGCAGCGACGTCGCAAGCGTGCCATAGATAAACGGCAGTGCGCCAAAGTCTCCAGAGACCGGGTCCCACGCCTGCCGCGTAAAAAACTTCCAGCCAAACTGAACCAGGCTGAGCCGCGAATGAAGGATAAGGATGGCAAGGATGAACAGGACGATCACGAAGATGCTGCATGCGCAGAGAAGCATGATCGCCGCAAAGCTGTTATCGGCAAAACGTCCGCTGCCACGCTTGCTCAGAAAGTCGCGAATGGCCGACTGCGGCCCGGCTTCCGGGGCTGGCGCAGGGTTCGCCGCGAATACCGGGGGCCGATTAAGGAGCGATGGAATGGGTGGCGTAGCCCCGGAATTTCGTTCGGTCGTCATGCGGGTAGAGGACACAATCCTGTTCCTGTCAGTTTGACTCTAGTGTCATGTCTCAAAAGTGATTGACATAATGATTGTTGCAGCTTTCGTTGTTTGTTTTTACGTCGTCATTCTGAGCGAAAAGAAGAACCCCTGTCTTTGTTCTTGTGGTTGCTTGTTCTCTCCCGTCCGATACCAGAAGCCGGTCATTCGAGACATGCTTCTTTATGCGATGAACTCTTGAGACACCGCTCTAGAGCAAATTCAATCATGCTGTACCCCGCTGTTGGCCCCTGTTTTTCTTTGTTGTCATCCCCGAAGGGGATCTGCGTTTCTTTCTGCCGGGACACTCACCGTGGAATCACTCTAGGTGATTGTATCGGCCCCGGCATTGTTCGTCAGGCAGAGAGAAGAAACCGCACGGCCCCAAGTTTCAAAGACCGTGCGGTGGCGAGCTACTTGATATTCGCGATGCTCTTGCGAACCATGTCCTGCACCGGCTTGGGCAGCGGCGCATAGGTCATGGCCGAGGCTTCGGACTCTCCGTGATCGAGCATCCAGTTGAGGAAGCCGACAAGGGCCTTCGTCTTGGCGGGATTCGTAGACTGGGTTGGAATCAGCAGCCAGGTGAAGCTCGATATCGGGTAGGAAGTGTCCCCAGGCGCATTCGTGATCGAGACGCGATAGTCGGCCGGCATCGTGCTCGCCGCTGCGGCCGCGGCGTCAGTAACGCCGTCCGTACTTGCCTTGATGAACTTCCCGGCGGCGTTCTTCACCAAACCGTAGGGCATCTTGTTCTGGACTGCGTAGATCAACTCGACATAGCCGAACGAGTACGGCGACTGGCGGACCATCCCGGCAACGCCTTCATTGCCCTTCTGCCCAACACCCACATTTGCCCACTTCACAGACGTGCCCTTGCCTACCTTGCTCTTCCAGTCCGGGCTTACCTTGGACAAAAAGTCCGTGAAGATATACGTCGTGCCGCTGCCGTCGGAACGATAGACCGGAAGAATCGTATTGTTCGGCAGCTTGACGCCGGGATTGTCCTTGGCGATGCGGCCATCGTTCCACTTTGTGATCTTGCCAAGGTAGATACCCGCGATCACGTCGGGAGAGAAGTTCAGGTCTTTGCTGATACCCGGAACGTTATAAACCGGGACCACCGCGCCGAGCACCGTCGGAATATGCATCACCTTGACCTTGGCCGCCGCAAGCTGCTCGTCCGACATCGGTCCGTCGCTCGCGCCAAAGTCCACCGTGCCTTCGGTCACCTGGCGGATACCGCCGCCCGAGCCGATCGACTGATAGTTGATCTTTATATCCGGATGAAGCTGGTTGTATTCGCTGAACCACTTGGAGTAAATGGGATAAGGAAACGTCGCTCCGGCGCCGTTAAGGTCGAGGTTTCCGGTCGCGCCCGACGATGCTTCACCAGGAGGATTGCTTTTGCAGCCAGTGACGCATAGCGCCATCAACAAAACGGCGGTAATTCTAAGATTCACTCGAAATCCTCAATTCTGGCCGGCTCTTCTGGAATGCGACCGACACCTTTGAGTGTGCGGGGGCATTGTTACAGGAAGGTTACATCAGAGTGAAAACGGCGAAAAACTCATTATCTTGGCGCAAGATGCAACTCCCGAAGGAGAAACGCAGAGCCACCCGAACCTCATCCTGCCCAGCAAATACTCTGTGGAGAAGAGAAAGTTCAAACGCGCCGGTTGGGACGACAGTTGCCAGTTGCCGAATCAGGCTTTGGGAGGTGTTCTGAAATGCGATTACCCGGGGGGCGCGGCTTCAGATGTTCAGTTCCATCACATCCTTTAAACATTGCCTCCAGACATCCTAAAAAATGCGCTCTCAGCCACACTAACAACCATGATTTGCGCACCAGTTTCTATCTCAAAGCGGCCCGCCAAACCCCGAACAAAACACCTCAAAAACCGATACCGCAGCTAGGAAAACCTGAAATTCACCACAACTCACCACAAAACCCGAAGTTCTGAAATTTCCACAGGCAAGTGGTCCAACCAATGGCCTGTCCGGCTTGCCTTCGCATCCCTATAAAATTCCCCTGTTCCCCACAAGCCCCGCCCATTTGTCTCGGCCGCTGGCCTCCTGCGAGACTTGACCTCACCCTCCCGCCACAGCCCCAATCACCAGCAGCGGCTCTCTCCCCATCGCCACCGCCTCCGGCAACAGGGCATCCACCGGCTCCTGCGACCAATCCTCCTCGCAGGCAAAAAACCGCAGAAACGCCCGCCGCCGCAGCGTCCCATGCTCCCGAATCGTCCCCCGCAGCGTGGGATACGCCACCTCCAGCGCCTCCATCACCGCCCGCACCGTCACCGCACCCGCCACCTCCAGCCGCACCTCGCCCTTCACCCCGGCCAGCGTCCGCAGATGAGCCGGCAACTCCACACGCACCATGCTCTGTGTCACGATAACGTCTGCACCTCCACCGACAGCACCGCCGGCAAATCCCGCACAATCGCCTCCCAGCTCTCCCCCGCATCCGGCGAGCAATACACCTGCCCTCCCGTCGTCCCAAAATAAACCCCGCACGTTTCAAGCGTATCCACCGCCATCGCATCCCGCAGCACATTCACATAGCAGTCCTTCTGCGGCAGCCCCTTCGTCATCGCCTCCCACTCATCGCCTCCCGTCCGGCTGCGATACACCGCCAGCTTGCCATCCAGCGGAAAGTGCTCCGAATCGCTCTTGATCGGCGCCACAAAGATCGTCTCCGGCTCATGCGCATGCACATCGATCGCAAATCCAAAGTCCGTCGGCAGATTCCCGCTCACCTCCCGCCAGTTATCGCCCGCATCATCCGACCGCATCACATCCCAGTGCTTCTGCATGAACAACACCCCAGGCCGCGCCGGATGCATCGCAATATGGTGTACGCAATGCCCCACCTCCGCCGTAGGATCGGGGATAAACTCCGACCGCAGCCCCTTATTAATCGGCCGCCAGCTCTTCCCTCCATCATCAGTCCGAAACGCCCCCGCCGCCGAAATCGCAATATACATCCGCTCCGGGTCCTTGGGATCGAGGATGATCGTATGCAGGCACATCCCACCTGCCCCCGGCTGCCAGTGCGGCCCCGACCCATGCCCGCGCAGCCCCGAAAGCTCCTCCCAGTTCCGCCCGCCATCGGCCGACCGGAACAGCGCCGCATCCTCCACCCCGGCATACACCTCATCCACCTTGGTCAGCGAAGGCTCCAGGTGCCACACCCGCTTGAACTCCCAAGGATGCGCCGTCCCGTCATACCACTGGTGCGTCCCCGGAACGCCATCATACGCAAACTTGTTCCCCATCTGCTTCCACGTCTTGCCGCCATCATTCGACCGCTGAATCACCTGCCCAAACCACCCGCTCGACTGCGAACAATACAGCCGGTCTGGGTCCACCGGCGATCCCTTCAGGTGATAGATCTCCCATCCCGCAAAGTGCGGCCCTGAGATCTCCCACTTCTTCCGCTTGCCATCCGACGTCATCACAAACGCGCCCTTCCGCGTCCCAACCAGCACTCTCACCTCGCTCATCGCCTCTCTCCTTCCCGCAATCTCACCGTTCTCCAGGCCCGCAGTAATTCCTGCTACGAAACCAAAACTCCGAAAGTTCCCGCCAAGATACCACCAGTCGCTCAGCCGCCTTAAGATTTATTTTTGCCGTGCTTTGTCTTCGCCGTCCTCCTCGACCCTCGAACGCAGTAAAGGGAAAGGACCTCTGTATTTCGTCGTTGCTCGTGCATGTTATTAATCGGTGTCATCGGTGCAAATCGGTGCTGAGTCTCAGTCTTTTGATAGCTTCCAGGCAGGTTCGACGACAACGCCCGTGTCTCACTAATATGGAGAGCTAGCCGTCTTACGGCATGTCACTCTGCGAGGTGTCCTTCGTGTCTCTAATCCGGTTCTTGAGGCGCCTCCGGTCTGTTGGTTTGATCCTGAGTTCGATAGCCTGTGCGGGAGCGGCGCTGGCGCAAGTTAGCGGCAGCTCAGGTTCGGGAACTCCAATCGCACCCTCAAGCACTCCGTCAACGGTCTATGGTCAAGTCATCAATGCGAGTACGGGTCTGCCGATCCCCCGCGCGCTCGTGCGAATGAACACCAGGGCGATGTTGACCGACCACGAAGGGAAGTTCCGCTTCGAGCAGAATACCGACAGCACCGTCAATCTCCTGGTCACCAAGCCCGGCTTCTTCTTTACCACCGAGTACGGCGACCCCGGCAACGTCTTTCTCCTGGGCGCGCAACTGGGGACACCGCTGGAGTTGCGGCTCTATCCCGAGGCCCTGTTGACCGGAACCGTCCTCGGGGCCGACGGCAGTCCGCTGGCCCGAATCCCGGTAACAGCGCTGCGGGAGGTCTTCGAGGACGCAGGGCGAAGGTGGATCGGGGTGGCGCAAGCGGCAACTGACGGCCACGGCAACTTTCGCTTGCCGGTTCCCAGCGGAGCATACCGGCTCGAAACCCACTATGTGGCGCGGAACAGCGCGACGGGAGAAGCCGTTTTACCTCTTACAGTTCCTGCTGATAGCTCAACCAATACATCACAGATCATCCGGGTAAGCAGCGGCGAGGAGCAGCACTTTGAACTCCGGCCAGCCATGGGCCGCACGCATGGGGTGACGGTCATCCTGCGAGGCTCTTCGGCCGAGCCCGGATTTGCGCGGATTACCGCCCGCTCCAGCAGCGGCAGCCAGTTGCAGACCAACGCCATGCGCGACAGCGAGTCCGGCGGAATGAAGCTCGAGCTTCCCCAGGGCACCTATGCGCTCACCGCCAGGACCAATACTGGCGAAGGAAGCGAAGAAGCCGAGACCACGGTGACGGTTCCGGATCACGACATCGCCGGCGTGGTCCTGCAGTTCTCCCAGGTGCCGTCCATCCCCGTGGAGATGGTTGTGGATGGAGGCGTCACCTCCGGCAACCCGCCATCCAATCTGACCCAATTTGGGTTGACCCTGCAGAGCGATGATGCCGGTTCGGAGCGAGGCAATGCCACGGTGCGGCTACAAGCGGCTGACGGCAGATACGCCTTCACCGTGCCTGCGGGAAGCTATCGGCTGCAGGCGCGGAGCATCGGCGGGTGGTATGTGAAAGCTGCGACCTATGGAGACTCCGACCTGCTCCAGCAGGAGTTGACGGTTGCGCCCGGGGCTTCGGGTTCGCCGATACGGGTCATGCTGAGCAACCAGACGGGCGGCCTGCAAGGCGTGGTGACGTTGAACGGTGAACCGGCGGCCTGCTGGATCTATCTGGTGCCGGCCACTCCCGGTGCGCAGTCTGTGATCAGCACGAGAAGCAGCGCGGAGGGCAGTTACAGCTTCGCCTCCCTGCCGCCGGGAAGCTACCGCGCCCTGGCCTTCGAGAGGCGCCATGGGGCGGACTATCGAGATAGCGGGAGCTTGGCGCCGTTTACCAGCCACTTGCACGCGGTCTCAGTGAGTGCTGGAGACAAGGCTACGCTCAATCTCGATGCGGTTCCGGTATCGGAGATGGCTCCGTGAGGGCGCATCACAGGCTGTCCTTCGCGGCGATCGCCTTGCTGGCGTGCCTCGCCGGACCGCGTGCGTTCGCTCAGGCCAGATCCCAGTCCGAATCCAAGCCCGACACAAAGACCAATCATACCGCGATCCAGTATGAGATTCGCGGCATCGTCGTCAACGCGCTTGGCGGCAGCCCGGTCCCGCACTGCCACCTCACACCGTCGCTCACCGTTCAGGGAGCGCTCAATCGCCGTCAGCTCCCTTCCCCGGTGGGCGTATTCGATTCCGATGAACATGGCCGTTTTTCGATATCCGTTCCCTCCGCCGGGATGTGGCGATTGACCGCAAGCGCCCGCGGGTTTGTGACGCAGGCGTATGAGGAGCACGAGAACTTCTGGTCGGCGGTGGTGCTGACCGCAGCCTCGCCATCGGCGGAGCTTCGCTTTCGGCTCAGTCCAGAGGCCAGCATCGCAGGTATGGTGGTCGATGAGGCCGGCGAAGCGGTGCGCGATGCGCAGGTATCCCTTCAACTTGTGCCACCCCCAACTCCCGGAGGACCTCAGGCCATTGGCGAGACCCGGGGCTTCGCTCAAACCGATGATCGAGGAAGGTATGAGTTCGACAACCTGAATCCGGGCAGCTATCGCGTGCGCGTGCAGGCCCGGCCCTGGTACGCCTCCATGTCGCAGCCCAGAGGGACGCCGGAGAATGCGGCCGTGCCCGATCCCTCGCTCGACTTTGCCTATCCGGTCACCTGGTTTCCCGGCGTCGACGATCCGGAACAGGCTGAAACCTTGCAGATGCATGCCGGGGATACGCGCGAGGCTGACTTTCACCTGGCGCCGATCCCGTCCATTCATCTGAAGATCATGCCTCCACCCGGCAGCAATACGACAGGCAATGTCGCGTCGGGCTTTCCTATGGTCGAGCGCGTCTCTCCGGATGCGGGCAGGTCCTTCGTTCCGGCGACAGTGCAGACCGACATGCAAGGCCAGATCGATATTGGCGGCCTCACGCCGGGCAGGTATGAGATCAGCCTCAGGGGGCAGGACCAGGACGGGCATTCCACTCTGGTCGATGTCACGGCAAACTCGGCGCGCACCATCGACCTGAATGGCCCAGCGCACGATGAGGCCAGGATCACACTCCATTTCGACGGCGCGGACGACGTGAACCCTGAGCCGGGATTGCAGCGCGGGGGACAGGTTCAGGTCAATCTGATCGACCTCGCCAACCGCGCCAGGTTCTCTTCGGGTGGCCGCTTCGACGGACGTATGTATGGCGGACTCAGCAACAATAGCGCATCCAGCAACGCAGGCCGACACGAGATATCGAGAGACACTGGCGGCGAGCGCACAATAGAGGTCCCGCCAGGACGTTATGAGGTCGTCCTGCAAGGAAACCCGGATCTCTTTCTTACCGGCCTCAGCGCCAAGGGTGCGGAAGTCGCAGGGCGTACTGTGACGGTTGCGGCGGGCGACTCCACGCTTCTGATCCATCTCGCGAGCGGACGAGCAAGCATAAGCGGCATGGCTACCCTGCAAGGCCAGCCCGCGGTCGGCGCCATGGTTCTGCTGGTCCCGATCACGATTGAAGAAACCGGCTCGATCACGGTGCTGCGCCGCGACCAGACGAACACCGATGGCAGCTTCGACCTCGAAGACGTCATTCCCGGCCAGTACATTCTGGTTGCGATCGACCATGGCTGGAACATCAACTGGGGCGATCCTTCGACGCTGCGCCGATACCTGATGCAAGGCGTTCCCGTCGAGTTGAAGTCCTCGGCCCGCGTTAAGCAGAATATCGGCGCGCAGACTCCTTGACGAACCTCTGCTTAGGTCTCGGCCTTAGAGCAAGTAGCAATTGGCGTTGAGCCTACCATGTCCTTTGTTTGTCATTCCCGAAGGGAATCTGCGGTTGTCTTCCTCCACACCAACAGCAAATCCGCTCTAGACTAGAGCAAGTAGCAATTGGCGTAGAGCCTGCGTTGCCCTGTATTTGTCATTCCCGAAGGGAATCTGCGGTTGTCTTCCTCCACACCAACAGCAAATCCGCTCTAGACTAGAGCAAGTAGCAGTTGGCGTAGAGCCTACCATGTCCTTGTTTGTCATTCCCGAAGGGAATCTGCGGTTGTCTTCCTCCACACCAACAGCAAATCCGCTCTAGACTAGAGCAAAGTAGCAATTGGCGTAGAGCCTGCGTTGCCCTGTGTTTGTCATTCCCGAAGGAATCTGCGGTTGTCTTCCTCCACACCAACAGCAAATCCGCTCTAGACTAGAGCAAAGTAGCAATTGGCGTAGAGCCTGCGTTGCCCTGTGTTTGTCATTCCCGAAGGAATCTGCGGTTGTCTTCCTCCACACCAACAGCAAATCCGCTCTAGACTAGAGCAAGTAGCAGTTGGCGTAGAGCCTACCATGTCCTTTGTTTGTCATTCCCGAAGGGAATCTGCGGTTGTCTTCCTCCACACCAACAGCAAATCCGCTCTAGACTAGAGCAAGTAGCAATTGGCGTAGAGCCTACCATGTCCTTTGTTTGTCATTCCCGAAGGGAATCTGCGGTTGTCTTCCTCCACACCAACAGCAAATCCGCCCTAGAAGGGCGCTGCTTCAGCCGCACCGTAAGATCATCAAAGGAATGAGGATTTAGCCCCTGACGGAATGTTCGGCAGGCTTAATTAGACCTTCCTTGACTCTATTTTGCAGCCTCCGGATAGATCGCAATGCGGTGAGTGCGAATCATCGGCGCAAGATGCTCCCCCGAGTTGTCGGAGAAGAGCGTACTCGACTGCTGCAAAGGCATATGACATTCCACGCAGCGCGTCTTGATCGCCGCATGCAGCGTCTTGTCCTTGGGACAGGCCTTCGGCGCATGACATCCAAGACACTTCGAGGAGAGCGCCGCCGTATCCCGCTGCTGCGTATGGGTGTCATGGCAAGTCGAACAGGTCATGCCGCTCGACTGGAAACACTTGCTATCCCGCAGTAACTGCACCTGATTCGTATGCACATCCAACGGCGCATCCGGAACCAGGGCGGGCGACCTCACGTAGTCCGCCAGCACATCGCCCGGTTGAAAGGAAAGCGCCGGCGCCAGCGCCTCGCCCGCTCCCGCATGGCACAGCGCGCAGACGTCGATCTGCCTCTCGCGAGCAAGCCGGGCCGGGTTAATGATCGCCTCTGCCGCAGACCCGGTATGCGGCCGCGGACTCTGCTGCTCGCGCCGCACATGCTCTGCGCCCGGACCATGACATCGCTCGCACCCGATGCCCAGCACCACCTGCGTTCTGTCGAATCGATTGACCGGCGGAGCCTCCGGCGAAAAGTAAGAAGCATGGCACTCCAAACACTGCGGGGCAATCACGCGGTCGAAGTGCGCCGTCCCATCCTGATAGCCTGGGCTATTGATCCATGCGCGGCTGGCGGTCCAATACGAGACCGGCAACTCGAACAGCAGATCGCCTGCCCAGTAAAGATACGTCTGCCCCTTTCGCCCGGAGCCGGTCACGATATCGATTGGCTGCGTCAGCGTCTGCAGCGTGCCTGCGTGTGTCAAGTAATTGGCCGTCTCGGTAAAGCTGCCCTCCGGCGTCTTCGACATCTCGAACGTCAGCCGAACGTTGGCGGTCTTCAGCACATTCTTCCCCGCACTGAAATCACCTCGAATCGACTCAGCGGATGGAGCCTGCGACGAAAAGTGATGGGCCGTGTGCATGTAGCTTTCGGAGATCTGTTTGTGGCACGCAAGACATGCCTTATCACCCGCATAGGCCGACGTCGGCGGCGGAGTATGCAGCGCGGAACCCGCCGCCTGCTCTGAAGCCCTGACGACGGGCTCACCTCCGCCATACAACCCCGCGAACGCGCCCATCACTACCAGCAGAACGCCTGGCAATACGGCATAACGCCTTCGAGTCGATAGAGTAAAAGTCAGCGCCATTCAGGTCTGTCTATCCAGGCTGCGCGCAGCAGGAAGGAGCATGAGATATCGCCGCCGCATTCAGCTCGCTCGCCATTCACTCCTGAATCCCCTTCCCTTCGACGATCGTGAGGTAGCGATTGATCGGCAGCTTGTTAAATCTCTCGACCTTGCCTGACGGTAGAGGCCATTTGATCTCGACCGAGTCGATCTTCGCCGCCTGCCCAATCCCAAGCACCATCCGCGGATCGTGCGAGGACAGATAACTGCCCCCGCCTACCTTCTGCCGTGTGCGTGTCACACCCGCGAAGCTCCAGGACACCGTCGCGCCAACCGCATCGATATTTGCCTCGGTGCCGACCAGCTTCAGTCCCAGCCAGTGGTTCTTCTTTCCCGCAAGGTTTTCGAGCAGCAGTGGCGCGCCGCCATTATTGTTGATCAAGACATCCACGCCGCCGTCATTATTAAAATCCCCAAGCGCCAGCCCGCGCGCCCCCCAATGCATGGCAAACTCCGGTGCCGCCTGCTTGCTCACGTTCTCAAAGCCGCCCTTGCCATCTCCGCGAAACAACAGCAGCGGCTCCTTCCAGGTGACATTGGGCGAATACTCCCCCACCATGTCATCCGGATGCCCATTCGACAAGATGAGGTCCAGGTTGCCGTCATTGTCATAATCGAAGAATTTGAGCCCCCAACCGCTCAGGTCGGCCGTGGCAAGCCCAATGCCCGTCTTCGCCGCAACGTCCGTGTACGTCTCGTTGCCGTCATTGTGATACAGCGAGAACCGTTCGCGGTCGATGTTCGCGACAAACAGATCGATTTTGCCGTCATTATCGTAGTCGGCCGCATCCACTCCCATGCCGGAACGCGCGTTTCCACTCTCTCCGAAAGAAACGCCTGCGTTGAATCCGATCTCCTCCCACTTGCCATTCCCGCGATTCATGAAGAGGTAGTTTGCCGAAGTATCGTTCGCAACGAACAGGTCCATCCTGCCATCGCCATTCAGGTCCGCCGCAACCACGCCATGGGCCTTGGTCGGGTTTTCCCCAATCGCCGTGTTATGCCCCACCTCCGTGAACGTGCCATCGCCATTGTTGTGAAACAGCAGACTTGGCCGCGGCGAAAAGATGCGGGGAGTGCAATAGTAGCGCACACCCAGCGCATTGTTTCCGCAACCGGCTTTAACATCCCGCGAGTATTCCACAAAGCTGCAGACGAACAGATCCAGCCTTCCGTCATTGTCATAATCGAACCATACCGCCGAAGTGGTCCAACCACTCGCCGCAACACCAGCCCGTTTTGTCACATCCGTAAACGTACCATCACGATTGTTCCGATACAGCTTATTCGCGCCGTAGGCAGTCAGGTAGAGGTCGGACCATCCATCCCCATCGTAATCGCCAATGGCCACGCCCTCACCCCAGACATTCCCTTCGAGACCCGCCTTCTCGGTGACATCGGTGAAGGTGCCATCGCGATTGTTTTTATAGAGAGCGCAGCGCGTCGGTTTCGCCGGTTTATAAAAATCACTAGGGCCGGTGTTGACGAGGAAGATATCCATCCAGCCGTCGTTGTCGTAGTCGAAAAACGCGCAGCCGGAACACATACTCTCCGGCAGCCAGCGCATTGTGCTTTTTCCGTTGTCGTGTACCCAGGCAATGCCGCTCTGCCCCGCAGGAACGCTCCGGAACAGCGGCGAAGGGCCAGTGCCCGGAATCATCGCCGACAGATAGGGCGATACCATGCCGGCGCATGCTCCCGTGAGGAAGTGACGACGGTCTAATTTCATCGCGGTCCCTGGGTCGCGGGAGAAGTTGCAGAAGGAGTGGACGCGCCGGTATTCGCCTGCTCCAATGCCGTCCTTGCTTCGGCACTCCCAGCGGCCGCCGCTGCCTGCAACCAGCGTTCGGACTGAGCCTCGTTCTTTTCGACGCCGTCATCGCCGTCTCGCAGCAGAATGCCGAGACGATACTCCGCCGCAACGACCTTGTTCCTCGCCGCCTGTTGCAGCCACTTCAAAGCCTCTTTCGGATTTCGCGCCACTACGTCCTGCTGCAGGTACAGCGTACCCAACTCCAACTGCGCCGGCCCATTGTTCTGCATGGCGGCATCACGCAGCAGCTTCAGCGCCGTCGCCGGGTCAGCGGTTACTCCATCACCCTGCAGCAACAGAATGGCAAGGCCGTACTGTGCATCCACCTGTCCCTGGTCCGCTGCCTTCCGCATCCACTCCACCGCCTTGGCTGGATTGGCGGGCACGCCCTGGCCTACGAGGTAGCGCTTGGCGATCGCGAACTGTGCCGGCGCGTCGCCCTGCGCTGCTGCTTTCTCCCAATACTCCGACGCGAGAGTCTCGTTCTTCTCCACTCCAAGACCCTGCTCATAGTGGAACGCCAGCAGCTTTTCGGCATCGCGCTGACCGTGCGCGGCCGCGGCCTGGTACCACTTCACCGCCGTCGCGTAGTCCCGCGTCACCCCGGAGCCGCGGCCGTATAACAAACCGAGGTCGAGCGCGCACGCCACGTCATCGCGTTCCGCACACACCGTGAACCACTTCACCGCCATGGCGTAGTCTTGCGTCGTTCCAATACCCTGCGCATACATCGCGCCGAGCAGGAACTGCGCACGGACATCATGCCCTTCTGCCGCCTTACGCAGCCACGGAAATCCCAGCGCGGGATTCGGAGCTTGTCCCGGCGCGCCGCTGATATACACCGACCCAAGCTTCGCTTCCGCAGCCACATTGCCGGATGCCGCACGGCGTTGCAAGTCCGCAAACTCCGCGGCAGTGATCAACTCAGAAGCCCTTGGTGTCGAGTTTGCCATTGAATTTGCTGCCGAATCCGCTGCTACTGGAGTTTGCGGCGAAGCCAAAGATGCCGTCACAGCCAACAGGAGAAAGCCAGCCATCGCTCCCCATTGTTTTTTGCCGCGAATCCCGTCGGCGAATCTCGGGAACGCGAGCACTGCTCGGCCGCAAGAGTCCTTTCGCAAGCAAGCTGCTTCTTCACAGAGCTTCACGACATGCGTTTCAATACTTTGCAAAACAGAGTTTTCCTGGTGCTGATTCTACTCGCCCGGTTTGGATCCATCGAGAAAAACGACGGCGGCCACAGGTATCGTGACCGCAGTTCGCCGACGACAATACCGCTTAGAAGGTAATCCTCCCTTGCAGTTGCAGTTGCCGCGGATCGTAAAACCCGAGACCCTGCGTCGTAGGAGACGACGACCCGATCGGCCTTGAAGTTGACGTCGTATTGATACCGCCCACGCCGATGGCCTGGAACGGCGTGAATTGGGTCATATTCAATATGTTGTAGGCGTTCGCCGCCAGTTGGAAGTGGAAACGCTCCGTGAGCCGGAAATCGCGCTGGATTTGGGCATCGAAGAACGTGTTGTTCGGGCTGCGTATATCGTCGTATGCAACCCGAGCACTGCCATACCAGAAGACGTCTGGTGCCAGCTTACCGTTCGCCTGTGTCACCGTTGGGCCGGAGAACGCCAGCGGATTCAGGTAGGGCTCGCAAGCCGTGCAGGTAATAGTCGTTGTGCCGCCAACGCTGTTACCCACTCCAGGCAATTGGATCGTGGAGCCCGTGCTGCCTGTAGGAGTGTAGTAGAAGTGGCGCTCCGACTTCGGCAAGATCGGATTCACCCCGGGAACGCGGTTTGGCCGGTTATTCATACTGCCCATCTGCGAGGTGATCTCGACCGGCGTGCCTGTCTGGGCCGAGAAAGACGTCCCCAGTTGCCATCCGCCGAGCACCAGGTCCGCCACCTTGCTATCAGCGAGGAACTGCTTGTTGCGTCCAAAGGGAGACTCGAACAGAGCCGTAATCACCACGCGGTTCGGTACATCGTTGAATCCGACGTGACGGTTCTCATAGGTGTTCTGGTTCAGGTTCAACAGGTAGCCGGTATTCTGCTCGCCGGCATTGTTGAACGCGTCGTTGCTCTGCCCGATGTTCTGCGCGTCGTCGATCTCCTTGGACCATACATAGTTAGCATCGAACAGAATGCCATGTGACAGCGAATGCCGTACATCAACGATCAGGGATTGGTAGTTCGAGTGGGCAATCTGCTCCAGCAGGTTGAGATCCGGGAACTCCGGATAAGGTACCTGCAGGCGCCACGCTGCCACGGTAGCCGCCGATAGCGCGCCACCCTGGAACCCATTGCCATAGTATGGGTTCGCTATGGGCAGTGTGGCGGGATTGGTCCCATTCGAAGCGATGTACGACTGTCTCCAAGAGGCAAGCAGCGCCGGATTGATGGTTTGGTAGCCCGCCGGAGTCGTTCCTGAGCCGTTGGCCCCACCGCCGTTCACCGGCACGTTTGAGAACGGGAGACGATCGCCCCGCGAAGCCGAGTAGCCCAGCGAGAAGATCGTTGACGGTGTCAGCGTCTTCTCGAAGAAGGCATTCCACTGCAGCAGCCGTCCGTCATACGTGTTCCGATAGTCCTGCAGATACGAGTTCGAGCCGCCGTACTGCTTGGGGTTGGTGATGTCGGATCCCAGCGACGGTACGACGTTGCCGGATACGGCAGCATCGTAGAATCTGCCGATCGGGATTCCGTTCGGGTCGCTTCCAAACACGGCGCTCGAGTTCGCTACGTTGTGCGTCGTGAAGGCCGAGTTGTTCTGCGAGGTAGCGCCGAAGCCCGAGTTGGTGGGCAGGTAGGAGATACCGAAGCCGCCGCGGATCACCGTGGTGTTGTCGATGTTGTATGCCGCCCCAAGACGTGGACCATAGTCGTCGTAGTGAGACTCGTAAAGATTACGGGAGTAGCCGTTGGTGCCCGAGAACACATAGGAGCCTTTGCCGAATGGATTGGTACCCTCTGTATCGAAGGCCGACTGCCGGTTGTGGCGCTCCGTCGGCCCCGGCTGAAGTTCAAACCGCACACCGAAGTTCAGAGTCAGCCGCGGTGTGGCCTTCCAGGTGGTCTGCTCGTAGAAGGCCGTATACTTCATGGCCAGAGCGGACGCGACGGAACTCCCCGCTACCTCGTAGCCCGCCCCCGTCAGAAACTGCGCCGGCTGGAATCCCTGCTGGACGTTGGTGGTGTTATACGAGCCAACGTTGTTGCCATTCGCGTCGGTGTACTGCGAGGTGTAGTTCTGGTCGGAGTAGAGGTTGCCGATCTCGAAGCTGGCATGTCCCGGGGCGGATGTGTTCAGCAGGCCGACACGGTACTCGCCGCCCACCTTGAAGGTGAAACTGCCGTGCGTCTTCGTAATGCTGGCGACCGCGCTGTGGTTGGTCTGGTGCTCATTGAGTTGCTGTCCCACCGTGTAGTTGAGGCAGGGTTGGTACTTGCCGTCCGCGCAGAAGTCGAACGGTTGGCTAGGATCGTTGATCAGCCCCACCACGGCGGCCGGCTGATTGTAACCGGAGAGGTCGAATGTTCCCGACTTCGGCCCGTATCCTTCCACGCTTTGCATGCGGTTTACGCCATAGCGAACGTCGAGCACCAGCGTCGGGCTGAAGATTACCGTGTCGCCGATGGCTGCGTAGGGGTTGTTATCCGTAATGACCTGCCCCCAGGTGATGGTCGGATAGAAGGGGTCATTGGGGCCGAGGAAGTTCGGGACCGTCACCGAACCCTCCGAGATGCCGCCCGTCAGGTAGATGCTGTTGCGGCTGTTCAACCTGTAATCGACGCGGATCTGGCCCGTGTTGCGAAGGAAGGTCTGCTCGGTGACCACCTGATAATTGTTGTCGCCGTAGATGTCTGACGCTGCCTGGTTGGGCAGCGGGTAGTTTGAGAAAACTTTGGCGCCCACCGCATCCACGTTGTCCGCGGGGATCACCGACCCTCCCGCTGTGGTCGAACCTCCACCGAAATTACTCGCGGCGCATGCCGCGTCGGCAGCGGGGCCGGAAAGAGATGGAAACTGACTCCGTTGGTAAACATTGGGTGCTCCGGCAACCGGAGCGGCGGTGAAGGGATTATAAATCTGAACCGGCACGGGTTGGCCATTGTTGTCGGCGATCTTCGTGCAACTGAAATCGCCTACGCGCTCTCTGGCCGTCGGCACAGTGATGGCCTTGTTGATCGGAGCAATGTTCCGGAGCCCCTCATAGCTGGCAAAAAAGAACAGTCGGTCCTTGAGGATCGGTCCACCCAGCGAGCCGCCGTAGTAGTTCACCTTGAACGGGCCGCGCACACCTGTTGTAGTGGTCGGGTCCGTTTGCGCGGAGACGAAATGATTGAAGTTGTTTTGAAAGCCGTTGGCGTTGAAGGCTTCGTTCCGGATCCGATAGATCGCCTGGCCGTGCAGCGCGTTCGTGCCGCTCTTCGAGAAGTATTCGACGATGCCAGTGCCGCGGCCATACTCCGACGAGAAGGTGTTCGTCTGCACCTGCACCTCCTGAATGCTCTCCTCGTTGGGCGTGATGCCCTCTTCGTTATAGTCACTCGCCAGAATCGGAATACCGTCCAGCTGGATGTCGGTCGTAAATCCGAGACCGCCGTTAACGCTGATCAGCGACTCCACCCGGCGAGCATGCGGTCCGATCCCGAATGAGTCTGTGCTCTGGGTCTGGTGCGCCGACTTCTCCGCCACCACGCCCGGCTGCAACGTCGCATACAGCAGCGGGTTCTGGTTGATGTTCGGCAGCGCATCGATCTGCTGCGCGCTGATCGAGGTCTTCACCGAGGTGTCATCGGTCTGCAGCGCTGCCGCTCCCGCATCCACCTGCACCGTCGTCTCGACGCCGCCAGCCTTCAGCATCACGTCGACATGGACGGTCGCGTTATTGCCCACTGGCGCGTTCTCAGCCACCTGCGCCGCAAACCCCGGCGCATTCACCTGCACCTTGTAGGTCCCCGCGATCAGGTACGGCACGGTGTAGTCGCCGCTGCCCGTCGTGACCGTCGTCACCGAGATGCCCGTCGACTGGTTGGTCACAATGACCTTTGCCCCGGAAACCTTAGCTCCCGATGGGTCCGTTACGGTTCCAGTTACCGTCGAAGAGTTGACCTGCGCCACAAGGCTGTCGGCCGGAACAAGGAGAATCAGAAGCAGCACCCACTTGAACACTCCCATTCCTTTGTCTATCCCACGAAAAATTCCCATACAGTAAAGCCTCCAAAGTTAAAGCAAACCGAGTCTATTTCGCGAAAATGACAGCAGTAAAGTTACTAGAAAGCCTTTCACTGCAAACGAACGCCGTTAATGCAGCCTGTTAACAAAAGTCGAGACGTTTCCACGTTTTTCACAAAAAACTATCCAGAAAAATCTTCAATCGCGAAAGCTTCTTGTAGCCAGTTTCGTAATCTCCAACTGCTCAAAGCCATTCCCGATGCACTCCATAGTTCCCCTGTAGGGTGCTTTCAGATCTTCGCGGAATCGACCTACCGGGAATAAAGGTCCCTTATGATTCTGCTCACCGAGAGTCCAACTTCCGCTCATCCTGGAATCGACAAGGGAACATAAGCGCTCGGCCGGTAGTCACGTCCTCGGAGCCGAACGGTCACCGGACGATCAACCTCGATCTCTGTCACCCTTCCATCTCCGATCTGAAGCACGAAGCCGCATTCACGATCGAAGCGCACATCGGCCGTTCCGTCTCCGTTCACATCGACCTCCCGGCCATTGCCTCCCGCAAACGTGGGGCTGATATAGACATCCCCGTCAACCCGACCCAACACCGACTCGAAGCCCCGCGCATTCAAGCGGAAGCTCTTCAGCACAGTAGCCGCATCGGGCTGTCCGGCGTTATGCGGATAGACGAACGTGTGGGATGTCCCACCCGGAGTATTCATGCGGATCGGAAGCAGGTCTCCAAATGTCGAGCGCACCGGCTTCGCCCCGGCATCGAGCGTGCCGTCGCGATCGATTGCCAGGAAGCTCTCCGTATCACCTCCGGGGACGTAGCTGGTCTCCGTGATGCGACCCGAAATACGCGTATGCAGCGGACGCCCATCGTCGATCAGCAGGGGCCAGGTGACGCCCCAACTAGCCGCTCCCGATGAGATCTTCTCGACCGTCGAGAGCACACCGTCGGGAGTAATCACAAACCGGTCGCGAAAACTCGGCCCCGCCTGTCCTGTCGTCGGCCGGTATTCCAACGTGCAGCGAACGATAGCGGGATTGACTGTCTGCACGCTCCATGTTGCCTCGTAGACCTCGGGGAAGGCAGGCAGTCTAACCCAAATTCCGTTCTGTTTCATCTCGGGCGCGATGCTTGCCGCGTCCGATGCAGTCTGCGCCCCGTCCGACGGCCCGAGGCGGGTATCCCACGAAGCTCTTGCGATCCGAACAACCCCCAGCGGAGTCCACCAGTTGTCGTTCGTCTCCTTGGTCTCCCCACGCAGGTTGAATTCCATCTGCAATCCACCGGCATTGGCGAAAGCGGCTGCGAACGATGGATCAAGTTGTACGGCGTATCCCCCCACCTCCGCCGGCGAAGCCTCATCCACCGGCTTAATGGGCAATGCTGCCCGCAGCCGGTACATCTCGGCCAGATGAAACATCAGTGAACCGCTGTAGTTCGAATATTGCGAGGCGTTCTGATATCCCACCCGAAGCTGCGGATCGAAGTGGTTCTTCGTGATGAAGTAGCTGCCGCTCCACTTGCCGTCGCTGCGCCGCCAGCGTTCCATCCCGGCAAAACTCAGATCGGCCAACCGCTCCATGGCGTCTGCAGTGCGCGCGTCTCCCTCTGCCCGAATCATCGGAGCAGCCGCCGAGAACAGCAGTTGCAGACCAACCTCGGTCCATACGTGGTCGTCGGTGCGGCCGTTTGCAGGCACCTGCCCTGTGGGATCAACCAGCAGCACGGTAGCCCGCAGTGCCGCCAGCACTTTGGATTTGATCTGCGCGGCGCTCGGGCCGTCGTAATCTTCCACAACCAGGGAGAGCAGATTTGCCTCGCCCACCAGCGCAACGCTCAACGTATCCGGATCGCTGCTGCGGTCATGGTACAGCGGAGCAGGTCCAGCAGCAAACCGGTCCACCTGGTCCTTCTTCCAGCTATCTTCGATGAAGGCGACCGCATCCGCATGCGAGACCAGCCCCATCTTCGCCCGCTGCCATTCCCCTTTCATCGCATAGGTGCGCCAGTTTCCCAGGTGGGTTTCGCCGATCATCTGCGCGACCGGAAGGCGAAGCCGGTCCCTCCAGCGCAGCCAGGTTTCGCTTGGGACGAGCCCTTTATAGACGGGGAGAGCCTCGCTCAAAGAAGCCAGAAAGAACTCCCCATGCCCATCTGGAACCGACGCATCACCGCTACCCAACTGCCGCGTTGCATGCTCCATCGCCGCGATCCCGTGCGGCAGCAGGTCCCGCGACCAGCCCGCCGCAACCAGAGTACCGACCGCGAAGGCGAAGTACGGCGTCGCATATTGGAACTCGCGATGCACATAAGGGTCAATGACCGCGCCACTCGCATCTTGCCACTGCACCGTAAAACGGCAAAGGCCATCCAGCTTGTCCAGCATCGCAGACGGGGTGATCGGCTGCACAACGCCTGCCCGCGGCGCCAGGTGGAAGTACGTCTGCTCCGCGCTGCGTTGGAACCCTTGTGCACAAGCCGGCGCCATCATCAGGGCGGCAACCAGGGAGACGCTACCGAACGAGCAGCCCTTGACCCGCGAGAGGAGATAGCGCATGCAGCCCAGATTCATTCTTGTCCCTTCAACACCTTCGCCACCTTCGCCGCTTGCAGATCAAGCCCGCCAGAGCCATAGAACAACGATCACGTCCCGATGATCAAGTTTGAACCACGTTAAAAGATGTTCTTCAAAAAAATCGGCCATATTTAGGAGCGTTAAAGGGTATTTCGCCCGGCAAGTCCACTCGCGGAACCATGCTCGCCCATGCGAGTCATGCGATCGGATCATTATGGTAAACTCACCGCCAGCCCGATTTACGAGCAAGCGCGTATCAATGATTGAAACTCAAGTGAGCCCCAATACCGTACCTGCCGAGCGAGCAGAGCTGGATGCAGTTCTCGCTTCCGATATGTTCCGCCGTGCTCCCACGCTGGCCCGGATCCTGGAATATCTTTGCGAAAGTCAGCTGCGCGGTGAGACGTTCATCAAGGAATATGAGATCGCCACCCAAGTCATGGGCCGCAGCAGTGACTTCGACCCGCAGCAGGACGGAAGCGTCCGCGTCAACCTCCATCATCTACGCAAAAAACTGAAGCAATTCTATGAGACTGAAGGCGCGAACCACGCGCTGTGGATCTCCCTGCCGATCGGTCAAAGCCTGCCCAGCTTCGTCGCTCACACGCCAGAGAGCCATCTGTCTTCCAATACCTCATTGGAGGCCTCAGCCGGCATCGCCGAGCAGGAACGGCAGACGGCCCAGACGGCCCAGACGGCCGAAGAAGTGAGCCTGCTTCGAAGACCGGCCGATGCGGACGGCGGGAAGACTACCATCGACGCGGCAGCGTCAAGGCCCAGGTTTTCCGCCGCTCTCTTTTTCGCCCTGGCGGCCATGGCCCTGCTCGGGTCCGCGATCACCTGGTTTTGGATGGGCCGCCGGACCGGTCCCAGCCCACGCCCCATCATGACGGACGCGGCGATCCGAATCGGTTGCGGAAGGAGTAGCGCGTATCAAGATACCAGCGGGCGAACTTGGAATGCCGATGCCTATTTCAGCGGCGGCAAAGCCTTCCAACGGAAGCTGGCTCAGGTGGGCGGCGCCAGCGATCCCACCATTTACCACACCGGCCGCGAGGGAGACTTCAGCTACGACATCCCGCTGCCCCGCGGGCCCTATGAGGTTCACCTGTACTTCGCCGAGAGTTTCGTCCACGGCGAAGGCTTTCGCGCGATGAATCTCTCGATCAATGGCAAGCGAGCCGAGCAGATGCTGGACATCACCTCGGACGCCGGCGGATTCGGAATCGCTACCGGCAAGGTCTACACCTCCGTGTGGCCCGCTGCGGACGGCAAGATGCACCTGCATTTCACCGGCACCACGCTCTCCGCCTTCGTCAACGCCATCGAGATCATGCCCGGCAACGGCGGCACGATGCGGCCCATCCGCCAGACTACGCTACCTACGTATTATTTCGATCCTGAGGGCACGGTCTGGACTCCCGACGCATGGTTCCACGGCGGACGAACCAGCCAGCTGACCGCCATCTTTCCCGACCTTCCTCTCGATGGCTTCTATCAGCACGAGCGCTTCGGCAACTTCAGCTACTCCATCCCTGTGCTGCCCAACCGGACTTACAGCCTAACACTCTACTTCCAAGACGTCTGGTTCTCCCACCAGCCCAAGGGGAAGATGACCACCGGCATGCGCCGCTTCGACGTCACCTGCAACGGAAAAGATCTGCTCAAGCAGCTAGACATTCTTCAAGAGGCCAACGGTGCCGGTTTCCAGGTCACGAAACACTTCACCGGCCTTACGCCCACAAGCCAGGGAAAGCTCCTGCTGAACTTCACCCCCAGTCAGAACTACGCCATGATCAACGCCATCGTGGTCGAGCAAGAGCCGGTCGCGCCCGTCTCCAACTAGGAAACTCTGAGGGGCTTAGGAAGCAAAGGAGTCAGAGCGGATCCTTTCTGAGGAAGTTTAGCAGTTCTTTATAGAGGTTATTGTTGCGGTGATTGAAGCGAAATTCTGTCTCTTTGAGGTGGAGGTAGAAGGTGCGTTTGGGCACACCGCAGAACCTGGCGAGGCGACGTTTGGCCAGGCTCCAGAAGCTTTCGATACCGTTGATGTGGTTGAGTTGCTGGGCGAAGATATTCTCCCGGTGCTCGACTCTGAGGTGCTTGTCATAGCCCAGATCGACCAGGCCGTGATAGCCAGCCCAGCCGTCGGTGTGGACAACCGAGCTGAGACTGGCGCGGCCACGAATCACCGCTTGCAGCGCGGCTTTGGAAGCATTGGGGACGATGGCGGTGTAGACCTTGTCGCCGCGCTTGAGCAGGCCGAAGACGATGGTCTTGCCGCCGGCGCCGCGTCCGCACCTCCCGCGCACGCGCTGTGGTCCGAAGTAAGACTCATCGGCTTCGAGCACTCCCTCTAACGGCGACTGCCGCTCGCACTCGGCGGCGATCCTGGTGCGCAGGCGCAGAAAGATCGTGTTGACGGAACGAAGCGAAATCCCAGTCAGATGGGCCGTCTGCGTGGCTGTCAAATCCAAGGCAAAACACCGGACCAGGTGCCGGAACTTCGCCTCGGATAACTTTGAAAATCGAAAGTAACGGTTCGACTGCGCCATGATTGGACTCTAGCGCCATCTGGCAGTCCTTTGCTTCCTAAGCCCCACTCTGATTCAGTTGGTTCGGAAATGGCATGGCTTCAGCCACACCGTAAGTCGTTCCTGGAGAATGAGGCTTAAAGAAGATAACTACAGCTTATATAGACCATGCACGGATGAGGGTGCAAGGGCAGTTCGTCTTTCTACTGCTTCGACGCCGGCGGTTTCGGTTCCAGTTTGGATGGCGTCTCTACTCCCGGCCCACCCACAAGCTGGATCTCCGGAATGCGGTCCGCCATAGGGACAAGCGGCGGCAGCGGAGCATGCGGGAGTGTCTGGTACCAGTAAGCCGTCGCATAGTAGCTATCCGACCGGTGATTGGCGCTCCCGTGTTCGATGCCGGCAATCAACGATTTGGTAAACGGAATCGGCTCCTCGAGATGGAAGCGGTACACCGAATAGCGGCTTCCGATATGCTCCTCGCCCATGCGGAAGATGCCGAAGCGAGGCCCCGTAAAGTTGCCCGGCCAGAAGTCGAACGCCCCCAGGAAGTAGTCCTCCGCCCCCGTGCCCGAGATCGACGGCGTCTTTTCTCCGTCGACGAAGAACATATCGTCGCCTTCCCCCCCACCAGCCATCCTGGTTCTGCAACACCGATAACACCACGCCAACGTATTGCCCCTTGCCGGTCGCCTCCAGCCAGTTGAAGTTTCCCTTTCCATAAAGATTGGGCGTGCTGGCGACGTCGCTGTTCTTCTTCCAGTTATCTGTCCAGCCATGCGTAGGCTGCTGCTGGGTAAAGGCAGCATGGAAGTACAGCGTATTCGCGGGCAGCGGCTTGTTATGGATTACCTAGTCGAGGTTGAAATAAATGTGCCCGGTCGGCTTGCTTCCCTCGTCGGTCAGGGTGATGCGCGCTCGCTTGCGGAACGGCATCGGGAAAAAGGTGTTCATCGACTTGTTCGGCCCCACCGACAGCATCTCCGAACTCCACGGCTTGAAATCACCGAAGTGTTCCCCGAAGAAGTCGGCCACCGTCGTCTCTACGCTCGGCTCCGTCTCATTGTCCCAGTACATGCGCAGAATGATCTTATTCAGAAAATAGTTCTCCGCGCCGCCCGTGGAGAACGTGAACCAGATATGCGTCACCGTGCCGGGACCATCGGTGTCCAACAGCACCAGCGTACCCCCGGAGCGATCTCGCGGCGATCGTTGTTTCCTCCCGTCGGATCGGACGACGAGCTGCGATGCGCGCGATAGTCCGCCATCCGCGTAAGCTCCGGATGCTCTACCGGACTTTGCGCGAACGCCTGCATCGCGAGAGCCAGCATCAGCCACACCAGCGAGCCAGTCCCGGAAAATCGCTTTCTCCCCAAAATCCGGTCCGACCCCCAAAGATCGTTCTCTCGACCGGAGCAACAGACAGTCTCACCGTCTGTTGCTCCTAGAGAAACCCGCATCCCGTCGTTGCCTTTGTCCTTATCTTCCATCCACCATCTCTTCTTCACATCAAGATCAAAGTAGCAGTTGACGTAGAGTCTGCCGGCACCTTTGTTTGTCATTCCCGGAGGGAACCTGCGTTTGCCTTACTCCACACCAACAGCAAATCCGTTCTAACGCACCGGCTCCAGCGTATAGCGGTGCCATACCGGCTGAGCCAGCCGCCGCTGCTCAACCTCCGCCGCCTGCAGCCCAGTCTTCACGACAGCCACGGACTCATTGTTCGCCGCGGTGGGCACATTACGCAGCAGATGGTTCCGGTTCGTGTCGAGCGAGATCTTCCCCTCATTCGCCAGGAACACCAGCATCGCCTGTCGCCGCATCGGCGTGTCCAGCCGCGCAAGATTGACGCCCTGCCGCAACTCGCCGCTGGTAAATTCGCCGGCAGGCGCACCGTCGATCCGCAGTTGATACCGTCCCCCGCGCAGGTCTCCGACCGTCAGCATCTCCTGGTCCAGATCCTGTACTACCGTCGACGACCGCAGCGCGAGATTGGTCACAGGGTCCGTAGCCGCCAAAGGCAACGGCAGCGGCAGCGCCTTGTCCAGTTGCGTCCACGACAACACCTGGCCAGCCGCCTTCGCCTCCGTCACGGTGCTGTTGACCGAGGACACCACAGTCCCGTTGCCGCCGCTCAGAGTCACGCTCGTCACCACGGGCGAAGCGCCCCACGACTTCAGCATCGCATCCGCCATCACCCAATGCATCCCCGGCCCCGGATGGACGTGGTCGGGAATCAGCATCGGAGCCATCATCGGATCCTTCGACCTTGCGCTGGTCAGCGCCGCCACCATCGGAGCGTTCAAGTCCACCACAGCCATGTGCCGCTCCGCAGCCATGCGCGCCACAGAATCGCCCATCTTGATCAGGAAATCGTTGTAACCAGCCACTCCGTGCCCCGGCTGCGTCACCTCATCGTAAGCCGAAGGCCGCAGCACCAGCACGCGGGCCTCCGGCACATGCGCTTTGATCTCATCCAGAATATGCTCGTACCCCAGCTTGTAGGTCCGCATCGTCCCGGCGTCGTACGGACGGTAGTAGCCGTCGTTCATCCCCAGCATGATCGTCACGACCGTCGGCTTTAGGTCGATCACGTCGCGCGGCAGCCGCAGGTCGACCGGACCTCCACCTCCGCCGCTCACCTTGTCTCCGGACACCCCGGACATGATGAAGGTAACGTCGCTCGAAGGCTCCCTCGTCAGCAGATAAAGTTCAATATCTCGCGTGTAATATTGCTGCTCCGTGATGCTGTCGCCATAGAACACCACCCTGTCCCCGCTATGCAGCGCAAAAGGCGCGCTCTGGCCTCTGGCGGACACCGGTTGGAGAACACACGCAGCCGCAAGGGCCGCACCCACACAACAAATCCTTATCCTCTTCATCTCTCTCCCATAGTGCGCCGCAAACTTCACAAGCACAGCGAAACCACCTTACCTGCTGTACCAGGGTAAGCGGCAAGTTACACGGCGTTAACCCATGCGAAACTCCCGCTAGACCGCACCCGCCGCGCAAATCCTTGGCTCACCCGCATTAACATGGCACAGACCGGCCCAAACTAACCTTAACGCGGTAAAACTTGCCTCCTCTTCCCTTTAGGCTGTCGCATGAAGGAGCGATCGAATCGGAGCTTTCATCCTTCGAGGCGTCCCGACGCCAGACGTTCCGCGAGGCCCATGCCGTACCTGGACAGAACGACCATCCCTAACGCAGGAGCGCGCAAGCCTTCCCCGAACCGCCGCCCCGGTTCCCTGCTCGCCGGCATTTTCCTGATGGCGTCCGCCTCACTTCTCGCCAGCCCGCGCCCTCACAGGCATGACGCTGCGGAGGCAAACGTGAACGCCCGCGTCAACGCCCTCCTCGCGAAGATGACCGTCTCCGAAAAGATCGGCCAGTTGAACCAGCTCGACTACGTCCACGCCACCGACGACGCCATACGCCGCGGCGAGGTTGGCGCCTTCCTCAATCTCACCGACCCCGTCGAGATCAACCGCGTCCAGCAACTCGCCATGGACCAGACCAGGATGCACATCCCCCTCCTGCTCGGCTACGACGTCATCAACGGATACCGCACCCTCTTCCCCATCTCGCTCGCCCAGGCCGCCAGCTGGGACCCCAGCCTTGTCGAGTCCATCTCCTCGACCATCGCCCGGGAGACCTCCGCCGTCGGCCTTAACTGGACCTTCGCCCCCATGCTCGATATCGCCCGCGACCCTCGCTGGGGACGCATCGTTGAAGGCTCCGGAGAAGATCCCTACCTCGGCAGCAGCATGGCCGTCGCCAAGGTGCGCGGCCTCCAGGGACCCCAGCTCGGAGGCCCCGGCAAAATCCTCGCCTGCGTCAAACACTTCGCCGGCTACGGCGCCCCCGTCGGAGGCCGCGACTACGACTCGGTCTTCCTCCCCGAGGTCCAGTTGCAGAACGTCTATCTTCCCCCCTTCCGCGCCGCGGTAGAGGCCGGAGCCGGAAGCGTCATGAGCGCCTACATGTCTCTCAACGACGTTCCTGCCAGCGGCAACGCCCTTCTGCTCCGTGACATCCTGCGCGACCAGTGGGGATTCCGCGGCTTTGTCGTCAGCGACTCCTGGGCCATTGAAACCATGCAGGCCGAAGGCTATGTCGACAGCCCCGGGCAGGCCGCCCTCCGCGCCCTCAAAGCGGGCGAAGATATGGATATGGGCAGCCGTACCTTCTCGAAATTCCTACCCGAACAGATCGCCAGCCGCGGCATCTCCCTCCGCGAGCTCGACAACGCCGTCCGCCCTATCCTGCGCACCAAGATCCTCATGGGTCTCTTCGAGCACCCCTACGTCGACGCGAGCCGCACCGAAGCCATTCTCACCGATCCCGCCCATCGCGCCCAGGCCCGCCGCGCCGCCGTCGAGACCGCCGTCCTGCTGCGCAACCAGGCCCACACCCTGCCCATCGCCCCCGGCATCCGCTCCATCGCCGTCATCGGATCGCTCGCCGATAACCCCGCTGCTCTAATGGGTTCCTGGCCCGGCAAAGCGAATAAGTCCGAGACCGTCTCCATCCTTTCCGGCATCCGCCAGCGCGCCGCCGCCGCCGTCCAGGTCTTCTATGAGCCCGGAGTTCCCATCGCCCGCAAGCCCCAGGCCGAGCTGAACCCCGACACCATCGCCCCCGCACCTGAAGTCCCCGAAGCAGAAGACCCGCTCATCGCCAAAGCCGTCGCCGTCAGCCTCAAGGCCGACTTCACCCTCCTCGTCCTCGGCGAAGACAACTCCATGAACGGCGAATACGCCTCCCGCGCCTCCATCGACCTGCCGGGCCGCCAGGAGGAGATGATGCAAGCCGTCACGGAAGCAGCCCTCCAGGCCGGCAAGCCGGTCGCGCTCGTCCTCGTCAACGGCCGCCCCCTGGACATCACCTGGGCCTCCACCCACGTCCCGTCCATCCTGGAGGTCTGGCAGCCCGGCACCGAAGGCGGCCACGCCGTCGCCGGCCTGCTCTTCGGAGACGCCAATCCCGGCGGCAAGCTCCCCCTTACCTGGCCCCGCTCCACCGGCCAAATCCCCATCTACTACGCGCGTAACGCCACCAAAGTCGATCAGCAATCCCCCAAGTTCAAGTCCTTCTACTGGGACGAGCCCACCACCCCGCTCTATCCCTTTGGCTACGGCTTGAGCTACACCAGCTTCTCCATCCGGGACCTCAAGCTCGACACCTCCGAGATCGAGCCCAATGGCTCCTTCATGGTCAGCGCAGTCGTCGAAAACACCGGTCCAGCGCCCGGTGATGAAGTGGTGCAGCTCTATACCCACCAGCGCGCCGGCAGCGCCGTCCGCCCCGTGCGCGAACTAAAGGGATTCGAGCGCGTCACGCTGCAGCCCGGCGAATCGAAGACAGTCCACTTCACCATAGGCCCAAAGGAGTTGCAGTTCTGGAGCCCCGCCACCAGAGCGTGGGGGGTAGAACCCGGTGACTTCGACCTCTGGATTGGAGACAGCTCCCGCGCCTCCCTCCACGAGAGTTTTAAAGTAGTCAAACCGATCAGAATAACGAGCGCCAAAATCGAAAAGACGGTGCCTGCAAAATGACAGTCCTGGCCACCCGCAAGATCCCGGACCTCGCTCTCGCCGCCGCCGTGCTGCTCCCTGCACCAGCGACTGCCCACGCCTCCTGGTTCCACCGCCAGCCCAAACCTGCCTGGCAGGAGAACTTCAACCCCACATCCGGCCCGAAGCCCAACCCGGCCGTCTGGAACTTCGAGCAAGGCGCCGACCACGGCCAGAACAGGGAACTCGAGGTCTACTGCGCCTACGCCTCGAACAAGCCGCCCTGCGATTCCGCCCAGCCGAACGCCTTCATCGGCCCCGACAGCTTCCTCCACATCGTCGCCAGAAAGACCCCCGAAGGCCGCTATACCTCAGCCCGCCTCAACACCAAAGACCTCAAGACCTTCCAATACGGCCGCTTCGAGGCCCGCATCCGCGTCCCCGCCGGACAAGGCATGTGGCCCGCCTTCTGGCTCATCGGCGAAGACATCGACACCGTCAACTGGCCCGCATGCGGCGAGCAGGATGTCATGGAGAATCTCGGCAGGGAACCTGGCATCATCCACGGCTCCATCCACGGCAAAGGCTTCACCGGCATGGCGCTCGGCACGGCGGCCAAACTACCCGACGGAGCGCCCTTCGCTGCCGCCTTCCACAACTACGGCATGATCTGGAAGCCCGGCAGCATCGCCTACTACATCGACGATCCCAAAAAACCATACGTCGTCTACACCCCCAAAGATCTTCCCGCCGGGGCCGTCTGGCCGTTCGACAACCGGCGCTTTTATCTGCTGCTCAACCTTGCCGTCGGCGGCGGCTGGCCGGGCAGTCCCGACGCCTCCACCGTCTTTCCCGTCGAGATGCTGGTCGACTACGTAAAAATCTGGGAGTCCAAGCAATAATGTTGTCCCTCACCATGGCCATGTCTTCCGTCGTCATCCTGAACGCAGTGAAGGATCCCCGCATTTCGTCGTTGTCGTTGCTTTCGCCCGTTCTTAAATCGGTCTCATCGGTGCAAATCAGTGTTAAGCCTTACGTCCTTTGCCTGTCCGCCCTCCTTGTGCTCGCCGCGACCGCCCTCTACGCCCAGGACCCAACCGAAAAGTACAACCCCGCAGCCGACCCCGCAGCCGAAGTCGTCCTCGGCAACGCCCGCTTCACCGTCCTCACTCCGCAGATGATTCGCATGGAATGGGCGGCCAACGGCTACTTCGAAGACCGCGCCTCCTTCGTCTTCCTCAACCGCCGCCTCCCCGTCCCGCCCTTCACCAAAAAGATCGAGCGTACCGCAGCCGGACGCATCCTGCATCTCCACACCGAAGCTCTCGACCTCACCTATACCGCTCCCCAAAAAATCGGCGGCCAGTTCACCCCAGCCAATCTCACCGTCTCGCTCAAAGTCGAGGGCAAGCCCGTCACCTGGACGCCCGGCGCCATTGACCCTGAAAACCTCCTCGGCACCACCCGCACCCTCGACGGCGCACGCGGCGCCAACACCCGCGAGCCCATCGGCCAGGGGCTCATCTCACGCTCCGGCTGGGCCATCGTCGACGACTCCACCCGCCCCCTCTTCGACTCCGCCGACTTCAGCTTCCCGCAAGGCGAACAAAGCCCCCTCCCCTGGGCCATCGAGCGTCCCGGGATTACCACTCAGGCCCAGTTCGACGCCCTCACCAAAGCCGAATCCCCCACTACCACATCCCCGGGAATCCCCATCCTCCGCCAAGACTGGACCTTCTTCGGCTACGGCCACGACTACAAGCAGGCCCTCGGCGACTATGTCCGCGTCGCTGGCCGGATTCCCCTGCCCCCGCGCTTCGCCTTCGGAGCCTGGTGGTCGCGCTACTGGTCCTACAGCGATCAGGAGCTCGACAGCCTCGTCCATCAGTTCCGCGCCAACAACATTCCCCTCGACGTCCTCGTCATCGATATGGACTGGCATCTGCCCTTCGGCAACGACTGGAGCGTCCGCGACCCCTCCGGCAACGTCGCCCGCTGGACCGGCTACACCTGGAACAAGCTCCTCTTCCCCGACCCCAAGCTCTTCCTCGACCAGATGCACCGCGACGGCCTCAAAGTCACCCTCAATCTGCATCCGGCCTCCGGCGTCCAGCCCTTCGAAGCCGCCTATCCCGCCATGGCCCGCGCCATGGGCATCGACCCCGCCTCCGGCAAATACGTCCCCTTCGACATTGCCAATAAAAAGTTCGCCCGCAATTATCTCGATATCCTCCACCATCCCATCGAGCGTCAGGGCATCGACTTCTGGTGGCTCGACTGGCAGCAGTCCCAGCACACCAGCCTTCCCGGCGTCGATCCCACCTGGTGGCTCAACTACGTCCACTTCACCGACCAGCAGGGCGAAGGCAAACGCCCCCTGCTCTTCCACCGCTGGGGCGGCCTCGGCAACCACCGCTACCAGATCGGCTTCTCCGGCGACAGCATCTCCAGCTGGGACTCGCTCGCCTTCCAGCCCTGGTTCACCGCCACCGCCGCCAACGTCGGCTATGCCTACTGGAGCCACGACATCGGCGGCCACATGCCCGGCAAGATCGACCCCGAGCTCTACACCCGCTGGCTCCAGTTCGGCGCCCTCAGCCCCATCCTCCGCACCCACACCACCAAGAACGCCGACGCCGAACGCCGCGTCTGGGCCTATCCCGAGCCTTACTCCGGCATCATGCGCCAGGCCTACACCCTGCGCTACGCCCTGCTCCCCTACCTCTATACCGAAGGCCGCCGCACCTACGACACCGGCGTAGCCTTCCTGCGCCCGCTCTACTACAACTGGCCCGAAATCCCCGAAGCCTACACCAGCAAAAACGAATACCAGTTCGGAGAAAACTTCCTCGTCGCTCCCGTCGCCGCGCCGGTCGACCCCGAGACCAATCTCGTACGCCAAAGCGTCTGGCTTCCCCCCGGCGAGTGGCTCGAATCCCCCACCGGACGCCATCTCCACGGCCCCATCACTCTCGACCGCGCCTTCTCCCTCGCGCAGATTCCTCTCTACGCCCGCGCCGGAGCCATCACCCCCATGGCCCCGCCGATGCTCTACACCGACCAGCATCCCCTCAACCCGCTCATTATTGAAGTCGACCCCCTCGCCGACGGAGCAACCTCCCACTACACCCTCTACGAAGACGCCGGCAACACGCCCGGCTACACCAGCGGCCAATCCACGCGCACCGACCTTTCGGCCACACAGTCAGCCGGCACGCTTACCGTCACCATCGCGCCGGTGCGAGGCAGTTACCCAGGCATGCACCCCAGCCGCGGCTATCAGCTCAAACTTCCCGCCGACTGGCCGCCCACCCAGGTCACCGTCAACAACATTCCCATCCCCTATCAGCCTGACACATCCAAATCCGGTTGGCGCTTCGAAGGCAGCACCCTCACCACCATCATCACTACCGCCAATGCCTCCCCCGGCAAGACCGCCCTGACCTTCCTCGTCCACCGCGACCCCGCCCTTATGGCTCGCCGCGCCGAACTCAACGGCTTCCCCGGAGCCATCGAGCGCCTGCGCGAAGCCTACGACGCCCTCCAGAACAACACCCCCGTAGACACCCCGCCCGACGAACTCACCGACGCCATGCAGGCTGGCGACCGCCTCAGCTTCCATCCCGAACACGCCGCCGAAATCCTCACCCACTGGAACGAAGTCCTGCCCAAAGTCGCCTCTGCCGTCGCCCAGGCCGAGTCCATCGACAACCAGCACCGCGAGGCCAGCGTCAAAATCCTCATGCAGGCCAACCACGACTGGACCCCCGAAGCTCAGGCCGCCATGCTAAGCCAGATCCGCCGCCGCGACAGCATAGCCTCCGCCGCCATCGCCGACATCCAAAGCGAGAATTCCGCCGAACCATCCTCGAAAGCAAAGTAGCAATTAGCGTAGAGTCTGCCGTGTCCTTTGCTGTCATTCCCGAAGGAAATCTGCCTTTGCCTTCTTCCACGCCGCACGCAAACCCAGCACAACACGCATGGTGTACCCGCAGCCTCGCTCCTATAATCATCTCTGGTAAATCGTGACCCTGAATCACAGACCGTCGAAGCGGAACCACAGTTAATCGAAAACATGAAGCCTTCAACCAGCGATCCGAAAACGTCAACCAACCTCCCGCAATCCTTCGACGGACGGCTTCCCGCCAGGCACATCACCTCCAAACGCATCCTCATCACCGGAGCCGGCGGCTCCATCGGCTCCGCACTCGCACAAGCCATTGCCGCCGCCGCCCCCGCCAGCCTCATCCTCCTCGACGCCTCCGAGCACGCCCTCTACCAGATCGACCGCACCCTGAACGCCGCACCCCACACCTCCATCCTCGGCAGCGTCCGCGACCCCCATCTCCTCGAAGAAATCTTCCACCTCCATCAACCGGAGATCGTCTTCCATGCCGCCGCCTTCAAACACGTTCCGCTCCTCGAACACAACCCCTTCGCCGCCATCCAGAACAACGTCCTCGGCGCCTACGCCCTCCTGCAAGCCGCCACGCGACATCGCACCGGGCACGCCGTCCTCGTCTCCACCGACAAAGCCGCCGACCCGCTCAGCATCATGGGCGCCTCCAAACGTATCGCCGAACTCCTCGCGCTCTCCACCTCGATCCCCCGTATCTCCGTCGTCCGCCTCGGCAACGTTCTCGGCACTCAGGGCAGCGTTGTCCCGCTTTTCCTTGAACAGATCGCCCACGGCGGACCAGTCACCGTCACCCACCCCGAAGCTCGCCGCTTCTTCCTCACCCTCGATCACTCCATCCACGCCCTCCTCGCGGCACTCGAACCCCGCCCAAACGGAACTATTCTGCTCCCCAATCTCGACGCCCCCATCCGCATCGCCGATCTCGCCCGTAGACTTATCGAAGAAAACTCCAGCCCCGCCTCCATCGTCTTCACCCAGCTCCGCCCCGGAGACAAGCTCGAAGAGTCCCTGCTCTCCCGCCGCGAGACTTTGCTCCCCCATCCCAGCCACCACCCGCAGGTCCTCCGCCCTATCGTTAGTCCCGCTCTCCCAGCGGCCACCCTCCATGCCGCCATGCGCGTCCTGCAACAAGCCGTAGCTAATCGCGATCTCGATACCCTCCTATCCACCATCCTTCAACTCGTGCCCGAGTACACCCCAAGCGCCATTCTCCTAAACTCACGCGAAGAATCCTTAAACGCCAAGCCCCTCCAAGAAGCCCAAGCATGAAGCGAACCATCGCCGTCGTCACCACCTCCCGCGCCGACTACAGCCACCTCTACTGGCCCCTCAAAGACCTCGCCGCCCACCCAGAGGTCGACCTCAAGCTCATCGTCCTCGCCGCCCATCTCTCCCCTCAGTTCGGCTCCACTGTGGACGAGATCGAGCGCGACGGCTTCCCAATCGCTGCCCGCATCGAATGCCTCCTCAGCTCCGACAGCGGCACCGGCATGGCCAAGACCCTCGGCCTCGCCATACTGGGATTAGCCGACACCCTCGCCCAGACGAGACCCGACCTCCTCCTGCTCATCGCCGACCGATACGAGATGCTCGCCCCCGCCAGCGTCGCCCTCACCCTCCGCATCCCCATCGCCCACATCGAAGGCGGCGAGATTAGCGAAGGCGCCATCGACGATGCCGTCCGCAACGCCCTCACCAAGCTCGCCCACCTTCACTTCACCTCCACCCCAGCCGCCCGCGCCCGCGTCATCTCCATGGGCGAAGAGCCCTGGCGCGTCCACCGCGCCGGCGCACCCTCGCTCGATCACCTCCGCCGCAGCACCCTCCTCACCCGCGCCCAGCTCGAAGCCTCCCTCGGCCTCTCCCTTACCGGCCAGATCACAGTGGTCGCCTACCACCCCGTCACCCTCCTGCCCGACCCCACTGCTGAAGCCGACGCTCTCTTCGCAGCCCTCGAACACACCGCCCAAACCTCCGGCTACATCCTCTTCTGCTACCCCAACGCCGACGCCGGCAGCTACGCCCTCATGGACCGCATCCGCGCCTTCTGCACGCGCCACCTCAACGCCCGCCTCTTCGTCAACCTCCCCGCCATCACCTACTGGAGCCTCCTCCGCGAAGCCACCCTCCTCCTCGGCAACTCCAGCAGCGGCATCATGGAAGCCGCCTCCTTCCACCTACCCGTCGTCAACATCGGCCTCCGCCAGCAAGGACGAGAACGCTGCCCCAATATTCTAGACGCTTCCATCTCCCCCGGAGACCCAAACCCCAACCCTATCCTCGAACAAGTCGCCAAAGCCACCAACCCCAACTTCCGCCAAAGCCTCCTATCCATAGAAAACATCTACGGCGACGGCCACGCCTCCGAGCGAATCATACAAGTCCTCGTCTCCACCCCGCTCGAAGGCCTGCTCCACAAACGCGCCCAACCCCTCGTCGCGCCAACTTAAACCTTGCCTTGAGTGACCATCTGCGGTTGTTGTTTTTCGCCGTCATCTTAGAGCGAAGCCAAGAATCCTATATTTCGCCGTTGCTTTTACCTGTTCTTAATCCGTCTAATCCGCGCAAATCCGCGGTCGAGCGTTCCATTTTATACGCCATGAGAATCCCCCTCTCCGCACCCGACATCACAGAGCCTGAGATCGAAGCCGTAGCCGAGGTACTGAGCACCCCGCACCTCAGCCTCGGCCCCAAACTCGCCGAGTTCGAGTCCGCCGTGTCGCGGCTAACCGGAGTCCCCCACGCCATCGCCGTAAGCTCCGGCACCGCAGGCCTACACCTCGCCATCGTCGCCCTCAACATTGCCGAAGGAGACGAGGTCATCGTCCCCTCCTTCACCTTCATCGCCGCGGCCAATGCTGTGAGGTACGTCCGCGCCACACCTGTCTTCGCCGACATCGACGCCGAGTCCCTCAACCTCGAGCCCGAAGCCGTCGAACGCGCGATCACCCCGCGCACCCGCGCCGTCCTCGCCGTCCACACCTTCGGCCGCCCCGCCGACATGCACGCCCTCCGCGACCTCGCTCGTCGCCACAACCTCTTCCTCATCGAAGACGCCTGCGAGGCCATCGGCGCGCAGGTCCACCACCAGCCCGCCGGTAGCCTCGGCGACATCGCCGTCTTCGCCTTCTACCCCAACAAGCAGATCACCACCGGCGAAGGCGGCATCGTCCTCACCTCCCGCTCCGAACTCGCCGCCCGCATCCGCAGTCTCCGCAATCAAGGCCGCGCCGAACCCTCCAGCGCCACCCCCAGCGCCGCCAATTGGCTCCAGCACCAGGAACTCGGCTACAACTATCGCCTCTCCGACATCGCCTGCACCCTCGGCATCACCCAGCTCGCCCGTCTTCCCGAGATCCTGGCACGCCGCGAACAAGTCGCCCGCCTCTACCACCGTCATCTCGCCGCCAACCTCAACCTCATCCTCCCCGCCCTCGACGTACCCAACGTCCTGATCAGCTGGTTCGTCTACGTCGTCCGCCTCGCCCCGCACTTCACCGTCGGCGACCGCGACCGCATCGTCGACTACCTCCAGCAATCCGGCATCGGTTGCGGCCGCTACTTCGCTCCCATCCATCTCCAGCCCGCCTACGCCGGCATCTCCCATCCCGCGCTCCCCGTCACCGAATCCGAAGCCGCCCGCACCATCGCCCTCCCGTTCTTCAACCGCATCACCGGAGCCCAGATCGCCGAAGTCTGCCAAACCCTCGAAACCGCGCTCACCCGCCTTCAACCCACCCCAGCACTCTACGGAATCACCCCATGAACCTCCTACGCCTCTTCGTCCTTCTCGTCATCGCCACCGCCCTGTCCCCCGCCCAAACGCCCAATCCTCGCGAAGCCGCCCGCCTCAATAATCTCGGCACCGCCCTCATGAACCAGCAGCTCATCCAGAAAGCCGCCGACAAGTTCGCCCAGGCCTACGCCGCCGACCCAACTCTAGCCATCGCCAAGATCAACCAGGGCATCGCCCTCCTCTATCTCCAGCAGCTCCCCCAGGCCGAACAGGCCCTCACGCTCGCCTCCGCCCAAGCCTCCCACGATCCCCACCTCTGGTACGCCCTCGGCATCCTCTACCGCAATCAGAACCTGCCCAAACCCGCTCTCGAAGCCTTCAACAAAGTCATCGCCCTCGATCCCAGCGACCCTGACGCCCATTACTCTGCCGCCTCTATCGACGTCGAGCTCAACGACCTCCCCTCCGCCATCGCCGAATACCGCAAAGCCCTCGCCCTCAATCCCCTCCACGTCTCCGCCCTCTTCGGCCTCGCCCGAGCCCTCCAGCGTCAAGGCCACACCGCCGAAGCCCACACCACCCTCGTCGAATTCCAGCGCCTCACCTCCGAAAAGCTCGCCTCCCCATTCGCCCATACCTACGGCGACGAGGGCCGCTACGCCCAGGTCGAAGCCGCCTCCCTCCCTGTCACTGCCGTCAGCCCCATGCTCCCCGTCACCTTCCGCGAATCCTGGCGTTCCCCCTCGCTCCCCGCCCACACCTCTGGCGCAGCCTGCCTCATCCCCTCCAGTTCCGGCTCCAACACGCTCGTGCTCATGGGCTCCGGCAGCCAAGCCGTCCGCCTCTTCCACCAGACCGCCGGCGCCTTCGAAGCTATCCCCGCCGCCCAGACCGGCATCAACATGACCGGTGCCGGTATCGCCTGCGCCGTAGGCGACTACGACAACGACGGCCAGACCGACCTCGCCCTCGCCGTACACCCTCCCACCGGCGAAGACCGGATACTCCTCTACCGCAACCTGGGCAACGGCAAGTTCGAAGACGTCACCCCATCCTCCGGCATAACATCCAAAAACCACCCCTCCAGCCTCACCTTCGTCGACTTCGACCACGACGGCGACCTCGACCTCTTCATCACCGGCTCCCCCACCGACTCCTCACCCAACCTCCTCTGGCGCAACAACGGCAACCGCACCTTCACTGACTGGACTCGCGAATCCGGCCTCGGCGGCAGCACCCCAACCACCTCCACCATCCTCTCCGACCTCAACAACGACCGCGCCGTAGACCTCCTCGTCACCGGCTCATCCCCCGCCCCCACCTTCTTCGCCAACCGCCGCGAAGGCCCCTTCGCCGCCTCTCCGCTCTTCGCCGCCAATCTCCCCCCCACCACCTCGGTCGCTACGCTCGACTTCGACAAGAACGGCTGGATGGATGTCCTCCTCACCCACTCCGGCTCGCCCGGCGTCACCCTATGGCGCAATCTCGCAGGCCGCACCTTCGAGCGCGTCCCTCTCCCCATCCCCACCGCCCTCTCCGCCACCGCCGCTATTCCCATCGACTTCGACAACGACGGCTGGATCGACCTCGCCATCCTCCTCCAGACCTCCACCGGCCCTCAGCTCCGCATCCTCCGCAACCTCGGCCCGAACGGCTTCTCCGACGTCACCGCCCAGCTTCATCTCGACCACCTGCGCCTCACCGCCCCCCAATCCCTTTACGCCCTCGACCTCGATCACACCGGCGCAGCCGCCCTGCTCGTCACCCAATCCAACGGCGCCGCACTCCTGCTCACCAACCTCGGCGCCAGCCGCAACCACTCTCTCCACCTCGCCCTCACCGGCTTGGCCGACAACAAGTCCGCCATCGGAGCCAAGGTCGAGGTCTTCGCCAACGGCATTTGGCAGAAGTGGGAGGTCACCACCCCCGCCGACATCGTCGCCGGCCTCGGCACCGCCGACCGCGCCGACCTCGTCCGCATCCTCTGGCCCACCGGAGTCCCCCAGGACGAGATCAACCTCCCCGCCGCCAAACCCCAAGCCAAAGTCCAGACCATCGGCGAACTCGACCGCCGCGGCAGCTCCTGCCCCACCCTCTTCGCCTGGAACGGCTCCCGCTACACCTTCATCTCCGACGTCATCGGAGCCGCCGTCGTTGGCCACTGGATCTCGCCCACCCGCCACAACACCCCCGACCCCGACGAGTGGATCAAAGTCCCCGGCTCCCAGCTCCGCCCCCATCACGGGACCTTCAGCCTCCGCTTCGGCGAACCCATGGAAGAGGTCAACTTCGTCGATCAGGTCCGCCTCGTCGCCATCGACCACCCCACCGTCGCCTCGGTCTACCCCAACGAAGGCTTCCTCAGCGCCCCACCCTTCGCCCAAACCAAAACCATCGTCGCCGCCTCCGCCCACCCCCTTGCCGGAGCCTGGGACACCCAGGGCCGTAACGTCCTATCGATCCTCAACCAGCAACCCTCACCTGTTGCGCAGCGGAGAGACCCCCGCATTTCACCCTTGCCGTTGTCTGTTCTTCGCCATCATCCTGAACGCAGTGAAGGATCCCCGCATTTCGCTCGTACCGCCCAAACCACCTCTCCACCCAAGCCTCCCAACTACATCCGCGACTTCACCAACCTCCCCTTCGCCGGCTTCGCCAACCTCCACACCCTTACCCTCGACCTCGGCCCCTGGTCCCCCCACCGTCCCCTGCGCCTCCTCCTTCACGGTTTCATCGAATACTTCTCCGCCAGCTCCATGTACTCCGCCTGGCAGGCCGGCCTCGCCCCCATCCCACCCCACGTCGAAGCCCAGCTCCCCGACGGCTCCTGGCGCCGCATCGTCGATGACATGGGCTTTCCCGCCGGCCTCCCCCGCACCGTCGTCGTCGACCTCACCGGCAAACTTCCTCCCAAAGCCACCCGCATCCGCATCACCACCAACCTCCAGATCTACTGGGACCGAGCCCTCGTAGACAATGAAGCCGCCAATGAAGACAAGAATGCGATCCGCCAGACCGAACTTCCCCTTGCCCGCGCCAATCTCGCCTTCCGCGGCTACCCCCAGCAGATCGACGGCCGCACGCCCGGCGACCTCACCTACAACTACCAGCGCATCAGCTCCACCGGCCCCTTCATCCCCCATCGCGGAGCCTACACCCGCTACGGCGACGTCACCCCGCTGCTCCACGCCATCGACGACCAGTACGTCATCTTCGGCACCGGCGAAGACATGGACCTAGAGTTCAGCGCCGCCCCGCTCCCTCCCCTCCCCACAGGCTGGACCCGAGACTTCTTCTTCTACGCCAACGGTTTTGTCAAAGACATGGACTTCTACGAGGCAAGCCCCTTCAACGTCGGCGCTCTTCCCTTCCACGGCATGAGCGCCTACCCTTACCCGGCCACCGAGCACTACCCCGATGACCCCGCCCACACGGCCTACCAGCTCAACTACAACACACGCTTCGAATCCGATTACCCCCACGGTTCCTACCAATTTCACTATCTTCCCCACCTCTCCACTCCACCCGAAGCCCAGTCCCACCAGCCATAAGCCTGTTTTCAAGGATCCCATGACCAGCTTCACGCCCGTACACAGCAGCTCCCTGCCGATTGAATGAGCTCGCCGCTGCTAATCCGGACGGGTCTCAAGCCGGTATTGCTACGCCGTCGCAAAGGAGAGATCGCCAGAACCCAAACCCTGACTCCCGCACACCATCAGTTGCCCTTTTCAGTTGGAACCTGTTAACATCATGCGGCCGTGAGCCATCCACAGGGATCGTCCACGCGATCAGGCGGCCGGAACGGTAAAGGGATTCAAGCTGCGAAGGGAAAACCATGTCCTTACTGGAAGCGGAGAAGACGACAGAAGCGGCTCCTGCCGTCCTTGGAGATGCGGTAGCGATCCGTGAACTGCGCGCAGTGTTTGAGGCCCAGCGCCGCGCCTTCGCAGCTGACCGCCAGCCGAACCTGGCCACGCGGCGCGAACGTCTCGAGCGGATCATCTCGATGATGGTGGCGAACCGTGAGCGCATCTATGCGGCGCTGAATGCGGATTTCGGCGCACACCCGGCTCCCGCTGCCGAAGCGCTTGAGGTGCATGCGGTCACTGCGCGGGTCGAGTATGCGCTGGCACACTTGGAAGAATGGATGCGGCCGATGCCACGCGAAGTGGATCCCGCGTACAAAGGCGTTCTGAGAGCCCTGATCAAGAGTCAGCCCAAGGGTGTGGTCGGCAACATCGTTCCGTGGAACTTCCCCTTTGAGATTGGGATCGGTCCTATGGTCGATATGCTTGCCGCCGGAAACCGGGTGATGCTGAAGCCGTCGGAGTTCACGCCGAGCTCCGCCGACCTGATGCGCGAGATGGTCTCTGCGACGTTTGACCCCGACCTTGTCTACGTCGCGGTGGGAGGGCTGGAGCTCGCACGCGCCTTCACCTCTCTGCCATTCGATCACCTGCTCTACACCGGCAGCAGCAATGTCGGCCGTCAGGTGATGGCAGCTGCGGCGCAAAACCTGACCCCCGTCACGCTGGAGTTGGGAGGCAAGTGCCCGGCTGTACTGCTTCCCGGCAGTGTCACGGCGGACTCCGTCGGCAACGTAATCGGGGTGAAGATGATCAAGAACGGGCAGATGTGCGTCACCGTCGATCACTGCTTTGTGCCTAGGGCCGACCTCGATACCTTTGCCCGCATTGCGAAGGAGTTCATGGCCCAGGCCGCGCCCGATTATGCCGGCTCGGCGGCATGTACCGGCATCATCTCGGAGCGCCACCTCGATCGAGTGACCGGTCTGCTGGCGGAAGCCAAAGATCGGAAGGCTCGCATCGTGACGCTCGAAGGGAATGCCGGAGTCGACCGTCAAACCCGCCGGATGCCGATCTCTCTTGTGCTGGACCCCGCACCCGGTCTGCGCCTCATGGGGGAGGAGATCTTCGGGCCAATCCTGCCTGTAATCCCTTATGACGAAGTGGATGAGGTGATCGAACGCATCAACGCGGGCGACCATCCGCTCGGGGTATATATTTTCGGCGACGATGTCCCGACCATCGACCACATTCTTGGGCAGACGGTTTCGGGTGGGGCTGCAGTCAACGCATGCGCCATTCAGGCTGGCCTCAAATCCCTGGCCTTCGGTGGCGTAGGGATGAGCGGGATGGGTCGCCACCATGGCGAGGCGGGCTTCCGGGAGTTCTCCAACCAGCGCGGGATCGTTGTTCGAGGCGAAGGGCCGCACTTCGACGCATTCGTCTCCTCCTCACAAAATCCGTCGGATCTCGTGGGACAGGTTCCCAGCGGCTAACCCATCTCTAAACGTGTGATGGTCTGGATACCCTCGCGCCGAGAGCAAGCGCATTGTATTTGGTGTCTTGCGTGCAATGTGCAGCAGGAGGAGCATCGCGCGAGGAACGGTTACGCGTACGATTGATCCCGGAACGTGATTACCCGGCTAAGCGACCTAAGACCTCCGTGCGGAAGCCAGCCAGACGTCCACCATCAACGATGATGGTTTGGCCGGTGATGTATCTGCTCTGGTCGCTGGCCAGGAAGTGATACACACCAACCAGATCGTCGATTTCTGCGATTCGCCCAAGAGCTGAAAGATTCTTCGCGAGCGCGTTCAAAATATGCCCCGGAGGCAACATGGGTGTTCTCACAGGACCCGGTGCGACCGCATTGCAGCGGATGCCCCGCATGCCTAATTCGACCGCAGCGGTCTTGGTCATGCTGATGATGGCCGCCTTGGTTGCGCTGTAGTCGAAGAACCCCTCATTCTGCTGCAGTCCCGCAACCGAGGCGGTGTTGATGATCGAACCGCCATCCACCATGTGTGCAGGCCCGTACTTCAAGATGTAGTACGTTCCGTAGAGATTCAGATCCACCACACTGTCCAGCATCTCTTCGTCGGAGTCGGTCAGGTGCTTGCCGTTCCCGGGCTTTCCCGCATTGTGAATGATGACGTCAAGCTTGCCAACGGACGCCTCCGCCTTCTGAAAAGCTTCGATCACTTTGTCACGATTCGTAACGTCAACCTCGATGAAGATACCGCCCTGATCCAACACGGACTGCGGTGGTGCCTGAATGTCGGCGATGACAACACGCGCCCCCTCCTGAAGGCACCGTTGGCAGGTTCCGAGACCGATGCCTGACGAACCACCGGTGATGAAGATCGACTTGTCACGAAGGCTGAAGGGAGCCGAGGTGTCCACAATTTCTCCTTTTTGCAACGTCAATAGTTCGGAAGACCGGCAAAGGCCGCAACCGGTGGCATGGCGTTCGGATCGGCCAAAACATCGATCAGCACGGAGGTATCCGCCGCCAACGCTTCCTTGATTGCCGCTGCGATATCTTGAGCGCGCTCCAGGCGAATTCCCTTCACCGCACACGCCTCAGCGATGGCCGCATGGTCAACCGGGCAGAAATCGCAAACGTTCGTGTGTCGCCCGAGCCCCGCATCTTCAGCGTGCTTCTGGTAGCCAAGAACACCGTTATTCATCACCGCAACCACGACCTTGATTCCATGGCGCCGCGTCGTCTCCAACTCCGACCACACATGACCAAACCCGCCATCACCGACGATGCAGAAGACAGGTCTGTCTGGACTCCCTATCCTGGCACCCATCGCCAGCGGGAATCCCCATCCGAGACCAGCCAGACCTCTCGGCGTAATAAAGCGCCTGTTGAATTTGGCGGTGAGATAGTTGGCGACCCATATGGACGAGAAGCTCGCGTCCGCCACCACGATGTGATCTGGTGACAATTGCTTCTCGAGTTCGGCCATAAAGCGCTCCGGTCGAATCGGCGCCGCATCCGATTGCGTGACGCCCGCAATCTCTTCCCCGTGGCGTGTCCTCGCCTCCGCAATTACACTCACGATCGAAGCGCGCGCTGACCGTCGCTTGCTCAAATCTTGCGCGGCCATGGCGGAATTCAAAGCGCTCAAAGTCAGCTTGGCATCACCATTCAGCCGCACCGACTCATAATTTCGGCCAATCTCCATCGGGTCGATATCGATGTGGATATAAGTAGCTTCCCTCGGCAGAAGCTTCCAGGAGTCGGTGCCGTTCTGGTTGGTTCGATTGCCAACCAGCAGGACGACATCCGCGCCTGTCACCATGGGTTGAACAAACTTGGCCATACCTCGCGTGGCCATGAAGTATCCAATGACGCCCATCGAAAGTGGGTGCGTCTCATCCACGCTGCCCTTTCCCATCGTGCTGGTTGCAACAGGCAGGTGGGCCAGCTCCTGCAAGACCCTCAGTCCCTCTTGCGCTCTCGAACCGATAACACCACCGCCCGCATAAACCATAGGTGCCTTCGCGTTGGCTAACAACTCCGCAGCGATCGCGATCTGCGTCTGCTCCGGCTGGGTACGGTCGATGGGATAGCGGCCCAGGTGCGCCTTTCGCATCGCTACGGGTCGCTCTTCTCTCTCGGCCAATAACTCCATCGACACCAGCAGGACTGCAGGACCGGGACGCCCACTGGCGGCAGCGGTAAAGGCCATATCCACATAGTCTTCAATCCGGTCCGCGGTCGTCACCCGTCGAACCCACTTGGACACGCCCTTGAACAGCTCCATCTGATCCAATTCCTGAAAGGCATTGCGATCCTGAGTGCTGGGGCCGACATCCTGCACCAAGGCGACGATGGGAACAGACGCGGAGAGGCACTCTGCCAACCCCGGCACCAGCAAGGTTGCCGCCGGGCCATTCTGGGCGGTAACGACCGGCACTTTGCCTGTCGCCCGCGCATAGCCATCGGCCATGTAGGTACCTGAATTCTCCTGCCGGTAGCCTATCTGGCGAATGCCCAGGCCGTCTGCAGCCAGCGTCAATGAAGGCGGATTGCTCTGCCCGAACAAATACTCGACCCCATGTCGCTTCAACGCGTGGGCGAAACGTTGCGGTGGCCGCAGCAGCAATGGCTTGTCACTCATAACCCTTCAACCTTTCCAGTATTCGGCTGTACTGCATCAAGGGAGCACAGGCAGCAATCCCAAATCGCTGCGGGCAGACTCACGGTGTAATTAACACCTTGCAGTAGTCGTTCGGTTTGCCGAGCTTCTCGAACATTGCGGGTGCCTCGTCAAGGCTGACCGTTGCCGTTACAAGACCATCTACCGCCACCCGGTGCGCGGTAAGCATACGCAGAACAAAATGAAAGTCGCTCGGCACGTAAGCAAGCGGAAACGACATGCGCAGACGCTTCAAAGCTGCCGAGACAACCGTGAAATTCTCCGCCTGCATGCCAGTGCCCACCAGGACCAGATGTGCATTGGCCGGGGCCATCTCGATCAACTTCGCGATCGTCGGACGACCAACGCACTCGAAGATCACCGAGGGCTTGCGGCCTGTCTGCCGTTCGTATTCGACAACCGGATCGGCACACTGCGCCGCATCGATGACAACATCCACACCTGCACCTTGTGCTCGTGCGATGCGCGCAGGCACCATTTCACTGATCCCGACGTCGCCGGCGCCAAAGAATCTCGCCCATTTCGCCAACGCCAGCCCGATGACCCCTCCACCGACGATCAGCACGCTTGCACCCGGTTCGACACTAGCGGTCCTCCACGCGTTCAAGCCGACTGCCAATGGTTCGATCGTGGCTGCGTCGTTGTCGCTGAGGACATCAGTGATCTTTATCGCCAGCCCGGCCATGCAGGTAGAGTACTCGGCGTAGGCCCCAGGCATCCTCGGATCGAATCCCTGCATAATGATCTGGCTGCATTCAGAGTGACGGCCAGCCTTACACTCGGGGCAGGTGCCGCAGGGTTTGGCTGGAAGCGCAACCAGGCGATCGCCGACCTGCCAGCCCTCGCTTCCGGGGCCAACCTCGACGACTTCGCCAGAGTACTCATGCCCGAGGATGCTGCCCGTATGCAGCAACCCCGGCACTTCAGCCGCGTGCAGGTCGGAGCCGCAGATCCCGCAGGACTTCACCTTGAACACAAGCCCTCCGGGATACACACTGGGTCTTGCAACCTCCGTGACCTGCAAGGGTTTGCCTACTTCCACAAACTGCACTGCCTTCATGATCGTTCCCTCCCTGATAATTCTGGTAGAAAATCTTTCTGCGACGTTGATCGAAATCAGCTGCCATTAGCGTTCAAGTCCCTGGAAGCCGAATATTTCGATCGCATTCATCAGCCGGTCGACGGTCAATCCATTGATCGACGGAACCCACTTCCCAAGCCAGATCAGCATACCCAGCAACAGTTGAACGACTAGTTCCGGCTCGCAGGCAACAATGGAACCGTCCGCCATGCCTTCGTTCAGGAATCTCGCCAAAATGCCCTGAAGCCGGTCGGCCCACCGTTTGATCGCCTGGCGTTGCGCGGTATCGAGATAAGAATAATCGCCAAGATAGAGCAGTGAGCCATTTTCTTTGGAATCGATGAGCATGCTGCGGATGAAGTGCCGCAGCTTCTCTGCACCGGTTCCCCCGGTCTGGTCGGACGTTTCCAGCAGCTTCTGGGCCCGCTCCAGCGAAGAGCGATGGCAGGCATAGGCAAGTGTCCGTTTGTCGTGGAAATAGTGATAGAGCGTAGCATCCCGAAGATCCAGGGCGGCCGCGATATCGACCATCGTGGCCTGCGCATAGCTCTTGGCATTGATGATCTCGATCGCCACGCGAATGATCTCGCGCCGCTTCTTATCCGACTTGCGGCTGTTCGATACGGTCTTCGGAGCCTTGGTTTTGGTAGTCGCCATAGGATTCGCAGGGCGCGTCCTCCGAACAAGGTCTCGCGCCAACATGCATTCTGCCACATTTAGTACACGCTAGAAAAACTAATCTTGACTAGAGTATCGAGTGTGGACTAGATTGACGGCCGATGAGAGTACCGCAGGTATCGGCGCGCTCTGTTTGAAATCAAGGCCAGCATGGGTTGGAACAAGCAATTCATAAATCTACGAATCAACGCGGGGATAGGAAGAACGTATGAACTTCAGAAAGTCTGCGGTGAATTTCAACGGAAACGGCAATAAGCTCACGGATGTCTGGCATCTCTGCGCCGGTCTCTGCGGATTAATGTTGTTCGTCCTCATGACAGGCCCGGGGATAACCCCGCCTTGCTGGGGCCAAGCCGGCTTTGCAACTGGGACCGTACGTGGGACCGTAGCCGACGCGCAGGGTGCCGTTGTTCCAAAGGCAACGGTGACAATCAAGAATCCGGCGACAGGCGTCATTCGAACCACCGTAACCTCGCCCGATGGAACCTATCAGGTCTCATCCCTGAATCCGGGGACGTATACCGTTGAGGTCGATGGGCCAGGGTTCAACAAGTTGATTGCCGATGAGGTTGTGGTCACGGTCGGGGCAACCGTGGTGTATGACGCCCACCTGATCGTTGGGACCTCTAACATCACGGTAGAAGTCACGGGAAACTCGGCGCCGCTGATCGACACGGCTCAAACCCAGCAGGCGAATACGATCAATGATCGCCAGGAGGTCAACCTCCCAAACATCTCCCGTAACTTCGCGCAGACGATCTACACGTTGCCTGGGGTAGTCGACTCGACGGCTCCATCGATTCAAGACCCGAACGTCGGCACCGGCTACCAGACATCCGGCTTTTCGATCGGCGGCAGCAACGGACGTTCCAATCTGTTCACCATCGATGGCGGCCAGAATGACTTCGGGTCGGGAGCTCCGCGGGTGGCCCATGTGCCGCAGGACTCAGTGCAGGAGTTCCAGGTGAACCGCAACTCTTTCGGCGCAGAATTCGGATTCACAGTGGGATCGGCGATCAATGTCATTACGAAAAGTGGCACGAACAAGTTTCACGGAAAGGCGTTCGGCTATTTCCACGACGAGAAAACGGACGCAGCGAACTATTTCAATAGCTTCGGCCCGACTGCCGGTACGAAACCCTTCGAGCAGAGCGTCATCTACGGTGGCTCATTTGGCGGACCGATCAAGAAAGATAAACTCTTATTCTTCACGTCCTACGAGCGGCAGAAGCTGGACAGCAATGTAACCGTCAACCTGCTCGGCACCTCCGCGGCGCAGGGCGTTGCCGGACAGACTAACGGGTTCAACGGAAAATCGTGCCCGGCCCCAGTGACGCAGGCTTGTTATCTGACGCAGCTCGCCACTACGGCTGCTGACCCCAGGGTAGCTGGCTTGGCAGGCTACTTCTACGGGTCATCAATCTTCAACCCGCTGAAAGATCCGATCTATAACGCGCTGGTGTCTCCCAACAGCGGGACCTTCGACGGTAATGCGAATGGCGGCGCGGTCCAATCTCCGCCCAACGCACGCGGCCGGTACAACAACTGGGTGAGCCGGCTCGATTACCAGCCCAATGAAGCGAACTCCTTCTCGCTGCGCTTTTCCCTCTCGCGCGAAGGAAACCAGGTCATCGGGCCAGGCGGAGTACCCCGCTTCACCTCCATCATTCAGAGTTTGACGGACCAGACGATCACCGCCTCCTGGAACCACGTCTTCAATCCGAACCTCATCAACACCGTTCGCGTCCAGGTCGTTCCGTTTAACACCTCGAACAACACCGCTCCTCATCCAGGCGGGGCGGAATTCGATCTAGGGAGCCTCGGCATCCAAGGTACTCCCTTCGATTTTCCCTACAACCAGAGCCAGAACCAGTACCAGTTCGACGACGATCTTTCCTTGACCAAGGGCAGCCACAACTTGAAATTCGGCGAGTCCTACCGACCAGTCCAGTACAACATCTTCCAGGCATTCTTATTTGGAGGCGAATACCAGTACTTCGACGGAGCCATTCCAGTCATCGACCTCTACGGTTCCACGCCATACGGCAACCTGCAAGGATCAGTCGCAGCCTTCAACCTGGCCAACGGCTATCCCGTGACCGGTCCACCGTCGACAAACCTGAGCGCGTCTCAGCTCTATGTTGTGGGCCTTCCTCTGGCGTTGCTGCAAGGGTCTGGGAACGGACAGTACAACGCGACAACCAACCCCATCGGCATCTACGCTCAGGATTCCTGGAGAGCGACACACAATTTGACCTTGAACTACGGCGGCCGTTTAGATATCGACCCCGAGCCCAACGGCTACCCTCTCAGCTTCTTTGGATCGCCACGGGTAGGAGCCGCTTGGGATGCCTACGGCAATGGGAAGACTGTCCTTCGTGCAGGCGGCGGATTATTTACCGCTCCGGTGCTCTTTATCGTTCCGTTTACCTCAACGGTCCTCAATGGCGACGGCAAACACATCTTTGCTTCGGTCGTCACGGCTCCGGCTCAGATTGCTCAGTTGCAAGGCGTGGGAGGACTCGAGCGAAGCATGGCGACCGTCTCAAATCCGAATCCGGCGCTAAGTCTCACACAATTGTCCTCGTTGGGCATCAACATCATGCCGCCGGGGCCGAACCAACAGAATGGCGCCTTCTACTCCGTATCGCCCAACTTCAAGTCCCAATATTCCATCCAGGCCAGCGCAAGCGTAGCGCAGGAACTTGCGCCCAGCCTTTCGCTCGAAATCGGCTATCAGCTTTATCGCGGCGTGCACATTCAGCAGATTCAGGAAGCGAACTACGTGCAGAATCCAGCGCTTCCCGTCGATCCTTTTATCGGCCCGTTTTACACACCGAAACCCGGATCCACCAACGGACAACCGAATACGCAAATCGTGGAGAACGATCAGACGACCTCGGATGGAAGTTCGACCTACAACGGTCTGACAACATCGCTTACCAAGCGATATGGGCACGGCTTGCAATTCCAGGTGAACTACACCTTCAGCAGGGCCATCGATAATACCAGCGACTTCAGTTCGCAGAGCACGCCATTCCGTCCGGGCCTGTTGAATTTGGACAGGGCGGTGTCGGACTTCAACATCAAGCACAGTTTTGTCGCCAATGCCGTGTACACGAGCCCAACCCAGCACATCGGAGGAAGCTTTGTGTCCGCGCTGATCTCGGATTTCACCATTGCTCCGATCGTCTCGGTGCGCAGCGGCGTCCCCTTCACCCTCCTGCTTCCAGGCATTACAACCAATGGAACCGGCGGTGCCCACACCAGCGAAGCGCGTCCGTACCATGAAGGACGCAATCAGGGTGTCGGACCGGGTTACGCCAGCTTCGACATGAGAATTTCGAGAGCCGTTGCGCTCAAGCGAGATTCCGATCTGCGGCTGAACCTGATTGCGCAGGCGGCAAACATTCTCAACCACACCAACTTCACCAGCGTGCAGAACATCTTCCCCAATACGGCAGTCGTTGACCCGGTCACGGGCCTCACGACGTCAGCCGTCGCCCAGACGCCGGAGGGCAATGTGGATCTTCTGAACGGACCATATAACTACAAGGGCTTCAAACCGAACGGGCCGTCTCAACTAAGCGACCCCTTGGCGTTTGAATCGGCCGCTCCTCCGCGCCAGATCAGTTTCGGACTGGAGCTTTCGTTCTGACAAACACTGCTGGAAGAACATTGACGGCCTAACTTGAAATGGATGTCGGCTGGCTCATGCTGAGTATGAGAGGAATATCTGCATGGGTCAGCCGTGAAATGAGTGCCAATGCATGGAAGTGCTTCGAAGTACCTGGTCGTTGAAACCGCGATGAGCGGACTATGCAACGCCATTCTAAACTTTGCTGCTGGGTTCGCGATCTTTCACGGACACGGGCGAATTCCTGCAACCGGCCCAGCCAGTCTGCTTATGGATTCTATCGGCGAGACATTCTTAGTGGTTGCCCTTAGTATGTTGATTCCTTCACTCATCGCACGCCACCGCAGAATGGCCGGAACCCTGCCGTCATCCGGAAATGCTCCCCCCACTCCAGTGCGTACTCTCTACGTCAGGGCGATCGTCGCAGGCCTTCTCTTTACCTGCGTCTTTGTGCCCTGCAATGCTTTATTGCTTCCACGGATATTCCCCCACGACGTCAGCTTTGGCAATGTCCTCTTTTTCAAAACTCTCTATGGAACAGTCCTTGGCACCATAGCGACCTTATTGGCTCTTCAGAAAGCACTGAATGAGGCGGACCCAGTGTGCCAAAGCCGCGATTAACATTTTCATGGCCAACCTTCCCTAAAGGCTATCGCCGCCTTTCTGTCTTCGTCTTCTTATGGAGCAATACCAAAACTGATACAAAGCCGACTGAAAGATGACCCATATGACAGAACATTTTGACGTATTGATCGTAGGCGCGGGCCTGTCTGGTATCGGTGCGGCCCATCATCTCCAGGTACACTGCCCGAAGAAGTCTTTCCTCATCGTTGAAGGCCGAAAGGCCTTGGGCGGCACATGGGATCTCTTCCGCTATCCCGGCATCCGCTCCGACTCCGATATGCACACCATGGGCTTTTCCTTCCGGCCCTGGACCGACGAGAAAGCCATCGCCGAAGGCGCTACCATCCTCAACTATCTGAAGGACACCGCGGAAGAGTACGGGATCGATCGCCACATCCGGTACAACCATCGCGTGGTCCAGGTGCGATGGTCGTCCGAGCTGGCGCGCTGGACCGTCGAGATGGATTGCGGTCCGGAGCGTGAGCGCACCACCTGCACCTGCTCGTTCCTCTTCATGTGCACCGGATACTACAACTACGACAAGGGCCACATGCCGGAATTCCCAGGGGCCGATCGCTTTCGCGGCCGCATCATACACCCGCAACAATGGCCTGCCGACCTCGACTACGCCGGTAAGCAAGTGGTCATCATCGGCAGCGGCGCAACCGCTGTAACGCTCGTTCCTTCCATGGCGAAATCCGCCGCCCACGTCACCATGCTGCAGCGGTCGCCGTCCTACATCTTTGCGCGGCCTGGCTCAGATCCCTTCGTCGTCCGCTTCAAACGCTATCTTCCTGAGAAGTGGGCCTCTCGTCTCGCGCGCTGGAGAAACATCCTGCTCGGCATGTACTTCTATCGCATCGCACGCAGCAAACCGGAAAAATTTAGCGCCCTGCTGATCGGTGGCGCCAAGAAACACCTCGGTTCTGACTACGACGTCACCACCCATTTCACGCCGAAGTATAAGCCATGGGACCAGCGCCTCTGCCTTGCACCCGATGGCGATCTCTTCAAGACCATCCGCGAGGGCCATGCCACTATCGTCACCGACTCCATCGAGAGGTTCACTGAAGCCGGAATCAAGCTCGAATCCGGCAAAGAGCTGCCCGCCGACGTCATCGTCACCGCGACCGGTCTCAAGCTCCAACTCATCAGCGGAATCAATATATACGTCGATAACTCGCGCGTCGATCTGTCCAAGACCTTCAACTACAAGGGCACCATGTTCAGCGGAATCCCCAACTTCGCGCTCACCATCGGCTACACCAACGCATCGTGGACCCTGAAGGCCGAGCTAAGCAGTCGTTATGTATGTCGCCTACTTAATTACATGGACCGGCACGGCTGGCGAACGGCCGTCCCGCAGCTTGTCGAAGGTTCGGTCGAGGAGAGGCCGATGATCAGCCTGACTTCAGGCTATGTTCAACGAGCGATTGATGAGTTGCCCAAGCAGGGTGTGAAGACGCCGTGGACGCTGCACCAGAACTATCCGCGTGACATCGTCGCCCTACGATACGGAAGAGTCGACGATGGTGTGATACGCTTTTTCCGTTAGCGATCTCGACGCAGCGAACGCTGATCAATTGCTGTGTCTTCACGGTCAATGGCAGAAGCAAACCGGCGGATTGGACAGCGAAATCAATCTCGCGTTCTGACCAGCCGCTGTGCAGGTAGAAGCATCCGTGCGGCAACGTTTAGTTCCACGCCTGCCGATAGACTTCCATGATTTCACCCTAAGCAAGCCACCGCGAAGCGCCTTCCGCGCCTGCGGCAGCAATCACCTCAGCCGGCGCCACAAACTTCTCCTCTCGCGTTCGTAGCTCACGCGGCAGCACCCTGCCCGCCTCAGGATCCCGCGCCACCACCACCCATGCATCGCGCACATTGCGAACAAACGCGATCACATCCTCGAACTGCTCCTTCGATTCGAGATGCGACGCCTCGAGCGTCATCGTAAACATCGTCGCATAAAAATCCGAGAGCGAAGCCGCGACCGGACCACCAAGATCCGGACGCAGCCGCGCCTGAAGATACGTCAGAATGTCGACGACCTTCTTCACCGCAACGCGCCGCCCATGCACATCCTGCTCCTCCACGCACTGCATAGCCCGATAGAGGAAACGAATCGTGCCGTCATAGAGCGCGACCACAAGATCCACTCCCGTCGCGCCCGCTAAAGTCTGCTGCTGGTAGCTCGTTTCGTTCACTCGTTTAGCCTCCCGGATTCTGGTTGTAGCCTGTGATGGCGCTGTACATCTCATTGACCTGATTCAGTTGCGATGGAATGGACTGCAATATCTGGTTAGCTGAATTAAGCTCAGCGGTCAGCTGCGTCTTCTGCGTGGCCAGCAGCGCATTCTCGTTAGTAATGTCGAGGTTCAGTGCCGCCTCCTGCGAAGTATTCTGCTGCTGAGCCAGATAGACCTCGCCGTCCGGCGCACTCGTGCTCAGCGCATTTAACGCGATTGCCACCGTCTGGCCGAAGCTGCCACTGTTCTGCAGAAAGCCGGTCACGTCGGCAGAGTTCGAATTAAGCGCGCTGTTCAACATGTCCGAGTTTAATGTGAGTGTGCCATCGTTGCCCACGCTGATTCCCAACTGCGTTATATTATCGATCTTGCCGCTGGCGGACCCCGTAAACAGAGACCCCGCGAGCCGGCTCTGAATCAGTGCCAAGGTCGGGCTGCCGTACAGCGGCTCTGCCGCACCGCTGGCGTCGTTTCCCTCCTGCGTATTCAGGTCTTTGACGACCGCGTTGTAGGCAGTCACAAAACTTGTTACGGCAGTTCCGATGGATGCAGCATCATTTGTGATCTCGACCTGCACAGGTGCCGGCGAAGCGGAAAGCAGTTGGAAGGTGACTCCTGGAATGGCATCTCCCACGGTATTCGATGGACTTGTGATGGAAACTCCATCCACAGATAGAACGGCATCTTGTCCCTTTTGGCCGCTCGTGCTCGGAAATGTGATGCTGCCCGAGGACGCCCCGGACAAACTGCTTGAAATGTTCAACTGCCCCGCTGCGCCGCTTGTCCCACTCACGATCGAAAGCCGCGACCCGGAGGAGTCCGTAATCACGCTTGAGTTCACGCCGATGCCGGCAGAGTTGATCGCAGCGGAGAGTGAAGCCAATGTAGTGTCGTTGTTGCTGCTGTTTACGTTGAAGGTTGTTCCCTGAATCGTCAGGCTGCCGGAGAGTGTATCGCCTGCGCTCACGACCGTCGAAGCTGCGGATGAGGTCTGCGCCAATTGACCTACGACAATCGTGTGGCTTCCGGCCACGGCCGACGCACTCGCAGAGGTTAAAGACAACAAATTCGTGTCAGAGCTCGAACCGAGCTTCGTTGCAAAGACCCCCTGAAAATCGGTGAGCGCCTGCAGGCTTGTCGTGAGTGTCGACAAATCGCTACCAAGCGACGTGAGCACCGTATCCTGCGCCTTCAACGCCGTCAACTGGGCCTGCCAAGGTGTTTCAATTGCCTGCTCTGACGACTGAATCGCACTGACCGTTGTTGCCACGTCGAATCCCTGGCCGCTCGTTGCCGATCCGAAGTTTATTCCGACAGTCCCCATATCGCCTTCCCACTCGCGTTTAAAAGAAGAAGCAATTTCAACACCAAGCTGCATGTCACAAGATTAGAAGCCGCTAAGCCAGCAAGACAAAACGGCGACGACCAGAATCCGGATCGCCGCCGCCCCACGTCTTACTGCAGCAGCTTAAGAATCTCCTGCTGCACGCTGTTGGCCTGCGCCAGAGCGCTGATGCCGGTCTGGCTCAGCACCTGGTACTTGGCCAGGTCGCTGGTCGCCTGACCATAGTTGGTCGAACGGATGCTGCTCTCAGCGGAGGAAAGGTTGACGCTCTCCGAGCTGGCAACGTTGGCCGCAGCGTTCAACTGGTTAATGTTCGCGCCGATCGCGCCGCGCTGATTGGACACATCAGTTATCGCGGCGTTGACCGCCGTCAGGGCAGCCGTTGCGCCGGTCACTAGCGACAGACCCGAAAGAGTCGCTCCCGCGCCGCCGCCGGTAGCCGTGCCCACGCTCGCTGCGGTCAATGCACCGGTCGTGGCGGCAATGGTCGTGGTTCCAGCTGTTGTGCCGTCGGTCACAACGAAGTTAACCGGAGCTGCCGAGAAGACATTGGTGCTGTTGAAGTTCGTCTTACCGCCGATGTTGCCGATCTCGGTCACGATGCTCTGGAACTCGGTATCCGCAGCGGTCGTCTGCGCGGTCGTCAGACCTCCATTCGAGGCCTCCGTCGCTAGTGTGGTCGCGCGGTCCAGAAGATTGGTCACCTGCGACAGTGCGCCATCGGCGGTCTGCAGCAAGCCAACGCCGTTCTGCGCGTTTTGTGCCGACTGGGTCAGTGCAGCCTCGTTGGCATGAAGACCATCAGCCACCGAAAGGCCTGCCGCGTCGTCCGCGCCGCTGTTGATGCGCGAACCCGAGGAAAGCTGTTGGAGAACAGTCTGGAGACTGCCCTGCGTCTGATTGAGGTTGTTCTCTGCATAGGTTGCTGCAACGTTAGTAAGAATGCCCAAGGACATGAGGAAACGCTCCTGTACTGCTCGGTTGAGTTACCGCGATGCCAGTCCCGGGTGCCCGCCCGGCAAATTCATACCGCTACAACAGCAGCATGAGATCCGGATCACCATGCGGAAGGCTCCGCGTTCCCAAACCTCATCGGCCTTGGTCTACCCGACTTTAGAAATCGCGCTCTCCCATCCTCAAACCAGGGCAAACCTATTGACCACCACAACTCCGCCGATAACCAAAGTGGGAGCAACGCCACACATGATTGAACTCACACGCCTCAACGGCAGTCCTCTCGCCATCAACTGCGACCTCATCAAATACGCCGAGTCCGCGCCGGACACTGTTCTCACCCTCATCACCGGCGAAAAACTCGTCGTTCTCGAACCCTGCAGCGAAGTTTCGCTCCGCACCCTCGAGTATCGCGCCTCCGTCCTCCGTAAGGCGTGGCCCGAAGCCTCCGCCGCACTCGCAGCTAAGTCCGCCCATGACGCCGACTACCACCTTCACGACAGCTCGAAGCAGTAATCAACCTCACACTGGAAATTCTGGAAGATAAGCCTATGGACATCGCAAGCATCGGCGGCATCGCTCTCGCCCTCATCGGCATCCTCGCCGGCATGATGATCGAAGGCGGAAGTATCGCTCAGATTACCCAGCCCACCGCAGCCATGATCGTCATCGGTGGCACTGTCGGCGCGGTCATGCTCCAGTTTCCGCTCAACATCTTCCTCGCCGCCATCAAGGCAGTCGCCAAGGTCTTCCTGCACAAAGGGTCGAACGGCGAAGAGACCCTCGCGCAACTGGTCGCCTTCGCCAACAAGGCCCGTAGAAGCGGCATCGTCTCACTCGACGCGGATCTCCCCTCGGTCACGGACCCATTTCTCAAGCAGGCTCTCATGCTCGCCATCGACGGCACCGAGCCATCGGAGGTCCGCAAGATCATGCAGCTCGAGCTCGACAATAAGTCCGAAATCGAAGAAAAGATTCCCGCCGTCTTCGAGGCCGCCGGCGGCTACTCTCCCACAGTCGGCATCATCGGCGCGGTCCTCGGCCTCATCCAGGTCATGAAAAATCTCTCCAACATCGACGAGGTCGGACGCGGCATCGCCGTCGCCTTTGTCGCTACGATCTACGGCGTCGCCATGGCTAACCTCATCTGCCTCCCCGCTGCAGGCAAACTTAAGTTCCGTCACCGCGAAGAGCAGATGATCAAGGAGATGATGCTTGAAGGCGTCATCTCCATTCTCGAAGGCATGAACCCGCGTATGGTTGAGACCAAGCTGCGCACCTATCTCTTCGAGTCCCATCCTGCGAAGCCGGACAAGACACGTTCCACCGAGGTCGGAGCATGAGCCGGAAAAAGCGTCCCGAACACGTCAATCATGAGCGCTGGCTGGTCTCCTATGCCGACTTCATCACACTGCTCTTCGCCTTCTTCGTCGTCCTGTTCGCCTCCAGCCAGTCGGACAAAAGCAAGCAGGTCAAACTTGCCGACGCCATGAAATCCGCCTTTACCCCGCTCGGCACCTTCGATACCCACTCGAAAACTCCGCCGCTCACCAACATTAACGCCACGGCCATCACCAACGCAGCCCCCGCGGCGCTCACCCCACCCCTCCCCACAACCAGCACCGAGACTCTCGAACAAACCGAAGGCCGCCTTCGCAAGCTCTTCGCGAAGGAAGTCGCCGCCGGCCACATTCCACCCGGCAGCATGACCATGCGCATCACCGCGGATGGCCTCGTCATCTCGCTCCACGAGGCCGGCTTCTTCCCCTCCGGCTCTGCCGAGGTCCGCGCCGATTCTGTCCCCATGCTTTCGATCCTCGCCACCACCCTGCCCGCAGGCCCGCTCCGCATCGAAGGCCACACCGACGATGTACCCATCCACACCGCACAGTTCGCCAGCAACTGGGAGCTCTCCACCGCTCGCTCCGCCGCCATCGCCCGGCTGCTTCTCGAGCGCGGTCCCATCAACCCCGCCAATCTTTCCGTAGCCGGATATGCCGAATATCACCCGGTAGCCAGCAACGCCACCGAAGGAGGACGCATCCAGAACCGTCGCGTCGACATCATTGTTTTGCGACACCCAGCAGCTTCACAATAACCCGCTTCGCACGCTGCCCATCGAACTCCGCATAGAACACCCGCTGCCACCTTCCCAAATCCAGTCGTCCTCGCGTCACCGGCAGCGTCGTCTCATGGTGCAACAGCAGCGCCTTCAGGTGGGCGTCCGCATTGTCTTCGCCCGTCCGGTGATGCTGATAATCCCGCCGCGCCGGAGCCAGCCTCTCCAGCCATGCGCCGATGTCTTCGATCAATCCATCCTCATTGTCATTCACATAAATCGCTGCCGTAATGTGCATCGGCGAAACAAAGCACAACCCATCCTCCACTCCGCTGCTCCTTACGATATCTTCCACCTGCGGCGTGATGTGGACCATCTCATAACGTTCGTCCGTCTTGAACGTCAGGTATTCCGTATGCGCTTTCATCGTCCCCATAGACGAATCTCTCCGTTTTCATTTTTTTGCGAGCAGATCACAGTTGGCTCATCTACGATCTATACTTGCTACACGCCGTACGCAACGGTACGGATGCTTTCTCCTGTGATGCAGTTATGGCATCCGCATAAACCAAAACGAAAACCTCAACTTCTGCGTCGCCTTCATGGATTCACACGTCCAACCTACAGCAATGAAAAAAGTGCTGCACAGCCTCGCGACGATGCTTTGCCTTCTGACGCTTCTGCTCAACGCGTCGATGTGCATGCACTCCCAGCAGCCAGTGCAGTCTTCCTCCTGCGGTCACTGCCCAAAGCATGCACCAGCAGGCCACACGCTTCCCTCGTGCTGCGCCGCGCAGCAGCCATCCTCAGCAGTCCCATCCATCCGCATCGAACCACCTGTCTCATCCTCTGTCACTCATGCGTCGTTCCTATCCTCAACCGAGATCAGCGCCTCGCTTGTCTTGCATGCAACCCGCCTCAAAGTTCCGCCGCTGCTGCCGCAACGCATAGCACTTAGAATCTGATTCCAGCCTTGAGCCCCGCCGCTTTGCAGCAGTATTCCTCGCTGCAACTGACAACGCAGTTCTCAAGACAAGGAATCCCATGCTCCGCACTCTACCCGCAGCTTTGATATCTCTCTCGCTCGTAAGCGCAGTCTCCTCTATCGCTCAGACGACCATGCCCGGCATGACGATGGGCACGCCACAGCAGCAGCAATCCCAGGCATCTCCCATGAAGATGGATCCACACAGGAACATGGCAAAGCCTCCCACCACCCTCATCGAAGCCGAACTCACCCACGCCACCTCCGGCACCAGCGCAGAGCCTCCATCCACTCCCACTCCCATGCTCATGTCCCGCCGCGCCGGCTGGATGCTCATGCTCCACGGCATGGCTTTCCTTAGCGACACCCAGCAGCACGCCGCCTCCAATCCCACCGGTCCCTCAGCCGAGACCTGTGCACAATTCAACCTCCCTTGCGGTCCGCAACTCACTCGCGGCGGGGACAAGCTCTTTTCTACCAACTGGATCATGCCGATGGCCATGCGCCAACTCGGCCCCGGCGGCAGATACGGCCAACTCACCCTCCGCACCATGCTCTCGCTCGAACCCGCTACCATCTCGGGCCGCCAGTTCCCCGAGCTCTTCCAGCAGGGCGAAACCGCTTTTGGCAAGCCCATCCTCGATGGCCAGCACCCGCACGACTTCTTTATGGAACTCGCCGCCCTCTACGACCTCCGCCTCGGTGAGCGCGCCCTTATCAGCTTCTACGCCGCCCCCATCGGCGACCCAGCCATCGGCCCCACCGCCTACCCGCACCGCCTCTCCGCCTCCGAAGATCCCCTCGCCGCACTCGGCCATCACCAGCAAGACTCCACCCACATCGCCTTCAACGTTCTCACCGCCGGCCTCACCTGGCGCTGGCTCCGCTTCGAAGAGTCCGGCTTTCACGGCGCGGAACCCACTGAGCAGCGCTGGGGCTTCCAACCCTCCCCCAACGGCCACGCTATCGACAGCTACTCCTCCCGCGTCACTTTCACGCCCACCCAAAACTGGACCAGCCAATACTCCATCGCCCACATCGTTAGCCCCGAAGCCCTCTACCCCGGCGAGAATCAGCAGCGCCAGACAGCCTCTATCATGCACAATCTGCCCTTTGGTCCCGCGACCGCCGACGGAGCACGCTCCGGCAACTGGTCCACCACACTCCTCTGGGGCCGCACTTTATCTCTCACGGATAACGGAAAAGAGAACAGCTACCTCCTCGAATCTCTGGTCAAATTCCACACTCGCAACTACTTCTGGACCCGCATCGAAGACGCGGGCCGCTCCAACGAACTCCTTCTCACCCCCGGCTCCGCACTGCCACCCTACTTCACCGAATCCCCCATTGGCCACGTCGCCGCCTACACCCTCGGCTACGATCGCGACTTGCTGCTAGCTCCTCACCTCCTCGTCGCACCGGGAGCCCAGTTCACCAGCTACACCACCCGTGGCCCGCTCGTCTCTACCTACGGCCCCCATCCCTTCGGCGCAGTCGTCTTCCTCCGCCTTCGCATCACCAAATAAACGCTATTTTATAATGGGTCTTTCGTCCTGAATGGAAGTGCCCCAGAGGCGCTGTGTTCCGGTCGCGCGAGTTCACGGTTCTCCTGCTTACAGCCATCGGTTTGCAGATGCTTTCATTTCTTTTCCAGTATCACGGGTTTTTAATGTAGTGTTGAAACACCCCGAAGAAAAGCTGAGGTTCCTATATGGATTTGGTCCAGCTAGAACACTTCTTAGCAGTAGCCGATGAGCACACCTTTACCCGGGCAGCGGAACGCGTCTTCCGCACACAGCCGGCGCTCAGTCAAAGCATTAAGAAGCTCGAAACGGAGCTGGGTACCACTCTTTTCGTCCGCGATAACGGCGACGTGTCGCTGACTGAGGCGGGCAGGCTACTTGAAGACTATGCACAGCGAATGCTGAAGCTGCGTGACGAGGCTATGCGCTCCGTCGCGCAACTCCAAAATCTTGAGAGCGGCACCTTGACCATCGCGGCCCACGAGTCCGCTGCGCTGTACCTGCTGCCTAATGCCATCCTGCGCTTTCTTCAACTCTTTCCGGATGTAAAAGTATGTGTCAACCGGGCGCGGCTTGAGGAGATTCCTCGCATGGTGCTCGATCGCGAGGTCCAGATCGGCTTCCTGAAGGAAGCACCGGCATTTCAGGAATTGGAGTCGGCCGATGTGCATTCCGATCGGATGTCGCTGGTTGCCTCGCCCAAACACAGGCTAGCGGAACGTACCGGGGTTGCCGTGAAGGACCTCGACGGCGTGCCGTTCGTCGTCCATCACCTGTGTAGTTCCACGGAAGAGGTTGTCCTTCGGTTGTTCCGTCAGAATGGAATTCGCTGCCATGTCGTTGCCGAACTCTGGAGCTTCGAGAACGTCAAGAGCTTTGTTCTGGAGAATGTTGGCCTGGCGATTGTGCCGCGCATCACGGTGATGGAAGAGCTGAGGACCGGATCTCTGGTCGAGATCGGCTTGCCTGAGTTGAGCTTCCACCGCGGAACGGTCATGACGTTCCGGCGCGACTGCATCTCCGAGGCTGCCGGACGTCTGATCGAGATTATGCGCAGCAAGTACCGGCGCTCGGTCGTGACGACATCAGGGCAGCCCGCCTCTCCTCTTCCGGAGAGCGCGACTTATGAGATAGGCTCCCGTTCTGCCTGATCCCGGTCCGGCACATCGCTCGTGACCGGCAGGCTCATGGAGGACAGGATGACTCCGGCGGAGAGCCATCCTGTCACGTTCGCCGTCGTCCGAAACATGTCTGGAATCGTGTCGACTGCAAGCAGCATCGCCATGCCGCCCACGGGTATGCCCGCCGCGGCGAGGATCGGCGCCATGACAATGATTGCTCCACCGGGAATTCCCGGCACTGTCAGACTTACGGCGACTGCGCTCACCGCGATTCCTGCAAGCTGGGTCCAGGAGAGCGGCACGCCATAGAAGCTCGCAAGGAAGCAGATGCCGACCATCTGCGCCATGCACCCGCCTACACGGAAGATCGAGGCCGCGAACGGGAAGAAGAAGCTGGACACCTCATCTGGAATCCCGAGGCCTTCGCGTGCAGCCTGGAATGTCGCCGGCAGCGCCGCGAGCGAAGAACGCGAGGTGAACGCAAGGGCCAGCGCCGGTGTGGCGGAGCGCACGAAGACCGGGAAGACAACAGGAGAGAAGACTGCGACGCTGGGATAGAGCACGAAGATCATGAACGCTGCGCTGATCAGGGAGAGCACGACAATATAACCGAGCAGCGCGCCGGCGCCCCCCAGTCCCATTGCCGCCGGAAGACTTACCGCAAGACAGAAGACGCCCACCGGCGCTGTCTGGAGGACGGCGTCGATCAAGCGGGTGAAGACGTCTCTTATGACCTCGATCCACGGCAGCAGAACATTGCGTTGCGAAGCCGGCATCCGCGCGAGGATCATTCCGAGAGCGATGGAGATGGCGATCAGAGGAAGCAGTGCGCCATCCGCCGCGGCTTTGAAGATATTGTAGGGAATCAGGCCGCTGACCCATTCGCCCAGTCCGCCGGGCGCCGCTACCGGAGCCGCAACCTTCGAAATGGCCGGAGCATTGCCTTGCGTCCACCCGTGCAGGCGCTGGAAGAGCGGGAAGGCGATACCTCCGGCGAAGGCCGCCGATACCGAGAGATACGCAAGGACAAGGGCGAGCGACCTTCCGGCGAGCCGCCCGATGCGATCCGTTTGCCCGGATGCAGCGCATCCCACAATGAGGCTGCTCGCTACCAGCGGGATAACGCAAGCCTGAATGGCGCTGATGAACAGCGTGCCCACGGGAGCGACGATCCCCGGCATTCGGGCCAGCAGCGGAGACCGGCTTTTCACGCAAAGATAGCCCAGCGCGACGCCCAGCACAAGGCCGAGGAGAATACGTGCCGGCGAAGCCTTCAAGGTGTTCTCTCCTTTGGTTCGAACGAGGGATCTACGGCACGTTGACGTTCAGCACGCGGTTCGGAAGCCGCTCGGAGAACACTCCGGCAACTTGCGTGACCTTTCGTCCTGACTTGCCGAATGAGGTCACTTCGACATCGACCGGGACTTCCTTCGGCAGACCGAAGTGGACCGGCATGATGTTTTGCGAGCAGTAACCGCCGCCGGTATCGATGATGCGTGTTCCCAGGCAGGTGCGCGTTCCCGTCTCGAAGATCCTTATCTCGGAGCCTGGCCTTGTGGCATGCCCGTTCTTATCCAGAACCATCACTTGCAAGGAGCGCCCGGCCCGCTCGACCGGAAGCAGATTTCTCCAGAGATAATGATGTCCGTTGGGATTGTTATTGCACATCGCAAGGTCGAGCGCGCCGTTGCCGTCGAAGTCGACCCATTGGATGCCATGCGTCGCCCCGTTTCTCAGCATCTCCCAGGGAATGACTTCGGAAAAATGATCTCCGGCGTTGTGATACATGTGATCGTGCTCGTTGAGAGGACGCATGATGTATGAAGAGACATAAAGATCCGGCCTTCCGTCATTATCGTAGTCACCCCACGTCGATGGCGTGGCGTGATCGCCGCTGAACAGATTCAGCTCTGGAGCGACATTGCGAAAGCTGCCGTTTCCCTCATTGCGATACAGCAGGTTCTGCCCGTAGCCTGCCACGAACAGGTCGAGCAGACCATCGTTGTTGTAGTCGATGACGGTGGGTCCGCAGCTTCCGTGATCGGGCGCTCTACCAGCCTGGTCCATCTTCATCTCGCCGGCCACATCGACGAACTTCCCTCCGTCATTGCGAAACAAGCCGTCCAGCGTGCCGTCCTGATTTGCCGTAAAGCAATCCAGGCGTCCATCCTGGTTGAAGTCGAACCATACAGAACCTACGGTCTTTCGTGGATCGGCGATGCCCATATCTTTTCCGACTTCGGTAAAGCGGTTGCCGTCATTGTGGAAGAGCAGGTTCGGCGCATCGCGAAGCGCAACAAACAGATCGAGCTTTCCGTCATTGTCGAAGTCGATCCACGAGATCTGCCGCACCTCGCCGATGACCTTGATTCCCAAGTCTCCGGCAACGTCGACGAACTTGCCGTTGCCAAGGTTATGGTAAAGCTTCGAAGTCATACCCGAGCGATGCGAGAAGCCGACAAAGATGTCCGGCCTCCCGTCCGCGTCGAAGTCTCCCCATCCTGTGCCGCGCGTGTCCGCCAGGTCTGCGATACCAGCCTGCCCTGCCACTTCAACAAACGTGCCGCCGTCATTCCTGTAGAGCCGGTTCGCGATCTCTCCCTTGAAGCCGACGAAGAGATCGAGATCGTTATCGCCATCGAAGTCGGCCCAGCAGTTGGTCTGCCCTCCGGCGAGCGAAAACAACTCCGGCTGCACTAATTCGAACTTCGGCATCAGGAAGTCGGGTGGGAGCGGAGGACGTGAAGCACGAGGAGGAGCAGAAGGAGTTTGCATTGCAGCAGAACCGATGCCCTGAGATAACGCCACTCCTGCCAGACCGAACGATCCTGACGCCAGAAACCTGCGACGATTCATGTCTTTCTCCTTTTCCTATTCCGTCCGATACGCGAGAATAAACCATAGGTGCGCTGGTGCGATGACTGCCTAGTAATCGAAGCGGAAGCCGAACTGCGCGCGGCGCTTCGGGTTCTCTGTCTGCGGAGTTCCGAATGCTGAAGATTGAACGCTGCCCTGATAGGACGAGAAGTTGTCCGTATTGGCCAGGTTGAAGACCTCAGCGAACAAGGTGGCAGTGTATCGCTCCTTGAACTTGAATGCCTTGCCGGCACGCATATCTAGGTCGTTGTAGTCGTCCCCGCGTAAGGAACCGCGAGGCGCCGGCCGCGCGAACGACAAGGTCGCATCGCTGATGCTGTAGGGAAGAGGGCTCGCATAATCGAACAGTCCGGAGATCTGGAAGCCCAGCGGAAGGTTGTAGTTTCCGTCGACTACAAGGTTGTGCCGCCGGTCTTCATCCGCCGGACCACGATCGACGTTGAGGTTCAGCGGATTCGTTACCGCGCCTCCTCCTACTCCTGTGGTTGTCGTGTCGGAGGTGGTGTGGGCCAGGGTGTACGAGATGCCAAAGCTTGCCCTGCTGCCCGCAGAGTAGGCGACTCGCGTCAGAAGAGCGTTGTACTTGATCCAGCCCAGATTCTGGTAAAGCGAAAAGCTGCTGAAGCGTGGATCGACGGTGACAAACACTCCGGCCGAGTTCAGGGTGACATTGGTGTTGCGTTGAACAATCGCGTCTACGCCGTGCGAATGCACATAGTCCGCCTGCAGGGACACATGGTCTCCGAACTGATGGGTCCCTCCGCCGCTCCACTGCACCGTGTATGGAATGCGGAAGTTGGGATCCATCCCGTTCACCACGCCCTGCCCGTTTCCGATGACGGAGAAGTCCGGCGGATTCGGGAAATTAGAGGCCAGGTACGCTCCGAGTTGCGCTTTGCAGCCCTTTGGGTTGGTTGCGCAGAACGGATTCAGGGTGGTGTTGTTGACGTTGAAAGAATACCGCCGGTTCGCCAGCAGTGTCTGGTTCAGATAGGTGTCGTTGTAGTTGTAGTGGTTCTGGTCATAATACAAGCCGAAGTTTCCGCGAAACGTCGTCTTCCCCGAGTCGAAGGGCGACCAGGTCCCGCCGATACGCGGAGCCACATTGTTCAGGTCCGCCTTTACTTTAGACAGCGGAGCCGCGCCGCCGAACAGCGAGATGATGCGCTGGTTATAGGCGTCCACGTACTGATTGCCGTCGAGAATGGTGTTGTCTACGTCATAACGAACGCCAAGAGTCAATGTGAGCTTCTTGTTAATTCGCCACGTGTCCTGTGCGTATATGCCCGGGTTCCAGCGGGACTCCTCGTCCGCCGCGGTGCCGACGGCAATCGTATAAGTCGCAGGGTAACTGGATGGGTCATTGATGTCGAAGACCTTATCGGAGTTAAAGCCCCAGCGGCCTTTCTGCGATGCGTCGATATTCATGACGAAGGTATCGCGGTAGAGTTGTCCGCCGAACTTGAGCTCATGCGGCCCCTTGATAAAAGTGAAGTTATCGGTAAAACTGAGCATCCGCTCACCTTCGGTTCCGCCGGTCGAACTGGCGCCCAGTGCAATTCCCGGATAGGTCTTCTCGGAATATCTGCCAAGGTTCGCAGTGTCGGAGAGAAGCGCCTGCCCATATTTGCCAGCAATATTCGAGGTGATCGTCGGCAGGTTGACCCCGTAGTAGACGCGGAGTTCATTGAAGGATCGATTGCTTAGCGTGCTGGCCAGTGTGCCGATCGTGCTCCACAGCGGACCCTGAAAGGTAGCGCGTTTTTCCAGCGCCCAGGTGGGGCTGCTGTTGCAACCATCCCCGCCCTGTCCGCTGCAGTTGATATCTGTCTGGAAGGTGCGATCGTACCGGAAGGTAAAGCGATTCCTGCTGCTGATATTCCAGTCGGCCTTCACGATAAAAGGTCTCACACTGTCTGAGGTCGGGATCACAGACTGGTATCCCTGGTTGATCCAGTATTGAGAGAGGGACAGGCTTGTCGTTGCATGGTTGACGAAGTCTTCGTAGCCGCCGAAAAAGAAGAGCTTGTCCTTGAGGATAGGGCCGCCGATGTAAGCTCCGAGCCGGCGCTGATTGTAATCGGGAGTAGTGGCCAGGAACACCGGCTTTCCCGCCGTGAAGTGTCCAGCATACGGAGGACTGTTGAAGACTGCATTTTGAAAGAATCCATACACGCGCCCATGAATGTCATTCGTCCCGCTTCGTGTGATGACATTGAGAAACGCACCCGATGCGTTGCCGAACTCGGGCGCAAAACCGTTCGTCATCACCTGGAACTCCTGGATCCAGTCCTGCGGGTAAACATCGGATTGCGTACCATAGAACTTCATCGCATTCGGTGCGCCATCCACAAAGACATTGTTCTGGTACTGGTGCTGTCCTGACGCGTTGAATCCCATCGAAGACGTGCCCGACGAGCTTATACCCGGCGAGAGGATGGCGAGGCCCGCGAAGTTTCGCTCGGAGGTCGGCAAGGCATCGATCTCCCGCGTGCCGACGTTCAGACCGACGGCGGATTCGGTCGGCAACTGATCGGTCTGCGCATTGACCACGACCGACTCGGTGCTTCCGGCAAGCAACAGCGAGAAGTCCAGCGTGAGCTGCTGCCCAACCTGCAGTTTCAGTTGCGGCTGGGTCACGGTGCGAAAGCCGGCGCTCGCAACCGTTACCGCATACTGTCCGGCGGGAAGATTGGACAGGAGGTATTGGCCATCCTGCTGGGTCGTGCTGGTCCGCGTCAGATTCGTCGCTATCTCTCGCGCGGTAACGACCGCCTGAGGCACGGTAGCGCCTTGTTGATCGGTGACGGTCCCTCGCAGGGTTGCGAGCTCGACCTGGGCATGGCCGAGCCGCGGAATCAGAAACGAGAGAAGAATCGCAAGGACAGAGAGAGAAAGGGAGCGCTGATGCCTGGTCATTGTGCCTCCTGAGAGTCTTTCTTGAACGAGGTTGGCTGGTTGTGCTTTAGCGTGCTGCACGGCTGTGCTGAAGCCTTATTGCGTGAACTCTGGCGCGTCTATATCGGCTTCGACGAGAGGGACGCCTAACGCAAACGGATCCAATGGCGTACCCAGGCGGCAGCGTTCCGCGATTTCGAACAGCGCTGCTGCGACCGCAATATCCTGGAGCGCCACTCCTACTGATTTGAAAATAGTGATCTCCTCGGCGGAGGCGCGGCCTTCTTTCAGTCCCGCCGCCAGTTCGCCAAGTTCGGCATACACCACATCGGCCTTTACGACTCCGCCCTCAATGGCTTCTCGAATGTCGCCGCATTCCGCGAGGACCTGCTCGCGTGAATCTGCGACGACACGCGCGCGTTCGAAGCAGGTTGGATCCAACTCTTTCTTGGTCCGGGTGTTGGCTCCTATTCCGCTGACGTGCGTTCCCGGTTTGAGCCATGCGCCCTGGATAATGGGCTCAGACGAATTCGTTGCCGCGATCACCAGACCGTTGTCCCGCACAGCCTCTTCGGCGTTGTCGACGACACCCGCATCGACAGAAAGAACCGTCCGCAGACGCAAAGCAAACGCTTCCGCTTTGCTTTTGTTCCGGGAGAACACCTTGGCGGTGCGAATGTCCCGCACCGCGCATAGGGCCTCCGCCTGGTACCAGGCCTGCACGCCGGCTCCTACGATACCCAGCGAATTCGCGTCGGCGCGGGCCAGGTACTTTGCCGCAACTCCGCTGGCGGCCCCGGTCCGCAGACCCGTCAGGTAATTCGCGGAGATCACGGCTCTCAGTGCTCCGCTTCCCATCTCGAAGAGCAGGATCGCGAAGTAAACTTCGTTCTCGAGCCGCCGGCCCGGAAATCCCGTGAGCGTCTTCAACCCAAACATCTGCTGCTGAGGAAGCGTGGCGCCCAGAATGCGAAACGTCCCCGCGGTTCCTGGCAGCGTCTGGCTCACGCGAGGCAGCAGCGTGGCTTGTCCAAGCGCGTAATCGCCGAACGCCGATTCAACGATCGCCAGAGTCTCCGACATCGTGATGGCTGTCTGGACATCGCTCTCTGAAAGAAAAACAATCATGCTGCTCCCCTGGTCGAAATGGTGGATAACTGTTGCTGTGCCGCTCTGGAATCGTTCGGTAACGTGAATCTAAGTCGAGCAGGCCTGCAGGTCCAATGAGTAATTGTTCTAGACCTATAAGTGCGGCTGTATCTCGATCGTTGGCAGCCGGCAGGAGCGAACGGTCGTCAGTTATGAAACTGATTCGCTTATGAATGCTTCTAATTTGCTCAACGGGAACCAACCCATAAGAATGAGAACGCAACGGAACCTATTCAAGTTAGAGGACCCAACATGCAGACCACCTTCGAGCCACTCACATTGGCCGGTACGGCCGTTATCTCCGACGTATTCGATTCGCTGAAATTGCTGCCGCCTGTCTTCGACAACAGCTTGCAGCCGGTTGGTCCCGTTTCAACGTTTGCCGGACCGGCCTACACCATCATGGGCGAGTCCATTCAGTTTGAAGGTGGAGACAGGGCAAAGCTGTCCGCCATCGATGCCATGCCTGCCGGTATCGTCGCCGTGTGGTCCAGCATGGACGCGAAAGGCGTTTGCTGCTTCGGCGATTTACTGGCAAGCGCGATGCGCGCGCGCGGATGTGTCGCTGCTGTCGTCGACGGCGGCGTGCGCGATGCGTCGTTCCTGGAGCAGTGCGGCATGCCTGTCGTCGCGAGGTACAAAACCCCCGCGCAGGGTATCGGCAGATGGCGCGTCACTGCGTCGCAGACCGAAGTAAAAGTTCGCGGAGCTCTCGAAGAGTGGCTCACGGTGATGCCGGGCGACATCATTGTAGGAGATGCGGATGGAATCATCGCGATTCCCGAGCGGCTCCTGCCCGAGGTCACCGCCAAGGTCATCGAGTGGTCGCGCTCCGAGAGAGGGGCGAGAGAAGAAATCATCGCCGGACTTCCACTGTTGGCGGCGCTCCAAAAATACGGCCATCTCTAGATCGCGTGAAGTTCCTCATCGCCGAACTTATGAAGCTATCAATCTTTCGAACTTGCTTCAGGCTCACATCGCCGCCAAGATGATAACCGCTCCGCTTTATTCGGTAGGTGCTTCTCATCAGTCCGGCTAGATGTTCCTGAAAGGATTTATCAGGCATGCGTTCTTCACGGTACTCGACACTTGCCGCCTCGGCGCTCCTTCTCGTCCTGTGTCCAGCGGCCATCGCTCAGCCCGCACAAGCTACGCCGGCGAATCAGAGCGTTCCATTCGACGTTCGCGCGCGCTACACCAAGTCCGAATACCACGTGAAGATGCGCGATGGCGTCAACCTCTTCACCATCGTCTACGCGCCCAAAGACTTGTCCAAGGCTTATCCATTCATGCTCACCCGCACCTGTTATTCGATCGCTCCCTATGGTCCGGATGCCTATCGTCCCACGGTTGGCCCTTCCCGTGAATTCGCCGAGTCCGGCTACATCTTCGTCTACCAGGATGTTCGCGGTCGCTATGAGTCGGAAGGAGTCTATGCTAAAGCTCCGGTGCTCCTCGACCACCCCCTCGGCGACCAGCACGACGAATCCACCGACACGTACGACACGGTCGAGTGGCTTCTGAAAAATATTCCTAACAACAACGGCCGCGTCGGTGTCTACGGCATCTCCATGTCGGGCCTCTACACCTCGACCGCCATCATCAACGGGCATCCTGCCATCAAGGCGGCCAGCCCCCAGGCGCCGGTGACCGACTATCGCGATAACGACGACTACTACCACAACGGCGCCTTCATGCTCGAATCGCGAAACTTCTTCGGCGCCTTCCGCCCGCAGCAGAACCCCGTGCTGCCCTCGCCCCCAACACCGCTGCCCTACTCCAAAGCCGACGCGTACACGTCCTTTCTGGATCAGATGGAGCCCCTTTCAAAAGCGAAGGCCTTAATCAACAATCCATACCTGGATGAGTCGATCGACCATCCCAACTACGACAGCTATTGGGATGCTCGCGATATCAGCCGTCATCTTCACAATATCCACGCCGCTGTTCTGGTTGTCGGCGGCTGGTTCGACGCGGAAGATCTCTCCGGCCCACACAAGGTCTTTCACGCCATCGCAGCCCAGAGCCCAACCACCTCAAACCGCATAGTGATCGGGCCTTGGGTCCACGGCGGCTGGTCCGCGTTCGACGGCGAGCGCATCGGCGATGTCCACTTTGGCTCGAATACCGGCGACTACTTCCGCCAGAAAATCCAGTTCCCTTTCTTCGAGCACTACCTGAAAGACGCCCCCGATCCAAATCTCGCCACGGCCACGATGTTTGAAACCGGCACCAACGTCTGGCGCAGCTACACCGCATGGCCCCCTCCCGGCTCGAAACCCCGCATGATCTACTTCCAGCCCGGAGGCAAGCTCACCTTCGATGCGCCCCATACAGCGACGAAAGCTGCTGCCTACGACGAATATATAAGCGACCCTGCCCATCCCGTTCCCGATGTCTCCTTCGCCACCGCTCCGGGCCCGGTCCGCGACTACATGGTCGCCGACCAGCGCTTCGCTGCGACGCGCCCCGACGTCCTCGTCTACCAAACCGATCCACTTACCGAAGACATCACGTTTGCCGGGCCGTTGCGCGCGAAACTGCATGTTTCCACCAGCGGCACCGACTCCGACTTCGATGTGAAGCTCATCGACGTCTACCCGAAGAATTTCTCTGCGCCGAGCGTACCATCTACAAAAACGCCTGCTCACATCGCCGATGTACTCGCAACGCCGGCCCTGCTCGGCAGTTATCAGCAGCTTGTCCGGGGCGAGCCCATGCGCGGCAAGTTCCGCAACAGCTCACGAACTCCTGAGCCTTTCACACCCGGAAAGGTCGAGGATCTCGATTTCTCGCTCGTCGAGGTAAACCACACCTTCCTCAAGGGACATCGCATCATGGTTCAGGTCCAGAGCACGTGGTTCCCTCTCACCGACCTCAACCCTCAAACGTTTGTCGATATCCCCAACGCGAAGCCCGGAGATTTCAAACCTGCTGTAGAACGCGTCTATCATACCGCCCAGCACCCCAGCGGCCTCCAATTCCAAGCCTTGAAGTAGTCGACGCCCCAGATAGGCGCGCATAGGAACAATCCGCGAACACGTCTTGTGCGCCAATCCTGCCTATCAAGCCGTCGCTGCAGACTCAATCGCATCGCCGGAGCGGAACGGCTGCGAGATTATTAAACGAGCGGCTTAGGAAGCAAAGGAGTCAGAGCGGATCCTTTCTGAGGAAGTTTAGCAGTTCTTTATAGAGGTTATTGTTGCGGTGATTGAAGCGAAATTCTGTCTCTTTGAGGTGGAGGTAGAAGGTGCGTTTGGGCACACCGCAGAACCTGGCGAGGCGACGTTTGGCCAGGCTCCAGAAGCTTTCGATACCGTTGATGTGGTTGAGTTGCTGGGCGAAGATATTCTCCCGGTGCTCGACTCTGAGGTGCTTGTCATAGCCCAGATCGACCAGGCCGTGATAGCCAGCCCAGCCGTCGGTGTGGACAACCGAGCTGAGACTGGCGCGGCCACGAATCACCGCTTGCAGCGCGGCTTTGGAAGCATTGGGGACGATGGCGGTGTAGACCTTGTCGCCGCGCTTGAGCAGGCCGAAGACGATGGTCTTGCCGCCGGCGCCGCGTCCGCACCTCCCGCGCACGCGCTGTGGTCCGAAGTAAGACTCATCGGCTTCGAGCACTCCCTCTAACGGCGACTGCCGCTCGCACTCGGCGGCGATCCTGGTGCGCAGGCGCAGAAAGATCGTGTTGACGGAACGAAGCGAAATCCCAGTCAGATGGGCCGTCTGCGTGGCTGTCAAATCCAAGGCAAAACACCGGACCAGGTGCCGGAACTTCGCCTCGGATAACTTTGAAAATCGAAAGTAACGGTTCGACTGCGCCATGATTGGACTCTAGCGCCATCTGGCAGTCCTTTGCTTCCTAAGCCCCAAACGATACCGGGTAGTGTCAGGGCCTGATCGCCCCGGTAGTTTCTCGATGCCATTTCTCAGCTGAACTCGACCTGATCTCTTTTGGACTTACCCGCCGTACGACTATGCCGGTGAGAGCCAGCGCACCCCCGAACATTGCAGAAATGTCATGTAGTGGTAACAAGCCCGTAAGCAATCGAATGCCATACTTCTTTCGTGGGAGTGTATGAGCATTCGGCTTCCATATTTCACGCCGTTCAACGCCGTTTCCAGGCCTCCACAGAACATGTCGCGTTTTAAGTCCGGTCGCTCCGCCACGTACCCCGCAGCCAGCCGCCTCTGTCTGACTGTCTCCTCTCCGCCGGCCGAAGATTCAGTCTCTCCGCCGTATACCCGTCAACGATCGCAATTCGCGTTGTCAATAAATTATGGAGGATTCTCGATGTTCAGCAAAACGTCTCAAGATGTGACGCACAATCAGTGGACGATCAACCGGCTGCTTCCGCTCACCGGCCTCGTCCTAGCGGCAGGACTGAGCGCTACAGCATTAGCCCAGTCCGTACCGTACCCGACCTACACTGTCGGTGAGAACAAGGATGCAGCCAAGGGCCCGAACTACCCGTCAACCCTGCCCACACCGTGGGTCGTCAGTAATGGCCAGATCATCACCCCCGCGGGCACCCCGGTTTACCTCGGCACCACGACCCGCGCCAAGGCCGTCGCACTGAATCCGAAGGGCAATCACACCGCCGCCGTCCTGCAAATGGGAGCCCCACAGGCCGTCACGATCTTCAACACCCAAACCGGCGCCGTGCTTCAGACTTATTCAGCGGCTGCGGGAAAGGATAAAGACGGCAGCAACACCGGCATCACCTACACGTCAGACGGCAAATACCTGCTGTTCAGCCAGGATGGCAGTTCCGGCTCTGGCAGCTACGTAGGCATCGCCAGCGTTAGCGCCGCGGGCTTGCTCACCGACTACGCTCATGTCAGCGTTCCGATGGACGTGAACGCCGCCGGCGTTCTGACCACCGTCACCTGCTTCCCGACCAGCGTTCCCGGAACCACGGGCAGCGTTGAAATTCCATGCGGGCAGACCTACACGATTGCTTCGAATGGCGTAAAAAGCTCCGCTCCCTACGGCATCGCAATCTCGCCAGATAACAAGACAGCTTATGCCGTGCTGGACAACAACGACACGCTGACGAAGATCGACCTTACCGCGGCAACGCCGGCGCAAGGCCCGGAGCTCCGTGTTGGCAACGTGCCGAATAGTGTCTTGATCTCGCCGGATGGCAAGACCGCTTACGTCTCCAACGAAGCCGGACGAATCGCGAAAGAGAGCGACTTCCAGGGATACTCCAATGGCACCCCGGTCGTGGCTGCTTTCCCGACCGGGTCAACCGCAACCGGCACCGTTTCGGTGGTGGACCTGGCCTCATTCACGGTCACCGGGAGCATCAAGACCGGTCTGCACCCGACGGGTATGGCCTTTTGGGGCAACAATCTGTTAGTCGCGAATACCTATAGCGACACCATCTCAGTGATCAACACGGGCACTAACCAGGTAGTAGAAACGATCGACCTTGGGCTGCCCATCGGAGTACCTGGGCAAAAAGGGGCAGCCTATGGCGCGGGGCCGAACTCGATCGCTGTTGACACAAAAAACAGCGTCGCCTATGTCGCGCTCTACAACGCCAACGCCATCGCCGTAATCAGCCTCGGCACCGGCAGTTCGAATCCGCTGCTGGGCATGATCCCGGTTGGCTATGCACCGAGCTCGGTTGTGCTGGATGCCGCGGACAACTCGCTGCTCGTCGCGAATGACAAGGGCATAGGAACCACAGGCTTCGCGGTGGCGCCTCCTCCGACAAAGACTGCGGAGAACTCATACGGAACTACTCATGGCGTAAGCAGCTTCAACACGCACCAGGACCTTGGCACGGTGAGCATCGTTCCGGTGCCGACGTCCAGTGTTTTGGGTGTGCTGACGCAGCAGGTATTCCAAAACAATCACTGGGACCTGGCGGGAAACATATTTGCGGCCTCCGGGGGCAGAAAGAATGCCAAGCCACTCGCCATCCCGGAGAGGATCGGGGCTCCGTCCAAGATCAAGCATGTCTTTGTGATCATTCGTGAAAACCGCACCTACGATCAGATGCTGGGCGACGTTGCCGGCGGCAATGGCGACCCCGCTCTGGCCGTCTTCGGCGATAACTCAACCTTCGGCCCGGTCTCGCCGAATGCACATGCGCTCGTGCAGCGGTTCCCGCTGTTTGACAACTTCTACGACCCGAGCCGGCAGTCTGCTGACGGCCACAACTGGATTGTTCAGGCCATGGCGCCCTACTCCGACGATATCCAGTCGCCGGACTGGCTCCGCAACTACCCTTCAAACGGTGGTGATGCCATTGCCTATCAAAAAGTGGGCCACCTATGGGACGTGGCTGCAAAGCAAGGTGTCACATTCAAGAACTTCGGCGAGTACATCGAATACAACACATTCCAGACACCGACCGGGTCGACCAGTGAGCCCCAATGGATTGACTTCTACAACGACACCTTGGCTTATGAGTCTGGCGCGGAGAGCCAGCTCTACAACTTCAACACGGTTGCCTCGCACTCTCCGCTTCCGAACCTGATCAACAACACCATCCAGAACTACCCGCAATTTGATCTAGGCATCCCCGACCAATTCCGTTTTGATATCTGGAATGAGGAGTTCAAAAAGGATGTATCAGCCGGTTCGGTACCTCAGTTGGAGTTCATGTGGATCAGCTCTGACCACACCGGCGGCCCACCGACCGCGCAGGCCGAGCAGGCCGATAACGACCTGGCCCTTGGCCGCTTCGTTGACGCCATCAGCCACAGCTCAATCTGGGCGGAGTCTGCCATCTTCGTCGAGGAGGACGACGCGCAGGACGGCGTCGACCACGTGGACGGTCACCGCAGTCCTGGCTATATCATTAGCCCTTACGTTCAGCAGCAGGTGAAGAAGGATGGCACCGGTGCTGGAGTCACCGAGGACAGCACGTTCTACACGCAAGTCAACATGACCCGCACAATCGAGCAGATTCTTGGGCTGCAGCCGATGAACCAGTTTGACCTGACGGCTTCGCCTATGAGTGAGATCTTCCTCGACAATCCGCCCGCGGATAACTTCAAGCCGTGGACGCACGTTGCCAATGGAATTCCGCTAAACCTGGGCGTTACTCAGACACCGGCTCAGCCTATTCCGGTTTCTAAGTTCTCCGCTGCGGTTACCCCTGCTGAGAGCGCTGCGCTCAAGGCTTTGCGGGCTGGCTGGATGAAGAAGAAGTCGCAGGTTTTCGCCGGCAAGCAGCACATCCCCGACTCCGAAGATCCGAGCACCGTCAACCATCTCGACTGGTACGAGTCCACGAACTTCAAGGTCCCCTACCCTGGCGAGAAGAAGGTTCTTCCTGCCAGCGCATTCAAAAAAGCTGCACCAACCGGCGGTGATTCGGACGACTAAAGAAACGTACACCACGACGAAGGCCCTCTTCCGGAAGTCTCGGAGAGGGCCTTTTTCGTTTGCGGGAGCCAGGTAGCATCTGTCGTCCGCTCGGAAAGAAGCGGACGGACCCTCAAGTCAGCGCTCCGTGGTCGACAAAGCAAAAGTGCGATGTATTATCGAACGTTCATGCCGACAAGCCGACTTGTGAGGACTGTCCGGTACCGGCGAGTCCATTGGCTCGTCTTGCGTCAATCGTCTCCTTCAACTCACGCTGCGCTTGTATGAGATTGAGGGATCATCGTTCGAACGCCCATGCTACCATCAGCGGAAACTCTTCCCGCCAGAATGCGCCGCCGTGCGACCCAATTCGCTCATTTATGATGACATCCGCACCTGCATCACGCAGGGCTTCGGCCCACCTCCTTGCGTTCTCGAGGAAGAACGGCTCTTGTATTCCAGCTACGAGGTATGTGCGCGGAAGCGGGCTCGGCATAACACTGGGCGGCTTGTAACCGGCACCAGGAGAGGCACAGAAGACCGCTCCATACGTCTCCGGATGCCGAAGCCCAAGAGCAAGGGCCAGTTCTCCACCCGCCGAGACGCCGAACAATGCGGTACGTTCCGCAGGCAGCGTCACGCCAAATCGCGATGCGGTCCATCGGCGAACATCCTCCACGAAAAACTGCTCATGTTCCGCAAATCGCTTTGGCTTAAAGCCCGGTGAATACTCATGGAGCCGCTCCGTTTCATCGGCCGGTCCATGTACACCGACGACCATAGTGGGTGGTACATCGGCCTGTTCAAGCAATCGGCCCCACTTCGCGATTCGCTGACCGTCACCGGCGAAGACGATTGCTTCAGGCGGTTCCGGTGGAACGTACACCGTGACCTGCCTTCCACCGTCGTACTCGAACATCCCGGTGACAAACTCTCCCGAGACTGCGCCGGTGGGCCTGATGGGGGCTCCGCCGGACTCGTTTGATTTGCGGTTGATGTGGTTGCTCATCTGCTTTTCATGCCTTCATTCTCATTCGGTCACTCATTGAAATCCGATAGGCGGCTCGATGGATTACTCCCCACAAACGCCGTTCTCGTCAGTTTGAGTATAAGTTCGTTCACTTTCGCGTTGCTGCGCTCGGACTGACAAGCGCGACCGAACTCAAACTCAGGAGACGAGGAGAGAGCAGATCCGCTCGGGCACAGGCTCAGTCGATAGACAGATCCAACTGTCCTCTAGCCGGCATCGAAAGCGTGACCCGGGTTCCAACTCCGGGCTTGCTGGCGATCTCTACATTTCCCCGGTGCAGCTGCATGATACCTTGCACGATCGAAAGCCCGAGACCGGTTCCTCCCGAGGCTTTGGATCGCGACGGGTCCACCCGAAAGAAGCGATCGAACACCCGCGGTAGTGCATCAGGAGGTATCCCGGCTCCGGTGTCGCTTACTTCGATCCATACGTTCGCAGCTTCGGAGTGGGTTGTGATCGCCACCGTACCGCCTTCGGGGGTATGCGCGACAGCATTGGAAACTAAATTACCAACTGCCCGCTGGATCAGCGTGCGATCGAGTTCCGCAATGACCGGCTCACTTGCTCCGGCGCTGGTGAGAGTGACTCCGGTTTCTGCGGCGGAAGCGTCGTAATATTCCCGCACGCCCTCTAACAATTCGGCGACATCGACTGATTCAAGCCGCAGGTGCGTCAGCGGGCTTTCGGTCCGGGCCAGGAACAAGAGATTGCTGATCAGATCGGACAGGCGCACCGCCTCTTCAAGAGACGACTCCAAGGCGTCGCGGTATTCGTCGATCGTGCGAGCTCGCGCCAGAGCAACCTCTGCTTCGCCACGAATATTGTTAACCGGCGTGCGAAGATCATGCGCGATGTCGGCGGAAAAGCGAGAGATCCGTTCGAAGGAACTCTCCAGCCCGTCAAGCATGTTGTTAAAGGTCAGGGCCAGAGACGCCAGCTCATAGGGGTAGCCTTCTGCCGCGATGCGTTCGCCGAGATGGCTTGAGGTGATACGGCGTGCGGTTGTCGCTATCTCTTCCACCGGGCGGATGCCCTGCCTTGCGATGTGATATCCGACAAGGGGGAACAGCACCAGCAGGCCACCTGAGGTGACCCAGAACCACAATCGAAAGCGCCTCAGCAATGCCTCTTTCTGCGAGACGTCCACCGCAACCTGAATCGTGATGAGATGATTTGCGGAGTCTCCGAAAGCTGATGTTGCTGCGATCACACGGAAGGATTTGCCGTTTTTGCCTGTCATCGGAATGGCCGATCCACCTTGAGATCTACCTTGACCGGTCAACAGGCTTGCGAGCTTTGAGAGATCTAATTGGTTCGCCATCCCCGGGGTCATGAGCATCGGTTTGCCTTGTTGATTCAAGAGGCAGATGTAGAACTGCTCATAGCGTCTGGAAGCAGACTCGAGTTCGACCTCCTCATGCAGGCCGTCTGAGTCCTGGGGACGCTCCCGCAGCATGGTGCGCAAGACGTTCACTTTGTCTTTAAGGAATAGCTCGGTGCTTTTGTTCAGTTCCGAAACCAGCACCAAGTAGAGACTCAACGTGACGAGGAAGACCAGGAACAGACCGGCGAAAGCATAGGCTGCTGTAAGCCGGAATGCCAGCGTTCGCCAAATTCGTGAAATGCTTGACGGGACCTTACTAGGCTTCCAGGACATAACCCGCACCGCGGACAGTATGGATCAGTTTCGAAGCGAATGGGTCATCCACCTTGCTGCGCAATCTTCTGACACTCACGTCGACTACGTTGGTCTCGCTATCGAAGTTCATGTCCCAGACAGCCTCGGCAATTACGGTTCGGGACAGTACTTCGCCGGCGCGGCGTGCCAGCAGGGAAAGCAGAAGAAACTCCTTTGTCGTCAAGTCAAGCCGCCGCCCGCTGCGAGTGGCGCGATGCCGGAGAAGATCAATCTCAAGATCAGCCATGCAGACCACGTCTTGCGGCCGGGCCGGCATTCGGCGCAAGCGGGATCGCACGCGCGCAAGCAGCTCCGAGAACGCAAACGGCTTTACCAGGTAATCGTCTGCTCCAAGCTCGAAGCCTCGCACTCTTTCGTGTACGGCGTCCCGAGCGGTCAGGAAGAGAACCTGCGTGGTCTTGCCTGCCTGCCGCAGGCCCGCTAGTACCTGCCAACCATCCAGGCCTGGAAGCATGATGTCCAGAATGATGATGTCGAACTCTACGTTTTTGGCCAGTTCCAGCCCATCCTGGCCGTCCAGAGCCACGTCGACAACAAAGCCCGCTTCGCTGAGTCCTTTCTTCAAAAACTTGGCTGTTTTTGCTTCGTCCTCAATTACCAGAAGTCTCATAGGAAACACCTCATCCTGTTCAAACTACTTTTTTGCGTCACCGAAATCTTGGCATTGACCCTGGGGTCGCTGCATGGCAATAGATATTGCTAACTAACTTCCGTCGAACGCACTTCATCAAAACTCCAGCCGTAACGCGAACTGGATCTCGCGCGGCGTTCCCGAGCCCACAGGGCTGATTGGGGATACGATGGCTGTGTTCAGGTTTACGGTACTGGTGATGCTGCCGAAGCCAACGATGTTTGAAGGGTTGAAGGTGGCCTGCGGTTGACCTAACTGCGGGTGGTTGAAGACGTTGTAGAACTCCGAGCGGAACTCCACACGAGCGCGCTCACTGAGTGGAAACGTTTTGGCGACACCGGTATCGACCTGCCAGGTGCCCGGCCCGGGATATAGGTCACGCGGCGCGTCACCGAAGGTCCCAGTCGCGGGAGCTGCGAAGGCGGCGGGATTGATCCAGTGTGCGATCGTCCTGCCCCCCGGCGGAGTCAGAGGGACACCCGGAACCAGGTTGGGGCGCATCGTGCCGGAGTTCCCATACGGCGAAATGTAGCTGCTCGGCAAGAGCACATTCACTGGAAAGCCGGTGCGAGCCAGCGCGGCCGTGGTCAGCTTCCAGTTGCCGGCGATAGCACCGGCTATGCCCTGGTTGAGCATCCGCTTCCCCTGGCCGAAGGGAAGCTCGTAGACGGCGTTGCCGTTGACTACATGGCGGGCGTCCCATGTGCCGCTAGCCCACTCACAGCCGAGACACAGGGGGTTCTGCGGCGAGATCTCGTCACCATCCCCGCTACCGTTGGAGCCGTTGTCAATCTCATGCGTATACGCGTAGTTGGCTGCCACCAGGAGCCCGTGCGCGAACGGCCGCCGCACGGACACTGTGAGGCCGTTGTAAGAGCTCGCCCCGACTGAGCCACGCCAGGCGATAGCGGGAGCAAAGGCCGGATACTGCGCGATCCCGGTTGCCGGATCGATCAGGTTCACCACGTTGGTGTCGAGCAGATGCACGCCGTGGCTTCCCAAATAAGAGAACGTGGTCACGAAGTTTGCAGGCAACTCCTGCTGAACAGAGAGGGTCCACTGCTCCACGTAGGTGTCTTTGCGGTTCCGTTGCTCGGCATTGGGCGACAGGGTTCCGCCTCCGGTGTAGTACGGGTCGACCGGGTAGGTCACGTTGGTCACGGAGTAGGAGGGAATCTCATTTTTCGCGGGCAGGTTCTGATCGTCCAGCTGGCCATCCTCGTGGTACATTCCAAAGCCGGCGCGAATGATCGAGTTCAGCTTCCCGGCAGGCGACCAGGCAACGCCGAGACGTGGATCGAAGTCGCCATAGTTCTGCTGACCGAAGCTGGCGCCCAGGCCGCAGAACCCCTGAGGCCCACAGGTGCCGAAATCAAATGGGTTGGCTCTTCCGTGCGCCTCATGGAACAGGTCAAAGACTGTGTAGCGAACGCCAAGATTGAGGATGAGACGGGGTGTCGCCTTGTACTCGTCCTGGACGTAGCCGTTGAACCAGGTCTTGCGCAGATCATTGACCGGCAGAGCACCGCTTAGAGTCGCCTTTCGTACCTGATTGGCTGCCAGTTGTTCCAGCGTGGCATAGGTAACGGTTCCATGCTCCCCGTAGTGCTGGTTGAGCTGGATCTCCCGGATCTCCACTCCGGCTTTAAACGTATGCCGGCCGTGGAGCCAGGTCAGGTCGTCGATCTCCGAAAACGTGTTGCCAACGTAGATGGTGTTGTAGTTGTAATTCGGGATCACGAAACCCGGCCCAGGCCCCGAGGAGATCGCAATCTGATAGACGGAGCCGGTGCCCCCGGAGTTGTAGGTGTTGGAGCTGGATCGATTGAATCCAAACTTCGCCTCATTTGTCAGGTAAGGACCAAAGACGTGCAGCAGTTCAAGCGCTCCATTGACCGGTGTGGTCACCCTCTGCTGCAGATCCGTCGCGGCAGCTGAGACCGGCTGCGTATTGACAGAGCGGTCGTAATTGAAACGCATGAAGCCGGTGGTCCTGGATGAAAAACGCTGGTCGAGCCGCAGCATCGCCGAGTTTTCGTTGACCACCTGGGTGCAGGCGCAGGTCAGCAGGTCATAGTTCGCGTAGTACGGGTCGCCCGGGTCATTTTGTGGCGTGTAGGGCGTCAGAACTGTCTTCGGACCTGCTCCCGGATAGGCATTCACGATCGTATAAACCGGTGATGAGGCCGGGATGGCTGCCTTGAACGCCGCGCTGGGCACGTCACCACTGGTTGGATACCCCCACACTTGCCTGTACGCTTCGGAAGCGAGGTAAAAGAAGCTCTTGTCGCGCACAATGGGGCCACCCAGCGATCCTCCGAACTGATTTAAACGAAGCGGCTGCTGCGATTGACCGTTCGAGGCCCAGGAAGGCTCGGGCGCGTCAAAGATATTGTTTCGGAGAAATTCGAAGAGCCGTCCGTGGAACTGGTTTGTTCCCGCGGGCGAGACCACGGCCAGTTGAGCGCCACCCGTCGCGCCTTCCTCTGCGGTTGCCAGGAGCGTGTCGACGCGGAACTCCGCAATCGCGTCCAGTGGTATGGCGAGTCGCGCCCAGGCGCGCTGCGTTTGATTTGCCACGCTGGTGGCGTCAATGCCATCGTAGGTGAAATTGCTGTCGTCGAGGCCACGTCCGGCGAACCGGATTGACCGCTGGTTGCTGCCACCGGTGTCGATGGCGCCGGGGATATATGCCGTCAGCGACGACCAGTTGCGGCCATTCAATGGCAGCTCGTCGGCCTGCTTCCTCTCGATCAGGCCGGTCACCGTGCTGGTACTGCGATCTACCAGCTGCGAGCCTGCCGAGATTTCCACGTATTCCTCGCCGCCTGATACCTTCAATCTCGTATCCAGGGTGCGGGTTCTCCCAACCACCTGCTGTACATTGGCGAACGTCAGAGTCTCGAAGCCGGGATGATCGAAGGTGATGGTGTACCTTCCCACCGGAAGGTCAGCGATTCCATACCTTCCAAACGTGTCCGAGATCGTTTCGCGACTCAGTCGAGTCAAGTTCTCTACAGCGGTGATACGTGCTTGCCCCAGCAGGCTCCCTGAGGGGTCCGTCACCGTGCCAGTCAAGGCACTGCGATCCACTTGCGCTGTGACTGGGGTCGCATAACCGAGAAATATGATCGCGCAAACGACTAGTACTGCCGGAGAAAAGAACGAGCAGAAGTTCTGCATCTTCGCCTCAAAAAAGGATGTCAAAGCAAGCTCACCTAGCTCAGGGTCTCCACGAGCTCGCGAAGTATCGCAGTCTCGATGGCGTGCGGGCGGAGCGGCAAGATTGCAAAGCTGTAATCTTGAGACGTTGTATCGTGCTTCTGTTACAGGTTCTGGACTAGATTGTGAACGCCAGATTTATTCGTTCTGATCTGTGGATATATGTTTCCAGTCCATAAACAAAGGCGAAACGTTCACGCTACGGTGATGATTGCAGCGGCCATCACCGGGGATGTGTACGGGAGGGGAACATCTCCACCGTAAGCCTCAGACGTTGCGTCGTGGGCTAGAACATGACCTTGGAAGGGGACTCATTCTGAAGCGTATGCTGCGGTGAACGATCTCACTGAATATTCACGTTGGCCACGACACGAGACTTGTAGATTGGTTAACAAGTCCACCCTCAGGAGATTTCCCCGTGCGTATAAGCTCTTTCGTGACTGCCATGGCGTTAGTTTCAGTCAGCCTTGCTGCTCGTGCCGACAGCTTCGACTTCACCTTCGGCAACTCTTCCAGTTCATTCAGTGGCTCCGGGGTCCTTACCACGGGCACTCTGGAGGCTCCGGGGGAGTATTTGATAGCAAGTCTGACCGGAACTGCTGCGACAGTTCCCCATGGTCCGAACTATGTCATCAACTCCATATTGGCTCCCGGCACCTTTCCCACTGTCTCAAACGGTGGCAGCTTTCCCGCAAACGACAATGTTCTTTTTGTGACCAACGGCGTCGGCAGCCTGGATGGCAACGGCCTCTCTTTCATTCTGAGAAACGGGGCGCAGATCAACCTCTACAATCCCGACGGCTCAGCTGACGATGCGTTGCTGGAACGAGCCAACGGAACAACTGTTTTTGAAGATGTGCCGATTACGATCGCAGAGGTCGCACCAGTTCCTGAGCTTTCCAGCTTCACTCTACTCGGCACAGGTCTGCTGGGCGTCGCTGGCGTGGTAAAGCGTCGCATAGCGTAGAGCTTTCCTAAAACAGCAAGACCCCGCCTGCGATGAGCAGGACGGGGATTGTTTTGTGCGTCTGGCGATGTTGCGGAGCGTTCTGAGACAGGCACGCCAGGCGGTGCGTAGAGGCGATGAGAGGATATTTTCGTCCGCTCTGCCGAGCAGGACAGTCTTCTTGATGTCCTGCGCGGCCGCCAGTAGGCACTGCTGTGGCTCCTTTGCCAGCTTGCGCATCCTCGCGTAGCGATGTCCATGGAGCTGTTTGGCATCGACGAAGCTGCGCTCCACCTTTCCTTCCTGCGTTTGTAAAGGCGCTTGCCCACCCGCTCCAGACAATGTTTGTCGATCCGCCCTGCTGTCTTCCCACACATGACGGGTGACCACCTCTTGGTGTGGTTTCTGCTCTCGGTGCATTGGCCGCGCACCGGGCAGCACGAGCACTGTTCGGGGGTCGGAGCGATACTGCCGGTACCCTTCGTGGTTGGTCATGCGATAGCTCAACAACTGGCCGTTGGGACACGGGTACACATCGACCTTCGGGTCGTAGCGGAACTCTCGTTTGTTGAAGTAACCCCTCGCGATGCGCCGGTCGGCGGTAGCCGGTCACGCCATAGATGTTGCGCTCTTCCATACCCTTTCATCACCGCTGCTGTCGAGTATCCGGCATCCACGTCAGCCGCCCGGATCGAGAAGCCGAAGCGTTCCCGCTGGCGATCCAGACACCCCAGGTACGTCGCCGCGTCATGCACCGTGGCCAGGGTCGCATAGGTATCGGTCACGATCGCGCGGCGCCCATCGACTGTGCGGTGGTCGATATAAAAGAAGCCCTTCGTCTTGCCCTCCCGCACCATGTAGCCGGAGTCCTTGTCCGTCCGGCTTACCGAAGAAATCAACTGCTACTTTGCTCTAATCGCAAGTGCAGTGTGTATCAGGCCCAATCTGCTAGACGGCTTTGCGCTGGAAGGTCGTCTTCTTCGTATTGGCGAACGAGTCCTTCGCCTTGAAGGATGCCACGGAGATTCCGGGTAGCGGCTTTGCGCCGCTCTTCCCTTGTGCCGCCTTTTCGCGTGCCGATTGCAGCTTCTGCGCCTTCCGGCCAAGTCCGCCTATCTTGATGTTGCCAGCTTTCGGGATGAAATCACTCATACAGAAATCCTCTCACAATCGCGTCCACTGGGAATATGGGGACCGTATCTTCCGCGATACGGGATGGGGCGGCGAGACCAGACGCATTCAGGCGGACTTCATGTGAAGGCTGTTCCAGGCTTTTTCGGCGGCTTCGGCGAGGACGCGGTGATGGATGGTGAAGAGGGCGAGTTCGAGGCGGTCGGAGACTCCGGTCTTGTCGTAGATGCTGCGCAGATAGTTTTTGATGACCTGCTCCTTGGTGCCGAGCTGCTGGGCGATGTCCTTGTTCTTGCAGCCTTGGACGATGAGGGCGACGATCTGCATCTCCTTTGGGGTGAGGCGGTCGCGGACGCGGGCTCCGACGGCATCGGCTGCCTGCATGGTGGTGACATTGGAGTGCTGGACGAAGCGCTGGCCGTGGGCGACACGGCGAACGCAGTCCACCAGAACGCTGCCGGTGACGTTGCGGGAGAGGATGCCATCGACCAGTCCGGCGATCTCGTCTGAGACCTGCTCGGTATTTTCGGTCACGAGGACGACGCGGCTGCCGGCGGCGGCGGTGCGGGCCAGCAGATCTCTGACTTCGAGGCGCAGGCTGGAGGAGAGCACGAGAACGGAGTTGCGCGCGGCTTCGATGGCGGCGTGGAGCTTCGCGGAGTCGTCGCACTGAGAGACGATGCGCATGTCGTCTTCGAGGGCGAGTGTCCTGGCGGCGCCTGCCCGGAAGATCGCCTGATTGTCAGCCAGAATAAGTCGGATCATCGGTACGGTAGTCTCCTGCGGAAGAGAAAGCCCCGCAATGTCCTTATCGGTGGATCGACGCGGAGATGAGGCAGTGTCTGCAATTCGGACAAACTTCCGGAGTTAAAGAATGGAAGGTTTAACACCGATTGGCGCCGATGACACCGATTTAAGAACAAGTAAAGCAAGAGCAACGACGAGATGCGGGGATCCTTCCCCTTCGCCGCGCTCGAGGGTCAGTTGAGGGCGAAGAACAAACAACAGCAAAGACTTACAACGACAGTTTTTAGACAGCTTCTAAGATTCTGAACCCTGAAGGCTCCCTGCACAATCGAATCAGATGCAGGGTTTGTGAGACGCTTGTCACCAAGTATAAAGAGATATGCCTAAACCTGTTCTGTTAGCCATCGACGACGATATCAGCGTGCTTGAGGCTGTGGTGCAGGACCTGCGCCGGCACTATGGGCAGGAGTACCGCATCATCCGGGCTGCCTCCGGAGGGGCGGCGCTGGACATCTGCCGCCAGTTGCAGGAGCGCAAGGATACGGTGGCGCTGATGCTGTCGGACCAGCGCATGCCGGGAATGACCGGGGTCGACTTCCTGCAGCAGGCGCTGAAGATCTATCCGAACGCAAAGCGAGTGCTGCTGACGGCGTATGCCGATACGGAGGCGGCGATCCGCGCGATCAACTCGGCGAAGATCCATTACTACCTGAACAAGCCGTGGGACCCTCCGGAGGAGAAGCTGTATCCGATCCTGGATGATCTGCTGGAGAGTTGGAAGCAGGGGTACAAGCCTCCGTTTGAAGGCATCCGGGTGGTGGGGGTGCGGTGGTCGGCGGCGGACCATGCGGTGCGTGACTTTCTTTCGCGGAACCGCATTCCGTATCAGTGGATGAACCCGGAGGCGGGACCGGAGGCGCTGGAATTGCTGAAGGAGAAAGGCATCGACGATACCAAGCTGCCGGTGATTTTGTTCGGCGATGGGACGGCGCTGGTGCAGCCGAGTTCGACTGAGATTGCGGCCAAGGTGGGGCTCAGGACCCAGGCCCAGCAGGAGTTCTACGATGTGGCGGTAATTGGCGCGGGACCGGCGGGGCTGGCCGCCGGGGTGTACGGCGCGTCCGAGGGATTGCGTACGCTGGTGGTCGAGGCTTCGGCCCCGGGGGGACAGGCGGGGTCGAGCTCGAAGATTGAGAACTACCTGGGGTTTCCCGAGGGGCTGAGCGGCGAGGAGCTGGCCAAACGCGCCTTCCTGCAGGCGAACCGGCTGGGAGCGGAGTTTTTGACCCAGCGCGTGGCGAACATCCGCAGCGAAAATCAGTACCGCATCCTTACGATGGAAGACGGGCGCGAGGTGACTTGCCATGTCTGCCTGATTGCGACCGGTGTGGATTACTGCAAGCTTGATGTGCCGGGCGCGGACAGGCTGAGCGGGGCGGGCGTGTACTATGGCGCGGCGCTGACCGAGGCGATGTCGTGCCGGGAAGAGGATGTGTATATCGTCGGCGGGGCAAATTCGGCGGGGCAGGCGGCGATGCACTTCTCGCGATATGCCGATAAGGTTCACATGCTGGTGCGTGGCAAGTCGCTCGAGAGCAGTATGTCGAAGTACCTGATCGACCAGATTGAAGAGACGTCGAATATTACGGTCGAGACGTGTACGGAGGTGATCGGCATGTCGGGCGATACGCACCTGGAATGCCTGCAGTTGCGGACGCCTCAGGGAGAAGAGGCACGACCTGCGGGATCGCTGTTCATCTTTATCGGCGCGGCGCCGAAGACGGACTGGATGCCGGCGGAGCTTTGCCGCGACAGCAAAGGGTTCATCCTGGCCGGGCCGGATTTGAAGGCGAAGTCGCCGAAGTCGTGGACGCTGGACCGCGACCCCTATCTGCTGGAGACCAGCGTTCCGGGGGTCTTTGTTGCGGGCGATGTACGATTCAACTCGGTCAAACGATGCGCCTCCGCGGTCGGAGAAGGCTCCATCGCGATTCAGTTTGTACACCAGTATCTAGCGACGCTTTGAAAGGCAGTTACACCAATCACCGATGAGCGAACTAACCCAGGCCGTCCAAACCCCAGTTACAGAAAAGATGAATGCAGAGCTGTTTGCGCAGCTTCGGAAGATTCCACTTCTTTCGTCATTGAAGGACGATGAGCTGTATTGCGTGGAGAGTGTGCGGGACTTTCATATCAACACGGACGAGGTGCTGGTGCGCCAGGGCGATCCGGCCCGTTTTTTCTACATTCTGCTGGAGGGCGAGTTGCGCGTCCTTCAGACAACGGCGGACGGGCGCGACGTCACGATGGCCAAGATCGAAGCGGGAACGACCTTCGGCGAGCTGCCGCTGCTGGCCAACATCCCGAACTCCTCGAGCATTCAGGCGATCCGGTCGAGCCGCCTGGTGCAGCTCGACGAAGACCAGTTCTGGAGTTTGATGATGACCTGTCCGACCGTCCGCAAGGCGATTCTGGGCAATATGGCGCATCGCTTCCAAAAGATGCAGAGTGCGACCGTGCAGCAGGAAAAGATGGCATCGCTGGGAACCCTGGCGGCGGGGTTGATGCATGAGTTGAACAATCCTGGCGCGGCGGCACGGCGTGCGGCCTCGCAACTGCGTGAGAACCTGATGCGCATGCACGAGCTTACCTCGAGCTTCAGCGAACAGGAGTTGACGCGCGGACAGAAGATGTGCCTTTTCGATCTGCAAAAGCAGGCGCTGTCGGCGAAGCAGCCGAAGATGATGAACTCGCTCGAGCAAAGCGATGCCGAAGAGTCGCTGGCGGAGTGGATGGAGTCGGTGGACATCGCGGATGCGTGGAAGATGGCGCCGACGCTGGTGTCGATTGGGATCGATGCGAAAGAGCTGGAGTGCGTCCGCAAGGACTTCGACGGGCCGCTGCTGGGAGACGCGCTGAGCTGGCTGGAGGCGATGGTGTCGAGCATGCAACTGGTGGGGACCATCGAAGAGAGTATCGGACGCGTGACGGACCTGGTCCATGCGGTGAAGTCGTACGCGTACGAGGGCAAGGGACAGAAGCAGACGATCGACATCAACAGCAGCATTCATGCGACTATGGTGATCCTGGCGCACAAGATGCGCGAGAAGGAGATTGTGGTGGAGAAGAACTTCGCCCCCGACCTTCCCGCGCTGCACAGCGAATGTACGGGCCTCAACCAGATCTGGACGAACCTGCTGGACAATGCGATCGATGCGGTTTCGCAGCATGGGCATATTCGCGTCCGTACGTGGTCGGAGCAGTCGACTACCGATGCGAAGAATCCGCATGCCGATCTTTGCATCAGCGTGAGCGACGATGGTGCGGGCATTCCGTTGGAGAGCCAGGAGCAGATCTTCGATCCGTTTTACACGACCAAACCGGTGGGCGTGGGGACGGGCATCGGCCTGGGGATTGTGCAGCGCATCGTGGACCAATACAACGGCACCATTCGATTCAGCTCTCAACCTGGAAACACGGAGTTTGTCGTTCGCCTGCCGGCTGACGGGTCTTAGAAATTGTCAACCAAGTGAAACGTTTGACCGCGGATGCGCACGGATTAAACGGATTCAAGAACAGGCAAAAACGAGAGCAACGACGAAGGCAGGGATCCTTCCCCTTTGCTGCGCTCGAGGGTCAAGGATGACGACGAAAAACAAACAACAGCAAAAATAGTCGCCATGATTGCACGGATGAGACGGATTCAGAGCGGGTTGCTGTTGGTGTAGAGGGGGCAACCGCAGATTATCTCCGGGAATGATAAGGCAGACTCTACACCAACTGCTGCTTCGCTCTAACAGCTATGATGGATGCGAGGAGACAGCCGTGACGCTTACCCCGTTTCATATTGCCTTTCCGGTCGACGATCTCGAAGCGGCGCGCACCTTTTATGGGACGACGCTGGGATGCGCGGAGGGGCGCAGCTCGTCGCAGTGGATCGACTTCGACCTGTTCGGTCATCAGATCGTCGCGCATCTGAAGCCCGGGTCGGGAAGCAGCAAGGCCCATCACAATCCTGTCGATGGACATGATGTTCCGGTCCCGCACTTCGGTGTCGTACTGCCGATGGAGGTATGGGAGACGCTGGCGGAGCGGGTACGCCGCGCGGGTTTGAGGTTCGTCATTGAGCCGTATGTTCGGTTCAAAGGCGAGGTTGGCGAGCAGGCCACGATGTTTTTTCTCGACCCCGCAGGCAACGCGCTCGAGTTTAAAGCGTTTGCCGATATTGGCCAGCTCTTCGCTAAATAGTCGTTGAGAAATTTTTGATTCCCTGCCGCGCCTTCAGCAGGGGCGATACCTCCTGCAATGGTTTTATCTCCGAAGGAAAGTTACGAACTACCACAAACGGATATTTCACTCTTATCGCAGCGCCTCAATCGGGTCTAGTGCAGCGGCCTTCATCGCAGGAATCATCCCGCTGATCGTGCCTACGATCACCAGAATTACCGTAGCCACCAGCACGATCATCGGCGAAATCAGCAGCCGGATATCTCCTGCCTCGGCATTCGAAGCCATCGCGCTGTAGAACGTAATACGCCCTACGCCCTTTGCCACCGAATAAATCTAAGACTCAACGTGGATCTGCACCGATGAGATGAATCGTAAGAACAGGCAAAAGCAAGAGCAACGGCGAAACACGGTGATCCTTCGCTACGCTCCAGGATGACCGACGAAAAACAAACAACAGCAAAAAAGCTAACAACAATTTTTAGACAGGTTCTAAGTTTGGACGCGGGCTATCCGAACGCTGCTACACAAACTTGCTGGAAACTGTTCCGCCACGCAGGTCAACCGCCCACCCGCGCCGCATTCTTCACCTCTGTATCCTTCACCCGCTCCACTTTAACCCCGAGCGCGGCTAGAAAAACTTCCATCGCGGCCAGCACAGACTCCGCGACGCTCGCCGGATACACTAGGCGCACTGCACCGCCTCGCTCGAGCAGGCCCCGAACCGCGAGGCACCGCTCCGGCCGGTAGACACACGAGGTCAGGTCCGTAATGCTCAGCGCATCGGTCGGCGTACACAGAATCGTCTTCGGAGGAGCCATCCGGTCGATCATGCTGAAGATTTCGAGCTTTGATTCCAGCTCATCCGGCACAAAATCCACTGCGATATCGGCCTGGCGCACTGCATCTTCGACCGTCAGCGCCAGCTCCAACTGCCCTTGGACCAACCGCTGACCAAGTTCCGCGTACTCCACCTCGGCCCGCCGCAGCTTTGCCGGCATGACATCTTCCAGCACCACGTCGAAGCCGGCAACGGCGCATGCCAAAGCAAATCCGCGCCCTGCCACCCCGGCCCCGATCACCGCGACTCTGCGAATCTCCACCCCAGGCGACGGCCCAGCCGCCAGGCTCACTTCTTGCTCGCCACTGCCGCGATCACTGACTCATAGCTCGGTTCCGCGGCCTTGATATGGTCCGAAACGCGCTGCCGCTCCTCCTCCGTCAGCGACGGCAACACCGCCAGAATGCGGCGCAGCGTAACTGAGATGTCGTCAACGTAGTTCATGGTGCGGATAGCTTCGCCGGAAAGAGGCATTCGTGTTGCTCCTGAAAGTTTGATAGGTACTCTTCCCAGTCTAAACGGTCACGCCCAGCTCTGCCCGCTTCGACGCCTCTTCCGTCGGCCTGCCTGCCTCCGCGCCCTCCACCGGCTTCTCATACCCATCCCGGTCCGTCATCTCCATCAGGGCCGCAAGCTGTTCCGCAAAGTCCGGATGGATCGCATCCAGTCCATATCGCCAGGTCCAGTTCCCTGCCCCGCCCGATGGCGTGTTCATCCTCGCCTCACTCCCCAGGTGCAGCACGTCCTGGAGCGGAAACACGCACACATTCGCCACCGAATGGGCCGCCGCCCGAATCATCGCCCACACAATCTCGGCGTCATGCCCAATCCGCTGCAGGTAAGTCTGCGCGTTCCTGCGCTCCTCCTCGCCGACGTCTTCGCGCCACCATCCCAGGGTCGTGTTGTTGTCGTGCGTCCCGGTATAAGCAACCGTATTGGGCACATATCGATGGGGCAGATAAAGATGAGCGCCGCGCTCCGCAAAGCCGAACTGCAGGATCCGCATTCCCGGCATCTCGAAGTGCTCCCGCAGCTCATCCACCTCCGGCGTTATCAGCCCCAGATCTTCGGCGACAAACGGGAGTGTGCCGAAGACCTCCTTCAACCGCTGAAAGAGCTCGTGCCCCGGCGCCTTTACCCATTGCCCGTTCATCGCCGTCTCCTCTTCCGCCGGGATCGACCAGAATGCTTCGAACCCGCGGAAGTGGTCCAGACGGATCAGGTCATACAGCGTCAGCGACCGCCGAATTCGCGCCACCCACCAGTCGAATCCGCGTTCCTTCAACAGGCCCCACTTGTACAGTGGATTGCCCCAGCGCTGCCCTGTCTGCGAGAAGTAATCCGGCGGCACACCCGAAACCCGCGTGGGCCTCAACTCCTCGTCAAGCTCGAACATCTCCGGATGCGTCCACACATCCGCACTATCGTAGCTCACAAAGATGGCCACGTCGCCCATGATACGGATTTTTCGCTCCGCGCAATAGCCGCGCAGCGCACACCACTGTTCGTTGAAAAAGAACTGCACCGCCTGCTCCACCGCGAGGGCATGGCCATGCTCATTCATGACCGTCGTCATTGCGTCGGGCCGGCGCCGCGCAACCTCCTGCGGCCATTCATGCCAGCTCGCATAGCCGTACTTCCGGCGCAGCACACTGAACATGGCATAGTCCTGCAGCCACGAGCTGTTGTGTTGGCAGAACTTCTGGAATTTTACCCGCTGCTCGTCCGTCGCACCGTCGAGAAAGTTTGCTGCCGCCTCTTTCACCAAAGGGAGCTTCACATTTTGCGCCGCCGCGAAGTCCACCGACCCCTCATGTCCCGGCAGTCCGCTGATGCGCTCCGCCGAGATCCAGCCGTCCTCCACGAGGCGCTCCAGGCTGATCAGAATCGGGTTTCCCGCAAACGCCGACAGCGCCGAATACGGCGAGCTTCCATACCCGGTCGGACTTAGCGGCAGCACCTGCCAGAGCCGCTGCTTCCCTGCCGCCAGAAAATCCACGAAGGCATACGCAGCCGACCCAAAGTCGCCTACTCCGCCATAGGAAGGCAACGATGTTACATGCAGCAGAACACCTGACAATCGTTCCTGGTGACTTCCTTCCCCACTCATCCCGCCCCCTAAAATAATCCTGCACCGTAGGATGCATCCTACATCGACTTCGCATAGTCCGCTATGGAGACAAAGCCGATTGGCGTACCAGAAAGCACCGCACCGATTCACCATCCTCCTGCATCACCCAAAAAATATCCCGGAGAGCATAGCTCTCCGGGATATTGGTAGTTTCTCGATCAGCGCTCCTATCCGCCGAAGGGGGAAGAACCCGGTGCAGGCTGTTTCTTCGACATCCTCACCGCCCCGCCCTTCTCATACTTCTGCGTCAGCTCGCCGATATACACGCGGAAGATCTCCTCCCGCTGTTGATCCAGCAGCTTCTCGCGGGTCGCGTTGAAGTTCTTCGCAATGTCCTCCGCCGTCGGCTCCTGTTTGTCGATCACGGTCAGCACCACGCCTGCGTGTCCGGCATTGATCGGGCCCGAGATCACGCCCTTCGGCAGCGAGAAGGCCACCGACCCCGGACCGCTCATCGCACCGAGGTCAGGTACCTGAGCATCCTTGCCTACCAGGTCGCTCGTCTTCACCGGAATGTTCGCCTCCGCGGCAGCCTTGTGCAGATCGTTCAGCACCTTCGCCCGGTCGTCCAGTTTGTTCAACTGAGTGCTCAGCAGCTGCGGCAGTTGCCGGTCGCGATAGTCCTCGAGGACGTGGGTCTTATACTCAGCGAAATCAGGCGCATGCGCTGCCTTCACATCCTGCACCTGGAAAACGGCATATCCGTCGCCGGTCGAAACCGAAGCCGGATCGGCTCCCTTGTTCACCGCGAAGGCCTGCGTCAACAGACCCGATCCATCGGCCAATCCCGGGATTACGCCATCCTTCGCAACGTAGTCGGTCGTCACCACCTTCAGGCCCTTCGCCGCGGCAGCCTTGTCCATTCCTTCCTTCTTCGCGTCGGACGCCAGCGCGGAAGCAAACGTCTGCTCCTCGGCGCCTACGCGCTGCTGCTCGAGGAGCGGAACAATCTCCGGCTTGACCTCCGCCAGAGGACGCAGATGCGCGGTCTTCTTATCCTCAACCTGGAGGATGTGGTATCCAAACTGCGTCTTCACCAGGTCCGAGGTCTGCCCCACGGGAAGCGAAAACGCCGCCTTATCGAACTCCGGTACTGTCTTGCCGTGATCCAGCCAGCCCAGTTCACCGCCCTGGTCCTTGCTACCCGGGTCGTCCGAATCCTTCTTCGCCAGCTCCGCGAAGTTGCCGCCGGCCTTGATCTGCTTCAGGACGTCCTCGGCCTTGGCCTTCGCCGCGGCGTCTGTCTTTGCATCCGAACCCGCCGGAACCGCGACCAGAATATGCCGCACCTTCACCTGATCCTTCACCTGATACTGGTCCTGGTGGGCGTTGTAGTACGCCTGCACGTCCGCGTCCGAGATCTGCGGCTTGCCGCCGGGCAGGTTCGATGCATCGAACGCGACATACTCGATCTTCCGCGTCTCGGGAATCGCATTCGCATACCGCGCTGCGTTCGACTTGAAAAATCCCTGCAGCTCCGCGTCCGTCGGATTGATTGTCTTGCGCAGATCGTCCGCCGAGATGACCGCATAGTCGAACTTCACCTTCGTGCCGTCAGTGAGGTACGCCTCGCGCACTGCCTGGTCCGACACCGACACGCCGCCGGTAATCAGCGCCTGCAGCCGGTTGAGCTCCATGTCGCTCTTTACCTGCTCTTCGAAGTCGCTGCGTGTTGTCTGGAAGGCGCTCTGCACAAAGTTGATATAGGCATCGTCGCCAATGTACTGGCCGTTTGGAAACAGGTACTGCGCGAATGGTCCAGTCTGCAACTCGCGGCGCAGGTCCTCATCGCTCACCTGCAGGTGGAGCCGGTCGGCCTCATGCTTCAGGATCGCGCGCTGCACCAGGATCTGCCCGGCCCGCTGCGACATGTACGGCAGCAGAAAGTCCGGCAAGTGCTGCTGCTGCAGTTGACGCGACGCCAATTGGTTCACCTCGACCATCTTGATCGGCGTGCTGTCGCTGGCGATACGGCCCAGCAAACCGGGCTCCCGCACCGTCGCGTAGACATTCACATCGTTCGTCCCGCCGGTGTCGAAGATTCCCGGGACCAGAGTGATCACCATCGTCACGGCGGCGAGGCCGATAATGACGGCGAAGATAATCTTCATGATGCGGCTGTCTTGCTGCAGAGTACGAATCATCCTGTGGTTCGACCTTCAGTTCGCGCCTTTCCGCTTCCAGCCAAGGAAGTGGGGCGTGCCCGGGATTTTGCGTGACCGTACGTGGGAGTCACCGACTCGCGCCACGCTGGCTTGCAGGGCAAGCAATAAGTATAAATCAGCAGCAGCCGAAACTCACTCGCGACCCAGCCAGATGATCAAGCATGGCCACAATCTCCCCTCTAACCCATGATCGACGCCGAAACTATGTCGCAGTTCAGTTCACCCTCACCGAAACCGGAAGGGCGTGCCAGTCCATCGCCTCGCATGAGAGAATAAGCACGCTGATGCGACGCATTCTCATCATCGACGACGAAGACGACATTCGCGAAGTCGCTGCCCTGTCTCTCGAAGCGACCGCAGGCTGGCAGATTCTAACCGCCGCTTCGGGAGCCGAGGGCATGGCCATTGCCGCCGCTGAACAGCCCGACGCCATCCTTATGGACGTCATGATGCCCGGCGTGGACGGTCCCACCACCTTCCGCAGCATGCAGCAGGACCCGCAGATCGCCAACATTCCCGTCCTCCTGCTTACCGCGAAGGTGCAGGGCGTCGATCAGCGCCGCTTCGCCGGACTCGGCCTCGCTGGTATTCTCGTCAAGCCGTTCGATCCCCTCACGCTCGCCCAGCAGATCTCAGAAGCTCTTGGCTGGCAGGACTGAAGGCTCTCCTTCCCCGATGAAAAAAGCCGACGAAGCTAAGATTAATCACGTACTCGCCGAGTTGTGGCGAAAGAATCTTCCAACGCTTCGCGAGCGCCTTGAACTTCTCGATCAAACCGCAAAGATTGCGGTTGCCGGTAAGCTCTCTGAGACCTCCCGGCTGGAAGCTCTCAACATCGCCCACAAACTCGCCGGCTCTCTCGGCATGTTTGGCTACCAGGAAGGCACCGAGGTCGCCCGCAAGATGGAACTTATCTTCAAGACGCCAACCCCGAAATCTCTCGCCAGCCTTCCTGCGCTGGCCAACGATCTTCGCGACTCCCTCTCCACCGGTCTATAGCGATCCGTCAGCACGCCAAACGGCATCACGCAAGTAATCGAGGATCGCGAATGCCCGGGCTTGTCGCAAGAGCATCCCGTTCGCTCCCCGGCACAAAACATCCTCACCCTCGTACCAACCAAGCCGCTCCGGATGCTATACTTGCCTTCGGATTGCTCACCGCATCTGGTTCCAGCCAGTTGAACGCGGAGGTGGCGAAATTGGCAGACGCACTAGCTTGAGGTGCTAGCGCCGCAAGGCATAGGGGTTCAAGTCCCCTCCTCCGCACCAATCCAAAGAATCAAGCAGTTAGGAAAAAGGCCAGCCGCTAGATCGGTTGGCCTTTGATTTTGGAGCTGTAGCCAGTCTTGTAATCACCCAACCATCAGATTTTAACCGTCAGATTGTGGACGCAGCACGTATGCAGAGATTCTTAGCTAGAAGAAAACTTTAGCTGCTAATTGGAAGACTCTGGCGCTGTTGCTGGTTCCTGTGATGTAGCCAAAGGTTTGTGATGTCGGGTTGCCTGAATTCGGGTTGCTGAAACTTGGATGGTTCAAGACATTGAAGGCTTCGATACGCGCATCGAGGGAGACTTTTTCCTTGATTGGAAATATCCGCGAAAGCTGCGCATCCATATTGAAGAGCATTGGGCCATTCAGTGAGTTTCTGCCCAGGTTTCCGTAGGTTCCAAGTTCAGGGCATGTCGCGGCAGTGAAAGAGGTCCCGCACGGAGCGGTGACCTGAGCAAAGGCAGCCTGGTTCAGGTACGATCGCGTCGCTAAAGTGCTGGATTGAAGTATCTTGACATAACTGTACGGTTTGACGCCCGGTATCTGGTTGGGGCGATCGTTGTTCACATCTGTGAGAGAGATGTCCGATCCTGTCGTCACAGTGAATGGTGCGCCGCTGGTGGTGTGGATCAGGGGGGACAACTCCCAATTATTCACCAGGTATCCTCCGATGCCGTGGATGGGGAACTCGCTCTTGGCGACGAGACTAGTGTTGAAGATGTTCCGGGTTTCGGAGGCACACCGGCCATAATCCATACTGGGGTTGGAAGGATTCTCAAATTGCGTGCCGCTAATATCGCCTTGGGGGTCGGCATTGTTGAGGCATTTGGAGTAGGTGTAGTTGATCAACAGACTGAAGGTGGACGAAAGACGATGCTGGAGGGTGGCGATCATACCGTTGTAGTTGGCGTAGCCGGAGTTCGACTCAAGAAGCGAGCCTCCGCCTCCACCCTGGTACTGGTTGCCCTGCCGGGGATTCGCAATGGTGAGGGCAAAACGCGAATTCTGATTGCCGGGCGTGGAGCAATTGGTTCCGGCTTTCCCCGGCTTGACCGCCGCTGGACCCGTGGTGACAATGCCGGCGCAACCAGTTCCATTCGCTCCCCATACCCCGGGGATGAATACGGCTGGGCTTAGAGGCAGACCCAGGAGCAGATGCTGCGTCCGGTTTCCGATGTAGTCGATCTGGGCCATCCAACCGCGGGGAAACTGTTGCTGGATGCTGGCGGTCCACTGGAGGGTATTTGGCGCCTGGTACCGGGATTGCAGGACAATGAACTGGCCCTGAGCGGGAAAGATTGCGGTAGCCGGAGTTGGGACAGTAGGCTGGGGGAAGGGGCTGGTGTCGACCCCCCCGGCCCGACTGCAGCCGACGCCTGTGCCGCCGATAACCCACGGCTGACTGAAGCACAACTGCGACGACGTGTTGGGAGCGGCCTGGGTGGCGAAGGGCGGGTTCTGCTGGAGTCGCTGGCTGGCGAAGAAGTTAGGCTGGTCAAACTCCAGGGCAAGACCGGCCCGGATCACCGATTTGCCGTTGCCGAGGAGATCGTAGGTCACACCGAAGTTGGGGTTGAAGTTCAGGAGCGAGTTCTGGGTTAAGGCCGGCGGGACGCCCGGGTCTCCATAGTAGGACGTTCCCGCAGGGGAGTTCGGGTAGACCGAACTGGTTTGATTGGCTAAGAATGCGGCCATGTTAAAGGTGGTTCCACGGTGGAAGTAATCCACTGGGTATAGGAGTGGCTGCCATCGAATACCAGCTACGAGAGTCAGTTGCTTGGTGCCGTGGAAGGTGTCCTGCACGTATAGAGTGGGGATCGACCCGCGCAAAGCGTTCTGCTGCGCTTTGCTCTGCTGAAAGCTGTTCATGGCTCCCTCAAGAAGATCCAGATTGACGTCACCGACGGCAGATCCTCCCTCAGGTCCATTCCCGCTATAGGTGCCGTTGAAACCAAAGACACCATTGCCACGGTATGTGTTGTTGACGTTGAGCTGGTTCCGAACATATCCCCCGCCAAAGGCGATCTGGTGCTTGCCACGGATCAGGGTAACGTCGTCGGAAAAATCGATGGGGACGTTGTCGTTCAGCGTGGCAAGCGAGTTTGAATCGCCGCCGATCGTGAATCCGTGAGTTTTTGCGCTTGCATTGATGAACAGGCCGATTGACTGGACTTGAAAGAGGTTGACGCCAAGCGTGGTGGCGTTGATGTCGCTGGCGTTGTATCCGCGATTGTTAGAGCGTCTCACGGCCGTGAGATGGGCCGAGTTCACGATGCTCGAACTGATCACGTAATTCTCGCCGATGGTGATGGTCTGGTACCGTTGGTTATCTCCAGCGGCCGTGGTGAGAAGGATGTTGGTAGGGGAAAAGAAAGCTGGGGCCTGATAGCCGTCGAAGAAGTACCGGACATACAGGTTGTTCTTCGCGTTGATGGTGTAGTCGACCCGGGTGTCGAACTCGTTGTCTGACGTCTGACTCGGGATAGCATATTGGACGTGTCCGCAAACCTCTGTCCCGTCGGCGAGCGGCACAATGGGCGGCAGATACTTCAGCAGCGCCAGCGCCTGCGGGTTCCATGCTGGAAGCGTAGGGCCACCGGGCTGGTTATATTTGTTGCCCGGCAGCGCTGCGCCGGTGATGGGGTCGTAGAGTTGCTCTGGGGTTCCGCAATTATTTGCGACACCTGTGCCGAAGGGGCGGGGAGCGGGATCGGTGACGGAAAAATCGCCGGCGAGGTTTGCCGCAGTGGGCACATAAGCATTCGTCGTGGCCGAAGACGAGTCGGACTTCTGATGCTGGAAGGCGACGAAGAAGAAGAGCCTGTCCTTGCCATTGAATAACTTTGGAATACGAACGGGTCCGCCAAAGGTGCCGCCGTACTGGTTCTGATGCAGCGTATCCTTGCTTGTGCAATGGGTTGCGGGGGCAACCGGTATGCAGGGCAGGACAAAGAAGTTCGTGGCGTCGATAAAATTATTGCGAATGAACTCGAAGGCTGACCCGTGATATACATTCGTGCCCGAAGTCGTAACCACGTTGACCAAGCCGCCGGAGTGCACGCCATTCTGCGCCCCTAGAGCCGAGGTCTCCACGCTGAACTGGCTGACAGCATCGGGAAAGGGCAATGGATTGTTGCCGCCGCCCATGTAGTCCTGGTTGTCGCCGCCATCCAGCCGGTAGCTGATCGCATTGCCGGATGCGCCGGCGATGGAGATGGTAACAGCCTGATAAGGGAACTTGCTTCCGGTGGCATCCTGCACGCCTGCTCCGTTGGAACCGCCTGCAAGTTGAATCAGGTCGGTCATGTGACGGCCGTTGAGCGGCAGTTCTGTGACTTCATTCTTGTCGATCGTCTGCTTGAACGACGGGTCTTCTGTCTGAAGCGAGAGACCTTCGGAACGGACTTCAATCTTCTGGTCCGACTTCCCGACTGTCAGTTTCGCATCAATCGCGATGCTGCTGCCAATCTCCAGGACATTACCGGTTGAGGTGTAGGTCTCAAAGCCTGGCGCAGCTACGGTGAGCGAATACGTTCCGACGTTGATGTTCGGGAAGGCATAGGCTCCGCTGGAGCCGCTCTTGGTCGTGCGCGTCACCTGGGTTGAGGTCTCCGTGAGGGTGACGGATGCATTCGGGAGTAAGGCTCCAGTAGCGTCTGAAACAATACCTTGAATGCTGCCGGTTCCGGTCATCTGCGAGTTGGCCTTTGCGGCGAACAGAAGTACGACGATACAGAAGAAAGCTATTCCCCACCGGTTGAGAGTGCTTGCCTGAACGGAGCGTGCAGTTGGCGTTGAAGATTTTAGTACAGCACAGGGCGAATTGACGGAGCACAGGAGATCGCGCGCTATAGTCTTGACGATTTGCATCTGAATTACCTCTCGATAAAGAAGTCTTCGGGTCTGCAGGCACAGAGCACCGACTTCTCAAATAGTTCAGTGATTTAGCAGTGTTATCCTCAATAAGGATCAATTATTTGACAACGATGTCACAAGCAATGCAGGAAAGATATACTCCGCGCAGGTTTCGATTGTCAAGAGATTTTCGCGTAGTGTCCGCGATAGGCAGGAAGCCCGTTCGAACCGTCATAAACGCGGCAAGAGTGTCCTGTTCGAGCCTGACAATGCGGATTTTCGCGCTATAAATCGTTGCGCCACTCATGTGGTTGAGAACTCAGGTGTCTCATGCGACTAAAGGAAGCTCTTGAGCTGTCCCCAGTCTGCTTCCCAGTGAGGCAACATCTCGGCCACTTTGCTCCGCCCATACCTACATGCGAAACAACTCTTCAGCATTTCTGTACGCAATGTTCTCTTTGTCTCTCTGGCTGACTGGAAGCGTCTCGAGAAATCTTCGGACCCCTGCAAGGTTGAGATAGGGGTAGTCGACCGAATAGAGGATTCGATCCACTCCGACGACTTTGTGAATAAATTCAAAGTGCGGCAGATTCATCATGCCGCTAGGGGTGACGTAGACATGCTTCTTGAATGTCTCCGTAATCGAGCACGAAAGGCCGGTGACCTCCTGCGGGAGCATGTCGTCGAGCCGCTGCAGATAGAACGGAACTATCTCCCCCCAGTGACCGCTGATCACCTGCAAGTTGGGGAATTGCTCAAATTTCTTTGATAGCAAGACACGAAGCAACTGGACACCGGCCTCGTTGTGCCAACCCCAGGCGAAAAGTGATAGCCTGGCGGTTATCTGCTGACCTAGGCCTCCATAGTATGGCTGCTGCACCTGAGGCAGAGGATAACCCGGATGCACATAGATGGGGACACGGAGCTCGCTGAGTTTGGCGAGGATCGGCTCATACCGCGGGTCATCCACGAACACATGATCGGGGCGCCCGAGCAGTATCGCACCTACGAAGCCAAGCTCCTTCACCGCACGTTCCAGTTCCTCGGCGGCAGCCTCCGGGTGCTGCCAGGGTAGAGATGCAAACGCCCCGAAGCGCGACGGGTTTGCCCGCACCGCTTCCGACAGCTTGTCATTGGCATTTTGCGTGAGCAGGATCTGTTGATCCGCGGGCGTGTCCTGGGGTGGATTGCTGCAGGAGAGGATCTGCATATCGATGCCGTGTTTATCCATCTCCGCGATCCGTCCCGCACCCGTATCGGCGCCGAGCCTGGCTGTGATCTGGAAATCCAACGCCATGGGACGTTTGTCGTCTCCATCCTCGATCTTGCCCCTGAAGCTGGTACCGACTTCCTTAAAGTAACCAGCTTCGGACTGCTGCTTCGCCTGGCCGGCGTTTGACAAGTCCTGATCCAGAATGTGCTCCTCGACGCAGATGATCTTCATGTTTGTGTTCACAGCTCCCTCAATTCGTTACTTCGCTGTTTGACCATCGCTTAACTAATCACTAATCATTGATCAAGCCCAAAGTGCGGTTAGGAACGTATATAACGTATCACCCGGGTTCGGCGGGATGCTCGAACGGCAGGGACATCGCCAAAGCCCAGCAGCGCCGCAGCATTGGCATTCGTAATTTGTTTTCGTTCCTCGGGGCTTAGATGCGCTATGTCGACAATCGGTCCAATGTCGCTTAAATTGCCTGGGTGTACGGTCGAGGAGAGGACCGCGCGTCTACAATTTTCCTTGCTCAAGCAGAGCGAGAAACAAATCTACCGAACCCTCGGCCCATTCCAACTGCTGCTTTTTCGTGTCGCATAGGGTTTTGAGTCCAAGCGTGCTCCGCATCGTCACATCTCCGAGCAACAGAGCAAGAAAGACTTCAGCAGCATACGCGGGATCTGCGATTCTAATGATTGCTCGCCGTTTTTTGGCGGCGAAGTATTCTCTAATGACTTCGAGAGCACGCCCGTAACCATCATTCCAAAAATTCTTCGCGAGTTCCGGGAAAGTTCGACTCTCTCCGATGACGAGCGCGTGTAAGCCTCGTGTATCAGGCTTTGCCATCATGGCGAGCATCTCCAAGGCATAGCGCACCATGGCTTCCCTCAAATCCCGCTCTGGGCTAAGAGCGCCCATAGCATCAAATGTCCCCAACGCTTTTCTTGTAATCAATGCCCGAAACATCGTCTCTTTATTGGGATAAGCGGTGTAGAGAGTTTCAAGGGAGCAGCCGGCCTGCTTGGCGATTGTTGTCATCGTGGCTCGCGCGAAACCGTGCTCCAGAAACACTTCGGTAGCAGAGTCAAGGATACGCGTGTTTCGAAACCCCACTTCCTTCATGGGGATTCGACCTCTTCGAGACGGCAGGGGGGGTGGCATGATCTTCTTTTTTGGTGTCATCACACAACTACTGTATAAATGTTTGCGCCCTTCTTGCAATAGTAAAGTACGTTACGCTACTATCCGAGGCAGTCGAGAGTGACCCACAGCGAAAACCAGACTGCCCAGGTCAAAAAACGTAACAGCTTGGCGAAGCACAGTATGACGGTTGAATGGAGGGCAACGAAATTCTGGAGAAATTCAGGCCAGGTATGTCAGCGGGAGCCGAAAGTGTTGCTCGACTGAGATTCATTGTGAAAGTCCGTCGTGCTTGCCACCGTAATCGATTTCGGCCTGCACATCCCACCACGATACTTAACCAAAAGGAGAATAGAAACATGCCTACCACGCGATTTGAAACGACGATTAAGGCACTGCGCGACAAAGCGGGGCTCACACCAGAAGCCGGTATCAAGAACATTGAAGGCTGGTTGACTTACCTGAAGGACCACGAGGCTCCCGGCGTGAAGAATATCGTCGCAGATCTCGAAAAGCTGAAGAGCCTGCTCGGAGCCAAAGAACTTGACGGCAGCAAGATCAAGCAACTGGTCGTGAAACTCGGTAAGGAAACGGTCGCGCTCGGCAAGGGCGACGCTCCCAATGCCAGTCACATCGAGCAGCTTGGAACCGCTCTTGAGCAAGCCGCTTAGGCGTTCGGAGATACAAGGAAGGCCGGCTGAGCGCTGGCCTTCCAACCAATTCGCAAACCGACACAACCTCCCCAGTATGAAATGAGGAGAGCGCTACGATCGTCGTTGCAACGACAGGCAATATCGGTTCGAAACTTGTTGGACAGCTTCTGTCTGCCCGAGCGGCTGTGCGTGTCATCGCCCCGTGACCCTGCCAGACTCGCGCCTAAAATTCGCCAAAAATGCTCAAGTAATCCAAGGTTCAAGTGACGACGACGGGTGTTCTGTCCCAAGCGTTCAAAAAACTGACAGCCTCTTCTGGATGATCCCTCCTCGTTCCAATCCAGTAACGATGAGGAGTATTACCTGAAATTCACACAACACATGCGCCGCGCTTTTAAGCGATATGGAGTGAAGCAGGTTGTGAATGTTCGGGTAGGGAATTTGACGGGCGTTGTGGGATGCTGGTGGGGAGGGCTGAGGCGATGGCGATGGGCGAGACGCTGCATGCGGTCGAGACAGTGATTCTGCTGCTGCTGGTGCTGGTGGCGGGGTTCGCGGCGATGGCGAACCGGCTGAAGGTGCCGTATCCGATTGTGCTGGTGGTGGCGGGGCTGGCGATCAGCTTTTTTCCGCATATGCCGCGGGTGCCGCTGGATCCGAATGTGGTGTTTGTGGTGTTTCTGCCACCGCTGTTGTATGCGTCGGCGTGGTCGATGTCGTGGCGGGAATTTCGGCGGAATGCGGTGGTGATCGGGCTGCTGGCGTTTGGGCTGGTGGGCTTCACGGTATGGGGAGTGGCGGAGTTTTCCGACCGGTTTATTGCGGCGCTGGACTGGAAGGCGGGGTTTCTGCTGGGAGCGGTGGTGGCGACGACGGATGCGATTGCGGCGACGTCGATTGCGAAGGCGGTGGGGCTACCGCGAAGGATTGTGGACATTCTGGAGGGCGAGAGCCTGTTGAACGATGCGACGGGTCTGCTGGCGCTCGAGATTGGGGTGTCGCTGCTTCTGACGGGGGAGTCGCCTACTCTGGGCGGCGGGTTGCTGCGGCTGCTTTACCTGGTGGTGGGGGGAGTGGTGATCGGGTTGGCGATCGGCGCGGTGGTGGGGTGGCTGGAGCGGTTTATCGACGATGGGCCGGTGGAGCTGGTGGTGAGCCTGGTAGTGCCGTATGCGGCGTATCTGGCAGGAGAGAAGGCCAAGGCGTCTGGGGTGCTGGCGGTGGTGGTGTGCGGGATTTATCTAAGCCGGAAGAGCACGCAGTTCTTTTCGCCGGCGGTGCGGCTGCAGGTGCAGGGGGCGTGGCAGGCGTTGACCTTCATGCTGAACGGGCTGGTGTTTGTGCTGATCGGGTTGCAACTGCCGTATGTGCTGGCGGGGATTCACGGCAGGTTCAGCATGGGGACGCTGGTGCTGTATGGCGCGGTGTTTAGCACGGTGTTGATTGTGCTTCGGCTGGTGTGGGTGTTTCCGGCGATGAAGTTCGCCTCGTTTGTGGAGCGGCGGTGGATGGGGCATAAGGAAGAGCCGCTGGGCACACGCGAGGTGTTTGTGGTGGGGTGGACGGGGATGCGCGGGGTGCTGGCGCTGGCGGCGGCGATCTCGGTGCCAGAGGTGCTGGGGGATGGGCGGCCGTTTGGGGCGCGAAACCTGATCGTGTTTCTGGCGTTCTGCGTGATTCTGGTGACGCTGGTGCTGCAGGGGCTGACGCTGCCGGCGCTGATTCGGCGGCTCGGGTTGGCGGGGACGGTGGGGATGGACCCGGAGGAGAAGGAGGCGCGGAGGATTATGCTGGCGGCGGCGATCCGGTATCTGGAAGACGGCCGGAAGAAGAGCGGCGTCGAGACCGAACAGCATCTGTATGACGACGTGGCACACCGGTACCGGCATCGGCTGGCGGCAGTGACAGCCGGGGCGGAGGGCAGCGTGGATGGGTTGGATGAGGGGACGTACTCGCGGCTGCAGCGCATTGCGGAGGGCGCGCTACAGGCGGAGAGGAGGACGCTGATTGGGCTGCGAGACAGAGGACGGATCGGCGATGACGTGCTAAGGACGATAGAGCGGGAGCTGGATCTGGCGGAGAGCCGGTATGAGGGGACTACTCCGGCGGCGTGATGTGGAAGGCTCGACCACGGAGTTGCACGGATGAGACGGAGTTAAGGATCCTTATGCGCGACGACGAATATGGATCCTTCCCTTCGCTACGATGTAAACAGCAACGGCAAGAGCTCTCGATGATCGTTTCTGGACAGGTCCTTGCAAGCGACATGCAGGTCGATGCAAGCTAGGACTCGATGGAGTGTGTGGGGAGGCTGGAGGCGTAGGTTTCTTTCGTGCGAGGAAGCGTGATAAGGATGATAGCGGAGATGACGGCCACGATCGCGATAATGAAGATGCTGCCCTCGGGACCGGTGGCGCCGCCGCTGAGGATGGGCTTGCCAACGGGGTGGGTGGCGAGGAGATGGTGCTGGACCATGGTGCCGCTGTCGGCGACGCCGTATAGGAAGGATTGGGCCCAGTCCCATGAGGTGTGAAAGCCGATGGCCCACCAAAGCGAGCCGGTGCGCCAGAGGCTGAGGCAGAAGACCATGGCGGCGAGGCCGGCGGAGAGAAGGCCGATGGGGGATTCGCCGGGGTTACCGCTGTGGCCGAGTCCGAAGAGGATGGAGAAGATGAGGGCTGCTGTCCAGAAGCCGAGGGCTTTGCTGTGGCGGGTTCTGACGGCTGTGCGGAAGATGCCGGCGAGGCCGCGGCTGAGGGTGTACTGGAGGTAGCCGCGGGTGAGGTACTCCTCGAGCAGACCGACGAACAGGAAGCCGGCGAGCCAGACGGCTCCGTAGCGGAGAATATCGCTGCCGAAGAGGAGGCGGCGGTCGATCACGAGGAGACCGGTTTTGACGAGGGTGAGGATGAGGAGGGAGAGACAGGTGACTCCCCAGGCGAGGCCGGCGAAGAAGTGGGGGAGCTTGCGGCTGCCGCCGAGACCGTAGACGGAATTGGGGCGGCGCTCGATCCTGGACATGATCCAGGTGACGAGGAGAGCGAACAGGAGAGGTATGCCATCGCCAAGGATCGCGCTAAGAGGGGATCGGTCCTGGTGCAGGTTGGGGGGTGGGTGAATCTTGTGGGCGATTTTGATGGCTACGGCGGTGAGGGCCGCGAACATCGCGAGAAAGAGGAGGAGGCCCCAGCCGGCGCGGAGGCCATCGGCGCCGAAGAAGATTTTACGGAAGGACGCTGGGGGGTTTGCGGGGGACTGGCCTGGGTTTAGGTGGTCGGTCGGGCTGTTCTCGGTGGGGCTATTCAAGGAAGCTCCTGTTGGTCTGGAGTGTATACGTTGCGCGGGCTGGTGAAATTCTGAGGGATTACAGCGGGGCGGGTGCGCTATGCTGGAGTCTTCGACTCAGCGGATGCGAGGGGTGACGATTTTGGAGTGCAGCGTTTTTTATCACGATAAATGTTTCGATGGAGCCTGCTCGGCTTCTCTGTTCACGCGGTTTCACCGGGAGTGCGTGAAGACAGCGGACAAGTTTTCGTACCATGGCCTGGTGCATCGCGCGGGGGCGCTGTTCGAGGAGAGCGCGTTTGGGGAGGACGAGAATGCGATTGTGGATTTCAAGTATTCGGCTTCGCCGAAGGTGACGTGGTGGTTCGATCATCACCAGAGCGCGTTTCTGACGCCGGAAGACCAGAGGGACTTTGAGGCGGGACAGGCGGATGGATCGCAGCGGATGCGGAAGTTCTTCGACCCGAACTATATCTCGTGTACGAGCCTGATTGCGCGGGTGGCGCAGGTAAACTTCGGGTTTGATACGGCGCCGCTGCTGGAGCTGATCCGGTGGGCCGATATTGTGGATGGGGCCCGGTATGAGAGCGCGAAGGCGGCGGTGGAGATGGAAGCGCCGGCGATGAAGTTGACGATGGCAATCGAGAGCTCGCCGGACAGTACGCTGGTGCCGCGGCTGATCCCGCTGTTGACGGAAATGAGCTTGGAGCAGGTGCTTGAGCAGGGTTTTGTGCAGGAGCTGCTGGGGCCGCTGATGGAGCGGCATTGGGCGGCGCTGGAGCTGATCCGCTCGCGGGCGACGGTGGAGGGCGGCGTAATCACATTCGATATCACGGACCAACCGACGGAGGGATACAACAAGTTCATCCCGTACTACCTGCATCCGGAGGGAACATATAACGTGGGATTGAGCAAGTCGAGTTTCCGCACGAAGGTGTCAGTGGGGACCAATCCGTGGACCAAGTTTGCGGCTTCGGAGCTGGTGAACCTGGCGGCGGTGTGCGAGCGGTATGGCGGTGGGGGACACGCGCGGGTGGGGGCGATCAGCTTTCCGCCGGATCGAGAGGAGGAGGCGCGGCGGGCGGCGGGAGAGATTGCAGCGGAGCTGCGGAGGGCTTCGGCCCGGGTGGGGTAGGGAGCGACTGCTGGCCGCTACGGGTAAAACGCGGCTTTTTGCAGGTCGACGTTTTCCCAGTCGCCGTGCTCGATCGCTTTACGAATCTGCGCCGGGGTCTGGCCGAGCCTGGTCTGCTGGTAGGCGAAGACGGCTTCCTTCATGCAGGTAGAGCAGGTCGCTCCGTGGGTGCCTTCGAAGCAACTGTGCAGGCTGTTATGGTGCATCGCCTGATCGCAGCGGCAGTAGCAGGGTTCCTGATGGAGGACGGAGGGGATGGCGGCTGCCATCTTGTAGGCGACGACCTGATAGGGATGGGTGAAATAGGCGCCAGTGAGTTGGTCGCCGCTCAGGATCGCAGGCAGGTGCCTGGTCGGCGCGGTGGCGTTGTAGGCGGGGATGTCTTCGGACGGATTGGACCACTGGGCCGAGGCGACCAAGGTGATGAGCCCTAATGCGATGCATCCAAGGATTCGCTTCATCTCTCTACTGTAATCCGGTTGGGTCTGGAATTGGAATCGGATTTTTGGCGAATTACCGGGCTAGGCTTTGTCCATCACCATGGCGTCGAAGCGATGGCGGGTGGAGAAGCCAAACTCGTTGTAGAGACGGACGGCCTGGTGGTTGGCCTCAGTAACGGTCAGCGTGATTGCGGAAAAGCCGGTTTGCGAGAGATGACGGATGCAATGCTCCAGCAGCATGCGGCCCAGCCCCTGTCCGCGGTAGGTGGGAGCGACGCATAGCTGCGTGATGTGGGCCACGTCGGGGGCTACGCGGGAGCACAGGACCATGCCGGCCAGCGCGCCGGTGCGCTTGTCCTGCACGATCCAGGATGCGTTTGCATCGAAGACACCGCAGCCGGGGAAGCGGACGATGTTGTGGAGAAAACGCAGCGATCCGTGGAGGGAACAGTACTGGTCGTTGATGCGAGCGTCAATGTGGCCGAGGTATGCGGCGTGGATGAGTTCGGCGGCCGCCTGGTAGTGGTCGGTCGACCAGCGCAACAGATCGACTTGCCCTGCCCGTTCTTCCTTGGGATCGTTCTTCTTCGAAGTTCCTGTAAAAGAGTGCACGGCGAGATCGGATTCCATGAACAACCGCGGATACATCGTGAAGCCGGAGTTTAAGAAGACCTCGTCGATCGAACCTGCGTCGTAGAGCAGAAGCTGCGATTCGATCCGGTGAATGCCTGGCGAGTGGGTGAGGAGCTGGATGAGGTGATGCAGTAACGTCTGGGCGGTCTGCAGAGCCTGGGAACGGTCGTTGGCGACGGCGAAGGCATCGCCGATGACGGCTTTCTGCCCTTCGTAGACGCAGAAGGTGAAACCGCAGACCCGGCCGCGGTCGAGGGCAACGAAACCCGGCAGGATGCGCGAGTCGAGATACTGCAGCAGAAGCTCGGTTGAACTCTTATAGTTCCAGCGCAGGCGCTGCTCCCAGAGGCGCGCCTCCGTCTCGAGCAGCGCGCGCAGTTGGCGGCCGGAGAAGTGACGGAGGTCCAGAATCTCGAGTTGGGTCGCGACTGTCATACGGGCAGAGTATTGGTTGAGCTTATAAGAATTCGGCTGCTGCGGGGAGACGCGGGGTATATACGGTGTTCGATGAGTTACGGCAGCCTCTCAGAACCTGTCCAGAAGCTGCTCCCGTGCGTGATCGTGCCGTTGTTTTGATTTTGAGATAGGTCGGGGGGCTTAGGCCGGACATTGAGATCGGAAGAATTCGGGGTTTCAGCCCCTGAGATATGCCTTTCTTTCCCGAGTACCCAAAGCCGAAAGTCTCCAATAGAAGGTTTGCTATACATGGTTAACGCCGGCGCGGCGAAGATCGGCGATCGTGGGGTACCCGTCTACGGCCATGAGCAGATCGGCCTCGGCGAGCAGGCACCGAAGCACGTGGATGACGCCGTCTGTTCCGTCGAGTGCAAGGCCGTAGGCATAAGGCCGGCCTATGCCGACCGCAGTCGCGCCCATCGCGAGGGCCTTGACGACATCCGTGCCTGAACGGACACCGGAATCGAACAGCACGGGCGTGGTGCCGCAGACTTCTACGACGGCCGGGAGCATATCGATTGCAGCCATCCCGCCATTGGCCTGGCGACCGCCGTGGTTCGAACAGTAGATTCCGTCGGCCCCGCCCTCGATGGCACGCCGGGCGTCATCGGGGTGACAGATCCCTTTGAGGATCAGGGGCAGCCTGGTAAGTGAGCGGAGCCAGGGGAGATCTGCCCACGTAAGCACCTTGCCGAACGTAGTAGCCCACTGCAGAATAGCCGCCTGAAGGTCTTCTTCGGGCGACTTGGCGAGCGAGGCGCGGAAGCAAGGATCGGAGAAGTAGTTCTGAAGGACATGCCCGCGAAGCTGTGGAAAGTTGGCGTCATTGAGGTCGCGAGGGCGCCACCCGGTAGTCCAAGTATCGAGCGTAACGACAATGCCTTTGTAACCGGCGGCCTCGGCACGATGAATCAGACTCTCGGCGACCGCCTTGTCCTTTGGGGTGTATAGCTGGAAGAAGCCGGGCGTATCGCCGAAAGCTTCAGCGACTACCTCGAGGGTATCGTTCGACAGCGTCGACGCCACCATGGGAACGCCAGTCCTGGCAGCGGCGCGAGCGGTCGCAAGATCGCCATGGCCGTCCGGTGTGCAAATGCCAAGGACACCAATGGGGCTGAGAAAGATCGGAGTGGGAAGCTTGATGCCGAAGAGATCGATCGACAGGTCGCGGCTGGAGCAGTCGACCATCATACGTGGGAACAGGCCCCAGTGATGGAACGCTTGGCTGTTCCGTCGTTGCGTGAATTCATCGCCGCACCCGCCCTGAACGTAGGACAGAACGGAGGAGGGCATGACTGCGACTGCCTGCTCTTCGAGGAGCTTGCAATCGACCGGAAGTTTGGGGGTGACGCCGTTAAGGCCGTCGAGATAGATCTTGTTCTGGTAGTCGCCGAAGTGGGGCACGTCAATATCCTTAATAGCGTAAGCCGAGGCTCAGGTTACGGTTGATGCGAAAAAATTCGACCTGCGGCAAAAGAACTTGCAAGACGAAGCATGAGGACTCCTCCCCTCAGTGAGAAACCCGGGAATCAGAAGCACGGGCGTGCTCTGCGATCAGCGATGCGATCTTCGGTATCTGTGAGGGCGGCAGGTCGTGGGCCATGTGTTCGATGATCTCGAGCCGTGCGCCAGGAATGTGCTTTGCCGTGTCTACTCCGCAGGCCAGCGGAACCAGTCGATCCGCGGCCCCGTGAATGACCAGCGTAGGCACCTGGATCGTAGACAGCCGCTGCACCCGGCTGCCGTCCGAGATAATCGCCAGCAAATGACGAACGAACCCTCCCGGGTTGTATCCGCGTTCCGCTGCGAGCTTCACCATCGCCTGAAAGTTCGATACGGGCTGCCCGGCATCCGCATAGGAGATCATTCTCATGGTCTCGACGGAATGCTCGATCAGTTGCGCGGGGGTGGCTCCTTTCGGCGGTCTTCCGAGCAGCCGTGACTGTATCTCCGGCGCTGCCGCGGGTAGGCCGCGGGCACCGCTCGACGACATGATCGAGGTAAGACTCAGCACGCGGTTCGGTGCCTTCGCGGCAAGGATCTGCGCGATCATGCCGCCCATGGAAGCTCCGACGATATGCGCTTTGGAGATACCGAGCGCATCCATCAGGGCGAGCCCGTCGTCTGCCATATCGGTCAGGGTATAAGGAACCGGCAGGCGAATGCCCAGCCGGCGCGCCGCGATGTAGAGGACCGGGCCTACCGAGCGCTTTCCATTGACCCAGGAGGATCGGCCTGTGTCCCGGTTGTCGTATCGAATGACACGAAACCCAGCTTCAACAAGCGCCTCGACGAACGCTTCGGGCCACGCGATCAACTGTTGTCCCAGGCCCATGATCAACAAGAGGACGGGATTGGCTGGGTTGCCACGATCTTCGTATTCGAGAGTTATCTGGTTCGCAATAATGTTGGGCAAGTCACTGACTCCGTCAAGCGTTCACTTCTACTGAATGATCGAATCGAATGCCTGGATATCGAATCAGGTCCCAAATCCCTTGTCATGTCGACGTTCCCGGCGTGGCAGAAAGCGACTGTAAGAGACCGGCATCAGTCTCTGCAACAACGAGACAAACTTCGCGTCCGAGCCGACGAGGATGCGCTTTTCGCGCCGCTCCAACCCTCTCACAATCCGTGCCGCAGCATCGCGCGGGTCCATTCGCAGGTACTTGCCGGTTGCTGCTCTCCCCGCCGCTACTTGTTCAGGATTCCATCCAGCATTCACCAGCGCCGACGCCGCGATATTGGTTCGCACCCCACCAGGATGCACGACGCTGATCCCAATGTTCGTGTCGAGAAGCTCCGCCCTTATCGACTCCGAAAATCCGCGCACGGCAAATTTGCTCGCGCTGTAAGCCACATTCCCGGCAGAGCCGATGATGCCGTAAACACTCGAGAGATTAACAATTTGAGCTGCCTCAGCATTCCGTAGCTGCGGCAGAAAAGCTCGAACCATCGCAACCGTCGCGAAGAAATTCACTGCCATCAGGCGCTCGAATTGCTCCGCCGGCACCTGCTCGAACGTACCCGTTAAAGCCATCCCCGCATTATTGATCAACACCGACGCCGGGCCGAGATCCGCGTTCACTGTAGCAGGCAACTGTCTAATTGCCGCCTGGTCGGACAGGTCCATCGCATACGTCCTGACTCGGTGCCCATGGGAACGCACCGTCTCCGCGATGGCTTCGAGCCCGGTTGCGTCGCGATCGATGAGCGCAAGCTCCGCGCCTCGTTCGGCTAAATTCTTTGCCAACGCCGCGCCGATCCCACTCGCCGCGCCAGTCAGCACAACCACTCGATCTCGAACTGAAAACTTCATCGTGAGAGGTTTCCTCCAACATCCGGGCGATTGCGGCCAAGCCGGTCGTGGCTGGAGACCCAGTCGCCGCGCAGGATCGCGCTGCTCAGCGAGATGTCTCCGGCAAGCACCACCCCCGCGCAGATCTCAGCCAGCTTGTCCGCCTTGCCGTTCCCATAGCAACCGAGGACATTCAGGCACTCACGCTGCGTGGCAAGGCCCGTTCCACCGCCATAGGTAGCCACAATGAGCGATGGAATCGTAATAGACCAGTAGTAGTCCCCGTTGGGCAGCAGTTGCGTGTAGACGATGGCCGCATGCGACTCGGCGACGTTGGCGACGTCCTGGCCAGTGGCAATGAAGATCGCAGTCAGACCGTTGGCCGAGTGCGCCCCGTTGTTGGCTGAGCCCACCATGAATGCGCCGGTCTGGGAGATCTGGCGAACATGGTAGAGATCGGCCGTCTCCACTCCCATGACGCGCCGCAGCACATCGCGCCGGATCACCGCCTCCGCCACCACACGCTTGCCCCGAGTCAGCAGCGTGTTGATCTGCGAGTGCTTCTTATCCGTATCCACATTTCCCGAGAGCACGAACTTCGGGCGGCCGGGGTGCGTGGCGCTTGCCCACTCACAGGCGGCCAGCGTCGCCTTGCCCACCATGTTCTGCCCCGCGGCATCGCCGGTGGTGTAGTCGAAGCGCAGGTACAGCAGCCGTCCGACGATGAATTGGGTGATGGTAAGCAGTCTGCCCACCCTGGTCGTACTCTCGGCCGCCGCTTTGATCTCAGCAAAATGCGCGTCCACCCACTCGCCGAAGCCGCGGGCCTCGAGCGCGCTTTCGAACTCGAACACCGGCGACCGTTGCATCCTGTGCTTCACCACCGTGGTCGTCACTCCACCGCACTCGGTGAGCAGACGCATGCCGCGGTTGTAACTTGCGATCAGCGTGCCCTCGGTCGTCGCCATGGGAATGTAGAAGTCGCCGCGTGCATGCTCGCCCACAAGGCGGAGTGGACCGGCGAGCCCGAGCGGCACCTGGGCGACCCCCATGAAGTTTTCGATATTGCCCGGCAGCAGCGAAGGGTCGAACGAGTATTGGGCCACATGCGTTAGATCCACGCCCGTCTGCTCCGCCGTAAACCCGCGACGAAGTTCCGCGGCATCCCGCGTGTAGTCGTTCTCCTGATTCCGCGGAATGGGGATGCGGCGCAGCTCTTCAGCCATATTTCTTCCGTAGAGTTGACTTCGATAGATAAGACAGCTTCAATATTGTTCTGTCAAGGCTTTCGCGAAACCGGCCGCGCAAGCCGATCGCAGATTCTCACTTCCGTGTTCACAAAACACCTCTGCGACATGTACTGTTCCGTAAGCGATGGTGTCGCCCCGGCACACCTCCGGAACGACCGGGCGGTTGCCAGATCTATCCTTCGGAAAATAATTGCCCTGAAGTGGAATAGGAGTCTGCATGGCGGAACGAACCGAGTACCGGCACTTCACACCGATCGCAACACGTTGGAACGATAACGACGTCTACGGTCACGTCAACAACGTCCAGTACTACAGCTACTTCGACACCGTCATCAACGCATACCTCATCGAATCCGGATCGCTGGACTTCATCGCCGGTTCGCTCCTCGGCGTCTGCGCGGAATCGCACTGCAAATTCTCCTCCGAGCTCTCATTCCCAGAGACAGTCGAGGCCGGTCTGCGGGTGGAGCACCTCGGCAGGACCAGCGTGCGATACGGCATCGGCTTGTTCCGGGCCGGACAGGCGCAGGCGGCAGCCGAGGGCTGGTTCGTGCACATCTTCGTCGATCGCTCCACTCGCCGCCCGGCTCCGCTCACCCCAGCGCTGCGCCAAGCCCTCGAAGCCCTCTCCTCGGAGAAGCCGTCATGAAAATGCAAGCCGCGGTATTACGCGAGAGCGGACTCTCAGCACCCTATGCGGACTCAAAGCCGCTCGTCCTCGAGACGGTGAACCTCGCGCCGCCCGGCCCGGGTGAGGTCTGCGTCCGGGTGACCGCGGCAGGGCTCTGCCACTCCGACCTTTCCGTGATCGAAGGCTCACGCCAGCGGCCTCTACCCATGGTGCTAGGCCATGAGGCTGCCGGCAGCATTGTGGAACTCGGTCCCGGAGTCATCGACCTCCAGGTCGGCGATCAGGTGGTGTTCTCCTTCGTTCCTTCCTGCGGCCACTGCGTTCCCTGCGCCATCGGCCGCCCTGCCCTGTGCGAGCCAGGAGCCCAGGCCAACACGGCAGGGGAACTGCTCGGCGGCGGGCGGCGGCTGACCGGCAGCGCAGGCGAGCCTCTCAGCCACCACCTCGGCATCTCCGGATTCGCAGAGTACTGCGTCGCATCTGCCCGGTCCGTCGTCCGCATCGACCGTGATTTGCCGTCAGAGATTGCCGCCCTGTTCGGATGCGCCGTGATGACCGGCGTCGGGGCTGCGGTGAACACAGCCCGAATCTCGCCCGGTGAGAGCGCCGCCATCTTCGGTCTGGGAGGGGTCGGCCTGGCCGCGCTGCTCGGGGCAAGGGCGAGCGGCGCCTTTCCGCTCATCGGCATCGATCTCAGCAAAGAAAAGCTAACTGTCGCGCAGGAACTCGGCGCACATCATAGCCTTGACGCGCGCGACCCCGATCTTGTCCAGACCTTGCGCGAACTCACACACGGCGGCGTCTACCATGCAATCGAATCGGTCGGAGACGAGGACGTCTTCGCTCAGGCCTTCTCCATCACGCGCCGCGGAGGAACTACCGTGATGGTCGGCCTGCCCGCGCCTGACCGTAAAATCAGCGTGCCGGTGGTAAGCGTCGTGGCCGAGGAGCGCACCATCCGAGGATCGTACATGGGTTCGGCTGTGCCCTCACGCGATCTGCCGCGCTTCATCGCCATGTACCGTGCCGGACTCCTGCCTGTCGACCGCCTGCTGACCCATACGCTCAAGCTCGAAGACATCAACCTGGGGTTCGACCGACTGGCTCGCGGGGAAGCCATCCGCCAGGTGGTGCTATTCCAATAGATCGGCTCTGTGCCAACTGGCCGCCGGCCCCTCACGCAACAACCTGATTGAACTCATCCAGCCTGCTTCTCACCAATCAACTCAATCTTGTGAATCTTCGGCGCCTCCGAGAACAACTCATCCGCCTTCGCCATCAGCGCCTTCGCAATCTCGCCATTGAGATGAGCGTCCCGTCCGGCCTCGTCGTTGAACGTGTCGAACACCCCGAACACGCCGCCCTTATCTTCCTTGAACCCATACCAGTGAACGGTTCCAGTCTCAGCCTTCGCCATCTCCGCGCCCTGCTTCAGGAAAGCCTCAACCTCTTTTTCTTTCCCCGGTTTCGCCTTCAGCTCCGCGTACAACGCTAACTTCGCCATCTCAAAATCCTCCTGGAAGCTCCTGTCAGGTAGGATGCAGAAACTCTCCCATTCGCTCCCTTCTCTGCATCTCAGCCTCCAGGTGAGGTGAATCATGCAAAAGAACCGTCCTTCTATTTTTCGCGGCATCGTCACAGGAGTCGCCGCCGGAGTCGCCGCAACGCTGATCATGGATCAGTTCCAGAAGCTCAACACGGCAGGCCAAAAGGCAGCCGAAAAGCAACTGAAGCTCGCCCAGGGCGAGTCCCCCTGGCAGATCGCTCACGAGCAGGCCCAGTCCGAGCAGCAGGCTGCCCAGCAGGAAGGCTCCACCGAGATTGTCGCCCGCAAAGCCGCGGCGGCCACCGGAAATCAGCTCGCCAAAGAGGATAAGAAGAAGGCAGGTCAGGCCGTCCATTACACCTTTGGCACGCTCATGGGCGTCGTCTACTGTGTCACCGCCGAACTCCTTCCCGAAGTCACCACGGGCGCCGGCACAGCCTTCGGCACGCTCCTCTTCCTCGGTGCCGACGAGGTCGCCGTCCCCGCCTTCCAACTCGCGCCTGCACCCAACAAAACTCCCGCCACCGACCATCTCCAGCACTGGGCCGCCCACGTCGTCTACGGAGGCTCCCTCGAACTCGTCCGCAGCCTCATTCGCCGCCTGATGTGACAGGGCGAGGCATCACCGCGAAAATCCTCTTAGAATCTCATTAAGACTGAAGGCGTCATACCGATTTTCACCGATGACACGGATTTAAGAACAGGCAAGGCAAGAGCAACGACGAAAGACAGGGATCCTTCCCCTTCACTCCGTTCGAGGGTCAAGGATGACGACGAAGAACAAGCAACAACAAAGGATGAGGAGAAGAGCAAACAACAGCAAAGGCTCTCAACGACAATTTTTTTAAACAGATTGTTAGAGGCTTTTGATGGTGTTGCTGCTGGAAACGTTTGGAGGAAAAAGCGGTGTGCGTTTGCCGCTGCGGATCAGCCACTGTTCTCCGAGTGGGGTGAGGAAGAGGTTGTCGGAGATGAAACTCTCGGTGCCGGCGGTGAGGGAGGTGGATCTTCTTTCGAGGAAGCCGCGGCGCTTGAGAGCGTTGATGGCATGGCTGGTGAGGTGGGCCAACTCGTTATCGCGCATCTCCAGACCAAGATCGCGAGGACTGAGACCTCTGGCGGTGGCTTTGCTGTCGATGATGGTGAGGGCGAGGACTTCGTAGGAGACGAGGTCGTCGGGTTGCGATGGTTGCGGTTGAGAGGCGATCACGGAGTACGGCTCCGAAGCTGCAGGCAAAGGATCGTTCGGGGCGGGAGTGGGACGTTCGATCTGTTGCGCTTCTGTGACGCCTGGAAGAGAGCGGGCCAGATGGGTGCTGAGGCTGCGCTGGAGTGCGAGGTAGTCACTGGGGAAGGGATTGGCTGGATAGAAAAGGATGGAGAGTTGTTCGATAGCGAGAGGCGAGGAGTTTTCCCGCTTGGACGAGAGGAGACAGGTGGCCTTCCGCAAGGCGAGGGCATAGCCGAGGGCGAACCAGATTTCTGTGGAGTCAGCGGAGAGGTCGGCGAGAAAGAGACTCGCCTGTTCGATCTGGTCGTGGAGATGGCTTGAGGGGATAGGAGAAGGAGGGCTTCGCTGCAGGAGGGAAGCTGCCAGACCAGCTTCGATCAGGGTGGGGGACAGGATCTCGTCGAAGAGTCGCGTGAAGTGTGATCCGGGAGGAAGCAGTACCACACATTGGGTGTGTTCGCTCATGAGCATGTCCTGTCGTTAGGTGCGTCGGGCGGTGGTTTGCCGGGTGGTGAGAACTTGTCTAAAAAGGACGACCGCGGATTTGCGCGGACGATGCGGATCTGAGAACAGGAAAGCAGACGGCGAAGTGCAGGGTTCTTCACGGGGCCTTCGGCAGGACCTGCGTTCAGGGTGGCGACGAAGAGCCAAGACAAAGACAACAGCAGCGGCATGTACAAAAGCAATGGCTAGTACAAATACAGGGATCCTGCGCTTCGCTCAAGGATGACAACGAAGAGCAAAGACAACAGCAACGGCAAAGACAACGGCAACAGATGTTACGCTTCGGCCTGGGACGTGAGTTGCCGTTGTGTGACGAGATCGGGGTGGGGCTCGAGGGTATTGCGATCGGACGTGAGGTGAGGGCCGCGGCAGGCAAACTCTTTGACGGCGTCGAGCTTTATCGGACGGGAGTAGAAGTATCCCTGGGCCTGGTCGCAGGACATCTGACGCAGTGTCTGGACGTGGTGTTCGGACTCGACGCCCTCGGCAATGACCTCGATATGGAGGCTGTGGGCGAGCGCGATGATGGCGGCGGTGACGGCTCGGCTGTTCTCATCGACGTCGCAGCGGGAGATGAAGGAGCGGTCGATCTTGATGCGGTCGACGGCGAAGCGGGTGATGTAACCCATGTTGGAAAAGCCGGTCCCGAAGTCGTCGATGGCAAAGCGGACGCCTAGTTTTCGCATGCGCTGCATGATCTCGAGGGATTCTTCGGAGTCGACCATGAGCAGCTGCTCCGTGATTTCGAGTTCGAGCTGCTGGGGCTTGAGTCCGCTGGTGAGCAGGGCACGCTCGACGGTTGCGGGGAAGTCCTTCTGCTGAAACTGACGAGGGGAGATATTGACGGCGACGGAGCACTCGACGCCGAGAGTACGCTGCAGCGAAGCGACTTCCTTGCAGGACTGGAGGAGAACCCACTCTCCGATGGGCACGATGAGGCCGGTCTCTTCGGCGATGGGGATGAAGGCGCCCGGCATGACGACGCCGAACTCCGGACTATTCCAGCGGAGCAGGGCCTCGACGCCGAGCATACGGCCATCGGCGAAGGAGACCTGCGGCTGATAGACGATTTCGAACTCCTCCGCCTCGAGACCTTTGCGCAGGGCGGACTCCATTTGAAGCTGCCGCAGTCCCTCGATGTCGACACCGGCAGTATAGAACTGCGCGCCGTTGCGTCCGTTGGCCTTGACGCGGTACATGGCGACATCGGCATTTTTGAAGAGGGCATCGGCATCTTCGGAGGAGGGGAAGATCCCGATGCCGATGCTGGCGGTGACGATGATCTCATGCTTGCCGATGCGGATGGGAAGGGCGATGGCTTTGAGGAGCTTGCCGCAGACTTCTTCCGCATCCTGGTTGGAGCGAAGGTCGGGGACAAGGACGACGAACTCGTCGCCTCCCATTCTGGCGACGGTATCGGATTTGCGGACGTAGGCTTTGAGCCGTTTGGCGATCTCACTGAGGACGATGTCGCCGGCGTGGTGGCCCAGAGAGTCATTGACGCGCTTGAAATTATCGAGGTCGATCATTACGAGTGCGAGGGAGTCCTGGGAACGCCGGGCGCGTTCGATGGCGACTTCGAGGCGGTCGCGGAGCAGAGTGCGGGTGGGGAGTCCGGTGAGGGGGTCGTGGTGCGCGATGTGATAGATGTACTCGTCGGCGCGCTTGCGTTCGGTGAGGTCGTAGGCGATGGAGAGGAAGCCGGTGATGTTGCCGCCGCCGTCTTTAAGGGCGGTGACGACGAGTTGGACCGGGACGCGCGATCCGTCCTTGCGGACCAGGTTCCATTCTCTCTCGTCGATGAGGCCGTTTTCGGGGACGACGCGGAAGACGTGATGATCGGGAGAGACGGGCACGCCAAACTGGGAGGAGAGTTCGGCCGCGCGCGTTGCGACCTCCGCAGGCTCGTAAATTTCCAGGACATCGCGTCCAAGGAGTTCACTCTCCTGAAACCAGAGCATCTTTTCGACCGCGTGATTGGCGCAGGTGATGATTCCGTCTTGATCGGTGACGATAATGGCGAACGGAGAGCTGGCGATGACCGACTTGTTGAAGCTGAGAGCGCGTTCCAACGCTTCTTTATGCTGAACGTGTCTTGTGACATCGGTAATTGTTGTCGCGATTCCGTCGAGCAGCTTGACGACCTGAATCCGGTAACGGCCGTCGTGTCCCTCGGACTTGAAGTTGGAGCTGGTTATTTCTAAAATCGCGGGTTCACCGGTTTCGACGACCTTGATATGTTTCTTGAGGAGTTCGACATTGTGGGTGTAGGGAAAGACATCGTAGAGATTTTTTCCGAGGACGTAGTCCCTGCTGACGCCGAGGAGACGTTCGGCATTGGCATTGAGGAAGGTGAATTTGAAGTCGTAGATCTCCCCGTCGGCATTGCGCACGGAATCGTACATCAGGATGGCGTCGGGGACGGATTCGGCGGCTGCGAGAAGGCGGTGTTCGATCTCGCGAGACCGCGTCGCATCCCGCATGATGGCGGCGAGACGGCGGACAAGGGCGGGAAGACCGGCGATAAAGATGATTGCCGAGACAGAGCCGGTCACGGCGAGCAGAGTGCCAGGCCAGTGGCGGCCAGGGGAGGCATGCGCGGCCCATTCGCGTTCGAGGAGACCGACCAGCAGAAAGACGAGGAAGGCGCCGGCTACCCAGCGAATTGAGACATCGTTACGGCATAGGTAGACCAGAAGGGCCATGGAAAGGCCGAGGGCGAACCATGCAAGCCAGGCTATCGCCACAAAGGTAGAAGAGGAACTGAGCGCGAGAGCAGGCGGATGCGACAAGGAAAAAGTGGATTGAGGAAACAGAGCCACACAGGCGACTAAGGTCGCGAGGATCGCGGATGCAGCAAAAATCCTGTGGCCCGTGTGCTTATAGCGTTGCGTCAATACCGACATGAGTGCCTCAAAAGCTCTGCGGGGATGGCGATAACATCGGGACGGTTCCGAGAGATACCCCTATCCCTCAACTTTAGAGGTTCGGCGAGGGGCACCCAATACAACCTAAGTGGTACTGATATCTGAAATACCTGGCTGCAGGCAGCGACGCATGGGGCGATTTCTCTAAACCTCATTCCTGCGACAGGGAGTGGCTCTAGAATGGGAGGGGATGACCCGTTCGACACTTTCTGTAGCGATTGTCACCTTGAATGAGGAAGACAACCTTGCGCGCACGCTGGACAGTGTCCGGTTTGCCGATGAGGTGGTCGTGGTGGATTCAGGGTCGACCGATGGGACGGTGGAGATTGCCCGCTCGTACGGGGCGAAGGTGTATGCGGAGCCGTGGAAGGGTTTCGCGGGGCAGAAGAACTCGGCGATCGAGAGGTGCTCGGGGGTTTGGGTGCTGTCGCTGGACGCGGATGAGGAGTTGAGCGCGGAGCTGCAGGCGGAGATTCGCGCGATGCTGGAGGTAGATGCCGGGGCCGGAGCGGTGTATGGCTATCGGCTCAGGCTGCGACATGTTTTTCTGGGCCGGTGGATGCGCCACGGAGGCTACTATCCTGATTTCAAGCTGCGGCTGTTCCGGCGGTTGGCGGCGGATGGAAGGGTGCAGCGATTCAGCGACAGGGTGGTGCATGAATCGGTGGCGGTGAGCGGCAGGGTGGAGACGCTGAAGCACGATTTTCTGCACCATGGATATCCAACTCTCGATATCTATCTCGAACATATGAATCGCTACAGTACGTTGGGGGCGAGGATTCTTGCGGGCAAAGGGAAACTCAGCGGGCCGGGGGCGGTTTTTTGCTGGAACATCGCCGTGGTGCCGGGGCTGACGTTTATGTGGAACTACATCGTTCGCGGGGGATTTCTGGATGGGCGCGAGGGGATGTTGCTGCATCTGTATCACTCGGCTTATATCAGTTGGAAGTATGCCAAGGCGTGGCGGATTGGAAGGGATAGACAGGATGCGAGGGGTTGGGCCAGGTCTGAAAACTGAAAGGCCGACCGCGGATTTGCACGGATTGGAAGGAGGTAAGAACAGGCGAAGGCAAGAGCAACTGCAAATACAGGGATCCTTCCCCTCGCTGCGCACGATGATTAGGATGACGGCGCAGAATAAGCAACAGCAAATGCTCTCAGCAATAGCTTTTAGACAGGTTCTAAGAGATTGCTGCGGGTCTGGGTTTTAGTGGGGTAGCGGATTGGAAGAGGTATACCGCGAGGATGGTCATGATGGGCTCGAGGGGATGGCGGAAGCGGGCCTGCACGGTGACGAAGTAGTAGGTGAGGGGGAGGAGCGCGAAGGCCCACGCGAAGAGAACCGCGCCGGGAATGCGCTGCTTGAGGGCGAGCGCAAGGCCGAGGAGGGCGGCGAGACTCACGATGAAGTAGTTGGCTTCGCGGACGGCTTCGATGAGGACGCCCTTCTCGGCGGGCTTCGGAACGCTGACCCAGTAGAAGTAGACGCGCTTGAGGGCGAGCTGGAAGAAGCGAAGTTTGTGGGTGCAAATGTGTTCGCGGGCTAGCTTGCCCTCGCGCTGAACGAAGGCGTATTCGCCCATGTGCTTGTACTCGAGATAGGCGGGGCAGACGTCGCAGACCGGGACTCGGGTGCCGACGGTAAAGCCGTTATAGGAGTCGAGGACGGAGTCGTGCAGCTCGGCGCCGAGGTTGCCGCGAATGGGAATGAAGGCGTGGAAGACGGTCCAGTTGCGCGCCATCCAGGGGGCGAGGCAGGCGAGGAAGATGATGGCAGCGAGGGTGGCTTTGGCTAGGGCTGTCTTTATTTTCGTGACACCGCTTCCCTCCGTTCCGTTGTTTTTCCAGACCCCAAGGAGCATCCAGATGCCGCAGACAGGGAGGAAGAGGAGGATGGTCGAGTTGAGGAGGGCGATCATGCCCCAGAAGAGTCCGAAGAGAGACCAGCGGAGGGTAGTCTGGTGATTGGCATTGTCGTCACCGATGTTGCGGGCTTCACCGATATTGCGTACGCGCAGGGCTAGGACGAGGACTGCGGAGAAGAGGAAGGCCGTGATGGCCATGTCCCAGACCCAGTGGACATCGTATTGCAGGGCTGCCGGATAGAGCGCCCAGAGCCAGGCGGACCAGAGCGCGATGCTGCGGGCGCGGCCGGTGCGTTGGAAGCAGCGAGAGGCGATCTCGAAGATGAGAGGCGCGGTGGCGGCGGAGAAGATGCTGTTGAGGGTGAGGATGACCCAGGCGGATGTTGCGGTGTAGACGCCAAAGAGCTTGAAGACGCCGGCGAGCAGCAGAGGATAGAGGGGCGGGACCCAGGCGGTAGGGCCGGAGTGGCCGGTAAAGGGGTCCGCGTAGCCGTAGCCGGTGGCTAGGGCGCGGGCGATGCGGCCCATCTCCCAGCCGAACTGGAGATGGTCTTGCGCGGGGCGGATGCGGTAGGTGTGGGCGAGAGTGATGTAAAGGACGCGGAGGAGGAAGCCGGCCCAGAAGATGATTAGCGGCGCTTTGTAACGGTGGGATGGTGCGACCGATGAGTGGGCCGTCTGCATGGCTAGCTGCGGCCGGCGCGGGATTGGGCGATGGCGAGACCGCGCGGCGTGGGCAGCAGGACGACGGAGAGCAGACCTTCGGTCTCCATGGATTTGGCGGCGTCCCGGACGACCTTGTGGTGCGAGCTAGCGTCGTGCAGGAGGATGATGCCGTTGGGGTTGATCTGCGGGAGGAAGCGCTTGACCTCCTGCTCGCGTATGGGCATGTCGGAGTCGGAGAAGAAGAGGTCGATGGTGCCGTCTATGGTCATGTCGAGACTGGATTCATTACGCAGTTCGAGGAAGGGCATGAGGGGGGAGCCGGCGAGGCGCTGTTTGGCGCGGGCGTAGACGATAGGGTCGAACTCGCAGGAGATGATCTTGCCGAAGCCGTTACGCTGGAGGCCGCGGGCCATCCACTCGGTGGAGACGCCGAGGAAGGAGCCGGTCTCGACGATGAGGCGGGGCTTGATGGTGGTGACGAGGGTGGCGATAAATTCGAGGACTTCGAGCTCGGCGGACATGGAGTCGACCATGCTCCAGCGCTGCGGCTCGGGGCATTCGGGGGTCGGGCGGTGGGACTCGGGCTGGAGCGCTCCGGCGGCGCGGTCATGTTGGAGCATGATCTTGTGTTCCTGCTTGATCTTCTTGCGAAATAAGCCCATCGAACATCCTCGTATTCCATTATGACGGATGAGAGCAGGTGTGTTCAGCCGCTGTCCAGGAACTGGAAGGCTCGACCGCGGATTTGCACGGATAGTGAATCGGAGGTTCGTTGAGAAGCGGTATGTTCGCGGGACATTTTTCGAGAGATGAAGTAGTGTGGATGACGCTTGTAGTGAAGAACGAAACGACGTGCCTGTTGCGAGGGGAGCAGATCTCAAAGCGAGAAGGGGTTACGTGCAAGCTGCAGGGACAAGAGGGATGACGAAATTATTCGTAGGGCAATTAATCTCGGAGGCGATGGCCATGTTTATCATCATCGCCTTCGGGGACTCGGTTGCCGCGATGTATGCGCTGTATAGCCCGAGTCCGTATCAGCAGGCGTACTGGGGGGTTTGCATTGCGTGGGGGCTTGCCGTCGCGATTGCGATCTATACGACAGGCTCGGTCAGCGGCTGCCATGGCAATCCGGCGGTGACGCTGGCGCTCGCGGTCTATCGGGGATTTTCGTGGCGCAAGGTGGTCCCGTACTGCGTGGCGCAGGTGATTGGCGCGTTCCTAGGAGCGGGAGTGGTGTATGTCCTCTTCGGCCCGGTGATCGATCAGTTCAACCTGACCAATCACCTTGCGCGCGCGTCCGGTGGAGCTGCCGGTGTTTTTTTCACCCATCCGGGGCTGGCGATTACGCCGATGCATGCGTTCGGCGACGAGATTATTTTGACGGCGTTTCTGATCTTCGGGATCTTTGCGATCACGGAGCAGTACAACGAGATGGCGCCGGGCGCGAATGCAGGCGCGTTGATGATTGGATTTCTGGTGGCGTTGATCGGCGCGTCGATGGGGTATCTCGAAGCGTGGGCGATCAACCCGGCACGCGATTTTGGGCCGCGGTTGTTCTGTTTCTTCAGCGGCTGGGGTTCTTCGGCGTTTCCCTCACCGGGCAACTACTGGTGGGTTCCTGTCATTGGCCCTCTTCTCGGTGGCATAGTGGGGGGCGGGACGTATCAGGTGCTGATACTGCCCTTTTTGCCTGCACGAGACCGGGCGCGGCTTGAGGCGAGACTGCATCAGCAGACGGGGAAGACGGAGGGCTCGACAGCGGATTTGCGCGGATAAGACGGATTTTAAGAACAGGCAACGCAAAGGCAAACGTGAAATACGGTGATCCTTCACTACGTTCAGGATGACGATATAAGACAAGTGATAACGGTAAGAGATCTCTCAGGGTGGTTCCTGACAGGCTCAAAATAGGAGAGACGGGGAAGAGGCTATGAAGTATGTGCTTTCGCTGGATCAGGGGACGACAAGCTCACGGGCGATCCTGTTTGACCACGACGGACAGGTTGCCGGGACGACGTCGCGCGAGTTTCCGCAGATCTATCCGAGGAGCGGCTGGGTGGAGCACGATGCGTTCGACATTCTCACGTCGCAGCTTGGCTCCGCGGTGGAGGTGATGGGCAGGGCCGGGGTGCGGCCGAGGGATGTGGTTGCGCTTGGCATCACCAATCAGCGGGAGACGACGATTGTATGGGACCGCCAGACGGGCAAGCCGGTTTACAACGCGATCGTCTGGCAGGATAGCCGCACCGCCGGTTTGACGAAGAAGCTGTTCGATGACGGGGCCGAAAAGATGGTGCGGGAGAAGACTGGATTGCTGCTGAGCCCATATTTTTCCGCGAGCAAGGTGGCATGGATTCTGGATAACGTCGAGGGCGTTCGGGCTCGGGCCGAGGCGGGCAAACTGGCGTTCGGCACGGTAGATAGCTGGCTGGTGTGGAACCTGACCAGCGGGAAGCGGCACCTTACGGACCGAACGAATGCTTCGCGCACGCTGCTTTACAACATCGTAGAGGACCGGTGGGATACGGATCTGCTGCGGTTGTTTAATATTCCGGAGAGTCTGCTGCCGGAGGTGGTGTGGTCGAGCGAAAAGGTGGGGCGGGTAACGACTTCGCTTGGGCTTGGCGACGTGGAGATCGCGGGCATCGCGGGAGATCAGCAGTCGGCGCTGTTTGGGCAGCTTTGCGTGTCGCCGGGAGATGCGAAGAATACCTATGGAACGGGATGTTTTCTGCTGCAGCATATCGGAGATACGTTCACGCTCTCCGGTGAGCGGCTGCTTACGACGCTTGGCTGCAGCACGAACAAAAAGCTGGTCTATGCGCTGGAAGGGAGCATCTTCATTGGCGGTGCGGTGGTGCAGTGGCTGCGCGACAACATGAAGTTCTTTCGCGAGTCGGCAGAGGTGGAAGCGGTTGCTGCATCGGTTGCGGATTCGGATGGCATTGTCTTTGTGCCTGCGTTCACCGGGCTTGGCGCACCGTACTGGGATGCGCAGGCGAGAGGCCTGATCATTGGGCTGCAGCGCGGTACCCAGATTGCGCATATTGCGCGGGCGGCGATTGAGAGCATTGCGTTTCAGGTTGCGGATGTTCTGCGCGTGATGGATGCGGATACGAAGAACCCGTTTACCAAGCTTCGCGTCGACGGCGGCGCGGCGGCGAACGATACGCTGATGCAGTTTCAGGCCGACCTGCTGGGGATTCCTGTGCAGCGCCCGGCGGTGCTGGAGACGACCGCGCAGGGAGCGGCTTATCTTGCCGGACTGGCGAGCGGATTCTGGAATAGCGTTGACGAACTAGAGTCGCATCGCGCGGCGGATACCGTCTTTTCCCCGAGAGGCGATCAGAAGCAGATGGAACGACTGCAGGAAAACTGGCGCGAGGCGGTGGAGCGCGCCCGCAATTGGAATCGAAACTGAAAGAGGGAGAGCCGATGAACCGTGACGAGATGGTTGCCCACGCACGCAGCCGCACAGAACCCTGGGATATTGTGATCATCGGCGGCGGAGCGACCGGAGCGGGCATCGCCGTGGATGCGGCCTCGCGCGGCTATGAGGTGCTGCTGCTGGAGCGCGAAGACTTTGGCAAAGGGACGTCGAGCCGGGCGACGAAGCTGGTGCATGGCGGCGTTCGTTATTTGGAGCAGGGGAATGTTTCGCTGGTGATGGAAGCGCTGAAGGAGCGCGGGATTCTTCGCCGGAATGCGCCGCACATCGTGCATGATCTTCGGTTTGTTGTGCCAAATTACTCGTGGTGGGAGGCGCCTTTTTACGGCATTGGGATGAAGGTCTACGATCTGCTTGCGGGCAAGTACAGCTTCGGTCCGTCGAAGGTACTGTCGCGTGAAGAGACGCTGGAGTTGCTGCCTGCTATTCGGCAGGATGGGCTGCGCGGCGGCGTGGTGTATCACGATGGGCAGTTCGATGACACACGTTTGCTGATCAACCTGATCACCACGGCTGTGGAGCATGGCGCGACGGTACTGAACTATGCTGCGGCCATTGACTTGACCAAGGATGAGTCCGGCTTTGTGAAAGGTGTAACCGCAGTGGATGGGGAGAGTGGCGAGCGGTTTGATGCTGCGGCTCGTTGCGTGGTGAATGCGACGGGCATCTTCACCGATGAGATTCGTCAGCTGGCGGAGCCTGCGGTGGAGCCGATGATGGTGCCGAGCCAGGGGATCCATCTGGTATTCGAGCGCTCTTTCCTCGCCGGCAACACGGCGCTGATGGTGCCGCATACCGACGATGGCCGGGTGCTGTTCGCGGTGCCGTGGAACGGTCGCACGCTGGTGGGCACGACGGATACGCCGATCCATACGATCTCCTATGAACCGCTGCCGTTTGAAGAGGAGATTGAGTTTGTGCTGGAGACGGCGGGGCAATATCTCACGCACAAGCCAACGCGCGAAGATATTCTCAGCGTGTATGTGGGGATTCGGCCTCTGGTGAAGCCTGCGGGAGCGAGCGAAGGCAAGACCTCTACGATCTCGCGCGACTATACGATCCATGTTGATCACTCCGCGCTGGTGACGATTGCCGGCGGCAAGTGGACGACGTATCGGCATATGGCCGAGGACTGCGTCGATCACGCGGTGATGCTCGGCGCGTTGGAGGAGAGGCCGTGCGTGACCGCGACGCAGCACATCCATGGGTACCATGAACATCCGGAGGAGTTGGGCGCGTTGTCGGTGTATGGGTCGGATGCTGCGGCTATCCTGCAGTTGGTGCATGAGACCCCTGAGCTTGGCAGGCCGCTGCATCCTGATCTGCCCTACATCGCGGCGGAGATTGTCTGGGCCGCTCGCTATGAGATGTCGCGCACACTGGACGATGCGCTGGCTCGCCGCACGCGTGCGCTGCTGCTGAACGCGCGGGCGACGGTGGCGATTGCTCCCGCCGTCGCGGCATTGCTTGCGAAAGAGCTGGGCAGCGATGCCGGGTGGATGGAGGCCCAGGTTGAGTCATTCCGCGCGATGGCGGCGCAGTACATTCCGCAGGGAACGAAATATCCTGCGACGCCGTCTCGCTGATCTTCAGTCCTGCGGCGTTGTTTTATGCTGCCACTTCGAGGCCAGGTCTTTGTTGGAGAGCGCTTTGATGAAGACGCCTCCGACGACGCTTCGGGCCTGGAAGCCGACCTGTTTGCCGGTCTTGGTGTCGTACCAGTCGGTGAGTGGAACGCGGCTTGGGGTCTCGTTGGTCCAGCGGTAGATGGGGTCGATGATGGCGCTGAACTGTTCTGGCGTCGAGGCCAGCGTCGCTGTCCAGACGGACCAGTCGAGTTTGGTGTAGTCGGCGCGGCTGTCGAGGGGAAGACCGTAGCGATTGATCTTCTTCAGGTAGAAGGCCATCTCTGTCTCGCGTAAGCGTTGGGAAAGAGGTTGAAGTCCAGCAACTGATCCCAGACGAGATTGTATTTCTGGCTCCACGTATCGGGACTGTTGAAGGCGAGCTTGTAGTGGTCTCCCTCCTGGGCGAGAGTGATCCACTTTTCCGCCATGGTTTGCGCGGTGGCGTGGAAGTCTTTGGCGACGGTATCGTGCTTCAGCAGGTGGGCGAGATCGGCATAGGCGGCGAGTGCGTCGATGGCCTTGATGGAGAGGTTGGCGTTGTGGGCGACGTGGCCGGCGAAGTCATCTGTTGTGAGCTGGTTCTCCGGATCGAGGCCTTTCTGCTTCAGGTAATCGGCCCATTTCGTCAGTAGAGGCCAGTATCGTCCGGCGAGTTGCGGACTGCCCTCGGCACGGGCCAAGGCATCGACCAGGATGAGCATGTTGCCGCTTTCCTCCACTGGCATCTGGTCTTCTTCAGTCTTTTCTCCGCCGCCATACACCTGCCCGTTGGCGAGAGGGTATTGGCCGACGTCATGGGGGGAGAAGGGGAACTTCCAGCGGACGAGCGCGGAGTACTCCAGCACAGGCAGAAGCTGGGCTTCGAGTAGTTTCGGCTCGAAGAACAGGAAGAATGGGGCGGAGGGATAGAGGACGTCGACGGTGGCGATGCAGCCGTTTGAGGAGTTCTCCTTGCCGAAGAGCATGGGGTCGCCGTTGACATCGGCGACGAGCTCGTGGGCGGCGATGGCCTGGCGGTAGGCGAGGGTCGCGATGGCGGCATAGTGCGCTCCGCCTGCTTTGGTGAGGTCGGCGGTGAGTTCCGTATCGAGCGCTGTGCCGCGCGCTTCGAGGGCGGGATACTGGACCTCAGCGGTGTCGAGCATCTTCGCGACGGACATGTTGTTGCGCTGCCAGTAGGGGCGAAGATTTCGCTGGAGATATTGGATGGCGTAGCCCTGGGTGTAGGAGACAAGGACGTGACGAGCGACCGGCTGCGAGGCAACCGAGCCGAAATCGAGGACCACGGCTGGCGAGGCGGAGCGGTCGGCTCGCTCTGCGGTCTCCATGGAATCGTCAGGAGGCAGATGGCCGGAGGCGGCGAAGGTCTCCGCGGGATGGGGTGCGAGGAAGGTGGCGTAGTGCTCGTCCTTCGGGGCGGCGAGATGGAAGTACCCCCAGTCGATACGGAGGTTGTCGCCGGAGCGGTTGAGGATTTTTTGATCCTCGGAGCCGGCGGAGAGCACGTTCAACGAAGAGGTCTGGTTGCGAAACGAGAGGACCTGCTGGCTGGATTCGTTGACCGCGATGACGGGATTGACATCGAGAAGAACGGAGACCTGGTGAGGCGCGCCATCGGCGGACTGCGCGGTCCATGTCAAGTAGGTGACAGGACGTGAGAGGACGTCGAGATCGTTGAGGATCGCCGGGGTAAAGAAGACGAACTGCAAGGTGACGCCATCTTGGCGAAATTCGTACCTGGTGTGCGTCGGCATGACGGTGTGGGCGGTCTGCTGCATGGCTGGGATTCTGCCGGGATGATGCCCCATGAAGCGGTACGATTTGCCGTCAATGCGGGCGATGCCGGTGATCGGCTGGGCGGTCCCGGTCCAGTGGCTGGTGTCGGAGTCAGTGAGATTGTCGGTGGTGGACCAGATACTGAAGTAGGGATTGTGCGCGATGAGAGGCGTTGCCGGGGGGCGCTGCTGGGCGATGGCAGAGAGGGTGGCCAGACAAAGGACGGCACAACCAGACAGGAGTCTTGAAAAGATAGGGATGATGAGCCTCCGTTTTAAGCATAACTTAGCTTCGCGCGTAAGAAGATGTGCGAGGCTGATTGCGCATTTGCACGGATGAGGCGGATTTAAGAACAGGTAGAAGCAAGAGCAATGACGAAACAAGGACCTTCGTCTTCGGCTCTTGCCACTCCTTTGCGGTCGGCCCTCATGGAGCAATGCGAGCCGTTGTACGTGCGTAGGTGACACCTCACCTCTGTACGATCGTCCGCCACTGCCAGAGCCGAAGCGAAGGCTTAGCTACGATCCTGCCAATTCACAACGACACAGTATTTGGTTACGTTACAGATACGGTACAATAGAAAAGCATTCGCAAGTTGTTGTAAACAAGCACGGAGAGGTGGCAGAGCCCGGTTGAATGCACCTGACTCGAAATCAGACATAGGCGTAAGTCTATCGGGGGTTCGAATCCCTCCCTCTCCGCCAGCTTCCTGCAAGTCTCGTCCTTGATTCTCGGGCGCGAACCGGCTGAAACGTGCGCAGGATCTAACGTTTTTTTATGAGCTGGTCGTAGAGTTCGATAGTCTGATCTGCAATCGCGGACCAGGCAAACTTCTCTTCAACGCGCTTGCGGCCCGCTTCTCCGAACCGCGCGGCCTTTTCAGGATCTGCCATTAGTTCGGAGATCTTCTCCGCCAGGTCGCGGGCGAATTTGCCGGGATCAGAGGGGAACGTGGTGATGGGGTCCTGCTCGAATGGGACTAGATAGCCGGTTACGCCGTCGACCACAACTTCGAGAATTCCTCCGGTCGCGCTGGCGACGACTGGAGCGCGGCATGCCATCGCTTCGAGATTGATGATGCCGAACGGCTCGTACACGGAGGGACAACAAAAGACGGCGGCATGGCTGTAGAGCTCGATTGCCTCCAGCTTGGTGACCATCTTTTCGATCCATACCACCCGCGAATTAGTAGCCCGGGCGTCCTCTACCTTTTGACGCATCTCGGCTGCTATTTCGGAGGTGTCGGGCGCTCCGGCACAGAGCACGACCTGAGTCTCGGGTGGGAGATAGCGGATGGCTTCGACGAGGTGAGTGACGCCCTTCTGCCGCGTGATTCGACCGACAAACAAGACGTAGGGCAAGGAGGGGTCTACCCCATACTTAATCAGTGCCGCAGTTTCGGAGGTCTTTTGATATTCCTCGAGGTCGATCCCGTTGTAGATGACGTGAATGCGATCGGGATCGACCTCAGGGTAAGCGCGCCGGATGTCTTCCTTTGTCCCCTGCGAAACTGCGATGACAGCATCGGCATCGAGAATGGCGGTACGTTCCATCCAGGAGCTCATGGCATATCCACTGCCAAGCTGTTCGGCCTTCCAGGCGCGGAGGGGCTCCAGGCTGTGGGTTGTGAGCACGAAGGGCACGTTGAAAAGTTTTTTGGCCAGAAAGCCTGCCATGGAGACATACCAGGTGTGGGTATGGACGATGTCGATGGTTGCCAGCGGCTTCATCTGCGCGAGATTGAGACTCAGGGTCTCAAGCGCGGTCTTGTACTTCTCCTGGGTGCCCTGGGTAATCAAGCACCATGGCTGTGCGCCTCGCACATGCAGATTGCCCTCGTCGAGAAATTGATCGCCCCAGCAGTGCACCTCCACGACGATCTTCTTTGCCAACTCGCGGCTTAGATACTCGACGTGGACTCCAGCTCCGCCGTAAACATTGGGCGGGTATTCGCGCGTCATCAGACCTACTCGCACAGCATCCTCCATAAACGTGTCTTATCGAAAGCACGACAGGGTTTGCCAACATCATACGCACGCGGTAGTCCAGTTGGCGAGATGCGAAGCGGATCCAGAGATTGGCTGGGAGCCGGCGCAGGAAGAAGTAAGAGGCGTAGTGGGGTCTCGAATAGTTTGCCGATGCGAAGTTGCGATGCTGGTCTTCGTGATGCTGGCGGCAGAGTTGAAGTGGCCAAGCTCGTATCGAGTTGCGCGTTCCCTGCCCGGGGCCAATGAGAGTAACATGATCGCGCGATGAAATGGCAGGAGGAGTGGCGCGCCTGGAGCCGGTCGAGTTGGGAGCCAACATGGAAAGACCTACGCGAATTGCGTGGCACTAAGAGTCTTCGATAGGATCATTTTCCGAAAGCTCCATCAATCGTTCGTTTAATTCTCAGCCTCAAGGGGAGCACAAATTATGAGTTCTGTTTTTTCACGGCGTGATTTAGTGGCAGGAGCTTGTTCGACGGCGTTGCTGTCGGCTGCATTGCCCGGGGTGGGGGGGAAGGCGCAGACAAGAAAATCGACGGGCCGCCTGAAAAAGGGAATGCCGCAGGAAGGACCGGATACGCCAAAGCTGGCGGCGCCCGTGGGTGGGAGGACGATCAGCGATACGGCGATGCGCGAGGTGAAGCAGCTGGGGGTGAACCATGTGCTGATGGGTGGACCGCGCATGCCGTGGACGGAATCTGCGCTGCGCGAGATCGTGGACAGGTGCAAGAGCGGCGGGCTCGAAGTCGGCAATATGATGATCGGCGGATTTCCGAATACGGTGTATGGGCGCCCCGGGCGGTATCAGGAGATGGAGCAGTTCAAAGACTCGATTCGCGCAGCCGGAAAGGTGGGAGTGCCGGTGGTGGAGTACAACTTTTATGCGCATCGCGCGATAGAGGGGTACTACTATGTGGAGGGCCGCGGGGGCGCCGGGTTGACGGGATTCGATATCAGCCGGATGACGGACCAGACGCCGCTGCCGGAGGAAGGCGCGCATTCGCTGGATGAGATGTGGGCCAACATCACTTATTTCCTGAAGGAGGTGATTCCGGTTGCGGAGCAGGCGAATGTGCGGTTGGCGCTGCATCCGAACGATCCTCCAATTCACCTGAGCCGTGGGTCGGGGCAGATTATGGCAACGGTAGATGGGTGGAAGCACTTGATCGAGATCGTCAACAGCCCCTCGAATGGGATTACGTGGGATTGCGGAGTGACCCGGGAGACGGGTGCGGACCCGATCGAGGTATGCCGCTACTTTGGGACGCGCGACCGCATCAACCATGTTCATTATCGGAACCCGACGATCGAGGTCCCCAACGACAAGTATGTCGAGGGCTTCATCGATACCGGCGACAACGATATGCTGGCGATCATGCGGGAGCTGATACGAGTGAAGTACACGCGTCTGATTTATCCGGAGCATGAGCGCGCGCTGGATTATGATCGCGCGGTTGGAATTCACAACCAGTATCCGGGTGGGGGCGGGTATGCGGGCATGGTATTCGATATCGGCTATGCGAGAGCGATGTTTCAGGCTGCGCTTCTGCTGGAGCGCGGAGAAGACCGAACCTGATGAAACTTCAACTAATGGTTGTGAAAATCTGTCTAAAACTGAAGGCTCGATCACTGATTTGCATGGATGAGAGCTATGTGAACAGGCAAAAACAAGAGCAACGATAAAATAGGGGCCTTCGCTGCGCTCAAAGATGACGAAGAAAAACAAGCAACGACGAAATGCGGGGATCCTTCACTACGTTCACGATGACGACGTAAAACAAACAACAAAGCAAATACATCTGCATGTAGTTTTAGACAGGTTCTGAGGCATACGCCTTCGCAGGTATTCAGGTCGAACGTTGAGGGTCTATGCGCAAGATTTCTGGAGTTGCCGTCATTGCTCTTGGATTGGGTCTCTGCGTCGCCAGTTGGTTGGTGGCGGAAGGGGCAAGCTCGAAGGCACAGCCGGTGGACACGTCCACGCAGACATGGGAGACGTATGGGGGACAGCCGGCGGGCGACCACTACTCGAGCCTGGCGCAGATCAATCGCAGCAATGTGAAGGACCTGGTGGTGGCCTGGAAGTACGACACGGCAGAGTTTGGCGGCCTGGAGGTCAATCCGATCATCGTCGGAGGCGTTCTGTATGCCTGCACGCCATCGCGTGCGGTCATTGCGCTCGATGGAGCAACGGGCAAATTGATCTGGAAGTGGGAGGCTGAGATCAGGGGCTTCGCGCGCAATCGCGGCGTGACCTACTGGAGCGACGGAGGGAACGACAGCCGCATCTTTGCGGGCTTCAGAAATTATCTGTTTGCCATTGATGCAAAGACGGGCAAGTCGATACCGGGGTTTGGGGAAGACGGCAAGGTCGATCTGCGCAAAGGATTGCGGGGGGAGGACTACGAGTCGCAATCGGTTGGAATGACGTCGCCAGGCACGATCTACAAGGACATGATTATCGTGGGGGGACAAAATCCTGAGACCTATCCTTCGCCTCCGGGAGATATCCGCGCTTACGATGTGCGCACGGGCAAGCTGCGCTGGACGTTCCACACGATTCCGCATCCGGGCGAGTTTGGGTATAACACCTGGCCAACAGAGGCGTGGAAGAGGGCGGGGGCCGCGAATAACTGGGCCGGGATGACGATCGATACGAAACGCGGGATTGTGTATGTGCCGACTGGATCTGCTGTGTTCGACTTCTACGGTGGTTTTCGTGTGGGCGACGATCTGTTTGCCGATACGCTGCTGGCGCTGGACGCGAATACGGGCAAGCGGATCTGGCATTTTCAAGCGGTGCACCATGATCTGTGGGACCGCGATTTTTCCGCTCCTCCGGCGCTCGTGACGCTGGCACGGGATGGGAAGGCTGTCGATGCGGTTGCGCAGACCTCGAAGACGGGGTATTTGTACGTTTTCGACCGAGTGACGGGAAAGCCGCTGTTTCCGATTGTGGAGAAGCACTTCCCTGCGAGTCATGTTCCGGGCGAAGTGGCTTCGCCGACACAGCCGATCCCGACGTTGCCGGAGCCTTATACGCGCCAGTTCCTCACGGAAGATATGCTGACAAACCTGACTCCCGAGGAGCATGCGTGGGCCGGAAAAGAGTGGAAAGCGATGGCCGGCGGAGGGGAGTTTCAACCGCCAAGCGTCGATAAGCTGACGGCCGATCTGCCGGGGTTTGCCGGAGGTGCGGAGTGGGGAGGTCCGGCTGTCGATCCGACTACTGGAATTCTCTACGTGAACGAGAATGACACGCCGTGGATAGTCGGCTTGACGATTCCTCCTCCGCCGGGAAGTGAAGGCGAGAAGCTGTACCAGAGCCAGTGCAGCGTGTGCCATGGCATCAACCGGACCGGTTCGCCGCCGTCGATTCCCTCGCTGCGAGGCATTGAAGGCAGGCTGAGCGACGAGGAGATCGCCGGAACGATTCGCGGCGGCAAAGGCCGGATGCCGGCGTTCACGAATCTGGATGACAAGCAGGTCCAGGAGGTAGTCCGGTACGTCTCGAAGACGCCGCAGCAGACGGAGTATGTTCCACCGGTGAAGCCGGGTGCGGCGAAGAGCGGTACACCGGCGGGCGATGATCTGATGCCGTACAAGACGATCGGCTTCCGCAGATTCACCGATCCGCAGGGTTATCCGGCAATCGTGCCGCCCTGGGGGACTCTGAATGCGATTGATTTGAATACGGGCAAATATCTGTGGAAGATTCCGTTTGGGGAGTATCCGGAGTTGGAAGCCAAGGGGATACACCATACGGGATCGGACAACTACGGGGGGCCGGTGGTGACGGCTGGCGGACTTCTCTTCATTGGAGCGACGATCTTCGATCAGAAGTTTCATGCGTATGACAGCCGTACCGGGCAGCTGCTGTGGGAGACGGAGTTGCCGTTCTCCGGTCTGGCGACTCCAGCGACCTATTCGATCAACGGCAAGCAGTATGTGGTGATCGCGGCGGGCGGGGGACAGTCGAGCAGAAAACGTTCAGGAGGCGTGTATGTTGCGTTTGCGCTGCCGTAGGATTCTCGATGGTACCGGCGCGTCCAGGAACTAAAGACTTCACCACGGATTGACACGGATTTAAGAACAGGCAAAAGCAAGAGTAACGACGAAATACGGAGATCCTTCACTGCGCTCAAGGATGACTGCGAAGAACAAACAACAGCAACTACAAATACATGAGAGGGGTGGAGTAGATGGTATCTCACGCAAAACTACTTGTTCTGGTTGCTGTGATGGCGACCTCTTGTTTGCAGGCAGCGAGTACGGCGGCGGCACAGAGCGGCGTGGCAGGGGAGGCGGCTGCGAACGATTGCTCCTCCGCACCGCAGACGAGTTATCCAAAGGCTGCTATCTCCAATGGTATGGTGCGTGCGGTAGTTTATCTGCCGGATGCGAAGGAGGGGTACTATCGGGCTACGCGCTTCGACTGGTCGGGCATTGTGAGGTGTTTAAACTACAAGGGTCACAGTTACTTTGGGCAATGGTTCCCACGCTACGACCCGCTGCTGAACGATTCAATCAGCGGCCCGGTGGAGGAGTTCAAATCACAGGGTGGCGCTCTGAACTACGCCGAAGCTAAGCCTGGTGAACTGTTTGTGAAGCCGGGGGTAGGAGTGCTGCGCAAGGTGAACGATTCGCCGTACTCTTCTTTCTTCGCCTATCCGCTGGTGGATGGAGGGAAGTGGGCGGTTCGAACCAGCCGGAGCGAGGTTTCGTTCACGCAGAGGATTCAGTCACGGCTGGGCATTGGATATGTCTATCGGAAAAATATGAAGCTGGAGAAAGATGCGCCTGTGTTGCTGCTGGAACACCAAATGAAGAACACGGGAAAGAAGACGATCGAAATGGACGTGTACGATCATGACTTCTTTATGCTGGATGGCGCTTCCACAGGGCCTGCGATGGTTATTCACTTTCCTTTTGCGCCCAGGGCGGAGCGTCCGCTGACGAACGGCGGGAAGATCGCAGGCAACGAGATCACGTATGAACAGGAGTTGCAGCCGAGGCAGACGGTGGAGAGCATTCTGACGGGATACTCCGATAAGGTGTCCAATTACGACTTCACGGTTGAGAATCGTAATTCCGGAGCGGGGGTGGAGCAATCCGCCGATGCTCCGATATCACGGTTTAATCTCTGGTCCATTCGCACGACGATCTGCCCGGAAGCGTATATCCACCTGAATATCGCTCCGGGCAAGACCGCGCATTGGACGATCCGGTATCGCTTCTATACGAGACAAGGGTCGTTATCCTGATGGAAGCCCATGTCCGAGAATCCGGACATGGGGCACCCAAACTGGTTACTGCGCACGGGAATTGCGATAGGCATCGTTCTTGAATCGTCGTTTTAAGCGATGCGTTCGATGGTGACGGATTCGAGGACGACGGGGGTTTTGGGACGGTCGCTGCCGTCTTTGCCGACCTTCGAGATTTTCTCGGCCACGTCGTAGCCTTCGACGACTTCGCCGAAGATGGTGTGCTTGCCGGTGAGCCAGCTGGTGTCGGCCACGGTGATGAAGAACTGGCTGCCATTGGTGTTGGGGCCGGCGTTGGCCATGGCGAGCTTGCCCTTCTCCTGGAAGCCGTGTTTGGAGCCTTTGGTTTCGTCAGCGAACTTGTAGCCGGGGCCGCCCATGCCAGTGCCTTCGGGGTCGCCGCCCTGGATCATGAACTGGGGGATGACGCGGTGGAAGACGGTGCCGTCGTAGAGCTTGGGGCCTTTCTTGCTGCGGCTATTCCAGTCCTTGGTGCCTTCGGCGAGGCCGATGAAGTTGGCTACGGTCTCGGGGGCATCCTTCTCGAAGAGCTCGCAGACGATGGTGCCTTCGGAGGTCTTGAAGGTGGCGTAGGTGCCGGGCTTGGTTGGCATTCGGTTGTTCTCCTTACTAGTTGATGAAGATAGGTTATTAGTGGTTAGACGGGCCGCTACGTATTTCCATGCAACGGACCGCGCTAAAGGTCTTCGCGTTTGCGGTTCTGCTGTGCGTTCCCGATTCTTCTCCGCAGAAAGCCAGCCGACTGCACCGTGACTGCGAACGCTGCCATGATCCAGAATACAGCTATCCACCAAGGCAACTTCGCTTCTCTACCCTTTGATAAGCCCAGCCATGCGCAAGGGTAAGCGCGAACGCGAGATAGCTCATTCGCTGGAGTGTCTTCCATCTCTTAACGCCGAAAGAGCGCAGCGAGAGGTCGTTTGAAATGAGGTCGAAGCTGACGGGATTCGATCGTGACCGTACTATGTTGAGCGGGCCCAGAACTAGCGACCAGGCCAGGAATACCAACGCGACATAGGCCGAGGCCAAACTGGCTCGATGGCGGATGTCGGGCGGTGGCGTTAGCAGGTAGAACGCGGACTGCAGTACGATTGCGATCGCGGCAAGCCGCAGGTGGCGATAGGCGCGCGACCTCCAATATTTCGACAGGCCAGGGGGAGTGCTCACGCAAACTCCGCAACGAACGACTATTTGGTGGGTTGGGCTGCGGCTTCGGCAGGTGGGGCTGGTGGTCCCGGTGGCATGGGCTGGCCGTCGCGAACGATAGCAACGCGATGGATGACGACCGGGGTGATGGGTTTGTCGTTAGAGTCGCGGTCTACCCGTGCGATGGAGGCGACGAGTAGGACGCTATGGGCGTCGCACTGGCCGAAGATGGTGTGCTTGCCGTTGAGTTCGGGCACTTCTTTTTCGGTGATGAAGAACTGGCTGCCGTTGGTGCCGCCGCCAGAGGGGCCGGGGCCGGAGTTGGCCATGGCGAGGCGGCCGGGCTGGTCGAAGGTGAGGGAGGGATCGATCTCATCTTGGAAGAGGTAGCCGGGGTCGCCGGTGCCGTCGCCCATGCGGTCTCCTCCCTGGATCATGAAGTTGGGGATGACGCGGCGGACGGTAGTGCCGTTGTAGAAGGGCTGATGGTGCTCTTTCTTGAGGGTCCTGGGGTCGGTCCAGTCTTTTGTGCCTTCGGCGAGTGCGATGAAGTTGGCTGTGGTGACAGGGGCCTGTTTGTCGTAGAGCTTGCAGGTGAGGCGGCCCATGGTGGTGTCGAAGACGACGGTGGGGCCGGTGGGTGCGATGGGCGGCGCTACCTGGCTCGCGGCGCCGGGGGCATCGGGGAGCTGGTCCTGCGAAGAGGGCGCCGGAGATGCGGCAGCGGGTGACGAGGATTGACCGAGCGCGGGGAGGCTGAAGGCCAGGGCGAATGCGAGAGTACGAAGCGTCATGCGATGTGTGGCTCCAGCGTTGGTTCCAGCAATCAGGCTATCGGTCCAGCAATCAGGCTATCGCAGACTCGAAGTTGAGGCAATACGAGGACAACTGGGGATGGGCACTAGGAGGCTGCTTAAATATTGAAGGCGTAACACCGATTGGCACCGATGACACGGAGTTAAGAACAGGTAAAAGCAAGAGCAACGACGAAAGACAGAGATCCTTCCCCTTAGCTGCGCTCGAGGTTCAAGGATGGCGGCGAAGAACAAACTACGGCAAAATGCTCTCAATGACAGTTTTTAAACAGGTTCTTAGAAGTGATATGCGATACCGATGGCAGGCGTTGAAATGATCTCGTAGCGGTTGGTATTGAAGATATTTCCTGGCTTTGAAAATCCAGGCGTCTTTACGACAAATCCCCGGTACTCGGCACGGATATCGAAGCTGGGGCTGAGTTCGTAGGCCACGCCACCGCCGAAGAGACCGCCGATGCCCGTTGTCTGAGTGACATCGAGGTTCGTAGTACCGTTGTCCTTCAGGGGAGAGAAGATGATCGCGCCCGGGCCAGCTTCAAGGAACGGATTGAAGTTCTTGAAGTTCAGGTTGTAGACATACGCCGCGCTGATCTCCTGCTGGAGGATGTGAATGCCGCCGTAAGCCTTCCCGTAGACCTGATAATACTGCGTGTTCTGCGCATAGCCGTAGTTGAGTTCGAGCGCGCTTCTCGGAGTCAGCATGTAGCGGTAGCTGGCCAGTACGCCTAGAGTCATACTGGAGTTCTTCTGAACACTGTTTCCGGTTACCTCTGGGGCGAACGGTACCGTAGCGCTGATGCTTACGTCCTGGCGGCTCTCCTGCGCGTAACCGGCCGCCGCAGATAACATCAATGCACCCAACAACAACATCGTCTTCTTCATTCTTCGCTAGATCCCTTCGAATTCGTCCGATACCTCTTACCGTGGCCCCGCAGGCAACACATTTGCAAGAGTTCGGAGCGCCGTAACCACTGTCCTTCATTGTAACCGCACAGAAGGTTTCGAGCGTGCGGACACGCAAGAAGGCCGGAGGATCTGTCTTCCTCCGGCCCTTTTCTGCTGTTCGATGTTAGAGTGCGTCCTTTACTGCTGAGGCGCGGAGGGCGGGGTAGCACCTTGTTCGTTTTGACGATTGGCCCTGTGCTCCTGCATCTTGGCCTGCATGGCGTCGTACTTCGGCTTCTGCTCGTCGGTAAGCACGCCGCGGATCTTATCCTGCGATGCTTTGCGAATATCCATCATCTTCGCCCGTTTGTCAGGCTTTGCGATGGACGAATCGTTGCGGACGGACATCATCTGTTGCCGGGAGTCGTCATCGATCGCTTTCACCTGGGTCACCTGGTCCGGCGTCAGGTTGAGTTTCTTGGTGAGGACATCGAGTTGGTGCTCCTCTCTATTGCCCGGCATGTTCCGCCCAGCCTGCGCAGGCCCAGCCTGATCCTGCTGCGGTGCGGGATTGTCTTGCGCGAAGCTAGGCCGTACGCTTAGCGCTGTTGCGCAAAGCGCCAAAACTGCCACATGGACGACTGAATTGCCAAATAGTGTTTTCATGAAATTCTCACTCTCCTCTATCATTCGCCGGAAGAGCTTCTCCGGTGATCCTTCTGCTCGTTCAGACGCTGTTTTTAGTGCAAAGTTCCTGTAGATTCGAAGATTCCTCGAGTTTTGAAGTTATGCTCCGCGTTCGGCCTGGAAGCAGTATGGATCGCCATGCGCTGCCGCATACGCCTCGACCACCTTTAGAAAGGCCAGCGCCGCGTGCGATAGATTCGCCTGGCGCCGGTAGACCAGCCGCAACTTGCGCTCGATCTGCAGTTCGGGAACCTGCACACGAACAAGCGCGCCGCGTTCCAGCTCCGGGCGGACGGTAAGGCCGGGCACCAGAGCGACGCCATTGCCCATTTCCACAAACCGCTTGATCGCCTCGAGCGATGGCAGTTCGACGCCCATCTGTAGCGGTGTTTTGTGTTTTTTGAAGGCCTGGATCACCTTCTGGCGCTGCGGCGAGGGGATATTGTGTGCGATGAAATTCTGCGCGCCAAGCTGGCGGATCGACACCTTCCCTGCCCCAGCCAGGGCGTGCCGCGGATTCACGACAAAGGCCAGCTCGTCGCGATAGACGACCATCGATTTGACCTGGGTGTCGTCGGGGCGAAACGACAGAACGCCAAGCTCGACCGAGTGCATTAACACCTCGTCGGAGATGCGGCTTGCGAGCGTCCGTTGCACTGCGAGCTTGATCCGCGGATTCTGCCGCCGGAACTCGTCCAGCAAAGGCAGGAGATAGAGACAGGTGTATTCGTTTGCCGCGAGGTTGAGGCGGCCGCGGTGGAGGGTGCGCAACTCGGAGAGAGCACTCGCCGCATCGCTTCGCAGATTCAGCAACTTAGCTGCATATTCGCGCAGCACCTCGCCGGCATCAGTGAGCGTGCCGTCGCGCGAGGAGCGCTCGAAGAGTACCTCGCCCAGCTCCGATTCCAGTTTGGCGATTGCCTGACTTACCGCTGGCTGAGTACGATGGAGGCGTGCCGCTGCTCGCGAAAAACTTCGCTCCTCCGCCACCGCCAGAAATGTCTCCATCTGGACTAAATCCAATCATCACCTCGCTGCGTCATGTCGTCTCGATGGCGAATGCCGCAATTAGAATTTCTGATATACCTGCAGACCATCATAAGCATGCATTATGATGACGTCTAGATCGAGAGTGCTCAATCCATGTCCTCGCCGAACCAGATCGTCTTCTTCGATACCACCCTCCGGGACGGCGAACAGTCCCCTGGCTGCACCATGCATCATGACGAAAAACTGCGCATGGCCCACCAGCTTGCGGCGCTCGGCGTCGATGTGCTGGAGGCCGGCTTCGCCATCGCTTCGGACGGCGACTTCCATGCCGTGCAGACGATTGCACGCGAGGTAAAGGGAACGCGCATTGCATCTCTTGCCCGTTGCAAGCGCGAGGATATTGAAGCCGCGGCCCGCGCCGTAGAGCCTGCATCCAGCAGCCGCATCCATGTGTTTCTTGCGTCGTCTGATCTACATCTTGAGGCCAAGTTGAAGATCACGCGCGAACAGGCGCTCGATCAGGCGGCAGAGTCTGTGCGTCTTGCCCGCACCTTTGTGGACGATGTCGAGTTCTCCACCGAAGATGGGACTCGCACTGATCCGGAGTTTCTACTCAAGATGATCACGGTCGCGGTTGAGGCCGGAGCAACCACCATCAACATCCCCGATACCGTGGGCTATTCGACGCCAGCCGAGTATGAGGCGATCTTCCGCACGGTGAAGGCTCGCGTAACGGGTATCGAGAATGTCATCTTATCCACCCACTGTCACGATGACCTGGGGATGGCCGTCGCAAATTCACTGGCGGGCATCCAGGGCGGCGCGAGACAGGTGGAATGCGCGATCAACGGTATCGGCGAGCGCGCTGGAAATGCCGCCCTCGAAGAGATTGCCGCGGCGTTGATGGTGCGGCGGGACCAGTTCCCCTACACCAACAACATCAAAATGGACCAGCTTTACCCGACCAGCCAGTTGTTGTCGGAGTTCATCAGCTTCGGCTGCTCGCCGAATAAAGCGGTGGTAGGAGCTAACGCCTTCGCACACGAATCTGGCATTCACCAGCATGGCATGATGGCGAATCCGCTGACCTACGAGATCATGACGCCGGCTTCGGTGGGGGTCGCCAACACGAACCTGGTGCTGGGCAAACACAGCGGCCGCCGCGCGCTTGCAGACCGGCTGGAAAAACTGGGACGAACGCTCACCCGCGATCAGCTCGACGAGGTCTATCACCGGTTTACCGAGTTGGCCGACCGCAAGAAATCCATCTACGACCAGGACCTGCTTGGCCTGCTGCAGCCGGATAGGTTCCCGGTCACGACCCGCTAGCACTCCACGCAAAAGGAAATGAGTTATGCGCCTCAAGATCGCAGTCCTCGCCGGCGACGGCATCGGCCCCGAAGTCACTTACGAAGCAACGAACATTCTGCGCGCGGTTGCGGAGTTGGGCGGCCACGACTTCACGTTCGTCCCCGGACTGATCGGCGGAGTTGCGATTACGGAGACTGGCTCGCCGCTGCCCACGGCTACGCTCGATGCCGCGCTCGAGTGCGACGCGGTTCTGCTAGGCGCGGTGGGAGACAACAAGTTCAACGCCCTGCCTCCCGATAAGCGCCCCGAGGCCGGCCTGCTGCAGATTCGCCAGGCGCTTGGCGGGTTCGCTAACCTGCGGCCTTCGATCGCCTATAGCGCTTTGGCAGAGAGCTCTCCACTGCGCCCTGAGGTCATCAAGGATGCGGACATCCTCTTCGTGCGCGAACTTCTCGGCGGACTTTATTTTGGAGCGCCACGATGGTGGAACCGCGAGTCGAACGAAGCCATCAATACCATGCGCTACACCCGCGATGAGATCGTTCGTGTTGCCCGTGTCGCTTTCGAGTTGGCTGCCAAGCGCCGCCAGAAGGTGACCTCAGTCGATAAAGCCAATGTGCTCGAGGTGTCGCAGCTCTGGCGCGCTACGGTCACGGAGGTCGCAAAAGACTATCCCTCGGTCACGCTCGAACATCAACTTGTCGATTCCATGGCAATGCATATCATGAATATCCCCCGTAACTTCGACGTCGTGCTGACGGAGAATCTGTTCGGCGACATTCTCTCCGATGAGGCCGGCGTCATCACCGGATCATTAGGGATGCTGCCTTCGGCGACCATTGGCGGCGCGGTCAACCTGTATGAGCCGGTGCATGGCTCGGCTCCGGATATTGCTGGAACCGGAAAGGCCAATCCACTCGGCGCGATTCTTACTGCCGCGATGGTTCTCCGCCACTCTGCGAACCTGGAGCAGGATGCCAAGGCCATCGAGTTCGCGGTGCATAAGGTGCTGGATGCGGGCTATCGCACCGCCGATATCGCACGCGGCCAGCAAGCCGGGCAAACGCCGGTCAGCACGCAGGAGATGGGCAAGCTGGTCCATCAGGCATTGGCCGAATCCATCGATCGGCGACAGGCCATGCACGCGGTATGAGTCAGCCGATGGTTCCACGAACGAAGTTGATTCTGATGAACGCTGCTGTGGCTGCCGCGCTCGTCTACAAATGGTGGAGAGGCGCACCGCCAGTGGTTGTCCTAATCGTGGGCGTCTTCATGTTCACGCTTGTTAATGTCGTTATGGTCTTGGCAGCAAGGAAGTCAGCTTCGCGTAACAACAAATAATTCCCTGTGATACTTCGTCTCCAACTCGCCGCTGTTTTCCTCGTTCTCGCTCCCGTGGCGTCGTTTGGTCTGATGTCTTCTGCGGCAGCGAAGGAGAAAAAGCAGCCGAAGGAAAATGTCGAGTGGCTCTGGCAGTACAGCCCGCCGCCCGCGGACGGACGCGAGAACCAGCTTGTCCTCGATCCGCATTTCCGGCCGTTTCTGGCGGAGTACCTGACAGCTCCGCAGACGTTCTGGGGCAGTCCGAAGGCCGGTTACAAGCCTCTCGCTGAAACTGCGCTGGACTTTCTCTCTGTCCCCGACAAGGTTCTTGCCGATGACAACCGCTATCTCTCGATCACGGGTTGCGTCTTCCGCTTCTGCCCCGCGCGTGGCTTGCTGTGGGTCGATCTCGGAGTTCCGCATCCACTGATTGTCTTCGCGGCGATCGATTGGATGAAAGAGAGCAAGACGCCTAACGAGCCGGGCGCGAAATACACGATGTGGATCTTCGCGAATCATTCCGTCGATCCCGATCATGTCCCTCCCGCACTGATACACAGCGTGGCGCGCTGGACCGCTGAGCCTCCTTCCGGCAGCAAGGTGATCCAGCAGATCACAAACGCCATCCTGGTCGATCCCGATGGCACACCGCATCCACTTCCGCCGGCCGCGGTCGGCGCTAACACATTCACTAAACCTCAAACCGAGCAGAAGGCACAACCATGACCACAAGCCCAAAGACTTTGTTTGAAAAAGTCTGGCAGGAGCACCTCGTCGCTGAACCCAAGGGTGAGCCGAGCCTGCTTTACATCGATCTGCATCTGGTCCATGAAGTCACCAGCCCGCAGGCATTTGACGGCCTCCGCATGACAGGCCGCACGCTGCGCCGTCCGGATCGGACTGTCGCCACGGTAGACCACAACGTGCCTACCAGCAGCGTGGAAGACCGCTTGCATATCGTCGATCAGATAGCCTCGAGACAGATTGAGGCGTTGCGCAAAAACTGCGCCGACTTCGGGGTTGAGCTCTTCGATGTGCAGTCGCCGAATCAGGGTATCGTGCACATCATCGGGCCGGAGCTTGGGCTTACCAAACCGGGTATGACGATCGTCTGCGGGGACTCGCATACCAGCACCCACGGCGCGTTCGGAGCGCTGGCGTTTGGCATCGGGACCAGCGAGGTCGAGCATGTGATGGCCACCCAGACCCTGCCGCAGGACAAGCCAAAAACATTCCGCATCAATGTCGACGGCACGCTGTCGACCGGCGTTACCGCGAAAGACATCGTGTTGCACATCATCGGCGAGATTGGGACGGCGGGAGCGACAGGGCATGTCGTTGAATATTGCGGCTCTGCGATTCGCGCGCTTTCGATGGAAGGCCGCATGACGATCTGCAATATGAGCATCGAGGCCGGCGCCCGCGCGGGAATGATCGCACCGGATGCCACCACCTTCGCGTATCTCCAGGGCCGCCGCTTCTCTCCCGGAGGCGAGGCGTGGGAGACCGCAGTGCAGCACTGGTCGGAACTTGTAACCGACGAAGGAGCAATCTTCGACCGGGAGCTGAACCTCAACGCTGCCGATATCACCCCCACCGTATCCTGGGGCACGAGTCCCGGCATGGTCACCGGCGTGAAGAGCACGGTGCCGCTGCCTGATCCCAAAGCAAGCGAGGCGGACCGGAAGGCGTTCGAGCGCGCGCTTGAGTACATGGGGCTGCAGGCGGGCGAACCTATTGAAGAGATCAAGATCGACCGCGTCTTTCTTGGCTCCTGCACCAACGCCCGCATCGAAGACCTTCGCGCGGCAGCTTCGGTGGTCCACGGATACCATGTCGCTACCAGCGTCCGCGCGATGGTCGTCCCCGGTTCACAGTCGGTCAAGGCGCAGGCCGAGAGAGAAGGCCTCGACAAGGTCTTTACTGAGGCTGGTTTCGACTGGCGGGAGCCGGGCTGCAGCATGTGTCTGGGCATGAACCCCGATATTCTCGCGCCCGGCGAACGCTGCGCCTCGACCAGCAACCGCAACTTCGAAGGCCGCCAGGGCCGCGGAGGACGCACGCATCTGGTGAGCCCGGTGATGGCCGCCGCTGCCGCGATCACGGGGCACTTCACCGATATTCGCAACTGGAAGTTCAACCAGACCGAGACGACCGCGGATCACACGGAGAAACGCGGATGAGAGACAAGACATGACACAAGAGAGGCACAGCCAACCGGTCGCAATTTATCTGTTTTTACCCGCGCCAATCCGCGGTCGACAGAAACCTTACCGGAGAGTCGAATGCAGCCCATCAATGTACTGACCTCGCACGCCGCCCCGCTCGGACTTCCGAACGTTGACACCGATCAGATTATTCCCAAGCAGTTCCTCAAACGCATCGAGCGTACCGGGTACGGCGAGTTCCTCTTCTACGACTGGCGGCGCATCCAGGAAGGCCCCGATGCAGGCACGCCCGATCCTGACTTCATCCTCAATCGCCCGGAGCATCAAGGCGCAAAGATCCTGATCGCCGGGAAAAATTTCGGCTGTGGGAGTTCGCGCGAGCATGCCGCGTGGGCGCTGACCGACTTCGGCTTTCTCGCTGTAATCGCCCCCAGCTTCGCCGATATTTTTTTCTCAAACGCAGGGAAAAATGGGATGATCCTGGTTCGCCTCTCCGAGGCCGATGTGCAGACTTTGCTGGAACGTTCGCTAAGGAATCCCGCGCACAAGATCACCATCAACCTTGAAGCCCAGACTGTCATCGACGATGAGGGCTTCAGCGCTCACTTCGATATCGACCCGTTCCGCAAATACTGCCTGCTGAATGGGCTCGACGACATTGGGTTTACGCTTCGTCACGAATCGGAACTGGATCGCTACGAGGCAAAGCACGACTCGGAGTTTTGGCTCCGACCTCGGCCTGTTGCTGCATGATGCAGGACAAATTTCGACTCGCTAACTAACCAAACTGAAAGGCTGCAGCTTGAGCAACGAAATCAATCCGAAGAAAAACAGCATGGTTCTGACCGAAGGTCCCTCCCGCGCCGCTGCGCGCTCCTACTTCCGCAGCGTCGGCTTCACCAAGGAAGACCTGCACAAGCCAATTATCGGCATCGCCAATACCTGGACCGAGATCGGTCCCTGCAACTTCCACCTGCGCAAAGTTGCCGAGGCCGTCAAGCAGGGCGTCCGCGAAGCCGGCGGCACTCCCATGGAGTTCAACACCGTCACCATCCACGACGGCATCACCATGGGTACCCAGGGCATGAAGGCCTCGCTCATCTCGCGCGAGGTCATCGCCGACTCCATCGAGCTCGTGGCGAGAGGCAATAGTTTCGACGGCATCGTCTGCATCGCCGGCTGCGACAAGAACATGCCTGCCGCCATCATGGCGCTCGCCCGCCTCGATATCCCCGGCCTCATGCTCTACGGCGGCAGCATCGCGCCCGGCTTGCTCAAGCAGCCCGACGGCACCACGAAAGAGATCACCATCCTCTCCGTCTTCGAAGGCATGGGCTCGCACGCGGCTGGAAAAATCAATGACGAACAGCTCGAAGCTCTCGAAGCCGCTGCCTGTCCCGGCCCCGGGGCCTGCGGCGGCCAGTTCACCGCCAACACCATGGCCATGGCCGGAGAGTTCCTTGGGCTTTCGCCCATGATGATCAGCGGCGTTCCCGCCATGTCGCCCGAGAAGCACGAGGCCTCCCGTCAGGCTGGCCGCATGGTCATGGACCTCGCCCGCGCCGGCCTCACCCCGCGCAAGATCATCACCCGCCAGTCCATCGACAACGCCATCGCCGCCGTCTGCGCCTCGGGGGGCAGCACCAACGCGGTTCTTCACCTCATCGCCATCGCGCACGAGTTCGACATCCCGCTCACCATGGAAGACTTCGATCGCATCTCCGAACACACGCCGTTCATCTGCGATCTCTCCCCCGGCGGCAAGTACGCGGCCACGGACTACCAGAATGCCGGCGGCTCCCGCGTCCTCGCGCAGCGCCTCATCGAGAAGGGCCTGCTCAAGGGCGACAGCATCACTGTCTCCGGCAAGACCCTCGCCGAAGAGGCCGCGCTCGGCGTCGAGACACCCAACCAGCCCGTCATCCACACCTGGGACACTGCGTTGAAGCCCACCGGCGGCCTCGTCATCATGAAGGGCAACCTCGCTCCCGAGGGCTGCGTCATCAAGGTCGCCGGGCACGAGCGCATCCACCACACCGGCACTGCCCGCGTCTTCGACTCCGAGGACGACTGCCACGCCGCGGTCGAAGCCGGAAAGATCAACCCGGATGACGTTCTCGTCATTCGCTACGAAGGCCCGCGCGGCGGCCCCGGCATGCGCGAGATGCTCGCCGTCACCGCCGCCATCAAAGGAATACCGGCACTGAGCGACACAGTCGCTCTGTTAACGGATGGCCGTTTCTCCGGAGCCACCCGCGGCCTGATGGCCGGCCACGTCGCCCCCGAAGCTCAACTCGGCGGCCCCATCGCCGCCGTCCACGAAGGCGACACCATCACCTTCGACGTTCCCAACCGCAAACTCACCCTCAACGTTTCTGATGCCGAAATCGCCAAACGCCTCGCCACATGGAAGGCCCCCGAACCACGCTTCAAACGCGGCGTCTTCGCGAAGTACGCCAACTCCGTAAGCAGTGCCAGCGAAGGAGCCGTCACCATCTAGCCACTTTGAAAGCGGCGGGTTTCAGGCTGCCGCAGTTGCCAACTATACCTCTATCGGAGCGACTCTGTGAATCTCCCCACCTTTGGGTTCGTATTGCTGTCAATTTGTCTTTCTTGTTGTCAAGTCACTATGGCGCAGGCTCCCCCTTCAGCCCTTTGGCGCGACCCCTCTCCGCATCAAGTCAAAATGATTACAGTAGACAAAGACGTTCAGCTGGAAGTACTGGACTGGGGCGGCACAGGGCGCCCGCTCGTCTTTCTTTCGGGGTTGGGCAATACCGCACACATTTGGGACAACTTCGCCCCGAAGTTCGTTGGCAAGCATCATGTCTACGCAATCAGTCGGCGCGGATTTGGCAAATCTACTCACGCCACCGATGGTTACACCCCAGAAAGATTGGCAGATGACATACTCGCTGTGATGACGCAACTCAAGATTGAAAAGCCAGTGCTAGTCGGGCACTCAATAGGCGGCGAGGAGCTTAGCTCTATTGGAACCCGTCACCCTGAACTCATCTCTGCTCTCATTTATCTTGACGCTGCCTACAGCTACGCCTTCTACGACGCCGCAGGCGACTATGTAGTCAGCCTCAATAACCTCCAGCAGAAAATAGATGCTTTAGCGAAGACTCCGAATGACACGACGCTCATGGAGCAGGTAAAGGTTGTGCTCTCACAGTTTCAACAAAATCTGGATCGCAAAGCTAACAGCACAGAAAACCCACTACCAAGAACCTCTGCTCCGGCAAGCGCAGAAGACACAGCTAGCTTTGCTGCGATGACCAAAAGACTGACCGTCGCAGTAGGCGGGGCTCCACCCGAAGCTGAGCCGCGCGAAAGCTTTCTGTCGCGACCGGATGGCGGCGTAGGCGCGCCCAATGCTTTTTCCGGAGCGGGAAGCGCGATTAATAAAAACTATGAGCACTTCACAGCACCAATCCCGTTGCCTATCCTTGCAATCATGGGCTATCCGCAAAGCAAGGGCGCTGGATTCAAAGCGGACACGTCGAAGAACATCGCCGCTGCTGCCGCCGCTGACGCAAATCAAAAGCGTCAGATTGATGTGTTTGAAAAAGCTCAGCCAACCGCGCATGTCATTCGCATCGCAAATGCTAATCACTACATTTTCATCTCGAATGAAACGCAAGTATTCGATGAAATGACGAAATTTCTCAATACTCTGTCGTAACGCTCATTGCATACCCTAGGCGTATGTAACAAAGGAGGCAAAGATGGCGACACATAGAACTGGCCCAACCCTCACCGGAGCCGAAATCCTCTGGGCTTCCCTCGCAGGCGAAGGTGTGGACAAGGTCTTCGGCTATCCCGGCGGAGCCATCCTCCCCATCTACGACGCGCTGCGCAAGTTCCCCATCCATCACATCCTCGTCCGGCACGAGCAGGGCGCGTCGCACATGGCCGACGGCTATGCCCGCGCCTCCGGCAAGGTGGGCGTGTGCATGGCGACCAGCGGACCCGGAGCAACGAATCTGGTGACGGGGATTGCTACGGCGATGCTGGATTCGATTCCGATGGTGTGCATCACCGGGCAGGTTTCGTCGAAGGTGCTGGGCAGCGACGCCTTCCAGGAGGTCGACATCACCGGCATCACGCTGCCGATCACAAAGCACAACTTCCTCGTGACTCGTGCGGAGGACATCGCCCCTGCAGTGCGGGAGGCGTTTCAGATTGCGCGCTCCGGACGCCCGGGCCCCGTGCTGGTGGACATCACCAAGGACGCGCAGCAGGGATCAGCGCCATACGACTTCGAGGCGGCTGCTCCTGCGGCGTACCGGCCACATCCGATGCTGTGCGCAGAGTCTTCCTCGATCCGCCAGGCGATCGAACTCATTCGAACTGCCAAACGGCCGCTCATCCTCGCCGGTCACGGCATCACGCATTCGGGCGCCGAAGCGCAGGTGCTTGCGTTCGCGGAGCGCCAGCAGATCCCGGTCGCATCGACGCTGCTTGGACTCGGATCGTTTCCGACGCATCACCCTTTGTCATTGGGAATGATGGGGATGCATGGCGAGTCGTGGGTGAATCATGCGATTCAGCAGGCGGATCTGCTGCTGGCATTTGGGATGCGCTTTGATGATCGCGTTACCGGCAATTTGAGCAGCTATGCGCAGAAAGCAAAGAAGATACACATTGAGATCGATCCGTCGGAGATTAATAAAAATGTGAAGGTCGATGTGGCGTTGATTGGGGATCTGCGGGAGACGCTGGAGCTTCTGCTGCCGCTGCTGCCCGCGTCTTCGGATGCGAGCTGGATGCGGGAGATCAATGCGATGAAGGGAGACGCGGCGGTTCGCGACATCATCAATCTGCCGGATAACGGACATCTGTATGCGGCCCATGTTATCAATGACATATGGCGGGAGGCGCAGGCTGCCGGCCGGGCGGATGAGACCATCATTGTGACAGATGTGGGACAGCACCAGATGTGGGAGGCGCAGTACTTCAAGCACGATGCGCCGCGGTCGCTGGTGACTTCGGGAGGGCTGGGTACGATGGGGTTTGCGCTGCCTGCGGCGATTGGGGCGAAGGTGGCTTGTCCAGAGAAAGACGTATGGGTGATTGCCGGGGACGGGGGGTTCCAGATGACGGCTTCCGAGCTGTCAACTGTTGTGCAGGAAGGACTTGCAATCAATATCGCGGTGATCAACAACGGATTTCTAGGCATGGTGCGGCAGTGGCAGGAGGCGTTCTATGAGAAGAACTATGCAGCTTCGCCCATACTTTCGCCTGATTTTGTGAAGCTGGCGGGGGCGCATGGAATCGATGGAGCGCATGTGCGGGAGCGGAAGGACGTGATTCCGGCAGTGACGCGGGCTCGGACGAGCGGTAAGGCCTTTCTTATTAACTTTCAGGTGGAGAAAGAGGACGGAGTGTATCCGATGATTGCGCCGGGAGCGGCGCTGCATGAGATGGTTCGGCGGCCGGCGAAGGACCTTCTGCTGGAGACTTCGGAGGATGAATAGAGGTGATTTTTCGCAGATTTATTTGGTGTGGTCCGCAGACGCCGGATTGTTGAATTTGCCTTGTTTTTGATGGGTGTTTTGGGAAACGCGGTGTGCAAACGTGGTGTTTTTGCATGGTGAACGTGGTGAATTTTGGTAAGTTCGTGTGGCTGGAGATGCAGTTTGTCTTGCTTCGAAAAATACGCCACTGTTTTGAACTTTATTTTGGCGGGAGGTTTTCGAATGGCCGGTAACTCGATGACGACGGTTGGCCTTCTGCTTTTGCTGACGGTGGGGACGGTTGCGGGTGAGGCTGAGGCGCAGGACCATACGGTGAAGATTCGGGTGATCCATGCGAAGACGGGGGAGCCGGTGGCCGGGGAGAGGTTGACGGTGGCTCTGGGCGAGGAGCAGGCCGGGTCGGTCACGATGGCGACGGACAGGACAGGGACCGTGCGGGTGGATGCGGGAGCGGCCCGGACGATACGGATTGTTCCGAACACGGGTACGGATTGCAGGGGGAGCGGGGAGTCGTCCCGGAGTTACTCGGTCACTGCGATTCACCGGACCGGGATTACGACGGGAAATGTTTGCGGCCATGCTCATAATCCGGCTGCGCCAGGGGAGTTGATCTTGTTTGAGGCTTCCAAGCCTGCTGCTATTCCTACGGTGAAGATTCGGGTGATCAATGCGAAGACGAATCAACCGGTGACGGACGAGAGTTTGAATGTGGCGCTGCGCGTGGACCAGATCGGGTCGGTGGCGATGGCTACCGATAGGACGGGGACCATCGAGGTGGATACGGGAGAGGCGAAGACGATACGGATTCTTTCGAATATGTATGCGGACTGCCGGCCGCGAGGGGAGTTGTATACGGATTATTCGCTGGCTGCGATTCGGAGTACGGGGATTGCTACGGGGAATCTCTGCAGTAGTGTTCGGCCTGCGGCCAAGCCTGGGGAGTTGATCTTGTTTGAGATTCCGAAGACGTATGTGCCGACTTACCCGGCGCTGCCGGGCAACTCGATTCCGCACTCGGATGAGAGGCCGCAGAGTCAGTGAACGGGCGCTGATGGAAGACTTTGTAGCACTAAGCAGCAGCAAGTACAGCAAAGAGCCGGGAAGTGCAAAGGGGCAAAATGCGGAGATCCGTTTGCCTATTGTCATCCTGAATGCAGTGAAGGGACAACAGCAAAAATACAGTGATTCCTCGCTTCGCTCCAGGATGATGGCGAAAGGCAAAGGCAACGATGAAAGACAACCGCAGATCCCCTTCGGGGATGACACCAAGAAAGACAATGGCAATGGCAATCGAAACGACGAAGGCAGCGGCAATGACCGAATGGGACGGGAACAGCGAACGAGAACGCGGATAGGAGGTAAGAGATGCTTCATACTTTTGTAGCTTTGGTGAGTGATAAGCCTGGCGTGTTGACGCGGGTGGCTTCGTTGTTTCGGCGGTTGAATATCAATATTGTTTCGCTGACGGTGGGCGAGAGTGAGCGGGCGGATGTTTCGCGGATGACGATTGTGTGCGAGGCTCCGGATCATGCGGCGCATCGGATTCGGGCTTCGCTTTATAAGCTGGAGATTACCGTCGATGTGGATGAGGTGGGGCGGAGCGAGGCGGTGATTCGCGAGCTTTGCCTGATCAAGGTGGCGGCGGGTCCTTCGCATCCGCTGGGGCAGGGTTCGCGGTCGCAGATCTTTGAGCTGGCGAATGTGTTTCGGGCGCGGGTGGTGGACCTGGCGCCGGAGTCGGTGATGCTGGAGATGACGGGAAGTTCGAGCAAGATCGAAGGGCTGGTGCAGGTGATTACGGAGTCGGGGTATACGATTCTTGAGGTCTCAAGGACGGGGCGGATGGCGATGCGGAGAGGGCACCATACCAGCCGGGTGTTGAAGGCTTTGGGGACGGCTTCTGACAGCGAGACTGCGACGGCGGACTTTGAGGAGAAGCCGGGGGAAGATTTGCTGCCGAATCAGTTTGAGGGGGTGCGGGAGGAGGAGGAGTAGTTTTTTTCTTGGATGGAGGAGCGAACAGACAACGGCAAAGACAACGGCAAAGACAGGGATCCTTCGCTTCGCTCAAGGATGACGACGAAAAGCAACGGCAACGACAACTACAACTGCAACTGCAGATGAGGAGGGTGCTTGGCGGAATATGCTTATGTTTATATTCTGGCGAATGGCTATAAGAAGATCTATATCGGGATGACTACGCAGCTTATGGCTCGCGTTCGACAGCATAAGAACCATGCGAACCCGAAGTCTCATACGGCGCGGTACAACATCGATCAACTTGTCTATTTTGAAACCTTCATCAGGGTTACGGCTGCGATTGCGCGGGAGAAGGAACTTGAAGGATGGCTTCGGGGCCGCAAGGTGGAGGTGATTGTCTCGACGAATCCCGGATGGAAGGACCTCAGCGCCGATTGGGGAGAGCCGATCAAGCCATTTTCTTTCGAGACTTCGGCCGTTTCGGACGGACGTCTCTAACCAGTCGACTTTTATTTTTCACCCCAACAATTGCTAACATCATAACCAAAGGAAAACGAACGAACATGGCAAAGGCATACCACGACGCAGACGCAGACCTCTCTCTTATCCAGGCGAAGAAAGTCGCCGTTATCGGCTATGGCTCGCAGGGCCATGCTCATGCTTTGAACTTGAAGGACTCGGGGGTGGAGGTGCGGGTTGGGCTGCGCGCGGACTCGCCCAATGCGGAACGGGCTCGGAAGGCTGGGCTGGAGGTTGGGACGGTCGCAAAGGTTTCGAAGTGGGCGGATGTGATTATGAACCTGACGCCCGACCAGACGGCGGCGAAGGTGTATCACGCTGAAATTGCGCCGAACATGAAGGCGGATGTGACGCTGATGTTCGCGCATGGGTTCAATATCCGGTTTCGCACGATTACTCCGCCGAAGACGGCGGATGTTTCGCTGGTGGCGCCGAAGGGACCGGGGCATCGGGTGCGGGAGGTGTTTACCGAGGGCGGCGGCATTCCGGGGCTGGTGGCGGTGGAGCAGGATGCGAGCAGGCAGGCGCTGGCGCTGGCGCTGAGCTATGCCAAGGGCATTGGCTGCACGCGGGCCGGGGTGCTCGAGACGACCTTTACCGAGGAGACCGAGACCGATTTGTTTGGCGAGCAGGCGGTGTTGTGCGGCGGGACGAGCGCGCTGGTGAAGGCGGGGTTCGAGACGCTGGTGGAGGCGGGATATCAGCCGGAGTTGGCTTATTTCGAGGTGCTGCATGAGTTGAAGCTGATTGTGGACCTGATGTATCGCGGGGGCCTTGAGTATATGCGGCACTCGATCTCGGATACGGCGGAGTGGGGGGACTATGTGGCGGGACCGCGGATTGTGACGCCGGAGGTGAAGAAGGCGATGAAGGGTCTGCTGAACGATATTCAGGATGGCAGCTTCGCGAAGAAGTTTATCGATGAGAATGAGACGGGGCGACATGAGTTTGCGCGGATTCGCAAAGCAGAGGCGGCGCACCAGATTGAGAAGGTCGGGGCGGAGCTGAGGAAGTCGATGCCTTTTCTTGATCCGGTGGTGGTGAAGAACGGGGCGGTGGTG